>NZ_JADLQO010000028.1 GCF_015477775.1 Nocardia abscessus | reverse complement strand
CGGCACTTCGGGCCTGGATCGTCGCGGTGCGCTGCTGCCGCCAACTCAACCATCGGCTCTGTGCCCGGGGAGCGAGAGACTTGACGGTGCCGAGCACCGTCGCAGCGATCAGCGCCACTGCCAGAGAAGTCAAACCGGTTTGCCAGATACTCATGGCGCGGAAGTTACAGAACGACCGTGCAGATCATGGCGAACCAGCTGCACCCGCAGCACGATCACCCCTCGACCAGCGGTTACGTCATATCCGTTGCTTCTTCGGCGATTACTACCGGCACCCCAACTCGCGACAGTGTGCACATCGACCGGTTCGGGAGAGCCGGGTTGATCGGCGTCGCAGCGTGTGCCGCGGGGAGCGTGGAGGGTTCGGTGGTTTATTTGCCGTAGAACTCGAGGATCGCTGCTGCGGTTCGCTGCAGCGCAGCGCATCCTGCCATCGTGGACATGTCGACAACATCTACCCATCGCTCGGGGCCGCTGCTGCTGATGTCGTCGGTGAAGTTGCGGGTGTGCGGGGAACCCATGTTCAGGTAGAGATCCACTGAGCAATGCCCGATGGGGCTGTCTTTGTATCCTCGGTTGATCTGCAGTTGCCCGGCACCCAAGTCATGAACCTTGCCGTCCTTGCGGGCCCAGTCGAGGATCTCGAGCGTCTTCTGGGTGTATGCGATTTTCTGGGTGGTCGTCTCGTCGTCGCTGTCGAGGGTGAAATCGCAGTAGTACGGACGCATATTGGTCTCGACACGCAGCCGCGGCCGGTCCTTGCCGATGACCGACAGGGCCGCGCACGGGTCCAGCCGAGCCAACGGTGTATCGAGTACACGCTGCGAATGCGCACGAAGCGGTGTGCTTTTCAGCATCGGCAGCGCGGCTCGCACGAATGCCGTTGCCTCCGTGCACGTATCTGAGTTCTCTCGGCCTTTGACCCAGATCACGAAGTCCTGCACCTGGTAGGGGACTGTGGCCATGCAGCCGTCGGCTGGGCGAAATCGCACGGGTACTCCGTCGAGCATGGTCGGCGGCGTCTGCTTGTCGCGCTGACCGGTGTTGATCTCGACTTCGTAGATTCTGCTGGGGCCGATGCTGGGTCTGAATCGTAGGATGCAGCTGTCGAAATCCTGGCCCTGCCCGAAGTAGACCGGCTCACCGAGGGTCGCGATCGCTGCCTGATTGACGAAACCGCAGGCATCCAGGTCCCGGATCCGGTCAGATACCGCTAAACGGGCCTGCTCTTCGGCGCTCAACGCGCGTCGGTAGCTGGAGGGGCCATTGTCGGCGATTCGAGGGAGCGCGGTACCGGCGATGTCATGCCCGCATCCGTTCAGCAATGTCATCGGCAGTAGAAGTGTCGCCAGCAGAATCCCCGCCCGGAAGACCATTTCGGCGAGCCTACCGGTCTGCCCACCGGGCAGCTCTGTCCCGGGGCGGGGTCCAGACGGGCACACCCCGGCGTTGTCGAGGCGCATAGACCTGGTCACCGGATCCTGGCCGCGTCGCCGCGGGGTGGTTTGCGCACACCGAGGAACAGACGGATGTATCCGTGGGTGTCGGTGACGGTGCTGGTTTCGACGTTCACGGCGATGTGCTCACCGTGCCCGGTGCGCAGGATCATCGGCCGCTGGGCATCGCGGCGGTAGGCGACGGCGGTGCTGTCGCTCCAGCGGGTGTAGAACTGCTCGTCGGTTTGCAAGCGGGCCAGCAACTGCCCGGCGGCGGGTGTGCTGCGGTGTTGGCCGAGAATGGCTTTGAGCCACTGCACCATGTGGGTGGCCTCCTGATCCCAGTCGATGAGCACCTCGTGTGCGGCGGGGGTGAAGTACCACAGGGCCAGGTTCCCGGTTTCTGGTAGCCCGGGGAGTGCTTGGTCGAGATTGCGGTTGGCGGCGAGCACATGCAGCAGCGGGGAGAAGTAGCCAGCCAGCATGTCGGCTCGGTCGAGGTCGTCGAGGCGTTCGAGCAGGGCTGGTGTTTGCGTGACACGGGCGCGCAGCGTGTCCAGTCCGATCAGCGGAACTGGCGGCTCCCGCAGTTCGCGGATGTGGCGGATCTGCGCCGCCGACAGCGAGTAGCCCGACGCGAGCAGTTGCAGCGCTTGTTGCGTGGGGACGCGGGTGCCGTCTTCGACCTGCCGAAGATAGGCGGCGCTCAGACCGATCCGGGTGGCGGCTTTCTCCCGCGACAGGTGTTTGCTGCTGCCGGGCGGGTGAATCGATTCGCGGATCTGACGCAGGTACGGTCCCAACGCTGGAACCGCGAGGTCGGCGCGGTGTGATGTCAGCATCGCGCGCCGGATCCCCGCACCGGGTGCGGCGCGGTGTCGCGGCGATAGCCCATCCGCGACGGGCTGCTGTGCGGTCGGCTGAATATCGTTGTCGCTCAATGTTTTTACTCGCGCTCCGCTCGTGATCGAGGCCGGAGGATGGACGCGGACGGCTACTGTTGGATGCGGTAGTCGCTGAGTTTCCATTCTTCGGGAGTGTGCTGGGTGGCTGCGTTGACGTGCATGACCTGGTAGGGGGTGGAGGTGCCGTCGCGGTGCAGCACGGTTTGGGTGACGACCGCGGTCACCGTGCAGCCGTCGCGGTGGCAGTCGGGAGATGCGGGTGCGACGGCGTGAGCGGTGACGATGTCGCCGGATCGCCGCCAGGCCGCCCAGTACGGCGGTTCGCGCACACCGGTGGCCAGCGGGTACTGCGAGGCGCGGGCGAGTTCACCGGTGAGCCAGGGACGCGCCCGCGACAACGCCACCCCGGTGGTGGCGTCGGTGACCGGCTGCCAGGTGAACAGCGCCGCGAGAGCCTGTTGCGCCGCCTCGGCTGGACCGGCAGTGTCCGGCCTGAGACCGTGGATGGAGTGCTCGGCATCCCCCGGCGCGCTTGTGGTGTCGGGGCGGTCGCCGTGGTCCGGGCCGGCCAGCGCCACTGCGGCGAGGACTGCCGCGGCGACACAACACAGCACGGCCAGCACTGTGCGGTGGCGTGTCATCGGGGCGAGGGGGCGTCGACGCGGTCGAACAACCACGCCGATGCCAGCGTGGTGACCGCGTCGCGGACCGACACAGACCCGGTGTCGAGGCTGTAGAGCAGTTGGGAGTGACGGTCTCCGTCGAGGGCCGCGATCGCCTCGATGGAACTGCGCTCCGACAGCCAGCGCCGCACCAGGTCTTCGACGAGCACTCCGCGGGCGCGGATGCGGTTGGCCGCCAGGATCAGCGCTTCGAGGTAATGCTGGGTGGTCTCCACCAGCGCCGGCGGCTCGCGGCTGGGCAGCTCGAGCCGATCGGTGTGCAGCGGTTCTCGAACGACAACAGCGTTGATGGAGTCCAGCAGACGCACCAGCGCCAGTTCCCGGGTCTTGTCGGTGAGGTGTTGATCGGCTTTGACCCGGTCGTAGTCACGAAACAGCGCGGAGAGTGTCGCGCGCCAGCGCAACAGGTTCACCGCGAACCGGGCCTGCTCGAGTGTCCTGGCGGGGTCGGGTCGCGCGGCGAGCAGACGCGGCAGTCGCAGCTCGGTGATCATCGCACTCGTCATCAGTGGGGTCTCCTGTCGGTATCGTCAGCTCAGCGTGGTACTGAACTCGGGGGTGGTGGCGAGGATCTTGTCGACGTACGGGCGGGTCTGAGTGAGGTAATCCGGTGCACCGGTGGGGAATCCGCCAGAGGCCAGGACTGCGCCCTCACCGGCGTTGTAGGCGGCCAGATACAGCTCGGTGCGCCCGTTGGGGGCGTGAACTTTCCCTTCGTCGATCCAGGCATCGACCTGGGCGGCGATCGTGCACATGTAGCGACCTTGGGCCATGATCGCGTCGCCGATGTCGAACGGGGAGACCTGCCCGTTGCCGTCGTCGTCGGCACCGTAGGAGGGCCAGGTGTCGGGCATGAACTGTGCTGGGCCTTGAGCATCGGAGCCCGAGACCGCGTGCGGGTTGAATCCGCTTTCTGCCTTGCCTTGCGCGGCCAGCAGCGCGGCGCTGATCTGCGGGCACAACCCTCCCGCGCGGCGATACCAGGACTCGAACTCCGGCGGCACCGACCCGGGCGCGAGTTCACCGTCGGCGGTGGCGGCGGCGGCTTCACACCCCCCGATCCCTGCGTGGCCAGGGGTTTGGGTGGGGCCGGTGATGGCCGAGCCGTCCGGGTAGCCTCCGCCGGTCACGCTGATGTGCACGTGGTCGAAGTGGTTGGCCGTGTCCCCGCCGCGATCGTCCATCAGATTCGACGTACCGTCCGCGGCGCGGTACACCTGCCGCCAGATGATGTATTCGACGTGGAAGTCGCCGGCATGCGCCATGACGTAGTCGGCGATGCTGTCGCCCAACGCTTTTCCTTCACCAGTGGCGTAGTCGGGAATCATCACGTCGATCGCCCGCCCGGAGGGATGGTCGGGGTAAGGATCGGATTCGCGCCACCCACCGATAGTGGTGATCTGCGGGAACGTCACCGCGATCGCGCGAGCCACACGAACCGCATCGACCTGCAAACGGGCTTCCACGCTCGCAGGCAACGGCGCCAACTCCGCGCCCGGCCCGGACGCCGCGGCGGCGGCGAGGTCCGCGCCCAGCGGCGTACCGGACGCGGGCGCCGGTGGCGGGATCGCGGGGTGAGAGTCGGTGCCGGGGTCGGCAGCGCCGTCGAGCCACGTTTGCGGGTCGGTGGCCTGACCGCCGGTGAAACGGCCACCGGGCCAGGTTTCGAAATGCAGGTGCGCGCCGCCCGGGCCGCTGGGCACGACTTGCCCGTTGTAGCCGACCAACGCGATCTGCTGACCGGCGCTCACCGGGTCACCGGTGCGTACGTGCAGGTCGGAGTCGAACATGTGCCCGTAGACGGTCGAGATGACCTGGCCGTCGAGGTTGTGGTCGATGACGATCCAGGTACCGAACCCGTCGGCCGGACCAGCTGCGGCGACGATGCCGTCGGCGGCGGCGTAGATCGGTGTGCCCGCTGGGGCAGCGAAATCTATGCCGCGATGGAACTCCCCGCCCTCGCGATATCCGAAACCAGAGGTGATCTGGTAGGTCCCCGACTTCATCGGTGCCACCCGAGTCCCGGGCGGGAATGAGCCTGCCGCGCCAGGACGCAGTGCGGTGCAGCGGTTTGCGTCGCGCTCGGCGTCGAGCATCAGCAATAGCAACATCAGAATCGCCGACACGAACACCAGCCCGGCCACCGCCATGATGGCGACCGGCCTCATGGCCCACTCCGTGCACCCACCGCACAGAAGCCATGATGGGCAGCCAACACCCCTCCAGCAGCGATCACGCCGACACCACACCGGGCCGTGATGGCAATGCGGGCCATCATGCGCGTAAGGCGTTTGCCTGCAGCGCATTTAATTTCGCCCCTATGTGTTGCTGCGGCCGTTCGGCCGTTCATAGCATGTCGCTTTCTGCGCGTTGCGGATTGTGCACGGCGGCTGTACCGCTGCTGCTGCTCATGGGGTGTCACCGCTGGTGTCGAAGCCCGCGAAGCGGGTGTTGGTGTCGTGGATGCCGGTGGCGCGTTCGGTGTCGGTGAGTTCGACGAGGAACGGGATGCCGGGTTGGCGGCCTTCGCCGACTTTGAGCAGGAATTTTCCGGTGCCGGGTGGGGTGGGGCGTGGTGTGCCGGGGCGGATGGCTTCGCCGGTCAACGCCTGCGGGGCTGACCAGTTGGTGACCATCGCGCGTTCGGCGGCGGTGAAGGGGATGAACGCCGAGAGCCGGTTGACTTCCTCACCGGGTAGCGCGCCGAAGATCTTGGCGCGTGCGCGTTCGAGGAACCCGAGTGCGCGGGAGATGGCGGCGTCGCTGCCGAGGACTTGGAGGTCTTTGATGGTGTGGCTGATCATGATCAGCGCGGTGGCGATCTGGCGTTGCAGGCGGGTGAGTTCGTCGACGCGTTCGACCATGAAGTCGCCGAGGCTGAGCACTTGCCACAGCTCGTCCATCACGACCTGGAAGTAGCGTTGCGGTGCCAGCCCGGCGTCGGCGAGCATGTTCAATGCCTCCACGGCGCTGAATCCCGCTCCCCAGCAGGCCAACATCACCGCGGCTTTGAGTTTGCGATCGCCGGTGGGGATGTGGGAGACGTCGATGCATACCGCAGTGGAGTCCAAGTCGATGCCGACGGTGGTGGGGCCGTTGAACACTTGCCCGAACGGTCCGCGGGTCAGCGCCCGCAACGATTGCCGCAGCGGCACCACTGCGGCCTGATATCGCTGCTCGCTGTCGGCTGCCGCGTCCAGCTGCAGCTCCGGCCCACCGGCGACGATCACCTCCAGCAGGTCATCGAGGATGGGCTGGCGGGTGGCGGTGAATCCGCGTCCGCCTTCGCTGACAGGCCGGTAAAGGCAGGTCAGGGCGGTGGCGATGACAGTTTCCTCGAAATCGGCGACACGGCGCCCGCGCACGAGTTCCACCAGCGCGCAGATCAACGCGATCTGGCGGGCCCGTAATTCTTGGGCGAGTGTCTGGGCGCGTTCAAACATCTCGGCGGCTTCCAGGCGGGCGAGGACTTTGCCCATGACCCCGACATCGAGGGGGTTGAGTTGGCCGTAGCCGTAGCCGAGGTCGATGACTTGGCCGCCGACCAGTTCCACCAGCGCCCGATAGTCGGGTTTCACATCCGCCAGCACCAGCGGGGTGATGCCTTGGGCGATCCCGCCGAGCACGATGCGCCGCACCAGCGACGATTTGCCGAAACCGTTCAAACCGAGCACGAACAGACTGGGCGCGGTGATGAAGCCACCACGCAGAAACCAGTTCATCGGGTCGAAGCACACCGGTGCGCCGGTGCGCAGATGCGGGCCCAGCGGAGTGCCGACCAGCGGTGCTCCCGCCCCGACCGACCACGGCCACAGTCCGACGACCTGGGCGGTGGTGCCGCGCCATTCCGCCGGCCGCCCCACTGCGGACACCCGTCCCCCGGTAGGGCCCGCGTACCCGGTGTCGGTCAACCGCAGCGCGGGACGATCGAAATCCTCAGCCGGCTTGGCGCGTTGGAGGACGCCGAGGTTGCGGCGGCGGTGGTCGTCGCGCGAGAGCAGCACGCCCGCCCACGCACCGCGCACTCCCCCGCGCCGCTGCCGCGCCTGCAAGGCGGCGCGCTGCTCGTCGGTCAGCACCCGCGGACCGCGCCCCCCGGGAACCGACGCCGCAGGCCGGTGCTGCGCCTCAGTCGGGGGCGTCGGTGTCTTCGCCATCGGTTTACCCTTCGAGTGCTTCGGGGACGGTGGCGTGTTCGGGCAGGATGACCCCGACGCCGAGGGCGGCGGCGAAGGCCGCGGACTGGTAGGTGTTGCAGCGGCGGATGCTCAGCCGCGCTTGGGTGGACAGGTCGCGCACGAGTGCTTCGATGCGGGGGATTTCTTCGCCGCGGGGCGCGGTGAGGGTGATGAGGATGCCGTAGCGGGTCAACCCGTGGCCGCGGGCTTGTTCTTGGCGGGCTTGTTCAGCCCCGGCGACGCGGATGCTGGCGGACGCGGAGACCAGGCCGCCGCGGGTGTTCTGTTCGGCGACGCGGGCGTTGCGGTAGTCGTCGTCGACCAGGCGGGTGGCTTCGGCCGCGGAATGTGGCCGGTAGACGATGGCGACGCGTTTGCGGGGCAGGTCGGGGTTGGGTTCCAGCAGCCGCTGCAGTACCCGCTCGGTCACCACGCCGCGGGGGGCTTCGGTCATCTCCCAGGTGATGCTGACCGCACCAGCGTGCTGGAGCCGGTCATAGCGTTGCTGTTCGTCTTGCGGGCCGGCCATGTCCCAGGTGACGCTGTGACCGTCGGTTTCGGTCGCGGCGGCTTCCAGGTCGGCTTGAGATGCCGGGTCGTAGGCGCGGCGCACGAACGCAGTGATCTGGGCAGCGGTCATCGGCTCCGCCCGCACCCCCGCTTCGGCGAGAGCGACGAGGATGCCCGGCAGCCGGCGGCCGATCTCCAGGGCTTGTTCGGCGGGGACTTTGCGGCGTTCGGGGGTGGTGGCTTCGAAGGTGATCGCGATGCGTGGTTCCAGTTGGACGCGTTGGCTGGCCAGCTGTGAGGCCAGCTCCCACATCACGTTCGACGCGAGCATCGGCGCGTCGCGGTGGGTGAGCGCGGAGACCTCCCCTATCAGCCGGTTGCCGGTTTCGGGGATGGTGTCGATCACCGGCACGATCGCTTTCACATCCGGCGCCGACCCGACTGACGCCAGGAACGCTCCCCACGCGGCGACCCACTGGTCCACCAGGTCCTGGTCGACGGCTTCGCCGCCTTGCGGCCACGCCCGCAAGACCACGGTGTATTCGTCGAAGCGGGGCAGGTGGATCATGCCGAAGCGGTGGCCGTCGACGGCCTGGCCCTCATACATGCGTGAGGGCGCCAGCAGGCCGGGTAGCCGGGTCGCGCCGCCGGGCATCGCCGAGAACGACCCGGACCGGTAGACGTGCTCGCCGCGGCGGGCCCCGCGCCACCACTGCCACAGCAGCAGCGCCCGCGCGTACCCGGTGCGGCCGCCGATCTGGATCACCAGCGGCGCGGTCACCACTGTCCCCGTAGCGGCGGCGATCCCCGCCGCCAGCAACCCGAAAACCGCTTGGGTCAGCACGACCGCGATGATCACCGCACCAGCGGTGATCATCGCCACCCACGACAGCCCGAACAAGCCCTCGGTGCGCGGCCGTGAGCCCGCACTGTAGGTGCGCTCGACATACTCCACACTCACCGCGACTCCTTCCTGAACGAAACCCGCTGCGACGCACCAGGTTCAGCGGGGAATGTCATGAGGCCCCAGATCCGGCCCGCGATAGCGCGCCACCCCCGACGCGGGCGGGGCCCCGCCGGTGACGTCGTCGCTCACGCGCTCGACTGCCTGGCCCGCGCCGGTCGCGACTGTCGACGGATGCACCGCACGCCGCACCATGCCTCCCGCTCCCGGCGGGTTGGCCGGTGCCGCAGACGGTTTAGCGGGTCCCCGAGAACCGCCCGGGCCCGGCAGCGGCTTCGGCGACCCACCACTACCGCCGCCGCCACCCCCGCCGGTGGGGCGGGCCGGGCCGGAAAGTCCGCCGCTCGTCGGGCCGCTGCTGGTGTTGGAGACGAATCCGGCGGAACCTGCACCTCCGGTCGCTGCGCCGCGGGCCAACAGCGCTTTGCCGCCGGTGGCGGCGATGATGCCGGCGCCGACTGCGGCGCCGGTGGCTGCCGCGCCGCTACCGCCGGAACCGATCACGCTCAAAGCGGGGGCGACCAACCGCACCAACGCCGGGAGCACGAACGCCACGCTGCACAGCAACACCAACCCCACCAGCGCGCGATGCGCCGAATCCACCGAACCCGCTGGCGGCTGCTGGTCGAGGGTGGTGTTGGTGGTGTCGGCGGTGAGGTAGGCGATCATGTACACCAGCGACGCGACCGGTTTGAACAGCAGAAACGCCACGATCCACGCACCCAGGCGCTGGAAGGACGCGCGCCCGCCGCTCATCCCCGACGCCGCCGCGGTCAGCGGGTAGATGCCGACGGCGACTACGAGCAGGGCTTGGCGGATGATGGTCAACGCGACCATCGCCACCGCGCCGAGGATCCCGACCAAGGCGACGATGAACACCAGTCCCGGCCCGTACACGCCGAAGCGGTCGGTGCGCACCAGCAACTCCGCCGCACCGCGGGCGTTGCCGCCGGTGGAGTCGTTGATGATCCACATCGAGAACGCGTCACTCAGCCGGGCACCGGCCAAGATGGCGAAACCGGCGATCCAGGTCGTCGCGGTCGAACGCACCAAGGTGCGGAAGGCCTCTTCGGCGTGCTCGGCGGCCATGTGCTGGCGGGCGATCCCGATCCGCAACGCCGAAATGAGAATCGAGAACGCCAGCAGCCACGTCTGCACCTGCCGGGTATAGGAATCCACCCGCTGCCACAGCATCTCCCCTCCCGTGGCAGGGTCGTCGAGGATGCGGTCGTTGGGTAACTGTGCCCACGCCGTGCTCAAGGTGAGCGCGTCACCCAGCCCCTCGAGCAGGATTTCGGTCACCTGACCGAACGTGGAATCCCACAGCTTGGATTTCGTGGCCTCGATCGCGCTGCCCGGGTGGGAGGCGGCGTTGCCCGCCTTACACACCGCCGAGGCCACATCCCCGGTCCACGCGCCCAACCCGGGGATCGACGACAGCGCGTCGTGTATCTCGTTGCAGGTGTGGTCGAACCCGTAGGTGGTCGAGGTGCCGGCTTCGGCCGGGACCGGTGCGGGCGTCGGTGACGGCGTGACCGGTTGGGCCGCGGCCGCGCCCGCGGCGCTGATCACCACAGCGATGATGGCGGCGACGGTGAGAGCGAGGCGGCGACCGGCGGTCAGGACCATCGTGTCCACCCCGTCAGATCGGTTGTTGTGGTGGTGGGTAGCTGTTGGCCGTTGCCGCGCAGGCGCCAGTCCCCCTCATGCCAGACCATGCCCACCGTCACCGTCACCCACGAACGTGTGCCGGTGGGCTCCGTCCGTGTGCGGGCGGCCAGTCGCAGTACCGCCAGATCGGTGGCGTAGCTGTCGATGCGGTACGCATCAGGCGCCACCAAAGTGCGAGTCAACGACTCCGGTTGCTGCACAGGCAGCTTCCCGGCGGCGATCCCGGCGTCGAACGCTGCCTGGTCAGCGGCGGTCAGCACCATGCGGGCGGCGACCAAGGTCCGATCTCCGGGGCGGGCGGCGACCTGGTTGATGCTCGAGACCGCGGCCACGGCCGCGCCTTGCGGTGTGTGGGCGTAGCCGGCGGCGATCCCGTCCCGCACGCGGGTGGGCCCGTCGGAGGTGGAGAACGGCACGACCGCGCCGTGCACACGTTGCCACCCGCCGGGCTCGGCCAAACCCGATGGCGGCGCGGTCAACCAGTCCGGGTCGCTGGTCTGGCGTGCGGGGCCGGTCTGCGCGCGCAGCTGCCCGGCCGGGTTGCGGGGGATGTCCACGCGGCGGCCGAACGCATCGACCGTCGGCACATCGAAGCCCTCCCCCGTCACCGGCGGCGCACTGGTCGTGGCGGCCACGGAAGCCCGGCCCGCGGTAGAGGTGTGGGTGCGGTGGGCGGCGAACGCGATCGCGGCGGCGATAAGGATCAGCGCCAGCAGCGCCACCGACGCCACGGTCCACCCATTGACCTGCCGAACCTCTGGTGTGGTGTGTCGTCGATCGGTGGTCATTGCGGGGCTTCCAGTCTCACCTTGGCGTCCACGGTGGTGGCCTCGCGCACCACCGCGTCGGTGGCCGAGGGGTCGGGCAGCTGTAGTCGCCAGTCCTCGGCCACCCACACCACCGTCGCGGTGTTCACCGCGACCGAGTCGTCCGGAAAGGAGGTGTAGATCTGTAGGTGGGCGATCGCGCGGTTGTAGTCGGTGATGGTGTAGCCGCGCACGCGTGGCGCGGTGGCGGGATCGGCGCGGCCTTGGATCGACAGCAGCACCCGAGAGCTGGCCCAGGCATCTTTGCCTGCGCCTGCGGCGATCTCCTGGGCCGCGACGCTGGCCCAGTGCTCGTCGGGGGCCAGCGACATCCGCACCGTGTGCACGATCGCCGCCAGCGCCGCCCCCTGCGGAGTGTGCGTGAATCCTGTCGCGGCCTCCGCGCTGACCTGCCCGGGTCCGTCGGCGCCGACCGGCAGCCGCACACCTTGATAGTCCACCCAGTGCACGTCCGCAGGAACCACTGTCAGATCCGTGTCGGCATGCACCGATGCCGGTGCCTGGTGATCGTCGCGGCCGCAGCCGCCCACTGCCACACCCATCGTCACCAGGGCCCCCGCGACCGCGGCCACAGCGCAACGCTGGCTTTTAAAAAGGTTCATGTGCAGTCCTTTTCGCGTGCGCATGGGGCCTCAGAAGGCGAGGTCCATGAGCAGGGAGGCGGCGATCGGCCAGGCGACGGTGGCGAATACCCACGACAGCAGCACCCGCATCACCTCCGCGGGTGCGGCGGGCGGGCCGGGAGGTGGGCGGAAGTATTCCCAGCCGGCGCGGCCACCGACCCACGCCAGCCGCATGATCAGCCCGACTTCCACGCCCCACAGCAGCCACTGGAACATCTGGCGCAGTTGGTCGGTGATCTCCGGCGGCAACTGCTTGTACGCCACAACCGTTTCCATCATCAGAGCGCTCCCCGACCCTTACACGTCGAGGATGGCGTTCATGATCGATCCGGCGCTGGTGGCGACGATGCCGCCGATCAACGCGCCGACGACCATTTTGGGGGACTCGAGCATGCCGCCATGCCACTTCTCCCACGCGAAGCGGCCACCGGCGAAAATGATCGCGCTCACCCCCGACAGCAGCACGAACCACATCAGCCACTGCACCAACTTCGTCAGCCCTCTGGTGCCCGGCGGCGCTTCGGGGGTGAAGTTGTTGACCTGCGCGAGCACGGTGGTGTGTTCGGCGGCGGACAGGATCCAGCTCATGGTGACTCTCCGTTATCGGTGATGGTCGCGTGATGCAAAGCGGCAACGGTCTCGGTGACCGCTGCCCCGAGCACGCGCACATCCGCTGGCGGGGTGGACAACTCGTCGTCGCGGCGGGTGTGCGGCGGGGTCGGTTGTCCGGGGGTCCACACCGGGAGTGCGTCGTGTCCGGCCAGCGTCCAGGTTTCGTGCCAGTCGACATGCCAGAGGTGCTCGACCAGCCCGCTGTAGAGGTCGCGGTCGCGGCGGATCGCCGCCGGGAGGCGGCCGGGTCGCGCGGCGACGGTGACCAGCCCTACCACGGTGCTGTCTCCGGCCAGCCCGGCGTGGTGCTGGCGCAGCAGCGCATCCGCGGCCGCCAACCCGACGACGGTGGCGCGGGCCACCACCAGCACATACGGCGACTCACGGCCGATAGGGGCGGGCCAGCGGCGGTGACAGTCCGCCGCGGGAGCCAGCAGCCGCTCCAGCGTGGTGACTCCGGCGCCGCCGTGGGCGCCCAGCAGCCACACCAGCGGCGGTCGGCCGCCAGGTATCGCACCGCGGCCAACCGGCACCGGGCGGTCCCACACCGCGGCCCGTTGGGCGGGCGGCGGCGCCACCACCGCGCGAGCAGACGCTCTCGCACGCGCCCGGTTGAGGGCGGTGCGGGCGCGGTCACTGGTGGGGGTGGGGGTGTCCATGGCGGCTGACCTCATGCCGGTTCCACCGCCACCACCAGCGTGCGGGTATCGCGGGTGGTGGTCGAGATCGTTTGCCGGTGCACGGTTCGGGAGTCGTTGGGCCAGCGTTCGGTGACGGTGACCGACCACCGGTCCGGCCCGGCCGGGGTGATGTCCACGCAGTGGGTGGTGCCGGTCGGCACGGCGTCGATGCCGGCTTGGATCTCCGCGTCGCTGCCGAACCGGCCCTCAGGCGCCAGCAGTGTCCGCACGACCGTGGCGTCACGGCGGGTGTAATACGAGTACTCCAGCGCCAGAATCACTTCCGGCCCCGACGCCGTCGATCCCGCCCCGCTGCCGCTGACCCGATCAGCGCCGGCACGCTGCACACACCACGCCCCCGGCGCGACCGAGGAAGCCGGTGGCGCAGCCGTGGGCGGGGACGCCGCACCGGTGAGCGGTGACTGGGATTGCGGTGCGGTGTCGGCGGGCCACCCCCAGATCCCGATGCCGATGATCACGGCCGGACCGCAGATCGACAGCAGCGCGACCACCAACCGGCGCCGCGACCGCGGCCGGGTGCGGTCAGTACTCGTCCGCGCAATCGGCTCAGGCGGTTTGGAGGCCTCCGTGGTCGAGGTGGTGGGCGCGGGGTGGGGCAGCCAGGTGGTGTAGTCCACCTCAGTGACGTCCGGTGAGAGCAGCGCGTCGGGTGGGAGCATGTCCAGCTCGTCGGACTCCGGCCAGCTCGGTGGCAGCGGTGAGGACAAGCCAGGGACGATGAATTCACCACGCGGATCGGACAACGGTCCTCCTCTCCTGTGCCCCCGCACGCCACCGACCCGACCAGACATCACGGTGTGGGGCCGGTCGAAGACGGCCAGGAATCGAACAGCCCGCCACCGCCCGGTCGGCTGCTGGTCGTCGGCGCGGTCGTCGAGGGTGCGCCGCCGATCGACCAGCCGCTGTTCGGAGGTGCGGTAGTTGTCGAGGGCACAGTGGTGGGTGCCGGGCGGGCGGTGAGATCCCGGGCGAGGGCACCGAACCAGTCGGCGGTGAACTGCACGGGTGTCGCGCCGTCGGCGGCGACGGGGTTGGCGGTGTAGGCGCCGCGGCTGCTGATCGCGTCGCTGTATTTCACCCCGGTGGTGGTGTCCACCAGGCCGGTGTTGTCGGTGACGTTGGCGACCACCGCCTCGAACGCCTGGTTGACCAGCCGAGACACCGTCGTCGGCGGAACCAGCTGCGGCAATGCACCCAACAGCTTCTGCCCCAAAACAGCCAACCCCGCGACAGGGTTCGCCAGCCCCGCGGCGGCGACCTCGGCGATGTTGCCCGGCGTGATGACCGCCTTGGCCACCGTGATCACCGAATTCAACGCGATCGTGCCCACTTTCAGCAGCGCCTTGAACACGTCGTTGATCTCCAGCGGGGTGCGCGGATCCGACGCCTCGGCCATTCGCGCCGACAGCGACGTGCGCGAGGACAGCGACAGCGACGCCAACGACGTGCCCTGCACGTCGTTGTTCACCACGCTGGTCGCGGTCTTGATGGCGGTGAACGCCAACGCTTGTGCGACCGACGCCAACGCGCGCAGCGGGTCACCGCCGGACTGATCGGCCGCCGCGACGATGTTGGACACCACCCGCAAGATCGGGGCCTGCGCCGGGGTGTCACACGCCAAATCGCCAGCGACGCAGAAACTTGCCACCCGCCCCGCCAAAGGCCCGAAGTCGGCCACCGCGCCGCGTTGCGGCCCGATACCGCCGCCGGTCAACGGCTGCTGCGGCAGCGCCTGAAGCCGGGCCACCGTGCCGCCGCTGGTTCCCGGCGCCGGATCGGGCACCGTCTTGCCCGGCTGACCGGGAAACAATGCCGCCGAGGGGTTGCGGCTGGGATCACCGAACAGCGCCACCCCTGCCACACGCTCGGCGGCGACAGCGCCGGCCCCACGCGCTACAGATTGCGCGAACTGCGAGGCGACTTGCGCGCCCTGCGCCGCGCCCGCTACCGCAACCTGCCCGCTCGGGCATCGCGACGCGAACTCAGAGGCAGCCTGCGACACCGCCGCGACCCCGGCGTCAACACTGGCTGCGAACCCGCCACCGCCTGTAGTGCCCGCGACAGCTGGGGCGGTGGGGTCGTGCCAGGGCACGTAGACCCGCTGCACCGACCCCGGCGCGGCAGCCGATAGCATCGGACGAAACACCTGACCCAGCACTCCGGAGTCGGTGTCGGGGGCAGCGTCGGCCGCGGCCTGGCCCTCCCCCTGAATGCCGATCACCAACAGCGCTGGGCAGTTTCGGCCGGTGGCTGGTTGTGCCCACGTGCCCGGCGCGGCTGCCGCCACGGCAGCCGCCGTCGTTGTCGCGGTGATCGCGGCTACCGCCAGCAGCCGCCGCAGCGGCGTGATCACGCGCAGTCCTCGTCAGTCCCGGCGGACGCATCGACGTCCTCGTCGACGGTCGTCGTGTCCGGATCCTGCTGCGCGGCAGGAGTGTCGGTGGTCTGGTCCGAGGGCGGCTCGGCGGGGTCGAGGTGGGTGTCGGACCCGAGGGCCGCGGCCGCTGCCGCGCCGATGCTGGCGCCGACGACTCCTCCGGCGACCGTGGCGGGGATGCCCACGATCGCCGCGCCGGCCATGCACCCGGCCAAGCCGCCAGCGAACGCCCCGAACGGCGCCAAGGCACCGCCAGATACAGCGCCACCGATCACACCGCCAGCGACGCCACCGACCGCCATGCCCGCAGCGCAGCCGGCAGCCGCCGCAGCGGCGTGATCACGCGCAGTCCTCGTCAGTCCCGGCGGACGCATCGACGTCCTCGTCGACGGTCGTCGTGTCCGGATCCTGCTGCGCGGCAGGAGTGTCGGTGGTCTGGTCCGAGGGCGGCTCGGCGGGGTCGAGGTGGGTGTCGGACCCGAGGGCCGCGGCCGCTGCCGCGCCGATGCTGGCGCCGACGACTCCTCCGGCGACCGTGGCGGGGATGCCCACGATCGCCGCGCCGGCCATGCACCCGGCCAAGCCGCCAGCGAACGCCCCGAACGGCGCCAAGGCACCGCCAGATACAGCGCCACCGATCACACCGCCAGCGACGCCACCGACCGCCATGCCCGCAGCGCAGCCGGTCAAGCCGCCGACGAACCCGCCCGCGTTGGCCCCGACGCTCCAGCCTGCGACGCCGCCGACCATGGTCGCGGCCGCGCGCCGATCGGACTGATCGATGGGCAGTCCCGCCGCGTCGAAACCCGCCGCGATCCACCACTCGGCGGTATCAGCGAGATCCTGTGCGACCGCTTGAGCTTCCGGCGGAACCCACTCCGGCACCGCCACCGTCTCCGTGCCGAACCGCAGCGTCCGCGGCTGCACACCAGGCGCGACCGGTTCAGGCGCGGGTGCTTGCTGCGCCTGCTGAGCTTCTGCCTCACCAGAGTCCGCTTCGGGCTCGGGTGCCGGTGCTGCAGCCGGCGGACGGGTCGTGACCACCGGTTGCGTCTGCTGGCTCGG
The DNA here is from genome assembly GCF_015477775.1 of Nocardia abscessus. Lineage (GTDB taxonomy): Bacteria > Actinomycetota > Actinomycetes > Mycobacteriales > Mycobacteriaceae > Nocardia > Nocardia abscessus_A. The sequence continues at coordinate 39,542 of NZ_JADLQO010000028.1, read as the reverse complement.
GCGCGGTCGCGCAGGCTTGGGTAGGAGATCCACCACAGTGGGTGTGTCCTCCGGCGGCGCAGGCGCAGGTGCCGGTGCCGGTGCCGGTGCAGGAGGTGTCGTGCTCAAACCGGGCTGTCCTTGGCCCGGTGATTCCAGCCCAGGCTGCGCGGCATACGCAGGCCCCGCAGCCAGCGCGGCGGCCACTGCTGTCGCCGCGAAAGCCAGCATCGGCTGACGTCGAACAGTCATATCGTCCTCAGATCCTCGAACCCGACTCGAAAGGCGCCGAACGCGCTGGCATGAACCCGTGATCGGATCCCGCTGTCTGCGGCGAGAAGGGGGCGAACACAACGTCCGCAGCGATCCCCCGCCGCGACTTTCTCACCGACACTGCAAGGGATCGCCGGATTGCTGCCCGGACGGGAAGCCTCATCGTCCGGATCCCAGCCACAGAGGCCGCGGCAGCGCCTCGGCGAGGGCGCCCACCAGTTCCTCCGTCAGCGAGGTGATCGCGTCGAGGACCTGGTGGGTGATGTCGGGCACCGGATCAGGCATCGGCGCCGGGATAGGCACTGCCTCGACTCCGGTGGAAAACTTTGACTCCGCAGGCGGCGCAGTCACGCCCGCGTCGGCAGTGAGCTGACTCTGCTGATTCACCGGCGCCAGGCCCTGCCCCGGATCAGCAGCGCCAACTCCGGCGACTGCGACCACCATGGCCACCGGCAGTGCGCTCAGCGCCACCGCTCGGGCGAGATGCCGTCGCGTGGGTGTGTCCATTCTTCGATACCCCTCGTTCGATGAGTGCGCGCGAGCACCACAGCGAGCGTGCAGCCCCGGATGGGCGGGCAAGATCACCCGCAACAAAGGCGCAGCCGATGATCGAATACGACCAATACATGCACGCTGGAATACACGCGATTCCGAAAGCCGCTCACGTGCCGGCCACTGCCGACACACGGAAAACGACGCCACATCCGGTTCCGCCACCAGCGAGATACCGGGAAACCCCCATCCAAGGGGCGCATTCGTACTGTAAGTCGCCGAGGCGATAACCGCAACGACAAAAGATTCCAGATTCACAATCGGTGGGGCGACGTGCGCCCCAACAGCATCGACCACTGAACCGCTGAACCGCTGAACGACGGGTTGCGCTGCTATCCATAGCTTTGGCAGCATCTCCAGACCTTCGGCGGCTTACCCGCGTGCCGCTTCCAGGAAATGCGCCCAGGCTGGGTACATTTCGCTATCTGCTTATAGCGCAGCATGAAAAGTCACCCACGGTGGGTGTGTTAACGGCATTGACAAATCGCGATCGGAAGCGAGTATCGTGGAATTCGGCAGAAACAATTCTGCTGCGCAGAAGAAGACGGGAACTCAACTTGCGCCGGGCCTTCCCGGCCGATACCCCCACCGACGAGTTCCTGCCGGTGCTGCCTCCTGCCCCCGGAGGAGGCAGCACCGGATCCGCGTGCGCTGACTTCCCCTGCCTTTCCAGACGTGGCAACCGCTGGACCATTCGGGCTTCGGTTCGGGCCGGGAGGTCAGTGCACAACATCACCTATCGCGAGACATGATGTGGGCGTGCGTGATTCAATTCTCGCGCTGAGTCTAATCCTCCAGCAGCATCAGATCAGTCATCAGGGGCGATGCCACCGAGGTCTGAGATACTGGCTAGCCCTGGATCGGGCATCCGGCGTATCCATGGAGACACCACCGACGTCCCTCGAAGCGGAGCGAGAGAGCCAGTGCTCGACTTCGGTCTTCACTCCTCGCTCTTTCAGAATTGGTTCCAAGCGGGCCATGTCGTGCGAACTTCGGCTTCGGCGGCTCGACACGCTGAGGTTTGCGCTTCTGCGTTTTCCGAACGGCCCGCGTGCGAGGTGTTGTCTGCGCACTGTGTCACAGGCTCAGGCGACCACACCGCTAAGACCGCGGCCGTGTAGGCGCGCCTGTGAACCATAGTCGGCGACAGAGGTGATCGCGCCGCCGAAGTCGGGTTCGCTCGCATTGGCGGGTCCAGCCGCCCCGGCCTCGTGGGCCGGGACGGCTCGCACGCACGCGCGTCGGGCGCTCTTCGATCAGCCCCTTCGACTTGTTCTGGCCAGTCCCGGCGCGATCCCAGCGACGGGGACATCCCGAACCGGCCGTCTCCTCACGCAGCAGGACCGAACTCATCGACGTCGACACGCTCGTCGTTGTGGACCTCGCACCGTCCGTGCCGGAGAAGCCGCCTCCAAATATTCCGAATCCGCACCCGCCGCCCACGGCGAGGTGTCGACAATCGCGCCGAGTTGCAGTCCGGCAAGCAGTTGTGTGTTCCGTACTGACGGGGTGGATATCTCCAAGCGGTGAACGACGCCGCTTCAGCGTGCTCGACGACAGTGCGGCTCCAGCTCCACACTTGCCCACCTCTCCTCTTCGGCGTATCGAAACCCGAAACGGTCAGGCCTTGCGGGGACCGGACGCGCTGCTGGCCCGCTCGGCGGTGACCTCGCTGAAATCCTCGGTGCGCCAACCCAACTGCTCGCTCCAGGCGGCGATGTAGTCGGGCTGGTCGATGAGCGCGGGCAGGGGCGGGACACCGAAGGCATCGAGCACGGTGGTGTGCAGGTGTGCTGCGAGCGCGGCGTAGCGGTCGGTCAGCTGCCGCTGGACCTCACCGGCACGTTTGGCCGGCAGCTGCCGGTGGGCGGCATACCAGGCGGCGTGGGCGTTGATGCGCTCGAGCGCGAACACAGCACCCAGATCCCGCAGGATGGCCTCGGCTTCGGGGTCGTCGGTGGCGGTGGCGGCCGCGATCACAGCGTCGGAGGCCAGCCGGTCGGTCACGGCGATCGCCACCTCAGTGGCGGCGGTGTCGGCTCCGACGACGCCGCCACCGGTGAGTGCGCCTTCTCGCGCAGCAGCGACGATCGCCTCCTCCCGCTCGCGCAGCATCGCGTTCCACCACGGCAATGGTGCGCGCTCGTCGACGACCCGCAGGTGGGAGATATCGGTATATCGGGGGGCGCGACCGGCGGCGACGAGTTCGATACTGCGACCGGCCGCCACCAACAACGCGCTGTTGGCGCCCTCGGCGGTGACCGTCCCGGCCACCCGGGCAATGTAATCCCCGAAGTAGTTCATGCTCGATAAACCCTGCGCACCAACGATTTCACGGCACGTTGTCAGCACGTCGCGTGCGGTGTAGGTGGCCAGGGGTTTGGCCAGCATCGCCATCGGCGCGGCAGTCGGATCCGGTACGCGGCCGTCGCGGGTGGTGAACCGGGCGCGAGTGAGGTTGCTCAACGCGGTGGCGGCGGTGATGCGCGCGGCCGCGGAGACCAGATCGCGTTGGATGCCGTCACGGTCACCGAGTAGGACACCGCCAGCGGTCAGCCGCTGACGGGCGTAGCGGGTGGTGATGCTCCATCCCGCCCGGGCGCTGGCCAGCGCCGCGCCGGCGTAGAGAGCGCGCCCGGAATCGATGGTGCCGATAGCTGCGTGGAAGCGCTGGTGTCGGCTCAAAGCGCAGTGGAACCGGCCCTCGTCATCGAAGTGGGCCAGCTGCCCGCACAGCAGCGACTCCGCGGGCAGCGGTTTCTCGACGAATCGGAACCCCGCGTGATCCATCTCTGGCCCACCCACCGACGGAGGCAGCGCAGACAACTCGATGCCGTCGGTGAGCTCGCCGTCGGCATCGCGCAGCACGACCAAAAACGGCCAGACCCCCTCGTCGGTGCCCGCAGCGAAGAGGCGGGCAAGGACGATCCCGATCTTGGAGACGGCGGGATCAGCGATGTTCGGCATCCATTTGATCGCCGCAGCGTTGGGGGTGTGGAGCAGAAATCGACGCTGCTGCGGTTGCCAGATCGCCTCGGTCTGCAGACCAGCCAGGTTCGTGCCGTGGCCGAGTTCCGTGCCTGCGAACGCGCCGCTGGCGGTGCCGTCCTCGAGCGCGTGCAGCAAGGACTGCTGGTAGTCGGATCCGCTGCCCAAGCGCAGGATGGGCGCGATGCCGAGATTGAATCCGTGCAGCACGGTCAGCAGTCGTGGGGCGTGGATGGCGGCGGAGTCGTAGATGGCGCACAGGAGTGGGAAATTGCTGGCGATGTCGGTGGCTGAGCCGCCGAGCGCGGCCACGATCTGGGCCATCAGTTCGTAGCCGTGGTGGGCGGTGTCGGTGTAGCTGCGGCCCGGCACGGGACGGTCATCGAGTGCGGCGATGATGTCGCGGACCCGACGCTGGTCGAGGGTTCCGGTGCCTGCGAGGGTGTGGCGCAAGGCTGCGGGGGCTGGGCTGTGGGTGCGGGTGGAGTGGATGGAATGCCAGTAGGCGCGGCCATCGGGCGCGGCGGATGTGGTCATGACAAGTCCTCGATTCGGTGGAGAGAGAGTGGGTGGTTATGCCGTCGCGGCTGGCGGTTACGGCGTGGCGGTGTGTGATGCGCGTGGGAGGGTGTGCGCGCGTCGGGCAGTGACCGCTGGGCCGGTGGGGCGTTGCGCGGGTGCGCGTCCACGCAGCGGCACCGGGCCGAGGTCCAGGGCAGGATCACGGGCGGTCATCCGCGCATACGCCCGGGCGGTCGACGGCCACGGCGTGACGACCCGCCCGGAGGCGGTCTTGTACCAACTCGGTCCCCCGGTCGACCAAACGGTTCGAGCGATTGCCGCCTGCAGCCACCGGTCATAAGTCGCCATGGCGCCGGCCCTGACCTCGAGCGCGGCCGCGCCGGAGGTTTCGCGCAGCCGGATCGCGGCCATGATGTAGCGCAGCTGGGATTCCTTCATGCCGATGTTGGAGCCGGCAGCGTTGAACGTATTCGGTCCGGCCAGGAAGTAGGCGTTGGGAAATTTCGGCGCGGCCAGGCCGAGGAATGTTCCGCCCCCGTTCTTCCAGTATTCGTGCAGGAGCATGCCGCCGCGGCCCACGACTCGGATCGGCTCCAGGAACTCGGTGGCGCGGAACCCGGTGGCATAGACGATCGTGTCGACCTCGTGCACGACACCGTCTTCGGTGCGGATGCCGGTCGGGGTGACGCTGTGAATCGCGGTGGTGATGAGCTCGACGCTGTCGCGGCCGAGCGCACGATAGTAGCTGCGCGACAGCAGTATGCGTTTGGCGCCTATACGGTGCTGTGGAGTCAGCGCGTCACGAAGCCGCCGGTCGCGGACCTGCCAGCGCAGGTAGGCACGGGCGGCCCATTCGGCAGGGCGCGCCGACCATCCGCCGGTCATCACCGGAGCCAACACCAGATCTGCCATGTAATACACCAGTGCGCGATACAGCTCGTGGGTGATCGGGATCCGCTGCAGCAGCGTGCGGGTGAGCCATCCGAACTCGGGGCGGGGTTTGGGCAGCACCCAGGTCGGAGTTCGTTGGAACACGCGCACCTGCGCGGCGATCGCCGCCAGTTCCGGGACCAACTGCACGGCGCTGGCGCCGGTGCCGACGACCGCGACCCGTCGGCCCCGCAGGTCTCGGGTGTGGTCCCACTGTGCGGAGTGAAACCAATCCCCGCCGAAGGTGTCGCGGCCGGGGATGTTGGGCAGATGCCGGCGGTGCAGGATCCCCACAGCGAAAATCACGATCTCGGCGTGGACGATATGTCCTTGGGCGGTGGTGAGCCGCCAGCGACCAGTGTCCTCGTCGAAGGCCGCCTGGGCGATGGCGGTGCGCAGACGCAGATGCGGGCGCAGCCCGTGGTCACCGACGACCTGGCGCAGATAGTCCAAGATATCCCGCTGTCCCGGATAGCGGACCTCGCCGCGATACGGTTGTGCGGTCAGCGAATACAGATGTGACGGTACGTCGCAGTTGCATCCAGGGTAGGTGTTCTCTCGCCAAACACCTCCGACATCGTCGGCCTCCTCGAAGATCAGGAAGTCATCGATCCCATTCTCGCGTAGCGCAATTCCCGCCGCGAGCCCGCCGAAACCGGCGCCGACGATCGCAACCTTCGCCATGGTTTGTCGCGAATCCGGTGAGTTCATAGTTGTTGCCTCACTTGTCTCAGCTGTCGATACCCGCTCCAGCCGTTTTCCGATGTTTGGTGCGACAGTTCGTTTTGTCGCAGCTGGGCCCCGTGACTTCGTTTGTCGCCGGTTCGTCCTGTGGAGGCGCGACCGGCGGCCGCATCATGGAGGGTGCTGATGGCGGCGTGCGCCGGCGGCCACGGTGAGGCGGCTATCGGTCAGGAGGTGCCGCGCCAGTGGGCCAGTCGGGGCCTGTGCGGGGGCTATTTCGGCGCGCACTGGTGGCGGTAACTGCGGTGTGGCGTGACCAGTGTTCATAGGACCCGCTCTGCGTGGTCAGGCTTCGAGCCGGGCGGGTTGCTTGCTTGCTGCTCGGGGTCAGGCCGTGGCGTGGATCGTGTGCGCCGTGGCGCGGACAGCCGCACATCGACCATTGCCTGAGGCGCGTCCCCGCGGGTCAGGACAGTCCAGCGGGCCGCGACGACAACCCAGTCCTCCTCGTCGTCCCAGCGCATCCGCCAGTGATTTCGGGCGTATTCGGTCCCGGCTAGCAACTCTGCGCGTAGGGCGGCCAGCCCGGTGATGTCGTCTGGGTGGATCGTGGGTATCTGGTGCAGCCACCGGTCCAGCGGCGGTGGGCCTTGGGAGACCCACTCGTGCAGTAGGCCGGTGCGTAGGTCCACCACGCCCACGGCGTGCTGGACAGGAATTGGCACCGTTCGTATCAGCCGCGTTGTTATTCCGGGGGCAGGAACGGGGTACGCGTCGCTGATGTCGTGGACCAGGGCCTGGACGGTGCGGGTGCGTCCAGTACCGCTGCCGCAGGCGGCAATGGAAACATGCAGCCGCGCTTGGCTCATCACCCCTGCGGTGATGGCGGTGCCCGACCACAATTTCGGGGTGTGGGTGTCGCCGAAGAGGTGCAGAAATGCGGTGCGGTCCTCGATGCGTTCGAAATGACGCATGAGGTCCGGCAGCGTGCGCTCAGTCGACCGCATCGAGTCGCTGTCCAATATCCGTTCGAGTGCGCTGGTGGTGTGGACGAGTCCGCCACCGGATGCGGTCCACAGCATGGCGCCGACCTCCGGTCGCAGCGGCGCTGCGGCATCGCGCGGGCCGGCCCATAGCTGCACTGCCCACACGTGATCGTTCGGGCCGAGGACCGGGACGGCGAACACTCGCATCGGTTCGCCCGAGGGTGGGTAAAGTGCGCGCACCTGCGGCTCACCGGTGGTGACGGTCTGCTCGATGATCGCGGGAATATGCTGCGCCACTGTGGAACTACCCGCGGCGCGGGTTCGCGCGACTCGCGAGAATCGCCGGGGATAGACACCTTCGGCCACCACCGATCGCGGCGAGCCGGGCAGGAATGTCTGCACCAGCACCCACGCTGTTTCTTTCGGTGGGCGAGGACTATCGCTCCCCACGGCCGGTGCCGCGGCTGAGGTCTGTTCGAGCCGTGAGCTCTGAGGGCCGGAGGGAATCATCGACGGCTCCTCGCGCGGGTGCGCGGGCAGTCGCGGCAGCGTTGACGTGCACATCGGGGTTGATGGCCGCCGATGGTGAGCGCGACGTTGCCTATCACCGTGCCCACCGCGATGACAACCGGATAGACCGATACGAAGTTCAGCATGGTCAGCTCCCGCTGCGCTCCGGTGGCACACCGGTGTCGGTGTGGGGGGGCCGTAGGTCGTGGTGGTGGGGCGGCCACGCCGATCGCGGCGTTGATGCTCACCGCCGCGACCGCGAAGGCGGCCAGGATCAACAGATCCGCGCTCATTGCGCCACCCCACTATCGGTGACCCGCACGGCCAGGCGGATCACGCCCTCAGCCGCGCCTCCACAGCCCACCCTGTCGCCCGAGTGGGCGGGCACGAGGATCACGGTGTTGGTACTGCTCGGCGGATGCGACGGTTCGGGGTTCGGCGACCAGATCGTCGCCCATCCGACGGCGGCCGCGGGGACCGCCGCGGCGGCTGTGACCACACTGCTCAACGTCTGCCACTGCCTCGGCGAGGTGTCGTCATCCGGATTCTTCGTGTCGCAATGCATCACGATCTCCCGCTCTCGCGGCTTGGGCGGCGGCGCCCGAGGAGCGCAGAGATCCGGCCCTTTCGGCGGGCACGGCGGTTCGAACCCAGGGCGGGCACGACCCGGTCGCCGGTGTTGATCAAGGCCGTCACGACGGTGTCCTGGTCACCGTCGAGGCTGGGGACGTGCACTGCGACCGGATCGCTGATCCCTGCGGCCGACAGCTGCGCCACCAGCTCGTCCAGACGCATCAGGATCGGTCCGATCCCCCGTGCTGCCGGTGTGCCGAGGACGATCACCACCGCAGCGCTCGCCGACCGTGCCGCTGCTGTGATCGTCGCCAGGTCGATCTCGCCCCGCAGCTGTCGCAGCACGGTCACCGGATGCCCCTCACGCAGCAGAATGACGACCAGACCGCCTGCTTCAGCGTCGTTGTCGTCGATGACGGCGCGCGCGGCGTGCAGGGCGGCCGAGATCGTGTTGGTCGGCTGTTGCGGCATCTACTCGCCTACCGCATCGTCGTTGGGCGGGAGCCGATCGATGCGCTCGCGCATCAACCTTTCGACCTCCGCCAGTGGCGACAAGGCGCGCTCTGCCAGCCGCATCGCGGCCGGTAGCTCGCCGCGGCGGCGATGGGCCTTCGCGATGAGCATCACCGACGCGGACAACTGCGCGAGTAACAGCGTCTCGCGCGCCGCGTCGTGGGCTGTGGCCGATTGTTGAGCCAGCACATACGCCGTCCGCGCGAGACTGGCCGAAGGGGCCCCGTCCGTCTTCGAGCGGGGACCGCTGCCCCGGGCGATGCCGGATCGGGCAACCTGCTCGGATGCCGCGGCCAACGGCCCACCGGAGGCGGGTTCGGTGCGCAGCGACCAGATCGCGAGAACACCGGCGACTCGGGTGGCCGCCCACTGCCAGCTGTGGCGATCCGCAGCCTCGCAAAGTTGCAGGTGGTGATTGAACTGCGCGGCATCTACCAGCGCTCGCTGCCACATCGCCGGGGAGGTCAACAGGATTGATTCCCGCTCCCATCGGCCCATGATGCGCACGTGTCGCCACTCCGCCGCCGCTTCCAACCGCGCCTGTTCGCCGGAGTCCCAATCCAGGCGCAGCACCTGCAGCAAGCAATCGCCACCGAGTTCCGCGTCTGATACCTCCGGTCGCAGAAGCGTTGTGCGCGGATCGCGCAGCGAGAAACCTGCGACCGTCGAATCATTCGCGTGGAAGCGTGGCTGCAGCATCATGCGCGGCGTGCGCAGCCGACGGACGAACTCTCCCTCGCTTACGCTGGCGACCGCTGCGGCCCGCACGATCCTGCGCAGCAGATCGAATTCGGTCGCCGGGTCGGCATCGCGGCGTTCGACCTGCGCGAGTTCATGCTCCGCGCCGAGCGGCCCCGACGCGAGAAGACCGTCTGCGGGCACTAGCCCGTAGAGCCCTAACCGGTCTGGTCTGCAATGACCATCATCGTAGTGGCGCGGCTGGTCGTCCTCGGAGGCGCTCATCGTGGTTCCGCCGCTCGATGGTGGCGCCCGTGCACATCTCTTCGGCCGCGGGCCAGCGGCGCGGATGCCGCATACGAGTACCCGTCCCTGCTGTGTGCGCACCCCCTCGTCGCAGCGGAGATCGACGCCGGAGAAACCGAAGCCCGGGCCGCGCCGGACTGGTCGGGCAGCCCTTCCGAAATGCGCTTTGGTGACGCAACGACATCGGCTGCGGTCGTCGGTGCGGCGATGAGGCTCGAGCTCAGGACATATCGCGTGCGGCCTTGCGCTTCGGCACTCATTGCCCGTTCCCCAAGAGATCATGTGAGGCTGCGGCGAACCAGTCGGCTGCCTCGTCGGTCTGGCCGTTGGCGCCGTACCCGGTGTGCGCGACAGTGACCGTCGCGTAGTGCAACAGGGTGGCGGGATTCAGCAGGTCGGCGTTCGCCGCGACCTCCGCGCCGACCGCCGCGCCGATCTGATTGACCAGCCTCGGAATCTGCCCTAGCGGGTCGGCAACGATCGCGCCGACGATCTGACCGACTCTGTCCGCTGCGGCCTGGGTCTGCTCCGCGGCCGCCGCAGGCGTGCGGGGATCCGCCGCCTCCGCCAGCCGCTGCGAGACGGTCTGCGTCGGGACGTAATTCACCTGGCCAGCTGGATCAACGGTGACATCCGACAGCAACACCACATTGCTCGCCTCGGTCACCGTCTGACCCCATGCCCCTGCCAAGCTGCCTGCCGCAGCGATCGGGTCACGCAGGTCGGCCTGCGCCGCGAGTCCGGCTGCCGTGCGCAGCGCTGTGGCATGACCGGGCGCATCGCATGCCAAGTCACCCGCCGCGCAGAACTCGCCTACTCGCCCGGCAAGGGCACCGAAGTCGGTGCCGCGGTCGGCGATGCCGCCGCTGCCCGGGACCGGCGACAGCCGCACCTGTCCGGTGTGCGTGCCGTCGGTGCCCGGCGGGGCACTCGGCGACGACTGGCCCGCCAGACCCGGTATCGGCCCTGTCCCAGCCGGTCGCGTGGGATCACTCAGCAGCGCGATCGCGGCCACTCGATCTGCAGGCACCGGACCGATACCTGCGCCGATGTCCTGTGCGAAGCCGGACACCACCGCGGCGCCGCCGGAATATCCCGCTGCCGCGATCTGTGTGTGCGGGCAGCGGTCCATGATCTCGGCTGCCGTGGCGTCCAGTCGAGCGCGCGCCTGATCGGTCGAGGAGGCGAACGGGTCGGTACCCGGTCCGGTGCCCAGCGCACCACCGAACGATGCCGGGTAGGGAATGTAGACGCGGTCCACGCTCGCTCCCTCAGCGAGCATCGCGGCGAACACCCGGCCGAGCATCCCCGAATCCGCCGTAGGAGAGGCGGTCGGCGACGACTCGGAGGTACCCTGCACGCCCAACACCAGCAGCGCCGGGCAGCCGGGCAGCGGGACGGCCCCTTCGTCTGCGGCTGCAGCGCCGGCGCCCGTCGCCATCACAGCAGCGGTGGTCACGGCCACCGCTCCCCACGCACCGGCTCGTGTACTCCTAGGGCAGCGGCGATGCCTTCTCATGCACTGACCTCCACAACTGCATGAACAAAGGCTTCTCGCGCAGCGACCTGCACGCAGCCGAGCACCACACCGGCCTCGGTCACGAAGCGAGTAATGAAGCATCGCAATGGAATTCCTTTTCCAATGATCGAGAAGCATTGGCGGTAGACAGCGCAGCAGCGGACGGTGAAGTCTTCGCGGATCCCCGGGCTCTGCGATGAGCCCGGGAAACCGTGGAGACTTCCAGGAACCGGCCCGCACCGTGCGGGCTGGCTCCCGCCCGCAGCGCTAGATCACGCCGAACGAGTGCAGAAGCGAGATCCCGTTCGCCAGGATCGACAGAACGCTCGAGGCGAGATTCGAAACTCCATAGGCCAGGGCGAGAATGTCCATGAGTTAGGTATTCCTTTCATTACTGACGCACGTTGTCCGTACATCGAAATGGTGGCCGCTCGATATGAACTGATCACATTTCACACCGAGCTTCAGTGATCGACCGACAGCGAATGGAAGAACATCTCGTACACGTGCAGCACACAGCGCAGCTACGGCGCACGCGAATTGCCCACCGCCCCCGGCCATTGTCAGCCTTACCCATCTATAAACGAGCCGATTCCTACGGCAGCTACTGCCGGGATATCCGATCGAGTACCGAATGTTCGGGCTACAAGCAGTCTTCGACAGCAAGATGTACGTGTCAACGCTCTTGGGGTACCCACTTTGTACACATTTTGCAGAAAGGCCCCCGGACCGTCAGCACCACCGACATATATCGGCAAATTTCACCCAGGCTGGGTATATTTTCCGTCGGTTGTTGACTGCATTCGGGCGATAACACGGGACTGCTCTACACTCACATCGCCCACGGCAGAATCGGCCAGCCTTGTCTGCGATACACTCAGGCCAGCCACTGTTGCCGGGCATCGGAAAGCGGCATCCATCGCATTGCTATATCGGCGCGCTACCGAACGCCGCGACACCTGGCGGTGGCCGCACAGTGGTAAAAGATCGGCAACGGCCGCAATTGACCCGTTCGAGAGTCGGACAGATAGAACCGATATCCTTCATGTCACGACTGGATGGGTCCGTACTCCATGATCTACTGGCAGCTTCCGCGTCGACAGGTGACCGACAGCCGGCGCATGCGCGCTAAGACGGCACCGCGTTCCTTGCGATGAAACCGACGCGGAAGTCTGACACCCCCCTCACCTCACCTGCTGCTCGTCCCGCCACATGCTGCTCACCTACCGTGACGGGAAACTGATCCGCGGCGACCGGAGGGGCAGTGTGGCGCTGTCACGCCGTACAGGCATACACCAGATGGGGTCCCGAATCCGTGGCACGAGAGCCGACGGGGACGCCGTATGAGGTAAGCAGCTCGATCGCGGAGCGGTCTTCGACATGGCTGTAGCCGAAGTCCTGCAAGATGTCGCGTATCTCGTCTGCGGTGAAGAAAGTCAGCCACGGTTCGCCCGCTGCGGCGACGCGATCGGCACGTGCTTGCACCTGGGCAGCCGTGAGATCGTCGGGACTCGCGGCGACCGGGTAGAAGTAGTCGAAAACCACCTCGGACTTGGCGTGGCTGGCGATGTATCGGAGCGTCTCGTCGACCGACGCTCTCGTGAGGTAGACGGCAACGCCGAGCCAGACGTACACGGCACTGCGATTGCTGTCGAGGCCTGCTCTTGCTAACCCGGTGGCCAGTGTGGTGTTCTCGAAATCGACTGGAACGAAGGTCAGCGAGTTCGGAATCGCCATTCGCGCTCCGGACAAGCGGCGTCGCTTCCACTCCTGTGTGGTGGGGTGATCTACTTCGAAGATTCGCGCCTGTGCGCTGCCATGGCGGTAGGCCGTCGTGTCGAGTCCGGCACCGAGGATCACCACCTGGTCAGTGCCTCTGGAGATTGCGGCCGCTACGGTGTCGTCTGCGAATCGGCTGCGTGCATTGATGAACAACCTCCTTTGACGAACCAGGTCCCAGTCCAGGCCGTGGTCGAACTCCGTTTCAGCTAAGACGGATTCACCGAGAATTCTCACAGCGAAAGGATCGGTGAACACCCGTGGCTCGTCGGCGAGCTGGTGGTAGGCGCGATATTGCGCCACAGCCATCGCGGTTGTGCTCGGGCGTCCGGTCTGCATCCTCACCCTCTCATTGCTGGACTACCTCGCCGCTCGGGCGTCGTGAGCCATCAGCCCGACCAACGTTCAGACACCACCAGTCGCGCGGTCAGCGTCCGGCGAACGCAGCCGGGTCACCACACCATTCGCTCTGCGGCGACCACCAACTCGGCTTGAGCATCGAGTTACCTCCCGATGTAGGCCAGCGACACATTGCCATAATCGTAAGATTCCCTGGAATAGGGAACTACCTACGCTTACACCTACCTACACCACTGACAAACGTTGGCAATCGATTGTCGGCGGGAGTAATGGCACGTCCAGGTGGACGCACTGACTGCGGACAGCAAAGCTGCACACTTCCAAGTACCGAAAGGATAGGTAGCTACCTATGGACATACCTACCTATCCTCACCGAATACGGTTGGCACGCCTACCCCTCGTCGATCCTCAGTTGCCAGCGCGTTCGGATCGACACGAGAAGGGTTCATATCGAGATGCCCAGGTCGCAATGGTGTTTTCGCCCAGTCGGGCATGAGTGTTGACAGCCACGAGTTAGGTCGGCCAGCAGGACATCGAAGACCGACCATCCTTTTCGGTTATAGTCCGCATATGCATAAACCAGGGGCGGGGCGTGTGGGAGGTGTACCGACGCCGACTCAGAACTTTGTCGGACGCGATCGAGAGCTGGAGCAGATCCACGACTACCTACTGACCCAGCGGCTGGTCACGCTCGCAGGTCCGGGTGGGATCGGGAAAACAGCCTTGGCAGCTGAGGTGATCCGTCGAGTCAAAGCTAAGGACCGCGGCACTCAGGTCCACTGGGTACCCCTCGCACGGCTGCCAGCAGACTCGGACTACGCCGCAGTCGAGCGGGAGACCACCCGAATCGTGTTCCAGGGCGAGTTCTCCGGACGAACCGGGTGGGAAGCTCTAGTCGACGCATTGAACAGCACCGGCACCGATGAGCCAGGCCGCCCCCAACGCACCATCGTTATCTTGGACAACTGCGAGCACGTGCTCGACCCCATACTACTTTTCGTCACAGATCTCCTCGATACGCTCCCGGATCTCACCATCCTGGCCACCAGCCGGATCTCCCTCGGCTGGGCCGATGAGCGCGTAACGAATGTTCCACCGCTGACCAGGGAACAAGCCGCAACTCTGTTTCGGCAGCGTGTCGAGCTCACCGGCCACCAGGTGATCGGCGAGGAAGAATCGGAGATCGCCGCTGAGATATGCCGACACGTGCATCACCATCCCCTCTACATCCGGTTGGCCGCCGCCAGGCGGCGCTACCAGTCGCTGGCAGGGATCAGAGATGAACTATCGGGCCGAGCCGACGACCAGCGGATGCAATGGTCGGCCGGGCCCCGCGCGGGGGTCGAACCCCGCCACAGGAAGGTCACTGACGTCATTCGATGGTCGTACGAATTGTGCTCCGACCAGGAACGACTGCTGTTCGACCGCATGTCGGTCTTCGCATCCGGATACGACACCCACCCCGACGACACGCACACCGCCGCAGCAGATGTCGGAGCCGATCTGCACGCGATCCAAGCCGTGTGCGGTGAAGAAGTCGACGATTCCGGCGACAACAGGGATGATCGTCTGCCGCTGCCACGCAATGAGATACAGCAGCTACTCGACAGGCTCGTCGATCAATCGCTGGTCACTATCCACATCACGACATCGACGGTGCGCTACAGCCTGCTCGAGACCCTACGGCTGTTCGCGTGGAAGCAGCTGAGTCGACGCTCGGCCAGCAGCGGAGAAGATCAATCGGTCTGCCTGGCTCATCGACATCTGAGATACTACCGCGATCGAGTCACCGATGCCGCAGACCGCTGCTTCAGTCCACAAGAGCGAGAACTGCTGGACTGGGCCCGCGCATCCTGGGACAACATCCTCACAGCTATCGAAACGTCCCGCTCTTCGCCCAGCACGGCCGCGGCGGGTCTGGAAATCTGTATCGGACTGATAGCTCTCCGTGTCCCCTTCGTACAAGGGAGAATCCAAGATATCCGCCGATTGACGGAGCGGTGTCTGCGTGCCACCGAGACCCTCAGCCCACAGCCGACTGCGCTGCAGGTATCTGCCAAGTCCGCGATCGCGTGGCTTGCCGTGCGGCAAGGGCAAGACGCCCATCGTATGATCGAGGACTGCGTCGCCGCCAGCATTCCCGATACCGACATGGCCAGCTGGCGCAAGCACCCTGAAATCGACTTTGGCCTTCCTCCGCGACTGGAATTGGCCCGTGGCACAGAAATGGTGATGCGCGATCGGGATCCAAGAGCAATCACGGTGCTCGAGCGGGCCCGTGACAAGTTCCGTGATCTGGGCAATCGCGGCGGCGAAATGATGGCCGGCATGTTCGCCGGCTTCGCGGCGGCCCTGCTCGGATCACCGGAACAAGCTCACGCCATTTCCGAGCGTTGCCTCGAGCAAGCGCAAGTATCGGGCGCACGGTGGGCGGCTTCGTGGGCTGAGCTCAGCCGTGCCGTCGCCCTACTCAAGCATGGCGATCCCAATGAGGCGTTGGCGATCCTGGATGACGCCTTGCGTCATCAGCTGTCCGTTCGTGATCAGTGGGGTGCGGCGTGGGCGGTCGAGCTGCGGATTTGGGCATTGGCAGCCCTCATCACAAGGAACGGCAGCAGCCACCCTCAGAATCCGTCTCTGGCAAGGGAGATCGCCTACCTCGCTGGCGGCATGGGCGCCGTGCGAACTCGCCTGGGCATCGACATCGCATCGATGGGATCGTTCGCTGACCAGTCGCGCCAGGCTCGCGCCGTATCCCGCAAGGTGCTCGGTGCTGCCGCCTACGCGGATGCCGAGAAACGCGGTGCCCGCCTCGACCCTGTGAACAACGAGGTGCACCGCGTCGCTCTGCGCGAACTGACGATGAACTTCGCACCGCTGCCTGCACCCGAGCCGTGGCGCACTCTATCGGAACCCCAGCTCGAGATCGCCATCCTGATTGCTGCCGAGTACACAAATCGTGCCATCGCCGCACGGCGAGGCGTCTCCCGGCGGACGATCGACGCGCAAGTCGCGGCTATATTCCAAAAGCTGAAGATCAAGTCGCGAGGCGAGGTAGCGGCGAGCATTCCCGCACATCTCACGCCCAGAATCGACGCCGCAGCACGAGACCGGCCGTCAGCTCCGAATCCTGACGATGTGACATAGGTAAGTGCCTCGGTAGGTATCTGCCGGTCATTCCGCATTCCATCTTCGTTGCGTGCATGTGAGAGTCGCGCTTGACGACCACAGCTTTCCCGCGATGGAAGGGCGCCATCCGAAGCCGGTCCGCGCTCCCTTGCCGCTGGACGCCACAGGCACCGCACGAAGGATCACCATGTCACAAGCCGCTGTCTCGCGTGATGCGATTCTGATCGTTGGTGCTGGGCCAGCGGGTTTGACTCTCGCCCTCGAATTGCTGCGCTGGGGCGTGCCATGTCGCGTGATCGACAAAAGGTCCGGTCCTGCCACGACATCGAGATCCTTCACCGTCCACATCCGAACCTTGGAAGGCTACGACAGGGCAGGGATCATCGCGCCAATGCTGGATAAGGGCATCTGGAGCAGCGGGATGGTCTTCCATTTCGAAGGGGACGAACAAGAGGCGGAGCGGCTCGCATTCGAGCAATTGAGCCACCGATATCCGGGCATCCTCCTGCTCGAGCAAGACCGCTTGGAGAGCGTCCTTCGTGCCGAGCTTGCCGCACGCGGCGTCTTCGTGGAATGGAACACCGAACTTCGCGCCCTCACCACCAGTGACAGTGGACGCGTCACTGCCACCCTTGTACACACGGATGCCGGCACCACCGTGGTAGCGGAGATCGTGAACCCTGACTGGCTGGTGGGATGTGATGGAGTGCGAAGCACCGTCCGCACCCTCCTCGGGCTGGATTTTCAAGGCGATGAGTACACCGGCAGCATGAGGATGATGGATGTCCCGGTGTTCGGCCTTCCACACAAAGACGCGGATATCCATTACGACATCCATCGGGGGGAAATGCTGCTCACGGCACCGCTGCCCACCGAAGCGCAGCTTCCTACCAACTACCGGGTCCTGATCCACGACCCCACGCCCGCACGCAAAGCCAAACCCGAACTCGACGCCGCTCGCGCGGAGTTCCAGCAGGCCATAGACAGGCACTTCGACGGCACCGTCATGCTCGGTGAACCGGAGTGGGCCACCGTCTTCGAGATCTGGCGACGCGTCAGCTCTGCCTACCGCATCGGAAATATCTTCTTGTGCGGCGACGCTGCACACGTTCATTCACCTGCCGGTGGCCAAGGCATGAACGCAAGCATCCAGGACGCGCTCAACCTCGGTTATAAACTCGCCGGCGTCGCCGCAGGCGAGGCTCCGAACGAGGTGCTGGACACCTACGAGGTGGAGCGCAGACCGGTCGCCGAGCAAGTCATCGACGGCACCCATAGGCTGCACAGCTTCATGATGGCGCACGGCAAATCCATGGAGGACCGCCGCGCGGTCATCCGAGCACCAGGCTTCAGACGAGCTGCCGCAGAGCAAATTTCAGGACTCTCTTACTCCTACCGCCAGGTCATAGCCCAGCCCCCCGGCATACTGCCCATGGAGGGCCTCAGAGCCGGAGACCGCGCCCCTGACGTGCCCATCACGCCCACGCTGTGGCTTCACGACCTGCTGCGACATCCGGGCTACACGCTGCTGGTCTTGCAACGAAATCCGCAGTCCGCGCTGGCGGCATGGGCCGCGCACGCTGCGCAGCCCTACAGCCGACGACTGCGAGTGGTGGCGATCGCCGCGACCCGGCGGCGGCCGGCACGGCGTGGGAAACGGCGCCGAGGCTGTCGATCGTGGAAAGTCTGGTGGCAGCGGAGGTTCGATCGGGGCCTGCTCCCCCGCGCATCGAGATCGGCCCCTGTTGACACGGCCGCGCCAAGGGACACCGTAGTCGCTCACCGCAACGATATTTTCGACATGTACGGCGATTCCGTCACGGACTCACTGTGCTTGGTGCGACCGGACGGACATATCAGCCTACGCTGCCGCGGAGACGAGCGGTCCGCACTCTCCGCCGTGCTCCGGACAGCACTGACGGCGGCCCATGACGAAGATGACGCCCCCGCTGCCGCTGAGACACCGCTGGTCGCGCACGGCGCGGAGGACATCTGAAGACCGGCCATGGCGAACCTCTTCTGTCAACCCACAGCCCCCACACGCCACAGTGGGCACGACAAGACAGCGCCAATCAGTGTTTCGGCCAAACCGGCATGCGCCCACAACGTCGATTCGGCGTTGGTCGTCGCGCACCCAAAGCCATCAGCGCAGCGAACGTCGTTGGCACTGTCCAGAACCAGTCTCGGCAGCAAGCAACCCGATTACTCATCAAGCCACGGCGCGGTGATGGCGAGTCAGTCGCCTCGGTGGCTACCAGGTACATGATGAGGGCAGCACATCACAGAAGGACGAAGGCAACAATGAGAAAGTTGGTCGAGCGAATAGAGCCACTCGGCACCGGCCCAAGACCGTCGACTCTCGGTGAATATATCAACTGGGTCAGATTGACCAGCGTCGTGCCAGATAAGGTCCGTCACCTCTCACCCAGGGGCAACGAACGGGGACTCACGCTGACACAGTTGGGCGCTTTGCTCGATTCCTCTCTCAATACCGTCCAAAAGTGGATCCGCGACGAACGCACCCCCTCCGACACCTATATCGACTTGCTCATCGAGCTGCTGAGCGTCCCGTGGTACATCGCGGACGTCATGCGCGCATTGGTCGCTCCGGATCTCTATCCGGTCTCCACCGAGGAGTGGCCGGAGTTGACGGACGACGACATCTCCTACCTCGAAAATCACAAAGGTCCAGCGTGTTTCCAAGGGCGGCTCTACGACATCCCACCCGGCGGCGCGAACCAGCAATGGTGCGATGTTTTCCCCATGCTGCAGCCAGCACCTAGGGGCTCCAAAAGTGCTGTAAACATCATCGATCTGATGCTCAATCATCCTGACTCCGATAGATTCAGAAAGCGATACGAGCGCATACAGGTACTACTCTTCGGAGTACGCGTTTTCCGCCCTTTCGCCGACCCCGCCAGATTCGCTGAACTCTACGAAGCGTGGGCTAGATCGCCACATTTCACCAGGCTTTGGAAGAACGATCCTCTGCCGGAATCTATCGACGATACAACTGTCGGAATATACAACGCCGAAACCGGTCAGTACGACATCTACGAAACGAGACAAACCGACGCACACTTCCCACCCAGCCAGCTCAAGACCTACTCGCTGTACCAGCCCTCATTTTGAGTGGCAATGCCCCCCACCCGGCGCCGCTGGCTCGCTCGGTCATCACCCGAACAGCCCTGCGCGAGGAAATATTCGGTTTATGGCCACGTAGCCGAAGCTACCCACCACGAGAACGTTCCACGGTCGTGGGGACTGTCAGGAACTTTGGGGGTGGAGGTGATTCCGAACAGGTGCTGAAGTAGCCTGCGGCTGCTTCGGCGAGGAAGGATCACCTTGAACGACAACGCAACTCGGACTGCTAGTGGCGGGCTGGATGTTCGGATCGCGCAGGAGTTGGTGGAGCAGGCCCGCAGCGAGGGGCTGTCGCTGACCGGGGCCGATGGGCTGCTGACGGCAGTGACCCGCCGCGTCATCGAGGCTGCCCTGGAAGCGGAGATGACCGACCATCTCGGATACGCCAAGGGCGATCGTGCGGCGGCGGCCGAGACCGAGGGCGGCAATCATCGCAACGGCACCAGCCGCAAGAGGGTGCATACCGATATCGGGCAGGTCACCGTGGACGTGCCCCGGGACCGCGCCGGGCAGTTCGAGCCACGGATCGTGCCCAAACATGCCCGGCGGGTGGCCGGGTTCGACGAGGCGGTGGTCAGCCTGTATGCCAAGGGGCTCACGACCGGTGAGATCCGCGCGCATCTGGCCGAGATCTACGGCGCGGATATCTCGCGGGAGACGATCTCGAAGATCACCGACGCCGTGGCCGGCGAGTTGGCCGAATGGCAGTCCCGACCACTCGATCGCGTGTACGCGGTCGTGATGATCGACTGCATCTGGGTCAAGATCCGCGATGGTCAGGTCGCCTCGCGCCCGGTGTACGTGGCTGTCGGTATCGGCCTCGACGGCGCTCGTGACGTGCTCAGGTTGTGGGTCGGCGACGGCGGTGAAGGCGCCAAGCATTGGATGGCGGTGCTGGCAGAGCTGCGTAACCGTGGTGTCGAGGATGTGTGCATCGTCTGCTGCGATGGCTTGAAGGGACTCCCCGGAGTCCATCGCCGAGATCTGGCCGGCCGCAGACGTGCAGCTGTGTGTGGTCCACCTCGTGCGGGCCAGCCTCAAATACGCTGGTAAACAGCACTGGGGGCCGATCAGCAAACAGCTGCGTCAGGTCTATACCGCCCCGACGGTCGATGCGGCCGAAGCGCGGTTCGCCGAGTTCACCGCTGAATGGGGCGACCGTTACCCGATGATCGTCAACACCTGGCGCGGTTCCTGGGAGCACTTCACCACGTTTCTGCAGTTCCCGCCGGAGATCCGGCGGGTCGTCTACACGACCAACATGATCGAATCGCTCAATGCCCGTTTCCGGCAAGCGGTGCGCCGCCGCGGGCACTTCCCAACCTAAGCCGCGTTGAAGGTGCTCTACCTGGTCATCCGCGACCGCCGCAAGAACCGGCCCAACGTCGTCGGGCGCACCCCCGGCTGGAAACGAGCCCTGCAGCAGTTCGCCCTGATCTACGGCGACCGCACCGACCACACCGAAAAATAGAATCAATCGCGCTCACCCACAAAGGTTCTGACACTCCCCGGTCGTGTACTCGCCGCTGGGGGCTTTGGGACTGTCGCTTGCTCCTCTGTCAAGCCGTCGAGGCGACATGGTCGTTGGCCATGGCGCGGAAGATGGCGTCGGAGATTCGGCGTTTGAGGACTCGCAGTGCCTCCATGCCGCCGTCGCCGGAGGCCTTGCGCCGTGCGAGTAGTTCTCGGGCGCCGGGGTGGCAGCGGGCCTGGGTGAGTGCGATACGGTGGATCGCGGCGTTGAGCTGCCGATTTCCGGTCCGCGATAGCCGGTGGCGTTCGTGGTTGGAAGACCAGACCGGTAGCGGTGCTGTGCCGTTGTGCCGAGCGTAGGCATCCTTGGATCGGAACCGGTCGACCCCAGCGGTTTCGCCGATGATCTTCGCGGCGGTCAGTTCGGCGCAGCCGACGATCGCCAGCAGTGACGGAGCGACCTTGGTGATGCGGGTGCCGATCTCGGCGGCGAGGTCATCGATCTCGACGGTCAGACGACGGCAGTGCTCGACCAGCGTCGCTGCGAGCCGCGCGAGAAGTCCGGTGGTCTGGGCCAGATATGTTGTGACTCGGTCGAATGCGCTGGTCCGGTCGAGTTTCGCCGGTGGGGTCCATGCTGGGTCGAGTTCGTGCAGGTGCCAGCGCAGCCGGGCGATGATGCGGGTGCGTTCGGCGACCAGGTCCTCGCGGTGGTCGACCAGCAGGCGAATCTCGCGTTCGACGCCGTCGAGCCGAGCAACAGGCAGGTCTGATTCCCGCAATGCGGCGCGGGCGATGGCAAGAGCATCGATGGAATCGGATTTGCCATAGGTGCGGGCCGAGTCCCGGGCGTGAGCCATCAGTTTAGGTGGCACTCGGATCACGCGTTCACCGGCGGCGATCAGATCTCGTTCGAGACGACGGGTCATGTGCCGACAGTCCTCGATCGCCCAAAGCCGGTCCGGAACATCTTGTGCCTGCGCCCATTTCAGAAGTGCGAGGTGGTCACTGCTGGTGGTGCCGACCGTTCTGGTCGACTTGTGGCGGCCGAGTTCGTCGACCGCGGCAGCGGTGTGGGTGCGCTTGTGCGCGTCGATCCCGATAACCATCATTGTTGCGGTGTCAGCCCTTTTCAGTTGGGGATGGCACGAGGCCGGTCGGTGGGCATATCCCAGTAGGGGGCGGTGCCACGCTCCTCTCAAGCCATGCCGGCCGGTCTCGCCTGGTACCGCCGGCCGCAAAACCGGCACTAGCCACGCAGGCAGAAGAACGGGGAGCGAACCGGCGGCCGCATCATCCTGACACTGGGAACAACGGCTCTGGCTCACTTCCGGTGGCTGAGTGTGGTCGCCTGACGGCACGATGCCTGGGTGGGTGAGGCGGATGTTGCTGTCGGGCTGGTGTTCTCGGGTTTGTCGACGCTGGTGATCGAGGAAGTTGTCGAGGAGGGCTGGCGGCTCGTAGTGCGGGCCCGGACAGCGCCCGGTCCGGCGGTGTGCTCACGCTGTGGTGAGGAGTCGGAGAAAGTCCACAGCTACCACCACCGGACCGTCGCCGACCTGCCCGCCGACGGTCGCCCGGTGATCATCCGCGTCCGGGTTCGACGACTGGTTTGCCCGACAGCGCAGTGCTGCAGGACTTTCGTGAACAGGTTCCCGGGCTGCTCGAACGCTACCAACGGCGAACGACCCGACTGACCGGCCAGGTGCGGGCAATCTTGAAAGAACTGGCCGTCGGGCTGCGGTCGGTGTACGGGCCGCGTTGCCGGTTCGCTTGTTCCGACATACCGCGGTGCGGGTACTGCTGGCGATCCCGCTGCCGCACCGGCCGGTCCCGTGGGTGGTCAGCGTGGACGATTTCGCCCTGCGCCGCCGAAACCGTGACGGCACAGCGGTGATCGACGCTGTCACTCACCAACGGATCGACGTCCTGGCCGACCGCAAGTCCGAAACCCTCGAAACATGGCTGCGGAACAATCCAGGCGTCGAGGTCGTCGTCCGTGACGGATCGGCCACATATGCCGAAGCGGTACGCCGCGCGCGGCCCGCCGCACTGCAGGTCAGCGACCGCTGGCATCTGTGGCACGGCCTGGCCCGACCGGTGAGGGAAGTCGTTGCCGCGCACGGCCGATGCTGGGCCGCGGCCGGCCCGAAACGGCAAACACTCACCCGCGAGACCACCACGTTGGAACGCTGGCATGCGGTGCACGATCTGCTCGATCAAGGTGTGGGACTGCTGGGCTGCGCGCGGCGTCTGGGCCTGGCGTTGAACGCGGTGAAACGCTACGCCCGCGCATCCGAGCCGGACCAGCTGCGCCGCCCACCGTATTACCGGGCCTGCCTTGTCGACCCCTTTCGCGACCACTTGCGGCAGCGTCGCACCGAACAGCCCGGTGTCCCGGTCCTTCACCTGTTCCACGAGATCGAAGCGCTCGGTTACACCGGCGGCCTGAACCTGCTGCACAAATATCTCAACCGGGGGCGCGCCGAGAGCGACCGCATCTGCCCCTCACCGCGTCGGCTGACTTCGTGGATCATGAGCCGTTCGACCGATCTTCCCTCCGGACGCCGCGCTCATCTGGACGAACTTGTCGGGGGGGGGTTGACGACCGGGGAGATCTCGGCGCATTTCGCTGAGATCTACGGCGCTTCGGTGTCCAAGGACACCCTCTCCGCGATTACCGACAAGGTGGTCGCGGAGATGACCGACTGTGCAACCGGCCTCTCGATCGCGCTTGAGTTCTATCGGTGGTTGCGAACGCTTCAAGGAAGGACCGTTCGCATGCCCCGATACGCACCCAACAAGCTGCCGACTGCGGTGAAGAAGCGGTACTTCGAGTTGATCCGGCAAGGGCTGAAGGGGGCTGCCGCGGCACGGATCGTCGGTGTGTCAACCAGCTGCGGATTGCTATGGTTCCTCGATGCTGGCGGGATGCTCGTGCCCGACCCCGGCCACATTTCGCCGCGCTTCCTCGCCCAGGATGACCGGATCACCATTGCCGACGGGCTCCGGGCCAAACTGGCGATCAAGGACATCGCCGCCTCGATCGGCAAGAGCTTCCAGACTGTCTACCGAGAGATCGAACGCAACAGCAAACCCGACGGTCGATCCCAGCCGTGGTGGACGCACAACCAGGCACTACTACGCCCCAAACGGCCGAAAAGCAACAAAATTCGCGACAACAACGCACTGCGGAAGATCGTTTACGACGAGCTCGGTGAGGACTGGTCACCTCAGCAGATCTCCCGGTATCTGGCCCACACCTTCGCCACCGCCACCGCCATGCGCGTCTGTCCCGAGACGATCTACCGAGGCTTGTTCGCCGGCTTGCTCGGACGCAAGAAGGGCAAGCTGCGTACCGGCCGCACCCGGCACAAGAAGCAACGTCGCGGGCTCGCACACCCGAACCGGATCAAGAACATGCGGCTCATCCACCAGCGGCCGGTGGAGGTCAACGAGCGTCGCACACCGGGCCATTGGGAGGGGGATCTGATCATCGGCGGCGAACAGGGCGGGGCGATCGGCACGCTGGTCGAACGCAACACCCGCTACCTGCGGCTGATCCACCTGCCCTACGGCTGGAAGACACCACAACTGCGCAACGCCCTGATCACGCAGACCGCGGACCTGCCGCCCGAGTTGCGCAAGACCCTGACCTGGGATCAGAGTCGAGAGCTGACCCTGCACCAGGATCGAGGTGTTGACCGGCTTCCGGATCTACTTCTGCGACCCGCATTCACCCTGGCAGCGCGGCACCAACGAAAACACCAACGGCCTTCTGCGGCAATAGTTCCCGAAGGCCGCTGACATCTCCGAACACAGCCTCCGGGATCTCCGGGAGGTCGCTGGCGGGCTCAACCGGCGCCCCGGATCGTGCTCGGTGACCGTACCCCTGCAGAGGCTATGCGAGACCCTGCGGAAGAAGGACTTCGCTGAACAGGCACCCGGACTCGCCGACCCTACAGCCGGCGGACGTTGCTGCTGCAGGGCGCTGTTCGCAGTAGCACTCGCTTTGACCGGGGCATTTAGCAGCGAGGCTAGCCGCACCACCCGATTGCGCCAGATCCGCGAGCCGCAGATCCGCGAGCTGCCCGATCTGACCCTACGCGCCCGAGTTTGGGTGTGGACGACTTGGCTTTGGGGCGCAGATACCGCTACTTCCCCGGCATGCGACTACGAGCCGACAACGGCAGATCTACCTACACGAGGTCACCTCCCCTCTGCTGGGGGCAAGAAATATTGAGGCTGGGCTGTCTCGCCGGATAAGACATCGACTATATTCTCTATAAGTTTTCTATCATCTTCAGCAAGGTAGAAATGCCCCCCTCGATGCGTGTGCAGCTCAAATCTCCCAGACGTGTGCTCCTTCCAGGCTTTAGCTTCATCGATACAGACCCTCGCGTCTTCTAGCCCGATATGTGCATGTATTGGGCTAGACAACTGAATTCCTTGGATATGCATATAGGTTTCCACAGCCTTGTAGTCCGATCGTATAACAGTAAGCATTGGACGCAAAATCTCAGGATCGTTTAGCACCCTCTCGTCGGTTCCATTTAGATTTCTTATCTCTTTCAACAGTCTCTCATCATCATATTGATGCACCACTTCATCTCTATGCCGAGAGGGAGCTCTTCTGCCCGATACAAACAGTGCCTCTACCCGTTTTCCTTCAGCCTCCAACCGCCTCGCAGTCTCATATGCAACTAACGCTCCCATACTATGACCGAAAAATGCCATAGGCAGATCGAGCCAAGGGCCTAGTTCGTCCGCGATCAAGTCCGATAGCCGGTCAACGCTATCAATAAGCGGCTCAAGCCTTCGATCTTGTCTTCCTGGGTACTGAATACTAAGAACCTCATATTCAGGCGACAGCAACTTAGAGAAAGGAAGGAAGAAGCTTGCCGAACCGCCAGCGTGAGGTAAACAAACCAGCCGAGCGCGAGGTCCCGGGGATGGGTGAAAGCACCTCACCCATGCATTAGATTTCCTTGTGACGTCCACTAACAATACCTTTCATGTCGTCTTTTATGCCAATAGCTAGATTCCAGAACGCCAGGCTACGATGCGAGGCCCAGATTAAATGGTCTCCCTGGCACGACGACCCAATCCAGCAGGAAACCACCCATCGATCGCTAATAGCTACAGTGCAGAATCAGGCGCATTGTAAGAGCACCTTCAATCAAGCTCCGAACACCATTGTTCAATCGATTGCACTACAGCAAGCGCATCACTGGATAATACCGAGAAATGGTCCGCATCCAACACCGTTACCGCCTGCCCCTCATGCCAAGGTTCAGCAAGTAGATCCTTGGATCCGCCTCCATTCACAGAGTCCTTGAATACTGCCCTAGCGCATTTTATAAATAGGGAGTTTACACTAAGGGGTTTCGATTCAATACTGGAGAGCAGATCGAGCCATCTCACAGATGCTGTCAGATTCCAATCTGTAACTGTACCGAAGTCGGCTTCCTTCTCAAGCATCAACTCAATTAATTGGCGGGAGGATATTTTTGCACCGCGCTTTCCGTCGAAGCTATCGATTAAAACGACACCCGATAGAGTTTCATCACCCGATTCTTCTATTCTATTTGCGACCGCATGAGCCAACGCTCCACCGGATGAGTACCCAGCCAATACGTAGGGCCGACCCTTTGATTCCTCCTTAATAGCCATGATGAGGTCTTCTACAGCATCAGACAGGGATTCCGGCAGGTACTCGCCGGGCCTGAAACCAGGCAGAGATATACTTGATACAGTTCGCCGACCATTAAAACCCCTGCCAATCCGAGCGTGCTGGTGAATGCCACCAGTGAATACTGGAGACGTCAAGAATATTATCTGCGGTGCCGCCGAACCGTAGCTCAACTGGGCCCGCTGAACAACACGCGATGAATCTCGAGAGGCCGTATAGGTTGGTCGTATCGGAACTGCGGCCCGAATCAGCTGCTCTCCCTGGTAAGAATTCCCGTTCTTTACCGCAGCTTTAAACAGAGAAACCAAAGTTAAATCAGAATCCTCGTCGATTGGATTGCCGTTAGATCTCCCTAAAGAATAGATGTCTCCCTCCAATCTATCCAACATCTCAGCAACCAATCCATCTATATTATGGTGATCGAAGACGGCCATCGGAGACAGCCGCACCCCAGTAGCGTCGGCCAGCAATTTCCGAAGCTCCATCGCAGTAAGAGAATCGAACCCAGCGCTTTGAAGACTGAATTGTTGCGGGTCAATATTTTCGTGACCCAGGATTGTGCCAATATATCCTTTGACTAGTTCAGTCAGCATCCTTTGACGTTCATCGGTATCCGCTTCAAGCAAACGATTTCGGATAGTTGTTCTATCCTCAGCCGTGGTTCGGCGGGCGCCGGGTACCAGCCCCAGCAGGATCGGGGCGATGGCGTCGGTACGGGCTCGGGCAGCCAGTGTGACCGTGTCCAGGCGGGCAGCGACCACACCGGCACGTTCTTGTCCCACGGCCGCATCGAACAGTGCCAGCCCCTGGTCGGCAGACATACCTAGCATGCCACCGCGGCCCATGCGTGTGGTGTCGATTTCGCTGAGGTGCCCGGTCATCGCGGTGCCCGAGGCCCACAACCCCCATGCGATCGACACCGCGGCCTGACCGCTGGCACGGCGGTGCCCGGCCAGCCCGTCCAGGAACGCGTTGGCCGCCGCGTAGTTGCCTTGCCCGGCTCCGCCCAGCACACCCGACGTCGAGGAATACAGCACGAACAACGCCGGATCCAACTCTCGGGTCAGCTCGTGCAGATGCCAGGCCGCATCCGCCTTGGCCGCCAGCACGGTATCGACCCGGTCCGCGGTCAACGCTGTCACCACACCGTCGTCGAGCACACCCGCGGTATGCACCACACCGGTCAACGGCGCATCCTGCGGCACAGCGGCCAACACTTGCGCCACGGCCCCGCGATCGGATACATCACAGGCCAGCACCTGTACCCGCGCGCCCTGCTCGGTCAACTCCGCGACCAGTTCCTCCGCCCCCGGCGCCGCCGGTCCACGACGACTCACCAGCAGCAGCGACCGCACCTGGTAGGCGGTGACCAGATGCCGGGCCAGCATCGCCCCCAACCCACCGGTCCCACCGGTGATCAGGACAGTGCCTTGCGACACTCGCGACACCACACCCGAATCCACACCACCGACACCACCGACACCACCGACACCACCGACACCACCGACACTGTCGGGTCGGGGTAGCCGGGTCAGTCGGGGGGTGTGCAGTACCCCGGCACGGATCATGACCTGTGGTTCACCACAAGCCAGCACCGCCGCCACCGGCAGCGGGTCCGCGTCGATAGCGGTGGAGCGGTCGGTGTCGGGGTGGTCGGTGTCGGGGTGGTCGGTGTCGACGAGTACGACTCGTCCGGGGTCTTCCGATTGCGCCGAGCGCACCAATCCCCACACCGCGGCACCAGCTAGGTCGGTGACCTGTTCATCAGCTCGTCCGACTGCTCCGGAGGTCACCACCATCAGCACGCTGGCGGTGAATCGTGGTTCGCTGAGCCAGCTTTGCAGCACCGCCAACATCTCACCGGTCGCCCGGTGCACCCGCTGCGGCATATCGCCGCTACCGCTGGCCCGCCGATCGAACACCACCACCGACGGCACTGGCAGCGTCTGGTCCTGCGACCAAGCGATGAACGCCTCGACCGTCGAGAACACCCGCGCTTCCGGCTCCGGCACCGGGGCCGACATCGGGGCCACGGTCCATTGGACTTCGCACAGGCGTTCGCGTGTGGTGGGTGTGCCCAGTTGTTCTGGTGAGACCGGACGCGAGGTCAACGACCCGGCGGTCAGTACCGGTTGCCCGGTGAGGTCTGTGGCCTCGATCGCGACCGCGCCCGCACCGGCCGGGGAGATCCGTGCCCGGAGTCCCGCGGCGCCGACGGCGTGCAGTGACACGTTTTCCCACGCGAACGGCAACACCACACCATCACCAGCAGCAGCGGTGTCGGCAGCGACCATCATCCCGTGTAGGACCGAGTCCAGCAGTGCTGGATGTAGTCCGAATCGCTGTGCGTCGGTAACGGTGTCGGGTAGTGCCGCTTGGACGAACAATTCCTCGCCGCGTCGCCAGATCGATTGCAGTCCTCGGAATGTGGGGCCGTAGTCGTATCCGGTCTCGGCCAGCACCTCATACCAGCCGTCCACCGCCACCGGTACCGCGTCGCGGGGCGGCCACACCGTCAATGCCTCCGACCCCGCGGCGAGGCCGGTCGAAACACCCAGTCCGGCGGGTGTGGTCTGTCCGGCCAAGACTGCTTCGGCGTGGAGTGTCCACTCCGCCTCGGTGTCCTCGCCGTCGCGGGAGTACACCGTCGTGCGGCGCCTGCCGTGTTCATCGGCGGTGTCGACCACGATCTGCAGTTGCCGCGCGGTCTCGCTCACCAGCACCAGCGGAGTCGTCAGGGTCAGTTCCTGCAGCACCGGGCAGCCGGTTTCCTCACCGGCACGCATCACCAACTCCATGAACCCGGTACCCGGCAACAACACCACACCACCGACCGCGTGGTCGGCCAGCCACGGCTGCGTTGCCAGCGACAACCGGCCCGTCAACACCACCGCCCCGGTCTCCGCCGACACCATCACCGCACCCAGCAGCGGATGCCCGGCCCCCGACAAACCCAACGCCACCGCATCGGTCGCCGCGGTCGCGGTCAGCCAGTACCGGCGCCGCTGGAACGCATACCCGGGCAACTCGACCCGCTGCCCCCGCCCCCGCAACACCGCATCCCACGCAACCGCCACACCCGCCACATCCAACCGGGCCATCGACTGCGTGAACGTGATTGGACCGTCCTGGTCACGGCGCAGCGAGCCCACGATGACCGGGTCACCGCTGTTGCCGACTACAGCGGTCTCACAGCTCTGCTCGATATCCACGACCAGCAGCGGATGCGGGCTGGCCTCGACGAACACGGTGTACCCGTCGTGGTGCAGTGCCTGCACGGCTTGGTCGAAACGCACTGTTTCCCGCAGATTGCGGAACCAGTAGCGGGCGTCCATGTCGGCGGGGTCGTAGAGCGCACCGGTGACAGTGGAGTAGAACGCTACCTGTGACGGTCGTGTCTGGACTGTGGTGAGTGTGTCCAGCAACTGCTGGCGGAGCTGTTCGACCTGGGGAGAATGCGAGGCGTAGTCCACCGCGATACGGCGTGCGCGGATCTCGCGGCGTTCGCATTCGCTCAGGAACTGCTCCAGCTGCCGGGTTTCACCGGACACCACTATCGATCCCGGGCCGTTGACCGCCGCTACCGCCAATCGGTCGAACCCGTCGAGGAGGTCCTCGACTCGCTCCAGCGGCGAGAGCACCGACACCATCCCGCCCTGACCGGTCAACGCTGTCAGTGCTGCCGAGCGCAGGATCACGATCCGGGCGGCGTCCTCGAGCGACAACGCGCCGGCCACGTGGGCGGCGGCGATCTCTCCCTGGGAATGCCCCACCACGGCATCGGGTACTACACCGACCGAACGCCACAGCTCGGCCAGCGACACCATCACCGCGAACAACACCGGCTGCACTATCTCGACCCGATCCAGCGACGGCGCATCCTCGGCGCCGTCGAGGACATCGAGCAGCGACCAGTCCACCAGCGGGGCGAACGCGCGAGCACACTCGGTCATCTTCTGCGCGAAGATCGGGAATCCGGTGTACAGGTCGCGGCCCATGCCGACCCATTGCGCGCCCTGGCCGGGGAACACCAGCGCGGTCTTGCCGTGTTTGCGGGCAGTGCCCGTCACCAGCGCGGCGGCGGGTTGTCCTTGTTCGAGCGCGTGTAACCCGTCGATCAATTCGGTGCGGTCACCACCGACGATCACCGCGCGATGGTCGAAGCGGGTGCGTGCCGACAGCGTGGCCGCCACATCGGCGGGGTCGAGTTGGGGATGCTGTTGCAGATGGGTCAGCAACCGGCTCGCCTGCCCGGTCAACGCCTCAGCGGTCCGCGCCGACACCAACCACACCAGCGGACCTGTACCCGCTGCCGGTGACTTCCCCTCGGGCACCGGGCCCGAATCGGCGGGTGTTGGTTGTGGTGCTTGTTCGAGGATGACGTGGGCGTTGGTGCCGCTGACACCGAACGCCGAGACCGCGGCCCGGCGGGGGTGGTCACTGGCCGGCCATTCCCGTGCCTCGGTGAGCAATCCGATGTGTCCGGCGGTCCAGTCCACATGCGAGGTCGGGGCATCCACGTGCAAGGTTTGGGGCAGCACACCATGACGCAGTGCCTGCACCATCTTGATCACTCCGGCCATGCCCGCGGCGGCCTGGGTGTGCCCGATGTTGGATTTGATCGAGCCCAGCCACAACGGTTGCCCGTCACGGTCGCGTTGCCCGTAGGTCGCCAGCAGAGCCTGGGCCTCGATCGGATCACCCAGCCGGGTACCGGT
The DNA here is from genome assembly GCF_015477775.1 of Nocardia abscessus. GTDB lineage: Bacteria > Actinomycetota > Actinomycetes > Mycobacteriales > Mycobacteriaceae > Nocardia > Nocardia abscessus_A. The sequence goes on along the minus strand of NZ_JADLQO010000028.1, from coordinate 8,234 downwards.
GCCGTGGGCCTCGACCACGTCGACCTCCTCCGCGGACACTCCGGCGTTGGCCAGCGCCCGCCGGATCACCCGCTGCTGGGAAGGCCCGTTGGGTGCGGTCAAACCGTTGGAGGCGCCGTCCTGGTTGACCGCGCTGCCGCGCACCAGCGCCAACACCTGATGCCCGTTGCGGCGGGCATCGGACAACCGCTCCAACACCAACACCCCCGCACCCTCACTCCAGCCGGTCCCGTCAGCGGCCTCGGCGAACGGTTTGCACCGCCCATCCCGCGCCAGTCCCTGCTGCCGCGAGAACTCCACAAATGTCCTGGGCGTGGCCATCACCGTCACTCCACCGGCCAGGGCAAGAGAACATTCACCCGACCTCAACGCCGCCACCGCCTGATGCAACGCCACCAGACCCGACGAACACGCCGTGTCCACCGACACCGCCGGCCCCTCCAACCCCAACACATACGACACCCGACCCGACACCACACTCGCCGACCCGCCCGTCAGCCGATACCCCTCGATCCCCTCCACAGCAGAGCCACCCCCTCCCCAGCTTCCTCCGTAGGCTTGATCCATAGCGCCGATAAATACCCCCGTCGGTGTGCCTCGCAACTGCCCCGGGTCGATCCCCGCCCGCTCCAGCGCTTCCCACGCAGTCTCTAGAACCAACCTCTGCTGCGGATCCATCGCCAGCGCCTCACGCGGGCTAATCCCGAAGAACCCGGCATCGAAATCACCGGCGTCATAGAGGAACCCGCCCTCCTGTACATACGACTTGCCCGACAGGTCCGAATTCGGGTCGAACAACCCCTCGACATTCCAGCCCCGATCCACCGGAAATCCAGAAATTACATCTCGCCTCTCCAAGACAACTCGCCACAACCCCTCCGGCGTATCCACACCCCCCGGAAAACGGCATCCCATACCAACAATCGCCACCGACTCCCGCAACCGGGCCTGGGAATCAGAAATAATTTTCCGAGCCTGCCGAAGTTCCACTACAAGCTTCTTAATATACCCGACGTAGTGTGAATCACTTGACATTAGTGAAACCTTTCAAATTGCTCCGTTAGGCGCAACTTATACATCCCATCCACGCTCAATGCAACGGGATTCCCAATGACGGGCACGCAAATTGTGGCATACGGAAGGAGATGGCCGATCATTTTGCTCGGGATTGAATTGCTCCGACTTACAATGACCTAGCTACGATATTCCGAATTCGTCCTTTAGGAGATTTACAACCTCGTCACCTGTCATCGACTCAAGCTCGCGAGCACCTGCCACGCCAGTCGAGTCGAACACGGCCAAACGACTAAGGCGTACAATACGGCTTCTGATGTCCGAGAGCTGATGAAGGTCCGTGACCCCACCTAACAGGTTTCGAACCTCTTCTAAACTATTTAGTATTATCGATGAAACATCAGATGATCCAGTATTGCGCATCCCCTCCAGGTGGTCACAGAGCTCAGCGGGAGTAGGGTAGTCGAATAATAGAGTGGCGGGCAATCGCATACCTGTGATGAGACACAGATTATTTCGTATCTCAACAGCATCTTTTGAACTCAGACCGAGATCTTTAAAACTCGCGTTAGCATCAAATTCTCGGCCCAACCCAACCACAATTTGATCGAGTAGGTCCAAGATTTTCAACTCAGGATCTGCGAGACGGCCTTGGGTCAACGACTTTGAGCCGACCGTTGCGCGTCCGCCAGGCTTTTGAGAAGAATACGATTCTATTCCGCGGGCGATGAAGTTTATAAATCCAGAAGCAACATCTCCATCACACGCCCGATGATCGAAAGTAAGGCTGAGATGCAGAATATGCCTTATTGCAATGCCATCGATCATCACCCAAGGCCGCCTTTTGATACGACCAATACCCAGTATCGCCACTTCAGGGTAATTGATAATCGCCGCTGAGCCGTCGACCCCCAGCCCTCGGTAGTCGTTCAACGTGAAGGTGCCGTTTTTATACAGACTGGCATCGACTTCACCTGACCGGGCTCTTTCCGTTACTGTCGCAATAGCTTGCCCAAGTTCAGTCCTGTCCATTAAGTCCGCATCCTTGACGACGGGAACAAATAATCCACGCCTGGTCTGTGTAGCGATACCCAAATTAACACTGTTAGCCGGTCGGATTTCACTGTCATCAATGGTAGAATTCAGTTCCGGATAGCTCTTTAGCGCCTGCACGGTCAATTCGGCGATACAGAAAAACACCGGGTCGATACCCTGGATACCGTGGGATCCTGCTCCGTATTCTACAAGATTCGTAGCGTCCACATCCAACCAGACAGTTACGTCTGGAATTACCCGTCGAGATAACATGTATTTTTCGGCTCTAAGGTCCAAACTCCGGCCGGTCTTCTTTGCAGCTATCTCCCGTTGCACGTCGCTAACAGTTATTAAGCCGTCAGGTCCCGTTCCCCGCACCAGCTTCAGATCTACCTCATTGAGCGCCGCCAAGCGTCGAACCCGTGGTGATACCACCTTCACCGTGCCGGCTTCACTGAGTGAGCCAAATTCGGTGCCACTTAGTACAGGTTGTGACGCATTTTCATGTACATCTGCCGTCTCGGACAGGGGCTCTTTAGAAGCTCCGACATCAGGCCCTAAACCACCTGCGCTGTCAGTCTCCGAGATTGACATCAGGGGCTGCCCGATCTCGACCGTCGAACCTATAGCAGCATGCAGCCGGTCCACAGTCCCTGCGTAAGAACTGGGGAGCTCCACCCGCGACTTCGCAGTCTCAACCTCAACGACAAGCTGGTCGAGTTCCACAGCTTCGCCTTCGTCAACGAGCCACGCTACAATTTCGGCAGTGACGATCCCGTCGCCAAGTTTCGGTAAACAGAAATCAACCATGGCTCACCACTACCTGGCTCTCATCCCATTGAAGACGCTTTATCGCATCTATAATCCTCGACGCAGATGGAAGATAATCTTCCTCAAATCTTGGCGGTGGATACGGAACATCGAGCCCAGTCACCCGCAAGATCGGAGCGGACAGATGGTAAAAGCAATCCTCCGTAAGTCGAGCCGCAACTTCTGCCCCATACCCGAGAAAGCGAGAAGCCTCATGAACAACAATACAGCGACCGGTCTTTTTTACCGATTCACTTGAGGTTGTATCATCAAAAGGTGCAAGTGACCGCAAGTCAACAACCTCAACGTCCCATCCATGATCAAGTGCTAACTCCGCGGCCTCAAGCGCAACCGCTACCGATCCCCCGTAGGAAATTAAAGTTACATCTGTACCTGAACGTCGAACCACGGATTTCCCAATATTGGGCACGCTCGCCAGCAGATCAATTCGCTCCTTATCCCAATAGCGGCGTTTCGGTTCGAGGAATATTACAGGATCTTGGGAAGCTATCGAGGCCTTTAACATCGTATAGGCGTCGGACGGTGTCGATGGCGTGACTACACGCAAGCCGGGGGTATGTGCGAAATAGGCCTCGGATGAATCGCTGTGATGTTCTACTGCACCGATCCCGCCACCATATGGAATCCTAACTACTACAGGTAGCACAATAGCACCCTGCGTGCGGTAGCGGAATTTGGCCAGATGGCTGAAAATTTGTTCAAGCGCAGGATACGAGAAGGCATCGAATTGCAACTCCACTACCGGTCGCATCCCATTCATCGCCATCCCGATCGCTGCGCCCACCAGTCCGGACTCAGCCACTGGCGAGTCTACTACCCGATGCGATCCGTAACGCTCTAATAATCCATCTGTTACTCTATATAGTCCACCTAGCCGACCGATATCCTGTCCCAGTAGAATTACGCGATCATCCAGTTCAAGCGCTTCCGAAAGTGCGCGATTTAGTGCCTGTGAATAATTGATCTCGGCTCCGTCGCTCCATAGTGATTCGGTTCCGGTATGCACGAATACCCTCCCAGGGACTTACAGTTCTGTAGCCAGACCCTTATATTCGGATGCGACAAACACAAAAGCAGTCAGCGTCGCAAAGCGGATCCGCTAAACAAGATCAAGTTAATTTGAAGTCACCGAGTTCGCTACGGAAGTGCATAGACATGCTCGGTCAGAGACGACTCACTCGCATGCTTGGAGTGGAGGGCCGCATTACGGACCTCGTCAACAATTCGGTGTTCGATGTCCAACATTCTATCTCGAACATGATCGTCAATAACTCCCCCCGCTACAAGAAAACGCTCCATCCGCGCGACGGGGTCTCGAAGCAACCACTGTGCATGTTCGTGTGTATCGCGATATTTCGTTGGGTCATCGGAAGTCGTATGAGGTCCGGCTCGATATGTAAGCGCTTCGATAATACGCGGACCACCACCTGAACGACTGACATTTAGTGCGTTCCTTACCCGACTGAATACGGCGACAACGTCGTTTCCGTCTATTAGCTCGCCGGGCATCCCGTACCCCACCCCCTTGCAGGCGAGCGAGGGAGCGGCAGACTGCATGCTTGACGGGACACTGATCGCATACCCATTGTTCTGGATTAGGAAGACGACCGGAACTTGCCACACAGCTGCCAAGTTGAATGCTTCATGTGCGTCTCCTTCACTAACCGCGCCATCTCCAAGTAGTACTAGAACCGCGGAGTCCTCTCCTCTACACTTCGCCGAAAACGCTAGCCCAACCGCGTGCGGCATATGTGTTGCGAGAGGGGTACATCTCGGTGCAATCCTGTAATGATTGGGATCGTGACCTGAGTGCCATTCACCACGAAATGAGGTCAGTGCCTCAAGCGGCGTAACCCCGCGAGTCAGCATTGCGACACTGTCGCGATAGGTGGGGAACAGCCAATCCTGAGCGTCCAGTGCAACCGCAGCTCCCACTTGGCAAGCTTCTTGACCAAGACACGGCGGGTACGCGGATAATAGGCCCTGCCGCGCAAGTATCGTAGCCTGATTATCGAACCTACGGCCGATAATCATTTTCTCATACAACGACAACAACACATGCGAATCGGGAAGGTCTGGATGGTCCGCCGTGGGCTCGTCATCATTTCCGGGCAAAATACTGAATGGACTGCTAGCCGGAAGCAAGTTCACTCCCAGCCGGTTTTCGGAATCCCCTACCACAATCTCCCCTCACAACTGAATCGTCGCGCGATAGCCGCCTCAGGTCTCGGATGCTTCGCATGACTCACTACTTCGGCAGCCTACCGGCAGTACGACATGTCGGCAACATCGGCGAGATCCGCTGCCCCCGAGCAAGATTCGAACCAACCGACGCAGGGTCGCTACCTGGTCACCCAGCACCGGCGCAACAGCGGCTTCCCGGCCGACATCCCCAGCACCGCCTCGTAGAAACCCAGTCCGCCAACAACTTCCAGCCCGCACTGCGGCGCACGCCTGGTAAGCAAATTGATCGCATCTTCGGTTCCCGCTCTGCACCAACGCTTCTCCCGTGATAGCGGCACCAGCTGACTGTCGCGCACCACTCGTCTCGGATGCACGCCTGCGGCCTTGCCCGCGACAGAAGCCGGGTTGCTACCACCGTTGTCACAGCTTGCGTTGACTCCACGACGCCGGCCCACCGAACCGACCGGGACCAGTCCCGCTAGCGCACCGCACGCGGTCTCAGGCATGAGGCAACGGCCCCGAGCGACGCGCGAATTTCTGATGGGACAACGCGTCTGCTTGCGTCATGAATCAGATTGATCCTAAGCTCCATGTCTCAGTCGGTGACTGAGACATCATTGCTTAAGTTCTACATCGAGGGGCGGAATACCTTGTCTCACCAGGCCTTTTATCGGCGACTGCGATCTTGCCGGGGGTGGCCGGTAGTTGTGCTTATTGTTCTGGCCGCCGCGATTCCTGAAATTCTGACCGGAACGACAACTCTGACCGGGTCGACGACGATACTGTCGAACATCGTCGGCCTCCCTCTACGGATCGGCCTGTACGGGCCTGGCGCGCTACTCATTCGGGAGGTGGTCCGGCGGCGCGGCGGCAGTTGGCCGTCAATGCTGATACTCGGCGCCTTGTTCGCGGCCATCTTCGAAGGGCTACTGGAGCCTGGATGGCTCACTCCGCAGCTCTTTCCACCACATGGACACCCATACGGAGCCGCCTTCGGCGTCTTCTGGACCTACGCCGCGTTCAATATCGTTTTTCATTCGATTTGGAGCGTAACACTCCCGATCGTTCTGACAGAAACCCTGTTCCATCGCCGCCGCTTCCACTCCTGGCTCGGCGCCACTGGCATCCGCTTGGCGGCCGTCATCTTTATTCTCGACGCAGCATTCAGCGCCATCTACTTTCGACGGGTCACACTGCCGAGGTACGGTGTCGATGCCGACATCGACGCGGTGAAATATCTCGGTGTCGTCGTGTTCCTCGTGCTGCTTGCGTTATTGAGCGGGCGAAGTATCAAGTGGGCCATCCAAATCGAGCACTCGGCGACGCGAGTTCCGCCCCCATGGGCGGTTGGGCTGACCGCAGGGGCCGGAACTCTCGTATGGTTCGCGACGATTGCTCCCGACTCGTGGGCGCGACACCTGCCGATTCCAGCCACACTGCTCTTGCAGTTCGCTATTGCCGCGGCCGGTTATCTACTCGTTCGCGAGTGGACGACCCGCGTGGGCTGGGAAAACCGGCATCGGCTTGCGGTTGTCGCAGGTGCGCTCGCTGGGGAGACCTTGGGCGGGTACCTGCTCTTTCATCGAACCGGAGCCAATCTGGTGTTCGAATTTGGTGTGGGTATCGTCGCAGTGACCGCGCTTGTCATCACGGCCGCTGCGGGTACTCACGCCGGCGGCGGTGACCACGGAGGGCTCCGGCGAAGTGGGGCACCAGTGAGTGAGCAGTAATTCCACCGATCGGCTTTGGTGTAAGCGTGATGTCGTGGGGACTTGATCGCCGACATCAAGCACTACGCCGCGCAGCTCACCGACAACACCGCGGCCATGAGCGAGCTGCTCGACGTGCACGGCACCACGCTGCGTGGCATCCCCGGTGCTCGCCGCCCGGATCGTCGGCCGCACTGGCCGGGCCGGCAGATTCCCCACCGCGGCCGCCTACGCCAACTACACCGCTGCGGCGCCGGTCGAGATCGCCAGCGGTGATTCGACTCGTCATCGTTTGTCACGCTATGGCGATCGCGAACTCAACTCCGCCCTGCACACCATTGCGATGATCCAGATCCGGATGCGTGGCAGCGCCGGACGCGCCTACTACGACAAGAAGATCGCCGAGGGAAGGACACCGAAGGAGGCGAAACGCTGTCTCAAGCGGCGACTGGCGGATCTGTGCTGGCGAACCATGATCCGAGACGAACGACGCACCAAACCAGTAGAACTCGCCCGTCAAGCCGAAGCCCCTTGACGAATACAGAGGAATCACGGCTTCAGGACCGGCATCGGGTTTAGACCAGCGCCGGTCGGCGTGGTGGTCGTTAGGCGTAGTAGGTGCTCTCGTGTTCGGTGGGGTTCAGGTAGTCCAGCCGGGAGTGCAGGCGGGCGTTCTTGTACCATCGGTGGGCACCCTGGCGGGCAACAGCTCCCGCAACAGGGCATGCAACTGATTCACCCATCGGGTCGTTCTCTTGGACAGATTCTTTCGCCGCTCATCCAGCAACGCGAAGGAGTCGGTGGTCTTTTCCGCATGCACTGGACGGGCGTCGCCGTGCAGGGCCGCGACACTCGCTGCCGCAGCGGCGTCGATGCGGTCGTTCTTGCGGCGCCCACCGCGGGAAAGCTGCCGGATCCGAGCTGTCGCAGCCGACGCGACATCCACCACCACCTCACCCTTCGAGACCAGCCACCCCGCCAGATGATGGCCCAAACCTCCAGCGTTCTCCACCGCCCAGGTTCGTTCGGGCCACTGCAGCGCCCAGGCCAGCAGCTGGCGATAGCCGCGAAAGCTGGCCTCGATACGGATCGGGCCGCGATCAGAGTTCGTCGCGGGGGCCGACAGCGGTGGCGGTGTGGGTGGACTTGTGCGGATCGACGCCGATCAGCATCATCAGGTTCAGGTCCTCGTCTCATGCAGGGGGGACTGCCCCCGGTTTGGTTGACTCCTGATCTGTGAGGATGCGTCCTCGCGGTGGAAGGATGACCACCATGCCCAAGCCCTATCCCGAGGAGTTCCGCCGCGATGTTGTCGCGGTCGCCCGTAAGGGCGAGCTTGGATTCCAGTGGTCGTCGCAACGGTTCGAACTACGAAGCGTTCAGTAAAGCATCGAGTCTTTCGGTGGGTGTTTGCCAGGCGAGGCATTTGCGGGGTCGGTTGTTGAGTTCGTCGGCGACTGC
>NZ_JADLQO010000027.1 GCF_015477775.1 Nocardia abscessus | reverse complement strand
GAACACCCCCGCCACAATCTCCTCCACCGGAGTCGACGGCACACGAAACGCCCGCGCCGCGAACACCGGCTCCGGCAACGCCGCACGATCCAACTTCCCCACCGGCGTCAACGGGATCTCATCCAGCGTCATGATCGACGCCGGAATCATGTATGCGGGCAGGGATTCCCCGATGTAGTCGGCGAGCGCGCCGGTGTCCACGTCGGCTCCAGGCCTCGGCAGCACATAGGCCACCAGTGCGGTCGCACCCGACGGCAGCGTCTTGCCGAGGGTGGCCGCGAAGTCGATGTCCGGGTGGCTGGTGAGCGCGTTGTCGATCTCGCCCAGCTCGATGCGGAAACCGCGGATCTTCACCTGGAAGTCCGAGCGCCCCAGATATTCGATGACGCCGCCGTCCTGGCCTGCGGACTCGGTGCGGCGCACCAGGTCGCCGGTGCGGTAGAGCCGCGCGCCCGGGTTGCCGGTGTCGGCGCCGAACGGGCTGGCGACGAACCGCTCGGCGGTCAGGCCCGGGCGGTTCAGATAGCCCTGCGCCAGCGCGGGACCCGACAGATAAAGTTCGCCGACCACCCCGGCAGGCACCGGCCGCAGCCGCGAGTCCAGCACGAACGCGCCGACTCCCGGGATGGCCGTGCCGATCGTGATGGGCTCGTCCGGCGTCATCGGCGGCGTGCTCGTGGCGAGGATCGTCGCTTCGGTGGGCCCGTAGCCGTTGTAGAACTCGTGCTCGTCCGCCCAGCGGCCGACCAGTTCCGGACCGAACTTGTCACCGGCCACCACGACGGCCTGCAAGTCGTCCAACCCGGTCGGATCCACCGATTCCAGTGCGCCCGGCGTGATGAGCATGTGCGTCACGTGCTCGCGCCGCAGCAGATCCGCCAGCTCGAAACCGCCGAACACCGACGGCGGCGCGATCACCAGCGTGGCTCCGGAGGAGAAGGCCAGCAGCAGTTCGAGCACCGAGACGTCGAAGTTCGGCGAGCAGACGTGCAGCACGCGCGACTCTTCGGTCACCCCGTAGTGCTCGCGTTCCGCGGCCACCAGCCCGGCCAGGCCGCTATGCGTGACGACGACGCCCTTGGGCTTGCCGGTGGAGCCGGAGGTGTAGATGACGTAGGCCGGGTGCCGCTCGTCCAACGGGCGGACCCGGTCGGTGTAGGAGATGGGATGCTCCGGGCGCGCGGCGATGCGCGCGGACTGCACCGGGTCGTCCAGCTCGATCCAGTACACGCCGGTGCCGAGCACCGCGCGGTGCGCCGAGGTGGTCAGGCCGACCGTGGCGCCGGAGTCGGCGACGATGTGATTGATGCGGTCGGTGGGATAGGTCGGGTCCACCGGCACGTAGGCCGCGCCCGTCTTGGCGATGGCCCAGACCGCGAGCACCGACTCCACGCTGCGCGAGATTCCGATGGCGACCACGTCGCCGGGACCGACACCGCGTTCGATCAGTTCCCTGGCCAGGCGGGAGGACGCCGCGTCCAGCTCGGCGTAGGTGAGTTCCCGGTCGTCCGACGGATCTCCCGTCGGGTTGAACCGGATCGCGACCTCGGTGGCGGCGGACTCGACGGCGGCGGTGAGCAGCTGCGCGAAGAGCGGACTGCCCGACCTGCGGCGACGGCTACCGCGAGCGGAACGACGGGCGGTTTCCATTCGAGTGCATTCACCTCTCGCATCGAGCCAGGACCCGGGCCCTACCCTGCTCAGGGCTTGATATCCGGGGCCAGCGCGGACCGGGCAATCATATAAGGGACTGACCGCTGAACCCGCGCGCTGTATTGGATTGCCGCGGCTACCGCCACTGCGGTCCGCGCCCCCTACTTCCGTGCTGTCCTCTCGTCGGACACCGCCCACTCCCCCTGAAATCGGTGTCTTGCCTGATCGCCTGCCGTTATATCGGCGCGGGGCCTGTCATGTTGCAGGGTTACCCGGATCGGTGAACATGTTCACAACCATCCGCGCCGGGTGGCTTGCACCCCCGCCTGGAATCTCGTGCTCGCGCCGAGCCGCTCCAGCAGCCGGGCGGTCCGGCGCACCACGGTGCGCCGGGACATCCCGAGTCGGCGCGCGATGGTGTCGTCGGTCGCGCCGAGTCCCATCAGGGTCAGGATCGCGCGGTCGCGTTCGTCCAGCGCCTCCGCGGCCGGATTCACCGAGATGGGCGCGGCCATCGCCCACAGGACGTCGAAGGTCTTGATCAACAGCTCGAGCGTGGGCGAGCCGGTGATGCGCAGCCCCATCGGGTCGGGTCTGCGCTCGTCGGCGTGCAGCACCAGGCTGGCCCGCTCGTCGTCGCTGATGATCAATTTGAACGGCGGCTCCGGCAGCGTTCTGGCCTGTGCACCGCTGGCGTTGGTGGACAGCGCGTGGCGCAGGCGCTCGGGATCCTGGTAGACGGTGTCCTGGTACAGGGTCTGGTAGCGGATGCCTTCGCCGAGCCGGGCGCGTTTGAGCTCGAACAACTGGCGCTCGCGTTCCGGATCGCTGAGATAGGGGCCGCGCTCGACCAGCTTGACGCAGCTGCGCGCCGCGGTCTGCATCTCCTCGAAATCCGCGAGCATCTCCAACCGTTCGTACACCGGCACCACCGCGCCGTTGCCGCGTGGCGAGCGCCGCACCGAGCGGAACGTCTCGCTCAGCCGCGCGGCGGCAGCGTGCATCTGGTTGATCTCCTGCTGTCTGCGCCGCGCCTCGGCTTCGGACAACGATTCCGGTGCGTGCGCGTCCCACAGCGATTCGCCGTCGGGCGACTCGATGCGGACCGCGGCACGCAATTCACACAACACATCCAACGAGTCCGCCGCGAGGTCTTCCGAAACGCCCAGGTACTGCGCGATATCGGCGAGACTCGACCGGGGATGGTGCACCAGCACGGCGTAGACGCGGCCGTGCGGTGACCCAGGCTCGAAGATGTCGCCCAGCTCGATCACGGCCCGAGCCTAGCGACCGACCGGTGTCCGCGTGGCCGCTCTACGAGACGCGCACGCGATCCGCTTCCTCCGCGATCGGGACGCGGGAAGCTCCACTGTGCGCAACCGAGCGCTCGTCGGAATATCAAGCCGGACAGGAAAAGTCAGTGCGCGGACGGGCCCCAGCCCATGGGCACGCCCTTGGCGGCCAGATACGGCATCGGGTCGATCTTGGTGCCTGCCTGATCCCAGATCTCCAGGTGCAGGTGCGGACCGGTGGACTGGCCCCGGTTGCCGACGGTGGCGATCACGTCGCCCGCGTTCACCCGCTGACCGGCGTGCACGAACATCTCGTTCACGTGTCCGTAGACCGCGGTGGTGCCGTCGTCCTGCAGCACGCGCACCCACAGGCCGAAACCGGAGGCGGGCCCGGCCTCGATCACCGTGCCGTTGCTGACCGAGTGGATCGGCGCACCGAGCGCGTCGGCGAAGTCGATGCCGTAGTGCATGGCGCCCCAGCGGCTGCCGAAGCCGGAGCTGATCGCACCGGCCACCGGGCGCACCGCGGATGCCGGGGGCGCCGGCGCGACCTGCTGCTGCACGCCCTTGAGGACCTCCTCGGCCTGGGCCAAGGGGCCTGCGATCTCCGGAGGAAGATTGGGAATGCCGAACGGCGCGGCGACCGGGGCCGCGATCTGGCCCGCGACCGTGGCGGGCTCCGGCGCGACCTCGGCGACCGGCTCGGCGGCGGCCTTCGCCTCGGCGACCGGCAAGATGCTCGCGCCCTTCACGGTGGTGGGCGCGGCCTGCTCGTCCTCGTCGCTACCATGCGAACCGGGCAGCAGCGGCGACGCGTAGGCGAGCGCCGGAGCGGCCTGGCTGGCGGCGCCGATGAGGGCGCCCGCGGCGACGGCGGCGGTCGCGGCGGCTTTCACACGCTCGGTGGCGGACGGCTCGGCGCGGTGCCGCTTCGGACGGCCCGCCTCGCCGCCCTCGCCGAGGAGGCTCTGGACGGTAATGGAACTGGGGCCTACACGGTGCTGCGACAAAGCTGAGTCCTCGGTCGTAGAACAGGGTCCGGGATGCCTGCCCGTCCCACCGGTTCGATAACGATCCGATGAAGTCGGGCGATAACGGTTTGGCATCCGTCGTGACGGGAACTCTACCTCGTCGTGACCATTCCGCAACCTTCCAGCGGAAAAACGCTGGTGAGGCTCGGGTCACATGTCCAGATGAGCGAGACTTGATCCGTGATCCTCGACCACTTGGACGTTCCGATCGTGCTGGCCCCGATGGCGGGCGGCCCATCCACTCCCGAACTGACCGCCGCGGTGGCCGAGGCGGGCGGTTTCGGACAGCTGGCCGCCGGTTATCTGAGCGCCGCCGACACCGCGGCGCGCATCGCCGCGACCCGCGCCGCCACCGGCAAACCGTTCGGCGTGAACCTGTTCGTGCCCGGCCCCCCGACGCCCGCCGCCGACCTGGCGGACTATCTCGCCGAACTCGGCGCCGATCACGAACTCGGGGAGCCGCGATTCGACACCGACGACTGGGACGCCAAGCTCGATCTCCTCGTGGCCGACCCGGTCGCGGCCGTGTCGTTCACCTTCGGCTGCCCCAGCGCCACCGAAGTCGCGCGGCTGCACGCCGCGGGCTCGGAAGTGTGGGTGACCGTCACGTCGGTCGCCGAAGCCCGCATCGCGGTCGACGCGGGCGCCGACGTGCTCATCGCCCAGGGCGCCGAGGCGGGCGGGCACCGCGCGACGTTCGTGGACCGCCCGGACGACGACGCGACCGACCCGCTCGGCCTGCTGGCGCTACTGCAACTGCTCACCGCCGCCACCGACCTGCCCTTGGTGGCCACCGGCGGCCTGGCGACGGGCCCGGGCGTCGCCGCGGCGCTCGCGGCGGGCGCCACCGCGGCGCAACTGGGCACCGTTTTCCTGCGCTGCCCCGAGGCGGGCACCAACCAGGTGCACCGCGCCGCCGTGGCCGCGGACACTCCCACCATGCTCACGCGCGCGTTCACCGGACGCCGGGCGCGCGGGCTGCGTAACCGATTCCTGCTGGAGCACACCGCGACCGCACCGACGGGATACCCGGAGATCCACTACGCCACCGCCCCGCTGCGGGCCGCCGCACGAGCGGCGGGCAACTCCGATGAGGTCAACCTCTGGGCGGGTCAGACACACGTGCTGACACCGGAGCTACCCGCAGGCGAACTGGTCGCGACGTTGGCCGCGGCCGCGAAAACCGCACTGGAGACAGCTCTTTCGCGCCGAATCCAGCATTGTTGACAACGAGTTTCGTTTAGACTCGAATGGCATCGCACGACGTCCAGCACTGGAGGAGAGCGCCATGTCCCTTGATGTCCCCACCGCACTACTCGAACGCGCCGAGCGCGGCGAGGTCGATGACGCCGACTTCGTCGAGGTCGTCCGCACCTCGCTGCCCTACGCGTGGGAAGTCGTGAGTCGGGTCGCCGGTGAACTGCGTTCCGGCACCGAGGAATACGCCGACAACACCATCGCACCGCCGGACGAGGTGGCCCGCGGACAACTGCTGCGCGCCATGGCCTCCGACGCCATTCGCGGTGGGCTGGAGCGGCACTTCGGCGTGAAGCTCGCCTTCCAGAACTGCCACCGGGTCGCCGCTTTCCCGCTCTCCGCGGTCGGCGGCGAGACCTACACCACCTTCATCGGCACCCGGGCCCAACTGCTGAACCAGAACCCGGAACTGCGCAACTGCTGAGTAGCACGAGCTGATAACCCGGCGCGGCAAACCGTTTCGGCCCGCGCCGGGTTTTTCGTGCATGCGGCCGCGCGTCGCCACCGGCCGCGACGCTGCCGTTCACGTAGGGTGAACCGCCATGAGCAGCAACGATCTTCGCGATGAGGTCGAAGTCCGGCTCGCACCGTGGCAGCAGCAGCTCGGGCCCGACCGCGCCGCCTACACCAATCACGTGTTGCGCGTCCTGACGCTGTGCGACCTGTTGGCCGCCGACCGGCAACCCCGGCCGAGCGCCCGCGAGGAGTTCCTGACCGCGGCCACCCTGCACGACATCGGCATCTGGTCGGCGGGCACGTTCGACTACCTCGGCCCCTCCTGCGACCAGGCGCGCGCCTGGCTGGCGAGCATCGACCGCGACGACCTGACCGAGTTGGTGGTGTCGATGATCGACGAGCACCACAGAGTCCGCCCGGCAGGCCCGCCGCACGATCCGGTCGAGATCTTCCGGCGCGCCGACGCGATCGACGTCGAACTCGGCTTGCTCGGCCGGTTCGGCATCTCCCGCGGCACCTACCGCGAACTGGCGAAGCGCTATCCCGACCACGGCTTCCACCGCAGGCTCGTGCGACTGGCCGCGCGGCGGCTGCGCACCCACCCCGCGTCACCACTGCCGATGCTGAAGTGGTGACGCGGGCGGGCCGGGTTCAGCCGAGCGTGGTGACCTCCAGGTCGCCGTCGGCGTACTGGCTGCGCAGCCGCTTCTTGTCGAACTTGCCCACGCTGGTCTTGGGAACCTCGGCGATGAACGTCCAGCGTTCCGGCAGCTGCCATTTCGCGAACTTGTCGGCCAGGAACTCGCGCAGGTCCTCGGGCTTCACCTCGGCGCCCTCGGCGAGCACGACCGCAACCAGCGGGCGCTCGTCCCACTTCTCGTCCGGCACGCCGATCACGGCGGCCTCGGCGACCGCGGGGTGTCCGATCACGGCGTTCTCCAGATCCACCGACGAGATCCACTCGCCGCCGGACTTGATCACGTCCTTGGAACGGTCCACCAGCGTGAGGTAGCCGTCCTGGCTGATCTTGCCCACGTCGCCGGTGCGCAGCCAGCCGTCGTCGAATTTCTCCGGATCGACCGCCGTGCCGTCCGGCGAGTAATAGGAGCCGGTGATCCACGGACCGCGCACTTCCAGCTCACCCAGCGACACTCCGTCGTTGGCGACGACGCTGCCGTCATCGGCCACCAGACGCGCCTGCACACCGGCCGGGAAGCGGCCCTGCGTCACCCGATAGGCCCACTTGTCCTCGTCGGTGAGCGCGGTGGCGGGCGGATGCGCGACGCTGCCAAGCGGCGAGGTCTCGGTCATGCCCCACGCGTGCAGCACCCGCACGCCGTGCTTGTCCTCGAAGGTGCGCATCATCGAGGGCGGGACGGCCGAGCCGCCCACCACGACCGCACGCAGGTGCGTGATGTCCTGCGGGTTGGCCGCCAGCCCGGCCAGCACGCCGCCCCAGATGGTGGGCACCGCGGCGGCGAAGCTGGGCTTCTGCGCGGCCATGCACTCGAGCAGCGGGCCCGGCTGCAAGAACCGGTCCGGCATCAGCAGATTCGACCCGGACATCAGCGCCGCGTACGGCAGGCCCCACGCGTTCGCGTGGAACAGCGGGACGATGGCCAGGATGGTGTCGGTGCCCAGCAGTCCCATCCCGTTGTTCGCGCCGACCTGCATGGCGTGCAGCCAGTTCGAGCGGTGCGAGTACACCACGCCCTTCGGGTCACCGGTGGTGCCGGAGGTGTAGCACATCGCCGCGGCGGAGCGCTCGTCGATCACCGGGAAGTCGTAGGTGTCCGGCTGCGCGCCGAGCAACTCGGTGTAGGAGTGCACCTGGATGCCCTCGGGCGCGGTGAGCGTCGCCGCGTCGCCATTGACCACGATGACGTGGCGGACGGTCGTCAGGTGCGGCAGGATCTGCCCGAACAGCGGCACCAGCGTGCCGTCCACCAGCACCACCTGGTCCTCGGCGTGATTCGCCACGTAGACGACCTGCTCGGGGAACAACCGGATGTTCAGCGCGTGCAGCACCGCGCCCATGGCGGGCACCGCGATGTAGGCGACCAGGTGCTCGTTGTTGTTCCACATGAACGTGCCGACCCGGTCGCCGACCCCGATGCCCAACGAGCGCAGCGCGTTCGCCAACCGCGCCGATTCGGCGCCGACCTCGCGGTAGGTCATGGTGCGCACGCCGGTCCCGGTCCAGGTGGACACGGTCGAATCGCCGGCGAACGTCGATGCGTAGCGCAGCAACGTCGCCAGCGACAACGGCTCGTCCTGCATAGTGCTCAACATCGGAACTCCTTTTTCTTCGGTGACTTCCCGTCAGAAAGCCAAGTCGGTTTCGGCCACCTTCGGGGTCTCCGACCCGATCCCCTCCAGCGACCCGAGCCTGCGGGTCGCTCGGGGATACAGAATCGGTTCGCCACTGGTGAGCACCGCGCACGACAGCGCGCGTTCGGGGTGGGGCCAGCCCATGTTTTCGGTGAAGCCGAGATGGCCTGAGGCGCGGCGGGGTTCGGAGCCGAACGGGCTGAGCGCCTTGCCGCCGGGCATGGGGCCGTACCCGGAGCACAAGTTCCTGCCGCGCGTCAGGTCGGGCACGGGTACGTGGAGGGCTGGATGCACAGCGCTGCGATGCAGCAGTCGCATGCGCTGCCGGATGCGCTCGGCACAGCCGGGACCGACGGTGACCTCGCCCGGTTCCACCTTCGTGGCGATCGACGCGACGGCGCTCGGATTCTCCGGGATGTGACTACGTCGGGCCAGGTCGGGCAGCTTCGCAAGGGTCGGTACACGCACCAGCATGGTTCAGCACGCACCGACCATGAGCCACATCACACCGGCGATGCTACCCAACGGTAGGCCGCCCCGGGCAAGGCCGACCGGGGAATCCGCTCGCCCCGATCCGAAGGCGGGCGCCCTCAGTTCCCCCTGGTCAGCTCGCTGCCGCGTCCCCGGTGCCGACGCCCCAGGTTCCGGCTATCCCCGGCACCGCGGCCTCGGTATGCGCCGGATAAGCGTGCACCACAGCCGTGTCCAGCTTGGGCATTACGTGGGTGAGCGTGTGCTGGGCCTCGTGGGCGACGCGATGCGCCTGCGCGAGCGTTATCGTCGGGGCGACATCCAGTTCGACGTCGGCGTGCAGGCGATGGCCGATCCACCGCATCCGCAGGCTGCGCACGCCCTGCACACCCGGCTCGGCGGCCAGCGCCCGCTCGGCCGCGGTGACCAGACCTGGCTCGACGGCGTCCATCAACCGGCGCAGCACGTCGCGCGCCGCGGTCCGCAACACCGCGAGAATCGCGACGGTGATCAGCAGTCCGACGATCGGGTCGGCGAGCGGGAACCCCAGCGCTACCCCACCGGCGCCGAGCAGGACGGCAAGCGAGGTGAACCCGTCGGTGCGCGCGTGCAGGCCGTCGGCGACCAGTGCCGCCGAGCCGATCCGCCGTCCCACCCGGATCCGGTACAGCGCGACCGTCTCGTTGCCCAGGAACCCGATCAACCCGGCCGCGGCAACCCAGCCCAGATGCTGGAGCGGCACCGGATCGAGCAACCTGCGCACCGCCTCGTACCCGGCGATCAGCGCCGACAGGGCGATCATCGCGACGACGAAAAGGCCGGCCAGGTCCTCGGCCCGGCCGAATCCGTAGGTGTAGCGCCGGGTCGCGGCCTTGCGCCCGAGGGCGAACGCGATCCACAGCGGTACGGCGGTCAGCGCGTCGGAGAAGTTGTGCACGGTGTCCGCGGCCAGGGCGACCGAGCCCGACGCGGCGACGATCACCAGTTGCAGCGCCGCGGTGCACCCGAGCACGACCAGGCTGATCTTGACCGCCCGGATCCCGACCGCGCTCGCCTCCAGCGCGTCGTCCATGCTGTCGGCGGCGTCGTGACTGTGCGGGACGAAGACCTCCCGCAGTGCGCCGACCAACCGCGACCGATGCCGGTGATGATGCCCGGCTTGGTGCTGATGATGGTGATGATGCCGGTGGGTCATGATGCACCCGCCCCGTCTCGCCTGTGCAGTTCGCGCACCGCGCCTACGCCGCGGTGATGTGCAGGCACACCCGGCCCCGCGTGTTCGGCGTTGTACACCGCGTCCACGACCAACTGCCGGACGTGCTCGTTCTCCAGGCGATAGAAGATCGTCGTCCCCGATCGGCGGGTGTTGACCAACCGCGCCATCCGCAGCTTCGCCAGATGCTGCGACACCGAAGGCGCGGGCTTGCCGACCTGCCCGGCCAGGTCGGTGACCGACAGTTCGCGGTCGACCAGCGCCCAGAGCACTTGCACCCGGGTCGGGTCGGCGAGCATGCGGAACACCTCGACAACCAGTCCGACCTGATCCTCCGCGAGCGGCGGCCGCAATTCCTGGCTATCTGCATTCATACGCAGATATTAGAACAGGCGACGGCCCCGTTCCAGTGCTCCGGGCCGATGTGCCGGCGGCACCCCCTGCGTTGCCGCCGACACACCGGTCGACCCCGAATTCGAACAGTCTTTGTCTTAGTCGAGTGTGGCGTCAGTGCGCCAGGCCCGCGGACCGATAACACCCGAATGAGACAAACCAATTCCGCAGGCACCGGCACGATTTCGGTCCATATTCGAGAGAACTGCCGTGACCAGTATGAATGCTGTGGCACCGCAGGGATGTTCACGCGCAGCTGTGCACACAGCTGCACGTGCACCACACCGGATCCGACGTCCCGGCAACCACGATCGCGCACTCGCGGACGGGCGCCACGCCGCTACGGTCGGGACATTGTGCACCGAGCGGCTCGCGTGCGCGGCAATCCTGTCCAGACTGTGACCTTCGGCCGCCCCCACCGGTTGGTCTTCGCGACGCCGGTGCACGCCGGCCCCCGCGTTCGCGTGACCGCCCACCGGCACCGACGAGCCGCTGACGACGCCCGGTTACTGTGAATCACGAGAACCTTCGAGCGACCCGCGGAGTAGACGACATGCCAGTGGATCGAATGCTGCCCACCCCCGAGGCCCGGGATCTACTGGAGCTGACCCGCGACATCGCCGACAAGCTGCTCGAACCGCGCGTGGCCGAATGCGAGAAGACCGGAACCTTTCCCGACGGCGTTTTTCCCGCGCTTGGCGCCGCCGGACTGCTCAGCCTGCCGTATCCGGAGGAATACGGCGGCGGCGCGCAGCCCTACGAGGTGTACCTGCAGGTGCTCGAGGAGCTCGCCGCCCGCTGGGCGGCCGTGGCCGTCGCCGTCAGCGTGCACAGCCTGTCGTGCCATCCGCTGTTCACCTTCGGCACCGAGGAGCAGAAGCAGCGCTGGCTGTCCGGCATGCTCTCCGGCGAGACCATCGGCGCCTACAGCCTGTCCGAGCCGCACGCCGGGTCCGACGCGGCCGCGCTGCGCTGCCGCGCCACGCCGGTGGAGGGCGGCTACCGGATCACCGGCGCCAAAGCCTGGATCACCAACGGCGGCCGCGCCGACTTCTACACCCTGTTCGCGCGCACCGGCGAGGGCTCCCGCGGCATCTCCTGCTTCCTGGTCCCCGGCGACACCGAGGGCCTCGGCTTCGGCAAACCCGAGGAGAAGATGGGCCTGCGCGCCGTGCCCACCACCACCGCCTCCTACGACGACGCGTTTTTGCCTGCCGAACGTCGCGTGGGCGCCGAGGGACAGGGCCTCGCGATCGCCTTCAGCGCCTTGGACTCCGGCCGCCTCGGCATCGCCGCGGTCGCCACCGGCCTGGCGCAGCGCGCCCTCGACGAGGCGGTCGCCTACGCCAAGGAGCGCGAGGCGTTCGGCCGCCACATCATCGACCACCAGGGGCTCGGCTTCGTCCTCGCCGACATGGCCGCGGCCGTCGACTCCGCGCGCGCCACCTACCTCGACGCCGCCCGCCGCCGCGACGCGGGGCTGCCGTACTCGCGCCAGGCCAGCGTGGCCAAACTCGTCGCCACCGACGCCGCCATGAAGGTCACCACCGACGCGGTCCAGGTCTTCGGCGGCTACGGCTACACCCAGGACTTCCCGGTCGAGCGCTACATGCGCGAGGCCAAGGTGATGCAGATCTTCGAGGGCACCAACCAGATCCAGCGCTTGGTCATCGCGCGTCAGCTCGCGGACAGCTGACGCCGCCGCGTGGCCGAAAATGCCGATTGAGTGACCGCGGATGTCTTCGGACCTGCGGATACTCTTCCGTACCCTCAAAGCATGACAACGCCGTCCATCATCATCATCGGAGCCGGATTCGGCGGGCTCGGCATGGCGCTGGAGCTGCGGCGGGCCGGGTTGGACAACTTCACCATCCTGGAGCGGGCCACCGACCTCGGCGGCGTCTGGCGGGAGAACACCTACCCCGGCGCGGCCTGTGACGTGCCCTCCCCGCTGTACTCCTGGTCCTACGAGCCGAAATCCGATTGGCCCCGGCGTTTCTCCGAACAGCGCGACATCCACGGGTACATGCAGGGCGTCGCCGACAAGCACGGCCTGCGGCGCTTCATCCGGTTCGGCACCGAGGTGCTCGACGCCGAGTTCGACGAGCGCACCGGCCAGTGGATCGTGCGCACCGCCGACGGTGCGCAACTGACCGCGGACATCCTCATCCCGGCGGTCGGCCAGCTCTCGCGCCCCGCGTTGCCCAACATTCCCGGCATCGACACCTTCACCGGTCCCGCGTTCCACTCCGCCGAGTGGAACCACGACGTCGACCTGACCGGCAAGCGCATCGCCTGCATCGGCACCGGAGCCAGCGCGATCCAGTACATCCCGCGTATACAGCCCGCCGCCGCCCATCTCACGCTGTTCCAGCGCTCCGCGGCCTGGGTGCTACCGAAGGCCGACGTCCAGTACAGCCCCCTGCACCACGCGCTGTTCAAGTACTTCCCGCCCAGCCGCCTCGCCGAGCGCTTCGCCATCTGGTCGTTCTTCGAGGTACTCGCCCTGGCTTTGACCGACATCCCGGGAATCAAGGCGCCGGTGATCGCGCTGGCCGACCGGCACCGGGCCAAGCAGATCCCCGACGCCGAGTTGCGCGCGAAACTGACGCCCGACTACGCGGCCGGATGCAAGCGCGGCCTGTTCTCCAACGAGTACTTCCCGGCGCTGGCGCAGCCGAACGTCACCGTGGAGACCACCGCCATCGAGGCGATCACCCCGACCGGGATCCGCACCGCCGACGGCGTCGAGCACGAGGTGGACGTCATCATCTACGGCACCGGCTTCAAGGGCACCGAGTTCCTCGCGCCGATGAACATCTACGGCCTCGGCGGGCGAAAGCTGGCCGACGTGTGGGCAGACGAAGGCGCCCGCGCCTACCTCGGCCTCTCCGTGCCTCAGTTCCCGAACCTGTTCATGATGTACGGCCCGAACACCAACGTCGGCTCCGGCTCGATCATCTACATGCTCGAATCCCAGGCCCGCTACATCCGCCAGGTCGTGCGGTACCTGACCGACCGCCCCGGCCGCTACCTCGCCGCCCGCGCCACCACCGAACAGCGCTGGGACGACTGGCTGCAGAACCGGTTGAAGGACACCCCCTGGAATTTCTGCTCCAGCTGGTACCGCAACGCCTCCGGCCGCATCACCAACAACTGGCCCGGCGCCACCGTCCTCTACCGCTGGAAGACAAGGTCTTTCGACCCCGCCGACTATGAGGAAGCCCAAGCGCCCGCACACTGACCGCACGCTCAGCCAGACCTCAGCTAGCCGACAGTAAACTGGCGTTGTCCGAGGTCGAGCGGAAGAGGTGCCCATGTCGTGGCTGATGATCGCCCTATTGCTTGTAGCGCTGATCGCCGCACTGGTGTGGCAGATACGACAGAGCAAACAGCGCGGAGCCCTCGCGCTGGCCGACGCTCTCGCCGACGCCCGGCAAGTGAACGAACGGCTGGGCGGTCAGGTCTACAGCCTCAGCGGTAGCAACGACGCCGCCGTCCAGGCGCTCGCCGACGCTTCCGAACGGCATATCGCGGCCGGTTCGCAACTGGATCAGGCCCGCACGCCCACCCAAGCGCGGCTGGCGAAGCAGACCGCACTGGAAGGGCTCTACTACATCAGGGCCGCCCGAACCGCGATGAACATGGACCCCGGTCCCGCGATCGCGGCCCTCGACGGCCAGGACACCGCGGGGCAGGTCACCGAGAAGCGCGTCGTGGAATACGAGGGCAGGCAGGTCGCGGCCGCGCCCGGCCCTTCGTCGTCGACACCGAACTACTATCCCGGCGGCCGAGTGGCCGGGCGCCCCGTCCCCGCGGGCTGGTACTCCGAGCCCTGGTGGAAGCCCGCGATGGTCGCAGGCGCCTGGGGCCTCGGCTCGGCCCTGCTGTTCACCTCCCTTTTCGCCGGAATGTCCGGAGTGGGCTACGACGCGCAAGGCTTCGAGAGCGGCTACGGCGAGGACTTCCAGGGCGGCCCGGCCGCGGACGGCGGCGGCTACGATCCCGGGTCCACCGAGGGTGGCGACTACTCCGGTGGCTTCGACGGCGGCGGCGGCTTCGACGGCGGCGGCTTCTGATCCCTCCGTGACGCCCCAACGACAGCGATGCGGACTCCGAGCCCGTTACCCGGTAGACTGCGAACGTCCCGGGCGGGCCCGAACCCACCCAGCAAGCCTTCGTAGCTCAGGGGATAGAGCACCGCTCTCCTAAAGCGGGTGTCGCAGGTTCGAATCCTGCCGAGGGCACAGTATCGACGCAGGTGCGGCTGTCTTCATTCCCTTGTCGCTAACCTCCGAACCCAGTCGCGGAGAAACCCCGACCGCGTCCGCAGAGCGGCGAGGTGCCGAGATCGGTTGCTATCGGTGGAAAGTGACGTCACAGGTCAACGTCCCGCACCTGCCCGGACGTGTCGGGGAACGCACTATCCGATCAGCGGATCTCGACCACCACTTTGCCGAGGGCGCGCCCCGCACCGACATGGGCCAGCGCGGCCGCGGTCTCGTCGAGCGGGAAGCTGCGGTCGATGTGGATATCGATCCGGCCCGCGACACACGACTCCGCGAGGGGTGTGAAGTGCGCGGGCCCTTCCTTCACCGCGAGGACCCCGAGCCTGCGGCCGGTAACCATCCCGGCGACCGCGCCGACCGTCGTCATCCGCAGCAACGCGCTTGTGGTGCCGCCGACGCAGCGGTACCGGCCGCCGCGGGCGACCGACCTGCGATAGGCGAAGACCGACCGGTGGGCGACGAGGTCGAGTACCCGGTCGTACGGTCCGGTTCGGGTGAAGTCCTCTGCGCGATAGTCGATGACCTCGTCGGCGCCGAGCGTGCGCATGAACGCCAGTTTGGCGGCGTTGTCCACCCCGGTCACATGCGCCCCGGCACTCTTGGCCAACTGGATCGCGAACGCTCCCGAGCCCCCGCCCGCACCGTTGATCAACACCGACATACCGGCTGCGATACCGGCCGTGCCCTGCAGTGCGATCGCCCCCGCCTGCGGCAGGGTCGACGCCTCGGCGAAGCTCAGCGCCGCCGGTTTGTGGGCCAGCGCTGATTCGGGAGCCACCGCGTATTCCGCGAATCCGCCCTTGAGCATGAGATTGTCGCCGTAGACCTCGTCACCCGGTGCGAACAGAGTGACCTCGGAGCCGACCGCCTCGACCCGCCCGGCGATATCGGATCCGAGAACCGGGCGTCTCGGTGCCCGGAGCCCGCCGATGCGCGAATACAGCGGTGTCCCCAGCAGGGTCTCCCAGTCAGAGAGGTTGATCGACGTAGCGTGCACCTGGACGAGCACCTCTTTCGGCCCAGGGGAAGGCACCGGGACCTCCGCGATCGACAGCACGTCGGGACCGCCGTAGCGGTCGTACACGACGGCCCTCATGCGATTCCAGCGCTAGGGATCGAGCGACAGCCTGGCACACGGCGAAGTGTAGTCGGCGACCTGTCCCACGACCCGCGAACGGTGCGTCAGCCTTCCGCGCAACACGCCGAACCCGATCCCGCACAGAAATATCGACGAAAGTCGACCGGCCACAGCACATACCGGTCAGCCGCCTCGGTCCGCGGTGGACATCCGATCTCACACCGCAGTTTGATTCCATGTCATACCAGGGGATTACGCGGAACGAGATTCCGACCGATAGCTTCGGGGTATCGAACTCGGCGCCCCGCTCCGACATCGACCGGCCGGCGTCATCGGCGGACGGAGGTGGCGTCTCCGACTCAGCTCTCAGGAAGATCTATGACGACACCTGCCTTGGTCCCCGAGTCATCTCCACGGTCACCGCGGCGCGGCGCTGACGGTGACTACGCCCGTCTGTTGCGCCGGATCTCCGACGCGGGGCTGATGAACCGGCGTCCCGTCTACTACGCCGTCCGCCTCGGCCTCGTCGGGGTCGCGTTTGCAGCCGGCTGGGCGGCGTTCGTCCTCATCGGCGATTCGTGGTGGACGCTGCTGGTCGCGGGGTTCATGGCCGTGACGTTCGCGCAAATCGCACTCGTCATGCACGATGTCGCACACCGCCAAGTCTTCCGGTTACGGCGGCGGACGGAGCTCGTGGGACGACTCGTCGGCAACGCGGGCATCGGCCTGGGCTACGGCTGGTGGCAGGACAAGCACACCCGGCATCACGCCAACCCGAACCACGAGGAACTCGACCCCGATGTCGCGCCCGACATTCTGGTCTGGTCACAACAGCAGGCACGGTCCAGCCGCGGTCTGGCTCGTCTCATCGGGAGGGCGCAGGCGTTCCTGTTCTTCCCCCTTCTGTTGCTGGAGGGCCTGAACCTCCATGTGGCCGGCGTACGCGCGCTCAGAAATCGATCGGTCAAACACCGTGGATTGGAGGGCGCACTGCTGTTCGGCCACTTCGCCGCCTACCTGGCCGCCCTGTTCGCGGTTCTGCCCGCGGACAAAGCGTTCGCGTTCCTTGCTGTCCACCAGGGCCTCTTCGGCCTGTACATGGGCTGCATCTTCGCCCCGAACCACAAGGGCATGCCAACCCTGACCGGCGACGAACGCCCCGACTACCTCCGTCGCCAGGTGCTGACCTCCCGCAACGTGCGGGGTGGCGCGTTGACCGACTTCGCGCTCGGCGGGCTCAACTATCAGATCGAGCACCATTTGTTTCCGAGCATGCCGACGCCGAACCTGCGTCACGCCCAGGTGATCGTCCGCGACTACTGCACCGAAATCGGCGTGCCCTACCACGAAACCGGGCTGATCTCCTCTTACCGCGAGGCGCTGAGACACCTGCACCACGTCGGCGCACCCCTGCGCGCTCCCGATGCCGAAGTGTCACAACGCAGTCGTTGAACACAAGCTGCACATCACGACGCCCCTGACACACCGGGGCGTCGGCAGCTGGGGTATCTGGATAGCCTTCGGTGGGCGGGGTCCGGATTTCCTCGATCGCGAACCACCCGCTCCGGATCATTCTCGGGGAACAGGCCAGCCCCTCATACCACTGGACGGCAGCGCGGCGACTATGGGTACTGCCCGCGGCTGCGCTGCCTGTGTTCGGGAATGTGCACCTGGCAGTCGCTGCCGCGGATGGTTCTGGGGCGGTAACTTCCTACGAAGAAGACCATCACGAAGCCGCCGCGACCGGACTCGGTGCCGGTGATGGTTGCCGCCTCGGCATCACCAAGCACGTACGGCAAGGACCATCCGACATACCGGTTCATCGTGACCGCCCAGCGCGACGGTTCTGACAGCGATCACCAACCGAACCGAAAACACTCCGCCCCTGGCAATTACGATGCACCCCCAGGAGATGAGCAGGGATCAGGTGGCTTTAGACATCGTCGTACAGGACATCAACCATGCCGAGATGCACCGCTTCGGTGACGATGCTAACGAAACGCTGTTCAGACTATGCGCCGCGCAGCCCGAAACCAGTTTGGTACGGGGTATCTACCGATGCGGCGACACCATGTTCAACCGGTACCAGCTCGGCTTGATCCTGGATCAGATCGAGGGGATCGAGGTACGGACCGATGCCGAGCGGCAGGCTGTCGATCTGCTGAGGCGCGCGGCGTCGATCGCGCTTCGCGCCAACGGATATCTCCTGTTCGTCGGCGACTGACGGGTAAGACTGGTCAGATATCGGGCGAACATGCGGCGTGGGCAAAGGATCGCATTGCGCCAGCAGCGGGGCGACATACCCGCCATGGCAAGCGGCCCGGCAATCTGACGGCACAACTACTCGTTCCCGAGGTCCGTTCCATCCAACCCAGCTTCTCTCAGGATGCGTGCCAGGGTGTCGTCGTCCACCGGGCGCTCCGGAGGCTCCGACTCCGAGATCGGGTTTTCCCTTGCCGCCGGGAGCAGCTCGTCGTAACCGGGGTCGCCGGGATAGAACTCCTCGAAGCCGCTGTAGTAGACGCCGTCCTCGGTCCGGCCGCGCAATGGGACGAGAATCGTCTCGCCGTCCTCGGCGAGCATCGGCGGGCTGGTGTCATCCGAAAACGCGGTCAAAGTAATCCTTCAGCTGGTTCGCGAGTCGACGGTCGCCGAGGGCGAAATCGCGAAGCTGTTTCGGGCCGTGCAGCCACGCCGTGAACGCCTCGCCGAACGCTTCGGACGGTTTGTCGAAGTAATTGTTCCACTTCCCGCTCTTGCCGATGGACTGGAGCATCGCCGCGTGCAGGTCACGCCACTCCTTCGCGTCGCTCAGCCATTTCCCACCGGTGCCGTACGCCGCGTCGACCGCATGCCCGAACTCGTGCCAGACCACGTTGAAGCTGCCGCTGCGTCCGCCGGAGTTGATCACGATCCGCCGCGGACCGCCCATGTAAACGCCTCCCACGGTGTTCCAGCTGGTGCCGGGTTTGCGGCCGTACGGGGTGCTGCCGGCCAGGCTCTCGGTGCCGGGCAACTCGAGCAGCGGCCGGTTTCCGATGACGATTCCGCCACCGGGAACGGCGTTCATGTGCTCGCTGACCCTGGCGTAGATGTGGCTGGGCACGCGGGCGAGATCCTGGACCATCCGCAGGGTCTCGGGCGTCCGGTCGATGATGTTCACGAATGCGCCGCCGTCGGCTGGCGGATACGCGACGACGAACTCGAACGCGTCCCCGAGCCGCACACTGTCGCCCGGATGCAGCATGACCTTCGTACCGGGGTTGATCTCCTTGCCGTTGACATAGGTGTGGTTCGTCGATCCCTCGTCGCGAATCCAAACGCGACCGGACGGATAGGTGCCGATGCTGGCGTGCCGACGGGATATCTCGTGGACGCGGGACAGACCGTCGGGCAGCTCCGCGCTGTCCCGCCCGAGCAGGACGGGTTCGCCACCGCGCGCCAGATCGAGCGACACGTCGCCGTGTGGGTTATTGAGTTTCACCGCCAGTGGACGCGGCATCGCTTCGTGGTGGCCATCCGCGAAACTCGCGGCGCCGACCCAGTCGCCGAAGCGAACCCGATCACCCGGCCTGAGCTGCACCGGCCCCCGATTCGGATCGACCTTGACGTTGTCGACCCACGTTCCCCGCGTGGAGTGTTCGTCGCGCACCCACACGGTTCCGTACTCGTCGCGGTAGATCGTGGCGTGGCGGCGGGATACCGAAAGATCGGTCAGCTGATTTCGCATCGGGGAGTCGTCTCCGCGGCCGATCACGATCTCTTCGCCGCGCCGCAGCGTCAACGGAGGCATGCTCTCGTCGTCGGACAACCGCAGTCGCAGCGGCGCTTCCTCACCCGACTGGAATCGCGTGGACACCTCGCCGAAAGTCACCTTGTCACCCGGGGCCAGGTACCGTTTCTCGCCCGCCGGGATGACCTCGTCGTTGATCTTCACCGGGTTCCAGCTGTCGTGGACCGGATCGAGCACCCAGACCGCGCCGTCCGGATCGCGCCCGACCGTGACCTGCCGACCCGGCCTTCCGATCACCATCGCATGACCGTTGAGTTCACCGATGTCGACGGAGATCTCCCTGCCCGGTTCCAGGCGCATCGGAAGTTTGCGCTTGAACGGTTCGAAGTGCAGTTCGGCCGGCGGGAGCTGTTGTCGCACCTCGCCGCCGAGGCGGGCGGTCCCGACGTAATCGGGACCGATTCCTATGTTGTCGCCTTCGGTCAGCGTCACTCGCTGGTTCGGCGCGATCTTGTCTCCATTGATCCATATCCCCTCCGATCCCGGATGGTCACGGATCCACAGCCTGCCGTCGTGGTCCAAGCCGAGCGTCGCGTGTCGCTCGCCGACACCGGAGACCTGACGCAACTGGGCGGCGAAAGGCGAGCTTTCGTCGGTGCCGATCACGACCGTCTGTCCCGGTGCGAGCCGCACCGGCGTCGCGTCTGTCCCGCTGCCGATACGCACGCGCACCGGGCTGGTGTCCATCGGCGCGTCCGTCGGGACGAATTGCGCCTCGCTGTCGTACCAGCCGAGGCGCAATTCGTCGCCCGGCTCCAGTATCCGGCGCTCTCCGTTGCCGAGCCGATCGCCGTTCACTCGGGTGCCATTGGTGGAATCGCTGTCCCGGATCCAGACCCGGCCGTTTTCGTCCATGCCGACGGTGGCGTGGCGTCGCGAGATACTGTCGCGCCCAGGTGCTTCGGGGTGCACCATCTCGCGGCCGATCCCGATCTCCCGTCCGCGATGAAGCGTCAGAGCGGGTCCGTCGTCGCCGAACAACCGCACTTCGGCCATCTGACGCTGGAAGGTGACCCCGACTTCGAAATCCCGGCTGAGCATGAGGTCTTGGCCGTCGTAGAGGCGCACCCAGCGCCCGCCGGTCATCTGTTTGCCGTCGACGAAGGTGCCGTTCATCGAGTGCTCGTCTCGAATCAGCACATGGCCTTGATCGTCCACCATGATGGTCGCGTGGCGGCGGGAGACCTTGTCGGTGGCCATGTGGTCCAACAGCGCGCCATCGCCGCGGCCGAGCACGTACTCCTGCCCCGGGATCAGCCGCAGCGGAAGCCGCGCGTCGTCCGGGCCGGTCAAAATCACGTCGACGTAGCCGCCGTCGGGGTGGCGGTAGAACTGGGTGAATCCGGCAGGAGCATCCGCCGCGAGCATGTATCCGTCCTGGCTCGCCGCTTGCTCGTGTAGACCGACGCGCGGCTGTGGCCGTGTCGGCGGGCCGTCATAGGTCGGTTCGTCGGGCCGGACGCGGGGCGCCTGGCCTTCGTGCGTTGCCGGCGTCTTTTCCGCCGCCGACTGCCGCCCGTCCGGATCCGCCTCATCGACCGGAACCCGCGGCCTCGACTCGTCCCGCCCGGGCCGCTGCCCATTCGAGGCCGGCTCGTCGACCGGGACTCGCGGCGTCGGCTCCTTTTGCCGCGCAGCCGGAACATCCACATCCCGCGGCAGCGGTGGCGGCTGGTCCCGGCGACCGCGTGGCACGACCGCCGAACCGTTGACGTCGCCGCGTGGTGCCGGGGGCCGACCGTCGCGCTGATGTTCGTCGATCCGGGGCGGCCGGTCTTGTCGTGGCGTGAACGACACCGCCCGGCCGTCACCGGTGATTCCCGGCGTCGCGCCGGGTGACGGCGGTGACACGGGAGGCACCACCCCACGGCCGGCGCCGCCGCCCTCCGCGGCATGACCCTCCAACGTGGTCATCCGCTGCAGCATGCCGTCATACCAGTCCCGGTAGCCCGCGGCGGAGAACACCGGGCTCAGTTGTTCGACACGCTGCCGCATCTCCTGCAACTCGGGGCGAGTGAGAGTGTGGTCCTTCCACAAGATCTCGTCATTGTCTCCGTAGCGCAGGAAGTTCTCCGCGAAAGGCCCGACGACATACTGGGCGTCAGCGAAGTTCTCGAATGCACGGCTGTGGTCTATTCCCCACACGTTCCCGTCCGGGTCGACCATCCAGTTGTCGCCATTACGGTCGGGTATGCGTATCAATACGTCCATGACGCCCTGGCGCATTCCGGCAGGTCCGCTGAGGACGTCCTGCGGGTACGAACGTCGCGGATACGCCTCCGCCGCCACCTGGCCGGGCACCACTTCCATGTAGACGTGGTCGCCGATGACATGCACCGCGGGCACCCGTGCGCCCACCGCGTCACCGACCAGCGAACTGAGGAATTCCGCGTGCGCGTGCCGCGGATCGGAGACCACCTTGTGGATCACCTCGGTGCCGTCGTGGAAGACGAGCCGCTCCACTACTTTCGCCGAGTGACCTTCGGTGCTGAATCGCTCGATCACCTCCACTCGCGGTGGTTCACCGGAGTTCAACAGGTCGTTGACACGCAAAGCGAAGTCACGGTGGCGCAAGCCTATTCGAGGTCCGTCGCTCTCTCCACGGAACGCGTTGCGGCCTGCCGTGTGGACCCGGAGCGCACTACCGGCCGCACCGACGAAGCCGCTACCGAAGCCGGTTATGGCGGATTCGCGAACCATCTTGAACAGGTCGCCGAGGCTGTGGATCTCACCGATGTGGATGAACACAGAGGGCACCGCGCCGGCCAGACCGCCCGCCAGACCGCCCGCGCCGCCGATCAACATCGTGCCGCCGAGATGCGCGGCGAGCCGACCGGAGCGACTGACCGCTCTGCCGCCTGTCAGGCCGAGCACGCGCGGCGCCAGTCTGCGGCCGACCTCCGCGCCCGCCACGCCGCCGACCACACCACCGGCGAGCATCTCCAGGAAAGCGCCCACGTCGAACTCGTCGCGCACGCCGTCCGCCAGGTCCCACAGCTGCGCGCCGCCACTGATCGCCGCACTGGTCAGCAAGCCGATCTTCGCCGCGTGGACGGCGGTGTGCAGCCCGGCCCGCTGCGCCGCGCCCGCGACCGCCCGCTCACCCACCTCGGCGGCGAGTCTCGCTGCCGCGGCGGCCATCGCCCGCTCGGCCTCGATCCGGTCGATCAACGCCTTGGCGCCGCCGCCTTGGAAGAACAGCAGCGCGTCGTAGGCCAACTGGGCGGCCAGGGCGATCCCCATGGCAACCAGCAGATGCTGCGTTTGCACACTGGAATCGGCGACGTCGTGGCACTGCTTGCCCAGGCTCTGACACACCGCAGCCTGATCACGCATCGACTTCGCGACGACACGGTGACGCTCGGTCAGAGCCGCCGACGTGGCGCCTTGAACGGCTTGCTCGGTGCGCGCGGCCTCGGCCTCGTATCGGTCTGCCGAGTTGTTCAATTCGCCGCCGGCCACCAGATACGCGTCCCCGTTACGACGCATTCCGTCGACGTCGGTCTCGGGCCAGTGACCGAGGACCAGTTCCCGCACAGCCGACGGCAACTCGGCCAGCAAACTGCTCGCTTCCATCGCAGCTTGCCTCCCGGCACCCTCATACCTGCTGCGAGAACTATCTAGACATAACGGACGACTTCCACTATTCCCAAC
The DNA here is from genome assembly GCF_015477775.1 of Nocardia abscessus. Classification (GTDB taxonomy): domain Bacteria; phylum Actinomycetota; class Actinomycetes; order Mycobacteriales; family Mycobacteriaceae; genus Nocardia; species Nocardia abscessus_A. The sequence continues at coordinate 34,272 of NZ_JADLQO010000027.1, read as the reverse complement.
AGTGAAAATAGTTCGGCCGGAGTCCGAGCACTGATCCGCGGCCACCGCGGCAGAGTTTCCGAAAGGTTGAAACTGCGACTATTTCGGCGCCACAAGTACTCGAAAGACGTCTCTCCAGCACCGATACCGGACCGGTCCGCTAGCCCACACTTTCTGGGGCACGAGGGAATGCACCCCCTCTCGAATGTGCTCATACGACTGGCATCTCACCGCAGCCGGGAACCCGACCGGTGGTTCCGCGACAATGTGATGCGACGCGTAGGGAGAAGGTGTGGGCGAAGCGTTTTCGGTCGACCCGGATCAGCTGCGGGCTCATGCACCGCAGTTCGATCTGATCGGGGCAGATGTGGCGGCTACCGTGCGGAAACTGCGCAGCGCCCTGGCCGAGGAAGGCGAACCGTGGGGCAACGACGACGCCGGTCGCGCGTTCGCCGAATCCTACGTTCCCGAACACAAGCAGACGATGGCCGACCTGAACAGCCTCGTCGAGGCGCTCCAGCAGGCCGGCACCGATCTGCGCCACCTCGCGGAGAACTTCGAGAACCAGGACCGAGCCATCGGTCAGCGCGTCCGCGAGGCCGGGAACGCGATCCAGAGCGATTCGACGTCACTCCCGGTGGGCGACAACGCCGCTCTCACACACCGTCTCGGCCCGAGTGTCACGGACGTCCCCACCGTCGCTCAGCCATTCACAGGGGCTCCCCTGCCCACAGCGGCCGCCACTGCGGTGCCGCCGACGCAACAAACTCGCGCCGCAGCGCCACCGGGACATCAGTCACCGAGCTCGTCGGCCGGGCCCGACCGCACCCCGGCGACACCCGGGGACGGGTCCGCCGCCGGGCAGCAGCCCAGCCGGACGGATAGTCCATCCGGTCCCGACCACCGCGGCACCGAGCAGCCGGGCCTACCCGGCCCCGGCGTGAACCCGGCTCGTCAGGCGGATGCCGCACTCACCCGCCCCGCTCCGGACAGCCGCCCGTCATCACCGTGGACGAAGGCTACGGCCGCGACGACTCCAACCACCGCGACGAAGCAAGCAGGCACGGCCAAGCAAGCTGCCGCCGCGGCGCCGAGCACACCATGGTCCAATCCCTCCGCAGCTCGACCGCCGCGCATCTCCGCCCCGGACGCGGGCACCCCCGGTTCGCCGCCGCGCATGCCCGCCCGACCCTCGGTCCGACCGGACCAGAAAGACGAGAAACAAAACCAGAAGGTGGAGGGCTCCGGCGAGTCGATCGCAGCCCGCCTCGCCCGGGAACTCGCCGAGCGCCACGGCGTACGCGCCTTCGGCTTCGACATCCCGGACGTGGCGGTGGAGGTATTGATCGAGATCGTCGCCGCGGTGGACGACGTGCTGCCGCGATACCCGCAGATCGCTCTGCGCGCCATCGGTATCGAGCAACTGGCGGACGGCGAAATGACTCTGCTGGAATGGGATTCGACCACGGTGCCCGCTGAATCGGGCGATCTCACCGCCGCCGAAGACGCTCCCTCGGGGAAGCGTTCCCCGAGTGTGGCCGACCAGATGCTGTCCACCGCGCGTATCGTGCTGGCGGTACGCGCCGCGACCGACCCGGCGCAATTGGCGCGGACCGTGACCGCAGCCGAAAACGCGGGCCTGCTCGCATCGGGATGCGCACAGCGGCCGGTGTATTCGTCGATCGTGCGGGAACTCGGCAGAGCGCTCGACGGAGCAGGCGGCTTCCGCGCTCGCCCCGCCGCGCAACGAGCACTGCTCACGGCGTATCTGCCTCAACTGAGCCCGGAGGACAAGGGATCGTTGAATCGCACGGTGTCCGGCTTCCAGGAATGGCGGTCGCAATTGAGCGGCCGCAGCTTCGATCGCGGGCGGTTCGACCCCTCCGCCGCTCTGGCCGAGGCATTCACCGACGTGGTCTTGAACGCCGCGCAAGCCGCACCGCCCGCGCAGGTGCTGCACCGCCTGTTGGTCACCACCGCGAACTCCCCCACACCCGCGTCCCCCACGCCCCCATAGCCGCCGCATCGTGCAGAGCCTCGGTATGCGACGCCATAGTCCAGCTCGGAAGGTGAATTCTGTTGCGGCGCCGGGATACTGTGGGCGGTATGCGGTGGGTGGTTGCGGTCGGGCTGGTACTGCTGCTGGGTGGATGCGCGCAGGTCACAGCCGGAAAGCCGCAGCCGGTGGCGGGGTCGTCACAGAACGGGGCGGGGCCGCCGCAGGCCGGAGCGCCGGAGAAGGATAGGGATCTGACGGATCGAATCGAGTGGGTTCGGCGAGGTTCGCCGGTCGATCTCGCCGGCTTCCACTCGGTCCGGATCGACGGCGGCCCGGTGACCGATCTGCGGGGCGATATCGCGTTCGTCAGCCCGACCCACAAGATAAGCTGCATCACCGGCGTCGAGTTCGACTTCGACGGGTTCGACTGCCTGGTCGAGCTGAAAGAACCGGCACCCGCGCCGGGTGAGGGCTACGGCCAGTGGTTCGGCGGGTACGTGACCTACTCCGGACAGCGATTGACGGTGGGCCAATTCCGGGGCGACCCAGGACTTTTCATCAACGGCGAGGGTCAGACATTGCCGTACGACAGCACCCTCACCTTCGGCGACTACCTCTGCCGCCTCGCGACGACCGGCCTCACCTGCGTGAATCCCGCCCAGCGCACAGGCGTACAGCTGAGCAGCGAAGGCGTCGTTCCGCTCGGTTGCCTGCGCGAACTACCGGCAGCGGAGCGCGAACCGGCCGTCGGCCGCGCTTACGCCTGCTGAGCCGGAGCACTCGAAACGATGTGCCTCGAGAGGGGCGCATCCAAAAGCACTCGTCCGGAAACGCGAACGGCGCCGCTCCCGAAGGAGCGGCGCCGTTACCAGCGATTCAGCGAATCACTTGATGATCTTCGTGACGCGACCGGCGCCGACGGTGCGGCCACCCTCGCGGATCGCGAAGCGCAGACCCTCGTCCATGGCGACCGGCTGGATCAGCTTGACGAGCATCTCGGTGTTGTCACCGGGCATGACCATCTCGGTGCCCTCGGGCAGGGTCACAACGCCCGTCACGTCAGTCGTACGGAAGTAGAACTGCGGACGGTAGTTGTTGAAGAACGGGGTGTGGCGGCCACCCTCGTCCTTCGACAGGATGTACGCCTGGCCCTCGAACTCGGTGTGCGGGGTGGTGGTGCCCGGCTTCACGACGACCTGGCCGCGCTCCACGTCCTCACGCTTGATACCACGAACCAGCAGACCGACGTTGTCGCCCGCCTGGCCCTGGTCGAGCAGCTTGCGGAACATCTCGATACCGGTGACCGTGGTCTTGGTCTTGTCCGGACGGATGCCGACGATCTCGACTTCCTCGTTCACGTTGATCACGCCACGCTCGACGCGACCGGTGACGACGGTGCCACGACCGGTGATGGTGAACACGTCCTCGACCGGCATCAGGAACGGCTTGTCGGTCTCACGAACCGGGTCCGGAATGGACTCGTCGACCGCGGCCATCAGCTCCAGCACCGACTCCGACCACTTCGGGTCACCCTCGAGCGCCTTCAGACCGGAGACCCGCACGACCGGCGCGTCCTCGTCGAACTCCTGGGAGGCCAGCAGCTCGCGGACCTCCATCTCGACGAGCTCGAGGATCTCCTCGTCGTCGACCATGTCGGCCTTGTTCAGCGCGACCAGGATGTAGGGCACGCCGACCTGACGGGCGAGCAGCACGTGCTCACGGGTCTGCGGCATCGGGCCGTCGGTGGCGGCGACCACGAGGATGGCGCCGTCCATCTGCGCCGCACCGGTGATCATGTTCTTGATGTAGTCGGCGTGACCCGGCGCGTCGACGTGCGCGTAGTGGCGCTTCTCCGTCTGGTATTCGACGTGGGAGATGTTGATCGTGATACCACGAGCCTTCTCCTCCGGCGCCTTGTCGATCTGATCGAACGCGAAGCTCTCGTTCAGATCCGGGTACTTGTCAGCCAGCACCTTGGTGATCGCCGCGGTCAGCGTGGTCTTGCCGTGGTCGACGTGACCGATGGTGCCGATGTTGACGTGCGGCTTCGTCCGCTCGAACTTCGCCTTCGCCACTTTTTTGTCCTCCTGGACTTGTTGGTGCGTGCAGTTGCAGCAGTGCGGTTACTTGAAAGGGGTCGTACTGACGCCCGGCTGTCGGGGCAAGTGTGGCACTCGCCCCGACGGTCTCACTCGCCGGTCGCCTTGGCGATGATCTCCTTCGACACGTTGGCCGGAACCTCCGCGTACGAGTCGAACACCATGGAGTAGTTCGCCCGGCCCTGGGTCTTCGACCGCAGGTCGCCGATGTAACCGAACATCTCCGAGAGCGGAACCAGCGCCTTGACGACACGGGCACCACTGCGTTCCTCCATGGCCTGGATCTGACCACGGCGGGAGTTCAGGTCGCCGATCACATCGCCCATGTAGTCCTCGGGCGTGGTGACCTCGACCGCCATCAGCGGCTCGAGGATCACCGGACCGGCCTTGCGAGCCGCTTCCTTGAGCGCCTGCGCGCCCGCGATCTTGAACGCCATTTCCGACGAGTCGACGTCGTGGTAGGCGCCGTCGAGCAGCGTGACCTTCATGTTGACCAGCGGGTAGCCGGCGAGCACACCGTACTGCATGGCGTCCTGGGCACCGGCGTCGACCGAAGGGATGTACTCCTTCGGCACGCGGCCACCGGTGACCTTGTTCTCGAACTCGTAGTGCGCGCCGTCCTCGCCGACGAACGGCTCGAGGGCGATGATCACCTTCGCGAACTGGCCGGAACCACCGGTCTGCTTCTTGTGCGTGAACTCGAGCTTCTCGACCCGCTTGGTGATCGTCTCGCGGTAGGCCACCTGCGGCTTACCGACGTTCGCCTCGACCTTGAACTCGCGCCTCATGCGGTCGACCAGGATGTCGAGGTGCAGCTCGCCCATACCGCCGATGACCGTCTGGCCGGTCTCCTGATCGAGCTTGACCGAGAAGGTCGGGTCCTCTTCCGAGAGACGCTGGATCGCGGTGCCCAGCTTCTCCTGGTCGGACTTGGTCTTCGGCTCGATGGAGACCTCGATGACCGGGTCCGGGAAGGTCATGGACTCGAGCACGATCTGGTTCTGCGGATCGCACAGGGTGTCACCGGTGGTGGTGTCCTTGAGGCCGATGACCGCGTAGATGTGGCCCGCCGAGGCGGCGCCGACCGGGTTCTCCTTGTTGGAGTGCATCTGGAACAGCTTGCCCAGACGCTCCTTCTTGCCCTTGGTCGAGTTGATGACCTGGGCGCCGGAGTCGACCTTGCCGGAGTACACGCGGACGTAGGTCAGCTTGCCGAAGAACGGGTGCACCGCGATCTTGAACGCCAGGGCCGCGAAGGGCTCGTCGGCGCTCGGCTTGCGGGTGAGCAGCTCCTCTTCCTTGCCGGGCACGTGGCCGGTGGTGGCCTCCACGTCCAGCGGCGAGGGCAGGTAGTCGATGACCGCGTCCAGCATGGGCTGCACGCCCTTGTTCTTGAACGCCGAACCACACAGCACGGGGTAGAGCTCGGAGGTCACCGTCAGCTTGCGGATGGCGCCCTTGATCTCATCGATGGTCAGCTCTTCGCCGCCGAAGAACTTCTCCAGCAGCGCCTCGTCCGACTCGGCGACGGTCTCCAGCAGTTCCTGGCGGTACTGCTCGGCCTTCTCCTTCAGGTCGTCCGGGATCTCGACGACCTCGTACTGCTCACCGAGCTTGGTCTCGCCACGCCACACCTTGGCGTTGTTCTCGACCAGGTCGATGATGCCCTCGAAGGTGTCCTCCGCGCCGATCGGCAGCTGGATGACCAGCGGCTTGGCGCCGAGGCGGTCCTTGATGGTCTGCACGGTGAAGTAGAAGTCCGCACCGAGCTTGTCCATCTTGTTGACGAAGCAGATCCGCGGCACGTCGTACTTGTCCGCCTGACGCCACACCTGCTCGGACTGCGGCTCGACGCCTTCCTTGCCGTCGAACACCGCGACGGCGCCATCGAGCACGCGCAGCGACCGCTCCACCTCCACGGTGAAGTCGACGTGCCCGGGGGTGTCGATGATGTTGATCTGGTTGTCTTTCCAGAAGCACGTGGTAGCCGCGGAGGTGATGGTGATACCACGCTCCTGCTCCTGCTCCATCCAGTCCATCGTGGCAGCGCCGTCGTGGACCTCACCGATCTTGTACGTGATGCCGGTGTAGAAGAGGATGCGTTCAGTTGTGGTCGTCTTGCCCGCATCGATGTGGGCCATGATGCCGATGTTGCGGACCTTGTTCAGGTCGGTGAGCACGTCCTGTGCCACGGAAATCTTCCCCGCTCGTAGCTAGTTGGGATTATCGGGGACGACCCTGTGGTCGCCTCTATGTCAACGCCGGAAGCGGCCGGTGAGTGCCGCGTTCCGGCTGTGCCTCCCGACCCAGACGACGGGCCGGGCAGACGTCACCAGCGGTAGTGCGCGAAGGCCCGGTTGGACTCGGCCATCTTGTGGGTGTCCTCGCGGCGCTTGACCGAGGCGCCGAGGCCGTTGCTGGCGTCGAGCAGTTCGTTGGCCAGGCGCTCGACCATGGTCTTCTCCCGGCGCGCACGCGAGAAGTTGACCAGCCAGCGCAGGGCCAGGGTGTTGGCGCGGCCCGGACGGACCTCGACCGGAACCTGGTAGGTGGCGCCACCGACGCGACGGGGCTTCACCTCCAGCGACGGCTTCACGTTGTCCAGCGCACGCTTGAGGGTCACGACCGGGTCGGTGCCGGTCTTCTCGCGCGCCTGCTCCAGGGCACCGTAGACGATGCGCTCGGCGGTGGACTTCTTGCCGTCCAGCAGGATCTTGTTGACCAGCTGAGTAACCAGCGGCGAACCGTAGACCGGGTCGTTGATCAGCGGACGCTTGGGTGCGGGGCCCTTGCGTGGCATATCAGCTCTTCTCCTTCTTGGCGCCGTAACGGCTGCGGGCCTGCTTGCGGTTCTTCACACCCTGGGTGTCGAGGGAGCCACGGATGATCTTGTAGCGCACACCCGGGAGGTCCTTCACACGACCGCCGCGCACGAGCACCATCGAGTGCTCCTGCAGGTTGTGACCCTCGCCGGGGATGTAGGCCGTGACCTCGACCGAGCTGGTCAGGCGAACACGCGCGACCTTGCGCAGCGCGGAGTTCGGCTTCTTCGGAGTCGTGGTGTACACGCGGGTGCACACGCCACGACGCTGCGGGCTCCCCTTCAGGGCCGCGGTCTTCGTCTTGGCGACCTTGTCGCGGCGACCCTTGCGGACCAGCTGGTTGATGGTTGGCATAGACCGGCTTTCCTTATTAGTTAACGCGGTGTGTGGACTTCATGTCTGTTTTAAGTTCGCGGCGCTCCCGGGGCCGTTCGTGGTCGCGCTGGCTTCCACTTCCGGCCCGTCGTTCACACCGCTGTCATCGAGCTTTCACTCGCACGTCCGGCCACGTTTCTCGCGTCCCGAGGTCGGGCGTGTCGCGCGCGGCGCGGAGCCCTGATTCCGGGCACGCTGGAGTCGTCGGCCGCTCTCGCTGGCCTACGGTCACGCACGAACTTGCCCGTATGCTTCCGGGCACAGCGATCCACGATACCCGTGGCCGGGACACAGGGTCAAAGCGGGTCGGTTCCGCAACCGTCTACCTGGCCAGGTTCAAGGTCATTTCCATCAACTTCTCGGCCGCGTCGCAAGGGTCGGGGTGCGCCGAGCCGGGCCGGTAGTTGATCCACCAGCCGATCACCCCGTTGTCCGGGGCGCTCGCCGTCACACCACACGAGTCCGGGTCCTTCGGCCTGCGGATCTGCAGCGCGAGCGAACTCTGAATGGTGATGTTGGTGGTTTCGTAGCCGAGCTTGTTGTTCGTCTGCTTCTCGTTGCTCAGCGTTCCGTTCTCGTACCAGTTCAGCGTGGCCATGCCGTTGCCGCCGGGCGCTCCGATCAGGTCCCACATGCAGACCGCGCCGAAGAACGAGTCCGAGGCCGAGACGCTCTCACCGATCGCCTTGCCGATCTGCTCATCGGAGAGGATCTCGCATTCCCGCAGCAGTTTGTCCAGCCTGGTGTTGACCGGCTGACTTCCGCCGACCGGCTGCGCGGTCCCGGAGACCACCTCACTGCACCCGCCCACGGACAACGCGAGGGCCGCGGCGACGGCGACCGCGGCCGCGGCGCGCCTGTGCAGGTCTCGACCGACGTTCACACTCCACCCCTCACTGAATTCGCTGCAGCGTCAGCTCGGCGAGCGCGCGGCTCCGGTCGCACGGGTTACCGGTCACCGCGCCGAACGATCCGATATTCGTCGACCACTCGAAGAAATCGTCTCCGAGTTGCACCGCCAGATCACAGATCGTGCCGCTCGGGTCCAAAGCGGCGAATCCGTCGCGCCCGGCCACGGTTATCGGATCGGGCGCGCGGCCGTTGACGGTCACCCACGCCCGCTCACGCTCGATGGGACTACCTCGATAGGAAGCGAAAGTGATACTGGGAGAACCGATTCCGGCCGACTGCCAATTGCATCCGACGGCGTTGCGGAACACCCCGGAAATCCGGCCGAGGCCACCGCGATCGCGCACCTCGTCGTCGGTCACGTGACCACACTCGCCGACGAACGGGCCGAGCGGCACCACCTTCGGCGCGGGCCGCGAAGGACCCGAGTCCTCGGACTCCCCGCCCGAACCGCAGCCCGCCAGCGTGAGCACCAAGGCTGTCGCGAGGACGACCGCTGACTTGATCCGCATGGCATGAACTCTACCGACGAGGCGGCTCGAGCGGCTCGACAAGATCGCCCGCCGCCGGGCAACGACCGGCCGATGATCCGAGCGGATGCGCGGCAGCACGCGAGAGTGCGCGCCGGGCCCCGACAGCAGCCGGTCACAAATTGCCCCGGGCCTCCTGTTCGCGTTCGATCGCCTGGAACAGCGCCTTGAAATTCCCCTTGCCGAAACCGAGGGAGCCGTGGCGTTCGATGAGTTCGAAGAACACCGTAGGGCGGTCGGTGAGCGGCCTGGTGAAGATCTGCAGGAGGTAGCCGTCCTCGTCCCGGTCGACCAGGATGCCGCGGCGCTGGAGTTCTTCGACCGGGACGCGGACCCGGCCGATGCGGGCGCGCAGTTCGGGGTCCTCGTAGTAGGCGGCGGGTGTCTCCAGGAACTCGACTCCCTCGCGGCGCAAGGCGTCCACGCAGGTGAGGATGTCGCCGGTGGCGAGCGCGATGTGCTGGACGCCGGGCCCACGGTAGAACTCCAGGTACTCATCGATCTGTGAGCGCTTCTTGCCGGCGGCGGGCTCGTTGAGGGGGAACTTCACCCGGTGGTTGCCGTTGGCGACGACCTTGCTCATCAGCGCCGAGTACTCGGTGGCGATGTCGTCGCCGACGAATTCGGCCATATTCGTGAAACCCATGACGCGCCGGTAGAACTCGACCCACTCGTCCATCTGCCCGAGTTCCACATTGCCGACGACGTGGTCGATCGCCTGGAACAACCGGGTTGGCGCGCCGTCGCGGCGCTGATAGTCGGACCGGCGGGCGACATAGCCCGGCAGGTAGGGCCCGTAATAGCCGGACCGGTCGACCAAGGTGTGCCTGGTTTCGCCATAGGTGGCCAGCGCGGCCGAGCGCACCGTGCCGAAGTCGTCGGTGTCGTCGTGCGGTTCGACCAGAACGGTGGCGCCGTGCGCGCGCGCCCACGCCACACAGCGATCGACGTCGGGCACTTGGAGGGCGATGTCGATCACGCCGTCGCCGTGCCGATCGTGGTGGGCGACCAGCGGACTGTCCGGGTCCACCGCTCCGGTGACCACGAAACGCGCCGCGCCGCTGCGCAAGACGAACGCCTTGTGATCGCGATTGCCGGTCTCCGGACCGGCGTACGCCTCCAACCGCATCCCGAAGGCGGATTCCAGGAAATGCGCGGTCTGAGTGGCGTTGCCGACGACCCAGACCAGGGCGTCCCACCCGATGACCGGGAACGGGTCACCGCTGTCGTCGTGGTCGACCAACCCGACGAGCGTGCGCAGTTCGCCGTCGCTGGGAACCGCGCCGGACCGTGCGTTCGGCAGGTGCTCGATGGTCATGCTCCAAGGAAATCGCCGAGTCGGCGGAGTAGGCAACAGCGTCAACTCTCGATAGACAGTGTGGCGAATTCGGCTAGGAACCGGCGGGCGATGCTGGACAATTTGAATAGCATCGACGCGGCGGGCAGCGAGCCCGTCCGAGTGCTGGAACGGAGGCGGTCATGGCGCGCACACCGGCGAAGCTGGACGAACTCGATCTCGCCATCCTCACGGCGATGCACGAGTACCAGAAAGCGGGCATTCTCGAGCTGTCCCGCCGGACCAAGGTCGCCAGGGCCACGGTGCAATCACGGATCGCGCGCATGGAGGAGTCCGGCGTGATCGCCTCCTACGACCCGCAGATCGATGTCACGGCGGCGGGGTTCGACGTGCAGGCGTTCGTCACGCTGGAGATCGCCCAGGGGGCGCTGGACACCGTGGCGGCCGAACTGCACGCCATCCCGGGCGTGCTGGAGGCCTATGCCACCACCGGCACCGGCGACGTGTTGTGCCGGATCGGGGCCGACTCGCACGCCGGGTTGCAGGCCGTGCTGCTGAGCATCGACCGGACCTCCTCGGTGGCGCGCTCGCACAGCGTCATCGTGCTGTCCACCGTGGTGTCACGCCGGGCGCTGCCGCTGCTGCGCACGCTCAGCCCGACCGGGACCACCAAGGCGCCCGCCTATCGCCCGACCCGCGAGCCGTAGCCGATCCGGCTCAGTGGCGCAGGTCGGCCCCCACGTCGAGAATCTCCACACTTCCCTGCTTGCCCGCCTCGAGGAAGGCGAGCAGAGCGTGCGCCTCCGCCTCGACCTCGGCGCGCTCCGCCTTCGTCCAGTTCCGGGTGGGGCTGATGCGCAGCCGGGCGGTCGCGGCATTCGCGAAGACCTTGTACAGACCCGCGAGAAAACCGTCGACCAGCACCGGGGAGACCTGAGCGGCGAAGGAGCGCAGTGGTGGAGGCGCCCCATCGGGCACGATCCGGGTCCGGTCCTGATGGGAGAGCAGCGCGTTGTCGTACCAGCCGAGCAGGCGCACCGGAGCCGGGGTGTCCGGATCGGCCAACTCGATGTGGGCGACGTCGTAGAGCGTGCGGCCCCGCTCGTCGGTGTAGGCGCGCACCCGATCGCCGAGCTCCGCGACGGCCCGCTTCATGCCGAGCAGCCTCGACCAGGTCTGCATGTCCATCGTGCTCGCCGGGCCGAAGGCGCACAGGTATCGGAAGAGCAACTCCGCCAAGGGATACGTGGGGTCCAGCGGTGCGCCCAGCCAGGGCTCGACCCGCGACCAGATCGGCCTGCTGTTGTCCTTCCACTTCCCGCGCGGCGGAGTCTGCAGGACCGGCAGTTGATACAGCCAGGTCTGCACCACCGCCCCCGGGTCGCGATCGGGGTACAACTCGGTGGCGCGGGCGCGCAGGTCCGCGGCGGACATCGGCTCGTCGCCGAGCACGGCCTCACCGTGCCGGCGCACCTCGTCGGGATCCAGTCCCACCATTGCGCCGTAGTTGAAGCCCTTGCGGAAGGGCGCTTTCTCCAGTTCCGGCTGCACGTGCGGGGCGATCCGCAGCGCGTCGGGCGGCGTGACCATGTGAATGGTCCCCCGCATCAAGGTGATCCGGACCAGGGAACGGTCCTCCAGCGCGTCCGACACCGCCGCCGGATCGAACGCCGCGACGCGGCTCCACAATCCGACGAACGGCGGCGGCGAATCCTGCGCCTGCAACCCGACGAGGTGGTCGCACATCTGCTGCGCGGTCAGCCGCGAGCGCTCGAGCAGGTGCTGGCGAGCCAGCAGGGTCCGATTGAGAATCCGATTGGACAGCTTCATGACGCGGGCAGGCCGGCAGTCGTCAGCGCACCGTCACCACGACTTTGCCGGTGGCCGTCCGGTTGTCCAGCGACGCGACGGCCTCGGCGGCCTTGTCCAGCGGGTACAGCACCGGCTGCGGCGCCGCGATCTTGCCGGAGGCCAGCAGCGGCTCCACCTCGGCCCACTGCTCCTGCAGGTAGCCCGGGTGCGACATCACCCATTCGCCCCAGGCCGCGCCGGTCACCTCGACGTTCTTCAGCAGCAGCCGGTTGACCTTCACCGTCGGGATCTCCCCCGCGGTGAAGCCGACGACCAGCAACCGGCCCGCCGAGGCGAGCGAGCGGATGCTGTCGGTGAAACGGTCGCCGCCGACCGGGTCGAGCACGATGTCGACGCCGCGACCACCGGTCAGCTCCTTCACCGCCGCGAGCCAGCCGTCGGTGAGCACCACGTCGGTCGCGCCGTTGGCGCGCGCCACCTCGGCCTTCGCCTCGGTGCTCACCACGGCGATCACCCGGCCCGCACCGAGCGCGGCCGCCATCCGCAGGGTCGAGGTGCCGATGCCGCCCGCGGCGCCGTGCACCAGGACCGTCTCGCCCTCCGCCAGCCTGCCGCGGGTGCGCAGGCAGAAGTGCACGGTCAGATCGTTGAACAGGATGCCCGCGCCCGCCTCCAGCGAGACGTTGTCCGGGAGCCGGAACACCATCTGGGTGGGCGTGACAGCGGTCTCGGCCATCGCGTTGCCGAGCATGGTCAACGCGACCACCCGGTCACCGGGCCGCACGTGCGCGTCCTCGGGGGCTTCCCGCACGATGCCTGCGACCTCTCCGCCGACGACGAACGGCAGCTCGGGCTTCATCTGGTACAGGCCGCGCGTCATCAGCACGTCCGGGAAGGCCACGCCCGCCGCGTGCACGTCGATCACGACGCCGCCCGGGAAAGCCGCGGGCTCCGGAATATCGACGATCCGAACCGCTTCCGGTCCTTCCAGCTTGCTGACCTGGGCTGCGCGCATGTGCTGACCTCTCTGTCCTCGCGTCGGCATGATCCGTGCCGACGCCACACCGACAACATAACGGTCGCGGCTCGATGACGCCCATCGGCACCACCCGATTTTGTTATGCTGGCCGCGACCTCACGGTCGGGAGGGAAGGGGGATTCATGGTCGAGCAAAACCAGTCGGGACCTGCGACGACGATGCAGGTCGACCCAGCGGCGCTGCGCTCCTTCGCACAGACGCTGCGCACGGAGGCCACCTCGGTCACCGACCTCGGCGCGGGCGATGGTTTCGGCGCCGTCGCCGGGGCGCTGCCCGGCACCGACTTCGCCCCCGTGGCCCAGCGCGCGAACGACGCCGTGCACCGCTGCCTGGAGCGGATCGGGTCGCGGCTCACCACGATCGCGGACAACCTGCACAACGCGGCGGGCAAGTACGAGCTGGCCGAGGACGACTTCGCGGCGAAGCTGCGCGCCATCGGACTCCAGCTGCCATGACGCTCACCATCCCCGACGTCGCGAACTGGCAGCCGGAGCAGCTTTCGGCGGCGGGCGGGCTCGCCGAACAGATGTCGCAGGGCCTCGACACCGCTGTCGGCAAGGGCGCGGAGGACACCCGAGCGCTCGCCGACGCGAAGAAGTGGTCCGGCTCCGCGGGCGACGCCGCGAACGGCAGGATGCAGACCGAGAAGACCCGCGCCTCCGCGGTGAGCGCCGCCCTGCTCGAGCTGAAGACCGCACTCACCGCCCAGGTGCAGAATTTGATCGAGGCGAAAGCCAAGGTACTGAGCTTGCGCGACGACGCGCTGAACCAGACGCCGCCCTTCGATGTCGCGCCCAACGGCGCCGTGGACGCCAAGACCCGGATCGACAACCTGCGCGCGCACGCGGACAAGGCCGACGTGGAAGGGCTCGTCTTCCAGGAAGCGCTCCAAGCGGCCACACGGACGTGGGAGCTCACCAACGCGCTGAAGACCGCCGAGGACGTGGCGAACCAGGCGAAGATCCAGTTGGAGGGCGCGGTCGGAAAGTTGGAGGCGGCGTTCGCCGAGCTCGGGGAGCCGAGCGCGAACGTGCCCGCGGCCCCCACTGCGCCCGCTGCCACCGCACCGGCGAGTACGTCGGCCACCCCGGTCGCGAATCCCTCGTCGGACCGGCCGAGCCAGCTGATGTCGGGGCAGAACAATTCCGGCTCGTCGTCGGGCACGCCGTATCACGGTGTCCCGAGTTCGTCCGCGCCGACCGGCCCGCTGCCGAGCGGTGACGTCGCGCGATGGATCTCCGAGGCCAAGCAGAAGCTCATCGCGATGGGGTACGCCCCCGAGGACATCGATGAGCGGGCGATCGCGTTGATCATCCAGCACGAGTCCGCGGGCAACCCGTACGCGGAGAACCGCTGGGACAGCAACTGGGTGGCCGGGCATCCGTCGAAGGGTCTGATGCAGACCATCGACAGCACATTCAGCGCGTACAAGGCGCCTGGTCACGACGACATCTGGAATCCGGTCGACAACATCATCGCCGGAGTGCGGTACTCGATCGACCGCTACGGCTCGCTCGGCAACGTCCCCGGTGTCGCCGCCGTGAACTCGGGCGGCGCCTACCAGGGTTACTGAGCCCAGCACCACGGTGACCTGCGCCTCCGCGCGGCCGCGACCGGTCGCTGCCGCCCGATGGGACGGGTCCGCAGTCCCGGACGTCGGACGGAAGACCCCATTTCCGCTGGCCCAGGTCCCGGCAGGCGGACTATTAAGGAGGTACGGACGGCTCGACGCGAGGGTGTGACGTACGCCCCGTAAAGTCGTCACAACAGCACCGCATGAAGAAACGCGGCACACCGTGCAGCGCGAGGAGCACAAGTGTCACTCGATCAGCCACTCGCCCCGCTTCCCCAGGAGGGCATGGGCTTTGCTTCGGCGTGGCCCGTCCGGGCTGGTGATGTGGATCCCTATGACCGGTTGCGGTTCGATGCCGTCGCCCGCTACCTGCAAGATATCGCCTGGGAAAACCTGCATAGGACGTTCTTCCACCGGACCGACCCGAACTGGATCGTCCGCCGGACGGTCATCGATGTCATCCGCCCGATTCTGTGGCCGGACGAGGTGCAGCTGCTGCGGTGGTGCTCGGCGATGTCCACCCGGTGGACGAACATGCGCGTGCGGATCACCAGCGGAAACGGCGGATTGATCGAGACAGAGGGCTTCTGGATCAATATCAGCGAGTCCACCGGGATGCCCGCGCGGATCAGCGACGAGGGCCTCGCCTACCTCGCTCGCACGTCCACCGAGCACCGCCTGCGGTGGCGGCCGTACCTGACCGACGCCACGCCCCCGGAGTCGGACACCGACCTGCCGTTCCCGGTGCGCGCCACCGACATCGACCAGTACAACCACGTCAACAACGCCTGTTACTGGCAGGCGGTGGAACAGTTCCTGGTCGAATACCCGAAGCTGCTCGCGGGGCCGCATCGAGCGGTGATCGAATACGTGGCGCCGGTGCTGGCACGTCAGCATGTGAGCGTGCGCAGCCGGTACGAGCCGGGTGACCGCACGGGGCAGCCGGTGCTGCGGCTGTGGTTCGTGGTCGGCGGAACCACCACAACAGTAGTCCGCATCATGCCGCTGCCCGCCTCTCCGGGTATTCAGGCCGTACCAGTCGAGTGACGCGGAATTCGCGTTCAGGTCCCGCGTTGGGTGACCGGTCGGGTTTTGGACGTACCCGGTGAGTTACCCCGCCGGTCGGATCTCGGGGATCCGACCGGCGTCCTGATCGTCAGCCGCGGGAGGCTTTGAGGAGGTCTTCCCGGGTGGTGAACTTGATCCGGGGGCGGCCCGCGGACTTGCCCGCGGACTTCTCCGCTTGGTCGATCGCTCGCCAGCCCGCGCGGTCGACCAGGTCGGCCTGACGCTCGGCGAGCAGTGCCTTCAGGGCGGCGCGGTCGGCTTGCGGCGCAGCGAGTTTGCCCGCGGTGAAGTCGGCGAGCAGCAGCTCCACCGTCTCCTCGGAGTCGATCCGGTTCGAACCGATGACACCGCGAGGGCCGCGCTTGATCCACCCGCTGACGTACACGCCGCTCAGCATCGTCCCGTCCTCGCCGATGACCCGGCCGTGCTCGTTCGGCACGACACCGCGCCGCTCGTCGAACGGCAGCTCGCCGACCCGCTCACCGCGGTAGCCGATCGACCGCAGCACCAGCGAGGTGTCGATGCTCTCGGTGCGGTCGGTCGGCCGCGCCACGAGCTGACCGTTTTCCTCGAACAGCTCGTTGTGCACGATTTCGATGGACTCGACCCGCTCGGTGCCGGTGAGGGCGGTGGGCGAAGTCAGGTAGCGGAACACGATCCGCTTGTTGCCTTCGGCCCTGCGGCCCCCGGCGTACTCCTGGGCCAGGGTGTACTTCAACGCCAGCGACGGCTCCACCTGCGGATCGTCCACGATCGCCTGGCTGGCGTGATCCAGTTCCAGGTCGGTCTCGTCCACGACCACGTCCACGCCCTTCAGATGCGCGAGCGCCAGGAATTCCGGCGAGGTGTAGGCCGCCTGGAGCGGACCCCGCCTGCCGAGTACGACGACTTCGCGAATATTGCTCTGCCGCAGAGTCTCCAGCGCGTGGTCGGCGATATCGGTCTTGGCGAGTTCGTCCGGGTCGACGGTCAGCACGCGCGCCACGTCCAATGCGACATTGCCGTTGCCGACGATCACGGCCCGCTCGCCGGACAGGTCGAAGGTCCGGTCGGCGAAGTCGGGGTGGCCGTTGTACCAGGCGACGAACTCGGTGGCGGAGTGGCTGCCCGGCAGGTCCTCCCCCGGGACGCCCATCCTGCGGTCGCTCGAGGCTCCCACCGCGTAGATCACCGCGTGGTGGTGGCGCAGCAGTTCCTCGTGCGAGATGTGCGTGCCCACTTCGACATTGAGGTAGTACTGCAACGTCTCACGGCGGAACGCGGACTCGAACATGCCCGAGACCGTCTTGGTGCCGGGGTGATCAGGCGCGACGCCCGCCCGGACCAGGCCCCAGGGGGTGGGCAGCCGGTCGAACATCTCGATTTCCACGTCGGCCCTGCGCAGCAGTTCGTCGGCCGCGTAGCAGGCCGCGGGGCCCGCGCCGACGATCGCGACCCGCAGGGTGCCCAGCTCCTTCGGCGGCCGCGCGGGGGTGACGATCGGATCGAAGTTCGACTCCAGCGGATGCCGTTGGAAGTAGGCGGCATTGATGTCGCGGAACCGCGCCAGCGAAGCCGTCAGGTCGTCCTCGGAGAAGATGGCCTCCACCGGGCACGCGTCGACACAGGCGCCGCAGTCGATACAGGTGTCGGGGTCGATGTAGAGCATCTCGGTCGTCGCGAACTCCGGCTGATCCGGGGTGGGACGGATGCAGTCGACCGGGCACTCGGAGACGCAGCTGGCGTCGTTGCAACAACGCTGCGTGATTACGTAGGCCATATTGTGCTGATCCTCGAAGAAGTACGTGGGCTGTGGCCACCCATGGGGTTGTGGTGGACAGATGAGCGGCGTCCGTCACGATCGCCACGGGGGTCGCCCGCGGCGGCGCGTGATGTGATGCCGCTTTCAGTTTGCCTCGAGTGTGGTCGAGACCTCGCGCCCGGAGGCCTTACCGTATCTGCATGGCGCGGACTCTGATCCTCATGCGGCACGGCAAATCGGCGTATCCGGAGGGCGTCGACGATCACGAGCGACCGCTGGCTCCGCGCGGTCGGCGCGAAGCCGGACTCGCGGGCGGGTGGTTGCGCGACACCCAGCCGCCGATCGACGCCGTGCGCTGTTCCACCGCCACGCGGACCCGCGAGACGCTGACTGCCACTGGCATCACCGCGCCGGTCGTCTTCGAAGCGGGTATCTACGAGGCCGCGCCGGAGACGCTCATCGAACTGGTCCGGCTCAGCGACGACGACGTCGCGACCCTGCTGGTGATCGGGCACGCGCCCGGCATGCCGTGGACGGCGTGGGAGCTGGCGGGCAATCGCGACGGCGCGGCCGCCGTCGAACTCAGCCGGAAGTTCCCGACCTCGGCGCTGGCGGTGCTGCGCTTCGACCGCGCCTGGGCGGACGTCGACACAGGTACCGGAGAGCTGACACACTTCCACATTCCGCGCTGACCGCACGCGGTGAACGCGCGGTCAGCGCAGTAACCTGCCGCCGACCACGACGACCGCACCCAGGACGAGCAGCAGCGCGAACGCGGCGAGGCCGCCGAACAACCACCACACCACGCCGAGCGCGAGCGCGAACGGCGCGATCGCGACCGCGGTGATCACCGGGCTTTCCTTGACCGTCGCCCAGGCCGAACGAGCCCTGATGCGGTCGATGTCCTTTCCAGGCATGTTCCCAGCGTAGGCCGGAATCCGGGACTTTGTCGGCGCACGATGGAATGCTCGCCGGATGGACTGGAAAATCGAGCTCGTCGCCATTCCGGTGACCGACGTCGACCGCGCCAAGGATTTCTACACCAAGATCGGCTTCCAGGCCGATCACGACCACCGGGTCAACGAGAACCTGCGCTTCGTGCAGCTGACCCCGCCCGGTTCCGGTTGCTCCATCTGCTTGGGCGAGGGCATCACCGAGGCGGCGCCGGGCAGCGTCGAAGGCATGCAGATGGTGGTCGCCAGCGCCGAGGACGCCTACCAGCAGTTGATCGCCGCCGGTGTGGACGCCACTCCGGTCCAGGACCTCGGCTGGGGCCTGTTCACCTTCTTCGCCGATCCGGACGGCAACAAGTGGGCGGTCCAGCAAATGCCCGACTACAGCTGAGGCGCACGATCCTTCCCACGGAATTCGCCGACCGGCGGGCGCTGGAAAATCGAGAACAACTCTTGCTTGGAGTGCACTCCAGGTGACTAGCGTCGTCGTTGTTCAACGGGAAAGGCGAGTGCAGTGAGCGTTCGAGAACACAGCGCAATCGTGAACGAAACCGCGTCTCCTGCGCACGACGACCGGGAGCTGCCGCGGTATTCGATCGGAGAGGTGTCCGAGCGGTCGGGGCTGAGCCGGGACACGCTGCGCTGGTACGAGCGGATCGGGTTGATGGACTACATCGGCCGGGACCACTCCGGCAAGCGCCGGTTCAGCGACCGGGATCTGGAATGGCTGGCGCTGATCGGCCGCCTGCGCACGACCGGTATGTCCGTGGCGGACATGGTCCGCTACGCCGAGCTGGTGCGGGCCGGAGACGCCACGCTCCCGCAGCGGCTGGAGATGTTCCGGGACACCCGCGCCGACGTACTCGCCAAGATCGATGAACTTCGTCAGACCCTGGCCGTGCTGGACCACAAGATCGCCCTGTACGAGGGCAAAGTCGAGGCGGACCAGCCGGACATGGTCACCGCGCACGACAGCGAAGGGATCAAGGTATGACAACGGTCGGCACGCTTCCCACCACCACACTGGGCACCGGCGGCATCCAGGTGGCGACGCAGGGCCTCGGCTGCATGGGCATGAGCGAGTTCTACGGGCCCAGCGACCTCACCGAGTCCCGGGCCACCCTGGATCGGGCGCTGGAGCTGGGCGTCACGCTGTTCGACACCGCCGACGTGTACGGCTCCGGGCACAACGAGGAATTCCTCAGCGATTTCGTCGGCGCCGAGCGCGACCGGGTGGTCCTCGCCACCAAGTTCGGCATCGTCCGCAAGGCCGACGACCCGGCCTACCGGGGCTTCGACAACTCCCCCGCCTACATCCGCGGCTCGGTGGAGGGCAGCCTGCGCAGGCTCCGGATCGACACCATCGATCTGTACTACATGCACCGCAAGGACCCCGCCGTGCCGATCGAGGACACGGTCGGCGCGATGGCGGAATTGGTGCGGGAGGGCAAGGTCCGTGCACTCGGCCTGTCCGAAGTGACCGGGGCCGAATTGCGTGCGGCGCACGCGGTGCATCCGATCGCGGCCGTGCAGTCGGAATGGTCGCTGTTCTCCCGCGACGTCGAACGCACCGTGGTATCCGCGGCGGCGGAGCTGGGCGTGACGTTCGTGCCGTACTCACCGCTGGGACGCGGCTTCCTCACCGGCTCGTTCACCGGCACCACGGACGCGAAGGACTTCCGTTCCTCGATGCCGCGGTTCTCCGGCGAGAACGCGACCCGCAATGCCGAGCTGCTCGGCCCGCTGCGCGCCATCGCCGAAGCGCGCGGCATCACGTTGGCGCAGGTGGCACTGGCCTGGGTGCACGCACAGGCCGGTGTGCACGGCCTCGCGGTGGTCCCGATTCCCGGCACCCGAAGCCGGACCCGGCTCACGGACAACGTGGCCGCCGCGACGATCGCGCTCACCGCCGACGAATTGGCGACGCTGGAACCGATCGCGGGCCAGGTCGCCGGAAATCGGTACGCGGACATGACCTTCACGTCGGCGGGCAGGGAATAACCCACACCAGAACAGGAGACGCTCATGTCGACGTTGACGCTCAACGTCCGGTTCCTCGCCAGGCCGGGTCGCGAGGCGGAATTGCGGAATCTGCTGCAAGGCATGATCGAACCGACGCTCGCGGAGGACGGCTGCATCAGGTACGAGCTCTACCTGCACCCCACCGACCCGAGCCGGATGGTGCTGCTGGAGGAGTGGACCGACGAGGACGCCCTGGCCGCACACTTCCGGACGCCTCACCTGAAAACCTTGGCGACGGCGTTGGAGGACGTGCTGGTCGAGCCGTTCCAGCTTCGGCGGTTCACCGAGATCGGGTAAGCGTGCGGTCCGGCGTTGCGTGCAGCGCCGGACCCCCACGGGCGGCGCTCCCGACCGCGGGGGCCGCGGGCCCTCCCCACCCGACACCCGATCCTCCGGACCGAAGTCCGCTTATCTGCCGGCCCGGTCCGCGCCGTTCACCCACGGGGGCTAACATCCCACGAATATGAGGCCCGAAACACCGCGTGATCGCGTCTGGATCGACAAGCAGACGCCGACCGCGTTCCGCGCGCTGAACAGTGTCGCGAACGAGGTCAGGGCCGCCGCGGCGGCGGTGGGGCTGGATCGCCGGATCGTCGAACTGATCAATCTGCGCGTCTCCCAGCTCAACGGCTGTGCGTACTGCCTCGACGTGCACTACCGCGCCGCCTCTGCGGCCGGGGCCACCGAGCAGGAGATCGCGGTGCTGCCGGGGTGGCGGCGCGGCGGCACGTACACCCCGTTCGAGCAGGCCGTGCTGGCGATCGCGGAAGTCACCGCGACGCTTCCTGGCGAAGACGTCATCGAGCGTGAGTACGCGTTCGCTCGCCGGCATCTGACGGATGATCAGCTGTCTGTCGTCATCTGGGTGGCCACCACGATCGGCGCGTTCAATCGGGTCTCGATCCTCAGCAAGCACCCGGTCCGCGCACGGAAGGAGAAGGGAACCATGACCGAAGCAGCTTCGGAATCCAAGGTTGTCCGCAATGACGAGCGGCATCGCTACGAGGTGTTCCACGGCGGGGAACTGGCCGGTTTCGCCGACTACGAGGAACGCGACGACGAGACGGTGTTCACGCACACCGAGATCGACGGCGCGTTCTCCGGCAAGGGCCTCGGCTCCGTCCTCGCCGGGAAAGCCATCGAGGACGTCGTCGCGCGTGAGCGCGTGATCCGGCCGCTGTGCCCGTTCATCAAGGCGTACCTGGACAAGCACCCGCAGTACGACGCGCACGTGATCGGCAAGGGCGTCACTCGGTGAGCGATCTGGACGCACGTCCGGCCGAGACGCTCTGCGAACCCGCGCCGGGGCCCGGCCCGGTCGCGGAGCAGTATCCGGCACGTGAAGTGCCGCTCGGCGGAGTGCGCGGCGTCTTCGTCGAACGCGTGCTGCCGCAGCGCGATCTGCCGACCGTCGGCGCGTGGTGCTTCCTCGACCGCTTCGGTTCGCCGACGGTCACCAAGACGGGCGCGCCGCCGGACATCGATCCACATCCGCACATCGGCCTGCAAACGGTGACCTGGCCGTTCGAGGGCCGTATCCGGCATCGCGACTCGGTCGGCTCGGATGTGGAGATCGAACCCGGCCAGCTGAACCTGATGACCTCCGGACGCGGCATCGCCCATTCCGAGTACGCGGTCGAGGGCGCACCCGCCGGGCACGGCTTGCAGCTGTGGATCGCGCTGCCCGGTGACCGCACCGGCATCGCCCCGCACTTCGAGCAGCATCGCGAACTGCCGATCGTTGACGCACCCGGCCTCCGGGCGATCGTGCTGATCGGCTCGCTGGCCGGGGTGACGTCGCCGGCGATCGCCTACACGCCGATCGTCGGGGCCGACGTGCGGGTGGAGCCGGGAGCCGACGTCACCCTTCCGCTCGACCCTCGTTTCGAGCACGCGGTGCTGGTGATCGAGGGGCAGGTCACGGTCGCAGGCACCGAACTCGCCCCCGGTCCGCTGCTGTACCTGGGCACGGAACGCGACGAACTGCGGCTCGGCAGTGCGGGTGGCGCGCACTTCGCGCTGATCGGCGGCGAGCCGTTCGGCGAGGAACTGGTGATGTGGTGGAACTTCGTCGGCCGCAGCCATGAGGACATCGTCACCGCACGAGCCGATTGGGAGAACCACGACGTGACCCGCTTCGCCGACATCACGGGCCATCCCCCGCGGCAGCGCATTCCCGCGCCACCGCTGCCCGGGCTGCATCTGAAGCCCCGCAAGCGCCGTATCGGTTCGGCCCGGGACTGACGGGGGCACCCCTCGATTCGGCTCCGTACGCCACGCACCGGCACCGCCGCCGTTCGGTGCCACCCCCACCTCTCGACTCCGCCGGCGTCGGCTGGGCGCGGTAAAGTCCGATCACCACAAGGTTTTCGGTGGGAGGGGGGCTTCGATGGACGACTCGACGCAGCGGGTGATGGCTGCGCGCGAGGCCGTGATGGCACTGGTTCCGTCGCCGTGGAACAGAGAGAAATTCCTGACCGCCCTTGGGGAATGGCGCGGGCGGCCCATCGAGCTGATACCGGTCGCTTCGACGCTGCTACCGGGCACCCTCGAGCCGGGCCGCGGCACACCGTGCGGGCTGTGGCTGGAATGCACGGATGTCGACGTGATCGCCTACGCCGCCGGCACGACCGATTTCCATATCGACCAGATCATCGCGCACGAGACCGGCCATATGGTGCTCGATCACAACGCCGGGTCCGCGGGCTCGGCCGGGGTGCAACGGCTCCTGCCGAGCATCGATCCGACGCTGATCCGGCGAGTACTCGGACGCAGCGAGTTCGCCGACCACCAAGAGGACGAGGCGGAGCTGTTCGCGGACCTGCTTCTGTCCGGCGTCTCGCGCTCGCGCTCCTCGCGACCGATGCGGTCGTTCTGGGGCGGTGAGGGGTGACCTCCTCGGCCCCACCGGTCGTCGCGTGGTTGATCATCGCGGGTAGCGCGGCGGCGGCCCTGTTGCGGCTGGTGTGGCTGCACGGCCGGTCACGGCCCAGCGAACGCCACGTGACCTATGCCCTGATCTGCGCGGTGCTCGCGGCGCTCCTGCGCGAAGGGGCCGTACAGCACGCGCTTGCCGACGCGGGCCTGCTCAGCGTGGGGTTCACGAGGCAACTCGGGACCACGTTCATCGTCGCGACCTTCGCGCCGCTGATCGTGCTGGCGCAATCGTGGTCGGAACGGTGGTCGGAGCAGGCGTCGGAGAACTACCGCAGGATGCGCCGGGCCGTCTGGTGCGCGGCGGGCGTCTCGATGGTGCTGATGCTGCTCCTCGGCGCGCACGCCCGCACCCTGGGGCAGTACATCGACCGGACCGAAGGCTGGCAGACGGTCGCCTACTTCGCGTTCTTCTCCGGCTGGTGCGGCGCGACCGGCCTGTTGGTGCTGGCGGCCAGCGTCCGGGAGCTGCGCGCGGGCCAGTTACGCCCGTCCCACAAGCTCACCTACCTGCTGATCCTGATCGTCGGTGGATGGACGCTGGAAGAGGCCGTCTCGATCTTCGCCAGTTCGGTCTGCGCGGCGACCGGGACGGGTGCGGCGTTCGTCGAGTTCCGGTTCCAGGCCAACGAGAACAACTTCGTCTACATGGTCGGCCTCGGCTCGCTGGCCGCCGGCGTCCGGGTGGGCACCGAAATCGCGCGCAGGCTGGGCGTCGACTCGGCCTCGCGAACCGTACGGCAGCTGACGCCGATGTGGCGGGATCTGGTGACCACGTGCGCCGAGATTCCGCGTCCGTCGCAAGCCGACCCGGACCTGGACCCGCGGCGGCGCCTGCACCGCATGACGGTGGAAATCCGAGACGCACTGCTCCTGCTCGGGCGATTCGCCGAGCCGATACCGGCCGACGTGCCCGCCGATGTCGCCGAGGCGGTGCAGATCGCGCGTGCCCTGCATCGCAAAGCCGATGGCGCGCAGCCGGGTTCCTACCTCCGGCTGCACGCGTCGGCGCCCGGCCGCGACATCGTCGACGAAACCCGCACGCTGCGCCGTATCGCGCGGCATTGGGGCCCGGCACAGACCTACCTTTGCGCACAACTGGACGGAGCAAGATGACCACGACGAACTCCCAGCGCCGAATCCGGGCGAGTGACCGGGAACTGCCGCACCCGCCTTTCCGACTACCGATCGTCGGTGACGTATGGGATCTGCACGTCACCGACAGCAGCCAATGGGGGATGCGCGGCGCCCAGAAATACGGCGGGATCTACGAACGCAACATCTTCGGGACCCGCGTGACCTACGTGTCGGATCCGGACCTGCTGCGCGAAATCAACGACGACGCGCTGTGGGCCAAATTCCTGGGCGTGCCGATCCGGGACCTGCGGACCGTCGCCGGTGACGGGCTGTTCACCGCGCACAACTCCGAACCGAACTGGGCCAAGGCCCACGCCATTCTCGCGCCGTCGTTCACCGCGGCCGCCATGCGTGGCTACCACGCCACCATGCAAGCCTGCGCCGCCGAGCTCGTCGAGTACTGGACGGCCCGCGCAGGCGAGTGGGTCGACGTACCCGCCGATACCAACAAGGTCGCGCTGGAAGTCATCGGGCGGGCCGCGTTCGGCTACGAGTTCCAGTCGTTCACCCGCACCGACCCGCACCCGGTGGTCGCCGCGATGCTGCGGGCCCTGACCTACATCAACCGCGCCGCCTACTCGCATCCGCTGGTCGAACGCACGGTGTTCCGCGAGCAGCGTGCCCAGCACCGGCGGGACGTGGAACTGGTCAACAGCACGATCGATGAGGTGATCGCACGGCGCAGGCGGGAGGGCGCGGGTGAGCACGGGGATCTGCTGGACCGGATGCTGACCGTGCCGGATCCGGAAACGGGAAAGCTGCTCGACCCGACCAATGTCCGGCACCAGATCCTGACCTTCCTCACGGCGGGGCACGAGACCACCGCGGGCGTCCTGGCGTTCGCGCTGCACTATCTGTCGACCAACCCGGTGATCGCCGCTCGGGCCCGACAGGAGATCGATGAGGTCTGCGCAGGCGACAGCCTCGCCTTCGAGCAGGTCGGGAAGCTGCGCTACGTGCGGCGCGTCGTGGACGAGACCCTCCGGCTGTGGCCCACAGCTCCCGGATATTTCCGCAAAGCCCGCGCGGACACGATGCTCGCCGGGCGCTATCCGTTCGAGAAGAACGAGTGGGTGTTCGTCGTCCTGCTCCAGCTGCATCGGCACGAACTGTGGGGCGCGGATCCCGAACAATTCGATCCCGACCGTTTCCTTCCGGAGCGCGTACGCGGCCGCCATCCCGAGCTGTACCGGCCGTTCGGCGTGGGCGTGCGCGCCTGCATCGGCCGCCAGTTCGCTCAGCACGAGATGGTGCTGGTCCTGGCCACACTGCTGCGCACCTTCGATCTGACCTCGGAGCCCGATTACGAACTGCGCGTGAAAGAGACGATTACGTTGAAGCCGGATCGTCTGCGTCTCAGGGTTTCTCGCCGCGAAGGCTAGCCACGACACGCTTCGGCCCCGCTCACGCGACCGGAGCCGAAGCGTCCGTGGCTCAGCCGCGCGCGAGCAGTGCGTCCAGTGCGCGGTAGCTCTCGTTGAGCCCGGTCTCCATGCCCGACTGGAGCATTCCGTCCCGCTCCTGCGGCGTGTGGAACTGACTGTCGGTGACCACCTTGGTGCGGCCGTCACCGAGATCGACGAAGCTGACGCTGTCGATCGCGACATAGGCGGGCATGCCGTCCCACTCGAAGGAGTACACGATCCGCTCCTTCGGGGTGACCTCACGGAAACGGCCCTCGAAACCATGGGTTCCGTCGTCGGAGTGCTCGACGAAACGCCAGTGCCCGCCCGGACGGAATTCCCAGCGCTCGATATCCAACCGGTTGCCACGCCCCCACCATTGGGCGAGCAGCTCGATCCTGCTGTAGGCGTCCCACACCCGCTCGCGCGGGGCGTCGAAGATCCGCTCGATGTGGATCGCGCGGTCGGTGTCGGCCGTGACGACGGCGTCGTTCGTGGTTGTGCTCATCGGTCCTGCTCCGTTCGCTCGAGGAATTCGCCGAGACGGTCCATCCGTGCTTCCACCATCCGCCGGTAGCCCTGCATCCAGGCCACTTCGCGATCGAAGACGTTCGCGCCGAGGCGGCAGTACCGCACCCGGCCGCGCTTCTCCGTGACCACCATGCCCGCCGCCTCCAGCAGCTGGATGTGCTTCTTGACGCCGGTGAGCGTCATCTCGAAGCGCTCCGCCAGCTCACTGACGGTCGCGGGCCCACTGCCGAGGCGTTCGAGAATCCCACGCCGGGTGGGATCCGCGAGCGCTCCGAAGGAGGCATCCAGGAAGTCATACTGAACCATCTAGTTCAGTGTTGCGGAGACGGGCGCCTGCGTCAAGAGGATTCGCACTTCTGATCGGGCCCGCCGAGCGGTATCTTTTCCGGACGAACCGGACACGGGTGCGGCACACGGAAAGAGCACGATGAGGATCTCCCAATTCACCGCGACGACCTTGGTCGCGCTGGCGGCCACCGCGATCACCACGAGCGCCGCACACGCGCAGCCCTCGCCCGAGGACGCGCCGCTCGACCTGCACGGGTCGTTCCACCAGATCGCCTACGAGGTCACCGCCACCGAGGACCGGCGCGCCGCCGTGGCGACCATCCAGGACGGGACGTTCGAGCTCACCCACGACGGCCGCGTCGTGACCGTCTCCGATCGGGACGGCGCGGTGGTGGCCGCGCTGCCGATGACGCTGCGCATCGGGGAGCAGCGCGTGGCGCTGCGGCCCGTGCTCGAGGACGCGGGCCACCGGCTCACCGTCGCGCCGGTCGCGATGGCCGACACGCCGCTGCGCGACATCGGCGCCCAGGAGCGGTTCTACGCCGAGGCCGAGAAGGCCATGCCGACCATCCTCGCGGGCGCGGGCATCGGCGCGGCCATCGGCTTCGTCGTCGGCTTCCCGCTCGGACTGTTCGTGCTGGACTTCATCACGGTGCCCGCCGCCGCGGTCGCGGGTGCCGCGATCGGCGCGATGGCCGGATTCGTCATCGGCGGTGGGCAGCCCGCCGTCGACGCGGCGATCGAGTACGTCACCGCGCCCTAGTCGAGCCGGTCGGCAGGCGCCAGCCGCTGCGTGCCGATCACCCGCAGCAAATCCAGCTTCTCGGCCGCGTCCGTGCCGGGACGCGGTTGGTAGACCAGCAGGCGCTGGGCGGCGTTGGGTGTGAGCAGCGTTTCACAGACGATGTCGATCAGGCCGACCTGGGGGTGCAGGATGCGTTTGATATCCGAGAGCCGCACGGCCACCCGGTGTTCGTCCCAGAGCCGGTCGAACTCGGCGCTCGCCGACCGTAACCGGGCGACGAGTTCGAGCACGTCCGCGTCGCCCGCGCGGCGGGCGGCCGTCGCACGCAGATCGGCGACGTGCCTGCGACCGAGCCGATCCCAGTCCTCCTCCGGGAAGATGGCGCGCGAGGCGGGGTCGGTGAACCAGCGGTAGGGGTAGTACCGGTCCCAGCCGTGCCGCTCGCCGTGATCGCCGACGAGCAAGGTGTGCATCCGGTTCTGCACGAGCACCTCGCCGAGATCGGTGACGACGGTGGCCGCGGTGTCGTCCAGCTTGGCGAGCAGGTGCATCAAGCCGGGGCCCACGTGCTTGTCGGTCGCGTCGCGTCCCGGCGGCGCGTGGCCGCACAGATGGTAGAGGTGGTCGCGTTCGTCGTTGTCGAAACGCAGGGCGCGCGCGAGCGAGGCGAGCACCTGGGTGGACGGACGCGGGCCGCGCGACTGCTCCAGCCGGGTGTAATAGTCGGTCGAGATACCCGCGAGCAACGCGACCTCGTCGCGGCGCAGCCCCGGCGTGCGCCGTCGGACGCCGGGCGGCAAACCCATGTCGGCGGGCGTGAGCTGCTCGCGGCGCCGGCGCAGGAAGTCGGCGAGTTCGGCGCGGTCCATGCCCATACTGTCCTCGGAAACGGCGCGCTCAGCCAGGGATCGCCGCTCCCCCGATAAACGATCTCTCCCGCACCGGTTCCACCCGGCGCAGGCTCGTGCCATGACGACAACGAAGATCCACGAAGTGCGGCTCGGAGCCACCGGCCCGGCCGTCGGCCGTATCGCCCTGGGCGCTATGGGCATGTCCGGCGCGTACGGCGCGAGCGACGACGCCGAATCGATCGCGACCATCCACGCGGCGCTGGATTCCGGCGTCGGCCTGATCGACACCGGCGATTTCTACGGCGCCGGACACAACGAGATGCTGATCGGCAAGGCCATCGCCGAACGGCCACGTGAGGACGTGGTGCTGAGCGTGAAGTTCGGCGCGCTGCGCGGGCCCGACGGCGGCTTCGGCGGCGTGGACAACCGGCCGGTGGCGCTGCGCAATTTCCTGACCTACAGCCTGCGGCGGCTCGGCGTCGACTACATCGACATCTACCGCCCGGCGCGGCTCGATCCGGACGTGCCGATCGAGGACACGGTAGGCGCTATCGGCGAACTGATCGATGCCGGATACGTGCGTCATGTGGGCCTGTCCGAAGTCGGTCCGGAAACCATTCGGCGCGCGGCGGCGGTGCGCCCGATCGTGGACCTGCAGATCGAGTATTCGCTGATCTCGCGGGGCATCGAGGCGCGGATCCTGCCGGTCTGCCGCGAACTCGGCATCGGCGTCACGGCCTACGGCGTGTTGTCGCGCGGACTGCTCAGCGACGCCATCCAGCCGGGAACCACCTTCGCCGCAGACGATTTCCGCGCGCACAGCCCGCGCTTCCAAGGCGAGAACCTGGACCGAAACCTCGAGCTGATCCGCGCGCTGGACGAGATCGCGGCGCGCAAGCACGCTTCGGTGGCGCAATTGGCCATCGCCTGGGCGCTGACCCGCGGCGAGGACATCGTGCCGGTCATCGGCACCCGACGACGCGAGCGCTGGACGGAAGCGGTGGACGCGCTGGACATCGTGCTCACCGACGAGGAGCTGTCCACGATCGAATCGGCCGTGCCCGCCGAACGGGTCGCGGGCGAACGCTACGCGACGGCGCAGATGGCGATGCTCGACAGCGAGCGGTGAGGTCGCGCATGGAGCGCGGAGGCCGAGCCGCGCTCCACAAGAGCTCGCGCAGCCGAGCCTTGCGATGCGATCAGGCTCGGCGAGGACGGAGCACCGCGGTGAACACCGCTGCGGCGACGGTCTTTCCGGTGGCGTCGGTGATGTCCACCGGCACCTCGAGTTCGAGCGGCACTTTCGCCTCGATGTCCGCCCGCATTTTCGCCAGCGTCTCCGCGGAGAACGCGGAGGTGGCGAGGAACGGCCCCGCATCCCCCTTCGCACGGGCTTTGTACTCGATTCGTCCGTCCTTGGCGACGATGAACGTATCCCCCATCAGGTCCACGATCCCCGAAACCGAAGCACCCATCGCGGCGGTCTCCGCCATCCCGAACAAGACGGCGGCATGCAGATCCCCGTTGTGGTTCAGATGCTCCGCCCGCGGCACGACCGACACCACATTCCGCCCCGCCGCGAACTCCTCCCACTCGACCCCGGCGTACTGGATGAACCCCAGCTTCCGGAAACCGGCCACCACCAGATCCCCCAGCGCCGCGCCTTCCATCGCCACCTCCCGAACAGAACTGAAACCCGTTCTAATTCCTACTGGCTCCGGTCCCCTTTGTCCACTACGAGCCGGCGGAAGCGACCTCACGCGGAGTGGCGCGCGGTAGAGCGCCGACGCCGTGCGCGAAGAGGACGGACGAAAGCACTCGGCCCCCGCTCCGAAAGGAGCGGGGGCCGAGTGTCATTGCGGCTGACGGATCAGCGGTAGTCGCTGAAACCGTAGTCGTCGAGCGGAACCGCGGCGCCCGTGGTCTGACCGAAGCTGTCCGGGCTGTAGTAGGTGTCGTCGTAGGACGGCACCGCGTACGCGGCGGCACGGGCTTCTTCGGTCGGCTGCACCTGGATGTTCCGGTAGCGGTTGATACCGGTACCGGCCGGGATCAGCTTACCGATGATCACGTTCTCCTTGAGGCCGATGAGCTTGTCGGAGCGGCAGTTGATCGCCGCGTCCGTCAGAACTCGGGTGGTCTCCTGGAAGGACGCCGCCGACAGCCACGAGTCGGTGGCCAGCGACGCCTTGGTGATACCCATCAGCACCGGACGACCCGCCGCGGGCTCGTTGCCCTCGGCGACGACGCGGCGGTTGGATGCCTCGAACTCGGCGCGCTCGGTGAGCGAACCGGGCAGGAACTCCGTCGCGCCCGAGTCGATGATCGTCACGCGACGCAGCATCTGGCGCACGATCACCTCGATGTGCTTGTCGTGGATCGACACACCCTGCGAGCGGTAGACCTCCTGGACCTCGTGGACCAGGTGAACCTGAACCTGACGGGGACCCATGATGCGCAGCACCTCGTGCGGATCCGCCGCGCCTTCCAGCAACTGCTGGCCGACCTCGACGTGGTCACCGTCGGAGAGCAGACGCTCGGAGCCGTCGTCGTGCTTGAACACCCGCAGACGCTGCCGCTTCGAGAGCTTGTCGTAGACAACCTCTTCGCCACCGTCATCCGGGATGATGGTGATCTTGTAGAAGCGATCGTCGTCCTCCAGCCGCACGCGACCGGAGACCTCGGCGATCGGCGCCTTGCCCTTCGGCACGCGCGCCTCGAACAGCTCCTGCACACGGGGCAGACCGCCGGTGATGTCGTCACCCGCGACACCACCCTGGTGGAAGGTACGCATGGTCAGCTGGGTACCGGGCTCACCGATGGACTGCGCGGCGACGATACCGACGGCCTCACCGATGTCGACCAGCTTGCCGGTCGCCATCGAGCGGCCGTAGCAGGTCGCGCACACACCGGTGCCGGTGGTGCAGGTCAGCACGGAGCGGACCTTCACCTCGGTGATACCGGCCTCCAGCAGCGCCTCGAGCGCCGGATCGCCGAGGTCGGCGCCCTTCGCCACGATGACGTTGCCCTGCGCGTCGACCGCGTCGGACGCGAGCGTGCGCGCGTAGGTGGAGGTCTCCACGTGCGCGTCGCGGATGATCGAGCCGTCGAGCTGCTTCTCCGCGATCGGCACCACGATGCCGCGCTCGGTGCCGCAGTCGTGCTCGCGCACGATGACGTCCTGCGAGACGTCCACCAGACGACGGGTCAGGTAACCCGAGTCGGCGGTGCGCAGCGCGGTGTCGGCCAGACCCTTACGAGCGCCGTGGGTGTTGATGAAGTACTCCAGAACCGTCAGGCCCTCACGGAAGGAGGACTTGATCGGCCGCGGGATGAACTCACCCTTCGGGTTCGTCACCAGGCCCTTCATACCGGCGAGGGTACGGGTCTGGGTGAAGTTACCCGTGGCGCCCGAGTCGACGATCGTGATGATCGGGTTGTCGGCCGGGTAGTGCGCGCGCAGCGCCTTACCGACCTCCTCGGTCGCCTCCTGCCAGATCTTGACCAGGGCGTTGTTGCGCTCCTGGTGATCGAGCGCACCACGCTGGTACTTCTTCTCGATCTGATCCGACTGCGCCTCGTAGCGCTCCATGATCTCGGCCTTCTCCGGCGGCACGAGCACGTCGGACATGGAGACCGTCACGCCCGAACGCGTGGCCCAGTAGAAGCCTGCGTCCTTGAGCTTGTCGACGGTCTGCGCGACCACGATCATCGGGTAGCGCTCGGCGAGATCGTTGATGATCGTCGCCTGACGCTTCTTCGGCATCTGCTCGTTGATGAACGCGTAGTCCGCGGGCAGCAGCTCGTTGAACAGCACCCGGCCCAGCGTGGTCTCGGTGGTCCACGCGTCGCCGCGGCGCCAGCCCTCCGGGAACAGCTCCGCCTCGACGTCCTTCGGCGGGCGCTGGTCGGTCAGCCGGACCTTGATCAGCGAACGCACGGTGAGTTCACCGCGGTCCACCGCCATCTGCGCCTCGGCGGGCGAGGAGTACACGCCCTGCTCCGGCGCGTCCTTGGTGGCCGGCTGGTAGGAACCCTTCGCGCCCTCTTCCAGGCGGGTCAGGTAGTACAGGCCGGTCACCATGTCCAGACGCGGCATGGCCAGCGGCCTGCCCGAGGCGGGCGACAGGATGTTGTTCGACGACAGCATCAGGATGCGCGCTTCGGCCTGCGCCTCCGCCGACAGCGGCAGGTGCACGGCCATCTGGTCACCGTCGAAGTCGGCGTTGAACGCCTCACAGACCAGCGGGTGCAGCTGGATGGCCTTGCCTTCCACCAGCTGCGGCTCGAAGGCCTGGATACCGAGGCGGTGCAGGGTGGGCGCACGGTTGAGCAGCACCGGGTGTTCGGCGATGAC
Source organism: Nocardia abscessus (assembly GCF_015477775.1). Classification (GTDB taxonomy): domain Bacteria; phylum Actinomycetota; class Actinomycetes; order Mycobacteriales; family Mycobacteriaceae; genus Nocardia; species Nocardia abscessus_A. The sequence goes on along the minus strand of NZ_JADLQO010000027.1, from coordinate 1,808 downwards.
CTCTTCGAGGACGTCCCACACCTGCGGCCGCTGCCGCTCCACCATCCGCTTGGCCGACTTGATGTTCTGCGCGTGGTTCAGGTCCACCAGGCGCTTCATCACGAACGGCTTGAACAGCTCCAGCGCCATCAGCTTGGGCAGACCGCACTGGTGCAGCTTCAGCTGCGGACCGACGACGATGACCGAACGGCCCGAGTAGTCGACGCGCTTACCGAGCAGGTTCTGGCGGAACCGGCCCTGCTTGCCCTTGAGCAGATCCGACAGCGACTTGAGCGGACGGTTGCCCGGTCCGGTGACCGGACGGCCGCGGCGGCCGTTGTCGAACAGGGCGTCGACGGACTCCTGCAGCATCCGCTTCTCGTTGTTGACGATGATCTCGGGAGCGCCGAGGTCGATCAGTCGCTTGAGGCGGTTGTTGCGGTTGATCACGCGCCGGTACAGGTCGTTCAGGTCGGAGGTGGCGAAGCGGCCACCGTCGAGCTGGACCATCGGGCGCAGCTCCGGCGGGATCACCGGAACGGCGTCGAGCACCATGCCCATCGGCGAGTTGCCGTTGGCCTGGAACGCCGCGACGACCTTGAGCCGCTTGAGCGCGCGCAGCTTCTTCTGGCCCTTGCCGCTGCGGATGGTCTCGCGCAGCGACTCGGCCTCGGCCTCGATGTCGAAGCTCTCCATCAGCTTCTGGATGGACTCCGCGCCCATCGCGCCGGTGAAGTACTCGCCGTAGCGGTCGACCAGCTCGCGGTAGAGCACCTCGTCGACGATGAGCTGCTTGGGGGCCAGCTTGGTGAAGGTGTTCCAGATCTCCTCCAGCCGGTCCAGCTCACGCTGGGCGCGGTCGCGGAGTTGGCGCATCTCCCGCTCGCCGCCGTCCTTGACCTTGCGGCGGACGTCGGACTTGGCGCCTTCGGCCTCCAGCTCGGCCAGGTCGGCCTCGAGCTTCTGGGCGCGGGCCTCGAGGTCGGCGTCACGCTGGTCGGCGACCGCCTTCTTCTCGACCTCCATCTCGGCCTCGAGCGTGGACAGCTCGTTGTGCCGCAGTTCCTCGTCGACCGCCACGATGACGTAGGCGGCGAAGTAGATGATCTTCTCCAGATCCTTCGGCGCCAGGTCGAGCAGGTAGCCCAGGCGCGACGGCACGCCCTTGAAGTACCAGATGTGGGTGACCGGAGCGGCCAGCTCGATGTGGCCCATGCGCTCGCGGCGCACCTTGGCCCGAGTCACCTCGACGCCACAGCGCTCACAGATGATGCCCTTGAAGCGGACGCGCTTGTACTTGCCGCAGTAGCACTCCCAGTCCCGGGTGGGACCGAAGATCTTCTCGCAGAACAGGCCGTCCTTCTCCGGCTTGAGCGTGCGGTAGTTGATGGTCTCCGGCTTCTTCACCTCGCCGTAGGACCACTGACGGATGTCGTCGGCGGTGGCGAGGCCGATCCGGAGTTCATCGAAGAAGTTGACGTCTAGCACGTAACTTCCTTTCCCCTGTGCGGGTCGAATTCGAGCAAAAGTTCACTAGTTGGGTAATCCGTTGCGGAGGCCGGATGCCGTGGGTGACGGCATCCGGCCGACCGCCTAGTTCGCCAGATCGTCGACGGTGGCCGCTTCGTTCCTCGACAAATTGATGCCCAGGTTGGCCGCCGCGCGCTCCAAGTCCTCGTCGTCGCCGTCGCGCATCTCGATCGCGGCGCCGTCGGACGACAGCACTTCGACGTTGAGGCACAGCGATTGGAGTTCTTTGAGCAGGACTTTGAACGATTCCGGGATGCCCGGCTCCGGGATGTTCTCGCCCTTGACGATCGCTTCGTAGA
>NZ_JADLQO010000026.1 GCF_015477775.1 Nocardia abscessus | reverse complement strand
CGCCAGCTCCTCAGCCGAAGCCTGGGCCTTCTTCCTCGCCACAGCATCAAGTGTCGTCATCACGGCACCTTCCCGCTGAACATCGTTCAGCGCGTCAGGCCGCAAACACCGTTAGATCCACAGTCCCGGTCGCGGCCGGATCGGCGGAACGCGCCGCGCAGGTCGGCCGCCGGGCGGCTGCGGCCGACCTGTGTCGGCAGACATCAATGCCGGTCAGAGTGTGAGGCAGGAGCTGCCGGTGTTGATTCCGGTGGTGTTGACGTCGACGGGAATGTATTTGGTGCTGGTGTACTGGCCGGGTTTGAACTGCTGGGCTATGAGGTTCTGAGACCCACGGTATTTCGGGGTCCAGGTAATGGTGGCCGTGCCGGATTCGGGGTGGTAGGTGGTGGGGCCGGGGAGACGCTCGCCGTTACCGGGGACCGAGCCGCCCGCGATGAGGAAGGTGACGTCGCCTTCTTCGGGTGCGGGGGTGTCGACGGTGGCCGTCACGGTGTAGGAGCAGCCGACCGCGAGTCCTTCAGGACCGGCGGCGACGCTCACTCCGGTGATCGCGGCGGTGGCTTCGGGGGCCGCCGGAACGCAGGTCAGTACGGCTGTGGCGAAAACCGAGGCGGAAAGGCTCAGTCGTCGAGTGCGAGTGCGCATGTTCGGTGACTCTTTCGCTGGGTGGAACAGGTGGGCTCGGCAGGTGCGAGGCGCCCGGGTAGGGGAGCTGCGGTCCCGTACCGGTCAGCAGGCGGACCGCAAGGACATGTGGTCGATGCGGGAAAGAAGAGCGGGATCGAAGGTGCCGTGGACCCACCAGTCGTACTGCCGGCTGCTGTCGGGGAGATCGATGACGAACTTGGCGATCTCCCCTTGCTGGTGGGCGATGATGTTGCCGAGGTACTGCCCGCCGGCATCGTGGAGTTGGGCCCACATCAGCCAGGCGTCGTGGTCGTCGCTGCTGGTGACCTTGGCCGTGAAGTGTGCGTTGCCGTCCACCTTCAGTACCCATCGCGCGCCGCGGAACATCGTGCAGTCACCCTCGCGTATGTCGTGGTCCCACGTGAAGACCTTGGGCGACGGTTGCGCCGATGCGGTGCCGCTGAGCGTCGCGGAGCCGAGCACCGCGACCAGGGACAGGACGATTCCGCCGAGTGACAGGCGCCTGCGAGTCGGGAACATTGTCTTCTTCCTCCTGAACCAGAGCGTGAAACCGGTCCGGCGACAGTCGTATCGCCCTGCCCGCTCATATGTTCCACGCCCGGCACGACGCTGTCACGAGGATCGGCTACTTGTCCGCGCCGACTCCGGTACGTGTCTGCGCCATCGCCACTACTCGAACTGTCGGCGCAGTTGTGTGTCCCGGGGATCTACCCGATAGTTTCACCATGGCCGACAGGTTGTTGCTCGTTATCGGAAGCGAATGTGAGCACTTTCCGCGACTCGGCTTCACGTCGGAACTCGCGCAAGCCTTGCACGCCACCCTCGTGACGGCGGGCGGATGGCGACCTGTCGACAGCGGCCCGCTGTTGGATCCGACGATCATCGAGCTCAAACGCAGTGTGAAAGCGGCCTTCCGGCGCGCCGACGACGCAGGTGCGACATTGCTGATCGCGTTCGTCGGTCATGGCTTCACCATGAACGAGGAAGACTTCTTCCTGCTCGCCCGCGACTCGGCGCAGCCGCTGGACTCCGATGTGGGCCTGCACCTGGTCAATGTGGTCGCCGAGCAATTGGGCGGGACACAGTCACTGGACGGGCTGATCGTCCTCGTCGACGCGTGCGAGGCCGGAACCGGAGCGCTCGGAGCGGGTAGCCGATGGGTCAGAATTCTGGAGAAGGCCGCGGGCCGAATGGAATTGCTCGTCGCCTCCGACCACGGCAACGCCTACGACGGGTGCTTCACCCGCACGCTGCTGCGAACATTCCAGAGCGGACTGGATCACAGCGGCACGAATCTGCTCTGTGCCGACCTCACGCCCGAACTCGGTATCGCGTGCGAATGGCAGACGCCCCGGCATCTATCGTTCAACGGCTCCCAAGTTCGCCGCGGCGACCTCGGCCTGTGGCTGGTTCCGAACCGGGCACGGCTGCGTGATGCCGTAACCGGACGCCCTGCGGCCGGTTTGGTCGATCAGCTGGTCCAGACCGTGTCGGCGACCACCACGGTTCAGGAAACCCTCGTCGCTATGGTCGAGTCCGCAGGCGACCGGCTGCAGGCATTGGTCGGCCCGGCCGGAGCCGGCAAATCGACGATAATCTCCCTCCTCATCCGTCCGGGCCTTACCCCCGCTCTGGGATCGCTCACCGCCGAATACGTCTCCGCGGCCGTCTTCCTCGATGTCTCCGGCACTGTCGAGACTGTGATCGGCGAGTTGGAGGCGCAGCTGGGCGAGCGGTTCGGCGACGAATTCCCTGCGGCGCAGCAGTCTGTGCGCGCGGAGTTGACCGATTACGATCGCTTCAGCGAGTTCGAGATCCGCGTCGTGCGGCCGCTGTCGCGCCTGCGGACGCCAGGGCGCCGTATCCGCATCCTCATCGACGGACTGGATCAACCGCAGGAGGGTGGCCGCGACGGCCTCATCGCGGCGGTGGTCACCCTGACGACCGATGACCGGCTCCGCCATGTCCGCGTGGTCGTCGCCATCCGGTCCGGTACCGGGGTCGAGGATCGGCCGGAGCTCGCCCACGCTCGGGTATTCCCGGTACATCCCCCATCGCTGTCGGAAATCTTGCACGAACTGGCCTCATTCGATCGCGATGTCCCCTCTGACCTGGACCGAGCGCTCGGCGCGCAGATCACGGCGATCGGCGGCGGTTGGCTGGTTCCGCGGCTGATCTCCGAGGTCGATTGGGCTTTCGATCGGCCCAACGGGGCGGTCGACCTGCACTCGCTGGTGGTGCGCCGCTTCCGCACCGCTACCCGCAATCGTGCCCGGGCCGCGTCGACCGGCCGGCTGGTCGCGCTGCTCGCGGCGGTCGGACCGGGGCCGGTCGCTCCGCTGCGGTTGATCTCCGAGGCGCTGAACAAACTCGGACCCCAGGTGGCGCTGCCGCAACTGCGCGACGTCGTCGTAGATCTCGGCATTCTGGTGGCGCGAGGGCATCCGGGCGCGGAGGACGAGCGAGTGGGCTTGGCGCATTCGACGTTCGCCGACCCATTACTTCAGGCCGCCGCTACCGCGGACCATCCGACTACCCTTTTCGACGCCCATTCGGTTCTCGCGTCCGCCCTTACGGAGCTGACCGGGCCCGACATCGACACCTATGCGCAGTCGGCGGCGCCGCGTCACTTCCTCGGAAGCGGAGATGCCGCTCGCGCGGTGGAATTCCTCGACCGCGCGGATTCCGGACGCCGAGCGATCGACAACCGAGCCTCGTGGGCGGCCTGGCTGGTGGCCTTCGAAGAGGCGTTGCCGCCGCACGACGTCCACCGGATCGCCGCGCGGGCGCGGCTCGCACGCTGGACCGGCGACGCGGGTGATCCGCACGCGGCGAGGGCGATGTTCGCCGAGCTGGTCGAGGACTGTGCGCGAATATTCGGCCCCGAACACAGCGAAACACTGGCCTGGCGAGTGCAACTCGCCAACTGGATCGCGCAGACCGGCGACAATCGGCTCGCGATCGCGATGCTGAACGATGCGCTGCCACTGCAACTGGCGATTTCCGAACCGGAACACCCCGACGTTCTCCGGATACGCGCGGACCTCGCTTTCTATATCGGGCAGAGCGGAGACATCGCCGGAGCGCGTGACAGGTACGCCGAATTCCTCCCCGTGCTCGAGCGTGTCCTCGGCGCCACCCACAACGATGTCCTGCGCGTCCGCGACCAATACGCACGGTGGATCGGTGAATCCGGTGACGCTGCCGCGGCTCTGCGGATCTGCTCGGCACTGGTCCCGGTCTGCATCGAGGTGCTGGGGACCGAGCATTCCGACACGCTGTGGGCCATGACCAACCTCGCGTGGTGGACCGGGATGGCCGGCGAAACCGAGGACGCCGTCCAGTTGCATCGCGAAGTGCTGGAACTGCGCGAAAGAATCTCCGGCACAGAACATCCCGCGACGCTGGTCGCCAAAGGCAACCTGGCCTATTGGTACGGCCGCAGCGGTCGCTTCACGACCGCGCGGGACATGTTCGCCGAACTGCTCGAGACGCGGATGCGGATCTACGGGGAAGCGGACTTCGAGACCCTTCTCACCCGGGAGAACCTCGCGGAATGGACCGGCCGCGCCGGCGACGTCGTCGGCGCCCGTCGCTGTTACGCGGAACTGCTCGCCGTGCGGCGACGTGTGCTCGGAGAAGACCATCCGGATACGCGAGAAACCCGCGATCGACTGGAATCGTGGACAGATGCTCCGGGACTCGGTCGGGACGGCGGCTGACCGTTGCGACGCGAAATGACGTACTAGTCCCCAGTGCTCGTCGCGGCGGCGCACGTGGCGGCCTTCACATACCCTGGATCGGTCGGTTCGCACGATCAGCGGAGGGCGAATGGGTATCGAGGGGTCCGTGCGATTGTTCGGGTGGTTCGGTGACCCGGACCTGGCGGGGAGTGCGGCGGAGTTCGCCGAGGAGTTCTACGCCGTCGCGGCCGCTGCGGGGCTGAGTGTCGACTCCGATGAGGTCGACAGGAATCCACGTCGGTTCGGCGCCGCGGGTGCGTACGCGATCGATCACGCCGAACCGGATAAGTTCGGCGTGGAGGCGGCAGCGTTGGCTGCTGTCACCTTTGTCGCCGCGCCGCTTGCCGGGTGGGCCGTGGAGAAGGTCGCCGACACGGTGTGGTCGCGCCTGGTTGCGGCTTTCAAGAGGCTTCGGCCTGCGGCCGCATCGGAGCGTCCGTCGGATCGGCTCGTGGTGCTGCGCACCGTATATTCGGAGGACCAGGTCGTGGTGGAGGTGACCGCCGATCTGGCCGAGGTGTCCGGCGAAGCTCTCGTCGGATACCTTGCCGCGGCGCAGGATCGAGCGCGGTCCGTCGCTGCCCACCTGCCGGAAGGCGAAGTTCGCATCATCCAGTTCGTCGTGGGCGCGGACGGTTTGTCGGCTCCCACCGTCGTCACCGAGGACCGCCGGATGTGACGACACAACCCAACCCACAACCTCCGCGCGAATTCGACTTGGACCTCGCTCGCGCGTTCTGCAACCTCGCCGCCCCGGCCCACGCGGTCACTTGGCTTCGCAAGCACCCCGAGATTCTCCTGATGGCGGTGTCCGCTGAGTCGCGTCGCACTCTCGTCGGGGAGGCGCAGAGGAATCCGGAACCGCTGCGGACGCAATGGTTGCAGCGAATAGCGGTGATCATCGCGGCGGCGTCATCTGGAATCGAAAGGGCATTCACCTACTACATCGATGATCCCGATAGAGACGACCCGGACGCAGCGAGCGAAGCGATCCTGCACGCACAGACCACCGAGGACTATGTCACGACTCTGCGTCGCCATCCGGGACTGCTCGGGGCCGACGTGCGCCGCTGGCTGCTGGATGAGGCGGATAGAGCGGGATCACCGGAAGAGGGCGATAGGTATCGCACATGCGCTTGGACCTTGGCACGCTGTCACGACGCCGGTGTAACTGCGGGAGTCGCATTGACATACGTCATGGTGCGATTGGCGCATACCACCGATTGGCAGGCACAGCTTCGGACAACCGATATCGCAGACGTGCGGCGCATTCTGGAGACCCTCGCGGGCCTGGTGCCCGAGACCACCTCGGCATCCGAAAAGAAGGCGGTACTCGGCCGACTTTCTGCCGACGAGATCATCGACGCCATCGACCTGCTCGAAGTGGCAGCGCACGCACCAGGGTGTGCTGACGCCGCGAACGACTTGCTCCACCTCCGCGCGATTCTCGGCGCTGTTGCCGATCATGGATCGGAACAGGGATTGCTCGCGGCCGTCTACGGCGAGATCGTCACCGAATCCAGCGATGATCGCGCGATCGAACTCGCCGACGAATACATCGCCGCGTTCGGCGCGCTCGAACCCGATCTGGTTGTGCTCGACCCACCCGACGAACCGAGCAGGACCGCGGCGGAGGGCCGGATACAGCGACGTGATGACATGTTCGCGGTGCGCGCGTCCGCCGCGCGGGAATCGGCTGATCAGTTGCTCGACCGCCTGATCGATGTCCGCACCACGGACAACGCACTCGGTACACGCACACTCACCGTGCAGAATTTGCTCTCCTCGTATCCGGCACTGCGGCAGCCGATTACAAAGCAAGTGCTGCTCGAGCGTTTCGAAACCGCGACTGAACAGCAATTTCGAGACCTACGCGCCCTGCGGCGACTGCTCGACGACCTGGATGAGGGCCGACCGATCGCGCCAGCGGCATCGATGTATTCACGGATCGATTACGAGACGATCGACGGAACGACAGTCCTGCACGTCGGAAACGACTATTGGGCACGACGTCCTTTCGATCTCACCCAGGTTTTCGACGGCGGCGAAGGCGTCATCAACAAAGCATTTGCGCTGCATCGTGCGATCAGGGAATCAGGAGTACCAGCCGATGTCGGTGAGCTCGATGCCTGCCTGAGCGACCTGGCAGGTGAAGCCGCATTCGTCGCGCCGGATGCGCTCGTCCGCATCCTCGATGCCGAGGCAGGGCTGCTGCGCTCGAGATTCCGAGTGACGGACGAAGTCGATGATCTCCTTCGGGCGGTGCAATCGCTCGAAGAGGCCGTTCGAATGCTGGTACCCGGCACGATCGGCTACCACCTCTACCAGGGAGACCTCGTAGACGCGCTGAGCGAACTGCACGATCAGTCCCACGACGACCACATCCTCGGCCGCGCACTGATGTTGGCGAACGACTCGGCGGAAGCGCTCGGCGAATCGGCGATGCCCGGTGAAAAGGAGGCGCTGCTGCTCGAGCAGATCGCCCGTGCGAGATTCGCGGCTGCCATGCGAACGGGCTGGAAGCAACTGGGGGAGAAAGCGATCGAGGCCCTCGACGCGGCGAGTGCTCTCATCGATCCGGACACTGCTCTCGGTAGAGAAATCGCACAGCATCTGCTGTCGATGCGATTCGTGCACGCTACGCGAAGCGGCGACGAGGCAGCGGCGGTCGGGGCGCTCGAAGCGCTTCGCCACGCCGATAGTTCGGCTCCCGTCGCGGACAGGCTGATACATCTGTACAACATCGGACAGATGCTCGACGATCTCGGCCCTTCCCACCGCGACGACGCGATCGCAGCGTTCCAACAGGTCTACCTCGCATCCGAGAATCGTCCGGTATTCCGGCTCGCGGCCGCCACCAGATTGGGTGAACTCCACGCGGACAGCGGTCACTGGAAACGCGCGGCACGGTATTACGCAGACGCCTGGGAACTGACCCGCGCCGCAGTCTCCCGGCAATTCTCCGCACAGAACACGGAATTGAAACTGCGTGGCGCACAGGGCCGTGCCGCGCACGCCGCATTCGCGATGGCATCCTCCGGTAATCACATCGATGCCGTACACACGCTCGAACAGGGCCTTGCCATCATGACGACCAACGCCCTGAACGACCGCGAGGGAGCGCCCGAGCTGCTCCGCGCACGGGGATACGAACAACTCGCCGAGCGCTACCAGCGACAGCTCGCCGCGGCGGCGGTTCAGGACACCGCCGACCTCACGCGACTGACCGCCGCCACAACCCCTGCGCCGCCGACGCCCGCCGATACCAGAAGACTGCGCGCGGAACTCGCCGCGACGATAGCCGAGATCAGGTCGGTGCCGGGTCTTTCGCTGTTCCGCCAACCCGCGAGCGTCGATGACATTCGACACGCGGCGTCCGACGGCCCGCTCGTCTACCTGTCCAGTACCGGATTCGGCGGTCAGGCGCTGATCGTTGCTTCGGATGGTTCCGTGGAGCGAATCCGCCTCGACAACCTCACCGCATCGGCCGTGCAGCAACGCACTCTGGCGGTGCTCCGTGATCCGGCACGCGAGCTCGACCCCGTCGGTGACTGGCTATGGACCAGTGCCATGGAACACATCCTGAACGCCACCCGAGGCCAACAGCGGATCACCCTGGTCCCGGCGGGGCAGCTGACCTTTCTCCCATGGCATGCCGCGTGGACCCCGGACACCGCCTACCCCACCCACCGCAGATACGCCATAGACGACCTCTTGATCACTTACGCACCCAACGCCGCTGCGGTCCTGCACGCTCGATCCCGCCTACGGACCGCAACCGCGTCGCGCATCCTGGTTGTCGACGAACCAGAAGCGGCCCGCGGCGGCCGCCTGCCCACGTCGGTACTCGAGTGCGATGCCGCGCTGGCCGGATACGCGGCCACTGCGCGCACCCGGCTGCGGGGCCGGTCCAGCACCCGGGAAAACGTGCTGACGGCATTGGCCGATGCCGACTTCGCGCATCTGTCCTGTCATGCGCGGGCCAGTCTGGCCGAACCTTTGCGGACCCGACTCGAACTGGCGAACCACAGTGCCGTCTCGATCGCCGATATCCTCGCGACTCCACTCAACCTGCGGCTCGCGGTCCTCTCGGCATGTCAGACCGCGCAGATCGGAACCGCGACCATGGACGAGGCAATCGGATTTCCCACTGCCCTGCTCCGCGCCGGTGCCGCGGCGATCATCAGCAGCCTGTGGTCGGTGCCGCAAACCAGTACAAGCGAACTCATGATCCGCTTCTACCGCGAACTCTATTCGGCAGACACCACCTGTGCCGAAGCCCTGCGCCGAGCGCAACGGCAGGTGCGCGACAGCACGGCCCGCGAAAAACGCGAGATGCTGAGCGAGTACAGCTCCACCGCTGTTGCCGGAATAGCGACGGCGCGACCGGAGTCGCGCCCGCACGCGCGTCCATTGCACTGGGCTGCCTTCACCTTCAACGGCGCAGACCACTGAGCCGCTGGGTCGCATGGGCGCCTCAGGTCGCCGCCATCTGTTCGGCCGTCATGCCGGCTTTCGCCGTAGGCGTGGCGATCATCTCCGCTCAGGAGGGCGCCCTGAAACGGGCGATCGTCCCCCTGGTCGTCATCGGGCTGGCCGTGTTCTTCGGCTACGCCTTCGCGCTGTCAGGCGTCGCGGAGTCGGCCTGGGCGCTCTGCACTGGCCGTTCCGCCATCGGTAACGAAACTTGCCCGGACTTTTTTCGCGGAGTCGCGTGAGAAGCATTGCCATAGAGACGAATTACGTCGCGGTGACGCATCCGCCGCATAGCCCGCGAAGAGGGGCGAGTCAGAGCATCGAGCACCGTAGACCGTAAGGCGTCGATATATCCATCCCAGGGTAGTAGACGAGGATATTCGAGGTCACCAGCAGACATACCGCATCGACGAGCAGTGCGGCCGGGAGTAACACCGCTGCCGTATGCCGCCGCTGAAAAGATGGTCGCGTCAAGGCCCGGACGAGAAGGACAACCGCGACGACCGCCGATACGGTCAGTGCCGCGGCAATGCCGATCGGCAGCCACAGTCCGTAGGGATGCCCGAGGCTGAGCGCGCCGGGGTGGTCTGCTGCGCGGCATTCCGCCTCAAAGGCGCTGACAGCGCGATGGTCGAGAAGCATCATCGTGGCGAACCCGAGCGGACCCGTAGCTATCAGGAACGCATACCGCACATCGGAATTGCGGAGTCGGTTCGCGTATCGCCGTTCTCTCGTGCGTTTCTCGAAGTCGACCTCGTCGACAACATGGCTGTCGGACGTCGATTCATCGAAATTCGCGCAGGTCTGATCGCCTGAGTTGGACGTCGAATCGCTCATCGCCGCACCTTAGCAGGCCGATTTCTCTTCATTCGTCACTGTTGAGGAGTGAAAAGCTCTGCCGACGATGGCGTTTGTCGACCGAGCATATACCGACGGGATACCTATCTCCTCCTGATGCGCGAAGAGTTCGGATGCGTGGAATACACAGGAACCCGCGAATGCGAAACAACGGCAACTCGAGTCCCTTGGATCTCACGCCGAGAATCAGTCCCTCTCGCTGACGGCGGGGACTTGGTCGGGCAGCGGAAAGAGATCGAGGAAACGCTGCGCCACGGCGTGGGTGCCCGTCACGCGCACCGTCCCCGCGTGCACGGCGGACTCGAGATCCATTCCGCCGTAGAGCAAGTCGTCCAAGGTGTGCGAGTCCGTGTCGAGGACGACATCGGGTCGGTCGATGTCGCCGCGCTCGACTCGGATCGCACCGCCGGCGATGCGGACGCGGAAGCGGTCGTCGCCGAGTCGTAGAGCGACCGCCATCGCGGCGCCCGCAGCGGCCTCGGGATCGAATGTCGCTCGCAGCGAGAGCATGAGCGAGTCGACGCTGCTGTGGATGTCGTGGCGCAGCAGCGGGGATCGTCCACCCCAACGCCCGAGTTGGGTGACCACGGGCGCCAGTTCGGCTCCCCACTCGGTCAGCTCGTAGACCCATGCGGCCGCTGGTGGCGGCAGCCGATGCTGCCGGACGACGCCGGCCTGCCGCAATTCGCGCAGCCGCTGCGACAGCATGTCAGGGCTGGCTCCAGGAAGGCCCGAGCGGAGGTCGGTGAACCGCTTCGGTCCGAGCAGCAGTTCGCGCACCACGGGCAGCGCCCATCGGTCGCCGATGAGGTCGAGGGCGTGCGACACCGCGCAGCCGTCGTTGTACCAGCGCTTACCTGCCATGGCCCCCACCCTACCAGCCGTTATCCCGAAGAACCCACTTCATAGTTGACTTTTCCTACTATTGGATCTTATATTCCAACTTATGGTTGCTGATCCGACGCAGGACACGAGTAAGGCATTCGTAGTGCGGTACCGAACGCATCCCGACCGGGCCGAGGAGAATCGGAGGCTGATCGAGCAGGTATTCGCCGAGTTGACGGACGAGAACCCGGGTGGCTTGCGATATGCCACATTCCAGCTGGAGGACGGCGTGACGTTCGTCCATGTCGCTCTGCACGAGGGGGACGGGCGAACACTGGCCCGATCACCGGCGTTCGCGAGATTTCAACGCGGGATCGGCGGCCGCGTCACCGAACCGCCGATGGTCGCGGAGGCCGCCGTCGTCGGATCCTATCGATTTCCGGTCAACTGAGAACAGAGGAGTGCGTCATGCCGCAGATTTTCATCGAGGCTCCATCGGGGGTCCGAGGGGAGGCCAAGCGTGCCATGATGGCCGCGATCACCGAGGCGGTGGACGAGGTGTTCCACATCGACGACGTACGGGTCTGGCTGCGCGAGTATCCGGCGGAGAATGTCGCGCTGGACGGCCGGATCAATGCCGAACCGCTCAAGCCGCTCTGCGTCCTGGAGGTGCCTGAGCTGCATGACATGGGCGCCAGGCGCATGTTGGCCGAGAAGCTGCACGCGGCGATCCATGCCGCTTACCAAGGTCTGGCGAACACCGACGAGACCCTGATCCTGATGAACCACTACCCGTTGGAGCACACCGGCTGGGCGGGTCGTCTGCAGTCCGATATTCCCGAGATGGTCGAGGCGGCCGCGAATCTGGGCAGAGGTGGCGATCTCGGCGCGGATCGTCACCACGATGCTCATCCGGCTTGACGAACGTGTGTTGCCCGAAATCGCGATGGTGACGTCCCGTACTGCTGGAGGAAGGCGAGGCGCAGCGTCTCCGCTGAGCCGAACCCACACCGCCGTGCGATGCCCGTCATCGGCAGCGATGTCGTGATGAGCAGATTCGCTGCCGCGTCGACGCGCGCCTTGCGGACGTATCGGCCGGGCGGATATCCGATCTGGTCCACGAAAAGTCGGGCGAGGTGCCGCGCCCCGACACCGACGTGCGCCGCCAACGCGGCCGTGGAGAGGTCATCGTCGAGGTGGGCGGTCACGTAAGCGGTGACCCGGCGGACGAGATCGTGCTCCGGCGGAGGACTCGCGGTGAACACACTCATCTGCGCTTGATTGCCGGGCCGTTGCAGGTAGGTCACCAGATAGCGGGATACCGTTCGCGCCACGTCGGCGTCGTGGTCTTCCTCGATGAAGGCGAGCGCCAGATCCAGCGCGCTGGTTACTCCGGCCGCTGTCGTGACGTGTCCGTCGCGGATGAAGATCGGGCGCGGGTCGACCATGACTTCGGGGTAGCGGGTGGCGAATAGACCGGCGTACTGCCAATGCGTAGTTGCGCGCTTGCCGTCGAGGATGCTTGCCGCGGCCAGGATGGTGACGCCGGTGCAGACGGACGCCACCCGTCGGCTCTCCTTGGCCAGACGCCGGACGTGACCGACCAGTTGGGGATTGGCGGCGGCGGCCTCATGGCCCAGCCCGCCCGAGACGATCAACGTGTCCAGCGGCCCTGTGAGGCGTTCGAGGGAACTCGGACCGGTCAGTGTCAGACCCGAGTGCAATTCGATCGGCCGACCTCCTGGGGTGGCGACGACGATGCGGTACGGGCGGTGGGCTCCCATGTTGTTCGCCATCCCGAGGGCTGTTGTCACACAGGCGATGTCGAGTAGCTCCGCGCCGTCATAGCCGACCACCACCACGATCCGCTCCCGCACAGCCCGACCCTACAGCGGAAAGACGAAGATCCCAAGATTTCGGACATCGACCGTCGGCCCACTCGCGTGGCGTCGCGCCGGTCAGAACTGTGAGCTGTATGAACATCTCTTCCGCCGCGCGAGTCGGCATAGTCAAGAGTCGCTGGCCGACGCTGGCCGCGGTCGTCGCCGTCGTCGTCTTCTTCGCCGACGGGGCTTCGGAGCTGAGGCCCTTCACTGTGCTCTTACCCGTCATGGCCGTCTTCTACCTGCTGTTCGGCGCGTTTCGAGGCGACCTGTGGCACCGCGGCGAATTCGCACTTCAGGTGGCGGGACTGGCTGCCTTCAGCGGCATCGCCCTCGCGGTTTCGACCGCGGACGAGAGTCTCGGCCGCTACCTGCTCGCGGGCGGCTGGCTGGCGCACGGCGTCTGGGACTTCGTCCACCATCGCCGCAACCGCGTCGTGCCCAAGGCGTGGTCGGAGTGGTGCGGGGTGGTCGACGTCCTCGGAGCGGCGGCGATCGTCTTTCTTCCGTGATCGCGTACGAAGGGAACAATCGTCGACAACAGGAGGGGAGTCGATGAGGGGCCCCGCAGGCACGATCATCGCGGATGATCGGCATGATGCCGCCGAGGTCTTCGTCGGCCGGGAGCCCGAGCTGGCGCAGGTCGTCAGCTTGCTACTCGGCCGGGCGCGGCTGATCACCTTGCTCGGGCCGGGCGGTATCGGCAAGACCAGCCTCGCCGCGGAGGCGCTACGGCGGTATCGGCGATCCATCAAAGCCCCGGTCCATTGGGTGCGACTCGCGCGGCTGGCCGCTGGCTCGGATACCGACCTGGTGGCCGAGGAAATTCTGCAGGCTGTGGTCGAGGCGGACTTCTCCGGCCGGACCTCGTGGGAGTCCTTGACCACCGCTCTGAGCCCCACCGGCGGTCGCGCGAAACTGCGTCGGCCCCTGCTGGTCATGGACAATTGCGAGCATGTTCTGAGCGCAGCGGGCGAGGTGGTCAGCCGCTTGCTCGCCGCTGTGCCACAGCTGACCATCCTCACGACAAGCCGCGAAGCGATCGATTGGGTCGACGAGTATCGCGTCGTAGTCCCGCCTTTGGCCCGGCGGGACGCGATCGAACTCTTCCGGCAGCGATCCGAGATGGTCGGACACCGAGTGACGGGCGAGAGCGGAGACCACACGATCGGCGCCATCTGCCGACATCTCGACAATAACCCGCTGTTCATCCGTTTGGCCGCGGCCAGGCTGATCCGTCGGTCACCGGCGGCGGTTCTGCGCGAACTGAGCGCCGCCTCCTCCGACGACATGCGGATGGACTGGACGCACGGTTCGCAGTTGGGCGTCGAAATCCGGCACCGACGAGTGGGCGACGTGATCAAGTGGTCGTACGATCTGTGTCCGCCCGAGGAGCAGTTGCTGTTCGAACGCCTTTCGGTGTTCGCTGCCGGTACGGCGGTCGACGCGGATGATGCTACCGATCTGTTCGGCGCGGATGTGGAGGCCATCGAAGCCATCTGCGCCGACGACACTCGGCCCGGACGCGATCGGGAAGACGAGTCCGGGGCCACCGAAACGGTCGCTCTGGCGGCGACCGAGGTTCGGCAGCTACTCGACCGACTGTGCGATCGCTCCTTGGTCACCGTCCACATCGCATCGGACACCGTGCGCTACTCGCTGCTCGAGAGTCTGCACCTCTTCGCGCAGCGAAGGCTCCGTCTCCGGTCGAGCGGTGGAACAGACGAATCGGCGCGACTGGCTCGACGGCATATACGGTACTACCGCGACCGGGTCGCGTACGCGGCCGCTCACTGGTTCGGTCCGGCCGAATCGGAGTTGCAGGATTGGGCGCAGGCGGCGTGGGACAACATCCTCACCGCGGTCGAACGGAGTCTTTCCCTTCCCGGCGAGGCAGTTGCGGGCCTGGAAATCTGCGCGGGAGTGCTCGCACTGCAACTCCCATTCCGCAAGGGCTCGTTCAGGGAAGCGCGCCGTTTGACCGAGCTGGCGCTGCGCTCGACGCACGCATCGGCGCAGGCGCCGGTCGAGCTGCAGATTTCTACTAGGGCTTTGACGGCGTGGATCGCACTGTGCCAGGGCGAGCTGGATGAGGCAGAGCGGCTGTTGGCGATGTGCGTCGAGGCATACGCACCCGAGAGTGACTTGCGCGAGAGTTGGCGAAGTACCCCCGAAATCGACATCGGACTTCCTGCTGCGGTGGAATTTGCTTGGGGCAATTTGCTTTTCGTTCTGCGGGACACGAGGTCGACCATCGTGCTCTGTCGTGCCCGCGCGAAGTTCGCCCGAGTCGGAGACGGCAGTGCCGCATCGATCAGCGAACTGATCGCTGCCCTCTCGGCGGCCCTACTCGGGCCTGCGGACCGAGCCATGGCGCTTGCCGCTGCCTACCTCGACAACGCCGATGCCTCGGGCACGTCGTTCGCGAAAGGTTGGGCGGACCTCGTCTGGGCGATCACGCTGACCAAGCATGGTGATGCGTGTTCGGCTCTGCATCCCGCACGCCGAGCCCTGGACTTGCAGCTGAGCAGGCGCGACGAATGGGGTGCGTTATGGTCCGTGCAAGCCCGTGCCTGGGCTCTCGCACGAATCGTCGACGACGGTGCCCGCGGCGCGGCAGTCGACCGTGCTCGAATGGTGGAGTCGGCCACCGAGATCGCCCGACTCATCGGCGGAACTTCGGCTCTGCGAAGCAGGCTGGGCATCGATATCACGGGGTTGGGGCCGTTTCAGGACGAAACGGTGCATGCCGTGCGGGTCGCGCGAAAAATACTGGGCGCCAGAGGTTTCGCCGCCGCAGAAGCCGACGGCGGAAGCTTGCGGCCCGAGATGCACGAAGTCCACCAACTTGCTCTGGGCACGCTGCCGCCCGCCCGCCTGTCCATCGCACATGGTGAGCGGCAGCACGCTCCATGGCAGCGGTTGACCCGGGCCGAGCGGGATGTGGCGGTCCTCGCCGCCGCGGGCTGGCCGAACAGCGCGATCGCGGTACGCCGCGGAAGCGCGCCCAAGACCGTCGACGCACAGGTCGCCGCCATCCTGCACAAACTCTCGATACCTTCCCGCGAGCACATCATCACCTCGGTCCCGCCCGGCCTCGCGGATCGAGTCGAGGCCGAAGCCGCTCGCCGACCACCCCGGTGACAACCGCCCGCCCAGGCAGGCCACTCGTCGGCTAGCGGTTTCGTTCGGGAAGTCGGCGAGCGGCGGCCGCGCGCACGCGGCGCGTTCTTCCCTGGCCGGCGAGCAAGGTGAGGACAGTGGGGGAGGTCGCGATCTCCACGGCTTTGCGCTGGAACCAGTCGGAGGTGCCGCGGACCTGGTCGGCAGTCCACTCTTCACCCGTGCTGATCGACCTCAGTAGAGCCCATTCGCGCAGGCGGCGGGCGACGTACTCGCGCTCACCGATCGCTTGCGCGATGGCGCGTGCCCATACGTGGAATCCGGGGTCGGTGAGCAGTATCGCGGCCCGGCGGTCGAGGTGTCCGACCACCGCGGCCTCCGCCATCGCCTTGTCCGGATCGCCGAGGACGGCGCTTATCATGTCGCTTTCGTGCTCCGGCAGCACCCGCGCCAACTCTCGGCGGTAGCGAGCGTATCGCTGATGCTCGTCATCCGGAGGGAAGGCAGAGTCGGTCTCGCTCAAACTTCGACTCCTCACGACCTGATTCGGCCGACGAGTTCGTCGGCGATCCGGATCGCAGCGGTCTCCGGTGACTCGAACACCGCACTCGTTGTGGGCTGCGCGGCGGTTCGACAGCTGGTTGGCGAGACATCCAGGGCAGTCCTGATTTCGGTGCGCTTCTCGATCGCCATCACGCTGACGGACCAAGTCCGGGTGAGGACGAGAACGCTGTTCGCTGACCCGCATCGATTCGCAGGATAACCGTGGTCAGTAGTACGGCGGCGAGCGCGTACAGCAGGGCGGACGTCCACAGCATTGGAGCCACCAGGTATGCGAGCCCGATCCATCCGACGACCCACGCCGCGACCCAAGCCAGCCACCACGCCACCACCGGCCCGCGAAAAGGTGACGAGCCGCGGTAACTCACGCGGTACACGTCGTCCACGACGATGGCGGGAACAATGAAATTGCCCACCGGCACGAACCATCCGCCGAGAGCCCAACCCCTGCCGAGACGCTGCGCAGCCGGGTCCAATATCTCGGCGTTGATTCGGGCGCGCAGGAGCCAGAAGAGGAATACGGATCCCGCCGCAAAGAGAGCAAGCGTCCACACGGCGAGACCGGACAGTATCCAAGGCGCCCAATCATCCATGGCCGCTTCGTATTCGGCTGTTCCTTTCGTCGTGTTCTGCACGTCCCCGGATTCGGACACAGCCATCGCGACAACGGCAGTCGCGGCAACTACGGTCAGCGACAAGCCCGCGGCCACGTTGCCGAGCACGCCGACAGGCTCGAGCGGTCTCATCGGAGCCGGGGCGGTGTGCTGCCCGAGGTTTCGCTGGACTGCAACGGGCGGCTGTAGGTGAGCATTGCCATCGGCTTGTACGGTCGCCGACGCGCGCGCCTCTTGCCAGCGGGTGACGCGGACAACGATCACGGCCAACGTGACGGCCGCCGCGACGAGCAGCAACATGCCGCCGAAACCGATCAGCATGCCGAGGGCCGCGCGATCGGTCCCGGCGGCGCCCGACCGGGGTGCGATGCCGAACAACGAGGCGGCGAAGAGCAGGGTCGAGCCCGTGACGAACCCGATCCACCAGATGACGACCAGCGGCGTCGTCGAGTTGGCCACGAGCCGGTGGGCGTTCGGCGGCGTCGCCGGGTCGCTGGCCCGTTGGATGTCATCGACCACGACCGGTGGCAGGAACCAGTTCACGATCGGCAAGAAACCGGCTATCGCCCATCCGCTCGACAGCCGATGAGTTGCCGCACACAGTAATTCGGTGTTGCGCCGCGACCGATAGGTCCAGATGACGAACAGTACGCCACACACCATTTGTGCAAGCCACGCCACCGACGAAGCCCAGGACAACGCCGTCTGGCCCTCGATCTCACGCAGGTACTGCTCCGCACTCGACGCACGGTTCTCGAAGTCGCGAATCAGCGCATAGTTACGCCAGTACTCCACCAATTCGACCGCACGGGCGACCACGACGACAGCCGCGGCGAGGATTACCGCAACGGCCCAGCCGAGGACGCTTCGGAACGTCTGTGGCGTCGACCGGCCCGGAGTCGTCATCGCGACGTAGCCGGTATCGTCCCGTCCGGAATACTCGACCTGCATCAAATCCCTCCCGTGGAAACACACCTCGACGCTCCTGGAACCCGCATCCGAGGCGCACAGTGACCAACGACCTGCCGCGCCGATCAAGGGTCGCCGAGGCGGCCGTCATGCACCGGCACAACAGTGAGTCTCGGCTACCCATCGAGGCGAACGCATCGGTAGGCCGTAGGTAGTTCGGTCGAGACGGGTCGGACGACCCACCAGGCGATCGCGGTCCATATCGAAGACAGCAGGACCGCGCCGAGGACGTCGGTGGGATGGTGCGCACCGGCATAGATGCGCTGCACGCCCACCAGCACGGGAATCAGAATCGGTGCGACGGCGAAAAGCCGGTACCGGCCTCGGCGGGCGGTGGCCCACAGGAGCGCGGCGGTGCCTCCGTAAAGCGTCAGGGAGGCAGCGACGTGCCCGGAGGGAAAACTGGCGGTGGGTGGAAGCTCGGGATCGAGGTGTGGGACCTGAGGGCGGTCGCGGTCGACGATCGCGGCGGTGGCGAGAAACAGCGTGATCTCACCCAGCAGTGCGATGCCGAGGAACAACACCGGTCGCCAGCTGCGCATCAGGCCCACCGCCAGTGCGGCGACGATCAGGGCGACCGTGATGACCGCGGTGGTATTGCCGAGTTCGCCGAACACTCCGAGGACGGAGGTGAGCGTGGGGTCACGATGCTCGGCGAGCGCCGCCACAATGCTGTGGTCCCACCGCAGGACAGGGGTCTCGGTCTCCGGGGCGCGCACCAGCATGCCGATTCCGACGAGCAGCCCGACGAGCAGCACCCACGCGACCGCGAGTTCGCCGATCCCGCGCCATGGGTGGGGCAGGGTGGGCGGATGCCGAAGCGGGACCGGCCGCAAGTCGTCTTCGTCGGCCGGCGGTACGTCACCGGGTAACGGGCCTGCGTTGTCGACTCGCGCGTCGCCACGCCAGCGGTGGAACGCGACGGTGGCCAGCACGAGCCAGAGCGACCCGAGTAACCAGCCCGCGAGGACGTCGGTGAGGTAGTGCACGCCGAGGGCTATCCGGCTGAGCCCGACCCCGATCACGATCAGGATTGCGAATCCGATCAGCGCGCGGCGTGGGCCCGCTTGCAGGGCGGGTGCGAAAACCAGCAGGACAACGCCGTAGCACACCAGTGAGCCCATCGCGTGTCCGCTGGGGAAACTCCACCCGCCTGAGCTGTAGACGGGAGCCTCCACCACCGGACGTAGCCGTGCGACAAGCTCTTTCACGACCGGGTTGAGAATCAGTCCGCCCGCGCCTGTGAGCACCACGTAGACGGCGAGTCGTGGTAGGCGACGCAGCAGCAGCCAGAGCCCGCCGACGGCGAGCACCAAGACCAGCGTGCCGGTCCCTCCGAGATCGGTGATACCGATGAGAATCCTCTGCAGAATCCTGTTCTCCGCCACCACGGAGACCAGGCTGTCCGTGACCGCCTGATCCGCGGTCTGCAGTGGTGCCCACCGCGCCCGGACCAGTGCTGTGAGCACACCGAACCCGATACCGACCGCCGCCACGCCCAGCAACGCCGCGGTACTGCGGACAGCGAATCGTTCGGCGGCCGCGGCCTCACTTCGATGGACCGGGCCGCCGGGGCGGTCAGCGCCCGTCCTGGCATACCTGTCGTGCCGGTCGACAGACAACGCAACACCTCCTGCGATCGTGCGACACCCGCCATGCAGCGAAGACCCACGACAGGCCGCCGGAGACCCTTCGGGTCCGGATGTCGTTCGTTGTCCACGGTTTCCCGTTGGTAACGGCCGCAATCAATCCGGAAAGTCGTGGGTCGACACTCCCCGCAATCTCCGCGATGAGGCTGGGCCCTCGTACGTGCTCATAGCAGCGCCGCCGCGTACCGTTCAGCAACCCGGCCTCTGGTGATCACGCAGGCAACAGCGCCAGCGGCGCGGCGTCACCGGCGCAGACCACGAGCAGTACGTGGTGTTCGGGGCCCGATGCCCCGGGATCCATCGAGGGCGCAGCGGCAGCGACCGAAAGCGTTGCGGTGGGGTACCTTCCGTTGCTCAGCGGTCCCAGCGCCGCGACGCCTACGCGGCCTGCGGGGCGCGTCCGGGGTCGCCGGGTAGATCCTGCTGAAGGGTACGGTGCGACTCGCATCGATGTACCGGACCGGGCGAGATGAACGCGGGGTCCAGTCGTTGCGCGAAGCTGAGGTTGTCACGGCGCCAGCAATCGGTGCACACCGGCTTGTCCATGGGGTCCTCCTCAGGTCTCACGGTGCGAGGCCTCGAGGCTTTAATTCCCTTTTGCGTAGGAGATTGAACACCCGTTTCCATCCGCTCCACCGGAAGCTGCCGGATCGTTACCGCACGGCGCCGCGGCGGGTTGACCTGGATGGCGCGGGCGGGCATGGTGGCCCGGTGGGCCAGGAAGAGGTGCGCCACGGCGTGGCGCTGTCCAACCTTGATCAACCGCTGTTCGACGGTGCCGAGGCGACCAAGCGAGATCTGGTGGACTATCTCGAGGCAGTAGGGGAGCGGTTGGTGCGCGTGCTGCGGGACCGGCCGCTGTCGGTGGTGCGTGTGCGACCGGGCCAGGACCCGTTCATGCAGAAGAATTTGCCCAAATACACGCCCGACTGGGTACGGCGGGTGACAGTGTGGGCCGAGAGTTCGCGGCGCGAGATCTCGTATGCGTTGTGCGATGACCTGCGGACCCTGGTGTGGTTCGGTAATCAGCGTGCCGTCGAGTACCACCCGACGCTCCTGCCTGCCGACCATGCTCTCGGTCCGACGCATCTCGTGCTCGACTTGGACCCGTTTCCCGGGCAGACGTTCCGGCATGCCGCGGAGGCGGCGAAACTGATTCGCGCGGCGCTGGCGAACGAGGGTTTGGCAGGCGCGGTGAAGACCAGTGGCGCCAAAGGGGTGCACGTGTTCGTCCCGGTTGAGCCGGGCACGGCTATCGAGAACGCTGCCGCGGCCACCCGAGCGATCGCGGCCAGGGCAGAGCGGCTCGATCCCGATCTCGCCACCACGGCGTTCATCAGAGACGACCGTGAGGGGAAGGTTTTCCTCGACTCGACACGCGCGGGCGGCGCGACGGTGGTCGCGGCCTACAGCCCGCGCATCCGTCCCGGGACGCCGGTCTCGTTCCCGCTCGCGTGGTCGCAACTCGACGATGTGGTGCCCGCGGATTTCACGGTGCGGACGGCGCCCGGCCTGCTGGCCGAGCGCGATCCGTGGGACACCGAAATGCCTGCTCCGCAGCGGCTTCCGGCCGAGCTGGTCGCCGAGGGCCACACCATTCCGGTGGCGCGGGTTCAGGCGATGCACGAGGGCAAGCGGCGCGCTCGCGCCCGTCGCGCCGGTTCGGACGGGCTGCCCCCAGCCGATACCGAGTGAGCGCCCGCGGAGAAGGTCGGTGACTCGTCGCTGCGGGGCGGGGTTTCACGATACGAGAACTGTCAGCGGTTGATCCACCGCTGCATGTGCTCGGGGTAACGGTCTCCCTCGATCTTCACCCGCTCGGCCGCGGTGTCGATGTCGGCGAGGTCCTCCGGGCCGAGGTCGACATCGACGGCGGCACCCGGACGTCGGGGCCCTCGAGTTCACCTACGAAGGATTGGCGCTGCCGGACGACCTGGGATGGATGATGTTCGTCTACACCACCGCCCCCGGGTCACCGACCGAGGAGCGTATGAAACTCCTCGGGAGCCTCGCAGCGACTGCCACCACCGCGGCCAAGGAAGCACCCGAGGACTGACCGACCGAGAGGCGGGCCACCTCAGTGTTATCGAAGATGGTGCGCCGCTCACCCCGTCGAGAACTACCCGCGAATCAGCTCTGAAGCACAACGGATCTCGCATCCGGCATGCCGGACAAATCTCTTGGATTCTCGGCGATTACTACCGGAATCCCTTTTCGGAGCCGCAAACCCACGCAAATGCGCGCCATCTGACCAGGCGTTTTCTGCAAACTGGAGCTGTTGGGTCCGGCGGGTGGCTGCGGGCGCAAGCGCCCGCCGGTCCCAACCCCTTTACAACACACGCGACACCTGTGAAGTGCGGTTTCAGGCACATCGGGGTGGGGCCGATCTACCATCCCTGCCGTCCCGAGTTCCGCTCCAAGACTCGTGACAGCGCAGAGGACAACCACGCACGCCGGGGCCTCGTTCGGCACCTCCCTCGTTGGGCGGGTCCCTGGGCGTGTCCGCCGATGCGAATCCCCACGTGATCCACAAATTCACAGGCGATGGCAGGCCCGCTCGATCCGTAGCGAACCCTTCAAGGGCGGGCCTTCACGCCTCGGGGCTGTCTGTTGCCTCGGATGTGTTGATCGGCCAAACTCTCTTGGGTCGGCCCTCACTTCAGGTGCCGGGCGAAGAATCGGTTCCCGTCGTCCCCCTCGAAGTCTGGGACGCCGGTGTGCCCGCCCATATTGGCGTGCAGCGTCTTCTCTGCGGAACCGAAGGCGTCGAACAGGTCCAGGGCCAGTTGCCGGTCGTTTCCTTCGTCGTCCCACTGCAGCAGGAGCTGCAGCGGAATGGTGATCTGGCGGGCCTCCTCGAACATGGTGCGGGGCACGAAACTCCCGGCGAACAAAAGGGCGGCCGAGATGCGCGGCTCGAGCACCGCCAGCCGGATGCCGATGGCGATCACCCCTCCCGCGTACCCGACCGGGCCGCCGATCTCGGGCAGCGAAAGTAGGGCGTCCAGGGCAGCCCGCCATTCCGGGACCGCCTTGTCGACCAGCGGGAGGACGAGCCGGTCGACGATGTCGTCGTCGACCGGCTCGCCGGCCTCCAGCGCCCGGTGCAGGTCGGCGCGGGCCTGCTCGGCGGCGGCGGAACGGGGACGGTCACCGCTCCCGGGGAGCTCGATGGTGGCCGCGGCATGTCCCTCCGCCGCGGCGTGCCTGGCCCGGGCCACCAGTCGGGGGTACATCATGTGCAGTCCGCCGGGGTGGCCGACCAGGATCAGCGGGGCCGGTGCGGATGCGGATGCGGGCGTCCACAGGATGCCGGGAATCTCGCCGAGGGTGAATTCGCGTTCGAGAATGTCGTCATCGAGGCGCTGTTCGGAAGTGAATTGCATGGTCGTGCCTTTCGGGAGTGCTCTCGAGCGGCGCTCCCGGACGACCTATCGCCCGACCGTGACCCTGGAGGGGAGCACCCATGTAGATACTGCGTTCACGGGTACCACCTCCTCGTTCTCTGGCACGGCTTCCGGAAAGGTAGCAGTGGTCGCCGCAGTCTGCCAACGGGTTTTGCGGGGCGTCAGACGAGGCAGATCAAGAACGCGTTGACATTCACGGCGGGCGGGAGGATCAAGGGCAAGCAAGGTGGGGCCGAGAACCCGGCCATGGCTTCCTGGCGCTGTGCCGTTGCCGGAGCGGCCGCCGGGTCGGCCGTGGCCGCACTCGACGCGATGACGATGCCGAAGGCGATCGCCAGGGCTGATACCGTCGCACGCACCTTCTTGTTCATGACGCACCTCGCTGTCGTGGGTGCCGGGCGCCCCCCTCCGGCGAATTCGGTTGCTGACGGAACTGGGGCCGCCGAATCGGCGACCCGACGGCGAGGCGGGATATCACCCGCGTTCCTCAATTACCTCGCTTCGCGGAGTCGCCCGCAAGGGGTGATCCCGGAGTGAACGATCTCGGGTGCGCTCACCGGCGGAGTCCGGCCGCACACTGCACGTCGGGGTTATTCTCGCCTGCAGAGTATCTCGATCATGGAGAGATCCGGCGGAGGGAGAGACGATGGCGGCACCGAGCGCACGGGAAGAGACCTTGGGTGCGCTGCGCGAAGAGTTGCGGAGGCAGGCGACCCAGACGGTGGTGTTCCATTCGGCGGTCGCCGGGCGGCTCGGTATCACGGTCACCGATCTCAGTGCGCTGAATCTGCTCAGCATGCAGGGCCCGCTCACTCCGGGCCAGCTGGCCGACCAGCTCGGCATCACTCGCGGCGGCGCGATCACCACGGTTGTCGATCGGTTGGAGCGGGCGGGATATGTGCGGCGGAGCCGGGATTCGGAAGACCGGCGGCGGGTCCGGGTCGAACTCGTGGCGGTCCGGGCCGAGGTCGCGGTGGCCCCGCTGTACGGGGAACTCGCCGCGCTCGACGAAGGCCTGCCGGACGACGACGCGACATTGCGGACCCTGCTGGGGTTCGTCCGTGACGTGAACGCGGCGCTCGTCCGGGCCACGAGCCGGGTTTCCGGAGCGCACACCGTCTGACTCGTGGGGACCGACCCGGCGTATTGCGACTTTCCAAAATGAGAATGATATTCTCTGACCAGTGCACGCGGTGCTGCGACAGGGAAGAAGGTCGACATGCTGTTCGAGTTCGACGCCGACCAGCGACTATTGCGCGAGACGGCGCGGGAGGTCACGGCGAAGCAGTGCCCACCCGCTCTGATTCGTGACATCGTCGACAAGGATGTCGAACCCGATCCGCTGTGGCAGACGTATGTCGACGTCGGCTGGACCGAGCTGACGGAGCCGGCCCTCTCCGTCGAATTGGGTATTGTGCTCGAGGAACTCGGCCGCGCCACCGACCCCACCCCTTTCCTGGCCTCGATGTCGCAGTTCGCTCCTCTCGTCCCGGATGAGGCGCGGGTCGAACGCCCGTGCGCGGCGGTCTATTCCGGGGTTGTCGCCAGGCGTGACGGCTCGGGATGGCGGTTGGACGGCACGGCGCACAATGTTCTCGACGGCGACCGGGCGGAGCGGTTCGCCGTGGTCACCGATGCCGGTGTGTTCGTCGTGCCCGCCGCTGCGGTGACCGCGCACCGCGTCTCGGTCTTCGATCCGGTGCTGCACGTCGCGGAGGTGCGCTTCGCCGGCGTGCGGGTCACCGATGGTGACCGCAGCGAGGTCGATCCCGAACGCGCTAAGCAGCACGCGCTCACCGGCTTGGCGCTGACCACCGTCGGCGCCTGCCAGCGCATCCTCGACCTCGCCTTGGAGCACGTGCGCGGCCGACGCCAGTTCGACACGATCATCGGCTCGTTCCAGGCGGTGCAGCACAAGGCCGCCGACATGCACATCGCGATCGAGCGGGCCAGGGCGCTGGGCTACTTCGCCGCGTTGTGCCTGGCCGCGGACGACCCGCGGCGCCGGATGGCGGCGTCCATGGCCAAGGCCTCGGCGGGGGAGTGTCAGGCGCTGGTCTTCCGCCACGGCCTCCAGCTGTTCGGCGCCATGGGGTTCACCTGGGAGAACGACTTGCAGTTCGCGCTCAAGCGAGCCAAAGCGGGCGAGCTGATGCTCGGCGGCGCGGCCGAGCACCGAGCGCTCATCGTGGAGGAATACCGTGCAGCTCACCTTTGATCCCGACGTCGAGGCATTCCGCGCCGAGTTCGTCGCGTTCCTGACCGAGCATCTACCCGGCGAGGCCGACGCGGCGGAGCGCTCGAAATCCAGTGCGCACGTACCGGAATGGGCGCGTCGGTGGCAACGTCTGCTGTTCGACAACGGCTGGCTGCTCCCGGCGAATCCGCCGGAGTTCGGTGGGCGCAATGCCACGGTGCTGCAGCAGTACGTGCACCTGGAGGAACTGTCCAAGCGGCGGATCTATCACAGCTTCAATCCGCAAGGTGTGGGCATCGTGGCGGCCTCGCTGCTGTCGTTCGGCACCGAGGAGCAGAAGCGGCGCTGGGCGGTGCCGATCCTGCGGGCCGAGATCACCGCGGCGCTCGGGATGAGCGAGCCGGGAGCGGGGTCGGATCTGGCCTCGCTGCGCACCAGGGCGGTGCGGGACGGAGACGACTACGTGGTCGATGGGCAGAAGGTGTGGACCTCCGGTGCGCACGACGCCGACGTGCTGCTGACTTTCGTCCGCACCGATCCCGCCGCTGCGAAGCATCGAGGGATCAGCGTTCTGCTGATCCCGACCGACATTCCCGGGGTCACCCGACGTCCGTTTCCGTCGGTGTGCTCGCCGGACGACCTGGATTTCAACGAGGTCTATTTCGAAGGCGTCCGGATCCCGGCCGCGAATCTGATCGGCGCGCCGAACCAGGGCTGGTCGGTGGCCACCGGCTCACTCGGTCACGAACGCACGCTGCTGTGGCTGGGATACGCCGACCGGCTCGGGGACCTGCTCGGGGACTTCCGCCCGCGGACCGTGCTCGACCGCGACGCCTACGCCAAGCTGGTGATGGACTCGCACGCCCTGCGGTTGCTCGGGTCGGCGGCTCTGGCGCGGGAGGCGCGCGGCGAACAGGACGTGCCTGCGCTCTCGATCCTCAAAGTCCTCGGTTCGGAAGCCGTGCAATCGGCGTCGGAACAGGCGCTGAACGCCGTCGGGGTGGACGGGCTGGCCCACCCCGCGATGAGTTCACGCCCGAATCCCTTGAATCTGGACCACTTCTCGTCCGGTTGGTTCGAGCGCTACATCCGGAGTTTCGCGGGCACCATCGCAGGCGGCACCTCGGAGATCCAGCGCACGATCATCGCGGAACGAGTGCTCGGCCTGCCGCGCGGCTGACCCCCCCGGAACACCATGCCGACCCGGGGATCTCGCCGGGATCGCCGGGTCGGCGCGGCCGCTAGTGTTCGACCTGCACGCCGAAGGTGTTGAAGGCCATCGCCAACGTCGTGTATCCGCCGACCGTGAAGACGAGATCCATGCGTTGCCGCTCATCGAGACGTTCGCCCAGGGCGGCCCAGGTCTCCTCGGACAGCGCTGATTTCTCCCCGAGTTCGTCCACCGCCCGCAGCAGCAGGCGGTCGAACTCGTCCGCGGTGGCTGCCTCGCCTCGGGCCGCGGCGATATCGCCCTCGGTCAGCCCGGCCTCGGCGCCCATCCGGACGTGGTGGTGCCATTCGTACTCGCAGCCGCGCTGGTGGGCGACCCGCAGGATGGCGAGTTCCCGCAATCGTGGCGCCAATGTCGACCCGAACAGCAGATGGACGTTGAAGCCCAGGAAAGCCTTCGTGAGGGCAGGATGGCGGACCATCGTCGCGAGTGCGTTTCCCGCCGCGCGTGGGTTGCGGCGATCCGCGGGCAGCATGCGGGACAGTGCGGCATCCACCGCGTCGTCCCATTGGTCCTCCGGAAGCGGGGTCACACTCATGGGCTTTCTCCTGTCAGTTAAGAGAATCTAACTCTCAAATTCGACTATTAGATTTCCAAAGGGGCGGATCGTAGTCAATGCACGGGTCGGGCGGGTGTGCGAGGCTGCGTGTTGCACGGAGGGGCTGGCGGTCCGCTCCGAACGTATGGGCCGTGCAGGCCCCTCGATGCGACACTTTGCGTATTGATTCTCTCTTAAAGAGAAGCTACGTTTCATTACACGAGAGTGTGCTGCCGAACACAATCGGTCACCTCCGCGGGGCACGGCCCCACCGCTCGAGATCGGCCGATGGGCCCAGTGCAGGGAGGGTGAGCATGGCTGCTCAATACTTCGACTCCGACCAGAGCTTCGGTGGAGCGCATTCGGTCGCCGGGTGGCGCGCGCACGCGCGCAAGCACCTGCTGCGATACCGGCTCGCCGTCGTCGCCGCGACGGCTGTCGACGTGGTGCGGCATGCGGGCGGCTGGCTGTGCGACCGGACGATGGCGGGCTGGGAGGTCACCGTGCTGCTGGCCGACTGCTCCGACGTGCGACCGCTGCAGATTCTCGGCGCCACCGTCCTGGATCTCGAGGGTTCGCTGGCGACGCCGGTGCACGACACCTGGCCGCATGCGGTGGCGGTGGCGCCGGAGTTGTTCGCCTCCGACGCCCGCGTCCGGCACGGGGTGCTGGACTGCTTGGATCACGGTCTGATCGAAGTCGCGCTGTGGGGCGAGGATCTGCCCGAGGAACTCGACGGCAGACTGGGCGCGGTGCATCATCGGCTGAGCGTCGCCGCGCAGGCGTTCAAGGGCTGTGCGTTGGCGGCGGCGGGCGTGCCGGCCGCCGGCATCGCCGAGGCGGAGATGTTCCGCAGCGGGGAGCTGCTGCTTACCGGACTGTGGGGCGGCACCGATCTCGTCGCCGTGGGCTGAACGCGAAAGACGAACGCGGGCAGCGAAAGGCGCCCGGCCTGTCCGGGCGCCGCGACGGGTTCGCGGTCTATTGCCGCGCCGGAGCCGAGCCGGTTCCGCTCATGGAGATCTGCGGGCTTCCCTGCCAGCCGCAGGGAAGCCCGCAACTGGGTCGAACCTCGGTCTCGATCCGTCCGTCGCGCAGTTCCCGGACCGTGGCCGACGCCTGCGCGGGGTATCCGCACTCGGGGCATTTGGCGAAGTAGTCCAGCACGTCTCGGACCGTCACGCGCAGCGGGGCGTCGCTGTTCGGCGCGTCCGCCCGCGACGGCCGGCTGTGTTTCCACAAGCGACCGCGAAGCTCGCGGGCTCGTGGCGCGCCCGGCCGCGCGGCCTCCGGGGTGTGCGCCGGCGCCGGAGTGTGTGCATGTGGCTCGTCGGGCGCGAAATCGCCTCGTGTGGCGCCGGTTCCGCTGTGCCGGGCGGGCACCCCTCCGTCGTTCATGCAATGAGAATACCACTCTCGAATTTGAATATGACCATTCCGCTCATTGTGATCACGAAGCTGGACGCAGGCTCGTGCGGCGTCGCCTGGCGCCGCGATCGTCGCGCTTATCGCCTGGGCGCAGGCGTGGTTCGGGACCGAGGACGTGGCCGCCCTCCCGTTCAGGCCGCGATGAGGACGCCGCAGGCCGCGAATCAGCCCAGATTCGCGGTGAGCGGGGGTAAGTCGAGCGTGGTGCGGATACCCGGTGGCGCGGCGCACAGGTACGCGACGGCGTTGACGGCGCGGTTGGCGGCATACCGCGGCGAGATGGCGCTCATCCCGCTCGGGTCCACCGGATAGCGCAGATCCATCTCGATCGGAGTCTCGCCGTCGATCG
This sequence comes from Nocardia abscessus, assembly GCF_015477775.1. Classification (GTDB taxonomy): domain Bacteria; phylum Actinomycetota; class Actinomycetes; order Mycobacteriales; family Mycobacteriaceae; genus Nocardia; species Nocardia abscessus_A. The sequence continues at coordinate 38,744 of NZ_JADLQO010000026.1, read as the reverse complement.
CCACATGCCATCCGGTGGCGCGTACCGGCCACGCGGGCCGAAGCGCGGAGGTGCAGTACCAGGTGGACCGCAATCGCAGCAGGACCCGACCGCCGCCCCGCCCGGAGACCGTGATGCGCTGTGCGGCCACCGTTCCCGCCGCGAGCGTGGTGAACTCGAGCGGTACGTCGCCCTCGGCGAGCGCCACCTCGCCGAGGACGTCGAACGCGTCGAGGGGCAGCCGGACGGCGTCGGCGACCAGCCGCAGCGAGGGGCCGAAGGTCTGTTCCGCGTGAGCCAGGCGCTGTTCGTCGAACGGCGCGGGTGCGGCGCCGAAACCCATTGTCTCCAAGAGCAACCGCGACGTCCCCGGCCGGGCGAGGTCGACGCTCTCCTCGATCGACATCCGGTCGATGCTGCGCTGGATCGAACTGAGCGCGACGGGAAGGGTTTCGGTGACGAAGCCGGGAGCGATGCCGGTGCTCAGGATCGAGGCGCCGCCGAACCAGCATGCGGCTTCGACGCGGGCGCACACCTCGGGGTCGACGGTGTCCGGGTGCCGGAGGTCGCCGTGGGTAGTGACCACGTTGACGCCGGCCACCAGAAGACGGCAGACGTCGTCGACGTCGAACAGCCGCGGCATGTACAGCACGCAGTCCGCACCGAGTGCCAGGACCTCCTCGACGTCCGTGGTGGCCGCGACGCCGGTGGTGACGCCCGATCCGCACAGGGCGCCCGCGTCGAGGCCGGCCTTGGCGGGATCGTGGACCCGCACACCCGCGAGCACGAGATCGGGATGATCCAGCACGGCGCGCAGCGCGTGCGCACCGACGCCACCGGTTGCCCACTGGACGACTCGGTAGGGGCGGGACTGGGGATTCGGGTCCATGGCTCGTCCGTTCCGTGCGTCGAGGGGGGGCGGGAGGCTGGTCACGGGCGGAACCGCAGCAGGCCCTCCTGGGCGAACGAGGCGACGAGCGTCCCGTCCTGCGTGAGGATGTCGCCTTTGCCGAAACAGCGGCCGTGCGCGACGAGCGGGCTGTGGTGGCGCAGCAGCAACCAGTCGTCGGTGCGGAACGCGCGGTGGAACCAGACCGAGTGGGTGGTCGTCGCCGAGGTGAACGCGGTGCCGTTGCCGCTCTGGCCGACGCCTTTCAATGGACGCAGGGCGGTTCCGATCGGACTCGAGTCGGTGGCGTAGGCGGCCAGGGCGGCGCCGAATTCGTCGGCTACCCGTGGGGTTCGCATCCACAGCTCGTAGTCGGGCGGGTGCGTGCCTGTCGAGTTCAGATCGGCGGTCGACCGGGTCTCCCACGGCAGGATGGGTACCTCGGTGTGGTGCCGCGGTCCGGGCACCTCTGGAATGTCCGGAACGGTCTGGTGTTCCGGGCCGTCCTCGTGAGCGTGCATCGAGACGACCGCTGTGGCGACGATGTCTCGTTTCTGCCGGGCCGTGACCGTGAGCGCCGCGAACGAGCGGCCTTCGTGCTGGCGCTGCACGATGTAGAAGACGGGGGCATCGCCCTTGCCTTCGTGGGCGGACACCACGTGCAGGGATTTGACGGCCTTGGCGGGGCAGGCGCACATGGCCGCCCGCACGATCTGCGCCAGCAACTGCCCGCCGTACAGCCAACCGTGGTCCAGCCGCTGACTCGATCCCTCGTAGACGGTCAGGGTCTCCCGGCGGCGGCCTCCGGCTCCGGGGCGGGTGTCCGCCGCTCCGGGCGACGGAGACGTCGGCCGCTGGCGGAGGTCGAGACAGGCGAGCAGCTCGCTCCAGAGGTCAGGCATACCTAAATTGTAACCTGTTCTCCGGAAAAGAGAATGAAATTTCCCCAGCGGCGCGGCGCCAGGCTACGGAGGGGCTAGACCGGGTCGAACGCCGAGATCCGCCAGGCGTCGTCGGCCTTGCGCAGCGTGACCCGGACGCTGCTGGCGGCCAGCGCCGGATCGGGCTTCTCCGCACTCGTGGTGGTCTGGTTGATGAACACCAGGACCACCGCCTCGTCCGTGCGCAGTTCCGACACCGCCGCGCGGACGACGGTCGCGATCGTCCGGACCGACTTCTGCTTGGCGGCCGGTGCCACCACCTGCTGGGTGAACTGGCTGTAGTACGCCAGGAAGTCGCCGGTCAGGAAGGACTCCGCCGCGCCGAGGTCATGGTCGAGGGTTTCCGGCGCGTAGGACAGCAACGCGACCGTGCCGCGGGAGGCGGCGTCGAGCGCCGCGGCGTTGTCGTCGTCGGCGCGGCTGTCCGGCCGGTATTGGAGGAAGAACAGACACGCGGCGGTCGCGACCGCGGCGACGACGAGGATCGCGAGCAGGGCCAGCCCGTACCGCGCCCGCGCTTCCTGCTTCGATGCGGCCGCTCCCGCGACGACCGATGTGCTGTCAGCGGTCATGGGACGAACTCGACTTTGGACATCTTGAGCTGATCTCCGTCCCGGCTCACCGTCACGCTCAATCGCCAGGCGCGCGGCTCCTGTCGCGCACCCGCGGAATTGGTGACCTGTGACGTCGCGGCGACGAGTACGACCGCGGAGTCCTCCGTCATCGACTCGATCGCGCTGGCGTTCACCTTGCCCTCCGTGGCGACCTGCGACTGCTGGACCACGGTCGTGAAATCCGCGGCTCGTGCCTGGAAGTCGCCGCGAAAGGGCCCGGTGGAGTTGTCCAGGACCCGCTGCACGTCCTCTTTCGCCCGGTTGAAGTCGAGCGTCGTCAAGGCCACCACTCCCTGCCGTGCGGCGGCGGTGAACTCGGCTGCGCGCCGGTCTTTCTCGGTGGCTTCGTGATGGTGCCACACCGTGTATCCGCTGCCCGCGAGCGCGAGTGCGATCACGGCGATGGCGCCGACGACCATCGCGGAGCGGCGGTGCAGACGCTCGGTGATGATGCCGCGGAGCCGCGCGCGGCGCGGAAGGGATTCGGGCTCGGCGGTATCCGCGGTGGCGTCGCGGTTCTCCCCGGCCGACGCGCTCGCCTGTGCGCCGCCCGTCGGGTCGGTGTCGGAACGGCCACCCGGAGCGTGATCGTTTCCGGGATCGTCGGCCTCGTCGGCCGGGTCCGAGTTCTTCGGCTGCCCTTCCGACTCCGCGGGACCGGTGCTGTCGGTGCGCCTCGAAACGGCGCCCGCGCTGCGGCGCGCCTCGGCTACGCGCACCCGTGCGCGGGCCGCTGCGGCGCGCGCCTCGGCCGCCTGTGCCTCCGCCTCCGCCGCCTCGGCGGCCAGCGCGAGTTCGTCGACATCGGCGTCGCCGCCGGAGACCCGTTCGTCGCCGTCGGGTTCGGGTGGTGAAGTCACGTTGGTTCCGGTCCTCGGGCTCATCACCACCTCCGCGGCATCGCAACGGATCGCGCGAGCCGACTCGGCCGTCGTCAGATCCGGATGGGTAGGGCAAACAGTGAGAATGAAGTTATCACAGAGGACTGTGACTCAGCTCGCAGATGGGCGATGTAGACGGTGTGCTTATCGCTTTTGCTGCGTAAATGTTGTTTCCGTATAGATTCGTCGAGAGTGGCGGGTTAAGGCTCGGCGAGGGTTCGGCCCACGCATCGCCCGATGCCCCGGGGTGTCCGCTCGGTGCGGATGGCGGGTCGGCCGTTCCCGCGCGAGGCGGTTGTCGATGCGCTGCGCCGGTGTCGGCCGATCGGATCGTCGCGGGCTGCGGCCACCTCGCATGGATATGCTATTCTCCGCTGACGAGAATGCCAATATCGTTGTGCGCCCGGCAGGCGCTCGCGGAGAGGGTGCGGAATGAGCGTTTCGCTCTTGCTGGACATGGCTGCCTCGAGCAACCCGGACCGGCCTGCGGTGGTGTGCGACGAGGTGCGCTGGACCGCGTCCGAGCTGAACGCGCGGGCGCGGGGCGGCGCGGCGGTGATCGGGGACTCCGGCGCACGGAGCGTGGCCTATGTGGGGACCGGCGGCCATCTGCTCCCGCTGCTGATCTTCGCTGCGGCAGGGGCCGGAATTCCCTTCACGCCCTTGAACTATCGGCTCGGCGCCGACTCCTTACGTGAGCTGATCGCTCGGCTCGATGATCCGCTGGTGGTTTGCGACGACGAGTACCACGACATCGTCGCCTCCTTCGGAGGCAGGATCATGCGGTCGCGGGCATTCGCCGATGCGGCCGTCGCCGCCGATGCGCTCGTGGACGCCGAGCCGCCCGACCCCGACCAGGTGGCCGTGGTGCTGTTCACCTCGGGGACGACCTCGCGGCCCAAAGCGGTCGAGCTCTCGCACAACAATCTGGTCAGCTACATCACCGGGACGGTCGACTTCGACTCGGCTGGACCCGCGGATGCCGCGCTGATCTGTGTGCCGCCCTATCACATCGCCGGTATCGGCGCCGCGCTCTCCAACCTGTACGCGGGCCGGACGATGGTGTACTTGCGCAACTTCGACGCCGCGCGATGGATCGAGTTGGTCGCCGACGCGGGGGTCACCACCGCGACCGTGGTCCCGACCATGCTCGATCGCATCGTGACCGAACTGGAGCGCTCCGGTGCACGGTTGCCCACCCTGCGTAATCTCGCCTACGGCGGATCGAAGGTCGCGCTGCCGCTGGTCCGTAAGGCGCTCGACCTGCTGCCCGAGGTGGGCTTCGTCAACGCCTACGGCCTGACCGAAACCAGTTCCACGATCGCGGTGCTGGGACCGGAGGACCACCGGGCCGCGCACCGCTCCGCCGACCCGGCGGTCGCGCGGCGGCTCGGCTCCGTGGGTCAGCCGGTGCCAGGAATCGAGGTGCAGATCCGGGACGACAGCGGCCGAGTAATATCCGCGGGCGCGACGGGGGAGTTGTTCGTACGAGGGCCGCAGGTGTCCGGCCGGTACACCGGGATCGGGTCGGTGCTGGACGACGAGGGATGGTTCCCGACCAAGGACGTCGCGATGCTCGACGCCGACGGCTACCTGTTCATCGGCGGCCGCTCCGACGACACGATCATCCGTGGCGGCGAGAACATCGCGCCTGCCGAGATCGAGGATGTGCTGGTCGAGCATCCCGCGGTGCGCGAGGTCGCGGTCATCGGCGTGGAGGACGCGCAGTGGGGCCAGATCATCGTGGCGGTGGTGGTGCCCGCCGACGGCGCGACACCCGATCCCGCCGCGCTGCGCGACTACGTCCGGGCCGGGCTGCGCGGCTCACGCACGCCCGACCTGGTCGTGTTCCGCGATTCGTTGCCCACGACACCGACCGGAAAGGTGCTGCGCCGCGAACTCGTCGAGGAGTACGGCTCACGGCCCGCGGCGGATGTCGCCGCCACTACGTAGTCACCGTCAGGAAAGGATGACAATGGTCAAGAACGGCACTCGCCTGCGCAGTCAGGTGTGCGACACCGAGGTGATCGTAGTGAAGGCCGCGGACAGTCTCGACGATCTTCGCGCCGGGGGTGTTCCGATGGTCCCGATCGGCGCGGAACGCACCACCGGCGCCGAGCCGGCAGCGGACTTCGCCGACGGCAATCTGCTGGGAAAGCGCTACGTCGACGATTCCGGCGCCGAGATTCTGGTGACGAAGGCCGGGGCCGGCACGCTCAGCGTCGGCGCCACCCGGTTGGCGCTGAAAGAAGCCAAGCCCCTCCCGGCCAGCGACTGACCGGTCCCCGATCGGCTGTGGGTCGTGCGAATCGCCGCAATGCGGCGCCCGCTCGGCCCGTCGCCGTTTCCCGCGCACTCTGCAAGCAAGATTCTTACGATCAGAAAGTAATATTCTCATCGTCTCGAGAGCCCGGCGCAGCCGAGGCAGGGAGACGGAGCGGAAGGACGCGAAACGTGGCGGAATCGAAGATGCTGGTGTTCTCCAACGCCGTGGCGGGGCAGGACGAGGAGTTCAACGAGTGGTACGACACCAAGCACCTCGCCGAGGTGGTCGCCGTGCCGGGCGTGTCGAGCGGGCAGCGCTTCGAACTCGTGCCCGCCGCCCTGCCCGGCGGGAACGCCGCGGCACCCGCGCACCGGTATCTCGCGGTGTACGAGCTGAGTGATGATCCGGACAAGGTTGTGCAGGCGTTTCTGTCCCGCGCGGGTAACGGGGAGATCGAACTCAGCAAGGCACTGGATGTCTCGACGCTGGCCGTGTCGGTGTGGCGTGCCAGGGGTGCGGGGCAAACCGCGGACTGAGCCACGGCCCAGGGGCGTCGCCGCATCGAGCGCGACGCCCCCGGGTCGCCGGTATCAACGCCGTGCCACCGCCAGCATCTCGTCCACGGAGAAGAATTTGACGCGGGGGCGGGTGGCCGCGGCGCCGCGCTCGCGCTCCGCGGCATCGATGGCACGCCATCCCGTCCATCCGACGGCATCGGCGCCGCGCTCGATCATCCGCGCGCGCAATGCTTCCCGGTCGCCTACCTGCCGATCCAGTGCCCCACGGTGGAAATCGGCCAGCAGCGCCGCGACGGTTTCCGCGGCGCAAGCGCGGTTGGTCCCGATGACACCGCGCGGCCCGCGTTTGATCCATCCGGCGACGTAGACACCCGGCAGGGCGGCGCCGGTGTCGTCGACGACGCGGCCCTGCTGGTTCGGCACGGTGCCGGTGCGCGCGTCGTACGGCAGGCCGCCGACCGGATCGCCCTGGTAACCGATGGATCGAAGCACCAGCGACGTCTCGATCGAAGCCGTCTCGCCGCCGACGGAGCCCGCGACGAATGTTCCGTCCTCGGTGATCCGATTGCGCACGGTGCGCAGTTCTGCCACGTGTTCCTCGCCGACGATCTCGGCCGGCGAGGTGAGGAACCGGAACACGATCCGCTTGTGGCCCTCGGTCGCCGGACGCGCGGCGAATTCGCGGGCGATCTCCAGTTTGAGCGCCGTCTCCACATCGTCGTCCGGGTGCGCCGTGAGGTCGCCGCCTTCGATGATCACGTCGATGCCGGTCAGATGTCCGAGCGCGTGGAACTCGCCCACCGAGAACGCGGCGTCGCGCGGACCGCGCCTGCCGAGTACGATCACCTCCTCGATGTGACTGTGCGCCAGCGCCTCCAGCGCGTATTCGGCGATGTCGGTGGCGGCGAGGTCCTGCGGTGACATCAGCAGCACTCGGGCCACGTCGAGCGCGACGTTGCCGTTCCCCACGACGACCGCCCGGCGCGCCGACAGGTCGAACCGGCGCCCGGCGTGGTCGGGGTGGCCGTTGTACCAGCCGACGAACTCGGCGGCCGCGTGATGGCCCGGCAGGTGCTCTCCGGGGATACCGAGGTCGCGGCTCGCGGAGGCCCCGACGGCGTAGATCACCGCGTGATGGTGGGCGAGCAGATCGGCATGGGTCAGCGTCTTTCCGATCTCCACGTTGAGGTGGCAGCCGAAGCGGCTGTCGGCGAAGGCGGCATCGAAGATCCGCACCACCGACTTGGTGCGCTGATGGTCGGGCGCCACACCGGCCCGGATCAGGCCGAACGGGGTGGGCAAGCGCTCGAACAGATCGACATCGACGCCGCCGATCTCCAGCAGTTCGGCCGCGGCGTAGCAGGCCGCGGGCCCCGCGCCGACGATGGCGACACGCAGCGCGCCCGGCTCGATCGATGTGCGTTTGGTCAGCGGCTCGATCATCCCGGGTTCCAGGGGGTGGTGCCGGAAGTACGCCGCGTTGATCTCCCGGAACCGTTCCATCTCGGGCGGCAGGTCGAACTCGGAATAGATCGCGTCGACCGGGCACTCGTCCGCGCAAGCGCCGCAGTCGATACAGGTCTCCGGATCGATGAACAGCATCTGCGTGCCGCGCTCGTCGCCCACGGGCCGGATGCAGTCCACCGGGCATGCCGCGACGCAGCTGGCGTCTTTGCAGCAGTTCTGGGTGATGACGTAAGCCACCGGCTGACCTCCTCGAAGTGTGGCGCTGAATCCGCCAGGGCACACCGGTAGTGTAAACTACATTCTCGATAATGGAGAGGATAATTCTCGCTCAAGTCGTGGTGCGCTGGCCCGTGATGCCGTGGGCGCAAAAGTTCCAGACCTCCTCGGGAGTGAGCGGCCGAGCCTCGGGATCCGCGTTCGCGGGCTGCGAGGTGAACATCACCGTGTGCATGATCATCGCCGCGAGCCTGCGCGGATTGGCGGCGGCGGTCAGCCTGCCCGCCGCCTGCGCCTCGGTCATCAAATCGGCGAACAGCGCGAACAGCGAGGCGTGCGCCATCCGTACCTCCGCGGGATGGGAACTCAGCAATTGCGGTGAGAACTCGGTGAACAGCGGCCGCCGTGCGTCCGGATCCGGCCTGCACAGCTGGAACAGCAACTCCACCGCCGTCCGCAGCCGGTCCAGCGGCTCGCCGCTGTTGATCGTGGCCGCGCGGATCTGCTCGACCGTGCGGCCCAGCGCGTCCTCGTACAACGCGAGCAACAGTTCGTGCTTGCCGTCGAATTGCAGATAGAAGCTACGCAAGGACTGTCGCGACCGGTCGACGACCTCCTGCACCGTGAAATCCGTACTGCCCTTCTCGGTGATGATCGCCTGCGCGGCGTCCAGGAAGCGCTGTACCCGCTGACCGGCCCGCAGCTTGGCCGTGCGCAGCGACCGTTCCACGGCACGCTGTTTCCAGGCGGGTTCACGCCGCCCCTCCACATCAGTCATGGCCGCCACGCCCCGCGCGCCGACTCGTTCGCACCCGTCGCAAACCATGCATCAGCGCATGATACTCGCTCGGAATCATGATTCTTCCTCTTCAGGCGTTAGCATCTGCGAATTGAAACTACTATTATCGTTAGTGAAGAACTATATTCTCGCGTTAGGTCGAGGGAAGTGGTTCCGGACAACGTCGAGGAGGGCGATCGGATGTTGCTGGAGTTCGACGCCGATCAGCGGTTGTGGCAGGACACCGTTCGCGAGGTGGTCGCGAGGCACTGTCCCGTCGCGCTGATCAGGGACATCGCCGATCGTGGCGCGGATCCCGGACCCCTGTGGAAGGTCTATCTCGACCAGGGTTGGACCTCGCTCACCGATCCGGCCGAGACGGTCGAGCTGACGATCGTGCTGGAGGAACTGGGGCGGGCCACCGATCCCACCCCGTACCTGGCCACGATGACCCACTACGCGCCCTTGGCCGGTGACGCCCACCCCGCGACGGCGGCATCCGCGGTGTTCGACGGCATCTCGGCGCGGCGCGACGGCTCGGGGTGGACGCTCGACGGCACCGCTCACGTGCTCGACGGCGACCGCGCCGAACGGTTGGCCGTCGCGACCGGGGCCGGGGTATTCGTGGTTCCCGCCGACCGGGTCGCCGCCCGCCGGGTCACGGTGTTCGACCCGCTGCTGCACGTGGCGCAGGTGACGCTGGAGCAGGTGCGCGTCGGCCCGTCCGACCGGGTGCACCGCGATGTGCGACAAGCCAGGGAGATAGCCCTGACCGGGCTCGCGGCCACGATGGTCGGCGCGTGTCAGCGAGTGCTGGATCTGGTCGTGGAGCACGTGCGCGTGCGCCGCCAGTTCGGCGCGCCGATCGGCGCGTTCCAAGCCGTCGCGCACAAGGCCGCCGACATGCATGTGGCCGTTCAGCGCGCCCGCGCGCTGACCTACTGGGCCGCGCTGACCATCTCCGCCGACGACCCGCGGCGGCATCTGGCCGCCGTGATGGCCAAGGCGGCCGCGGGCGAGTGCCAAGCGGTGGTCTTCCGCAACGGCCTGCAACTCTTCGGCGCCATGGGCTACACCTGGGAGAACGATGTGCAGTTCGCGTTGAAACGGGCCAAGGCCGGGGAACTGCTCCTCGGCGGCGCCGACGAGCATCGCGCGACGATTGCGAGGCAGTACCGTGCAACTGACCTTCGATGACGATGTGGAGGCGTTCCGCGCCGAGTTCGTCGAGTTCCTCGACCGGCACCTGCCGCCGGAAGCCGCGGCGGGCGAGCGCCCGCGATCGACCGCCCATGTCCCGGAGTGGGCGCGGCAGTGGCAGCGGCTGCTGTTCGAGCACGGTTGGCTGGTGCCGGGCAACCCACCGGAGTTCGGCGGCCGCGATGCGGGGATCCTGCAGCAATACGTGCACCGCGAGGAACTGGCCCGACGGCGCGTCTACGAGAACTTCAATCCGCAAGGCGTCGGTATCGTCGCCGCCTCCCTGATCACCTTCGGGACGCCGGAGCAGCGGCAGCGCTGGGCGATACCGATCCTGCGCGGCGACCGCACCGCCGCACTCGGGATGAGTGAGCCGGAGGCGGGCTCGGACCTGGCGGGTCTGCGCACCCGGGCGGTGTTGCGCGGCGACCATTTCGTCGTCGACGGGCACAAGATCTGGACCTCGGGTGCGCACGATGCCGATGTGCTGCTCGCGTTCGTGCGGACCGATCCCGACGCGCCGAAGCACCGGGGAATCTCGGCCCTGCTCATCCCCACCGATCTGCCCGGGGTGCGCCGCAGGCCGTTCGCCTCGGTCTGCGACCCGGCGGACCTCGATTTCAACGAGGTGTTCTTCACCGAGGTCGAGGTACCCGCCGAGAACCTGGTCGGTGAGCTGAACCAGGGCTGGCGGGTCGCCAACGGGTCGCTCGGGCACGAGCGCACGCTGCTGTGGCTCAGCTTCGCGGATCGGCTGGACGGTCTGCTGGCCGATTTCCGGCCGGATACCGCCGTGGCCGCCGATCGTTACGCCGAACTCGTCCTCGACGCGCACGCGCTGCGCCTGCTCGGATCGGACGCCCTGGCCAAGGCGGCGCGCGGTGAGGACGCCGGACCCGGACTCTCGGTGCTGAAACTGCTGGGTTCCGAAGCCGTGCAACGCGGGGCCGAACACGCGTTGGCGGCCGCGGGGACGAGCGGGCTGGCGCACCCCGATATCACCGCGCGGCACAGCGTGTTCAATCTGGAGGAGACCGCGCCGGGATGGTTCGAGCGATTCGTACGCAGCTTCGCGGGAACTATCGCGGGCGGCACGTCGGAGATCCAGCGCAACATCATCGCCGAGCGCATCCTGGGTCTGCCCCGGCAGTGACGGGTGCTCCGGACGGTGGACGGGCGCTCACCCGGCTCACTCGACGAGCGAGACGGCCGCGCGCGGGCATTGCGCTACCGCGTCGCGCACGCGCGATTCGACGTCCGGGGTCACCTCCGACTGCAGGAGGTGCAATTCGTCCTTGTCGTCCAGCTCGAACACCTCTGGGATGATGCCCATGCAGATGCCGTTGCTCTCGCAGGTGCGGTAATCGACTTCGATTCTCATCGCGCCGCTTTCGTCTCGCAGTGGTGGTGGCCGGCCGTGCGACGTGCCGGTGTCGCCGGACCTGAGGTGTCGGCGCACGCCGATGTCGTGCTGCTCGCTCATCGCGGCGGCTCCTGCCCGAGCGGCTGCGCCGCCGAAGTCGCCGGGGGAGGGCCGGTTTCGGGCTCGGGGACGGCGATGATGGCGTGGACCGGGCAATCCAGCAGCGCGCGCAGCACCCCGTCCTGGTCTGCCGCCGCCACGACGCCGGTTCCTTCCAGGGCCGCGTAGCCCCAGTCGTCGAGCGAGAAATGGGCGGGCGCGTGCTTGGCGCACAGGCCGAATCCGTCGCACAGCGTCCGATCGAGCCGAATTCTCATGCCTGCATCACCGCTTCCACGTCGAACGGCCGGTCGGCCAGGTAGGCACCGCCGGCGCAGATGGAGCACCGGCCTTCGAGATGTGCGGTGACCTCCGCGGAGAATCGCGCCAGCAGCGTGGCCGCGGCGTTGGCCGCGCCGTCCAAGGTGCCGCATGCGCCGCGCCCGCGCAGCACCACCGACCATCGCTCCAGTCGTTCGATGTCCGCGGCGGTGGCGAGTCCGTCGCGCAGCGCGGTGGTCGCCGCCGCCATAGCCGCGGTGCCGTTGAAGCAGGATCCGCACTGGCCCGCGTTCTCGCGGTCGAAGTAGCTCAGCACGGCCGCCGCCACGGCGACCGGGCACTCGCCGGTGAGCAACGAGATCGCCCCGCACCCCAGGCCGCTGCCGAGGGCGCGGATCGTTTCGTGGTCCAAAGTGGCGGTGAGCACCGCACGATCCACCATGCCCCCGAAATAGCCGCCCAGCAGAGCGCCGCGCACTTCCTCGGGCGCCAGGCCGTGCAGGGCGAGCACATCGGTGAACCTCGTGCCGTGCGGCAGCTCGTACAGCGCGGGCGGACGCGCGCCGCCGGTGACGGTGGCCAGAAAAGTGCCCGGCGAATACGCGGTGCCCACCTCACGGAATGCCGCACCGCCGTACCGGTGGACGAATGACAGATGCGCCAAGGTCTCCACGTTGCTGACCACCGTCGGCAGTCCGTCGACGCCTTGTTGGAACGGGCGTGGGGGCTTGTCCGAGGGCTTGGCGGGGCCACCGTTGATGGCACGCACCGCCGCGGTCTCCTCCCCGGCGACATAGGCCGGGGCCACGGTGACGAGTTCGATGGCGACCTCGTCGAGGCCGGCCGCGTCCAGTTCGGTCAGCGCGGCGTCGATCCGGCGCGCGGACCGAGGGTCCGAGACGTAGACGTAGGCGCGCCGCGCGCCGACGATTCCGGCCGCCAGCCGCACCCCGTCCAGGACGAGGTGCGGGCGGTGACGCATCAGCCATTTGTCCTTGACCGAGGCGGGCTCACCTTCCTCGCCGTTGGCCACGACCACGGTCTCGTTCCCGCGCAGCCCGGCTTCCCGGACGCCGCCCAGTTTGACCGCGATCGGGAACGCCGCGCCGCCGCGGCCGAGCAGTCCGCTGTGCCGCACCTGCGCCAGCACCGTGTCTACGGAGCCGAGCGCCCGGTAGCCACCGGCCTCGCGGTATGCGGCGAGGTCTTCGCCGTCGCCGTCCGCCCGCAGCAGGCGGGGCGCGCAACCGGGCGCCGGAGCCACGATGAGCCCGGTGACCGGCTCGACAGTTTCTTGCATGGCAACCTCTTCTGGCTGATGGTGGGTCGCAAACCGGAACGATCTTCTCCGGTCTCGGCGGTTACGCTTGCGGACATGAGAACCGCAGTGCTGCGTATCAATGTCGACCCGGCCGGGCAGCTCACCACTGCGCAGCTGGCGGCCGGGATGCGGGCATTGCGCGTGCACGCCGCCTCGATTCCGGCCGAGACGCAGGGCAGCGATCTGCCGGGCGAGCTCGCCGCTCGGCGCGAAGTCCAATTGCTGGTCGCGACAGACGATCCCGACGCGGCGGTGCGCGAGGCGGTGCGGGTGTGCGCCGCGGCGTTCGGCACCACTCCGGCGGCCGGTGTGGTGACCTTCGTCAGCCGGGGGACCGATGACGACGCGCACGGCGTCCTCGCCGGTTTCGGGGTGACCGGCGAGATCACCCGGGCGCGGGACGCCGACGGCTTCGACGTGGTGTCGGTGACGCTGCGCGAATCCGATCTGGAACGGGTGCCCGAGAGCCGGATTCACACCGCCCTGGAGGCGTCGCTGAACTGCGAGGTCCGCATCCACACCCGGTGAGCAGGCCGGGCGGGCGCCGGACATCGAGCGCGCGGGCCCGGCCATCAGCCGTCCAGGAACTTCAGGATCGCGGGCGCCGCCAGCACCCAGGTGTCGAACAGGTTGTAGTGGGCGACTTTTCCGCTCGCGCGATCCTCGACCGCGCGCTCCCAGGCGTCCTCCGGCCACGGCGGATCGATCAGTGTGGATCCCTCGATCAAGCAGCTCACCTCGAGTGACGTGCGCTTGGGGTGGTCCAGGTCGCCCGCCCCGCCGCGGATGATCAGCGTGGGGACGCGGATGCGGTCGAACATCTCGTCGTCCACTCCGGGGATCGTCTGGCCCGGCTTCGGGACGTAGGCGCCGAGCCACCGCAGCGACAGTTTCACGAACTCGTCGCGATCCAGGTCCAGCAGGCGCTGCTCATTGGCCGGATTCTGGGCGATCCGCTCGCGCCACTCCCGCATCCGGGGCAGACCCGCGACCCCGCTTCCGCGTACCACCTGCAAGCTGGGCAGCACGTAATAGGCGCCCAGATTGAACATCCCGTAGATGCCGCCGACGATGTTCCACAGCACCAGCTTGCTGACCCGCTCGGGATACAGCATCGCCGTCAGCATCGAATCGCGGGCGCCGCCGGAGCCGCCCGCCAGCACGCAGGGGCCCGCGTCCAGTGCGGAGAGCAGGCCGTCGAGCGTGCGCGCCCGCATGTGCGATTCCGTCTGCCCGTAGAACTGCACGTCGGAGGCCCCGCAGTTGGGGCGGTCCCACAGCAGCACCGTATATCCGCCATCGACGATGGCTTCGGCCAGCGGGCGCAACCCGGGCACGTCCATGCCGAACCGGCCACCCGGCGTCAGGACGACGAGATCGCCGGAATCGCCGAGGATCTCGTAGACGACCTTGCCACCGTTGACCTCCGCCGAGGACACGCGGGCCGCGCCGCTTTCGCTGTTCACACGGGCGCCTCAGGCCATGACCACGACGTCGTCACCGACGATCCGGACCGGGTAGGTGCGGATGCTCCACTCGGGCTTCACCGCGGTGGTGCCGGTCGCCAGCTCGAAACCCCATTGGTGCCATGGGCAGTAGATGTATTCCTTGTCCCGCACCATGACCGCGTCGCCGGGAACGGACTCGTCGACGACGGTGCGTCCGCGGGCGCGGCCCGCGCACAGCGGCCCACCCTCGTGCGGGCAGTAATTCGCGATGGCGTAGAACGTCCCGTCGACGTTGTAGACGCCGACGCCGTGCCGGCCGATCGGCACCACCTTGGACGAACCAGGGGGGATCTCGCCGACGGTCGCGACGACATGTTCGCGCCCTTGCGCCAGCCGGGGCGTCTCGGATTCGTCCGGCACTCAGAACACCCGCCTCTGACCGTCGATCGCGGGCACCGTCTCCGGCAGGTGGTAGGTCTCGATGCCGTTGCGGTACATCACCCGTTCGCGTGCGTACTCCGGCAGATGCTTGACCAACCAGCGGGGATCGTCGAAGGTCCAGTGCGGGTAATCCGAGGAGTACAGCAGGATCTTGTCCGCCTCCATCCATTCGAACGCCCGGGTGAGTTCGGTCTTGTCCTCGGGATAGTCCAGCGGCTGGGTAGTGAACTTGATGTGCTGCTTGACGTATTCCGACGGCTTGCGCTTGATTCCGGTCCACGACTTGCGCGCTTCGTAGATGGCGTCCATCCGCCACATCAGCGGCAGGATCCAGGTGAAGGCGTGCTCCACGAACACGATCCGCAGCGCCGGGAAGCGGTCGAACACGCCGTCGAAGATCAGGCTCATGATCTGGTTCGCCGCCAGCAACGAGTAGGTGACCATGAAGTCGTGGTTGTAGCTGGGGAATCCGACCGGCGGCATGGGCATCGTCTCGTAGGCGCCGCGGCCGAGGTGACAGCTGACCACGAGGTCGTGCTCGGTGGCCGCCGCCCAGATCGGGTCGTACTTCGGATCACCCCAGGCCGGGCGAGGTTCGGCCTTGATCAGGATCTGCGCCATGTACGGGTGCCCGGCCCAGTGCTCGATCTCGCGGACCGCGCCCTGCGGGTCGTCGATCGCCGCGCAGATCGAGCCGCGCCACCGCTGGTGCCAGTTGTTCTTCGGGTCCAGCCAGTGGTTGGCCAGCCAGTGGTTGACGCCCGTCGCGAGTGCCTGAGTGGCCTCGGGGAGCCGGGTGGCCTTGACCGTCGGCTCCAGGATCGCGATGTCGGAGCCCGCGTCGACGATCAGCTGCCGGAAGGCCAGTTCCGGGTCACTGCCGGGGAATTCGCCGTCGGCGGGAAAGGTGTCCACCCGCATCGCGTAGGAGTGCGCGTAGTCGGGTGCGTCGTAGATGATCGTCTCGCCGACCCGGTGACTGAGAAAGTACGAGCTGCGGTAGGGCTCGGGGATGTATTCCACGAGTTCCCGGCGTCGCGGCACGGGGTGCACGTCCGAGTCGACGACCCGGACGGCGACCTGCTCGGGCGCCGGGGCGCGGTGCTGCTGGTGGGCCAGCGTCATGGTCGTCTCCCTTGTTCGCGGCTATTCGGTGACCAACTCGGCCGGGATGTCGATTCCGTAGAGCTGGGATGCGTTGCGCCAACAGAGCTTTTCGCGCTGCTGCGCGCTGAGCATGGACGGAAGTCCGGCGACGTCCCCGCAGTGCCAGTGCGGATAGCTGGAGCCGAACATCACCATGTCCTCCTTGCCGGTGAAACCGAGCCACTCGGCGGCGAATTCGGTGTCGCCGGGCCCGTCGAGGCTGCCCTGGACGAAGAACACGTGACCGGGCAGGTAGTCGCTGGGCATCCGTGGTGACCAGGGCGTCTGCTCCAGGTGCGGCCTGCCGAAGGTGTCCATCCGCCAGGTGAACGGGGTCAGCAGATCGGCCGCGCCGTCGGCCCAGACGAACCGCAACGACGGCAGTCGCTCGAACACGCCCTCGGCGATCATGTTCATCAGGTGATAGACGTAATTCAGCGACATGAACCCGAGGTACTGCTCGTAGGTCCGGGTGTGCCCGGACGGCGTGGGCGGGAAGCCGATGCTCTCGCCGGTCTCGATGTGCGCCGCCACCGGCAGTCCGGCCTCGGCCGCCGCCTCCCACAACGCCCAGAACTGCGGCTTGCCGTACAGTTCGCGCGACTGCAACGGGATACCGACCTGGACGACACCGGGATGGTCGGCCCACTTGCGGATCTCGCGCAGCGCCCCCGGGATGTCCTCGGGATTCACCCGGATGGTGCCGCGATACCGGGAGGCGTACGCGCCGGAATCCAGCCACCGCGACACCATCATCTCGTTGTGCGCGGCCAACATCGCCGTGGTCAGGTGCCGATCCGGCAGGACGCCCCGGGTCATGGGATGCAGGATCGCGACGTCCACGCCACGCGTCTCGAACAGGTGCCCGCCGACCACGTCCGGGTCGGACCCCGGGTACCCGCGGCCGGGCCCTCTGGTGCCCTCGGCGTACTCCCCGCCCGGCGCGCCGTACCAATCCATCTCGGCGTCCGGGATGCCGCGGCTGGAGAACGGTTCGCGCAGGAAGCCGCGCATGTCCTTGTTCGAGGCGAAGAAGATGTGCACGCTGGCGTCGATGACGGGGGTGCTGGTGCCGTCGGAAAGCGTTCTCATCCCATATCTCCCGGTGTGCGCGGGTACACGTCAGTCGATCCGCGCGATGTCGGGGCGCTCGGTCACCGGCGCCGCCAGTTGCTGCTCGTCACAGATCCGCTGCAGTTTCTCCAGGGTCTCCTCCAGCCCGGCGCCCAGGCGCGGTCCCGGCGTGAAGGTGGCGGGCAGGTGTCGCATGCCCTGGATGACCCCGATGGTCTCGTAGTGCACGGTGCCCTCGGGATCGCAGCGGTAGTCGGGCATCCGGTCGAGCACAGCGGTGAGCATGGACTTGAATACGGTGCGCGCGACGTTCGACCCGATGCAGCGATGCACGCCGAGGCCGAAGCTGAAGTGCCGGTTGCCCTTGCGATCCAGCACCACCTCGTTCGGATCGGGGAAGATCGCGGGATCGCGGTTGGCCATCGCCCAGGAAAGCCACAGGCGTTCACCCTCTTGGAAGCGGGTGTCCTCGACGACGCAGTCGGCCGAGATGGTGCGCCCGTCACCCGGCGCGGGCGTGAAGAAACGCAGGAACTCCTCGGTGGCCGAGTCGAGCAGGGTCTCGCGCTCGCGGCTGAGCAGCTCGCGTTGGTCCGGGTGGTCGGACAGCCATTCCAGCGAGTGCGCGGTGAGCGCGGTGGTGGTGTCGAATCCGCCGCCGATGATCAGGCCGAGCATCCCGAGAAGTTCGATGTCCGGTGCGGGCTCGCCGTCGATGTGCAGCTCGGTCAGCGCGCGCACCAGGCCGGGGCGCGGATTCTGCTTGATCTCGGCGAGGTTGGTCAGCAGGTCGATGCCCATCGCGCGGTGCATCTCGGCCACCCGCGCCGCGTCCGGCGAATCCTCCGGCGTGTACACCGAGGCGTGCACCGGCTCGCTGTAGATGGACCACTGCCGCAACGGAATACCGAGCATGGCCAAGGTCAGCACGGCCGGGACGACGTTGGCGAGGTCGTCGACGAAGTCGATTCGCCCGCTCTCGATCTTCTCGTCCAGACTGGCCCGCACGATCTCATCGATCACCGGCTCCCAGCGCCGGACCGCAGCGGGGGAGAGGTAGGGATTGAGCACCTGGCGGTAGAGCCGGTGCTCCGGATCGTCCATCTCCAGCATGCCGCCACGAACGACCTGTGCGCGCCGGGCGGGCGGAATGGAGATTCCCTTGTAGCCCTTGCGTTCTCCGTGCAGATCGTGATCGTTGGAGACGTGCGGGCAGCGGGCGAGCTCGAAGACCGCGTTGCCGCCGCTGGCCACCCAGTGACCGTCGTAGGTGTCGCTCCACGCGATCGGGCACTTCGCGTGCAGTTCCTCGGTGATCTCCTGGAACCGGTGCCGGTATTCCGGGGTGTGGCGGTCGAAGTGGTACCGGTTCTTCTTGCGGTCCTGATCGGCGACCGCGTCGTCACTGCTCACGATGATGTTCCTCTGCTGCTCACGGAATTCGGCGCGCCGGCACGACGGCGACGGGGCGTTCAGGAGAGGGATATGGCGCGCTCCGGGCACGATCGCACGGCTTCACGCACCTGCTCCCGCTGATCGGACGGGACTTCGCCGGCGATGGCCGTCGCGTGTCCGTCGACGTCGCTGAGCTCGAATGCCGCCGGTGCGTTGATCGCGCACAGGGTGTGTCCCTGACACCGATCCGGATCGACTCGGACCTTCACTGATGGTTCCTCCGCACTCGTGGTGGGTTCGCGGGCCTGCGCCGATCAGATGTGGTAGTCGTACCACTTCAGGTAGCCGCCGCCGTCCACCCGAATTTGCAGGCCGGTCACGTATCTGGCCTCTTCGGAGGCGAGGTAGACGATGGCGTTGCTGATGTCCTCGGGCTCCACGTACGGGATGCGCATGGCCTGCTGCACGCCGAAGGCGGGTTCGGCGTCGGCGCGGGTCGGATGCTCGAGGTCGGGACGGAACGAGCGATACATCGGCTCGCTCTGCAGCATCGGGGTATTGCAGTTCGTCGGGTGAACGACGTTGGCGCGGATGCCGCGCGGGGCCAGATGGCGCGACAGCTCGTAGACGTAGGCCGTCAGCGCCCGCTTCGAGTGCACGTACGCCATGCCGCCGAGATCTTTGCCCGGCTGGTCGATCTTCGAGATGTCGATGAGTGAGGCGGTGGAGCCGGTCGCGATGATCGAAGCGCCCTCGGCGAGGTGCGGCAGCGAGACCTGGATCGCGTTGATGGTGCCGATCAGGTTGGTGTTGATCACGTCGGACCACGCCTGCAATTGCGGTTCGCCCTTCATGCCCGCGATACCCGCCTGGGCCACGACGATGTCGAGCCGGCCCAGCTCGCGGATACCGTTCTCCAGCGCGGCCTGCAACTGCTCGGCGTTGCGCACATCGGCCTTCGCGGCGAAGACGCGCCGTCCGGCCTTGCCGACCAGGTTCGCGGTCTCCTCCAGGTCCTCCGGCGTCGCAAGCGCGTAACCGATGGTCGCGATGTCCTCGCAGAGGTCGACCGCGATGATGTCGGCGCCCTCCTCGGCCAGGCGCACCGCGTGACTGCGGCCCTGCCCGCGCGCCGCGCCGGTGATGAACGCGACCTTGCCCTCGACACGTCCCACAGCTGAACCTTCCGTTCTCTTCGATGGCCCACGACGGCCACGCGGTGACGACGGGTGACGCGTCTGCCGCGATGCCGAGGCGCACACGCTGCGGTGAGCCCGGGGATGGGCAGGCGGTCCGTCTGCCGTGCACCGGGCGGCGGCCTCGCGGCCGGGGCTGTCCGGGCGCATGGCTCGCTTGCCGAGCTCGTGGTCGACCCGCCGTCTCGCTGGCAAGAATTATACTTGCCATTGATGAGAACGGTACTCTACCGAAAGATTCACTGCAAGCCTCGTGCGCCCCGTGGATCTCGTCGGCGATCACGGAGTCGCTGTGTGCCTTCCGGGTGGAGTGGTCTATTTCCAGCAACTCCCGATCGACTGTGGCGGATGTACTACTTTCAGTTGGGGAGAATGATATTTCCGTCGATCATGGGCGCGGGCTGCTCCGGCCCGGCGGCCGACTGCCGTCCTGCGACCCGGTTGTTGCCGCCGATGTCGAAGGGTCGCGCGCGTGCCGTGCCCGAGTAGTGAGTGAGAGTCGAGATGCGAACGGTCCCCGAGCAATTGAGAGCCCGCTACGAGCGGGAAGGCTGGTGGCGGCGGGAGACGCTGGGTGAGCTGCTGAGCCGAGGTCTCGCGGCGGCCCCCGGGGTCGAGTTCCGAGTCCATTCCGATGTGCGCCCGTGGTCGGGCACCTTCGCCGATGTCGAGCGGGTGGCTCGCAGGCTGGCCGCGGGGTTGCGGACGCGCGGCGTGCGTCCGGGTGACGCGATCGCTTTCCAGCTGCCCAACTGGATGGAGGCCGCCGCGGCCTTCTGGGCCTGCGCGCTGCTCGGCGCGGTGGTGGTGCCGATCGTCCATTTCTACGGGCGCAAGGAGGTCGCGCACATACTCGACGTCGTCCGGCCCGCGGTGTTCATCACGGTGCACCGGTTCGGCAAGCTGAGCTTCGACCCCGAGGTGAGCGCCCGGGTCCCGCTGGTCGGCCTGGTGGAGATCGACTTCGAGGAGTTGCTCGCCGACGAGCCGATGGCGGGGGTGATCGCCGTGGATCCGGCGAGTCCCGCCCTGATCGCTTTCACCTCGGGAACCACCAGCGCCCCGAAGGGCGTCGTGCACAGCCATCAGACGCTGGGATGTGAAGCAAGGCAGCTCGCCGAGCAGAACGAACTGGATCGGGGCAAGCAGCTCACGGCCACCCCGGTGGGGCATTTCATCGGCATGGTCGGGGCGTTCCTGATCCCGGTGCTGCACGCCAAACCGGTGCATCTGACGGATGTCTGGGATCCCGGCCGTGCGCTGGCCCTGATGCGCAGCGATGGCCTCTCGGTGGGCGGCGGACCGCCCTACTTCGTCACCAGCCTGCTCGATCATCCGGAGTTCACCCCCGATCACCTCCGCCACGTCCGGTACGTCGGACTCGGTGGCTCCGCGGTCCCGGTCTCGGTGACTCGCAGGCTCGCGGATATGGGCCTCGTTCCCTTCCGCGCCTACGGCAGCACCGAACACCCGTCGATCACCGCGTCCCGGTACACGGCTCCGGAACGGGAACGACTCACCACCGACGGCAGGCCGATGCCGGGTGTCGAGATCCGGTTGGCCGAGGACGGCGAAATCCTCAGCCGCGGGCCGGATCTGTGCCTCGGCTACACCGATCCCGAGCTCACCGCCTCCGCCTTCGACGACGACGGCTGGTACCACACCGGCGACATCGGCGTCCTGGACGCGGACGGCTGCCTGACGATCGCCGACCGCAAGTCCGACGTGATCATTCGCGGGGGCGAGAACGTCAGCGCGCTGGAAGTGGAAGAGGTGCTCGCCGAGTTGCCCGCGATCGCCGAAGCGGTGGTCGTCGCCGTGCCCGACGAGCGCTTCGGGGAGGCGGTCGGCGCGGTGCTGCGTGTCCGTCCTGGGCGCGCGCTGCCGTCCATGGACGAGGTGCGAGCGCATTTCGCGGCGGCGGGCATCGCGCGTCAGAAGTGGCCGGAGCGGTTGTTCGAGGTCGAGGACTATCCGCGGACGGCGAGCGGCAAGGTGCAGAAACATCTCCTCCGCGAAAGGATTGCCACATCCGCTCGATGAGAATACCATTCTTCTCAGTTGCAAATGGAGGTCTCGCGAACCTCGGGCGCCGCTGGTGAGCCGCTCGAAGCATCCGCCCGTCCCGGTCGGCTCCGTGATTCCCCCACATGAATTCCTCCGGGCGGAAGCCTCGGGGTCGGCCGCGCCACGTCGAATCCGCGCGGTCTCGTCTCCCGGGTTCTCGGCCCGGTGAGGGCTTCGAAGCGCCCGCCGCGTTCGGCTCGGATGAGCGGAGCCGGTGGGCCCGGGGCTTGCCCGTCCAGCCGAAAGGAATCGCGCAGTGCCTTCGCAGCAGCAGGAACGATCCGCCACGACGGCGGACGTCGAGGTCGATGTCGTGGTCCTCGGCAGCGGCGCCGCCGGCCTGACCGCCGCTCTGAGCGCGGCGGTGCACGGGGCGTCGGTCGCCGTATTCGAGAAGGCGGCCACGGTCGGCGGAACGAGCGCGGTGTCGGGCGGGATCGCGTGGATCCCCGCCCACGACCGCAGCGCCGACGGACCGCTGAGTGTGGCCGACGCGCTGAGCTACCTGCACGCCCAATCCCTGGACTCGATGGACGACGAGCTGGTCGAGGTCTTCGTGCGTACCGGCGCGGCGATGGTGGACTTCGTCGAGGCGCACAGCGGTGTGCGTTTCGAGATCGCCGAGGGCTTCCCGGATTACAAACCGGAGCTGCCCGGCGGCAGGCCGGGCGGCGGGCGATCGCTGAGCCCGGTCGCGTTCGATCCGGCCCGGCTCGGCGAATGGCGCGACCGCATCACCGCCTTTCCCGCGGACTGGAGCAACGTGGGGTTCGACGCCGAGACGCGGGCCCGGCTGCACGCGACGGTCGCCGACGAGTCGGCCGATCTCTGCGTGGCGGGAACCGCCCTCATCGCAGGGTTGCTCGCGGGGGTGCTCGACGCCGGAGTCGTGCCACGGACCGGGGTCAGGGCGACGGAACTGATCGCCGAGGACGGGGCGATCAGCGGGGTCCGGATCGTCACGGCCGCAGGCGAATCGACGGTCCGGGCGCGCGGCGGTGTCGTCCTGGCGACCGGCGGATTCGAGTGGGACCCGGTCCTGGTCCGCTCCTACTTGCGTGGACCCATGCACGGCGCCGTGTCGCCGCCGAACAACACCGGAGACGGGCTGCGCATGGCGATGGCGCACGGCGCGGACCTCGGCACGATGAGCGAAGCCTGGTGGGTGCCGATCGTGCGGATTCCCGGCGACACCATCGACGGCAAGCCGCGCAGTCGCAGTGTGCGCCTGGAACGGACGCGCCCGCGCAGCATCATGGTCAATCGCGCGGGCAAGCGGTTCGTCAACGAGGCGTCGGAGTACAACTCGATGGCGGGCGCCTTCCACTATCTCGATCCCAAGGGCGGTTACGTCAACGACCCCGGCTGGATCGTCTTCGACGCCGTCCACCTGCGCCGGTACGGCTTCCTCGGCGTCGCCCCCGGCGATCCGGTCCCCGAATGGTTCCGCGAATCCGCGGATCTCGCCGAACTCGCGGCCAGGGCCGGCATCGATCCCGATGGGCTCGCCGCGACCGTCGCCGCGTGGAACCGCCACGTCGCCGCCGAGGCCGACCCCGATTTCGGGCGCGGCTCGAGCGCCTACGACGGCTGGTGGGGCGACGAGCGCGCCGCCACTGTCGCCGGGCGCACCCTCGGCCCGATCGACACCGCCCCGTACTACGCCGTGCCGGTCACCGTGGGCGCGATGGGAACGAAAGGCGGCCCGCGAACCGACCGGGACGGAAGGGTCCGGCACGTCAGCGGGGCGGTCATCCCCGGTCTGTTTGCGGCGGGCAACGCCATGGCCGGTGTGACCGGGCGGGCCTACGGCGGAGCGGGCGGAACCATCGGTCCCGGGATGGTGTGGGGTTTCCGCGCCGGGTACGCCGCGGCGACCGGCAAATCGGTCGAGATCTGAACACAGCGAACGACATCGGGCCGGATTCGCCGCGTCGGCGGCGCACCGGCCGGGGTTCTACGGAGGTTACGAGTTGCCGGAGTACGAGAGCATCTGGAGCGATCTTCAGGGCGTCCCTTTCACACAGGGATACCTGGAGGTCGGCGGCGTCCGAACCCGCTACCTACATGCGGGCGATCCCACCTACCCGGCTCTCGTTCTGCTGCACGGGTCCGGCGGGCATGCCGAGGCGTATGTCCGCAATCTGGAGTCACACGCCGCGCACTTCTCGACGTGGTCGATCGACATGCTCGGGCACGGCTACACCGGCAAGCCCGGTCATCCGCTGGAGATCTCGCACTACGTCGAGCACGTCATCGGATTCCTCGACGCGGTCGGCGTGCGGCGCGCATCCGTCAGCGGAGAATCACTGGGCGGCTGGGTGGCCGCCCGCGTGGCGATCGACCATCCGGAGCGCGTCGAGCGCTTGGTGCTCAACACCGCGGGCGGGTCGCAGGCCGACCCGGAGGTGATGCGGCGCATCGTCACGCTGTCGATGGCGGCCGCCGCCGACCCCGCCTGGGAGACGGTGCAGGCCAGGATCAAGTGGCTGATGGCGGACAAGTCGAAGGACTACGACGACGTGGTCGCCAGCAGGCAGCGCATCTACCGCCAGCCCGGCTTCGTCACGGCCATGCGCGACATCATGGCGTTGCAGGACCCGGAGATCCGGCAGCGAAACCTGCTGGGCCCCGCCGAATACGGCCGAATTTCCGCGCCGACGCTCGTGTTGTGGACCAGCGACGACCCCACCGCCGACGTCGGCGAGGGCAGGCGGATCGCGTCGATGATCCCCCGTGCGCGATTCGAGGTGATGGCCGACTGCGGGCACTGGCCGCAGTACGAGGACGCCAAGACTTTCAACGCCCTGCACCTCGATTTCCTGCTGGGCGGCTGACCGTGGCCGAGCAGACTTCTCCCAGCACGCCGACCGACGTCGACGTGCTCGTGGTCGGTGCGGGCCCGGTGGGTCTGACGCTGGCCAACATGCTCGGGATGTACGGGGTGCGCACCCGGGTGGTCGAAGAACGCCCGACGCTCATCGACTACCCGCGCGGCGTCGGCCTGGACGACGAGTCACTGCGGACGTTCCAGGCGATCGGCTTGGTCGACCGCGTCCTGCCGCACACCACGCCGAACCAGATCATGCGGTTCGTCGACAACCGCCGCAGGCTCCTGGCCGAGATCGCGCCGACCGACGAGCAGTTCGGCTGGCCGAAACGCAACGGATTCGTCCAGCCGATGGTCGACGCCGAACTGCTTGCCGGACTGGACCGTTTCCCGCAGGTCGAGGTGGCCTGGGGGACGTCCATGACCTCGTGCGCGGACTCCGGCGGGCAGGTGACGGCCGAACTGGCCACCGACAGCGGGCCGTCCGCGGTGACCGCCCGATACGTGGTGGGCTGCGACGGCGGGCGCAGCGCCACGCGGCGGCAGATGGGGGTCTCGTTCGAAGGGACGACGTCGCCGACTCGCTGGCTGGTGGTCGACCTGGCCTCGGATCCCTTGGGGCACCCGAACATCGAGGTCGCGGCCGATCCGGCGCGGCCCAACGTGTCGGTGTCGATCGCGCACGGCATCCGGCGCTTCGAGTTCATGATCCACGACGACGAGCCCGACGAACTGGCCGAGGATCCGGCGTTCGTGGCGAAGATGGTCGCGCCGTTCGTCCCGCATCCCGAGCGGCTCGAGGTCATCCGGCGCCGGGTCTACACGCACCATTCCCGGATCGCGGGCGCCTTCCGGCGCGGCCGCCTGCTGCTGGCCGGCGACGCCGCGCACCTGATGCCGGTGTGGCAGGGGCAGGGCTACAACAGCGGCATCCGGGACGCGGCGAACCTCGGATGGAAACTCGCCGCGGTCGTTCGCGGGCAAGCGGGCGACGGTCTGCTCGACAGCTACGACCTGGAACGGCGCAAGCACGCCAGGGCCATGATCGATCTGTCGACGATGGTCGGGCGGGTGATTTCGCCGACCGATCGCAAGGTCGCGGCGGTGCGGGACGTGCTGGTTCGCGCGGCCGCCGCGATTCCTCCGGTGAAGCGCTACGTGCTCGGCATGCGGTTCAAGCCGATGCCGCGCTACGAGCGCGGCGCGGTGGTGCACGGCTGGTCCCGCTCACCGGCCTCGTCGGTCGGCACCCTGTTCGTGCAGCCCCGGGTGGACACCAGGGACCGCGCCGACGTGCGGCTCGACGAGGTGCTCGGCCCATGGTTCGCCGTGCTGTGCTGGAACAACCGGCCCCGCGAAGTGCTCGGCGCGGCGGCGTTCGAACGGTGGAAAGCCCTGGGAGCGCGGTTCTTCGAAGCTCGACCGTCCGCCCAGCTGCACTGGACCGGCCACGACGACCCGGACGTCGTGGTGGTGGGCGACCGAACCGGAGCGCTGAAGCGCTGGTTCGACGGCCAGCGCGACTCGGTGCTGTTCCTGCGGCCCGACCGCTGTGTGGCGGGCGCGTCCATCGCGCAGCTGGCGCCGGAACTGAGCGCCGACCTGCTCGACACTCTCGACTTGCTGCAGGGAGGAAATGATGCCGCTGGCCCTGTGCTGCGTCTCGCACAGCCCTCTTCTTGATCTCCCCGGCCCGGAACGGGAGCTGCTCGACGACATCGAGTCGGCGCTCGACGGGGCGGCGCGGTTCGTGCGTGCCTTCGACCCCGAACTGGTCGTGGTGTTCGCGCCCGATCACTACAACGGGTTCTTCTACAAGCTCATGCCGCCGTTCTGCATCGCGGCGGCGGCCACCGGAGTCGGTGACTACGGTACGCACGCCGGGCCGCTCGACGTCCCCGCCGAGCGGGCTACCGAACTGGCCGAGGCGGTGCTCGCCGCCGGGGTCGACGTCGCGGTCTCGCTGACGATGGACGTCGACCACGGGACCGTGCAGCCGTTGCAGCGGCTGCTCGGCGACGCGACGGCGCGACCGGTCGTCCCGATCTTCGTCAACTCGGTGGCCGTGCCGCTGGGGCCGCTGCATCGCGCCCGTGCGCTGGGCGCGGCCGTCGGCGCGCACTTGGCGACACTGGACAAGCGGGTGCTGGTGCTCGGCTCCGGTGGGCTCTCCCACGA
Source organism: Nocardia abscessus (assembly GCF_015477775.1). GTDB lineage: Bacteria > Actinomycetota > Actinomycetes > Mycobacteriales > Mycobacteriaceae > Nocardia > Nocardia abscessus_A. Next base: position 12,155 of record NZ_JADLQO010000026.1, on the reverse strand, counting down.
CCCGCCCGTGCCCGCGCTCGCCACGGCCACCGGACCGGTGCTGGAACGGATCGTGCACGGCGGGCACATGACCCCGCAGCAGCGGAATGCGCGGCAGGAGAGGGTGATCGAAGCCGCGCGCGAATTCGCCGCCGGGCGCGGCTGGCTGCGGCCGCTGAACCCCGAGTGGGACCGGCGCTTCCTCGACATCCTCGACCGGGGTCGGCTCGGCGAGTTCGACGACTGGTCCAACGCGGAGATCACCGAGGCGGCGGGCAACTCCGGGCACGAGGTCCGCACCTGGGTCGCCGCCTTCGCGGCCCTCGCGGCTCAGGGGCCGTACCGGACAATCGCGCGCTATTACCGCTCCGCGCCCGCGCTGATCGCCGGATTCGCCGTGCGAACCGCCCTGCCGGAACGCGACCAGGACAACGAATCGACCGCCAGGAGGCGAGCGTGACATCCGAACCGACCGACGCGCCCGCGTCCGGTACCACCGAGCAACCCGGAAACACCGGGGCCCACGCGGCTTTCGACCATTCCGTCGATGTGCTGATCGTCGGCTCCGGCGGCGGCGGGCTGACCGCCGCGCTCGCCGCCGAGGCGGCCGGACTGTCCACCCTGGTGGTGGAGAAAGCGGCGTACTACGGCGGATCCACCGCACTGTCGGGCGGCGGAATCTGGGTGCCCGGCGCGCCAGCCCAGAAGCGCGACGGCTACTCGCCCGATCCGGAGGGGGTGGTCGAGTATCTGCGCGCGATCACCGAGGGTTCGGTCGGTGACGCGCGCCTGCGGGCCTACGTCACCAAGGCGCCGGAGATGATGGAATTCCTGGAGCGGCGCAGTCCGTGGCTGGAGTTCGTGTGGAAGCCCGGCTACGCCGACTACTACCCGGAACTGCCCGGCGGTTCCGCGCAGGGCAGCACCATCAACGTGCCGCCGATCGATCTGCGCGAGCTCGGCGAGGAAGAGCAATACCTGCTGCGTCCGCTGGCTCTGGCCCCGAAGGGTATCTGGCTGGGACCCAAGGATCTCCGGTTGTTCTACCAGGTGCGCCAGTCCTGGCGCGGCAAGGCCGTCCTGGTGAAGCTGGTGTGGCGGATGTTCCGCGCCCGGGTGTTCGGCGACCGGATCGCCGCCATCGGGCAGTCCCTGGTGGCCCGGCTGCGACTGGCGCTGCGGGAGCGCGACATTCCGCTCTGGCTGAGCGCGCCGATGACCTCCCTGATCACCGGGGCCGACGGCGGCGTGGTGGGAGCGGTGGTCGAGAAAGGCGGGCAGAAGCTGCGAATCCGCGCCGAGCGCGGGGTGATCCTCGCGTCCGGCGGATTCGATCACGACATGGCCTGGCGCAAGGAGCACCAGCCGGTGGTGGAGCAGGATTGGAGCTTCGGCAATCCGGAGTCCATGGGCGACGGTATCCGCGCCGGGCAGCAGGTCGGCGCGGCCACCGACCTGCTCGACGAGGCATGGTGGTTCCCCGCCGTCCAATGGCCCGACGGCCGGCTGCAATTCATGCTGAACGAGCGCATGATGCCCGCCCAGTTCATCGTCAACGGCGCGGGCGAGCGGTACATCAACGAGGCCGCGCCGTACATGGATTTCGGCCACGCGATGATCGAGGGCCAGAAATCGGGGACCCCGCACATCCCGAGCTGGCTGATCACCGACGTGCGGTCCTGGCGCCGGTACGTCGTCGCGGGGCATCTGCCGCTGCCGAAGATCCCGTTCGCGCCGGTGCCGACCGGGCGGAAGATCCCGCAGGCGTGGCTGGACTCGGGTGTCGTGGTGGCCGCCAACTCCTGGACGGAGCTCGCGGCGAAGATCGGCGTACCCGAAGAGCGCCTGCGCGCCACCGCGACGCGGTTCGACGAACTCGCGCGCAAGGGCCACGACGACGACTTCCAGCGCGGCGACAGCGTTTACGACAACTATTACGGCGATCCCACGCTGCCCAATCCCAATCTGTATCCGCTGGGCAAACCGCCGTACTACGCCTTCCGGATGATCCTCGGCGATCTCGGTACCTCGGGCGGCCTGCGCACCGACGAGCACGCGCGGGTGCTGCGGCCCGACGACACCGTTATCCCGGGTCTCTACGCCGTGGGCAACACCTCCGCTGCGGTCATGTGCCGCAGCTACGCGGGCGCGGGCGCCACGATCGGGCCCGCGATGACGTTCGGCTACCTCGCGGTCGAGCACCTGGCCGGAAAAGCCGACCGCGACACCGGGGCGGCGCAGGACACCGAATCAGCCCGCACCGACTCGACGTTCGATTCCATCGGAGGAAGTAAATGAAGATATCCCTGTTCTACGAATTCGCGCTGCCGCGGCCGTGGGTCCCGGACGACGAGCGGCAGCTGTTCAAGGAAGGGCTCGCGGAGGTGGAGGCCGCCGACCGGGCCGGATTCTCCACCGTCTGGTTGACCGAGCACCACTTCCTCGAGGAGTACTGCCACTCGACGGCGCCGGAGATCTTCCTCGCCGCCGCCAGCCAGCGGACCAAGGACATCCGGCTCGGCTTCGGCGTCATGCACCTGCCCCCGGCGATCAACCATCCGGCACGGGTCGCCGAACGCGTCGCCACGCTCGACCTCATCTCCGATGGACGGGTGGAGTTCGGTACCGGTGAGTCGTCGTCGGTGGGTGAACTCGGCGGTTTCACCATCGATCCCGCCGACAAGCGCGGGCAGTGGGAGGAGGCCTTGGAGGTCGCCATCCGCTGCATGGTCGAGGAGCCGTTCACCGGATTCGAAGGCGAGCACATCGAGATGCCCGCGCGCAACGTGATTCCGAAGCCGCACCAGCGCGCGCACCCGCCGGTGTGGGTGGCGTGTACCCGGCCTTCGTCGGTCCAGATGGCGGCGCGGCTGGGCGCGGGCGCGCTGAGCTTCGCCTACACCGGACCGGGGCCGCTGGCGGACCGGGTCCGCGGGTACTACCAGGAGTTCGAGGACAAGGCCGAGCCCTGGCTGCCGGTGCTCAATCCGAACATCCTGGCCATCGGCGGCGACCTGTCGATGATGGTCGCGCCCACCGACGAACAGGCTCTGCAGCGGCTCGGGCTCGGTGGCGGCTTCTTCTCCTTCGGGATCATGCACTACTACATGACCGGCCAGCACACGCCGGGCCGCACCGGCGTCTGGGAGCGCTACCTCGACGCGGTGAAGGAGGACGAGACGCTGGCCTACGGTCCGGGCCGGGGCGCCATCGGATCGCCGGACACCGTGCGCGAATTCCTGCGCGGCTACGAGGAGAGCGGCGTCGACGAGATCATCCTGCTGCTGAATCCGCGCAGCCACGAGGCCACCATGGAGTCCATCGAGCTGATGGGCAAGCAGGTGCTGCCGGAGTTCATCGAGCGCGACGAGAAAGCGGTCGCCGCGAAAGCGAAGCGGCTCGAGCCGGTCATCGAGAAGGTCGAAGCGCGGCGTAAGCCGTTGCCCTCGCCCGCGTTCGACGAGAACTACGCGTTCGGCGGCCTGCCCACCGGCCGCGGCGGCAGCTTCACCGCGAGCGAGATCCCCGAAGCCATGGCCGAGATCAACGAGGGCCGGGTCCAAGCCGCGCAGCGCGCCAAGGAAGAAGCGCAGTGACCAGCGGCCCGCGCGGCCGCGACCCGACCGCGCGGGCGTGACCGGACGACAGCGGAGAAAGACGAGGTGCCCGAGGTGGAACGAGCCGATGAGCTGTGGCGCTACGACGGCAGGCGGGTCGTCGTGACCGGTTGCTCCTCCGGGATCGGCGCGTGCGTGGCCGGCCAGGTCACCGAACTCGGTGGCCGGGTGGTCGGACTGGACCTGGTGGAGCCGACCGGTGCGCTCGACGAATTCCACCGGATGGACATGGCCGATGCCGCATCGATCGACCGGGCCGTCGCCGCGCTCGGCGGACCGGTGGACGCCTTGTTCAACGTCGCGGGCGTCTCCTCGGGCATCGGTGACCCGATCCGTGTGGTCACGATCAATTTTCTCGGCCTGCGGCACTGCACCGAAGCGATCGCGCGGTCGATGGGCCACGGCGCCGCCATCGCGAGCGTGTCCTCGCTCGCGGCGGCGGGCTATCTCGAGCACCGCGAACAGGTCGGCGGCCTGCTGGAGACCGCGGACATGCAGACCGGAATCGCTTGGTGCGAAGACCATCCCGACGCCGTGGCCGACGGCGGCTATCGGCTGTCGAAGGAAGCGATCATCTACTACACGATGCGCAACGCCGTCGCCTTCGGTGCGCGCGGCATCCGGATCAACTGCACCGGCCCGGGGGTGACGGAGACACCCATCCTGGAACAGCTGCGCTCGGCATACGGCTCCGAGTATCTCGACACCATTCCCAAGCCGCTGGGCCGGGTCTCCGAACCGGCCGAACAGGCGGCCGCCCTGCTGTTCCTCAACAGCCGGGCGGCGAGTTACGTGACCGGCCAGGTGCTCTGGGTCGACGGCGGCAACGTGGGCGCCCGGATCGCCGGTGTCGACCTCGGCTCGTGATCGCGGGCATCCGAGCAATCAGCGTGGAAGGAGAATCATCGTGGCCGATCTGACGGAATTCCGGCGTGTCGCCGACGGTGTGCGCAATTGGGGCCGATGGGGCGCCGCCGACGAACTCGGCACGCTCAACTTCATCACCCCGGACAAGGTCGCTCAGGCGGCGCGCCTGGTGCGGCACGGGCGGGTGTTCCCGCTCGGCGTCGACTTCGGCTCGTCCGGGCCGCAAGGGGCGTTCAAGTTCCGGCACAACCCGGTGCACGTCATGACCGTGGACGGCGGCGACGCGGCGACGCTGACCGAATACGGCCCGAAGTGGTTGCGCAACAGCGTCGGACGGGAACTCAGCGGCTTCTTCGAGGACAACCCGTTCCGCTTCAACGACGACCTGATCATCATGCCGCTGCAGGCGGCTACGCAGTGGGACGCGCTGTCGCACGTCTACTACGACGATCACCTGTACAACGGTTTCCCGGCCAGCTCGGTCACCAGCCTCGGCGCATATCACTGCGGCATCGACAAAGTCGACGGCAAAGGCATCACGACCAGAGGTGTGTTGCTGGACTTGGTTCGGCACCGGGGCGCCGACACCTTCCTGGAAGCGGGCGATCCGATCACGCCGGACGAGCTGGACGAGGTCGTCAGGGCGCAAGGGGTCGAGGTCGGCCGCGGTGACATCCTGCTGATCCGCACCGGGTGGTGGGCCCGCTTCCTGGAAGCGGGCGACGGCACCGAGCCCTACTCGGGCCTGGACTGGCGGTGTGCCACCTGGCTGCACGAACGCGAGATAGCGGCCGTGGCCGCGGACAACCTGATGGTCGAGGACCCGGTGTCCGGAGTGGACGGCACGTTCCTGCCGATGCACATGCTCTGTCTGCGGGACATGGGCCTGATGCTCGGCGAGTACTGGGACCTCACCGCGCTCGCGGCCGACTGCGCCGCGGACGGCGTCTACGAATTCCAGCTGATCGCACCGCCGTTGCGCGTCATCGGCGCCGTCGGATCGCCCATCAACCCGATAGCCATCAAGTAGGACCCGAGGAAAGAACGAGGTTTCGGTCATGACCGCAGGCACGACACGTGCGAGCGCCACCGAGGTGGCCGCGGACGGACGACCGTTCGTCGTCGGCATCGGCGGCACGTTGCGGGCGGGCTCGTCCACGGAGCAAGCGCTGCGGCACTGCCTGGCTGCCGTCGAGCGCCACGGCGGGCGCACCGCGCTGTTCTGCGGCGAGGAGATCAACCTGCCGATGTACAACCCGCACGACCCGGTCCGCACCGAGAAGGCGACCGCGCTGGTGGAGGCGCTGCGTCGCGCGGACGCCGTGGTGATCGGCTCGCCCGGGTACCACGGCGGCGTTTCCGGCTTGGTGAAGAACGCCCTGGACTACATCGAGGACCTACGCGGCGACGCGACGGTGTACCTGGACAACAAACCGTGGGGCTGCATCACCTGCGCGTACGGATGGCAGGCCGCCGTGGGAACTCTCGGCCAGCTGCGGGTGATCGGTCACGCGTTGCGGGCGTGGCCCACCCCGCTCGGCGTCGCGATCAATTCCGCGGAGCCGATCTGGGATGCCGATGGCAGGCTGACCGACGACGCCGTCAGCGCCCAGCTCGATCTGCTCGCCACCCAGGTGCTGACCTTCGCTCCGGCCGGTGGGGCACTGGCATGACGGCTTCGCCCCGGCCGAACGGCCCGACCAGGGTGGCCGAGGCCACGGCCGCCCTCCGGTCCGGGCGGATGATCCTCGTCCTGGACGAGGCGGACGGTGTGTGCCGGGGCGATCTGGTGATGGCGGCCGAGTGCACGACCGCCGAAGCGGCGAACGTCATGGCCACCCTCGGGTGCGGACTGATCCACGTGTCGATGCGCTCGGCGGCGCTCGACGTCCTCGGGATACCCCCCGCCGACCCGACCGCCACCGGCCCGGACCGCGAGCTGTTCCGGGTGTCGGTGGGACTGGCCGGAGCAAGCGGTGTCAGTGCCTCCCGGCGCGCCCGGACCATTCGCGCGCTCGCCGACCCGGCGAGCACACCGGCCACGTTCGCCCGGCCCGGACACGTCTTCCCGCTCGGCTGCGCCGCGGGCGGCGTGCTGTCAGTGCCCGCGCGCCCGGAGGCGGCGGCCGACCTGGTCGAGCTGGCCGGAATGGCGCCGGTCGGCGTGCTGTGTGAGGTCTGCGGCTCCGACGGCGAACAAGCCGGGCGCGCCGAGCTGCTCGAACTCGGTCGCGCACATGGGTTTCCGGTGGTGTCCATCGACGATCTGGTCGCTTACCGCCGGCGCGAGCTGTGCCGGGTGAAGCGTCGCGGAGTGGCTCGTATCCCGCTGCCGATGGGAGAGTTCCGGGCGATCGGCTTCACCGACGGGCTGGATCGCGAACACGTCGCGTTCGTCCACGGCGACCCGGCCGCGGGCAGCGCGCCGCTGGTGCGCCTGCATTTCGAGTGCCTCGCCGGTGACGTGTTCGGTTCCCGGCACTGCGGTTGCCGGGCGAAACTCGAAGAAGCGCTGGATCGGATCGCGCGCGCCGGAGACGGCGTGCTCGTCTACGTCCGCGCGCGCAGCACCGCCGTGCGGGATACGTTGCGCGCCTGCGCCACCGAGGGCGAAAACCGCTGTGCCGAGGCGCATCCGGTCGGCCACAGTGATCTCCAGTCGGCCTTCGACATCCTCGACGCACTCGCCATGCGCGAGATCCGATTGCTCAGCGACGTGGCCGAGGCATCGCTCGAGCCGGAGCAGGTGCGCGTCGTCGAACGGATCCCGCTGTCGGACACTTCGGCCCGCTCCGGCGCGCGAACCTTCGCGCCGCGGCCACCGCACACCGACGACCGGATAGGGAGCATGTCGTGATCGCGCAGCGCAGAACCGTCGTGGTGGACGGCTCGACAACCGCGTATCTGGAAGCGGGATCTGGCGAACCGGTCGTGCTGCTGCACGGCGGCGAATTCGGCGTATGCGCGGAACTGGGCTGGGAGCACACCATCGACGCTCTCGCCCGCCGCTACCGGGTCGTGGCGCCGGACATGCTGGGTTTCGGCGGGTCGGCGAAAGTGATCGACTTCAACGACGGCCGCGGCCTGCGCATCCGGCACATCGCCCGATTCCTCGCCGTCCTCGGCATCGAGTCGGCGCACTTCATCGGCAATTCCATGGGCGCGATCAATCTCCTCGTCGACGCGACCTCGACCGCGCCGAAGCTTCCGATGCGCAGCTTGGTGGCGATCTGCGGCGGCGGCGAAATCCAGCGCAACGAGCACATGCAGGCGCTCTACGACTACGACGCCACGCTTCCCGGGATGCGCGCCATCGTCCGAGCACTGTTCTATGCCGAGTCCTTCCCCGCCGACGAAGCCTATGTGCGCAGGCGGTACGAATCGAGCATCGCCCCCGGCGCGTGGGAGGCCCTGGCGGCGGCGCGATTTCGCCGCCCTGGCGCCGAGGCGCCGCCCGCTCCGTCGAGCAAGCGCCCCTACGAGCGCATCCACGTTCCCGCCCTCGTCGTCGAAGGCGCCCGCGACAAGTTGCTGCCTGCCGGGTGGTCCGCGCAGATCGCGGAGCAGATCCCGGACGGGCGCGCGGTCGTCGTGCCGGACGCGGGGCACTGCCCGCAGATCGAGCAGCCGGAGGTCGTCAACGACCTGCTGCTGACCTTCCTGCGCGAGCAGCCCGGCCCGGCCGAGAAGCCGAACGGCGCACGCCCGGGTCTGCCGACCCCAGTCGCGGGTACGGCTCCGGCCGGACCGAAACGAAAGGAATGAACCCATGACCGACGAATTGGCGGGCAAGGTCGCCATCGTCACCGGCGGCGCGTCGGGAATCGGCAGCGCGACGGTGGCGCGGTTCGTCGCCGAAGGCGCACGCGTCGTGGTCGCCGATGTGGATCTCGAGCGTGGCGCGGCCTCGGTGGCAGGCTACGGTGCGGCCGCGGTGTTCCAGCAGACCGACGTCGCCGACCCGGAGCAGGTCGAGCGGCTGGTCGACACCGCGGTGCGGACCTTCGGCGGGCTGCACGTGATGTGCAACAACGCGGGCATCTCGGGCACGATGCACAAGAGCCTGCTGCACGACGATCTCGCCGACTTCCACCGCGTCCTCGGCGTGAACCTGCTCGGCGTCATGGCGGGCACCCGCTTCGCGGCCCGGCACATGGCCGACAACGGCGGCGGATCGATCGTCAACGTGTCCTCGGTCGGCGGCATCCAGGCGGGCGGGGGAGTGCAGAGCTACCGTGCGTCCAAGGCGGCGGTCGTGCATTTCACGAAATCGGCGGCGATCGAATTGGCGCAGTTCGGCATTCGCGTCAACTGCATCGCGCCCGGCAATATACCGACCCCGTTGCTCGCCTCCTCGGCCACGAAGATGTCCGCGGAGCTCAGCGAGCGGTTCACCAAGGCGGTGCGCGAGTCCATGGAGGCCGACCGCCCGTTACGGCGCGACGGCACACCCGAGGACGTCGCGGAGGTAGCCGTCTATTTCGGCGGTGACCGATCCCGGTACGTCACCGGAACCGTGTTGCCGGTGGACGGCGGCACGGTCGCAGGCAAACCGCTGAAACCGCACAGGAAACCGGCGGAGCAATCGCTGGCGGCGGGGCCGCGATGACCCGCCGCACCGGAGTTCTCGTCGTCGGTGCCTCGGCCGCGGGCCTGGCCGTTGTGGAGGCGCTGCGCAGGGAAGGATATCGGGAGCGCATCACCCTGCTGGGCGGTGAGCCGCACCTGCCCTACGATCGTCCGCCGCTGTCCAAGCAGATCCTCTCCGGCGCCTGGCGGCCCGAGCGGACGCTGTTGCGCGCACCGCGCATGCTGGCCGGACTGGACGCCGACCTCGTGCTCGGCTGTCGCGCCACCGCCCTCGACGTCACCAGCCGCACCGTCCACACGACGACCGGCGCGGTGACAGCGGACCATATCGTGATCGCCACCGGGGCCGCCCCGAGGATGCTGCCCGCGCCGCCCGGATCGCGCGGGGTCCATGTGCTGCGCACGCTGGACGACGCCCTCGGGTTGCGCGACGACCTGGCGGCCCGAGCGCGCGTGGTTGTGGTGGGGGAGGGTGTGCTCGGCGCGGAGATCGCCGCCACCGCGAGGCAAACCCGTCACGACGTCACGATGACCGGTCCGCAGCGCGCTCCGATGGCGGCTCAGCTCGGCGGTTTCGCCGCCGGACTGCTCGCCGACCTGCACACCGGCAGCGGAGTGCGCCTGCGGCTCGGCGTCGGCGTCTCCGGCCTCACCGGCCGCGGCGGCCAGGTCACCGGAGTCGTCCTGGAGAACTCCGAGACCCTGCCCGCGGATCTGGTGGTGGTCGCGATCGGGGCGGTGCCCGCCACCGACTGGCTCGTCGGCAGCGGGCTCTCGCTCGCCGACGGCGTTGTGTGCGACGAGCGCTGCCGCGCCGCCGACGGCATCTACGCGGCCGGTGACGTCGCCCGCTGGCATCATCCGGCCCTGGGGACGACACTCCGTCTGGAGAACCGCACCAACGCGACCGAACAGGCGGGCGTGGTGGCGGCCAACATTCTCGGCGCCGAGCGGGCGTATCAACCGATTCCGTACTTCTGGACCGACCAATTCACCACCAAGATCCAGGTGTACGGGACCATCACGGCCGACGCGCAGGTGACCGTCGTCGACGGAGATCCGGCCGACGGCCGGTTCGTCGCGCGGTACGAGCGAGGCGGCGCCGTCACCGCGGTGCTGGGCTGGAACATGCCCAAGCAGGCCCGGATCCAGCGGCAGCAGTTGGCGCAGGCGCACGCGCTGCTCACCTCGCCCTCTACCCCAGCTCATTCCCCGTAGGAAGAAGGTCCCGATGAAAGTGACTGTCGACCAAGTCAAATGCGTCGCGGCCGGGCATTGCGTCATGCACGCGGCCGATGTGTTCGACCAGCGAGACGAGGACGGCATCGTCGTCCTGCTCGACGAGAACCCGCCGGACGAACTCGCCGAGGACGTGCGCCAGGCCGCGGCGGTCTGCCCGGCCATGGCCATCCACATCGAGGAATGAACCGGCAGCCTGCGGTTCGCCGCAGCCGATCACCCAGGAGTGCACAGTGTCCGAAGCACTGACCGAAACGACCGCCTCAGCCACGGAGGTCCCCGACTATCCCATGCCCCGCTCGACCGGGTGCCCGTTCGCGCCGCCGCCGGAGGCGTTGCGGCTCGGCAAGACCAAGCCGCTCAACCGCGTCCGGATCTGGGACGGCAGCACACCCTGGCTGGTCACCGGATACGCCGAGTTCAAGACCCTGATGTCGGATCCGAGGGTCAGCGTGGACGATCATCGCCCCGGCTTCCCGCACTGGAACGAGGGAATGGCGGCGATCGTCGACAGCAGGCCGAAGTCGCTGTTCACCACCGACGGCGAGGAGCACAGCCGGTACCGGCGGATGCTGACCAAGCCGTTCACCTTCAAGCGGGTGGAGGCGCTGCGGCCGGTCATCCAGCAGATCACCGACGAGCACATCGACCGGCTGCTGGCCGGACCGCAACCCGGCGATCTCGTCGAGGCGCTGGCCCTGCCGGTGCCGACGCTGATGATCAGCGAGATGCTCGGCGTGCCCTACGAGGACCACGAGTTCTTCCAGAAGCACGCCACCGTCAACGTCGATCGGTACGCGACCAAGGAGCAGGCCGCCGACGGTCGCGCCGGGCTGGCGCGGTACCTGGTCGAACTGGTCAAGAAGAAGCTGGAAAGCCCCGCCGAGGACGTGGTGTCCGATATCGCCGAGCGGGTCCGCGCCGGTGAGATCGACATGAAGGAGGCCGCGCAGCTGGGCACCGGCCTGCTGATCGCCGGGCACGAGACGAGCGCCAACATGATCTCGCTCGGTGCCCTGGCCCTGATGCGCAATCCCGATCAATTCGCCCTGCTGCGCGATACCGACGATCCGAAGATCGTGGTCAACGCGGTCGAGGAACTGCTGCGCTACCTGAGCATCATCCAGAACGGCCAGCGGCGCGTCGCGATCGAGGACATCGAGATCGCGGGCGAGACCGTCCGCGCGGGTGACGGCCTGATCTTCGACCTCGCTCCGGCCAACTGGGACGAGAAGGCCTGGGAGCAGCCGGATCAGCTGGATCTGCGCAGGCCCGCCGCCCAGCATCTGGGGTTCGGATTCGGCCCGCATCAGTGTGTCGGGCAGCAGCTGGCCAGGGCTGAACTGCAGATCGTCTTCCGGACGCTGGTGCGGCGGATTCCCACGCTGCGCTTGGCCATTCCGTTCGAGGAAGTCCAGTTCAAGCACGACCGGCTCGCCTACGGGGTGTACGAGCTGCCGGTGAGCTGGTAGGCCCGCACGCCGAAACCGCACTGTTTCCGCCCATCCGGCACTGACACCAGCGACCGCCGGGCCGCCGCCGGCATCCGGCGGCTGCGCGGCGGTGGCGCGTTCACCGGGTGGGTGTGGGCCGACCCTCGGTCGAGTCCGACGGGCGATGAACGCGAACCGGCCCTGAATCTGAGACCAGTCGGATTCATATGTGCCGGTAATCGTGTTACTCTACGGTAGGCCAGCAGCTGTGGCATGTCTCATGTCGAACCGCTATTGAGGCCGAGGACACTTCGGCGACGGTGCCGGGTGGAGTTCATGGAGAGTTATCGATGCAGCGACAGCAGGGGCAGTCTCGGTCGGGGTGGCGGCGGTGGGCCGTTGTGGTGGCGGGGGTGGTGGCCGTGGCGTG
>NZ_JADLQO010000025.1 GCF_015477775.1 Nocardia abscessus | reverse complement strand
CCCACCCACGCGGACGCAACGACACCACAACCTCCATCGACACCATCCCCGAAACCGATATCAAGCATGCCGAACCTGCGTCACCTCAATCGAATTCGCCAACAGTGTCCAAAATGGAGCGGGGGCATGGTAGAGCGCTTGCCAGGTTGCGAGTTCGCTACGGAAAGGTGCCCTACCTCTTGTTCGAGTCCTGACGGAGCCTCCCCGCGGCAGCACGCCGGTCGCCTCTCGAACGTTTTGCCGGTCAGCGCAGCGGTACTTTCCAGCACAGCCGGGTTCCCGCGTTGCCCGTACCGGCAGCGATGGTGAAAGTCCCGGCCGCGTCCTCGGCGCGCCGCGCGAGATTCCGCAGACCGCTCGGTGTGACCTCGCCGGGCATGCCGCACCCGTCGTCCTCGACGACGATGGTCAGGTCGTCGGCCACGGTGATCTCGACCGAGACCGACTTCGCGCCGGAATGCCGGACGGTGTTGCTGACCGCTTCGCGCACAACGGCTTCGGCATGATCGGCCAGTTCCGGTTCGATCACCGAGAGCGGGCCACCGATGCGCACGGAGGTACGGATTCCGCTGGTGGCGGTCTGCTGCCGGATCGCTTCCTCGATGCGTTGGCGCACCCGCGCGCCGTGGCTGTCGCCGCCGTGCAGGTCGAAGATCGAGGTCCGGATCTCCTGCACCACGTCTTGCAGATCGCTGATCGCTTCGGTGATCCGTTCGCGTACTTCGGGAACGCGGGTGCGCGGGACGGTTCCCTGCAGACTCAAGCCGACGGCGAACAGTCGCTGAATCACGTGGTCGTGCAGGTCGCGGGCGATGCGGTCGCGGTCGGAGAGGATGTCCAGCTCCCGCACGCGCTGCTGGGCGTCGGCCAGTTGCATCGCCAGGGCCGCCTGTTCGGTGAACGCGGCGGTCAATGCCAGGGTCTCGTCGTTGTACGGAGCCGATTCCACCGCGCGCAGCGCCACCAGCACGCCCACGGTGGAATCGGACGTCTGCATGGGCAATATCAGCGCGGGTCCGGTGTCGGGGAAGATCTTGCCGAGATCGGCGCGGCGCGCGTCGTCGACGCGCCGGGGGGAACGCAGTCCGAACGCCTGACCGATCGTGGTGTCGCCCAAGGACAACTTGACCACCCGCTCGTTGTCCTTGGCGCCCGCGGTATGGGTGATCACCAGTTCGGTGATCTCCTCGGGCGGGCTCTCCGGGTCCGGTACGACCGCGAGAAAGGTCCGCTCGGAACCGGTGAGCCGGCGCGTGGCCTCGACCAGGTGGGTGAGGACCTGCTCGGGCGCGGTTCCGGCGAGGAATTCGGTGGTGATGTCGCGGGTGGCTTCGATCCAGGCCTGCCGGGTGCGGGCGGATTCGTAGAGGTGGGCGTTGTCGATGGCGATACCGGCCGCGGCGGCGAGGGCTCGCACGATGACCTCGTCGTCTTCGGTGAACGGTTGGCCGCCTGCCTTCTCGGTGAGGTAGAGGTTGCCGAAGACTTCGTCGCGGATGCGGACCGGCACGCCGAGGAAGGTGCGCATCGGCGGGTGGTGGGCGGGGAATCCGACCGAGGAGGGGTGGTCGGCGAGGTTGTCCAGCCGGATGGGTGTGGGCTGGCTGAACAGCAATCCGAGCACCCCGTGGCCCTGCGGGAGGTCCCCGATCTGTTCGCGGGTCGGTTCGTCGATGCCCTGGTAGATGAACTGGGTGAGTTGCTGGTCGTGGCCGCGGACGCCGAGCGCGCCGTAGCGGGCGTCGACCAGGGAGATGGCGGTGTGCACGATCGTGCGCAGGGTGCGATCGAGGTCCAGCCCGGAGGTGACGGTCAGCATCGCCTCGATCAGGCCGTCCATCCGGTCGCGGGCGTCGATGATCTGTTCGATGCGATCCTTGACCTCGCCCAGCAGCTCACGCAGCCGCAGTTGCGAAAGCGTATCGCGGACCGAGTAGGTGTCGGCCGAGGCGTAATCGCTCGTCTGCGCGGCTCCCGGGACACCGTCAGCGCGGCTGCTCGCCATGGTTCAAGACTATTTCACCCGGTTGCCGAAGAGAACGGCCGAACGCCTCGCGAGGACGTGGGACGCACGCCGCGGCAGCGGACCGGCCGGACTAGACCAGGAAATTCAGAACTCGATCGTGGACCCGGACGGCCGGGACCGGAGTTTGGAGGCGTAGACGGCCGCCTGGGTGCGCCGTTCGAGGCCGAGCTTGGCCAGCAGCCGGGAGACGTAGTTCTTCACCGTCTTCTCGGCCAGGAACATGCGCTGGGCGATCTGCCGATTGGTCAGTCCTTCGCCGAGCAGGTCGAGCAGCCTGCGTTCCTGCTCGGTGAGCGCGGCCAACGGGCCGTCCTCGGTGTTCGCGCGCAGCCGCTGCATGAGGGCGGCCGCGGCGCGGTTGTCGAGCAGGGAGCGCCCGGCGCCCACCTCCTTGATCGCTTTCGCCAACTCCATGCCCTTGATGTCCTTGACCACATAGCCGCTGGCTCCGGCGAGAATGGCGTCCAGCATGGCCTGCTCGTCGGTGAACGACGTGAGGATGAGGCAGCGCAGATCGTCGAGTTTCGACAGCAGATCGCGGCAGAGTTCGATGCCGTTGCCGTCGGGCAGGCGCACGTCCAGCACGGCGACGTCCGGCCGCAGCGCCGGAATCCGGGCGAGGGCTTGGGCGACATCGCCGGCCTCGCCGACGACGGACAGCTCCGGGTCGTCGGAGAGCAGGTCTACGAGACCGCGGCGGACGATTTCATGGTCGTCGACCAGAAACACCGTGATCATGGTGGTGTCCAATCCCGGGGAGCAGTTGCGCGGTCGACACTACGCATCCGGCAGGCCGCTGGGTACCGACCAAAGTCCTCTTGTCGGATCGGCAGACATCGCAGCCGGGTTCGCGGTCCCGTTTCCAGCGCACCGGTGTGACGGCTTCGAGGACGAGGCGGCTCTCGAGACAGATCAACCGGTCGGCGTGTCGGCGCGGGCGAGCCCCTCGGCGATCAGAATTCGATGGGCTTGCTGGGCGGCGGAGACCCTCGCGGTGTCATGCGGCGCCCCACCGGCGGTTTCCTCGAGGCTGCGGGCGAGTACGGTCACCGCGTCGGTGAGCGCTCGTAACCGGTTGTCCAATTCGTCGAAGCGGGATTCCGGTCGGCTGATCGCGGTCTCCTGCAAGGTGCCGGCGAGGTCGGTTCCGCGCAGGATGGCTCGCATGTCTTCGGGCAGCAACGCGAATACGTGGTCGAGTTGCCCGGGAGAGAACAAGTCGGCCAGCGCGTCGGTCACGGCACCCGCCAGCGCATAGGCCTCGTCGTGGGATACGCCTGCTTCCCGGGCGAATTGATCGAGGAACGAGGGCACGTCGTGCGGGACGGGGACCCGTGCGGGGACCCAGCCCTCGTAGAAGATCCCGCGCAGGAGTTCGGGCAGCTGGGCGCTCAGGTGCGCGGCCGCGTTGACGCCGATGCGGTCACGGACGGTGTGCAGCCAGGCCCGCAGTGCGCGGTGCGCGAATGCCCGGTCTTCGGTGGCCAGTCCGTCGGCGAGGGTGCGCAGCCACTCGTGCGCGGTGTGCACCGCTGGTGCGAGGGGGTCGCGGTGGTAGCTCATGGGAGGTGCCTTTCACGGGTGAATCATGGCTGATCGTGCCGGTGGGATCCGGTTGTACACACGACCGCGATACGGAGGATTTCCTGTCCCATACCGAAGACACTGCTCGTTCGAGCCCGGACCGGTGAGAGGACTCGTGCCCGCACTGACGGGACCATGGTCACCCGGACGTGGCCGAGCCCCGCCGCCGAGCGGCGGTGCCGGTGGCGCGGGGTCAGCGGGAGCCGGTGACGGTGAAGACCTCCGTGACCGGTCGACGAGGGGTCGGCGGGATCATGCCCGAGTCGTCGGGCGCGGTGCCGACGCGGATCAGCACTTGCGGCGCTGCCGGGCGGGGGATCAGGCCGGTGAGCAGTCCGCGTCCCATCGGAAGCTCGGTGATGTGGGTCAGCGCACAGGTCGCCAGGCCGGCGGCGGTGCACTCCAGCAGCACGGCCGACAGTGCCTCGCCGGTGTGCAGCCATTGCGTCGCCGAATCGCTTTCGGTGCTGAGCAGGACCAGTGCGGCGCGGTCCTCGAGTCGGGCGCGCCGCATCGAATGCGGCGCCGAGGGGAAAGCGCGGCCGACCTCGACCCGGGCGAATTCCGCATCCGATACCAGCCCGGACGGCGGCACGCCTTCGGGCGTCTCGGGATGTCCTGCCCACCACTGTAATTCGGACTGGTACAGCAGGTCGTCGCGGCGCAGAGCACCGGCCTGTTCCGAGGCCGCGGCCAGCCGGGGCCGGGCGCTGTCGGCCAGCGCGTCGAGTTCCACCTCGTGCGGTGAGGTGAGCATCCGCAACCGCGGGAGGATGTCGGCGAAGCCTTCCGGCTCGCTCATCGGCAGCCGGTCGGTGCGCCGCAGGTCGATGGCCAGCGCTCGGGAATGGATTCCCTCCGGCGGGTCCTCCCAGGGACGGAACTCGATCACGGCCAAGTGATCGGGTCGTTGCCGGTCGGGCGCGCGCAGGGTGTCGGTGTGCCAGCCCCGGTCGGCGAAGACCGTCCGCAGATGATGCAGTACGGTTCCGCAGCTGATCACGAGCTGGCGGCCGTGCGGGTCGGTCGCGGGCAGCAGCCGGTCGGCGTCGGTGTACAGGTGCAGGCGGGCGCCGTCGAACACCCAGCGCCACGGCTGGGTGTTGTGCACCGAAGGCGCTCGGGTCGCGAGCCGCAGCGCCTCCAGGATCGTCCGATGACCGGGTACCGGAATGACGGGCGCTTCGTCGTTTGCGGTCATACTGCGAGTCTTTGCGCTGATCGGTCCGGGCGATACGGGCATTCCGCCCGGACCGCAGGGTCCTTGGTCATCCACCGTCTGTCGGCGGCGCCCGCTGTCATGACTTCCTATTCCTCGGGACCCGCCACACGATCGCGCAGGACTGTCACGCCCCACCACAACAGCCGGATCGCGAGACCGACGTAGATCACGGCAGCCGAGTACACCAGCCCCGCACCGTAGTCGTGTGCCCAAGGTCAGCACCACGACCGCCACGAGCACCCCGGCCAGCATCATCGAGGCGATCACCACTGCGGGGACCGCCAGCGGCACGGCATCCGGGTCGGATGCGCTGTCCGGCGGGCGCGGGGGGAAGAGGCGGGGTGACACAGCACACAGCCTGTCCGCTCGAGCGGGCCGACGCGAGAGCACTGCTACCCGGAAGCGAAGGGCCGATGTCCCGATGCCGCTGTGCCCTCGGTCCATGCCGCCTCTTGCGGTGATTCAGTCCCGTTTGTCCGGGCCCAGGCCGCCGAAGTACGTGGCGAGACCGAACGCCATCAGCGCGCCACCGGCGACCGCCGCGACGTTCTCGCCCGCCGTTCGAGTCCGGCCACGCAGGAGCGCGGCGCCCGCCGCGAGGTCGATCGCGCCCCATGCGATGTTCTCGGTCGGGGAGGACAGGCCGACGCCCGGCGGGCTCGCGAACGGAGTCGGGAACCGTTCTCCGAGAATGTCGAAGCCTCTCGCGGTGGCCGCGTCAGAGCGGGAACGCGATGCTCAGCAGCGAGACGACGATGCCGACGGCGGTGTCGACGAGGGTTTCCCGGTCGATCGGCAGGCGGCCGTCGACCCAATCGAGGTAGACCGCGGTCAGGGCGCCTGCGAGGGCGGTGCCGATGGCGGCGAGGGTTTCGTCGCTGCTGGCGAACAGCCCGGCGGCGGCCGGACCGAGGACGGGTGCGAGGGCCCGGATGACCGTCGGCGTCCGAAGGGCGATGTGGCGGCGCAGGTTGTCGTCGGCGAGGGGCTCGCGCAGCAGTATCCGCGCGCGGCGCGGGTCCGATTCGAAGAAGTCCGCGCAGATCTCCAGTGCCGATCGGACGCCGGCGTGCGCGTCGGTGGCGGGTGCGAGGACGGAGAGCCGGTCGCGCAATGCCGCTTCGACGCGGTCGTAGACGGCGGTGATCAGTGCTTCCCGGCTGTCGAAGCTTTCGTAGAAGTAGCGCGGGCTCAGGTTGGCCTGGCGTGTGACCGCCCGCATCGTGACGGCGCTCGTTCCCGCGGTGCCGAGCAGTTCGAGCCCGACGTCCAGGAGTTGCTCGCGGCGATCCTCGGATCGGACTTGCAGCGTCTGGCCACGCCAGAGCTTGGGCGCATTCACCTGCCCATCCTCGCATCGCGTCGCGGCCCTCCGGTCGACCTCATTGACATCATCCGATTCCAGATGAATCATGTGATTCAAGTTGGGTGGGAGCGCGGCCACGCCCAGCTGTGTCCTCCCGAAAACAGCGGGCCGCCGCAGGTCTGAGGCATTGCGGCGTGGGTGCTCCTGTGGCCCTGCTCTGATGACGAGATCGCGGATGCGGTCGTGGTGAAAGGTTGCCCATGTTCAGCGACGAACAGTTTCAGCAGGCCCTGCGTCGTCCCCGATTGTCGAAACCGGTTCCGGAGTTCCTCCACGCAAACCGGGCGGTGCCGATCCGTGCGATTTCGGAACCGGAGCTACAGGCCACCACCGAGGAGTGGTTCGGTGAGTTCGAACGCAAGCTGGCTCATTACGGAAAGCTCGGGATCGATGTCAGCTGGTTGCTGGACTGGGCGAAGAAGTATTGGTGGAGTTTCCTGGTCCGCGATATGAGCCTCAACCACGAGCTCTACACCGCCGACGTGCGCTACACCGATGTGACGACGTTCGGGCGCACGATCGTCGGTATCGATGAGTTCGTGAAGTACAACTTCGCTTTCTTCGACGCCATTCCGGACTGGCGCTACGACCCGCTGCCCGGTCAGGTCTACCTCGACGTGACGCCCGAAGGCAAGGTGCGCACGGTCATCCGCTACATCGGCAGCGGCCATTGGACCGGCCCGCTGCGCCTGTACCCCTATGACGACAACGCACCCGCGCTCCACGGAGGCGGCCGGTTCGTCCAGTGCCCGGCCGTGGACCGCTATCACTTCAACCAGGACGGCCTGATGGAGGAAGGCGAAACCCTTTACGACGCTTTCGATGTCACGCAACGCGCCGGAATCCTGCCGCGCGACGACAGCTGGCAGTTCCGGGCCCTGCTGGCTGCCTCCAAGGTCCCCGCGCTCACCGGTCGCCTCCGAAACCTGATCTCGACCTGATCCATCGGCCGCCGGAGCGGATCGGCGATGGACCGGTCGGGTCGCCCAGCTAACCCAGGCGACCTTCGCCGCCCGGCCGCGGACATTCTTCACGCGCTGCCCACATCGACACCTTCGGCCTCGATCTGCGTTGCTGCGCAACGGATCACGAGGCGCCGCGCACGGCCGCCCCAGCCTGCCGGATTCGCGACGACTTCGGCAGGCTCGGGGTGTCTGCGTTCACCCCGGATGGGCGGGTAGCTTGCTGTGCGCCGGGCCCGGCCGGCTCGACGGTTTCCGCCCTCCATTTCGAGCACGATGAACAGAACTCACGCCGACGGTTGCAGCAAACTTCGAGATATACGAGAACTCCCGCAATTCGAGTCCGCCGCGGCCATTCTCCGGAATGGTGCGGGGAATTGGCAGGGTGGGCGAGTTCGGAATGTGGCCCGGCATTCGCAATAGATACGATCACGGAAATCGTGTGTCGAACGTCACTCGCAATGTTGCGAGTGACGCCGGTACGTTTATCGGGGAGGCTTTTCTACGCCGCCGGCAGCGTGGCCGTGAGTACCGGCATTTCGCCTGAAACAGGGGTGACTCATGAATGATTGTCTGAACCTCGCAACGCATCGGCGCGCGAATCGGGTGAAGAATTACAGCAGCGCGGTGTCGTCATGAACGACATGGCCCAGCGTCCGGAACTTCTGTCGATCGGATCGACCAGGGTCGCCGGTTGCGGCGATCGGACCCGGTCCGAGCGGCCGGTGCGGTCCTGGTGTGAACGCAGGGACTCGCGGCTGACGGACACGATCGATTACCTCTCGGGCGTGAGCAAGCCCGAGGCGCGGTTCCGTTTCGGTGATGCGGACAGCCTGTGCGGCGGTGTGCAGAACATGCTGTTCGTCCACTGTGGGGTGATGAATCGGGAGACCGTGGTCCGGCGCTCCGAACTGGTGCTGGATGCCGCTGGCTGCGAACCCGACGCGGGCTGCCTGTGGCTCGCGCTGCTCGTGCTGGTGTACGCGGACCGGTGTTCCGAAGCCGCCGCGTACTGTGATCGTTTCCTGTCGGCAGGCGGCGGCGGCATCTCGCGCCGGAAGTTCGAGGTGCTGACTTTGATTCGAGCCAGGATCGACGCCCAGAACGGCCGCCCCGCAGCGGCTGTCGGGGCTTTGATACCGCTGCTCGGTGCGGGAGTGTCGCCGTCGTTGCGCGGCATGGCCCTGGCCTGGCTCGTCGAGGCCCTCGTTCAGATCGGCGATGTGCGCACCGCCCAGCAGTTGCTGGGTGACGACGGCGGGCGTTCCGTCGACGCCCTGCCCGACCGTGCGCACGTGCTCGCCGCCCGCGGAGCGTTGCGCAGGGCCGCAGGCGATCTCGAGGGCAGTCTTGCCGACTACCTGGAGTGCGGCAAGATCCTGATCTCGCTGAACGTGGCGAATCCGGCGATCGTTGCGTGGCGTTCCCGTGCGGCGCTCGTCGCGGTCGCGCTCGGCCGCGGCGACCTCGCGTCGGCCCTGGCCGACGACGAACTCGCGGCCGCGCGGCGGTGGGGTTCGCCGGGCGCGGTCGGTCGCGCTTTGCACGCCCTGGGAATGGCTCGCCGGGACAGCCGGTCCATCGCGGTGCTGGAGCGTGCCGTCGAACTGCTCGAGTTGGCCGAAGCGCGGTACGAGCTGATGGGAACGCTGTGTGACCTGGGCCAGCTCTACGCGGCCGAGGGTGATGTCACCCGTTCACGGGGCGCTGTCGAGGCGGCCACCGAACTCGCGGCGGCCGCGGGCAGCCGCCCCCTGTTGCAACGGGCCAACTCGGTGCTCGTCACGCTCGACAATCAACGCCGCACGGCGAAGCTGACGAAACAGGAACGCAAGATCGCCGGTCTGGCGTTGCAGGGGCACAGTAATAAATTCATTGCCGAAACGATGTTCCTCACCGTGCGCACGGTCGAGTTCCATCTGTCGAATGTGTACCGGAAACTCGGTATATCGGGAAGGCGTGAACTGCACGGCGTGATCAATTCGCGTGAGTGTGCGTGAATCGGTGACCGGAATTCTCGACCGCCTCGCGGCGCCGGGTTTCCTCCGACGTATTTTCCGGCGGCCGGGTGCGCGATTCGCGGTTCTGTCGATCCGCAATTTCCGGCTGTTCGTCACGGGACAGGTCGTCTCGGTGACCGGCACCTGGATGATGGTCGCCGCGCAGGACTGGCTGGTTCTGGAGTGGACTAACAATTCGGCGTTCGCGCTGGCCGTGATCACCGTCTGCCAGTTCGCACCCGCCCTGCTCATCCCGTTCGGCGTCGGTTCGCTGGCCGACCGGTTCCCCAAGCGCACGCTGCTGATCTGCGTCAACACCGGCGCAGCGGCGCTGACCACGGCGCAGGCGATACTCGTCCTGGTCGACCGCGCCCAGGTGTGGCAGTTGTGGGCCTTCGCGCTCGGTCTGGGCGTGCTGAACGCCGTGGAGGCGCCGACGCGCATGTCGTTCGTCGGTGAGATCGTCGGCGACAGCGCGTTTCGGGACGCCTCCGCACTGAGCGCGATGTACTTCAGCGTGGCGCAGTTGCTCGGGCCCGCGCTGGCCGGCGTGCTCATCACGCTGGCCGGACCAGGTGTCGCACTCGCGATCAATGCGGCGAGCTACCCGGCTACCATCGCGGGGCTGGCCATGATGCGGCCGGCTGAGATCGTCGCCCGCCGCAACGGCGGGCAACCCCTGGACATGTCCAGGGGCCTGCGCCGCATCGGCGCCGACCCGGACCTGACCCGGGCGGTCGTCCTGCTGGCCGCGGTCGGCTTCTTCGCCCTGAATCTGCGGGTCACGGCGCCACTGCTGGCCAAGGCCGAATTCGGGGTCGCGCCCGCGACATTCGGCCTGGTGACCGCCGCGCTGGCAGGTGGCTCGCTGTTCGCGGCACTGTTCGTCGGCGGTCGCGACACCCCGACCCTGCACGCCGCCCTCGGCTTCGCCGCTGTGCTCGGCGGCGCCGAAGCCGTCCTCGGCCGGGCGACGCATCTGGGCGCGGCGATAGCGTTGCTCGTGGTCTGCGGCGCCGGAATGACGTCGTTCCTGCAGTCGACGAACCATCATCTGCAATTGAGCAGCGCTCCCGACGACCGCACGCACGTCATCGCCGTGTACACCACCATCGTGCAGGGCGTGACGCCGCTGGCCGCGCTCGCGGTCGCGTTCTTCGCCGAGCGGACGGGTGTGCGCACGGTGCTGTCGATCGGTGGTATGGCCGCTGTCTGCGTGGCAGGCGCGATCTACGCCGAGCGGTGGCGCGCGCGTCGATGAGTAGAGCGCGGGTAAAGGAATTCGCGCGCGGCTGCTGGTCGAACTGTATTGGCAATGGCGGCTCGCTTGCCGCTGAACGGACCAGCCCGCCCACACAGTCCGAGTGACCTGCCGATGTGCATTTCGATCGACGTCGTTCTCAGCCGCGCACACGTCGTTATGGGTAGCGTCCGACGACACTCGGCTCGATGACCGGCGATCGGTTTTGAACGCGAACCACGTCAACGCGGTTCGCTGGTATCCGTGTTCCCGGACCGTTTGGAAGAGCGCAGACGAGGTGGCTTGTTTCGGGGTGTCTTGTAGCTGATGACCGCACCGATGTGCGACCGTCGGCGGCGCGAAGAGTTCGTGCGGCGCGTGACCCGTTACACCTCGACGGCGCTGGGAACACAGACGCGAAGACCATCAGCGCGACCGCACAGAAACGATTCGAAGCGGATCGAACCCATCCGCTCCCGTAGACGAGTCTAAAAGGCGTCGTGGTGGACGCACCGAATTGCGCTCGCGATGAACGCAAAAGGCGTTCGAGTCTCGCCCTGCGGACCGGATGGTGAAACCTGCGGGCGCACCTGCGGATCCCCGGGAAGAACCTACGGGTCGACCGTAGAGTCGCGCCGCAGCTCTTGAACAGCAGGCGAAGGCCGTGCGAGATTTTCCAGGCGATCGGTGAACGATGTTGTCGCCGAATCTTTTTCGAACTTCTCCAACAGCCACTCGGCATTCTCTGCATTCGGCGAGAGGAATCGACCATGCCTGCCAGCAGCCCGACCCGTGCGGAACTCGTCGAACACGCGGCGAAATTGGCGCCCCTGTTGCGTTCGCGGGCCCAGTGGATCGATGAGAACCGCCGTCTGCCCGACGACGTCATCGCCGCGATCGAGGAATCCTCGCTGCTGCGTATGCAGGTTCCCGCCCAATACGGCGGATACGAATCGAATGTCCGCGATTTCGTCGAGGTGCTGACGGAGATCGCCCGCGGCAACACCTCGGTCGCGTTCTGCCTCTCGATCTACGCCTCGCTGACCTGGATGACCGCGCTGTGGCCCGACGAGGCACTCGACGAGGTCTTCGCGACGCCGAACGTGCGAATCACCGGCACCACCGCCGCCACGGGCACCGCGGCCAGGGTCGAGGGCGGATGGGTCCTGAACGGCAAGTGGCGCTTCAACAGTGGCGTGCTGCACGCGCACTGGAAGATCACCGTGGCGCTGCCCTCGGACCCCGGCGCCGCGCCGGTGCCGATCTTCGCCCTGGTGCCCCTCGCCGACCTGGAGATCGTCGACGACTGGCACACCTTCGGTCTGGAGGGATCGGGCAGCGTCTCGACGGTCGCCGAGAACGTCTTCGTGCCCGACCACCGGGTCATCACCGGTGAGGACTTCTACCGGAACCGGTCCAAGTCCGTGGTGAACGCGCGCAAGCCGCAGTACGCGGTGCCGGTGCTGGTGACGACCACCGCGATCCAGACCGGTCAGCTGGTCGGCGCGGCCCGCGCGGCGCTGTCGGGATTCCTCGAGCGGCTGCCCGGACGCCCGATCACCTACACCGACTACACCAGTCAGCGCGACGCCCCGGTCACCCACCTGCAGGTCGGGGAAGCGGCGCTGCTGATCGAGGACGCGCAGACGCGGGCGCGCCACTTCGCCGACGTGGTCGACGCGAAGGCCGCGGCGAACGAGCCGTGGACCGAGCGGGAACGGGTGTGGTCGCGGGTGCAGATCGGGTGGGTCGCGCGCCAGGCCAAGCAGGCGGTGGAGATCCTCGCCCAGGCCAGCGGGGGCTCCTCGATCTTCCGGGACGTGCCGATCGCCCGGTTGCAGCGCGACGTCCACGCCACGTCGCTGCACGCCATGATCACCCCGAGCGTGAATATCGAGCTGTACGGCCGCACGCTGGTCGGCCTTCCGCCCAACACCGTCTACCTGTGACCGAGCGCAGCACCGAGACGAGACGGAAGGGAATCGAGTCGTGCACAAGGTACTCATAGCCAATCGGGGCGAGATCGCGGTGCGGGTCGTGCGCGCCTGCCACGACGAAGGCTTGACGAGTGTGGCGGTCTACGCCGAGCCCGATCGGGACGCACCGCACGTGCGGCTGGCGGACGAGGCGTACGCACTCGGCGGGGACACCCCGGCGGCCAGCTATCTCGACGCGGGAAAACTGCTGCGTGCCGCCGCCGAGTCCGGAGCCGACGCCGTTCATCCCGGCTACGGATTCCTCTCCGAGGACGCGGATTTCGCACAGGCGGTCGTCGACGCGGGCTTGACCTGGATCGGGCCGCCGTCCGCGGCGATCCGCGAGCTGGGGGACAAGGTGTCGGCCCGCCGGATCGCCCAGGCGGTCGGCGCCCCACTGGTCGCGGGCACTCCGGAGCCGATCGCGGGCGCGGCCGAGGCGGTCGCGTTCGCGGATCGGTACGGGCTGCCGATCGCGATCAAGGCCGCCTACGGCGGCGGAGGGCGTGGGCTGCGGGTGGCGCGCGACCGCGCGGAGATTCCCGAACTCTTCGACGCGGCGGTGCGTGAGGCCGTGACCGCGTTCGGCCGCGGCGAATGCTTCGTCGAGCGTTACCTCGATCAGCCCCGGCACGTGGAAACGCAATGCCTGGCAGACGCTTTCGGTCATGTCGTGGTGGTGTCGACCCGCGACTGCTCGCTGCAGCGGCGGCACCAGAAGCTGGTCGAGGAGGCGCCCGCGCCGTTCCTGAGCGACGCGCAGCGCGCGGAGCTCTACCGGGCGTCGAAGGCGATCCTCGCGCGCAGCGGCTATGTCGGCGCCGGGACCTGTGAATTCCTGATCGGTCGCGACGGAACCCTGTCGTTCCTCGAGGTGAACACCCGCTTGCAGGTCGAACATCCGGTGAGCGAAGAGGTGACGGGCATCGATCTGGTGCGCGAGATGTTCCGGATCGCGCGCGGTGAACCGCTGGGTTACGACGACCCGCCCTCGCGCGGGCACTCGCTGGAGTTCCGGATCAACGCCGAAGACCCCGGACGCGGATTCCTGCCCGCCCCCGGCACCGTGCGGGCGGTGGCCGCGCCGTCGGGCCCCGGCGTCCGCCTCGACACCGGGGTGGAGCCGGGCACCGTGATCGGTCCCGCCTGGGATTCGTTGCTGGCCAAGCTGATCGTCACCGGGGCCACACGAGAGCAGGCGCTGGCGCGGGCTCGGCGGGCGCTGAGCGAGTTCGCCGTGGAGGGTGTGGCCACGACGCTGCCGTTCCATCGGGCGGTGACCGCGGACCCCTCCTTCATCAACGAGCCGTTCGCGGTGCACACCCGGTGGATCGAGACCGAGTTCGACAACCGCATTCCCCCGCAGGACAGCACGGGCGAGGCGGCGGCGCCGGAATCCGAGCGGGAGACGGTGGTGGTGGAGATCAGCGGCCGCCGGCTCGAGGTGTCGCTGCCCGTGCTGCCCCAGGCCGCCGCAGGGCCCGTCGCGCCGCGCCGGATCGGCCGCGGCGCACGCGGCGGCGGTGCGGCACGCCGCCCCGCGGAGGCCGACGCGCTGGTCGCCCCGATGCAGGGCACTGTCGTGAAAATCGCTGTGGCGGAGGGTGATCGAGTGGAGGCGGGCGATCTGGTCGCCGTGCTCGAGGCCATGAAGATGGAGCAGCCCCTCACCGCGCACCGGGCGGGAGTCGTGCGCGAACTCACCGCCACGGTCGGCGCGACGGTGCACACCGGCGCGACGCTGTGCCGGCTCGACGACTCCGGAAGTTACGCGGCATGAACGGCATTCAGGAGGCAAGCATGGACACAGCGGTCGTCGTGGCAGGCGCGGGACCGACCGGCCTGACGCTGGCCGGGGAACTGCGGCTGGCCGGTGTGGACGTGATCGTCCTGGACCGGCTGCCCGCCCGCACCGGCGAGTCCCGCGGCATCGGTTTGACCCTGCGCACCACCGAGGTGTTCGACCAGCGCGGGCTGCTGCGCCGGTTCGGTGCGCTGGAAACCGGCTCGGCAGGCCATTTCGGCGGCATTCCCCTCGATCTCGGGGTACTGGGCGCGCCGCTGGAAGCCGCGCGCACGGTGCCGCAGTCGACCACCGAGGCCGTCCTGGAGAGCTGGGCGTGGGAGCTGGGCGCCGACATCCGGCGTGGTCACGAGGTCATCGGGCTCGACAGCGACGACGACGGCGTCACCGTGCACCTCGCCGGCCGCGCGCCGCTGCGGGCGCGGTACCTGGTCGGCTGCGACGGCGGCCGCAGTGTCGTGCGCAAGGCAGCGGGATTCGACTTTCCCGGCACCCCGGCCACCACCGAACTGCTGCTCGCCGATCTGCGCGGGGTGGACCTCGCGCCGCGGATGATCGGACAGCAGGTCGCGGGCGGCATGGTGATGAGCGCCCGGCTGCCCGACGGGGCGTACCGGATCATCGTCGGCGAACGGGGCGCCACACCTCAGCGGCGCAGCGGCCCGCCGACTTTCGCGGAGATCGCCGACGTCTGGAAGCGGCTGACCGACGAGGACATCTCGCACGCGGAGCCGATCTGGGTGAGCGCGTTCGGCGACGCGGCGCGGCTGGTCACCGAGTACCGGCGCGGTCGCGTCCTGCTCGCGGGTGACGCCGCGCACGTGCACTTGCCCGCGGGCGGGCAGGGCATGAACACCGGCATCCAGGACGCGGTGAACCTCGGCTGGAAACTGGCGGCGGTGATCCGCGGCACCGCACCCCACACGCTGCTCGACAGTTATCACACCGAACGGCACGAGGTGGGCAGGCGGCTGCTCGACAACACCAGGGCGCAGAGCCTTTTCATTCTCGGCGGCGAGGAGGTCGCGCCGCTGCGCGAGGTGCTGCGCGAACTCGTCGCCTACCCGGAGGTGGAACGCCATCTCGCCGCCCGCGTCACCGGTCTGGACATCCGCTACGAGGTGGGCGGCGGCACGCATCCGCTGCTGGGCGCGCGGCTGCCGCGCCACGCGCTCCTGCGCGGCGGGCGCGCCACGCACACCGCCGAACTACTGCGGTCCGGCAGGGGCGTGCTGCTCGACCTCGGCGACAACCCGGTCCTGCGGCGGCGAGCGGCGCCCTGGACCGACCGCATCGACGTGGTCACCGCGACCGCGACCGAACCGGTCGAGACGTCGGCGCGCACCACCGCGCTGCTGGTGCGTCCGGACGGCCACGTCGCCTGGATCGCGCCGGGCAGCCACCACGACCTGCCGACCGCCCTGGACCGCTGGTTCGGGCCCGCTCGATGAACACCGGAGAGAAAGAGAAGTCAATGTTCAGCACACTGATCGTGGCGCGCATGGACCTCGCGTCCGCAGGCGATGTCGCCGGACTGTTCCAGGAATTCGACACCACCGAGATGCCGCACCGGATGGGCACCCGGCGCCGTCAGCTGTTCCACTACCGGGGTCTCTACTTCCACCTGCAGGACTTCGACACCGACGACGGCGGCGACCGCATCGAGGACGCCAAGACCGATTCCCGGTTCGTCCGGATCAGCGAGGATCTGAAGCCGTTCATCGAGGCCTATGACCCGAAGACCTGGCGGTCCCCGGCGGACGCGATGGCCGAGCGCTTCTACGCCTGGAGCGCGCGATGAGCGCCGGGGAGCGGCGCGTGGTGATCACCGGCGTCGGAGTGACCGCGCCCGGCGGCGTCGGCACCAAGAGTTTCTGGGACCTGATCTCCAACGGCCGCACCGTGACAAGGCGGATCTCCCTGTTCGATCCCGCGCCGTTCCGCTCGCAGGTGGCGGCCGAGATCGACTTCGACCCCGAACTGCACGGCCTGAGCCCCCAGGAGATCCGGCGGATGGACCGCGCCGCGCAACTGGCGGTGGTCAGCGCCAGGGAAGCCGTCGCCGACAGCGGACTGGAGTTCGACGACATCGATCCGTACCGGACGGGTGTCACCATCGGCAGCGCGGTCGGCGCGACGATGGGACTGGACCAGGAGTACCGCACGGTCAGCGACGGCGGCCGGCTGGAATTGGTCGACCACACCTACGCCGTGCCGCACCTCTACAACTATTTCGTCCCGAGTTCGTTCGCGACCGAGGTGGCGTGGGCGGTGGGCGCGCAGGGTCCGTCCACCGTGGTGTCCACCGGGTGCACCTCCGGTCTCGACGCCGTGGGCTACGCGGCCGAGGTGGTGCGCGAGGGCGGCGCCGACGTGATGGTGGCCGGGGCCACCGACGCGCCGATCAGTCCGATCACGGTGGCCTGCTTCGACGCGATCAAGGCCACGACACCGCGCAACGACGATCCCGAGCACGCCTCCCGGCCGTTCGACGCCAGCCGCAACGGGTTCGTCCTGGGGGAGGGCGCCGCGGTGTTCGTGCTGGAGGAATTCGAGAGCGCGCGCAGGCGCGGCGCGACGATCTACGCCGAACTGGCCGGGCACGCCACGCGTTCCAATGCCTTCCACATGACCGGACTGCGTCCGGACGGCAAGGAGATGGCCGAGGCGATCCGGGTCGCGCTCGACCAGGCGCGGATCGACGGCACCGAGATCGACTACATCAACGCGCACGGTTCCGGCACCAAACAGAACGACCGGCACGAGACCGCCGCCTACAAGCGCAGTCTCGGCCAGCACGCCTACCGCACGCCGGTGAGCTCCATCAAGTCGATGGTCGGGCACTCGCTCGGCGCGATCGGGTCGATCGAGATCGCCGCCTCGGTGCTCGCGCTGGTCAACGACGTGGTGCCGCCGACGGCGAATCTGCACAACCCCGATCCCGAATGCGATCTGGACTACGTGCCGCTGACCGCCCGCGACCACAAGGTGGACGTGGTGCTCTCGGTCGGCAGCGGCTTCGGCGGCTTCCAGAGCGCGGTCGTGCTGGCCGATCCGTTCCGGAGCGGGCGATGACCGCGACCGTGGTGACCGGGCTCGGCGTCGCCGCGCCGACCGGTCTCGGCCTGGAGAAGTACTGGAGCACGACGCTGGCCGGGCGTACCGGCATCCGGCGGGTCACCCGCTTCGATCCCGCGTCCTATCCGGCCCAATTGGCGGGGGAGATCACCGGATTCGTGGCGGAGGAGCATCTTCCCGGCAGGCTGTTGCCGCAGACCGACCGGATGACCCGCCTCGCGCTGGTCAGCGCCGACTGGGCGTTCGCCGACGCCGGGGTACGGCCCGCCGATCTTCCCGACTACGCCGCGGGTGTGATCACCGCCAGCAGTTCGGGTGGATTCGAATTCGGCCAGAACGAACTGCGCGCGTTGTGGAGCAAGGGCGGCGAGTACGTCAGCGCCTATCAGTCCTTCGCCTGGTTCTACGCGGTCAACAGCGGGCAGATCTCCATCCGCAACGGCTTGCGCGGACCGAGCAGCGTGGTGGTCAGTGACCAGGCCGGGGGCCTGGACGCGGTCGCTCAGGCACGCAGGCAGATTCGGCGCGGCACCGCACTGGTGGTGACCGGGGCCGTCGACGCCTCCATCTGCCCGTGGGGCTGGGTGGCGCAGCTGGCAGGCGGCGGGCTGAGCACCGTCGCCGACCCGGCACAGGCGTACCTGCCGTTCGACGCCGCCGCCAACGGCTACGTCCCCGGCGAGGGCGGCGCGTTGCTGGTTGTCGAGGACGCCGAGCACGCGGCACGGCGGAACGCGCCGAACATCTACGGCGAGATCGCCGGACACGCCGCCACGGTGGACCCGCGACCCGGCAGCGGCGGCGAGCCCGGGTTGCGCCGGGCAGCGGAACTGGCCCTGCGCGACGCCGGCGTCACACCCGCCGAGATCGATGTCGTCTTCGCCGACGCCGCCGGGATCGCCGACCTCGACCGCATCGAGGCCGAAGCGCTCGTCGCGGTCTTCGGTGCGCGCGGCGTGCCGGTCACCGCGCCGAAAAGCATGACCGGACGGCTGTATTCCGGCGCGGCCCCGCTGGACCTGGCCGCCGCGTTCCTGTCCATCCGCGACGGCGTGATCCCGCCGACCATCGGCACCAGCCTCGCCGTGGAATACCAGCTCGATCTGGTCACCGAGGTGAGGCCCGCGCCGGTGCGCACCGCGCTCGTCCTCGCCCGCGGCGCAGGCGGTTTCAACTCCGCGATGGTCGTGCGCGGCCCCGAACGAATCCGTAACCGATGAAAGGCAAACCCGTGTCGACACAGTTCACCCTCGATGACCTACGCCGCATCCTGCGTGAAGGATCCGGCGACAGCCCCGGGCTCGACGGCGACTTCGCCGAGATCAGTTTCGAAGACCTCGGCTACGAGTCGCTGGCCCTGCTCGAGACCACCGGGCGCATCCGCCGGGAGTTCGGCGTCACCCTCGACGACGACGCCGTCATCGCGGTGACCACCCCCGCCGAACTGGTGGACCTGGTCAACGAACACCTGCTCGACGCGCCGCAGCCCAGCTGACGCGCCTTCGCCACGAGGAGAAACAGCATGTCCGCAGACGACAGGGTGGCGCTGGTCACCGGCGCCACCAGTGGAATCGGCCTCGCCTCGGCGCGGCAGCTGGCCGGGCAGGGACATCGGGTGTTCCTGTGCGCCCGCAGCAAGGACGCCGTCGCCGACACCGTCGCGCAACTGCGCGGGGAGGGTTTCGACGTCGACGGCACTTCCGCCGATGTGCGCGCGGCCGAGGACATCTCGGCCTTCGTGCGCGCCGCGGTCGACCGGTACGGCACGGTCGACGTGCTGGTCAACAACGCAGGGCGCTCGGGCGGCGGAGTCACCGCCGACCTGACCGAGGAACTGTGGACCGACGTGATCGCGACCAACCTCAACAGCGTGTTCCTGGTGACGCGGGAGGTGCTCACCACCGGCGGCATGCGGGACAAGAAACGCGGTCGCATCATCAACATCGCCTCCACCGCGGGCAAGCAGGGCGTGGTGCTGGGCGCGCCGTACTCGGCGTCCAAGCACGGCGTGGTGGGTTTCACCAAGGCGCTGGGCAACGAGCTCGCCCCCACCGGGATCACGGTCAACGCGGTGTGCCCCGGCTACGTGGAAACCCCGATGGCGCAACGGGTCCGCTCCGGATACGCCGCGGCGTACGACACCACCGAGGACGCGATCCTCACAAAGTTCCAGGCCAAGATCCCGCTCGGCCGCTACTCCACGCCCGAGGAGGTGGCGGGCCTGGTCGGGTACCTGGCTTCCGACCTCGCCGCCTCCATCACCGCGCAGGCGCTCAACGTCTGCGGCGGACTGGGCAACTTCTGAATCCGGCCGACGAGCACCAGGAGAAGACATGACGACACGGACCACGCGCGAAGTCGAGCACGCCATCACCGTGGCGGCCCCGCCCACCGAGGTGTACCGCCTGCTGGCCGAGGTGGAGAACTGGCCACGGCTGTTCCCGCCGTCGGTGTACGTCACCCGGCTCGAACAGGAGGGCAACGAGGAGCGCATCCAGATCTGGGCCACCGCCAACGGGGAGGCGAAGAACTGGATCTCGCGACGTGTCCTCGATCCGGAGGCGCTGCGGATCACCTTCTGGCAGGAGGTCTCGGCGCCGCCGGTGGCGCACATGAGCGGGACCTGGATCATCGAGTCGCGCGGTGACCACACCCACCTGCGGCTGCTGCACTCCTACAGCGCCATCGACGACGATCCCGAAGGTCTGGCCTGGATCGAGAAGGCGGTCGACGACAACAGCAAGGCCGAACTTCCCGGTCTCAAGGCCGCGGTGGAATCGGCGGTGCGGACCAGCGACCTGACGCTGTCGTTCGTCGACTCGGTCGAGATCGCCGGCGCCGCAGGGGATGTCTACGACTTCGTCAACGAGGCGAACCTGTGGACCGAGCGGCTGCCGCACGTGGCGTCGGTCCAATTGACCGAATCCACTCCCGGTGTGCAGGTGCTGCGGATGGACACGCTGACCAAGGACGGGTCGCGCCACACCACCGAGTCGGTGCGTGTGTGCTTTCCCCGGCATCGCATCGCCTACAAGCAGACCACGTTGCCCGCGCTGATGGATCTGCACACGGGCTACTGGGAGTTCGAGGAGAACGCCGACGGCACGACCACCGCGTCGTCACAGCACACGGTGATCATCAAGGCGGAGCGGATCACCGAGATCCTCGGTCCGGACGCCGGGGTGCCCGAGGCCCGGACCTTCCTGCGCGATGCGCTCGGGGCCAACAGCCGTGCCACGCTCACCCACGCCAAGAACTATGCCGAAGCGCGACGGTGACACCGATGTGCTGATCGTCGGCGCGGGACCGGTCGGGCTGCTGCTGGCGGGTGATCTCGCCGCCGCCGGGATCGGCGTGACCGTGCTGGAGCAGCTCACCGAACCGACCACCGAATCGCGGGCGTCGACCTTGCACGCCCGCACGATGGAGGTGCTCGCCGAACGGGATGTCCTCGACCGGCTCGGCCCGTTGCCCGACGGCGGACCGGGACACTTCGGCGGGCTGCGCCTGGACCTCACCGAGGCCGACCCCGACCATCGGTTCGCCGGCCAATGGAAGTGCCCGCAGACGAAATTGGCGGCCGTGCTGCAGGACCGGGCGGTCGAGGCGGGCGCTGTGCTCCGACGAGGTCACCGGGTCACGGCGCTGTCCGCCACCGGCGACGAAGTGCGGGCCGAGACCGTCGCGGGGGACGGGCGTCGCCACCGGCACGGTTGCGCCTACCTCGTCGGCTGTGACGGTGAGAGCAGCACGGTACGCGAGCTGGCGGGATTCGAGTTCGCCGGTGCGACGGCAAGCAGGGAGATGCTGCGGGCCGATGTGGCGGGGATCGACATCCCGGCCCGCCGGTTCGAACGGCATCCGCACGGCCTGGCGGTGTCGTCCCGCTGGCCCGACGG
Organism: Nocardia abscessus; assembly: GCF_015477775.1. Lineage (GTDB taxonomy): Bacteria > Actinomycetota > Actinomycetes > Mycobacteriales > Mycobacteriaceae > Nocardia > Nocardia abscessus_A. Next base: position 47,709 of record NZ_JADLQO010000025.1, on the reverse strand, counting down.
CAGCACGCGAGTGATGGTGCACGAGTACGGCGCCGCGCCGCGCGGCACGGCCGACGCACCGGGCTTCGCCGAGATCGCCACCGCATGGGAGCGGGTGACCGGGGAGTCGATCGGTCACGGAACACCTCTGTGGCGCAACGCGTTCGACGACACCAGTCGCCAGGTCACCCGGTACCGGCGGGGCCGGGTGCTGCTCGCGGGCGACGCGGCGCATCGGCAGATGCCCGTCGGTGGTCAGGCCCTCAACCTCGGCCTGCAGGACGCCGCCGACCTGTCCGGCCGCCTGATCGCCCACCTCGCCGGAACCGCCGGGGACGCGCACCTCGATGGTTACCACCGCGCGCGGCACGCCATCGGCGCGCGCACCCTGACCAACATTCGCGCGCAAACCTTGCTGCTGCTCGGCGGACCCGAGGTCGAACCCGCACGGCAGCTGTTCGGCGAACTGCTGCGCTTCGACGACGTCCGCGCCCACCTCGCCCGCATGATCAGCGGCCTGCCCCGCCCCGGCGCCCCGGCCGCCCATCCAACCCTCACGAAGGAAAGACCCATGAGCCTGACGAACAAGACCGCACTGGTCACCGGTTCCAGCCGCGGCATCGGCCGCGCGATCGCCCAGCAGCTCGCCGCCAAGGGGGCCCTCATCGCCGTGCACTACGCGGGCAACGAGGACGCCGCCCAGGAGACGGTCGAACTGATCGAGAACGACGGCGGACGAGCCTTCCGGGTCCGCGCCGAGCTCGGCACGCCGGGCGGGGTGCACGAGCTGTTCCTCGGCCTAGAGCAGGGACTCAAGGAGCGGACCGGGGAGACGAGACTCGACATCCTGGTCAACAACGCGGGAGCAACGACCCCGGCAGGCGTCTCGCCCGAAGAGGTGACGCCCGAGGAATTCGACCGGCTGTTCGCGGTCAACGCCAAGGCCCCGTTCTTCATCGTGCAGCGCGCGCTCGGCCTGCTGCCCGAAGGCGGGCGCATCGTCAACATCTCCTCCGGGCTCACTCGCTTCGCCAACCCCGAGCAGGTGGCGTACTCGATGACCAAGGGCGCGATCGAACAGATCACCCTGCACTTCGCCCGCTACCTCGCCCCGCGCGGCATCACCGTCAACAGCGTCGCGCCCGGCATCACCGACAACGGCAGCGCCGTGTTCGACATCCCGGAGGCGGTCGAACAGATGGCCCGGCTGTCGGCGTTCAAGCGAGTCGGCAAGGCGGTGGACGTCGCCGACGTCGTCACCTTCCTCGCCACCGACGAGGCTCGCTGGATCACCGGCGCGTTCATCGACGCGACCGGCGGGACGCTACTGGGCTGACCGCTCGGACGACGACTCCAGGAGATCCCGATGACCACAGTGCACGAACCCGCCGGCTACACCGAACGGCTCGACGAGCTGGACGCGATCAAACGAGCCGCCCGGCTCGGCCCCGACCCGGCGGCCACCGAACGACAGCACGGCAAGGGCAAACTCACCGCCCGGGAACGCATCGACCTGCTGCTCGACCCCGGCTCCTTCGTCGAGGTGGAGCCGCTGCGCAGGCACCGCGCCACCGGCTTCGGCCTGGAGGCGCGCAGGCCCTACACCGACGGCGTGATCACCGGATGGGGCACCGTCGACGCGCGGACGGTCTTCGTCTACGCCAGCGACTTCCGGATCTTCGGCGGCGCACTGGGCGAGGCGCACGCCCAGAAAATCCACAAGATCATGGACATGGCGATCGGGGCGGGCGCGCCGCTGGTCTCGCTCAACGACGGCGCGGGAGCGCGCATCCAGGAGGGGGTTTCGGCGCTGGCCGGTTACGGCGGGATCTTCCGCCGCAACACCAAGGCTTCCGGCGTCATCCCGCAGATCAGCGTGATGCTCGGGCCGTGCGCGGGCGGCGCGGCCTACTCTCCGGCGCTGACCGACTTCGTGTTCGTCGTGCGCGACATCGCGCAGATGTTCATCACCGGCCCCGACGTGGTGCGCACCGTGACCGGCGAGGAGGTGACCCACGACCAGCTCGGCGGCGCCGACGTGCACGCCTCGGTGTCGGGCGTGGCCCATTTCGTCTACGACGACGAGGCCTCCTGCCTGTCGGACGTGCGGGTGCTGCTGTCGATGCTGCCCGCGAACAACCGTGAGCTGCCGCCGGTCGCCTGCACCGCCGATCCGCCCGACCGGCAGACCGACACCCTGACCGAGCTGGTTCCCCTGGACGGCAACCGTCCCTACGACATTCGCGACGTGCTCGCCGAGATCGTCGACGACGGCGACTATCTCGAGGTGCAGGCCACCTGGGCCACCAACCTGGTGTGCGCGCTGACCCGGCTGAACGGGCAGGTGGTAGGCGTCGTGGCCAGCCAGCCGATGAGCCTGGCCGGGGTGCTCGACATCGACGCCAGTGAGAAGGGCGCACGGTTCGTCCAGTTCTGCGACGCCTTCAACATCCCGCTGCTGACCCTCGTCGACGTCCCCGGCTTCCTGCCCGGCGTCGGTCAGGAACACGCGGGCATCATCCGCCGCGGCGCGAAGCTCCTCTACGCCTACTGCAACGCCACCGTGCCGCGCATCTCGTTGGTGCTGCGCAAGTCCTACGGCGGCGCCTACATCGTGATGGACTCGCTGTCGATCGGCACCGATCTGGCACTGGCCTGGCCGACCAACGAGATCGCGGTGATGGGCGCCGAAGCCGCGGCCGACGTGGTGTTCCGGCGCGAGATCGCCGCCGCCGACGATCGCAAGGCCACCAGGGACCGCAAGATCGCCGAGTACCGCAGCGAACTCGTGCACCCCTACTACGCGGCCGAACGCGGACTCATCGACGACGTGATCGACCCGCGCGACACCCGCAGCGTCCTGATCCGCGCCTTCGCCATGCTGGCGGGCAAGGACACCGATCTGCCGCGCCGCAAGCACGGGAACCCACCGCAATGAGCGCCGAGCCCGCCCCCTTCCTGCGCGTCGAGAAGGGCAGCGCCGACCCGGACGAGCTCGGCGCGCTCACCGTCCTGCTCTACGTTCGCCTCCGCGCACTCGCCGCACCCGCCAGGGCCGCCGCCCGCTGGCGCCGCCTCGAGCGCCGACCCGCCTTCACCGACCCTCGGGCGTGGACCAGTACCACCCGGTGAACCACCTCCCGGCGGCGAACCTCCCGCTGACGAACCTCCCGCTGACGAACGGAGCCCCACCATGGATGTCGGACTACTCTTCGACCTGCGCAACCCGGTCCAGTGGCAGCGGCCGTGGGCCGACCACTATGCCCGCACCCTCGAATTCTGTGAGGAGGCCGAGCACCGCGGCGCCGGCGGGGTCTGGTTCACCGAACATCATCTCTTCGAGGACGGCTATCTTCCGCAACCGCTCACCTTCGCCGCGGCCGCCGCGGCCAGGACCCGGCGGGTGCGCATCGGCACCGCGGTGGTGCTGCCCGCGCTGCGCAAGCCCGCGCAGCTGGCGGAGGAAGCGGCGCTGGTCGACCTGATCAGCGGTGGCCGGCTCGAGCTCGGGCTCGGCGCGGGCTACCGGGTCCCCGAATATCGGCTCTTCGACGCCGAATTCGGCCGCCGCTTCGCCCGCACCGGCGAGACGATCGCCGAGATCCAGCGGTTGTGGGCGACCGGCGGCATCACACCGGGCCCGATCCAGGACCCACTGCCGCTGTGGGGCGGGTTCTACGGGCCGCGTGGCGCGCGGCTCACCGGACGGCTCGGCCTGGGATTCCTGCACATCTCGCGCACCTTGTTCGAGCACTACCGCGCGGGCCTGATCGAGGGCGGACACGATCCGGAGTCGGCCAGGGTCTCCGATCTGCTGCCGATCCTGCTGGCCGACGACCCCGAGGCCGCCTGGGAGCGGGTGGCACCGCATCTGGCGCATCAGATGAACACCTATCGCCGGCTGTCGGTGGAGGAGACCGACGCGCCGGTGCCGCCAGTGCTGGAACTCGATCAGCTGCGGCAGCGTCCGGCGGACGGGTCGTGGGGGCTGCTCGAGATCCTCACCCCCGAGCAGGCGGCCGAACGCATTCACGAACACGCGGCCGGGCTGCCGGTGCGGCATCTGATCTTCTGGGCCAGCATCGCAGGCATGCCCGACGATCTGGTGCTGCGCCACATCGAACTGGTCGGTGAACAGCTTCCGCCGCTGTTGGACAAGCAATTCCAGCTCGGCGCACCGGAGGACGGCCGTGACTGAGCCGCATCCCGCGACGCCGCGCTGGGACCGGCGCCGGTGGGTGCTGCTGCTCGTGTTGTCGGGCAACATGATCCTGGACGCGATCGAAGGCTCGATCCTGGTGCCCGCGCTCGGCGTGCTGACCACCGATCTGCACCGTTCGGTGTGGGAGACCCAATGGCTGCTGACCGGTTTCGCCGCCGGTTTCGCCGCGCTGCTGCTGTCCGGCCCCGCACTGGCGGCCCGATTCGGCCGCAGGCGGGTCTATCTCGCCGCGATGACGGTCTTCGCGCTCGCGTCTGTGATCGGCGGTCTCACCGATAGCGTGGCGGTGCTCGTCGCGACCCGGGTGGTGAAGGGCGCCGCCGCGGCGCTCACCGCGCCCGCCGGTCTCGCGGTGATCGCCGCGCAGTTCCCGGCCGGTGCGCAACAGCGGCGCGCGATTTCGGTGTACGCCGCGTTCGGTGCCGCCGGATTCACCACGGGTCTGTTGCTGTCGGGTGCGCTCGCCGCCTTGGATCGGCATCTGCTGTTCGCGTTCCCCGCCCCGGTGGCGCTCGCGCTGCTGATCGCCGCGTGGCGGGTGGTCCCGGACGCTGCGGTCACCGCGCCGCCGCGGCTGTCGATAGCGTTGCTGCGCAACGGTTCCCTGGTGCGTTCCGCCCTCGGCGCCGCGGCGTTGAACGGCGGCTATCTCGCCCTGCTCGTGGTGCTCGCCGTGTCGTTGCACCGACTGCTCGGCTGGTCACCGTGGCAGACGGCCCTCGGCCTGTTGCCCGCGAGTCTTCCGCTGGCGTTGTCGGTGCCTTTCGCGGGACGGCTGGTCGATCGGTTCGGCACCGCTCGGCTGATCCTCGCCGGGGCGGTGGCGACCCTCGCCGGTCACCTGCTGCTGTTGACCCGCCCCGAGATCCGGCACTATCCGACCGACGTGCTGCCGGTGCTGATCCTGATCGAAGCCGGGTTCGTGCTGTCGTTCGCGGCACTGAACATGCAGTCGACCGCGACCGTGCCTGCGCAACTGCGCACGGTGGCCGTCCCGCTCTATCAGACGGGAGTCCAGCTCGGCGCCGCGCTCGTGCTGCCGATCGCCGTCGCCGCCGGCTCCGACACCTCTCGGCCTGCCGCGGCGGTGATCACCGGGGCCGGGCTGATCGCGGTCGTCGCCGCAGGCGTCGAGCTGCGCTCCTCAGCTCGATCTCGGCCCGGTCCGGCAACGAGACCCGGCCCCGTGAAAGCCGTGCCATGAGATCCACCTACCTCCGGAGGTCGCAACCATGACCGTTGACGTTTCCATCCGACAGCAGCCCGGGATCCACCCAGCGGACGGCCCACGGACATTGGGGCTGTTCCCCGGGCAAGGGTCTCAGCGTCCGGGCATGGCCGCATGGATCAAGGGATATCCGGTGGCGCAGAGAGTTTTTCGGCGGGCCGACGACATTCTCGGCATGCCGCTGACGAAACTGTGCGTCGAGGGCACCGCCGAAGAACTGCGGGCCACCGACGTCACCCAGCCCGCCGTTCTCGCGACCAGCCTCGCGCTGGTCGCGGTCCGCAGGTGGCAGGGACTGGCGCCTGCGGCCGTGGCCGGCCACAGCCTGGGCGAGTTCACCGCTCTCGCCGTCGCCGGGGTGCTGGACGAGGAATCCGCGCTGCGGCTGGTGCGCCGGCGCGGTGAACTCATGGCCGAGGTCTCGCATCGCTACGACGGGGCGATGAGCGCGATCATCGGCCTGCCCTCGGAGCGGATCGACGAACTGTGCGAGGGTGTCGGGACAGGCGTGGTCAAGGTGGCCAATTACAACCAGCCCGGGCAAACTGTGGTGTCCGGCGACACCGCCGCGGTGATCGAGCTCGAGGAATCGGCCAGGGCCGCGGGCGCCGTGAAAGTCGTGCGATTGAAGGTGGCCGGCGCTTTCCACTCTCCGCTGATGACCGAGATCACCGACGAATTCGGCGCCGAACTCGACCGGTGCGCCCTGCGCCCTCCACAGATCCCCGTGCTGAGCGCCGTGACGGCCGACTACCTCGAGGATCCCGCCGAGATCCGGGCACTCCTGCGCAGGCAACTCCTGGCGCCCGTGCGCTGGGTGGACACCATCCGGCGGGCGGTGACCGACGGCTACGACGAGCTGATCGAGCTCGGCCCGGGCCAGGTGCTGACCGGATTCTCCCGTCGCATCGCCCCCGAGGTCAGCTCCTCCACCATCTCCGCTCCGTAGTCGCAGCAGTCGCTCACGACAGCGTCGTCTTCGGTCGCGGGCCGTGCATCCCACTGCCCGCGACCGAATCGCCTCCGCCAGGTATCGGACCTGTCCTACGGAGATCAATCCTTGCGCAGCAAGGCGAGCATGACCCGCGCCTCGCGGAGTCGCCAGCCCGCCGGTGTCCGAATTGCGGTGCAGGCCAGTCGCAGGCCGCTCGTCTGGTGGGGCGGTCGGCCGTCGCGGTAGAAGTACACGAGCGAGTTCACCGAAGCCGGGGCCTGGTCGCCGTCGACGTTCACCAGCAGATCAGTGGTCGTGTGGTAGCACCAGCTATACAGTCAGGGGCCTTCGATCACAGATCCAGTTCGAGGCCCGGTGAGTGGGCCCGAGAGGAGCACGTGGTGAACAGGCCTTCGGCGTGCTCGTCGTCGGTGAGCACGTCGTCGCGGTGGTCGGGGTCGCCTGCCAGTACCCGCACGACGCACTCGCCGCAGATGCCCTGCTGACACGAATAGGGCGCGTCGACGCCGTTGTCCAACAGCACGTCGAGCACGCTGCGGCCGTCGGGGACGAAGTATTCGGCGCCCGTGGACGCCAGGCGGACGGCGAATCCGCCCGACTCGGACGCCACTGGTTGCGACTCGGCGCGGTCACTGCCGAACCGTTCGGTGTGCAGGGCTTGTCGCGGCCAGCCGAGCGCTTCGGCCTTGCCCAGGACATAGTCCATGAAGCCGTCCGGGCCGCAGACGTAGACGGCCGTGTCCAGGCGAGGGTCGCCCAGATCGCGGGCGATATCGAGTAGCTGGCCGGAGCCCTCATCATCGAAATGGAAAGTGACTCGAGGGTTTCCGGCCAGTTCGTCGAAGAAGGCGGCGCGGGCACGTGCGCGGGTGCAGTAGTGCAGCACGTAGTCACCGCCTTCGCGCTCGAGGTGCCGCACCATCGCCAGCAGGGGAGTGATCCCTATTCCCCCGGCGAACAAGAGATGACGTTGTGCCGCGACGAGAGGAAAGCGGTTGCGCGGGGGCGAGATTCGTATCCGGTGGCCCACCTCGAGCGCGTGCATCGCCCGTGATCCGCCACGGGAGGAAGGCGCGTTCAGCACGGCCAACCGGTACCGGCCCCGTTCGGGCGGCCCACACAGCGAGTACTGGCGGACCAGTCCCGAATTGATCAGCACATCGATATGCGCTCCGGCGGTGTAGGAAGGGAATTCGTGGTCCGCGACCGGAGCGAGGTCGATCACCGCGATGTCCGGAGTGGCGGGGGAGTGGGCGACCACCACCGCCTCCATCCACGTCACGTCCACGGCCCTCAGACTCCGGCCGTGGACGCTGCCGTCGTGTTCTCGTCCGATGTAGCGGTGGACAAAGTGAACATGCCACCCTGGGTGCGGCGTGGCGGCACGTCGACCAGGCTCACGCCCTGCGGGTCGCGGCCTGCCTCCACGTCGTCGATCATGGTCCGCAACAACCTGCGTAGCAGCACCACGCCGCGGTCGGTGGTCGCCAAGGTCTCCTCGGAATGCAGCGCGACGGGGCCTTGCGACGTCATCACCTCACCGTCGCCGGGGAAGCGCTGACGTTCCTCCTCGGACAATTCCCACGGGTTCTTGCCGTTCTGTGTGATGCCGAGAAAGAACCGGTGCACGCGCTCGGGATCGCTGGACCGAATGGAGAAGAAGGCGCGGTGGCTGGTGTCGTCGACCGGCACGGCCCAGATCACCATGTCGGCCCGCGCATCCGGGACCAGCCGCACCCAGTCCGGCAACGCGGTGGCGTTCGGCAGATGCAGTTCCGCGCCCCACACGCGCTCGGGCCGCACGCCGTTCTCCTCCTTGTCGAGGAAGCGGATGCCGTACTTCGCCCCGTACTCGGTCCGCTCGTAGGTGACTCGGCCGGGCAAAGTGTAGGGATCGAAGAAATCCTCGGGGAAGCCCGTGGTGCCCGTGCCGAGGAATTGGTAGCCGCTGTGCTGGGAGTGCAGCCAATTGATGTGCACCGGGTCGATGGTGTTCTCGTAGATCAGCAGCCAGCTGAAGTCCTGCACCGGGCCGGTCACGTTCATTCCGGGGATCGGCCACTCGGCGTAGTACTGCTCGCCTTCGGCCAGGTCTTCCAGGCAGTCGTAACGGGGAAGGACGGGCTTGCGCTCGGGCGGGCCCATATAGACGAACACGAGCCCGTATCGCTCCTCGACCGGATACCACGGCTGGCGTGCGGCATCGCGACGGCGTCCCCGATCCGGCTCGCACGCCTGCTCCAGGCATCGACCTCGCACGTCGAACTTCCAGCCGTGATAGCCACACCGGAGGCCGTCGTCCTCGATACGGCCGTAGAACAGGCTCGCGCCCCGATGCGCGCAGCGTTCGAACACCACGCCCGCACGACCCTGCCCGTCGCGGAAGACGACGAGATCTTCGCCCAGAATGCGCGTGCGGTGCGGCAGGTCGGAGGTGAGCGCCGCCGATGTGGCGATCGGGTGCCAGTACCGTCGCAGCGCCTCGCCCATGGGCGTGCCAGGGCCGACCTCGGTCAACCGCGCGTCGTACGTCGGTGCCTTGCGGCCGTATCCGGTGCCGGTGTCCACAGTGGATTGTTCGGTCATGTCGATCTCCTCTGCTCAGCGGAGCGCTTCGATGATCGGGGCGAAGGCCTCCATCTCGGGTTCGAGCACGGTGTAGTAGGTCAGGCCGAGCGTCTTGCGCCGTTCGCGCAGCGTGTCCGCGCACTCTTCGGGAGTGCCGAACAACAGCGACGGCAGCTCGGCGAGTTCGTCGGCGCCGTACTCGAGGGGGTTCTGCCAGACATCGGTGACGCCGTCGGTCGTCCCCTTCGGCAGCACCCGGTGGATGGGGATGTTCAGCTCCACCTCCTCGATCCGGTCACCGAGCAGCCTGCGTGCCAGCTCGATCCGGCCGGTGACCTCGGCGATGCCACCGAGTTTCAGCCCGTCGCCGTCGCGCACCCTGGTGGTGCCGGTGAAGGCGATGATGTCGGCCTGCTCGGCGGCCAGCCGCAGCACGCGCTCCCCGCGGCCCGCGATCAGGATCGGTGGCCCGGACGGCTGCTCGAATCGGGCGAACTGATCCAGGTGCGCCCGCGGTCTGCGGAACTCCGCGACGGTTCGCTCCAGCAGCGAAACTCGCTCGCCCGCGCCGAGCCAGGGCAACCCCGCAGCGTCGAATTGGGCTCGGTCATACCCCGCGCCGAGGCCGAGTTCCACCCGGCCGCCGGAATACCGGTCGACGGTGGCGATGTCCCGCGCCAGCACCGTCGGGTTGTAGAACGAGGTGTTGAACACGAGCGTGCCGATCCGGATGCGCTCGGTCGCCTCGGCGGCCAGCAGTAGCGTCGGGATCGGCGCGGGCATGCCGAGATGGTCCGACACCGAGACGACGTCGTAGCCGAGTTCCTCGGCCGCTCGGACTTTGGCCACCCACTCCGCTCGGGTGGACGGGGTGAAGACGCACAGGCCGAAACGGAACGGCCGGTCGTGGACGGAAGGCATGATGCACTCCTCGGGAAAGGGTTCAGCGTCGACCCGGTCGGCGCTGCCGCGACGAGCGGCGAGAAAACCGGATCACTCGTGGCCGAGGTTGGTGGCGATCTTGTGCAGGACGGCGTTCGCGGCGAGGAATTCGGGCTCGGTGATGCCCCGCAACGATTCGGCCGCGTGCGCGTTCACCAGGACTTCGGCGCGTTCGTGTGCCGCGCGGCCCGCCTCGGCGAGACGCACCGTGCCGCCGGAGACCTCCACCCAGCCACGGGCGGCGAACTCGTCGACGATCGGCTGGTAGGACTGATCGCGATCGACCAGCAGGAACGGCGCGAACGCCTGGTCGAGTTCCGCGACGGTACTCAGGCCGATCTGGAGGGCGTGCAGGATCTGCCACTGTCGGCGAGTGAGCTTCTCCTCGCGCAGGATCTCCCCGGTGGCGGCGTCGAACCGATGATGCAGGTCCAGCAGCCAGTAGCCGAGGCGCTGGGTCGTGTTCTTCTGAAGCATGGCGAGCCTTTCTGCCGGGACGCGGAGCTACTGCTGCCAGCCGCGCGCGTACGGGATGACCCAGTACAGGTCGAGCGTGATTCGCGAGAACAGCCAGCGGCCCTGCTCGCGCACGTAGCTGTCGGTGAACTTGCCTGCGACGATGGAGCTTTCGGTGTCGAACACCACCTTCTCCTCGAAGAAGGACACCCCGGTCGCCCGGTCACCCAGGATCTCCACGTCGTGCCCGTGCAGGAACTGCTTGACCAGCACCTGCGCGGCCGGGCTGTTGTCCTCGATCAGTTGCGGCAGGCCGGCGAAGTACCGCTCGATGGCCGCGCGCCCCTCCGCTCGGCCGAGATGGCCGTAGTCGAGAAACGCTGTCTCGCTGAACAACTCGCCGACGCTGTCCCATCTGCCGTCGTTGATGTAGCGGGGAAGGTTGTGCCGCAGGGTGTTCAGCTCGCGAACGTTCTCCAGCGTCTCGATACGTTCGGTGAGCCGCTTCACCTGCTCGGCCAGCCCCAGGTCTTCCGACATCGCAGCGATACCTTTCGTTCCGTTCACGACAACTGGAGCGGACTGTTCCCGCAATACGACATGGATTGATCGGGGAGCCCCAGGAAGCCGCGGCCGCACCGTCGTGCACCGGGCTGGATAACCTTGGCACGGGTAGTTCGCGGGTCACAAGATACGGTGGCAAAACCTACGGTTCGTCCGTAGGTTTCTCATTCCGCGACCGCAGTATTGTGGCGTGATCGATGACGCTGTGCTTCGGAAAAGTTCACCCCCGCCGTGCCCGCTTCGGAAAAGTTGAGGCAACTGTTGTCGGAACATCGGTGACACGCTGGGGGCGAACCTCGCATTTCAGCTGCGAACGAGCTGACGTATTCTCTTTCTCCGGCCGTTCAGCGATCGTCCGAACACTCGGAAATGTCACCCAGGTGGCCGGAACATTGTGTTACCGATGTCCACGATCATTACGGGACATAATTTCTACCCCGCCGCACGTTCGATGCTCGGGAAACAGCCTCTCCATCGAAATTACGCGACGCTCGGCGGCCGTCCGAAAACCCGCACAACGGCGAACGGGCTGGACTCGTGTGCGAGCCCAGCCCGTGCGCAGAAGGGGGTGTGTTCAGACCGGGCCGCGCCCGGCGGCGACCCGTCCCGCCACCGGCCGCACATCGCGGTGGGAGATCAGCCACTCGCCGTCGTACTTCTCGAACTTGTCCTGCACCAGGCCGATGGTGGTCCAGTCCGCAGGCCGGTTCGAGTCGGCGAAATCCCTGGTGGTGAACCAATGCCAGACCGTGGCGTAGGCGGTGAGCAGGGGGCCGTCATCGGTCCACTCGATGGTGGCCTGCCCGGCGACGTGGGCCACCATGGCGCGCTGCGACTTCGGTACGCGACTCATGTACGAGGTGAACTCGTCGCGCCCGTGGAAGCGCACGACCGGGCCGGGCATGATGCGGTACTCGATCAGCGCGTCGGGTGTGAAGCATTCGTTGAAGCGTTCACTCTCACCGGTGTCCGCGATTCGGAAGAAGTGGTAGAACGTTCGGTAGATTGCCCGCTCGGCTTCGATGGTCGCGAGCAGATCTTCGGGTGAGGTGGTCACGTCTGTCCTTTCTCCCCCGGCGACAAGGTATCGCGCGGCGAATCGTACGGTATCAAATCCGTCGCGGGGAAGAACCTCGGTCTTTCCGATACCGATCGGCGGTCGACGAATACGGCACGGCGTTCCGGCGAAAACGTCATTTGCGAACGTGCTGATTCGAATCATTGACCTGGCAATTCGCGGTGTGAAAACGTTCCGTGTGCCGTCGCCCGATCCGGTTTCCGTGAAGTACTCGGTGGCTACCGCTGTCGTGCGGCATGAATCCTGGCAGAAGATGAGGAAAACCCAGTGAGCAGTGCATTTCGTTCGAAGTCGGCCCGCTGTGCGTCGGCACTGATAGCGGGGGCGGCCCTGCTGTCGAGTGCCTGCGACTCGAGTACCGACGGTCAGTCCGGCGGGGACGCCGGACCGCCGAAACCCGGTGGCACGCTGACGTTCGCGGTCGCCTCGGACGCGGGCTGCGTCGATCCGCAGCAGGTCGGCAGCAGCGACACGCTCTACTCGCTGCGCGAGACCGTCGATTCGCTGACCGACCAGGATCCGGCGACGGGCAAGACAGTGCCGTGGCTGGCGCAGAGCTGGGAGGTCGACGAGCACGCGAAATCCTTCACCTTCCACCTGCGACCCGGCGCGACCTTCAGCGACGGCAGCGCGGTGAACGCCCAGGTGGTGAAGGACAATTTCGACGCGATCCCGAAGCTCGGCGCGCTCGCCATCCTGTCCAAGGGCTATATCAGCGGCTACGTCGGCACCGAGGTGATCGACGACCACACGGCCAGGATCACGTTCGAGCAGCCCAATGCCCAGTTCCTCCAGGCGACTTCGACGGCCGCGCTCGGCCTGGTCTCCGCGGCCAGCGCCGCGAAGACGCCGCAGCAGCGGTGCAGCGACGGAGTGGTCGGTTCAGGACCGTTCGTGCTGTCGAAGTACGTGCCCAACCAGTCGATCACGCTCACCAAGCGCGCCGGTTACAACTGGGGGTCGCCGCTGTGGACCAAGCCGGGCGAGGCTTACCTCGACAAACTCGAGTTCACCGTGATTCCCGAATCCGGTGTCCGGGCCGGTAGCGTGCAGTCCGGCCAAGTGGATGTCGTCGCAGGCACCGGCCGCGCCGACGAGCCCGGGCTGAAAGCCGCAGGCGTCACGTTGCTGACGCGCTCGCATCCGGGCGCGGTGTTCAACCTCGGCCTGAACAACTCGCGGCCGATCCTGCGAGAGGTGCAGGTGCGCAAGGCTATTCAGGCGGCCGTGGACCGGCGCCAGGTCGTGGAAGCGGTATTCCAGAGCGGCACGGCCCCGGCGACCGGCATCCTCTCGCGCACGACCCCCGGCTACATCGATCTCTCCGCGGACCTGACCGTCGACGTGGCGCAGGCGAAGTCGCTGCTGGACTCGGCGGGCTGGACGACGGGCGGTGACGGCATCCGGCAGAAGGACGGCGCCAGGCTGAGCCTGACGGTGGTCTGGTTCAACAATTCACAGAACACGCGGCCTGCGCTGGAGCTGATCCAGCAGCAGCTCAAGGCGATCGGGGTGGAGTTGCAACTCAAAGAGTTGCAGGTCACCCAATTCCCGCAGCTTCTGCAGACCGGGGACTTCGACGGGCTGTGGGGCGGGGACCTGAGCCGAGCGGACCCGGACTGCCTGCGCACCCTGTATTCCACGCAGCTGGTCAACGCCTACCGGCTGGCGCCGAGCCCACTGGACGGACTGCTCACCGGCCAGGCCGCGGCGGTGGACCCGGCCGCACGGCAGCCGCTGGTCGAGCAGGCGCAGCGGCTGATCGTGCGCAACGCCTACGTGATCCCGGTCGTGGAACTGGAGACCGTGCTCGCGGTGTCCGGGCGCGTGCACGGCCTGACGTTCGAGGCGTCGAGCCGAACCCGGCTGCACGACACCTGGCGGAGCTGACAAGTCATGCGGCGGTATATATTACGTCGGCTCGCGCAGGCGGTCGTGGTGCTGTGGGCGGCCTACACGGTGTCGTTTCTGGTGCTGGACTACCTTCCCGGTGATCCGGTGTCCGCGATGGCGGGCGGGGGCCTGAACTCCTCGCCGGTCGACCCGGCGGAGCTGGCCGCTCTCCGCGCGGAGTACGGATTCGACAAGCCCATCCTGGTGCAGTACTTCGACTACCTGGGCAAGGCGCTGCGCGGCGACTTCGGTGACTCCGTGGCCACCGGCCGGTCGGTGACGGACACGATCGTGACCGCGCTGCCGCCGACGTTGCAGCTGACCGGTGCGGCCGTGCTACTGGCTGTGCTGTTCGGCGGCGGCTTGGCCCTGAGCGCGACCTATACCACGCGGCGATGGCTGCGCCAGGTGCTGCTGTCGCTGCCGCCCCTGGCGATCTCGATCCCGTCCTTCTGGGCGGGGCTGATGCTGGTGCAGCTGCTGTCCTTTCGAGTGCGCCTGTTTCCGGCGTTCGGCAACGGCGGCTTGCCCGGGCTGGTGCTGCCCGCCGTCACGCTGGCGATTCCGACCGGTGCGCTGATCGCGCAGGTGCTGGCGAAGAGCCTGTTGTCCACGTTGGACGCGCCCTTCGTGCAGACCGCCCGCGCCAAGGGCGCCGGCCGCGTGCGCGTCCACCTGCGGCATGCCCTGCGCAGCGCGTCGCTGCCCGCGCTCACCATTGTCGGGTTGCTCGTCGGCCAGCTGCTGGCCAGCTCGGTGGTCATCGAGACGGTGTTCTCCCGCAACGGCCTGGGACGGGTCATGGCCGGTGCCGTGAGCGTGCAGGACATTCCGCTCGTCCAGGGTGTCGTGGTGTTCGGCGCGTTCGTGTTCGTCGTGGTCAACCTGGTCGTCGACCTGATCTATCCGTTGCTGGACCCACGGATCGTGGTAGCAGGCCGAAGGAGTTTCGCATGACCGACACCCTGCTGACCGAACTCGCCGTCGACCGGACCGCGGTCGATGGTGGCGCCGAGCCCGAACCCCACACCCGGTTCGACAGAGGGCGATTGCTGCGGTTCTGGTTGTACCGGCCGGGTCTGGTGCTGTCGGTTGTCGTCGTCGCGCTGGTGGTGCCGGCCGCGTTCCGGCCCACGCTGTTCACCGCGCGTGACCCGCTGCTGGGCGTACCCTCGGAGATATTCTCGCCACCGAGCGGGCAGCACTGGTTCGGCACGGACGAGCTCGGCCGCGATCTGTTCGCCCGCGTCGTGCACGGCACCGCGCTGTCGTTGCAGGCGACCGTGATCGCCGTCGCGGTGGCATTCGTGGCCGGTGGTGCGATCGGGCTCGTCGCCGGATTCGTCGGCCGGTGGGTCGATGACGTGCTGATGAGGTTCGCGGATGTGCTGCTGTCCATTCCGGCGCTGTTCCTGTCGCTGGCGCTGGTGACGGCTCTGGGCTACGGCACGGTCAAGGTCGCGATCGCCGTCGGAGTCGCAGGCGTGGCGGGCTTCGCGCGGGTGATGCGCGCGGAAGTGCTGCGCCTGCGCCGGGCGGTGTTCGTCGAAGCCGCCTGGTCTTCGGGCGCTCGCTGGTACACGGTGCTCGGCCGTCACGTCCTGCCGAACTCGATCGGGCCGGTGATCGTGCTGGCCACTCTGGACCTCGGCACCGCGGTCCTCGCGGTGTCGTCGCTGAGTTTCCTCGGCTACGGCGCGGTGCCACCGGCACCGGAGTGGGGCACGCTTATTTCCAGCGGCCGCAGCTATCTCGCCAACGCCTGGTGGATCTCGACCCTCTCGGGACTGATGGTGGCGGCCTTGGTGCTGGCGACCAATCGGATCGCGCGGGCGCTGGACGGGGAATGGGCGCGGCAACGATGACCGGAAAAAGGATGACCGGAAATTTGCTGGAACTGCGTGGTTTGACCGTCTCCTACCGCACCCGGACAGGACCGGCGCACGCGGTGCGATCGGTCGATCTGGATATCGCGCCGGGCGAGATCGTCGCGCTGGTCGGGGAATCCGGCTCGGGCAAGAGCACCACGGCGCACGCGATCACCCGGCTGCTGCCCGCCGCGGGCCGGATCGATGCCGGCCGCATCCAGTTCGGCGGCCACGACCTGGCCACGTTGCCGGAGAAACACCTGCGGGCCGTGCGTGGCGCGCAGATCGGCCTGATCCCACAGGATCCCGGTGTCGCACTGAACCCGGTGCAGCGGATCGGGACGCAGGTTGCCGAGGTTTTGGTGATCCACGGCTCGGCGACGCGCCGCTCGGCGGCTGCGCACGCCGTCGAACTTCTCGATCGGGCCGGAATGCCCGATCCGGAGATTCGGGCGCGACAGTACCCGCACGAATTGTCCGGCGGCATGCGGCAGCGCGCGCTCATCGCCATCGCGATCGCCGCGCAGCCGAAGCTCATCATCGCCGACGAGCCGACCAGCGCTCTGGATGTGACGGTGCAGCGGCGCATCCTCGACCACATACAGCACCTGACCGAGGAGTTCGGCACCGCGGTCCTGCTCGTCACCCATGACCTCGGTGTCGCCGCGGACCGGGCCCAGCGCATCGCGGTAATGTCGCAGGGCCGGATCATCGAGAGTGGGCCTGCGCGCGCGATTCTCGCCGACCCGCAGGAGCCGTACACGCGTGAGTTGCTGCGCAGCGCGCCGAGTCTCGGCGCCACCCGGCCGCGCGTGCTTCGGCCCGCGGCGGAGGCCGAGCCGCTCGTCGCTGTCGAGAACTTGGTCAAAGAGTTTCCGCTACCCCGCGCCGACGGAGCGGCGCGCGTCGTTCGTGCGGTCGACGGCGTGGGATTCTCGCTGCGGCGCGGGGAAACGCTGGCTCTGGTGGGGGAGTCGGGGTCGGGCAAGTCCACCACTGCCAGGCTCGTCCTGCGCCTCGCGCAGCCCACGTCGGGCCGGATCGCATTCGGCGGCGAGGATGTGACGACCAGCAAGGGCGCGCGACTGCGGGAACTACGGCGACGGGCGCAGTTGATCTACCAGAACCCGTACGAGTCGCTGGATCCACGGTTCTCGATCCAGGAGGTGATCACCGAGCCGCTGCGCGTGTTCGGTGTCGGTAACCGTGCTTCTCGTGCGGCGCGTGCCCGCGAGCTCCTCGACCGGGTCGCCCTACCCGCCGCGGTGCTGCACCGCAGGCCCGCGGAGCTCTCCGGCGGCCAGCGGCAGCGCGTCGCGATCGCCCGCGCATTGGCACTGGCGCCCGAGCTGGTGGTCTGCGACGAGCCCGTGTCGGCACTGGACGTGTCGGTGCAGGCTCAGATTCTCGACTTGTTCGCGGAGCTGCAGGCCGACACCGGCGTGGCGTACCTGTTCATCTCGCACGATCTGGCTGTCGTACGCCAGATCGCCCACCGCGTAGCGGTCATGCGGCGGGGCCGCATCATCGAGATCGGAGCGACGGACGACCTGTTCGGCAATCCCGTTCAGGACTACACCCGAGAGTTGCTGGCCGCTATCCCCGGGTCCCGCATCGCCGATGAGCTGGGTCGGTGATCGCGTAGAGCTGACGGTCAGGCGCCTGCCAACCGACTCACCACCGGAGCGAGGTCACGAGCGGCGATCTCGTCCAGCACGACGTAGGAGATGCCGAACCGGTCGCGCAGTCGGCGGAGTTGATCGGCGACGTCGTCCGGTGCACCGGCGAGGAGGTTGGGCGCTCCGTCCGGCATCGGCGGTCCGATGGTGCTCGATGGAGTACTGAAGCGCAGAGCCAGTTCGAGTTGCGGGAACCGTTCGCCCGCCGCGTTCTCCAGCCATTCGAGCTGACGGGCGAGCTGCTCCCGGGAGAAGGTGCTGAACGCGACGGTATCCGCTTCGGCCGCGGCGAGTTCGGTCGCGCGCCTGCCGCCCGCGGCGATCAGCAGCGGCACTTTGCGCGGTGGCGCAGGCAGCAGCTCGGCCCCGGCGCTCGTGTAATGGGTGCCGGTGAGGTGGACCCGCTCGCCACGGAACAGCGCGTTGACGATACGGACCGATTCGGCGAGCCGTTCGATCCGGATCGCGCCGGATTCGACGGTGACTCCGAGGTCGCCGTAGCCGTTGGCGGGCTGGCCCGCGCCGAGCCCGAGCCGGAAACGGCCGCCGGAGAGCAGATCCAGCGTGGCGGCCTCCCGCGCGACGACGACGGGGTTGCGGAAATCGTTGGCCAGCACCCAGGTACCGACCTCCAACCTCGTGGTCGCCGCCGCGGCGATCGCGAGCGCGGTCAGCGGCGCGGGTACCGGGGGCGGCAGGTCGGGCACGAGCAGGGCCGAGAAGCCGGCGTCTTCCGCCCACTGGGCGGTCGCCGTCCATTCCTTCCCGCCGGCGGCGGAGACGGCGACGACGCCGAAACGAAACGAGTGCGGGCTCATCGGTTTTCGGGCGCTTCGTAGGCGCGCAGGAAAGTATCGACCGCCGCCGCGGCGACCGCGTGCATCTCGGCGGTGGAGACCTTCCGGGTGCCGAGCCGCGAGCGGCCCTCCATCGGCCCGGTGATCAACACGAGGAACTGTTCCGCGGCGGCGGCCGGGTCGCACGCGCGCAGGCGGCCGGACAGCGACAGGCGCGCGAGCCGATCGGCCAGCGCTTCGGCCAGTTGGTCCGACGTGCGGCTCACGACGATGTCGATCAGGTCGGGGAACTGGGCGACCTGGCCGTAGGTCAGCCACCGCAGCGATCGTGATCGCTCGGAGCAGCAGACCCGGATCAGCCGGTACGCCAGGTCTTCCAGTGCGGCGCGCAAGTCGGGGCCGGGGTTGCGCAACCGCTCCACAACCGACAGGTTCTCGGCCAGCACCGCGTCGCTGACGGCCGTCACTGCGTGCCGGAACAGCGTTTCCTTGTCGTTGAGGTGGTTGTAGATGGTCGGCTTGGCGACGCCGGCTTCCTCCGCGATCTCCTGGACACACGCCTGCGCGTAACCCCGGCGCGCGAACACGACGAACGCCGCGTCGAGGATCGCCTGCCGTTTGTCGATCCGCCCGCGCGAGGGCGTCTGCCCGGCCGGCGATGTCACTGCTGCCACTTCCGCAGTGTAGCGCACCTCCGGCGCGATCTTTCCTCGTCGGTTCATTTTCGTGAACCGTCTTGATATGTACAGCCACGGACATTAGATTGAACCAGCGAGTTAAACCCACGCATGCATTTCCAGTCCGGGAGACACCTATGACGCAACCCCTGGAAGACCGGCTCGATCCAGCCTTGCGGCGGATGATCGGCGTGATCCTGCTCGGCGGGATCATGGGCATCCTCGACGGCTCGATGGCCGCGGTCGCGGTGGACACCCTGGCCGCGAGGTTCGACACCTCCCTCGCCACCGTCGGCTGGGTGTCCACCGGCTACCTGCTGGCGCTGACGCTCACCATTCCGGTCGGCGCGTGGGCCGTCGACCGCTTCGGCGGCCGCAAACTCTGGCTCACCGGGCTCGTGGTGTTCCTGGTCGGCTCGATCGGCTCCGGACTGGCCTGGTCCATAGGCAGCCTGATCGTGTTCCGCGTGATCCAGGGCATCGGAGCGGGCATCCTCGACCCGCTGATGCTCACGTTGCTGGCGCGCGCCGCGGGCCCGAATCGGATGGGCCGAGTGATGGGAGTGATGGGCATCGTCGGTTCGACCGGCCCGATCCTCGGCCCGATCGTCGGCGGTCTCATCCTGAGCAGCTTCGACTGGCGCTGGATGTTCCTGATCAACGTGCCGATCGCGATCGTCTCGTTCGTGCTGGCGCGGCGGGTCCTGCCCGTCGACCCGCCCCAGGACACCCGCACCCGGCTCGACGTGATCGGCGTCGCGTTGATCGGCCCGGGAGTCGCCGTGGGCGTGCTCGCGTTGTCGGAGGTCGGCCAGCGGGGTGTCTTCACGACCTGGCACGTGCTGCTTCCGCTGGCCGTCGCGATCGTGCTGCTGGCCGCCTACACCGCGCACGCGCTGCGCAAGCGGGCGACGCCGCCGCTGATCGATGTGCGATTGTTCACCCGCGGCAGCTTCAGCGCCAGCGTGGTCGCGGCGGCCCTGCTCGGCTTGCTCAGTTTCGCCAGCATTTTCGCGATTCCGCTGTACTACCAACAGGTTCGGGGTTTCGACGCATGGGAGGCCGGTCTGCTGCTCGCGCCCTTCGGCCTCGGATCGGCGATCGCGATGCCGTTGGCGGGCCGGCTCTCCGACCAGCTCGGCTCCCGTCGTCTCGCACTGACCGGCGCGGTCGTGGCGCTACTGAGCGCCCTCTGGTTCACCCAGTTCGACGCGAATACCAACCTGTGGTGGACGGCGCTGGCCGCGTTCACCTTCGGGATCGGCACGGGATCGGGGGGCGCGCCGACGATCGGATCGGTCTACCGGACGCTGCCACCCGAACTGGTCCCGCAGGGCAGTTCCGTGCTGTACATGCTCAACCAGCTCGGCGCCTCGATCGGCATCGCGATGGTCGCGCTGATCATCGAAACGACCGTCGGCGCGCAGCTGGGATTCCAGCACGCGTATTGGTGGATCGCGGGAGCCGCGGTGATCCTGATCGTCGCGTCGTCGTTCATCCCCGGCAAGCCCGCTCCCGTACCCGCCGAGGAATTCGCCGAAGCGGAGGCGGCCGCGCCGGTCGTCGACCGAGCCGACGCGATCCGCCCATGAGTACTCGGCCCGAGCTGTGGCTCGAGATCCTGCAGGCGCCCGAACGTCATCGGCTCACCGTGACCGAGGTTTGCCGCCGGTACCGAATCTCCCGCAAGACCTACTACAGCTACCTCGCGCGTTACCGGGCGCAGGGCGTGGCGGGGCTGGTGCCGCGCTCGCGCCGTCCGAATCGTTTCCCGGGCCGATCGCCGGCCGCGGTGGAGGCCGCCGTGGTGCGAATTCGGCTGAATCGGCCGCAGTGGGGCGCCCGCAGGATCCGCGCGGAACTGATGCGGGGCAGTACGAGCCAGGTACCCGCGATATCGACGGTGCACGCGATCTTGCGCCGCAACGGCCTGGTCGGTGCGCGACCGGAATACGCGATGTCCGATGGGGTTCGGCAACTCCTGCCCGGTGGGCCGCTGGAGATCCCAGCGGTCGCCGACATGGACGACGCGGCGCGGTCGCGCGCGCTGCGCGTCAACTCCCACGGCGCGATCAGCTACCGCAAGCGCAAGATCCAGGTCGGCGCCCAGCTCGTCGGGGAGACCGTGCACACCTCCGAGCACAACGGAATCGTCCGCGTGTACCACGGCCACGAACTGCTCCGCGAACTGCAGCTCGGCCCGAAGGGCACCTACCACGGCAACGGCAAGAAATCGCCTGGGCGACCACTCCGGAACAAGATCGCCTGATTCGCGGCGCCCGCATTACTCGATCACTTCTGCGGTAACCGCGGAGGCTCGAGTTGCGCACCGGTTCAGCCACTTCCACACTGTGGCCGACCGATGCTCCAGGTGTGCACCGCCGTTCGGTCCTGCGTCGCTTCGAGCGCTGGGTAGGTGACCGTCGCCGGTAGGCGGCCGGACCGAGCAGCCGGTGTCGTCGCCGGAGTGCTCGGTTACGTGGCTGCGTTCGGCAAATTCCGCGCCGCGCTCATGCGGCTTCGCGAGGAGGAGGTTGTCCGTTCGGCGCGGACAACACAAAGGCAGGGACAACACAAAGGCAAGGACAACACAAAGGCAAGGAGGGCTATCCGCTCCTTGCCACTTTCAACATATAGCGCACCCGGGGCCTTGCGGCAAGGCCCCGGTGATGCTGCACAATCTCCAGCCGAGCCAGAACCTGCGGAAATCGAGGACGCGCGAAGCGCGGGTGCTTCGGCGGCGCATGGGTCTGGCGGGACGTCGAACCGCCGGTGGCAGTCGCGATGCGGCGCGCACGGGCGGGTGTGCGCGCCACCGGACGCACGCCGAGCAGCCGGCCGATGCGTAAGGAGTTTCATGATTGATGTGATCATCGCCGGCGGCGGACCGACCGGCTTGATGCTGGCCGGTGAGTTACGGCTGCACGGCGTGCGCACGCTGGTACTGGAGAAGCTGACCGCGCCGACCGAGGAGTCCCGCGGACAAGGTCTGCACGCGCGCAGTGTCGAGATGATGGACCAGCGCGGCCTGCTGGACCGGTTCCTCGCGGTGAGTGAGAAGTTCCGGGTGGGTGGTCTCTTCGGCGGCATCGTCAAGCCGTGGCCGGACCGGATGGACACGGCACACCCGTACGGTCTCGCCACTCCGCAGCCGGTCACCGAGCGGCTGCTCAACGAGCATGCCCTGGAACTCGGTACCGAGATCCGGCGCGGCTGCGAACTGGTCGGGCTGATCCAGGACGACGACGGGGTGACCGTCGAGACGGCGGACGGCACGCGCCTGCGCTCGCGCTACCTCGTCGGGTGCGACGGCGGTCGCAGTACGGTGCGCAGACTGCTCGGCGTCGGCTTCCCCGGTGAACCCGCCACGGTCGAGACGCTGCTGGGCGTCATGGAGCTGACCGAGGACGAGGCGAAAGTCGCCGCGATCGTCGCGGAGGTCTACCAGACCCAGAAGCGTTTCGGCGCCCAGCCCCTCGGGGACGGGCTGTACCGCGTCGTCGTGCCCGCCGATGGGGTGGCCGAGGACCGTGCGACCGCACCGACCCTCGAGGAGTTCAAGCAGCAGCTGCGGGCGGTCGCCGGCACCGACTTCGGGGCGCATTCACCGCACTGGCTGTCCCGTTTCGGCGACGCCACCCGGCAGGCGGAGCGCTACCGGGTCGGCCGGGTGCTGCTGGCAGGCGACGCGGCACACATCCACCCTCCGACCGGTGGGCAGGGGCTCAACCTCGGCATCCAGGACGCGTTCAACCTCGGCTGGAAACTGGCCGCCGAGGTCGACGGCTGGGCGCCGGAGGGGCTTCTGGACAGCTACCACGCCGAAAGGCACCCGGTGGGCGCCCGCGTACTGGAGAACACCCGCGCGCAGATCACGCTGATGGGAACCGATTCCGGTGCGACAGCGCTGCGCGAGCTGTTCTCGAGGCTGATGGACTTCGAGGAGGTGAACCGGTACGTCACCGGGCTCATCACCGCGATCGAGGTCCACTACGACTTCGGCGAGGGGCACGAACTGCTCGGCCGTCGGATGCGGGACGTGCGGCTGAAGCGCGGGCGCCTCTACGAGCTGATGCACGGCGGCCGCGGGTTGCTGCTCGACCGGACCGGCTTGCTGTCGGTGGAGGGCTGGGCAGACCGAGTCGACCACGTCATCGACGTCGGCGAGGAACTGGATGTGCCCGCGCTGTTGCTGCGACCGGACGGCCACGTGGCGTGGGTCGGCGAAGACCAGCAGGATCTGCTCACCAGCCTGCCGAAGTGGTTCGGCGCTGCCATCAGCTGAGCAGCTACCCAGACCCGGTGCCTCATCCACCCGTTCCGGTCACCCGTAGCTGGAACTTTCTGAAGTCGGAGCCGGTGCCGCTCAGGCGGCGGAGGCCGTGACGTCGGATGGCGGTGCGCTCGCGGTCAGCTGGAGCGGGTGATCTCGGCTTTCTTCGCCGCCAGGCGCGCGGCGAATTCCGGGGATTCGAGGGAGGCCACCTGCGGGACGATCTCGGCGTCGACGGCGTCGGCGTGGGCGTCGAGGTTCGCGGTGTGGCGCATGGTGCGCTTCGTGGTGATCAGCAGATCGCGCGGCGCTTCGGCGGCGCCTGCGGCGAAGTCGAGCGCGGCGGCGAGCAGTGCGTCGTGATCACCGTCGACCACCCGGTGCGCCAATCCGGCGTCGAGGGCGGCGTCGGCGTCGAGGATCTCGCCGAACAGCGTCATCGCTGCGGCTCGTTGCGGCCCGACGGCGCGCCGCAACATCCAGGTCATCCCGCCGCCGGGATGGATACCGAGCCGCAGGAACCGCGCGTCGAACCGGGCGCGGGCCCCGGCGATCCGGACATCGGCGGCCAGCGCCAGATTGAGTCCCGCGCCGACGGCGGCGCCGCCGACCGCGGCGATGGTCGGCAGTGCGCATCGCGCGACCGCGAGGAATCCGTCGTAGATCACCCGCAGGCCCTGCTCACGTGCCTCGCCGAGTGCGCTGAGATCGGCGCCCGCGCAGAACGCGGGCGGGGTTCCGGTGACGATCACCGCGTGCACGCCGGTATCGGCCTCGGCCTCGGCCACCGCGGCGGCCAATTGTTCGGACAGCGCCGGTGTCAACGCGTTCCGCCGATCCGGGTCGTGCACGGTGATCACCGCGACCTTGTCCCGCCGCTCACTGCTGATCTCCGCCATGACCGGATCGTAGGCGCAGCGAACGACCGGTGACACACGGGGATCGTGGTCACGCCCGCGGCTGCGGAACCGCACCGTCACTCGGGGTCCGCAAGACGTCACTCCACCAGCGTTCGGCGACCGCGGGATGCGAACGCAGCCAGCCGATCAACGCGTTCTCCCCGAACCGCGCCAGCAGCGGATTGCCGGCCTCGGCGCTCACACCGCGCGCTTTCGCGGCCAGCTCCGGCGGCAGCGTCAGCGGCTCGACCACCGCATCGAGCCGTGGCCCGAGGAAGAACGGCACCGAGTATCGATCCACCCCGGCGGGCGGGCTGACCACGCGATGCTTCGTCGCGGTCAGGTACCCCTGCGTCGCGATCTCCAGCATCTCGCCGATATTGAACACGAAGCTGCCCGGCACCGGCACCGCATCGATCCAGCCCTGCGGTCCCTGCACCTGCAGCCCGCCGACCTCGTCCTGTTGCAGCAGGGCGAGATACCCGTAATCCTTGTGCGCCCCGACCCCTTGATCGGAGCGTCCCACATCGCGCCCCGGATAATGGATGATCTTCACGTGCGCCGAGGCCTCGTCGTCGAACCAGGTATCGAAATACCCCTCGTCCTGCCCCAACGCAACAGCCAACGCCCGCAGTACTTCCCGGCTCACCCGCAGCGCTTCCGCCTGCCACGCCAGGGTCGCCTCCCGCAGCTGTGGCAGCGCCGTCGGCCACTGATTCGGCCCGATCAACCGCCGCCACGCCGGTTCGCCCGCCCTCACCGGCACCGCCTCCCGCTCCGGGCCGATATCGATCTGCTCCCGTCGATCCGGCGAACCCGCCGTGTACTCGTGCCCTGTGCCCGTATACCCACGGAACTGCGGCGAACGGATGTTCTCGATCTCCAGCCGCTGCTCCAGCGGTAACGCGAAGAACTGTCGCGCCACCTCGAAGATTCCGTCGGTCAGACGCTGTGGCACCCCGTGTCCGACGACGTAGAAGAACCCCACCTCGTGCGCGGCATACCGCAACTCGGTGAGAAACGCTTCCCGCTCCCGCGCGGACTTCCGAAAACGCGAGATATCGACGATCGGCAAACGGGCATGCACGAAGGGTAATTATATACGGGAAGCGCCGCCGCGTTGACCATTTGATTCCCACTGAATCAAAGGCTTCATATCTGCGCGGTATGGCGCAGTCATGCTGCTGGATGCCGGGTTTTCGGGGTGCCCGCCGCCGTCTTCGAATCTGGATGAAGACAACCATGGACGCGAAATAGCGCATGCTCAACGATCGCTGCACTGCGATGCGATGGTGCATTGCTGGTATGACGAGGGAGAGTATGAGCGTGAGAGCGCACAGCAGGTTTCTGATCGGCGCGATTGTCGCGGCAACGGTGGCGATGCTCCTGACCGCATGTGGGGGAGGGGAAGTTCGTACATCGGGCGGAGTGCCGGTCCTGCGTTATCAAGGCTGGGCCTCTCAAGTCGTCATTCCCGAGCTTGCGGAGGAACTCGGCTTCTTCGAAGGCAAACTGAAACTCGAGTGGCAGGGCAATACCATCAGCGGCCCCCAGGACATCCAATCGGCGGCGACGGGGCAGGTCGACTTCGGCGGTGCTTTCGGGGGCGCGGTGGCCAAACTCGCGCAGGGCGGAGCGCCGATCACGGCGGTGGTGAACTACTACGGCTCCGACGAGAAGACGTTCACCGGGTTCTACGTTCCCGAGAACAGCACGATCAAGACGCCGAAAGACCTGCTGGACAAGAAGATCGGGATGAATACGCTGGGCGGTCAGTCCGAGGCGGATATCCACACCGCGCTGAAGAAGAGTGGTTTCACCGATCAGCAGATCAAGTCGGTTCAGCTGGTGGTATTGCCCCCGCCGAACACCGAGGACGCCCTGCGGCGCGGGCAGATCGACGTCGCCGCCCTGAGCGGACAGTTCCAGCAGCGTGCGATCGCGAACGGCGGGCTCCGTGCGGTGTTCACCGATTACGAGCAGTTCGGTCCGTTCAACGGCGGTCAATACGTCTTCCGGAACGACTTCATCGCCAAGAACCCCGATAGCGTCTGGGCATTCGTCGACGGGGTTGCCAAGGCGATCGAATGGCAGAAGACGACTCCCCGTGAGCAGGTCATCGCGAAGTTCACCGAGATCATCGAGAAGCGGAAGCGTTCAGGTGAGGACGCTTTGTCGGTGAAGTACTGGCTGTCGGTCGGGGTGCCCGCCACCAACGGCGCGATCGTCGACGCCGATTTCCTGCGCTGGGAGGATTGGTTGCGCGACACCGGCGCGATCACCGGCGCGTTCGAACCGTCGAAGTTCTACACCAATAAATACAACACGCAGGCTTCGAAATAGTGCGTGCCCCGGATCGGGTGCCGCTCTACCGCGGCGCCCGATCCGTTCGGATCGGGCGCAGGCTCGGCTTGGTCAGCTTTCTCCGACGCGGTCGATCCGCTTCGGCCAAGGGATGTACACGGGGATGTATCGAGCCATCACCGCGGCGCCGAGCGCCGACACCCCTCCGATGGTGAGGACCGCGACGGCCAGCGGACCGATAGCCGCCAGTCCGCTGATCGCCAGCGGTCCGACGAAGAAGCCGCCGTCGTGGGTGAGCCGCCACGCGGCGAGGAACTCGGCGCGGCTGGTGACGGGCGCGATGTCGGCGCCGATGGTCATGATGACGCCGTTGCCGATTCCGTTGCCGATCCCCATGACGATCGCCGCGACACTGAGCGTGAGTACCGAATCGGTCAGTGGCACAGCGAGATACGCGACGGCCAGGATGACCAGCGACGGCACCGCGATGAATCGCCTGCCGTAGCGGTCCATCAGATGGCCGGCGGGGTAGGCGCACAGCACATCCAGGCCCGCCCCGATTCCGAAGATCAGACTGGCGGTCGCGGCGTCGACGCCGAGGTGATCGGCCCACAGCGGCAGCACGGCCTCGCGTGACGAACGCGCGGCGCCCATCAGCAATGACCCGGTGCCCAGCGTCAGCAACAGGGTGTGATGGGCTCGTGCCACTCCGATCAGGGATAGGGGTGGTTGCGGTACCGCCGACGCCGAGGTCTGCGGATCCGGCAGCCGAGCCATCAATGTTCCGGCGATCATGATGGCGATCAACTGAACGACGAATCCGCCGCGTGTGCCGAGACCGGTGATCACGGCTGCCCCGAGAAACGGGCCGACGAAGAATCCCAGCCGCATGGCCCCGCCGAACAGCGACATCGCCCGCGCTCTGCGCTCGAAAGGTATGACCTCGGACAGATAACTCATCCGGGCCAGTCCCCACACCGCATTGGACAATCCGACGATTATCAGTCCCATGCCCAATAGCGGAACTGTCGGGGTGAACAAACACAACAGCACCCCGATCGTCCCTGCGGTGCTGGCGCCGATGATGGATATTCGCTCACCGAACCGGGATACGATCTGCCCTGCCGGAATATCGCCCAGTATCTGTCCGAGCCCGACCAAAGCGACGGTCAGGCCTGCGACGGCCGACGACGCGCCCAGGTCGAGGGCGGTGAGCGCCATTACGGGTGCCGCGGCTCCCATGCCGATTCCGTACGCTGCCGCTGGTAGGTAGACAGTGAACAACAGCGGTCGCAGCGAAGTGATTTCGGCGGATATTTCGTCTTGCCGGTAAGCGGTCATGCGATTGTCCGGGTATTCACGGGAGAAACCGTGTCACGCAGTGGACTATGCGGTGAATTCATCGGACCGGAACCGGGAAGTGGGCGTCAGCAAAAATTTCACAGCCTCGTGGATCGGATGATGGGACCATTTCGCATCACTGTACGGATCCGCCGATCGTTTACGTACCGTGCAGATCGCGGTGATTCGAATTCGGTGGCCCGCACCGGCGCTGTCGTGCAACGCTTCTCGCTGAATCGGCTGCGAGAACCACGGTCACCCGGGTAATCCGTCCTCTGGTGCGGATCGGCGGCGATCGAGCGACGGAACCGGATAGGTTCCGGAGTGGAGGGACTGCTCGTCACCGCCTACTCGATGAGCTTTTCGCTCTTCAGCCATTCGTAGGCGACATCGGCGGGATCCTCTCCGTCGATGTCGACACGACCGTTCAGTTCCTGCATCAGCTCGTCGGTGAGGTGCTCGGAGATCGTCCCGAGCAGGGTCCGCAACTGCGGGTAGCGGTCGATGACGGCGCCACGGACTACCGCCGTGCCGCTGTAGGGGAGGAAGAACTTCTGGTCATCGTCGAGGACGACCAGATTCAGGTTCTTGACCCGTCCGTCGGTGGTGTAGATCATGCCGAAGTTGCACGGGGTGCCCTTGGCCGTCGCCGTGTAGACGACGCCCGCGTCCATCCGCGTGACGTTGCCGGACGGAACGCCGTTCGGAGCGTTGTAGGGGATCCCGTACTTCTGCAGCATCGGAATGAAACCGTCCGAGCGACTGAAGAATTCGTCGTCGACGCAGAACGTCCGGTCGGGGACCGGCAGCGCGGCCACGTCGGAGAGGGATCGCACCTTCAGTCGCTCGGCGTTCGGCGTCGATGCGCCGAACGCGTACGTGTCGTTGAAGTTGGCCGGCGGAAGCCACTCCAGGTCGTGGTCACGCTTCTCGATGTCGTGGACACGCTGCCAGAGCTGCTGCGGGTCCGAGATCGTCTCGGTCTGGTTGTGGTAGTTCACCCAACCGGTGCCGGTGTACTCCCAGAGCACGTCGGCGTCACCGTTGAGCTGGGCCTGGCGAGACGACGCGGAACCCGGCGCCCCGGTCAGGTCGGTGACGGCGGCGCCCGCCGCGGCCAGGTAGGTGGCGGTGATCTTGCCCAGCAGCACGCCCTCGGTGAAGCTCTTCGAGGTGACGACCAGCTTCGCACCGTCCAGCGGACGCGCACCGTCCGGCAGACGCGCGTCGTGGAACGTTCCGGACGAGCTCACCAGTCCGCACCCCGCGAGCATCGACACAGTCGCGGCGAGCGCGGAAATCAGGAGGAGCAGCCGGGCTCGTGGCGATCTCATGCGATACCTCGTGGGGTCGCGGCCAGTTCGACGAGTCGGCCGAGCCAGTCGATGATCAGCGCCAGGAGCCCGACCAGGACGGCGCCGGAGATGAGCAGCTTCGGCAGGAAGAGGGTGACGCCGGTCGTGATCAGCGTGCCGAGGCTGGTCGCGCCGATGAACGTGCTCAGCGTCGCGGTACCGACCAGGATGACCAGCGCGGTACGCACACCGTTGAGGATCACCGGCACCGCGAGCGGTAGCTCGACCTGAAGCAGCGTCCGCGCGCCCGAATAACCGATGCCCCGCGACGCCTCGATCGTGCGCTGATCGACCTGCCGAAGCCCGATGATCGTGTTCTGCAGGATCGGCAGGATCGCGTACACGACGAGACCGACGATCGCCGTGCGGAATCCGGTGCCCAACCAGAAGGTGAACAGGACGAGCAGGCCGACCGCGGGCGCGGCCTGGCCGATATTGGCGATATTGACGGCGATCGGCTCGAGCCGCTGCAACGCCGGGCGGGTCAACGCGATGCCCAGCGGAATCGCGACGACCACCACGATCACCGTGGCCACCACCGTCAGCTGGATGTGCGCGAGAATCGTGGTCTGCAAGTTGTCCCAGCCGAGGGACGCCTTCTCGGTCGGGGTGAACGTGGTCGACCGATACCAGATGACGTATCCGATCCCGATGACGAGGATGATGATCGGCTCGAACCAGACATCGATCGGGATCCGGCGCAGACGACTCATGACTGCCCGGCCGATCCGGGTTCGTCATCGGCGGCGACCACCGGCGTGGGCGCCGGATCGGTTCCGTCGATGTACGTCTCGTACGACAGGTCTTCGTCGGCGCGGCCCTCGGCGAGTTTGGCCCGGATCACCTCGGTGACCGAACCGATGCCGAGCGAGCCGATAACCGCCCCCCGCCCGTCGGTGACCAGTGCGGCACCCTGGCTGGTGGCGAGCATGGCGTCGAGCGCGTCGTTGAGGGTCGAGGAGCTCGCGACGACCGGCAACCGCCGATCGAGATAGTCGGAGACTTCCGGTTTGGTCGCCAATTCCGCGAGGGAGGGCCACGACCGCGGCCGCCCGGCCTCGTCGACTACGACGACCCAGGTGTGTCCGGCAGCCTTCGCGCGTTAGAACACCCATTCCGCAGCGAATTCGCCACAAAAGTGGGTTCATAGCGCGTTACCCTACCGTGTCGATCTCGTCGGGGTTGTGCCAACCGTTAGACGGCAGGGGGTGTCGCGCGCCGATGGGGAGTAGTGGGTGGGCCTCGCCGGTCAAGGCCACGAGCGCCTCGACGACGTCAAGCAGGCTGGCTTTGGTGTAGGTGAGGGTGGTCGGGCCCGACCCGGGCCTGTCTTGGTGGCCGGCGTAGGCGCTGGACACCGCCATTCCGAACTCTCGTTCGACGAAGGTCAGCGTCGTGTGGCGGACCCAATGCGCGGAAACCCCAACCGACGCTGCCCAAGGAAGGAATTTCCTGATGCGTTCGAAGAGATTGTTCAGGCGCGCTACTCCGACTGGTCTTCCGTCCCGGTACCGAAGAACCTGCGGTGTGGCCTCCGTGCCGCCGCGGGCTTCGATGTGCTCGAGGATCTTTTCCATCAATGTTGGCGAGACAGGTTGCCATCTGACGGTTCCCCCCTTCTCTCGAAGGCGCACAAGGCAGTCGTGGGAGTTGAGGTCACCGATGGTCAAGCTGAGCAGTCCGCCGCGGCGACAAGCGGTTTCGATCAGGATGCGGACGATCAGTGCGTCCAGTGGTCGATCGTTGCCCGTAGTCGCGGCCACACGGCCGATGTCGCGGATATGTTCGAGAGAGAGTGCGTGTCTGGGGCTTCTGGGCTGGCGCGCTTTTCTGACTTTCGCGGCCGGGTTGTCGAGTGGGTGAATCAACCTGTCGAGTTCGGCGTGGCGGTAAAGCTTGCGGATTGCTGATACCAAGCTCGCCGCGGCGCCGACGCCGCCCCGGGAATTCGATCGTCCGGCAGCACCCGCGCGTACCCGGTGCTCGCTGACGAGTTGTTCGATCTCGGTGTACGTCGGCTCGGTGATGGGTCTATCACCCCACCTCTGCACGAGGATCTTCCAATAGGATCCGTAGTTCTTGAGAGTCTTCTCCGATGCCGAGGCCGACACCTGTGCAATGTACTCCTCGAAAGTCGGTACAGAACCTTGCCGCGTCGACTCATCGAGCAGGTCTTCGAGCTTCAACCCCAGTCTGGAGATCAAATGCAGCGCCGTACTGACGTCTTCAGAAGTCACTGAGGCTCCCATGCATTGGGTCGGAACTGTGAGATAGCCGCAGCCACCAGCGGCGTGGTGTACACGACGAGCCGCTGTAGAGTAAGGGACGCTAGAAGTAAGAGCCGGTCACCAGGCTGCATGCCACAGGCGTGACGGATGTTCGCCGGAATGTGGATGTAGCCAGTTGGGCCGACTGCCCAGCGACCGTCGTCGGCAGGGTGCACGACTGCGAGTTGGTCTTGGTGCTGGATTGTTACTGGCTGGCCTGGATGCCAGTCGAGCTTCCTGATGGCCGATCTATCGCTGACGCGGCCGCGTTGATCGATGGTTGCTGTTGCACAGTGTGCCACCCCGACCAGTGTCTCGATGATCGTGGTGGGGTAGTGAAAGGGGATGCCAGCAAACTGTACGACTCGCGGACGCGCACCGTAGAGGTCATCGAATCCCATGACCGATTCATCCTGAGGTCGCAGCGTCGGTCGATGATGCCTGACCGAATTCAATGCTGCTTTCTCGCAATGCGGTGCCCGGGCGGTAGAGGGGGCAGGTGTGGGATACTCTGGCTGCGCCTGGCTCATTGATCATCACTCACTGGCAAGCTCAACGACGTGCCGAATCGGAGCGACTGGGGGGATTGGCCGCCGCCGCGCGTCCGGGGCGTATGAGAGCAGTTCGCCATCGGATGACACGGAGAAGAGACAAAGATGGCTGGCAGGTGCCGGAAGGGCAGATCCGGCCGTGGACGCGGTCTGCCCCTCTAGTAGTGTGCCGGTTTTCCTGCACCGCGGCACCATAAGGTGCGCCCGCGATGACTGCATTCGCTTGTGCAAGTTTCGACTACCTCGGTGTCAATCGGGCAGCGCTGTGTCCGTTCAACATGACATGCGTCAGGCTGCTTGGCGATGTTTGCCGGCAACAACGTTCCTCTGTGCTGGTGTTGGGGTGTGTTGTCGGCACCGGCTGATTGCTTCCCAAGCATCCATTCGTGGCCGGTGGTAGTCAAGGGTTTTAGCAGGTACACCGTGGGTGACCTTTTCGGTAATCCACCCAGCATGGGTGCCTTTTTCGGAGCGTCACGCCAGTTCGGTGCGTGACAGCCCGACAGCGACTAGGCGAGTGGGCACCGGGTCTCGTGGTGGGTAACTGGGCTATGTGGTAATCAACCGAGATCCTCAGGCACTGGGCCGTTCGGCTGATGACTGAGCGAGGGAGTCGCGGGGGCAGCTGAAAATTGTCTGGCCAGCGAGTGGGCCGTGAGCTGGCTGGGCGGGAAGCGGGCGTAGGTGTGTCCGGATCGTAGGTGTCGTATTGGACGGATTCGGATTTTTAGATTCTGACGGTTGTATCGTCGATGGTCTCCGGTAGATCGTTTTCCCTAGTCTTGCAAAGCGTGGTTATTTGGCGTAATCTCCGCAGACTTCAGCGAATCTGGTGGTGCTGGCGGAATGGCGGAGAATGCATCCGCCGAAGAGTGGAACCTGTATGCGCTTGAATCGCACCCATAGCCTGCGCAGCTTGACGATGGCGCACGGCAAATCCGTGGAGGACCGCTGCGAGGTGATTTGAGCGGTAGGCTTCACAGGTTGCCGCAGAGCAAATTGAACGTCTGACGTACTCCTACTGCGAGGTCATATTTAGTATCCTCCGAGGAGCGGCCGGAGTTAATTGTCTACAACATCTCCTACCGCGAGAACGATAAGGTTCAGAGTGTTTCCAAGGACTGCTCTAAGACATCGCGCCTGGTGGGGCGAACCAGCAAGAGTGGAAGTGTTCCCCATACTGCAGTCGGTACCCAAGAAATCCACACGCACAATGAGTATTATCGTTCTGATGCTCAATCAGCCCGACTCCCAAAGATTCGGAAAGCCATCGATGACCTGTCCGGCGCCGACCTGCGCTCCACCTCATGGGTTCAGCACCTCCTGCCGGGCTCCCCCTGCGGCCACGCTTGGCGAGTTCATAGTGCACCGTCGATGTGGTGATGTGGACGGGCGGATGTCGACGAGCCAGGACGGCAGATTGACCTTTCGTAGACGCGAGCGCCGCACTCCTTGCCACTCACACGCTGGATGGCCCTCCGCCGCTAAGGCTGTTTCCCGATCCTGCCCGTGATTGGGGGCTATCGGCGCTGCGGCTCCTTAACCACGAGGAGGGAAACTGCACCGCGATCAGCACGAAGCGTCTGGGATAGATTGATCACGACAGGCCGACTCTGGGGTCGGGAGCGCATTCGTGCGCACCCCGCCCGGCGGTGCGCCAGGCGGCATCGCGATGTTGGACCGGATGCAACGATGTCAGGGGTAGCCGGTATCTTAGGCGGCACATTGGATTTCCAGCTCCGAAGGAACGTTAGGAACACCCTGGACATGAGTAGGTACTCCGTAGTGATCGAGCCATGCGGGCCGCATCGTGACGGCGCTGACCGGGGCCATAGTGTGACGATGTATGTGGAAGTCGGTCGGCCGGGGCCTCGTGTTACCGCCTTATCTGTCTCGTCGAGTGATCCGAACGGTTTGACATCGGCAAACTTTCCTGACATCGATCTTGCGGCCGTTGTCGAGGCGTTGGCATCGCGTTTCTTGGTGCAAAAAGGGCGACAACAATTAAAATTGTCTGACAACAGATCGGAATCGTCGCCTGCCGGTTATCATGAAGTGGATTCTGTAGAACTCGTCAAGGCGGTCGATGATTACGAAGAAAGTAGAAGTGCCGGAAGTCGGAGGGCTGAGCTGGTTGATTCCGCAGAGCCTGCTGCGGGAAGAGCGTATAGGAAGATGCCCGATGCCGACGAATTACGCGAGAACTTTCACAAGATCGGCACTGTGACAGGTTTGGCCAGACACTACAACGTGCCACGTCACACGGCTCAGGGTTGGGTCGGGCGGCTGAGGAAACTCACGACCGCACCGGAGAACGTGTGACCGTGGTTGGTGTTGGGGGTAAGTATTGTTGCGACGAGCTGAATCGAGAGACGTGGGAAACTCGTACGTGATAAGTATCACGGGTACGGATACCGGCGACGTCCTGGCGACGGCCACCGTAGAAGTGGACGAGAAAGGCGCTCGGATCACCAGTGTGTACGCTGAGGTCGGCAATAGTGCCGTAGTTCCACCGCAGCTGGGGGCGATCGACTTTTCGCTCCTGGTGCGTACGGCCTCGATGCTATCGGCGGGGACGGATGCGGGCTCGCCGCCTGATACCAGTACGAACCTTTCGCCCGATAACCAACAGGAGCAGGCGCCGACAGTCGTTTTAGAGCCGACAGCTGTTGACCAAGGGGATGCGCGGCAACAGGCCGTCGCACCTGCTCACGTCGTTAGAGACGGCCATGCTCGGAAGTCCGATATGCCTTCGGATTTCGGCGTCACCTATTGGCGATTGGGTAGCGTCGCCAAGGTTGCCAAGCATTACGATGTTCCACATCATATTGCGCATGACTGGATCAAACAATTGCAGCAAGACGGAAGACTTGCGAATCCGTGGCCGAAGAAGCGGGTGCGATCCTTTCGCGGATAATGGGACGCTGGCATCTGTATGTGAGCGGTTATGCGCTTGCTAAACCAGTGATGGTGCAGGATCCGCTATACTCCGAAATTGGCTGTACTCACTGAGCCAGCCGGTAGCATGGTAGTCTCCGCGTCTAGTGAACACAGCTGATCCCTGTTTATGTGACCCGTCTTTCGGAGTAGTTGCTTTTGCTCGACCGTTCGATACGGCCACGGCGGTGTAACTGGTTCCGGACCAGGTGGTAAGTGTAGCGGATGTGGTACAGGTCAGAGATGCCTGATCGCCGTCGCTTATGAGAGTCGAACTGGTGGCTCGGTCGCGCAGTAGCGTGGCGTAGTCGGATTGGTTGAGGCGACAGGCGTGTGGTCGTCCGGTCTCGGCCCAGTCCGGGTTGGTGATGCCCCGATCGGTGGCCGCATTCCACAGGGTAGGCACGACGTCTTCCGCGTGGATGGGGGTGGCCATCTGTTCGCACATCCAGAGCAGTCGTCCGGCGCCGCGGGGCGGGTTGCAGCGTCGCCACCGGATACGTTTGCTCAAGTCGGCGGCGACAATAGCGATCCAGGGATGTATCGTTCCGAGGAACCCCTGGCAGCTAAGCCAGTGTAGATAGCGGGGTGCTTCTTCGAGGACGGGATACATCGTAGAGTAAGGGATTCCGGCGATCGTGCGAGCGGTGCGACGAAACGCCAAGGGAGAGTTAGCGACCGCCAGTATGGCGGCACACGCCAGATCTCCGTGGGTGTAAGCGGTCGGCGAGCCCGTTTCTGATCGGTATGCCGGGCGGGCGGGGAGGTCTTCGGCGATTCCTCGTGCCAGTTTCAGAGCGACCGCGCGGGGCTTGAGGTCCTCACTGATGGCCGCTCGTGCAAGGTTCGGCACGACGGTGGCGAGATTCTCGATCAGTATGGTTTCGGCTTCGTCGGCGGATTCGGGTACGTCGACGCCGCTCAGCGTGATGCGGAGTTGATGGCAGACTTCGGGGGACACCATCAATCGGGCTGTGAGCAGACCGAGTTCGGTGGGACGGAGCCTGATTTTGCCCTCGGCATCGTGGATTCGGTCGACGAACGCCCAGTCGGCGAGCTGGCCGATTGCCTGGCGGACGGACGTCGCATTGTGATTGCCCTGGTGATGAGCCAGCGTCTGCGCATACCATCGTTCGGCATCGTGCATGGAGCAGACGCTCTCCTGGATGGTCTCGGCGAGCACGTGCTCGGCTAGGTTCGTATGGATTTGAGAGTTCACCCGGAAGCCAGCCAGGAGTTTGCGCTGCCAGATCGCGCGCTCGGTCTCGTCGACGAGGAGAAATGCCCAGCCGTGTCTCTCGCCAGCGCCGACGCGGCCGGCGCGGCCGAACATCTGCTGGACGGTGGCCACGTCGATGCCCTTGAGACCGACCTCGGTGTCCTGCACTACAACTGCGCGGGCAGGCATGTTCACGCCGGCGGCGACCGTCGATGTCGCTACGAGGACGTCCAGCTCGCGTGCGCGGAAAGCAGTCTCGGCTTCGCGTTTGTGCTCCCAGCCCTTGTAATGCAGGCCAACCCGTGCGTCCCGGCAGACACGGTACACCATGTCGACGTCGTCTGGGTTGACACCAAAGACGTTCGCGCCGCGGGAGGCTGCGATGATCAAGGCAGTGCGGCGCACGTTACGTTTACTTCCGCAGAACACCAGCACACTGCCGTTGTCGGCGGTGACCATGCTGACGATTGTCCCGGTCAGTCGGGCTTTGGCGGCCTCGACCAGGCTCCAGTCGGCATGGTTGGCGACCGTGGGCAGTTGCCAGGTGAGCTGGGTGGGCCGCCATGCCACGCGGACGGTGCGGGCGTGCAACCAGGTCGCGAGCTGATCGGCGTTGGCGACCGTGGCGGACAGTCCGACGATGCGGATCGGTGAGTTGCCGCCGCGGACGCGGGCGAGAATCGCTTCGAGGATCGAGCCGCGGCTCGGATCGCCAAGTAGGTGGATTTCATCGACGATCAGGCAACCGACTTCGTTGAGCGCTTCGCGCAAGGTCGACGTCCGGCTGATGGCCTCGAATTTTTCGGTGGTTGTTACCCATAGGTCGGCGGCGCGGATACGTTGGGCGTCGACCTTGTACTCGCCGGACAGCCGCTCGACACACAGGCCGCGGCTACGCCAGTTGTCCAGTTCGCGGTTCAGCTCCTCGGTCAGTGACCGCTGGGGCACCAGCCAAGCGGCTTTACGGCCCTGTTCTAGCACGGTCCGCAGGACTGCGACCATGCCGATCACGGTCTTGCCGGCACCAGTGGGTGCGACGATAATCAGGTGGTCGTCGCCGCCGATGACGTGCGGGATCGCTTCAGCTTGGGCCGGGTTCATGACCGAGTGCGGGAGAAACCGGAACCATTGCGGTGGGACGAGTTGCTCAACCGGAACGGGCTGGATGCAGCCGCCCTCGGCAGGGGTGTGGTTGTGCCACATGAGTTCGAACCCATCACGTGCGGCTTCGGCGCCAGCTCCCTCCAACGGGCGCCATGGCCTGGATGCCGGGGAAGCCAGCCCGTGCTGGCCAACGAAAACAACCAGTCGTCCTTGGAAATTCACATTGCTGATGGTTTCCTGCTCCAGCAGGTAGCCGACTTCGCGAAACGGGATCTGATCGGCACGAAGCCTCTCCTTCAAGCCGCTGAACCGCTCAGCGGTCGGAAGTAGCACCCGCACATCGGTGCCTGGAGGATACGCAGGAATCGATGTGTCGGGGTCAGAAACCTTCAACCAGAGAATAAGAGGCCGTGGTGCGGCAGCGTCCGACACGTCACTAGTGATCTGCATGGGCCCGATCGTGACCTCCTACGCCGGGTCACACCGGGCACCACTGAGGAGCCAGGCATGACGATTTTGGTCGACCCGGCCACCCTATCCGACGGCTGTGACAACGTTCCGGTCAGCTTGAACTCCCAACTGCACCAACGGCGTTCGCGCGACGACTAGTACTTAGGCCCTTGGAGCTACTGGCCACTGCGACAACTCAAGGAAAGTGTCACTCTCACCGCCCTTCGATTAGATGGTATGAGGTCCTCTGGTGGCAGGTGTGTTCTATCGGGCGGAACCGCGGCGGGGCGCGCGGGCGTATCTGACAGGGTTGCTGGCGCCCGTGAAACGGAAGAACCCCTGGCAGTTGGCCGAAGCTGCCGATGTCGTGAGTCTGTATGGGTGTCAGGACCTGTCGAATCGTGCTCGTTGGGACGTCCGGTGACCTGGGTGATCTTTCGCGTTCGTAAGCGCCGAGGCGCTGGCCTGCCCTGGTCATCGAGGAGACCGGATTCGTGAAGAAGAACCTGAAACCGGCCGGGCTGCAGGGCCTCAACTACTCCGGCACGGCGGGCACGTGGAGCAGAGTCAACCAGAGCGTTGCTTGCCTGGAAATCATTGCTGCCAGAGACTTCTAACGAAACCGTGCCTGGCGGAGGCGATTATCGGCCGCAGCCTCGATGCCGGTGTAGTCGCTGGTTGGTGACCTCACATGCCGCCTACGGCCGAGACAGCAAATTCGGGCCTTGTGCGGAGGTCGCCGCCTCTCCTACGTACTTGAGGTCCCGGTCCGGGCGGCCCGTCGCCGACCTCCACGGCCGCTGCCGTGTCGATTTCCCTTTCGGCCCTGCACCCGTCAGGTCCGGCCGTGCAGCCGTCAACGCATGGCACACGATATCGGTGGGAACTGGCGAACGCGAATACGACTGGGCCTGGGGCCATTCGTCGCCGTTCGGTGATCTGCCGGGCCGGTTCGTGCGCTGGCACGACGCAATCTCGACAACCTACCGATATCGCGAACTATCTGCGTTTCACTCCAGCGCCGTGGATCACGAGCAGGTTGTGGCCATCGCGGACGCCAGGTGGTCGGTCGAGGAATGCCTCCAGGTCAACAAGGGCTAGTGCGGACTTGACCACTATCAGGTCCGCAAATGGCACCCGTAGTACCAGCACATCCCTGGCCATGCTCGCCCATCCCCCTCGCCGTCACCGCAGCCACCAACCGACCCAAAAGCGTATGCGGGCAGGGCCGAACCACCGTCGCAGATATCTACCGTGTCCTGGCGATTATGCTTCAACCCTGACCTCGCCCACCCCTCGCCTGCCGCTGGAGACGACAGCGCCGGGCCCGCCTCCAGCATCTTCGCCATCAGCGCAATGATTATGGCACAACGAAATGCAACTATCGCGCTAGGTGCCAACTTGTTGTGTCTCGGCGCGTGACGAGCTCTCCACAGACTCGATAGGGATTCCGGAATGTAGCTGACCCTTCCGGCGCGCATTTAGGTAACGGTCGCCGAGTACGCAGAAAGTTACGATTAGAAGCAGACTCCACCCGAGGGGAACCCGTAGATACTCCAGGTCGCGCCCCAGGCTCGGCCAACGATCCAGCAGCCACTTTTCGTACGACATGAATCCGTAAATCGCCAACCAGGCAGGCCAATTTCGCAATACTGAATTGCGTAGAACGACGGTCATTAGAAAGGGCAGAAGAAACATCGAATAGTACATCTGGCCGAGTGAGCCGATCAGCCACGAAGCGGCAAGTAATACGCCGGAACTCGTGCAGACGAAGAACAAGTCATCGTTTAGATAGTGTCGATAGAGTATCCACAGAGTGATGGCGACTAATGTCGCCATTGCGATCTGCAATAGCAAAGTGAGCCAGTCTGCCACTCCATAGTATAAGGCGGTTCCGCCGATAGAGCTGTTGAAGTAGTCGCGGGGCTTTGATAGATATCGCAGCGTATTAGTGATGAATGCTTCTGGGTCTGCTGATAGCGGCCAAGCCACGCATGTAAGCAAAACAGGAACGCCGAGCGCCGTTACTGACACTTTCCACTGCCTGCGGGCCAGTGGTATTAGTAGCAGAACGCCCGGAGTGATCTTCACGGCGATCATGAGCCCCAGGGCTGTGCCGGCACGAAGGTCTCGGCCCTGCAATAGCCACCGTATGAACAAGACCTCGGCCAGCAGCAAGCAGCCGTTGATATTGGTAAACACCAGCGTGTTGGTTACCGACTCCGACAGAAACATTGCTCCCAGTAGGACCGGCGCAGCTATAGAAGAAAGGGAAAAGTCGAAAAGCGCCAACAACAGATGCCACGCAGTGATGATCGCGGCAGCATTTAATATGATGAATAGCCATCGCGACTCTGGTAAGTCGATTATTGCTAATGGTGCAATGAGTAGTGTCCCGCTTGGCGGATAGAGGTAGTGTGGATCAACGAAATTGAGATCTTCCCCGTAGACTGGCAGATGGTTAAGGAATGCCTTCGATGCTTCGTATACTGGTTGAAAGTCATCTGTAACGTATCCAATAGCAGCTTTGATGAAGACACGATCCGCTACAGTCAAGACTGCGAAGGGCCACAGGATGACCCTTATTACCTGGGCAGCGGTAGGCGCTGTTCGGCGCTCGAACTGGCGAAAGGACACCAGGGTACGTTACACGATCCGTCGTAGGGGGTCATGGAAGGACCGTCGGGCCTGCCAGACGTCGGGACGCAGCCGATGTGGTCGTGGCCTGCCCGCGAGAATGAGACCGCTCGGTATATGAGACCGGTGGCCTTGGGAGGGCTGAGGGGCCCTGGGGGATCACGGCTGGACGGAAACGGCAGCCCGCGGAGGAGACCGTGCGGGAATCTACGCTGTGCGGACGAGTTTGCTGCGGCGGACAGGTCTGGCAGGAAATCGCCGCCGAGTTAAAAGTGTCGGCGTCTACGTTCTGCAACTGCCGCCGGTACGGCGGGATCGACACCGACGCGGCGAAAGAGCGCAAGGAGCTTGTGGGAGCCGTACGCCCGGCGCAAGCGGCTGCTGGCGGAGGCGGGAGACTTCGAACGGGGCTAGGACCTGTCCTGTAATTCATCGCAACCAGAGCACGATCGCAGCGATGGTGAGTTCTGCCTGGTAGTAGCCGGCGCGTTTGGCGTAACGGGTGGCCAGGCCACGGAACTGTTTGAGCCGGTTGAAGCAGCGTTCGACCACGTTGCGTTGCTTGTAGACCTCGGGGTCGAACGTCGGTGGCCGACCACCGGCCGAGCCCCGCGCGGTGCGGCGAGCGATTTGATCATCGCGTTCGGGACCGACGAACCGCACCCGCCGTCGCCGCAGCGCGGCCCGTGTCGAGGGGTGGGAGTAGCCCTTGTCCGCGATCACCACATCCGGCCGCATGCGTGGCCGGCCGAGCCCGGCACGTGCCACGCTGATCCCGTCCAGCAGCGGCAGGATCTGCGGGTTGTCCCCGGCTTGACCGCCGGTGATCAGCACCCGCATCGGCAGGCCACGGCCATCGACAGCGAGGTGAATCTTGGTACTCAGCCCACCTCGGGACCGTCCGAGTGCTTCTCCGGCGACGCCGACGGTGCCCCCTTTTTCCGGGCGCCGGCAGCATGCTGATGGGGCCCGCACCACGCTCGAATCGACCGAGACGATCCATTCGACCTCGCCGATCGAGTCGTCTTTGACGATTACTTCGTCGAGGATCTTCTGCCAGGTCCCATCAGCGGTCCAGGTCCGTAGCCGCTCGTGCGCGGTTTTCCAGGGCCGTAGCGTTCGGGCAGGTCACGCCATGGTGCGCCGGTGCGTAGTTTCCACAGGATCGCGTTGATCACCTGACGGTGATCACGCCACCGCCGTCCACGTCCCGAGACCGGCAGCATGGGCTCGATCCGAGCCCATGCCTTATCGGTCAATTCACCACGACCAACCACACCTGACAGCTAACACCAACCACCACAACGAATTACAGGACAGGCCCTAGTTAGCGATCGATGGCTTGCTCAGCGCGGCACCGCATCCCTGTGGAAGATTAATGCAGGAACGTATCGTAGAGCCGAGTGCCCCGAGATCACAGCGAGAATGTGTCGCGACCGATACATTCTTCCGTGTCGGACGCGGACACCCCCCATCCAGTTCTGTGAGCCCCGGCTGACGGTCGAGCAGGTTCCAGCGCGTCGCGCAGCTTGACCGCGACGCCCGGTAACCGGCTGAGCCGTCGCTGTTGATCCAGGAATCCTGCTGACCGTATACGCCTATAATTGCGGCGCGGCAGAGCTGGCCGAACGCCTGGCCGACCTGGACGCGAGTTGCAGGAACCGGTACCAGCCCCTCGTCGCGCGCAGAGTACTCGCGCAGCACCTTATTCGACCGACGCTCCCCGACGCGGACATTTGCATCCAGCTCTGTGAGATCGATGGCACCAGGCCGACCGCGCACTCGACGATTAGGCCGACCGTCACTATTCCGGGGCGACGATGACTCCGGTGCCCGCCGTGCGCACCAGAATTGCCTCCACGGCGCAAGATTCAGCGGCAGCCAAGACGGTGTCATCCGGGGCGACGAGCTTCGAACGCGGGCTGGAACGGTCGTCTACCATCGTGAAGTACGCCCCGGCCGTAGCTATACACACGCCTGAGCCCATACACCTTGCCCGGTCGACCTCGATACGCCACTGCTGATCGGCCATTG
Organism: Nocardia abscessus; assembly: GCF_015477775.1. Classification (GTDB taxonomy): domain Bacteria; phylum Actinomycetota; class Actinomycetes; order Mycobacteriales; family Mycobacteriaceae; genus Nocardia; species Nocardia abscessus_A. Next base: position 5,432 of record NZ_JADLQO010000025.1, on the reverse strand, counting down.
GTTACCAGCTTACCGGCAGTGCCTGCGGCCCGCGCATCATTAACCCAGTCTTCCAGGGAATTTCCGTCATTGGCACGGCCAGCCGCAATCGCGGGAACCGACGCAGCAACGCCCCCAGCGCGACCTGCAGCTCCAGCCGGGCCAGCGGCGCTCCGATGCAGTAATGAGCACCATGGCTGAAGGCCATATGTGGGTTGTCCTTACGGGTAAGGTCCAGCGCCTCCGGCGTGGTAAACACAGCCTCGTCCCGGTTGCCGGACTGAGGATGAACCAGCACCGCTTCGCCCGCCCGCACGGTAATGCCGCCCAGCTGAACGTCCTCAGTGGCTACCCTGGCGAACGAGACGCCGGAGAAGAGCTGTACGTAGCGCAGCAGTTCCTCCACCGCTCCGGGTAGCAGTTCGGGTCGGCTGCAGAGCAATTCCCACTGCCCAGGTTCGGTGAGCAGCACATAGGTGAAGTTGGCGATCTGGTTCGCAGTAGTTTCGTGACCAGCAATGAGCAGGCCGATACCGAGGTTCACCAGCTCGTCCTCGCTGAGCTGGTCCTCGTTGTCGCGCGCGGCGACCAACGCGCCGAGCAGATCGTCCGCCGGGCGTTCCCGGCGCTCCGCCACCTTTTCGGCGAGGTATGTCTCAAGCGCGACGCGCCCGGCGTCGATCTCGGCAGGCGAGTGTGCGGTGGTGGATAGTACGGTTTCGGAGAAATCCCGGAAGCGGTGTTGATCCCGCTCGGGGACGCCGAGCAGCTCGCAGATTATGGTGACAGGCAGAGGTAACGCGAGCTGCTGCACCAGATCGGCCGGCGGTCCGGTCCGCACCATCTCGGCGAGCCGCTGATCGACGATGTGTTGCGCACGCGGACGCAGCTGCTCGACGCGGCGGCCGGTGAACGCCTTGGTGACCAGTCGGCGCACCCGGGTGTGCTCCGGTGGGTCCATGCTTACCAAGCCCAGCAGCCCATCCGAGCGCGGCGGAGACGGCAACATACGCGGAATGTCTTCGCGATCGACCGTCGCAGCCCGGCTGAAGCGGGGATCGGACAGCACCTGCTTGATGTCGGCGTAGCGAGTAGCCAGCCAGCCCTCGCCCCCGTAGGGCAGTTGGACACGGACGATCGGCTCCTCCTGACGCAGCGTCGCATAGAGGGGGTCGATCTCAAGGCGGACTGGTGTGCCGAAGGGGAATCTGCGTACCTCAGTGCGCGCGGTCATGCAATCTCCCCTCGACGAGCGCATCAGCGTTCTAAGCAATGCGTACGAGGTTCGATCCTAGCCACCTCGCACTGCTGTGGTCAACGACGAATTGTTCTGGGGCCGTGCAACGTTCACACCGCTTGGCTAACACTCCCGGGCTGCCGCCAGCACCGCGAGGGTGAGCGAGCCGATCAGTTTTGGGCACGCTACGCGCCAATGCCACTTAGCGTGTGTCACTGATCCGTCGACTTATCTAGTGGCAGCGGTTTCGGGGTCGGGGTCAGCTGCCCCGTAGCGTGCCGCAGGAGACCGAGCGGGTTGACTCGTGAACCGTCTGTCGCCCTTGCGGTTGACTTGCCCGTGATGGGTCCACCCACCCGGTCTCCGTTCACGGTCTGACTCGACAGAGGTGTGACGACAAGCTGCTGTGAGTGGTTCTTGAAGTCGACATGTCGGCCGTGGATTCCCCACCCGGGACTGCCCCGAGTTCGGTTGACTCGCGGGTGTGGTGTTTCAGGCCGCAAGCGCGGGCTGGTTTATTGTCTCGCACTCGATCGGCGTCAGGCGGCCGAGTGTGCGTTGCCGCCGTTTTCGGTGGTAGGTCTTCTCGATCCAGACCACGATCGCCAACCGCAGTTCGGCCCGGGTTGCCCAGCGCTGCCGGTCGAGAACATTCTTCTGTAGGAGCGCGAAGAACGACTCCATCGCTGCGTTGTCACCACATTATCCGGCTAATCAGGGCTGATCTTGTTCCGCTGGCGGTGTTTCGCGGTTATCCGGCTGATTTCTGGATGTCGGTGATGGCGGCGTCGAGTCGGGCGATGAGTTTGTGGTGGCGGTCGGCTTCGGTGATCCAGCCGCGGCGTTGGGCGTCGTCGGCGAGTTTCTGGGCGTCGGTGCGTTGGGCGGCGAGGATGGGCAGGTAGGTGGGGTCGGTGCGGAAGTTCGGGCAGTGTTCGCAGATGTTGGCGTAGGGGCAGGCGCCCTGGGCGGGTGCGCGCAGGCAGAATCCGCCTGCCAGACGGGATTTCAGTGCCGGGGTGTCGGTCCAGTCCTTGCCGCCGGTGATGTCGGCCAGGGGCAGGGCTTTGGTGCCGGCGGGTGTGGTGGGCAGGGCGGCGAGGTGGTCTTTGGCGAGGGTGAGGGCGCGTTCGTATTCGGTGCGGACGGTGGTGTCGAACAGTTTTCCGTAGCGCAGGCTCATCTGGGCGGACACGTGTCCGAGCAACGCCATCAGCGATTGCAGGGAGACACCGGCGTTGACCAGGGCGGTGGCATAGGTGTGGCGCAGCTGGTGCGGAGTGACGTGGCCGATCCTGGCGACCGTGGCGGCGCGGTCGAGCTCGTTGCGGACGGCTTGTTGAGACAGCCGGCCGCCGTGGCGGGTGAACAGGAACTGGGCTGGCTTCCCGGTCCGTGGGTGCGGTAATGGTCGTCCAGGACTGCGGATTTCGATGATCCGGTCGATCAGTTCGATGGTTTCGTTGTCGAGGGGGACCATGCGTTCGGTGTCGAGTTTGCCGAGCGGGACTTTCAGCCAGGCTCCCTCTGCGGGAATCTCGTGGAGGCAGTCGAGTTCGAGGTCGAGCAGTTCCCCGATCCGCAGTCCGCAGGCGCGTGCGAGCAGCAACGCGGAGGCGGCGAGTTCGTGGTCGCTGGCCTGCAGGGCGTCGGTGAGGCGGCGGTCGGCATCGAGGGGTATGTAGCGTGGCAGCGGGCGCGGCAGACGGGGGATGTCGTTGCGGAACAACAGTTTCCGCTTCGGTGCGTCGTTCCATCCCCATTCGGTGATCTCGGTGAGGAAGGTGTTGACCGCGACGACGCGGCGGGCGTGGTCGGCGACGCCGATAGGTTCGCCGGTCTTGGTGCTGACCGCGTCGACCAGGCTGGCCAGCCAGGGTTCGATGTGGCGGCGGCGGTCCAGTTGCGACAGCCGAGCCAGGGTGGGATCGAGATCGGTGAGGAACCGCCCGAACCCGGTCAGGCGGGTGGCCATGCTGGAGACGGTGTGGCGGGTGCAGGTGCCGCGTTTGGCGTTGAGGTAGTCGATCATCGCCTCGGCGATCGCCGGGGTGATGCCGTCGAGACGGACCGCGAAGTCCCAGGGACCGCCGCGGCGAGGCGGTTCGGGCAGGATGCCGAGGTGGAACAGCACCAAATGTGTGTTGGCCAGTGCGGCCTTGTAGTGGTGCCAGCCTTTGCCGGTGCGGTCTTGGCGGTCGCGGCAGGCGTCGGCGAACTCGTTGAGATCGCCGGTGGTGAGTTGGTGCAGGCGGCGGCCGGTCTGGATCAGCAGCCGCGCCGGCGCCTGCGAGCCGGTGGCCGTGCGGACCCGTTGACTGAATCCGAGTTCTCTTGCGGCGGTGAGGTATCGAGCGAGATCGCCTCCGATCGGGGAGGCGTCGATCTCGCGCCAGAGGCTGGAGATCTTGCGTTCCAACAGATAGTCGTAGCCGGGCCGCAACCAGCCGTGAAGCATCAAAAACGTGATGAACGGTCGCGTCGAGGAATTCGCCGAGCACCGCAGCTCGAGCGGCTCATCGGCCCAGTCTTGCGGGTCGGGCCAGCGTTGCAGGAATGTGCGGGCCGAGCTGTAGTAGGGCGAGCTGCCGCGGCCGGTGCGCGCCAGTTCGGCCAGGTAGGTGTGGTAGATGTCGTCGGCGTCAGACCTGGCGGCGAAGACGTGCGCGTGCGGCATCGAATTCCTCCTTCACCCGCTTCGGTGCCAGATGGATGTAGCGGGCGGTGGTGTCGACATGGGTGTGCCCGAGCAGTGCTTGCATGACCGACAGATCGACCCCGGCCTCGGCCAGCGCGGTGCCGAACGAATGCCGCAACGCGTGTGGATGTCCGGCGGTGACACCGGACAGTTGCCGGTGATAGCGGAAGATCGTCCGCAACCCGGCCGGGGTGAGCGGCTGCCCTCGGTGCGGGCCCTTCGCGACCAGGAACAAACGCGCCGAGCCTGATTCGGGTCGCTCGGCCAGCAGATAGCCCTGGATCACGCGGGCCAGGTCGCTGTCGAGCGGGACGGCGCGTTCCTTGGCGCCCTTGCCCCAGACCCGGATCCAGCCGCGACCGATGTCGACATCTGCGACGTCGAGGGCCAGCACCTCGCACGACCGCAACCCGCAATACAGCATCAGCCCGGCGATCGCGCGGTCGCGCCAGGTCCGCAGACTCGCCAGCAACCGTGCCGCCTCCGACACCGCCAACGGCCTCGGCAGCCGTCGCGGTTCCCGCAGTCGCAGTGCCGATCGCGGTCGCGGCTTACGCACCAGATGCGCCAGCAGTCCGGTCTTCTCACCTGGCACAAACCGTTGCGCTTCACGGCCTTTCGGCACCGGACTCGTCAGTGCCGGGTCGCGCATCGCGCGGAACGCGAACAACCCCGACACCGCCACCAGCCGCCGGTTCACCGTCGCCGCCGCATATCCGTCCAGCCGCCGGCCCGCCAGGTCCACCACGTTCGGACCCGGCCGCCCCGGTAAACGCGCCGCCCGGCACACGGCCAAAAACCGCAGCAGCACCGACGTGGTCACATCGTCGACCCCGAATCCTTCACCGAGCAGCCACCGGCCGAACATCACCAGATCGAATCCATAGGCCCGCACTGTTTTCGGTGAATAGTTGCGATCAGCCAGATAACCCAGATACTCGTCGATCACCCGCAGCCCGTCGGCACCCGGTCCGGCCAGATACCACCGGCCACCATCCTGTTCCAGGCGCAGTCGATCACGGTTGTCCGTGCTCATGCCCGACAGGTCTACTCCGGGTTAGCCGACACGCGAACACACGAATCGCCGAAGGCCTCCGAACCCCCCTTGACCAGGGAAATAGGTGGATATTAGCCGGATAAGGGGCACGCGCCGACTCGGCCCATTGACCCTCGTAACCCGTTGACCGACAACGCATTGACGAATTTCCGAGAGCGGAACTGACTGCCCCTGTCCGAATGCACGATCGTCGCGGTCGGCGAGCGGAACGCGACCGCGTGACGCAGCGCCGAGGTCGCCAGCGACGCTTTCATCCGGGAATCGATCGAATAGCCGACGATCCGGTTGGAGAACACGTCCTTGATCGCACATAGATAGAGCTTGCCCTCGCTGGCTTGGATTCCAGTAGTCGTTGCAACGCTGCTGGAAGGTGGTGGCGTTGGCTGGTCGGAAGTATTCGAAGGAGCAGCGGGAGTTGTTCTTCGATCTGCTGGATCGTGGAGGCAGTGTCAGGGCCGCGG
>NZ_JADLQO010000024.1 GCF_015477775.1 Nocardia abscessus | reverse complement strand
GGGTTGCGAGTAGGCGGAATCGCCGTTGTCGCGGAGTAGTTCTCATCGAAGGACTGGTCGCAACCTGGGGGTGGTGGCCGCGGGCTCGGCCAAGCCATGACGATCCCGTACCGGCTCCCCCAGCGGCGAACCTCGCGCATCGGAGGCCGGGACACGAGCCATGTCGCGTCGATCGCGAGCTGTGACAACTGACGATCGCTCAACTGCTCAGCTGAGCCCACGCTGACACACCTGCTACGACGACGGCAGCTGCTCCTGGCCCGACGGCTCCCCCGTGCCGGGATACCAACGTAACGGCGATCCTGATCGACGCCGCAGCCCGAGCATTTGACCGGGAAGCTGCTGACCGGCGGGCCAACTCTTCGGCTACACGGCGGGCGTCGCGCCGACCCCGCGCCGTCAGCTTCGAGTCGTACCAGCCGCCGACGAGATCATGTTCGGTGTGCTCCGCGTGCGGGGTAAAGGTCCTGCATGCCACTCCCCTTGGCTCGCTGTCCAAGACCCGGCCCGGATCCTCTCGCGGCTCACCATATCGTCGCGATCACGAACCTACGCTCCTGCCTCGACGCCAGGCCCAACCCCGAAAACATGGCCTGGCGCCGAGACATCCGAACTCAGGCCAAGGTGTCGGCGAGTTCTGCGTGCAGGTCGAACAACGCGGGGATTTGATCCGCTGGGCGGCGGCCCATGCCGCACTCGGTGGCGATGCCGAACTCGGAGATCACGCGGCGGGCGGCCTCGATGCGCTGAAGTGCGCCCGCGCGGCCGTCGGTGGCGTGGACCAGGCCGAGGTGCAGATCCGTCTCCGGTGGAAGGGCAAGGCCGGCAAGGGGCGCGAAGTACTCGGCATCGGTGCGCGAGCGCGGGACCGGCAGGTGGATCCAGTTGACCGGACGATCCAGCCCCGCCAGAACGCGACCGGCGACGGCCGCGAGCCGGCCGGTGTCGGCGGGCTCCGCGAAATGGCGATGCCCGAAATCGCCATAGCAGAGGTGATAGCCGAGTTCGACGGGCTCGGGCACCGCGGCGCCCAGCCGTACGAGCCGCTGCCCTACTTCCTCCAGCTGCGTCGGGTAGTCGGACCCGAACCAGGAAGGAAAGATGCCCTCGAAGATGGCGAACTCGACCGCTGCATCCCATTGCACCGCAAGGTCATTCGGCGATATGGCGGCGACGATGACGCCGAGTTCATCGAGCAGGCGCGCTTCGTATCTGCGCTCCAACTCCCCCTGCGGTCCAGCGACGAACGCCCCGATCACCGCGATAGGCGTAGGCAAACTGACCTGGAACCGGGTGCCCGCCGGGATAATGCCCTCCTCACGCAGCTGGCGGAACACCTGCCAGGAGTCCAGGGCGGCCTCCGCGTAACCCAGCGGACCGAAGTCGACCGATGCCGCGTCCACGCCGGGCTTGGGTTGTACACGTTCACTCGGCCCGTACTCCGGGCTCGGCGGCGGAACGGTCTCCAGATCCGGATGCGCCTGCATCTTGGGCAGCTGCCACACCACCCAGTTGTCCCGCACTCCGGTCTCCCCGTCCGGAATGCGTCTGAGATGCTTCCCGATTCGCTGTGCCGCCTCCGAGAAGACCGTCCGCGCATCCGCCAATGGGACACTGCCGCACAGATGAACTCCACGCCCCTTACCCACCGCAACCTCCTACCGATGGCCTATCACCAGTCGAGCCGACCTGGTCGAAACCAGACGGTTGCCATACATCCACGTCGAGACCGGAGTGCCCAGCAGGCAACCGATCAGCTCGAGTTATTCGATGCAGCGTAGGCGTGAACCGCTCCATCAAATCCCCATGACTGGGAAACCTTCAGCGATCGGTTCACCGGCAGAGCCGGCACTGCCGCGACGACGGAGTCTTCACCGCCGACCCCGGTCGATCGGTTGCGTGTGAGTGGTAGCTCCTCGAGCGGATCCGCGCCACCACAGGGACTCCGTCGCAGCGACTCCACCTTGCGAATCACAGCGACCGACAACAACAATCACGCCATTCGTCGGCCCGAGGCTCTCGGCTGTTCTGGAGGTTGCGTCACCATCTGTGAACTACTCGTCCTCGTCAACGGCCTACCCGGCTCCGGGAAGTCCACCCTGGCTCCGGTGTTGGCGCGGGAACTGGGCGCGCACTTGATCACCAAGGACGCCATCAAAGAGGCGCTGGGCGCCGGACTCGACCACGGCTCTGTCCCACCGAATATCGGCGCGATCGCGATGGAGGCGGCATGGGCGCTCGCCGCCGCGCTGTCCGGTGTCGTGCTGGTCGACTCGTGGTGGTTCAAACCCCGTGACACACGGTACGCCGCCGCAGGCATCACGACTTCCGGCGCGACACGAGCCGTGGAGGTCTGGTGCGCGGTTCCACCCGAACTCGCCCGTGTGCGATACCGCGGTCGTACGCGCGCCGCCCTGTACCACGACGACGCCCACCTCGCCCACGACTGGGACCGCTGGGCGCGACTGGCCGAGCCGCTCGCCCTCACACCGGTCGTCGTCGTCGACACCACCGTGTCGGTCGACTGCCCGGAACTCGCGCGGCAGGTGATGGCTGCGGCCACCGTCGCCATCGACGACGTTCTCTAGACGAAAACATCTGCCGCGCGGAGCTGTACCCCCTACCGCGTGGGCTCGATGCAGTCCTCGACCTTTCGAAGCACGCGCGAAATGCCCGCCACCCTCTCGCGAGGTATTAAAGGCACTCCAGCCGGGCTCCACCTCTCCTGTCTTTGCGGTTTTGTTGATATTTGGGCAGTTGAGATGCCGAGGTAGAGAGATATATATGCATATATACGCACAGGAGCGTATCGCAATCATTGAACAATGAATGTCGCACCGCTGAGTTGACCTCCTCTGAATAAGCACTGGACAGCGGTGGACGGTATCGACGCGCGGATTCAACGTCCGCACAGCACCCCGAGCTCGCGCCGGCTCCAGAGCACTCCCCTACCCCATCGGCAGTTCCTCCTCGGTTCTCGCACCTCACAACGGTATTCGCGTACCGATAGGTAGCTGAACTAACGTTCGAATGGTGCTTGGACATTCACATGCGACCAGTGGCGCGCTGGCCTGGTCGGCGGCAGCGGCGACGTTGCCGGTAACTATCTTGACCTATCCGGCTCTGCAGGATGCGACGGGGCACCTGGGCACCGTCGATCTCTTGCTGGGAGTTTTTCTCACGGCCGGGGCCGCGCTGCTGCCCGATGCGGACCACCCCGACGGGACGATTTCGCACACGCTGGGTCCGATCACGCACACCGCATGCAAGCTCATCTCATGGGTTTCCGGCGGCCACCGCGGCGCCACCCACTCCTTGGCGTTCGTCGCGGCCGCGGCTTACGGCACCTGGGCAGGCGAGCACTGGCTCGGGCGGTGGTTCACGTTGAGCCTGGTCTTCTTCCTACTGGCCCTCGCCGTGCGCGCTCTGCATCTGTGCCCGTCCGGCAACAACTTCAAGGCGTGGGGGCCGATCGTGGTCCTCGCTTCCGCCGGTACGTTCGCGATGGAGCATTGGATCGCCGACAAGCCGGTCTGGCTTCCCTTCGCCGTCGGACTGGGCGCATTGGCCCACCTGATCGGTGACTGCCTCACCGATCGCGGCTGCCGCTTGTTCTGGCCCTTTGGCCTCCGGGTCAGATTCCCCATCATCGATCGCACCGGGAACATGGTCGAAACGTTCGTCGTGGCACCGTTGTTCACGCTCGGTACGCTCGCCATCCTTTGGTACACCATCACCCACCAGCCCTGACATCGCGGCGCCGCTGCCGACCTTCGATGACCCGGGCCCGGCGACGTGATCACCGCCGCCCCGGGCAGACCGGCAGCAGCGCCGACCAGCTACTCGAACAGCACTCATATCGCCAGCTCCCTCCCCCGGCCTCTGTGCCGTTTTTGATTTGGTGTGTGGTTGGTCTGCGCTATTGCGGGTGAGTGATACGTATCATTAGATGCGCATATCTACGTAAGGCAATGTTATCCATGGCAGTGGGGGTGGGCAGCATCAATCACCCTGGCGGGCTCCGCTACTCAGACGTACCTCACTCGCCTATCCAGTCCCGTTTCTCACCGGAACTCCGCACTCCCCCGGCTACCCTGATGCCCATGCTCGCCTCGACAATGCGGCCGCAGCGTTGGACGCCACCGCGCTCCCCTGCCCGCGCTCGCCGAACTCGCAGCACCCCACCCCTCCCCGAGCTCAGGCGTCTCGAATTGCCGGGCAGCGGCCCGGAGGATGTCGTGCTCTCCCCCGACGGCAGGATCATCGCGGGTATCGAGGGTGGCGCGATTCTCAGCATCGATCCGGCGACCGGCGATGTACGCGATCTCGCGAACACCGGCGGCCGTCCGCTCGGCCTGCACGCGGACGCCGACGGACGTGTGCTGATCTGCGATTTCGAGCGCGGACTGCTCGAGTTGGACACCGAGGGACGCCTGACCGTCCTGGTCGACGAGATCGAGGGCGAGCGCCTGCGATTCGCCAGCAATGTGGTGCGCGACGTGGACGGCACGATCTACTTCTCGGCGTCGTCGCGCCGGTACGCACTCGATGAATACATGGGCGACCTCCTGGAGCACTCGGGCACCGGCCGCCTGTTCCGCCGCGACCCCGCCGGCGAGGTGGAGACGCTGATCGACGATCTGCAGTTCGCCAACGGCGTGGTCGTGGCGCCCGACCGCTCCTGTGTGGTCGTCGCGGAAACCGGCGGGTACCGGCTGACGCGCTATTGGCTGACCGGCCCGAAGGCGGGCACGCAGGAGCGGCTGATCGAGAACCTGCCCGGCTTTCCCGACAACCTCGGTCTCGGCAGCGACGGCCTGATCTGGGTCACCCTTCCGTCACCGCGGAATCCGTTGCTGGACCGGCTTCTTCCGCTGCCCGGCATTCTGCGGCGCATCGTGTGGACGCTGCCGGAGTGGGTGCAGCCGAAGCCCGCCCGGACGGTGTGGGTGCTGGCGGTGAATTTCGAGGGCGAGGTCGTGCACGACCTTCAGGTCGAAGGTACCGATTATTCGTTGGTGACCGGCGTAGTCGAGCAGGACGGTGTGCTGTATCTGGGCAGCCTCACCGAGTCCGCGGTGGCTGTGTCGCGGGTGCCGTAGGGTTCCCGCACGCAGTTCAGTGCACATTTGTACACTGAATCCATGACGGACGACGTACGCCAACGGCAGGCGGAGGTCAGGGCGCTGGCCCGGCTGGCCGGTGACGAACTCGGCGGCGCGGTCGAGGGTATCGCGGCGGTACACCGGGCGATCGCGCACCGCGTGTTCACCGCGGTGCGCTGGGGCGTGGGACCGGCGGCGGCTCCGGTCGAGCTGATGCACGATGTGATCGCCGAGGGCGTCTACCGTGCGGTCAGTGGTTCGGTGGTGGCGGCGGGGATGGTCGCGGAGCGAACCGCGGATCCGCCCGGCGCCGCGCCGTCGCGCACGGTGTACGGCTCGGGGTTCCTCGCCGCCTTGCAGGGTTTGATCGGTGATGATCTCGAGCGGACCCGGCCGATACTGGCGGGGCCGATGTCCTTCCGCGTCGACGGCGCTCCCGTGCGCGCCGAGCTGGTCGGTGCGCGGGTCCGGCGGCCCGGTTCGCATGTCGTGGTCTTCCTGCACGGATTGGTGGAGACCGAGCACGCGTGGCGTTTGGGTGGCGGTCCGACTTACGCCGAGCGATTGGATTCGGACACGGGATGCACGGCGTTGCACGTCCGGTACAACACCGGTCTGCACATCTCGGAGAACGCCGGGCAGTTCAGTGAGCTGATGCGGTGCCTGGTCGAGCGGTGGCCGGTGCCGATCGAGCGGGTGTCGCTGGTGGGTCATTCGATGGGCGGGTTGGTCGCGCGCGGTGCGTGCTTCCAGGCGGCTGAGGCGGGGTTGCCGTGGGTGCGGCTGGTGCGAGAGGTGGTGTGCCTCGGTTCACCTCATCTGGGCGCGCCGCTGGAGCAGTTGGTGCACTACGCGTCGGCGGCGCTGGTGCGGGTGCCGGAGACGCGCCCGTTCGGGCGTCTGCTGCGTCGGCGCAGCGCGGGCATCCGGGACCTGCGGGACGGTTCGCTGGTGGACGAGGATTGGCGGGATCTGGACGCGGACGCGCTGCGTCGCCGGGTGATCCGCGAGGTGCCGCTGCTGGCGGGTGCGAAGCACTATTTCGTGACCGCCACGGTCACGCGCAGTCCGCGGCATCCGCTGGGCCGCGTGGTGGGTGACGGGCTGGTTCTGACGCCGAGCGGTTCGGGCCGTGGGCGCGCCCGTCGCGTCGGTTTCGACGTGGACCACGGTATGCATCTCGCGTCGGCGCATCACTTCACGTTGCTCAATCATGCGGCGGTGTATCGCGCACTGCGTGGCTGGCTGGCTCCCGAAGCGGCCGTCCTCGCCGAGGAGGCCGCCCGCTGACGTGTTGCGGGCGGGACAGGGCGTGGCCGTGTCCCGCCCGTGGGCTCAGAGGAGGTCTTCGGGGTCGGCGTCGGCTTCGAGGCGGACGTCTTCGGCGAAGCGGCTTTCGGCATCGTCGTGGTCGGTGTGGGCCGCGTAGAGCAGCAGGCAGCCGCGGATGCCGTCGAGGAGGTCTTCCAGGAGGTCGAGGGCGGGGCGGGCGGGGTCGAGGCGGCTGATGCGGAAGCCGGTGAGCATGGCCTCGCGGGTGTCGGCGTCGACGCCGAATCGGTGGGCTTGCGCTTCCATTTCGGCGACGCGGGCGACGAGGGTCCATGGTGCGGGGACGCGGCCTTCGTGCACGGCCATCGCTTCGGCGATCAGGTCGAGGACGACTTCGGTCGGGGTGTCGCCCGCGGCGAGGCGTTCGAGTACGAGGGTGGGTGTCTCGACTTGGAGTGCCTCGATCTCGTCGGCTTCGGCGACGACGTCGGTGGTGGGTACGTTGGCGGCTTCTCCGGCGACTTCGGCGGCGGCGTAGAGCCAGTGCGCGGCGGCGACGGAGGCGGAGGCGGGGTCGAGTTCGGTGAACAGTTCGATGCTGCCGAGCGGGTCGGTGCGCAGGAGTGCGTCCGCGGCGTGGACCTGGGCCGGGGAGACGTCGGGGCGGGACAGTTCGACGGCTTGGCGGGCGCGACCGGAGAGGTCGCCGCGTTCGGCGGATTCGATGGCTTCCTGTTCGGTGCGGACCTCGGCGGCGACGGTGTCGCGCAGGGTGTCGTCGTCGATGTCGTGCAGGGTGCGTCCGATGCGGTGGGCGGATTCGACGACGCCGCTGTAGGAGACGAGCAGTCCTTCGTCGGTGGGCAGGTTGGGGCTGCGCAGGCCGGCTTCGACCTCTTTGAAGTTCCGGCGTTCCTCGGCGCGGCGCCATGCTTCGCTGTTGGGGACGTCGGGGTCGCCCGCGGCGCTGGCGGGGTGGGTGTAGGTGCGCCATTGGAAGCGCGAGAGGGTGGTGAGGTTCGACGCCAGATCGGTTGCCTGGTCCGTGGTCACCTGCGGGGGCAGGGTGGCCACCGTCTGGGCGAGGTCGCCTCGTCCGGTCGCCCAGGTGGCGACGAGGGCGGCGCGGTCGGCATCGAATGCGTATCTGGTCACCTTGGCCAGTCTGGTCGATCGGCGGCGTCTGCGCTCGGCCAATTGATGCGCAGGTGTGATGAGGTGCGGCGTTTCGTGGGGACGCGCTGGCAGGATGGGGGCATGACTGTCGATCATGGTGATCCCGGCGACGGGCCCTCGGTGCCGCCGCCGCTCGCGCCGGTGCTGCATCCGGCTCGTCCGTCGGCGGCGGAGGAGGCGAGAACGGTTGCGGCGGCGTCGAATACCGCGACGTTGGCCAGTCTCGCCGAGGATGGTTCGCCGTGGGCGTCGCTGGTGACGTACGGGTTGCTGGAGGGGCAGCCGGTGTTGTGTGTGTCGCGGCTGGCCGAGCACGGGCGCAATCTGGCCGCGGACGGTCGGGCGAGTGTGGCGGTGGTGGCGCCGGATCCGCCTGCGGATCCGTTGGCGGGTGCCAGGGTCACGCTGGCGGGGGTGGTGGAGCGTCCGGTGGGTGCGGAGGCGGTGGCGGCGCGGGAGGCGTATCTGGCGGCGGTCGCGGCGGGGCGGATGTATATCGATTACAGCGATTTCTCGTTGTGGGTGTTGCGGGTGCGGCGGGTGCGCTGGGTGGGTGGGTATGGGCGGATGGATTCGGCGAGCGCGCAGGAGTATGCGGCGGCGGAGCCGGATCCGGTGTTGCCGGTTACGGCTCGGGCGGTGGCGCATCTCAACGACGATCACGCCGACGCGTTGCTGGGTATGGCGCGGCGGCTGGGTGGATATCCCGACGCCACGGAGGCGAGTTGTGAGCGTGCCGACCGTTACGGCTTGGATTTGCGGGTGGTGACGCCGCGGGGTGTGGCGCGCACGAGGGTGGGGTATGCGGCGCGGCTCGATGGGGTCGAGCAGTTGCGGGCGGCGACGGTGGAGTTGGCGCGGCGGGCGCGGGCGGAGTGAGAGCGGAATCGTGACGGTGGTGCGACCGGCGACACGCGGACTGCTGCCAGGAAGGCCAGCAATCTGACAGTTACGCTACGGCGATGCGTATACGCACTGGGCGGCGCGGGTTCGCCGCGCTGTCGGCCGCTGCGGCGATGCTGATGACTTCGGGTGTTTCCGCTGCTCAGCCGAGCCGGGAGTTGCCTGCGTTCGGTGCGGACTTTCTGTGGGGTGTGTCGTCGTCGGGGTTTCAGTCCGAAGGGCATGCGCCCGACAGCAACTGGTCGCGTTATATCGAGTCGGGCGCGACGGCGGATCCGTATCGCGATTCGGTGGATTTCGCGCGCCACTACATCGGTGATGTCGAGCTGGCTGCGCGTCTGGGTGTGCGGGTCTACCGGGTGGGTATCGAGTGGGCGCGGTTGCAGCCCGCGCCACATGCGTGGGACGAGGCGGCGTTCGGGTTCTACGACAACGTGATCGCCCGGATTCTCGCGGCGGGGATGCGGCCGATGCTGACTTTGGACCATTGGGTGTATCCGGGGTGGGCGTTGGACCGTGGCGGGTGGCGTAATCCGGGCATGGTGGAGGATTGGCTGGCGAACATGCGCAAGGTGGTGCACCGGTATTCCTCGCGTGATCCGTTGTGGGTGACGTTCAACGAGCCTGCCGCGTATGTCGGTACCGAGTTGCGCACCGGTGGGATCAGTGTCGAGGAGGCGCCGGTGATGTTGGAGCACATCGCGCAGGCGCACAACGTGATCTACGACGTCATCCATCGCGCTCGGCCGGGTGCGCAGGTGACGAGCAATCTGGGCTATGTGGCGGGTGCGGAGACGGAGGTCAATCAGCCGATCGTGGACCGGATCTCGGCGAAGTTGGACTTCATCGGGGTCGACTACTATTTCGCTCCGCTGCCGCAGACCGGGGAGTCGGCGCAGGGCGGTGCGGAGGGTGGTCCTGCGATGTGGGAGTTGCCGGTGCATCCGGAGGGTATCTACTACGCGTTGCGGCATTACGCGCGTCAGTTCCCGGATCGTCCGCTGTATGTCGTGGAGAACGGTCTTCCGACGGAGAACGGGCAGGTTCGGCCGGACGGCTATACCCGGGCCGATCACCTGCGGGACACGGTGTATTGGCTGCAGCGGGCGAAGGCGGACGGGATGAACGTCATCGGCTACAACTACTGGAGTCTGACCGACAATTACGAGTGGGGTTCCTACGCGCCGCGGTTCGGGCTCTACACGGTGGACGTGCTGACCGATCCGATGTTGAGGCGACGCCCGACGGATGCGGTCGACGCCTATGCGGAGTTGATTCGCGCGGGTGGCGTGCGGCCCGGATATCAGCCGACGCGGGCTCCGGTGCCCTGCGTTCAGATCGACGCACCGGAGACCTGTACCGGGGATGGTCCAGCCTGAGCGGGGTACCGCGAGGTGGGTGTTCCGGTAACGTCGGCGGGAGATCATGTCGTTCGCGGGTGGTGCACGCTCCGCCCGGAAAGGTGATTCATGACGACCGACAGTTACCTGCCGCTCGGCTTGCAGTACCCGGCGGCGTCCTTCTCGGAGTATCTGCGCCGTTACGCGCCGCAGTTGTTGCCCGACCAGGGCTTCGGCGCCGGTGGTGGTGCGGCTCCGCACGGGACGACGATCGTTGCGATCAGTTATCGCGGTGGTGTGCTGGTGGCCGGTGATCGCCGGGGCACGATGGCGAATCTGGTGGCGACGCGGGATATGCAGAAGGTCTTCGTCACCGATACGTATTCGGCGGCCGGTTTCGCGGGCACGGTGGGAACGGCGTTGGAGATGATCCGGTTGTTCGCGGTGGAGCTCGAGCACTACGAGAAGATCGAGGGGGCTGCGCTCACGTTCGACGGCAAGGCCACGAAGTTGTCGGCGATGGTGCGTGCCAATCTGCCTGCGGCGCTGCAGGGTATGGCGGTGGTTCCGCTGTTGGTCGGTTATGACCTGGATGCCGCGGATCCGCGGCGGGCGGGGCGGATCGTGTCCTACGACGCGGTGGGTAGCCGGCACGAGGAGCGTTTCGGTTACACCGCTGTCGGGTCGGGGTCGGTGTTCGCGGAGTCGTCGTTGAAGAAGACCTATCGCCGCGATATCGATGCGCAAGGGGCGCTGCGTCTGGCGGTGGAGGCGCTGTTCGATGCGGCTGACGACGATACCGCGACGGGCGGTCCGGATCTGCTGCGCGACATCTATCCGACCGCGGTGCTGGTCGATGCAGAGGGCGCGGTGGAGGTTTCGGACGAGAGTCTGGCGGAGATCGCCCGTGTCGTTGTCGACGCGCGCGCGTCGGCGGGGCGCTGAGCAGCGGGGTTGCGCCCCTGGCGCGTGCGCCGGTCCGGAAGGTCTTGCCGAATGCGGCTTCCGGAGCTGGGGACGGGTGTGCGCGCTATGCCGGTGTCGTCCGAAGCGGAGTCGTCGCAGGCGGTGATCGCGCAGGCGCACGTCACGCGCGCGGTGGTGTTCGATCTGGTACCGGATTTGCTCGCGCCCGGGCGGAGGGACTGATCCGCCGAGGGAGCGTCGAAAATCCGGCTGCGCGGCTTGGATTCGGCAATATCGAGGGCCGGGTGCACTTTTGTGGCGGAGATTTGTGACCGAGGTCCCAATGCGCACATGTTAAGCGTGTCACAGCAATTGGCGGTGGCCCGGTTCGGCGATGGTGCGGTGAAACGGCAAAGGCCGAGGCCAACGCGGTGGGCGAAATGTTACTCATCGGTTGGGTCACTTTCGGCTGGTATGCCGCTGGAGCTGCGGCGATGGGTGGGAGATCGATCACGCTTGCCCCCGGTCGCGGCGGTGCTTACGGTGAATTTCGTCGATGGTCGATGGCGCCCGTATCGAATTACACCTCATTCATGTGTCGCGTTTTCGACCTCCGGGGCAATTTCACTGTTATTGCGTTGGGCGGCAGCGAATTTCACGCGGCACCGGCGAAACCGGAGCAATGGTACAAAACACCCCCTGGCAGGCATCCGAAGCGCGACACCGTGGGAGCCGCGGCTCCGGTCACCCGGCACACGGCGCGACACCGCCACGGGGTTTGGACTGGGGCTTTCTGTACGCCGCGGCCACGAGCCTGGTCGCGTTCGTCCTGCTGTTCCAGCCGTGGCTTTCGGCGTCGGGGGCGGGTGGCGAGGCGCGCTCGAACGCGTTCGGCCGGATCGAGGGTTTCACCGAGGGTTTCGACGAGTACTCGGTGTCGAAGTTCCGTGATGTGAACATCAGCGGAGCCTGGGGTCTGCTGGCCGCCGCCGCGATGGTGGTCACCGTGTTCGCCGTGCTGGCGCAGGCGCGGTCGCGTTCCCGTGCGCTTGCCCATCTCGTGATGGGTTCCAGTGTGGCCGTGGCGATTCTGGTGCTGTGCGGGTTGCTGTACCTGGATGCCAGGGCGCCGGAATTGCGGGTCCTGATCGACCAGGGCGAAGGTTTCGGTGCGGGGTTGCTGCACCGGGTGCTCGACGAGGCGGCGACGTCCGGGTCGGGTGAGCGCCGGATGGCCGGTGCCGGGCTGACGCCCGTGGCTGCGGTCGTCGGCGTGATGACCGCCGCGGCCGCGGTGGTCGCCGTCGGGCAGGGCAGCCGTCGCTACGGTCTGAGTCCGATGCGAGCGCTGTCGTGGCTGGTGACGCCGCTGCCCGCCGAGCAGGAGCAGGCCCCGGCGGCGGCCACCGAGGCACCGCGCCCGGCGCAGCGACCGACACGGGAGACCGACCAGCTGCTGTGGGACGAACTCGTCTTCGACGACGATCTGGTCGCCAACGTCACGTGGGTGCGGAACACGAACCCACCGCAGCACGACGCCACCGCGCACCCTTCGAGGACGCCGGTGCTCACCCGCTAGCGGTCGGCGGCTCGTCCAGCCCGCGCACGCGCGCAAGGGTTTCGGCTGACCACTGCACGTATTCCAGCTGTGCCCCGTCGGCGTGACGGACGTAGACGAACGTTCCGGTGGCGCTGGTGAACGGTCCGGCGACGAGCTGCGCGCCGTACTCGGTCACCGTCCTCAGGAGTGCGTCGAGATCATCGACGACGATCGGGCCGACGGTGTTCCGGTACTTCTCGACGTCTTCCGGCTCGCCCGCGATGAGCAGGAAGTCCCCGACGGCGGCGAGTTCGGCGTTCTCGAAGCCGAACCGCAGATCCGCCGGTGCTCCGACCAGCCGTTCGTAGATCGGCAGGGCGGTGTCGAGGTCGGTGACGAAGGCTCTGGCATAGGTTTTCAGGATGCGCACGCAGTGGTTCCGGTCAGCTCGGTAGCGGGGGAAGTTCGAGGTTCTCGCGGAAGGTGGCGCCGACGTAGTCGGTACCGACGATGCCGCGGCGGCGCAGTTCCGGCAGCAGCCCGTTGACGACGAAGTCACGGGTGCGGTCGTCGGCGAGCCCGCCGAGCGAGATCACATCCAGAACGCCCGCGTCGTAGCGTTCTTCGATCGAGTCGGCGAGCTGTTCGGGAGTTCCGACGGCGGCCCAGTGGCCGGTGTCCTTGGCGGCGATGATCAGTTCGCGCAGCGTCTTTCCCGAGCGCGCGAAGTTGCTGAATATCTCCACGCGCCCGCGCCTGCGGTGTACCGCGGTCACGTCGGGCAGCAGGGTTTGCGGTAGCGGCTTGTCCAGCGGCAGGCCGGACAGGTCGACGCCGCCGCCGAGCATGTCGGCCAGTGCGGCGCGTCCCGCCTCGAAGTCGGTCGCCTCCGCCTGTTCCCGCGCCAGGCGCCGGGCCTCGGCTTCGGTCGCGCCGTAGGTGGCGTGGAACGAGCTCATGATCAAGGGCAGGCCCTCGGCGCGGCCGAGTTCCCCGGCGCGGGCGCGGATGCGCTTGGTGTAGGTCACCGCGTCTTCCAGCGTGGGCAGCGAGGTGAACACGACCTCGGCGAACCGCGCGCCCAATTCGATGCCGCCGGCCGACTGCCCGGCCTGGAACTGGACCGGCCTGCGCTGCGGCAGCGGCGGGATGTTCAGCGGCCCGCGCACGGTGAAGTACTGCCCCGTGTAATCGATCGGGCGGACCCTGCTCGCGTCCAGGGTCGCGCCGCCGCGTCCGTCGGAGGTCAGAGCGCCCGGCTGCCAGCTGTCGAACAGGGCGTTGACCACTTCGAGGGATTCGGTGGCGCGTGCGTAGCGTTCTTCGGGGCTCGGCAGTTCCTGATCGCCGTAGTTCTCCTCCCCTACCGAGGAGGTCACCGCGTTCCATGCCGCGCGCCCGTTACTGATGTGGTCGAGTGTGCCGAACAACCGCGCGAGGTTGTAGGGGTGGTGGAAGGTGGTGGTCACCGTCGCGATGAGCCCGACGTGCGAGGTCACGGCGCTCAGCGCGGAGAGGAAGATCAGGGGTTCCTGCGCGCCGATCGCGCCTTGCGCGCCGAAGCTCAGCAGGTCGGCGGCGAAGAGAGCGTCGAACTTGTGCCGTTCGGCGATTTTCGCGACCTCGATCGATGACGCGACCGTGGTGACGGTGGGATCGATGGCCGCGGCGTAGACGCTCACCGCACCGCTGACTCCCGTGACGGTCTTCAGCGGTCGCCGCCGCCTTCCAGCATGGCCCATTGCGGCGACGCTACCGACGCGTGCCGACTCCGTCATGGGTTGCGATCAGCGAGATGTTTTCCGCCCGAGCCGAATAGCGGGCGCCGAGCCGGGTCCGAAGGCCGAGCTTCGAGGTCCTATGTCGGCTCCGGCCGTTCGCTGGCGCGTTCCTCGGCTGTGGGGCGGTCCGCGCGCGGCACTCGCACGACTCCGGTGTCGAGGTCGATGTCGAACCGCGGCGTGTGGGTTTGCCCGTCGCTGTCCTCGCTGCCCTCATGGGTCAGCTTCTTGCCCGGAAACAGCTCCCCGATGACGCCCATACGATCACGATACGCGTCGGCGGTGGGCAGGCCGCCGGACTGTCTGCCCGCCCCGGTTCGTGCCGCTGGTCGCCCCGGTCGCCGGCCGATAGCCAAGGGACAGTCCCATTTCGGCACCCCTGGGGCGGCGGCTCGGCTAGCATCATGTTTGCTCGATCGGCCGAGGACCGCGGCACGGGAGCACTGGGCGACCGACAACGAATCGAACGACAGATCGGCCCACCGCATGGAACAAGACGCCGACCTCGCCCAGGCCCGGGTCTTCTTGGAGTTGCTGACCGTCCGCGCCCAGACGCTGGCGCGCGAGCTCGGATTCGGCTATCGCGGCGACGCCGCACGGCACGAGCTGCACACCGAATTGTGCGCTGTGCGCCGCTACATCGATCGGCTCCACCGCAGATTCCCGGAAACCGCCTCCCCCCAGGGTAATCGGCCGCTCACCGCGCCGGGATACGGTTCCGGGAGGCCCCGGACGTCGGGGTGAGGATTCGCCGCCGGCGCCGCGTCGCCGGCCACGGGCGGTCGTGAGATGTCGCGTCACGACGGAGCGCCGTGCAGGGTTTCAGCGTCCCGGCGCGGAGGTTGTGTGCTCGCGGAGGGGCACGGTGAGCATGGCGACGATCATGTCCACGATCTCCGCGTCGTCGCCGGGGCGGGCGGTGCGGACGCCCGATTCCAGGGTGCGCTCGTAGTCGGCGATCAGCGCGAGCATGACGGTGGTCATGGCTTCCAGGCGCTGCCTGCGCAGACGTCCCGGCAGGGCGAGCGCGGCGTCGAGGCGGGTGGCGATGATCCGGACCGCCGCCCGGTCGGCTCCCGCGAGGCGTCGGGCATCTGCGACCACGGGATGGGTGCGCACGACTTCCAGGAACCGCCCCAGATGGGTCACCCCGTCGTGGCCGAGCAGTTCCAGGATCGGCGTGGCGAGCATGGCGACGAGGGTGGGCAGGTCGTTGGCGCCGCCCGCGGCCTCGTGGGCGGCCAGCAACTGCATGCGCCGGTGTTCGAGCCAGTTCATCCGCCGCTCGACGATGGCCTCGATCAGCCCGGTGCGCGAGTCGAAGTAGTAGTGCACGGCGGAGTTGTTGCGCTGACCCGCCGCCGCGGCGATGTCGCGCAGCGGAACGTAGACGCCGCGTTCGGCGATGAGGCGTTCCCCGGCGTCGAGCAAGGCGGTGCGCGAATCGGCGCTCGGCATATTCGCACTGTACTAAATACGAGTATTGACGATGTTAAACACAGATGCTTAATTAAACGTCGTGGATAATGTGGCGGTGGTCACCGGTGCCGCGTCCGGTCTCGGCGCCGCGCTGTGCCGCCTGCTGGCCGCGCGGGGCGTCGCGGTCGTGGCCGCCGACAGCGATGCCGCCGGGCTGGTCGGCCTGGCCGCCGATACCGCGATCCACACACAGGTCATCGACGTCTCCGACGACGAGCAGGTGCGCCGCCTCATCCACAGTGCCGTCGCCGAGCTGGGACGCATCGACTTTCTGTTCAACAACGCCGGTATCCGCCTCGGCGGCGCCGTCGAGCACATGCCGTTGCCGCAGTGGCAGCGGATCGTGGACGTGAACCTGTGGGGTGTGGTGCACGGGACGCGCCACGCCTACCCGCTGATGCGCACGCAGGGATCCGGTCACATCGTCAATATGGCGTCCATCGCGGGACTGACACCGGTGTCGCCCTCGGCTGCCTACGCGATGACCGAGCATGCGGTGGTGGGGCTGAGCACCGCGCTGCGGGTCGAGGCGGCCGCGGCGGGGGTGAGGGTGAGCGTGGCGGTGCCCGGAGGGGTCGCGACCGACATCGTCGATTCCGGCATCGACCTGCCCGGGTATTCCTTTCGCGGACCTGTGCGCCGGATGCCGATCGGGATGATCAGCTCGGAACGGGCGGCGGCGCACATTCTGCGTGGGATGCGGAAGAACAAGCCGTACATCGTGTTTCCGCACTACAACAAGGCGGTGGTCGCCGCCTACCGGTGGTGTCCGAGCCTGGTGGGCCGCGTCGGAGGACGCCGATGATCGCGAGCGGGCCGATCTTTCAACTGTGCTGGGTGGTGCGGGATCTGGCCGCGGCGTGCGAGACGTTCACCACCCGGTACGGGGTCGGCGAGTGGTTCACCATCCCGGATGTCCACTTCGGGCCCGAGATCGCCGAACTGCGTGGCGCGCCGGCCGATTACACGATCAGCGTGGCGCTGGGCTACGCGGGCGGCCAGCAGCTGGAACTGATCGAGCCGCGTGGCGGGCTGAGCCTGTACGCCGAGCATCTCGACCGTCTCGGCCCCGGGCTGCATCACGCCGCCTGGGTGCCCGGCGACTACGACGCCGCACTCGCCGAGGCCGCCGCGGCGGGCATCGAGGTCGTCGCGCGCGGCAGGTTCGAAGGCATCGGGATGGAGTTCGCCTACCTCGACGGCGGGCCGATCGGGTCGCACATCGAACTGATGCGGCTGTCGCGGGAGATGAAAGCCGTGTTCGACCACTTGATTCCGGAAGGCTTCACCAACCCATGGCAGTAGGCGGTGACCTCTCGGGTGGCTTCGACGTCATCGAGGCCGCTCGGATCCGCCTGCGGCAGTTCCCCTCACGTCTCGGCGACGGCCCGGTCCGCGGGCACCGGCGCCGGGACCCGCGCGGCGCGCACGACGCGCCAGGAAGGCGAGCACTATGCGCTTCACCTACGCCGAGACGATGACCGATCCGTCGTACTACCTCGCTCTCGCCAAGGCCGCCGAGGAGGCCGGCTACACCTCCATGGCCGTCGCCGACAGCGTGGCGTATCCGAAGGAATCCGACGCGAAGTACCCTTACACCCCCGACGGTAACCGGGAGTTCCTGGAGGACAAGCCGTTCATCGAGGCGTTCGTGCTCAGTGCGGCGATGGCGGCGGTCACCACCACCCTGCGTTTCACCCCGTTCGTGCTGAAGCTGCCGATCCGGCCTCCGGTGCTGGTGGCCAAACAGGCCGCCTCGGTGGCCGCGTTGAGCGGCAACCGGTTCGGTCTCGGCGTCGGCATCAGCCCGTGGCCGGACGATTTCGAGATCATGGGGGTGCCGTTCGACAAGCGTGGTGCGCGGATGGACGAATGCATCGATATCGTGCGCGGTCTCTCGGCGGGCGGTTACTTCGAGTACCACGGGCAGTTCTACGACATTCCGCCGATCAAGATCAGCCCGGTGCCGACCGAACCGGTGCCGATCCTGATCGGTGGCCACAGCAAGCCTGCGTTGCGCCGGGCCGCCCAGCGCGGCGACGGGTGGATGCACGCCGGTGGCGACGGCGCCGAACTCGACCGGCTGCTGGCCGAACTGGACGCACTGCGCGCGGAGTACGGCACCCGCAAGGACTTCGAGGTGCATGTCATCTCGCTGGACGGCTTCACCGTGGACGGCGTCAAGCGCCTCGAGGACAAAGGCGTCACCGACGTGATCGTCGGGTTCCGGCTGCCCTACACCACCGAGCAGGACACCGAGCCGCTGGAGACGAAGATCGCCAACCTGTCCCGTTTCGCGGAGAAGGTCATCGCGCGGGTCGACGGGTGACAGGCGGGTCCGGTCAGGACGTCAGCGCCGCACCGGCCGCGGCGAGGGTCTGCGCGCGGTAGCCCGAGCCGAACAGCACGACGTGCACCAGCAGCGGATGCAACTGGTGCAGCGGCGTGCGGATGCGCCAGCCCTCGGCGAGCGGATGGGTCTCGTGGTAGGCCGCGCGGATGCGGTCCAGGTGCGGGGCGCCGAAGAGAGCGAGCATGGCCAGGTCGGTCTCGCGGTGGCCCGCGTGCGCGGCGGGGTCGATGAGCATCGCCCGCTGCGCGGTCCACAGGATGTTGCCCGACCACAGGTCGCCGTGGATGCGCGCCGGGGGTTCGGCGGGCCCGGCCAGGTCATCGATGCGGTCGATGACGCGCTCGACCAGGCGGGTTCCGTCGGCGCCGAGATGCGCGGCGGCGGAGGGAAGATAGGGCGCGAGACGATATTCGGCGTACCACTGCGACCACGGTCCGTCCGTCGGGGTGTTGGGCAGCGGCAGGCTCGCGATCCAGCCTTCCCACGGCGCACCGAACCGGGCGCAGCCACCGGCGTGCAGCGCGGCGAGTTCGCGGCCGAGTCGCTCGGCGGCAGCGGGGGTGGGTGCGGTTTCCTCCAGCCACGGCAGCACCAGCATCCGATCGTCTGCGGCGAGCACCTGCGGCAGCAGCGTGCCGACACCGTCACCGCGCGGGCCGGTCTCCGTGCTTCGCAGCCAGGTCAGACCCGCCGCTTCGGCCGTGAAGACGGACGTCGGCGTGGCCGAGGCCTTCACGAAGACGGTTCGGGCGTCGGCCAATTCGGCGCGGTGCAGCGTCCACGCATGGCGCGCGCCCAGATCGGTGACCGCGCGCACGGGCAGGTCCAGCAGTGCGGACAGCTGGGCGGCGCGGCTCACCGGGCGCCCGCGGTGAGCCGCTTCATGGTGTCCTCGTCGGCGGGGAAGAACGACTCGATGGCCAGTTCGGCGACGGTGACGTTCATCGGGGTGCCGAATACCGTCGTGACGCTGAGCAACGACAGCTCGTCGCCGTCGTGTTCGATCCGCAGCGGGACCACCGCCTGGTCGGGTTCGGGAACCGCGAGCTCCACCTCGCCTCCCGGGTAGGACCGCAGCTCCTCGAGCAGGTCGGCCAGATCCCGGGATCCGGTCACCTCGGCCTGGCGCGCCAGGCGGGCGAAGATGTGGCCGCGCCACTCGGCGAGGTTGCGGATGCGGCCGGCCATGCCGTCGGGGTGCAGACTCAGCCGCAGCGCGTTCACCGGCGGCCTGGTCAGCGCCGGGTCGATGCCCGCGATGAGCACGGCCACACCGCTGTTGGCGTCGATCATCGTCCAGTTCTGGTCGATGGCCAGCGCCGGGTAGGGCTCGTGCCCGGCGAGGATCTGGCGCATGGCCCCGCGGACGGCGTCCATGGCGGGGGTGTCCAGTCCGGGTTGCGCGTAGGCGGGGGCATAGCCCGCGGCCAGCAGCACGCGGTTGCGTTCGCGCAACGGGATCTCCAAATGCTCGGACAGGTGCACGATCATGGTCCGGCTCGGTGTGGCTCGTCCGGTCTCGATGAAACTCAGGTGCCGCGCCGAGGTATCGGCCCGCCCGGCCAGCTCCAGTTGGCTCAGTCTGCGTTCCAGACGCCAGTGCCGCAGCAGGTCACCGGCCGTTGGGGTAGTCACGCCCCGATCCTACGAACAGCACGTACGGCAGGGCGATTACCTCTCGGGTAATCGACATCCGTACCCGGGCCGAACCGCTCGGGTCGTGGCAGCGAGGCATCCGGCCGGAAGCCCGTCTTCCGGCCGGATGTCGCGTGATCTCACGCCATCTCGGGAACGCGCAGGTGCGCGAACGACAGGTCGAACTCTCCTACTTCGAGCACGTTGGCACCCACCCGCTGGGTCGCCTGTGCCCTGATCCGATTGGTCTGTTCGCGGCTGCCGTCCATCGCCGCCCGGGATTCCCATACGGTCGCGCCTACCGCGCGGCCGCTTTCCCGGTCGATCAACAGGCTCGCGCTGCAGAATCCGTCGAGCATCTCCGTCTGGGGCAGCACTTCCGACTTGAACGTCTCGGCCAGCCGGTCGAGCTGGCTCGGATCGACCTGCACCCACGAGCACCGGGCGCAGGCATTCTCACCCGAGGGATGATCCCGGTGCATCACCGCGATCTCCCATTCCTCGACCCGTTCCACCCGGCCGCCGAGCTGCCTGGCCAGGCCCTCGCGCAGCTGCTGAACCCGGCCTCTGCTGGCGTGCAGTGCCTGCTCGGACTCCCACGACGTCGTGGCGATGCAGCGTCCGGTCGACCGATCGGTCATCAAGGACATTCCGACCCACCCCTGGATCTCGGGCAGATTCGGCATCACTTCATCACGGAGGTATGCGGTCCCGTCATCGATCGACGACGCCTGGGCCGCAATTGTGCTGGAACGTGCGTACACGGGCCACCTCCCGCCCTGCTCAGGGTGGCGCCCCGGTGGCGCCACCGGACATAACTCACCTTCCTCCAGCCCGCGCCCGCACGCAATGCCCCCGGCTTGCGCGAATCGACCGGCCGATGGAACTCCCCTTGCGCAGCCAGCACGGGCACGTGTGCGGGCGTGAGAGAGTGCTCGGATGACGACGGCCATAACGCCCGGGGCGGGGTTGGTGGTGCTGTGCACGGTCATGGTGTTGGGCGCGGCGGCGGTGTACCGGATTGCCGGGCTGGGGCGGGTGTCGGTGGCGCCGCGTGCGGCCGCGCGGGGCGCGGCTCAGCTCGCGGCGGTGGCATTGATCCTGACCGCCGCGCTGGCGCAGCTGTGGTCGTCTTTCCTGGTGCTGGCGGTGATGTTCGGCGCGGCGGCGGCGACCGCGGCGCGGCGCGCCCGCGCGGGGCGCTCGGCGCTCTGGCTGACCTCGGCGCTGGGCGCGGGCCCCGGTGTGGTGCTGCCGCTGCTGCTGCTCAGCGGCGTCGTGCCGCGCACCGGTGTGGCGCTGGTGCCGATCGGCGGCATCGTTCTCGGTGGCACCATGACGGCGACCTCGCTCGCGGCGCGGCGCGCCCTGGACACGATCGAGCAGCGGTGGGGCGAAGTCGAAGCCGCGCTGGGTCTCGGATTCAGCGAGCGCGACGCGCGCCTGGAGATCATCCGGCCCACGGCCGCCGACGCGCTGCTACCGGGTGTCGACCAGACCCGCACGGTGGGGCTGGTGACCCTGCCGGGGGCCTTCGTCGGCGTTCTGCTCGCGACCGGTTCGGCGGCACAGGCCGCCGCGGTCCAGGTCATGGTGCTGACCGGGTTGCTGCTGGCACAGTCCTGCGCTGTGGCGGTCACCATCGAACTCGTCGCCCGCAGAAAAGTGCATCGCCTCGCCACCGGAGCGCGGCCCGATCGCTCGTCCCCGAGTCGCACGCACGGATCGCCCCGGTGATCCCGGTCCAATCCGTCGCGCCGGTGCCTGCGCGATCGACGACGCCGTAGCCTGGGACGATGCCCGACCTGGTGGAGCCAGAGGACTCCGAGTCGCTGCGCCTGGCGCGCCTGTTCCTCGGCCGGACAGTGCATCTCGTCGTCGACCGTCCCTACGGCAGCCGTCACCCGCGGTGCGGATTCCGGTACCTGCTCAACTACGGCTACGTTCCGCTCACCCGCGCCCCCGATGGCGAGGAACTCGACGGCTACTATCTCGGACCGCCCGAACCGATGCCCTGGGCGCGCGGACTGTGCGTCGGGATCATCCACCGCCGCTACGACGATGACGACAAGCTGATCGTCGTCCCGACCGGCAGCCCCGTCCCGGACGACGCGGCGATCGCCGACGCGGTCGCGTTTCAGGAGACCGTCGGTCACTACATCATCGCCCGGAAGTGAGGGCAGCCCTCCGGGGACGCCACGCCGATTGGGCTCGCGGATACCGGGTAGGCCCCTGCCATGGAACTGTTGGTGATTCTCGCACTCGCGGTGCTGGTCGGCGCGGTGATCCTGTATCGCAAGAGGACCGGCAAGCGGCCCGGCGCACCCGAGGTACCGGGAAACGACGGCGAGTAGGGAGCGGCTATGAGCGCGATGGATCCCGATCCGGCGAAAACCCCTGACCTGGAACCGGGCGGCGGGGTGCCGCCGGGCGCTACCCCGCCGGACACGCCCCAGACCTCTGGGCTGTCGGCGCCGGAGCCGAGCACCAGACACCATTTCCCGGTCACCGGGATCATGGCGATGCTCGTCGTGGCGGTGGTGATCCTGCTGTTCGTCGCCGCGGCGGTCGGCATCGTGGTGTCGATGCTGTGACCCGCCCCCGCTGACGGTCGGCCGATCGGACAACGGCCGACCGCGCGGGCGATCGTGCCCGGAAGGTCACAGAATCGGCCGGCCGCCGGTGACTGCGATGCGGGCGCCGGAGATGTAGCTGCCGTCGTCGGAGGCCAGCAGGACGTAGGTGGAGGCCAGTTCGGCGGGCTGGCCGGCACGGCCCAGCGGTGTGTCGTCACCGAAGTGGGTGACCTTCTCGACGGGCATGGTGGAGGGGATCAAGGGCGTCCAGATCGGCCCCGGCGCGACGCTGTTGACCCGGATTCCCCGCTCACCCAGCAATTGCGCCAGGCTGGCGGAGAAGTTGGCGATGGCGGCTTTGGTCGCCGCGTACGGCGCCAGGGTGGGCGAGGGCATGTCGGAGTTCACCGAGGAGCTGCCGATGATCGACGACCCGGGTGGCATGTGCGGCAGCGCCGCCTTCACCAGGTAGAAGTAGGCGTTGATGTTCAGTTTGACGGTGTGCTCGAATTCCTCGTCGCTGATCTCCTCCAGAGTCTCGTGCGTCATCTGGAAGGCCGCGTTGCTCACCAGGACGTCGACTTTGCCGAATTCCCGCACCGCCCGATCGATCACGGCGCGGCAGTGGGCGGCCTCGGACAGGTCGCCGGGCACGAGTACCGCTTTGCGGCCCGCCGCCGTCACCAGGTCGGCGACTTCCTTCGCGTCCTCGTCCTCGTCGAGGTAGGAGATCAGCACGTCCGCGCCTTCGCGCGCGTAGGCGATCGCCACCGCCCGGCCGATGCCGCTGTCGGCGCCGGTGACGACCGCTGCCTTGCCGGTCAATTTGCCGGACCCGCGGTAGCTGTCCTCGCCACAGTCCGGCACCGGGGTCATCCTGGCCTGGATACCGGGAACTTTCTGCTGCTGCTCGGGAAACCCCATGTCGGGCTCCTCCTTCTCCGCTTCGGGGTTACGTGGGTTCACGTGTCCTGTTTCTGCCGCCAGTCGCGCACCGCGTCGCGGGCCCGGTCGAACAGCGCCAACGGCGGTCCGGCCAGGAGGTTCGCGGCCGCGGACTCCCCCGCGTGCGGGTGCGGGCGGGTGGGCGCCACGGCCTCGGCGGCGCGCACCGAACCCGCCATCCGCCGCAACTGATTGGTCGAGAACTGCGCGCGCAGCAGAGTGAACTCTTCGGTCTCTTCGTGCGCGGCGTGCTCGGCCACCGCGTCGGCGAACTTCGCGAGTTCGGCGTCGAAATCGGGATGATCCACCCCGAGGTCGTACAGGTCGGCCAGGGCGCGTTTGGCGGCGTTCTCCTCCTCCAGCCGCGGTTGCACGATCTCGGCGTCGGCGCCGAAGCGGGCGCGCCCGGCGACCGGATGCACGACCTCCTCCTCGGCGCTTTCGTGCACGGCCAGCAACCGCACCAGCTCGGTGAACAACTCCTGTTTCGTGCCGTTGCCCGCCTTCAGTTGCGCCAGCAGCGCGAAGATCTCCTCGTGCTGGGCGGTCAGCAGTTCGACGACATCCTGATCGGTCATCGCACACTCGTTTCTGTCGCTACGGAATGAACTCTTGGACTTTGGTTTTCGCGCCCTGCGCGATGAGGTGCCACGCGTCCGGGTCGCCGCGCAACACGGCTTCGGCGGTGTCCTTCATCTGGTCCCAGGTCGCGTGCGGCGGAATGGGCGGCACGTCGGGGTCGCAGTGCACGTCCAGCACCACCGGGCCGTCGGCGTGCAGGGCGCGGTCCCAGGCCGGTCCGAGCTCCTCGGGTGTCCGCACGGTGATCCCCGTCAGGCCCGCGGTACGCGCGAACTCGGCGTAGGAGACGTCGGGCAGGGATTGCGATTCCTCGAATTTCGGGGCGCCGCCCATGGCGCGCAGCTCCCAGGTGACCTGGTTGAGATCGTTGTTGTGGAAGACGCACACGACCAGGCGCGGGTCGCTCCAGCGCGGGCGGTACCGGGCGATGGTGAGCAGTTCGGCCAGGCCGTTCATCTGCATGGCACCGTCGCCGACCAGCGCGATCACCGGACGGTCCGGGTGGGCGAACTTCGCTCCGATGGCGTAGGGCACGCCGGGGCCCATGGTGGCCAGTGTGCCCGACAGCGACCCGCGCATCCGGCCGCGCATGCGCAGACAGCGGGCATACCAGTTGGTGGAGGACCCGGAATCCGCGGTGACGATGGCGTCGTCGGGGATGCGCTCGGACAGCTCCCAGACCACCCGCATGGGGTTGACCGGTTCGGCGTCCAGCAGGCATTGGCGTTCGACGGTCTGCCACCAGCGGGCGACGTTCTTCTCGATGCGTTCCCGCCATGCGCGGTCGTCTTTGCGCCGTACCAGCGGAATCAGTTCGGCCAAGGTGGATCTCGCGTCGCCGACCAGGTTCACCTCGGTCGGGTACCGCATGCCGATCATGGTGCCGTCGATATCGATCTGCACCGCGCGCGCCTGCCCGAACTCGGGCAGGAACTGGCTGTAGGGGAAGTTCGATCCGACGATCAGCAAGGTGTCGCAGTCGCGCATGAGCTCGTAACTGGGCCTGCTGCCGAGCAATCCGATCGCGCCGGTGACGAAAGGCAGATCGTCGGACAGGACGTCCTTGCCCAGCAGCGCCTTCGCCACGCCCGCGCCGGTGCGCTCGGCGAGTTCGACGACTTCGTCGGCGGCCGAGCGGGCGCCCTGCCCGATCAGGATCGCGACCTTCGATCCGGCGTCGAGCACCTCCGCCGCGCGCCGGATGTCCTCGTGCGCGGGAATCACTCGCGCCCAGGACGATCCGGGCGGGCTCGACGGCACCTGCTTGAAGGCGTGCTGCGGTGGCCGGTACTGCTCCTCCTGCAGATCCGACGGCAGGATCACCGCGGTCGGGGCCCGGCGCGCCGCCGCGATCCGGAAGGCGCGGTCCAGGGCGTTGGGCAACTGGTCCGCCACGTTCACCTCGACCAGGTAGTCGGACGCGACGTCCTTGAACAGGCTCTGCAGATCGACTTCCTGCTGGTAGCTGCCGCCCATCGCGCTGCGCGCGGTCTGCCCGACGATCGCCACCACCGGAACGTGGTCGAGCTTCGCGTCGTACAAACCGTTGAGCAGATGGATCGCCCCCGGTCCCGAGGTCGCGGTGCACACGCCCACCTTGCCGCTGAACTTGGCGTATCCGGTGGCCTGGAACGCCGACATCTCCTCGTGGCGGGCTTGGATGAACGCCGGCTTGTCGTCCGCGCGGCCGAAAGCGGCGATCAGGCCGTTGATCCCGTCACCGGGATAGCCGAAGACCTGCTCGACACCCCATTCCCGCAGACGCTGCACCACATAGTCGCCGACCTGTTGGGCCATCGGGTTCCTCCTGTCCGTGTGCCGGTGGCAGGGTCCGTCGCCAGGCGGGTACCCGGGCGGTCGGACCCCAATCAGCGGTCCGCCGCGCCTAGGCGGTGGTCGGCTGGGACAGCAACCCGGGAAGCAGCGCCGCGGCCGCGGTGGCGGTCACCGAGCATGTGGTCGCGATCCCCCACCCGATCGGATCCAGCGGGCGGCAACCGAAATAGGTGCACAGCCCCGGCGTCATCACCACCGCGCCGAGCACCGCGCCGCTCGCGGCCGTGGTGATCCACACCAGCGGGCTGCGGTAGCCGGAGACCAGCGTCTGGCCGAGTTGCGTACCGATGAGCGCGACCAAGCCGATGGTGGCCGCGCGGCGCTGCGTGCCGGTCATGCGACCGAGGGTCCACGCGACCGACGCGCTGGTGGCGGTGGCCACGCCGCGGACGCCGAGGGTGTGCAGCAGGTCCGTGCCCAGATGCGCCCGCGGGAGTTCGGCGAGCCGTTCGGCCGCCCGCTGCGCCTGGGACTGCGGATCGTCGGTGTCGTCGGGATCGACCGCGTCCCCGTCCCGCGACAGTGCCAGCGCCATCGCCGGGAACATGTCGGTGAGCATGTTCACCAGCAGGAACTGCCTGGTGCCCAGCGGCGCCTGGCCGCTGACGGCGGTGCCGTACAGGGTGAACGCCACTTCGCCCGCGTTGCCGCCGACCAGCACGCCGACGGCGTCGGTGACCCGTTGCCACATACCGCGCCCTTCGACGAGGGCGTGCAGCAGCACCAGGGGGTCGGGGCGGGTGAGCACCATGTCGGCGGCGTTGCGGGCGGCGATCGAACCCTGTGCGGCCAAACCGATTCCGACGTCGGCGGTGCGGATCGCGGCCGCGTCGTTGCTGCCGTCGCCGGTCATGCCGACGACGTGACCGGCGCGGCGCAGCGCCGCGACGATGCGCACCTTCTGTTCCGGATCGACGCGGGCGAAGACCGTGCCGTGTTCGATCAGCTCCGCCTGAGCGGTCTCGTCGAGGCCGTCCAGATCCGCGCCGGTCACCACCTCCCCCGCCTCGATGCCGAGCTGGCGGGCCACCGCCGCCGCGGTCACCGGGTGGTCGCCGGTGATCATGCGCACGCTGATCCCGTTGCGCTGCAACGCGGTGACCAGCGGCAACGTCTGCGGGCGGGGAGCGTCGGCGAGTCCGAGGAAGCCGAGCAGGGTGAGTTCGACGACCGCCGCCTCGACATCGTCGGGTTCGGTGCGCAGGTCGCGGCGGGCCACCACCAGCACCCGCAGTCCCTGCTGGGCGAGGTCGCGGACCGCCTTTTCGGCGCGCTCGCGCACCCGGTCGTCCAGAGGATGGTCGGTGTCGTTCGACCGCACCTTCGTGCAGCGCGACAGCACGACCTCGGGCGCTCCCTTCACGATCAGCCGCAGCTTGTTGGCGGTGTGCCCGAGCGTGGCGGCGTAGCCGCGGTTGGATTCGAAGGGGATCTCCTCGATGGGGTCCCAGTGGCGGACGTCGTCACCGAGCTCCTCGTCCGCGG
The DNA here is from genome assembly GCF_015477775.1 of Nocardia abscessus. GTDB lineage: Bacteria > Actinomycetota > Actinomycetes > Mycobacteriales > Mycobacteriaceae > Nocardia > Nocardia abscessus_A. Next base: position 48,321 of record NZ_JADLQO010000024.1, on the reverse strand, counting down.
CCTCCAGCACCGCGCGGTCGGTGGCGTGCACGACCGGTCCCTCGGCGGGATCGGGGCAGGCGCGGGCCGCGGCCCGCAGGAGCCGGTGAGCGTCCTCGGAGTCCGCGTCCGGGGACCACTGCTCGTCCAGGCCGGCCAGCGTGGTCAGGCGCAGCCGCCCCTCGGTGAGGGTGCCGGTCTTGTCGAAGCACAGGGTGTCCACCCGGCCCAGCGCCTCGACGGTGCGGCTGGCGCGCACCAGTACACCGTGGCGGGAGAGCCTGCGGGCGGCGGCGAGCTGAGCCACGGTGGCCACCAGCGGCAGCCCTTCGGGCACCGCGGCCACCGCGACCGCCACACCGTCGGCGATCGCGGTCCGCAGCGGCCTGCCACGCAGCATGCCCAGCCCGGTCACGACACCGCCGCCGGACAGGGTCAGCGGCAGGGCGCGGTCGGTCAAGCGGCGCAATTGCGCTTGCACCCCGCCTTTCTCCGGCGGGATGGCCCCGGCGGCGGCGCGGCCTGCCTGGGTGTCGGAGCCGACGGCCACGACGATGGCCCGGCCGGTGCCGTTGACCACGGTGCTGCCGTCGAAGACCATGCAGGAGCGGTCGGCCACCGACGCGCCCGGAGTGGCGGGAACCTCCTTCTCGACGGTGATCGACTCACCGGTGAGCCCGGATTCGTCCATCTCGAGGTCGTCGGCGCGCAGCAGCCGCGCGTCGGCGGGGACCACGTCCCCGGCGCGCAGCACGATCACGTCGCCGAGCGTCAGCAGATTCGCCGGCACCTGGCGCTCGTCCGGTTCGCCCGCGTCGAGTTCGGCGCGATCGATCACCCGGGCGGTGAGCTGTTCGCGCTCGAACAGACGGTGCAGCGCGTCCTCGGCGCGCTGGCGCTGCCAGGCGGAGACCAGCGCGTTGACCGCGAGCACCGACGACAGCAGCACCGCGTCCGACGGCGCGCCGAGCACGGCGGTGGCGACCGCGCCGACCCCCAGGATCGGGGTCAGCGGATCGGCCAGTTCGCGGCGCAGTTGGCCCGCGAACGACACCGCCGAGGCGATGACGTTCGCCCCGGGAATGCGGGCAGCGGCGCTGGGCTGGTCTCGCTCGTCCAGCGCGACGGGCTCGGGCAACCGGCCCAGCACCTCGTCGGGTTCGAGGGCGTGCCAGGGCAGCAGCGGGGCGAGCGTGGCCGGTGGCGGCGTCCGTGCCGAACGCCATCCGGTGTAGGCGCCGCTGAGCAGACCGGTGTAGTGGGCCGCGGTCATGGGTGAGGACCTGCCCGCGCTGCCCGGCGCGACGGCCAGCAGCAGCCCGCCCAGCGCGGCCGCCGACAGGGCCAGCGAGCGGCCGCGTTCGCTCACCTGACGCGCCGGGGCCACGGCGGCCAGTACGCGGTGCGCCTGCCCGAGGTCGCGGCAGACCGCGTCGGCGGTCCACGGCATCTGGAGTGCGTTGTCCTCCCGGATGGCGAGCCCGATGGCCACATCGGCGAACGCCAGTGCCTTGTGCGCGCGCGGACTCAGCACGGCGACGACGTGACCGTCCTGCTGCAAGGTGCGCACCAGTTTGCTCAGCGACCGCGACGGGGAGACGCATTCGTCCGCCAGCGACCGCAACTCGGCGGCGTCCTCGCCCGCGACGAGGGTGATGCGCAGTCCTGCGCTGCGGGCCCGGCCCAGGACGGCGTGTGCTCGCCGGTCGAGTTCGCGTCCGACCAGCACCCGCCCGACCGGTGTCCCGTCGTCGTGCAGTTCCCGCCATACCGGGCGGCGGGTCACGCCCTGATCGACCTTGCCGGTCGCGGGATGCGCCAGCCGCCGGTGGCCGTCGGACGACCGGGCCAGGCCGTTGGGCCGCGAGTCGCCGTCTGTGCCTTCGGCGGTTTCCTGATCCCACAGCAGGCGCTGGCTCGCGCTCCACACCTCGGCGACCGACCATCTCTCGTCGGTCGTTTCGGCTTTCAGCACCACCCGGCGCGAGGTCAGCAGCGCTTCTCCGTCGATGATCAGCGCCGACAATCGATCCAGTCGCCGCCAGACCCGCGGGTGGATCGTCAGCACTCCCGCCCGGCCCAGCACCGTCGAGACGATGGCGCCGTAGGCCTCCCGGCTCGCCCGCGCCGCCTTGGGCGCGCCGAGCTCCAACGCGTCGGCCGCGCCCAGCAGGCCACGGCCGCCGAGCACCGAGGTGACCGCGCCCGCGAGCGCGCCCGCGGCCGTTTCGTCGGCGACCCGTTCGATCGGCCCCTGCGGCATCTCCACGATGCGGGTGGGCGGCGTCAGCGGTTCGCACACTTCCGGGGGGCGGCGGTCGATCTCGGCCTCCCAGTTGCGCCACTGCGCGTATCTGGTCAGCGACTCGGTCAGGGTGAAACCGCGATGCACCGCGTCGACCAGCAGGTTCGCTGTCCCCGCTGCGGCGCTGTTGCCCAGGGCGTTGCCGATGGCGTTGGCGGTGGTCAGCACCAGGTCGGTCCGTGGACGGCCGAGCTGTTCCTCGAGCCGTTTACGCAGTCGGGGCTGGGTGTCGACGAAGGCGGCCGCCGCGCGCAAGACCCGGGCGGGCGCGCGCAGCGGCAGCACCGCACTCACCGTGGACAGTCCGATCGCGCACACGTCGCCCGCGACCTGGATTCCGGCCGCCAGCAGCGGTTCCCGATCCCCGGGATGCTCGCAGCCGCGGCTCCAGTCCAGGTCGCCCACCGCGGTGTCGGCCTCGACGGACTCGATGGCCGCGACCAGGGCGGGCAGGTCGGCCGCGCCGTGCGCGAGCGCCGCCACGACCCGGCCGGTCACCGCGTTGACCCGCCACCAGCGCACGTCGCGGCGCTTGTCCAGAGTGCGGTGCAGCGCCTGCGTCACATCGCCGCTCTTGCCGGAGTCCAGGCCCCGGACCTCGACCGTGGCGCGGTCCTCGTAGAGCGCGACTCGGCGGCGGGAACGCAGTGCGTGCGGATCGACCAGTGCCGCCAGTTCGTCGCGCAATTCCTCGTCGCGGCGCAGATTCAGCAGCGCCGCGCCCGCTCGCGCGCCCGCCGCCACCACCTGCACCGGCGCCTGCGCCGCTTTGGTCCCCAGATCGACGGCCTTCTCCACACCCGCGCGGGCCATCTCCGCCGCGACGGAGGTCGGCGCTTCGAGCCACCACGGTGAGACGACTCCGCGTAGTAAAAAGCTCATACCCGGCGAGCTACCCAGGCGCGGACAGAGCAAACCGGACCGTCCGCGGTCGCCGACGACCGCGGCTGGGTCCGGTGCGGACCCGCCGCGCCGGTCAGTTCGTGGCGGTCGGGTCGAGGACGATCTTCACCGCACCGTCGGTTTTCTGCTGGAACATGGCGTAGGCCCGCGCGGCATCGGCCAGCGGCAGGCGGTGGGTCGCGAAGGTCTCCACGCCCAGCGGATCGCCGTCGCGCAGCAGCGGCATGATGTCCTCGACCCACCGTTTGACGTTCGCCTGCCCCATCCGCACCTGGATCTGCTTGTCGAACAGCACCCGCATCGGCAGCGGGTCGAGCATGCCGCCGTAGACGCCGATCAGCGAGATCGTGCCACCGCGGCGCACGATGTCGATCGCGGAGTTCAGCGCCGCGAGCCGATCGATGCCCGCGGTGTCCATCAGCTTCTGTGCCACCATGTCCGGCAGGAACGCCGCCGAGCGCTGCGCCACCGAGGCGATCGGCGAGCCGTGGGCCTCCATCCCGACCGCGTCGATGACCGAGTCGGTGCCCCGGCCGTCGGTCCAGCCGCGGATGATGTCGCCGACCGGCTCGTCGACGGACTCCAGGTCGATCACCTCGACGCCGCGCCCGGCCGCGCGCGCCAGCCGCTCGGGCACCCGGTCGACGCCGATCACGCGATAGCCGCGATGTGCCGCCACCCGGCAGGCCATGTCCCCGATCGGGCCGAGGCCGAGCACGGTCACCGATCCGCCTTCGGGCACCGCGGCGTATTCCACCGCCTGCCAGGCGGTGGGCAGCACGTCGGACAGGTACAAGAACCGCGAATCGGGCGGTCCGTCCGGCACCTTGACATGAGTGAAGTCCGCATGCGGCACCCGCAGGTACTCGGCTTGGCCGCCGGGCACCTGCCCGTAGAGCTTGGAATAGCCGAACAGCGCCGCCCCGCAGCCGTATTTGCGGACCTGGGTGGTCTCGCACTGGGTGGGCAGACCGGTCCGGCACATGTAGCAGGCGCCGCAGCTGATCTGGAACGGGATCACGACGCGGTCGCCGCGGGCCAGGTCGGTCACGGCCGAACCGGTCTCGACCACCCGTCCCATCGGTTCGTGGCCGAGTACGTCGCCGCTGCTCATGTACGCGCCGAGCACCTCGTACAGATGCAGGTCGGATCCGCAGATACCGGTGGAGGTGACCTCGATGATCGCGTCCGTCGGCGCCTCGATCCGCGGGTCGGGCACCGTCTCCACGGCGATTTTGCGTCGTCCTTGCCAGGTCACTGCCTTCATCCGGCGCTCCTCCGGGTCGGGGTCGATACTCCCCCGTCCTACCCGGGCGCCCCCGCCCAAAACTTCGTCCGAGTCGCCCGACCCGCGGCAGAGTGGGCACGGACCGTACGTCCCGCATTCGCCGCAGGCCGTAACCGCACTGCACGCCGGACGTGTGCCGCCATCGATTCCGGGTAGGCGGAAGCCGTGGACCATACACGAGCTCCTCTGCTGGAAGCGCTTGCCGACCATCACCGGCTGGGCCGGTACGGCTTCACTCCCCCCGGCCACCGGCAAGGACGTGGGGCCGACGAACGCGTCCTGGACGTGATCGGCCGGGACGCGTTCGCCTCGGACGTGCTGGCGATCGCCGGTCTGGACGACCGGCTCGCGCGCAGCGGTTACCTCGCCCGCGCCGAGGCGCTGATGGCCGACGCGGTGCGCGCCGAATCCGCGTTCTTCTCCACCTGCGGCAGTTCGCTGTCGGTCAAGGCCGCCATGATGGCGGTCGCGGGTGGCCACGACGGCGGCCTGCTCGTCCCGCGCGACAGCCACAAGTCGATCGTGGCCGGGCTCATCTTCTCCGGCGTCCAGCCGCACTGGATCACCCCTCGATGGGACGCCGAGCACCATCTGTCGCATCCGCCCTCACCCCAGCAGGTGCGCGAGGCGTGGGACGAGCATCCCGACGCCGCGGGCGCGCTGATCGTGAGCCCGAGCCCCTACGGCACCTGCGCGGACATCCGCGCCATCGCCGACGTGTGCCACGAACGCGGCAAGCCCCTCATCGTCGACGAGGCGTGGGGCGCGCACCTGCCGTTCCACGAAGACCTGCCGACCTGGGCGATGGACGCGGGCGCGGACGTCTGCGTGGTCAGCGTGCACAAGATGGGCGCGGGCTTCGAACAGGGCTCGGTGTTCCACCTGCAAGGCGATCTCATCGATCCGATCCGGCTCAGCGAATGCGCCGACCTGCTGATGACCACCAGCCCGAATGTCCTGGTCTACGCCGCGCTCGACGGCTGGCGCAGGCAGATGGTCGAGCAGGGACACGACCTGCTCGAGGCGGCGCTGCGAGTCGCCGAACAGGCCAGGCGCCGGCTGGGCGAGATCCCCGGCATCCGAGTGCTCGACGACGAGCTGCTCGGCGTCGAAGCCTCGCACGACCTCGATCGGCTGCAGGTGCTCATGGACGTGTCCGGCACCGGGGCCGGCGGCTATCAAGCCGCGGACTGGTTGCGTGAGCACCGGCGCCTCGACGTGGGACTCAGCGACCACCGCCGCGTGCTCGCCACACTGTCGCTCGCCGACGACAAGGACACCGTCGACGCCTTGGTCGACGGCGTCGCGGCGTGGCGCGAGCAGCTGACCGATCCGCAGCCGCCCCGCATCCACCTGCCCTCGCCACAGGACCTGCAGTTGGACACGGTGATGCTGCCTCGCGACGCGTTCTTCGGCCCGGTCGAGAGGGTGGACGCGCGCGACGCCGTCGGCCGCGTCGCCGCCGAGCAGCTCACGCCTTACCCGCCGGGCATTCCGGTGGTCGTGCCCGGTGAGCGGATCGACGCGGCGGTCGTGGACTACTTGCGCACCGGGCTCGACGCGGGAATGAACGTGCCGGACGCCGCCGATCCGCAGCTGCGCACGATCCGTGTCGTGGCCCGAGCATGAACGCGAACCACGCTGTGAACCAGGAGGTTTTCCTATGGCCGGACCGACCGCCGTCGCCCTCGTGTGCACGTTGAAGAAGTCACCCGCCGAATCCAGCAGCGACCTCATCGCCCGCCAGGTGCTCGACGAGCTGGCCCAGCACGGCGTGCAGGGCTCGGTCCTGCGCGTGGTCGACTACGAGGTGCTGCCCGGGGTCACCGCCGACGAGGGACCCGGCGACCAGTGGCCGTCGATCCGCGAACGGATCGCGGCGGCCGACATCCTGCTGGTCTCGACACCCACGTGGGTAGGGCACATGTCCTCGGTGGCGCAGCGGGTGCTGGAGCGATTGGACGCCGAACTGTCCGAAACCGACGACGAGGGCAGGCCCGCGATGGTCGGGAAGGTGGCCACCGTCGCGGTGGTCGGCAACGAGGACGGCGCGCACAAGATCGTCGCCGACCTGTACCAAGGGCTCAACGACATCGGATTCACCATCCCCGCGCAGGGGTGCACGTACTGGAACGACCAAGCCATGGGCGGTACCGACTATCAGGATCTCGACTCGGTGCCCAAGGCGGTGGCCTCGGCCACCGCGGCGCTGGCCAGGAACGCCGCCCACCTGGCCGAGGTGCTCGACACCCAGCAGTACCCGCCCGCGGGGTGACTGCGCGGCGACCGGCCCTGCGACCTCCCGCCGGTGACCGGCGGGAGGTCGCAGGGTTCAGGCCAGGACCGCGTCGACCGTCTTCTTCAGCGCCGAAGGCTGGGCGGGCGAGGTCGGCGCCTTCTTCCTGAGTTCTTGCAGCCGGGCCCCGATGTCCTGGAGTTGTTTGCGCCCCAGCCGCTCTCGCACCTTGGGGAACCAGTCGTTCTCTTCCTCATCGATGTGGTGGTCGACGTTCTCGATCAGCACGGTGGCCTTGGCGGTGAAGTGCTCGTCATCGGGCTTCATCATCGCCAGCTCGGTCACCAGCACATCGGCGACGTGATGCTCCTCGTAGGACTCCAGGATGTCGTCCTCGAGCTCGGGAACGAGTTTGCGCACCTCCGGATACATGCACTCGTTCTCCAGATAGGTGTGCACGGTGAGCGCCTCGATGATCTTGTTCACCACCTCCCCCTTCGTCTTGACGGCGTCCTCACCCGCCTTCTCGAACTCGCGGAACAGCTTCCGGATCGCCTTGTGATCCTCGCGCAGCAGTACGATCGCGTCGGTCGTCATCGCTTTCTCCTTGCATCGGATGCCGGTCTGTTGCCGACATTCCCGGCGCCGCCGCGCCGAAACACCACGGCCTGCCGTGCGGCCGGACCGGTACGGGGCCGTAAGGTGGGCAGCAGACAGCGCAGGAAGGACGCAGATGCCACAGGCGGACGAGCACGCACACGAGCTGGCCGAACTGGCGCGGGACTCGCAGATCACCGTCGCGGTGGCCGAATCGCTGACCTCGGGCCGTCTGTCGGCCACGCTGGGGGCGGCGCCGAACTCGTCCGAATGGTTCCGCGGCGGCCTGGTGGCCTACAGCTCGGAGGTCAAGCACACCGTCCTCGGGGTGCCCGATGTGCCGGTGGTGTCGCAGACCGCGGCCGAAACAATGGCCACCGGCGTGCGAGAGATGCTGAAAGCGGTTGTCGCCGTAGCGGTCACCGGTGCGGGCGGCCCGGATCCGCAAGACGGCGAACCGCCGGGCTCGGTGTGGTTCGCCATCGCCACCGAGCACGAGGTCCGCGCCTGGCACCGCCGGTTCGACGGCGACCCGGCGGACGTGGTCGCGCAGACCGTCGCCTGCGCCACCGAGTCGCTGCTGGACACCGCGCGCGCCCTGCGTTCGGATCATTCGCCCGCGTGAGCTGCGGTCAGGACGCGTGAGCTGCGCTCAGGACGAACGGCGATGCTTGCGGTGGCTGGTGTCGCAGAACGGGTAGTTCTTCGAGCGCCGGCACAGGCACAGCGCCACCATGAACCGGTCCGAGCGGATCGTGCGGCCGTCCGCGGTGACCACTTCCACCGGGCCCTCGATCAGCGCGGGTCCATCGGCGGTGAGCGTCACGCGACGCCACTGCTCATTGCCGGATGCGGTCGACACGAATCACCACCAGATCTTCCATACGCTGGCCGGGCTCGATCAGCCCGGCCGACTCCAGCCATTGCGCGCGGCGGCGCAGCACCGGCCCGAACGGCACGGTCGCCCGTGCCACGATGGCGGCCTTCAACTCGAGCGCGCGCAACTGGTCCAGGGTCGTATCGGGATCGCACAGCGCCGAATGCACGATCAACGCGACCCCCCGTGGTTTCAGCAGGGTGGGCAGCGCCGCGCACAACTGGTCGAGTATCGCCCTGCCGCTGGTCCCGGCGTCCCACGCACGGGCGATCCCACGGGTGTCGGTGCCTTCGGGGGCGGGGACGTAGGGCGGGTTGGCCAGCACGAGGTCGAAGCTGCGCCCGCCGAGAACCGCGCCGAAATCCCCGCGCAGTACCTCGGCGTCGATGCCGCGCAGCCGGCAGTTCAACCAGGCGGACACCACCGCGGACCGGGACACGTCCACCGCGGTCACCCGCGTCGCTCCGGTGCGCGCGGCGGCCACCGCCAAGGCGCCGGTGCCGGTGCAGACATCCAGCGCGTGTCCGCCGCGCGGGACACCCGCCTCGGAAAGGGCGCGCACGAGCAACCAGGTGTCCAGCTGCGGCGGATAGACGCCGGGGGGTCGAATCAACATCACTTCTCGCGGATAGCCCGCTGGAGGACGCTTAATCGTCCGCGCCGACCGGTCCGCTCCAGGATTCGCGCAACGAGCTGCGATCCGCGCGCCAGGCTTCCAGCACATGATCGGCGAATCGGTCCTCGAGCAAGTTCGTGACCTGGATGCCGAACGCCACCGATTCGGTGAGCCCGGGTTCCTGCCGGAGCAGGTCACCGATCACGCCGGTACGCATCACCTGCTCGTGCACGGCGTCGGCTTCGACGTGCTCGCGGTAGAACAGCACACACGCCGGATCGGCGTCCAACCGCCGCAACGCCTCCACCATGCGCTGGGCTCCGGGCGGCGAAGTGATCTCCACCGTCGCGAAATGGCCCACCAGCGCCCCGCGCCACGACCGGTGCAGACCGAACAGCGACATCATGTTCACCAGCGCCAGCATCGGCGCGGGAACCACGTCCAGATAGTGCAGGTACGCCGGATCCAGCCCCGCCCCGGCCAGCAGATCGGCGTACAGCTGCGCGTGCACGCGTTCGCCGCGTCCACCCCCGAACTCGTCGAACTCCACCGCCACCAGCGACGCCTTGGCCTGTCCGCGCAAACGCGGAATCACCCAGGCGTAGGGGTCGGCCTCCTTGTGGTGGTAGATCGAACGATGCACGAAGTACTCGCGCATCTGCCACCAGTCGCCCTCGTCGCGCAGGAACCGGCTGGGTCCGACCGGGTCGGCCGGAGTGACCAGCAACTGGTCGAGATCGGCGTCGAGATCGGCTCCGCCGGGCACGTCCTCGCGCAACGCTTGCAGGAACCGCTGCTCCAGCGCGGCGCGCAGACCGAGCAGGCCCGGGTTCCACTCCCAACCCGCGTCCACCGCCGCGAAGCCGTGATAGTGCAGCTCGTAGCAGGTGTGCAGGGCCAGATGCAGATCCTCGCCGTACGGGTCCGCCGGACCCGGCTCCGGGACCGAGCCGCCCGGTTCGCCGCGCAGCAACTCCACTACCGCCTCGGACAGCTCGCCGCGGGGCTGGGGCAGTTCGAGCGTCTGGGCGCCTGTCATGACCGTCATAGTGGTCGCTTACCCCGGTCCGCCGCCGTTATCGCGGCCCGGCACGGAAAAGAATCCGCCCGCGCGCCCCCGCGCCGCCGCTGCGGCGGCGCGGAACTCGCCCGGAACTACCCGTTCGCCTTTTTGTACGCCTCGACGACCTCGGCCGAGATCCGGCCGCGCGCCGAGACGTCGATACCGTTTTTGCGCGCCCATTCCCGGATAACCGTGGCCTGCTCCCGATCGTTCGCCGAACGCAGGACACCGCCGCGCCCGCGCCGCGTGCGACCGACTTTGCGGGCGTACGGAACCCACTGATCGAAGAATCCGCGCAACTGACCGGCATTGTCCGTCGACAAGTCCATCTCGTAGGCCACGCCGTCCACGGCGAAAGACACGGTTTCCTCGGCCTGAGACTTGCCGTCGTAGTCATCGACCAGAGTCACGACGACCTTGCGTGCCATAGAGATAATCCCTTCACGGTTACCGAGCGCGTGCAGTCGAAAAAACAATCGTAGCCAGTAGATAACAGATCGGTTCCACCACGGGAACAGCGGGGTCCCCTGCCGCGGCACGAGACGCGTGCGCCGAACAGTGCACCGCCGGCGACCGTGGAGCCTTCACATATTGCACGCGCACCAGGCCAACCAGCAAACGACACCTGCCGGAACGCCCCTGCGGTACTCCGATGGCGGCGTTTCGTGGCGCTCGGCGCGGCGCAGGCGCACCCGGATCTCGACGCTTCCACGGCGGCGGCCCGGCGCGTTCGGTAAATCCGGCGCACGGACGCCGAATGAGTCGGCGCCGAGCGCCTCCCGCCTCGCACCACGATGGCGTAATCGCAAGCCGGCCGCCGCATTCCGCGTGCGCGGCGGAGACGCCGCCACCTCCCCACAGCTGAGAAGGCTACGACGCGGCCGCCGCTTTAGTCTGGACGACGCCCGGTACAGCCGGAATACTGGCGTGCGCCGGTTTCGCCGGAGTCGACCATCCCGGGTGTGGCGCATTCGGTCGGCTCACCGTTCGGAAGAAAGGACCATCTCCCGATTCTGCAGACAGGCAGTCGGCCCGTTGAGGACGGCGGGGGGCCGAGTACCGTTCCGAACTCTGTCGAGCGAGTGGGGCATCCGCGCGACGCGGATCCCAGCAACGAATCAGATGTCGGCCGATTCGCGGAATTCGGCCAGACGAGCCAGTGCACGAGCGGAAGTCGATAGTATGCGTGTGGCCTTGTTGCCCGCAGGTACCAGGGGCGATCATCAACCGTATCTCGCGTTGGCGGACGAGTTCCGCGCCCGCGGGCACGACGTGGAAATCACCGCCACCCGCAATCAGGCGCACATCGTGCGCAACGCGGACTTCGAACCCCATGTGATTCCCTTCGACGCCGCGGAATTACTCGAGACGCCCGCGGCCAGACAGGCATTGGCCTCCGGCAGGACACTGCCGTTCATTCGCATCATGCTCGACACGGTGAAGATCATCGAGGGCGGGCGCGGGGTGGCGATGCACGAGGTGCTCGCGAAAGCCTGCGCGGACGCGGATGTCGTCGTCGCCTGCGCGTCGACATTGCCCTGGGCGATGGAGTTCCGGGAGAAGACCGGTACGCCGGTGATCGGCGGCCTGCCCTACCCGCTCGAACGCACCGGCGAGTTCCCGTCGTCGTTCATGGCGAAGAACATGACGTCGTCCCGGATTCTGTCGCGCGTGACCTACAGCCTTTTCGAAAGGTCCTATACGTTCCTGTATCGCAAGGTCGATCGCCAATTGCGTCAGCAGATGGGGCTGCCGGGCAAGCCGCGCAATCCTTTTCGGCGACTCCGCGACGAGCGGATACCGCTGGTTCACATGGTGAGCCCGGTGCTGTTGCCGAAGCCGCACGATTGGCCGGAGCGCGCGACGGTCGTCGGCGCTCCCATTCTGCCGCAGCGGCTGCGCGACGCGTGGGGGGAAGCGGTCATCGACCCGGAGCTCGACGCCTGGCTCGACGAAGGCGAACCACCGATCTATTTCTGCATGACCGGAATGCCCATCGTCGATCCGGCGGAGTGCCACCGGATGATCGCCACGGTCTGCGCGCGACTGGGCGCGCGGGCCCTGGTCACGGTGAGAGGCGAGGGATTCCCGAAGGGGTTCAGCGCCGATCGCGCTCTGCTGGTCATCGATTCGTTCGACTACGACCGTGTGCTGCCGCGCTGCCGCGCTGTGGTGCACCACGGCGGCAGCGGAAACACCCACGACGTGGTGCGCGCGGGGATTCCGGCCGTGGTGATCCCGGTGCACAGCGATCAATTCTTCTACGGGTGGCGCATCGCCGCGCTCGGTATCGGGGCCACTTTCCCGTATCGCCGGATCACCGCGGATCGCCTGTATCAGGCGCTGGCCCAAGCCCTCACGCCGCAGGCGCGGCAGCGAGCCGAGGAGATCGGGCGCACGGTGGCGGCGGAGAACGGTGTGCTCGCAGCGGTCGACGCCGTCGAGAAACTCGCCGCCGCGACCACCCGACCATGAGATGGCGGACGGCGCCCGTGGGGAATCGCGGCGCCGTCCGCTGAGCGCACGACCCCCGTGACAGTCGAGTTCCGAAGGTTGTACCGCATGACCGAATACCGTTCGTTCGTCGATGTGCTGCTCACCCGTGGTGAGACGTTGGACGCCGGGATCGCCTACCGATTTCTGCGGACCGGTGACGCGGACGGCGTCGTCGACGACATCAGCTATGCCGCCGTGTCGGTCCGCGCGCGGGCCATCGGCGCCGCGCTGCAGGACGGTGGCGTGCGCCGGGCGCTGCTGCTGTATCCGTCCGGATTGGATTTCATCGCAGGGTTTTTCGGCTGCCTGGCCGCCGGTGTGGTCGCCGTGCCCGCACCGCTGCCGCAGCTGGATGCCCGGTCGCTGCGGCGGCTGCGGCACATGGTCACCGATGCGGGCGTCGACGCGGTGCTCACCACCGCGCAGGTCCGCGCCGACGCGAGCGCGGCGATCGAGCAACTCCCGGAACTGGCCGCGCTGACCTGGCTGGCGACCGACGAGATCGCCGACGACGCCGCCGCGTCGTGGCGGCAGCCCGCCGTCGGCCCCGACTCGGTGGCCTTCCTGCAGTACACCTCGGGTTCGACGAGCGCGCCGCGCGGCGTCGTGGTCACCCATGCGAACCTGCTGCACAACGAGCGCGCCATCGCCGCGGCCCTGGGCCATACGCCGGATCTGGTGGACTCGCTCACCGACGCGCTGTTCGTCAGCTGGCTGCCGATGTACCACGATATGGGGCTCATCGCGCCCGTGTTGCAGACGATGTTCGTCGGCGCGAACGCGGTGCTGTTGTCTCCCCAGCATTTTCTGCAGCGCCCCGAGCGCTGGCCGCAGGCGGTGTCCGCGTTCGGCGCGCACACCAGCGGGGGTCCCAACTTCGGGTACGAGCTGTGCCTGCGCCGGATGTCGCCCGCGCAGATCGACCGGCTCGACCTGCGCGGCTGGAAAGTGGCCTTCAACGGCGCGGAGACGGTGCGCCCGGCCACGGTGCGCCGCTTCGCCGACACCTTCCGCAGCGCGGGTTTCCGGGCGGAGTCCTTCCAGCCGGTCTACGGTTTGGCCGAGGCGACGCTCATCGTCAGCGCCGCCGAAATCGGCGCCCGACCCACGGTGGTCCTGCCACCCGGCCGCTCCGAGCTGGTCGGCGTGGGGCGACCCGCCGAGGGATTGTCGATCGCCATCGTGGATCCGGAAAGACGCACGGAGTGCGCCGAAGGCGCCGAGGGCGAGATCTGGGTGTCCGGAACTAGTGTCGCCGCCGGGTATTTCGGCAACGAGCAGGCCACCGCCGAGACCTTCCATGCCAGGCTCGGCGACGACGACCGCGCGTTCCTGCGCACCGGCGATCTGGGTTTCCTGTCCGGCGGTGAGCTGTTCGTCACGGGGCGGCGCAAGGACCTGCTGATCATCGACGGCAAGAACCATTACCCGCAGGATCTGGAGCTGACCGTCGAAACGGCGCACGACGCCGTCCGGCCCGGGTGCGTGGCGGCCTTCTCGGTGGACGAGGGCATCGACGGGGAACTGCCCGTCGTGGTCGCGGAGGTGCGCACCGAGGACCCTGCCGAACTGGCCGGCGCCGAAGACGCGATCCGCGCCGCGGTCGGTGCGGAGCACGGGCTGACGCTGCGGTCGGTGGTCCTGATCCGTCCCGGTGAGCTGCTGAAGACCAGCAGCGGCAAGGTGCAGCGGCAGGCCTGCCGCGCGGCGTATCTCGATGACGAGTTCTCCCCGGTGCTGCCCGTACGCGGCGAGTTCGAGGACGCGCCGGTCGCCGCCCCCTCGGCGGCCGCGATGACCGCCGACGAGATGCAGACCTGGCTGGTGGAGATCATCGCCCGCTTGGCGTATCTCGATCCCGCCCGGATCGACGTGCACCGGCCACTGGTCGAATTCGGCCTCGGCTCCGCGGATCTCGTCGAACTCGTCGTGGAGCTGTCCGACCGCGTCGGGCATGCGCTGGACACGAATCTGTTCTTCGAGCACCCCACCATCGCGCAGGTGGTCGCGGCGCTGCACCGCACCGAAGCCGAGGCCGCGCCGGTCCAGCACCAGGGACGCACCGGCGACGACGCCATCGCGATCATCTCGATGGCCTGTCGTTTCCCGGGCGGCGCCGACGATCCGGAATCGCTGTGGCGCCTGCTCGACGACGGCCGCGACGGGCTGTCGGACGTGCCGCCGGGCCGCTGGAGCATCGACGGGCTCTACGACCCGGACCCGGCCGCCGAGGGCAAGGCGTACACCTTCCGCGGCGGATACCTCGGCCAGGTGGACGAGTTCGACGCCGCGTTCTTCGGTATCGGGCCGCGCGAGGCGGCGGTGATGGACCCGCAGCAACGGCTCATGCTGGAACTGAGCTGGGAGGCGATCGAACGGTCCGGTCGCGACCCGAGGCAGTTGCAGGGCAGCATGACCGGTGTCTATTTCGGGGTGTACAGCACCGGATATCTCGCCGACCCCGCTCCGCACCAGTTGAACGGGCAGGTCGGCACCGGCCTTTCCCCCAGTGTGGCCTCCGGCCGGGTCGCGTACACGCTCGGCTTGCACGGACCCGCCGTCACTCTCGACACGGCGTGTTCGTCGGCGATCGTGGCGATGCACCTGGCGGCTCAGGCGTTGCGCGCGGGCGAGTGCGATCTCGCCCTGGCCGGCGGCGCGACACTGCTGATGGGCCCGACCGCGCACGTGGAACTGTGCAAACTCGGTGTGCTGTCGCCGTCGGGACGCTGCGCGCCGTTCTCGGCGGGCGCGGACGGCACGGTGTGGGCCGAAGGCGCCGGTCTGGTGCTGCTGAAGCGGCTCGACGACGCCCGGCGCGACGGCGACCGGGTGCTGGCGGTGATCCGCGGCTCCGCGGTCAACCAGGACGGCCGCAGCCAAGGGATCAGCGCCCCCAGCGGATCCGCGCAGGAGCAGGTCCTGCGGGCGGCGTTGAACGCCGCGGGCGTGGCGCCCGAGGACGTGGACTACGTGGAAGCGCACGGCACCGGCACCGCGCTCGGCGACCCCATCGAAGCACGCGCCCTGGCCCGCGTCTACGGTCCCGGCCGGGCGCCGGATCGCCCGCTCGGGGTGGGGTCGCTGAAATCCAATCTGGGGCACACGCAAGCGGCGGCCGGCATCGGCGGCGTCATCAAGCTGGTCCTCGGTCTGCAGCACGAGCGGATACCGGGAATGGCCTACGACGGGCCGCCGACACCGCAGCTGGACTGGGCCGGGAGCGGATTGGTCGTGCGCACCGATCCGGCGCCCTGGCCCCGCGGCGCCCGTCCGCGCCGCGCCGGAGTCAGCGCGTTCGGGCTCAGCGGCACCAACGCCCACCTGATCCTCGAGGAAGCTCCCGCACTCGACGACCCGTCCGACGACTTCGACGACGAGCCGGACTACAGACAACTGGCGCTGCTGCCGATCTCGGCCCGGAACCGGACTTCGCTGCGCGGTCAGGCACGGCGTTTGCTCGAGCACGTCACCGGAGACGACACGCCGCCGCCCGCCCTGGTGTCCCGCTCCCTCGCCTTGCAGCGCACCCCGTTCGAATGGCGGGCCGTCGTCGTGGCGGCCGACCATGCCGAGATGCGCTCGGCGCTGGACGATCTCGTCGGCGAACGGTCGGCGCCCGATGTCGTGGTCGCCGCGGACGCGGCGCTCACCGCGGGGAAGACGGCGTTCGTCTTCCCGGGGCAGGGCGTGCAGTGGGCCGGAATGGCGCGTGACATGCTGGCCCGCTCGGAGGTCTTCCGCGCCGAATTCGCCCGATGCGACGAAGCGTTTCGGCACCGCACCGGATGGTCGCTGGCGACCGCGCTGTTCGGGCTCACCGCGGCGCAACTCGGCGACTTCACCGTGGTGCAACCGCTGCTGTTCGCCACGATGGCGGCGCTCGCGGCGACCTGGCGGGACGCGGGCGTCACACCGGATGCCGTGATCGGCCACAGCCAAGGCGAGATCGCCGCGGCTTACGTATCGGGTGCGCTGACCCTGGACGAGGCCGCCCAGGTGGTCGTGGCCCGCAGCCGCCTGATGGCCGGGATCGCCGAGGAGGGTGCGATGGCGATGGTCGGCATGCCCGCGCAGCGGCTCGAACAGCGCTTGGCGGCGCTGGAGCCGGCGGTGTCGATCGCGGCGATCAACATCTCTCGCTCGACGATCGTGGCGGGGGCGCGCGATGCGGTCGAGACGCTGGTGGGTGACCTGGAGGCCGAGCGGGTCGAGGTGCGGGTCCTGGCCGCGGGACCGGCGCTGGCGGGGCATTCCGTTCTGCTGGAACCGATCCGGGAGCAACTGCTGGACGAGCTCGCCGGGGTCAGCGCCGTCGCACCGGCCGTCCCGTGGTACTCGACCGTGCTGGGCGAACAGTTGGTCGACGACTCCGCGGACGCCGCCTACTGGTATCGCAACGCTCGCGAACCGGTCCGCTTCGCGAGCACCATCGAGCGCATGATCGGCGACGGGTTCCGGTACTTCGTCGAACTCGGAGTGCATCCGCTGCTGACCACGGCGGTGCGGACCGTCGCGGAGGAGACGGGCCGCGAGATCGTCGCGGTCGGGTCGCTGGTGCGCGACGCCGACGGGCCGCGCAGCCTGGCCCGTGCTCAGGCCGCGCTGTGGGTGGCAGGCCACGACCTCGACTGGTCGCGGCTGGTGCCCGCACAGGGCAGCGTCGATCTGCCCACCTACGCCTTCGACCGGCGGCGATTCTGGACCGAGTCGGTATCCCAGGACGCTTCCGCGCTGGGGTTGCAGGCCGCGGGCCATCCGTTCGTCGGCGCCGTCGTGCCGCAACCGGATTCCGGCGGGGTGACGCTGACCGGCCGCCTCTCGCTGCGGACCCACCCGTGGCTGGCCGAGCACGCCGCGCCCGCCGCGGTCGTCATGCCCGGCACCGGTCTGGTCGAACTCGCGATCCGCGCCGGTGACGAGGTGGCCGCCGACGTTGTGCGGGAACTCGTGCTGCACGCTCCGCTGGTCGTCCCGCAGGACGCGGCGGTGCAGATCCAGGTCGTCGTGGGCGACGCCGACGCCACCGGCTGCAGGCCCGTCTCGATCCACTCCCGCCTGGAACGGGATCTCGACACCTCGTGGACGTTGCACGCGCGCGGGGTGCTGGCGGCGACGGCCGGAACCGACGCGGGCGCCGTCGACACCGCGCAGTGGCCTCCGGTGGACGCGGCGGCGGTCGACGTCGAGGACATGTACGCGCGGTTGTCCGAGCGCGGGCACCGGTACGGCCCGCTGTTCCGGTCGGTGCGGGCGGCGTGGCGGCGCGGCGCGGAGGTCTTCGCCGAGGTGGCGCTTCCGGAGCATGCTCACGGTGATGCCGCGCGGTTCGAGATCCACCCCGCCCTGTTCGACTCCGCACTGCACGCGGCGCTGCTGCTCGGCGCGGGCGAAACCGATTCGGCGCTAATGCCTTTCGCGTGGACCGGCGTGACTCTGCACGCTTCCGGCGCGACGGCGTTGCGGGTCCGGATCACACAGGCCGACGACGGGGTCCGTGTGCTGGCGAACGATCACACCGGACAGCCGGTCGTGTCGGTGGAATCACTGGTCCTGCGGCCCGCGCCCGCGGGGCAGGTACTCGACGGGGCGCTGTCCGCCGCGCACCGCACCTTGTTCCGGCCGGAGTGGACACCTGTGCCCGCCCCCGCGACCGTCCGGCCGGTCGTCGCGGTGCCCTGGGCGCGGCTCGGCCCGCACGACGCGGCGCCGGACGCGGTGGTCATCGAAGTCGCCGAGGGCGATTCGATCGACGCCGTGCACACCGCGGTCCGGCAGACCCTCGAAGCCTTGCAGGCCGCACTCGACGACCCGCGACTGGGCGCGGCGACGATCGTGGTGCGCACTCGGCGCGCGATGGCGCTGCCCGGGGAGGAGGTCGCGAACACCGCGGGAGCCGCGGTCTGGGGGCTGGCCCGCACGGCGCAGTCGGAGAACCCGGACCGCGTCGTGGTGCTGGACAGCGCCGACGCCGAGGTCGACATCGCGGCGGTCCTCGCCTCCGGTGCGGCACAAGTCATGGTGCGCGACGGCGCTCTGTTCGCACCGCGGCTGGAGCGGCCCGCCATGGCCGGGCTCGCGCCGAGCGGACCCGACTTCGGGGACGGTTTCGTGCTCGTCACCGGAGCGCCGGGACGCCTCGGCTCGCTGCTGGCCGGGCATCTGGTGCGCGCCCACGGCGTCACCAAGCTGTTGCTGGCCAGCCGCCGGGGCTCCGAGGGCCCCGGTGCGGACGCCTTGCGCGCCGAACTCACCGGTCTCGGCGCGGAGGTGGTCTTCGCGCGTTGCGACGTGACCGACCGAGCGGCGCTCGCCGAGGTGCTGCGCGGACGCGCGATCAGCGGCGTCGTCCACGCGGCCATGGTCCTCGACGACGTCACACTGGGATCGCTGACTCCGCAACGGCTCGAAGCGGTCCTGCGACCGAAGGTCGACGCGGCGTATCACCTGCACGAGCTGACCTCGGACCTGGACCTGGCGTGCTTCGTCCTGTTCTCTTCGGTCGCGGGCGTCCTCGGCAATCCCGGTCAGGCGAACTACGCGGCCGCCAACGCCTACCTCGATGCCCTCGCCACCCATCGGGTTGCGCAAGGGCGCACCGCGCAGTCGCTGGCCTGGGGTCCGTGGAGCCTCGATATGCACGAGGTGATGGAGGCGGCGGACATCCGTCGCATGGAACGCACCGGTGTGCGCCCGCTCGCCGCGCTCGACGGCTTGGCCGCGTTCGACGCGGCGCTGCGGCGGAGCGAACCGGTGCTGGTGCCGATGCTGATCGACGCCGACGCGATGCGGCGCGCGCCGATCGTCGCGCCGTTGCTGCGCGGACTGATCCGGCCCTCGACACGCCGCACGGCCGTCCACCGCGATGCCACCGACCCGTCGGTGCGGTCGCGGTTCGCCGAGCGGCTGCGCGGATTGCCCCCCGAAGAGGCGACCGCGGTCGCGGTGGAGGTGGTGGCGCGCTGGGCCGCCGACGTGCTCGGTCACACCGGCGCGGACGCCGTCGCGCCGGACCGGTCGTTCCAGAGCCTGGGCATGGACTCGCTGATGGCGGTGGAACTGCGCAACCGGTTGCGCGACGACACCGGCATCCTGGTGCCGCTCGGCGAGATCTTCACCCACCAGAGTCCGGCCGCGCTGGCCGCCTACCTCGTCGAACAGGCGGCACGCACGGATACCGGCGCGCCCGCGGTCGTCGGCGCCGAGGAGGACGTCCCCGATGTCGTCACGCTGCCCGTCACCCGAGACCTGATGCGGCTGCTGCGGACGCAGCGGCAAGGCGTGCCGAGTGCCGCTCAGACCGGCGGACTGGCCATCCGGCTGCACACGGCGGTCGAACGCGCCGAACTGGAAGCGATGCTCGCCCGCCTCGCCGGACGGCACGCGGCGCTGCGCACGGTGATCGTGCCGAGCGACGAGCACGGCACCCAGCTCCAGGTGCGGTCCGCGCCGGGCGGGCCGCTGCTGCGGTGGACGGTCGTCGATCGGCTCGACCACGCCGTCGCGCGAGCACGGTTGCGCGAGTTGATGAGTGAGCCGTTCGACCTGGCGCAGGGGCCGCTGTGGCGGTTCGAGCTGTTGGCGTCCGGTTCCGGCGAGCAGACGCTGATCTTCGGTGCGCACCACGGCATGTGCGATGTCCAGTCGATGTTGCTGGTGGCCGGGGAGATCGACGCCGAGCTGTCCGGGACGCCCTTCCCGGATACCTTGTCCAACAAGGACATCCATGATCTGCTCGCGGCGCAGGCGCCGCAGGCCGAGCCCGACGCCGAGTGGCGAAGGGAGTTCGCCGGTTGCCGCCGCCTCGACCTCACCCTCGCCCGCCCCAGACCCGCGCAGCGCAGTCACCGTGCGGGAGAGGTGCTGCTGGAACTGCCCGCCGGGCTGCAGGACGGTGTGGCGCGGCGCGCCCGGGAGCTGGGCATCACGCCCGCTGCACTGTTCCTCGGCACGCTGACCGTGCTGCTGGCCCGGCGGCAGGACAACGATCGTTTCGCGCTGGCCGTCCCGGTGGACACCCGCATCCACGCCGACGCGCCCACCGGCGTCGGCTATTTCGGTGTGCCGGTGCCCTATCCGGCGACCGTGGAGCCGGGCGAGTCGATCGACGACCTGCTGCGCCGCACCGGTGACCAGCTGCGGCGCCTGCTCGTGCCGGGAGCCGGGTTCTCCGACGCCCTCGGTGCGCTCGCCGCGGAAGGTCTCTACCGGGACAACGCGCCGCTGGTCGAGGTGTACTTCAACTATCTGCGGGCCAACGCCGCCGTCCACCGCGCGGAACTGGTTCCGGTGGGAACCGGATACTCCGATCTCGACCTCATGGTGGCCGTGCTGGCCGACGTGGGCCAGGTCTGGTTCACCTACAACGCGGACATCATCGATGACGCGACCTGCACCAGCCTCGGCCAGGACTACCTCACGCTGCTCGCCGAGGTGATCGAGCACGCCGGGCTGCCGGTTCGCCCGGGGTCGCGCGCACCCGCCGCACCGGGCGGCGTCGCGTTCGCGGCCACGTTCGCGCTGGGCAAGCTGCCGGATCTGTATCACGCCGCGTCGGCGCCCGCCCACGGCGAGGACGGACCGACCGTGCTCGAGGCGCCCTACCACCACGTCCTGGCCGGATTGCGCGACCCCTCCGGCGTCTTCGCCCAGCCGTCCACCTCCCTGGGCATCGTCTTGCTGCGGGCGGCGGACCTGGAGCGATTCGGTGCGCTCACCGACGACGCACTCGCCGAACTGGCCGAGCAGTACCCCGCCGCCGTCCGGGAAGCCTCCGAGCGTGCCCGGGTGCCGATCATCGTCGGCTTCCTGCCCGCACCCGATCCGGACGAGCGCCTGCGCCACTGGGAGCAACGGATTGCGGGGCGGCTGCGGGAGATCCCCGGCGTGGCGGTCCTCACCGAGCCCGACTGGACGCGGGACCATCAGGTGGCGCACCGCTTCGACGCGCAGACCGACGCACTGGCTCATCTGCCGTTCACCGAGGAATTCCAGGCCGTGGTGGCGCTGACCCTCGCCGCCGTCGCACGCGTCGCTCTGCTGCCCGCGCCGAAGGTCATCGCCGTGGACGGCGACGACACACTGTGGAGCGGCGTCGTGGACGAAATCGGCCCCACGGCGGTCGCCTTCGACGCACCACGGCTCGCACTGGCGCGGCGGTTGCGGCAATGGCGCGCCGCGGGCACCCTGCTGGTGCTGATCAGCAACAACGACGAGGCGTCCGTCCGAGCCGTGCTCGACCGTCCGGACAGCCCGCTGCGCGCCACGGACTTCACCGTCGTCTCCACCGGATGGGACGGCAAGCCCGAGCGGCTGGAGGAGGCCGCGCGGACAGTGGGATTCGCCCTCGACGGCGTGGTCTATCTCGACGACAACCCGGTCGAGATCGCGAAGATACGAGCGCGGGCACCGGAAGTGCTCGCCGTGACCTGTCCGCCGGTCCGGGAACTGGAGGCATTCCTCACGCGCTTGTGGCCGGTGACCCCGGTGGCCGTGACCGCGGAGGACGCCGAGCGCGCGGAGTTCTACCGGCGCGAACGCGAACGCGACCTGGCCAGGGAGCAATCGGACTTCGCGCAGTTCCTCGACGGCCTGGAGCTGGTGGTGACCGTGGAGCCGCTGTCCGAGCAGAGCATGCCCCGCGCGGCCCAGCTCGTCCGGCGGACCAGCCAATTCGTCCTGGGCGCCGTCACCGAGGAGGATATCGACCGGTGGCGGGAGGAAGGCGAGGTGTGGACCGCATCGGCGCGAGATCGGTTCGGCGACTACGGAACCGTCGCCCTGCTCGCGCTGCGCACCGACGGCGCCGCGCTGCATTTGCGCGGTTGGCATCTCAGCTGCCGCGCCCTCGGCCGAGGGGTCGAGGAACGCCTGCTCGGCTGGCTGGCCGAGCGCGCGGCGGAGCTGGGCTGCGCGACGGTGCGGATGACCGTGCACCGCACCGCGCGCAACGTGCCCGCCCGCCGCTTGGCCGCCGCGCTCGGCGGCGGCGCCATCGATGCCGAGCGACTCGAGGTCGACGTACCGCTGCAGCGCCTGCGGACGTTCCGATCCTGGGCGCAATGACCATGGCCGACAAGGAGTTTTCCGTGCGCAGTCCGAACGGCGAGCACCCACCGCATGCCGAGCGAGCCGATCGGCGCGAGCTCGCCCAGGCCATCGAACGCGGTGGCGGTCTCGACGTGTCCGCGTTGCTGGCGCGCGCGGGTGGTCCCATGACCACCCGGGCGGCGATCGAGCGCCCCGGCGAGTGGAGCGTCGAGTCGCTCACGACGGCGGTGACCGAGGTGGCGAACCGATTCACCGCCGAGACGATCGGGCCGGAGACGGATTTCTTCGACGGCGGCGGCACATCCGTGGCCGCCGTTCAGTTCGTCGCGGCGCTGGCCGGGGAACTGGACGTGCATCTGGACCTGGACGACGTCTTCGCCGACGCGCGCCCGCGCAGGCTGGCGCAACGCTGGTTGCACGCCCGCCCCGAATCCGTCGAACGCGATCAGCCCGTGGCGCGGACAGGTGCGATCGACGAGGAGTTCGCGCAGCTGATGTCCGATGTCGCCGGGGCCGACCGGCTCCCCTTGGTCGACCCGCCGGACCGGGTAGTCCCGCGGCGCATCCTGCTCACCGGCGCCACCGGTTTCCTGGGCAGCCATCTGCTGCTGGACCTGTTGCGCGGCAGCGACGCGCAGGTGGTCTGCCTGGTCCGCGCGCAAGACGACGCGGATGCCCTGGACCGGCTCGCCGCCGCGCTGACGCGGTTCCTGCTGCCGTGGTCCCCGGAGGTGCGCAGGCGGGTGACGGTACTGACCGGCGACCTGCGTGAGCCGAACCTCGGGCTGTCCGAGCAACGCTGGGCCGCGCTGGCCGACGAGGTCGACGCCATCGTCAACGTCGGCGCCGCGGTGGACTTCCTGCGTGGCTACCGGTCACTGCGCCGCGCGAACGTCCTCGGTCCGCTGACCCTGGCCCGGTTGGCGGCGACCGGGAGACCCAAACCGCTGCACCACGTCTCCTCGATCGCGGTGTTCAACGAGCTCGGCATCGCCGCCATGGGCGAGGACGATCCGGTGGCCAACATCGGCAAGCTGGTGATCGGCTACGACCGGACGAAATGGGCGGCCGAGGCGGTCATGCGGCGGGCGCGCGAACACGGCCTGGTCGTCACGGTGCTGCGGCCCGGCGGCATCGGCGGCCACCGCGAGACCGGCGCGCACAATCCGCGCGACCTCAACAGCGGCATCATCGCGGCGCTGTCGCGGTTCGGTACCGTCCCCGCGCTGCGCAATCTTCATGTCGCGCCGGTGGATTGGGTGAGCAAGGTCGCGGCGGCGATCGTGTGCGCGCCGACGGCGTGGGGCCACAACTACCACCTCACCGGCACGCCGACCACCCTCGAGCAGATGCTCGGCGAATCCTCCGCGATCGGCATGGACATGCGGGTGCAGCACTGGGCCGCGTGGTGCGACGAGGTGGTGGAACGGATCCGCACCGAGCCGGTCCCGGAGCTGGAATCGCTGGCACAGGTATTGCGCAGCCCCGTGGCACGCCACCCGCTGGAGACGATGGCCTCCGTTCCCGCCGCCACCGACGAGCGCACCCGCGCTTTCCTGCGCGCGCACGATCTGCCCGCGCCCATCCGCTACGGCGCCCAGTCGCAACGCAAAACGCTGGAAATGCTCGCCGACACCGGATTGGCGCGGCTGCCGCAGCCGGAAGACGCACCCTATCTGTGGTTCTCGGAGACGTTGACGGGCACGCTCGGGCCCGCAGGCGCACCGGCCGGCACGTCCTGCACCTTGAATCTGCGGCTGTCCATCGCGAGCACCCACCAGCTGGTGGCCGGCCGCACCGTCGACGTCAGCGGCGAACTGCGGTGCACGCTGCTGCACGACGCACCGCTCACCGTGACCGGTGCGCTGTCGGTCCGCCCGCACGACGGCATCCCGATCCGGCACGGGCTGAAGCATCCGCTCATGCACTACCGGCTGTCGCTGCACGACCCCGACGGCGGAACATGGTGGTTGTCCGGCTACAAATACGCCGAGGCACGGCGCACCCTGATCCGGCAGGCGCGCACGCTCACCGTCGAACTCGGCCGCGAGGGCGAACCGGCGGGCTTCGCGGGCGAGGTCGCCGTCCCGCTGGACACCTACCTGCGCGATCAGATCGACGGCATCCACGTGGATCCGCGGTTGTCCGAGCGCCAGCGGCGGACCGCGAAATTGTTGTGGCTGAGCTGGTTCGGGTCCCAGCTCGGCAAGGGCCTGCTGGAACCGGCGCTGCGCGTGGGCACCGAACTGCTGGATCTGCGCCGAAACGCGAAGGAGTTCCGCTGATGCTCACCCCGATCCGGCCGGGCACCGCGCTGACGGTGGAGGAGATCCCGTTCCGGACCACCGACGGCACCCGGTTGGGCCTGCGCCGCGTCGTCGTCGACGATCCCGACCGGCCCGCGGTGCTGCTGGTGCACGGCCACGGCGTGTCCTCGGAGATGTTCCTGCTCCCCGAGACCCGCACGATCGTCGACGCGCTGGTCGACGCGGGATACCAGCCGTGGCTGCTGGACTGGCGCGGCAGCTGCCGCCTGCCCTACAACGCCTCCGGGCCGCGCTTCAGCTTCGACGACGTGGCGCTCTACGACCTGCCCGAGGCCGTCGGCGAGATCCGGCAGCGCATCGGCGACCAGCCGTTGTTCGTGGTCGCGCATTGCGTCGGCGCCTTGGCGCTGTCGATGAGCATGACCGCGGGACTGGTGCCGGGTCTGGCAGGGGTCGTCGCCCAGGGCGTGTTCCTCACGCCGAAGGTGAGCAACGCGGTGCGGATGCGGGTGCTGGTGGGCGGCGAACTACTCGGCTCCCGGCTGCACCACCTCGAATCCGACTTCCGCAAAGTCGGGCTGTGGTCGCGGAAAACGCTGCTGTACGCCATGCTCACGCGCAAAGGGGAATGCACCGACCCCACCTGCCGGATGGTCCACGGCAGCTGGGGCATGGGCGCCGAGCTGTTCGTGCACGACCACCTCGATCCGCGCACCCACGACCGCCTGGCGGAGCTGTTCGGCCCGATCCCGGTGCACGTGCTGCCCCAGCTGCGGCGGATGGAACTGGCGCACGCCGTCCAACGATGGAACGACCACGACGACCGCTACCGCGTGCTGCCGGAGAACGCCCTGGACCACGCCGACCGGATCGACTGCCCGCTGCTGCTGCTGTCGGGCAGCCGCAACGAGGTGTGGCTCGACTCGAACAAGCTCTGCCACGACGTGCTCACCAGCCGCAACCCCCAGCTGGACGTCCGCTACGTCGAAGTCCCCTCCTACGGTCACCTCGACACGTTCCTCGGTCGCGGCGCGGCGCTGGACGTGTACGGGCACATCCTGGAATTCCTCGACGGCTGTGGGCGTTGCGCGCCCCGATCGGTCGGCACGGCGTGAGCGGACACCTCCGCGACAGCCGTTCGCTGCGCATCGCGATGTTCGCGGATTTCCACCCGGCCACCCTCGGTGGGATCCAGACATCGATGCGCGCGCAACGCACGGCGTTGGAACGGCTCGGCCATCGCGTCACCGTATTCACCATCCCGCCACCGGAACTCACGCCTCCGGACCCGGGGATCGTCGTTCTGGCGACCACGGGTGGATTGACCGTGAACGGCTACCCCGTCGCCCTGCCGACCCGCAGGAACGCACGTCTCATCGATGCGGCGTTCGCCGAGCGCGGCTTCGACGTCGTGCACGCGCAGACCACTTACGGCGCGGGCGTGGCCGGATTGCGCGCCGCGCGCCGCCACGGCCTTCCCGTCGTCCAGTCGATGCACAGCCGCGACGACTCCTTCATCGAACGCAATTCGCCGTTCCCCTACCTCGCCGCGCTCACGATGCGCGTCCTGCACGGCGGGTTCGTCGGTCTGCGCGGCACGATGCCGCGGCTGCCCGAAAGCCGTACAGCGCGCCATGCTTGGCGTCCGCTGGTCGCCCAGGCACAGGCCGCCGACCACGTCGTCGTGCCGACCCGGCATTTCGCTGCGCGGTTGGCAGCGCACGGCGTGGACCGTCCGACGCACGTGGTGTCCAACGGAGTCGACGACGATCTGGTGCGCGCCCTCCCGCAGCGCTGCGGCGACCGGGGTCGGATGCTGCGCGTTCTGTGGTGCGGCCGTTTCTCCGCCGAGAAGCGGCCGCTGGAGGCCATCGAAGCGGTGCATCGGGCCGAGGGCTGCCTGCTCGACGTCTACGGCGCGGGGGCTCTGGAGCCTCGCGTGCGCTCGGCTGTCGACCGCCTCGGGCTGCGTGAGCGGGTCCGGCTGCACGGCGAGGTGAGCCAGGCGGAGTGCTTGGCGGCCATGCGCACCCACGACGTGCTGCTGTTCCCGTCCGCCGGATGCGACACGCAGGGCATGGTGTTGCTCGAGGCCGTCGCGGCGGGCCTGCCGGTGCTGCACTGCGACCCCGACGTCACCGAAACCGTCCCCGCGGGCGGGGAATACCGCGCCCGCGATGCCTCGACCGACGCGCTCGCCGAAGCGCTGCGTGAGCTGGCGGATCATCCCGACCGGCTCGACGCCATGCGCGATGTGCTGGCACGCCATGCCGAGCAGCCCCTGCAATCGCGGTTCACCGCGCGACTGGTGTCGGTCTACACCGAGGCGATCGCCGCTGCGTCAGCTCGGTTGCCGTAGCGGCAGTCCCGCGGCCGTGTAGATCGCATCGATGACGCTCATCGTCGCCACGGCGTCCTCCGGCGAGGTGGGGACCGGCTCACCGTGGCGCACCGCCGCGACGAAGGCGTCGAGCTGATAGGCGTACGTCGTGCGGCGCGAGGTCTTCTCGGTGCGGCTACCGCGCTCCGAACGCACCGACAGCCTGCGCGGCAGCTGCGGCGCCACCGGGTTGACCACGCGCATTTCGCCGCGTTCGCCCACCACGCGCGCGCCGATGCGCAGCACATCCGACGACCACATCGAGCAGCGGACCCGCCCGGTGTGACCGGAGGGGAAACGCAACTGCGCGCTCATCGCGCGGTCGATGTGCGGGCCGCGCAACTTCGCGGTCGCCGCGACGACTTCCGGCTCCTCGCCGCCGAACACCCTGGACATGTGGACCGCGTAGCAGCCCGCGTCCATCAACGCCCCGCCGGCGAGCGTGTAGTCGTAGCGGATGTCGGAGAATCGCGGCAGCGGGAAGCACATGTCGGTGTCCACCCGCACCAGCTTGCCGAGTTCGCCGGAGGCGATGATCTGCTCCGCTCGCCGGGTCATCGGGTGGTAGCGGTAGTGGAATGCCTCCATGACCACCCGGTCGGACGTCGCGGCCAGCGCGGCGATCTCCCTGGCCTCGGCGGCGTTGGCGGTGAACGGCTTCTCGCACAGCACGTGTTTTCCCGCGGCGAGCGCCTCTTTCGTCCACCGGCCGTGCAGACCGTTGGGCAGCGGGTTGTAGACGGCGTCGATGTCGGGCGCGGCCACCAGTGCGGCGTAGCTGTCGAAGACCTGCGCGATGCCGTGCTTGCGGGCGAACGCATGTCCACGTTCCTGATCGCGGGCCGCCACGGCTGCCACCACCACGTCCGGGTTCTCCCCGGCGGGACGCACCAGAGCGGCCGGTGCGATGCGGGCGGCGCCCAGGATGCCGATCCGCAGGGGCGGTCCGGAGTGTGTCATGCGCGCGACTGTAGCAATGGATCCGATTGCGCCGCCGCGCGATCCGTCAGGCAGACGGCGCGTCACCGTACACGGTCAGCCAGATCGCCCGGCCCAGCGCCTCGGCCAGCGCGTCGTCGCCGACCCCGGAACCGGAGGAAAAGCTGACGGCGATCGCGCGTTCGACCATCGAGGTCAGCACCACGGCGGTGGCCTGCGGATCGATCGCCGGGCTGATCCGGCCCGCGGCGCGGTCGGTCTCCAGCCGGGACCGCACCACCTCCACGAACGTGGCGACCCGGCCGCGCCAGTAGGCGCCGACGTCACGGTCGTAGGCCGCCACCTCGCTCAGCGCCAGCAGCAGCGACCGGTGCTCCCGAAACCCGGCGATCATGGTGCGCACCGCCGTCACCACACCGGCCTGGCGACCGGTGTGCTCGGCGATCCACCAACGCTCGGCGGCCTCGAACAGATCCGCCGTGGCCAGTTCGGCCATCCGGATCAGCAGCTGACTCTTGTCCGGAAAGTACCGGTAGAACGTCGATCTGGCCGACTGGGACGCGGCGGCGATCCGGTGGACGGCGATCTCGGTGTAGGGCGTGCCGTCGGCGAGCAGCTCCTCCACCGCGGCGAGGACTCGTCGCTCGAACTCGGCGCGCCGGTCGTCGACGGGTTTGCGCGCGTTCCTTGGGATCCGGGTCAGCGAGGGCATCCGGCTCCTCTCTGCGGCGAAACGGCCGCGTTGTTCGGCTGTGCCGGTCGGGTGCGTCGCACCACGGCCTCCATTCTGCCGACACGGCACCGATATTGACATTCGGGCAGGCGCGGTCCACCATCGATCGGACACAGTGTCCGAGACTATATGACCGAGGTGTTCGGGCATGCACGGATCCCCCGCCCCGGCAATCGAGCACACCGACGTGGTGGTCGTCGGCGCGCGATGCGCGGGCTCGGCGGCCGCGATCGCGTTCGCTCGCGCCGGCCGGGACGTCGTCGCCCTGGACGCGGCGCGCTTTCCCTCCGACACACTCTCCACGCATCTGCTGTGGCCGGGCGGCCTGGCCGAACTGGGCCGCGCGGGCGCCCTCGAGCGTGTCCGGCAACTCGGGGCGCCCGCGCTGACCACCGCCTTCGCCGACGGCGGCGGCTACCGGGTCCGGTCGTCCTTCACGCCGGTGGACGGCATCGACTACGCGATGTGCGTGCGGCGAACCGGCTTGGACGCCGCGCTCGTGGCGACCGCCGTCGAAGCCGGGGCACGGGTCCGCGAGGGCGTGCGGGTCACCGATCTGCTCTGGTCCGGCGATCGATGTGCCGGCGTCCGCTATACCGACCGCGGCGGCGTGCGCGAGGTCCGCGCCCGCCTGGTGGTCGGGGCGGACGGCCGCCGCAGCACGGTGGCCCGGCTGGTCGGCGCCGAGCGGCCCCGGCTGAGCGCTCCGAGCGGACGGGACTGCTACTTCGCGTACTGGCAGGACGCAGCGGCCGACCAGCGGCACGTCGCGGCGCAGTGGCGTCGCGGTCCCGATCTCGGCACCGCGTTTCCCTGCGACGACGGGTTGCTGCTGAGCCTCGTCCAGCCGCCCGCGCAGCTCGGCGCACCGGGCGCCGGGCGCGCCGAGCGCCGGTATCAGGAGGCGATCGAGCGGTTGCCGGGACTGCAACTGCGGCTGCGCGATTGCCGCCGGGTGGGGCGGGTGCGGTCGGCGACCGGCCTGGCGTCCTACTTCCGGCGCGCGACCGGGCCGGGCTGGGCGCTGCCCGGTGACGCCGGGCACTTCAAGGATCCGGTGACCGCGCAAGGCATCCGAGACGCGCTGCGCTACGGGCGCTTGCTCGGCGAACTCGCCGCCCCGGCACTGGACGACGTCGAGCACCTCGATACCGCCCTCGCCGCGTGGGAACGGCTGCGCGACAGCGAATGCCTGGGCGTCTATCAGTGGACCAACCGGCTGGCCCGGGGCACCGCGATGCGTCCGCTGGAGATCGAACTCTATCGGCGGGCCGCCGCCGACCCGGCGTTGGCCGATGCCGTCACCGCGGTCTTCTCTCGCACGCTGCATCCCGAAGACGTCTTCACTCCCGCCCGCGGCGCGGCATTGGCGATAGGAGCGCTGCGCGATTCGTGGCGCGCCCCGGGGCCTGTGCTCGCGGACCTGGTGGACGAGTGTCGCGACACGATCTCCGAACGACGGGAGGCCCGCGCCTTCGCGCGCACCGATCCCGCCACCGTCATCCCGTCCAGGCCGCCGCGGGGCTTCCTCGCGGCATCTTCAGGAGATCGACATGCATGACCCGCGCCTTCGGCCGACCATCGACCTCACCCGCCGCGACCTGTTGCGCGGCGCACTCGCGGCCGGAGCCGCCGTCGCCGCCGCCCCCGCGCACGCCGCATCACCCGAAGCTCGCCGAACGCCCGGGCTGCGCACCGGAGGAAAAGCGGTCGCGGTGCTCGGCGGCGGGGTAGCCGGGTTGTCGGCGGCCCACGAACTGATCGAGCGCGGATACGAGGTCACCGTCTACGAACCGGCCTTTCTCGGCGGCAAGGCACGCAGTATGGGCGTGCCGGGCACCGGCACCGACGGCCGCTCGGATCTGCCCGGTGAGCACGGCTTCCGGTTCTTTCCCGGCTGTTATCAGAACCTTCCGGAAACCATGCGCCGAATTCCCTTCCCCGGCAATCCCGATGGCGTCGCGGGCAATCTCGTCCGGGTCGAGGGCACCGTGGCGGGTTTCCGCGGCAAGCCACCGATCTTCGCGCCGGTCGAGCTCGCGGGCCTCGATCAGCTCACTCCGCACCGGTTGCAGAACACCCTCATCGGCGCCTTCGGCTTCATTCCGGAACTGCCACCGGCCGAGCTCGCGTTCTTCGCCAAACAGATGGCCGTCTGGTTCACCTCGTGTACCGAACGGCGCTTCGGGCAGTGGGAATACGTGACGTGGGAGCAGATCCTGCGCGCCGAGGGGAAGTCGGCGGCATACCGCGAATATCTGGTCAGCGCCCTCACCCGGATCACCGTGGCGGCCAAGCCCCAGGTGAGTTCGGCCCGCACGATCGGCACCATCGGTGAGGCGCTGGTGCTGGCGGGGACCGGGGCGATCCCGCAGTACTCCGCCGGAATCGATCGGATTCTCAACCGCCCGACCAACGAAGCGTGGATCGATCCCTGGGTGACGTATCTGCGGTCCCGGGGCGTGCGATTCGTTCCCGGGCAGCGGGCGACGCGGCTGGAGTTGCGCGACGGCCGGATCGCTTCGGCGACGGTGACCGACGCCGACGGCCGGTCGACCCCCGTGATCGCGGACTGGTATCTGTGCGCCATGCCGGTGGAGAAGGCGGTCACGCTGCTCGGTGACGAAATCCTCGACGCCGACCCGCACCTGGCGGGCATGCGGCAGCTGCGGACGGACTGGATGGTCGGCATCCAGTACTACCTCACTCGATCCACCGACCTGCCGGAAGGCCACATCGCCGCGCTCGGGTCACCGTGGGCGCTCACGGCCTTGCGCCAAGCACCGATGTGGGTGGGTGACTTCGCTGCCCGCTACGGCGACGGAACGGTGCGGGAATGCCTGTCGGTGGACATCTCCGACTGGGACTCCCCCGGCATCCGCTTCCGCCGACCGGCCAAACAGTGCACCGCCGCCGAGATCGCCGAAGAGGTGTGGGCTCAGCTCTCCGAATGGCT
Organism: Nocardia abscessus; assembly: GCF_015477775.1. GTDB lineage: Bacteria > Actinomycetota > Actinomycetes > Mycobacteriales > Mycobacteriaceae > Nocardia > Nocardia abscessus_A. Next base: position 16,636 of record NZ_JADLQO010000024.1, on the reverse strand, counting down.
CAACACCGCGACAGGGTGGCTGCGCCCCGAGGACATCCGCTCCTGGCATCTCGATCCCGGGGTCACCTGGACCGCGAGCGGAGTGCACAACGAAACCCCGCTGCTGGTCAACACGGTCGGCTCCTACGACCACCGACCGGAGGCCCGCTGCGCTGTGCCGAACCTGTTCTTCGGCGGCGACCACGTGCGCAACAACATCGATCTCGCCACGATGGAGGGGGCCAACGAATCCGGGCGCGCGGCGGCCAACGCGATCCTGGATGCCGCCGACGACCCCGCACCACGGGTCCCGGTCTACCCGCTGGTGTCGCTGCCGATCTTCGAGCCGTGGAAACGCATCGACGCCGACCGGTACCGCGCCGGTTTGCCGCACCTGCTCGACATATGAACAGCCGCACCACGTCGTGCCGCGACAGGTTACGGCGGCGCCGGAACGCGCCCCAGCATGCCTAGGACGCCTCGGCGGCAGTGATGCTCGTGGTGGCCAGGATCGTCTGGGCGACCAGCCTCGGGTCATCGATCATCGGCACGTGACCGGTGTCCGGCAGAACGGTGAACACGGCTTCGGGCAGCCGGGCCCGGGCGATCGCCGCGTGGATCTCCTCGGGAAGCACACGATCGTGCTGCGCCCACGCCACCGTGATCGGGCACGGCAACGGATCGAGCGGTGCCACTTGCTCATCGGTGCCGAGCAGATCGGCGGTAACGGTGCATCCCAGCAGGTCGCGTAAGAAGGTCATGGCTTGCGCCGCGCTGACGCGATCGCCGTGGACGGCGATGTTGCGCAACGCCACTCGCCGGGCCACCGCACTGCGCAGTCCCAGCGGGGCGAGGAAGCCCAGCAGCCGCCCGGTGATCGCCTCGCGGGCGATGCGGCGGGTCGCGGCCTTCTGGCTCCCTGCGCCGGATTCCCAGAAGCCCGCGGGCGAAAGGGCGCAGACGGTCTCGGCGCGCCCGCGGCGAGCCAATTCGATCGCCATCCATCCCCCCAGCGAATTGCCCGCGATGTGCACCCGGCGCAGCCCCAGCGCGTCCAGCCGCCGCTCGATGTCGTCCACCAGATGCTCGACCCGCGCAGGCCGCCGCAGGGCAGCCGGACCGCCCCGATGACCGACGGCGGTCGGGGTGATCACCTCGTGCCGCGCGGCGAGCAAGGGCGTGACGTCCTCCCACACCCGTTCGGACATGGTGACACCGTGCAGAAGAACGAGCGGGGGCTTGCTTGGCATTGGCGTCCCTTCGAGTTCGTAGTGCGATCTCGAAGGTGGATACCACAACCTCACCTACGGTGCCAGCGGAAACCCCACTTCACCGGGCGATCGCATCGACTGTCGCTGGCGTTTGCCCGGTGCGATGCCGACCGGCCGCGACCGTATCGCCACGCCGCTCGACACCGCCGCCGCATCGAGCCGATCGGCCCGCATCGGAAGTCTTCCGGCTCGCCCTGGCGGAACAGGCAACAGCCACAATGCCTTCGGCGTGGGAGGCAACGGCGCGCCGTCGGCGGACGCGCACACCACGACGCAGTCGATGCCGGGCTCGACTCGGGCCAAGTCGACATCGACCGCGTCGGCGCCGCCGTGCCCGCCGAGACATCGGACGGCGCCGCCGGGATGGCCGGGTTGGTTGTAGAACACGAAATCCGCATCCGACCGGACCCGGCCTCCCGCGGTCAGCAACAGCGCCGACACATCGAGCGCGGGCACGCCGGGTCCGGTCGACCACTCCAAGCCCGCACAGCCGGCACGGTGACGGGCGCGTTCGCGCCTTTGCTCAGCTTCGGCACGCCCTCCAGTGTGCCGTCCGCGGGCGCGCGGCCGCGCATTTCCGCCCGGTCAGACCTCTTCCGGACGCCAGGTGGCGACCGCCCAGATCACCACGATGTTCAGCGCGATCACCAGGATGGACCATGCCGGGTAGTACGGCAGCCACATGAAGTTCGCGATGATCGACAGGGCCGCCAGGCCGATCGCCACCACCCGTGCCCACGTGGCGCCGGTCATCAAGCCCAGCGCGGCGATGACCAGGAGGATGCCGATCACGATGTGGATCCAGCCCCAGGTCGTGGTGTCGAACTTGTAGACGTATTCGGTGCCGACGACGATCAGCTCGTCCTCTGCGACGGCGGAGATACCTTCGAAGATCGACAGCACACCGACGGTCAGCAGCAGGATCGCTGCCGCTATGGACGTGCCCGCCGCGATACCACGGCGGACGGGGTGTGCCTCCGGTTCGGTCATGTGCGTCATCGGTCGCCCCCTTTCTCGGGAAGTTGTGGACGCCTTCCGAATCTCCACCACTCGCACCGGTCGGCACTTCACCCGTTTCGGGTGACTCCGGCGCTTCGAGGCACGGGGGGATGAAAATTCCATAACGACCACCAACGATGGGATCGAGCGGACTTTCCACCGGGTAAGTTCCGCTACCGAGGCGCGGTAGTGATCTGTCAGCACACGGCCCGGGAGGCACGGTGACCACCTCGCACGTCCCCGCTCTACGCCGCATCCCCGCCGCGGCGGAATCCGTTGCCGAAATACCGGCGTTGCCGTTCACTCCGATCCCCCGGCCGGACCTGTCGGCCGCCGCCGACCAGGTGACCAACACCCGCGACGGACACGTGCTGCTGCTGTGCGCACCGGCCGGAACCGGAAAATCGGTGCTGATGGCGGACTGGGCCGCCCGGCGCGCGACCGGCGCATCCGACGTCGCGTGGCTGACCGTCACCGCGGAACTCGACGACGCGGCGGCGCTGTGGACCGTGCTGCACGCACGCTTCGGCGTCGCGGCCACCGAACGGTCGGGACCGCCGACCGCGCAGGCCGCCGCGCTCGTCGAGACACTTGCCGCGCGGGCGACGCCGACCGTCCTGGTGCTCGACGACGCCCATCTGATCACCCATCCGCTCGCCCTCGCCGGTATCGAATATTTTCTGCAGCATGCCCCGCCGTCGGTCACGACAGTGCTGTGCGCGCGCTTCGCGCCGCCGATCCGCTGGCACATCCTCGGTCTGCATTCCCGGCTGACCCGCTGGGGCATGAGCGAACTGGCTTTCACACCGGATCAGGTCGACGCGCTGTGCCGAGATCACGGCTGCGAACTCACCGGCGCCGAACTCGATGCGCTCTACGCGCTGACCCGCGGCTGGGCCGCGCTCGTGCGCATCGCCGCCGCCCACCTGAGTGGCGGAACCGGCGACCGCGCCACGGCGCTGACCGTGCTCGCGCGCCCGGCGCGGGCGGTCGCCGATTTCCTGAGCGACGAACTCGTGGAGGCGCTGCCCCCCGCGCTGCGCCAGTTCCTCACCTACACCAGCGTTCCCGTGTCGTTCACCGAGCAACTCGCCGACGAACTCGTCGGCGGCGGCGCGAGCCATTATCTCTACGAACTCGATCGGATCGACTTCCCGATCGATTCCGTCGTGCACGACGGCGAGATGTGGTTCGCCTGTCCTCCGCTGGTGCGCGCCCATTTTCTCGCCGAAGCCCGCAGGCTCGGACCGCAACTGTGCGCGGACCTGCATCGCCGGTCGGCAGGCTATTTGCGTCGCGCGGGACTGCCGGCGGCCGCGCTGCCGCACCAACTCGCGGTCGGGGACCGTGCAGACCTGTGCGAGTTCTTGTCCACGTGTGCGTTGCGCATCGTGCTCGACGGCGAGGGCGCGATGCTGTTCGATCAGGTGGCCCGCTCGGCGCCCGGCTTGCTCGACGATCCCTTCCTGTGGCTGGTGCGCGTGGTGGACGCGCTCGTCGCGGGTAGCACCTCGGCCGCGGTCGCGTGCCTGGACACCGCGACCGCGCGACGTGCCGCCACGCTCTCGTTCGCCTCCGCCGCACGGCTGGACGCGCTCACCCTCGCCGCGACGATCGACGTCGCGGCGACCACCGGGGCCGTCCTCCCCCGTTTCGCGGAGCAGGTCGCGCCGACCGGCGACCCAGATCTCGACGCCTATGCCGCGATCCAGGTCGCCACCGCCCTCGTCGCGGACGGCGCGGTGGCGCGGGGCGAACAACTGCTGCACTCCGGCCTCGCGGTGGCCGAGCACGCGGGCCGCCCCCGCTTGGTGCTGCGCGCGCTGACCCGGCTGGCATTCGCCGCCGACACCGTCGACGCGGCCACCGCGATGCGCGACCGGGCGGCGCGCGCGCTGGCGATCGCCGACGAACACGGACTGTCGGAGGCATCGGACGCCGTGCAGGCGGCCGCGATGGCCGCCTACGGCGCCTACCTGCAAGGCGAGCCGCCCGATGCGGCGCAGATCTGCGCCGCACTCACCGAGCGCGTCGATCACGACGGGTCCTACGGTCCGGTCGCGGGGTGGCGCGGCCACGTCGTGGGGCGCCTGCTCCAGCTCGAGCAGGCCGAGGAACAGTCCGCCGCGGTCGACGCGCTGCGCCGCAGCCTGCTGGTCCTGCTGGAGCACAAGGCGGTACCCGCCGCGACGGGCAGCCTGATCCTGCCGGTGGTCTGGGCACTGCTGCGGGTACACGATGCCAGGACCGCGCAGCTGCTGGTCGAGCGCGCACGCGGCATCGTCGGCGAACTGCCCGAGGTCCGGTTGGCCGACGCGGCTCTGCACGCCGCCGCCGATCGCCGCAAGGCGACCTGCGCGATCCTCGAACCACTGCTCGACCGGGCGGGCGAACTGCGGCCGGTCAGTGCGATCACCGGATGGCTGTTGTACTCCGCGACCCAACACGAGGCCCGCGCGCCGGCCAAGGCCCTGGCCGCGCTGGAGAACGCGCTGGGTTCCGCCGCGCCGCACCGGCTGTTACGGCCGTTCCTCGACGTGCCCGCCGCGATGGGATTGCTGGACAGCTACGCGGGCCGTTTCGGCCGGTCCGAGACGTTCGCGGAGTCGATCCGGCGTCATCCCGCCGCCCGCCGCAGGCCCGCCTATCCCGCCTTGACCCACACCGAGATGACCGTGCTCAAGCAGTTGCCGTCCGGACGTACCGCCCAGCAGATCGCCGAGGACCTCGGTGTCTCGGTCAACACCGTGAAGACCCACCTGCGCGGGATCTACGGCAAATTGGGCACCAATTCCCGGGTCGACGCCCTCGACCGCGCACGCCGCGGCGGACTGCTCTGACGCTGTGACCGGTCGAGGGCCCCTTCCCGCCGCCGTGTGCGGCCTTACGCTGAATCATGGCCCTTTCACGTCGGAGATTGTTGCGAGTCGGCGCCGGGGGCTCGGCCGCGTTGCTGGTGGGAACTGCGGCGGCGAGCAGTGCCCGATTCCCCGCCCCACGCCGGCTCGGCGACCCGTTCGCCTTGGGCGTGGCGTCCGGCGATCCCGCGCCCGACGGGGTGGTGCTGTGGACGCGACTGGCCCCCGACCCGCTGGCGCCGGACGGGCTCGGCGGCATGCCGCTCGACCCGGTCACCGTCGACTACGAAGTCGCGCACGACGAGCACTTCCGCCAAGTGGTGGCGCGCGGGTCGGCGGTGGCCACGCGCGCACTCGGCCACAGCGTGCATCCGGAGGTGCACGGATTGGAGCCGGACCGGTGGTATTTCTACCGGTTTCGGGCAGGCTCGGCCGTGTCGCCGGTCGGCCGGACCCGCACCGCCCCGGCTCCCGGGCAGGCCATGGCGCGGTTGCGCTTCGCGTTCGCCTCCTGCCAGTCGTGGAGCTCCGGCTACTACACCGCCTACGAGCACATGAGCCAGGAAGACCTGGATCTGGTCGTGCATCTGGGCGACTACATCTACGAGCGGGCCTGGGTGCGTGGCCGGGCGGGCGTCGACATGGGGCCGAATTTCCGCGACGAGGCCGTCGACCTGCCCGGCTACCGCCTGCGCTACGCGCTGTACAAATCGGAGCAGCCGCTGCGCGCCGCGCACGCGACGTTCCCGTGGCTGGTGACGATGGACGACCATGAGGTCGACAACAACTGGGCCGCGGGGTCGCCCGGCATCGGTCTGGACATCTGGCGGGTCCCGGCCCTGTTCCGCCGCCGGCGCGCGGCCGCCTTCCAGGCCATGTACGAGCACCAGCCGCTGCGGCTGGCGCAACTGCCGAGCACGGCGGGGATGCGGATGCATCGCCGCTTCCGGTTCGGCGACCTCGCGGAGATCACGATGCTCGACACGCGCCAGTACCGCACACCGCAGGCCTGTGACGGTGCCGTGGTCAACGGCTGCGCTGAGCGGCTCGCGCCCGATCGAACCATTCTCGGAGCGGCACAGCGGGATTGGCTGATCGACGGCCTGGCGCGGTCGACGGCCCGCTGGCAGGTCCTCGGCAACCAGGTCGGCATGAGCCAGAACGACACCGACCCGGGCCCGGAACTGAGCGTCTCCACCGACTCGTGGGACGGTTACGTCGCCGATCGCAACGCCGTGCTGGGCGCCGCCGCGGCGCGCGGCGCGGGCAACCTGGTGGTGATCACCGGCGACCGGCACGAGAACCAAGCCGCCGATCTGCGGCGCGACTACACCGATCCCGGCTCACCGGTCGTTGCGGCGGAATTCACCGGCACCTCGATCACCAGCAACGGCGACGGAACCGATCTGAGCGACAAGGGCCGCACACTGCTCGACGCGAACCCGGACATCAAATTCTTCAACGCCCAGCGCGGATATGTCCGGGTCGAACTCGACCACCAGCTGTGGCGCAACGATTTTCGCGTCGTTCCCTTCGTCCGCCGTCCCGGCGCGCCCATCCAGACGCGCGCCGGTTATGTCGTCCAGAACGGGATTCCGGGCGTCGTCCAGGCATGGGACCCCGGCACCCCTGCCCCACCGGAGCCTTCCGCCGACACCGCCAGTCGAGCCGACGCCGACCGCGGCCACCGATGACGAGGCGGGCGGCCCCGGCTCCCCTCGAGCCGGGGCTCAGCCCGCCGCGGAGTCCGAACGCAGGACGAGCACGGTGATCTCGCTCGGCGCGAACACGCGCAGCTGAGGCCCCCAGAACCCGGTGCCCCGGCTGGTGTAGAGCTGGGTGCGGTCACCGTGGCGGCTCAGCCCCGCGACAACGGGCTGTTCGAGCCGGACGAGATAGTGGAAGGGCCAGATCTGGCCGCCGTGGGTATGGCCGGAGATCTGCAGCGCCACACCCGCGGCCGCCGCCTCGCGGACCTGTCTGGGCTGATGGGCCAGCAGAACGACCGGCGCGTCCGGGTCCGCGCCCGCGAGCGCGGCGGGCAGGTCGGGGCCGTGACCGGTCAGGCCGATGCCGGTGGGGTCATCGATGCCGGCGATCACCAGCTGATCGTCGCCGCGGCGCACCGTCTCGTGCTGGTTGTGCAACGGCTGCCAGCCGAGCGAGGCCATGTGATCGATCCAGCCCTGGGCGTCACCGAAGTATTCGTGGTTGCCGGTGATGTAGAACCGGCCGAGTTCGGCCTCCACCTTGCCGAGCGGATCCACCTGCGCGTGCCGCTTCGCCACCGACCCGTCCGCGAGATCGCCCGCGTGACAGGCGATGTCGGGGTGCTGCGCGTTGACCACCTCGACCACGCGTTCCGACCAGCGCAACCGGTCGAGTGCGGCGTAATGGGTGTCGGTCACGACGACCATGCGCAGACCGTCCAGTGCCGGTCCGAGACCGGGAATGGTCACCTGCACCGTGCGCACCCGCGGCACCCGGCGCGCCTCGAACACACCCCACGCCACCAGCGCCGTCGCGGCCGCGAGCACGCCCACCGCGACGATCCTGGAGCGAGCCGGATCACCGACGCCCGCGACGGTCAATCCGGCGCGCGCGAGATTCCCGAGCACCGACCAGCTGAAGAACACCCACATCACGCCGAGCAAGGTGTCGCCGACGATCGCGGCGGCATCCGACTGCGCGGGACCGTGACCGAGGAACATCGACGCCGGCAAACAGGCGAACCCGAGCAGGAACAGCGCGGAACCCGACCAGAACAGCGGGCCGGATTCCTGGGTCGGCGCCGCCACCAGAGTCCACCAGGGCAGCAGGAACAGCACGGCGGGAATCGCCAGGAACAACAGCAGGCGGGGCACAAACTTCAAGAGGGCTCGTCCTCGTGCGCGGGTGTAGCGCGCGGTCCCTCTCCGGCGCCATGGGCGCTCTCGACCATAGCAGCGGCTACGCCACCCCGAGCCGGTCGGCGGCGACGGCGAGATCCTTGTCACCGCGGCCGGACAGGCACAGCACGATCACCGAGTCCTCCGGAACCTCGCCGCGGCCTGCCATCTCCATCAGGTAGCCGACGGCATGGGCGGATTCGAGTGCGGCGAGGATGCCTTCGGTATGACTGAGTGCCTGCATACCGCGCAGGGCGACGGCGTCGGTGGCGGCGCGATAGGTCACGCGGCCACTGTCCTTCAGGTGGCTGAGTTCCGGACCGACGCCCGGATAGTCCAGCCCCGCCGCGATGCTGTGGGTGCGCGAGATCTGGCCGTCCTCGTCCTGCAGCAGATAGCTGTAGGACCCGTCGATCTCCCCGGGGCTGCCCATGCAGAGGGTCGCCGCGTGCTCGCCGGTCTCGACCCCGAGCCCGGCGGCTTCGACGCCGATCAGCCGCACCCGCTGGTCGCCCGCGAACGGATGGAAGACCCCGATGGCGTTGCTGCCGCCGCCCACGCAGGCCAGGACGTAATCGGGCAGCTTGCCTTCGGCGCGCACGATCTGGTTCCTGGTCTCCGCGCCGATCACCGTCTGGAAATCCCGCACGATCCGCGGATACGGCGCGGGCCCCGCAGCGGTGCCGAACAGGTAGTGGGTGGTGTCCACGTTGGCCACCCAGTCGCGGACCGACTCCGTGATCGCCTCCTTCAGCCGCCGCGAACCGATGTCCACCGGCCGCACGTCGGCGCCGAGCAGCTTCATCCGCACCACGTTCGACGCCTGCCGCCGCATGTCCTCGGTCCCCATGTAGACCACGCAGGTCAGTCCGAGCATCGCCGACACCGTCGCGACCGCGACGCCGTGCTGTCCCGCTCCGGTCTCCGCGACGATCCGCTTCTTGCCCATCCGCCTGGCCAGCAACGCCTGCCCGAGCGCATTGTTGATCTTGTGAGCGCCCGTGTGGGCCATGTCCTCGCGCTTGAGATACACCCGGGCGCCCGGCACACCCAGCAACTCACCGAACCGCCGTACCTGATGCAGCAACGTGGGCCTGCCCACCCGATCGCGCAACAGCTCCCGGTACTCGGCCATGAACACGGAGTCGGCGCGCGCGAGGCGGTAGGCGTCCTCCAGAGCCAACAGCGCCGCCATCAGGCCCTCGGGTACGAACCTGCCGCCGAACACGCCGAACCGCCCGCGTTCGTCGGGGAACATCTCGTGCCGGTAGCCGCTCACCGCCACGTCGTGGTCAATCCTCATCAACACCAACGCTTTCACCGCCAAAGAGCCGACGGGTCAGTCTGTTCCGCTAGCGCTAGCACAACCCCACAGGTTGGCAACAAGCGAGTTAACAGACTAAATCGTTCGGATGGCTAAGGTCTTCTCACTGGTGGAGGCATCGGCGCGGCCGGGCGCGGCGCGCGTGGCTATCGGCCGGCAGGCACGGTGGCGGAGATCTGCGCGACCAGCCGCCACGGCCGCTCGGTGTCGGTCGTGGCCTTGCCACTGGTGAGGATCGCACCGGACAGCCGACGCGCCGGGTCCGCCCAGCCGTACTGCGTGGTCAATCCACTTCGGCCGAAATGCGACCCGGTGTCGCGCCCGAACTTCGACCTGCGCCCGCCGAGTTCGAAGCCGGCTCGGCTGACCCGTCCTGCCACACCGGGTATCCAGCGAGCCGGTCGCACCGCCTCGGCCAACGTCTCCGGCCGGATGATCCGGCGGCCGTCCGGTGCGCCGCGCGTGAGTATCTCGTAGAACCGGGACAATTCGGCCGCCGTGGTGATCAGATTGCCCGAGGGCAGCTCGGCGGTGAGGAAGGCGTCGGTGGCCGCGCGTGAGGCGCGGTCCATTCGTCCGCCGATCGCTTTGCGCGCCAGATAGTTCGCGGTTCGTGACGGAGCCGGACCGGTTTTCACGCTGGGCACGACCTTGTCGAGATCCTCGGGCCGCACGCCGAAGTTGGTCCAGCGGAAGTCGAACGGCTCGAGCACCCGCTCGGCCAGATGCTCGCGCAGACGCTTGCCGGTCGCGCGCTGCACCAGCAGACGCAGGACCAATCCGAGGGTCAGCGCGTGGTACACCCGGAACCGTCCCGGCTTCCAGCTCGGGACGAGGTCGGCCAGCGCGCGCACCGCCAGTTCCTCGTCGAGGACCAGATCGACGCCCTGATACGGCGGCGTGACGAACGGAATCCCGGCGGAGTGCGAGAGCACGTCACCGATTGTGATGTCGGCCTTCCCGTTCGCCGCGAACTCCGGGATGTAGCGGGATACCGGCTCGTCCAGAGCGAACGCGCCCTGCTCGACGAGCATGAACATCAGTGCACCGGCCACGCCCTTCGCGGTCGAGAAACCACAGAACGGCGTCTCCGGGGTGGCCAAGATCTTCACCGCGTCCGGCCCGTCGCCCGGCGCGTTGCCCCAGCCGTGGCCGATGGTCCGGTTCAGCACGATTCTGCCGTCGCGGCGTAGGCAGACCTGAATCGCCGGGGTGCTGCCCAGGCGATACCACGCCTGCACCGACTCCCACAGGGATTCCACGCCGGAGCGGCTGAGCCCGGCCGCCGCGGGATCGTCCTCGGGACCCCGGGTCGTCACCGCGTCCAAGTCGTCGACGATCGTCACCGATCCAGCCGTTGCTGTGCTCACCCGGCCAGCTTATCCACCGTCGGCCGGTGCCGCCGTGCTGCTCACAGCGGCGCCGACCGCCACCACTGGTCGAACAGGTCCTGACCGGTGTGGTGATCCCAGGACACGTCGATGACGACCCATGCCAGGGCCGGGTCGTCGAAGCCGACGGTGAGCAGTCCGGTATTGCCGCCCGGGTAGTGGCTCCAGCGCACCCGTCCGGTACCGGACGGCCTGCGCCAGGTGTCCCGTCGGGTGGTGTCGTTGTCGATGTTGGTGTCGAACGTCGAGTCACGCCGGGGGTCACCGCGGCGGAAAGACCACACGTACCAATGGATGCCGTTGTCCTGACGGCATTCGACCGCGGGGGCGCCACCGTTGTTGACCACGTCGATGTCGGCGCATCGTGCGCCCTGATAGCCGGACCCGTCCGGTGTGGCCGGCAGCAGACCGGGCAACAGCGCGACCAGTTCGGCGTTACGCCCCCACGCTGCCGAGACCGCGGCCGTGGTCGCGCTCGGCGGCGGCGTGGTGGTACCGGGCGTGGTGGGCAGAGCAGCGCTACCCGGAATCCCCATTCCCGGAACCGTGTTCGGGCCCAGGACCAGCGCACCGGCGACCGCGAGCGACAGAACCAGCACGGCGGCCGCGGTGACCAGTATGCGAGGCGAAATCCGCGCGGACCGCGCGGGTTTCGGCGAAGGAACGGGGTGCGGCCGGGGTGGCGCGGTGCGCGGTGCGAATGCCGCCGCCGCAGCGACGGCCAGCGCGCGGCAACTGTCGTAGCGGTCTTCGGGACGCTTCGCCATAGCGGTGGCGATGACGGCGTCCAGCGCAGTGGGCAGTATCGGATCGGCCGTCGAGGGGCGTGGCGGCGGTTCGGCCAGATGCGCCCGCAGCACCGCCGCAGGAGTCGTGCGCGCGAACGGCACGGCGCCGGTGAGCATTTGATAGAGCGTCGCGCCGAGGGCGTAGACGTCGCAGCGATGGTCGAGCGCCTCGCCCCGGATCTGCTCGGGAGCGACGTAACCGAGCGTCGCGATCAGCGCTCCCGCGGCGGTCAGCCCGGTGGTGTCGTCACGGCTGCGCGCGATGCCGAAATCGGTGACGAAGACGTGGTCGCGCCCGTCGTCGCCGGTGGCGACCAGCAGGTTGGCCGGTTTGACGTCCCGGTGCAGCAGGCCGCGCCGGTGCGCGGCGTCGAGTCCCTCGGCCGCCTGGGCGAGGATCTCGATCACCCGGCTCGGCGGCAGCGCGCCCGACCGCTGCCCGATCAGCTGTGCCACGTCCGAGCCCGCCACATACCGCATCGACATCCACAGCTGGTCGTCGTCGCTGCCGCGGTCGTAGATCTCCACGATGTTCGGATGGTCCAGTCGCGCGGCCAATTCGGCTTCCCGCTGGAACCGGGCGCGGAATTCGGGGTCCGTGCCCGCCGACGGGTCGAGGACCTTCAGCGCGACCGACCGCGGCAGCCGTGGATGACGCGCCAGATACACCGTCCCCATACCACCCGAGCCGAGCGTGCGCTCGATGCGATACCCGGCGAACACCGAGCCTGGGCGCAGCGTCATGTCCTTCCCGTCCTCGGTTCAGATCGGCGCACCGCTCCACCATCTGTCGTACACGTCCTGGCCGCCGCTGCCGCCGGAAGCGCCGACGGTGCAGAAGCTGCGGTGATCGGTGAACGCCACGTCCAGCAAGCCGAAGCCGGCGAGGCTGTCGGTGGCCCAGCGGACCGTGCCCGCGCCGGACGGACGTGTCCACGGCTGTTCGCGCAGGTCGGCGCGGCCGAGGGTATCGGAGGTATAGGTCACCGGGCGGCGGGACGGGTCGCAGCGGATGTTGACGTTGATCCCGTCGTCGGTGGCCGCCGGGCAGTGCAGCCAGGCGCCGCGATCGTCGTTGAGGGCGCAACGCATGCCCTGGTAACCCACCCCTTCGGGGTCCGCGGGGAGCAGGTTCGGGAACGCCTCGACGATGTAAGCGGCCGGGCCCCAGGCGGACGTGGCCGGGGTACTGGTGGCCGCGGTAGTGGTCGTGGCCGACGAAACGATCGAGGACGGGGCGGCGACCGCAGTTCCACCGGATCGTTCGCCGGTGCGCAACAGAACCACGGCCAGCGTCGCGATCACGACCAGCACGACCGCCCCGGCGATCAGCGCGGGCCGTCCGGCACCCGCACGCGGAGCCGGCGGCGGGACCGCGGGTGCGGGCGGGAGCGGCGCGGGCTCGAGCGCATGGATCGCGGCGGCCGCCAACTCCCCGCAGCTGGCATATCTGGCCGCCGGGTTCTTCGCCATCGCCCGCACGATCACCTCGTCCATGGCCGGGGGCAGCGCCGGGTTCGCCATCGACGGGCGCGGCGGCGGCTCGTACAGATGGGCCTGCAGACTGGCCGCCGGCGTGCGGGTGCCGAAAGGCACTGCGCCGGTCAGCATTTCGTACAGGGTGCAGCCGAGGGAGTAGATGTCGGCGCGATGGTCGAGCGGTCCGCCGGTCAACTGTTCCGGCGCGGCGTAGGCGAAGCTGGCCAGTACCGATCCCGTCGTGGTCAGCGACGCGGTGGCCTCCAGCGGCCGGGCGATCCCGAAGTCGGTGATGCGTATCGCGTCCGACCCGTCGTCGGCCGTGGACACCAGAATGTTCGCCGGTTTCACGTCGCGGTGCAGCAATCCGCTGCGATGCGCCGCGTCCAGCCCGCGCGCTGCCGCGGCGACGATCCGCACCGCACGCCGGGCGGGCAGCACAGCCGGACCGCGGCGCACCAGCTCCGCGGCGTCCACGCCGTCGACGTACCGCATGCCGATCCACAGGAGATCGCCTTCGGCGCCCCGGTCGTAGATGGAGACGACATTCGGATGCTCCAGCCGGGCCGCCAATTCGGCCTCGCGCTCGAACCGAGCCCGATATTCCGCGTCCGCCCCCAGATTCGGATCGAGAATCTTCACCGCGTCCAGGCGCGGCAGCCGCGGATGCTCGGCCAGATACACCGCACCCATCCCGCCCGCCCCGATCCGGCGAATGATGCGATAACCAGCGAAGACATCGCCAGGCTGCACAGACAAGACGCGCCCTCCTCCCTGACCGAGCAGAATACCGGCCGTCACGTCGCCTGCCCGGCCGAGCCCGCGAAGACCTCACACCGGCGCGACTGTCCACGGAGCGAGAGATGATCTGATGGCGCCGCGAGCGGCTCATCCGGCTGGACGTGGCGACACCTCGTGCCACCGGGCACGGGCTGCGGCGTTATATGGCTGGCCCCAGGTCGGGATCAGCGGCCGTGCAGCCAGCTCTCCTTCAGTTTCCAGTGGTTGTCCCACCACGCCTGCACGACCGCGGGGTCGGCGTTCCAAGGCGGAGGCGGGGACTCGCCAGGAAAGAGGAAGGTGTCGTCCGGCGCCGCGGCGGTGGACGGCGGCTGCACGGGTGGTACGGGAGATTCCGTCGTGGTCGGCCGATGATGGCCCGAAGGTGGTTGCTGGTCCGCAGGCGGTGGGCCGGGAGCAGGCGGAACGGGTGGTACGACCGGAAACTGCTCCTGGGCCTCCGCAGGCTGCGGCGCCGGTGGCGGCGGCACCGCCTGCTCGGGGTACGGCTGCGGGGTGTACTCCGCGGCTGGTGGCGTGGCTACCGGGACCTGCTCGCCGGCGGGGGCCGGTGGCACGGCGGCGGGATTCGGATCGATGAGCTGCGCGGCGGAGACAGGCGCCTGCGCGGGGCCGATCTCAGAGTTCGCCGGGCTTTCCGCACGCTCCTGCACGACCGCGACCGCGCCGCCGCCCAGCAGTGCGGCGGCGGCCGCCCCGATCAAGATCGCGCGGCCGGTGCGCCGGCGATCGGACGCGACCGGCGTCGCCGGTGCGCTCCGGAACGGAGCGGCGGCAACCAGCGCGGCGCCGTACGCGGCAGCGTTGGCGTAGTCGGGCGCGGCGATGACGGGTAGGCCGAGCCCGAGTCGCAGCGCCGAGACGACCTCCGGATTTCCCGCCGAGCAGCCGCACAGGACCACGGCGTCGGGCCGCAACCCGGCCGCCGCCAAGCTCGGTTGGATCCGGTCGACCGCCAGCCCCGCGGCATTCGCGTCGACGACACCGGACATCCACGAGTCCGAGGCGAGAATATGGTCCCGATTCGGCCCCACAACCAGGTAGGACGTGTGGTAGCCGACGATCTCCAGGACCAGCAGGGGGCCGTACTTCTCCAGACCCGGAAGGTCCTCGAGCAGCGCCAGCAGCGCCGTCTTGATCGACACGAGCGACGCCGATCGCCACGCCGCCGACGACAGCTGCGACACGATCGACCGCCGCTCGGCCACCGTCCGGTACGCCACCGCCACGTCATCGATCTCGGTGTCGGTGTCGGTGTCGGATCCGGCGTCGGCGGTCAACGCGTCGATGGCGGCGGCGACCGACGCGGCGATCGAGTGCTCGACCGGCTGTTCGACCTCCCGCAGCACCGTGGGCCGGGTACCTTGTGGCGCCGTGGACGACAGCATCACGCCACGCACCACGGTTTGTTCCGCTGAAATACCGACTGTGGCCCTCATGAGATCACCTCTGCTCGAGACCGGTCTTGAAAGAGGTTCGTCACCGCGGTCGCCAACGATTGGCCGAGGTTCTTTTTCCAACCATGCGTGGTCGCGTAGCGCCCCTGATGACGGGCCGCGAAAACTACGAAGGCATCTGTCTCGCAGCCAGTACAACGTCCCGTCCGGCGTCTGCGACACATCGCACACTACACCCGTTACCAGGGCATTTCATCAAAGAACACGAGTTGACGCGGCACGACCACCCTCTGCCGCGATCATCCGCGCTCGAGGCGCTTGCGTCGGCGTCCAGGTACCGACGAGCTGAGCGCTGAATGTTTGCTCGACACCGTGACCGAAGCGCCAATGGGCCGTTGCCCAGATGAGTTCGTCCGGTCCGGAGAAAGCTTCGATATGCCTCACCGACGCCTGGGGGTCCGATCGCCGGGCAGGCTGCGGGAAGGTCGTATCGCAAAACGTCGGACGCCCCGAGGTGTCGGCTGGGGCGGGCCGCGTGCGCGCGAATCAGCTCGATGACTTGTAGCTCCGGAGGTGGACGGGTGGTACCGGCCATCCACGACCGGAGCGCCCCGCAGCGGACCGCCTGCACCGCCACGACCAGCACGACGCACCACAACGAATGCCAGCCGGAAGTCCGGCACACTTCTGCGCGGACTCGTTCACCCCCTCCCTCGGGCCGTGCATGACGATCACGGCGTCCACGAGGCGGCCCCGCGGTGGAAGCTCTCGGGTCAGCCCGCCGGTGGAGGCGGCGGCGGTGCGGGCAGGGGAATCACGATGCCGAAGGGAAGGGTGATCCCGGGCGGCGGCGTGGGAACCGGTTCGGGAGCGGGCGCCGGTTCGGGTTCCGGTGCGGGCGGTGTGGCGGTGGCCGGTTCGGGGTCAGCGGGCGTGGTGTCCTGCTCAGGGGCACCAGGTGCGGCGTGCGGCTCGGGCGCACCTGGATCGGGGCCGGTGGCGGCGTCCGATCCTGGTTGCGAGCAATCGGCCGCTCCGGCCTCGCCCAGGCCGGATTGCCCGGCGGCGTCCGCGTCCGCCTGCGCTGCGGGGTTGTTCGGGTCAGGGTCGGGTAGTCGCCCGGGGGCCGCGCCGAAGGGTTGCCCAGGCGCGAGCGGCGTACGCCCGATGCCGGCCTGTCCCGGTTGTGGCATGGGTGCGGGGATCGGTTGCGCCGCACACGGATGCACCGGTGGCGGTGGGCAGAAGATCCCGCACGGAATCGGCGGCAGACCCGGAATCGTGATCATCACCTGCGTCGGCAGCGGCCGCGGCCGCGGGCGCGGCGCCTGACCCGCCGCCCGCGCCTGCTCGCCCGGATCAGTGCCCGGCACACCGGTACGCACCGCCGACATATCCGAACCCGGCGACAACACCCCCGGCGGCACCAGATCCGGCGAAATCCGCACCTGCGTCGGCGAA
>NZ_JADLQO010000023.1 GCF_015477775.1 Nocardia abscessus | reverse complement strand
CGGGCACGATGGACCATGCGCTGGAAACCCGCGGTCAACGCCTTCGCGATCACCTTCGCCGACCGCTGGCCCAACGCCCAAACCTACTGATGGAGATCGCCGCAAACACCGTTAGCGAGATAGACCCTCATCGGTGCGCGCCACCTAACAATGCGAGAACACCGCCACTTTCCACCGCGAGTCACAATGTGGGTCAGAATCCGTGTGCGGTATCTATGGGACGAAACCGGACGTGTCGGCCCTTTGTGGGACAGTCCGGGGTATGGCTCGGTTCGGGTACGCGCGAGTGTCCACGCGGGGGCAGAAGGACGATTCCCAGATCGACGCACTCACTGCGGCTGGGTGCGAGCGGATCTGGGTGGACAAGGCGTCGGGGAAGCTGGCGCGGCGCCCGGAGTGGGACAAGTGCTTCGAGTACCTGCGCCGCGGTGATGAGTTGGTAATCACGCGATTGTCGCGGCCGTTTCGGTCGGTGCGGCACATGACCGAACTCGCCGCGCAGCTCGACGAGCGTGGTATCGATCTGGTCGTGCTCAAGCAGGGCATCGACACCACCACCCCGGCCGGGCGGTTCCTGTTCCACGTCATCGCCGCGATGGACGAGATGCTCGCCGACCTGATCAGCGAGGGCACCCTTGAGGGTCTGGAGGCGGCGCGGGCCCGCGGCCGTGTCGGCGGTCGCGCACCGAGCATGACCGAGTTGCAGGTGCTGAAGGCGCGCGAGATGTACGAGGAGATCGACAAGCGTGGCCGCCGTCGCTACACCGTCACTCAGATCGCCGAGACGTTCGCGGTGTCGCGCAAGACCATCTACCGCAACCTCGAACGCGGCGACCATCCGCGTGGCCGGCACCAGTAGCAGCGCCAGGCCCGTCAGTTGATTCCGTCCGTCATCTCTAACAGGCGGTTTCTCGTGAATCTTGACCGGCAGTCAGCGTGTCGGGGTGGTGGGCGTTGCTCGCGATCCTGACGTCATCTCGGGATATGGAGGCTGCCCACGATCAGGTCTGTGAGGGCGGTGACCGAGTCTGCGGTGGTGGTGCGGCCGTGATTCAGTTCAGTCGCGATTGCCTCCGCCGCGCCCAAGATGCCGATACAGCGCAGCCGCAGTGCCTCGGGGGTGAGGCCGGAGTGCGGCTGGAGTGCGGAGGCCATCAGGTCGGTGTAGCTGTCGTAGGTCTCGCGCTGGACCGCCTCCATGTCCGGATCTCCCTTCAGTGCTGCGGATATCCCGGTGAGCTCCGGCATGTCGACGGCGCAGGCGAAATAGGCAGCGCTCAGGACCTGGGCGATCTCGGTCACGACGGGCCTGGCTTCACGCAATGCCCGTGCCGACGCGGCCCGGTGTTGTTCGTCGAGCCGCTGGTACAGGGCGAGCAGGAGCCCGGGACGGGTGCCGAAGTGGTCGTACACGATCGGCCTGCTCACTCCGGCGGCCTCGGCGAGGGTGACCAGAGTCAGGGCGTCGGCGCCCTGGGCGCGCACGATCGCCGAGGCGGTATCGAGCAATTGCTCGCGCCTGGCCTGCTTGGGCAGGCGAGTCCGTGTCGTGGCCAATCAGTCCTCCCTTGCGTCGCCGCTCCACTTTAGCTACAAAGTGTAGACTACAAAATGTAGGTTGGAGATGGGAAGTGAAAACTCATGGCGCTGCAGTCGGATTCGGTCTTGATCATGGGTGGTTCGGGGCAGGCGGGCGCGGGAGCGGCCGCGGTGCTGCGACAGTGGCATCCGTCGTTGCCGCTGACCATCGCGGGCCGTGATCTCGCTCGCGCGCAGCGGGTCGCCGACGAGCTGGGCTTCGCGACGGCGGTGACCATCGATCTCGAGCGCGACGATCTCGGTCTCGCGGCTGATCACGGCTACTCGGCGGTGGTCGCGGCGCTGTGGGATCGTCGGCGGCACGGGCTGCGCTATGCGCAGCAACGCGGGCTGCCGTACTTGAGCATCTCGAGTGGTCTGGTGGACATCGCGCCGGAGGTCGTCGCGGGCGCGCAGCGATCAACCGCCGCACCGATCCTGGTGGCCAGCCACGTTTTTGCCGGTGTCATCGTCCTCGCGACCATCCACTTGGCCGGGCAGTTCGACCGGGTCGATACCATCCGGATCGGCGCGGTGCTCGATGAGACTGACATTGGCGGGCCCGCGGGGGTGGCAGATTTGGAGCGCCTGTCTGTGGCCACCTCGGCGGCAATGGTGCTCCGCGACGGCGGTTTCACCTGGATCGCAGGCGCCGACACGCACGCCGAGGTGCACGGCGTCGATGGTGTCGCACGACCCGGCCAGGCCATCGCCACCCTCGACGTGCCCAGCATTGCCCTCGCGACGGGCGCATCGGATGTCCGGTTCGATTTCGCGGTCGGTGAATCTGCGGGCCGTCGCGGTGAATCGGCTTCCGCAGAGGCCACGATCGATATCGAAGGAGTGGATCGAGTCGGCGCACCGCTGCGCGTGAGTCGTTCCCTTGTCCACCCGACGGGGCAGCGCCCGCTGACCGCGCTCGGCATCGCCCTCGGTGTCGAACGACTACTCGGACTGCGCGGTGAGACCGTCCCGCCTGGCATCCACACTCCCGAGTCCCTGATCGAACCGGCCTACGCGGTCGAGCGGATGCGCGAGGTCGGTGCCACGTTCATCGATGCGCAAGACAACAGTTGAACGTGGGCTGTTGCGCCGCCAGCGGACACGTTGCTGTCTAGCCTGGGCCCGATCACCCGGGAGGACCGCATGCGTTCAGAACAGAGTGTCGCGCACCCGCAACGGTCGATAGCCGGTCGGACCGAGTGCGGCGAGTTCGGCGTCGATGTCGACCTCGATCGCGCCGAAGAAGTTGATGTTCTCGCTGTGCGCCGGGGAGATGTGTGCCAAGACTTCGTCGTCGAGACGTCGGCCCGCCCTGCGCATCTGCTCCACAGCGAGCCCGTAATACTCTGTCGTCCAGGCGATTACGGCATTCGTCGCGAGTGTCAGGCACCAGGCTTGTTCGGTCTGCGTTTCGAGGTGGCGGGCTCGGACCATGCCCTCGTGGGCGTAGAGCAGGTCGCGGCGCAGGGCGTGCAGGGATTCGCCCTTGTTGAGCTGGCGGGCGATGCGGCGCCGGTAGTCCGGATCCGATAGGTATTTCGCGGCGTAGATCGTGCGGCGCAGTGCCCCGTACTCCTTCAATGCCGCGGCCAACGCGTTCTGCCGGCCCGAGGCCGAGAGCTTGCCGACCAGCAGGGACGCGGTGGCGTGCCCGAACTTCAGGGATCCGGCCAGCCGGAGCAGGTCGTCGTAATGCTCGGCGATCAGATCGAGGTTCACCCTGCGGGTCAGCAGCGGCCCGGCGTGCGGGAACCGGGATTCGGCGTCCGCGCGCGGTCCAGGCCGGTACAGGGTGATCCGGCCCAAATCGCGGATCCGGGGCGAGAGCTGCAACCCGAGAAGATCGAACAACCCGAAATTCACCAGCGTCACCCCATGGGTATCGGTGGCGTGCTCGGTGATCGGTAGATCCGTTGCGTTGCCCAGGATCTCGTCGAGCACGTAGTGGGCTTCGCGGCGGGTGGCGACGATGACCTTGGTGCCGTAGGTGGCATGCTGATCGGTGACGTGGGTGTAGGTGGACAGACCTTCCTCGGCGAAATACCTGCTCAATGCTCTGGCGGTGAGGGACTTGCCGCGGGTGGGGAACCGCTGCCCGTCGCTCGAGGACAACGTGCCCGCCCCGAACACCGCAGTCAACGGCAGGCGCCGGTGGTAGTCGATCAGCGCCAGGTTCGCCGCCCGCAGTGTTTCCTCTCGCACATACCATTCCGAGGTCCAGGACAGGATGTCGTAGGAGATGCCGCATGCCTCGGCCATCCGGGTCAACCCCAGGTTCGTCGAATAGGCCAGCAGCACGGCGATGAGGTTGCGTTTCAATTCCGGTGTGCGCGACTGCTTTCCGGTGGCGTGGGTGAAACAGTCCAGAAAGCCGGTGCGTTTGTCCAGCTCGATCAGCAGCGACACGATCGGAGCGAACGGGCAGCATCTCGGTCAGCTCCGCCTTCAGCGACTTCGCCTCCTCCGGCACGTCTTCGGCGGACAGCGGGGAGATCACCAGATCCCCGGCCTCGTCCAGGCGCACCGGGCCCTCGCCCTCGGCCAGGACCACCTCCAGCTCACGAACCGCGCCGTGCAACTCGTCGACCAACGCGGCCAAAGATCGGCCGGGATCGGCGGATTTGCCGACCAGACGGCAGAATTCGTCCCGCTGCGGCGCCCACTGCTCGGGAGTCAGCAGATAGGCGGCAGGATCGGCGTAGCGACGCGACCCCGGCACGAACACGTCCCCGGTGCGCAGCCCGTCGCGCAGGCCCAGCAGCACGCACAGCTCCCAATAGTGCCGATACGAGGTCACATTGCCGGACTGGCGGGCTTCCTCCAGGTAGCCGCGCCACTTCGTCGGCACGAACCCCGTCGGTGCCTCATCGAATACCTTGCGGCGGCCGGTCGCGTTCAACTCGCGCACCATGTCGACCGCGAGCAACAACTCCGTGGCCGCGGTGCCGCCGGCGAACCGCACCGCCGACAACACGGCCGGGGTGAACTGCCGCAGATACGAATACGACGAATTCAACTCGGCCAGATGCCCGTGATCGCACGGCAACCGGGGTTTGGCCTCCGCGACCGCGGCCCGCAACCGCTCCCACCCGATCCGTTCCCCGCGCACCAGACTCCCGACCTCCTCGTCGGGGATCGCCGGATCGTTGATGATTTCCAGGAGCTCGTCCAGCAGCGCTTGCCGGTCCTCACCGGTCTTGCCGCGCTCGGCCAGCTCCTCGCGCATCCGGCGCTCGGCGGTGCTGAACTTCGCTGAGATCGCCTGGTCGAACAGCTGCACCACCTCATCGAGCACATCGGTCGCCGACTGCGCCAGCACCGTCCACAAGATCGGGTACCGGCGCTGCGGATCCCGCCGTTCCAGAGCCTGCGGGGTCAACCGTCGGCCCATCGTGGCCAGGAACCGGCGCCGCTCCGCAGGCAGCGCCGAGACGTCGAAGCGGTGCGCACCCAGGCCGCGCAGGAATCCCAGCTTGCCCACCTCGGCCTTCACCGCAGTCGCCGAGGCCTCCACCGGCCCGGTCGACAACCACCGCAACCGCGAGATCCCCAGCGACGCGTCGGTGACCAACAGCCCGTCCAGCGCCATGCACCGCTCGGGGGTGAACTCGTGCGCCAGCCGGTCGAAGGTCTCGGCCTGAGCCTGGCTACGCGCGTGCGCGACCCGTTCCACCAGCGTGACCGGCCCAGGCCGGATCACCCGCGCCGAGATCAGATACTCACACGCCAGCCGGAACAGCAGCGACGGTGAATCGTGCTCCATCGCCCGCGCCAGCAGAAATTCCTCCAGCTCTTTCAACTCCATCGCCCCGGCTGGACGCCACCCCAGATACTGAGCCGCTAACCGCACATGCTCACTACGTGTCTGCGCACGACGACCGTACGAACGAAGCTGCGCCGCATCGACACTCAACTGCTGCGCCAACCGCGCGACCGCAACCGGCGGCGCGTCCGCCACCTTGTCCGGCACGAACCCCAGCCATGGCAGACTGCACAAGATCACTGCCAGACCCAGGCGCACACCCGCCCCACGGCCCTGTGGGGCGACGAACGCCAGATCCGCGGGGCTGAGGGTGAAGTACCGGAACAGCTCCTCACGGCCGATCTGCGGGAATTCCCTGAGACGCGCCAACTCCTCGTCCGCGAATAACCGTGTTGCCACGAACCCAGCCCTCCCGCGCCCCGACCAACCTCATCGGCAGCCAAGCCAAGCACCAACCACCCCACACCGCATCCGAAACCGACAAATCACCCTCTACCAGCACACATCCCGAACTTCGTTGGATTTTCGGCGATTACTACCGGGACCCCACAAACCACGGCGCACCGCCGCAGCCACCCCTATGCCCTGGAAAGCGAGGCGTCATCCGATACCCGCATGCAACCCACCCGAACCTGCCTCGCGCACCCCTGCGCCCCCTGCCGACCTGATCCCGAGGAACGCTGCGATGACCACGCCGCGACTGCACGGCCGAGACCTTCTGCTGCCCTACGATCTGCTCAAGCGCGCCGCCGGCTACACCCTCACCGACGATCACCTGGCACGCGCAGTCGACGCCCTCCCCCACAGCACGCTGTTGGACGTACTCGCCGACACCTTCGGTCAGTTCCTCACCGACGCCGATCGTCGAGCGCTCGGCGACGACATCGACCCCTACGCCGGACGAACACCCACCCATCGGCACACGGGACCGGCCCTCACCCTCGACGACACCCTGCTCGAACAACAACTCGCGCACACCAGCATTCGCATCCCAGCCAGCGCTGAGTGGAGTCGGGCGTGGTGCTCCGCAGCTGCTGACTTGATCAGCGAGCTGGGGTGGAGTGAACTGATCACCATCACCGGGGTCGAGCACATCGAGGACCCGGCGGCGCACCTGCTGTACGCGGCCACCGGCCCCGAACTCGGCGAGGATGCCGATGGTCTCAGCGTCTGGGTCGAAATCGCCGGCATGCACGGCGTGCGACTGGGCACCGTCGACTACTTCGCCGGCACCGCAGACGGTCAGGGACCCACATTCCGCGACAACACCGGCGCACCGAACCCACAGAGCGCTGACGCCGGGTCGATGCTGCGCGGCATCCTCGCCGACATCAACACCCAACTCGACTGGCACAACCACCTACTGAACCCGTCCGCTCCCCGCCTCACCTGACCCCCGACGAGCTCCAGTCAGGCCCACCGCGGCGCACTCGGTCCCTGCGCCCGGACGCAACTCACTCCGGTAATGCCAGCGCGGCGAAACGTGCGCGTCGGCAAGCCGCGGCTGGCCGCATACCGCCTCGGCGCCGTGCCCGGGCCAGTCGGCGAGCGCCGCACCGACAGGTAGACGCGTCCCGTGGCTGGCGATTCGCGAAGTGTCTCGGCAGACTGGAATGCAGTTCATGAGCTGCAGGAGGTCGGCGGTGAGCCGTGGCAAGGACTGGGAGCGCCGGTACCCTGACCTGTTCGCGCCTTTGGACGCGCCGACGCGCCGCGCGGTCACTCGCACAGTAGCCAACCACGCCCAGGAAGTCGGGATCGAACCCGACCGCGAAACCCTCACCGATCTGATCGCGGTCCTCACCGGGGCGATCACCCCCGAGGAGTACGACAGGCGCTCAGACGACTGGGCCGCGCGGCACACTCACCGGCCGCGTCCGCGCTGATGCCGCACACCCCAGGGTGGACCGATCCCTACCTGTGGCCCGCCGAGGGCGGGGCACCCAGTGATGTCCTGCGCAACCGGTACGGGATACGCGATCCCGACCAGCTCGCCGCACGCGAATACCGCGAAACCACGCTACGGTCGATCGAGATCGAGCAAGGCCGCGCCGACATTCCCGCCACCGGCGACGCAGCCGAATGGCGCGCCATCCATCGACACCTGTTCTCCAACGTCTACGACTGGGCCGGACAGTTCCGCACCGTCCGCTTATACAAGGGCGAGTTCGAATTCGCCAGCCCGTCTTATTTCGAGGACTATCTCGCCGAAGTGAGCGCGGAAATCCGTGAAATCGACTGGGCTGCTCTGGATCAGAATCAGTTCATCGACCGCGCGGCACGCACTCACATGCTGTTGAACTTCATCCACCCGTTTCGTGAAGGCAACGGACGCAGCGAGAAACTGTTCCTCGACCGCCAAATCTCCGGCGCGCGATGGGAACTGGACTACAGCCACGTCGACACAGAAGAGTGGAATTGGGCGGGAATGTGGTCACGTGACACTCACGGACGCAAGCCGACCGACCATCGCGTCCTGATCGGGGTCTTCCGGCGCATCACGGTCCCGCGTGCCGACCCCGCCACTCCCACGATGTTGGATCCCACCAATTACCGGGACCTCGCCATCATCCTCGGCAACATTCGAGCCCAGACGGCCGGCACCCACATCGGTGACGCCATCGACGCCGCCGGACTGACCGGCGCTCTCGGTTCCGACCTGCCTCCCACGACCGGGGCTCCCACCACCCACGGCACGCCCACACCACCGAACGCACCTGAAATAGAACTCGACGCCTGACCACACTTCTGCGGCCCTGCCACTACATGCTGCGTCAGCCGGACACCCGGCAAGGTCGCGGTGGTCGTCACTGAGCGCGTAGTAGCCAAAATTATCGCGATCGGGTTTCCCGGTAGTCGGAGTCCCCTGCCGCCGATCGACGTGGTGACGCGCGCCCCTCCGAGCCCCGCCGACAGGTGACTTGGTGGCCCACCCCTCACATCACCAACACCCTTTTGCCCCTGAACGCCAGACCGCGAGACCGCTCTCCGGTCTGGCGTTCCGTCGTTTCCGAAAGGTGGCGGGTCATGCCCGATTCCCCCCTGTTTCGCCGTGCGCGGTCTGCGCCAGCTGCGAACCGGGTGACCGATACCCGATCGAGCACCAGCTGGTGTGTGAACACTGTGTGCGGCAGCTGTCGCTGTGTGTTCACTGCCGCCAGTTATCGCTCGCGTTGACCGAAACCGCCGACGAGCGTCAGTTGTGCGCTGAGTGTGCGGTCGGCTTTGCGCCGTGTGTTTCCTGCCGCAAACCCACCAACCCGGGGCTGCGTACCGACATCGACGACCCGGTCTGCCTGCGCTGCGCCACGGTGTTGTATGACGAGTGCTTCCAGTGCCGCCGCTACACCGCCGAGGGCCGCTACATCGCCGGCGGCCACCACACCTGCCCCGGCTGCGTCGACCGGTTCGACTCCTGTCCGCACTGCGGCACCCTCACCCGCCGCGGTCACAGCTGTGACTGCCGCACCCGTCGCGCGCATGTGTGGCACTACACCTACAAACCCGACCCCCACTTCCACGGCGAGGGCCCGCTGTATCTGGGGCTGGAGCTCGAGATCATCGTCCCCGGCTACCGCTACAGCGAATGCATCTCCGTCGCGACCGAGCACCTCGGGCGGCTGGGATACCTGAAGCAGGATTCCTCGATCCGCCCGACCGGATTCGAACTCGTCACCCATCCGATGAGCTACCGGTATGCGATCGAGCAGTTCCCGTGGCCGCTGCTCGCGGCGCTGGAAGACCTCGACTGTGAAACCGACTCCACCGTCGGGCTGCACGTGCATGCCAGCCGCGCCGGGTTCGACTCCCCCGCCCACATCTACCGGTGGATGAAATTGTTGTACCGCAACGAATCCGCCGTCTCGACCATCGCCCGGCGCCGCTCCCATTACGCGCCGTTCGACCGGACGGCACGAGCGCGGGCGCGCGACACCGCCAAAGGCCCGCAGCACGCCCTGGGTTTGGAGCGGTATCAAGCGATCAACCCGCACCCCCGCAAAACCCTCGAGCTGCGCGTGTTCGCCAGCTCCCTCGATACCCAGCAGGTGCAGGCCGCGCTGGCGTTCACCGCCGCCTCCATCGACTACACCCGCCGCCTACGAGTCGCCGACGTGCGCGCCGGCGGCTGGGAATGGTCGCGCTTCGCCGCCTGGGTCGCTGATCGGCCCGACTACCAGCCGCTGTGGGCGGAGATGGAGGACCTGGCATGTGCCTGCTGACATATCTTCCCGGGTGGGTCGCCGCTGACCCGGTGGCGTTGGCGATCGGTGCGCGGGCGAACCCGCACGGCCACGGATTCGCGATCGTCGCCGGGCGGCGGATCCTCGTCGGGCGGGGCATGCATGCCGACCGGGTGATCGAAGAGTTCACCAAGGCTCGTGCCCGCTACCCGCAGGGGCCTGCGTTGTTTCATTCCCGCTACGCCACCCGCGGCAGCATCGGGCTGGCCAACTGTCACCCGTTCCGGCTCGGTGGGGATGCCCGAACCGTATTGGCGCATAACGGCACTCTGCCCAAGCGGGTGCATCCCGGACCTTATGACCCGCGCTCGGATACCCGGATCGCGGCGGAGGAATACTTGGCGACACGACCGTTCGGGTCGATCGACACCCACCGCGGCGCGAGGGGGCTGGCGTCGTGGCTGGGGTCGAGCAAGCTGGTGATCCTCACCGTCGACCCGGTCTACGACTTTCACGCCTATCTGTTCGGTGAGCAGGCCGGGCAGTGGGTGGCCGGGGTGTGGTACTCCAACACCAGCTACCTGCCGCCCGAACTGCGCTGGCCGGTACGGCGACGACGGTATCTGTGCGGGAACTGCCAGAAGCTCGAACTTCACCGCACCAACCGCTACTGCGGCGACTGCGGCTGGTGCTTCGACTGCGCAACCGCCTTCCCCGACTGCAGCTGTCACACCACACCCATCACCCCACTACTCACGCCACCACGGTCCACGGGCGCTGACCCCGGCTCGTCACCATCACCGCCACCGCCACCGCCAGCAGGCCAGCGCCCCATGAACCAACGGCGCGACCCCGCCACCTGCTGATCCTTCCCTCCAAGAACCCCGCATCTGGCCCGTCGCTCGGGCTGGGTGCGGGGTTGTTTGCATTCCACGAGAAGGGACCTCGATTCGTCATGCCCGCCTCCCCTGTGGCCGACCCGTCGTGCGAAGAATGCTCGGCCTCCGTCCGCAGCGACGACCTGATCACCACCCTCGACGGGCAACACATCTGCCCGGCCTGCGCGGACGCGTTGGCGCGCTGCGACAGCTGCGCCACCCACGCCCGCGCCGACACCCTGGCCCGCACCATCGAAGACACCGTGCTATGCCTCGCATGCTTGACCGGCTGGCATCAATGCGGCGAGTGCGACGGCTACACCCGCGACATCCGCACCGTCGTCGATGCCGCAGACGAAGTCTGCGCCGAATGCGCCGAACGCTACTACGACACCTGCGACGACTGCGGGAAACTCGCGGTCGATCTGCAGTCCGTCGCCGGAGGTGACCAAGTCTGCAGCAGCTGTGAGGACGAGGCATACCACGAGTGCTCGGACTGCTCCACCCTCATCCCGCGCGACACCAGCTACTGCGACAGCTGCGCCGACAGCCCCGACCTCGACGGAGTCCACGACTGGGACTACACCCCCGAACTCCGCTTCCACGGTGACGGTCCGCTGTTCCTCGGCATGGAGCTGGAACTCAAAACTCCCGGCACCAGCTATCGCGACGCGGTCGACACCGCCGTCGCAGCCGTCGGGGACTTGGCGTATCTGAAGAAGGACAGCTCGATCTCCTGCGGGTTCGAACTCGTCACCCACCCGATGTCATATGAGTACTCGCGCGCACAGTTCCCATGGCAGCTGCTCAACCGATTGCGGTTGCTGGGCTGCTACACCGACGAGGGCGTTGGCATCCACGTCCACCTCTCCCGCGCCGGTTTCTCCTCCCCCGCGCACGCCTACCGGTGGTTGAAATTCGTTTACCGCAACGAAGACCGGGTCACCACGCTGGCGCGGCGGTCCTCATCGTGGGCGAAGTTCTCCCCGCAACAGCGTTCCAACGCCCAGGACTACGCCAAGGGCGGCAAAGCCGGTTACAGCCGTTACCAGGCCGTCAACGTTTTCCCCGAAGACACCTTCGAGCTGCGAGTCTTCGCCAGCTCCCTGCACCCTCAGCAGGTCCAAGCCGCGTTGGCGTTCGCCGCAGCGTCGGTCGAATACACCCGTGAGCTGTCGGCGGCGGATATCGCACGCCGGCACGGCTGGGAATGGACCGCCTTCACCACCTGGGTGCGCTCGCGCCCGGAGTACTCCCCGCTGCTGGCTGAAATGGAGGCCCTCGCGTGTGCATCCTGACATTCATCAAACCCGGCATCACCCCTGACCTGGAAGCACTGGCCAACGGTGCGTTGGCCAACCCGCACGGCCATGGCTACGCCGTGCTCACCGGCACCGACATCATCGTCGGCCGCGGCATGGACGCCGAGGAGGTGATCGGCGAGTTCGCCACTGTGCGTGACCAGTATCCAGAGCGGGCGGCGTTGTTCCATTCCCGGCTGGCCACCCACGGCCACTGCGGCGTGGACAACTGTCATCCCTTCCTCGTCGGCGGTGACGATCGAACAGTGCTCGCACACAACGGGATTCTGCCCAGCAACGTTCATCCGCGTCTGGGTGACCAGCGCAGCGATACCCGCATCGCCGCCGAGGATTTCCTGCCCACCCGGCCGTTCGGATCGTTGGATTCGTGGGAGGGGCGTGAGCGGCTGGAGCGGTGGCTGGGCAGCGACAAGATGGTCCTGCTGACCGTCGACCCGGCCTATAAGCATTCGGCCTACATCTTCAACGAACACTACGGGCACTGGGACGGCGAGATCTGGTACTCCAACCGCACCTACCAGCAACACACCTGGGGCTACACCTCCCCCGCGGACTGGGAGTACTGCATGGCCTGCGGCGAACTCGACTACGAGCAGCCCGGCTCACACTGCACCGCCTGCGGCTTCTGCGCCGAGTGCCTACGACGGTTCCCGCGCTGCGAATGCGAGGCACTCGATGGCCTCGAACGTTACGCCGACCTGATCGAGTTCGAGAACGCCTGACCATCACCGGCGCTTCTTCCTGCATGCCGTCTCTCGGCAATACCCCCTACCTCACCAGACAGATATCCTTCCGTGCCCTACTACTTCTGGCCACCATCCTCGCTCGGCTGCACATGTCGACGGCCACGCGGTCATCGCCAGCAACCGATGGCCACCACCTACGGGTGCTGCTGCGCGACCGCGACGACCCTGACCACGAATGGCGTTACGTCGATCTCGACACCCGCACCGCCGTACCGGCCGCCCACGCCCGGCCGCGACTGCACCGGCGCGGCATGCGGTGGCAGCGTCCGCGAGGCGGGCGCCGATAAGCGAACACCACCACCCGCCAGCACCAATCGATAGGAGCTTCCGAACCGGAGTTCCTGCGCCACGTCCTTGCTCGCATCCACCGCTGGTTCGACGACGACACCGACCTCGATGACGCCCGCGCCCCGCTACGCCACCGCCTGGCCAGCACCGTCTCGGCCGGTGCCCACGATGACATCGAGGACGGCGATCGGGGTGTCCGCGCTCATCGCGACCGAGCTGCATCAGCTTCGCCGCGCACAGGTAGCGGCCACCGTGCACACCCGCGGCGGCAAGACCCACGGCCACGGCCACGACCAGGCCGCGCACCACCACACCGTGCTCACCCGCGCCCGACAGCAGACCGGGGTGCTGCTGCCGCTGATGTTCGCCGAATCCTCCACCCGCTCAGCGGTCCTATCCCAGCCCGCCGTAATCCCCTCGAGAAAGGAGATCTGCCGATGACGTCGGTAACCCTGTGGTTCCCGCTGCCGAAGGTGCTCGACCTCGCCGAGCACGCGATGGCGGCTCCTGGCCATTCCCGCTCGCCGTATGACGATCCCGGTCCGGCGGTTCCGTCGCTGATCTGGGTCAAGGACCAGGGCATCTATCTGATGAGCAACGGACTACCGCGCCAACCCGGCGAACCCGGCACCCAGGAGGGGAGGGCTCGCGTCGTCTACGCCCTCGACCACGGACCCGGAACACACTGGATTCACGGTGAACCGCTCGGTGACGACTTCGCCGAATACCTCGACCTCAGCCAGAACTACGACGGCCACACCCTCATCGAGCTGATCCGCACCTCCGCCGCGGTGAACGACTGGTTCTGCATCACCGTCTCACCCCGCAGCTTCGAAATGATGTTCAGCCCAACCGCACCCGCACCCAATCCATTATCTGGCGGTGACCACCGCCGTTCCCATGATTTGAGGTGACGGGGGTGGGATCCGATTCGAGCCGCTACCTCGCACGTCTGCAAACCGACCCCCAATATCGGTCGGCTATGCCCGACGTCCCCCCGACTACGCGGGTGCTCGTCGCGGGGTATCACGCCGCGTTCGCAACCCCGCCCCAGCCGGGCGCTTCGATCGGTGTGTTCCCCGGCGTCGATCCCGTCCCCCCGAAGGCAGGGATTGCGGCGGTGATGGCGTTGGTGCGCATCGAGTACGCCACACAAGTCGACACCACCGATGACGACGACAGCCGAATTTACTGGAAGCGGCAGCATTTTGATCGGCTGCCCGCCGGGGACGGCTGGCGGCTGGTGCCCGCGCAGCTCGACGAGCATGCACGGTGGGTGATCGCGCGCGGTCACCTCGCTGCCGGTGGCTTGCAGGCGTTGCTGCCGCGTTCGGTGAGCGTGCAGGTGCCCGGCTCACCCATAGCCGTCGCGGTACACGATGTCGACCCCCACACCGGCCGACGCTGGCCGTGGTGATCGCCAACGCCACCGACTCCTGACCCCGTCCATCCGCGCCACTTCCGATGGCGTATCCGATCTATTCGAGGTGATTGTCGTTGACCGAACCCGTACTACCCACGCGGCCACCGATCCCTGCGCGATTGGTGCACGCGCCACTGTCACAAGGTCTGGTGGTTCCGCACATCACCCTCGCCCACCGCGACCGAACCCGACCGGTATGGGGCAAGATCGACCAGCGGCGGCTGTCGGATACCGTGTCACGCAAACTGTGCCAGATCTGCGGGCAGCCGCTTGCCGACCGTGTCGTGCTCTACATCCGGCCCGCCGACCACCTGCGCGGCATCGCCGTCGAGCCGGGCGTGCACCCCGAATGCGGCCACTACTCCCGCCACGCATGCCCCATGCTGGCGGGACGACAGCACCGCTACAACCCGCACCCGCCCGAGAAGTTCGCCCCTTGCGAGGACCCAGCCTGCGCCTGCCGGCTCTGGCAGCCCAACGAGCGCGATCCCCGCGAGGCGCCGCGCGAAGCCCAGCCCGCCGACGCCTGGTATGAGGTGTGGATCCCGCTGTCGGACTACACCGTCGTCCACGACCCAGGCACCGACACCACCTTGCCCGTCACCGGCATCAAGCTGCGCGGGGTGAAACTGCTGAAGATCCGCAAGGTCCGCGACGCCGCACCCGCCACCGGCCCGACCTCCCCTCCGACCGACCTGCTGCGCGCTCATCTCGCCTTCGCGGCCCTGTTCGGCTACGGGGGGCTGCGGCTGTGACGACGACACCGAAGACGGTGGCCCGCGTCGGTGCGCTGCTACGGAAGGCCGAAAGCACCGCCAACCACCGTGAGGCCGAGGCGTTCACGGCGATGACGCAGCGGCTGGCAACCAGCATTCGATTCGATCTCGCGGTCGCGCGCACCTGCTCGCCGCCGCCCGAACCCGTTCGGTGAAGTCGGGTGTGTTGGCGGCTCAGCTGCGTACGAACATAGCCGGTGGCTCGCTCCTCACACCGGCTGCTGCGAGGACTATGTCGACAGGGTGCAGCCGAGGCAATTCGCACTACACCTGAAGCCCAGTACCGAAAGATTCTGCAGCTTACGGCTTTTACCAACGGCTTATGCCTCGCGCCATTTCCGTGCGGCCAGGGCAGCCGACCCTCACACCAGTGACTCTGTGAGGCGATCGAAGCAATGAGCGACGACAGCACCCGGGAACTCACCCTCGACGTCCACGCTCAGCCCACCGTGTGGGCCCACCGACTCCATCAACGCAGTGCCGAAACCGGCCCACGCGGCCGCAGAGCACGAACCCAGCTCTCCCAGTGATGCGCTCACCCCTTCGACAACGTCACGCGGTGGGCGAGCTGGACTGCCACCGCGACGGACACCGATAGCAACGCTTTGGTCGACCCACTACGGCGACAGCCAGTGGTCGGCGCTGGAGTCGCTGACCCGCCGACTGTCGGTGTGTTCGCCACGCTCCGAGTAATTTCACCCGGGGCCGTGGTCATGACACTCGCCCCGCAGGATCGACGACGCCGACCAGATCATGCCGTCACGCCGCGTGGTGGGCATCGGTGCCGGGCCGACACTTCTGCCAAGCCCGGCACATCTCCGCGCCAGCGAATAACACGGCGACGAGCTCGAGCTGCATTGGGTTGGTTCGGGCTGGGAGTGTCAGCGCTCGCGCCGACGGTGGTGGTCTGGTTGCCGTGGCCGGGGCCCTCCCGCAGTAGCCCACCGAGCATCACTGCAGATCATTACCGCGCTCAACGCTTCCCGGCACCAGTTCGATACCACGACCCGCTGCGCCGGCTGCGGCTGGTGCTGCGAAGGCACATCCTCGCCGAGATCACGGCGCGCACGCCCGGGGACTAGCTCCGACCGGTGTTCAACCCCGCCCGCCCCGATCAGCTACGACTTTCCGAGAAAGACGGCACAGCAATGACTTTGATGGACCAACCGCGACCCTATGTGGTGGTGGTGGGGCGGGCCCTGATCGCCATCGCGGCGTGGGCATCCACCCGCGATCGGATCACCATCGATCAGATCTTCGACAACACCGACGACCGCGGTGATCTCCGCGATTTCGGCGCCGACCTGCTGCAGCTGCTCCACCTCCACGGCGTCGTCGTCGACATCGAGGAGTTCAGGCAGCGGGCGTGGATGCACTTCAACGAGGAGTCGGCCGCACCGCCGACCCTGCTTCCGGGCCCGGAGGCGACCACCGACCCCCGCCCTGGCCGCGATCCAGATGCTGAATACACCTTCGACACCTACGTGCTCGCCACGCTGAAGGTAAAAGCTTCCACCCTGTCTCAGGCCCGACGGAAGCTCCACACGTTGGCCGCCCACGATGTGCCCGACGCGCACGCGGCAATCGCCGATGGGGTCGAGATGACGATACTCGAGTACCGCGGAATCGCGGACATGCCTCATGGCGTCCCCGGGCAGCGGGGCGAGTTCGCACCGGAGAATAGCGGATTCGCGCAGCTGGAACGTATGGCGACGGGCAACACCGTGCTGCCGATGCTGTTTCGTGTCGTGCAAGTCTCGCCCGAGGGGAAGGACATGCACGAGGCGACCATGGAGACGCTCGATGAGTACCTTCGCAGCGACCGCGTGATTCGAGTCGGCCTCGCTCGCGCAGTCTGCCTCGCTGAAGGAGTGTCGGCACCGCAGATCGTTGTCCGCCCCGGCGGCGAATTCGAAGTCGTGACCCCAGGCTGGCAGGTTCTGTCAGGGTTCAGTCGCCGTCACGGCTACAACGGCCCGCTGATGGAAGCCTACGAACCCATCAACGAACGCCTGGCCGGGCGCATCCTTTGGCATCCTGGCCTGTACGTCGTTTTGTCCGCCTACGACGGCGCGGGATCGTGGATCGTGCTGTATCGCGACGACTCCGAGGAGATCCTGGAGGCGTTCGGGTGAAGGTCACCTACTGCGGTGACTGGCCGAGCCCTGCGATCGAGGCAGTGGATTCTGCGCATGTCACCTACAAGATCGCTGACGCGCACAATCAGCGTCTTCGCGAAGCCGGCCGCAGCGGCATACAGCCGTTGGATGGCGACTGGATCCGCAGCGACTCCGGCATGTGGCAGGTCGTCGGCGTCGGTGTGAACGGACTGCTTGCTGTGCGCCGAGCGACTGACCCCCGGCTCGTGCCGGAGCTGATGCTCTTCTCGGATCCGCTGGATCCGTTGCGGTGGCACCCGAACGTCAGCGCGGACAGTGTCCGCGCTGAGGTCACCATGACCGACGAGTTCGAACACGCTCGCGCGCTGTTCCGCCACAGCGATGGACGGTTGTTGACGTGCGGGTTCCCGGTGCGAGTCTGGCAGGCAACCAGTTTCGAGATCGACGAGAGCCAATCGCCGGTGACTCACCCTCGAACACTGTGCGGCGGACAGACGAATTGGGCGTGCTGCTCGAGCATGATCGGTCCACCGTGCGGGCATCGCCACAACCCCGACGGCAGTGTTGCCCCGCTCGCCGCCGCCGACTCCGAAGACGGCCTGGACGCGCAGCTGCGGGGCGTGAGAAGCCAGTTCCCCGGTACGGGGCTGGACCGTCCGAGCGATGCCGAATGGGAGCGCGCCGAGCTGATCATCGGCGACGCGCTGCAACGCTACTGGCCGCCCGGGACTCGGCTGGTCTGGCCCGCGCCCACGTGGCGAAACCGCGCCTGCCTGCGCAGCCAGGTGCGCCGCCACCTGCTGCGCATCTTCTACCAGGGGTGCACACCCGCCTCACCTCACGAAATCCCGGCGGCTAGGTGAGCACTGGAAACCGGCAGCCACCGGCACGAATGCACGCGACCGACACCTGGCCTGCCCGGCCAGTGACCCTCCCGGGCCGCAACTTTCCACGACACCGTCACCGGCGCTGTTCACACCTGCCGCGACGGCCTCCGACGCGGGCTGCGGCCTGGCAACCACCACACCTCGCTGCCGCTGGCTCGTGACGGGTCGAAGCTGGGGCGACTGGTGTACCCCACATCACAGAGGTAGGAATGCTGATGCTGGTCATCAACACCCGATCCACGATCGAGCCCAGCGAAGCCCGGGTAGCGCATTGGATGAGTCGCTGGAACGGCCGATACGCCATTCGTGGCGTCGCGATCGCGAGCTACCACTTGCCCGGACGCGACACCGCAGGCCAGCAAGCCGATTTCGTGCTCCTCACACCGCAGGTGTCGGCCGTGATCGAGGTCAAGGGCACCCACCGTGACCTCACCCACGGAGTGATCACCGCCGAGCCCAACGGGCGCTGGCACCACAGCAGTGACGACCGAGATCCCGTCCACACCCGCGCAAACGACCTCAACCCGATAGACCAGGCGCTCAGCGCGACCTACCTGTTCAAAGCGTTGGTCGAGAAACACAATCCCGGCCAGTCGTTCGTCTCCGCCGTCGTGGTGGTCGTGCCGCCGCGGCGCTCGCAACTGCGCCTGCAGGTGCGGTCGCTGCCGACCGGCTGCGAGGTCGTGCTCGGTAACTCCGGGTTGCGCCGCTGGCTGCACCGTACCGCACGCCGCGACCCGATCTGGACTGCCGAACAGGTGTATTCGCTGCTCAACGCGATGAACCTCGGGCCGGAACTGACCATCCCAGACCTCCTCGCCGAAGGCTTCCCCTCGCTCGAGGCACCACCCATCACCTCGACCGCTCGCCGAGCGAAGACGACAACGACGGTCGGCGCCACCGCTCCCACCGCCTCGCGGCCGGTCAGCGAGCATCCGCCTGCATCCGACACTCGGGTCGCTTCCTCACCCCGTGTGGGTTCGCAGTCCAGCAGATGGCGCCTGACCCCCAGACGACGAACCGACCACCGCGACCCGGGGCAGCCTGAACACTCCGGTGCCGTAGGGCGGCCACGTCACCGCCGCCAGCAGATCGCCGCACTCGTCGTTGTCGTAGCCGTCTGGGCCGCCATGTGGCTGCTGGTGGCGCATTACAACCCCACGCCACCCTCCGCGCCCGCCACTTCAACCCCGACCGAGCAGCAGTTCCCGCAGCTTGCGCCCCTACATCCGCAGCGCCCATGACCGGCGCTCTTCCGAGCGGCCGGGGCGACCCACCATCCACCTCAACCATTCCTCACCCACGGCCCAGTTCGCGTCAGCCGGGTTCGCCTGCCCATCGCGGGACATCGCGCATCTGCCCGCCTTACCTGCCCCAGGAGCAACATGTGGATGGTGGGACGTGATCGACCGGTTGCGACAGAACGGCCAAGGCGTGGCCGAAGTCGATCGCATGGCTGGAGCTGATACGCGCGGCGTCGCAGTAGCCGCGGACGTAGCCGATGGCTTCGAAGCACATCCGAAGCGCGGTGGGGTTTTCCAGTGCCTTTGACCGGGCCGCGAAGTCCGGGACTATGCTCGGGTCGTGTGGGAGTGTGGGGGATGCGTTGCCGGGCTCGCCGAGGCTGTCGAGATCTGCTGGATCGTCGTAGCCGCCGACTTCGAGGTATGCCGCGGTAGCGTGCCCATGGTCAAACACAACGAGCATCAATCCGCCCTCGTCCACAGCGATATCGCAGGTCGTGGGCAGAGTGGCGAGCCAGACCGAGATTTCCCGATGAGAGATCCCAGGCGCGGCAGAACTGGCGCACGGGACGCCCGATCGACTCCATGACTCCCACGCACCTGGTAAGGCCGCAGTGAACCGCACCCCACCCGTCACCCCCGGCGGCCCTCACGCACAACCCGCCGTCCAGCACAGGGGGTGGTCCATCACCGCCTACTGGAATGTGGACGGCTGGCGCAAACAGGCCGAACTGCTCGTGTGGCGATGCCCGGAATCGGGCAACCACTTCGCTCATCTGTGCGCGAGTGCCGGTCTCGGCACAGCGCTGATCGTCAACCACCCGCGGCGGCTGGAAATCGCATGCTCCGGCAAGCCCCTGCACATGCGCGAGGTCGATGCCCACCCGCCACCGACCGGCCCGCCCCCGCCACCGACCGCCCCACCTACACCAGCAGCCGCCACCGCGACCTCACCACGGAACTGGCGAAACTGCCACCCGCGCCACCATTTCGCCGCCGAGCCGACAGCCACTTCGGCACCCGCCACCACAAACGCACTCCCTGACGATCAATGCCCCCCCCAGCGGTCGAACGGCACAGCTTCGCCGTGCCGATACCCACTCAGCCCTCGAACATCTCGGTCGCTGCCGCTATCACTTCGCCGCTGCACCTGAGGCAGCCCATGTTCCATCCGGCTCACAGCCCATCACCAAACCGCAGCCGCATCGGCCGCCACCGCGCTGTGTGCGACGAACTCCGTGAAGAATCCCCGCACCCGACCCACCGTTCGGACGATTTGCCGACCGCCCCGGACGCGACACCGGTGTCCAACAAGCACGCGACGCTCGTACTGCGAGAGCGCCCGTACACCGGGGAGTCGGCAGAAATCATCAGCGCCGCGGTCTTACACGGGTTCACCCATGCACCGACACTATCCAGACCGCCGTATACCGTCGGCACCCCAGCGCCAGCGTCGCAGCAAAAACGTTGTCCGCAGGTCACCGCGCCGATAGCCACAGCATCGACTCGCGTGAAGCACACTTCATCGCTCAACCGCCCCTGTGAGCCACCGAACCCGCCCCCCAATAAAAACATTGTGTAGCAGATGAATTCAGCCTCTATTCCGTTGACAGCCCTTGCGGTGCTCGCGCTGGGTGGCGTCGTCGTGCTGATCTGGTTGCTGCGCCGATAAGCCGACCACGCTCCAGGGATCGGCCACCACTCCTGCGGCCGCGGACCAGCCACCGTTGAACCCGCCCTACAGCCGTGACGCCGGGTATTGGCTGTCCGAACTCGCGGACCACGGCACCGCGCTGGTGTCGCGCGCACGGAAACGACATGGTTCGTGTCGCAGGCGCACGGCCGCCTGCATTTCTGCCTGCCCGACGGGACACACGCCCGCGGCAACGCCGGGCACCGCCGGTGCGCGTCGCCTACGGCCGCAGCAGCGACGGCCGCCGCCGAACTGATCGCCGAGTACGAGGACAGCCCTCGAGCAGCCGCGCATCGTCCGGACCTGTGCTCGACACCGGAGCACGCGATCCTGCGCCCGACCGACCAGCGGATCTGGGGCCCACCGGCCCGCGATATCGCTACCGATGCCCTGGACATGACCAGGCTCTCTGTCATCGCGCTCAGCGTCCGCTGAGCTGCGCTGGCGACCTCACACACCTCCCCTCATTTCTTCACCGTTTCGGAAGGTCCCCATGACCCTCACGACTTTTCTGTTCGCTGCGCTCGCGTCCGCCGCACTCATCTATTTCCTCGGCGGCCTCGCCATCGCTCGTGGGCTGCGCCGGGCTACGTCGGTTACCCGCCGCCAGCGCCGCGCCGCCGCCGTGGGATGGCCGCTGCTGCTGGCACGTACGATCAGCCGTCGTTCGCGCTATGTCCGCGTGACCCGCGCCTGCACGAAAGTTGCGAACCACATCGGCGAAGTCTGCGGAATCGCCGGATACGACTTCGCCCCTGACGCCCGGGATCTGCTCGACGCACTCCATACCGCAGCGCGACTGCCGCGGTTCAGCGTGTTTCTCCGTGACACCGCCGCCCAGGCACCGCTCGAGCAACCAGCTGAACCCGCCCTGACCGAAATACGAACCGCCTTGGCCCGTGCGATCGCCTACCAGAAACATGATATGTGAGCGGGTGACCGGCCATCGACACCGCCCTTACCGCACGTCATCGCAACCGAACTGCCGGTGACTTTCCCAAACAGAACTACGCCGTCAATCCAGCGGCCAGCGCAGAAGTCGCCAACGGTCCACCGTTGCGATCAGCCGCTCCGAGATAGCCCTCCGCCTGACGCCGGCCGCCGGGGACTGCCCTCGACGGCTGGCATCGCGAGGATGATTCCGCTGCACGCGCCTTGATCTCACTTGTGCGCTGAACACACGCCAAGCTCGATCTGCGCTGCGGTGCCGACGCCCCGCGGTGAGTAGGCGCCCGGCACCGAAGCAGACTGCCCATTCGATCGGTGCTCCCGCGGCGGCTGGCCGCCGGACCTACCGCCTCAATCCATTCACCATCGCCGCTGTCCACCTGACCGCTGCACGCGGAGCCAGCGAAGAAGGCTACTCATCTCGCACGCCGTACTCGAAGCGGAGCACAATGACTGACGACCAGAGACAGCGAACCCTCACCTCCCATGTTCGCTCTGCCGGGCATGCACTTCGGGCATCGTCGCCGAGCGGCCCCGCATCGTCCGGGTCCGTGCTCGACATCCTGGCAACGGACCCGGCCTCGACCACATCCGGCAGACCGCCGGACTCCGGGGCTTGCCAGGTGTACCCGATCCGCTACGCCTACCAATGGACCGACACCTCGACCGGGGCACGGCGGACGGTCACGGCGATCAGCCGCGACGACGCCTACGAATCCGCCGCCGGGATCCGCCGGATCCAACAACGCCACCACTGCGGGCCCGACGCCGCGGTGCTCAGCGGCTTCGTGCAAGGAATGTGGTTGGACGGCGACATCACCCCGACCGCGGCGACCGGTCTCCACACCGTTCTCGACGCGGACATCGCAGCCCAGATCTGCCGGGAAATCTTGCAAGACATCGCCGAGGGTATCCTCCCCACCGATCTCAGCCACTTCGCTGAGCTGCACGACCACGTCGATGCCAACCTCTACGCCGACGGCCACATCAACGCCCGCGAACAACTATCCGGCCAAGGCTTTAGCGAGTTCATCGGCTCAGTACAGGATGTCGTGACGAGTTGGCTGCAAGCCGGTCGGCCGCTGACCTTCGCCGTCGCACCACCGGTCGGGCCGGTGATCGTTCAACTCCATCCGCCTGTCACCTATCCCGACGCCCGTAGCCTGGCCGACCTTCCGGCGCCCGTCTCCCACAGCCTGCAACCGCCGCAGTATCGCGCTCTCACCGCCGAGCCTGCCGGCTCGGTGGAGGTGCTCCAGCAAACGAGCGTTACCCATGTCACGGTGGATGGCGCCACGGCAACCACATATCACCTTGTCCCGGACGAAGCCCGTTGGCGCACAGCCTCATCGACGTCCCAACCGGCAGACCGATGGGTCTACCACGGCCCTGTCGGCTACCGCGGTGTCCTCACCAAGGACTATGACAGCATCCACTGGGGAACCATCCTGCCACCAGGCGGCGGACGAGGATCACTCGATAATGCGCAACTCAACACCAACCTCGCAGAGTCCAAACTGGCCGTGGAGGGGATGGTGGCCATCGAGGCCGGAACCCACCAGGGGCGTCCGCTCGTATGGACCCGATCCGGGCCCGACCCCGGTTTCGAGGCCGTCGAGGTCCACGATTACGAGGGCCCTTTCGACTTCTTCGCGGTCGTGCGCGTCGGTGAGGACGGAGTTGTCCGGCTGAGCGTCTTCGGCCGATGCGAGCCGGTATGCCAAGGCGAACCGGTCGAATCGGTGAACAGCGGCAAAGCAGACGCCATCGCCGTCATCCAGACGCTGATCGGCTCGGCCACCCAACTCGAGACATACACCGCCACCTCAACCCGACCGGCCCCGCGGCCGTCCGAACACTGAACGCCGCGGACCACTGATTCCACTCGTCTGCCAAGTGCCCTGCACTGTCGGTTGTCGTCCGGTTTGGGGCCAGTCCTCTGTGCAGGTGCCGATACAGGGTGTAGCTGAGGCCCGGGGTGCGCGGCACGCACCCGTGCGTACTCGCTGCCGTGAAGGGTGATCGGGGCGGCAGTTGCCTGTAGCGCGACCAACAGCGGCCGCCCGACGGAACGCGAGAACGCGAGGGGCGCACCGACCTCGTCGTGGCGTCGTTGTCGACAACCCGGCCCGACCCTCTGGTCGCCGCGTATCGCGGTCGTTGGCCTCATCTATTTCCCACCACTCCGAAGGCATTTATGACGAATTCTGTCGATCGCGCCAACCACCTCGACCGCATCCCTCACCGGTCCGCAAATCGGAGGCGCCGCCCCAACCGCATGCGCTGGCAGGCACACGTCGGGCGAATACGCTCGGAAGAGCAGGCCGACGAAAAACAGGGAGGCGCGTCAGGGCCGAAGCGGGTGGTGCAGATGTCGGGCGGCATCGGTTCTTTCGCCGCGGCGGTCCGCGTGGCAGAGCGGTACGGCACCAGCAACATGGTGCTGCTGTTCGCCGATACCCTGGCTGAGGACGAGGATCTGCACCGATTCCTGTCGGACGCCGTCGACTACCTGGGAGCGCCGCTGGTGCGAGTGTGCGATGGTCGCACGCCGTGGGAGGTGTTCGCCGATGTCCGGTTCATCGGGAATTCGCGCTTGGCTCCGTGCTCGAAGTGGCTCAAGCAGGTCCCCTGCCGCCGCTGGTTGGAACAGCACTGCGATCCGGCCGACACCGTCCTGTATGTCGGGCTGGACTGGGCCGAGCGGCGGCGTGAACCCGGAGTCGTCCATGGGTGGGCGCCGTGGCGAGTGGAGTTTCCCATGGCCGAGACTCCTTATCTGACCAAGGAGCAGATGCTCGATGACTGCCGCTCTCGCGGATTGGTGCCGCCGCGGTTGTACGAGCTGGGCTACAGCCACAACAACTGCGGTGGGGTCTGTGTCCGCGCAGGCCAGAGGCAATGGCGCCACACCTTGCGCGTGTTCCCCGAACGCTTCGCCGAGGCCGAACGACAAGAAACCCAGCTGCGAGAACTGCTCGGAGACCATTCGGTCCTCACCAAGCAACGCGGCGGCGTGAAATACACACTGCCCCTGTCGGAATTGCGGCGGAGCGCCCAGAGCGCACCCCCATCGCGCACCACCGCCGCCTAGCCAGTGTGCACGCACCGCGTGTAGCACCAGCCGATGTCCCGGCCCGTTGCTCCGTGGAAGCGGCCGGACCGACCAAGACTCGACCGATCGCAACGCCGCACGTCAGCGTGAAGGTGCGCCCTGGGCTGCCCTACGGGACACATCGCCGATCGCCCGACTCGCATCCGGTGGCGGCCGCGACCTCACACGCTGATGCCATCGCGGGCCTGTCCTTCGAGGTCGAATCGTTACCGGTGTCGCAGTAGCGGGGACAGCCGGGCGCAAGCGAATGCCCGTCAAGTGCCGCGCTATATCTGTGCGGGTTGAAATATGAGAGGGTGCATGTTCGAGAACATCGCGGTTATCGAGCGGGCGAAGGCGACCGCATACGCCTACGACATCGGCCCATTTCTGGACGCGTTCGAGGCGGTAGCGTTCGGGGAATTCTGGAGCAAGTTCGGACGGCACGAGTCCAGAGAAATGCAGGGCGCACTCGGCAGGGCTTACAACTCCGATAAGCGCTATTGGGTGTGCTGGCACGCCGAGGGCAAGAAGCCTGACGACGGCACGGCTTATCAGCGTGTGCGCGCGGCTCGGGCATTGGTCGAACTGCTGCCTTCGGTGGAGGCGGACGACTCGACCAAAAGCTAGCCGTACTCCGCAATTTCACCATGATCAAGCGGAAAGCGAGACCGTCCTTGCCATCGAACGTGCTGTTTCACGCAACAGCCGTCCGGCGACGGATCGAGCCGCCCATGGGTAACTCCCTTAGGCGTCTCGGTTCACTCTGTCCTCGGACTGCGGACGCCGCTACTTCGCTCCTATCCCTGGGATGCGCGGAGGGGCGGACGAGGTGAAGGTGTGGAAGTGGATCACCGCGCGGAGCGGCGCACCTCGCGCCTAGAGGTAATTGCGAGGATAACCTATGGATACAGATAGGATCGCGGATATCAAGCTTTCCGCGCGAACACATAAGCGATTGGAACTGTGGCGATTTCGAACTACCGGCGACTTGGTCGACCGTACGGAATCGGATCTGCCCGACATTCCCAACTTCGGGCCGGAAGCCATGGCCGAAGTGAAGGACAGCCTGCACGCACGTGGCTCGTCGTTGAAGAACGTCCCGGCAGTCCACCCCATGACGCCCGAGTTGCAGGCCGCACTGGAGGAGTTCCGCACGGTGTGGTCTGCTCACGACACGTCCGGAGGATTGGCGCACCGGTTGAACTGTGAGGAGGCCGAACCGTTGGTTCGACTGCTCGCCTTGTTGGGCGTGGTCGACGCGGCGAAGATCTGGCTGGACTACAAGGCCGCCGACGCGTGCGAGGACCGTCAGCATTCGGACGTCGAGAAGGTCGACGCGCGGTGAACGAGGCGTTGAGGCAGCTCGCGAACCAGATCCTGCCGAAGCTCGTCGAGGTACACGCCGAGGTGGAGCGGTGGCAGGGCGAGAACAAGACCACCTGCCACTATGCGGTCGTGCAGATCAGACGTGAGCTGCGGCAGGCGGTTCACGAGTTCGAGCACATGGCCCGCGGGGAGCACACCCCTGCGTACTTGACGGCGCTTGAACAATTCCGCAGTCAGATGGGGTCGGATGCATGACCCGGGCTGCACCTACCGCAGCCCGACCGTCCCCGCCGCATCGACGACGGCCACGGCGATTACACCGACACCGACGCGAATAGCGCTGCATTACAACAATATTCGCGTGCGGTTCGATCGCCGATTGAGCAGTGCACCTCGTGTGTCGGCGAACCTCTCACCCCGCCGCCATCACCACGCCTGTACGTCATATAGGCGGCCGCGGTTGGGCCGGGGCGGTGGCCACCCGCAGTGGCGGACAGTCAACATCTCACGTCCCAGCAACCACCGAAAAGGCGGTGACAGGCGATCTCCCGGCTCCCTGCCCTGAAATTGCGCTCGACGTCGGAACCGCCGTCGCAGCGCGGCCTCGAAGCACTCAGGGCGATCGCTCAGCGTCTCTACGACGCGCTGACCACCAAACGATGTCGCCGTAGCGTGCACGCCGCATGGCCGACCAGCAACGGCCCGCCACCGACGAGGAAGCCGCACCTCTGCAGCAGCAGTTGACCACCGCCGGCAGGTCTACGGTCGCATCGAATCGGACCCTGGTTCCCGGGATTTCCTCGAAGAAGTGCCCGCAGCGCCCCGTGTCGCCGGTGCGCCGTGGTCCAGTACTGTCGGTCGTGGTTGGCGGTAGTCGTTCACCCGTGGTTAAACGGGACTGCCCCACTGAGGATCTGAATAAATGCAACTCAAATCCCTTTCGAAAGGTCTTGCTATGGAGCCCGCCACTGCAGGCCAGCCGCTCCCGCTAATCCTTGTTCGCACCACCAGCGACGCGCAGATCCTTTCGATCACCGAATGCCCCAGCTACGAGTTGCTTTTCGAGGTTCTGGACTCCTATCACTCACCGCTGCCACCTCAGGGCCGCTCGGCAATTACCGAAGCCGCCACGAGCGCCGTAACTTGGCAGTCTCTCGAACCAGCGCCCGGAGAGGCCCATCTCCAGCGGATGGTCACATATCGGGTCGTGCACCGACCGCGGCAAGATCAAGGACACCGCGCCGCCGCACAAGCTGCCGCCGACTGGTGGGCCCAGCAGCTGAGCGCGCCGACACTCGTCTCCGCCGCGCCGGGCCAACCAGTACATCCGACACAACCGAGCGCCGTCGTCGCCGCCAGGCTGCGTGCCGACGCGCACACGATCACCAGTGACCAGTTGGCCGCATTCACCGCCTACTTGACTGAAGCCATCTACGCCGAGCTCACCGCGCGCTACAGAATCACTCTGCGCGTCGATTACCGTCCCGACGGCGCGCTCACGGCTGCCGCGGACGCGGCGGGAATC
Source organism: Nocardia abscessus (assembly GCF_015477775.1). Lineage (GTDB taxonomy): Bacteria > Actinomycetota > Actinomycetes > Mycobacteriales > Mycobacteriaceae > Nocardia > Nocardia abscessus_A. The sequence goes on along the minus strand of NZ_JADLQO010000023.1, from coordinate 52,558 downwards.
GACTCGTCGCGGTTTCCATGGAAGTCGAACAGCTACGCCGACGCCGACCACGTCACCACCGTAAGCGGTGACGGCGCAGTGACGCAGGTGCTCTGGCATGTGCCCGGTTGGGTGCATCCGCCTTGCGGCTTCCAGCCCTCGAACTCCGCGACAGCGGGCTACCAGCCACGCCGCTGCGGGCGAGCGAAGTACCACCAGGGCGAACACGGCGATTGGCATGCCCAGTACGGCAACTGATCAGCCAGCTCAGGACTATCAGTTCAATCCATGTGAGCCGGGACGCGCACCACACCGGACACCTTCCGCTTCATGCCCCGTCGGCATGAAACAGTGCAGCCGCATCCCATCTGCGGCGAAGGGTCCCTCGGACCAGCAGTATCCGTCGTAGCCGTCGCACGGCCGGAGTGAGCCAGGTCGCGCATGCCCCGGCGGTGCGCAGTCAGATTCTCGCGTCGCCTCGCTTCAGACAGTGAGCGGCGATTCGCCGCGCTTGCAGTTCGCTGCCCTGGAAGCGCGCTCGACGCCAGTCTGCCTTTCGCAGCGGCGGCCGCAGGCGACGCCAGATTTTGTCGGCGCGCACTTTATTCGAAAGGACGCATCATGCATAGTTTCCGGACCGTGGACCAGTGGGTGGCTGCCATCGCGCCCCTGACCGAGTCCGGCGGGTGGACCGCGTTGGCGGGGGCGCCGACCGAGCGCCGTTGCACTGCGTATCTGATCGGCCCTGGTCCCCGACGAGAAGATCCAAGTCACACTCGTACACGATCGCGACGGTGCACCGACCGGATTGCTGGAATGCGAGGCCTGTTTCGGTGAACTCGCGGACTTCGCGGTCCGGCACCAACTCTCGGCCACTACGCTGCCTGCGACACCTCCCACGATCCCGCGACGATCGCGGCCGGCTTGAGCGACCCGCGCATTCCTCGGATGCGGGAAACGATCGCCGAAGCGCATGCTGTGCGGGTATCGGCGTGGCAGAAGAAGCGCGAGACCGTCACCTCTGTCTTGACCCGGCGCCTGCCGAGCACCAACCATACCGTCAGCGACGAATCCAGCGCTCCCGCCTATCACTTCGGGTCGACCGGCGACCCGGTCTCGGGGAGCTACACCATCGGCGAGAACGGCGACACCCAGCTCATTGTCCGCGCATCCGTATCCGCAGCCGTCGCTATCGCCCCAGAGTCATCGACGAACAACGCAACCGCGCCGCCCGCGAGGGTGCCTGACACAGGTTGCTGCTCCGCTTCCGGCCCGACCAGGGTGTGTTCTCACCGGCATCCGCTGCGGAGCGGCCTGGCGCAGACCGGTCTCATCCAGCTCCCGCACTGGTCCTGCACACGAGCTATAGCGCCATTTCCCGCCTTCTCCAACACAACCCACCCGTGCATACTCGCCGATCCTCCCGCCACCCCCGAACTGACCGCGGTCAGGAGCACCTCATGAATGCCACCGATCCCGCTGCTGCTCATCGCCTGCCGGGCACAGGCTCCGCCCGCTACGCAGGTGCCGTGGCAGCGGCTCTTTCGGCGACCTACGCCCCGGGTGACCACACCATCACGGTGCGACCGCCGGTCGCCGGAATCGCCGCCATCCACGTCGATGTCCACCGCAGCCCTTTCCGGTTCGTCATCGACGTCGCGGCAGCCGACGCCGTGCGGATCGCCGAATTGCTGGCCGAGCTCACCGCACCCGAACCCGGCCCCGTCGGCCACGACTGGGTTCAGCTCGGCCGTGAGGGCTTCTACGCCGGTCTCGAGCACCCCTCCCCGATGTTGCACAAGAAAGTCGCTCCGTTCCTTACCGACCCGGGGGCCGATCCAGACCTCGTTGCCGAGATCATCACGCAGTACCGGCAGGGCTGGGACGCAGCCTCCGAGGACAGTGCACGGGCAGGGCTTCCCTACTCCTACACCGCACCCAACCAGCCGCCACCACCACGCCGGCCGGTGTATGTCGTGTGGGACCTCGACCTGGACCAGGTCGCCGCGATCCTGCTCGACCAAGCTGCGACCGTTCAGCGTCTTTACGACGCCCTCACCGCCGACGGTCGCCGCCGTCGCGTGCACGCAGCCTGGGTCGACCAGCAACGGCCCGCCACCGACGAAGAAGCCGCACCCCTGCTGCGGCAGTTGACCGCCGCAGGCTACCGACCGCACGTACTGGCAGCCATGCCGAAATGACCACCCATCGGATGTATCTCGGTCGCCGGTCCGCCCCGCGGTGCATCGCTGCCCGCCGGCCAGACACTGCGATCACTGAACTTGCGAGGCCCTGCCATGACCGACTCTCCCGACGTACTCGACGCGTCCGATCTCGAGCTCGCCCGCGTTCTCACCGCCTGCCGAGACGGTGACCACGCCCTCACCGACAGCGAGTCCCGTACCGTCGCCGCCGCGTACGCCCAACAGCACACAACTCTGCAGCACTGGGGTGCGGGCATCGATGTCGCCCACACCACCCGCCTGATCGAAGACACGCAGTGGCTGCTCGACGCGGCCGCCGTCGTGCGCGATGACGCCGACCCGCACCGCTACCCCGACGAAGCACGCAACGCCCTGTACGCGTTGCGCGACTACTTCCGCAGCCGTGCCCGCGTGCGGCCTACCCTCGCGGACTTCAAGCGGGAACTGGCCCAGATCTACGCCAGCGAGATCGAGTTCCTGCGCGCCCGCGGACATTCGCCCCGTGTCGAAGTGACCGGCCACGGCGCCGGATTCACCGGGCTGGTGGTCGAACTCGACGACCAGCATGAGCTCTACGCCACCAATGGTGAGTCCGGCTTGGTCGGCAGCGAAGTCGATGAATCACCTGGGCCATGGTCGATCGGCATCTACGACCGCCCCACCGGCCACACTCTCACCAACGCCACCGATGCGCATTTCGCCACCGCGTACGCCACCGCGGTCGCCGCCGTCTCGCGACCCCGCACAGACACCACTGCGGCCCATCGCGCAGATCGCGCACCTGCTCTGGACAAGGAAATCTCACCGATGAAAACGACACTGCGACTGCCGAACACAATCGCCGATCGGCTTCACCAGATCGTCGGGGTGGACAAAGAGGGCTGCGTCGTGATCGACGACGGCTCCACGAGTCTGGTGACCCTGACACCGTGCTGCCACGCCTACGGAAAAGGCTCGGCCGACTCGCCGACAGGTGTCGTGTGCCGTGCCTGCTACGACATCGTCGATATCAAACACGCTGGAGGCGGCGCCGATATCGCCATCGGCCGCGACGACCTGAACATCATCATCGAATCCTGAACCGCTCCCGGCTCCCGTTTCGCTCGGAGTGGTTCAGGTGTGACGGCGACTCCCTTTTGCGACTTACACCCTCGGGATGAATTATGACCGACTTGGATGGGTTGTTCGATATCGCGGTGCCGACCCGGACCGGCAGTGGTACCGATGACGAGACGATGCTGCTGGTCTGGTCTTATGGAATGGGTGCCGAGTCGACCGCCGCGCTCGTCCGGACAATACTGGACCCGACTTTCCGGCACCCGTGCCTGCTGCCGGATCTGTCGAACCTTATTGTCGTGACCGCGCAGACGGGTGACGAGTTCACCTCGCTCGCTGAGCTGGTGGAACGTTACGTGCTGCCTCTTTTCCGGGCCCACAATATTCGCACCGTCGAGGTCGCTCGCGCGGGTCCGCGCAATGAGGACGGAATCGTCGTCTTGCAGGACACCCGCCAGCCGGAGCGCATGCATTTCGACGCTAAGAAGCACGGCTTCTACGCTCTCAGTGACGAGAACCGCGCGAACGCTGTCCAGCCGCAGCGCAGCGGAAAACGGAAATGCACATTGAAATTCAAGGGCTGGCCCATGGATACGTGGCGCGACCGTGAACTCGGGACCCGGCCGTATTTGCATGCGATCGGCTACAACGCCGAGGAAGAAAATAGGATAGCCCGAGAGTCCGTCCTCGATCTGGGTGGGCACCGGCAGATGGTCTATCCCATCCATGACGTCCGGTGGACGCGGCAGCATTGCCGTGAATATCTCTACGAGCTCTTCGGCGTGTGGTGGCCCAAATCGCTGTGCCGGGAATGCTGCTTTGTATCGAAACTCGAGTGGCCCGACCAGCTCGCGCGACTGCAGGCCGAACCCTCCGAATCATATCGGCATGTCGTCGATGAATACGTCACCCTAGCACTGAACGCGAAATCCGGGCTGTTCGGCCCGGAGGACACCTTGACCGAGCGGCTACGCGCCGCGGGTGCGCACGCGATCCTCGAGCTCGCCGAGAACGAGATCTTTCACAGCCCGTGGGCGCTGTATCGGCTGCGGCGGGTCTACTTCGCTCCCGCCACCGCTCGGCGATCAGTCGACGTCGCACTGCGAGGCACGCGCGAACACACCCAGCAGATGCTGCAGCGGCTCGCGGGATCTCTCGGTATCCCGACCGTCACCGACGCCCGTCACCACACCCGGCTATGGCTGGCGCAGCGCCCACCACAGTCGACCACATACCCGCAAGTCGAGTGCTTCTACGTCGCCATTCCCGCCTTGGTGGCCGACAAACAGCCGCCGCGATTCGAAAACCACTGGGCCGCACACGCCTCCGACCAACTGCGTGAACTCGACATGACCGCTGCCGACCACCTCCACCGCTGCGGGCCTCCCGCCGCCAACCCGGCGCGGACACCGCCGGTGGCTGCCCGCGCATAGCTCACCTTCTGCGCAGCTCACACCATTGCATCGCCGTGAGGTCTGCGCCCTGTGTGAGCCGACGTTGTCCGCTGCGGCCTCGACCCAAGGAAACGCCATTGAATTCCACTGCGTACCAGCTCGAATGTGACCCGACCAAGTATCCCCGTCGACTCGCGTGGGCTCTGTTGTCGGTGGCCGCCCGCGGACCGGCGGACGCGTTGTGGCAGCTGGTCGCCACACACGGCGTCACCGACACCGCGGCGATGCTCGCACGCAAGAACGCCGTGGGTGTCGACCGTTCGATCCTGCAACGCGCCGCTGCCGGCCACGCGGCGCGGCTGTTGGCATCCCATTACGCCGCCGGGGGCCGACTGGTCACGCCCGATGATGACGAATGGCCTGCCGACATGCTGCCTCCAGGTCCGGTTGCCGACCCGGACTCGGAGTTCGTTGCGCCGCTGGCCTTGTGGGTGCGGGGCGCACCGTCTCTGCGTGAGGTCGCCGACAGCGCGATCGCCGTTGTCGGTACCGCCCTGGCCACCGACTACGACGTCATCGACGCGACGGTCGAGCACCTGCACCGCCAGGGATGGGGCCTCTGCGGCACCGGCGCATTCGGTACCGGGGCACGTGTGCTGGCCACCGCGCTGCGCGTCGGCGCACCGACCCTCACCATCCAGCCCAGCGGCGCGAACCATCCGCATCCGCACCAACACCGCGAACTGTTCGACAAACAACTCGAAGCCGGTGGCCTGATCGTCAGCGCCTATCCTCCCGACACTCGATTCGCGGGCTTGGGCAGAGACTATCGGGCTCAATTGGTCGCAGCGCTGTCACGCGCCACCGTCGTCATCACATCCCTGCACCGCGGTGGCGCCTGCACCACTGCCCGGTGGGCATGGCGGCTGTCGCGTCCCGTGTTCGCCTACCCAGGCTCGGAAACCGACCCCGTCACCCGTGGCAACAACCGGATGATCCGCGACCGCACCGCTATCCCTCTGACCTCCCCCGCCGGCATCACCGCCGCCCCCTGCGGCATCCCAGCCACCTCCGCGAAGGACTCCACATTCCAGGATCCCGCCGACGACCACACCCCGTGCAGACCTCCCAGCTGCGACGGACCCCGACTCGGAGCACCGGCAGATGGCGAGGAATTCCAGGTGTCCTGGAACATCGAGATCACCGCCGAAACCCCGCTCGCCGCGGCCCGCGAGGCGCACCGCATCCAGCAGACCCAGCAACTGAGGGCCACGGTGTTCCACGTGACCGACTCCCACGGCACAACACACCGAGTCGACCTCCGCGACGAGGACAACCCGGCCACCGGCGGTCGGCGTTGACCCCGCGCACCGCCTGCCTGGCGCACACGGCAGCGCCGCCCGAAGCGACCTTCTTCGCCGGTGCACAAACGCCAAGCGAGTTCAGTACACCGCCCAGCTCCGGTGTCAGCTGGTGGCAGCAACGCAACTCGCAACTCAGCGCCGCACTGGAACAACCAATCCGCCCCTACAGCACTTAGAGGATCGCTGATGCCCGAACTCATCTACGATCGCGACCGCATCACCGCTAAGCTCAACAACGGCGGCACGATGGCCGAGATCGCCCAGCGACTCGAGCAGTGGCAACCGACCGATAACCACAACGGACTCGTTTTCGTACGCGACCTCATCGACGCCGCTCCCTGCGACCTGTGGCGGCTGGATATCGAGGACGTCGCCCTGGTGGTTTTCGCCGCGTTCAGCTGCGACGAAGACGGCTTCTTGATCCACAACGGCGAATTGACCCTGTCGATGATGGTCGATGACCTGTTCCAGGTTTCCGACCCCGGCCTAACCAGCATCCACGACCTCACCGATCTCACCGAACTACAGGACGGCCGGCAACGACTGTTCGCACTCGTGGACGCCATCACCGATCGCCTCAACGCGGTCCTCACCCTGCTGATGCGCTTCTCCCGCCGCCGAGCCCACCCGCGGGCCGATGAGACAGCCCCGTCGCCGTCGCTCTCGGCCGGTGATCAGGCGCCGCCAGCAAGCTCCGCGCTCACGACCTGAACGACCATCTCGACGCGACCGTGTCATCGTGAAATCGGTCTCGGCCCAGATCGCCTTCGGCGGCAATCGCACCATCCTCGAGGCGAGTCGACGACATCCGCTTCAATGCTATCGCCGTACCGCAACGCGAGGCGTTCGCCTGTCACCCTGCCCCACACCGCCGCCACCACCTCGTCGAGACCGACAACATCTGTACGGATCCGGCGCGCGGAGGCGGGCGACCACCGACCGGATGTCGGCCCACGCACCATGACTGCGATCGTCTGGCCTGCGCCGAACACGGCCACCACCGCCCCTGGAAGTCCAGCTTCTTCGGCTCACTGCGATCACAACGCCTGATGAACCACCCCCATGACCTGGCTCGCCCGACATCGCCCGGACAGACCGCACGACAGCGACCCGGGTCTCGTCGAGGTAGTGCGCGAAGCCGGCGCTGTAAGCGAATGGGAGCACAGCAACGCTTCCGCGAGGGGCATGACCTCCATCGGTAGTCGCGTTGCCGGGTGCCCGCAACAAGTTTCGCCCTCTGCAGACCCGTACGCCCCGTCGAGCGCCTCACGACCGCGCCTTATCGAGATCTCCCTGCCCCCGGCCCACGAGTGGCGCGACAGCGCGGTCGCCCCGCTCACCAACCCGAATTATTCCGAATGGAAGGAAATGAGGACCGATGACTACCTTCATCGACGACGCCACCACGGCCGAACCGGATACCGATCCCACCGAGAGCATCGGTCTCGGCGAGCACTTCAGCGACGAGGACCGCGAGCATCCCGACGAGGATCGCAACGACACCTCCACCGACAACGACACCGCCGAGCCGGACCAGATCTCCGCTCCCGGCGACGACGGTGAGCCGCGCACCGCCTTGGAGGTGCTCGCCGACCTCGAACCGGCCTATCCGAGCTACTTCGCCGATCCACGCACGCTCGTGCGGGGCCCCAACCGTCCCGAGAAGCCCGACGACGCCGACTTCGACGCCGATCTGGCCAGCAATGGCAACTACTTGCCGATCATCGTCAGCGTCATCGACGGACAGCTGGTCGTCGAGGACGGCTGGCACCGGACCCGCGCGCTGCAGCGCGCCGCCGGCGACCAGCCGCAGGAGAAGATCCGCAAGGCGTGGATCATCGCCCTGCCTGCCGACACCGACGCCAGCGAGAAGCAGCGCGTCATCAAGCGGGTGCGCCTGCAGTTCTCCACCGGCAAATACCGCCTTACCCAGGACGACGCCGACCGCCTCGCCGCGGCCGCGGCCCTGTTCGAGGTCAAGGCCACCGTGAAGGAGATCGGCGCCAACCTCGGAATGTCGGCCAAAGAAGTCCGCGCATACCGGAAAGTCGCGAATTCGGCGACCGCAACCGCCCGGGTTCTCAGTCACCAGTTCGACATCTTCCACGCCGCCGACGCCGACCGCTACGCCGACGATCCCGACAAGACCGCCCGGCTGATCCAGGCCGAGCTGGACGGCCTGTTCGACCACGTCTTCGCCGAGATGGTCGCCGAAGACGAAGCGCGGGCCGCCGCCGAAGCGGCCGCCGCCGAAGCCGAGGCCACCCGCCAGCGTGTCGCCGCCGCCCTCGAAACGGCGTCCACCAGCTACGCCGATCGCGGATTCGTGGTCTTCGCCGAGTTCCCGGACGATCCCGAGAACTGGCTGCCGCTCGAGATGCTGCTGACCGCCACCGGTGAGCGCGCGAGCGAAGCCGACGCGATGGCACACCCGGACGCGTTCGCGGTCGTGCTCACCCAGCGGATCGTGCACGCCGAGACCGGCGAACCCGTCGACCCCGACTCCATCGACGACTACACCCGCAGCTTCCCTGAAGCGACCGCCGATCCCGGACTCCTGCACATCCGGGACGTGCGCGAGGAAGAAGCTTTCGAGCCCAGCTACTTCTGCCTCGACCTCGACGCCGCCGACCTCACCATCGACCCGAACGAACTGCCCGCCGATACCGAACCCGACGACGGCAGCGATCACGCCGTCGATGGCGACACCGGGCCCGGGGAGACGATCGCGCAGCGCTACGAACGCGAGGAGCGCGAGGCCGCGGAACGCGCCGCCAAGATGAACCGGACGCGGGTGCTGAATATGAAATCGGTTGCCGCGGCCAAGGTCCGACGCAAGTGGATCGTCGAGAACTGGTTCACCAACAAGAAGACGATCCCGGCGGGCATGGGCGCGCTGATCGGGCTCACCGTGGCCAAAGGTGATCTCATCGACCGCTACCACGCCCGGCAATTGGCCGCCGAACTCGGCGCGCACGTCTCCGGCGCTCGCGAAGGTGCCGGTGTGCAGGCGCGCGACAACGCTGGGCTGCTCTACACCGCCGTTCGAGTCGTCGCGGCGCTCGAGGCCGACATCCTGCCCAATCTCGAGGCCAGTGAGGCCAAGGCCAGGGGCTGGCGGGGAGCACGCGAACCCCTGTGGGCCGACTACATCGGTCTGCTGGCCACCGACGGATACTCCGCCGCACCCTACGACCGGATCCTCACCGGTGAACTCACCGCCGACCAGGTCTACGAGGGCGTCACCGAACCCGCTGCCGCCACTGGCACCGAGGACGCGGGTTCCGCCACTGAGGACGAGGCCACCACCGACATCGAATCGGAAAGCGCAGACGCTGGTTTGGAGGTCGCCGAGCTCGACACCGACCTCGTCAGCGATGGCGAGGAAATCGGTGGCGAGGACGAGGCCACCGGTGAGCACATACCGGCTACGGCTGCCTGAGCGCTGATCTCGTGTGTTCCGTCCCGACACCCGGGACGGAACACACCTCACCACCGACCACGCGCATCAGGCAAGCGCACAACGACCACAGCTCGCACTGGCCCCGGTGAGCAGGCGACCACAGCAACAGCTTTCGCCGTCAGTTCATCGCCTCTCCCACCCGAGCCGCCGGAAGCCTCGCCGCGCTCGGTGGTGGTGCGCTTTTCGTGTACGAAGCAAGGAACGACCATGGCTGATGACGGCGCGACCGTCACGCTCGACTCGGCCGCCGCGGTGGTGACCGTGATCGAGGATGTGGTGCGCACACAGCGATTCTGCGCCGACCAGTTCGGCGACACCCACGCGGTGTCGCACATCGCCGCCGGGCGGCTGATACGGCAGGCACCGCCACCGAGCCGGACGCTGCTGCCGCCCGCGGAGCGAAACCATGTCCTGCAAACCGCGGCGGTCGGCATTCGATGGCAGCGGGGCTCACGAATCGCGTGTCTGGTCGACCCGACTCTTGCCGCCGAGTGTGCCGACGCGACAGCCGAAGCGATGCCGACCGACATCGTGGCCCAGTTGCCCTACCGCGACCCGCTGGTCGTGTTCGCCGACCCCATCCCGTGCCGCACCACCGACGACCGCCCCGCCCGACTGCTCGGGTACTTCCTCTACGGGCTCCACGGGATCGCCGACGACCGGGACGGAATGCTGTGTAGCACCCACGACGATCCCGACTACCTCGGGATCACGACCGTGCTGGAGACCCTCGATAACAGCGGCGTCGGACCCGAGGTCAATCGGTTCCTGATGACGCTACGCACCGACCGCGTCGACATCGCCGAATTCCTCGACAGCTGCATCGCCAACTGGTCCGCCGACGCAGTCACCGCCGCCAGGTGCAGCGAGGCTTCGATCCGCTCCTGCCTGCAACAGGTTCTGAGACCGGTCCTGGGCAGCCTGCTGTACCTGTGCAGCAAAGAACCCGACCTCACCGATCCGCGCCCCGACGCCGACACGCGCCGCACACGCAAACGCCGAGCAGCCAAACCCGGCCGCAACCGCCACACCACCACATTCATCGCAGTCGGCTGGCGTCTCGGCGCCAACCTGCGACGGCTGCGCCGTGCCGCCACCGACCCAGCCAGGCCCCGCACCGGCACCGGAACCGGCCGAACCCAGCTTCCTCGCCAACGCGCCAGCCATTTCAAGGTCGTGTGGACCGGCGCCGGGCGGGCGATACCCCGCCTGGTATTCGTCATGCCCTACTGGATCCACAAGGATCAGATCGACTTCGACACCACCGCCTCGACCCTGGTCCCCACCTCGCCTCGCCGTCGACGAAGCCGCCGCACGCCTTCCCGTTGAGCCGCAACCCGGCCCGTCGTCGTCGAATCCTTCCGCTGTCCCCTCCCTTCCGTCTTCCTTGGAGTCCCGCCGTGACCGCGCCCGCCGTCCTTCCGCCGCTTCCCGACCTCAGTGTTCGCAAGATGAGCGTCGAGACCCTGTTCACCGAACTCGCCAAACAGCAGGCCCGAAAGCTCGACATCGTGGTCCCCGCCTCGGCGATCCGCGCCGACCGCGGGTCGCTGCGCATCGACGGCATCAACACCAGCGCACTGCCGGACTCCGTACAGAAAATGCTGATCACACCCGACGGTGTCGCCGATCTCAACGGCCTCTACCTGCCCACCAGCAGCGCAGACGCCGACCTGGCCGAGAAACTGAAGATCCCCGTCAAATATCTGCGACGCTGCCGGACCGCCAACCTGCCGTTGTACGACGCCAACGTCAACGGCTGGGCCCGTCAGGATGACCGACGGATGCTGCTGCGGCTGATGTGGGGATCCACCGAATCTCGTCAAGCCCGCGGGATCGTGCGCGCGGTGCTGTCGGACTCCTACAGCATCCGCGACCACCATGACATGGCCACCGCGTTCCTGGACGGTCTCCAGCAGGCAGGGCTCGGCGCGAACAACATCCGCCACGCTGACATCTCGCCGCACCGGCTCTACATCGACGTGCACGCCCCCGAGATTTCGACCATGGCCTACGACTTGCTCGCCGACTACCGTTCACCGTTCAACGGCCGAGCCGGACGCGACTTGCCGATCGTCTACGCCGGGCTGCTGTTCACCAACTCCGAAACCGGCCACGGCGCCACCACTCTCACCCCCAAGGTCATCGTTCAGATCTGCGGCAACGGCGTCACCATCAACCCCGCCGCCGACCGGCGCACCCACCTGGGCAGTCAACTGGAGGAGGGAAAGATCATCTGGGGTGCCGACACTCGGGACCTGGACATGCGCACCATCGCGTCCAAGGTGCGCGACACCGTCGCGGAATTCCTGTCCACGAGCGCGTTGGAACGCCATGTCGACGCCATCTCCGAGACCGCCGGCACCCGGCTGCGCAAACCGGCCGAGACCCTCGAATTGGTCGCCCACCAATTCGGCTACACCAACGCCGAACGTGAGGGCATCCTCGATCACTTCATACGGGGCGGTGACACCAAAGCCGGGGGTGTATTGCACGCGGTGACCTCCTTCGCCCAGACCGTCGAGGACATCGACCGCGCCTACGAAATCGGCAGCCACGGAGTCGCCGCCATGGAATTCGCCGCCACCCACGCGTGAGGCATCCACGCCCCTGCCCCTGCCCTGCCCCATTCTTTCGAGGTGTTCAGCCATGACCCGAGCGAGCTCCGGGCCTGTGTCCGGACGCGGCAGGACACATCCCGGCCCGCGCTACCCTGGCGAGATGGTCGCCGTTCGCCGCGGCCGCCCCAGCACCACCCTGTTGCAGGCCGCCCTGACCGCCGCCGCACGCGGCCATTACGTGTTCCCGCTGCGACCGCGCGCGAAAACCCCCGCTTACGAGAAGCACTGGCTCCGGCACGCCACCGTCGATCCCGACCGGATCCGCCAGATCTGGCGGGAAAGTCCCTACAACGTGGGTGTCGCCTGCGCACCCAGCAAGCTGCTCGTCATAGACCTGGACACCGCTCACGGCGAGCAAGCGCCTGCCCCATGGACCGGCCTGACCCACGGCCGCGAGGTTCTCGCCGCGATCGCCGCCGAGGCTGGGCATCCCTACCCGGGCCCCACCTACACCGTCGCCACGCCCTCGGGCGGGGAGCACCTCTACTTCACCGCCCCGGAAACACCAACGTTGGGTAACAGCTCTGGACGGCTGGGGTGGCGCATCGACACTCGCGGCGTCGGCGGCTACGTCGTCGGCGCCGGATCCGTCTCGCGCAGCGACAACACCTACCAGTTACTGGATGACCGGTCACCGACTCCACTGCCGGACTGGCTGATCACCGCCCTGACACCACCACCCCTTCCGACCCCGACCACGGTCGACCTTTCCCGAGTTCGCGTCAACGCCTATGTGCATGCTGCGCTGGTCAAGCAGTTCGAACGGATCCTGGCCGCACCCCGCGGCCAGCGCCACCACACTTTGCTCTCAGCCGCCGGCTCGATCGGTCGCCTCGTCGGAGCCCGGATGCTCACCCGCGACGAAGCACACCAGGTACTGCGCGCAGCTGCCGAGGCCCACATCGGCATCGACGGATTCACCGAACGCGAAGCCGAACGCGTCATCAACGACGGCCTCGACTTCGGCATCGCCCGCCCCCGCCACATCCACCTGCGCTGACACCCGCGACTCAGGTCAACCACGCCGGTAGCCACGCATCTGCGTCGTACCTGCTCGAGTACCCCCGGGAGCGGCCCGGACCGTGCCGGGTAACCCGGCCGCCGCGGTGGCGGCAGGAGCCATAGCCGACCCACCGTTCTCAAGAAATTGGACCGACGGCGGCCAGGGTGCCCGAGCGGCCACCGGCTCGAGCAGCGGATGAGCTCAGCCCCAGAGGCTCTGTTGTCGGTCCGCAGCTGGCTCTACCGGACGAGACCGTCCAAGAGGGTCCTGCGCCACCGATCCCGCGGAAAAGGTACTGGCACTGCTGTGCTGCGCAGGGGCGCGACAGCGTCGCCTTGACATCCCAGCGGCGCAGACCTCTACCCGACGTGCCCCCACCGAACGCGTTGTGTCACCGCCAGGCCGGACTTCTTCGTCGGAGATCGTGATGCTTGCTCTGCATTCCGCCACCCCCACAGCTGGCATCCACCTGCAGTTGCCCGAACGCGTCTATCACCTCAGGGACCTGGCGTCCTTGTCGAGTTCGGGGGCGCGGCGGCTGTGGTGGTCGGGGATCACCCCATGCCAATTCCGCTACGAACAGCTCCACGGTGCCCCCGACACCGAGGCCCTCGAGTTCGGGCGCGCGGTGCACACCATGGCCTTGGGGTCCGGGCCGCTGGTGGTGAGGCTCGAGTTCCGGGACTGGAAGTCCAAACGTGCCCAGGCGCTGCGCCGCTGGCACCGCCAGGCCGGACGCATCCCGCTGCTGCACCGGACTTTCGATAAAGCCCAGGCCATGGCAGCCGCGGTCCGCACGCATCCGGCGCTGGTGCCGCTGTTGTCGGAGGGCTGGCAGGAGGTGTCGTTCTACTGGCCCGACCCGTTGACCGGGCTGATGCTGCGAGCCCGCCCGGACTGGCTGCACCCCTCGGTCGACGGCGGGGTGGTGGTCGTGGATCTGAAGACCACCGACAGCGCTGATCCGGAGGATTTCGCTTGGTCGGTCCTGCGGTATGGCTATCACCTGCAACAGGACTGGTACCAGCAGGGTATCGCCGGCTGCGGGCTCGTGGTGCGCCACTTTCTGTTCGCGGCCGTCAGCAAGCATGCGCCGCACGTGGTCAGCGTCTGTGAGTTGCACCCCAGTGACATCGCTGAGGCCGCCGAGGAGAACCGGCGCGCGGTGAACCTCTTTGCCCGCTGCGTGGGTACCGACACCTGGCCCGACCACGGCCCTGGCATCCACCGCATCCGCCTGCCGCGCCGTGCGAACCTGCGCTTGCGGCATTGACCGAAAGGACCGTGCGCTTCATGTCCACACCCACCGTTGTGGGGCCGCGCTCACCATTGGCTCTCGACCCTGAGCAAACCGAATTCACCGACGTCCAGATCGAGGCGCTACGCCTGATCGCGCGCTGGCGCACCGACCCGCCAGCGGCCGCGCTGAATCTGCTGTTCTACGGCGCAGTCACCTCCGGACTGAATCCGTTTCTCGAACAGATCCGGCTGCTGCAACGCCGCGAAACGGTCGCCACCGCGCGCGGCACGCAGATCGAGGAGCGGTGGTCTGTGGAGACCTCCATCCACGGCTTCCGGATCGCGGGTCGCCGCGCCGCCCGCAAGCTCGGCCTGCTCCTACAGAGCTCTAAACCGCTGTTCCACGACGACCGAGCCCGCGGCTGGGTCGACGCCTGGCCCTACGACACCCCGCCGGTGGCCGCGCAATACACGCTCACCGCCGCCCACCCCGACAGCCGCGTCGAAACCGTCGACGCCGTCGTGCACTACTGCGAGTTCGTCAAAACCACCCTCAGCGGCGCCCCCTCCCAGGGCTGGGAGAAAATGCCATGCCACATGCTGGCCAAGTGCGCCGAAGCCGACGCCTGGCGGCGCTTGTTCCCCAGCGAGCTGGGATGGCTGCGCCTGGCCGACAGCACAGACACCGCCAACGAGCCCACCAGCGCCCGCCCGGACACCACCGACCAGCACACCGACCCGCAGGACGCTGTCGACTTGCTCGGTCCGCCCCGCATACCATCCGACCCCTCGGCAGCTGCGGACGCGACCACAGCCGACACACCCGCGATCACGCCTGTCGGCCGCCGTGCCGCCGCCGCGAATCCAGCTCCCGCGCCGGCGAATGCCATTTCCGGCGACACCGCAACGACCACCGCCTCCCCAGCCAAACGGGCGGCCCGCGCCGCGACTGGTCGCCGCCGTGCGGCCACCGCCACCAACGAGCGAGTGCAGGAGTTCCTCACTGCCGCGGCCACCACCTTGGGGTGTGACGCTGACGGCGTACTCGGCTGGGCTACTGAGCAATTGGAGCGCCCGATCAGCACAATCGGCGACCTCGACGGTGACGATCTCGCCCGGCTGTGGTCCGCGCTGCCTCCTCCCTCATCCGTCGAGGAGAACGACGCCAAACCCTGACCTTCACACGGCCAGCGAGTCGAACGCACCGCGCATTCCTCATCGGGTCCGACTTCGGCGCACACCCCGGCCAGCCGCTGACTCACCGGCGGTCCGCACCCTCCACGGTGGTCGTTCCGATCGCCGGTGGTGCCGAGCAGGCCAGAGGTGAAGTATCCCAGCACACAACCGGAAGCATGGAAATCGACTGCCCACCAACCACATTGATGGCACTCCAGCCGAAGAGCCCGACAGTTCGGCCACCGAGACCGCCGCGACCGAAACTACGAGGACAAGCCGATGACCACCGACGGCCTGACTGCGGCCGCCGCCCGTGACGCGCGGTGGGTTGCCTGCCGCGACCTGGCCTGCCCGGGTTGCGGCCACCCGCCCGATCTGGAGCTGGCCTCCGGTGATGTCACCTGTCGACGGCCGAGCTGCCTCGCTACACCGGAGGTGCCGCTGGGCCGCTGGCAGCGACGCTGCGGGATCGACCGCGGCCCTACCGGCGCAGACCGACCGCACCTCGGACGCCCGGTGCCCTGGCTCACACCCATCTACCTCGATGAACAAGGCCATCAGCGGGCTCTGTGGACAGCGGTCGATCCAGACCGCATGGCAAAGGCTCAACGCGAGATGCTGTGCCAATTCTGCGGCGTTGCGGTGCCGACGGACACACCTGTCACGGTGATCATCGACGACACCGGATGGGCCCTGACCGCGGCACCACTGCACGCCGACTGCGCTGCCGTGGCCATGGACCACTGCCCGGCTGTCGGTCGTGACGGGACCGCCCTCGCCGTGAACGCCTCACAGATCATCCGGTACGGATTCATCGATCCCGACAACGGTGCATTCGAAGACTGGAAACTGCCGAGACGCTGTCGAGCCTCCGCCACTGCCCCTCGGAGCCGGTCCTGAACACGGCTGACCGCCGTTGATCGTCCTGGACGCCAGTGCCGCGCGCCGGATGTCGAGACCTCGCCAGCTCCGAGCGGCCGTGGCGTCTCGAAGCGCCTATCCGACATCCGAGAACCTACCGACGGTCCATCGCGCGTAGAAGCCCGGAATGCCCGCTCATCTCGAAAGCAGTTGAGATACAGCACTCTTCCTCGCTTCGCTGCTGTCGACTCGCTGATATTCGGCGATATCCACCACGTGGTGGCGGCCGGTCGAACCGGACCCGGTTGTGTGCGCATCTTCTACTGAGAGGGTTTTGTGATGAACGCTGCGCCGAGAGCGCGCGGTGCAACAGTGATCGTGGTCCTGCGGGGCATCATGGGTGCGGGCAAGTCGACGCTGGCCGCCCAGCTCGCCTTGAGCAGCCCGCACACCGCCATCGTCTCCCGAGACACCATTCGTGAGAGGCATTTTCACCGGCAGGGCCGTCTCGATGACCGCGACGAAGACATCGTCAGCGAGTTGGAAATGCGGGAATGCATCGAGCATCTCGATCGCGGCTGCAGCGTCATCATCGACGCCACCAACCTCGAACCCGACCACGTTCAGCGCTGGCAGACCCTGGCCGCGGACCGCGGCATCGATTGTCTGGTGATCGACGTGTACGCCTCGCTCGAGACCTGCATCGCCAACGTCGCTCACCGCGCGGAACACGGCGGGCACGACGTTGATGAGCAGGTCATCCGCCAAGTCTGGCGAGACTATCCGCCCGGAACATGGATGCCACCACCAGACCACGTGATCGGTGAGCGCCCCCTGCCTTTCCATTCTCCCCGCACGATCACCGATCACAAGCCGCACCGCCCCGCAGCGACCGGGTGAAGCCGCACTAGCGCTCTCAACGTTCGGAGTCGAGCCCCGACGCCCTCCCCGTGGTATCGCGCCGCACAACGGCCTCCGCGGAGGGCCCGGTCGGCCTCGCCGAGCAGGAGTGTCCACGACGCCCCCGGCCGTGTCGTTGCTCCGGATCCGTAGGCGGGGCGGATGTTTCATAGGAGCCAGCAGCCAGCGATCACACCTGTCGGGTCGAGGCGCTGTTCAAACTAGAAGGTTCACCTCCTGATGCTCGCCATCACCTGGCCGGTAGGGCTGGTCCTTGCCGCAATCCCGGTTTTCATGATCATCCTGTTGTGCCACCTGTGGCGAACGCTTCGCCGCCGCCGTTGACGCCGAGCGTAGCGCCTCCACCCGGGTCGCCTCGCGCCTCACCGCCACCGCCACTCGAAGGTCGTCGTTCGGTGAAAGCACCGAGGTAGGGGCTGTCCGACATGTGCTTCTCGCAGCGCCGCGCACCCTGACATTCACGCACCTGAACACCCGATCGACAGCGACCCGCCACAAAAGGCCGACATGCTCGTGCGCCGTCGACCGATAAGCGGTGCGGAACTCTCACCATGACTCAATGATCGGGAGGCAGGTGCCAGCACTGCTGGTTACTCGCCGCGCGAATCATCTCCAACCCGATCGCTTCGACGGAGCCGGACGACACCGGCGGCGTCAATGTCAACTCCGCCAGATAGTCCGGATCCGACCATTCGTACTCCGCCAGCGTCTTGTGGCAGGCACGGACCGGATTGGCAGACACGCACGTGCCGCGCCCGTCCGGGTAGTTCTGGTGGAACACTCCGCCCACGTCTGAACACGACGGCCCCGCCGCAACGGAGGACCTCGACGCGGTTGCCGTGCTGCTGGTGTCGGCTGTAGTGACCGTCCCTTCAGGGAAGCAGCCACTGACAGTGCACACGGTGAGTACGGCGCACAGAGCCGCAACGTACCGGTTGATCACCTGATCCCCATTTCACGAACTCGGCAGCGCGTTGTGTCGCCGCATCAACATGATCCGATACAGCAACAACGGTCCCTCGAGCAGGAGAGCCACCTGGAGGATCGACCGCGCGGGCGCGACCACAACGCCATCGTGTTCGGCCACCGCAGCGGATATCGGCGACTGTCGCTGCGCCGGGGCAGACCGCGCAGTACGTCCGGTCTGGCGCGCAACGGGGGCATCAGGACTCCATCCGCGGCGCGCTGTAGCAGTAGCAGGCGAATCCGCTTCTCAGACTCCGAGAGGACAGTGCAGGCATGGCTATTCACGCCGAGGCGATGGTGATCGACACCTTCCGGCATACCTACGGCTATCTGTCGAACTTCAGCGCGAACCCAGCCGAATATGCCGGTTTCCGGTTTCCCACGGCCGAGCATGCGTTCGCGGCCGCCAAGACCACCGATCCGACTCCGACGTCGATCGCGCGGATCCAGGCTGCCCCCACACCACGTCGAGCCAAGGCCCTCGGGCGGCAGGTGCAGTTGCGTCCGGACTGGGACCAAGCCAAAACCGCGGTGATGGCCGAAATACTGCGCAGCAAGTTCACTCTCGACTCTCAACTGGGCGACCTGCTTACCTCGACCGGGGACAGGTTGCTCATCGAAGGCAACGATTGGAACGATGACTTCTGGGGCCGATGCCTGCGTCCGGGCCTGCTGACACCCGCTGGAGCGAACATGCTCGGGCGCACTCTCATGCGGGTGCGCCGAGAATTGCGCGGCGACCCTGCCGACCGGTGGCCGCGCGTCGCGCTCACCGGCCACCGCGAACACCTCATTCACCCGGACACCCACCCATGGGTGCGCGGCGAACTCGAACGCATCATCGTCAAGCTCCGCGACCACCACGGTACCGAGACCGCCTCGAGCGGGCTTGCCACCGGCGCCGATACATGGTGGGCAGAAGCCGCTTCCACCGCCGGCCTCAGACTCTGGGGATACCAGCCGTTCGCGGCCCAGAGTCAACGGTGGACCGAGCGTCAGCAGGCCGACCACGCTCGTCTCCTCCACCAGGTGGCACGGCTGGTGGTGATCGGCGACCACGCCGCCACCCGGTTCTACGACCTCCGCAACCAACTTCTGCTGGGTGATGCGGACGCGATCGTCGCCGTGCGCGACCCGCGCATCACCCGCGGCGGCACCGTCTCGGCCTTACACCGCTACTGCACCGACATGCCTGTGATCACAGTCGATCTCGAACGCCGCAGAACCACGATCACCCACGCCTACACCCCGGCACCCACGAATCGGAGCCGGCGCCTGGCGTGACCCGGCGCGGCAGCGCAGCCGCAGTTCCTCTTTCCGCCCGTCCTGTCGCGCGTCAGCGAACCGATCGCTCTACCAATTCACGAGCCCCCAGCCTCATCTGATGTGTAAGTCTCCGGCGGATCGAACCTCGGCTCTATTGCCTGCCGTGGCTTCCGTGGTGCGCCCTGCGCTAACGCGTCCTGGTCGGCCGCAGCACCCCCCACCTCCGTCGGCTGCACTGATACGTCACTGGAATGGTGCCCACCGGCTGCTGTCGAGTCGAAATCGGTGGGCAAGCGAGCCTCGGCGATCAGCTGGCGCACCTCTTTCGGACTGATATCGAGAATGTCGGCCACCTCGTTCACGCTGCACCCTTCACGGCGGATCGCGGCCGCCGCCTCCGCTTGCTGACGGCGATGCCCGTCGATCAGGGTGGCAGTTCGTGCGCGCGCATTCTCGATGCGCTGTTGCAGCGCAGCGATTTCCTGCGCGAGCGATTCCTCAGCCACCATGATCGACTCCCACGCGTTGGTGAACTGCCGATCCGCAGCATCGATTCGCGCCAAACGTTCCCGTGCGACAGCATGGCGTTCCATACGGCGAGTTCGCCGATTCTCGAGTCTCTGCGATACCACGATCGGACGCCGCCGCCCTCCGCTCCGCGGCGCGGTTGTGCCTTCCATCTTCCACTCCTGACTGACCAGATCATCACCTTGCCAGTCCCCTACCCACAGCCTACGGCGCTTGACCCCTGACGCGCCCTGACGCCAGCGCTGACCCCGCACCCAAATCTGGATCCGCGCTGCGCGATGCACCGTACGTGTTTCGATGGTCGACACGGATGCCCGCGTTCCCGGCGTCGGACCGGGCCTCTCTAACGGCGGTCCTCGACCTCTGCGCACGGCAGTCGTGGTGTGGCTGGGGTTGTCACGACCGCATCCCGTGCGCGTCCCGTCATCTCCATCCACGCCCACCGCCGCCACACCGACACCCTGCGCGGTGCCCGCCGAAGCAATCGACTGGCCGCCCCAGGTGGCGCTGGGCATTTCCCCAGCGCCACGGACTGCCTACGCGCACGCGCGGTTCGATTGGTGAAGGAGCCCCGGCTCGTGATCGACCGGATCTGCGCGAGGTCGGCCACATCGGGTAGGCGCGCTGCCTCTGTGGCGCGGCCGAGACCCGTCGCTCGAACACCCCTTTCAGGATCGGATCGACTATGCCTGCCACCACTACCGTGAGGCCGCTGCCGCGTGGAGATCGTGTCCGCCTTCTCGAGGAGGACCTTCACCTACGGCAGCTCGGACTGACCATTATCTGCCCGTACAAGCAGTGCCGGGCCGCGGTCGGACAACCCTGCACACGCGTCGATGTCGCAGGTCAGCGGCACGAGCTGCGACTGCTGCACCCGATCCGTATCAACACCGCCAAACCGGACGCACTCGCTACCGGAAACCAACCGCCTACGACGCCGCGGCGCCGGTTGCTGCGCAGCCGCCCTAGTCGCCAGGACCCTGCCGCCGCCGCGGCTCGCCGAAAACGTCGCTTCCTGCGCCCCACAACTCCGTCACCGGACAACGTGTCCGGTAACGACGACGTTCCCGGCCGACCGACACAGGCGCGCTCTTCGGTTACAGGAGAAGGAGATTCAAAGTGACTCTGCCTCGGTTGTACATCGACGTGGATGGGCCGCTCAACCCCTACGCCGCCAAACGTGAGCGCCGCCCCGCCGGCTACGAGACCTTCCGGAAGCTGACCGACAGCAGGTGCTCCCGGTACCCGGGAGAACCTGCGCGGCGGGTGAAGTTGCGAGTCTGGCTCAACCCTGAGCATGGTCGCCAGTTGCTTCGGCTGGCCGAACTCTACGAGCTGACGTGGGCGACGAGCTGGTCTGAGGAAGCGAACACCTGGATCGCCCCGAAGGTCGGTCTCCCGGAGCTGCCGGTGGTGGCCTGGCCCACCATGTACGACGCCGGACCGGAGCAAACTTTCTGGAAAACACGCCATCTTGTGTCTCACGCGGCGGGCAGGCCTTTCGCGTGGATCGACGACGAAATCAGTGAACGCGACCGGGATTTCGTCGGCTACTACCACGATGGGCAGGCGTTGCTGCACCATGTCGACCCTCGCGTGGGTCTGTGTGGGCGCGACTTCGACATCCTCGAGTCCTGGGCGAGGATGATCGCCGCAGCACAAGCCACCTGAATAGATTCACCGGCCCCGGCCCGGAGCCAGCCTGTCCCCTGCCTTTGGCGCGGGCCGGGCCGGTGAATCACCCCTGCGGTAGCCCTCGATGCGGATAGCTCCACGGCGCGGCGCCGAGCCGCTATATCAGGGGCGTGTGAGCCAGCGACGACGTTGGACGTCGCTGCGCAGGAGTGGCTTTCCTACCCCTCGGTCGGGCATAGCCAGCAGTTCCGGCGTTGATCCGCCCGTAGTGGCGATGAATCTTCGACCCGATGCGGCAGCCGTGATGTGCCTGAACCCGTGTGCGCCTCACCCACGCGTGTGCCGCCCTCTGTGCCAGCGACGTGGTAGCGGCGCTGCCGAGAACCCAGGACACCAGGTCCCCATCGGACCGGCGACCTGGATGTCCATTGCGCCGCGACTAATCTGCCTCGCTCAAATCGGCCAGCCCGCGTAACAGAGAAGCGAAACTCACGCCCGTCCGCCATCGCGTGGACCTTCGGCCGCAGCGAAAGGAGCCACCGCGATGTTCGTAGAGCCCTCCATCAGCCCAGAGCCCATCGAAGTGCCCGAAGCAGCTGCGGCGGAGTATTTCGAGATCACCGGCCGTCATATCCGCTTTGCCCTGGAATAGTCCGCGACTGAGCACGCTCGCATTCTTAGTGTCCCGCCCGACGATCACGACAAGGCCGCGGGTATCGAGGTGACAGCCGACAGCGCGGAGGCGGTGACACAGTTCATGATCGCACTGGCGCAGATATCTGGGCATAAACTGAGCCGCCTCACCGAAGGCGGGTATGTGGACAATTGCGACAATCCGGATGAGCAGGAGAATGCGCCGATTTTCCGCTATTTCCCCCACGTCGTCATCATCGCAGAACAGGACCTGTCAACCTGAGTGATATCTCGCCTTCTCGGACGGGGATTCAGCTTTCTGCTCCCAAAGTGACGTCGACACTTACGAACGGGCGAGGTTGATCACCTTTTCGGAGTAGAAAGACCTCCTCGCGAGCAGCCTTCGCGCCGCTGGCACTGAACCCCATTGCTACTGGCGGCTTCCGACGTCCCGTACCTCAACACACTCCCGATCACCGGGGTCAATGCAAGCGCTGGTGAATCACCCGGGCCGTAGCGCCGAGAGGTTCGCTCGCCGATACGGCAGCAGTGGGAGCCGTGTCGAGGCCGACAACCGTGGTCACGACAGCAGCCGCGCACTAACCATCCACATCAGCCCCGCCCACGTCTGCGCGCCCCGAGCCGCGTTCGCGTCGCTCACGCTCGGGGCCCGATATCACTTCAGACAACCTCTATGCCATCGAACACGCCTCCGCACCGCGGCAGCGGTGAGTGAGTGCAGGCGGGCCATAAGCTCGCCGGTCGCCTGAAGCCGGTGCGGATATTCCGAGCGGCCGCATCCGGTTTCGGTGTGCCGCCATTCCGCGGTGACCGCCTCCCTTCCCTCCCCTCCACTCCCGTCCCGCCGCGGTCTTATTCCGAGGCCGGGGCGGTCACTGCTGTCCGGTCGCCGTCTACGTAATCATCGCCGCCGCATCGTGCGGCCGTGGAAAGGAGAACTCTCGATGGACATTTATGGCCATTACCGCGCACGCCTCACCGCCAGTAACGACCACATCCTCATCGTCGGGCACATGCGCGTCATCTCCGTGCACCCGGAGCCACGCGTGCACGTTCCGTTGTTCGACGAACTGACACCTGCGCTCGCCGCCGACAGCCCGTACCCGCTGTATGCGCTGGCCACCATCACCGTCGGTGCGCACCGTGACCAGACGTGGTGCCTCGTTCCGGTCTACATCGACCCGGGATCACCTCGCTGCGTACGCGTGCAGGCCGCCAACACCCCACTCAGCGCAGACCGCGCCGAGATCAACGAAACCGTCTATGCCGCACTGCACGCACCCGAAGACGAGAACGTGCCGGCGTTGGTTCGCCTCCACGCCCGCGACCACTCAACCAGCACACGCGAAGCCTGGAGGGGACTGCGCGACAGCTGCGCCATGAGCCACCGTCCCCCGCTGGTCACCAGCGAGTGATCCGTCCATAGATCCTCAAGGAGTTGCCCCATGCCCTGGCCCGATATCGGTGACCGTGTCCGAATCACCGGAACCATGCCCGAGGAAAAGTATCCCCTCGAGATCGATGCCACCGGCACGGTGAAACGTCTCGACCCGGCCGTCCGCCAGATCGATGTCCGCTGGGATAACGGGCGCAGGTTGATGCTGCTCGAGACCGACCCGTTCGAGATCATCCCCGCCGAAGTCGGGCCTGTCAGCAGCGGCGACATGCCCGATCTCAGCAAGGGGTAGCTGCCGTGATGCCGATCGCCGACCGTGCCCGGCAGCAGGAGTTCACCGCCTACACCGCACCCGGTGTCCTCGCCGCGGTGTGGGGTCGTGTGGAACAAATGCTGGCCCAGCAGCGGCGCCTTGTGTATGTCGAGCACTGGCTGGCTGGCAATGCGGTCACCGTGCTGCCCGGAATGAGCGTCGATGACTCCGATATCCGGCCGGGCGCGCGGTACTGGCACAGCGACTGCGGTGAAGGGTTCGCTGTGGCGTTGAGCGCCGGCGGCGGGCTCGGCACCACCGCCCACCCGCACGAGGGCAGTGAGTTCGACGCCGCGCACCGTTTCCTCATCGACCGCCGCGCCGCCGCCCGCATCCACATCCGAGGCTTCGGCCACTGCCGTGAGGACCACATTCAGATCACGACCTACGACAAGCGTGGTGTCGGCGTGCACCGCGCACTGTACTTCGACGACCCGCCGCCGCACGATCTCGCTCGCCAGGACGCATCTCTGCTGGAGATGCTTGCAGCGCATGGTGACTGGTCGGCGCGCGCCTTGGCCGAGTTCGCGGCCCGCATCCGTCAGGCTTCCCAACCGGCCGTGTCGCTTCCAACGCTGATCCCGGCCACCACTGTGGTCTCCTAGCCTCCACCGCCTGCACCAGTGATGGATACCGGATCCGTCAACATTGGCGCACTGCTCGTGGTTGCCGCCACCAATCCATTGCACCGCGGGTGTGTGCCTGCGTGCTGGGAAGCGCAGGCCTGTGTGCGGGCTTCCTCTGCTATCGAAAGGCCCCGATTGTCGTGCTGTTTTCTTCTCCTGTGTATCCTTCTGCCGCAGCGGATCTCGCGTGAGGCGTCCCTCGGGCGGGGATCTGGGCTGCCTGATCAGCCGTGCTTGCCCGGAGATTCTGCTCATCGCGGCGGGCATCGCGACCATGTCGGTCTATCTTCGCGTACACGCCTACGTGTGGCTGGCCTGCATTCCCTTGCCGGCGGCAGCGCCGGTCCTGTACTTCCGCCACCGCGACACGGCGCGGTGCCGCAAGTGCGCGCCCGCGCGATTCCTCGCACCCAGTCCGCGGCAGCTGCGGACCGGTCGCCGCTTGCACATCATGGAGGACGTTTTCCGTCGTGTCTGGGTGGCGCTGTACCTTGCGATGCTCTTGGCCGCGGTGTGCGTCGCCATCGTTCCAGCCACCGTCGCGGTGTTCATCATCTGGATCTTCATCGCGACCATCGCCGCCGACGGCCTGCGTGTGTGGGCCGATCGAGAACACCGCAGCTCCGCCTGTCCTTGCTCGTCCCGCGGCGACGCGGACCCATCCAGTCTCTGACCCACCAGATTCCGCCGACTCCGGCCTCTCGGCGGTCATCTCGATGAACGAAGGATTTTCATGATCGATTCCGGTTCAGGTGCCCCGACCCTCACCAGCGCCGACATCGTCGGAGGTAAGGCACAGGTCAATGAGGTTCGGGTCAGGGTCGTCCGCTTCGGCGTGCACCTGCTCTACACACTGCGCGTCAACACCTACCCATCACACAGCGACTTCGTCGTCGAAGCGTTCAACAAGACCGACAACCGTTGGTATCGGCTGTGGCAGATCCCGGCCCGGACCTATCACTTCCCGCAAGGTCGGCCACCCGGGGAAGCCACCGATCCCGCCTCGGCCATGATCGCCAGCCCCAACGGGCAGGACGACGAGCTTAAGGCCGCGAGCTGGCAGAAGATCATCGACGTCCTCACCCGCGAGGCTCTCGCGCTCCTTGAACCTCCTTGGGGTCACGAGGTTCCCCAGCGGTGATCCGACCGCCACCTTCAGCGGGCACGCCACCGCGGCCGACCAACGCAGCTGCATCGATCGACAAGGACCATGCATGACTTCCCACCGCGGCGCCGACACCGACGCCACAACACCCCCGCCGCCGAGGCACACCGGCGACGTCCGGGCGCCTCACTCGCCCCAAGAACCGACCACATCAGCGGCCGCCACCACCGCCCGTAGCGGCCAACCCCCGCAGGCGGGGACCGTCGAGCAGTACCGCGCCGGTGCCGCCACCGAGGACCGCCCGGCGATGACGGCCGAACCGTGCGCCGCAAGCTCGATGGCTTCCGGCCCGGTACTGGCCCAGGAGCCGCGGCTGTTCGGGAAACGCCAGCAGATGGCGTGTCTGCTGGCGTGGGCAGCGCTGTATCGCGGCTACGAAGCGCCCGCCCCCCATCTTGGTACGGAGTCGGATGGCTTCGACCACCATCTCGGGATCGGGGACCTGACCGGCGAGCACGACCTCGCCGCGGCACTGGGCGAACTGGTCGCCCGGCGGCATGAGACGGCAGCACAGCAGGCGATAGAGGGCGTACTGGAGCGCTACCGGCGAGAACACGGATTGGTCATCGATCTCGACGCCCGCGTGATCACGGTGGACTCGGCGTTCGACGCCGCAGCCGAAGAGGGATGGCGTCGCCACGCGTTGCGGTGGCGACGAGAACGTGCCGCGCTGGCGGCCGCCCGCCACATTCTGTCGGTGGCGCGACCGCCGGATACGGCCAGTACCGGTCTGCTCGACACGCTCGTGATCCCCCGCTCGCGTCCGGAGCACGACCAGTTGCGCACCCGACTCCGTGCGGCCGGTGTCGACGACTATGACTGCACGAGAGCGTTGTTCGTGCTCGACTACCTGTGCTGGCAGGCCGACGACCTGGAGATGCTCACCGACGCGCCGGTGCTCGTGGACCCTGGCGCCGATCAGCGAGGCGTCTTGCGCGACGAACTGGAGATCGCGCTCGACCCCACGCGATGGGAGCTGTTCTACAGCCGCGACTGGGTGCTGACCGGCCCGGTGTTCCAGGAGGCAGTGGCGGTCCTGGCTCCTGCCGATCAGCAACTCGCGACCGCTCGGCGCGACGCCATCCTCACCGGCGCCGTCGACTGTCCGCCGCTGTGGCCGGGCACGGTGAGCCGACCAGCCCTGGATTCGGCGTTGACCGGCTATGCGGCCGCGGTGCGGGAATTGCAGAAGTGCGCTGAGCACCTGGCCGAAGACCCGACGATGAGCGGATCAGCGCCCGCCGGCTTCCGAGACCACGTAGACCAGCTGGTCGGACAGTTGTGCGCTCGCCGCGCGACGATCCTTCACCAGCTCCACCACAGTGATGGCTTGCTGTGGATGGAACGCCTGCACGTCCGGCACATGGTCGAGACCATCGACTCCGGCGAAACAGACCTGCCGCGCGTGCGGTTCGTCAACGAGGCCCACCTCCGCGCCCATGACACGCTGCGCGACTTCCATGCCGGGATGACGATCAGTGAAGGCGTTGCTGCGCTGCTCATCGGCGTCCTCGAAAGCGCAGGCATACCGGTCTACGCATTCGTCAACGACGAACACGGGCCGCCGCACGACGCGGATTCTATCAACCTGCGCGCCATCGACACGTACGTCCGCGACCTCGCCACCGACGAGCCGAACGCCGAAAGCGACACCTTCGAATACGAGCACGCGCTGGACTTCTTGGACAGCACGCTCGCACAAGCGGGCACGGACGCGTCCGTCCGGACGGACCTTCGCTCGATGCTCGACGGCTACGTCACCTCGGCCAGATTCCACCGAACCCACTCGCAGCAACACCGTACGCAGTGGAACCGCCGGATCGAGCAGACCGTGCAGGCACGTACCGCGACGGACGGACGTTCCCGGATCCGCACGCCGGTCTCGACCTCCCCCACCTCCCCACGGTCACCGGCACACCCAGCGCGGCCCAGCGCCACTGACATTCCCTAGAACGGCCCGGCACCGACCGTGCTCGACACGGCAGATCGAGTGCCGCGCGGATCGCTCCGCCGGTGCCGAGGCGGCAGTCCACCGCGCCCGTCTGCTCAGATCCCGAGCCGGAATTGTGCGCAACACGCTCGCCCACAGTATCTTTAGCGCGAAGGAGTAGATGATGCCCGGCGATACGGTCATGACTGTTATCGGAAATCTCACAGCTGATCCCGAACTCAGGTTTACCCCTGGTGGGCAAGCGGTCGCTAATTTCACCGTCGCCTCAACCCCTCGGGTTTTCGACCGCAACACTCAGGAATGGAAGGACGGAGAGGCGTTATTTCTCCGTTGCAACGTCTGGCGAGAGACCGCCGAGAACATCGCCGAGTCGCTGACACGCGGGTCGAGGGTGATCGTCAGCGGTCGGCTCAAACAGCGCTCTTATGAGACCCGTGAGGGCGAAAAGCGCACGGTCGTCGAGCTCGAAGTCGACGAGGTCGGCCCGTCGCTACGCTACGCCACTGCGAAGGTCACCAAGACCTCCCGCGCTGGCGGATTCGGCGCAGGCAGCGCGCCTGCCAACAATGAGCGCGCCAGCGCGCTGGTCGGTGTCGGCGCGCACGACGACCCGTGGGCCAGTGACGCCGCGGGCGACCCCGGATTCTAGTCATGCGAAACCGCTGCCGTCGCGCTGCTTGCGTGCGGGGTGGGCGCTCGAGCCGATACACTGACTGCCATCACCGTCTTCTTCGGTCCTGTCGAAGACGGTGATGTCGGCAGTCCTGGCCGGGAACCGCCTCGGCGGTAAGTCTACGGACTTCTGCTCGACCCAATGTGCCCGGCCTGATGCCGGGCACATTGCATTTCGGTTGCTTCGCGTCCTGCTGTGCGCACCGCCCAACTCGCGCAGCGCCCGGCGCCGCACAGCTGTCCATCCGGATCTTCTCGCGACTGCGAACCCGCCGACATCCCACCGACCAGCCCGGCCGGTGGCTACGCCTTTCGCCCCTCACGCGACCTTGCCTTCGGTACACCGCACACATTCCGGCCTACGGCATTGCGGCGCAGCCACATACGCCACTGCCGACAAGCTGGCTGCGATGCACCGCAGCGCGGACATCGCGACTTCTCACGTCGAAATCGGCATCGACGGTTGTCTTCACAGTCACGGAGCCCGTTCGGCATTGCTCGTTATCCGACAGCACATCTCACCGGAAGGTACGCCTCATGCTGACTTTCACCCAAGCCAGTCCCCATCGATTCGAAGCCCGGTTCCCGGTGGACTGGTCTCTCGGTTTCCGGCCGGTACGTCGCGAAACTCGGCTGTTCGCCGTTATCCGTTGCGAGGACGACGGCCAGTGCCTTCTGTACGTGCACGATAAGGGGCGCGAACATCGGCCCGTGCGTTTCGCCACTCTGGACACCGCGCAACGCGCGGCGGCCGTCGTGGCACAACTGTCCGGCAGGGAATTTTCGCGACTGCGGACCCTGGTCGCCGCGCACATCGCAACCACCTTCGGCCTTACCGGCACAACAGCACTGCCACTTGCCCACGCGATGCGGTCGGCGGCCATCGCCCGCTACGCGATCAGGGCAAAGCTGATCTGACACGCTCCAACCGCCGGTGTCGTCGCCGCGATTGTGCATGTGCCCCGCCGACACGCACCGACAGCTGCCTTCCTCGCCGCCCGCCTACCTCCGTTGTCGCTGCGCTGCCCGTGCGGTCTGGTCCCGGCCGGAAGCGGTGGTCGGGGCGGGGGTGCGGTGGGAGGTGGGCGGGGTGCGCGGGATGCCCGTCTGGTCGTGCGACCAGCCCGATCCGAGGGCTACCAGGTGGGAGGCCGCCGCGCGTCCGGGCCCGCGCCCGGTCGTCAGCGAATTTCCCCGGGCGCGCCGCGCTGGCCGGAACATGCGATGACGAATCAGCGCAGGAAATTCGCTGCCGCCCTCACGGCGCGTTCCCTCCCGCGCGTCGTCCTCCCACCTGGCTTCACGCCCTCGGGCTGGTCACCCGACCAGCCGAACATCCCTTCGGGAGCGGCCACTTCCGGCGGGGTGATCTCGCCATCTGATCACGTAGACAGGACCACACCACGTGAGCACTCTCATGAACCGCAATCTGCTGCTCGACCCGCCCCAGGAGAACCTTTTCCTGGCAGCGCTCGCAGAAATCGACTGGCTGCTGCCCGGACGTCGCGAAGTGGCACTCGCACACGTGACACACGCCTTGGCGTTCGCGCTGCCCGAGGACCGCCATGTCCTCAACGTGCTCGCACGCTGCTTGAGCCGCGTGCCCTTCGACGAGGCACGCAAAGCGCTCCAGCGTTATGGCAAGGCTCATCCCGAGCACGAACAGCGCATCGGTAGCTGCACCCCCACTACCGATCCCGGCCTTTACATCAAAGACATCGGACCGATCTTCCACACCGGCCTCGACGTCGCGGAGATGCCGCGGCCCTCGCTGCGGCACGCCTTCCGCCCGCCGCTGCTGAGCGCACGCCCGACGCCTGAGACCGACCGCCGAGTCCACGCCCCCGCCGCGATCGCCGACCGCGCTCGCCGTCATGCCTGGCACTTGATCATGCGTGAATTCGACACGCACGGCACCCGCCAGGTGTACGACCTGCTCCGAGTCCTGCCGAAGACCGTCGCCGAGGCCCTCAGCGTGCGGCTGGGCGAACTCGAACGCGACGGGATCATCCACCGCCCGACGTATCCGGACGAATACTCGCTCACCGGCCACGGTGTCGCGGTCCATGCGGCACATATCCGCCGACCCGTCGAGCCACCGATCGTGACCGAGTACTTCCGGCGGCACCTGTTCTCCGATTGGCAGGCCAACCTCGACAGGGCCCGCCGCTCACGTAACACCGCTCGCGAGAACGCGCTCATCTTCGAGGTGGCGATCCCGCGGGACGAAGCCGCGATCCGCGCTGGCCGCGAGTTCGTGCGCCCGTTCCGGATCGCCGCTACCGCCGAGGCTGTCGTGCGTGCTGAACAGCGCGCCGCCGACCCCAGCTGGCGCATCCGCCGCAGCCGCGCTCTGCCCTCCGATGTCGTCGCCGAGGCCTGGGATCGCGTGTATCTGGACTACGTCGCCGAGCAGCTGGTCTACGCCGCACTCCATGACGACCCGCGCCCCCAGCGGCCTAAGGCTGGCCCGGCCCGTGTCGAGAACACCACCGCCGTCATCGCCGACGCCTACCGACGGCAGAGCACCCGGTACACACGCTCGACCGACGCCGTCCACACCGATGGCTACCACGCCGAGCTCCCCGAGGCGCGCGCAGCCGACCGCGGCCAGATCAGCCCTGAGCTGGTGCACGAGATCTCGACACAGCTCAGTGACAGCCACTACGACGCTCGTCCACTGCTGTCTGTCGACGAGGACTCGACGCGTCGCGCCAGCATCCGGACCGGGATCTGGATCAGCACCGACTATCGCGACGCCCCCGAACACCGCGGTGACGGCTTCGAAGTCGATCACGACAACGCCGCGAACCCACCAGTCACCGGCTGGCGGTGTGTGTGGTGCTTCATCGAACGCTCCAGCCTCGACCGGCACAGTTCCGACCGACAGCGCAGCGACGACGGCCTGTGCGAATACTGCCGCGCCGACGGACGCCCAGGCATCCTGCCGCTGCCCGATGCGTTCACCTACACCGACACCGTCACCGCCCACTGCGCGTTCCTCGCCCGTGAATACCCCACGCTGGCCAGGACGCTTCTTCGCGACCAGTGGCGGCGATCCGGCAAAGGCAGCCGCACCGCTGAGGCGATCCAGGCGTTCATGCAGGCTCACCCCGAGATTCCGAACACCTCAGCGTCGCAGCATGACGCCGCCGAACCTGTCCGCCCACGCACGATTCGATCCAGCCGTCAGCGCGGGCCGGTGATCGGAAAGGGGCAGCGACGCGACCGTTGCACCGGCTGCGTCCGCGACACCGCTGTCCACCACGACGGCTACTGCACCTCCTGCCGGGTCGAACTCGGCATCGTGACGCCCACGAAGCGCCCATCACGCCGCGCCGCCTGACCCCTTTCACCGCATACCGGCTGGGCCGCCACATCCACCGTGGCGGCCCAGCCATCTGTGTCACTACACCCAGGAGCCAGGCATGTCGCCCAAATCCCTCATCCGCCACACCTTCACTACATTGCTCGGCATCTTCCACACTTTCGGTGATGCCGTTGCTGTCCTGGTCCGCCCGATACTGATACGGATCTACCACTACGACA
This sequence comes from Nocardia abscessus, assembly GCF_015477775.1. GTDB lineage: Bacteria > Actinomycetota > Actinomycetes > Mycobacteriales > Mycobacteriaceae > Nocardia > Nocardia abscessus_A. Next base: position 20,556 of record NZ_JADLQO010000023.1, on the reverse strand, counting down.
ACATCAAAGATGTACGCGGCCTCCCACCCCGAGACTTCGTCGAGTTGGTGTTCAGCTACTACGACACAGGCGTCACCCACGGCACACCTGACGACACCATCCTCGAACGGCAATTCGAACTGTTCAACATCGGGACCACCGGCATCGCTCGACGATATCGAGACAAGCGGCTTCGATCGCTGTCTGTCGAGGACCGCGTAGGCATCCAGAACCGCTACTACCGCTGCGACTCACGTGGATGGACTCGCATTCCGGCTCCCGCCTAGGAGCCAGCTGCGGGGTAAGAGCCACAGCCTGGCTCTTACCCCAAGCCCGGGCCACTCACTTCACACCCGAGACCCGTATGCAGATCGGTTCCTGCGTCACCCGCCAGCCCCACAGGCGATCACCCGCGCCGCGCGAACACCGCAGCTTAACCAGCTACCTCGACCACCGCTGCCCTGCGGTCAAGGCGTGCTTCGGTTCGCGGAGCACGCCACTACGGCACACGTTGCGGCGGTCCGCTCGACCGCTCTCGGCCGCGTGCCAGCCCGGCCGCGGCCGAGAGCGGTCGGCAGCGCGGAGCATCGACCGCTTCGCGCTGCCATACACCTGCCTGCTTCCAGCCCAGGCACCTCGGAATCTCCGTTCAAACACGGCGCTGCTCTCATCTACCTTTCACCTGATTTTCTAGGATCCGCCTTTCTCTTCCACGCCCCTGCCCGCTCCCCACTCCTCTTTTTCCTCTTTTCGCCCGTCATACCTCTTGCATCCCGGATAACTTTTTCATAACGGCGATGTGCTGCTGGCATGCGTTAATGCCGTTTGCATCACTAAAACGGCTGGCCGACAGAGCATAGTGGGTTCTGTCATGGAGGGGTGACCGTCACCCTCGCCAAGATCAGCGCTGGCGACGGCTACCAGTACTACCTGCGCCATGTCGCCGCGCATGATGCGACCGAGCGTGGCCGCTCGAGCTTGGCGGACTATTACTCCGCGCACGGTGAATCGCCGGGGCGATGGTTCGGTGCGGGGCTGACGGGGTTGGCGGTCCATTACCGGGGCATGCCGGTGGAAGGCTCGGCGGTGCTGGCCGGGGATGTGGTGACCGAGCCGCAGATGAAAGCCCTGCTGGGGTTGGGTCGCCACCCCCAGGCCGAGGCCATCGAAGCTGTCGTGATCGCCGAGGAGATCGGCCGGGGCGCGAAACGCAAGGACGCGAAGCGGGCGGCGTCGCAGGCGTCGAGGTTGGGTGCGCCGTTCCGCATCTACAACGGCGCCAGCGAATACCGCAAACGGTGCGCGGTCGCGTTCAACGACTACAACACCGCGCGCGGACTACATCGTTACGCGCCGATCCCTGAGGAGCAGCGGGCCGCGATCCGCACTGGTGTGGCGCGGAAGATGTTCATCGAGCGCTTCGCCCGCCCCCCTTTGGATGACCGGGAGTTGTCGGGGTGGGTGACACGGAACTCTCGTCAGCACACCACAGCGGTAGCGGGTTTCGACTGGACGTTCTCGCCGGTGAAGTCGGTGTCGACGTTGTGGGGAGTCGCGCCCCGCGATGTGGCGAAACTGATCGAGCAGGCCCACCATCTCGCGGTCGCTGATGCGATGCGCTATCTCGAGCAGCACGCCACCTACACCCGGGTCGGCCGCAACGGGGTCCGCCAGGTCGAGGTCGACGGGCTGATCGCCGCGATGTTCGATCACCGCGAATCGCGTGCCGGTGATCCGGATCTGCACACGCATGTGGTGTGTCCCAACAAGGTGCGGGCCGCGGATGGGCAGTGGCGGGCGCTGGATGGCGCGGTGTTCTACCGCGCGGCGGTCACCGCGTCGGAGATCTACAACACGCGCCTGGAGATGTATCTGGAGCGGCTGCTGGGGTTGCGGTTCGCCGAGCGGGCGGGTCTGGATCCTGGTAAGCGCCCGATCCGGGAGATCGTGGGTGTGGACCCGGCGTTGAACGAGTACTGGTCACGGCGTGATGCGGCGATCACCGCGCGGCTGGGTGAGCTGACCGTCGCACACCAGGCGACCTACGGGCGCGAACCGCTGCCGGTGGAGATGTATCAGCTGGTGCAGCGCGCCATCCTCGACACCCGCGGACCCAAACCACCAGCGCGGTCGCTGGCCGAGCAACGCGCCGCGTGGCGGCGCCAAGCCCTCGCGGTGCTCGGCGGGCAGGCGGGTTTGGCGGCGATGATCGCGGCCGCGTTGCATCCGGGTGCGCCGGTGCGACCGGTGATCGACGCCGCGTGGATCGCCCGGTGCACGGACCGGGTGATCGCGACGGTGTCGGCGCAGCGGTCGGTGTGGCGGCGCGCGCATGTGCGCGCCGAAGTCGAACGGGTGATACGCGGGGTGGTGCCGTTGGCGCAGTGGGCGCGTGTCGGTGCCGCGATCGAGGAACAGGCGCTCGCGCCGACGCGGTCGGTCGCGCGCGGCGACCCGGACGTGGCCGCCCATCCCGAACTCGCGGCGGTGCCGGTGTTGTTCCGCCGACCGGACGGCCACTCGGTCTACAACACCGCCGACGCCCAGCTCTACACCGCACCGAAGGTCCTTGCCGGCGAAGCGGATCTGATCGAAATGGCCCAACAACGCGACGGCCGCGCGGTTCCCGCCTCGGTGGTGGATGCGGCGATCGCGGCGTTCAGCGCGGATCCCGGCAATCGGGAGCGGCGGTTGAACGAGGGGCAGCTGGCGACGGTCCGCGCGTTCGCGACCTCGGGTGCGGGGGTGCAGATGGCCAACGCGCCCGCGGGTTCGGGCAAGACCACCGCGATGCGGGTCCTCACCGACGCCTGGCTGGCCAGCGGCGGCACAGTACTGGGTCTGGCACCGACCGCTCGGGCGGCCGCTGTCCTCGCCGGAGATATCCGGGTGCGGGTGGAGACGGTCGACAAACTCCTGCACGTCCTGGCGCGTCACACACCGACTCGGGAGCGATTTCTGTTCGAACCCGACCGGCTGCCACCGCCGCTGCCGCAGTGGGTTCTGGATATCGACGACCGCACGCTGGTCATCGTCGATGAGCACGTGCAGATCGCGGATGCCGCGCGGCTGCGGCTGTTGATGTTCCTGCGCTCCCGCCGAGCGACGGTCCGGTTGGTGGGTGACACCGAGCAGCTGCCCGCGATCGACGCCGGTGGCGCGGTGCAGGACATGATCCACGCCGCCGGTCCCCGCACCCAAACCCTCACCCACATCGTGCGTTTCGTCGACGACGCCGAAGGCGAGGCCAGCCTGCTGCTGCGTGAGGGTGACCCGGCCGGTCTGGCCTACTACCTCGACCACGGCCGCATCCATGTCGGCAGCCCCGCCGCCGTCGCCGACGCCGCGTTCACCGGCTGGCTGGCCGACCAAACCGCCGGACGCGACAGCGTCATGCTCGCCGCCACCCACACGACGGTGACCGAGCTGAACAGGCTCGCCCGCGAGCACCGCCTCACCACCTCTACCCAACTTGCGGGCGGGCAGGTGGAATTGGCCGACACCCTGCATGCGTCGGTGGGTGACACGATCCGCACCGGACTCAACAACCCCCGCTTGAGCGTCGGCGGCGACGACTACGTGCGTAACGGCTACCGGTGGATCGTCACCGCCGTACATGCGGACGGGTCGTTGAGCGCGCAGCAGTTGCTCGAGCACCGGCAGCTCGGCGCGAGGGTGTGGTTGCCCGGCGATTACGTCGCCGCGCACGTGCGGCTGGGTTACGCCGCCACCATCGGCTCCGCCCAGGGCATCACCGCCGATACCTGCCACACCGCGCTGACCGGCCACGAGACCCGCCCCCAGTTGTATGTGGCGGTCACCCGCGGCCGCGCGGGCAACCACCTGTATCTCACCACCACCGTCGACGGCGACGAACCCTCCTTTTGGACCGAAGAAGCGGTCTTGCCGCGCACCGGCTTGGAGATCCTCACGCGCATCCTCGGTCGCGCCGACACCGATACATCCGCCCACAGCGAACTGCGAGACGCGCTCGACCCGTGGCGGCGGCTCGGGCGCGCCACCGACATCTACCTCGACGCCCTGTCCGTCGCGATCGACCACGTTCTGGGCGCGACAGTGTTGGCGCGCATCGACCGCGACGCCGAGGCGTTGTGGCCGGGCTTGACCCGCAGCCGCGGCTATGTCGTGTTGCGTCAGCATCTGGCTCGGCTGCTGCTGGCCGGCCGCGACGCCATCGCCGAACTCGCGGCCGCGATCAAAGCCCGCGAACTCGGCTCCGCCGATGATGTCGCCGCGGTGCTGGATTGGCGGCTGGACACCTCCGGCGCCCACTCCGCACCCCCGGGCCCGCTGCCCTGGGTCCCCGGCATCCCGCAGCCGCTGCGCAGCGACCCCGACGTCGGGGGGTTCCTGGCCGCCCGCGCCCGCATCATCACCGAACTCGCCGGGCAGATCCGCACGGCAGCTGCCCGTTTCACCCCGGCCAGCGCACCACTGTGGGCGCGTCCGCTGCTCGGCGCCGATCCTGGGCTGATCGGTGATCTCGCGGTGTGGCGGGCGGGCGCGCATGTCGATGATCTCGATCGGCGCCCTGCCGGACCGGCCCGGTTCGTCGCCGCCGAACGACACCACCACGAACTGCTCACCGCCCGCGCGTCCGAGGCGATCGGCGATGTCAACCTCGCGGCAAACAAATGGTCCCCGGTCGCCGAACGCATCGCCGTCGGCGTCACCGACGACCCGTTCTGGCCAGTCCTCGCCGAACGACTCGACACCGCCGACCGCGCCGGCATCGACGTCCCCGCCCTACTGGCTACCGCCGCCGCCCTGCGGCCGCTGCCCGATGAGATGCCCGCCGCGGTGCTGTGGTCACGCCTCACGCTGGGCCCCAGCGCCTTGGACACCCCCAGCACGCGGGCACATCTGACGCCCGCGTGGACACCGGAACTGCGGGCGGTCCTCGGAGAGGACGCCGCCGAGAGGGTGCTGGCCGACCCGGCGTGGCCCAGGGTCGTCGCCGCTATCGACCGCGCCGCCGACACCGCCTGGACACCACGCGAACTACTCGAAGTCGCCAGCGAACTGCTCGTCGGCGGCCGCGGCGACCACGACAGCGACCGGCTTCGGCCCGACCAGTTTGCCACCGCACTGGCCTGGCGCATCGACGCCATCACCCGCGCCGTCCCCACCTACCCCGACCCGCCACCGGCGGAACCCTCCGACTTCGACGACCACCCCGCCACAGAACCCGACACTCCCCCGGTCCCCGATCACATCGCCGCAACCCTGTCCGCGCCCCCGGAGGCAACCATGGTCGACGACACACCACCCCAGCCGGCGACCGACCCCGCCGTGCACCCGCCAGAGGGGGCCGCGGCGGAAACGGACTCCGAGGCTGTTCCGCTCGCCGCGCAGATCCGCGCCGCCGCAGCACTGGCCAAGGCCGGTCACCACACGTCGGCGGCCGAGGCCATCGCCCGTATCACCGACGCCGCCAGTCCACTGGAACGCGACACCCTCCACCGGGTCCAGGAAACTCTGCGCCGCTACGCCTTCCCCGTCGCCCGCGCACGCCTCGAACACGCCGCCACACTCTTCCCCGACCGCGCCGACCTCATCCGCGCCTGCATCCCCGACACAGACGCCGGAATTTTCCAGCGGGAGAACGACACCCGCCAACCCCGCTACCGCCGCGACCAGGCACCCCGCGACAGCCGCCGCTGGATCGACCCCACCCGCAAAGTTCCCACCGACAACCAACGCGGGGAACCGGACCTCGTCTACGACCACACCACCCGCTACCTCGACTACATCATCCAACCCAACCCCGACGACCGAACCCGCCACGACGAACACCTACCGGAAGGCACCGCCCGGCTCATCGACAGCGACGACGACCGCCCGGTCCGGCGACCCACACTGCACAAGCGCGATGAACCCGACCCGCTCGATAAGCACACCGGCACGGGCCGCACCCGCCACCGCGACGACAACCCTGGCCGGGATGAGCACCTGAACGCGCTACTCGAACCGCTCCGCGATCTGCCATGCGTGGGCTGCGGATTCGAACGCCCCCACATCGACCGACCGGCCTTCGATCCCGGCACCGGCGACACCGAACGCGACGACGGATTGTGCCGCGATTGCCGCGACCACGGCGTAGCGGGCATACCCGACCACAACCCCGACCAGTACCTCGAGGCGCGCTGCGCGCACATCGCATCTACCAGGCCAGCGCAGGAGGCGTTGGCGTTCCTGCACCGAGACTGGCGCCGCGTCGGTCTGGCCAACCGCCACCGCATCCGCGCCTGGGTACTCGAGCACGGACTCAAAGACCAAGCAGACCTCGCCCGTGCCTCCGAATCAGTGCGCGACCTCAGCGACGCGCAGCTGAGCGAGCACATCGAGCAGACCCGCCGCAAAATCGCGTTGACCACGAGCATGAACGCTGCCGAGACCCTTCCCGCCTCGCCGGCAATCAGCGACCCCAGCGTGGTCCGCACACAGGGTGTCGCGGCCGCCGACGCGATCGCCCACGCACGTTCTGCCGCCGCGACAGTAGACGAACTAGGCAAGCAACTGCACAGCATCAGCCGCAAGGTCGCAGCCACCCGCACACAACTCGTCGCCGCCAAAAGCGACGTCCAAGCCCTGCAGACAGCTCTCACAGCCTTCAGCCAGACCAAACAGCAGCTGATCCAGGCAGTGGCCGCCGCGAAACGCACTGCACAGGACGCCCACCGCGACGCCGAGCTGCTTGCCGGACCATCCGATCGCTGGGACGAGATCCTCGCTCACCCCGGAAAGATCCCCCCACCATCTGCCACTGCGTCCGAGGCTGCCACGTCTGCTGACCACAAGCACCTTCACCGGCAACTCGAGCAGCTGCGCGCCGAACAGCGCCGCCGCGCGACCCTTCCGCAAGCTCGGCATGAGAGCGGACAGGCACCCCGCCCCGCTGCCCACCGTGCGCCGGAGCTGGCAGCCCTCGACCCCCCTGAGCACATCAACGGACCAGCCATCTCCGCTCCGACGGATGACCTGGGGTTGTGAGGTGGGGTTGCTGCCCGCTGTGAGGCGGACCGGCGCGGTGCGGCCACACTGAGCCTTAGCCAGCGCTATCAACAGCAGCAGTGCACCGCACAACCTCGGTAGCGCTTCAGCGCGCTACACAGGCGGCCGATGGCCTCAGGTGCCTGTGTGATCGGTCCGAGCCGCAATTCGACGGGGCAGCCCAGAGCCAACGTGTAGGCAATGGAGGCACAATTGTTGCGCGATTTGTGTCAACGTGTCAGCGCCAGCAAAAGCTTCTCGATTGCGGTAGCCCATTGGCGAGGGTTGCGCCAGCCGCGGAAGTCGACAGCGAGTCGCGAGCGCAGATCGGAGGCCAGGCCATCGGTCCACTTTTCGATCAGGTAGTTATCGAGAAGCAGCGGAATGATTTTCAGGTCAGTGCTGGCTCGGCGCTCGATCTCGATGACCTTTCGGATCTCATCGTGCACCCACCAGCTCTGCAACGACGTTTCCGAACAGCATAGGATCAGGCGATCGTGCGAGCTGATCGCGGTGTCTACCGCGTCCAGTATCCGCTCACCTGGCTTCATGTTTTTCTCGTCTAGCCAGCATCTGATGCCGTTCGACTCCAGTGTCGTGTGCATACGTTTCGCGAACTCTTTGTCGGAGTGGCTATAGGAGATGAAAGCCGAGTGGAACGGATGGGACAGAGAACTTTCCCCGAAGCGTTTGAAGGCATCCAACAGCACTCCGGCGCCCAGCAGGAATGCCTCGACATCCGTCCTCGTCATACCATGCGGAAACAGTTCGGTAGTTGTGAATTCCAGCGTGGAGGTCGATATGTAGGAAGGCCCGCTGTGGCGTATCCGACCCACTCCGATCATCCTGTTCAAATAGACGTCTCCTATGACCGTCCACCCGAAATTGGCCCCGGTGAAGTCCGCGTCCGTGATATCGACCATGGCGTTCCCAGGCCCCGCGATGACGTCCGTGAGTACGGCACCTCTGAGATCGGCGTCCCTGAGATCCGCGCGAGTCAGTAACGCACCACGGAGGTCGGCACGTGACAGGTAAGCACCGCACAGGTCGGTGTCGGACAGATCGGCACCGATCAGCACGGCATCGGAAAGCTGAGCTCCAGTCAGTACCGAGCCGCGCAAGTTCGCACCCCGTAGATCCGGCAGCATGGTCGGATTGTTCTGACGCCACTGATTCCACCGATCGACTCCGGCGGCGAGGATGTCACTGTGTTGCACAGACATCATTGCCCTTCCTGTGTGCCATACCGCGGCATCCGAACCGATCGGGCTTCGGCGACCGCTTCCGCTACCGCCATCGCCAGTGACAACATCGACCGCGGGTCAGTTGCCTCCTACGCAAGATGCCTGAGGGGGATTCCGCAACAGCGATACTCGGTTCGCCGCAGCTGAGAGGTCACCGGAACTACCGCCTCGAAGGTAGCGTAGAAGGCCCACGGAGGCGCTACTGGCAGGTTAGTTCCGGACTACTACGACAGGTGTTGACATCGGCGTAGACGGTGCAAGCTGCAGAGTTGGACTGCCGGGAACCATTGTGTCGCTGCGTGACTCGCGAACGTTCCTCGGCTCCCACTGGTCATGCATCCGTGTGGATGATCATGGCTCGCGGAGGGGTCGGTGCGGGATTACGGGTTGTCTGCGGGGCAGCAGGATGAGGTGTGGCGGCAGTGCTGGGCAGAGCTGGGCTGGGCTGGGCTGGGCTGGAGAGCGTCGCTTTCGAGTTGTCGGTGGGCCCGTCAGGAGATGCGGAAGTCTCTGAGGCTGCGAAAATCTGGTCCGAAACCCGCGTCCTCGACCGCCACGATGGAACCGGGAAGTGGACTGAACCAGTCGTCCGGGACGTCCGCGAAGGGCAGTCCGGGGCTGTCGGTGTGATGCTCAGGTGTGCAGCGGTGCAGTGGCCCGTTGGCGGCGTCGAGGATGACCCTCATGTGTGGGTCGATGTGGCCTACGAACAGGCTGCTCATCTGGCTGCGGTCCTCGCTGCGGCGCGCGGCTTCGAAGATCGCGTGCAACGCAGCGAATCGTACTGCGACGGTTCGGTGTCGCCACCACTGTCGGCACCAGGTGAACATGCCTTCGCGGCCTTGGCCGATCAGCCGCACCGAGGTCACCGGCAACAGCCATTGTTCGGTGAAATCCACGAAGGTGGGAAACCGCAGGGGCGGCGGGTCGTCGTCTGTGTCGCCGCTGGTCGGCGCGGCGGCGACCGCAGGACCGAACCAGCTCGGCGGGACCGGGTCGAACGGCAGTGACGGCAGCGCGACGTGTTTGGCGCGGGTGCAGCGATGCAGGGGCCCGTTGGCGGCGTCGAAGATGATCTGGAAGTGCCGGTCGACGTGCCCGAGCAGATACGTGCTGACCGCGGCGGCGTCCTCGCGGGCGCGGAAGGTTTCGAACGCCGAGTGCAGGTGGGCGATGCGGACGGCGACCGCGCGGTGGCTCCACCATTTCGTGCACCAGGTGTAGGTGCCTTCGCGGTTGGCTTCGCCCAGCCGCACGCTCTGCAACGGCAGCAGCCAGGATTCGGCGAAGGTCACGAAATCCGGAAATCGCTGCGGCGGTGGCGGTGCGGGTGCGGCGTTGCGTTTCTTGCCGGTCACAGCTCGTCCTCGTCGTCGATGACAGGATCGGAAGCGACTGTCTGCTTCGCTGTTTCGTCGAACATGGCCAGGGAGGCAGTGATCGACGCGGCGTGTTCACTCTCCTGCCACCAGGGTTTGCGGACCAGGATCGGGCGGTGGCCGGGCAGTCGCACCAATGCCCGCTGCTTGGGCAGGGCCGCCAACGCGGCGACATTGAGAATCGGTTCGGCCCGCCACGTCAGGGTGCGGTTGGAGCCGCCGGGTCCGACGCTGTGGGAGCGGTCGGCGACGTCGTGCTCGTCGGTGACGGTAGACAGTTGCTGGAGGAATTCGGTGTCGCTGATCCCGCCGCCGTAGACCTCGATCGCCTGGGCTCGCATGGTTTTCAACCCGTTTTCGCCCCACAGGTCTTTGCCTTGTTCGAGCACCTGCAGGAATGTCATGAGGATGACACCGTGCCCGCCCGCATACGTGTAGTAGCTGGGTAGCAGCGAGATGGGGCAGCAGTTGGCGGCTTCGTCGAGCACGGCCAGCAGCGGCACCGCCAACCTTCCGTCGGCGCGGGCACGCGCGGCGGTGAACGCCGATTCGAGTAGTTGCCCGACCAGCGCAGCGGTCAACGGCGCCGCGGAATCGGGGCCTTCGATACTCAACGCGTACAGGGTGTCGTTGCTGGTGACGAACTCACGGGGGTCGAATTCGGGCAGGTCGTGACACGGCCCGTGCTCGTCGAGCCCGAGTTCGATGTCGATGTCGTTCTCGCCGCGCTCGTGGACGGTGATGGTGCGCCGGATCGGCGGGCACACCATCTGCGCGTACACCTCATCGGACAGGACGTTCAAGAATCTGCGGGCCATGTCGAACAGGCCGTCACGCTGGCGGGAATACAGCGCTTGATATTCCAGGATCCGCTGCGCGGGACGCAGTTTGCGCATCTTCTTCAGGATCAGCGCCGGGGTGGCGTCCTGGTCGTGGCCGAGCCATTCGGCGACATGCAACAAGTCGCCACCGGCGCATGCCGCGGCCAGCAGATAGCACGCCAGCAGGTCTTGCGCGCCGCCATCGAAATAGCTATCGACCCGGGCGTCCTTCTCCTTGGACGCCGAGACGAAGAACGACGCGAGCTTGCGGGCGGCCGCCAAACTCGTCACCTGCCGCAGCAGGTTCACCCAGAACCCGACCTGCACACTGCCGGTGACCCCTTGAGGATCCAGCAGCCATTCTCGTCCGCGCCGGCGGCGGCCCAGAACGGTGTGACGGTAGAGGTCTGGCCGGTTGGACGTGGCCAGCACCGGCCCCCACGCCGACATCATGGCCGGAATCGCCCAGGCCATGGTTTTACCGGTGCGAGCACCGGCCTCGATGAACACACACATTTCCGCCGGGACATGCAGGGCGAGATCACCGGCGACAGTGAACCCCAGCGGCGGACCCGGACATGCCTGCACCTCTGGCGGTGCGGCCTTGAGCAGACGTTGCGCGGCTTCGGCGTTCGCGCGCAGCGTGGCGAGGCTCAACTGCCTGGGTCGCTGCATCGTGCGCGCGGCGGAGTCGATCTCCAACCGGTCATCCCGGCGCCGCAGCATCCACAAGGTCGCCGCGCCCGCGACCGCGAGCCCGAACCCGACAGCGATCACTGTCGACTGCCACGGCCACGCGCGGTCACCGACGGCCACCTCCAGCAGCGCCGCTGTCGGGTTCCACCGGATCGGCAACCCCGCCGCGGCACTGCCCAAACTCAAAGCGCCCCACAGCAGCACACCGACCGCGACGACTGCCAGCAATAACAGCAATGCGCTGAGTTCTTCTCCCATGCCCGCGGTGGTGCGCCGCCGCGATTCCCGGGTCGGGCTCATCGCCGCCGCCTTCCCCGCAGGCGAGGGCGTTGCGCAGATCGATGCGCGCCCGCGTGCGGCAATCTGCGGCTCATAGTTCTGCTCCCTGGCTACTGATCCCGCTGCCGCTGCCCCGGTCGGGGGGTGAGGACTCATTGGTCCAGGCCGCTGGGCCGCGGCCGTCGAGCATCGCGTCGGTGATCGCACTGCCGATCGGGCTTTGCGTGTGGGATGAGCCGTGCTCGGCTGCCTGGGTCGCGTCGATGCCTGTCGCGCGGGACGGCTGGAGTTCGGGCCCGCTGGTCGCAGACCGATGCGCCAGGTCTTCGGCTACCGTGCGCCTCCAGGCATCGGCGACGAATTCGGGCACGCGGTCGAGTTGTGCTCGCATCGCGTCTATTTCGGTTTCGCTGGCGGCGAGCGCGGCGCGCATCTTTTCGAAGCGGCCCAGTGCTGGATCGGCAGGCTGCTGGTGCCAGTGCACTCCGGTGCGGCCCAGAGCGATAGCGCGTTCGATCCCCTCGGCCGCCACGCCGTCAGCGGTCGCATCGCGGGTGGCTGCTCGCAGTGCCCTTTCCAGCGCCGCTGCCAGCGGTGTGGACGGCGGGCCGGCGTGCTGTGCTTGTGCCGCGTCCGCGAAGGTACGTGCTTCCTGGGCTTGGGCTGCCAAATTCTGCAGTCCCCGCAGATGTTTGGCGTACGTTTCGTCTCGCGCGGAGTCTGCTGAGTAGTCGTGTTCGATCGGCGCTTCCTGCACAGCGCTCGGCACGAGCCGATACTGCGCGAAGCGATCGACACCGGATGCTGACGATGTATACGGGTTGGTCATTTCTCGGCAACCTCGCGAATCCAACTCGGGGTATCGGCTGGGTCGAAAGCAGCGGTTGTCGCGACTGCTCGCGGCGATGTCGAGAACCATCGATGCGCTGCGAAGCCTCGGGCTGCAGTGCCGCCCAGTCGCCAGGCAGCTGTTGTGCCGCAGGCGCTCTCGGTGGCCGAACGCCGAGTAAATCGGAAAGAGGTCGGACTCGCGGTGCTCACTGTTGGTTCGGGCGACACTGCCCGGCTGTGGGCGAGATCGCCGTCACGCTGAGGTGAGTGGGCCAGTGCTCGGCTCGGTGGTCGGATGCACATTGATTTTCCTCGACTCGTTCTATGGCAGGCGGGGGCATTCGTGTGATCTGCGGTTCATCGGTCGACTCCGAGATCGCGTTGGGGTTCGGCTGGCGAGGCAGGTGGATTGTTGAGGTGGGGTGCGGCGTACCAGCGGAAGTTGCCTTTCGCGGGCATGATGTCGGTGATCGCGGACCCGACCGGCGCGACGACGCCACGCGCTCGGCGGGTGCGCGGAGGCTCGTCGAACAGGCGGTCACGCAGCAGCGTGTGCAAGGCGTCCTGCGCCCGCGTGATCAGCGCATCCGGTCTCGGCGGTTCCTCCCACTCGACCGCAGAGGAGGGCTTGGCCGCGGTGTGCAAGGTTCGGCGTAACTCCGTGAGCGAGTTGTGGGCTTTCTCGGCGATATGCGGCGCGGCGTAGCGGCGCCACGCCTCATCGAGGCTTGCGAGCGGGAGGTCGGCGTAGCGGCCGACAAGATCCCGCAACTCGGCGTCGGTGATTTCCCATGGACTGCCAGGTTCCTGACGCGTCAGACGGAGCGCATCCGCAGCGCCGGAGGTACATGCCCACACAGCCCGCATATTGGCGCGGAACTGGCGTGCTGCCGTGGGGGCTGGCTCCCGTTCGATGCCCGCGATGGTGAGGCGATGGGTGCGCACGGCGGCGATGACGGCCATATCGGTCAACTGGCGGGTGTCCTGGATGAGGCGGCTTCTTACTCGGCGGCCCCGCGGCCGGGCCGGCTTGGGGAACCGTTGCTCGTCGCTCCATTCCTGGCCCGCCAGGCCGAACTCTTGGGCGCGTTTGATCCATTGGGCGGGTATGCCGATGCGGTCGGCACTGGCTTCGGCATGCTTGCGTTGCTGGGTGAATCCCTCGATGTGCGTGAGCATTTCGCTGAATTTCGTGACGTCCATGTCCGCGCTGAGCATGCGTTGGCGCAGGCGGGCGGTGCGGGCGGCCAGCTGCTGGATCGTGCGCAGCAGCGCTGCCTGCTCGACGGGGATGTCTCCGGCTCGCACCGTCGAGGGCGGTCGACTCATCGCCTGCTCCGCCCCTGCGCCACTCACAATCACACCGCCGCGATCCACGCTGTAGTGGTCTCCGCCCCGAGTCGCGCGTCGGCAAGAGAGGTCGCGAGGGCCAGGCGCCGAACATCGAGGTTCCGTGGCTGCGGCATGTTCATCTGGGTGTCTCTTTCCGGACGCGTGATCGGCGAGTTCGGTGCTGTTCGGTTCTGTGTGGGCTGTGGGGAGGCGTGCTTGTACGCGGGCGCCCTCGACAGATGAGCTCCCTGTGTGCTGCTTGTCTCGACCACCTGGGTCGTTGCGGGTCTAGAGGTGGGCTGAGGCTCCCCTCTCGGCCACGGCCGGTGCGGGGGTTTGGCTGTCGGCCGGGTTCAGTGCGGTGCTGCGCTGGATCCCGGGCGGGAAAACGGCGTCGATAGCGGTCCCCGCGTCCGACGAAAATTGCGTGGGCGGTGTTGTCTCGATGAACAGTGCGCGCATGAGCGGGTCGGTCGTGTGCGCCAGCGGGTCCGGTTCGGCAGCCCCGGTCAAGTCGGTGACGCGGTCGTGCCAGGCCTGGCGGCGCTGACGAAGCGGCGCGCTCAACGCTTCGGCTGAAGCGTTGAGGTCATCGAGGGTGCAGCGCAGTTGCGTGCGCTGCTGTGGAGCGATCCCGGCGTCGGACAATGCTCGGTCGAGTGTGTGCGCTGCGGCGGTGAAACTGATTCGGCCGCGTCTGTCCTCGTCATAGGCCTCGTGTCCTTCTGCGAGGTCGTAGATGTGTTTTTGCACCGACGTGCAGACGATGTCGCTGATCGCGCCCGCGACTTCCGCGGCGGGATCCATTGGCATGACTGCGATCCCTGCCTGGTCGAGGACCTGTTGGATCGCTCTTTCGGCGCGGTTGGCCAGGTCGTGTACCTGGTCGGAGTACCGGGTCATGTCGCGGATTTGCTTGTGCCGTTCACTGACAAACAGCAACGCCGGCATTTCCGCAGCTCCGGTGGTGAACTGATCGAGAATCTGCCGCACGCGGAGGCGTTCGATGCCCAGCAGTCCTTCGCCGCGATCGATCTGCTCGACGATCGCGGTGCGAGTGGTGTGCAGCTCCGAAAGAAGGCGATGGACCTGGTCGAGGACACGGTCGGTGAATGCGTCGGGGTCGACCGCCAGGCGCTCGGCGGCTTGGTGGACATCGCGCGTCGCTGCGGTGTAGCTCCACACCAGTTCTTCGAGTTCCGCGCGGTGGGCTTGGCGCGGCCAAGGAAGCTCCGGCGTCCGGGACCCGTGGGTCACCGCCATTTGCAGTTGGCGGGCGAATCGCCTGTCCGGCTCCGACAACGACAGCGTAGCTGCCTCGAACCAGGGGCCAATCACATCCGCTCCGGGGCCAAGGAAGTCGCTGCCGCGCGCGTGGCGGGCTTCTTCCATTTCCCGCCGCAGCATCCCGGTCAATTCCGCGCGGGCATCGACCATCACCGGTGCGTCGGTCAGCAGATCCACCCCTACGGTGTCGCCGAGCAGATAGGCCCGCACGAACACCACCCTGCGGCGATCTACTTCGCCGACGCCTGCCGTGGCGAGCGCGGCATCCAGCCGCCCGCTGGCCTCGCCGCCGCGAAGGTCCGACACCGCCCGCAAGGCCCGTGCCTGGTTTTCGCCAGGTAATCCCGCCGCGGCGATGAGCGTGGCCGTGGCGTGCTTGGCCAACCGAGCCTTTCGCGCATGCAGGATGGCTTCGCGGTGCTGTTGAGCGCCCAAGGCGTCGAAGCCGGGGTCGACGGTGACTGTGGCTGCCTCGGCGTCGATCAGCAACCCGTAGGTGCGGCGGTAGTGCGCCACCAGCCGTGCCAGCTGCTGTCGAGCGAGCGCGGAGTGCTCGCTCGACAGCAGCGCATCGGTCAACGCGGCAGCGAGAGTCTCCGGTGACCCAGCGAGGTCGACGCCGCCCAGCCGGTGCTCGACGCTGTCACCCAAGCGGTCGCGGCGGCCTGTCTCACTGCCCTGGGACTCGCGGGGCCGGGCAGACACAACCCGGGCGCGGTGCAGCGCTACGACCGCCAGCAGATACCCCAGACGCTGGTGCTGCCCCGCAGCCGGCGGACCGATCAATGTGGGGCGCCTGCGCTCATCGACGTTATCGATCATCGAGCATCCTCATTCGTCTGATTGAGCCGATGCCCCCTGCCCAGCATCCGCCGGGACGCGGGAGCCACCAGCACGTTGTCCGCGGCGGTGGCGCGCTACCCCCCGGCGGTGCGGCAGCCGCGTGCGTCGCGCTCGGAGAGATGCGGTCTGTCATGGCCCCACCTCGCTGGCGGCGGCCCTCTCCGGTGGGCTGGTCTGATGAGCGTGACCGGCATCGACATCCGCCTGCGCCGCTGGGTCTGCGACGGCGTTCGCTGCTGCGACGGCGTCGCCGATCGGCGCTCCGGTGCCGGATTCGGGGTTTGCGTCGGCGGCGAGCAGGTTCGTCAGGTATCGGGCTGCGGCAACGGTGACCGGGTTCGCGTCAGGGGCTTGCGCGTCCTCGAGCATGTTCATCAGGGCCTCGACAGAATCCGCACCGAAATCACTCAGATCGGGCAGTGCGGTGTCGAATTCGCTGGGATCGAGACCGGTGTCGCCGCGGAAGCGCTCGCCGAAGGCATCGGCGGCGGCGTGATCGGCGTTGCTCACTGCGGCAGCGAACCGGCCCGCGTCGGCCATCACTTTGTCGGAACGCTGCTGGTGGCCGGCCAAGTCCTGAGTGAGTTCTGCGGCGCGGGCGCGGAGGTCCATTTGCTGCTGGATAGACGCTTTTTGCAGTTCGTGCAGTTCGTCTGCCCGGGTTTCACGCTGGTCGTAGGCTTCGATCTTCTTGCCGTGTAACTGGCGTTCTCGTTCCTCCGCGTTGTTTTCTCGCTGCTTACGTCTGCTCTGGTCTTCCCGCTTGATCTGCGTTTCAGCGTGCGCGGCGTCTTCTCGCGCCTTGGAGGCATCGATCTGAGCTTTCGTCGCTCTTTCGCGGCGAGCGTTCTCTGCGGCACTGTCGCTGTACTTCAGGCCGAACTCGGCGACTCGCAACTGGTTCTGCACGTGTGTGCTGCCGACCCTGGCCGCGGTTTCGCGTTCCTCGCGCTCATTCCGCTGGGCGCTGTCGAGATTGCGGCGTACAACATCCTCATCCGCGATGTCGATCTCACGTTGCCGCTGGCGCATCCCGATCTCGTGACGTTCCTGACTGCGACCGTCTTCGGCAGCGATGCTGCCCATCCTCGCTGCGTGAAGTTGAGAATCTCGCATAATCCGTAACTGGCTTTCCAGCGCGGAGCGGGCATCGGCGTTCAACCCACGCACGAGGTCGGCGACCCTCTGGGCGAAATGGACGCCGTTGATGATTCCGCCGAATGAGCGGCTGATCTCGTCGACAGGTTCACTCAACGTGACCGCCAGGTTTGGCCGCCGCGCGGCGCGCGAATCAGATGTCCATTCGCGTTCGGTGACAGGTTCGCGGTCACCACAGCGTCTCCTTAGGGATTCGGTGCGCGTCTATCTCGGGAACACACCCGCAGGGGACTGGGGTGGCGAATGTGTTCCCGATGCGAACCCCGCACTGGATAGTGGAATCACGAGGGGCTCGCTTCTATGACACATCGACCGGCGTCCGCGAGACCAGCGGCTCACGCGATGCGCTCTGCATTAATGCTCAGTTGCATCACTAGAATTCGACGTGACCAGACGCGGCCGTGGTCTGCGGTGGAAACGGGCACGATATCGGCGACGACCTGCGGTGCAGGCAAGGGTTGCAGATCCGCCGTTATCCCCCGCAGTCTGGCTCGTGTTCGAAAATGCCGTCCGATGGTGTTGCGTCGGCGCGGGGGCAAGCGGGTGTGTTGTGACAGGATGTCCGGTGCGGGGAAGCGGCGAGCGTGCTCGCCTGGGGCGGACGACACCGGAGGGTGTAACTCACCGTTCATGGGGCACGGTCGCGCAGTTCACCCACTGGCCCGCGGGGTCTGAACGTGTTGTGGTTGCGTGCCCGGCTGTGTCGTGGCTCGGTTGAGGAAGAGGCGGGATGAAATTTGTGTGGCGTTGCGTGCCAGTAGTTTTGGCGCTGGCTGTGACAGCTTGTTCGCAACAGGTTGCTGGAACACCGGGTCCGAAACCGGCGGATGCTTCCCCGACTTTCGGGGTGAGGGTTCCGGCGGGAGATCGCCAGAAGCTCGACCTCGCAGAGCAGATCCGGTCGGTGGATCCGTGCGGCTTCTTCGATCAGGAGAGGATATCCGCTGGTTACGGACAGATCTCCACGCTGGGACCGGACTCGAGGATCAGTACCTGCGAGGTCGGTTTATTGCAGTTCAATCGCAAACAGGTCCCCTCGCGTGTGACGATCGACATGGCCAGCTACCCGCCGACCGGTGGTGAGGTCAACAAGCAGATCGCGGGCGAAACGGTCACCGTCGACAGCGTCCGCAACTCCTATGGCAACTGCGCCTACAAGGTGCCGATGCGTTTCCCGGTCCGCGCTGCGGGCGGTGCGGCGGTGCCCGATATCGTCGAAGTGCCGACCGTTGCTTATGTGACAGTCAGCTCGGCGGGGTTCACCCCGGACACTCTGGGCTGCCAGTTGGTCGAGGAAACCGTCACCAACATCGTGAACGCGTTCCGCGACAACAAGATCCCCCGCCGCAACAACGCCCACCTCGATGTGCCGTTGACCCGCCGCGGCCCGTGCGAATTGATGCAACACCTGCCCGCGGGCCTCACCGTGGAGAAGCTCGACGCCGAGACCGAACCGTATGAGTGCCGCTTCCAGCTGAGAAAGCCCGGGGGCAGCCAGTACCTCACCGACGTGTTCAGTGTCGGGTTCACAATGCGTTCCGCTGACACTGCGATGAAGCCGTTCTCCACGTTCGTGGCCGCGCAGGCGGGCGGTAAACCGGTGCTGATCGACCGCAACACCGCGGTCGGCGAGCCGCGTTGCTCGGTGTGGTTTCCAGCGGGCCCGGTGGTCGACACCTACCGCCCAGGAGCCCCGGCCTCAGCGTCGACGAAGAATGCCGCGCGCTGGCAGCCGATGGTGACGCTGCAGGGACCGTGCCGAGTCACCGATGCGGTGACTCCTGCGGCACTGCAACTGTTCGGAGCCAACGGATGAGAATCCCCTCGATGCCCCTGATGTGTCTTGCGCTGGCGGTGCTCGCACTCGCGGGCTGTACGACGACAGTCGACGGCGCTGCCACACCGCTCGGAATGCGCTACCGCGATAACCTCACTGGCGGAACCACGGCCGACGACCTCACCGAGCGCGACAAGACGCGCCTGCTCGATCCTTGCGGGATGCTCGAGGAGTCGGCTGTCAACGCTCTTGGCCAACCGTTGTACTTCGGAATCGGGCAGGAACTCGACGAGTGCGTGGTCCGACTGGATCACGCCACCCTCACCCAGGGTGTCACCACCGTCGGTGTGTCGTTGTCGGTCCTGCCGGACTTCAGCGGCGACCAGTTCCGGGTCGGAAACCGGCGGGCGGCGACGCTGCGCATGGACGACATGTGCTTCATCGCATTGGAGTACAACAACCGCCGCGCGTTCCACTATTCAGCTACCGCACGTATCGGCATCGACCCGTGCGCACCGTTGTGGGCGATCGTGACCGCGTCAGCTCCGCTGCTCGAGCACAACCCGTTGCGCGTGAACTCGACGAGGATGCCGAGAACCAAAGGCGCTACCAATGATCCCTGCGCGGCCTTGGACACGGCGTTCGATGCGAAGCAGGAGTTCTACCTGCGCGCGTTCTCACCCTACGAATGCGACGCATGGCTGGGCGAGTACACCAGCAACGACAGCAACAGGTTCGCCATCTCGATGTTCACCGTCGCGAAATCTCAAGCGACGTACGTGCCTCCGCAGGCACGCAAACTGTTGCTGGCCGGCGTGGACTCGGTCGAGGAAAGCGGCCCCGGCGGCCATTGCAGCATCCGCGCCTACGTCGGGGCCGGTCAGCCGTTCCCGACTCGAGGCTGGGACGGTACACCCGAGGACCGCATCGAGGCGGTGAAGGTCAGTGGGCCCGGCTGCGGCGAAACCCGCAGCCTCGCCGTCGCCGCAGTGAAGGCATATCAGCGTTGACCCAGCGTCGACGCGAAGGCCCTGGTGTCGGCGACGCGTTCCTGCGGTAGCCGCACCGGGGGTTCCGCTCCGAGAAGCACGCGACCTGAGAACACACGCTTGTGGCGGGATCGTCCAATCGCGATCTAGAGGCCTTGGAAGGTCTGCTCGGCGATCATCGAGGAGCTGTTCAGCGTGAAAGATGTCTCGAACGGACGAGCATCTGGAGCACCGTCCAGCAAAAGATTGCCAGTCACCCGTAGAAGCGTAGAGGCATCGGTGCCTGACTGGACATCGATCGCGTTGACGTTGTATCCAGCCTGCGGGAGCCGGACGAGCTGCTCGAAGATCGCCGTCGTGCCGACATACACAGTGTTCCCGACTGTGAGTTGCGCATCCTGCGCATACCAAAGTTCCAGTGCGCTCTGTCGGGCCGTGAGCTGCGCGAAGTAGAGGGTGGTGAAAGCCTCGGCATTCTCTTGAGTGAAGTATCTCTTGACGGTGTCGTCGACCATGACAGTCCTCCTGATCAATTCCAGGAAGTGATTCGCGGAAATGTCGGGCCGGTTCTCCGCCGTTGTCGCCAGCGTCGCCACCAGGGCGTGCAGGTCCTGCATCGCAACCACCTGAGCAGCCAGACAATCGCGATGCGCGGCCAACACCCGCGCCACTGTCACGGTGCCCGCGAGCACGTCTGCGATCTGGCCCAATCCCAGACCCAGCTGACGCAATGCCAAAACCTGATACAGACGCTGGACATCGGCTTCGGTGTAGAGCCGGTGACCGGTATTGGTGCGCCAGGCCGGGCGCACCAACCCGATCCGGTCGTAGTGATGCAACGTCCGAACCGTCAATCCGGCCTCGGTCGCGAGCTCACCGACCTTCCACACCTGCTCGATTCCCGGCTCGTCCATCCGCTTCCGTCTC
>NZ_JADLQO010000022.1 GCF_015477775.1 Nocardia abscessus | reverse complement strand
GTGGGTCACGGACGGGTCTTTCCAGTCGAACGGACGGAGGATTGGCGTTTTCCATCCTGCCGCTGGAAGACCCGTCCCCCTTCAACTCACCCCTGCCCAGCCGTCACCAACGTCACGACCCGCAACAGCTAGTGCGAACATGGCGGCGAGGTCGTTGTCGGTGCGTGGTCGAGGATCGACCTCGGGGTAATGCTGTGCCTTCAACCGCACCATCGCCTCGGCGAAGGATCGAAGCACGGTCTCGGCGAGGGCGCCACGCTCGGCGGCGTCGAGCAGTTGTTCACACAGCTCCGGCATACCGGTATCGCTGTTGTCGAACTCCAGCCGTTCGGCGATCTCACCGACGGCGCCCGCCCGTGTCGTCAAAGCCGAGATGCCGCAGTCGAGCCCGTCGTCGGCCAGATCGTCGGGGTACGGCGCCCGGTGCCAGGCCCCCTCGTCGAACCAGTAGATACAGCCGACCATGTAATCATCGATCAGGTCCTGCAGGAAGCGCAGCGGTAACCATTCCGGGGCTCCGGCCAGCAGGTCGATTGCGGGCTCGTACCCCTTGACTCGGCTCGATTCGTCTTCTCCTACGAGCACTGCCCGGCCGTCGCCGAACCACTTCAGTACCCACCAGGTACAACCGCAGTCGTCCCAGTGCAGGCCGTCGTCATCGATCCAGTATCCCGAACGATGCTGCTGTGGCTCGAGTTCTTCGTCGCGATCATAGGTAGCGACCGCTACGGCCGCCCACCGCGCCCACAGCAGTCGCGCATCCGGCAGATCCTCAGGGCGCCCGGGCCGGTGTAGCTTCGCCAATGTCGTTCTCCTGATTCGTGTTCGGTGTCAGCTTCGCAGCCGCTCCAGCATCGTGTATACGCGCAGTGTCGCCGACCGCCGCACCGATCTACGCACCATCATGCGATATGACCTCGTGGCAGAAACTGCTCCACAACCACCCGTGGGTGTAGCGGTCGTGTCCGGAGGTAGCCTGGTCAAGCGCCTTGCTCGTCCTGCCGTTGGAGCGTTCCTGAAGTCGATGTCTTGACGTCTGCCGTGACTCAGCAACCCACGTCATCGAGATCAGGGAGCAAGGCCTCGCGGAAAGATCGCGACTGCAGCATCGACAGCGCACCACGAACGACTAGACCGGCAGCGACGAGTGGTGTGAACAGCAGCCAGGGGAGCCTTGGTGATAGTCACGGTAGAACCGCACGAACTGTTGATGCCGGTGCTCGGTCATGCCGCACGCTTCGATCGACGGCCGTGGCTCTGGCGGGGTCGGCGTATCAGCGCTCCGACGCGTGAACCACGTCGGCTCATCCGCTCCACCGACGGCGATCAGGTCACGGTGTGCAGGTACGCGCCTTGACCGCGACGTCGAGGCGAATCCCGGCCCGAAGCGGCCGCACCACACGTGACTCACCCATGCCGCACCACCGACTGCGCGGGCGGTGCGAGGTGCAGGTCGGGGTAGAGCCGCCGCAAGTAGCCGATCTCGGCTAGCGGCCAGGGTAGAGGTCACAGAAATCTGTGGGTTGGAGGAGGCTGCCCTCGCGGGCGATGCGAGCCTGCTCCTGGGTTACGCACTCCTGATACTGCAACCGCCGATCCAGATCGTCTTGCTGGTCCGCATCGACGATTGCGGCGACGACCGAACACAGCACCGCGACCCCCGCGCACACGATAGCGACTAGGCGCCGCGTCGGCACAGCGCCCAGGGCTGCTGGCGCCTCACGACCCTGCGGTGGCGATCCATCCGTCGACGGTCGGTGGCCAGGTGTACCAATCGCCGACGCCAGATCGTCCAGGAGCCCTGGTGTCCACTCCACAGTTGAACCGTCCGTTGGGTCGGAGTACGAATATCCGTCGATGTCTTGATCCGCTCGATCGAGATGTTCGAAGCCATCCGTCACGATGAACTCCTCTTCGCTGATTCCGATGTGCCGGAAGCAATATCGCGGACTCGACCTGCAAAACCCTGAACAAAGCCTTGTGAACCGCCAGAGCAAGTGGTCGCGCTCTGCACAGGCCGAAAGACAGGAGTCCAGGCATGCAGAGACCGCTTCGATTCGGGGTTGTGGCCCCGCTCAGAACCGACCGGCCGACGTGGCGAGACTGACGTCCCGGCGGAACTCTCACCCCGGCGCGGTAGTGATCGCGCGCCCCGTCGTGCGGCAGGCCGCGGCACTTAAGGTTTCGAGGTCAGAGTGCCCGCCGAATGTCAGTGGATGACTCCCACTTCGATGTCAGTGGCGAGGTGACGAGAACCGGCCGCCCTCACGACCGGGTACCACTACCGGCCGGACACCTACCGCCCCGGCCGGTCTGGGTGCGCTTGGACGCACTCCTGCTCCGCGATCCCGAGATGCCCCGGCACGCGAACGGCGCCGGGGTCGAGATGCGCGGCGAAACCGTCGGCATGCTCACCCACTGGATCCCGACCGTCGACGGCGACTGGCTCGGCATGTCGCCAACGCCGATCGCGATGGTGTCGGACAACGGCCCTTGCTTCCGCGGCGAGGTGTTCAGGACGGCGTTCGCCGGACCGGACCCGCTGCCGCGACTTTTGCGCGCCCGGGCCCGGTCACCACAAACCAATGGTGTGATCGCGCGGTTCTTTGGCACTTCGGAATACGAGCGCCTGTCCGCGGCGTGATCTCCGACGGCGATGCCCTGGACATCGAGGTCCACCGCTTCCGGATCACCTACAGCACGATCAGGCCGCACCATGCGATCGAGGACCGAGCGCCCAGCTCAGCCTTTACCGCTGTGAAAAGCGGAAGCCGCTCGATAAGCGGTGTGAGCGGACTCTTGTTCGTAGCGGTAGTGTGTGCCGTCACGTGGCCGGGCCGCATGCGATATCGGAGACAGATTGCGCTTGGCGGGTCACACCAATGTCGCAGAAGCCTTACGCCGCAGGGCGCGGAAGCCGAAACGATCGATCAAACTGGACATGACCAGCTGAAACACGACTTTGCCACCCTGAGCAGGCGAGTCCTTCTCTGACGCGAACCAGACTTGGAAGTTCGCCGGATTGATCGGAAGTGAGATATGTTCGTGCGTAATCAACCACTCGGCGTTCGATCGTCGAAGGCAAACCGTCTCTCGCACCCATATCGACAGCTCGATGCCGCCCTTGTGCTTTCCTGAATCCAGATGAAGCATATTGGCGAACGCGACGTCGTCACTTGTGACAATGGTCAGGTCGTGTGTTTCCAGGCCGATAGGGCCGTTGTAGCCGTCGAACCACCGCACGAAGTTGCGGCGTACTTCGTCGGTTCCCGTGAAACGGAGAGGGGCAACGGCATCGTAATAGACGATGTCGGGAGAATAGAACGACATGAGTCGATCGATGTCCTTCGACCGCTGCGCGTCGGTGCGGCTCTCCAAGAACTCCCTGATCTCTTGCTCATTCGAAGTCATCGTGTCTCCATTCGAGAATCCCGGCCGCCACGGCTTCCCGGCGGCAGTCCCTGTAGTTTCAGTGGCCCGACGACACAGCCAGGACGAATGTGAGGTGCCACGACAGCAACCCCGAGACTCGGCGTCGGATCCGGCGGCGCAGCAGGTCCGGAGCGCCCCCTCGGCAGCGGCCGGCGCGGGGCTCCGAGCCGCTCCGGCATGGAACCTCGAGCGATACGGCGGCATAGCCCTCGGAATTCGAGGCGACCAGCCATCCTCACATTTCGAGCGGCTGTGTCGTCGGTCTGACAGGTGCGGATGCGACACAGGAAGGCAGCGACATCATGACCATCGAAAGAGAGCCGGTGGACGGTCGTCTCGATCCGAGTCTGCACACGATCATGAGCGAGCGCCGCCAGCTGAGCAATGCCGCGTATCGGCTCCTCGGTTCGGCCGTCGAGGCCGAGGACGTCGTGCAGGAGACCCATGCCCGCTGGTACACCATGTCCCAGACGCAACGGGAAGCCATCGAATCCCCCGGCGCCTGGCTGACCAAGGTCGCCAGCCGCATTTGCCTCGACTTACTCGGTTCAGCGCGCGTCAGACGGGAACGCTATGTGGGCGAGTGGATCCCCGAACCGCTGCCCGACCGCGGAGAGTGGCTCGACGGCCATTCGCATGGCACCGCCGCCGACCCTGCCGACCGGATCACGCTGGACGAGTCGGTGAGCATGGCCTTCCTCGTCGTGCTCGAATCGATGACCCCGGCCGAGCGCGTCGCGTTCGTCCTGCACGACATTTTCCGTTACCCCTTCGCAGATGTGGCCGAGATCGTCGGCAGAAGCCCGGCGGCGTGCCGCCAGCTGGCTACCTCGGCCCGCCGCCGCATCGACGGGTCACGGGCTCCCGCGACGCTGACCGCCCAACAGGCAGGCATCGTCCGGGACTTCAAACAGTCATGGGAGGCCAGGGACATCCACGCGCTCATCGGCCTTCTCGCCCCTGACGCCACGGGGATCGCCGACGGTGGTGGCGTAGTCCGTGCCGCACTCCATCCGATGGAAGGCAGCGAACGGATCGCTCACTACCTCGTCGACTTCATCGTCAGAATGCCCCAACTGACGATCCTGGAACGCACTGTCAACGGCCAGCCTGGTCTGGTACTCCAGATGGAACAACACACCGCCACGGTGGTGGCATTCAGCATTGCGGACGACCGGATCAA
Organism: Nocardia abscessus; assembly: GCF_015477775.1. Taxonomy (GTDB): domain Bacteria; phylum Actinomycetota; class Actinomycetes; order Mycobacteriales; family Mycobacteriaceae; genus Nocardia; species Nocardia abscessus_A. The sequence goes on along the minus strand of NZ_JADLQO010000022.1, from coordinate 77,260 downwards.
ACGTCTCTGGGCCGTCCGCAACCCTGACAAACTCCGCCCGTGGACGATCGGCAGTCGTGGCCGCCGCGTGTCGCCGTAATCGGTGGGTACAAGGCGACGCTGTGCCCAGGACGGCGTGACCGAAATTGCGGGACGGACTGGCTCGGGTCGATCGATGAAGGCGGGGCGCCGTCCTGTTCGAACGGCCGGCTCGACCTCGCCGCCACAACAACACCACTGAAATCCACCCCACCGATCAATTCCACTGCCACATCAGCACCCTCCGCGACAGCCAACGTCCGACCGGAGACGGGAACGAGGATTGATTGCCGTCACCACGGCCGGTCCGACATTGCACCACTGGGGACAGTCGTCGAGCTGGGCCACAATACGTCGCGTGAACGCAACACGCCCCGGTCCCGACCGAAACCGACCCCGCGACCAGGCGCTTGCGCCGCGGGCCGCTGTTCCGGACGAGGCGGGGGAGAACCGCCTCGCCCTGGCCGCGACGACCGACGCCTTGGTGGCGCTGATCGTCGGATTCGCATTGTCGCAACGCGTCTTTCATGCCTTCGACGGTGTCGCGGAATTCCTGGGCGCGTTCGTTCCGTGCGTGCTCGCGGTGTCGTTCGCCAACCACGTACTCGGCACACTGCTGGTGCGTGGCAGTTTCGCGAAACTGCTGTTCGGCATGCGGGTAGTGCGATGGAAGGACGGGCGGCGTCCGCGTTCATGGCAGACGGTCGCACGATGGTTGTTCGGGTTCGTGGTGATCGGGCTGCAGTACCTGCTCGAAGGCGCGAGCGTAGGCCAAGCCTGCGGGTTGCGCACGGTGCGCCGACGCGACCAGTGCCACCCGGCGTAGAAATCAGCGGCAAACCATTGAGCGCCGCTGCGCCGCCGCGCCGAATGCGATCGGAGGCACCCAGAGCTACGGAAAAGCGGAGTTGGATTGCGTTAGTCGCAGGCGATGCCGTCTTTGTCGCGATCCAGCTCCGGTCTGTAGCCGGGTTCCCCGCGCCGCAGCGGCGCGGCTCCAGCGGCTTTGGCTGCCGCGCAGTTGGGGTAAGAGATGCTGGGGGCGGCTGGGCGTGGCGGCACCGGCACGGCCGCCACGGGAGGCGTCGGTACCGCAACTGCAGGCGGGTCAGGTGTGACCGCAATTGGCGGCGGGGTAGAAGCGATGGTCGAGTGCAGCGTGGCCGGAGGCGGTGGTGCGACAGTAGTTGTCGGCGGCGTGCGGGTGGTGGATGTGACTGATGTGGTGAGCGATGGCGTGGTGATCGGTGTCGTAGCGGTTTCGGTACCGCATGCGGCTGTTACGAGCGCGGCTGCCGCGCAACAGAGCAGAACGGCAGCATGTCGCCGTGTCGAGGCCATTGTTGCCCTTTCCGGGGGAGTGGGTATGCGTTGGGTGCGGATGCGTTTCGCCGTGCCGCCGTGCCGCCGAAAGGGCTTGTGACTCGGGGACTGCCTGCCTTATCGCCACCGGCACGGTCCGCGTTTCGGGTTTCCGGTGTCCGAAGTCGTGCTGTAGCGGCATCGAGCGAAGACAGCGACGTCGGCCCGATGGAACGCCACTGCTGCGAAGTAGATTTGGTCTGCTGGTTCGGCGATGGCGATCCACACCGAGTCCTCGGCCAAAGGGCACGGGCATAGAAAGCGCTCAGGGAACCACAAGACGGTCCATGACGCTGGCGCCAACCATGGCGGGACGATGCCGACGGACAGGGTCAGCTCGGGTGCGGCGCTCGCATCGTGACTGTCTTCGTGAGACCGGGCCGCGCAGCTTCTCGCTGGTGCGTTGTGCCCGTTGGTGCCCGGCGCGTTGCCGCCAGGTGGTGGCCTCCGAAAGCTGTGCGCGGTAGCGCAGTCGGACCTGACGGCGCGAACCCATGCGGTGTCCCGATCAGGTGATGCGACCGAGCTCGATCCGCGGTGATACCGGCACTACGACGCAAGCCAGCTGCCGCGCCGCGGGGTATGGCACACCGACTTCCAACGAGCTGCTGTTGCGCCGATGGCGCGGGTCGTCTTGTGCGGCCTCGATCCACCCCGTTCTGCCCGTTCGGCGCGATAACGAGAAACGCGTCAGCATCTGCTCGAGGGATGGCAACGCCAACCGTTGTCGTATGTCACCTGGAACTGGTCAGCCGCACCGAAAGCGGCTGCGGTGGCAGCGCAGGCCGCCGCTCGCATGGCCGTCGGCACAGTATCGACCAAGCTCATGCCGGCCCACATCAACCGCACCGTCCAGGCGGAAGCGTCGATACCGAACTGGCCGAGTGCATCTATCGCATCAGCTGCTCCTGCGATCGCCGCGGCTACTTCCTCCCCGTCCAGCTCTGGCTGCGCAGACATAGTGTCGGCCGGGTCGACCGCCCAAACGACAGCGCCACCGCGACCTGGATCGGCGCGAGCGAGAATTACCCGGACATGTGCGAAGCCACCCCGACCACCACCCTGACGCATCAGCCGATACTCCCCAACAGACCCTTCACTCGCCGGCATGGGAAATAGACTCTGTCCGATCAGGGTCGGTGGTCAGGGTCAGGCACCTCGACGCGCTCGCCGCGGAGGTGGATCGTGCGTGGAGCCTCGACGGAGGGCGCACAGCGGAGGGGTCGAGTGTTTGCGAGGTGGAATCCTGTCAAAGCGCAGAATATGTCGAACGGTCTCACAGCAGTTTATCATCGGCGAGCAGCCATTCGTGGCATCGATACCTTCTATCGGGAAGCGGGCCCTGCCGATGCACCTGTCCTGCTGCTACCGCATGGCTATCCTGGGTCGTCCTATGTGTACCGTGGTCTTCTGGCGACATTGGGTCTTCGGTGGCGGCTGATAGCTCCGGATCTCCCCGGGTTCGGCTACAGCGCGACCCCCGCTCCGGAAGAGTTCGACTACACCTTCGACGCCTACGCCGAGTTCCTGCAAGCGTTCGTGGACGAGTTGGCGCTGCCGCAATATGTTATCTGGCTGCATGATTACGGCTCTCAGTTCGGCTTCCGGCTCGCTATGGCCGCGCCTGACCGAGTCAGGGGATTGATCATCCAGAACGGTGATATCTACGCGGATGCTTTCGGTCCCAAATATGGCTTCTTGACTGAGCTGTGGAATAACCCTGGTCCCACATCGCGCCATCGCTTGGCTCAGCACGTGAGTCTGGAAGGATTTCGCAGCGAGTTCCTTGGCGAATTGCCCGACGCGATGGCAGCACGGATCAGCCCCGACCTCTGGACTTTGCACTGGACATTGATGTGCACACCGCAACGCATGGCGAATCTGATCCGACTGCTGGAAGATCAGCCCTCCACTCTGGACTGGTTTCCGAAGGAACAGGAGTACTTGCGCGAGCAGGCGCCACCCGCTCTGATCGTGTGGGGTGTCCACGACGGGTACATGCCTGAGCAGTCAGCCCGCGCATACACGCGCGATCTCCCACATGTTCCTTTGCATCTGTTCGACGGTGGGCATTGGCTGCTGGAAACTCATCTCGCCGAGGTCGTTCCGTTGGCAGACGAGTTCCTGGCACAGGTCTATAGCGGCGCTTGACAGCGTCTCGGAGGCGCCCCCGCAGGCCCCGGCCCCGGCCTCTATACGATCCGCCCGCTCACCCACCTCGATCAGGTCCTGACCGTGGACCCGGTCTCGAAAGCGGCGGCCTGCGAGGGAGACCACAACGATCCGGAACAGGCGAACCGGGTCCGTCCGGTGCGCCGCCTGTACAACTTGCTCAACCAGCGCACCGTCGAACACCTCGGCTATTACCGCGACGGTCGCACGAGCTGGGCGGGGCGCCTCGCGGAATGGGAAGTGTTCGCAGTCGACGGATTCGGCGACGGCGTCCACATGATCCGCTCGACGGCCCGCCCGCCGAAGTCCTTACCTGTCCCGGCGGCGACAGTTCGGCCGTGACCGGCCTGCGCGCCGCCGCCACCCCGGCCGAAGCGGCGTTCGAAGCACAGTTGTGGAAGTTCGAGCGCGTGGCAGGCCACCGCGCCTATTCGAGAGAGCTGGAGACGACCGTCGGATCGTGACCGGTGACCCACCTGGTCGATGAGATCATCAACAGCATCTATTCCGGATGTTACGTGAATTGACTAACGCAACTACTGTGGTAACACCGGCAGCTGGTGACCGACAAACCGGGCATGACTCTCAATCGGAAGCAGCTGCAACAGTTTTCGGCCCGCGCCGGTGTCATCGCAGCGGTGACCGCCGCCGGGATGGTCGGGCTCGCCACGCCATCTACCGCCATTCCGCATGACCCGGACTTTCCGTTCTCGCCGACCTTGACGCGCCTGGTTCCGACCAGCTGCTCGGCGATCATCGACGCGGTCACCGTACGGCAGGAGCAGCCTGGCACGTTCGGCGTGCGGGTGAAAGTCACCCAGACCGGGGAAAGCTGCTCGGACTGGAAGGTCGCTGTTCGCTTCAAGAACCTGGATACCGGGTACGCGGACGGGCAGCAGCATCGCGTCGTGAACGGTGTCGTCCAGAACACGGTGGACGGCGTGATCGTCGGTTTCGGCACGGCGCCGGGTGTCGGCCGGGTGGAGGCTCGCATCGTCGCGCTGGACACGAACGACCGCGAGATGGAGCAGATCTCGGGTACGGCGACGTTCACACTGAGCTGAGCGCGGATGCCGTGTCCAGTGTTCGCTGGACACGGCACACTTGGCGGTCAATCACCGTGCAGGATCAGCACGGTGCGCTCACACCATGGTCGCCGACCTCGCCACCGCGCGACCACCGCTCGGCTGGAACCGGTTCGCTCCATTCACGACCGGAGGTCCCGAACTGCGGCTCTGATCGCGCGACGCGGTCCGTCACGCCAGTGGGGTAGTGGCGCAAGGTCGCAACAGGTCCACATCGAGCCCCGCCGCCTCGAGAATTGCCCGATTCCTTGACGTAGCGCGAGAACCGAGGAGATCGATGAGTAGCACACCGGTTCCGCCGCGGACGCTGACCGACCTCGAAACCAGCGTCGTCACCAGGCTGCTGTCGTCAGACGCCCCCGGCGCCTCCGAGTACCTGGCGCAGGTGCCGTATTCGCAGGTCGTCGCAGCCTGGGGTGTCGGTTCACCCAGCGTCGATCTGGCAGTGCGGCCCGGTGCGGTGCAAGCATCGGGTTCGCCGGACGGGATCTTCGCCAGCGGAGCGGTCACCGACCGCAAGGGAGCGCCGATCGGCGAGGTCATGCTATGGGTCGAGAGCGGTTGGCTCAGCGGAATCGAGTACGCCTGGTACACGGACGAACGCCCACACGCGCTGCCCGAGCCTGGTCAGATCGAGCTTCTGTAGCGCAAGCCCGCTAAAATACGGCCACGCGGTATATCTGCTGTCCCTGTCTGATTCCGGCCTGGTCGGCGGCGTCGAACGCCGATGGACTCCTGACTTCAATTCCGCCACGGTCGGATCGAGCAGTGGCCCCGGCTGTCGCAGCGGGTTCGACCACCCCCCCGACAGTCACAGCCTCACGTCGAGCTTTCCCGCGAGCGGCGCGACGAATGTAAGTGGCGTCACTGTCGCATGGAGACCCGATCACGAGTGCGAATCTGCCCGCCATGCCCAGGACTATAAGGGGCGATTCGCTTCTCGGGCGGTGATCTGGATCAGCGGCGGGCGGTGCTCGGGCGGCGTAGCGTCGACGGTCTCGACCAGAGACCACGAGGACGGCCACCACGGTCGAATCTATGGGCCGACACCATCACGCAGGCAACCACCGCCGACGATGAGCGCATACGTAGCGGCCGGTAGCCGGTGGGGCCGAGCTCGGCGAGTTCGGCGTCGAAGGACTCACCGCAGTCGGTCGGACGGGTACAGCCGACGCCGGGCCGACCGCGGATTTCTGCCCTCCGGAGCGGCACGGTGCGCGGCCGACGGCGGCTGGAGCTGCGCCAGCGGATCAGAGCTTGGCGACCAGGCCCGCCGCGGCTTCGATCGCAGCGGCCTCATGCTCGAGGAGAACGTCGCCACCCTGCGTCGAGACGATCGGCGTGTACGGGTCGTCCACGAAATCTTCACCGAGCAACTCGCGCAACACCGCCAGTCCGCAGAACGGAACATAGTGCGGGCTGTAGCCACCTTCTTGCACGAAGGCGATACGGCCCGCACAGGTTCCGTCCGCGATCTCCAGCATCCGGCGGGTCAGGTGCCGGAAGCCGGCGCTGGTGACCATCTGCCGAGCCAGCGGATCGAGGATGCTCGCGTCGAATCCCGACGCCACGAGGATCAGTTCGGGCGCGAAGGCGCGCAGCGCCGGCTCCACCACTCGGTCGATCGCATGCGAATACGCGGCGTCACCGCTGCCCGGCGGAAGCGGCACATTGATCGCGTAACCGTATCCGTCGCTCGCGCCACGCTCCTCCCGGTAGCCGGACTCCGGCGGGAAACAGAGGTGCTGGTGGATCGAGATGGTCAGCACCGAGGGATCCTCGTACCAGATGTCCTGGGTGCCGTTGCCGTGGTGGACGTCCCAGTCGACTACGGCGATGCGCCGCACACCGAGAACGTCTATCGCGTAGGCGGCGGCGACGGAGACGTTGTTGAAGATGCAGAAGCCCATGCCGGTAGCACGGGTCGCGTGGTGCCCCGGCGGATTGACCAGCGCGTAACCATTGGCGACCGTCCCGTCGAGCACTTGCTGGACGAGCGCGATCGCACCGCCCGCCGAAAGCGCCGCGATCTCGTATCCGCCCCTGCCGAAGGACGAGACGCCGTCGCCGGCGTCTCCGCCCTTCGGTTGCAGGCTCTCGGCCTTGATCCGCTCCAGATGTTGCGCCGTGTGCACTCGCAGTATGTCGGCCTCGGTAGCGGGCACCGCTTCGATCGGATGTAACTTCTCCAACAGGCCGGACACCGCGACCAATTCGTGGAATCGTCGTTTGGTATCAGGGTGCGCGAGGTGGTGGCCGATCGGCTGGAGACCGACCGTGACGTCGGACGGGAACAGGCTTCCGCTGCCCGTGTCGGCCCACCCGTAGAGGGTGTTCCACACGTATCCAGTTGTCATGGTGACTCCTAGCAGTCGGCGGACCACCACACCGTCCGCTCGTTCCGATCTTGGTCTCGGGGGTGACCGGGCCCATTACAGGCACAGCAGCGACCACGCCGCAACCGGAGAGATCGCCACCGGTGGCGGCAGCGATGCCGCGACCACCGAAGACCATGTGCGCGAGGGCAAATTGACCATCGGCATCGAATTCGACCAGCGCGGCCTGGGCTTCGCGAGGCGGACGGCTCGTACCAAGGCTATGACGTGCCGATCGCCAAGTCCGTGGCCGGCGAGCTCGGCGTACCGCCCGACGGCATCATCTTCAAAGAGACGCCGACGTTCAGCTGGTCGAACTGGACAACCATCCGCAGTGCATCCAAGCGCTACGCAGCGGCGCCGCGACGTGGCGACCACCGACGACATCATCTGCAGGGTTCGCCGGGCAGGTGTCAGGCGAACTGAAATGCACAAGCGCCTTCTTCGGGTAGGGGCACGCCTAGGAAGTCGGCGCCTGCCAGGCGGGGTATCGCTGGTCCGCTGCCGCCTGTTGCCCGCCGTCGATCTGCCGGATGACCGGGACGAGTAGAGCCGCGGTCAGCGCGAAGAACGCCGTCGTCGCCCACCACAGGATCGGCTGTTGGAGCAAGAGCGCGAGCCAGGTCCATATCCAGGTCGTGAGCCAGCTCAGCCACCAGAGCGCCACCAGCGGGCTGTAACCCTTCGAGGCGGCGTCGCCCGCCACGGGCGTGCGGCTGGCTCGGTGCACGTCGCCGACGACAAGCGCGGGGAGGAGCATATTTCCGAGGGGAAGAAACCAGCTGCCGAACGTCCAGCCACGCCCGAGCGTGTGCGCACTCGGATCCAGGTGTTCAGCATTGATTCTGGCCCGCCACAACCAGCACAGGAATAGCACGCCTGCGAGCGTCAGTGAGAACCCCCAAGCGAGGATTCCCAGGAGCGTGAGCGGTGCCCACGCATCCATTGCGGCCTCGTATTCGGCCGTGCCGGTCGGAGCGTCACGCACCGTCTGATAGTGGGGCGAGGCGATGGCGATCAACGCGGGCCCGGCGACGACGGTACAGCTCAGCACCGCCGTGACGATGCCCAGACCGCCGCCCGGCGCGAGCTGCGGCACGGGGCGAACGCCCGGGACCGGTGGCGCCGCAGCCGGTGCCACGGCGGCTGGTTCCGGCTCCGGATCGGCGGCGAGGTGCTCCGCCCGCGCGGCTTGCCAACGCCCGATCCGGGTCAGCAGCACGGTGAGCAGGCCGGCGGCAGTGGTGAGCAGAATCAGGCCCGTGCAGTGGACCAGCAACCCGGCATCCGCAGACCCCGCAGACCCCGCAGAATCCGCGAGTCCTCGTCTGACGCCGATCGAGAGCAGGTAGGCCAGGAAATACAAGGTAGCTGCGAGGACGAAGGAAAACCACCAGGCGACGACGTACCCTGTCATCGAGGAGGGAGGCAGGCGCATGGCGTTCCGGGGTGTGGCCGGGTCGCTCGCCCGCTGTATGTCGTCGACCAGAATGGGCGGAATCACCCAGTTCACCACCGGGAGGAAACCTACGATGGCCCACACTCGGGGAAGCCGATGCTGCGCCGAGCACAGCAATTCGGCATTCCGCCGGGCACGGTAGACCCAAGCGATGAACAGCAGACCCGTGAGCATCTGCAGGCCCATGGCGATCCACGTGATGGCGCCGACGGTCGCCACCCACCCCTGCAGCGAATCCTCGGTGTCGCCGTACCCGCCCGCTTCCCATTCCTGAAGCCGCGTACTCAGCTGCCAGGTCAGCACCAACTCGACCGCGCGCAGACCCGTCACCGTCGTGGCCGCGGCGACGATGACGAGCCCCAGCCCGCGCACCGAGCGAAACGACGATGGGGTACCCGATGCGGAAAAGCCCGCTGCCCGTCCGTGTTCGGTGTGGCTCCCGACCATGTTCCCCCGTAACGTCAGCGAAAGTAACCTGACAGTATGGCATGGTCTCGACGGGTGAAACTATGACACGGAGCGAGTCGCGTTTACCGGGCGGGGCTGCGACGGGATCAACCGAAACATGCTGTGCGACAAACTTTCCGCTTCACAGCCGGATCGGATGGCTGGACAGCGGCGGTCACGCGATGCGGTAGGACAAGAGTTTGTCGAGCTCAGGGACAAGGTCTTCGATGTCGAAGTCCCGTTCATAGGTGACCACGACCTTGTCGGACGGCAGGTCGGGGGAGACCCAGTAAGTGACCCCGCTGTAGGTCTTGCCGATGCGAAGCAGCCGGGTTGCGTCGATCTCTCTGTCCCAGCCGGGAATCCCGTCCGGCAAACCCGCCTCGGCGGCATAGGTACGCATGGTGCGGGGGGACAGTAGCCCGTAGGACTCCCAGTCCTCGGCGGTGTAACCGGCATGCACTTCCCGCAGGAAGACGCGGATCGGGGTGGGTATGCCCGCCCAGAGCGGTGGCGTGAAATCACGGGCGGAATCGGGGTCCCAACCGATCCACACCACCCACGGTTCGTCGACGCCCGCCGCGGCGTAGACGAGCACGCACTCGCCGCGCAGCAGGCAGACGCGCACGTCGGCGAGCTGTTCATCGAGCGCCACGGTGAAATTCGGAACCAGTTCGACCAGATCGCTGTTCCATAGCGAACGCGCGAGCCGCCCGCGTTCGGCCGGGTCGCCGGATTCCGCGATCGGGCGCCACCGGGCCGGGACCGGAGCGTTGTCCACCGTCGTGGCGTCGACGAAGACGACCGGGCTGTCCTCGTCGAGGGCGGTGACGATGTCCTCGGGGTCGATCCGGGGCATTATCCGCCTCCCTGAAATTCGAGAAGATCCTGGATCACGCGCATCAGTTCCGCTCTGACCCGGTTCTCCAGGGCCACCTGCTCGGTCTGCCAGTTCGGGTCGACCCCGAGTATGTCACCCACGCTGCGTGATCCTTTGGCCCGGTTCGCGGAGAAGGACAGCCATTGCAGATCGAGCGCGGCATTGGCAACCATAATCATGTATTCGGGCGTCAGGGCGAGGAATCCCGGCATGTGGAACAGTTCGGCCAGGGGCACGACGTGGTCCAGCGATACCGCTGAGCCTCCCTTGGCGTCCTTGCCTATCCGGCCACCCGGATAGGCCGGGTCGCGGTCACCGACAGCCGGCCGGGACTGCCCCTGGAGGGGACCGGTGACTTTGCTCTTGCTGGGCGGACTGATCTCGCGCATGACTTCGTACAGTTCGCGAGCGGGTGATTGCCTCGGCACGGAGTATCCCTGCTTGCCGCCGCTGGGATAGGGCAGTGTGTAGCCGGGCGGCACCTTGTTCTTCGCGGCGTTGGCGCTGTCGATCTGACGCGGGGAAGCCTGGGCCGGTAGGCCGGTATCCGCAAGTCGTTGCACCGTGCCGACGCATCTGCGTAGGTTGTCCTTCGCGGTGGCGTATTCCTGATTCAGCGTGCGGGCCTCGGCGTTGTACGCTTCGTACGCCGCTCGCTGGCGCGGATCGAACACATTCGGGCGCGCATTGTGTTGCGCGATCGCCTGTTCGACACGTTCAACGGCTACTTCTTGCGCTTCACACAACCGTTTCGGTGGCTTGGGAGCGGGCTGCGTGGTCGTCGGCAGCGGCGGAGGAGGCGGTTGAGCGCTCCCCACCGGAGCGCCGATCAACACGGCGCACACCAGGAGCGCCACCATCATCACTATGCCGAGGCGGCTGGATTCAGCAGGCCGATGCGCCATGGTCCCCTCCCTAAATCCCAACGGTAGCATTGTGTTCCGACGGTGAGCTACGGTGAAACTATTGCCATCGACCCGGGGGAGCAGGCAGTCGTGACCGACTCACCATCAGCTCGATTCCAGCTCTCCCGCACCGGGTTGGTCGCGCTCATCTCGGTTTTCGCGCTGGCCGCGATCGGTGGTGCTGCCGCGTTCGTGATCCAGCAGGCGCGAACGGAACTCACCGACGACGCGCAGATACGCTCGGTGCTCGGAGATTTCGCGGGCGCCGTGGAGTCGGGCAGCACACAGCAGGTGGTCGAACTGCTCTGCGCCGAGGAGGCCGCGATCTTCTCCGACCGGGTCTCCGGTGGCGAAGAAGCCGAGCAAGGCGGTTCGACCGGTGACGATCAGCGGCGCTCGGTCGACATCTCCGGCATCGTCATCCGGGGTGACATCGCCTCGGCTCAGGTCGCGCGCCCACCGAGCGAGCCTCGGCCACTGTATCTGCGCAAAGAAGACGACCGATGGAAGGTGTGCGCGCCTGCTGCGGATCAGTTCGGATAGGCGAAAAGGGCTTCGAGTTCATCGCGCAAGACGGTGGCGGTGCCGATGTTTTCGTTCACTACTGCGAGGTTTCCGGATCCGGGTTCAAGTCCCTCGATGAGGGGGCAGCGCGTCGAGTTCGAGATCGGGCAGGGCCCGCAGGCTGAGAGCGTCCGCGCCATCTGAAAGTTGGCAAATCGGAAACCCGCGCTACGGCGCGGGTTTCTCGCTATGGAGGTCAGCTCGCACGCCACAGTCCGGGTCAGCGCGCCTGGCAGGTGACGTTAGCGATCGGTGCCGTGGTCACGTCGAAGGACACTACGACGGACGGATTGTCGGTAATGGACGGTATCCACTCGTGGACCTTTCCGCTGGGGTCGGGCTCGTTCCGGAAAGGCGGCGAGTTGGGTGTCCGGGACCAGCGGTTGCCGGACGAATCGGTGAATTTGGTGCGGCCGTTGGACTCGGCAAGTCCGTAGGGACGCGGGTCGAGGGGGCGATCCAGGCTGAGGACTCCGGTGATGCTGTGACAGCCTGGGAGGTTCGGTGTTGTCAGCTCCGGCTCGCTGCTGATCGGAAGGCCCATCACGGCGGTGACATCGGTGACCGGTAGGGCATCGTAGTTTGCGATCTGGATGACAAACTTCGTGGTGCCGAGGCGGATTGGTTCCACAAAGATCACGACATTCTCTGCGCGACGGGATTCTTCTGCCTTGCGCTGGCGTTGCTCGACGTCGTTGGCTCTTTGACTGGCTTCGCGGGCGATAGAGTTCGCTTCTGAGCTGTTGTTGTTGGCGCGTTCAGCCAACTGTGTGGAGCGACAGCCGATAAGGCCGCCCACGATACCCACTGCTATTCCAACGAGACCCACGCCTGCCGTACCCGCGCGCCCCCACTTCTCCCACTTGGTCGGGCGGTAAGCCGGTTGGCGCTGGGGCGGCGAGCCCGGCGGCTCTGACTCATCGGGCATCGGATCAGGCATTGGACCCCCTCTTACTCGGCAGCGACCGCTATGCCGATGATCATCCCAGGGTTGCACGCTCGAAGGTCCAATTGCGTCACAGAGAACGCTGATCGGTGAAGGTGCTGGCTATCGCTGGTTGCCGGCGATGCAATTCCTTCGAGACGTGCGCCGGGGAACGAGCTATGGACCGTCGTTGCCATCGCGCAGGGAATGGATCATGCTCCGCAGGATCCGGAACGCGTCTGACTGTTCGGTCTCGGTCATGCCGGCCAGCATTCTCACCTCGACGGACCGGACCGCTACGGTCGCCTTCTCGAGGCTCCGTCGGCCGCGAGGCGTGAGCCGCGTGGGAAGAACCTTCCCGACGGCTGCCTCCGCGGGCCTGGTCACGTAGCCGTCTCGTTCGAGGGCCTGGAGCAGCACATTCATCGTCTGCCGGGTCACGAACGCGCCCCGCGCGAGCTCGGAGTTCGACAAGCCCGGTCGTTGAGCCAGCAACTCGAGGCAGGAGTAGTGGGTCACGCTCATCCCGAGCGGCCGCAGCACCTCCTCCATGGCTACACGGAGAGCGCTCGACGCCTCTTTCAGCAGGTAGCCCAGCGACTTCTCCAGGTCGACACCGTCTTGGCTCATGTCAGAATTCTGACATAGATTGACTTGTGTCAGAAGACTGACATGAAAAGAAGGAGCATCATGCCCGCCACCGGCCCCGACTTCATCTCGCTCCAAGCGCGCGACCTCGACGCTTCGCAGGCGTTCTACGAGCAGTACCTCGGCCTCGTCCGCTCGCAGGCCGGACCTCCGCACGCTGTCGTCTTCGAGACGAAGCCGATCGCGTTCGCACTCCGCGACGTCGTTCCCGGCACCGATCTCGCATCCGTTGCTCAGCCCGGCATCGGTGCCGCGATCTGGCTCCACGCCACAGACGTCCAGGCCATTCACGATGCTCTCGTCGCGGACGGTCACACCATCGTCTCCGCACCGATCGACGGCCCCTTCGGTCGGACATTCACCTTCGCCGACCCCGACGGCTACCAGGTCACTCTCCACGACCGCGCCTGACAGGCCAACGCCACCGGACGATTCCGGCCCCCACAGACCGCGGTTACGCCCGAGAGTCGGGAATCCGGGCGACGTTTGTTGACCCCGGGGTGATCACCTGTCCGGCACTTCGCACCTGGGGTGGACGGAGTGTGACCTCGAGTCGGGCGGTCGTGGTTCAGCGCGTCGAGAGCCGGATAGAGTTTGAGGTCAAGTACTACGCGTCGTCCGGAGGCCAAGGGAACTGAACAGTTTTCAGCGTAGGCTCGCTGAGAGTCCTGGCCCTCTCCGGCTGCGTCGCTTCGACCCACATGGCGATGGTCGCGGACTGACCGCCCGGACGCGCACGCAGCAGTGGGCGCGGCGTCTCGATCACATCCATCGCCATTGTCGACACCGTGGTTGCGGAGGGATGATTTTGGTCCAGAAATCGTGGCGTACGGCGTCCCACAGCTTGTCGAGTTCCGGAAGGAGTTCTCGTGCTTGTGCGAGATCCGGAAAGTTGTCGGGACCGAAGGATACGATCGTCGTGGCGCCGGATGCATCGTGGACGGCGACAATAGAGATCAGGTGGTCCTGAAACAGCCGCCATGTCGCGCGCAATCCGTCTGCTTCAGTTCGTCGAATATCGTCCATGTTTTGCTTTCACCTTGTCGACTTCATTGCACACAGTGTTATCGATACCGACGGCGCACGAATAGTCCATTGTATTCAGCTCAATGGGTATCCGGTCGTGTGAAATCTGCGATTGGAAGCACCTGAGGGCGCTGTTCAGTGCGGCCGCAACAATCTGCGGCGGCGGCAACGGCGGACGCTGATCGACCGGAGTAATTCCGCGCCCGCCCACCCGCACCTGCTCACCTGCGGTAGGTGCGGGCGACCAATGCCGAACGCAGGTGCCACAGCCCGCTCGCCTGGGTGGGATCGAACCCCGTGAGCTGACCGATCCGCTTGAGCCGGTAGTCCACGGTGTTCGTGTGGACGTGCAGTAGCCGCGCAGTACGCTGGCGGTTCAGGTTGTTTGCGATATGGATTTGCAGGGTCTCCAGGAGCTCCGGATGCGCGTCCAGTGGATCGAGCAGCGACCCGACACAGTCGCGGGCGGGGCCGGGGCGGGTGAGCTGGTATTCGAGGGCCAGATCGTCGAAGTGATACAGGCCTGGCGCCGACCGCAACCGGGCGACCATGTCGAGCAGTTGATGTGCTTGATCGGCAGCGGTGGGCACGATGTCGGTGGGGGCCGTCACCACTGCGGCGGTGATGGGCACGCGGGCCGCCTGCGACAGGTGGCTGATGAGTTCCTCCAGAGCAACCTCGGTGATGTGAGCGGCGGGGATGAGCAGGGTGCCGCCGTCGATCGACAACAGTGACAGCACGGTGTCGTCGCAGCGGGTGGCCAGCTCCGCCTGTACGCGCCGGAGTTTGCGGCGAGCGACGACTTGGCCGTCCAGTATCGGGTTGGATTCGTCCGGGTGCGACGGAATGGCAAGGGCTATCACGCGATAGCGGTCGGAGATTTCGATGCCGCATTCGCGGGCCATGGTGGAGGTGGGATGACCCCCCAGCAGCGCCGAGGTGAGCGTGTGCACCGCCGTGTGGTGCTCCGACACGACTGCGCGCAGTTCTCGCACATAGGCAACCGAGACCGCCATGGTTATGGTGTCGAGCATTTCGACGACCAGTTTGGCGCCGTCCAGAATACTTTCGTAATCGGCCATACTGAGGGCAAGCATCGGCTCGGTGTCGACCGAGCCGGAGGCGCGCTGCTGGACCAAGGCGGTGGACACCACCAGGTCGAAGCCGATCTTGAAGCCTTCATGGATGGCGTGATGAACGGTATCGATGGGCACGCCCTCACGAGCCCATTGGGCCGCGGCGTTCTCCAGCCGCTCGGTCTTCTCCGAAATGTTGCTGCCGTCCAGCATGCTGACGGCCAGTTCCAGGCATACGCGGGTGATGACGGTGATGTCGCCGTGGATCGCGTCACCGGGCAAGGTGCCGCACGGGGCGACGGTTTCGACGAAATGCCCGACCATCTGCCGTGACAATGACCGTACGTCTTTCAACGGCGACGAGATGGGCCGGCCGGATACCGTGAGTCGTTGCCGGCGTGGAGTGGTGACGGACATAGTCGACTTCCTTCCACCCCCGTTAGCTGAAATATTGCTTCAGCATAGTCAGAACAAGATACGTAAGACCGGATTACTCCGAGTAACGTGAATTTCGGGAGGACCGGCCGGCTAGCGATAGTGATAGTTCACAATGAAGGTCGACACTCGACCTGATTTGCCGAGAGGCTGGTGAGCGGTGCAGCGCACCTATCGGCCGCGCGCTCGCCTGCCGCATGCGTGTACGGCGTGTACGGCGTGTGTAGATCACCCGTAGGCGATTCTTTCCAGCAGATCCAGCGCTTCGTACACCTTGTTCAGTTCGTCGGACGGCAACGTCTCCGAGAGAAACTGCGCCAGAGCGTTGTTCAGTGACTCCCGTTGCCCACACACCCAGGCCGAGCCGTCGTCGGTGAGCATCAGGTTCACGCGGCGTCCGTCGATCGGGTCGCGTACGCCGACGATCAGCCCTTGATCTCGTAAACCGTCGATGACATTGCGCATCGTCTGCGGGCGCAACATCTCCAGGCGAGCCAGATCGACAGCGGCCATGGCTCCGCATCGATGCAATCGGCCCAGGACGGCCCACTGCGTCGCGGACAATCGACGCTCATTCCGATCCCTCCGGGTGCGGCGCAAAATTACGGTCAACGCAATGCGCAGGCGCGCCGCCGTGGCGGCCAGTGCTGTGGCGTCCGCAGTGTCAGCGGCCAACATAACTCCTACTCACCTGTTCGGGAGCGATCCATGGGGGCGTTCGGCCTCGACAGCGCCTGCCAGAGCTTGGTCGTCGCGAGGGTCGCTGGGCCGCCACTGGCAGCCTCATCGCGCGCGGTCTCTCCGGTGTGTCCTGCCTGCAGTCGCACCGGCCGGACGGCCGGATCTTGCTGCACAGGCCGCGCGGCGGTGACGGCTTCGAACTGGAAACGCGCCGTGGCGCTCACCCTGAACCAGGTCGCCACCGCCGCGTGTAACTCGGGCTAGCCGGCTACAGGCAGAAGCTCAGCTCGACAGGGCCGACCGGGATGGGGACGCACACCTCCACCGAGCCCGCGACCGGGGTGGCCGCGGAGGCATCCGCCGAGGCCGTGCCGACGCCGAGGGCGGTGGCGGACAGCGCGAACGCGACGACGGCGAGCGGGCGGATAATTCTCGAGTTCATACATTCATCCTCAGTCGTATTCATGGGGAATTTCCCGGGTTCGGGACGGAACGATCAAATCACGAACTCAGGGGCAGTGGCATGTCATTTTTCATACTTTGGAGTTCTGGCTCAACTCTATCCGTAGCCGTCGTAGATCCTCACAGCATTCAGTGGCATTCACACTGACTGTGACCCGAATTTACACGATAGTTCTGCCCATCGCTTGTGGCATTCGTCGCCGGCATCGAATATTTCTACGCCGACCACGAGGGCCGCCACGTCACCTGAAGTACCTGCACTGTTGGGTGAATTTCGGGACGGCGGCGCGCCCACTCGGACCATTCGCCGCCTGTCAGAAGTCTGTGGCAGGTGCAGCGCGGGTCGCGTGGCAGGTATGCAGTTGTCGTTCGTAGGACATTCCCGCGGTTTACCCGAACCCACCGTCACATGAAGATTGTTCCTGATACCAACTTTTTTCCGGTGGCTCGTTGTGACGCCGAGGAAGACGCTGTCGTTCGAAATAGTTACGGTCACAAAAATCCGTTCGGACCGTTTTTTGCTGCGCTATTGCCGGTACTTTGATCTTGGAAAACTCCTGATGCCTGAGAGGCTGCCGGACACTGACGCCTCGGAATCGTCGTCCCGCAGCTGCTTTCGATGCCTGGAGAAAATGTTCGACCGACCGCACGCACCGGCCCGTAGGCTTGGTGAAGGAGAAATATGTCCACCGACACCGATGCCACCTCTATATCGGCCGTCCCACCGGGGAGCCCCTGGTCCGAACGGCTTTCGTCGATCTCCCACCATGATCTGCCCGCCTCGATCGTGGTGTTCCTTGTCGCCCTGCCGTTGTCGCTGGGCATTGCCATCGCCTCCGACGCCCCTATTGCCGCCGGTCTGATCGCGGCCGCCGTGGGTGGCATCGTGGTCGGCTTCCTCGGTGGAAGCCCGATGCAGGTCAGCGGGCCGGCGGCCGGCCTCACCGTGGTCGTCGCCGAGACGATTCACCAGTTCGGTTGGAAGACAACCTGTTTTATCACCGCTGCGGCCGGCCTGTTGCAGATCGTATTCGGCTTCAGCCGGATCGCGCGTGCCGCGCTGGCGATAGCGCCGGTCGTCGTGCATGCCATGCTCGCCGGTATCGGTGTCACCATCACGCTGCAGCAGATGCACGTGCTGCTGGGCGGTGCGTCGCGCAGCTCTGCCTTCGAGAACATCACCGAACTCCCCGGTCAGCTGCTGAACCCGCACGGTGACGACTTCGTAATCGGCCTGATCGTAATCGGCTTCATCGTCGCCTGGCGCCGGGTACCCGAGAAGGTTCGCCTGATCCCCGGCCCGCTGATCGCGGTGCTGGTGGGTACGGTGCTATCGCTGGCGCTGCCCGGCGATCCGGACCGCATCAAGATCGGCAGCTCGCTGTTCGACGCCATCGGCCTGCCCGTCCTGCCCAGCGGCAACTGGGGCGGGGTGGTGCCGGCGGTGCTTACCATCGCCTTGATCGCCAGTGTGGAGAGCCTGCTGTCAGCGGTGGCCGTGGACAAGCTGCACACCGGCAGGCGCACCGACTTCGACCGCGAGCTGGTGGCTCAGGGCGCGGCCAACATGACCTCCGGCATGCTCGGTGGCCTCCCGGTTACGGGCGTGATCGTGCGCAGCTCCACCAACGTGGCCGCCGGTGCGCGGACCCGGGCCTCGACGATTTTGCACGGCGGGTGGATTCTCGTGTTCTCCATTGCGCTCGGGGGCGTCGTACAGCAGGTCCCGAAGTCGGCGCTGGCCGGGTTACTCATCGTGGTGGGCGTCCAGCTGGTGAAGCTGGCCCACGTCCAGCTCGCCCATCGCACCGGCGACCTGGCGGTATACGCGGTGACCATGGTCAGCGTAGTGTTCCTGAACTTGCTCGAGGGCGTGCTGATCGGCCTGGCTACGGCGTTCGCGATGCTGCTGTGGCGAGTGGTGAAGGTATCGGTACGGGCCACACCGGTGGCGGGCACCGACCACTGGATCGTCCGCGTCGACGGCACGTGCACATTCCTGGCGCTGCCGAAGCTGACCAAGGAGCTGGCCACAGTTTCGGCCGGTACCGGCGTACGTGTCGAGCTGGCCGTCGACTTCCTCGACCACGCCGGCTACGAGGCCATCCACGATTGGGCCCACCAGCACGAAAGTACCGGTGGGAATGTGGAATTCGTCGAGATCGGTCCCGCGCGAATGGAACACGCCATGACCGGCCCGCCTCGGCGCGGCCGGGTGCACGGCATGCTCGATGAGGTGCTCGGCCCGTGGCGCGAGCGCAACGGCGACGCCGTCGCGGCCGGCGTGGTCGCCTACCATCGCAGCCACGCCCACGTGATGCGGCCGCACCTGGACCACCTGCACGACCGGCAAGATCCGCACTCGCTGTTCCTCACCTGTGCCGACTCGCGCATCCTGCCCAATGTGATCACCAACAGCGGTCCTGGTGACCTGTTCACCGTCCGCAACGTCGGCAATCTGCACCCCGCAGACGGATCGGATGCCTCGGTCGAGGCGGCTCTGTCCTTCGCGGTGGACAACTTGGAGGTGCACAACGTGGTGGTGTGCGGCCATTCTTCCTGCGGTGCTATGAAGGCCCTGCTGGCCGGCACCTCCATCGGACCGGGACTGGACACCTGGCTCGCCCACGCCCGCCCAAGCCTGGATGCTTACCGTGCCGGGCACCCGGTGCGGGCCGTTGCGGCGGCCGCAGGTTATGACGAAACTGCCCAGCTCAGCATGGTCAACGTCGCCGTTCAGCTCGAAACCCTGCGACGCCACCCGGTGATCCGTCAGGCCGCCGTTACTCGCGGCTTGACCGTATCGGGCCTGTTCTTCGACATCTCCACCGCCTGCGTACTCGAGGTCACCACCGACGGCATCAGCAAATTCACGGATCAGGCCGCCGAAACGGTCATCGCGACCGGTCGGGTGCGAGTTCGCCGGTCCACCAGATGAACTCACGCGTAATGGCACCACCCGCCGGACCACACGTCGACCGTCGCGTTCCGGCCTACGCCGCAGCAAGGGCGAGCCCGACCACTCTCCGGCCAACGCTCCTGGTCGGGCCTACTTCCGTCATCGCGGCGCTGCCGCGGTTTCCTGGCGGTGGCATAGGAGGAAGTCCTGGTCAGTGGTGAGAAGGTGGTCCCGAAATTCGCCCGGCTCGCCACCGTGCCGTTGCCCGCCCGATGTCGGTTGCCGGCGGCTCGCCGTAGAGCCACTCACGGGCCAGTCGATGCCAATTGTTGGTCGTCTCGAGCTGACCGAGTGCAGCGAAGGTGAACAACTCCGCCCGCCTGGAGAACACGTGCTCAGCCGGAAGCAGCTGATGCCGCATACCCCGGAACTCGTCCGCCCTGGGGTCGACGGCGAGCACCACTGCCGCGGTAGCGAGTTCGGGGGTGATCGTGATCTCCTCGTCGAGCAAATGCCAACCCGAGGCGGCCCACACGTATTCCAGGCATTCCTGTGGTGTGACGTTCGCATCCGGGTCGATGATGCCGCGGCCGACCCACGCCTGGTACAGATCCCCGGCCCGGTGTTCCCCGGCGGCCAGCAGGGACGCACGCTCGAACTCGGCGTCCGCAGGATCCATCCGGTAATAGAGCCCGAAATCCACGAAGGCGAGGCGACCGCCCCCATCCAGAAGAATGTTGCCGGGATGCGGGTCACCGCAGAACTCGTAGTCGGAGAACAGCGAACCGATGTAGAAACGGTAGATCAGCTCACCGATCCGATCTCGCTCGGCCCCGGGCAGAGCCTGAATCTCCTGGAAAGACCTGCCTTCGACGAAATCTGTCACAAGAACGTGGTGCGTGCAGTGTTCTCCGGCACTGTCGGGGACGGTAATGAAGGGATGTTCATGGAAGCGCGACGCGACTTCATGCTGAGTCCGCGCTTCGCGCAGGTAGTCCAGTTCACCGCCGATGTTGCGTGCGATCTCGTCCAGCACGGCGGCGTCGGCCGCACTCGGCAGCACGGATCTCCAAAGCTTCGCGAACAACTGCAAGTTACGCATGTCCGCCTGGACGGCCTCGTCCACACCGGGGTATTTCACCTTCACCGCGACCATGCGCCCGTCATGCAACCTCGCCCGATACACCTGGCCGATCGAGGCTGCGGCCACCGGCGTCTCGTCGAAATCGGCGAACACTCGGGACATCGGCCCGAGATCACCCTCGATGACCTTCCGCATCGCCCTGAACGGCACATCCGGTGCGCGATCTCGAAGTTCGGCGAGCTTCACCCGAAACAGTTCGCGGTGGGATTCGGGGACGAGGTCGACATCGAGAACCGACAGCATCTGGCCCAGCTTCATCGCCGCACCCTTCATGCCGCCGAGCACTGTCACCATTTGCTGCGCAGCTTGCAGAGCGGACCGCTCGGCGAGTATCTGCCGGGCTTCGTCAGGCCGACCGATCATAGACAACCTGGTCCCGACTCCACGCACAGCCTGCCCCGCGACCAGTCGGCTCAGCCGACTGCCCCGCACCAGTCGACCTCTGGGCAGCTGACCGGCCGCCATCATCACCTCCGTGGGCCAGCCCATGACCTATATCGCGCGCCGCTGGTGTCGGCCGTTCCCGCAACCTCGGCCGTCGATCCAACGGTCTAACAACTTACAACGAGTGCCGGTGATCGTCGACAGCTGAAGTTGATGTGAACAAAGCTCGGTTTTTGACCACAAGACAGGAAGTGTGATGCCGCAGAAGCCCCCTCGACAGCGGCGTCGCCCGACCCAGCAGCGCGCGAAGGAAACGAGGGAGCAGATACTCGAAGTCGCGGCGCGGTTGTTCGGTGAGTGTGGAATCGCAGGGACCTCGACGAACCGGATCGCGGCGGAGGCCGGGTTGAGCATCGGCACGCTCTATCGCTACTTCCCCGATCGGAACGCGATCGTCGATGAGCTGCTCGAGCGCCTTCTCGAGAACGCGGAGCGGCGCTTCACACACTGGGTGTCCGACTTGTCGCAGCGCCCGATTCCCCAACTGCTCCCTTCGGTTCCGAAGGTGCTCAGCGAGTTGCTGGAGCTGTTCACCGAAGAGTTGGTCGCCAACGCGTATCTGGTACGCGCGCTGGGCGACGGAGTTCGACCCTACGGCAGCGGCACTCCCCAGTTCGAACTGCGTCTGCGTCCACTGGTCAAGGCGCTGTTGGTCCAGCTCCTCGGTCCCGGGGACGATCACAAGTACGACGTGATGGCATATGTGCTGATCGATATCGGCTCCGCGGCGGTGCTGCGCACAACGGCCCGGGAGATCGACGACCATGAACGCCGCGAGGCTATCGCGATGACCGCTCAGATGATCGGCGCATGGCTCGAGGCGGAGCGAGCTGCGCAACGGACGTCACTGCCCTGAGCCCTGCGGCCAGGACTGTGTCAGCGCGTCCTGCGAGCCGCTCGATCCTCTGCGATCTGATGGACGATCCGTGTTCCGCGCCGAATCGGACATTCCACTCTCACAGACCAGCGGCCACTGGCTTCCACTGCTGGACCAGTGGCAGAAGGATTGCACAACTCCTGTCCGACGTCAGCTCCTCTCTGTGCGCCGCAAAAAATGAGCAAACGTCTCGCGTGATCGCCCGATAGTTTCTACGACCGCCGCGACAAACGGTATTCCGCCGCATGTTACCGCCGTGATTCACCGACATCGAACGGTTGACTGAAGAAGAGTGGAAGGTGAGTTCGGGATCCTCTTATCGTTGGACCACGACCGATGAGGACCACAGGTCGAATGCGTTCGCCGTGGGAGGTCGGCCGCCTCGCGCGGCTGCACCGCACCATCGGCCGGTAGAACCGCAGCAATCAGGCGGAAGGGAGTCGACGATGACAGCCAACGGGGCACTTCGAACTGGATTGACCGCCTCGAGCAACCGGACGCCGATACCCACACAAGGCATGCAGGTCGGGCACTCTATCGACAACGTGATGACCTCCGCCATGCTGCCCGGCGACGACGTCACCCGGGTATGTCTCGAGCTGTCTGCCGACATGCTGGACGGGCAGGATATTCCGGCGAAGACCGGCCGGCTGGCCGATGCGGCAACTGATTGGGCCCGGGAGGGCGTGCCGATCGACACGATCCTGCATTCCATCCATGACGGATTGAAGCTCGGTATGGATCTCATCTTCTCGAACGTGACGGCGAAGGACTACGCCACTCTGGTGGACGGCGTGAAACTGGTGGTGGAAATGCTGGACATCATGAGCGCGACTGTCGCCCGCGCCTATGTCCGTGAGCACAAATCGGCGGTCAGTGAGCATCACACCGCCGTGCACACTCTGACCTCCGCGCTGCTAGGGGGATACACCACCGCGACAACGGCCCGGGAAAACGGAATAGTCGTCGCCGACGAGTATTCGGTTCTGGCAGTGGATGTTCCAAAACACCCGGACGAGCAGCATCCGATGCTCGATGGCAGGGTCGTCGCCCGCCGCAAACTGCGCCGCCTACAGGCCGAACTCGCTACCCGCTGCGGCGAGAACGCACTCGCGCTGCTCAGTGTGGACGGCGGGACGATCCTGATCCCGACTGCGTCCCTGAGCGACGAGCGCCTGGACGAACTGCTCGCCCAACTTTCAGCGGCCGCGCGCGTACCGGTGACAGCGGTCGTGGTCACAGCGTCGGCCACTGGAGTGCCCGGTGCAGCCGACCGCGCTCACGAACTGCTCGACACGGTGCGGCGGCTGCAATGTGCCCCCGCTCTGTACCGTTTCGCCGATATGGCGCTGGAGTACCAGCTGACCCGACCGGGGCCGGGCCGTGAAACTCTCGGGTCGCGGCTGGACCCCCTCGACGATCACCCCGAGCTGCTCCAAACCTTGCGGAGTTATACCAGCAACAACCTCAATCGCCAGCGCACCGCCCGCTCGTTGCAGATCCACACCAACACCGTCGACTATCGGCTCAGGCGGATCAGCCAGCTCACCGGACTCGATCCCACCAACACATCGGGTGTGTGGCAGCTACGTTCGGCCCTCATCGCCCGCACGTTCAGCGAGCGCAGCCAACCTGATACGCAGGCCGACGCCGTGTGAACTGCCACTACGAATTCCGATCATTCGGACACGTCCTGGTGGTGGTTATCCGGCGTTTGTCGATGCCTCGATTTCGGCTTCGGCCCCTGCCGCGATCAGGCGGGCGGTCATGACGATGACCTCCTGGCGCTCGACGGTGTCGGCGTCGAGTAGCGCGGCGCGGACTGCCGCCGCGAAACCGACGTTGATCAGAACGAACGCTATCGCGTCGTGGCCATTTTCATTGCCAGGGCCGAGCACCCGGATCAGCAGAACTTTCAGTAGCGCGCGCAGGCGCGGTTCGAATTCCGGGAGACGGCTGTTGTAGTAGGCCAGCCCTCCCGCCAGCGCCCGCACCAGTGCAGCTCTGGCCACCAGTTCGTCGGTGATGGCCTCGAGAATGGTGACGGCCAGTTCCAGAACGGTTCTGCCGGCGGAATCGGACACGCTGCGAATGAGCTGCTGTTCGATATTTTCCAGCAGCCTTTCCAGCAGTTCGTCCACCATGACCCCGCGGTCGGTGAAGTGTCGGTAGACGGTATTGACGCTCACCCCGGCCTCGGCGGCGATCCGGTTGGTCGAGGTGTTGGCGATCCCGTGTTCTCCGAACAGGCCTGCGGCAGTATCGAGAATGTGCTGCCTGGTGACCTTCGCGCGTTCCTGTATCGGACGACGAGTCGCCTTCTTCGGCGGGGTCACGTACTCGCTCCTGTATGCAGGTCCGGGAGGCGGGGTACTGCGCGACCCGACGGTGCGCCGATTGTTCCGCGTTCGACCTGCGTCATGCCGAGTCCTGCGTGCGTTCGGATTCGATCCACGCCGCGACCGCACGCGCGGTGACGGTGAGTGCCCGGCTACGTTGCTGGTTGTCGATCTCGAGCACCGACGCGCGCAGCGCTGCCGCGATCCCGGTATTGACCAACACGACGCTCATGATGTCGTATTTGTGGTCGTCGCCTGGGCCCAGCAGCTGGATAACCAGCACCTTGGCGAACAGACGTAGACGGAGTTCGAGTTCGGGAATGCCGGTGTCATAGAACGAGACCCCGACCGCGAGCGCACGTATCAACTCTGCGTTCGCCACCAACTCGTCGGTGATGACCTCCAAGATGGACCTCACCAGCACTGCGGTGGTTTGCTCGGCGAGACCGAACACACGCTGCGTGAAGCGTTGTTCGGCGTTTTCCAGCAGCCGCTCGATCAGCTTGTCCACCATGACCGTGCGGTCGGTGAAGTACCGGTAGACAGTGCCGACGCTCACTCCGGCCTCGGCGGCGATCCGGTTGGTCGAGGTGTTGGCGATCCCGTGTTCTCCGAACAGGCGTGCGGCAGTGTCGAGAATATGCTCACGCGTCGCCTTCGCACGTTCCTGTGCCGGACGACGGGTCCCACTGTTCGGCGGCATAAGCTCCTCCTGCCCGCTGTCGCTGGGAATGTCCGACGTCGCCAACCCTACGGTCTGTGTCAGCGGCCGCGGCCCGGAACTTTCGACACCCACGCGAGACCCTGGCCACCGCCACACAGACCGATCTGGATCGCCGGCTCGACACCGGGAACCAGACTACTTCCGACTTCCACGGCGGCCCGCGGGTAGGTGTAGTGCCCGCCTTTCGTGAAGCGGACGACCGAGCCGTCCGGGGGTTCGAGCGGAATCGGTCTCGGCGGAATCGGTTTCGGCGGAGGCGGTGGCGTCGGAGGTAGCGGCGCGAGGTGGGCTCGCATGGCTGTCAGGTCGTAAGCGAGGGGATCGCCGGACGCGGGCAGCAAGCAGGGGACGACCGCCTAACTCAGCGTCTTCAGTGCCGCCGCGTCGTAAGGCTTCAGCTCGTCGATCCGCCCCGCCAGGACCTTGGACGCCCACTCCGGATCCTGGAGCAGGGCGCGACCGACGGCTATCAAGTCGAATTCGTCGCGCTCCAGGCGATCGAGGAGGTTGTCGAGGCTGCCGAGCTCGGCACCCTCGCCCGTGAACGCACGGAGGAAGTCGCCGTCGAGGCCGACCGAGCCGACGGTGACGGTGGGCTTGCCGGTGAGCTTCTTGGTCCAGCCTGCCAGGTTCAGGTCCGAGCCGTCGAACTCCGGGAGCCAGTAGCGACGGGTGGAGGCGTGGAAGACGTCTACGCCCGCCGCGGCGAGCGGAGCCAGGATCGCCTCCAGCTCCTGCGGAGTCTCGGCGAGCCGCGCGTCGTAGGCTTCCTGCTTCCACTGGGAGTAGCGGAAGATCACCGGGAAGCCGGGCGAGACGGCGGCACGAACCGCGGCCACCACCTCGGCCGCGAACCTTGTACGGGCCACGGTGCCGCCGCCGTAGACATCGTTACGGCGGTTCGTCCGCGCCCACAGGAACTGGTCGAGGAGATAGCCGTGAGCACCGTGCAGTTCGACGCCGTCGAAGCCGATGCGCTCGGCGTCCGCCGCGGCTTCGGCGAAAGCGCCGATGACGTCGTCCAGGTCACCCTGGGTCATCGCCTTACCGAGACCCTCGGTGCCGTCGACGCGAATACCGGAGGGGCCGACGGCGGGCGCATCGGGGTAGGGCGCGTCGCCCTGGTTGCGGACCATGCCGATGTGCCACAGCTGCGGCACGATCGTGCCGCCTGCCGCGTGTACGTCCTCGGCGACCTTCGCCCACCCCGCCAACTGCTCTTCACCGTGGAACCGTGGCACACGATCACTCTGCCCGGCGGACTCGTGGCCGACGTAGGTGCCCTCGGTGATGATCAGGCCCACGCCGGCGGCGGCGCGGCGGGCGTAGTACGACCGCACATCGTCACCGGGAACGCCGCCAGGGGAGAACTTGCGCGTCATCGGCGCCATCACGATGCGGTTCGGGACGGTCAGTCCGTTCAGCGCGACGGGCCGGGACAGGATCTCGGCTGCGCGAGCGGCGTCGGACGCGGTGACGATCACTGGTACTCCTCGTAGGTACAACTTCGATGGTTGAGAACTTCAAGCAATGGCCACACGCTAGGGGTAAATATTTGAGATAGTCAAGTTTCTGCGGATAGGCTGGCTGTCATGGCAGAAGCCTCCGGCGTCGACACGGCCCAGCTGATGGAGCTGCTCTCGGTGTCGCTCGGCGCCTACTACGGCGACTTCACCGTCGCGGCGGCGAGTGAGAACCTGACAGCGAGCCAGGGCAGGGCGCTGACCGTGCTGCGCCGGGGGCCCGTCGCGATGCGCGCCCTGGCCGAGACCTTGGCCTGCGACGCCTCCAACGTGACCGGGATCATCAACCGGCTGGAGAAGCGTGGCCTCGTGCGGCGGGAGGCCAGCGAATCCGACCGGCGCGTCACCAATCTCGTCATCACGCCCGAGGGCGAGCGGGTAACCGACACGATCCGGGCGAGAATGCGCGCCACCCGAGACGGCCTGAACAGGCTCGGTGACCAGGATCGGGACCGTCTGTACGCACTGCTGGAACGGGTTTTCGTTGCCGGGCTCGGTACCCGACCGGACTCACCTGGGTCGGTCGCCGGTCGCTAGGCGCCAACGACTCCCGTCCCACCCGCGTGCAGCGCACCACCGTCCACCACCGGCTGATTGTTGGCCAAGTTGCGCCCCACCCGGTCGGCCGAGCCACAATCACTCACCGGGTCGGAAGACACAACATAGTGGGAGCGCGTGGTCTCGGCTCTCGCTCAGCACCGAACTCGACATCACTTTCGCTGCTTCTGGGTCGAGCGCCAGAATGCGATCCCACGGCTTGCGGCGATGGTTGCCGGATGACTCGGACCGAGCAACCGAAGCCGTATCGCGTGTAACTCCTCGTACTCGGCAATCGC
Organism: Nocardia abscessus; assembly: GCF_015477775.1. Classification (GTDB taxonomy): domain Bacteria; phylum Actinomycetota; class Actinomycetes; order Mycobacteriales; family Mycobacteriaceae; genus Nocardia; species Nocardia abscessus_A. The sequence goes on along the minus strand of NZ_JADLQO010000022.1, from coordinate 49,954 downwards.
GCCGTTCATGTCGCCGCTGGCGCCGAGCCAGCCGGCCAGATTCTCCTGAGCGCGCAGCGTGTTGGGGTGATCCGGGCCGAGTAGCCTTCGTCGTTCCTCGACCTGATTTCGATACTCTGCGACCGCAGCCATCGGGCTTCCGCTCGCGCCACTCGGACCGGACCACCCTGACACGCTGTCGACAAGAGGCCCAGCAGCTATCAGGAACATCCCGGTCGGTCCGGACAGTGCCTGGGGCAGACGAGTGTTGCCGGCAGATTGGGGCTGACCTGCGTGGGGCAGCCGGCGAACGATCAGGAACCTTTCGGCCCTCGTCAGCGTCGGCCGGACGCCGGAGGCGAAAAGGCTTGAGGGTTCGCATATTTCAGTCGATCATCGACCGCGTGGACAACAAAAGCGGCTGGGCCGCGTGGGCGCCGAAGCTCGCCCCGATCTGTTTGGCGGTCATGCCGGTTCTCGCCGTTGGCATGGCGCTGGTCGGTTTTCGGGAAGGCGCTCTACAGTTGGCGGTCATCCCTGTGGGGTTCATCGGGATGGCCGTGTGTTTCGGCTACGCCTTCGCGTTGGCGAGCATATCGGAGTCGGCTTGGTCGTTTGCCCTGGCGATCTTCATAGCGTCTCCCGTTCTGCTCATCGGCCCGATTGCGGTGCAAGTGGTCCTGCTGACCACGATGGGTCGCACCGCCGATTGCGTTGTCCTCGATGTCCGGCGGACCGCACCCGGGGGACTGGACACCGTCGAGGTCGCACAGTTGCGATGCGAGGACGTACCCACCTCGATCACTGCCCCGAAGCTCCACTTCACCACGGCCGGGGAGGTACGGATCGCCGAATCCGTCCGCTATCACCCCGGCAACCTCGTCTCGGCTCTGCCACCCGACGAGCGACGGACCCGCACCATGTGGATGTGGACCTGGGTCGGCGCGTACCTCCTGCTCGCCGGCCTGGGCGCTCTGCACTGGCCGTACCGAAACTGGTGAACACCAGACCTCTGAGATTGCTGAAGCGGCAGCAGAGGAAGCCCGTGTCGCCACAACTGGGTGCCGCCCTTTTCCCGCAGCAGGATCAGCAACTGCACCGGATCCAGGTCCTGCGGCCGCAACGCCAGCGCCCCGCCGCGGCGGCACCCTGGTCTCGGTATGTAGTCCCAGCAACAACGTCAGAGGCAGGCCGGGTGCAGCGGAAACCGCTCGCTCGCCGACGGAGCGATCGACCGCGCAGAAGGACGGGAGCACCGGCAGAGTGGACCGAGGCGGGGGTTTGGCGGCGGTTACACCGGGCTGTGCTCGATGAGTTGGGTAGGCAAGGCTTGATCGACTGATCGCGCGGGCGGTGATCGACGCGGAACGCACGATTTCCTGGCTGACCGGCTACAACCGCCTCGACATCCGCGCCACGACCGCAAGCCCACCCACTTCCTCGCCTTCCTCACCCTCGCAGCAACATTGGACTTCCGGCTCACCGACGCGGGGCTCGCTCGGGTCACCGCACCCACACTCATTCTGTGGGGGTGACCCGGACACCTGGTTGCCCGCATCTCGAGCCGATGGACTGGCGGCGCGCATCCCGAACGCCATGTCCGCCGTCCTGCCGAACTGCGGCCACACCGCCCACAACGAATCTCATAATCAAATCTCATAATCATTAGTTTTTGAGATATCGGTAGACGGTTGCCCGGGAGACACCGAAACGGGTAGCGATGTCCTCGGCATCGTCACCGTCGGCGTGCATCGAGCGCGCCTGTTCGATCTGCTCGCCGGTGAGTTTCGCGGGCCGTCCCCCGTTGCGGCCCCTGGCGCGACCGGTCGGCCTGGGCTCGATGGGTTCGCCCAGCAGCGCCCGCGCGCCGTCCAGGATCAATTGCCTCAGCCGATCGACCGGTTCGTTGCGGAACAGGACGACGGGGTCGGCCAGGCCCGCGACCACCTGAGAGGCCCGCACCCGCTGCTCGATCCCGCTCCCGGGACCCGCCACCAGCTCGTTCGCCAAGGCGATCGCGGCGCGGAAACGGTCGGCCACCGGAGCTTGGACGAGCAGTGTCATATCTCTGACCAGCATGGTCAGGGTGTGCCGGTGGCGCAGGTGCACATCGACATAACCCTCGATCGCCCGCCACCGGACCTCCTCGGCGCTCGGTTCCGACTCGGCCTCGGCCAGCACCGCGTCCAATTCGTCCAGCAGCGGCAGCGTGAGCTGATGCAGGATCGCGTCCTTGGAGTCGAAGTGGTAGTAGAGGGCGGCTTTGGTGACGCCCACCTCGTCGGCGATGGCCTGCATGGATGTGGCTCGGTAGCCGCGGGTGGCGAACAGGACGCGCGCGGCCGCCAGTATGCGCTCAGGTGTCATGCAATCACTTACCTACGGTCAAAAAATCCGCTACGGTACTTACCAACAGTCAGTCTATGCCGCAGGGATGGCCCTTATGCGTACCAAGGTCTCGTTCGACGTCGCCGGTGTCCGGTGTGCCGGACGCCTCTTTCTGCCCACCGGCTCCGCTCAGTTGCCATGTGTGGTGCTCTGCCACGGTTTCAGTGGAACGATGGACCGGCTGTTCGACTATGCCGAGCGCTTCGCCGGCGCAGGCTTCGCGGCATTGGTGTTCGACTACCGTAGCTTCGGCGAGAGCGCCGGCGAACCGCGGCAGGTACCCGGGATCGCCGGTCAGCTCGCCGATATTCGCGCCGCTGTCGAATTCGCTCGCGGTCACCCACGCATCGACGCCGACCGGATTCTGTTGTGGGGTAACTCGCTCGGTGGAGCGCACGCTGTTGCCGTCGCGGCCGACGACCCGCGCTTGGGTGCCGTCGTGGCGCAGATCCCGTTCAACGGCTTTCCGAAGCGGGTCGAGGGGAGAACGGTCCGGGACACCGTGAAGCTGCTCGGCGCGATCCTCTGGGATCGGCTGCGTGGCGCGGCGGGCATGCGCCCGTACTACATCCCGATGGTCGGTCGGCCAGGGGAGCTCGCCGTGACCGCGACGCCGGAAGCCGAGCGTCACATTCAGACCCTCACCGGGGGTGGGGAAACCCTGTGGCGCAACATCATTGCTCCCCGCGCGCTGCTGGCGATGATGCGCTACCATCCCGCGGAGTCTGCTGCACGACTATCGTGCCCATTACTGGTCTGTGCTGCCGCCGAGGATCAGGAGACGCCGGTGAAGACGAGTCGCGCGCTGGCCGACGCCGCGCCGCGCGGCGAGTTGAGGGTATATCCCGGCACCCATTTCTCCTTCTACACCGACCCGGCCTTGCGGGACACCGTCGTAGCCGACCAGATCGACTTCTTCCGGCAGGCCCCGACCGGCGGCTGACAGTCCCCGCGCCGGTGCGCCATCGCCGCCTGGGGAATCGAAGCTACGCCACCCGCTGACTCGTCTTCTAGCTGTACTGACAACAAGCGTTCACCTCGAGGAGTCGTTATGAAGAACCCCATCGCAGACGTGTTGATCGTCGGAGCCGGCCCGGTCGGGCTCGCCGCGGCAGTCGTGCTCGAACAGCTCGGTCGCGAGGTGGTGATCGTGGACCGGCAGGCCGAGGGAGCCAACACCTCTCGCGCGGCGGTGGTGCATCCGCGCACCCTGGAAATACTGGAGCCCTACGGCGTGGTCCCCGCTCTGGTCGCCCGCGGTGTGCACACGCCGACGTTCACGATCCGCGACCGGGATCGGCTGCTGGTGGCGGTGCCGTTCAGCGAACTGCCCACCGCCTACCCCTACACGCTGATGATCTCCCAGGCCGACACCGAGAAATTCCTGCTGGACCGGCTCACCGAGCTCGGTGGCAAGGTGACCCGCCCGGCCACGGTCACCGGGATAACCCAGGCACCGGATTCGGTGACCGCCACCCTTTCGGAAGGCGAACCGATCCGCGCTCGCTGGGTCTCCATCGCCAGTCGGCTCACCGACCTCGCCACCGCATCGGCACGCGTTCGGCCGATGCGCAACACCGCCATGGCGCTGGCGGGCAGGGCTCCGGCAGTGCGCAACCGGCTGGCCTGGCGGCTGTCCGGGCTCGACCGCCGCTGAGCTCCAAACCGCCACGCGAGAACGGAAAACGCCGTGAAGATCGTCAACGACCACCTGGCCGTCAAGGCGCGCCTCATCACACCCACCGACAACGGATTTTTGCTGCTGGCCGCCGAAACAGGCGGCTGGGCCGGGCCGTTCCCGCTGCCTGCCCGATCACGACGCCGCGCCTCGGCCCTCGGTACCCTCTGCGCGCGGCTGGCCCGCCGAGACGATGTCCTCGAGGTGTCAGCGTTCCGGGCGGCACTGCGGCCTCCCGGCGAGGGCGGCGAACTGCTGCGCCGGGCCGGAGCTCGTCCCGCCCGCTACGACATCGTCGTACTCGTCCGCACCCGCACCGTCGCCGACCTCGACGCGGTCCGCGCCGACCCGGTATGGCAGGAACCGGTCGCGCTGCTGACCAGCAGCGCCCGGTACGTACACCAGATCGCCATGAGCAGTCCGGCCCGGATCGCCGATGTCACACACGATCCGGGTAACTGGTTCCTGTTCAACTACTTCCACTGCCCGAACCGCGACACCGTCTACGACGTCTGGGAGTACACCGCGGGCTGGTTCCAGCGCACAACCGCACTGCCGGACTCGGTTCCGATGCGTCCACTGCCCGGCGAACCGGACGATTACACGCTCGTCAACCACGCCGGCTGGCCCACCCTGCGCGCCTTCCTGCCCAGCCTGCTGTTGCGGCCGAGCTTCCGCACCTTCGTCCTGGCCAACTTCGCCGCCAACGATATCGCCGCCCAGCCGATCATCTACCGGCTGATCAGCGCAACAGCGACCGCCGCGGTCGCGAGGAGTTGAGGTGTACGCGATACGGCAGTACGAGTTCGGTTCGCCGAGCGGGTGGCCCGGAGCGACGCTGGTGACGACCAAGACGTCGCGGTCGACGACCCGCGTCGCCACGGCCGACTCGATTCCCGTCCCGCCCCGAGCGCGGACACGTCACGGACGTCGGCAGCGAACGTTGCGCCCGTAGCAATGAACCGGCGGTGGATGCGGCGTCCCGTGCAGCCGCGCCGTCCACGTCGAGGGTGGCAACCCGACCGTCGAGCCGGACGGCCTGGCGAGCCGTGCCGAAACCGGTTCCACGAGCTCCACCGGTTACGACGGCCGTGTGCCCGCGAGCATCTCCGCCGCATGCAACCTCCTGATGATGAAATAGTCAGATGTGACTCCAGCATCATGTGAGTGACTACTGATAGCCTCATCACACTTGATCAAGTAACTCAAGTGGAAGGGATGCGGGATGGCCAAGGTCTGCTGAGCGAGCCTTTGGAGATCGGACCCATGCGTGTCGAGGGTCGCCTCTACAAGTCGGCGACGAGTGAAACCCGCGCCACTGCGGACGGGTTCGTAACCGATGACCTACTGGCCTTCTACGAGCCGATGGCTGAGGGCCGCGACGCCGATGATTGTCACCGGCAACCTCTATGTCTCGCTCCAGGGCAAATCGGCGGGTAGGCAAGCGGGGATCGATGACGACGACAAGATCCCGGGCCTACGCGAGTGGAACTGGCTGAACCACCACGGGCCCTTCGCCACCGAGCAAGTCAAAACGCTCGGCGCTACCGCTACGTCCAGAGTCACACCAAGGATTCCACGATCAACCTGCTCCTCGCCACGCAACACGGCACCGGCGAGTCCTTCGACGGCATCACCGAAGTCTGGTTCCCCTCGGAACAAGCGCTCGTCATCGCGAGCGCCACACCCGCCGGGATACAAGCCAACCAAGCGCTGGCCCAGGACGAGAGGAACTTCATCGACCTGCCACGATCCTCCTTCTTCATGACCAAGGAGTTCGTGCTACTCGGTTGAAAGCCGATGGCGAGCAGCGGTCCTGCAGAGCCACCCACCCGCTTCCGGCGACCGTCCACCGCCTGTCGTGGCACTCGGACATTCGTCTGTTCTTGCGGGGGCATGCACGATGTTCAACTCGCCGTCTGGCTGGTCCATCTCGTGTAGGTGGATGCTCAGGTGTAGCGGCTGACGTCGACGACCGCTACACCGCTTCCCTCTCGGGCCCGGCGTCGGCGGCGACCGGCGGGCGAAGCGCGGGGCGCATGCGGCAGGTGCACGGGAGTTGGTGCAGAAGGTGTTCCAACCTACTGTTCGCGTGGTCAGTGCGCGTATGTATGCCGGAGCGGGAGTGGAGGTCGACCAGGCGTGGCGGCCGACTGCCGAGATCGACGCTGGACCTCGTCGACTGATCTGTTGTCGCCGAGCTGCCCGCCGGAGTCGACCGCCACGTCCTGCGCCGTTGGAGCGCCTTCGCGCTGTACCGGATTGAAGCTCGCGTGCCACCGAGTGCGGGGCCCGGGGCACCAGTTCATGCGGCGGTGGGGTCGAACTCGGCGGTGACGCGGTCCACGAGTTTCTTGGCTTCGGGGCTGTCGTGGTCGGTCGGCAGCTCCACGGGCTGTCCGTCGATCGGGACGGTTACCGGCCGACGGTTCGCCAGTACCTTCCTGACCTTCCCGTCACCGTCGCCGAGCGGTACACCGGCCGAGGCCAGGAGGCGGCCCATCACGGTGTCGGCGCCGACCGGCGGGAGGGCTACGACGCCCTGCGGCCACTGGACGCCTTTGATTTCGAAGAACGCATGGTAGCCGCCTATGTGCTGGTACCCGACCTGTTGCAAGTACAATTCGCCTGGCGTCGAGCCTTGCGTTTGATTTATCTCATTGTCGAACGTGCCTTGGAACACGCCGCTGGTGGGGGCGAAGTGTGCATATTGGCCTGATACGGACGCCTGTATCTCGAGCAGGTCGAACACAACCTTCATATCATCGGGAGCAGGCTGGTTGTTCTTGGAGTAGAGAGCCTTGGCGCCATCGATGTCGGGCGGGTTCCACATGTGCGGGACGATGTCGAGGTCGTTGGCGTAGCGCTGCACTCGTTGCAGGCGTTGGGTGGTGTAGTTGACGAATTCCTGATTGCAGAAACTCGGTCCGGCGGTCGAGAGCACGTTGATCCTGGCTTTCTCGGAATTGTCCCATAGCCACTGGGTGTCGCGCAGGAACAGGGCCAGCGTGGGTGACAGGGCACCGCCGAGGCTGTGGCCGGTGACGGTCAGGTCGATCGCCTTGTCGCCGAGCGTGCTCAAGAACTCGGGCAACGTGTGACCGGCACCGGGACGGGGGCCGGAGGGTTTGAGGCTTATGAGGGTTTTCACCCCGATGGCCGTGCCGATCGTGTGCAAGGCGGCGCTATTCGCGAACCACGGCGTCTGGAGAATGAAGGAGTCCTCGACGAGCCAGTCGAACACCAGTGCGTCACTGCTGCCGGCCATGGCGATCACGTACCGGGAGCGATCCTCGATGCTTCGCACCATGTACAGGGCGTTGACCGCGTACAAGTCGGTGTCGAACAACGCGACTCCGGGACCCCAGACGATCTCCCACCCTCCGATGACCTCCTGGTTGGTGTCGAGATACTGCTGGATCTTCTGATAGAGCGTCCCCTCCAGGTCGCTGTCTTCTTTGCTGATGCTGTTGACCAGATTCGCGTACTCGCACAGCTGGTATGTGATCTTGTCTTGCAGCGTCGGCTCATTGATCGTGGTGGATTGTGCGGTCATGTATCGCTCCTTACCGTATGAGTTTCATCCGAAACAGAGAGGAGAAAGCGGTGACGCGAATTCACACGCCGCGTCCGCATCGGGGACAGATCATCCTGGACCGGTAGCTGTGGATACGAGTCCAGAAGGAGCGTACGAACAATTGATCGAGTTGCGCTTCACACCTTTCGGATGAAACACGGAGCACCGCCCGGTAGGTCCCGCGTGGCCACCCGGAAACTGCCGGGGCTCTACAACGGCATGATGTCGGCGGCTTGCTCGCTTGGGCTGTCCGGCCCACAGTCGCATTCGTCCCGACCGATCCGGCCCTGATCGCCGGCTACGCCGAGGCCGGCGTGCAGCGCCTGCTTTTCGGCCTGCCGACCCTCCCGGAACCGGAAACACTGTGCACCCTTGATGAATTCGCGAAGATAGCCGACCACTACGTGGCCTGAAGTTCTGCACACGGCTGCGGCTCGGCTCGAGATCGGCAACGACGATCCCACCGCGTCAGGGCTTGCCTTGACGTCGGCGGCAAGGTCTACCGTTCGACGCTGGTGCGGTGATGAGGTCGCGGGTACGACGACGCGACCTCACATGACCGCTCCGCTCCCGTCCGATCTCTACCGATGGTTCCGCGCCCACGCGCATGCAAAGGAATATCTGTGAAATTCGCGATCAGCTACAGCACGCCGTTCAACGGAACCGATCCCGACCGGCTCGTCACGTTTGCCCAGCATGCCGAGGCGTGCGGTTTCGAGGCCCTGTATCTGCAGGACCACATCGCGCTGTATCCCGGCGCGTCGTACGGTGCCGGAGAACTGCCTCCGGCGTCGCCCTACTTCGATCCCCTGGACTGCCTGAGCTTCGTCGCCGCGGTCACGCAAAGGCTGCTGCTCGGCACCGGCGTCCTGCTGCTGCCGTACCGCCATCCGGTGGTGCTCGCCAAACGCCTGGCCACCGTCGATGTCCTGTCCAAAGGACGCATGCGGCTGCTCACCGTCGGACTCGGCACCCTGCCGGGCGAGGCGCAGGCGGTGGGAGTGGATTTCCACACCCGCGGTCGCCGCGCCGACGAGGCGATCGACGTGCTGCGATTGCTGTGGTCGGGCGGTCCCGACGGCGTCGACCATCACGGTGAGTTCTACGCCTTCGACAAGCTCTGCAGCTATCCCAAACCGCACGGGACAACGGAACTTCCGATCCACGTGGGCGGGTCCAGCCGAGCTGCCGCCCGCCGCGCGGGTCGACGGGGCGACGGCTACTTCGCGGGTGGAATGCTCGACGACGCCGAGCGCGAACTGCAAATCGAGCTGGCACGTAAGACTGCTGCGGAAGCGGGCCGCGACCCGGCCGCCCTGGAGTACACCCGCTGGGGCCCGTCCGATCTGTCGGTCGAGCAGGTCCAGCAGCTCGAAGAACAGGGGGTGACCCGGATCCTCGTCAACCTGGCCCCGGGAACCGCCGACGAGCAGCACGACCGAATGTCGGAGTTCGCAGAACGATTCGATCTCACTAATCGACACTAGCGACGCGGCTATGGAGGCGAACCGGCCCGCGACGCGGCCGGGGCTCCTCCCAGAGCCGACATCGCTTCGCGAGACCAACTCTCAGTACAACCTCACCCGGCAGCAGGGATCTCGCCCGCGGAGACTGCAGGTCCTCGTCGACGGCCCCCGCGCTGCCGTGGAAGAACAGATCGAGGTCGAGGGCGATCGGACTGCCGAAGGGCACGGGCTCCGGATCGGCCGGTGCCACCGCAATGCTCAGCGGCCGTGTTGTCGTTCGGCCGGGGTCGGGTTCCCGTGAGAGGACCGTCCGTCGTGTCGAGATTGCCGGGTGGAAGGTAGATCTCGTACCAGGTGTCGTTCATTCGCGCCCTTCGGTCGCGGTGCCGCCGTCGGCGCGGGCCGCGAGCTCGGAAACCAGGGCGGCGACTTTGGGGTCGCCGGATGCGATGGCCCGTTCCATCCAAACCTGCCCCTCCTCGTCCTGTCCGTTGCGGCGCAGGGCGACCGCGAGACTGAACATCGCCATGGGCTCTCCGGTCGCGGCGATAATGCGTAGTACGCGCTCCAGCCCGTCGGGATCGTGCGAGTGGCCCTGCAGCAACAGGCCGACGTATCTTCCGGCGGTATCGGCCCACTGCCGATCGAGATCGGCTTGCAGGGCCGCGAGATCTATCGACCGGACCGATGATGGGCGCGAGGGCGAATCCGTCTGCCGCGGGGGGCGATCGCTGCGGTCCAGCAGGTGGCGCAGGCGCCGCCAGGGGTTGAAGAATGTGGACACTGGACGCTGTCCTTTGCTCGATTGCCCCGGGGGCTACGTGGTTTCGTGGTGGCAGATGTTCATTCTGGGTGCGGTCGTCCGGGAAGTCGAGCCGATAATTTTCGCCCGTCGGGCCGGGCGGCGGTGGATCGGTCAGATGGCACCCGAGCGGTCGCGGCTCGAGCGCGCGTTCACGCTACGACCACTGGTTGCGCGGGTCGGTGACGGCCGTTACTGGGGGCTCCGGTGCGGCGCAGTGCGGCGTATTTTGCGTTACTTGCCGCGACGGAATCGGCCCATCGTGTGGCTGCGGCGATATTCGATCCGGTCAATCGGGAGACGATGGCAGCTGGCTCGGTCGGCGAGGTGAGCGTCATCGCGCGACAGGCGCGGTCGATCCTCGGACGGCTACAGCAGCCCGACGGAGCTGACGCCAGAGACAGATCTGCCCTACAGGCGTGGCTCACTAGGCTGGCTGGGTGGAGTTCACAACGGATTTCGAGCGTGGGGGGTGGCTGCTGGCGCGCGTCGGCGAACACGGGGTCGGCGGCGTCGCTGGTACCGGCTTTGAGGCTTATGCGCGGATCCTGCACCCGGTCGAGGCGACCCGCCGCGACGTCACGGTCACCGACGAGTGGGGCAATCCCGAGATCGTGGACGAGGCGATGTGGCCGTGGGCCGAGGTCGCCGTGCGCAACGGCAGAGTGATGCATCCGCTGGTGCAGTGGCGCAACCTTACCGACGATGAGGACGAGGCGGCGATGTCGTTCGACGACGGCTGGAAAGTCGGCCAGACCGTCGAGGGGTGGTTCGACCCATGCCTGCTGGCCGCGCTCACTGTCCACCTCCGCGCAGCCACCGAGGCACCGGAAGAGGTGACGGCTGGAGTTTGGAATGGATTCGGCGAGCTGAACACATCCTCGGGTGCGGTGTTCGTCGCGTCCACCGACGGCGATCCGCAGAACCTCGAGCGCGAGCGAGCTCGAATCGACGCCGAGCTGGCTGCCTCTGTCGCGCCGCAGGTCAGACGGGCGGTCGAGGCAGGGCCTTTCCTGCAGTGGCCGGGACGCGACTTCATGTTGTTCGACACCAGTCTCTCCGAACTCGCCGACCCCAGCTGGGTGCATGCGGCGGGCTTGGGATGGACGACCGATTTCCCCGGAGTGACGCCCCAGCTGCTCTGGCCCGCCGACCACGCATGGGTCGTGGCCAGCGAGATCGACTTCGACTCCACGATCGTCGCCGGCTCACGGACTCTGATCGACGCGGTTCTGGCCGACGATCGTTTCGAGGCCTTCGAGATCACCGAGAAATCGGATCTGACCTGGGACGGTGACACAATCAACCCCGCGCCGAAGGGCTGAGATGTCGGTGAGAGCTCGACCAGGGCGTGCAACCGAGGTCCGACGATCTCACGAACAGGGCGGCAGTGCTCATGGAGTCGGCGGCCGCACGCCTCGAGACGCTCAGTAGTCCGCGCGAGGAGCAGTGATCGGACGGCGACCGATGATTGCACCCACGCCCGCGGTCCACTTGCCGAGCACACGACCTCCGCGCGCCCAGCCGGGGGCCGGAACGTGTCGATGAGCCGGAATATTCTGTTGCGCAGGGGGATCCTGCATACCTCGGACTGGCATATCGGGTTCCAGATGCGCCGCGTGCCCCTGCTGGCTGCCCAACAGCTGATACCCGTCGAGGAGATCCCCGCGATCGTCGAGACGGGGCCTTGGGTGGGTATGAGGTCGACGACCACGGCACCCGCCGCCAACTGTGGCGCACCCCGGCCCAGACCAGCGCTGTACTGCTCGGGCAAATGCCCTGTCCGGGCCCACCGCACGCGCAATCTGTCGTCGGCACCAACCTGACCCCTCCACCAACTACGGCGGCAACCAGTGCCGCTGATTTTCAAGCCGACGTGACAGTCCATGTCGAGGGGCTGACCAGATGGTCTTCCAGCTCCGCTCGAGCAGGACCACAGCTTTGGGTTGCCGCGGCTGCCGAGCATGTTGCCGGACCCCGACTACGCACTTGAACTTCTCCGATCAGCGGAGCCCACACGACCACTTTCAAGGCCACGGTCGGCTCGAACGGGGTCGGATGATGCTCATCGTCGCGGTCCCAACAGGGGTTCTTCCCGTCCTGGAGACGTCGACGACGGCGGGACCCGGAGGTAAAAGCGTCGTGGGTTGCGCTCGACTACGTTTGGCCAGCCAGCCGCTTCCAATTTCGCTACCGGACCATCGCGCACGTCGGCCGCCGACGCCTTCGCGGGCACCGGTCGAGGGTCCTGGTGGCTGTTTTTCAATCTGTCGGTTGCTTTTCCCGTAGGCAGCATTATTACTGCCGAGCGCTGGAGATGATCACAGTCCGAACACCCTGTTCGCCGTAGCCATGACCCAAGGTGGGGCTGCGTTCGGTGCGGTCGCGGCGGCGGCGACAGTCGCCAGATAAGTCGACAGTCACCCTTTTCTGCGGCTGGACACCCCCTCTGTCGTGGTGCGGGGGATTTATTCAGTGAGGCCGAAGGCGAGTTGTTGGGCGACGGTGGTGGTGATGACCAGGTCGTCCCAGGTGGAGGCTTCGTATCGGTCCGCTCGGATTGCGTCGTCCAGGAGTCCGGCCGCGAGAACACCGGCGCGGAGCAGGGACGGGAACTGGACGTGTCGGATCGCGGCCGGGTGGAATTTGCCCTTGTCACGTTCGGTCGCGAACAGTTGTGCGACGGCCTTACCGGTGGACAGTGCGCCGACCAGTGCGTGTGCGGCCAGCAGCATCTCGGTTCGTTTCCGAGTGCGTCCGGGCGACAGGCCGGCTATCGTGCCGGTCTCTCGATAGGCCTCGGACGCGGCATGTGTTCGGAGTTGCGAGGGGGGTGTGCAGCGAATTCCGGTCGACATCGCGGCCCGGTTGCGCGCCGAGACGATGCACGGCCGACGCAGCAGTTCGCGGGCGGGGCAGGTCAGGTGCGTGCGGTACGCACCGCCACAGCTACAACTTAACGCAAGACTCTTGCGTTATCTAACGTGGGGTCGTAGCGTCGTGCTAACGCAGTGTTATTGCGTTAGGTGCACGGGTCTCGAAGGAACCGCAATGTCGTATCCATGGCCGCTGGACGCAGCGGAGCTGTTCGGGACTGATGATCGGCTGGCTTCCAACTCACCCTGGGCGGCCTCGCGTCCGGTTCGGCTCGTGAACCACGCCGGCATCGCTCGAGCCTCAACCAATTCCAAACGTCGGCGCCGCAGAATCCGGCAGCGAACGCTCCCCCGTCGATGCCACCGCTGTTCGATGCCGCGGCGGGTCATCGATACCGGCTGCGCGCTTCGATTGCTGGTCATGCGACGCCACCCCGGCTACCTCGACGCACCCCGAAAGGATCCACCGATGAATCGCGCGTCTCGGCTGGCGACGAAACTTTTCATCAGCACCGCGGCCTTCGTTCACGTCACCGAACGCCTGTCCACACCGATCGGTACCCGGTTCTTTTTGCCCGCGCTGTTCGTGGACCGGTTCTCGAATATGGGTGCGATCGACAAACTCGAGTTCACCCGTCAACTCGACCGGTGCCGTTCCTTCACCGACGAGGCCTGGTCCGGGTACTGGAACGACCTCGCCGAGCCCCACATCGCCACCGCCGACGCGGCCCTCGAACGCCTCGGCGGCCCGTCGGTGCGCGAGCTGCTCGACGACACCAATCACACCGCGATCGAGCACCTGGGCAAGCTCCTCGCCCCCGCGGTATCGATTCTGTCCGAGCGCGGTGGGCAACCGAATCCCGATCTGGTCGAGCGGTTCATCGTCGAACATCCCGCCCACGCCGATGCCGCCACCGCGGTCGACGCGCTGATCAAGACGACGGTCTATACCTTCGCCGCGTCTTGGCCCGGGTGGACACCGCACCGGCTGCAGGCCTACGCCGTGTCCCGGCGGCTGACCCATGTGCTGCTGCTCGCACTGGCCCCGGCGATGGACCTGGTCATCGAAGCCGTCGAGATCCCCGCCGGAAACGAAACCGTGCGCGGCTACACCCTCTTCCCGCCCGGGACCCACCGTGTGCCGACCGTGTTGGTCACCAACGGTATCGAGGGCACGATCGCCGAACTGCTGTTTCCCAGCCTCGCTCACCGTCCGGCCGGGCTGGGCGTGTTCGCCATGGAGATGCCCGGCACCTACGACTACACCCAACCGATGTCGCCGGCCTCTGAAGCGATCTACCACTACGTCATCGACTATCTCGCCGAGCATCCCCGCGTCGAGCCCACCAGCATCGGCATGTTCGGGCTCAGTTTCGGCGCTTATTGGTCTACCCGCATGGCCGCCACCGATGCTCGGCTACGCGCGGTGGTCTCCAACGGCGCACCCGCGGAGAAGACCTGGGCGCTGACCGGCTCGATCGGCGTTCCCGAAATCATGGCCTGGACCCTGGCCAACGCCGTGGCGGCCACCGGCACCTTCGACTTGCTGCGCCGGTTGTCGAGCTTGACCGTTCGTGAACTGTGTCCCCAGATCAGCATTCCGTTGCTGGTCATCAACGGCGACTCCGACACACTGGTGCGCACTCAGGACTCCATCGACATCGCCACGCTTGCACCCCGCGGACTGCTCAAGCTCTACCCGGGCGACGACCACTGCGCGATGAGCCACTTCGATGAGTGGCTGGGCATGTCGATGCGGTGGGTGCACACCCAACTGACCACCTGACCCTCCCACCTCTCCCCGGTATCGGCGGCCTGAAGCGGCTGCCGATACCGGAGCGTCGCGGCCAGCCGTTGAGACGGCCGGTTCAGCTGCGGCCAGGCGAAGCGTGAGGCGCGAACGGGTGGGTGACCCGTTCGCTGACACGGTGAGCGAGCGCTCCTGGTTGTCTACAGGCTGATTCCGTGGAGCAGTTGGTCGACCACACGCATGAGGAACGGCTCATCGACGGGCTGGCGGGTCAGTAGCGCCCGGAAATGCACCGGGGCGACCAGCGCTTCCAAAGCCGTTGCCGCGTCGACGGTTTCGGGGAGTTCACCGCGAGCGACGCCGCGGTCGATCATGACCCGGGCCTGGTCGAACCGGGACTGCCAGAACTGTATGCGGTTGCTCGTCAGCCCCGAATCGTCCTCGGCGACGGCCATGGCGCGCGCCAGCGCGATCCCGAGCGGACCCGCCTGATACGCCGCGATCGAGCGGGCGAAGTCGATCAGATCCTCGCGCACCGTCCCGGTGTCGGGTATCGGCAACTGCTGGGAGCTGTAGCTGAGCAACGCGTCGAGGATCAGGTGTTCGCGGGTGCCCCAGCGCCGGTAGATCGAGGTTTCGTGCACTCCGGCGATCCGGGCGACCTCCGGGATGCTCACCGCGTCGGGGCCGTTCTCGGCGGCCAGTTGCAGTGTGGCGTCCAGTACCGCTTGGCGGACCCGGGCCGAGCGGCCACCGGTTCTGCGGCGGACCTCTGACTCGCTCATTCCACACATTTTAACGCAAAGAGCTTGCGATAATTCGCCGCCTGGCTGTACGGTCATTAACGCAAGGTTATTGCGTTAACTTGCGGATCGTGCAAAGGAGCCACGATGTCCTATCAGTGGCCGCTGGACGCCGACGGACCCCCGAACCAGCGGCCGCGTGGTGGGCCGGGCTCTCGGGATGCGAGCTGCTCGGCCGAGACATCCACGCCGCCGTGATCCGTGACGACGACGTCCTCGTCCCCCGGCACTCCGCACCAAAGGAAACCGCGTGACCGATTCTGTACTCGATGACTACATCGCCCGCTTCAGCCGCTGGGGCAAATGGGGCGCAGACGACCAGCTCGGCGCGATGAACCTCGTCGGCCCCGACCAGGTGCGCGCCGCGGCCGCGTTGGTCCGCGACGGCCAGGTGATCTCGCTGTCGCTGCCCTACGACCAGGCCGGGCCCCAGCCCGGGGGGATGCGGCCCAACCCGCAACTGGTGACCACCGCGACCGGCACCGACCACCTCGCCGGAGTGCAGGAGAAGCTTTTGTCCGCGTTGGGCCCGACCGGCGGGTTCGGGTTCTCCGACGACATGATCGTCATGCCCACCCAGTGCGGCACTCAATGGGATGCGCTGTCGCACATCTTCCACAACGGCAAGATGTGGAACGGTTACAGCGCCGCCGAACACACCTCCCGCGGTGCGGTCCGCAACGGCATCCAGCACTGGCGCGACCGCCTGGTGTTACGAGCGGTCTTGGTCGATCTGCCCGTGCTACGCGGCGTCGCCAGCCTGGACCCCGGCTACGCCATCACCGTCGACGACCTCGAGGACGCCCTCGTCGCGCAGGGCTCCACCGTGGCGCCCGGTGACGCTCTGATCGTGCGGACCGGTTTCCTGGGTGCGCGCCGCGGGAACTGGGGCGACTACGCCGGCGGTGCGGCGCCGGGGCTTTCGCTGCACACCGCACCGTGGCTGTTCGAGCAGGAGATCGCCGCGCTGGCCACCGACACCTGGGGTGTGGAGGTGCGCCCCAACGAGATCGAGGCGTTCCAACCGTTGCATCTGGTCGCACTCGTGCACATGGGTTTGGCGATGGGGGAGATGTTCGACCTGGACGTGTTGTCGGCGGCGTGCGCGGCCGACGGCCGGTATGAGTTCATGCTCGCCGCGTCCCCGCTGCCGATCACCGGTGCGGTCGGCTCCCCGGTGGGGGCGGTGGCGATCCGATGACCACACCCACCCCAGCGGTGTTGTGGGAGCCCCACGACACCACCGGCACCGAAATCGCCCGCTACGTGGCCTGGTTGCGCACCGGCGGGCACCTCGACGGGCCCGTGGACTACGCCCGGTTGTGGAAGTGGTCGGTGGCCGACCCTGATCGTTTCTGGTCCACGATCTGGGAGTTCTTCGACATCAAGGCCGACGGTGACCCGCACCCGGCGCTCGCCGGTACCTCGATGCCCGGCGCGAGATGGTTCCCGAACGTCGCGCTGAACTACGCCGAGCACGCCTTGACCCACGACCGGCCCGACATGGCGCCTGCGGTGATCGCGCACAACCAAACCGATCCCGAGCCCACCGAGATCACCTACGGGCAGTTGCGTGAGCGGGTCGCGCGCGCCCGCGCCGGCCTACTCGACCTCGGGGTGCGGCGCGGAGACCGTGTCGCGGCCTACCTGCCCAACATTCCCGAAACCGTGGTCGCGTTTCTGGCCGCGGCCAGCATCGGAGCCGTCTGGTCCTCGTGCCCGCCGGAGTTCGGTACGACCGCGGTGATCGACCGGTTCGGTCAGATCGCACCGACGGTGCTGCTCGTGGTCGACGGCTACACCTTCGGCGACAGGACCATCGACCTGCGCGCCGAACACGCCGCCCTGCGTGCCGGGTTGGCATCGGTGACCACGACCGTGCTGGTGTCGTCGGTGTTCGAGGAAACGACACCGGTGGACATGCTGTCGTGGGGCGAACTGCTCGGTCATCCCGGCGAGCTGAGTTTCGATCGGGTTCCTTTCGATCACCCGCTGTATGTGCTGTATTCCTCGGGCACCACCGGGCTGCCCAAACCGATCGTGCACGGCCACGGCGGGATGCTGTTGACCACCTCAAAGACGGCGCCCTGCACTTGGACGTCAAAGCCGACGATCGACTGTTCTGGTACACCACCACCGGGTGGATGATGTGGAACACCGCGGTCTCCGGGCTGCTGCCGGGTGCTACGATCGTGCTGTTCGACGGCAACCCCACCTACCCCGACCTGGCCACCCTGTGGCGCCTGGCCGCCCACGATCAGATCACCCATTTCGGTGTCAACGCCGCATTCCTCATGGGATGTCGCACCTTTCAGGTCCACCCCCGTGATCACGGTGACCTCGCAGCGCTGAGGTTCGTCGGGTCCACCGGCTCACCACTTCCTCCCGACGGCTACCGCTGGGTCTACGACGAACTCGACCCACGAGTGCTGCTCGGATCGGTCAGCGGCGGCACCGATGTGTGCTCGATCCTGGCCGGCTGCTGCCCGATGACTCCGGTGTGGTCCGGTGAAATGTCCTGCCGCGCACTAGGAGTGCCCGTCGACTCATTCGATCCCGACGGCAAACCTATCGTCGGGGTCGACGGCGAACTGGTCATCACCGGCCCCATCCCCGCGATGCCGGTAGCCCTCTACAACGACACCGACTGATCCCGATACCGGTCGACCTGGTTCGACAACTACCCCGGCATCTGGCGCCAAGGCGACTGGATCACCATCACCGACCGCGGCTCGGCGATCATCAGCGGACGCTCCGATGCCACCCTCAACCGCGGCGGAGTGCGCCTGGGCACCGCCGAGTTCTACACCACCCTCGGCGCGCTACCCGAGATCAACGACAGCCTCGTCGTGCACCTCGACGATCCCACCACCGGGCACGGGCAACTGATCTTGTTCCTGGTTCCCGCGAACCCGGGTCAACCCGCCGACGAATTGGCCGCGTTGGCGGCGAAGACGTTGCGCGCCAAGCTTTCCCCCCGTCATGTGCCCGACCGCACCATCATCGCCCCCGAGATCCCCTACACCCGCACCGGCAAGAAGCTCGAGGTGCCGGTCAAACGATTACTCCAGGGCGCGGACCCCGACACCATCACCAGCCCCGGCGCCCTGGCCAACCCCGGCAGTCTCGCGTTCTTCCACGCCTCCCTGCTGACCCAGTGAGGCATGGACATGACACGCACGCATCACCACCTGCTGCTGGTGATCAACGGCGACACCCGACACCCCCGGTCAGCACCCAGCCACTCGATCGATCTCGCCACCACGCCCCCAACGCCGCGCTCGAGCACTACCGCGGCGATGACCACTGCGCGATGGACCATGTCGAGCAACGGATCGAACAATCCATCCACGTCCTCGCCCTGCACATTTCCGCACCCCACGACCACCACAGCCAGGCCAGCCTAGGGGGCGAAGTCACACGGTATGCGCACCTGCACCGACATCCACTCCATCATCGACGCCTCACCCGCCCGGGTGATGGACGCCCTCGTCGCAGTCGAACGACTCCCAGAATGGTCGCCCTCCTACAGCAACGTCCGCATCGCCGACTATGACGAATTCGGCCGCCCCCACCAAGTCTTCGTCCACGCCGAACTGCTCGGCAACACCGACCTACAGATCCTGGAATACGGATGGAGCCATAACCGCTGCCACTGGGTGGTCGCCGACAGCACCCCGGCGGGTCGAAGCAAACGGGTGGTTCGAACTCGAACCCGAGTTCGCCAGCACACACCTCTGGTACCACATCGATCTGTCCCTACCCATCCCACTGCCCGGATTCCTGATCAACCGAACCATGCGACGCTCCAACGAAACCGTGGTCCAACTTCATCGCCTTCGCCCGGACATTCCACCCACCGCATCCGCAGTCGCCCCGGCACCCCGCCGGTGAGAGACCGCGAATGATCGCCACGCCAAACGACCACCCACCGCGACGAACCGCAACCTGAACGCTGGAACCTGTGAAGGTGATGCCGACCCCAGCAACCGCGGCGAGCCCATCGGATTGCCGGAACGCACGAAGCAGCGCACGCGGTCCCAGAACATCGACACCACACCGCGGAAGTTCCTCGACAACTCGCGCTTCACCGCGACGTCGTCACCATGTCGGCCGGCACGCCACCACCAACGTCCACGCTCAATACAGCTAGTGCCTCGCCCGGAAAGGTCGACACGGTAATGCCTGGGGATAGCGATCAGCCATGACCGCCAATGGATGGTTCCCACCCGAAGGTGAGGTCCACGTGCGAATCCGGCTGGCCGGCGTCGTCTTCGACTACACGGCCACCACGACCGCAGTACGCAACCTGATCCACGATTGGAGACGAACCCACTGGTGCACAATCGAATTCACACGCGGCAACGTCGAGGACTGTCGGCCGCTGACGCGCCTGCCGCGCGAACGACTTTTCCTCGGACCCTGACCAGCAGCGCTATGGCCAACCAGGGGTCGAAGTGTGGGTGCCCGAGCTCGGCGGACGCTTCGACCCGCGCAACGTCACGCACTCGGTGATGATGAGTATGCTCGGCGGGCTCAGTGAGTCCCAACGCCGGCATGTTCAGCAACGCACCCGCGCCAGTATGGACCCTCAAGTCCTCGACGAAGGCCGACACCAAGGCGGGCGCCCGCCCTACGCATGTGGTGGTCGACGGCCCGCCGCACCGAACCCCCACCGCGCATCCGACGGATTGAAGCTGCGGATCCTCTCACTCGACGTGAGTACCGCCCCGGTTGGTGCAACGGATCTTCCGTGACCACCTCGCTGGCCGCGGCGAAAAGGCGATCGCCATGGCTCTGAACCGGGAGGGTGTGCCGTGTCCGTCAGCGCATCGGCCGGAGCAGAAAGGCTCACCGCGCTCGCCCGCGACTACATCAGGCCGATCATCACCGACTAGTTCGAACGTCTGTCAGCGATCGCGCACCTGGCGAACAGGTCAGCGGGTTCTTGTATGCACGGCATCCGTGCCGGGTGCGCGCTCGGCTCAGTGGCCGCAGGAACGGCCGGTTGCCCGTGCCAGCTGACCAGTGAGCCGGGTCAGCGGGTCGAGTACGGTTCGAATGAATACTTCGGATCGAGGGGTCGGGAGGCAGGGTTCGGCGCCCCGTGTCACCAGGACCGTGCGAACTTCCTTGGTGAGTTCCCGGTATGTCGTGTGAAAGCGTTGGTGAATGCGGTTGCCGATTGATATCCGACGCGACGCGCTACCTCGGTCATCGACAGCTTCTCGGCGCGGAGCATGTCCATCGCGGCCGCCATGCGCCAATGGATCAGGTATTGCATCGGCGGCATTTCCACTGCGCGGCTGAATCTTTCCGCGAAGACCGCACGCGAGACGTTCGCCTCCCGCGCAAGACGCTCGACAGTCCAGCCGTATGCGAGGTCGGCGTGCATTGCCCGTAAGGCCGGAGCCAGCGCGGGATCCGACAGTCCCGCGATCAATCCGCGTTCCACACCCGGCGTCGGTGCGGTATGCAGTCGCATCGCCTCGACCAACAGCACTTCGACGAGCCGTTCGAGGATCAAGTCGTTGGGCGTCTGCGAGTCTGCCTCGTCAGCGATGAGCTCGACGATCCGGTGCAGTCGCGTTGCTTTCGGCTCGTTTCGGCGGACCAGGACGACACGCGGCAACAGTGGCGTCAGAAGGGACGCATTCGCGGGCTCGAATCGGAAGTACCCGCCGAGCATGCTCATCGTGGCGGCGCCTTCACCGTTGCCATGGCGCGTTTCCCGAGCGTTCGGCTCGAGTGGCGCGGTGGTCGGTTCGATATCGTGTCCGCTGGAGAGGACGAACCCTGGCATATCAGGAAGAAGTAGAAAATCGCCACGCTGGAGTTCGATAGCTTCGAGCCCGTCGAGCCAGAGCAGGCATGCGCCTTCGAGCATCAGGCAGAAAGCCGGATCTGCGTACCGAGGCTTGCGCACACTCCACTCGCCGGCTCCGCTGACGATTTTCGATGAGACCGTCGTGGGACGCAGCAGAGAAATCAGCATCTCTAACGGACCCAGGCGCTCGGCAGGGGACGGCTGCACATGCTCCGGACGGCGTAGCTGCACACAGTCAAGATATCCAAGGCCCGCCGTCCCCGCGTCGCGATGCGCTTTACGCGAACTGGGCCAGCGCCACCGCGTCTTCTCCCGCCGGAAACCTCAACTGGTCAGAGGTGTCGTTCGCGGCCCGTAGTACGACCTCCGCGACGTCTTCCGCGGTGGTGATCGCGCCGGGCCGGCCGAAGCCAGCAAGGATGGGATCCGCGAACGGCGCATAGGCATCGGGGATCATCCCCGCCATACGGCGACTCCCGTTCGCGGTGAACTGCGTCGACGGACCGTATCCGGGCTCCACCAGTTTGACCCGGACACCGAAGTAGTCGAGTTCCAACGCCAGCGATCCGGTGAATCCTTCGATGGCCATTTTGCTCGCGGTATAGACCGCGGCGAGCGGCATCGCGGTCAGCGTCACGCTGGAGGTCACGTTCACCACCACACCCGCCCGCCGCTCGCGCATCTGGGGCACGACCGCCTGTGTCATCGCCATCACGCCGAAGGTGTTGGTATCGAACAATTCTCGCGTGACCGACATCGGTGTTGCCTCGAACGCCCCGATCGCGCCGATACCCGCGTTGTTAACCAGCACATCGATGGGTCCGCTGGCTGCCACCGCGGCATCGATACTCGCGGTGTTCGTCACATCAAGTGGCAGAACCGTCATTCGGTCGACCGCCGGCAGCACGCCCGCACGCGGTGTGCGCATCGTAGCGATGACATTCCAGCCCTCGCGGTGGAACCGCTGCGCCGTCGCAAGCCCATAGCCCGAGGAGCACCCGGTGATGAGCACTGTCTTCTCTGTCTTCATACGCCAAAGCTATGGTCGCCTGGCCCTGACCTGCAACGACGAAGCGTCTGGGATTCTTCACCGATCGTCTGGCCGGACCCGGGATGCGAGAAGATGCCGCACGGAACTTACTTCCCACGGACAGGTCGTAGCCGGATGTCCAGAGGTAGGTCACTGGAGCCGCACCTTCAGCGAACTGTTTGCGCGGGAGTTGCCGCTAGGGCACAAGCGGGGAAGTTTACCGATGGCTTGCTCGAACGGAGCTCGGTTTGTCTGTCTCACTTCTGTGATGCGTTGACAAGCCTCGAAGGGTGGCTGTGGATTCGCCGTGGGAAGAGTCATGGGCGAGATGGGACGTCTGTCGTGGTGCGATTCAGTGCGTGTCGCAGTTCTATTCGATCGTCGAAAGCGAGGGTTGTGGCACCGTATGTTTGGACGGGGTCATGTCCGCGACCGGCGACGACGAGGACATCACCGGGTTGCGCGAGGGCGACGGCCATGCCGATCGCGTCGGCGCGGTTGGGTTCGAGGATGACCTCGGCGTGCGTGGCGGCGTATGCGCCGGCGGCGACGTCTTCTCGGAGTCGAGCCGGGTTGTCGGAGAAGGGACTTTCGTCGGTGACGATGACTGTGTCGGCGAAAGTTGCTGCTGTCCAGCCGAGAGGGCGGCGTTTGCTCGGGTCGCGTTCACCGGTGGCTCCGATGACGACGATGACCTTGCCGGTGGTCAAGGACCGCAGGTAGGGGAATTGTCGTTGTTGGCCTGCGGTGTTGTGCATGTAGTCGACGAAGGCCAGGAACGGTTGCCCGGCATCGATGCGCTGCATCCGGCCCGGAACGCAGTCCAGGCTTTCCATGCCCGCGATCGCCACATCGAGGTCGATCCCTGTTGCTGACAGCGCGGCGATCGCACCGAGGGCGTTGTCGACCTGATGGCGGCCCAACAGTTCGAGCCGGACAGCGGTGTTGTGGTCGGTGCCGTGCACGACAAACGCGGTGCCGTGCTGGTCGGCTCGGACGTGGTCAGCGTAGAAGTCGGCCGCCGTGGACTCTGTCGAGAACGTGCAGTGGGGGATGTCGATTTCAGCGGCGAGCCGTCGACCGTAGTCGTCGTCGATGCCGATGACGGCATACTCGCATCGTTCGGGCAAGAACAGTTTGGCTTTCGCCGAGTAGTAGCCTTCGAGGTCGTCGTGGAAGTCCAAATGGTCCGGGCCCAGATTGGTGAAAACACCTACGCGGAATCGGATCCCGTCGACCCGGTGCAGTGCGAGAGCGTGACTCGACACCTCCAGCGCCATCGCGGACACTCCACTCGCATGGAAAGCCGCCAACGTTCGTTGCAGTACGCTGGCCTCGGGTGTCGTCCGTACAGCTGGACGCGCACCCCAGGGGCCGTGGATGGTGACGCCGTTGATCAGACCGGTTTCGATTCCTGCTCCGTTCAGGCCCGCGCTGAGCAGATAGGTCGTGCTGGTCTTGCCGTTCGTCCCGGTAACGCCGAACACGTCGAGGTTGCGGGAGGGATGGCCGTAGATCCATGAGGCGAGCGGACCCAGCACGCGCCGGGGGTCATCGACCACGAAGGTCGGTAGCTCGATACATGGCCGGTCGCTGATCGCGGCTACCGCGCCGCGAGCGGCCGCCTCGACCGCGAAGGTAGCGCCGTGATGGCGAGAACCGGGTAGCGCCGCGTACACCTCGCCGGGCGAGATCAGCCGTGAATCCTGACTGATCCCGGTAATCGTCCTGTTTGTAGATAGATCGCTCGGGATCCATGGCACGCCCAAATGCGCAGCCAGATCGCTCAGTGTCCGCTGACGCGGCGGTCGCGGACGATCGTCACCCCAGGGCTCCGAGGTCATGAGGACAGTGAACCACCTCACCGCCGCTAACTCGTGAAACCGCGCCGTTGGCATCCACCGCTGCAGGTAAGAGCAGTTGAAGGACTATGCGTGTCCGAGCGCTGCTCGAACACCTTTCCTGCAGGGCGGGGGATGTTCGCACGAAGCGATGCGCGTCAGGAGTGGTCGGGTACCAGGGTGACTACGTCATGGTCGGCGTCACTTGACAGATGTGGCGGCGGGGCCGCGGGACCCACAGTGGAATCCGCACCACCTGCCTCACATTTTTGGAAAGGACGCCGACATGGCCGATATCCGACGCCCCCGTATGCGGCGGTTTGCCCGGATGACCGCGGCGGTCACAGCTGCGGTGGCCGCTGGCAGCCTCGCCGTCGCGTGCACCGCGAGCACTACCACCCACGCCGGGCCGACCGAGGACGCGCCGAAGCCGACCGTCGTCCTGGTCCACGGTGCGTTCGCGGATGGGTCGACCAACAAGTTCCCGGGCTCCACTCTGCCCGGCACGCTCGACCCGGTCGCGTTCACCGGCACCGACGGCAGCGCCGGCACCGATCTGTACATCCAGCAGGCCTCGTTCCACGAGCAGTTCGCCGCCGACGTGCCGGCCGACCGTGCCGCCCTGGCGGCCGCCGCGCAGCGCCCGATCGCCCAGGCGGCGCTGGAGGAGAAGGCCATTGTCTCCGCGTGGACGGACAAGCCCAGCTGGGACGTGATCACGACCCAGGACCTCAATATCCCGGTCGCCGCTCAGCGGTTCATGGCCGAGCGGGCGCACGCACAGGTCACCGAGATCGCCGCATCGCATTCGGTCGCCGTCTCACATCCCGATCGGGTGGCCGAGGTGATCGAGCGGACGGCCCGCGACTCCGCTCACTGACCACGCGAAAAGACCTTCGAGGAAACACGAATCATGGATCTGAAATTGGAAGTCGTCGTCCTGCCCGTGGCCGACGTAGACCGCGCCAAGGCGTTCTACACCGAGCGCCTCGGATTCCGTCTCGACGCCGATTTCCCGGTCGACGACGGCTACCGCGTCGTGCAGGTCACCCCGCCCGGCTCGGAGTGCTCGATCATCTTCGGCAGCGGCGTCACCGGGGCCGCGCCGGGATCCCTGCAGGGCCTGCACGTGATCGTCACCGATATCGAGAAGACCGTCGCGGAGCTGACCGAGCGCGGCATCGCGGTCGATGGACC
Organism: Nocardia abscessus; assembly: GCF_015477775.1. GTDB lineage: Bacteria > Actinomycetota > Actinomycetes > Mycobacteriales > Mycobacteriaceae > Nocardia > Nocardia abscessus_A. Next base: position 24,740 of record NZ_JADLQO010000022.1, on the reverse strand, counting down.
GTTCCGCGATGCCACCGGTGTCTTCCACCACGCCGGAACCCAGAGCCGCGTTGCCGGGGCGGATCCGCAGCGACGCAGCTACCGTTCGTTCGCCGCGTTCACCGATCCCGACGGCAACGGCTGGTTCCTACAGGAAGTCACCCAGCGCGCCCCCGGCCGCTGATTCAAGAGTTGGAGGTGAACTCGTGTCCGACAAGGCAATTCGCATCTACGATGTCGTGATCATCGGTGCCGGGCCGGTCGGTGAGAATGTCGCCGACCGGACCCGTGCCGCCGGGTTGAGCACCGTGATCGTCGAATCCGAACTGGTCGGCGGCGAATGTTCGTACTGGGCTTGCGAACCCAGCAAGGCTCTGCTGCGCCCCGTCCTGCTCTACCGCGAGGCCGCACGCTTCCCCGGCATCGGCGGCGCGGTCACCGGACGACTCGAGGCGCCCGCGGTGTTGAAACACCGCGATCGCATGGCGGCCGATTGGAACGACCGGGACCAGGTCGACTGGCTTGACTCCGTGCGGGTCGAACTCATTCGTGGCCACGGAAGGCTCGACGGACCCCGGCAGGTGGCGGTCCACACTCCCGAGGGCGGCATCGTGCGGCTCGGCGCCCGGCACGCGGTGGCGCTGTGCACCGGAACATCCGCGGCCTTGCCGCCGCTGCCGGGCCTGGACGCGGTGCGGCCGTGGACAAGTCGCGAAGCCACCAGCGCCCCGGATGTGTGCGATCGGCTCGCGATTCTCGGTGCGGGTGTGGTCGCTGTCGAAATGGCCACCGCCTGGCAGGCGCTGGGTGCGCAGGTCACGCTCATCGCCCGCGAATCCCGGCTGTTGGGCCGCGTGGAGGCTTTCGCCTCGGACCTGGTCGCCGAGCGGCTCCGGGAGGCCGGTGTCCAGCTGTGCTTGGGCACGACTATCACCGCGGCGGAACGCGCGGGCGGACCCGACGACGGCATCCATCTCAGCCTCGGAGACGGCACTCGGCTGGTCGCCGACGAACTGCTGCTGGCGATCGGACGCACGCCACGCACCGAGAACCTCGGCCTCGAGACCATCGGACTGACACCCGGCCAGTGGCTCACCACCGACGACAGTTTCACCGTGACTGCGGTCGACGGCGAGTGGCTGTACGCGGTCGGCGACGTCAATCACCGTGCGCTGCTCACCCATCAGGGCAAATACCAGGCCCGCATTGCCGGAGGCGTCATCGCCGCCCGGGCGCGCGGGCTGACGTTGGACACCGAGCGGTGGGGCCCGCACGCCGGAACCGCCGATCTCGAGGCGGTGCCGCAGGTCGTGTTCACCGATCCGGAGATCGCGGCGGTCGGCCTCACCACCGAGGACGCCGCCCGCGCCGGGCGGGCCGTGGATGTGGTCGATTACGACATCGGCCGGGTCGCGGGCGCGATCCAACACGATCCCGGCTATCGAGGACGGGCCCGGGTCCTGATCGACCCGGACCGCCGGGTGATCATCGGCGCCACCTTCGCCGGGCCGGGCGTCGCCGAACTGCTGCACTCGGCCACCATCGCCATCACCGGCGAGGTCCCTCTCGACCGACTCTGGCATGCCGTTCCGCCGTTCCCCACCATCAGCGAAATCTGGTTACGGCTGCTGGAAACCTATCGCGACCGACAGAATTCGCCGGACTCGTACAGCTGATGATCACCTACCCACCACGATCGAAATGGATGGTTCTCCGTGACAGGACAGCTCACCGGCAAGACGGCACTCGTGACCGGTTCCACCAGCAATATCGGCCGGGCGATCGCCCTCGCGTATGCGGCGGCCGGTGCACACGTGATCGTCTCGGGTCGTAATGAAATGCGCGGCGCGGCGGTGCTCGAGGAGATTCGAGCGGACGGCGGCCGAGCGGACTTCGTACCCGCTGATCTCGACGGCACTGCGGCAGCCTCGCGCGCCCTCGCCGACGCGGCGACTGCCCGACTGGGTGGGCGCCTCGATATTCTCGTCAACAACGCGGGCATCTACCCGCCGTCCACCACCGAAACCGTTGACGAGGAAGTGTTCGACCGCGTGTACGCGGTGAACGTCAAAGCGCCGTTCTTCCTCACCCAAGCCGTCATACCGAGGATGCGGGCCGGCGGTGGCATCATCAATCTCGGATCATGGGTCGCCCGGCTCGGCCTGCCCGTCGGCGGGCTGTACGCCTCGACCAAAGGTGCCATGGAGACATTGACGCGGGCCTGGTCCGCGGAATTCGCGGGGTCCGGGGTGCGGGTCAACGCGATTTCGCCCGGCGTCACCCTCGATCCAGAGGTCGATTCGGGACATACCGCCGCGGTCGAAGCGATGATGCACGGCACGCCCGCCGACCGCGTCGGTCACCCCGACGAGATCGCCGCCGCAGCGGTCTTTCTCGCCTCCGATGCTGCGGCTTTCGTTCATGGGATCGTCCTCGACGTCGACGGCGGGCGCACAGGTGTCGCGGTCTCCCGCGCCGCAGCGGTGTAACCGGGCCCTGCGGAACCTGACACGTCGAGCGCAGCGGCATCACGCGGTCAGGCTGATGGACCTGGTCGCGATCACCAGAATTCGATTACCACAGGAGAGAAAACCAAATGATCACCTACGACCGGCTCTACGTCGGCGGTTCGTGGACCGAACCCAGCGAACCGGCCCTACTGGAAATCCTCTCTCCGCACGATCAATCGGCCATCGGCCGGGCGGCGCAGGCACAACCCGTCGATGTCGACCGTGCGGTGGCGGTGGCGCACAGGGCCTTTGAAAGCCGCGTGTGGCGCGACATCCCGCCTGCTGAGCGAATCGCATCGCTGCGACGGTTCAATACGCTGCGCGAGGCAGAGGCGGATCGGATCGCCGAGCTCATCACCGCCGAAAACGGTTCCGCCGCGTGGTTCACCAAGGCGGGTCAGGATGGTCTGACGCGGCTGGCGAATGCCTACCTCACGGCCGCGGAGCATTTCGACTGGGAGCGCGTGCTCACCCCCTCAGACCCGGATGGGCGCGTCCGCAACGTGGTGCGGCGCGAACCGGTCGGGGTGGTGGCGGCGGTGATCCCGTGGAATTCGCCCTTCTCCTCCGCGACGTCGAAGATCCTCCCCGCCTTGCTCACCGGAAATTCTGTGGTGCTGAAGGTGTCTCCGGAGAATTCGCTGAGCATGGGTCTGCTGGCCGAACTGGTGGATCGGATCGGGCTGCCGGAAGGCGTGATCAGCGTGCTGCCCGCGGATCGGGAAACGAGTGAGTATCTGATCTCGCATCCGCGGGTGGACAAGATCGCCTTCACCGGTTCGACCGGGGCCGGGCGCCGGATCGCATCCATCGCAGGCGCGCAGCTCAAACGGGTGAGTCTCGAACTGGGCGGCAAATCCGCGGCCGTGATCCTGCCCGATGCCGACCTGACCGCGGTGATGAACGGCCTGAAGTTCGGTTCGTTATTGAACAACGGCGAGTCCTGCATTGCCCAAACGCGGATCCTCGCCCCGCGTTCACGCTACGAGGAGGTGGTCGCGGCGCTGGCGGCGCTGGTCGAATCGTTGCCGGTAGGTGATCCGCGCGACCCGGAAACCTTCATCGGACCATTGGTTCGTGGCGATCAGCGACAGCGAGTCCGCGACTACATCGAGGTCGGTATCGGTGAAGGCGCGCGGTTGGTCTGCGGCGGACCGCAGGTTCCGCCCGGTTTGGGAGACGGCTTCTATGTCACGCCGACGGTTTTCGCCGACGTGACGCCGACCATGCGCATCGCGCGTGAGGAGATCTTCGGCCCGGTCCTGGTCGTCCTCGCTTACGACGACATCGACGATGCGGTGTGCATCGCCAACGACTCCGAGTATGGGCTCTCCGGTGGCGTATGGTCGGCGGACGAAGCCGCGGCGCTGGCCGTCGCCCGCCGAATCCGGACCGGCACGGTCACCATCAACGGTGCGCCGATCGGATTCGACGGTCCCTTCGGGGGATTCAAGGCCAGCGGGATCGGCCGCGAGTACGGTGCCGTGGGTTTGGGCCAGTACACCGAATACCAGACAATCACCGTCTGACACGCTGATAGGGTGGTCGAGTGCTCGTCGAGGAAGTCGACGGAATCCAGCCGCCCAGTCGAAGGCGGTGTTTCCCCCCGGCGCCGGATATCGGCTGTGCAGCGGTCGTTTCCGCGACCATCACAGGTGGTCGGCGTCGATGATCGCCCGGGCGAACGGATGCGGCGCTTCCTGCGGGACGTTGTGCCCGATCCCGTCCAGGACGCGGTGTTCGTACTTCCCGATGAACTTGTCGCGGTATGTTTTTCCGTCCTTGGCCGCGCCGTCGAAGTCGCTGCTGATTGTGATGGCGGGCACGGAGATTGCCGGTCCGGCGGCGAGTTGCTGTTCGTAGATGTCGTATTGTGGTTCGCCGGGCGCCAGGCTCAGTCGCCACCGATAGTTGGAGATGACGATGTCGACATGGTCGGGATTGTCGAAGGCGGTGGCGCTGCGGTCGTAGGTGGCGTCGTCGAAATTCCATGCCGGTGACGCGCGCCGCCAGATGAGTTTGTTGAAATCGTGTCGGTTGCGGGTATATCCGAGGCGGCCGCGTTCGGTGGCGAAGTAGTACTGGTACCACCAGCCGAGTTCGGCTTCGGGCGGCAGCGGCTGCTGTTGTGCCGCCTGCTGGGTGATGATGTATCCGCTCACCGCGACCATCGCCTTGACCCGCTGCGGCCACAACGCGGCGATGATGTCGACCGTGCGTGCGCCCCAGTCGAATCCGCCGAGCACGGCCTCGTCGATGTGCAGGGCGTCCATGAAGTCGATGATGTCGCGCGCGATGGCCGATTGCTGCCCGTTGCGGACGGTCTGCGCGGACCGGAAGGTGGTCCCACCGTATCCGCGTAGGAATGGGACGAGCACCCGGTATCCGGCCGCGGCCAGCAGCGGGCCGACATCGGCGTAGCTGTAGGCGTCGTAGGGCCAGCCGTGCAGCAGGATCACGGGTTGCCCGGTGGCGGGCCCGAATTCCGCGTAGGCGACAGTGAGGACACCGGCGTCGATCTTCTTGATGGGCTCGAGGCTGGTGTTGGCTCCCGATCCGGCCCGCAGGGCCGCACCTGGTGTGGCGGTCGCGGGCCCGGTGGAGGAGCAGGCGCTGAGGGAAGCCGCGGACAGGCTGGCGGCGCCCGCCGCGAGCGCTCCACCGAAAAGTCGTCGTCGGTTGATGTTCATGCCGTCGACGCTAGGCAGCGCGCCGGCGACGCCGCGAGCGTCGGATGACGTAATCGGTGTCCATCGGTCGCGGGCGACCGGTTGATCAACCGGTCGTTTCGTCCAAGGTGGGCAGCAGCGCCGCGAGGTCGCCGCGTGAACTGATTCCGAGCTTCGGGAAGATGCGGTGCAGGTGAGTGCTGACGGTCCGGTGCGACAGGTACAGCCTTTGCCCGATCTCCCGATTGGTCAGTCCCTGTGCCGCCAGTTGCGCGATGCTCAGCTCGTGCGGGGTGAGCCGCTCGCGGGCGTCCGGGTCGCGATTCGGGCTCGATTCGCCCGCGCTGCGCAGTTCCAGGCGGGCCCGCTCACTCCACGCGGCGAAGCCGAGGGCATCGAAAGTCTCTCGGGCCGTGCGCAAATGGGTGCGGGACTCGACAACCCGCCGCTGCCGCCGCAGCCACTCGCCATAGGCCAGATGCAGGCGGCCGCGTTCGGCGGGCCAGCGGGTGAGATCCGCCGCCAGCGCGACGGAGAACGACTCCCCGGCCGACTCGCCAGCGAGAACCGCTCGGGCATAACGCATTCCAATGTGCAGGGCGGGCGACGGCGTGGACGCCGCTACCGGTTCCAGTTCGCGCAGGAGTTCCGCCATGGCGTCGGTCTGCCCCGCTCGGACCGCGGCCTCGGCGAGTTCGGTGAGGAAATACGCGCGCAGCGCCGGCGAATGCGACGGGTCGCGCGGATCGTGCAGGCGGGCCAAATCGGTGAAGGCGTCGTCGAATCGGCCCTCACCGAGCGCGATGAGCCCGCGGGCGAGTTGCACGGTGGCCAGCACGGGGCGCGCGCCGGCGGCGAGTCCGGTGCGTTCGGCGGCCGCCGCGAGCGCTGCGGCCTGCGAATAATCCCCACGCAGAGCCGCGATTTCGGACTGCACGGCGACCACCGCCGCGTGCATGAAGGGCTGCCCGGTCTCCCGGGCGAAGGACTCGGCCTCGGCCGCGATGGCCGCGGCGGCGGCGAGGTCGCCGAGCCGGGCCAGGCTCCAGGCTTGGATCGCGAGTGCGCGGGTGAGCAGCCCCAGCCGCCCGGCGGAACGGAACCCAGGTGCGGCGGCGCCGGCGAAGTACGCGGCGAGGTCGAAAGCGCCGACCTGGAATGCCGCACTGCTGAGAAAGTGATCGACCTCCGGATCGCGCAGCGTGGTCGCGGCCAGCGCACGCAGGTGGCCGAGGACCTGTTCACCGCGTTCGAACGGGGCCACGATCGAGTCGATCGCGATCTTGCGAGGATCACCGCCGGGAATGTCAAAGGTGTCGGCGACCGCGAGCACCGCGCGCCGGATATCGGGCCCGGGTTCGGACCAGAAGCATCGCATGGCCGCACCCCACATGATCCGCAGCGCGGGATCCGGATACCCGTCGGCGGCGACGGAGGCCGCGAGTGCGGCCAGTTCGCCGATGCGCGAGGGGCTTTCGCGCAGCCCGTCCTCGAACCCGCTGAGCAGCCACTTCGCGGTGGCCTCCTGCGCGGCTGTGAGGGGGAGCGCACGCGCGGCGTCGACCAGCCGTTCGGCCGTGACGCGGTGACCCGAGTCGACGGCCAGTTCGGCTGCGCGCAGCAGACGATCCGCGCGTCGGCCGGGAGTGTCGCTCAGCGCCGCGGCACGTTCCAGCGCCGCGACCGCGCCGCCGCGGTGCCGGGACCGTTCGGCGGCGTCCTCGAGGGCCGCGGCCACCTCCTCGTCGGCGCCGGCCGTGCTCGCCGCCCGATGCCACACCTGGCGATCCGGAGACTCGGTGAGCAGGTCCGCGAGGGCCTGATGAGCGCGGCGGCGCTCCTCGGCCGTCGCCGCCGCCACAAGGGCCGAGCGGACCAGCGGATGACGGAAAGTCACTGTGCCGGAGCCGATGTCGACCAGTCGGGCCGTCACGGCGGGCGCGAAAGTCTCGGTTCCCACCTCGGATCCCAGGAGAATCGCTGCGGCAGTCAGTGTTTCGGTGAGCGAATCGCTGTCGTCGAGCGCCGCGACGAGCAATGCCGAGCGGGTGCGTGCGGGCAGCGCGGCACCGCGCGTCGAGAAGGTCCGCTCGAGACGCTCGGTCAAGGGCAGCGTCGGAGCGGACTCGGCGAGGTCCGCTACGGCCGTCGGCAGTTCGGTCAAAGCCAGCGGGTTGCCGCGGGCCTCGGCGAGCACCCGGCGGCGTACCTGGGCGGGCAGTTCCGGTGCGATGCTGTCGAGCAGCGCGTTCGCGTCGTTATCGGGCAGCGGGCCCAGTCGCACGGTGGTCAGCTCCGCGTCGCGGAGCGGTGAGTTCATGCCGTCGCGCACGGTAGTGAGCATGGCAACGGGTTCGGAGTCGATGCGGCGCGCGACGAAGGCGAGGACCTCGGCGCTGGCGGGATCGAGCCAGTGCACGTCCTCGGCGACGACCAGCAGCGGACGTTCGGTCGCCAGGTCGGCCAGCAGCGTCAGGGCGGCGAGCCCCACCAGGTGCGGGCTGGGCTCACCAACGGCATCCGACATGCCCAAAGCGGTCGTCAGCGCATCGAACTGGCGTGCCGGTAGGGCATCGAACGCACGGCGCAGCGGGTACAGCAGCCGATGCAGTCCGGCGTAGGAGAGGCCGTGTTCGGCTTCCACACCTGCGGTCCGCAACACCCGCAGCCCCGCCGCGGCCGCGGTGGCGACCGTCCGTTCGACAAGCGACGACTTTCCGATTCCGGGTTCCCCCTCGACCAGGATCCCGCTCCGCTCACCGACGGCGTCCACGAGCGCGGCCAGGTCTTTCAGCTCGGTGTCTCGTCCGAACATCGACATGTGTGGCGCTCTCCTCCCGGACCCGTGACGGCATCCGGGACCGCTCGTGACCTTACCGAAACAGGATTACGTCACTTCAGCGTCAACCGACAGATTCGGCGCCCTGCCCTCGGCGGCGAGGGTACTTCCATGGTTACGGTTCATTTTCATCTCCTGTCCACCCTGACTCCCGCCGAGGTCGTACGGGTGCTCACCGACTTCGGACCCACCCGTGCCGAGGTGTGGCCGAGCATCGACGCCGAGCATTTCGTCGTCCACGACCGCGGCGAGAACTGGGCCGAGATCACCGAAGGCACCGCGGCTGCCTGGGAACGCGCCCGCTACGACTGGGATCCGGACGGTGACACCGTCACCGTCACCACACTGGACTCCAAACTGTTCGGCGCGGGCGGCGGCTGGTTCTTCCGCGCTACGCCCGACTCGAACGGCACCCGGGTCGACGTCGAGCTGACCCGGACCCCGCGGGCGCTCAAGGGCAAGCTCCTGGCGGCGCTGCTGCCGCTGGTCGGCCCGTCCTCGCTGCGCAAGTCGCTCTCCGGACCGCTGCAGGCCGCGTGATGTCCACCTCGCACTCGACACCTGAGACCGGACAACTCGCACCTGGTACGTATGCCTTCGATTCCGACGGAATCACCCAGCGGTACCACGTGTACGGCCGCGGGCCGGTCTGCCTCGCCCACCCTGGCGGCCCCGGGATGCACTGGCCTGCGGGCGAGTTATGTCTCGGGACTGGACGCGGACCTGACTCCCGATCTCATCGACGACCGCGCGGACCTGCCGAACTCGACCGTGCCGACGCTGGTCGTCGTGGGCCGCCACGATGTCATCTGCGGACCGCGCTGGGGGCGGGAACTGCATGAACTGATCCCCGATTCCCGACTGGTGATCCTGGAGCACAGCGGGCACATGGGTCATCTGGAGGAACCCGAGCGCTTCGTTACCGCGGTACGGGAATTCGTTTTCTCACCGAAGGGATGATCGGCATGCTCTCGTTTCGAGCAGTTCGATCGATTGGGGCCGGTGCGGCAGCGGTTTTCGCGGACCCGGTGTCCCTGTGGATCTGGGCCGAGCTCGCGGTACTGCACGGGGCGGGGCCCGCCATCCGGGATCTTCTCGATCAACGATCGAATGGAAAGCTTTTCAGCGGAACCGGCGCCCCCCGGGGAGATGCCGGTCCCGTGCGGTACAGCCGTGGGGCGTCGGGACCGAGTTTCCACTCTGCCGGCACCTGGGCGGCGAAGGCTCGTTGAGTTCGATGAGGTCCATGTCGTCCAGGGCCAGACGTCGCCCGCGTCGAAGACAACACCCCCGACGACGACTGGATCGGCATTCTCCGGCTGCCGGGGCCAGAGCGGACCGCGGTTCGTGCGCGCGCGGTATCCGAGGTGGGACTATCGTCCGGGCAGCTTGATTGCCGACATATACATTTCGAGAGTCGGTCTGTACAGGTCGACGTCGTCGATTTGGGTTCCCAGTGCGACGGAGTCGGTGGTGGCGATGAGCACGCGCGCGAACGTCAACGGAGGGATCAGTAGGGTGGCGCCGATTCGGTCGAGGCCCTCGACGATGAACCGCCCCAGCGCTTCGACGACCTCTGCTCGCTTGGCCGCTACCCGTTCCCGCGCCTCGGGGTTGCGCAACAGATACAAAGTGAATTCGTAGCCCAGAGCGGCGGGCGCGGCCCCTCGAACTTCACTGAGTTGGCGCCACCGCTGGGCAACTTGGTCGAGTTCATGCGCTCCCACCTCGGATGCCGCTGACAGCAGTTCGCTGAACGTATCGAAGTAGCGCTGCCAGTACCGGTCGCTCACCGCCAGGAAAAGCTCTTCCTTCGTGGAAAAGTGCTTGTAGATGGCGCCTTTCGTGTAGCCGGCCGCCCGTGCGATGTCGTCGAGACTTGCCAGCGTGAAGCCTTTCTCGGCGAACACCTGCTCCGCGGCGTCGACGAGAAGCGAGCGGGTGTGCTCGAGGCGCCGCTCCCTCGTCCAAGGCTCAACCATACCTGCGATTATGCCATGAATCTCAGAAACCCTTACGATACTCAGATTCTGACTGGTATATTTTCGGACGTCAGGCTACTGAAGGAGGGCGACCGATGACTGCCCCATCGATGACAGACATTTCCTGTGATGCCGACGAGCTTGCGGTGCGTTGGGCAACGGTGATCCCGAAGGAGGCCGTGCGATGAGCGGCCCGGGGGAGAGGAAGAAGGCGACCACCGTCACCGAGCCGCTCGGCGAAGCGGCCTCGCTGGGCGCCCGGGTTCAGTCACCGAGCAAGCCCGTCCGGATCTGGGCGATCGTCGGCGGTCTGATCCTGGCGTTCCAGGTGTACGTGTGGATCCGCTGGGTCTCCGGGCCATTCTTCGTGCGGGTGCCCACCGGACCCAGTGATCCGCCGACGTGGATGAAGACGATCCTCATCACCTGGACGGCCGTGATCTTGGCCGGCTGGCCGATCGGCATCTACTACTTCATCGTCAGGCCGTGGCGGCGTGAGCGGCGGATCACGACCGACGGCATGTTGCTGGTGGCCTGCGGCCTGCTGTTCTTCCAGGATCCGCTGCTGAACTACTTCAACACGTGGAGCACGTACAACACCTGGATGTTCAACCGGGGCTCGTGGGTCGCGCACATTCCGGGCTGGCGGTCGTATGCGGAACCGGGCCAGATGATGGCCGAACCGCTGCTGATGAATGCCGCGGGCTACTCCTACGGAGTTCTGCTGTGCACGATCCTCGGATGTTGGATCATGCGCCGAGCCAAGGTGAAATGGCCGAATATCAACAACTACGGATTGATCGGTGTCCTGATCGTCTGGACGTTCTTCTTCGATCTCGTCATCGAAGGCATGTTCTTGATGCCGATGGGGCTTTTCACCTACCCCGGCGCGATCCAGTCTTTGTCGATCAATGCCGGTACCTACTACCAATGGCCGATCTATGAAGGGCTCATGTGGGGAGGCGTCCAAGCTGGTCTGTGCGCTCTGCGCTATTTCACCGACGATCGTGGACGGACATTCGTCGAGCGGGGACTCGAACGCGTCCAAGGCGGGTTCGTGAAGCAGCAAACTACGCGCTTCCTGGCGATCTTCGCGGCGTGCAGCCTTTTCTTCTTCGTGTGCTACAACCTTCCCGCGCAGTGGTTCGCCATGAACGCCGATCCCTGGCCCGAGGACATCCAGAAGCGCTCGTACTTCGACATGGGTATCTGCGGTGAGGGCACAGGGCGGCTCTGCCCCGATCCTGTCCTGCCGATCCCCGGCAAGGACACCGGCTACATCGATCCGGATGGCCGGCTCGTTCTACCCGAGGGCGCGAAGCTTCCGGAAGTCGTTCCATTCGAGCGAGGGAATTGATATGTCGATCAGTCGATCCACCGCTGTACTGCCGGTTTTGGATGCGCCGTTCTACCGGCCGGTCGGTGATGAAGTGGAAGTCTTCCGTGCTGCGGCCCGGCGTGGTTCGCCGGTGCTGTTGAAGGGCCCCACGGGATGCGGGAAGACGCGCTTCGTGGAGGCCATGGCCCACGAACTCGGCCGCGAGCTGATCACCGCCGCAGGTCACGAGGACATGACCTCGGCGGACCTGGTGGGCCGGTTCCTGCTCGTGGGCGGGGAGACGGTCTGGTCGGACGGGCCCTTGACGCGGGCCGTGCGCGAGGGCGCCATCTGCTACCTGGACGAGGTGGTGGAGGCGCGCCAGGACACCACCGTGGTCATCCATCCGCTCGCCGATCACCGCCGCGAACTGCCGATCGATCGACTCGGCACGACATTGCGCGCGGCGCCCGGCTTCCAACTGGTGATCTCCTACAACCCCGGCTATCAGAGCGTCCTGAAGAGCCTCAAGGAGTCCACCCGTCAGCGTTTCGTCGCGATCGAGCTCGACTTCCCACCCGTCGACATCGAGACGGAAGTGGTCGCCTACGAAGCCGGAATCGGATCGGAGACCGCGAGTTCACTGGTCGAGCTCGGTCACGCCATTCGAAACCTCGATGGCTCACCTCTGCGCGAAGTGGCCTCCACCCGGTTGTTGATCCTGGCCGGCGGCCTCGTCGCGGAAGGGCTGAGCCTGCGCAGTGCCGTCCAGTCGGCCATCGTCCAGGCACTGTCGGATGATCCGGATGTCGTGCGCGCTCTCGGCGAACTCGTCGATGCCGTCCTGCCTCGAACATGAACGCTTCCGATCCGAACAGCCTCGACCGGTTTCGCCTCCTCGCCACCTTCATCGCCGGCCGGTCTGTCGATATCGCTGAGGCACCGGCCGGCGAGGCTGCGCACACCAACGGTCAGATGATTTTCGTCTCGGCGGGCCGTTCGGTCGCCGAACAGCGCCGTGAAATGCTGCTCCAGACCGCGTTGCTGGGGGCGGGGAGCCTGGATCCGCGACTGGTGAAGGCCTTTCGGGCACGTCCCGCAGTAGCGCGACGCTACCTGGCGCTGGAAGGTCGGCGAGTGATCGCCGACCTCGCCGAGCGAGTTCCACTCGCGGCAGCGCTCGGTCCTGACGAGCAACCGGCCACCACGACCGCCGAAGAGTCACTCGAGGTGGCCGCAGGCCGCGCGCCGGTCACCGACCCGCCGCAGTGGTTCGGTGTCATCAAACCCTCCCGATTGCCGGCACCTAGGACTGGACCGGGCGCGCGGGCCACCGACAAAGAGCTGCGCATGGAATTCGATCTCATCGACTTGCCCGAGGCCGATGAGGACGACGATGACAGCGAGCAGTCCGGGGCAAGTAGAATCCTCAAACTGTTCGAGAATCCACTGTTCAACTCGCGGGCGCTGTCGGACCGACTGCGCAAGCTCCTCGGCAACTCCCGCGCCCCCGGGGACGGATCTGCCGGCGCAGAGATGCAGGTTCGCAGTGTTCGGCGAGTGCGCACGGTGGGAGCCGATGCCCAACCTCTGCCTACCCGTATCCGATTCACCGATGACGGAAAGCCCGGTGCGGCGCTGGGGGTAGGCGGTGCACTGCATCCGGAGTGGGACGTGCACAACAACCGGTATCGGCCCGAATGGTGCCGGGTCATCGACTTTCCGCTCACCGTCGCCGCCGACATCGCGGCCTCCGGTGTTCCGCACGACGACGTACTCCGCCGACGCTTGTCTCGCATCGGCCTCGGCCCCAAGGTCCTGCGCGGCCGTCCCGATGGCGACGAGCTCGATATCGAAGCGCTCATCGATCTGTTCGTCGATCTGCGTTCGGGCTATTCACCACCGGAAAACGTCTACCTGGAACGCCGCAAACTCGAGCGCAATCTCGGCGTCCTCATTCTGCTCGACGCCTCCGGGTCGGCCACCGATACCGATACCGAGGGCCTCGCCGTCCATGATCACCAGCGACGGGCAGCCGCCGTACTGGCCGTCACGCTCGAAGATCTCGGCGACCGCGTCGCGGTCTACGCGTTTCGCTCACAGGGCCGCCACGCTGTTCATCTGCCGGCGATCAAGACGTTCGGGCAACGTTTCGGCGCCGTCGGAAGAGCCCGGCTCAACCAGCTCCAACCCTCGAACTACACACGCCTGGGCGCCGGCATCCGCGGTGCGGGTGACATCCTGAAAACCCAAGCGGGCACCCAAAACCGGCTGCTGATCGTCCTGTCGGACGGCTGTCCCTACGACGACGGTTACGAAGGCCGCTACGCGGAAGCCGACGCCAACAAGGCACTCGAAGAACTCCGCGCCGACGGTATCGCCTGCCTGTGTCTTTCCATCGGCGCCACGACACCCACCGATGCCCTCGAACGTGTCTTCGGCTCTGCCGGCCATGCCAGCGCCGCGACCCTGAGCGAACTGAGCCCGCGCATGGATGAACTGTTTCTGTCCTCCCTTCGAGAACTCGCCGCACCGAAATCGCGGTAACGAGGAACCGTATTCGAGCCAGGGATCCACCGCCATGGTGCGGCAGATCGAGAACAGGTTCGTTCCGCGTCACCGTCAAGCACCAACGTCCACACCGGAAAGAGGAGGCTCATAGTGACACTCGATGAGACCTCGAATTCCCATCCGGCCGCGTCATCCGCGGTCACCGAGATCAAGGATTGGTCGAAGAATTACGCACAGCGACACCCCATCGCGTCGCTGCGGACCGTCGGACGGCAAGTCGCGCTCGGTCGACGTGCTTTTCGCTACCTCGTCACCGACATCGCCGGACGCCGCTTTCCCTTCGACGAGTTCGTCGCGCAAGCGGTGTTCATGGTCAAGACCTCACTGCTTCCGACGGTGGCGGTCGCACTGCCCATCAGCGCCACACTGTCCATCCAATTCGGTCTGCTGGCCGGACAGGTCGGCGCCACCGCGCTGGCCGGCGCGGCGAGCGGCTTGGCCGTGATCCGTCAGTCGGCGCCGCTCGTCACCGCCCTTCTGCTTGCCGCGGCGGTCGGTTCGGCACTGTGCGCCGATCTCGGTTCGCGCAAGATCCGCGAGGAGATCGATGCGATGGAGGTCATGGGAGTTTCGGTGCTGCGCCGGCTCGTGGTGCCTCGACTGGCCGCGGGAATCGTCATCGCCATGGCACTCACCAGTGTCAGCTGTTTTGTCGGTTTCCTCGCCGGCTACCTGTTCAACGTCTATGTCCAGGACGGAACACCGGGCAGTTACATGGCGACCTTCTCCTCCTTCGCGACCGCGGGTGATCTGTACCTGGCAATGGTCAAAGCCGCCGTGTTCGGTGTGATCGTCGTTGTCATCGCGTGCGAGAAGGGCCTGAACACGCGTGGCGGCCCGGGGGGCGTCGCGAACTCGGTCAATGCTGCCGTCGTGGCCTCCATCGTCGTGCTGATGGTGGTCAATCTCGGCTTCACCCAGATCTACACCATGCTGTTCCCGAGGACGACACTGTAATGGCCACCGTCTATCGCCCCCCAGGAGTCCGGGCCGCGATCGCCGTGGCGCGCCCACCGTGGTACGGCATCATCCGGCTCGGGCACATGTTCACCTTTTTCGTGCGCGCCGTGGTCTCGATACCGGTGGCCCTGCGGCACTACACCAAGGAATCCATGCGGATCCTGTCCGATGTGACCTGGGGAAACGGCTCGCTCATTGTCGGTGGCGGAACCGCGGGGGTGATGATCATCCTGGGCGCCGCCGCCGGAGGCATCGTCGGTATCGAGGGATTCAACGCGTTGAAGCTGCTCGGCATGCAGCCGGCGACCGGGATGATCGCCGCGACCGCCGCGACCCGTGAGCTGGCTCCGATCATGGCCTCCATCGCATTCGCCGCCCAAGCGGGGTGCCGGTTCACCGCCCAGCTGGGCGCGATGCGGATCTCCGAGGAGATCGATGCGCTCGACGCCATCGCGATCCGCCCGGTTCCCTTCCTCGTCTCGACACGGTTGGTCGCTTCGATCGTGGCGGTGATTCCTTTGTTCCTGGCCGGCCTCGCAGCGGATTACCTTGCCGTGGAGCTGTTCGTCGGATTCATCGGCGGACAATCGTTCGGGACCTACGAACACTATTTCGACCTGGTGCTCAGCGGCACCGACATCCTGTACTCGCTGCTGAAGGCGATCGTATTCGTCATCGTCACCACCACGATCCAGTGCTACTACGGCTATTACGCACGCGGTGGGCCACAAGGAGTCGGTGTCGCGGCCGGTCGAGCGATGCGCGCGAGCATCACCGTGATGATCTCGGTGAATCTGCTGATGACATTGGCACTGTGGGGTTTCGACGCCGGTTCGAGAATAAGCGGGTAGAGCGATGTCGATACTGTTCGAATCCGATGACAGGCATCTGACCAACGCGGGCCTGTTCGTGCGCGGCGTAGCCGTCCTGGCCGTTGTCACCGCCGCCGCCGCGGCGATGATCGCCCGGTCCGAGGGTGCGTTCACGCCCACCGTCGAGGTCACCGCGCTGCTGGTCGATGTCGGCGACGGGCTGCCGAAGCGGTCCGACGTCAAATATCGCGGCGTGCTGGTGGGCAGCGTGCAGGAGGTGGTTCCCGCAGCCGATGGGCAACCCAACAAGGTACGCATCGACCTGGTGCCCGAGCACGCCGCGGGGATTCCTGCCACCGTGACCGCGCGGGTCGTCCCGAGCAACGTCTTCGCTGTGCCGTCGATCCAGCTCATCGACAACGGTCCTGGTACCGCCGTGACGGCCGGCGCGTCCATCCCGGAGGATCACAGCCGCGCCGGTGTGCAGCTACAGACCTCGCTGACAGCGTTGAGCCGCATCGTCGCCGCGGTGGGACGCCCCGGCTCAGATCCCACCGTCGGGATCTTCGAAACCGTCGAGCGAGCGACGCGGGGCCGGGGGGAGGACGCGCTGGCAGCCGCTGCCCAGCTCGAGCGAGTAGTGCGCGCCTACAACGCAGAGGCAACTTCCGGTGGCGAACTCTCTCTCCTCACTGGGCTCTCAGAGGCAGTGCGCGGGTTGCAGCAGTCAGCGCCCGACCTGCTCGCCGCCCTGCACGACGCGGTCGGGCCCATGCGCAGCGTGGCCGAGCAGCGGCTCCGGTTGACGCAATTGCTGACCGGCGGCATCGCGACCACCGAACGGGTCGGCACAGCGATGACCAATCGGACCGACACCATCATCGACCTCAACAGCAGAATGGGGCCGGTCCTCCAGATCCTCGCCGCAGGCAGCGGCAACTTCGTCCAGATGACGACCTCGCAGACCCGGATCGCTCGAGTTTTCGCTCGCGATTTCTGGCAAGCCGACAGCCAGAGCGGCACCGCCAAAGTCATCATCGAGCTCACCCCGCACAAGCAGTACACCCGGACCGACTGCCCCCGATACGGCGAACTGGCCGGGGCGAGTTGCGAAAACGGACCTGCCGGCGGGCCGCCCGTCATCGGCTCCACCGATCCGCCGCTGAACACACCGGAACAACGACAACGCGTCGCCGAGCGCCTCGGCCTGCCACCCGAATCCGTCGGCCTCGCAGAGTTGTTCGGCCTGACACAGCAGCCACTCGCCGACCTCGGCACACCGCCCGTGGCCGATCCCACGGCGAGCGCTCCCACATCACCGGCATCAGGGGGACGGCGGTGAAACATAGACGCGACCTCGCCGGACTGACCGTGTTCCTGCTCGTCGCCGCGCTCTTGACGTGGATGGTCCGGGTGACGCTGCAACGCGACGTCGCCGGCGACACGCACTCCTATTCCGCGGTGTTCACCGATGTCTCCGGACTGCGTGTCGGCGATGACGTTCGGGTCGCCGGGGTGCAGGTAGGCCGAGTCGATGCCATCGACATCCACGGACCGCAGGCGAAGGTCACCTTCCGGCTGCGCCGGGATCAACCCGTCTACGGCAACACCCTCGCCTCGGTGATCTATCAGAATCTGATCGGGCAACGCTACCTCGGACTGAGCATGTCCGACTTCGGTGACGCGGCGCCTCTGGCACCTGGAGCGCAGATCCCGCTCGAACACACCGAACCTTCCTTCGATCTGTCCGGTCTGCTCAACGGATTCCAGCCATTGTTCAGTACGCTCGCCCCTCAGGACGTCGACAATCTGACCTCCGCGTTGATCCGAGCACTCCAGGGCGACGACGGCGCGATCGCCGCCCTGATCACCGAGACCGCGACACTGGCGCAGGCCTTCGCCGGGCCCGACCAGATCCTCGGAGCACTCATCGACAATCTCTCGGCTGTCATGACCGCGCTGGCCGGCCAAAGCGCGGGGATGCGGACAACGATCGCCCAGACCCGCAAGATCTTCGACGCACTCCAGGACCGCCGTGACACACTGATGGACCAGACCGGCCGGATCGCCACCGTCGTGGCCGATGCCGCGGCCGTCGTCGACGGCGCCACGCCGTCGCTGAACGAGTTCGTCGGCCGGGAACCCGGATTCGCAAGGCATTTCGTCGCCGGCCGGGAGCGTTTCGCCTATCTCGGCTTCAATCTTCCGCTGCTGCTCAAATCCATGGTCCGAGCCACCGACAGTGGCGCCTTCGTCAACGCCTATGTCTGCGATATCGGATTCAGCATCGTTCCGGGAGTCGATCCAGTGATCTCGCAGATCTTGGGAGCCGCTTCTCCCACAGGCCGTCACCAGAACTCCGCGATCTGCAGGTAACCATGATGATGCAACTGCACGCCCTCACCCGCCCACTACCCCGGCCGCGCACAGCGGGCACCGGCCCGTCCGACGCGGACAAGTCGCTGCGCACCGGGCTCATCGCCGTCGTCGCGATGGTGCTGGTGCTGGTCGCGATGGTCGTACTCGACTCGCTGCATCTCGGCTCACGCACCTACCGAGCCGACTTCGCGCAGGCCGCCGGGCTCGGCGCGGGAGACGCGGTGACCTGGGCAGGTATCCCCGTCGGCACGGTGACCAGCACGCGACTGGCCGGTGACCATGTCGAGGTGACCATGGCGATCGATAATGATGACGTCACATTGGGCGCGGACACCGAAGCCGCGATCAAACTGACCACCCTGCTCGGCTCGCGTTATGTCGAACTGCGCTCCACCGGCACCGGCGAACTTCGCGACAATCTGATCCCGTTGTCCCGCACCACCGTCCCCTATGATCTCGAGACCGCGCTGCAGGACGCCACCACCACATTCGGCCAACTCGACGCCGACCGGATCGCCCAGTCGATGACGTCGCTGTCTCGCGGGCTCGAAGGTGTGCCATCCTTGATCCCCGGCATACTGCGCGACATCCGAGCACTCTCGACCGTCATCGCGCAACGCCGTGACCAGATCGGCGCCCTGATCACCAGTGCCGGCCAGGTCAGCACCGTCATCCGTACACAGCAGGCCGATCTCGCGGCGGTGATCGGCCAGGGCCGCACCGTCCTACAGCAGATCATCGCCCGCCAGGACGCGCTGCGCCGGCTGCTCGATGCGACCACCACGCTGGTCCGGCGACTCGAACCGATCGTGGTCGGCGAACACGCCGAGATCGAGCAACTGATGACCGACCTGCACGACATGGCCGCGATGATCGCCGGCCACGACGAGCTGCTACGCAACATCCTGCAAATCCTTCCGGTCCCGTGGCGGCTGTTCGCCAACGCCACCGGTACGGGAGCAGAACTGAGCGCCAACGCACCCGATGGCGCTTTCATCGACTCCTGGATGTGCGCGTTGAGCGCCACCGCTGTCGCGGCCGGCCGAGCCCCCTACCTCCAGGACTGCCGATGAACGTCACGCTGTCCACCCTCAAGCTGGCCGTGGTCACGCTGACCGCCGCTTGCCTGGCCGGATGCCCGTCCGGACCGGGCACGGATACCACCACCATCACAGCGCAATTCGCCAATGCCAACGGTCTCTACGAGGGCAACTCGGTCTCGGTACTCGGCATGCGCGTCGGCCGGATCGTGCGCATCGACGCCCGCGGCACCGACGTCGAAGTCGAGATGAGAATCGACAGCGGAATCCGGCTTCCAGCCGATGTCCAAGCGGTCACGATCTCCGACTCGATACTCACCGACCGCCACATCGAACTCACGCCGGTCTACCGAGGTGGGCCCACACTGCCTGCGGGTGCGGTGCTGGACACGACCCGCACGAAGACCCCGGTCGAGTTCGACGCCCTGCTGTCGATGGCGCAGAAGCTGTCCACCTCGCTCGGCGGTGACGGCAACGGCTCAGGCCCGATCGCCGACCTGATGAACGTGGGGGATGCGGCCACCAGCGGCAACGGCGGCGACATGCGGGCCGCGCTCGGTGAGCTTTCCCGCGCGCTGCAACTGGGCGAGGACCACGGTGCCGCGACACGCGACGCGATCACCACCGTCGTCACCAACCTCGACTCCCTGACCGCGGCCGCCGCGCGCAACGATCGAACGCTCCGTGAATTCGGCACCGCCATAGCGCAACTCAGTGATTTCCTGGCCGAGCAACAGCTGGGCGCAGGCGCCACCGGCGCCGCGCTGAACAGGATCATCGTGCAGGTCACCGAACTACTCCGACGCCACCGGGGCACCATTTCCGAGCTGGCGGCCGACGCGAACACCGTGTCGGCCTCCCTGGCCGCCTACGACTACAACATCGCCGAATTCCTGGACGTGTTCCCCTTGGTCACCGACAACACCTACCACGCCATCGACCAGAACGTCGGCGCGCTACGCGCCACGATCGACATCAACAGACTTTTGCTCGACGGCCAGATGGTCAAGGAGATCTGCAATCTGCTGCAGCTGCAAAATCTCGGCTGCGCCACCGGGACCATGCGGGACATGGGACCCGATTTCGGTATCACCGCCATCCTGGCGGGAATCGCGGAGAAGCACAGCCGATGACACGATCGAGTCGCATGTTCCACCTCGCCGCCGCCACCGTGCTCGCACTGTCCGCCCCCGGATGCGCCGCCGGGCTGGACCGGCTACCGCTCCCCGCGCCGGGACTCGGTGGTGACACCTACACCCTCACAGCGACCTTCTCCAACGCCCTCAACCTGCCCACCAAGGCGAAGGTGAAGCTCAACGGCGCCGACATCGGCCAGGTCGACTCCATGTCCGCCCGCGACTACACCGCCGTGGTCACCCTGCGCATCATCTCTACCGTTCGTCTGCCCCTCGGCACGTCCGCAGAGCTGAGATCGGCCACGCCCATGGGCGATGTCTTCGTCGCGATGAAACCGCCCCGCGTCCGGGAGCCCGACACCGCAATGCTCGATGACGGCAGCGCGATTCCACTGGAGGCCACCTCGGCTGCCACAACGATCGAGGAAATGCTCACTCGCGCATCACTTCTGGTCAGCGGCGGCACCATCGACTATCTCACCGAGGTGATTTCCGCGCTCGGCGAGCACGTCGGAGGGCGCGGCGAGCGACTCGCCGCGCTGCTCGACCAGACCTGGACACTACTGGGCACGCTCTCGGCTCGATCCGAGCAGATCGACGAACTCTTGCGCTCCGCTGCCGACCTCAGCGCGACCGTCGCCACCCATCAGGCCACCCTCACCGACACCGTCGCCGCGGCAGGACCAGCCATGCAGGTGCTCGCCGACAACACCGACTCGTTCGTCACACTCGTGGACCGCATCCACACGATCACCGCGCAACTCGCGCGGTTCCCCAGCATCCAGGGCACCAACGACACGAGCATGATCGCCAACATCAACCAACTGGCCGCGGGGCTGAATGCCGCGGCGGTCAATCCCGACGCCGACCTCGACGAGTTGAACAACATGCTGGGCATCGTCCTCAAGATGATCAGTGGTCCCAACGGCCACGTCGACGTCGACCTCGTCCAACTCGCCGTCGGCGCCGTCCCCGACCCCGGGTTCCCCGGCACACCCGGTGGCAGGCTTCCCGACGTGACGGACTGGACCGCCTTCGTGGGCTCGCTGCAGCACATGCTCGATCGACTGGGCAACCGCCTGGAAGACCCGCCACGATGACCAGTACATCCGGCCAGAGCAAGTGGGAAGCACCCGCCCGCCTAGCCGTCGGCATCGTCCGCCGCGCACACCGGTATCGGGTGGCGGCCTCGCTGCTCGGCCTGCTCGCCATCCTCGGCAGTGCCGGTGGGTATCTGCTGATCGGCACACTCGAGATCGATCCGTTCGACCATTCGTATCGGGTGCGCGTCGAACTGGATCGATCCGGCGGGCTGCTCCCTGGACAGGAGGTCACACTGCGTGGAGTCCGCGTCGGGCATCTCGACGCCGTCGACGTCGCAGGCGACAAAGTGATCGCCGTGGCCGCCATCGATGAGCACGTCCGGATCCCCGCATCCGGACAGGTCCGTGCCGCCGCCCTCTCCGCGGCCGGCGAGCAGTATCTGGATTTCCTTCCCGCCGGCAATGACGGCCCCTACCTCACGGACGGCGCACTGATCACCGCCGACCGCACTTCCACCCCCGTGCCGCTGTCGGACATGCTCGAAAGCCTCAGCGGCACACTCGCCCAGATCGATCCCGCCCGGCTCGCAGCCATCTCCCGGGAACTGGGTGTCAGCCAGGCGGGCCCCGACAAACTGGCGACGATCATCGACGGCGGTACGTTCCTCATCTCGACGCTGGACACGGCACTACCGCACACGGTGAGCCTGCTCCACAACAGCAGAGTCGTCTTCGCCGCCCTGCGCGACGGCCAGGACGCACTGCAGTCCACCTCGGCAGACCTGGCGGCCACACTCAGCGGCATATCTTCGATGACCGACGGCTTCGAACAACTCGTCACGCAGACTCCGCCGATGCTGACCACCCTCGACACCATCATCGTCGAGAACGCACCGACCATGGTGCAGTTGCTGGGCAACCTCGTCACCGTCTCCCAGGTCTCCTACTCCAGAATCCCCGCCTTCAACGAGTTCTTCTTCCCCCAGCAGCGTGCCGGATCGGCACTCGATGCCGTGACCTCGGCGTTCCACGACGGCGGTGTCTGGGCACTGGCGAGTATCTACCCCCGCTACGCCTGCGATTACAACGTGCCACGACGCCCCGGTTCCGTGCCCGACTACGCCGAGCCCTACCTCCACGTGGACTGCACCGACCCCGACATCACGCTCCTGCCTCGCGGCGCCCGCAACGCTCCACGACCACCCGACGACCCGGTGCCACGCCCCCCGCACAGCGATCCCTTCCAGACTGCCGACCCCGCACCGGTCGGACCACTGTCCATCCCCACTCCCTACGGCGGTCCCCATGCCCCTGTGCCGATCCCACGATGACAGATTGCGAGCGGACCGTCCGCCATCACCGTCAGCTCCTGGTGGCTTCCACGCTCGCACCACGTTCGGGCTTGCAGCGAAAGCGCTTTCATTCGTGGCGCGTCGACTGTCCGTGCTGCAGCTCATCGGCTACCGGCTGGAAAGGTGCCGCCAGGGTAGGACTCACGCTCCATGTGGGCGTATCGTGCTGAGCCATCGTGCTTCCTATGCCGGCCGCTGCGCGATTGTCGCTGGTCAGCCGGTGCACAGCTCGTTCGAGAATCGGTAGTATCTCGGTGATCTCGAGGCTGCGGTCGACGAACTGTCCGATCAGTGCGTAGGTCATATGGGACAGGACCAGTGCGACATCCTCGACGTAGGACGAGTCGGCACCCTTGAACAGCGCAGCGGCGATCGGCAGCAATGCGTGAATGCCTTGAGTGTCCAAGCGATGTCCGCCCGCACCGGTGCGGGCGCGGTGGTATGCCTCGAGCATCCTGGGGTTGCGCTCCCACGGTTCGAATACGTACCTCAGGACTCGCATCAGCCCCTCGTGCAATGTCTCATCCGCGCGCGGTCGCTCCATCGCCGAGTAGCTGTGTCTCGCCATCCAGCGCTCGACAGCGGTGAGGATCAAGTCGTCGCGGTCGGTGAAATGCTTGTAGACGGTGGTCAGTGAGACATGCGCTCGGCGCGCGACCTCTCTGAGCTGGACGGCGTCGTAGCCGTCGGATTCCAACAACTCGAGCACAACGCCGATGATGACTTGCCGGGTGGAAGCGGCTCTCGGTCCCGGACCCACCCGCCTACGGTAATGCCGAGGGGAGCTCGGCACCACTCCGGTGTCACGCTGTTCTGCGCCCGGCTTGCCGGGATGCCCGCCACGAAGGCTGTCGGCGACCGCGGCGGTCGCCTCGAGCGGCAGTGCAGCGGCTTCGGCCGCCACAGAGAGTAACTGTGTTACCGTTCGGTGGTCGCGCTTGTGATGGACGTCATGTTCATCACCGTTCAATTCGGATCACGCCGACGGCAAGTCGCGGTAGTGGAGTTCGTGGGGAGGTTTCGATGCATCGACAACGTCCGATCGGGAGGGCGAGCACATGCCGAGCGGAGCGCGGTGGCGGTGGTCCTGCGATCGTGCACCGTGGCCGTGGCCGTGCGGGAATGAGGATCGGCACCCGCGAGTCGACAGCCGCCGGACTCGGTGGGCGGAGGGGGAGGCGATGAGGTATCGCCTCGACGTGGTTGCCAGCAGTGTGCCTGATGCCGTAGAGCACGCCGGCGGCTGGCTGTTCGATCGAGCGGTCGCGGGCTGGGATGTGACGGTGCTCGTTGCGGAGATGTCGGATTCCCGGCCGCTGCGCATCCTGGGCGCGGAGGTGGCGGAACTCGAGTCGGCGCTCGCCGCAGGGGGCGAGGGGCGTCGACCGGACGCATTGGCCGTTGCCGCGCACGTTTGCGAACGCGATCACCGGGCGCGCCGGGGCCTGCTCGAGGCGCTGAACGACGGCGGAGTCGAAGTGGTCGTGTGGGGTGAGGGTTGGCCGTCTCCGTCCGGGCATCGGGTCGATCCGGTGCTGCACCGGTTGAGTGTCGCCGCGCAGGCATTCAAAGCGCAGGCGTTGATTGCCGCGGCGGCTCCAGGGGTCTCGGTCGGCGCGATCGAGATCTTCCGTAGCGGACTCTGGCCATATTCCCCCGCCGGTGCCGATCTCAGCCCACTCGGCAGACCGCGCCCATATTGCGTACCGCCTCGGTAAGGTCAGCCGCCGCGCGGGGTCGACGTGTCTCATCCGTTAGGCCCGTGGCGACTCACCTGTGCCCGTGCCATGACGCGGTACGCATCGCCGCGGCTGAACCCGTCGAACTCGCTGCGGCGCCGACCGCGCAGAAGGCCACAATGAGGATTGCTCTGGGCTTGCTCGGTAAGCGCCGAGCTTCCTGGGCGGGCTACTCCAGTCATCAGAAGTTGGCATCGCGCGATTCCAACTTCTCGGTAACCGTGTTACCGTTCGGGAGGTCGCAAGGCTGTGACGTACTTCATGTCGCACTGCTATAGCGACTCAGGACACTTCGGCGACGGTGCCGGGTGGAGTTCATGGAGAGTTATCGATGCAGCGACAGCAGGGGCAGTCTCGGTCGGGGTGGCGGCGGTGGGCCGTTGTGGTGGCGGGGGTGGTGGCCGTGGCGTG
>NZ_JADLQO010000021.1 GCF_015477775.1 Nocardia abscessus | reverse complement strand
GCCAACGGTGTCCATTTTGGGTCCAATGCCTCGAAACCATGCGCGTTGAAATCATGGATCACCTGCCGCACATACGATTCCGACACCTGCATCAGCTTCGCGATCAACCCGAACTGATTGATGCTGCACCGAGGCCATCACCACCACCGCCCGCCGCATCCGGATCGGCTGCTTGCTGCGCCGGGCGATCTGGGCCAGCTTGCGGCCTTCCTGCGGGGTCACCGCTCTGACGAACACATCCGGCTTCCGGGCCACCAGCACCACCTCCACCGGCAGCATCACCGCTTACCCGGCCGCGATCAACCCGCCACCCCGATGGCGGTTACAGCATCGACCTTCCCAGGCGCGGAACACTAGGCCGCCTTCTCCACCGGGTGACGTCCGAGTGAAGCGATCGGCGAACCGATCAGCGGCCGCCCGGTTGCGACCGCCAGCGCGGTACCGACAACCCCGATCAGTCCGCGCCGACTCGGCGCCGAAATGCTCGATGACAGCACGGTTCGCGTGCTCGGTGGCGCCAAGGGCTCGGCAGCGATGCGGTCGGACAACCAGCCCAGACTCAATGGGGTCGACAGCGGAAGCAACGTGAAGTGGTCACTCAAGCGGTCGCGTACGTAAGTGACGTGTGTGCCCGCGCCCCGGTATCGTTCGACCTGCTCGTCCACACTGCCGCAATGGATCACCTGATCATTGACCGGCTGCATCACCAGCAACGGGCACGCCGGGGCAGACAACCCCAACCGCAGATCATCGAGCACCGCACGAACCTTCGGCTCGGCGAGAATCTCGTCGAGCGGGCGTCGTAGATGGTCGTCAAAACTCTGCCCCGACATCCGCAGCAGCGCGACGATCGGCGGTAGCTTCTCGACGGCTGCCAGCAACGCCTGCCCCTCGGGCAAGATATCAGCATCGAGGGCAGCGTCGAGGTCCGGATAGAGCCGACGCAGTGCCGCCACGACCATCAGCGGAAAACCGGAGAATCGGCTTCCGTGCAGACGAAGGAACACCTCACCGGGATCGCCTACCGGTGCGCCAAGCACCGCACCGACCAGGTTCAACTCGGGCGCGTAACTCGGAGCCATCTCGGCGGCCCACGCGCTGGCCATGCCACCACCCGAGTACCCCCACAACGCGATCGCCGTTCGCGGATGCAGACCGAGCGGCGTGAACGACAGCGTTGCCCTTGCCCCATCCAAGCTGCGATAGCCCGGTTCCCGCGGCGCGCCGAAACTTCCCTTCATGCCACCGTGATCGGCGATACTGACCGCCCAACCACGACGGAGCGCATTCGCGATCAGGGGCCATTCGAGCCGGGTGATCGAACCCGGCGCCCGCGTATGGTGGCGCAACACGTAGGACGGCGCGCAACGCTCGGTCACCGAGTCGATCGCGGACTGGAACAACAACAGCGGGCGGTCCTGGTCCGGGACAGCCCCAGCGGGGAGCGCGACGGTTGTTATCGCGATCTCCGGCCGGCCGAACAGGTCATTGCTGCGGTAGGCCAATTGCCAGGCTTGGACCTGCTGCCGGACCGATCCGAACAGTGACAGTTCGACTCGCCTGCTCCGGATCAGCGAGCCCGGTGTGTAGGAGGCGATATCGGTGGGACAGCGCATGAAGGGGTCGAGAGAGAGGAGCTGCGGGACACCCCGGTGCGGTCCTGTAGTTCTCGGCCCTTGCGGATGATCAGTTTCTGACACGATTTCACGGGTCTTTCTGGGTTCGATAAACGAGCTGTGCGATATCAGAGCCCAGGTCCACAGACCTCATCTCACAAACGGCCGAAGGCGACCTTGCCCACTAAGAAGTCTAGGCAGCTCTCACTCACTTCGTGTGCCGCGGGACATCAATTGTGTTAGCTCACAACATGTTAGCGACGCAATTGTATCGCGACGCAGGTTCATCCACACGCCGGTCTCGCGTGTCCCTTCCGCACAACACGTGGACTTTCAAGGGAATGAACCGTCACGAGTTGGGGACCGGCTTCGGTTTCAGACCCGCGCCGGTCGGCGTGGTGGTTGTTGAGCGTAGTAGGTGGCTTCGTACTCGGCCGGGGTCAGGTAGTCCAAGCGGGAATGCAGGCGGGCGTTGTTGTACCAGTTGAATCGCCCCGGCGAGTCCGGAGACCTATTGGTGTGACAGCCCAGCGGATGGCTGGGCAGGGTTTTGAGCGTAGTAGGCGGCCTCCATATCGGCGGGTGGGATGTCGCCGCAGTACCGGTAGAGCCGCCGGTGGTTGAACCAGTCCACCCATTCCGCAGTGGCGAACTCGACGTGATCGACACTGCGCCACGGGCCGCGCGGCTTGATCAGTTCGGTCTTGTAGAGGCAATGCCGCGTAGTTAAGCCGTTGGTAGGCAGGTCAACTCGGGTGTTTCCTAAGGTGGGTGTCGGGGAAGTAAGGCAACGGGACCTCTGCTATTGCAGAGAAGCCGTCCAAGGTCTTCCTGCATCCGAGAGGTCCCGTTGCCCTCCCAGTCTGTCACTACGACGCTCACCCGCACCATTACCGTGGCCGGAGGAATCTTCGCGCCCGGTCACCTCGGGGAGCTCACGCAGTACCTGCCGTTCGAGTTGATCGATGACGTTCTCACCCGGACCCGGACGGTGCAGCGGCGCACCCGCTTGCTGCCCTCGCGCGTCGGGGTGTATTTCGTTCTGGCTCTGGCTGTTTTCCCGACGCTGGGCTATGAGCGAGTCTGGGAGAAGCTGATCGCCGGGCTGGGATCGCTACTCCCTCGCAGGCCCTCGGAGAAGGGACTGCGGGATCTTCGCCGGCGGCTGGGAGCGGCACCGTTGAGGGCGCTGTTCGAGGTCGTGGCAGGCCCGCTGGCGCAGCCCGCCACCCCGGGTGTGTGCTATCGGCATTGGCGCACCGTGGCTTTCGACGGCTGCGGTTCGCTGCAGGCTCCAGACCAGGACCGGATCCGGATGCGGCTGGGCAAGTTCACTCGATACCGCGGCGGCACCGAGGGATACCCGCATCTGCGGATCCTGACCTTGTGTGAGACCGGGACCCGCGGTCTGCTAGGCGCGGTCTTCGGCTCGATCAAGCGTAGTGAGACCGACTACGCCGCCAGTTTGGTGCCGCTGTTGAACGACACGATGCTGTTGCTGGCCGACCGCAACTTCGGTGGTGATGACATTCTCACCCGCGTCGCGGCCTCCGGTGCCCAGCTCGTGGTCCGGCTCAGCTCTCGCCGTCGTCCGGCCGTGTGGGCCACGCTGCCCGATGGATCGGTTCTGACCAGGATCAATGGTTACCGCTTCCGCATCATCGATATCCAGATCACCGCCACCTGCGCCGACGGATCCCGCGTGGGTGACCGCTACCGGATCATCACCACCTTGCTCGACCACCGCACCGATCCATCGATCCAGATCGCCCGTCTCTACCATGAGCGTTGGGAGATCGAATCGGCATTCTTCGCACTGCGCCACACCATGTTTCGCGGACGCGTTCTGCGTTCGACCGATCCTGTCGGCCTCGAGCAGGAGATGTGGGCCGCGCTGACGATTTATCAGACGTTGCGCCGCGCCATGTGTGACGCCGTGGAGACCGCTCCGGGAACCGACCCCGACCGGGCAAGCTTCACCGTGGCCATGACCGCCGCCATCAACCAGATCATCACCGCAACCAACATCACCAGCAACGACTCACCCGAAAACGCGATCGCCCGAGCGGTTTTGGAGAACCTCCTGCCCGCCCGCCGTCCGCGCATCAGCGCTCGCAAGGTCAAATGCCCCATGTCCCGCTACGGGACCGCGCTCACCGGCAACCGCCCTACCAAGAGCCAAGCCGTCATCCGGCTGGAACTCTGCGCGCTCACCGACCCACAACAGACCGAAGCGTCCGAACACCCCGCAAGCGCTGCCGACCCGGGCCACCGCCAGCAAGTGTTGCAGCTCCTGCGGACCGACCCCGACCGCGACTGGACCCCCAGCGAAATCGCCCAAGAGCTGAAACACGTTCGCTACCGCAGCCTTTGCAGCCAAATAGGCCGATGGACCGACCAAGGGTTCCTCGACTGGATCGGTCGTGGACGCTACCGCCTCAACCACCAATGGCTGGCACCGCAACCACCACAGCCAGACGGCGACTCGACAACCGACCCCACCGCTTAACTACGTGGCATTGCTTGTAGAGGCCGTTGATCGTTTCGGCGAGAGCATTGTCGAAGCTCGATCCCACCGCCCCCACGCTGGGCTGGATCCCGGCCTCGGCGAGACGTTCGGTGAAGGCAATCGAAGTATACTGAGAACCTCTATCAGTACGGTGCACAACATTTTTCACATCCCGTCCCGCTCTTTCGCGGGTCCAGATCGCGTGCTCGATCGCGTCGAGGACCAGGCTGGTGGTCATCGTGGTGCCGGTGCGCCAGCCGATGATCCGCCGGGCGTAGGCGTCGATCACGAACGCCACGTAGACCCAGCCGGACCAGGTCGACACGTAGGTGATATCGGCAACCCAGACATGGTTCGGCGCTGTCGGCGCGAACCGGCGGTGCACCAGATCCGCAGGCCGTTCAGCCGCCGGATCGGCGATCGTGGTGCGCTTGACCCGGCCGCGCCGCACTCCGCGCAGGTGAAGCTCCCGCATCAGGCGTTCAATCGTGCAGCGGGCGACCCGATGGCCTTCCCGGTTCAGCTGCAGCCATACCTTGCGGGCGCCGTAGACACCGAAGTTCTCACGATGAACCCGCACGATCTGCGGTTTCAGTTTCTCATCGCGGACCTGACGTCTCGTGGGTACTCGCTTGCGATGTTCGTAATATGTTGAGGGAGCGGCTTTCACGCCGAGCTCGCAGAGCCCGGCGCAGATCGACTCGACGCTCCACCGAAGCCCGCCGCCCTCGCGGCGGCCTTGGTGTTCGGTGATGAACCTCGTAATCAGCGCTGCGGCCGGTCGATCTCGGCGGCGAAGAAAGCCGACGCCGCCTTCAGAATCGCGTTGGCCCGCTTGAGCTCTGCGTTCTCCCGTCGCAATCGCTTCAACTCCGCGGACTCCTCGCTGGTCACCCCCGCCCTGGCGCCGGCGTCGACCTGGTCCTGGCGAACCCATTTGCGGACCGTTTCCGCGGTCCCCACCCCGAGCAGGTCAGCGACCGCGCCGATCGCGGCCCATTCCGACTCGTACTGCTCACGAACCTCCGCGACCATGCGGACAGCCCTCTCACGCAGCTCCGGCGGGTACTTCTTCGAACTCACGGACTTCATCCTTCCTCAACAGATGAAGTCTCCCGACCCGCCGGGGCGATTCAGGATTCGGTGATGAACGGCCGCTGAGTTCGGGTGCCGACGGTCTCGGCGAAGACGACGCAGCCGAACGCGATTACGGCGGCGGCGGTGCGGGCGGTGTGGGCGAGCTGCCAGCGATCGCGGATGTCCGCCCAGTTCTGCGGGGGCGCGGTGATCAGCCAGTCGCGCTGATCGGCGTTGATGGGCAGGTTGACGAGGGCGGTCACGATCACGATCAGCGCGAGGAGCAGCAACGCGACCGCGACCAGCCGGCGACCTGCGGTGCTGGTCCGGTGGTACAGCACCGTCACGGTGGCGGTGGCGATGATGGCGGGCACGAGGGTGACGGTCGCGAGTACGTCCATGGCGATCAGCTCGACGTGGCGGACCTGCGTGTACACCGCACCGTCGGTATCGCCCATCGATAGCTCCAATACGAGCACGGTGATCAGGAATCCGGCGAACATCCCCGCGAACACCAGACTCGCGAATCGTGCCGAGGCGAGCAGGGTGCCGCGGCTGCGCAGGCTGGGCCGGAGGGATTCAGACGAGGGCGACACGAACTGCCCCTCCCTGCTCGCTGTCCGAAACGAGATACCGAATTGCCATGTGCGACTGATCCTTTCGCCACTTTCTTCGGAAGTGAGTGGTGCCCGACTCCCGAAGACCACTACTACGACAGCACGATTATATGATATCAATACATTATTGGAACCATAGTTGGCCGGGTCTCGGCCCGGCCGCTCCCCCGCCCGATCGAGAGGAGACACGATGGGCATCGGCACCGACCGTGCGATGACCGTGCTGCGCACGCCGGAGGCGCGATTCGACGATCTGCCCGGTTACCCGTTCCCGCCGCGCTACACGGAGGTCGCCGCGGGCGACGGGGCCGGTACCCGGCTGCGGCTGCACTATGTCGACGAACGACCGGGCGATGCGGCGGAGGACTCCGGTGAGACGGTGCTGCTGTTGCACGGCGAGCCGTCGTGGAGCTTCCTGTACCGGCATGTGGTTCCGCCCCTGGTGCGGGCCGGGCATCGCTGTGTCGCGCCGGACCTGATCGGCTTCGGCAGGTCGGACAAACCCGCCGACCGTTTCGCGCACACCTATCAGGCGCAGGTAGACTGGTTGAGCGAGGCGATGGCCCGCCTGGAGCTACGGGATATCACCCTCGTGTGCCAGGACTGGGGCGGCCTGCTGGGATTTCGGTTGGTGGCCGAGCAGCCCGACCGGTTCCGGCGGGTGGTTGCGACGAATACCTTCTTCCCCACCGGCGACCAGGACCTCGGCCATTCGTACGCGGTCTGGCTGCAGCTCAGCCAGCGAGCCCACCCGTTCGATATCGGGCAGGTGGTCGATCGTGGCACGGTCACCGACCTCGATCCGCAGGTGCGCGCGGCCTACAACGCCCCGTTCCCCGACGAGTCGTATCTCGCCGGACCGCGACAGCTTCCGCTGCTGGTACCGATCTCGCGTCTCGACGACGCCGCCCCGGCCAACCGCGACGCGTGGGCCGCACTCGCGACATTGCAGTTGCCGGTGCTGTGCGCGTTCAGCGACCGCGATTATGGCGTCGGAAACGGAGATGTGCTGTTGCGCAACCACATTCCCGGTGCAGCCGGGCAGCCGCACACCACGATCACCGGTGCCGGTCACTTCCTACAAGAGGACCGGGGCCCCGAACTCGCGAGGCTGATCGACGAGTTCATCCGCGCGACCAGCGGCACCGGGTTGCCGACCCGCCGCGACGAAGCCGACGGCGAACTCGGGACCCGACCGAGGGAGGTGGTGACGGAACCACGGTCTCGCCGCTGAGAGAAACGCGCGGGACTCGAAACACATCCGAACGGGCCACTCATGTGCCCGAATCCGGCTCGCGGGCCGTGTCAGGACCGGCGGGCGTGACCATTGAATGGAGTTTGACATGCGAAAGTTCTCTCTGGTGATCGCAGCGGCAGCGGCGTCGGCCGCCCTGTCCGGCCTCGGCGCCGGTTCGGCCGCCGCGACGATCACCTCGCCCGACCGCCACGCTGATTACCACGCCGTCGGCGGCAATTGTGCCGACATGTATCAGAAGGCCATCGCGCTGTGCGACCTCAACCACAAGAGCAACGACCAACGAGCACAGTGCTACAAGTGGGCACAGGCCGACTACCAGAAGTGCATGTCAAGTCGATAAGCCGTCGCACTGCGGCAGCACTGCACGCCACCTCCCGAAACAGGTGGCGTGCAGTGCGAGCGAATGGTGACACCCGAGGCCGTCAGACGACGATGGAAAGCCACGGTCCGCCCGATCCGACCGGGCGGCCCGGCGCACCGCCGAAACCGTCGCGCACCGGTACGGCATCGACCGGCCGATGCCAGCCGTTCGTATAATACGAGACTCATATCGTATTTCGGGCGCTGGAGAAAGGGCGAGGATGGCGATGGACCGGGCGAGGTCGCGGGGTCACCGGAAGCTGACCGTGGAGGTCAAGGATGCCTTGCGGGACTTGAACATCCAGATGGCGTTGCTCAACCGGCGATTCAGCGGGCGGGCAGAGTTACGCGACGTGGACATGACCTGCCTCGACCTGATCAACCGGCACGGGCCGATGTCCCCCACGGAGCTGTCGCGCCGCGCCGGCCTGCACCCGGCCACCTTGACCGGCATCCTGGACCGCCTGCAAAAAGGGGGCTGGGTTGTGCGGGAGCGTGACCCGGACGCCGACGATCGCCGCGCGGTCACGTTACGGGCCGTCCGCGAACGCAATTCCGTCCTGTTCGACATCTTCTCCGGCATGAACAAGCGCATGGACGAGCTGTGCCGCAGCTATTCCGACGCCGAACTCGAAGTGATCGCCGATTTCCTGCGGCGCACCGGCAACGCAGGGCAGCAATCCGCCGAAGAACTGGCACTGGACAACTGACGTCGAGCCATCTGGTGCTCGAAGTGGCCGGGAGAAATTGGCGGTCCGCCGATGAGGCGAGCATTTCCCCCTTCCGCCGACAGCGCCCAGGTCTCCCCGGACGCCGAACGGGCCGCGAGAACCTCTCCCCGGGCGCCGCGGACTCAGGCGGTGAGCCCGCCGTCCGCGGCGATGCTCTGGCCGGTGACCCAGCGTGCAGCAGGAGAGGCCAGGAACCCGACAACCTCGGCGATATCGTCCGGCTCGCCCAGCCGGCCTAGGGGCGTACGGGCGACGCGTTCTGCCAGCACGTCCCGAATGCCTTGCGTGGCATCGGTATTGGTCGGTCCCGGCAGAACACTGTTGACGGTGATCTGACGCGGTCCGACCTCGCGGGCGAACGCGCGGACCAGCTGTTCGCCTGCCGCCTTGCTCGCCGCATACAGAGGCATGAACGGATCGCTGGCGCGGGTGGCCGAGGAGGAGATGTACACGATACGGCCGCCGTCGCGTATCCGGCGGGCAGCATGCCGGAAACCGGAGAACGCCGCCTGTGAGTTGGCGGCGAACGTCCGCGCGTAGTCCTCGTCGGCCGCCGTCGCGATCGGCCCCGCCGCATACCCATACGCGTTGTGCACGAAGACATCCAGCCCGCCGCGCCACCGTTCGGCGGTGTCGAACAGCGACTCGAGCTGGCCGGGGTCGGTGACGTCCGCGGGCACGACGAGCGCCTGCCCACCGGCCGCCTCGACCGTGGCGGCCACGTCTTCGGCGGCCGCGGCATTGGTGCGGTAATTGATCACCACCTTCACCCCGTCGGCGGCCAGGCGCAGCGCGATCGCGCGGCCGATGCTGCGCCCGCTGCCGGTGATGACGGCGACTCGGTCGGTGTGTGCCATGACAATCTCCTCGGTTGATCCGACAGCAGGAATCCGCGCGCGTGGTCGACACAGCGGGGAGCCGGTCGCGGGACGGTGTTCTCCACGTCCGACGCTCGGCCACAGCCGGATAATGTATCTAGTTCATATAATATCTATCACATATCTCTATCTGGAGCTAGGTGCAGGAGCGCTGCGAGCGGCACGTCGCCGACGCTGCAGACCGGGATGCGCCCCCCGCGGTAACCCTGCCTGCGCGGAGGTACGACGAAGGAGCTGGATCAACTGCGCACGCTCGGCGCCGTCGAGGGGTGCGAGGATTTCCCCCTCGAGGGCCTCGGCCTCGGCCGTCGCCGCCGCCAGCAGCACGTGCGCCTGCTCGGTTAGGTGGACCGCATGGGCACGACGATCGGCCGGGTGCGGGCGCCGCTGTATCAGGCCCCTCCCTTCGAGCTCGTCGATGAGGCCGACCATCGCGTTGCGGTGCACTTTCAGCAGGTCGGCGAGTTCCTGCTGACTGCGCCCGTCACCGCCCGCAAGGTGCGTCAGGATCCCGAAATGGGCCGGCTCGACCCCGAGCGGGGCGAGCCGCTCGGTGAATCTGCGCGAGACATGATGGCCGATCTGGGACAGCAGGAAGGCGCCGCGATCGTCCAATGGTTGATTCAACACGCACGAAGTATAGCAATTTAAGAAGACTGTCTTCTAAGATGACAATATGACCTTGCCTACCGGACATGCCGCAGCCGGCACCGACCAGCCCGTGACTCTGATCAACGCCTTCTCAGTGCCGATGTCGCAGAAAGACCGATTCCTCGACCGCTGGAAGGACAATGCGCGGTGCATGGCGTCAGCGCCGGGGTTCATCCAGGCCCGCATGCTCCAAGCCGTCAGCGACAAGGCGGAACTGACCTTCGTCAACGTGGCAGAATGGGAAACCGGCACCGCGCTGGACGCGGTGCGCACCGACCCGCAGTGGCAGCAATCGATCCGGCGGATGATCGACGACCCCGACCTGGACGTCGTCGCGCGGCCGATGGTCTACCGGTCCGCGATCGACGTGCCGCCCGGCGACACGCTCCCATGACCGATCGACAACCGAGTTCCCTGCTTCGCGGCGGTCGACCATGGCCGGCTACCACGACAAGCCCGCCGACACGGCTAGTGTCCTCAACAGCGACGGCTGGCTGCACACCAACGACATGACCCGGGTCGACACCGAGGCTCGATCTTCCTGCGTGGCCGGGCCACCGAGATGTTCGTCCAGGGCGGATCCAACATCTACCCGATCGAAGTCGAGAACATCCTCGTCTCCCACGCCGGTGTCGCCATGGCCGCAGGCATCGGGATACCCGACCCGTCCTCGGCGAGATCGGCCGCCACTACGTCGTACTCACCCCGAACACCGACACCATCGCAGACGATCTGAAGCGCTACTACGCCGGCAAGATCGCCGACTACAAGGTGCCCCCGAGCAGATCATCCTCCGAAGAGAACTTCCCACCACCCCCTCCGGAAAGGTCCACAAGGCCGAACTCCGCACCATCGACCACGACAGCCAGCCGACGATTACCCCATCAGGGGAGTATCGGGTAAACGGCGGATCTGACCCCGGTGTGGGTTAGTTTCCGGTCGGGGTGATCCGGCCTTCGAAGGTGATAGCGAACGCGTTGAGTGCGGGCTTCCACCTCATCGCCCATCGTGCGTTGCCGCATCCGGTGGGGTCCAGGGATCGGGTCACCAGATACAGGCACTTCAGAGCGGGGTGGATTCAACTGGCCAACGCAACACCGGGTGGATTGCTGTCTGGTTCTGAGAGTAGCTGCTCGAGTGTTTCGGCAGGGCTGCGCCAGCCGAGACGTTTGCGGGGCCGGTTGTTGAGTTCGGCGGCGACAAACTCGAGGTAGTCCGGGTGGTAGCCGGACAGGTCGGTGAACTTCGGAAAATACTGCCGGAGCAGACCGTTCGTGTTCTCGTTCAAGCCGCGCTGCCACGGTGAGTGCGGGTCGCAGAAGTAGATGTCGAGACCGGTCGCGGCGGCGATCTGGATGTGATTGGCCCATCTGTTGGCCTTGGTCCCAGGTCAACGTCCGACGCAAAGTCCGCGGCAGCGTCGACATCGTCGTCGTTATCGCTTCCTGGACGTCGAGGGCCTTGTGGGTGTTCGGTAAATGCAACAACACGACGAATCCGGTCGCGCGCTCGACGAGCGTGCCGATGGCGGAGCCGTTCCCGGCCCCGGTAATGAGATCGCCCTCCCAGTGCCCCGGCACTGTCCGGTCCTCGACTTCGGCGGGCCGTTGACTGATCGAGACCGCGCCTGCATGCCGACTTCGACGCTCGTCGGGCTTCCGGTGCGGCCTGCGCAGCGCACGTCCGGTTCGCAAGCACTGTGCCAGTTCACGTTGGAGCGCCTCACGTTTCCGAACGTAGAGCGACTGATAGATCGTCTCGTGGGACACCCGCATACGTGGATCGTCGGGGAAATCGATCAGCAGTCGACGGCTGATCTGCTCGGGGCTGTGCTTCAACAGCAACTGCCGCTCGACATAGGCACCCAGCAGAGAATCGCGGCGAAGCAACGCGACCTTGGGACGGCGGGCGCGCTTGTCGGCGAGTGCCTGAGCAACAGTCGCCCGGTAACCGGTCTTCGGTCGTCGAGTGCCACGGGCGAGCTCGCGGCTGACGGTCGAGGCAGACCTTCCGATGGACCTGGCGATCGCTCGCACGCTCTCGCCGGCCGCTCGGCGAACGACAGTCGGGCCGGGCGAGTCGATTGCTCACACCATTGTGGCGGCATCACTCCGCCAGCCTCGCGGAACCACCGCCAGCCGACCGTCTTCGACACACCAACCGACGCGGCCGCGGTGTCGATGATCTCGCCCTCACGGATCCATGCCCAGAACGAACGCTGAACCTCGACCGATATCGCGGGACGTCCCAACATGAACCCCCACGTCATGAAGGGTGTTGCGTTGACCTCTTGAACCTAGGAAGGCTTGCGATTCGGTAAACCGCCGCCCGTGACCCCATGGTCGTACTCGGAACTCGCTTGGTCGGAAAGAAATAACACCAGCTCGGCAGCACGCGCGAGGGAAGCGATGAACCAGGAACGGACATGACAGTCTCCTGACGACCTGTCCGCCGATTCTCCCGCACCCAGGTTACCGGAACGACGGCTCCGCCGCCGTTGCCTCGGGCGCGCTCTCGTAGACGCCAGATGCACTGATCGTGTCGATGTCCTCAGTTCAAGCGCGCGCAGGCAGCAGTTCGGCGACGAGTTCCTCGACACGGACCTTGATCTCGTCGCGTATCGGGCGCACCGACTCGACGCCTTTGCCTGCGGGGTCCTCGAGTACCCAGTCGCGGTAGCTGACTCCGGGGAAGACTGGGCAGGTGTCGCCGCAGCCCATGGTGATGACGACGTCGGAGGCTTCGACGGCGTCGAAGGTGAGGATTTTGGGTGACTGGTCGGAGATGTCGATGCCGACCTCGCGCATGGCTTCGACCGCGGCGGCGTTGATGGACTCGGCGGGCGCGCTGCCTGCGGAGCGGACTTCGATGGCGTCTCCGGCGAGGTGGGTGAGGAATCCGGCGGCCATCTGGGAGCGTCCGGCGTTGTGGACGCAGACGAACAAGACGCTGGGCTTGGATGCCATGAGCGAGTTGGCCTTTCAGCTGGTGGAGATGTCGAGTTCGGCAAGCAGGTGGCGGACGCGGGTTTCGATTTCCTCGCGGATGGGGCGGATGGCGGCGACGTCGAGTCCGGCGGGGTCGTCGAGGTCCCATTCCTCATACCGGCGGCCCGGGTAGAGGGGGCAGGCATCCCCGCAGCCCATGGTGATGATCACGTCGGCTGCCTGCAAGATTTCCTCGGTCCATGGCTTCGGGAATTCGGTGGTGATGTCGATGCCGACCTCGGCCATGGCTTCGACAGCGGCGGGGTTGATCTGCTCGCCGGGTTCGCTGCCGCCGGACCAGGCGACGGCGTTGTCTGCGGCGAGGTGGGTGAAGAATCCCAGCGCCATCTGCGAGCGTCCGGCGTTGTGGGTGCACAGGAACAGCACGGTGGGTTTGCCGGTGTGGGCTTTGCCTTCGACCTTGGCGAGGGCGTTGAGGCGTTGGCGGGCGAAGCGTTCGGCCAGTAGCGGTAGGAAGTTCATGACGGTGGCGCGGCCGGCGAATTGGTCGTAGGAGGAGTGCAGGAACCGTTCGATGGTCTCGACGCCGAAGGTGCCGTCGAATTCTCGCTGCAGGCGGGAGGCGGCGGTTTTGAGGGCGAGTTGCTGGTCGATGGTCAGGTCGTCACGAACGTAGGTGGCGTGGGCGAGGGGGCTGTCGCTCATAGCGGTGTTCCGATGCTGAGTGGTTTGACAGGGTCAGACGGAGGGCTGGAGCTCGGTGAGCAGGTGCTGCACACGGGTGTCGATGTCGTCACGGATCAGGCGCATGCGTTCGAGGCCGTCGATGCCGCGTTCGGAGGGTTCGTCGGTGTCCCAGTTCACGATCGGTACCCCGTCGACGGGATCGACGTGCGCTTCGCGGCCCAAGGTGACGACGAGGTCGACCGCGCGCAGCAGTCGCGGGTCGATCGGTTTCGGGGTTTCCTCGCGGATGTCGACGCCGACCTCCAGCAGCGACTGCACCGATAACGCGTTGAGGCTGTTGCCGGGGGCGGTGCCCGCGGAGTACACCTCGATGCGTCCTTCGGCGGCGTGGCGCATCAGTCCGGCGGCCATCTGGGACTCACCGCCGTTCTTGACGCACACGAACAGCACCGCAGGTCTCGTGCTCACCGCTCCAGCGCCTTTTCCGTCGCTTGGTCGGCCGGTGTCGGCGTGGCGGGGCTGGTGGTGCGGAAGCGTGTGCGCAGCGCCAGTGAGACGTACACCAGGCCCACGAGGACGGGGACTTCGATGAGGGGGCCGACGACTCCGGCGAGTGCTTGGCCGGAGGTGGCGCCGTAGGTGGCGATGGCGACGGCGATGGCGAGTTCGAAGTTGTTGCCCGCGGCGGTGAAAGCGAGGGTGGTGGTGCGGGCGTAGCCGAGGCCGAGGGCCGCGCCCAGGAGGTAGCCGCCGCCCCACATGATCGCGAAGTAGACCAGCAACGGGACCGCGATCCGCACCACATCCAGCGGCTGAGAGGTGATCTGCTTACCCTGCAGCGCGAACAGGATCACGATGGTGAACAGCAGCCCGTACAGCGCCCACGGCCCGATCCGCGGCAGCAGCGTGGATTCATACCAGTCGCGGCCCTTGGCGCGTTCGCCGAGGCGGCGGGTTAAATAGCCCGCCAGCAGCGGGATACCGAGGAAGATCAGCACCGACTTCGCGATCTGCCACGGCGAGGTATCGATCGTGGTCTGCTCCAGACCGAGCCAGCCGGGCAGCACCGACAGATAGAACCAGCCCAACACCGCGAACATGAGCACCTGGAACACCGAATTCAGTGCCACCAGCACGGCGGCGGCCTCACGGTCTCCGCAGGCCAGATCGTTCCAGATGATGACCATCGCGATGCAGCGCGCCAACCCGACGATGATCAACCCGGTGCGGTACTCCGGCAGATCCGGCAGCAGCAACCACGCCAGCGCGAACATCAACGCCGGGCCCAGCACCCAGTTCAGGACGAGGGAGCCGAGCAGCAGGCCGCGGTCGCCGGTGACGGAGTCGAGGCGGTCGTAGCGGACCTTCGCCAGCACCGGATACATCATGATCAACAAGCCGATCGCGATCGGCAGCGAGATGCCGTCGATCTCCACCGCGCTCACCGCATCCCCGAGACCGGGAACGACCCGGCCGAGCAGCAGGCCAGCGGCCATGGCGACACCGATCCACACCGGCAGGAACCGATCCAGGGTCGACAGCTTGCCGACGACAGCAGTCTCGGGTTCGGTCCGCACGCTCACGCGCCCACCGCCAACGCGCCGCCGCTGTTGACCAGCAGCACATGCGAAAGGCGCTGCAACGCTTCGGGAACCACGCGGTAGTACACCCATGAGGCCCGGCGCTCGCTGGTCAACAGCCCGGCCTCACGCAGCACTTTCAAGTGATGGGAGATTGTCGGCTGAGAAACATCGATGCCTTCGGACAGGTCACACACGCAGGCTTCCTGGTTGGCGCGGGAAGCGACCACGCTCAGCAGCCGCAGCCGCACCGGATCCGACAGCGCCTTGAACACGCCCGCCAGATCGGCGGCGGCCTGCGCGGTCAGTGGCTCTCGCACCAACGGCGCGGCAGTGCACGCCTGGACCGGCGTCAACGGCAACTGAGACTTAGACATGCATCGATATTGACAGATATGGAATCAGTGGCCAAGCGAACATCTGGTGAATGCCGGTCGGCGACCGGTTGTGACACCCCGTCCGAGGCGGGATCACGGTGGTCGGCCAGCGGTACGGAAACCGGATGACGTGGTCGGTGCGTGGCCTCACACTGGTCCGATGCCCACGCCCCGTCTATCGGACCTCACTCCCACGCAGGTGGTGCAGGTGCAGGATGCCCTGCTGCGGAACGCCGACAACCTACTGAACTCGGCCATCGCCGTGCTCGAGCTGGGCAACGCTGGTTTGGCCCGATCGCTGGCCATTCTCGCCCTGGAGGAGTCCGGTAAGGCGATCGCGATACACCAGCGGCGCGTCGAAATGGCCTACGAACCGGAGGGCACACCCTTCGTGAACCAGCCTCTTCGACAGTTGTGGGGACGGCGCGAGGAGAAGTTGCGCCGCGTGCACAGGCTCCTGGTCCAGGAGGACTACTGGTTCGATGTCGCACCTCCCGACCCTGATGCCAACCTTGCGATCCTCGGAACTATCGAAGAATGGTCGAAGAACCAGAACGTGGTGAAGCAGAAAGGTTTCTACGTCGATGTCGAGGAAGGCGTGATCGTGTCGCCCTCCGACGAGGTGGACGAGCAAGGCCTGCGGGACATCATCGGTCGTGTTCATCAAATCGGTTGGCAACTGCGCCTCGGTGAGCACATCGAAGCCAAACAGCAGGCCGAATGCGCCGAGCCGACCCCGCCGGCGTCCCCGGAGAACATCGAGGCGATCCGGAAGCTGCTCATGAACGCGATGGGTAATGACGGCTTCGACGAAACGACGCTCGACGTTCTGCGTCACGGCGGGCCCGGAATGACACTGAACAACGAGGCCTACCGGTTGCATCTGCCCTCGCCGGGGTCCGACCCGTTCGAGAGCATGGGCAAGCCAGGCTACGAGGCACGAACCCCTCCTGATGAGAAGGCATGGCCGGATGACCTTCCATGACCGGCCGCGGTCATGGAAGGTCGGCGGCCAAGCGAGGAGGGTCAACAACTCGCCGACGGCCGAGCCAGGCCCGAGCTTTCGTCACGCAGCCGCTGCCGCCGGGCGGGGACCGCAACACGGTCGCTAACTCGAGAGGGGCCTGGCTTCGGCTCGCGGCCGGCGTCGATGTTGGCGAGCCGACCGCAAGTCAGGGCACCGCTAGGGCGAGATCGGATGCGAGGTCGCGTGGTCGAGAACCCGTACTTCGGTGGTCTCGGGCGCGAGATTTTTCAGCAGCTGGCAATGCATGTTCTGATGTGCGGTCGCCAAACCGGCCTGGTGAATCGGCACTACGACGCGCGGAGCGATCGACCGCAGATAGTCGATACCCTCGCCGATCTTCATCCACGGCCCGCCGATCGGCAGCAACAGCACATCGACCGCGACAGGGATCTCGTCGAAAGCGTCACCCGGGTGGAAGACGGCGTCGTCGATCAGATAGCCGACGTTCTCCGATGTGGGCAACGCCGAATGGACGCAGGCGTGCTCACCACCGGTGACCACGATGTCATGGCCGAGCACCGATAGCTTCTGGCCGGGCTGCGCCACGTGCGCGGGCCGACGCATGTGTTCGGGATAGTCCGGGTTGTCCAGTACCGCGAGTGTGTCCTCGCCGACGATCAACTGGGCGGCAGGGTTGGCCGCCAGCAGCGCCGCGAGCCGGGGTACGTCGAGGTGGTCGGGGTGAGCGTGGGTGATCAGGATCAGGTCGAGGTCGGCCAAGTCCTCGAAATCCTGCGAATAAGTACCCGGATCGAACAGGATTCGCGTCGAGGCGGCCGCGCGCGGGATCTCCACGAGAACGCAGGCATGCCCGAAGTGGGTGATATTCATAGCTTTTCGCCTTCCGTAGGAGACTTGGTTTTCAGGGGTTGACCACGGTCATCCACATCGGCTCTTTGCGGTTCACCATCGCTTCGACCGCTGTGTCGGCATCGGATAGGGGGAAGCGCTGGGTGATCAGTTCGTCCACGTTCAGTGCGCCGGATCCGAGGAGGGCGAGGACCTGTTCGGCGTCGGACCGCGTGCAGGCGCGGGTGCCGACGAAGCGCCAGCAGTTCACCATCAATGCCAGGGGCGGCAGCGACAACGGCGTGGTGTTGCCACCCATGTGGGCGATGGTGCCGCCGGTGCGCAGGGCAGCCATCGCCTGGCTGGTGGCCGCGCCTGCCGGGATGTAGTCGGCGACGGCGTGCACACCGGCCGGGGCCAGCTCGCGCAGTCGGCGGGTGAGACCGCCGGTACTCTCCCAATCGGTCGGCAACTCATCCAGGGCGATGGAGTCGACCTCGACGTTGCCCGCCAGCGGCGTGACCGCGGCGAGCCGTTCGGCGGAGCGGCCGACCAGCAGCAACCGGGCGATGCCGAAATGCTCGGCCAGTTTGATCGTCGCGGTGCCCATCGTCCCGGTGGCGGCGGTGGTGACAACCGTCGAACCCAGCGGCAACTGCGCGCACTTCAAAATCCGCACGACATTTGCCAGATCGTGCACCTTGGCGGCCACGTCGAAGCTCACATTGCTCGGGAGCTGGTCGATCAGCCAGTGAGGTACTCGGACGTATTCGGCGAGGCCACCGTCGTGGTAGCGCTCATAGAGCGGCATCGGCACCGCGCCGAAGCCCGCGTGCCCGATCATCGCCTGTTGCGGGCACATCATGTCGCGGTCGGTGCGGCAGTAGTCGCAGCTGCGGCAGTTGAGGTTGGGGTGCACCCGTACTCGATCGCCGACCGTGATTTCGGTGACATGCTCGCCCACCGCGGCTACTGTGCCGGCCGCTTCGTGGCCCAGAGTCGTCGGAAGGTGTTTGAACGCGCCCATTTTCAGCAGGGCGATCATGCCAGGCGCCAGCCCGGCCGAGACGACCTTGACTACGACGTCGAGTGGTCCCGGCTGGGGAATCGGGATCTGTTCGAGGGTCAGGGTGTGCGCGCCTTGGGTGGCACGTGCGGCGAGCATGGTCATCGCGAGCTACTTTCCCCGGCGAGGGCGTCGAGGTATTCGGGTGTGCAGGGCTGTGCGGTGCGCGAGGTCTCGGCAACTTGGGGTAGTTCGCGATGGGAGAGCACGCTGAGGTAGGCGCCGTCTTCATGACCGACGCTGGTGTGGGCGATGCCGAGCGGGATTCGGACGAAGTCGCCCGGACCGAGTTCGATGATCCCGCGTTGGGTCACCAGTGTGCGTACACCGCTGATCTGGTACTGGATCTCGTCGGCGTCGAGGGTACGTTTGTAGCGCCGCACGTTGCCTTGCTCGGACGTGAACGTTTCTGTGCCTAATTTGAATTGGTCGGTCGCGAAGAGTGGATTCGACCCCGGGCCGACAGCGAATACCGACATCCGGTTGTGTTCGTCGTTGACGCGGTCGAGCAGCGCGTGCTCGTCGATGGGAAAAACGGTGATGTCGTGGCCCAGTGATCCCATGCACTGGGTGACGGCCTCGTTGAGCGGTCCTGGCTGCCATCCGGGAAACGGTGGCAGCGCTGCCGTCGATGTGCGCACGGCACTGCCTGTTTCGGTGACCGGTGCCGGAATGTAGAACAGCAGATGGCTTTCGGTGCGTCCGTAGTTGTCGTGGGCGACACCGCGGGGGATGCGGGAGAACTCGCCGGGTCGGTGTTCGATGGTGCCGAGCTCGGTCATCAGGGTACGTTCGCCGTCGAT
This sequence comes from Nocardia abscessus, assembly GCF_015477775.1. Lineage (GTDB taxonomy): Bacteria > Actinomycetota > Actinomycetes > Mycobacteriales > Mycobacteriaceae > Nocardia > Nocardia abscessus_A. The sequence continues at coordinate 99,588 of NZ_JADLQO010000021.1, read as the reverse complement.
CTGGTAGGAGATCTCGTCGACATCGCAATTGCGGTGATAAAAGGGCTGGCGATTGTCCATCGTCTGCCACTCGATGCGGATCTGGTCGTTCTCGTAGACCCCGCGCGGTGGGGCGAACGGCTGTGCCTGGTATTGCTGGGGGAAGTGGACGACCGTCAGCGGCGGATGATCGCGCCACAGCTTTAAAGGCATCTTGCCCACGTGCGGTGGGGAGAGCAAGTTCCGTTCGTCGCGGTCGATGCTGCGCAGGGGAACTCCGGACGTCATGGTCACGATGTCTTCGATGACAACACTCATGAAAAGACCTCTTTGTCTCGTCAGGAAACGACTTCGGCGACAGGCAGTGCCTGGTAGTAGACCGCCGCGCCGGGGTGCAGCGGAATCGGGGTGATGCCCATGGTCGGTGGGTCGAGCGGGTAGGTGATAGGGCTGCGCTCGGGCGGTAGGTGCCGGTACTGCGCCTCGATGAGGTGGCGGGTCTCACCCAGAATCCACGCGACGGCATAGGCGAGGTCCTCGGCCATATCCGCGCGGGTCACGACCAGGAAATCGGAGAAGTCCAAGGTCTGGAACGCGCTGCGGCCGGGGAAGAATTCGTCGGCGACCGTGGCGGAGGGCCACCCGAAGTCCCGGTCGAATGAGGCGAGTACCTCGGGTTCGACTTCGAGGAAGCGGTAGTCGGCGCCGAACTGCTGCCAGTGCGGCAACATGACGGCTTCGTGCACGATCGCGTTGGCGCGGCCGGCAAGGACATGATCGAGTGATTCGAAGGGCCGTTCGTCGCCGAGGAACTGCCCGCCCCAGCCTTCGACATCGACGCCCGACCGGACCAGCAGTTCGTGTGCCGCCAGGCCCACGGCGTTGACCCCGTCGTTGACAGAGGTCGCCACTCGCAGCGCCGGTTTCAGCTCGCGCAGCTCGGCGAACGAGGTGACCCCGAGATCGCCGTGCACGGCAAAGACCAGTCGATCACGTTGGGGCACAACGCCGAGCGCGCGCAAATCGGGATAGTGCTCGTCACGGTAGGTGCCGCGGCCGTCGAGCGCGACAGCGGTGAACGCGGCAGGTGTGGTCAGTGCGATGTCGACTTCACCGCGCCCTACCGCACGCACGTTGTCGGAAAATCCGCGGCCGTTCCAGATGCCGACCCGAGTATGTGGGCCTGCCCGGTCGGTCAGTTCCTGAGAGATCCAGCCACAGACCCGGTGCAGATTGGCATTACCCCAATCACCTTGCAGTTGCAGTCGCAGCGATCGGTCGATCCGGGGTTCGGCGGGCCGAGTGCTCATGCCGGAACCGCCTCGCTGCGAACCAGGTTCCGGACCGATCCGACGCCGTCGATCTCGACACTGACCTGGTCACCGTCGCGCAGGAACAACTGCGGGTCGCGGCGATAGCCGACGCCCCCGGGGGTGCCGGTCAAGATCACGTCGCCGGAGGCGAGGGTGGTGAAGGTCGAGATCTCGGCGATGAGCCGGGGGATGGAGAAGATCAGCATCGACAGATCCGACTCCTGGACCTTTTCACCGTTGAGCACGGTGCGGATACCCGCCGTCGACAGGTCGACCTCGGCCGGCGTCACCAACGAGGGGCCCAGCGGCGTGCTCGCCTGCCAAGCCTTCCCCTGCATCCACTGGTGGGTCTTGTACTGGAAGTCACGCATGGTGATGTCGTTGGCCGTGCTGTACCCGAGAACATGCTCGGCTGCGTCGGCTTCGGCGATGCGACGGCCGGGCCTGCCGATGATGACCGCCAGTTCACCCTCGTAGTCCACCTGGGTCGACTCCGGCGGCAGCACGATGTCGTCGTAGGCACCGATGAGACTGTCGGCGAATTTGGGGAACAGCACCGGATAGGTCGGCAGTTCACGTTTGGTCTCGGTGACGTGCTCGCGATAGTTCAGCCCGACGCAGAACACCTTCGACGGGTTGGGCACCACCGGCAGCAGCCGGACCGCATCGATCTCGACTCGGCCACGCGTATCACGTTCGGCGTCGGCCAGCGCTTCCGAGGTGGTCTCGGAGCCGATCTCGGTGAGGCCGTCCAACGGGACCAGGGCCGAACCCTGCACTTCGCCGACGCGGCGTTCGCCGCGATATTCGTAGGTTACGTACGCCATATCAGTGTCCTTCGCTGGTCTTGCGCCAGGAGGCGAGCTGGCCGCCCCACAGGTTCACGGAATTGGGGATCGGCTTCCACCGGCGCGGCACATAGGTCACGCGGTCGTCGTGGAACTTCTCCATCTCGGCGGACAGTTCGATGTGGTTGCCCGCCGGGTCGTCGAAGAAGATGAACAGATTGTTGCCCGGGCCGTGGCGACCGGGACCCCAGCTGACATCGACGTTCTCGTCTGTCAGCCGGTCACACCACGCCTTGAAGTCCTCCCATTCGGCCAGGTCGAAGGAGTAGTGGTCGATGTCGCCGCCTGCACCGACGTTGACCACAGCCAGGGTGTGGTGGTCGCGGTCACTGCGCAGCCATGCGAATCGGCCGTCCTCGAGCTGATCGGAGATGCGGAATCCGACGGTGTCGACAAAGAATTCCACCATCGGCACCACATCGTCGGTGGCCAGGGTGATGTGCTGGTATTTGATCGGTCGGCGACCGGTGTCGGCGGCATTCTCGCCCTCGCGTGCCACCGCGGTGTGGAAGTGGACGGGTGTGCCGTGGGGGTCGGTGATCACGACGCCGGTGGCCTCGCCCAGTCCCGCGTCGAGATAGGTCGGGTCCAGTGGAGAGACGGTGTGCCCGGCGGCGGCCAGCCGCTTGGCGATGCCCTCGACGCCGTCGAGGTCGCGGACCTCGAAACCGTAGTGGTGCAGCCCCTTCTCGCCTTCGATGAGATCGATGACGTGATGTCCGGCGCCCCAGCCCAAGCGAAGTCCACCCTCAGGCAGCTGCTCGTGCACCTGCAATCCGAGCACCCGGCCGTAGAACGCTGCCGACGTCGCGACATCGGGCACGCGGAATCCGATGTGGGACACGGTGGTACGGGTCAGAGTGCCTGCTGCCTCGCGTTCCTGTAAGACGATCCGTTGTGGTTTATCCATGGCTCAAAGCCCTTTCTGTCCAGGTCGAGATGGCGGTCACCGTGTCGGTGGTCCGGGCGGGATGCCAGGCGGCCGCGACCACCCGGTCTGGTCGGAGAAGCACGAATTGATGGGAATAAGGTTCGAATTCGCGGGCGGCTGCCCCGTCGACATCGATCAGGACCCGACGTCGGGTCCGTGGGAGGTACTCCCCCAGCGCAAGCAGCGCCGTAGTCGTTCCGAGCTGACGGACTACCGGCTCGACCGCTGCCCAATCCTGCTCGTCGACGTCGACGCCGATCAGCGCCCAATCCATGCCGAGCACGTCGTCGAGCCGGGCGACACTGTGGTCGGCGGTGTCGAAGACCAGGGGTTGCCCCACCGCGACACCGACACCGGCATGTCGATCGGCGCCGAGGACCAAACCTTCGGTGAAGCGCTGCGAGGGTCGGTACCGCATCTCCTCGAGGTAGGCGCGGCCTTCCTCGGTACCCAGTGCTTGCTCGATCAATGCGTCGCGCCGGTCTGCGAATCGTGCCGATGTGGTCATCACGACACGCCCCATGCGCTCCGACATCCGCACCGTTGCCTGTACATGGGCAGCGCGTTCGCTCTGGTAGCTGGCCAGCACCGACGGGGCAAGTCTGCCGGCGAGCACGTCAGCGATCTTCCAGGTCAGGTTTGCCGCGTCACGAATGCCGGAGTTGAGTCCCTGTCCGGCGAAAGGCGGCATCATGTGCGCCGCGTCGCCGAGCAGGAAGGAACGCCCGACCATCCACTCGTCGGCGATGACCGCGTTGAACCGGTAGTTCACCGCGCGTTCGATCTGCGTCGGTGTCAAGTCACGATAGGGCGCGACCAACGCGCGGATCAGCTCGAATGACGGCGCCTCGGCGGGTGTCCCCTCACCGTCGAAGAGCCGGAATTCGTAACGGCAGCGGCCGTCTAGCCCGGGCACGATGACGTGCGGCCGGGCCGGATCTCCGTGATGCATCGCGAAGCGTTCGGTGTGCGGATCGTCGAGGGTGTCGGCGACCAACCACACATCAGGGTAACTACGCCCGGTCATCTCGATGCCCTGGCTGAGCCGGGTCACCGATCGACCGCCGTCACAGCCGAGGACGTAGGCAGCGTCGAGGGTCACCGGGCCGCTGTCGGAGCGAGCGTGGACTCGCACCGAGTCGGCCAGCTGGTCGAATCCGGTCACTTCGACACCGAATCGCAACGACACATTGGGCATCTGTGCCAGCGCTTTGACCAATACGCGCTCGAGATCGGGTTGAGCAAAGGGGTTTTTGAACGGGTACCCCAAACGGAACGGTCGAGGACCGCGCGCTTGAAACAGCGGCATCCCGTGGCGGTCGTAGTAGCGAGTGCCCGTGCCCGGAACCACGATCGGCAGCACCTGCTCGACGATGCCCGCGCGCTGGTACACCCGCAGAGACTCGTCGTCGATGCTGATCGCCTTGGGCTCGTCGCTGGTCGATTGATTCTGTTCGACCACGACCACGTCGACGCCCCGTGCGGCGAGCAGGGCCGCAGCCGTCAGACCGACCGGACCGGCACCGCAGATCACCACCTCGGTTTCGTCTGGCGACTTCACCGGCGCCATCACCTCACCTTCTCCCGCTGTCGGACGAACTCGATGGCCAACCCTATGCATGGTGTCCTGCATTACAAAAGATCGGTCCTGTAAAACAGGACACTTCTGGCCTGGTCCGCTTGTGCGCGAGCCACCTCACACTGGCGATAACACTCTAACATTATAGCTATAGTGTTAGACTTAAATGGTGTCTCGAGTCCCCCTGGCCACGCGCCCCCGATGTCGGTGCTGAGCTACTTCCGCCACCCCAAGAACTGGCTGATTCCCAGCGTCGTCCTCACCACCGCCTTGTTCGTCCACCGTGATCTTCACCGGTAGCGTCGCCAACCCGACGGCCGATCTGCACCACGCACCGATCGGGCGTGGTCAAACTGGACAAAGGCGTCCCCGACGGCCCGATGAACATCGGCGAGCAAGTGGTGGCTGGCATCGTGATCCAGCCACAGCAGCCGAGTGAGGCGGTGCGTTGGCAGCAATTCGACTCCGTCGAAGCAGCCACCACGGCGATCGCGGACAACCAGCTGTTCGCGGCGATCATCCTTCCCGAGGACTACTCCGCCAAGCTCGTCTATGCCCTGCTCCTGATGATGGTCGGTTTCCTCGGCGCCACTGTGGTCAACGGCCTCGTCGATGCCAAACTGGGCTTCGGCCCGACCGAGATGGGACCCAAGCGGCGCATGTTGCCGCCGCGCCGGATCACCCGCGTAGGCACCTACTCGGCCAAATGCCTCACCTTGGCGGTCGCTTCGGTACCGGCAGCGACCGCGGTTCTGGCCGCGAGCGTGTTCGTGGTCGATCTGGATCTGCCGCACTGCGGGCTGCTGTGGCTGTTCAGCCTGCTCGCGATCAACGCGATCGGGGCGGGCACGCTCGCTGTGGTCACCTCGTTGGGCCCGATCGGCATCGTGGTGAGCATGGTCTTTTTCATCGGCTGGTCGATCCCAGCGGCGGGCGGCCCGCCCTCCACGACCCCAGCTTCTTGACCCGTCGCCGAGCCCGTCACTTCGAAGGGCTCGGCGACGTATATCAGCGGCGGACACAGGTCAACGGCGACCACGCGATGGCCGGGCCCAGCTACCTGTCCGTCGTGGCAGCAGTGTTCGCCTCGCCTCGCGCAGGATTCATCGCGTTCACCGTCCCTGCGGTCGCGGCATCAGCCACTGTCGCGCTGCTGCCGCGGACTCTCACCGCGAGGGCGACCCCGATGACCGCGGCCACCGACCTGGTCAGCCCGCCGCAGTCGAGCAGGTCGCGGAGTCGTTCACCCCGCGCGACCAAGCGGTCCTCGGCGCGTTCAGCCAGCGCGTCGGTATCGGTGGCGCGGTGGCCGCCCGGCGAAGAGCACGCCGACCTGATACCTGCCCGTCCGAGTTGCCGGGCGGGCAGGTCAGGGAGAGTCGATGCCGCCTCCGGCCCCTGTTCGAGGAGGTCCCGCACTCGGCCCGCACTCCCTCGGACAGCGAGCGGATGGCGGAATTGGCCGGTCGGCCCTGCGCAATCCTCGCCCGCCTGAACGACACCCCCGACCTCTACCTCGAAACCCGGTCGCCCAATGGCGACGGGCTGCTGATCGAACGCGCGATCAACGGTATCGAGTTGCCCGACCACGCAGAGGTACCGGGCTCCGCGGTCCCGGTCGGACCGCCGACCACCTCGTCGGCAAAGCCGTAGGGGTCACATCGACATGTCGCGACGGACGCCGTGTCAGTAGGCCAGCCGCTCGTCATGTGTTGGACGCGCGTCCGGTCCCGCATCGCTGACCATGGCTCAGATCCATTGGCAATGGCCCAGATTCACTGGATGTCACCCTCGGGTGGAGTGCGCGCCGCTCATCAGTGCGGCCAGGTCGTCAGGTTCCAGGAACGACGGTGGGGGCGGTGGACCCCAGGCGTACAGGCCTTGCAAACCTTCGAGTACCGCAGGGCTCCAGAGCTCGTCCTCGGGCACTGTGTCCATATCGGAGTAGTACTCCGAGAAGTTGCCCGCCGGGTCCTTGAGATACCAGAAGAAGTTGGCGCCGGCGAAATGGCGGCCCAGACCCCAGATGTGACGTTCGGGATGGCCTTCGAGCATCGACTGCGCGCCCCGGCCCACCTCGTCGATGTCGTCGACCTGCCAACTCGTGTGATGCATGAAGTTGACCGGCGCGGCCAGCACCAGCACATTGTGGTGCTCGACCGAGCAACGCAAGAACGCGGCTTTGTCGCCCATGTAGTCGCTGACCTTGAAACCCAGTCCGTCGACGAAAAAGCGCATGGTCGTGGCGAGGTCGGTGCTCCCCAGCACCGCGTGCCCGAGCTTCCGGGGCCGGACCGGCTCGGTTCGCGACAGAAACGGTGCCCGGCCCCACCGGTCGATGCGGCCGGGGCCGTTGTACGGTGTCGGCGCTACGGCTGGCTCGGTGATGATTCGCGGTCGCACCAGCACGCGCACCACGGTGCCGGTGACCGGTTCGACGGCACGCACCGACAGCGGATTGCTGTCGCTCGAGACCCCGATCGCAGCGAGCTTGCCGGCCACCGAGGCGATGTCATCGCTGTCGTCGGCGGCGACGGTGAGGTCGAGCAGCTTACGCAGCGGTGCGTGTACTACCTCGAGTTGTTCACCGCCGTCGCGGGTTGCGAATCGTCCCTCACCGAGATGATCGAGCCCGAAATCGGTGTAGTAGCTGATGGTGTCGGCAGGGTTGGGGACTCCGATGGTGACTTTGCCCAGTCCGTGCAGTGCCATGTCGGCTCCTACCGCGTCGCGACGAAGGTTTGCTGCAATGCACCGATTCCTTCGATCCAGGAATCGAGACGTTCACCAGGCTGCAGAAACCGTTTCGGCTCGCGGCCGACACCAACTCCGGCCGGTGTGCCGGTGAAGATCACATCGCCGGGGAACAACGTGACCGTCTGTGACAAGGCAGCGATCAGGGACGGGATCGGGAAGATCAGGTCCCTGGTGCGGCCCTTCTGCACTTCTTCACCATCGATGGAGCACCCGAGCTCGAGATCGTCGGGATCGGCGAACTCATCCGGTGTCACCAGCCACGGACCTTGGGGCGAGAACCCGGGAAAGGACTTGGCAAGCCCGAACTGCGGAGCCGGACCGCGCAACTGGGAAGTCCGCTCGGAGATATCCTGACCGACAGTCAACCCTGCTACCGCAGCCCACACCTGCGACGGCTCGACGCACCGCAGTGTCTGTCCGATGACCACCACGAGTTCGACTTCCCAGTCCACACTTCCCTCTTCGGGGATGGTCACCGTGGTGTCGGGGCCGCTGAAGCTGGAAACGTATTTGGTGAAGACCGGCGGCAGATGCTCGGGCGCATCGAATCCGGATTCCGCCGCGTGTGCCCGGTAGTTCAGTCCGACCGCGAAGACCTGCCGCGGGGCAGGTGATGGTGCGCCCAACTCGGAGCGGTCCAGCGCGACCGAGTGGCCGTCGATCTCTTCGGATGTCAGAGCAGCCGCCCATTCCCGCACGGTGTCCCAGTTGGCATACAGCTCAGCGAAGTCGCCACTGAACCGACCACCCGACGCCGCGGCGATCTCCACGGTGCGCTCCTGGCCCCGCTCGCCGTGGACAAGGGCTCCGCGGCCCCGCAAGTTCGCAATACGCATGACAGTTGTTCTCCTCTGTGTGATGTTTGTGCGTCAGGAGACGCTGGTCGTCAGGCAGGCGATGTAGTCGGCCGCCAGGGTTGCGGCCCCCTCGATGGCCTCGGCCGTGCCGAACACGTAGTGGTCAGGCCTGATCAAAACGGCGGCAATGGAATTGTCAGCCAGCCATGCCGTCCAGACTCCGTCGCAATCGCGCAGGTCGGGGTTGCCGCTGGCTGCCAGTGATAGTGCGGTCACCTCTGCCGTGGCCAGCGAAGCGCGCAGTGGCTCGTCGAGCAGGTCGGCGGCTGGTCGTTCTGCGGCGAGGATCAACAGCGCGCCGTAGCCGGTGGCAGCATCCAGCAGGACCGCGGCGTCGTCGACAGCGACGGGGAACTGTGGGGTCATCGTCCCCGAGAGTTCCCCGCTCGCTCGTACCGCTCCCGCCCCGAGCACGGGACGAGCCGTGACGGGTAATACCACTGCGGGATCGGCGTTTCCGGCGATCATGCGGGCGTCGCGCTGCGCCGCCTGTTCCGGATCGAGCACGCAGATCACTTTTCCGAGCTCCACCGACATCGCGATCGCGTGCTGCAGATGCACGCTTCGTTCACTGGTGTAGGTGTCGAGCAGATCCGGCGGCGATACCCGGCGCAGGACTCGATCCAGTTTCCACGCCAAGTTGGCTGCGTCGCGCAGCCCCGAGCACATGCCTTGGCCGGCAAACGGTGGCATCTGGTGGGCTGCATCGCCGGCGATCATCATTCGTCCGTTGCGCCAGCGATCGGCCCAGCGGGCGGCGAAGGTGTAGATCGCGTGCCGTTCCAGTCGAGTGTTGGCCGGAGTCCGGCCCCACGAAGACAACAGCTCCCAGGCCCGATCGACGGTGCCGAGTTCGGCGGGATCCTCGCCGGGTAACCGCATGAATTCCCAGCGGCGCCGACCCTGCCCACCGGAAACTATCGTGGTCGGGCGTGCCGGATCGCACAGTTGCCAGTTCTGCGGCGACCAGACGATGTCGTCGGTCGGGATCGTGTCAACGATCAGCCAATCGAAGAAGAAGCCCTGATCGTGCATTGTCGCGCCCATACGCTTGCGCACCAAACTATTGGCTCCGTCGCAGCCGACGACATAGCGAGCAGTCAGTGTCCGGGAGATGGTCGACCTGGGCACGGGATGTTCCGAGGCCGGCACGGTGTCGGCGACACCGACGACGACCCGGCCGGGATGCTCGTCGACGGTGAGGACCTCAGCGCCCCGAATCAGCGTGACGTTGGGCATAGTCTCGACAGCGTCGGCCAGTACCTGTTCGAGTTGCGGCTGAGAGAAGAAGTTGGCTGTGGGCCAGCCGTTGGGCCCGATGCCCGACCAGTCGATGCGTAGCAGCGCCTCGCCGTTTGCGTTTCGCCATTCGTAATGGTCGGGAACTGGGTCCGAGATGGCCTGGACCTGTTGGGTCAGGTCCATTGATCCGAATACCCGGCCGATCTCGTCATCGAAATGCACTGCGCGTGGCAGCGGATATGGCTGCGGCCAGCGTTCCACGATGACGACATCATGGCCGCGGAGCGCGAGCATTCGCGCGGTGGCCAGCCCGACCGGTCCCGCGCCGACGATCACCACGTCGTGATCTGGATTGAGCATTGATCCTCGCTTGAACGGTTCTCAGTTGCCCTGGTGGACAATGTGCTTGATCTCTTGGAACTCCTCGATCGCTCGGTGGCCGTTGAGCCTGCCGACACCGCTGTGCTTGAAGCCGCCTTCCTCCATCTGGTCGTGGATGACGCCCCAGGTATTGGTCCACACGGTGCCCGCGTCGATCCGGCGTCCGACCCGCATCGGGCGATCGACATCCCGAGTCCAGATCGAGGCGGCCCAGCCCGTATCGGGTGGCGTTGGCGCGCTCGATCGCGTCGAGCTCGGTATCGAAGATCTCGAAAGTCGCTACGGGCCCGAAGATCCCCGGCGCCAGCTGCGCGGCCCGGCCGCTGTCGGTCAGGGCGAGGGCGGCGTTGTATCGCAGCTTGGGGATGGTGCCGTCGACCTCCATGGCGGCATCGGCAAGCTTCCACTGCTTCGACCACACCGGCGCCCTCGTGTCCGAGAACGGCGGGCAGGGGCGTCGGCAGCCGGCCCGCCAGGACCGACAGATCGGTGTGACAGACCCCGGTGGCGACCAGGCGGAGCAGCACCTCACCGGGACCGGGGTCCTCGACGAGGACGGTCTCCCGGCAGAAATTGTCCGCTGCTGCACGGGCGACAGCGGCAATGGAATCTATCGGCATGAACGCCACGCTACGATGGTGTCCTGCATAACAAAAGTAGCATCCTGTAACGCAGGACACATCAAAGAGGAGGAATGATCTACCACTAGAGGTAAACTGGGGTGTGCCTCCCGCTGACCACGGCGACCTGCCGGCCGAGATCACCCGAACGAGCTGGACGCTGCATCGAGCACTCCGACAGAGTCAGGGAACGCCCCGCGGTGAAAATCCACGACCGCTCGCCCAGGTAGAGGTCCTCAAACTGGTCGATAGCCGCCCCGGCATCACCGTCCGCGAGATCGCCGAGGCACTGCGCATGCAGGCCAATAATGTCAGCACACTGGTCTCGAACCTGACCAAGGACGGATTCCTCGACCGCCGCGCCGACCCTGCGGACGGCCGGGTGATTCAACTCCATCCCACCGCCAAGATGCGAGCCGCGAGCACCGAACTCGCCGATCGTCTCGACGCCGGGGTCTCCGATGCGCTGGCGACGCTGAGCGAGCAGTCCCGCGCCCGCATCGCGGCGGCACTGCCGGACCTGCGCGCGCTCGCCGAAGCGCTCGGCTCACAGCCCTGAATCCGGCCGCCCCGCCTTGCTCCGCCTGATCAGGTATCGCCATCCAGCATCGAGTTGAGCATGGTTCCAGACCTGCTCGCGTTTGAACTCCGTCTCCGCTTGGTCGGACCACGCCGCCGGACCACCCGCCGACACGGCGAGAAGCTGTGTCCGGCAGGCGCGTTCGAGCAGCACGGCGTACATGACGGCGGTACCGATGTCGGAACCCACCGTCACCGCGCCGTGGTTGGGTATCAGGATCGCGTTGGCACCGGACAGCCCGCGAGCAAGTGCGCGCCCCAACTCCGTCGTCGCGATCAGCGCCCCGGTTTCCTCGAATCGGGGCACCTGCGGGCACGCGAAGGGCACCGCGTCGTGCGAAATCGGCAACAGCTCACACCCCAAAGAAGCGAAGGCCGCAAGTGCGGGTGCGTGCGTGTGCACCACCGCGCCGACATCTGACCGGGCAGCCATGATCTCGGTATGGATCGGGAACTCCAGATGCCGCCGCCCCGCCCCCGCCAGCACCTCACCGGTCGGCGAGACCAGGACGACCGTATCGAGATCGATCTCCTCGAACCCCCACCCGGATGCCTTCATCCACACCCCGTCACCGCCTGGGTCACGCACCGAGGCATGCCCCCAGACCATGTCGCCGAGCCCCGCGGCGGCCAACGCGTGACTGGCTTGGACCACCGCGTACCTAGGGTCTTCCATGGGCCTCCTTCGACCATGCCGAGCGTATGGGAGATCTATCGCTGCTGCTACACAACCCACCGTAGGTTCGACATCCTACATAGCGGCACATGCATCCTGCTTTACAGGACACCATTCGGGTGACTAGCGTGTGTACATGACCGAACGAAACGCCGCACCGAGCACCTACCGGGAACGCAATTCCACGGCCGATCGCGCGCTCGACATCCTGCTCCTGTTCTCGGCCGAAAAGCCGGTATGGACTGGCGCCGAAGTCGCCGCCGGACTCGGCGTCGCCCGCTCGACCGGCTATCGGTACCTGCAGAGCCTGTCCAGCAATGGGTTCGTAGAGGAAACCCCCGGCGGATTTCGCCTCGGGCCCAGGATCTTTCAACTCGCTCGCCTCGCCCGTGCCGGCCTCGGGCTATCCGAGGCCGCGTTGCCGGTGATGCGGACGCTGGCCGCACACGTCGACGAAACGGTGCTACTGACCCGCCGCTCCGGTCGCTCGGTGGTCTGCCTCGATCTCGTCGAAGCCCAGCACGCGGTTCGACTCTCCTATGAGCGCGGCCAGGTCCTGCCGATCAACGCGGGCGCGGCGGCCGAAGTCCTGCTGGCCTGGGCCGACCCCGACGAGGTCACCTCGGTACTGGAACAAGCCCCGCTCGAACGTTTTACCGCCAAGACTCTCACCGACCCCGCAGCATTGCGCACACGATTGTCTCGCATCCGCGAAGCCGGAATCGCGGTGTCGCAGGGCGAACTCGACCCCCACATCCTCGGCGTGGCCGCACCAGTACGAAATTCCGCCGGTTCGGTCTGCGCCGCGGTCAGCGTCGCCGCCCTCGCCGCCCGCGTGCCCCGCACCCGGCTCCGCGATGTCCAGTCGGCAGTGAAAGACGCGGCCGCGGCGATCTCACGCCAGCTCGAACTTCGCGACTCTTGAATATCAGGACGTGGTTACCGATATCGAGGAAGGAATTTCTACGGTGGGCGGAATTAGTCACCCCTTCGAAGAGGAGACCTGGATGATCGCGCTGCATGACTTCGACCCGAGAACCCGGTTGATCGGTCCCGCCGCGACGGAGGTTCGCGTCGCATGAAAGCCGAACCCACCCTCGAACAGATCCGGGACACGATCGCCGAGCTGCTGCGTACAGAGGAGCTCACAACCCTGGCCACGATCGCTGCCGACGGCTTCCCGTCGGCAGCGGCCTTGCGCATCGCCCATTGCCTACATTCACACATTCCAGTACAACCGCAAGCACGCCTATCTGCAGGCCAATCCGAACGTCAGCTACGTCGTAGCGATTTGCCGGATGACGGATACGCCGGGCGCCGCCTGACCCGCTCGTTGCAAATGCGGGGCCGCGCCACGCTGGTCACCGATGCCGACGAGATCCAGCACGCCGTGCAATTGAGCCTCGCCCAGTTCCCCTGGCTCGCCGACTCATCGATGTACAACAACGTCAAGTTGCCCGACCACGGGAAGCGAATCCGGACCTCGCCGAGCTGCTGCCCGGGTTCCTGGCGGCCGCCGACTGGACTCGGGACGCCGCCGCGGTGGTCATCTTGCCGCCGTGACCTTTCCCGCTGGACTTCGACATCGCGAACTCCTTTCCCATCACAGGCCCCTCAAGACCCTCGGCTGGAAGACACCCGCCGAAGCCTTCACCGAACAGCTTGGTCGTACGCAGCCATGCCTCGACGCGGATGAGCGGTTCATTGCGTGTAGGCAGGGGACCCCGCCTGCACCAGGAGCACCCGCACGAGTCGGCCGTGCCGCGGTGCGGCAATCCATCCCTAGGGTCAGCTCCGCGCCGTGGTGGGCGAGTGCCTGCAGCACCGCGTGGGGCTGCCGTTGCAGCCAACGCGGCGTCGACTCCGCTGGCTCGATACAGGGCAGCTCACCGATCAGGCCGGACAGCGCGGGCGAGGCTCGGATGCCGCACCGCGCCGACGAACTTTCGATACCCGACGATTCCCGCCAGCTGCGGCTTCATCCAGCGCGCCGCGGCCCCCGCTATGACGGTGCGGGGCGATCGAACGGGCTGTCGGCCTTGGCGGCACACCGCTGATGATTAGCCGCCGCATGTGCTGCCCGTTGGTGGTGCATCTGCACTTGCATCGCACTCCTTGGGGCATGAAACCTGCCGGGGGAAGCATCTCGGCAGCCGTACAGGGATAGGTTTCGTCAATCTTGTCGGTGAAAGAAACGAATTATTCGAAAGTTTCCGCAGAGTAGACCGCGAGTTGGGTATCGAAGCAAGTTCGGACCGGGAAACGGTAGCTGATTTGTTAGTACTGATCATGCGAAATATGTGCAGTTTCGACGCATACTGAACTCATCCGCAATCAGAGATTCAGGGGGTGCGGAGACATCCCAGCGAGATCTTCGACCGGATACGAAGTAACGCGAATCGCATTTCTCCTTCAGTACGTGGCACGGGGCGAATCGGCAGACCATTCGCGTACCGACGCACCCGCACATAGCGGTGCTGAGATTTGCGACTGACAAACCTGGTGAGGCTACGAAAGCCTAGACCCTGCTCGTCTCCGAATCAGTGCTGTCGGCCGAAAGGAGCTGTTCATCTGCTGTCTGGTGTGTATTTGCCGCTATCTCGATAGCAGCAGTGCGACTGAGGCCCCCAGCGCGACAGCGCTTCCCCTGTGCGATCCGGCCGTTTTCCGACAATAAGGAGGTCCCTGATGACTCGCTTGGATATCGGCCCCCGAGAGTTGTCCGAGCCCGGCGAGCAGGGCGGGCCGGGTTTCCTGCTCAGCCGGGCTGAGTGGATCAAGATCCAGGTCTTCGTCCAGGACGCGCTCGTCCTTCCGACGACGCAGACCGAGTTCCGGAACTCCTTGGGCCCGGGCGCGCCCAGTGACCTGTCCGACTTCACCAAGCTGATCAATGTCTATCGGCTGATCAATGATGACGGCAAGAATTGGCGTGACTCGATCTATCCCAAGACGATCAGCCTGGCAAGCAACATTCTCCAGTACGGCAGGGATAAGGTCCCGGTCTACTACCCGCCCATCAAGGACCTGGCGCAACGGCTGACGAACAATCCGAACGATCAGCAGGCCAAGAATGACTTGAAGTCGATTCTCAAGACGTTGCGGGGCGAGGCCGACAAGCAGGTGCAGTGGGCGCGCTTGGTCTCGGCAACGACCTTCCAGTTCGCGTATGACATCGAGACCGACAAAACGACGTTGGCGGGGACGGATGGCAATGGTGGCCTGGTTGCGTACTACGACAAGAAATACGGTCAAGCAAGCCAGGCCGTCGCCGAGGTCACGAAGCAGATCGCCGACGAGAAGACTGTACTGAAGGCGGCGAACGACGAGTACAACCACGATGTGGTGGTGGCTTCGACAACGCCGGCCTACGCGTGGCTGGGATTGCCCGGGTTCATCGCCGGAGCAGTCGTGGCCGGTGAATACGGCGCTCGTGCTGTCGAGGCCCTGAAACGAGTGAATGCCGCCAAGGCACAAATCAACAAGCTGGAAGCCGAGTTGGCCGCCGACGCGAATCTGATGAACGCCGCTCGCTCCGCTCAGCAGAGCTCCTCAACGATCACGCAGGACATCACAGCAGCCCTCCCGGTGATCCAGAAGGTCGAGGGCATCTGGGGGGCTTTGTTCGACGACCTCGGGTACATCCTCGACTTGATCGACCACAACATCGCGCAGGTCCCACCGATCATCATGGACCTGGGCGTCGACGCGGCCATCGCCAAGTGGGCCGCCGTGGCCAAGGAGGCCGACAACTTCCTCACGAACGCCCACGTCAGCGAGCAATCCTACGGTTCGGAGCAGTGGACCGTGGAGGGATGGCGGCTGGCGACCCTCATCACGCCGAACCGCGTCCTCACAGGCGCCGTCCGGTGACTGTCACTGCATCCACCTGGAAGGAGATTCTCCGATGACCGAGTTGAATATCGGGCCCCGGGAACTGGCAGAACCGGGCGAGCAGGGCGGGCCGGCGTTTACCTTGAGCCGGGCCGAGTGGATCAGAATCCAGGCCTACGTTCAGGAGGCCCTTGTCCTCCCGACAACCGAGGCTCAGTTCCGGAACAACTTGGGTTCGGGCGCGCCGAGTGACCTGTCGGACTTCACCAAGCTGATCGATGCCTACCAGGAGATCAACAAGCACGGCACGACGTGGCGCGAGACGATCTATCCTGCCACGATCAGCCTGGCCAGCGACATCAACGATTACGGTTCGAACAAAGCGCCCATCTATTACCCGCCCATCAAGGACCTGGCGCAACGGCTGACGGACAACCCGAACGACCAGCAGGCGAAAGACAAGCTCAAAGCGATTCTGGACGTGTTGAAGAAAGACGCCGACACGCGGGTGCAGAAAGCGACCGCAGTCACCGCACAAATCCATCAGTTCGCGAAGGACACCGAAACGGACAAGACGACGATGGTGGGGACCGGCGGTGACGGTGGCCTCGTTGCGTACTACAACGAGAAGTACGGTGAATCCAGCAAGGATGTCGCTGATGTCACGAAGCAGATCGCCGATGCGAAGGCCGTGCTGAAGGCGGCGAACGACGAGTACAACCACGATGTCGTGGTGGCCGCGACAACGCCGACGTACGCGTGGCTGGGACTGCCCGGCTTCATCGCCGCATCAGTCGTGGCCGGCGTCTACGGCAGTCGCGCCATCGAGGCCCTCCACAGGATCAACGCCGCCAAGGAACTGATCAATTCGCTGGAGGCCAAGTACGCCGCCTACGCGAACCTGATGCACGCCGTCGAATCCGCTAAGGACAGCTCCACGACGATCGGGCAGGACCTCACCGCGGTGCTCCCGGTAATCCAGAAGATCGAAGGCGTGTGGGGGGCCATCTCCGACGACCTCGAGACGATCCGGACGATGATCGACACGAACATCGAGCAGGTCCCGCCGATCATCATGGATATGGGCGTCGACGCGGCCATCCGTAAGTGGGCCGCCGTGGCCAACGAGGCCGACAGCTATCGCATGAACGCCTACGTCACCGAACAGCAGCGCACCAGTTTGGATCAGTGGACGGTGGAGGCATGGCGGCTGGACACCCTCCTCACGCCGAACTGCGTCCTCGCGGGCGTGTAGGACCGCGCCATGAAAGTCATTGCGGCACAGTCCTACGATTGGCGCACGCTCTACGGTGAGATCGAACAGCAGGGCAACGTGCCCTGCGCCTCGGCCACCGTGATCGACGCCACCCACGCGGTGTTCCGGGCCATGTACCTCGACCTGGGCGAGGTACAGACCACGTTGCACAACTCGGGTTTCGATCCTGTGCTGGTGACGCTGGTAGCCGACGTCGTGAACGTGCCCGCCGGGATCTCATGGCGGCTCCAGGAAACTGTTCTGTGGATCCAGGCGCGACGGCTGCAGAGCGACGAGCCGTTCACCGTGACCCTCGACTACCGAAACGACCACGGTGCTCGATTCGTGCTTTTCTGCGACGAGCTGGCAGGCAGCGTGCAGGGTCAGGCCGTGCTCGCCCCTCAGCAGACGATCGCTCTACCCGTCATCGACGCTCCACCGCCGTCCGGCGGCGTGCTGATCAAGTATGTCGAGGGCAGTGGCCCGGTCCAAAGCCCTCTGGACCGGGCCCAGGGGGTCGCGGCCCTGTCAGCCCCGGACTACTTCCAACAGGCGCTGCGCACCGAGTTCCTGTTCGCCTCACTGCTCTACGACACCCATCCGGACCTGGCGCTACGCCAACTGACATGGCTGAAGAACTGGTCGGGCTATAACGTCGAGCTACTGGGCGTGCTCCTGCGCAGCTCGTCGCTGCTGACGCTGCTCACCGCGCAGATGAACGCCGAATCCGATGGAACGGTCTTCGTCCCGTATCTGAGCCGGCAGGTCTACACCGAGCTCGCGAAGGCTTTCGTCGCCGAAGCCAAACAGTACGAGGCCGACTACCAGGCCCTCAGCACCCAGACGGTCGTCACCGACAACTTCATCCAGCTCGCCAAGAACCTGCTGGCGAACAAGACCTACGAAACGCAGTACACCACTCAACTACTGGCCCAGGCGAAAAACAACTTCGACAACGCCAGCGCCGCGGTCACCGCCGCACAGCAACGGCTGACGGCGGCCCAAGACACTGCCCAGGAGACCCAGATCGACTTCGAGCAGATCGGCGTACCCGAATGGAAGAATCAACAGATCCGCAAGGCGATCATCGACCTCAGCACCGCGGTCATCACCTTCGGCGTCGGTATCGGCGCCATGTTCGTCGGTGACCCCGCCGCAGGCGCCGCCGCCGCGGGCAGCGCGATCAAGGGAGCGGAGGCGGTGGAAGCCGCCGCCCAGGCCGGCAGTGACATCGCGAACCTGGCCGCGAGCCTCAAAAACTGCATGGACCAGCTCAAAAAGATCGCGGAGGCACTGAAAAAGGTATACGACCTGTCGAAGGAGATCATCGACGCCGTCGAGAACTTCCACAACGCCGAGGAATACGCCGCCAAGCTGAAAGACATGAACCTCGACACCGGCGGGGCGGATCTCACCGCGACCTACCAGTGGCGGATCTACCAGCAGAACACCGACGCCATGCTCGCCGACCCGATCCAGAAAGGCATCCGCTACGCACGCGAGCTCAAACTAGCCG
Source organism: Nocardia abscessus (assembly GCF_015477775.1). Taxonomy (GTDB): domain Bacteria; phylum Actinomycetota; class Actinomycetes; order Mycobacteriales; family Mycobacteriaceae; genus Nocardia; species Nocardia abscessus_A. The sequence continues at coordinate 81,221 of NZ_JADLQO010000021.1, read as the reverse complement.
TCGACGCCGTCGCCATCCACGGGCAGGAATTGGCCGCCGCTCAAGCGGCCGCGGTCGCGGCCGGTCAGCAGTACGCCGCGGTCAGCCTGCAAAAACAATTGGCCGAACAGGAACAGCAGCAACTGCAGCAGTACTTGGACTCCCTGGTCCACGGCAAGGCGCCCCTCGCAGCGCTGATGCAGCAGCTGTACCTGCGCTACCTCGACACCAAGAGCTCGCTGTTCACCGCCCTACAGGGCTACCGCGCGTCGTACTTCTACTGGGCACTGGCACCCTCGGTAGTGCGCCCACGCATCCTCGACAACATCGGCGAACTCGACGCCGGACTGACGAACCTGACAAGCATCACCATGGACTCCGCGACGGCCCTGGAACACTTCTCGCCGCCGCCGCAGATCCTGGCCGACAAGAGATACACCATCGACAGCACAAACGCCCCCGACGTTCTCACCCAATTCAAGAAATCAGGGACCGCCCGCTTCGTGGTACCGCTGGACACCGACGAGTTCGCCGGTTTCGGCCGAGTCCGGCTCAACCGCGTGCGCGTATGGGTGGAAAACGCGACACCGCGCAACGGCGCCTCGGTCAACCTGCAGATCAGCACCCAGGGCAACTACCTCGACCGCTACCGGCGAAATACCTACCAGTTCACCTCCAAACCGCTGGACCTCGACTTCGAATACCGGGTGTCTCCCAAGAAAAACGGACCGCCCGACTGGACCTTCGACGACGGCGCCTACGGCTACGTCGAAGTCGACGGCGCTCTCGACCACGAAGTGAGCTACGCCTACTTCGAACCAACCCCATTCGCCGGATGGAACATCATGATCGACCCGTCAACAATCGACCTAACAAACGCCACCTCGATCACCATGCAGTTCTCCGGCTCGATAATCCACGACGCCTGACGAACCATGACAACCCTGCGTTACATGGGCCTTCGAGGATCTGCGGGTCGAACGACGAGTTCGTGTCCCTGGGCACTTCGATCTCGACCGGACCGATCTCGGTCAGTACGGGACTGTGGATTTAAGGGTGTTTCCGGCCTGATTCGCTGACTGGATGGTCAGCGGGAAGGTGCCGTGATGACGACACAGCTTCTATCAAGCAGGCAACTTCCTGACCACCAACGTGTCGGGCACGCAGGTGCTGCTGGAGGCCGCGATGCGGCACGAGATCGGCAAGTTCGTGCACGTCTCCACCGATGAGGTGTACGGGCCGCTGGCCTCCGGTGCCACGAGCGAGCAGTACCCGCTGCAGCCGACAGTCCCCTATGCCGCGTCGAAGGCGGCGTCGGACCTGGTAGCGATGTCGTACTTCCGCACCTTCGGTGTCCCGGTGTGTATCACTCGCTCCAGCAACAACTTCGGTCCGGGCCAGCACTCGGAAAAGATTATTTCGCTGTTCATCAACCGCCTGCTCGAGGGCGATTCCCAACGAAGAAGGTGAGCACCAAACCCGGCGGGAGTCACCACTGGTCAAGCCATTGTCGTTGTTTTTCGCAAGATTGCTCCGGGACTACATCTTGGTGTATCGGGCCATGGCGAAGCTGTAGAGGCCGTAGGTGATGATGCCCAGGCCGGCCGCGATGAGGAGCGCTGCTCCGTAGGGTTGGGCCCCGAGAGTCTTGAAGGCGCCGTCGAGGCCTGCGGCTTTGTCGGGCTCGGATTGGTTGACGGCGAGTATTACCAGCAATCCGATGGCGGCGATGGCCAGCCCCTTCGCGATGTATCCGACCGTGCCCAGCCGTCGTACCAGGTCACTGGTGGTGCCTTTGAGGTCTCGGAGGAAGTTCTGGCTGGCTCCTTTGTAGATGTGGTAGCCGCCGATCGCGATGATGATCAGCGCGCCTGCGATGAGGGCGATCGTGCCGGCGGTGGTTTGCATCATGCGGGCGGTGATTCCTGCGCTCTGGCCGCTGCTGGACTTGCCGCTGCCGCGGGCAAATCCGAACGCGGAGAATGCGAATGCGAAGTAGACCACTGCCAGTGAGAACGCCTTGACGCGATCGATCATTTCGGATTTCTTGTTATCGGCTTGGGGTTTGGACGCGCTGCCGAGTGCGGCTTCGGCGAGCCGCCACAGCGCCATCAGTACGAACGTGACGACGCCCACCCACAGGGCGAGGACGCCGCCGGGCTTGGAGGCGAGTTCGGTCATGGCTCCGGATTGGTCGGCGGTGCCGGTTGCGCCGCCGAGGGCGATCCGGATGGCGATGTAGCCGATGATCAGGTGCACGATGCCACTGACAACGAAGCCGGCGCGGGCGAAGCGTTCGAAGATGCTGTTCTGGGCCACTCGGCCCGCTATCGAGGACGAGTTGCCAGACGATGCCGACGGCGATGCGCCGGCCGACGTTGAGGACGGATTGTTGTCAGGCATGGTGCTCGCCCCGTATCCGTGGTGGTGAAAAGCTCCGCCGGGGGTGCGCAGCACGGTCCCGAGGCTGGCTACTGTCGGGCCGGGGCCGTTATCCCGAGAACCCACCCGATGGCGGGGGTTGTCGAAGGGTCCGAAAGGTGTCCGTTGCGCGGCTGTGCCGTGCTGTCATCCTAGCCCCGCCTTCCCTGCTGGCGGTAGATACGGGGCCGGGTCGGCTCGGGTGTCTGATCGCTCATTTTCCCAGTTCGGGGATGTGTCAGCTTTCGAAGCCGCCTTCGGTGATTCCTCGAAGTCGTGTCCAGTGCATCCCTGCTTCGGTGCGGAGTTGGCGCTCACGTCGGTGCGAATCGGGCGACCATAAAGTGTAGCTCTACGTTTGTTGACTCAGTGGGTGTGCGGTGGTTGAGTGAGTAATACAGCGTGGATCTGGTGGGTAGCGCAATGGTCGTCATCATCGGATTGGTCGTTCTGGTCGCGGCCGTCATGGTCGGGTTCGCGGGGGTGTTGGCCAACGGGAGTGTCAACTACGCATCGACCGACAATTTCGCCGTGTTCGGCCACCACGTGACCGGCTCGACCGGCCTGTTGTTTCTCTACGGCATCGCGGTCGGACTGGTCGGGCTGAGTTTGCTGTTGGCGGGTGCTCGGCGCACCGCTCGCCGCGACCGCACCGCGCGCGGCCAACTCGAGGTATCGCGCCGCGAGACCACCGCGGTGAGCCGGGACCGCCGACCTCGCCGACCGGCAGCGCCACCTAGACGAGCAACGGCGGCGCGCCACTGCATCCCCCGCCCCCGACGACACTCGAGATACCCGAAATACCGGAGCCGACGGTGCTGCGCGTCGCGACCGAGTCCACCTTTCCGGATTACGCAACCGATCCAGGGACCGCCACGCCGCCGGCAACCCGCACTCGGGGCGCGGCTGACGCCACCCGGAATAGATGTTCGCCGCATCCGCGACAACAGCACACGCGAAAGGGACCACCATCATGAGCATAAGTAAGAAGATCGCGCACAAGGCCGAAGCCGCCAAGGGCGTCGCCAAGAAACTGGTCGGCCGGGGCACCGGCAACACTCGCCTGCGGACCGAGGGTCGTATCGGTCAGGCCAAGGGCGATACCAAGCAGGCCGGAGCAAAGATGAAGGACGCCTTCAAACACTGATTCCCACGCAACCAACGGGGTGGCTCACCGCACAGCCCCGCGCCCCCGTCACTCTCCCACCGAAACCAGGTATCGACCATGATCATTCTCGGAATCATTCTTCTCGTCGTCGGTTTCTTGCTGAAAATCCAGATCCTCTGGGTCATTGGGATCGTGGTCCTCATCATCGGTCTGGTGCTCCTGGCCTTGGGGTCGATGGGCCGCGCCGTCGGCGGGCGACGCCACTACTTCTGACGCCCGGTCTTGGTTCATCCGCCGACTCCAGGAGGCGAGTGATGCGGTGGCTGACACTGCTGGTGCTGGTATGGCTGATCATCGGCGCGATCGCCGCCGCGGCAACGTGGATACATCTCCCACGCCGAACAGAACTGCGCGGGGGTCGGGACCATCGTGGTGACCGTGTTGGCGGGGCCACTGAACTAAGCCGGGGTCGATCCCAAGGTGACCAACTGCCATGTGCCCCAACCCAGCCGCTGACAACATCGGTGCCCGGGCACGCGGTCGCGATCGACCGACCTCATTCCCGGCACCGGTGCCAACCACATGGGACCACGCTCAACCTTTGAGGAGACCGACATGACCACCACCGCGATCGTCGTCATCGTTGTTGTCGTGATTGCGGCAATTCTGATCGTCGCAGCGCTCACCTGGCTGGTCTTGAACAAACGTAAGGAACACCGCCGCGTCGAAGCCGCGGGCATCCGCGAGAAGGCAACCGAACAGTCCCACGAGGTCGGCCAGCGTGAAGCGCTCGCCGACGAGAGCGCGGCCAAGGCCCGAGCAGCTCGGGCCGAGGCCGATGTCAGGGCAGCGCAGGCGGCGGGCCTGCAAGAACAAGCAGCGGCTCATCGCGGCGAAGCCGTCACCTCCCGCGACGAGCTGGAGCAGGAGTTCGAACGCGCGGACAAGATCGACCCGGACTCCCAGACACGCGACACGCGAGAAGAATCCGAACCCCGCCAGACGCCGTCACGCGAAGCGTCCACGCGCGACCGAACCGATCATCGATGACCCTTCCCGGGGAAGGGGCGCTTTCACTGCTGCTGTTCCCTTCGCGGGAAGTTTGTTGCCGACCGCGTGATCCCACACCGGCATCGTCTCGCCGGAGTACACCTCGTTCTCGGCGTCGAACCGTGGCCACCACACCTGGTGATAGGTCGCCGCGGTCACCATCTACGCCTTGTTCGGTAGTGCGCAGCCCTCACCCCCGGTCCCCCACGGAACCGACGCCTACCTCCGATGAGACGAAGGCCGTGTCCAGTTGAAGTCCCAGATGTCACCGGCCAGCACGACGCGGCTACCCGCCACCCGGCGCGGGATCCCGCCGGACCCCGCCATCGCCCATGTCTGGTTAGGGCGTACCCAGTTGGGCAGCAGCATCGACCGGAACAGATCCGGCAGGTCCGCGCCATCCTCACCCGGCCGGAGGAAATCGTTTCCTCGGTCGCTTGGTTACCGGCAGTGTCGCGATCTACAAGACGTGCCCGAACTGGTCCCGGGGGGTGACTGGCCGCCGACGGGTCGCTTCCACCCGTCGGCGAGCCCGACGCGGTCCGTGGGTTCCGAGAAAAGATCATCCGAAACGAGTGAATCGACGACTGGCCTGCGGTTGGGAGCCTGGTGTGGTCATCGATTCGACGAACTGAACCGTCGATCCTCTGCACGCCGAACGCACCGACTGAAGGAGTCACATGAGCGGCAAGACCATGCAGACCAAGCAGGAGACCAAGCCTTCGTCTGCAATGACCCAGAAGGCAGATGGACGCAGCTGGTCCGGTTGGTACAAGCTTTACAACGACACCGATGACCACGTCTCGGTCGTCCGCCGAAACGACTCTTGGACGGTCATGGAACAGTTCGTATTGGCCCCCGGCGCCACCAGCGACCAGTACGAGGACGCGGAGGTCGTGCGCCTTCGATGGGCCGAGTCCGGCGCGTCGACAATGATCACCTGGAATCCAGACATGACCATCCACTACAACGCCGGCGGCACCATGACCCCGAACCAAGTGAACAACGTAAGTTCCCTCTAGACAGGTGGCGTGAATCGAAGTGGCACAGTGCGAGTCGGCTTGTGCACCGTGCCGCTTCGATTCTTTGGGATTCCGGACTGGTGAGATCGCGTATTCAACTGTCCAGAACCCGGTTCATATAGGCGGGGTCGGGCACAATCGGCCAGGTACAGCCAATGTCCTCTCCTATGTGGTAGCTCGATCGCCCATCGCGCAGCAGGTGCGTGTGGACGTATCGGCTCATGCCCCCGGCATTTGGTTGTGTCCGCCGGTAGAAGTCTTCGCCTGTGTGTACCTCGTTAGCTGCGGACCTGATTCGAATCTGATTCCATTGCAATGTCGGCACATTCGTCGTTGTCAGCAAACGTTTGCCGACACCGGTAGGCCTGTCCGGGAAGCGCCAGGAGGCGAATGCCTGAACCCGTGCCGGAAATAGACCTCGAAAATGTCTGAGCTGCGGCAATTTGCGACATTGGTTGATCGGCTACGGGCCGGGCCTCGACCGCCGACCAGAACCCCGTCCACCAGATCGACACGCTGCGCCGGCTGGCGCGGAAGTCGTCGGCCCCGTGGGGCGGAATGCCCGCCTCGCCGAACCCGTCGGCGCGCGCACTGGAACAGGCCCTCGCCGCGTAATGGCCTCCATCACCACACGTAGTCGCTTGGGTGATAGACGAACACCGCCCGGTGCCGTGGTGGTTGCGCCCACCGGGTCGATGTCGATGTAGTCCTCGGGGCCGTGCAGTCGGCGGGTGCGCATATCGGCGCAGTAGCGTTATATAGGTCTGGGGCGGGGATTTGCCCGAGGTGATGAGCGATGCGGTATCAGCGTGCGCCGCTGAATCCGCTGATGAGGTGTTTGGACGGACCCGCGGGATTGTCCCCTCGATCGAACCAGCCCGTGGCCGGCCAGTTCGGATGAGACCCGAGAAGAACGTGCGCGGCAGACGGTGTTATGCCGATGACAAATATGGACTCGGGAAGCCAACCATCCGAGGTGTCGATCATCTTCATGTGGATGCGCAGATTCGCGTGGTCAATGTTCGCTCCGGATACGTCGAACCTGTAGCTGTCGGTTCGGCCTCGTGCTCTCTCGTCGTGTGGGAGCTCGGGGAAGCGTAGGACGAGATCTTCCCCCGGCCGTTCGATTTGGAGGTCGAAGTTCGCGTCCGTGTCAGCGGTCCGTTCGTTCTTCGTTGTGTGGACGACGAATATGGTGTTGACCTGAACCATCACTGTCTTCCTTTCATGTGGGGCTATGCAGTCGCCCACTAGCGTTCTTGGGCCTTTCCCGGTTGGCGCGAGTACCCAGCTACTCGTTTTCGAAGAGAACCGAGGTCGTGTACTCCCGGCTGATCCGGACCGGGCAAACGCCTACGACAGCATCGCCGAGGGATACACCGCAGAAAACGAGACCAGCCTGCTCAAGGCCCACTACGAGCGGCCCGCGATGCTCGAACTCGCTGGAGACGTGACCGGGCGGCGGATCCACGACGCCGAATGCGGCTCAGGCCCACTATTCGCCGACCTACGAGATCGCGGCGCGGTCGTGACCGGGATCGACGCGAGCGCCGGAATGCTGGACCAAGCCCGGCTGCGCCTCGGCGACGACGCGGACCTGCAGGTCGCCGATCTGGCCGACACGCTGCCCTTTGCCGACGACACGTTCGATGACGTCGTCGCGTCCCTGGTGCTGCATTACTTACAGGACTGGGGACCGACACTGGCCGAACTGCGACGGGGGCTGGCCCCCGGCGGCCGACTCATCGCCTCGGTCGAGCATCCCTTCGCCACCTTCCTCCATCAGCGCTTGACCAGGGAGGAGACCAACTATTTCCAGACCCGTCACCGCATCGCGGAATGGACCATGGGTGGGCAGACCGCCCGGCTCAGCTTCTGGGACCGGCCCTTGCACGCGATGATCGACGCCTTCACCGCGGCCGGTTTCCGCATCAGCGTCATCAGCGAAGCACCTGCCCTGCCCTCCGCCCAAGATCTGGCCCCCCGAAGTATTCGACGAGACCACCGGCATGAGGTTCTTGTGCTTCCTGTTCTTCGTCCTGCATGCCGACTGACGACCGCGCCGCGCCGGTGTCACAAACGTGATGGCCTCAAAATGAACCGTCACGGGTGGGGCGCCGCTTCCTTTCTTGAGGAAGATGGTCATCATGCCGAAGCGTTACCCGCCCGAGGTACGGGAGAAGTTCCTGCGTCTGGCTCTCGATTACCTCGATGAGTATCCGTCCACGTATGCCGCGGCTCAGGCGATGTATGCCGCGGCTCAGGCGATCGGCCCGATGGCCGACGGGCATCCTGAGACGCTGCGGGTGTGGATCGTCAAGGCGCAGGCTGAGCCGGGCTGGCGCCAGCCGACCACTGCGGAAGGATCGTCGACGGCGGAGCGGGCAGAACTGGATCAGCTGCGTAGGAGAATCGAGATCTGAAGCAGGCCAACGAGGTTTTGAAGTTGGCATCGGCTTTCTTCGCGCGGGAACTCGACCCGCGACACCGTTGATCTTCGGGTTCATCGATGAGTATCGCAAGGTCTATGGCGTCGAGTCGTCTGCCGTGCGCTGGCCGCGCATGGGGGTGCAGATCGCGCCACGGAGCAATCGCAAGGCCCAGGGGCGGCCACCATCGGGCCGCGATATCGCCGACGCCTGCCTGGAGAACTCGCTGCGTGATCTGCAAGGCAAGCCGGAAGAAATGTATGGCCGCCGGAAGATGACCCGATATCTGCGCTGGCAAGGCCACGAGGTGGCGTTCTGCACGGTTGACCGGGTCACGTGCGAGTTGGAGCATGAACCGCGCTGTGCGAGGTCGAAGACGTCGCACCACAATCCCCAGCAAGGACGGTGTGCGGGCCGGTCACAAGCTTGACCGGGATTTCACCGCAGACGCCCCGGATCGGGTCTGGGTCGCGGACTTCTCGTATGTGTCGACCTGGTCGGGATGGGCATATGTGGTATTTGTATTCGACGCCTACTCCAGGGCGATCGTGGGCTGGACCGCGTCCGGTTCGACCACGACCGCGCTGGTATCCAAGGCGCTCAACATGGCGGTCTGGCGACGCCATCGTCACGGGCACCCGATCGAGCCCAGGCTGATTCATCATTCCGATGCCGGCAGTCGATACACATCTACGAGAGCGCCTACTACGCTCGGCAACCACCACGCCGACCGGCGCGGGTCTGAAACCGAAGCCGGTCCCGAACCCGTGACGGTTCAGGCATCAGCAGTTCCGCCGCGCACTCATCGGCCTGTTGTTCCATGCCTGCCCCGGAAACGATCATGTCGTGTTTCCGATCTTTCCCGCCGGGTACCGCCGGGGGGTCAACGAGCGAAAGGGAGTGATGCATATGCGCAAGACCATCGCGATCCCCTTGACAGCCCTGATCCTCACATTCGGCGGAGTCGGAATAGTCGAAGCGACCCCTGCTGCTGCGACCACACAGACAGCCCAAGAAACCCGCGTCGACGACGACCACAGTGACAAGACCGGCCTGTGGGGCCTACTCGGTCTCCTCGGCCTCGCCGGCCTCGCCGGACTCGCTCGCCGCAGAGACAACCGCACAAGCCCCACCACCGGAACCCGCCCTCGCCAGCCCTGAGGCAGTAATCGGCCAAGGATCCCTGTCACGCGATAGGGGTTCCTTGGCCGGAACCTGCCAGCGCAACGAGCCAGCGGACTTTCGAATCCGTCTCTCCGGCTCCGCGCGAACCCACGCTCCCACCTACGGTGAGAATCGCAGCCGACGAGGTGCTCGCCGCCTCCCCTGCCCAGTCGCTGCTGATCCACATCAAGAGCGACGACCGTCATCGCCGCCGATCGCTCAATTCTCCATTTCTGCCCTGACCGCGGCCAGCGCATGCCAGGCGATCTCGGGGTGTTCGGTCTCGGCCGGGTCGCCCGCGAACGGGTCGAGCACGATGGTGTGCGCGCCGAGTAGGCGCAGCTCGGCGAGGTCGGCGAGGATCTGGTCGATCGATCCTTCGCCGGCGTGGCGGGTCTCGTCCGGCAGCGGCTCACGGGTGCACCGGAGCAGGATCCGCGGCACGAAGTCCGGGACCGGTCGGCCCTGCTCGTCGGCGGTCCGCCGGAGGCGCTCGACGGCGTCGCGCATCCACGGCATCGACTGACGCAGGGGGTGCCAGGCTGCACCGTACCGGATCGCGCGGCGCTGGGCGGCATCGGTGAGGCCGCCGACCCAGATCGGGATGTCGCAGGCCCCGTAATCGTCGGTGTTCTGCCAGGCGGCGGTGAGGACGTCCAGCAGCTCGTCGGTCTGTTTACCGCGGCGGCGGAAGTCCAGCCCAAGGGCATCGAACTCCTGCTGCGCCCAGCCGACCCCGACGCCGAGCACGAACCGTCCCCTGCTGAGCTGGTGCAGGTTGGCCGCCATCCGGGCGACCAGCAGCGGATGCCGGTACGGTGCGATCAGCACGGTGGTACCGAGCTTGATCGTGCCGGTCTGGCCGGCCAGCCAGCTGAGCATCGTGAACGGTTCGTAGAACGGCGCCGGGTACTGCGCAGCCACGTCGGGCGTGATTGTGACATGATCCGACGTCAACAGCAGGTCGTAGCCGAGACCTTCGACCGTACGAGCCCACGCGAGCAGCCGGTCGGGGGTCACGCCTGGACCGAAGTTGGGAACATTCACACCGAGTTGCACGCCTGTCAGGCTATCCAGGCCGATGGCCGATTCTGAACAGGACCCTCGCGGAAAACGCTGCCGTGCCGGGGAATCCCCAGTACTCGACCGGAAAACCGAGATGTATTCGATGAGGTCGGCGGCCCTCATGGTGCCACCTTCGGCTCTGGCGGCGGCGCGCAGCTGCGCTGAGCGGCGCGCCACTTCCGGATCGGTGACCAGGTCGTTCAGAGCCTCCCGTAGGTTCTGGGCGGTGGCTTCCTGGGTGTCGATGCGGCGGGCCACACCCAGTTCGACGAGCCGGTCCGCGTTCATGAACTGCTCGGCGGCCTGCGGCACGGCGATCATCGGGACACCGGTCAACAGTCCTTCCCCGCACCCGCCCATACCGGCGTGGGTGACGAAGGCATCCGCCTGCTCCAGGATCGCACGCTGGGGGACCCAGGAGTGCACTTCGATATTGGAGGGGATGACGCCGAGTTCCTGTAAGTCGGTGTGCTTCCCGATTTGCAGTACAACGTGCCAGCCGGGCAGGTTGCCGTAGGCCCGCAGGCACTGGCGATAGAACTCCGGCTGGCGGGTGTAGGCCGAGCCCAGGGAGATCAGCAGAACCTTCTCCGCATCGGCGGGGCGGATCCAAGTCTCGTCTTCCTTACGGGTGTCGAAGCAGGGGCCGACGAATGTCACTGTGCCGGTGTCGACTCGGTCGGCCTGCGGTTGCATCGCCCGGGGTATCAACGCAAGGGCACGGTCGGGCAAGCCGGAGAAGACATCGACATCGGTGGTGGCCGCGCCGCAGTCGGCAAGCCACTGCGCGAACTTCGCCCGGTAGGCGTCGGCGCCCGGCAGTTGCCGGAGTTGTGCTGCCACATCTCTTTCGTAGCCTTTCCATGCCACGAACGTGGGCGACAGTTGAACCAGCGGGCGGCTCTGCGCCTCGGCGAGGGCCCTTGCGGCGTAGGCGCCGATGTCGTAGAGGTAGAGATCCGCGGGGTCGTGCTCGTAGGCCGCGCGCAGTTGCGGGAGCGCTTGAACGGCGTTGTCGAGGAACAGGTCCATCGCGGTGATGGGATCGTCGGGCCAGTTGTTGTCGGCGACCGGCAGGGTGGAGGTGCACGGGATCAGGTCGGCGCCGGTGTCGGTGATCAGGTCGGCTACGGCAGGGTCATTGGCATAGGTCACGCGATGGCCACGAGCCACCAGCTCACGGATGATCCCCAGGCTCGGCAGCACATGGCTGACGATGGGGACGCCGACCATCGCGATATGGGCAGGGCGAGAGGGCATTTCACTCATTTCAGATCGCCGGCGGCGGCTTCGAGGTCGGCGATGCTGCCCGACATGATCGTCCGCACGTGTTCGGTGATGTGTTCCACGGGCCAGTCCCACCACGCCACCGCCAGCAGCCGGGCGATGTCCTCGTCGTTGTAGCGGGTTCGGATGAGGCGGGCGGGGTTGCCGCCGACGATGCCGTAGTCGGGTACGTCGTTGGTCACCACGGAGCCGGTGCTGATGATCGCGCCGTGCCCGATCCGCACGCCGGGCATCACTGTCGCGCCGTTGCCGAGCCAGGCGTCGTTGCCGACGACGGTGTCCCCTCGGCTCGGTAAGCCGGCGAGCAGGTCGAAGTGGTTCGACCACGAGCCACCCATGATGGGGAAGGGGAAGGTGGAGGGGCCGTCCATGCGGTGGTTGGCGCCGTTCATGATGAACCGCGCTCCGGTGCCCAGGGCGCAGAACTTCCCGATGATCAGCTTCTCCGGCCCGTAGTGGTAGAGCACGTTGCGGGTTTCGAACGCGGTCGGATCGTCCGGATCGTCGTAGTAGGAGAACTCCCCGACCTCGATCAGAGGCGAGGCGACCAGCGACTTCAGCAGCACCACTCGCGGCTGTCCCGGCATGGGGTGCAGCACGGTCGGGTCGGCGGGAATTGGATCGGGACTGTCGGGCACGGCGAAACCCCTTCGGTGCGTGGGCGATCGGGTGACGGCGAGGTCAGACGGATGCCGACGGGCGCAGGTGGAGATGAGCACCGCGCCAGCGGGCGCGCAGCCGGCGGTCGTGGCTGACGATCACGAGCGCGCCACGGTACTCGGCCAGAGCGGTTTCCAACTCTTCGACCAGACCCGGTGACAGATGGTTGGTGGGCTCGTCGGCAGCAGCACATCGACGGACTCGGTGACCAGCCGCGCCAAGGCGAGGCGCTGCCGCTGCCCGGTGGACAGATTCTCGACGCGCGACGTGAGCTGGGCACGGTGGAACAGGCCGAGTGACAGCAATCGTTCGGCGTGCTCGTCGGTTTCTCCGGGGCGACCGCGAGCGAAGGCTGCCAGCAGCGTTTGCCCGGGCTCGGCGGGAGGCGGCTCCTGGGCGAGGTAGCCGACCCTGCCGTAGCGTGTGGCAGTGCCGTTGTCCGGCGCGAGGCGACCTGCCAGTACCCGCAGCAGGGTGGTCTTGCCCGCACCGTTCGGTCCGGTGATCAGCAGCCGGTCACCCGCATGGACCGTGACGCTGGTCCGGTCGAGCCTGCCCGAGACAGCGATGTCGGTGGCGTCGAGCACGGTGCCTTGCACACCGCCGGCCAGCAGGGTGGGAACGAAACGCAACGGTTGCGGCGGCGGTGGCACCGGGTCCGCGAGTAGGCGGCGCAGCCGTTCCTCGGCATTGCGAATCCGGCTGGCCGATGACTGCTGTACCCGCCCGCCAGCCCGGTCGTAGGCCATTTTGTTGTTGTCCTTCATCGCCCGGCCCGGTGCGACGTGGCGGGCACTGGTGGCGGCTACCTCGCGGAGCCGGACGGTGTCGCTCTGCCAGTGCGCGTGCGCCTGCGTCCACCGCTGTCGCGCTGCCGCCTTCTCGGCCAGAAACCCCGAGTAGCCGTTGCCGTAGCGGATGACCCGCCGCCGGTCCGCGTCGACCTCCAGCAGGCTGGTCGCGACCCGCTCGAGGAATGCCCGGTCGTGTGAGACCGTCACCGTCGTGCCGCGGCGGGTACGCAGATGATCTTCCAGCCAGGTCAGGGCGGCCTCATCGAGATGATCGGTCGGCTCGTCCAGCAACAGCACCTCGGTGCCCGCTGCCAGCACCGCGGCCAGGCGCAGCCGGACCTGCTCGCCGCCGGACAGCCCGGCAACCGCGCGGTCGCGGTCCACCAGGCTCAAACCGAGGCCGTGCAGAGCCCGTTCCACCCGAGCGTCGGCGTCGTATCCGCCGCGGAGCTCGAAAATGGTTGTCAGATCATCGTATTCGGCCATCCCGGACTCGTCGCCGTCAGTCATCGCGACCTCGAGGCGGCGCATCCGCTGTTCGATCGCCCGTAGTTCGGTCAGGGCCCGGTCGATGATCTCCTGCGCAGTCAGGTGTGGCGCGAGTTGCTCGTCCTGAGCGAGGTAACCGATGTCGCCGTCGGCTTGGACGACGATTTCGCCATGATCGGGCTGCTCTCGCCCGGCGAACAGGCGCAGCAGGGTGGACTTGCCGGATCCGTTCTCGCCGATGATCCCGGTGCACTCACCCGCGGCGAGCGAACACGTCACCTCATCGAGAACCGGTTTGCCGTCGAAGGACTTGCTGACCGCGAGCGCGGTGATCTGGGTTGGCATATGCACACTCCGAAGCATTCGAGGACGACGCGGTCAGCGGGGACCGCAGGGCCGGGGGAACGCTTCGGAAGAACATCGGCACCTCAATTAATACGACGACTGTCGCACTAAGGTATCGTGGCGACTCCATCCCGTCAAGCAATCGGACGACCCACCATGAGTTCCGCACCTCCTCCGGCTTCCGAGCCCGCACCGGGAGCCCGTCGCCCGGGTGGGCGAACCGCCCGCATCCGAGCCCAGGTGCTCGAAGCGGTCAGCGCGGAGCTGACCGAACACGGTTACGACGCGCTGAGCATCGAAGCCGTCGCCACCCGCTCGGGCGTGCACCGCGCCACGGTGTATCGCCGCTGGCACGACGTCGGCGGGTTGCTCGCCGACGTCTTCGACGCGGCGAGCCAGCAGCCGTGGCAACCCCGCGACACCGGCTGCCTGCGTGGGGATTTGGCGGCGCTCAACCACGAGATCCAGGATTCGCTGAGCGAGGAGTCCTCGATCGCGAGGGCGCTGATCGCGGTCTCGTTCCGATCCGACGAAGCTGCCCGAGCCCTTCGACGATTGTGGGAGGACCGATACACGCAGTCGGAGATCATCATTCAACGAGCGATCCAGCGCGGCGAACTACCGCCCGATGTCGACGCACGCGCCCTGCTGATCGCCGCTACCGCACCGGTTTACCACCACTTAGTGCTGCTACGCACGCCACCCGACCCAGACCTACCCGACCACGCGGCCGTCACTGCCGCACTCGCCGCAGCCTCGGGCGCTTTCAACAACCCGCGTGCGGCGGGCGCCACCTGACCAAGAGATCCCTGCCTGCCTCGCCTCCTGACCTGCCGACCGCTGAAATCTCAGCGCCACCGGCCTCCCCACATCCAACAAGGCACTACTAGTCCAGGGCCCGTAATCCGCGCCCCTCCTGCGTCAGTAACCGCGGGTGGCGAGCCGAGGCAAAATCTTGGTGAAACGGACGACGAGCGCTTCCGGGCCGCGCAGGTTTACGTGGGGACGGTAGGGCGGTGGGTCTTGGACCAGGATCGGGTTCACGACTCGCTCGGCGAAGCGCTGGAACGCCGCGGCCCCTTCCAAGCGCGCCAGTGGCGCGCCAAGGCAAAAGTGTGGACCGCTGCCGAAAGCCAGGTGGCGCGAATCCGGGCGTCCGGGATCGAAAAGGTTCGGTTCGATGAACACCGCCGGATCACGCTGGGCCGCGGCCAGTAGCAGGTTGACCATGGCGCCTCGAGGGACTGTGTGGCCACAAAGTTCGGTGTCCTCCTTCAACAACCGAGCTGTCAACTGCACTGGAGGATCGTGGCGCAGGGTCTCCTCCACAACGGCAGGGGCAAGTTCGGGACGCTCACGCAGATCGTTGAGCAGCTCGGGTTGCCGCAGCACGGCGAGAATTCCATTGGCAATAAGGTTTACCGTGGTCTCGTGCCCGGCTACCAGCAGCAGCACCACGGTGGAGATGAGCTCATCATGGCCGAGCACATCGCCCTCCTCCTCGGCTGCCAAGAGGTCGGAGATCAAGTCGTCGCCTGAGCTGCGGCGTCGCGTCGTGATCAAGTCATCGATATAGCGATGCAATTCGGTGAGGGCGGACAACCAGTCCGGCAGGCGGTCTGCTGGGGGCGGCTCCATGTCGAACCCGTCGACGAGCACGATCAAGCGGTCGGACCAACCGCGGAACAGCGGCTCGTCGGCGAGAGGGACACCTAGCATGTGACAGATCACCGTGGTCGGCAGCGGTCGGGCCAACTCGGCCACCACGTCCATGCTCGTCGTGCCCCGCTCGGCTACAGCGTCGAGCAGGTTGTCGGCGAGCTCGAAAACATAGGACTCGAGCCGGGCCACCGACCTCGCTGTGAAGGATTTGGCGACCAGCCGGCGCAGGCGCGTGTGATCCGGTGGGTCCAGAGACAGGAACCAGGGCTGCAATACCGACGACGGCACGTCCGGCGCCAGCAGCTGTTCCCATCGCTTCCTGTCGTCGCCTTCACGCTCGGCGCTCAGCCGCGGATCACGCAGCAACGCCTCGCAATCAGAGAAACCGGCGACAACGAAGGCGGACAAGGGCTCCAGCCAGGCCGGCCCAGACTGCTGGATGCTGGCGTAGAGCGGGTAGGGGTCGTGCCGATTGGCCGGGTCGAGCAGCTTTCCCAAAGTGCCTGCCACTGCTTCGGCGCTGATGTCGTTCATGAACCGAGCATTGCGGTTGAACCCAACTTCAAGTCAACCTCATCGTGCCCGGCGCATTCGCCGTTCGGCCCGTCTCGCCGCCCTGGCTCGCGGTGTCCGCGCGACCATGGCCTCGATATGGCGTTGAATCAGCTCATCGAAGACCGGGCAGTCCACGAACGAGGGCCTGGGGCATTGCAACCCATGCTGAATGATCTCTTTGGCTCGCTCGGCGAAGGCGATCTGCTCGTCGAGTTCGGCCATTTTCGGTTCGGCCAGTTCTCGCCACTCCGGACGAGGCGTCCCTGTGCCGCTGTCCAACAAGGCGGCCACTTCGGTAATGGTGAACCCCGCCTGCTTCGCCATGTCGATCAGGGCCAGCCGGGCAAGGATATCGGCGGCATAGACCCGCTTCCCACCGCTGCGGGCCGAGGGCTCGATCAGTCCTTCCCGCTCGTAGAACCGCAGGGTCGAAGTAGGCAGGTTCACGGCCGCCGCAACCTCGCTGATCGTCAGGCTCTGCTGGACGACGGTCGGAACGGACATGATCGGACACTTCCTTTCGAAAACCGCAGGGCCGCACTGGAACTCACGTCGACCTCACCACAGACCCGAAGCCCGGCACAAGGTTTACAAAACAACCGATGGTGGCGATCGCAGCGGGCAGTCGGCACAACGACAGCTTTCTCTGCACCAGCGCTGTTCGGTCCTCGACGGCCGATTCGTTATGACAGGACACCTCGAAGCTGGGGCTTCGGCCGGAGATCCCTATCAGGGTGACCGCTGCGCGAAAACCGGTGGCATGTCGGCGAAGCCGGGCCAGTCGGGCGCTACGCCGGGGACGGTGTGCTGTGCGGTGACGACCATGCTTTCGCGGTGGGTCAGCCCAGGCTGCGAACAAGGTTGCCGCTGTGATGTTGTCATAGAATTCCTACTCGGATGTTGAGCGGCCAGGTGATTCGTCGTGTTGTCGTGGGTTCGCCCCACAGCTCGGCCAGATCGGCCGCGAACGTGTGCAGGACTTCGGATCTATCGGCGTCCTGGGCCCGGCGGACCGCCGACCAGGTCGACAGGTAGCCCATGAACTCATCGAGGGTCCAATGCTTTTCGATCCGCACGGCCGGCGCGGGATACTCGTCGAAGGGGAAGTCGATATCGGCGTACCCGCTGTCGACGAGTGCGCGTTCCGGTGGCCAGAACGGCCCGATCTCCTTGTGGTAGAAGCGCGTGAACCGTTCCTCGAGCTCGGGCTCGAGCCGCACCACCCCGTAGCTGATCAACGCGATCACCGCACCTTCGACCGCGATGCGCCGGACTTCGGCGTAGAACGTCGGCCGGTCGAACCAGTGCGCCGCTTGGGCTGCGGTGACCAGGGACGCGCTGCGACCGGGGATCGGTAGGCGCTCTGCGGAGGCGTGGAGATAGCGAACTCGTTCCCGCGAAGGCGCGTGCTCGATTTGTTCGGCGCTGGGGTCGACCCCGATCGTGGTGGCGAAGTAGGGGGCAAGCTGCGAGGTCAATTGTCCACTGCCGCAACCGACGTCGACGGCGAGAGCCGTGGACGGCGCCAGCGAGGCGAGAAACATCGACAGCCGAGCGGGGTACTCGGGGCGAAACTGCGCGTAGGCCCGGCCGTCACGATCGAACCAATTCCGTCCCGGCGTCGCACCCGTCGAGAGCGGATCGTCCCGCTCGGTGCGCCGCCGCCGCGCCCGCTCGAGCCTGGCCGCGAAACCTGTGCGTTCGAGCGCGGCCGCAGCGTCCCCGAGGACCTGCCGCAGCGGGAATCCGATTTCGGACTCCAGTTCGGTTATTGCGGCAAAAGTGTTCTCCCAGTGCGGCTTCAGCTGTTCCACCAGCTCGCGGCCACCGGTGGTCAGCTGTATGCCACTCTTGCGGGCGTCCGGGAGTTGCACGCGCACCACCAGCCCGTCGGCCACCATCAGCCCGATTGTCTGACTGATAGCCCCCTGCGTGACATTGCTGAACGCGGTGATCTCCGTAACTGTCTTCGCGCCGAGACTCATCGCCCGCAAGACCGGGGTGTACCGGGGCCGATACGACATCCCCAGCGAGTCATAGACCTCTCCGGCGCCTCTGTCGACCAATTCGCCGACGTAGCGCAAGAGTTCACCGAGTCCGGGCGCGGGTCTCACGATCACAGGCCGAGAATACATTAGCGCTAATGAACCTAGGGAGTGCCCTTCGTGGGGTACCGACTTCGGCGGTCCGCGACGCCAACCGAACTCGGCCTCCGGTGATCCGAGGCAAGCTCTTGTCATCCTGTATACGTATACATATGATCATAAAGGTCACCGCAGCGGGCGCACTGCTCCGAACACCTACTACCGCAAGGGAAATGGTTATGAGTGAATCCCTCCATACCGTCACGACGCTACCGACGGAGCGCCAACCCGGGTGTCCGTTCGACCCACCGGCCGAGCTGATCGAGGCCCGCCGACACGGCCCGATCAGCCATTACACCTTCCCCGGCGGCAAACCCGGCTGGCTGATCACCGGATATGACCTGACCAAATCGATCCTGGCCGACAAGCGGTTCAGCTCGCGCAAAGAGCTCCTGCTTCACCCCACCATCGACTACCCGGGCGTCGAGATCCCGCCCGCGCCGCCCGGCGAGTTCCTTCTCATGGACGAGCCGCAGCACGGCCGCTACCGGAAGCCGCTGGCGAGCAGATTCACCGCGCGGCGCATGCGGCTGCTCACCGAGCGCGTCGAGCAGGTCACCTCCGACCATCTCGACGCGATGGAGAAGGCCGGACCGCCAACGGATTTGGTGACGGCTTTCGCCAGGCCCATCCCCGCCATCATGATCTGTGAACTGCTGGGCGTGCCCTACGCGGACCGGGGCTCCTTCCAGGAAAACGTGGAATCGTTCATGAACGGCGAGACCAGCGACGAAGACCTGATAGCGGCAGTGACCGCGACCTACGACTACCTCACGGCGTTGGTTGCCGACAAGCGCGCGAACCCCACCGACGACGTGCTCAGCGACCTCACCGACACCGATCTGACCGATGAGGAACTGCGGGGGATGGCCCTGGTCCTGCTGGCGGCCGGCTTCGACACCACCGCGAACATGCTGGCGCTGGGCACCTTCGCGCTCCTGCGCCACCCGGATCAGCTCGCCGCGCTGCGCGCCGACCCCGGTCTCACCGACCAAGCCGTAGAGGAGTTGCTGCGCTATCTGAGCGTGGCAAAGACGTTCATGAGAACAGCGCTGGAAGACGTCGAGATCGCCGGCCAGACGATCAAGGCCGGACAGGTAGTCATCGCGTCCTACCACACCGCCAATCGCGACCCCGAGCGCTTCGCCGATCCCCACACGCTCGATATCCGCCGGCGCGCCGACGGGCATCTGGCCTTCGGTCACGGCGCCCACCTGTGCCTGGGCGCCCAACTCGCCCGCGTCGAAATGCGCGTCGCGTTCCCCGCGCTGCTCACCCGATTCCCCACGCTGCGCCTGGCCGTACCGGCCGAAGAGGTTGCCCTTCGTCCGGAAACCGCGGACATCTACGGGGTGAAGAGCCTCCCGGTCACCTGGGACGCGTAACCGCATCGGGCGGCGGCCCGATCAGCACGCTGTCCGACGCCGCGCCGACGACTCCTGCGCCCGCTCCGGCAGTTGCGCTTCCGTCCCCGCGCACACCGAAATGCCAACCGTGCGTTGGCCTGTCGGAGACGGCAAACCTGATCGTGCCGACCGCCGATATCGCCGCGGGCACCGGAGGCGCCGCGTAGCCTGAAAGGCGATCAGCCAAATGCTCGCCAGCGCAGCGTGCTCGCGCACGAACCCGTCGACGGAGGGGGCATCTCGGATGTCTGACTCGACCCACAACCGCGAAGACCAGTCGGTTACATCTGTCATCGGCCGGGTTGTCAGATCAGACGACTACAACGACGATTCAGGTTCCAGATTGGAGACCAAGACCGACGGCGCTGACGTCGTCGCCATCTCCGCTGGGGGAACTGACCACGATCTGGCGCTGACCGCCGACGGCCAGATCATCGCGGCGGGCGACAAGAGGGTGTCCGAAATCCTGACCAAGACCGCCGGCAGGCGCATTGTCGCCATCTCTGCGGGATTTCGCCACGATCTGGCGCTGACCGCCGACGGTCTGGTCGTCGGCGCTGGCGACGACCAGAGCAAGCAAGTTTCCGGCATCGTGGCCGAGACCGAAGGCAAGCGCATCGTCGCCATCGCCGCGGGAGACGAAAAAAGCGTGGCGCTGACCGCCGAAGGCAGCGTCATCGCAGTCGGAGACGACTATTACAAGGATGTATCCGGAATCGTGGCCAAGACCGCCGGCAAGCGGATCGTCGCCATCGCCGCCGGCCCGATCACCAATTTGGCGCTGACCGCCGACGGCCAGGTGGTGGCCGCAGGCAAGGACGACTACAAGCAGGTTTCCGGCATCGTGGCCAAGACCGAGGGCAAGCGGATCGTCGCCATCGCCGCGGGAACGGACCACAGCCTGGCGTTGACGGCCGATGGCGACGTCATCGCCGCGGGCCGAGACGAGGGCGGTGAGGTTTCCGGCATCGTGACCAACACCAAGGGCAAGCGTATTGTGGCCATTGCCGCAGGAGACGGGTCGAGCATGGCGCTGACCGCCGGCGGTCATCTCGTCGCTGCGGGCCGAGGCTCCAGGCTGGTGGCCAAGACCGGCGGCAAACGTGTCACCGCCGTCTCTATCGCACCGCATCACAGTCTGGCGCTGGTTCAACAGGTGCCGGTGATGTCCGGGCATGCGGCGGTGGCAGACCTGCCGCAGGTCACGGCGCCGCACGAACTCGTCTCCTCCGACATCGGTCGATCGGCCGTCGCGGTCTCGCAACACACCACCGCTGCCCATGGCGAGCTGATCAATGGGCATGATCAGTCTGTTCAGATATCGAGTGGCGCAAGCGAACTTTCCGGCACCGTCAGCGGCGACAACCGCACCGTGCACGGGACACTCACCGCGGCGACCGCACAGGCCGGAACCAATGCCCCGCTGGTGGTCGCGGCCACCGCCATGGACCTCGACGTCACCGTCACCGCAGCCCACGGCGGCACTGTCACCCCTGCTGTGCGCCTGACATTTCAAGAGCTTCAGATCAATGGCCAGGCACAGCCCACGACGCCGGCGCCCAACACGACCATCGCCCTCGACGGCGGCGCCAAGGTCGTACTCAACCGCCAGCAAGCTTCCAGGGACGGAATAGATGTCACCGCCATCGCCCTGTACGACAGCACTGGTGAGGTGATGCGCCTGGGGCACATCAGTGCCCACCTGCCCACTGACGACGTCCAGGCGACGTCGGAGTGGTGATCCGGGATCCAGCTGCCGGGCCGGCCAGGGTTTGATCGAGTTGGGGAAGCAGTCGGTCCCAGTGGCGCTGCAACGCGGCAGGGTTGAAGGCGTCGGTGTCGGGCATGGTGGATCCATGCACTGGGCATGCGTCGTATTCGTCCGTGCGCAGTTTGCGGTTCTCCCGTTTCCTGGGAGGGCTCTGAGCATGGTCCGGTAGGGCCAGGGAGGAGTCGGGAGACGATCCGGCGCAACGGCTGCCGGAGCGCAACGGATGCGCTCATGGACCGACCGCAAATCCGACTGGAACGCTGATCTGCTGGTCTTCGGTGACTTCAACCTCGACCGGGTCGGCGATCTTCTCTACGAAGCCTTCGTCTCGACCGGGCTGTGGCCACCCGCCGAACTCAACACCGTCCCCCGAACATTCTTCGACGACGACAACACCGCCCACTCCTTCTATGACCAGATCGCGTGGTTCTCCGACTCCGTGCGAACACAAGCCCCGTGAGTGAGCCGTGCTCGGCAGTGGGCTGTCGCGCAGGGGCGCGGCGCGGCCGTTGCCGATTCGCTGATCCTGCGGCAGGGAACAAGTCCGCCGGTGGCAGCCGTCACTGTGTCGCCGCGTCGCGTACTTCGGAATCAGGGTCTGCGGCCAACCGCGCCAGCAGTCCGCGCGCCTGGCTGCCGCGGTACCGGCGTAAGGCCGATGCGAGAGCGCAACGGACTTCCGGGTTGGGGTGATCGATGAGGTGTGCGACGTCAACGACGTCGCCGCGACTCCTTCGGGCCAGCCCGTAGAGGGCGTCGATCAGATCATCGTCGTTGTCCGCCTCACGCAATCGGGCCAGCAGTTGCGGTTTGGTCAGCTCCGACTCGTCTGTGGCGAACCGCCGACGAAGGTCAGCGGCCTTGAATTCACCGCGCCTCAAACACGCCGGACACGCGCAGGGGCGCTGACCATGAGCGTTCGGGTGATACCGCCACCCCGTTACCTGACGCACAGGCCGGATCCGACGTAGTTCGACAGGTGCGATCGCGCGAGGCACCAGGATCTCATACCCCCGCGCATCCCCGGCCTGAAGAATGACTGAAACAGCCTCAGCAGCAGTCAATTCTGTCTGCGCTGCGCCGTAGTGTCCGACGAGTACCGGCTCGTTGTCGGGAATCCGGAAGTCCACCGCGACGATCAGCCGCTGTCCGCCGCGGCGCAATTCACGCAACCATTGATGCGACAGCACGTAGGACGGCATCACCGGCATACAGAACACCCCGCGACGGAAGCCGTTCGCCGCGATGCCCGCACGGCGGATTCGCCGCGCGTTCTTCTCCGGCGTCAGATGCACCATCAGGGCCATAGGACGAGCTTAGGTGTAAGAGGCCAGGACGTTGGCGACGCTGTCTGGAGCGCGTGCTGCGGAGGCTTGCCGTCTGCGGCTCCGTGGGGTCGGTGCGCTACAACCGGATTCTCGCGGTGAGAGCGCTGCACCGGAACTGTCCCTCTTTCCACGGGGAGGAGAAGCTCATACCTGTTCCTCACCGGGCTGCGTGCGGATGGCGAGCAGTGGCAACAGGAGACCCCCGGTAGGCACCGTCGAAGGCCGGCGTGGTCGTGCTGACCGAGCTGGATAGGCGGTGTGTCCTGTGGCGCTACAGTGCGACAGTGGACTCACGATGGCCGCGACCGAGCCGACGCACCGCTGAGCTGATGCG
Organism: Nocardia abscessus; assembly: GCF_015477775.1. Classification (GTDB taxonomy): domain Bacteria; phylum Actinomycetota; class Actinomycetes; order Mycobacteriales; family Mycobacteriaceae; genus Nocardia; species Nocardia abscessus_A. The sequence goes on along the minus strand of NZ_JADLQO010000021.1, from coordinate 58,208 downwards.
GGACATCGCCGAGCGCCTTCTGGCCTCGACGAGCGCGGCGGTCGACGAGGTGGTGGCCGCTGCCCACCAGGGCGCCGAGTACCGCGCACTGCTGGATGACCCGCAACTCGCGGCGGCCGACCGTCACATGAGCAAGGCCTACTTCCGGCACTGGCTGTCGGCCACTCTGCAGAACCCCGGGGCGCGAGTCGCGCCTTGCGTCGACCCGGAGGTCCTGCAGTTCGCACGCGACCTGGTGCGACGAGGTTTGGACATGCACGACCTCGGTTCGTGGCGGGGTGCCCAGCATGGCGCATGGGAGTTGTGGGTCGACGCCTGTTTCGCGGCGACCGCCGTCGTCGACGAACTCCGCGACTTGATGAAGGTGTCCGAGCGGTCGATGGCGACCTTCATCGACGATTCGATCGCGGCGCTCGACGAGTACGTCGAACAGGAACGGGCGGACCTCGCGCGGGGTGCCAGCGCTGAGCGGCACGCCACCGTCCAACTCTTGCTCGAAGGTGCGCCGATCGGCCGGGCGCTGGCCGAATCGCGTCTCGGGTACGCGCTGACGGGCAGCCACGTCGCCGCGATCATCTGGAGCGACTCCGCCGACGAGGCCGCGGGTCTCGACGCGGCCGCCGAGGCGGTGATGCGGATATGCGGAGCCCCGCGCCGGTTCACCCTGAACGCGAGCGCAACCGCGCTGTGGGTGTGGGTCCCGGCGGCCACGGTCCCGTCGGCCGAGGCGGCGGAGGCCGCCCTGGCCGCCCTCCCGGGGATCCATGTTGCGTTCGGACGTTCCGGGCGGGATCTCGACGGTTTTCGCCGTAGCCACCTGGACGCCTTCGCCGCGCAGCGGTTACTGGCGCGGATGGGCTCGGCGCGCTCCGTCGTCCGGTACGAGGACGTCGCGTTGGTGTCGGTGCTCACGGCCGACATGGCGCAGGCCGATCAGTTCGTCACCGACACTCTGGGCGACCTCGCGACTGCCGAGCCGGTGCTGCGGCAGACGGTGCTGACCTATGTCCGAGAACGGTTCAACGGCTCGGCCGCCGCGGAGCGAATGTTCACGCACCGCAACACCATCGAGCGACGGCTGGCCCGCGCCGATCAACTGCTGCCGGTGCCGCTCGCCGACAACGCCGCGAGCGTCGTCGCAGCGCTCATGCTCGTGCAGTTGCGGGACTGAAGCCCAGCACCTCCGGCGGCTCTGGCGGCGCCCGTCATAGATCTGGTCTCCCTCCCGCGCCGATCACAACGGCAGATCCGGCGAGTCGACCCCGACGACCCGATCTCCGCAGAACACCCGCACCGATTCCGCCGGCCCGTGCCCGCCGATGCCGGACGGGCCCCAGAAACTCTGGGCGGAGTTGTCGCCGAGATCGGCGAGCTTCGCGCCGTTGATTCGCACCTCGCCGGACATGACCCGGGCACCGATCGCGATCGCGCGGTCGGTGTCGGTACCGAACACATAGGCGTCCAGGCCCGACGGGTGCGCGTTGGCGGCGCGCAGCGCGTCCTCGTCCGAGTCCACGCCGTGCAAGGAGACGATCGGCCCGAACAGCTCGGCCGTCGTGCGATCCGGGTCGGACCCGGTGGCGATCGTCGGGGACAGGAAGAAGCCCGTCAGGCCGGGCAGCTCCCCGGGCTGGTCGATCTCGGCACCGAGCCCGCGCAGGCCCTCGATCCGCTCGATCAGGTTCCGGTAGTGCGGCTCGTTGGAGATCGGGCCGATGTCGGACTCCTCGTCGAGCGAGTGCCCGATCCGTAACCGCGCGATGCGCTCGTCGAGGGCTTCCCGCAGTGGCCGCACCAGCCGGTGCGGTGCCAGTACCTTTCCCGGTCCCTCGCACCACTGGCCGTTCAGGTTCGTCATGCCGGTGAGGATCCCGTCGGCGGTCACGTCGAGGTCGGCGTCATCGAGCACGAGCGGGTGCGCGGAGAGGCCGTGGTCGCCGCCGCGCAGCACGATGGCGAGGTCGAGGAGGGCGACGATCCCGACCTCCGCGATGAGCAGCGCGCCGAGCACCCGCGCGCTGACCTCGACGTTGCGGTATCCCAGGTAACCGATGGCCCCGAGCCCGGCGGCCGCGAGGCACCACCATGGCACCGAGACGCCGGAGAAGGTCTCGATCACATTGCGCGCGGCGGCGCCGAGGTAGGCCGAGACGGCGACCATGAGGAGTGAGTACGTGACCAGGGCGAGCGTTGCGGCGCCCAGCCCAGTGCCGGTGCCGAGGCCGCGTTGGACGTAGGAGTAGAAGGCACCCGCGTTGCGTACCCCGGGGGTCATCGCCGAGTACCCGACGGTGAACAGCACGAGCACGACTCCGACGATCACGAAGTCGATCGGCGTCCCGATGCCGTTCCCCGAGCCGAGCATCAACGGGATGAGTCCGGCGAACACCGTCAGGGGCGCGGCCATCGCCACGACCATGAAGACGATCTGCGGGACGCCGAGTGTCCGGTCCAGGCCGGTCGGGACCTCCTCAGCGCGTTCTTCGCGCTGCTGACTCATGACAATCACTCCATTCCGCGGCGCTCCGCGACCTGAATCACCGGCACTTACCGACCGTTCGGTATGCAATCCAGGGAACGGAAGGTAGCTACCTGCGAATTCTTTGAGAACAAAAACGAACGATCAGTAACTTGGACGGTTACGGACACCGAGACCGGATCAGGTCGGCCGCCGTCGCGCTGCGCCCGCCAGGGGTACGCGGCGACCGGGATCGAGAAATCTCCGAGGATGCCGGTGTCTCTACGGGCCTGGTTTCCGACGGCGAGTCCGCGCCCTCGCGCCGGGGAGCCGCCGTCACACCGAGATCGTCGGCCTGCGCGACAGGTACGAAGCGCACTGGCGCGACACCCTGCGGGACGGGGTGGACGACGGAACGTTCCGCATCGCGGACCAGCGACTGACACGGATCGCGCTCTTGTCGATGTGCTCGAACGTGAGCGAGTGGTACCGGCCCGCAGACGACGGCTCTCCTCACGGATTCGTCGGGATCGGCCTTGCGGCGGTGCGCGCGCGTCGCGACGGCCGCGAGGTCTCGGCGGACGATGTCCGCGTAGTCGACGTCACGGCAATCCCGCGGGTCGACTGGGAACCCTGACGAGACCGAAGCTCAGCACCTCCTGGGCGGCGCGCTCCGCAGCGCGGACCGCGCCGTCGAGGTAGCCCTGATTGACCGTCGCGGTCTCCGTGCCGGCCCAGTGGATCCGCCCGACCGGCCGGCGATCCGCATCCGTGTACTGGGTCAGCGAGCCCGGGGCGCGGGAGCCGACGCAGCCGCTGATCCACGGCTCGTGCGTCCAGTCTTTCTCGAGGTACGCGGTCGGGTTCGCCGCCTGCGCCCCGAACAGCACGGTCAGATCGCGCAGGAAGGCGGAGCGCCGCGCCGCGGGGTCGTCGAGGATCGCGTCGGACCAGTGCTGGCCGCTCCCGGCCCCGGCGGTGCCGAGGAAGGTCAGCAGAATCCCGACGCTGCCGTCCGGCGGAGAGTTGTCGACGACGTACTGGGCCACCGGCAGGTCCGTGACCGCCTGGCCGCTCAGGCCCTGCTCCCGCCAGAACGGGCGGTCGTAGACCGCGAAGAGCTTGCTCTCCGCGCCGCTGCTCCAGCGACGCTGCAGCATCGCGCGGCGGGTGGGCAGGCCGGGCGTGACGCGGATCCGGGCGGCGTCGGCCGGCGACATCGCGACGATCACCCGGTCCGCGCGGACGTCGACCCGCGCCGACCGGACCGAGACTCCGTCGGCGTCCTGCGCGATCTCGATGACGGGCGAGTCGAGCACCACGGCGTCCCCCAGATCCTCGGCCAGGCGCTCCGCGATCCGGACCGTGCCACCGACCACCCGCGACTCCTGCGCCCCGTCGGTGATGTTGAGGGCATGGTCGATCCCCCCGGAACCCCGGATCCGCGCCAGCTGCACCAGCAGCGACGTGGAGTGCAGACCCTCGGCGTTGGTCACCGAGAAGCCGACCGTGAACATCTCCCTGGCCTCCGCGGTCGTCGCGTTCGCATCGAGCCAGTGCCCCAAGGTCGTGGCGTCCCAGGAGCGGGCGCGGCGCGCGGTCCACGGGGCGGCGAGCGGCACGGTTCTCGCCATCCGCTCCAGCCGCAGCTGCAACTGGGCGAAGTCGGCGAGAGCGAGCGGGCTCAGCGGCGGAATGAGGCCGTCGTACCGCTTCGAGCGGCCGCGCCGGTGGTAGATCGACTTGCCGTCGACGTGGGTCTTGAAGGTGTCCAGCCCCAGCTCGTCCAGCAGCGAGAGGACCCGGTCCTGGCCTGGTCCTACCCACTGGCCGCCGCCTTCGGTGATCACGCCGTCGGCGACGTCGAGGTTCATCGTGCGGCCGCCGACCCGGTCACCGGCCTCGGTCACCACGACCGACCGCCCGGCCTGTGCCAGCCGCCGCGCCGCGGTCAATCCGGAGACCCCGGCGCCGATGACGACGACGTCCGCGGTGCGTAGCTCGGTCATGCTGATGCCCTTTCGAGGTGTCCGACGACGTGGTCGGCGACGAGGAGCGCGAGCGCGTCGGGGAGGTGGTGCCCCATCCCGGGAATCACCACGTGCCGCGCATCCGGAATCGCGGCCGCGGTGGCGTCGCCCCCGGACGGCGCGACGATGAGATCGCGATCGCCGTTGATCACCAGGGTGGGAGCCGTGATGCGGGCGATCTCCGCCGTCCGGTCGCCCGAGGCATGGATGGCCTGGACCTGCCGGGCAGTTCCCGCCGCACCGTCGCCGGCCGTGCGGTTCCACGTCTGCACGGCGTGGCCCGCTTCTTCGACCTCGTCGATCGGGAACCCGGTGCCTGCGAGATGCGCCGTCATGCGAAGGTGCGCGCGCACGGCCTGCACTCGGTTCCGCGGCGGCGGGGCGGCGAGCAGCGCCATGGTCGACGCGGCCGGCTGCCCGACCTTCGGATCGCCCGTGGTCGAATACAAAGAGGTCAGCGACGCGGTGAGTTCGGGGTACCGCGCTGCGACGGTCTGCGCGATCATCCCGCCCAACGAGCGCCCGACGAGGTGCGCCGGTCCCAGACCGAGGTGCTCGATCAGCTGCGCGACATCGGCCGCCATGTCGGCCAGCGTGTACGCGTCCCGACGGGGCCGGGCGAGCAGTTGCCGTAGCGTGCTGGGTGGTGGAGTTGTCGCGTAGATGGAGCGGCCGCAGTCCCGGTTGTCCATCCGGATCACCTGGAAGCCGGTCGCGGCGAGGGCGGAGACGAACCGCTCGGACCACGTCGTCAAGTCCTCCGCGAGGCCGGCGATGAGCAGGACCGGCGGGGCGCCGGACTCGCCGTCGATTCGGTAGCAGACACGCGTGCCGCCCGGAAGGGTGCAGAAGCGGTCCTCGGTGTCGTTAGGCACGGATCGCCTCCCGTGCTGTCGAGGGTGCGCTTTCGTCGGTGGTGGAGCCGAACTTCAGCGCGTCGTCCAGCAGCGGGCCGCGGAGCAACTTGGCGTCCTGCGGGTACGACATCGACATCTGCCACATGCCGGTGCCCTGCTTCGGGGTGGTTTCGCGGGCCCGTTGCGCGTAGCCCGAGCTGAGGTCCATGACCGGCCGCGTCTCCATGGCGGGATCGGCCTCGACGACGACGCTGTCGTAGCCGAAGGCGTCCATGTGCTTCACCAGGTTGCAGAAGTAGCGGCACAGGATGCCGACTTTCAGCGTCCACGACGAGGTCGTGTAGCCGATGGCGATGGCGAGGTTGGGGATCCCCGAGAGCAGGGTGCCGCGGTAGACGACGGAGTCGGCGAGGTTCACCGGGACACCGTCGACCATGAGGTCGATGCCGCCGAGCAGGCGCACGTTGAGGCCGGTCGCGGTGACGATCAGGTCGGCGTCGAGGTGCTCGCCAGACTCGAGCTGGATCCCCGACTCGGTGAAACGCGTGATCCGGTCGGTGACGATCGAGGCGCTGCCGTCGCGCAGTGCGGCGAAGAAGTCGCCGTCGGGGGAAAGGCAGAGGCGCTGATCCCACGGGTCGTAGGGCGGGTTGAAGTGGGTGTCCACGTCGTAGCCCTCGGGCAGCGACTTCTTGTTGATGCGCCGGATGAGCGCGCGACCCAGGCGGGGGAACGTGCGTAGCGACTTGACCACGCCCCGATCGATCCAGATGTTGTTGAACCGGGTCATCGCGTAGCCGCGGCGTTCGCCGAAGAGCCGGGTGAGCAGGAGCGCGAGGGAATCGACCTTCGGCCAGGGCATCACGTAGGTGGGGGTGCGCTGGAGCATGGTCACGTGGGCGGCGGCGCCCTCACCGGTCAGCATCGACGGGATCAGCGTCACCGCGGTCGCGCCGCTCCCGATCACGACGACCTTCTTGTCCGCGTAGTCGTAGCCCTGGGGCCAATGCTGCGGGTGGATGATGTCGCCGGCGAAGTCCTCGTGGCCCTCGAAGTGCGGGGTGTAGCCCTCGTCGTAGCGGTAGTAACCGGTGCCCGCGAAGATCCAGTTGGCGGTGACGGTCTTGTCGCCGTCGGCGGTGTGCACGTCGATCGTCCAGCGCGCGTCGGCGCTCGACCATTCGGCGCGCTGCACGCTGTGCCCGAGGCGGATGAGCCCGCCCAGATTGTTCTCCTCGATCGTCTCGCGCAGGTAGTTCAGGATCTTGGGGGCTTCCGCGATGGCGGCGCGGTCCTTCCAGGGCTTGAACTCGTAGCCGAAGGTATGCAGGTCGGAATCGGAGCGGATGCCGGGATATTTGAACAGGTCCCAGGTGCCGCCGATATTGTCGCGCCCTTCGAGCACGACGACACGTTTGCCGGGGAACGCCTCGACGATGTAGCGCGCGGCGCCGATGCCGGAGATGCCGGCACCGATGATGACGATGTCGAATTCCTCGGGTCGCTGCTTCGGTGCGTTCATCGTGGGGCCTTTCGGTGGTGATCACGTCGGTGTGTGATTCCACGGTGCCCGCCACGGCGGCCCGCACTCTACGCCGCGGTGCCCCGTCCTTCGGAGTGATGTGGTGCACAGTGCACTGCCCGAGCTATTGCGACGCCGATCACACGGCGTGGTGGTGCAGTGTGTTGCGGCCGTCGCGACACGTGGTTGCACGTCGACGTAGCGGGCGTCCTCGCAAGCACGCCACCGTAGAAGCCACACGAGATCACGGCCACACTCAAGGAGGAGCGGCCATGCGCGACGTACTCTTCGCCGCGGCGGACATTTGGATGATCGCCATCGGACTCATCTGCGGCGTGAAGTTCATTCGAGGCCAGCACAACTATTTGATCGGCCTCGAATGGATCATCATGGCCGTATCGGGGACCAATTTCCTGATCTACGGGGTGACCAAGGCCGGCCCCGATTCCCCGATGTACCACATCGCCTACTTCCTGGACGCGTTCTCGCGCTCGATCGGGTTCACGCTGATCCTGGTCCTCGGGTTGCTGGTCGTCACCCACGGGTACAAGCCCACGACCCGAGTCGAGGTGGGCGCCTTCGCCGTTGCCGCGATTCTCGGGTTCCTCCTGTCGGAGTTCGCGGAGGAGATCGGCACCCCCGGCAAAGTGTTCTTCCTGATCACTGCGCTCGCGACCTCCGGCTTCCTGTGCTACTTCGCGTGGCGCCTCTGGGAGATCGGAGAGCGCGCCCATGCCGGATGGGTGGCCGCCGCCACCGCGCTGAACGTGGTCGTGGCGTCGATCTACGACTTCTGGCGAATTCCCGGCGACGACGCCGACCACACCCTTTTCTACACCCTCGCGCTGTTCACCTGGGGCCTGGCGATGCTCGTCATCTACCGGACGTATGCGGCCTTCGCCGCCCACAACAAGCGGGTCGACGCAGGCCTCGATCCGGTCGCCGCCTCCCCCATCCAAGGAGTTGAAATCGCATGAGCGCCACCGCGAACACGACCTACACCACCTTCACCGGGTGGGTCGATCCACCTGCCGACATCCGACCGCCGCTGACGGAGAACCTCACCTGCTCCGTCGCGGTCATCGGCGGCGGACTCGCGGGCATGGCGACCGCGCTCCGCCTTGCGGAGCACGGCGTCGACGCCGTCCTGCTGGAGTCGGAGTTCTGCGGTCACGGCTCGGGCTCCCGCAACGCCGGCCAACTGGCGAGCGCGCCCGGCGGCGACATTCAGCTGCTGAACCTGCTCTACCACAAGCGCATGCCGGCGATCATCCGCCTCACCGAGAACGCCGCCGACCACGTCGAGAGCCTGATCGAGACGCTCGGCATCGACTGCGACTACGAAGCCACCGGCAACGTCTTCGCCGCCGTCTCGCGCGGCCAGCTGGGACGGACGCGTCGCATCGCGAAGATCCTCCGCCGTGCCGGTGCCCACGTCGAGGAGGGCACGGCTCGCGAACTGGGCATCCCGCACGGCTTCCTCGGCGGCATGCGCGAGATCCAGGGCGGAATCATGAACCCCGGGAAGCTCCTGCGCGGCCTGCGGAGCGCGGTGCTCGCCTCGACCGTGCGGGTCTTCGAGCAGTCGAAGGTCGTCGATATCGTCCGCGGCAACAGCGGCATCACCGTCGAGACGCCCCGCGGCGTGGTTCGGGCGGAGAAAGTGGTGCTGGCCACGAACGCCTATGCGGGCGAGTGGGACATCACGCCGAAACGCCTGTCGTCGCCGATGTGGGTGACCGAGGTCGAGACCGAGCCGATCGCCCCGGAGCGTCTCGCCTCTCTCGGTTGGACCAGCCGATCCGGGCTCATCACGCAGCACAACATCATGGAGAACTACCGGCTCACGTCGCGCAACACCATCGTGTTCGGTGTCCGGCAGATCGAGCGTGCCGCGAGCTACCCGCTTCCCGAGCGCAGTCCCGACCCCGCGGTGGTCGCCGACCTCGCGTGTGCGTTCGCGCGGCGCTTCCCGCCGCTGGCGGACGTGGCGATCGACCGCGCGTGGGGCGGCTGGATCGGGATCACCTCGACCTGGCTGCCGGTGGCCGGGACGATCGGCGACGACGTCTACTACTCCCTGCCGTGCAACGGCCACGGGCTCGCCCAGGCCACGTATATCGGGTCCCTCATCGCGGATCGGATCGCTACCGGCATCGCCCCGGACGATCTGCGCACCGTCTGGGTCGATGAACCGAGGTTCGGCCGTGCGGTCCCGATGATCATGGGGCGTTTCGGGCTGCGCGCGGCATGGGCCGCAGACAGGTTCTACGACATGATCAACGGCAGCAAGCGGAACGCGCGCAAGGGATTCGCCGCTGTCCCGCGTGGCTCACTGACCCCCCCGCGCGTAGTGCATCGTGCGCGTACAAAGCCGGTTGAAGGGACACCGAGATCTGTGGATTCTCGATGTCTGCACCGACCGTCCCGGTGATGCGTTCAAGGCGTGCACACAGGGTCGGCCGAGTCGGCGAGCCGATCCCCATCGATCTGCAAATTTGCGCAGATGCCCGCTCGAAAGCAGCGGCAGCGGTACGGAGGTACGGGCACCTGTGGATCGGTGAGTTTCAGGCGACCTCCGTCGGGGTGGTGTCGTTGAGGTGCTTGTCGGCGCTTGGCTGGAGCTGAACGAGGATCATCCAGTTGTCCGGGGCCTTGATGTAGGTTGCCCGGACTCGGTAACGCCCTGGATCAAGGGCGATGCGGAGCTGGTTGTCGAGTTCGATCTCAGCTCCCGGCCAGGCCGAGTCGAAAAGCATCATGGGCTCTCGTATTTCCCAGATGAGGTCTTCGTCTTGATCCCATGTGATGTGTTCTTGTAATGCTTGCCGCGCTGCGGTGACGAGTTCTTCTTCGGAGTCTGCCGCTGCCCATCGCAGGAACACCCGCTCGGCTGGGAGATATGTCGTGCGAGCGGGTTCGTCTCCAAGGACCAATGCCTGCTGAGAGCCGATCATGACCAGGCCGATGTATCCCTCAACCGAGCAGGCTCGGCCGTAGTCCCCCCAGGTCTCCAGAGGTCCTTCCGAGTCGGTTGCACCGCCCCAGTGACCAAGTTCTGATTCGGGGGCGATCAGCAGGGGGCCTCCGGCGGACTCGACCCAGGTGTAAAGCATAACGGCTCACTCTTTGTTCGTTTGTCTGTCGGTTCTTGTGCCCGTAATTGTCGACTACGTGGATCCCGAGTTTCAGGCGACCTCCGCTCCGGTGCCTTCGGCCGGGTCGGTTGATGGTCGGGTGTGATGTCGTGGGGGCGTTCGAGGAATTTGCCCTTGTGGAACAGGGCGCCGTTGCGGACGAGCGCGACCAGTTCGGGTGCGTTGACCTTGTACCAGCGGGCCTGGGCGGCTCCCGCCGAGCGTGCGCCCGGCCTCTTGGTGACTTTCGTCCTCAACCTGACTGTGGCGAAAGTGGATTCGATCGGGTCGTCGTGCGCAGGTGGATCCAGTGCCCGGCCGGGTATTCGTAGAATTCGAGCAGCACGTCGAGATCGTCGACGATTTTCGCGACCGCTTTCGGATACTTCGTCGACAGGGTCGAGGTCGGCAGTGGAATCCGGTGACGTGTAATCGAGGTAGATCTTCATCAGCCCGACCGCGACCGGTCCACATCGACACGTAGGTGAAGTCGGCCACCCACACCAGGTTCGGTTCGGTCGCGGTGAAGTCACGGTTGAACTTGTCCGCGGTGCGCACGCCGTCCTTGACGGGAATCGTGGTGCGCTGCTTGCGGCCTCGCACGGCGCGGTTCAGGCCCAGCTCCCGCATGAGGCGGTCGACGGTGCAGAACGCGACATCGTGGCCGTGGCGGCGCAGGTAACGGGTCATCTCCCGGCGCCCGTACATCGGCTTCGGGCTTGTCCTGCAGATCGCGCAGGGCCCAGGTGGGCGTCGGGCGATGTCGCGGGCCGCCGGTGGCCGGTGCCGGGCTTTGCGGTAGGTCCTGGGCGCGATCTGCACCCTGTGCGCGGATAACGCACGTCAGATCGACTCGACGCCGTAGACCTGGCGATATTCGTCGATGAAACCGACGATCAGCGACGTCGCTGGTCGAACTCCCGCGCGAAGAACTGGAGGCCAGCTTCAGAATCTCGTTGCTCGGTTACGCCCTCGGCCACCGGCAATGTCTCCCTCCCCGACTCGACCCGACTCGGATGAGTGAGAAACCGTCCACGACATGCGTTTTCGCTCACGGTAGCGGACCCGTCGCGTTGTATGGCGTCGAACTCGCGGCGCTTCCTGTCAGGACATCTGTCCGTATCGACCGGACAGCGAGCCTGAACCGATGACCGACACCACCGACCACCAGCCCGAACCCCAGCCCGGCCGGGCAACCCGGTGGTGACGCCGCGCCCGCACTCCCGCACTGACCGCCGCCCCACCGAACAACGCATGCTGCGCGAAGGCCTCCCACCCGCGGTCGTCGCCGCCCGCCTCGGGCAGCAGGCACCCGACCGCGACCGGATCCGCGCGCTGCTCGGTGGCGCCCGCGTAACCGCCTGCCGCTCACCGGCAGCGAGCAGCTCGGCTTGTTCGGCGACGTCGCGATGTAGAATTCCGTGTCGAGTCTTGGCGTGTTGTTGCACAGACTCGAGTCGATGCTGCACGCACGCAAGAGCATGGTCGGTACGATGGGCCACCCCCGACTTGCTTGGGTCGGGCAACGATCCCCCACCCTCACCGACGGCAAAGGTTTGCACGATCTTGCGGGTAAGGCCGTGGGTGGCGAAGGTCCCAGGTGGCATAGCCGCCAGTGGTCATACCGCGTTCGCGATGAATCGGCGTGCCGCCGGGTGAGAAATCGGGCGCTTCCGCCAAGCCAGCGGCGATCCGAGATCTATGGAGGTAATCTCTTCGTTGCCAGGAACTTGCCAGGGTGCTGGTCAACTTGCGGTCGAGGTGTCCGAAGAAGTCATCGGCTCCGCTTCCCGGGCACCGCTGAGAGGAGTGAGGTGCCTGAAACCGACGTGCTCCTGCTGGTATGTGCGAATGTGATGTTTGCCGTCGTCCGCGAGTGCTACCCGGTAGCTGGCGGCGACAAGAGACGGGCCCAGTGATCCTCGAGTCGGTGGGCAGATGATGAACGCGCTGCGCTATCCCTCCGGTGGCATCCGGGGTAGCCGCAATCGCTGATTGCTGACGATCCGAACCGGCCATCACCCGCTCGGGCAGCCACGACAGTTTGCGGAGCCTCCCACAAACGATGAGCCAGCCAGGCGGTCCTGAAAATGGACGCGGTGCCGCAGCGAAGGATCACCGTTCTGGGTCTGCAACCTACTACTCATCGGCGGATAGATTGCAAAGGAGAACAGTCATGCCTGATCTGGTACGCCAGAGTTTCGAATCTCCGGAGGAAAGCAGGCCTTTCGAACAGGACAAAGGCAGGGTTGATCTCGTCAACCTGGACCATGGCCCGGTGGGCCGGGCGATCTTCGAACCCGGTTGGCGGTGGTCGCTTCATGTCAAGCCGATAGCCCAGACCGACAGTTGTCAGTCGGCCCACACCGGCTACTGCATCTCCGGCCGGATGGTGGTCGCCATGGACAACGGCGAGCAACAGGAATACGGGCCCGGCGACTTCATGATCATCCCACCCGGCCACGACGCGTGGACCATGGGAGACGAACCCTGCGTCATGCTCGACTGGCAGGGCTTCGCCGACTACGCCAAGCGGTAGGCGGGCCACGGAGCCACTGATAAAGAGAGGTGAGCGTGGCACTGGCCCAGCAGTTCGCCTCGTGGGTCGGCCCCTACCTCGACGTGCGCGCGGAACTGCCTACCGCTGGCGGCAGCCGGCGCGGGTTCGTCGACGCAGTGGCCCCGATCCCCGCGGCGGTGGACCGTGCCGGCGGTGTTGCAGGCATTGGCGTGGCGTCGGCGGTAGGCGGCCAGGTCGCGCGTGGTGTGCCCGTCGTCGAGTTCGGTGGCCGGTCCCTGTCCCTGGCCGCGGGCTATCTTCCCGAATCCACCGTGTGGGGCGGTGTTCCGGGAACTGCGGGATATGCCCGGCGCATCGATCCTGCGTACCCGCCCCGGCCGCAGACTCGTTGCCGACCACTGACGCCTTGGTCACACCACATCATGGTCACTGTCCGATCTGCCCTGGCCGCACCTATATCGACCGCACGCGAGTCGAACCCGTTCATCCCGCCTGGATCGAGCGCACGGTCTCGATCAGCCAACGGCCCGTCGAAGTCGAGGACCGGACAGTGCCGGGGCACTGGGAGGGCGATCTCATCGCCGGTGCCGGGAACGGCTCCGCCATCGGAACGCTCGTCGAACGAGCGACCGGATTCGTCATCTTGCTGCACTCACCGAACCCCCACACGGCCCTCGACGTCCAGGAAGCGATAACCACGGCGATGTCCACCCTGCCGCAGCCCCTGCATCGGACGTTGGCATGGGACAAAGGCCGAGAGATGGCCAACCACCTCCGGATCATTGCGGCAACCGGCCTGGACATCTACTTCTGCGACCCGCACTCACCATGGCAACGCGGCACGAACGAGAACACGAATGATCTGCTCCGGCAGTACTTTCCGAGATGAGCAATGCTGCGCAATCAGAGGACTTCACCGATGAACGAATTGTTCGGCCGTGCGCACCACATCTGTGTCGGGGTCGCCGATGTCGACGCCGCGATCGCCTACTACGAGAGCCTCGGAATAGGCGACTGGCAGAACTATCCGGACCTTTCGCAATACGACAACGATGAACTCGATGTACCCGACCGACAGGCGTTTCTCGCGCTGCGCGATGTCTACACCGATGCCGTCGCCGGACTGCAGTCCAATTGGTCGAGCCCGGCCCCGGCGACACCCCACAGCGGCGATTTCTCGAGCGCACAGGCGGCGGTGTCTTCCACGTCGGTTTCGCGGTCGACGATATCGACGCCTCGGCCGAAACCGCCCGCGCCGCCGGGATTCCGGTCATGATGTCGGGCCGGCGCGAGGATCGCACCGGCTTCAGCTATCTCGACACCTCCGAACGCGCGGGGGTCGTCCTCGAGATTCGACGATGATGCCGGGTGGCCTCTGTTGCACGGCTCGGGGATCGGCGTCAACGGCTGGCGCAACTTCGGTGAGAATCTGGGGGACTTCGCGGACGACTACCACTGCTACATCCTCGAGTTCCCCGGATTCGGGGCGAGTGATCCGGTACCGGGAGCGCACCCGGTGCTCGCTGCGGTCGATTCGGTACAGCGGTGTATCGACGAGCTCGACCTCGAATCTACTGCGCTCGTGGGCAATTCGATGGTCGGCGTCGTCGGCGCCATGTTCGCCCTCGCGCATCCGGCCCGGGTCGACAAGCTGGTGGCCATCGGCGGTGTCGGCACCAATATCTTCAGTCCCGGGCCGAGCGAGGGCACCCGGCTGCTGCGCGAGTTCGCCGACTCTCCCAGCCGAGAAGGCGCTGCCAGGTCGGACAGCTAGCTGAACTTGCAAATCGGGCTTGTGACCGTACCCACCACGCAACTGTCCCCAAGTCGCCCACGCACTTCACGCCTCCAGAGGGCCGGTGCCTAACCACCGCTCCGAGCCTGGGCAGTGCTCGCTGCACCCGACCCGTATGGGCCTGGTCGAACTGGGGAAGCAGACGCCAACACCAATCCCGCCCTATCCGACTACCGACGACGACGCCATCTACTCACCTGACTGCCGTACGGCAAAGCTCGCGACTTCTGCGGCGGCTGGATCACCTGGACGCCCTGAGCCACACTGGAGACTGTTGGTTCGCGGGTCGTAGTCCGTCGAGGAGCAGTGCGCGAAATCGCGCCAACGGCTGAGCATTCGCCTGCGATACTTTCTACGAGCATGGCGTGCTCACCAACTCTTGCGATCAGGGGGAAACGATGGTCACACAGACTCATCGCAGAATTTTCACACTCGCGGCCGGCATTCTGCTGGCCGTTACCGCCGTCACCGGCAGCGCCGCCGCCCAACAAGACCCCAAGCCGCCCAAGGTGTTCTGGTGGGATCGCGACATGCACGCCGGGGACTGCACAATGTTCGCCGGTGCACACTGGGTGCTGAAGTACGATGGCACAGCGCATTTCACCGCGAGGGTCACCAGCGGCGACGACAACGACGCGTGGCTCATGCACGCACGCTTGGTGAGCGGAAACGGCCGACACTTGGGTCACCTCGTCGCAGGCGAGCAGCGACCGGTCGATGACAACACCAGATTCGTGATCAATCTGCCCGACTCGGACCAACAATACCCCTGGGAGTTCCACGCGACGTTCCGCCCAGAGGTATTCGACGACATCGGGCGCATCGAATTGCAGAATCACTGCTGAGTCCTCAGCCCGCTCCGTGTGGTCGCTTCGTCTCCGCCGGCCCGGCCCGCTGTGTGCAGCATCGACAATGGTCGTAGCCCAGATCTCCGGCGCAGAATGATCGCTGCGATGAGTTCCGTTGTGGGGCAGCGGTTTCATTTGATAGCGTCTGCGCGGCATGTGAATGTCAGTTGAGTCACTTTTTTGGGGGAACGTTGATCCGGCGGATGACTGTGGTATGCCTGTCTGCTTTCGCGCTGGTAGCGGGGAGCGCGACGGTGGCCGACGCATCGCCTGTCGGTGTGACCGTTCTTCCCCGGCCGGGTGGTCAGTACCTGGTGGGTGAAACCGTTCTGCACTTGGTCGATGCGTCGAGGCAGGACCCGTTCTATGCCGACCGCCAGCGTGAGCTGATGGTGTCGGTGTTCTATCCGACCACTGACGTCGTCAAATATCCGCGGGCCCACTACATATCGAAGACGCTGATCCCGGATCTGGAGAAGCGCTCGGGTGTCGGACTGCCGGGTCTGTTGACCAACTCCTACACCGACGCACCCGCATTGGCGGGGGCGGCCTTCCCGGTGGTCCTCTACTCATCCGGGGCAGGAGACACCCGCGTGTACGGCACCGGCTTGGCCGAGGATCTGGCCAGTCGTGGCTATGTGGTGGTCACCGTTGACCCCACCTACGAGGCCGTTGTGGAATTCCCCGGCGGCAGAATCGTCCCGCCCGCCCCCGCTCCGGACGGCTTCGACACCAAGATCCGGAAGAAATACATCGCGGCCCGGCTGTCCGATGTCCGGTTTGTCCTCGACTCGCTCGCCCGCCTGACGCGCGGTGAGAACCCAGACGCCGACCATCGCGCCCTGCCTGCCGGGCTCGGCCGCGCCCTCGACCTCGAACACGTCGGCATGGTGGGACACTCCTCCGGTGGATACACCGCAGTCGAATCGATGCACGACGACCGTCGCATTGACGCCAGCGTCGATCTCGACGGGCAGATCGGTGTCGACGAAGACTTCGGGCGGGCGGCGACCGAGGGTGTCGACCGGCCGGTGCTGGTGATGACCAGCCAGCGGAGCGAGGAGGTCGGTGACGCCAAACCATCGTTGAACGCGTTCTGGCAACACGGCACCGGCTGGAAACGTCAACTGACAATGAAGGATTCGGCGCACTACGACTACACCGATTTCCCCTCGCTGGTGCCCACGATCGCGCGACCAGCCGCCGAGAGATACATCGGACCCATCGCCGCGGACCGCGCTACAACCCTGACCCGCAAGTACGTGGCGGCCATGTTCGACCAATTCCTGCGCAACCGCACCGATACCCCGATCGACCAGCAGCTGACAGATCCAGAGATCGTCGTTGTCCGCTGACAAGTCGTAGCAGATACGTACCGGATCGGGAATGGCCTGGTCCAACTCGCAGAATGCCGGTCGGCATTCTGACCTCGACGGACCGGACCGCACGGTAGAGCTCATCGACAACCGCCAGAACCTGAAAACCGTCAACCCGGACAGCCACTGGCTGTTCCGCGGCCGCCGCGCTGGGCAGCCGGTGCACGTCAGCACTCTGCTCGGACACCTCCGCACCGACCTCGGCCAGCCATCCCAAGCCGCAAAGTCGGCGACCCTTCGCCGGCTCGTCCTACAGGCCCGAGCCGCCGTCGTCGCCGACACTCTCGGATTCTCCGCCCACCACATCTGACCCGGCCCGGGCCGAGGCCGGCGGGAGCTGGAGAAACCTACTCCGCCCGGGACATCGGACACGAGTCACCGAGATGCGCCAGGGGAATACAGGCCACTCGAATACGAGCCCTTACCAGTACCGCCTGCCTATCGGGGGTAGGAGTCGGCGCCACATGTGCCGTAGAGGGTGTCACCCCCCGAGGGTTACGAACCAGCTCTCGATTTGATTGTGGAACCCATCGAAACAGACGGGACGTCGCTCCGCCGCCGAAGCCGGATGCGGCGACCTAGCGGTGACCCGGAGCCAGCCTGAGTTCGCCGACAAACGCCTACCAGCGCGGGACCGCCGAACGAAGCGGTTTGCCAAAGTGTGGTCCGCCGAACGCGCATCGAGATAGCGGTTGCTATGTAGAGTCTTTCGTGTCTCCCCGATGCGTGGGACAACTTCTGCGGTGCGGGTTGCGGTTCGCCTGTGCCAGGTTTCGACAGCATCCGGGCAACAGGGGGAAGCAGCAGATGACCCAGAACGACCCAACACCGGCACCCGTCAGGGGCAACAGGTATGGCTCGACGCACTTCTGGACCGTGGTCGGTAGCTCGGCGGGCGTAGTGAGCGTCGTGGTCGCACTCGTTGTCTTCGGCGTCACCCAGTGCTCGGGACCGAACTCCGCTTCCGAACCGTCGGGCATACCGCCGGTGCCGACCACTGGCCCGACTTCGTCGACCGAGTTACCGAACACCGCTGCCCCTCTCGCCCAGGGACACGGCAGACTCATCAACGTCGAGGGCATCGACTTGGACAACGGGCAGGTGCGCGATCAGAACGAACCCGGCATCGACATGAGCCCGTCGAAGACCGGCGACTCGCTCAACGCGATGACCCACGGCCGTGCCCGCTTCGCGGTGCCACGCGAGGACATCGGACCCGATCGCTGCACCAAAATCCCGCCGGTAGCCTGGACGCAGACTCTCGACGATGTCTATCACCTGCGTCCCGGCAGTCATCTCTGCGTGCAGACCGACCAGGGCAACCTCGCCGACCTCACGCTCACTCATATCCCCTCCGCCGCAGAGCAATACCTCGAATTCGACTTCGTTACTCGGCGCACGGCGTAGGCAACTGTCCGCCGAGAACGGGTCTCGAAGTCAGCTTGTCCTCGACGGTTGCCCGTTGCGTTTCACGAAACTGCCTGCTGCCCAATCAGGATCAGATACGCGACGCCGACGGTGGCAACCGCGATCGGTGGGATCAGCTGGCCGAATCGGTCGCGGACGCGCAGATGGCAGACGACGGCACCAACCATCAGTGCCACCAGGCCGGTCGCCGCGAGGACGCCGACGAGGGGAATCGTCAGCCCGAGGAGTACTCCGATCGCGCCGAGTAGCGCCAGGACGCCGATCCGGCGGAAGGCGTCGATGCTGAATCCCAGGTGTGCGGCATTGCCGCGTTGGAAGCTGGTGGCCAGGGTCATGGTTGCGCCGGACGCTAGGAAAATGATTGCCAGCAATGCTGCGAGGACGGTTGTTGCGATCATGGCGAATCCTGGCTCGGTGTCTGGGGTCGGCGCCCGAAAAGGAGCGTGATCATGGTGTCTGCGTGGGCCTCGACCACCTCGCGTGCCGGTGGGTCGACACCGCGAGGCGGCGGCACTCGGGTGCCAGGACGAACATTGTCGACCCGCCCCCGGTGAGGATGTAGTAAGCGTTCGACCAGCCGGTCCATGCGTGGCCCTCGAATTTGCATTCCTGGTTGATGATGTGATTCAGCTGCGGATGCTCCGCTGAGAAGTAGATGAATTCACGGACCAGCAGTTTGGCCACGCTCACCTCGTCGACGCCACGCAGGCCCTCCGCGCGAGCCGTCATCACCCGGGCGAGCGCTTCGAACAGCCCGCCGACCGCCACAACGCGCGTTATGACCAGGATGTCAAGCAAACCAAACCTGTAGAACAGGGGCAGTATGAAGTCCTCCGAGATAGCGGGGGAACTTCATTCCACGATTAAACCACCCTAATGGAACTCGAGCGCATTTCACGGTTGGGCAGGGGCTGGGCGAAGGTCAGCTGGTCAGCGCGGCAAGCTTGACCAAGGACGCGTCGAGTTGCTTGCGGAAGGCTCGCCCGATCAATTTGCCCATCGGCCCGAACAGCATCGAACTGGTGAATTCGATATGCAAAGTGACGGTGCAGCCCTCCTGTCCGCGGGGATCCACGCAGAAGTCGAGACTCACTGTGGATCCCGTGCTTCCCAAGCCTGACAGTGAGATCGACCGTGGCGGTCGAAAGTCCGTGGTGTTGAACTCGATGGTGTCGACAATGCCCTTGATCGTGACGACTTCGGTGATTCGCACTCCCTGCTCCAGTGCGGTCGGCGGGCCGTCTTCCCAACGAGTATGCAGCGTGTTCCAGTCCTCGAATCGACTGAGATCGGAAATGACGGCCCACACTTTCTCCTGGGTCGCGTCGATGTCCAGTGCGGTGGTAATTTCCGGCATGATAAGCTTCCTGCAGTTATTCGGCCGACAAATCGGACATATGCGAGTGCGGTTGTACCTATTTGATGTGAGGCCGCGCCTGGGAGGCCTCGACTCGAAGACTGTGACGCAGTATCCGATGACGCGGTGGGTCAGAGGATTGCTGTGATGTGATCGCGCTGCCCCAGAAGCGCCTTACCGTAAGTCTCCATCGAGACCTGAGGCAACATCACCGCGTGGCGGGCTCCGACATTGGAGTCACGCCAAATGCGCTGCATAGGGTTGATGTCGGCGAAGCTTCCGGCCCCGAAGGCGTTGAGCAGTGCGTTGATCGCCTCGTTGACGCTGCGCAGGGCGACCGCTGAGTCGGCGCGCATCCTGGCTCTCGCTTCGAAGTCCGGCATCACGCCTAGTTCGGCATAACGTTGCACGTCGTCGGCGGCGCGATAGGCGTGCAAGTGCGCGGTGTCGATTTTGGTCGCGGCGTCGGCGAGCAGCAACTGGAACGCAACTGACTCGGCTTGGCGTTCAATGTTGGTATAGGCGAGCGCCTTACCGGCAGCTTTGGCGATCGTCAGATCCAGTGCGGCCCGTCCGAAACCGAGTTGAGGCCCGACCAATACCAGTATCAGCATCGGACCGAAGGCAGAGCGGTAGAAAGAGGAGTCGGGGTGTTCCGCCATGTAGGTCCCGGACGTAACAGGCAACATCGACATCAGACGGTGATCGGGCACAAACACATCCTCGGCGACGACCGTATTGCTACCCGAAGCCCGCAATCCCGCAACGTACCAGGTGTCTTCGATCTCGATGTCGGACATGGGCATCATGACCATCGCCTGGTCCTCCTCCTCGCCGTCCTCGTCGAGGACCCACACACCACCCGCACACCACTCGGCATGCAAACTCGCCGATGCGTAAGGCCATCGCCCACTGATGTGATAACCCCCAGCGACCTTGCGAGCAGTACCGGTAGGTGAGGTCACGCCACTGAGGATGGCATCCGGCCCGTTGGCAAAGATCTCGTCGGCGACCCGCCTGGGATAAAGACACGTCGACCACGCGTTGATATTGGACAGCGTGGTGACCCAAGAGGTTCCACCATCGGCCTCGGCGATTGTCGCCGACAGGTCGAGCATCGTCCGCAGGCCGGCTTCCAGACCCCCATGCCTGCGCGGTGACGCGATGCGGAACGCCCCTGCTTGTTTGAGCGCGTCGATGACCTCGGGCGCGACGCGCCGCTCAGTTTCGTTGTTCGCCGAGTGTTCCTTGATCAACGGCAATAGGCCCCGAACCCGGGCGAGTACCCCTTCTGCGGTATCAGCGGGTGCGGTCTGCAGTGATGTCATCTTTTCTCCTGGGCTAGTGATCGAGTGAGCGGGACTCGTCATGCGGTCAATCGGTGGAATCGGGACCCGTGAAAGATCAGTGGCGTGAAAGCTGGTTGTACGAGGAGCTTTTCGATGCGCAAGAGCACGATCGTGTGGTCACCTGCGGGGAGTTCGTCGTAGGGTGAGCACACGAACCAGGCGGTGGCTTCTGGGAGCAGCACCGCGCCGCGGGCCGTGCGGGCGAATTCGACACCTGCCAAACGGTCCGGCGCGGGAGCCGAGAACTGCCGGCACAGCGCTTCGTGGGTATCGCCGAGAATACTGATCCCGAGATGATCAGCGGTGCGCAGACTCCCCCACGTCCGGGAGCCATGCTGGATGCATATCGATAACAGCGGGGGCGCCAGTGATACCGAGGTCAAAGAGCTCACGAGTATCCCCGTCGGCTGGGGGTCTATGTCGGCGCAGACTGCGGCCACACCACTGGGGAAGCATCCGAAGGCGCGTCTCAGTTGAGCGGGGTCGTCGGCTGATGACAAGGCCGCCAACAGGGACACGGGATGGTTTCCTGTGTTCATCGCCTGACCTCCTGGTTGGTGACCGGCGGGCTGCAAATGGCGTAGTGGCGTGTGGTGTCATCGGTCGATTCGCCGGTTCCGCCTGGGTTGCGATGAGTTTGCCGCGGGGTGGAGTTGAGACTCGGCGCGCCGCTGGATGACAGTGGTGGGCACTCCGAGGGTGGCTGAGAGCAGGGCGAGCGTGCATCCGGTGGCCCCGGCTCCGACGATCACGTTCGGTCGTAAAGTCATGCGCTACAGCGTCTTCCAGGTGATAGTGCGTTTGTTGGTGCGTGCGGTCGTACCAGGTCGGGTGCCTGCGCCTTGTTCGAGTAGAGCGGCGGGGTCGTCGCCGTTGCGTAGTCGTTCGAGCAGATAATCAGGGTCGATCTCGACGCCGATCGGGTTGGTGGCGAAGGCGATGCCGCGCAGGTAGTCGGAAGTCTGCGCCGCGGTGGGGAAGTTCTCGGTCTGGAATTCCAGCCGTATGCCGTCGGGGTCTTCGTAGTACAGGGAGGTGGTCGGGCCGTGGTTGATCGACCACACGGGTGTGATACCGAGCTTCTTCAGCCGCTCGTAGCTGGTCAGTAGCCGTTCGAGGGTGCCGAATGTGAGGGCGAGGTGGTCGATGCCGTAGAACTTTCGGCGGAACTTGGCCAAGGGCAGTAGGTATCGAAATAGCCGGGGGACTTTGAGCAGCGCGAGGCGGTGGCTTTCGGCGTCCCAGGTCAGGAACGCGATCCGTCGGTCCTCGTGCACAACGTGGGCGCCGAAGACGTTGCTGTACCAGGCGATCATCTGCTTGCTGCGCGCTGTCTTCACAACCCAGTGGGCGAGGAGCTCGGGTGCGATAGCGTCGGCGTCGGATGAGGTCGGTGCGGTGTCAGATGCCATTGCGCTCTCCATGGGTGCGGGGTGCGGTGATGGTTGTGCGCTGGGTGCCCAGGTCGATGGATCCGGAGCTGTTGCGGATGGAGGCGGTGACGACGTCGCCCGGTGCGAGATAGGGCTTTCGCCGGTTCTGGCGAATGAACAGTTCCCACAGCCGATCCTCCGGCAGCAGCGCGGTCGCCAGCCGGCGTAGCAGTGGCGGCGGAGTTGTGGCGGTGCAGCCATGCGGTGTTCCGGTCAGCAATACGTCGCCAGGTCTGAGGTTGCAGAACTCGGTGAGTTCGGTGAGCGTCTCGGCCGGCCGGTAGAGCATATTGCTCGTGTTGTCGTATTGGCGCAGCTGACCGTTGACCTCCAGCCGCAGGTCAAGGTTGTCGAGCAAGGACCAATCCGCAAGGCCGGGAACCGCCAGGAAAGGGCCCAGCGGGCAGAAGCCGCGGTAGCTCTTGCCCTTGAAATATTGGCCCTGTGGCAGCTGGACGTCACGGGCGGACAGATCATTGGCGATCGTGATGGCGAAGACATGCTTGTCCAAGTTCTCGTCGGTGACCGTCGTCGGTTTTTCGATGCTGCTACCGATGACGAGGGCGAGTTCGATCTCGAAGTCGAGCAGTTGCACATGTGCGGGGCGCACGACCGAGTTGTGCGGGCCGGTGATCGAAGCATCGGTTTTGTCGAAGAACAGATTGAACGCGCGGGCGTCTGGATCCATGCCCGACTCGATGGCATGCTGGCGGTAGTTGGCGCCTTGACAGATCACGCGGCACGGTGTGGTGACCGGTGACAGCAGCTCCACGCTCTCCACGGGGTAAACGGGCGGCCGTTCGCGCGCAGCCTGCCAATCCAGTCTGCCGTGCTCGATGAGCTCGCCGGTTGTCCGGTAGGTCCCCTGCAGCGGGGTGATTGCCGCGCCGGTGACGACTCCCCACTGGATGTCGCTGTCGGCGCGGAAGCGAGCTAGATAAGTGACCATGATGGTCGCCTTCCGAATGGTTTGCTGGTAGCTGTACGGACGCGCTCAGTCGACGAGGTCGAGTGCCGCGCCGGCGATCGCGTCATCATCGACGCAGCGGCGCGCCGACGCGCCCCAGATCGGTGCGGTCGCCGCGATATCGACCGACCCGGTCGAGTGGTCCACCGGGTCGGGCTCCTTGATTCGGCCGGAGTAGCTCTGTAACCCGCCGAACGCGCGCAGGGTGGTGAGGCAGGCGACGTCGAGTTCGCCGAGCAGGTAGTTGATTGCGTGCAGAACAGGCGGCGCATGGGGTTCGACCGAACCCGGTTCTGCGGCCGCAACTGCCGAAACCACAACGCGGTCAGGATCGATGCGCCAGGCGCCTGGTGCCCGCCGACTTCACACCGGAGGTGTCTTCTCGCATGGTGTCGGCATGGTCGATCAGGGCCACCGCCGGCCAGGGAACGCGCTGCTCGATGCGTTCCAGGACCTCGGGCGGCACAGGTGACGGGTGTGCAGACATCGGTGTCTCCCAGCGATTACCGCGATGCCGCTGCTACGGCGTCGGGGGTTTGAATGCGAACGCTGTCATTGAATGTCCGGTGCCGGGCACGGTGCTTGGTCTGCGGTCCAAACGCTCGCCCGGGTTTTGGACCGGAATCCAATTCACCGTTGGCTCCGCGGGTGGGGCAGCCGTTCAGGAGGTCGGCGGGTCCAGCACTACAGCACCGAGTTCCTCGGCAAGTGCGAGTGCGGCCTGCAGCTGCATGCGTCGATCCTGGATCTTTCGGCCGCGCAGCTGTTCGGCACGTTGGACCCGATAGGCGACGGTATTGCGGGCCACATGCAGCTGTGCGGCAGCCGCGCTGAGGCTGCGTTCGACATCGAGGTAGCACTTGAGAGTGGTGCGGATGGTGGCCGTGGCGTCCGCAGGATCGACGAGGGCGCCGAGTTCACGTTGGACGAACTCTCTTGCCTGGTCCAGATCGGAGCTGAGCATCGCGACCAGGTCGAGCTCGCCGTATTCGGCAAGCGACCGCTTACTCGGCGAGATCGTGCCGACACGGGCGGCGTCGAGCGCCTGTCGGTGGCTGCTGATGAATCCGGCGACGCCGTTTCCCGGCAGACCCATGGCTACATGGATGCCGGGTTCGATCCTCGCCCCTGTCGCCTCCGGTAGTGCGGGCGAGCGACGGACAGTTGAGCCCCAGGCCCACACGCGGCGCATGCCGACCGGCATGACCAGACTTGATGTGCATCCGCAGTCCTGCAGCACGTCGGCGGCCGTCTGCTCGAGCCGCTGGGTGGCGATCGAGGTGTAGTCGTCTGTCCATACGATCAGTGCCAGATGGTGCCGGGTGAGGTCGTAGCTCAGCAAACGAACAGCGCGTTCGACCGGCACCGGGTCGCCGTGCAAAATCTCCTGGACGATCTCCATTCGGATCGCGGCCGAACTTGCCAACCACACCTCGCGGGCGTTGCCGTACTCGCGGGCCATCGCGGTGGCGAGGCGATCGGACAGCGCGAACAGTAACTCATAGATGCGCCGCATCTCGGCGGTTCGGTCACGTGCGGGAACCAAACTTTCGACGGCGTCGAATGCCTGCTGAGCAGCGAAGGAGTGCCCGACCTGGATGCTGCGCAGCATGTGCTCGACGCCAACGCCTCGGCTGACCACCTCGCCCGGACCGATCAGGGCTTCCGGGGCAGCTGCAACGGTGAAGTCCTGTGCGTCGGCGAATGCGGCGACGGCCTCCAGGGCCACGGCTTCGCATCCCGCACGCACCATCTCGGTGATTCCGTCGATCCCCAGTTCGGGAACCTCCACGATGATCCGCCGTGACATGGCCTGGCCCAGTTCGACCGCCCATCCCGTCGGCCCCGGCCCAACTCGACCGCACAAATCCTGCACCTTGGCCGACGGCAGCATCGAGCGATTCAGAACCGCCGGGTCTCGGGGAGTAAGGCCCCGGATCCAACCAGCCGGTGCACTGTCACGTTCTGCGGTCATGACGGCAGAACGTTGTCGATGAAAAAGCGCACGTGACCGGTGTTACCACCCGAAACACCCATCTCCACTCCTCACCTACCTCCGCGATCGGCGACCGACCCCGAGCTAACCGGCACGCGATCGCCTCGAGGTGTCCACCGATGTGACACCGCCCCGAACGTATCAGTGCACATAAGCTCGCTTATGACGATTCCGTCAATCTGCTCGCCGAGAGTCTCCACGTAGCTGACGGGCGAGGCTTTCGTCTTCGCCGTTTTCGTGCGCGGCGACCAGCGGTTGGATGCGGTAGTCGACAAGTTCGCGCATCACCAGGGCGGTGTTGGTGCGCTTGACGCCATTGATGTCACTCTGGCTGCCGAAGGCGGAGCCCACCAATCAATCAAGACACCGTCGATCGGTCTCGAACAACCCGGCTGTATCAGCTACGAACCGGCATTCTCCCTCGATGTCGAATGGACTCTGCTCGCCTGCCTCAGCCGACTCGGCCGTCCCGGCGGCACGTCGGCCTACCTGCGGCTGTCGACCCGGCCCGTCGATCAGACATTGGCCGCGGTTCCGGCCGACCCCGCAGCGCGTGAACGCTGCCGCCGACAGGTCGTCGCGGGAGGGTACCCGCTGATCCATCACGACGACACCAAAGTGACCATCGCCGCATCGATACCGACAGCATTGTGCGCGCCGCTCTCGACATCCTCTGATCAGGCTCACAACCACGCACGCAAAGGCCCATCCCCAATGACGCTCGACGCCGTTATCTGAACCGTCATGGGTTGGGGGCCGCTTCGGGGTGGCAGCGGCCTGGGCCGACACCGATCAGATCGATCTCACCAGGGAAATCCGCACGGTATCAACGCTGGCTCTGCGTAGCGGCGAGATAGGTAGCCGAGGTGTCACCGAGGAATCCGCAAACGCCGTGAACCCGTATACCCGACGAAGGG
The DNA here is from genome assembly GCF_015477775.1 of Nocardia abscessus. GTDB lineage: Bacteria > Actinomycetota > Actinomycetes > Mycobacteriales > Mycobacteriaceae > Nocardia > Nocardia abscessus_A. Next base: position 32,217 of record NZ_JADLQO010000021.1, on the reverse strand, counting down.
TTCTGCACCGCACTGGTGCACCTTCACCGCCTGCGACTATCCAGCAATGCTCGCGTGGCGGTGTCCACATCGAGGGCAGGATCGAGTTGGGCGGCGGCACGCAACCCGGCGACCACCATCGGGATCAGGGCGTCGATCATGGATTCGACATCGAACGGTTCTCCGTTCTGCAGCCAGTAGAGGGTCGCCTCATCGATCGCACCCGCGGCCGACCGCATCATCATGCGCAAGGCGGGGACCTGAGGGTCGAGTCCCAGCAGGGTGGTCCACCCCTGGATCGTCTGCCATCGGCCCGCTTCGAAAGCCTCGAACGCCTCGGCATCAGCGCTTCTTCCGCCAAGAACCAACCGCAGCGCCAGCCCACGGTGTGCGGCGAGATAGCTGAGGTGAGCGCGGAACCCCGCGCGGATCTGCTGGACGACCGGAAGCTCGGGATTGAGCCCCTGAACTCGCACGATCCGGTCGGAGGCATCCCGCAAGGCCGCCAGATAGATGCCACGCTTGTTGCCGAAGTAATGGAACAGCAGCCCATGGGCCACCCCGGCGGCTTTTGCGATGTCAGCCACGGCCACCTCGTCGTAGCTGTGTTCGGAGAACACTGCGACTGCGGCGTCGATGAGGCGCTGGCGGGTCTCGGCGGCCTGCGCAGCACGCATGGTCGTCCGTCCCTTCCCGGTTGTCGCGGTCATCGGTGTCCCTCCTGTCGCCTGCCGATCGCCTACTCCGATACTGGGCCGCCACCGTGGTAAATACAAGTTGATCCCATGTCATTGACACATAGTCAATCAAATGGCTAGCCTGAGATGCAGGCCACAGATCGGCCCGACGATCCAGTAGCTCGAATCCAGTTCGAGGCGGCATTCGGCCGGGGCGATCCGGTGATGAGCCAACGACGGACGAACGTTGGTGTTGAGGAGTTGCGATGCGTAAGACTGCTGGTGTCCCCGTTTACCAGCCGGACCTGTACTCGCGGCAGGCGATCACGGACCCGTATCCGCACTACGCCCGGATGCGCGAGTTGGGTCCGGTCGTGTGGTTGGCAAGGCAGCGGGCGTACGCGCTACCGCGCTATGCCGAGTGCAAGGCTGTCCTACTCGATGACGACACGTTCATCTCCGGCGAGGGCGTCGGACTGAATCCTGTCGCCAACCGCCTTTCGCGTGGCACCACCCTCAACAGCGATGGCGAAGACCACAGTCGGCGGCGTGCGTTACTGGGTCGACGGTTGACACCCAAGGCATTGCGCTCGATGCGCGAGACGGTCGACCGGCAAGCGGTCACGGCCGTCGAAGCTGCTGTAGCACGTGGCCAGATCGACGGCGTCGAATTGGCTACCACGCTGCCGATGTCGGTCGTACCCGATTTGATCGGATGGCCACAGCACGGCCGCGAGAACTTGTTGCGTTGGGCTGGAGCCACTTTCGACTCCCTCGGGCCGATCAACAACCAATCGATCCGAACCGCTCCGGCCGGCATGGAGATGATGCGGTTTACCCGCCGCCTTGCTCGCGACCGGCAGCTGCTGCCCGGCAGCGCGGGTGCGGAGATCCTCCAAGCCGCCGATGAAGGCAAGATCGCGCACAACGAGTGCCCGGCCATGATGATCGACTTTCTCGCACCCTCACTGGACACCACGATCAGCGCGATCTCCAGCGCCCTGTACCTGTTCGCCGCCCATCCGCACCAGTGGCAGCTACTGCGGTCCGACCCCACGATGATCGCCAATGCGGTCAATGAAGTGGTGCGTTACGAATCACCGCTGCGCGCGTTCTCTCGCAGGACAATTCGTGACGTCGCACTGGCGGGCGTCACCATTCCGGAGGGCGCACGGGTGGTGGTGATGTATTCCTCCGCGAATCGGGATCCACTCGAGTGGGATTCTCCCGACACTTTCGACATCCGCCGCGACGCATCCCGCCAACTGGGCTTCGGACACGGCACCCACGGCTGCGCAGGCCAGGGCCTGGCCCGGCTGGAAACCCAGGCCATCCTCGCCGCACTGCTCGAACGCGTGGAACGCATCGAGATCACCGGACGACCGCAGTGGGCGATGAACAACATCATCCACCGCTTCGAAAACCTTCCCCTGCAACTCATTCCCGCCTGAAGGACGAATCGCAATGAAGATCTCCGTCGACTACCTTCGCTGCGAAGGCCATGGCATGTGCGCCGAGCAGGCCCCCGCAGTGTTCGAGCTCGATGACGCAGGCGAATTGACTTACCGATTCGAGGGCGGGGACGTCCCCGAGGAGCACGTCACCGCCGCGCGCTCAGCCATCAGTTCCTGCCCGGTAGCGATCCTGCGAGAGCAGTCATGACCTCCCCCCGTTCGATCGTCGTCGTCGGCGAGTCCATCGCCGGGGTCACCGCGGCGCGTGAATTGCGCACCCTGGGACACACCGGTCGACTGACCATCATCGGCGCCGACGAACTCGGCGGCTACTCGCGACCACCATTGTCGAAGGCGGTTCTGCACGACCCGGATTCGGAGGGCTCTCTGCCGTATCGGCTTGACGACCTAAAGGTAGATCTCCTCCGCGAAGCCGCCGTCACCACCGATTTCGACTCCCGCACAATCACCACAGCAACCGGCCGCACCCTCGCATTTGACGCGCTCATCGCCGCAACCGGCGCCGACGCACGGCGGCTGGCCACCGGTGGACAGACCGGCGAACTGGTCCTTCGGACACTCGAGGACGCGCGGACGTTGCGAGCCAGGCTCTCGACCGCCACCTCGGCGATCGTGGTCGGCGCGGGATTCCTGGGAATGGAGGTCGCCAGCGCTTGCGTCGCTCGCGGCATCGCGGTCACCGTGATCGATGTCGCCCCTCCGTTGCGGCGCATCCTCGGACCTTTCCTCTCCGACGCCGTATGCGCACGGGCCGAACAACACGGCGTGCGGATAGTGCAGACTCCCCGGTTGGTCACGCTCACAGGCGATCCGGTCTGCGGTGTCATTCTCGGCGATGGATCGGAATCGACCGCCGACCTCGTGGTCACCTGCGCCGGGGAGGTACCGAATACGTCGTGGCTCGATGGTTCCGGCGTAGCCGACGAACGCGGCATCGGTATCGATCACTTGTGTGCGACAGCAATCGCCGGGGTCTACGCGGCCGGCGACGTCGCCTACTCGATCCGCGACGGCCTACGGGCCCCGTTCTGGTCCAACGCTGTCGCACAAGGCAAGGTCGCCGCCGCCTCGGCCCTCGGGCTCGCAGCTTCCACGTACGCCACCGACGACTACTTCTGGACCGAAATCCTGGGGGTTTCTATCAAAATCGTTGGGCCGCTGCCACTCGTCGGCGAACCGACCAGTGTAGAGGGCAGCATCGCGGACGGAGCCGCTCTGCTCACCTGGAAACAGGCCGACAGGCGGCCGACGGTTGTCGCCTACGGGATCCGGAAATCCGTCGCCGCATTGAGGAAGATGGCCGGCTGCGTATAGCCCTGCGGCAGCGCATCCAGGAAGGGCAGCATGAGCTGGCCTCGCACGCCGGGTTGTCTCTCAGCGCCTTCCGGTGGGTCGGGGGCGCCCGTCATCACAGCTCTGCTCGTCCTCGCGTATCTGATGACACTGTCCGGCGCCACCCGATGAGTGCCGGATGAGTCCCGGTGGCTCGTCGACCGGCGCATGCTTACCAGCTCCGTGAAGAAAAGGAACCAAATGCCCCAGAAGGTGCGCGGCGTAATCGCTCGTGCGAAAGGAGCTCCTGTCGAGCTCACCGACATCATCATTCCCGACCCGGGCGCCGACGAGGTCGTCGTCGTGATCGCCGCGTGCGGGGTGTGCCATACAGATCTGAGCTACCGGGAGGGCGGGATCAACGATGAGTTCCCGTTCCTGCTCGGACACGAAGCCGCCGGCACCGTCGAAACCGTCGGTGCTGACGTGGATTCGGTGAAACCCGGCGACTTCGTCATCTTGAACTGGCGGGCAGTGTGCGGTCGATGCCGCGCCTGCAAACGCGGCCGTCCCCAATACTGCTTCAGCGCATTCAACGCCAGCCAGCCCATGACACTCGAGGACGGCACGAAGCTCACGCCGGCGCTCGGTATCGGGGCGTTCGCGCAGAAGACGCTGGTACACGCCGGGCAATGTACGAAAGTCGACCCCACCGCCGAACCTGCCGTCGTCGGACTGCTCGGTTGCGGCGTGATGGCGGGATTGGGTGCCGCGGTGAACACGGGCAACGTAGGCCGTGGCGATTCCGTCACAGTCATCGGTTGCGGCGGTGTCGGCGACGCCGCGATCATGGGTTCACGTCTGGCCGGCGCATCGAAGATCATCGCCGTGGACCGCGATCGACAAAAGCTCGCCTGGGCCAGGGATCTGGGCGCCACACACACCGTTGACGCTTCCCACGTCGACGTAGTCGCCGCCGTGCAGGAACTCACCGACGGGTACGGCACCGATGTCGTCATCGATGCGGTCGGTCGCCCCGACACGTGGAAGCAGGCATTCTATGCCCGCGACTTGGCCGGCACCGTGGTACTCGTCGGTGTACCGAGCCCCGACATGCGGCTCGATATGCCGCTGCTGGACTTGTTCTCCCACGGTGGCGCGTTGAAGTCGTCCTGGTACGGCGACTGCCTACCCGAACGAGACTTTCCGGTCCTGGTAGACCTCTACCAGCAAGGCAGGCTACCGTTGGAAAAGTTCGTCACCGAGCGCATCAAGATCGACCGGGTCGAGGCGGCCTTCCAGAGGATGCACACCGGTGACGTGCTCCGCTCAGTGGTCATCCTGTGAGCGGGGGGCTCCGCATCGACCGCGTGGTGACCAGCGGCACCTTCGAACTCGACGGCGGTGTGTGGGAAGTCGACAACAACGTGTGGGTGATCGGCGACAACGAAGAGGTCATCGTCGTCGACGCCGCCCACGATGCCGAAGCGATCATCCAAACAGTCGGCAACCGCAACGTCGTCGCGGTCATCTGCACCCACGGCCACAACGATCACATCACCTTCGCCCCCCAGCTCGGCGAAAAACTCTACACACCAGTGCTGTTACATCCCGCAGACCAAACCCTCTGGGACATGAGCCACCCGGGACAGCGCTACTGGGCTGCCACCGACTCGCTACGTATCGCGATCGCTGGGACCACCGTCGAGGTAATCCACACTCCCGGACACTCACCAGGCTCCATCTGCCTGCACCTGCCCGAGGCCAAAGCCCTGTTCTCCGGAGACACACTTTTCTCAGGCGGGCCAGGCGCGACCGGCCGCTCCTTCTCCGATTTCCCCACCATCATCGGTTCGATACAGCAGCGACTGTTGGCCCTACCGGAAGACACCCAGGTGTACACCGGTCACGGCGACGGCACCACCATAGGCACCGAAGCACCCCAACTGGCTCACTGGATCGAGCGGGGGTTCTGAGCTGCGCCGCGACCGGCGCGTCTATCGGGGACGCGAGCATTGTCACCCAGTTCACGTATTTCGGACACATCGTTGCCGGAAACTTGTACAGTGGCACGTACGACACCCAGATAGGCCGGCGTCTTCGCCAATGCCGCGCCGGCCGACGGTTCGTAGGCGCGGCCGGGCTTCCGGCGCCTACTGGTGGCGACAATGCAAGGAAGGTCTCCGATGGAGTCGTTGTCCTACGCGCGTCTGATTCCCGCGCCGTCCAAGCGTCGTGCAGCCCGCTGAGACGCGATGAGTTGCCGTGGGTGGCCGGCATGGCGATAGGTATCGACGACCAGTTTCCGGGAGTCGCAACCGAACCCCGCCCAGCCCACGATCGTAAACCACGTTATTCGTCTGACAGAGAGGTCGCGCATCATGCGAGACCACAGGGGATATCCATGCTGACATTCGCTGCCCGGACAAAGTGCAACGCGGTCAAGGCATTCGCCGTCGGCGTCGCCGCGCTCACGGTGAGCGGCTGCTCGCTGCTGCCGCACGTGGGTGATGAACCAACGCGCATCACTGCCGACTTCGACAATATCGCCGGCGTCTATGTAGGCAATCCCGTTACGGTGCTGGGGCTCGAGGTCGGCAGGGTCGAGAGAATCGTAGTGAAGAGCACCCTCATCGAGGTGTATCTGTCGATCAAGTCCGAAGTGAAGATCCCGAAAGACGCGATGGCTGTGTTGATCTCGCCGTCCATCGTCACCGACCGCCACATCGAGCTCTCGCCCGTCTATTCCCATGGCGAGACGCTCGCCGACGGTGCCCACCTGCCGAAGTCGCGGACCAAGACTCCTGTCGAGCTCGACACGCTCATCCAAACCATTGATCAGTTCACCGCCGCGCTGAAGCCGCACGACGAGATGGAAGGGTCCGGCCCGCTGTCGGGCCGAGTGCTGCACCCGCTCCTCGAGGGAAACGGCACGAAGATCCGCGACACTCTCCAGGCGCTGTCGAGCGCGCTGAAGGTCGGCACCGACAACAAGGACGCGGTCTCGAATATCATCATCAGACTGAACGAACTCACCTCGATGCTCGCGGAAAACGACCGCGCGGTGCGGGATTTCAGTGACAAAGTGACCCAGATGAACGGGGTGCTCGCCGAGCAGGCACCCGGTCTGCAGGCTACGCTGGACCAGCTCAGCGCCTTCCTTGCCAACACCTCAGGCACGTTCGGGCAGTACCAGCACCAGCTGGCGGATACCTTGGCCGGACTGACGAACGTGACCGACCAGCTCCGCGCCAATGCCCACGGCCTCACCGAGGTTGTCGACCTGACACCCATGGTGTTTCAGAACATCGACAACGTGATCGACCGACAGCACGGACATGCCCGTGTAAAAATGATGCTCTTCACCGCCCTCAACGGTGAAATAGTCAGCCTGTTCTGCGAGCGAATCCAGATGAAAGCCGACGGCTGCCGTACCGGAAACATGCAGGATTTCGGTCCTGACTACGGTCTCACCGCCGCACTGCTCGGACTGACGAAATAGACGCGTCGCGACCTCGACCCTTGCACTCGGATATGGATCGAAGGAAACGCGTCGACGCGGTGGAGCTGTTGCGGCGCAGTGCCGTTCCCCGCTACTGAACACCGGCCCCGCGGTATTCGACGCGCCCAGGTCGACAGGTAGCCTCAACGGTCCTGTGACGGGCTTTCCTGCGATGTCAGCGCATCGTGCGCCAATCCACGCGCTTGCTGCTGCAACTGCCGACGCACCACGTGCCCCACTACGCGCCGTCGAATGCGCGCGACACGGCCCGTCGCGTTGATCCGGTCGACGAAACGCTCACCCGACCGTTGCAATGCCTCCATGATTTCGTCCACAGGACAGTCCACGAGCTGGTGGCGGCGTTTGCGCCAGCGTCCTGCGATCATGACCGCTTCGATGTTGCCGACGTTGGCATGCAGCGCCGCGGCAATCGGATCGTGGAGCGGCCACAGGTTGAGCGCACGTGCGTCGATCACAACGAGATCGGCCTGCATGCCCACCTCGATGCGGCCGATCCGGTCGGCCATGCCCAGCGCGCGCGCACCCTCAACGGTCGCCCACGCCAGCGCCTGCTTCACACCGAGCGAGACCACCGGCGCACCCAGGCCGGTCTGTGCGTGCGCCTGCTCATGCGCGAGGCCGCGCTGGCGTGCCAACACCAGCCGCGCGGCGACCAACATTTCCCCCGGCGCGACGATTTCGGTGTCGGTACCCAGCGACGGTGCCGCGCCCATGCCCAGCAGCTGATCGGTCACTCGCGCGCAATGACCCTGGCCCAGTTCGTTTTCCGGCGTCGTTGTGAAACTGACCCCGGCCTCGATCAACAGCTTCACCCAAGCAGTGGTCAAACCCGTGCCATGCACGATGTTGGTCAAGGGCCCCCACAAGCCGGCGGCGCTGACGGCCTGCCAGCCCGGACCGGGCGGACCGGCACTCTGGTGCATCGACGCCAACAATCCACGGTCGGCGGCCGCACGTAGATCCGTCACCGCCACTTCGGGTTTCGACAATTGCGGGCCCTCCACGGCCATCCCCAGTGAGAGCAACTCGCTCGTGGCGATCGCTCCGCCGAGAAGGCGGTCGATCTCCCTGGTGTCGTGCACCCGATCGCGCAGACCGTGCGGAGTGCCATGCAGCAACACCGCTCGGATGCCCGCTTGCTGCAACGCGTCGATCGCCGCGTCCGCGTGGTCCGGTGTCACGCAATTGTGGGACCAATCGCCGATGGTCGTCACACCACCGTCGATCTGGTTGAGGGCCCCGGCGAACGTCCCGATATATATGTCCTGCGGGCGATAGTGTCGCGCAGCAACTCCGTGAGCGTGGACAAGATATTCCGGCAGAGACCAGTCCGCGCCCGCGAAGCGCATCGCCGTCTGCCACGAGTGCAGGTGAGCGTTGACAAGCCCAGGAATGACGATCCGGCCCGCGAAGTCGGCGACGTCAGCACCCACAGGATCGAGCCGATCACCGATCTCGATGATCCGGTCGCCCTCGATGAGGATGTCGACCTTCTCGGCGTCGGGACGATCCGGCGCCATGGTGATCACCTGCGCACCACGCAACAGTGTGCGGCTCATTCGTTTCTCCCGTCACCCGCGAGGGCAAATCAGCGGACAGCCCGAACCGGGATGCGTCCAGCGCAGACACCGGTACGCCCCCTTCGTGGCTCGACCAGGTGCTCGCGCCTCGGGCCTGCACGGGTCGGCAACCGGCGAAGGGCGAACCATCCCACGCTCGAAGGTCGAGCGATCAAGCTAACAATACGGATACAGTGTGACCGATATTTCATCGCGGCGTCAAGCAGCCTGCCCGGTCGCCCTTGACACCCATCCACATATCGGCAACGCTGTAACCATTATGAGCGACCAACTCGACCGCGACATCCAGCCCGACTCGCAATTCGTCGTGGTGGACGGCATGCAGGTGCACTACAAGCGCACCGGAACAGGTCCGACCGTGCTTCTACTGCACGGCAGCGCGTCCTCCCTGCACGGAGTGGAGGCCGTGGCACTTCGGCTGCAGGACGCCTTCGATGTCATCCGCCCGGACCTACCCGGGTTCGGCGTCACCGGACCACGGCCCGACCGCGACTACCGGGTGGGGATTTACGCCACCACGCTCGCGCGGTTCCTCGATGCGGTCGGTGTCCCTCGCTGCGCGGTGGCCGGAAACTCCCTCGGGGGGAACATCGCGTGGAATATGGCGCTGGATCGGCCCGACAGAGTCACCGCCTTGGTGTTGATCAATGCCACCGGCTATCCGGAAAAGGAGCTGCCGTCAGGGATGCGACTGGCGCGCAATCCGGTCGTGGGACAACTGCTGCGGCGAGTCATGCCGCGCCGCGCGGTCGAGCGCAGCCTGCGCCAGGCTGTCGGCCCGCATTCCGGGATCGTCGACGAGGCGATGGTCGATCGCGCCCACCGGCTCTGGAACAGACGCGGCAACCGTTCAGCGTTTGTGGACTTCGTCAACACCGACCAGCCCGACCGCAGCGGCGAGATTCCCGCCATCGCGGTGCCGACGTTGGTGTTGCGTAGCGCGGGTATGGACGGGCAGCATTTCACCCGCGATATCGCAGGCAGTATCGAGAAGGTTCATCCGGAGGGCGGTCACCTGCTCCCGGAGGAAGACCCCCAGTGGGTCGCCGAGGCGATCCGCGAGTACCTGACTTCCCTGCCGCAGAGCGGGGTGAGCCGATGAAGTACTTTTCCGCTGCCACAGAAGACCGTCGGCTCGACGCCGCAGCGCGCCGGAGTTTGCGCGGCAGTTATATCCAGTTGTCCGACGGCATCGCACACTACGAACTGACCGGCCCTGAGGGCGGTGACATCGTGGTCCTCACCGGCGGACTGATGATCCCGTTGTTCTATTGGGACGCGATGGCCGCGGCACTGCACGCCCAAGGATTGCGGACCCTGGCCTACAGCGGTTACGGACGCGGCTACTCCGACCGCGTCCAAGGCCCCTACGACGAAGCGCTGTTCGTGCGGCAACTCGGCGAACTCATCACCCAACTCCACCTGCCCAAGCCTCACCACTTGGTCGGCACATCGATGGGCGCGCTGGTCACCATGGCCTACCTCAGGCACCACCACGCCTCCGCTGCCACGCTGACGTTGGTCGGTCCGGCCGGCCTCGGTCGCCAACCGGCGATTCAACGACTTGCGCTGAGCAAGGACTGGAGCGCCGGTCCGATCGCGAAATACTTCGGGCGGCGGATCCTGCACCAGCACCTCGGTCACAACGTACGGGACCCCGCACGCGCTAGCGAGCTGGCCGCGATCGTTCTCGACGCGTTTCGGTACGAGGGCTCGATGTATGCCTTCTTCGACACGTTGCAACACTTCCCACTCTTCGACCGTGGGCCGCTCTACGCGCACACCGGCACCTTGGGCGTGCCTGTCAACCTGCTGTGGGGCCGCGATGACGACGTCACCCCCATCCGCAATCTCGACACGGTCGTCAACCTCCTCGAACCCGCGCGGTGCGATGTCATCGAGGACTGCGGACACATGGCTCCTTTCGAAGCCCCCACTCTCGTCGCCGACTCGGTGGCGTCGTTTCTGGCATCTCACGAAGGGCGGCACAAGCCATGACAATCACGCCGACAACCGACGTGCTGATCGCGGGCGCCGGCCCCACCGGCACCGCCTTGGCGATCGATCTGGCCCGGCGCGGAGTGGCCGTTCGGCTCATCGACAAGGCGCTTCACTCCTTCGACGGATCACGGGCCAAGGGAGTACAGCCTCGGACCCTGGAAATCCTCGACGACCTCGGCGCCCTGCCCGCCATCCTCGAGCAGGGCAGTCCGTATCCTCCGATGGGAATCCATCTCGGCGCCGTGGCGATACCGTGGCGCATGATGGCCAAGGGCGAGCGCACCGCCGCGGTCCCGTACCCGGACACATGGCTGATACCGCAGTACAGCACCGTGCGAGCGCTGCACGCGCGACTGGAAACGCTGGGTGGGCGCGTCGAACTCGGCACGGAATTGACCGATTTCACCGTCGAATCCGGTCTGGTCACCGCCCACCTGGCTACGCCAGACGGGGTCGAGACCGTCACGGCCCGGTACCTGGTCGGCGCCGACGGGGGCAGCAGCCGCGTCCGCAAACACCTCGATATCGAGTTCAGCGGCTCGACCGACGAAGCCGACCGGATGCTCATCATCGACGCCGCAGTGACCGGCTTGTCGCGCAAGTACTGGCACGTGTGGCCCGGGCTGCGGCGACAGTTCATCGGCGCCTGTCCGCTACCCCACTCCGATCTGTTCCAGTGGATGATCCGGCTCGCCCCCGGCGAACAACCGCCGCAATCCCATGACGAGATCAGCGACAGGATCCGCTCACACACCCACGACAAGCGCATCACTCTGGGAAACATTCGGTGGCTGTCGCAGTTTCGTCCCAACATTCGTCTCGCCGAGAGCTACCGCCGGGGACCGGTATTCTTGGCCGGCGACGCCGCCCACGTGCACACACCCGCAGGCGCGCAAGGACTCAACACCGGCATCGGTGACGCCTACAACCTCGGGTGGAAGCTCGCCCAGGTTCTCGCAGGCGCAGACGACCGGCTGCTGGACACCTACGAAGCCGAACGGCAGCCTATCGCCGCCGGTGTCCTGGGGCTGTCCACCCGAAAGTACGAAGGACTCGGCAAGCTGGACCCCGAGAGCATCCGGCGCGGCAAAGACGAGAAACAACTCTCCCTGACATACCACGGCGGCCCCCTGGCCGCCACGGAGAAGGAACGCACGGCCACCCTGCGCGTGGGCGATCGCGCCCCCGACGCCGAACTCCTCTCCGCAGAAGGCACTCGCCGGCGGCTGTTCGACATCTTCCGAGGACCGCATTTCACCGCCATCGCCTACGGCGCGTGGGCCGCAGCCGAACTCGACCGCCTGCGGTGGCCGACAACCGGCGCGCAGCTCCAACGCCTCGTCATCGCCCCCGGCGACACCGCAGAACTCCGCTCCTGCGACGCATTGACCGATCCGGCAGGTGCCTTCGCCCGCACGTACGGCCTGACCAGAGATGCGCTGCTGCTCATGCGCCCCGACGGCTATATAGGTCACATCACCGTCAACGACATCGACGACATTCGCGCCGCCATCGAAGCGATGACTCCGAGCGGGCCCGGCATCCCCGACACATCCGCGCAGAACATTCGCCCCACAGCGTGACCGGACGACCATCGCCGCTTACGACGCCCGAGCAGGCGACGAGGTGATCGCCGAGGCATTGTTCCCACCCGAAGGCGATGTGCACCTTCGGATCTGGCTGGCCGACACGGTCTTCGACTACACGGCCACCGCAGCAGCGGTGCGCAATCTCGTCCACGACTGGCGTCGAAAGCATTGGTGCACAATCGAACTGACCCGCGACCCCGTCGATGATCGCCGGACGTTGCCCCGCCTACCATGCGAACGACTATTCCTCGGACCGTGATCGCGGCCCGCAAGGTTGGCGTACAAGGTAGATCAGCAAGCTTCGATCATGCTTCGGCTGTATCGAGGCCCTGATGGGACAGCGAACCGTGTGCGCACCAGCTACCCGGCAGATGTCAGCACCGCGACCTCGTCACTGCGCTCGGCGAACAATCCTCGGCCACCCGATCTCCCAGCGCTCGCATCCCCACCGCGGATCGGCCGAGCCGGCCCGGAACCACTGGCACCGACACGGCCGACATGACCCATGACGGGGCCCAACTAGCAGCGCAACGCCCCTGGCGGAAGCTCCGTCACCGAGGTGAGCGGCAGTTCGAGGGAGGTGAGCAAGTCTCGGTACCGCTGCGCCAGCTGCGTCGGCGTGCTGCGGCTGTAGGCGACGATCTCGCGGTAGACCCCGGGGCCGATCCTTCTGGCGTGTCGTATCCAGCCGCCGGGTACGGCGTTGTTGGGCACCAGGGCTACTCCCAAGCCCTCCATGGCGAAAAGCAGTGCGGCGGCCACCTGCCCGGTACGCGCGACGGCGTGCGGAGTGAATCCGAGGGCGGTGGCCGTCCGGTCCACTATCTCGCTCATGCCTTGCTCGGGCTCGTAGAGGATCCAGTCGGCTGCGGCAAGTTCGGCATGTTCCACCGTGGGACCCGTGTCCCGCCCCGACGGGCCGACCAGCACCATCTCCTCGTAACCGAGTGACACGACGGGTCCCTCCCACAATTCGGGCCGGGGTCCGACCGCGATGTCGCCCTGTCCGTTGCGAACCGCCTCCTCGAGAGCACGGCGGTGCGAGAAGTCGTGCACCCGAAGGACAGCGGTCGGGAACAGGGAGTGCCACCGGACGGCGCTCGGAGGCAGGATGCCGGAGGCAATCGACCGGACGGTCAGCACGTGCACGTCGCCGCTTCGCCCCTCGACCACTTGGTGCACTGCGTCCGCAGCTTCTCCGACAGCCCGCAACACACGCTCGGCGTGGGGCAGGAAGATCCGTCCCGCGGGCGTGAGGGCGAGGCCGTGGCGGCCGCGTTCGAGCAGTTGCGCGCCGAGTTCCTTCTCCAGCGAACGCATCTGCTGCGACAGCGACGGCTGCGAGACATACAGCCGTGCCGCGGCGGCGCTGAACGACCCGCTTTCCCAGACGGCGAGAAAGTACTCCAGCTGGCGCAGTCGCATCGGATGAAGTTACCGCCGTCCCCGTCGGCCGCAGACGTAGAACGAGCGAGTCACTCGACCCAGTTCGCTCGCCGGTCTCGGCGAGCGAGCCGGGCGAGCAAATAGTCGACTTCCGATCGCGCTCGGTTCGACAGCACGCTTCGGGGTGTGCGCTGGGTATCGGAGGCGAGCAGGCCGCGCCGCCGCATGACGTACTTGCGTACGGCCAGGCCCGCACCGGGCTGCTGTTCGTATCGCAGCAGCGGCAGATGCGCATCGAAGATGTCGTGGCTTTCCTCCGAGCGGCCCGCTGCGGTGTGACCGACCACATCGACCAGCATTTCGGGAAAGCAGTATCCGGTCATCGCGCCGTCGGCTCCCCGCGCGGTCTCGAAATCGAGGAAGAGCCCGCCGTTGCCGCACAGGATCGACAGCCGTGGCATTCCGTCCTCGGCTTCGAGGCCCCGAAGTGCGCTGATCTTCTCCAGCCCCGGCCAGTCCTCGTGCTTGAGCATGACGCAGCTGGGTACGGCGCGGGCGATGCGCGCGATGACCGAGGCGCTCATGACAACCGAGAACGACAAGGGATAGTCCTGCACCACGAGGGGAACCGAGTCGCCGAGCACGCCCGCGACGCCCTCGTAATAGCTCACGATCTGGTCGTCGGTGCGCAAGGTGTTGGGCGGTGCGACCATGACGCCTGCCGCTCCCGCCGACATGACCTCACAGGTGAGTGCGCGCATCGCCGCGTAGCCGGGAGCGGAGACTCCCACGACGACCGGAAGTCGAGTCCTGCGCAACACGTGAAGCACGATTCGTGTCGCCTCGTCGTGGGACAGTTTGGGCGCCTCGCCCATCTGGCCGAGCAAGGTGATCCCGGTGACGCCGACCGATTCGTAGAAATCGACCAAACGGTGCAGAGAGTCGAAGTCCACCGCTCCTTCCTCGTCGAAGGGTGTGGGCGCGATGGCGAAGACGCCCTTCGCCTCACGGGTGAGCACGGCCATGGTTGGATCCTTCGTCGCTGTGGGTGTCAGAGGCTGGAGATGAGCCCACCGTCGACGCGCACCACCGTGCCGGTGATGTACGACGCCGGAACGCTCGCCAGGAACGCCACTGTCGCCGCGTATTCGCTGGGGTCGCCGTAGCGGCCGACGGGGATGGTGGCGACGCTGTCGGCCACAACTTGTTCGACGGTTCGGCCCTCGGCTTCGGCTTTGATCCGGTCGAGACGCTCGACGCGACGGGTGCTGATCCGGCCCGGCACGACGATGTTGCACGTGACGCCGTCCGAGGCGACTTCCCGCGCCAGCGTCTTGGACCAACCGAGCAATGCGGCGCGAAGACTGTTCGACAGGCCCAGGTTGGGAATCGGAGCCACGACCCCAGAGCTGGCGCTGGTGATGACGCGGCCCCATCCGCGCGTCCGCATACCCGGAACGAGTTCGTCGCTGATGGCGATCACCGAAAGCACCATGGAACGGAAATGATCGAGCCATACCGCGCAAGGCCGGCCCAGGATCGGCGAGGGCGGCGGCCCGCCGGTGTTGTTGACCAGAATGTCGACCGGTCCGAGAGTCTGTTCGATCAGAGCGACATTGCCTTCGATGGCGTCGAGGTCGGCGATGTCCCATGCCACCGGTATGGCCCGGCCGCCGGCCGCGACGATCGCGTCGCTGCGTGATCGGGCGGCTTCGCGATGGATATCGGCGACCGCCACCTCGGCGCCCTCGGCCGCCAATTTTTCCGCGATGGCGCCACCGAGGCCGCCGCCCGCGCCGAGAACCAGGGCGGTTCGACCGGCAATCTCGAGATCCAAGTCCACTCCTCGACCGAACGCCGATAAAGCCGGCATTTTCCAGATATTTCGCACCGTAACAGCGCGCCGACGAGTGTGCCCAATACCAATATTCACCGGACCCTATAGGCTGAACTTATACGCCCAGTACAGCGGACGATCGGCGTGCGTTCTCCGACCCTGACCTTCCTCGTGTCGTTGGACAGCAAAGAATTCCCTCACATAGCCTCCTGGTGACCATAAAGGGACAATGAAAGGCAATTCGATGTCCTTGCCGGAAACAATGCTCGCGGCGGTAATCGGCGAACCGGGAATTATCAAGACCAAAACAATGCCGGTGCCCCGTCCGGGCCCGGACGATGTTCTCGTGCGGGTTCACCGGGCGTCGCTGTGCGGCACCGACCTCAAGGTCCGCAGCCGTCGCTTCTTCCACGGAGCCGGCCCGGTGCCGGACACCTTCATCCCCGGCCACGAGTACGCGGGCGTCGTGGTCGCGGTCGGCAGCGCCGTCGACGAGTTCGCCGCCGGCGATCGCGTCGTCACCGAGGCGCATCGGGGCTGCATGCGATGCCTCAACTGCCTGTCCGGCTCCTACACGGATTGCTTGAACTACGGCAACCAGGCCAAAGGCCATCGGGTACAGGGAATGACGGTCAACGGCGGCTTCGCCGAGTATGTCGTCAACCACGTCTCCACGCTGTACCGGCTTCCCGATGACATCGACTTCGACTCGGCCGTCGTGCTGACCACCGTCGGCACCGTGATGCACGCGTTCGACGTGCTCGACTCGCTGCTGGTCGGCGCCGGCGTCGCAGTGATCGGTCCCGGCCCCATCGGATTGATGGCCGTCCAGGTCGCCCGCGAGCTCGGAGCCGACCCGGTGATGCTCGTCGGCACGCGCAACAGCCGACTGGAGATCGGGAAGCAATTCGACGCCGACTACCTGCTGAACTCCCGTGAGGAGGACACCGTCGCCGCGGTCCGGGAGATCACCGGCGGACTCGGCCCCGACATCGTCGTGGAGTGCTCCGGCGCCGCCGGTGCCGTCGACGACGCGATCCACATGGTCAGGCGCGGCGGCAGAATCGTTTTGGCGGGGTTCTTCGAACACCCGGTGACGGCTGACCTCAATCACGCTGTCATGAATGGGATCTCGATCAACACCGTCCGCGGCGAAGGCACACGCTCGGTAGCGAGGGCCCTGTCGCTGGCATCGCGGGGACGACTGCACACCAGCGCCCTGGTGACCCATCATTTCGCGCTCGAAGACATCGCCGAGGCATTCGACACCTACGCCGAACGGCGAGACAACGCGATCAAGGTCATGCTCGATGTCACCGGATGAGGCCACGCTTGCTCCGGGCCGCGCACTGGTCGCCACCGTCATGGCTGACAGCGCGGCAGCATGGCTGGAATCACTCGCCCCGAATCAACTGGCGCAGGCGCAGTTCGACTCCCCTTTGGCTCCTGACGCGGAGGCCGAGCGGCTGCGCTGGTTCTACACCCCGACCGACCACGGTGGACTTGCCCTTCGCGACCAGACCGCACGCCAGCAGGGCTTGGCGATGCGACTGGTCGCATCGGGACTGTCCGAGGCCGGATACACGACCGTCGCAACCGTAATGGGCCTGGAGAACGTCCTCGATCAGGTCGAAGGATGGCGCGTCCACTGGGGACGGCAACGGGGCCGCGACCCCGGCCTGTACTGGCTGAGGTTGTTCGGCCGACCGGGCGACGCGGTCTGGGCATGGCGCTTCGGCGGCCACCACATCTCGCTGAACAACCTCATCGTCGGCGGACACGTCGTCGCGACGACACCGTGCTTCATCGGAGCCGATCCAGCCAGTGCCGCCTTGCTCGGTGGAACACTACGGCCGCTGGGCGGGCCGGAAGAGGCGGCGCGGCACCTGACCCGGTCGCTGGACTCAGACCGATATCGAACAGCATTACTGCACACCGGTGCCATATCCGACATCGTCTCCGGCAACCGGCCGACCATCGCCCACGGCGACGCGATGATGCACATGCAGGATCTCTGGCGCGGCAAGTTCACCGATCCGGCGCTGCGAAAGCTGGTCGACGATATCGACCTGCGCGCCGAAAGCGGTAGCGGATACACCGCAGCCGACCACGCCGCCATGGCGATTTCCTTTCCCCCCAAAGGTTTGGCCGCGCGCGACCTCGACCCAGAGCAACGGCACGTATTACGCCAGCTGATCAGCCTGTACACCGGTCGTGCGCCGAGAGCACTCGCCGATGCCCACGCTGCGCACTACGAAGCCGACCACGTACTCGACGAGGTCTACTTCGGATGGGCAGGCGGCCTCGAGTCCGGCGAACCGCACTACTACCGGATCCAGGGCCCCGACCTGCTCATCGAATACGACAACACGCAGCGTCACGCCAACCATGCCCACTCGGTCTGGCGCAACCCGCGCTCGGATTTCGGGCTCGACAGCCTGGCCGAACACCGTCGGCGCTCCACGCATTGAGAGGTACGGCAGCAAATGCGGGCAAGAACGGCGGGCAACCTTGTCAGTGCACGCCGATCGCTTTGCTGTCGACTCCCGGGCGAATGTCAGGGCCGCCCGCGCGTCTCCCGTGACCACGCCGACGGCGACCGTACTGTCCCTGACGCTCGTCGCCGAGGCTCGCCCGCCCACTGTTGCCGAATATTTGCCGTATGGTCAAACCAAAAAGGCGACGTCGTGACCGTTATATGCTGATCACATGTCCGGCCCGCCGATCCGCGAGAATACGAGCGTGCCCACCGCCGACTCCGACGACGCCGAGACCACCGGCCGGCGCTCCCCCGGCCGCCCTCGCGTTCCTTTCGACCGGATCGTGACCACCGCGCTACGCCTGGTCGACGAGGAAGGCGCCGCGGCGCTGTCGATGCGCACTCTGGCCCAACGCCTCGAAACCGGTACCGCGGTGCTCTACCGGGCCGTGGCCAACCGCGCCGAACTCATCGGGCACGTCGTCGACTGGGTTCTGGGTGAGGTCGAGATCGATGACGACGCCACCGACGGCGACTGGCAACGCACGTGCATCGCCGCCGCGGAAGCCATCTTCGCCGCCCTGCACCGTCACCGGGGTGTCGCTCCCCTGCTCATCGAACAGGTACCCACCGGCCCCAACGCACTGCGCCTGCGCGAGCAAGTTCTGGCGATGCTGCTCGCCAACGGATTCCCCCCGCAATCCGCAGCCATGATCTACGCCACCCTGGCTCGCTACGTCGTCGGCTTCGCCGCGCAACTACAAGGCCACGACACCGAGATCAATATCGACCCCACCTCGATCACCACCCTGTTCCGCCAACTCGACCCGGCACACTTCCCCGCCACCATCACCGTCGCCGACTGCCTACCCGCACAAACCCTGGAAAGCGAATTCCACTTCGGACTCGGCCTCCTCGTCGCAGGCCTCGCACCGCTGCATGCCGCGGCGACCGATTCGGATTCCACCTGATTCGGCATACCGACGCACACTGCTCGCTGCGCCGCCTCAACGGTGCCCCAGCACGGTGAGAGCCTGCTGGGTGAGGGTATCCACCCACGCCACTGTCACTGTGGCCGGATCGCGCTGTGATGTTCGCAGAATCGCCAGGACGACTCCGTTGACCAGATCGAGAGCGGCGCTCAGGTCGTTGACGTGGAAGCACTCCGCCGACATACCGGCACGAATGCCAGCGGCCAGGCGCGATCTGATGCGGGGTTGTTCCAGGATTCGGTACCCCATCGCAAGGACAATTGCGCCGATATCAGGGTGGCCGACGCCGATCGCGCCGAGCGCACGCAAGTGCGCGACGACAATGCCGACAGGGTCATCGATACCCGCAGTGGCGCTGTCGAGGATCCACCCGAGGTCCTCGATCACCTCGATGATGACGGTGTCGAAGAATTCGTCTTTGCTACCGAAGTGGTTGTAGAAGGACCCGGTGGCGACGCCGGCATCCCGTGCCAGATCGGCGATGCCGATCCTTCCGGCTGGATCGCTACCCAGCGCCCACCGTCCCGAACGCATCAGTGCCGCGCGTGTCCGAAGGGCACTGCGCGCCCGCGCGCTCGATCGATCGGAGGTCTGCGGCAGCGACGTGCTCGTAATCCCGTCGCGGGGCCGGCCACGAAGGACTGAGCCCGGGTCGATCTGTTCACCAGCAGCAGCTCGTCCACCCATAATGGTTACAGTGTCGCCGTTATAGTTGGGTCCGTCAATGGGCTCCCGCGACGTCGCTGCCGCCCGAGACCGGCGAGCGCACGACTTTCCGCCGCCGCTCCACCGGGCAGGTCTCGGGCCCGCAGCGAGGCGGGCCGGCCTCCCTGTTGCGACATGCTTCAGCGGCGAAGCTTCCATCGGCTTGGCAAGGCCTCGCTATTCGGATGCAGTGCTGTCACCCTGGTGTCGCTGGTCACGGGCCGAGGGACAGGCGTCAGCGTGGCAGGCGTGGCCGCAACTGACAGCCGTCTATGGTGGAACGTTCCAATCCAATTGTGCACCAATGCTTTTGCCATCAACCATGGATCAAGTTGCGCACGGCCGCAGCGGTGGCCGTGCAGTCGAAGACCACGCCGGCCGGTCGAACTCGCACGTGAACATCCACGCTCGAACGGGTCTATGCCGGGCAGCACCACGAAGACACAGCCGTCCTGACCCACCTGCGTGGCGATGTCATCGAAGCACTCATGACGATCAGATGCCGGACACGGATTTGGTGGTCAGGTATCCGGCCAGCCCCTCGCGGCCGAACTCGCGGCCGATGCCGCTGGCCTTGACTCCGCCGAAGGGCGCGACGGGGTCCATGCTGTAGGCCTGATTGATGCCGAAGCTTCCGCTGCGGATTCGGCGCGCGACCGCGAGGGCCCGGGCCGGTTCACTCGACCAGACCGAGCCCGACAACCCGTAGTCGGTGTCGTCGGCGATCGCGATCGCCTCCTCGTCATCGGCGTAGGGGATGGCGGTCAGGACAGGCCCGAAGATCTCCTCGCGGGCGATGCGCATCCGGGGGTCGACATCGGTGAAGAGGGTGGGGCGGACGTACCATCCCCGGTCACAGCCGGTCGGCATGTCGGCGCCGCCGACAGCCGGATGCGCGCCCTCGCGGATTCCGGTGTCGATGTAGCCACGCACCCGGGCCTGCTGGCTTCGGGACACCAGCGGACCGATGTCGGTCGTCTCGTCGAAGGGGTCACCCACGCGCAGCGCCCACACCATCTCGCTCAGTGCCTCGACATACTCGTGATACCGGCTGCGGGGCAGCAGTATCCGGGTCTGCACGACGCAGGCCTGCCCACCGTTCATGAGCGCGGCCTCCTTCATCCCCTCGGCGACATGGTCCGGGTCGGCGTCGTCGAGCACCACCGCCGCCGATTTGCCGCCCAGTTCGAGGCTCACCCGGCGCAGCGCGGGCGCACACGCGGCGGCGACCTGGCGGCCCGCGGCGGTGGAGCCGGTGAACGACACTTTGTCCACACCGGAATGGGCGACGAGATGAGCACCGATGGCGCGGTCGCCGGGCAGGATGCTGACAACTCCCGGCGGGATACCGCTGTGCCGCAACAAATCGGCCATGAGGTAGGCGTCCAGGGGTGTTTCCGGGGAGGGTTTCAGCACCACGGTGCATCCGGCCAGCAGCGCCGGGATCAGCTTGGCGACCGTGAGGAACATCGGCATGTTCCACGGCACGATCGCCGCGACAACGCCGACGGGCTCGTGACAGACCAGGATGTCGGCGCCGAAGTATCCGGGCCGGGTCTCCTCCCACGGATAGTTCGCCGCGATATCGACGAGCGAGCGCATCATGACGCCGGGGAGCCGGGCGTGCGCGGAGCGCGAGAATTGGAGCGGTGCGCCCATTTCCGCGGTGATCAGCCGCGCGAGTTCGTCCTCGCGCTGGGTGTAGCGGTCGACGAGGCCGCGGACGATGCCGATGCGCTCCTCAGCGCCGAAGCCCCGCCACGGACCGTGGTCGAAGGCTTCCCTGGCCGCGGCCACGGCAAGGTCGACATCGCGGACGTCCGGCGCCGCGAGCCGCGCGATCACCGTTTCGGTGTGCGGTGAGATCACCTCGAGGGTGCGGTCGGTGCTGGGCGCCCGCCATTCGCCGCCGATGAACAGGCTGGTGTGTTCGCGCATCGGACGTCCGGGGTCAGGGCCGGTAGGCGGCGATGTCGCGCAGCAACCGCACGACCGGTGGCGGATCCACTTGCAAGCCCACCGGCGCGGACATCTCCCCGGAACGGGACTTCTGTCCCAGTGCCGCGCGCACGGCCTCGAGGTCGTCGGCCTCGATCTCGTAGAGGGCGATGTAGCTGGGGTCGCCGTCGACGGTGGCGAGGCGGCGGGCGGCGACGACGCCGTCGAGCTTGCACATCTCGGCGAGGTGGGTGTTCTCGTACCAGTCGTGGTAGGCGGCGGCCTCCTCGGCGGAGTTCGGGCGCGATTCGACGAAGAGAATTCCGGTGGGCATCTGCCTTCTCCTGGCGGTGAGGGATTATCGGACGGGCACGGCGGCGGCGATGTCGGCGGTCGTGTTCTTGTGCACGACACCGCCTTTCATCACGAACCGCACGTGTTCGGTGACGGTGATGTCGCGGGTGGGATCGCCGGGAACGGCGATGATGTCGGCGAGCAGGCCGGGGGCGAGCCTGCCCCGGTCCTCGGCGCCGACGAGTTCGGCGCTGGTGACGGTGGCGGCGCGCAGCGCTTGGGCGGGGGTCATCCCGCGGTCGACCATCGCCCACAGCTCCTTGGCGTTGTCGCCGTGCGGAACGGCGGGAGCGTCGGTGCCGCAGGCGATCTTGACTCCGGCCTCGATGGCCTTGCCGAGCATGCGCCGCGCCTTGGGGAACACGGTCGCGGCCTTTTCCCGCAGGGCGGGCGGCGCCTTGGACACGTCCAGGCCCTCGGACAGATAACTGGTCGGGACCAGGAAGGTGCCGTGTTCCACCATCATGGCGATGGTGTCGTCGGTGGCCAGCGAACCGTGTTCGATGCAATCGACGCCGGCCTGGATGCAGGCGCGGATGCCGGCGTCGCCGTGCGCGTGGGCGGCCACCTTCAGCCCGGCGCGATGGGCTTCGTCGACGATGGCGCGCAGTTCTTCGTCGGAGTACTGCTGGGTGCCCGGAGCGGTGCTGTGCGACATGACCCCGCCCGACGCCGAGATCTTGATGACTCCCGCGCCGTACTTGATCTGATACCGCACCGCGTGCCGCACCTGGTCGACGCCGTTGGCCAAGCCCTCCTCCACCGACAGCGGCATGATGTGCGGGGCCAAGCGCTGGAACATGGTGGGATCCAGATGCCCCCCGGTCGGGGTGATGGCATGGCCCGCCGACACGATCCGCGGGCCGGGAAACCAGCCCTGCTCGATCGCGCGGTGCAGGTCGACATCGAGCAGGTATCCGCCGGTCTTCACCATCAGCCCGAGGTTGCGGACGGTGGTGAAACCGGCCAGCAGTGTCGTGCGGGCATTGATCGTGGCACGCAGCGTGCGATAGACGGGATCGTCCTGCACCCCGTGCATCGGGCTGGGCAACCCGGAAGGATTCTCCGGGCCGCCGATGAGCAGGTTGATCTCCATGTCCATCAGACCGGGCAGCAAGGTGGTGTCGCCCAGGTCGAGCACCGTGGCGTCGGCGGGTTCCACGGTGAGGTCCACCGCCTCGATGTATTCGCCGCGCACCACGATCACGGCGGGCGTGTGTACCTCGCCGGTCGCCACGTCGACCCAGCGGGCGGCCCGCAGCACGATGGTCTCGGTGCTCATGGCCGTGGTTCGATCAGGCAGTCGAGCGTCGCCGCGCCGGAGTCGGGGACGCGAGGCTGGCTCCACACCTCCACCGGGAACGAGACCATCACCATCGAGTGCAGCAGCCACAGCAGGCGCCGGGCGTCGTCGGGCAGCTCGTCGAGCGCGAACTCGTCGAGGTATTTCAGCGCCGCTTCGGCGCGTGGGGTGATCGCGTCGTAGAAGCGCTGCATGTCCTCCATCGAGCTGGCCAGACGCCGGGCGTAGCGTTCGGGTTCGGTTTCCAGGCACCAGATTTCGGCGAAGGGTTCCAGGTCGGCGAATTCCGCCGGCAGCAGGGCGCTCATCGGGTGCCCACCTCGGTGTGCTCGTCCTGGTAGGACTGGACCCACTCGCCGGCGACCTTGTGCAGGTGACGCAGCAGGATCTCCTGGTCGTTGAGCGGGAACGTGGTGACCGCGCGCGATTCGAGCATGGTCTGCGTGGCTTCGAGGGTGTTGCCGTCCTGCAGGGCGTACTCCTTGAAGGTGACCGCCGCCATCTCGTGGGCGACTCGTTCGCGGGGGGTGCGCGCGGGCACGAAGTACAGGTTGCCCTCGAAGATGTGACGATTGTGGCTGGTCGGCCAGTAGTGGTAGGTCAGGTACCAGCCGCCGGACCAGATGAGGATCACGAAGTTGGGCCACAGCTGGAAGGAGTCCAGCCCCCACGGGTCACATTTCGCCGGGTTCAGCCCCGGCGGCATCGGGCCCAGTTCGGGCTTCTCCCATGGCCCGAACAACCCGCTGCGGGTGATGTCCTCCATGGGCTTGCGCATGGTGGGGTCGAGTTCCCATGCGACCACACCGGAGGTGCTGACCAGCCGGTGCGGGCCGTCGAGCTGATAGTGCGGCGCTTCGAATCCGGCCTGCTGGGCGGCGGTGGAGTAGTTGTCCGGCGTCTGCTTCGCGTGCAGCACCGGCGCATGGTAGAACTCCTGGAAGGCGTCCATGTACAGCTTCCAGTTGGCGCCGACCTCGGCCCGATAGTAGTAGCGGTCGGTCATGCGGTCGAAGGGGTAGCCCTCCAGCGCGGTGACCATGGGGCCGAGGAATTCTCGCAGTGTTTGTGGTGGCTGGGCGGCGAGGTTGACGAAGATGAATCCCGCCCACACCTCGCAGTGCACCGGAGCCAGCCCGTACTGATCCTTGTCGAGATCGAAGAACTCACTCTCCTGCTGCACGAACGACAACGCACCATCGAGCCCATAGCGCCAGCCGTGATACTTACACGTGAACTGCCGACACGTCCCGGAGGTCTCTTCCTTCGGAAAATCGTTCCAGACCAGTTTGTTGCCCCGATGACGGCAGATATTGTGAAACGCCCGCACCTGCCGCTCCCGGTCACGCACCACGATCACCGAGGTACGCGCGGCATCGATCTCTTTCGTGAAATAGCTGCCCACCTTCGGAAGCTGTTCGACCCGGCCCACATTCAGCCAGGCACGCTTGAAAATCGCCTCCCGCTCCAACTCGAAGAACTCCGGAGAGATGGAGTCCTCATAGGACACCGGGGCAGTGCCCAAGTCCGGGTAGTGCTGGGTCCAACTGCCTTCGGGGGGTTTGGGCCAACGAGGCATGGTCGTTCTCCTGTGCTGTGGTCGGGCAGGGTCACTGGATCGGTTCGTCGCCGAGCACGGTGGTGCGCAGCATTTCTCGCGGCGAATCGGGCTCATAGGGAGCGGCGCGGTGGATCACGCCGCGGTTGTCCCAGATCACGGTGTCGCCGACGGACCACTCGTGCCGGTACACCCGCTCCGGTGCGGTGCTGCGGGCGAGCAGGTCGTCGAGCAGGGCCCGGCTCCGATCGGCATCCAGGCCCACCACCTCCCCGGCGGAGGCGCCCAGCACCAGCGAGCGGCGTCCGGACCGGTGCGTCCACACGATCGGGTGTTCGCGGACCGGCCGCCGCCGCCACGCCGCGAGCTGCTCGGGCGTCGGGTTCGGCGTGATCCGCCGCTGCGACGCCTCCAGCGAGTGCACCACCCGCAGCCCCGCCAGATAGTTCTGCTCGGTCTCGCTCAGATCGTCGTAAGCCTTGTAGGTGCTGGCGAATTCGGTCTCCCCGCCCGTGGCGGCCACGGCCTTCGCGGACAGCATCGTGGCCATCTGCGGGTAGGCGTCGTCCTCCGGTGTGCACCCGTCGATGTGCCAGTCGAAGGTGGCGCGCAGGTAGCTCGCCGAGGAGTTCTTCGAGGTGTCGAGACTGACCCGGTAGATTCCCTCGACCGGGTGGTGGCCCGGGGAGGTGTCGATCGGTCCGAGGGTGCGGCAGAACGCGACCTGGGTTTCGGGGTCCAGGTGCAGGCCCCGGAAGACGAGGACGCCGTTGTCCTCGAGTGCCTGCTTGATCGCGCCGGGCACGGCGGGGTCTCCCACGAGCCGGTCGGGTGTGAGGCCGACGATCTCGGCGCCGACGTCGTGGCCCAGCTTCTCCACGGTGAGTGTTGTCATGATCGTGTCCTTCGGATTCGGCCCGGTCAGGGCGTGGGCTCGCCGACCCGCTCCAGCCAGGCGTCGGCGCTGTCGACCGGTGCGGGCTGCTGGAAGATCTCCACCGCCATCGCCACCATGACCAGCGAGTAGATGAGGTGGAGCAGATTGAGGGCGTCGTCGGGCAGTTCGTCGAGGGGGAACTTGTCGCAATAGACGATGGCCTCGTCCAAGCGGGGGAAGAACGCGTCGTAGAAGGCGTTGAGCTCCTCCATCGTGCTGGCCTGCCGCTGGGCCCATCGGGCCGTCTCGGACTCCAGGCACCAGGTGGGCGCGAACTTCTCGAACTCGGCGAAGGCCGGTGGCAGCATGGGTCCGCTCATCACCGGGCCCCCACGCGCTCGCCGCGGTAGTCGTTCACCCAGTCGGCCACGACCTTGTGGAAGTGCCGCACCAGGATCTCCTGGTCGTTGACCGGGTAGTCGGTGACGTTCGCGGTGCGGTATGCCTGCTCCAGCGCGGTCTGGGTACCGGTCAGCATGCCCGCGTCCTGCAACGCGAACTCCTTGAACACGACCGAGGCCACCTCGTGCTCGACGCGTTTGCGCACGGTGTCGGCCGGCTGGAAGCACAGCATGCCCTCGAACAGGTGGGTGTTGTACGAGGTGGGCCAGTAGCGATAGAGCAGGTACCAGCCGCGGTAGAACAGGATCTCGATATTGGGGAAGATCTGGAAGTTGTCGATCCCCCAGGGCTCCACCCGGCCGGGATTGATCCCCGCCGGCAGCTCACCGATGTCCGGGGACTCCCACGGGCCCACCAGCCCGCTGTGGGTGACCCGCTCGATCGGGTACATGTACTCGGCGGGCAGCGTCCAGCGCCGAGCGCCACCGGTGCTGACCATGCGGTGCGGACCATCGAGCTGGAAATGCGCGCAGGTGAAGCCGGCATCCGGCTTGCGCACCGCGCCGGGAACCTGCTGCGAGTGCAGACCCGGCACGTGGTAGTACTCCTGGAAGGCATCGGCGAAGAGTTTCCAGTTGCTCTGGTTCTCGGCCCGGAACTCGTACCACTCCGTCATGCGGTCGAAGGGGTAGCCTTCCAGGGCGGTGACCATGGGGCCGAGGAATTCTCGCAGTGTTTGTGGTGGCTGGGCGGCGAGGTTGACGAAGATGAATCCCGCCCACACCTCGCAGTGCACCGGAGCCAGCCCGTACTGATCCTTGTCGAGATCGAAGAACTCACTCTCCTGCTGCACGAACGACAACGCACCATCGAGCCCATAGCGCCAGCCGTGATACTTACACGTGAACTGCCGACACGTCCCGGAGGTCTCTTCCTTCGGAAAATCGTTCCAGACCAGTTTGTTGCCCCGATGACGGCAGATATTGTGAAACGCCCGCACCTGCCGCTCCCGGTCACGCACCACGATCACCGAGGTACGCGCGGCATCGATCTCTTTCGTGAAATAACTACCCACCTTCGGAACCTGCTCGACCCGGCCCACATTCAGCCAGGCACGCTTGAAAATCGCCTCCCGCTCCAACTCGAAGAACTCCGGAGACACCGAATCCTCGAACGAGATCGGTCCGGTGCCCAGGTCGGGGTAGTGCTGGGTCCAGCTACCCGCGGTCGGCTTGAGCCAGTCGGTCATCGTGGTACTCCACTTCTGCGGTGAGGGACGGGTCAGATGACGGTGCCGCCGTTGACGCCGACCACCTGTCCGGTGATGTATCGGGCGTCCTCGGAGCACAAGAACGCGCAGGCGGCGGCGATGTCGTCACCGGTGCCGAGGAAACCGACCGGGATCGCGTTCGCCATGGTCGCGTTGTCCGGCAGATGTCCGGCCGCCTGCGAACCACGCGACATCGGGGTGTCGATACCCGACGGCGGGATCGTGTTCACCGTGATGCCGCGGGAGGCGTACTCGCGGGCGAGCCCCTTGGTCATCGCGATCACTGCGCCTTTGGAGGCCGTGTAGTGCACCATCCCCGGCGAGCCGCGCTGCGCGCTCGACGAGGAGATGGTGACGATCCGGCCCCACTGCCGGGCCAGCATGTCGGGCACGACGGCCTGCACGCACTGGAACGTGCCGGTGAGATTGACCTCCACGACGCGATTCCATGATTCCAGGGAGATGTCGGTGAACGGCTCGAACGCGACCAGCCCGGCGCTGGTGACCAGGATGTCCACCGGACCGTAGGCCGCGCGGGTCGCGGCCAGCGCATCGTCGACGGCCGCGCGGTCGGTGACGTCGACCGCGAAACCCGCTGCGGCGGCGCCGCCGTCGCGGATCTCCGCGGCGGCCCGCTCGGCGCCGTCGCCGTCGAGATCCAGGATTGCCACCCGGTCGCCACGTTCGGCGAGGCGCCGGCAGATGGCCAGTCCCATACCGGAGGCTCCGCCGGTGACGACGGCGGTCCGCCCGGCCGGTCGCTCGGAGGTGTGCGGCAGTGACATCGGTGGCGCTCCTAGTCGTAGTCGACCCGCAGCAGCGGGCCGGTCGGGACGGCCTGGCAGGTGAGCACCCAGCCGTCGGCGATTTCCTCCGCGGTGAGCACCTCGTTGTTGCGCATCACCGCACTGCCTTCGACCACGCGTGCGATGCAGGTCGCGCAGTTGCCCGTCTCGCAGGAGGAGGGCGGGCGCAGGCCCAGGGCTCGCGCCACCTGCAGGACGGTGGTGCCGCCGCGGTGCTCGCCGGTGGCGGTCCGGCGTCCGCAGCGGATGGTGACCTGCGCGGGCTCGCCGTCGGCAGGCTCCTCGGGAGCATCTGCTTCGCCGGTGGTGAAGCGTTCGACGTGCACGCGCTCGTCCGGAACACCGCCCTCCGACAGGCCCGCGCGCACGACGTCCATAAAAGGCGCCGGGCCGCACAGGAAGTGCTCGTGGTCGCCGGTGCCAGGGAATATTTCGCTGATCCGTTCGGCGGTCAGCAGACCGGATTCGGCGTCGATGTGGTGCACGACGGTCAGCCGACGGGGGTGACGCGCGGCGAGTTCGGCCAGGCCGGTTCCGAAGATGATCGAGTCGCGGTCGCGGTTGGCGTAGCACAGGCGCACCCGGCGCGTGGTGGTGGCCAGCGCCGTCTTGACGATCGAGAACACCGGAGTGACACCGCTTCCCGCCGCGAAGGTGACGATGTCGCGCTCGGAGTCGGGCAAGACGAACGTGCCCATCGGGACAGTGACTTCCACGGTGTCGCCGGGACGCACCTGTTCGGTGAGCCAGGTCGACACCAGCCCCTGCGGTATTCGCTTGACGGTGATCTGCGGGTGCGGATCGGTCACCGGTGAGGAGGACATCGAGTAGGACCGGTGATGGACCTCCGCACCGATCCGCACCCGCAGCGTGAGGAACTGCCCCGCCCGATACGTGTACTCGGCCGCGAGTCGCGGTGGGATGTCGAGGACGAACGAGCGGGCATCGGCGGTCTCGGCGCGCACCTCGGCCACGCGCACCGCGTGCGTCCGGGTGCCACGCCGGAGCGTGGCTTCCTCCGCTGGAATCGGCACCGCGCTCTCCATTCGGTTCGCCGGAAGGGCCGGCCCGAGAAGTTTGATCAAGTGGTTAATTTGATCGACTGGTTAAGGTTATAGGGCTGGTCGGAGCACAATGTCAAGGCTTGACAGAGTGGAAAGCGCGTCCCTTCGACCATGGGCCCGCGACCGTGAGCCCGGAAACGGCCATGGCAGCCCTATGATCGAGCGGCGGCGCGAGCCGGGCCGCGGACCGGGCACTCATCCGTGGTGCCGGGCAGCGAAAGCGGAGGGAGGCGGCAGGCGATGAAGGTGGAACGGGCGAGCCGTGCCCACAGTGCGGCCACCCGCGTCGCACTGCTGGACGCGGCCGAGCAGATCATGCTCGAAGAGGGCTACGCCGCCGTCAGCTCACGGCGCCTCGCGGCCAGGGCAGGGGTCAACCCCGGGCTGGTGTACTACTACTACGACACCATGGACAACCTGTTCGTCGAGCTTTTCCGCCGCGGCGCCGAGCGCAGCTACCAGCGCCAGCGCGAGGCCCTCGAAGCCGCGCAGCCGCTGTGGGCGCTGTGGGAGGCCATCCACGACCAGTCGCAAACCGCGCTCACCATGGAATTCGTCTCCATGGCCAACCACCGCAAGACGATCAGGGCCGAGATCGCCCAGTCCTCACGACGATTCCGCCTCCTGCAACTCGAGGCCGTCGGGAATATCCTTCGCGGTTACCCGGCCGTCGCGGCCATGTGGACACCGACCACCGTCGTCATGCTGATGTCCAGCATCTCGCGTTTCCTGCGCATGGAGGAGTCCTTCGACATCGATACCGGCCACACCGAGACGATCGCTTTGATCGAAGAATTCCTGCGCAGCGTGGAAGGCGAACGCAGCCCCGGAAGGGTCCGCGCCGCGGGGCGCGGCCGATCCTGACCTTGGTCGCGAACTGCGAACAAGCCTATTCTGTGCGGGTGCACAGCATTACGATCGTTCGCCTCTGCCGGTAGGGGCCGACGATATGACGGAGTCCGAGCCGCGGTTACCACCGCTGCCGATCGACCAGTGGGACGAGCAGGCGCGTGAGATGCTGCGCGGACGGCTGACCATGGCCGACCGTTACCTGTCCGGCGAACCCGACGCCCCTCCCCTGCCCAATGTGCTGGGACTGCTCGGACACCATCCCGAGCTCGCCGCCGCGTGGCTCACCTACAACGGCCTGCTCCTCGAGCGCGCGACCCTGGACCCACGGTGTCGTGAACTGGTCATCCTGCGCGTGGCTTGGCGCAGCGGCTCGCGCTACGAATGGGAACAGCACGTGCGCATCGGTCTGCGAGCGGGCCTGTCCCCCGCGCAGATCGCCGCGGTCCGGCAAGACCCGAGCGCCGATCTCTGGACGCGGCTGGAACGGCTGTTACTGACCGCCGCCGACCAGCTGATGGACCGGCACCGCATCGACGGCGACACCTGGACCGAACTCGGCGCGCACCTCGATACCCGGCAGCTCATGGAGCTCATGTTCGTCACCGGCTCCTATCTGTGCCTGGCCATGGTGTTCAACAGCGCCGATCTGCAGCCGGACCCGGGTGCCGAATCGTTGCCCGCCGAACTCGAATTCGCCCCTCGCGACGACTGACAACCGCGCGTCCCGCCGGCACTGCGGGGATCGTCAGCAGGCGGGTGATGGGGAGGCGCCGAGCAGGGCGAGGTCGATCGTCTCGGCCATCGCCCGGTATCCCGCGAGGCTGGGGTGCAGGCGATCCGGGCTCGAATAGACCGCTCGGAGCACGGACGGGTCGGCAGGATCGCGCAGGGCGGCATCGAAGTCGACGATGCCGTCGGCGAGGTTCTGGTTGCGTATCCAGGCGTTGATCTGCTGCCGGGCGGTCTCGCTGCGGGGCGCCAGGAGTTCGCCGTCGACGAGGGCGTCGGAGGCGGGAAGCAGTGTTCCCAGCCAGATCTTCTTGCCGTGCCGGTGCGCTGTGGTGATGAGTTTCTCGTATCCCGCAATCATCGACGCGGCATCGGCGGGCGGCGGAAGTCCGAGATCGTTGATTCCCTCCTGCACCAGAACTCCACCGACACCGGCTTGTCCGAGTGCGTCGCGTTCGAAGCGCGACAGCCCGCTCGGACCGAGAAGAAGCGGCTCGCCACTGGTGAGCACGCGATTGCTGCCGATTCCGGCGTTGACCACCGAGACCGGAATGCCCGCGTTGTCCAGCCGCCGCTGCAGAACGTCGGGATAGCGTCCATTGGTGTCGGCGACGCCACGATCGACCGGCACGCTCAACGCGTTGGCGCCCACGAAACCATCGGTGATGGAGTCCCCGAACGCCACCACCGCACGGGTTTCGGCGGGTGCGAGCACGTCCAGAGCGGTGACATACAACCAGGAACCGGTCGTGGAGGAGAATCCGTCGGCGCCTGGCTGCCCGGTGAGATCACCGCTACCGGCAGGAGAGTAGAACGAGGTGGCGTTGGCATTCCAGTGTTTGGTCGGCGGCCCCGCCGGATCGGGAACGTGAATACTGACCGCCACCGGGGCGAATGCGGCGACAGTGAACGGCACCGGATCGCTGACGACATCGGCTCCGGCGGGCAGGGTGACGGCTGCCTGCCCGCCGAACAGCACCGGCGCCGCATCCGCCACCGCCGCGCCCGATAATTGGTTGGCGATGCTCACCTGTGCGAATGTGACCGGCGTCAGCCCGAACCGGTTGGTCAGATGCAGGCGCAGTCGCGACCCACCCAGATGCGGAGTGATGACCATCCGAAAAGTCTGGTCGTCGACCGCGAGTGGAATCGGCCCTCCGGCCGCATCGACGGGAGTCACCGAATCGGTCGGGCTCGCCGTCCACGACGCCACGAAATGTTCCCCGCCGCACCCGGAAGGCTGCGCCCGAGCCACCGCGGTATCTCCCGGGCCCACGACCGCGGCAGAGCCGGCCGCGAGTACGAGGGCGGCGGCCAACGCTGCCCCGCGACGACGAGCACGCCGCCGAATTCGCTTGCGGGAGACTACAAGGACAGAACTCTCAGGAGCCATTGCAGAAGGCTTCACAATTATCACCTCTCCGTCGACGGAATTGCGCGAGTCAGATCAGGGTGTCGATGTCGTGGGTGACGATGTTGTCGAGTGCGCGTTCGGCGATGGCGGCGATGGTCATCGAGGGGTTGCATGCGGCGGTGTTGCCTGGCATGAGTGCTCCGTCGAGGACGTAG
>NZ_JADLQO010000020.1 GCF_015477775.1 Nocardia abscessus | reverse complement strand
CCGCGGCCCTGACACTGCCTCCACGATCCAGCAGATCGAAGAACAACTCCCGCTGCTCCTTCGAATACTTCCGACCAGCCAACGCCACCACCTTCCAGCAGCGTTGCAACGACTACTGGAATCCAAGGGGTGTGATGCTCGGTTATGTCGGCGACCCACAAGCGATTTGGTTCGGTCTGCGCGAACTTGCGGCCGATCAGATCACCAGCTGTCGGGGTCTGATGTTTCGGTCGCGGTCGCCGGTTGCCCGGCAGGCCCATGATTCCCGCGCGGGACATCAGCAGCTCGATCTGACCATGGCCCGCGACCGAGGGTCAGTTCGGCGTGCACCCGCATCGCCCCGTAGGTGCCACGCGAGGCGGCGTGGATGGCGCGGATCTGCTCGAGCAGGAACGCGTGCCGCAGCTCCCGCTGCGACGGAGAGCGTTTCTTCCACTCGTAGTAACCCGACTCGGCGACCCCGAGCAGCCGACAGGCCGGCTGCACCGGCAGCCCCTCGGCGGCCATCGTGGCTATGGCCGCGAACTTCCTTTTGGGTCGGGCTCCTCTCGCAGGAGCTCACGGGCGCGTTTGAGGATCGCGACCTCCTGCTCGAGTTCCCGGATCCGCCGCTTCGCCGCGGCCAATTCGGCCTGCTCGGCGCGATTCATACCCGACGCCCGGCCGGTATCGATCTCCTCCTGGCGACGCCAGGTATAGATCGTCTGATCGCTGATGCCCAGATCCGCAGCTATCTGCGCGATCGGGCGACCGGCGGCCACCAGATCGAGCACCTTACGACGGAACTCCTCGGGATAACGCTTGGCCACGAACACATCTCCTTCAACGATGCCGTGACCCAGAAGTCAACCAAACCGACTCCGGAAAATCCGGGGTACATCACTCCGAACTCACCGGGGCGATTCATTTGCTCGGCCGAACATCTGGCGTTTGATCATCTTGATCCGTTGACGTGTCCCTCGACCGGTCCGCTGCTCCAGGGCAGCGTCAAACCCGCAGTGACAGCGTCGAAGTCGCGGCGCAGACCGCGGCCATCAGCCGCTACCGAGACCAACTCCTGCCCACCTCCCGCGCACCCGACGTCGTCTGAGTCAGCGAATCCCTCCGTGCTCGCTTGCGCGCCGCTGTCCTCAAATCTCGAGACCCGGCCATCCTCGGCTGGTGGATAGCCTCCGTAGACGGCCGCGACGTGGGCGGCCTATCTTGCTTCGCTGGAACGAGATTCGTGGCTGTACGCACAGGTGCGAGCCCGACTCGCGGTACTGGACCGGGATCTGACCGGTCGATGAGGAAGGGGCCGCGGTCGATGATCGTCGAGTCGCCCCTGGAATCGGCGGGTGTTGCCATGCCTGCGTGCGCTGATAGAACGGTGTGAGATCCCGCAACGGAAGGAACCCAATGGGGCGAACAATTCCCGCGACTGCCGCGCCGGTACGCCGCACCCTGGTTGTAGCGCTGATAGCCGCGGCGATCGGGGCGCCGAGCGCGGTGACGGCGACTGCCGAGGCGCCGCCGACTCCGGATGACGGCTTTTGCATCGATGAGAAGACGCGCGTGCGCAACGGGTTGCGCGTCAGTGACCCCAGTTGCATTCATGACCACGACCGCTTCCACAATCACGAGCGCTTCCATATTCCGCCGACTCATTCTTGAACCCGGCTACCTCCCGAAGGTTGGGGCTTCATGACCACAGACGCGCACGCGGTCCAAGGTCAGGTGCCCGTGCGTCGCGGCCACCTCGGCAGTCACTCGAAGCCGAGCCGCCGGTAGAACCGTAGGTTGCGCTCATCCGAGGTTTCCAGAAACGCAGGGACACCGGCCTGCACGGCGGCTTCCATGCCGGGCAATACGATGGCTTTACCAAAACCCTTGCCTTGCACCGATAGCCGCAGCCCCGTCCGTGTCGGGATACGTCCACACCGCCACCGCGTCACCATCGTCGGCGACCCAGACCCGACCGTGTTTCAACCCGACGTGTCCCACCAACAGCCGCTGCATCGCGCTCACTCGTTCGGATGCCACCACATGACATAACCCGGGATAGTCGGCAAAAGCCCCTCCCAACGTCTCGATAGCACGGGGTGTCAACATCGCGCCAATCTGGATCGGGCACAAATTTCGTGATGTCGCATGCCGGAATATTCAGTCGCTCAACAGAATTCGTTTCCTGAAAAGGTCGGTTTTCGCGCGGCCGAACATCTGCCGTTTGAGCATCTTGATGCTGTTGACGTGCCCTTCGACTGTTCCGCTGCTCCAGGACATGGTGAGCCCGGCGGTGACCGCGTCCTGGTCGCGGCGCAAGCCTCGGACGAACGAGTGCAGGGCTGGCTGGTCATCGTTGTCGACGGCGGTCATCCACTGTTCGAGATCTCGCCCGCGCCGCTGGGCCATGATCTCGGCGAAATCGCGGACATGCCCGGTCAACGCGCCACCGCAGGTGGCGCTCGAGGTCTACTTGCGAACCCTCGCAGGGGCGATGAGGACGCCGTCGTAGCGCAGCCAGGCGCGGATGCTGACCAGTTGCCAATCCCGCAAGGGCGATGAGGACCCGCAGGGAGCCCGTGCGGTCGATCAGGTGATGATGTTGCCAACTCTCGCAGGGGCGATGAGGACCTGCAGCAGCGGATCATCACCGACCCGACAGTGGAGTTGCCAACCCTCGCAGGGGCGATGAGGACCATGGAGTTGGTACGGCCCCGATTTCGTCGCGAACACGTTGCAAACCCTCGCAGGGGCGATGATGACGAGCGTGGCCGGCCGCGACCAGGTACGGTTGCCGTCGTTGCGAACCCTCGCAGGGGCGATGAGGACGCGACTCGAAGTGCCGGTTGATGTCCTCTGGGGCAGAGGGGTCCGACCGGGCGACCTGCTGGAACAGATTCCCAACAGGGCTCGGCTGAGTGGCCGAGTCCTAACCGGGACTGCCCTCGCAGGCGACGACGAGGACGCGGCGCGCATGTGCCGACACGACCAATTGGCCGGTTGCGAACTCTCGCAGGGACGATGAGGACGGCGCACTCGCGTGGCGAGAGCCCGATCGGCATCGCGTTGCGAACCCTTGCATTGGCGATGAGGACGTGACCGCGGTGAACCTGGCTGCCACGCCCCGTCGATGTTGCCAACCCTCGCAGGGGCGATGAGTACCAAATGACCCAGCCGAACCAGGCTCCCCCATCTGCGTTGCCAACCCTCGCAGGGGCGATGAGGACATGACACCGGCATGCACATCACGCCCGACGAGAACGGGTTGCCAACCCTTGCAGGGGCGATGAGGACGCGGTGGTGCTGGTCATCGGCATCGTGACACTCATAGTTTTGCCAACCCTCGCAGGGGCGATGAGGACGGGTTGGTGTGGTGGATGGCCGGCGGACGGTCCGTGTTGCCAACCCTCGCAGGGGCGATGAGGACCGCATCCACGCGTGGACGTCCTGCTCCCGGTACCGGGTACGACGTTGCCAACCCTCGCAGGGGCGATGAGGACTGAGGACCCGGCCGGGGGCCCGTGGAAGAACTGCAATGCCACGTTGCCAACCTCGCAGGGGCGATAAGGACTCGGCGGCAAACCCGCGGCTCGGCCGCTGCCGTACGAGTTGCCAACCCTCGCAGGGGCGATGAGGACATGGCGCAGGCTGCCACCGGAGTTCCTGACCACCGTGTTGCCAACCCTCGCAGGGGTGATGAGGACCTACGACTCGGATATCTGGACCATGGAAGGCCGGAAGCTGTTGCCAACCCTCGCAGGGGCGATGAGGACCGCCGCCTCACCGATCTACCTGATGATCGTCACTGACGAGTTGCCAACCCTCGCAGGGGCAATGAGGACCGGGCGCTCCCTCGGCACGGCGGCGGTGTGGTGGTGGAGTTGCCAACCCTCGCAGGGGGCGATGAGGACGACGACGAATAAGCAAGGGCGGAGCCGCAAAGTAGTGTTGCCAACCCTTTCAGGGGCGATGAGGACGCCTTGGGAGCACCGCCCCACGGTACCGGGACTAGTGTTGCCAACCCTCGCAGGGGCGATCAGGACTAGATCACCGCTGGTGATCGCGTCGCGGTAGAGAGCCAGTTGCCAACCCTCGCAGGGGCGATGAGGACTGCTGTACGTGCAGAAGCCAACGCGCTCTTGTACTGGTTGCCAACCCTCGCATGGGCGATGAGGACCCGGATCAACTGCTCGGTGGCGGCGGCGAGGTCGAAGAGTTGCCAACCCTCGCAGGGGCGATGAGGACCCCAGGGTAAAACCGCTGGTCGTCGGAGGTGCGGTTGCTGGAACCGAACGGCATTCTGCAGTGGACCGGCGGTAGTGTCCAAGTGCTCGGCGTGTCCGCTGAAATGATCTTGGTCAGAGGATGTTGGACGGTGCGTCCTGAGTGATGCCCCAGGCAGATGACTCAGCTGCGACCCTCGTGTGGGTCCGGTAGGAGACTCCGAAGTCGCGGAGCCCGAACCCATTCAGAGCCACGATGAGGACGGTCGCGGTGACGTCGGTGCCAGCGTCATTGATAAGTTGCGAACCCTCGCAGGGGCGATGAGGACATCCACTCCGCCGTCGGCGTCGGGGGCTGGAACAGATTCCCAACAGGGCTCGGCTGAGTGGCCGACATCCTCACCGCCACCGCCCTCGCTGGGCGACGAGGGCGTGGCCCGCATAGGCCGACACGACCAAAGGGCCGGTTGGGAGCCCTTGCAGGGCGAAGAGGACGTGGGTTGCTGCGCAACGCGAAAGAACTCCGGTTGCCGACCCTCGCCGGGGCGAAGAGGACCTTCCACTCCCCGGGCTTCTCATCCTTGTAGGACTGGTTGCGAACCCTCGCAGGGGCGATGAGGACTGTGGCACACCGCGAATACAGCAGCGAAGGCAAGATGTTGCGAACCCTCGCAGGGCCGATGAGGACGATGACCAGCAACGCGCCGATCTACCTCACCCCACGTTGCGAACCCTCGCAGGGCCGATGAGGACTGAACGGCATCACGGACGAATACCTCCTCTCCATGTTGCGAACCCTCGCAGGGCCGATGAGGACCCGCTGGCTGCGCCCGCTGACCGACTGAGGCAACGCGTTGCGAACCCTCGCAGGGCCGATGAGGACGCGCGTGACCCCGGTTCCGGGGTCGTGGTGGGTGTTCCGTTGCGAACCCTCGCAGGGGCGATGAGGACGCGGACGCACGTTGCAAACGATCGAACGCAACATCATGTTGCGAACCCTCGCAGGGGCGATGAGGACAGGGCCAACCCACGCCAGAAATCAGGACAACCGAGTTGCGAACCCTCGCAGGGCGATGAGGGCGGGAATCGTAATCCTCCCAGACACCCAGATTCCTTACGAGTTGCGAACCCTTGCAGGGGCGATGAGGCCAGAGCTTCTTCGCCACCGCATTTCAGATGGACAAGTTGCGAACCCTCGCAGGGGAATGAGGACCAGAGCGATCCGGCGTTGCTCGACGTCCCGAGCCCGTTGCGAGCCCTCGCAGGGCGATGAGGACGGCGGCGCCGTGGACGCCATTCTGGCCCCGCTTTACACGTTGCGAACCCTCGCAGGGCACTGAGGACCGACCAGCTGATCGGGCTGGGGCGGTGCCTGGCAGGTCTTGTTGCCAACCCTCGCAGGGGCGATGAGGACGTTCCCGCCTAATGGATACGGACCATGGTCTTGGTAGTTGCGAACCCTCGCAGGTTGATGATGACGACAACGTCAAGGAGATGACGATCACCGTCCCGCACATGTTGCGAACCCTTGCAGGGGCCATGAGGACATGGACATGATCGAGGAAGAAGTCGGCGAGTACTTGTTGCGAACCCTCGCAGGGGCGATGAGGACCGCGGAAAGGTACCACGTTGGCGGCCAGCGGCATCAAGCTGTTGCGAACCCTCGCAGGGCAATGAGGACGTGATATCTCCGCACCGGCGCAGCGCGGATGCTGGTGTGTTGCGAACCCTCGCAGGGGCGATGAGGACGGGATTCCGGCTTCACGCAGCTGCGCGGGTACATCGGTGTTGCGAACCCTCGCAGGGGGCGATGAGGACCCGTCGATGCCGAGGAAGATCGTCCGGTAGTGCCGGTTGCGAACCCTCGCAGGAGCGATCAGGACGCGAGCGCGGCAGCGGCTACCTCACCCTGCACACCCCGTTGCGAACCCTTGCATGGGCGATGAGGCTGGGACTTGTGGGCCGAAGATGATCTGATGGAAGCGATATTGGCAGCCCTTGCAGAGGCGATCAAGACGCTGCCTCTGGGGTCGGCGCTGACCCGGCGCGGTTTTGTTTGGCGATGTCTCGCAACGCGATGAGGACGTCGCCTGTGCGCTGCGGTCATCGCCATCACCGGCATGTTGCCAACCCTCGCAGGGGCGATGCTGGAACGCTGTGAATTTGTCAATGAGCTTAAGTAGGTGCGGGACGGTCAGGACCGGCTTGTGGCCATCGGAGCGCTGACGAACATGCATGGATTCCGTCGTGTGTTACTCGCTCTCGTCGAGTCGGTAGGTTTGCCGAGATGGGCCGTCGACTGCGAGTAACCCGAGTTCACGGTCATATTCGCCGTTGATAGTTCGGACGTTGAGGTCACTGGCAGGTTGGGTGTGTTTTTCGGCCCAGTAGGGCATGGGGATAAGGAATTCGTCGGCGAGGAGCTTCCCGGTGGCTCGGTCTTCGCTGCTGTTGAGCGCTTTCTCGTAGTCGGCGCGGTCGGTGCTGAGGATGGCTTCCGTGCCTTCGAAGAGTTGGTCGAATCTGTCGGTGAGGGCTGAGCGGTCGTCGAAGGGATGGCGGAAGCTGAGGAATCCGCGCTGGAAGTCATCACGATGTCTTTCGACGTCGATCCGCCATCGTTCACCCCAGGAGGTCGCGTAGATCTCGTCCAGCCATGCGGTGGTTGTGTTCTCGTTGATGACTTCACCTTCGTGGCGGCAGAGAGTGTCCCACGCCAGTCTGGTCGGTGTTTCTTCGTAGACGCCGTCGGCCCACAGTGTTTTGTTCTGTCCGCGCTGCCGGTAGTGGGGTTGGTGCACGGTAACCGGTACCGGTGGGAGGGCGCCGATGCGGTTGGCTCGGCCGAAACGTTGTAGTAGGGCTTCGAGGTTGGCCGCGGAGGTGTAGCACATATCGAGGTCGATGTTGAGTGAGACTTCGAGGGCCTGTGTACCGACCACCAGTCCAGGCTCGCGTTGTTTGCCGACTGCGAAACGGTCGAGGATCCGTCGCTCGATGATTGTGCGGTCGCAGCGTCTGAAGCGTGAGTGCAGCAGGAAAGCCGAATCGCTGCCGTGGGATTCGATGCAGGATGGTGCTAGGTCCCGGTAGAGGGCGATGGCGTCTTTGATGTTGTTGGCGACGACCAGCACTGAGCGGCCGGCGGTGAGCTGGTCGCGGATTTCGTCGATGGATTGCGGGTCGGTGAGGCGGGAGGTGCGGGTGTGGATTCGGTGTCGGGCTGGTGCTGCGGTCTCGGCGGGTGGGGTGACGAGGCGGAGGGGTTGTTCGAGGGTGTTGGTTACGAGATCGGTGAGGCAGGTCGGCAGTGTGGCCGATAGGACGGCGATGCGGCCGCCGATCTGTTCCCAAAACCGCATCATGGCCAGGATCAGGCCCAGGCGGCGGGTGTCGAAGGCGTGCAGTTCGTCGAGGATGAATACGGAGTTGGCGCTATCGAGCAGGATGCTGGAATGCACCGGCCCAGCGAGCGCTCCGCGTAAGAGTTGGTAGGGCGTGCCGACGCGCAGCAGTTCCCGAAAGTTCTTCGTTGCCTGCGCCCGGGAGCGGGCCTTGCGGGCAGCTGCGACGGCGTCGTTGTCGTGTTCGTCGGTGTCGTCGGCCAATGAGTGGGCAAGGTGGTATGACGCGGCTTTGGAGTGGGCGACACCGATTCCGTCTCGGGTGTCCAATTCTTTGGTGAGCCGGTTGGTCATCGCGTTGATGCTGGCAAGGTATGGCAGGACGTAGAAGACGCGGGGGATGCTCTCGCTGCTCTTGGTGAGTTCGCTGATCTGGGTGCGTGCCCACAGCAGCGATGCTTCGGTTTTGCCGCTGGCGGTCCAGGAGCGCAGCAGCAGGTGACCGCGAGTTTCGCGGGCGGTCTGCTGTTGGGGGCGCAGCGCGTGCCCATCGCGGGCGAGTCGTTCGATCAGCTGATGTGGGTAGTCGGCGGTGAGGGGTTGGCGTGTGTGCAGGTAGGCCCCTGGAGCGGAGGAGAGGTGGTCGGCCATGGTGAGGGCACCGAGCAGCAGCACTGCCGTGAGGCCGTCGCTGTCGCCGTTGCGCAACGGCCACTCCCAACGGTCGATCAGTTTCTCCAGCACCGCGTGGGCTCGGGCAGCCAGCTCGTCGATCGTCACTTCGGTGATGCTGTCGTCGACGGGCAGCCCATAGTGGCGGGCGGTGTCGTGTAGCCACCGGCAGAGTCGGATGAGGTGCTCCTTTTCGGCGGGAGAAAATTTTGTGGTGAACGTTGTGGCGTTGTCATCGCCGTACTGGGTGAAGACAGGAAGCTTGCGGGCGTTGCTGCCGCCGGTGAAGGAGCGGTGGTGACCAGCGACGGCGGAAGCGACCCACACACGGTCGCGCTCCGGGTAGTCGTTCAGTAGCAGGCTGACGAACCCGAGCGAGAGGACTTCGTGTCTCTGACCCCAAACCGTCGCCGGCTCATCGGTGTTGGCGATCTGACGTTGGAAACCGTACGGGAATTTCCCAGTGTCGTGTAGCAGCGCGGCCAGCTCCGCCCATGTCCAGAACTCATCGGGAAGACCAGGGATACGGCCGACGCGGGCTCGTATCCGCTGCACCGCTTTCAGCGTTTTCAGTGAGTGGGTGGTCAGCAGCTCACCAGGTCGCTGCGGCTGCCCCGGCTTCGCGCGACCGGGGCTTTTAGCCCGCAACTCATACATTTGCTCTCCCCGGCAGGAATTCGCCGTCGATGGTGCAACGTGGTGATGGTGGGTGGGGTGGTCAGGCGGTGGCGAACTGTGCCGGATGAGTGGACGGAAGCAGCGCGATGGCCTGACCGGTTTGCGTTGCCAAGCCGGTGTCGACCTGGACGGCGGCGCCTTGGGCGGCGTAGCAGTAGCTGCCCCATCGCTTGCGGGCTCGGTCATCGGAGATCGCGGTGGTCAACCGCATCGGAGTTCCCGCGGCGCCGGGAATCTCCTGAGGTATGACAGCGTGGCCTTGAACCCCTGACCTGGAGACCAGGTCGGTGCGTCCGGTTTTGACTGCGACCAAGTCTTGGCTGCGGCCCAGCCGTAGTGGCCAGACCGGGCGCCGGAGCGCCTGCTGCCACATGTCGAGGTTCTCGATCAGCCACATGGTGAGGGTGGTGTGGGCGAGGAATTCTCGGTCTTTGATCGTGATGTTGGTGGGGGTTCCCGGGCTGCCGAGGGGATGGTAGGTCTCAAGGTCGACGCCGGTGCCTTCGGCACGAAAGGTCATGGCGAAGCGCGTGGTTTCCGGCACCTGATCCCATCCGCCGACAGCGGCAGCGAGGAACCCGCCAACCGTGGACGGTGGGGGACAGG
Source organism: Nocardia abscessus (assembly GCF_015477775.1). Classification (GTDB taxonomy): domain Bacteria; phylum Actinomycetota; class Actinomycetes; order Mycobacteriales; family Mycobacteriaceae; genus Nocardia; species Nocardia abscessus_A. The sequence goes on along the minus strand of NZ_JADLQO010000020.1, from coordinate 117,732 downwards.
GCAGCCCGACCTGCACCCCCGCGTACAGCGGGTTGCGGAAGCTGACGATCGGAGCGGTGACAACAATTTCCAGCGCCTGGGTCATACGCGCCTGTGTCCTCTGCATGGGGAGCGGTCCATCGGGTAGTTCACGCCAGCGCTACCGCGGTGCAGGGTCGTCGAACCAGTCGTCACGCTTGCCGTCGGTGAACTCTTCGGCCAGCGTGTGCAAGACGGTGCGGGGATGGTCGATGATGACCCTTTCACTGCCGATGAGGTCGGCTAGATCCGTGCGGGCGCGTTCGCGCAGATCACCCAGAAACCCTGGGACCCAGCCGATGCGGACTGCGCCGTCCAACTCGTCCTCCCATGCTTCGATCTCCTCGCGCAGGATGTCGGTGTCGAAGTGGGTCTTGCGGTCGCGTTCGCGCACGACGCGGGTGAACGGGTTGGTGCCGCCATTGATCGGCGCCAGGATGATCAGGCCCGGTGTGCGGTCGCCGTAGTGTGCGGATTGCTTGGCTCCGCCCTTGACCGCAGCCATGGTGCGCAGCAGCACCGCGACGCGGCGGCGTCGTTCCTCGATCGGCAGCCGAACACACTGCACACCGCGCAGCGACACTTCCACCGCCCCATCGGCCATCAGCTCAGCGACGACCGACGGGGACAGGGCGGCCTTGGTGGTTTTTCCGCTGACCTCGAAAGTACCGACGCGGGGAAGATCCAACAGCAGGTCACCGGCGAGGTCGGCGGTGTAGAGCTCATGTTCGTGGATGACCGGGTTCGTGCCCGGTTCGAAGCCGCGGCTCATGGTCCCCCAATCCATGACCGGCTTGTTCGGAACGACCGCGACCAACGTACCGGTCGCCAACACGGTGTCGCGCATGAAGGTTTTCGACTCACCCCGCTTGGCGCCGTCCTCATCCGCCTTGACCGCGATCATGTACCCGAACAAGTCGTCATCGAGATACTGGTCGGGCCGCCCCTTGGTGTATGCCTGCTGCTTTTTGCCCTCACCGCTGCGAATCACGGGCGAGACAGGCTCGGTGGCGGGCAGGGAGTCACGAATCCAGCGGCGCGACGCCTGCGCCGACACATACGGGTAGATTGCGCGGCCGACATTGAACTGCTTGACCATGCCGCGGTTGTCCTCGCCCCGGCCGTTGTTCGGGGCACCGGCCTTGATCTCCAGGATGGTTTGCCCCACCAGGTATGTCATCGTTACTGCTCCTCGGTATTGTCGGTGGTGATGGTTGCAGCGGCATCGGCGATGTCGTCGAGGTCCTCACGTGACCCTTTCGGCTGCCAGTCACGCTCGGCGAGCGCTTCGATAACCGCGTAGACCAACAGGCGCCGATACGTCCATGCCTTGTCGTCGTCGAAAAGCAGGCGGCACTCTTTCGCCGAAATCAACGTCTTCGGTGTCCCGGCTGGGCGGCTTTTCACCAGCCAGTCGACGGCCTGGGTGCGGAACCAGCCGTCGAGGTTGCCGCCGCGGGCGTTCGCGCGGATGAAGTCCCGAAACGGACCTGGCCGGGAGTCCTGGCCGAGGAGGGCAGCGACCCTGCCGGCCAGTTCGGTGATTCGGGTGAAGTCTTTCTCGTCCATACGCAGCACCTCGATGCAGTAGGAAGACATGAGCGGAGCTATCCGACGCACCTGGACGGGGATCGCTCCTTGAACGGAAACCTGTTCCAGCAGATACGCGGTCGTCCGGTGAAACACCGCCTCGGGGTCGGTGAACGCACGCTTGGCGAGGAACGCCTCGCCGGGAACAGTTTTGGTGGCCTGGGCGGCGACCACAGCTGAGTATCCTGCGCGACGATCGGCGTCTCGGGCCGTCGAGCGAAGCCACTCCGCCACAGGCTGCGCCATCTCCTGCGTACGCAGGTACTGCTCCTTATTGGAGTTCGACAGCACGATCAACTCCACCCCGGCACGCAAGCGGTGACCATAGTTACGAACAGCCGTCAGCACAGCGTGCTCACGCCCGTAGGGTCCGATCTTGGTCTTTTGCGGTGGCAGCCCCGCAACGGCGAGCGTGCGTTCAACAGCGACCTGGGTCATGCGCGCCAAGAATTCGGAATCCCAGGAGTGGATGGCCGCCGCACGACCACCACCCAAGTCGGCTCCATACGGGAAGGCCCACAGACTGGCCAGGCACGGGTAACACAGCGGAGTGCCCTCGTGACCAGGTGCAGTGGTGTTCCGGTGCTCGCGACTGGCGCCCAGCGGAATGTCGACCTTGCCATACCAGCCACACGCCGGTCGGTCGCAGTACTCACACAGCACCGCAGGCCAGTCGACCGGGTCAGGCATCGACCGCCACTGCCGGATCCACTCGCGTCGCTCCTCCGGCGATTGCTTGCCGCGGGAGGTGGGATTGATCTTCGAGTTCGGCCACAGCAGATAACTCGCACCCAGCCAGAACCCGCCAGGCTCGGCGGCTTTGGCGACCCTTGTGGTCGCCTCGAGGTGCTGGGTCATCGTCTCGACGACGTTCGAGAACTGCTCGGAGGTCAGTTCCTCGGGATGCTCGATCTCGGCCAGCGCGGCGAGAGCGAACGCGCCGATTCGCTGAATCGGGCTCGGGGTCAGAACAACCCGATACTGGTGAACCGCTACGTCAGACATCCATCCTGGCTCTCAGAGCTGAGTGAGTGAAGCAGGTAAGAAAATTGCGGGGCGGGTCGTCATCTCGCGCAGCCCGCCTGGACGATGAAGGCCATAGTTCTAGGTGCGGATCCAGCCCATACCGGCGGCATTGTTCTGGCCTAACCCCCAACTATGGATCGCCTGAAGGGTTTTGGGATCTCCGCTGACCTCGACCTCCACGCAGGCTCCCGGCTTCTTACCTTTCTCACCGCCAGCGCCGTGCACCGCGAACGAACGTTTGGGCCCGACCCAGGTCACCGCTTCCAGCGTCACATCCGGATCGAGGCCAAGCGTCTCCGCTTTACGACGCAGATTCCCCTGAAGATAGAAATCCCATTCGAGTTCACCCGGGAGACACCACGCTTGCCGCGTTCTCCGTACACCCGAATCATCCTTGCCCGAGCCCTTCATCACCACCGGGGTACTCGTGCGGAACACCGCACGCCCGGACGCGAACACAGGCGGCTCGACCGTCTCGACTTGGTCCACAATGAATGCTATTGGACCCCAAGCAATCACCGGCATCGTCGACAACGCCTTCGCCCACGCCTCCACGACCTCGGGCAGTGGACTACCGATCTCCAGCACACCAGGACCGCCTGCACTGTAGACGCGTGGCCTCTTGCGGGCAGCGGGGAACATCGGTGCTGAGTACCCGAAAGGCGCCATGCCGTGCGCGCCATAGCCGCTGTCGTGGAGCGCGGCTCCCAGCTCTGGCGCAGACCCTTTCAGCAAGGTATAAACCAGCGCCCGCCCAGGGGCCAGCACATCGTCCCACGCCAACTCGCGGGCTCCGGTATGGAACGTCAAACGCAGACGCATTACGGCATTCCTCGACAGGTTCGGATCTCTGGTATCTGGAAGCTGGGCAACGCAGGTGCGGCCACGCGGTCAATCTCGCCAACCGCGCTTCGAGAAGTCCAAGGACGCTGCACCGCAGCACTTCTCGCGCAGATACGAATGCCCACTCTCGGCCTCACCAACGCCTCCAATCCCAACGTGAAGCAGCATCGGCCACCGTACCGGCACCCACCGACAAACCACCGCCGATCACACAACCAACCCTCAGTCGGTTTACACCCCCGCTCAGCCCCAGCGGCAAACCACCCTACGACGACGCAGCGTTCTACCTACAGATCGTTCTATCTCCAGATCGCGGGACCAGCGGCTAGGACAAAGTTGGCAACCCTCGCAGGGGCGATGAGGACCCGGCACGGCGGCGGACTGGTTCGCCGCGCTTTCACAGTTGCCAACCCTCGCAGGGGCGATGAGGACTCATCGAACCAGCGCGGGCGCTCAGGTCGCGTAGCGGGTTGCCAACCCTCGCAGGGGCGATGAGGACCGGTTCGATGTTGCTGCCGAGTCTGCGCGACGCCTAGTTGCCAACCCTCGCAGGGGCGATGAGGACGCCACCGCCCACAACGTACTGACGCTCTTGCAGGGGTTGCCAACCCTCGCAGGGGCGATGAGGACAGGACCGCTCCCGTGTCGTACCCGCTCGGCGCACGTTGCCAACCCTCGCAGGGGCGATGAGGACTCGGCAAAGGAATTCGTCGGCGCCCTCGACGAGCTCGGGTTGCCAACCCTCGCAGGGGCGATGAGGACTGGCCATGCGCAGGACACGGTCGCCGCGGTCCTCACGAAGTTGCCAACCCTCGCAGGGGTGATGAGGACCAGAAAAGAGCGCCCAGTGACCACCGCGCCAGTGTTGTTGCCAACCCTCGCAGGGGCGATGAGGACGTCGCCGGTCATCAGCTTGACGGCGCGCCGATGCTCGAGTTGCCAACCCTCGCAGGGGCGATGAGGACTAGTCCCAGCCTCGACCGGAACGGACACCGGCAATGAGTTGCCAATCCTCGCAGGGGCGATGAGGACCCGTGACCGGTTCCATCCGGGCGGGAAGATCATGTTGTCGCGTCCGGCTGAATACTGGATCTGGCACGGTTTGCGTGATTGACACGACCCGGATTGCCAACGCGCGCTTGATAATCGATCATGTGGCCGGTGTTCTGATCTTGGACCGATGGCGGTCCTGTTCCCGCATCTGGATGGGCTGAGGATCGACGGTGTGGACTCGGCCGGGGTTCGGGTGCGAATCGATGCGAGGACGGGTGACGAACCAGCCGTGTGCCCAGGATGCGGCGCGTTGTCACGCCGAGTCCACAGTCGCTACGGACGCCGATTGTCCGACACCGCGATCACCGGCAGGGAGGTGGTGATCCGGTTGCGAGTGAGGCGATTGTTTTGTGACAACTCCGACTGCGGGAGAAGGACTTTCGCCGAACAGGTGCCAATGCTGGCAGCGCGGCATGCGCGGCGCACCGCCGTCCTGCAACGCCTGCTGCGCGCGGTCGCACTGGCCTTGGGTGGTCGCCCGGGAGCCCGCATGACTCGGCATCTGGCGGCCACGGTCAGCCGGATGACGCTGCTGCGGCAGATCCGGGCGCTGCCTGATCCGGACCTGGCGACCCCGCGCGTGCTCGGCGTCGACGACTTTGCCCTTCGTCGCGGGCACCACTACGGAACAATCCTGATCGACATCGAGACCCGGCGACCAGTCGACGTGCTCGGTGACCGGACCGCCGCAACCCTGGCCGCCTGGCTGCGTGCCCATCCCGGCGTCGAGATCGTGTGTCGCGACCGCGCCGGCGCCTACGCCGAAGGCATCGCGGACGGCGCGCCCGACGCTCTGCAGGTCGCGGACCGTTGGCACATCTGGCACAACCTCGGCGAGGCAGTCGAGCGCGTCGTGGCCCGATACCGAAACTGCCTCGACACCATCACCGCCCCCGAAGGCGACACCGATTCAGACAGCACGGATCGGCAGGAGATCCCGATTCCCGAAGTCGTTGCGCCACCGCCGGACCGGACGGACAAATGGGCCGTGCGGACACGCGCACATTATGCCACGATCCACACACTTCTCGCCGACGGCGTGAGCCTGCGGTCGATCAGCGCTCAGCTCGGTCTTGCCCGGGGAACCGTTCGACGTTTCGCACGGGCCGCCACCGTCGAGGAGTTGCTGGTCAACACCGGCACCGGGCAACGCCGGAGTCTACTCGAGGAGTTCAAGCCCTACCTGCATCAGCGATGGAACGAGGGCTGCACCAATGCCACCGAGCTATTCCACGAGATCAAGGCCCTCGGTTACCGCGGCGGACCGAAGATCGTGATGAACTACCTCCACCCGTTCCGGACGATTGGCCAGATTCCTCGCGCTGTCCGCAAGCCGCCGTCGGTGCGTCGTGTCGTGAGCTGGCTTATGAGCGACCCCACCAGCCTCGATCCCGATGATCGGCAGCGGCTCGATGCGATCCTCACTGCCAGCCCCGAACTCACTGGCCTGGCCGGTCACATCCGGGCCTTCGCAACGATGATGCGCCAGCTACGCGGCCGTGAACTGGAGCAATGGATGAAAGCCGTCGACGCCGACGACCTACCAGCCCTGCACTCATTCGTCCGTGGCCTGCGCCGCGACTTCGACGCGGTGACCGCCGGCCTGACCCTGCCCTGGAACAGTGGGCCAGTCGAAGGGCATGTCAACCGCATCAAGATGATCAAACGCCAGATGTTCGGGCGCGCGAAACCAGACCTTCTTCGGAAGCGAATCCTGTTGAGCGACTGAGCGACCCGGACCAGCCGAATCACGGAATTTGTGCCAGATCCTGAATACTGACCCTCTGGTTCCGGGTGAATGTTGACCCACCCGTGAACGATCATGAGGTGCTGAACGTGGAGGACTGGGCGGAGATCCGCCGGTTGCATCGCTCGGAGGGGATGGCGATTCGGGCGATAGCTCGCCGGTTGAAGATTTCGAAGAACACTGTGAAGAAGGCATTGGCTTCGCATGAGCCGCCGCGGTATCAGCGCAGGCCGCGTGGGTCGGTGGTGGATGAGTTCGAGCCGGCGATCCGGGCGGTGCTGGCCGAGTTTCCGGATATGCCCACGACGGTGATCATGGAGCGTGTCGGCTGGCAGCGTGGCCGGACGGTGTTCTTCGAACGGGTGCAGGCGTTGCGGCCGTTGTTCAAGCCGGTGGATCCAGCATCGCGCACGGAGTATCAGCCTGGCGAGTTGGCGCAGTGTGATCTGTGGTTCCCACCGGTGGATGTTCCGCTGGGGTTCGGTCATATCGGGCGCCCACCTGTGCTGGTGATGGTGACCGGGTATTCGCGGGTGATGACCGCGGTGATGATCCCGACGCGGCAGAGCCCGGATCTGTTGGCGGGGCATTGGGCGTTGATCTCGGCATGGGGCAGGGTCCCGAAGATGCTGGTCTGGGACAACGAGGCTGCGGTCGGCCAGTGGCGAGGCGGCAAACCGCAGCTGACCGAGACGATGAACGCGTTCCGCGGCTCGCTGGGCATCAAGGTTCTGCAGTGCCGGCCCAGAGATCCTGAAGCCAAAGGCTTGGTGGAACGGGCGAACGGCTATCTCGAGACGTCGTTTCTGCCGGGCCGGTCGTTCGCTGGTCCTGCAGATTTCAATGCTCAGCTTGCCAACTGGCTGGTTCGGGCCAATCACCGTCACCATCGCCGCCTGGGTTGTCGCCCGGTCGATCGCTGGGACGCTGACCGGGCCGCGATGCTGATGTTGCCGCCGGTGGATCCGGTCACCGGCTGGCGTTTCACCACCCGGCTGCCACGCGATCACTACGTCCGCTTGGACTCCAACGACTATTCGGTCCATCCGGCCGCGGTCGGACGCCGAGTCGAGGTCCGCGCTGATCTCGACGAGGTTGTGATCACCTGCGCTGGTGCAGAACTGGGTCGTCACCGGCGATGCTGGGCCGATCACCAGTCCATCACCGACGCCGGGCACGCCGCTGCGGCAGCGGACTTGCGCAACGCCCGGCGCCTGGTCTCGGTCCCCGCGATCGACACCGAAGTCGAGCACCGAAACCTCTCCGACTACGACCGCATGTTCGACCTCGACGAGGCGAGCAGCAGCGAGGAAATCGCCTGATGGCCACCAAGACCGCAACGAACACCTCGCGCAATATGGCCTCCGAAATCGCCTACCTCGCCAGAGCTTTGAAAGCACCCACTCTTGGCGGCGCCGTCGAACGCCTGGCCGAACGCGCCCGCGCAGAGAACTGGACCCACGAGGAATTCCTGGCTGCCTGCCTGCAGCGCGAGGTCTCTGCCCGCGAGTCTCACGGTGGTGAGGGACGCATCCGATCGGCTCGCTTCCCCGCTCGCAAAGCCCTCGAGGAGTTCGACTTCGATCATCAACGCTCTCTCAAACGCGACACCATCACCCATCTCGGCACTCTGGACTTCATCACCGCCAAAGAAAACGTCGTGTTCCTCGGGCCACCCGGCACCGGCAAAACTCACCTGTCCATCGGGCTCGGGATCCGCGCCTGCCAAGCCGGTCACCGGGTCGCTTTCGCCACCGCATCCGAATGGGTCTCGCGGCTGGCCGAGGCTCACCACGCCGGAAAACTGCAGGCAGAGCTGATCAAGCTCGGCCGGATTCCGTTGATCGTCATCGACGAGGTCGGCTACATCCCCTTCGAAGCCGAGGCGGCGAACCTGTTCTTTCAGCTCGTCTCATCTCGCTACGAACGCGCAAGCCTGATCGTCACCAGCAACAAGCCCTTCGGCCGCTGGGGCGAAGTCTTTGGCGACGACGTCGTCGCCGCAGCCATGATCGACCGCCTCGTCCACCACGCCGAAGTCATCTCGATGAAGGGAGACAGCTACCGCCTCAAAGACCGAGACCTCGGCCGCGTCCCCGCGGCCAAAACCAACGACTGAAACCAACCAAAGGGTGGGTCAAGATTCCAGCGAACAAGCCGGGTCACGATTCGACCGACGTTGACACATGTTGCCAACCCTCGCAGGGGTGATGAGGACGCCTGGCATGGGTCGGTGAAAAAGGCCCGGAAATCGTGTTGCCAACCCTCGCAGGGGCGATGAGGACCTGCCTACATCGCCGCCATGGTGCGGCACAGCACGTTGCCAACCCTCGCAGGGGGCGATGAGGACCCCAGGGTAAAGCTGCTGGTGGGAGGCCTTCTTCGCGGGTGGCAGAATACGGGGTTTGCAGCAGACCTACGGTAGCGCTTGTAAGTACGGCGTGTCGCTGATCGATCTTGGTCGACAGTCGAATGTGCAGGCTTGAACGATTCCATTGAGCTGTTGCGGGTGGCCGAAGTAGCGGGTGCTGGGACTAAAGGTGTTTACGCACCCGCACGCGTACCTCATCGCTTGCTGATCGAGGAGTCGATGGCGTCGCCGCGCAGACAGCATTGCGGCTCCACTATCCAAGGCCACGCGGCCACTGGCTCGGCGCGCAACCACGCATGCTTCCTCCCGAAGGTGTCCATTTACTGCCTGTTTTCATCGCAAACTCCTCGCATATGCCCGAATCCGACAGTATCCGTGGTGTTCGGCTCTATGTTGCGTTGACGCTGGTGAAAGCATGGAACAGGATGTCTCCGAAGCTGGTCGAACAGCTCAGGAAGCCGTGGACTGCGAATCCATTGCTCGCGGGTCCGCGGCTGTCGCCGTACCGCGGTTGGACTGCCCTCGCTTCGTCGCCTGCATCTGCAGTCCCTCCGATTTACTCGGAAGCAGCTTCACAAGGCTGCGTGGTGGGCGAGTTGTGAATCGGCGCCGGCTACCGACCGCACCCGCCTACATCGCTGCACTGGGTGCAAACACCGGCAACGGGTTGCCCGGCATCGAAAACGCTTTTCCACCAACGAATCACGTGTTGGCTGACTCGGCCTGGTATGGCAGTGCACCCGTCATCGAACTCACTACGGGGACGTCCACAGTGCTGCAGGACAACTCGTATCGAGCACGCGGTCGCCGTAACAGAGCTTGTCATCGTCGAAACAACACGATACCGAGCCGCGTAAGACAACAACGTCGAGCTTTCGTTTCGGTAGGCTGAGCGGAGGGAGAATCAGCAGATGGGCGGACAGGAGAGCCATGCCCTCGTCCCGGCTGCTGACTGGATCATGCGCGTTTATGTCGCTGATCCGCCCTTGCCCATACCGTGGTGCAAATCGCGGAGATGATGGGCACTGGCACCGATTTCATATGTCGCCAGCCCATGAGGCTCAGGGGCCGACGAAGACTCCTCCGAACGCGATCACTGGCACGGGCGTCAGATTCAACGAAGCAGCTTGTAGCAGCACGTGTTTGCGCTGCCGCATCCGTTGGACTGCAGCCATTGCTGCGAACCAAGCGGCCAGGCTGACGGTGGATGCACAAGCCTTCCGATACCGGTCTGCGCGTTCCGAGCACCAAGCAATCTGCAATCCGTCGGTACGCTTCACATCCACCGGTGCTCATCATGTGCACTGACCCCAGCAATCGCGAGGTTAACCAGCGCGCGGATGGGCCTGGCATCATCGAAGTCGTCTGCCCCGATGGCCCGCCTGAGTTGACCGATGACGCGGCTAGGGCGCTGCTTCAGATTCTGCTTCGACATGCACGTGAACACCCCATCGAGAGGGAGGACGATGCCAAACCAGCCAAACGAGTGGGCCGTGCTCGACGAACTGTTGGGAATCGTCCCCGAAACCGACGAAAGCGGCGGTGACCAGCGGTTCGCGTTCTACGGGCGCTGCTCGACCGAAGACAATCAGGATCCGGAGACCTCGTATCTGTGGCAGCGGGGCAATGCGGAAAAGTTCGTCTCCGAAGCGTCCATCGTCGCCGACTACTTCGACATCGGCCAATCACGGTCGGTGCCCTGGCATCGCCGCCGGGAAGCTGCGCGGCTGCTGGCGGATCTGAAGAATCCGGCCCGAGGCTGGACGGCGATCGTTGTCGGCGAGGGGACTCGGTGTTGGTTCGGTAACCAGTTCAGTCTGGTCGCGCCGCGCCTGCTAGCGCATGGGGTGGACGTGTGGGTGCCCGAGCTCGGGGGACGCTTCGATCCGCGCAATGTCACGCATTCGATGATGATGAGCATGCTCGGCGGGCTCAGTGAGTCCGAGCGCCAGCATGTTCAGCAGCGCACCCGCGCCAGCATGGACGCTCAAGTCCTCAACGAAGGCCGACACCAAGGCGGCCGACCACCGTACGGGTACGTGGTAGTCGACGGTCCACCGCACCCGAACCCCAACCGCGCCTCCGACGGGTTGAAGCTGCGGATCCTTTCACTCGATGTGAGCACCGCCCCGGTGGTGCAGCGGATCTTTCGTGACTACCTCGCCGGCCGCGGAGACAAAGCCATCGCCATCGCACTCAACCGGGAAGGTGTGCCCTGCCCATCAGCGCACAGGCCGGAGCAGAATCGTCACCGCTCACAGGACGGTTGGCAAGCTAGTACGGTTGCCGCGATTCTGCAGAATCCCCGTTACACCGGCTATGCGGTGTTCGGGCGGTGGACTAAACAAGAAGAGCTCCTCGACCCGGATGATGCTGCTGCTGGCAACGTCATTCGCTTCCGGAGGTCGCCGAATCATCGGATCGTGCGGTCGAAGAAGCCCGCGCACCCGGCCATCGTGTCGGTGCAAACCTTCACCGAAGCCCAGCTGCTGCGCAAGCGGCGAGCAGGCACCGGCAACCGAGCCCGCGGCCGCCTCGAACGCACACGGCAGAACTCACCCCGCGACTACCTGTTGCGGGGTCTGGTCCGCTGCGAGGCCTGCGGTCGCAAGATGCAAGCCGCGGTGGTCAGGGGCGTCGTCTACTATCGCTGCCGGGCCAAGACCCTCGCTCCGGGCAGCCCCGCTCTGGCCGAGCACCCACCGACGGTCAACTTGCGCGAAAGCATCATCTCTTCATCGATCGACCGGTGGCTGGCGACCCTTTTCGACCGCCGACATCGCGATCACACGATCGCCAGCCTGCTCGCCGTCCAAGACAGCAACGACCACGACACACAGCGAGCGCTTCTGCGGCGGCGTATCGCGGACGCCGACGCTCGGCTCGGCCGCCACCTCGCCGCTATCGAAGCCGGGGTGGACCCGCAAGCGCTTGTTGCGGCGATGAACGCCACGCAAGCAGACAAAGCTGCAGCTCAGGCAGAATTGCAGAGCCTGCCGAACGTCCCACGATTGAGTGAAACAGAAATTCGTAAGCTCATCGACTCACTCGGCGACGTCGCCGCCGTCCTCGCCGCAGGCGCACGAGCGGACAAAGCGAACCTCTACCAGGCCCTACAACTGCACATAACGTATCGGCCCCGGCAACAGCTAGCTGTCGTCGGGGCCGATCCTGTGTTTAGCACTGGTGTCCGGAGGGGGACTTGAACCCCCACGCCCGATAAAGGGCACTAGCACCTCAAGCTAGCGCGTCTGCCATTCCGCCACCCGGACCGGTGTGCTCAGCAAGATTATCGGATCACTCCGCGTGGACCAAATCGCGCCTGGACCTGCTGATTCTCGAGAGTCGGAAGGGGAAGCCGCAAGGGGTTTGTAGGCGGTGTGGGGCTTCCGGCGCCGCTCGCCTCGAGCATCCCTCGACGGCGCCCGGGAGCGAGCTGCACTCGGGCGCGGCGGGGACCGCTGACCCGGCCCCACAGAGGACTCGGGGAGGGTGCGAATTCTTGGGCTTCGCCGTGTCGGCGGTCTCGCCGGTGGAGGCGCGCGCTCCACTCGGCAGCGGCAGCTCTACCCGGCAGCGGCCAGTTGGGTGCAGGTGCGGCGGTTTGAGCCAGGGTGAGCAAAGGGGCCGTGCCGAGTGCCGCGTCGACGCATTCACCGAGCGGCAGGGCCGCACGCAGTTGGCGCTCGCGAGGATCGTCGTCGCCGCGATCTCCGTGCGCGGAACGGCCCGGTGCACCCGGTCCCGAACCCGAATGGCGGCTCGTCGCGACGATCCCCGGAGAGTAAATCGACACGCCCACGGATTCGGCCACGAATACGAATACGGACCGTCCAGCCGAGTGCATAGAGAGTGGTGATGCCCACCTGCGCCCGAGATCAACCAGGATCGACACGTAAACCCGGATGCCCGGCTTTCCGCCAGTACGGCGCGGCAAACCGAAGCGCGTTGCGCGATATTTGCTGTCCCGGATATTCGAGGTGACATAGATGGTGTAGCTAGCCGATACTGCCGCCGATGCGGCAGCCTTCGGCGCTTCCGCCCTTCGAAGGCGGCGAGGGTCGTTGCTTTCGCCGGAACTCTCAACCGTTGAGGTCGAGGTCCCGACGTCCGCGCCGCTGTTCGCGGCCGTCAGCTTTTCAACGGATCGTGGCCCCAGTTCATCAGCGAGTATCGCCATTTACTGTTCTCGATTTCCCCGGAGGGGCGTTGCTCCAGGTGGCGATGCGCGTAGCCGACGACTTTGCGCATATGGGCGTAATCATCGTCGGTCAGTTCGTTTTTCTCGAGGATGTCCACGATGCGGCGGCCGCTGGCGTGCCCGGTCGACTCGCTGCCGTCTTGCGGTTTCTGTCCCACCGACTTCGACTCGTCGGTGTCGAGCCACCGGCGTAGCTCTTTTGCCGTCATATTGACGATATTGTCGAATTGCGTGCGGGTATCTTTGTTGTCCGTCGTCATGGCGATCCCGCTTTCGATGTCAGTCTTTGTGACGTAGAGCGTCTGGTTTGTGCACCGCATCACGACCGCTTTTCGCACTCCGCACCCGATACTGGGGATCTTCTTCGGATGCCCGTACGGTCCGGCCGGCCGCCTCGGTGTCTGACGTGATCTCTTCTTCTACCTTGCCCTCTGTAGTGCTGCCGTGGCTGTCCCATTCGACTTTGTCGCCTTTGCTGAACGATCGTTTGCTCATGATCGATTCCTTACCCGTTTCCGTCCCCAACGTGCACGTGGTACCCGCGCGACGCTGCCGAAAACCGATAGCTGTAGTGGTGCTGCATCGGTTCGAGTGTCCGCGCAGTGCGTCTGACCGTGGGTGCGCAGGGGGGGGCAGCCCGAGTGGTCTGTCGAACTCGAAGGGTCACCCAAGCAAGGGTGATTTCCGACGTTCTGGGCGGCAAACGCGACCACAGATACGACGTGAGCGGGTGGTTGGGCCGTATCGGTCACAACCACCCGCGATCGTGTCTGCATATGGGCCGAATTGCCGGTCGACCGGGAGTTTGCCCGCGGGCTCAGAGAAGCTCTTCGAAAGTGCGTTCGAACCCAAGCGCGCCGTGGCCGTCCGCCACCTGGCGATCGAGGAGCGTTTTCAGGGGCGCGACGAAATCGAGGGTGACGTTCGCGTCGCGGCTGGCGCGGTTGATCGCGTCGAACGCTGCCTTGTGGAACGCGATGGATTGGACCGGGTCGGTGTAGGCCGCCGAGTCGATGACGGCCCCCTGGTGCGGCAAGGACTGGGTCATCGCGCTGACCCACGCCGCGGCTCGCCGGCCGAATTCGGCGGCGGAGACGCCGACGGAGCGCATCATGGCCGCGCCGTGCAGGAAGCCGCCGAACATGGCGTACATGGCGGCGAGCAGGGCGAAGTCGTAGGTCGAGGCGAAGCCCGCGTCGTCACCGAAATACTCGGCGGCGGCGAGCAATTCGAGGGTTTCGCGGTGAGCGTCGAAGACCTGCTGCGAGCCGCTGTAGAGGATGGAGGCGCCGGGCTGGCCAATCATCGGGGGCACCGCCATGATTCCGCCGTCGAGGTAGTGGCAGTCGTGCCGCGCCGCCCAGGCGGCGAGTTCGCGGGCCTCGTCGGGAGCGGTGCTGGTCAGGTTGATCAGCTGGCGTCCGGCGAGCCGGTCGGCCACCGGGTCGAGGGTGGCGTGCACCGATGCGTGGTCCAGCAGGACGGCGATGATCGGACCGTCGGCGCCGATCGCCTCGGCGACTGTCGCGGCGCCGACGGCTCCGGCCGCGAGGAGCTCGATGTCCTTGCCGGGGGTGCGGTTCCAGACCGTGGTCGGCAGGCCGGCCTTCAGGAAGGTCGCGGCCAGCGCTTGGCCCATCGCGCCGAGTCCCAGGATGGTCACCGGGGTCTTCGTGGTTTCCGCCATGGCGGGTTCAACTCCTTGGGGTCGATAAAGGTCCTGGTCAGCGCGCTGTAACCAAGAGTGCTCGGCGCCCGGCGTGGAGGCAAGTACCTACTATTTTGTCGGGTACTTACCCATTGGTTTGTGAACAGCTAGAGAGGTTGACGATGGGCGCGAAGCGATCGGGACCATACTTCTGCGGCATCGATGCCGCGATGGATGTCGTCGGCGGGAAGTGGAAATCGCTGATCCTGTGGGAGCTGGAGAACCACGGCGTCCGGCGCTTCGGTGAGTTGCGCAAGGGGCTGCCGGGGGTCTCGGAGAAGATGCTGATCCAGCAGCTGCGGGAACTGGAGGAGGACGGCATCGTCAGCAGGACCGTCTACCGCGAAGTGCCGCCGCGCGTGGAGTACCGGCTGACCGAGATCGGCGTCGCGCTCAACGCCGCGCTGGCCCCGCTGGGCGACTGGGGGCGCGACCGGATCGATCGGATCGGGGCACAGCGGGTGCATCAGCAGCTCTGAAGTGAATCCTTCAAAAGTGAATGTTTCACCTGGGCAACATCATTGAGCGGAAGATCAAGCTACTAGTTGGTAACTTTAGTTACTTTTGTGCACACCGGATGTAATTGACGCATAACCGGGCCCGCCGTATGTTCCACGTCACAACTTTTGCAAGATGTGGGTGGCTGTGCAGATGTCAGATGATGGGTACGACCTACGGGTCTTGCTGACGCGGGCACTCCGCCGGATTCAGGAGTTGGAGGCACGGCCGCAGCGCGAGCCGATCGCCATCGTTGGGATCGGCTGTCGCTTTCCCGGCGGCGCGGAAAGCCCGCAGCAGTACTGGGAACTGCTGTCCTCGGGCCGCGACGCGATCGTCGAGGCGCCGGAAAACCGTTGGACCGTAACGGATTCGGCGCCTCGGCGAGCGCGGCGGCGGGCTGGTCTGCTCGCGGGTCCGATCGATGCCATGGATGCGGAGTTCCTCGGTATCGCGCCGCGGGAAGCGGCGGCGATGGATCCGCAGCAGCGGCTGGTTCTGGAAGTCGCCTGGGAGGCAATGGAAGACGCCGCCCTGGTCCCGGACGGCCCGGCCGCGGCGCGCACCGGTGTGTTCCTCGGCGTCAGCTGGCAGGAATACCAGCGCACGATCACACCGGACTGGGTGAGTTCGGTGGACGCGCACACCCTCACCGGGACGATGTCCAGCATCGTGGCCGGGCGGGTGTCCTACGTGCTCGGGTTGCGCGGTCCCGCGGTGGCGATCGATACGGCGTGTTCGTCGTCGCTGGTGGCGGTGCATCAGGCGTGCCGCAGTCTGCGCGCGGGGGAGTGCGACGTGGCGTTGGCGGGTGGTGTGAATCTGCTGCAATCCGAACTCACCTCGGAGGCGCTGGCCCGGATGGGGGCGCTCTCACCGGACGGCCACTGCCGTCCCTTCGACGCGCGAGCGAACGGGTACGTGCGCGGCGAGGGCGCGGGTGTCGTTGTGCTGAAGACGCTTTCGCGAGCGATCGCTGATGGTGACGCGATCAGGGCGGTCATCAGGGGATCGAGTGTGAACCACGACGGCCGGTCCATGGGGTTGACCGCGCCGAACCCGACGGCGCAGCGAGAACTGCTGCGCGATGCCTTGAGCGATGCCGGCTGCGCCGCCGACCTGGTCGGTTACGTCGAGACGCACGGCACGGGCACGCCGCTCGGGGATCCGATCGAGATCGAGGCATTGTCCAAGGTTCTCGGCGCGCCGCGCGCGGATGGCTCGGTGTGCCTGCTCGGTTCGGTCAAGTCGCAGATCGGTCACCTCGAGGCGGCCGCGGGCGTGGCCGGGCTGATCAAGGTGGTGCTGCAACTGGAGCACGAACGCATACCGCGCCAGCACGATTTCGCCACGATGAACCCCAAGATCGCGCTGGACGGCACGGCGCTGGCGGTGCCGACCCGCGATGTCGCGTGGCCGCGCACCGACCGGCCGCGGCTGGCCGGGGTCAGTTCGTTCGGATTCGCGGGCACCAACGCCCACGTGGTGCTGGAGCAGGCGCCCGAACCAGCGGCCCGCGCGGATCCGGAAGACCCGGTGCTGATTGCGCTTTCGGCGCGCACCGCCTCGGCGTTGGACGCGCTGAGCCATCGCTACGCGGAGCATCTGAATCGGCGGGAGATACCGCTCGCCGATGTCGCCGCCACCGCCGCGCTGGGGCGAACGCATTTCGCCTATCGCCGCGCGGTCGTGGCGCGCACGGCCGAGGAGGCCACGCGCGAACTCGCCGCCTCTCCAGGTCGGTCGACCGACCTGGACCCGGGGGAGCCGCGGGTCGCGATGCTGTTCACGGGGCAGGGCGCCCAGTACGCGGGGATGGGCGCGGCACTCGACCGAAAATATCCGGCTTTCCGCGCCGCGCTCGACCGCTGTGACGAGCTACTCGGGCCGCTTCCCGGCGGGATGCGTTTGCGGTCGGTGCTGTTCGATGCGAACCAGGAGCTGGTGGCCCGCACCGAGTACGCCCAACCGGCCCTGTTCGCGATCGAATGGGCATGCGCCGAACTGTGGTCGAGCTTCGGCATCCGACCGCACATTGTGCTGGGGCACAGCCTCGGTGAGCTGGTGGCCGCGACCGTCGCGGGCGCGTTGGACCTCGCTACCGGGTTGCGTGTGGCAGCCGAGCGCGGCCGGTTGATGCAGGCAGTGACACAGGAAGGGGCGATGGCGGCAGTCTTCGCCGCGCCCACGGAGTTCGAAATGCTCTTGGAGGACCTCGCGGCGAGTCTGTCGGTGGCCGCAGTCAACGGTCCAGGGCAGTTCGTCGTCTCCGGAGCGGTGGACGCGGTGCGCCAGGTGCTGCGAGCAGCCGAGGAACGATCGATTCGCACCGTGCGTCTGCCCGGTACGACGGCGTTCCACTCGCCCCTGCTGGATCCGATGCTGGACGACTTCGAGGCACGGGTCACCGAGTTGGTGCCCGCCCCGCGCGCGGCGTCGATTGCGCTGGTATCGAACGTCACCGGCGCACGGATCGAGGACCCGATGGATGCCGCGTACTGGCGTGCGCACGCCCGCGGCACCGTCCGCTTCGCCGAGGGTGTGCGCTCGGTAGCCGAATTCGGTGTCGACGCCTATCTCGAGGTGGGCCCGCATCCGGTGCTGCTGGAGTTCGGCAGGCAAGCCGACCCGGACGCCTTGTGGGTGCCGAGCATGCGGCGTGCGTCCGTGGACGACGAGGTGCTGTTGCGCGGTGTGGGCGACCTCTACTGCGCGGGCGCGGCGATCGACTGGAAGGCGGTGGCGCCCCCGGACGCGCGGCGGCGCAACGGCCTGCCCACCTACCCTTTCGAACGAGTACGGATCACCGTGCCGTCCCCGGACACCGGATACCTTGCCGAGCATCGGTTTCGGGATCGCGCGGTGGTGCCAGCGGCGGATCTCGCGCTGCGAGCCCTGCGCGCGGCTGGCGGCGCCGACGACGAGCTGATCGACTTCGTGGCCGCGCGGCCGGTGCCGCTGGAGGAATTGGGTGCGCCGCTGGTGTCCGTCGGGGAGGGCCGCACCGAAGTTCGGTTCCAGGTCGGCAGCGTCACGGCGGTGTCCGCGGTGGTTCGAGCCGCCTCGAATCGGCCGCGCGATTCCGGAAGCCTGTCCGCGGCGCGACTCACCCCGTCCACCGAGTGGGACACCGACGATTTCTACCGTCGTTGTGCGGACTCCGGGTTGACGTTCGGTCCGCGATTCCGCTGGATCACGCGGCTGCGGCTCGGCGCGAACAGCGTGCTCGCCGAATTGACGCGACCGGCGGAACTCGCCGGTGAACCGGACGCCTGGCTGGCGTGCCTGCTCGACGCCGCGGTGCAGACCGGTCTCGCGCTGGTGACCCGTGATGATCACGCGGCCCAGTTGCCGGTCGGTATCGGCCGTTTGCGTCTGTCCGGGGCACGGGCCGATGAGCGGGCGTGGGCGCTGGCCGAGCGCACCGGCCGCACGATTCGCATCACCGTCTTCGATACCGCCGACACGGTGATCTGCGATATCGAAGACGTATGGTTCGCCGAGTCCGGCACCGCCGGGCAGTCGCAGGATCGGGATCGCATGTCGCGCTTCACTCATCGACCGGTCTGGGAGCCTGCCGCGGCGGCGCCGCGCGGACAGGGCATGGCCGCCGCGCTGGTGATCGGCGTCGGCAGGCAGGCGGACCGGCTCGCCGCCGCGTTGCGCGCTACCGGCACCGATGCGGTGGCGGTGGAGCGTACGACCGATCCGGCCGTCTGGCCCGGCGACGGCCGGGCGGTGATCTACCTCGCCGATGTCGAGGCGGACGACAGCGCCGACGCGGCGCGCACGGAAACGGCATTCGCCCTCGGCGTGGTGCAGGCGATGGCTCGGACGGTCGCGTACGGACCGCTGCACCTGGTGACCGTGGGGGCGACCGGCGCGTTGCCCGGAGAACTCGTGCGCCCGGCAGCTGCGACGCTGTGGGGACTGGGCGCGGTGGTGCGCACGGAACTTCCCGAGTTGGGTTGCCGCCTGATCGATCTGCCCGTCGGCGCTCGCTGCGACGACCACCGCCTGGTGGACGAAATCGTCTCGCAAGCAGCGGATGACGCGGTTGCACTGCTCGGCCGCCAGCGGTACACGATGGGTCTGCGGCCTGCCGATGACGTCGAGACGGTGCCGCGTCTGGATCGCGCTGCCGCGTATCTGGTCACCGGCGGGCGTGGAGCGCTCGGGTTGACCGCCGCGCGCGTCCTGGCCGAGGCGGGCGCGGGCACGGTGGTGCTGGCCGGTCGCAGCGCCCAGGCTCCGGGAGACGAGCAGGAGGTGGCGCGCATCGCCGCCCTGGGTGCGCGCGTCGAGACCGCGGTGGTCGATGTGGCGGACCGAGCTGCGCTGTCCCGATTGATCGGTCGTTTCGGCGGCGAGCTTCCGAGGCTGGCCGGAGTGGTGCATTGCGCGGGCGTCCTGGACGACGCGCTGCTGATCGAGCAGACCTCGGGACACCTCGAGCGGGTGTTCGCGGGCAAGGTCGCGGGCGCTTGGCACTTGCACGAGTTGACCGCAGGCCGGGCGCTGGATCTGTTCGTGCTGTTCTCGTCGGTCAGCGCCGTGGTGGGCGCCGCCGGCCAGGGCAACTATGCCGCAGCGAACGCCTACCTCGATGCCCTCGCTCGCCTGCGCTCGGCGCAAGGGCTGCCTGCGGTGAGCATCGCGTGGGGTCCGTGGGCGGGCACCGGCATGGCTGAGGGACTGAGCGATGCGGCCCGCCGAGCGTGGGTGCGCCATGGCGTCGCCGAATTGGCTGTCGAGGACGGTGCCCGAGCGTTGCGCTCGCTGGTGGCCGCAGAAGGAGTCGTCGCGGTGTTCCCCGTCGTCGCGAATGTCTCCGCGGAGCAGGAAACGATCGCTCAGGTCGATGAGCAGGACGTGCACGAATCGCGCGACCCGGCCGAACTGCTGGAGCTGGTGCGCGCCCACGCGATGACGACGCTCGGCCGCACCACGGCTGTCGCCGATCGCACGCCGCTGCGCGAACTCGGGCTGGACTCGATGATGGCCGTCGAATTGCGCAACGCGCTTTCCGCCGATCTGGGGGTGCGGCTTCCGGCTACCCTGCTGTTCGATCATCCGACCGTCGCCGCGGTGTCCGAGGAGATCGCCCGGCTCGGCGCGAAAACCGCACCCGGCAGCGGCACCCCACGCCGCACGGCACGGGAGCAGGCCGAACAGCGACCGATCATGCGCATCTCCGAGCAGCTCACCCCCGCGGTGTACCCGGCCGAACTTCCGGTTACACCTAGTACACCGAACGTGACTCAACTCACAAGACCCGAAACTCGCTCCGTTCCTGCGGATTACGCCGACGCGATCGCGATCATCGGTATGGGCTGCCGCTATCCCGGAGGCGTCCGTGGGCCCGCCGACCTCTGGCATCTGCTCACCACCGAAACCGACGCGGTCACCGAGGTGCCCACGCACCGCTGGGATGTGGAGGCCTTCTTCGATCCGGACCCTGATGCCGAGGGGAAGACTTACACCCGCTGGGGCGGCTTCGTCGAGGGTGTCGAGGAATTCGACGCCGGATTCTTCGACATCTCCGTGGGCGAAGCACGGATGCTGGACCCTCAGCAGCGGCTGCTGCTGGAAACCTCGTGGGAGGCGCTGGAACACGCCGGTTATCCCGCGAGCCGTCTGGAGGGCAGCCGGACCGGCGTCTTCGTCGGGTTGATGTCCAACGACTACGCCGAACGGATGGCGCGGGCGGATGTCGCCCCCAACGCCTGGTTCGGCACCGGCAACCTGGCCAGCGTCGCCTCCGGGCGGCTGTCGTACTTCCTCGGCGTCAACGGTCCCAGTCTCACCATCGACACCGCGTGCTCGTCCTCGCTGGTGACCGTGCATACGGCGGTGCGCAGCCTGCGCAGCGGCGAATGCGATCTCGCGTTGGCGGGCGGGGCCACGGTGGTGCTCACGCCCTCGCTGGACATCTACTTCGCGCGAGCGCGCGGCCTGGCCGCCGACGGCCGGTGCAAGAGCTTCGACGCGCGCGCCGACGGCGTGGTCTGGAGTGACGGCGCGGGAGTGCTCGTGCTCAAACGGCTGGCCGACGCGCAACGCGACGGCGATCGGGTGCTGGGGCTGGTACGCGGATCAGCGGTCAATTCCGACGGCCGCAGTCAGGGGTTGAGCGCGCCGAACGGTCCGGCGCAGGAACGGGTCATCCGGGCGGCGCTGACGGACGCGGCGGTCGAGGCCGAGGACATCGATTATGTCGAGACGCACGGCACCGGCACCGCGCTCGGCGACCCGATCGAGGTCAACGCGCTCGCCTCCGTGCTGGGCGAGGGCCGCACCGAGTCCGCGCCGTTGTGGATCGGCTCGGTGAAGTCGAACCTCGGGCACACCCAGGCCGCGGCGGGCATCGCCAACATCATCAAGGTGATCGAGGCGATGCGGCACGAGCGCATTCCCGCCTCGCTGCACTTCCGGTCGGGCAATCCGCACATCGACTGGGATTCGGTCGCGATCCGCGTGGTCGGCGAGGAGCGCCCGTGGCGGCGCGCGCAGCGGCCGCGGCGCGCGGGCGTGAGCGCGTTCGGGATCAGCGGGACGAACGCGCACGTGGTGATCGAAGAAGCACCGCGGCCGTCCGAGGCCGCAGTCGCCGCCGATTCCGGACCCCACCTGCTGGTCCTGTCGGCGAAGAACGCCGGCGCCCTGCGAGAACTGGCGGCTCGGTATCGCGATCTGCTGGCCGCCCGCCCGGACACGGCGCTGGCGGATCTGTGTGCGTCGGCGGCAGTGGGCCGCACGCATTTCGGCGAGCGGGTGGCGATCGGCTTCGACACCGGGGCACAGCTGCGCGCCGCGCTGGAGAGCGTCGCCACCGGGAGCACGGCGAGCGGATCGGTCGTCGGGGTGTCCAGTGGCGCGGCGGAGCTGGCCGATCGTTACGTCGATGGAGCGGAAATCGACTGGGCGGCAGTTTATTCCGGTAGACCGTGGCACCGGGTCGACCTACCGACCTACCCGTTCCAGCGCAAACGGCACTGGCTGGAACTCGAGCCCCGCTCCGGTGGCGCCGCGCAACTCCCCGCCACTCAGGCTCCCGCCCAACCGCTCGCGCAGGACCCCGGTGCCGAGCCTCGGCTCACGTCCTCGCGCACCTTGCGGCTGACGCCCGAGATGTTCGCGGGGCATCGCCTGCGTGGTGTGCCGACGGTGCCCGCGGCGTGGCTGTGCGCTCGACTGAACGAGATCGCCGCTGAACTGCCGGGCGGCTGGGAGGTCACCGGCCTGCGCCTGGTCACTCCGCTGGACGTCACCGCTGAATCGGTCGTGCGGGTCATGCTCGATCGCGGCCAGGACGGCTACGATGTCCGCTTCGTAGGTTCCGACGATGCCCGGACCAGCTACGCGCACGCGAAACTCACCGCCGCGCAGGCGGCCCCGACGCAACCACACGAGGCAGTGGGACACGCTGGGGAGCGTGGGATATGGCCCGCCTACTACGAGACTGCGGCGCGGCTGGGTCTGCACTTGGGGCCCGACTACCGCTGCGCCACCGAGTTCCGGCGGGTCAGCGACACCGACGCGGAGACCGTCTTCCGGTTGCCGCAGGACAGTCCGGCGACGCTCGACCCGATCCTGCTCGATGCGTGCCTGCACAGCATTGTGGTGACCGCCGATGCCGCGGAGGGGTTGTTCTTGCCCTCCGGGATAGATCGTGCTCGATTCTTCGGCAGCCCGACTGTCGGCGATACGATCGTCCGCTGCCGGGTACGGGTAACCGAACGCGGGACGCGCGTCATCGTCGGTGACGCCACACTGTATTCGGCATCGGGACGACCGCTCGCCAGCTTGCACGGGGTCAGCTTGATCGCCACGAAACGCGATTCCGCGCCGGAAGCCGTTGCCGCCGAGCAGGACTCGTCCAGGCTCGCGGGCCTGCTGCATCACGTCGAATGGGTCTCGGCCGAGAGCGCTGAGCCCACACGGGTGAATGCCGCGGGCCGCTGGCTGGTCTTCGCTGACGGGCCGGTCGGCGACGCCGTCGCAGGCGGCCTGGTCGCACGCGGCGCT
This sequence comes from Nocardia abscessus, assembly GCF_015477775.1. Classification (GTDB taxonomy): domain Bacteria; phylum Actinomycetota; class Actinomycetes; order Mycobacteriales; family Mycobacteriaceae; genus Nocardia; species Nocardia abscessus_A. Next base: position 94,649 of record NZ_JADLQO010000020.1, on the reverse strand, counting down.
GAGACCGTGGTTGTCCGCCCGGAAGACCCGGCCTCGTCGTTCGCCGCCACGCATTCTGTGCAGGGCATCGTCTTCGCGTGGACCGCGGCGTCCGCGCAGACCCGCATCGAAGCTGCCTTGCAGTTGACACGCGCACTGGACGCGGCAGCTCACCGGCCCGCTGCGCTGTGGTTGCTGACCGTGAACGCCCAGCGCGTCACCCTCGCCGACCGGCCGGATCCCGATCAGGCTCTCCTGTGGGGCTTCGGGCGCACGCTGGCCACCGAGCACCCGGAGTTCGGGTGCCGATTGCTGGACGTGCCTGCCGAACTCGGCGAGCACAACGCGCCGATCGTCGAGGGCTTGCTCGGCGAGCGCGCCGCAGGCGAGTTCGCGATCCGCGGCGGCCGTTGGCTGACAGCTCGGCTCGCCGACGGACCCGCGCCTGCGGACGACTACCGGCTGGTCGCGCATCGTTCCGGCGATTTCGACCGGATGCGATGGGCACCTGGCGTTCGACGCGCACCAGGAGCCGGAGAGGTCGAGATCGCGGTCGCCGCTACCGGACTCAACGCCCGCGACCTGTGGGTGGCCTCGGGCCTGCACCCCGAAGGTGCGGTGCCGTTGGGGGCGGAATGCGCGGGCCGGATCACCGCGGTGGGGGCGGGGGTCGAGGGTTTCGCGGTAGGCGATCGTGTCGTCGCCTTGGCGAGGGACAGTTTCTCCCGTCACGTGACTGTCGACCAGGGCATGGTGGCACCATTGCCGGAACGCCTCGCGTTCGCCGAAGGGGCGACCGTGCCGTACGCGTTCACCACCGCCTGGTACGCGCTGTTCGACGTCGGCGGCGTGCGCGCCAGGGACCGTGTGCTCGTGCACGGGTCGGCCGACGGCGTCGGTATGGCCGCGGTCCAGCTCGCCGCGCATGCCGGGGCGCAGGTGTTCGCGACCGCCGCGCTGTGTCGCTGGGCGCGCAGCGCGGGACTGCCGGTCACGCAGATCGATACCTGGCACCACGAGGTGGGCGAACACGTCCGGGCGGCGACCTCAGGGCACGGAATGGATGTCGTCGTGCACACCCTGGGGGACGACTTCGCCGCGCAGGCCGTCGGCATATTGCACGCGGACGGCCGACTCGTGGACGTCGTCGACCCGGTGCAGCAGCAAACCGCCCACCGCGGCGGCGAGGTCGACCATCGCGAGTTCGATCCGGCCGCTACCGACCCGCGGCGGCTCGGGAAGATCCTGCGCAGCGTCATGGCGCTGTTCGAGCAACACGCACTCGATGCGCTGCCGCACGCGGTGCACGGCATCGAGCGGGCCGCCGAGGCGTTTCGCGCCATGTCGCACCGGAACCATCCCGGCCGCATCGTCCTGCTCGGCCGAGACACCCCGACCGCCGCGGGCGGTGATCGGTCGAGCGATGGCACCTACCTGGTGACCGGCGGCTTCGGTGGCCTCGGCGCCGCGGCCGCGCGGTGGCTGGTGGAGCGTGGGGCGCGGCATCTCGTGCTGGTCGGCCGCCGTGCGCCGGACGCGGTAGGTGAGCGGCTGCTGGAATCACTGCGCGCCGGCGGCGCCCGTGTGACGGCGCACCAGGCCGACGTCGGCGACCGCGCGTCCGTCGCGGAACTGCTGGGTGCCATCGCGGAGTCCGGCTTCCCGCCCTTGCACGGCGTGGTCCACTGCGCGGGAGTGCTCGACGACGGCGTGGTGACCGAGCAGACCTGGTCGAGATTCGAGACCGTGCTCCGGCCCAAATATCATGCGGCGCTGCACCTCGACGAGCTCACCCGCGACCAACCGCTGGAATTGTTCGTCACCTATTCGTCCGTCGCGGGCGTGCTGGGTACTCCCGGTCAAGCGAACTACGCCGCCGCGAACGCGGCCTTGGACGCGCTGGCTTGGCGACGCCGGGCCGAGGGACTGCCCGCGCTGAGTATCGGGTGGGGACCGTTCGCCGATGTGGGCATGGCCGCCGGCCGCGCCGACGTCACCGCGCGGCTCACGCGGCGTGGTCTGCCGCCGCTGTACGAGGGCGATGCCGTCGCGGCGCTGAGTCATCTCGTTCGCCACGACAGCACTGTCCCGGGTGTGTTCGGTTTCGTGCCGGAACGGTGGTACGCCAACCGCTCGTCGCAGGTCGCGGCGCCGTCTGCCCCACTGCAGACAGAGCCGCCGACGTCACCGCAGCCCCGGCCCGCGTCGAACGATGTCGCGCCGTGGGAGGCGCTCGTGCAGCGCGTCGCGATGCGGGTACTGGACCGCGCGAGCGAACTCGACCCGGATCTGCCGCTGCACGACACCGGAGTCGACTCCCTCACGGGGATGGAGCTGCGAGCCGCGCTGGCCGCCGAGATCGGAATGCCGCTGCCCGCCGGGCTCGTCTTCGACTACCCGACCGTGCGTGACATCGCGCGGTTCCTGCACCGTAAGGGCGCGCCCGCGCTTACCGAAGGCGAAGCGGGCGGGTCGGCCGACAACGTCGTGAGCATCAGCCCTGCGGCAGACACCTCGACAATCTCGGAGACGCCGTTACCGGAACCTCCCGTCCAGCAGCAGAGTTCGACACTGTCGGTATCGAACGGCTCGGAGAGCGAACAGAACGATTCCGACGACGACCCGATCGTCATCGTCGGCATGAGCTGCCGCTTTCCCGGCGGGGTGCGCACACCCGAGGATTTCTGGGATCTGCTGTGGCAGGGCCGCGACGCGATCACCGAGGTGCCGCCGCAGCGCTGGGACATCGACGCCTACTACGACCCCGATCCGGCGGCCTTGGGCCGCATGTACACCCGCTGGGGCGGTTTCGTCGACGGTGCGGACGAATTCGATCCCGCGTTCTTCGGCATCGGCGCGGCCGAAGCGCGCGCGATGGACCCGCAGCAACGCCTGCTGCTGGAGACCAGCTGGGAGGCACTGGAGCGCTCCGGTCGCGCACCAGGCGCTCTGGCGGGCAGCCGCACCGGCGTGTACGTCGGCCTGTGCTTCAGCGAGTACCCGGGCACACCGACCCAGGCCGCCCACCCGACCGCGATCGGCGCCTACTCCGTCATCGGTTCGGCGCCGAGCGTGGCGGCCGGGCGACTGGCCTACGTGCTCGGGCTGCAAGGTCCGGCGATGACGCTGGACACGGCCTGCTCCTCGTCGCTGGTGGCGCTGCAATCGGCCTGGGACGGGTTGCGCGCGGGCCGCTGCGATCTGGCGCTGGTGGGCGGTGTGAACCTCCAGCTGGCCCCGGAGACCACCATCGGCTTCTGCCGTCTGGCTTCCCTGTCGCCCGACGGACGGTCGCGGGCCTTCGACGCCGACGCCAACGGCTACGTCCGCGCCGACGGTTGCGGCGTGCTCGTGCTGACCCGACTGTCGGAAGCCCGCCGCAACGGCGATCAGGTGCTGGCCGTGGTGCCTGGCGTCGCGGTCAATCACGACGGCCGGTCCAATGGTCTCACCGCGCCCAACGGCCCGGCCCAGCAACGCGTCATCACCGACGCACTGGACCGGGCGGGCATGCGGCCGGACGCGGTGGACTACGTCGAAGCACACGGCACCGGCACCCCGCTCGGAGACCCGATCGAGGCCACCGCACTGGCCGAGGTGTACGGGGAGGGGCGCACGCAGCCCCTGCTCATCGGGTCGGTCAAGACCAATATCGGGCACACCGAGGGGGCGGCCGGTGTCGCGGGAGTCATCAAGGCCGTGCTCATGTTGCGGCACCGCCGGATTCCGCCGAGCTTGCATTTCCGCACACCGAACCCGCTGATCGATTGGGCAGGATTGCCGCTCGAAGTCGTCGGCGAGGCGCGGGAGTGGCCGCGGACCGGGCATCAACCGGCGATCGGCGTCAGCTCGTTCGGCATGAGCGGAACCAACGCGCACGTCATCGTGGCGGAGGGTGACCCGACGCCCGCCCCGCGACCGGAGTCGCCGACCGCGCAGGTGCTCGTGCTCTCGGCACGCGACGAATCCGCCCTCACTGACCTCGCGCGGCTCTGGGCGAACGAAACTGCTTCGGCCCGTGTGCCTCTCGGGGATCTGGCCTACACTGCCGCCACCGCGCGGACGCATTTCGAGCAGCGGCTCGCGATCGTCGCGGCGACCGGCGACGCCGCCGCGCGAGACCTGCGGGACCGGCCGCCGACCCTGCTCCGCGGGCGGGTGGAGCGGGCATCGAAAGCGAAGGTGGCGTTGCTGTTCACCGGACAGGGAGCGCAATACCCCGGCATGGCGCGCGAGCTGTTCGCCTCCGAACCGGTCTTCCGCGCGGCACTGCGGCACTGCGACGCGGTGCTGGGACCGATCGAGGACGGCATCGGGCTGATCGACGCCGTGTACGGCGAGCGCGATCCCGAACTGCTGCGCCGCACGGTGTTCACGCAGCCGGTGTTGTTCGCCGTCGAATGGGCGTTGTGGCAGCTGTGGCGGTCGTGGGGAATCACCCCGGCCGCGGTGCTCGGACACAGTGTCGGCGAGTACGTCGCCGCCTGCGCGGCGGGCGCCATGGCCGTGGAGGACGCTCTGCGACTTGTCGCCGTGCGCGGCGGATTGATGCAGCGCCTGCCGGACGGGGGCGGGATGCTGGCCGTGGACGCTCCCGCCGAGCAGGTCGCGCCGCTTGTCGCGCGGTATGAACCCACGGCGTCGATCGCCGGGTACAACGGACCGGCCCAGGTGGTGGTCGCCGGAACACGCACCTCGCTCGATCTGCTTCGGGAAGAACTGTCCGCGCACGGTTTCCGGACCGCGGACCTGACCGTCTCGCACGCTTTCCATTCGGCGGCGATGGATCCGATCCTCGACGACCTCGCCGTGGCTGCGGCGCGGGCCACGATGACCGATCCCGCGATTCCGCTCGTATCGAACCTCACCGGGATGCCGTTGCGCGCGGGGGAGTTGACGCCGGAGTACTGGGCGCGGCATGCGCGTCAGCCCGTGCGCTTCGCCCAGGGCATGCGCGCCATGGCCGAGCTGGGGATCGATGTGTTTCTCGAGATCGGTCCGCAGCCGACGTTGTCCGCGCTCGGCAAGCGAGTGCTGGGGGACTCGGCACGGTTCGTCGCGTCGTTGCGACGCGGGCGCGGCGACCGCGAGACGATGATGACGGCGCTCGGCCACCTGTACGTCGGGGGCGTGCCGGTGGACTGGGAACAGGTCCACCGCCCGCACGACCGTCGGCGCGTGCTCGCCCCGACGTACCCCTTCCAGCGGCAACGTTATTGGGTCGAGGTCCGGTCGGAAGCCGCGCTTGCGGCACCTGGCAGCGCCTCCGAAGGGCACTCTGGGCTTTCGGGCCGCACCGCGGACTTGCTTTCGACGCAGAACTCCATAACCACCGGGAACGCCGACCACACACATCGATCCGGCGACGCCACGACCTCAGCCGAGCGCGTCTTCACCGCAGGGGACTCGAATGGGAGTTCAGGTGGCGCGCTGCCGGAGCCGGGTGCGACACCTACCGCTCCGGCTCGACTCGAAGACGTGCTTCCCGCTCCGAGCGTCACTTCCGCAGAGCTTCCGAGCCGGGCCGCGCATTCGTCCCCTGCCGCACTTCCCGTTCGAGAAGCGGGCCGTGATTCGTCACAGGGAGACACGCTCGCCGAACCGAGCAACGGGCACACGAACCTTTCCATGCGAGCCGGGACTGCTCCGGCCTCTACTCACCACGCGGGCAACGCAAACCCGCGAGCCGCGTCCTCAATCGAACTGGATTCACATAGCGGGACAACGCATTTCGATGTCACGCTCGCCCCGGACTCCCCACGTTATCTGGCCGACCACGTCGTGGATCGGACCGTGGTCGTTCCGGGCGCCTGGTTCGTCGCGACCATCGCCGACACCGCGCGCGAACTTCTCGCCGATGACGTCGTCGCGATCGACGACCTGGTGATCACCAGCGGTCTCGGGCTGACCGGCCCACAGCCGGTGCGGGTGAGCTTCGAGCCGACCACCGACGGAATGGCGGTCCAGGTGACCACCGAGGGCGCGGGCCACGCGCGCGCCCTCGTCCTGACAGGACCGCACCGGATTCCGAACGGCTCCAGCCCCGCGCAGGTGCTTGCACGCTGCCCGGAAACTCTTGCCGGAGGAGACTTCTACCGACTGCTCGCCCGAGCGGGGCTGCCATACGGCCCCGCGTTCCGCCGTGTCGTCGACGTGCGCTTCGGCCCGCGCGAAGCCCTGGTGACGTTGTCGGATCCCGACACCGACGGCGGCGCGGGCCTGGTGCACCCGGTTCTGCTGGACGCGGCCTTCCAAGCCACATACGCCGCGATGTCGCCGCGAGCGGGCGAGCAGACCTGGGTGCCGTTCGCCGTGGACGGGGTACTCGTCTCGGCTGCCGCGGGCACCGTTCGTTTCGGCCATGTGCGCGTCGTCGAGCAGACGCCACAGCTGTGTGTCGCCGATGTTCGACTGCTCGATGAGGAGGGTTGCCCGGTGGTGGTCGCGAACGGACTGCGAGTGATGCCGACACCGACACCGGACGGGCAACCGTCCGCCCGTGCGTCCCGTGACCGGATCGTCGCGGACACCTACCGGATCGACTGGCGGGAAGCCGAATCGGCGCGGCCCGCCGCTGCGACCGGACGCTGGCTGATCATCGGAGCGGCCGGAGACTTCACCGACGGGCTCGCCGACGCCTTACGGGCACGCGGTGCGGACTGCGCACTCGCCCGGCCCGGCCGTGGTTTCGGGTTCCGTGCCGAGAACGAGTTCGAGGTCGACTTGGACGCGCCCGCCGCGGTGCGCGCACTGCTCGGCGCGGCCGGTGACGCACGCACACCGCTGCGCGGGATCGTCTTCGCGGGTGCGCTGTCGGCCGATGGTGCGCCCGCTCCTGGCCGTGCGGAGCGTCTGGTGTCGAATGCGCTGCATCTCGTGCAGGCCGCGGCATTGGCGGGTGAGCCGGCGGTGTGGCTGCTCACACGGCACGGCCAACGGGTCGATTCCGTCGATCGGGTGGCGCCGGAGCACTCCGCACTGTGGGGTTTCGCACGCGGCGCGCAGCTCGAACATCGTGAAATCGGTTGCCGCATGCTTGATCTCGATTACCTGACCGACCTCCACACCGTGGTCGACGCGCTGGTCACCCCCGCTGGCCCGGGTCAGCTCGCGCTGCGTCAGGGACGTCGGCGTGTGCCGCGGCTCGTGCCGATGGAAACCGGGCCCGGCGGCTTCCCGGCCGACTTCGGCGTGGGGCAGACCGTGCTGATCACCGGTGGTCTCGGTGGTGTGGGCTTGCGGCTGGCTCGCTGGTTCGTCGACCGGGGTTGGCCGGATCTCGTGCTCGCCGCGCGGTCGGCGCCCGATGCCCGGGCGGAGTCGATCATCGCCGAATTGCGAGGGCGTGGAGCCCGGATCCGGGTGCGGTCCCTCGATGTCGCCGATCGCGATGCCGTGGCGGCCACACTGGACTGGATCGACCGCGACCTGCCGCCGCTGGCCGGGGTGGTGCATCTGGCCGGGGTACTCGATGACGGGGTGATCGCCGAGCAGACAGCCGAACGGGTCGGGCGGGTGCTGGCGCCGAAGACGTTCGGGGCCTGGCATCTGCACGAGCTGACCGCGTCTCGGTCTTTGCGTTTCTTCCTGCTGTTCTCCTCCGCAGCGGGAGTAGTGGGCTTACCGGGCCAGTCGAGTTACGGCGCCGCCAACGCCTTCCTCGACGGGGTGGCCGAGTTGCGGAGTGCGTCGGGCTCGCCCGCGCTGTCGATCGCGTGGGGTCCGTGGGCGCAGACCGGAATGGTCGAGCGGCTCAGCAGCGGCGCGGTACAGCGGCTGGCTCGGCGCGGCTACGGCATCCTGCACCCGGAGCGCGCGCTCGATGCTCTCGCCCACCTGATCGATGCCACGGCGTCCGGTGCGGTCACCACGATGCCACTCGAACTGTCGGGTGTGTCCAGCGCCGACCTGCCCGAGGTGCTGCTGGATCTGGTCGCACCGGGGCCCGCGGTCGCCGCGAGCGTCTCCGCCACCGGTGATGGCGCGGACCTGTCGGTCCGAACGGAGGAGCTGGTGCGGCGCTGCCTCGGGCTGGCGCCCGACGCCGATCTCGATCGGCCGCTGCACGAACTCGGGCTGGATTCGGTCGCGGCCCTGGAGATCCGCGACGAGTTGTCGCGCTCGAGCGGTCACCGGCTGCCCGCCACGCTGGCCTTCGAGTACCCCACACCGCGCGCGGTTGTCGGCCTGCTGGTGCGGTTGGCGTCGTCTGGGGAGCAGACCGGAATCCACGGCAATTCATCCGAGCGGACGGCGGCGCGGATGTCCGCTCCCACAGTGGACACCGCCGTGGCATCGGCGATCGCTTCGGCCCCGCCGAACGCAGCCGCCACCCGAGAACAGGCGTCGGACAGCGGGATCACCGCAGTCGGGAATGAACCTGGCACCTACAGTGCGTCGACCAGGCGCCCGGTCGATGACGGAGAGATTGCACACGAGCCGGTGGACCGACGAGCAGCCGCCGACTCGTTCGCGTCATCTGCGACACCGACCGTGCCCCACGCGGTGCCCGGCTCGAATTCCGGCTATCACGCCGACGCGATGGGGGATATCGCGATCGTGGGTGTCAGCGGGCGCTACCCGGGCGCGGACGGGCTGGACGAATATTGGCGGGTGCTGGTCGAGGGACGCGACTGCGTCACCGAAATCCCGCTGGACCGCTGGGACCACACGCGCTATTTCGTCCCGGACCGGCACAACCCGTTCACCTCCTACACCAAATGGGGCGGGTTCCTCGACGACGTCGACTGTTTCGATCCGCTGTTCTTCGCCATCTCTCCGCGCGAGGCGGAGATCCTGGACCCGCAGGAACGACTGTTCCTGCAAACCGCCTGGGCCGCGTTGGAAGACGCCGGACACTCCCGCGCCGACCTGGCCCGGGGCGGCTTGCGGCCGGAGCAGGCCGGAGTGTTCGTCGGCGTCATGTGGGGCACCTACCAGATGTTCGGGGCCGAGGAGTCGCGGCTCGGACGCGGCACGCTGCCCGGCTCGACGTTCTGGAGCATCCCGAACCGTGTGTCGCACGCCTTGGATTTCCAAGGTCCGAGTATGGCGGTGGACACGGCGTGTTCGTCCTCGCTCACCGCCTTGCACCTGGCCTGCCAGAGCATCCGCACCGGCGAATGCCAGCTGGCGGTGGTCGGTGGGGTCAATTTGTCGCTGCATCCCTACAAGTTCGTCGCGCTCAGCCAGGGCCAGTTCGCCTCCACCGACGGCCGCTGCCGTTCCTTCGGGGTGGGCGGCGACGGATACGTGGCCAGTGAGGGTGTCGGGGCGATGGTGCTGCGGCCGCTGGCCGACGCCGAAGCCGACGGCGACACCATCTACGGCGTCATCAAGGGCACCGCGATCAATCACGGCGGCCGCGTCAACGGGTTCACGGTGCCCAACCCCGACGTGCAGGCGGCGGTGATCCGCTCGGCGCTGCGCGTCGGCGGGGTCGACCCGGCATCGGTGTCCTACATCGAGGCGCACGGCACCGGCACCGCGCTGGGTGACCCGATCGAAATCGCCGGTTTGGCCAAGGTTTTCGGTGGTTCCGGTGTGACCGAGCTGCCGATCGGCTCGGTGAAGTCCAACGTCGGCCACCTCGAAGCGGCTGCCGGTGTGGCGGCGCTGACGAAAGTGCTTCTGCAACTGCGCCACCGGACCATCGTGCCGTCGCTGCACGCCACACCGCCGAATCCGAATATCGACTTCGCGGCGACCCCGTTCCGGATCCCGAGCAGGCCGCTGCCGTGGCCCGGTGGAGATCCGGCGCGGCCGCGCCGTGCGACGGTGAGTTCGTTCGGAGCGGGCGGGGCCAACGCCAACGTGGTGATCGAAGAGTACGTGGACCGCCGACCGGAGACGCGGTTCAGCGGCGGGCAGGTGGTGCCGGTTTCGGCTCGCGACCGGGAGAGACTCGCGGATTACATTGCCGCGCTGGACCGTTTCCTCGCCGGGCAGCAGCCGAACCTCGGCGATCTCGCCTACACCATGCAGGTGGGTCGGCAGGCGGGCAGTGCGCGCGCCGCGTTCGTCGCGCGGGACATCGACCAACTGCGCACCGCCGTGCGCGCCTGGATCGATGACGCGCCCGGCGCCAGGTCGTGCCGGGATGCGGCCGAGGATTCCCGGATCGCGCGCTGGCTCGACGGCGGCGACATCGATTGGACCACCGTCCGCGATCCCGGACCCCGCCGCCGTATCCCCGCGCCGACCTACCCGTTCGCCCGGGAGCGGTACTGGATTCCGGACGTCGTGCCCGAGCCGGTGCCGTCCACACCGGACCGGCGGTCGGTGTCCGCACCGGAGAGCACGCCGCTGGCACCACCCCACCGAGTGCCGGAATCGGGCCCCGTGTCACAACACACACCGAACCGGCAGTCGGTGTCGGCACAGGAGAACATGCTCGTGGCGCCACCCGCCTCGACGCACCCGGCCGTGCCGGGGCCGGTGTCACAACCGGCACCCGGGCCGCAGTATGTGTCGACGCCGCAGTACATGCCGCGAGCCGGCTCGGGCCAGCCGCCCGCACCGGACTTCACGCCGTCCCCCCAACCCGTATCGAGGCAGTGGTCTGGCCAGGCGCCCGAAGCAGCACTGCCCGAGTCCCCGTCGAGTCGGCAGCCCGCGCAGAAGGACACGCCACTGCCACAGGCTGCGACAGCCCAATGGCCAGCACCATCGCCGCAACTCGCACCAGCCGAACGCCGGGTGCTGGTTCCGGTGTGGCGGGAAGCTTCGCTGCCCGGTGGTGACTCACGATTCCCGCGCGCGGTGGTTATCTATGACGCGCGGACCCCGCGCGACTTGGTCGAGGCGCTCGCCGCGGCCGGTGATCCAGGCCGTTTGGTGCGGCTGTCGGACGTGCCGGGCGACCTGAACCGCGACGACTTCGACGCGGGAGCCGCTCTCGGTCGAGCACTTGTGGCGCGCTATCCCGACACCGACTGCTTGCTCGACGTGTGCGATCTCGTCCCCGCGGCGGTGGTCCGGTCTACCGGCGACCTCGGCCGGATGGGCCTGTACCAGGGTGTGCTCGAGGCACGTACCGGTTCGCTCGCATTGGTGCACGTCGCCGCCGGCCATCCCGGCGCGGGCGGTCCGGAATCCGCGCCGCTGGGCGGACTGGCCGCCGCGCTGGCCGAGGAAATCCGTGACGTGCGCACCCGCAGTGTGCACTTCGTCGCCGAGCACGACAGGGTGTGCGCCGATCCCGCTCGATTGCTGGCGATCCTGGGCGCGGAATGCACCGCCATCGAGGACAGCGCGCCGCGGGTGCGGTATCGCGACGGGGTACGCGAAGCCGTCGAACTGGCGGACGCGACGCCACGCGATGGTCTCGTCGTCGATCCCGCCCGCACCTACGTGGTGACCGGCGGCACGCGCGGACTCGGTGCGGAGTTCGCGGCGGCGCTGGTCGCGCGCGGGGCTCGACGGTTGGCCATCCTCGGCCGAGAGCCGCTCCCACCGGAATCGGAATGGGATCGCGCGGCGGCCGAGGCCGGGCCCATGAGGGACAAGCTGCGACGGCTGGTCGAACTGCGGGATCGTGGTGTCGCGGTGCGGACCTACTTCGGCAGCCTCACTGACGAGACGGGTTTGTCCGGCTTCTTCGACACGGTCCGGCGCGAGTTGGGACCGATCGGTGGTGTGCTGCACTGCGCGGGCAGCGTGTCGACCGAGAGTCCGGCGTTCGTGCGCAAGACCGGGCCGGCCATCGCGACGGTGCTCGAACCCAAGCTGGCGGGCACCGCGGTCCTGGCCGACGTACTGGCCGCCGATCGCCCGGATTTCTTCGTGTTGTTCTCGTCGGTGTCGGCCGTGCTGCCCGGCTTGGCGGTGGGTCTGTCGGACTACGCGATGGCCAACGCGCACCTGGACCGCTTCGCCGAAGCCCAGCACGCCGCCGGGCGGCCTTGGTTCCGATCGGTGAACTGGCCGTCGTTCCGCGACACCGGGTTCGGTGAGGTGACCAGCACGGCCTATCGAGCCACCGGCCTTCCGGCGCTGACCGCCGCGGAGGGGTTCGAGCTGCTCGACGCCGCCCTTGGACTGCCCGGCGCTCCGGTCGTCTTGCCGTACTACGGTGCTGCGCTGCGGCTTTCGACTCACATCAGCAGGTCGCCACTGCCGTCGCCGTTGGCACCGGCAGCCGCGCCCACAGCGACGAGCGCGCCCACAGCGACGAACGGGTCCGCGGCGTATGACGAACTGCTGCGGATCTTCTCCGACGAGTTGAAGCTGGCCCCCGCCCGCTTCGAGGGCGACAAACGGTTCGAGGAGTACGGCGCGGATTCGGTGCTGATCGCCTCGGCGGTGCGCCGGATCGAGCAGGTCGTCGGGCAGCCCTTCGACCCGGCGCTGGTGCTGGAATTCCCGACACTGGACGCGCTGGCGGGCCTGTTGACCGAGCAGTTCCCCGAACGCTTCGCATCCGAACCGGCACCGAATCCGCCGCGTACGCCCGACGATCCGCCGAGCACAGGCGAAACCGGAAGGTCACGTCCGACCACGGCCGCCTGGGCCGCCGACGCCCGCCGCGGCCGGGCAGCCGAGCCCATCGCAGTGATCGGCGTCGGCTGCCGTCTGCCGGGCGGCGACACACCGGAGGCGTTCTGGCGCCTGCTCGCCGCGGGCGAATCCGGCGTCCGCGAGGTGGACCCGGCTCGCTGGGAGCCGGCCCGGTTCTACCGCCCGAGCGGCGGCCCGGGTCTGACCAACAGCAAGTGGGGCGGATTCGTCGACGGCGTGGATCTGTTCGATCCGGAGTATTTCGGGGTCACCGACGAACTCGCCTGGCAGATGGACCCGCTGCAGCGGCTGCTGCTCGAAACGTCGGTGCTGGCCACCACCGACGCCGGATACCGGCGTGACGAACTGGCGGGCAAGCGGATCGGCGTCTACGCAGGCAGCCGGGCGGCGAACTACTTCAACCGGATTCCGGTCGCCGACCGGCACACCATCATCGGCATCGGGCAGAACTTCATCGCCGCGCGCATCTCCGACTATTTCGACTGGCACGCGGGCAATGTCGTGCTCGACAGCGCGTGCTCGTCGTCGCTGCTGTCGGTGCATCTGGCCTGCCAGGCGCTGCGAGCGGGCGAGGTCGACGCCGCGCTGGCCGGTGGTGTGGAGGTGCTGCTCGACGAGATGCTGTTCGTCACCCTCTCGGCGGCGGGTGTGCTCTCGCCGCACGGCCGGTGCGCGACGTTCTCCGAGGACGCCGACGGTTTCGTGCCGGGTGAGGGCGCGGCGCTGCTGATGCTCAAACGGCTCGACGACGCGCTCGCCGACGGCGATCGGGTCTACGCGGTGCTGCGCGGCTCGGCGATCGGCAACGACGGGCACACCATGGGCATCACCACACCCAATATGCGGGCGCAGATCGAAGTGGTCACCGCGGCGCTCGACATGGCGGGCATGTCACCGGACGCGCTGTCGTATATCGAGGCGCACGGCACCGGCACCATGATCGGCGACCCCATCGAACTGAAGGGGTTGGCGACCGTGCTCGGCGACCGCTCGCGCGGCCCGGAGCCGTGCGCGGTCGGCAGCGTGAAAACCAATATCGGGCATCTGCTTTCCGCGGCGGGCATCGCCGGGGCCGTCAAGACGATCCTGGCCGTGCACCACGCGGCACTGCCGCCGTCGCTGCACTGCGACAACCTCAATCCGCGCTTCAAGTTCACCGGGTCGCCGCTGCAGGTCAACCGGGAACTGCGCCCGTGGCGGCCCGCCGACGGCAGGCCGCGCGCGGCGGGCGTCAGCTCGTTCGGCTTCGGTGGCACCAACGCCCACCTCGTCGTCGAGCAGGCGCCCGACGGGCACCGGCCGACTCGCCGACCCCTTGATCCACCCGTCTTCCGCAAGAGGAGCTTCATGCTGCCGAAAACGGTTCCCAGCACATCGACGGAGCCCGCGCCGCGAATCGTGGTCCCGATGCCGCAGAACGCGCCCGCCCCGTCGTTCCTCCGGGTGGAGCCGCTGCGATGAGCGGGATCGAACTGGACAGCTTCGCCACCACCGTGCGGGCCGAGGATCCGGTGGTGCGCGATCACCGGGTGCACGGTGTCCGGATCCTGCCCGGCGTGGTGTATCTCGACATGATCCTGCGGGCGGCGATGGCGGCCGGTTACCGGCCCGGCGATCTGACGATCCGGGAGGCGCTGTTCCAGCGTCCGGTCGCACTCGGTGACGACGGCGCGGTGCGCATCGCGTTCCGGGTCGATCGATCGACGGGACGAGTCGCCATCGACGTCCAGCGCTTGGACGCCGCGGGCACACCGGACGGTCCGATCGAGCCGGTCGCGGAATGTGTTGTGGTGCGGTCGGATTCGGCTGGCGAGCCGCCGGGAATCGATGTGACTTCGTTCCCGGCGTCGTCGCAGGCGCGCGGGATGGCCGAGATGTACGCCCAGAGCGGTGGCCGGGGCATCGAGCACCGCGACTTCATGCGCGCCACCGGCCATTTCTCCCGCCGCGACGACGTGGTCACCGCGACGATGGGGCTCGGCTCCGAAGCCGCGGCGCACCTGCCCGGATTCCTGCTGCATCCCACGTTCCTGGACGCCTCGACGATCGTGCCGTTCGTCGACCCGCACCGGCTCGGCGTGGACGACGACAGCGCGTTCATCCCGATCTATTTCGGTGACGTGCGCGCCTGGCGAGCCACCCCCGAGCAGGTGTACGTGCGAGCCACGGTCCACGGCGGCCACGGCGCGGACCTGCTCGAAGCCGACGTGGCGCTCTACGACCCCGACGGATCACCGGTCGCGCGGTATCGGCTGACGTCCAAGCGCGTGCGCGGCAGCGCGGACATTCAACGATTGCTGGCCCAGCCCGGCTCGGATGCTCCCCGGCAGCCTGCGCAGCGGCCTGCCACCGACCCTATTTCGGCTCCGGCCAACGACCCGCGTGCCGTGATCAGCGCCGACCTCGCGGCTCTCGTCGCCGCCGAGCTCGGCGCTGATCCCGCCGGTATCGCGACAGACGTGGGGTTCTACGAGCTCGGCCTGGATTCCGGTCGCCTGCTGCGGCTGACCGCCGAACTGGAGGCACGGGTAGGTGAGCCGCTCTACCCGACGCTGTTGTTCGAGTACCAGACCATCGAAGCGCTCGCCGGACACCTCGCCGACACAGCAGGCGCGAACTACCGTCCGGCAGGCACTACGGGCGTGGAGCCTGCCCGCCCGGATCTCGAATCCACTGCGGAGCCGACGGTGCTCGACGCGGGCGAGCACACAGCCGCGTCCACCAGGGATGCAGGCACAGACCGGAGAACAACCGACCCGGTCGCGCCGGAACCTGTCGTCGCCACGGAAGACGACCTGGTCACCTTCGGGTTCGACTGGGAAACCGACACCACCACGCACCCGCAGCGCGAACCGACCGCGCTGCTCGTCTTCGACACCGCCGACCACCCCTACCCGCACAGCTCCACCACCACGGTCGTCCACGTGCGGCCCGGTAGTGAATTCGACTCCAGCGCAGACACTTTTGCCATCCATCCAGCGGACGCACAGCACATGGACCTGCTGGTCGCACAGCTGACGGCCCGGCGGCTGCGCTTCGACGCGGCGGTGTATCTGTGGCCGGAAGCCGTGACGGACGACGACCCGCAAGCGCTGATCGAGCGGGTGTACCTGCCGCTGCGCGATCTGGTGCGTGCGACCGCCGGGACGTCCGAGCCGCCGGTGCGCCGCGTGCTCGCCCTTACGCCCGCGACCCCCTCGGGGGAATCGAGTGGCGCTCTGCTGGGCGGTTTCGCGCGCACGCTACGGCTCGAGCAGCCACTACCGCTGCTGAAGGCCGTCCAGCGCGACCCCGCCACGATGATGAGCGACATCGTGGCCACCGAACTGGGCATCGACGAACGCGATCCCGACACCGAGGTCCGCTACCGCGCCGGACGACGCGAGGTCCGCAGGCCGCGTGTGCTCACGGAATCCGTGGCCGGTTCCGGCGACCCGGTGCTGCGCCCAGGCGCGGTGGTCGTCGTCACCGGCGGATTCGGCGGTATCGCCCGGCATCTGGCGCGCCGCCTCGCCACCGAGTACGGGGCCCGGCTGGTCCTGGTGTCGCGCCGCCCGCTCGACGCGGCGGCCGCCGGTCTGCTCGCCGAGCTCAACGACCTCGGCGCGGAAGCTGTGCACGTGCGCGCCGACGTGTCGGTCGCCGCGGACGCCGAACGCGTCGCCGCGATCGCTCACGCCACCTTCGGGCCGGTCGACGTGCTCTACCACGGTGCGGGACAGTTGCGCGACGGACTGTTGTCGGGGTCCGGCCGCGAGGACGCGAGATCCGTTCTGGCACCGAAGGTCTACGGCATCGGGCACCTGATCCGAGTATTGCCGGAGGTCCGCTTGACCGTGTTGTTCTCGTCGGTCTCCGCGGTGCTCGGCAACCCTGGGCAAGCGGACTACGCGGCGGCCAACCGCTATCTGGACGTCTTCGCCGAACAGCGCGACCGCGCCGGACACCGGACGATCAGCGTCAACTGGCCGCTGTGGGCCGAGGGCGGGATGCTTCCGCCCGCCGAGCAGATCACCGCGCTGCGGCGGGCCGGTGCCGGACTGCTGCCCACCGCGACCGGACTCGACCTGCTGTTGTCCTGCGCGACGCTGACTCGTGCACAACTCGCCGCGGTCTGGGGCGAGCCGGAAACCCTGCGGGCACGACTACAACCAGCGGTCGCACCGGTCAGCGCGCCGGTGCCTGCCCCCGGAACAGGGAACGAGCCCCATGCGGCGGTCGGCGGCGAGGAGCCGATCGCGATCGTCGGAATCAGCGGCCGCTACCCGGACGCCGAGGACATCGAGGAGTTCTGGCGCAACCTGCGGGACGGACACGACGCGGTCGGCCCGGTTCCCGCCGAACGCTGGTGGCTGACCGCCGTCCAGGGCAGCCCCGACGCACCCCCGATGGTCGGCGGATTCCTGCGCGACGTGGCCGGTTTCGACCCGCAGTTCTTCCGGATTCCGCCGGTCCAGGCGCCGTTGCTGGATCCGCAGGAGCGGTTGTTCCTGCAACAGGCGTACGCGGCGCTGGAACACGCCGGCTACCACCACAGCGACCCGGCCGTGCGGGATCGCCGCGTCGGCGTGTTCGTCGGCGCGACTTGGAGCGACTACCGCCTGCTCGGCGTCGCGGCCACTCGCGACGGCGATCCGGTCGCGGTGGCCTCGATTCCGTCGTCCATCGCCAACCGCACCTCCTACACACTCGGTCTGCGCGGGCCGAGTCTCACCGTGGACACCGCGTGCTCGGCGTCGCTGACCGCGCTGCATCTGGCGCGGCGCAGCCTGCTCGACGGCGAATGCGACGCCGCGATCGTGGGCGGGGTGAACCTGCTGCTGCACGAGGACAAATTCCTGCTGTTGCACAGCCTGGGCATGATGTCCGATAGCGGCCGGTGCCGGCCGTTCGCCGCCGCCGCCGACGGCTACGTGCCCGGCGAAGGCGTCGGCGCGCTGTACCTGAAGCCGCTGTCGGCCGCCCGCGCCGACGGCGACACCATCCACGGCCTGATCCTGGGCAGCGCGGTCAACCACGGCGGGCAGACCTCCGGCTACAGCGTGCCCCATCCCGGCGCGCAAGCCGAGGTGATCAGCGCGGCCCTGCGCGCGGCGGGGGTCGATCCCGGCACGATCGACTACCTCGAAGCGCACGGCACCGGCACCCCGCTCGGCGATCCGATCGAAATAGCCGGTCTGGCCGCGGCTTTCGGCCGGTCCACCGGTACGGGCCGGTCCCGCGCACTCGGGTCGACGAAGTCGAACATCGGTCACCTGGAAGCAGCGGCAGGCGTCGCGGGCCTGACTCGGGTGCTGCTGCAGATGCGACACGGCCGGATCGCGCCGACGTTGCACGCGGCACAGGTCAATCCGGCCATCGCGTTCAACTCGGTACCGTTCCACCTGCCACGGGAACTGGAGCAGTGGCCGCGCCGCACCGTCGACGGCGTCGCGGTGGCGCGGCACGCGGGCATCAGCGCGTTCGGCGCGGGCGGCGCCAACGCTCATGTCGTGCTCGCCGAATTCGTCGACGACCGGGCCCGCCCTGCCGCGACGGGTGGGCCGGGGATCTTCGTGCTCTCGGCGCGCACACCGGAGCGGCTGCACCGCTACGCCGAAATCATGGCGCGGCATTTCCGCGCGCTCGATCCCGCGGATTTCACCGACGCCGTGCGCACCTTGCAGGTGGGCAGGCCCGCGCTGGCGCACCGGCTGGCGGTGGTCGCGTCCACGCCGGTCGAGGTGGCCGAAGCACTCGATCAGTTCCGCACCGACCAGCTCGGCCCCGTGGTCACCGGCGCCGTCGACGCGCAGGCCCGACCACCGCTGTTCGCTCCGGCGCACAGCGAAGAGGAAATCGCCCGCCAGTGGGTCGCGGGCGCCGAAGTCGATTGGCGCGCACGCGGCGGTCCGCGGCGTCGCGTCCCGTTGCCCGGGTATCCCTTCGAGCGCACCGGCTACTGGATCATCGCACCGCCGCGCGCGGGATTCGACGCCGCGGTGGAGCGTTTCGAGGCGTCCGTCCAGCCCACCGGCGTCGTGGAGCCCGGCAAGGCCGAACTCGGTCGCTACGCGGCGATGCTGCTGTTCGCCACCCTGGCCGGAATGGGACTCACCGCGGGGGAGTGGACCGCGGAGTCGCTGGACACGCGCCTGGGTGTGCGGCCGGAATTCGACCGGCTGCGCACCAGCTGTCTGGACATCCTGCGGCGCCACGGGCTGGTGCGGTGGCAGGACGACCGGATCGTGGTCCCCGGCCCGCCCCCCGGCACGAGCGGGATGCGCGCCGACCTGCTCGCCCGCTTCCCGGAGACCGCTCCGTACGTGGCGTTGCTGGACGCCTGCCTGGCCGCGTATCCGCGCGTGCTGCGCGGGGAGCTGTCCGCGACGGAGGTGCTGTTCCCAGGCGGCGACCTCGGATTGGTGGGCGCGATCTATCACGGCAACGCCGCCTACGACTTCACCAACGGGCTGCTCGCCGCACTGGTGTCGGCACTCGCCCAGCGGCACAGCGACACGCGACCGCTGCGGATCGTCGAAGTCGGCGCGGGGACCGGCGGTTCCACGCACGCCGTACTCGAGGCGCTCGCCGCGAGCGGGATCGCGTTCGACTATCACTACACCGACGTCTCGCCCAGTTTCCTCGCGCACGGACGGCGCACCTTCGGCACGCGCGAGAACCTGCGTTTCGCGGTGCTGGACATCGAGACCGACCCGGTCGCGCAGGGATTCCCCGCGAATGAGGCCGACCTGGTGCTCTGCGCCAACGTTCTGCACGCGACGCGCTCGATCGACCTGACTCTGCGCAACGTCCGGCGGCTACTGGCGCCCGGTGGTGTGCTCGCGTTCACCGAGGCGACCACCGACCTCGAGGTCCTCGCGCTGACGTTCGGGCTGTTGGAGGGCTGGCACGCCTACCGCGATCCCGAGGCGCGTATCCCGCACTCCCCGTTGCTGTCCGAACCACAATGGCAGGCGGCGATGACCGCGGCGGGATTCTCCGGAGTCCGTTCGTGGGGTCCCGGTCTGTCCGCGGACGGGGAGCCGAGTTTCCGGCTGCTCGCGGCGGTCAGCGCCACCGCGCCCGCCGCTACGCAGCTCCGGCCTACGGTGGCCGCGGAGCCACCCGCCGATACACAGCGCACGGTGGCCACGGAGCCAGCCGCCATCGCGCAGCTGCACCCTGTGGTGGCCGCAGAGCGCGCCGCCGATACACAACCCCATCCTGCGGTGCCCGCTGAACCAGCCGCCGGCACCCAGTCCGGACGCGCAGTCGCCGCCGAACGCCTCGCCGCGGTGAGCGCACCCGCGCAGCCCGGCAGTGCCCCGGCGCTGGAGGCCGAGCTAGTCGCCATCGTCGCCGACGGACTCGGCGTGGCGCGCAGCGAAGTGCGCGCGGAATTGCCGCTGTCGGAGTACGGGGTCGATTCCATTCTCGCGGTGAAGATCATCGACCGGGTCAACGCTCGCTACGGCTTGGCGCTGCGCCCCACGGTGGTGTTCGACCATCCGTCGGTGCGGCTGCTCAGCGCTCGCATGGCCGAAGACGGCGCCGTGGCGACAAGCGCGGCGTCGGCACGAGTACCCGCTCGAACATCTCCCGTCCCGGGCGCGTCGACGCCCGGCACCCGAACCGTCGCTGCGCAGGCCGCGCGGCCCAGCGAGAGGCCGACATCAATGGACATCGCCATCATCGGCATGTCCGGGCAGTTCCCGGGCGCGGCGAATCTCGACCAGTTCTGGAGCAATCTCGCCGCCGGGCGCGACACCGTGACCGAGGTACCCGTGTCACGCTGGCCGATCGCCGAGCACTTCCGGCAGGGACCGGCGACACCAGGAAAGACCTACTCCAAGTGGGGCGGATTCCTCGACGGCGTAGCGGATTTCGATCCGGCGTTCTTCGACCTGGTGCCCGCCGAAGCCGACTACATGGACCCGCAGCAGCGGTTGTTCCTCGAACACAGCTGGCTCGCGTTGGAAGACGCCGCTATCGATCCGAAGTCGTTGCGGCGCAGCCGATGTGGGGTGTTCGCCGGGTCTCCGGGATCGGATTACGCCAACCTCCTGCGCAGTCGCGGAACGGCCGGTTCCCACCACATGTTCACCGGCAACAGCCCGGCCATCCTGCCCGCTCGGGTGGCCTATCACCTGGATCTCACCGGCCCATGTCTCGGGCTGGACACCGCCTGCTCCTCGGCGCTGGTCGCGCTGCACCAAGCCTGCCGCAGCCTCGCCTCGGGCGAGTCGGAACTCGCGCTGGCGGGCGGGGTCGCGGTGTTCGTGACGCCCGAATACCACCTGCTCGCCTCCTCGATGGGCATGCTGTCGGCGCGGGGCCGGTGCGCGAGCTTCGCCGACGACGCCGACGGTTTCGTGATCGCCGAGGGCGTGGGCGTGGTGGTGCTCAAACCGCTGGCCGCCGCGCAACGCGACGGCGACCCCATCCACGGTGTGATCCGCGGGATCGGGATCAACCACGACGGCCGCACCAACGGCATCACCGCACCGAGCGTCCGGGCACAGACCGAACTGGAACTGGCGGTGTATCGCGACGGCGGGATCGATCCGTCCACCATCGGCTACGTCGAAACCCACGGCACCGGAACACGTTTGGGCGATCCGATCGAGATCGAGGCGCTCACCGCCGCCTTCCGGCACTACACCGGCGCGATCCGCACCGTCCCGGTGGGGTCGGTGAAATCGAACATCGGGCACGCCTCGCACGCCGCGGGCATGGCGAGCCTGTTCAAGGTCCTGCTGGCCATGCGCGCCGGACAGCTGCCGCCCTCGCTGCATGTGGCGGCCGTGAACCCACTGCTCGGGTTGGACGAGTCGCCGTTCTTCGTCAACACCGAACTGCGCCCGTGGACCGGTTCCCCGCACCGGGCCGCGATCAGCTCGTTCGGGTTCAGCGGCACGAACGCGCACCTGGTGGTCGACAGCGCGCCTGAGCCGAGTACGGCCCGGCGCGAGGTACCCGGCGGCCCGCAGCTCGTCGTGCTCTCGGCCCGCACCGCTACGAGCCTGAACCGGATGGCACGGTCGCTGCGCAGACATCTCACGGCGCATCCCGAGCTGGTGCCCGCGGACATCGCGCGCACGCTGGCGATGGGGCGCGGCGGATTCGAGCATCGCCTCGCCGTCGTCGGAGATTCGGTGGACGCGATCGCGGCGCGGCTGGCCGCTTTCGCCGAAGGTGATCGTCCGTCCGGTGTCTTCACCGGAACGATCGACACCGCGACCACGGACCGGGCCGGAGCGATCGCGCTGGACGACCCGGTAGCGGCGGCGCGGCAGTGGGTCGCGGGTGGGCACGTCGAATACGCGGGCTGGAGCGACCCGGGCGCGCGCCGTATTCACCTGCCCGGCTATGAGTTCGACCGTGAAAGGTGCTGGGCACCGGACGTGAGTGATGCTCCTTCGTCCACGCACGCAGTTGACGCCGGGCGCTTGCAAGATATCTCCGAACCGGCGCGAGTCGCCGACTCTCAGGGCGTGGCGGCCTCTCGGGATGTCGCGGCCTCTCGAGGCGTCGCCGACTTCCAGGGCGTCGCGGCCTCTCGGGGCGTCGCCGAACCTTGGGGCGCCGCTGATCCGCAAAGAGCCGCTGAGCCGCAAAGAGTCACCGCCACGCTACGCGCTGCGGCGCCATCGACCGACGAGGTACCGCAAGCGCTGCGCGCGGCCGGCACCGTCGACGTAGCGGCACCCGTTGTGCCTGAGTTGGGGCCAGTCGACGGCGCTTCGGCGCGACGACGGGCGGCCGAAGACGCGGCGGTACCCGCGGCCCGGACGGCGGCTGCGGCCGAAGGTGACAACAGGCTCCGCGACGCTGCCGACCACGAGGCTCGCGGGCCCGTGACGCCTGACGCCGGGCCCGTATCGCCGGGATCCGCACCGTGGCGCCAGGCCGCCGAGAGCTACCTCAAAGGTCTGCTCGCCGAGTACTGCCGACTCGACCCGCAACGGATCCGCACCCGTATCCCGCTGCAGGACTACGGCATCGACTCGGTGCTGATCAGCAAGATGAACGACCGGCTGGAAACCGATTTCGGCACGCTCCCGAGCACGCTGTTCTTCGAATACCAGACCGTCCGCGACATCGCGGGCTATCTCGCCGACGAGCACGCGCCGCGCTTGGCCGTGCTCACCGCCGACGCGACGCTCACGACCACGCCGCCCAGCGACGCCACCGACGCGACACCCGCCGCGATCGCACCCAGCAATGTCGCCGATACGGCGCCCGCGGCCACGCCGCCCAGCAACGCCGACGCGATCGCGCTCAGCACCGTCGCCGACACGACGCCCGCAGCGACATCGCCCAGCAACGCCGCCGACGCGACACCCGCCGCGATCGCACCCAGCAGTGTTACCGAAACGACGCCCGCGGCCACGTCACCCACCAACGCCGCGACCGGCCACCCCTCCGAGGCGGCGCACACGGGCGCCCTCGATCACGCCGGGCGCGAGTCCACCCCCGGCAACGCGGACGATTCCGAGGACATCGCGGTCATCGGCATGGCGGGCAAGTTCCCGATGGCGGGTGATGTCGAGGAATTCTGGGCCAACCTGGTCGCGGGCCGCGACTGCATCGTGGAGGTCCCGCCGCAACGCTGGGATCACCGCGAATACCTTTCCGAGGACCCCGACGAACCGGGCACCACCTACGCGCGCTGGGGTGGGTTCCTCGATGACGTGGACAAATTCGACGCCCGCTTCTTCGGCATCACCCCCAAGGACGCCGAGGAGATGGATCCGCAGCAACGACTGTTCCTGGAAACGTCCTGGGCGGCATTGGAAGACGCGGGCTACTCGCCGGATCGGGTGCGTCGCAGCGCCGCGGCGCGTGGTCTGCCCGATGCCGGTGTCTTCGCCGGGGTGGGTTACGCCGAGTACCAGGCGTTCGTCGGCGTGCCGATCTCGGGATATTTCGCGGTGGCGAACCGGGTTTCGTACCACTTCGGCTTCAACGGCCCCAGTCTCGCGGTGGACACGGCGTGCTCGGCGTCGCTGACCGCGCTGCATCTGGCCTGTGAGAGCCTGCGCCGCGGCGAGTCGGCCTACGCGCTGGCGGGCGGGGTGAACGTGTCGATCCACCCGGGCAAGTACCTGCTGCTCGGTTACGGCCGCTGGGCCTCCACCGACGGCCGCTGCCGGTCGTTCGGCGCGGGCGGCGACGGCTACGTGCCGGGTGAAGGGGTGGTGACCCTGGTGCTCAAACCGCTGCGGCATGCGCGCGCCGACGGTGACCGCGTCTACGGCGTGATCCGGGGCAGCACCACCAACCACGGCGGGCGCACCAACGGATTCACCGTCCCCAACCCCGTCGCCCAGACCGACCTCATCGGCCGAGCGCTGAGCGCGGCCCGCGTGGACGCGGGTGACATCGGCTACGTGGAAGCCCACGGCACCGGAACCGCACTGGGCGATCCCATCGAGATCGCGGCGCTGACCAAGGCCTACCGCCGTTCGACGTCCGAGCGCGGCTACTGCGGCATCGGCTCGGCGAAATCCAGTGTCGGGCACCTGGAAGCGGCCGCGGGCGCCGCGGGGGTGGTGAAGGCGCTGCTGCAACTGCGCCACGACACCATCGCGCCGAACTTGCACAGCGATCCGCCGAATCCGGGCATCGATTTCGCGGCGTCCCCGTTCCGCGTCATCGATCGGCCCACGGCCTGGCCGCGACCCGACGACGGCAAGCCCCGCGTCACCGCCGTCAGCTCGTTCGGTGCGGGCGGCTCGAACGCCCACGTGATCCTCACCGACGCCGAGCCCACCGTGCCGACCGCCGAAGACGGGCAACCACGAATCGTGGTGCTGTCGGCGCGCGATGGCGACCGGCTCGCGGAACTGGCCGCTCGCACAGCGGACCGGCTGCGCGAACACCCGCTGCCACTGCCCGATGTGGCGTGGACGCTGGCGATCGGGCGGAGCACGTTCGAACATCGCCTCGCGGTGGTGGCCGCCTCCACAGCCGAACTCGTCGAATTGCTCGACAGCGCAGCCGATCCGAGTGCCCCGGCACCGGCCGAAGGGCTGCTGGTCTTCCGCGGCGTGGCCCGCACCCACCGTGAACTCGACGAGCTGCCCGGCGAGTCGGACGCCGACCGTGCCGAAGTGCGCGCGCTGCTGCGCTCGGGCAATCTGCCGCGGGTCGCCGAGTTGTGGGCCGGCGGCTGGACCGTGGACTGGGAACAGAGCTACGAGCGGCCGTTCGGCCGGATCGTGAGCGTGCCCGGCTACCCGTTCGCGCGGCGCAGGTACTGGATCGTTCCCGAGGACTACCGCAGACGCAGCCGTCCGGCTCCCCAGCTGGTCGCGAAGACAGTGGTCGCGCGGGAACTAGAGCCACCTCGGGCAGAGCAGCGCAACGGCCGTTCCACGAATGGCACAGCGCACCGAACCGAACCGGCGTCGACCGAACCGATCGAGTCGTCCACGGACCTGCTCGCACCGACCGGCGACGCCGAACCGGTAACCACCGCTCCGACCGACGCCGCCGAGCCAAGCACCACATCCCCGACCAGCGGAACCGAATCAGTCACCACCGCCCCAACCGGCGTCCCTGAAGCGGTCACCACCGAACCGACCGGCAGCACTGAACCGGTCGCGACAACCCCGACCGGCGAGGAATTCGACAGCGCGTTACGCGATCGGCTCGCCGAGCACATCCGCGACATCTTCGCCGATCTGACCAAGTCCGACCCGGCCGATCTCGATCTCGACGCGGATTTCACCGATTTCGGGTTCGACTCGGTGGCCACCGTCCGGATGCTCAACCGGCTGATGAAGCACTACGACGTCAAGATCCCGGCGGAGTCGACCGAGCTGTATCCCACCATCGCGTCGCTGTCGCACTACCTGGTGGCCGACGGCATCATCGCCGGGAGGACGCGAGACGACGCCCCCCGCGCCACTGTGGTCGACGCGACCGCGACAGTCCAGCAGGACATCCCGCCGGTGAGCATGGACGCCCCGATCCCGGTGCGGTCGGTCTTCATCACGGGCGTGACCGGTGTACTGGGCGGCAAGCTGCTGCACGATCTGCTCACACGCTCCGACGTGCGAGTGACCTGCCTGGTGCGCGGCAAGACCGTGGCCGCGGCCGAGCACCGGGTCAAGCACTTCCTCAGCACCTACGATCCGGACGGATCGCTCGACCAGGTGTTCGCCGATCGCGTGACCACGGTGCTCGGCGACGTCGCCGACGAACGACTCGGCCTGGACGAGGTGACCTGGCGGCGGATCGCCGACGAGGTGGATCTGACCATCCACGCAGCGGGCCGCACCACCTTGGTGACCTTCTACGACGCGCTGGCCCCGATCAACGTCGAAGGCACCCGCCGCGCGGTGGAATTCGCGCTGCGCTCACGCGGCAAGTACCTGATGTACGTGTCGAGCTTCAGCGCCCTGGGTGACCGGCTCAACTTCAACAACCCGCCGTTCACCGAGCGGGATCTCGAACTGGGCCAGGGCTACGACCATCTGCCCTACCAGCAGACGAAGTACGAGTCCGAGAAGCTGATCCGCGCGGCGAGCGAGCGCGGACTGCTCTGGGACATCGTGCGACCGGGCAACATCATGGGCGACAGCCGCACCGGCCGGTACCCGTTCTCCGAGGTCAGCGTCAAAGGCGCGTACTACGACATCCTCAAGACGATGATCGAGACCGGCGAGACGATGCTGACGCCGGTGCACTGGGACATCACCCCGGTCGACTACGTCAGCGCCGCGATCACGCACATCGCGCTGCACCGCGCGACCTACCGGGAGACCTACCACCTCACCAACCCCGACATCCGGCGCTATTACGACGTGGTCCGCTATGTCCAGCGCGCCGGGTACAAGGTGGATCTGGTGCCGCTGGAGGAATTTCACCGCAAGGCCACCGACCGCCAGATCCACCGGCTGGGCACCGACGAGGTCTACGACAGCCAGACCCTGGAGATGTTCAAGTACGGCATCGAACTGTTCGGCACCATCCACTACGAGGAGAGCTCCTACGCCGACTGCGCCTACACCCGGCGGGTGCTGGGCGCGGCGGGCATCGACTGCCCGCCGACCGAGGACCTGGTGCGGGTGTACCTGGCGCACTGCGCCGAAGTGGGCTACATCCCCGCGCCGCGCGCGGCCGAGTCGACCGCGGAGGCGCTGCGATGAGCGGCGAGTGCACGATCGTCTTCCCCGGGCAGGGCGCCCAGCGCACCGGGATGGGAGCGGACTTCTGCGCCGAGTTCCCCCTCGCCCGGGACACGTTCGCCGAAGCGAGCGCCGCGGTGGGCGAGGATCTGTTGCGGATCTGCGCCGAGCGGGATCCTCGGCTGCATCGCACGGAGTACACCCAGCCTTGCGTGCTGACCATGGAGATCGCCGCCTACCGGGTGCTGGCGGCCGAATTCGGTGTGCGGCCGGTCGCTTTCGGCGGGCACAGCCTCGGCGAGTACGCCGCGCTGGTCGCGGCGGGCGTTGTCGACCTCGCCGACGGGGTGCGGCTGGTGCGCACCCGAGGGGCGCTCATGCAGCGCGCCGTGCCGGAGGGTGCGGGGGCGATGGCCGCGCTGATCCTGCCGGACATCGCCGGCTCCGGGGTGAGCGATCTGGTCGCCGAGGCGGGCGCGGAGGTGGCCAACGACAATTCGACCGATCAGCTCGTCATCAGCGGTGGCAGCGACGCGATCGCGGCCGCGCGCGTCATCCTCGCCGAACGCCTGCCGGACCTGCGGTTCGTCCCGCTGCGGGTGAGCGCGCCGTTCCACTCCCGGTGGATGCGCGGCATCGAGACCGAATTCGCCGGACATCTGGCCGAGTGCGCCCCACGCATTCGCGCCGATCGCGCGGTCGCGGTGACCTCGAACTACACCGGGGAGTTCCACCGGCCCGAGACCGTCACCGAGCATCTGGTCCGCCAGATCTCGGCTCCGGTGCGCTGGACCGCGAACATGCGCGCGTTGCTGCGCTCGGGCGTACCCCGCTACGAGGTCGGTCCGTCGGCGCCGCTGTCGAAGTTCTTCGCGACGCTGGGCGCGCC
The DNA here is from genome assembly GCF_015477775.1 of Nocardia abscessus. Taxonomy (GTDB): domain Bacteria; phylum Actinomycetota; class Actinomycetes; order Mycobacteriales; family Mycobacteriaceae; genus Nocardia; species Nocardia abscessus_A. The sequence goes on along the minus strand of NZ_JADLQO010000020.1, from coordinate 67,142 downwards.
GGTGACCCGCATCGCGACAGTACGTGATCTGCGTGCGCTACACGATGATGCGAGAAGCATTGCAGCCGAGACCCTTCCGGTGTCGACCGAGCCCTCCCACAGAACGACGATCACTGCGGCCGACACGATTCCGGCTTCGACGCCACCTCCAGCCGCCCCCGAACCGGTACGACCCACCGAGACGGGCGCGCTGACCATCCACCGCAAGACAGCCGGAACGCCGAGCCTGCGGTTGTTCTGCTGGCCGTTCGCCGGTGGCAAAGCCGCCGCCTACACCCCGTGGCGGCGCGAACTGCCCGACTGGGTGGAGCTGTGCGTGATCGAACTGCCCGCCCGGCAGCGGCATCTGGCGCAGACGCCGATCCGCCGCTTCACCGATCTCGTCGACGCCGCGCTGGCGCGGGTGGTGCCGCTGACCGATCTGCCGTTCGCCTTCTTCGGCCACAGCCTGGGTGCGCTGGCCGCCTACGAGGTAGCGCGCCGCCTGCCCGATCCGATCGTGCCGCGGGCGCTGTTCCTCGGTGGCGCGGTGGCTCCGCACCTGCCCAGGCCAGGGCGCTTATCGGAGCTGTCGGATCACGAATTCGTCGCCGCGGTCGGCCATTACGGCGGCATTCCGCCGGAGGTGCGCGAGACCCCGGAGGTGATGGCGCTGTTCCTGCCCGCGTTGCGCAGCGACTTCGAGATCTTCGACGACTACCGGTTCACCCCTGCCGCCGCGCCGTCGTGCCCGGCCCACCTGTTCGGCGGTCGAGACGACCGCCAAGTGGCGCCCACCCAGTTGGAGGCCTGGCGCGACGTCCTGCCGGGCCTGCGCTCCACCGAGCTGCTGCCCGGCGGTCACTTCTTTCTCGCCGAGCAGCGGGCAGCGCTGCTCGGCTCGCTCGCGGACAAGCTCGCCGCTGTCCGCCCCGACGCGGTATCCGCCTGATGAAGGGATGCAGTAAATGAAGGTCGAAGTCCTCACCCCCTCGTGCAACCTCGACACCGTCCGCGACGGGCGCGGCGGCATTTTCACCTGGGTCCCGCCGGAACCCCTGCTGGAGTTCAACCTGATCTACATGCACCCCGGCAAGGTGCGTGGCCTGCACTACCACCCGCATTTCGTCGAGTACCTGCTGTTCGTCGAGGGCAATGGCGTGCTGGTGACCAAGGACGACCACGAGGACCCGAACTGCCCGGAGGAATTCATCCACGTGGGCAAGGGCATCTGCACGCGCACGCCGATCGGGGTGATGCACACGGTGTACTCGATCACTCCGCTGACGTTCGTCGCCATGCTGACCAAGCCGTGGGACGAGTGCGATCCGCCGATCGTGCAGGTGGCGCCGCTGCCGCACACCTTGGAAGGCAACGGCGCGTGAGCGGTGCACCCGACAGCGGGAAACCGTCCACGGCGAGCCGCCTCCGTGCCGACGTGGGCATCGCGGTGGGCATGGCGTGGGCGGCTGGAGCACGGCGAAGCTCGGCCGCTCGGCGCGACGCGGACGCCGGAAAGGACGCGGTGTGAGCCGTTTACGTGTGGCAGTGATCGGCGCCGGCGGATACGTGGGTGCCGCGCTGGTCGAGGCGCTCGGCAGGAGCGGAGGGTGGGAGGTGGTGCCGGTGGTGCGCGCTGACCATGAAGCGCATCGCGCGGCCGGTCGCTACGACGTGCTGGTCAACGCCGCCTGCCCATCGAAACGTTTCTGGGCCGAGCACAATCCCGACACCGACCGCCAGGAGACGGTGGACAAGACGCGCCTGCTGCGCGAGCGGTGGAACTGGGACCGGTTCGTGCAGATCAGCAGCATCTCCGCGCGCACCCAGTTGGACACGGTGTACGGACGCCACCGCGCGGAAGCCGAACAATTGTGTTCCGGCGCAGATGATCTCGTCGTCCGCCTCGGGCCGATGTACGGCAGCGACTACCGCAAGGGCGTGCTGGCGGACATGGCCGCCGACCGCCCGGTGTTCGCCAGCGGCCGCTCGCGCCAGAGCTTCGCCCCGGTGGACTGGTGCGCCGACTGGATCGCCGCCCACCTTACGGACACCGGCCTGCGCGAGGTCGGCGCACGCACCACCGTGACGCTGGCCGAGGTGCGGGACGCGGTGGGCTCGCGGTCGGAGTTCGCCAAAGACTATGTGGACGATCAGTTCCCGATCACCGCCACCGGCCCCGACTGGCCGGAGGCGGCGGCGGTGATCGACTGGCTGGCCGGGCGGAGGGTCAGCGATGCGCAGGCGAACTGATGCGGTGCCTGCTGGGGCGCAGGTATTTCTCCGCGCACAGCACCAGCAGGAAACGCACGCTGGTCGCCACGTCCCGGGTGCGCATCTTGGAGGCGCCCGCGGTGCGGTTGAGGACGTGGATCGGCACCTGCTCGATCCGGTAACCGTTGGCGGCGAGGATGTACAGACTTTCGAAGAAGAAGGAGTATCCGGTCGAGCGAACACGATCGAAAGCGGCCACCGGAACCGTATCCAGCCGGTAGTATCTGAACGCGCCGGTGGCATCGTAGGGCATCCGCAGCAATGTCACGGTGAGAAAATGCCCGACCCGGGTGAGGACCTTGCGGAAGGGAGTCCAGTCGGCGAGGCTGTCCTCTTTCAGATATCGCGATCCGACCACGATGTCGAAACCGGACGCCGCCGCGCGCAATGCCGGAAGATACGACGGCGGATGCGCGAAATCGGAATCCATCGTGATGATGTGCCGATATCCCTGCGCGTAGGCCCAGCGGATACCGGCCTGGTGCGCGGAGCCGACGCCTTGCCGACCGGCCCGATGCAGCACGTGGATACGGGGCGCATGCTGTCGGGCCAGGTCATCGAGTACATCGCCGGTGCCGTCCGGGGAGTTGTCGTCGACGAACAGGACATCGAAATCGGTGCCCTGTTCCAGGATCTGAGCGAGCAACGGGCCCACGTTGCGACGCTCGTTGTACGTCGGAATCATTACCAGAGTTTTCTCGGAGGCCGCGCTCATGCAATCGAATTCTAATACCGGCGGCGACCGAAAGATAGGTATTGCCCGCCATTTGGCTACCGGTTAGTCTCGGGGTTGGAGGTTTGATGAGAAAGGCGCTGATAACCGGCATCACCGGCCAGGACGGGTCTTATCTGACAGAATTCCTGTTGCAGCAAGGATATGAGGTGCACGGGATTATCCGGCGTGCGTCGAATTTCAATACCGACCGGATAGATCACCTGTATTCCGATACGCATTCCCAACGCCGGCTGTTCCTGCACTACGGGGATCTGATGGACTCCAGCAGTCTCAACCGGATCCTGGAGGACGTGCGCCCGGCGGAGATCTACAACCTGGGTGCGCAGTCGCACGTGCACATCTCGTTCCAGATCCCGGAGTTCACCGCCGAGACCAACGCGATCGGCACGCTGCGCATCCTGGACGCCATCCGTAAGACCGGCATCGCGACCCGGTTCTACCAGGCCTCGTCCTCGGAGCTCTACGGCGGCCTGCACGACGTCGCGCTCAGCGAGGACACACCGTTCCATCCGCGCTCGCCGTATGCCGTGGCGAAGCTGTACGCGTACTGGATCACGGTGAACCATCGCGAGGCCTACGGGATGTACACCGTCAACGGCACGCTGTTCAATCACGAATCACCCAGGCGGGGCGAGGTTTTCGTCACCCGCAAGGTGACGAGGGGCGCGGTGCGCATCGCGCAGGGCAAACAGGAGAAGCTCTTCATCGGCAACCTCGACGCCCGCCGGGACTGGGGATACGCCAAGGAGTACGTCGAGGCGATGTGGCTGATGCTGCAACAGCCCGAACCCGACGACTACGTGATCGCCACCGGTGAGACGCACAGCGTGCGCGAGCTGTGCGAGACCGCGTTCTCCGCCACCGGCGTCGAATTGATCTGGGAGGGAACCGGTCTGGAGGAGAAAGGGATCGACCGGCGCACCTCGCGGGTACTGGTCGAGGTCGATCCGACCTATTTCCGGCCCGCCGAGGTGCATTATCTCACCGGTGATCCGACCAAGGCGAGACAGAAGCTCGGGTGGGCGCCCCGCACGAGTTTCACCGAACTGGTCGAGTTGATGGTGGCCCACGATATGGAGAACGTGTGACACGAGCAGTGGCGGTGCAGGGCTGCCGGGTGTGCGGGAACACCCGGCTCGAGACGGTGGTCGACCTCGGCACGATGGCGTTGACCGGGGTGTTCCCGGCCGGCGATCCGACCGAGGTGCCGCGCTACCCCTTGGAGCTGGTGCGCTGCGTGCCCACCGGCCCCGAGGAGTGCGGGCTGGTGCAGTTGCGCCACACCGCCGATTTCGACGAAATGTATTCCCCCGGATACGGATACCGTTCCGGACTGAATCGATCGATGATCGAGCACCTCGCCCACCGGGTGGCCAGGATCCGGCAGCGGGTGCCGTTGACGCCGGACGATGTGGTGATCGACATCGGCAGCAACGACGCGACGCTGCTGCGCGCCTACCCCGAAGGGTCGGCGACGATCGTGGGCATCGACCCGCTGGGCGAGAAGTTCCGCCGGTTCTATCCGCCGCACGTGCGGTTGGTGACCGGCTACTTCACCCGCGAGCTGGTCGAGTCGGCGCTGGAGGGACGGCGGGCCAAGGTGATCACCTCGATCGCCATGTTCTACGACGTCCCCGACCCGCTGGGGTTCATGCGCACAGTGCACGACAGCCTCACCGACGACGGCGTCTGGGTGCTCGAACAGAGCTATCTGCCCGCGATGCTGGCCACGACCTCCTACGACACCATCTGCCATGAGCATCTGGAGTACTACACCCTCGACCAGATCGAATGGATGGCGCGGCGGTGCGGCTTCGTGGTGCTCGAGGTGGAACGAAACACCGTCAACGGCGGCAGCTTCGCCCTCACACTGGGCAAGCAGGGCGCGCCCTCGCCTGCCGACGCCGCGGCACTGGATCGGATGCGTCAGGAGGAGTCCACGCTCGGACTGCACACCGCGCAGCCGTACGCCGACTTCGCCAAGCGAGTCGACCAGCATCGCCACCAGGTCCGGGATTTCTTCGACCGCTCCCGCAAGGCCGGTCTGCGCACGCTCGGTTACGGGGCCTCCACCAAAGGCAACGTGGTGCTGCAGCATTGCGGGATCGGCCCGGAGGACCTGGAGTGCATCGCGGAGGTCAACGACGACAAGTTCGGCAAGTTCACTCCGGGAAGCGCGATACCGATCGTGTCGGAGGAGCAGGCGCGAGCGCTGGCGCCCGACCAGTTCTTCGTGCTGCCCTGGCATTTCCGCACCATGATGCTGGAGCGGGAGAGCGGCTTCCGCGCGGCGGGCGGGCGGCTGGTGTTCCCGCTGCCGGAACTGGACGTGGTGTGAGATGACTATCGTCGTCACGGGCGCGGCGGGGCAGGACGGCACACTGCTGTCGGACCTGCTCGCCGCGCGCGGTGAGCGAGTGCTGCGGATCGGCCGCGACGGCCCGGTCGACATCACCGACGCGGCCGCCGTGCAGCGGCTGGTCGCCTCCGAACGCCCCGAGCAGGTGTACCTGCTGGCGGCGGTGCAGCACTCCTCGCAGGACGACCACGGCGACCCACACGAGCTGGCCCGTGCCTCGCACCGGGTGAACACGCTGCCGGTGCAGCATTTCGCGGAGGCGATCGATCGTCACCGCACCGGCACCCGCCTGTTCTACGCGGCCTCCTCGCATGTCTTCGGCTCCGACGGCGCCGCGGTGTGCGACGAGGACAGCGGGCTGCGACCGGACTCGATCTACGGCGTGACCAAGGCGGCGGGCTTGCTGGCCTGCCGCGCCTACCGTGCCCGCGGCGTCTTCGCGGCCGCGGGCATCATGTTCAACCACGAGTCACCCTTGCGGGCCGAGAAGTTCGTCACCCGCAAGATCGTGCGGGCCGTCGCGCGCATCCAGCGCGGCGAGACCGGCACGCTGGAGGTGGGCAGGTTGGACGCCGGCGCCGACTGGGGATACGCGCCGGACTACGTCGAGGCGATGACGCGGATCCTGGCCCTCGACGAGCCGGACGACTTCGTCGTCGCCACCGGCGAACACCACACGGTCGCGCAGTTCTGCGCGGCCGCGTTCGGCATGGCCGGACTGGACTGGAAAGACCATGTCCGCGAACGCTCCTCGATGCTCACCCGCAGCAGGCAGCCGCTGGTGGGCGACGCGACGAGGCTGCGCGAGCGGACCGGGTGGCGGCCTTCGGTGGACTTCCACGGCATGGTGCGGGCCATGCTCGTGGCCGAAGGCGTGCACCTGGTGGAGGAATCGGAGCCGGTACGCACCGGCGGAACGGATGGATGACGTGACCCTGAACGACGAGAATGTCCTTGCCGCCCAGTTGATCTCCGTCGCCGACGGCGTGTACGAGGAGACCGCCGCACGGATCGGTGAGATCGGCACCGAGACCGTCGCCGACGCGGTGCTGAAGGAGATCGCCTGGCGCGCGAGCCACGGCGCCCGGCCGGGACAGCCGGTCACCGCCGTGTTCGAGCTGGCCCACGAGGGTAAACAGCTGGACTATCTGGTCACCTTCGGCGCTGACGACCCCGCGATCGCGCCGGGCACCCTGGAAGATCCCTGGCTGGTGGTGCGTCAGGATCTGGTGGAGCTGCTGCGCGCGGTCTACGGCCCGCCGGACACCGTCCTGGGCACTCGCGCCATCGCGATCAAGGACGAGCCGGGGCCGGGCAGTTTCGCCCCCGACGACCCGTGGCGGCTGGCGCGCGACGCGGCCGCGGTCGCCGCCGACCGGATCGTCACCGCGTGCCGCCCGCACCACTACGACCTCGACGCGCTGTCGCTGTACTTCGGTTCGGACAAGTGGGGCGGGCACTGGTACACCCAGCACTACGAGCGGCACTTCGCGCCGCTGCGCGACAGCCGGGTGCGGGTGCTCGAACTGGGCATCGGCGGATACACCGCGCCCGACGTCGGCGGCGCGTCGCTGCGGATGTGGAAGCAGTACTTCCGCCGCGGGCTGGTGTTCGGGCTGGACTACTTCGACAAGTCCGGCATCGCCGAGCCGCGCCTGCAACCGCTGCGCGGCGACCAGGGCGATCCGGCGTTCCTCGACGAGCTCGGCCGCTCGCTCGGTCCGTTCGACATCATCATCGACGACGGCAGCCACATCAGTGGTGACGTGATCGCCTCGTTCCGGGCGCTGTTCGCGCACCTGCGGCCCGGCGGGCTGTACGTGGTGGAGGACACCCAGACCTCCTACTGGTCGGGCTGGGGCGGAAGCAGCACCGCGACCGACGATCCGGCCACCACCATCGGCTACCTGAAAACCCTGGTGGACGCCCTGCACCACCAGGAATTCGAGAAGGAATCCGGCCGCGCGGCGGGCGCTTTCGACGAGTGGATCGGAGCGCTGCACTTCTACCACAACATCGTGGTCATCGAAAAACGCCGCAACGCCGAGCAATCGGCTCCATCATGGGTGCCTCGGCACACCAATCCGATGGAGTGGATGAAGCCGAAGGAGTGATCGGATGAAGTTTCTTGTCGTGCCGGTGCCCTCGTCGGGCCACCTGCTCGCGATGGTGCCGTTCTGCTGGGCGCTGCGGCTGGCCGGGCACGAAGTGCTGGTCGCCTCACGCAACGACGTGACGGCCACGGCACTGCGCTCGGGGCTCAACGCCGTCGAGTTGACCGCGCTGAACGTGCCGATGGACCAGCTGCGCACCCAGGTGAACCCGGCCATGTTCCCGCTTCCGCTGTTCGCCGACCGCGACCAGTCCAGCGGGCAGGGCCTGTGGCAGGTCGCCGCGCAGAACTGGCACAACCACGCCCGCCAGTACCTCGACACGTTCGCCGCGGTGGCCACCGACTGGGCGGCGGAGGTGATCCTCACCGACCCGCTGGCCACCATCGGCCGTGCGCTCGGCGCGGAACTGGACCTGCCGGTGCTGGTGCACCGCTGGGGGATCGACCCCACCGGAGGCCCCTTCACCGAACGCACCGCCGCACTCGCCGAGGAGGCCGGCACCCGGCTGGCCGATCCGGTCGCCGTGCTCGACATCTGCCCGCAGCGGTTGCAGGCGCCCGATGCCGCACCCGGCACCGCGCTCGGGTATGTCCCGTTCAACGGCACCGGCGCGCTGCCGTCGTGGCATCGCAACGAGCGCGGCCGCAAGCGGATCGCGGTCTGCATGGGCGGCAGCACGCTCAGCCTGACCGGCCCGCGGCCGCTGGAGTCGGTGCTCGCGGCGCTGCGCGAGATCGATGATGCCGAGGTCGTCGTCGCGCTGACCGCACGCGACCGGGCCACGGTCGGCGAACTGCCCGAGCATGTCCGGGTCGTGGAAGAGGTGCCGCTGAACCTGTTCCTGCCCGGCTGCGATCTGCTCGTGCACCACGGCGGCTCGACCACCGGCCTCACCGCGGGCTGGTTCGGTGTGCCGCAATTGGTGTTGCCGCAGATGTTCGACCAGTTCGACTACGCCAGGGGCCTGGTGCGCACCGGCGCCGGGCTGGCCGCCGAGACCCCGCCCGGTCAAGGCGACATCGACGCGCTCGCCGGCTCGATCCGAACCCTGCTGCGCGAACCCCGCTTCCGTGCCGCCGCCGAACAGATCGGCGCCGACCTGCGCGCAGCGCCCACACCGAACGACGTGGTGCACCAGGTCGTTCCGCTGCTGGCCGGGCGCACCGCAGCAGCGACCAGATAGACCATCCGCGCGGCCCGAACCGGGCGGCGCGGGAACCGAAAGCCGTAGGTTGCAGATGATATCCAGGACTTGGACCAGGTTCCGGGGTTCGCTCGACTACTACGCCGCGATGTACGCGGTGTTCGTCGTCGGCATTCTCGTCCCCGTCGTGCTGATCGTGCTCGCGCTCACCGGCCTGCCCGGGCCGGTGACCGCCGTGCTCGGCGTCGTGTGCGCCGCGGCGCTGTTCGTGCTGTTCGTGCCGATGGTGCCCGCCGAGTGGCGGGAGGTGATGCGCGGCAAACCGATCGTGGTGCGGGTGCTGTGGAGCATGGCCATCCTGCTCGTGGTCGCGGTGCTGGCCCGGTTGACGCAGTTCATCCTCGACGCCGACAACGTGGACGCCTCGCTGTCGGCCGACGACGACTTCCTGGTGAAGAAGACCCACCTGTCCGGCTACGTCAGCGGTGCGCTCATGGCCGAGCACGACCCCGCCGGCCTCTACGACCGCCACCGCTACGAATCGCCGCAGGCGGATTCGGTGCTGCCCGCGGTGGCCCCGCAGGATCGCGACGCCTACCTGTACCCGCCGCCGTTCCTGCTGCTGCCGCGTTTGCTGCTGCTGTTCAGCCACGACTTCGCCACGCTGCGCGCGCTGTGGTACTCGCTGTACGTGGCGATCGTGCTGGTGGCCATGTTCGCCGTCGCCCGCTGGATCGGCGGCAGGCAGGGCGGGGTGCTCGCGGCGCTGACCCCGGTGGTGTGGATCAGCTTGCCGACGCTGGCGACCTTGCAGATCGGCAACATCCACGTGCTGGTGCTGTACGTCGGCGGCGCGGGTGCGATGGTCCTGTTCCATTTGCGGCGCAATATCTTCGGCGGCGCGGCGCTGGCGTTCGCGATCATCGCCAAGGTGTCACCGGCGATCCTGCTGGTCTATCTGCTGGTCCAGCGACGCTGGCGGCCCGCGGTGTGGACCGCGGCGTTCTGCGGGCTGTACTCGCTGGCCACGCTGGCGATCTTCGGCTGGGAACCGTGGCGGCAATTCCTGTCCGACGGCACCTGGCAGCGGCTGGCCAGCGGGGAGTTCCACCAGTTCGTGCTCGTGGAACGGGCCAACCAGCTGGTCAATTATTCGCCGTACGGGCTGCCGTACAAGGCGAACATCATGGGTTGGGACATCGGCGATCCCACCGGGCCCGCCCGGATGATCACCAACATCTACACACTGCTGTTGCTGATCCTGGTGGCGGTCACCGCGGTCCGTATCCACCGGCGGCTGTCGGCGGGGGCCGAAGGCCCGCGGGTGCGCGCCGAGCAGCTGGCGATCTGGTTGGCGGTGCTTACGCTCGCGTCGTTCCGCGCCCCGTTCGGGCCGTGGGTGTACATCGCCGTGGGCGCGGTGTGGATGCTCGCGGTGTACGCCGGGCTGATGCGCGGCGGCAAACGCACCGTCGCCCTGCTCACCGTGGCCTGGCTGATCGTGGCGGTCTACAACGAGAACGTCTACTTCACGCTGGTGGCGCAGACGGTCATCTACGTGGCCTGCTTCGTCGTGGCTTGGCGGGCGAGCGCGGGCACCGAGCCGGAACCGGCGCCCCCCGCGGAATCGCCGCGGACCGAACGAGTCGGTGCGGCGTGAGCGGTCAGGCCCGGAGGCGGCAGCGCAGCGTCACCACGCAGGGCCCCGCTCATGCCGACGATCGACACAGCATGAGCGGTCAGGCCCGGAGGCGGCAGGGGAGAGGGAACGGATGAGCACGTATTGCGTGATCGGTGCGGGCGCGGCCGGTTTGGCCACCGCCCGCGGGTTCGCCGCGCACGGTCTGGATTTCGAGGTGCTCGAGGCGGCCGACGGGATCGGCGGTATCTGGGACGCGCGACGGCCGGACTCGCCGGTCAGCCACAACACGCACGTGATCGCGTCCAAAGGCGTGCAGGCGTTTTCGGGATTTCCGATGCCGGAGGACTATCCCGACTACCCCGGCCACGAGCTGGTGCTGCGCTATCTGCACTCCTACGCCGACGCTTTCGACCTGTGGCCGCGTATCCGGTTGAACACCTCGGTGCAGCGGATCGAACCCGGTGCGGAGGGCTGGGCGGTGACGCTGGCCGACGGGTCCGAGCGATCGTACGCGGGGGTCGTCATCGCCACGGGCCACGACCGCAGCCCGCGCCGCATCGACATCCCCGGCTCGGGCACGGTGCCCGTCTTGCATTCGAGCGAGTACCGGCATCCCGAACAGGTGCTGGGCAAGCGGGTGCTGGTGATCGGCGCGGGGCAGTCGGCGGCCGACATCCTGTCCGACTGCGCGGTCAACGCCGCGCTGACCCTGCACAGCAGCAGGCGCGGGTTCTATTGCATGCCCAAGTACATGCTGGGCCGCCCGACCGACAGCATGCTGCAGGGCCGGATGTGGCGGCCGCTGCGCAAGCGGGCCTTCGAGCGGCTGTTCTCGTATCTGCGTGGCCGCTCCCGCACGTTCGGGCTTCCGGTGCCCGATTTCGGTGAGGGCATCGTCATCCCGATGCTCGGTGACCAGTTGCACCACCACTACACCCACGGCGACATCACGCCCAAGCCGGACATCGCCGCGATCGACGACGATCGGGTGACCTTCACCGACGGCACCGAAGAGAAGGTCGATCTGGTGGTGCTGGCCACGGGGTTCGTCCCGAACTATCCCGTGGTCGACCGAGCCCATCTGAACTGGGCCGGGGACAGTTTGCGACCGGGCCTGTATCTGAACATCTTTCCGCCGCACACCCGCGACCTGTTCGTGGTCGGGATGGTGCGGCCGATCGGCTCGCACTGGGACGTCTACGAGAAACAGGCCGAACTGGTCGCGGAGTATCTGCGGGCCAAGGCGCGCGATCCGCGGCGGGTCGAGCGTTTCGATCGCGCCACCCAGGGCCGCCAGCCCGACCTGTATGCCGGGTTGCGGCTCTATCACGCCGACCAGTACCCGCTGGTGGTGGAGAAACAGGACTACGTGAACCAGCTGCGCAAGCACGCCAGGCTCTTGAAGTGAAAGGTCGGACCATGAAAGCACCCGGGCCAGGTCTGGTGGAAACCGGACGCATGCTGCCGAAATTGGCGAAGAACCCGCTGGCGACGGTGGGCGCGCTGCTGGAGGGCTACGGCGACGTCGTGCGGGTCAAGGCAGGCCCGATGCTGGTCTACCTCGTCGCGGACCCGGCGATGACCGAGTACGTGCTCAAGGACAACTACACCAATTACCGCAAGAGCCCGATCTACGACGAGTTCAGCATCCTGCTCGGCGACGGGCAGTTGACCACCAACAATCTGGAGTACTGGCGCACGCAGCGCAAGCTCATCTCCCCGGCGTTCTCCCACTCGCACGTGAAGGGTTTCGCCGACGACATCACCGACAGCGCCGCGGCGATGCTCGATGGTTGGGACGCCGCGGCCGGGGAGTTCCGCGACATCTACGACGACTACGTCAAGCTGCTGCTCGCGGTGACCGGGCGGATCCTGTTCAGCATCGACTTGTCCACCGACACCGGTCAGGTGACCGACGCGATGCGGGCGGCGTTCGCGTTGATCATGAAGCGGGTGAACGCGCCGGTGAAGCTGCCGCAGTCCTTCCCGACGCCCGAGGCCCGCCGGGTCGCGCGCAAAGTCGGCGAACTGGACGACGTGGTGCGTCATCTCATCGACGAACGCCGCCGCGGCGGCGACACCACCGACGTGCTCACCGCGCTGGTGCGTGCCCGCGACGAAGGCGGCAAGGGCATGCGCGAGGAAGATCTGCTCAACGAAATCAAGACCCTGCTGGTGGCCGGTCACGAGTCCCCGGCCAACGCGCTGTCGTGGGCGTGCTACCTGCTGGCCACCCACCCGCAGATCCAGGAGCGGCTGGCGCAGGAGGTGCGCGCGGCGATCGGTGACCGCACCCCGGCGTTTTCGGATCTGGCGCAGCTGAGTTACTGCCGCATGGTGATCGAGGAGACCATGCGGCTGTATCCGCCGGCCTGGATCGTCGAGCGCACTCCGATCGCCGATGACGAGATCGGCGGCTACCACGTGCCCGCGGGCGCGCGAGTCACGTTGTGTATGTACTACATTCACCGCGACAAGCGGCTGTGGGACGACCCGGAGGAGTTCCGTCCGGAGCGTTTCGCCGACGCGGCGGTGGCCGAGCGGCACAAGTTCGCGTTCTTCCCGTTCTCCGGCGGCCCGCGCATCTGCCTGGGCAAGGACATGTCCATGACGGAGATGGTGCTGATCCTTGCCATGACGGTGCAGCGTTTCCGGCTCGAGCTCGACGACACCCACCCGGTGGTGCCGCTGGCCTCGGTGAACCTGCGCCCGGAGTTCGGCATCCGCATCCGCCCGGTGCGCCGTGTCACCGAACCGGTGACGACGTGACGACCCACGGAAGCCGCTGCGCCGCTGGGCGTCGACCGGCGGCGCAGCGGCTTCCGGAGCGGCCGAACGCTCGCACCGCACTACCCCTGGGACGAACCCCTGTCGGGAGCAGCGGTGGCGAGCCACGCCTCGCGGGCGCTGGGGTAGCGCGGCGACCAGGAGGTCGCGGCGCGAAAGCGGTTGTTGCTCACTCGAAGTGACCGCGTCAAGGATGTGAGCCGGTGACCGCCGAGCAGCGCGGCCCGGCCGGGGACACGCAGCCAGGGCCGTTTGCCCGCGGCCGCGGCCAAGGCGTTGGCGTACTCGCGTTTGGTGAGCGGTTCGTCGTCGATGATGTTGTAGGTGCCCGCGGGGGCGGTGAGCGCCGCGACCACGGCCGCGGCCGCGTCGGTCAGGTGAATCGTGGAGATGTATGCGTCGGCGCGGCCCAGGACCGGCGCGATGTGGCGGCGGGCCATGGCGAGCATCTGTTCGCTGTGGGCGGCGCCGGTGCCGCAGAAGACGCCGAAGCGCAGCACGATTCCGGTTCCGCCCGCTGCCGTGAGGCGATGGGCGTTGTCCTCGGCGGTGATGCTGCACAGGGCGCGGGGGTAGCGGTCGGCGGGGACGTCCTCGGTGATCCACTCGGACCCGCTGTCCGGGTAGATCATGCTGATCGATTCCTGGATCAGCCGGTCGACACCGGCGGACAGTGCGGCATCGACCAGGGCGGTGGACCCGTCGATGCGGACGTGCTCGTTTCTGCGCCAAGCGCGGTCGGACATGAACTGTGCGACCGAGGGCAGAGCGCTGGCCATGTTCACCACCGCGTCGTGTCCGGCGAGCGCGGCGCTCAGCTGGTCTCGATCGAACAACGACGCCGTGACGGGACTCGCCCCTCGAGCGCGCACCGCGGCCGCCTTCTCCTCGGTACGGACCAATGCCGTCACCTCATGGCCTGCGTCGACCGATGCCGCGACGACATATCGTCCGATCGCGCCGGTCGACCCCGCTACGAAGACCTTCATGACCAGAGCCTAGTGCGAGCGAGAGTGCCGATGCCGGAGCACCGCATCGGCGTTACCGGCCCAGCAGCGCGACGCTGCAGGCGATGATCCAGGCCGCCCAGCCGAGCCAGCCGATCAGGCCGACGACCGCGATGCGGTTGGTGCCGTCGACGTTGTAGGGACCGGCCGACGAGGAGACGAACAGCAGTGCGGCACTGGCGTATCCGAGCCGCGCATGCCAGTCGGAGATGAATCCGGCGTCGGCTGCGGCGATGCTGAAACCCAGCAGCGCCGCAGCGAGGAAGACCTGGTTGAACCCGAACAGGACATTGCTCGTTCCCCACAGTCCTGCGGTCGTGCCACGGCTGTGCGTGGCGGCCGCGGCCATCCCGAACCGCCGTGCCTCGATCACGGTGAACGTGGCGTTCTGCATCAGGATTCCGCCGAATCCCACCAGCGCCCATGCCGCTGGTCCTTCGCCGCCGCGCCACGTCACCGACAGCAGTCCCGCGGCGAAGACGGTGGTACACAGCCACATTGCCGGAGCGAGCGTCGAAGGGCGCTTCACCGCCTCCCCGGCGGCGGCGAAGGTTTCCTCGACCGCGTCGATCTTCTCCGCCGACACGGGGAACGGAAGCCGCGCACGCGCATAGAGGAGGTTGACTGCCAACGCGGCCACTACGAACCCGATGCCTCCCAAGCCTGCCACAGTGGTGAATTCCATCGAAATGCCCTCTTCCGCATCAGGTTGCTCGCTGGGCTTCGCCGTGCGGCAGCCAATTGGTTTTAGATGACCTATATTGAATATAGGAGCAGTGGGATCGGAGGGCAATGATGGACGCACAGCCGCAGCGGCGACGCTACGACTCGCTGCGCAGGCAGGCGCAGGCCAAGCGCACTCGCACCGACATCGCGGAGGCTGCCGGGCGACTGTTCGTCACCCGAGGATGGGCCGGGACCACCATCGCCGATGTGGCCCGCGCGGCGGGTGTGTCCGTCCCGACGGTGTACGCGGCGTACGGCAGCAAGAAGGGGCTGGTCTGGGCCCTGGTCGATGCTGCCGACGTGTCCGGGGACATGCAGCGGATGCTCGCGGAATTGGAAGCCTGCCCCACCCCCGCACAGCAACTCGCCGCGATGGCAGGCTACGACCGCCGCCTGTTCGAACGCGCCGGAGACCTCATCGCGCTGGTCCGGGAATCCGGGCGCACCGAACCCGAACTGGCGACTCTGTACGCGCAGGCGCGTGAAGTCGCCGACCGAACGCGCGTCGAGGTGTTCTCATCGTGGCCGGACGGCACGCTGCGACCCGGCCTGGACATATCCACCGCCACCGACGTCTACGCCGCGCTGTGCAATATCGACGTCTACGCCACGTTCATCACCGAACGCGCCTGGTCACCCGATGCGGTCGAACGCTGGTGGAGCGAAGCGCTGGCCCGCGAACTGCTGGCTCCGTGAGCGGAGGCGGGTCGGCGGAATCAGCGCGACCGTTCACAGGTTCCGGTTCAGCCCAGTAGCTCCCGGCTCAATGCCACCAATTCGCTGATCGGGAGGGCTTCCTCGCCCGGAGCCGGATCCGGATCGACCGTCGGGGTGGTGGAGGGCCGGGAGGGGGGCTCGGGCGCCGGGTATCGCGCTTCGAGCCGAGTGCTCAGTTCGGCAGCCAGTAGCTCGACCGTGGGGCAGCCCCAGATGATGGCGGCGGGTATGTCGATGCCGAGGCGGGCGGTGAGGCGGGCGGCCAGTTCCACGGCGTGCACCGAGCCGATGCCGAGCTGGTCGAAGTTCTGGCGGACGGCGACGCGGTCGGGGGCGATGCCGACGACTTCGGCCAGTTCCCTGGTGGCCAGCGCGGCGAGCGACGCGGTATCTCGCTCGGCGGTGTCTTCCGGCGCGGCAGTCGGCTCGATCGTCGTGGGCTGCGTTGCCGAATCCTCGACGCCGACGTCGGCCGGTGCGGAAGTCCGAGCCGACGACACGACCGGCGCGGCATCGATCGCCTGCTCGATGGGCGCGTAGTCACGAGCCGGATGGTCAACGGTCGCTGTGGATTGGGAAGACAGGAGATCCGCTGCGGAATCGCCCGCAGTGACGCCGTGTACTTCCGCGGGCGTCTCCGGAACCGCCCAGTGCCGTTCCCGCTGGAACGGATAAGTGGGTAGCGTGATCGGTCGTCCGGGCGGGTTCACGGCCGCCCAGTCGAGCTCGATCCCACGCTGGAACAGCCTTCCCGCCGCGATGAGCAAGTCGCGACGGGCAACGGTGCCGGGCCGCAAAGCCGCCGAGAGGACGAGACTCAGCGTTTCGTTCTCCGCGCCGTCGGCGTCGCCGGGTCCGGCCCCGTCGAGGTAACCGTCGAGAAACTCGACAACCTGGCTCACCTCGTCGGCCACGACCGAAAGACGGTGCTGGAAGGGGGTTCTCGTCGCGAGGGTGTGGGCGAGGTCGCCGAGATGCAGACCGGGTTCGCGCACCAGATGCTCGCGCAGCCGGATCGCGTGTGCCCGAAGCGCGGGCTCGGTGCGCGCGGACAGCACCACCAGGCGCTCGGAGGGGCCGGGGGCGGTCGGCGGTTCGGGAGGAGGGGCCGCTTCGACGATGACGTGAGCATTGGAGCCTCCGAAACCGAAAGCGCTCACCGCGGCGCGAGCCGGACCATCGTGTTGCGGCCACGGCACCGCGGTATCCGCGATACGCACTCCAGCGCTCACCGGGTCGAAATACTCGGGCGCACGGTCGAAATGGAGACTACGCGGAATGCGGTGATGCGACAGAGCGAGCGCGACCTTCACCAGTCCCGCCATCCCCGCGGCCGCCTCGGTGTGCCCGATATTCGTTTTGATCGACCCGACTCTCAGCGGCGAGTCGGCGGTGCGGCCGCTGCCGTAGACCTCGGCCAGCGCGGACAGTTCGGCGCGATCACCGACCGCGGTGCCGGTGCCGTGCGCCTCCACGTAGTCGATCGTCAGCGGGTCCACCCCGGCCTGCGCGCAGGCACGACGGATCAGTTGCCGCTGCCCGTCTGCGCTGCTGGCGGGCATGGATCGGTGCCTGCCGTTGTTGTTGGTGGCGCTGCCCAGCAGGGTGCAGTACACGCGGTCGCCGTCGCGCAACGCCTGCCGCAGTGGCTTGAGGATCACGACCGCGCCGCCTTCGCCGCGGGCGTAGCCGTCGGCGGAGGCGTCGAAGGTGCGGGACCGGCCTCGCGCGGACAGCACACCCAGCGCGGACAGCCCGATCGCGGTCTCCGGAATCAGATTCAGCTGCACCCCGCCCGCGACCGCCAGCGCGCTCTCACCGGCCCGCAGCGCTTGGCAGGCCAGATGGACCGCGACCAGCGATCCCGCGCAGGAGGCGTTCACGGTCATACTGGGTCCGTCGAAACCCAGGAAGTACGACACCCGGTTGGCGATGACGCCTTCGACATCTCCGGTACTGGTGAACGGGGTTATGGCGGTGGCGCCTCGGGAGAGTTTGACGGCGCGATAGTCGTTGAACTTATTGGCGAAATACACGCCGGTCCGCGGCGCCCGGTCGGGCCGGATACCCGCGTCCTCGAACGCTTCCCACGCCAGTTCCAGCGCCAAGCGTTGCTGCGGATCCATATCGGCCGCTTCACGCGGGGTGATCCCGAAGAATTCGGCGTCGAAACCCGCCACATCCGCCAGATACCCACCGGCGACCGACACGGTCTTGCCCGCGGCGGCACGGTCGGAGCCTCGGTAGTCACCCGACCAGCGCCCCGGCGGCGGTTCGTCGGCGACCGCGTCGATCTCATCGATCAGCAACCGCCACAACGCTTCCGGAGAGTCAGCGCGCCCGGCGAAGCGACAGCTCATGCCGATCACGGCAATCGGCTCCGCGGCGCGGGCCGCACCGTCGAATTCCGTCTGCTGAGAACGGGTGCGCCGCTTGGCTTTCTTCACGCTTCTCACCTGCCCGCATTCCACCGACCGTGCACCCGCGGAACAAGCGGTGCGGTGAATCTGCCGATCTTGTTGTGGGGTCGGGACATGTGCCGGAGACTTTACCTGTGCTGTTTTATAAACGCCCCGTTTTCGCTCGGGTGACGTCCGCGCTGGGGGGCGAGGCACGGCGTCGAGAACTACTCCGTTTCGCCTCCGTGGGTGTCGCCGCGTTCACGCTGGACACCGCGGTCTTCCTGACATTGAAGAGCACTGTGCTCGAAGCGCACCCGGTCACGGCGAAAGTCGTCGCGGTGCTGGCGGCGATCACGCTGTCATACGTCCTGAACAAGCAGTGGTCCTTCGATGCGCGCGGCGGGCGGCGCGGACATCACGAGGCCGCGCTGTTCTACCTGGTCAGTTTCCTGGCCGTCGCGATCAACACCGCACCGCTGTGGGTGTCACGGTATGTGCTGCACCTGGAGGTGCCCGAGGTCTCCCGCTTCACCCAGAACCTGGCCGACTTCGTGGCCGCACAGCTGATCGGCACCGCGTTGGGCATGGTGTTCCGGTTCTGGGCTTTCGTACGGGTGGTGTTCCCGGACGAGGTCGAGCGCCCCGGTACCGCGTGAGCGGACAGTTGCGCTCATCCTGATGACAACCCTGTCGCGCGTGATCACGCACCGTGCGGGCCGCACCACGCCGCCGCGATACCCCGGCCGTACGTTTGTATCGCCGCGCGGGTGGTAGGAAAGGGAGCGTGTCCGCAACTGGCGAAGGAATCGACCCGAACAGAAGCTCGCGCGCGGTATCGGAAGTGGTGGAGCTGGTCAGCACGCTGATCCGCTTCGACACCTCCAATACCGGCGACCTGGCCACCACCAAGGGGGAGCGCGAATGTGCGCAGTGGGTGGCCGACCAGCTGCACCAGGCCGGTTACGTCACCGAATACGTCGAGTCCGGAGCCGAGGGCCGGGGAAACGTCTTCGCACGGCTGGAAGGCGCGGACCCGAGCCGTGGCGCGCTGATGATCCACGGGCATCTGGACGTGGTGCCCGCCGAGGCCTCGGACTGGAGCGTGCACCCGTTCTCCGGCGCGGTGCGCGACGGCTACGTGTGGGGTCGCGGCGCGATCGACATGAAGGACATGGTCGGGATGACATTGGCGGTGGCCCGCCAGTTCAAGCTCGAAGGTACGGTGCCGCCGCGCGATCTGGTCTTCGCTTTCCTCGCCGACGAGGAGAACGGCGGCAAGTGGGGCTCGCAGTGGCTGGTCGACAACCGCCCCGACCTGTTCGACGGCGTCACCGAAGCGGTGGGGGAGGTCGGCGGGTTCTCGCTGACCGTGCCGCGGCCCGACGGCACCGAACGCAGGCTGTATCTGGTGGAGACCGCCGAGAAGGGTCTGGGCTGGATGCGGTTGCGCGCCAAGGCCCGCGCGGGCCACGGGTCGTTCCTGCACGAGGACAACGCGGTCACGATCCTCGCCGACGCGGTGGCCCGGCTGGGCAAACACACCTTCCCCGTGGTGCTCTCGGAGTCGGTGGCCGCCTTCCTGGCCGCCGTCGCCGAGGAGACGGGTCTGCAATTCGATCCGTCGAGCCCGGACATCGAGGGCCAGCTGGCGAAGCTGGGCACCATCTCCCGCATCATCGGCGCCACGCTGCGCGACACGGCCAACCCCACCATGCTGCAGGCCGGCTACAAGGCCAACGTGATCCCGCAGACCGCCGAGGCGGTGGTGGACTGCCGTGTGGTGCCCGGGCGGCAGGCGGCGTTCGAGCGTGAGGTGGACGAGCTGATCGGACCCGACGTCGAACGCGAGTGGATCACCAAGCTCGACTCCTACGAGACGACCTTCGACGGCGACCTGGTCGACGCGATGAACAACGCCGTGCTGGCCCACGACCCGCGCGGCCGCACCGTGCCCTACATGCTCTCCGGCGGCACCGACGCGAAAGCGTTCGCCCGGTTGGGCATTCGCTGCTTCGGTTTCGCACCGCTGCAGTTGCCGCCGGAGCTGGACTTCACCGCGCTGTTCCACGGCGTCGACGAGCGGGTGCCGGTCGAGGCGCTCGAGTTCGGCACGCGCGTACTGGAACATTTCCTTCTGCACAGCTGATCCGATCCGGAAGAGAGGTTTCATGACCTACAACCCCTACGACGCGCTTCCGCAGGTGCCGTCGTTCACCCTCACCTCCACCGACGTCACCGACGGCCAACCGTTCGACAACGAGCAGGTCAGCGGCATCTTCGGCGCGGGGGGCAAGGACATCTCCCCGCAGCTGTCCTGGTCGGATTTCCCGGCGGAGACCAAGAGCTTCGCGGTGACGGTGTACGACCCCGACGCACCCACCGCCTCCGGCTTCTGGCACTGGGCCGTCGCCGACATCCCCGTGAGCGCGACTTCCCTGCCCGCCGGCGCGGGCAGCGGTGAAGAAGGCGGCGCACTGCCGACCGGCGCGATCACCCTGCGCAACGACGGCGGTTTCCACGGCTTCGTCGGCGCCGCTCCGCCGCCCGGCCACGGCCCGCACCGCTACTTCATCGTCGTGCACGCCGTCGACGTCGAAAGCCTCGGCATCGACGAGACCGCCACCCCGGCCTACCTCGGATTCAACCTGTTCTCCCACACGCTCGCGCGCGCCACGCTGGTCGCCACCTACGAGCAGAAGTAGAGAGCTCGTTCCTCGACTGTGGCCCTGAGGGAAATACTCAGGGCCACAGTGCTTTTCTCGATACCACGCGCCGGGACCGGAGTCACGCAGGCGCGGAGCGGTCACACAGCGTCGAGAATCGAGTTCATGGACATAGATGAGGCGGTGCGCGGCGCGCGTCTGCTGGCTCGCGATATCGAACGTTCTTTGGGCTTTTCCGCAGAGGTCGGCACCGAATACACCGAAGAGTGGCGCAGCCTCCGCGAACTGTCAGGGCGTCCGCTACCCGACGCATGGGTGACCCTGTCGGTGCCGGAGGTCGGCACGACCATAGCTCTGGACCCCAGCGAGCCGGGCAGCGCGACTGCCGAAGGGTTCGCGATGGAGCTGCTACGAGTCCTGCAAGACGACATCCAGATCCACATCCGCGAGCCGTGGCCGAAGGACCCCGCCGCCGGCGGGCGTGCGCTGGATCCGACCGAGCGAGGTTGGCAGAGCACGACGGATCGCGCCTATCTCGTACCGTATGGCCAACTCGGTTCCGCGTGAACGCCACGAACTGATCCGACCAGTCGGTCTTCCCAGTGTTGGTTCGCGCTCGGCGCGCCCTGGCCGACCACAGGCGTTACGCTGCCGCTGGACAGCCGCCCAAGTGGGCGCGCAAGGGATTGATGAGGGTACGAACTTGATCATTCGCACGGAAACGGCCTGGGTGCTCTTCTTCGCCGGGCTCATCTTCCTGTGGGCACTGGTCCTCGGTGTGTGGAAATGGCAGGCGATGACCACCTCGCCGGACGGTCTGGCCCACCCCTACGTCGACACCGCCCACCGAGCCGCCTTGCTGTACTCGTTCGCGACCGGGTTGATCGCGTGGTTCGTCGAACTGTCCGGCTGGCCGACCGCGGTGAACGCCACCGCGGCCGGGGCGATCATCGCGCTGTTCGTGGTGACGATCGCGAACTACATCCGGCTCGGATTGCAGCGCGAGACCGACAACCAGATGCGCAACCCGCCGTCATCGATGCGTTTCGTCCTCGCCGCACTGATCATCGGCGAGATCGGCGGCTTCGCCGTGCTCCTGGTCGGCTTCGCCGTGGAGCAGCTCTTCTGAGCCGTCCGCCGGCGCGTCACTCAGAACGCGTAGCGGTGGTACTGAGCGATCATCCGCACCGCCGGGATCAGCGACATCACTTTTCCCATCAACTGGTAGCCGCCGGACACGCCGGTCTTGAACGACTCGGCGTCGAACACCGATAGGGCGGAGAGCGGGCGCACCCCGGGCACCGCGGTGACGATGTCGCCGGGACCGTTGATCGCCCAGTGCAGCGTCGAGCCGGAGCGCCGGACGACGGCGTTGATCTTCTGGGACTTGATCCCGAGGGTATTGAAGGCGTCGAATTGCAGTTCCCCGGAGGGGAAGTGGTCGACCACCGCGCGCAGTAGAGCCACACCGTCGTCCTCGGTGAGGTACATCGTCAGCCCCTCGGCGATGAGCAGCACGGGGCGGTCGGACGGAATCTGCTCCAGCCATGCGGGGTCCGTCACGGACGCGGCGACACGATGGTGATGCTCGCGGGACGGGTAGAGCCGTTCGTGCAGCGCGATCACTTCGGGGTAGTCGACGTCGTACCACTCGACGCCGGGGCCGGGGTTCAGGCGGAACACTCGGCTGTCCAGCCCGCATCCGAGATGCAACACGGTGGCACGGTCGTGCTCGGCGAGGAACTCGCGCGCCCAGTTGTCGAAATGAACGGTGCGAACGGTCACTCCAAGCGCATTGCGCGGCGTGATGCTGGTGCTCCGCCAGTCGTAGTCGATGCGGGCGACCGCGTCCTTGGCCAAGGTGTCACCCAGTAGCGGCTTGTCCGCATCCGCATCCAGCGCCTTGGCGTACAGCGTCGCGAGCATCGTCTGCGGTGCGCCGGTGAGGTCGACGCGAATCTTTCCGGTCCCGGATCGATCATCGTTTGAACGCATGTTCAATATATTAAACACGTGTTCAATCGAGAGTCAAAGGACGTGCGGCTCCAGCAGTTCGCGGGTTGCCGGTTCCGGCTGCGGACGTATGTCGCAGGACGGATTCCCCGGCCGCCTGAAGTCAGAAGCCCATCGCCGCCCAGCCGCGTCACCGTGACACAGGCCACAACAACGAGTTGTCACGTTCGGACGGGCTCGCTTGTCCCATAGCCGACCACGCAGAACGAGCCCCAGGGAGCAAGCGATGAACACCACCACCGCCCGAGAAATCGTTGTCCTCGGTGCCGGCTACACCGGCATGCTGGCCGCCATCCGGCTGGCTCGCAACACTCGCAAACTGGATGTGCGCATCACAGTGGTGAACCCCTCGGTCCGCTTCACCGAGCGGCTGCGCATGCACCAGGTCGCCGCAGGGCAGGAATTGGCCAACTACGACATTCCCGCCCTGCTGACCGCTTCGGGTATCGACTTCCACCAGGCCACCGCCACCGCCATCGACGCCGAGGCCCGCCTGATCACCCTCGACGACGGCGCGATCCTGCCCTACGACAACCTCGTCTACGCGCTCGGCAGCAGCACCGACACGAGCATCGTCCCCGGTGCGCACGAGCACGCCTGGACGCTCAACGATCCCCGTCTGGCGCACCGCTTTTCGCAGCGCCTGACCGACGTGGCGCCGGCCGGTGGCGGCGTCACCGTCTGCGGCGGCGGACTCACCGGCATCGAAGCCGCCGCCGAGATCGCCGAGGCGCACCCGGACCTGACCGTCACGCTCGTCAGCCATGCCGAACCCGGCTCGATGATGGGGGACAAGGCTCGCGCCTACCTGAACCGAGTCCTCGACCGGCTCGGTGTGGTCCGCAGGGTCGGCGTGAACGTCACCAAGGTGCTGCCCGACGCCGTGCAATTGGACACCGGCGAACTGATCGACTCGGAGCTGACCTTGTGGACTACCGGCGTCAAAGTCTCACCTCTGGCCGCCCAGGCCGGAATCGCGACGGACGCGAAAGGTCTCATCATCACCGACCCCACCCTGCGCTCGGTGTCGCACCCGGAGATCCACGCCATCGGTGACGCCGCGCTGGTTCAGCAGAACTGGGGCCAGGTCCACGGCACCTGCCAGAGTGGTTTGCCCACCGCCGCCTACACCGCCGACGCGCTGGCCCGGCTGCTGCGCGGCAAGACCGTGAAGCCGTTCCGCTACGGCTACTTCCACCAGCCGGTGAGCCTGGGCCGCAAGGACGCGGTCATCCAGTTCACCAACGCCGATGACACCCCGAACCGCTGGTACCTCAAGGGCAAGGCCGCCGTCGCCTACAAGCAGTCGGTGAGCAGCACCCCGCCGCTGGCCTTCAAGATGAGCAAGTACATGAAGGCGCAGGTGCAGCTGTCCAAGGGCGGCCGCGCCACCCGCGGAACCGCGTGATCGCCCGCGATGGAGGCCGGACGACGCACCCGGCCTCCCAGTGGACCCTGTTCCTCGAGACCGGTAGGTATGAGTTCCATGCAGGACCACACCGATAGGCAACCCGCCGCCGAGCAGACCGACGCATCGATCGACCCCTTCGTCGAACACCGCCGTCTGCTCTTCGGCACCGCCTACCAGATGCTCGGCAGCGTCGCCGACGCCGAGGACATCCTGCAGAGCGCCTGGCTGAAATGGAACGCGGCAGACCGGGCTGCGGTCGAGCACCCCAAGTCCTACCTGGTTCGCGCCGTCACCAACCTCTCGCTCAACCGCCTCACCTCCGCCCGGGCGACCCGGGAAACCTATGTCGGCCCGTGGCTTCCCGAACCGCTGCTCACCGCACCCGACACCGCCGAGGAGATCGAAATGGCCGACACCGTCTCGACCGCCATGCTGGTCGTCCTCGAAACCCTCGATCCCACCGAGCGCGCTGTCTTCGTACTGCGCGAGGTGTTCGGTTACACCTACGCCGAAATCGGCGGCTTCCTGGATCGCCCCGATGCCACCGTCCGTCAGATCGCACACCGTGCACGCAATCACGTGCAGACCCGCCGCCCGCGCTTCGACGCCGACAACGAATCCCGCAGAGAGATCACCGAGAAGTTCATGGCCGCCTGCCACGGCGGCGACCTCAACGCCCTCATGGAACTGCTCGCACCCGAGGTGACCTTGTGGAACGACGGCGGCGGCATCGTCACCGCGGCCCGCCGCCCACTGCACGGCCCGGACCACGTGGCGCGCTGGATGCTGGGCGTCATGACCAAGCCGGTCTCCGCCGGCATCCGCCTCGAATCCGCCGTTGTCAACGGCGAACTCAGCATCATCGGCGTGATCGGAGACTACCGAGTCGGCGCGCTCACCTACGACATCGTCAACGGCCGCATCGAAAACATCCGCTTCCAGGTCAACCCGACCAAGCTCGGTGGAATCCAATCCACGGGCGAAGTCTCCTTCTGAGGGACCGCGCTATGCGGTCATGCCGCGAGCAATGCCCGGGTTCGTTCGTTGAAGTCCGCGACCAAGGGGTGCGGACCGAAGGCCGCCATGTGTTGCTGTATGTCGCGCACGGCTTCCACGGAGCGGGAGGACTTGACCTTGCGCGTGAGATCCAGCGTCCGCACCCCGGCCACGTGAGCGGCTTCGAGGTCTCGTTTCTGAATGTGGGCGACCGCCAGCGCGGCGTGGGAGAGCGCACCCCGGCGTGCACGATTCTGCGTGCGGGCGTGGGCGATCGAGCGGCGAGCGTGCGATGCGGCTTCTTCTGACTGTCCGAGGTCGCGAAACGCGTTCGCCCACTCACCGCAGATGTATGCCTGGTCGATGAAGCGTGCCCACTCGGGTTCCCTGTCGGGCTCGATCCGGGCGAACGCGTTTTCCGCTGCGTTGATCGCCTGCGCGGTACCGGCTTTGTCACCGATGACAGCGAGGGAGCGAGCCTCCAAGGTCCACAGGTCCGCCAGGCAAGCGGGCGCGTCAACCTTCGACAGGCCTTGGCGACCCGCCTGGGCAAGTCGTCGGCCTTCGTGCGGATAGCCGAGCACGGTTGCCTGGTCGGCCAATCCAGCGAGCACGTGAGCGCCGAGTGCAGGATCGCGGGACTCTTCGGCCAGGCGAAGCGCCTGGATCAGATATCGCTGCGCCGTACCGTGCTCGCCGTTGTCGAACGCCATCCACCCGAGCAGGTAGGTCTGTTCGGCTGCCGCACCGCACAGCGCCACCCGGACGTCCTCGGTATGGGTACGCCGCAAGAGCGGGTACACGTGCTCGTTCATGTACGCCGCCAAGACGAGCCGTCCCGACCCACCGCCTTGGAAGATATCCATTTCCTGGAAGGTGCTGAACATGTTCTTGACGGCGGTGACGTCTTCGAGCCGGACCCGTTGCCGCTGATCCGGCAGCTGATCGAGGGTGTTCAGCAACCAGTCGCGGGACGGCCCGATCGCCGCTACCGCCGCGAACGGAGCTGTGGACAGGAACTTTCTGCGATCCACGTCGGCCCTCCCGAGGTCTGCGACTGCTTCGAGTGTCTGTGTCCACGATGGGCTGTAGGCGAGGGCGCGGTCAACGGTCGGCATGTCGCCCAGGCCGAGGTCGTAGGTCGTCACGCGATATCCGAACTGCGCGGAGAACAGGTCAGCGAGGAGCGCCGGAACCGGCGGGCGCGGGCGCTCTCCCTCGTCCACCCACCGACGCACGCTCGAGGCGTCCGGCCTGATCTGGGGCTCTCCCCGTTCGGTCGCCAGTGTGCGCACGCGACGCGCCAATTCGCTACGACTCCAACCTGAACGGGCCAGCCACTCGGAAAGGTGCATGTTCGCACTGTTCATCATGCCCACCGTTTTCGTCACTGGAAGAGGCCGATCCACCACCTTTCAACACCCGCTGCGACCTTACTCGCAGCGACTTCGAGGTGTGTGCTGAATGCGCGCCCGGTCGGGGGAGCTCAGCGCAATTGCTGCCGCAGGCTCACTCCCGCCTCATGGCAAGTTTCACGGTCCACGCGGAACCGGGCGCATCTCTACCGTCGATCGATCTGAGCAGGGGGTTTTGATGATGGGCCGGATACCTTTCGGCGACACGCCGCTGTCGCGGTGCGCCTACTACCGGCAGGTGTGCGATCTTCCTGCGCAGGTCGATCCCCCCTACGTGGGGCGCATAGTCCTACGCATGGGGGTGGCGTGGGCGGTGATCATGCCCGCCATGTTGGGTCAGGACGTGAAGGTGTGGATGCAGCGGCACGACTACACGGTCGGGCCGATCATGTCGCATCCCCGGTCGAAGCGGTGGACTTACCTCACGCAACCGGATCTGCCGGACGACATGACACTGTTCGCGGAGATGTTCCGGCTCAACGTCTCGGTGGTGCGTGCGGGCGGCACCATTGCGTTGCCGAGCCCGGCCGATCGTGGAACTACGTTCCGGGCATGGGTCAACCTCCCGGACAACACGTTCCGTCCCACCGGGAGTGTCGTGGTGGCCGCCATCCGTGGATGCCTAGCCGAACGCATCGCGCGCCGAAGGCAGGACTTCCCGCATGCCTGAGAGCGGCGGGCAATGCATGGAAAACGCTGATGCACTGCGGAATAGGCGAAGTCGATTGCCGGGGGGACAGCGCTCGGACGGCAAGGAAGTGCCAGCGGTGAACGGTGATGAGCGCCGTGGATCTCCGCTCCCATCCGAGCCGGATGTCCACTTGTCGGTGTTCTGGCACGGTGCCCGGATGGACTTCGTCGCCTGCCTCACCGCCGCGTGCTTGTTCGTACAGGAGTGGCGTGCCCGGCACTGGCACGACGCGGTCGAAGTGTCGACCGACGATGTCGACGGGTATCCGAGATTGCCGTGTGAGCGGCTGTATCTCGAGCCGTGAGAATCCGGATAGATGACTGCGGCCCCGGGCGTAATGCTGCGGGGCCGCAGTCTTTTCCGGCGAGCTTACTTGACGCTGATCACCCGGTCGGAGGGTTCCTTGGCGTACAGCGCCTCGATGTCGGCCTGGTATTTGGCCGCGATGGGGGCGCGCTTGAGCGACATCTTCGGGGTGAGTTCGTCGCCGCCGGGCTCCCAGACGGCGCCGAGGATGGTGAAGCGCTTGATCTGCTCCACGCGCGAGAGTTTGGCGTTGCCCGCCTGGACGGCCGCGAGCACCTCATCGATGATCTGGCGGCGGGTGGCCAGGGTGGCGATGTCCTCGCCGGTGGCGTCGAGTTCCTTGGCGCGGATCGCGGCGACGTCGGGGTCGAGCACGATCAGAGCGGCGATGTAGGGCTTGGCGTCACCGATGGCGACGGCTTGACCGACCAGCGAGGAGGCGGCCTTCACCGAGTTCTCGATGTTGGTGGGGGCAATGTTCTTGCCCGCCTCGTTGATGATCAGTTCCTTCTTGCGGTCCACGATCCGCAGGTAGCCGTCGGCGTCGAGGGTGCCGATGTCGCCGGTGTGCAGCCAGCCGTCGGAGTCGATGGCCTCGGCGGTCTTGTCGGGCATGTTGCGGTAGCCGCGGGTGACGATCGGTCCGCGCACCAGCACCTCGCCGTCGGCGTCCAGCCGCAGTTCCATGCCGTCCACCGCGCGACCGACCGAGCCGGGGCGGGGCTTGTCCAGCTCGGTGAAGGTGCCCACACCGGTGGTCTCCGACATGCCCCACACCTCGCTGACGGTGAAGCCGAGGCCCAGGAAGTATTCCAGGGTCTCCGGCGGGATGGGGGCGGCGCCGGAGGAGGCGACACGCAGCTGATCCAGTCCGAGGGCGTGGCGCAGTTTGGACAGCACCAGCGTTTCGGCGATCTTGTGCTGCGCACTCAGCAGGGGACCGCGGCCTTTGCCTGCCAGATCGGCGCGGGCGGCGGCGATTCCGGTGCTGATCGCCCAGTTGGCCAGCGCCTTCTTCACCGGGCTGGGCTCTTCGGCGAGTTTGCCCTCGACGCCGGCCTTGATCTTCTGCCAGACGCGCGGGACGCCGAAGAAGATGGTGGGGCGGGCGTCGGGCAGGGCGGCGGCGACTTCGCGCGGGTCGGGCACGGTGGTGATCTGGATGCCGGTGAGCAGGTTGATCGCGTGGCCGGAGATCCGGTCGGCGACGTGCGCGGCGGGCAGGTAGGACACCGCGCGGTCGTCCAGGCCGACCTGCAGCGGGCCGTTGACCAGGGCGATGATCTGGGCGAGCACGTTGCGGTGGGTGATCTCCACCCCCTTGGACGGGCCGGTGGTGCCGGAAGTGTAGATCAGGGTGGCCAGGTCGTCGGCGCCGACGGCCTGCCAGGCGGCGTCGAAATCGAAGTCGGCGGCGGGCGCGGCTTCCACCTCTTCGAGGGTGATGGCGCCTTCGGCGGGCCCGTCGACCATGATGATGTGCTCGATCGGGACTCCGGCCGCGGTGATCCGGTCGAGGAACACCTGTTCTGTCACCACGACTTTGTTGCCCGCGTTGGTGAACAGATGGGTGATCTGTTCGGGGGAGCTGGTGTTGTAGATGGAGAACGGGGTGGCGCCCAGGTGCAAGGCGGCGGTGTCGACGAGGTTGAACTCGGGGCGATTGGTGAGCATGATGCCGACCGTGTCGCCGTGGCCGAGGCCGAGACCGGCCAGGCCCGCGGCGATCGCGCGAACCCGTTCGGCGTAGTCGCGCCAGGTGTATTCCTGCGTGCCGCCCACCTTGCGCAATGCGATCTGGTCGGGGCGCAGCCGCGCGGTTTCCTGGAATGCGGCGGGGACGGTGTACACCGTTTTGCCCGATTGGTGCGCGTATCCGATTTCTGTTGTCGTCATATCCCTGTTCCCGATATCGCTGGCGTGAACCGACCGCCGGTGTCCGCCGGCGCCCGATCCCGATCCGAGACTCGAACCCTGACATGATGCGGCGAATGCAATGTCAGTCTCTCACGAGTCGGCGCGCCACGTGTGGCGCGGCTCACTCATGGTAGCCAGAGGCGGGAATCGCGGGGGCCGAACTTCAACAATCCTTCAGGCACCGATCAGATCCGGCGCGGTGCCGGGCCCGGGACGCGAATGAAGGTTCTCACCAGGGGTGATCACGACCGGGTCGACGGCCAACGGCTGCTCGGGGTCGCCGTCGCGCTCCTCGAGCGCCCACGGGACCGCATCGGTCGGGATCCAGTGCTTGCGCCGGGTGCGCTTGGCCTCCAGGTACTCGCGGGCACGCTCGCTCAGCGCCCGCGTTCGCAACGGCACCGCGGTGACCTGCAACCCCTCCTGCCGCAGCGCTTCGACTTTGGCGGGATTGTTCGTCAGCAGCTGCACCGAACGCAGTCCGAGATCCGCCAGCGCACGCGCGGTGGCCACATAGGTGCGGGCATCGGCCGGGTAGCCCAAGTTTTCGTAGCTGGTGAAGGTGTCCGCGCCGGAACGCTCGCTCTCGCGGTAGCCCAGCGCCTTGACGATCAGCCCCGCCCCGCGGCCTTCCTGCTCCAGATAGACCAGCACTCCTGAACCCGCGGCCTGGATGAGATCCAGCGCCTTGTCCAGCTCCGGCCCGCAGTCGCAATCCTGCGACCGCAGTGCCTCCCCGTACAGGCAGCGCGAGTGCACCCGCACCAGGCAACCGTCGGCGACCGCGCCGAACAGCAGCAGATGCCCCCGCTCGTCGTCCCCGTTCAACTCCACCACCCGAACTCGCAGATCATGCCCATTGCGACGAAACCGATGCTCGGTGTCGGCAGGATCCACAACGTTGGTCAATGCTCCTCCGTAGCGAGTTTGAAAATTCGCTCGACCTCACTCACCAGTGGCATCGCCCCGGGGACGTCCCCGATCGATTGCGTCGCCACCATTGCGGCGGTCGCCCAGACGTAGTCGTTGCGTGCGGCGGGGCGGCGCGTCGAAACGAGACGATATACCAGGGCGGCGGAGAAGGCAGCGTGAGCGCCGACCGAGTCGTCCAGCGCCGTCGGGAACGGCTGAAAACGGTCGCTGACCTGCTCAGACCACACCGCGCACCGGAAATCCTTGATCGCGCACACCGCCCCCACACCCAGCGCGCGCAGCCGTGTGGCGGTCTGCTCACCGCACGACGCGGCGCCGTCGGCCATCGCCAGCGCCTGCAGGTCCTTGTCGCCGCCGACGAGGTAGTCCACCACACCGAGATGCTGATACAGATACTGCGGGCGATCCAGCCGCGGCGCCGGATGCACGACCACCAGCGGCCGGCGCGGCAGCCTGCGCAACTCCGCCATGATCTGCTCGATCACCCCGGTGGGTTGTTCGAAGGTCAGCAGCACCGCATCCGAGGTGGCCAGCGCCGAGCGGATCGCGTCGCTGCGCAAGTCCTGGGCGCTCAACCGGATTCGCTCGTCCTTGCAGCCGATCGTGCTCGCCGCGCCGGTGCCCGCCACGATCACCGCGGTCACCGGTGTCGGCGCGTAGGGCACCACCTTGACCAGTTCGGTGTCGACGCGTTCGCTGCGCAGGTATTCCAGGATGCGGTCGCCCGCGTCGTCGTCGCCGACCGCCGAGATCAGCCGCACCCGCAGCCCGAGCCGGGCGGCCGCGACCGCGCGCGTGAGCCCCTTGCCGCCGGGATGTTCCCCGTAGCC
This sequence comes from Nocardia abscessus, assembly GCF_015477775.1. Lineage (GTDB taxonomy): Bacteria > Actinomycetota > Actinomycetes > Mycobacteriales > Mycobacteriaceae > Nocardia > Nocardia abscessus_A. Next base: position 36,080 of record NZ_JADLQO010000020.1, on the reverse strand, counting down.
GCCGCGGGTGGTGCCACCGGGCCCGGGAATACGGTCGACCGCGTACATGTGGTCGATGACCGCGTCGCCGATCACGGTGACCACCCCCCGGGTGTCCACCGGATCCGGTTCGGCGACAGCGGTTTCCGCGGAGGCGGGGAATTCGACGACATGCGCTCCGTCGAACACCGAGGCGGTGGCCAGCTGCGCGGCCAGTTCGGTGAACGCGCGGCGTTCGGGGGCCCCGCGCAGGGAACGCACCGTCAGCGTGCCCGGAACCGGCTGCGCTCCAAGGGCTTCGTGCAGCGCCGCCCACCGGGCGGCGAGGTATTCGCGCCGTTCGCCCAGATCCGAGGCGTAGAGTAGGTCGGGATCGACACCGGCAGGCGGGTTTTCGCGCAGCAGCCCCAGCGACAGCTCCGCATCGACGACGAGCCGGTGGGTGGGCTCCAAACTGCGGGCCAGGTCGCGCACCAGCGGCAGCACCGCTTCTTCCCGGTCGACGCCCGCGCGTCGCGCGTACTGCCGCACGGCCAGCAGATCCAGCAGGGGCAGTACGTCGATTTCGGTGCTGCGCAACCGATCCGAGCTCAAGCCGGACCGTTTGCACAGCCGGGTGAGGATATTGCGAACGGCAACCATTCCCGAATCCTGCGGGACCATGGCGATGCCACCCTCCTCTTCGGCGCGACACCAGGGCGTCGTGCGCATGTTGGCCACGCAAATCGGGTTTAGCCAGCGGGCAAATTGTCAATTACCAAATTACAACGGCAATTGCGCCCGGGGAACGGCAAATGCCACACTGGATATGGCGATCCCCATCGCACCACCAGGCATCGGGAGGGCTGGTGATGAGAATGATTCTTCAGATACGGCAGTCTCGACGGCGACGGCAACACCGCCCCGCCGGAGCAGATACCGAGCTGGTGCCGAAGCCGGTGATGGACTGAACCAGCCGCCGGACACTCCGCGCGACAACGCACCGGTCATCGCCCGCGCCGCCCCGGCGCCCCGGCACGCAGACCACGCCCCGCAATCGGCCCGCCCCCTCAGCCCCGCCGCCGCTACGCGGCTCGACCGGACCGAACGGCGGCCATCTCCGCGCCGACCGGAACTCGCACACCCCGCCGCACCCCACGACCCACTTGCGGGCGCCCCGGACGCCGCACTGCGAGCCACCCCCTGGACCGCCCGGCCGGGCAGCGGACTTCATCGGCCCGGGCACGCAGCATCGTGCCCACCGAACCGGCAGAAACCACGGTGCGGCACGCCACCGCGCCGCACCAGCGGATGCACGACTGGAGGCATTCGTGATCATCGAACTCAGCACCCTGGAGCCGGCCTCACTCCACCTGTTGCACCGGAGACTGCGATGACCATCCACACCACCGAATGGACGATGACCAGTGACATAACCCCGGAATCGGCCTGCCGTGACACCGACGCGACCGACAGCTGGCGGCTGAGCTGGCTACCGGACCGGCGGCTGACCCACAGCCAGGCGCTGGCCGGCATGCGGCTGGACGAACTGCTCAGCGACCCGACCCTCGTGCACGACCGCATGACCCAGGCCCGCGTCGAGGTCTACGCCGACCACCTGGGCATCCTGCGCGATCACGCGGTGATCCTGCTGGCGAAGCGAATGGCGGCGCGTCTGGGGCAGGAACTGCGACCGAAGGGAGATCCGGCCCCGCCGGGGCACGGTCCACGGACCCGGCGCACCCGCACTCCCGAACCGCCGTTCGTGCACGGCTGAGGCCAGGGGTTCAGGCGTGCGCTTTGTGCTCCGCGCCGACGGCCTCACCGAGACCGGCGTAGCCCCCGGTGCGCAACCGCTGCGCCAGGCCCCGATGGATCCTGCGCATCCAGAACGGGCCGCCGTAGATGAACCCGGTGTAGCCCTGCAACAGCGTCGCACCGGCGAGAACGCGTTCCCACGCCTGGTCGACGGTTTCGATGCCGCCCACCGAGATCAGCACCAGTCGGTCGCCGACGCGCCGGTACAGCCGCCGCAGCACCTCGAGCGAACGGTCGGCGACCGGCGGACCGGACAGGCCACCCGCGCCCATGGCGTCCACCTCGGCGGCGTCGGTGCGCAGCCCGTCGCGCCGGATGGTGGTGTTGGTGGCCACGATGCCCGCCAGGCCGAGTTCGACGGCCAGGTCGGCCACCGCGTCGATGTCCTCGTCGGACAGATCCGGCGCGATCTTCACCAGCACCGGCACCCGCACACTGTCCAGCACCGCCCGCAGCAGCGGGCGCAACGATTCGACCGCCTGCAGATCACGCAGACCCGGCGTGTTGGGCGAGCTGACGTTGACCACGACGAAATCGGCCAGCGGCCCCAGCAGCGCGGCGCTGGTGGCGTAGTCCGCGGCCGCGGCCTCCGGTTCGACGATCTTCGTCTTGCCGATGTTCGCGCCGATCGGCACCTCGCCGCGCCGTGCGCGCAGCCGGTCGGCGGCCGCGGCGGCGCCGTGATTGTTGAAGCCCATCCGGTTGATCAGCGCCCGGTCGGCGGGCAACCGGAACAGCCTCGGCGCGGGATTGCCCGGCTGCGCCTGGGCGGTGACGGTGCCGATCTCGGCGAAACCGAACCCCAGCGGGGCCCAGGCATCGACGCCGTCGGCATTCTTGTCGAAACCGGCGGCCAGACCCAGCGGCGCGGGGAACTCGACCCCGAACGCTTCGACGCGCAGGATCGGATCTCGGACGACGAGGATCTTGCTCATCGCCCAGCGCAGCGGCGCAACCCATGCGGCGAACCGCATGACCGCGAAGACGAGGTGGTGGACGCGTTCCGGTGCGACCAGGAACATCAGTCGCAGTAGCAGGGCGTACATCGGCTCACATTCCGGGTTCGGGCTGGGGTAGTAGTGCGGATTTTCGCCGCCGCAGCAGCACCCGCCTGCTGCCGTCGGTGTAGGCCCGCACCCGCGAGAGTTCCCAGCCACCGAACTCGGCCTGGATCGCCAGCCGCATGGACGCGGTCACCCGCGTGACATCCGGCGGCAGCCGCAGCGGCACGTATTCGTAGTCGTCACTCGTGGTTTCCCAGCCCGCGGGCAGCGCACGCCCGCGCCCCCGGTGCGCTGCCGGATCAGCAGTTGCCGCGGTATTCTCGCCCGCGCGTGGTGTCCGAGCCATCAGTGCCCTCTCTTCCGATCGTCCGCACCGATCCGTTGCAGACCGTCGCCGGTCGCGGACCCCACGAACAGATCACCGGTGCTCTGCTCGACAGCCACCGAGTTCGGTTGCCGGACGGTGGCGTAGCGGCCCACTTCCTTCGGTATACCAGTCGACAGGTCGAATCCGATGACCTCGTTGCGCTGCGTGCACGTCACCCACACGGTGTCCGACCGCTGATCGTAGGCGAGTGCGTAAGGCGAAGATCCTACCGGGAAACGCTGGCGCAGCACGAGCGGTCCGGCAGTGTAGACCAGCAGCTCGCCACCGGCGGTGTCGGTGACCACGAACCGGCCGCGGGCGTCGCCGATCAGTTCGGTGGCCCCGTCCCCGGCCCGCAGCGCCAATCCGGGGCGCTTCTTGCCCGGATCGACCTCGAAGATCGCGGTCTGATGCCGGTCGAGCACGGTCAGCTTGCCGTCGGCTTCGGCGAGTTCGTCGGCGGAGACCAGCCCGGACACGGTGCGGGTCACCTCGCCGCCGGGGCCCAGCTCCAGCACCCGGCCGTCGGCGGTGCCGACCAGCAACCCGCCGTCGTCGCGTGCGCGCACCGACCGCACGTCGCCGTCTACGGCGACCGCCGTGACCGCACCGGAGGCGAGATCCACCCGCAGCACCCGGCCCGGCGCGGCCGCCAGCATCTCACCGGGCCTGCCCGGGGTCAGACCACTCGCGCGATCGGGCAGGTTCACCGTGCGGACCACCGGCTGGTCGGCGGCCGGGTCGACGACGGTGAGGACGGTGCCGTCCAGGGTGGCCAGCAACCTACTGCCGGAGTCGGCTTCCAGCGCGGCGATCGGACCGGCGGGCAATACCCGCCCCGCGGGTGGCGTGGTCACCGCGGGCGCGACCGCGGCCGTGGCCGGATCCCTGGTCGGCAGGTCGGGACCGCCCGCACCGGAACATCCGGCCAGCAGCACCAGCACCGCCGCACCCGCGAATGCCGAGACGACCGAGCCGCGAGGGCGCATCCACCGAACTCCTTCTACCGACGAATTTTCCGCTATCTCACCATCTGACCATGATGGCGTAACCAACCGACCGACCGGGGTGTCGGCTCGAGCGGAATGTCGGTGCCCGGCGTTACGGTGGAGTCCACACCGTCCGATATAGGGAGATCCGGGTTGAAAGCCGACCATCCGTCGGGGTTTGTTATCGACGACATCACCGTCGGCGCGTTCGCGCACGGGTTCGGGACCACCGCCGACGGGTACCCGTTCGCCTTCCGCACCGTGCGCGCCACGCTGAGGCTGGAGATCTACCGCCGCGCTCTGGGCGACGCCGTCCCCGGCCCGGAGGACGTGCTCGCGGTCGCCGAAGCCACGGTCACCGACATCGACCTCGACGACGAGCGCAGTGTCGCCGCGCTGGTGCGGGATATGATCCCCGACACCGCGACGATCGAGACCGCCGCGCAACGGGACGTCACGACCGTGCGTGCCCTACTCGGACGGATCAGCTCCGTCATCGAAGGTATGTAGGAAGTGATGACCCGCACACGACTCGCCCGGACCGCGCTCACCGCGGCCGTTCTGCTGCTGGCCGCGCCGGCCGCCGCCTGCGACAGCGGAACCGACGATGCCGCGGTCGATGCCGCCCGCTCGTCGGCGAACGCGTCGCTGTCGTCCTCGATCGCCGCCTCCTCCAGCGCCGCGCACCCGCCGCTGCCGACCGCCGCCGAACTGGACGCCCAGATCAAGCGGGCACTGGACCCGGCGCTGCCCGACAGCGAACGCACCGCCCTCATCGAAGACGGCGACTCCTTCCGCCAAGCCATCCCCGACATGTACAGGGCGCTGCAGGACAACCCGCGCGCCGTCTACGGCGTGACCGACCCGGTGTTCGACAACCACGACGGCACCCTGACCGCCACCATGCGCCTGGACAAGGACGGCACCGGCGCCGCCGTCCGCACCACGGTCGTGCACTTCGTGCTCATCGACGGCAAGTGGAAGATCTCGCGCACCGACCTGTGCGGCATCCTGCGCTCGGCCGACTACCGCACCCCGGCCTGCGGCTGACCGGGCCTGCGACGCGATGCGCCGTTCCGGATCACTGCGGTGGGGACGGTTCGTCCACCGCAACCGCTACCTCGTCCTGGCCTTCTTCGTCCTGTTCGTGCTGGTCTCCGGCTGGTACGGCCGCGACCTGTCCGGTCGGCTGACCCAGGAGGGCTGGTTCGATGAGAGCAGTGAATCGGTGGCCGCCGCCGAACTGGCCGACCGCACCTTCGGCCGGGACACCGACAGCGACCTGATCCTGCTCTACACCGCCCCCGAAGGCGCCACCGTCGACGACCCGGCCGTGCGCGGCCCGGTCACCCGGCAACTCGCCGGACTGCTGGCCACCTACCCCGACCGCATCCAGAAAATCGACAGCTACTGGGACAGCCCGTTCTCCGCCCAGGCCACCGACGCCTCCCGCACCCACGCCTTCGCCAGCGTCGGCTTGCGCGGCTCGGGCACCGCGACGGTGGAGAACTACGCGGCGATCAAGGACCATCTCGGCGCCGGACGCGCGGGCGGCGGTCCCGGCGGCACCACCGTGCAACTGGCCGGGTTGCAGCCGATCGTCGAAGGCATCAACACCGGCATGCAGCGCGACATCAAACGCGCGGAGATGATCGCCCTGCCGCTGGTGGCGATCCTGCTGTATTTCGTGTTCGGCGGCGTCATCGGGGCGCTGCTGCCGGTGCTCATCGGCGGCATGACGATCCTGGGCACCCAGGGCGGGCTGCGGCTGCTGACCGACCACATCGACGTCAACGTCTTCGCCAGCGCCGTGATGACCCTGGTCAGCCTGGGACTGGCGATCGACTACGGGCTGTTCACCGTCACCCGCTTCCGGGAAGAGCTCGCCGCGGGCCACACCGTCGAGGAAGCCACCGCCCGCACCGTCGCCACCGCCGGGCGCACCGTGCTGTTCTCGGCCGCGATCATCGCCCTCAGCCTCGGCGCGCTGTTCATCTTCCCCAACGGCGTGCTGCGCTCGGTGCCGCTGGGCGGCATAAGCTCGGTCCTGCTGGCGGCCTTGCTGTCGGTGACCGCGTTGCCCGCGGCATTGAGCATCGTCGGGCGCCGCATCGACTTCCTGGGCTGGAAACGGTTCTCCCGCAGCAAAACCGAAGCCCAGATCGACGCCGGATTCTTCTCCCGCCTGGCGCTGTGGGCGATGCGCAGGCCGTGGGCGGTGGCCGTGCCGATCGTGCTCGCGCTGCTCGCGCTCGCCATCCCGATACGCCACATCGAATTCGGCGGGCTCAGCGAACGCTATCTGTCCGACGACAACCCGGCCCGGGTAGCGCAGGAACGTTTCGACGAGCTGTTTCCCAGTTTCCGCACCGAACCGCTGAAGCTGGTGGTGGTCGGCGCCGATCCGCAGCAACTCAGCGACATCCGCTACGCCGCCAACCGCATCCCCGGCCTGACCGGACGCTTCGAGCCCGCGGCGCCCACCAAGGACGGCCTCAACGTGCTCGCCGCCGGGTTGGCCGACAAACGCGACGCCGACGAGGTGATCGCCGCACTGCGCGCCATTCCCGAACCACCCGGCGTGCGGGTGATGGTCGCCGGTGTGCCGGCGCTGGAACGCGACAGCATCAACGGACTGCTCGACGGCCTGCCGACACTGCTGGCCCTGCTCGTCGCGGCGGCGCTGGCGCTGATGTACGCGGCGTTCCGGTCGCTGGTGCTCGCGCTGAAGGCGGTGGTGATGAGCGCGCTCAGCCTCGTGTCCACCCTTGGCATGCTGACCTGGATGTTCGTGCAGGGTCACGGTGCGGGGGTCTTCCACTTCACGCCGGGGCCGTTGATGTTCGCGGTGCTGGCGCTGATCGTGACGGTGGTGTTCGGGCTGTCCACCGACTACGAGGTGTTCCTGCTGTCACGGGTGTCGGAGGCCCGCGACGCCGGTGCGGACGCGCCCGAGGCGATCCGCTACGGCATCGCCCACACCGGCGGTGTGATCACCTCCGCCGCCGCGATCCTCATCGTGGTGACCGGCGCGTTCGGGTTCTCGGATCTGGTGCTGATGAAGTACATCGCCTACGGCATGATCGCCGCGCTGATCCTGGACGCCACCGTCATCCGCATGCTGCTGACCCCCGCGGTGCTGAAACTGATCTGGCGGTAGCGCCCGTCCGGCCGGGCGCGCCGCCCTGTACCACGACGACGCTCACCTCGAGCCTCCCCACCGCCACGAACGGCGAAGCGTGGCTGCGGGTGCGCGGCGGCACTTCGCGCGCACCCCGGTGTCGGCGAGGCGACGCCTCGGCATGTGCGTCGAGTACCCGCCGAAGCGAGTGGATCGGCGGCGCCGAGCCACGGCCACCGCAGTGGCTCGGGTTCAGCGGCGCACCGGCAGGACCAGTTGGGCGCCGGTGACCGGGTGGTCGAGCACTTCGACCGGGTGCTGGTAGACGCGCGTGAGCAGTTCGGTGGTGAGCACGTCGCGGGGTGGCCCGTCCGCGGCGATGCGGCCGGAGTCCAGCACGGCGACCCGGTCGGCGTAGGCGGCCGCGATACCGAGATCGTGCAGGACGACCACCACGGCGGCGCCTTCGGCGGCGCGGGCGGCGGCCAAGCGCAGCACGGCCTCCTGATGCCCCAGGTCCAGTGCCGCGGTCGGCTCGTCCAGCAGCAGCGTGGCGGTGTCCTGCGCCAGCACTCGCGCCAGCGCGACCCGGGCGCGTTCACCGCCGGAGAGGGTCGGGAACGACCGGGCGGCGAGGTGTTCGACGTCGGTGGCGGCCATCGCGGCGGCGATCTGTTTTTCATCGAGTTCGCGGCGCTCGGTGCGCACCCAGGGCGCGCGACCCATCGCCACCACTTCCCGCGCGGTGAAGGGGAAGCCGACGGTGTGGGTCTGCGGCAAGACCGCCCGCCGCCGGGCCATGTCCAGCGTCGTCCAGTGCGACAACGGCTGCCCGTCGAGCTCGACCGCGCCCGCGCTGAGCGCCAATTCCCCAGCCAGCGCGGCCAGCAGCGTCGACTTGCCAGCGCCGTTGGGCCCGACCAGGGCCACGACCTGCCCGGCGACCGCCTCGAAGTCGACACCGTCGAGCACCAGCCGCGCCTGCCCGCCACCTCCGCGCTGCACGCTCACCCCCGCCGCCCGCACCGTCGCATCCCCCTTCTGCGGCCACCCCGGCAACTCGTGCACCGTCCGCAACAAGCTCACCCTGCACCTCCCGGCCACGAGTGGCACACCATCGAGAGCTCTTCTCGGCATCCGCCGCGGCCATGTGCCACTCGACGAACGAAACGTGCGGTCATGCCCAGCCTCCGGAGCGGGCTCGGGTGCGGCGCAGCAGCCAGAAGAAGACGGGGCCGCCGATCAGGGAGGTGAGCATGCCGAGGGGGAGGTCGGCGTTGTCGACCAGAGAGCGGGCGGTGACGTCGGCGGCCAGCAGCACCACCGCGCCGACGATGGCGCTCAGCGGGATCAGCACCCGGTGCGCGGGCCCGACCAGCATCCGCACCAGGTGCGGGACGATGAGCCCGACGAACAGGATGATGCCGGTGAACGCGACACCCGCGGTGGCCAGGACCGCGACCACGACGATCGCATTGCGGCGCAGCCGCTCCACGTCGACACCGAGATGCCGGGCCGCGGACTCCCCGAGCGCCAGCAGATCCAGCCGCGGCGCCAGCAGCACCGCCGCGACGACACCGACCGCGGTCAGCGGCGCCACCACCCCCACCGATTCCCACCTGGCCCCGTTGAGCGAGCCCAGCTGCCAGAACACGATCTGGTCGCGCGCCGCGGGAGAGGCGACGAACAACAGCAGCGCGATCAGCCCGCCGGCGAAGGCGTTGATCGCGACCCCGGTGAGCACGAGCGTCACGACCTCGGTCCGCCCGCCCGAACGCGCCAGCAGATACACCAGCAACGTGGTCACCAACCCCGCGACGAACGCCGCCGCGGCCACCGACCACGCGGCCACGAACGCCCCGCCCACCACGATGACCGTGCCCGCACCGACCGCCGCACCCGCCGACACCCCGATCACGCCCGGCTCGGCGAGCGGATTGGCGAACACACCCTGCAACAACGCACCCGCTGTCGCCAGCGCCGCACCCACCAGCACCGCCAGCACCACCCGCGGGAACCGCACCTCCCACAGCGTCACCTCACCCGAGGGATGCGCGGGCATCGGCCCGATCTCCAGCCCGATCCGATGCAGCACGCTGCCCGCCACCTCGGCGGGCGTCGTCGGCACCTGCCCGATCGCCGCCGACGCCAGCGCCAGCGCCACCAGCCCCGCCAGCGCGGCCACGAACACCAGCACCAGCCGCGACCAGCTGCGCGACTTCGGCACAGGCGTCACCGGCGGCCGCGCCGCCTCGGTCTCCGACAGGCTCATGCGTGCCCGGTGCCGTACACCGCCGCGCTCAGCGCCGCGATCACCCGCCCGGTGTTGGGCCCGAAACTCAGCAGCACCGCATCGGACATGTCCACCACCCGCCGGTCGCGCCCGGCGGGAGTCTGCGCGATGCCGGGCACCTTCTGCAGCCCCTCCACACCGCCGACGGACTTCAGCCCGTCCGACATCACCAGCAGCACATCCGGCGCCGCGCCGATCATGGCCTCACTGGTGATCGCGGTGAACGGCTCGGTCAACCCGGCGACGGTGCCCGCGTCCCGCGCGTGCAGCGCCGCGATCAACGCGTCCGCCCCCGACCCCGGGCCCGCGAGCATGGTGATGGCGGTGGAACGCAGGTACAGGAACGCGATGGTCAGCTGCGGATCCTGGGCGGGCACCGCGGCACTCGCGGCCGTGATCTCGTCGCGGGTGCGCTGCGCCAGCGCCTGCCCACGGTCCGCCACTCCCAACGCGCCCGCGACCGCCTCGATCTGCGGCACCACCCCGTCCATCGTGCGCTCCGGGTCGAAGTAGACGACGGTGACACCGGCCGCGCGCAGCTGTTCGCGCACCGCGGGCGCGGCGCTGGTGGTGTCGGTCAAGAACACCGACGGCCGCAGCGCCAGCACCGACTCGATGTTCAGCGACCCGTTGCCGCCCGCCACATTGGGTACCTCCCGCACCGCGGGAAACGCCGCCGAGGTGCTGCGGCCCACCAATTTCGGCCCCAGCCCGAGCGCGTACACGGTCTGGGCGAGGGTGCCGTAGCGGTCCACGGCGATGATGCGGGAGGCGTCGGTCACGGTGACCTCCGCGCCGTCGAACGAACGCACCGTCACCGGCAGCGCGGGCGTGGGCTCCGGCCCGATCGGCACCGGATCCAAATCGGTCAGCGTCGCCGTCGTCGGGCCGTGCCCACCGTGCGAGGAACCGGCATCCGCGCCACACGCGACCGACCCGGCCAGCAGGCTCACCGCGAGCAGGGCCAGCACGCCACGCCACCACCCGGCTCGGACTCGGTTCCCACGCCCATCCCCGGTCGATGCAGTGCTCATGCAGGCAAGGCTAATCTGCGTCACTCGGCGCGTGCACTGACGTCGTCCAAGGCGGCCGCGATCGCCCGCGGCAGTTCCAACGTCTCGGCGGCCAGCACGCCGGTGAGCTGCCCGATGTCACGGGCGCCGACGATCATGCTCGCGATGCCCGGCCGGTCGCGGATCCAGGCCAACGCCACCGCCAGCGGCGAGGTACCCAACCCGTCCGCCGCGGTCACCAGCGCATCCACCACCCGCGTGGCCCGGTCGTCGAGACCATTGCGGATCTCCGCCGCGGTCGCCTCGTCGGCGCCACGCGAATCGGCGGGAACACCGTCGCGGTACTTACCGGTCAGGATGCCGCCCGCCAACGGCGCCGAGGCGATCACCCCGACTCCGTGATACCGCGCGGCCGGCACGACGTCGGCCTCCGCGCCCCGCGCCAGCAGCGAATACGGAGTCTGCGCCGCGGTCACCGGAGCGACCGCGGCCAGGCTGGCCAGCTGCCAGGCCCCGAACCCCCGCACCCCCGCGTAGCGGACCCGGCCCGACCGCACCGCCTGCTCCAACGTCGAGGCGACCTCCTCGAGCGGCGTCCGCGGATCCCACACCGCGACATTCCAGATGTCCAGGTGATCGGTGCCGAACTCGAGCAGCGTGCGATCCAGTTGCCGCAGCAGCGCCCGCCGCGACGTGTCCACGGTGACCTGCGCCGCTCCCGGCACGCCCGCCGCGGAGAACTCCCACGGCGCGGTGCCCGCGCACCCGCTGAGCACCACGTCGTCGCGCGAGACCAGATCGCCGAGCAGCTCGGCCAGGATCCGCTGCGCGGCGCCGCCCGCGTAGGCGGGGGAGGTGTCCACCAGCGTGCCGCCCGCCTCGACGAACGCCACCAGTTGCCCCGCGGCGTCCTCGGCGTCGGTGTGCGAACCCCAGGTATGGGTCGCCAGGCCCATCCGCGACACCCGCAGGCCGCTGCGGCCCACCGTCCGCTGTTCCATCACCGTGTCCGCGCTTTCGTCACGGCGCCAAGCCTAGAGTGTGGATACGCGACCGGGCGCACACCAGCACAGTGGGTCGCACTTCGGTGAGCGGGGAATCCGCGCCACCGTCGTGAACCCGGGCGGCGGCAGCACAACGGCCGGGCACGCCGCGGCGGCCTCGACACTGTACTGTCGCTGCGTGATTGGGGCGGTGATCACACAGACGCGACCGGCCGCCGCACCAATGCGCAGATAGCAACGAGTATTTCACGTGGAGGATGGTTCGTGGTTGGTGAGTCGATGACCTGGGTGCAGGCCTTGGTGCTGGGTCTGGTGCAGGGACTCACGGAGTTTCTGCCGATCTCCTCCTCGGCGCATCTGCGCATCGTGTCGTCGGTCTTCTTCGGCGAAGACGCGGGCGCCTCGTTCACCGCGGTGACCCAGCTGGGCACCGAGGCCGCGGTGCTGGTGTTCTTCGCCAAGGACATCCGGCGGATCGTGTTGGCCTGGTTCGCGGGCCTGCGCGAGCAGGTGAGCGCGCGCGGCCGCCAGGAGCTTCCTCTCCACGATCAGCCCACCACGAAACTTCCGGTCCTCACCGCCGAGCACACGCGTGTTCTCGACCAGCGGGCCCAGCGTGAACTCGACTACCGGATCGGCTGGTATGTGATCATCGCCACCATCCCGATCGGTGTGCTGGGGTTCGTGTTCAAGGATCAGATCCGCACCGGCGCCCGCAATCTGTGGCTGGTGTCGTTCATGCTGATCTTCTTCGCCCTCGTCATCGCCGCCGGTGAGTACTTCGGCCGCAAGGAGCGCTCGATCGAGCAGCTCACCACCCGCGACGGTCTGGCCATGGGTTTCGCGCAGTGCCTGGCGTTGATCCCCGGTGTCTCGCGCTCGGGAGCGACTTCGACCGCGGGCCTGTTCCTGGGTTTGGAGCGCGAAGCGGCCGTGCGGTTTTCGTTCCTGCTCGCCATCCCGGCGGTGACCGCCTCGGGCTTGTTCAGCCTGCCCGACGCATTCGAACCCGCAGGTGAGGGCCTCAACGCCAGTGGGCCGCAACTGCTGGTGGCCACGGTGCTGGCGTTCGTGGTCGGCTACGCGTCGGTGGCGTGGCTGCTGCGTTTCGTCGCACGGCATTCGCTGTACTGGTTCGTCGGCTACCGCATCGCGCTCGGCGCGATCATCATGGGTCTGCTGGCGGCGGGCGTGGTCTCGGCGACATGATCGCTAGGCTGGCCGCATGACGGTGATCCTGCTGCGGCACGGTGTGTCGACCTCGAACACCGCCCGCACCCTGGCCGGTCGCAGCACCGGCGTCGAGCTCACCGAGCGCGGCGAGGAGCAGGCGAGGACCGTGGCCGAACGACTGGCCGGGCTTCCGATCGAACGGATCGTGCACTCCCCGCTGCTGCGTTGTCAGCGCACGGTCGCGCCGCTTGCGGAAAAGTTCGGGCTGGAGCCGGTTTTCGACGACCGCCTGCTCGAGGTGGACTACGGCGAGTGGACCGGCCGCCCGATCGCGGAACTGCTGGAGGAACCGCTGTGGAAGGTCGTGCAGCGGCACGCCTCCGGCGCGGTGTTCCCCGCCGGTGAGGGTTTGGCGCAGGTGCAGGTGCGTGCGGTGGCCGCGATCCGCGACCACGACCGCGCCCTCGCCGAGCAGCACGGCCGCGACGCGTTGTGGGTGGCGTGCACGCACGGGGACGTGATCAAGTCGATCCTCGCCGACGCCCTGGGCATCCATCTCGACGGTTTCCAGCGCATCGTCGTCGAGCCCGCCTCGATCAGCGTCGTGCGCTACACCCCGACCGCGCCCTACGTGTGGCGGCTCAACGACACCGGCGCCGACCTGTCCGCCCTCGCCGCGTCCGGCGGGCAACGCCCCGTCGCCGGCTCGGCGGCGCCGGGCCCGGAGGCCTCCGGACCTGTTCCCGGTGGCGAGCTCGGCAATACCGGAAGTGCGGATAATGGGAATGCGGAGCGCCGAGATTCCTTGTAAACAACCGAGCGGTCGTTGTATGGAATCCCCGCGCCGCGGGTAGTCGATCAGGGTCACGTATCAGGAGGTGCATGTGTCACGCGCAATCCATGTATTCCGCACCCCCGATCGTTTCGTCGCCGGGACCGTCGGTGAGCCGGGCGATCGCGCGTTCTACCTGCAGGCGGTGCAGGAACCGCGCGTGGTCAGCGTGCTGCTGGAAAAGCAGCAGGTGAAGGTGCTCGCCGACCGGATGGGTCTGCTGCTGGACGAGGTCGCGCGCCGCTTCGGCGCGGAGGTGCCTCCGCAGGCCGAGGATGTCAGCGACAACGCGCCGCTGGTCACCCCGATCGACGCGGAATTCCGGGTCGGCACCATGGGCCTGGGCTGGGACGCCGACGCGGGCGCGGTGGTGGTGGAACTGCTGGCGATCACCGAGACCGAGGTCGACGAGTCGGTGGTGCTCGACGACACCGAAGAGGGCCCCGACGCGGTGCGGGTGTTCCTCACCCCGATCCAGGCCCGGGAATTCGCGTTGCGCTCCACCCGGGTGATCGCGGCAGGCCGCCCGCCGTGCCCGCTGTGCGGCGAGCCGCTGTCGGCGCGCGGGCACATGTGCGTGCGGACCAACGGCTACAAACGCGGTGACATCTTCGGCGCGGCCGAACTAGAGGAGTGATTCGGTGGCCGAGACCGGGGACGGATTCCACAGCGGCGAGCTGACGGTGATCGGGCGGGTGAACACCGCCAGCAACGTGACCCTGGTCTGTGACGTGATCGGCCCCGCCACCGACGACCCGCCGCTGCGGGTGGTCTACAAACCGATCCGCGGCGAACGACCGCTGTGGGACTTCCCCGACGGCACGCTGGCCGGGCGTGAGGTGGCCTCGTATCTGATCTCCGAAGCGATCGGCTGGGGCGTGATCCCCGAAACCATTGTGCGCGAGGGCCCTTTCGGCCTCGGCATGGTGCAGCGCTGGGTCGTCGGCGTGGACAACCACACCGACCGCGGCGACCGGCTCGACCTGATCGATCTGTGTCCTGCGGGCGCGGTGCCCGAGGGGTTCTGTGAGGTGCTGCGCGCGGTGGACGACGCGGGCGACGAAGTGTCGCTGATCCACGCCGACGATCCGCGGTTGCAGCGTGTGGCGGTGCTGGACGTGCTGCTCAACAACGCCGACCGCAAGGGCGGGCACGCGCTGGAGGGGCTGGACGGGCAGGTCTACGGCGTCGACCACGGCATCTGCTTGCACACCGACTACAAACTGCGCACGGTGCTGTGGGGCTGGGCCGGTCAACCCATCGGCGACGGGCTGATCGCGGATGTCACCGCGTTCGCCAAGCAGCTGCCCGGCGCGTTCGCCGACACGCTCAGCAGGCACATCACCGACGCCGAGATCGACGCGTTGATCCAGCGCACCCAGCAGCTGCTCGACGAGCCGGTGATGCCGCTGCCGCGCACCGCGCGCCCCATCCCGTGGCCCGCGTTCTGAGCGACCGCAGCCGATGCCGCGGCGGGCGATCGCGGGCACAGTGGAGACATCGAACGCTCGGCGCGACGACGAGGAGGACGCGATGACCCACGCCCCCGGAGACCCCGCGGCACCGACAGTGCGGATCGTCGTCGGCGCGCCCACCTACCGCGTCGCGTTGCACTACGTGCACCTCTATGACAAGAAGCCGTATCCCGACACCGACCTGCACCTCTACGACAACGGCGTCTACTGGCTGCGCTCGGAGGGGGAGAACCACTTCGGGGTCTACGTGCTCACCGAGGGCTCGGTGGACTCCGGGCGGTTCACCATGCGGTTCATCTCGTTGCCTTCCCCGGACTGGGGCGATACGGTCGCTTATCACGAACTCGAATTCGACGTCGCACGCGGCGAATTCACCCAGATCGCGCTCGCCGACACCGATCCCGACATCCCGGACCTGGACGGGACCTTCGCGATCACGCCCAACACGATCGCCGATCCCACCCGCCGCGCCGCGGGCTGATTCAGCCGATTCAGCGAAAATCGAATTATTGACATCCCACGATTTGCTCGAAGACGCAGGTCGCGGCGGGCCGGGCGCGCAGCGCGGCGGGCGAGGGCACCGGGCCGGGGGCGGATGATCCCCACCACACCTTTACCCTCGTAAGCATGCAGTCCTGGTCCGATACCGCCCTCCCGACCGTCCCCGGAGCAGGACCGCCGTTGCGGTTGTACGACACCGCCGACCGTCAGGTACGTCCGGTCACCCCCGGCGCGACCGCCACCATGTACGTCTGCGGCATCACGCCCTACGACGCCACTCATCTCGGGCACGCCGCGACCTACCTGACCTTCGATCTGGTCAACCGACTCTGGCGCGACGCCGGCCACGACGTGCACTACGTGCAGAACGTCACCGACGTCGACGACCCGCTGTTCGAACGCGCGGCCCGCGACGGCGTGGACTGGCGTGATCTGGGCGCCGCGGAGACCGATCTGTTCCGCGAGGACATGTCCGCGCTGCGGATCGTTCCGCCCCGCGACTACGTCGGCGCCGTCGAATCCGTCGACGAGGTCGTCGAGTTCGTGCAGAAACTGCTGGCTTCCGGCGCGGCCTACATCGTCGACGACGCCGAGTACCCCGACGTCTACTTCCGCGCCGACGCCACCGAGCAGTTCGGCTACGAATCCGGCTACGACCGCGACACGATGGAGCGACTGTTCGCCGAACGCGGCGGCGACCCGGACCGTCCCGGCAAACGCGACAGCATCGACGCGCTGCTGTGGCGCTCCGCCCGCCCCGACGAGCCGTCCTGGCCTGCCCCGTTCGGCGCGGGCCGCCCCGGCTGGCACATCGAGTGTTCGGCGATCGCGTTGAACCGCATCGGCCCGGAGTTCGACATCCAGGGCGGCGGCAGTGACCTGATCTACCCCCACCACGAGTACTCCGCCGCGCACGCCGAGTCGCTGATCGCCGGCCGCCGCTTCGCCCGCCACTATGTACACGCCGGCCTGATCGGGCTGGACGGGGAGAAGATGTCGAAGTCCCGCGGCAATCTCGTGCTGGTCTCGGCCCTGCGCCGCCAGGGCGTCGACCCGGCCGCCATCCGTCTCGGCCTGCTGGCCGGCCACTACCGCCAGGACCGGATGTGGACCGATGCTCAGCTCGAGCAGGCGCGGCGACGCCTGGAGCTGTGGCGCGAAGCCGCCGCACTGCAGACCGGACCCTCGGCCACCGACACCGTCGCCAGGCTGCGCCAGCACCTGGCCGACGACCTGGACACCCCCAAAGCGCTCGATGCCGTCGACAGCTGGGCCCGCCAGGCCCTCGACTACGGCGGACAGGACACCGATTCGCCGGTGCTGATCGCCACCGCCGTCGACGCGCTGCTCGGCATCCGCTTGTAGATCCGCTAGTAGCCGCTGACCTCTTGCCCGCATCCGCCGCGCGTGATGGGGTAGCGGCGTGTGCAACCTTCCCGGTCCGGGCCTGTTCGGTCCCGGCGGCAAACTGGCGGCCCTCGCGGCCGGACGCCTGCGGCCCGCCGCCGATGCCGCGCATCCGCGGACGATCGCGGCCCGCAGGCGTTTCTTCGGCGCCGACACCGTCGATGCCGCTACCGGCGCGCTGCGCACCGACCGGGTGGTGCTGGCCTGGGTGGGCTGCACCACCTACGCGGTGGCCATCGGCGGTTCGGTGTTCCTGCTGGACGCATGGGTGCCGCGGCTGACCAGTACCGGCTACGTCCCGGCGACGCCGCAGGAGCTGGTGGACCTGGCGCCCGCGGCGATCTTCATCGGCCACGGACATTTCGACCATGCCGGTGACGCGGGCCGGATCGCGCAGGCCAGCGGCGCCACCGTGCACGGCACCGCCGAACACTGCGCGACGATCGCCGCGCAGCTCACCGACGCGACATTCCCGACCGTCGCCCACGGTGACGCGGACACCGCGATCGGCACCCGCGCGGACTGCACCGTCGGCGCGGTCGAGGTGACCGTCATCCGGCATCTGCACTCCGCACGCACCCCACCCGACCCGATCAACGGATCACCCGGCTTCTTCCCTCGCCCGCAACCGGGCGTCGTGCTCGCGCACCCGCCGACGCTGAGCGGACTTCTGCAAGGAATCCCGCGATTGCGCGACCCGGAGGGTGGGGTGCTGCTGTATCAGTTCCGCGTTCCCGGTTTCTGCCTCGTCTGGCACGACTCGACCGGGCCGCTCACCGAGCGCGCACCGCACGTATTCGACGTCCTGGCCGCGCTACCGGCCACCGATGTGCAGATCGGCGCGGTGCAGGGCTACAACCAGACCAGCAACGGCCTGCGCGACCCCCGCACCTACATCCAGGCCCTCGCCCCGGCGGTGTTCGTCCCGTCCCATCACGACAACTGGCTGCCCGGACTCACCGCGAGCGCGGCGAACTACGACCCACCGCTGCGCGCGGAGCTGGACAAGATCGCCGCGGCGCGCCGCCCGGAACTGCGCGCACTGCACGACCCCGCCGACTACGTGCGCCCGCAGCGACTCACGTTCACCCTGTGAGCGCGTCCGCGCCTCCCACACGCGTGTCCCGCGGCCGCGGTTCGTGCACGGTCGGGGCGAGGTCCTCGGCGTAGAGCAGCGCGATCTGCTCGGCGTATTTCTCCGCGATCGGTGCGCGACGCAGCTTCATCGTCAAGGTCACTTCGTCGCCGCCGGGCTCCCAGAAGGTCGGCAGCACGGTGAACCGTTTGATCTGCTCGACCCGCGACAGCGTGGCGTTACCCGCCGCCACGCCGCGCGCGATCTCGGCCAGCACACCCGGGTCCGCGGCCAGCGCCGCCGCCGAGGCGTCCGGCAGCGCGTGCTGGGCGGCATACAGTGCCGCGGTCTCGGCGTCGATGACGATCAGCGCGGTGTTGTACGGGCGCGCCTCCCCGATGGCGGCGACAGCGCCGACCAAGGGGGTCGCGGCTTTGATCGCGTTCTCGATGTTGGCCGGAGACATGTTCTTTCCCGCCGAATTGATGATCAGCTCCTTCTTGCGGTCGACCACCCGCAGGTATCCGTCGGCGTCGACGGACAAGATGTCGCCGGTGTGCAGCCAGCCGTCGGCGTCGAGCGCCTCGGCGGTCTTGTGCGGCTGTTTGCGGTAGCCCTTCATCACCAGCGGCCCGCGGACCAGGAATTCCCCGTCCTCGGCGATACGCCACTGCATCCCGGGCAGCATCCGGCCCACCGAACCCAGCCGCGCCTGCTGCGGGGAACAGGCACTGGCCACACAGGTCAGTTCGGACATGCCCCAGATCTCCGAGATCGGGATGCCGAGCCCTAAGAAGAACCCGAGGGTCTGCGGCGGAATCGGCGCGGCGCCCGACATCGCCCACCTCAGCTGATCCAGGCCGATCTTCGCGCGTAACCCCGACAGCACCAGTTCGTCGGCCTTCGCCCATTCGGCGGCCAGCCCGGCATCGATCGGCTCGCCCCGCAGCTGCGCGTCGGCTTTGCGTGCCGCCACCTCCAGCGCCCACTGCAGCGCGGCGCGCCTGGCGTCGTCGGGTTCGGCGGTGACGGAGAACTCGATGGCCGCCTTCAACTTCTCCCACACCCGCGGCACCGCACCCCAGATCGTCGGGTGCACGTCCGCCAGCGCGGCGGGCAACAGCGACCGGTCGGGTACCACGGTGATCTGCGTGCCGTACACCTGCTGCAGATACAGCGAGCAGAACCGGTCGGCCATGTGCGCCGAGGGCAGGTAGGAGGTCTGCCGGTCACCGAACTCGACCGGAAGCACCGCGTGGAACGCGCGCGCCTCGGCCAGCAGATTGGCGTGGGTGATCTCCACGCCTTTCGGGTCGCCGGTGGTGCCGGAGGTGTAGACCAGCGTGAGCACGTCCTGCGGCCGCACAGCCCGCCAGGTCGCCTCGAAGTCGAAATCGTCGCCGCCCAAGGCTTTCAGCTCGTCCAGTCCGATGGTGCCCGGCGCGGTGGCGTCGATGGACACGATGGTCTCGATGGGCGCGCCGCAGCGGCGGATGCGCTCGAGGTACTGCTGTTCGCAGATCACCACCCGATTGCCCGCGTTGCCGAACACGTAGCGCAGCTGCTCGGGCGAGAGCGTGTTGTATACCGAGAACGAGGTCGCGCCGGTGTGCTGCGCACCGACCTCCAGTGGATAGAACTCCACCCGGTTGCCCATCATCAACGCCACGGTGTCGCCGCGGCCGACGCCCAGCGCGGCCAGCCCCGCCGCGACCGCGCGGACCTGGTCGGCGTATTCACGCCAGGTGAGCGTCTGCTCACCGCCGATGGACCGGACGGCCACCGCGTCCGGGGCGATGGCCGCGCTGTGTTGGAATGCGGCACAGGACGTGTTCGGTTCGCTCATCGCACACCCTCGTTCGATACTGCCGGTTTTCCCGGACAGTAGGTGCCCGACCACGCCGCGCGGGGCGTTTTCGATCGTTTCCGCACGACGCGCATGCCGCCGAACCGCTTGTCCGGCAAGGGGATCGGTAGATCCGGTCACGCGCAGTCCGGCCCGCTACCGGCTTGCGTGCCCGGTCCGGGCGCGGGGAGTTCCGGGTCGCCCGGACCGGACGCGAGCCACTCGGCCGCGCGGGTGCGAATCAGCCCGCGCTGCCGCTACCGGCCTGGAACACGGCCGTCAGAAGATCGGCGAAAACCGTCAGCAATTCCACGATTACTCCCTATTCGTCGGAAAACATGAAGTCAGCAGCGTGTACGACGCGACCGTCTTTCTCGTGAACGACGAATGAATAATCAGGTGCAGCCCGGTGCGCGTCCCGGGTTCGGGGCCGGGGCCTGCACCGTTGTCGTTTCCGGGCCCGAACTGGACATTTGCGCCAGTTCGGCCGGTTCAGCAGCTCGGTTCGACGAATGCGTTATTTCCGCTGATCGGATTGCGTTTCACCGCCGATCGGATCACCGATCCGAAATAGGAATCCGGCGTCGCGCATCGTCACACCCCAGGCGAAGTGAAAATTCCTGGGGCGCAGCGATTTCCCGGAAATGCACCCGGACGTGGCAACCGAATTTCCTACACGGTCAGTGCCGCGACGGCCGTGGCGTACATGGTGTTCTTGATCGCGCCGAGAGTGCCGGGATCCTTGCCGCCCAGCGGGGCCAGCAGGGCGAGGGCGGTCTCGGTGACGGCGCCTTCGGCGGCGGTGGCGTCCACGATGTCGACGGCCGCGGCGTCGGCGCCGCCGAAGCGGCGGCCGGTGGTCATCGAGGCGACGGCGGTTTTCGGGGTGAGCTTGGCCTGGATCAGCGCGGCCATGCCGGGGGTGAACGGTATGTGGATGTCGACCTCGGGAAAGCAGAAGTAGCCACGGTCGGCGCGCATGACGCGGTAGTCGTGCGCGATGGCGAGCATGGCGCCCGCGCCGAAGGCGTGACCGGGCAGCGCGGCGACAGTCGGTACGGGCAGGGTGAGCACCCGGGCGAACAGCGCCTGCACCTGGGCGACGTACCACTCGGCGCGGTCGCCGTGGGCGCCGAGCCAGTCCAGGTCCAGTCCGTTGGAGTAGAACTTGCCACTGGCGGTGGTGACCAGCCCCTGGGCGCCGTCGGCGAGGGCGGTGTCGAGATGGGCGCCGACCTGGTCGAGAAACTCAGGAGAGAAACGGTTCTCGTCGCCGCCGAGGTCGAGCACGGCGAGTTTGTCGTGGTATTCGAGGGTGGGCATGTGGGTTCCTTTCGTCCGGAATCGAGGAAGATCACGGCGGCGGTGGGCCGAGCGCGAGCACGGCGCGCACGGCGCCACGGAGGTATTCCCGCGCGCGGGGATCGGTGAGCCGGTCGCGGCGCAGCAGCACCGCGGTGGGCAGATCGACCAGGCACAGGGTGATGACGTCGACGGCCCGGCGGTCGCCGCGCTGCCACAGCTGCCGTGACAGCCGGACCAGCAGCTCGACGAGGACCTCGTCGGTGGCAGCGAGTTCACCTGCGATGCCCTCGGGTAGTTCGCCCAGCAACTCCTCGCGCCGCACGGCCAGCAGCAGCCGCGACGAGTCCGGGTAGCGCTCGGCGAACAGCGCGGGCGCCTCGGCGGCCGCGACCACCGCCTCGACGCCGTCGCGCCCATCCAGGGCCGTGGTGACCAGCGTGGTCTGCAGGTCGAGGAAGCGGCGCGCGGCGCGTAACCAGGTGCGCCCGAGCAGTTCCGCGCGCGATCCGAAGGTGTGGTAGATCGCGCCGTTGGAGATGCCGGTGGCGGCCGCGACCGCGCGTGTGGTGACCGCGGCGGGGCCGGAGCGAACGGCCAGGGCTTCCGCGGCATCGAGCACGGTGTCGGGGTCGTGCGTCCGGGGGCGGGGCATGACCACACCATAACAGAGCGCTTGCTCTGCTATGGGGGCACGAGCCCTCCCACGCCTGATCGGTCATGGCCACTAACTATTGCCGCAGGTAACAGGTACTGGCGAGTCCTCTCGGGGTACGCATCGGTACTTCCCGAGCTCGGTCCGGCCGACGCTACGATGGGGTACTGTTCGGTCCCTCCCCCCCTGACCGAACGAAGAGAACGGCGCACGTATGTCACGAGTGGTCACCAAGGAGCAGTACTTCGACACCGGCTTGGCAGTGCTCGCCGAACTCGGCTTCAAGGGTCTCAACATCGGTGTGCTGTGCCGGCAGCTCGGCGTCACCAGCGGGTCGTTCTACCACCACTTCGGCAGCTGGCAGGGATTCGTCGACGCCCTGCTCGAGCACTGGGAGAACCGCCAGGTGCGCATCCTGGGCACCATGCCGTTCAACAAGGGCAACCCCGACGACGACATCCGCGCGATGTCCGACCTCGCCGCCGGGCTGCATCACGCCGCCGAAGCCGCGATCCGCGCCTGGGCGGCCAACGACGAATCGGTCAACCTCGCCCTCAAACGTGTCGACGAATCCCGCAGGCGCACCGTGCACAAGGCGGTCAGAGGGGTCGTCGGCGACGACGACACCGCCGCCGTGGTCACCTCGCTGGGCATGGCGATGCTCGTCGGCTACCAGCAGATCGCCGCGGGCGGGGAGAACCTGTCACTGGACCGGCTGCTGGCCGAATACGCGCGACTGATCTACTCCCACGCCCAGCGCTGAGTCCGCACCGCTACCCGAGCAGTTCGTCGACGAAACACCAGCGCCACGCCTCACCCGGCTCCACACTGCGCATCACCGGATGGCCGCTCCCGGCGTAATGCTTGCTCGCGTGATTGCCCGGCGAGGAGTCGCAGCAGGCGACGTGCCCGCACGACAGGCACATCCGCAGATGCACCCAGGCCAGCCCTTCGGCGAGGCATTCGGCGCATTCGTCGGGACCGGCGTGCGCACGCACCAGCGGCGCGTCCCGCAGATGCGCGCAGACGTCGTCGGCCACCGCGACGGCCAGCGGTTCGACGCGCTCCTCCTCGGCCTCGTCGAAGCGGTCGATGATCGACTCTTCCAGATCCAACTGCGCCAGCACATGTTGCAGGATCTCGTAGTCGACGGCGCCCGAATCCCGTACGCGCAACACCGTTTCCCGTTCGGCGCGCAACATCGCCAACCGCAGCCGCCGGTATTCCGCGGTGGGTGTCACCAGTTCCGACTCCGCCCGCCCGAGCCGCTCCCAGGCGGCGTTGGCCTTCCACAGCACCCGGTCGCGCAACGTCTGCACCACCCCCTCCGGGGTATCCGGCGTGACCTGCTGCTCGAGTGCCGCCAGACCGGCCGCGGTGGCCTGCTGCAACAGGTTGGCCTTCTGCAGCGCGTCCTCGGCGCGGCTGGGCGCACGCAACCGCAGCCATTTCACCAGCCACGGCAGCGACGTCCCTTGCAGCAGCAGCGTTCCGCCCACCACCACCAGCGCCAGCAGTTTCAGCACAGCCAATTGCGCGGTGTCCTGCGGTAGCAGCAACACCGCCGCCAACGTCACCACACCTCGCATCCCCGCCCAGGACACCACCACCAGATGCCGGACCGGCACCGCCTCGCCGTTGCCGAGACTGCGCGACAGCAGCGCCGAGCCGAAGACCCATATCGGACGCGCCAGCATCGTCGCGGCCAGCACCGCCAGCGCCGTCACCACCAGGGTGACGTGATCGAGATCGCTGTGCCACGCACCCTCCACGATCGCGCGAACTTGCAGCCCGATCAGAACGAACACGGCACTTTCCAGGATGAACTGGATCGTGCGCCAGTTGATGCGCTCGGCGATCCGGGACGCGGCGCTCTGCCAGGCAGGCGCGTTGTGCCCGAGGATCATGCCGCAGGTCACCACCGCGATCACTCCCGAGGCGTGAATGCCCTCGGCGGGCAGATACGCCGCGAACGGCGCGAGGAACGACAACGTGGTGTCCATGACCGGATCGGTGATGCGGCGGCGCAGCATCGCCAGCACGTACGCCACGACGATCCCGACCACCGCGCCGCCACCGGCCGCCAGCAGGAAGTCCGCACCGGCCTCCCACACCGACACCGCGCCCACCGTGGCGGCCAGCGCGGTACGCAACGCCACCAGCGCGGTCGCGTCGTTGAACAGCGACTCGTCCTCGAGGATCGTCACGATCCGCCGCGGCATCCCGATCCGCCGCGCCACCGCGGTGGCGGCCACCGCGTCCGGCGGAGCCACCACCGCACCCAAAGCGACGGCGACCGGGAACGGCACCTTCAACAGCCACCACACCACCAGCGCCACGGCGAACGTCGTGAACAGGACCAAACCGACCGAAAGCAACGCGATCGTGCGCACATTCGCCCGGAAATCCACCAGCGACGTGCGGATCGCGGCGGTATACAGCAAAGGAGGCAGGAAACCGAGCAGAATGACTTCCGGCTCCAGGTGGATCTCCGGCACGAACGGCAGATACGACGCCGCCACCCCACCCACCGTCAGCACCAACGGTTCGGAGACCCCGAACCGACGCGCCAGCGCCGCCAACGCGGCCGCCGACGCGATGAGAACAACCAGGCCGATCGCGACATCCACGGTGGAATTCTCGCAGAGCGCACGATCGGCAAACGGCCCGCGCGGTAGATGACACGTGCGCGGTCCACCGAACTACTGTGCCCGGCGCAACCACGCGCCATGCTTGTCGACGACAAGGAGGTAGAACATGGAGGAGTTCGCGTCCTGGCGGGCGAACGGACGACGCCACACTCACCGCGGCCACCAGATCTTCTGGCGCGACGGAGGCGGTGGCGCCGACGGGACGCTGGTGTGCATCCACGGATTTCCCACCGCGTCCTGGGACTGGCATCGGATCTGGCCCGGTCTGTGCGAGCGATTCGCCCGGGTCATCGCACCGGACATGATCGGTTTCGGCTGGTCGGCGAAACCACGCCACTACGACTACGGTATCGCCGACCAAGCCGACATCCACGAGAACCTGCTGCGCGAACAGGGCATCGACCGCTACCACATCCTCGCCCACGACTACGGCGACACCGTCGCCCAGGAACTGCTGGCCCGCGACGCCGAACGCCGCGCCGCGGGCGAGGAATCGCTGCGGGTCGAATCGGTGTTCCTGCTCAACGGCGGCCTGTTCCCCGAGGCACACCGCCCGCGCCTGGTGCAGCGGGTGCTGGCAAGCCCGCTCGGCCCGCTCGTCGGCGTGCTGGGCACCGAGCACACCTTCCACCGCAGCCTGGCCGCGGTGTTCGGGCCCGACACCGAACCCGCCGACGCCGAACTCCACCAGTTCTGGCTGCTGTGGTGCAGCAAGCACGGTAAACGCAACGGCCACAAACTGATCCGCTACATGGCCGAGCGCCGCAAGCACCGGCAGCGCTGGGTGGGCGCCCTGCAGCAGGCCCAGGTTCCGGTCCGGCTGGTCGACGGAACCGCCGACCCCGTTTCCGGCGGGCACATGGTGCGCCGCTACCGCGAGCTGATCACCGACCCGGACGTGGTGGAGTTGCCGAGGATCGGCCACTACCCGCAACTGGAAGCGCCCGAGCAGACCCTCGCGGCGCTGCTGGAATTCCACGGCACCCGGGTGCACAAGCCCACCGCGTGACCGCTGCCGCAGTTGCGGACCGGCTCGGCCGGTCCGCACCGACAGCACCTTCTATGGCGGGGGCCATAGTATGGCGGTATGGCAACCACGCGTCGATCCCGCAGCGCCCAGACCCCACGCCCGCCCAGGGGCGAAGCGCGGCAGCGCATGATCGACGGCGCGATCGACTCCCTGCGCGTGCACGGCGCCAGCGCCACCAGCGTCGACCGGGTCCTGGCCGCCACCGGCGCGCCACGCGGCTCGGTCTACCACCACTTCCCCGGCGGACGCACCGAACTGATCACCGACGCTGTCGGCACGGCGGGGGAGCTGATGTCGGGCTACATCGAGCGCCTGGCCCGAGACGACGAACCCGCCGCCGCGCTGGACCGCTTCGCCGCGATGTGGCGGCGCACCCTGCTCGACAGCGATTTCCGGGCCGGCTGCCCGATCTTCGCCGTCGCCGTCGAAACCAACGACGAGGCCCCGGAGTTCGCCCACCTCGCCGCGGAGATCTTCCGCCGCTGGCAGCAGGCGCTGACCGGGATGCTGACCCGCTACGACGTGCCGGCCGACCGCGCGGAGCGCCTGGCCACGCTGACGGTGGCCGCGTTCGAGGGCGCCATCGCACTGAGCCGCGTCCACCGCGACATCACACCGCTCGACGACGCGGTCGCCACGCTGCGCGAGCTGATGCCCGCCACGAGCTGAGCCTCCCGCCGCGCAACGCGTCAGCCCTTGACACACCCATTATGGTGAATGCCATAGTCGGGAACAGGCCGCGCCACCCCCCGAATCATTCTCGCGCGGACACAGTCTCGCCTTCCGACCGCTGACACGCGCACCGAAGGAGCCGCCGATGCCCGCCGCCGACCTCCACCTGGAAACCATCCGACTCGAACACACCGGGCGGGTACTCACCGCGCGCGTCGTCGCACCACCGCTGAACTTCGTCACCACCGCGGTCGTCCGTGACCTCGACACCCTCACCGCCGCGGTCGACACCGACGACACAGTCGGCGCGGTCGTGCTCACCGGAGGACTACCCGGCCGCTTCCTCACCCACGCCGACCCCGCCGCCCTCAGCGGCATGATCGAACGACCACACCCCTTCGTCCCCGCCCGCGCCGCAGCGCCGTTCCTGCGCGCCGCCGCGGCCGCGCTTCGCGTCCCCGGCGCCACCCACCTCGTCGAACGCCACGGCGGAGGCCTCGGCACCGGCCTGGTCTGGGGCCACCGCTGGAAACGCACCACCCTGCGGATGAACCGCTCCGGCGTCGCCTACCTCGCCGCCATCAACGGCCCCGCACTCGGCGGCGGCCACGAGATCGCCCTCGCCTGCGACCTGCGCTACGCCGCCGACGCCGACCACGTACGCCTCGGCCAGATCGAGACACTGGCCAACCTCATCCCCGGCGGCGGCGCGACCCAACGCCTCACCCGCCTGCTCGGCGCCGCCAAAGCCATCGAGGTCACCCTCGAAGGCACACCGTTCACCGCCCGCGAAGCGTTGCGCCTCGGCCTGGTCCACCGCGTGCTGCCCGCCGAGGACCTGCTCACCGAAACCCAGACCACCGCCGCACGCCTCGCCGCACGCAACCCGGTCGTCGTCGCCGAACTCAAACGCGCCGTCTACTTCGGCCCCGACAAATCCCTCTCCCGCGGCCTGGACGCCGAACAGGCCGGATTCGTCTCCGTCGGCACCACCGCCGCGGCCGCGCGCACCACCAAAGCCTTTTTCGAAGACCTCGACCGGCTCGCCGACACCCCCTTTCTCGCCGACCCGCAACCATGGCTGGACGGCACCCGCGTCGACCAGGTGAGCGAATGAGCACCCCCACGGCCACCGGAACGTGGCACAAGACCGCCTGCATCCTGTGCGAGAACAACTGCGGACTGCTCATCCAGCTCGAGGACCGCCGCTTCGCCAAGATCCGCGGCGACAAAGACCACGTCGCCTCCGCCGGCTACACCTGCAACAAGGCGCTGCGCCTGGACCACTACCAGAACGGCGGAACCAGGCTCACCACCCCGCTGCGCCGCGAACCGGACGGTACCTTCACCGAAATAGACTGGGACACCGCTATTTCCGAGATCGCCGCCCGACTCACCGCGGTCAAGGACACCTACGGCGGCGACAAGATCTTCTACTACGGGGGCGGGGGACAGGGCAACCACCTCGGCGGCGCCTACAGCACCGCCCTGCGCCGCGCCCTCGGCAGCCGCTACCGCTCCAGCGCTCTCGCCCAAGAGAAAACCGGCGAAGGATGGGTCGACGCCCACCTCACCGGCGGCCACACCACCGGCGACTTCGAACACGCCGAAGTCGCGATATTCCTCGGCAAGAACCCCTGGCAGTCCCACGGCGTCCCCCGCGCCCGCACCATCCTGCAACAGATCGCCAAAGACCCCGCCCGCACCATGATCGTCATCGACCCGGTGCGCACCGAAACCGCCGACCTCGCCGACATCCACCTGCAAGTACGTCCCGGCACCGACGCCTGGTGCCTGGCCGCCCTGCTCGCGATCCTCGTCCGCGACGACCTCCTCGACCACGCCTTCCTCACCGCACACACCACCGGATCCGACACCGTCCGCGCCGACCTCGCCCACATCGACGTCCCCGCCTACGCCGACATCTGCGGCATCCCCGAAGACCTGCTGCGCAGCACCGCCCACCGCATCGCCGCCGCCGCCGGCGTCGCCACCTACGAAGACCTCGGCGTCCAGCAGAGCCCCAACAGCACCCTCATCTCCTACCTGAACAAACTGCTGTGGCTGCTCACCGGCAACTTCGCCAAACCGGGCGCCATGCAACCACATTCGTGGATGGCGCCGCTGGCCGGCTACAGCCGCCAGATCAAACGCAGCCCCGTCACCGGCGCACCCATCCTCGGCGGCATGCTGCCCTGCAACACCATCGCCGAAGAAATCCGCACCGACCACCCCGACCGGTTCCGCGCGATGATCATCGAATCCGCCAACCCCGCCCACTCACTGGCCGACTCCACCGCATTCCGCGAAGCACTGCACGCCCTCGACCTGGTCGTCGTCATCGACATCGCCCTCACCGAAACCGCGCGCCACGCCGACTACGTTCTGCCCGCCGCCAGCCAATTCGAGAAATGGGAAGCCACCTTCTTCAACCTCGAATTCCCGCACAACAGCTTCCACTTGCGAGCCCCCGTCCTCGACCCGCTCCCGGGCACCCTGCCCGAACCCGAGATCTACGCCCGCCTGCTGCGCGAACTCCGCGCCGTCGGCCGCGGAAAACTCGCCGTGCTCCGCACCGCCGCGAAACTCGGACGACGCCCCTACGCCTGGACCTTCGCCGCACTGCTGGCCACCGACAAATCCCTCGGCGGCCTGGCCCCCTATTTGCTGTACGAAACCCTCGGCCCCACCCTGCCCGACAACGCCCGCTCCGCGGCCGTCCTGTGGGCACTGGCCCAGCGCGTCGCCAAGGTCTACCCGGCCGCGATGCGCCGCGCCGGACACCGCGACGCCGACGCACTGTTCGACGCCATCCTCACCGGCCGCTCCGGAGTCACCTTCACCCTCGACGACTACGAGCACGCCTGGGACTACCTCCCACACCCCGACAAACGCATCCCGCTGGCCATCCCCGAACTCCTGCACACCCTGCGCGAACTCCCCACCACACCCGCCACCCACACCACCACCGAATTCCCGTTCGTCCTCGCCGCGGGGGAGCGCCGCTCCTTCACCGCCAACACCATCTTCCGCGACGACACCTGGCGCCGCCGCGACCCCGAAGGCGCACTACGGCTCAACCCCGGCGACGCCGCCCGCCTCGGCCTCGCCACCGGCGACCGCGCCCGCATCACCACCCGCCGCGGCAGCGCCGTGGCCACCGTGGAAACCAACGACCGCATGCAACCCGGCCACGCCTCCCTGCCCAACGGCCTCGGCCTGGACCTGCCCGCAGGCAACGGCACCCGCCGCACCGGCGTCGCCGCCAACGAACTCACCGACCTCACCTGGCGCGACGCCATCGCAGGCACCCCCTGGCACAAACACGTCCCCGCCCGCATCGAACCCGCCTGACCACCGGCGAGTCCGTCGTAATGCGTCATCGAGTTCGTCGTAATGCCGTGCCCCACAGCACCTGTCGAGGACCGAGTTCGGGTTTCCGGTCGGCCGGCGCGTCCACGGGCCCGGAGCGGCGGGGCAATACGTGCCTTACCCATGGGCGTCGAGCTGCCGGACGGCCGTGTCGAGGAAGTCGGCGACACTCCGGCTGGATGGGACTGCCGCCGACCTGCGTGCTGCCGGAATCAAAGACGGCTGTCGCGGAGGAAGTCGCGGATGAGGACAGCCCACTCCTCGGGCCGCTCGACGAAGGGCAGATGCCCGGTGGCGATCTCGGCGTAGCGCGCGCCGGGGATGGCGTCGGCCAGCTGCCGGTGGTGGTACGGCGTGACCAGCTGATCGAGCGTGGTGGAGATGACGAGGGTCGGCACGGCGAGCGCGCCGAGATCGGCCCGGACGTCGACGTGGTCGATGAGCAGATCGAGCTGCTCCGGCGTGCCGGGCGGGATGGTGGCCGCGGTCGTTGCGATGGAGGTGTCGAGATCATCCTGGGCGACGACGTCCAGAGCCGCCGCGCTGAGACCGATCAGGGATATGAACGCGGCCAGATTCTCCAGCTCGCCCGCGCGGAGCAGGTCGCGCCAGAGCCGGGCCGCCAGCAGCAACCGCGGGTTGGGATAGGCGAAACCCGCGGTGAGGACCAGGGCGGTGACACGGTCGGGGTGGCGGGTGGCGGCACGGATGGCGACCGCGCTGCCCAGCGAGTACCCGGCGATGGCGAAGGCGTCCACGCCCTCCTCGACAGCGGCGGCGACCAACTCGTCGGCCAGAGCGTCCAGAGTGAGCGGTACCTCGGCGCGGTCGGTGCGGCCGGTGCCGGGGTAGTCCGGGCCGACCACAGTGTGCTGTGCGGCCAGCACGCCCATGATGGGGCCATAGTTGGCGTCGATGCCACCGCCTGCGCCATGGGCGAGCAGCAGGCCCGGGCCGTTGCCGCGCACGACGCGGCCGAGGGTGGAGGTGGGCAGAGCAGTGGACATAGTTCTCTCCTTCGGATTCCGGCAGCGCTGATCACTGCTCAGTGGTCGAGGTGGTGTGGTGCGGCCGCGAGGAGCACAGCGCCGCTGGCTGTTAAGGCGCCGCTGATCGTTACGGCGCCGCTGGCTGGCACGCGCCGCTACGAGGCGAGGCGGCGGTGAGGGCTTGCCCACCAGGAGCCCATCGGCGACACCGAGGTCGAAACGCGGAGGCTCTGATAGCGGCGATGAGGGTGGGGCGCTGCGGAACCCGGGCCCAGTCCTGCCGCAGCGGGACGAGGGCGGCGGCGATCATGGATATCCACGACGAACACGCACACGGTGCGCGTTGTCGAGGAGGCCGCCCTGGAAGCGCTGCGCCGGTGATCATGACCGCTACGCTAAAGTCTCACATCAGTGTGAGAGTCAATGTGGTGAGGTGGAGGTCACATGCGCATCGGAGAGATGGTCCGCCGCACCGGAGTCAGCGAACGACTGCTGCGCTACTACGAGGAACACGGACTGTTGGCGCCGACGAGACTGCCGAGCGGCTACCGGGTCTACAGCGACGCGGACGTGAACACGGTCCGGCGCATCCGCACCCTGCTCGCAGCCGGCTTGTCGACCGCCACCATCGCCCAGGTCCTGCCATGCGTCCGCGACGACGGCCCGAACCTCGCGCCCGTGTGCCCCGATCTGGTGGCGCAACTGCGCAGAGAGCGCGAGCGCATCACCCACGCGATCGAGGAGTTGCAGGCGTCGCAAGGCCTTCTCGATACCGTCATCGCCGCAGGCCCTGCCCACGCCGACGCGACAATCCCGACAATCCCGCAGCCGGGACGCTGACGCGACCGAGACCATGCGGCAGCAGCCACCAGCCGCTACCACCGGCTTACCGACCGACAGCGCTCGGCCATATCGCCGTTCGACCACAACAGCGGTCGAAGTCCGGGACTGATGAGCACACCATCCGTTCGGCGTCACACACCTGGGCGCGGGCTGCCTGACCCACCCGCGCGGCCGCACACCGCTGACACCCGGTCAGCGGCGCCGCCCACATCCGCAGAGAACGCCACTCGCCCCCTCACAGCGACACAGGGAGACCGTCGATCCAGGCACGCCGGCACACCCCGCAACCGTCAAGCGGTCGGCGCGGGCTCACGCTCGCTCACCTCGACACGCTCAGCGGACTCGACAGCCGCCCTGGTCACCGTCACCCAGGTGTTGTTCACCGCCGCCGTCCCCGAGAACGTGTCCGTCAACGCCGGATCGTGCAGCAGGTTCACATTCGCCCCCGGCAACGACGCCGCCACCGTCCACCCGACACCCGGCTCCTGATGACCCCATCCGTGCGGAATCGCCACCGTACCGGCCCGGATATCGTCACTTACCTCCAACGGCACCACGATCGACCCGGTCCGGGAACGCACCGTCACCGGCTCACCGTCCCGCAAGCCCCGCGCCGCAGCATCGTCCGGATGCATCAGCGCCGTGCACCGATCGCGCCCCTTCACCATCGACGGCACGTTGTGCAGCCATGAATTGTTGCTGCGCAGATGACGGCGACCGATCAACTTCAAGTCATAGCCCTCGGCCGGTGTAGTCAACGCCTTGCCCTGCTGCGCCTCCGCGAGCACATCCCGGGCGGCGGCCACGAAATCCTCCGGCGCCACATGCACTTTCCGATCCTTGGTTCCGAGCAGCGAACGCAGCCGCGGCCGCAGCGGTCCCAGATCGATGCCGCCGGCCGCCGCCCGCGCCTTCGCCACGGTCAAACCCTTGCGGCCCCGCCGCAACACCCCGTACGGACCCGCCGCCACCCCGAGCGCGGCGATCCGGACCGGGCTGACCCGATCGAACAACCCATTCAGAGCCCGCGCGGTGAATTGGCGCGCAGGCAGCGGCACCATCTCGGTGATCAGCCGCGCCATGATCTGCCAATCCTCCAACCCGTCGGCGGGCGGCTCGAACACCCGCGCGTCGAACCGCAGATTGTTGCGCACACTGAACACCGGGAACA
This sequence comes from Nocardia abscessus, assembly GCF_015477775.1. Classification (GTDB taxonomy): domain Bacteria; phylum Actinomycetota; class Actinomycetes; order Mycobacteriales; family Mycobacteriaceae; genus Nocardia; species Nocardia abscessus_A. Next base: position 3,519 of record NZ_JADLQO010000020.1, on the reverse strand, counting down.
GGATGTTGACGTCCTCCCGCTCCAACGGCGAGATCGGCGGCAGAATGATGTCCGCGTGCCGCGTCGTCTCCGTGACGTACATGTCCACGGCCACATAGAAATCCAGCGAATCCAGCGCCGCCCCCAACCGGCCACGCTGCGGCGTCGACAACACCGGGTTGCCCGCATACGTGATCATCGCGCGGATCCGGCCCGGCCCCTCGGCCAATATGTCCTCCGCCAACGCCGCCACCGGCAGCTCCGAACGGAACGACTTGTAGGTCCCGGAACGATCCGTCCACGCCCCGTACCCCATCGGCAGATACTTCCCATACCGTGGCACATCGATCGGCGGCGTCGCGAACATCTGCCCACCCGCCCGATCCAGATTGCCCGTCACCGCGTTGATCGTGTTCACCAACCAATGCGTCAACGTACCGGTCACCTGCTGACACACCCCGATCCGCGCGTACAGCACCGCCGAAGGCGCCGCCGCGTGCTCCCGGGCGAGCCCGCGAATCGTCTCCGCGTCCACCCCCGCGTACGCCGCCATCTGCTCCGGCGCGGCCTCGGCCACCAGCGCCCGCAACTGCTCCCAGCCGGTGCTCGACGCGCGAATCGCCTTCTCGTCACACAAATCCTCGGCGACCAGCACATGCAACATCCCCAGCAGCAGATACACGTCACCACCCGGAGCCACCGCGACATGCTGATCGGCCAGCCGCGCCGTCTCGGTGCGCCGCGGGTCGATCACCACGACCTTCCCACCGCGCCGCCGCACGTCACGAATCCGCTGCTTCGCATTCGGCATGGTGGTCACCGACCCGTTCGACACGGCCGGATTGGCCCCCAGAATCACCAGACGATCGGTCCGATCGATGTCGGTCACCGGCATCAGCACATTCGAGCCGAACATCCGCCATGCGACGAACTCCTGCGGGAACTGATCGATCGAGGACGCCGAGAAGAAGTTCCGGGTCAACAGCACCGTCCGCAGCATCCCCGCGTACAGCGCCGACGAACTGTGCGCGGCCGGATTACCGAGATACATGCCGATCGCGCTGGGCCCGTGCTCGCGACGCACCTTCCGCAACCGCTGCCCGATCTCCCGGAACGCCTCGTCCCACCCGATCGGCTCGAACGACGAACCCACCCGCCGCATCGGCGTCCGCAACCGATCCGGGTCATGGTGCAACCCGCCCATCGCCGTCGCCTTCGGGCAGATGTACCCCTTCGACAGCACGTCCTGCGGATTACCCTCGATCCGCGTCACCTGGTCGCCGGAGACCGTGACGAGAATTCCGCAGTGTGCCTCGCACAAGGTGCACTGTCGGGCAATGGTGGTAGCACTCATGAATTTTCACCTTCTGCCGGATCGCTTCCCACAGGCTAACCGGGACGCCCACCTTCCGTACAGGTCTGTATGTAGGTTGGATGCGGGCGTGCACATGCATGTCGTGCCACCCGTCCGCGTGCAACGCGGCGCTGCGTTTGACACCTTCCCGCGCGAATCCCGCCTTCACCGCCGCGCGGCAGGACGGCAGATTATGCACCGAATGCAGCACCTCGAGCCGATGGAAACCCACCTCGAACGCCCACCGGGCCACCCGATCCACCGCCGCAGGCGTGACTCCGCGACCCCGCCACTGCGGAGCGGTCCAATACGCGATCTCCGAGACCCCCTCGGGCGGCGACATGTTCCGCAACGCGACCCGCGCCGCCACCACGTCGTCGACGACGACCGCCCACTGCGGGCCGGAACCATTCGCCCATCCCGCCCGCCAGCGCGCGATCAACTCCTGGGCCTCGGCGTCGGAGTCCACACTGCGCACATGCCAGCGCTGAATGTCCGGATCCTGGTAGACGGCGCGAACGGCAGCGGCGTCGGCATTCGACCAGGGCCGCAACAGCATTGCCGCGCTCCGCAGTGTGGGCTGAGTCCCCGCGGCGAACACGTCGGCGGCGACCGCTTCGGGCAGCAGAGCAGACACACCCGGATTGTCCCCGGGCCTGCCGCCCCGCCGCCACGAAATATTCGGGACTGCCCGCAGTTTACCGACGCTACGGCCACCCTTGATGCATCAGGTCTGACCTTCCCGCCTGTACCGACTTCGTCACAGTGACAATTCGGTATTCGGTCGAGAATCAGCAGGGGAGTGTGCACCCCGGCTACATGGTCGGAACCTCGGCGGCGGCACCGGCCACAGGTTCCGGCCTCGGCGGCGCGAACCCCGGCAGAATCCGGTTGGCCGCAGGAATCATCAGGTGGATCAGCGGGCCGATCCCGAAGGCGTACACCAGCGTGCCGATGCCGACGCTGCCACCGAGGACGAACCCGGTGGTCAACACCGCCACCTCGATTGCCGTGCGCACCACCCACACCGACTTGCCGGTTCGCCGAACCAGTCCAGTCATCAGTCCATCTCGCGGCCCCGGTCCCATGCCGGCACCGATGTACAGCACACTCGCCACCGCGTTCAGCACGACAGCGGCGATCATGGCGCCCACCCGCACCACCAGCTGATCCCACGACGGCAGCCACGCCAACCCCGCGTCGACCGACAACGCGATCACCACGACATTGCTCACCGTGCCCAACCCGGGCATCTGCCGCAGCGGAATCCACGCCAACAGCACCGCGACACCGGTAACCGCCGTCACAGTGCCGAAACTGATCGGCACATGCGCGGCCACGCCCTGATGGAACACATCCCACGGATCCAGTCCGAGCCCCGCCCGCACCATCACCGCCATCGAGAACCCGTACAACCACAATCCGACATACAACGCGATCAACCGACGAACCAGCACCGCACCAGCGTGCCCGCAACTGGACCTCACAACCAGAGCCAATCACCAATCACTGGACTGTGAAACAAAAGCCATCACATGACCCGCTACACGTCGAGCGCACCACAATTCGTCACTGTGACGATTAGATGCGGTTTGCGACTAGAGCAGGGGAGCTCAATCTAGGAAAAATCCAAGATTTACCAATCGGACCGAGATACACCGAAATATTTCCACCAAACGGACAAAGCGCCGAAACGGGCGAACCACGCGACGACGACATTCTCACCAGGAGTCCGGAGCCGAACCGATCGAGCTGGGCATGCCAGCCCATGAAACGCGAACAACGGCAACGCCATACAGCGCAGCACCACATCGCCAACCACGCCAGATTTCCGCCGATAATCAACATTATGTTAACTAGAGCGTCGGACGGGCTTCCGAACCCTTCCCTTCCGTCCGCAACATGCTTGGGCGAACCACGAGTGGCCGGATTTTGACCCGCGCGCCGACCAATGCATGCAGATCGTACCTACCGTTCTCCACCGCGCTTGTGACCGACGTTGCCAGCGAAGCCCGTGCAGGCACTTTCAGCAGTCTCCGGCACCGGCACGGATTGGGTGCGCCATGCTGGTGCGGTGGCCGATCCGCGGAGCAGACAACACGAATACAACGCGTTCATTTCCTACAGCCACGACGAGGACCGAATGGTTGCGACCGCGGTACAGCAGGGTCTGCACCGGCTGGCCC
>NZ_JADLQO010000001.1 GCF_015477775.1 Nocardia abscessus | reverse complement strand
CGACCACGAGAAATCCACATCGTCCCCGAACTCCCCAAAACCCGCAGCGGCAAAATCATGCGCCGCCTCCTGCGCGACGTCGCCGAAGGACGCGAACTCGGCGACACCTCCACCCTGGTGGACCCGAGCGTCTTCGAGGCGATCCGGGCCGGCAAGGACTGACCGCCCGGCGCTGAGTGCGGCCGGTGGCGGGATTCGTCACCGGCCGCACCCGATAAGATTGCGTAAGGTGTGCCGGGAAGTCTGGTCGGCAAGCGGTCGCGCATCCGCAGAGCCGACTCCGGTGGGTGCCGCCTCCGCGCTGCCTGCCCACCGCCCGAAAGGTTTCCCGTGATCACGCAAGTGCGCTCGGAACTGTCCCGCTACCTCCGCACGGAAACCGTCGGCGGCGCACTGCTTCTGATCGCGGCCGCGACCGCGTTGCTGTGGGTGAACTCGCCGTGGGGAGCGAGCTATCTGACGATGACCCAGACGGTCGTCGCGATCCCGCCGTTGCACCTGCGACTGACCCTGGCCGACTGGACCGCGGACGGTCTGCTCGCCGTGTTCTTCTTCGTCGCCGGGCTGGAACTCAAACGCGAACTGGTCGTCGGCGAGCTGGCCGACCGCAGACGCGCCACATTGCCGGTCATCGCGGCGATCGGCGGTGTGGTGACCCCCGCGCTGATCGCGGCGGTCGTCGGGTTCGGCATACCGGGCATGGACCGCGGCTGGGCCATCCCCGTCGCCACCGACATCGCGTTCGCGCTCGCCGTGCTCGCGCTGACCGGTTCGCGCATCCCGGTGGGCGCGCGCGTGTTCCTGCTCAGCCTCGCCGTAGTCGACGACCTGATGGCGATCGTGCTGATCGCGGTGCTGTTCACCACCGCGGTATCGCTGCTGTGGCTGCTCATCGCCGCCGGATGCTTCGCGGGGTGGGCGCTGGGGCAACACGCGCGAATCCGTACGCCGTTGCTCTACGTCCCGCTGGCGTCGGTGGCCTGGTACGCACTGCACGAGGCGGGCATCCACCCGACCTTGGCCGGTGTCGCGCTCGGCCTGCTCACCCGGGTGCGCCCGGATCCCGGCGAACGGGTAGCGCCCGCCGCCCAGCTCGAGCACCTCTTCCAGCCGGTCTCCGCCGGACTGTGCGTCCCGCTTTTCGCCCTGTTCGCCTCCGGAGTGCCGTTGAACCCCACGGTCTTCGGCGAGCTGTTCACCGATCGGCTCGCGCTCGCGGTGATTCTGGGTCTGCTGGTGGGCAAGCCCCTCGGGATCTTCGGGATGAGCTGGGTGGCAATCCGGTTGGGCATCGCGACGCGGCCCAGCGGACTCGGCTGGCGGGACATGTTCGCCCTGTCGGTGCTCGGCGCGATCGGCTTCACGGTTAGCCTTCTGGTGGCGGAACTCGCGCTCGCCGACGTCGCGGACGGTTCCGCCGTCGAGTTGGCGAAAGCCGCTGTGTTGGTCACATCAATGGCGGCGTCGCTCGCCGGTTCGGCGCTACTGTTGCGGCGTGGGCGTGTCCACCAGGCTCGGCGGGACGCCCGTGCGCTACAACGTGAACAGCACGGCGGCGCGAGCGATCCGTCCTGAGGCGGTAGCCTGCGTGACCACGGAGGCACCGGGAACGCCGCCGATCGAACGGGAGTTGAAGCAGTGCCGGGACAGGGAGAAGGGTCGACCAAGTGAGTTTCAACCACGGCGGTAACGGGAACGACGCGGAGCGCGGTCGTACGGTCACCTCCATTCCCCTCACGGACGCCGATCCACTCGGCTCCGCGAGCTTCGGGACCCTGGTCCGCGACGCCGCCGAGCAGATGTCGACCCTGGTCCGCGCCGAGGTCGAACTGGCCAAGGCCGAGGTCACCGGTGAGATCAAGAAGGGCCTGCAGGGCAGCGTCTACTTCATCCTCGCGCTCACCGTGCTGCTGTTCAGCACCTTCTTCTTTTTCTTCTTCCTCGGCGAGTTGCTCGACGTGTGGCTGGCGCGCTGGGCGGCCTTCCTGATCGTCTTCCTGCTGATGATCGTGGCCACCGCGGTGCTGGCGTTGCTCGGGTACCTGCGGGTGAAGAAACTGCGCGCGCCGGAGAAGACGATCGACTCGCTCAAGCAGGCGCGCACGGTGCTGCCGCACGGCCTGGGCGCGGCCGCGCACGAGGACCGTCTCGCGCTGGAGAAGCGGACTTCCTAGGCGCGCGTTCGCGAGCCGGTACGGCGGCTACTAGGCTCGGTCGCCGTGTCGGCGAACTTGCTTCCGGATCCGTCCAGCGTCCGTTACGACGGACCGTGGACACATCGGGACGTGCACGCCAACGGCATTCGATTCCACGTCGTGGACGCGGCGCCCGAGCGGTCCGATGCCCCACTGGTCGTGCTGCTGCACGGCTTCGCGGACTTCTGGTGGTCCTGGCGGCACCAATTGACCGGGCTGGCGGAACTCGGCTACCGCACCGTGGCCGTGGACCTGCGCGGCTACGGCGACAGCGACAAGCCGCCGCGTGGTTACGACGGCTGGACGCTCGCCGGTGACGTCGCCGGGCTCATCCGGGCACTCGGCTACACCGAGGCCACGCTGGTCGGGCACGCCGACGGCGGACTGGTCTGCTGGACCACCGCGGTGCTGCACCCGCGGCTGGTTCGCTCCATCGCGCTGGTCGCCTCGCCGCATCCGTCGGCGCTGAAGAGTTCGGTGCTGCGCAACCGCCGCCAGCGCTCGGCCTGGCTGCCGAACTTTCTTCGCTATCAGCTGCCCCGGTACGGCGAGCATCTGCTGACCACCGCCGACGGCTTCGAGGTGGAACGGTTGCTGCGGCAGCGGGTGAGCGTGGGCTGGTCGGGCTCCGCCGAATTCGTGGATACGGCGCGGCGGATGCGCTCGGCCATCCAGATCCCCGGCGCCGCGCATTGCGCGCTGGAGTACCAGCGCTGGGCCTTCCGCAGCCAGTGGCGGCCGGACGGCCGCCGCTTCATGGCGACCATGCGCGACCCTGTCCACATCCCGGTCCTCGCCATGCGGGGCGACCTGGACCCCTACATCCTGCCCGCGACGTTCCGTCGCGGGCATGAATGGTCGCCGCAACGACGCCTGGTCCGGGTCCCCGGCGCGGCCCATTTCGCGCACCAGGAGAACCCGGACGTGGTTACGGCAGAACTCGCGAAACTGCTGACCTGACCGCCCCGGCCTCGCCGGGAACCCCGGATTCCGGTACCGACCGGAATCGCGAGGAACACGGCGAGATCAGCTGAGCACACATGCTCCGGTGGCGACCGGGCCTGCGGAACGCTCCGAAGCCTCCAGTTCGGAACGGACCTCGTTGAGCGTCAGGACATAGCCGGTGTCGTTGTCGGTCACCGCGGCGCCGAAGACGACTCCGAGCACCTGTCCCTGCGTATCCACCAGCGGCCCACCGGAATTGCCCGCTTGAACGAGCCCGCGCACCGTGTACACCTCGCGCTTCACCGTTCCGTCCCGGTAGATGTTCGGCCCGGTCAGATCGAGGGTCTCGCGAATGCGTGCCGCGCTCGCCGTGTACCGGCCACCGCCCGGGTAGCCGAGCACGATGGCGCTCGCGCCGGAACGGGCGGGCGCGGGCGCCTGGGGGACGACCGGAGCGGTGAGCCCGGGGACCGAGAGCACCGCGACATCGGTGAACGGATCGAACAGCACCACCGAAGCGGGCAGCGAGCCGGACGCCGTGTCGACATCGATGCTCGTGGTGCCCGCGACGACGTGCGCGTTGGTCATCACGCGCTCCGGCGCGATCACGAACCCGGAACCTTCCAGAGCACGTTGGCAACTCGGGGCGACGCCGCGGATGCGCAGCACGCTCTGCTGCAGCGACGCGGCGACCGGGCTGGCCAGCACGCTCGGATCAGGGGGTTCGACGGCCGCGATCGGCGCCCGCCCGAACGGCCCGATCACGTCCGGCAAGCCGGAGGTGTTGAGCAGCTTGGAGAATTCGTTGGGCAGCCTGCGCAGCCAATTCGGCGCGACGTCGTTGACGTCGGCGAGAACCCGCGAGCCGTTGATCGCGGTCGCGATGGCCGGCTGCGACGAGGTGGCCAGCGGCAGCGCCAGCAGCCACGCGGTGACCAGCACGGCGACCGCCTGCAGCCCCGCGCCGACCACGCTGTCCACGCTGCGGGTGAACGGATGACGCATGCCGCTGCGCGCGGCGCGGCCGAGCACCATGCCCGCGACCTCGCCGACGATCACCAGTACCACGATCAGCAGCACACCGGTGAGCACTCTGGTGCGGCCCTCGTCGACGTGCACCAGGATGTGCGGCGCGATCAGGATGCCCGCGACGGCGCCGAGCACCACGCCGAGAAAGGCCAGTGCGGAGGCCACCGCACCCTGCCGCCAACCCGAGGAGGCGGCCAGCAGCGCGAGCAGCACGACGGCGATGTCGAGCCAGGCCGACGAACTCATAACGTCATCCCCACGGCGGCGAGTGCGGTCTCCAGGTCACGAACGTCCTCGTGGTCCCACTCCCGGTCCCAGCCCGACGCCTTGCTGATCCCGGCCAGGATGCCGCCGGTCAGACCCCACACCAGCATCCCGTCCACCTGGAACGCCGGGCTCTGATAGCCGAGGGTGCTGCGGACCAGGAAGCGATTCGCCGGATCGAGCAGCTGGGCCAGCGGGACGCGCACGACCCGTTCGGTCTCGCTCTCGTTCACCACCCGTACCGCTCCTGGCGTGCGCCAGTACGCGATGACGGGTGTCACGTCGAACCGGGAGGGCGGCACGAACAGTTTCGGCAACACCGCGAACGGCTCGACGCCCGCACGGTCCAGGCCGGTCTCCTCACACGCCTCGCGCAGCGCGGTGTCGATCGGCCCGGCGTCCTCCGGGTCCACCGCGCCGCCGGGGAACGCGACCTGCCCGCGATGCTGGCGCATCGTGGACGCACGCTGGGTGAGCAGCACTTCGGCATCGGCGGGCAGTCCGCCCGGAGCGTCCGGGTCAGCCTCCGGTGAGCCACCGAACAGCACGAGCACGGCGGCTTGGCGCGGTTTCGAGGTCACGGTCAAGGCGCGGCGCAACGCCCGCGCCCTGGTCAAAGTGTCGGCGCCATCGGCGGACGGTTCCGCCGAGCGGGCCAGCCACGCAGGAAGATCCCGCGGCAGCTCGATCGTCAACGCACACCTCCCCCGCGCATGCGTCCCCGACTGACCGCCCGCACCGACACCTCCACCATTGATTTGTCCACCCGCATTGTCATGCGGCCACTCCGAGCTTGCCCGCGACCGTGTTCGCGATGTCATCCACCCCCTCGAAAGCGCGCACCACGACCTCGGCGACCGAGCCGTCGGCCCGCACCAGCACCGAGATCGGCAGCACCGCGGGGGCGTCGACGGCCGTGCGCACCCGCGCGTCGGCGTCGAGCACACCGGGCAGGTGGACGTCCAGTCCACGCAGCCGGGACAGGGCCTTGGCCTCATCAGGGTCGCTGTGCACGGTCAGCACCGTAATCGCGTTTCCGGCGCGTTGGGCGTATTGCTGCAAATACGGCAACTCCTGGGCGCACGGTGCGCACCAGTAGGCCCACAGGTTCAGCAGGGCCGGCTTGCCCGCCAGCGCGGCGGCCAGGTCGACCGGCCTGCCGTTCGCCAAGCACTCCAGGGTTATCCCGGCCAGCGGACCGTTCCCGGTGGCGGCGGCGCTCGGGCAATCCGGCAGACCGGCGGCGGCGCGCAGGTCATCGGGAACGCCGGTGGCGAGCGATGTGGACCGTGGTCCCGTCGTCTCGCCGTCGTCGCCGCGCGGCCACACCGCGACCGCCAGCGCCACCACCGCGATCAGACCGGCAAGCGCCCAACGCCACGCATGACCCGTACCCCTTCGGCCCGAGGGCTCCGAACTCACCGGCCCACCAGCTCGAGCAGATGCTCCCGCTCCGGCCCTTTCACCAGTTTGGCCGCGGCCTCCGGATCGGTCGGCCCGATCCCGAACGACGGGCAGTCTTTGGCCAGCACGCACGTGCCGCAGGCGGGCTTGCGGGAGTGGCAGACCCGCCGGCCGTGGAAGATCACGCGGTGCGAGAGCATCGTCCACTCCTTGCGCTCGATCAGCGCACCGACGATGTGCTCGACCTTCACCGGATCTTCCTCGTCGGTCCATCCCCAGCGGCGCACCAAGCGGCCGAAATGGGTGTCGACTGTGATGCCGGGCACTCCGAACGCGTTACCGAGGATGACGTTCGCGGTCTTGCGTCCGATGCCGGGCAGCTGGACCAGTTCGGTCAGGGTGTGAGGCAATTCACCGTCGTACCGCTCCAGCAGTGCCTGGCCGAGTCCGATCAGCGAGGCGGCCTTGTTCCGGAAGAACCCGGTCGGCCGGATGTATTCCTCCAGCTCCGCCCGGTTGGCCTCGGCATATGCGCGCGCGTCCGGGTAGCGGGCGAACAACACGGGGGTGGTGAGATTCACTCGCTCGTCGGTGCACTGGGCGGAAAGTATTGTCGCGACCGCCAATTCGAGCGGAGTGGTGAAATCCAGCTCACAGTGCGCGTCGGGGAAAGCGGCCGCCAATTCGCGGTTCATCCGGCGCGCCCTGCGGACCAGCCCGAGCCGGGTTTCCGCCTGTCGCGCCCTGGTTTTCCGTCTCGGAGCCGCAGCGGTGACCGGCGGCGTTTCGGAGGGTTCGGAGCCGGGGGCAAGCCCGTTCCCGGCGGCGGTGGAGGGGGAGACGCGCACGCGTCCACCATACGGAACCGGCGGACAACGTTGCCCTTCCAGTTCAGTTGCCGTGTTCCATCTGAGACCTCGACGGTGTTTACTGCTCGTCATGCAAGGACTCGCTGTGGTGCTCTTCCCAGTGGTGTTGATGCTGTTCGCACTGGGTATGGAGCGGGTCGAGAACCGGCTCCGCAAACTTCTCGAACCCGACGAAGAGGTTCAGCAGTACCTGGACAAGGCAAGCAACGCCGAGGTGAAGGAGCTGACGAAGCTCGGCCTCCCCGCCGCCGTGGCCCGTATGCGCAGGCGCCGCTCCCGCGGCGAGGAGCTGGATGTGGCTCGCGCGAGCTGACACGGCGCGAGCGTCGCGCAATCCACTCGTTACGTGGTGTCCGTCACTACCCTGGAGGCACGCCGCGTAGACTGCGCTGTTGGCCGAGTCGCTTCGGTCCAGTACAGAGCCATTTCCCATAAGGAGCACATTCGTGGACGAGGCCCTCGCCAGAGCAGGCATCTTCCAGGGCGTCGAGCCCACTGCGGTGGCCGCCCTCGCCAAGCAACTTCAACCGGTGGATTTCCCGCGTGGCCACGTCATCTTCAACGAGGGCGAGCCGGGCGACCGGCTGTACATCATCACCTCCGGCAAGGTGAAGATCGGACGCCGTTCGCCCGACGGACGCGAGAACCTGCTGACCATCATGGGCCCGTCCGACATGTTCGGTGAACTGTCGATCTTCGACCCGGGGCCGCGCACCTCCACCGCCACCACGGTGACCGAGGTGCGCGCGGTGACGATGGATCGCGACGCCCTCAAGACCTGGATCGATCAGCGGCCCGAGATCGCCGAGCAGTTGCTGCGCGTTCTCGCACGCCGCCTGCGCCGGACCAACAACAACCTGGCCGATCTGATCTTCACCGACGTTCCCGGCCGGGTCGCCAAGGCGCTGCTGCAACTCGCGCAGCGCTTCGGCACCCAGGAGGCGGGCGCGCTGCGGGTCACCCACGACCTCACCCAGGAGGAGATCGCCCAGCTGGTCGGCGCCTCCCGCGAGACCGTGAACAAGGCGCTCGCCGACTTCGCGCATCGCGGCTGGCTGCGTCTGGAGGGCAAGAGCGTGCTCATCTCCGACTCCGAGCGCCTGGCCCGCCGCGCGCGGTAGCGCACTCATACGGCAGCGCACTCATACGGCGAACGCCGGGTTCAGCGCTCCACTGAACCCGGCGTTGTGTCGTTCGCCTAGCCGTGCACGCGCAGGTAGTCCAGCTGCGCCTGCACCGAGCTGCGCGCGGCCGGCCACAACCGCTTGTCCACGTCGGAATACACCTTCCGCACCACCGCCATCGCGCCCGCATTCGGGCCGAGCGTCCGCAGTGCGTCCCGCACCTGGCCGAGACGCTCGTGCCGATGCGCGATGTAGTAGCGGGCGACCGGCTCCAGGTCCGGATGATCCGGGCCGTGCGCGGGCAGCAAAGCCTTGCCCTTGCCCGCCTCCACCAGCCGGTCCAGCGAGGACAGATAGTCGGCCAGCGTGCCGTCGGTGGAGTCGAGCACCGTGGTGCCCGAGCCGAGAATGGTGTCACCGGTCAGCACCGCGTCGTCGAGGACGAAACTGACCGAGTCGCCGGTGTGGCCCGGGGTGTCCAGCACGGTGATCCGCAGGCCCGCGGCCTCGATCACCTCGCCGTCGGCGAGCGGGGCATCCGAGCCGCGCAGGAAGGCGGAATCCTTGGCCCGCACCGGTGTTCCGGTCAGCTCGACCAGGCGATCGATGCCGCCGGTGTGGTCGTGATGACGGTGGGTGACCAAGGTGAGGGCGACCCGGCCGCCGGTAGCCTCGGCGATCGCGGCACAGTGCGACTTGTCCTTCGGCCCCGGGTCCACCACCACACAGTCCGTCTCTCCGGGCGCGCGCAGGATCCAGGTGTTGGTTCCCTCCAAGGTCATCTGGCCCGGATTGTCGGCGAGCAGCACCGCCGCCGTCTCGGTGACCTGCCGGAGCTGCCCATAGGCGGGGTGTGTCAATGTCGTCGCAGTCATCGCATAACCTCGGATAGAAACGGAGCCGATAGTTCCGGTCTAGCGCACCTCGGCGATCAGTTCGACCTCGACGGGGGTGTCGCGGGGAAGTTCGGCGACGCCGACGGCCGAGCGCGCGTGTCTGCCCGCGTCACCGAAGACCTGACCGAGGAACTCCGACGCACCGTTGATCACGACCGGCTGATCACCGAATCCCGGTGCCGAAGCGACGAATCCGACCACCTTCACAATGCGCACCACCGCGTCCAGCCCGACCAGGTCGTGCACCGCGGCCAGCGCGTTCAACGCGCACAGCCGGGCCGCCTCCTTGGCCGCCTCGACCGAAACCTCCGCACCGACCTTGCCCACCGCGGACAACTGGCCGTTCACGAACGGCAGCTGCCCGGAGGTGTAGACGAGCGACCCGGTCCGGATCGCGGGAATGTAAGCCGCGACCGGAGCAACGACCGGCGGCAGGGTGATGCCGAGTTCGGCGAGGTTCTTCTCCCACTGGGTCACTGCCTCACCCTCCTCTACTTGGGACGCTTGAGGTAGGCGACGTGCTGCTCACCGGTCGGGCCGGGCAGCACGGTGACCAGCTCCCACCCGTCGGCTCCCCACTGGTCGAGAATCTGCTTCGTCGCGTGCGTCAGCAGCGGCACGGTCGCGTACTCCCACAGGGTCGTATCACTCATGTGCGAGAGCGTAGCTGTGTTCGATTTGCAGCGCCTTCGGCGCTGCGTGTTCGCGGCCCTCTGGTGGCTCGCCGGGCCGCGAACGGCGCATGCTCGGTCTCGCTTCGCTCGAAACCGGTGGTTGGGCCGATCTGGTTGCGGCAGGAGCTGAGCCACACACTCGGAGTTCGGTTCTTCAGCCGCAGCACCGGCGGGGCGGCCACGCTTGCGTACGCGGGCATCACGCGGGCGCGGGCCTAGGACGCAATGGCAATGCTGTCTTGCTTGCCGTGGAAGGCGCGGGCCGTCTGGCAGGGGCCGCCAGGGGCGACCGATGCCTGTGGAAGTACCGCGGATGGTCCGCGACATACGGCGGATTCGTGTGAGCATCGGCAACTCGCCGGGTGTGAGCGACGCCCCAGGTATGACCTGTGACCAGGCGTTCAACGGCCCGTCTGGTACGGCCGGTGACTCGTAGCGGCGAACCAGTTATAGGCTCGCGAGCGTGGGAGTACCAACAGCAGTGCCGCTTTCGGCAGAGCCGGGACTGGACACAGGGTGGCCGAAGCGCGCTGAGCAGGCCCGCTTGCACTACGTCTCCGGTAAGGGGGGCACGGGCAAGTCGACGGTCGCCGCAGCGTTGGCGCTGGCGCTCGCCGCGGGCGGACGGCGCGTGCTGTTGGTCGAGGTGGAGAGCAGGCAATCGATCGCGCAGCTGTTCGATCTGCCGCCGCTGCCGCCGACCGAGACCCGGATCGCCACCGCGGACGGCGGCGGCGAAGTCGTCGCGCTGGCGCTGGACATCGAGCACGCCTTCCTCGAATACCTCGACATGTTCTACAACCTGGGCTTCGCGGGACGGGCGATGCGCCGGATGGGCGCCATCGAGTTCGTCACCACGATCGCGCCCGGTCTGCGCGACGTCATCCTGACCGGCAAGATCAAAGAGTGCGCGGTGCGCGTGGACAAGTCCGGCAAACGGGTCTACGACGAAATCGTGGTCGACGCCCCGCCCACCGGCCGGATCGCGGGCTTCCTCGACGTCACCAAGGCCATGGCCGAGGTGGCCAAGGGCGGGCCGATCGCCTCGCAGGCCGAGGGCGTCTCGCAGTTGCTGCACTCCGACCAGACGATGATCCATCTGGTCACGCTGCTCGAGGCGCTGCCGGTCCAGGAAACGGCCGACGCGATCGCCGAGCTCACCGCCGCCGACCTGCGCATCGGCACCGTCATCGTGAACCGCGCGACCGAAGGCCAGCTCCCGCCCGAGCTGCGCGCTCGGGCCGCCGCGGGCGATCTGGACGCCGACGCCGTTCGCGCCGGCCTCGCCTCCGCCGGGATCACCCTCTCCGACAGTGACTTCCAGGGCCTGCTGACCGAAACGGTCGAGCACTCCGCCACGCTGCAAGCACAGGACGACAGCGCCGAGGAACTCGCCAAGGTCGACATTTCCCGGCTCTACCTGCCCGCCCTGCCCGACGGGATGGATCTGGGCGGGCTGTACGAACTAGCCGAACACCTCACCGCACAGGGAGTCCGATGAGCACGCCGACCCACCCCACGGCTGCCCCGCTGGATGTCTCACGGATCATCGCCGACCCCTCCGCCCGCGTAGTGGTCTGCTGCGGTTCCGGCGGCGTCGGCAAGACCACCACCGCCGCCGCCATCGCGCTGCGCGCCGCCGAGCAGGGACGCAAGGTCGTGGTGCTCACCATCGACCCCGCGCGCAGGCTGGCCCAGTCACTGGGCGTCGCCGACCTCGGCAACAATCCGCAGCGGGTGGCGCTCGGCCCGGAGGTCAAGGGCGAGCTGTACGCGATGATGCTCAACATGCGTCGCACGTTCGACGACATGGTGCTCGAGCACACCAGCGGGGAGAAAGCCGACCAGATCTTCGCCAACCCCTTCTATCAAACGGTCGCTTCCTCCTTCGGCGGCACGCAGGAGTACATGGCGATGGAGAAGCTGGGCCAGCTGGCCCACCGGGGCGAATGGGACCTGATCGTGGTCGACACGCCGCCTTCGCGCAACGCGCTCGACTTCCTGGACGCTCCCAAGCGGCTGGGCAACTTCCTCAACGGCCGGATGATCCGGGTGATCATGGCTCCCGGCCGCGGCGTGACCCGGTTGGTGACCGGCGCGATGAGCCTGGCCGTCCGGGGCGTGTCCACCGTCGTGGGCGGGCAGATGCTCAAGGACGCGTCGAACTTCCTGCAGTCTCTGGAATCGCTGTTCGGCGGCTTCCAGGAGCGGGCGGAGCGGACCTTCGCGATGCTGTCGAAGCCGGGCACGCACTTTCTCGTGGTGGCGGCGCCGGAACCGGACGCGCTGCGGGAGGCCTCGTTCTTCGTCGATCGCCTCTCCACCGAGCGCATGCCGCTGGCGGGATTGGTGCTCAACCGCACGCATCCGGTGCTGAGCTCGCTGTCGGCCGATCACGCGCTCACCGCCGCCGACCAGGTGGCCGGATCCGATCCGCTCACCGCGGCGGTGCTGCGAGTCCATGCCCGCCGGGTCGCCACCGACAAGCGCGAGCAGCATCTGCTGCACCGCTTCACGGGCGCGCACCCGCGCGTACCGATCGTCTCGGTCACCGCGCTCCCGTTCGAGGTCTCCGATCTCGACGCGCTGCGGGTGGTCGGCGATCAGCTCGCCGGCACGGCGCGCGCGACCGCCTGATACTTAGGCGTATCCGCTATTGCTCCGAACGGAAATATCGGTCCTGAAACGAAACTGAGCCCGCTCGCGCGGGCTCCGTTTCGGTTCGAGCTGGACTACATCGCCACTTGATGCTGGCGCTGGGCCTGGAAGAAATCGGCCCACGAGGTCACTTCCGGATGCTGCTTCAACAGGGCGCGGCGCTGCCGCTCCGTCATGCCGCCCCACACACCGAACTCGACGCGATTGTCCAGCGCGTCGGCACCACACTGCATGAGCACCGGGCAGTGCCTGCAGATCGTCGCCGCTTTGCGCTGCGCCGCGCCGCGGACGAACAACTGATCGGGATCCACTTCCTTGCATCGGGCCTGGGCTACCCAGGCGATCCTTGCTTCGGCCTGCTCCACGTCCAATCGAGCGATGGGGGTTGTCATGTGCATTTGGTGTGCCCCTTTGCAGTCCGAACACCGGGTCAACGGCGCTCCAGAATCGCGTTGTCACCACGCAGCACCCAAACCCCGCTGCGAAGTGCACCACATTCCACTTTGAGTGTTAGCTCTATCACACTGGGTTCTCAATCTAGGTAAAGGTATGGCGCTTGCGCAAGACCACCTCGAGATTTTTTGGTACGTCCGTCCCTGCAAAGCCGGGCACGCACAGGACGGGCAGGCAGATTGCGGGCGGGCCCTTGTGCGACACGCCGGTCGCGATCGCGCGACACGCCCATTCCGGTTCGCGAACAACCAGTTCCGGGCTCCGGACAAATGCCGCCAAGAAGGCTCGGATGGCAACCCGTAGTCTTGATTCGTGCCGATCACACATACGCTCGCGCGCCTGGCCGGCAGCTGCGTGCTGGCCTCCGTGCTCGTCGCCGGGTTGTTGTTCCCGCTCGCCGGCGGCTTCGGGTTCGTCTCCAACCGCGCCGCCGACGCCGTCGACAACGTCTCCGCGGAGCTGGTCGAGGGAACGGTGCCCGCGGTCTCGACCATGGTCGACGCGGCGGGCAATCCGATCGCCTGGCTGTACGAGCAGCGCCGATTCGAGGTCCCCAGCGACCGGATCTCCAACGACATGAAACTGGCGATCGTGTCCATCGAGGACCGCCGCTTCGCCGAGCACGAGGGCGTCGACTGGCAGGGCACGCTGCGCGCATTCCTCACCAACACCACCAGCGGCGAGGTGCAGCAGGGCGCGTCGACGCTGGATCAGCAGTACGTGAAGAATTTCCAGCTGCTGGTGGTCGCCAAGACCGACGCCGAACGCCGCGCCGCCATCGAGACCACCCCCGCCCGCAAGATCCGCGAGATCCGGATGGCGCTCACCCTGGACCGTGAGCTGACCAAGGACGAGATCCTCACCAGGTATCTCAACCTCGTCCCGTTCGGAAACTCCTCCTACGGCATCCAGGACGCAGCGAAGACCTACTTCGGCGTCGACGCGGCCGAGCTGAACGTGTCGCAGGCCGCGATGCTGGCGGGCATGGTGCAGAGCTCGTCCAAGCTGAACCCCTACACCAACCCGGACGGCGTGCTGGCCCGGCGCAACACGGTGCTGGACACCATGATCCAGAACATCCCCAGCCGCGCCGAGGAGTTTCGCGAGGCCAAGACCAAGCCGCTGGGCGTGCTGCCGGAGCCCAAGGGCCTGCCGCGCGGTTGCATCGCGGCCAACGACCGCGGCTTCTTCTGCGACTACGCGCTGCAGTACCTGGCCAACGCGGGCATCAGCCGCGAACAGATCGAGAAGGGCGGCTACCTGATCAGGACCACCCTCGATCCGGCCGTGCAGGACTCGGTGAAGCGGGCGGTGACCGACGCGGCCAACCCGAACCTGGACAACATCGCGGAAGTCATGTCCGTGGTCGCGCCGGGGCAGGATTCGCATCCGGTACTCGCGATGGCCAGCAGTCGCACCTACGGCCTCAACCGGGACGCGAGCGAGACGGTGCAGCCGCAGCCGTACTCGATGGTCGGTGACGGCGCGGGCTCGATCTTCAAGGTCTTCACGACCGCCGCGGCCATGGAGAAGGGGCTGGGCATCGACGCCCAGCTGGAAGTGCCCGGCCGGTTCGAGGCAAGGGGCATGGGTAACGGTGGTGCGCGCGGATGCCCGCCCGCCACCTACTGCGTCGAGAACGCGGGCCGGTACAAGTCGCCCATGTCGGTGACCGAGGCGCTGGCCACGTCGCCGAACACCGCGTTCGTCAAGCTGATCCAGGCCGTCGGGGTCACCCCGACCGTCGACATGGCGGTCCGGCTCGGCATGCGCTCGTTCACCGAAGCGGGCACCTCGGGCCACGGCAACCAGAGCCTGGCCGACATGATCAAGGACCAGAACCTCGGCTCGTTCACCCTCGGCCCCGTCGCGATCAACCCGCTGGAGCTGTCCAACGTCGCCGCGACGCTGGGTTCGGGCGGCCGGTGGTGCCCGCCGAACCCGATCAAGGAGGTCATCGACCGCCAGGGCAAGCAGGTACCGCTGACCCAGCAGGCCTGCGAGCAGGTCGTCGAACCCGGCCTGGCGAACACCCTCGCCAACGCGATGAGCAAGGACGACACCGCGGGCACGGCGGCGGCCGCGGCCCAGTCGGTGGGCTGGAACCTCCCGATGGCGGGCAAGACCGGTACCACCGAGAGCCACCGCTCCTCGGCCTTCCTCGGGTTCACCAATTCGCTCGCCTCCGCGGTCTACGTCTACGGCGACAGCCCCACTCCCGGGGAGATCTGCTCGTTCCCGCTGCGCAACTGCGGCGACGGCAACCTGTTCGGCGGTAACGAACCGGCGCGCACCTGGTTCAACGCGATCAAACCGGTGATACCGCTGTTTCCGCCGCCCGCGCTGCCGCCGCTGGACGACAAGTACGTGCGCGGCGCGAACAACGCCCAGGTACCCGACGTCGTCGGCCTGACCCAGGGTGAGGCGACCGCCAAGCTGGTGGCGGCGGGCTTCCAGGTGTCGCCGGTGACGGGGGCGGGCGATCGGCCCAAGGGCACCGTGATGGGCACCGCGCCGAACGGCTCGGCGATCCCCGGTTCGGTGGTCACGCTCTACATCAGCGACGGCACCGTCCGAGCCGCGCCGCCGCCGGGGCCGCCCCCACCGGCGCCGGGCATTCCGGGGCTGCCGCTACCGCCGCGGCTGCCACCGATCCCGATTCCGATCCCGATCCCGCGCTGAGCAGCAGAAAGGGGCCGCGAACCACACGGTTCGCGGCCCCTTTCGCGGCGCTGCCCTACAGCCGCGCCTTCACCGCGGCCGATATGCGCGAGCCGTCGGCCTTGCCCGCGGCGAGCCCGGTGGCGATCTTCATGACCTGGCCCATCTGGCGCATACCGGGACGCTCCCCGATCTCCTCGGCGACCTGCGCGATGGCGGTGTCGGCGAGATCGGCGACCTCTGCTTCGGTCAGCTGGGACGGCAGATACTCGTCGATGATGCGCGCCTCGGCGTGCTCGTTCGCCGCCAGTTCGCCGCGCCCGGCCTGCGTGTACACCTCGGCGGATTCGTTGCGCTTCTTCGACTCCTTCTGCAGAACGGAGACGACCTCGGCGTCGGTGAGCTCACGGGCCTGCGAACCGGCGACCTCGGCGTTCTGGATCGCCGACAGCAGCATCCGCAACGTGGAAAGGCGCAGCGTGTCCTTGGCTTTCATCGCGGCGGTCAGGTCCGCCCGCAGCTGCGATTTGAGTTCCGACATGCCGATCACGGTAGCCGCTGCGGCGCGGCGGTCCCACTACATTTGCCGCGTCGCCCGTTTTCCCGCCCGATAAAGGGGCGCTTGTGCGGAAACACACTCGGCGCTCTCGAGCGAGGTCACCTATGCTGGGCAAATGCCCGTGATCTCGACCTCTGCTGTACGCACGACCGCGCTGGGAGCCGCTGGGGCCGCGGTGGCCGGAATCGGCTACGCCTCGCTGGTCGAACGCAACGCCTTCGTTCTGCGGGAGGCGACCATGCCTGTGCTGGCGCCGGGGTCGTCGTCGCTGCGGGTGCTGCACCTGAGTGACCTGCACATGATGCCCGGCCAGAAGCTCAAACAGCAGTGGCTACGGGAGCTGGACCGGCTGGAGCCGGACTTGGTGATCAACACCGGCGACAACCTCTCGCATCAGAAGTCGGTGCCCGCGGTGGTCCAGGCCCTCGGCGGATTGCTCTCCCGCCCGGGCCTTTTCGTTTTCGGCAGCAACGACTACTTCGCGCCGGTGGCGAAGAACCCGCTGAACTACTTCAAGAAGGACCATCGCCGCACGTACGGCGCGCCGCTGCCGTGGAAGGACCTGCGCGCGGCCTTCAACGAGCGCGGCTGGCTCGACCTGACGCACGTGCGCCGCGACCTCGAGGTGGCCGGTATCCGCATCGCCACCGCGGGCGTCGACGATCCGCACCTGCAGCGCGACCGCTACGACACCGTCGCAGGCGCCCCGAACCCGCTGGCGGACCTGCGGATCGGCCTCACCCACTCGCCCGAGCCCCGGGTACTGGACCGCTTCGCCGAGGACGGCTACGACCTGGTGCTGGCCGGGCACACCCATGGCGGCCAGCTCTGCCTGCCCGGCTACGGCGCCCTGGTCACCAACTGCGGGATCGACCGGTCCCGGGTGAAGGGTGCGTCGAAGTGGGGTGAGCACACCCAGCTGCATGTTTCCGCCGGCATCGGCACCTCCCCCTGGGCGCCGTACCGATTCTGCTGCCGCCCGGAGGCGACCTTGTTGACCCTGGTCGCCGCGACGCCGAAGCGGCCGGGAGCCGACACGGGCCACGGTGTGTCGGCATCGGAGGCCGTCGCCCGCTAATGTCCCCTGCCGAGACATGTGTCAGGTAGGGGACAACTGTGAGTGGATTCGACGACCGGCGCGACGACCCGACGACTCCGGGGCGGTCCGCCGGGCCGCCGACTCCTCGGCAACAGCATTCCGGTCCACCGCGTTTCGCCTCCGCCCCATCCGGTGACGACCCTCGCCAGCCGAACGCCGGGGCACAGCCGGGAACTCCGCGGCAGTCGTCACCGTGGCAGCCGTCCGGGGCCGACGAAGCCGGACGTCCCCCGGTCACCCCTTGGCAGCGCGGCGCGGAAGATCAGTCCTCCGGCCACGCTTCGGGATGGCGGCCGCTGAACTCGAGCGGGCCCGCGCCGACGTCGCAGTTGCCGGGCGCCGGTGACGGGGGCGCATCGCCCTATCCGTGGCAGCCCGACCCCGCCACGCAATGGCCGCCGAACGAAGAGCCCGCGCCGACGCTCCAATGGCAACCGGGCGGGCAGAGTGATCCCGCCACATCCTGGATGGCGGACAGCGGTTCGTCGGCGAACACGCCCGCACTGGCCGATCCGACCTTGCTCGGCCCGTCGCTGGGCGGCCGACAGCCGGATACCGCGCCACCCGACCAGGGCGGCCGCAACGATCCGACGATGCTGGCCCGATCCCTCGGGCAGCCACCGTCGGGGCAGTGGCCGCCGCAGGCGGAGCCGGTTCCCAGCGCCCACGGGCGCAACGACCCGACCATGCTCGGGCAACCGCTCGGCGCACTCGACCAGCACGGTCCCTTCGGCGGCCCGGGGCCGGGTCCCGCACCGAGTGACTCAGCGCCCACCCTGCTCGGCTATCTGCACGCCGATAGGCTCGGCCCACCGGCGCAGCAGTGGCAACCGGTCGGCGGACCTGGGCATTACGGCACCGCGCCCGACGGGCGGTATCAGTCCGCTCCGCAGGGCGGATTCGCGACACTGCCACCGCAGCAGAACAGTCCGAAAGGAAAGCTGATCCTGTCGGCCGGACTGGTGGCATTGCTGGTGGCCGCTCTTGTCGCCGGAGCAGTCGCCTTGACGACGATGAAGTCGGAGGATTCGGCGCAGGACAGCCCGCCGTCGATGGTGAGCGCCCTCACGACCACCGCCGCCGCCGCCGCGAACTCGACCGTCCCCGCGACGACCAAGCCCGCGCCGACCACGACCGCGCGCGGGTCAGCCGACAAGACTCCGCTCATTCCCGGCTACCAGGTCGTCAAAGCGCCCGACAGCGGCGCTGCCTACGACGTGCCCGCCGACTGGACCATCGCCCCGCAAGGCACCATCGGCGGCTTCGGCGAACCGCCGAACGCCGTCGCGGGCAAAGGCTTGGCCAGCGAGGGCAAGGGCTACTGCCCCGGCTCCACCCGAACCGTCGCTTTCCTCACCGGCTCCAAGACCTCGGACCCGGGCAAGGCGGCAACCGAACTCGGCACGAAGACCGCCACGCTCGCCTACAAGGCGACCTCCGGCGGCACACCCGGCCTGCCCATGCCGCTGGCCTCGCTGGACGGCTCCCAGCACGGGATGTTCGTGGAGACCAAGGGCACCGTCGCCGACGCCAAGCCCGGCTGCGCGAAGGCGTACTCCGTCTACACCGCCGCGTTCCCCAACGACACCGGGAACTTCGTCATGGTGATCGCCGCCGACACCGGCGTCCCGCACGCACTCGACGCCGAGACCGCCAAGCGCATCTTCACCAGCATCCGCCCCACCGAAGGCTGACTGACCTGCCGGTTTAACGTCTCGCGCCACCCTGTTGTAAGCTACTCCAGGTTCGCTTCACGGGGTGTGGCGCAGCTTGGTAGCGCGCTTCGTTCGGGACGAAGAGGTCGCAGGTTCAAATCCTGTCACCCCGACTCGTGGTTGAGACGACAAGGTAAGGCCCCTGACCGGTATCCGGTCGGGGGCCTTCTTTGTGGGCCAGGGCAGCGAATTCGTGGCACTCGGCGGGGGCGGCCGAACCGCTGCCGCTTCCCGCGAACGCCGGTTAGCCTCGGAGCACGATCGACCCGAATCCGAAGGGCAGCAGCAGCTATGCACGGATCTACTTCCCACGCGGCAGTCGAGGGCTTGCTCGCCGGCAAGACCGCGGTGATCACCGGAGCCAGCCGGGGCATCGGCCTGGCGATCGCGATCAGGTTCGCGGCGGAGGGGGCGAACGTCGCGATGATCGCCCGTACTCAGGAACCGCATCCCAAGTTGCCGGGCACCATTCACACCGCTGCCGCTCGAGCCGAGGCCGCAGGCGGCGCGGTATTGCCGCTGGTGGCGGATGTCCGGGACGACAAGGCGATGGCCGGGGCGGTCGAGCAGATCGTGCGGCGGTTCGGCGGCATCGATATCTTGGTCAACAACGCCGGATCGGTCGATCTGACCGGTGCCGAGCAGATCGGTATGCAGCGCTACGACCACATGCAAGCCGTGAACCTGCGCGCCCCGTTCCTGCTGTCGAAGCTGACGCTCCCGCATCTGCGCGTCTCGGCCCGAGCCGGACGGAATCCGCACATCGTCACGCTGTCCCCACCGCTCAACATGAATCCAGAGTGGGTGGGCAACGGTGTCGCCTACACCGTCTCCAAATACGGCATCAGTATCGCCACCATCGGTTTGGCGCACGAGTTCCGGCCCTACGGGATCGCCGTGAACTCGCTGTGGCCGCGCACCAAGATCGATACCGCGGCGGTGCGCAACCTGCTCGGCGGCGCGGAAGCTGTCGCGGCGTCCCGCACCGCGCATATCTGCGCCGACGCCGCCCTGCTCATGGTGACCAGCCCCGCCGCGACCTACACCGGCCAGCTGCTGCTCGACGAGGACGTGCTGAGTGCCAACGGCGTGACGGATCTGGACCGATACCGCGTGGTCCCGGGGGACGGCGCGCTGGCCAACGACCTGTTCGTCGACGCGTAGGACGGGCTTCTGCGCGAGGTGACGATCGCGCGCCGGATCGCCACCGCCCGGTTTCGAAGCGAAGGACGCGCCGACAGATTCGATCGATCAACTCCGTACGGCCCGATACCAGTTCGTGACGGCCGTGCGCAAAGAGTCGGGCTTGCGCCAGATGCCCGCACTCGCCGCACGCGAGCAATCCTCCGACACGTAAGTCACTTGCCCCTTCGAACGGGTAATCGGACCGAATCCGGGAATATCATCGCTGAAGCTCCACACCCGCAATCGACGAAAGGTCGGCAGATGAGCAAGCCCGTCGATGGCGTGCGCGCAGACGAACCGCTGTCCGGCAAGACCGCGCTGGTGACGGCGGCCTACACCGGGATCGGCAGGTCGATCGCGAAAACGCTTGCCGCGCAAGGTGCCCAGGTCGTGATCCAGCATCCGCACTTCCCGGAGCCCGCCGCGGAGGTGGTCAAGGAGATCACCGAGGCAGGCGGCAAGGCGCTGGCGCTCGCGGCGGACATCGCCGATCGCACCGAGTACGAGGAACTGGTGCACGCGCTGCTGGAAGACTGCGGCGGATGGCACCTGCTGGTCAACACCGCGGCGGTGCCGGAGTCCGAGCCGTTCCCCAAGCTCAGCTCGGAGGCGTTCGACAGCGGTTTCGCGGCGACGGTGAAGGGCGTGTTCCACGGCCTCCAGCTGGCCCTCGCGCACCTGGCCGACGAAGGCCGGGTCATCAACGTCTGCGATCCCGCGGATCCTGGCAGCGCGGTGCACGACGCGACGCGCGGTGCGGTCGAGCAGCTCGGCCAAGCCGTGGCGCCGGACTTCGTGCCGCGCCGGATCACCGTCAACACGGTCAGTTACGGCGCGGGCACCACCGACAACGCGGAACTCGAGGTGGCCCTCGCCGCGATCAGTCCGACAGAGCCCGCGGCGGTGGTCGCCTATCTGGCGAGCGACGCGGCGAGCACGGTGAACGCGCAGGTCGTCAGGATCGACGGCACGGGCACGCCGGCGCGATAGACCCGGTAGCGGCGCGCTCGCCGACGACAGCGGGCGCGCCGCCGGACGATCACGCGACGACAGTGCCGCCGTAGGTGGTGAAACCTTGGCCCAACGCCTGGCAGCCGAAGCTGCCGTGGAAGCCGACCTGGCACGTCGCCCCCGCGTGCGCGATGATCGGACCCCACTGCCCCGAGCCGGTCTTCACGTCGTAGATGCTGGGGTTGCCGCCCGGCAGCGTGTAGGGCGTGGCCGGGTCGAAGGTGGGATGCGCGGGCAGCCAAGGCTGGTCGATCACGATTTCGCTGACCGTCACCGGCACCGGCACGTAGGCGCCGCCGACGTAGTAGCTCAGGTGCAGGGGAGAGCCGAAATCACACCCGACGGAGCCGTCGCCGAAGATCGCGCAGTTCGTGCCGCCCACCGAGAAGTAGACCGTGCCCGGGTCGGCCTGTGCGTTCCCGGCCGCGATGATCGGCGCCACCGCCGCGGCGGCGAGTGCTCCGGCGAACTTCGTGCTGCGCTTCATACCGTCTCCTTGGTGATTCGCTGAGGGACAACCGACTCGACAACTCTGTCGAGCCCGCGCCGGATTCCGTTTCGCCCCGCGGTATCCGCCCACGTCGGGGCACATCGTCGCACCCGGCGCGGTGAGCAGACGCTAACGCGGCGATAACTTACGGACACGCCACCGAAATGCGAGGTCAATAGCGTATACAGCCATGTCGACACGGATAGCCACCTTGGCGGACGCGGCGGGCAAACCGCTGCGCGACGTGGTGTACGCGGCCCTGCGCAGCGAGCTCATGAACGGGGACATCAAGTTCGGCGAACGCCTGACCGAGCCGAAACTGTCGGCGCGATTCGGTATCTCGCGCACACCGATTCGCGAAGCTCTGACCGTCCTGTGCTCGGACGGACTGCTGCAACGCGAAGAATACGGCTTCAGTCCGGTGCGCCCGAGCATTCCCCTGATCCGTGACCTGTACGAACTGCGAATCACTTTGGAATTGGGCGGCCTCCAGCGCGCCATGACCAACCCGGCCGTCACGCACGATCGGGAACTGCTGGAAGCCGAGCGCGCCGCCTGGCTGGAATTGCGCGCCGATCCGCCCGAACAGGAACCCGGTTTCGTGGTGCGCGACGAGGAATTCCACGTCACGCTGCTCACCTCGGCGGGCAACACCGAGATGGTGCGCGCGCTCAAAGCGGTGAACTCCCGCATCCGCCACGTGCGCATGTACGACTTCATGGTCAACAACCGGATCGAGACAACCATCGCCGAGCATCTCGGCATCCTGGACGCCGTGCTGGCCGACGATCTCCCGCTGGCCTACCGGCTGCTGCACACGCACATCGGTGAATCGCTGGACGTGGTGCTCGAACGGGTCACCCGCGCGATCACGGCGATGTCGCTGGCCACGGATTAGCAGGGAGCGGTTGTGGGGCTGGAATTCGATACGGTGCTCGTCGCCAACCGCGGCGAGATCGCCTGCCGCGTCATGCGTAGCGCACGGACGCTCGGGTTGAAGACGGTCGCGGTGTACTCCGACGCCGACGTGGGCGCCGCCCATGTCGAAATGGCCGATGTGGCGGTGCGTCTGGGTCCGGGACCGGCGGCGGAGTCCTATCTGCGCGCCGACCTGGTGGTCGAGGCGGCGCTGGAGACCGGAGCCGGGGCGATCCATCCCGGCTACGGATTCCTCTCGGAGAACGCGGATTTCGCCGCCGCGGTGTCGGACGCGGGAATCGCGTTCGTCGGACCGACTCCCGAACAGCTGCGCGTCTTCGGTGACAAACACACCGCCCGCACGGCGGCACGCGCGGTCGGCGTGCCGCTCATTCCGGGCAGCGATCTACTCGAATCGGCCGATCACGCGGTCGCCGAGGCGGAGCGGATCGGCTTTCCCGTGATGCTGAAGGCGGTCGGCGGCGGTGGCGGCATCGGCATGCAGGCTTGCTTCGGCCCGGACAAGGTGCGCGCGGCCTACGAGCGCGTGCAGCGCATCGCGGCGTCGAACTTCGGTTCGACGGGCGTGTTCCTGGAACGCTTCGTCGCACGCGCCAGGCACATCGAGGTGCAGCTGTTCGGCGACGGCCACGGTCGCGTCGTCAGCCTCGGCACCAGGGACTGCTCGCTGCAACGCCGGAACCAGAAGGTGATCGAGGAGGCACCCGCGCCGGGACTCACCGCGGCGATGTCGGAGCGCCTGCTGGCCGCGTCCCGCGAACTCGCCCGCTCGGTCGGGTACCGCTCGGCCGGGACGGTGGAGTTCGTGTACGACGCCGACGACGGCACCGCGTCGTTCCTGGAGATGAACACCCGCCTTCAGGTCGAACATCCGGTCACCGAAGCGGTGACCGGCGTCGACCTGGTGGAATGGATGTTGCGCCTGGCCGGCGGCGACACCTCGATGGTGGACGAACTGCCCGAGAGCGGACCGGTGATCACCGGCCACGCGGTGGAGGCGCGCGTCTACGCGGAGGATCCCGGCCACGATTACCGCCCGAGCGCGGGGCTGGTCACGGCCGCGCACTTCCCGGCCGAGGTCCGGGTCGACACCTGGGTAGCCACCGGCTCGGAGGTCAGTCCGTATTACGACCCGCTGCTGGCCAAGGTGATCAGTTCGGGCGAGAACCGGACGGACGCGTTCGCCGCACTGCGCACCGCGCTCGTCGCGACGCGGATCTACGGCGTGCAAACGAATCTGCCCCAACTGCGCCAAGCCACAGGCGACGCCCGGGTACTGGCCACCGAGCACACCACCACGACGCTGGCCGAGATTCGCCCGGTCGGGCGGCGCATCGATGTGCTGCGCGGCGGGACCATGACCACGGTGCAGGACTATCCCGGCCGAATCGGCCTGTGGGAGGTCGGCATTCCGCCGTCCGGTCCGATGGACGACCTTTCCTTCACCCTGGCCAACACGGCGGTCGGCAATCCGGTCGGCGTCCCCGCGCTCGAATGCACCTTGCAGGGCCCGCAATTGCGTTTCTCCGACACCACCGTCGTGTGCGTGACCGGCGCACCGACACCCGTGCTGGTGGACGGCCACCCGGTGGCCATGTGGGAGCCGATCACGGTGGCCGCGGGCGCGGTGCTGGATATCGGCGCACCCAACGACACCGGACTGCGCACCTATCTGGCGGTGCGCGGTGGCATCGACGCTCCGCTGTATCACGGCAGCGCGGCCACCTTCACCCTCGGCGGATTCGGCGGGGTGACCGGAAAAGCGGTCGCCACAGGTGACGTGCTCGGCATCGCCCCGACCGCCGCCGACGCCCTCGGCACGCCCGCCGCGGTGCCGCCGGGTGACCGGCCGGAATTCACCCACGACTGGCAGCTCGCGGTCGGGGTCGGTCCGCAGACCTCGCCCGCGTACTTCACCGACGCCGACATGACCCAGTTCTGCACGCACCCGTGGCGGGTCGCCAGCCACGCCAACCGCACCGGCATCCGCCTGGAGGGGCCGAAACCGGCCTGGTCGCGGACCGACGGCGGCGACGCCGGGCTGCACCCGTCCAACCTGCACGACAACCCCTACAGCGTGGGCGCGTTGAACGTCTCCGGTGACACGCCCATCCTGCTCGGGCCGGACGGCCCCAGCCTCGGCGGCTTCGCCTGCCCGCTCACCGTGGTGTCCGCGCATCGCTGGCGGATGGGGCAGCTGCGTCCCGGCGACTCGGTGCGCTTCGTGCCGGTCGATGACGAGAAGGCGGCCGCGTTGCGCGCGTCCGACAGCAGCCGCGTGCCGGGCCTGGTCCCCGATTCTTCCGCGGCCCTGCGTGATCGCGGGATTCTCGGCGGCGTCGAGGCGGCGCAGGACCGGCCGGGTGTGCGGTACCTGCGCGGCGGGGACGACAACGTCCTGGTCGAATACGGCGAGATGGTGCTCGATCTCGGACTGCGCATGCGGGTGCACGCACTGGCCGAGGCGCTCGCGGGCGCCCGGCTGCCCGGCATTCTCGACGTGACCCCCGGCGTCCGATCCCTGCACATCCACTTCGATCCCGAGGTGCTGCCGCAGTATCGATTGCTCGGCACGTTGGCCGAACTCGAACTCGACCTACCCGCCACGACCGACCTGGTGGTGCCCAGCCGCACCATCCGGCTGCCGCTGTCGTTCGACGACCCGTCCATCGCCGAGGCGATCGACCGCTATCGCAGCGGCGTGCGCGACACCGCGCCCTGGCTGCCGTCGAACATCGAGTTCATCCGCCGCATCAACGGGCTCGACAGCGTCGAGGACGTGCGCACCACCGTGTTCGACGCCGAATACCTGGTCCTCGGCCTGGGCGACGTGTATCTTGGTGCGCCGCTGGCGGTTCCGCTCGATCCGCGACACCGCCTGGTCACCACCAAGTACAACCCGGCGCGCACCTGGACCCCGTCCGACGCCGTCGGCATCGGCGGCAAGTATCTGTGCGTCTACGGAATGGCCTCCCCCGGCGGCTACCAGTTGATCGGCCGCACCGTGCCGATCTGGTCCAGCTATCGGCAGTCCGCGCCGTTCGAAGTGGGCACGCCCTGGCTGTTCCGGTTCTTCGATCGCATCGTCTGGGAGCCGGTCGACGCCGGGCAGTTGCTCGAATACCGTGCGGCGGCCGAGGCGGGCAGGTTCGACGCGGAGGTGAGCGAGGGCAGTTTCGCCCTCGCGGACCATGTGCGGCTGCTGCGCACCGAGGCCGACTCCATCGCCGAGTTCGAGACCAGGCAGGCCGCCGCGTTCGAGGCGGAGAAGCGAGCGTGGCGTGCGGCCGGCGAATTCGAACGCACCACCGTCGCGCCGGTCGCCGCACCGGTCGAGGACCCGCTGGCCGGACTACCCGCCGACGCGGGCGTGGTGACCGCGCCGATGGTCGGCAACGTCTGGCGGGTGGAGGTCGAAACGGGACAACGCGTCACGGCCGGTGCGCCGGTCGCTGTCCTGGAGGCGATGAAACTCGAACTACCTGTGCACAGCCCAGCCGACGGCACCGTGCTGAAGGTCCTGACCACCCCCGGCGCCAAGGTGGAGCCGGGTACTCCCCTAGTAGTGATCGGAGTCGACTGAATGCCCTCAGGCGTCCTAGGCAACACGGCCGGCCCCGTCGAACGCGTCGCAGCCGCTTATCGGCGGATCGCCGAGGTCGATCGGCCGGAGGTGTGGATCACGCTGCGACCGGAACCCGAGGTCGCCGCCGAAGCGGCCGCGCTCGCGCGGCGGCTCGCCGCCGGGGAGACCTTGCCGCTGGCCGGAATGTTGGTGGCGGTCAAGGACAACATCGATGTGGCCGGCCTGCCGACCACCGCGGCCTGCCCCGAGTTCGCCTACCTGCCGGAGGTGACCGCGGCGGCGATCGAGCGATTGACCGCGGCGGGCGCGCTGGTGCTGGGCAAGACGAACCTGGACCAGTTCGCCACGGGCCTGGTCGGGACGCGCAGCCCGTACGGCGCGGTGCGCAACGCCCTGGACCCGGAGCTGGTGTCGGGCGGTTCGAGTTCCGGTTCCGCGGCGGCGATCGCGCTCGGCGTCGCCGACATCGGCGTCGGCACCGACACCGCCGGGTCCGGTCGCGTGCCCGCGGCGCTGCACGGGATCATCGGCATCAAGGCGACGCTGGGTGTGATCCCGGCGCACGGAACCGTGCCCGCCTGCGCCGATTACGACGCCGTGACGGTCTTCGCCGCCGACCTCGACCTGGCGGTGACCGCGGCCGCGGTGATGGCGGGCCCGGAGCCGCGCGACCCGCGCAGCCGGAGCTGGCCCGCCGACGTCCGGCTGGCCGCACCGCTCGCGCCGCGCGTCGCCGTGCCGCGCGCGGAAGATCTGGCCGCGCTCAGCGAGCCGTATCGGGAAGCGTTCGCCCGCACCGTCGCCGGGGTCGCCGACACAGGCGCGAAGACCGAGGAGATCGACATCTCCGCCCTGCTCGACGCCGCGCTGCTGCTCTACGACGGCGCACTCGTCGCCGAACGCTATGCCGCGGTCGGCGCGTTCCTGGACACCGCCCCCGCGAGCGGCGATCCCACGGTCGCCGCGATCATCGGCGCCGCGCGAGCGAAGACCGCCCCGGCGTTCGCCGCCGATCTCGACACGCTCGCCCGGGCGAAAGCGGCGGCGGCCGAACTGCTGCACGGCTTCGACGCACTGCTGTTGCCGACAACCACCGAGCACCCGAGTATCGCCGCGGTGCAAGCCGATCCGATCGAGATCAACCGGCGGATGGGCACGTACACCAATTTCTGCAATCTGCTGGACATGGCCGCGGTCGCCATCCCTGGCGCATCGACCGCCGACGGCGCGCCGTTCGGAGTCATGCTGGTCACCCCGGCATTCGCCGATCAGGTGGCGATCGACCTCGCCGCCCGCCTGCTCGGACTCGACAGCGCGCCACTACTTGTCGACCGTGGCGTCGACTTGGCCGTCTTCGGGGCGCACCTGCGTGGACAACCGCTGCACTGGCAGCTCGAACAGCTCGGCGCCCGCTTTCTCGGCGGCATCCGCACCACCGACGCCTACCGCCTCACCGCACTGGACACCACGCCGCCCAAGCCGGGACTGGTGCGTCACGGGCCGGGTCGCGGCGCTGCGATCGAGGGCGAACTCTTTCGCGTCTCCACCGCCGGACTGGGCGGCTTCCTCGCCGAACTGCCCCCTCCCATGGCCCTGACCAGCATCGAACTCGACGACGGCCGCGACGTGGTCGGCTTCAGCTGCACCCACGAAGCCGCGAGCACCGCTACCGACATCACCCACCACGCGAGCTGGCGCACGTACCTGCAACATCGCTCCTAGCTGCGGTACCCCACCGAGGGCCGTGGTGGCGAGAACTCCTCGCCGCCACGGCCCTTCTTCGGCCCACTGGATTAGACATTTGTGCTAGACACTTGTGCCAGCCTGTGTTAGACATATGTCTGAGACGTACGATCAACCAATGGGATTCGAGGAAATCATGAGCGCCAAGTCCGTCAGCAGTCAGCTCCGCGTGCTCGTCGCAGGCGGCGGTATCGGGGGCAACGCCGTTGCGCTGCAACTGCTCCGGTCCGGTATCCGGGCCACCGTGGTGGAGCGCGCCGCGGCGCCGCGGCCGGGCGGGCAGGCCGTCGACCTGCGCGGACCGAGCCGGGAAGTGGCCGAGCGCATGGGCATGATGCCCGGCATCCGCGAATACCAGCTCGACGAGCGCGGCATGAAGTACGTCGACGACGCGGGCCGGGAGATCCTCCGCATGTCCGCCGAGCTCTTCGACGGCAAGGGCGCGGTCGCCGAAATCGAGATCACCCGTGGCGATCTCAACCAGGTGCTGCTCGACCTGCTCGCCGCGGAAGGCGGGGTCGATTACCGGTACGGGGAGTGGATCACCGAGATCCGGCAGGACGACGCGGGCGTCGACGTCACGTTCGCCTCCGGCGTCGCCGAGCGATTCGACATCGTGATCGGCGCGGACGGCCTGCACTCCGCCACGCGCCGGATGGTGTTCGGCCCCGAGGAGGAGTTCGCGACGTACCTGGGCGGATACATGTCGTTCTTCACACTGCCGCGGCCGCGAGACCTGGAGCCGCACTGGTTCACCATGCATTCGCTGGTCGGCGCAACGGGATTGGGCATGCGGCCCGACGCCGACCCCAGCACCTGCAAGGCGCTCGTCGTGATCCGCACCGCGGCGGATCCCGCGCTGCGCCGGGACGTCGCGGCACAGCAGCAGTTCATCCGCGAGCGCCTGGCCGGCGGCGGCTGGGAGTCGGCCCGCATCGCGGCGGCCGCGTCGGAGGCGCCGGACTTCTACTTCGACGAGCTGGCCAGGATCGATATGCCGAGCTGGGTGCAGGGCCGGGTGGTCCTGCTCGGTGACGCGGGATACTGCGGCTCACCGCTCACGGGGCAGGGCACCGCCATGGCGCTGGTCGGCGCGTACGTCCTCGCCGGTGAGCTCGCCGCGCACGCCGACAACCCCGCAGCGGGGCTGGCCCGCTACGAAGAGGTGCTGCGCCCCTTCGTGAAGAAGGCCCAGCAGTTGCAGCCGGGCGGCCTGAGCGCCATGACGCCCAAGTCACGCTTCGGCATTCGCGCGGGGCACGCAGTCAGCAGGCTGATGATGTCGAAGGCGATGCGTCCGGTCCTGATGCGGATGCTCAGCAAGACCGAGACCTACGATCTGCCCGACTACGCGACGGTGACCGTGGGCAACTGAACCCGTGAACCGTTGGCGCACGCTTCGACCGGAGTTCGTCGCGTCTGGCGTCGATGACGTACCGGGATCAGTCGACCACGGTGCGCTCGTCGAGCAGGAACGGCAGCACGAAATTCCGCAGCATCGCCCGCTCCTCGTCTTCGCCCGCGCCGGGCAGGGTCAGCAGCGACACCATCGCCCGCACCACCCACCGACCGACGCGCTCGGCCGCGAGCGCGGACAGCCCGGGGCGGAATCCGGCGACGAAGTCCGTGGCGAGCGCGTCGACAACGCCCGGCGAATTCGCCAGCTGGGCGACGATCCCCGCGTTGGACGGTTCGAACCAGACCGCCAGATGCGGCGTTTTGCGCACCTCGGCGAGCAACGCGGTCAACGTGCCGAGCAACTGCTCCCCCGGCTCCGCGCTCGCAGGCACCGCCCGGTCGCGCCAGACCCGCTCGACCAGCTGACGCGCCTCCCGGCCCGCGAAGCCCACGTAGAGCGCCTGGCGATTCTCGAAGTAGCGATACAGCGTCGCCCTGGAACAACCTGCGGCGTCGGCGACTTCGGCCATGCCGACTCCGCTGACGCCCTTGTCGATGAACAGCGCGCGCACCGCGTCCAGGATGCGCTCACCGGCCAGTTCGGCACGGCCGTCGGCGAGCCAATCGCCACTCATGCGGTGTCCTTTCCGGCAGGATCGAGGCACTGCGCGGTCACGCCGTGCACCGGAACGGCACAGTAGTCGGCCTGCGGACGTACGGACCGTTCGCATACTCGACCGCGTCGATGTCGACCACGTACTCGGGGAACCGATCGAGCAACTCCTCGAGCGCGACCCGGGCCTGCATCCGCGCGGCGGCCGCGCCGAGGCAGTGGTGCGGACCGTGCCCGAAGGTGAGGATGCGCTGCGGATTCCGGTCTATGTCGAGGTCGGCGGCATCCGCGCCGAACGCCTGCTCGTCCCGGTTGGCGGACCCGAACACCAGCAGCACCTTGCGCCCCGCGGGCACCGTCTTCCCGGCCAGTTCGACATCGCGCGTCGTCGTGCGGGCCAGCCCCTGCACCGGCGAGGTGAGCCGGGCGAACTCCTCCACGGCGACGCGAATCCGGTCCGGTTCCGCCGCGAGCGCGGCGCGCTGGTCCGGATGCCGTTGCAGCAGTTGAACAGCGCCGCCCAGCAGGCCCGTGGTGGTGTCGTTGCCGCCCGCCACCATGGTCCAGGTGTAGGCGAGGATCTGGACCAGGCCGCGCACGTCCGTGTCATCGGCGGCCATCCCGGCCTGGACGAGCAGTGACACGGTGTCGTCGCCGGGATCGGTGCGCCGGCGTTTGATCAGCTCCGCGAAGTACCCCATCATCTCCGCCGACGCCGCCTGCGCTTCGGTGTTCGTCCGATCGATGCTGCCCGCGACGACGGCGTCGGTCCACCCGTCGAACCTCGCCCGATCCTCCTCGGGCACCCCGAGGTAGTACGCGACCACCATGCTCGGCAGCGGCTTGAACAGCTCTTTGGCTATGTCGCCGCCGCCGTGGGCCGCGATGTCGTCCAGCCGGTCGCGCACGAACCGGCGAACCACCGGCTCGACCTCCGCCACCTGGCGCGGCGTGAACCCGCGCGCGACGAGTTTGCGAAAGTCGGTGTGCTGCGGCGGGTCCTGCATCACCAGCGGCGGGTTGTCGGTCAGGTTGAGTTCGTCGAGTTCGCCGTACTCCACCGTCAGCCCGTCGCGCGAGGAGTACGTGTCGCTGTCGCGCGCCGCCGCGTAGACGTGCTCGTGCCGAGTGAGCACCCAATAGTCGTTTTCCGGGCGCGCGGGCGGTACGACGTGCTGCACGGGGTCGTGCTCGCGCAGCGCCGCGTACATCTCCCACGGCGAGGCCCACGTGGGCCCGGAGCGAAGTTCGAAAACCGGAGCCGTCTGATACGCAGCGTTCGCCATGTATCGACCGTAAGACAAAATAGATCAAGCGTCTAGAACGAGTTTCAGTTCGGTGGGCCGGTCACCATCACCACCGGCCCAACCGCCCTCACTGCTTCGGACACGGCGCCGCACACTCGTCGGTTACCTTCGGCAGCGGCAACGACCGTCTCGTTGCCGGTCAGCTCCGGGAAGAGCCTGCGCGAGCGATCGCTGCGCGTCCCCCGCCCACCGGGCCGGCCACCCCTCGTAGACCGGCCCGGTGGACTGCACCCCCGAGAGCCGACCTGTCACCCCTCGAGACAGGTCGTTCCCCGGTTCGCACCTCCGGCGGAGGCTTGCCCTCCCTGCGCTACAAACAATGCACGCGCGGGCTTGGCGCGCACTTAAGAACACCTTGCAAGATCAAAACCGCAGGTGAACCGGCTTTACCAAGTGGTGACCCGGCAATCGCCTACCGCCCGGCCCCGGATAGCGGGATGATGGTGACAAGTGCGCCAAGGAGATTGGGAGCGACGATGGAAACCGTGGTGGTCTGGATTCTGGCCAGCCTGCTCTACTGGTGGGGCCTGCTGTAGGTGTCCGAACCTGGCCGCCCACCCGGCCAGGTCTACTACGGCACGTCACAGAGCCCTTCGTTGCGAGGCTTCTCCGATCGGGGCCTCGCCACACCTCCGTCGAAGCGACGAGACGCCCCTGTTCGTAGCGCACCGGCAACCGCTATCAAATGCGCGGCACGGTCAGCAGCCGATGCGACTGCCCGCCGTGACGGAATCCGTCTTTCGGACCGCGTTGCGTGTCGGATCCCGGCGTATGGCCCGGTAGAAGGGGCCTCGGCGCGCGGCGTCACTCCATACTCGGACCAGACGTTCGGAGAAGGAGTGAAGATGCTTACTGTCCTGCCCATCAGGTACGTCGCGGACGTGGACGCGTGCCGAAAGTTCTACGCCGGTCTCGGACTCGCGCTCGACCCGGATGCGAGTCTCGAGGTCTGGGCGCAACTCTCGGGCGACGCAGGCGCGGTCGGGGTGCACGACTTCCGGGTGTCGAAAGGGCGCCCGGCCGGATCGGTCGAACTCGGTTTCGCGACCGACGAGAAGTTGGAAGTGGTCGCGGACCGGCTGCGGGCTCGCGGCTACGACTACGAGATCCACGACGAGGACTTCGGTCGCAGCCTGCGGGTCGTCGATCCGGACGGCGTGACGCTCCAGATCCAGGAGATCGATATGGAGGTCGCGAGGACCTCCGAGTCCGCCTTGCCGGGGCACACGCGCACCGAATGACACCCGGGTTGTCAGCGCAGACTGTTTACGACTGCCTTCGTAACTTCCGCCAGCAGGGCGTTGTTCACCTCGGCGTCCACGTCAGCCTTGCGGCTCTGGATCGCGATCACGATCGGCGCCCGGCCGCCCTCCGGCCAGACGACCGCGACGTCGTTGGCGCAACCGTAAGAGCCGGTGCCCGTCTTGTCGCCGGTGACCCATCCCGCGGGCAGCCCGGCGCGGATGCGCTCGGCGCCGGTGGTGTTCGCCTTCAGCCAGGTGATCAGCTGAGCCCGTTCCCGTGCACCGAGCGCGTCGCCCAGCACCACGGCGCGGTAGTCCGCGGCCAGTGCGGCCGGAGTGGTGGTGTCCCGCTCGTCACCGGGGATCGCGGTGTTGAGTTCCGTTTCCCAGCGGTCGAGCCTGCTCGTCGGATCGCCGAGCGTGCGCAGGAACGCCGTGAGCGCCTCCGGGCCGCCGAGCTCGCGCAACAGCAGGTTGCCCGCGGTGTTGTCACTCTGGGTGATCGCGGCCTCCGCCACTTGTGACAGGGTCATCCCGGCGGCCACCGCGGCGCTGGTCACCGGCGAGTGCTCGACGAGATCCGCCTCGTGGAATCGGATCACCCGGTCGAAGTATCCCGTGTCGAGCGGATGCGCGTGCAGCAGTGCGGCGGCCGCGAGCGTCTTGAAGGTGGACAGGAACGGGAAACGCTCGTCGGCGCGATGGGTCACCGCCTCGCCGGTACCGGTGTCCACGGCGAACAGCCCGACCTGCGCGCCGTAGCGCGCCTCCACCTCGTCCAGGCTCGCGTTCGCGGCGGGACCCGCCTGGACGCTCGAGGTGACCGAACCGTGCTGCGCCGCATCGGTTTCCGCACCGCAACCGGCCAGTAGCGCCAATGCGGCGGCCAGCGCCACCCGATAGTCGCGTGTCAGCCGAGACATGCCATCACTCTGACATCCCGGCACTCACCGGGCAAACAGGATCGGCCGG
Source organism: Nocardia abscessus (assembly GCF_015477775.1). Lineage (GTDB taxonomy): Bacteria > Actinomycetota > Actinomycetes > Mycobacteriales > Mycobacteriaceae > Nocardia > Nocardia abscessus_A. The sequence goes on along the minus strand of NZ_JADLQO010000001.1, from coordinate 1,158,261 downwards.
ACACGCCGAAGGCAGGCGCACGCCGTCGCGCGCACCTGCCTTCGATCCGAAATCAGCGGGCGAGCCCGGCGCGCACGCCCTCCTCGACCCGCTTGCCGAGGTCGGCGTCCACGTTCTTCCAGTACTCGAAGACCCGGCTGAGCACCGGCTCCCGCACACCACCGAGCACGTGGCCGACGATGTTGTCCACCAGCCGCGCGCGCTGCGCGTCGTCTAGCACCTCGCGCACGAGGGTGCCCGCCTGGGTGAAGTCACCGTCCTGCGCGTGCTGGATGTAGCCCGCCCGGACGATGGTCGGGTCGAAGTCCCAGATGCCGCCGTCGGGCGCCCGCTCCGGGTCGGCGTGCGGGCCGCCGAACGAATTCGGCGCGTAGACCGGGACATTCGGATCGTTGAAGTGGTAGCGCATGGCGCCCTCCTTGGAATAGGAGTTCACCTCCGCCGCCCTGGCCTGGTTCGGCGGCAGCTGCGCGTAGTTCGTTCCGATGCGGTAGCGGTGCGCGTCCGCGTAGGCGAAGACGCGGCCGAGCAGCATCTTGTCCGGCGAGAAGCCGATGCCGGGAACGACATTCGACGGCTCGAACGCGGCCTGCTCGATATCGACGAAGTAGTTGCGCGGGTTGCGGTTGAGCGTCCACTTGCCGACCTCGATCAGCGGGTAGTCCCGATGCGACCACACCTTGGTCAGATCGAACGGGTTGAACCGGTAGCCCTCGGCCTCCGCGACCGGCATGACCTGCACATACACCGTCCAGCTCGGGAACTCGCCGCGCTCGATCGCCTCCCACAGATCCTTGCGGTGGTAATCGGCGTCCTCGCCCGCGATCCGGTCGGCATCGGCCTGGATCAGGAACTCGATGCCCTGGTCGGTCTTGAAGTGGTACTTGACCCAGAAGCGCTCGCCTGCGGCATTGATCCACTGGTAGGTGTGCGAACCGTAGCCGTTCATGTGCCGGTAGGTCTTCGGGATGCCGCGGTCACCCATCAGCCAGGTCACCTGATGGGCGGTCTCCGGGCGCAGGGTCCAGAAATCCCACTGCATGTTGTGGTCGCGAAGACCGTTGCCGGGCAGGCGCTTCTGCGACCGGATGAAGTCGGGGAACTTGATCGGGTCCTTGATGAAGAAGATCGGCGTGTTGTTGCCGACGAGGTCGTAGTTGCCGTCCTCGGTGTAGAACTTCACCGCGAAACCGCGCGGGTCCCGCCACGTGTCCGGACTGCCCTGCTCACCGGCCACGGTGGAGAACCGCGCCAGCGACTCCGTGCGCGCACCCGGCTGGAACAGCTTCGCCTTGGTGTACTTGCTGACATCGTTGGTCACGACCAGCTCACCGTAGGCACCGGCACCCTTGGCGTGCACGATGCGTTCGGGCACCCGTTCGCGGTTGAACTGGGCCAGCTTCTCGATGAGGTAGTGGTCGTGCAGCAGGATCGGGCCTTGCGCGCCCGCGGTGAGCGATTCGTCGTCGCTCTCCACCGGGATTCCGGTGTTCGTTGTCGTCGGTTGGGTCATGGAGTCTCCTCGGCTGGTGAACATCGTCCCGGGAGGGCTGCCCGGGTGTGCGGGGTGGACCGCTACTCGGAACGGCACGTCGGGCACAGTCCCCAGAAAACGACCTCGGCTTCATCGATCACGAATCCGTGAGCGTCCGAGGGGTCCAGACAGGGGGCCGCGCCCACAGCGCAGTCGACGTCGGCGACCGCACCGCAGCTTCGGCACACCAGATGGTGGTGGTTGTCACCGATCCGGGTCTCGTACAACGCGGAGGAGCCCGCGGGCTCGATCCGGCGCAGGATCCCGGCGCGCACGCAAGCGTGCAAGACGTCGTAGACCGCCTGCGTCGATACCGAACCCAGCGCTTCCCGGACGGTGGCGGCCACCGTGTCGGCGTCCGAATGCGGCCGGGCCACGACCGCGTTCAGCACCGCGAGTCGCGGGGCGGTGACCCGCAGACCCGCTGATCGCAACCACTCGCGTGGCGCGGCGCCGTTGGTGTGCATGCTTCGAGTCTGACTCTTTTCTGGAATAAGTCAAGAAAATAATCTGGAATCGTTCAAGAAAAAATTTGACGCCGAGAGCCGCGTCTACCGGCCACGATGCTCCGATCTCAGCTCCAGACCGGCCGGAAAGAGTGACGAGCGTCATGAAATTGCGGCGGAATACGTTGCGCGGGCCGGTCGTTGAACCCCCTGTCGGCGTCCGGACAGCCCCGGGCCGCACCCTTCGTCGCTACGAGCGACCACCCGCCGAGAGGCGCTTGTGGGACGTCGACACCCAACGTCGGCGTCCGGACAGCCCCGGGCCGCACCCTTCGTCGCTACGAGCGACCACCCGCCGAGAGGCGCTTGTGGGACGTCGACCACGGATGTGACACCGGCATGGTGTCCGAGTTCGCAGCGCCGCCGAGTTCCCCTCGAACCCGGCGGCGCTGTCGTTTCTTCCCCGTCCCGCGCGCTCTCCGCACAGCTGTGGCAGCTCTCCGCATGTGCCGCATCACGGCGGTGATTCCCCGATCAGGAACTAGTGCAGCGCAGCCATGTGCCACTGGACGTATCCGTCATCGGTTGGGGTAGATGACGTTGCGGTGGAGGTATCGGCAAGGGCACGCCGAGTCGTAATCGGAGCCGTTGAAGTGCTCTGTGAGGTGAACTATGGCGCGGGTGCCATCGGGTCGTGTGAGGGTCCACAACCAGGGCTGCGGCTCGTCGCCGAAGCCGCAGAGGATATCGGCGGCGGTGTGTGCTGCGAGCAGGCCCGCGAACTCTCGGCCGTCCATGGCATTCTGTTCCGGCAGCGGCAGATCCGCGCTGACCGAGAACGTCGCGGCGAAATCGCCGCCGACCTGACCGTGTGTGCAGAAGACCGCGAAGGGGCTGTCCCGCGGGTCTTCCCGGAGCGCCGCGTCGACAAGGTCATCGCTGCTGACGAAGATCTCCGACTCACGGACCCCGGAGCATTCCCGTAGGAGAACGCGCAGTGCAGTCGTGTCGAGCGGCCGAGTGCACAGCCCGTCGCACGCGATCATTCGCCGAGCGTACTCGGCCGAACATGCCCCCGTCGTTTCACCGAGCCCCGTGGTGCCCGCGCTGCGGCGGCGGGGATGGTGCGGAAGGATGCACCTCATGGCGTCGCAGGACGGGACCTTGCACCGGAGGCTCGGGCTCACCGATTCGGTGGTGATCGGGTTGGGGGCGATGGTGGGGGCGGGGATATTCGCGGCGCTGGCGCCGGCGGCGGCTTCGGCCGGGAGTTGGTTGCTGGTGGCGCTCGCGGTGGCGGCGCTGTTGGCGTACTGCAATGCGATGTCGTCGGCGCGGCTGGCAGCGCTGTATCCCGTGTCCGGTGGAACGTATGTGTACGGCAGGGAGCGGCTCGGACGGTTCTGGGGATACCTCGCGGGGTGGGGATTCGTCGCGGGGAAGACAGCCTCGTGTGCGGCGATGGCGCTGACAGTCGGTAGTTACGCCTGGCCCGAGCAGGCCCATGCGGTGGCGGTCGGGGCGGTGGTGGCGATCACCGCCGTCAACTACACCGGGGTGCAGAAGTCGGCGTTCGCGACCCGGGTGCTCGTCGCGGTGGTGCTCGCGGTGCTGGCCGTGGTGATCGTGATCGGGCTGGCCGGAACGCACTCGGCGGCAACGGTCCTGCCCGATCGGATCGGTCCGCGCGATGTGCTCACGGCGGCGGGACTGCTGTTCTTCGCGTTCGCGGGATACGCCCGCATCGCCACGCTCGGCGAAGAGGTGCGCGAACCGCGACGCACCATTCCCCGCGCCGTCATGATCGCACTCGGACTCGCCCTCGCGGTCTACGCGCTGGTGGCGGTCGCGGCGCTGAGTGTGCTCGGTTCGGGTGGACTGGCCCAGGCCGCCGACCCGCTGGCGCGCATGGTCACTGCGGCGGGGGTTCGCGCGGCCGCTCCGGTCGTGCGCATCGGCGCGGTGCTCGCGGCGGCCGGATCGCTGCTCGCGTTGATCCTCGGCGTATCGCGCACGGCGCTCGCCATGGCGCGGGACCGCTATCTGCCGGGAGCGCTCGCCGCCGTGCATCCGCGGTTCGGGGTGCCGCATCGCGCGGAACTGGTGGTCGGCGCGACCGTCGCCGTGGTCGCCGCGCTTTTCGATCTGCGCGCGGCCATTGGGTTTTCGTCGTTCACCGTGCTCTTCTACTACTTGATCGCCAATATCTGCGCCGCCACGTTGACCGCCGAGGAGAATCGTCCGCCCCGGTGGATACCCGTTGTCGGCGCGGTGGGCTGTGTCGTGGTGGGGTTCTCGCTGCCCCTCCACTCCGTGCTCGCCGGGCTCGGTGCACTCACGCTCGGCGGTGCGTTGTATGCATTGGGCAAGCGCTACCGCAGATAGCGGCCGGACCCGGGCGTGCACCGGATGACGCGATTCCTGCCGAACCCCATGCGGATCGAGCACCGTGCCCGGCTGCGCTGGTCCGACGTTCTCGCACCCACCGCCTGACCTCCTGGGTTCGCCCGGCAAGCGCCCGAGTCCGACCATCGGCCGGATGTGACTATCGAACGTCCAGCTACCCGCCACGCACCCCGCCTGTTGACCGCCTGAACAGGCCGACGAGCGCTAGCCTTTGCGTATGGGGCGTTTCGGTGGATTCCTGGCGGGAGTCGCGGCGGTCTCGCTGGTGGCGAGCAATCTCTTCGCCGGGAGTGCGGTCGCCGCGCCCGGTGATCAGGTGCGGTGCGCGGTCACCTCGGGACGTGATCTGGAGCGGGCGGCACCGGAACAGGTCGGGCTGGATTCCGCGAAGCTTCAGGACGCGATGACGTTCGCGGCCGGGCGAAACCGGTTCAACGTGCAGGTGTTCCGGCACAACTGCCTCATCGGCGAGGGGCTCACGAACGGCCAGACCGGCAATGTGGCATGGAACATCTGGAGTTCGACCAAGAGCGTCGTCTCCTTGCTCGCCGGAATTGCCTCAGACCAGGGAAAGCTCGATCTCGACGCACCGATCGACCGCTATCTGCCCGCAGGGCTCGGCGATGCGAAGCACCGGTCGATCACCGTCGAGAACCTGCTCACCGAGACCTCGGGCATGCGGGTCGGCGTGCTGACCGAGGGTGTCACCGGCGTGATCCCGATCGACCCGGACAGCCCGGTGCAGGCGCTCGGCGTGCCGCTGGACAATCCGCCGGGCACCGTCTTCACCTACAGCCAGCGCAATGTCGACCTGCTGGCCTACGTGCTGGAGCTGGCCGTCGGCGAACCCATGCAACAGTTCGCGCAGCGTGAGCTGTTCGATCCGCTCGGCATTCTCCGCAGCGACTACTACTGGGCTCGCGACCGCTCGGGGCACACCTACGGCTACGCGCACCTGATGATCCCGCCGAACGACTTCGCGAAGCTCGGGCTCCTGGTGAGCAACGACGGGCGCTGGGGCGAACAGCAGATCGTCTCCCTCGACTACCTGCGGAAGGCACGCACGCCGTCACCCACGAACGCGTGCTACGGATACTTGTTCTGGCTCGGGAGCGGTTGCGCCGAGATCGCGGACTACCTGCCCCGCGACGTGTACGCGATGGCGGGCCTGGGGCTGCAGAACGTCTTCGTCATCCCGAGCCTGGACCTCACAGTGGTGTGGACCGGCGTCTTCGGAAACGTCAGCAGCCAGGGCTTGTCCGGAGTCGTGCAGAACACGCAGGAATTGCCCTACGAATTCTTCCGCAAGGTGTTCGACGCGTTCTACGACCGGCCGGTGCCCGACCCGGGCCCGTACGTCGAGCCGCCGTTGCGGTTGGACGCCCGGCGCTTCGTCGACACGGACATCCTGATCGCGGTGTTCGGGATCGGGCCCGCCGCCTACCCGGGCTGCAATGTCTTCTCGTGCCTGAATCAGCCGCTCGCACCGCCGTTCGCGGACACCCCGCCGGGTTGCGCCATCCTCGCCTGCCTCGGCACCGATCCGCGTACCCCCGGCATCCGCTGAGCGGCTCCGCTGTTGCCTATCGGGCGATGGACAGGTCGGTGACCCAGCCGTGCACGTTGTCGGTGCGCAGCGCCGCGTAGTGGCGTTTGCGCAGCGCCTGGGAGATCGGGCCGGGCACGCCGTTCGCGACCACGCGTCCGTCCACTTCGACAACCGGCGCCGCACCGGCCGACGTTCCGGTCACGAAAACCTCGTCGGCGATGTACAGCTCGGTGAGGTCGACCGTGCGTTCGACCACCGGAATGCCGTCTTCGGCCGCCAAAGTGAGGACGGTCCTGCGGTTGATGCCGTCGAGGATGTCGCAGGAGACGTCCGGCGTGATCAGCGTGCCGTTGCGGACGAGAAAGATGTTCGCCGCGCTGAGTTCGCAGACGTGCCCGTTGCCGTCGAGGAAGACGCAGTCGTCGTAGCCGCTGTCGATCGCATCCTGCTTGGCCAGCACCGAATTCACATACGCGCCATTGACTTTCGCTCGCGACGGAATCGCGTTGTCCGGAATGCGCCGCCACGGGCTCGACTTCAGACGCATGCCGTCCTGCGGGACGATCGGCACCGCCTCGTACACGAAAATGCTGACCTGAATCGCACAGCCCCGCACCCGGGTGCCCGGTAGGGACTCGACCACGTGCACCGTCGCCCGCACGAAAACGTCCTCGCGCGGATCGTTCACCGCGATCAGTTCCACCACGGCCGCACGGAAACGCTCGAAATCCCACTCCGCCGCGAACCGATCGATCCCGATGATCTTGCAGGACTCCTCGAGCCGACGGAAATGATCGTCCAACCGGAACGCCGTACGCGCTGCCCCATCCACGTGCACCGGGAAGACGGTGTAGACGCTGAGTCCGTACAGCACCGCCGACGATGCGACGCCCACCGTCGCGGCGTCCGCCGCCACGATCCGGTCGCCGAGATACACCTGAGGATGAGGGTTCGCCATCGGCGCAGGCTAACAGCCGCGCCGTGCGCCGAGCGAGGCCTTTTCGGCGGGCACACCAGGATACGACGAACGGGCCGCGGGAATCCTGCGGCCCGTTCGGATCGGAAAGACCTCAGCGGTTGCTGAGCAGCACCTCGGCGATCTGAATCGTGTTGAGGGCGGCGCCCTTTCGCAAGTTGTCGCCGGAGATGAACAGCGCGAGTCCGCGGCCGTCCGGCACGCCCGGGTCCTGCCGGATGCGGCCGACGAGCGAATCGTCGATGCCCGCGGCGGCCAGCGGGGTCGGCACGTCGACCAGCTTGACGCCCGGGGCCTTGGCCAGGATCTCCTTGGCGTGCTCGACCGAGAGCGGCTCGGCGAATTCGGCGTTAACCGACAGCGAGTGGCCGGTGAAGACCGGCACGCGCACGCAGGTGCCGCTGACCGCCAGATCGGGGAGGCCGAGGATCTTGCGACTCTCGTTGCGCAGCTTCTGGTCCTCGTCGGTCTCGCCGGAGCCGTCGTCGACCAGCGAACCGGCCAGCGGAAGCACGTTGAACGCAATGGGCGCGACGTACTTGTTCGGAGCGGGGAAGTCCACGGCGCGACCGTCGTGGGTCAGCTGCTCGGCGTCATCGATCACCGCGCGCGCCTGGCTCACCAGTTCTTCGACACCGGCCAGGCCGCTGCCGGAGACCGCCTGGTAACTGGACACGATCAGGCGGCGCAGCCCGGCGATGTCGTGCAGCGGCTTGAGCACCGGCATGGCCGCCATGGTGGTGCAGTTCGGGTTGGCGATGATGCCCTTGACCAGGTTGCGGGTCTGCTCCGGGTTCACCTCGCTGACCACCAGCGGGACCTCGGGGTCCTTGCGCCACGCCGAGGAATTGTCGATCACCGTGACACCCGCCGCGGCGAAACGCGGCGCTTGCACGCGGGACATGGTGGCGCCCGCCGAGAACAACGCGATGTCCAAGCCGGACGGATCCGCGGTCTCGGTGTCCTCGACGACGATCTCGCGGCCGCGCCAAGGCAGCGTCTTACCCGCCGAACGCGCCGAGGCGAAGAACCGCACCTCGTCGGCCGGGAAGTTGCGTTCGTCCAGCAGTTTCCGCATGACGGCGCCGACCTGTCCGGTCGCGCCGACGACTCCTACGCGAACTCCCATGGCCTATCGCCCCGTTCCCGCGTGGACCACCGCGACCTCGTCGCCGCCCAGGTCGAACGCCTTGTGCAGCACCTGGACCGCCTCGTCCAGCTCGGTGTCCTTGACCAGCACCGAGATCCGGATCTCCGAGGTGGAGATGAGGTCGATGTTCACACCCGCCTTGGCCAGCGCCTCACAGAAGGTGGCGGTGACGCCCGGGTGACTCTTCATGCCCGCGCCGACCAGCGACACCTTGCCGATGTGGTCGTCGTAGAGCACCTGGGAGAAGCCGATCTCGGCCTGGCGCTTGGTCAGCATCTCGACCGCGCGGGCGCCCTCGGTCTTGGGCAGCGTGAAGGTGATGTCGGTCTTGCCGGTCTCGATCTTCGAGATGTTCTGCAGGACCATGTCGATGTTGATCTCGGCGTCGGCCACGGCGCGGAACACCTTGGCGGCGTAGCCCGGTTCGTCCGGCAGCCCGACCACGGTCACCTTGGCCTCGCTGCGGTCGTGCGCGACGCCAGTGAGGATTGCTTGCTCCAAGGGGATGTCCTCCATCGATCCGTAAACGTAGGTGCCCTGCTTGTCGGTGTAGGACGAGCGCACATGCACGGGCACGTTGTAGCGGCGGGCGTATTCGACGCAGCGCAGCATCAGCACCTTGGCGCCGCAGGCCGCCAGTTCCAGCATCTCCTCGTAGGAGACCTGCTCGAGCCGCTGCGCGTCGGGCACGATCCGGGGGTCGGCGGTGAAGACGCCGTCCACGTCGGTGTAGATCTCGCAGACGTCCGCGTCCAGCGCGGCGGCCAGGGCGACGGCCGTGGTGTCCGAGCCGCCGCGGCCCAGCGTGGTGACGTCCCGGCTGTCCTGGCTCACGCCCTGGAAGCCGGCGACCAGCACGACGAGGCCTTCGTCCAGCGCGGCGCGGACGCGGCCCGGAGTCACGTCGATGATCTTCGCGTTGCCGTGCGCGCCCGTGGTGATCACGCCGGCCTGCGAGCCGGTGAACGAGCGGGCCTCGGCGCCGAGGGAGTGGATGGCCATGGCGACCAGCGCGTTGGAGATGCGCTCACCCGAAGTGAGCAGCATGTCCATCTCGCGGGCGGGCGGCGCCGGCGCCACCTGCTGAGCGAGATCGAGCAGTTCGTCTGTGGTGTCGCCCATGGCGGAGCAGACGACCACCACATCGTGGCCCTGCTTCTTGGTCTCCACGATCCGTTCAGCGACGCGCCGGATCCGCTCGGCGGTCGCCACCGAGGATCCTCCGTACTTCTGAACCACGAGAGCCACGACAGGGTCCTCCAAGATCGACAACAAACTGGTAACAGTCATTCAGGGTACCGGCCGGGGCCAGCGGTTTTGCCGCTACCTACCCGGCTTGTGGAAAAGCCCACAGCCGCATCCGATCCCGATCCCCCCGCGCGGGCCACCGCGAATGGGGGACGATGTGCGCATGAAGAGCACGCTGCTCGAGGTGAGAACGGGCCACAGTGAAGTGGTACAGGACATCACGCCGCAGTGCGCGACATTCGTGCGCGAAGCAGGTGGCGACGGGCTGCTGCACGTCTTCGTGCCGCATGCCACCGCCGGGATCGCGATCATGGAACTCGGCGCGCGCAGCGACGACGACCTGCTGGCCGCACTGCGCGATCTGCTGCCCGCCGACGACCGGTGGCGGCACGCCCACGGCTCGCGCGGGCACGGCCGCTCGCACGTGATGCCCGCGCTGATCGCGCCGTACGCGACGGTTCCGGTACTCGGCGGAAGGCTCGCCCTCGGCACCTGGCAGTCGATCGCGCTGGTCGACCTCAATGTCGACAACCCGGATCGGCAGGTGCGGCTGTCGTTCCTCACCGACGCGAGCTGACGCGGCCCGGTCGCGCTCGGACCGAGCCGCACCGGTGGCGCTGACGGCGGCCCCGACGATGTCGCCCCCTCTTTACGGCCGCTCGGGATCAGGTCCGTGCCTCAGGCCCGGGTGAACCAGCTGACCTGGACTCCGTTGCCGAACTCGGTGCGCTCGGTCGGCCGGAACAGAGTCGGGCGGAACTCGCCCGCGAAACCGGGCACGCCGGTGCCCGCGACGACCGGGTAGCTCTTGATCACCAGTTCATCGATCTCCTCCAGTAGCGCGGCGGCGAACTTGCCGCCGCCCGCCAGCCAGATGTCCATGCCGTCCTGCCGCTTCAGCTCGCGGACCAGCCCCACCGGGTCGCGCTCCACCAGTTCGACGGCCGGATCATCGATCCGGCCGAGGGTGCTGGACGCCACGTACTGCTTCATGTGGGCATAGGGGCTGGTCACGCCGATGGCCAGGGCCGGATCGTAGGTGCCGCGGCCCATGACCAGCGTGTCGAATTTCTGGTTGGGCGCGTCCACGGCGAGGCCGAGGTGCGGCCGTGCGTGGGTGGGCAGCGTCTCCGGGTATTCGGTGCGCAGCCAGTCCCACATATCGTCGCCGACCGGGTAGAAGTCGATCTCACCATTCGGTCCCGCGATGTAGCCGTCGAGGGAGAGACCGACGAAATAGACGAGTTTTCGCATGAGGAGTCCTTTCGAGCGGGACGATCGGGTCAGGCCCGGGTGAACCAGGTGATCTGCGCGCCGTTGCCGAACTCTTTGCGCCGGGCCGGGGCGAACGAGGTAGGACGGAACGCGCCGGCGAACGCGGGTATGCCGCCGCCCGCGACGACGGGGTAACTCTTGATGATCATCTCGTCGATCTCACCGAGCAGTTCGGCGGCGAGTTTGCCGCCGCCCGCGAGCCAGATGTCCCCGCCTTCGGCCCGCTTCAGGCCCCGCACCAGCGCGACCGGATCGCGCTCGACCAGCTCGACGGCCGGATCATCGATCCGGCCGAGGGTGCTGGACACCACGTACTGCTTCATGTGCGCGTACGGGCTGGTCACGCCCTCGGACAGGGCGGGCTCGTAAGTCCCGCGACCCATCAGGACGGTGTCGCACCGTTTGTTCGGCTCGTCCGCCGCCATGCCGGCGTGCGGTCGTACGTGGCTCGGCACGAATTCCGGGTATGCGGCGTTGACCCAGGCGGCCATCTCGGTGTCGTACGGGTAGAAGTCCCACTCCCCCGCCGGGCCCGCGATGTAGCCGTCCAGCGACACGCCCACGTAGTAGACCAGCTTTCGCATACCCTTACCGCCCATCTCGCTGTACTCTGTTCGAAGTGGTTTGAAAGTAGTACTACGAATGGAGTGGTGTCAAGTGCGGACCAACCCCGAACGACGACAAGCGCTGGTCGACGCCGCGATCGAAGTCCTCGCCCGCGACGGCGCGCGTGGACTGACCTTCCGCGCGGTGGACAAGGAGGCCGACGTACCGGCGGGCACGGCATCGAACTACTTCGCCAACCGCGACGACCTGCTGACCCAGGCGGGCCGACGTTTCTACGAGCGGCTACAGCCGAGTGAGGCCACCGTCGCCAAGCTGACCGAGGGACCGAAGACTCGTGCCAACATCATCGAGCTGATGCGGGAGACGGTCGGAAGGATCGAGGCGTTCCGCACCGGCTATCTGGCGCTGCTCGAACTGCGCCTGGAGGCGACGCGGCGACCCGAGTTGCGCGCGGTGCTGACCGACCGGGTGCGCGAGGACATCGAGTACAACGTGCGCAACCACCTGGCCGCCGGCCTGCCCGGCGACGAGAAGTCGGTGTTGCTGCTCTACCTCGCTCTGAACTGGCTGATCGTCGATCGGCTCACGCTGCCCGAGGTGTTCACCGAGGAACAGAGCCGGGAATTGATCGAAGCCGCGGTCGAGCGCGTCATCGGCGCCGAGGACTGAATCGCCACGCGCGACCTGCCGCGAGTGGTTGTGACGCACAGCACTGCCGTTCGATAATGGGGCGATGATGGCACATGTAGGAGATCGACTCTGCGTGCACGGGCACGTGGTGGGAGAAGTGGATCACCTGGCCGAGATCATCGAGGTCCGCGGACCGGACGGAACGCCACCGTACGTGGTGCGGTTCTCCGACGGTCACGAGTCGCTGGTGTATCCAGGGCCCGACGCGATCGTCGAGCCCGCCACGTCGGAATAAACGTCACGTGGGTTCGAGCGAAGGCGCCGCCTTCGCTCGAACTCGGCGTCAGCTGACGAACCTCGTCCCGGCCACGCGGGTCAGGCGCGGCGCCTGGCGCAGAGCGTCAGCGCGAAAGCCACGATCGCCGCGATGAGCACCCTGCACGCGGTCTCGATGATCGAATTGACGTCCACGGCCGGGTGCCACGCGAGTTCACCGTCGCGCAGCACGAATGCGCCGACGGGCTTGGCGCCAACTCCGAACGCCGCCCCTTCGCCCGCGCCCTCCCCATCGGGACCGTTCCCGGTACCGCCGCCCCCACCGCCGCCGCCCCCGACCGCTGCGGCGGGAATGATCGTCGCCCCGCCGGATTCGAAAGGCTCTCCGTATACCCGGCGCACCGTGATCGCGTCCCGTGTCTGCGCAAGCAGTTCGGCGTATTTCATGGCAACCTCCCGACCGGACCGACGGCGTCGGATACCGACGATCATTCGGCTCCGATCGTAGGCGCACGAGGCCCCACTCGGCCCCCTCCTTCCACCTGGAAGATGTTCCCGCGGTTGCCGATCGCCGATCTCGACCAGATAACGGCACGTTATCCGGTTAGCCGAGATTCGGCCTGGCACAGTCAAGTTGACGAACCGGACAAATCGCGGAGACAATCGGCCCGACTTGTCCATCCGGGGGTCGGAGGTATGCCATGCGCACCAAAACGGATATCCGATTCTTCGTCGACACCGATCCCGAACAGGTCATGGACGCTCTGACGGCGGTCGAATCACTTCCGGAATGGTCGTCCTCCTACAGCGACGTGCGTGTCGCTACCCGCGACGCACGGCGCAGGCCGCGGCGCGTCTTTCTCGCGGCGGAGCTGCTCGGCAGCTCGGATCTGCAAGTACTGGAATACGATTGGACCGACGATCGGTCTTCCTGGGTAGTCGCCGACAGCACCCGGGGTGTGCGGGGCGGCGGCTTTTTCGAGGTGTCCGACAGCGTGGACGGCACGCACGTCTGGTACCACGTCGAGCTCTATCTGCCCCTCCCGGTTCCAGGATTTCTGCTCAAACGCACTTTCCGCAAGGCCAACGAAGTGGTCGTGGAGTGTTTCATCGATTTCGCCGAGCGGTTCCCCGAAACGGAGACCTACCTACCCGTGTAGCCGCAGGCGATGCTGCGCTCTGCGCGAAATCCGCGGGCGGCGCGGCAGCGAACCGGCGCCGAACCGGCCGGGGTGCGACGATGAGCGGCATGATCGGTTCCAAACGAGCGCGGTTCCAGCCGATGGCCGAAGACGGCTCGGTAACCCAGCTCGAGCTGTTCTTCGACCTGGTGCTCGTCTTCGCGTTCACCATGGTCACCGGATTGATCGCGGACGACACCAGCGCGAAGAACGCGCTGCGCGCGCTGCTGGTACTCGCGGTGATGTGGTGGCTGTGGATCGCCTACTCCTGGCTGGGCAACGTGGTTCGCGCCGACGAGGGCATCGCACGGGTGGCGATGTTCGCGGCCATGGGCGGCGCGTTCCTCGCCGCGCTCACCATCCCCGAGGCGTTCGACGACATACCCGGAGGGTGGTTCGGGCCCCTGGTCTTCGCCGTCGCCTACCTGATCGTGCGATTGGTGCACGTCGGGATATTCTGGCTGGCCAGCGCCGAGGACCCGCAATTGCGCAACCAGCTGCTGCGCTGGGCGCTCGGTTCGATCACCCTCGGCACCACGCTGCTGGTCGTCGCCGCGCTGACCGAGGGCACCGCGCAGATCGCGCTGTGGATCGCCGCGATCGCGGGCGACTACCTTTGGACGCTGTTCGCGGGCACCGATTGGCGGTTGAATTCGGCGCGGCATTTCGTCGAGCGCTACGGGCTGATCATCATCGTCGCGCTCGGTGAATCGATCGTCTCGATCGGCATCGGGGTAGCCGGTCTGCCGATCTCCTGGCCGATCGCGCTCGGTTCGTTGCTCGGTCTCGCCGTTTCCGGGCTGCTGTGGTGGGCGTATTTCGACGTCGCGGCGCTGGCGGTGGAGCACGAGCTCGTCCGCGCCGAGGGCAAGCGGCAGATCAAGATCGCGCAGGGTTCCTACACCTTCTGGCATTTCCCGATGATCGTCGGGATCATCGCGCTGTCGCTCGGGCTGAAGAAGGTTCTCTACTACGTCGGGGACTCCTCACACCACACCTTGAAGGACGCGCTGTACGGAATTCCGCTGTACGCCCTCTACGGCGGCGTGGCGCTGTATCTGATCGCGCTGGTGGGATTCAAGCACTTCGCCACGGGCACCATCACGATGCCGCGGGTGATCGCCGTGGTGGTGGTGCTGGCGCTCATCCCGCTGGCCTGCAGCCTGCCCGCGCTGGCGTCGCTGTCGCTGCTGTGCCTCGTCCTGGTCGCGCTGATCGCTTGGGAGACCGTGCGTTTGGCGCAGCCACGGGACGCGATCAGGCACGCGGTAGCCGATTGACGCGATGGCGCACGCAGTCCTCGTCGGGTGTTCTCCCGTACGCGGACGGCGGCACCCGGACACCGTCGCGGACCGCGTCGCGGATCTGATCGATGTTCTCCCGCAACACATCCGCGACTAGTTCGTCGGTGCGCGGATCCTCCAGCACCTGGAACAGGATGCGGAAGGTGGTGTCGGCGATCAGCCGGATGATCTCGTCGTGGAACGGGATGTAGCGCACTCGGCCGGCCCGCGGGTCCTTCTTGATCAACTCCAGGATCATCTCGTCCAGCTCGGCGCGGTTCTCCTCCAGGGCGGCCGCGATGTTGCGGGTGTAGTGCCCGGTACGCAGCACGTGCGCCACCTCGTCCATCACCGCGATCGTCATCGGACGGCGGATGGTGTCGACGATGGTCGCCACGAACCGGTTCACCACGGCGGCGGTAACCCGGTCCCCGAAGACGCGGTCGGCCACCCGGGCGAGCCGGACGAGGATCACCACGATCCGCAGCAGCCGGAAGCCGCGGAAGAACGGGCTGGTCACCGGGATCATGCCGAGGACCTCGTACCAGTAGACGAACGGGAAGGTCCACGGCCAGCCCGCGCGGCGCCAGCGCCAGACGAACTCGATCGCGAACACCGCGCACAGCGTCCAGTCGACGATCACGATCACGCGATAGGTATGCCCGGAGACCGGGAAGAAGGTGATCCACGCCACCAACGCCACCGAGACGATGGCCAGCGCCAGCATCAGGAAATCCGTCCACAGCATCGGCGGCTTGCGCGGATAGTCCTGCGGTTGCGCAGGTTCCCGCAGGCCGTATCTGTCGACAGGCGAACTCTCGATGCCCGAGCTGGGGGTGGGAGCGGACACTGCGAATCCCTTCGACGCCGAACGGTGCCGCCGACATTAGTACGCGGAAAGCGCGCTCGGCACGGATGGCGATACCCCGCCGAGCGGCGCCGAGCGGCGCGGACTGTCCCGCCCGGCGCCCGATCGGTCAGCGACCGGCGCGAACGATCGCCTCGATATTGCGTTCGGCCAGCGCGGCGATGGTGAGCGACGGGTTGACCGTTCCAGTGCTGCCGGGTATCGCGGCGCCGTCCATCACATAGAGACCGGGGTGACCGTGCACCCGGCCGAAGGCGTCGGTGGCCCGCCCCAGCACGGCTCCGCCGAGCGGATGCGCGGTGAACAGGGCGTTCGCGTCGTAGCCGAGGGCGCTGTATTCGACGAGGGCGTCGGCTCGTTCGGCGATCCGACGGTCGACCGCCCTGGCCGCGGCCACGGTGTCGTCCCGGTTCTTGGTCGACCAACTCAGCCCGACGCGGTTGGTGGCCCGGTCGTAGCCGAACCGGGCGCGGGTCGGGTCGAGCACCATGCCGAGCGAGGCGAGCGCGCCGGTTTCGAACGGGATTCCCGGGATGTACCAGCTCTCCAGGGTCAGCGGCACGCCGGACTCGTCGAAGATCCGGCTCGCGCTCGGCACGCCTTGGCCGTGACCGGCCAGCGCGCTGGCGCCGCGGGCGAGCACCACGTCACCGTTGGTGCCCCAGCCGTCACCCACGTGTTCGTTCAGGTTCGGCAACGCACCGGTGGCCTGGGCGCGCACCAGCAGTTCGGAGGTGCCGATCGAGCCCGCTCCGAGGAAGAGCCGATCACAGGTGAGGGTGCGGGTGCCCAGCACGTCACCGGTCGGCGAGAGCTTCGCCACGGTGACCGCGTAGCGGCCGCCGGACTCCTGCGCGATGGCGTCGACCCGGTGGCCGGGGAAGACTCCGCACCGGCCGGTGCCCTGCGCGTACGCCAGGTAGTTCTGGTTCAGGTCGAACTTCGCTCCGTTGGAGTTGCCCAGGTTGCTCCTGGCCGCGGTGGCCGAAGCCCTTGTGGCGCCGGCTAGTTCGCCGCGCAGGATGTCCCAGTTGAAGATCGATTCGTTCGCCTGGGGCTGGTAACCGGCCTTGCGAACCTGGTCGTCCCAGGCGCGGGAATGCGCGAACGGCGAGGAGTTGTAGATGTCCGCGGGCATCGGGCTCAGCCGCAGCATCTCTCGCACGCGCGGGTAGTAGACGCGCTCCATCTCGCCGTAGTCGACGGTGCCGCCGAAGACGTGGTCGAAGAAGCGGCGCTGCGGGGCGATCATCGCTCCGCTGAAGATCACCGAGCCGCCGCCGACCGCGGCCGCGCGCCAGACGTCGATGCCCGGGTACTCGGTGCAGTCCAGCACCCCGCCGAAACTGGCGAACTGCATGGGCACCTTGGTGACGCCGGTGAACTGGGTGCGGTGCCAGAAGCCGCGGCCGTCGGGCAGGTCGTCGCCGGTGAAGATCTCCCGCCACGGATCGTTCGGCCAGCGTGAACCGCGCTCCAGCACGGTGGTCTCGATCCCGGCCTGGGCCAGGCGCAACGCGGTCACCGCGGCGCCGAAACCCGAGCCGATGACGATCGCGGGCGAGTGCTCCGGCGGATCGGGAATCGGGGCGAAGATCTCCGGCACCCAGGTGCGGAACAAGCCCTCCCAAACCGGGTCGGCGGACGCCACGCTCGTTCCCGCCATCGAACCCACAGCACCGAGCAGGGCGGCCGTGCCCGCCGCCTTGAACAAGGCACGTCTACGCACCGGTCACCTTCCATCATCAGGCTTAGCGTGCGCAGATTACCGGTATTCCCGTTTTGTGAACAGATATCCGTTTTTGCTATCGCCCGAACGGCAGCTCGTCCGGGCGGCAGGTCGCCCCGGGCGCCGGTAGCTGCAAGTCGATGAGATAGCGCTCGCGCAGCTTCCTGGTGCAGTCGTTGAGCGGAGTGTGCCCGTATCCCCCTTCGACGACGACCAACCGGGCGTTCACCAATTCCTGCTGTGCCCGCCGCGCATCGCTGAGCGGCGTGGCCGGGTCGAATCGGTTGTTGACCAACAGAGCTGGGGTGTCCGACCGCAGAATCCACGGCCCGGTGTACCGCTGGGGGTATCCCTCCGGCGGGGACTGCCAGGACGCGCACGCTTGGCGCAGCGACAACCAGAACGCCCCGTAGGTAGGACTGGCGCTCGCGAGATCCCTTGCCAGCGCGGGCCATTGACCGGGATCGCGCGGGAACGCGTTGTCGGCGCAGGAAATAGCGGTGAACGAGTCGAGGAAGTCGTACGGCTGGGCGGTGGCGGCGAGAATCTCGCGCACGGCATCGGGGTCGCCCGCGGGGCCGCGCTCCAGTTCGGCGAGCAATCGGGCCAGGGCGGGCCAGCCCTCCTTCGAGTCGTACAGCAGCAGCGCGTGCGACGGCAGCACCTCGCTGTAGGTGACCGTCCGCGCCCGCTCGCCGGTCCCCACCACGAGGGGCTCCGCGCGAAGACGTTGCAGCACAGCGTCATTGCGCGCCCGCAGATCGGCGGGGCGGACCGGGTCGCCCGTGCCGCCCTGCACGAGGGCATCGCCCTGGCCGGCCTGGGCGGCGAACGCGCAGCCCGCACGGCCCGCGTCCGCGCACAGCCGGAGGAATTCACCGAACACCTCTTCGGTCCCGGCCGCGGCGCTCTCGATGCCGCTTCGGGTGTCGTTGGTGTACGCGTCCGGGTCGATCATCGATGCCAGGTGCAGCGCACGCACCCGATCGCCGAACAGCGCGCCGTATACCTGCCCCAGGTAGCTCGCATAGGAGCCGCCTTCGTAGGTCAGCTGCGTATCGCCGACGGCCCGGCGCAGCAGGTCCAGATCGCGCGCCGCGTCCACGCTGGTCAGGTGTCCTAGCAATGGGCCGCCGTGCGCCGCGCAACCGGCGGCCAGCTCGCGGCTCGCCGCGTCGGCCGCGCGCTCCTGCTCCGGATTCGCGGGCGGCAGCAACACGCCGGTCCAGAACCGGCGTTGCTGCTCGGCATCCGGGAAACAGCGCACCTGCCCGCTGCGGCCGACCCCGCGCTGGTCGAAGGTGACCACGTCGAAGCGGCGCGCGAGTTCGCCGCCGAGCAGTTCCCCCTCCGCCGCCCAGCGCAGTCCCGAACCGCCCGGACCGCCGACGGCGGAGAACAGCGTGCCGATCCGCCGCTGCGGGTCGGTGGCCTGCTGACGCACCACCGCCAGCCCGAGGGTCGGGCCGTCGGGGTGCGCGTAGTCCACCGGCACCCGGACGGTCGCGCAGTGGAATCGACTCAGCGCCGGTTCGGCGCACGGCGCCCAGTCCAGCTGCGGCGTCGGGACCGCGTCGGCCTGAGCGACCAGGTCCGCGACCGCCGATTCGTGTCGGCTCGGCGGTCCGGCGCAGCCGCTCACGGCGGGTAGCAGCCCGGCGAGCGCGGCGACGATGACGATCTTCCAGCTAGGCACGGCACTCATCCTGAGCCCCGGGCCGGACGGCCGTCGTCCCCCTGAGGATTGACATCCGACCCTGAGATTTCCGGCAGCACCACCTCGACTACCTCGGCACCCGGCGCGGCCATCGGCAGCCCTCAGGACGTCACCAGCCGGATCACCGCGATCAGGCCGACCACGACGATGACGGCGCGCAGTACGGTCGGCGGCATCCGCCTGCCCATCCGCGCGCCGAGCTGCCCGCCGATGATCGAGCCGAACGCGATCAGCGCCACCGCACGCCAATCCACGTCCGCCAGCACAATGAAGATCAGCGCCGAGACCGCGTTCACGATCAGGGCCAGCACGTTCTTCACCCCGTTGAGGCGCTGGATGTCGTCGTGCACGAAAACGCCGAGCAACCCGATCAGCAGCACGCCCTGGGCGGCGCCGAAGTATCCGCCGTAGACGCCCGCGGCGTAGACCGCGGCGAATAGAATGGGGCCGCCGTGCTCCGGCACCGGGGCGCCGTCGTTCTCCCTGCGGCGCTTGACCCAGCTCGCCAGCCGCGGCTGCACCACCACGAGCACCAGTGCCACGATGATCAAGATGGGCACGATCGCCTTGAACGCACCGGCGGGCAGCACGAGCAGCAGCACCGCCCCCGTGATGCCGCCGAGCAGCGAGGCCGTGCCCAAGCGCGTCAGCCGGTCGCGCTGGCCGGCGAGTTCGCGGCGGTACCCGTGCACGCCGCTGATCGAGCCGGGGACCAGACCGATGGTGTTGGACACATTCGCCGTCACCGGCGGCAGGCCGAACGCGAGGAGAACGGGAAAGGTGATCAGCGTGCCCGAGCCGACGATCGTGTTGATGCCGCCCGCCGCGACGCCGGCACCGAAGACGGCCAGTTGCTCCAGCCAGGTCATAGCCAATCCTTCGACGTCCGGTCGGGCACCGGGCCCGTACCAGCGTTGTCCACTACCGGACCGAACCGTAGCCGGGTCGTCGGATCACCCGACGACGGGACCTCACTTCCCGGAGGTAGGGCGGCACGGTAAACTCTCGGACATCATGCAGCGGGCACTTCTTCTCGACCGCCGCGACGGGGTCTGATCGGACCGGCTCCCGTCGCGGGGTTTTGCCGCGCCGGTCGACCCAGCCCATTGGGAAAAACGACATCCTCGGGAGAAACCGCCCATGTCCCCTGCTGACGCGTTCGTATCGACCACCCGCACGATCACGGCACCGAGCAAACCCGCTCCCGCCGACCAGCCCGGGTGGAACAAACAGAAGAACTCCTCGATGCCGACGTTCCGCTATCGGCCGTTCGCCGAGGAGGTCGAGCCGATCACGCTGCCCGACCGCACCTGGCCGGACCGGGTGATCGACCGGGCGCCGGGCTGGTGCGCGGTGGACCTGCGCGACGGCAACCAGGCGTTGATCGATCCGATGAGCCCGGCCCGCAAGCGCCGCATGTTCGACCTGCTGGTGCGGATGGGTTACAAGGAGATCGAGGTCGGCTTCCCGTCGGCGAGCCAGACCGATTTCGACTTCGTCCGCGAGATCATCGAGGACGGCGCGATCCCCGACGACGTGTCCATCCAGGTGCTGACCCAGTGCCGTCCGGAGCTGATCGAACGCACCTTCGAAGCCTGCGCGGGCGCGCAGAACGTCATCGTGCACTTCTACAACTCCACCTCCATCCTGCAGCGGAAGGTGGTGTTCCGCGCCGACCGCGACGCGGTGAAGAAGATCGCCACCGACGCCGCCGCGCTGTGCCTGGAGACCGAGAAGCGATACCCGGACACCAACTGGCGCTACGAGTACAGCCCGGAGTCCTACACCGGCACCGAGCTGGAATACGCCAAGGACGTCTGCGACGCGGTTTCCGCGATCATCGCGCCTTCGCCGGAGAAGCCGCTGATCATCAACCTGCCCGCCACCGTGGAGATGGCCACCCCGAACGTCTACGCCGACTCGATCGAGTGGATGAGCCGCAACCTGGCCCGTCGGGACGCGATCGTGCTGTCGCTGCACCCGCACAACGACCGTGGCACCGCGGTGGCCGCCGCCGAACTGGGTTACCAGGCCGGAGCCGACCGGATCGAGGGCTGCCTGTTCGGCAACGGTGAGCGCACCGGCAACGTCTGCCTGGTCACCCTGGGGATGAACATGTTCTCCCGCGGCGTCGACCCGCAGATCAACTTCTCCGACATCGACGAGATCCGCCGCACCGTCGAGTACTGCAACCAGCTGCCGGTGCACGAGCGTCACCCGTACGGCGGCGACCTGGTCTATACCGCCTTCTCCGGCAGCCACCAGGACGCCATCAACAAGGGCCTGGACGCGATGAAGGCCACGGCCGACGCCGCCGAGTCGGACGTCGCCGACATCACCTGGGAGGTGCCCTACCTGCCGATCGACCCGAAGGACGTCGGCCGCACCTACGAGGCGGTCATCCGGGTCAACTCGCAGTCCGGCAAGGGCGGCGTCGCCTACATCATGAAGACCGACCACGGTCTGGCGCTGCCGCGGCGGCTGCAGATCGAGTTCTCCCAGGCGATCCAGAAGATCACCGACGGCGAGGGCGGCGAGGTGACGCCCAAGGAGATGTGGGACGTCTTCCACGAGGAGTACCTGAGCCCGATCCGGCCGCTGGAGCGGATGCGCCAGAAGGTCACCGCGTCGGAGACCGACGGCGGCGTCGACTCGATCGTGGCCGTGGTGAAGGTCGACGGCGTCGAGCAGGAGATCACCGGCAAGGGCAACGGCCCGCTGGCGGCGTTCGTCGACGCGATCGCCGCGGTCGGCTTCGACGTCGAGGTGCTGGACTACTCCGAGCACGCCATGTCCGCGGGCGATGACGCGCAGGCCGCCGCGTACGTGGAGTGCGCGATCGGCGACCGGGTGGTATGGGGCGTCGGCATCGCCACCTCGATCACGACCGCGTCGCTGCGCGCGGTGGTGTCGGCGGTGAACCGGGCGCACTGACAGCGCATCCCACAACGCATCCGGACGGGCGCCGCGACGGTTCCACCGCGCGGCGCCCGATCCTGCTGGCGCAGACCGCTTGTCAGGGGCGCTGTCGCTCCCCACCTCCGGCACGCACCGCGCCACGGCGTAGCGAACCCCGTGCTAGCGTTGGATTCGCACTCCAAGCGCCGAGCTCTCTGCTCGAATTCCCGAGCAGATGGGGGAACCGTGACAACAAACGACCACAATCCGACCTCTCCGCCCTGGCTGCAGAGTCATTCCGTGGATACGGCCGAAGTCAGCGACGCGGAGTCATCGGCCACCGCCACGTCGGCCGAACCGGCCGGTGGCGCGGAAGCGAAGGAAACCGACGTGGCGGATGGGCCTGCCCAGCCGGACGCCCAGCCCGAACAGCCGGAGCCACAAGGCTCGACGGAGCAGACCACGGCCTATCCGCAGGCTGCCGTACCAGCGCAGTCCTGGGCTCCCCCACAAGCCGGACCCGCCGAGCCGTACGGCTCGTACGCCCCGCCGAGCGCGGGTGCGTATCCGCCGCCGTCGCCCTTTCCGGGGGAGCCGTTCCCTACCGGCGCATTTCAGCCGCCGCCGAGTCACAGCGGTAGCCACCCCATAGCCCCGCCGCCGGACGGGCTCAATCCCGGTTACGGCGAGTACCGCCAGGAGATCGGCGGCGACGGCTTGGTGCGGCGGGTGCCCGTGGACTCCGGGCCGCCCGAACCCGCTGCGCCGCAACCCGATCAGCCCAGCGGCCCGATCTACAGCTGGGCGCCGCCGCCCCCGCCGGTGACGCATCAGCCTCCGCCGCCCGCCTATCAACCGCCACCCCCGCCCATGGGGCAACCGCAAGGGCCGGGTTGGCAGGACGGGCCGGGTTGGCCGGGTGGACCGAACCCGCATCAGCCCGCGCAGCCGTTCCAGCCGCAGCATCTGCCGCAGCCCGGCCAGCCGGGACATTCGGTGAACGATCTGAACCTGCTCAGGCGGGCCCGCAGGGCGCCGCGCAGCGGTTGGCGCCGTGCCGTGCACAAGGCGTCCGGCGGCATGATCAACCCGGGCGAGTCGGCGGCCGACATCGTCTACCAGGACCTCGTCGACCGGGTGAACCAACCGGTGCGCGGGGACTACCGGATCGCGATCCTCTCGCTGAAGGGCGGCGTCGGGAAGACCACCACCACGGTCGGTCTCGGCTCCACCTTCGCCTCGCAGCGCGGCGACCGGGTCATCGCGATCGATGCCAACCCCGACCTGGGCACGCTCGCCCACCGGGTGCCGCGCCAGACCCGCTCCACCGTGCGCAACCTGCTCGAAGATCAGCACATCACCAGGTACTCCGATGTGCGGGCGCACACCTCGCAGGCGCCGAGCCGGTTGGAAGTGCTTGCCAGTGAACAGGATCCGGCGGTCTCCGAGGCGTTCAGCGAAGCGGACTACCGCAAGGCGATCAGCATCCTGCAGTCGTTCTACAACATCATCCTGACCGACTGCGGCACCGGTCTGATGCACTCCGCGATGGCGGGCGTGCTGGATATGGCGAGTTCGCTGGTGCTGGTCACCTCGCCCGCCATCGACGGCGCCCGCAGCGCGTCGGCCACGTTGGACTGGCTGGACCACCACGGCTACGGCAAGCTGGTGGAGCGAACGGTCGTGGTGGTGAACGCCTCCCGGCGCGGCGCGTCCACCGTCGATCTCGACCAGCTGCGCAAGCTGTTCCTCGACCGCACCCGCGCGGTGCAGGTGGTTCCGTTCGACGATCACCTCGCCGAGGGCGCGGAGATCGATCTGGAACTGGTGAGCAAGCCGACGCGGCGGGCGCTGCTGGAGCTGGCGGCCATGGTCGCCGACGACTTCGGCTACGTCAGCTCGCAGGCCCAGCACCCCTACCGGCATCACCAGCCGCCGCAAGGATTCTGATCGGCTCGCAAGGCTGATTCGACATCGCCGCCCGGGGTCATCCTCGTGCGGCGGTGTCTTTTCCGCTCACCGTCCCCGCGTCGGCGGTCGCGATCGCGACGGCCGATTCGAAAGCAGCGAGCACAGCCGCGACCGCCGGACGGGCATCGGCCCGCGGGCGGGTGACCAGTTCGTATATCCGGGCGGCACGCACGCCCGACAACCGCAGCACCGCGAGGGCGGGGTGTCCCACCGCGTAGCGCGGCATGAGCGCGACGCCGTAGCCGGTCGCCACCAGCGTCTCGATGACGCGAAAATCGTTCAGGCGCTGCGCTATCCGCGGCTGTACGCCGGTCACGGTGGCGATCGAGCGCAGCACGTCGTCGACCGGGAAACCGCCCCGCACGCTCAGCCAGGTCTCGTCGGCCAATTCCTCCGGCGCGACGGCCGAACGGCCCGCGAGCCGATGGGTCGGCGCGGCCACGACATCGATCGGCTCGCGCATGAGCACCCTGGTCGCGACGCGCGGGTCGGCGATCGGCGCGGCGCGTTCGTCGCGGTGGGTCAGGACCACGTCGTAGTCGGCGAGCAGTCGCGCCACCTCCGACGGGGGCACGTCCTCGTCTTGCGCGATCACCTCCACTCCGCTGTCCACCATGCCGGGCAACACTTGGGGCAGCAGCAACGCACCACCCGAGGGAAACACCGCGACGCGGACCCGCCCGCGCGGCGAGCCGCGATAGTGGGCCATCTCGGCGACCGCGCGGTCCATGGCCGCGAGCACCTCGTCGGCGCGCACCACCAAAGCGCGGCCCGCGTCGGTGAGCCGCACCCGTCTGCCGTCCGGTTCGAGCAGTGCCACCCCGGCCTCCCTGGCCAGCACCTTGAGCTGTTGCGAGACGGCAGAGGGCGTCATCGACAGCGCTGAGGCCACGGCGGCGACGGTGCCCCGATCGGCGAGTTCACGCAGCACACGGAGCCGTTCCAGCGCCATGGGCGGGCCGGTAGCGGCGGGTGCGGAGCTCAATTCCATTAAGCAAAGCTACATTATTGATCAATAAATATTCGATTGTTCTGATCATTAGCAACTCGCACGATGAGGAGGTGACCAACCGCGACCGCCTGCTCGGCTTGACCGTCGTCCTGCTCTGGGGACTGAATTTCCTCGCTATCCGAGTGGGACTCGACCACTTCCCGCCGTTCTTCTTCGCGGCACTGCGTTTCGCGGTGCTCGCGGTCCCCGCCCTGCTGTTCATTCCGCGCCCCGCGGTGCGCATGCGCTGGATCCTGCTGTACGGCACCGGTTTCGGCATCCTGCAGTTCGCGTTCCTGTTCACCGCGATGCGGGCGGGCATGCCGACCGGGCTCGCCTCGCTGGTGCTGCAATCCTCCGCCCCGTTCACCGTGCTGCTCGGCACGCTGCTGCTGGGTGAGCGGATGCGTCCGGTGCAGGTCGGAGGTATCACCGTCGCGGTGGCGGGCATGGCGGTGATCGGCTGGGACCGGCTGGAACACGCCGCGCTGCTGCCCGTGCTGCTGACCCTCGCGGGCGGGCTCGGCTGGGCCTTCGGCAATGTCGGCGCGCGCCTGGCCGGTACCGAGTCCCCTGGCGTCAACCCGCTGCATCTGATGCTGTGGACCACCGCAGTCCCGCCGGTGCCGCTGTTCGCGCTGTCCGTGTTCGCCGAAGGACCGACCGCTGGTGCCCGCGCCTTGGCCGAGTCGTTCACGGCTGAGGGTTTGCCCGCTCTCCTGGCCCTCGCCTATATCGCCGTCCTCGCCACCGTGGTCGGCACGGGACTGTGGACCTACCTGCTCGGGCGCTACCCGGCAGGTCTTGTCGCGCCGTTCTCGCTGCTCGTTCCGGTCGTCGGAATCGCCGCGGCCTGGACTGCCCTCGGCGAGACACCGACCCCGTTGTCGCTGGTCGGCGGCGTCGTGGTGCTGGCGGGCGCGTTCGCCGCCACGTCGAGCAGGCCGCGTGCGACGACCACGGACATCCGCACCGGGACACCGAGCACCCCCACGCCGGCCTGCTCCGGCCGCCCGGCCTGAACGGGCGGCCACGCCTCGATCCGGCCACTGCGCGTGTGCTCGGTCGCACAGATTCCGCAGAGCGCACCGATCGCTTTGCGGGGTCGGTGCGAGAGGCTCGAATTGTCGCCTTACAGTAGTGCCCGGCGTGGAAGTTGGTCCCGGTTCTAGGCAGCAGAGCGGCGCATGGCAGAAAATCGATGGACCGTATCGCGAAGAACACTGCTTCGTAACACGGTCGCAGCGGGGGTGGCTACAGCGGGGGCGCTGACGGCGGGTGCGTCGCTACCGGCGCCGGCCGCGGCGAATCCCGGCGGACGTCGGGTCGCGGTGCTCGGCGGCGGCGTCGCCGGCCTCACCGCCGCGCACGAGTTGGCGGAACGCGGATTCCAGGTCACCGTCTACGAAAAGCGCGCATGGGGCGGCAAAGCCCGCAGCGTCGGCGTACCGGGCACCGGAGCGGGGGGACGGCCGGATCTGCCCGGCGAGCACGGTTTTCGCTTCTTCCCCGGCTTCTATCAGCACGTGCCGGACACCATGCGGCGAATTCCCTTCCCCGGCAACGCCAACGGAGTCTGGGACAACCTGGTCGCCGTGCCGGAGGCCCGATTCGCGCGACGCGGCGGCGACGACTTCCGCGTCCCGCTCGGCCCGCGCGCCCGCTCGGGCTTCAGCCCCGAAGGCTTCCGTGAAACGCTCGGCGCCGCGCTGTCGACCGCGCTGAAAATGCCTCCCGACGAGGGAATCTACTTCGCCGAACGCCTGCTGGTCTTCAACACCAGTTGCGACGCCCGCCGCCTCGGCCAGTGGGAACGCACCTCCTGGCACGATTTCGTCGGCGGCCACGCCCGCTCGCACGAGTTCCGCGCGCTGCTCTCGCGCACGCTGACCAGCCTCATGGTCGCCGCGAAGGAGAACGTGGCCAGCGTGCGCACCATCGGCACGATGGGCGAGCAGTTCCTCGGCAATCCCTTCGAGATCGGCAACGACGGCGGCTTGGACCGGGTGCTGAACGGTCCGACCAACGCGGTGTGGATCGACCCGTGGATGCGGCGGATCCGCGAACTCGGCGCGGAATTCGTGCTCGGCGCGCAGGTGCTCGAACTCGAGGTGCGCGACCGCAGGATCACCGGGGCCCGCGTCCTGGACGAGACCGGCGCGCAGCGCACGATCGAGGCCGACTACTTCGTCGTCGCGCTACCCGCCGAGCGGGCGCGCACCCTGTGGTCGCCGCAAGTGCTCGCGGTGCAACCCGAGTTGGCCGCGATGGACAACCTCTTCACCGACTGGATGAACGGCATCCAGTTCTATCTGCGCAGACCGGCGGAGATCTCGCGCGGCCACACCGCCTACATCGACGCGCCCTGGTCGCTCACCTCGATCAGCCAGAACCAGCTGTGGCGCCGCAAGCTGCCCGAGTTCGGCGACGGCAGCGTGCAGGATTGCCTCTCGGTGGACATCTCCGACTGGAACACCCCCGGCATCCTGTTCGGCAAACCGGCCAAGGAGTGCACGCACGAGGAGATCGCCCGCGAGACCTGGGCGCAGATCCGGGCCCACCTGGACGATCGCGGTGAGGTGCTGCGCGACGCCGACCTGCACTCCTGGTTCCTCGATCCGGGCATCACCTGGCAGGAGGGGCAGCGGCGCAACGCCAACGCCGACCCGCTGCTGATCAACACGGCCGGGTCGTGGGAGTACCGCCCACAACCGCACGGCGCACTGGAGAACCTGTTCCTGGCAGGCGATTACGTGCGCACGAACGTCGACCTGGCCACCATGGAGGGCGCCAACGAATCCGCGCGAGCCGCGGTGAACGCGCTGCTGGAGGTGTCCGGTTCGAACGCGGAGCGCTGCCGGACCTACACCCTGTTCCGCGCGCCCGAACTGGAACCGCTGCGCCGGATCGACGCCGACCGCTACGCGGCCGGACAGCCGAACATGTTCGACGTCCACGTCTGAACGTGATCGATATCCCGTCGGGGTAACCGAATTCGATCGCCACACCCCTGCGGGCGGTGCTTGAATCGAATCATGCGCGAGAGCACCGCCTCCAACGAGATCACCGACCCGGCGGACCTGCGGGAGTTGCTGGGCGAGGTGATGCCGCGCGCCGCGACCAAGGAGCGAGCCGTCCTGCACGCCCGGGACCGCGAGTGGATCGCCACCTCGCCGTTCCTGGTGATGAGCACCAGCGACGCGGACGGCAACTGCGATGCCTCCCCCAAAGGGGATCCGGCCGGATTCGTGCGGGTGCTCGACGACACCACCATCGCCATTCCCGAGCGCCCCGGTAACCGGCGCGCCGACGGCTACCTCAATATCCTGGCCAACCCGCACGTCGGGCTGCTGTTCGTGATCCCGGGCCGCCGCGAAACGCTGCGGATCAACGGCCGCGCGCGGCTGGTGCGCGACGCGCCGTACTTCGATGACATGGTGGTGCGCGGGCACCGCCCGATCCTGGCCGTCGAGGTGGCTATCGACCAGATCTTCTTCCACTGCGCCAAAGCGTTCATGCGCAGCCACCTGTGGGAGCCGCAACAATGGCCGCAGGACAACCTGCCGAGCGCCGCCTGCCTGGTCAAAGAGGTGCAGACGAACGTCACCGAGACGGTGGAGCAGCTGGAGCGCTACTACTCCCCGGAGAACTACGCCGCCAAGCTCTACCAGGGCTGAGCCGCGTGGCCCACGCCACCCGACCGCGGCGCGCCCGGATCGCGGGGCGAACATAGACTCGCGACGTGGCAGAGATATCGGTGCGTGGACGGCTCGCGCTGGCGGCGGCGGCCGCGGCGTCCTGGGCCTCGCAGAAGGCGGGTCGCGGCAAGGGCTCGATGATCGGCGGCCTGATCGCGTTGAAGATCGATCCGACCGTCATGGACCAGCTGGGACGGCAGCGGCGCACCGTGCTGGTGACCGGTACGAACGGCAAGTCCACCACCACGCGAATGACCACCGCCGCGCTCAGCACCCTCGGCACGGTCGCGACCCAGGCCGACGGCGCGAACATGGACGCGGGCATCGTCGCCGCGCTCAACGCGCACCGGCGCGCGCCGCTGGCCGCGATCGAGGTGGACGAACTGCACCTGCCGCACGTCACCGATGCGCTGAACCCCTCTGCGGTGGTACTGCTGAACCTCAGCCGTGACCAGCTCGACCGGGTCGGCGAGATCAACATGATCGAGCGCAAGCTGCGCGCCGGGCTGGCCCGGCATCCCGCCACCGTCGTGGTGGCCAACTGCGACGACGTGCTGGTCACCTCGATCGCCTACGACCACCCCAACGTGGTGTGGGTGTCCGCGGGCAGCGGCTGGGCGATGGACGCGACGAGCTGCCCTCGCAGCGGCGAACCGATCGTCTGGGAGGGGGAGCACTGGCGCAGTACCGGCGCGGATTTCCAACGCCCCGAACCGGATTGGTGGCTCGACGGAGACGATCTGGTCGGGCCGGACGGCGTGCGCTTCCAGTTGCGGCTGGCGCTGCCCGGCCGGGCCAATCGCGGCAATGCCGCACAGGCGGTGGCCGCGGCCGTCGCACTGGGCGCCGATGCGGAGCAGGCCGTCGCGGCCGCGGGCACGGTGCGGGAGATCGCGGGCCGCTACCGCACCGTGCAGGTCGGCGAGCACGACGCGCGTCTGCTGCTGGCGAAGAACCCCGCCGGATGGCAGGAGGCGCTGTCGATGATCGAGCCGACCTCGGCCGGCCTGGTGATCGCGGTGAACGGCCAGGTGCCCGACGGCGAAGACCTGTCCTGGCTGTGGGACGTGCGCTTCGAGCACTTCGAAGGCGTGCAGGTGGTGGCGGCGGGCGAGCGGGCCACCGATCTCGCCGTGCGGCTGACCTACGCGGGCGTGGAGCACACCACGGTGCCCGATCCGGTGCGCGCCATCGCGTCGTGCCCCGCGGGCCATGTGGAAGTGCTGGCGAACTACACCGCGTTCCGTGATCTCAACCGTGACCTCGAGGAGCGGGCATCATGAGTGAATCGACCCTGCGCATCGGCCTGGTGCTGCCGGACGTGATGGGCACCTACGGCGACGGCGGCAACGCCCTCGTGCTGCGGCAGCGGCTGCGCATGCGCGGCTACGACGCCGAGATCGTCGAGATCACGCTGTCCGAGCCGGTGCCGGATTCCCTGGATATCTACACCCTCGGCGGCGCGGAGGATTCCGCCCAGCGGCTGGCCACCCGGCACCTCCAGCGCTACCCCGGCTTGCAGCGCGCCGCCGCGAAAGGCGCTCCGGTACTGGCGATCTGCGCGGCCATCCAGGTGCTCGGCCAGTGGTACGAGACCTCGGCGGGCGAGCGGGTGGACGGCGTCGGCCTGATCGACGTCACCACGTCGCCGCAGCCCAAGCGCGCCATCGGCGAGGTGACCACCGCACCGCTGCTCGACGGGCTCACCGCGGCGCTCACCGGCTTCGAGAATCACCGGGGCGGAACGAAACTCGGCGGCGAGGCGCACGGCCTCGCCCGGGTCACCCGTGGCGTCGGCAACGGCGTCGGCGACGGGCTGGAAGGCGTGGTCCAGGGCTCGGTGATCGGCACCTACATGCACGGTCCGGCGCTGGCCCGCAATCCCGAGCTCGCCGACCTGCTGCTGATGCGCTCCCTCGGCGTCACCGAACTGGCCCCCCTCGACCTCCCCGAGGTGGACCAGCTGCGCCGCGAGCGCCTGCGCGCCTGAGCCGCCGCACCGCGACGGCGGCACATCTCCGAGCCCGGTTCGGCCGGCACGTGCACGGCTGTGCTCGCCGTCTTCTTCGCGCCGGGCGTGCGGCTGGAGCAGGTACCGATCATCCGGCCGACGCGGGCGTACTGCTGGAGCGCGTACCGTCGACCAGCGCGGGTCGTCCATGGTGGGACGGGTGATCAGACTCCGGTCTCGGTGACGTCGACGGAGACGGAGATCGTGCTGTCCTTCGCGTCGGTGTAGATGATGCCGCGCAGTGGAGGGACGTCGGCGTAGTCCCGGCCCCAGGCGGCGGTGATGTATCGCTCGTCGGCGAACTGGTCGTTGGTGGGGTCGAGGTCGATCCAGTGGCCTGCCCGGTCGTGTCCGTCCACGCCGGGCGCCCACACCGCCGCCCAGGCGTGCGTGGCGTCGGCGCCGATCATCCGCTCCTTCCCCGGCGGCGGATCGGTGGCCAGGTAGCCGGAGACGTACCTGGCGGCGAGACCTTGCGAGCGCAGGCAGGCGACGGCGAGACGCGCGAAGTCCTGACAGACGCCGGCTCGGGCCGCGAATACGTCGGCCACCCGAGTGGACACCGTCGTGGCGCCGGACCGGTAGGCGAAGTCGGTGTAGATGCGGGTGTTCAGCTCGTCCACCGCGTCGAGCAGCGGCCTGCCCGGCAGGAAGGATTCGGCCGTGTAGGCGACGAGGTCCGCAGTGATCTCCGGCGGGTGCAGGTCGAGGGCGAACTCGACGGCGAACGGCCCGTTCGCGCCGGTGGGGCGCGCTTTCTCCCACGGTTGGGCGGCCGATCCGGCGCGATCGTCTCCGGGGGCGTCGACCTCGACGAGCGATTCGCCGACGACCGTCAGAGCGCGGTGCTCGGTGGTGACGTGGAAGTAGGAGGTGATATTGCCGTAGACGTCCGCGCCGACCGACCGGTCCGACGGCGCGGGGTCGATTCGGATGTCGTGTGCGATCAGTCGTTGGCCGGGGAATTCGCGGGGCGTCAGGTACACCCGCCCGTAGGAACTGGTGACTTCACCGGAATACGCGTACTTGGTGCGATGCTCCACCCGGTAGCGCCGGACCGCGCGAGCGGGGCCGGTCATTCGACAACCTGCGCGCTGCCCCACAGCGGCTGGATGCCGCCCGGGAGCGACAGCGCCGTGGTCTCGAAGGATTCGGACATCTTGCGCAGGCGCGAGTGCACTCCCTCCAGCAATTCGGCCAGTTCGGTGCGCCGGTCGTCCGCGTCGGTGAATTCCAGGTCGTCGGGGTCCAGGCGGCGCAGCATGCGTCGCGCGTCCGCGAGCAGCCGCTGCGGACGCGACGAGCCGGAGGAGCCGGGCAGCGCGTGGAAATCGGCGTGGAGCCGTTCCAGCTGATAGGCCAGCGATCGCGGATTGGCGGTGTCGAACAGCAGGAGTTCGGCGACGTTCGAGACGCGTACCGAATCCCGGTGCCGCCGACGGTAACTCACCGAGGACTCGGTGGCGCGCAGCACCCAATCCGTGACCTCCCGCTCGGTGTCCTCCGGATATTGCTGGGTCAGCGCGGCCGACAGCAGAGCGGTCAGGGCCAGACCGCGTTCGATTCGCTTGCCGATGTCCCTGACGTACCACCCGGCGTCGCGGACCAGCGACTCCCCGTCGATGCCGGACAGCGCGAGCAGCCCGGCCAGGGTCTGTGCGTGCACGTCCGACAGCTCCGCTTCCTGGTCGTCCACCGCACCCGGATAGCAGGCCAACGCGCGGTCGATGGCGCCGAGGATCAGCCACGTGTCCGTCGGCAGCTGGTCGCGCACGGCCCGCGCGGCGTTGCCGTACCGCTCGATCGCGAAGGCAAGCGATCCGGAGAGCTCCCGGTCGATCGTCAGGGCGACGAGGTAGTCGTGGCCCTCGCGGGACGCGCCGGTCGGTGCGTCGCTACCGGGTCGTTCGGCGACGGCCTCCACACCGGCCGTAACCGATTGTCGCGCACCGGCACTGGCTACGGATTCGACCCGAGCCACGCCGGAACGACGTTCGGTTCGCTCCCGATCGACTTCGCTCCCTGCCGCTTTCGATGCTCCGGCTCGCTGCGACGGTCCGGCCGAGACCTCCGTCGCGGATCGTTCGCCGGAAAACGGCGGCTGCGCGGCGTCTTCCGTCGACCCGCCCGCACCCGGCAGCGGCGGGACGGCCCGCGACTCGTCATGCCCGATCGATCCGGCCGCGGTGTGCGCCCGATCGTCGCCGTACTGCGCGACCCGCGCATCACCCGGCCGTGACAGCATGTCGCGATCGGACGAATTCTGCTGCGGCGCGGGGGCGTGCGTCTCCGGGCCGGACGGTCCCTCGGCCGGTGCGGCGGTGGCGGTGGTCCGGCCGAGCGCGGCGAAGAGGACCGGCAGCGCTTGTGCGCCCTCCAGCCAGGGGCGATAACGGAACTCCTGATAGCGCTCGTGGGTGGCGATCAGCAGACGCGCCGCGTCCTCGGCGCGCTCGCCGTAGCGGCCCATCCAGAACAGGTCGTTGAGCACGCGCGGGGAGCTGATCGCGGCCATGATCGGGGCGGTGCGCCGTTCCCGCTCCGCGCGCGGCGGCTCGGTGCTGGTCGCGGCGGCGGCCTGCGGCGCCGCCCGCACCCAGATGTCCTTGGCGGCGACCTTGATCGCGGCGCGTTCGGTCGTGCGCCGGCGCAGCTGGCCGAGACCGCCGGACATCACGGTGTAGCCGCCGCGATGGGCCAGCGAGAACAAGCGCATACCGACCGGAGCCGCGGCGAGCCCGTCGTGATCGCGGACGGCGGGCGCGACCGAGAACTGCGCCGGTTCCTGGCCGACCCACTGCCATCCGTGCGCGCCGATCCTGGCCTTCAACTCCTCGCGCTGCTCCCGGCTCAGCTCCGGTCCGAAAACCGTGGCTCCGTCGACCACCGAGCGCAGGACCAGCCCGTCCAGATGTGCGATCAGGTGCGCACGCTCCCGGTCGTGGCCACCCCAGTACGAGGGCGCACCCTCCAGCAGCAGATCCTCGCCGAGTAGCGCGCGCGAGAGCCCGGGCAGGAAACCGGCCAGCGCGGGGTTCTCCAGCAATCCGCTGCCGAGCGTGTTCACGACCGTCACCGCGCCGCGCCGCAGCGCCTCGACCAGGCCCACCACGCCCAGCCGCGAATCCGGCCGCAGGTCCAGCGGATCGGAGAACTCCGCGTCCACTCGGCGCAGCACCACGTCCACCCGTTTCAGCGTGCCCAGCGACCGCATCCACAGCGCACCGTCCCGCACCACCAGGTCGACGCTCTCCACCAGCGGAAAGCCCAGGGTGGAGGCGAGATACGCCTGATCGAACGCGGTCTCGGAGTGCACGCCGGGGCTGAGTACCACGACCACCGGCTCGTCGTCGCCGGTCTGCGCCGATTCGATCAGCATCGAGCGCATCGCCCTGGCGAAGGGCGTCAGGGGGCGCGGATTGGCGTGCTCGAACGACTCCGGGATCGCGGTCGACACCACCCTGCGGTCCGCCAGCGCGTATCCGGCGCCTGCGGGCGCCTGCGCCCAGTCCGCGAGCACCCGGAATCGCCCGTCGCTCCAGCGGCTGAGGTCGCAGGCGTGCAGGAAGAGCTGATGCCGCCCCGGCACGGTGATGCCGTGCGCGGCCCGGACATAGCCGCGGTTGCCGAACACCACTTCCGGTGCGAGCAGCCCAGAGCCGATCGTCCTGCGTGGGCCGTAGACATCGGTGAGCACCTCGTCGAGCACGCGGGAGCGCTGTTCCAGCCCCGCCTCCAGTCGAATCCAATCGTCCGCGGCCACCAGCAGGGGAATCGGATCGAGCCGCCACGGCGACGGCGCCGTGGCGTCGGCCTGTGCGCCGGGCTCGAGGTAGGTGATGCCGTCGTCGTCGATCAACCTGCGCACCCTGCTGTCCAGCCTGCCGAGGCCGTCCCCGCCGAGTTCGGCGAAGTCGGCCGACAGCTCCGACCAGATCCGGCGCACGTTGCCCTCGGCGTCGACCAGTTCGTCGTGGTAACCCGGGACCGGCCTGCCGCATTCGTCGTAGGCGGCGGTCTCGGCGCCGTCGGTGCGGTAGCGCGCGAACTGCTCGCGCACGATTGTGAGGGCCGCGGTCTCCCGCGGCTCGTCGCGCAACCTCACCGGCCGACCTCGCTTCCGCCGCATCCGTGCCCTACGGTCGCCGAACGCTTCCCCGGACGGTTCGCGCCCGGTACCGACCGATCGCGCCCGACGCATCGCATCGGTGGGCTGTGCGGCCATTTTCGCACGTCGCGGGGCCTTATCCAGCTGATCCGGCAGTGTCCGCTCCGGCAGCCGCGCTGATTGCCGAGCGATTGCTCGCGTGCCGGACGCGGCGACACACGGCCCGCGGATCCCACCGCATCGGCCGTGCCGGTGGTATCACCGAATCACGACAAACGATCTCGCCAGGAGGTCACATGCGTACACCAGGTTGTTCATCCTGCGAATCGGCATTCGACCACTGCCACGGAACGCTGATCGTCCACGCGAGCCGGATGGCCGAATGCACCGACGAGCACTGCCTCGATCTCGCCCACGCCCGCCACGCGTTCGTCCTGGATTGCCGGGATCTCGCGGGCGGCTGCCGATGCACCGACGACGACACGGTCCGCCGACGCGCCTGAGCGGTTCCGTACCCTGGCCCGGTGAGCTATGACCACGTGTTGCTGCCGTCCGGTGTCGCGTCGTCGATCGCGGAGGTCGACGCCTACCTGAGCACCCAGCAGGGCGTCCCCGAGTCGGGGACGGTCGCCGGGATCGCGGCCGAACTGAACAGACGCAACGCGGAGTTGCCCGAGGAGGACAACTTTCTCAGCACCGCGCCGGTGGGCGGCGCCGCCACCGGTGCGGCACTCTACGTGTCGTGTCCCTACGACGCGATCGGCTTCGTGCGGCACCTGCTGTTCGAAGTCGCCACGCCGCTGAACTACGCCGTCTACGATCCGCAGCTGGCCTGGCTCATCGATCCGGCCGAGCATGTGCGTGCCATCGTCACGCACGGCGGTGCGGGCGAGTTCCCCTACCTGACCAAAGCGCTGATCGAGCAGTGGATTCCGGAGCTGAGCGCGCCCAACCCGTATCTCGTCGTCGAACGCGGTGAGCAGTTCTACATCCAGACCTACCGGGAGAACTCCGGCGCCTACACCCTGGAATACCGGGACGGCTCCCCCGACAAGCACTTCGGCACCACCGTCGCAGACCCGGCCACCGTGGCCGCCCTCATCTGGGGCTGGGCCAACGACGACCGCACCCGCTTCCCCGGCCTCCCCTGGTCCCGCGTCGACCTCTGAACGCGGTCACTGATGCTGGATGGCCAGCCGGCCCGCCAGCGCCAGGAACGAGGCGCCGAAGGCACGGCGCATCCAGGTGACGACGGTGGGACGCGAGACGACCTGGTCGCGGACGGCGGCCGCGCAGGCGCCGTAGACCGCGAACACCACGAACGTCGCCAGCATGAAGATGCCGCTCAGCGCGAGCATGCGCGCCAGCGCGTTCGGTGCGCCGCTGGGCACGAACTGCGGGAGGAACGCGAAGAAGAAGACGGTCAGCTTGGGATTGAGCAGGTTCAGCAGCACGGCCGAGGTGATCACTTTCCGCGCCGAGGGCACGATGTGCCCGGTCGGCTCCGGGACGGCGAGCGCGCCCTTGTCCCGGAAAGTGGTCCAGGCCATATACACCAAGTAGGCGACGCCGAGGTACTTCAGCGTCTGGAACGCGACCGCGCTGGCATTGAGCAGCGCGGCCAGACCGGTGATCGCCGCGATCATGTGCGGGACGGTGCCGAGCGTGCAGCCGAAGGCCGCGATCGCCGCGGCCCGCGCGCCGCGGGACAGTCCGGCCGCCAACGTGAACAGCACACCGGTGCCGGGCGTGGCGACGATGACGAGCGTCGTCAGCACGAATTCGATGCTCATCCCCGACACGGTAACCCAAGCCCGGCGCGGCGCAACCCTACTCGCGAAAGACGTTCGCGCGAAGATCGGACCGAGGGTGTTCTCGCGCGCCGGAGCGAGCGAGAGCTCCTAGAGGGTCCGCCGCCCGGACAGCGCGCGGCCGAGGGTCAACTCGTCGGCGAACTCCAGGTCGCCGCCCATCGGCAGGCCCGAGGCCAGTCTGGTCACGCTCAGGCCGGGGAAGTCGCGCAGCATCCGGACCAGGTAGGTGGCGGTGGCCTCGCCCTCGGTGTTCGGGTCGGTCGCGATGATCACCTCGCTGACGTCGACGCCGTCCTCCTGATTCCCGATGCGCGCCAGCAATTCCCGGATCCGCAGCTGGTCGGGGCCGATACCGCTGAGCGGATCGAGCGCGCCGCCGAGCACGTGGTAACGACCGCGGAACTCCCTGGTGCGCTCGATCGCCTGCACGTCCTTCGGCTCCTCGACGACGCAGATCATGGTCCGGTCCCGGCGCGGGTCGGCGCAGATGCGGCACAGCTCCCCATCGGAGACCGTCCCGCACGTGACGCAGAACTGCACACCGTCGCGCACCTTCTGCAGCGCGGCCTGCAACCGATCGATCTCCGGCGGCTCCACCTGGAGCAGGTGAAAGGCGATGCGCTGCGCGCTCTTCGGACCGACGCCGGGCAGCTTGCCCAGTTCGTCGATCAGATCCTGGACCGGACCCTCGTACAACTGCTACCTCGGCTCAGAAACCGGGCAGCGAACCGCCGCCGAGGCCACCGGACAGGGGTCCGAGCCGTTCCGCGGCGATGCGTTGCGCGTTGGCCATCGCGTCGTTGACCGCGCCGATGACCAGGTCCTGCAAGGTCTCGACGTCGTCGGGGTCGACGGCCTTCGGGTCGATGGTGAGCGAAACCACCTCACCGCTCGCCTTGATGGTGACCTTGACCAGCCCACCACCCGCAGCGCCGTCCACCTCGGTCGCCGCGATCTCGGCCTGGGCTTCCATCACCGCCTGCTGCATCTGCTGCGCCTGAGCGAGCAACTGTTGCATGTCGAACTGACCACCTGGCTGCACGGGAGGGTCCTCTCTGGAGAAGGTGTCATCGGCCAGCCTAGTCCTGCCGCACCGTGCTTCCGGCGCGGCCCGATGGTCCGACGCACGGCGCATGGCTGATAACAGGTTGGGTAGTTCCGGTGGAGATCGACCGAGCGCCCCTTACCATCGACACCGGGTCGAGACCGGTGTGCAAATCTGGAGACAATGATGATCGCAGTCCGTGCACGTTTCCTGAGCACACTGGTGCTCACGCTCGGGGTTCCGGGCCTGTTCCTCGGCACCGGTCCGGTGTCCGCGGACACGGAGATCATCGACGCGACAGCGGTGATCGACGCCGACGCGCAAGAGGTCGACGCGCAGGTCATCGACGTGGAGACCACACCGGCCGTCGCCGATTACGGGAGCGGCTGCGTTCTCTACCCGGACGACAAGGCCGCGACCCTCGACTCGCTGCGTTTCCGCTGCTCGGCCGAACAGCAGGACGCCATCTTCCGCGACGCGCCGCTGGGCACCGTTCCGACCGGCGTGAAATCGGGTTGGGTGACTCGCCCGCCGGTCATGCAGGCCGTCGCGCCCCCACTGTGGATCGGCAAGACCTTCTACACCGGCCCGGACGGCGGATACCTGATGAACCGCCTCACCGGCGCGGGCGTCGAGGGCTGGCGAGCCGACGTCTACGCGGCGCCCGCCCTGACCGACGGGCGGCCTGCCTGGGCCCTCGACTACACGCCCTCTCCGACGCCGCCGGTCTACGACGAGATCCGGGAAATCACCCCCGGTGTCTGGTTCGGCTACTCGTGGTGGCGCGGCGCGCTCCAGACCACCCTGCTGCTGACCTTCGCGCTCGGCTGAACATCGGACACCGTTGACCCTCCCGTCACTGGAGGGTGTTGGCTGATGCCATGACAGCGACCGTCCCCATCGGGGAGTTCTCCAGGCTGAGCCACCTCAGTGTGAAGACGCTGCGCTACTACCACGAGATCGATCTGCTCGCCCCGGTCGATATCGACGCGGGTTCCGGCTATCGGCGGTACTCGACGGCGCAGGTGGCACAGGCCCAGCTGATTCGGCGGCTGCGCGAATTGGACATGCCGGTCCAGGAGATCCGCGCCGTGCTCACCGCGCCGGACGACAGCGCCCGCGACACCGCGCTGCGCGCGCATCTGGAACGCATGGAGGCGGAGCTGATCCGCACCCGCGCGGTGGTGGCGTCGTTGCGTTCGCTGCTGACCCCCTCGGCCCCGATCACCGTGGAGTATCGCGTGGTTCCGGCGTTCCCGGCCGCGGCCCGCCGTGCGGTGGTGGCGCGCGAGCACATCGGCGAGTGGTGCGCGACGGCGTTCCAGGCGCTGTACGAAGCCCTCGACGCGGCAGGCGTCGCACCCGCGGGTGTCGGCGGGGCCACCTACGGCACCGACTTCTTCGAAGAAGACGAGGGCGAGGTGGTCGCGTTCGTTCCGGTCGCCGACTCCGGCATCGTCCTGCCTCCAGAGGTTTCGGCCGTCGACCTGCCCGCGCGCCGGTTCGCCGTCACCGTGCACGACGGCCCGTTCGACGATTTCGACCGCACCTACGGCGCACTCGGCAGTCATGTCGCCGAACACGACGTCGCGCTGCCCGAGCCCATCCGCGAGTTGTACCTGCTGGGTCCGGACAAGTCCGACGACCCGGCCACCTACCGGACCGAAGTGTGCTGGCCCATCGCCCAGCCGTGAACAAGGAGATATCCATGACGCTCTCGATCGCCCACGTCACCATCGATTGCGAGAATGCGGGCGCCATCGCCGAATTCTGGTCGCGGTTGCTGGAGACTCCCGTAGACCCCGACCCCAGCCAGGAGTTCGCGACCGTCGGCCGCACCGCGGGCGCCACGCCGGTACTGATGTTCATCCGGGTACCCGACAAGAACCCGGGCAAGAACGTCATTCATCTGGACCTGCACGCATCCGATCGGGACGAGCAGGTCGGCCGTGCGATCGAACTCGGCGCGAAGCGCGTCGGCGACTTCGACGAGTGGGGCACGAAGTGGACGACGCTGGCCGACCCGGAAGGGAACCTCTTCGACATCGCGGCCGAGTAGACCGCGCAGGCGAAAGTCGACCGCGACGACGGCCCGCACCGGACCGTCGTCGCGGTCGTGCGATCAGGCCAGTTCGCGCTGCAAGTTCGCGAGCACCTCGGCCTGGATCTTCTTCAGGCCCAGCGGCGCGAAGATGCCCTCGAAGATGCCCGCGACGCCGCCTGCGCCCTTCCAGGTGGTGCGCAGCGTGACCCGCGCGCCGGCGCCCTCCGGGGTGACGGTCCAGGTGTTCACCAGCGTCGAATTGGAGTCGCGCTCGGTGACAATGGAATCCGATACCGAAACGACGGCGTGCACGTTACGCGAGCGCTTCTCGGTCGCCTGCAACGTCCACTCGGCGACGGTGCCCGCGCCCTTGCCCCCTTCGACCACCTTGTAGTCGCGGTAATGCGACGTGAGAATGCGCGGACGCACCGTGTCGTAGTCTGCGATGGCCGCCAGCGTGCGGTGCGGATCCGCCGTCACGTCGATCGAACTGCTGGCGCTGACCTGTCCCACAATGAGCTCCTTGTCCGGATGCGGTGTCTCGACGGATGTCCATCCTGCCCTGTCCATGCCGCGGGAAAACGCGGAGGGCGTCGGCGTGTGGCAAACGCCTCCGGACAATTCGGTATTCCTTTTCGCAACATATGCGTGACATTTCTCCGCCACTGTGCCCTCGCGGTGGCCCAGCCGTATCGTCCGTACTAGCGTCGAGGGGTGGCAGTGAGTCTGTTGGGGAAGGCCGGACACGCACCGGCCGCACGCGAATCAGGATTTGCCGCGCATCGAGCGGGCGTGGACCGCCTATTGGCGAGTTACCGCGCGATACCCGAGCACGCCAACGTCCGGTTGGCGAAAAAGACCTCGAACCTTTTCCGCGCCAGGGCCGCGAACAACGCGCCCGGTCTCGACGTCTCCGGACTGACCCGCGTCATCGCGGTGGACCCGGTCGCCAAGACCGCCGACGTGGCGGGCATGACCACCTACGAGGAACTGGTGGCCGCCACCCTCCCGTACGGGCTGGCGCCACTGGTCGTTCCGCAGCTCAAGACGATCACCCTCGGCGGCGCGGTCACCGGTCTCGGCATCGAGTCCACCTCGTTCCGCAACGGCCTACCGCACGAGTCCGTGCTGGAAATGGACGTGCTGACCGGCGCGGGCGAAATCCTCACCGTGACGCCGGACAACGAGTACGCCGATCTGTTCCGCGGTTTCCCGAACTCCTACGGCACGCTGGGCTACACCGTCCGGCTGAAGATCGAGCTGGAGGAGGTCGAGCCGTACGTCGCCCTGCGGCACGTGCGGTTTCACGATCTGCGGGAGCTGGAGTCGACCCTCGCCGCGATCGTCACGGACCGGACCTTCGACGGCGAGGGAGTCGACTACCTCGACGGCGTCGTGTTCTCCGCCGACGAGAGCTACCTGACGCTGGGCCGCCGGACCGACGAGCCGGGCCCGGTCAGCGACTACACCGGGATGGACATCTACTACCGGTCGATCCAGCACGACGGCGCCGAGCCCCGACGCGACCGCCTGACCATCCACGACTACCTGTGGCGCTGGGACACCGACTGGTTCTGGTGCTCCCGCGCGTTCGGCGCGCAGAACCCGAAGATCCGCCGGTTCTGGCCGAAACGCTACCGGCGCAGCAGTTTCTACTGGAAACTCATAGCGCTGGACCACAAATACGACATCGGCGACAAACTGGAGGCCCGCAAGGGCAATCCGCCACGGGAGCGGGTCGTGCAGGACATCGAGGTACCGGTGGATCGCACCGCCGACTTCGTGGAATGGTTTCTGCGCGAGATCCCGATCGAGCCGATCTGGCTGTGCCCGCTGCGTTTGCGCGACACCGGCGAGGCGGACCGGCCGGGCGGACGCCCCTGGCCGCTGTATCCCCTGGAGCCGGACCGAACCTACGTCAACGTCGGATTCTGGTCGGCCGTGCCCACCGTCGCCGGGCAGCAAGAGGGAGCGGCCAACCGCGCCATCGAACGCACGGTGACCGACTTCGACGGTCATAAGTCGCTGTACTCGGATTCCTACTACGGCAAGGATGAGTTCGCGGCGCTCTACGGCGGAAACACCTACACCGAACTGAAGAAACGCTACGACCCGAACCAGCGCCTGCTGGATTTGTATTCGAAGGCGGTGCAACGTAAATGACGACATTCAAGGACCGCTCCGATGTCTTCGCCGATCTCGGGACCAAGCTCAGCATCGCCGAGATCTTCGAGACCCTCGTCGAGGGCGAAGTCCCGATCCGGTTGACGGCCTACGACGGCAGCGCGACCGGGCCGGAGGATTCGGAGTTCGCGCTGGACATCCGGACGCCGCGCGGCATCAACTATCTCGCGACCGCCCCCGGCGACCTGGGCATGGCCCGCGCCTACATCGCGGGCGACATGACCACCACCGGCGTGCACCCGGGCGATCCGTACGAAATCTTGAAGGCGTTGGACGGGCTGAAGTTCCGCCGTCCGTCCGCACTGGCCCTGGTGACCATCGCACGCTCGCTGGGGTGGGAGCGGCTCAAGCCGGTCGCCCCGCCGCCGCAGGAGACGCTGCCGCGCTGGCGGCGCATCGCCTTCGAGGGCCTGCGCCACTCCAAGACCCGCGACGCCGAGGCCATCCATCATCACTACGACGTCTCGAACACCTTCTACGAGTACGTCCTCGGCCCGTCGATGACCTACACCTGCGCGGCCTATGGCGACGAGAGCTGGTCGCTGGAGCAGGCGCAGGAGAACAAGTATCGCCTGGTGTTCGAGAAGCTGCGGCTGAAGGAAGGCGACCGGCTGCTCGACATCGGCTGCGGATGGGGCGGCATGGTGCGCTATGCGGCCAAGCGCGGCGTCAAGGTGATCGGCGCGACGCTCTCGGCCGAGCAGGCGGACTGGGCGCAGAAGAAGATCGCCGAGGAAGGACTCTCCGATCTGGCCGAGGTGCGCCATTCCGACTACCGCGACGTCCCTGAGGGCGAATTCGACGCGGTGTCCTCGATCGGGCTCACCGAGCACATCGGGGTGCACAACTACCCGTACTATTTCGACTTCATCAAGGGCAAGCTGCGCGACGGCGGCCTGTTCCTCAACCACTGCATCACCCGCCCGGACAACACCCGCACCACCAAGGCGGGCGATTTCATCGACCGCTACGTGTTCCCGGACGGCGAGCTGATCGGTTCCGGCCGGATCATCTCCGAGATCCAGAACATCGGGCTCGAGGTGCTGCACGAGGAGAACCTGCGCGAGCACTACGCCCTGACGCTGCACGAGTGGTGCAAGAACCTGGTCGCCAACTGGGACGCCTGCGTCGCGGAGGTCGGCGAGGGCACCGCGAAGGTGTGGGGCCTGTACATGGCCGGGTGCCGCCTAGGCTTCCAGCGCAACGTGGTTCAGCTGCACCAGGTGCTCGGCGTCAAACTGCCCGCCGACGGTGACTGGACGGTGCCGTTGCGGCCGTGGTGGCAGCCGTAACCCGGCTTCCGTCAGAAGACTTGACTGCCCGCCCCGTCCAGGAGTTCGTCCAGGAACCGGGCGGGCAGTTCGGTGTCGCCGAGCTGTAGCGGAGTGGGGAGATCGGCGCGCAGCACGCGCAGGATGCCGACCACGCCCGGGCCTGCGTCCAGCAGCGGCCTGGTCCAGCCGAGGTCGGCGCAGGTCGCGAGGGAGGGCAGCAGCAGGTTCGTCGCCTCGCCGACCCAGCCTGCCGCGGCCAGGCATTCCGCCAGCAGCAGCGCCGCGTCCAACTGCGCGCGCGGGCGGTGCTTTTCGCGGGTGTGATCGTGCAGCGCGCGGGCGCGGCGCACCGCCCGGTCGTCGGTGCCGAGCCGGTGTTCGGCGAGCAGCGCGCGGATCGCGGCGAGCTCCTCGGCTTCGGCGGTGAGCAGGGCGGCGCCGGTCAGCCGATGCCCGGCCTGTAGTGGCGTGGACTCACCCGGATCGGTGTACCGGCGATCCGCGGCCTCCGACGGCATGCCGAGGCGCAGCCGTTCGGCCCTGATGTGCGCGGCCAACCGAGTCAACCGGTTGTCGGCGGCGATGCGCGCGCCCTCCTCCAGCCGGGTGGCGGCGGTGTACAGGTCGCCACGGACCGCCTTGACCCGGGCGCCGACGACGAAGGTGGAGATCAGGAAGTCGACCGGGCCGATTCGGGTGACCAGCTCGTGACTCTCGTCCAGCAGCCGGTCGGCGGCATCCAGATCCCCTCGGCGGTAATTCATTTCGCCGAGCAGTGCGGCGGCCACGCGCACCGCGTGCGAGCGCGGGCCGGAGCGCTCGCGCGCGGACTCCCACGCCTGCTGGAAGCTACGGGTAGCGGTGGCGACGTCGAGCTGCTCGTAGGCGGCCGCGCCTCGGCCGCAGCGGCCGAAGACCGTGCCGAGCGGGTCCTTGGAGCGCTCGTGGTACTCCTCGGCCCATTCCTGCATCTTCCTC
This sequence comes from Nocardia abscessus, assembly GCF_015477775.1. GTDB lineage: Bacteria > Actinomycetota > Actinomycetes > Mycobacteriales > Mycobacteriaceae > Nocardia > Nocardia abscessus_A. Next base: position 1,114,410 of record NZ_JADLQO010000001.1, on the reverse strand, counting down.
GCGCCCTCGAAGTCGAACTCGCACAGGCGCACGAAGGTGGTCAGGTTCGCCGCGGTCGAGACCGTCCACGCGGGCAGGTCGTCCGGCTGCTGCAGGCAGTCGGCCACCCGAGCGCACACGCCCTCGGTATGGTCGCGCGCGATCTGGTCGGAAGCGGCGAGCACCGCCGCCTGGCAGCGCTGCACGCGCACGTCGGCGTCGCCGGAGGAGCCGCGGGCCAGGATGTTGGACAGCCTGCCCAGCGCGTTGCGCGCGGCACCGGACTGCTGCAGGTTGACGTTCGCCCTGGCCACCGCCATCAGCAGCTTCGAGCGCGAGGCCACCTGCTGCATCGGCAATTTCGACACGCTGCCCAGCAGGGTGGCGAGCCGGGATCCGTCGATCAGATCCATCCCGCCGCTCTCGAGCAGGTCCAGGGCCATCTTCAGGTCGGTCGCGGCCAGCGCGTGGTCGACCGACTTGCGCAGCAGCTGATGCTCGGCATACCAGCGAGACGCCTTGCGGTGCAGTGACTTGAGCTTCCCCGGGTGGACGCGTTCGAGCCGGGTCCGCAGATGCTCGGCGAACAGCGGCTGCATCCGGAACCACTCCGGATCGTGCTCGATGCGCCGCAGGAACAGCTCCCGTTGCTCAGCCTGCTCGAGCAGCTGCTCGGCCTCCGGCTCCTCCGACAGCGCCGCGGCGAGCGAGCCGCACACCCGCTCGGTCACCGCGATCGACATCAAGAACTCGAGCATCCTCGGTTCCAGGGTGTCCAGCACGTTCTCGGCGAGGTACTCGCGGATGCCGTGGTTGCCCTCCGAGAGCGTGGCGATCAGCTGCGCGGGGTCCGCGTTGCCGCGCAGCGAGAGGCCGACCAGCTGGATGGCGGCGGGCCACCCGTCGGTGGCGGTGTGGATCTCGGTCACCTGCTCGGGGGTGAGGTCGAATCCGTTGCGCTCCACCAGGATCTGCCGGGTCTCCGCCTCGGTCAGACGCAACGCGGCCGAGCCGATCTCCACCAGTTCGTCGTGCACGCGCATCCGGCTCGTCGGCAGGCCGGACTGCTCCCGGCTGGTCACGACGAAACGCAGATGATGGCAGCCGTTGTCCAGCAGGGCTTCCATCGCGCGATGCGCGCCCGCGTCGGTGATCCGATGCCAGTCCTCGACGATCACCACGACCGTCCTGCCCGCGGCATGGATCTCGTCGATCAGCGTGGGAATCACGAACGCGGCGGCATCGGCGGGCCGTTCCTCCAGCACCTGCTCCAGCCCGTCGCCGACGTCCGGGTGCACCCGGCGGATCGCCTGGATCAGATGGGCCAGGAACCAGATCTCGTTGTCGTCGTCGCGGTCGACACCGATCCAGGCGATCGCGGCGTCGTCTTCGGCGATTGCGGCGCGCCACTGCGCGGCGAGCGTGCTCTTGCCGAACCCCGCCGGGGCATGGATCACCGCCAGCCTGCGCCGGCCACCCCCACGCAGGATGTCCAGCAGACGCGGCCGCGGTATCGGCTCCCGGGTGGGCGTGGGTGGACGGAATTTGGTCACGGCCGTCGGCGGCAACGTCGACGGGTGCTGCGAGACGGCGGGCCGCAGCGTCAAGGGCCAGCTGCGCCGTGCGGTGACGGCGGGACGGGAGCCGGTCCACGCGGCGGTCGGCTCGCCGAAGGCGGTCGTGGTCGTCGCTTCGGCCTCGAGCGTGGTGTCCAGCAGCGCCATCTCGTCCGGCAACTGATCGTGGCCGCGCTGCACCGCGCGCAGCATCTCGCCGAACTCGTAGGCGCTGGCCGGGCGATCCCGCGGACTCGGCGACATGGCCTGTTCGATGACGGTGGCCACATCCGGCGGAATGTCCTGTTCGCGCAGGTCCGGTACCGGCTGCGTGGTGATCCGCAGGAACTGCGCGACCACCCGCTCACCCGCTTGCCGCTCGAAGGCCGCGTGCCCGGTGAGCAAGGCGAACAACGTCGAGCCGAGGCCGTAGACATCGGAGCGGATGGTCGGCTCGTCGCCTTTGAGAACCTCCGGGGCGGTGAACGCGGGCGACCCGGTGATCAAGCTGCTGGAGGTTTGGAAGCCGCCCGGAATGCGGGCGATGCCGAAATCGGTCAGCTGCGGCTCGCCATAGCCGCTGAGCAGGACATTGGCCGGTTTCACGTCCCGGTGCAGGATCCGGGCACGGTGCGCGCTCTCGATCGCGCCCGCCAGCTTCACCCCGGCTCGCAGCGAGTCCGCCCAGGTCAACGGGCCTTGATCACGGATCAGCTTTTCCAGCGAGCCATGGGTGCAGTACGGCATGACGATGAGGGGCATTCCGGTCGCCGTCACGTCCACCTGCAGGATGTCGACGATGTTCGGATGGCCGGACAGCCTGCCCATGGCTTGTTCCTCGCGCAGGAACCGCTCCCGGCTCTCCGGATCGATCTCCGACGACAGCACTTTTACCGCCACCACCCGGTCCAATGCGGTCTGGATGCAGCGATACACCACCCCGAACCCGCCCCGGCCGATCTCCACCGCACCCGACAGGCCCATCGCCTCGAGTTCGTCGGCGATGGCGAGCGGCGTCAGACGCTGCGTATGCGATTCGGCCGCAGGAGATTCGGGACGCACCCGGCCCGAACGCGTCTGTGGATTCATGTGATCACCTCGAACTCACATCGAATCGGCGACATCGGCGACCAACTCCGCGCCGACCCCGGACGCGGGTGTCCGATATGTCTGCGCATACTCCAACGTAGCGCGGTGCGCGAGCACGCGGGAGATCTTTCGGAACAGGAAGGCTCGTGTCCGCGGTCCGCGCGTTTCGCGCCGATCAACGCCCGATCACGGGAACGCCGTCAGAGCGTTGTTCGGCGGCCGACCGGACGCGCGAGGTGGCTGTTCGACTACTCGACCGGCAGCTACGCCGAGGACCTACGCGACGGCGAGGGTGATCACCTGCGTGACCTGGTCGCTGTCGAAATTGTCGTCGCTGACCAGAACCAGGGTGCGTTCGCCGGAAGGCAGCCGGGGCCCCCAGGTCATGCCCTCCACATTGTCGACGGTGGAGAGCCCCACGTCGTCGAGATCGACCAGCAACCGTTTCGCCACCGGACGCGCCGCGCCGATCGGGCCATCGAGGATATCGGTCGCGGCGCTCAGATCGGCCTCGTAGATACGGATCTTGTTGCCCGCGCCATATGAAAAGGACCGTTCCAGCACAAGAACTTTCGTGGGGTCCAGCGGATCGGCGGCCAGAAGGGAAGCGATCCCGGTTCCTCCGCGGCCGGGCTCGGGGCGCGACTCGGCGAAGACCGGCTCCATCGGATAGGCGTACTGAGCGAGCAGGGGGCCGGATCGGGCCTGAACGGTGATCCGCGCGACCGCGCCACTCGTCGTGGTCGCCGCCGGGCCGTCCGGCAGCAGCGGTCCTTCCGTGGCGGTCACGAACAACGCGCCCGCGGCGAGGAAGGTCGCGGCCTCCAATCCCTGGTTCTGCCGCGGGCCCGAGCCGGGACGCATGCGTTCGTTTTCCGGGATCGGCAGCTCACCGGCGTACGAACCGTCCGGGTGCGTGATCCGCACCGAGGGGTCCGCGAGAACCGCTCCGTCGCGCTCACCTTCCTGCGTCCAGTAGTAGTCGCCGGTCCACGGGTCGACCCGGATCTCCTCCGGGTCCGCCGACATCGGCGGGTAGGGGACGCCCGCCGCGGTCAGCAGCGGCCGGGTGCCGGTGAACGTCATCGGTCCCACCCCGCGCTCGCCGACCTCGATACGCGCGGTGTAGTACCGCGCGGGGTTCTTGTTCGACCGATCGTCGCTGATCAGCACGAATTCACCGGTGCGTGCCGAGTAGTCGATCCCGGAGAGGCCGCCCACGGTGGTGCCGTCGAAGTCCTGGCCCGATGCGATCACTTGCTCGCCAAGCAACCGCACCGAGGGCGCCGCCGCGGGATCGGCGCCGGCCACCGGGGCCGAGGCGAGCGCGAGGGCACAACCGGCGATCAGAACATGACGACTACATCTCCGCACGAGTGCCAACCTATCCGGCCGAACGGACGCGAAGATGAACGGGCCGGAAAACGACGGAAGCCCGCCACCGCGAAAAGCGATGGCGGGCTTCGCCGTTGATTACGGCGCGAGACTACTTACGCAGCGAGGCCGGAACCTCGAAGCGCTCGCCGTAGGTCTTGGCGAGGTAGTCGGCGCGTGCCACGAAGGCCTCCTGGCCACCCGGGTAACCGACGATGAACTGGTGCACACCACCGGTCCAGGCCGGGAAGCCGATGCCGAAGATGGAGCCGATGTTGGCGTCGGCGGTGGAGGTGAGCACGCCCTCGTCGAAGCACTTCTGGGTCTCGATCGCCTCCGCGAACAGCATGCGGTCGATCAGATCCTGCAGCGGGACGCCGAAGTCCGCGGTGGTCTTGAAGTGCTCGCGCAGGCCCTCCCACAGACCGGTGCGCTTGCCGTTCTCGTCGTACTCGTAGAAGCCCGCCTTCTCCAGGCGGCCCGGACGACCCTCGGCCACCATGTAGTCGATGACGTCCTGCGCCGGGTGCCGCTTGACGCCCAGGGTGGTGTCGCCCGCCTGAGCGGCCTCCAGGGTCTCCTTCGCGATCTTCTGCATGAGCTTCATGTTCAGCTCATCCGACAGCTGCAGCGGCGCGGCCGGGTAGCCCGCCTGCAGACCGGCCTGCTCGATGGTGGCGGGCTCGATGCCCTCGTTGAGCATGGCGATCGCCTCGTTGACGAAGGTGCCGATCACGCGCGAGGTGAAGAAGCCGCGGCTGTCGTTGACGACGATCGGGGTCTTCTTGATCGCGAGGGTGTAGTCGAACACCCGGGCCAGCGCCTCGTCCGAGGTCTTCTCACCCTTGATGATCTCCACCAGCGGCATCTTGTCGACCGGCGAGAAGAAGTGGATGCCGATGAAGTCCTCCTGGCGCTTCACGCCGGTCGCCAGACCGGTGATCGGCAGGGTGGAGGTGTTCGAGCCGAGCAGCGCGTCGGGGGTGACGATGTCCTCGATCTCCTGGAACACCTTGTGCTTGAGCTCGGTGTTCTCGAAGACGGCCTCGATGACGAAATCGACGCCCGCGAAGTCGGCCGCGTCCGCGGACGGCTTGATCCGGTCCAGCAGCGCCTTGGACTTCTCCTCGGTGGTCTTGCCGCGGGACAGCGCCTTGGCCTCGATCTTCTCCGAGTAGTTCTTGCCGCGCTCGGCCGCCTCGATCGTGACGTCCTTCAGCACGACCTCGTAGCCCGCCTTGGCGGAGACGTAGGCGATGCCCGCGCCCATCATGCCCGCGCCGAGCACGCCGACCTTCTTGATCTCCTTCTTCGGCACGTCCTTCGGCCGCGAGCCACCGTTGTTGATGGTCTGCAGGTCGAAGAAGAACGCCTGGATCATGTTCTTCGCGACCGGGCCGGTGAGCAGGTGTACGAAGTAGCGCGACTCGATCAGCGACGCGTTGTCGATGTCGACCTGCGAGCCCTCGACCGCGGCCGACATGATGGCGCGCGGGGCGGGCATGTTCGCACCCTTGATCTGCTTGCGCAGGTTGGCCGGGAACGCGGGCAGGTTCGCCGCGAAGGCCGGGGAGGACGGGGTGCCGCCGGGGATCTTGAAGCCCTTCTTGTCCCAGGGCTGCACGCCGCCCTCGGGGTTGGCCTTGATCCACGCCTTGGCCGCGGGGACCAGCTCCTCGATCGAACCGACGAGCTCGTCGATCAGGCCGATCTCCTTGGCCTTGGCCGGCTTGTTGCGCTGGCCCTGCAGCAGCACCTGCATCAGGGCGTTCTGCAGGCCCAGCATGCGCACGGTGCGGATGACGCCGCCGCCCGCGGGCAGCAGGCCGAGGGTCGCCTCCGGCAGACCGATCTGCGAGCCCGGCACGTCCGCCGCGATGCGGTGATGGGTGGCCAGCGCGATCTCCAGACCGCCGCCGAGCGCGGCGCCGTTGATGGCGGCGACGACCGGCTTGCCCAGCTGCTCCAGGCGACGCAGGGCGCTCTTGATCTCGGTGAGCTCGTCCATCAGCGCCTGGGCGTCGTCCGGGCCGACCTTCATCATGTTCTTCAGGTCGCCGCCGGCGAAGAAGGTCTTCTTCGCGGAGGTCAGGACGACACCGGTGATGTTGTCCTTCTCCGCCTCGAGCCGCTCGACGGTGGCCGTCATCGACTTCTTGTACAGCTCGTTCATCGTGTTGGCGCCCTGGTTCGGGTCGTCCATCGTCAGCACGACGATGCCGTCCGAATCCTGCTCCCAACCGATCATGTTGGTTTCGCTCACAGCTCTGTGTCTCCTTGTGAAAATAGCTGTCGGTTGGGAATCAGACCCGCTCGATGATGGTGGCCACGCCCATGCCGCCGCCGATGCACAGGGTGATCAGCGCGTAGCGGCCGTTGCGGCGCTCCAGTTCGTCGACCATGGTGCCGGTGATCATCGCGCCGGTCGCACCCAGCGGGTGGCCCATCGCGATCGCGCCGCCGTTGACGTTGAGCTTCTCGTCCGGGACGTTCAGATCCTTCTGGAACTTCAGCACCACGGAGGCGAACGCCTCGTTGATCTCGACCAGGTCGATGTCATCGAGGGTCAGACCCGCCTTGGCCAGCACCTTCTTGGCGGCCGGGGTCGGACCGGTGAGCATGATGGTGGAGTCGGCGCCGCTGGTGGCGGTCGCGACGACGCGCGCACGCGGGGTCAGGCCGGAGGCCTTGCCCGCCTCTTCCGTGCCGACGAGCACGAGCGCGGCGCCGTCGACGATGCCGGAGCTGTTGCCGCCGTGGTGCACGTGGTTGATCTTCTCGACGAAGTGGAACTTCTGCAGCGCCACCGCGTCGAAGCCACCCATCTCACCGATCACGGCGAAGGACGGCTGCAGCTTGGCCAGGTCCTCGGCGGTGGTGCCGGGGCGCATGTGCTCGTCCTTGTCCAGCACGACGATGCCGTTCTGGTCCTTGACCGGGACGATCGACTTGGCGAAGTAGCCGCCGGTGGTGGCCTTGGCGGCCAGCTCCTGCGAGCGCACCGCGTAGGCGTCGACATCGTCGCGGCTGAAGCCCTCGATGGTGGCGATCAGGTCGGCGGAGACGCCCTGCGGGACGAAGTAGGTGTCGTAGTTGGTGGCCGGGTCCAGCGCCCAGGCGCCGCCGTCGGAGCCCATCGGCACGCGCGACATCGACTCGACGCCACCGGCGATGACCAGGTCGTCGAAGCCGGAGCGGACCTTCTGGGCGGCCAGGTTGACGGCCTCGAGGCCGGACGCGCAGAAGCGGTTGAGCTGGAAGCCGCCGACGGTGTCGGGCAGGCCGGCCACGGTGACCGCGGTGCGGGCGATGTCGGCGCCCTGATCGCCGACCGGCGCCACCACGCCGAGGATCAGGTCGGAGATCCGGTCCTCGTCGAGGTTCGGGAAGCGGCCGCGCAGCTCCTGGATCAGACCAACAGTCAGGTCGATCGGCTTGACCGAGTGCAGCGAGCCGTTCTTCTTGCCACGGCCGCGCGGGGTGCGGATGGCCTCGTAAATGTAGGCCTCTGTGGTCATATCGGAGTGTTCCTTCCTCAATGTGCGGCGGCCGGACATTCGTCCGTCCGAGCGCTCCTTGCGGTCGGCCGGCACGTTCGTCCGTCCGAGCGCTCCTTGCGGTCGGCCGGCACGTTCGTCCGTCCGAGCGCTCCTGTGCGACCGGCCGGCACGTTCGTCCCGTCCGAGCGCTGGTGTGCGGCGACACCGCGGGTGCGGCGTGGCTGCGGATGACCTCGCCGACCGGCCTTGCGACCGACCGTTCCTAACGCTGTACAAAACCAGGCAAGCAACAGCGGACGCACGTCCCGGTCGCTCGTACGCCTGGGCATACCATAGAACGTCGGCGTACCGAAGCTCACGGCTACCCGCTCATACTACCGTGGAGTGCGAACTCCGGTTAACTTAACGTCGTCGGAACGGTGGTTGTCAACCATCCAGCCGTGTGGCACCCAGCTCACTCTTCAGCAATTCGAGGGCGACCTCGTCCGGGTCGCGCCGGTCGCCGGGAGCGACCGGATCGGCCGCGGCGGCCATCATCTCCTGCTCCTCTTCCGGCGTCGAGGCGGGGACGACGCCGTCACCGCCCCAACCGCGGCTGCTCGCGGCGTCGTTTCCGCTCGGTTCGGCGTCGTACGGCGGCGGAGGGTCCGCGGGACCGGGATCGTCCGGGAGGTCGGGGTAGTCGGGCGGCGGGATGTCGTCTTCCGCGGGATACGGGCGCTGGTTCGCGCCGGTCGCGCGCGAGCGCGCGTTGCCCGGCTTGTCGGCGCCCGCGTTCCGGGTCTGGCTCGGGCGTGAGAACCGCGGCGGGGCGGCGGCATCCGGAGTACGGCCTGCCGCGTTGCCGGATTCACGTCCCGGCTGATTGCCCGCCTGCCCGCGGGCGCGGTTCCCCGCACCGCCGGACCGGGGCGCAGCCGCGGGACGTGGCGCCGCACCGCCCGCTTCCCAGCGCACCTCGTGGTCGCGACCGAGCACCGCCCGCACCGCGGACCGCACCGCTTCCAGATTCCGCGGATCGGACAATCGCTGCGCGAGCGGCGCGTGCTGATGGGCGAAGACGATGACCTCGCCCTCCACCCGGGCGACCGACGCACCGGCGAGCATCGCCTGCACGGCCGCACCGAACTCGCGCACCTTGGCCCTGATATCCGCCCAGCCGGCTTCCACCTCACGCAACAGATCACCGCTCGGCGCGGGGGAAGGACCAGCGGCGGGCTCCGATGACGGCGCGCCGGTCGCACCGGACGCAGGCGCGGCAGTCGCGGACGCGGCGGGCGCGCCAGATGTAGACACGCCGGGCGCGCCAGACGCAGACCCGGCAGTCGCGGCGGTCGCAGACGCGGCAGTCGCACCGGACACAGACGGGGCAGTCGCGGACGCGGCGGGCGCGCCAGATGTAGACGCGCCGGGCGCGCCAGACGCAGACCCGGCAGTCGCGGCGGTCGCAGACGCGGCGGTCGCGCCAGACGCAGACGCGGCGGTCGCACGGGACGCGGATGCGTCGGATCGATCCCGATCACCGCGCCCGGCAGCAGATGTTCGCGCGGCGGTCGAATCGACAGCCTCGGGATCGCGCCCGGCGGCCGGGCCCGACATCTGTGCGCCCGATGCCCGAGAATCCGCTGCCTGCGCGGCCGAAGAAAGCCCCGAACCCTCGACATCGCCGGAAATCCGCTGTGGCGCCTCGAATTCGGAAGGCACGCGCCTCGCTCCTGCACTCGCACCGCCGGCGACGGTGACGTCAGGCGCCCCGGAGGCGGTGGACGCGTCGGCCGTTCCGCTCTGCGGAGTCCCGAAGGCCGCGCTCGACCCTCCCGATGTCATCCCTGCCGACCCGCTGCCGGATCCGGCATCGAAGCCCGGCTCGGCGACCGGCGCAATACGATCCGCGCCACCCTCGACACCCACACCCGGCCCAACCGAGTCCGTGTCCGACGCACGATCGGCGGATGTCGGCAGAGGACCTCCTGCGTCGCCCGCAGATTCGCCACCACCGACAGAGGCTCCGCCACCGGGCACTACGGCAGTGGAACCGCCGGTACCGACCCCTCCGACCGGCGCGGGACTATCGCCGATTCCGGCATCCACGGACGCACCTGCGACACGCCCCGCCCCCTCCACACCACCGGTCCGCGCAGTACCTCCGGCCGGAGCAGTACCTCCGGCATGCGCCGTCCCGTCAGCCCCACCAGCCTGCCCCGCACCTCCAGCGAGGGCAGCACCTTCAGCACGCACCGCCTCTTCCCCGCCAGTCCGCCCCTGGCCTTCGACAGGTGCGGCCCCACCCGCACGCACCGACCCCTCCGAACCACCGGCGTGCCCCGCACCTCCAGCGGGGCCAGCCCCTCCGGCTTCGGAAGCGCTCCCTCCGCCACCAGCCCCCCGGTTCTCGCGGCGAATCGCGGCCAGCGCCTCTGCCCCACGGCGGCGGGGCGGGTCCGACGGAGACCCGGCCGCAGCCGGCGGCTGGGAAAGAGCAGCTGACGGGGACGCGGCGGGGGCAGCGGCGAACGAGCCACCCGCCAAACCACGCTCCAGCCGTTCCAATCGCTGCAGCGTGGCGGATTCGGTGTCCGACACCGACGGCAGCAGCATGCGTGCGCAAACGACTTCGAGCAGCAGTCGCGGCGCCGTCGCACCGCGCATCTCCCCGAGACCTTCGTGCAGCAGCTCGGCGTAACGAGTCAGGGTGGCCGAGCCCAGTCGCGCGGCTTGGTCGCGCATCCGCTCGAGCACGTCGCCGGGGCCGGTGACCAGACCGCGTTCGGTGGCGTCGGGCACGGCGCGCAGGAGAATCAGGTCGCGGAAGCGATCGAGCAGGTCGACGGCGAAACGACGCGGGTCGTGGCCCGCTTCCATCACCCGGTCGACAGTGCCGAACAACACGGCGCCGTCGTCGGCGGCCAGCGCCTCGACCGCGTCGTCGATCAATGCCACGTCGGTGACGCCGAGCAGCGAGACCGCGCGGGCATAGGTGACGCCCTCCGGCCCCGCGCCCGCCAGCAGTTGGTCGAGCACGCTCAGGCTATCGCGCGGCGAACCGCCGCCCGCGCGAATCACCAAGGGGTACACCGCTTCTTCGACCGGCACGTGCTCCTGCTCGCAGATCCGGCCGAGCAGTCCGCGCATCGTTGCGGGCGGCAGCAGCCGGAACGGGTAATGGTGCGTGCGCGAGCGGATGGTGGGCAGCACCTTGTCCGGCTCGGTGGTGGCGAAGATGAAGATCAGATGCGCGGGCGGCTCCTCGACGATCTTGAGCAGCGCGTTGAATCCGGCGGTGGTCACCATGTGCGCCTCGTCCACGATGAACACGCGGTACCTGGATTCGGCGGGTGCGTAGAAGGCGCGGTCGCGCAATTCCCTGGTGTCGTCGACGCCGCCGTGGCTCGCGGCGTCGAGTTCGATGACGTCCAGGTTGCCCGGACCGCCGGGGCCGAGCGCGACGCAGGACGGGCAGGTGCCGCACGGCGTCGAAGTGGGCCCCTCCGCGCAGTTCAGCGATCTGGCGAGAATGCGCGCGGACGACGTCTTGCCGCAGCCGCGCGGACCGGAGAACAGATAGGCATGACTGATCCGCCCCGTGTCGAGCGCGGTACTCAGCGGGTCGGTGACGTGCTCCTGACCCACCACCTCAGCGAACGTTGCCGGTCGGTACTTCCGGTACAGAGCCACGGCCAGAGGTTACCGGCGACTACCGACAAAGGACATTCCCGCCTGGTGCGCCGTTCCGAGCCGGTGCGGCGGCCATAGATGTGATACAAGTCACAACATTCGCGCCGCCTTCTTCGATGGTCAGCCGGGCTACACAAGGTGGCAACCTTCGAGCTATCGCTCATGCCGACCGAGCGAATTCGGAACTTCGCGGCCACGCCACCCCCGCCGATCTGGAAAATATGAACTCACACCCCGCTTTACCGCGACTTTTTGGAGATAACGAAACTGTCACCAAGGGTGACACCGATGCAATCAGCTGGCTAACGTGGCATTCGGCAACTTCGGTAGCCAAACCTTCATCAGGTTGGTGACCCCGGCCGGTCCCTCATCCCGACCGGGGCACAACCAACAGAGCTCGGCCCACGGGTGACCAGCGCCAATTCCCACTTCCACCGGAGGACCGTCCACCGTGTCGTGTGACGACATCGCCGCCGCCTGGCTGTCCAGCACCGATTTCGCAGGCGACCGCTCCGCCGTCGCCCTTTTGAGCCGCGCCATCAGCCCGCAGGAGTTCGCGATCAAGCGCGACTCGCTGCCGGTGACCGCGGCAGCCGATCCGGCCACCGCCGCCGCCATCCTCGAACTCCTCGAACGCGGTCAGGTGCCCACCATGGCCGCGATCCGCACCCTCACCGCGCAGAACGAGATGCGCCGCGAGGCCGAGCGCATCGAACGTCTCGGCAGACGCGCGCAGCGCAGCATCGATGACTTCGGCCGGGCGCTCGCCAAACTGGCCGACGCGCACTGGACCGCGCACGGCTACGGACCCACCCGCCGCGACGTACTGTGCAGCGAGCAGATCATGACGCTGATCCGCACCCGCGTCGGCAATATCGCGCCGGCGGCGGTCAAACACCTCTGGCTGATCGAGCGGGCCCAGCGTGCCGGGTGGATCGCTTCGAACGCCAACCCCCGATCCCTTTGCGCCGCACGGCGTTTCTACGCCGCCCAGTACGGCAACCGAGTCTCGCTGCGCCCGGTGAACACCATCGGCACCGCGATCGCGACCTACCTCGCCGACTACCTGGACGAGCACGGCCGCGCGCCGCGCTGGTCGGTGGTCGCGCAAGAACTGCGCGACGACCGGGGCCGCCGGATCTTCCACAACACCGCCGACGCCCGCGCCCAGCAGCTCTGGCTGACCACCGCGGAGTGGGTGGAGATGCGTGAGGACCTCCCCGTGCCCGGGCGGAGGGGGTTGCGGGCCATCCGTAAGTCCCGCGGCTGACGTCGGGGACACCACGCGGGATCGACAACATAGGTTAACGCCGTTACTCTAACGCTGTTAGCCTAACGAGCGGAGCCGCGATGCTGACCCGGATTGCCCGTTTCACCACCCGATCTCCGCGCACCGTGCTGGCCGCCGCATTGGCCATCGCCCTGTTGTGCGGCGTCTTCGGAGCCACCGCACCCGCGCACTTGAAATCCGGCGGTTTCACCTCGGACGACGCCGAATCCGCGCAGGTCACCGAGCTGATCGCGGACAACTTCGCCGGCGCGGCGCCCAACTTCGTCCTGCTGGTCGGTTCCGAGGCGGGCGCGGACGATCCGGCCACCAAAGCGGCGGGTGTCGGGCTGGCCGATGCGCTCAAGACGCGCGCGGACGTGCAGGGCGTCCAGTCCTACTGGACCACGCCGCAGCCGTTGGCGAACGCGTTGCGCAGCACCGATGGCAAGAGCGCCCTGGTCGTCGCCTACCTCGACGGCGACGAAACGCAGGTGCAGCAGACCGCTGGCGAACTGGAGCGGCAGTTCGCAGGCGTCTCCGACGGCATCACGGTCCGGCAAGGCGGCATCGCCGCGATCTACCACGACGTCACCGAGCAGACCACGCGCGACCTCGCGCTGGCCGAGGGCGTCGCGGTGCCGCTGTCGATGATCGTGCTGGTCCTGGTGTTCGGCAGCCTCGTCGCCGCCGCCCTCCCGCTGACCATCGGCATCTTCGCCATCCTGGCGACGCTGGCGATCCTGCGCCTGTTCACCCTGTTCACCGATGTCTCGATCTACGCGCTGAACATGACGACGGCAATGGGCCTGGCGCTGGCCATCGACTCCAGCCTGTTCATCGTCAGCCGATTCCGGGAAGAACTCGCGCACGGCCTCGATCCGGCGGCGGCCACCATTCGGTCGGTGCAGACCGCGGGGCGCACGGTGCTGTTCTCCGCGCTCACCGTCGCGCTGTCGATGGCCGTGCTGAGCGTGTTCGACCTGTACTTCCTGAAGAGTTTCGCCTACGCGGGCGTCGCGGTCGTCGCCGCGGCGGCGGCCGCCTCGATCGTGGTGTTGCCCGCCGCGCTGGTCCTGCTCGGACATCGCGTGAACTCCCTCGACCTGCGGGCTCCATTGCGACGCCTGTTCCGCCGCGGCGCGCCCGCACCCGGCCCACGCGCTCCGGAGGACAGCGGCTGGTACCGGCTGGCCGGTGTGGTCATGCGGCACGCGGCGCCGGTCGCCATCGTGATCATCGCGCTGCTGCTGGCGCTCGGCGCACCGTTCCTCTCGGTGAAATTCGGCTACCCGGACGACCGGGTACTGCCGGAAACCGCCTCCAGCCGCCAGGTCGGCGACGCCCTGCGCACCGAGTTCCCCCAGGCCGATCCGGTCGCGAGCACCACGATCGTGCTGGACGGCTATCGCGGCGACGCCGCGGCGCTCGGCGGGTACGCCGCCGAACTGTCCAAGGTCGACGGCGTGCCCGCGGTGCTGTCCGGAGCCGGGATCTACGCCGGCGGCGCGCGAGTCGCGGCAGCTCCGCCCGGAATGATCAACGACACCGGGACATACCTCAGTGTGGCCACCAAGCTCGACCCCTTCTCGCCCGCCGGTGACCGTCAGCTGAAGGAGATCCGGGCGATCCCGGCGCCCGGCGACGCGCTCTACGGCGGCGCGGCGGCGGCCAACGCCGACTCGCTGCACGCCCTGGCCTCCCGGCTGCCGCTCGCCGCCGCTCTGATCGCGCTGGCCACCTTCGTCGTGCTGTTCCTGTTCACGGGCAGCGTCCTGTTGCCGATCAAAGCGCTCTTGCTGAACACGCTGTCGCTGGCGGCCGCTTTCGGCGCGATGGTTTGGGTGTTCCAGGAGGGCCACCTGTCCGGACTGCTCGGGTTCACCCCGGTGGGATATCTGGTGCCCACCATGCCGATCTTGATGTTTTGCCTGGCCTTCGGCCTGTCCATGGACTACGAGGTGTTCTTGCTGTCACGGGTGCGCGAGGAATGGCTGGCCACGCACGACAACACCCGCGCGGTGGCGGTCGGCCTGGCCCGCACCGGCCGGATCTTCACCGCGGCCGCGATACTGATGGCGATCGTGCTCGGCGCCCTGGTGACCTCGAAGGTGTCGTTCATGCAGCTGCTCGGCCTCGGCCTCACGCTGACCGTGCTCGCCGACGCCACCATCATCCGCGGCCTGCTCGCGCCCGCGCTCATGCGCCTGCTCGGCCGGGCCAACTGGTGGGCGCCCGCACCGCTGGCCCGCCTGCACGCCAAGATCGGGCTGACCGAGGGCGAGGAGGACATCGCCGCCCGTCCACTGGAAACCGCGGGGCGCGCGTGATCGGTGGCAGGCGTCCGCGGTCGCCGCGCGGTTCCGGCGCCCAGCTGCGTGAGGAGATCCTGCGCGCGACGGCCGAGCTGCTCAGCAGGACCGGGCACGCCGACGCGGTCTCGATCCGCGCGGTGAGCAAGCTGGTCGGGGTGAGCGCGCCGTCGATCTACCGGCACTTCGCCGACAAGGACGAGCTCATCGAGGCGGTCGTCGCGCAGGTCTTCGAGGACCTCGCCGACGCGATGCGCGCCGCCACCGATCCCACCACCTCCCCCATGACCCAGCTGCACGATCAGGGCATGGCCTACGTCCGCTTCGCCCTCGAGCATCCCGAGCAGTACCGGCTGGCGACCGAGCCCACCGAGACCGGAGGCGCGGTGGACCAGGTCCTCACCAGCGGGGCCTTCCAGCATTTCGCGGCCACCGTGCGCAAGTGCATGGACGACGGGACGATGGCGCCGCGCGACCCGCTGCCGATCGTGCTGGAACTGTGGTCGGTGGCCCACGGCATCACCTCCCTGCTACTCGCCAAACCCTTCCTGCCCTGGGGCGATGCCGAAGCCGTCGCCTCGCGCGTGATGGGCGCCGCGTGCCTCGGCTACAGCGTGCTCGACCTGATCGGCGCCGACCCGCCGACAGCGGAGACGGTGACGCAGTGGCTGCGCGGCGTCCGGCAGGGCCGGTCTCCGGCCTGAACCGCGGAAACGCGCTTCGACCGATCGGCTGTCGGGCCGCGAGCGACCGTTCGGTAACTTCCTCGCAGCGCACGCGCGCGGAAGGAGTGAACCCGTGTCTGCAACCATCGACCCGGCGGCCACCGCCTGGCTACTGATCAGCACAGCCCTGGTCCTGCTGATGACCCCGGGCTTGGCGATTTTCTACGGCGGGATGGTGCGCTCGACCGGCGTGCTCAACATGCTGATGATGAACTTCATCGCGATCCCGCTGGTGACCGTGGTGTGGCTACTGCTCGGCTATAGCCTGGCGTTCGGCGACGACGCGGGCGGCGGCCTGATCGGCGATCTCGGCCACTTCGGCATGGCAGGCATCGACCCGACCTCGGTGCGCGGCTCGGTGCCGGAGCTGTTGTTCGCGACGTTCCAGCTCACCTTCGCCGTCCTGACCGCCGCGCTGGTCAGCGGCGCCATCGCCGATCGCGCCAAGTTCGCCGCGTGGATGATCTTCGTGCCGCTGTGGGCGCTGGCGGTGTACGCGCCGATCGCGCATTGGGTGTGGGGTCCGGACGGCTGGCTCGCCTCGTTCGGCGCTCTGGACTACGCGGGCGGGCTGGTGGTGGAGATCGCCTCCGGCGCGTCCGCCTTGGCCCTCGCGCTGGTGCTCGGCCCGCGCATCGGGTTCAAGACCGACGCGATGCGCCCGCACAACCTGCCGTTCGTGCTGCTCGGCGCGGGCCTGCTGTGGTTCGGATGGTTCGGCTTCAACGCGGGCTCGGCGCTGGCCGCCAACGGCCTCGCCGCGGCCGTCTTCTTGAACACCCTGGTGGCGGGCTGTCTCGGCATGCTCGGCTGGCTCGCGGTGGAGCAGATCCGCGACGGCAGGCCCACCACGTTCGGCGCCGCGTCCGGCGTGGTGGCCGGTCTGGTCGCCATCACGCCCTCGTGCGGATCGGTCAACACCTCGGGCGCCCTGCTGGTCGGGCTCGCGGCGGGCGTGGTGTGCGCGTTCGCGGTGGGTTTGAAGTTCAAGGCCGGTTACGACGATTCGCTCGACGTGGTAGGCGTGCACTTCGTCGGCGGCATCGTGGGCACCGTGCTGATCGGCCTGCTCGCCACCCAGGTGATGACCGGCGGCGTCGACGGCCTGTTCTTCGGCGGTGGCCTGGCTCAGCTGGGCAGGCAGCTGGTGGCGGTGCTCGTCGTGGCGGCCTACGCGTTCGGCGTCTCGTTCGCGCTCGGCAAGGGCATCGACCGGCTCGTCGGATTCCGGGTCAGCAAGGAGGATGAGGCCGCCGGAATCGATTTCGCGCTGCACGCCGAGACGGCGTATGCCGAAGGGGTGCACGGACACGCGCCGCGCCGTCTCGGCGAGGGGCATTTCGGGCGCCCGCACTCCGATCGCCCGCTCGACGACGATCAGCCGGACTGATCGGAAGTCAACTCACCGAACTCGCCGACGCGGTGAACGTATTGCACTGCGCCGCACGGTTTTTGTCCACACCGGTCTCGAACCACTGCCCGCCGTTCTCGGAGGATCCGTGGTCGCGCATGTCCCCGGCCTGGTCGCCGCGCCCGTAGGCGTCCTTGCGAGCCAAGGTGAGCTGCGGATCGGTCAGCGAGCCGCCCTCCGCCGAGGAGGACAGGTACATGCCGTCGAAGCAGTTGGCCTGCAATTCGACCCGGCGGGACAACTCCAGGCCCTTGGCGGTGCGCGGTCCCGCGTCCGCCCGCTCGCTGTTGGCCTTGCGCAGGATGCCGGACATCGCCTGCACGTGGTGCCCGTACTCGTGCGCGAACACCGACAGGTAGACCACCCAGTTGTCCTTGAAGTAGTCCGTCTGCAACTGACTGATCGGCATGTAGATCGTCTTGTTCGCCGGGCAGTAGAACGCGGCGAAATTGCTGGTCGAGCCGGTGCACGGCGTGGTGATGCCCGCCGTGGTCGCGCTGACGTTGAGCGACGGCGGCTGGAACGGCAGATTCGCCTTGCGCAGCACGGGTTTCCACGCCGACTCCAGGCACGACGCGGCGCTTTCGAAGAACTTGCGGGCGGCGTCGACCTGCGTGCCCCACCGCGCGTAGTCGCATCGCGCCGGGATCAGTGTCGCGCTCGGGTCGGTCAACAGCGGATTGCTGCCGGTTTCCGCCGGTCCGATCGAGCCGTCCGGCTGGGCGTCGAACGTGAAGCTCGGTTGCGGGCCGGACGCGTCGCTGTCGTTGCGTCCCACCGAGATGGCGTTGCGCACCAGTCCCGCGGCGACCAGGAACACGACGACCACCAGCAACACCACCCATCCGCCGCCACCGCGTTTGCGCGGCGGCGGGTAGGGCGGCCGTCCCGGCGGGCCGTAGGGCATCGGCGGCGGGACCGGCGGGCCGTAACCCGGGGGCGGACCGTAAGCGGGCGGGGCATATCCGGGCGGCGGACCGTAGCCGGGCGGACCGTAGCCGGGAGGTGGGCCGTAGCCAGGTGGCGGACCGTAGCCCGGGCGCGGGCCATAGGGCGCACCGTAGCCGGGCGGCGGCGGAACCGGGCGCCCCCCGTGCGGGACCGGTCCGTGTCCGTACGGTGGTTGTGTCACGCCCCCGTACCCCCTCGTCCTAGTGATCGCCGACAGCCGCTGACGCAGGATAGCAAGCTGTCTAGAGTAGGCAGCCATGCTGACTTTTCGGGGGGCCGCCCTAGGCGCGCTGCTTCTCGCCGTCGTGGGACTGTCCGCGACGGCCCCGGTCGCCCAGGCCCAGCCCGCACCGGACGGCGTGACCATCACCGCCGATCTGAAGCTGAACCGCGAGGGCGTCCTCGAAGTGGTCGAACAGGTCTCGGTACCGCCGGAGGGCTCCTTCCGCATGTCGCTCCCGCTGCGGCTGAAGGTGAGCGACGACGCCGAGCGCATCTTCCGGGTCACCGACGTGGACACCGAGGGCGCGGGCACCGCGACAGTCGCGAACGACCAGTTCACCATCGAGGCCGAGCCCGGCGAATCCACCTTCCGGTACTCCGTGCAGAACACCGTCAGCGGCGCGCCGGGCACCCAGGTATTCCACTGGCTGGGTGTGCTCAACACCGACATCGCGTCCATCAGCGCCTCGCTGATCAGCCCGAGCTTCGAAATGGGCATCGTCGACTGCAAACTCGGCCCGCCCGGCAACACCCGGCCGTGCGCCGACGTCAAGATCGAGGCCGACGGCGTCCTGTTCCTCGAGCAGACCGACCTGCACAAGGGCGACGCGATCGACCTGACCCTGCAACTGCCGCCCGGCACCGTGCCGAACAACGCCGACGTGCGCGACAGCGGTGACGCGGGCCCGTTCACGGTCACCACCCCGGTGCTCGTGGCGTTCGGCGTCCTGCTGGTGGCGCTGGCCGGTCTGGTCGCCTTCGTGCTGCGCGCCCGCCGCCAGGACGCGGCGATGGATGGCGGTTCGGAGACGATCGACCCGCTGCTTCGCGACGGCGATCGCGTGCAGTTCACCTCGCCGGACGGCGCGTTGCCCGGTGAGGCGGGCCTGCTGCTGGACGGGTATGTCGATCCGGTCGACATCGCCGCCACCGTGGTGGATCTCGCGGTGCGCCGGTACATCCGGATCACTCCGCTCAGCGACAGCGACTGGCGGATCACCCGGGTGAACACCCCCGATGACCAGCTGCGCGACTACGAGAAGGCCGTCTACCACGCGCTGCTGCCCGATGGCTCCGACGCGGTGACACTTACCGACCTGCGCAAGCCGGGTCGCGTGGACTCCGGTCCGGTACGCACCGCGTTGGTGGCCGATGCCGTGGCGCGGGGCAATTTCCTCGATCGCCGACGGCCCGGCTTCGCGGTGTGGCTGGGCGGCGCGCTGGTCGTTGCCGGTGTCGCCGCGACCGTCGCGCTCGCGCTCACGTCCGGGCATGCCCTGGTCGGTGTCGCCATCGCGCTCGGCGGTGTCGCGACCCTGCTCGCGCCGAAGTACCTGCCCGCGCGAACGGCCCGCGGGCTCGAGCTCGCCCGGCAGATCCGCGCCCTGCAGCGCGGCCTGGAAACGACTCGGCGCGAACAGATCCCGCCGATCGACCAGGAGACCGTGTTCTCCCGCGCGCTGCCGTTCATGGTGCTCGGCGCGCGCGCCGACAACTGGATCCGCGCCTTCCGCGATCTCGATCCGTCGGCCGACGCGCAACCCGGCCTCTACTGGTTCGGCGGCTTCGAACGCGACCGCAACCTGCAGCGCTTCGCGGGCCACTTCCCGTTCTTCATCACCGCGCTGGAAGGGCTTTTCGCGACCGCGGGCGACCCTCATCGGTAACGCCGTACACGCACGAAAAGGGCGACCGGCCGCTGCGGCCGGTCGCCCTTTGTCGTATTGCTCAGTCGCTCGACGCGGTGCGCCGCACCGCCGCCAGCGGGTCGGCGTAGAGGACGCTCAGCGAGGTCACCACAGCGGCGTATTCCTGTACCTTGCCGCCGAATCCGCTGATCCGGATGTCGGTGGGCGGCAACGTGGAACCCTGGTTGAACGCCCGCGCCACATGCGCGACCGCGGGGCGGTAGCCGGTGAAGGCCTGGCCACCGAGGATCACCCGATCGGGGTTGAGCATGTCGCGCACCATCGCCACGGTGTGGCCGAGGATGGTGGCCCGTTCGGCGAGCAGCTCGCGTGCGGATTCCGAACCGGCCTCCGCGGCCCGGTACAGGTCGGCGATGGTCGAGCCCGCGGTTCCGTTGTGCGCCGGGATGATGCCGCGGCCGACGGCCCTGGAGTGCAGCGACCGATCGCCGACGGTCACCTCCAAGCAGCCACGCCGTCCGCAGGTGCATTCGACGTCCGAGCCCGTCGGCAGATGCGCGATCGATCCGGGGCCGTTGCTCGGCGTGTGCACGCGACCGTCCAAAGTGACTGCGACACCGGCGGTCTCACGCACGTAGAAGTAGAGGCTGCTGCCCCGCTCGACGCGGGCTTGATCCTTCGGTTCGCCGGTGGGCAGCAACAGCTCCGAACCCGCCATCGCCTCGACGTGCGGCGCCACCGAGACCGGCAGCTCCAGCACCTCGCCGAGAACCGAACCGACTTGCGCGCCACGCCATTCCAGCTTCGGGTGGTCGACGACGCCGGTGAGCGGATCGACCCGGCCCCCGATCGCGACGCCGGCCCACAGCGCCTTGCGCCGGTGCCAGCGCTGCAGGAACGCTTTCGCGCTGCGGGCGACGGTGGTGGTGGCGAATTCCTGACCGGTCTGCGGGGTCGCGATGGCCAGGCCGCCGAGGATGCGGCCGCGCAGGTCGGCGGCGACGATCTTGGTGACCACGGCGCCGATGTGGATGCCGATGGTCAGGTAGGCCTCGTGATCGATTTCGAAGGGGACGCGGGGGCGTCCGACCGCGCCCGAGGCGGTCAGGTCGGGGCGTTCCCGCAGCAGGCCGGCCGCCAGCAGCGCGGAGACTTGGCGATTGACCGTGGCGATGCTCAAACCCGTTGTGCGCGCGGCGTTGTCGCGGGAAACCGGGCCGCCGGTAGCGGAGCGCAGCACCGCGGCCGCCGGGTTGTCGGCGATGCGCAGTTCGGGAGCGACGACCGGACGCTGAACGCGGGCGCGGGCGGCCGCAACCCTGGAGCCGGATCGTTCGAGGGCGGGAAGGGACATTGTGCAGATCCTTGCTGAAGTCCCGTAATCCAACGGGACGTGCCTACATGGGCGGCGAGGCAGCAAATGAGCAGGAAAACGAGCTCAGCTGCAGCAAGAGAGGCGACACAGTTCGCGCGTCAATGGCAGCCGCAGACCCAGTGCGGCGGTCACGTAAGTGACGCGCAGGAGGTTCGATCGGCCGGCAGACATGTCATTAAAATTAACACCGATTTCCGCGACGCACCAACCCCCGACGCGCCGTTGTGTGCACCCGCACATTGTTTCCCCAGGTCGTGAGCACGCGAAAAAGACCCCGCTCCCCCGAAGATGCCTGCGGGGCGGGGTCTTTTCACGCGGAAGGATTACTTCGGCGCGTTGAACGGCTGGTTGATCGTCGTGAAGTACTGGATCGCGGCGGCGACCGCCACCGGAGCGGTGACCAGCAGCTGGCCCGCGAGGGTGCCGAGGGCGCCGACCGCGATGATGCCGCCGAGGCAGCCGATGGCGGCGGCCGGGATGAACGCGCCGAACAGGCCGACGATCGCGGCGGAGGCCACGGTCGCACCCGCGATGCCGCCGAGCACGCAACCGACAGCGCCGCCTGCCAGGCCGCCCACAAGCGTGCCGACCGTCGCACCGGCAGCGATGGTGCTGGTCAGGCGGGTCCAGGCGGCGACCTCACGGTCGTACTCGGTCTTCCACGGCGCCTTGTCCTCGTACGGCAGGGCGACCGGCTTGTAGACCGCGCGCTCCCGGTCGAACAGCGGCGTCAGCGTGGCGCTGCGGCCGGAAATCTGTGCGGCGATCGGGAATTCGAAATCCTCCAGCTGAAACCGCAGCGGCTGGGCCGCGAGCACGGTACCGTTGGACGCCTTGACCTTGAACACCTCGTCTTCGACGACCAGCGAACCCGCGTCGGTTTCGATGATCGACTGACTATCCGTCGCATACGCGGTGAAATTGATTGCGCTTTCGGCGCTTTCCTCCGCGGGCGCGGCGCCGGACGTACCCGCAGCCACTCCGGTCGCGATGGTCACCAGCGCCGCCACCACGGCGAGCTTCCTCATCCTCATGTCCTGCAATCCCTCATCTCAGGTGGAGCCGTTCCAGGCAAAAGCATCCGGTACCGACTCCCCGAGAACGAGGAAAAAACGCAAGACGATTTCAAATAGGCAACCCGCGAATTACGACCGTGCTACTTCGCTTTGGCCGCCGATTTCGCCTGCTTCTTGAATTCCCTTACCTGCGCGAGGGATTCGGTGTCCGTCACGTCGGCAACCGACCGGCGCGAGCCATCGTCGCCGTACGCGCCCGCCGCCGCGCGCCAGCCCTCCGGCCGCACGCCGCGCTGCTTGCCCAGCAGGGCCAAGAAGATCTTCGCCTTCTGCTCGCCGTAGCCGGGAAGTTCCTTCAGGCGGCGCAGCACTTCCTTGCCGTCCGGGTCGCCCGCCGTCCAGATGTTCTCGGCCTTGCCGTCGTAGTGCTCGATGACGTAGCGAGCCAGGTCCTGGGCGCGCCGGGCCATGGACCGGCCGTAGCGGTGGATCGCGGGTGGTGTCGCGGCGAGCTCCTCGAACTCCTGCGGGTCGGCCTCGGCGATGCGCCGGATGTCGAAGCCGCCCATCCGGTCGGCGATCTTCTTCGGTCCGCGGAAGGCGTGCTCCATCGGGTACTGCTGATCCAGGAGCATGCCGAGCAGCGTGGCGAAATGGTCCTCGGTCAGTAGCTTGTCGGCCTCGGCGTCTTGCGCCAGGCATAGCGTGCGAGTCACTGTCGCGCCTCTCCAGGTATTCAGGCCGTACTGGATCACTCTACGATAGTGACCCACCTCACATCCCCTACGCGCGGGTAGATGACGTGCCGCGTAGGCTCCAGGCCATGCCTCCGATGACGGCGACACCGACTACGACGGCCAGGGATGGACACGGGCCCATGAACACCTACGCATTGCGCCCCGATCGGTTCGACAGAGCAGGCCAGGACCAGCTCGTCGACGTGCGTGACCTACAGGCCGCGCTGCCCGGTATCCGCCGCCTGCGCGCCTGGGCGCACGAAGCGCTCGCGTTGCGGCCCGGCGAGCACGCCGTCGACATCGGCTCGGGCACCGGCACCGAGGTCGTCACCTTCGCCGAGGCGGTGGGCCCGACCGGCGGCGCGGTCGGCGTCGAGCCGGATCCGCACCTGCTCGCCTCCGCCGAACGCCGCGCCGCCCAGGCGGGCTCCACGGCCAAATTCCACTCCGGCGACGCCTATGGCGTGCCGTTCGGCGCGGAAAGCTTCGACGCCGTCCTGTGCGAGCGCGTCTTCCAGCACCTGACCGCCCCTGCCCGCGCGGCCAACGAGATCGCGCGCGTGCTCCGTCCGGGTGGCCGCGTCGTCGTGGTGGACAGCGATTGGGGCACCGCGATCATGCACCCGGGTGACCGGGGAGTCGTCCGCGAGGTGATCGACACCCTCGTGTCGGCCACCACCAATCCGCTGTCGGGCCGTCGCCTCCCAGGGCTGCTCACCAAGGCGGGCCTGGTGGTCGACGACATCGGCTCGCAAGCCTTGGTGCAGGACCGCAGCGTCGGTGTGGGCTCGCTGGTCACCAGGATCTCGGCGATGGCGGTCGCGCGCGGTTCGATCACCGAGGCACAGCGCGAGCAACTGCTCGCCGACCTGGAGGCGGGCGCGGCCAATGGCGACATCCACCTCTCGGTGACCATGTTCGCCGTTCTCGCGCACAAACCGCACTGACCCGGGCCGATGGCCGTCGACGTACTGACCGAGGTCACGATCGACCGCTCACGGGAGCTGGTCGCGGCGTACGCGGCCGATCCGGCGCACGCGCCCGCCTGGTACTCGCGCATCCGCGGCGTCACCTGCGAAACGGAGCCGCCGCTGCGCGTCGGCACGCGGGCGGCGTTCGTCGCTCACTTCCTCGGCCACAGGCTGGCCTATACCTACGAGGTCGTCGACTACGTGCCCGGCTCCCGGTTGGTGATGCGCACCGCGCAGGGGCCGTTTCCGATGGAGACGACCTACACCTGGGTGGACACCCCTGAGGGCGGCACCCGCATGACACTGCGCAATCGGGGCGAGCCGAGCGGATTCGAGAAACTCGCCGCACCCCTGCTGGAGGCGGCGATCCGGCGAGCGAACCGTGCCGATTTGGCGCGGCTCAAGGAACTGCTGGAGACCGGGTAGGCGACTACCTCGCCTGCGATCGGCCCAGCGCGACCCCCCGAGCATCCGGCACGATCACGCGGCCGCCTCGGCCCGGCACGAAGTCGACGACGCCCGGCACGGGATCCGTGCCGGGCGCCGCTGGTCGGTTTCGGTCTGCCGCTACTTGCCGAGCAGCTTCTCGGTGGCCGCGAGCAGTACGCAGGTGGCCAGCCCGTCCATCGCCTTCTCCAGCTCGGGCAGCTTCGGGAAGCTCGGCGCGATCCGGATGTTCTTGTCCTCCGGGTCGTTCCGGTACGGGAAGGCCGAACCGGCCGCGGTGAGGGCGATGCCCGCTTCCTTCGCGAGCGCGATCACCCGCGCCGCGGTGCCCTCCAGCACGTCCAGGCTGATGAAGTAGCCGCCCTTGGGCTCGGTCCAGGACGCCACCTTGGACGCGCCGAGGCGGTCCTCGAGGATCTTCAGCACCAGGGCGAACTTCGGCTCCAGGATGGCGCGGTGCTTCTGCATATGTGCGCGCACACCGTCGGCGTCCCGGAAGAAGCGCAGATGGCGCAGCTGGTTGATCTTGTCCGGGCCGATGCTCTTCTTCGACGCGTGGCTGAGGTACCACTCCAGGTTCGCGGTGGAACCACCGATGAAGCTCACGCCCGAGCCCGCGAAGGTGATCTTCGAGGTGGAGGCGAACACCAAGGGGCGGTTCGGGTTTCCGGCAGCGGCGGCCAGTCCGAGCACGTCGATCACCGGGGCCGCGGTGTCGGTGAGCGGGTGCACCGCGTACGCGTTGTCCCAGAAAAGCCGGAAGTCCGGCGCGGCCGCGGGCATCGATACGAGTTCGCGGACAACGTCTTCGGAGAAGACGACGCCGGTCGGGTTGGAGTAGTTCGGCACTGCCCACAGGCCCTTGATCTGCGGGTCGTTCGCCAGCAGCTCGGCGATGGCGTGGGTGTCCGGGCCGTCGTGGCGCATCGGGATCGGGATCATCTCGAAGCCGAGTGCCTCGGTGATCGCGAAGTGCCGGTCGTAACCGGGGGCCGGACACAGGAACTTCAGCGTGTCCTCGGCGGCCCAGCGACGCTCGGAATCGTTGGTGCCGTACAGCATCGCGTAGGTGATCACGTCGTGCATCAGCTCGAGGCTGGCGTTGTTGCCCGCGAGCAGATTCTCCACCGGGATGTTGAGCAGCTCACCGAAGATCGCGCGCAGTTCCGGGAGACCGTGCAGGCCACCGTAGTTACGGCAGTCGGTGCCGGTGCCGTCGCGGAAATCGCCCTCGCCGGGCAGTTGCAGCAGCGCCGCGGACAGGTCGAGTTGCTCCGGGGAAGGTTTTCCGCGGGTCAGGTCCAGCGTGAGCTTCTCGGTCTTGAGCGTCGCGTAGTTCGCGTTCTGGGTCTCGTGCTCGAGCACGAGCTCCTCATGGCTCATCAAACCGATCTGCGTTTGCCGGGGCATCCTGGGCAGCCTTTCAAGCAGCGAGGGGACGAATGGGTTTGGCCGGACCGATGTGCGGCGGCGACCGAACTGTTGTCCGTGCAGACGCACGTGCATCCACGGACGGTGTTCACGTTACCCGTGCCATGCCCGGAATTGGGGGCGTTATCCGCCGACCGACGGGAGTCGGCTCGGGCCGGGTCCGCCCACAGCCGCACCGGTCGAGCGAAAGGCGAGGCAGCCGCGCATCCGCCTGCGCAGGCCCTCCAAAATAAGGGGACCCCGCGCACCCGGCAGAGCCCGTTGACCCTTGCTGCCTTCCGGCCCTGGGGGAGTTCACAGGATGCGCGCCGCGCGGGATCCGTCGGCCAGTGTAGCGCCTCCCGCCCGCAATCCCATCCTCCGGGTCTACAACCCGCCTCGACCAGGCACTTCACCCCTTCCACCCCACCTATTTGGCGACCGGCCGGGGGCTACCGGTATGCTGCTCCACGGAGGATTCGCCTAGTGGCCTATGGCGCTCGCCTGGAACGCGGGTTGGGTTAACGCCCTCAGGGGTTCAAATCCCCTATCCTCCGCCATGAAAGGCCAGGTCGGACGCTTGATCGCGTCCGACCTGGCCTTTTTCCATCGGACAGGCACCGCCGTGCCGCCGGCCAGCCGAGCTGGGCAATCGCGGCCCCACCGACTGGGCACGCTGAGATGTCGACTATTCGCCCAACCCGTGAGTATTCGCCCAACCCGTGAGCGATGCCTCGCCGTGTAGGCGATGCGCGGGCGCGTGACTCGTCTGTTGCACTCACGACCACGGCCGCGGCAGGGCCCGCGGTCTTGTTCGCGTAGGTCCTTCCCGGTTCGCCCGATCTAGGCTGTGCGACTTTCGTTTCCGATGGAATGATCGTCCCCGTGACTCAGTGGCTTCCGCTCTTCGGTTCCCTCATCGTCGCCATTGCGGCATTGGTCGGCGTGCTGGTCAACAACCGCACGAACCGTGCGGCGCTCACCGCCGCGGACGAGCGGAACCGGGTCACCCTGGACGCGGCGCAGCGCACCGTGGAGTCGACCAACGCGGCGGCCGAGCGGCGCGAGCACGACAAATGGCGGCGGGAGTCGGTGCTGACCGCGGTCTCCTCCGTGCTGGCCATCTCGAGCGATGTCCGCCAGCAGCTGTTGCGCTGCGATCGCTGGGAGGCCGACGAGCTGGATCAGCTCGACGCGGAAGTACGGCAGATCATCACCGGCTCCCGGGGTTTCATCAGCAGCCTGCGCGTCGTGTCGCACCGCAAGATCCCCAACCGCTGCGAGGACCTGATGCGTACGCTCACCGCGGCGCTGAACATCAGCTCGCAGCGCCGCAGGATCGAACTCGACGGCGAGGCCACCCCCGAGGAGATCGCGGAGATCCAGGCGCTGTGGTCGCGGGCGATCGAGAACACCGTCGAGGAAGAACGATCGGTCATCAACGCCACCCGGCTGGAGCTGGAGATCAAGATCTCCGCCGAAGTCCACCAAGCCACGCCCCAGCCTGCCCTCGCCCGTTCTTGACCAGCGGGCAGGCGAGCGTCACACCGGCGGCGCCGCCGGAGCAGGGTCGCGCTGGATGAGGTGCGCTTCGAGCAGCGCGGCACGCAGGTACGCGGCATAGGCATCGATGTCCGGCAGGACCTCGGGGTCGGCATGCAGGGAGACGGTGACGGTGTCGCCGAGACCGTGCACCCCGTGGGTGAGATGCATGACGGAGCCGAGGGCCGGGAAGCCTGCTGTGCAGCGCACGTCGCCGCCACCGAAGGAAAGGTCGGCCGCGCCGCGATCGACGCTGGAGACGACAGTGTGGCCCGCGATCGAGTCGGGAACGGCGTCGAGGGGATAGCGGTCCACGTCCCTGCGCAGCATGGGAGCCGGGACGGTCGCGGTGACCCGGTCCTGCGCCGACAGCAGCGGGTGCCGTGCGCGCACGCGGCGGTCGGCGAGCGCCGCGGCGATCTTGTCGGCGCGCAGCCGCGGGTCCGGTTCGTCGACGAACAGGTCGACGCCGAGGTTGCGGTAGTTGTTGCGCGCGGCGGTGCGCTCGGGCAGAGCCATCGGGACCTGCGCGCCGAGGCGCTCCGGCGGCTCGCCACGGTCGGCCAGGTAACGGGCGAGCGCCAGCGACACCGCGGTCAGGACGACGACCGTGACGGTGCGACCAGGGACGCGCAAGTCTTCGGCCGGAAACGCGAGTATCCGAGCTTCGTGCCGCCGGACTCCTTCCGCTGTCGAACGATTCAGCAAGCTCGGCGGGAAATCCGGCCCCGGTGGCGGCAATTCGCCCGCTTCGGTCATCCGTGCCAGCCGTTGCTGCGCCTGGAACGCCTGGTAGCCACGCACCGCGGTGGCGGACACCCGAACCGGCATGCGCAACAGCGCCAGAGCCGAATCGGCCAGCACCCCAGCGGATGACAGTCCCGCCGATACCGCAGCACCG
The DNA here is from genome assembly GCF_015477775.1 of Nocardia abscessus. Taxonomy (GTDB): domain Bacteria; phylum Actinomycetota; class Actinomycetes; order Mycobacteriales; family Mycobacteriaceae; genus Nocardia; species Nocardia abscessus_A. Next base: position 1,086,301 of record NZ_JADLQO010000001.1, on the reverse strand, counting down.
ATCATCCGCCCACGGGCCGCTACCGCTGAGCCGACTTCGCCGCCTCCCGCAAGCAACGCGGACAGCCGCGGCGTGAGCCTGCTCCCAGCTGGGTCGACGGATGTCTCGCCACCTGCGGCATCGACTCCGCCGCCTTCCCGGGTCGGCATGTGATCGGACGCCCTCGTTCCGGCTCGGCTTCGGTCCCGGACCACAGGATTCTCCGCCTCGGTGAACAACACACGGGCGATGGCCGAGGCCCGCCGCCCGTCGGCCAGCGCATGGGACATCTGGAGCACCACCACCAGCGCGGGCTCTCCTTCCAGTCCCGGCGCACCGGCGATGCCGCGGAACACGTGCAGTCGCCACGGGTGCACGGCGGCATCGACGCCGGTGCCGAGCAGTTCGCCGACCGCGTCCAGCAGACGTGACCAATTACGCTCCACCAGTTCGTGTTCCAAGAATTGCCCGGCACCGAATTCACACCGCGTCCAAGCCGGGTAGTCGATGTCCGCGGGCAGTTCGCGCAGCCGGACGCGAAGGTCGGCGATCCGCGCGCTTCGTTCGGCGACCGTGGCGCGGAGTTCCTCGGTCGGCCGTCCCCGATCGGCGAAGCAATACAGCAGAAAAAGGTCGTTGCGCGTGCGTTTGGACAGCCAATAGATCGTCGCGTCCTGCGGTGTCATCGCGCTCACAAGTAAAACGATATCGACTCGGATCCGGCAGGGCCCGGGGAGCCCGGACGATGTGAATGATCTTGTTCCACAATTCACCGGAAAACCCCATCGATTCCGCCTTCCAGCTCTGCTACCGTCTGTAGTAGGAACGGATTCCACTCTCACCCAGGGCGGGGTGTCAGCCATGGCTACAGCTCTATCTCGGATAACCGCCAACCAAGCCGATGAGGCGGACGAGCGGTATCGCGCCGCCGCGTTCATGAAGCGGTCGATCAACAAGGTCTTCCCGACCCACTGGTCGTTCCTGCTCGGCGAGATCGCGCTCTACAGCTTCATCATCCTGCTGCTGTCCGGCGTCTACCTGACGCTGTTCTTCGACCCGTCCATGAGCGAGGTCGTCTACAACGGCTCCTACCAGCCGTTGCGCGGGGTCACCATGTCCCGGGCGTACGAGACGGCGCTCAACCTGTCCTTCGAGGTCCGTGGCGGCCTGTTCGTGCGGCAGGTGCACCACTGGGCGGCGTTGTTGTTCGCGGCCTCGATCATCGTGCACCTGTTCCGGATCTTCTTCACCGGCGCGTTCCGCAAGCCGCGTGAGGCGAACTGGGTGATCGGTTCGCTGCTGCTGATCCTGGCCATGTTCGAGGGCTTCTTCGGCTACTCGCTGCCCGACGATCTGCTCTCGGGCACCGGCCTGCGGGCCGCGTTCTCCGGCATCACGATGAGCATCCCGATCATCGGCACCTGGATGCACTGGCTGATCTTCGACGGCGACTTCCCCGGCGACATCATCATCCCGCGCTTGTACGTGGCGCACGTGCTGCTGTTCCCCGGCATCATCCTGGCGCTGATCGCCGCGCACGTGGCCCTGGTGTGGTACCAGAAGCACACCCAGTTCCCCGGCCCTGGCCGCACGGAGAACAACGTGGTGGGCGCGCGGATCGTGCCGGTGTTCGCCGCCGACCAGGGCGCGTTCTTCGCCTTCACCCTGGGCATCGTGGGCATCATGGGCGGCCTCTTCCAGATCAACCCGATCTGGAACCTGGGCCCGTACAACCCGTCGCAGGTGTCGGCGGGTTCGCAGCCGGACTTCTACATGATGTGGACCGACGGCATGGCCCGTTTGATGCCGCCGTGGGAGCTGTACCTCGGCCGCTACACGGTGCCCGCGGTGTTCTGGGTCGCCGTGCTCATGGGTTTGGTATTCGCCGTGCTCATCTCCTATCCATGGATCGAAAAGCGGCTCACCGGCGACACCGGCGCGCACCACAACCTGCTGCAACGCCCCCGCGACGTGCCCGTTCGCACGGCGCTGGGCGCCATGGCGATCGCGTTCTACGTGGTGCTGACGCTGTCGTGCGTCAACGACATCATCGCCTACAAGTTCGACATCTCACTGAACGCGACGACCTGGGTGGGCCGTATCGGCATCCTGCTCGGGCCGCCGATCGCCTACTTCCTGGCCTACCGCATCTGCCTCGGCTTGCAGCGCAGCGACCGCGCGGTGCTCGAGCACGGAGTGGAGACCGGCGTGGTCAAGCGCTTGCCGCACGGCGAGTACATCGAGGTGCACCAGCCACTCGGCCCGTTGGACGCGCACGGCCACCCGATTCCGCTGCAGTACCAGGGCGCCCCGGTTCCGAAGAAGATGAGCAAGCTCGGTGCGGCGGGCAAGCCCGGCACGGGCAGCTTCCTGCGCGCCGACCCGCGCGACGAGAGCGCGAAGCACTTCGAGACCGAGCACGAAGAGGAACGCAAACAGCTCGCCGTGCTGCGCAAGGTTCAGGATCGGGCGAACGGCCACGGAAACGGTTCCGCCCAAGGAGAACACTGAGAATTCGGCGCCCGCACAGCCCGTGCCGAAACCGCGAAGGCCCCGAGTCCATACGACCCGGGGCCCGCTTTGCCTTGTTCAGGCGACTCCGGAGCGGTTCAGCCGCGCCGGAACTCTCCCCCCGAGACCCCCACTAGGAATGCGTCCCACTCGCCCGGCGCAAACGCCAAGACCGGGCCACGTCCACTGTCCTTGGTGTCACGAACCGCGACATTGCCGTCGACGAGAAAAGCGACTTCCACGCAGTTCCCATCCGGACCGCTGTATGTGCTCTTGCGCCACACAGCGCCCGTCCAATCAACCTCCACGGCACTAGCTCCTTTGCTGCGTCGAGAGCGAGATTTCTCCTGACATCGTTCCAGCTAGCATCGGCACCCGACTCCGAAAGCCGAATCCCGTGGTGCACCCCGTGCCGGAGCGCACTTTCTCGGTGCGTCGATATCGCACATCGAGTTCGAGAGGAAATTAACCTCGCGCGGGGCCTGTCCCCGCGCGGTAACACTAGCAGGTCCTTCGAAAGTTTGCCCGGCTCTTGCCTATTCAATCATCGCAACCACACACGTTTGCGAAGCAAGAGAGTTGCGGAAGCATTGCCAGCTCTCCTCATTCATTCCCCGCACTGGCGTACCACAATGTTTTTAACGGATGTGATTGCTCTGTTATCAGACGACAATTCACATCCTGCCGCAGCCCACGTCGACGCAGTCACAGCGGCCGTGCATGATGGAACCTATGGTCGAACGCGATCGCGACGACGCAGGTCGCGCCCGTAGTGCCCGTCCACGCGACCGCCTCGGGCGCCCGCTGCCGCTCGGCAGCACCGGAGTTGCCCGAATTCCTGACGATCTCGAGCTTCCACCCCAGCAAACCTTGACCTTCGCCCAGCAACTGCTGGACGACGGACTTGCATTCAACGCACACGAGGTTTTAGAGGCCGCGTGGAAGAACGGACCGTTCGCCGAGCGGATGCTGTGGCAGGCGCTCGCGCAGTTCGCTGTCGGTGTAACCCACATACAGCGCGGCAATCCGAAGGGGGCGCGTACACTGCTCGCCCGCGCGGTGTCGCGGTTGACGGCATACCGCCCGGAAGGCGAACAGGCGCCCTACGATATCGACCTCGCCGGACTGGTCGCGCACGCCGAGTCGCTGCTCGCCACGCTGGAGGCAGGCGGCGAACCGGCGGAGGCCGACCTGCGGCCGCGTCTGCGCGGTTGAGCGCGTGGCTTCTACCATGGCCCGCGTGCGCAGCTCATCGTCTACCGACCGAGCCCGTGGCTGAGCCGGGCGCGGGACGGTACGCGCCGAGCCCGTCCGGGGACCTGCACCTGGGCAATCTCCGCACGGCGCTGCTGGCTTGGGCGTTCGCTCGCTCCACCGGCCGCCGCTTCCTGCTCCGGATCGATGATCTGGACCGGGTGCGTCCCGGCGCGGAGCAGCGGCAACTGGACGACCTCGCCGCGATCGGCGTGGACTGGGACGGGCCCGTGCTGCGCCAGTCCGACCGGTTGCCGCAGTACGAGGCGGCTGTCGAGCGTCTCGTGGCCGCCGGGCTCACCTACGAATGCTATTGCACTCGAAAGGAAATCCAGAAGGCCGCGACAGCGCCGCACGGGCCGATGGGCGCGTACCCCGGCACCTGTCGCACGCTGAGCGCGACGGCGCGTGCGCGGTTGCGCGCCGAGGGTCGCCCGGCCGCGCTGCGCCTGCGCGCCACGGCCACCGAGTTCGAAGTGCACGACGACTTGCACGGCCGCTACCTCGGCCCGGTCGACGACGTGGTGCTGCGGCGCGGCGACGGCATCCCGGCCTACAACCTCGCCGTCGTGGTGGACGACGCGGCACAGGGCGTCGACCAGGTGGTGCGCGGCGACGACCTGCTGCCGTCGACCCCGCGCCAGGCATATCTCGCCACGCTGCTCGACCTGCCGGTGCCGCGCTACGCCCACGTGCCGCTCGTGCTCAACACCGAAGGGCGGCGACTGGCGAAACGGGATGGGGCCGTGACACTCCGCGAACGCTTGGCGCTCGGCAACACGCCGGAGGAAGTAGTCTCGGCACTGGCCGCTTCGCTCGGCTTCACCGCGACATCGTCGTCCGAGCTACTCGCGCGTTTCCACACCCGGCAGCTACCCCGCGAACCGTGGATACTCGATGTGAATGGGTTGTTGCGAAGCAGCCCATGTCCGTAACGTACGCATCGTCCAACTACTGATCAATCGACGAGGACAAACAACTATGACAAGCGGTGGGTACGACCCCAACCAGTATCCGCAGGGCGGGCAGCCGTACGGGCAGCCGTACCCCCAGGGCGGCGACCAGTACGGGCAGCAGCCCCAGTACGGGCAGCAGCCGCAATACGGACAGCAGCCCCAGCAGCCCCAGTACGGACAGCAGCCGCAGTACGGCGGACAGCAGCCGCAGTACGGGCAGGATCCCTACGGTCAGTACCCGCAGCAGCCCGGGTTCAACAACTACGGCGGCCAGCCGGGCGACCTCGGCACCCGCATCGGCGCCCGCGTGATCGACGCGATCATCCTGATGATCCCGTACTTCATCCTGTACCTCCTGGTCAACAACTCGGTGGGTTTGACCATCGGTCTCGGCCTGGTCTGGACCCTGGTCCAGCTCGGCTACTTCGTCGGCATGGAGACCTCGCAGGGCACCACGCTCGGCAAGAAGATCCTCGGCCTGAAGGTGCTCGCTCCGGGCGGCGCCGCCAAGATCGACCCGGTCACCTCGCTGAAGCGCAACCTGTTCGTCGCGGCGAACATCATCCCGTGCGTCGGCGGCCTCGTGTCGCTCGGCCTGGCGATCTACATCATGATCACCATCTCGCAGGACCCGAACAAGCAGGGCTGGCACGACAAGTTCGCCGGCGGCACCCAGGTCGTCAAGGCCTGATCCGCCACGGCGGCATCGAACGCGCAGGGGCGCACCCGAACCGGGTGCGCCCCTGTTCGCTTTCCCGGCTCCGCCGCTACGCGCTGGTCGCCCCCGCGATGATCACCACGACGAACCACAGGATGCCGAGCACGATCGCACCGACACCGATCCAGATGCCGGCCAGCGCCATGCCGCGCCCTTCCTGGCCGCTCTGCTTGATCTGGTTCAGCGCGACCACCCCGAGGATGATCCCGACGATCGAGCCGATCCCACAGGTGACGAACCCGACCAGCGACGAGATCAGCGCACCGATCGCCATGCCGTTGGTGCCCTGCGCCGGAACCCCGTAGGGCTGGTAGGGACTCTGGTAGCCGTAGTTCGGCTGCGGATACGGCTGTGCGGGCTGCTGGTAGGACGGGTATTGCGGCTGCGGAGGCGGCGTCATCGGCTGCGAGGGCGGCTGGACCGGGTACTGCGGCGCCGAGGGGTAGCCCGACGGCTGCTGCTCAGGGCTCGGGTATTGCGGAACCGAACTCTGCCCACCGGACTCCGGCGACACGCCTTGGCCGCCGTACTGCTTCCACCACTCGTCGGAATCGCCGGGATTCGTCATTGCTACAGCGTATTCCACAACCTGGTTGGATGATGCGGGTGAGTGAGTCGAAAACCACCCAAGAGCACAACGGGCCTGGACGCCCCGCGGACCATGCGGCATTTGCCCAGGTGGCGCGGGGATACTACGCACCGATCGTGGCCCTGTTCACTGCGACCTTGATCATTTCCAACATCTGCGCGAGCAAGGGAGTGGAGTTCCTCGGCGATCGGTCGGTGTCGCTGGGGCCGCTGCAAATCCTGCCGATCGCCACCGACGGCGCCTTCTTCCTTTTCCCGCTGGCCTACATCCTCGGCGACGTGCTGAGCGAGGTGTACGGCTTCCGCGCGACCCGCCGCGCCATCTACTACGGCTTCGCCGCCCTGCTGCTGACGGTCGCGTGCTTCGCCATCGCGATCCGGCTGCCCGCCGCGAGCTTCTACGAGAACCAGGAGGCGTTCCGCACCGTCCTCGGGACCACGCCGCGGCTCGTCGCCGCGGGTCTGGCCGGATACTTCGTCGGCCAGCTGCTCAATTCCGCGACGCTGGTGCTGATCAAGGAGCGGACGAAGGAAAAGTATCTGTGGGCCAGGCTGATCGGATCGACCATCGTCGGGGAGTTCGCCGACACGCTGATCTTCTGCTCGATCGCCGCAGGCGCGATCGGCATCGACACCTGGCAGCAGTTCGTCAACTACGTGATCGTCGGCTTCGTCTGGAAAACCCTCTGCGAGGTGATCGTGCTGCCGGTCACGTACCGGGTGATCGCGTTCCTGAAGAAGCACGAACCCACCTACGCGGCAACCGAAGTCGATCCGCTGCGCACCTGACGAAGTCGGGGTCCCGGTAGTCGTGCATTCTCTCTGCGCCTCGAACGCGGGGCCCGGCCGCGTGCCGGAGGTGTTTGTAACGGACGGAAGGCGACGCTCGATTCAGCCGGCGAGGTCATATTCGTGACCGAAACTAACTCAAAGAGATCGGGTTTGAGATGATTCGAGTCAATCGCCACATCGTCGCGGGCGCCCTGCTGGCCGGTGCGGTGCTGATGTCCGTCGCTCCCGCGCAGGCTCAGGCCCCGGTCGAGCCCCAGGCGATCGGCAACAGCGAGATTTCCAGCGGTTCGGCCGACCTGAACCGCTTCTTCTGCGGCACGATCTGGCGTCCTGTCTGCGTCTGATCCCCGACGCGCAGAACGACGAAACCCGCGGCGACTACCGGGACCCCCAAGTCCTCGACCGCATACAGGAGGGCGCGGGTCACCCGAGACGATCGCGGACGCTGTCGAGCTACTGATCGTCCTTGCGGCCGGTGCCCTCTGTCGCCCGGCCGACCCTTCCGCTTCCCCAGCGGCCCAGTGTCTCGGCCTTGTGCTCATCGAAGTACCCGCCTTCGATGCTGTCGCGGATGCGGTCGACCAGGCGGACGGTGAACCGCTCGTTGTGGATCGTGCACAGCGTGGCCGCGAGCATCTCCTTGGCCTTGAACAGGTGATGGATGTAGGCGCGGGTGTAGTTGGCGCAGGTATAGCAGTCGCAGTTCTCGTCGATCGGGGTGAAGTCGCGCCGGAAGCGGCTGGTGTTGATGTTGAACCGGCCGGTGTCGGAGTAGATCGCGGCGTTGCGGGCGACCCGGGAGGGATTCACGCAGTCGAAGGTGTCGGCGCCGTTCTCGATGGCGGTGAAGACGTCCTCCGGTTCGCTGATGCCGAGCATGTGCCGAGGTTTGTCCTCGGGCAGCTCGTCACAGCACCAGCCGACGATAGCGCCCAGATTGTGCTTCTCCAGCGCGCCGCCGATGCCGTAGCCGTCGAATCCCGTTCCCGCGCCGCCGCGAATCGATTCGAGCCCGCGACATGCCTTGCGGCGCAGATCCTCGTACTGCGCGCCTTGGACGACGGCGAACAGCGCCTGGTACGGACGGTGTGTGCGCGCGGCGGTCAGCCGCTCGTGCTCGTAGATGCAGCGCTGCGCCCACTCGTGCGTGCGTTGCACCGATCGCTCCTGGTAGGCGCGGGTATTGAGCAGCGTGGTGAGTTCGTCGAAGGCGAACATGATGTCGGCGCCGAGCTGGTGCTGGATACCCATCGACACCTCGGGGGTGAACCGGTGCGCCGAACCGTCGAGGTGTGAGCGGAACGTGACCCCGTCGTCGTCCACGGTGGCCAGCCGTTCTTTGCCGGGCGCGATCACCTCGTCGCTGCGGACGTCGACCGCCTCCATCGCCAGCACCTTCTTGAAGCCCACGCCCAGCGACATCACCTGGAATCCGCCGCTGTCGGTGAAGGTGGGTCCCGGCCAGTTCATGAACGCGCCGAGCCCGCCCGCCTCGTCCACGATGTCGGCGCCCGGCTGCAGGTAGAGGTGGTAGGCGTTGGCCAGCAGCGCCTGGGCGCCGAGTTCGCGCATCGTCTCCGGCAGCACCGCCTTGACCGTCGCCTTGGTGCCCACCGGAACGAAGGCGGGCGTGGCGATCGACCCGTGCGGCGTGGTGATCACCCCGGACCGGCCGTGCCGCCCGTCCAGACGCGCACCGACAGTGAAGGAGAAGGATTCGGGACCGGACACCTCGATATCCTCGCAGTTCGACGGAACCCACCCGAACCAGGCCACCGCTCACCGGCCGACACCACCGCCGCGACGAGGTCGCGGCAAAACTACACAACCCCAGCGAACTGGGCGTTGTAGAGGCGGTAGTACGCCCCGCGCTCCTCGAGCAAGCGTTCGTGCGAGCCGTGTTCCACGATCCGGCCCGCTTCCATGACGACGATCAGGTCGGCGTCACGGATGGTGGACAGGCGGTGGGCGATGACGAAGCTGGTCCGGTCGCGGCGCAGTGCGGCGGTGGCGTGCTGCACCAGCAGTTCGGTGCGTGTGTCCACCGAGCTGGTCGCCTCGTCCAGGATGAGGATGGACGGCTGGGCGAGGAACGCGCGCGCGATGGTGATCAGCTGCTTCTCGCCCGCGCTGACGCCGGAGCCCTCCTCGTCGATGACCGTGTCGTAGCCGTCGGGCAGCGCGTGCACGAAACGGTCGACGTAGGCGGCGCGCGCCGCGGCGAGGATGTCCTTCTCGCTCGCGTTGGGGTTGCCGTAGGCGATGTTCTCCCGGATGGTGCCGCGGAACAGCCAGGTGTCCTGCAGGACCATGCCGATGCGCGAGCGCAGATGGTCGCGGGTGATCTCGGTGATGTCGACGCCGTCGACGGTGATCGTGCCCGCGTCCAGTTCGTAGAACCGCATGAGCAGGTTCACCAGCGTGGTCTTGCCCGCGCCGGTCGGGCCGACGATGGCGACCACGTGTCCTGGCTCGGCCACCAGCGACAGCCGCTCGATCACCGGCTTGTCGGGTTCGTAGCGGAACGAGACGGCCTCGAACTCCACCCGGCCGCGGTCGACCGGGCGCGCGACGGCCATCACCGGGTCCGCGCTCTGCTCCTCGGCGTCGAGGATCTCGAAGATCCGCTCGGCCGAGGCGACCCCGGATTGCAGCAGGTTGGCCATCGCGCCGAGCTGGGTCAGCGGCTGACTGAACTGGCGGGAGTACTGGATGAACGCCTGCACTTCGCCGAGCGAGAGGCTGCCGGTGGCCACTTTGAGGCCGCCGACCAGCGCGACCAGCACGAAGTTCACGTTCCCCAGGAACATGATCGCGGGCATGATCAGGCCCGAGATGAACTGCGCTTTGAAGCTGGCCTGGTAGAGCTCCTCGTTGCGCTCGTCGAATTCCTTGCCGACCTCGCGGTTGCGGCCGAACGCGGTGACCACCTCGTGCCCGGTGTAGGCCTCCTCGACCTGGGCGTTGACCAGGCCGGTGTACTTCCACTGGTTGACGAAGTGCGGCTTGGACCGTTTCGCGATCTGCGCGGTGACCACGATGGCGGCGGGCACGGTGAGCAGCGCGATCACCGCGAGCACCCACGAGATCCAGAACATCATGACCAGGATGCCCAGCACCGAGAACACCGAGATGAGCAGCTGGCTCATGGTCTGCTGCAGGCTCTGCGAGACGTTGTCCACGTCGTTGGTCACCCGGCTGAGCACGTCACCGCGCGGCGCGGTGTCGAAGTAGCGCAGCGGAAGCCGATGGATCTTGTCCTCGACGTCGCTGCGCAGCCGCTTCACCGTCCGGTTGATCACGATGTTGAGCAGGTAGCCCTGCAGCCAGCCGAAGACGGCGGCGCCGATGTACAGCACGAGCACCAGAGCGAGCACCCGGCCCACCGCACCGAAGTCCACGCCGACGCCGGGCACCACGTCCATGGCGCCGAGCATGTCGGCGAAGGTGTCGTCGCCTTCGGCCCGGAGGGCTTCGATCGCCTGGTCCTTGCTCACGCCCGGCGGCAGCTGTTTGCCGACCACGCCGTCGAAGACCAGGTTGGTCGCCTTGCCGAGGATGTAGGGGCCGAGGGTGTTCAGTACCACCGAGACGATGACGAGCGCGATGATCAGCCCGACATAGAACCGCTCCGGCGTGAGCCTGCGCAACAACCGTTTCAAGGACGGGCCGAACGATTTCGCCTTGGTGTCCGGCGAGCCGGGAGTCGGCATTCCGGGTCTCATCGCGCCTCCTGCTCACCGCGGGAGACCCGCACTCGGTCGCGGTCGTTCTTCATCGCGCCTCCTCGGCACTCAGCTGCGACTCGACGATCTCCCGGTACTCCGCGCAGTCGCGCATGAGCTGCTCGTGGGTGCCGATACCCGCCACCGCGCCGTCTTCGAGTACCACGATCTGATCCGCGTCCCGGATGGTGGCGATGCGCTGAGCGACGATGAGGACCGAGGCGTCGGCGGTCTCCGGCTTCAGCGCCTCGCGCAGCCTGGCGTCGGTCGCGACGTCGAGAGCGGAGAACGAGTCGTCGAACAGGTACACCCGCGGCTTCTTCACCAGCGCACGCGCGATGGCCAGCCGCTGACGCTGGCCGCCGGACACGGTGGTGCCGCCCTGGGCGACGGGGGTCTGCAGGCCTTGCGGCATCTCGCGGACGAAATCTGCCGCCTGCGCGATCTCCAGCGCACGCCAGAGTTCGTCGTCGGTGGCGTGCGGATTGCCGTAGCGCAGGTTGCTCGCGATGGTGCCGGAGAAGAGGTACGCCTTCTGGGGAACGAGTCCGATCTGCGCGCGCAGCACCTCCAGGTCGATGTGGCGGACGTCCGTACCGCCGACGTAGACCGCGCCGTCGGTGACGTCCATCAGCCGCGGAATGAGGTTGATCAGCGTGGTCTTGCCCGCGCCGGTGGAGCCGACTATCGCGGTGGTGGTGCCTGGACGCGCCTGGAACCGGATGGCTTTCAGCACCGGTTTCTCCGCGCCGGGGAAGGCGAACTCGGCGAACTGGACGTCCACGACGGCCGGGTCGTCGGTGAACGGCTGTGGCAGTCGTGGCGGGTGGACCGAGGATTCGGTGTCGAGCACCTCGCCGATCCGGTCGGCGGACACCGCGGCGCGCGGGGCCATCATGGCCAGGAAGGAGGCCATCATCACGGCCATCAGGATCTGCATGATGTAGGACAGCAGCGCCGTGAGCGAACCGATCTGCATGTGCCCCGCATCGATCGCGCGCCCGCCGAACCAGATCACCGCGACCGCGGTGACATTGCTGATCAGCATGACCGTTGGGAACATCAGCGCCATCAACCGGCCGACGCGCAGCGCGGTGTCGGTGAGTTCGGTATTGGCCAGGCCGAACCGCCAGGTCTCCTGCCGTTCCCGCACGAAAGCCCGGACCACGCGGATACCGGTGATCTGCTCGCGCAGCACCCGGTTCACCTCGTCGATCCTGGCCTGCATGTCGCGGAAGCCGGGCACCATCCTGGAGATCAGCACACCCATGGACAGCCCCAGCGCGGGCACCGCGATCAGCAGCAGCCAGGACAGGCCGAGATCCTCGCGCAACGCCATGATGATCCCGCCCACGCACATGATCGGCGCCATCACCAGGATGGTCGCCGACATCACGATGAGCAGCTGAACCTGCTGAATGTCGTTGGTATTGCGGGTGATCAGCGAGGGCGCGCCGAACATCCCCACTTCGCGCGCGGAGAACGTGCCCACGCGGTGCAGCAACGCGCCGCGCAGATCGCGACCCGCGCCCATGGCCGCCTGCGCACCGAGATAGACCGAGGCGGCGGAGGCGACGATCTGGACGCCGGTGACCGCGAGCATCCACAGCCCGGTGGTCCAGATGTAGCCGAGATCACCTTTGGTGACGCCGTTGTCGATCAGGTCGGCGTTCAGGCTCGGCAGATACAGCATCGCGATGACGGAAATCAGCTGAAGCACAACGACCCCCGCCAGTTGGGCGCGGTAAGGCTGGAGATGCGTGCGGAGCAGTCTGGTCAGCATGATGAATCGCAGGCTACCGGCTGTCGCCGGGATACGTCGTGGGGTTTGTTGACCTGCATGAATGCCCTCCCGTCGGGGTGCGCGCAGCTAGCGGCGCGCCCACGCGCCCGGGTCCTCGGTGAGCGCGTCGACGAAGCCGGGCAGCTGATCGCTCGCGATGTCGGCGATGGTGACGTTCTCCAGAACCGCACGAATATTGACCCGCAGCGCGATCCACACCCGCTGCAACGGCTGCGCCGCGCCGGCGTAGTGGACATCCTCCGGCCGCGCGCCGCGCACCGAGGCGAGAGGGCCTTCGATCGCGCGGATCACGTCGGCGATGGAGATCTCGGCGGCGGGCCTGGCCAGCCAGTAGCCGCCGTCCGGACCGCGCCTGCTGATCACCAGTTCGGCCCGGCGCAGTTCGCCGAGCACCGACTCGAGCACCTTGGGTGGAATCCGCTGGGCGGTGGCGATCGCTTCGGCTTTGACCGCGGGGGCGACCTGCACGAGGGGTGCGCCGAGCCCGGTCACGGATTGGTCCAGCCGCGGCGCACTGGCGATTTCGAGCAGCGTCCGCACCGCGTAATCGACCTTCGCGGTGATGTGCACAGCGGTGACTCCTGGCGTCGAGGTGGGATGACTCGAATCTACGCGGCGCCGCCGCCTGCCAGCACGCAGGTCGCGGCGTCCAGCAGTGACGATTCCACCAGCGAGTCGTCGGCACCAGGCACGAGTTCCTTGGACACCAGCGCCACACCGATCACCTCGAGCGCCGCGCAGGCGCGCAGCTGCGCCTCCTCGGTGGCGTTCGGCCCGGCCAGCCACTCGCGCAGCGCCCGGCTGGCGTTGATCAGATCCGGATAGCGGTCGGCCATGGCGTTGATGATCGCCACGGTGTCGCGCACGACCAGCGCCCCCGCGTCGCGGTGATGGATCAGGCCGCGCAGATACGTCCGCAGAACCTGACGGATGCTCTCGGCGTCGTGCGGCACCTGGTCGAGATCGTCCACGACCGAACGCATGTGATCGACGATCGGATCGATGATCGCCAATAGCAGATCGAGCTTCGACGCGTAGTGATAGTAGAGCGACGCCTTTGTGATTCCTACCGCATCCGCGACCTCGCGCAGGCTGGTCTGCTCGAATCCTTTGGCTCCGAACAGCTTCACCGCAGCGTCCCGAATCGCGTTTTTAGTGCCTCCACCTGCGGCGACAGCGCCGGGTGTGTCACGCACAGCCATCCGATGATCCTCTCATCACCTTCGCATCGAGCGAATGTCGTCCGCAGAATAGAGGTTGTACCTCCGCTTAGCTCCTGGGTAGTCTACCTACCGCACGGTAGGCAGAAAGCGTCAGTGGAGGCGGAGGCAGGCAGGGCACCCCCGCGAGTGCTGTCTACACGCAGAACCAGCACGGTCCCAGTCATCGCTAGGAGTAACCACTCGTGTCCGTTTATCTGTATAGATGGGGAAAGTTCGCTTTCCGCCGGAAATGGATAGTCCTTCCCGTCTGGCTCGTCTTGTTCGTGCTCCTCGGTGGCCTGGGCGCACAGCTCAGCAAGCCGATGACCAACGACTTCAGCTTGCCGAACCTGCCTTCCGAACGTGCCAACGAGATCCTCGACAAGCACTTCCCCGGCGCCTCCGCAGCGTTCAAATTCGACGCGGTCACCGGCACCTACGTCGCCGCTACGCCGGAGGGGCAGAAGCTGACCGACCCGGCGAACCGTGCCGCGCTGGACGCGTTCATCGCCAAACTCGGCCAGCTCGAGATCGTCGATCACAGCAAGCCGATCGTCAATCCGATCGAAGCGGCCGACCAGATGGGCTGTTTGGCCAACCCCGACCCGGCGCAGTGCAGTGGCGCCCCGCTGAACGTGCTCAGCAAGACCGCCCCCGAGACCGTCGCGGTGATCAACGTCCCGTTCACGATCAAGACGTTCTCCGACGTGACCGACGAGGACCGCGCGGCGGCCTATGACGTGGCCGCCGACGCGCGCAACGCCGGGCTAACGGTCGAGATGAGCGGCTCGATCGCGCAGAAGCAAGAGGGCCCCAGCGGCAAGTCCGAGATGATCGGCATGGCCGTCGCGCTGGTCGTGATGATCGTGGCGTTCGGCGCGATCGTCGCCGCGTTCGTGCCGATCGTCACCGCGATCGTCGGCCTCGGCGCGGCCACCTCGCTGATCATGGTCGGCACGTCGGTGATCGAAGTGCCCAGCTTCACCACATTCCTCGCCTCGATGATCGGTATCGCGTTGTCCATCGACTACGCGCTGTTCGTCGTGTCCAGGTACAAGCACGAACTGGCGGTGCAGGACTCGCCGGAAGAGGCCGCGGGCACCGCGCTCGGCACGGCTGGCTCCGCGGTGGTGTTCGCCGGCCTGACGGTCATCATCGCGCTCGGGGGCCTGAGCGTGGTCGGCGTGAAGTTCATGACCTTCATGGGTCTGGGTGGCGCGATCGCCGCCGCGTTCGCGGTCCTCACCGCGATCACGCTGATGCCGGCGTTGATCGGCGCGTTCGGCCGCTTCCTGTTCAAGCCGAAGCTGCCACTGGTGGCACAGCACGACCCCGAGGACGACAACTCGGTCACCAACGGCATGCGCTTCGGCAAGCTGATCGGCAAGGCGCCGTGGGCCGCTCTCATCCTCAGCGTCGTGGTGCTGGGCGCGCTCGCCGCCCCCGCCGCAGGCCTGAATCTCGGCTTGCCCGGCGAGGACAGCATGCCGAAGACCTCCACCGTCCGCAAAGCCTACGAGCTGCGCACCGAAGGCTTCGGCGAAGGCAGCAACGGCGTACTGAACGTGGCCGTCGATCTGACCAACGTCCCCGCCGACAACCGGGAGGCGGCAGTCGACGCTCTGCGCGCCAAGCTCGCGTCCTACCCGGGCATGGACTACGTGACCGCGCCGCAGTGGAGCGAGGACAAGGCGGGCGCGCTGCTGGACGGTGTGCCGAAGTCAGGGCCGAACAACCAGGACACCAAGGACCTGGTGCAAGACGCCCGAGAGGCCGAAGCAGCGCTGAAGGCCGAGTACGGCATCGAATACGGCGTCACCGGTACCACGGCGATCTACGCCGACATCGACCATGTGCTGCTCAGCAAGATCGTGCCCTACTTGGCGCTCGTGGCCGGCGCCGCGTTCGTCCTGCTGATCCTGGTGTTCCGGTCGATCCTGGTGCCGCTCACCGCGGCGCTCGGGTTCCTGCTGTCGATGGCCGCGACCTTCGGCGCGACCGTGCTGATCTTCCAGGAGGGCGCGCTCGGCCTGATCGAGGATCCGCATCCGCTGGTCAGCTTCCTGCCGATCATGCTGATCGGCTTGGTGTTCGGCCTGGCGATGGACTACCAGGTGTTCCTGGTGACCCGGATGCGCGAAGAGTTCGTGCACGGCAAGTCGCCGACGGAGGCGGTGGTCGCCGGTTACCACCACGGCGCACGCGTCGTGACCGCGGCGGCGATCATCATGATCTCGGTGTTCGGCTCCTTCCTGATGGAGACCGACGTGACGGCCAAGTCCATGGGCTTCGCGCTGGCGGCCGGTGTGCTACTGGACGCGTTCGTGGTCCGGATGGTGCTCATTCCGTCGCTGCTGGTGATCATGGGCAAGTGGTCGTGGTGGATGCCGAAGTGGCTCGACCGCATCCTGCCCGACATCGACGTCGAGGGCGCGAAGTTGCGTGTGCTGCAGCAGCGTTCGTCCGACACGGAGAAGGAGCCGGTCAGCGTCAGCTGATCCGGAAACCGTCGCTCGGCCCCGCACCCCAGCCTCGGGGGGCGGGGCCGAGTGCTTTTCACCGGCTCGGTTGCGGAATGTCGCAGGCTCCCACCCGTGGATTCACGCCGACGTAGTTGAGCGGGCCCGCCAGTGCGGTGAGGGCGATCGTGCCCCACCCTGCGCAGTTGATCGGGGGGCCGCTGTCGAAATAGTGTCGCTGCCCGGCCGCGAGCAATCCGATCGCCAGCCAGGCCATCAGCAGGAACCCCAGCAGCCGGGACCCGGCGCCCGGACCGCGTCTAGCACGCGCACGAGATTCGTAATCACGCATCTCATCGGTTCCTTCCGTGCTCCCCCGTGCGCGGGAGATACCCGGCTTCCCCGCAGTTATCCCATCGGCCGCACGGGGATCGGACCATCCGGTCGCGCGGCGCGCCTGGGCGTACGAAAACGGACGGCCGGGTGGCGCACATACCCGGCCGTCCGTCGTGACCCGCCTCTATTTACGGGCTCGGTTGCGGGACATTGCAATCGGCGACCTTCGGATTCACGCCCATGTAGTTGAGCGGGCCCGAGACGACCGTGACCACGATGGTGCCGAAACCGGCGCAGTTGACCGGTCCGCTGTCGAAATAGTGACGTTGTGCCGCGGCGATCACGCCGATCAGCAACCAGATCAAGACGATTACACTTCCGATTCTCATGTTTCTCTCGCGCATCGTTCCCGCGCGGATTGTCCGACGGCGCATCTGGCATCGCGTCCTTCCCGCACTTTCCGTATCGGGCGTATACCCGGGATTCCGGGGGTTACCCGCGGCGAAACGGGCAATTTTCGGATTCGTACGGCACGGCTCGATGCGGCCCCCTGTTAGCGTCGAGACATGGCGTCGGTGTTGCAGTGGTCGATCCCCGGATGGGTGATCCTGCTGGTGCTGGTGGCGGTCTACGAACTGACCGTGAACAAGCGCCGCAAACGCCGCCGCACCCCGGTCTCCGGCACGTTCACCGACGAGTTCACCGCACTGTTCTACTCGACCAAACGGATGGAGCTGGACCATCGCGAATCGGTGTCCATGCTGCGTGACGAGCAGGACCAGGGTGCGCCGCCGCTGGTCGGCGTGGACTTGGAGCGCCGCACGGTCGTGCTGCGCAAGGACGCGGACCGGTAGCGAGTTCCGCTGCGCGCTCGCGATACTCGGCGAAGGCGGCGCGGCTCGGCCAGAATGGGCCCATGGGTGGCTCGATGAGTGAGAAGTGGCAGCGGTTCGGCGAGCACCTCGAATCCGCGCCGGGACGACTGGCGAGCGGGGTCCGCCGGAGCCTGCGAGCCAGAGCAGCCGGTACGGCCGACTCCGACGGCGACGTCCCGCCCGAACTCGCCGCCTTCGCCGACCTGGTGGCCGAGCGGTCCTACCGGGTCACCGAGGCGGAGATCGCGGCGCTGCGAGCGGCCGGGCACACCGACGACGACATCTTCGAGGCGACCGCGCTCGCCGCCTACGGCGCGGCCGACCGGCGTCTGCGCGCCGCGCGACTGGCCTGGGAAGGGTACTGAGATGTGGCTCGAGGCAGTCCGATCCGGGCACGACCGGCCGACCAAACTCGTGCTGTGGACCATGCGGCGCTTCAGCGGCGTCGAGGTTCCCGCCGTGCTCAAAGTGCTGTTCTACCGGCACCGTTTCTTCGGCTCGCCGCTGTCGGAACTCATCCAGGACGCCATGCGCGGACCGTCGTACTGGACCGTGGCCGAACGCGAGATCTTCGCGACGCGGACGTCCCAGGCCAACGAGTGCCCGTTCTGCGCCACCTCGCACGAGGCGATCGCGGGCGCGTATGTCGACGCCGACGTCGTGACTCGCGCTCTGGCCGACAGCGCGGACTCCCCGCTGCGTCCCGAAGCGCGCGTCATGCTCGGATTCCTCGCGAAGATGGCCCGCGACCCGGACGGGTTGACGCCCGAGGACGCCGCGGTGGTCCGCCTGGCGGGCGTCTCCCGGGAGGCCTTCGACGAGGCGGTCTGGGTGGGCACCTGCTTCAACGTGATCAACCGGATGATGAACACCGTCGGAGCGGGCCCGCTGGAGGGCAGACAGCGCAGCGTGGGCGCTCGGTTCATCAAACTCGCCGGTTACCGTATGCCGCCGCCGGTCACGTTGTTCTCCCGCGGCGTCTGATTCCATTTCGATCGATCCGCTCGCTTACCGGGTGGATTTGTGTTCTCCTCGAATGGTGAGCCAAGTCCACTTGGGGCACATTTTCCACATCGCCGGAAGTCCCGCTGCCGGCGATGCGGCCGACGCGTTGGTCGAGGTGCCGGACGGTGCTCTGATAATCGACGAGGGCGGCCGCGTCGCATACTGCGGCGCCGGATCCGATATCCCGGCCGCGTACCGCGACGCAGAAGTGTTCGATCATCGGCCCGGATTCCTGCTGCCGGGGTTCGTCGACGCGCACATCCATTTCCCGCAGACTTTCGCCGGGGACGCCTACGGCGGCGGTCAACTGCTGGAGTGGCTGGAATTGTGCATCTATCCCGCCGAATCCCGCTACGCCGAGCCGGAATTCGCGCGGCTGGCGGCCACCGAATTCTGTGCGCGGCGCATCTCGGCGGGAACAACGGCGGCGATGGTCTTCGGATCGGCCTTTCCGCACGCGCAGGACGCACTGTTCACCGAGACCCGGCGCCGTGGTCTGCGGATGGTCAGCGGACGCGGGATCCAGACGACGGGAGAGCCCTCGGCGGCGCCACTGATCACCGGCGAGGACGACGCCATACGCCTGACGAGCGAAGAGATCGACAAATGGCATGCCACCGACACCGGTGACGTGGATACGGCGTTATCGCACGTGGCGATAGTTCCGCGCTTTTCCCTCGCGGTGACTCGCCGGACCTTGAAAAACCTCGGCGAGCTGTACGATTCGGTGCGCGAACGCGGAGTCTATTTCCACAGTCATCTGAACGAGAACAATCGCCCGGGAACCGGCGAAGTCGATGCCACCAAGCAGGCATACGGCGTAGCCACCTATCTCGACACCTACGACGGCAAGTTCCTGCCTGGCTCGGCGGTGGGCGGCGAGAGCCTGCTCGGCAGGCGCAGCATCCTCGCGCACTGCGTGCACTGCCAGGACAGCGAACTGCGGCGGATGGCCGAAACCGGCACGTCGGTGGCGCACTGCCCGGTCTCGCAACAGTTCCTGGGCTCCGGCACGATGCCGTGGCAGCGAACGCTCGCTTCGGGCGTGACGGTGGCCGCGGGTACCGATTACGGCGGCGGCGACGAATGGCTGATTCCACAGGTGCTTTCGGCCGCGTTCAAGGTGCATATCTCCGAGCCCGGCGAGCACGGCGTCTCGATGCATCCGGCGGAAATGCTGTTCACCGGCACGCTGGCCGGTGCGCGTGCCCTGGACATGGAAAGCCGGTTCGGGAATTTCGACGTCGGTAAGGAAGCCGATTTCCTCGTGGTCGAACCGGCGCGCGTTCCGGCGCTGGACGACACACTGGCACACGGCATTCGTTCCGAAGACCCCGCCTTGGCCCGGGATCAGACGCTGTTCGCGCTGCTGATGGGTATTCGCGAACCGGCGATCGCCGAGGTCTACGTGCAGGGCCGCCGCATCGACGTAGGCTGACGCCGTCGATGGACGCCACCGCCACCGCCGTCACGGTATTTCACCGGCCCGCGGACGAAGCGGCTTTTCGCATCTGGTTGGCACGGTTGACCGAAATCGCCCGTCACAAGGATGGATTCGCGCACTCGTCGGTAGCGGTGACCGAAGGCCCGCTCCTCGAGCCGGGATTCAGCGTTACTTTCCGATCCGAGCCGTCGCTACACGAATACCTGGACTCGACCGAACGCGCCGAAGCATTGTCCGAAGGCGAAACACTCGGCTTCCATTGCAAGAGTTCTGATCTGGTAGTCATCGAAGGCGAGCTTCCACCGCCGGGTATCGGCGTATTCCGGCACCATGTCGCACGCGAAAAGGAGGCCGAATTCACGGCGATGGAGGCGCGCTTGGTCGCGGCGAGTTCTCGGTTCCCAGGATTCGAAGGCGCCGCGCTTTTTCCGTCCAAGGGCGGGCGCTGGTTCTCGGTGCTCCGATTCCGCACGGCACGGCAGTTGTCGGAATGGATGCGCTCGGAGGAACGCGCGGCCGCTCTGCCGGAACTGCGCTCGAAGCTGATCGAGGATTTCACCGTGGACGCGCACACCACGCCGTTCGGTTCCACGGTGCGAACGGTCGATGGCGAGACCAGGATGACGCCGACGTGGAAGACCGCCATGTTGGTGCTGTTGGTGCTGTATCCGACGGTGATGGCGCTGTCGCGCTTCCTCGGCCCGGTGCTGGACCGGCTGGGAGCGCAACCGTGGCTGGCGCTGTGGCTGAGCCAGATCGTGAGCGTGGGCTTGATGAGCTATTACCTGTCGCCCGCGGTCGCGAGCTATTTCCGGCGGTGGCTCGACCCGATCGACGGCGCGGGGCGGCGGATCAGCGTCGTGGGGGCGGCGGTGGTCGTCGGGCTCTACGCGGTGACGCTGCTGCTGTTCGCGTCCGTGCGGTGGTTGCAGTACTGGGACTACAACGACTGAGCGCCTAGGAACGACTGGGCCTGGGAAGGACTGAGCGCCTAGGACAGATCGAGGTGCCGGTTCATCGACATCGCCGCCTCGGCCAGTTCGGAAAGTTCCAGCACCGTGACCCCCGCCTGCTGGAGTTTCTCCACTCCGACGCAGTTCACCACGAAGGTCGACGGCTCCCGCCAGGCGATCACCACGACCGGGATGCCGGCCCGCAGGATCCGATCGGTGCACGGCGCCCGCCCCTTGGTCCCCCGCTCCGAACAGGGCTCCAGCGTGCTGTAGAGCGTCGCTCGAGCCAGCCGCGGATCTTCCGGGTCCAGCTTGCCGAGCGCGGCCTCCTCGGCATGCTCCTTGGGGTCGGACTCGCGAGAGTATCCCGTCGCGATCTCCGCACCGTCGGCGACGATCACCGCGCCCACCGAGAACGCGCCTTCGGCCACCGGGCACAACCGCGCGAGCTCGATGGCCCGGTTCATCCAGTAGTGATGGTCTGGTCCGGTCATCGGGTTGACCTCCTTCGACTGGCGGCGAACTCGCCGTGCACGAGAAGAGACACGAGAAGAGAAAAGCCCCTCACCTGCGCGAACAGGTAAGGGGCTCTGGCGGTGGCGGAGGGATTTGAACCCTCGGAGGGGGGTTACCCCTCACACGCTTTCGAGGCGTGCTCCTTAGGCCGCTCGGACACGCCACCGCCGACAACCATACCGGACCCTCGCCGGATCGCTAAATCGCCAGGAGACCCGCGGAAACGCCGGCTCAGCGCTGGGTGCGGAAGAACTCGTCGAGCACGGCCGCGCATTCGTCCTCGAGCACCCCGCCGCGGACCTGGGGCCGATGGTTGAGACGACGGTCACGGACCACGTCCCACAGTGACCCGACGGCGCCGGTCTTCGGCTCCCACGCACCGAAGACCAGGCGGCCGACCCGCGCGAGCACCAGCGCGCCCGCGCACATCGTGCACGGCTCCAGCGTGACGGCCAAGGTCGCGCCCTCCAGCCGCCACCCGTCGCCGTGCACCGCGGCGGCGCGCCGCAACGCCAGGATCTCGGCGTGCGCGGTGGGATCGCCGAGCGCTTCGCGTGCGTTCGCGGCGCGCGCGAGTTCCCGGCCCGCGGAGTCGAATACGACCGCGCCGACCGGCACGTCACGATCCCCGGCGGCTGCCGCGGCGTCGAGGGCGGCCCGCACCATGTCGGCGTCCGAGCGGATCGGGGCGTTCGGCAGGGCAGCCACGTCAGCGCGGCAGCTTGTCCAGCACCGCGGAGAGTTCGTTGGCGAAGCCGAGACGCTGGGCGATCATGCCGAGCTGCTCGTCCGGATAGAGATCGGTCTCGGCGAGGATGACGCTCAGCACCGGTTCGGGTAGACCGAGGTCGGCGAGCACGCCGAGGTCGCCCTCCTCCCACGGCTCGACGTCGTCCAATTCGTCCGGATCGATGTCCGGGATTTCCACGTTCAGGGCTTCCAGGACGTCGGCGGCGATGTCGTAATCGATCGCGGCCGTGGCGTCCGACACCAGCATCCGGGTTCCGCTCGGCGCGGGCCGGAGCACGATGAAGAACTCGTCGTCGATGTCGAGCAAACCGAACACCGCCCCGGAGCTGCGCAAAGCCTTCAGTTCGTTCTCCGCGGCGGACAAATCGGTGAGCGCGTCCCGGCTCAGCGGACTGCACCGCCATTTGCCTTCTTCGCGGACAACCGCCACTGCGAACCCTTCCACGTCGTCGTAATCGTCCGACGCCGCCCTGTTCGTGCCCGAGCGCTGTGCTGCCATGGCCGCAACGGTAGTCTGCTCGAGCTGAAATGTTGAAGTCGTATGCCAATCTGTTCCGGTGACTTCGACGGAGAAAGCACCCGTATGCGTCCTCGGGACCGGTTTGATCGGCGGGTCGCTATTGCGCGCGGCCGTCGCCGCGGGCTACGACGGGTGGGGATACAACCGGTCCGCGGCGGGGGCGCAGGCCGCTCGCACCGACGGATTCGACGTCACCGAAGACCTGCCCGCCGCGCTGCGTCGTGCCGCGCGAACCGGCGCGCTGATCGTCATCGCGGTGCCGATGCCCGCGGTGGACCACATGCTCTCCGCGATCGCGACCTTCGCACCGGAGTGCGCGCTCACCGATGTGGTGAGCGTGAAAGCGCCGGTCGCGGCGGCCGTGCGTGAGCACAATCTCGCCGACCGATACGTCGGCGGTCATCCGATGGCGGGTACGTCCGAATCCGGCTGGGCCGCCACCGATCCGGAATTGTTCCGCGACGCGGTGTGGGCGGTGGGCGTGGACGAGGGCACTCGGGTCGACCCGTGGACCCGCGTGGTGCGGCTCGCGCTGGACTGCGGCTCGGTGGTGGTACCCGTGGTGGCGGGGGAGCACGATCGGGCCGTCGCGCGCATCTCCCATCTCCCGCACGTGCTGGCGGAAGCACTGGCCGTGGCGGGCGCCGCAGGGGGTGACCTCGCGCTGGGACTGGCGGCGGGGTCGTTCCGGGACGGCACCCGCGTGGCGGGCACAGCGCCCGACCTGGTCCGCGCGATCTGCGAACCGAATTCGGCGGCGCTGCTGGAGGTTCTGGACGAGACACTCACCGTACTCGGCGCGGCCCGCGACAGCCTGCGCGAGGAGACGTCCCTCGCGGATCTGGTCGAGGCCGGGCACGACGCGCGCGGACGCTACGAATCCGCGCGGCGCTGGGAGATCACGGATGTCCGGCCGGGCGACCGGAACTGGCTGGAAGACCTGCGGGCGGCAGGCGAGCGCGGTGGCGTCATCACGCGGCTGACCTGACCTCGCGCCGTCAGATCCGTTCGGCCAGGCCCGGGTAGTCCAGCAGGAAGCCGTCGGCGTCCACCGTGACCGTGGCGCTGGAGACCGGAGACAGCACGCTGATGCCGTCGGCGGCGCTGCTGTAGATCAGCGTGGCCTCCTGGACCAGCAGGTCGGGCAGGCGCACGTAGACCACCGGCACCTGCACGTCCTCGACCGCGTGCTGCAGGTCGTAGCGGCGGATGGGCAGGGTGTTGAAGAACGGGCTGAGCACCACGTCCACGTCCAGGGCCCCGGCGAAGGTGGAGCGCACGTGGTTGCCGCCCGCGTCGACGAGCCAGTAGTTCTCCTCGTCGCGGGCGATCGAGGCGTGCCGCTCACCGGCGGCCGTCGTGGTCCGCAGCGACAGCCGCTTTGTGGCGCCGTTCTCGTCGGTGACCAGGTCGTAGGACGCGCTGAACGCCGGGTGCTCCCCGCTCGCGCCGCCGATCATGCGCCCGGCGGCGCGGATGCGGTTGCCGTTGAGCTGCACCCGCACCGACTCCATCCGGGTCGCGTCGTGGGCGCGCCAGGTGAGGATCGCCGGCCACCGGGATTCCTGCGGGCTCGCGGCGGGGCTCTCGGGGTCGGGGGCTGGGGTTGTCACGTATCTACCGTAAGCGACACCCAGCCCCTGCCCGCACAACCGCCGCTCATCACACGAGCGACTCCCGCCATGCCGCGTGCAGGTCGGCGAACCGGCCGGTCCCCGCGATCAGGGCTTCCGGCGCGCCGTCCTCGACGATCCGGCCGGACTCCAGCACCAGCACCCGGTCCGCGATCGCCACCGTGGACAGGCGGTGCGCGATGATCACCGCCGTGCGGCCGCGCAGCACCGTCTCCAGGGCATGCTGCACGAGCCGCTCGCTGGGGATGTCCAGGCTCGAGGTGGCCTCGTCCAGCACGATCACGGCGGGATCGGCGAGGAACACCCGCGCGAACGCGACCAGCTGCCGCTGGCCCGCCGAGAGCCTGCCGCCGCGCTTGCGCACGTCGGTCGCGAAGCCCTCGGGCAGCGCCTGCACGAAGTCGTACAGACCGACCGCGCGCGCGGCGGCGAAGACCTCGGCGTCGGTGGCCTCCGGCCTGCCGAGCCGGATGTTGTCGGCCACCGAACCGGAGAACAGGTAGGACTCCTGGGTGACCATGACCACGTTGCGGCGCAGGTCGGCGTCGGACAGGTCGCGCAGATCGACGCCGTCCAGGGTGATCACGCCGCCGGAGGGGTCGTAGAACCGCGTCAGCAGCTTCGCCAGCGTCGACTTGCCCGCGCCGGTCGCACCCACCAGGGCGATCACCTGCCCGGCCGGGATGTCCAGAGTGAATTCCGGCAGCACCGGTCGTGTCCGGCGATCGGGCTTTCCCGGTTCCGTGGACGGCACCGGTGGGGCGTCCCCCGGTGTGGGCGACACCCCCGCCGAGGCATCGGCGGCCTGCGCCCCGTAGCCGAACCACACCTTCGCCATCCGCACCGCGCCGGACGCCTTCTCCAGCGCCACCGGATGGGCGGGCTCCGGCACCGACGGCTCCTCCTCGAGCACGCCGGAGATCTTCTCCAGCGCCGCCGCCGCGGACTGGTAGGCGTTGAACACCTGCGCCAGCTCGTCCAGCGGCCCGTAGAACTCGTTGAGGTACAGCAGGTAGGCCGCGAGCACGCCCACCGCGAGATCGCCCTCGATCACCCGCCAGGCGCCGACCACGATGATGATCACCGTGGTCAGGTTGCCGAGCAGTTTGGTCAGTCCCGCGTAGTCACCCATGCCGCGCATCGCGACGGTGGTCGCGTGCCGATATTCGGCGTCCTCGATCGCGAGCACCGACTCGTTGCGCTGCTCACGGCGGAACGCCTGCACCGCCCGCATGCCGCCCATCGACTCGACGAACTGCACCACCACCTTGGCGATCGCGGCGCGCGTGCGGCGGTAGCCCGCCCGCTGCCTGCGCTGCGCCCAGCGGGTGACCACCACCAGCGGGACGAATCCGGCCAGCACGATCGCGGCCAGGGTCTGGTCCAGGTAGATCAGCAGCGCCGCGATCGTGAGCACCGACAGGATCGCGCTCAGCGCCTGGTTGAGCGCGCTTTCCAGCAGTTCCTGCAAGGTCTCGATATCGCCGGTGAGCCGCGCCACCACCTTGCCCGAGGTGTACTTCTCGTGGAAGGCGACGCTGAGCCGCTGCACATGCGTGAACGCGCGCACGCGCAGGTCGAACAGCACGCTCTGGCTGAGTCTGCCGGACACCCGCAGGAAGGAGAACGTGCAGACCACACCGAGCAGGACCGAGCCGAGGTAACCCGCCACGCTCCACGTCAGCGGCGCCCAGTTTCCCTCCACCCCGCGCGCGATGCCGGTGTCCAGCGCGTGCGCGATGAACAGCGGCGCCGACACCATCGCGATGTTGTCCAGCACGATGAGCACCAGCGCGAGTGCGGCGAGCTTGCGATAGGGCTTCACCAGGTCGAGCAGCAGCCGCCGGGAGCGTCCGGCCAGCACCAGGTTCCCGGTCTCGGTGACCTCTTTGTCCTCGCCCGCGATGCCGCGCCAGTCGGCCGCCGCTTCCGCACGGGTCGAAACATCCTCCGGCGCGTCGTCGTTGGTGACCGTGGTCGTGGTACTCATCGCTACTCACCTCCCATCAGTTCGCGGTAGCTTCTGCTGGTACGCAGCAATTGATCGTGGGTTCCCTCGGCGACGATCCGGCCGTCGGCGAGCACCGCCACCCGATCGGCCAGCGCCGCCGTGGACGGACGATGCGCGACGAGCAGCGTCGTCGCGTCGGCCAGCACGGTGCGCAGGCGGGCCTGCACCCGCTCCTCGGTCTCCACGTCCAGCGCGGACAGCGGGTCGTCGAGCACCATGATCCGGCTGCGCTTGCCCCCGCCCGCGCCGGTGAGCACCGCGCGGGCCAGCGCGAGGCGCTGGCGCTGACCGCCGGACAGGCTCAGGCCCTGCTCGCCGATCCTGGTGTCCAGACCCCAG
This sequence comes from Nocardia abscessus, assembly GCF_015477775.1. Lineage (GTDB taxonomy): Bacteria > Actinomycetota > Actinomycetes > Mycobacteriales > Mycobacteriaceae > Nocardia > Nocardia abscessus_A. The sequence continues at coordinate 1,059,930 of NZ_JADLQO010000001.1, read as the reverse complement.
GGCAGGTCGTCCACGAATTCGGTGGCCTGCGCGACCTCCAACGCGCGGCGCACGTCGGCGTCCGTGGCGGCCGGATCGCCGAGCGCGACGTTCTCCCGCACGCTGGCGGAGAACAGCACCGGGTCCTCGAACGCGGCCGACACCAGCGAGCGCAGGTCGGCGACCCGCATCGCCGCGATGTCGATGCCGTCGATGGTGATCGCGCCACCCGTCAGGTCGTACAGGCGCGGGATCAGGTTCAGCAGTGCCGTCTTGCCGCTGCCCGTGGCCCCCACCAGCGCCACCGTCTCGCCGGGCCGCACGCGCAGCGAGACATCCCGCAGCACCTCGTGTTCGGCGTCGGGAAATGCGAAACGCACACCCTCCAAACGCAATTCGCCGCGAACATGCTCCGGCAAGTCCACCGGGCGGGCCGGGTCGGTGATGTCGACCGGGGTGTCGATGATCTCCCAGTACCGATCGGCCGCGGTGCGCGCATCGTTCAGTTCGGCGAGCAAGAAGCCGGTCCAGATGATCGGCCACTGCAGAAAGGTCGCCAGCGTGATGCTCGCGATCAAGGTACCGAGCGTCATCGTGCCGTGCGCCACCGCGTAACCGCCGTAGCCGAGCGCGAACGCGATGGCCAGCTGCGGCAAGCTCACCATGCTCGACCACAAGGTGGCGTCCAGGCGTGCCTTCAGCAGCTCGGTCTGCCGCAGCTCGTGCGCCTGGGCGGTGAAACGGCGGCCGAAGAACGCACCCCGCCCGAACGCCTTGAGCACCCGCACGCCCTGCGCGGATTCCTCGGCCGTGGTGGCCAGATCGCCGGACTGGTCCTGCGAACGCCGCGAGGCCACCGCATACCGGCGCTCGAAGCGAATGCAGATGACCGTCAACGGGATCGAGATCACCGCGAAGATCAGGCCGATCGGCGGGTTCAGGCCGATCAGCACGAGCAGGCCGACCGGGATGATCACGGTGTGGATGAGCAGGAACGGCCCCGCGAAGGACACGAACCGGCGCATGGTGGCCAGATCATCGATCGCACGCGAGAGCAGCTGACCCGATTCCCACGCGTCGTGCTTGCCGATCGACAGCGCTTGCAGCTTGCGAAAGATCATGGCGCGCAGCGTGATCTCGAAGCGAGTGGCGGGCGCGGCGATCAGCCAGCGGCGTCCCCACACCCCACCGGCTTCCAGCAGTCCGAGCGCCAGGACCACGGCCACCGGCCCGAGCGCGCCCGCGAAATCGCGGTGGGCGATCGGGCCGTCGATGATCCGCGCGATCATCAGCGGGATCACGACGGCGGTCAGCCCGGCGAGCAGCGCGAGGCCGCTGGCGGCGAGCAGGATGCCGACATGCGGACGCAGATACGGCCGGAATCGGCGCAAGGAATGCAGGCGGCCCATGGCGGCGGGCCGCTCCGTTCTGTCGGCCTCCGGTTCGGCCGACGAAACGTCCAGTGCGACAGACAAAACTCCCCCTCGAGGTATGTGACTGGCGGCGGAGAGCAGGACCTCCGGTGATGTTCGCATCGGGGTCCGACATTCCAGGGTCGCACCGCAGCGGGCGTCGACCAACCGATTTTTCGGCCGCTGCGACGCATCCGTGCTGGACAGGGCGCTGGGCGCGGCAAGGGGTTCGGCACTCACGCACCCAGACAACAACCTCGAGCGACCTCGAGGTCAAGCCCGCCGGATCTAGACTTCGTCGCATGCTGATCGTCGCCGGATATTTGCGCGTCACCGATCGCGACCGCTACCTCGACCACTGCCGGGAGGTGATGGCGCTCGCCCGCGCCACCGAAGACTGCCTGGACTTCACGCTCGGCGCCGACCTGCTCGAACCCGATCGGGTCAACGTCTACGAGCGCTGGAGGACCCGTGCCGCGGTGGAACGCTTCCGCGGCACGGGCACCTCGGGCGACCTCGACGCCCAGATCGTCGGCGCCGACGTCCGGGAATTCGAATGTGAGACGGAGATCCGGCTCTAGCCGATCACCACGGTCTCGGAATCCCAGTCCTGCGCCTCGTCCGGGAACGCCTGCTGCTGGTGGCCGCCGCGCAGCGTGCCCTCCGAATAGGCCGCCCGGCACGCGCGTCGGGCGATCTTGCCGCTGGACGTGCGCGGAATCGAACCCGCGGGCACCAACAGCACGTCACGGACCATGACTCCGTGGCGCCGCGCGATCGCGGCCCGCACCGTGTCGGCAATCGATTCCGACTCGAGCTTGCCAGCGCCGGTATTGCGCTCGGCGACGATCACCAACTGCTCGGAGGTGTCCTCGGCGTCGAACGTCAGGCCGGAGTGGTTGCCCTGCTCGAAGACCAGCGCGGGCAGTTCGTTGGCAGGCACCGAGAACGCCGCGACGAAGCCGGGGCGCAGCGCCGTGCTGGATTCCTGAGCGGAGAACTCCAGATCCTGCGGATAGTGGTTGCGACCGTCGACGATGACCAGATCCTTGACCCGCCCGGTGATGTACAGCTCACCGTCGAGATACGCGCCGAAATCGCCGGTGCGCATCCAGTTGGCGTCCTGCGGCGTGCCCTCCGCGTGACTGCCCTCGGGCAGGCGAGCGGTCAGCTTGGCGCGAAAGGTGGCCTCGGTCTCCTCCGGCCGCCCCCAGTACCCGATGCCCATGTTCTCGCCGTGCAGCCAGATCTCACCGACTTCGCCGTCACCGCGCTCGGTGCCGTGCTCCGGGTCGACGATCACCGCCCACTGCGACCGCGCGACATATCCGCAGGACACCTGCGCGATGGCGTTGTCGGCGTCCGCGTCCACCTCGATCATCCGTCCGGCGTTCAACTCGGTCCGGTCGACATAGACGACCTTCGCCTTGTCCTCGGCCCTGGTGGCGGAGACGAACACCGTCGCCTCGGCCATGCCGTAGCAGGGCTTGATCGCCGTCTCCGGCAACCCGTACGGCGCGAACGCCTCGTTGAACTTCTTCATCGACGACACCGAGACCGGCTCACTGCCGTTGATCAGCCCGATCACATTGGAGAGATCCAATTCCTCCCCGGGTTTGGGCTTGCCGCGCGCCGCGGCGTGCTCGAACGCGAAGTTCGGCGCGGCGGCGAAGGTGCCCGCGCCGTCGGAGGCCGCGGCCAGTTCCTTGATCCAGCGATAGGGGCGGCGTACGAACGCGCTCGGCGACATGATCGTGATGAACCCGCCGCCGACGGTCGGCAGGATCACGCACAGCAGGCCCATGTCGTGGAACAGCGGCAACCAGGTGACCCCGCGCGAATTCTCGGTGACGCCGATGGCATCGATCATCTGCAGCAGATTCGTGCCCACCGCGCGATGGGTGATCTCCACGCCCGCGGGCGTCCGCGTGGATCCCGAGGTGTACTGCAGGTAGGCGACGCTGTCGATGTTGACCTCCGGGCGCACCCAGGACGCGCCGACGCCGTCCGGGATCGCCTCCACCGCGATGATCCGCGGACGCTGCGACGGCGGCAGGTGCCGGAAGAATTTCCGCACGCCACCCGCCGCGGAGCCCACCGTCAGGATCGCGGCGGGAGCGCAGTCGCCCAGCACCGCGTGCAGGCGGTCGGTGTGGCCCTGCTCCTCCGGATCGAACAGCGGAACCGCGATATTGCCCGCGTACACCGCGGCGAACAGCGAAACGACGTAGTCGAGCCCTTGCGGAGCGAGAATCGCCACCCGGTCGCCCGGCCGCGTGACCTGTTGCAGCCGGGCCGCCACCGCGCGCAGGCGCACACCGAACTGCTGCCAGGTGAGTTCGTGGTATTCGCCGTCCCGTTCCCGGGAGTAGTCGATGAAGCGGTAGGCGAGGCCGTCGCCGTTCTCCGCGCTGTGCTTGTCGACGAAGTCGATCAGGGTCTTGTCCCCGCGGATTTCGATATTGCCCTGATCGTCCAAATAGTCGTCGAAGGTTTCGTCGATCATCGCCTTATCCTTTTCCAGCGCACAGACACTCAGGCCGTGCAATGACACCGAACACAGGTCGATAACGAAGCGTCGGGAAGGCCAACAGGTGTCCCGGTCACCTGGCGGTCAGTACCGGCCGAAGGCGAGCGCCACATTGTGCCCGCCGAATCCGAAAGAGTTGTTCAGGGCGTAGTCGATACGGCCGGGCCGGGCGTTCCCGCGCACCACGTCGAGATCGATCTCGGGATCCAGCGTGTCCAAATTCAGCGTCGGCGGCACGATTTCGTCTCGCACGCTGAGCACCGTGAGCACCGATTCGAGCGCACCGACCGCCCCGATGGAATGACCGAGGGCCGATTTGGGCGCGTAGACCGACGCGTGGTCGCCCACTGCCTCGCGGATCGCGCGGGCCTCCGCCGTGTCGCCGATCGGAGTGGCGGTCGCGTGCGCGTTGACGTGCGCGACATCGTCCTTGGCCAGACCGGCCGTCCGCATCGCCCGCGTCATCGCGCGCGCGGCCCCGACGCCCGCTGGGTCCGGCGCGACCAAGTGGAAGCCGTCGGAGGTGATGCCCGCACCCATCAGCCGGGCGTGAACGGTCGCGCCGCGAGCCTTGGCGTGCTCCTCGGTCTCCAGCACCATCAGCGCGCCCGCCTCGCCGAAGACGAACCCGTCCCGGTCGGCGTCGAACGGACGCGAGGCGGACTTCGGCGCGTCGTTGCGGGTGCTCATGGCGCGCATCATGGTGAACGCCGCGATCGCGAGCGCCTGGATCGAACCCTCCACGCCGCCGGTGACCACCACGTCGGCGTCGCCCATGACGATCATCCGCCACGCGTTGGCGATCGCCTCCGCACCGGAGGAACACGCCGAGACGGGCGTCGTCACACCGGCTCGCGCACCGAGTTCCAGCGCGACGCAGGCCGCGGCGCCGTTGGGCATCACCGCCTGGACGGTGTAGGGCGACACCTTGCGGTAGCCCCCGTTGCGCAGCTTGTCCCGAGCGTGGATCATCGCCTCCGCGCCGCCGAGCCCCGTACCGATGGCCACCCCGAGACGGTGCTTGTCCACTTCGGGGCTGCCCGCGTTGCGCCAGACCTCACGCCCGAGCACGAGGGCCAGCTGCTCCACGTACGAGAGCCTGCGGGCCTCCGTCACGTCCAGATACGTGGCGGGCGGGACCTTGAGGTGCCCGCCGATACGGACCGGCAGCTCGAATTCGTCGATGAAATCGTCTTCCAGGACGTCGATGCCGCTGTCGCCGTTGAGCAGGCCCTTCCACGTGGAATCCACGTCACCCGCGATGGACGTGGTCGCCGCGAGGCTGGTCACCACCACAGAGGGGAACTGTCCGTTTTTGGTGGAAGGCATCTGCATGTTTCGCTCACTTTCCCTAGCGTCGCTCTGGAACTTCGTCGAGCAAAAGCAATGCGCGCAGGCGCGCCACCAGGATCGTGGGCGGCCCGCACGGATGGCACTGGAGCGCAGGCGGAACGGCCGGTCATCACGTCCGTGTGCGACCACCCCTGTGCATTATTGGGAATTCGCACCGATCACACTGCGTGACACGCGGACCGTACCAGGTGCCGGAGGCGATGGTCGCGTACTTCGGGGATCGCCCCGACGACTCGAGTAACCTGCTCCCCGGGCACGGGACGCGTGGGCGGCGGCCGGTGTGGACGCGAGAAAGGGAAGGTCGTTGACGGGCGCGCGGATGGTCGGGCTGTTCGCCGGGATCGGCGGGCTCGAGCTCGGCCTCGGCAGGCACGGCTGGCACACCGAGTTGCTGTGCGAGATCGAGCCCGGTGCCCAAGGCGTGCTCGCCGCACGTTTCCCGGATGTGCCGCTGCACGCCGACATCACCCGGTTGCGCGCGATCCCGGCGGGGACGGAGCTGGTCGCGGCCGGATTCCCGTGCCAGGACCTGTCCCAGGCCGGGCGCACCGCGGGCATCACCGGCACGCGCTCGGGTCTGGTCGACGAGGTGTTCCGGCTCGTGCGCCGCAAGCGCGGCCCGCGCTGGCTGCTGATCGAGAACGTGCCGTTCATGCTGCAACTGGGCCGCGGCGCGGCCATGCGGCACATCACCGGCGCACTCGACGAACTCGGCTACACCTGGGCCTACCGGGTGGTGGACGCCCGCGCGTTCGGCCTGCCCCAGCGCAGGCAGCGGGTACTGATGCTGGCTTCCCGCACCGAGGACCCGCGCGCGGTGCTGTTCGGCGAGGACGCCGGTCCCCGCACGATCGGCGATCCCGAGATCGATCCATGCGGCTTCTACTGGACCGAGGGGGTGCGCGGGCTCGGCTGGGCGGTGAACGCGGTACCGACGCTGAAGGGCGGCTCCGCGCTCGGCATCGCCAGCCCGCCCGCGGTGCGGTTGCCGTCGGGGGAGATCGTCACGCCCGGCATCGCCGACGCCGAACGCCTGCAGGGCTTCGACGCGGGATGGACTGCGCCCGCGACGGAGGTGCCGGGCGTGCGGAAGGGCCACCGCTGGAAGCTGGTGGGCAACGCGGTGAGCGTGCGGATGGCGGCCTGGGTGGGCTCGCGGCTGGCCGCGCCGCTGGATCCGATCTCCGGCGATCAACCGCTGGCGCCGGGCACGCCGTGGCCGGTCGCCGCGTGGGGGCACGGCGGTGCGGCCTATCGGGTGCCGGTCTCCACGTGGCCGGTGCACGAGCCGTACGAGGACCTGACCCACTTCCTCACCGAGGCGCAGTTGCTCTCCGCCCGCGCGACGGCCGGTTTCCTGCGCCGCACCACCATGGGCAGTCTGCGTTTTCCGCCCGGTTTCCTCGCCGACGTGGAGAGCCATCTGGACCGGATGGGCGGCTGGGCGGCATGAACCGGCGGCCCCTCACCGACGCGATCACCAGTGCGCGGATGGCGCGCCAACGGCGCACCGGAACCGATCCCGAACTCGCTCTGCGCCGGGAACTGCATCGGCGCGGGCTGCGGTATTTCGTCGACCGCGCACCGATCCGCGGGCAGCGCCGACGCGCCGACCTGGTGTTTCCGCGGCGGCGGGTCGCCGTCTACGTGGACGGCTGTTTCTGGCACCGCTGCCCGCAGCACGCCACCGATCCAAAGAACAACGCCGAATGGTGGGCCGCCAAACTGGCGGGCAACGTCGCCAGAGACCGCGCCACCGACGCGGCGCTGATCGCGGCGGGGTGGCACGTGGTCCGCGTCTGGGAGCACGAGGATCCCGTCAGCGCGGCCGACCGCGTCCAAGCGGCGCTGTCAGCGGTGTCGAACCCGCACGAGTGAGCGGGGGGCGTGCGCGGCCAGGTAGCCGGACGCCACCATCACCGTCATGACCGCGATTCCGGCAGCGGCAGTCGCGAAACCGAGCATGGGGACCTCCTCGAGTTGCAGCTGTCGTCCAGCGTGCCGGGCGAAGCTGACAAGACCCTGTGTCCCGGATGGTAATGACGTGTGCGGCCTGCCGCTGTCCGGCGCGCTCTAGCAACCAGCACAATGGGGGCGTGACGGGTGGCCAGGAGATCGCCGTTCGGCCCGTGCGACCGGCAACGGTGCTGGTCGCCGCGGCCATCGCGATCGCAGGGCTCTGCTACTCGTCCTGGGTGCTCCAATTCGTGCTGCCGATCGGCCTCGACCCGGTCGACACGTTCCTCAGCGAACTGGACGCGCAGGGCAAGCCGTACCGGGAGGTGTTCGCGACCGCGGACCTGATCGTGGGGGCGCTGCTCATACCTGCCGCGATCGCCGGACTTCTGGTGTTGCCGCGCCGCGGAGCGACCACGATCGGCTGGATCGCGCTGTTCTGCTTCGGCGCCTCGACCATCGCCGACGTCCTGCTACCGCTGCGCGACTGCACCCCCGGCGAGAGCGGGTGTGGCGGCCCGCGCGAGCTGTTCCCGCAGCTGCATCAGCCGCACGCCCTGACGAGCACGCTGGCGGTCACCTCGATCGCGGTCGCCGCCTCCGCCTTCAGCGTCGCCGCGTTCCGCTATCGGCGCTGGCGGGTACTACGCGAATTCGGTCTCGTCGTTTTGGTGATCGGTGCGCTGGCGACGGTGTGGATGCTGGTGGCCGACAACCTGCCAGGGAACTACGCCCTCGGGATCGCCCAGCGGATTCAGGTGGGGGCGATGTCGCTGTGGCTGATCGCGCTGGCCGCGGCGGTGGTCGTGGAGGGACGCGAGCGGGCCGAACCGAGCTAGTCGGCCACGCGCAAACGGCAGTACCACCGTGCTGTGTACGCCGACCGGTCGCCCTGAGCACCAACGGCGGTGAACTCGGCGCGCTGGCAGGGCCACGCCGGGTCGCCCTCGCACCTCCCCGCCCAACGGGCCTGCGGCGACCGGCTGTCCGCCACGTGGCCGCGCCGGCGCCCGTGCGATGCTTTCGCGCATGAGTGATCGCGTGAACATCTCCTCGGGTTCGGAGTTCGAAGACATCGTCGGCTACTCGCGGGCGGTCCGGCTCGGCAATGTCATAGCGGTCAGCGGAACGACCGCCTCGGCGCCCGGTGGCACGGCCGTCGGCGGCGACGACATCGGCGAGCAGACCAGGGAAACCCTGCGGCGCATCGGCTCCGCGCTGGAGGAGGCGGGCGCGAGCCTGGCCGACGTGGTGCGCACCCGCATCTTCGTCACCGATATCGCGCGCTGGCCCGAGGTCGCCGAGGCGCACGCCGAGGTGTTCGGCGAAATCCGTCCCGCGACGGCCATGTACGAGATCAAGGCCCTGATCACCCCGGCCCTGCTGGTCGAGATCGAAGCCGACGCGATCGTCGGCGGGTAGGCGAGGTTCGCGAACCCGGCCCGTCGTTCGCGGCGAGCCGGGTCCTCGCTCGCTAGGGTCGAAACCGTGACCACCGCCGCCGCGCAGACCCCCGTTCAGCTCGACACCGTCGCCGAGGCGACCACCCGGCTGCTCGACACCATCCGCGGCCTCGACGAGCACGCCGTCAGCGAACCCTCCGCACTGCCCGGCTGGACCCGCGGCCACGTCCTGGCCCACCTGGCCCGCAACGCCGACAGCCTGGTCAACCTGCTGCTGTGGGCACACACCGGCGTCGAAATCCCGCAATACGCCAGCCCTTTCCTGCGCGACCACGACATCGAAGCCGGCGCGCGCCGCCCGTTCCCCGAACACCTCGCCGACAATGAGGCGGCCACCACCCGCTTCCTCGCCCTGGCCCGCTCACTCACCGACGACGCCTGGCGAGCACAGGTCCGCACCCGCCAGGGCCGCCCGATCCCAGCGACCGAAGTCCTGTGGATGCGCTTGCAGGAGGTCGAGATTCACCACGTCGACCTGAACGCGGGCTATCACCCGTCCGATTGGCCCACCCCCTTCGTCGCCCGCATCCTCCCCCAGGCCACCGCCGACCTCACCCGTCTCACCGCCGACAATCCCGTCGAGCCGTTCACCCTCCGAGCCACGGACTCCGACTTCACCGCCACCATCGGAACGGCCCCCACCACCCAGATCATCTCCGGCGCGGCCTCCTCCCTCGCCGCCTGGCTACTCGGCCGCAGCACGGGCGCCGATCTCACCGGCGACCTGCCGCCCCTTCCGGCCTGGAAGTAACCCAACCAGGGGAACACCGCCGCGGCGTCGGCCGAGAAGACCACTCCGTAGTGACCACTCGCGCCGGTCAAGACCACGGCTCTCGGACAGCGTCACCGGGCACGGGCGCAGATTCGCTGAATCCCGCATGGGGCCATCCGGCCCGGAGCCGAATCCGAATGAGGGCTATCCAGCCCGGAATCGCCGGGCAACGCGGAGGCGAGACGCGGCCCGACAGTTGCTCGGCGAAGCTCGATCGGTGGGCGATCATCAGCGCCAGCCGGGAGCGGCGTCACCAATCATGTCGGTTTCAGTACCAAATATGTCGTTTCCGACAGTAGGTTCGGCCGCCCGGGCCCACTAGCGTGATGTTTGCAACGAAGGCACGGAGAAGTCGGCGCGCATGACCCACCCACGTGCCGGCGGCTCACCGATCACCCTCGCCGGATTCCTGTTCCCTCGCCTGGAGTCGCATCTATGACCACAGCAAACTCCTCGATACCCGCGGCCCACACCACCGCTTCCCGAACCTGCCCTGTCCAGGGGTCGCCGATCAATACCGACACGCCCCAAGTCTGTCTGCGTAGCCGGAAGTTCGCCGCTGATCCGCACAGCGGCTACCGCCAGATGCGCCGGCAGCACGGCTCGCTCGTTCCGATGGAGTTGGCACCGAATGTGCCTGCGACCTTGGTGATCGGATACCGCACCGCACAGCGCATCCTCAACGACCCCGACCGTTTTCCGGCCGATCCGCGGACCTGGCAGCAGAGCATCCCCGACGACTCCCCCATCAAGCCGATGATGGAGTGGCATCCGAACGCGTTGCGCAACACCGGAGCAGCACATGCTCGCTATCGACAGACGTATACCGCGAGCATCGACGGGATCGATCTGCACGCTCTACATGCCACGGTCGAGAAGATCGCGATCCCGCTGATCAACGACTTCGCTACGGCCGGTTCGGCCGACCTGGTGTCGCAGTACGCGTTTCCGCTCGTCTTCGAGGCACTCAACCAGATGGTCGGCTGCTCGACGGAACTGGGGCGGCGGGTCGCGACCGGCATGGCCGCGCTGTTCGACACTGTCGAGGCTGCCCGCGGCATGCAGACGCTCAGCGAGGCGCTGATGGAGTTGATTCAGTTGCGACGCGCGGAGCCCGCGGACGACGTCACCTCGCGGCTCGCGCATCATCCCGCCGGCCTGGATGACACGGAAATGCTCTCCCAACTGATCAGCTTCTACGGTGCGGGTATCGAGCCGCAGCAGAATCTGATCACCAATACCCTCTTGCTGATGCTGACCGACGACCGGTTCGGGGGCGACATGCTCGGTGGAAGTATGTCGACGCGTGACGCGCTCGATGAGGTGCTGTTCAACGACCCGCCGTTGGCCAACTTCTGCGCGACGTACCCACGGCAGCCGATCCTGATCGACAACACCTGGTTGCCGGCGCATCAGCCGGTGCTGATCAGCTTGGCCGGGTGCAACAACGACCCCGAGATCCGTGGCGGGGATCGAACCGGCAATCGCTCGCATCTGGCGTGGAGCACCGGACCACATGCCTGCCCGGCCAAGTCCGTGGCCTACCTCATCGTGCAGGAGGCCATCGACCAGCTTCTCGACGCCCTCCCGGAGATGCGACTGGCTGTGCCACCCGAGCAGCTGGTGTGGCGGCCGGGCCCGTTCCACCGGGCTGTGACAGAGCTGCCGGTCGTCTTCCCCGCGTCCCCTCCGTTGTCCATCACGGAAGCGACCGCCGGAAGAAGTACGAACCGGTAGGCCGATGCCGGACGCGACGTAACCATCTCGGCCGAGGCACCACACTCGGCCACCCCGTGGCTGGTTCACGCGAGATTCACGAGCAAGCAGCAGAGTACCTAGCCGCCAGTGGGAAGTAGGACAAGGTCGTATGACAGACGAAGTGTTCGAGGTAGCGCCCGTTGCCCATGTCATCGGTGGTCGCCGCGAAGCTACAGACGATCACTGGGGTACCGAGGCGATCATCCGTATCGATGATCGCCGGTTCACCGTGAAGTCGGTGCAAGGCTTGGAGGAGTTCAGCCATCTCGAGATCGTGTTCCGGTTCCGCTTGACCGACCCGACGGATCTGGGTTTCGATGGTTCCAGTGCACGAGACAATCCAACATGGCCGGAGGTCGGCATCTTCGCGCATCGGAACATGCCGCGCATCAACTGGCTCGGGGTCTCCCGTGCTCGACTGCTCCGAGTGGACGGGCTGGACCTGCACGTAGCCGAGCTGGACGCGGTAGACGGCACACCCGTGTTGGACATCAAGCCATGGTTTGCGCAGTGCGGTCCACGGGGAGAGATTCGGCAAGCTCGGTGGTCCACCGAGATGCTGGACAACTATTCCTAGCCAGAAGGCCCCTCCGTCGGTACCGGAGGGGCCTTCTACCTGGGTGCGCCCGAAGGGATTCGAACCCCTAACCCTTCTGATCCGTAGGTACAGGCGGGGTTCCAGGCTCGGGGCGATACAGGAGATGGTTGCTTGGCGATGACGTCGGCTCGTGGCTCATGTCGTCGCCGTTGTCGTCAGAAGTGTCGTCGGCGGCCATCTGCTCCGGAGGCAGCCTCGGACTGATTTCAGAGGTATCAGGCTGGCCGTTGAAGTCGCGTGTCTCAGCGGTTCGGTACTCGGCTGTCCGGCTGTGTACGGGGCTCTTGTGTCACTCTCGTGGCATCGTCACAACGGCATGGCCCTGCTGGGTGGTGGGCTGCACACCGGGGGCTGGCTCACCGCCTGCCCGGTAAGGCCTGCCCTTCGCGCGTAGAGGCTCCGCGGTCAAGGGTGGCGAATGCCATCAGCGAAGCTGACGCCGCAGGCGCACTTGACGGTGGAGGGGCGCGGGAACACAATGCAGGCCACCAGTCAGCAGGGCCACGCGGCCGAAGGTCGCGAAAAAGCCTGGGGTGTAGTGACTCACGTGCTGTCGGTCGTACTCGGTAGGTTCAGTCCATGGAGACTGAAGAGGTACCCGTAACCAGCATCATCGAAGGCGACGTCATCAAGGCGCCTGACTCGGACGACATCTGGATGAAGGTCGGCAGTGTCGGGCAGCATATACCGCAGCGTCGTGAGGGTAGCGTGCCCGGCAATCCTGACGAGTTCCTGACTGCCCACTACTTCGAAGGTCAGTGGCATCGGTCGGACGGAACTCTGATCGAGGGCGTAGGAAGGTTCAACTACTCCGACGACATGCTGGTCGTTCGCCGGGTGTCGGAGTAGAGCTCGAACTGTCTGCTGGACGTTTGCGAGCGTTGGCAGATGTCGGCTAAGTGCCTCCACCTGCGCCTTCAAGTACTGGCAGCGTTGGCTGGACTTGGTGGCTGCGGGCCGCGCTGCGGACGAACTGCGGACGCTCTTCGTCAGCGGCAATCAGATTCGAGGCGGCGTGATCGCGGCGTCCGGGAGGGCTAGTAGCGATTCGTATGGCTGTGTCCGCAGTTGGTCGGCCAACTGGTCGCAGCACCGATCCAGCCTCTCCGCTGCCCACTTGTGTGCATGCTCGATGAGCAGCCGGAGGTTGTTCACGCCTCCCTCGTTCAGATGCAGGATCGTCGCATCGATCAGTAGAACCCGCTCGACTTTCCGCTCCTCGCTGGGTCCGATCACGGCCCCGACAGAATGGGCATCGAAGGTGCCGTCGTTGTGCGCGACAACTTGATGCCGAAGTTTCTTGAAGTGCTCAAAGTTGTCTCGAGGTAGGCCAGCCGCGTAGATGTCCTCGGGTTTGAGCGGGCGTCTGAAACGCTTGGATGATGGGTCGAATGCCTTCCAGTACGCCACGATGGCCGCCCGCCAGAGCGATTCGCGCACGATCGGGGGATCGTCAGGGAACTGGATCAGGCGCGCTACAGCTGAATGAGCAAATTCGAGGTCCTGGACATGGCTTGCCAGCGCGGCAGCTTGCATCGCTCGGCGGTTGCTTCCATCCAGCTGTGCGAGTTTCACAGCATCCGGGTATCCGTCGACGTGAAAACGTCCGTTTACCAGGTCGAATGACTCCCGCTCCATCGGGCAAGACTATCGCGTGGGCGCGACGCCGTCTGTCCGTTTGTCGCGGGAGCACCAATGACAGCGCCTATTTGGGTGATCCGCTGCCACGACTTGCGCTGACCCCTGCTGGGTGGTGGGCTGCACATACCGGGGGCTGGCTCACCGCCTGCCCCGTAAGGGCCTGCCCCTTCGCGCGTAGAGGCTCCAGGGTCAAGAGTGTCGCATGCCATCAGCGAAGCAGACGCCGATAGGCGCTCTTGACGCTGGAGTGGCGCGGGAACACAATGCAGGCCACCAGTCAGCAGGGCCACGCGGCCAGCGGCCGCACAGCTTGAACCGACAGCAGCCTGGTCCCGATAGAGATGGGACGTGTCGGTCCCTATCGCTATCGTTGTGGCCAAGTCATCGTCCGGGTGATGCCAATTTGGGTGTCCCAGTGAGGTGCCTTCACGGTGGTTGCATCGGTGTCATCCCAGAATGGAGTGTTCGCGTGAGCAACACGTCGGAGCAGTCTTGGAACACGCTCGTGAACATCGAGGATGTGCCGCAGGTTGATGAGCTCTACAACTTCGTGGGCATTTTGGAGGATATGAAGTTCGTCGCCGAGGCATTCGACCAGTTGGCCGAGCTGACGAGGGAAGATGGGGACGACGAGCCCTGGGTCCATCGACAGGCGCTCTTTTCGGCAGCGGTGATTGCGTACGCGCGATGCTTCGGCAGCGGGGTTCGCGGGAAACTCGAGGTCTCTGCACTGGACCAACTGCCCCAGAGTGAGCCCGGGGCTGCCCGCAAGATGCACAAATTCGTCTGCGACATGCGAGACAAGCATGTCGCCCATTCGGTAAGCCCATTTGAGGCAGTGATGGTCGGCGGGTTGTTTCATGCGGAGGAGGGGCAGACCGACCCGTCCGCGGCTGTCGGCTGGCTGACTATCAGGGGGCTGCCACTCGGCGTCGAGCTGGCACTCGGATTGAGGGATCTCGCTCGATGCTGGGTCAACTACTTGGATGTGCAGATCAAGCTGGTTCAGGAGAAGGTGATGGCCTCTCTGAAGAATGAGGACCCTGAGGTTTTCGCCAAGCGTCCTCCGATCCAGTACACAGTGCCGTCCCCAGACGATGCCGGCATTCCCAGGCGCTTCGGACGCGGCATCTCGCCACTCTGACTGAAGCTGCCTCGAGCACTGGGCGATCCGTGGTGACCACGGCCGGTCGGCTGGGCTGGGACCGGCCAGAGGCGTGTGCGGCCCCGGGAGGCAAGTCGGGTACGGCTCCCGGCGTGCCCAGCACTGCTCGGTTGTTGAGAAAGCAGCCAGACAGGGTCACCGGTCGTCCTGCCACGTCGCAGACGCGGAGCCGACGCGCCGACGCGCCGCGAGCGGGGCCCTTTCGAGCGAGCGTTGCGCGTCGAAGCGCGGCGGCGCCGCGTCAGCGGCGCCGCAGGCGCTCTTGATCCTGTATGGCGAAATTCGGCAACAACTCGCGCAACGCAAGCGCACGGAGAATCGGGTTCATGACTGGTCTCGCGCTGACGCCGGAGCGTCGAACGGAACTGGCCGAACTGCTCGGAGACGAGTCTCGGCTGAAAGCTGAGTATCCGAGAGTGGCCGAGTACCTGGACACGGCACCGATGCTGTCAGGGACGAGCAATGCAGAGACGGACGCAGCGTTCGACCTGAGGTTTGTCTACTACATGACCGGGGTGAGTCGGCCTCGGGGAATCCGTGCTGGGACATCGTGGGGCCTGCCGTCGGAGCAGATGGGCAACGGCGGGTCGTCAATGGCGGAAGCGCGACCGGCAGCGTCCGGCTGGGCTTCGTTCAAACGATCTTGTAGAGCACCTTACGCCTACGCGATCCCGTCACCGGAGACGCTCGACTGGGTGAAACATGCAGCAAATCGCGGACGGTTTTCGAGCTGGGCGCGGGGCTACTGGGCGAGGCTGCTTGCCGAGGTCGGTGTGCGGTGCATACGCGGGCCGTTGATTCCGAGCCGCCGCACAAGGTACCGAATGCTTCGTTTCCGGGGGCGGAGGGTCAACGCGACGCTTGGTATCCAGTCGGTGGTCTCGATGAGTTCGAAGCAGAGCTGGGATGGCGACTCGGTGCTGTTGCTGTGCCGCCCTCCCGGATGGGGTGATCCGATGGCGTCCGAAGCGTTGGAACTGTTCGAGGCACGCGGAGGTCGGCGTCTGATCTACCTCGGTGAACGTTGGCTCCTGAGCGAAAATCAGTTGCACCCATTCCCCGGCGTGACTGCGAGCAGCGGCGGGAGTCGGCTATGGCTCGCGCGATATTCCGCGTGAGCGTTCTTGCCCCTGCCCGGTACCGCCGCGCACAAGGCCCGGCGCATGACCAAGGTGCTCCCGCACCGCCGCTGACGGTGGCTGCGCCTGCCCGAGCCCGAGAAGCTTCACGACTTCTGGAGGCACTCCCCGGGCTTGCAGTCGTGCCAGTTCTTCCGCGCGTTCCTTGTCGTCTGCCTCGCGGGCCTGGCGGGCTTCTTCGCGAGCTTTCTCCTCCGCCGTGCGGGCGTCCGCTGCTGCGCGCTCCAGGCTGGCAGCGGCGGCCGCATCTCGGGCCACCTGTTCCCCGGTGTCGGCGGCTTCCCGTTCCTGGAACTGTTCAGGCACCGGGAATTCCAGTGCCACCCGTTCAGCGGCCTCACGTTCAATCCGTGCACGCTCATCGGTTCCGCGTGCTTGCCTGACTCGCTCGGCCTCTTCTCGCGCTTGCCGATCACGTTCGATCTTCTGCGGGGCATCCGCCCTGCCACGCGTGGCACCTTCCCGGAACCGCAGCATCTTCCCGAATTTTTCGGCTCGCGCACGCGCTCGCGCCAGCAACGCGATTTTATCCCGCCGCTTCTGTAGCTCCTGAGCCTTTTCCTGCCCCGCCTTCTCGCGGACACCGGGCAATTCGAGCTGTTTACCCGTTTCCCTTTGCAGTCCGATCGCCCAAATCTCGCGGGCAACATGCCGAGGGATGACCTGATGCGTGAACTTTTCCTTGAAGTCGCGGACCAAACCATCTATAAGCTTCTGCACTTCCGGCGACCTATATTCGCCCTCGACGGTCCGGAGTACGTGTTGCTGTATGTCACCCTTTTCGAGAAGCGCTCGAACAACCTCCAGCTGCTTCTTATCCTTCTTACTCTCCACCCTCCCAGACTTCTCTTCAATCGTGAAGATCAGCCCTCGGTCGTCCCTGATCTTGTCGAACCTAACATTACCTACATTCGGAACCCTGAAAATTCGCGACTGCTGAACGTATCCGTTTTCACGGTCGCGAAAGTACTGAGCCGCGCCATTTTCAAATATCCTGCCACGCTCATTGTTGTTGTAGTTATGGCGGTCCCTGTCGTACTCGGGCATTGCCGCGCCCCCCGGAGGCGTGAAGCAGTTGACTGAAGGTGAATGACTACGTTAGGCGCTGGAATCTTCTCTACGCTTCTCGTCGTGATAACCCGCATATTCACGGATGGCTGCGGCCATATCCGAGAACATCCCTTCGTGATCTTCGGGGTTGTATCCAATCATGCTGTCCAACAGGTACCATGCCGTGATTTCATCTTCATCGTCTGTGTCGAACCGAAGTGCGGGATTTATGCCTTCATAGAACGTGTATTCTCTGCCGGGCCATTCGTATTCGATCCATTCAGCCCCCGCGAACTTGATGAAGCATTCGCCGATGAAGCAAATGAATGCGTCGGCCATGTCGGCGTTCTCGGGAGCCATCGCGGTAGCCATGTCCGGGAACAATTCCGCGACAATGGGGTTGAGCCGTTTCACCTCCGCCGAGTCTTCCGGCCACGGCTCCGAAGGAATCTCACGTACGCCCGCGTAGTCCATGAACTTCTGGGCTTGCGCCTTGCGGCGGGCCGGATCAACCCATTTCCCCCATTCGGTCCGCTCGACGGGTACGCCGAGATCCATGGTCAACTGCTCGTCATTCCCCACGTCTACCTCGCTTCTCGTCATGGTCCGAACAGGTCAGTGTCGCGCGTGCACGGTCACCGGGCAAGGAACCATCATCGCTCGACATACAGCCGTTCACACGGCAGCCTGGGCCAGCCCTCAGCGCTATCAGGGAGCACGTTCACGGCGTCGACATAGTGCCGTTCCCGATGCTCGTGAACGAACATCAGAGCGGCAGTGAGGCAGGCCGCGAAGTCGAACCGAGCACCGTGCAGGAACACCGACAAATGCACATCCGGATCGTTCGGCAGAGGAGAAGTCATCACGCTTTCCTCCGGTCATCAACCACCCGGAACCCGATCCACGGGCAGACACCGCCGATGTTGCGGTCGTGCTCCCCGATCCTGCCGCCAACCAACGGGACCAGGCGCAGGCAATGTCGGCTGTCCGGGCATCTGACATGCGTCACGAAACCACGCTGCCCGTTGGGTGCGCCGTCTGCTGTCTTCCACCATCGGCACCGCGACAGCGGAACCGTGCAGTCAGACATGAGCGACCGCCCAACGCCTACCCCGACCACCACACGCCCGGATGCACTCGACCACAACCATTCCAGACGGGCGGAACCGGTCACGGGGTGTCTCGATCCAACGCCGCACCGCGCCGGACTCCGCCGTTGGCGACGGCAACGCGACCGTCCCACCTTCCCGGACAATCGACACGTTGATCCGGAACAGCTCCGCGAAAAGCTTCGTGTCCTCAGGAAGGTCGGGCCTGATCAGATACGTCCACCTGTTCGAGCGAGGATGCGCCACGATCGGCCCTAACGCGTCTCTACGCCGCCGCATCGCGTCTCTGACAGCGCGGCCCAACGGCGCAGGCATGGTCAGTGCCCCCACGTGCGACGATCGCATGATTATGCGTCCCAGCTCGGGTGGGTCGATCACTGCGGGCAGATCACATACACGCCGGTAGAAGTGGCAGCGGGACCGGGGTGTGTCCCCGAACGGTGTGTGTTCCATCGGTTTAGGTCTCTTGGTCAAGTTGGTCGGTGTGGGTCCGCTCGGGTTGCCACTCGTGTAGGGCGTTCAGGTACCGCTCAACAACCTCGGCAGAAACATCGACCGCCAGCGCGATAGGTGGACCGACGAACGGGTTTCGTTGTGGAAGCTCGTTGTTCGGCATCGGCCGACCTCCTAGACCGCTTGTTGATGCTCCCCATGCCCGTACCTCCATCGCATTGGCCTGCGCCTTGCGGAGTCGGGTAGTCGCTGCCATGCAAAACAGCATGTTGTCGAGGGCCGATGTTTGGTACGCGGTGCGATCGGTTCGCGAAACTCACGCGAAACCGCAGCAAGCCTTCCGCCGACAGAGCTACGCTCCTTCCGTTGCGGAAGGAAGCTGCATTGCAACGCGGAAGGGGATCGCACGGGGTGACCGAAGACGATGACGGGCCAGAAGACACCGAAACCACCCTGCCGCGTAGGCAACTGGGCCGTTTGCTACGAGATGCACGGATGAGGGCGGGCCTGAGCTTGGAGGTGGCCGCGCGGACACTCGGCTGGGGTAACGCAACCATCAGCAGGCTGGAGAACGGGCGCAACAAGACGGTCAGAGCGACAGACCTTCACGCCCTGGGCGGACTGTACGGGGTCGACGCGGAAGACCTTGTGGCGTGGAAGGAACTTGCCGGACAGGCCCCGGTCCGTTCTTGGCTGCGAGCCTACAGTGACGTACTAGAACCGAAGTTCAACACGTACGTCGAACTTGAGTCTGCCGCCGGTGAATTGGCAATATTTCAGCCGCTCATCATCCCCGGTCTGCTTCAAACTCACGACTACGCGCAGGCCATGAACCGAGCCAGACAACCTCAAGTCTCGGAGGCGGACTTAGAGCGATTGGCAGCAGTTCGCGCCCGGCGTCAGCATCTACTCACGCGACCCCGAAACCCGTGCAAGCTCACGACCGTGATACACGAGAACGCACTGCGGACGATCGTCGGCAACCCGCAGGTGATGGCCGATCAGTGCCGACACGCGGCGGACATGAGTACGCGTGACAACATCGAGCTACGCATACTCAGGCAAGAAGCTGGCTTGCCAACCGGCAGGCTCGTCACCCCGTTCATTGTGATGACCTTCCCGAAGGACTCACAAGGCAGACCAGTGGAACCATCTGTCATCTACGCAGAGAGCTACACGGGGGATGCGTATCTAGAGAAGCGCGAGGACGTGCAGCGCTGTCGACACACGTTCCGTACGCTGGCCGGAGCGACTATGGATGCCCGCGCGAGCCGCACCCTATTGAGAGAGCTAGCAAGGAGTTATAGCAGTGAACGCTGAAGTCGACCTGACGGGGGCGAAGTGGTTCAAGTCACGCCACAGTTCGGGGGGCAGCGGCGAATGCGTGGAGGTCGCGCATCTGGACGGGGGCATGGTCGGTGTCCGTGACTCGAAGAACCCGACCGGCCCGGCGCTGGTCTTCACCCCCGGCGAGTGGGACGCGTTCACCGCTGGCGTAGCCGATGGCGAGTTCACGCGCCCGTAGACGAACACGGAAGAGCCCCGCCCCTTGCTTTGAGACGAGGGTGGCGGGGTTTTCGTGTTGTCGGGACATATGCGGCGCCGGGCGTGACGGGCTCTCCACTGCCCAGCCAGTGACCCACCTGTGCGCCATGTTTGCGGGGCAGGTAGCCGTGGCTTATGCCGAGGATTGCCGCAGCCTGACAGGTGCCAAGTAGGTCCAAGTCTCATGCGAAATACCAATATGCCGTTTTGCATGACGCATGTGCAGTATACTGGGATATATTCAGTCAACCAGCGTACATTACAACTTGGGGTGATATAGCGTGCTTTGCCTGGGTTTCATAGTTCTGCCATACTTTTCCCATGGCAATCAGCGCAAGCCGCGCAACTGGGGTCAAGATCATCCCTGCGTGGGAATTCTCCGACCGACTCAGAAAGGCTCGTCAGACCACGGGCCTCGATCAGAAAGCGTTCGCCGAAAACCTCGGCGTCACGCCCGGTTCCTATGCCGGATGGGAGTCCGGCCGCAGCAAGCCGCGTGATCAGGTCGCGGTCGCTCGGCGCATCGAGTTGTTAACGAGCATTCCGGCCACGTGGGTACTCGGACTGTATGAAGAAACCCCCCGCCCGGATGGTCCCGGCGAGGGGTCTTCTGATCTTGTGCGCCCGAAGGGATTCGAACCCCTAACCTTCTGATCCGTAGTCAGATGCTCTATCCGTTGAGCTACGGGCGCATGTGTTATTCAGTTGTACCCGGTTTCCCGGGTGTGGCGGAGGCGAGAGGATTTGAACCTCCGGTCCCCGTGAAGGGACAACTCATTAGCAGTGAGTCCCATTCGGCCGCTCTGGCACGCCTCCTGGAGCCTTCTCTTCCGAGGGCACCGGTCCTTTCGAACCGCCGAGCAGAAAGGTTACAGGAGCTACCGTCCAGATCACAAAACGGCTGGTCAGCGTAGGTTACTGTCGAACCAATCGAAGATTCTGGTCTGCGAATCGACCGCATCGCCGTCGTCCGGCTCGGAGGTGTCGGCGCGGTGGTGCAGGCCGGGGTAGGTGACGACCAGACTGGCGACGGCGGCGCGAGCGGTCGCGTCGCGTAGCTCGTCGACCTGGGCCGGCGGGGTGGCCGGGTCGTCGGCGCCGAACAGGCCGAGCCACGGGGCCTGGAGGTGCGGCGCGGCGCACACCAGGGCGTCGGCCTGGTCGGTGAGCGGCTCGGTGATGCCGGGCGCCGCGACGCTCACCGCGGCGCCGATCGGACGATTGGTCGCGACCAGGAACGCGGCGGTGCCCGCGGTGTCGAACCCGAGCACGCCGATGGTGTCGGGGAACACCCCGCGGCGGGTGAGCCAGTCGAAACAGGCGTCGAAGTCCTGGAACAGCTCGTCGCCGAAGACGCCGGTGCCCGGTTCGCCGTCCACCCCATGGAAGAGTTTGGGCGCGATCACCGTCCAGCCCTCGCCTGCCAATGCGTTCATCAGGTCGCGTAACGCCCCGGTGAACTCCCGCGACTCGTGCAGCAGCACGATTCCGCCGCGAGCATTTCCTTCTGGCTCCACCACCGTGATGGGCACCTGCCCACCGCTGGTCGGCCGCACGTCTTCCTGGTCGCTACCCCGCAGCGGGGCCAAATCGTCGTAGGTGCCCGACATGAAACCAGCGTAGGGCGAGTTGCTGATCTTCGGTAGAAATTGCACGTGAGGGCCTATAGCCCAGATAATTTCCGGTACGCCGATCGGGCCTACCACGGCGCGGATTAGGGTTGGAGTGTGACAGCGCAGATCCGGCCGGACCTCGAATCGATCCCGGCGTACACCCCCGGCCGCAGCAATCCAGGCGCGGTCAAGCTGGCCAGTAACGAGACGACCGTTCCTCCGCTGCCCGCCGCGGCCAAGGCCATCGCCGAGGCGGCCGAGCTGGCGCACCGGTATCCGGACAACCAGGTCACCGAGCTGCGCGCGGCGCTGGCCGAGTTCCTCGGGGTCGGCTTCGAGAATGTCGCGGTCGGTTGCGGCAGCGTCGCGCTGTGCCAGGAGCTGGTGCAGATCACCTGCGCGTCCCCGTCCGACGAGGTGCTGTTCGCTTGGCGCTCGTTCGAGGCGTATCCGATCGTCACCAAGGTGGGCAACGCCACCGCCGTGCAGGTACCGCTCACGGCGGGCCAGGTCCACGATCTGGACGCGTTGGCCGCCGCTGTCACCGAGCGGACCAAGTTGATCTTCGTTTGCAATCCGAACAACCCCACCGGCACCGCCGTCGGCAAGGCCGAGCTGGTCCGGTTCCTGGACGCGGTGCCGTCGCACGTGCTGGTGGTGCTGGACGAGGCGTACTACGAATACGTGCGGCTGGCCGACCACCCCGACGGCGTCGAGATCCGCCGCGCCAGGCCCAATGTGGTTGTGCTGCGTACCTTCTCCAAGGCATACGGCCTGGCCGGACTGCGGGTGGGCTACGCGGTGGGCGACCCGGCCGTGATCATGGCGCTGCTGAAGGTGCACATCCCGTTCAGCGTCAACCGGCTCGCGCAGGCGGCGGCGATCGCGTCGCTGGAGGCACGGCACGAATTGCTGGATCGCACCGACGTTCTGGTCACCGAACGCGAACGGGTGCGCGACGCGCTGGTGGACGCCGGGTACGCGGTGCCGCCGAGCGAGGCGAACTTCGTCTGGCTGCCGCTGGGCGCGCGCAGCGCGGAGTTCGGCGAGGCGAGCGCGGCCGCCGGCGTGCTGGTGCGTCCGTACGGGGCCGACGGGGTGCGCGTCACCATCGGCGACCCACACGAGAACGATCTGTTCCTGAGCTTCGCCAGAGAGCCCGAGGTGCTCGCGCGGTTCCTCGGTTAGCGGACGCCGATCGCGGGCGCGATGGTGGGCCAGGAGAGGGCCAGTTCGTCCTCCCAGTACGGCCAGGAGTGCGTGCCGGTGGCCCGGAAGTGCGCGGTGACCGGGATGCCGAGGGACCGCAGCCGGTCGGTGAGCCGCCGGGTGCAGGCATTGGTAGCGGCCTCCAGCGGGCCGCCGAAGGTGATGGCGCTGGGGAGGTCGACGTTCGGGGTTCCCGGCACGTCGTGCACGCCGGGCAGGCCGCTGCCGACCGACAGATAGATCGTCTTGCCCCGCAACGCGTCCGCGTGCAGGGTGACGTCGTGCGCCAGCCAGGCCGGATCGTCCTGCTTGCCGAACATGTTGTCCGGCTCGCCCATGTAGGTGGCCACGACGGCCCGCGCCTGCGCCTGGCCGATGTCGGTGCCCATCGAGAAGCAGCCGCTGTGCGCCGCGATCGCCTGGTAGAGGGTCGGCTGACGGAACGCGAGCATCATCGCGGCCTCCGCGCCCATCGAGACGCCCATGACCGCGTTGGTGCCGTTGCCGTCGAACTTCGCGTCGATCAGCGGGGGCAGTTCCTTGGCCAGGAACGTCTCCCACTTGTTGGTGCCGAGCACCGGGTCGGGGTGCTGCCAGTCGGTGTAGAAGCTGGCCGGACCGCCGACGGTGAGCACCACGTTGACGTCCTTGTCCGCGTAGAAGCGGTCGGCGTGCCCGAGTTCGGTCCAGTTGTTGCTGTCGGGGCTGGCGCTGCGTCCGTCGAGCATGTACACGGTCGGACGCGGGCGCGACTGGTCGCGCGGCAGCAGTACCTGCACCTCCACCACACGGCTCATCGCGGGCGAGGCGACGAAGACCCGCAGCCACCGATCGTTGATCGGTTCCACGCGCTCGATCCGTGGGGTCGAGGGTTGCTTACTGGTCGGCTCGGCCGGGCCGGGACCGTCCGAGGACCCGGTGTTCACCGGCGGAGTATTGCCGGGCGCGGCCGTGACCTGTGGAGCGCCGAGCCCCACCGCACCGGAGACAAGTGCGGCGCTTATCAAAGCGCTGGAGACCCAACGCCGCACGCCCCGCCGAGACAGCATGCGACCCATCCTGCCAGAGCCCCCGAGGGTGGGTAGCAGGCCATTGCCGTGTCCGGGTCGGTACGCGGCGCTCACCGTGGGGCCAGACCGTCCTGCCAGCGCCGTTCCACTCCGGCGAAACGCCATACCGCGATGGCGACCGCCCAGGTGAGCACGAACAGCCCGACGATGATGTAGCCGAGATCACCCAGATCGAGATTCCCGATCCAGGCCACGATGCCCGATTCGACTCGGAGCTTCTCGGCGAAGATCGAGACGATCTCCTGCCCGCCGATCAGTAGCGCCACCGCGACCGACAGCCCGGTGATCACCAGGTTGTAGTAGATCTTGCGCACCGGCTCGGCGAAGGCCCAGTCGTACGCGAAGCTCATGAACGAGCCGTCGAGCGAGTCGAACAGCGCCATGCCCGCCGAGAAGAGCACGGGCAGAACCAGGATCGAGTACCAGGGCAGCCCGGTGGCCGCCGCGCCGCCCGCGATCACCAGCAGCCCGACCTCGGTGACGGTGTCGAAACCGAGCCCGAACAGCACGCCCACCGGATACATGTGCCTGGGCTTGCGCACCAGGCCGATCACCGGCCGCAGCACCCGGTTGAGCAGGCCCCGCCTGTCCAGCTGCCGCTCCAGCTGCGCCTCGTCGTACTCGCCCCGGCGCATCTGCCGGAACACCCGCCAGATGCCCACCAGCGACACCAGATTCAGCAGGCCGATCAGGATCAGGAACGTGCCCGACACGCTGGTGCCCCACAGGCCCGTCCAGCGTTGCAGGGCCGAATCCTCGTCCTCCAGGTTGGACGCCAGCGCCCGCACGCCGAACGCGAGCAACGCCACGAGCACGAACACCACGGTGGAGTGGCCGAGCGCGAACCAGAAACCGACGGTTTGGACCTTCTGCTTCCCGTTCTCCGCCACCAGCTTCCGCGTGGTGTTGTCGATCGCGGCGATATGGTCGGCGTCGAACGCGTGCCGCATGCCGAGCGTGTACGCCGTCACGCCGAGACCGACTCCGAAGACGGAGCCCTCGATCACGTAGTGCCCCGGCGCAACGAACAGCAGGAGCGTGCCCCAGCCGAGGATATGAAGCGCGACGACGGCGACCGACATACCGATGACACTGCGCACGAGCGAACCCCTCAACCCTCGAAAAGCAGATCGGGTCAACGATACTCGACAGCGCCGATTCCGCTCCGACTCTTCGGGCGATCCAGCAAATCCAGCAAATGATGGCACACCGTCAGCACACCCGCCGTACGCTGAGCGTCGGTCCTTTCCGGGGTATCGAACTAGGACGGGCATGATCGCGTATCCACCGCACTGGCGCCGAGGTCACCGCGCTGTGCTTCGGCACGCCGAGCGGACCGGCCGCTCGGTTCGCAGTCGCGACAGCCCGTTCGGCGATCGGATAATAATCGGGCGGAGGCTATTTCCTGGCATCTGCCCGGCGCGCCTGCGCGGGCCACCCCGGGACAGCCGGTGCCCGCTACCCTCGCGCGCGAATTCTCTGCTCGACTCTCCTGTTTCATCGCAGCACCTATGCCCGACCGGAGAAAACCGTGAATCCAGTGTCACCAGTCGCCTCGATCGAGAACGAATCGGATACGAAGCCTTTCCTGTCCGATCTGCAACGCCGGATGCGCGAGTGCGACGAATTCTTCCGGCTGCCCGAACTGGCGCACCTGAACGCCCACCGCAGGCGCGGCGCGCTGGAACAGCTCGAACAGACCGGCGCGTATCTGCAGACCGCCGAGGAGATCCTGATCGGAGCCAAACTCGCCTGGCGTAATCACGCCCGATGCGTGGGTCGGAAACATTGGCGCTCCCTGAAATTGCTCGACGCCCGGCGTGTGCGCTCGGCCCGCGATCTGGCCGAGGTCTGCTGGCAGCACCTGCACATGGCCACCAACGGCGGCGCCATCCAGTCGATGATCACCGTCGGCCCGCCGCGGCAGCCGGACGGGCGCGAGTTCCGCATCGTCAGCCCGCAGATCATCCGCTACGCGGGCTATCGCAACGGGGACGGCACGGTCACCGGCGACGCCGCCAATATCGAGCTCACCGAATTCGCGACCGAGCTCGGGTGGCGCGGCGCAGGAACGCCTTTCGACATCCTTCCGCTGTTGATCAGCACGCCCGACGAGCCGATGCGCTGGTTCGACATTCCACCCGAGCTGGCGCGCGAGGTGGAACTCGAGCACCCCGAGTTCGAGTGGTTCGCCGGACTGGGCCTGCGCTGGCACGCGCTGCCCGCGGTGTCCAACATGAACCTCGAGATCGGCGGCATGACGTACCCGTTCGCGCCGTTCAACGGCTGGTACCTCGGGGCGGAGATCGGTGCGCGCAACCTCAGCGACGCGAACCGCTACAACATGCTGCCGCTGATCGCCGAGATGATGTGCCTGGACACCAGATCCGAGCGCAGCCTGTGGCGGGATCGAGCCCTGGTCGAGCTGAACCGCGCGGTGCTGCACAGCTTCCGGAAGGCGGGCGTGTACATCGTCGACCACCACACCGTGGCCAAGCAGTTCTGCGATCACGTCAAGCGCGAGGAGGCCGCCGGCCGGGCCTGCCCCACCGACTGGTCCTGGATCAACCCGCCCATTTCCTCCGGGCTGACCCCCACCTTCCACCGCTACTACGACCCGCCCGACCTGGACATCCGGCCCAACTTCGTCCGAAGGGACTTCGGCGCGGACGCGGCACTGTGACCGGCGGGGAAGCGGAGACGGAGGGATTTGAACCCCCGGTCGCTCTCGCGACGCTCGCTTTCAAGGCGAGTGCATTCGGCCGCTCTGCCACGTCTCCAGGGACCTGATCGTAGCGGACGCCTCAGCCGGAGTGCTTGCCGATTTCCTCGTCGACGCGCCCGAAGACTTCGCCGATCACCTCGAGCTGGGCCGGGGCCAGCAGATCGATGAAGTGACGGCGGACGGCTTCGACGTGGCCGGGGGCCGCGGCTTCCAGGCGGCGCATGCCCTCCTCGGTGAGTTCGGCGAGCACGCCGCGGCCGTCCTCCAGGCAGGTGTTGCGCCGGACCATCTGCTGGGCCTCCAGCCGCCGGATCTGATGGGTCAGCTTGCTGCGCGAGGACAGCACGCCGTCGGCCAGCTCGCTCATCCGCAACGAGTGGTCGGGAGCCTCGGAGAGCAGGACCAGGATCCGGTATTCGGCGACGGTCAGGTCGCTGTCGCGCTGTAGTTGACGATTCAGGGCCGTCATCAGGCGCTGGTGGCCGTCCATGTAGGCGCGCCAGGCGCGCTGCTGTGCCGGGGTGAGCCAGCGGGGCTCGGCCACGACGCGACCGCTCGGTTCGGGATGCACGATGGTCATTCTATGCGCGGCGAACTGCGGAAATGGGCAGGTCTCGCAGGTCAGCGCACCGTGGACAAGAGTGCCCGACTCACCGCGGCCGGGTTCGAGCACCCGGACAGGCCCAGCGCGGAGTCGAAATCGGCGAGCAGCGCCCGCAGCGCGTGCCTGGCTCCCGCAGCGCCCGCGAGACCGAGGCCGTAGGCCCACGGCCGCCCGTAGAGCACCGCCTTCGCGCCCAAGGCCAGCGCGACGAGCACGTCCGAACCGGTGCGCACACCGGAGTCGAACAGCACGTCGGCGCGGTCGCCGATGGTGGCCACCACCGCGGGTAGCGCGTCCAGCGCCGCGATGGAGCCGTCCACCTGGCGGCCGCCGTGATTGCTCACCACCACCGCGTCGGCGCCGGCATCCACCACCTGGCGCGCGTCGTCGGGATGCAGGACGCCTTTCACCGCTATCGGCAGATCGGTCCATTCGCGCAGACGCGCCAGGTCGGCGGGCCGCAGCGTGTGGTTGCCGAACAGTCCGACCCAGGTGAGGATGGCCGTGCGCATCGCATCGTCGCTCTCCTCCGGCGCCGCGGGCAGCTTGGCCAGGAACACCGCATCGGACAGGTAGTTGGCGAGGCCCTTGCCGTGCAGGAACGGCAGGTGCGCCTGCTCGAGATCGCGCGGCCGCCACCCGAGGCTCGGGGTGTCGACGGTGACCACGATCGCCGAAGCCCCGGCCCGCTCGGCGCGCCGGACGAAGGAGCAGGCCAGTTCGTCGTCCGCGGGCCAATACAGCTGGTACCACCACGCACCGGCCGCCGCGCCGACGTCTTCGATGGTCGAGGAGGCCGCGGTGGACAGCACCGTGCCGATGCCCAATTCCTTGGTCACCTCTGCCACGATCACCTCGCCGCCCTCGTGCAGCAGTTCGAGGACGCCGATCGGCGCGGTGAGCACCGGAGCGGCCAGCTTCGTGCCGAGTACCTCAACCGACAGATCGCGAGCGCCGGGCCCGGTGGAGCCGCGCAGCATGCGCGGCAGGAGGCGGTAGCGCTCGAACGCGGACCGGTTGGCGGCGGCGGTGCGCTCCGCGGACGCGCTCCCCGCGACATAGGCGAAGGCGGCCGGATCCAGCCGCTCCCGCGCCAGCGACTCCAAACCCGCGGTGGTCATGGGCAATTCGGGTCGCACGCCACCCAGGCCGCCCAGGTAGATCTCGTTCTGAAAATCGATGAAGCCGCCGCTCACCACCGGAACGGTAGTCCGTGCCGCCGGTCACCGCAGGCAGCTTGCCAGATTGGGCTCAGCGCACCTCCGGCACCGAGAGCGACTCGAGGGGGCCGCGCGCAGCCGTCCGTCCCGGCGGAGCACTATGGCACAGTGCGTGCGATAGATCTGAACGGTTTCGGCGGACCCGAGGTCATGTCCTTGGCCGAGGCGCCGGATCCGAAGCCCGGACACGGCGAAGTACTGATCGAGGTGGCCGCGGCGGGCGTCAACCGCGCCGATCTGTTGCAGCGCCAGGGCCATTACCCGCCCCCGCAAGGAGCCAGCCCGCTCCTGGGCCTCGAATGCTCGGGAGTCATCGCCGAACTCGGCGACGGTGTGCGGGAGTGGGCGGTCGGCGATCGGGTCTGCGCGCTGCTGTCCGGCGGAGGTTACGCCGAACGGGTCGCGGTGCCCGCGACCCAGGTGCTTCCGGTCCCGGACGGCCTCGACCTGGGCGCGGCGGCCGGGCTGCCCGAAGTGGCGGCCACCGTCTGGTCGAATCTGGTGATGACCGCCGATCTGCGGGCCGGTCAGCTGCTGTTGATCCACGGCGGCGGCAGCGGGATCGGCACACACGCCATCCAGGTCGCCAAAGCCATCGGCGCGCGCGTCGCGGTGACCGCCGGATCGGCCGAGAAGCTGGCGCGCTGCGCGGAGCTCGGGGCGGACGTGCTGATCAACTACAAAGCGGAAGACTTCGTCGCCGTCGTGCGCGCCGAGCGATCGGGGGCGGGCAGCTCCGGCGCGGACGTGATCCTCGACAACATGGGCGCGGCCTACCTGGGACGTAACGTCGAGGCGCTGGCCGAGCACGGCCGCATCGTGGTGATCGGCATGCAGGGTGGCGTGAACGCCGAGCTGCATCTGGGCGCCCTGCTGCGCAAGTGGGGCACGGTCCACGCCACGAACGTGCGGGCGCGGCCCGCGACCGGCGCAGGCAGCAAGGCCGAGATCGTCGCCGAAGTGCGCGGCCGACTGTGGCCGTTGCTCGCCGAGGGCACGGTAGCGCCGATCATCGCCGCCGAACTGCCGATCGAGGAGGCCGCCGAGGCGCATCGACTGCTGGACTCCGGCGAGGTGTTCGGCAAGGTGGTGCTGCGCGTGCGGGAACTCTGAGCCCGGCCGCGCCGCTCACTCCAGAGCCAGCAGTGCCCTGCCGAGTTGATCGATCTCGAACTTCGTGGTGTAGGGCGCGAGGCCAATGGTCACCGCGCCGCCCTCGTCGTTGACGCCCAGCGCGTCCAGCAGCCTGCTGCCGCCGTGCACGCCGCTCACCGTGCCGATCCGGTTGTCGGCGAGCTTGGCCGCGACCTTCTCCGCCTGCATCCCCGCGAGCGTGAAGCTGACCGTGGGAATGCGGGTGGACGCGCGGCCGATCACGGTGAGGCTGGGGATCGAGTCCAGCATGCTCATCAAGTGCTCGAACAGCTGGTCGTGGTAGTCCTGCAACGAGGTGATCGACATCTCCAGGCGCTCACGCCGGGTGCCGTGCGCCCGCTCGTCCAGCCCGGCCAAGAAGTCGATCGAGGTGGTCAGGCCCGCAAGCAGCGCGTACTGGTGCCCGCCGACCTCCAGTCGTTCGGCGCCCTTCGCATAGGGGTTCAACGACATGGACGGGATCCGGTCCAGGAACGCCGGGTCACGGAAGACCAGCGCGCCGATCTGCGGACCACCCCATGCCGGTGCGCTCAGCGCGACGACGTCGGCGTTCAGTTCATCGATGTCGATCAGGGCGTAAGGCGCGGCGCCGAACGCGTCGGCCACCAAGAGGCCGCCCACCTCGTGCACCCGGTCCGCGGCCACCCGCACCGCGGGCGCCGAGCCGACGATGGGCGAGGCGGCGGTGAGCGCGACCAGGCGCGCGGTGGGCCCGATCAGCTCCTCGAACTGCCAGGACGGCATCTCGCAGGTCTCGATCTCCACCTCGGCCCAGCGCACGTGCGCGCCGTAGCGGTTGGCGATGCGCAGCCAGGGCGCGACGTTGGCCTCGTCGTCCAGCCGGGACAGCACGATGCCGGTGCCGAGGCCGAGGCGGGAGCTCAGCGATTCGGCGAGCCAGGCCAGCAGGACCGCGCGGTCGGGGCCGAGGACGACACCCGCCGGGTCACCGCCGACCAGGTCGGCCACCGCCTCGCGGGCCGCGTCCAGAATCGCCGCGCTGCGCACGGCGGCGCCGTTACGACCGATATGCGAAAAGGAAGAGGTTCGAAAACCCGTTGACACCGCGCGGGATACCGCGTCCGGAATCAGCATGCCCGCTTGCGGGTCGAAGTGGATCCAGCCGTCGCCCAGGGACGGTATCAGGCCCCGAACCCTCGCGACGTCGTAAGTCATGCTGGCCACTCTAAGGGCAGCGGGCGAGCCTGTGTAACCGCGTTCCCCTCCACATCGTGGCGGGAGCACAGCGACCTGGGACTCAGCATGGTGACCGACTTTCGACAAATCCGAACCACACGACCCGAACAGAATAGAACGCCGACCCCCTCCGGCGGCGTGGACCGGCGGCGCGCGCCGTACCCCGCCGCCGCACCCGCCCTCGGACCACCGGCTTAGCGCGTTCGAACCGAACACGACATGATAGGGACCATGACGCACTCGGATGAGGCACCGGACCACATCGTCGTTGTCGGACCCGACGGCAGGCCGTTGGCCATCCCGGCGACAGCCGGCTCGGAGGCGCCCTTCACCGCGCAGGTGGTGACCGACGACGATAATAAGGACAAGTCGGACGACCGCGACGACTCCGGCGAATCGCTCGCCGACATGGTCGAGCAGCCCGCGAAGGTGATGCGGATCGGCACCATGATCAAGCAGCTGCTCGAGGAAGTGCGGGCGGCTCCGTTGGACGAGGCCAGCCGCAACCGGCTGAAGGAGATCCACAAGTCCTCGGTGCGGGAGCTGGAGCAGGGCCTCGCCCCCGAACTGCGGGAGGAGCTCGAA
Source organism: Nocardia abscessus (assembly GCF_015477775.1). Classification (GTDB taxonomy): domain Bacteria; phylum Actinomycetota; class Actinomycetes; order Mycobacteriales; family Mycobacteriaceae; genus Nocardia; species Nocardia abscessus_A. The sequence goes on along the minus strand of NZ_JADLQO010000001.1, from coordinate 1,028,629 downwards.
CGGCTCACCCTGCCGTTCACCGACGACGGCGTTCCGACCGACGCCGAGCTGCGGATCGCGCAGGCGCAGCTGGTCGGCTGGCTGGAGGGCCTGTTCCACGGCATCCAGACCGCGCTGTTCGCCCAGCAGATGGCCGCACGCGCCCAGCTCGAACAGATGCGTCAGGGCGCCTTGCCGCCCGGCATCCACGCCGCCGACCCGCGGGGCGGACAGACGAGTCACGTCACCGGCGGTTCCGGCCAGTACCTGTGAGACCGTCGACGCGCGTGTGCCACACGGTGGCGGGAAGCCGCAGGGGTAGTCTCGTGCACCGTGCCCGCCGCTGCCGCTCGCTCCGACTCGGTCTCCGAACCTAGTGCGGTGCGTCCTGAAGAGAGCTCAGTTGGTTCCGATGACCAAGCGCGTTCAGATGACAGCTCACCGACCTCCTCGGCCGAGGACACGGCGCCTTCGGGCGACGACTCGCAGGAGCCTCCGGTGAGCGCGGCCACGCCGGAGGCGCAGACGCTGCACTCCGGCGCCACCGTGGCGAAGATCGTGCCGGACTCCCAGACGTTCCGGCGCGCGTTCCAGGACTTCGCGGTCGGGCTCGCCCAGCGCGAGCTGTGGCTGTCGCTGGGCTGGCAGGACATCAAGCAGCGGTACCGCCGCTCGGTGCTCGGCCCGTTCTGGATCACCATCGCCACCGGCTTGCAGGCCATCGCGATGGGCGTGCTGTACGCGGCCCTGCTCGGCCAGCCGCTGCGCGAGTACCTGCCGTACGTGACGGTCGGGCTGATCATCTGGAACGTGATCAGCGCGAGCATCCTGGAGGGCTCGGAGGTCTTCATCGCCAACGAGGGCCTGATCAAACAGCTTCCCTCGGCGCTGAGCGTGCACGTCTATCGGCTGGTGTGGCGGCAACTGCTGTTCTTCGCCCACAACATGGTCATCTACCTGGTGATGCTCGCCGCGTTCGGCGTCTGGCGCCACCTCGGCGTGGCCAGCCTGATGGCCATACCGGCGATCGCGCTGATCTTCCTGAACTCCATGTGGGTCGCGATCGTGTTCGGCATTTTCAGCACCCGCTACCGCGATATCGCGCCGATTCTCGGCAGCACCACGCTGATGCTTTTCGTGCTCACCCCGGTGATGTGGACGACCAAGACCCTGGAATCCCAGGTCGGCACCGGCGACCGCGCGAAATTGGCCGAACTCGTGCCGACGTTCCACTATCTCGAAATCGTCCGGGCGCCGCTGCTCGGCGAGCCGCAGGAACTGCGCCATTGGGTGATCGTCGGCACGATCACCCTGGTCGGCTGGATCGTGGCTATCTTCGCCATGAAGCAGTACCGTTCGCGCGTACCGTACTGGGTATAGGAGCGCCCCGATGAGTCGTGTGAGTATCGAGACCCAGCAAGCGTGGGTCGAATTCCCGATCTTCGACGCCAAATCCCGGTCGTTGAAAAAAGCGTTCCTCGGTAAAGCGGGCGGCGCGATCGGGCGCAATCAGTCCGACGTCGTCGTGGTCGAGGCACTGCGCGACATCAATCTCTCGCTCAAAGAAGGCGATCGGGTCGGCCTGGTCGGGCACAACGGCGCGGGCAAGTCGACGCTGCTGCGCCTGCTCTCGGGTATCTACGAACCCTCGCGCGGCAGTGCGCGCATTCGCGGGCGGGTGGCGCCGGTGTTCGATCTCGGCGTCGGCATGGATCCGGAGATCTCCGGCTACGAGAACATCATCATCCGCGGCCTGTTCCTCGGGCAGACGCGCAAGCAGATGCTGGCGAAGATCGATGAGATCGCCGATTTCACCGAACTCGGCGAATACCTGTCCATGCCGCTGCGCACCTATTCCACCGGTATGCGGGTGCGCCTGGCGATGGGCGTGGTCACCTCGATCGATCCGGAGATCCTGCTGCTCGACGAGGGTATCGGCGCGGTGGACGCGGAATTCATGAAGAAGGCCCGGCTGCGGTTGCAGTCCTTGGTGGCGCGTTCCGGCATCCTGGTTTTCGCCAGCCATTCCAACGAATTCCTCGCGCAGCTGTGCGACACGGCGCTGTGGATCGACCACGGCCAGATCCGCTTGCGTGGCGGCATCGAAGAAGTGGTGCGAGCCTATGAGGGGCCGGACGCGGGGAATCACGTCGCGACGGTGCTGCGCGAAATGGAAGCCGAACGGGCCGGTGGAACGGAACGAGAATTGGAGCGGAACAAGGCATGAGCGGTCAGGCCCGGAGGCGGCAGCGAAGCGTGACCACGCAGGGCTCCGCTCATGCCGACAGCCGACACAGCATGAGCGGTCAGGCCCGGAGGCGGCAGCGAAGCGTGACCACGCAGGGCCCCGCTCCTGCCGACAGCCGACACAGCATGAGCGGTCAGGCCCGGAGGCGGCAGCGAAGCGTGACCATGGAGGGCCCCGCTCCTGCCGGAAAGGCCGCAGCATGAGTGAGCCGACCGGGCAGGACACCCCGATCGACGAAGGGGCGAAAGCCCGGATCGGCTCCGCGCCGGAGGAGGCCGTCGAGCTCGACGCCCCCGCCGCCTCGCTCGCGGCGAAATCCACTGCGGCGGACTCCGATTCGCAGCCGCGCGTAGTGGCCGTCGTGGTCACGCACAAGCGCCGCGAACTGCTCGCCGAGTCGCTGAAAGTCGTCACCTCCCAGTCTCGGCCGGTGGATCACCTGATCGTGGTCGACAACGGCAACGAGCAGGAGGTCGCCGACCTGGTGCGCGACCAGCCGGTGGAAGCCACCTACCTGGGCTCGGCGCACAACCTCGGCGGCGCGGGCGGGTTCGCGCTCGGCATGCTGCACGCGTTGAGCATCGGCGCGGACTGGGTGTGGCTCGCCGACGACGACGGCAGGCCCGAAGGCCCCGACGTGCTGTCCACGCTGCTGGACTGCGCGAACCGGTACGGCCTGGTCGAGGTATCGCCGGTGGTCTGCGATATCGATGAACCCGACCGCTTGGCCTTCCCGCTGCGCCGTGGCGTGGTCTGGCGCAGGCTGCGCTCGGAACTCGGCGACGAGGACTTCCTGCCCGGTATCGCCTCGCTGTTCAACGGCGCGCTGATCTCCGCGCAGGCGGTCGACGTGATCGGCGTGCCGGACCTGCGCCTGTTCGTGCGCGGCGACGAGGTCGAGGTGCATCGCAGGCTGGTGCGCTCCGGGCTGCCGTTCGGCACCTGCCTGCAAACGGCGTACCTGCATCCCAACGGCGCGGCCGAGTTCAAGCCGATCCTCGGCGGCCGGATGCACACCCAGTACCCCGACGACCCGGTGAAGCGCTACTTCACCTACCGCAACCGTGGCTACCTGATGTCCCAGCCGGGCATGCGGAAACTGCTTCCCCAGGAATGGATTCGCTTCTCCTGGTTCTTCCTTGTCACCCGCCGCGACCCGGCCGGCCTGCGCGAATGGTTCCACCTACGCTCCCTCGGCCGCCACGAACAGTTCGGCAAACCCGACTAGTCGCAGCCGGTTCGTCCGCGCGGAGACGGGCGACGCGCGCGTCCGAATCCGTGAGGCGGAAATTCGGTTGTGCGGAACGGGGGACAAGTGCGAGGGTGGGTGGACTGCGAGAGCGGAAGGAGGTGTGGACCGTGACGAGGAACGTGCGGATTGTCGTGTCCGGGCGAGCTGACCTCAGTCGCGCCGCCACACGAAACTCCACCTCACTCTCCGCTCGCTGAACCCTGGTCGGGTTCAGCGCCCGACGAAGGATTCCATCCCCCATGGTCGACCACGACCTGCTCGTCCCTTACGGCTGGACCGAAGCCGTTTCCGCCCGTTACGCCTCGATGATCGAGGAAGGCTGCGTGCCCGCGCGAGTGATCCGCATGGATCGCAGTGAATGCGACGTGGCCACGCCGAACGGGCTCGCCCGCGCCCGCTGCCCGCGCCCGGATGCCGAAGTCAGCGGTCTGTGCACCGGCGACTGGGTGACCGTCGACGCCGCTTCGGCGGTGCGCAGCCTGCTTCCGCGCCGATCGGCGATCGTGCGGTCGTCGGCCTCCGGCCGCTCGCACGGCCAGGTCCTCGCCGTCAACGTCGACACCGTCCTGATCTGCACCGCCGCCGACGGCGATGTGGACCTCGGGCGCATCGAGCGCATGCTCACGCTGGTCTGGGAGAGCAACGCCCAGCCGATCGTGCTGCTCACCAAGGCCGACGCGGCGACCGATCTCCCGCTCGGCGAGGTGCGCGCCGTCGCACCGGGCGCCGCCGTGCTGGAGGTGAGCGCGAACACCGGCCTGGGACTCGAGGTGCTCACCGCGATGCTCGACGGCACCGTCGCGCTGCTCGGGCCCTCCGGTGCTGGGAAGTCCACTCTCGCCAACGCGCTGCTCGGCGCGGAGATATTCGCCACCAATACGGTCCGCGACGCGGACAAGAAAGGCAGGCACACCACGGTGCACCGGGAACTGCGCCCGCTGCCGGGGGGCGGCACCCTGATCGATACGCCAGGGCTGCGCGGCGTCGGGCTGTGGGATGCCACCGAAGGCATCGAGAAGACCTTCAGTGACATCGAATCCCTTGCCGCGCAGTGCCGTTTCGGCGACTGCGCGCACCGTGGCGAACCGGGCTGCGCGGTGCGGGCGGCGATCGAGGACGGCGAGCTCACCCAGCGTAGGCTCGACAGCTACAACAAGCTGGCGCGGGAGAACGAGTGGATGCGGGCCCGCACCGACAAGCGGCTGCAGGCCGAACGCGAACGGGCCTGGCGGGACGTCACCAAGCAGCACCGCAAGATGTTCCGGGAGCGGAACTCGCGACGCTGACCGAGCGGGGGCACGGTAGGGTGCCCCTCGCATCGTTCGCTATCTGGGAGGGATAGATGAGTCATCCAGGCGGGTACCCGCCACACGGCCAGCAACCCGGGCAATGGCCTGGGCAGCCGGCGTTCGGTCAGCAACCGCCCGTCGGTCAGTACCCGCCTCCGCAGGCGCCCGCGCAGTACGCGCCGCCCGCGGGGCAGCATCCGAGCCAACCGCATCTCGCCCAGCCCCAGGTCGGCCAGCAGCCGTACGGGCAGCCCCAACTCGGCCAGCCCGCACCGCAATACGGCCAGCCGCAGCCGTACGGTGCGCCGCAGCAGTTCGGGCAGCCGCAACCGTACGGGCAGCCGCAGCAGTTCGCTCCGCAGCAGGGCTACGGTCAGCCCGCCGACCCGCCTGGCATCACCATCGATGCCTCGTACTCGGTCTGGACGTTCCTGCTCGCGCTGACCAAGCCGAAGATCCTGGTCAACGGCCAGCGGGTGCCCAACGCCCGCTGGGGAGCCAACCACATCCCGGTCGGCCCCGGGCAGTACCACGTCCGGGTCACCACTCCGTGGTTGTTCGACATGGGTCCGGCGAACGTGACCGTGCCGATCGCCGACGGACAGGCCACCCGGTTCTACTACAAGGCCCCCGTGGTGATCTTCCTCAACGGCGCGATCGGACCGGTTCCGCAGAAGGCGCCGGGCATGCTGTTCCTGTACATCGTCTGGGCCCTGGTCGGACTGATGTTCCTGCTGAACATCCTGCTCATCGCCACGATCTGAATCGGTGAGAGGGCACCGGGCACGCCGGTGCCCTCTCTTCGCACACCCTATGCAACTGGTTGCATAGGGACGGGGTTTACGCTTAGTCTGCAAGCGCGTACAGCCGCGGGCTGCTGCCTGTGGCGGAAACGAAGGAGCAGGTCACATGACGGAACCGGGATCCAAACCGCTAGCGGGCCGGACGATGATCATGTCCGGCGGCAGCCGCGGCATCGGGCTGGAGATCGCCAAGCGGGCCGCGGCCGACGGCGCCAACATCACCCTGATCGCGAAGACCGACCAACCGCACCCCAAGCTGCCCGGCACGATTCACACCGCCGCCGCGGAACTCGAGGCGGCGGGCGGGCAGGTGTTGCCGTTCGTGGGCGATGTCCGCATCGACGAGTCGGTGGCCGAGGCGGTGCGCCGGACGGTCGAGCGCTTCGGCGGCATCGACATCGTGGTGAACAACGCCTCCGCGATCGACCTGTCCCCCACGGACGCACTGCCGATGAAGAAATACGACCTGATGCAGGACATCAACTGCCGGGGCAGCTTCCTGCTGTCCAAGCTGAGCATCCCGCATCTGCGCGAATCGGCGAAGGCCGGGCGCAACCCGCACATCCTCACCCTGTCCCCGCCGTTGAACCTGGACCCAAAGTGGGCGGGTATGGCGCTGGGCTACACCATCGCCAAGTACGGCATGTCGCTGACCACGCTGGGGCTGGCCGAGGAACTCAAGGGCGACGGCATCGGCGTCAACTCGCTGTGGCCGCGCACCACCATCGCCACGGCCGCGGTGAAGAACCTGCTCGGTGGCGAGGAGATGATCTCCACCTCGCGCACCCCCGACATCTACGCCGACGCCGCCTACCTGGTGCTCACCTCACCAGCCAAGGAGACCAGCGGCAATTTCTTCATCGATGACGACGTGCTGGCCGCCCACGGCATCACCGATCTGGACAAGTACCGCGTCACCCCGGGCGACGGCGAACTGACCACCGACCTGTTTCTGTCCGCCTCTCCGCGTCTTTAGGCCAGACTCATGTGCCGCGACGGCAGCGTTGGCGGCTGGAAGTGGGGGGCGGGCCAGTTGGCCCGTCCCCCACGAGTTACCCATGTACCGACGAAATCAGCTGTCGCGCTCGAGATTTTCGATCCCGTACAACCGCTCCCAGTTCTCGCGGCTGGTCAGTTCCGGCATGGCGGCGCGGTACTGCGCCTGCAAGGTGGGCAGTTCCCGGCGCAATTGCCGCAGCACCCGCACCATCCGGCGCAGCAGCTGACGCGCGCGGGCCTTGTCGCGCCTGCGCACCCGGACGCCGGATTGCGAGGCGTCGGTGACCACCACGTGGTCGAACAGCGAGACGTGCCACCAGTAGGCGTCTTCCCTGGTCACGCCGATGATGCCGTGCTGGGTGCGGCCCAGCCACTGATTGATCGCGCGCTTGATCAGCACCAGTAGCACGCGGCTGGGCTCCCCACCGGCGCGGCGCAATTGGATGTCCGACGAGCGCACCGGCGGCGTCGCCGCGGGGTGCTTGATCGTCTCGGGGTAGTCGGCCCGGCTGGTGCGCGCGGCGGCCAGCGCTTCGATACCGCCGTCCCGCAACACCTGCGGGCCCTTCAAGAAGTCCTCGATGCCCTGCAACGTGGTGTGCACCAGACCGTACTGCATCGCGACCAGCTGTTCGGACATCTCCCGGAACAGTTTGCGGGTGATCTCCTTCCCGTCCAGCTCCGCGTGCAGCGAACCGACGATCAGCGAGTTGCGCGTGCTGAAGTAGCGCGCCCAGTCGTCGTAGTCCTTCCAGTAGAAGTCCGCGTGCCACACCGCGGCGTTGGGCAGGGTGACGGTGACGAAACCGTGCTCCCGCGCCCGGATGCCGTACTCCACGTCGTCCCACTGGAAGAAGATCGGGATCGGCAGGCCGATCTTCGCGACCACCTCGGCCGGGATCAGGCAGGTCCACCAGGCGTTGTAGCCCGCGTCCACGCGGCGCTCCTGGTTCTTCTTCAACATGCTCGTGTTGCGCAGCGCCTTCGGCACCTTCTGGCCGTGCCGCAGCCGGTGCAGATGCACCTCCTCGGCGCCGACGTTCAGGTAGTCGGGGTTGAGCAGGAACAGCATCTGCGCGCCGACCAGGGTCGGTTCCACCGTCAGGTTGGCGAACGCGTTGAGCCGCAGCACGGTCTCCGGTTCGCACAGAATGTCGTCGTCCATCAGGATGACGTCGGCGTGCTCGTTCACCGCGGACACCTCGTAGAGCCCGCGAGTGAAGCCGCCCGCACCGCCGAGGTTCGGCTGGCGCAGGTAGCGCAGCTTCTCGCCGAAGACCGGGGCGACCTCCTGGTAGCGCGGCCGGTTCTCCACCAGATCGGTGCCCTGGTCGACGACGTACACCGCGTCGATCGCGGCCAGCACGGTGGGATCGGAGGACAGCGCCGCGACCGTCTCGGCGCAGTCCTGGGCGCGGTTGAAGGTGCAGATGGCGATGGCGACCGGGCGCACCCGCTCCGGCGCGACGGCGGTCCAGGTCAGCTCCGCGATGCCGAGCGCGCCGCCGATGGCGTCGAATTCCAGCCACAGCGCGCCACCGTCGACGTACTGGTCGAGCGGGGCGGTCAGCGTCACCGAGCCGCCTGCGTCGACCCGCGCGGTATCGATGATCCGCCGGTGACCCGCGATGTCGGAGGCCACTAGCCGGATCTTCGCCTTGGCGACCACGTCGAGCACCATGGTGACCCGGACTTCGGTGACCGTGGTCCAGCGCTGCCAGTAACTGGCGGCGAACCGGCCGAAGTAGGTATTGGTGTGCGCGGTCGCGCCTTTGTCCAACCGCAGCGTCTGGCGTTCCCGGTGCGCGCCGCCCTTCACCACGGCGTACAGCTCGTCGCTCACCTTCGCCGACGGCCCGGTGAAGATACCGCGCTGTAAGACGAGCCGGTCCGGCGCCCGATGGTCGGCGCGCAGCGCGGCAGGCGCCTCAGCGGCCGTCGAGCGATCGTTTGTTTCGGTAACGGCCTCGATAGCCGACTGATCCATGAAATCCTCGAAATTCTCATTGTGCCGGACGGGACGGACACGCCCCTCGATGCCTTCACGGCGGGGGTGAGGATATCAACCGCTGTGTGCGCTTGCCCGCCGTGCGGCCACGCCGTCGTGTGGTCGAACCATTGCTAAACGTTCGCCGATTCGTTGTCGGTGGCTCTGTCATTGCCCGCGCGTGCCCCGGTGAAGACGAATTTGTCGTAGGCCCAGTACCGGAACACCACGGCCACGATCTGCCCGATCAACGTACCGGAGATGTTGTCCGACAGCGGACTGGACAGGTCGAGCACGTAGCGGGAGAAGCCGAGACAGCCCAGTTGCAGGCCGATCGCCACGACGTTGAACACGGCGTACAGGAGGTACTCGCGCCCGGGATTGCCGGTCTGTTTGTGCGCGAAGGTCCACCATTTGTTGCCGAAATAGGTCACCACCGTCGCCACCGCGATCGCGATGATTTTGGCCGGTAGTGGGTAGTGATAGAGCACGCCCTCGCCACCCCAGAAGACCAGGAGGTTGTACGTGCCCGCGTCCACCAGGAACCCGATCGCGCCGACCACCAGGAAAGCCCCGCCTCTGCGCAGCGCGGTGAGCACTCTGCGAACGACCGTTCCGGTCTCCTGCGTCACTGACTCGCCCGCGGATGCGGTGGACTCACTGGATGGCACCGCCCGACGGTACCGCAGGCCCGGGGAACCGCCCACGACGGGAAAAACCGCTCCCGCGCACGGTGAGGTCGGCCACGCGCCAGCTGTGAGTTCCCTGTACCCTCCCCGTGTTCCCACATTCACCGATCGCGAGGATTGACCCGGGTGGACTCCACCGAGCTCCGTATTGCCGCCGTCGTTCCGTGTCACAACGAAGAGGCTTCGGTCGCCAAGGTCGTGGCCGATCTGCAGGCCGCCGTGCCGGGAATCGTCGTCTACGTCTACGACAATCTGAGCACGGACAAGACCGCCGAACGGGCCCGCGAGGCCGGAGCGATCGTGCGGCACGAGCACACCAAAGGCAAGGGCAATGTGGTGCGCCGCGCCTTCGCCGACATCGAGGCCGACGTGTACTTGATGATCGACGGCGACGACACCTATGAGGCGTCCGCCGCGCCGCTGATGATCAAGACGCTGCTGGACGGTCCCTACGATCATGTGCTCGGCGTGCGCAAGCAGGACGAGGGCGGCTCGGCCTACCGCACGGGACACGAAACCGGCAACCGGGTGCTCAACGGCGTGGTCGGGAAGGTGTTCGGTGAGAACGTCGAGGACATGCTCTCCGGCTTCCGGGTGTTCTCCCGCCGTTTCGTGAAAAGCTTCCCCGCCGTGTCCCGCGAGTTCGAGATCGAGACCGAGCTCACCGTGCACTCGCTGCACCTGCGGGTGCCGCAGACCGCGGTGCCGGTCGGCTTCCGGGATCGCCCGGCGGGCAGCGAGAGCAAGCTGCGCACCTACCACGACGGGTTCAAGATCCTGGCCCTGATCGTCGGACTGGCCCGGCACGAGCGGCCGGTCGCGTTCTACGGTCTGTTCGGCACGCTGAGCTGGCTGGTCTCGATCATCCTGACCATTCCGATCGTCGTCGAGTTCTACAACACCCATGAGGTGCCCCGCTTCCCGACGCTGTTCCTCGGCTTCACCCTGCTGCTGCTGGGCAGCCTCGCCTGGACCGCGGGCCTGATCCTCGACGGCATCCGGCGCTCCCGCCACGAGGCCGCGCGCCTGGTCTACCTGCGCTACACCGCGGTGGGCGCGGACGACCCGCGGATCACCGGCGACGGCGCCGCCCGTGACGCCGAGGCCGGGCGTTGACGACCTCGGCGGATCCGACCGCGACGCCGGACAAGGATCTGGACGAGCCCGCGAACACCGCACCGCTACCTGCCACCGACACCGCCCCGCTACTCGCGGTCGACGCCGACGCGGGGACTGCTCCCGGCACGGATCGGGCCGCGAAAGGCTTCGCGGGCCGCGCGGTGGCGCGGCTGGGTGGGGCGACGATCGCCTTCACTCTGCTGGCGACCATCTTCGGCGCGCTGTTCACCGTCCTCACCCCGCCGTTCTGGGGGCATGACGAGATCACCCAGTTCGGCCGCGCCTACCAGGTCGCGCACGGCGGATTCCTACCCCAGCGGATCCACGACGATCGCGGCATCGCCTACGGCGGCGACGTCCCGTCCAGCATCACCGCCGTGATGGGCTACGCGCTGAAGGACTACACCACCAACCCGGACGAGCCGGACCCGATGCTCGGCGACCCGGCCCGCTACGACCAGTTGACCAGCGCCGCGGTCTCGGACGCCACCGAACCGGTCTGGTTCACCAATACCGCCGCCTACTCGCCGGTCCCCTATATCCCGGCGGCCATCGGCATTCGTCTCGGCGAACTCTTCGGGCTCGACGTGGGCGGGCTGCTCCTGCTCACCCGGCTCGCCGGACTTCTCGCCTACCTCGCGGTGGTCGGGTTCGGCCTGTACGCACTGCGCGCGCACCGGGTGCAATGGCTGGCGTTCACCGTCGCCGTGCTACCGATCGCGGTGTTCCAGGCGGGCACCGTCACCGCCGACACGATGACCAACGCGCTGGCCATCCTGGTCTCCGCGCTGCTGGTGAAGGCCGTGTTCCTGGGCGAGCGCCTGGCCCGGGTGGAGATCGGCGCGCTGCTGGCCGCGACGATCCTGCTGCCGGTGAGCAAGCCGACCTACGTGCTGCTCGCACTGCTGGTCGCCTTGGTGCCGGCGGACCGGTTCGGGTTCAGCGGCTGGCGGCGCGGGATTCCCTGGGCCTTCGCCGCGACCGGTGCGCTCGCCTTCGCGGTGTGGATGAAGATCGCGTCGCCGACCGGTGACGGCATGGGTCTGATGCGGCCGCAGCACCAGTGGCACTCGGTGCGTCCCGGCGATCAGCTCAGCGGCATCCTGCGCGATCCGCCGGAGTTCGCGCACGTGTTCGGCGAGAGCATCGCGCTGCGCGACCAGCGCTGGTTCAGCCAGTTCTTCGGCGAACTCGGCTTCGCCTACGTCGACGTGCCCGCCCTCTCGATGCTGGCCTGCCTGCTCGCGTTCGCGGTGAGCCTCGGCGTCGCCGAGCGGATGACCGCCCCCGATTTCCGTCGCACGCTGATCGTCGCGCTCACCATGGCCGCGAGCGTCGCGATGATCTACGTGACGCTCTACATGTCGTTCACGCCGGTCGGCTACTACATCGTCGACGGCGTGCAGGGCCGCTACTTCGTGCCGCTGGCGATCGTCACGCTCGCGGTGCTGCTGCGCTGGATGCCCTTGCGGCTCACCGATTCCGCGGGGAAGACCCCGTCGGTGGGCCCGGCCGTCACGGTGCTCGTGGCATCGAGTGTGGCCTTGGTCGCGGCGGCGGCGAAGTACTACACCATCGTCTGGGGTTGAGCGAGAAGGAATTCGGTCGCGGCGCCGCGGGGCTCCCCGGGGCGCCGCCGCCGTCTCAGTCCCCCGCCGCGCTGAGCGTCCGCTCGCCGGCCGCGAGATAGGCCCGCTCGGTGTCGGCCTTGTACGGGCGCCACCAGTCTTCGTTGTCCCGGTACCACTGGACGGTCGCCGCGAGACCGGCGCGGAAGTCGGCGTAGCGCGGGCGCCAGCCGAGTTCGGCACGCAGCAGGGACGCGTCGATCGCGTAGCGCTGGTCGTGACCGGGCCGGTCGGTGACGTGGTCGAAATCGTCGGGGTCGCGGCCGAACTCCGCGAGGATCATCCGCACCACGGACTTGTTGTCGAGTTCGCCGTCGGCGCCGATCAGGTAGGTCTGCCCGATCCGGCCGCGCCGCAGGATCTCCCACACGGCGCGATTGTGGTCCTCGACGTGAATCCAGTCGCGCACCTGATGTCCCGCGCCGTAGAGGCGGGGACGCACCCCGTCGATCAGGTTGGTGATCTGACGCGGGATGAACTTCTCCACGTGCTGGTAGGGCCCGTAGTTATTGCTGCAATTGGAGATGGTGGCCCGCACGCCGAACGAGCGGGTCCAGGCACGCACCAGCAGATCGCTCGAGGCCTTGGTGGCCGAGTAGGGGCTGGACGGGTTGTACGGGGTGGACTCGGTGAACGCCGGGTCGTCCGGGGTCAGGTCGCCGTAGACCTCGTCGGTCGAGACGTGGTGGTAGCGCACGTCGTGCCTGCGCACGGCCTGCAGCAGCGAATAGGTGCCGATGATATTGGTCTGCACGAACGGCCACGGCTCGGCGAGGGAGTTGTCGTTGTGCGACTCGGCGGCGAAGTGCACCACCGCGTCCACGCCGCTGACCAGTTCGTCGACCAGGTCCAGGTCGGCGATGTCCCCGTGCACGAAGTCGACGCGGTCGGCCACCGGGGCGAGCGAGGCCCGGTTCCCCGCGTAGGTCAGGGCGTCGAGGACGGTGACGGTCGTATCCGGCTGGTCGGACACGGTCTGCTGGACGAAGTTCGCGCCGATGAAACCGGCGCCACCGGTGACGAGCAATCGCACCCCATGACTCTACGTGGGGCCGGTGCGCCCCGGCGACGGACTCGAAATCCCGTGCGGCCGAGGACCACTCCAGGTTTTCGATCTGTGACCTTCGTCTCATTGACTTCCCAGCCAGAAGAACTACCGGATCGGTTTGTCGGGGAAAAGCCCGGTCAGCGCCTACATTTCCGCGACCCCACCGAGCCGTAAGTCTCGACGGTGAACAAAATTTGAATAAACAGTCACAACGGGTTCACCACGCGTTAGCTGGTCTAGATTTTGCTCATCTAGTCCCCTCCGAACGTTCCAATCGAGGTTCCAAACAAAATGCTGATGAGGAAATTCGCCGCGACGTCGGCACTGCTGATCGCCGCTCTCGGCGTCACCGCCGGCACCGTGAACGCGGCTCCGGCCACCGAAGCCGACAACGGCGCGGTGAACTTCACCGCTCACGCGACCGACACCCAGTCCATCATCACGACCGATGCCGGTTCCATGGTCGTCGAGGATGGCACCTTCAAGGTCAAGGCCGCCAACGGCGACGTGCTGACCGGCATGCCGCTGACCTTCCGGGTCGACGACTTCGAGTTCCCGATCGCTGCCGAGATCGCGGACCGCACCGCCACCCTGACCCCGCAGTTCGACATGGCGCACGCGACCTACAAGCCGGTCGCCCTCCCGTTCGAGGAAAAGGCGCCGTGGAAGTCCGAGTACGACCGTGAGGTGGCCGCCTTCAACCGTATGAAGGACACCATCTCGACCGGCGCCGCCATCGGCACCCTGGTCGGCGGCATCGGCGGCGGCGCCGTCGGTTGCGTGCTCGGCGGCATCGCAGGCGCCACCGTCGCCTCGGCCGCGATCATCGGCCTGTTCGGCGCGTTCATCCCGGCCGCGGCCATCGGCTGCCTCGGCGGCATTCTCGCCGTCGGCGCCCTCGGCACCCTCGCGGGGCAGCTGCTGATCACCGCGCCGGTCGCGATCGGTGCTGCGATCCAGTACTTCACCACGATCAACCAGCCGTTCACGCCCGCCAAGTAATTCACGGCTGAACGCATACAACTGAATCGAACAAAGCCGAGCCCCGTCCGCGCGAACCGCGGACGGGGCTCGGCGTTATTCCACTTGCCTATCGAAAGGTGAACACACGCTGAACAAAATTCAACTTATAAACTTTGCTCGGGGCTGACCTGCACTATCAAGGGCAGATAACTTCGGTTCGGAATTGATCAACCATGGTCGCTTGGAGCGGCATGCGTCGAAACAGCGCTCGGCGACGGGATGCGGCCCGCCGCCATCGTCGTCGTCCGGGGTAAGTCGGCGTACCCCACACAGGACGCGAGCCCCGTCCCGGCTGACTGCGGAACGAGGCTCGCCTCGGAAGGCCGGACGGTCAAGCCGTCCGTGCCTGCTGGTCGTCCTCGATGCGGGCCCGCACGAACCGCGAGACCCGCGCCAGCGCCGCCCTGCTCTCCGGCAGGCCCGGCGCGATACTCATGAAGGCGTGCACCTGACCGCGCCACAGCTCCAGCGTGTTCGGGACGCCCGCCGCGGTGAGCCGCTGTGCCATCAACTCGGAGTCGAACCGCAGCACCTCGTCCTCGGCGGCGATCAACAGCACCGGAGGCAGCCCGGCCAGGGCCGCGTTGACCGGCGACAGCCCCGGATCGAGCATCCCGTCGACCTCGGCGCCGATGCGCACCACCGCCTCCAATGCCGACAGCGGGATGTACGGATCGCGCGTGACGTTCACGTAGTCCCGCTTCGCCCCGTAGTCCAGGTCCAGCAGCGGGCTCAGACCGACCAACCCGGCCGGTGCGGGCAGTCCCGACTCCCTGGCCAGCAGTGCGGTCGCGAAGGCGAGGAATCCGCCCGCCGAGTCGCCCGCGAAGACGATCCGCGCCGGGTCGGCGCCGTGGCGCAGCAGCCAGCGGTAGGCCGACAGGCAGTCCTGCACCGACTGGGTGATGCGGGTGCCGGGCAGCTGGCGGTATTCCACGTTGATCACGGGCAGCCCGGTACGGCGGGCCAGGCTCGCCGCGACCGGACGGTGGCTGCAGGTGTCGCAGATCGCGAAGCCACCGCCGTGCATGTACAGCACGGCGCCATGCCGCAGCGCCCGCGCCGCACCGGCCGGACGGATGATCTCCAGGCGGATACCGTGCAGCGAAACCTGCTCCCGATCGATGCCCTGTGGCCGCGGACGCAATCGCGCCAGCCCGTTCACCGTGGCGGCGCCGAAGGGAATGGTCGTCCTGGTGACCGGGAACGTGCGCAGCACCGGCCGCACCACGCCCATACAGGTGGCCAGCAGCAGGCGCGATTGCGCGCTGGGGCCCTTCGGATTCATCACCACGCCGGGCTCGCCGTGTCTGGTCGCCATCGCGCACCTACCTCAACTGGCGCGCCGATTCACGACCGGACCGAGGTCGCCCAGGCGAGGTGTCGGCGCTGACATCTCACACAGTGTCCTTTCAGAACACCATGCGCATCGTGACCTACGCAACAGAATCGCTCGATACCGGCCGTAGCGAAACGCCCGTGACCGAATCGAGGACTAGTCGGAACCTCACCGAATCCCGGCGCCGTGAAACTGGCAGACTCCATGCATGCGCGGAATCATCTTGGCGGGCGGCACCGGCTCCCGGTTGCACCCGATCACGCGCGGGGTGAGCAAGCAGCTGGTCCCGGTATACGACAAACCCATGGTCTACTACCCCCTCTCCACGCTGATGCTCGCGGGGATCAGGGACATCCTGGTGATCACCACGCCCGAGGACGCCGCGGCGTTCCGGCGGCTGCTCGGCGACGGCGCGCAGTTCGGCCTGTCGCTCAGCTACGTGGTCCAGCCCGAGCCGGACGGCTTGGCCAGGGCATTCGTCCTCGGCGCCGACCACATCGGCACCGATAGCGCCGCACTGGTGCTCGGCGACAACATCTTTCACGGGCCCGGTCTCGGCACCAGCCTGCACCGCTTCCACGAGATCGACGGCGGCGCGGTGTTCGCCTACTGGGTGTCGGACCCGACCGCCTACGGCGTCGTGGAGTTCACCGAGGGGCGCGCGGTGTCCATCGAGGAGAAGCCCAAGGCGCCGCGGTCCAATTACGCCATTCCCGGGCTGTACTTCTACGACAACGACGTGGTGGAGATCGCCCGCTCGCTGCGGCCGTCGGCGCGCGGTGAATACGAGATCACCGACATCAATCGCGCCTACCTGCAACAGGATCGGCTGAGCGTGGACGTGCTCGCCCGCGGCACGGCCTGGCTGGACACCGGCACCTTCGATTCCCTGCTGGACGCGGCCAATTACGTGCGCACCATCGAAGAGCGGCAGGGCCTGAAGATCGGCGTCCCCGAGGAGGTGGCCTGGCGGATGGGCTACATCGATGACGAGCAGCTGTGCGCGCTCGCCGAACCGCTGGTCCGCTCCGGTTACGGCCGCTACCTGCTCGATCTGCTCGAACGCGGACGGGACTGGTGAGCATGGAGTTCCGGGAACTCGCCGTGCCCGGCGCCTGGGTGATCACTCCGCGTCAGCACGGCGACGATCGCGGCATGTTCCTCGAGGGGTTCAAGGCCTCGGAGTTCGAGAAGGCGACCGGCCGGTCGTTCGACCTGCGGCAGGTGAACTGCTCGGTCTCCGCGGCCGGTGTGCTGCGCGGCATCCACTACACCGAGGACCCGCCCGGTCAGGCCAAGTACGTGACCTGCGTGCGCGGCGCGTTCCTCGACGTGGTGGTGGACCTGCGCCCCGGCTCACCGACCTACGGGCGCTGGGACAGCGTGCTGCTCGACGACGTCGACCGGCGCTCGGTCTTCCTGTCCGAAGGGCTGGGCCACGCGATCCTCTCCCTGGAGGACGGATCGACGGTCACCTACCTGTGCTCGCTGGAATACCAGCCCGAATTCGACCACGACCTCGATGCGTTCGATCCCACACTGGGCATCGAGTGGCCGCGGGTGGGGCGGAACGGCAGCGAGCTCACCTTCGTCCGCTCCGCGAAAGACACCGCGGCCCCGCCGTTCTCCCGCTACGCGTAGTCACACTGGGCGCACTCCCCTCCGGAGCCCGCGCCGGGCCTGCGAAGCCTAGGCAGCCGCATGAAAAGGCGCAGCTCCAACGCAGTCCGCCCCGAGCCCGCGCCGGGCCGAGCGAAGGCTCGGCAGCGCATATGCCGAGCGCCGCCACCCGATGCGGTGACGGCGCTCGACGGTCAGACGGGTCAGGCGACGAGTTCCAACTCCTTCTCCTTCGCCTCGTCCGCCGTCCGCTGCTTGGCGCGGAAGCGCGGCGCGAAGGCCAGCAGGGCGACGAGCGCGCCGACGATGGATACGCCCGCGGCGAACTCCAGGCCCGGCCGGTAGGTGTCGAGCATCCCGGCGGCCGAGATGTCGGCGTGCGCACCGGAAGAGATGATCGCCGTGGTCACCGCGAGCACGATGGCCGCGCCGACCTGCATGGAGGTCTGCAGCACGCCGGCGGCGAGACCCTGCTCCTCGTCCTCGATGCCGTTGGTGGCCTGGATGTTGATGGCCGGGAAGCCGACCCAGCCGATGCCGATCAGCAGCACCGCGGGCAGCAGCATCGTCAGGTAGGAGGGCGCGGTGTCCAGCCGCAGGAACAGCAGGTAACCGACGGCCATCACGACCATGGTGACCGCGATCACCGGCCCGGTGCCGAAACGATCCACCAGCTTGTCGGAGAAGAACGCCGACAGCACGACGAGCAGACCGACCGGCAGCAGCGCCATGGACAGCTTCAGCGGCGACCAGCCGAGCGTGTCCTGCATGTACAGCGTCACGATGAACTGCCAGCTGAAGTAGGAGCCCGCCACCGCGACGATCGCGAGGCTGGCGCGGACCAGCGAGGACTTGCGCAGGATGCCCAGGCGCACCAGCGGATAGCGCACCCGCTTCTCCACCGCGACGAATCCGGCGAACAGCGCGACGACCGCGACGAACGAGCCGATGGTGCGCGCCGAGGCCCAGCCCGCTTCGGGCGCGGCGACCACGGTGTAGACCAGCAGCAGCATGGCGGCGGTGGACAGCAGCGCACCCAGCAGGTCGTGTCCGCCTTCCTCGGCGGGCTTGTCCTTGGGCACCAGCACGTAGGCGGCGGCCAGCGCGGCGAGCGCGATCGGCACCGGGAGCAGGAACGTCCAGCGCCAGCCGACACCGGTCATCAGGCCGCCGAACAGCAGGCCCATGGAGTAGCCGCCCGCGCCGAACACCGTGTAGATGGACAGCGCCTTGTTCCTGGCCGGTCCCTCGGGGAAGTTCGTGGTGATGATGGACAGGCCGGTCGGCGCGGTGAACGCGGCGGCGAGGCCCTTGACGAATCGGGTGAGGATCAGCAGCGGACCGGAGCTGACCAGACCACCGGCGAGCGAGGCGACCGCGAAGACCGCGAGCGCGATCAGGAAGACCTTGCGCCGCCCGAGCAGGTCGGCGGTGCGGCCGCCGAGCAGCAACAGACCGCCGTATCCGAGCACGTAGCCGCTGACCAGCCACTGCAGGGTGGAGGTGGACAGATCGAGTTCGGCGCCGATGGACGGCAGCGCGACACCGATCATCGAAACGTCGAGACCGTCGAGGAACAGCACGATGCACAGCGTGATCAGCATGCCCCAAAGCCGGACTGACCATCTGGTCGGATCGGTCGCCGCGGCGGCCGAAAGCGTGGCTGGTGAAGTCATGCGGGGAACATTACATGCGCGTGCATTAAATGCCAACACATTTAATGCAGTTGCATGGGCATGCCCGGGCCACTAAGATGGGGCCATGTCGAAGCCGACCACCGTGAGCACGGCCCGGCGCGCCCTCGCGCCCACCGGGCTGGTTGGAGAGTGGCGCGAGCTGCTCGACCGGCACGCGACGGTGAGTTGCGCGCTCGAGAAGGCGCTCCAGAACGGCCATGACATCGGGCTCAGCGAATTCGAGACGCTGGACCGGCTGGTGGACGCGGACTGCGGCGACTACCGCATGAGCGACCTGGCCAACGACATCTACCTGAGTCAGAGCGCGCTGTCCCGGGCCGTGGCCCGGCTGGAGCGCGACGGCCTCGTCCGGCGCACCATGTGCGCGGAGGATCGCCGCGCCGTGTTCGTCTGCCTCACCGAGAAGGGCCGCGAGGTCTACGAACAGGCTCTGCCCACCCACCGGGCCGTCCTGAGCGACACCTGGGAGTTGCCCGGCCCGCCGAAGTGCTGATCAGCGCGAGAAAGTCCGCAGGTCACAGGGCCCGGCGGGCGGCCTCGATACCCGCGCTCGCGTCGACCGCCACCGCCTCGATGCTCGCGAACGCCGCGCGGAAGCGCGCGATCTCGTGCTCTTTGTCCACGTAGATCGGTCCGGTGAACGCCTCCACATAGACCACCGGCGGTTCGGACGGCTCGCCGGAAGGCGCCTCCGGGAAATCGAGCAGCACGAACCGGCCCGAGGTCATCCCGTCGTGATAGTCGGAGTCCATCGGCACCAGCCGGACCCGGACGTTCGGCAACTCGGCCATGCGGTGCAGCTGGTCGAGTTGCTCGGCGACCACCGCCGGGTCGCCGATCCGCCGCCGCAGCACGCCCTCGCCGATCAGCGCGTCCAGCCGCAGCGGTGCGTCGTTCCGCAAGACCAGCGTCTGCCTGGCCTGCCGTAAGCGGACTCTGCGGTCGAGTTCGTCGGCGGACAGCTCCGGGTACGCCGCGGCGAACACCGCGCGGGTGTACCCCTCGGTTTGCAGCAGTCCCGGGACGAGTTCGTTCTCGTAGGTGGACAGCCGAGTGGCCGCCTCTTCCAGTCCGATGTAGACGTCGAAGCCCTCCGGGATCACGTCGCCGTATGCGGTCCACCACCCCTTCGCCTTGGTGTCGCGGGCCAACGCGCGCAGCGGTTCGATCAGGTCGGGCGGCGCGCCGTAGACCTTGCACATCGCCTCGACATCGAGACCGCGCAGCGAGGTCTGCCCGGTCTCGATCCGCCAGATCTTCGCCTCCGACCACTCCAGCTGCTGCGCGGCCACCCGCGTGGTCATCCCGGCCCGGTTGCGCAGATCGCGCAGCTGCCTGCCGAGCTGCCGTCGCGGCATCGTCGATCCGGTCGTCCCCTGTGGTAGAGCCATGCTTCCCCCCTGTTTCGCCGTACACCGGCCGCACCGTGATCCGTGCTGGGTCTGCGACGCGGCCGCCTTTCCGGACACCCGTGGTGGTTGTGCGGGGTATCCGAACAGCATTGTTCACAGTGAAACTCACACCGGTCACGGTGCGTGTCTCAGCTAGGCCGATGGCCCCAGGGAGTCAAACTACTTCCGCGCGACGCGTTTTCGTCCCCTACCTGCGCGGGTTTCGCTTGCGGAAGCGCCAGAACTGCACCGCCCGAACGTCTTCGGACAGCTGGTTGACCGGCTCGGCCACGTCCGACAGCGCCTGGAACAGGTCGTCGGCCAGCTCGCTGATGTGCTCCACCCTGGTCGCCAGACGCGAGGCGTTCACCAGGAACTCGAGCATCAGGCGGACGGCGGCCGCGATGGTCAGGCCCAGCGGGACGCCCAGCATCGCGGCGAGCACGCCGAGCACCGCCGACACCCGCCACGCCGACACCGTCAGCGTGATGGGGACGGCGAAGGCGAACACCAGTCCGAGGATGTACGCCAGCGGCAACAATGTGCGGGTGGCCGGGCGGTGGAACTGCACGTCGACCAAGGCGCGCGCGGCCGCGCCGCTCCACTGCGCGAACGCGCGCGGGCTACGGAACGGCTCGGCGGGCTGATCCTCGTCGGCGGCCCCGGACAACCGCTTGGCCGCCGACTCCTTCCACGCGATCCAGCGCGATTCGGCCTCGAACTCCTCCTCGTCCACCGGCGCACCGGCGGGCGCGCCGGTGCCGTTGGATTCGTCACTCATACCGTGTCCTCCTCCGGGCCTGACGCTCATGCTCTGTCCTCCTCGGCATGCGCGGGCCCTACGTGGTCACGCAAGCTGCCGCCTCCGGGCCTGACGCTCATGCCGGAATCCTCCCTGCTCGGCGCGTACGGATCCAGCCCGGAAACGCACGGGACCGGGATGTTTTCGCACCGGCAACATCGTTCCCGACCATCCACAGCGATCTCGCAGCTTCGGCACAGCGAGAGGCCAGGTGCGCGGCTGAAAGTAGCTGCGTGGCAACCGTGGCGAGCCACTTCGGGATGCCCGGCGGAACGCGTACGAACCCCTCGAAAATGAGACGTAGGCGACACTCCGGAAATTCTTTCGGAGAACCCGTAACGCCCATGGCTGCCCCCGCCGATACGACCCATGAATGCAGGACCCAGAGATCTACCGGGGAATGGAGAAGACAGTGCGCACCACGTTTCCGACTTCCGTCACGGCGGCCGAGCTGACCGCCGCTGCGCAGGACTACAACCAGCGCGGGTGGACGGTCGCCGAAACGGCCAACGGTCTGAGCCTGATCACCGACGACGACCTGTCCGGCATCGAGGTCTCCGGCGAACTGGCCGGCGAGGTCCGCCGCTTCCTGCGCGCGAACAACCTGTCCGGCGCGGTGATCGAGATCCCCGGCCCGGAGCGTCGCGAGATCCACCTGGTCACCGGCGTTCGCAAGGCCGCCATGGCGCTGCAGGCGCTGCGCGAGGCCGGCGCCACCCTGTACACCGACGGCGCGGGCATCCCGCTGCCGCCCACCCAGCTCTCGGCCGGTTCGGCCTGCTGGGGCGTCGCGCCCGCCGAGGCCCGCTGGGTGCCGCCGGTCGTCGCGATCGCCGCGGCCGTGCGCGCGGCCACCGCGTCGCGCCGCGCGAAGCTGACCATCGCCTGCTGAGCAACGCGCCCCTGATCGAGTTCACCTGCTGATCGCGGGCCGGGGCCGCGCTACCCGGCCTGTTTGCGACCGGTATCCGTCCTGCCGCTCCGGCTCCCCACCCCGGAGCGCCGCCGGGTACCGGTCGTTTGGCGTTGGCGTTTGCGAATGTCGAGCGTTCTCTTTTCAGTTTCACCCGCGGACGACAAGATGGGGTATGGCCCCGATCACGCAATCGCGCAATCTGCTGCGGACCTGCCCACTCTGCGAGGCGGTCTGCGGCCTGGAAATCACCCTGGACCCCGACGACCACGTGACCTCGGTTCGCGGCGACCGCAGCGATCCCTTCAGCAAGGGCTTCATCTGCCCGAAGGGGGCCAGCCTGGGCCACCTCGACGAGGACCCGGACCGGGTGACCGAACCGCTGATCCGCGATCGCGCGACCGGCACCTGGCGTAGCGCGACCTGGGACGAAGCCTTCGACTACATCGCCGAGCGCTTCCCCGCCGTCGTCGCCGAGCACGGAAACCAGTCGGCCGCGGCCTACTTGGGCAACCCCAACGCGCACACCGTGGCCGGCGCCCTGTACCTGCCCATCCTGCTGCGCGCGCTGGGCACCAAGAACATCTTCTCGGCCAGCACCGCCGACCAGATGCCCAAGCAGGTGGCCAGTGGGCTGATGTTCGGCGATCCGCTGACCGTGCCCGTGCCCGACCTGGACCGCACCGATTATCTGCTGATGCTCGGGGCGAATCCGCTGGAATCGAACGGCTCGCTGTGCACCGCACCCGATTTCCCGGGCAGGCTGAAGGCGCTGCGCGGCAGGGGCGGCCGCTTCGTGGTGGTCGACCCGCGGGTGACCCGCACCGCGAAACTGGCCGACGAGCACCTGTTCATCCGGCCGGGCAGCGATGCCTACCTGCTTTTCGGCATCGTGCACACACTGTTCGCCGAGCAGCTGACCGATCTGCGCGTCGAGGTCACCGGCCTGGACGAATTGCGCACCGCCGCCGCTGCCTTCGACCCGGATACGGTCGCGGCCCGCACCGGCGTCCCCGCGTCCACGATCGTGCGCCTGGCCCGGGAGCTCGCGGCAGCGCCGACCGCGGCGGTGTACGCCCGCATCGGCACCTGCACCGCCGAGTTCGGCACGATCACGCAGTGGCTCGTCGACGCGATCAACGCGCTGACCGGCAACCTCGATTCCCCCGGCGGCGCGATGTTCGCCACCGCCGCCGCGGGCGGCATCCCGCGTACCAGGCCGTTCCGCATCGGACGCTGGACCAGCCGGGTACGCGAACTGCCCGAGGCGATGGGCGAACTGCCCGTCGCGACGCTCGCCGACGAGATCACCACGCCCGGCACGGGGCAGATCCGCGCGCTGGTGACGGTCGCCGGTAATCCGGTGCTGTCCGCGCCGAGCGGCGCGCGCCTGGACGAGGCGTTCGCCCAGCTCGACTTCATGGTGAGCGTGGACAGGTACCTGAACGAAACCACCAAGCACGCCGATGTGATCCTGCCTCCCCCGCGCCCCACCCAGTCGGCGCATTACGATTTCGCGCTTCTGCAATTCGCCGTGCGGAACTACACCCGCTACTCGCGCCCGCTGGTGCCGCTGGGTGACCGGCCGTCCGAGCCCGCCGTCCTGGCTCGTCTGGCCGCGGCGCTGACCGGCAGGCCGCACAACGGCTCCGACGGGGTCGATCCGCTCACCGCCGTGGACGAACTCGTCATCGCGGGCCTGCTGCACAAGGCCGGGTTCGCGCAGCGGCGCGGGGACCTGATCGGCGAGAACAGCACCGAGCAGCGCATCGACCTGATGCTGCGCCTCGGGCCGTACGGGGAATGGAACGGCGGCACGCTCAATCTGCAGGTGCTGCTGGACAACCCGCACGGCATCGACCTCGGCCCCTTGCAGCCACGGCTGCCCGGCGTGCTCCGCACCGCGACCGCGAAGGTGGACCTGGCCCCGCAGCCGCTGCTCGACGACGTGGCGCGGATGCGGGCGCGACTGTCCGACGCCGCACCGGAGATCGTGCTGATCGGGCGGCGGCAGCTGCGGTCCAACAACAGCTGGATGCACAACATCGCACCGCTGGTGAGCGGATCGAATCGCTGCACACTGCACATCAATCCGGCGGACGTGGCGCGGCTCGGACTCGGCGACCGAGCGGTGGTCAAGTCCGCCGCCGGCACGCTGACGGTTCCGCTGGAGCCGACCGAGGCCATCATGCCCGGCGTGGTGAGCCTGCCGCACGGATGGGGACATGTCGACAGCACGCAGACCGTGGCCCGCGCGCACGCGGGCGTCAACGCCAATGTGCTCACCGATGATTCGGTGGTCGACGCGCCTTCCGGAAACGCCGTGTTCAACGGGGTACCGGTCACGCTGACCCCTGCCTGAGGCACCGCACATCACTCCGCAAATCCCGACCGGCCGGAAATTATTCCGGCCGGTCGGCTCTTAGCTAATCTACGGAAATCCCTGCGCCGCACGCGAATCACAGGCATGATCTACCTGGATTCCGACGTTTTGCCGCGTGCTTCTCATCTAAAATTGTCGCGATCTCGGTACGACCGCGGTTCAACGTCGAGCCTGGTGGACCCCGGATTCCGGCGACCAGAAGGGGCGGCAATGCCCGGTACACGCAACGGCAGCGACGGCGAGCGTGAGCTGCAGGAACGGTATGGAACACAGGATCGAGCCCAGCGCTTCTACGACGATCAAGTGCTCGATCGGC
This sequence comes from Nocardia abscessus, assembly GCF_015477775.1. Taxonomy (GTDB): domain Bacteria; phylum Actinomycetota; class Actinomycetes; order Mycobacteriales; family Mycobacteriaceae; genus Nocardia; species Nocardia abscessus_A. The sequence goes on along the minus strand of NZ_JADLQO010000001.1, from coordinate 1,004,104 downwards.
TCAACCCGACGATGATCGAATTCATCGGACGGATGGATATGGCGTTCATCGCCACGGCGGACAAACACGGCGAATGCGACTCGAGTTTCCGAGCCGGGGTTCCCGGTTTCCTACACGTCATCGACGAACGCAGGATCGCCTACCCGGAATATCGTGGCAACGGCGTGATGGCCAGCCTCGGCAATATCCTGGAGAACCCGCACGTCGGGATTCTGCTCATCGATTTCGTGCGCGACCTCATCGGGCTGCACATCAACGGTTCGGCACACCTCGTCCCCGATCCCGTCCTCCGCAGCGTCGTAACCGACCTTCCCGTCAACCACAAGGGCCGCGTCGCCGAACACTGGGTAGTGGTCGACGTGGAAGAGGCGTACATCCACTGCCGGAAACACATTCCGCATCTGGTGCCCGCCCCGCGCGAACAACGCGAGTGGGGCACCGACAACACGCGCGCCAAGGGCGGCGACTACTTCGGAGCGAAGGCGCAGAAGAACGAGCTGGCCGACACACTGGTCAGCGGTCCCTGAAGGTCGGTACGCGGCCGAGCGCGCCCAACATCAGCTCACGCCGACACCCGACGCTCGACCACCAGCGGGCAGGTGGTCGGCAACGTTCGCGCCTGCATCCAGGTCACGGTCCCCGCCACCTCGGCAGAGGTAACGGCAGGACGCGCGCGGCACACGCTTTCGCAACCGGCGCGCTCCAGCACCGCCATGGCGACGAAGAAGTTCGCCATGACCCACAAAACGGCGCATCCGGCGATGACGCTCGCGACCATCACCGGCGTACCTCGGCGATCCCGAACGGCAGGTCAGCGCTTCGCGTCACCGGTCGCGGGCCGCGATACGTCATCTGATCGGCCCACGCCCGAATTGCCTGCACGACAGCCGCCCCGGATGGGCGAAAGCAGTTGGCGGGCGGCTCGATCCACTGCCGAATCGCCCCGGCCGACGCGGTGGGCGACGGCAGCGCGATAGCCGCCCCCGCGCGAGCGACGGACACATCCAGCCGGAACAACTCGGCGAACAGGCGCATATCGTCGGCCTCGCCGAGATCGGGCCGGATCAAGAACGTCCATCGGCCCGAACGCGGATGGCCGACGATCGGTCCGGCCGAATTCCCCTGACCGTGCAGATGAGCCCGCACGACCTGCCCCAGCCGAGCAGGCATCGTGATACCCCAGACGCTGCCCGCGTGCACGACGATCCGCCCCAGTTCAGGCGGGTCGATGACAGCGGGCAAACCGCATGCCCGCCGGTAGAACTGGCACCGCGACACCGGAGTGTCCTCGAACGGTTCATGGTCCATCTCGAAAGCCCCCTACTCACATCGAAAGTCGTGTGGAGTGCGCCCGGCCCCGACCGGTTGGCGTCGGGAACGGCCGGGGTGCGAGAGCCGAAAAACGCGTTGACACATCAACTCTGGCCGCCGGGCGCATGTTCAGTACACAACAGGTTTGTCGATATGGACGGTCCATTGCGGACATCTCATCAATTACACTGGGCGGCCAATACGGGCCGTTCCATAGTGGCGCGAACCATCGTGTTGCGGCCCACCAGAACTCGGTCCAGTACGAGCCAAACCAGATAGCGAGGCTAAGGAATGACAGGTTCCACGCTCCCGCGGCGGGCACTCGGGCGACTGCTGCGCGAGCTACGCAACAGCGCCGGAAAAAGCCAGCTCGCAGCAGGGCTGGCGATCGAGGTCTCCAAGCAGACGATCGGCAGAGTCGAGGACGGTCGGCCGGCAAGGATCAGCACTGCACAATTCCGTGATCTGCTGGACTTCTACGAGGCCGACGAAGCCGCCCGTACGGAACTGCTCGGCCTTCTTCAGGAGGTCAAGGCCGCCAAGGGCGACCCGTCAAGCGGCTGGTGGCGCGCATACGCCGATGTGGTGAATCCGCATTTCGATCACTTCATGAGCCTCGAGCAAGCATGCCGCCGGATGACGAGCTTCCACCTGACTTTGCTGCCTGGCTTGCTGCAAACGCCCGCGTATCGCAGATGGCTCGTCAAGACAGCCGACCCAGCAATGTCAGCTGTCGACGTGGAGCGAAGACTCGAACTGGCCGCGCGGCGACAGCGCAGGCTCGTCGAAGATCCCGACTTTTCAGTGGAAGTGCTGCTGTCGGAATCGGTGCTCCGTCACCAAGTCGGCGGCCGGGACGTAATGGGCGAGCAATCGCGCCACCTCGCCGAAATCGGGAGCCTACCGAACGTGTCTGTTCGCATGATTCCCTTCGATGCCGGAGGCCACCTTGGACTGATAGTCCAGTCGTTCACTCTGTTCGACTTCCCACCCCTGCACGTCAGTCGAATGAACGAGCCACCTGTCGTGTTCGTAGAAGGCTTCACGGGAGCGTTGTTCCTGGAAGAGGATAGTGTGATCGAGCGCCACAGGGCGACAGTGGCGAACCTCCTCCAGGTAGCGTTGAGCGAGGATGACACCAGAGTTTTGGTGCAGAATATTGCAGAGGAGTATGCCGCGTGACCAGGGACTTGTCCGGGGCGAATTGGTTCAAGAGCACCCGCAGCCAACCAAGCGGTGACTGCGTTGAGGTTGCACATCTCGACGGGGGCATGGTCGGTGTCCGCGACTCGAAGAATCCGACCGGCCCCGCACTGGTGTTCACCCCCAGCGAATGGGACGCCTTCACCGCAGGCGTGACGGACGGCGAATTCAACCACTCCTAGCCACGCCGATCAACACGGCCCGGTCTGATTCGAAAGGTCAGGCCGGGCCGTTCTGCGTGCTTTCGCTGGGCCCGCATCAGATGAGTCGCTGGTCCATATCGCCGTCCATGATGCGCAGTGTGTTTCGGGCGGCGGTGGGTTCGTAATGGTCGGTGAAGAGTTTGGCGACGAGTTCGCCGCGGCTGGTGACGCCGACCTTCTCGAAAATGGCTTTCACGTGGTCGCGGACGGTGTGTGCCGACAGAAACAGTTGCGCGGCGATCTGCGCGGTGGACAGACCTCGGGCGATCAGTTCGGTGACATCCACTTCTCGATCGGTCAGGGCGTAGGCCGCCACGATCAGCGATGCCACGTCCGTGGGTCTGGCCGGTGCGAGAACGAGTGCGGTCATGGCCGCTGCGTCAGCGCTGTCCCGCAGGCTGGACGCGTGACACACCAACCAGCGTCCGGTTCTCGTCCGGACGCGAATACGTGCGTTCTCTCCGGTCATCCGAGTGTGGCCCGCGGTGGTGAGGACCCAGGTCGGTAGGGGCAGGGCGATCCCCTGCTCAGTCGGAAGGGCGGGGCCGACAGGCATTTCGGCGAGTAGATGGCGTGCCTCGTCGTTGATCGATACGAGCGAGCCTGCTGTGTCGAACAGCAGCATGCCGGGAGTCGCGGCCAGATCGCGGGGAGCGCCGGCTACCGGCCGCGCGAAGCTCCGGAGTCGCCGCGCCATCGGAACGGAGATCGCGTGGACAAGCGCGATGTCTTCGTCGCGGAACGGATGTCGCCCTCGCTCGCGAAACAGGCTGAGGTGTCCCCATCGTTGGCCGTCGACCCGCAGAACTGCCCGCAGCTCATCATCGAAACCGCGTGGACACATGAATTTTCGGTACAGGGAGCTCGATGCAGGGCGGTCCCCGGTTGCCTCGCGCAGCCCCGCCACGGGCACCGAAGCGCGTGCCAGGTCGCGGAACGTGTTCACATGTTCGGCTGAGAGCTCGGTTTCCCAGTAGTCCCCGCATCCTCCCTCGGGCAGGTTCTCCACCCGCACCGGTGCGGTCGTCAAGCCGTTGAGCGGGTCGGTCGCCACCCAGACCGCAGCGTCGAACGGAGATATCTCGCGCAACCGGGTGGACGCGACGGCGAACAGCGCATGTGCGTCGGACGCCCGATCGATGCTGGTGAACAGGGCCTCGATCGTATGGCCGGACGCGCTCATATCGACCATTCTGGTCTCGCCTGGGGAGGCCGACCATCCCGCAATCGAGGGATCGCTTCCCGCAGTTTCGGGAAGGCCGGTCTCGCCACACTCTCACCACCACCGTCGTCCGGCCCGCATACGCCCTACGTGTCGACCATGTCCCCGCAATCGCGGGATTCCACTCGTGAACTCGCCGAGCGACGCTGGCTGCGCAGATACAGCGCAGAGTTCGCTGGGGTCCTGGGCCCCACCTTCCGCGAACCGACCACAGGATGGAGAAACCATGAAGATCGGCATCGTCGGAGCAGGCGTCGCAGGTGTGGGCCTGCTCGACGCACTCGCCCGACTGGACCCACCGCCCGGCGACATCACGGTCTTCGATGGCTCGCCCGCCTCATGGCGGGGCCGCCCGTACCAGCCGGACCTCGATGCGGTGCGCGTGAACGCCCCACCCGCACGGATGTCGATGCGCCTCGATGACGCGGGACACTTCGAACGTTGGCTGCGGGACCACGGTGACTGGAGCGCATTCCACGATGAGGGATTGGGCGTGCCCATCGTCCCCCGCAGGGTGTACGGCGATTACCTCGAAGAGACTGCCCGGACAGCGATCGCACGACTGCGCGGTGAAGGTTGGCGGATCGAGGTAGTGAACGAGCCGGTCACAGGATTCGTGGGCGGCGACTCGAATGTTCTGGTCACCGGCAGCGGCGGTCGCTACCACGTGGACCATGCCGTTCTCTGCGTCGGTAGCGGCAGCCCTCGCGACCATTACGGACTCACCGGAACCGCCGGGTTCTTCGTCGAGCCGTATCCGCTGGCGGACACCCTGACTCACGTGCACCGGGATGCGCATGTCGCGGTGATCGGCAGCGGTCTCACGGCGGTGGATATCGCGGCATCGCTGAAGGCGAACGGCCACATCGGCCCGATCAGCTTCCTGTCTCGAAGCGGTGTCCTTCCCTTTGTGATGCAGCGTCCCGCGCCGTTGGCGCCGCGTCACCTCGTCCCGCCCAACGCGATGCGCCTCGCGGCAGCGGGCGCGGGCCTCGATGATGTGGTCGCGCTCATGCGCGCCGAACTCGACGACCTGGGCGAAGACTTCGACAGGTTCGCGGCGGAGATTCTGGACACCGGAGCCGACGAGCCCGCCACCCGATTGAAGCGCCAAATCGCCGAGATCGACTCCCCAGAGCTCGGCCGCCGGTTGTTGGTCATGGTGACCCGGATGGTGGGGCCCATTCTGTGGCCCGCGCTCCCGGTCCGACACCAGCAGATGCTGCGCGCCGAATACTTCCGCACGATCAACAGCCTGACCTCACCTATGGTTCCGCACAATGCCACTATCGTCCTCGACTTGCTGAACTCGGGGCAGCTGCGCTTGCATCGTGGCGTCACCGCGATCGAAGCCGGTGACGGAGGCGGTTTCCAGATCACCGACGAGACGGTGTGGACCGCCGATATCGTCGTCAACGCGGTCAATCCGCCTGCCTACACGACACCTCAGGCAACCGAGCCTTTGCTGGAGTCGCTGCTCGCGGCCGGCACGGCGGAACTCGCACCGACCGGAGGCCTACGGGCTCAGCCCGGCACCCGTCGCCTTCTCGTCGACGGACACCCGGACCCCACCTGGCACGTGGTCGGCAATCTGGCCGCCGACTCACTGTTCATCGCGACCAACCCGACCCACTTGGCCGCGGAATCAGCCTCGGTTGCCACCTATCTCGCCGCGAGGGCGGCCACGGCACATCAGCCGGTCGGCTCGAATCGTTCGAGGCCGGTGACACGGAGCAGTTCGAGGGCCGAGGCCGTGGGAGTGCCTGGGGCGGCCGAGTAGACGACGACGTTCTGATCTGCCTCGGCCACCAGCAGGGCGTCGCAGTCGAGGGTGAGGGTGCCCAGGTCTGGGTGTGCGAGGGTTGTGGTGAGGCTACGCAGCCGTCCGGAACGTCCAGCCCGCCACAGCTCATCGAATCGCGCACTGCCGAATCGGAGTTCGTCGATCAGCTGAGCGAGGCCGGGATCCTTCGGGTACTTGGCCTGTACCGTGCGCAGACAGCCGACGCAGTCGACGGCATTGGCCGCTTCCTCCTCCGGCGTCATGACCAGCCGGTCGAGCCCTGCGCCGAGGAAGCGCTGCCACATGATGTTGCGCTGGACCGGTGGCCGCTCGGAGAAGTCACCGAACAGCGCCGCCGCCAGCGGATTCCAGGCCAGCACATCGGATTTGGCGGACAGCACCAGGGCGGGCAGATCCGCCATGCGGTCCAGTAGGCGCATGACGCTGGGCCGGATGAGCAGCGGAATGCGCCCGGCCTGCGGAGGATCGGATCCGGCGAGCCGGAAGATCAGATCGCGGTCGGAGTCGGTCAATCGCAGCGCCCTGGACAGGGCGTCCAGCACCTGATCGGAGGGTTTGGGGCCGCGCCCTTGCTCGAGCCGGATGATGTAGTCGACGCTGAGCCCGGCCAGCTGAGCGACTTCCTCGCGCCGCAGCCCGGGAACCTGTCTGCGGGATCCAGCAGGCAGCCCCGCGGCGGCGGGTTGGATGCGCGAGCGCGCGGTGCGCAGCACCATGGCCAATTCGACTCTGTCCACCTTCATATCCTGCCGTAGGACCGGCGGTCCGGGGTGGTACCGGCCGTCCCATGACTCGTAGGCCCTGGAGTCGGCGGGTGACCGGCGCGAGGCTACGAGGATGACGACAACGACGATCGCCCTGGTGACCGGAGCGAACAAAGGACTCGGACGGGAAACCGTACGCCGACTGGCCGGATCGGGCTGGGAGGTGTTCCTCGCCGCCCGCGACACCACGCGCGGCACCAGGGCGGTGGTCGAGCTGGCCGAGGAGGGTTTGCGGACCCGCTTCGTCCAACTGGACGTGACGTCGGACGAATCCGTGGCCGCGGCGGCCGACGCCGTGAAGGCTTATGCAGGCCGCCTCGACGTGCTGATCAACAATGCCGCTATCGGCGGCCCGCGTACTCATCCGGCCGATACGCGCGTCGACGTGGTGCGCGGGGCGTTCGAAACCAATGTCTTCGGCCCGATCCGGGTGATTCACGCCTTTCTGCCGCTGCTGCGCGCGTCCGACCACCCACGCATCGTCATGGTCTCCAGCGGCATGGGTTCGATCGCGACCGTCACCGACCCGAAGTGGCAGGGCCAGCTACCGCTCGCGCTGGGCTACCCGACGACCAAAGCCGCCCTGAACATGCTCACAACCATGTATGCCCTCGCCCTGGACGACATCCGTGTCAATGCGGTGGATCCCGGTTTCACGGCCACCGACCTCAACGGCCATACCGGTTTCCAGACCGTCACCGAGGGCACCGACGCGATCATCGAGCTGGCTTCCGTAGGTCCCGACGGACCCACCGGCGGGTTCTTCGACAGGAATGGCACCACCTCGTGGTGAGGGCGGCGGGGATGGTCGTCGCGCTGCTGGGCCTGTGCGTGGCACTGTTCGTATTCATGGTGAGACCGGAGGATCATTCAGTGGAACGACGGAATTCCAGCAGCACGACCGTGCTGTCGATCGGACTGCATCCCAGCGCCGTCGACTACAGCCGCTATCCGGCTATCGATGAAGCGACCCTCACCGCGCGCATCGAGGCGGGCGAGGCCGCGCTCCGTGCGGCCGGATTCGACATCGTGTCCTGCCAGGTGCCCGCGGATCCCGATGCGGCAGAGACGAAACTGCGCGAATGCGCTGCGGGCGGGTCGTTCGGTGTCGCCATGATCGGCGCGGGCGTACGCATGGCGGCCGAGCACACCCTGCTGTTCGAACGTCTCGTGAACGTGGTCACCGAGATCGCGCCCGGAATACGCTTGTGTTTCAACACCTCACCGGAGACCACCATCGACGCCCTACGGCGCTGGGTACAGCCGGCTGGGCGCTGAGGAACGGGCCGTCCCGACCTCTCCCACGACTACTCCCAACCCTCAGGCCAGAACGCCGCGATCCGAGCAGCAAAGCGGGAGGCCCAGACCACATGGTCCGGGGCCTCCCGTTCGGCTCATCGCTCAGCGGATCTTGAAGATCACCAAGCGCTGGACGACGAAATTGATGACCGTCGCGGTGCCCTGGGCGACGACGAAGGCCAGCGGCTGCCGCCACCACTCGCCGGGGAGGGCGAAGTAGAGCAGGTTGTTGATGCCGACCTGCACCGCGAAGGTCACCGCGTAGAGCGCGACCACCGCGAAGAAGCGGACGCGGCTGGGCGGGGCCTGGAAGGTCCAGCGGCGATTGATCAGGTAGGCCGTCGTGGTGCCCGCCACGAAGCCGATCGACTTGGCGACGCCGACCGGGAGGCCGACCAGGTTGAGCAGCAGGCTGTAGAGCCCGTAGTCGACCACGGCCGAGAACCCGCCGGTGAGGGTGAACCGGATGATCTGCGTCTTGAGGTCGACCTCGGTGCTGGGTTCGATTCGGCGCTCCCGGGACCCTGCGTGGTTACGCACGCTGCCTCCTTCGGGCCCGTCGCTCGCGCCGGCGGGCTCGTCGACCAGTGGCAACTCGGTCGGAAGCGGCAAGTGGGGTTCGGCTGGCACGCCGACGAGCGTAGCGCCGACCGGGGCGAGCGGCGGATTCGGTCTCAAACGACGCGTACGTCACTACTCAGGGGTAGAGCGACCCCGTCCCCATCTGGCGTCATACCTGTAGCCTCTATGCCGATGTCCACGAAAGCTCCGACCGCCACCAAGACAACCGGGAACGGCGCCGGCGTCATGAATGACGACCCGGCCGCGGGTACCGCGTTCACTCTTCCGACGCGCACCCGCACGTTGACCGGGTGGGGTCGCACCGCGCCTACCTCTTCCGAAGTGCTCTCGACCAGCGATCCCGAACTGATCGCCAAGGCAGTCGCCATGGTCGCCGAGGACAACGACGGCAAGCCCGCCCACCTGCGGCGCGGCGTGATCGCACGCGGCCTCGGCCGCTCCTACGGCGACCACGCGCAGAACGCAGGCGGCCTGGTCATCGATATGACCGCGCTGAACAACATCCACCGCATCGATCGCGACACCCGGATCGTGGACGTGGACGGCGGCGTCAGCCTGGACCAGCTCATGAAGGCCGCGCTACCGTTCGGCCTCTGGGTGCCGGTGCTCCCCGGCACCCGCCAGGTGACCATCGGCGGCGCGATCGCCTCCGACATCCACGGCAAGAACCATCACAGCGAAGGCAGCTTCGGCAACCACGTGCGCTCGATCGATCTGCTCACCGCCGACGGGCAGGTGCAGCACATCACACCGAAGCGCAACACCAAGCTGTTCTGGGCGACCGTCGGCGGCAACGGACTCACCGGCATCATCCTGCGCGCCACCATCGAGATGGTGCCGACGGAGACCGCCTACTTCCTCAACGACGGCGTGAAGACCACGACCCTCGAGGAGACCATCGCCGCGCACAGCGACGGCAGCGAGTCGAACTACACCTACTCGAGCGCCTGGTTCGACGTGATCAGCCCGCTGCCCAAGCTGGGCAGGGCCACCATCACCCGGGGCAGGCTCGCGAAACTCGACGAGCTGCCCAAGCGGCTGCGCAGCAAGCCGCTGAAGTTCGACGCGCCGCAGCTGATGACCGTCCCGGACATCTTCCCGAACTGGACGATGAACAAGCTGACGCTGATGTCCATCGGCGAGGCGTACTACCGGATGGGCGGCAACTACACCGGCAAGGTGCAGAACCTGACGCAGTTCTATCACCCGCTGGACATGATCGCGGAATGGAACCGCGGCTACGGCTCCAACGGCTTCCTGCAGTACCAGTTCGTGGTGCCGACCGAGGCGGTCGAGGAGTTCAAGCGGATCATCGTCGACATCCAGGCGTCCGGGCACTACTCCGCGCTGAACGTGTTCAAGCTGTTCGGCCCGGGCAACCAGGCCCCGCTGAGCTTCCCGATGCCCGGCTGGAACATCTGCGTCGACTTCCCGATCAAGCCGGGCCTCAACGAACTCGTTGGCGAACTGGACCGGCGGGTGCTCGAGTTCGGCGGGCGGCTGTACACCGCGAAGGATTCGCGGACCACCGCCGAGACGTTCCACCGGATGTATCCCCGGATCGACGAGTGGATCAAGGTCCGCCGCAGCGTCGATCCCACCGGTGTTTTCATGTCCGATATGGCGAGAAGGCTGGAGCTGCAGTGATCAATGCCGTTGGCAACCCGCAGTCGATTCTGCTGCTGGGTGGCACCTCGGAGATCGGCTTGGCAATCTGCGCGGAGTACCTGAAGAAGGGCCCCGCGCGCATCACCCTCGCGGCGCTGCCCGGTGATCCGCTGCGTGAGGACGCGGTCGCCCAGATGAAGGCCGCGGGCGCGAGCGAGGTCGACGTCATCGACTTCGACGCACTCGACACCGACGGCCACGCCAAGGTGATCGACGCGGCGTGGGACTCCGGCGACGTGGACGTCGCCATCGTCGCCTTCGCGCTCGACGGCGACGCTGAGGAGTTGTGGCAGAACCAGCGCAAGGCGGTGCTGGTCGCCCAGGTCAACTACACCGCGGCGGTGTCGGTCGGCGTGCTGGTCGGCGAGAAGATGAAGGCGCAGGGCTTCGGGCGGATCATCGCCCTGTCCTCCGTCGCCGGTGAACGGGTGCGCCGCTCGAACTTCGTCTACGGGTCGACAAAGGCCGGCCTGGACGGCTTCTACCTCGGACTCGGCGAAGCGCTGCGCCCGCACGGGCCCCGTGTGCTGGTGATCCGGCCCGGCATGGTGCGGACCAGGTTCTCCGCGCACGTCAAAGAGGCTCCGCTCACCGTCGACAAGGAAGACATCGCGGTGCTGGCGGTGTCGGCGTCGCAGAAGGGGAAGGAACTGGTCTGGGCGCCGGGAGCCTTCCGCTTCGTGATGATGGTCCTGCGGCACATCCCGCGCTCGATCTTCCGCAGACTGCCGATCTGACCTTCGGCGAACGAGCTCGGACCCCGTGCCCGCGTGATCGGTGATCGCGCGGGCACCTATCGTCTGACGGAGTGGATCCTGTGAACCCGGAGGCGCCATGCGAGTAACCCCATGCGACGTGCGCGGAGCGGTCCGTTGAGCACGGTGACCGCGACCGGCGAAGCGCCGCCGCGTCCCGTCGATCCGGCCCCGGCGCCGGGACGCAAGGCGCTCGTGGTGCGGCAGATCGCCTCCGGGGTCGGAGAGGCCGCGCTCGCCGCCCTCGTGGCCGCGGTGGTGGCCGCCGTCGGGCTCGTCGCGTTCTCCATGGTGCAGTGGCCCGCCTTCAACTCCTCCAACGTGACGCGCGCGCTGACCACGGTGGGGCAGGTCGGTGCGGCGGCGCTGCTCGCGGTCGCCATCGCGCTGCTGCGGCTGCGCAAGTCGCCCTGGCTGGCGAAACCGCTGTCCTGGGCCGGTCTTTCGACGTTCGTCACGTTCACCCTCGGCATGCCGCTGGCGGCGACGAAGCTGTACCTGTTCGGCGTCTCGGTGGATCAGGAGTTCCGCACCGAATTCCTCACCCGGCTCACCGATTCCGCCGCGCTGCGCGACATGACGTACGCGGATCTGCCGTCGTTCTACCCCGCGGGCTGGTTCTGGATCGGCGGGCGGGTGGCGAACCTGCTCGGCATGGACGGCTGGGAAGTGTTCAAGCCGTACGCGATCGGCTTCCTCGCGGTAGCCGCGGTCGTCGCGCTGGTGCTGTGGTCGAAGCTGATCCGCGCGGACTGGGCCGTCGGCGTCACGGCGGCGAGCACGGCGGTCACGCTGGCCTACGCCGCGCCCGAGGCGTACAGCGCCGTCATCGTGCTACTGCTTCCGCCCGCGCTCGTGCTCGCCTGGGGCGCGCTGTACCGGCCTCTGGAGGACGTGCGATCCGGGTCGGCCGACCGCACTGCGGGCGGCTGGGGCGCGGTCGTCGGCACCGGACTGTTCCTCGGCTGGGCAGCCACCTTCTACACCCTCTACTTCCTGGTGGCCGCCTTCGCGGTGGCGTTGATGGGTCTGCTGTCGGCCGTGCTCGCGGTTCGTCGACAGCGCCGAACGAACCATCCGCGCCGTACCCGTGCGGCCGTGGACACCGGCCGTCCCGCCTGGCGCGCCGCGGTTGCGCCGCTCACGCGGCTGGTGGTGATCGGAGCGCTTTCCGGTCTGATCGCGCTCATCGTGTGGGGGCCGTACCTGGCGAAGGCGCTGCGCAGCACCACGGCGAGTTCCGGAACCGCTCTGCACTACCTACCGGAAGCGGGAGCGGAGCTGCCGCTGCCGATGTTCCACTTCTCCCTGCTGGGTGCGCTGTGCCTGATCGGCACGATCTGGCTGGTGCTGCGCGCCGCGTCGTCGCGACGGGCGCAGGCGCTGGGGATCGGCGTGGCGGCGATCTACCTGTGGACGCTGCTGTCCATGGCGGCGACCGCCGCGGGCACCACGCTGCTGTCGTTCCGCCTGGAGCCGGTGCTGCTGGTGCTGCTGTCGGTGGCGGGCGCGTTCGGGTTCGTGGAGGGCGCGCGGGCGATCTACCAGGCGTTGAACGAGCCCGCCCGGTTCCGGCTCGTCGCGATCGTCGTCGCGACGGTCGGCGCGTTGGCCTTCACCCAGAACATCACGCACATCCTGTCTTCGGAGATCACCACCGCTTACACCGACACCGACGGCGACGGACATCGGGCCGACCAGCGGGCTGCCTCGGCGGTGTCGTCCTATGCCAAGGTGGACGCGGCGCTCATCGCACAGATCGGACGCCCCCGTTCGGACACGGTGGTGCTCACCGCCGACACCAGCTTCCTCTCCTTCTATCCCTACCTCGGCTTCCAGGCCCTCACCTCGCACTACGCCAACCCGCTCGCCGATTTCGCGGGCCGTGCGGCGACCATCGAGCGCTGGAGCGAACTGAAGACGCCGCAGGAGCTGCTCGACGCGCTGGCGGCGAGCCCGTGGCGCGCGCCGGACGCGTTCCTGTTCCGGCGCAGCGGCGACGCCTACACGCTGCGGCTGGCCAAAGACGTCTACCCGAACGACCCGAACGTCGAGCGCTACACGGTGAGTTTCCCCAAGGAGCTGTTCGCCGACCCACGTTTCACCACCACCGACATCGGGCCGTTCACGCTCGTCACCGTGCACCGCTGAGCGATCTCGCCCGAAACACGGGTGATTGAACTCGCGCCGAATGGATAACCCTTCCGTTTGTCGGTCCGCGCACAGCGTGGTTGGTACGGAAGGCGGCTGATTCAGCGCTGGCGAGGAGTGATGCGCAGGTGGCATGGCCACAGGACGTCGATACCGGTGAACAAGCGGAATCGGCGGCGGTCGCAGTCGCGGCGAGGGAGACGACAGCGGCCGGAGTGCTCAGCAGCCCCGCGCGCACGCGCCGGATCTTCCGGATCGGTGGCGCCGATCTGCTCGTCGGCATGGGTTACCTGGCGCTGGCCGCGGCGGTGCTCTCGGGCCAGTGGCGTAATACCGGCAGCGGATACCTGATCAAGAGCGGTCAGGACCAAACGATGTGGGAGTGGTTCTTCGCGGTCACCGCGCATTCGGTGGCCACGCTGCGGAATCCGCTCGGCACCGATCTGCAGAACTTCCCGGCCGGAGTGAACATGATGGCCAATACGGCCATGTTCGGCGTCGGCGTGCCGCTGACGCCGGTCACCCTGCTGTTCGGTCCCACCGTCACATTCGTGCTGGTACTCACCCTCGGGCTGGCCGGTACCGCCTTCGCCTGGTATCTCCTGTTCGCCCGTACGCTCGTCCGTTCCCGGGTCGCGGCGGTGATCGGCGGCCTGTTCTGCGGTTTCGCGCCCGGGATGATCTCGCACGCCAACGCACACCCGAATTTCGTCGTGTTGCTTCTGCTTCCGATCATCGCGGGCCAGCTGATCGGGATGGCGCGGCGAGCCGCCGGGGCGGAACCGGATCGGCCGCGCGGACGGGTGCGCGATGCCGTCACACTCGGCCTGCTGGTCGCCCTGCAGATCGCGCTCGGCGAGGAGCCGCTGTTGATCTTCGCCCTCGCGTTCGGACTGTTCGCGCTCGTCTACTACCTGCATGTTCCGGGCGTCGCACTGCGCGTGACACGGGCGCTCGCCCCGACCGTGCTGCTGGCCGCGGTGATCACGCTGGCGCTCACCGAGATTCCGCTGTGGTGGCAGTTCTTCGGACCACAGAGCTATCGCTCGATCGACCACGGGCCGATGGGCAACGACCTGCGAGCGCTGGTGCAGTTCCCCTCCGAATCGCTGGGCGGGGTATTCGCGCCCGGCGAGAACGTGGCGATCAACCCGACCGAGCAGAACGCCTACTTCGGCTGGCCGCTGCTGTTCCTGGTGGTCTTCACGGTGGGACTGCTGTGGCGCGACCGCGTCGTGCGGGCCGCGGGCGTGGTGATCGCCGTCTTCGGCGTGCTTTCGCTGGGCGCGGTCGCCACGATCGGCAAGCGGCCGACCGGCATCGAACTGCCGTGGCGCTGGGCCGAACAGGTGCCGCTGCTGAACACCGTGCTGGAGAGCAGGCTCAGCATGGCCGCGATCCCGGCCATCGCGGTGGTGCTCGCGCTGGCCACCGAGCGGGCGGTGACCAGCTGGACGCAGTCGGCGGTGGACTGGAAGCCGCTCGCTTGGTTCGCCGCGGTCATCTGCGCGCTGCTGCCGCTGACCCCGACCATCCTCCCCGTGGTGGAGCGGGCGCCGACACCGGATTTCTTCGCCGACGGCACCGTCCGCGGCTATGTCGGCGACGGCTCGGTGGTCATGGTGCCGCCGCCACGGCCGCCCGACGCGCGAGCGCTGCGCTGGCAGGCCGACGCCGGTTTCTCCTTCCCACTGGCCGGTGGTTACTTCGTCGGCCCGACCGGTACGACCAAGAAGGGGATCTACGGCCCCGAGGCCCGCCCGACCACCACACTGCTGGTGCAGGCGCAGGACACCGGGGTGGTCCCCCCGATCGACGCCGACGTGCGCACCCGCGCGCTGACGGACCTGCGGTTCTGGCAGGCCGACGTGCTGGTGCTGCCCGCGACGAAGAACGGCGAGGCGCTCCGGGAAACCGTCACCCAACTGCTCGGCTTCGCGCCCACCCGGGTCGAGGACGTCTGGCTGTGGGACGTTCATACGCTGCGGTCGTCGGGGGCAGTCGGCATCACACCGGGCGGTAGCTAGCATCAACCACCGTGCGACCGGACCGATCTACTCGAGCGTTCACCCGTATCCGCTTGATCGCCCTCCTCTCCGGGCTTCTCGGATTCCTGCTGGCGTTGCTGACCCCGCTGTTGCCGGTGCGACAGGACCGGGCGACCCTGGACTGGCCCCAGCCCGGCCCCGCGAGCGTCGCGGCGCCGCTGGTGTCCTACGAGCCGCTGCGGTTGCGCGCGACGCTGCCCTGCTCGCTGGTGGGAGAACTCGGCGCGACGGGCACACTGCTGTCCACCGCTCCGGTGTCCTCCGGCCAAGCGGCGACCAAGGGGCTGGTGGTCTCGGTCGGCGACGGAGTCCTCTCGGTGGTGCTGCGGGACATCCCGCTGCTGTCGGCGCCGCTGAACGAGGTCGGGTCCTGCGCGACGATCCGCGTCGAGTCGGACGCCGCCGCGACGACCGCTGAACTGACCGGGGTGACCAGGCAGGACGGCACGCCGTTCCGGTCCACGGTCGGCCGGGACATCAGGCCGCAGATGGTGGGCGTCTTCACCGATCTGGACGCGGGCCGGCTCGCCGGGGCGCAGGTGCACGCGGACATCGACTCGCGTTTCTCCTCGACGCCGACGCCGCTGAAGCTGGCCGCCATGATCGCCGCCGCCGTGTTCACGCTGATCGCACTGGTCGCACTGCATCTGCTGGACACCACCGACGGGCGTAAACCGCGGCGCTTCCTGCCCGCCCACTGGTGGCGGGTCACCCCCGCCGACGGCGTGGTGCTGGGCATTCTGGCGCTGTGGCACGTCATCGGGGCGAACACCTCCGACGACGGTTACATCCTGAACATGGCGCGGGCCTCCGAGCACGCGGGCTACATGGCGAACTACTACCGCTGGTTCGCGGTGCCCGAGGCCCCGTTCGGCTGGTCCTACGAGGTGCTGGCCTGGATGGCCCGGGTCTCCGACGCCAGCCTGTGGATGCGGCTGCCCACCCTCCTGGCCGGCATCGTCTGCTGGCTGGTGATCAGCCGGGAAGTGCTGCCGCGCCTGGGCGCCCGGGTGCGGCGCAACAAGGTGGCGCTGTGGACGGCGGGGCTGGTGTTCCTCGCGTTCTGGCTGCCCTACGACAACGGTCTGCGTCCCGAGCCGCTGATCGCGGCGGGCGCGTTGCTCACCTGGTGCTCGATCGAACGCGCCGTCGCGACCGGACGGCTGCTGCCCGCCGCGGTGGCCGTCCTGATCGCCGCGTTCTCGCTCGCGGCAGGCCCCACCGGCCTGATCTGCATCGCGGCGCTGATCGCCGGTTCGCGACCGGTGCTGCTGATCATCGTCAAACGGGCCCGCGGGGTCGTCCCGGCCCGCACCGGGCCCGACGCGGACGCGGCCGCCGCGGGCTCCGCCGAAGCCGCGGCCGCGGTGAACGCCCCCACGGACGTGCGCAAGCCGTCCCGGGCCGCCGCGGCGTTCCGGTTCGCCGCGCTGCTCGCGCCCGGCTTGGCCGCGGGCACGCTGGTGCTCGTGGTGATCTTCGCCGACCAGACGCTGGCGACGGTGCTGGAAGCCACCCGGGTCCGCACGATCGTCGGCCCGAACGTCGCGTGGTTCGACGAGCGCACCCGCTGGGATTCGCTGCTCATGCTCTCGCCCGACGGTTCATTGGCGCGGCGGTTCGGCGTGCTGGTGATGCTGCTGTGCCTGCTGGTCTGCGTGCTGCAAGTGCTGCGCAAGGGGCGGATTCCCGGCACCTCGCGCGGCCCTTCGGTGCGCATTCTCGGCATCGTGTTCGCGTCGCTGTTCCTGATGATGTTCACCCCCACCAAATGGACCCACCACTTCGGCGTGTACGCCGGACTGGCCGGATCGCTGGCCGCGCTGGCGGCGGTCGCGGTGGGCACCACCGGCATTCGCTCACCGCGCAACCGCGCGCTGTTCGCCGCCGCGGTGCTTTTCCTGCTCGCCGTGACCTTCACCGGCTCCAACGGGTGGTGGTACGTGTCCAGCTACGGTGTCCCGTGGTGGGACAAAGCTCCGCTGCTGGCGGGCAAGGGGCTGTCCACGCTGTTCCTCGGACTCAGCGGCGTCGCGTTGCTGATCGCCATCTGGCAGCACTACCGCGAGCCGTACCGGCGCGAGAGCCGCGGCGCGCCACGGCGTTTCGACCGATGGGCCTCGGCGCCGCTCACCGTCGCCGCCGCCCTGCTGGTGATCTTCGAGGTGGCCTCGCTGGCCAAGGCCGCAGCCACGCAGTACCCCGCCTACTCGATCACCAAGTCGAACGTGGAATCGATCCGCGGGGATTCGTGCGCGCTGGCGAACGAGGTGCTGGTGGAGACCGATACCGCCGATTCGCTGCTGCAACCCTTCACCGGATCGCCCGCGGACGGATCGGCCGCGCAGAACAAGGGTTTCACCCCGAACGGGGTAGCGGGCGACCTCACCGCCGACGCCGAGGAGACGGTCACCGGCGGCGCGAACTCGGTGGACAAGGACTCCGAGAACAAGACCACCAAGACCACCGGCGCGGGCACCGGAGGCGGCACCACCGAGCAGGCGGGCATCAACGGCAGCACGGTCGCGCTGCCGTTCGGCTTGGACCCGGCGAAGACCCCGGTGCTCGGCAGCTACCAGGAGGGCGAACAGCAGCAGGCGAAGCTGACCACCCAGTGGTACCGCCTCGATCTGACCGACAGCATGCGCCACGACCCCGCCTACCAGGTGCTCGCGATCACCGCGGCGGGCCGGATCCGCTCGATCGACGCCGACGGTGTGCTCACCTACGGGCAGGAACTGCACCTGGAGTACGGCGTCCGGGGCGCGGACGGCGAGGTCAGCACGCTCGGCTCGATCGATCCGCTGGACATCGGCCCCGCGCCGTCCTGGCGCAACCTGCGGGTGCCGCTGGATCGACTGCCCGGGGAAGTGAACGCGGTGCGGCTGGTCGCGATCGACAACGACATCACGCCCAAGCAGTGGCTGGCCGTGACCCCGCCCCGGCTGCCCAAGCTGACGACGCTGAACTCCCTGGTCGGGTCGAAGGATCCGGTACTGCTCGACTGGCACGTCGGCCTGGCGTTCCCGTGCCAGCGTCCGTTCGACCACAAGGACGGCGTCGCGGAGATCCCGCGGTGGCGCATCCTGCCCGACCGGGTCGGCTCCGACGCCTCCAACGCATGGCAGGACGACATCGGCGGCGGCCCCCTCGGCTGGACCGGCCTGCTGTTGAAATCCCAGACCGTCCCCAGCTACCTCGGCCACGACTGGGCACGTGACTGGGGCTCCCTCGAAAAATTCACCCCGTACGCCCCGAACGTCACCCCGGCCACTATCGGCGTAACCGTCGAGACCACCGGCGGCCTCGCCACCGACGACCCGATCCGCATCCGCTGACAGAGCGACGGCCTTCCGCGTCAGGGCACCAGCACCAACCGGCCGCGTACGCCACCGGCCGCCAGCTGTTTCTGCGCAACGGCCACGGAGGTCAACGGCAAGGTCTCGGCCACGCGGAGGGTGAGTGCGCCCGCGTCGACCCGCGCGACCAACTCGTCGAGCTGGGCGCGGTCGGCGCGGACCAGAACCGTGCGTACGTCGGTGCCGCGCAGCGGGATCGGGGTGTTCGGGACGCTGATGGAAACGAAATGCCCGCCGCCGCGCACCGCGGCGAGCGTCGCGGGGCCGAGTGCGGCGGCGTCCAGGGCGGCGTCCACGCCGCCGGGGAACAAGGCGCGTACGGCATCCGGGAGCGGCGCGTGGCGCGGGACGAAATCGGTGGCGCCGAGCGCACGCACCGCGTCCTCGTCGGCGGGCGAGGCGGAGGCGATCACCCGTAGCCCGCGCGCCGCGGCCAGTTCGACGGCGAAGCCGCCGACGGCGCCTGCCGCGCCGGTGACCAGCAGCGTGTCGGTGGACGCGAGATCGAGCGCGTCGAGCGCCTGGACGGCGGTGAGACCGTTGAGCGGAATGGTGGCCGCCTGCACCGGCGAGACCGAAACCGGGGCGGGCGCGACGTTTCCGGCCTCCAGGACCACGAAGTCGGCCTGGGCGCCGAGCGAGACGTCGAGCCGGTCGCTGATGCCGATCACGGCCTGCCCGATGGTGAATTCGGTGACGCCCGCGCCGATCGCGTCCACCGTCCCCGCGACGTCCCAGCCGACGCCCCACTGATCACGCGGCGCGGCGAACGGCGTGCCGCCGACACCCGCGCGCACCATCAGATCCACCGGATTCACCGTCGCCGCCGCGACCGCGATACGGATCGTGCCCGGCCCCGGCTGCGGGGTCGGCACTTCCAGGATCTCCACCAGACCGGGGCGACGTACCACTACTGCACGCATGAGATTTCCTTCCTCCAAGACATCGCCCAACCTAGGAGGCGTACTATCCCTCGGGTAGTAGTTACCCGAAAGTGCGTTAGAGGTAGCGAGGTACTTCGATGGCGACCACCACCGCGGCGCAGCGCCGCGACCTGGCCAAACAGCGGTACGACGCGTACATCGCCGAGTGCCCGACGCGACAGCTGCTGGACCGGATCAGCGACAAGTGGGTGAGCCTCGTGCTGGCCGCGCTCGCCGACGGCCCACTGCGCTACGCCGAGCTGAATCGGGTCATCGCGGGCGTGAGCCCCAAGATGCTCACCCAGACGCTGCGCGGCTTGGAACGCGACGGCTTGGTGGAGCGGCGGATCACCGCGGAAGTGCCGGTGCGAGTCGACTACGAACTCACCCCGCTCGGGCACAGCCTGCAACCGGTCATGAGCGCCGTCAAAGCCTGGGCGGAAACGCGCATGGACGACGTGATCGCCGCGCGGGAGCGCTACGACAGCACCGGGCAGTAAACCGGTTGTCCGGTCTGAAAAATATGCTCCCACCTGTGGCGAAGCATCGCAGGACGAATCGGCCCGCTGGCCTTAATCTGATTTCCATGACAACGGCATTCGATGAAATGGATCTGCGCGATCTTGTCGGACTGCTCAGCGAAGAGGAACAACGGGAGCTGCGGCCTGCGGTGCTGCGCGTGCTCGGCCGCCTCCCTTCGCAAGAGGTGCTCCGGCGCGAGCTCGGCCTTCGGTTGAAGGTCTGAGCCCCGGTTCCGCACCGGTAAACGAACGGCAGGGCCGCCGCGCAGGATTTTCCCTGCGCGGCGGCCCTGTGTTCGGTGCCCTCCCTGGTCGGCTCGCCGAAAGTGACGTCGACGGGTATCGGCACGTCCGCCGTCGGTCGAGGGAGACGCAAAGGGCCGTCGCATCGTTGGTTCGACGCGACGGCCCTGCGCTGTCCGGGCTCACCCGGTGGGATCAGAACACCCGCAGGTTGCCAGGCGACCAGAGGCCGGAGCGCGTAGTGGTGCCGGTGTCCAGCTTCGCCGGGACCGCGTTGCGGTCGTACTGGTCGTAGCGCTCCAGGGAGCCCCAGTCGCGTGCCCAGTCGTGCTTCAGGTAAGTGGGCACCGTGGTCGACTTGGCCAGCATCTGGGCGAAGCCGAGCGGACCGCCGAATTCCTCGGCCTGCCAGGTGTTCGTCGAACTGATCGCCAGCGGACGGTCCGGCAGGATGCGGTAGCCGGGCACCTCGGCCACGCCGTTCTCGTGGTCGAACGGACGCTGGCACGGGAACTGCAGGCCCACCGCCCAGTCCAGCAGGATCGGCTGCTGGGAGCCGAGCAGGCTGTTGAGCGTCTGCAACTTCGGCATCCGCGGCGGCGTGAACGCCAGCCACTGGTCCCCGATCAGGATCGGGTCGTTGGCGACGATGCGCACCGCGTCGGCGTCGGGGGCGATCTCGTCCAGCGGCACCCGCAGGTTGCGCCAGGACGGGAAGGGGCCGATGTCGCGCGGCAGGTAGGTGCCGAGCTTCTGCACGGTGCCGTCGGGCAGGTGCTTGCCGTAGTCCACGGTGAGCGACTGGCCGTACTTCATCGCGCCGGTGTCGTCGAAGGAGAGGATGCGACCGGCGGCCGAGATCACCACCAGCGGCTTGTCCGCCGAACGGGCGGGCAGCTGGTACCAGCTCGAGGTGACGTTCGCGGGCTGCTGCATACCGTTCTGGTAGCTGCCGAGGATCGGCGTGGACGCCGGGTCGAGGCCGAACGGCAGCGCGACGGTGGAGCCGTTGACGCCGAGCGCGCCCTGACCACCGCCGGTGCCCGCGCTCTGGCCTTCCGCGAACGCCGCGCCGACCGACTGGGTGGAGGTGTTGCCGGTGCCCGGCTTCACCTCGACGCTGTCGGCGGACAGATCGTTGGGCACGCCGTTCGGGTCGAATCCGACCGAATCGACGCCCGCGAGCGGATCGGTCAGCGGACGCGCCGGATCGATGATCGGCTCCAGCCTGCCGCCGTTCGGGTCCGGCTCCACCAGCACGTCGTTGGCCAGGCCGCAGGTGCTGCCGCCGAGGGCGTCGATGTTCGACCGGGCCAGCGAATAGGCCGGGTACTGCGAGACGGCGCCCTTGACCAGCGAGAGCACCTCGAGCGCGACCATCAGCGCGGCGACCACGGTGAGCGGGATCGCGGCGAACCGGCGGATCCGCCTGCCGCGCGCCGTCTTCGCGGACGGCTGCGGTTTGGTGTAGTCCTCACGCAGCGCGTACCAGCCGACCAGTGCCAGCGCCAGGCCGAACAGCATGAGCATGACGGTGTTCGACTGGTAGCCCTGCAGCGAGATCCGCTTGTCGAACCACGGAACACCGAAGCTGGACACGTACCAGTAGCCGTTGATCCCGGAGAACGCGACCGCGAGCACGAACAGCAACCCGGCCAGGAAGATCGCCCGGTTCTTGCGGGCCCGCAGCGCGCTGGCCGAGACCGCGACCGCGGTGACCGCCGCCAGCGAACCCGCGATGCCCGCGTACGCGCCGAAGTGGTGGGTCCACTTGGTCGGGTTGAACATCATGAAGAAGATCGTCCCGAACACCACGCCCATCAGCCGCCAGGTCGGCCCGCTCGCGATGCCGGGCACCTGCCTGCGCCGCAACAGCACCAGCATGGTGGTGAACAGGCACAGCAGCATCACCAGGAAGGCGAAACGGCGCGACAGCGAGCCGTCGACGGTCTCCACGAACAGGTAGTAGTAGCGCAGGTAGTCCTCGTACCAGGCCAGGTTCGGCCCGGTCACCTGGCGCACCCGGTTGGCCTCCTGGATGCCCGCGAAGGTCTGGTCGCTGTAGACCACCGTCAGCACGAGCACACCGGCCGCGGCGATCGGGGCGAGCAGCGGCAACGTCGAACCCCACCGCCCGGCGCCCAGCGCCGCGAACTGCCGATGCTTGCGCACCACGATGCGCACCAGTGGACGGATGCCTGCCAGCAACGCCGCCACGCACATCAGGCCCGTCGGCGCGGCCGCCAGGGTGAACGCCGCCACCAGGATGGCCACCGCGGCGGGCAGCAGGCGACCGGTCGCGATGGCCCGCTCGATCGACACCCAGGTCAGCAGGGCGCCGAGCGCGACGATCGGCTCGGAGCGCAGACCGTTGTCGAACGGCAGCCAGAACGCCAGGAACACCAGTCCGCCGGTCCACAGCGCCACCTTGCTGGTGCGCACGCCCCGGCCGAGGCGAGGCACGACCTCGCGACTGATCACCAGCCAGCAGAGGATCGCGCAAGCCAGCGCGGGCAACCGCACCCAGGGGCTGGCGGTGGAGATCTCGGAGAAGACCTGGATCACGTAGTAGTACCAGCCGAACGGGGCCTCCGGCACGCCGTACCAGCGGAAGTAGTTGGCCATGTAGCCCGCGTGCGGGGCGACCCGCACCATGCTGAGGATGTAACCGTCGTCGGAGGTGTTCGCGCCCGCGAAATGCCACAGCAGCAGCGTGCCGGCCACCGCGCCGTCCGCCCAGGTCGGCTTCAGCCAGTTCGCCGGCAGGAACCGGCGGTGCCCGCGCCCGTCACTGCCGTCGAGCCGGGCCAGCGCCGCCAGCGCGATCAGCGTGCACAGCACCGCCGCGATCATCGCGACCAGCTTGATCGCGGTCGGGCTGGACGAGAAGCGGGTGTCCACGGTCATGTCGAACGCCAACCCGGCGGGCGCCGCGCCCTTGAGGTCGGAGAACACCCCGACTACCTGGGGCCGCAGATCGCCGCCCAGCTGCCCCTCCACCGGTACGGTGGCCAGTTCGGTCGCCCCGGGCGCCCCACCCTCGACCGGCCGCTCCACCTGCTTGGTGAGCCCGGTGAAGACGGCGTAGGTGCGCTCGCTGTCGGAGCTGATGCTCAGCGCGGCGCACTCGCCCATGCGGCTGCGGTCGGCCGACACGACGACCGCGTTGCGGTCCACCACGTCCACCGAGGTCTCCGACACCCGCACGAACATCGCCTCCAGCGCGGCCCGGTCGCCCTGCGGCGGCGCGGTAGCCAGCAGCATGCCGCCCCGCTCGGGCAGCTGGGCGATCGTCTCGCACGGAATAGTCGCCTTCAGGTCGATCGGGACCTGCGACATCAGCGGGGCCTGAACGTTGCCGAGCGTCCCGCCCTGCGGCCAGTTCAGCACCGCCGTCGTCTGCGTGACCGGCAAGAACGGCGTCGCCAGTGCGAACAGCGCGCCGAGCAACCCGGCGACCAATGCGATGAGCCGGGCGGTGCGGAAATCGTTCCTGGTCACCACCGGGGCGGCGGGGGGTTTCGTAAGAACAGCGGTAGCGGCGTCGGGCACGGTTCGCAATGCTATCTGGCTCCCCCGCATCTCCGGGTCTTAAGGCCGTGCTAGTCGGGCATCGCGGGATTTCCGGACCGGTCCTGCGTCGGCCGCCGCTCGTGTTCTGGGCGTTTCCAGCGAGTTGCCTGTGTGCATACGAAATCAGTTGTCCGTATCCGACCCCGCGCACCTGAAAAAAGGACCCGTATGACGCACCGGTTTACGGAGGGATGGAAAGGTGGGGCTTATGACCAAGGTGAATCTCTCGACGAACTACGGACCGATCGTCCTCGAACTGGATGATCAGAAAGCTCCGAACACGGTGCGCAATTTCGTGGACTACGTGAACGCGGGCCACTACAACGGCACGATCTTCCACCGCGTCATTCCCGGCTTCATGATCCAGGGCGGCGGGTTCGAGCCCGGCCTGCGCCAGAAGGGCACCAACGCCCCGATCCAGAACGAAGCCGACAACGGTCTGAAGAACGCCAAATACACCGTCGCGATGGCCCGCACCAACGACCCGCACTCGGCCACCGCGCAGTTCTTCATCAACGTCTCCGACAACGATTTCCTCAACCACTCCGCGCCCAACGCGGCGGGCTGGGGCTACGCCGTGTTCGGCGCGGTGACCGAGGGCACCGACGTGGTCGACAAGATCGCCGGTGTCGCCACGTCATCGGCAGGCATGCACCAGGACGTGCCGGTCGACGACGTCGTCATCGAATCCGCCACCGTCAGCTGATCTTTCGTACCGGCGACGCGAATCGGGCCGCGCCTCGAGGGGTACGGCCCGATCGTGCTCCGGGGGTGGCTACAGCGGCAGCAGGTGGTGCTTGCGGGGATTGCGGGCAAGTGACTTGTCCCGCAACAGCTGTAGCGCGCGACGAAGTTCGAGCCGGGTCTTCGCCGGCTCGATCACCGCGTCGATGTATCCGCGCTCGGCGGCCACCCACGGCGTCGCCACGGTGGCGTTGTAGAAGTCGATCATCTGCTGTCGGATCGCGGCGCGCTGGTCCTCCGGCGCGGCGTCGATCTGCTTGGCCCCGATCAGGCTGACCGCGCTCTCCGCGCCCATGACCGCGATCCGCGCGGTCGGCCAGGCCAGGTTCACGTCCGCGCCCAGCTGCTTGGAGCCCATCACGGCGTAACCGCCGCCGTAGGACTTGCGGATCACCACGGTGACCTTCGGCACCGTCGCCTCGACATAGGAGAACAGGAAGCGTCCACCCCGCTTGATGACGCCGATCTTCTCCTGTTCCACACCGGGCAGGAACCCGGGCGTGTCGACGACGAACACCAGCGGGATCTCGAACGCGTCGCACAGGCGCACGAAATGCGCGGCCTTGTCCGAAGCCCTGGCGTCCAGCGCGCCCGCGTACACCATCGGCTGGTTGGCGACCACACCGACGCTGCGCCCGTCGACGCGGGCGAATCCGGTGATGACGTTGCGGCCCGCCGACGCGCCCACCTCGTGGAAGGCGCCGTCGTCGAAGATGCGCAGCAGGATCTCGTGCATGTCGTACCCGGCGTTGTCGGAGTCCGGGACGATCGAGTTCAGCTCCAGGTCGCTGTCGGTGGTCTCCGGCTCCAGGCCGGGGTTCACGATCGGCGCCAGTTCCTGGCAGCTGGTCGGCAGGTAGCCCAGGTACTCGCGCACCCACTCGAACGCGGACGTCTCGTCCTTGGCCACGTGGTGGATGTTGCCGTATTCGGCCTGGCTGCGCGCGCCGCCGAGTTCCTCGAGGCTCACGTCCTCGCCGGTGACCTCACGGATCACCTTGGGGCCGGTGACGAACATGTACGCCTCTTCGGTCGCCACCACCACGTCGGTGTTGATCGGGGCGTAGACGGCGCCACCCGCGCACTTGCCGAGGATCATCGAGATCTGCGGGACCAGGCCCGACAGCGGCTCCTGCCGCCGCCCCAGCTCGGCGTACCAGGCCAGCGACGTCACCGCCTCCTGCACGCGCGCGCCGCCGGAGTCGTTGATGCCGACCACCGGGCACCCGACCTTGGCCGCGTACTCCAGGATCCCGGCCACCTTGCGGCCGAACATCTCCCCGACCGAACCGCCGTAGACGGTCTGGTCGTGCGAGAACACCGCCACGGGCCTGCCTTCGACCAGGCCGTGCCCGGTGACGACGCCGTCGCCGTAGAGGGCGGCGGGATCACCCGGTTTGCGCACCAGCGCACCGATTTCCACGAAGGTGCCCGGATCGAGCAGCATGTTGATCCGGTCGCGGGCGCTGGGGATACCTTTCCTCGCCCGCTTGGTCACCCCCGCTTCACCCGCCGGTTCCTGCGCTAGTTCCAGTCGCTTGCGCAGGTCGGCGAGTTTTTCGGCAGTAGTGCTCACTTGGCCCCTTTCGCCTCGATCGCGGCGAGCTTCGCGGTCAGGTCGGCTCCGATCTTCCCGATCCGCGGTTCGTCGATGATCTGCAGGTGGTCGCCGGCGATGTGGACGACCTCCAAATTCGGGATGTACTCGTCCCAGCCGCCGTTCGGCACTCGATCGGCGAAGCGTGGCTCGAGCTCGATCATCCCGTCGTGATAGCGATCGGCGAGGTAGAGCACAACGTTGCCGTCGTAGTGCGACGGCTGGGTCCGGGCGAGGTGGCGACTATCGATCCACGAGGTGCGCTGGTGTTCCAAGACGCCACCGGGAATCTTCGCGCCACTGATCTTGATCAGGTCGCTGATCATCTTGAACTGCTCTTCGTCGGAGGCCGCTGCCAGCGTCTCCAACTGATCGCGGTCCAGCTCGCCGTCGACACCGTAGGTCTTCTTGGCGAACGTCTGATAGCGCTCGATCCGGCGCACCCGCTCCTCGGGACTGTTGTCCTCGTCCTGGGTCGGGATGGCCAGGTCGATCAGGCCGACCACGCGCACGTCCGCGCCCTCGGCACGAAGCAACTGCGCGGTCTGCATGGCCAGCACCGCACCCAGCGACCAGCCGTACAGCACGAACGGACCGTCGCCCTGAAGCTTGCGCAGCTCGGGCAGGTACTGGCGCGCCCGTTCCTCGATCGAACCGTCGACCCGCTCGAAGCCGTACATCGGCGTCTCGGCGGGCAGCCGCTTCAACAGCGGTTCGTACACCAGCGTGTTCCCGCCCGACGGATGGAACACGAAGACCGGCACGGCGTTCGAGCCCTCCGCGCGCGGTCGCAACGGACGGACGAAACCGTCCACATCCGCACCGCTGTCCTGGAGTTCGCGGACGATGTCGGCGAGCTGCTCGATGGTCTCGCAGTCGAGCACGTCGTCGATGGTGACCTCGGCCTTGACCCGTTCGGTCAGGCGCGCGGCCAGCTTCTCCGCGGTGTCCTCGTCGAGGATCGGCAGCGTGTTGAAGATGCCTCCGGCCGACTTACCGGTCACCACCGCCCAGGTGGCGAAGGTCAGGCGCTCGGCGGCGTCGCGCGGCGGGACGTCGTCCTCGTCGGCGGGCTGCTGCGCGCCACCGAAGACAGCGGCCGGAGCCGCCGCGACCGGTGCCGCAGAGGGAGCAGTGTCACCTTCGGCCACCTTGTCCGCAGCCGGTGCAGTCGCTGCCGCGGGAGCCGAATCGGCCTCTGGTACAGCACTTTCCGGTGTGGCGTCGACCTCCCCGGCCGTACCGGCGTCCGGCGACGCGCCCGCCACCGCGGCAACCGGGTCGGCGCCGGTGGCCAGGGCAGCACGCGCCGTGGCGATGAAGTCGGCATCGACGGTCAGCTCGCCCCCGCCGCCCGCCGCTTTGTCGGCAGCCTGCTGATCGGCCATCGCCTGCACCTCGTCGCGGTGCTCGATCGCGTACCGCAGCACCTTGCCGACCTCGTGCAGGCTCGCGTCGCGCACGGCCTGCACCTGCAACTGCGGGATGTCGAACTCGTACTCGACCCGGTTCTTGATGCGCATGGCCATCAGCGAGTCCAAGCCGAGTTCCATCAGCGGGATCTCCATCGGGAGATCCTCGACCGCGTAACCCATGGACTCCGCGACGATCAGCGCGAGCCGCTCCTCGACGGTCTGCGTGCCGTTCGGGTCCCAGCGGTCACCGAAGGTCTCCACGACCTCGATATCGGCGTCGCTCTGCGTCTGCGCGGCGATCGCCGGGATCGGCTCGGCCGCGACGGGTTCCGGCGCGGAGTGGGCGGGCTGACTCGAGGTCACCACGGCGTCGAACACCAGCCGGAAGGCGTTGCCCTCCTTGGCGTGGACCTGCACCGAAGCGCCACCGGGATGCGGGGTGAGCGTGGTGGTGAGTGTGCCCGCGCCCGGGATCGGCGCATGCGGAACGGACGCGCCGAGCGAGACGTCGCTGAGCACCTGCGCCGCGGCGGCGCGCACCAATCCGGCGAGATCGGTCACCGAGGACGCCTGCACTTCCCAGACGTGCCTGCCGTCCGGCAGCGCCACGTGCGCACCCGGAACCCGGCCGTTGCCGCCCGTGGACAGCTGGACCTTCGGCCAGTACTCCTTGCGCAGGAACGTGGTGCGCGGGATGTCGGCGTAGTCGCCCGGCCCGAGCAGCGAGAACAGGTCCACCTTGTGCCCGTGCACGTAGAGCTGGGCGAGCGCGGCGATCACACCCGCGGACTCGTCCTCCTTGCGCTTGAGCGTGGGGATGAGCTGCGCGTCGTGCACGCCCGCGGCGAAGGTGGTGCCCAGGACCTGCATCAGCGCAACGGAATTCGGCGCCAGCTCCAGGAACGTGGTGTGGCCCGCGTCCACCGCGAGCTTCACCGCGTTGGTGAAGTACACGCTGTGGCGCATGTTCTTGACCCAGTAGTCCTCGTCGTGGATCGGATCGCTGCCGGCGCGGAAGTACTCCTCCTTGTGCACCGTCGAGTACAGACCGGCCTTCAGCTTCGTCGGCTCGATGCCGGCCAGTTCCGCGGCCAGCTCGCCGAGCAGCGGATCCATCTGCGAGGTGTGGCCCGCGCCGCGGGTCTGCAGCACGCGGGCGAACTTGCCCTCCGCCTCCACCCGCGCGACGATCGCCGCGACCTGCTCCTGCGGGCCGCCGATCACCGTGTTGGTCGGCGCCGCGTACACCGCGACCTCGACGTCCGGGTAGTCCGGCAGCAGGTTCGCGACATCCTCGGCGCTGTACTCGATGAGCGCCATGTTGCGCACGTCGTCGTCGCTGATCATCTGCTCGCCCTCGCCCATCAGGCGGGAACGGGCGCAGATGACGCGGACCGCGTCCTCGAGCGGGAGACCACCGGCGATGTACGCGCCCGCGACCTCGCCCATGGAATGACCCACCACCGCTTCGGGTTCCGCCCCGTGCGCGCGCAGCAGCGCGGCCAGGCCGATCTGGATGGTGAAGATGCCGACCTGCGAGGTGCCTACGTTGTAGTCCTGGCTGTCGTCCAGGAACAGCTCGCGCACGGAGTATCCGGCCTCGTCCTGCACCAGCTCGTCGACCTCGTCGACGGCCCTGGCGAAGATCGAGTTCTCCAGGTAGAGCTGCTTGCCCATCTTGCGGTGCTGCGCGCCGAAACCGGCGAACACCCACATCGGGCCCATCGCCGCGGGCGCGTCGGCGGTGAAGACACCGGTGCCCGGCTTGCCCGCCGCGATGGCACGCAGTCCGGCGACCGCCTCTTCGTGCGTCTTGGCGAGCACCACACCGCGCGAACGCCAGTGGCTGCGCTTGGCCAGCGACCGCGCCACGTCGGCGAGCGGGGTTTGCGCGCCCGCCTCGGACTCCAGCCAGTCGGCCAGCTCGGCGGCGGCGCGGCGGCGGCGCGAGGGCAGGTAGCCCGACACCGGCAGGATCTGTGGCAGCGGCTCGGCGCGCTCGGCGGTCCACTCGGCGACGGACGCGGCTTCGGCCGCCGCCTTCGCCACCTCGTCCAGGGCGTCGGATTCCGCGGCCGCCTCGGTGTTCTCGTCCACCGCGTCCTCGTCCAGCTGGGACTCGAGCTCGGAGAACGGGGCTCGGGTCTCGACGCTGGGCGCGTACTCCTGCACGACGAGGTGCGCGTTCGTGCCGCCGAAGCCGAAGCCGGAGACGCCGATGGTGGCCTTGCCGCTGTAGCGCGGGAACTCCGTCGGCTCGTCGACAATCTTCAGGCGCGCCTGGTCCCACGGAATGTACGGGTTCGGACCGGCGTAGCCGATGTTCGGCGGGATGACGTTGTGCTGCAACGACATGACCACCTTCGCCAGGCTCGCCGCACCGGCGCCCGACTCCAGGTGACCGAAGTTGGTCTTGGCCGAACCGAGCAACGCGGGCTTGTCCGCCTCGCGGCCACGGCCGACGACCCGGCCCAACGCGTCCGCCTCGATCGGGTCGCCGATCAAGGTGCCGGTGCCGTGCGCCTCGATGTAGTCGACCGTGGACGGAGCGATGCCCGCGTCGCGGTAGGCGCGTCGCAGCACCTCCGCCTGCGCGTCGGGATTCGGGGCGAGCAGGCCGTTGGACCGCCCGTCGTTGTTGACCGCCGAACCCTTGATCACGGCGTAGATCGTGTCGCCGTCGCGCTCGGCGTCGGCCAGGCGCTTGAGCACCACCAGACCGCCGCCCTCGGAGCGGATCATGCCGTCGGCGTCACTGGAGAACGCCTTGATGTGCCCGTCCTTGGCGAGGCCGCCGTTGGCGTCGAAGCCGAGCGTGGCCATCGGCGCGAGCAGCATGTTCACACCGCCGGCCAGCGCCAGGTCGGCCTCACCGCCGCGCAGCGCCTGCACCGCCTCGTGCACCGCCACCAGCGTCGAGGAGCAGGCGGTGTCGACCGCAATCGACGGACCGCGGAAGTCGAAGAAGTAGGAGACCCGGTTCGGGATGATGGACGTGACGCTTCCCATGATCGCGTAGGCCTCGGCCGAGACCGGCACGTTCGGATCCCGGTCGCCGCCCAGCCCGAGCGCCGCGAGCAGCATGAAGTCGTTGCCCGACGAGCCGATGAACACGCCGACCGGCTCGCCTTTGAGATCGCTGGCCGGAATCCTGGCGTGCTCCAACGCCTCCCAGGTCAGCTCCATCGCCAGGCGCTGCTGCGGATCGACCCGCTCGACCTCCACCGGCGACATGGCGAAGAACTCGGCGTCGAAACCTTTGACGACCTCCTGATCGAGGTAGCCGCCCCTGGTGTTGGCCTTCTCGATCGCCTCGGCCAGCTGCGGCTCGCCCAGGAACTCCGACCAGCGTCCTTCCGGCCGCTCCCGGATGCCGTCACCGCGGCCGATGAGGAATTCCCACGTCGAGTCCGGGGTGTCACCGGCGCCGGGCAGGCGGGTCGACAGACCCACGATCGCGATGTCGTGCGCCTCGCCGGGACGGTAGCCCGCGGTGTAGAACGCGCCGTCCCCGGACTCCGCGGGCGCCTCCGGCTCGCCGTTGACGATCCGCTCGGCCAGCGAGGCGATGGTCGGATGCTGATACACGATGGTCGCGTTCAGCATCACGCCGGTCAGTTCCTCGATGTCCCCGCCGAGAGCGATGGCGTCACGCGAGGCGAGCCCGAACTCCTCCATCGGCCGGTCCACGGTGATCTGCTCGATCGGTTGCCCGGTCGCCTCGGAGACCCAGCGCCGCAGCCACTCGCGCAGCTCCGCCACCGATATGTCGGTCTGCGCGCCACCGCCCTTCGCGGACTCGGCCGGGGCCGCCGCGTCGGCGACGGTCTCCACGGGCGGGGTGTCGGTCGTCTGGGTGGGCGTGCCCTCGTTGTCAGCCATCAATTCCTCAAGCTACCTGTCTGCGTACCGGGCGTACCGTGTATTGACGCCCGGCGCGTGGGAAGGTCGGCGCCGAGCGTCGATGGTCGGTCCGAGGCCGCCCCTGGCAATTACTCTTCCGGTGCATCGGGGAAAGCCTGCTGGGTGTAACCACCCCGCAGCGTTCCCTCCAGATAGGCCGCCCGGCAGGCACGTCGGGCGATCTTGCCGCTGGAGGTGCGCGGGATCGAACCCGCCGGCACCAGCAGCACGTCCCGAACGGTCACGCCGTGGCGCTGCGAGACCGCGGCGCGCACCGCGTCGGCGATGGGCAGCGGATCGGCCTTGCCCGCACCCGGGCCCCGCTCGCCGACGATGACCAGCTGCTCGGAGGCGTCGTCGGCGTCGAACTGCAGGCCGGAATGGCTGCCCTGCTCGAACACCTCGGCCGGGAGCTGGTTGGCGGGCACCGAGAACGCCGCAACGAAGCCGGGCCGCAGCGCGGTGCTTGCCTCCTGCGCGGAGAACTCCAGGTCCTGCGGGTAGTGGTTGCGGCCGTCCACGATCACCAGGTCCTTGACCCGGCCGGTGATGTAGAGCTCGCCCTCGAAGTACACGCCGTAGTCGCCGGTGCGCATCCAGTTCGAATCCGGCTCGGTGCCCTCGGCGTGGCTGCCCTCGGGCAGGCGCTCGGTCACCTTGTTCTGGAACGTCGCCGCCGTCTCGTCCGGACGACCCCAGTAGCCGATGCCCATGTTGTTGCCGTGCAGCCAGATCTCGCCGACGTGCCCGTCGGGCAGCTCGCGGCCGCCGCCGGACTCGACGGAGTCCGGATCGACGATCGTCGCCCACTGCGAGAGCGCGACGTAACCGCAGGACACCTGCGCGATCGCGTCCTCGTGGCCGGGATCGACCTTCACCATGCGGCCCGCGTTGAGCTCCTTGCGGTCGACGTAGGTGACCTTGGCCTCGTCCTCGGCCTTGGTAGCGGAGACGAACAGCGTCGCCTCGGCCATGCCGTAGCACGGCTTGATGGCGGTCTTGGGCAGGCCGTACGGGGCGAACGCCTCGTTGAACTTCTTCATCGACGAGGTGGTCACCGGCTCGCTGCCGTTGATCAGGCCGATGACGTTCGACAGGTCCAGCGACTCGCCGTTCTTCGGCAGACCACGCGCCGCGGCGTGCTCGAACGCGAAGTTCGGCGCGGCGGCGAAGGTTCCGGCGCCGTCGGAGACCGCGGCCAGTTCCTTGATCCAGCGATAGGGACGGCGCACGAACGCGCTCGGCGACATGATGGTGATGTACTTGCCGCCCACCGCGGGCAGGATCACCGTCAGCAGGCCCATGTCGTGGAACAGCGGCAGCCAGGTGACGCCGCGCGAGTTCCAGTCCAGATTGATCGCGTCGACCATCTGCAACAGGTTGGTGCCCACCGCGCGGTGGGTGATCTCGACACCGGCGGGCACCCGGGTGGAACCCGAGGTGTACTGCAGGTAGGCGATGTCATCGATCGCGATGTCCGGACGCACCCAGCTCTCGCCGACGCTGTCCGGGATCGCGTCCACCGCGATGATGCGCGGGCGCTGGGCGGCGGGCAGCGAGCGGAAGAACTGCCGGACCCCGGCCGCGGAGGAGCTCGCGGTCAGGATGGCCGAGGGCTCACAGTCGCCGAGCACCGCGTGCAGGCGATCGGTGTGGCCGGGCTCGTCCGGGTCGAACAGCGGGACCGAGATGGTGCCCGCGTAGATCGCGGCGAAGAAGGAGATCACGTAATCCAAGCCCTGCGGCGCGAGGATCGCGACCCGGTCGCCCGGGTTGGTCACCTGCTGCAGTCGAGCGGCCACCGCGCGCAGCCGAATACCGAACTCACGCCACGTCAGCTCCTGCGCCTCGCCGTCGCGCTCGCGCGAGTAGTCGATGTAGCGATACGCCAGGGTGTTCGCGTCGTTCCGGGTGTGCTTCTCGACGTGATCAACCAGGGTGTGATCCTCGGGAATGCGGATGTTCCCGGTTTCGTCCAGGTAGTCGTCGAAAGTCTCTTCCATTCCTTCTTCTCCTCCGAGGCACACGCAGCAATACGGCGAGATCGCCGCTTTTACCTGTGAGGCCCCGACTCGCTTTCGCCCGCGGGTGCTCCAAGTGCAGAGCCAGCCTGCAGATTTTGTGCGGTCTGCGCGGTGACCGCTATCGGCTAGATGTACTCAAACCAGAGTCATGTTACAGAGAAGACCGGCTCACTCGTCCCGCAGCAGGGGAATAACGGGGGCGAACGCGTCCATCTGGGTGGGGAATACACCGACGTAGGACATCGAGGTGAGTTGCCGCACACGTCGGATCTGCTCGGCGATCTCCTCGAAAGTACCGATCGCCACGTAGGGCGAGTTCAGGATGTCCTCGACGGACAGCTGGACATCGACCTCCAGGTTCGGGTGCAGTCCCCGGTCCAACGCCGACAGAGCCATCTCCGCGGTCTTCTCGCGATCGTCGGTGATCACGACGGCGGTGATGGCCCAGTTCAGCTCGATGTCGGCGAACCGGTCACCGGCGGCCTCCTTGATCAGATTCACCTTTTCCACGGCCTTCTCGATGGTGATGCCGGAGAGCAGGCCCTTGCCGTTCTTGGTGGTGACCGGAACGACGGAGACGATGTCGGCGTGCTTGGCCGCCAAGCGCAGCATCTTCGGACCGCCGCCGCCGGTGCAGATCGGCGGGCGCGGGCCCTGCCGCGGCCGTGGCGTCCCCTTGACGCCGCGGACCTGGTAGTGCTTGCCCTCGAAGGTGCACTCCTGGCCGCGCAGCAGCACGTCGAGAATGGTCAGCGCCTCGTCCAGCTTCTCCAGCCGGACACCGGGCGACTCGTAGGAGATGCCCGCGTTCTCGAACTCCTCCTTGATCCAGCCCGCGCCGAGACCGACCTCGAGCCTGCCCTTGGACAGCACGTCGATGGTCGCCAGATCCTTGGCCAGCACCACGGGGTGGCGGAAACCGTTGGCCAGCACCGAGGTGCCGAGCCGGATCTTCTCGGTGGCCTGGGTCAGCGCGCCGAGCGCGGCGATCGGACCGATCTGCTCGCCGAGGTGGTCGGGCACCACGAAGGTGTCGAAGCCGTACTCCTCGGCCTGCTGAGCGGTCTGCACGAACTTGCGCGCACCACCCTCCTGCTTGTTTCCTTCGCCGGCCGCCGCGAAGCGGAACGGGCGCAACGGAGTGCCCAGCGCGGTCAACGCAGCATCCGCGTCACGGCTCGCCGTGGTGGCCGGTGCGGCGGCTTCTGTCATGAACTCATGCTCCTGGCTGTAAGGAATTACGGGCGCGACGCCCGCCCGAGGTCTGCGCTGCGGCGGTGCCCGGCGTCGCGATCACCAGCGCACTTTACAGCGTGCTACCCAACTCGAGTTGCGCTTGTCACGCCAATCGGGTGCGGGGTATCTCACGGCCTGTGAATTCTCACGAATGCGCGGGATGCGGCGCTGCCTCGACGAGGCCTTGGGCCCAAGCCGCCGTCCACTGTGTGGCGGTGGTGCCGTTGCCGTCGACGACGAAGCCGTTGTAAAGGGCGTGCACCGGGTTCCCGGCCGCACGGACCAGCGCATTCACGCTGCCCACTATGTTCCACGGACTCAGGGCCTCCCGTGGCGCGTCGCAGATCAGATCGCCGGGCGCGCAGATGGTGTAGGTGCGGTCGGCCAGTGCGCCGAAGCCCCCTTGACGCGGACCGGTCATCGTGATGCCGGGCACGTTCAACCCCTTCAGCGCGACTTCGGCACCTACCCCGGGCGGCGGCGTCCCGATCGGGATGGCCTGGCCGGGGCCGGTCTCGCCGGTGCGGCGTCCGTCGGCGATCAACGTCACGCCGAGCACAAGATCGGCGGGCACGGGGCCGTCGCCTGCGCCGATCTGCGCGGCCACGTCACCCGCGATCACCGCGCCCTGGGAGAACCCAGCGAGCACGTAGGTGGTCAGCGGGCACTCCTGATGGCGGGCGGCCATGACGTCGATCATCCGGCGCGTGCCCTCCGACCGGCTGTTGTTGTAGGACTGCTGGCCATCCGGCGGGATCGCGATCGGATTGGAGAACTGCGCGACGTACGGAACCGTGTACACATCCACCCGTTCGCTCGGGAACCGCTGGGCGACCGGGCCGGAGACATTCAGCATCAGCGACACCGGGTTGGCGGCCGGATTGTGCGGATCGTCGAAGCTGTTGGACTCCCAGGTGCCCGGCACCGACATCATCTGCACGTCCGGACAGCTGGCCGGCTGCGAGGTCGGCCGTTCCGGCGGCTTGGGCCCCGGGCCGGGCGGGCGCAGACGGCCCGCGAGCAGATACCACAGCAGCACGACGACCAGGACGATCAGCAGGACGACGCCGATCACGAGCAGACATCCCGCCGGCTTGGACCGGCGGGAGGTCGAACGGATACGCGAACTCACTGGCAGTACGTGGCGCGAGCGGTCGAGATGTAGATCTGCCCGGCCTTCTCCACCGGCATCTTGGCCGGGTCGAAGGACGGATCGGAACCTGCCATGGCGTTGACGAAGGTCATCAGATCCTGATCGGACGCGCCCGCGGCGGTGCCCTGGCAGACATACGCGCCGATGCTCAGCGCGATGTCCGGGGTGGACGGGGTGATCCCCTGCTTGGCCAGCTCGTCCAGGAACCGCTTGTCCTTGTCGGTGAGCTTGGAGGTGTCCGCGGGCGGGACGGCTTCGGTCGGCACCGGCTGCGGACGTTCGGGCGCCACCGTCGTCGTGGGCTGCTCGGGCGCGGGAGCGGGCTGCCCGGTATCGGCGGGCGGCGGTGCGGCCGGCGACGTCGTCGTCACCGTCGTGGTGCGGGTCGGCGTCGGCGTGCTCGTCGCCGTCGAATCATTGTCGCCGCACGCGGCGAGCAGGCCGGTCGCGGCGATCGCCGCTACCACGCCGAATACCTTTCCACGGGTCCGATGCATGAATTCTTGTCCTCGATCTGTCGCTGAGCGGGGGTCGGGTCGCCCACCAGGCTAGCTGGGTCTAATTTGCAGCGCCTGCGGCGCTGCGTGTTCGCGGCCCTCTTGTGGCTCGCGTCCGCCCGTATGCGCACCCTCATTCGTGCGGGTCGGCCTACCTGGGCCACCGACTTCTCCGCGAACACAACCTTCGCTTCTCACAGGGCGTGCACTTCCGGCTTGCCGTCGCGCAGCGTGATGAAGCCGCCCTGGAAGTTCTGCTGCACTCCGTCCGAGATGGGGAACTCGTCGCCGGTGGGGTAGCCGAGTTTGCCGTTCTCGTAACCCATCTCGCGCCAGGCGTCCAGCACCGGGCCGTTGCGCACCGCCCAGGCGCCCGACACCGGGCTCCAGTAGATGTTGCCGCCCTCGAATCGGCTGAACCGGCCCATATCCCTGAGCTCCTGCTCTCCGGCGACCGGGAAGCCGAGCGGACTGTTCTCGAAGCCCAACTCGGCGTATTTACCGAGGATGAGGCCTTGGACACGGTGCACGCCGGTGGCCTGGCTGTAGTAAAAGGGACCGTTCTCGAACGCCTGCACCGCACCGTCACGGCTCGGCGTCTTGATCTCCGGTGCGACGGGGTAGCCCGCTGGGCCACGCTCGAACCCTTGCTTGCCCCACTCGTCCAGGATCGCGCCGCGGACGGGTTGGGCGCCGGTCTGCGGCGTCCAGTAGAGCGAGCCGTGCTGAAAAGTCTGCAACCTGCCGCGGCCGTCCTCCAGCGCGCGTTCCTCACCGGTCGGCAAGCCCAGCGGTCCGGCGGGCCCACCGGCCGCCTGGTAACCGGTGGCGAACACGCCGCCGACCGGATACGCGCCGCTGCCGGGCGTGAAGAACACCCGGCCACCCTTGAAGTCCTGAGCGGTGCCCCCGGCGACCGCGTACTCCCCGGTGAGGCATTCGCCGAGCCAGCCGGTCGCGGCGGCCACCGGGCCGATCGCGCCCCCTGGCTGGCAAGCGGGCTTGTCCCGGTCGGTGCCGAGGGCCGCCGCAGCCTGGGTCCAGGACTGACGCATCTCGAAGTCCCAGTACGGCCAGGAGTGGGTGCCGGACGGGCGATAGTTCACCTGCGCCGGAATGGCCAGCTTGGACAGTTTGGTCACGAAGTTCTGCGAAGTGAGCCGGGAGAGGATCTCCAGACCCATGCCCGCGACGTTGGTGCTCACTCCGGGAATACCGAGGGCCTGGTCGTAGGGACCGATCGCCCCGCTGCCGCTGGAGACATAGAGACTGACGCCCCGCAGCTTGTCGGCCAGCGCGTACGGATCGTGCGCCTCCCACGCCGGGCCCGTCTGCGGGCCCCACATGGCGGCGGAGTCGAAACCGCCCGCGTCGCGCATCGCGAACTCGATGGCCTGCGGCATGCCCAGCGTCGTGGTGGTCAAGAAGCCGGAGTACGACGCGGCGTGCCGCGCGAAGCCGGGATTGCGGGCGGCCAGGAACATCGCGGCCGTGCCACCCATCGACAGCCCCTCCACGCCCCGCACGCTCGTCGCGCGCCAGTGGCTCTCCAGCAGGGGCGGCAGCTCCTTGGTCAGGAAGGTCTCCCACTTGTAGGTGCGGCCGTTGTTCGGTTCCAGCCAGTCGGAGTAGAAACTGGACTGCCCGCCGACCGGCAGCACCACGGTGACGTTCTTGTCGGCGAAGAAATCGACCGCCCCCGCCTCCTTCGTCCAGCCGTTCTCGTCGTCGGTCGCGCGCAGACCGTCGAGCAGGTACAGGACGGGGAAGCGGGCCTCCGGGCGGGCGTTCCAGTCCCTGGCCAGCAGCAACTGCACTTGGATCGGCACACCCATGGCAGGCGAGGTCACCCACAGCGCCACACGACGCTCGCTGAGCCACTGGACCTTCTCCAGCACGGGCGCGACCACGGCCGCCGTCGGTTGCGCGGTGGCGGGCGCCGCGACGGACAGGCTCGCGGCTAGGGGGACCACCAGTGCGGTGGCGAGCAGCATCAGCCGCTCGCGTGCCGAACGAGCGCCGAGACGCCCGC
The DNA here is from genome assembly GCF_015477775.1 of Nocardia abscessus. Classification (GTDB taxonomy): domain Bacteria; phylum Actinomycetota; class Actinomycetes; order Mycobacteriales; family Mycobacteriaceae; genus Nocardia; species Nocardia abscessus_A. The sequence continues at coordinate 965,874 of NZ_JADLQO010000001.1, read as the reverse complement.
GTATGCCACAGCTACCGCGCGTAATCCCTGCCACAGAAGCTTTGTACTCCCGTTATAGCAAGGTTTACGGGCGACACGCGCTGCGCAGCAAACTATGTTCGCTGCCGCGCGATCGGGACTGCCCCCGAACGCAATTCGGGCCGCACCGAATCGGTGCGGCCCGAATGCGTCGAGCGAATCAGGTCACCAGGCGCCGGTGGCGTCCAGGATCATGTTGCGGGAGGCGAACAGCTGGCCCTCCCAGTACTTCCAGGAGTGGGTGCCCGCGGCCGGGAAGTCGAACCGGGCGGGGATGCCCAGCGAACTCAGGCGAGCCTGGAACGCGCGGGTGTTCACCAGCGAAAGAGCTTCCAGCGCCATCGCGTTGCCGGTGTTGAACACGCCGACCGCCGAGTTCGGCTGGTCGAACTGACCGGGCAGACCGCTGGCCGCCGAGATGTACATCGGCAGGCCGCGCAGCTGCGGCGCGAACACGAACGGGTCCATCCGCAGCCACTGCGAGCTCCACGGCGCGGCCATCGAGTCCACGTTGTAGCGTCCGGCGTCCAGCATCGCGATGCGGATCGCCTCGCGCATGCCCGGCGCGGAGATGTTCAGGTAGCCCGAGTAGGAGGCCGCGAACTTGAACTGATCGCGGTGGTAGGCCGCGAGAGCCAGCGCCGCGCTACCGCCCATGGACAGGCCGACGACCGCGTTGTTCGTGCGCGAGACGCCGTAGCCCTCCAGGAAGGCCGGGAGTTCCTTGGTGAGGAAGGTCTCCCACTTGTAGGTGGTCTTCTGGCCGTTCAGGTTCGACGGCGCGTACCAGTCGGTGTAGAAGCTCGACTGGCCGCCGACCGGCATCACCAGGGTGATGTTGTCGTTGCCGAACTGCTGCAACGCGTTGGTCTCGAACGACCAGGCGTTGCGGTCGTCGCGTGCGCGCAGACCGTCGAGCAGGTAGAGCGCCGCGTTGCCGCCGCGCGAGGCCCACTGCACCTGGACCTTGATGGGGCCCATGCTGGAGGGGACCATCAGGTCCTCGAAGCCACCCGCGGGCGCCCGTAACACCGGCGCGTGCGCCGACGGCGCCGCGGTGGCGAGAGTCGGGGTCGCCATGCCTGCAGCGATCGGTAGCGCCAGTACGGCGGCACCGACAGCCAGAACTCGACTACGCCAACCGCGAGGCGCGCCTCGCCGCCCCGACTGTGTTCTCTTCGGCGCGGCCGCCCTGCCGAAACGCATGAATCCTGCTCTCTTTCTGCTGTTGTGGTGCCACCTCGCCACCCGAAGGGCGAAGCGGCACCCGTGTTGCCAACGAGACGCGCGTCACGGACATGGGTCCCGACAATCCGATACCCGTGACGGCGCTACAACGATCTGGTCACACTTGCGCTCGCTGGACGATATTCGACGCCCTTCGCTTTAGCAAGATCCGGGTCTTTCCACTGGCCGAAATCCGTCCGTTTGCGCAAGGTAATGATGCGGTGACCTTATCGCGTTCTCGCGGTGATGTCGTGTTGGATCGCAAGATATTTGCGCTCCTGGCGGGAACTGTCACCGACCCGAGATCTTCGCAATCCCGGCACTGCCGCAGCCTCGACCCGCAACCGGATCCTCCGGAGGCTCCGGCGCTACTTCCCGCCCGAGCCCGTAACCGGACCGTGATCGGGACCGAGATCTACCGTGATAACACCGGAAATAATCTCGAGCAAACAGCTCCCATCACCGATGACCATACATCAGCGATCAAGCAGCAAACGCCCAGAGGGAGTCCACCCCACCACCAGCGCGCCGCACCCCCTCAACCCCACCCAGCACCGAGGCCCACCATCCCCGGCTCCCCCACCCCCACACGACTCCCCCAACCCCCGCACGACTCCCCAACAAGGAAGCCACCGAACAAAAACGAACAAATGTTCTCCCCTAACCACCCCTGAGCCATAAAACCGCACCCCCAACCCCCTAACACCGTCGGGTGCGAGTCTTACGAGCACCGTCCGCGGCCCGGCTCGTGTCCGAGTGGGCGAAGCGCATGCGCCGCAGGCGCGAGTCTCGCCCCGCTCGGACACGAGCCATAAAGGGGCCGCGAACACGCAGCACCGCAGGTGCTGCAAAAACAAACACAGCCCGGCTCGTGTCCGAGTGGGCGAAGCGCATGCGCCGCAGGCGCGAGTCTCGCCCGCTCGGACACGAGCGATAAGGGGGCCGCGAACACGCAGCGACGAAGTCGCTGCCAAAATCTCAGCCGATGTGCGCCGACATATCCGGAATCATCCGCATGGCCTCGTCCGCCCAGTTGTTCCAGGCGTGGATGCCGAACGGCGGGAAGGAGTAGACCGCGTTGCCGCCGCCCAGGCTGCCCATCCGGACCTGGAACGCGCGGGTGTTCGCCAGCGCCAGCGTCTCCAGCCCCATGCCGTTGAGGGTGCCGAAGCTGGGCGGGTCGGTGGCGGAGGGCAGGCCGCTGGCGGCGGCGATCCACAGGCGGGTGCCGTTGCGTACCAGGTTGGGCGCGAACACGAACGGGTCCATGTGCAGCCACTGCGGGCTCCACGGCGGGGCCATCGAGTCGACGTTGTAGCCGCCCGCGTCCAGCATGGCGGCGCGGATCGCCTCACGCATGCCGGGCGCCGAGTTGTTCAGGTAGCCGGAGAACGAGCCTGCGAAGCTGAACTGGTCCGGGTGGTAGGCCGCCAGGGTCAGCGCCGCGCTGCCACCCATCGACAAGCCGAAGGCGCCGTTGCGGTTCGGGTTGAAGCCCAGCCGGTCGCGCAGCGCCCAGCGCAGGTTGTTGGTCAGGAAGGTCTCCCACTGGTAGCGGTAGCTCTTGCCCGGTCCGCCGGCGAACCCGTCCAGCCCGCCGGAGCCGGTGCTGGAGCCGCTGCCCGCCGGGACGCCGAAGAACTCGCTGGCCGAGTTCCAATCGGCGTAGAAGCTCGACATGCCGCCGACCGGCATCACCACGTTCATGTTCTGAGCGGCCAGAACGTCGGGGATGTTGGTCTCGATCTCCCAGCCGTTCAGCGTCTCCGGCGCCCGCATGCCGTCCAGCACGTAGACGACGCGATTGGTGTTGCCGTCCGCGGCACGCAGGATCCGGGTCTTGATCGGCCCCATGGCGGAGTCGACCCAGAAGTCGAAGGCCGCGGGGTTGAACGCGGCCGATGCCGTGGCGCCCGCGCCCGCGACGGCCGTGCCGAGCGGCAGCAGCATCGCAACGGCGACGCCGAGGACGGACCTTCGCAACCAGGAACCGGGTGTTGGCGACCTATCGGGCCCGCGCTTGCCGGGCGCACTTCGCATCACATTCGACCTTTCCCTCGGGCGGCCTGATCAGCAAACATGTAGCGATCCATACCGGTACCCTCATCAGGCACCGGGCTCGACTTCCGCTAATACTCGTACGGGTCGACCTCGGTGCATGTTGTACGCGTATCAATCGGAAGCGAATGCCTTCATGTTGCTGGATGGTGATCCAGACCACAACTACCGAAGCCGTTTTCTCTTGTATTCGTTGCCCCGTGTACCCCCGGACGACCCTGGAAACGCCGAAAGACCGCTTCGCGCCAATTGACGCGGAGCGGTCTTTCGCCGAGATCGTCCGGGCTGTTACCCGATGTTCGCGGACAGGTCCGGGATCATCCGGTAGACCTCATCGGCCCAGTAGTTCCAGTTGTGCACACCCACGGCCGGGAAGTCGTAGGTGACGTTGTTCGCGCCAAGGGTGAGCATGCGGACCTGGAAGGCCCGGGTGTTGGCCAGAGCCAGAGCTTCCAGACCCATCGCGTTGATGGTGTTGAAACTCAGGCCGTCGACCGCGCTCGGCAGACCGCTACCGGCGGAGACCCACAGGCGGGTGTTGTTGGCCTTCAGCCGCGGCGCGAACACGAACGGGTCCATCCGCAGCCACTGCGGGCCCCACGGCGGCGCCATCGCGTCGATGTTGTAGCCGCCCGCGTCCAGCATCGCCACGCGCAGCGCCTCGCGCATGCCCGGCGCGGATATGTTCAGGTACCCGGAGTACGAACCGGCGTAACGGAACTGGTCGGGGTGGTAGGCCGCCAGGGTGAGCGCGGCGCTGCCGCCCATGGACAGACCGAACACACCATTGCCGTTCGGATTGAACCCGAGCCGGTCGCGCAGCGCCCAGCGCAGGTTGTTGGTGAGGAAGGTCTCCCACTTGTACGTGCTGGTCTTGCCCGGCCCGCCCGCGGAACCGGTCAGCAGGCCGGAGCCCGAGTTCGCCGAACCGGTGGAGGACGAGCCCGCACTGCCCAGGCCGAAGAAATCGCTCGGACCGTTCCAGTCGGCGTAGAAGCTGGACGGGCCGCCGACCGGCATGACCACGTTGATGTTCCACTTGGTCAGCTCGCGGACGACCTCGGTATCGATCTCCCAACCGCTCAGGTCGGTGCGCGCCCGCATACCGTCCAGCGCGTAGACCACGCGACCGGTGTTGCCGTCGGCGGCGCGGAAAACGCGCGACTTGATCGGCCCCATCTCGGAATCGACCCAGAAGTCGAAACCGTCCGGATTGAACGCGGCGGACGCCGGGGCGGCAGGACCTGCCACCGACACCCCGAGCGGTAGCAGAACAGCCAGCGAAACCAGCATGGACCGCTTGAGCCAGGAACCTGCTCTTCGAGTTTTAAGACGACGCCCGATCACGCCTCGCATCAGTTTCAACCTTTCGTTTGCACAAGCGACAGCGGCAAGCCGTCCACACGGTAACCCGCCGATGCCCACAACCGGTGAACGCCAGGCCGGGCATACGGTCGTAGCGTATATCGGTATCGACACGGTGGCGTTACCAAAAAGAGATAAAGCGGCGTACGTCACTCAATCTACCTCGCACATCGAGATCACTGGGCCCATCGCGACGGATGGGCCCGGTGTGATCTCGGCATCAGCGCGGCGCGAGCGGCTGGGGGAACGGATCGACCAGCCCGCAACGCTGGATCTCGTACTTCGGCACCCGGTCGATGCGGTACTTCGCGAACCGCAGCGCGTTGCGCAGATTGTGCCGGAACCGCTCGAAGGTGAGCGGATCACGGTGAGAGATCATCAGCGCCTGGGTGTCGGGACAGGACATCGCGGTGCGCGCCTGGGTGACCCACTTCTCGTCCAGGTACCAGGGCATCCACGGCTTCTTGTCCACCATGCCGGTGTCGACGACGACCCAGTCCGGGTAGAGGCTCTTGTCGTGCCCGATCCGGCCGTCGGTGAGCCGGTCGGTGTGCGCCGCCAGTGGATAGGCCAGGCCCATCGGATCGATCACCGGCACGTCCAGCGGGACGTTCATGCTGGTCATTCCGAGATTCAGGAAGTAGACCGTGTGTCCGGCGCCGCCATCCGGGATGGGCTGCGGCGGCGGAGCGATGTACCAGAACATGAACGACGGCGAGTTGAGCAGCAGGCCGCCGTTCGGGGTGTTGGTGATGTCGTTGACCATCGCGCGGATGCGCGGGTAGTCCAGGTAGTCCTCGGCGAGGATCGGGTGGTCGTGCCCGGTGTTGAGGACGTAGTAGACGCGCTCGTCGACGATGCCGGTCGAGGTGATCTTGGTGCCGGTCTTGATCGCCGTGGTGTCGGCCGCGAACAGCGCCCAGCCGGTGACGGCGACGAAGGCCACCGCGAGCGCCGCGAGAGGCCAGTCGGCGGCTCTCGCCGCGCGCAGGCCACCGTGTGGCACCCGGATCGGAAGGACGGCGACGGGAAGCAGCAGCAGGAACAGCTGCGGCAGCAGCATCCGGCCGTGCATGAAGTCGCCGCCGACCCGCAGCGCGTACAGGGTCAGCAGGAATCCGCTGACCAAGACCAAAGTGACCACCGCGCCCGGCGAGCGCAGCCACTGCCGGACTCGGCCGACCGACCAGCCTTGCGCCTCGTCTCGATCGGCGGGGGCGGTCCGGCGTGCCCGCGTGCGCGCGGCGAGCACACCCGCGATCAGCAGCACCAGCAGCGGCGCCCACAGGAAGTACGGACCGACCAGGTCCCAGAGGTAGGTGAAGCCCTGCCCCCACTTGGCGCCGCCCGCGTCCTTCGCGACGGCGGTGTTCGGGTAGGGCAGGCCGTAGTAGCCCATCCGCCAGATCTGATAGCCCAGCGGAACCAGCCCCGCCACCGCGACGATCACCGCGCGCAGCACGATCGGCCGCAGCCTGCTCTCCGGCATGGGAGCACAGAAGATCATCAACAGCGCCAGCGCGCCGACCAGCGTCATCTCGGGACGGATCAGCGGCGCGAGACCGGCGAGGAAGACCAGCCCGAGCAGGCCTGGCACGCGCACCGACTTCGCCTGGCTCCAGCGCATCAGCTGCCACCACAGCAGGCCGATCCAGCAGATCACCAGACCGCTTTCCAAGCCGGAGGTGACGTAGTCGCGGGCCGGGGGCAGTGCGATGTAGACCAGCACACCCGCGGGCAGCAACAGCCCGGCGCCCGCACCGCCCCACAGCCGCGCGGAACCGAGCATGGCGAACACCACCGCGGCCAGCGACACCGTGAGCGCGACACCGAGCACCACGTACTCGAGCCGCGACTGGGTCAGCCAGCTGAAGAACCAGACCAGATAGGTCCACGCGGTGCTGGTGTTGGTTTCGACGCGCTCGCCCTCGTTGAAGACGGGTCCGTTGCCCGCCAACAGGTTGCGCACGGTGCGCAACACGATGAGGCCGTCGTCGGCGATCCACCGCCGCTGCCAGCCTCCGATCGCGAAAAGGACAACGGTGAGCGCGATCCCACCGACGAACGTGGTTTTGGATAGACGCGCGAACCGCGATGCGGAGCGGCTGTGCTCATCGGCCTGCCGCTGCGCCGCGTATTCCGTTCGCTCCGCTACCAGCATCTCGTCAGGTGAGATAGACAGCGACACCTACCGCTCCGATCCAGGCGATTGCGAGGAACTGGAGGATGCGGTCCCCCAGCGCGATCTCTTCGGGTTCCCCGGCCTCGCCGCCATCGACGTCGACCGCGTAACGCAGGATTGCGATGGTAAACGGGATCATCGAGATCGCGAACCAGTTGGTGTCCTTGATGCCGTCCTGCTGAAACGCCCAGAGCCCGTAGAACACCACGACCGCCGTAGCGGCCAGGGTCCAGATGAAACGCAGGTAGGTGGGCGTGTAGTACTCCAGCGACTTGCGGATCTTGGCGCCGGTGCCCAGCGCGATCTGCAGTTCCGCGTAGCGCTTGCCCGCCGCCATGAACAACGAGCCGAAGGCCATGATCAGCAGGAACCACTGTGACAGCACGATGTTCGCGGCGGCGCCACCGGCCACGGCGCGCAGCAGGAAGCCCGAGGAGACGATGCAGATGTCCAGCACGGCCTGATGCTTCAGGCCGAAGCAGTAGGCCAGCTGGATACCGATGTAGATCGCCATCACCACGGCCAGGTGCCACGACGCGAGGAACGACCCCGCGATCGATCCGGCGAGCAGCGCCGCCGACAGCAGGTAGGCCAGGTTCACCGGGACGACGCCCGCGGCGATCGGCCGGAACCGCTTGGTCGGGTGCGCCCGGTCGGCCTCCACGTCGAGCGCGTCGTTCACCAGGTAGATGCCCGAGGCCGCCATGCAGAACACCACGAAGGCGATGCCGACCGGCGCGAGCACGTGCACGTCGGTGGCCGTGCCCGCGGCCAGCGGGGCGGCGAGCACCAGGACGTTCTTGACCCACTGCCGCGGACGGACTGCCTTGAACAGACCGCCGGCCAGCGTCTTGGGCGGACCCTTGACTACCGCCTCGGCGAGGTCGGCGCCGGTCGGCTCTTCACTCATGTCAACCAAGGCTCTTTCTTGTGCGGTCACTGTCGAGTCTCTTTTCGGCGGCGAGCAGGGCGGCGGCGGACGCGGCGCCGAGCGCGGAACCGGCGAGCACGTCGGAGGGATAGTGCACCCCGAGGACCACCCGGGAAAGCAGCATCGGGGGGACGAGCACCGCAGGCAAGGGTAGCCCGGTCAGTCTGCCGAGCAACACGGCCGCCGCCGTCGTGGAGGTCGCGTGCGAGGACGGGAAGCTGAGTTTGCTCGGCGTCCCCACGTTGACCTGCACCGACGGATCGTTCGGCCGCGGACGGCGGACCACGCGCTTGATGACGATCGAGGCAGCGTGCGCGCCGACGGCCCCCACCGCGACCCCGGCCCACTGTCTGCGCCGCGGCTTGTCCACCAGCCAGCCCGCGGCGGCGATACCGACCCAGCCGAGCGCGTGCTCACCGAAGTGCGACAGCCCGCGCGCCGCGGACACCACGGCGGGCTTGCCGCCGAGGGTGGCCTGCACGGCGTTGATGATCGCGACCTCCGGCGGCGCCTGCTCGGCAGCCGCCGGTCGCGCCGACACCGGGCCGCCGTGACCGTTCGCGCTGTGCAGGGGCGGCTGCACCGCCGCGTCGTCGGCGGCGCTCGCTCCGAGACTCACTGCTGCCCATCCTTCGTGTCGATGCCGAAGACCTTCTCCCACGCCGCGGTGCTGGTCAGCTGCGGGTGAGCGGCGCGGTAGCGCTGCTGCATCTCCGGGAAGCGGGCGGCCAGCTCCTTGCGCAGGCGCATGGCCTCCTTGAACAGGCCGAGCGCCTGACGCGGATCGCGCTTGCGGTAGACGACGCCGCGGCCGTCGGCCGTGGTGACGGTGACGCCGTCGACCTGCGAGAGCAGGAACCAGCGCGCGTCCAGCGTCGGCACGTTCAGCTGGGGGGTCTCGTGGTGTTCGGTGTGCGCGGGGCGGAAGTTGCGCACCACGCCCTTGGCCAACCGCACCACCTTGGCGATCGGGTTGGCCGGCTCACCGACCGCTCCGACGCCGATGTGGCTGGCCAGCGGCAGTTCGGTGGACGAGGGCAGGATCACCGCGTCCGGGTACTGCCTGCGCAGTTCGTGCACCGCGCCGAGCGCGCTCGGCAGCAGCTGGAACAGCCGTTCCGGGCCTGCGAGGAAGTCGCGGATGGCCAGGTTCTGGATCGCGACGGTCGAGTACTCCAGGCAGAGCAGGTGCTTCAGGGTGGCCTTGATCGTGTTGACGACCATGCCGCGCCCGTTGCCCGGCAGGTGCAGCGAGGCGACCACCAGGCGATTGCGCAGGTGGAAGTAGGCCTGCCAGTCGATGGCGTCGTCCTTGTCGCTCCAGGCCATGTGCCACACCGCCGCGCCGGGCAGGGTGACGGTCGGGTACCCGGCGGCACGGGCGCGCAGGCCGTACTCCGCGTCGTCCCACTTGAGGAACAGCGGGAGCGGCTGGCCGAGCTCCTCGGCGACGCTACGCGGGATGACGCAGGTCCACCAGCCGTTGAAGTCGACATCGATGCGCCGGTGCAGCAGCTTCGAGTTGTCCCGGTCCTTGAGCGGGTACTTCGAGAAATCGTGGTCGTACTCGACGTTCGGCGCCGCGGTCCACATGAAGATGCCGCGGTCGACGACCTCGCCCATGACGTGCAGGTGCGAGCGCTCCTGCAGGTTGAGCATCTGGCCGCCGACCAGCACCGGCGACTTGGCGAACCGGGCGAAGGCCAGCGCGCGCAGGATCGAGTCCGGCTCGATCTCGATGTCGTCGTCCATGTAGACGATGTACTCGGCGTCGGTGGTCTTGAGCGCCTCGTACATGACCCGGCTGTAGCCGCCGGAGCCGCCGAGGTTGGGCTGGTCGTGAATGGACAGGCGATCACCCAGCGCCGCCGAGGACTCCGCGAAGCCGGGCTCGTCGACGACCTTCTTGGTGCCCTGGTCCGGGATGATGACGGCCTTGATCTTCTCCAGCACCAGCGGATCCGAGCCGAGGGCGGCGAGGGTTTTCACCGCGTCGGTGGGCCGGTTGAAGGTGGGCATGCCGACCGCGATGCTGCCCTCGCCGGGCGCCTCGACCGGCGCGTACCAGCCGCCGGACAGCAGCGTGACCGCCGTGTCGGTGGTGATGTCGAACCAGATCCAGCCGCCGTCCTCGAACGGGCCCAGGTCGGTCTCGAATTCCACGATCACCGAATCGGCGCCGGTCGCGACGGCGAATTCCTTGCCCTGCACGTGGATTCGCGAGCCGTCGGCCTTCGAGCGGTACACGTCCACCCGGCCGTGACCGGCCAGTTCCAGCCGCAGCACCACCGAGGGCAGGACGCTCCAGCGCCGCCAGTAGCTCGCGGGCAGCGCGTTGAAGTAGGTGCAGAACGAGACCTCGGACTCCGCGCCGATCGACAGCGACGTGCGGGTGGTCGCGTGCGCGCGCCGGGCGTTGGTCTGCGACTCCTCGACGTAGAGCGTGCGCACGTCCAGCGGCTCGCCCGGCCGGGGCAGGATGATGCGCTGCAGCAGCGACTTCGCGCGGGTTTCGGTGGTCATGTCTTCCAAAATGGATTGGGAGGTCATCGGCGTTCTAAGCCTCCTGGTCCACGAGCGGCGCGCCGTCGGCCAGGTGCGGCCGCAGCACGTTGTCGAACATGCTCAGCGCGCTGCCGATCGCCATGTGCATATCCAGGTACTGGTAGGTGCCGAGCCGGCCGCCGAAGACGACCTTCGCCGCGGCGGTCTCCTGCTTGGCCAGCTCGCGGTAGGCCAGCAGCTTGGACCGGTCCTCCGGCGTGTTGATCGGGTAGTACGGCTCGTCACCGGTCTGCGCGAAGCGCGAGTACTCCCGCATGATGACCGTCTTGTCGGTGGGGTATTCGCGCTCCGGGTGGAAGTGGCGCGGCTCGATGATGCGGGTGTAGGGCACGTCCGCGTCGTTGTAGTTCATCACCGAGGTGCCCTGGAAGTCGCCGACCGGCAGCACCTCGGTCTCGAAATCGATGGTGCGCCAGCCCAGCTCGCCCTCGCGGTAGTCGAAGTAGCGATCCAGCGGGCCGGTGTAGACGACGGGCGCGTCCGGGCTCTCGGCGCGCAACTGCTCGCGCACCTCGAACCAGTCGGTGTTCAGCCGCACCTCGATCAGGTCGGAGGCGGCCATGTTCTCCAGCCACTTCGTGTAGCCCTCGCGGGGCAGGCCCTCGTAGGTGTCGTTGAAGTAGCGGTTGTCGAAGGTGTAGCGGACCGGGAGCCGGGTGATGTTGCCCGCGGGCAGCTCCTTCGGGTCGGTCTGCCACTGCTTGGCGGTGTAGTCGCGCACGAACGCCTCATAGAGCGGGCGGCCGATCAGCGAGATGGCCTTCTCCTCGAGGTTCTGCGCGTCCTTCGTCTCGATCTCCGCGGCCTGCTCCGCGATCAGCTCGCGGGCTTCTTCCGGCGAGAAGTAGCGGCCGAAGAACTGGGAGACCAGACCGAGGCCCATCGGGAACTGGTAGGCCTGACCCTTGTGCATCGCGAAGACACGGTGCTGGTAGCCGGTGAACTCGGTGAACTGCGTGACGTAATCCCACACCCGCTTGTTCGACGTGTGGAACAGGTGGGCGCCGTACTTGTGGATCTCGATCCCGGTTTCCGGATCCGGCTCGGAATAGGCGTTGCCACCGAGGTGGTGGCGCCGTTCGATCACCAGAACCCGTTTACCCAGCACGGTGGCGGCGCGTTCGGCAACGGTCAGCCCGAAGAATCCGGAGCCGACGACGATCAGATCGAACTGTGAGGCGGAATGGACGGAGTTACCCGGGGACGATGCGACGGTCACGGGAGCCCAGAGTATCGGAAGTCCTGGCCGCGTCCGGGTGGAGTCGGAAGTGCGCTGAGCGGCACCGCTCACCGCACCCGATTTCACGCCTCCGACCTCCCGATTTCGCCCGATGTTTGCCGAAATGGGCTCCGTCGGCAACCGACGGGCTGTTTACTCCCCTGGCCGAACGATCGCACCCGTTCGACGGTGTACTCCGTTTCCATCGGTCGCCACCGACCCGACGCGATCCAGGGGCCTTCCCTCGCGTCGGCCGCGCTCAGGCCGGGAAACCTACGTCGAGTTCGACCTTGTCCCGCTCGGTGTACAGCCGCCAGTAGTGGTCACCGAGTTCGTCGCCGCTCATCCGGACGATCTCGAGGCCCTCGGGAATCACTTCCGGGTGCTCGTCGACGATCTGCGCGGCTTTGCTGCGGTCGATCAGCGCGCCGATATTGAGCAGCCCGACGTAGACGCCGGTGCCGCGCAGTTCCACCTCGAGCTGGCGCAGGTAACCGCGCTGCGCGGCCAGCGCGATGCCGAAGTTCGCCAGGTAGGGCGCCACGAAATGCTCGGACGAGCCCGACGAGAACAACAGCGCGCCGTCGCCTCGCGCCACCATGCCCGGCGCCAGCGCCCTCGTCATCAGGATCGGTGAGTGCAGCTTCAGCGTGAAGGGTGCGTCGAGGGAGGGGATGTCCACCTCCAGGGTGGAGGGCCGCCGGTCGCTCATCTCGCCTGCCGCGCCGTGCATCGCCACGTCGATCGGCCCGAGGGTCGCCTCGATCTTCTCGATCACGCCCGTGACCTGCGCGGCGACGGTCACGTCCGCGGGGAAGGCGGCGGCCTCGATCCCTTCGGCCGTCAAGTCCTCGGCATGCCGCCGCGCCTTCTCCGGATCGCGCCCGATGACAGCCACACGGAACCCTTCGCGTCCGAATCTGCGCCCGGTGCCGACCCCGAGGCCGGGGCCGTACCCGAAGATCGCGATGGTCTTGGTCATTTCCACTCCCGGATAAGTTGAGCAATGGTTCAAGTTCGCTCTCGACGTTAGCCTAAGTTGAACCTATGCTCAACATATTCGCAGCTCCCGATTTGTAGGATCGGCCCGTGGACAAGCCGTTACGCAGCGATGCCCAGCGCAACCGGGACGCGCTCGTGACCGCCGCCCGCGCCGTCTTCACCGAACGCGGCCTGGACGCACCGCTGAAGGAGATCGCCGCCCGCGCCGGGGTCGCCATCGGCACGCTCTACAACCGCTTCCCCACCCGCGACGACCTCATCGCGGCAGCGGTCGAGGACCGGATCGAAGCCGGCAGCCGCATCGCCGAAGCCGCGCTGGCCATCGACGACCCCTGGGAGTCGTTCGTCTACCTGGTGGAACAGGTCTGCGCGCTGCAAGCCGCCGACCGGCTGCTCAGCGAACTCGCCGTACGGGCGGCACCCAGCCACGCCATCGCTCGAGCCCAGGAATACGGCCACGGCCTGATGCGCCGGATCATCACCCGCGCACAGGAAGCCGGAGTTCTGCGCACCGACTGGGTACTGGAGGACATCGCCTTCATCACCTGGTCGCACACCAGGATCGTGGAGGCGACGAGTCAGATCGCGCCCGAAGCCTGGCGCCGCAACCTCGGCCTGATACTCGACGGCCTTCGCGCGGAGGCCGCTCATCCTCTTCCGGTGCCGCCGATCACCGAAGACCAATTGATGCAGGCGCTCGGGCGCGACGACGAGCGGGCCTAGTGATGGCATGACCGGTGTCGCGTCGAGCGGGCGGACCGCGCGTCAGTGGGGCGGTCGCGACTGGGGTGCAGGTGGGTGTTGGCCGAACTGCGGCGTCAGCGGCTGGCGACCGAACTGCGGCGCAGGTGATTGGTGACCTGACAGCGACGCCGGCGGTTCGTGACCAGACAGCGACGCCGGCGGTTGGTGACCAGACAGCCACGCTGGCGGTTCGTGACCAGACAGCGACGCAGGTGATTGGTGACCTGACAGCGACGCCGGCGGTTCGTGACCGGACAGCGGCGGCACGCGCACGGGTGAAGCCGTGGGGCGGCCGGGCGGACTCGTCGCGATCGTGACGAGCGCGACCAAGCAGAGAGCCGCCCCGATGATCAGGTAGAAGGGCGAGGCAGCCGACTGCGCCGCCAAACCGTGCTCTCCGCCATAGGTCGCCGCGATCAGGCCGCCCAAGAATCCCCATGTGGAGCCGATCAGCACCGCGGGCCGCCCAGCCGACTTGCCGAGCAGCAGCAGGATCGCACCGGCGACCAGGATCACCGCCAGCAGCGCGGATACCGCGAGCAAGATCTCCTGCACATCACGAATACGGGACGCGACCCACCAGGCGTGCAAATCCTTGGTCGCGTCCGGGATTCCGCCGGCCGAACGGTTGAGTTGCTTGATGCCGAACAATGCACCGACGCAGATTCCGCCGCCGCCGAGACAGGCCGCGATCACCGCCACCGCCCCGTGCCACGTCGACGGCGCTCCGCTGCCGCCCGGTAACCCAGGCTGAATGTATGAATTGCTCATCGAGCCCCCTTGGCATCGAACCTTACCGTGCCGCCCGACCCATTACCGACTAGAAAGCGACTCGTGCAGTGGAATGGGCGGCGTTCGATTGCCGCACGGATGACGGCCGGTACACGTGCACTTGTACCGGCCGTCGGATGGTTGTGCTCTACAGCCGCTGCTCGGCGTAGACCTTCATCGCGTCGCGCACGAACTCGGCGGTGCCCGCGCCGTGCACGTCGTAGTTGACCGCGAAACGTGGGTCGGCCACGTACATCTCGCCCAAGTTGACGAAGGCCTCCTTCACGACCGGACGGCCCTGCCAGCCGATGCCGATCCACTCGTAGTGGCGCTGGACGATGGCCTGCACCTCGTCCGCGTCGGGCGCGAGCCCGCCGGCACGTGCGCGACCGTAGTCGGCGGCGATGTCGAGATGGGTCTGCTGGAAAGCTTTCTTGTCCGCGTCGGACATCGAGCGCCACCAGCGGTCGCCGCTCTCGTAGGCCTCCTTGCCCCAGCGTTCGATCACCTCGTCCTTGTACTTCGTGTGGTCGAAGCCGTCGAAAACTTCTGCTGCCACGAGTTGTTCACCTCTTTCCGTCTTGTGCAGCGTGGTTTGCACCGACTCGATCTGCCGCCGGATCCGATCCTGTTCCTGCCGCAGCAGTTTTAGGTGCGTGCGCAGCGCGGCGGCGGTGCCCTGCTCTCCGGCGAGGACTTCGGCGATGACCGGAAGGCCGAGGCCGAGTTCCCGCAGCAGCAGGATGCGTTGCAACCGCACAAGGGAGTCCTGGTCGTAATAGCGGTAACCGTTGGCGCCGATCCGGCTGGGCGGCAACAACCCCAGCTGCCCGTAGTGGCGCAGCGTGCGGCTGGTGGTACCGGCCGCCTTCGCCAGATCCTGAATGGACCATTCCCCGGTTTCCACGACCTGTCCTCCCTTCTCTCTCGTCGGTGTAACCAGCTTGCAAGTTGACGTTACGTCAAGGTCAACCCCTGTTCAGCAGGAACTTTTCGACGCTCAGCGCAGTGCCGGAGCAGGGCCGACGAGGGCGCGCGACGGTACGGGACGAGCCGGCGCCTGCGGCGCGCCGACCGCTAGACCAAGCAGCGCGCCGACCGCTTGACCAAGCAGCGCGCCGACTGCTTGGCCGAGCAGTGCGCCGCCCATGGCGAACGGGCAGCGGTTGCTCACGGCCGTTGCACCGCACCTCCCGTCAGCGATTGACCGGTTTGCTGCGCGTCGGCTGAGTCACTCGGCAACATATGTCCGGAGTGAGCATCCGCGACGAGGATCGAGACAGCCTGCGCCCATGCACCGCTCGTCTCGATGAGGCGGGCCAATCCACACCGTTCTCGCGACTACGAGGGAGTGGCGGCCCCGACGCGATTATCACGTGCGCCCGAGCCATCGCCGCGAAACTCGCGTCGCCTGGCATCGGCCTCACGATCGAGGTACCCAGCGGCGCTGTGTCGGCCGGATGACTCGGCGGGCCCGCACATCGGCGTGTGCCGCCCCGGCAACCGTCCACGGCCGACGCCCCTATGGCACCGCACTAGCGGGACGGCAGCCTACGAGACAGGCGGAGAGACGGGCCACAGCTCCTGCGGATCGTGACGAGCCAGCAGGCTCCACAGGCGAAGGGAGAGCCGCACCGGCGGGCGACTGCCCACTCCGTGATGAAACCCGGAGAGGCGCGATGCCACCAACCACGTATCCACCGCCGGCCTGAGCCACTCCACCGAGTGCAGCAGCACCACCGATCTGAGCCGCACCACCAGGCGAAACCACACTGATCCGGCTCAGCCTTGGGGTCCGGCTCCAGCTCGGGAGTGCGGCTCAGCCTGGTTGCTGCGCCTCAGCCTGGGGTCATCGCGTCAGGTCGCTGAGCCACACCACCAGGCTGAGCCCGATGACGTGGCTAAGCCGCACCGCCAGGCTGAGCCGCACCGCCAGGCGTAGTAGCGCCACCAGGCGTAGCCCCACCGCCCGGCGTAGCCACTCCACCGGGTGCAGCAGCACCGCCGAGCTGAGCCGCACCACCAGGCAAAACCACACCGCCAGACCGAGCCGGACCACCGCGCTGAGCTAGACCACCTTGCTGGTCCGCACCACCTGGCTGAGCCACACCACCTTGCTGAGCCGCACCGCCAGGCCGAGCCCCACCACCTGGCTGAGCCGCAGCATCGGGTGCAGCCGCACCGTCGGGCAGAGCCTCGTCGCCGAGCTGAGCCGCACCGTCGAACGCGGTAGCACCGCCGGGCGTGGACGCACCGCCGGGTGCGGTGGCACCGGGCTGGGCCACGCCAGGCGTGACCGCGACCGGAGAAGGCACACTGCCAGGTAACGGCGCAGACGGAATGTCCTGCCCCTCAGTGGCTTCCGGCACCGGCTGCAGCATGCGGGAGTAGTCCACGACCTGTGCGCCCAGCGTGGGAGTCACGATGATGACGCCGTTGGTGTAGAGCCGGTAGGTGCCCGCGCGCCGGGGCAGGATCATCTCCGGCCCGAGCGGCGTACCGATGGCGCTGTTCGCGCCGCCGATCCGGCGGTACTCGGCGTCGATGGCGGACTCGGCGGCGGCCTGCTCGCGCGGATCGTCGGGGGCCGCGGTGGTGACCAGCTCGGCGGGCGCGGGTCCGACGGCCATGGTCTGGATGTCCGCGGGTTCCCCGCCACCGGGTGCGGCGGAGTACTCCGTCCGCAGGATCCGGCCTTCGCGCAACAGGACTGCGCCCGCCGTGGCAGCGACGGCGGCTGCCGTGCGCGGATCCTCCTGCGCGGTACCGGGGTACCTCTGACACGCGGTGGTATCGCAGGTCTGAGCGTATGGATAACGTTGTTCGGCAAGGGCATACGAGCGCGCCGCGATAGCCTGGGCGCGCAGCGCCTCTTGCGCGCCCTTGTCCGCCCAGTTGGGCTGCACCTCGGCCGGAACCACGCCGAGCAGATAGTCCTCGACGTCCACCTGGTTGATCGTGCGGGCCGCGCCTTCCTCGAGCGCCACCCCGAGCGCACCGCGGTAGGCCGAGCCGCCGCACAGCGTGAGATGTTCTGCCGCAGGCCGATTCGGCCGCGAATCGATCGGATGTATCCACGGATCATCGGTCTGCGCCTGCCACAGCAGGTCACCGTCGCAGCCGACCGTCACCGCCACGTTCGCGCCGCCACCCGGCAGCGGCGTCAGATGCGCTACCTGGCCGGGCGCGACCTCCCGACCGCCCGCGCGCAGACCGGCAGCGGCGAAGACGTCGAGAGACGAGTCGTCCCGCTCCATGAGCCGGACGCGAACGGCCGTCGGCACGATGGTGGCGAGCGCCGCGCCGGGGTAGAAATGCGCGAGGATGCGTTCGGCCGACCACCCCTCACGAGCGTTCTCGAACGCGCCCAGCTGGCTCATGCCCCGCCCATGTCCGGGACCAGCCAGTGTCCGAAACGGGACATCATTTGGCACAGCAGACAGCGCCACCCCCGCAGTAGCAATTAGCAGGACTCCAAAGAGCAACAAGGGGTGAGCCATCGACCTGACACTCGACCGCAGACGCGGCACCCCGCGTACAGGTCTCCCAAAAATACCTCTCACCAGCATTTTAATGCCCCCTGGCGTTCGGATCACGGCGCATGCGTTCACTCCCACGGTTTCCGGTGCGGATCGATCCGGCAGGTATGTAGATGCGGTAGCAATCCAAGAGTTACATTCAAGCAATCACATAATCCTCAACAAGAGGTTTAGTTATGTGACAATTGTGGCTATTGTGATCATTGATACATCAGGAAGCAACCTGAATCGCAGGTGATCGCCGGTTCGACCTGATTGGAGACGCTCGTGCGGTACCGCAAACCGAAACGCTCCTACGTGCTCCCGGTAGTCACGACCCTCGCGGTAGCGGCCCCGCTCGCCACCCTCGCGCTCGCCGATTCGACCGACTACCGCAGCGCCACCAACACCGGACCGGCCGCCGTACCGGCCGAACTCGCCGAGGTCGCGCTCACGCACGCGCCGGATATCGTGCTGCCGCTGCGTGAACTCACCGGGCTGAGCCTGCCTGATCTGCGTCTTTCCGATCTGCGCATGCTGCCGATTCCGGAGTCCATTCCGATTGCCGACGGATCACCCCCGGCACCGGGCGTGCCGCGGCCGGAAGAAATGCGACTACCCAGTTCCCATTCCGTCCAAACCTCCGGCCCGAACATTTCGAGCCGGACATCGGACAGGCCGAATTCCCCTGCTCAGCCGATTCCCGAACGCGCACCGGGCAGTGTGCGCTTCATCGCGGATCCCGCCCGGCTCCAGCCAGGCACTACGCCCGACACGCCCGCGCTGTCTCCCGGCGCCGTGACCCCCCAACTGATGAGCCAAGTTGGGGCGCAGGTGAAGGAACTCTCCAGTGAGACTCCCTTCAGCATGGTCGCGCTCACCGCCAAGGAGTTGGCCGACACCACGGCCACGATCCGCGCAAGGCAGCCCGACGGCACGTGGGGGCCCTGGTACGACGCCGAACCGGTCGACACTCATCGCACCGACCGCTCCGGCCCGGGCGCGACCAACGGCACCGAACCGATCTATGTCGGCGACACCAACGCGGTCCAGGTCCTCGTCACGCGCAAGCAGGCGGCGGCAGGGACGATCCGGCCGGTGGCCGGGACCGCCCCCATCGTGGACGACCCGGCCGCGCAGGCGGGTGACCCGGCCCGGCAACCCGTCCCGCGCTCCGACGACGCTGCCCAGCAGCCCGCCGACCTGACCGCCGTGCTCATCGATCCGGGCCGCGGCGCCGGCGACGGCGCGTTGCACAACGTCGCCGCGGAGCTGCCCGGCGGGCCGAGCGTGATCACCCGCGCCCAATGGGGCGCCGACGAATCCATCCGCTGCGATCAGCCGACCTACGACGACCACATCGGCGGCGTCACGGTGCACCACACGGCGGGCCGCAACGACTACAGCAAGTCCGAGTCGGCGGGGATCGTCCGCGCGATCTACACCTACCACGCGAAAACGTTGGGCTGGTGCGACATCGGCTACAACGCTCTGGTGGACAAGTACGGCCAGGTCTTCGAGGGACGCTTCGGCGGCCTCGACCGCCCGGTGCAGGGTGCGCACGCGGGTGGGTTCAACGAGAACACTTCGGGCGTGGCCCTGATGGGCAACTACGAGTCCGAGCAACCGACCGAGGCGTCGATCGAGGCGCTCGGGACTTTCGTGGGCTGGCGCGCCAAGGTGGCCGGACTCGATCCCAAAGGCCACACCACGATGTACTCCGAGGGCACTTCTTTCACCCCGTACGCCCAAGGCGAAGCGGTGCGGTTGCCGATCGTCTTCGCGCATCGCGACGTCGGCAACACCACCTGCCCCGGCGATGCCGCGTACGCGCTGATGGATCGGATCCGCGACATCGCCGCCGGTGCGCCGGGCGCGCCCGGCACACACGACAGCCAACCCCTCGCACCCAGCGAATCCGACGTGGCGGCCCTCGCAGCGCTCACCACCAAGCTGCTGAACATGGTGCACGACAACATCATCGCCCGGCATTGGTCGCAGTCCGGGGGGCCGAACGGACCGCTCGGACCGGTGCGATCCGACGTGCTGCCCGCCGTGCACGGCCAGCAGTACGCGCAATTCTCCAACGGCTTCGTCTACACCGCGGCGGACGGGCAGGTCGTCGAGGTGCTCGGCACCATTCTGGACCGCTTCCTGCAACTCGGCGCCGACGCGGGCGTCCTCGGCCTCCCGCTGCGCAACGCCTACCCGGTCCCGGACGGCCTGCGCGCCGACTTCGAGCACGGCTCACTGATCCTCAACCAGCTCACCGGCATCGTCACAACGGTGTGGAAGACCTACAACGACACCTATCAGGCGGAAATGAGCCGCAACCCCGTCGCGGCCCAGGTGAGCGCCCCGGTTCCGGGTCGTGCACCGGCTCCGGGCAGTGCGCAGGTTCCGGTTGGTGCCCCCGCACCCTCGATCGGCGCTGCTCCCGAGGCACGAACCCCACTCGGCCAAGCTCCGGCGGGCGCTCCGACTCCGGTAGGTCCCGAGGGACAGACCCCGCTCACCCAAGGCTCGGCAGAGGCAGGCGGCCCGACTCCGGTAGGTCCCCAGGCGCAAACCCCACTCACCCAAGGACTCGCAGAGGCAGGCACCCCGACACCGGTAGGTCCCGAGGCACAGACGCCACTCACCGAAGGGTCGGCAGAGGCAGGCACCCGAACTCCGATCGGTCCCGAGGCACAGGCCCCGCTCACCCGAGAACCCGCAGAGGCAGGCGCTCCAGGCTCGCTCGGTCCGTCCCCGACAGGCGCGCACAAGCCGGATGCCGTCCCGCGACCGCACGTTCCGGCACCCGAGGTCGCCGCCCCTGCCGGAGACACGTTCTCCAACTCATCGCCATCTCCCGAAGGTTGATCGCGAACGACCCGACCTGATCCGGAGCCCGCGCACCGTGCGCGGGCTCCGGGTCGTTCCGGACGCTTCACCGCCCGCGCGAGCCGCATTCCTTGTCGACCAAGGCGCCGCGCATCGCCCGTTCGCGGCGCTGCAACGCAAAGTCACCTCACGCCCACCAGCGTTCGAGGACGCGTGCGACTCCGTCGTCGGAATTCGATTCGGCGATCTCGTCGGCCGCGGCGAGGGCTTCGGGGTGGGCGTTGCGCATAGCGACGCCGTGGCCGGCCATGGTGAGCATGGGGACGTCGTTGGGCATGTCGCCGAACGCGACGATGGTGGCCTCGTCCACGCCGAGTCGCTGGGCGACCACGGACAGGCCCGCGGCTTTGGTGATGCCGGGCGCGGACAGTTCGATGAGTCCGTGCTCGGTCGAGTAGGTGATGTCGGCTCGTTCACCGATCAGCGGAGCGAGCACCGTGCGCATGTCCGAGCTGCGCGCGCCCGGCAGGCGGATCAGCATCTTGATGGCGGGCGCGTCGATGACCTCCTCGCGGGCCACCGAGGTGTCGTCGGGGTTCAGCCAGGCGTGCTCGTACTGCGGCGAGCTGACGAACTGCGGGGTCACCGCGTCGTGCGCGCTCTCGCCGACGCGTTCGGCCGCGAGACCGCAGCCGGGCAGCGCCCGCTCGGCGACGTCGGCGAGCCAAGCGAGCGTCGGCACGTCCAACGTCATGCTGGCCAGTACCCGGTCGGCGGCGCTGTCGTAGATCACCGCACCGTTGCCGCACACGCACAGCGGCGCGTACCCCAAGCCCTGCACCACCGGATCGATCCAGCGCGGCGGACGCCCCGTGGCCAGCACGAACGGCACACCGTCGGCGATGAGGGCGCCTACCGCCGCCTTGGTCCGCGCGGTGACCCGCTCGTCGTGATCGATGAGCGTGCCGTCCACATCGGTGGCGACCATCTTCGGCTTGGGCAGGTGCAGGGGCGTCACCCATTCCATCCTGCCGGACGACTCCCGCATCGTCCCCGGCCCCGTGTGCGGCCATGCCCCGGACATGCCCGGATGTCGTGTGGCACGCGCGCCGCCGACCACGTCCTTATGATCGGGGGCTAATACCGACGCTGGCCCGCCCAGCCGAAAGACCAGAGGACTGATGACCGGCTTCCTGCTACGACGCGCGCTCAACTATGTCGTGCTGTTGCTGCTGGCTTCGTTCCTGACGTTCAGTCTGGCGTCACTGACGTTCCGGCCGCTGGACAGTCTCGAACAACGCAACCCGCGCCCGCCACAGGCAGTGATCGACGCCAAGGCCGAGGAGTTGCATCTCAACGATCCGATCCCGCAGCGCTATCTCACCTGGCTGAAGGGCATTCCGCAGGGCGACTTCGGCACCACGCTGGCCGGTCAGCCGGTGAGCGAGGAGTTGCCGCGGCGGGTGGCGGTGAGTCTGCGGCTGCTGATCGTCGGCTCGCTGGTCGGCACGGTGCTCGGCGTGCTGATCGGTGCGGCGGGTGCGATCCGGCAATACAAGTTCAGCGACTATTTCACCACGGTGATCTCACTGCTGGTGCTGAGCACGCCGGTGTTCTTGCTCGCGACGCTGTTGAAATACGGTGCGCTGGAGATCAATTCGCTCACCGGATCGCAGATATTCCTCTATACCGGCGAGACGTCGGCGAACAGGATCGAAGGGTTCTGGCCGCAGTTGCTCGACCGCATCCAGCACCTGGTGCTGCCCACCACCGCGCTGGCCCTCGGGGCCATGGCCGGTTACAGCCGCTACCAGCGCAACGCCATGCTCGACGTGCTGCAGAGCGATTTCATCCGCACCGCCCGAGCGAAAGGTCTCACCCGCAGCAAGGCGCTGTACAAGCACGGCCTGCGCACGGCGCTGATTCCGATGGCCACGCTGTTCGCCTACAGTCTCGGCGGGCTGATCACCGGCGCCACGTTCACCGAGAAGATCTTCGGCTGGCACGGCGTCGGCGAGTGGCTGGTCGACTCGATCAACGCCCAGGATCTGTATGTGGTGGTGACGGTGACCGCGTTCGCCGGCCTGGTCGTGCTGGTGTCGGGTCTGCTGTCCGACATCGTGTACGCGATTCTCGACCCGAGGGTGCGTGTGGGATGACCGAAGCCGAAATCATCGTCCAAGGCGCCCCCGAGGTCACCGCGACCGGACGGCGCAAGCTGGTCCTGCGGCGCTTCCTGCGCAACAAGCCGGCCGTCGCGGGTGGCGCGATTCTCATCGCGCTGTTCGTCGCGAGCTTCGTGCTCCCGCCCCTGCTGCCCTATGACTACCAGCAACTGGACTACACCGCCCTGCTGAAACCGCCGAGCCTGGAGCATCCGTTCGGCACCACCCAGATCGGTCAGGACGTGCTCGCGCAAACCCTGCGCGGATTGCAGAAGTCCCTGGTCATCGGCCTGTGCGTCGCATTGTTGTCCACCACCATCGCGGCCACCGCCGGTTCGCTGGCCGGATTGCTCGGCGGGTGGACCGACCGCGCGATCATGTGGCTGGTCGATCTGCTGCTGGTGGTTCCGAGCTTCATCATCATCGCGCTGTTCGCGCCGCGCACCAAGGGCAGCGGCTCCATCCTGCTGCTGATCGTCCTGCTGTCCTGCTTCGGCTGGATGATCTCGGCGCGGATCGTGCGCGGCCTGACTTTGAGCCTGCGTGATCGCGAATTCGTCCGGGCCGCACGGTACATGGGCGCGCCCACCCGCACGGTGATCCTCAGTCACGTCATCCCGAACATCGCCTCGATCCTGATCATCGACACCACCCTCACCGTCGGCTCGGCGATCATGGCCGAAACAGGGCTGAGCTTCCTCGGGTTCGGTGTCCAGCCGCCGGATGTGTCGCTCGGCTCGCTGATCGCCGCGGGCACCAAATCAGCGTTGACCTATCCCTGGCTGTTCCTGTTCGCGGGTGGTCTGCTGATCATCACCGTGCTGTGCGCGAACCTCGTGGGTGACGGACTGCGCGATGCGTTCGACCCCGGCGCGAAGCGGGCTCGGTCGAAGAAGAAGGCGAAAGCATGACGAGCGCAGGAGCAACCGGGCAGACGGCCTCGACCGTGCCGCTGCTGGAGATCACCGATCTGCGGGTGTCCTTCCCCAGCGAGGAGGGCCGGATCGACGCCGTCCGCGGTGTCACCTACACGGTGTCCGACGGCGAGGTGCTCGCCATCGTCGGTGAGTCCGGTTCGGGCAAGTCGGTGTCCTCGCTGGCCGTGATGGGGTTGCTGCCGGAGCAGGCGCGGATCACCGGTTCCATCCGGTTCCGCGGACGCGAACTGCTCGGGCTCGGCGATCGCGAACTGTCCAAGCTGCGCGGCAGCGCCATCAGCATGGTGTTCCAGGACCCACTCTCCGCGCTCACGCCGGTGTACCGGGTGGGCGATCAGATCGCCGAAGCCCTGCTGGCCCACGGCAAGATGGGCAGGAGCGAAGCCGCGAAGCGCGCGGTTGAGCTGCTCGACCTGGTCGGCATCCCGGATCCGGAGGTGCGGGCCAAGGCGTTTCCGCACGAGTTCTCCGGCGGTCAGCGTCAGCGCGTGGTCATCGCGATGGCGATCGCGAACGATCCGGCGCTGATCATCTGCGACGAGCCGACCACCGCGCTGGACGTGACGGTGCAGAAGCAGATCCTGAACCTGCTGCGCAAGGCACGCGACATCACCGGCGCGGGCGTCATCATGATCACCCACGACATGGGCATCGCCGCGACGCTGGCCGACCGCGTAGCCGTCATGTACGCGGGCAGGATCGTCGAAACCGCCACCACCGCGGACCTGTTCAACGCACCGCGGATGCCCTACACCGTGGGACTGCTCGGCTCGATTCCGCGCATGGACGGCCCGGCCCGGCGCCCGCTGATCCCGATCGTCGGCGCACCGCCCGCCATGCACGCGCTGCCGCCGGGATGCTCGTTCGCGCCGCGCTGCCCGGTCTCGATCGAGGAATGCACCGCCGCGGAACCCCCGCTGGAGCCGATCGAACCCGGGCACGCCGCCGCCTGCATCCGGACCGCCGAGGTCGGCACCGACGCGCTGTTCGAGGCCTACCGCAGCGAGATCTCCGAGCCGGACGCCGAGGCCGAGGTGGAGTCGGACGTGGTGCTGCGGGTCTCGGACCTGGTGAAGGTTTTCCCGATCACCTCGGGCGTGGTGCTGCGCCGCCGCACCGGCGAGATCAGGGCGGTCGACGGCATCAGTTTCGAGGTGCGCCGTGGGCGCACCTTGGCGCTGGTCGGCGAGTCCGGCTCGGGCAAGTCCACCACGCTCACCCAGATCCTCGATCTGGTCACCCCGCAGGCGGGCGCGATCGAGATCATGGGCAGCGACGTCGCGTCGCTGGGCAAGGCGCGCAAGCGGGAGATCCGCCGCAAGATGCAGATCGTCTTCCAGGACCCCACCGCCTCGCTCGACCCGCGCCTGCCGATCTTCGACGCGGTGGCCGAGCCGTTGCGCATCGACGGGCGTCCGAAGGCCGAAATCGCACGCCGTGTCCCGCAACTGCTCGAGCAGGTCGGCCTGCGCCCCGAACATGCCGACCGCTATCCCGCCGACTTCTCCGGCGGCCAGAAGCAGCGCATCAGCATCGCCCGCGCGCTCGCGCTGGACCCGGAACTGCTGGTGCTCGACGAACCGGTTTCCTCGCTGGACGTCTCGATCCAGGCCGGTGTGCTGAACCTGTTGCGCGATCTACAGACCGAGCGCGGGCTGTCCTACCTGTTCGTCTCGCACGATCTGTCGGTGGTGCGCAACCTCGCACACCACATCGCCGTGATGTATCGGGGCAAAATCGTGGAATACGGCTCCGCCGAGCAGATCTTCGCGGCGCCGACGCACGAATACACGCGGGCGCTGATCGACGCCGTGCCGGTGCCGGCCGTGAACCGGTAGGGAAGGGAGCACGATGCGAATCCGGTCCACCCGAGGCTGCATCCGGCGACGCTCGGCGCGCTGGGCGGTCCCCGTCGTCGCCCTCGGACTGGTGGTCGCCGGGTGCGGGGCGAACGACGGCGAGTCGGCGACCGGCCTGTCCGACGCGCTCGGCACCACCAGCGACATCAATCCCAAGAACCGCGACGAGGTACGCGAGGGCGGCAACCTACGCCTGGCGGTCACCAGCTTCCCGGCGAACTGGAACACTCTGTCCACCGACGGCAACGACGGCGAGATCGGCGACATCGAGCGCCCGCTCATGCCCCGCGCGTTCGACGTCGACGCGGCGGGCAACCTCTCCGTCGACAAGGACTTCTTCACCGATGTAGCGCTGACCGGCACCAATCCGCAACAGGTCACCTACACCATCAACCCGAAAGCGGTCTGGTCCGATGGCAATCCCATCACCTGGGAGGACATCGCCGCGCAAGCACACGCGCTCAGCGGTCGCGACAAGCGCTTCTTGATCGCGATCACCAACGGCTTCGAGTTCGTCGAAAAGGTCGAGCGCGGCGTGGACGACCGGCAGGCCGTACTCACCTTCAACCATCCCTTCGGTGAATGGCGCGGCCAGTTCGCCGGCGACACCGCCCTTTTCCCGAAGTCCGTGACGGCGGATCCCGAGTCGTTCAACAAGGGCCTGGTGGACCGGCTCGGCCCCAGTGCCGGCCCGTTCGTTGTGCAATCCACCGACCGCACCCAGGGCCGCATCGTGCTGAGCCGTAACCCGAAATGGTGGGGCGAGACGCCGAAATTGGACACCATCACCTACAGCGTGCTCGATCACGCGGCTTGGGTGGGCGCCCTGCAGAACAATGAGCTCGACCTCGCCCGGCTGGCCTCGATCGACGAGGTGAAGACGGTCCGCAATACCGACGGGCTGGTGATTCGCCGTGCGCCGGGCAACCGCTGGCGGCACATCACCTTCAACGGCGCGCCCGGTTCCATTCTCGCTGATCCCCGACTGCGCGTCGCGATCGCGAAGGCCATCGACCGGCAGGGCATCGCGACCGCGACCCAGAACGGTCTGGTCGAGAACCCGAAGCCGTTGAACAACCACATCTTCCTCCAGGGGCAAGAGGGCTACCAGGACAATTCGGCGCCGGTGGCATACGATCCCGACCAAGCGGCACGGGAACTCGACGCGCTGGGCTGGAAGCTCAACGGCGACGTCCGGGAAAAGGACGGTCGCAAGCTGGCCATCCGCGACGTCATGTACAACGACCCGCTGTGGATCCAGATCGCGCAGATCATTCAGCAGAACCTCGCTCGGATCGGCGTGCAGCTGACCATCGATACCAAACCCGGTGCGGGCTATTTCACCGACGTCATCATCCCAGGTGATTTCGACGCCGCGCAGTTCATCTTCTCCGGAGACGCCTTCGCGATGAGCGATATCCGGCAGATCTACTACTACGACCCGAACGACCTGCAAGGCAACTTCGGCCGCATCGGTTCGCCCGAACTCAATGCCCTGATCGAGCGCACCCTGACCGAACTCGATCCGAAGAAGGCGATCGAATTGGCCAACGAGGTCGACCGAAAGGTGTTCGAGGAAGGACATTCCCTGCCGCTGACCCAGTCCGACGGCAGTTTCGGCGCCCGCACGGACCTCGCCAATATCGGCTCGCCCGGCCTGGCGTCCTACGACTACACCAAGATCGGATTCGTGAAATGAGACCAGCACAGCCGACCCGCAACCGCCGGAGGCGGGCACGCACCGTGTTAGTTCGGGCTCTCACCGTGGGCACGGCGCTCGCGCTGCTGGTCGGTTGTGGCTCGGGCGGCAGCGAGGTGAAGTCGGGATCCAGCGCGATCGGCTCCACCAACGACATCAATCCACGAGACCCGAGCGAATTGCGCGACGGCGGAAACCTGCGCCTCGCCATCACGGGTTTCCCCGCGACGTTCAATTCACATCACGTGGACTCCGACGGCGACCTCAACGAGGTGGTCGATTGGACATTGCCGGGACCGATCACCGCCGACGCCGCCGGCGAGCTGTCGATCGACCACAACTTCTTCACCGACATCCAGCTGACCGAGACCGACCCGCAGCGAGTGGTCTACACCATCAACCCGAAAGCGGTCTGGTCGGACGGCACCCCGATCACCTGGGAAGACCTGCGGTCCCAAGCAGAGGCGCTGAGCGGCCGGAATACCGAGTACCGAGTCGCCGCGACGCAAGGCTACAGCCGCCTGGCCAAGGTCGAGCGCGGCGCCGACGACCGGCAAGCGGTCGCCACTTTCGCGCAGCATTACGCCGAGTGGCGCGGCCTGTTCAGCCAGCTGTATCCGAAGGAGTCGACCGAGACGCCGCAGGCGTTCAACGAGCGTGACCGCAGCGGTCTCGCCAAGTCCGCCGGACCGTTCATGATCACCTCTGTCGACCGGGCGCAGCAGCGAATCGTCCTCAGCCGCAACCCGAAATGGTGGGGCGACACACCGAAGCTCGAAACCGTCACCTACAGCGTGCTCGATTATGCGGCCCGCCTCAACGCTCTGCAGAACAACGAACTCGACGCCATTGATGTCTCGGGCATCGAGGAGGTCAAAGCCGCGACCAACTCACCGGGCATCATCGTGCGTCGCGCCTCGCGTCCGTACAACTCGCACATCACGTTCAACGGCGCGCCAGGGTCGATTCTCGCGGATCCGCGCCTGCGCGTCGCGATCGCGAAGGGCATCGATCGCCAGGGCATCGTCACCGCGCTGCAGAACGGGATCGTGGAGAATCCCCGGCCGCTCAACAACCACATCTACCTCGACGGACAGAAGGGCTACCAGGACAACTCCGCGGTGATCGCCTACAACCCGGACGAGGCCGCCCGCATGCTGGACGAACTCGGCTGGAAGCTCAATGGCGAGGTCCGCGAGAAGGACGGACGTCAGCTGGTGATCCGGGATGTGATGTTCCAACAGGACACCTGGGTGCAGATGGCTCAGATCATGCAGCAGAACCTGGCGCGGATCGGAGTGAAACTGGTGATCGAGACCTACCCCGGCAATGGCCTGTTCACTGATGTCATCGACCCGGGCAACTTCGACATCGCCCAGTTCAGCTGGCAGAGGAGTATCTTCCCGCTCGGCGCGCTGCCCCAGATCTACGCCTACGATCCGGCGAACACGCTCAGCAACAAAGGGCGAATCGGCTCGCCCGAGCTGAACGAGCTGATCGAGCAGACCATCTCCGAGCTCGACCCCCAGCGGGCGATCGAGCTGGCGAACAAGGCCGACCGGATGATCTTCGAACTGGGTCATTCGGTGCCCGTCGCGCAGTCGTCCGGCAATGTGGCCGTCCGTGCGGAACTGGCCAACTTCGGCGCTTTCGGGCTGGCGTTCCCGAACTACCTCCGGGTGGGCTTCGTGAAGTGAGGCCCGGTCGGTAGGACGCAACGAGCAGGAAGGATCACCATGCGGATTACCTCTGCGTGTGCCCGGCTGGCCTTGTCGCTGGTCGTCGTGGGGCTGACGCTCACGGGATGCGGCGGCGCCAACGACGCCGCGCCCGGCACCAGCACGATCGGCAGCACCAACGACATCAATCCGAGGGACCCGAGCGAATTGCGCGACGGCGGCAACCTGCGGCTGGCACTGTCCAACTTTCCGGAGAGCTTCAACTATCTGCATGTGGACGGCGGAACACAGACCGTCTTCTACATAGTCGAAGCGACAATGCCCACCGCCTTCGTCAGCGATGCGGCCGGGCAGCTGAGCGTCGACCACGATTTCTTCACCGATATCAAGCTGACCGGAACCAACCCGCAGCGGGTGGAGTACACCATCAATCCGAAGGCCGTATGGTCCGATGGCTCGCCGATCACCTGGGAAGATCTGCGGTCTCAGGCGAACGCCCTCAGTGGCAAGGACAACGCGTTCCTCGTCTCGGGCACCGCCGGTTTCGAACGGGTCGGCAAGGTCGAGCGCGGCGCCGACGACCGGCAGGCCGTGGTGACCTTCGACCAGCCGTACGGCGAATGGCAGGGACTGTTCAACCCGCTGTACCCGAAGTCGGTCACCGCGACCCCCGACACCTTCACCAACGCGGCCAAGAACGGGCTGCCACTCAGCGCGGGCCCCTTCGCGGTCACCTCCATCGATCGCAGCCAGAATCGCATCGTGCTGGGGCGCAATCCGCGGTGGTGGGGTGATACGCCGAAGCTGGATTCCGTCACCTTCAGCGTGCTGGATCACTCGGCCTGGCTGCCGGCGATCCAGAACAACGAGCTCGATATCGCCTACATGTCCGGCATCGAGAACGTGAGCGCGGCGCGCAATGCCAAGGACGTGGTCATCCGGCGCACGCCGGAGCCGACCTGGTCCCACATCACGTTCAACGGTGCACCCGGTTCGCTGCTCGCCGATCCGCAGCTGCGGATCGCCATCTCCAAGGCGATCGACCGGCAGGGAGTGGTCACCGCCTCGCAGAACGGCGTCGTCGACGAGCCCAAGCCACTGAACAATCATGTCTTCGTCGCGGGACAGAAGGGCTACCAGGACAATGCGGCGCCCATCGCCTACGACCCCGACGAGGCGGCTCGAATGCTGGACGCGCTCGGCTGGAAACTCAACGGCGATGTCCGCGAGAAGGACGGCCGCAAGCTGGAACTCCGTGACGTGATGTACCAGCAAGATCAGTGGGTGCAGACCGCGCAGATCGTGCAGCAGAACCTCGCGCGGGTCGGGGTGAAGCTGAACATTCAGACGGTGCCCGGCACCGGACTGTTCACCAACGTCATCGACCCGGGCAATTTCGATCTGGCCCAGTTCAGTTGGGGCGGTAGCGTCCTTCCGCTCGGCGCGTTGCGGCAGATCTACTACTACGATCCCGACAACCTGCAGGGCAACAAGGCGCGGATCGGCACCCCGGAACTCAACGCGCTGATCGATCAGACCCTCTCGGAACTGGACCCGGACAAGGCCATTCAGCTGGCCAACCAATGCGATCGAATGATCTTCGAAGAGGGCTACTCCATCCCGTTGCACCAGGCGGCGGGCACCTATGCCGCCCGCACCGACCTGGCGAACTATGGTGCGTTCGGCCTCGCCTCGCGGGACTACACCAAGGTCGGCTTCCTGAAGTGAGAGTCGGATCGGGCCCGCTGGCCTATCCCCTCATCGTGACGATCGGCGCCCTCGCGATCTGTGTCGCGTGGGCGCCGTTCGGCACTCTGGATCAGGTGGCGGGGATCGCGGCCGTCATGGTCGGCATCATCTGCTACACGGGATACCGACTCGGCCTCGCATTCGGCCTGCTGCCGTTCCGGCGCTCCGGCTCACCGCAGACCGTACGAGTCACACGCGTACGGCAACAGCACCGCCTGATCAGCCGGTCGTGGATACAGATCGAAGGAACGGAGCGTCCGCACTGGCTTCCCGTCTACTTCGACCCGGCGCTGGCCACCCTCACCGAAGCCGAGGCGAAGCTCACCGGCCGCACGATTCACCTCGGCGAACAACGCCTCTACCCCTCCGGACGGATCCGCGACGTCGAACCTCCCGGCCGCCTGATCGACAACCCCAGCCGCCCCGACCTCGAGGCCGCCGCCCACACCGCGAGGGCCATGCGCCTGCGCCGCCGCCTCCTGCTCGACGCCCAATCCACCGTCGCCGCGCCCATAGCCGCCCTCTTGTGGGTCTACATCGATGACGGCGGCCTGCCCGCTTTCCTCGCCGCCGCTACCGTCGCCGCCGCCACGGCGATCTGGCTCTCCGCCATCCAGGGCTCCGACCCGACCTGAGGGTCCCACTCACATACGACTCGTTTCGCTGTATGACAACGATGGGCGCGCTTGGGGCCGAGCTGACCGGCGCGCGGGGGGTCGGTCCGCGTCCGGATGATGGCTGTGCCGCGGTCCGGCGGTCCGACGATTGCGGATCGGATTGCCGAGCGGAGTTCGCCGTCGCCGAGAATGCTCAACCCATCGCGGCGGCGCGCAGTCCCGCACACGTCACCGATGAGCAAATCGAAAGGACAAGTCGGTGCCGGGCCTCTGGCAGGTCGCCTTCAGGATTACCATGCGAGATCTTCAAGACGAATTTCTCCGCTGGGGACAAATTTTGGCGCGCGGCCCGAGAATAACCGCTGCTCCAAAGTACCGGGCCAGGTCAGGACTGTGCCGCTCGGGCCCAGGCCGGTTTCGAGAAGATGCTCGGGCAGTGGATCACCGATGCCCAGTTCATCGCAGATCGATGTTCCGAAAATCCTATCAGCGTGTTCACAAATCCATCTGACGGGAAACACCGTTCTATTGTCCGCGATTATGAGGCGAGCCTCGGACTTGGTCTCGGGACTCATAATGTTCCACAGCTGAATGATATCTCGATACTGCGCAAGTGTAGACCCCCCTTGCAGGGCGTCTCGTTCGATCCATGTCTCCCTGAACAGGTGAAGAACGGTAAACAACCAGAGGAAAGGGACGGAGAGTGAACGAATAGGACCGGAAAAGGGTTGAGCACAGGGAAAATCTTCTTCCGGATGGACCGAGATCGGATTATCCAGTGCGCGATCCATATCGATCTGCCACGGAGCCTGAAACCAGGTCAGACTGAACGCGAAATCAACCAGGACATAGGACACCAAGGGGTCATGCCTCAGTTTCAGCGCATGAGGCAAATGATCGGGATACATCCGATAGAGCAACTCGTCTTCTCTTCTGATCGGGTTGATCCTATGATTGGATCGGTCATAGGTCCCGAACTCGAATCCGAGATCTCCCAATACCGAAGCGGCTTCCCGCCTGCGGTCGGGGTGGATCATGAAGTCGATATCCGACAGCCGACGCGACCCGTCGCCATTATACACTAGATATTGCAGCACGGCGCCTTTTGTCGCCAAGGCCGGAAAGCCTTGCTCCTGCATCCGGCCGGCAATCCGCAATGCTTCTGAAGTCAGTACGCGGTTCCGAACACGGTTGGCGTTCAGATTTGTCCTGAGGAATTCGCGCACCATAGGGTCGAAAACATCTTTTGATTTCGTTGAGTCAATCACCGTGGCGAGAGTACCGGCCAGCTTCTGTCGCACGGCCATATTTACAAGGGTCATGCTGTCGGCTTGTCCTGAAGCAAGCGGAGAGAGCCATTCCTCTATCCATCCTTCCGGGCTGCGAGAGATAGTCATGACACACAACCGCTTCAACATCCGCCATTCGACATCATCGGCGAGATCGCCAGAGAGCACACTCATCGGATACAACCTTTCAGATATTGACAATCTGCGGCCGGCGCACTTCGTCGCCGGAAACAGGCCTCTTCGCGTACGGCACCGTGCGGACGAATCGGCGCAGATACAGCGCGCCTTCCGGGGGTCTCAACGCGCATTCCACGCCACTCGGCGACCGGGTTCAGGCTCCTCATCGCGTCGCCACCTCCGTTACGGCCGATGCGACGTGCATTGCTCTGGCAAATGATTCCCGGGAAGATCCATCAATTCGCCGACGCCGTCCGTCAACCTCAGGATTCTGGCTGCGCCGACTGTCAGCGCTGCCCGGTGACCGAGAACTATCGTCGTGATTCCGAGACCCTGAATATTGCGGAGGATCGCGCTCTCGGTGTCGGGATCGACGGCACTGGTGGATTCGTCCAGAATCAGTAGAGAAGGTTTCTTCACCAGTGCTCTCGCCAAAGCCATGCGCTGCCGCTGACCGCCGGACACTCCGGCGCCACCGGCGCCGAGTAGAGTCTCATATTTCATCGGCAAGGTACAAATAAAATCATCGATCTCCGCGAGACGTGCCGCAGCGCGGACATCATCGAGCGAAGCGTCCGGGCAGCTGAACCTGATATTGTCCAGAATGCTCCCCGACATCAAGGAACTGTTCTGGTCGACATATCCGATGTGTCTGCGATACTCGGTCGGGTCGATTTCGGCCAGATCGACCCCATCGATCAATATCCGCCCCGATGTCGGACTCAGCAGACCGCTGATGAGCATTCCCAACGTAGATTTCCCGGATCCCGATGGTCCGATGATCGCCAGTAGCCGCCCGGACGAAATCTCAGCCGTCGCCTCACGGACCGATGCCGTGGTCGCGCCGTCATAGGCGAACGAGACGCTTTCCAACCGGATGCACGGCGGCCGATCGTCCTGCGCCATGGCCCGTACGCCGCGCCGCTCGACAGGGCTCGTCAGCACGTCATCGATCCGATACAGGTCGGGCAGCAATTCCACGAGTGCAGCCGATGCCAGAGACAGATTCGACAGCGAGGCGAACAACCCTGAACTCAGGGCCCCCAACGAGACCGCAGCGGACAAACTCGCACCGCTACGTACGCTAGCGGACACACCTATGAGCAAGACCAACAGAGGCGCAGCAAACTGCAGGGTCGCCATGAATGACGAGACCGTTCCCGCATGCCGTCGCTGCCTCGTCCCGGATGTCAGTTCGTTCGCGAACGAATTCAGCCATCGAGCATGCACGATGGTCTCGGCACCCAAGGATTTTACGGTCGTCATGTTGGTGAGGATCTCGTGAAGCTCGTTGGACGACTTGGTGCGAGCCTCGAGCAGATCCGAGGACAGCTGCCGGTGTCGCTGCCACGACAGTGCCGTCACGAGCACGAAGCCGACGATGCAGATGATTATCGCGAGGGACAACCAGAATTCTCTGTAGCCGATGATCAGCACGTACCCGATGACCAGTAGTGCGTCGAGCACAGCGCCGACCGTGGTAACCGACACGATCTGCCTGAGTCGTGCAGTGGACCGGACCCGCTGGGCCAGGTCGCCCGGGTGTCGTGCGTGAAAGAAGTCCAGCGGGAGTCGGCTGAGACGTCCCATGAGTTGGTGTGCCGCACGCTCCTCGAGAAGGCTTTGTATCGAGACGATCAACCGCGAGCGTGTGAAGTGCAATATTCCGAAAGAAATAACCGCGCAAATCAGCACGGCAGCCCATCGCAGCTGAGCTGAAGGGCCATGCACCGCATCCGCACCAGCGGTGATTATGTGTGCCAGAACAAATGGAAAGGTCAGCGCGTAAACAAGGAGCAAGGCGGATACGATCAGGGCGGCCAGCCACTTGAGAGTTCGAGGCAGGAATGCTTTCGCTACGGCGATGCTACTGTTTTCACCCGCTTCGTGGGTATCAGGTCGGTCGGTGGTGGGCTGGCTTGTGAACTCCAAAGCCAACCCGGTGAAATCGGTGTCGGCCTCACTCCAGCTGATACCTCGACGCCCAACGGCCGGATCGATGATCACAACTCGAGACCGGGTAGCTTTCACCAGAACGACAAAATGGTTGAAGCGCCAGAACAGGATAGAACCGGGTGCCAGATGCGCGAGCCCGGCCAGGTTGGTGCGCACTCCGCGGCCATCCAGCCCGTGCCGCCGACCGAGCTCCAGCAACCTCGATGCAGACACCCCGTTTCGGCCGCTGCCCGCTTCCTCTCGAAGCTGCTGAGCAGGTACGTGGACGCCACGGCTGGCAAGGACCATCCGCAGACATGCCGGGCCGCAGTCCGCTGCCGTCATTTGTGGGTAGAAGGGCACACTATCGGACTCGACAGCCCGGAGGACGAGACCTAGCCTATTCGGATCGCGGCCGGCGCGGAACGCTACGGCTCCGAAAAGGCTCGAGCGGCCGTACCGGTCGAGGGAAGGCTTGCGAAACCGGGGTCGACCCGGACGTTTTTCATCCTTCTCCGCGAGTATGTCCCGTGTCATTGTCCCGCCAATTGGCTGAAAAGGTACGCAGACTCTTCCACGGAGAATTTAGCGGAGTTCGTCTGCAAAGTGATATTGAAAGCCTCACCTGTGTCGCTGACGTCGAGAGACATCGGCCTGGCCAGTGCATACGGCGGATTGAATCTCTCCGTGGGCACGACGTCGGCTTGTCTGCTCCGGCTGCTGGGCCTGGAGGCATCGATGTAGTTGAACACCGGAAAGGGACGCCGCGGTATGCCTTGTCGTAGCTCGAGGTTGCGCAGTTCCCGGCTGTCGATCTGCTGGTGCGCAGCCGTACGAATCAGCTGACCTGCTATTCTGTTTCGCCAGGACTGTCCGCCGAAGTCGACTATAATTGGACGAATCGCCGAAAACATCCCGACTTGGTGTGTCAGGCTCCCCGAACGGCTCGTGCAGACGACATCGATCAAAGTTGTCCGGGGCTGGTGCCTCCGCCACACGGAAATCAGCCGATCGAGAAACATCACCGATGCACCCCATGCCCCTGCTGCGGTCGTGCGCTTGAGCTCGGCATATGTCTCACCGGCAAGGATTGCCTTGTGGGTTCGCGGGCGTGCCGGAGGAAGATCCAGGCACCCGCTGAATGCCTCAGCGGGCAGATCTAGTTCTCGTTCCCAGTGACGCCTTGCTGCCCTTTCGGCCGCAGGCGTCAGAAGCACCTCACCGACGGCGGATTCGTATCGATCGCGGGGCATGACTGGATCGTCGCCTTGTGCGGCAGTGAGCACAGTCGATCGGAGAGCGTTCAGCACCAGCACGATCGAGGTCCGGTCGATGGCGATATGCTGCAACGAAATCACCAGCTGATATTTGCGTTCCGAAGCTTTCACAACCACGAATCGATAGACGCCGCGACGGGCCCAATCCCACTCGACGGCATCTCGGTAAAGAATGCTACGGGCGTAGCGCGATTGCTTATCGGCGGTAGCATCCGAAACATCATGGAATTCAACCGCCAGCTCATGTCGGTCGAAAGGCTCGACCTCTTGGAGATACCCATGCGACGCCGACCCCGAGAATCGCAGCCGCAGTGCCGAGAATCCACGGACAACTGCTTGTATTCCTACGACAATATGCTCCGGCCGCACCTGAGCCGGGAACGTCATCGTGAATCCGAAGGGGGTGCTGGAATGCTCCGCAATCTCCTGCCACGATAACAAGTCTGCCTGACCAGCGAGAACGGGAAATTTCATACATGACCTCGAGTCGACGAATATTAGGCGGCCGAACGGAGCGCGAGGGGCCTCAGACATATGTCTGAGGCCCCTGGCGGACGGCACTAGATGCCGACGCAAGGTCGTACCACGCCCCCGACGATGTCGTCGAGGTCGAGATCATCGATGGTCTCGATGCTCACTTTCTTGAAGTCGATCTGCATAATGTTTCACCTCCTTCCGATGCTGTTGTAGGAAAGGGCCCTTTCGTCACGCCCGGCGGACGTTCCGAAAACCTGCCTTAGGCGACGCTGCGGAATTCCACCTCGCCGCCCGAGCGATTTCGAATCGAAAGCAGACACTCGTTTCATCTCAGTATCAACTGTATATTGAGCGCAGCCGCCATAAAAGCGAATCCAGCGGGCCAGCAGCACGATCCATGCCGATAGCCAACCTCCGATCGACCACTGAGCGGACAAGGGATTCTTACGAGCTACCCCTCGAGTCCGACTTTAGGCACGCACCGAATAGATGGCAATCTAGTTGCCGCCCCGAAGCGGGATAACCGAAGGACAACGGCGTGAAACAACTGTCCGGACCGGACATCGCTCTGACGATATTCAGACATAAATCGCGAAGCGCCGTCAAATGCCACAGCCCGATCGCTTCCGATGACAGCCACGGCCCTCCTTGATTTTTCGGGATAAAGGTGTGTCGCTATCAGGTGCTCGTCCGTGTTCGCGGTAGAGCAGGACCAGATTGACCGGAATCATCGCGCCGGGGCGCTGGGAAACAGCGAAACACCGGGTTATTTCGGCGTTTGCCTTGATTCAGGAAAGCCGGCTGGGCGGTGGCCGGCCCTGGTCACCAGACATCGGAGGCCCATTTCTCCCAGCCCACTGGGCAGTCCGTCTGGGCAGGCCGGATCATGCCTTACGGTTTGCTTCAGGCGACACCGAGCGTGTCACTGGGTCAGGCCGCTGCGACGCGTCACTGGACTGCATCTCCATCTCGGAGACCATCAATGACCGCCCAGAGCCCGGCAGGCGTAGCGAAGGTGTTCACGGAGAGCAGATGGTCGGGCACCATCACATCGAAAGTTTCTTCGAGATGGAGCAGTAGCCTCACGGTGGCCATCGAGTCAAGGCCCTGATCAGCGAGGTTCATATCCGGAGTCACCTTTTCGTCCACCGACAGGAAAGGTAGATAGGTGCGCAAAATCATCTCGAACGGTTCGGCCCATAGCTGCCGACTCATATGAACTCCTTTGTTACCGGTAGTTGGATCGGCCGCCGGGGTCACGCGCCCTCCCCGTGACATAGGCATGTGCCCGGTTCGGCACCGTCAGAGAGGGAGCCGGCTCCGTCCAGCAAGGTCAGGGTGCCGATGGCGGTAAGTAGACGGTCGTTGGAGTAGTTGAGACTGGCCGACCGCAGGTCGCGGAAATGCCGCTCCAGCGGCACCGGTGCATCGCGCTGATAGCCGGTCATTGCGCCACCGAGCTGGACCAAGCGGTCTACCGCCGAGAACGTCAACTCCGAGCAGGCAACTTTGAGCGTGTCGAGTTTTATCTGAAAGGCAAACTCATCCATTCCGCGCTCGACGCGCCTTCGATTCATCACCTCGTTCCGAATGTGCAGTAGATAGGCACCGCAAAGCTCGAGTTCGACACGGGTGCGGGCGAGTCGGTGCCGAACGAGATCGCTGTCGATATTGATGCTCGCCGGACGGTCCGAGGATCTGATGAGCGAAGCCAAGGAGTCCAGCGCTGCCCGAGCCGCCCCCAGCCAGCACGCCGACCAGGCGAGATGGCCGGCCGGGATCATGCTGTCCACAGCCACCGCTCGGAACCCGCCCGCGGCTCCGATCAACTGATCGGCGGAGGCGGTGCCAGAGAGCGCCATTGCAACGCTACGTGTGCCGCGCATGCCCATCGCGTTCCAGTCACGCACCGTTCGAGCCTCGACCTGGCTGCGGTCCAGATATACGAGACTGACCCGGTTGGGTGGTTCGTCGGCGCCCGCGCGCATGGTGACCAAGAATCCGTCGGCGAACTCACCGCCGGTCACCACCGGCGCATCGCGCCGCACCAACAGCTGCTGGTCCTCGCTGACAAGTGCGGAACTTGCGGTCAGCAGGTGTGCCCCCTTGCCGGGTTCGGTGGTCACCGAGGCGAGGTAGTACCCGTCTACGGCGATGCGGGGAAGGAGAACCGCCCGCAGCGCGCCGCCTGCGTGGCGGACAACGGCGTCGACCTGCTGGCAGTGCATCGCCCAGATCATGGCGGTGGACAGACAACCGCCCGCCAGCAGGGTCGCCGCCTCGACCATGTCGCCGAGGTCACCACCCATTCCGCCGTACTCGGTCGGGACCAGCAGGCCGAAAAGGCCCGCCTTGCGGAGCGCCTCGACACTGTCTCGGGGGAATTCGGCGTCGGCGTCGGCCTTCGCCGAGTGCCGAGCCAGCACCGGAACCAGCTCGGCGGCGAGCGCAGCGGCTTTCGTCACGACGCCTCCTCTGCCGATTTCTCCACCGGAAAGCTTTCGTACGTCAGGCGCATCCGCCTCACTTCCACAACCTTGTCGTGCGCCAGCACGACCTCCGCGGGTGTCGGCCGTCCCAGGAATGCCACCAGGCTTGCACTCAACCCGTACGCGCCCACGTTGGGCACCACCAGCAAATCGCCCGGAACCAGGGCGGACACCTCCACATTGCGACCGAGTACATCGGCGGGGGTGCATAGCGGCCCGACCAGCGTCACTGTCGCGGTGTCACCGCCGGTATGGTCCGGGG
Organism: Nocardia abscessus; assembly: GCF_015477775.1. Lineage (GTDB taxonomy): Bacteria > Actinomycetota > Actinomycetes > Mycobacteriales > Mycobacteriaceae > Nocardia > Nocardia abscessus_A. Next base: position 926,836 of record NZ_JADLQO010000001.1, on the reverse strand, counting down.
TGGCCGACGGCCGAGCAAGTCTGCCCAGCCCGGTCATCCCGCCGAGGTGGTTGATCCCGGAGTCCAGCACCACAAATGTGCTGTTTCCGCTCGTCTTGACCTCCTGGACGGTTGTGATCAAACGACCACTGTCGCCGACCAGGTACCGGCCGGATTCGAAGGCTATTTCGACGTCCTGATGGCGCCATCCGGGCAGACCTTCGTCCAGCGCGGCATCCAAAGCTTTGCGCAGACCGGGATACACCGGCCGATCCCCTGGCCGCGCGTACGGCGTAGCGAATCCGCCACCCAGGTCGACGACGAGCAGCGGCAGCCCGGCCCGGTCGCGCAACCGCGCGGCGAGGGCGATGTTCTCGCGGAAGGCTGCGATCAGGCTGTTCTCGTCACGCGCGTTGCTGAGAGGGAACAGATGCAATCCCACCAGGCGGGCTCCTGGCACATTCCTGAAGCGTTCAGGATCTGCGATCACCTGCTCCTCGTCCACTCCGAACTGGGACTCGGCTCCGGTCATCCGAAGCCCGCTCGCTCCCACGGAGCTGCCGTTGACACGCAACAAGACCGTCACTTCGGCGCGGTGCGCCAGCGCAGCCCGACCGATGCGGTCGAGTTCACCGGCAGATTCGACGGAGAAGCGTCGCACCCCTTCGGCGATCGCGTGATCGATCTCGGAGTCGGTCTTGCCCGGGCCGGTATAGAGACAGTCCTCGCCGCGGAAGCCGGCACACCGGGCGGCCGCGAGCTCACCCGATGAGCTGATCTCCGCTCGGCAGCCGGACCGCCGCAGTTCGCGGGCAACCGCGACGTGCGGATTTGCCTTGAGCGAGTAGTAGACAACCGACTGCGTCGGCAGGGCGGCCCGCAAATCCGCGAGTGCCCGTGTTACCGCATCAAGTTGGTAGACATAGAGCGGGCTCCCGTACTGCCTGATCAGGCTGGCAATATCAGTCACGAGATCAATCACGAGCGGCTCGCACTTTCTCACCATCGACCAAGGCGGCCAACGCCGTCCGGTCGATCTTGCCCCTCGGGCCTAGCGGAAGTCGCGCCAATGTCCGGCAGTGCGTCGGCACTTTGAGCGGGTCCAGCCGGTCGCGCAGCCGACGGAGCACTTCAGAAGGCGCCAGAACGGTGACCGCGAACAGGACCGCCTCGTCATCACCGCGCGGTGGCACCACGGCGGCTTCATCGACATCCGGCACCGCACATGCCGCCGCCTCGATCTCCGCGACACTCGTCCGTACGCCATGGTGTTTGAACAACTCGTCACGGCGACCGTGAAAGAACAGGTTGCCGCCCTCATCGACGTGGCCGTAGTCACCGGTGTGGAGCACCCGCTCGCCGGTGACGGCGTCTTTCCGGTATATCCGTGCGGTGAGCTCCTCGTCCCGCCAATAGCCGTTCATCAAATGCGGTCCGGCAACTGTGATCTGGCCCTCCACTCCGGGCGGCACCGGACGAGCATCGTTGTCGACGATCCGCACGCTGGTGCCGGGTAGCGGCGATCCCACCGAGCCGGGCAGGGCCAGATCTTCGTCGGGTTGCCCGATCGTGATCCGTTTGCATTCGGTAGTGCCGTACATCAATTGAACGGCTGCCGACGGAAAGGCCTGGCGCAGCGCATCGATTTGTGGCGGCGTCAGCTCCTGGCCCGTGTTGGTGAACAGGCGAATGGTAGGGACCGTGCCGCGTACCGCGAGCCGCGCGAGCATCGTCGCGAGCGATGGCACCACTGGCACCACAGTCACGCCGTGGCGGCGCATGACCCCGAGCAGACCGGCGTCGTCGCCGGGCCCGGACAGTACCAGCGTCGCGCCGCAGAAGGCTGTCAGAAAGGCTTGGTAGAGGCCGTAGTCGAAGGAGAGCGGGAGCCGGCACAGCACCACATCGTCCGACCGGTAATTCAGCCGAGCGGCGATTGCAGTCGTCGCGAACAGTACCGAGCGGTGAGCGCACACCACGGCCTTTGGTGCGGCGGTGCTGCCGGAGGTGTACAGGAGGAGCGCGGCCGCGTCGGGATCGGCGTCCTCCGGCGACGCGGACTCGCATGCCGTCGCCGGGCCGGCGGTCGGAAGGGGACCACCCATCACGAGTGCTGGTTCCGCGTCCGAGCTGATCTGCTCCCATTGCGTCGGTCGCAGATCGGAATTGAGCGGGACGGCCATCGCGCCGATACGGGAGCAGGCATAAATCGCTGCGAGCACCCAGCGCTCGGCGGTGGCGCGGATCAGGACCCGGTCTCCGCGGCGCACACCGGCTGCAGCAATGGTTGTCGCGTATTCCACAGCGTGGCTGTTCAACTGCGCATAAGTCCATGAACCGTTCCGATCCGCGACCGCGACCGTATCCGGATCCCGTGCGGCAGCGTTGGCAACGAGTTCGTGAATAAAAAGTGGCGCCAATTGGCGGGACATATATTATCAGACCTCCCCCGTACTACCAGAAAAGTACATAGCTGAGCGCTCGGTGTCAACAGAGTGAGAATTAGAGCGATATTGGAGAGCTGTTGTGCGCAACGGTTTGTCTTACATGAACATCTTCGGCGCGCCCGGTCGATCTCGGAGTCGGTCCGCGCTCGCCACCTGCGTCGCACAGGGTCGAGCCAACATGGCAGCGGCCACGTGGACGGTTGGCCAACGTCCGGTCCGGACAGCTCCGTCACCTGTTCAACTGCTGACCACCAGCGGTTGAACAGCCGACGTGGGAGGACACTATCCGACAAACGGTGATCACCGAGACCCGTCCCTTCGCGCACCAACCCTTGGGTGTCACCCCGACTCCCGACCAGAGAGGCCGACCGCGACTACGTTGACTGTCGGACCGCGGATTTGGTCTGATCAGATGAGGACGGGGCCAACCCGATCACCCAGGGGGTCTTCTGCGATGCACGCTGCCAATTTGCCCGTTGACTAATTCCCTCCTGCGAGTAGTCGACATCGACAGTTGGCGCTCGCCATGTGGCTGGTGGCATGAGCCGGACAGCGGCCGTGGATTGTGTGAGACGAGGACGGAATGCGATTTGGGATCGATATCGCCCAGAAGAACATGCCGTGGAGCGAAGTGGTGTCGCGGGTCAGGTTTGCCGAGGAGCTCGGGTTCGACTGCGCATGGGGATTCGATCACCTTGCCTCGAATCCGGAGGAACAAGTAGATGCGACATTCGAGGGAATGACGACGTTGGCCGCGTTGTCCGGCCTGACTGATCGAATCAGGCTCGGTCTGCTCGTAACTGCCGTCACCTATCGTCGACCCGCACTGCTCGCCGCGCAGGCGTTAACGGTGGACCACGCGTCGGGTGGTCGCTTGAACCTGGCGCTGGGCGCCGCCTGGAACGGCGATGAGCACAGGTCGTTGGGGATACCTTTCCCACGCGTCGCTGAGCGATTCGAGTTGCTCGCGGATACGATCGAGGTTCTCAATCGGCTGTTCTCCGGTGCGCGGGTCTCCTTCGATGGTGTCGGCGCGTCGCTCAGCGAAGCCCGCATGCTTCCTAGACCTGTGCAGCTGCCACGGCCACCGCTTTGGATCGGCGGCACGGGGCCACGGCGCACACTCCCCCTGACGGCCTGGTACGCCGACGGATGGCACGCCTACGGCACGCCCACCTCGTTGGAGCCTTACATGCGCCGCCTCGACGAGCTTGCAACGGCCGCCGACAGGAAGCCGTCCGAGATCCTCCGTGCCTCAACGCTGTCTGTTGCCGAACCCCTGGACGACGTCCGTCGCAGCGTGTCGGATTGGCAGGAGTCCGGGTGGGACTACCTGGTGTGCACTTGGCCAGACGGAGGCCGGCGCGTGCTCGAGTCGTTCGCCGCGACGGTGATGGTTGAGGCCGGGTGCTGATGCAGATTGTCGATCGGCGGTGGCCGACAGGGTCGCACACGCGGCCGACCTTCAGCGACAGAACCAGTCTGCACGAGATGGGATCGCACCAGTTGTGAATCTTGACGAATTTGATCTTGACCCGCTGGATAGAGCACTCGCTGTCTTGCTGTCCACCGAGCGCGGACGCCAGGACCCATACCCGTCGTATGCCGAGCTCTTGGCCGAGCCGGGCCTGCACCGCAGTGCGATGGGGTCGCTCGTGGCGACACGCTTTCTCGACTGTGAGGGCATCCTCAAGAACCGGCGGTTCGGACATGCGCCCGCCACGACTCCCGCTGATTTCACGACTCCGGAACAGCGCGAGGCATTCATACAGCGGTATCCACGAGTGGCGCAGCGTGCTCCCGTTATGTTGGAGCTGAATCCCCCGGAGCATTCGCGGTTGCGCGGACTGGTCTCGAATGTATTCACACGCAAGGTTGTCGAGAATCTGCGGCCGCGAATATCAGCCATCGTGGACGAGCTGTTGCGAGGCCTTACCGACAAGTTCGATGTGGTGTCCGATCTGGCAATACCGCTTCCGGCGCTCGTCATCAGCGAGCTGTTGGGGCTCCCACGCGATGGCCATGACTACGTGATTCCGCACATTCGCAGAATCATCCAGGCGTTCGATACACCGCTACCGCGTTCGCAGAATCTGGACGAGATCTACCGGGCGACTGAATCGGTCGAAGAGTACTTCGCCTCCATCATCCGCAGCAAGCGGGCGCACCCGGAGGAGGATCTGATCAGTGACCTTGTCGGGGTTCATGATTCGGGCGGGAAGCTCTCCCAGGCAGAACTGATCTCGATGCTTCTGCTCTTGTTCGTCGCCGGCTATGAATCCAGCACGAACCTGGTATCCAATGGCTTCCACGCGTTGCTGTCCCACCCGGAATCGGTAGAACTGCTCCACCGCGACCCCGGTATTGTTCCGCTCGCCGTCGAGGAGATGCTCCGCTGGGACGCACCGGTTCAACTGGTCGGCCGCGTAGCGCTCGAGGACGCGCAGATTTCCGGACAGGTCGTCCGGAAGGGGGAACAGGTTCTGCTGTTTCTAGGTGCTGCGAACAGGGATCCGACCCGCTTCAGTGATCCGGACCGATTCTCGATCACGCGAGACGAGGGCCCCCCACTCAGCTTCTCCACCGGAATCCACTACTGCCTCGGTGCGCCACTTGCTCGGCTCGAGGCCCAGATTCTCTTCGCGGCGATGCTTCCGCTCTGGTCCCGGCTCGAGCCCGTCAGCGCTGCTCCTGTCCGGTTCCGCACCAACCTCGTGCTTCGCGGCGTCGCATCGCTGGAGATGTACCTGCGCGACGGAGGTCGATGAATGAGGCAGCGAAGTTTTGTGGGCAAGCCGATCGTGGGGTGGGTTGCCGACAGCTCTTTGCCGCGATTCGGGCGGCTTCTCGAAGAACCGCTGTCCCGCCGTGTTTTCGCCATAGATGTCACCAGGCAGTGGGTTACACCGTTGGCGGCCGGACCAGGCTGGCAGGTGAAGGGCCCTCCTGGCAGCTACATATTCGACGTGACGTGGCACCCGGATTACGGCCAGTTCTTCGCATTCGGTCGAACCCACAACCGCGGCTCATGGGCATTGCTTCAGGTTTGTGCGGATGGTTCGGCCCAAGACGTGGGGGCACCAGCCGACATCGCCGTTATGTCGCTGTGTTGTACAGGGGATGGGGATCTACTCCTCGGCGTCGCCTCGGTCGAAGGTCCCGGCGGCCGACAGTTAGGCGGCGGAATCGCTTCGTTCTCCCCGCGGAACAGGTCCATCCATTGGCTGTATCGCCCGCCCGAGGGAGAGCACTTCGTCCCGTCCGGTATCTGTTGGGATGCCGGTGCAGTCCTGTTCGTGCACACGAGCAGACATGCGCTCATGCGGCTGGTCCCGGATGGCCGGCTCGAGTGCGTGACCGGACAGTTCGGGCAACCGGATTCAGACTTGCGCAGTCTGAACACCCCTACCGGGTTGACCGCATCCGAGGGCCGTTACCTGGTAACGGACAGCGGAAACCACCGTGTCCTGCTGTTGGACCGAGATGGAAGCGTTTTGGGACGTTGCGGCGGTACTGAGGAGGGTGCGCGCCTCATTGATCCCCGGCACGCCCTCGGTGCCGAAGGCAAGGTGTATGTCGCGGATCTAGGTGCACGCTCTGTGGTGGAACTAGGTCCTGACCTGCGGACCATGCAAGCGCGGTGGGGCGGGCCGGAAGCCACCGGACTGGTGCTTTCCAGGCCCCGCTCCATTGATCGGGCGGCGACCGGAGAGCTGGTCATCGCGGACACGAACAACAACCGAGTCATCGGCGTGGACGATGACGGTGGCCTGCGCTGGCAGCTTCGCGAGGTGAAACGCGTCGACGGGCGAAGCGAGGAGCTGAGGTGGCCGCGGAGCGCTCGCATTTCGAACCGCGGTCGTCTCATTATCTCGGACAGCTTGAATTCGCGGTTCGTTGTTGTCGGTCAAGACGGCTCGATCGAGAATGAGTTCGGCGTCGTGCGCTCGGGCAATGACTCTTTCGCCGTCTCGGACCCTCATGATGGCCGATGGCTGGGCGACGATGAGTTACTCGTAGTCGACAGCGCTTCCGGCTGGGTAGCCAGGGTCCGCTGTGACGGCGTTGCCGCCTGGGTTGTCACGGGTCTGAACGATCCGCATCAGGCAGCGATCTTCGATGATCGGGTAGTCATCGTGGATCCCGAAATGGACACCGTGCTACTGGTGGACGCTGCGTCCGGCGCCGTGCTGTGGCGGAGGAACAAGTTCTTCGACTCGGCGGGGAACCCCTACAGCCTGCACAAGCCGCGCGTTGTCCACTCAGCATTCGACTGCGTCTTGATCGTCGACGCAGACAGCCAAGTAGTCGCCCTGGGCGCGGATTGGCTGGTGCGGTGGACCTGGAACAGCAGCCTTGCTCCCGCCTGCGGGCGTGGCGAGGATTTCGAAGTGCCTGATGCTCCGCGTGACTTGCTCATGGACCACAGGAACAAGATTTTGCTCACCGACTATCGCCGCAACTGCGTACTCGAGTTGAAGGCTGATCAGTAGGTCGTGGTTGCTTCGCCCGCTACGCCAGGTTCCCGCATCGGAGCGGCCGGCGTGGCGGGCACGTCGCGGCTGGTCTCATCTTGCCGACCGTCCAATGAGCGGAGTTCCGGCCAGGCTCAGCAGAGCTGTGCCCTCTTGATGACCCACTCGTACCGGCACGCCCAAGCCGCCAGGTACGCGGCATGTCGCTCGCGCGGCCTTTGGAGCTCTGTCAGCGATTGCCTCACGCCGGCGATCTCGACGACTGCGCTGGCGAGCGTTCTGACTGCCAAGTCGGACTCACTGATTCCCATCTCGACCAAAGGCGGCGCAAGCTCGAGGAGGTCCTTGTATTCGAGGCCATCGATGCTGCTGTCCATCGCTTCGCGAACAAGAATCTGCAATCCCATACCGGGAAGCCCCCAGTAACCTTCATCCCAATCGAAGATAACGGCCTGGTTCGTGGAAGTGCGCAGATAGTTTCCTACGTACAAATCAGCGTGCACGGGCGAGCATATCCCATCGGGTGAGAGCGCAGTCAGCAGACTCCCGACAGATCGGAGCGCCGGAAGGCCGATTTCGGTCATAGCTCGAGCATCGACTCCAGCCCAGTGCAGAATTTTGGGATCGGTCCAGTGGACTGGGTCCCATGAATGTAGAAGTTCTTCGCTCCATGTGGAAACTTCGTTGTGGCAGGCATCGATCAGTATCTTCGTCGCTTCGGTTCCGTGCCGCACAGCTGATGCCTGCAATTCCGCGTACATACTGAGGCAATCCTTTGTATCGCGCGCGATTCCACCTCTACCGTGGACATACTCGAAGCATGCGATACTGACCTCCTCGTCGATGCAGTCGATAGCCAGGAGCCTCGGCACGAATCCGGTTGTCAGCGCAGCACGGTCCAACAGCGGGTAAAAGTTCTCCATACGGTGCGCCGAGTCGGGAGTCATCGACTTGCAAAAGGTATCCGGGCCACACCCCATTACATGATTTCGACTGTTTTCTCCAATGATGGTCAACCCATTTTCCATCATATAATACTTGGCCTTTGCGCTGGCCTCCGAGGATATGCTCCGTGTAACTTTTTCCGGCCGCGAGCCAGCGATTTCCGACGAAAGTATGAATGGGTATCCAATGGTTGACATTATGAAGTTCCCCCCGAAAAATGTTCTTAATTGCTCCCGTGAACGGTCCGCGATAGACGGTCTGCACATCCGGTAGCCATGCATTGTTTATTGTTACGGAAGGACATACCTTCCCGGAGAATCTGAACTCAATAGGTTCGATTGTCCGGCGTATCAACGCCGGGCGGAAGGTACGTCCTTACTTGTAATCAGTGCCGTTCAGTCCATAAAGGACCGCCTGATCTTAGCGATCTAGATCATCCGCCGTATGCGGGTGCCCGCCCCAAGTACCCCTACGAACGCTCGGAACATTCCTTTTCGATCCAGTCGCACACTAGATCCGCTACCTCATCAGGTGTCATGTGAGACGTCTCCACGACCAGATCGGGCCGGGCGGCTTGCTTAGGAAGAATATTGTGATGAAGGGACAGGCCAACGGGATGCGCATGACGTCGCTGCCGGTCCGCCAACTGCTCGTCAGCCGCGGCGATTTCGATGATCGCGACCCGCGCTTCTCCCTTGGCCTCCAGGTCACGGAGGCGATTCTCCAGATCCTGGTTAACGCTGGGCTCGAAGGCTTGACCATCGACGATCACGCCTACGCGGGCACTGAGAATCCCCAGAATAGCCGAATTCATCGCATAAAGCATGGACATGGCGTCGACACCGTTATGAATGCGGCGCGCGCCTGGCATGGAGGGCACATCCTGATAGGTGAAACCTCGGTCGGCGTAACGTGCGTTGGCCACGCCACCAGCCCACTGATCTGGAATCATACGATAGAGTTCGTCCACTCCGAACCGCAGCAACGGTTCCTCGAGACGATCCTGGATTGCTGCTGTAAGCGTCGTTTTCCCGGCGGCGGATGGCCCATTGATGACGATGCACAGTGGTACCTTGTCAGACATCTATTGCCTCTGTTTCTGCGGTCAGTAGTTGCGTCAGGAACTTACACGAGCGGCCCTCCTGCACCGGCACCGTTCCATGAACGACTTGAGAACCCCAGATCAGCATGTCCCCAGGCTCGTGCTGGGCCGTCCAGCGAACGCGGCGCTGGGCGCGGAAGGATGGAGTACTCCAGTCCAACCCGCGCCGCGCGCGGCGTGGCTCTTCCCATACAGAACTGTCACCGCTCGATTCGACAAAGAACTGCCCGCCGATGTCTGCATTGCTAACCGATAGAGAGACAGTCGCCAGTACACCTGGCCAAGGGTCTCCTATCCGTCCATGATAGTCGACGTGAGGATTAACGAACTGACCGACGCCGTATTCGACATAGAACCACCCATTGTTACGGACGGCTTCTGGGTAGACATATTGAATCGACGGTAGGTTTCTACCGAAGATGCCTTCGAGGATCTCCTCCACGTCCGGAGGGATCTCTGTGCACTCGACGCGTCCACTCGGCTCATATATCGCCGCAGCTTCCCTGCCTGTATGACCCGGAATTTCGTGTACCGAGACGATTCTGCGGCCGCCGGCCACATACATTCCTTTTGAGGCTCCGAGAAAATCTTCCATGCGATACAACAGCTCGGCAGCCTCCGACGGTGTGCACGCTTGCTCGACGCTGTGTATTTCCTGCCCCGAACTCGACACCTATCCTCCCCTCCTCAGGTTCGACCCTATTGAATCCATACATCCGCGGGACCGGAAGGCAACTGCGCAACTTGCGCCGGGCTTCGGCCCGGCCCGTTTCGTGACCGAACCACGGCCTGCTATCGGGCCTGGGTCGAGGCTGAACATCAGTAGCCCAGAAGCTGTGCAGTCATCGAGCACTCGATTACCAATGTCACTTCCGAGACGGCTTGCGCGGCCTTTCTCATTGCGTCCGCTTCAGTCGGGCCGGACGCTCGTGCAGCTACAACCCGCGAGGAACGAGTCATGTCCGCAGTAACCAGGTCGCCGCGATTGACCAGCACCTCGACCTGGGCCTCAGACTGAACCGCACTCCGGACAGAGCGGACACGCCCGCCAACCGGCGAATACCCGAACCAGACTGCCCGGCTGGATCCCGCGCGGGGCAGTATCTCGGATACGCGCGAAATCACCGAGGCGCCCGCCACCTGAGCAAATGTGAGGTCATACAGGTCGATACCAATGGCATCCGCTACAAGATCAGGGATTCCGTGACCGCCGAGGCGAGTGTGCGTCTCGATGAGATCGACTCGACCGGCTTTCCCGAGAACGAGTTCGGTATGGGTCGGGCCGTACCGCACTCCCAGGGCGTCGAGCGCGGCAACCGTGCCCGTCACGACCGCACTGACCTCCGCAGTCGACAGATCGGCGGGGACGCAGTGCCCTACCTCGGCGAACGTCCGCTCGTCAGTGTATTTCTGCGTAATGGCCACTGGGCGGTGCTCGCCCGCCTCGGAGATGCACTCCACGCTCAACTGACGCCCTGGCTTGAACTGCTCGACCATCACGCGCTGTGTGCCGGCGATAGGGTGCGCCACGTCGCGTGCCCGATTGAAGGCCGTCTCACACTGGCGAAGGTCTACGAGCTCCGAAATCCCGCGACTCCCCGTACCCATAGCCGGTTTGACAAGGCAGCGGTTCTCCGATTGTCCGTGGGCGAAACGTTCAATCGCGTGGAAATCCGGAGCCTCCGCAAAACCTACGGTGCCCAGCCCGCAGGCTAACAGCCGCTTGCGCATCTCGATCTTATCGGCCACTGCTCTTGCAACATCTATGCTGTGATGGCCGTCGAGCCCCAGATGCGTGGCAATGGTCGCAGCTATTATCTGCTCGTTCTCGCCGAAGGCGACCACGCGGTCGACAGGACATGTATTACTGATCTCTCTCGCGCTGTCGAGCCACGCCTCCGGTGCGCTATTACGTTCAACATTAATTTCGCGTAGGAAAACGCCGGGCGACTTGGGCTCGGCAGGCCTGTGGCAGAGAACCGATGTGTGGACCTCTGGATGCGCAGACGCGAAGTCGGCGGCAAGGGCGGCACCCACGACGAGAACGTGGCTACGAGCCATGGCTATACGGTCCTTCGGTCCAGAGGCGAGTCGCAGCTGGCACGGTGCACCCCGAAAGCCAGATCACCGAAGCCGAGAATCACATCGAGCTCCAGGCGGCCGTCGGTGACGTCATCCCAGGCTTTCTTGACCCCCGCCATCTCGGCCCATGCATGGGGATTCCTGGCCAAGTCCGCATAGTCGTCCATAATCACTGTGGCGCCGGGTACCAGCCGTGGAAGCACCGCCCTCAACGCGCATGCCATCGACTCGTAGAAGTCTGCGTCAATATACGCAAAAGCGATCTTATCCGGCAATTCTCCGAGTGTGTCTTCGAACCAGCCGGGGTGAACAATCGGGGGCCTCAGTTCCAGCCGCTCGTGAAGGTCCAGCACGTCTTCTCGGGACGCTCGCACGTCGCCTTCCTTCAGATGGTCACCATCGATCTCGGACGGCCGTGGCAGACCTTCGAAAGAATCGAAGACGTGAATCTCGCGCGTCGATCGACAAAAGTCCAGAAGCGCCCGCATCCATGCGGACATCGCGCCTTTGTAGCATCCCAGCTCGACGACCGCGCCGTTCTCGGTCCGCGAGAGACTGGCCATCAGTTCCCCATATACTGACAACAATCGATCGCGATCAATCGTGTTGGAATGCTCGCGGAGCAGACTAACTCCCAGCTCGCGTAGGGCGGCCGGAAGAGGCTCCCTCTCCAATGACATGATCGAATCCGCGGAGACCTGCACTTCCGCCACGCCCATCCACTTCCGTTCCACTGAATCAAATCACTGCCGAGCTCGACGGCCCGCTTGCTGTTAGGGGAATACACGATCGAGCGGTATACCCCGCGCATGGTTTATCGACAGGTAGATCGTGTCGTTCCGTTCGACGATCTCCAGATGGCCATCGGAGAACGAGCCGGAGGTCTCGCGCTCGAGTTTGCCGAGCACTCGGTCACCCACGCTCACGACAAGTGCGCCGTCGGGCGCTCCTGCAAGGGATAGCTGAACACCGAGGGAAGCTGAGGCGAACGTTCCCTCGAATTCAGTCCGATCGCCGGATACATGCTCGCGCGCACGGCTTGTCGTTTCTGTTCCTTGGACCCGAAGGCCCGTGTGCGTAGCCATGATATCCAGCGGAGTTAGTGCAGGGTCGTTCGTCAGAGCGACATGGCAGCGCCTGTTGTTCGCGTCGATGACGGCCGCAGCCCGGAATCCGCCGTCCTGGCCGGCAACATAGAACGTATCGCTGCTCAGGGCCAGGCCTCCATACACCGGCCGGGTCTCGAAGCCGTTCGTTACGCGCTCGATGAGCGTGGCCAACTCTTGGGTGTTCGCCCAGAAGTTGGTCGAACCCCTCCCATCGACGAACGAACCGAATTCGAGTACATCCTCATTCGCTCCGACCTCGTAACCGCGAGCCCGCGCAGGCACAACTGCACGTGGGTTGGTAACAAAGTTGCCGACGTCCGAGCCCAGCCAATCCACCACGAGATCTTGGAGCAGAGCGCCGGTCTCCCGTTCGACTGCCACCCCGAGCAGAAGATAGTTGGTGTTGCTGTATTGCCGCTCGAAGCCTGGCACCAGATGCGTCTGCTTGATCGCGAGCTCGAATGCGTCCGACACCCCGTAGGCGAAGGTCGACCTCTCGCCGAACAGCGGGATCAGGGACCGAAAATCCCACAGTCCTGTCGTATGCGTCAAACATCTCTCGACAGTGACGTCGCGCAAGGGGCTGGGGACTCCAGGGAGCAGAGTGCCGATGCGGAGTTGCTCACGCTCATCTCGGCTGCTCCAGAGTCGCGTCACGAAGTGCGCGGTCACCAGCTTCGCGATGGATCCACAGTTCACCCTGGTCTGAAGGGTGAACCTTTCGCTGCCTGCCAGGTTGGCCAGGCCGTCCGCGCTGGCCTGCTCGGCGCCACCTGGCCCGTACTCTGCACAGGCATAGCCGTACTCCGGCTTGAACTCGCCCCACGGCGAAACCACGACGGACATGTCCTACTCCACCGCCAGCGCATAGATGGCCGCGACGCGCTTGCCGAGGTCGTCGGGCAGCATTGACACAGCGGATGCCACGGACTCTTCGCAGCTGCGCAGCCGATCCCTCTCCGCACTGTGGAACGGACTCAGCCAGAACCAGTCCGAGCTGTCGTCCGACATCACGCTCGCCAGGAATGCGGTCACAACCGAGAAGGCCATGATCGAGTGAACAAACCCGAACAGTGGCCGCTTCGCGTCCTTCCACGGCGACCAGAAGATGGGCGTGTACGGGTCGAGACGCAGGCCCCGTGATGCCAGCCAGTCGTTCAAGTACGCATGTGTCGCCTCGTGAATCAAGTCACGAGCGACAAGCTCGGCTCGTGGCATGAGGTGCAGGTGAACGACATACGGAAGCCCTCCCGTTGCCCACGTAGCCGTCGGCGCTCCTGGGGTTGCAATACCGAGAACCGCCACAACGCCAACTGTGTCGCTGAAGCACCGCAGGTTTCCGGTTCGCTCGAGCACCCGCACGGCACTCGTCAACAGCTCCCGTTCCCGCGAGGAAGGGCTGGCGATGGCGAGCCCATGGGAGAACATGCACTGATCCTCGTCGAGACCTGCACACTGCAACGCCTTGACCGAATCCACCGCGACCAGGGCCCTAGCGCCGTCCTCCAAGAGCTCATGGGCAGATGCGCGCAACTCGATTTCGCTGCCCTGGGACTTCTCGATGGATTCCCTGAGGTGGAAGGCAACTTCGTTCGCGATCGCGTAGTCGGCGAGTTCATCTCCACGAATTATGGGGTGGTCGAGTCCGAGACTCTCGAGCCCGTTCCGAACGAGGTGGGCCCGCCGGGTACGAAATTTCCGAATTTCTTCGTCCACTGTAAGAAAGCAGCTGATTTCACTCATTCTTCGCTCCTCTGAAGCAACCGATCCACACTGCCCACGATTGTGCGGCGAGCATCACAGAATTCCTCTGAGAGGCCCGCATCACGCATGACTTTGCGCATGAACAGTTCACTGCCCCGGCAGCCGGCCCAGGCAGAACATGCCTTGCACTCTTCGAGAAATGGGGCCCACTCGGCAACGGCCTGATTCGACTGCGTCTCGAGGAATTTGTCTATCTGGTCGGTCGTGGTCTCGTTGAGGACGAACTCATGTCCGCGGTCATGCCCCGCGACCCTGCCGCCAGGGTAGAGCGTGAGGAGTTGCCCGTCCTTCGTCATCGAGTAGTCGGTGTACGTACCTTCCAGGCCCGACAGATTGTTGGCTATCGACACCGTGGGCTCCAACGAGAACGACCGCCACGCGCCTGAAGAGATCCATGCATCTTGGGCATCCTCGACGAACTGCGCGTAGTCGGTGGGACTGATAGTCCAGCCCGGCCGGCCGTCGCGACCACCCCCCTCGCTCGCGTACAGCTCCATAAGCTTTCCGCTGACCGTGGCACGCGGGCGCACAGACACGTCCTCGTCATAGCAGGGCAGGAGCTTGACTGATGCGAGGCCTTCGAAGTCCTTCACCGAATCCATGAACTCGCGGCCGCCACCGACATGAGCTGTGGTGACAACACAGATCAGGCCGAAGGAATGACCTGTTTCGCCGAGCAGCCTGATGCCGGCCAGCGTGGCCGCATCGGTCGATCTTCCGCTGTAATCGATGCGGTATTTCGACTGCGGCCCCACGCCGTCGAAGCTCACCCCCCAGGTCAAGCCGGGGCAGTACTCGTCGAAGAGCTGAAGCCAGGAGGCGTCGAGTCGGACGGCATTGGTCTGGATCGCCACCGATTCCACGGTCGGGCAATCTCTCAAGACTTCGAGAATCGGTGTCATCCTTCGCTTCCCGAGCAGGAGCGGTTCTCCACCGTGCAGGATGCAGTGCACACTTCTGGAGCCCAGCCGATCGAGAAAATGCTGAACCTGTTCGGCATTCAAGGCACCTGCCTGGTCGGGCTTTCGCCGCTCGTAGCAATACGAACAATCGATATTGCAGGCCTGACCTACCAGCTTGAGAATAGCGATTACGGAATTGTCGTCATGGTGTATCTCCACAGGCACAGGTTTCACTGTGAACGACTTCATCTCTTACTCGCTCTCACTGGCTGGAATTCGATGTTTCCCGGCGCCCGGGAAGAGGGACCGATGGTTGGCACGGGGATGGATGAATCACCCCCGTGCCAACTATGTGCGTCAATCCTGATCGCGCATCTCGTCGGTCAGCAACGCCCAGTCCCGCGTCGAAACGCTAGACGTGAAGGCTGTAACCACTCGATCCTGCCAGACCGGATCGGAATCGCGCATCGCTTCCATGAATTTTGCGAAGTTAGCGCGTTCCTGAGTGGCCTGCAGATCGCTCTTGTTCTGGCTCATATTAACACCCCCTTAAATCCTCGAGTAAATGGCGTCCTGTACTTCAATGCAGCACAGGAACTTTACGATTACATGGGCCAATGAGTCTGTCAAGATTTCTGAATTGTCCGCTCAACAGGCATGAAATGGACTGACGACTTCGAAAGGGTAGAATCGAGTCAGCATGGTGAAGCCTCGTCCGGATCAGAGAGCTACGCCACCTGAGGCTGCCGCCACAAGCCGTCCGTCGGCATCGGTGTCGGGAGCGTCCTACTGCTTATAATTCGAGCTGAATCGTAAATCTACAGATCGCTATATTTCGCAGTCGGTCTGCGCCGCTGGCATCGAAGTGCTTTCAAACTTGTGAATGGATGACATTCAAGTGGTTCAAGTTCCGCCTCGAGCAGCAGGGGGAACCTGATCGATGTCGGCAGCAAGTTCTTCGGCGAGGTTTTTCCATACTTGCGCCCATCCGCCTGCTGCCTTGGCGATCAACATCACGGTATGTGCGGGCAGACGTCCGAGCACACTGTCTCTAGCCGAAAGATCGGACAGATCGAGGCTCAGCACTGGCAGCAGCGTGCGGCCGAGTTGGCTCGCCCGCAGGGCGGGATCGCGTTGCAGCAGTCCTACAACCCGACCGTAGTCGACAAGGTCTCGTCCAGATGTGCCTCGGCTGCGCCGGGGCCGCGCCCCGTCGGGTACTGCGTCCTCGCCGCACGCCAGCCTGCGGCGCACGTCTGCGACTGTCGCCGGAGACAGGCCGACCTGTTCGGCAATTTCACGCAGCGACCGGTTCCCATCCGACTCCAGCAGTTCTTTTGCTCGTAGCCGCGCTTCGGCACTGTGCAGCGGCCGTATCTTGCCGTCGCGGCCATGTCGCGCGTTCAACTGCTGCTCGTCGCCGGTTGAACTTCGTAATGTCGCCACTGTCCGTGGGCTGACGCCGCTTGCCGACGCCACCAACCGGTCCGACCATTGCGGGTGACTCTCAATGATCCGAACCGCCGCCGCGAGACGTTCAGCCCGAGTCAAGGGCAGGCCGTGGGCTACATTGCCCTTGACGGCCAACACGAATGCGTCGATCTCGCGACCCTCGAAGAAGCGCACCCGAATTGTCGCGTCACCGCGCCATTCTGCAGCACGCAGCCGATGAGCACCGTCCACCACCCGCATCGTTGAGCGGTGCACAACAATTGGCGGCCATTGGTCCGCTGCTTCCGCCAATGCCCTCACATGAGCTTCGCTCTCACCGTCTTTCCGCGGCGATAAGCCCAGCCGTAACCGGGACAACGGAACCTCAACTGTTTCGGCTGCCACCTGACGGCTCAACAGATCGTCGAGCTCATTGCGGTCTTCTGCTCGTCCGGAACTTCGGTCCTCATCAATCATTCGTGCGCATCTCCCCGTACCCCCGTGACTCGACTTACAGCTCGGCAAGAGCATTCGGCGCCAGCCCGCTGCTGCGCGTCCTCGGACTGGTCGGCCGCCCTCTACAGTACGGATCCGGCAGCTTGCCAACTCGAGCAAGACTGCGGGCCAACGTGCAGGCCACGCCCAACACGCAGGTCATAGCCCAAAAGCTGGCGTCCGGTCCGGACAGCTCAGGTGTCCGGACCGGACACGTGAGCTTCGAAGTCTGCGGGTGGTTCGCGAGGGCTTGTGGCAGTACCGGCGATTCGAGTCGATCACCCATCGTGGCGGGCGCCCTGCTGGCCGGCGCGGTGCTGATGTCCGTCGCTCCCGCGCAGGCTCAGGCCCCGGTCGAGGCCCAGGCGATCGGCAACAGCGAGCCGGGGGTGCGACCCCAGATGACCTCTCAGTCTGCACCACCGCGCTACCAGCGCGAGTACGAGTACTGCCGCGAGATGATCCCCTCCTCGAAGCCGCAGGCACGGTACACGCGACGCGCGGCCTCGTTGCCCGGGTCGACACTGAGATAGATGCGCTCGATCGCGTCGGTGTGTGCCGCTTCGGCCAGCACATGCCGGGTCAGGGCCGTGCCATACGATCTGCCCCGAAACTCCTCCGACACCGACAGATAGTCGAGGCGGCCGAAGTCGGTACCGCTGACATGGATCCAGACCGCACAACCAGCGAGATGCCCGGCCGACTCCAGGACAGCGACCTGATAGCCGTCATCGAGGTAGTCGGCGAGCCGCGCTCGCGGGTCGGATGACCAATGATGGTGTCTGCCGAGCATTTCCGCGACGGCCGGGAATCCCGGATCACCGCTGCTCGACAGTTGCCGAATGGGAGGCTGCCCGGCAACCGTCCGGCAGCCGGTTCCGGTCGCCGGAATCTCGCAGCTCATCTCCAGCTGCGCCGCGCCGCGACGCCAGCCGTTGCGCCGCAGCGCCTCCGCCAGGACGACGTTGTCATCCTCGATGTAGCCGACCAGTGCGCTGGGCGCGACCCGCTGCGCGAGGACCAGTTCCAGCGTCCGCTCTGCGGTTTCGACGGTTCGCCATGCCCCATGGAGCAGCGGCCCGATCAGATAGCAGACCGCATCGGTGTCGGACACCAGCAAACCGGTGCAGCCGACCGCTGTGCCTGCCGCATCGCACACGATGAGCAGGTGCCGTTCCAGTTCGTTGTCGTAAAGTGCGAGCTCGGCCATCAGTTCGTGCTCGTCCGCACAGCGGGGATATCCGATTCCCTCAGCGCGTATGGACGTACTGCGCGCGCAGAGTTCCCCGATGAAGGACAGATCGGCGGCGCCGGCCGAGCGCAGTGATATTTCCGGCACCGAGTACATCTCCCCTTGTCACGAACTCGCCGGTCCCTCGGATCGCAGCCAGCGGAGCGGAAGCGATCTTGCGGAAAGTCCCCATGAAGCCCCGACTGCACACACTACCGAGGTGTAGCCGTTCTCCGAACCGATTTTCGCTTCGCGAGGAGCGGGCGAGTACATCTGTCCGCACCGCTCCGACTGGGTCGGCAATCTCTGGGCAATTGGTCTGACCACTTGACCTCCTGACCAACAAGGCGCACAGTGGACGCATGGCGTTGCAACCAGTGGTCAAGCGGTCGGTGTCGGCGGACGTGTTCGAGCAGATCGCCGCGGATGTGCTCAGTGGAGAGCTGGCGCCGGGGGCGACCTTGCCCAGTGAGCGGCAGTTGGCGGAGGCGCTGGGGGTGTCCCGGCCCGCGGTGCGGGAAGCGCTACAGCGGCTGGCCGCGGCGGGGTTGGTATCCGTGCGACAGGGTGACGCGACGACCGTGCTGGACTATCGGCGCGGCGCGGGGCTCGAGGTTCTGCCCAGGCTGCTGGTGCAGGCCGGGGAGCTGGACCCGGCCGTCGCTCGCAGCATTCTGGAGGCCCGGCTGCACAACGGGCCGAAGGTGGCGGAGTTGGCCGCGTGCCGGGTCGGCGCGATCGGCGCAGGCGAGGTCCGCCCCCTACTGGAGGCGTCGGTCGAAGCGCTTGCCGTCGAACAGGATCCGATCGTCCAGCAGCGGCACGCGATGGAGTTCTGGGATCACGTCGTGGACGCGGCCGACTCGATCGTCTTCCGGTTGATGTTCAACATGTTGCGCGCCGCCTATGAACCGGCGCTCGCGGCGCTGGCCCCGATCATGTCCGCCGAGGTGGGCAATGTCGAGGCATACCGCGAACTGGCCGCCGCCATCGCGGCGGGCCGGCCGCAGAAGGCCGCCACCACCGCTCGGGCGCTGCTCGAGCCGGCGACCACCGCTCTGATCGAGGTCCTCGGCGGACCACCGGTCACGCACAGCTAGGAACGAACATGACCAAATCCAAGGCATCCGAACGCGATTCGATCGAGACCGACGCGCGGGCGCGGGTACGCAGAGACGAGCGGGCACTGCGCCGCGGACTCACCCTCGGACAGGCCTTCGAAGAATTCCTCCGCCATCCATCGCCGTGGATGATCGGGACCGCGCTGGTGGGCGCGGTGATCGCCCGGATCGTCGTCGGTGACTGGCAGCCGACCGACCTGCTGGTTCCAGCCGTGATGCTGGCGTTGTTCCCGGTCTTCGAATGGATCGTGCACGTCACCGTGTTGCATTGGCGGCCACGGCGGCTCGGCCCGATCGCGTTGGACAGCGAACTGGCCCGCAAGCACCGCGAGCACCACGTGGACCCGCGCGACATCCCGCTGATCTTCATCCCGACGAGAACACTGTCGGTGCTGGTCGTGGTCCTGGCCGCGCTGGCGCTGTTCGCCTTCCCCCGCCTGGGTCTCGGGCTGACCTTCCTGATCACCATCACCCTGCTCGGCCTCGGTTACGAGTGGACGCACTACCTCGTCCACACCGACTACAAGCCGAAAGGCTCGCTCTACCGGGCGGTCTGGCGCAACCATCGCCACCACCACTACAAGAACGAGCACTACTGGTTCACGGTCACCAGCTCGGGCACCGCCGACCGCCTCTTCGGCACCTACCCCGACCCGGCCACCACCGAGACCTCACCCACCGCGCGCAACCTGCACTCCGCCTGATCCGCGGGGGTGCCGCCGTCACGCGACAGCGAATCCGTGCGCCGAGCCATCACTCTGGGAGACGCATCGCGGCCTCGCGTCACCGCACCCCGGTCTCGAAGCGGTCTACTGCGCGGCTAGCAAACGCTGGGCGATGGTTCGCGCACGGTTCGCGGCGTCCGGGGTTCCCTCGCGGACGGCGGTGACGATCGCACCGTCGACCAGGAGCGCGAGTTCGGCGGCCAGTTCGGTGGCGTCCGATCTCCCCGCCTCGGTGAGAAGTTCGCTCAGATAAGCGATGACACGGCGCTTGTGCCGATCGGCGACCTGATGCGCGGCGCTCGCGCGATCGGCGACCTCGACCATGGTGTTGATGAAGGCGCAGCCGCGGAAATCCTTGCGGGCGAACCGGTCCGCCAAGGCGTCGAAGACGGCGAGCGGGCGGGCGGCCGGGTCGTCGGTCTTCGCCTCGACCGATTCCCGCAACCAGCCCAGCCAGCGGCGGTCGCGGTCCTCCAGCACCGCGACGATCAGGTCGTCCTTGCTCGCGAAATGGCGATAGAAGGAAGCGCGGCCCACGCCCGACTCCTGGAGCAGGCGGTCGATGCCGACGGCACGGATGCCCTCGGCGTAGAACAGGTCTTCCGCCGTGGTGAGCAAGCGCTGCTTGGCCCGGGTTGCCATGCTGCCACGGTAGCAGAACGGAACTGATCGGTACCGTCCAGCTTGACCGATATGGAACCGGTCAGTACCGTCTCGAATCGGCACCGATCGGTACCATCTTGTCCGCGTTATCAGAGTTATCCGAGTTATCCGAGTTGTCCGAGCTGGAGGCTTCGATGTCCCGCCTGACCCTTGTGCCCACCAACTCCGCCGATGCCGAGCAGACCGAGCTGCTCACCGAGGTGGAGCGCCAACTGGGCCGCGTCCCGAATCTCTATGCCGCCATGGCGAACAGCCCGGCAACCCTGCGCGGCTACCTGAACCTGCGCGAAGCGCTGGGCCGAGGGAAACTCTCGGCCCGCATTCGCGAACAGCTCGCCCTGCTGGTCGCGAGGGAGAACGGCTGCGACTACTGCACAGCCGCGCACACCATGCGCGCGAACCGAATGGGCTTGACCGAGCAGGCGATCATCGACACCCGCGCGGCGCGCGCCGCTGACCCACACACCGACGCGATCCTGCGCCTCGCCCGTGACATGCTCCGCACCCGCGGACGGATCGATGACGCCACTCTCGCCTCGGCGCGCGCGGTGGGCGTGAGCGACGCCGAACTGAGCGAGATCGTCGGCCATGTCGCGCTGAACGTCCTGTCCAACTACTTCAATCACGTCGCCGAGCCGGAACTCGACTTCCCGCCCGCGGCACCGGCGAAAGGCACCGCAATGGATGCGAAATGGCGGCCCGCGACCGAGGTCACCCTGGTCGAGGGCTATTCCCTGCTGGACCGGGACGGACAGCCCGCACGCACCGTCGCCGACGTGCGCATCGCGATCGAGGGCGGGTTCTTGCACGTCGAGGTCTCCGATTCCGCCGAAGTACAGATCGTCTCGGCTCCCGCCGTCGCGCTCGTGACCTACCGCTCGTCCTGAGCGATCCACCCCGAGCCCGGTCCGCAGTCCGCTGCGGACCGGGCTTTCTCGCATGCGCCGAAGGCCACACTTGACACCCATATACCCTAGGGGGGTACCGTAACTGACGAAGCAGTTACCCGAGGAGGACCACCATGAGCACCACAACCGTCACCGTGACCGGCATGACCTGCGGCGGCTGCGCCGCCTCGGTCCGCACCGAGATCGGCCGCATCTCCGGCGTCGGCTCCGTGGCGATCGATCTCGCCGACGGACTGGTGACCGTCGAGAGCGCGAGCCCGATCGAGCGCACCGACGTTGCCGCCGCGGTGGCCCGCGCCGGCTACACGGTCGCCGACTGACGAGGAGCACGGCGATGAACGCGTCCACCAAGTTCGGCGGCTTCGCCCTCGGCCTCGCCGCGGTCTTCGGGATCGCCCTCGTGGCCGGTTCGGTCCTCGGACCGGAACCCACCGAACCCGCCACCCACGACTCGACTGCTCACGCCGCCGAGGACGAAACCCCCTCAGACGCTCTACCTGGAGGAATGATGGCGACCGACCGCGGCTACACCTTGCGGCTCGACACCACCCAGACCGCCGCCGCGACGAACGTGCCGCTGCGTTTCACCATCCTCGACCGGGACGCGAAACCCGTCACCCGCTACGTGCGCAGCCACGACAAGGATCTCCACTTGATCGTCGTGCGCCGCGACATGGCCGCCTACCAGCACGTGCACCCGGTGCTCGACGGCAACGGAACCTGGAGCGTCCCGCTCGATCTCACCCGTGCGGGCGACTACCGGGTGTTCGCCGACTTCACACCCGAGGGCGGCGACAACCTGACGCTGGGCGCGGACCTCCGGGTAGCGGGAGGTTACGACCCGCAGCGATTGCCCGCCCCCACACGCACCGCCACTGTCGGCGACTACACCGTCACACTGGACGGCACTGTCGCCCCCGGCCGGACCTCGAAAGTGACGCTGTCGGTGAGCCGCGCCGGGAAACCGGTGACCGACTTGCAGCCCTACCTCGGCGCCTACGGCCACTTGGTGGCGCTGCGCGCCGCCGACCTGGGCTACCTGCACGTCCACCCGGAAGGCCACCCCGGTGACGGCGTGACTGCGGCCGGGCCGGGCATCACCTTCGCCGTCACGGCGTCGAGCGCGGGCGACTATCGCCTGTTCCTCGACTTCCAGCACGCGGGCGTGGTCCGCACCGCCGAATTCACCCTGACCGTCGCGCCGGGCACCCCCGACGTGGACGCCTCGACCCACAACGAACACACTGGTCAGCAGCAGGCGCCGGATGGCCACGGTCACGGCCACGGCCACTGATCCGACGTCCGCACCGCGCCGCACA
This sequence comes from Nocardia abscessus, assembly GCF_015477775.1. Classification (GTDB taxonomy): domain Bacteria; phylum Actinomycetota; class Actinomycetes; order Mycobacteriales; family Mycobacteriaceae; genus Nocardia; species Nocardia abscessus_A. The sequence goes on along the minus strand of NZ_JADLQO010000001.1, from coordinate 904,138 downwards.
GAAACGGAGCACCCACGATGACCACCGCGACACAACCGCCGCCCTCCGGGCAGGTCGAACTCGTGATCGGTGGAATGACCTGCGCGTCCTGCGCCGCACGCATCGAGAAGAAACTCAACAAGCTCGACGGTGTCACCGCCACCGTGAACTACGCGACGGAGAAGGCCAGGGTCGAGGTCACCGGCGAGGTCTCGCCGGACGAGCTGATCGCCACCGTCGAACAGGCCGGCTACACCGCCGCGCTACCCGCCGCGCCGAAGCCGCAGGAAACCTCCGCCCCCGAAGAGGACCCCGCCGCCGCCCTGCGCACTCGCCTGCTTGTCTCGCTGGTGCTGTCGGTGCCGGTGATCGCCATGGCGATGATCCCGGCTCTGCAGTTCACCAATTGGCAGTGGCTCTCGCTCACCCTGGCCGCGCCGGTGGTGGTGTGGGGTGCGCTGCCGTTCCACCGCGCGGCGTGGACCAATCTGCGTCACGGCGCCGCGACCATGGACACCCTGATCTCGATGGGGACGCTGGCCGCGCTGGGCTGGTCGCTGTACGCGCTGTTCTGGGGCACCGCGGGCACGCCTGGCATGACGCATCCGTTCGAGTTCACCATCTCCCGGATGGACGGCACCGGCAGCATCTACCTCGAGGCCGCGGCAGGCGTCACCACGTTCCTCCTGGCCGGGCGCTTTTTCGAAGCGCGCGCCAAACGGCGGGCCGGTGCCGCGCTGCGTGCTCTGCTGGAGCTGGGCGCCAAGGAAGTCTCGGTGCTGCGCAACGGGACCGAACGGCGCATCCCGGTGGAGCAGCTGACGGTCGGCGATCGGTTCGTGGTGCGGCCCGGCGAGAAGATCGCCACCGACGGCGTCGTGGTGGAAGGTTCCTCGGCGGTCGACGCCTCGATGCTCACCGGCGAGTCGGTGCCGGTGGAGGTCGGCGAGGACGACGCCGTGGTTGGTGCGACCGTCAACGTGGGCGGGCGGCTCGTAGTACGCGCCACCAGGATCGGATCGGACACCCAGCTGGCGCAGATGGCGAAGCTGGTCGAAGACGCGCAGACCGGCAAAGCGCAGGCACAGCGGCTGGCCGATCGGATCTCCGGGTTCTTCGTGCCGATCGTGATCGCACTGTCGGTCGCGACGCTCGGATTCTGGCTCGGCACCGGCGGTTCGGTGGCCGCGGCGTTCACCGCGGCGGTGGCGGTGCTGATCATCGCCTGCCCGTGCGCGCTGGGGCTGGCCACGCCGACCGCGCTGATGGTCGGCACCGGACGCGGCGCGCAACTGGGCATCCTGATCAAGGGTCCCGAAGTGCTGGAGTCGACCCGGCGCGTGGACACGATCGTGCTGGACAAGACCGGCACGGTCACCGCGGGGAAGATGACCCTGCTCGACGTGGTGCCCGCCGAAGGCGAGCAGGTCACGCGGATTCTGGAACTGGCGGGAGCGCTGGAGGATTCGTCCGAGCACCCGATCGCCCAGGCCATCGCCAAAGGCGCCAGGGAGCGAGTGGGCGAGCTGAAGCCGGTCGACGACTTCGCGAACGTGGCGGGTCTCGGCGTGCAGGGCATGGTGGACGGCCACGCGGTGCTGGTCGGGCGCGCCCGGTTGCTCGCCGACTGGTCGCAGCACCTCGACGACGATCTGTCCCAGGCGATCCGTGCGGCCGAAGCCGAAGGCAAGACCGCCGTCGCGGTGGGCTGGGACGGTAAGGCGCGCGGTGTGCTCGTGGTGGCGGACGCGGTGAAACCGACCTCCGCCGAAGCGATCGCCCAGCTGCGTGCCCTCGGTCTCACCCCGATCATGCTGACCGGCGACAACCAGGCGGCCGCAGACGCGATCGCCGCGCAGGTGGGCATCGATGAGGTGATCGCGGAGGTGCTGCCACAGGACAAGGTCGACACCGTCAAACGGTTGCAGGCCGAGGGCAAAGTGGTCGCGATGGTGGGCGACGGTGTGAACGACGCCGCGGCGCTGGCCCAGGCCGACCTGGGCCTGGCCATGGGCACCGGCACCGACGTGGCCATCGAGGCGGGCGATCTGACCCTGGTGCGCGGCGACCTGCGGGCGGCGGCGGACGCGATCCGCCTGTCCCGCCGCACCCTCGCGACCATCAAGGGCAATCTGTTCTGGGCCTTCGCCTACAACGTGGCCGCGATCCCACTGGCCATGGCGGGTCTGCTGAACCCGATGCTCGCGGGCGCGGCGATGGCGTTCTCCTCGGTCTTCGTGGTGAGCAACAGCCTGCGGTTGCGCGGTTTTCGCTCGACGGCTAACTGAACACCGGACGGGACGGCACACGTAGTTGTCGTCCCGTCCGTGCGTCAGTGGAGAACCTCTCATGGCGCCATTTTTACGATACGGGGCATTTCTGCCACTGTCGGGCGGGTCGCGTAGGCAGCCATGATCTGTGGTGTTCGCAGGAAACGCTCCGCGCCGAGCCACCGGCCGAGCACGAACAAAGGAAATCCATGATCGTCCGTTCACTGCAAGAGATCATCGGCACCGAGCGCGACGTGCAGGGCCCTGGGTGGAACAGCCGTCGCCTGGTGCTCGCCCGCGAGAGGATCGGCTTCTCCGTGAACGACACCGTGGTCGACGCGGGCGCCGAGCTCGAGATGTGGTATGCCAACCACATCGAAGCCGTCTACGTGATCGAGGGACAAGGTGAAGTGGTCGACGACGAGACCGGGGAGACGCACCGCTTGGAGCCCGGCGTGATGTACCTCGTCGACGCTCACCAGCGGCACACCCTGCGCGCCCATACCCGGTTCCGCGCGGTCTGCGTGTTCAACCCGCCCCTCACCGGCCGCGAGGTCCACGACGAGAACGGCGCCTTCCCGCTGCTGACCGAGGAGGACCGGTAAGCGACAGCGTTCCCGAGCCCGGCCACGAGGGCGAGCCGCTCCGCGGATTCGCCAGCGACAACAACGCCCGATCGTGCGGCCGGTCCGGGCGAACGCCGTTTTCGCCGTACTACCCCGGGAGGTCACCGAGCGACTGCGGACGCGGTTCCGCTTCCACATCTGGGATGAGCGCACCGGTGAGGTCCGTTGGATGTGCTCGTTCGACACCACCGAGGCCGATGTGGACGCCTTCGCAGCGGCAATCGCCCAGGAAATGGCCGCTCAGTCCCCGGCTTACTCAGAATGATGACGAAACACCGGACGGGACGGCACACGTAGTGTCGTCCCGTCCGGGCATCCGCCAGGAGGTCTCCATGTCGGCAATCACCGAAGGCGCGGCGCGGCTCGCGCGGCATCCGGTGACCAGATGTCTCGCCGCGTGCTTGCTCGCCGCCGCCGGCCGAGCCCTACGCTCGAGCACAGCGAATTCCGGCAACGCATGCGCATAATGCCATGGGCGAGCATACCCCTGGCACACCAAATCCGAAACGGAAAGGTCAGCCGCGCAGGGTGGTGACCGTGACCAGCGAGGGCTGGAGGAACGACCCGTAAACCTCGATCGACACTCCGCCGGTCGGGGATTCGCCCGCCCACCGGGCATGCTCGGTGATCCCTTCGCCGAGCAGCGCTTTCGCGCCCGGCGACCAAGCGACGGCCACCTGGCTCAGCGCCGGTCCGAGATTCAGGTTCGCGATCGCCGCGGATTCATTGTTGTCGAAGTAGACCTCCGTGCCGCCCGGGAAAGGGTTCACCGCCACGGCGGACGCGCTCGCCCCGCCGAACGCGGCGGCAGACCCGCCTGCCACAACCGCTACCAAGACCGTCATGACCCGTTGACGCATCCGAATGTCCTTTTCGTGTAAGCACACCGGCCGTTCAGCCGGTCATGTCACCTTTGCCGAGCGGGCATCGTTCGGCAATTCGATGTGGCACTGATCACATGCAGCCTACGGTGTGCTGTCGGCGGCCGCGAACGTACTCGCGTGATCGGCGGCCCATTCGGCGAAAGTTCGCGCACGGCCGAGAATTTCGATTACGTCGGCGGTGACGATCGCATTGTGCCCGGCGCGCACATATGCTTGCCCCGCCAGCGCACCCTCGATGAATTCGACGGACATTCCGGACGCGAGCATATGTGCCCGCGCTTCGGTTTCGGGAATATCGGTCACATCCACCGGGCGGCCGGTGACGGTAGCCAAAGTCGCGGCCAGGTCGTGCGTGGTAAGCAATTCCGGCCCGGTGAGGGTGTAGACGCGGCCGGCGTGGTCGGCGGAAATCAGCGCCTCGACGGCGACTCCGGCGACGTCACGGGGATCGATGACACCCTGAGCGGCGTCGCCGGTCATGTTCGGCACCGGTTGTCCGGCCCGGATCGCGGCGGCCCAGCTCAGGGTGTTGGAGGCAAAGGAGCTGGGGCGCAGAACGGTCCAGTCGACCCCGCTCTCGCGCGTGGCCTGCTCACCGGGCAGATGCCAGGTGCCGACGCGGCCGAGGCCGCTGTCGCCGGTGCCGATGGCGGAAAGTTTGACGATTCGCCCGACTCCCGCGTCCCGCGCCGTGGCGATCAGCGCACGGTCGAGTTCCACATACTCCGGCCCCAGCACGCCGACTACGAACGCGGCCTCCGCACCGGCCATCGCCTTCGCCATGGACGCGAGGTCGGTGTAGTCGCCGCGCACCACTTCGACCCCTGCTGGGACCTCGGCTCGGTCCGGGTCGCGGGTGACGGCACGGATTGCGGTCCCGCGCGCGCTCAGCTGCCGGATGATTTCACTCCCGATGGTGCCGGTAGCACCGGTGATCACGATCATGTGGACCACGGTGCCGGGCGTTCGCGCAGGTCTCTAGGAAATTCCGGCACACCTGCGGAGCGTGCGGCTGCCTACAGTGGATGCGGTGACCACCCTGCTGCGCCCGCCAGTCGTGACGGCCGAGCTGGTCGAGACGTCCGAGCCAGCGCCGGAGTCGCTGCGGCCGTGGCTGGCCGAGCTCGGCCGCATCCCGACCGTGCTCGACCTGTCGGAGCCGTTCGCGCATGTGCCGCAGACGGCCACCACGATCGTGCTGCGCACCGAGCGCGGAGCGGGCGGCGACCATCGTGTCGCGCTGGTCGTCGGGCCGCAGACCAAGGCGAGCTACTCGCGCGCGAGCAAACCCGCGGGCTGTGTCCGCTTGCGGCTGGCCCCCGGTGCGGTCCCCGCGCTGCTCGGCGTTTCGGCGGCCGACCTCACCGATCGCGTACTGCGACTGGACGACCTGCCCGGCCCGGTCGCGCACCTGGCCGCCGAGCTGATCGAACTCGACCACGACGAGGTCGTGTCATACCTGGAGAACGAGCTGCCGCGCCGCATCCCCGACGATCCGGCCCAGCGTGCCCGCCGGGGACTGCTCACCACCGCCGTAGCCGCCATCGCCGCCGACCACCCACTCTCGGTCACCGAGCTGGCCGCGCGACTCTCCGTCAGCGAACGCCAACTCCGCAATCTGTTCACCAACGGAATAGGCGTTTCCCCCAAACACTTCGCGCGCATCGATCGAGTGCGCCGGGTCCTGTCCCGGACCGACGACGCGTCGTTGGCCGATATCGCCACCGGCACGGGCTATTACGACCAGTCCCACATGACAGCCGACTTCCGCAACCTGATGGGCGTCCCACCCACCTCCTACCTCCGAGGTGAGGTCCCGGCCCCTTCTCCGTGCCGCGCACTCACCCGTTTGCGCTGATCGGGGCAACATCGCGTTCGTTTCCCGTCGAGGGCAGTGCACTTACCTGCCTCCACTGACCTGGCGTGCCGCTCGCTCGCAATATAGACGTTCGCAAGGGAGGCGGGGTAAGCCTTCTGCGCCGTCCGGAAGGATTTCGACCGCGTCGGGGTAATGGGCGTGCCGCCATTCGCGCGCGAATGTCATCGCCGCCGTGACGCATGCGGCGAAATCCATTCGCAGACCGTGCAGGAACACACTCACGTGCACGTCGTCCGATGGATTCGCGCAGGGATCGCCGCACATCACGCACCTGACCCCAAGGAGTGAGTCGCGAAATCGCCCACGGTCACAGCGGCATTCGTCTCAGTGCGGCGGAAGTACCGGTAGTCCTCGCGGCTGACGATCACCGCCGCGACGAGCGTCGCGCACGATGAGTAGTCGCAGTTGTAGTGCAGTTCGAGCGCCTTCCTGGCATTCGCGGGATTGGTAACCACCCACTTCGGGTTGTCATGCGCCAGCCGGGACCGCAACTCCTCCACGCGGAGGAACCGCCGAGCGCGAGAGAAGTCATCCGACATGAGATGTCCCCGACCCGCGCCGAGTACGCGGCATTTGATCCGCCCACGCCCGAACGGCCTCGACCACAGCCGCGCCTGATGGCTTGAAGGCGTTGCGCGGCGGGACTATCCACTGCCGGATGGCCCCGGCCGAGGCCGTAGGCGAAGGCAGCGCGATCGTCGCTCCGGCCCGCGCGACCGCCACGTCCATGCGGAACAACTCGGCGAACAACCGCACGTCATCGGGCAGATCAGGCTGGATGAGGAAGGTCCACCGCCCCGAACGCGGATGCCCCACGATCGGTCCCAACGCAACGCCTCTGTTCTGCATGTGCGCTTTCACCGACTGCCCGAGGCGAGTAGGCATCGTCATCGCCCACACCGACCCCGCTCGCATGACGATCGACCCGAGTTCCGGCGGGTCGACCACAGCGGGGAGGCCGCACTCCCGCCGGTAGAACAGGCACCGTGACCGTGGTGTGTCTCCATGCGTTTCCATCGATAACCCCCGCTCTCACGATTCGGACCGGCCTCTACCAGGCGCTACGTAGTAGTCTCGGACCAATAGGTCAGGCGCGGAATCGGTTTGCGGTCCACAAGCGTCCACAGAAGCGGGGGTGCGTCGGCTCGATGGAAAATCCTGGATTTCTGCTTCGAACTGCCCGGCTGAGCCGAGGAGTGAGCCTTGCGGCGCTCGCCGCGAAGACCAATTACAGCAAGTCTCTGCTCGGGATGTTGGAGAACGGGCAGCGCGATGTGAAGCACGAGCACATCATCAGCTACTCGCGAGCGCTGAACATTCCGATCAGCGCCCTGATGGCACCATCACCGGACCCGATCCGAGTCGCACACGAATGGCTGGTGGGAGAATCCGCACCCAAGACACATGCCTCCGCTGGTCGGCGCGTCGGGGACGAGCTGGCGACCGAGATGGAACGACGTGTGGTCGAACTTCGGCATCTGGATGACAGCGTGGGTGGCGAGGACTTGTTCCCGCTGGTATTGCAGGAGTTCGAAAGCGCTCGGAAGATCATCACGGAATGCAGTTATTCCGATCGAGTCGGGAAGCGGCTGCTGACGGTCGCGGGTGAACTGGCACAACTCGCCGGGTGGGTGGCCAGCGACGCGGGCAGATACGACGACGCGCAGCGGCTTTATCTGAGCGGCGCATCCGCCGCCGATGATGCCGGAGACCGGGTGTTGACGGCGCAACTTCTGTCGAGTCTGAGCTACCAGATCGCCAATGTCGGGAATCCCAGCGAGGCGACGCTGCTCGCTCGCACCGCCGTCAAAGGCGCGACGGACGCGCCCCCGGTAGTCCGCTCCTTGCTGACGGATCGCTTGGCGTGGGCATGCGCGCGCTCGCGAGATCGCGAGGGAGCCGAACGGGCGCTCGATGCGGTCGATGAATCGTATGATCGCAGGTCATCCGACATTTCCGAGCCCGAGTGGGTGTACTGGATGGACCGCACCGAGATAGACGTCATGGCGGGCAGGTGCTTCGTCGAGCTGGGCCAACCGGCCAAGGCGAGCGCACTGCTTTCCCGTGCGATCGGGCAACTTTCGGCCGACCGAGCCCGTGAAGTTGCCCTGTATCGCACCTGGCTCGCGGAGTCCTTCTTGAAGAAGCGGGAACTGGACGCAGCACGCGCCACCATTCGAGAGGCGGAGACGGCAGCCGCCACCGCCCACTCGGCGCGGTTGGATCGGCGGATCGCCGAAGTACGGGGAATGCTCACCGGCTCCCACAGCCATGCGAGCGGGTCTCACTGATCGCCTCGATCACCATGCGGCTAGGCATATCACTTTTGCCGAGCCAGCGTCCGGCCATTCGATACGAGGCCGATCACACATCGACGCATGCGGCCATTCGTGCCCGGAATGCGGGTGGTGCGAACGTTTCCGCGTGGGCGCGGATGACGTGGGGGTCGTAGTGGGCGTTGTCGAAGTCCGCCATCGCCGCGGCCAGGCGGGTGACGACGTCCGGGTCGGCGCCCGGAGCGATGTGTTCGCCTGTCGTGCCAGGTCGTACCGTGTCGAGTGCGCCGCCGGCACCGAGGGCGATCACCGGGGTACCGCAGGCCATGGCTTCGACCGGGACGATGCCGAAGTCTTCCACGCCGGGCATGAGCAGGGCTCGGCAGCGTTGGTACATCTCCCGCAGCGTGTCGGTGGAGGTGGCGCCCAGAAACGTCGTCTCGGGCCCGGCGAGAGCTTCGAGCTGAGACCGGAAGCGCCCGTCGCCCAGCACGACCAGCCGTTTCCCGGCGAGTCGAGCGGCTCGGATGGCAAGATCGGCGCGCTTGTAGGGAACGAGGCGACCGGCGTAGAGAAAGAAGTCCTCCCGGGCACGTGCGGGATCGGGGGTGAAACGGTCGACATCGACGGGGGGATTGATCACGGTGGCGGTCAAGCCCCACCAGTCGCGGATCCGGTCGGCGACGGCGGTCGAGTTGGCGATCACCCGGGCCAGGCGCGGGGCGGCGCGCAGCTCGGCATGGCGGGCCAGTGCGCCCACGGCACCGAGGGCGAACTGGCCGGCCCGTCCACCGGCTTCGCGGATGCGGAACTCTCGATCCCAGGCCCATCGGGCGGGGCTGTGCACATAGGCGATCACGGGGGCGTCGGTGGCCAGTGCGGCCTGAGTGGCGAAGGAGTGGTGGCTGACGACCACGGCGTCATAGCCTCGCAACGGCATCCGGCGCAGGGACCGGGGGACGAGCGGGAGCAGAGGGGCGTGCCGGCCACGGGTCAGCGCGTGGGCGCGGGAGAGCCAGGTGTCGTGAACGTGCTGGACGGGCAGGCGGATTCCGCTCGGCATGACGATCGGCGCGTAGATGTCCGCGCCAGGCCAGGTGCGGGCGAACTCGCCCACCACGGCTTCGGACCCGCCGAATTCGGTGAACCGTTCGTGGACGATGGCGATGCGGGGTGCGGTCATCGAGATGTGCTCGCTTCGATCTGTCGGGGTGCGGCGGTGCGGCGAAGTGCGGGAGCGACCGATCGTCCGCGCAGCAGTCCGTCGACGGTGCCGCGTTCGAGGGCGGTCCGATACACCTGGGCCGCGTCCGCGCAAGCCGACAAGGTGGCGGCGATCGCGTCGTGGTCGTGTGCCGCCGAGGTGACGAAGGATTGCCCGAGCACTCCGCGTTGAAGCAGTTCTTGCAGAAACAGCGTGCGGAATGCCTGGGAGGGTTTTCCGTGGGAATCGAGGGTTTCGAAGATCAGGCACGAGGAGCGACCGCGGACCCGGAGGTGATCGCCGATGCCGAGTTCGTCTGCCAATGCCGCGAATCCGGCCGCCAGCGCGGCGCCTGCCGCTTCCATGCGGGAGATCGGATCGCCGGTCCGGTAGGCCGCGGCCACCGCACGGAAGGCCGCGAGCCCGCTGGTTTCCGGGCCGTGCGTGGTGGACAGCAGAAATACGCGGTCGGCGCCGGTGCGCAGGCCGCCCCGCTCGAGGTATTCGCGTCGTCCGGCGAGCGCCGAGATGGGGAATCCGTTACCCATGGCCTTGCCCCAGCAAGACAGGTCGGGAGTCACGCCATAGACGGACTGGGCGCCGCCAGGGGCCCAGCGGAATCCGGTGATCATCTCATCGAATACCAGCAAGGTGCCGTGCCGATCGCACAGGGCGCGCACCGCCTGGAGGTAGCCGATCTCGGGTTCCGCCGTCGCGGTAGCCGCTTCCATGACGACCGCGGCCACGGTGTCGCCCGCCAGGAGAGCGGCGAGAGAGTCGATGTCGTTGTAGGGAAAGCGAACCGTTTCGGCGCCGACGTGATCGGGGATGCCTGCCGACATCGGTGTCGTCGCGATGAACCAGTCGTCGACCGAGAAGAACGGCTGCTCGCAGACGGCGATCCGCTGGCGGCCGGACACGGCCCGGGCCAGCCGAACGGCGGCGGTGGTGGCATCGGAGCCGTTCTTGGCGAACTTGACCATGTCCGCACCGGGGACGAGGTCCAGGAAGTCCTCGGCCGCGAGCAGCTCCAGCTCGGTAGGCCTGCTGAAGTTCACTCCGTCGGCGATGGCGGTCGTCACGGCGTCGAGGACCGGTGCGTAGGCATGACCGAGGGTGACCGAACGCAGGCCCATTCCGTATTCGACGTACTGGTTGCCGTCGGCGTCCCACACTCTGCATCCGTTGCCGCGCACCAGTATCGGCGCCATCTGCTCGGGATACTGGTCGGCTCCGCGGGCGTAGGTGTGAGCGCCGCCGGGCACCAGCTCGTGCAACCGACGCTGCAGCGCATTGCTGCGGGCGAACCCGTGGTGCGGTGGGACGTCGGGGTGCGGGTTCATCTGGTGCTCCGTTCGCGGTGCGGTCGGGGAAGCCGGGATAGCACAGCGGTGCCGGGTCGGCGCGTCATCCGGCGGCGGCCGGGCCGGGCGAATGACTGTACGCCCAGAGGTCGTGATCGCCGCGGGGGCCGAACACATCGAGGTGCCCGCGCATCCGCCCCTCCTCGGTGAACCCGGCCGCGGCGACCGCAGCCGCGGCGGCGAGGTCGGATACCGGGATCGCGGTGGCGATGCGGAGGATTCCGAGCCGTTCGGTCGCATGGCGCACCAGCAGGCGGAGCACCTCGGCGCGGAGTTCCGGGCGGGCCGAGGCATCGGTCCAGACGCTGAGCCGGATGTTGTGATCGAACATGTCCAGCCCGTGCAGCCGGGCTTCCCCGACGAAGCGGCCGTCATCGAGGATCGTCAGCGTCAGTCCTGGCCGGGAACGCAGGCCGGTCCTGGCTTCGGCGAGTTCGGCCAGCCACTGGCGCAGGGAATGTCGGCGCAGCCAGGCGGCGGGCGACATATGCGGGTCACGTGCCAGCGTCGCGCGATTGCGGATGCGGGCCGCGCGGCAGCGCCGGTAGTCGGAGGCCCGGCGGGATCGCATCAGCACCCGGCCGTGGGCGTCGGAGCCGGTGAGGGCGATGACGGCGCTGCCACGCAGCCACCTGACCACCCGGCGCGATCGGGACAACTGGAACCGCAGATGCGCGGCTGCGACGCTCGAGAGGGGCGGCCTGCGCGGGACGGCAGGGGCGGCGGGCAGTTGCGTCGTCTTCGGGCGGATGCGTTGCCGGGCCAGATACGCGGCCGCGAACCCGCATTCGGGCCGATCGGCGCGGATCACCGCCCACAATTCGTGGTCGCGGCGTGCACCACCGGCATCGAAATAGGTGCTCATCCGGGCTTCGTACCGCAGGCCCACCGCGGCCGCGATCTTGGCGGCGGCGATGTTGCCGGGTGCGATCGGTGCGGTGACCCGCATGAGACCGAGACTGTCGAATCCGAAGTCCACCATCATGGCCAGCACGAGGCCACCGATGCCGCCGCCGGCGACGGCGGAGCCTATCCAGATCCCGAGCTCCGCGCTGCGGGCCGTCGCATCGATCGAGGACAGTTCGACCTGCCCGGCGAATCGACCGGCTACCTCGACGACCATGCTCACCGACCGCCCGGCGCGAGCCCCGGCCCGGTTGTCGAGGCATTTCCGCGCCCAGTGGCGGGCGGTGTGGCGGGCGTGCCAGTCCTGCGCCGAACTGACCCAGTAGGGCTCGATGATCGCGCGATCACGCAGCCGGATCCGCCGCCACTCGGCGAAGTCGTCGAAACGCGGCGGCCGCAACCGGATCGCCGTTCCGAGGGGACCGGTGATGGTGGGCTGCGCTTCGGTGCGGCGGTGCCGTCGTCGGGTCATCCGCCGGGACGCTTCCTGCCGAGCGCTACGGTGCCCAGCTTCCCGTCGTCGGAGACGGTGAGCCGCCAGTAGCCGCCGTCGGGCGCCTTGAGCACGGGACCGTTGTCGGCGTGCTCGCAAACCCAGCTTCCGTCGGCGGTCACCGCCGCGCGGACAGCGCCGTCGCTGCTCTGTGCCTGGAACATGTCCGCGCCGTGCGGCCCCGCTTGGGACACCAAGGTGCCGGTGAAGCGCGGAGTGCGCATGCCCTTGCGGCCGATGACGGTCCACCCGGCCGGAAAGACCCCGCCGGGAATGTCGTCGGTGACGCCGGAGATCAATCCGAGCGCGGTGCCTTCCGGACAGCCGGCCGGATCGACGCGCACCGGGATGCCTGGCGGCTGCGACTCCGCGTCGAAGATCACGTTCGCCAGATACGGCTGTCGGCAGTAGTTCAGTTCGAGCCCGACCGAGCGGGCCGCGACCTTCGCGTTGACCATGCCGAACTGCGCGGGTCCACCGCGCCCGTTCTCGCCGACCGACAGGGCGACCTCGGCTCCTTCGAACCACACGTTGGTCAGCCACCAGTCGTTTGCGGCGCCGTCGATCCGCAGGTGGCGGTCGGTGGTGAGCGGGTTCTGGTCGGAGACGAATTCGACGTTGGTGAGTGCCAGCCCGGCGTTGTGGTCGTTGCCGGTGCCGAGGACGCCGGTGTGATTGCTGGTGAACTTCGAGGAGGTGACGTAGTTCTGGATACAGGATGTGGTCAGCCCGATTCCGAAGTTGTTGATATCGCAGTTGATGAAGGCGGTGCCGCCGGTGTTGTCGCGCAACACGACGCCGCGCTGGTTCAGGTACTGCGGATGGTTGTCGCTGAGATGGTTGCCGCGCAGTACCACCGCGTCGAAGGAGCAGCGGAAGCATTCCGACAGGTCGACCGCGGTCGAGCCGGGACCTGTGGTGAAGATGCCCAGCCTGGTGAAACGGACCCGGCTGCGCTTGCGCAACCGCACCAGAGTGTCGTTGCCCGCGTAGACGATCGTGGTGACGTCGGCGCCGTCGCCGAGAATCGTGGCGTAGTCCGGCAGATCGGGTAGCGACTCGACCCGGTAGTGCCCAGCGGGCAGGTAGAGCACCAGCGGCCCGTTCGGGTCCGCGGCCACGGCTGCGGCCAAGGCCTTGGTGTCGTCGGCGATACCGTCTCCGACGGCTCCGAAGTCCCGGACGTTGCGTGCCGCGGGCGCATCGGTGGTGGGCGATCGGAACTGCGGGTCGTCCGGCTCGGCTGTGGCGCAGGCGGCGGTGAGCGGAATCGCGGCCGCCGCACCCAGAGTCGCGGCGAGCAAGCGGCGCCGCCGGAGAAAGTCGTCGCTCATACCTTCATCCTTCCCACCAGCCGGTCCACCGCCGAACCGGGTGTGCGGTGGCTGACCACGCCGGTCGGCCCGGCCGTGCCGAACGCGGTCAGGGCGGCACGCAACTGCGGTCCGGTGAGTCTGCCGAGATCGGCGACGCCGAGGACGGCGTCGGACAGCGGCGCCACGGCGACCGCATCGGCGGCGTAGCCGACCGGTGCGGTCTCGATGACCACGCGGTAGTAACGCTCTCGCAGATCGGCGATGAGATGAGCGAAGTGCTCCGAAGCGATCAGGTCGGAGGTGTCCCGCTCGATGTGCCCGATCGGCAGCACCGCGACCCCGGTCCCGCCCCAGTCGTCGGTGATCGCCCGGTCCAGGGGTACGCCACCGCGCAACAGTGTCGTCAGGCCCGGACCGGGCATCGCGCCGGAGCTTCCATCGCCGGAGGTGTCGGCGTCCACGAGGATCACCGGATGACCGGCATCCGCGAAGGCCAGTGCCAGAGTGTGCGCCACCTCCGAGCGTGATCGATCGGTGATGCTGGTGCATTCGATGGTCTGAGCGCCCCGCAGGTGATTGCGCAGCCGCCGGGCTGTCTCGGCGGCGGATTCACCGTCGTCGAAGGCGGCGAACACCGGAACCGGCGCGACATCGGCGAGGTCGCCGCTGGTGCGAATGCGCCGGTCGGTGCGTTCCCGCAGGAATGCGGCGGCGAAGCCGAGTAACAGTCCGCCGAACAGGCCGAGAGCGACGAACCGGCTCGCCCCGGGACCGGCCGGAGCGGCCGGTAGTCGGGCACGGTCGACGACCGAGACGCGGGCGGCGGGAGCAGCGCCGGATTCGATGGACTCGAGTCCGTCGACCAAGGCCCGGAACTGGGCGACCGTGGCGTCGGTGAGATCACGCGCGGCCTGTGCGCTGGGCGCGGAGACCGCGATCTCGAGGATCGTGCTGGCGGGCGGCGACGACGCGGTGATCCGGCCGCGGAACTCGTCCGGGGATTCGCTGAGTCCTTGATCGTGGACGACCCGCTCCGCGACCGCGGCGCTGGTGGCCAGTTCGAGATAGGACCGCACGCGCTGCTGGGCCGCCAGGCCGCCCTGGTAGGAGTCGTTGACCGAGGTACCGGTGGCCATCGAGACGTACATGGTGCTGCTGGCCACGTACGTCGCCGCCCGCGACGAGGCGTACCAGACGGCGGCCGCCGCGACGGTCAGCGCGAGCGCGGCGATCAGCACCCACCGCCGCCGAACGATGTGCCAGATGTCGATCAAACCCATGAACTGCGACCCCATGTCTTCGTAACTGCTGAAGCGTGCGCCGGTGCCGGGAGCGGCGTCGGGCGGCGGCGGAATTCCGTGACCATCAGATGGAGCAACCAGGCGAACACGGCCGACTGGGCGAACTTGCCGAGATTCTCGAAGCTGCCGAGGATGCCGCGTTCGAACAGGGTGGAGGCGCCGGTGACCGCAAGCCCCAGCACCAGGACCGGGAAGAACCGGGAGTACAGCGATCGCTCCCAGGCGAGCAGCAGTACGAAGGTGAACAAGACGGCGACGAACACGCCCGCCTCGCCGCCGAGCAGATAGCCTTCGTTCACGTTGCCCTCCGCGAGGGACACCGACACGGTGCTCATATCCACTGACGCGCCACGCACGTCGTTCGCCCAAGCCGTGCCGGATTGGAGCTTCTCGGCGCCGAGCACCTGCGCCGGGATCAGGCTGAGGCTCGCGTGGTGCACTACTTCGCCGGGTGACAGCCAGCCGCCGGGGCCGACGAAGTAGGCGTCGGTGGCGGCTTCGAGCAGGTCGAAGCGCCGCAGGATACTCAGGAACGGCCGGACGTTCTCCGGGTAGCGGGAGTCGACGACGGTAGCGTCCAGCACGGCCGTACCGGAATTCTTGAACGACTGCAGCCAGCCGAATCCGGCGACGCCGAGCACGCCGATCAGTGCCACACCGATCGTGGTGCGCCGGTTCCAGCCGAGCATCGAAAACCGGACGGCCAGCGCGAGGGCGGCGGCGAGGATCGGTGTCTTGGACTGCACGGCCGACGACCAGTACAGCTCGCCCGCGAGCAGCGCGCCGAGCACCAGCGCCGTGGTCTGCGGCCGGGCCGGTCGGAGGAAGACGATCATCCCGAGCGCCGCGATCCCGGCGAACGTGGCGACAAAACTGAGCAGGGGGTTGCCGCTGCTGACCTCACCCGCAGTGCCCAGCGATCCGGTGGCCACCGAGGCCGCCCGACCCAACAGCCCGAGCGCGTAGAGCACCAGCAGCGTCGGCATCACGTCGAGGTCCGCGACCGCGGCCGGGACGGGGCGAGGCGGGTGCCGCCGCCGCCAGAGCGCGTAACCGAGCACCAGCAGCGCATAGCACCACAAGCCGAACACGACGTGGTCGAGCACCAGACCGATCCCGCGGTCGTATCCCAGATCGGCCAACCGAGGATCGGAGATGTTGTCGCCGTAGTGCGGGTCCGGCCGCACCGCGAGCAGCACCAGCGGCCGCGCCACGTAGGACAGCGACCAGAACAGAGCCTGCGCGATGAAGAACACCCGGGCGATGCCGGGAATCCACAGTGCCGCCACGACAACCGTGAGCAGCGCGGCCGCGACGGCGGCGATATCGGTGTAGGCGTTCAGCGCCGTACCTCCGCGGCGAGGCCGACGATTTGCCGGGCGCGATCCACGTAACGGTGCCCCTCATCGGTGATCCGCCGGTGCCCGGCCGCCGCGACCGAGGCCGCCCGCTCGGGATGGGCGGCGACCCAGTCGAGTATCGAGATCAGTTCGTCGGTCTCGTCGAACAGGAAGCACTCGACGGTGTCGCGCAGCAGTTCGGTGTGTTCGCCGGTGCGTTCACCGACGAACAATCCTCCGGCCGCGGGCACCTCGAAGGTACGGCAGGTGTGGGTGTCGCGATTGCCGGAGTTGAGCAGCACCAGATTGGCTGTCACCGCGGCGATCGCGGCCGAATACCCGGGGCCGTACACCGCGCCGCCGACGACGGCGCGGGTGGCGCGCAACTCCGGAACGCGGCGCCAGCCGGGGCCGCGAACCAGCAGACGCGGTCCGTAGCGGCGTGCCAGGGACACCAGTTCGGCGCGGCGGTCGGGCCTGCACACTCCGATGAAGCCGACCAGATAGTCACCCGCGCCGCGGCGCGCAGCCGGATGATGCCAGGCCGGGTCGTAAGCGCTGAGCACGAACTCGGCGGCACGGGCGCCACGCGCCCGCAGCTCCGGCACGTTGTGCTGTTTGGTGGTGACGATCAGGTCCCAGCCCGCTTCCGCGGCCAGGTAGGCATCGGTGAGGTTCTCAGGGTTGGACACGTCGTCGGGGCTGTAGTGCACGCGCAGTGCGGCGGGCACATCGAGCAGTCGCTGCTGATCGAGATGGATTCCCTTGAACACGAACAGCATGTCGGGCCGGAACGTGGCGGCGTTGCGTTCGATCTGGGTGTGTACTCGTTCGACCGTGCGCCGGTCGCGCCGACCGGTCGCCTTCGCGTACACCCACGGGGGCGAGAGCCTGGCCGGGAGCGTCACCGGTGTGGAGTCGACCACCAGCACGTCGTGGCCTGCCTGACGGAAACCGTCGGCCAGCGAACGTGCGTTGCTGCCGAACCAGTCGTCGCCGACGAACAGAATTCTCATGGTCAGTTCTCCCTCCGGGGCACGACAGGCAGCGGTACGGTGTCGGCTTCGGCGCGGTCGCGGTGGGCCAGGAACCGCACTCGCAGCAGATGCCAGGTGGCGACGGTGATTTCGGCCAGTAGCAGGCCGTAGACCAAGGTGTGCACCGAGCGGGTCCAGACGGTCAGCAGCAGTGCGCCGATGGCGACGAGCGTCCCGAGCAGCGCGCCGATCAGGACCCCGGTGGTGTCCTGGCGCACCGGCAGAATGGCCGTGGTGATGAACGAGGTGACCGTCGTGGCGGGCAGAATCAGCACCTCGATCCGCAACAGGCCGGTGGACGCGGCGAATTCGGTACCGAAGACCAGCCGGATCAGCAGGGGCGCGGCCAGCCAGATGCCCGCCGCGGCGAGGGCGGCGACGGCGACGGTCACGGCCAGCGCCTGCATGCTGTGCCGCCAGAACCCGAGATGGTCGCCGCGCCTGGCCATCCGTGGCAGCAGCGCGAAGCCGATGGCGTCGAGCAGGGATTGGACCGCGCGCACCAGGCGGTCGCCGGCCGAGTACAGGCCCAGCGAGACGGCGTCGAGCACGGCCGCGTACAGCGTCGCCGCGCCCTGTCCGTAGCCGGTGACCAGCAACCGGGAGACGAACACCGGCGCGCTGCGGCGCAGCACGACGCCGTAGTAGCGGGGACGGGCCGGCGACCCGTACCGGCGCCAGGCATCCCACCATGTCAGTGCCACCGTCGGCACGGAGGACAGCAAAAGGCACAGCAGGGCGATGTGCGGGTTCGGCAGCTGAGGAAGCAGACCCACCAGCAGCCCGAGATAGCACAGCCGGCCGATGGTCTGATACGCGGTGGAGGTGCCGAACCGCCCCTCACCGATCAGCAGCCAGTCCTCCGACAGGGACCAGAAGCCACCGGCGAACAGGCCGAGCAGCACCATCTGCGCGGCTTCGGGCGCGCGTAGGGCCGAGGTTACGGCGAACGCGACACCGAACAGCGTCGCCGTGGCGAGACGGATGGCCAGATAGTCGCCACGCAGCTGGTTGATCTCCCGCAACCGGGTGTCCCTGCGGGCGTTGATCTCCGGCACGCGGGCGGATAGGAACTGCGTGACTCCCAGATCCACGACGAGCGAGCCGATGAAGTAGGCCGACATGCCGATGGCGAGCAGGCCGAGGCCGTGGGCGCCGAGTACCCGGGCGATCAGCGGCACGGTGACGACCGTGACGATGTACTGCCCGTACCTGCCGAAACTCACCAGCGCGATATCGCCGAGTACCTCGAATCGGCTCGGCTTGCTGTGCGCGCCACCGCCTCCCGGCCCGCGAGCCCCGTCGGCGCGACGGTGCACCCCGCCGGGACGCCGGGGCAGTTCGACCCGGGGGAAGACGTCTGTGGTCAGCGTGGCGAGGTAATCGGGTTCGGTCACGGCGGCGCCACCTCGTCGAGGAAGCGGGCGACCACCCGTGCCGTGGTGCCGAGGTCGAAGTCGCGGGCGCGGTCGGCGCCTGCGGCGGCGATCTCGGCGCGCGCGGCCGGATCGCCGAGCAGTTCGGTGAGAGCCGCGGTGAGAGCGGCTTCGTCGCCGGCGGGCACCAGTCGGCCGGTACGCCCGTCGGCGATGATCTCGGCCGGGCCGCCGGGCGCCGTCGCGATCACCGCGCAGCCCGCGGCCATGCCTTCCACCACCACCTGCCCGAACGGCTCGGGCAGCACCGAGCAGTGCACGAGCATGTCGGCCTCGGCGAGATACCGGTCTGGGTCGTCGACGTGACCGGTGAATGTCACGGCCAGACCGAGTTCGGCAGCGAGTTGTTCCAAGTGCTGCCGGAACGGTTGTTCATCGAAGAACGTCCCGCCGACGATATACACCGCCGCAGGCCGGGTCGGCACCGCCGCCAGGGCACGCAGGAACACGTCCTGGCCTTTCCAAGGGCTCAGCCGTCCCACGACGACCACGACCGCCTCGGCGGCCGCGCGAGTTCGGGGCGGCGGTGGTGTGGCGGGCAGGGCGACACCCGGGTAGGCGACGACCACCGGGATGCGCGCGGGCAGTGTGGCACGGGTGCCGTGACTGTTGGCGAGCAATCCCCGGCAGAACAAAGCGGCCAGCAGCCGGATAGTGGTGGCAGGGAGCAGGCCGAAGTAGTCCCGGGACACTCGGTCGTGGACCTGCCAGACGAGCGGCACCCGGGCGCGGCGGGCCGCGACCGCTCCCAGCACCAGCGCCTTGGTGCTCTCGGCGACCAGCACCCGAGCGCCCAAGTCGCGGACCGTGGCCCCGACCGTCCAGCCCAGCCGCAGTAACGCGAGAAACCCGGTGATCAGCCGCAGCGGGCCGGACCCGGTGGTCATCGCCCGGCTGTCGAATCGCCCTGTCACGACGCGGGTGTCGATCCCCGCGTCGCGGGCGCGTGCCATCACCGGGCCGTCCTCGGTGCACACCAGCGCCACGTCGGTGCCATGCGCGCGCAGCGTGCGCAGCAGCCGCAGGGTGGCCAATTCGGCTCCGGACGGCGCGGCGGTGTGGCCGAGGAAGACGGCGGGCCCAGTCATGCGAGCTCCCGATACAGCGCGGCGTGCCGCTGTGCGGCGGCATGCCAGCTGAAGGTCTCCGCGTGGGCGCGGCACTGCTCCGGCGTCGGCCGACGGCCGGAGATCGCCGCGCTGATCCGAGCCGCGAGCGCCGTGGGGTCGCCGGGCGGCACGATCAGCGAGGGGTCCAGGCCCCGCACGGCGTCGGGCAGACCACCGCACCGGGTGACCACCGGCGCCCGGCCCGCGGCGAGCGACTCGAGGGCGATCAGGCCGAATCCCTCCAGGGCCACCGTCGGCACCACCGTGAGCGCGGCGGAGGTGTATCGGGCGGCGAGCTCATGGTCGGGAATTCGGCCGGTGAACTCGACACTGCCGTCGAGCCCGCCCTCGGTGGCGCGCCGGAGATCCGCCTCCGCGCTGCCGGTTCCGACGATGACCAGACGAGCCTCCGGGTGCTCGGCGAGCACCCCGGGCCACGCGCGCAGCAACACATCGATCCCCATCCGGCGCTCCAGCCGCCGCACACACAGGACGACCGGCGGGGCCGCGGGGACCGGGGCAGCTCGGAACCGGGCG
Organism: Nocardia abscessus; assembly: GCF_015477775.1. Classification (GTDB taxonomy): domain Bacteria; phylum Actinomycetota; class Actinomycetes; order Mycobacteriales; family Mycobacteriaceae; genus Nocardia; species Nocardia abscessus_A. Next base: position 884,181 of record NZ_JADLQO010000001.1, on the reverse strand, counting down.
AGATCGACTCCGGGCGCGATCACCTCGATGCGATCGGACGCGATGCGGTAGTCGTCGGACAACAAAGCGCGGAAGTGTTCGGAAAGCACGACGAAACGATCCGCGCGAACGTACCGCAAACGTTCGATGAGGTATTTGGCGAAGGCCGCGGCGGGATGTTGTCCATGCATTCGGCTTTCCGCTGCCCACGGACCGTGGAAATGCACGACCAGTGGTAGCCGACGACCACGCCGGTCCCTGGCCGCCGGGCCGTAGAGGCAGAAGTGGCGATCCACGATGGTGCCGGGGTCCAACGCGTCGCGAGCGCCGAACGCGGTGCGTGCGCGGCGCAGTGTCGACCCGCCGACCGGCCCCCAGGACCGGGCACCGGCAACCGTCCGGTCGGGCCGGCCGAATGCGGCGGCGGACAACGAAATCCCGGGAACGTCCAGCAATGCGCCGTGCAAGTCCATGAAGTATCGGCCCAGGCCGCCGGGTGCGGCGCCGAACCATTCCGATCCGGTCATGTGCACCTTCACCGCGCCGGAAGCGCTGTTCATGACCCGATCCCCGCATCCAGCGGGCCGCACCGTGGAGCCGTCTGCCGAACTCGTTCGCGGCCGGGAGGTATCGGGTCGACCACCGGATTCGACCTTCTCACGCAGACGCGCGGTATCCGATATTCAGCACCGGACATTACGAGCCCCGATGCCGTCTCGGAGCGAAATATGGCATAGTCTGGGCAATTACGAGGCAATGTCCGATTGCGATTCTGACAAAGGGGCGGCTGGCGATGCGGAAACTGTCGGTGTGCGTGCCGGCCTACAACGCGGAACGAACGCTGTCCGCGACCCTGGATTCGGTACTGGCCCAAGATCTCGATTTCGAGGTCGTGATCCTCGACAACGCGAGCACCGACCGCACCGGTGACATCGCGCGGGCGCGGCGCGATCCGCGGGTGCGTGTCCTGCGCAATGATCGCGTACTGCCGATCGGCGCGAATTGGGACCGGGCGATCCGGGAATCCACCGGGGACCTCGTGAAAGTGGTCTGTGCCGACGACGTTCTGCGTCCCGGCGCCCTCGCCGCGCAGTCGGCGGTGTTCGACGACAACGCGATCGCGTTGTGCGCGGGCAAGTTCGACGTGATCGACGAGTCCGGCGACATCCTCGAGACCGGGCTGGGGCTGCCGCAGCTGATCGGCCGGCACGGCAGCCGCCATCTGGCCCGGGTGATCGTGCGTCGCGGGGCGGCCGAATTCGGCCCCACCGCAGCCGCCATGTTCCGGCGTACCGACTACGACGCCGTCGGCGGACTGCGCGGCGACCTCGTATTCCCGATGGATGTGGACCTGTTCGCCCGCGTCGGCAGCCGCGGCGGTTTCGTCGGGCTCGGCGACATCGTGGCCGCCTGGCGGAACTCCACGTTCAACCTGTGCAGTCGCACATCGACCCGCAGCAAGCTCACCGAACAGCTGCGATTCCACCATCGGCTGGGCGTAGATCACCCGGAACTCGTCGGTCCGTCCGACGTGCTGGCCGGTGACCTGCGCCTGGTCCGCGCGTTGGGGACGCGGCTGCGGGTGCGCGCGCGGGCCGCGGTCGGCCGCTGAACAAGACCGCGGTTGCTGCTGTCCGGAAGTGGCCACCACCGATCACACCATCGAGGCCGTGGCCGGTGCGACCGAGCAGGCCGGCGAATACGGCTGAAGTCGGCGCATCCGAGGGGTGGTGTTCATCGGTACGGCTGTCCTCGCTCGGGATCTGCTGGCCGGGTGCGGCCCGGAGATTGTCGCTGTCGGGTAGGAATCACCGGGTCGGGGGCCCGTCATCCACGCCCCCCTTCTCTCGGTCCGCGGGGATCGTCGACGTACCAGCGACCGTCGAGTTCCGGAAGTCCGGTCGACACTTCATCCAGTAGGTCGGGCAGCGTCAACAGCACTCGGTCGGGCGCTGCCGCGATCAGGTCCTGCGGGCTGATGATCGGGATGTCGGTGCCGGGCATCCGGCGTCCCCGCTTGGCGGGCGCGGCGTCGGCGACTCCGGCGACAAGTCCCTGGTGCGCGCCCGCCAGCGACAGCAGGGCAACCGCTCGGGACGCGGCGCCGTAGGCGTAGACGCGCTGCTGTGCCGCGGCCGCATCGATCAGCCAGTTCCGCAGCGCGCGCACGTGATCGTCCACGAATCGCTGGAGCCGACGCAGCGATTCCGGGGTGATGAGTTCGCGTTCGCGGGCCAGGATCTCGCGCACGGTGTGGTCGGGCTCGGTAGGGCCGCGCCGAGCTGCCACCAGCACCGTCCCGCCGTAGAGGTCGAACTCCCACGCGGTGGTCACGCCCATGCCCGCGGCGGCGAGCGCCATGGTCAGCGCATGCAGGGAGTAGTACGCGAAATGCCCGTGCCGCAACGCGTTCCACTGCCGCTGTGCCACGATGGCGGCCAGCGAGTGGTACTGCAGCAGGAGCAGCCCGTGCGGTGCGGTGGCCGTGGCGCGTGCGGCGAATGCGGCCCGCTGGTCGGGTTCGTGCATGATGCCGAAACAGTCCACGACCAGGTCCGCGTGCGCCGCGTCCGCTTCGGTGCAGCCACGCTGGGCCAGCAACGGCAGCCAAGAACCACCGTGCGGACTGCCGAACTCGATGACCGTGCGGCCGCGCAGCAGGCCGGCGGCGTCGACCCGGGCAATCGCATCGGCCGCTTGATCGCGGAGGGCCCGCGGCTCCATGCCGCGGGGCTCGGCGGCCACGGTGTCGTCTTCGGCGAGCTGCGCCAGCTCGCAGTGGGGGCACCGCACCATCCGCAGCGGATGCGTGGTCTCCGCCGGTGTCACCGGCCGGACCGCGGGCGGGAAATCATCGGCTGCGGGCACCGTCCCCAGATCGAGGACGGTGTGCAGAACGGCGCCGGAGCAGGCGCGGCAGCGGCCGGTCATGGCACGATGTCGGTGTGCGTATCGAGCAGACCGGCCTGGTCGGCGTGGTGGCGCTGGTCCCAGAGCCCGTCCGGGACGACCGTGGCCTGTTCACTCGGACCTTCGATGCCGCCGAATTCGACTCCCATCTGGGGATTCCGGGGATCTCGGCCGGTTTCGTGCAGGACTCGCAATCCCGGTCGCGCCGTGGGGTGGTGCGGGGCATGCACGGCCGGTCCGGGCGTGGGGAGGCCAAACTGGTCCGCTGCGCACACGGCGCGGTGTATGACGTGCTGGTCGACATCCGGCCGTCGTCGCCGACGTTCGGCCGGACGCAGTCGTTCCGGCTCGATGACGAGGAGTTCCGGCACCTGTACGTGCCACCGGGCTTTCTGCACGGATTCCAAGCGCTCACCGACACCGCCGATGTGTGCTACCGCATCGATCGGCCGCACGATCCCGCCGAAGATCTCAGCGTCGCCTTCGACGATCCGGACTTGGGGATCGCCTGGCCGCTGCCGGTGACGGTGGTGTCGGATCGCGACGCGAACGCCGGACGATGGAGCCATCTGCGGGCTACCCTGTCACCGGCGTGGTGACCGCGCGCAGTCCCGGGTCCAGTGCGCCGGACGCTCGCAGCCGTTGCAGCCGCGCGAGCCGGGTGAATCGCTGGACGAAGTCCTCTTGGGTGAGGCCACGCTCGGTGTATTCGCGGTAGAGTTCGGCGGCGCCGTCGGACACCGACCACTGCGCCTCGAAACCGAGCACTGCGCGGGCGGCGGAGAAGTCGACCCGGTAGGAGCGGGGGTCGGCCCCGGTCTCCCCGGTGATCAGCAGTCGCGAACCCGGCACGGTGGCCACCACCGACTCGGCGATCTCGGCCACGGTGAGGTTGTTTCGCTCCGTGCCGATGTTGAACGCCCGGCCCGCGACGGCCGTCGCCGGTGCGGTGAGGCAGCGTTCGAACGCCGCCGCGATGTCGCGGGCGTGGACCAGCGGCCGCCAGGGCGTGCCGTCGGAGAGCACCTTGACCGCACCGGTGAGGACGGCGTGTCCGACGAGGTTGTTGAGCACGATGTCAGCGCGAGGACGAGGCGAGAATCCGAATGCGGTGGCATTGCGCAGGAAGACGGGAACGAAGTCGTCGTCGGCCAGCGCCGCGACATCGTCTTCGACCCGCACCTTCGACTCGGCGTACGGGGTGATCGGCCGCAGCGGCGCCGACTCGGTCACCAGCTCGTCTCCGGCGGCGCCATACACCGAGCAGGTGGAGGCGTACAGGAACCGGGACACACCGGCTTCTTTCGCGAGCCGAGCCAGACGCACCGAGGCGCGATGGTTGATCTCGTGGGTGACTTCCGGCGCCAGCGCGCCCAGGGGATCATTGGACAGCGCGGCGAGATGGACGACCGCATCGATGCCGCGAAGGGCATCGATCTCCACCGATCGCAGGTCGAGGCACAGGCCCGCCGGGTCGCCGGAGAACTCACCGAGCAGGCAGTCGGCGAACCAGCCGGTGTCGAGCCCGACGACTTCGTGCCCGGCGGCTCGCAGTATCGGGACCATGACGGTGCCCAGGTATCCCTGATGCCCGGTGACCAGGACTCGCATCGTTGTCACTCCTTTTCCCATGCGATGACGGCCTTGCCCACCACGAAGGCTTCGGCGTACTCGGTGCGGCACTGCACGCCGCGGACCCGCGCGGACGCCAGGAACGCGGTCTCGTCGAACCAGTCGCGACCGGTCTGGGACGGGTAATGCCGGTGCAGCAGTTGCGATTTGCGCCGGATCAGGTCCGCATCGACCGGATGGAATACGGTCGGCGCCGGTGTGTCGACCTCCGCCTTGAGAATTTCGTAGCCGAGGATCAGGTGGTCGCGGAACTCGGTCGGCACCAGCTCCGCGAGCGTGCGGTGATCCTGGTGCGCGTCGCCCGGTTGCGGGGCGAACACAAGATCCGGTTCACCCGCCCGGCGAAACTCTGCTACGGCCGTCTTGATCCGGTCCCAGTGCGCCGGTGCGCGTCCGTCCGGGACGTCGAGCACCGTCAATTCCGGTGTCCGTCCCGAGCAGAAGGCGGTGAGCGCCGCCCGCTCCTCCTGTTCGCGCTCCGTGCCCGCACCGGAAAGGACCAACGCGCGCACCCGCATACCCGGATGGGCGCGGGTCAGCGACAGCAGCGTGGCTCCCATGCCGATCGGGATGTCATCGCAATGCGCGCCGAGCAGGGCGATCTCGGCGGGCCGCGGGGAAAGCAGCGCGATCACTGCTCCCACACCATCCATGGCCGGTGTCCGCTGCGGTAGGCCGCGTCGAGTTCGGCGCGCTCCTTGAAAGTATCTGCGGGCTTCCAGAATCCGTCGTGGCGGTAGCCGAACAACCGGCCCTGGCCCGCGAGCGTCCCACAGGCGTCCTCCACCAGATCGCCACCGGGTGGCAGCAGGTCGAATACCTCCCGGCCGAGCACGAAGTAGCCGCCGTTCTCCCACAGGGGCATACGCGCGACGGGAACGATTTCCTTGACCTCGCCGGTAGCACTGAGGTCCACGCAGTGGAACGACGATTGCGGTGGCACCACCAGCAGAGATGCCGCGGCCCCCGAAGCGTGGAACTGGGTGATCATCTCGTCCAGGGGAGCGTCGGTGAGGACGTCGGCGTAGTTGGCCAGGAAGTACTGGTCGTCGCCGAGGTGCTCGCGCACCCGGCGCAATCGCTCGCCGATGGCCGACTCCACACCGGTATCGACGAAAGTGATCGTCCAGTCGTCGATATCGCTGCCGAGCAGTTCGACCCGGCCGTTGCGGATCACGAAGTCGTTGGACGCCGACTCCCGGTAGCTGAGGAAGAAATTCTTGATGTGCTCAGCGCCGTATCCGAGACACAGGATGAATTCGGTGTGACCGTAGTGCGCGTAGTACCGCATCACGTGCCAGAGCAAGGGACGCGGGCCGACGAGTTGCATCGGCTTGGGCACCATGTCATCGGTGCCGCCGCGCATGCGCATGCCGTAGCCACCGCAGAACAGAACGACTTTCATCAGCGCCGGTTTCCTGTCGACTCGGCCGGGGACTGCGACGCCGGGTCGACCAGGTGCAGCTCGGGCAAGGCATAGGCGAGCTGACCGCCCCACTCGGCGACATGCCGCAGCTGCGCGGTGATTTCGTGCTCGAGATTCCAGGGCAGCACCACGACCACGTCCGGACGATCGGCGTCGAGCCGGTCCGGCGGGTGGATCGGGATTCGCGTTCCTGGCGTGAATCTGCCGTGCTTGTAGGGGTTGCGGTCGACGGTGTACTCGAGCAGATCAGGCCGGATCCCGCAGTAGTTGAGCAGCGTGTTGCCCTTGCCCGGCGCACCGTATCCGACGACGCGTTTGCGCTGGCGCCGGCAGTCGAGCAGGAAGCTCAGCAGCTCGTGCCGCACGGACTCGGCGCGCCGCCGCAGCGATGCGTAGCCGTCCGCCGAGTGCAGTCCCGCGGACCGCTCGAGGTCGAGCACCTCCCGCACACGGTCGCTCACCGCCGCCGTGGCGGCATCGGGGCGCACCCACAGCCGGATCGATCCGCCGTGCGTCGGCAGCCGATCGACATCGACCACGGTCAATCCCGCGACAGCGAGCGCACGTTGCGCCGACAGCACGGTGTAGTACTGGAAATGCTCGTGGTAGATGGTGTCGAACTGGCCGAGCCCGACCAGGTTCAGCGCATGGTGCACCTCGATGGTCAGCATGCCGTCGTCCGCCAGCAAGGTACGTAGCGCACGGGTGAATCCGCGTAGATCCGGGATGTGGGCGTAGACGTTGTTGGCGATCACGAGATCCGCGGGACCGTGTTCGGCACGGATCCGGCGCGCGGAATGCTCGTCGAGGAAGGTGGTTTCGGTGGGTACGCCCGACTCGCGAGCCGCCGCTCCGACGTTGACCGAGGGCTCGATGCCCAGGCATCGGATGCCGCGGTCGACGATGTGGCGCAGCAGGTAGCCGTCGTTACTGGCGACTTCGACCACGAAGGAGTCCCTGCTGAGCCCCAGCCGTGCGGCCGCGGTGTCGACGAACTCGCCCGCGTGGCGGACCCAGCTGTCGGAGTAGGAGGAGAAGTAGGCGTATTCGGTGAAGGTGTCCTCCGGTGTGATCAGTGCCGGAATCTGCAGCAGCAGGCAGTCGGCGCACACCCGCAGATGCAAGGGGTAGGTCGGCTCGGGCAGATCGAGCTGGTCGGCGGTGAGGAACGATTCGCACGGCGGCGTGGCGCCGAGATCCAGAATGCTGGACAGTCTGCCGGAGTCACAGAGTCGACAGCGCACAGATCCGATCCTTTGCTCGAAGCGTCCCGGCCCGTCGGAACGCCTGTCGCGGCGCACGGAAGCATCAGCTGCCCGGCGCATCACGAGATGCGCATGACGAGAACGTCATTCGTCGTACGGGCCGCACTGTTGCGACCGTCAGCGTACCGACGGCAATATCGGCCGGATTCCACATCCGCGTTACAAACTGTGATATAGAGCACATTTCATATTTACCTTCATGGTGTTATTCCCGATGCGTATCGAGATCGGTCGCCGGGTTGATCCGGAGCAGTTAACATCCCGATCACGCTGCTTCGCGCATACCATCTGGCCGGCGAGAGATGTTGTGACACTTGCCGATCAAGTGCCGATGAAGCGCTCGGTAGAGGCGGTCGGGACGCTGCCGGGAAAGACGATCTCCGGATCTGGTAGCAATTCCACCGTTGCCCCAGGAGGGGTGTTCTCTTGATGAAATCCAAGGCTGTCCCGAAATGGAATGGGACCGCCGAATCCCTACGATCCTTCGCGGCTCTGCCGGTTGACAATTCGAGCCGTAAGGCCTGGCGATCGGAGTACGTGCGTCGTCTCGCCATCACCGATTTCGCCGCCGTTTGCATCGCTGTGGGGAGTGCGCAGCTGATCCGTTTCAACGGGAGCGGCGCTCCGCCGCTGGCCTGGGAGCTGCCCTACCGGGTCGGTTACACGGTGGTATCGGGCGTGCTCGCCATGGGCTGGTTCGCGATTCTCGGCAGCGCGGGTAGCCGTGCGCCGCAACTGGTCGGCAGCGGTGTCGAGGAATTCCGGCGGCTGATGTCGGCGACCATGCACCTGTTCGGCGTCCTGGCACTCATGTCGCTGGCACTCGAAATCGACTTAGCGCGAGGTTATCTCGCGATCGCCTTTCCGGCCGGCCTCCTTGCGGTGATCGGTGGACGACTGTGGTGGCGCCACCAGCTTGCTAGGGAACGCCGCCGGGGACGCCACCGTTCGGCCGTACTCGTGGTCGGCACTGCCGAAGCGGCCGCGGCGATGTTCGCGGCGTTCGCCGCGGACCCGGGCGCCGGTTACGACGTCGTGGGCGCCTGCGTGCCGGGTGGGCAATCGGGCGATGCGCCGCTGGCCTTCGCCGGCGGTACGGTCGCGGTGGTCGGTGACGACAGCGCCGTGCTGCGGGCGGTCCTGCACACCCACGCCGACACCGTCGCCATCGGTCCCACACGGCATCTCGGCCCGACCGAACTTCGCAGGCTCGCTTGGGAACTGGACGCGCTGGGAGTCGAGTTCATGCTGGCGCCAGGGGCGATCGACATCGCCATCTCCCGGCTCACCAATCGGCAGGTCGCGGGGATGCCGATGATGCACATCGCCGAACCGCAGTATGAGCGGGCTCGGTCGGTCAGCAAAACGGCCTTCGACATCGGCTTCGCGACAGTGTGCCTACTGCTGCTCCTGCCGGTGTTCCTGGCGATCGCGATCGCGGTGAAGACCACCAGCCGCGGCCCGGTCTTCTACCTGTCCGAACGCATCGGCCGATACGGCCTGCCCTTCCGCATGATCAAGTTTCGCAGTATGTACGACGATGCCGACCGGTATGCCGAAGCTTTGATCGCACAGCAGGGTGGAAATCCGGTCTTCTTCAAGATGAAGGTCGACCCCCGGGTCACGCCGGTCGGGCGGTTCCTGCGCAAGTACAGTCTCGACGAACTGCCGCAGTTCCTCAACGTGCTGCGTGGCGATATGAGCGTCGTCGGGCCGCGACCGCAGGTGCGGCGGGAAGTCGACACCTACGACCACATGATGGGCCGACGCCTGCTCGTGAAGCCGGGGCTGACCGGCTTGTGGCAGGTCAGCGGCAGGTCGGACCTTCCGCTCGAGGACGCGGTGCGACTCGACCTGTCCTACGTGGAGAACGTGTCCATGAGGATGGACCTGCGGCTGATCGCGCGCACGGTCGGTGTCGTGGCGCGAGGCGACGGAGCGTACTGATGACGCCGCGGGCGATGGTCGCGAAGTCCCGACCATCGCCACAGCGAAGGACGCGGCATCACCGCGCCTTCGCGCGCCGCCGCCTCTCCATCTCCTCGCGTTCCAGCACAGCCGCCTCCGCGAGGGTCGGGGCGGTTCCGCCGAGCCGTGCGGGCACCCAGCGGGCGCCTTTCACCATCGGATAGTCGCGTTGCGCGCCTTCCAGCAGCTCGCTCATCCGAGTCCGCAGAGTGGCGGTGAGTTGCTCGGCCGGTTCGCCGGGCCGGATCGGTGCGCCGATACGGATATTGATCGGGAAACGATGGCGGCCGAGCTGCTTCGGGATGTCCTTGGTCCAGATCCGGTGCGCGCCCCAAATGATCATGGGGACGATCGGGACATCGGCTTCCACAGCCATCCGCGCCGCCCCGGACTTGAATTCCTTCAGTTCGAAGCTGCGGCTGATCGTCGCCTCGGGATACACCACCACCACCTCGCCGTCGCGCAGCGCGGTCACCGCGCGGGCGTACGACTGCGCCCCGGCCGTGCGATCGACGCCGATCGCCTTGCAGTGCTTCATGAGAAAGCCGACGATGCCGTGCTCGAGCTCGGCCTTCATCATGAACCGGACGTTGCGCCCCGACTTCCGCCCGACCAACCCGACCTCCATGAAATCGAGGTAGGCCGTGTGGTTCACGGCGAGCACCGCGCCTCCGGAACGCGGGAAATGCTCTTGCCCTTCGATATCGATCCGCAGACCCTGGGCGAAGAAGATGGCGCGGGCCAAGCCGGTGAGGATGTCGTAGACCGGTTCGCGCGCCATCACAGCTCCCGTTACTGCCCCGCCGCGTTCTTGCGCGCGGCCTTGGCCTCCGCTTCGGCGGCATCCATCGCGTCCGCCTCTTCCAGGGTAGGAGCGCTGCCGCCGAGCCGGGCCGGAACCCAGTACGCGCCGGGCTCGTGCACGTAGTCCTTCTGCAGGTCCAGCAGCATGTCCTGCATGGTCGAGCGCAGCTTCGCGGTGAGTTCGGCGGCCGGCTCGAACGGCTGGATCGGTTCGCCGACCGCGATCGAGATGGGCGTGTTGGTGCGACCGAGCCGCTTCGGGAAACCCTTTGTCCAAACCCGCTGCGCACCCCAGATGACGATCGGGATGATCGGCACCTCCGCCTCGATCGCCATGCGCGCCGCGCCGGACTTGAACTCCTTGATCTCGAAGCTGCGGCTGATCGTCGCCTCGGGGTACACGCCGACGAGCTCGCCGCGACGCAGATAGTCCACGGCCGCCTTGTAGGAGTCCGCGCCCGCCGAACGGTCCACCGGGATGTGCTTGAGCGCGCGCATGATCGGCCCGGAGATCTTGTCGTCGAAGACCTCTTTCTTGGCCATGAACCGGATGTAGCGCTTCGGGGTGCGCACCGGCAGGCCCGCATAGGTGAAGTCCATGTAGCCGGTGTGGTTCACCGCCAGCACGGCGCCACCCTGCGCGGGGATGTGTTCATCGCCCTTGACGGTGAACTTCAGACCTTCGACGAAGAAGACGGTACGGGCCAGCCCGATGATCGTCCGATAGACGGGTTCCACAAGTCCGCTAGCGTAGTCGCTGATCGTCCCACCGGCAGTTCGCCGCCGTCGTGCGCCGCGCCGGAGCGAGGACAGCTGACCAGCCCCAACCGCAAGCCTGAGAGAAGAGGGATCGTCGAAGTGGAACGCGCCCGGCCGGAATCGCGTGAATACGACCGCACCGCACGCGATCGGAATCGGGCGTCGGTGACCCGGCGCACGCGCGCCGCGCTGATCGGCGGCCTCGCCCTGTTCGCGGCGGTCGCGGTGACCGGCTGCGATTCGGTCGTCGGCATTCCCGACGAGAGCGCGCCGCAGGCAGCCGTGCGCACCACGCCCCCGGCCGCGGTCCCGGCGGCGGCCCCGCCCAGCACCTCGGCGTTGCCGCCCGTCCCGGCCGACGCCCCACCGGTCGGCGCGGTCGCCGGATTGCCCGCGGCCGCGCCCGCGGTGCAGCGCTGGGCAGCCGACTTGCAGTCGCGCACCATCGCGGAACTGCAAGAGAAGTGCTGGACGATCGCGCCGAAGAACGTCGCCGACATGTACGCCAACCCGCAGGCGATCCTCGCCGCCTTAGCGCAGCCCGGGACGGCGACCGACAACACCGTCGCGTGGACGAACGCGACCACCACGGTCGCGATCGATCGCGCCGAGGTCGTGACCGGCTACGCCTGTCCGCGCGTCGCCACGGCGGGCGCGGAGATCGCCTACAACGACGCCGACGCCCGTCACACCGTGCGCCGGTACCTGTCGCGCTTCGTCGGCACTCCGCTCGACCCCGCCGACAAGGAGGGCGACTACCCTCTGATCTGTAAGGCGTCCCCGGCGACCTGGGACCCCAAAGGCACCGGGCGTCCGAGCCCCGCGCCGCTGGCGAACAACCAGGGCGTGCTCACCGGGGCCACCGAGTTCGCCGACCAGCAGATCCGGTCGGAGCAGGTGAACACCGAGTACATCGCGGTGCTCGTGCCGGTGACCAACTCCGCCGGTGTGACGCAGACCCGCACCTTCACCTTGCGATCCGGGCCGGAGGGCTACTGCATCGGCGACATCTCGCCGTAACTACTACCCTGGTTGGCTGGTAAACAGCAGGAGGAGCAGCTAGTGCAGATCACCAGCGTCGGACACGCCGGATTCCACATCCGTACCGCGGCCGGGTCGATCCTTTGCGATCCCTGGGTGAACCCCGCGTACTTCGGTTCGTGGTTCCCGTTCCCCGACAACACTCAGCTGGACTGGGACGAGCTGGGCGCATGCGACTTCCTGTACGTCTCGCACCTGCACCGCGACCACTTCGACGCGAAGACGCTGACCGAGCACGTCGACAAGGACGCGACCGTGCTGCTGCCGGACTATCCCGTGCCGGACCTGCGGCGAGAACTCGAACAACTGGGCTTCCACAAGTTCTTCGAGACCGAGGACTCGGTCAAGCACACGGTGACCGGACCGGGTGGCGACCTGGACATCATGATCATCGCGCTGCGCGCCCCCGCCGACGGCCCGATCGGCGACTCCGGCCTGGTCGTCTCCGACGGCGAGACCACCTGCTTCAACATGAACGACGCCCGCCCGGTCGACATGGACGTGCTGCACGACGCCTTCGGCCATGTGGACATCCACCTGCTGCAGTACTCGGGCGCGATCTGGTACCCGATGGTCTACGACATCCCGGCCCGCACCAAGTCGAATTTCGGCAAGCAGAAGCGTCAGCGCGGCATGGACCGGGCCCGCAGCTACATCGAGCAGGTCGGCGCGACCTGGGTGGTGCCCTCCGCCGGTCCGCCGGTGTTCCTGGATGACGAGCTGCGCTACCTCAACGACGATCGCGGCGACGAGGGCAACATCTTCCCGGACCAGAAGGTGTTCCTGGAGCAGATGGAGATCCACGGGAACGCGGGCGGAGTCCTGATGATTCCGGGTTCGGTGGCCGACGTACGCGGTGCCGCGCTGACCCTGACCCATCCGAGCGACCCGGGCGAGATCTACGACAACAAAGCCGAGTACATCGAGCGGATGGCGCAGCGCCTCGCACCGGTGCTGGAGGCCGAGAAGGCGACCTGGGAACGCGGCGACGGCTCCCTGCTGGAGCCGCTGCGGAAGCTGTTCGAGCCGATCATGGCGCAGAGCAATGTGATCTGCGACGGCATCGGCTACCCGGTCGGCTTGGTGATCGGCGAGGAAACCATCGTGCTGGACTTCCCCAAGCGCGCCGTGCGCGAGCCGGTCGAGGGCGAGGGTCGCTACCGCTACGGCTTCCGCATCGCCCCGGAACTGGTGCGCACCGTGCTGCGCGACCAAGAGCCCGACTGGGTGAACACGATCTTCCTGTCCACCCGCTTCCAGGCCTGGCGCATCGGCGGGTACAACGAGTTCCTCTACACGTTCTTCAAGTGCCTCACCGACGAGCGGATCGCCTACGCCGACGGCTGGTTCGCCGAGGCGCACGACGATTCCGCCTCCACCGAACTCAGCGGCTGGGAGGTGCAGCGCCGCTGCCCGCACCTGAAGGCGGACCTGTCGAAATTCGGTGTGGTGGAAGGCAACACCCTCACCTGCAACCTGCACGGCTGGCAGTGGGACCTGGAGTCGGGGCGGTGCAAGACGTCCAAGGGACACGAACTGCGCTCGCGCAAGCTGGACTGAGGCCCCGACTTCCGGCCGGCGTATCGACACCAGCCGGAAGCGGTTGCCGACCGATTGCTACTTTTCGGCGACCTCGCGGGTAAGCCGCGACGACCACGGGCACCACATACAGCCCGGCAGGAACGCGCCACAGGCCTCGTCCAGGTGCTCGTTGACGTACATGATGCTGGCGTCGCAGACCTCGATCGCCATGGTGAAGAAGGTGATGGTGTCAGGGTCCAGATGGAAGTCCCAGCCCGGGTTGTAGGGCGCCGGGATCTTCCGGATCCGACCCATGACGTGGATCGACATCTGCTCGTCGCCGGACAGGATGCGGCGGGCTTCCTCGATCCGCTGTTGGTTGTTCAACTGGATGACGAACTCTTTGCCTGAGTAGTCGGTGAACGCGAAGAGCGCCATGTCTTCCCCTCTTGTCGGTGGGTCCTCTGGTCGATGGATGACGAATTCCGCACCGGTGCGACTCGATCCTATCGGCGCGCCGCCGGATATTTGCCAAGAATTTGCTAACCGGCACATAACGGGTCCGAGGACGATCTGGACGGCGAAAAGAGGTAAGTCCCGAAACTCAGTGGGAGATCCCAGCCGGAATCCCGTTGTGCGCAGGGGTCGGCGTGCGGCGCACCGCCTTCACCGTGCTGATCAACTCCCGGATCGCGATACCGCCCCTGGCCACCGGCGCGGCGACGCGTCCGTCAGGGTCGACGAGCACTGCGGACGGGGTGCCGCGCACGCGGTAGCGCAGGGCCGCCTCGTTGCCCTGTTGCACGAGCGAGGGAATCGCGCGCAGCCCGTTCTCGACACCCCACGCGGCTTGTTCGGCCGCGTCGCCGTTGCCGACCGCCACGATCGCCAGCGCGTCGCCGGTACGCGCGTGCCAGCGGGGCAATTCCCTGGCCAGCGCCGCGCACAGCTCGCACCCCGGGTGCACGAAGACCAGCAGCACCCAACATCCATCGGCCAGCAGGTCCTCGAGCGTGGTCTTCGCTCCCGCGACGTCGAACAATTCGAACTCAGGCGCCACCGCACCCACGGGCAGTCCTTCCGCGCCCAGCGTGGACAGCGCCTGCTCGTCCATCCGACGGCGCAGGGAACGCAACTGCCCCGCCACCCACACCAGCACCGCTACCAGCGCGGCCACCACCGCACAGCCGATCGCGTGGTCGGCGGGCAAGCCTATCGGCACGCCCGGGTACGTCAGCGCGCCGACATCGACAACCAAGGCCAGCGCAGCGAGCACACCATTGCGCACCAGGGTCTTCGGCCCGATCGGCGCGGCACTCGCACCGCCGAAACACGAGCACGAGGGCCGCTCGCCGCGGCGCAGCAAACGCACGATCGCGCCCGTGAACACGGCGAGCAACGCCAGCGCCGCCACCGCGGCAAGCCCGGAAATCCAGGGAAGCAGCACGGTGACCGCGATCGTCGCCTCGATGATCGGCAACCCCCAGGCCACCGCGGGCGCCCAGCGCAGCGGCACCCCGAAATCCGCCACCGCCTGCCGCGTCGCGCTCCGATCCACCAGCTTGCCCCACGCCGACAGCCCGAACACGACACACAGACCCAGCCGCGAAACCCACACCCCGTATTCGATCAGCATGAGCGCACCATCCCACACTTATGCGCTCAGAACATGACCGATCGGGCGAGTGTCCTCAGGAGTGCGATCGCGTAGCGACGGCGACCGCGACGAGGGTCAGCGCACAGCCGACGATCGCGGTGGCGGTGAGGCCCGCACTGGTCGGGGTGAGCACGTCGAGGATCAGGGAGGCAAGCAGTTGTCCCGCCACCGAGGTGAGGCCGAGGAGCAGGACGCCGATCCAGCGGACCGTCAGCGCGGCCAGCGCGATGAATCCGACGCCGATCAGTCCGCCGAGATACAGCCACGGCTCGGTGGGAAATGTCGCCGGACCTCCAGAGGTCACGATGATCGCGGCCGCGAGGATCGAGAGCGCGGCCAGGCCGACACAGAAATTGACCGTGGCCGCCGATACGGCTCCCCCGACCGCGCCGACCTTGCCGTTCACCGCTTGTTGCCAAGCCAGGCCGATGCCGGCCAGCGCGGGCAGGACGATCAGCAGAGCGGTCGGAGTGCCGCGCAGCGCGTCGGGCACGGAGAGACCACCGGTGGCGCGAGTATGTCCGAACCCGGCGATCAGCACCGCGACCACGCCGAGCGCCGCACCGGCCAGACGTACCACGGTGATCGGCGTGCGTCCGCTCGGGCCGAGCCCGAGGCGGTCGACGACCAGACTGCTCAGCAGTTGTCCCGCGACGGTCGCCACGGTGAACGCGGTGACGCCGATGGCCGCGACGGTCAGGCCCTGGCACGCGACGAAGAACGCGCCGCACAGGCCTCCGAGCAACTGCCACGGCCGCAGCGCGCCCTCGGACAACGCCTCTCGCACCCGCCGCGCGCCGTCCCGCACCCGCCCACTGAACGCGAAAACGATCGCCAGCGCGACAAGCCCCGTCCCGAAACTGATGGCCGCCGCCGCAACCCCATCCTCCAACCGAGCACCGAGCGCACCGTTGATCCGTCCCTGCACCGCAACCCCCGCACCGATCGAAAACCCGAAAACCACCCCCACCCGCACCTGCCTACTCACCTCCCGCACGCTACCGGCCACGAGTAGCGGCGTTCGAGACAAGCTCTGAACGGTGTGCCACGCCCGGTCAGTCACCGCGTTGGGGCAGCCAGCGGGGGGTGAGGGCGGCTATGGCGAGGATCGATGCGCCGAGGAGGGCCAGGAGGGTGGACATGGACGACCAGAGCGTGACGAGGGCGGCCAAGCCGAAGACCGCGAGGGCGATCACCTCGCCGAGCAACCCCGAGACCGAGGTGACCGTGGCACGGGCGGGCCCCTCGATGGCGTCCTGAAGGCGAGCGCCCGCGACGATCGCGGCGTTGTAGACGATGCCGTAGGAGACTCCGATCGAGGCGAATCTGAAGCCGGTCAGCAGGTACACCGCCTCCGGACGCCCGGTGGCGAGGCCGGCGATCACCGCACCGCCGAGGAACAGCACGCCCGCGACACCCACCGCCTTCGACATCGTCCGGCCCGACATCCCTTCGGTACGCCCCGCCAGCAGCGAACCGGTCAGCGAGCCGAGCACGGTGAGACCGACCAGCAGGGGCACCACGGCTGTCGAGACGCCCGATTCCTCCGCCAGCAGGGCGAAATACTCGTCGAACGCCGTGATCCCGAACAGCAGCGCCTCCAGCAGCACGCCATAACGCACGGCTCGCACGCGAACAGCCTCGCCCACACCGGCCTTCAGCATGCCGAGGTATCGCGCGAACGGCCGCGGCTGCGCCGCAACGTCTCCCGGCCCGACACCATCGGCCTCCGACACGAGAGCGATACGCGAATCCACGGCGCGGGCGTCGGCATCGCCCTCGCAGGCGGCACGCACGCCCGAGTCCGGTCCGATATTCGCGGATGTGAGGTCGGAGGCGTCCGCCAAGGGCTGAGCGTCCGACGGCGACTCTTCTTCCAGGTCGTCCACATCCGCCGCGGACACCGCTTTGGGCGCGGTGGGCAGCGACAGCGCGACCAGCGTGTGCACGGCCGCGATCACGACGCTGGACCAGCCGACCAGGGCATAGCCACCGTAGAGGTACAGGGGTGTCGCGGCGACGATCGCGACGACGACGGCCGCCTCCGCACCGGCACGGGTGTAACCGAGGATGCGCGGGTATGACCCGGACTCACCGCGGGCGGCCAGGTCGTCGTAGAGCAGCGCCTCGAAGGTGCCGGAGGCCAAGGCGCCCGAAGTGCCCCACAGCACGAATCCTGCGGCGAAACCCGCGAACGAGGGCGCGGCGGTCCACAGCGCGAATCCGGCCGTGAGCAATACACCGCTGAGCACGAGCAGTCCACGCCGCGACACCGTGTCCGCCCACGCCCCGGAGGGCACCTCGAGCAGGAACGCGGTCGTCGACCAGATCGCGAACAGCAACGAGATCTGCCCCGTGCTCATGCCGTGGTCGGCGAAAAGCAGGGCGTACAGCGCGTACAGCGGAATCAGTTCACCGATGCTCTTGAAGAGCACCGCCCGAACCGTCAGCGAGCGCAGGCCGATGGAGTGCGCGCTACCCGCCCTACGGGCACGCAGCGCTTCGGCGAATCAACAGCCGTAGATGAGCAAACGCATGTCGATCAGCATGCTCACGACCGGCACACGCCGTCAAGCGAATTACGGCAGCGGCACCCAGCCGTTGGCCGTCACCGAGTCCCCGTCGCCGAGTTCCCGGTCCGTGACGCCGGGACCGACCCGGCCCTTGTTCTCGTTGAGGTCGCTGATCAGCTCCGAGACCGGGTGCGAGTCGCTGTAGTGATAGCCCTGCGCGAGCGCGAAACCCAGTTCGGTGAGCACCGCGGCCTGGTACTCGGTCTCCACGCCCTCGGCGATGACCTGCAGATCCAGCGCGTTGGACAGGGCCGCGATCACGCCGAGCAACGGCGGCGCGGGCGAATCCGAGCGGATCGCGGCGACGAAGGACTGATCGACCTTGAGAATGTCGCTCGGCAGCGTGGCCAGCCTGCTGAGCGAGGAGTAACCGGTGCCGAAGTCATCGATGGCGATGCGCACGCCCCGGTCGCGCAGCGTGTGCAGATTCTCGATCGCGGTCTGCGATTCGGCGGCCAGCTCGCTCTCGGTCACCTCGAGCACCAACTGATCGGCGGGCCACCCCGTGGCGGCCAGGATGCCCGCCACCCGATCGGCGTAGCCGGCCTCGGCCAGCTCCAGCCCGCTGACGTTCACGTTCAGCGTCAGATCCAGCTGAGCGAAGGTGTCCTGCAAGCGCGCGGCGTCCGCACAGGCCCGGCGCAACACCAGCTCGTCCAGATCGGCGATGAGGTCGTACTCCTCGGCGACGCGGATCAAGCCCTCGGTGGTGACATCCGGCTGCGCGCTGGACGACCAGCGCAGCAGCGCCTCCACGCCGACCGCCTTGCCGCCGCCTTCGGTGAGGCTGACGATCGGCTGGTAGTGCACGTCGAGGGCGCCGCGGTCGATCGCCTCGCGCAGCTCCACCGCCAGCGGCAGCTGCCGGGATGACTCGAGCACCGTCCGGTTGCGTCCGGCCTGCTTGGCCCGGTACAGGCCCACATCGGCACGGCTGACCAGCAGCGATCCGGATTCGCCCGGCTGCCAGGAGGTCACGCCTGCCGAACAGCCGGTGGTCACCGCCGCGCGCAGTTGCTCGGTGAGCAGGATCGCGGCCTGCTCGGTGGTGTTCGGCAGCAGCAAGGCGAACGCGTCGCCGCCGTAGCGCGCCAGGCGCTGGTCGGGGGCCAGCAGCTTCGACCAGGTGTCGGCCACCCGCTGCAGGACCGCGTCACCGGCGCGGTGCCCGAGATGGTCGTTGATCTTCTGGAAGCGGTCCAGGTCGACCAGTACCAGCGCAAGCCCGTGTCCGGACCTGGTGGCCTGCTGGATCGCGGTGTTCAGGGCGCGGTCGAAGCCGCGGCGGTTGAGCAGGCCGGTGAGCACGTCGATGTCGGCTTCGGACGCCATCCTGGTCAGGATCCCGACGACGACGCCGACGCCGAACGTCACGCCGGCCGGGATCAGGCCCGACCACCACGGCAGCCCGGGCGTCACCGGCCGCGCGGGCAGCACCCACAGGCACAGCGCCAAGGCGAACGCGATATGGGCGGCGGCCTGCGACCAGGCGAAGAACAGGGCGGCGTCGCACGCGATGAACACGTAGAACGCGGCGAGGCTGATCGCGCCCACCGTGTTCGGGAAGGAGTGCACCGCGATCGTCACCAGCACCGTCGCGATCGCGACGTAGACGTGGTGGATCGAATGCGGCAGCCGCGGCCCCCACGCGAGCAGCGTGAGACCGAGCACCAGCGCTATCGCTGCTGCCCCGCCTACCAGCGGCCGATTACCCTCCTCACCAGGGGCGACAGCGGTGATCAGCAGACCGAGCACCCCGCCCATGACGTAGAACGCCCCGGTGGTCCGAGCCATGACCATAGCCGTCGCCAGCGCAGACGCGGCCCGCACCCGGGTTCGGGTATCGCCGCGAGACCCGATTCCTCGCACGATGAACAGCCTAGACACAAGGAATCCCGCCGGTTGCCACATCCCGGGAATCCGGCATGGCGAACCAGTAGCTATTCACCTGAACGTCATTCGCGCGTAGTCAGTTCGACGGTCGGAGCACGTCGGTACCGACGAATGGAACCAGCGCGGACGGAACGCGGACCGACCCGTCGGCTTGCTGGTGGTTCTCCAGGATGGCCACGATCCAGCGGGTGGTCGCCAGGGTGCCGTTCAGCGTGGCGGCGATCTGGGGCTTTCCGTTCTCGTCGCGATAGCGCACCGAGAGCCTGCGAGCCTGGTACGTGGTGCAGTTGGAGGTCGAGGTCAGCTCCCGATAGGTCCGCTGGGTGGGCACCCACGCCTCGCAATCGAATTTTCGCGCGGCCGAGCTGCCGAGATCGCCCGCCGCGACGTCGATCACCCGGTAGGGCACCTCGACCGCCGCGAGCATCTCCTGTTCCCAGGCGAGCAGGCGCTGGTGCTCGGCCTCGGCCTGGTCCGGGGTGGTGAAGACGAACATCTCCACCTTGTCGAACTGGTGCACCCGGATGATGCCGCGGGTGTCCTTGCCGTAGCTGCCCGCCTCCCTGCGGAAACACGACGACCAGCCCGCATACCGTTTGGGCCCGCCGCTGAGGTCGAGGATCTCGTCCGAGTGGTAGCCCGCCAGCGGCACCTCCGAGGTGCCGACCAGGTAGAGGTCGTCGTCCGCGAGGTGGTAGACCTCGGCGGAGTGCTGCCCGAGGAATCCGGTGCCCGCCATGACCTCGGGACGCACCAGCACCGGCGGGATCATCATGGTGAAGCCGTTGGCCACGGCCTTCTGCGCGGCCAGCTGCAACAGACCCAGCTGCAGCAGCGCGCCGTAGCCGGTCAGGAAATAGAAGCGGGCGCCGGAAACCTTCGCGCCGCGCTCCATGTCGATCAGGCCGAGCGACTCGCCGAGCTCCAGATGGTCCTTCGGCTCGAAGTCGAATTCCCTTGGCGTGCCGACGGTCTGCAGCACGACGTAGTCGTCCTCGCCACCCGCGGGCGCGCCCTCCTGCACCACGTTCGAGATAGCGCGGTGCGCGGCGTCCAGATCCGCGTCGGCGGCGTGCTGCGCGGCCTCGGCCTCCTTGACCTTGACCGACATCTCCGACGCCTGCGCCAGCAGGCCGGAGCGCTCCTCCTTGCTCGCCTTTCCGATCAGCTTGCCCATCGCCTTGTGCTCGGCGCGCAGGTTGTCCGCGGTGGCCACCGCGGCGCGCCGCGCCGCGTCCGCCTCGAGCAACGCGTCGACGAGGGCGGGGTCTTCGCCGCGGGCGCGCTGCGAGGCGCGGACCGCGTCGGGGTCGTCCCGCAGGAATCGGAGGTCGATCATGGGCCACCAGCCTAGTGGTCGGTGTGTTGCCGTTTCACGCCGATATCCCAGGATGCGGTCCATCGGCCCCGGATCGCGCGCATAGTGGGCTGGTGGGCACTGCTTTCGACGAGACAGCCATCGACAACGCGCTGGCCGACCTAGCGGCGGGCGAGAAAGTGTGGGCCACGACCCCGCTGCGCCGACGCCGCGAACTGCTCGACCGGATCCATGCCAGAACCGGCCGCTTCGCCGAGGACTGGGTGCGGGCCGCGTGCGTCGTCAAGGACCTTCCCGAGGACTCTCCGCTGGTCGGCGAGGAATGGATGTCCGGCCCGCTCACCATGCTGCAGGCCACCGACGCGCTGTCGGCCACCCTCGCGGCGCTGGATACGGGGCGCAGCCCGCTCACCGGCATCACACTGCGGGAAGCGCCGGGCGGACGGGTCGCGGTGCCGATCCTGCCGTTCGGCGTCTACGACCGGCTACTGCTCAACGGTTTCCACGGCGAGGTGTGGCTGCGGCCCGGCGTCGACGCCGACACCGCGCGCAGGCGAGCCGGACTCGCCCAGCTGGATCCCACCGCGACCGGCGGCATCGGCGCCGTGCTCGGCGCGGGCAACATCACGTCGATTCCACCGCTGGACGCGCTCTACGAGCTTTTCGCGCACAACCGGGTGGTCGCGCTGAAACTCAACCCGATCACCGACCCGCTGTTCACCGTGTTCGAGATGGTGTTCGAGCCGCTGCTGGAACTCGGCGTGCTGCGCATCCTCACCGGCGGCGCGCAGCAGGGCGGCTACCTGGTGCGCCACCCCGATGTCGCCCACGTGCACATGACCGGCAGCGCGCAGACCCACGACGCGATCGTGTGGGGTCCCGGTCCGGAGGGCTCGGAGCGCAAGAAGGACAACCGGCCGCTGCTGGACAAGCCGATCACCAGCGAGCTGGGCGGCGTCTCACCGACCATCGTCGTACCGGGCGACTGGTCCGCCGCCGACCTGCGCTACCAGGCCGAACACGTGGCGACCCAGCGGCTGCACAACGGCGGCTACAACTGCGTCGCGGCGCAGGCGGTGGTGATCGCCGCCGAGTGGGACCGCAGGGACGAGTTCCTCGCGGAGCTGCGCCTGGCCATGCAGCGGGCGCCACAGCGCACCGCCTACTACCCGGGCAGCGACACGCGCGTCGCCGGCGCGCTGGCCTCGTACCCGCAGGCCGAGCGGCTCGGCTCCGGGCGAGTGCTGGTCGACGGGTTGCCGCGAACCGACACACCGCTGCTGCACACGGAGTACTTCTCCCCCGTGCTCGGCGTGGTCGAGCTGCCCTACGGGGGCGGCGAGTTCCTGCAGCGTGCGGTGGACTTCGCGAACGCGGAGCTGACCGGGACGCTCGGCGCGAACGTCATCGCCCATCCGACGACCATCCGCAGGCTCGGCATCGCCTTCGACCGCGCCATCGAGCGGCTGCGCTACGGCGCGATCGCGGTGAACACCTGGACCGGCCTCGCCTTCCTAGCGCCGCGGGCCGCCTGGGGCGCGTTCCCCGGGCACACCCTGGACGACGTGCAGAGCGGGATCGGCGTGGTGCACAACGCCCTGCTGCTCGACGACGTGGAACGCACGGTGGTGCGCGGCCCGTTCCGTCCCGCGCCCCGCTCGCTGCTGGGCCGCGAACTCGCCCTCTCCCCGAAGCCGCCGTGGTTCGTCGGCAACGAGACGGCCGCTGTCACCGGGCGCAGGCTCACCGAGTTCTATTCCGGCGCCAATCCGGCCCGGCTGCCCGGGGTCTTCCTGTCGGCCCTGCGCGGCTGAACCGCCCGCGGCTCGTGCCGCGCCGATCGGGGCAGGTCGTGGCACCAGGGCACCGACGCTGCCATGATGGACCGCGATGTCCTCCGAACATGTGTCCCGGTCCCCGAAGGCGCCCAAGCGCGGCGCGTCGTCGCGCGCCGACGCGGTACGCCGCTCGTTCGACTCGGCCAAGGCGGCGCTCGCCGACAGCGATCTGCGCGACGTGCGTCTGTCGGCGCGCACATTGCGCTGGGGCCTGCTCGCGGTAGCCGTCGGCGCCGTGGTCGCGGCCTTGGTGACGTTGTTCGTGACCGGCTTCGAGAACGAGAAGGGCCTGGAGGCCCACAACCCCGGCTCCCCGGCACAACCCGTGCTGGACAAGGAGTTCGGTACGGCGGCCAAGGGCGACTGCCTGAGCTGGACCAAGCCCGACCGGTCCGACCTGGTCAAGGTGAACTGTGCGAGCAAGCACATGTTCGAGGTCGCGGCCGACATCGACATGAGCAGGTATCCGGGCAAGGAGTTCGGCCCCGGCTCGCGGTTCCCGGACTCGCTGCGGCTCACCGAACTGAAGGAAGAGCACTGCGTGCCCGCCGTGCAGAGGTACATGTCGGGTCGCTTCGACCCGCGCGGCAAGTACATCGTCGGGCTGATGTACCCGAGCCCGGACGGCTGGCAGCACGGAGACCGCACGCTGCGCTGCGGATTGCAGGTCGCGGCCAGCGTCGGCACGCCGCCGTCGGTCGGCAGCGCCACCGAGCACGATCAGTCCAGGGTGTACGAGCCGGGCGTGTGCCTCGGCATCAACCAGAACCTGCCCACCGATCCGGTGGACTGCGCCCAGCCGCACGCCGTGGAGATCGTCGCCACCGTCGACCTCGGCACCCACTTCACCGGCGGCCCGCCCGCGAAAGAGGCGCAGGACAAGTTCGTGGAAGAGGAGTGCTCCCGCACCTCGACCGAGTACCTGGGCGCGCCGGACGTCATCCGCAACAAGACGCTCACGCTGTTCTTCGACTACATCGACGCCCGCAGTTGGATGGCGGGCAGCCGCAAGCTGGACTGCATGATCGGCAAGGGCGCCGATCGGGAGGGCTTCGCGCCGATCACCGGGTCGGCCAAGGGCGACATCCTGATCAACGGCCAGGCTCCGGTGCCGCCGCCGAACAGCGGACGTTCCACGCCCGCACCGCTGCCCGGCGCCGCGCCGCTGCCGCCGCAGCCCCAGCCGAGGTAGCCGAGCGCCGATGCCCGTCTCGATGTCCGACGACCGGTTCGAGGAATTGGTCGGCGACGCACTGGATCTCATTCCGCCCGAGCTGACCCGCGCGATCGACAATGTGGTGGTGCTGATCGAGCCGCGCAATCCGGAGGATCCACATCTGCTCGGCCTGTATCACGGCATCGCCCTCACCGAACGCGACAGTCAGTACGGCGGAGCGCTTCCGGACACGGTGACCATCTACCGCGAAGCCATTCTCGAACTCTGTTCCGACGAGGCTGAAGTGGTGGAAGAGGTGGCGATCACCGTGATCCACGAGATCGCACACTATTTCGGCATTGACGAAGACCGCCTGCATCAGCTGGGATGGGGATAGTCTGGACCGAGCTGTATTGCGTACCCCCAGCCGTGGGTGTGTAATCGGCAGGGAGATCGAAAAATTGGGGATTCGATGGAACCGATCGCGTTGCTGTCGCGTCCTATCACTCGAAGGGGGAATTCTCGTGGTTCCGCCCCACAGCCACTAGAAGGAGTCGAGTCATGGTTGGACATGTACTGATCGCACCCGAAGCCATTCTCGCCGCCGCGGCCGAACTCGACCTCGTCGCCGAACGCCTGGCCGCCGCCGCGGCGATCACCGCGCCCGCGACGCACGTGCTGCCCTCCGGCGCCGAGGAAGTCTCGTTCCTCAGCGCGAGCCATTTCAACCAGGGCGCGATGTCGCACGACCGGGCGATCGCGCAGGCGATTCTGGAATGCCATCACGCGGCGGCGACGCTGCGCACGCAATTGGCCCAGCACGTCGCAGGTGATGTGGTGCGCGCCGCGAGCATCAGCGCCATCCAGGTGTAGTTCCGAGACCAGTCAGCAACGTTCGAGCAGGGGAGAAGTCACACATGGTTGCAGGAGTCACCGGGGTGATCTGGGCTGCGCGCCCATCGGAGATCAATTCGGCCACCCTTCACGCGGGCGCGCACGCGATCCCGATCTCGGCCGCCGCCACCGCATGGGGCGGGCTCACCGCCGCCTGGGTCGACGCTACGACGACCGTCGCCCGCGTGATGGCCGAACTCGGCGTCGGGATGCAGGGCATCAACGGTATCGCCGCGCTGAGCAAGCTCACGGGCTTCCTCGGCTGGTCCGAGCAGCAGGGCGTGCAAGCGGCCGCGATGGGCGCGAAGGCCGCGGCCAACGCCACCGCGTACACCGTCGCCGCGCTGGCGATGCCGAGCCCGCCCGAGATCGCGGCCGTCAACACCGCTTTGGCCGCGTCGGCGAACCCGCCCGGCGTGTTGAGCGGCGCGTTCGAGGTCGCGGAAGTGGCCAGGCACGCCATGGACATCCGTGCCGCGCTGGTGATGGAGACCTACGAGGCCGCGACCAGTGCCATGGTCGCGACCCCGGCCGAGTTCCTGCAGCCCCCGGCGATCGCCAAGGGCGCGGGCACGGCTACCCCCGAACAGGCGGCGGAATCGGCGAGTGAGGTCCCGGCCGATCCGATCCAGGCCGCCGTCGCCGCCACCCAGGCGTTCTTGAGCAACCCCGGTGTGGCGAGCGCTGCCACCCAGGCCGCTCAGGCCGTCGGCTCGATCGCGACCACGGGCGTCTCCACCGTCGGAAATGTCGCGGGCAGCGCGATCGCGGCGGCGACCAGCACCTCCGCGCCCACCTTCTCCAGCATGGCTCCGATGGCCATGGGCGTCGGTGCGGCGGCCACCGCGGCCGGCGCCTCGACTCGCGCGGTGTCGTTCTCCGGCCTCGGGTCGGCGACGGGCATCAGCAACGGCTCGCTCAAGCTTCCGGAAGGCTGGGGCTCGAGCGGCACGATCGGCGGCGGCGCCGCTCAGGTGCAGGAGACCGTCGCCGTGAAGGCCCCCGAGGCGGCGCCGGTCCGGTCGGCGAACAGCGGCAACGGCAACCCGCTGCTCGGTAACCAGGCTCGCAGCGACGAGGACGACGAGTCCGAGCACAACGGCCGGGACTACCTGCGGTCGACCGAGCACTTCAACGACGGCCGGTTCACCGCCGACGGCGTCATCGGTGGTGACACCAGCGGGACGGCTAGGTGACCGTACTCGGTGCGGGCCGCGACCCGTCGACGCTCGAGGCGGTCGTGTTGTCGCTCGACGAGATGCAGTTTCTCGTGGAGAAACTGCAGATCGAAGTCCCCGTCGTCCTGAACGCGCGGGCACGCTACGACAACCTGACCGACCACAAAGCGGCGATGGACGCGGCCGTCGAGTCGCTCGCCCAGCGCAACCTCCTCATCGACGGTGTCGTGCATCGCGATCTGGAGAATCGGCTGTGCGCGCTGAACCGGCCCCACTGGATCATCGCGCTGCGGTTGGTCGTCGACGGGTGGGTCAGCCGCTTTTGTCTGGCGCAGGGCGTCGACCTTCCGGTCGTCGCCCTGCGGGGGCAGGACTCCTATGTCATCGATGAGGCAGGAACCGACCTACCCGGCACAGTTCTCGCGGCACTCGGCTACGCCGAGCCGCTCGAGCTGTACGGCATGAACGCCCCGACCGAAGAGCTGGCCACGATCTTCGGCGACACCGGCGATGCCGCGGCCACCGCGGAGCGGCTGACGAAGGTGGGCAACCCCGGTCACGATGCGAAGACCTTGGCCGCGGCACTGGTCGAGATCCACTCGTACGCCGAGATCGTCGGCGTGGTGTACGGCGACGGCAGCAGAGACGTGGCGGACAACCACATAGCCGTCTTCAACACGCGCGCAGGGCGATTCATCGCGACCGCGAGCAAGTCCGACGACGGCGTGAAGTGGACGTCACTCAGCAGCGGTACTCCCGCACGCCTGCGCACGGCGGTGCAGGATCTGATCAGCTCCCTGCCGGAACGGGAAGATTTCCCCCGGAATCCGAAGCTCTCCTGAGCGCACCGGGCTGGCGACGCTAGCCCATCGGGTCGTCGGAGGTCGGCGCGACGTCGTATCCGAACGGCGGCGTGAACCGGCCCCAGCGAATGCACTCCCAACCACCGTCCGGCACCGGGACCAACTCGATGGTCTCGGTGTTGTCCAAGTGGTTGTTCGTGGTGAACGGCGGACGTACATCCGCGAGGGTGCGGCCCACGAGCCGCATGGCGGCTCCGTGGCTGACCACCATCACGTCGCCATGGCCCTCGTCGTCGGGCGTCAGGTACGTGTTCCGCAATTCCGCGATCACGGGCAGAAACCGGTCCAGGACATCCTGGGCGGATTCCCCACCGGGCACCCGCAGCGTGAGATCCCCTTCGTGCCAGGCACGATAGATCTGCTGGAAGGTCCGGTGGGCCTCCTCGCCGTGCTGCCCCTCCAGGTCACCGGCTTGTACCTCGTGTAATCCGTCGAGCACCATGGCGGCCACACCGGTCGCCGCCTCGATGTAGCTCGCGGTCTGTCGCGCGCGCAGCGCCGCCGAGGAGAACAGCACCTTCGGCGGGCGCAGCAGGCCCTCGCCGAACGTCTTCGCCTGTGCCGCACCGCGTTCGGTCAGCGGCAAACCCGGAATCCTCGTGTCCAGCAGCTTGGCGACGTTGCCTTCGGTCTCCCCGTGCCGGACCAGGATCAACCTTCCGGTCATAGGTCCGCCATCCCCTTTCTCAACTGGATCAACCACTCCGCCGCGGCTTCGTCCGATGGCGGCGGCGTGCCGGTGGCCGAAGTCGCGGGCCACGATCCGAGAAAGCGGATCCGCGCGGTGCGGTGCAGCGCCTTGAGCGCCTCGGCCACCGCCGTGTCATCGATGTGCCCGACGCAGTCGAGATAAAAACGGTAGGTGCCCATGCCGGTTCGGGTGGGACGCGACTCGATCCTGGTGAGATCGATACCGCGCGTCGCGAATTCTGCGAAAGCGCGCATCAGCGAGCCCGGTATGTTCGGCAACTCCAGCACGATCGAGGTGCGGTCGGCTCCGGTGGGGGGCGGCGCCACCGTCGGCCGGGTGCACAGGACGAAACGCGTGATCGCCTGCTCATGGTCGGCGACGCCGGATGCCAGTGCGATCAGCCCGAGCCGTTCACCCGCCAGGGCGGTCGACACGGCGGCGTCGGCATGGCCCGCCACAACATCTTCGGCGGCCGCGGCGTTGGACGCCGAAGTGTAGGGCTGCGCCTGCGGGAGGTGCCGGGCCACCCACATCCGTACCTGGGCGGCGGCCACGGGGTACGCGGCGAGGGTGCGCACGTCCGACAGCGTGGTACCCGGCTTGCCGAGGATCGTGAAGCTCACCTCGAGTTCGGTCTCGGCGACGATCTGCAGACGCGGGCCGATTGCCAGCGAGTCCAGCGTCGCCGAGATCGACCCCTCGACGGAGCTCTCGATCGGCACCACCGCACCGTCCACGTCGCCGGAGCGGATCAGGTCGAGCGCGGCCCCTTGGCTGGGCGCGGCAATCCGCTCCACGGGTCCTTCGAAGGTCCCCGAGGATTCGAGTTGAGCGAGGGCCATCTCGGTGAAGGTTCCGGACGGCCCGAAGTACGCGATTCGCGGCACGGTTACGAGATTACTTGCGCGCTGCCCCGGCTCCCCACCAATTGCAAGTGCCCGGCCCCCGCACGGCCGCTGTTCCACGGCTGCACGAGCACCGTTCAACCTCCGTTGAGCACCCGCAACGCGTCGTTCACCCGGTCGGGCGCTTCGGTTTCCACGGCGAGCAGAACGGATCTCACCGCTTCCACGGCCGGGGGTTTCAACGAGGTCAGAAAGGCGATATCGGGGTTGCGCAAGGCGGCGCCGATGTCGTCACCGCACAGGGCGGCCGCCGTGGCCGCGACGATCGCCACCGCACGCTCCCCGGAGGAGGTGCGCGCGACGAAACCGGTATCGGAGTGGGCCACGTGCGCGAGGAAGTCGGCGATCTCGGCATCCGGAGCGTCCAACTCCAAGATCGGCGCGGCGGGGCTTGCGCCGATGTTGCGGACCAAGCCGTCGGCCAGGCCCCGCCGCGGGGGCGCGGACAACGTCACCAGCACCGGTTGCCCGGATTCCGTCCCTTCCGACACGCCCACACCGTAACAAGCCCGTTCGGCCGGAATCGAGCCAGTTCGCTTCGCTCGACTCGATCGAAATGCTTGCGGAACCAGACGTCGTCACTTAGCTTAGGGTAACCTAATCCGCACGCTGAAGCGCCGCCCGCTCCACGGAGGTTTGTATGCCGCGTCCGTCCCTGACCGTCGCACCGTCCACCGCCGAGCGGGTGCGCAGCGCGTGCGCTCACGCGGAGCATGCGGTGCTGGCCATGCCGGGCATCGATCCGACGCCCGCGTCCGTGCACCATGTACGGCAGTGCGGCGACGCAGTGATCGCGGTGCCCACCGCTTCGGTCGCCGCGGTACTGGCGGGCAACTCGGGAGAGCACGGCGCACCCGCGGTGCTCGAGCTCACCGACCACGCCCCGCTGCCGCTGCGCGAGCCGGTGCGCGCACTGGTCTGGTTGCGCGGCTGGGTGCGCGCGGTGCCCACACAGGCGCAGCGCGCCTTGGCCACCGAGGTGGCCAAAGAGCACCCCCACCCCGGGCTGCTCGACATCGGCTTCGGCGCCACCCTGCTGCGGCTGGTGATCAACTCGGCGGTGGTGGCCGACTCGACCGGCGCGGAATCGGTGAGCAGCGAAGATCTGCGGCTGGCCCAGCCGGATCCGTTCTGCGCCATGGAATCCGCTTGGTTACAGCACATGGTGGCCGACCACGCCGACGTCGTCGCCCAGCTGGCCAGGCACCTGCCGCCGCGCCTGCAACGCGGCATCGTGCACCCGCTTGCCATCGACCGCTTTGGACTCACCCTGCGGGTGGAAGGGCACGACGGCGACCACGACTTCCGCCTGCCGTTCAGCGCGCCGGCCGACGACATCGAGGCGCTCAGCCGGGCTGTGCGCATGCTGGCAGGCTGCCCGTTCCTCAACGGCCTGCGCCGCATCTGAGCCGCATCTGACCGAGTTCGCCGCGGTCCTGGCGGGGCGTACCGGGAACACGGCTCGAAGCGTGACACCGGGCTGGAGTGGCAGCACAGACGCCGGGTTCCGGCCGGGTGCGAAGTTCGACGCCGACGCGCCGAGTGCCGCGCCGAGCGCGCGCAATAGATTCGACCCATGCGTGCGGAGTCCGGTGCCCAGTGGGACGAGGCCGAGCCGACCGATCAGGAGCGGCTGGCGATCAAACTCGAGATCACCGTGGTGCTGCTCGTCACGTTCGGGCTCAGCGGGCTCAGCGCCGCGCTCTCGCTGGTGGAGAGCGCGCTCGCCCCGGGTGGGATCGGTGGCCGAACCGTCGCACTGAACCCGTCGCGATCCACGCAATCCACCATCGACCTGCTGTTTCAGCTGCTCAGCGTGCTGCGACTGGTCGGATGGGCGGCGCTGGGGCTGTATCTGCTGTGGCGCGGCGGCATCGGGCCACGCCTGATCGGGCTGGCGAACCGGGTCCGGTGGCGCGCGGACGTGCTGCCGGGCCTGGCGCTGGCGGCGATCATCGGGCTGCCAGGGCTGGGACTGTATCTCGCCGCACACGCGCTGGGCTTCAGCGTGACGATCGTGCCGGCCTCACTGGGCGACTATTGGTGGCGGCTGCCCGCGCTCATCCTGTCGGCCTGCGCGAACGCGCTGGCCGAAGAGGTCATCGTGGTGGCGTTCCTGCTCACCCGGTTACGCAGGCTCGGTTGGTCGGAGAACACGGCATTGCTCACCTCCGCGCTGCTGCGGGGCAGCTATCACTTGTACCAGGGCTTGGGCGGCGGGCTCGGAAATATTGTGATGGGCGTCATATTCGGGCGTTACTGGCAGCGCACGAACCGACTCTGGCCGCTGGTTCTCGCCCACGCGACCATCGACGCGGTCGCCTACCTCGGCTACACCGTTCTGCGCGGCCATGTTTCATGGCTTCCGTGACGCAACTGTGCTCCTCGGAGCGCTAACAACGCGGCGTCCCCGGCGAATTACGAAGCAGCGCCGCTTCCGCGTGCGCGGTGTCCGCATGCGGCACCTCACACTCGCCCGATAAGTAGAGTCTCAGTGATGAACGGCGACGACCCCCAGCGCAACGCGCGACCGCGCCGGATGCCGCCGCCCGGCAGGTCCGGCGAACCTCCGATGGGTCGGCGCATGCCCCCTCCGGGACCGGGCGCCCCGCCGCCGATCGAGCCCACCCAGGTGATGCGCCGCGGCGGAACAGCCGACCCGCACGCCCAGCCGCTGGCGTATTCGCAGATCCCGCCGGAACACGCGCGGCGCACGCCCCCACCTCCCGCCCCTCGCAGGCACGCCCCCACCCAGCGCCCCGTCCCGCATCACGAAGGCCCGGCGCACGCGCCTACGCAACGACCGGTCCCATACAACGAGGGACCACCCCACGCGCCGCCGCAGCAGTCCCGCCGTTATCGCCAAGGCCCCCCTCCGGTGCCGCCGCGTGGCGAGCGCACGGCCCGGGCGCCGCGACCGCGCCGCAAGCGCCACCCCTTCCGCTGGTTTCTGGTGATCCTGCTGGTTCTGGTGCTCGCCGCCGTCGGGGCCGTCATCCAGCTGGACAACTCGCTCAACCGCATCCCCGCGCTGGCGAACTACGCCAAGCGGGTCGGCGACACCCCCGGCACGAACTGGCTGCTGGTCGGCTCCGACGGCCGCGGCGGCCTGACCCCCGAGCAGGAACAGGAACTCGCCACCGGCGGCGAGGTCGGCCCCGAGCGCACCGACACGATCATGCTCGTGCACGTGCCGAAGTCGGGTAAGACCACCCTGGTCAGCCTGCCGCGCGACTCGTACGTCAGCATCCCGGGCCAGGGCAAGGACAAGCTGAACGCCGCGTTCGCCATCGGCGGGCCCGCGCTGCTCGTGCAGACCGTGGAGATCGCCACCGGCCTGCGCATCGACCACTACGCGCAGATCGGTTTCGGCGGCTTCGCCAGCGTGGTGGACACCCTCGGCGGCATCGATGTCTGCGTGCCGAAGCCGATCGACGACCCGCTCGCGGGCATCGACCTGCCCGCAGGCTGCCAGCGGCTGAACGGACCGCAGGCACTGGGCTTCGTCCGCAGCCGCGCGACCTCGCTCGCCGACCTGGACCGAATGAACAACCAGCGGATCTTCATGGCCGCCCTACTGAAGAAGGCGACCAGCGGCGCCACCCTGGCCAACCCGTTCAAGCTCTGGCCGCTGGCCTCCGACACCGCCGAGTCGCTGAAGGTCGACAACGGCGACCACATCTGGGACCTCGGTAGGTTGGGCTGGGCTCTGCGCGGCGAAACCGTCGCCACGGCGGTGCCGGTCGGCGGATTCGACGACACCGACAGCGGCAATGTCCTGCTGTGGGACAAGGACAAGGCGAGCCGGTTCTTCGACGCGCTGGCCGAGGACCGCGCCATCCCGGAGGACCTGCTGACACGGTAGCGTCGATGCCATGCCGGACACCGACGATGCCGACGAGTCCTTCCCCGACTTGCTGCGCACGCAGATCCGCCATGGATTCACCACAGCCCAGCAGTATCTCGCCGCCGCCGTGTACTTCGACGCCAGCAGACTGCCGCAGTTGGCCGGGCACGCCTACGGCCGCTCCCGCGAGCACTACGGAAATGCGCTGCGCATGGTGCAGTATCTGCTGGACCGGGATCTCCCGGTGCAGATCGGCGGGCTGGAGCCGATCGACTCGACCTTCGAAAGCCCGCGCGCGGCAACGGCGCTACTGCTCGAGATCGAGCAGATCCGCGGCGCCCAGATCAGCGGTCTGGCTCGCGCGGCACGCACCTCCGGTGACTATCTTGGCGAACGATTCGTCCGGTGGTTTCTCGAGGAACAGGTGAAGAACGTCGCCGGGATGACCACGTTGCTGTCGGTGATCGACCGCGCCGAAGGCCAGTTGTTCGACGTCGAGGAGTTCGTCGCCCGCGAGCTGCGTGGGCGGACGCGCACCGATATCCCGGCGCCGAAAATGGCAGGCGCAGCGAAGAATTAATTAGGCAACACTAGCCTCAATAAGGCTGTACTTGGATGACACACGACCTGACCAGCGCTAATGTCGATGCCATGTCCAGCCATCCGGAATCCCCCCGCAGCAAATTTCACAGCCTGTTGCACGATCAGATCCGGCATGAATTCAATGCCGAGCATCAGTACATCGCGATTGCGGTCTGGTTCGACAATGCCGACCTCCCGCAACTGGCCAAGCGGTTCTACAAGCAGGCGGTCGAAGAACGCAATCACGCGATGATGATCGTGCAGTACTTCCTGGACCGGGATATCAGCATCGAGATTTCCGGCATCGACGCCGCGAAATCGCGGTTCGAGAATGCCAGGGAGCCGATCGCGCTGGCGCTCGCCCAGGAGAAGACGGTCACCGAGCAGATCATCCAGCTGGCGAGCACGGCCCGAGAAGAGGGCGACTACCTCGGCGAACAGTTCATGCAGTGGTTCCTGAAGGAACAGGTCGAGGAAGTCGCGAACATGACCACCCTGCTCACCATCGCCGATCGCGCCGGGTCGAACCTGTTCGACTTGGAGGAATTCGTGGCCCGGGAAATGAGCGGCCCGAGCGACGCCTCCGGTGCGCCTTCGGTGGCAGGCGGCTCCGTCTAGGACGTTTGCCGGAGAAGGATGAACAGGCCCGGTTCCGCAAGCGGAACCGGGCCTGTCGCCGTTAACGGTTTCTTACCCGTCGAGTTGCCCCGAGCGCCTGCCCGATTTCGCCATGAACGACATTTCGGTGAGACTTCCCTAACTTCAGCAGGCCGGCGGCTATCGGAGCTCGCTATCGGCGGGGATCGTTTCTCCCGAATTCCCCGCCGATTCCGGTTCAGCGCAATGTGACCTGACGCGACCGCAGACCGTCGCGGGAGCGCCGCTCGTCGGCCGTCAACGGGGCGTCGACGGCCAGCGCCTCCGACAGGCGCGCGCCGAATTCGGTTGCGGGCTTCACCCATTCGTCGGGGTGCCGCTCACGGTCCAGATCGAACACCGGAACCAGCACGCCGTGCGTGCGGAACGACCCCGCGAAGCGGGAACCTTCGCCGAGGTTCAGGCCGCCCGAGGCGTGCACGCGGGCCAGCGCCAGCATGAGAGCGTCCTCGTCTTCGGGACGCACCCAGCGGATGTGCGCCTTCTCGCCCGCATCCACCCACCAGGCGGCGCCGATCGCGTCCGCGTCCAGCCCCAGCCGCGCCGAGGGCATGATCGCCTGCTTGGCCTGCTCGATGGTGGCGGCGACCTGTGGGTCCGGTTCGACACCCTCGGGCACCCACCAGTCGAAGTCCTGGTACACGGTCAGGTCCAGGCTCGCGGCGGGATCGATCACGTCGGCCAGCCGCGGCCCGCCCGCGACGCTTTCCACCGAGGTCAGCGAGTCACCTGGCTCGGCGGATTGAGTCCACAGGATCGCCGCGGCCAGATCGGCGGCCGGGTCCGCGCCCTGGAACTGCACCTGCGCGCCGACATAGCCGTTCGGCTCGTCACCGGCACGCACCAGCGCGGCCACCGCACCGGGCAGCACCGTGGCGAGCACGACCGGTCGTTCGGCCGCGACCGAGGGCGACAGCGTCAACCGCGCGGTGGCCGACGGTACGAATTCGCGCAGCGCGACCAGATCGCACTCCGCGGCCAGGCCCTCGAACGGACGCGTCACGGCCTGGGCCGCCTGCTCCTGCGCCGCCCGCCGCTCGGCGAGACGCTGCGCCCGGTTCCCGCCGGGCTTCGGACTGTTGCGCTTGCTCTTACCCACGAGGGGTCAACCTACACAGTGTTTAATCTGCCGCGCCTGCGGCGCGGCGTGTTCGCGGCCCTTTTGTGGCTCGGAACGGCGCATGCTCGGTCTCGCTTCGCTCGAAACCTGGGGTTCGGGTGGGCCGGTGACGTGGGGCGCCGAACCGCGCTACTCGCATTTCGAGGCAGTTCCGCGATACGAGCCACCCGATCTCCGCGCCCACGCCGTGCGCACCGCAGCCACCCGGACGTTGCCCAGTCCGCGAACGGCGCATGTTCGGTCCTTGCGTCGCTCGGCCCGAGGGTTGAGCTGGTGTGGTTACGCCCGCGCTGTGGGCGGATGCGGGAGTGCGCTCGTGCATCCTTGTCGCCCAGCTGAATTCGTTCAGGCGGCGGGGAGCAGTGACTTGGTTCGGCCGGGGTGGTTGGTGGCGACCCAGCTGACACCGAGGTCGGCGCACAGTTGGACGTCGTCCGGATCGTCGACGGTCCAGCAGTAGGTGGCGCGGCCCGCGGCGGCGGCCTTGTCGACCAGTTCGGGGTGGTCGCGCAAGGTCTTCACCGATGGGCCGACGGCGGTGGCGCCGACCGTCGTGGCCGCCGAACCGCCCAGGTAGCGCGATGATTCGCCGAGCAGAACGGTGGGCAGCAGCGGCGCGGCGCGGCGGATGCGCCAGACGGCGGTGGCCGCGAACGACATCACGACCGCCCGGGAATGGTCGGCCGAGGCGGGGGTGGCGATACCGAAGCGCTGCAACTCCGCGAGCAGCTTGTTCTCCACCAGCGCGCCGTAGCGCACCGGGTGCTTGGTCTCGATGAACAGCTTGGTCGGTCTGCTGCGCCAGTCCAGCACCAGGCTGATCAGCTCGCTGAGGGTCAGCACCGAGGCGGGCGATCCGTCGGCGCCGAAATCGAGCGCTCGCAGTTCCTCCAGCGTCATCTCGCTGACCAGCCCGCTGCCCGAGGAGGTGCGGTCGACGGTGCGATCGTGCACGCACACCAGATGCCCGTCCCTGGTCAGCCGGACGTCGCATTCGACGCCGTCGGCGCCCTCCTGCAGCGCCAGCTCGTAGGCGGCGAGCGTGTGCTCGGGG
The DNA here is from genome assembly GCF_015477775.1 of Nocardia abscessus. Classification (GTDB taxonomy): domain Bacteria; phylum Actinomycetota; class Actinomycetes; order Mycobacteriales; family Mycobacteriaceae; genus Nocardia; species Nocardia abscessus_A. Next base: position 848,650 of record NZ_JADLQO010000001.1, on the reverse strand, counting down.
CGCGCCGCCGAGGCGCCTCGATGCGCGACGACGAATGGCGCGCGACTGCCCTGGCTCACTTGGCCATAACCTCCTTCTGCTCACGGTCCTCAGCACCGTTGTCGTCGTGCGCCGTGGCCGGCTCGGCGTGCGCCGGTTCGGCCGCGGGTTCGCGTGGATGCACCGGCTCGATCACCGGCACGGCGGGGTCGACGGCGATCAGCCAGCGGCGCGCGGTGCGGCTGCGACCGAGCAGATCGCGTCCCTCGATCGTGCGCAGGACCCACAGGGTCACCAGCGCGACCGCGGCGGCGACCGCGTCGGTGAACGCGGTGAACAGCACCGCGTCCGCTTTGGCCTGCAACGAGTCCGCGGTCCGCCACAGCAGCGCGGCCGCCGTGACGAGGCCGCCGAACACCCACGCAGCCCACCAGATCCGCGCCGCGCGGCGCGCCCGGGGATCACCCTGCAGCGTGGCGACTTCGCTCAGATAGACCCCCGGCCACAGCAGGTTGACCACCGGGACCAGGCAACCGAGCGCGAGCACACGCGGCGATCGCGGGTCGCGCCGCCCGGCGGCGGCGTAGGCCGACCGCCTGATCGCGATCAGCCGTCCGACGGTGGCCAAGGCCGCCGCCAGCGCGACAGCGATCGCGAGCACCCCGGTGCCGATGACGAACGCGTCGGAGGCGAAGAGTACTGCGGGGTGGATCAGACGTGTCCGGTTGCGCAGGAGAACCGCGTAGCGCGCCAGTTCGGCGACGGAGGCGAGCGCGAAGACGCACGCGGTCGCGACGAGCACCGTGGCCACCGCGTCGGTCAATCTGCCGAGCGGACGGCGTACCGCGCCCTCCGGCTGCGGTGGCGGGTCGACCAGGCCCCAGCGCGGCATCTGCGCGTATCGGGGCGTCCGGCTCTGGGCGGCCGAGCGGGCAGGCGGGTGCCCCCGGCGGACGCGGTGATCGGGTTTACGGGCCACCCAGCGGTAGTTGCGGCGCTCGGCGGGCGCGTCGATCGGCGCAGGCGAGAGGAGCACGCCGCGACAGCGCGGGCACCAGTGCATCGGGGCCCCTTGCACGGCCCAGCGCGCGCCGCAGCGCGCACAAGGTTGCACCACCGTACTCACCCGCGCACCTCGTTCTTTCGTCAGTAGATCTTCGCCTCGTGGTCGCCCTCCGCGACCAGCGGCCGGCCGGCCTGCTGCCAGGCCACCATGCCGCCGCGGACCTGGATGGCCTCGTAGCCGATATGCGTGAGGTACTCCACCACCTGGAGGGAGCGGCCGCCCTGCCTGCACACGACATACAGTTCCGCGTCGTAGGAAAGCTCGTCGATCCGGGCGGGCACATCGACCATCGGGATGTGCAGCGCGCCTGGGGCGTGTCCGAGCTGCCACTCGTCGTCCTCGCGGACGTCGAGCAGGATCGGTCGCGGCGTGTCGGCCGACGCGGGCGCGCTGCCGTCGAATTCGGCAGGCACGTCCTCCACCGTGACCGACGGAACGTGGGGGCTCGTCACAGATTCGATCCTGCCATGGGCGGCGAGCGGCCGTGCAGTTCCATGCCCGGGGAGGAGCCTCGACAGCGAGCTACGACTTCAGGTATGTTCTCCCCTCCGGAACTCGACCGAGCCCCCGCTCGATGCGGGTTGTGCATAACTAGGTCGAAGTTATCCACATAATCCACAACCTGATCCACAAGGGGCGGCCGTCGACGGCGTTTTGCCGGAAGTGCCGGGCCAACAAAGCAACCGCTCGGCTATCTTTTTGGGGCAATAACCGACTTTCGGTCTGTACTCAGCACTCTATCGGGGTTGGACGACGGATCAACCCCCAGGCGAGCGATGCGAATGGCCGATCCGGGACTCCCCTCCATATCCATCCCGGAGCGGCCATTCGTCGCCGACATCGGAACCCGCGGCCGAAGAGGTTCCGATATCTACTTGGACGGGGCGCGAGCGCGTTCGGTTCCATCGATTTCGGAACGCCGCCGAAATACCGCGATCCGGCGGTGGCGCTCGGTAGCCTGGGCGCATGAACGTGAGCAGGGGGCTACGCCACGGAATGGACACCGCAGGTCTCAACGTCGCGCTGTCCGAGGCCACGTGCCTCGGCCTCGCGGTCGACGAGACCGCCAACGAACTGCGACTCGACCTCGAAGTGCTGACGCTCCCCGAGGAGGGGACGGCGGCCGAGGACTACCGGGTGCAGGTGACGTTCACCGGCGTGAGCCGGGTCGCCGCGTCACTGCGCACGCAGCACTGGGACGACTTGGAACCCCAGGTGCTGCCGCTGCAACTGGACGGCCTGGACGAGGCCATCCGCAGTTTCGGCGGCGGGCGGCTGCACGGCTGGGAGTTCATCGATCTCGATGACAGCGGGTGGGCGCTGTGGAGCGAGTTGCTCAGCTTCGACACCCGGATCGATGATCACGAATCCACGCACGTTCTGGAGTTCTCCCAGGAGGAGGGCATCGATCCGCGCGAGCTGGATGTCCGCGTGTGGTTCGACGACATCGTCGTGCACGATTCGCGGGGCAAGCAGATCCCGCTGACGGACTTCGTGGCGGGCGGCGCGCGATGGTGGCGGGCGCACGATGCGGGCGATCCACGGGCAACCCGTCCGGGTATCGCTCCGCCGCTGTGATCGGGCTATAGGGAACACTGGGCGATCGGACCGCACGCCCGCGGGAGCGGCCGTGCGGTTTCGCGCCGGGCTCAGGCGCCCAGGCCGACCGGGCAGCTCACTCCGGTGGCGTGCACCGGGCAATACCCTCCGGGGTTCTTCGCCAGGTACTGCTGGTGGTATCCCTCGGCGTAGTAGAAGGCTGCCAACCCGGGCAGCGGCGCGATCTCCGTGGTGATCCGGCCGTATCCCGCCCCGGCGAGGCGCTTGCCGTAGGCCTCGGCGGTGGAGCGGACCAGCGCCGCCTGCTCGGGGCCGAAGGTGAAGACCGCAGAACGGTATTGGGTGCCGCGGTCGTTGCCCTGGCGCATGCCCTGGGTGGGATCGTGGTTCTCCCAGAAGTGCTGCAGGATGCCCGCATAGTCGATCACCGCCGGATCGAACGCGACGAGCACCGCTTCGGTGTGACCCGTCCGCCCGCTGCACACCTCTTCGTAGGTGGGGTTCGGCGTGAACCCGCCGACGTAGCCGACCGCGGTGGTGTAGACGCCGTCGAGTTCCCAGAAGCCTTTCTCCGCGCCCCAGAAACACCCCATCGCGACGACCGCGAGCTGTAGCCCGCCGGGAAACGGCGGGCGGATCGGGTGACCGTTGACGTAGTGGGTATCCGGCACGTCGAGCGGCTCCGCCCGGCCGGGGAGGGCCTGCTCGGGCGCGACCATGACGGGTTCGGGAAGGCTGAGCCGCCCGACTAGTTCGTCGTACCACGACATGGTTCGATGCTACGCGTGCGTTTCCTGTGGTGCCGATGTGCGTGATGTGACGGGACGCGACCTGTCCCGTGTGAGCGGCGCCACCGGAATGTGCGGAGGTCGGCCCAGGTTGGAATCGACCGGGTGTACGAATGATGGTTGGCTGTGCACGGAACAACGGGCACAACCAGCCCGACATAGGAAGGGACATCGTGGCTGAGTACACGCTGCCAGATCTGGATTACGACTACAGCGCCCTGGAGCCCCACATCTCCGGGCAGATCAACGAGCTTCATCATTCCAAGCACCACGCCGCGTACGTCGCCGGTGCGAACACCGCGTTGGAGAAGCTGGAAGCCGCTCGCGAGTCGGGCGATCACAGCGCCATCTTCCTGCACGAGAAGAACCTCGCGTTCCACCTGGGTGGGCACGTCAACCACTCGATCTGGTGGAAGAACCTCTCCCCCAACGGCGGTGACAAGCCGGTCGGCGACCTGGCCGCGGCGATCGACGACCAGTTCGGTTCGTTCGACAAGTTCCGCGCGCAGTTCACCGCCGCGGCCAACGGTCTGCAGGGCTCCGGCTGGGCGGTGCTCGGCTTCGACACCCTCGGCCAGAAGCTGCTGACCTTCCAGCTCTACGACCAGCAGGCCAACGTTCCGCTGGGCATCATCCCGCTGCTGCAGGTCGACATGTGGGAGCACGCCTTCTACCTGCAGTACAAGAACGTCAAGGCGGACTACGTCACCGCGTTCTGGAACGTGGTGAACTGGGCCGACGTCCAGGAGCGCTTCGCCAAGGCGACGTCGCAGGCCAAGGGCCTCATCTTCGGCTGAGCCGACTCGGTACACCGGAACCGGGTCCGCGAATCCGTCGCGCCACGCGCGGCTGGGTCGCGGGCCCGTTCTGTTCTCCGGCGACGCGGGCGCTTTGCCGGGAACCCGGCCCACCCGTCGCGGAATCGGACTCGGGGAGGTCGGGCCCGATTCGCGGCGTGCGCAGCCCGATTGCTTCCTGCCCGGCCTCCGGCTGTCCGATTGGCACTCTTTGGTACTTGTGTGCCAGGTGACTCGTGGTTCATATTCGGGAAATCCACACCAAAGGGACGGGCAAGGTCGCCCCCGGTTCGACAAACGGGAGGCAGAAATGCGCACGAACGAACCGATCGGCATCACGCCGTTTCATTCGCGCGGGTCGCTGCGGGGCTTCGTGATCTCCGGCCGCTGGCCGGACACCACCAAGGAATGGGCCCAAGTCCTCGTGCTCGCGGTGCGCGTGGCCACGCTACCCGGGCTGCTGACCACCTCCACGGTGTTCGGAGTCCGTGAGGACCTGCCCGACGACCCAGCCCCGGGCACGGTCGGCCTGGTGCTGGCCGAAGGCCCCGTGCTGGGCGAGGAAGCGGTGGAACCGGGCCGTTTCGCCGAACATGTGCCACCCGCGTTGCTGATGCTGCATCCGCCGTCGGAAACCCGCCCGTCGCTCCCCGAGTGCACCGGCGCGGCATCCGGTTGCGTCCTGCTGCCCGGCGTACCCCATCTGGGGCTCGAGCACCGCGCCGCCTGGGTCGAGGCCGAGTCGGACGGAACGGTCACTTCGCTGGTCAGCCGGGTCGGACTGGACCCGATCAGTGATCCCGACACCGCGGTTCTGGCTATGCTGCTGGCCGCGTGAGGGTAACCGAAATTCGCCGGTTGGATCGCCAAACTTATTGTGCGCATTGCGATTTCGACTACAGCGGGTTGGCAAGCGCCGACTCGGCGGGGTAGAGTCGGCTGCAGCGAAGGGGAGTAGCCCCCAATCGCACAGTCGACATACTGACCCACCGGTTCATCCGGGCTCGGGTCCGGCTGTGTGAACCGGCATCCGTCCGGTGGGCGAGACCTTCGGCCTGGACAACCATTTCGTTGTCGGCCGGAGGCTACCCGTATCTCCAGCCGGCAGGCCGGAGACCTGGGAGCCGCCACACATGATCGCCACCGTCTTGCTGAGTATCGGCATCGTCTTCCTCGCCGAACTGGGCGACAAGTCGCAGCTGATGGCGCTGACGTTCGCGCTGCGCTATCGCTGGTGGGTGGTGCTCGGCGGCATCGCGACGGCCTCCGCCGCGGTACATCTGATCTCGGTCGGCGTCGGCCATTTCCTCGGTGCGGCATTGCCCACCACGGCGATCTCGCTGATCGCCGCCATCACCTTCCTGGCCGTCGGCCTGTGGACCCTGCGCGAGCACTTCGGCCCCGGCGACGACGATCCCGCGCCGAAGACGCCGAGGGCCGCCGGCGCGCCGTTCTTCGTGGTGCTGTCCGCGTTCCTGCTCGCGGAGCTGGGCGACCGGACCATGTTCGCGACCGCCGCGCTGGCCACCGACTACGACTGGGTGGGCGTGTGGCTGGGCTCGACCATCGGCATGGTCGCCGCCGACGCACTCGCCATCGCGGCAGGCATCCTGGTCGGCAAGCACCTGCCGGAACACGCGATCGGCATCGGCTCGGGCCTGCTGTTCCTCTATTTCGGTGCGGCCACCCTGCTGGGCGCGGCCACACCCGCGCTCGGCGGCGCCGCCGTCGCCGGTATCGCGACGATCGCTCCCGCACTCGCCGGCGCGGCGCTGTTGCTCACGCGGATGGCTCGCCGAACGAGTCGAGAGCGGCTCCATACAGTCCGCCACCCCGCCGCAACAGATCCAGCAGCGGTTCCCGCAGCGCGAGCAGACCGGCCGAGTCCCCCGCCGCGATCCGAGCGGTGACCATCGAGCCCACCGCGGCGGCCAGAGTCTGACAGGCGAAGCGCTGCTGCTGGGTCCGCGCGTCGAGCACGGCGGCGATCAGCTCGACGAACCGTTCTTGCAGCTGGGCTCGGCGCGCGATGGCCGCGGATCCCACCGCGAAGACCTCGACCAAGAACAGTCGCGCGCTGGCCGGGTCGTCCACCAGGTATTGGAGGTAGGCGCGGAAGATCCGGTCCATTCGAGCCATGGGATCCGTGTCGCCCGGCGCGTCGTCTTCCGTCTCGGTGGCCTCGGCGATCCGGTCGAGCAACAGCTGCACCGCACGCTCGTACGCGGCCTCGAAGCAGTCCTCCTTGGAACGGAACTGCTCGTAGAAGGTCTCCCGCGACACGCCCGCCCGCTTCAGGATCGCCGCTACCGACGTCCCGATGTAACCGTTTTCGGCCATGGCCTCCGCCGTCGCGACGAGGATTCGCTCGCGCTGTGAGGCGATCACCTGCTCCCGTGGGAGTCCGTGCCTACCTCGGGGGAGGCGTGCGCTGATGGCCGATTCGGTCATACGGTGACTCCGGTGTTCGGTCGAGCTGACTGGGCTGCTCCATTCTGCGCGGTCGGTTCTGTGCATCCGGTGCACAGGGTGCGCGGCGGGGCGGGCTCACGCGCCCGGACGGCACAGCGCCCACGATGTGACCGTACCACCGGAGAACAGTCGCGTTCGCAAATAGTTTGCCAGCGGGCAACGGGGCGAGGGAGCCGTGCGGGGCCACGCGCCCGGCACCGGTTAGGGTGCAATTGACGAAGGGCCAACTGGCTGTCACGAACGAGAGGACCATCGTGGAGATTTCGGGTTCCGCCGCCATTGTCACCGGAGGCGCATCGGGCCTCGGCGCCGCCACCGCCAAGCGTTTCGCCGATCTCGGTGCCACCGTCTTCGGACTCGACGTACCGCAGTCGATCGAGCGCGCCGGCGACAGCGTGCCGGACGGGGTCACCCTCATTCCCGCCGATGTCACCAGCAACGACGAGGTCGCCGCCGCCGTGGCGCAGGTCGTCGAATCGGGCGCGCCGCTGCGCATCGTGGTCAACTGCGCCGGTGTCGGCTGGGCGGGTCGCATCCTGTCCAAGAACGGCCCGCACGATCTGGAGCTGTTCCGCACGGTCATCACGGTGAACCTGCTCGGCACCTTCAACGTCATGCGGCTGGCCGCCGACGCGATCGCCAAGACCGACGCCGTGGACGAGTACGGCCAGCGTGGCGTCGTCATCAACACCGCCTCGGTCGCCGCGTTCGAGGGCCAGATCGGCCAGATCGCCTACTCGGCCTCCAAGGGTGGCGTGCACGGCATGACCGTTCCGGCCGCACGCGACCTGGCCCAGTTCGGCATCCGGGTGAACACCATCGCTCCCGGCATCATCGACACCCCGATGCTGGCCGGCGTCACCGAGGAGTACCGCAAGGGCCTCGAGGCGGGCGTGCCCTTCCCGTCCCGCCTGGGCCGTCCGGACGAGTACGCGCAGCTGTCGCAGTACATCGTCGAGCACGACTACCTCAACGGCGAGACCATTCGCATGGACGGCGCGCTGCGCATGGCCCCGCGCTAACTGCACTGCTATGCCCCGGCCGCGCGCGGTCCTTCTCCGGAAGGGCCGCGCGCCGCTGTCTGTCAGCCCTGCGGCTTGTGCCCGATGCCCAGGTACGCCGTGGTGGACAACGGACAGTTCGGCCGGTACTTCTCGGCCAGAAACGCCTTCATGAGCGCGGCCCGCCGAGCCCACACCTCCGCGCTCACGCTGTGGCGCATGAGCTCCAGCGGGGCGCTGCTGCGCACCATGGCCTCCCACATCTGCTCCGGGCTGTCGAAGGTGAGCGCGATCGAATGCCGCTGGATGGACACGGCTTCGAAACCCGCGCCGCGCATCTCGGATTCGAAGACCTCCGGATTCTCCAGGCTCAGGAAGTTCGGCTGCGGCTCCTGGATATTCGGGTCGGCCGCGGTCAGGGCGCCGAACATCATCCGCATCAGCGGCGAGTCCGCGATCGGCGCCCAGCTCGACACCACAGCTGTGCCGCCCGGCCGCAACACCCGGAACAACTCGGCGAATCCCCGGGCGCGCTCAGGGAAGAACATCAGTCCGAACATGGAGAACCCGGCGTCGAACCGGTCGGATTCGTACGGCAGATCCTGCCCGTCACCCACCCGCGCGCGGACATTCGTCCACCCCGCGGCAGCGGCGTCCTTCGCCAGCCGCGCGATCATCGGCTCGGAGAAATCGATCGCCTCGACCTCGGCCACATAGCCCGCGGCCAGCAGACTGAGGGTGCCCGGTCCCGCAGCGACGTCCACGATGCGCGCCTGCGGCGACAGCGAGGCGAACTCCAGCGCCCGCGCCGAGAACGGTCGCATGATGGCGGGCGCGAACTCGGCATATCCGTCGGCCACGAGATTCCACGGCTCGGCGACGGCAAGCGGGTTTGCGGACATGTTGTGACGATCCTTTCAGGCATCCACATCTAACCGCGCCACCCAGGGGCGAACTCCCCAGTCCTGCGAATATGCCATCTCGGCGGTCCTTGTAACCGGGAAATGGCCGAAACGTCGCACCGCCGCAGCCGCGGCCGGAGGACGCGTGGTCCCCCGGCCGCGGACGGTTCACAACGTGCGCGTGAGCCGATCGGTCAGGATGTGTGCGAAGTGCGCCGGATCCTTCAGCTCACCGCCCTCGGCGAGCACCGCCGTACCGAACAGCAGTTCGGCGGTTTCCGACAGCTCGGTCGCGGTGCCCGCGTCGGCCTGCTCCTTCTCGGCCGCGTACGCGTCGCGCAGACCGGTGACCAACGGATGGGCCGGGTTGAGCTCCAGAATCCGCTTGCTCTCCGGCAGCGCCTGACCCGAGGCCCGGTACATCCGCTCCAGCATCGGCGTGAAGTCGAAGACGTCACCGACCAGGCAGGCCGGAGAGGTGGTGAGCCGGTTGGTCAGGCGCACCTCCTTGACGTTCTGCTCGAGCGTCTTGCCCAGCCACGCCAGCACGTCGGCGAAGTCCTTGTCCTGCTGCTCGCGCAGCGCCTCGGAGGCTTTCTTCTCCTCCTCGGTCTCCAGGTCGACCTCGCCCTTGGCGATGGACTGGAACGCCTTGCCGTCGAACTCGGGCACCGAACCGACCCACATCTCGTCGACCGGGTCGGTCAGGATCAGCACCTCGCGGCCCTTGGCCTTGAACGCCTCCAGGTGCGGGGAACTCTCGACCTGCTGACGGGTCTCGCCGGTCATGTAGTAGATCGTGTCCTGCCCCTCGGGCATCCGCTCCACGTACTGGGCCAGCGTCGTCAGCTCGGTCTCGGAGTTCGTCGAGGCGAACGAGGAGACCTGCAGGATGGTCTCGCGATTGTCGAAGTCCGAGAGCAGGCCCTCCTTCAGGACGCGGCCGAACTCCTTCCAGAACGTCTGGTAGCTGGTCTGATCCTCGGCGCCCTGCAGATCCTTGACCGTGGACAGCACCTTCTTCACCAGCCGCTTGCGGATCATCTGGATCTGCCGGTCCTGCTGCAGGATCTCGCGAGAGACGTTGAGCGACAGGTCCTGCGCGTCCACCACGCCCTTGACGAAGCGCAGGTACTCCGGCATCAGCTCTTCGCAGTTGTCCATGATGAACACCCGCTTGACGTAGAGCTGCACACCGCGCTTGTGCTCGCGGGTGAACAGGTCGAACGGCGCGTGCGAGGGGATGAACAGCAGCGCCTGGTATTCGAAGGTGCCCTCGGCCTTCATCGGGATGATCTCCAGCGGATCGTCCCAGCCGTGGCTGACGTGCTTGTAGAACTCCTTGTACTCCTCGTCGGAGACCTCGCTCTTGGGGCGCGTCCACAGCGCCTTCATGGAGTTGAGCGTCTGGTCCTCGAGGATCGTCGTCTCCTTGGCGTCCTCGCCCTCGCCCTCGGTGACGGTCCGCTCGACCTGCATGCGGATCGGCCAGGCGATGAAGTCGGAGTACTTCTTGACGATCTCCCGCAGCTTCCACTCCAGGGTGTAGTCGAAGAGGTGATCCTCCTCGTCCACCGGCTTCAGCTGCAGTGCGACCGAGGTGCCCTGCGGGGCTTCGTCGAGTTCTTCGATCGTGTAGGTGGAGCTGCCCGCGCTGGACTGCCACCGGGTGCCGGTGGTCTCCCCCGCGCGCCGGGTGGTCAGCGTGACCGTGTCGGCGACCATGAAGGTCGAGTAGAAACCGATGCCGAACTGGCCGATCAGCTCCTCGGCCGCCGCTTCGGACTTGGCCTCGTTCAGCTTCTTGCGCAGCTCGGCGGTGCCGGATTTGGCGAGGGTGCCGATCAGATCGACGACCTCGGCGCGCGACATGCCGATGCCGTTGTCCCGGACGGTCAGGATCCGATTGTCCTTGTCGACCTCCAGCTCGATGTGCAGGTCGGAGGTATCGACGTGCAGATCCTTGTCCCGGAAGGACTCCAGCCGCAGCTTGTCCAGCGCGTCGGAGGAATTCGAGATCAGCTCCCGCAGGAAGGTGTCCTTGTTGGAGTAGACGGAATGGATCATCAGCTCGAGCAGCTGATGGGTCTCTGCCTGGAACTCGAGTTGTTCGACGTGCTCTGTCACGACGCGATGGTACCGCCGCGCCCGGACTACGGAGCCGAAGGAGGCACCGCCGCGTAACCCGGAAGGTCTCCGGCCGCCCGCGACTCGGCGACCGGCCGGAAGTCGGCGAGTCCGGGGACCTCTTCGTCGGCCCGGGTGGTCATCCATTCGCGCAGCACCTGGGTGGCGCGGACGTCGTCCTCGTTGTACTCCAGCAACCGGGTGCGCTGGGTCGGATCCGGCGCGGCGCCGTCGTACCCGACCGCGAGCCGATACCAGCTCATCGACGCCTCGCCGCCCGCCTCGGGATCGCGCCAGGAGAACCCGGCGACCGGGGCGATCTTCTTGAGCCCCTTGCCGTTCGGGCAGATGAACTGGTCGGAGACGGCTTGGAACATGTCCACCCATTGCGGCCCGTCCACGAACGCGCGCACCTGCTCCACCGTCGGCACGCCGGGGCGGCCCGCGAACCGGCGCGCCGACTCGTACAGCCACTTGTCCTCGGCGGTGCGCGAATAGCAGTAGGCGGCAAACGTTTTGCCCGCCGCGGCGGCCTCGGCGCGCACTCGCATCAGCCAGGTCCAGAACTCGCCGAAGGAGCGGCCCTCGTCCTCGGTGGGCAACGGGTCCCACGTGACGAACGGGCGGTACACGCCGTTCAGCAGCGTCCCCCACAGGTACGCGCCGTACTCCTGGAAGCTCTCCAAGTCGACGTCGACCTCCACGTCGGCCCGCCGCACCCGCACACGCTCGACCCGCCGCACCAGCGGCGCCCCCGCGATCCACGCCCGCGCCGTGACCACGGCCTCGTCGAACGGGCCGCGCTGCCAGTCGTCGGGCTCCTCGCCCACCCAGGCGGCGAGCTCATCGATGGTCTCCACGTTGTGCCTGCGCAGCACCTCGGCGCGCGAACCCGGCGCCACCAGGCTGACGTCACGATGTTCGATCAGCCAGCCCTCGCAGCCCGGCCCGTCGATCCCCCGCGTCCACCACGGGCACTGCCTGCACTCGGGCACCTTCGAGGGGATGGTCGGCAGCTCGCCGCGCACCACCGCGATCCGGTCGGCGTAGCGGCGGTCGTAATCGGCCAGCAGCGGCGCCAGATCGTGCACCAGCACCCGATCGAAGTCGAAGCCGATCACGCCGCCGACCAGCGCGGGGCTGGCCAGACCGTGCCGTTGCAGCATCCGGTGCAGATGCGCGAGCCGCTGTTGGTCGCGGGGCTGCTGTCGCAACTTGCGGTGCGGATCCGGTTGCGGATTCCAGTGATAGGGGTCCGTGGTGGTGGGGTGGAAGTCGGCCGGCTCGGGTTGGCGCGGGTCGGTCACCTTGTGGTTCACCACGATGATCGGGATGTAGCCGCCGCGGTCGGCGTCGCGCAGCAGGATCTCCGAACCCCCGCGCCTGCCGGTGTCCGGCTCCTGCGGCAGCAATCCGCCCCAGATGTGGCGCGCGCCTTCTTCGCACGCGCGCATCGTCGCTTCGGCGCGCTCGGCGGCGCGCAGCCCAGGATCGATCACCACCCAGGCGTCGGGAGCCGCGCCGACCAGTGCGTCGCGCACCCGGCCGCGGTGCGCCGCGGCGGCATCGCGGCGCTGGCGCACGCCCGCGTCCTCGGTGATCCCCACCAGCGCCTCGGGGTGCGTCGCGTCCAGATGCAGGCGATGACGACAGCCGATCAGCGCCCTGGCGTCGATGAAGGCGGTCGGCACGCCGGAGGCCCGATCCACGGCCGTTCCGTTGCGCTTGCGACCGTCTTGGTCACCGATGTCCGAATCCACGCTAAGCAGTATGGTCCCTGCCCCCGACAGTGTTTAATTCCAGCGCCTGCGGCGCTGGGTGTTCGCGGCCCTTTTGTGGCTCGCAAACGGCGCATGCACGGTCTCGCTTCGCTCGAAACCTAGGGTTGAGGTGCGCCGGGCACGTTGGTCTTCGAGCGCAGGACATAGTGCGGGCGGCTCGGGGCAGCTGATCGTCAGGTCGGCTCGGTGATCGTGGTGTACCGGGGGATGCTCGGATGGGAGCGGGGTCGTGAAGGCGGATATCGTTCTCGCTTCGCTCGAAACCTGGGGTTGGGTGCGCCGGGCGCGTTGGTCTTCGAGCGCAAGGCATAGTGCAGGCGGCTCGGAGCAGCTGACCGTCAGGTCAGCCCCTGAGCGTGGTCACCGTCCACGCGGCTACCCGGCGGAGAGTCAGGTCGGGCACGGCACATCGTCGCTCGACACCTGAGTTGGATGGGCCGGGTGCGTTGGTCTTCGAGTTCCGGACGAAGTGCACGGGGATCGGGCGGCTGCTCGTCGAACGCCGACAACCTGCCGCAGGCTGACTCGCTCGGAGCGAGACCGGGGATTGCCAGGTGCGGCGCGCGTGGGCCGCACTACCCTCGCAGCTGTCACCATGGACCCGATAGGGTGACGGCAAAGCGTGTGACATGGGCGGACGGGCTTCCCCGGCGTCGTACTGCCATGGCGAACCAGCATGACGGAGGGCCTTCGATGGGGTTGTTCACGAAGCGCAAACGGCGACCGAGCCGCAGGGCCGAGGCGAAAGCCCTCAAGCACAAGGCCGTGATCGAGGCCAAGCTCGCCGCGAAGAACGACCGCAAGGCGCGCCGCGCCGAGGCCCGCACGCAGCGCAAGGTCGCCAAAGCGCAGATCGCGGCGTTCCAGGCGGAGGAGAAAGCCGCGCTGAAGGCGGCGGCCAAGGCCGAACGCGATCCGTTCAGCGCCGGTCAGGTGAAGAAGTACCTCGGCGTGGCCCGCGTGCTCATTCCGGTGCTCGCCCCGCTCGCCTATCGCGGCGCGACGTTCCTGCGCGGGCAGCTCGACACACGCCGTGCCCAGCAACTCGGCGTGGGCATCGACCAGCTCGGTGACTTCACCGGGCACGGCGCCAAGCTGCAGGCGCGCATCACGAATGCCGAAGCGGCGCTGGCCAAGATCGGCACGCAGAACGGCAAGGACAAAGGCGAGACGCAGAAGTTCGTCACCGCCACCAAGGACCGTCTCGGCAGCCTGACCGCCGCCGTGCACACCTCCGACCAGATGCCCGCCAACCGCCGCCGTTCGGTGCACGCGTCGATCTCCCACGAGTTGTCCGGGATCGAGTCCGACATCCTGGCCCGGCTCGGCGTGCGCTGACCTTCCTCGTCCCCATGTCCCCGCACCCGATCACCGGCCACCTGCGTGGTGGCCTGGTCGGCGTGCTCGTCGGCGTGCTTGCCGTCGCGGCGCACGGGTCGGCCGGTGGAGGTGTGCCGGGTTCGACCGAACTGACATTGGTGTTGTCGATCGCCGCGGGGGTGGGCGCGGCCGCGGGGACTCCGCGAGCGTGCCTGCGCCCGTCCGCCGCGGCCGGGCTGCTCGGCGCCGGTCAGCTACTCAGCCACGCCGCGTTGTCGATCCTCCTCGACCACGACCACGACCACTCCGGAACCGGCCCTGTCGCAACGATTTCCCCGCTGCCGACCGCCTGGATGCTGCTCGCACACATCGTGGCGACGGCCGGCTGCGCCGCGCTGATCGTGCTCGCCGAGCGGCTCTACGCCGCCGTCTCCGGTGCGCTGCGCGCGATACTCGCCCCGCCGCGGCAGGCGCGCATCCCCGCAGGGCCGACTTGGCCGGATCCCGGTTTTCTGCCCTGTCGCTGTGCTCCGCTGGGTGCGCTCGGTCCGCGCGCGCCGCCGCTGTCGGCCTGATCCCCCGACACTCTTTCCTCTCGCACAGGAGCATCAGCATGCACAGCTCGATTTCGCGCGCCGTCGGAACAACGGTCTCCACCACAGCACTCGTTCTGCTCGCGGGCGGCACCGCGGCGGCACACGTCACGGTGGACGCCCCCGGCGCCGCGCAAGGCGGCTACGCCGTCGCCACCTTCCGGGTGCCCACCGAATCGGACACCGCGAGCACCACGGCGCTCACCGTCACCCTGCCCAATCTGAAATCCGCTCGGACCGAACCGATTCCCGGCTGGTCGGCCAAGGTGGAACGCAATGACAAGAAGGAGGTCACCGCGATCACCTGGACCGCCGATCCGGGTGCGCCGGGCATCGCGCCCGGCCAGTTCCAGCGCTTCGCGGTGTCCGTCGGCCCGCTGCCCGCACTGGATTCGGTCAGCTTCCCCGCCAAGCAGACCTATTCCGACGGCAAGGTGGTCAGCTGGGACCAGCCGATCGGAAAGGACGGCGACGAACCCGAACATCCGGCCCCGTCGCTGACCCTGTCCGCAAGCAAGGACGACGCGGACGACGGGCACAAAGTGAGCAGCGAAGCCGCGGACGACGACCACGACGACCACGACGACGAGACAGCCCGCTGGCTCGGCGGGATCGGCCTCGCGCTCGGACTGCTCGGTGTCGCGCTCGGCCTCGGCAACGTGATCCGCGGGCGGCGCGCATGACCCGCCGCCTCCTGGCCGCCCTCGTGGCGGGCCTGTTCCTGCTCGGATTCGGCATCGCCGCGACGGGCATCGCCGCCGCGCACTCCGCGGCCACCGGAAGTGTTCCGGACGACAACGCGACCGTCGACGCCGGTCCGGAGCGCGCCAGCGTCACGTTCAACGAGGAACTCCAGCCCAGCTTCCCGTCGCTCACCGTCGTGGGACCCGACGGCAATCTGTGGTCCAAGGGCGACCCGGTGGTCGAGGGCAAGACGGTCAGCGTCGCCGTGGGCGAGCTGGGCCCGGTCGGCGAGTACACCATCGCCTACCGGGTGACCTCGGCCGACGGTCACCCCGTCAGCGGCAAACGGCACTTCACGCTCGGCAAGCCGGGTAACGGCACGCCGGGACCGAAACCAAATGCGAAATCCGGCGACAGCTCCGACGGCTCGGACGGCATTCCGCTGTGGGTGTTCATCGTCGGCGCGGTCGTGCTGTTCGGCGGTGGGCTCGCGTTCGCCTTGTTCGGCGGCAGGAGCCGCAACCCGCGGCGGTGAAGGAGATGCGGATCGGCGGACGGAGCGGTACCCGGCCCGCCCCCGGCCGAACGCCCTGGCCGGCGCTGCTGCTCGCCGTCCCGGCCGGGCTGCTCGGCGTAGTGCTCGCCTGGGCGCTGATCCTGCCGGGGCCGCTGCCCGGGGAGGCTGTGGTCCGGGTGGCGGCCGACGGCGTCGGAGCGACGGCGCTGGGATTGGCCGCGCTGCCCTGGGTCTCCCCGCGCCTGCGAACACCGTGGCGGCTGCTGGCGGCGCTCGCCGGGGTCTGGGCGGCCGCCGAGTTCGCCGTGCTGGTCTTCGAGGCGGCCGAGGTGGTCGGTGTGCCCGTGACCGAGCTCGGCGCCGCGGAATTCGGCACCTACCTGGTGGACGTCAGCGGCGGGCAGGTCGGGATCGCGATCCTGGTCGGCGTCGCGACGGTGGCCTGCGGATCCGCGCTGGCCTTCCGCAGGCCCGAGTCCGCCTCCGCCGACCTGGTGCTGGTGTTCGCGGCGGTCGCGCTGGCATTGCGTCCGATCACCGGGCACATGTCGCAGCAGGCATTCGGTTCCGTACTCGCCGCGGTGCACGCGCTGGCGGCCGGCGCGTGGTTCGGACTGCTGATCGCGCTGGCGCTGGTCGTGCGGACCCGGGGTGAGTGGGCGGTCGTGCTGCCGAAGTATTCGGCGGTGGCGCTGCCTCTGGTCGCGGTCGTAGCGGTCACGGGACTGCTCAACGGGCTGATCCGGGTCGGCGGGATCGCCCCGTTCGTCAGCACCGGATACGGCCGGATCCTGCTGGCCAAAACCGTGGTGTTGCTCGTGTTGCTCGCACTCGGCTGGTGGTGGCGCCGCAGCTGGGTGCCGCGGGCGGCCGACCACCGGATGGACGCGAAGGACTCGCTGCGTCGCGCGATCGCCGAGGTGATCGTGATGGCGCTCGCCTTCGGGCTCGCCGCGACCCTGGCCGTCACCGCTTGAGGCATGCGGCCGTGCCCCGGTTAGGGTTTCCGCATGACCGTTGTGAAGATCGTCGAGGATTGCGTGGCCTCGGCGGAGTCCGCGTTCGCCTTCGTGAACGACTATCAGAACCTGCCGCGCTTCCTGCACGGCATCGAGTCCTTCACCCCGGTCGGCGAGCAGACCGAAGGGGTCGGCGCCACTTTCGACGGGCACATGAAGCTGGGACCCGCCTCGCTGAAGTCGCGGATCGAGGTGGTGCGCTGGGAGGAGAACTACGCGATCGGCGTCAAGTCGATCAAGGGTTTCGAGATCGAGTCGACGTTCCTGTTCCACGACAAGGGCGACCGGTTGTGCACCGTCGACGCGATCGTGGACTACCGGGTGCCCGGCGGCTTCGCCGGACGGGCGCTCGGCAAGACCATCGAACCGTTCGTCAAGATCGCCGTGCAGCACACCACGCACAACCTGGTCACCCAGATAGCCGCATTCCACGCCGCTCGGTAGGGGCCGGTTGCGCCGGTGACGGCGGGGTCGGGATGCTGGAACGGTGAGTGCTGAACCCTCGTTCGGACAGCGGATCGGCTATGTCTTCGGCCGCACACTGCCGGAATCGATGTCCGATTGGGTGCGGGAGGATTTGATCGGGCCGGGCGCTACGCGGCGTTATCTGCTGCGTTTCCTGGTGCCCGTGCTTCCGGTGCTCGCGCTGTTTCTTTTGCTGCCCGGCCCGTTGTGGATGGGGTTGGCGATGATGGCGCTGCTGTACATCCCGCTGATCTATTTCACGGTGGCGCTGCTGTACGTCTACCGGCGGCATCGGCTGATCAAGCACGGTCTCGATCCCGCGCTCGCGGACGCCGACGCCCGCCGCAGGGACGAGCGCGAACGCCTCGACTACGAGCGCAGGCACGGGCGCGGTTGAGCCCGCGAGAGTCTGGCGTGGCGTATATCACGGGCATAGCCTGGAAGCATGAAAAAACCCACGTTTCGGCAACGGATCACCTATGATCTGGGCCGCGAGCTCCCCGAGGAGCTACACGAGTGGGTAATCCACGACCTCGTCGGACACGGGGCCATGGAGCGCTATCTCGTCCGTTTTCTCGGGCCGATCATCCCGTTCTTCGCGCTGGTGCTGCTGTTCCCCGGGCCGATGCCGCTGAAGATCGGCTTGATCGTGATGATGATCATTCCGATGGTGGTCTTCACGGTGGCTCTCAGCTACGTCTGGCGCCGCTTCCGCTTGGTCCAGCACGGCCTGAACCCCGAACTGGTCGACCACGGCAAGATCACCGACCACGACCGCGACCTCTACGAACTGCGCTACGGCCACCGATAGCGCCGCCGATACCGCAGACGTACACGCGTCGAGCAACCCACGCGTGCAGCTGACCGACGCCCACCGAACAGCACCGGCCCGATAGTCACCGAGCATCCGCCGGACGCGAGCCACAAGGGGGCCGCGAACACGCAGCGCCGCAGGCGCTGCAAAATAGCCCAGTGACCGAATCGCAGAATGTAATCGCCACCGCCGACCTGGCCGACGAGATCGGCCCGGAGATCCGGAGCTGCGATACGCAGTTCATCCAGTTCGGCGGGCGTGCGGCATTCTCCGGACGCATCACCACCATCCGCTGCTTCCAGGACAATCTGCTGGTGAAGCAGACGCTCGGCGAACCGGGCGAGGGCAAGGTGCTGGTGGTGGACGGTGGTGCGAGCGTGCACACCGCGCTGGTCGGTGACATCATCGCCGGGCGCGGCGTCGAGAACGGCTGGGCGGGTGTGATCGTCAACGGCGCGGTCCGCGACTCCGCCATCCTGCGCACCCTGGACATCGGCATCAAGGCACTGGGCACCAACCCGCGCAAGAGCACACAGACCGGTAGCGGCGAGCGCGACGTGCCGGTCGAGTTCGGCGGGGTTACCTTCGTGCCCGGCGACATGCTCTACAGCGACCACGACGGCATCGTCGTTCGCGCCGAGGACTGAGCGCCCGCCGGGTCGGTCAGGCGGACACGATGACCTTGTGCCCGGCCAGGGCGACCACGTCACCGACGTGCAGCTGTCGTCCGCGCCGCAGCTCGACCTCGTCGTTCACCCGTACCAACCCGGCGGCGATCACCGTCTTCGCCTCCGAGCCGGATTCGATCAGGTTGGCCAGCTTCAGAAACTGGCCGAGCCGAATAACGTCCTCATCGATCGGTACTTCGACTGGTTCCGACATGAAGTAAATACTTACAGCCTCTTCTGGACTCGCCGAACACCGCCCCACACCCCCAGCGATCACCGAGCAACTCGAGCCGCCCGTCCGCACCGCGCGGATATCCGGCCGACCGATCGCACGCATCGAATTCACGCCGACCCGGTCGGTCCCTCCGCCCAGGTCAGCGCGGAATCACGAAAGTATGATTTTGTTCCCACCCGGCGACGAACACGCCGCGAAGAAGTCCCGGCCGGACAAACACCGCACAAACACGCGCACCGCAGGCTTGGCAAATCCGACACACCTACGTACACACTGGTTCCGTGACCTCGACGCAAGCCCAGCAACATCGCGACACCGCACCACCCGCGGATAAACCGACTCCGCCGGTTCCACACCGGGGTCACGGACGGCTTTCGGAAGTGCCGCATATCGCGGGATTGGCGCTCGGTGTATTCGCGGTGCTGTGCTTCCTCTGGAGCCTTTCGCCCGGTCTGCGTTTCCTGACCCAGGTGCCGCGCCGCTATATCGACACCTATTACTTCGACGCGCCGGATACGAACCTGATGTGGGCGCTGGTCGTCGGCCTGACGGCGGGCGCGATCGCCAGCCGGAAACGGATCGCCTGGTGGTTGCTGATCGGCTATCTCGCGATCTACACGGTGGTGAACGGCGCCACCTTCGCCGAGCGGGGCAGTATCCACGCTCTGGTGGCCATGGTGGTGCACCTCGCCGTGATCGGTGTGCTCATCGCGGCATGGCCCGAGTTCTACACCAAGGTGCGCCGCGGAGCGGGGTGGAAAGCGCTCGGCGTGCTGGCCGGGGGTCTGGCGATCGGCGCGCTGGTCGGCTGGGGACTGGTGGAATTGTTCCCTGGCAGCCTGCCGCCGGGCGTGCAGCGACCGGGCTGGGCGATCTACCGCGTGACGGCCGCGGTGCTGGCGGACAACGAGCACTTCGACGGGCATCCGCCTGCGTTCGTCAACTTCCTGCTCGGCCTGTTCGGCGCGGTCGCGCTGCTGGCCGCGGTGGTCATCCTGCTGCGCTCGCAGCGGGCCGCGAACGCCATGACGGGCACCGACGAGTCGGCGATTCGCGGATTGCTGGAGCGCTCGGACGTGGAGGACTCGCTCGGCTACTTCGCCACCCGCCGGGACAAGGCGGTGGTGTTCGCGCCCAGCGGCAAGGCCGCGGTGACGTATCGGGTGGAGTTGGGTGTCAGCCTGGCCAGCGGTGACCCGATCGGCATTCGGGAGGCGTGGCCGCAGGCGATCGATGCCTGGCTGCGGCAGGCCGATCAGTTCGGCTGGGCTCCCGCGGTGATGGGCGCGAGCGAAGTCGGTGCCACCGCGTACCGGCGCGCGGGCCTGTCCGCGCTGCGCCTCGGTGACGAAGCCATTCTGGACACCAGGAACTTCTCGCTGGCGGGGCCGGAGATGAAACCGGTGCGCCAAGCCGCGAACCGGCTGCGCAAGCACGGTGTCGTGGTCCGCATTCGCAGGCACCGCGATATCTCCGCCGAGGAGTTCCCGCGGGTCATCGCCCGCGCGGACAGCTGGCGCGACACCGAGACCGAGCGCGGGTTCTCCATGGCGCTGGGCAGATTGGGCGATCCGCTGGACGGAGACTGCTTGCTGGTCGAGGCGGTCAACCCGCAGGGCCGGGTGCTGGGCATGCTGTCGCTGGTCCCGTGGGGCCGCACCGGGGTCTCGCTGGAGCTGATGCGCCGCGATCCCGGCGGGCCCAACGGCGTGATGGAGCTGATGATCTCGCAGCTCGCGCTGAACTCCGAGCTGTACGGCGTCACCAAGGTGTCGTTGAACTTCGCCGTGTTCCGTTCGGTGTTCGAGGAGGGCGGTCGGATCGGGGCCGGTCCCGTGCTGCGTTTGTGGCGCGGCGTGCTGCTGTTCTTCTCGCGTTGGTGGCAGCTCGAGGCGCTGTATCGCTCGAACGTGAAATACCAGCCGCACTGGGCGCCCCGGTTCTTCCTGTTCGAGGAGCGCAGGCAGTTACCGCGCGTCGCGGTGGCCAGCGCGCTGGCCGAGGGCTTCCTGCCACGGTTGGGCAAGGAACCGGACACCACGACGCACACCGGCGAACACACCGCCGTGCCCGCGACCGTGACGGGGCTGCACGCCGACGGCAGTCCGCCCGACATCGCCGAGATCGAGGGCGAGCAGCAGCTGCCGCGCAGGCCCGAGCAGGTGCGCGTGCGCATGGACAAACTGGCGCGCCTCACCGAATCCGGCATCGATCCCTACCCGGTCGCCTATCCACCGACGCATACCGTCGCCGACGCGCGGCGTTCCCCGCGCGGCACCACGGTCCGGGTCTGCGGCAGGCTGCTGCGCATCCGCGACTACGGCGGGGTGATCTTCGCGGTGCTGCGCGACTGGACCGATGACATCCAGCTGGTGATCGACCGCGACCGGGTCGGCGCGGAACGCAGCGCCGAGTTCGGCGAGTTCTTCGATCTGGGTGATCTGATCGAGGTGAGCGGGCAGATCGGCGCCAGCAGGCGCGGGGAACTCTCGCTGCTCGCGGCGGACTGGCGGATGCTGGGCAAGTGCCTGCATCCGTTGCCGGACAAGTGGAAAGGGCTGGCCGATCCCGAGGCGAGGGTGCGGCAGCGCTACGTCGACATGGCGATCAACCCCGAGACCCGCGAGGTGCTGGCCAAGCGGAGTGCGGTGGTGCGCTCACTGCGGGACTCGCTGAACTCCTTGGGCTACCTGGAGGTGGAGACGCCGATCCTGCAACAGGTGCACGGTGGCGCCAACGCCACGCCGTTCGTCACCCACATCAACGCCTACGACCTCGACCTGTATTTGCGGATCGCGCCGGAGCTGTATTTGAAGCGGCTGTGTGTGGGCGGTATTGAGAAGGTCTTCGAGATCGGGCGGACCTTCCGCAACGAGGGCGTCGACTTCAGCCACAACCCCGAGTTCACCATCCTCGAGGCCTACGAGGCGCACAGCGACTACGAGCGCATGATGCACACCTGCCGCAGGCTGATCCAGAACGCCGCGATCGCGGCCAACGGCGCGATGGTGGCGTTGCGGCCCAACGGAAACGGGTCGTTCGAGGAGGTGGACATCTCCGGCGAGTGGCGGGTGCGGACGGTGCACGGCGCGGTATCCGAGGCGATCGGCGCGGAGATCACCTCCGAGACCGGCGTCGAGGAGTTGCGCGAACTCTGCGAAAAAGCCGAGGTCCCTTTCCAGCACGGCTGGGACGCGGGCCAGGTGGTGCTGGAGATGTACGAGCACCTGGTCGAATCCCGCACCGAGGAGCCGACGTTCTACATCGACTTCCCGACCTCGGTGTCCCCGCTGACCAGGCAGCATCGCCGGATCCCCGGCGTCGCCGAGCGCTGGGACCTGGTCGCATGGGGCGTCGAACTCGGCACGGCCTACAGCGAACTCACCGACCCGGTGGAGCAGCGGCGCAGGCTCACCGAGCAGTCACTGCTCGCGGCCAACGGCGACCCGGAGGCGATGGAACTCGACGAGGACTTCCTGCAGGCGCTCGAGCACGCGATGCCGCCGACCGGCGGGCTCGGGATGGGCGTGGACCGGATCGTCATGCTGATCACGGGGCGCAGCATTCGCGAGACCTTGCCGTTCCCTTTGGTGAAACCACGCTGACGGGGCCTTCAGACCGAAGACTTCTCATCGAGCTGATCGGACGGCTACCCTTGGAGATTCGGCCCCGGGAGGAGGTCGATACACCTTAAGGGGTTTGGATATGTACCTTGACCTGCTGACGAACGCGAGCCTGCTGGACCACACCGTGTGGGCGAGCCCGGACACCTGGAACTCCGCGCTCGACCTGGCCGCGAAAAAGAAGAAGAGCAGCAAGGGCGGATTGATCATCGGCGCGATCTGCTGCCTGCTGGTGGTCGCGCTGATCATCGGCGGCATCTACCTGCTGACCAAGCGCAAGAAGAACAACTGAGGCAGACATCGACGGCCCGGCTCGCGCGAAGCGAACCGGGCCGTTGCGTGAGCCCGCTCCCATAGCCACAGCAGGACGATCATCCGTGCCGGACGTAGGGTCCGTGGGGCCGGATGGAACAGGTCAGGGGCATGGGGCAGAGTGGGGCGGGTGCAGTTGATTCTCGTTCGTCATGCCCAGCCGGTCCGGATGCTGAGTTCGGGTGGGCCCGCCGATCCGGAATTGGCCCCGGTCGGGCTGGAGCAAGCCGAGCGGGTGCCCGCGGCGCTCGGTCACCATCGGGTCGCCCGGGTGGTGAGCAGCCCGCAGCGACGGGCCAGGGAAACGGCGGCGCCGACCGCCGCGAAGCTCGGCCTCGGCGTCGAGATCGTCGACGGTCTCGCCGAATACGATCGCGATCTGCCGGCTTACATCCCGATCGAGGATGCCAAGGTCGAATTCCGCGACGCCTACGACCGGATCAAGGCGGGGCATCTGCCCGTGCAGGTCGACGGCGAGTCGTTCAAGGCCAGGGTGCATGCCGCCGTCGCCGATATCGTCGCGGCCACCGATCCGGCCGACACTGTGGTCGCGTTCGCCCACGGCGGTGTGATCAACGTGCTGTTGCAAGAGGTCCTCGGTCTGGAGCGACCGTTGACCTTTCCCATCGACTACTGCTCGATCACCCGGCTCCTGTTCTCCCGCACCGGCCGTCGCACGGCCGCAACGGTCAACGAGAACGGGCACGTCTGGGATCTGTTGCCGCGCAATATCGAGACGCGCTGAGCATTCACAGCCGATTGCCAGGCCGGTCGCACCGGTGTCCCAGTGACGGAATCTTCGATGGGACCGGTGAGCCGCTGCCGATCAGTGGCTCACGGTTCGAGAGAAAGGAATTCCGTGTCGCTCTCCAAGACCGTTACGCCACTGCGGCGTCTCACCCGGGTGGCCGTGGCCGGTGCGCTGATCGCCGTCCCGCTCGCGGCCCTCGCCGCGACCGCGTCCGCCGAAACTCCCGCCGACCAGGGCCAGGTACAGGTGGTGGATGCGCCGCAGGGCGCCGACATCAACGGCCGCCCCCGTCATTTCGAACGTCACGAACGGCATGACGGCCCGGGCCGTGGGCCGCAGGACTGCCCGGGGCAGGATGGCCCCGGGCCGGATCGACCGCTGCTGAAGCACTTCCGGCACGACTTGCCGCCGACCGGGTCGAGCTAGTCGTTCCAGCACAACGAGAAGGGCCCACCTCCGAGTTCGGAGGTGGGCCCTGTGGTTTCGACGGGCAGCTCAGGCCATGCCCGCGATCCAGTTGTGCATCCAGGAGATGGCGGTCTGGCCGCCGCCCACCGGGTAGCTGCCGTACAGGGTGTGCGCCTGCGACTTGTAGAAGCGCTCCAGGTCCTTGGCCCGCTGCTGGTTGGCCGAGTCGGTCAGCTGCGCCTGCAGGACCGGGACGCCACCGGAAGTCATCAGATCGCCGATGATGTTGCCCGCTTCGATCTGGTAGCGCCACATGTTGGCGGGGTTGGCGTCCGACGCCTGGGCGAGGAAACCGGCGAACCGCGTGACGAAGTCGTCGGTCGCCGTCGCGCAGTAGAGGTCGTCGAGCGCGCAGATCGTGCGGGTGCGGTCGCTGACCCAGCCGAAACCGCCGACCCGGGGGCCGCCCGCGCCCGCACCGGGGGCGACCGGGCCGACCTGGGTGTCGGTGGGCGAACGGCGCGGATCGGAGATCAGGCCGACACCGGCGACGCGATCGGCAGGCACGACACTGAGACCGGTCCCGATCTCGGCGGCGAGGTCGCCTGCGGCGTCCGCGCCCTGGCTGTAGCCGACCAGCGCGATCTTCGTCGCGCCGCACTGCTGCGCCATGCTCCCGATCAAGCCGCGCGCGTTGTCGACCGCCTCCTTCTTGGAGTTGCCGTAAACCTCACCCTCCCACGGGAAGGCGGTGGCGGCGTAGGTCACGTAGTCGACTTCCACGGAGGAGGGCAGGCCCCGAGTGACACCCGCGAGCATGCCGGGCTGCGGGGTCTTGTCCCGCCCGGTCTCCCAAGTGCCCGGAATCGCCACCACGTACAAACTCGGGCATCCGGGAGCGGCGTTCGCCGACCCACTGCCGAAAACCAAGCCGGACATCACGGTCGCGGACGCGCCCAGAGCCGCGACGACCTTCTTCCACTGCATACCGCTCCAAACCTCGCCCTCGTCGAACTTCCCGCCGAGTTGCCGCGTCAATGCTGAACTCACCGGATGTCGTTCCCGTGCACGCCGGGTGAACAGAAGTCACCCAACCGGATGACGTGCACTCACAACCACATCCCAAGATCACCCAGCACGCCGGAGATCACAATAAAGCCACGAACGCCGCAATGCCATTCGAACGCCGTAGTGTGTCGGATTTTCGTTGCCGGTCCGGCAGGAGAACGGTCGCAGCGCTGTGCGCAAGCCCACAGATCGCGAAAAGGCGCCTGTGGACAAGTTGTCCACAGGCGCCTTCGTTTCCGCTCCGGTAAGAGAGGGGACTAGCGCTGAGCCACCATGGTGGGCGTGATCGGCGCCGGAAGCGCGGTCTCGCCTTCCAGGTACCGGTCCACGCCCGCGGCCGCGGCGCGGCCCTCGGCGATGGCCCAGACGATGAGCGACTGGCCGCGGCCCATGTCACCGGCGACGAAGACGCCGGGAACGTTGGTCGCCCAGTTCTTGTCGCGCTGGACGTTGCCGCGCTGGTCGTAGCCGACGCCGAGATCGGTGAGCAGACCCGGCTTCTCGGGACCGACGAAGCCCATGGCCAGCAGCACCAGGTCGGCCTCGAGGGTGAAGTCGGTGCCTTCCACCTTCTCGAAGCGGCCGTTGACCATCTTGACCTCGTGCGCGTCCAGGCCGGTCACCTTGCCGTCCGCGCCGACGAAGCGCTCGGTGTTCACCGAGAACACCCGCTCGCCGCCCTCCTCGTGCGCCGAGGAAACCCGGTACATCAGCGGGTAGGTCGGCCACGGGGTCGAGTCGGCCCGCTCCTCCGGCGGACGCGGCATGATCTCGAACTGGTGCACGCTGGCCGCGCCCTGCCGGTGCGAGGTGCCCAGGCAGTCGGCGCCGGTGTCGCCACCGCCGATGATGACGACCTTCTTGCCCTTCGCGTGGATGGGCGGCAGGCCCTCGTCATCGGTGACGTCGTCACCGTGCTGCACCCGGTTGGCCCAGGGCAGGAACTCCATGGCCTGGTGGATGCCGTCCAGGTCGCGGCCCGGGATCGGCAGGTCACGCGCCAGGGTGGCGCCGCCGGCCAGCACGATCGCGTCGAACCGCTCACGCAGCTGCTCGGCCGTGATGTCGACGCCCACGTTCACACCGGTCTTGAAGATGGTGCCCTCGGCCTCCATCTGCGCCAAGCGGCGGTCGATGAAGCGCTTCTCCATCTTGAATTCCGGGATGCCGTAGCGCAGCAGGCCGCCGACGCGGTCGGCGCGCTCGAACACGGTCACGGTGTGCCCGGCGCGAGTCAGCTGCTGCGCCGCGGCGAGGCCGGCCGGGCCGGAACCGACGACGGCGACCTTCTTGCCGGTGAGGCGGGTCGGGTAGACCGGGGTCACCCAGCCCTCGTCGAAGGCGTTCTCGATGATCTCGACCTCGACCTGCTTGATCGTGACCGGATCCTGGTTGATGCCGAGCACGCAGGACGCCTCGCACGGCGCGGGGCACAACCGGCCGGTGAACTCCGGGAAGTTGTTGGTCGCGTGCAGCCGGTCGATGCCTTCCCGCCAGCGGTCCCTGTAGACCAGGTCGTTCCACTCGGGGATCAGGTTCCCCAGCGGACAGCCGTTGTGGCAGAACGGGATACCGCAGTCCATGCACCGGCTGGCCTGGGTGCGCAGGGTCTCGTGGGAGAACTTCTCCTCGTAGACCTCTTTCCAGTCCATCAGGCGCAGCGGCACCGGGCGCCGCTTGGGCAGTTCGCGTGCGGTGTGCTTCAGAAATCCCTGGGGGTCAGCCACGTGCGGCCTCCATAATCGCTTCGTCCACGTCCTTGCCGCTCTTCTCAGCTTCGGAGATGGCGAGCAAAACCTTCTTGTATTCGCGCGGCATGACCTTCACGAAGTGGTTCACCTGCTGCGACCAATCGCTCAGGATGCGATCGGCCACCGGGGAACCCGTCTGGTCACGATGCTGGGTGATGATGTCGTGCAGCCAGGTGAAGTCGTCACCGGCCAGCTGCTCGACCGCGTCGGCCTGTTCGGGGTTGAGCTTCGCGGCGAAGCTGCCCTCCGGGTCGAAGACGAACGCCACACCGCCGGACATACCGGCGCCGAAGTTGCGTCCTGTCTCGCCCAGGATGACCACCCGGCCACCGGTCATGTACTCGCAGCCGTGGTCGCCCACGCCCTCGACCACCGCGGTGGCGCCGGAGTTGCGCACGGCGAACCGCTCGCCGACCACACCGCTGAGGAACACCTGGCCACTGGTCGCGCCGAACAGGATCACGTTGCCCGCGATGATGTTCTGCTCGGCCACGAACTCGCCGGGCGCGTCCAGCGACGGCCGCACCACCAGCCGGCCGCCGGAAAGACCCTTGCCGACATAGTCGTTCGCGTCACCCTGCACGCGCAGCGTGATGCCCGCGGGCACGAAGGCGCCGAAGCTGTTGCCCGCCGACCCGGTGAAGGTGATGTCGATGGTGTCGTCGGGCAGGCCCGCGCCGCCGTAGAGCTTGGTCACCTCGTGGCCGAGCATGGTGCCGACCGTGCGGTTCACGTTCGTGATCTTGGTCTCGAACTTCACCGCCTGACCCCGCTCCAGCGCGTCGCGGCTCTGCACGATCAGCTGCTGGTCCAGCGCCTTGTCCAGGCCGTGGTCCTGGGACTTGGTGCAGCGGCGGTCCTGGTACATGAACGCCGTCTCGACGTCGTCCAGGATCGGCGACAGGTCCAGCTTGCTGGCCTTCCAGTGCTGCTTGGCCCGCGAGGTGTCGAGCAGGTCGACGCGGCCGATGGCCTCGTCCAGGGTGCGGAAGCCCAGCTGCGCCAGCAGCTCCCTGACCTCCTCGGCGATGAACAGGAAGAAGTTCTCGACGAACTCCGGCTTGCCGGTGAAGCGCTCGCGCAGCACCGGGTTCTGCGTCGCGACGCCGACCGGGCAGGTGTCCAGGTGGCAGACGCGCATCATGATGCAGCCCGAGACCACCAGCGGCGCGGTGGCGAAGCCGTACTCCTCGGCGCCGAGCAGCGCGGCGATCATCACGTCGCGGCCGGTCTTCATCTGACCGTCGACCTGTACGACGATGCGGTCGCGCAACCCGTTGAGCAGCAACGTCTGCTGGGTCTCGGCCAGGCCGAGTTCCCAGGGGCCGCCCGCGTGCTTCAGCGAGGTCAGCGGCGAGGCGCCGGTGCCGCCGTCGTGACCGGAGATCAGCACGACGTCGGCGTGCGCCTTGGAGACGCCCGCCGCGACGGTGCCGACGCCAGGCTCGGCGACCAGCTTCACGTGGATGCGCGCCTGCGGGTTCGCGTTCTTCAGGTCGTGGATCAGCTGCGCCAGATCCTCGATCGAGTAGATGTCGTGGTGCGGCGGCGGCGAGATCAGGCCGACGCCCGGCGTCGAGTGCCGCACCTCGGCGACCCACGGGTACACCTTGTGCGCCGGAAGCTGGCCGCCCTCACCGGGCTTCGCTCCTTGGGCCATCTTGATCTGGATGTCGGTGCAGTTGGTCAGGTAGTGCGCGGTCACGCCGAAGCGGCCGGAGGCCACCTGCTTGATCGCGCTGCGCCGCCAGTCGCCGTTCTCCTCCGGCTCGAAGCGAGCCGGCGACTCGCCGCCCTCACCCGAGTTCGACCGGCCGCCGAGACGGTTCATCGCGATCGCCAGGGTCTCGTGCGCCTCGGCCGAGATGGAGCCGTAGCTCATCGCGCCGGTGGAGAACCGCTTCACGATCTCCGCGGCCGACTCGACCTCTTCGATCGGAATCGGGCTGCGCGCCTTGTGCTTGAACTTGAACAGACCGCGCAGCGACGCCAGCCGCTCGGACTGGTCGTCGACCAGCTTGGTGTACTCCTTGAAGATCGAGTACTGGCCGGACCGGGTGGCATGCTGCAGCTTGAACACCGTGTCCGGGTTGAACAGGTGGTACTCGCCCTCGCGCCGCCACTGGTACTCACCGCCGACCTCGAGTTCGCGGTGCGCGCGCTCGTTGCGGTTCTCCAGGAACGCGATCCGGTGCCGCTGCGCGACGTCGTCGGCGATCTCGTCCAGGCCGATGCCGTCCAGGTGCGAGCGCAGGCCGGTGAAGTACTCGTCCACCAGGTCCTGCGACAGGCCGATCACCTGGAACAGCTGGGCGCCGTTGTAGGAGGCCAGGGTGGAGATGCCCATCTTGGACATCACCTTCAGCACGCCCTTGCCCGCGGCCTTGTTGTAGTTCGCAACCGCCTTGCGGTAGTCGGCGGCCAGATCGCCGGTGCTGCCCGGCATCTCCAGCGCGTTGCGCTCGAGCATGTCCTCGATGGTCTCGAAGGCCATGTACGGGTTGATCGCGGCGGCGCCGAAGCCGACCAGGGTGGCCATGTGGTGCACCTCGCGGGCGTCACCGGCCTCCACGACCAGGCCGACCATGGTGCGGGTGCGCTCGCGCACCAGGTGGTGGTGCACCGAAGAGGTGAGCAGCAGCGACGGGATCGGCGCCAGCTTCTCGTTGGACTCGCGGTCGGACAGCACGATGATCCGCGCTCCGCCGTCGATGGCGGCCGACACCTGGGTGTTGATCGCCTCCAGCGCCTTGCGCAGGCCCTTGCCGCCCTTCTTCACCGGGTACAGGCCGCGCACGACCACCGAGCGCAGCTCGGGGTGCGATCCGTCGTCGTTGATGTGCACGAGCTTGGCCAGCTCGTCGTTGTCCAGGATCGGCTGCTCCAGCGCGATCATGTTGCAGGACTCCGGGCCCGGGTGCAGCAGGTCGGCCTCGGGGCCGATGTTTCGCTTGAGGCTGGTGACCACCTCTTCCCGGATCGCGTCCAGCGGCGGGTTGGTGACCTGCGCGAACAGCTGGGAGAAGTAGTCGAACAGCAGGCGCGGACGCGCCGAGAGCACCGCGATCGGAGTGTCGGTGCCCATCGAGCCGAGCGCTTCGCCGCCAGTCTTGGCCATCGGCGAGATCAGCAGGTTGAGCTCCTCGGTGGTGTATCCGAAGATCTGCTGACGGATCAGCACGCGATCGTGCGACATGTGCACGTGCGGGCGGTCGGGCAGGTCGGCCAGGCGGGATACGCCCGCGTCCAGCCACTCCTGGTAGGGGTGCTCGGCGGCGAGCTGGGACTTGACCTCGTCGTCACCGACGATGCGGCCCTGGGCGGTGTCGACCAGGAACATGCGGCCCGGCTGCAGACGCGCCTTCTTGACCACCTTGGACGGGTCGATGTCCAGCACGCCGACCTCGGAGGCCATCACGACCAGGCCGTCGTCGGTCACCCAGATGCGGCTGGGCCGCAGGCCGTTGCGGTCGAGGACGGCGCCGACGACGGTGCCGTCGGTGAAGCACACCGATGCGGGGCCGTCCCACGGCTCCATCAGCATCGAGTGGTACTCGTAGAAGGCCCGCTGACGCGGGTCCATGGTCTCGTTGCGTTCCCAGGCCTCGGGGATCATCATGAGCACGGCGTGGGGCAAGCTGCGGCCGCCGAGGTGCAGCAGTTCCAGCACCTCGTCGAACCGGGCGGTGTCGCTCGCCCCCGGGGTACAGACGGGGAATATCTTCTCCAGCCGGTTCTTGCCCGCGGAGTCGACGCCGAAGACGTCGCTGCGCAGCAGCGCCTCGCGGGCGCGCATCCAGTTCTCGTTGCCGGTGACGGTGTTGATCTCACCGTTGTGCGCCACCCGGCGGAACGGGTGCGCGAGCGGCCAGGACGGGAAGGTGTTGGTGGAGAAGCGGGAGTGCACGATGCCCAGCGCGCTCTCCACCCGGGAATCCTGCAGGTCCAGGTAGAACGCGCGCAGCTGCGGCGTGGTGAACATGCCCTTGTAGACGAAGGTCTGCCCGGACAGGCTCGGGAAGTAGACCGACTCCCTGCCGACCGCGCCCTCACCCGCACCGGCCGACCCCAGCTCGCGCTCGACCCGCTTGCGCACCACGTAGGCGCGACGCTCCAGATCCAGGTCCGACAGTGGATCGGAAGCGTTCTTCGGCGAGGCGATGAAAATCTGCCGGAAGGTCGGCATGGCGTCGCGCGCCAGCGCGCCGAGCGACGACTCGTCGATCGGCACCTCACGCCAGCCCAGGACCTCGAGGCCCTCTTCCTTGACGATCTTCTCCACGCCGTAGGCCGCGCGCGCGGCTTCGCGGCGGGCCTGCGGAAGGAAGGCGATACCGGTGGCGTAGGAGCCCTCCGGCGGCAACTCGAAGTCCACGATGGCGCGGAAGAAGCGGTCCGGGACCTGGATCAGGATGCCCGCGCCGTCACCACTGTTGGGCTCGGCGCCCGCGGCGCCACGGTGCTCCAGGTTCAACAGAGCCGTAATAGCCTTGTCGACGATGTCGCGGCTGCGGCGGCCGTGCATGTCGACGACGAACGCGACGCCGCAAGCGTCGTGCTCGTTCGCCGGGTCGTAGAGCCCGATGGGTCCAGGTGACCGGTGGCCAGGAAGTTGCGTCATGCCTCTGCCTTCAAGAAAGTCGGCCTTCGAAGAAAAAACGGCCTTTCGTCGAACGCCTCCGTACAAGACTGCGCCCGTACGTTCCGAAGCCAGCCGCGCTGATGGTCTTCGGCGTGCAGTCAGGTCTGCAGTTGTCTCCACCCGCTTCTGTGACGTAGTGGGTGCCCTTCGGTAACGGATCCCTAACAAGATCCTTACCTCCGAGCGGGTGCCCGCCCGCTACGCTGAGCACCTGGCTAGGGGCTGCCCGAGCGGGCGAGGTAGCCGAACGTTCTGTGTTCGGCGTAAGAGCAAACGATAAGTCAGGTCCAGGGCCCAACCAACTTAGGTTGTGCTAATAACTAGGTTTAGCTGGGCTTCTGCATTCGGTCCTCCACGTGTGCGCGTTGTCCAGTGTAAAGCAGCGAGTGCCGTGCGATCGATCCCCGTGGCACCCGGTGCCAGCTGGGAAAACCGACGCGCGACACTGCCCCGAGACCTTCCTCACTAGGCCGGGAAACCGCCCTCACCTGCGTCGAAAAGGATTTCCCCCGTTCGCGACACGGCAAACCAAGCGGCGGCGGCTAACTCGCCGAACGGGCGGGTGAGATATTTGCGACACGGGCGTGACAAGCCATGAATGTGATCCGACCGTCCGGCCTCTTTTGTCCGATGTGTCATTCAGCACATAACCAGCAAATCTTGGAAAGTGGTATTGGACACATCTTTCCGGCGCACTCCGGCCGACCCCGCCGGGCCGGGCCTACGCCGGGCAGAGCGACGCGGCTGCCCGTACCAGCGCCGCTCGGTGCAGCGGGTCACCACGACCGGTGGTGAACACGCCGAACACGCTGCGCGCCAATCGTTCCGCGCAATCCGGCGCGGTCAGCTCCGCCCGGCGGGTGGCCAGCTGGTCGAGGATCTCGACGTTCACCCGGTCGATCACCGGACGCACCGACGCGAGCCCCGCGGGCGCGGTGGGCGCGGCAGCCGGGTCGAAGCGCCACCGCAGCATCAGCCCCCGCTGCACCGTCTTGTTCGCCTCGATCTGCCCGAGAAAAACCTGCCGCACCCAGTTCTCCGGCAGGTCACGGCCGTTGCCGAGCCGCGCCATCGCGTCGTAGACCTCGGCTTCCCTGACCGGGTCGTCGATGGCGGGCTCGATGCCGTGCTCGCCCGCGGCCGCCCACTTCGCCGCGGCGACGGCGTCGGCGGTATCCAGGCGCTCGATCACCAGGGCGACCAGCCGGTCCAGTGACCCGTCGGCCGGGGACGCGCCCGCGCTAACCGGCCACATCGGCAGCGCCGCCGCGAGGAGCACCAACACCACTCTGCGCACGCAGGGACCTCCTCGGATCGTTCGCACCGAAACGAATCACCGCGACAGCGTAGGCCCATCCGCCCGCCACACCGGGCACGAGCGCGACCGGCCTGTGAGCCTGAACACATCCAGCCTTCCCTGCTCGCTGCCGGGCCAGGATGCCTGTCACGCTGTCACAACGAATCCGTGACAGTTTCGTCGCGCCCGTGAAAGCGCCTGGGACGTGAAGGATGTGCATTCCGATGACCGTCACCGGCTTGTTCACCTGGCTCGGCGGGGGCAGGACCAGCGGGATCACCGATCGCCACGAGCGCGCCGGATACGCCGTCACGGGCGCTGTCGTGGCGCTGTTCGCGACGATCTCCGGTGTGGTCTGCGCCCTCGCCGCGGGGTCGGCCTGGCCGTGGCCCGCCGCGGTGGCAGCGGGCGTCGTGGTCGCGGCGCTGACCGGCGCGCTCGCCCGGGCGCTGGCGACGGCGCGGCCGAGCGGTGGGCCGGACCGGCTCGGGCTGATCGGCCGGTTCGCGCTGGCTGTGCTGGCCGGTGGATTGATCGCCGAGCTCGCCGCGATCGTCCTGTTCAGCGGGTCCGTCGACCGGCTGCTGGACGAGAAGGCGCAACGCTCGCTCGATTCGGCGCCGCGGGTCGTCGCGGCGCACGCGGACCTGGACCGGGCGAGAGCCGACCGGGCAGCGCTCGAACAGGCGATCGCCATGGCCCAGAACGATATCGATCACGCCCTGGTGGTCGCCCGCTGCGAATTCAACCCGACCCCGGAGTGCCCGCGGACCAGGATCACCGGCGTGCCCGGCCGCGGGCCGGAGGCCCGGACGGCCAACGCCATGCTCGACGACGCCCGCAAGCAGCTCGCCACCGCGCAGGGCCGGGTTGACGCCGCCGACCGCCGGATCGACGCCGGTCAGGACGCGTTGACAGCCGCGCGGACCGCCGCCTTCGACGACGCCGACCGCGGGCTCGGCGCGCGCTGGCAGGCGATGAACGACTACACCGTGCGCGAGGCGTTGCCGCTGCGCATTCTCACCATCCTGGCGTTCGTCGCGCTGGCCCTGCTGCCGCTGGTGCTGCGCTGGTGGCGTGGCGAGACATCGTTCGACCGGCACAACGCGGCGCGCACCGTGCACGACCGCGCCGAACGCGAGGCCGACGCGGCCATCGCGGTCAAGCAGGCCGAGGTGCGCGCCGAGGCCGAGACCCTGCGCGCCGAGCAGCAGCTCACCGCCGCTCGCCTCGCCGTCGAGGCGGACACGGCCATCGACCGGGAACGGCAGCGCACTCGCATCATCGCGGCGATCGGCGGCATCGAGATCGGGATCACCGAACCGCCGCGCCGCCCCGAACTTCCCGCCGCGGCGGACGATCGAAAGGACAGCGCCATGCCCCACGAGGTGACGCCGCACCTACCCGCCCCGGTAGCGGTGAATCCCCCGGCCGCGGCCACACCTGCCCCGCCACCGAGCGGCGGCGGTCTCGAGCTGCCGCTGATCGGCACGGTGCCGTTCAGCGACACCGCGGCGCGTTTCATCCGGCCGCTGGTCCCGTCGTTCGTGGCCAACGCGATCGATACGGCGACGCATCCGCTGCGTACCGCGCGGCAGGCGTTCGAAGAGGTCGAGGAGATCACCTTCACACTGCGCCGTACGCGCAAGGTCACCGTGGACGGGCACACGTCGCAGCCACAGGCCGTCGGCTACCAGCTTCAGCCCGGCTCGCCGGAAATCGCGCACGCCCAGCACATCGCCTCCACCGTGGTCGACGCCGGCTACAACGCGCCGCACGCCCCGCGCTACTCCTCCCTTCCGCCGACCGGCGCCGCGGGTTACGGCCTGCCCACCGGCGCCCGCCGCGACGAACTGCCCGCTCACCACCATCCCGAACTGCCCGAGCCCAACCGCCGCGAACTGCCACCCGGGCGCTGACCGGAGCTCAGGCTTCGCCACCGCAGCCGCGCATCCGGCTCCCGCGGATGCGCGCTCGCACCACCGCGAGCATGGCCCACCCGCGTCGGCGTTCTGCGGGCAGACTCCAGCGCCCGGCTCCGGTGGGTTGCTTGGACGTGTGCGAAGACCCGGAGCGGCCTTGGGCCAACACGACCCGGGGCGGTGCGTCGCCGGTCGGCATACGCTGCACCCATGCAACACAGGGAGGTGACGCTCGCCGCGGCGCCGTGGGGGTCGCGACTGCTCGGGTCGGCTGAGGAGTCGTCGGGGCTGCGGCGCATCCGCGTCCAGCTGTTGATCACCGTGCCCACCCTGTTGGGAAATCTGACGGGCATGGTCGTGTCGATCGCCCTGGTCGGTTTCGTCCTGCCGGGGCCGTCGGTGTTCACCCGGGATCTGCTGCTGCTCGACGTGCTCGCCGCACCGCTCTACGCGACCTGCGCGCTGCTGATCGGGCTGTGGTGGGGCACCACCCGCGGCCTGCGCGCTCTGCGGTGGGCCACCGATCCGGAGCGCGTGCCGACCGAGGAGGAGCAGGCCGCGGCCACGGCGATCCCGCGCAGGCTGGTGCGTGACCAAGCGCTGCTGTGGTTCGGCGGGCTCGTCCTGTTGACCACGCTGTACGGCCTGGCCGAACCGCGGCTCGTGCCGAAGGTGGCTTTCGGCATCGCGATCAGCGCCATCGTGGTGTGCGCGAACAGCTACCTGATCATCGAGTTCGCCCTGCGGCCGGTCACCGCCCGGGTGCTGGAAGCGGCGGCATCCGGGCGGCGGCGCGGCATCGGCGTCTTCGGACGATCGCTGGTGGTCTGGCTGGTCGGCTCGGGCGTTCCGGTGGCCGGGATGATGGTGCTCGCGGTGCTCGCGCTCGCGCTGGACGACGTGACCAAGGCCCGGCTGGCGGTCTGCGTGCTGTCTCTCGGCGGCGCGACCCTGGTTTTCGGCCTGCTGCTGATGACGCAGACCCTGGCCGCCACGGTGGCCCCGGTCCTCGGCGTGCGGCGCGCGATGCGTCAGGTGGAGGACGGCGACCTCGATGTCGCGCTGGCCGTCTACGACGGCACCGAACTGGGTGAGCTGCAAAGCGGTTTCAACCACATGGTGGAGGGGCTGCGCGAGCGGGAACAGATCAGGGACCTGTTCGGCAGGCACGTCGGGCGGGAGGTCGCCGCGGCGGCGCTGGCGAGCGACCCGGCGCTCGGCGGCGTGGAGACCGACGCGGCGGCGCTGTTCATCGACATCGTCGGCTCGACCACCATGGCCGCGACCATCCCGGCGCCCGAGATGGTCGCCATCCTCAACCGGTTCTTCGGCATCGTGGTGGACGAGGTGGAGCGCCACGGCGGGCTGGTCAACAAGTTCGAGGGCGACGCCGCCCTCGCCGTCTTCGGCACGCCCGCGCGCCTGCCCGACGCCCCGGGTGCGGCGCTGGCCACCGCCCGCGCGATCCGGGCCCGGCTCGACACCGCGGGCGGCGATTTCGTGGCCGCCATCGGCGTGGCGGCGGGGCGGGTGGTCGCGGGCAATGTCGGCGCTCATCAACGCTACGAGTTCACCGTGATCGGCGACGCGGTCAACGAGGCCGCCCGCCTGTGCGAACTCGCCAAGCACGAGGGTCTGCTGCTCGCCTCCGGCAACACCGTCGCGGCGGCCGCCGTCACCGAAGCCGAGCAGTGGCGGCTCGGCGAATCCGTCACGCTGCGCGGCCGCCTCGCGCCGACCCGGCTCGCGCGCCCCGCATAGCGCCGGCCCTGCAACGTGCCAGGAGCGCACCCCCGCACGCTCAGCAATGCAAGCCGTCACGCCGGGGTGCCGACGCCTGGGTATGGAGTCTCCCGAAGGCGTCGGCTCCCCCGGCCGGATGCACGCCGGCTGGTCATCGCGTCGTCAGTGCAGCCGCGAACCACCGATCACGCACGGACGCTGCGCAACCGGAACGCCACCACCGCGGCGACCAACAGAATCGACGTGGTGCCGATGGCCGCGAAGTGGATGCCGGAGACGAACGATTCGTGCACCGAGGCGAGGAACGCGTTCCCGGCGGCCTCCGGCAGCTCAGCGGCGAAAGCCGTCGCCGCGCCGAGGGATTCCGAGACGACGTCCGCCCGATCGCCCGGCACCTGACTCAGATCCAGGCCGCTACGGAAGATCGCCATGACCACGCTGCCGAGGATCGCGACGCCGAGCGCGATGCCGGTCTCGTACGCGGTCTCCGACACCGCGGCGGCCGCACCCGCGCGTTCCGCGGGCGCCGAGCCGACCACCAGATCCGACGACACCGTCAGCGCGACGCCGACACCTGCCCCGACGAACAGGAAGCCGAGCACGAACGGCGTCGTACTGGTGGCCGCGTCCGGGCCCAGCCGGCCGAACAGCGCCGCGCCCACCGCCGCCGTGGTCAACGCGCCGCCGAGCACCGTGCCCGGCCGCAGCCGCCGCACCAACCAGGCCGCGGCGAGCGAGGCGATCATGCCGGCCAGTAGACCCGGCAGCAGGAGCAAGCCCGCCTGCATCGGCGAGCGTCCGAGCACCAGCTGCAGGTACTGCGAGCCGAAGAACAGGACACCGGCCAGCGCGAAGACCGAGAGCAGGTTGGTCAGCACGGCCGTACGGAACTTGGGCAGCGCGAACAGCTTCAGATCGAGCATCGGCTGCGCGAGCCGTCGCTGCCTGCGCACGAACCACACGCCCGACAGCACGCCGAGCGCACCGACCAGGACCGGTCGCATGCCCGGGCCGT
Organism: Nocardia abscessus; assembly: GCF_015477775.1. Classification (GTDB taxonomy): domain Bacteria; phylum Actinomycetota; class Actinomycetes; order Mycobacteriales; family Mycobacteriaceae; genus Nocardia; species Nocardia abscessus_A. The sequence continues at coordinate 811,330 of NZ_JADLQO010000001.1, read as the reverse complement.
GCGCCGTGAATTCCTTCACCGCGTACACGACGGGCACCAGCGCGAGCATCGACAGCACGGCGCTGGGCAGGTCGAAGCGACCGGGCTTCGGATCGCGCGACTCCGGGATCAGGACGGGCCCGAGCCCGATCAGCACCAGCATGACCGGCAGATTCACCAGGAACACCGAGCCCCACCAGTAGTGCTCGAGCAGCCAGCCGCCCAGCAGCGGTCCCGCCGCCGCGCCGCCGCCCGCCATGGCGCTCCACACCGCGATGGCGACGGTGCGCTGCCGCGGGTCGAGGAACATCGACCTGATCAGGGCCAGGGTGGCGGGCATCAGCGTGGCTCCGGCGACGCCCTGCAGCACGCGCGCCGCGATCAGCATTTCCGGCGTCACCGACCAGGCCGCGCACGCGGAGGCGACGCCGAACGCGGCCGCGCCGAGCAGCAGCAGTCTGCGCCGCCCGATCCGGTCGCCCAGGTTGCCCATGACGACGAGCAATCCGGCCAGCACGAACGAGTACACGTCGATGATCCACAGCAGTTGCGGCGTGGTGGGCGCGAGATCGGCGCTGATCGCGGGCACGGCCAGGTCCAGCACGGTCGCGTCGACGGCGAGCAGCAGCAGGGCGAGCGCGAGCACCGCCAATCCCGCCCACTCGCGCGCTCCGGCACGGGGTGGGGCGACAGGCGATTGTGCGGTGGTCTGCGCGGTCTCGGTGGTCATGGCCTTCTCGACTTCCGTCGTCCGATTTTATTACCGTCCAGACGGTATAGTAACGTCTCGACCGTCCAGACGGTATAGTCATTCCGGTGACGGCAGACACCCGCGACCGCATTCTGGACGCGCTCGAGACCTTGCTCCTGGAAAAGGGCATGTCGCATGTGACGCTGGAGAACGTCGCGGCCACCGCGGGCGTCTCCAAGGGCGGGCTGCTCTATCACTTCAAGAGCAAGGACGCGCTGCTGGCGGGGCTGGTCGGCCGACTGGCCGACCGCGCGGGCGAACAGCTCGACGCCGCGGCCGCGAAGGGCGCCACGGTCGCCGAGTGGTATCTGCAGACGCCGAACGCGGACAACGCCGCGGACGCGGTCGAACTCGCGCTCTACCGGTCCATGCTCGCGACCATGCGCACCATCGACGCCACCCCGGAGCCCGACGAGGTGCAGCAGGCGATGGCCGAGCTGATGAACTCGTGGTCGGACGGTCTGGACGAGGAGGTCGCCGACCCGGTCCAGGCCGACATCATCCGGCTGGTCGGCGACGGCGTGTATCTGCGCGCGCTGCTCGGCCTTCCGCCCATCGATCCGGCCCGTTACCGCCACGTGGTGGACCGCCTGCTGCGGGGCTGACGGTTAGACTCGCCCCGTGCTGCCAGCCGCCGAACCGGCCGGCGCCGTCGGGGCGGGAACAGATCCGGTACCGGGGTCTCCTGGAACGACGGTGCCGATCCGACCGCTGAGTTTCCGTGAACTGCTCGATGTGCCGTTCGCGCTGATCCAGGCGAACATCCGCGCCTTGGCCGCGGTGAGCGCGACGGGTTTGCTCGTCGCCGAAGCGGTGGTGATCGCGGTGACCGCGGGCGTCTCGGGGCTGACCGACGGCTCCGACCCGGGCACCGCCTGGGCGGCGATCCTGTCCACCGCGGGCTGTGCGTGGTTGCTGCGGTTCGCGCTACGCGGCACGACGGTGGCGCTGGGCGTCGCGACCGTCGGCGGCGCACCGATCGGCCTGCCGACGGCGCTGCGCCGGTTCGGCGCCGCATTCGGCCCGCTGCTGGTGTTCCAGCTGTTGTTCACGCTGGCGGGCGTCGGCGTGCTGGCAGTGAGCGGCCTGCCGCTCGTGACGCTGCCGCTCGCGGCGATCTGGCTGGGCTGGCTGCGCGCCCGCCGGTGGGTCGCGGTGCCCGTGCTTTTCGTCGAACGCACCTCGCACCGCGACGGCATCGCCCGCGCGAAACTGCTCACCGAGGGCGCGGAGTGGCCGACCACCGGGCTGTGGATCGCCCAGCGCGCCCTGTTCGGGCTGCTCGCGGTCCCGCTGCTGGCCGTTCCGCTGTTCGTCTCGGACTTCTCCGGTACCCACAAGTGGCCGGTGATCGTGCTGACCACCTCGGCGGTGCTGCTGCTCGCGGCATTCAGCGAAGTGGTCGAGGCCAATTCGCGCGTGGTCTGCTACGTCGACCGCCGTTGCCGCAGAGAGGGATTGGACATTCGCGTCCCCCGCCAGGAGGCGCGATGAGCGATCCACGACCGCCGCGCGGTGCGAACGAGGTCACGCTGAACAAGGGTCCCGCCACGACGCACGATCCGGCGCCCGGCACACCACGGCTCGGCGCCGCCGCCCACCACCGCGCCGCCGCCGAAGCGGCCGCGCAGCACCGGGATTTCGACCGTGCCCTGCGCGAACGTTTCCGCGCCGTGCTGCGCGGCCTGGAACAGGGCGGCGTGCTCGAGGTCCGGCGATCGCGCACCGCGCGGGAAACCGCCGACGACGTCACGACCGCGTTGCCGCTCGAGGTCGCCACCGAGATCCAACCCGCCGCACACAGTTTCGACGAGGTGGTCTACGGCGGCCGCCGCGCCACCGAGGACGAATATCGCAGGCTGGAATACGCCGACCGGTTCTCCGCCTCCGCGCCGCCGCCCGCACCGGAACCCACCGAAGTCGAGGCGGTGGAGAAGGCGCCGCGTACCAGGCGCACGCTGCCACCGCTGCCGAAGCTGCTGCGCGACCCCAGGTTCTGGGCCGTGCTCGCCGGGGCTGCCGCGTTGCTGCTGCTGGTCTACGGCGCGCTGCAATCCTGCGGCGCACCGACCGCGCCTACCCCTCCGACGCCGCAACCGCCACCGGATCTGCCCGATGTCCCTCCACCGGACGGTCCCGGCTTCGGGCCGGGCGACGACGCGATCTGGGACCGGCTGCCCGCGCCGGTCTTCTACGGCGGCGTGCAGTTCCTGATCGCCGCCGCGCTGGTGGTGTGGTGGCGTGCCCGCAGGCGTGGCGCTCTGGTGCGTGAGCCGCGTCCGGTCGAGGTGGCGGCGAACGAACTGCTCGCCGGCCAGGCCGCCCTGTACCGCCGCTCGAAGGACCACGACCACGTGGCGGGCAAGCTGCGCGCGGCCACGCTGCGCCGCGTCCGCACTCCGCTCGGCATCACGGCCGACACTCCGCCGGACCGTGTCGTCGCCGCGATCGCCGCGCGTCTCGGAACCGATCCCGCGCTGATCGGCGCGGCCTTGTTCGGGCCGGTCCCCGATCCCGGGGCGCTCCAGGTAGTCGCGGCGCAGCTCGAATGGATCGAATCGGAGGTCGGATGAGACGCCCTCGCCCCACCCTTGTCCGGCCCACGGCATGCGGGAACTCCCGCGAACCACAGGAGATGCAATGACCAGCACCGAGACCACCCCGACGGCGGAGCAAGCGGGCGCGGCGTTCCACGCTCTGCGCGCCGAGATCGGCAAAGCGGTGGTCGGCAACGACTCCGCGGTCATGTACCTGGTGCTCGCCCTGCTGTGCCGTGGCCACGTGCTGCTCGAAGGCGTGCCGGGGGTGGCGAAGACGCTGCTGGTGCGGGCGCTGGCCACCGCGCTGGACCTGGAGCACGCGCGAGTGCAGTTCACCCCGGACCTGATGCCCGGCGACGTCACCGGGTCGCAGATCTACGATCCGCACTCCGCGGAGTTCACCTTCCGCCACGGTCCGGTGTTCACCAACCTGCTGCTCGCCGACGAGATCAACCGCACGCCGCCGAAAACCCAGTCGTCGCTGCTGGAATCGATGGAGGAACGGCAGGTCTCGGTGGACGGGAAGCCGCAGCCGCTGCCCGATCCGTTCGTCGTGGTCGCCACTCAGAATCCGATCGAGCAGGAGGGCACCTATCCGCTGCCGGAGGCGCAACTGGACCGGTTCCTGTTCAAGGTGGACATCCACCTGCCCGGCCGCGACGACGAGTTCCGCATTCTGCAACGCCACGCCGCCGGCTTCGATCCCCGCGATCTGACCGCCGCGGGTTTGCGTCCCGTGGCGGGCCCCGAGCACATCACCGCCGCCCGCGCCGCGATCGCGCAGACGACGATCAGCCCGGAGGTGCTCGCTTACACCGTCGACGTGTGCCGGGCCACCCGCACCTCGCCCGCCGTGCAGCACGGCGCCTCGACCCGTGGCGCGACCGCGCTGATGGCGGCCTCGCGCGCGTTCGCCTGGCTCAACGGTCGCGGATTCGTCACGCCGGACGACGTGAAAGCCGTCGCGGTCGCCGTGCTGCGGCACCGTCTGCACCTGCGTCCGGAGGCCGAGCTGGACGGCGTGACCACCGAGGGCGTGCTGGCGTCGCTGCTGCTGTCGGTTCCGGTCCCGGTGTAGCCGATGGTCGTCACCGGTCGGCTGGCCGCCGCGGCAGGCGTGGCGGCCCTGTTCGTCACCCTGGTCCTGCCGTCCCTGCTCGGCGTGGTGGTGCTGACCTCCGTCCTGGCGGCCGGGCTGCTCATCGACCTCGCTGCGGCGGGGCGAGCGCGAGAGCTGACACTTTCCCGCGAGGCCATGACCACGGTGCGGCTCGGGCGCAGCGCCGAGGTGGAACTCGTGGCGGTCAACACCGGAACCCGCGTGCTGCGCGGCACGGTGTGGGACGACTGGCCCGACAGCGCACGCGCCGAACCCCGCGCGCACCGGCTGGATCTGGCTCCTGGCACCAAGGTCCGGCTGCGCACCACGCTCACGCCCACCTATCGGGGCGATCGGGTCGCGGGCCAGGTCACGGTGCGGCTGCTCGGCCCACTCGGACTGGCGGGCAGGCAGACCAGGCGCAGCGTGCCCGCCCGGATCCGCGCGCTGCCCGCGTTCCGCGCCGAGCGGCTGCTGCGGTCGAAAGTCAAGCGGCTGCAGCATCTCGACGGCCGCAATGTGGCCAACCTGCGCGGACAGGGCACCGAATTCGACTCGTTCCGCGAGTACGTCGCCGGGGACGACGTGCGCGCCATCGACTGGCGCGCCACCGCCCGCGCCACCGACGTCCTGGTCCGCACCTGGCGCCCGGAGCGCAACCGGCACATGCTGATGCTGCTGGACACCGGGCGGGTCAGCGCGGGCCGGGTCGGTGCGGGCACGCGCTTGGACGCGAGCATCGAGGCGGCCCTGCTGCTGGGCGGTCTGGCGGCCGCTGCCGGGGACTCGGTCGACCTGCTCGCCTTCGACCGGCAACCGCGCGCCGAGGTCCGTGGCGCGGGTGGAAAAGGGTTGCAGCTGAAGCTGATGCACGCGATGGCGGGCATCACCGCGGCCCTGGTCGACACCGACAGCGCCGGACTGGTGCGGGCGGCCATCCAGCGCACCCGCCGGCGCAGCCTGGTCGTCTGGTTCACCAGCCTCGACGGCGCGGCGGTCGAGGAGAACCTGTTGCCCGTGCTGCCGGTGCTCGCGCAGCGGCACCGGGTGCTCATCGTCTCGGTGACCGACCCCGATGTCGCCGCGGCCGCCGTGCGGCGCGACACGCTGCCCGACCTCTACGCGGCGGCCGCGGCCGAATCCGTGCTGGCCGAACGGGCACTGGTGCAGGAATCGCTGCGCCGCACCGGGATCGCGGTCGTTGCGGCGTCCCCGGCGCGATTGCCGGAAGCCCTGGCGGACGAATACCTGGAACTGAAGCAGTCCGGCGCCCTCTGAGGAGGATCATGTCCTCATGGCCTCGGATCTCGCCGCCTTCGTCCGCGGATTGCCCAAAGCGGAGCTGCACCTGCATCTGGAAGGGACGCTGGAGCCGGAACTGAAGTTCCGCCTGGCCCGGCGCAACGGCATCGAACTGCCGGAGAAAAGCGTGGACGAGGTCAAGCAGACCTATCGATTCCACGACCTGACGTCGTTCCTCCGGGTCTACTACCCCGCGATGCGCGTACTGCAGCGGCCGGAGGATTTCCACGATCTCGCGTTCGACTATCTGCGCCGGGCACACGGGCAAGGCGTGCGTCATGTCGAACTGTTCTTCGATCCGCAGGCACACACCGGGCGCGGCGTTCCGTTCCCCACGGTGATCAGCGGATACCGGTCGGCGATCGCACGGGCCCGGCGCGAGCTGGGGATCTCGGCCGAGCTGATCCTGTGCTTCCTGCGCGACCATTCGGCGGAGTACGCCATGGCGACGCTGCTGGAAGCGCTGCCTTACAAGAGCTGGATCGTCGGCGTGGGGCTCGACTCCGACGAGCGCGGCAACCCGCCGAGCAAGTTCGCCGCCGTCTTCGCGCGCGCCCGTGCCGAAGGGTTCCTCCTCACCATGCACTGCGATATCGACCAGCCGGATTCCGTCGAGCACATCCGCCAGGCACTGGAGGATATCGCCGTCGACCGCCTCGATCACGGCACGAACATCGTGGAGGACGACCGTCTGGTGGAACTGGCGAAATCCGGGGGAATCGCGCTCACCTGCTGTCCGGTGTCGAACTCGTTCGTCACCGCGCAGATGAAGTCGGCGGAGATCGTCGGCCTGCTCGATCGCGGCCTGACCGTGACGGTCAACAGCGACGACCCCGCGTACTTCGGCGCGTACGTGGCCGACAACTACCTCGCACTCGCCGAGCAGGCCGGGCTCGGGATCGATCGGCTGGCCGAGTTGGCCAGGAACTCGTTCCGCGCCTCCTGGATCACGCCCGCTCGACAGGACGCCTTCGCCCGCGAGGTCGACGACTACGTAGCGGCGTACGGCTGACCTGCGCGCGGCGGGAACACCGGGAACACCGGCGGCGGCAGCACCCGGCGCTGTCGTTCGGCGATCACCGCGCCGAGGATCTGCAGCGGCGGACAACCGGTCGGCGGCGCGACCCGCAGCCGGCCGCACACCTCGGCCACGAGCGCCGTGCCCAGATGATGTTGCGCCGCGGGCGTCAACGTGCGGAAGCGCGTCAGGTACTGCCGCACCGCCAACGCCAGATCCTCCGGCAGCCCGGCCAGGTCCAGCTGGGCGCTCCACCCGGTCAACCACGGCGGCGCGATCGCCAGCGCGGGCGGCGGCAGCGGTCGTTGCGCGTGCACGACCACGGTGCCGGCTAGCACGTCACCGATCCGACGCGCATGCGGCGAGCACATCGAGGTGAGCACCGCGATGGCGCCGAACCCGCCGAGCATCCAGAAATCGACGATCGCGCCCGCCAAGCCGCGGGTGAGGGCGTGCCGGAAGTCGATCGGCCCGCCGTCCTCGCGCACCACGCGCAGCCCGAGCATCAGTTTGCCCAGTGTGCGTCCGCGCCAAGCGGTCTCACAGGTCACCGGGTAGCCGACCAGCACGGTCACGATGGTGACCAGCATCACCACGTCGAGCCAGGCCGAGTCGAGGCCCGCGGGCAGCAGCAGCGTGACGATCGCGAACAGCAGCACGAACCCGAGCGTGCACTGGGCCAGCACGTCGATCAGGAACGCGCTGGCCCTCGTGGGGATCCGGGCGATCGGCAGTTCGAGGGCCACTGCTTCGCCGGTGGTGAACTCAGCCATGTCGATAGCATTCTTGCGACCGGCGGGAGTGGGAGGCAACCGAATGGACGTGGACGCATACAGCCTGGCGAACCGCAGGGCGTGGGACCGGCTCGACTACTTGTCCAAACGGAGCAAGCTGACCGGGGCGGAGGCGGACGAACTCGTCATGCTCTACCGCCGCACCTCCCAGCAGCTGGCGCGGCTGCAGTCGCACAGCCCGGACCCCGAGCTGATCGCCGGACTCAGCGCGCTGCTGGCGCGTGCGCGGGGCCGGGTGCTCGGGACGCGAGCCGACACCTGGCAGGAGATCGGCCGATTCTTCAGCCACCGCTTCCCGGCGGCGCTGTATCGCTCGTCGCCGTGGTGGGTCGGCGTGGCGGCGGTGTTCCTGTTCGTCTCGGCCGGCTTGGCCGTCTGGGTGGACCGGTTCGATTCGGCTCGCGAAGTGCTCGGGATTCCGACTGACACACGAAGTCTCACCGCGCCGGGCGGCGCGTTCGAGACGTACTACTCGGAGCATCCGCAGGGAGCTTTCGCCGCGCAGGTGTGGACGAACAACGCGTGGGTGGCGGCGATCGCCTTGTTCACCGGGGTGCTGATCCTGCCCGCGGTCTACCTGCTGTTCATGAACGCGCTCAATCTGGGCGTCACCGCGGGGCTGATGGCCGACGCTGGGCGGCTGGATTCGTTCTTCGGCTTCATCCTTCCGCACGGCACGCTGGAGCTGACCGCGGTGTTCGTGGCGGGCGGCGCGGGCCTGAAACTCGGCTGGACACTGATCGATCCCGGTCGGCTCAGCCGGGTCGATGCGGTGGCCAGGCAGGGCCGGGCGACCGCGACCGTGGCGCTCGGCCTGGTCGGCGTGTTGCTGGTGTGTGGCTTCATCGAGGGATTCGTGACGCCGAGTCCGCTGCCCGCACCGATACGCATCGCGATCGGGTTCACCGCCGAGGCGTTGTTCCTGGTGTACGTGTTCGGCGTGGGACGGCGTGCGGTCACGGAGCAGGCCGAACCGGATGCCGCGACCACCGGCGATGAACTTTCCACTGTGACGCAGCCAACATTCAGCACACCCTGAGCGACACAGTCGGGACAATCGGCAGCTACGTGGCTTCCAGATCGCTTGAATACTCCCCCATTTGAGTTCCGCTGGCCGCAGCGAGTCGCGCTCGAGCTGCGGCCAGCGTTACCGTCAACTCTACACAATCGTTATCCCTACGCAACCCTCCCCGCCGAGGTCAAGCGTATAAAGCAGCGCTCCAGCAAACCCTTGCGGGACCACTCTTCCGGCCCGGGTCAGCTAACTACATGCGACCCGCGCGCTCGCCGTTTCGACGGCCGGGCACCATGTCGGCGAGACCGGCGAAACACCCACCCGGAATCGGCTTCGCAATAGCTCGGGAACCTCTCCGTGGCGTTAGCCGGGCCAGAAGATAGACCTCTCCATGGTTGCTGACATGGCCTCCCACCTGCACGTTCATTTGCACTAATTGTCAGTTGCTGACACTTCCGCGAAAGAAAGAGACCACAAGTTTGTTTACGCGGTAATAAACCGGGTAAGGACATAGTGGCGCGCGAGGAAGACCGGCCAGTTCCCCGACAGGCTCCGGATTAACCGGCCGGGAAAAGGGGCCCGATCCGACCGGTTCGCCCGCTCGATTCAGCACCTCGGCCGCAACCGTAACGAGGTATGTGATCTTCGCCTCACTCGGCTCCGCACCGGCCGGAACCTCGCGAAATCGACACCGCGACACCCGAGTTCGAGAGACGCGCGTCACAATCCGACGACTGGCCGGGACCATCGTCGTACAGCCCGACACGTCCTTCTGGGCACAACCGGAACGGTGATCCGGAGGCGAGGTCGAGGGCAGATCGAGAATGGTGACCCGGATCACCCTCCTGGTACGTCCACGAGGTCAGCCGACGCGCAGGATTCCGGTGATCGTCCCTTGCAGCAGGTGGCCGTCCTGGGTGATCAGCGGCGCGGTCTGGAGCGGATCGTCGACGATGGTGCCTGGGAGGGGATGCGAGGCGGTGACCGCCCCGGTTTCCGGGTCGAGGACGGTGAACGCGTACCCGTCGAGGGGCGTGGTGTGGTCGGCGCCGACGCGCGCGACGGTGTACAGCTGCCCGTCCACGGTGGACAGGCGCGGTACGGCCGCACTGCGAATCGTGTTCTCCCACACCACGCGGCATCCGTCACCGGTCACATCGACGCGCGTCATCCCGCCCGTGAACGGCGCGCTCGCAGGCACCGCAGGTCCCGCGCCCTCGGGGAGCGCCGGGTACGGGTATCCGTATGTGCCTGCCACGAAGACCGAGCGGCCGATCCCGACCGGCGAGTTCTCGCTGCCCGGGCCGCCTTCGCCGAGCACCGGCGCCGCGCAGATCAATTGGCCGGTCCCCGAACGGAATACCAGCGCGCGCACCTGCCCGGCGGCGTTGTCGACGATGGTCAGATAGTCCGCACCGGTCGCAGGCCCGAAGTAGGTGGGTGTGGAACCGGTGCCCCAGCTCAGCTGCCCCGGCTTGCGCGCCGAGCCCCGGTCGTAGGCCGCGCGCCACACGATCTCCGGAGCCCCGGACGCGGCGACGCGCAGTTCGTACAGCGCGTGCGTCGTCGCCACCGCGACGTGCCCGCTCGGCGCCGCCGAGATGCTGTTGGCCACGCGTTCTCCCGCGGGCAGCGCCAGCGTCGACACCTGACCGGCGGCGGTGACGAACCCGACCACGCCCTGGCCGGTCGCGAACCACACATTGCCCGACCAATCCGGCACGAGACCGGTCACATCGTCCCCGGGTGGGAGCACCGAGCCGAGGTCGGCGGCGTCCTCGCCGATCAGCCGCCAGGCCCCCGCCACGTCCCGCTCGTGCCGTATCCGGAGCAGCCGGTCGGTGCCGTCCACGACCACCAGGCGGTCGTCCTGGTCGAGGTAGGCGTAGACGCCGCCGAGCAAGCTGCCTTTGGCCAACGGCAGCGCCGCGAGCGAGCTCGCCAGCGGCCCCGGAGCCGCGGGATCGAGCAGCTGCACCGTCGGGGTCTGTCCCGCGATCGCGGTGCACAGGGCGACCACGAGACGGTCCGACCCTTCCAGCAGCGTGGGGCACGCGGAGGCCAGCGGATACGCCGCGACGGTCGCGGCACGGACTCCGGGCCCGGCCAGCGCGGTCACGTCCGAGGACCCCGCGTCGCCGTGCATGGTCGCGGTGCCGGGCGGGCCGAGGAAAGGATTCGGCGGCGCGAGCGGCCCCCACGGCGCGGCAGCCGATGCGGGCTGACCGGAAAGCAGAGCCAGCGCGCAGGCGGCGAAAACGATCATCGGTCGGCGCATCGCGGTCGTCCTTCGCTAGGCAGCGCGGTATCCGAACGGATACCAGGGGAACAGTATTCGGACATTCACCGCGTCGTCCGCTACGGCGGGGCCGATACGATGACGCCCATGAACTCCGTTCGCGCCCGCCTGCTGTCCACCCTCGCCGGTCAGCTCGGCAATCCGCACGGCGTGCTCGGCAAGGGTGTCGCCTTTCTGCTCAATCGCGGCAACAAAGTCGCCATCGCCGGAGCGGTCGAGGCCACGGACGTCGCACCGGGCGGCACCGCCGCCGACATCGGATTCGGCGGCGGCGCAGGGCTTTCCCTGCTGCTCGATCGGGTCGGCGCGGACGGCGTGGTGCACGGTGTGGAGATCTCCGCGGACATGCTGGCCCGGGCGCGCTCGGGTCGTGCGAGCGACCTCGATTCCGGTCGCCTGCGCCTGGCCGAGGGTTCGCTCACCGCGCTGCCGCTGGCGGACGACAGCCTGGACGCCGCGATCACGGTCAACACCGTCTACTTCGTGCCGGATCTGACCGCGGCCTGCGCCGAGCTGTCCCGGGTGGTCCGGCCGGGCGGCCGGTTGGTGATCGGCATCGGCGATCCGGACGCGATGGCGAAACTGCCGTTCACGTCCTATGGCTTCACGCTGCGTCCGGTGCCGGAGGTGATCTCGGCGCTGGAACAGGCGGGCTGCGATGTCGAGCACCGTCGCCTGGCGAATACGCCGATCCCGCATCACCTGCTGGTCGCGACCCCCCGCTGACTACATCAGCGCGCCGCCGTCCACCCGGATCTCGGTGCCGGTCATGTACCGCCCGTCGTCGGAGGCGACCATGGCGACCACTCCGGCGATGTCCTCCGGGCTGCCCAGCGCGCCACCGTTGAGCCATCCGGTCAGCCGGGAGAACAGCTGTGGATCGAACCCCTCGGGCTGATCCAGGATGGACTTCGTCGTGATACCGCTGGTGATGCCCGCCGGAACGATGTTCACCGCGCGCAACCCCTGCTTGGCGTACTCCAGGGCGATGGAGTGGGTGAAGGCGTTCACGCCGCCCTTGGACGCGGCATAGGAGGCGAGGTAGGGCGCCGCGCTGAAGGCCGCCGTCGAGGAGATGTTGACCACCACGCCGCGTCCGGTGTCCAGCAGAGCGGGCAGCGCGGCCTGGGTCATCAAGAAGGTGCCGGTGAGATTCACCCTGATCACCTGGTCCCAGACTTCGAGCGGCATCTCGTGGGTGCGCGCGGGCCGCAGGATGCCCGCGGCGTTGACCAGCACGTCCAGCCCGCCGAGGAACTCGAGCGCCTGTCCGGTCGCCGTGCGCACGGACGCCGGATCGGCCGTGTCCACCTCGACGGTGCGCAGGCGTTCGGCGCCGTCACCCGCCTTGCCGGCGGTAGCTGCCAAGCCCGCCGCATCGATATCGGCGGCGACCAGCTGCGCCCCCTCGTCCAGCAACCGCAAGGCGATGCCCTGCCCGATGCCGGAGCCCGCTCCCGTCACCATCACGCGGCGTCCGTCAAATCTGCGCATGCCAAAAATTAGAACACGTTCTCGTCGGGCGTCAAGGCGCTTCGGTCGCTGCCCGGGCGATTCGCAGCACCATGGCGGCCGTCGCCGCGCCGTATGCGTGACTGGCCGCCGCCGGACGGCTGGCCGGATAGTTGGAGCGATGCGTGACCACCACACCGTTGGGCAGGGTCACGGTCTTGTCCGCCACGGTGGCCACGCAATTGCCGCCCGCCTTGGCTACGAGATCCACGACGACGGTTCCCGAGCCGAGCAGGTCCAATGCCTCCTGTTCGAGCAGGCGCGGCGCCCGGGATCCGCGGTGCACGGCGGTGCAGACCACGAGATCCGGCCGCGTCGCGGCGAGCGATTCCAGCAGCGCCGCGTTGTCGTCCTGGTTCGGCACGAAATGCCCCGCCCCCGCATCGAAGGCGGCGGCCCGTTGCTCGAGGCGGTTGCCGACCGCCGTCGGCTTCTCGTCGTCGAACGTGCGCGCCGCCGCGACCGCGGCCAGGCCGGCCACCCCGCACCCCAGGACGAGAGCACGCACCGGGCGGGTGAGCCGCGGCGCGGCCAGCAGCCGCCTGCCTTCGGCGTAGCCCACCGCGCCCGCGATCCGGCTCATGCCGGACAGCGCATCGAACTCGGTGGTCGCGGCCTCGCGCGGCACCCAGTCGAAGGCGACCGACTCGATGCCGCGGTCGCGCAACCGGTCGATCTCGTCGCGGCGATAGTGCGGATCCTGGAAACCGACCAGCGTCGTCCCCGCTCGCAGCGGCATCGAATCCAGTCCGAACGCAGGCGGTTTCACCCAGACCACGATGCCCGCGCGCTCGAAGACCGTCGCGCGATCAGCGACGACGGCCGCCCCCGACGCGCGATAGGCCGCGTCGGCGAAACCCGCGCCCTGCCCCGCGCCTTCCTCCACGACAACATCCAGGCCGGCCGTCGAGAGCGTGCGCACCCCCTCGGGCGTGAGCGCCACGCGGGCCTCCCGCGGAGCCGTCTCGCGCAGCACTCCGACGATCATCGCGCCGCCCTGGGCTCGGCGGCCACGGCGGTCAGGCCCCGAGTAGCGAGCGCATGGCGATAGGTGAGTCCGCCCGCGATATCGCGGATCAATTGCTCCAGCCGGTCGAACAATTCCTCGATCAGCGCGGGCGATTCGTGTCGCGGGGCTTTGCGCGGGGCAAGGATGTTCAACCGGACGCCGGGACGCAGCGAGCCGGTCCGGTCCAGCGCGACGCTGTCGACGCCTGCCACGGCGAGCATCATGTCCTCCACCTGCGCGCTGGTGCGCACGCCCGCCTGGTCGAGGAGCGCGCGATCGAACACGACCGAGACGAACATTCCTTCCGGCCTTCCCAGCGGTCGCAGCACATCTGCCCCGAGCCGGGCGTTGATCGCGGCGATATGGTCGCAGGCCCGATCGATCTGCGCGCGCATCAGCGTGTGGTTGCGGTCGAAGTAGTCCTCGGGGGTGTGCTCCAGGATCGCGCGCGCCAGGTGGGTGGTCTCGCGCTGGAACGAGATGGTGAGCCGTTCCCGGATCCGCTCCAGCCACGCGCTGTCCCCGGTGCACGCCGCGCCCATCTTGCAGGGACCGAAGGCGTTGTAGCCTTTGGAGTTTCCGGTCAGCGTCAGCACAACGTCGTAGAGCCGCCGGATGCCCTGCTCGGTTTCCACGTGCAGCGCGGCGATCGGGATGTGCGAGGCCACCAGCCGGTCGAAGGCCATATCGCAGATGACGGGCACGCCGCTGTCGAGCAGCACCCGCCCGATCTGCGCCAGCTCGGCAGCGGTGTAGTCGGCGACCACCGGGTTGCCCGGCAGCGTGAGCAGCACGCCGCACAGTTCGCCCGTCGCACGCAGCTCGTCGAGGCAGCGGGCCAACCGGGCCGGGTCGATCTTGAAGGCGTCGTCCGGAGCCACCGGGCACGACACGATCCGCAAGCCGAACTTCTCCACGTGAATGCTGGAGCTCTTGTAGAACCCCTCGGGGCACACGATGACTCCGCCGGGCCTGGCCAGGGTGGCGACGGCCTCCTCGAGCAGCATGGTGCTGGAATACGGGCAGACGATCACCTCCTCCGCGCGTACCCGGACCCCGGGCACCCCCTCCACCGGATGCGACAGGCGCTCGAAAAGTTTGCGGGCCGCCAGCTCGCGCAGGATCAGCGGCTGTCGCTTGTCGTAGAGCCGGCCGTCGAGATATTCGGCGGACGGCGCTATGTGCAGGCTCTCCCGCCACGCTCGGTCCAGCGCCGCGACGGCGTGCGCGTCCGGCGCCCGGCCGGTTTCGCCGTGGTAGGCGTCGATGACGCCCGTGTAGCGGCGGCCACCGGTCCCCGCGAACCACGCGTCCCGGGAAAGGTGCCCGCGCACTTCCCTTTTCCTGGCCTCCGAGCGGTTGGTCAGCGTCGCCAGGTCGGCGAGCGGATCGGTGAGCACCTGGCTCTGAGTCACGGCACCTCGCCTTCTGATGAGCCCCCTGGTGCGAGCATGGCGTTCCACCGCTCCTGCAGTGCGGCGCGGAACAGGCTGCGGCAGTTGCCTTCGGTGAGTCGTTCGAACTCCGCCAGCGGCGGTTGCGCGACGATCTGGTCGACCACGATGGCCGTCCCCGCGCGCCTGAGGTCGTAGAGTTTCTCGAACCGCCGGACCGCGAACGCTACGTCGTGCTTGAGCACCGAGAAGCGCGTCGCGACCCTGGCCTGGCGCGAGTAGTCGTACTCGCCCACCGCGACGTAGCGGTCGTCGACGACGAGCATGCTCTGCGCGTTACGCGCGTACTCGCGCTTGACCAGCACGCTCTCCACGCCCGAGCGGGCCTGTTTCCACAGTTTGTCGTCGTAGGGCCAGACATCCGAGATGTCGTCCAGCACATACATCCGCCGCACATCGATCTTCGGCGGGTGGGCCTTGTCGGCGAGGCGCAGGATCGCCGCGTGATAGTCGTCGCCGACGTCACCGCCGATCGTGCCCAGGTCCGCGGTGTGGATCGCGCGCACCGACGCGGTGGCCTGCTCCAGGATCGTCAGCCAGTCGGTGACGGTGTTCCATTCCCATACCGTGGCGCTGCGCGACGGAATCTGCGCGAGGATCTCCTCGGCCCGTTCCAACTGCCGATCCGCGATCAGGCGCAGCGGCTCGATCTCCGCTCGCGCGCCGGAGGCGTCGATCAGGCTCTGCGCGATACCCAGTGCGCGCGCGACCGATTCGGGGTCCTTGCCCAGCAGGACATTGAATCGCATCCGCAGGTCGTAGTAGGTGTTGCTGGTCGGATCGGTCGCGGGATCGGCGCTGCCGTCGGTCGGCAGTTCCGCCCCGAGGGCAAGGCTCAGACGTTCCCGTAGCGCCAGCGGCGGTATGCGGCTGCCGTTCTCGATCTGCTGAATGAGACTGCGGGAGCAGCCTGCTCTGGTGGCGAGCGCCGCCTGGGTGTAGCCGCGTTCCAGGCGTAGCCTGCGAACCAAGTTGCCGACCTGCTCGTGCGAGCCCGAGTCAGCCATGCCGTGCCTCCCATCCTGCACCTTGCATACGCGTGCTCACAGAGTGTCACGATGCGACATTCTAATCATCAAGTGTCAAGTGGCGACTGACGAATCGCGCTCGCAGAATTTCGTTGTCAACGCGAGATCCGGGCGCGCGATCAGCCTCCCCGAGCCGCACGAGCGCAAGGCTGTCACATAGGCTCAGAAACGCGCTTCACAAGCTCCTCTCAACGGTGAGAACTGATTACCGCGCAGAATCGTGACAGAAGCTGAGCCATTGGTGTATTTCAGAGCCTAAAAGCTTATTTAATATCATCACAAAGCGCTAAAGCTTCGTTGACAGCATGAGGTGGCTGTACCTAGCCTGGTTCTCGAAGCCATCGCAATTCGCCGTCGGCGCAGAGGTTTTCCGCTCTGCCGGCCTCGGTGGCCCGATAACTCTAGGGAGGTGCCGGACACGGATACCTCACCATGGCGCGAGCCGGGCCACGCGGGCATCGCCAGTGGCCGGGTGTGACCAACCCACCCGCACCACTCGCGCCGATCTCCCGAAGCATTCGGGCACCCAGCAATTCAGGCACGGACGAATCCACCGCGTTCGGGCCGTGACCGAGCACGGTCACCGCACACCGGCCGGCGGTGGGTCCGCGTCATCCCGAAACAGAGTGAATGAGAGCGGATCATGGCACTCGACATCACCGATTCGATCATCACCAGCGACATCACCCCGGAAAGCGCACGGCTGCTTTCCTTTTCCTCCGGCGCGGCCTGGGAACTCAGCTGGCTGCCCACCGTCACCCTCACCCGCGAGCAGGCCGTGAGCGGGATGGTGCTCGATGAGATGCTCAGCGATCCCGGCACGCTCACCAGCGACCTCGCACTCGAACTGGCTGCCATTCGCGCCGCGGAGCTGGGCATCTCCCTGCGCGATGTGCTCATCCGGCTGTACATCCGCATCGCGGAGCGCGACGACCAGGGCGCCTGCCGCGCGCACACGCCGCTCCCGGCCGCCTGAGCGGACCGGAAACGCCGTCCACCGATCGGTTCGCCGACGACTCCGGTTGTCGGCACTTGCGTGCGGCAACGCAGCGGCGAACGATTGACTGTGCGCCTGCCGCGGTCGCGGGCCGTGCGGTGTCACACCCGCGGTGGACCACGATGTGACGGCCCGGCGCCACCGCGGAGTGATCGCTCCGCCTCAGGAGGAACCGATGTTCATCCAAGTCATTCAAGGCAAGGCCGCCGACCCGGCCCGACTGCGTCAGTGCATGGATCGGTGGAACGAGGAACTGCAACCGGGAGCCGTCGGCTATCTCGGCACGACGAGCGGACTCTGCGACGACGGGACCTTCCTCGCGCTCGCCCGATTCGAATCCGAGCAGGACGCTCGCCGCAACAGTGAGCGCCCGGAACAGCGCGCCTGGTGGGAAGAGACCGAGAAGTGCTTCGAGGGGCCGGTCACGTTCATGGACTGCGCCGATGTCACGCAGTGGATGGGTGGCGGCTCCGACCGCGCCGGATTCGTGCAGGTCATGGCGGGCCATACCCGTAACGCGGGCCGGATGCGCGAGATCCTGGCCCAGGCGAGCGACCGGCTGCACGAAGTCCGCCCGGAGATCCTCGGCGGCACGCTGGGGACCTACGGCGACGACGGATTCGTCGAGACCGTGTACTTCACGTCCGAAGCCGAAGCACGCGAACACGAGAAGATGGAGATACCGGACGATCTGCGATCGCTGTTCGAGGAGGAGAACGACCTCATGGCCGAGGTCGCCTACTTCGACCTGCACAAGCCGACGCTGACGTCACCTCAGAGGTAACCGGCTTCGCCGCACACATTCGCATCGAACTGAGCCCACCCTCGCTCCCTCCACCATCGAGAAGACCTACCGCCGTATCGGGACGCTCCGATAGGACCGCTCCGATAGGACCGCTCCGATAGGACCGCTCCGATAGGACCGCTCCGATAGGACCGCTCCGATAGGACAATGCCTTCTTCGCAGCGGGCAACGAAACAGGAAAGCCGCGTATCAGAGGAACCTGATACGCGGCTTTCCGCAATTTGTGGGCGAAGGGGGACTTGAACCCCCACGTCCCGAAGGACACTGGCACCTGAAGCCAGCGCGTCTGCCATTCCGCCACTCGCCCGAGCGACTGGGAGACAGTATCACGGCGTCACGCCGGATACGAAATCGCCATTTCAGAGGCCTGACCGGGGGGCTGGACAGGCACGGGAACCCAGGGCCGTCGCCAAGAGTTACAGGTGTGGACGATCGTGGATATCATGCAATGAACGTGGTCGATCAACGACACGCCATACACGCGTGTCGTTGTTACGAATCAGGAAGAGACGCTCACCGAAGGGAGGCCGAGATGGGCATCGTTTCGCGATTCGAGCGTCGTCTGCAAGGCGCCGTCGGTGACGTGTTCGCCAGAGTATTCGGCGGCAGTGTCGTACCGCAGGAGGTGGAGGCGGCGCTGCAACGCGAGGCCGCCGATCATGTCCAAGACGTGGGCGGCGGGCATCTGCTGGCACCCAACAGCTATGTGATCACGATCAACTCTTCCGATCACCAGCAGCTGGATGCCGACCACGACCTCACCACCCGCGCGTTCGCCAAACATCTACAGGACTACATCCGCGAGCAAGGCTGGCAGACCTACGGCGAAGTACACGTGGCGTTCGAGGCATCACCTACGCTGCACACCGGACAGTTCAGGGCGAGTGGCCGCGTCGATCCCGACGTAGGACACAGAGCCGGCTCGGCTCGCGGCCCCGAATCACCGCCACAACGACCTGCAAACCCGCAACCAGGAGCTGGCCCCATGACGCAGAACTCAGGCTACGACCCGAGCCGTGAGCCCGCGGAGTCCGATCCACGCAGCCGCGGGTACGCTCCACCGCCTGCCGGTCGCGGCGGTGCGCAGAACGGCGCGTACCGCGACGATTACGGCCGTGGCGGCGCGTACGGGGCGGACTACCAGGCGCCGGACGCGCAGCAGGGTTACGGCGACTACCAGAACGGTTACGACTACCAGCAGGGCGGCCAGGGCGGCCAGGGCTACGGGCAGCAGGGCTACGCCGAACCGGGCTACGGCCAGCAAGGCGGCTACGGCGAAGCGGGCTACGGCCAGCAGAGCGGCTACGGCGACCGCGCTTACGGCCAGCAAGGCTACGGCGAAGCGGGCTACGGCCAGCAGGGCTACGCCGAACCGGGCTACGGCCAGCAGGGCTACAGCGATGCCGCTTACGGCCAGCAGGGCTATGCCGAGCCGGGCTACGGCCAGCCAGGCTATGGTCAGCCGGGATACGGGCAGTCGGGCTACACCGATCCGAACTACGGGGATCAGAACTACGCCGACCAGGGTGGCTACGCCCAGGAGGAGCCGGGCGGCTACGGCCAGGCGTACTCCCAGCAACCGGGGTACGGCACCCCGCAGGGTTACGCGGGCGGGCAAGGCTACGGCGCCGCGCCGCAGGCCGGCTCGGGCTACTCGGCGACCCTCCAGCTGGACGACGGCAGTGGCCGGACTTACCAGCTCCGGGAAGGCAGCAACATCATCGGCCGCGGCCAGGACGCGCACTTCCGGCTGCCCGACACGGGTGTCTCGCGCAGGCACATCGAGGTCCGCTGGGACGGACAGACCGCGATGTTGTCCGACCTCGGCTCGACCAACGGCACCCTGGTGAACGGCTCCCCGGTGCAGGATTGGCAACTCGCCGACGGCGATGTCATCCGTGCCGGGCACTCCGAGATCCTGATCCGTATCGTCTGATCCCGTAAGCTCGCGGTGCAGGTCACGACATGGCTCTCGAGGGATTCGTCGGTCTTATCGTGATCGAAGTCGACCGACGGCCCTATGATGCTGCCAACACACGCGCGGCGCCGACATCGGGGCCGGCAAGACCAGCAGGCTGGTGGGGGTGGTCGAACCGCACCTACGTACACGGTCGAACAGGAGGTGGAGCGCCGTGCAGGGACTCATCCTGCAATTGACCCGTGCGGGGTTCCTGCTGCTGTTGTGGTTGTTCGTGTGGGCTGTGCTGCGCACGTTGCGCAGCGACATCTACGCGGCATCCGGCATTCGGATTCAGCCCAGGGCCGCGCGCGGTTCCGCGGTGCTGCCATCCTTCAGCCGGGGCCAGAAGGGCGCCAAATTTCTTGTGGTGACTCAGGGTTCACTCGCCGGCACCCGCATCTCGCTCGGCACCCAACCGGTGCTGATCGGGCGTGCGGATGATTCCACGCTGGTACTCACCGATGATTACGCCTCGACCAGACATGCGCGACTGTCGCCGCGTGGTGACGACTGGTACGTGGAAGACCTCGGCTCGACGAACGGCACCTACCTCGATCGCGCGAAAGTCACCACCGCGGTCCGAGTTCCGCTCGGCACGCCCGTCCGTGTCGGCAAGACAGTGATCGAGCTGCGATCGTGACACTTGTTCTCCGCTACGCAGCGCGCAGCGACCGCGGTCTCGTCCGAGGCAACAACGAAGACTCCGTGTACGCGGGCGCACGGCTGCTCGCGCTCGCCGACGGCATGGGCGGCCATGCCGCGGGAGAAGTCGCGTCCCAGTTGATGATCGCCGCGCTCGCCCATCTCGACGACGACGAACCCGGCGACGATCTGCTCGGCAAGCTCGACGCGGCGACCCGAGAAGGCAACGCCGCCATCGCCGATCAGGTCGAGGAGGAGCCCGAGCTCGACGGCATGGGCACCACGCTCACCGCAATCCTGTTCGCGGGCAAGAAACTCGGTCTCGTGCACATCGGCGACTCGCGCGCCTATCTGCTGCGCGGCGGCGAGCTCACCCAGATCACCCGGGACGACACGTTCGTCCAGTCGCTGGTCGACGAGGGCAGGATCACACCGGAGCAGGCGCACACGCACCCGCAGCGTTCGCTGATCATGCGCGCGCTCACCGGCAACGAGATCGAGCCGACGCTGATCATGCGCGAATCGCGCGCGGGTGACCGCTACCTGCTGTGCTCCGACGGTCTCTCCGACGTGGTGAGCGACGAGACCATCGCGAACACGATGCGCGAGGGCAGCACCGACGAGTGCGCCGACCGGCTCATCGAGCTGGCGCTGCGCAGCGGTGGTCCCGACAACGTGACCGTCGTGGTGGCCGACGTCATCGATCTGGACTACGGCCAGAGCCACCCGATCGTGGCGGGCGCCGCGTCCGGCGTCGATGAGGACAGCCCGCCGCCGAACACCGCCGCGGGCCGGGCCTCCGCCCTGCGTCCGCCGCGCGCCGCGCCGCGCCGAGCCGCCGCCGCGCCCGAGCCGCCCGCGAAGAAGTCGCACCGGCTGCGCTGGATCGTGCTCGCGCTGGCGCTCGTCGTCGCGGTCTGCGTGGGGCTCGTCGTCGGCTACAAGATGATCCGCAGCAACTACTACGTCGGCGCGGACGACGGTTCGGTCGTCATCCTGCGCGGGCTGCCCGGGTCGATCCTCGGCTACTCCATCCACGACGTGAACCTGGTCGGGTGCGTGACCCGCAACGGTGAACTCACCTTGTCCGAGCCCGGCCAGGACGTGCCGTCCTCGTGCAAGCCGCTGCGGGTCAGCGATCTGAAGCAGACCGGCCGCGATCAGGTGGACAAGGGGTTGCCGCCGGGTTCGCTGGACAAGGCCAGAGACTCGATGACCTACCTCGCCCAGCGCGAACTGCTGCCGCCCTGCCCGGTCAAGGAAGCGGCGCCGCAGCCCGGGGTCGTCCCGTCCACCGAGCCCGCACCGCCCGCGCCAAACGGCGCTCAGCCCCCGCCCGCCACCGGTGCGCCCGCACCGGAGCAGGGTGACGCCAGGGGCACCGAGATCAAGACGCCGACGAAGTCGGAGGCTCCTGCCACGCCGTCGAGCACATCGCCGACCCCCCAGACCACGGGGGAGAGCTGCCGGGTGACGGACTGATGTCCGCGCCGGCACCGCCGTCGGCTGGAGCTTTCCCCAGTCCCCCGGGCGGCTTCGCTCCCGCGCCACCGCCGAGCACCAGACGAAACGTCGAACTGTTGCTGCTCGCGGCTGCGGCGGTGATCACCACCGTGTCCCTGTTCCTGGTCGAGGCCAGTCAGGAACAGTCGATCACCTGGGACATCGCCAAGTACGGGCTGGCCTACCTCGCGTTGTTCGCGATCGCGCACCTGGCCGTCCGGCGGTTCGCTCCGTTCGCCGATCCGCTGCTGCTGCCCATCGTCGCGCTGCTCAACGGCCTCGGCCTGGTGCTCATCCACCGGCTCGACCTGGCCGACCAGCAGACCGCCGCCTACAACTCGTGGGCGACCCCCTCCCCCGACGCCACCCAGCAGATCCTGTGGACCGCGCTGGGCACGCTGGTGTTCATCACGCTGCTGATCGCCCTGCGCGACTACCGCACGCTGGCCCGCTACAGCTACACCCTCGGCCTGATCGGCCTTGTCGCGCTGGCCATCCCCGCTCTGCTGCCCAGCGCGTTCTCCGAGACCAACGGCGCGAAGATCTGGATTCGGCTGCCCGGTTTCAGCGTTCAGCCCGGCGAGTTCGCGAAGATCCTGCTGATCATCTTCTTCGCCTCGGTGCTGGTCGCCAAGCGTGAGCTGTTCACCGCCGCCGGGCGGCACGTGCTCGGCATGGAGTTCCCGCGCGGCCGCGACCTCGGCCCGATCCTGGCCGTCTGGATCGTCTGCATCGGCGTGCTGGTGTTCGAGAAGGATCTCGGCACCTCGCTGCTGATCTTCAGCACCGTGCTGGTGATGCTCTACATCGCCACCGAACGGGTCGGCTGGCTGGTCATCGGCGGCGGACTGCTCGCCCTCGGATTCCTGTTCGCCTACCGGCTGTTCGGCCACGTGCGGGTCCGGGTGGAGACCTGGCTGCACCCGTTCGAGGACTACAACAACACCGGCTATCAGATCTCCCAGTCGCTGTTCGGCCTGGCCACCGGCGGGCTTGCCGGGACCGGCCTCGGCAGCGGCAGGCCCAACCAGGTGCCGTTCGCCAAGACCGACTTCATCGTCACCACCATCGGCGAGGAACTCGGGCTGATCGGGCTCACCGCGGTGCTGGTGCTGTTCCTGGTGTTCGTGGTGCGCGGGTTGCGCACCGCCCTCGCCGTGCGTGACAGCTTCGGCAAGCTGCTCGCGGCCGGCCTGTCGTTCACCATCGCGATCCAGCTGTTCGTCGTGGTCGGCGGTGTGACCAAGCTGATTCCGCTGACCGGCCTCACCACCCCGTTCATGTCCTACGGTGGGTCCTCGCTGTTGGCGAACTACGCGTTGCTGGCGTTGCTGATCAAGATTTCCGACGCCGCCCGCGCGCCCGCCCCGGTGCGCAAGAAGGAGCCGGCACCGCTCGCCGACGCGCAGACCGAACTGCTGCGGCGCGATGCGGGACGACCGGAAGCGGGGCCCCTGACATGAACACTCCACTACGCCGAGTCGCCGTCGCGGTGATGGTGATGGTCGTCGCGCTGCTGGCGAACGCCACGTACGTGCAGGTGATCAAGGCCGACGACCTGCGCTCCGATCCACGCAACTCCCGCGTGCTGCTGGACGAGTACTCCCGCCAGCGCGGGCAGATCTCGGCGGGCGGCACCGTGCTGGCCAGCTCGATCGCGACCGACGACCGCTACAAGTACCTGCGCACCTACCCGACCGAGCCGGAGGCGTACGCGCCCGCGACGGGTTTCTACTCGATGCAGTACGGCAGCACCGGGCTGGAGCGCGCCGAGGACTCGGTGCTCAACGGCTCCGACAGTCAGTTGTTCGGCAGCCGCCTCGTCGACCTGATCTCCGGCCGGGATCCGCGCGGCGGCAACGTGCTCACCACGCTCGACCCGGTGATGCAGCAGGTCGCCTACGACCAGCTGACCAGCAAGGACTACACCGGCTCGGTGGTGGCGATCGAGCCGAGCACCGGCAAGATCCTCACCATGGTGTCCACGCCGAGCTACGACCCGAACCGGTTGTCCGGGCACGACGGCGCACGCGGCACCCAGGCATGGGAAACCCTGAGTGCGGATCCGCGCCATCCCATGTTGAATCGCGCCATCTCCCAGACCTACCCGCCCGGGTCCACGTTCAAGGTCGTGGTCACCGCCGCCGCGCTGGCCAACGGCCTCGCGACTCCCGACGACCAGTTCACCGCCGCGCCGAATTTCACGCCGCCCGGCACCACCGTCCCGATGGAGAACTACAACGGCTCCACGTGCGGTCCCAACCCGACCGCTTCGCTGTTCGAGGCGTTCCGGCGCTCGTGCAACACCGCGTTCGCCGAACTGGGGCTGAAGGTGGGCGCCGCGAAACTCAAGGACGAAGCGGCCGCGTTCGGTGTCGGCCCGCACCGCGGGATCCCGATGCCGGTGGCGGAGAGCACCGTCGGCCCGATCGCCGACGAGGCCGCGCTGGCCCAGAGCAGCATCGGGCAGCGCGACGTCGCGTTGACCCCGCTGCAGAACGCGGTCGTCGCCGCGACCATCGCCAACGGCGGCGTCCGCATGGAGCCCTACCTGGTCGATCAGTTGCAGGGCCCGGACCTGAGCGAGCTGACCAAGACCAAGCCGGTCTCGGTCGGCCAGGCCGTCAGCGCCGAGGTAGCGTCGACCCTGACCAACCTGATGATCGCGTCGGAGAGCAACACCGCCGGAGGTGGCCAGACCCCTTATCAGATCGCGTCCAAGACCGGCACCGCGGAGCACGGGTCCAACCCGCGCACCACGCCGCCGCACGCTTGGTATATCGCGTTCGCACCCGCGCAGAACCCGAAGATCGCCATCGCGGTGATCGTGGAGAACGGCGGGGACCGGGCGCTTGCCGCGACCGGTGGCTCGGTGGCCGCGCCGGTGGCTCGCGCGGTCCTGAACGCCGGTCTTCGAGGGGGCTGAACGATATGGATGTGCGAGTGAAGGTACGGGGACCTCGATGCTGAACAACGGTGCGATGATCGCCGACCGGTACCGGCTGCAGCGGTTGATCGCGACCGGCGGCATGGGCCAGGTCTGGGAAGCGTTGGACACCAGGCTCGACCGCAGGGTCGCGGTCAAGGTGCTGAAGTCGGAGTTCTCGGCCGACCCGACGTTCCGGCATCGATTCCGCACCGAGGCGAAGACCACCGCCCAGCTGAATCACCCCGGTATCGCGGGGATCTACGACTACGGCGAGACCATCGACCCGCAGGGCAGCGAGATCGCCTACCTGGTCATGGAATTCGTGCAGGGCGAGCCGCTGAACACCGTGCTCAACCGGCTCGGCAGGCTGTCGGTGGCGCAAGGCCTCGACCTGCTCGAGCAGACCGGGCGCGCGCTGGAGGTGGCGCACCGCGCGGGCGTCGTGCACCGCGACGTGAAACCGGGCAACATCCTGGTCACGCCGACCGGCCAGGTGAAGATCACCGACTTCGGCATCGCCAAAGCGGTGGACGCCTCCCCGGTGACCAAGACCGGCATGGTGATGGGCACCGCCCAGTACATCGCACCGGAACAGGCGGTCGGCGAGGACGCCACCGCGGCCAGCGACGTCTACTCGCTCGCGGTGGTCGGTTACGAGGCGCTGGCCGGACAGCGCCCGTTCACCGGCGACGGTGCGATCACCGTCGCGATGAAGCACGTTCGCGAGACCCCGCCCCCGATGCCGGCCGATCTTCCCGGCAACGTGCGCGAACTGATCGAGATCACGATGGAGAAGGACCCCGCGCGCCGTTACGCCAGCGGTGGCGAGTTCGCCGACGCGGTCGCCGCGGTGCGCGCGGGTCGTCGTCCGCCGTCGCCGAGCGGCGCCCACCCCGCCGCGCCCCTGACCGGCGCCACGCGGGTGCTCCCGCCCGGCCCGACCGCCGTGATCCCCTCCACGCCGAGCGACTTCGACGGTGCGACGGTGCGCTACTCGACGCCCGCGGCAGGCTCGGTGGGCGCGGCGAATCGCGCGGGCACGGTCGCCGCTCCGGCCACCGTGCTGAGCCGTGGCGCGACGGGCGATCTGCCGCCCGGCGACGGCAATCGGTTCACCTCGACACAGAAATGGTTGGCGGGTCTGGGCATCGGCGCCGTGCTGCTCGGCGCGCTCACGATCTTCCTGCTGTTCGGCGGGGACACCAACCCGGATTCGACGCCGTCACCCACCACGACGATCGCGCCGAACCCCAAGCCCGCCCCGCCGGTGGCCAGCACCACCACCCCCAAGCCCGCACCTCCGCCGGTGGACACCGAGACCTACGAACCGCCCACTACCGAGCCGAAGACCACGACACCGGAGCCGACGACGACCACCCCGCCGCCCACCACCACGGCACCGAGCACGACGAAGCCGACGACCACCGCGCCCAGCACCACCACCCGGCCGCGCGTTCCGACCCTCGACCTACCATTCCCGGAGATTCCCGGTGCCCGTGGGCCTTCGGCCACCCGCAGCGGACCCGCTACTTCTTCGCAAGGACTGCCATGACGACCCCGAAGAATCTCTCGTCTCGCTACGAGCTTGGCGAGATCATCGGGTTCGGCGGTATGTCCGAAGTGCACAAGGCGCGCGATATCCGGCTGAGCCGGGACGTGGCGATCAAAGTGCTGCGGGCGGACCTGGCCCGCGACCCCACCTTCTATCTCCGGTTCAAGCGCGAAGCGCAGAACGCCGCCGCGCTCAACCATCCGGCCATCGTCGCGGTATACGACACCGGCGAAGCCGAGGTGGACGGCGGCCCGCTGCCGTACATCGTGATGGAGTACGTGGACGGCGACACCCTGCGCGACATCGTGCGCGGCAAGGGACCGCTGCCGCCGCGCCGCGCGATGGAAGTCGTCGCGGACGTGTGCGCGGCGCTGGATTTCAGCCACAAGGCCGGGATCGTGCATCGCGATATGAAGCCCGCGAACATCATGATCAACCGGGCGGGCGCGGTGAAGGTGATGGACTTCGGCATCGCGCGCGCGATCGCCGACAGCTCCAACCCGATGACGCAGACCGCGGCGGTGATCGGCACCGCGCAGTACCTCTCGCCGGAACAGGCGCGCGGCGAGACGGTGGACGCCCGTTCGGACGTCTACTCCGTCGGCTGTGTGCTGTTCGAAATCCTCACCGGCGAGCCGCCTTTCACGGGTGACTCGCCGGTCGCCGTCGCCTACCAGCACGTCCGGGAAGACCCGCGGCTGCCGTCGCACGTGCACTCCGGGGTACCGCGCGAGCTGGACTCGGTGGTGCTCAAGGCGATGAGCAAGAACCCGGCCAACCGGTACCAGACCGCCGCCGAGATGCGCGCGGACCTGATCCGGGTGCTCGGCGGCCAGAAGCCCATCGCGCCGATGGTGATGACCGACGAGGATCGCACCACCATCATGGGCTCGGACGAACCCGCGCCACGCACCTACCGCACCGTCGAGCGCGACGACGACACCGCCGAGCAGGATCCGGCCGAGCCGAACGGCCGACGCCGGACCGCCTATATCGCGCTCGGCGCCGTCGCGGCGGTCGCCGTGGTGTTCGCGCTGTTCTGGGTGCTGCTCGGGCCGGGAAGCCGACCGGACCAGGTCGCCGTTCCCGACTTGTCCAACAAGTCCTCGCAGCAGGCGCAGGACGCGTTGCAGAAGCTCGGCTTCACGGTGGCGATCCAGCAGAAGCCAGACAGCAAGGTCGCCACGGGCAACGTGATCGCGACCCAGCCCCTCGGCGGCTCACGGATCGATGAGGGCAGCACGGTCACCGTCCAGGTGTCCTCCGGGCCCGCGCAGGTCCAGGTGCCGAAGCTCACGGGACTGACCCAGGAGCAAGCCGAGCAGGTGTTGAACTCCAAAGGCCTGCGGATCAATCCGAACGTCGAGCGCAAACCGTCGAGCACCGCCGAGAAGGATCAGGTGATCGAGCAGAACCCGTCGCCGGGTTCGAAGGTCGACGTCGACTGGGAAGTCGTCGTCACGATCGGCACCGGCCCGGAAGCGGTCCGCGTTCCGTACGTCGTCGGCCAGATGATCGACGTGGCACAGCCCAACGTCGAGGGCAACGGCTTCAAGGTGGTCGTCCAAGAGGTGCAGTCCTCCAAGCCCAAGGGCGAAGTGGTCGCTTCCAGTCCGGCGGGCGGCAGCAACGCGGAGAAAGGCTCCACGGTCACCATCCAGGTGTCCGCGGGTGATCTGAAGATGCCGTCGCTGATCGGTCTCACCGTTTCGCAGGCGGTGGAGAAGCTGCGCGCGGAAGGGTGGACCGGTAGCACCAGCCAGATCAGCCAGTCTCCACAGGGCACCTTCGACGCGGGCAATGTCGGCCGCATCCTCAGCCAGCAACCGTCCGCGGGCAGTTCGCTCCAGAAGAACGCCGCCATCCTGGTGGGTGTGGGGGTGCTCGGCCCGCCGTGACCGGCCATGTCGCTGGTATCGAGAAAACGAGACCATCCGGTGTGAATTGCGGGAGAATGATGCTGCTCCATCCCAATCAGCGCAGCTGAGCACGAGGAGGTAGCTCATGACCACTGCCAGGGACATCATGAAACCCGGCGTTCAGTGGATTCCGAAGGACACGACCATCGAGCAGGCCGCACGAACCATGGCCGAACTCAACGTCGGGTCTTTGATCGTCTCGGACGAGAACGAGCGGATGTGCGGCATCGTCACCGACCGCGACATCGTCGTGAAGTGCATCGCGCAGGGCAAGACCCCATCGGCCTGCAGGGTCGATGAACTGTGCGAAGCGACGCCGCGGTGGGTCGACGCCAACGCCGACATCGAGGAAGTTCTCGATGAGATGGAAAGCAACCGGGTCAAGCGCATGCCGGTGATCGAGAACAAGCGGCTGGTCGGCATGATCAGCGAGGCGGACCTGGCCAGGCACCTGGACGACAACCAGCTCGGCGAATTCGTGACCGCCGTCTACGGACGCCCCTGAATTCAGGACCGGCGCGGAGGTAGTTCACCGATCACCCTCCGCGTCCACACGAGCACTTCGCGCCGTTACCGAAGGCGGCTCCCGCTCGGCAGGGCCGGACCGTTCGGCGCACAGCGGCCGGGCCGGAATGCCGGGCGAGTTCGGGCCGCGGACGGCCGACGGTCGTCCGCGGTTCGCTCGCCTCCAGCGCCGTGGCACATACGTCGATCGTCGACGTATGGCACCGGCGTCAGTCCGGCTCGGCCTTCGGTAGATAGCGCAACACCGCGACGTCGCCCACTTGCGTCACGCCGGTGAGCCGCATCCTGCGATGGGGCGCGCCCGGAAAGTCGGCCGGGTCGAGAAAGCGAGGGGCCGCGACGTCGCCGACCAGGATGGGGGCGACCGCGAGGTGCAGTTCGTCGGCCAGATCGGCAGCGAGAAAGGCGGTGTGGATGCGAGTGCCGCCCTCCACCATGAGGCGGCCGACACCTCGTCTGCCCAAATCGTTCAGCAGCGCACCGAAGTCGAGTTCGGCGCCGAGAGCCACCACTTCGGCCAGCCCGGACAGCCGGGTGGCGAGTCTCGCCGCGCCTGCCTCGGTGGTGTAGACGAGCTTGTCGCCGCCGTGGTGCCAGAACCGCAGCCCGGGATCCAGGTCGCCGCTCGCCGAAACCGTCACCTTCAGCGGATACTCCGGCTTGCCCGCCGCGACGCGAATCGCCCTGCGATCGGCGCTGTCGACCAGCAGCCGCGGATTGTCGCTGCGCAACGTCTGCGCTCCGATCAGGATGGCGTCGGAGTCCGCGCGGACCTGGTCGACCCTATCGAAGTCCGCCGCATCCGACAGCCGCAGCCGCTCGGGGCTCGCGTCATCGATGTACCCGTCGATGCTCATCGCCACCGACAGCAGCACATGTGGACGGGTCACTGCAGCACCAGCGCGGCGACCTCCGCCTCCAGCGTCTGCACCAAGCCCTCGGCCGGACGTTTCCCGCACACGCCGAGCCAGTTCGCCAGCATCCGGTGCCCACCCTGGGTCAGCACCGATTCCGGATGGAACTGCACGCCGTGGATGGGCAGCGTGCGATGACGCATAGCCATCACGATCCCGCTCTCGGTGCGTCCGAGCACCTCGATCTCCTCCGGCAAGGTGTCCTCGACCACGGTGAGCGAGTGGTATCGCGTGGCGGTGAACGGGTCGGGCAGACCGGCCAGCACGCCTGCGCCGATGTGGAAGACCTCGCTGGTCTTCCCGTGCAACAACTCGGGAGCCCTGGTGACGGTGGCGCCGAACGCCTCGCCGATCGCCTGGTGGCCGAGGCACACGCCGAGCAGCGGAACATTTTGCTCGGCGCAGGCGCGCACCAACGGGATGCTGGCGCCCGCCCGGTCCGGGGTACCGGGACCTGGGCTGATCAGGATGCCGTCGAAGTCGCGCACGACCGCGCCCACGTCGGCGAGGTTCGGATCGTCGTTGCGCCATACGACGGCCTCGACACCCAGCTGACCGAGGTACTGCACCAGGTTGAAGACGAAGCTGTCGTAATTGTCGACGACCAGAACACGCATGGCATCGAGATTACGTCCCGGCACGGCACCGCGTCGCATCCATTACCTGTTGGGATAGCCTAGAGACCACGACCTGCCGCCGAATACGAGGACGTCATGCCCAAGTCGAAGGTCCGTAAGAAGACCGACTATACGATCAACCCCGCCAGCCGGACCCCGGTGAAGGTGAAGGCTGGGCCGTCTCCGGTCTGGTACGTCGCCATCATGCTCGGGTTCATGCTCGCCGGGCTGGTCTGGCTGCTCGTCTACTACTTGGCGGCCGAGCAGATCAGCTGGATGAACGACCTCAACGCCTGGAACTTCCTGATCGGCTTCGGCCTGATGGTGGTGGGCCTGATCATGACGATGCGCTGGCGCTGAGCGTGGCGCGACACGGATTACAGACGTGTCATTCATGCACACCTGTGGATGAGCCTGTGGACAACTCGAGGAGCGATGGGAAAGTGCTGTGAGTCCGGAGCCCGAGGTCCCCGGCCCACGAGAGCACGCTGAGCCGAGCCTGGCCTGGACCACGCCCACAGCCGCGCTCGTCGCCGTCATGGTCGGTGGCCTTGCGCTGGCCATCGCCGCGATCCTCACCAGCGAGGCGGCCAGTCGCCTGCTCGTCGGGCTGGCAGCCGTCGGCCTGCTCGTCCTGGCCGGGCTCGGATTCCGGCAACGCCCGCGGCTGTCCGTCGTGTCCGGTGCGCGACCTCGCTTGGTGGTGCGCACGCTGACCGGGGCCGACGAATACGCCCCCGATCAGATCGTCCGTGCCCGCGTGGTGAGCTACCGGCGCCTAGGGCGCAAGATGCCCATGCTGGAGCTCGACGTCGAGCGCGACGGCGCGGAGCGGCTGCTGATCTTCGGCCGCTGGGATCTGGGCGTCAACCCGGAGATCGTGTACCACGACCTGGTCGAAGCGCTCCGACTCACCGAGGACAAGACCCGCTGACTCGCATCCGGGTCGTCGGCGCACCCGGACGCGAATGTTTCACGTGAAGCGAATCCCGGTGTCAGGCAGTGGAAGTGATAGCGCCCACCGACACCAACGCCAGCGCCGCGATCGCGAGCACCGCCACGGACACCCAGCCGACCGCCCGTGCCGCCTCCGGAGTCTTCACCCGCAGCCAAGCAGGCAGGAACAGGATGCCGAGCGTCGCGAGCGTGCCCGCGGCCAGACCACCGAGATGCCCCCAGAGCGAGATGCCGGGCAGCGAGAAGCTGATGAAGACATTGATGCCGATGAGGATGAGCATCTGATTCGGGTTCTGCCGCAACCGGATGAGAATGACTGTGATCGCACCGAACATGCCGTACACCGCGCCGGACGCCCCCGCCGTGAGACTGTTCTGCGCGAACAGCATGACTCCGGCCGATCCACCGAGCAGCGACACCAGGTACACGGCGAGATAGCGCAACCGCCCGAGCACCAACTCGGCGTCCCGGCCCACCACGTACAGGGCGAACATGTTGAGCAGCAGGTGGATCGGACCGTAGTGCAAGAACCCGGAGCCGAGCACTCGCCACCATTCGCCGGCCGCGACGGCCGGCGCCCACAGCACCCAGTCCAGGAACAGCGCGGAACCCCGCTGGTTGTCCATCAGGCTCTTCGCCTGCGCCGCGGTGATCGCGTAGATCACCAGATTGATCGCGATCAGCCCGTAGGTCACGTAGGGCGCGGCCGTCCGGGCCGTGGCTGCGCCCGAGACCGTCCGCACCGGGGCGACGCTGCGCTGATCCGCACGCAGACAGTCGACACAGTGCTGGCCGACAGCCGCGGGACGCAGGCACTCGGCACAGGACGGCCGCCCGCACCGCGTGCAGGCCAGGCCGGTCGGGCGATTCGGATGGCGGACGCACGTAGGTGCGGGCGGCTGGGGATTCATAGTCTCATTCGATCGTGATCTTGGTGATGACGACGGGCTCCATGGGCCGGTCGTTGCGATCGGTCTTGGTGGTCGCGATCGCGTCGACGACCTTCCGGGAATCCGGGTCCACCACTTCACCGAAGATCGTGTGCTTGCGGTTGAGGTGCGGCTGACGGCCGACGGTGATGAAGAACTGTGAGCCGTTGGTGCCCGGCCCCGCGTTGGCCATCGCCAGCAGGTAACCCCGGTCGAAGCGCAGCTCGGGGTGGAACTCGTCACCGAATTCGTAGCCGGGGCCGCCACGACCGGTACCGGTGGGGTCGCCACCCTGAATCATGAAGCCGGCCATCACGCGATGGAACAGGGCACCGTCATAGAACGGGCCGCTACTGCCGCCGCTGGCGTTCGCGGTGGTGTACGGCGCCGAACCGTCGGCGAGACCTAGGAAATTGCGGACCGTCTTGGGCGCGTGGTTACCGAAGAGCGAGAGCTTGATATCGCCGTGATTCGTGTGCAGCGTTGCCACGGATGTCTGATTCGGTGAGGTCACGCCGCCCATCGTGCCACGGTCTGCGACGAGGCCGCGGAACTGGGCCGGACCGCGCTGTGAGCTGGGACTCCTGCGCGAATCGCCGGGCTGTGCATAGAGTGGTTCCCATGACCTCGGGGCGCCTGCATGTCTCTTCGCGTTCACGTAACCGGCTCATCGTCGCGGCTGCCGTCGCACTGGCCGGTGGCGTGGCCTATTTGATCCGCACCCGCAGGCCGCAGCAGCCCGAACCTGCCCCGGCGCCACCGCGCATCGGATACTCCCGCAACGGCTCCGCGCCGACCTCTTTGGCGGAAGCCGGCGCGGAGCACGATCGCTGATCCGAGTGTCGCCGGTCAGCGACTGACGGTCTTCTTGTACTGACGCAGAGCCAGCGGCACGAACACCACCAGAATCACCACCACCCAGACCAGGGAGGTGATGACGGGATGCCGCAGCGACCAGGCTTCCGGCGTCGGTGCGAGCGGATTGGTGTTACCGAACAGATCGCGGGTCGCCTGAGTGAGTGCCGACACCGGGTTCCATTCCGCGATAACCCGCAGTACGGTGGGCAGTTTTTCGCTGGGGACGAACGTGTTGGCGATGAAGGTGAGCGGGAAGATCACCATGAAGCTGGCGTTGTTGAACACCTCGGGCGCCCGCACCAGCAGACCGACCACGGCCATGATCCAGGACACCGCGTAGGCGAACAACAGCAGCAGGATGTAGGCCAGCACCGCGTCCAGGAACGATCCGCGGATCCGCCAGCCGACGGCCAGACCGGTCACCGACATGACCGTCAGGCTCACCACATTGATCACCACGTCGCTGATCGTGCGGCCGACCAGCACCGCCGACGAGGCCATCGGCAGCGAGCGGAACCGGTCGATGATGCCCTTCTGCATGTCCTCGGCCAGGCCCGCGCCGGTGAACGTCGCGCCGAACACTACGGTCTGCGCGAAGATGCCCGCGATGAGGAACTCGCGGTAGCCACCGGACAGACCCGGCACGTCGATGGCCGCGCCGAAGACGTAGGCGAACAACAGCACGAACATGATCGGCGAGAGCGTGGAGAAGATCAGGACGTCGGGTACCCGCTTGATCTTGATGACATTGCGTTTCGCGATGGTCACGCTGTCGCTGACCACGATGGACAGTCGCTCGCCCAGCGAGGGCCGTGCCAGGGCCGGGGCCGTCGCGGTCATCGGATCGTTCCTTCCGTAGCTTCCAGCTTGTCGTTCGCCCCGGCACCGTCCGCGGTGGTCACCGCTTCATGACCGGTGAGGGTGAGGAAGACGTCGTCCAGCGACGGGCGCCGCAGGCCGACATCGTGGATCTGCACGTTGTGCTCGGCCAGCCGTCCGACCGCCTCGACCAGCGCCTGTGATCCGTCGGCGACCGGGACGATGATCCTGCGCAATCCCGGCTCGAGATGGATCTCGCCGTCGGCCAGGCTCTTCAGCGCGGCCTCGGCCGTGCCGAGATTCTCCGCGCGGTCAACGGTCAGCTCGATGCGGTCGCCGCCGACCATGGTCTTGAGTTCGTCCGCGGTGCCCTTGGCGATCACCTTGCCGTGGTCGATCACGGCGATGGAGTCGGCGAGCCGGTCGGCCTCCTCCATGTACTGGGTGGTGAGCAGCAACGTGGTCCCGCCCGCGACCAGTTCCTCGATGACGTCCCAAAGGTCCAGGCGCGCACGGGGATCCAGTCCGGTGGTCGGCTCGTCGAGAAACAGGACGGGCGGATTCGCGACCAGCGCGCCGGCCAGGTCGAGGCGACGCCGCATGCCGCCGGAGTAGCCTTTGACCGGCCGGTCCGCGGCCTCGGTGAGCCGGAATCGTTCGAGCAATTCGCGCGCGCGTTCCTTACTCCGCTGCACGCCCATGTGATAAAGACGTCCCACCATTTCCAAATTCTCGAAACCGGTGAGGTATTCGTCGACCGCGGCGTACTGCCCCGACGCCCCGATGTGCGAGCGCAACGCCTGCGGATCGCGCAGCACGTCGATTCCCGCGACCGTCGCGTGTCCGGCATCCGGCACGAGCAGGGTGGTGAACACGCGGACGGTGGTGGTCTTACCTGCGCCGTTGGGTCCGAGCAGTGCGGTGACGGTTCCTTCCGGGACCCGCAGATCGAGTCCGTCGAGGGCCACCAGCTGGCCATATCTTTTGACCAGACCCTCGGCGACTATTGCGTCGGGCATGATTCTCCTGAGGTTGATGAGTTCTCTGTGGTCGGCGGACGACGCCAGGGTTTCCGGGCGCCGATCAATTCGCTGGATCGGGTGACCGGCCGATACCCGAGTCAGTATTGTCCCGGCCACCGACAAATTCATCCGATTTGTTCCGGCGGGCCGCCGACGACCGGGGAAATCGCATCACGCGAGAAGGCCGCATTCCGATCCAGTAGTGCTCGGGGGTACTGGACCGGAATGCGACCGGTTCGATGATCCCGCGTGCCTCGGGGTCGAAGCGTGCGTAGCCGACTACCCGAATCACGTGAGACCTGTACTCGGATAAAGGAAGCTCGAGCGCGCGACGCTGCGCCGAGGCGGTGCGTTCCGCCCGAACAGCCGAGATGGTGGACACGAACGCATGTTCGCATCGGCCTCCGACAAGTTTCGATGCCGCGCCCGCGTCACGACACGCGGCACACCCGGTCGACACGCCCGAAGCCTGCGCGGAATTTGTCGTACGGCGACCGGTCGGCATGGTTCACAACGACCGGTGCCGTAGCAGGTCACGTCGGCATAGCAGCACGGAACAGCTTGCTCGCCAAGGATTTTGGCAAATATCGGGCCAACGGTGCGGATCGGCGCGAGCGCCCGCCCAACCGGTGGTGTCGGCTACCAGCGATCCGGAAAGTAATCCCGCCCGAAAAAAGTTGGAAAGTGGTAGTCCCCACGCACACGCAACCGCACATCATCGAGTAGCATCGTTCACGTCGGCCCCTCCCCCCCGGGCCGACCCTACGCGGGCCTCGGCTAACTCCCCCCCTTCGCCGAGGCCCGCTCCCCATTTCCGGGCCAGGATTTTCGGGCCAGGATTTTCGGGCCAGGTCAGGCCCCTGTTCCGGCTGGTTCGACCGCACGCCACGCGGTGGCCAGCCGTTGGCCGCGCACGCGTCCAGCGGTCGCGAGCAGTGGCCGGTCTCGCTCCCACCGCTGCCTGATCACCGGGTCGGCCATCTGCCACAGCGACTCGAGTTCGGCCAGCAGATCACCGAACATTTCGAAGAGGCCGCCGAGTGCGATGTGGACACCGGGGGAACTCGGCGCATCGATGTCCAGGCCGCGTACGGCGGCCACCAGGGTCAGCAGCCGCTGCCTGCCGGCCTGCGGCCAGTCCGACGCTCGCGCCACCCGCAGCAGCCAGCCCAAAGTGGCGGCGAGCACGTGGATGTCCTCGATCGTGCGGAACGGCTTGAGGTAGTCCAGATACCCGTCGCCGGGAAGCACGCGCGCGGGCACGTCGGTCAGCACGACCGAAGCGTGCGGAATCTCGGGCGCGAACGGCAGCGCGGGGTGATCGGTCCGGTGCACCCCGGCAGCGTGAGCCTCGATCTCGCAGGCGCGCAGCATGTTTCGCCCGTCGGACGAAGTGCCGACGCCGGCTATCACCACCAGCCGCCGCGCGAAGGAACCCATGGTCGCGAACGACTTCGTCCCGTTGACCACCCAGACGCCGTCCCGTTCGGTGAGCGTGGCGCGGATCGCGGCGGGGTGACCGCCGCCCTCCTCGGTCGCGCACATCGCGACCAGTTCGTCGTCCGGCAGGTCCGGAATCAGCGTGCGCAGCGCCTCCTGATAACCGGACAGGAAGGCGAACCCGAGCCGATCGGCGCCGAAACCGCCCGCGATCGCCACCTCCACCGGCTGTTCGAATCGACTCGCGGCCACGCGGTGTCGCGTCCACGCCGAGGCGACATCGTCGAGCGGCGCCGTCGCCACCGGCTCGGTCACCAGGAAATCGAGCAGAGTATCCACCTCAGCACGGTAACCGAGCGGCGACCGACCGGGGCGGCCTCGGCCGAGCGTCCGCCCCTACGCGGAGGGCGCCTGCCAAATCCGGCTGCGCAGATCCATGCCCCGGATCACCTGGACGCGCCACGGCTCCAATCGCAGGATCTGAAGTTGGGGATCCTGCGGCGATCGCCAGAACTGCCCGAGGTCGTAGCCGGCGCCACGCGGACTCGTCTTGCGGTACAACTCCCACACCCGCTGCCGGATCTCGGGGGTGTCGACCCACTCCGCGGTCGCGTCGATCGCGACCGAGTTGTTGGTGCCCTGCGCCCAGTAGGAGAAGTTGACATGCGGATTGTTCGCGATGTGCGCCGCTTTGACCGGCGTCCGATAGGTTCCCAGCCAACCGAGCGGGCGACCGTCCACGTTTTCCCAGATCGGGATCAGCACCCTGGTGCGCGGCCGGTTCCGCTTGTCCACCGTCACCATGGTCGAGTACACGATCCGCCCGACGTAGGCGTCGAACTCCGCCTCGATCTCCGCGAACGACGTCACCTTCTGGGTCATGCCGCCGCCTCGGCGTCCGCCCCGGCCACCCCGAGTCCCTGCCCCCAACCACCGTCGACCGGAAGTTCGACGCCCGTGGTGAACGTGGCGTCGAAGGCAAGGAACAGTGCGGCCTTCGCCACCTCGTCCACAGTTCCGTTGCGCCGCAACGGCGTACTGCGCTCACCCTGCTCCAGGAATTCGGCCCGCTGCTGTTCGGTCAGCCCGACCACGCCCATCGTCGGCGTCTCGATGAACCCGGGCGCCACCGAGTTCACCCTGATCCGGCGTGGCAGCAACTCGGCCGCCAGCACCTGGGCGATCGCCCGCAGTGCTTCTTTCGAACCGGAATACGCACTGAGTCCAGGGAATACGACGTCGTTGGCGACGGTGGTGAAGACGATCGAGCCGCCCTCACTCAGCAGCGGGGCCAACCGCTGGACGGTGAAGAACGCGCCTTTGGTGTTGACGGTGAATTGCCGGTCGAACGACTCCTCGGTGGCGGCGTCCAGTGTCTGGAACTCCGCGGTGCCGTGGTTGACGAACAGTGCGTCGACGCGGCCGAGTCGCTGTTCGACGAGCTCGCCGAGCGCCGCGATATCGGCCGCACTCGCCGCGTCCGACCGCACGACATGAGCCGGCCGACCGGACAGGCGGGCGCGCGCCTGCTCCAGCGTGTGCTCGTTGCGGCCGGTGAGCACGACCTCCACCCCCTCGGCGAGCAGCGCCTCCACGATGGCCAGCCCCATGCCGTGCGTGCCGCCGGTTACCACGGCCTTCTTTCCTGCGTTCACGATCGGGATCCCTTCTCGGTCAGTTACTTTTCGTAACCGACAGGATCTTGCGTCACCGTCGTGGACCAGGGGAAGACGGCACTTCCGAATTACTCGGTTACCGCGCAGGAACCGACTGCCACCACAGAGCGCAGGCGATCGATCGGCAACCACCGGCGCTGCGTTGGCGAATTCCGCTGCGCAGCCTGCTTCACTGGGGTGTCGCCCCCCTTACCGGAAGGAGTTCGACCTGTGCCGGAGCTGGAAGAAAGTCGCAGAGAGGCGCTTTTCGACAGCGAGGCAAGACTGTCCTGGGTGCTGGCCGCGCTCGCCGGGTTGATCGGCGCCGCGGCGTTCATGCATACGGCTGGCTACTTCGTCACCTTCATGACGGGCAATACCGAACGGGCCGTCCTCGGGTATTTCCACGACGAGCCGGACATGGCGTTGGCGGCCGCCGGATTGCTGATGTCGTTCCTCTCCGGGGTGGTCGTGGCCTCGTGGTGCCGCAGGCGCTACTGGTCCGGGCACCCGCACGGAGCCACCCTGCTCACCACTGTCTGCCTGGCGCTCGCTTCGGCCATCGACATCTTGGAATACCAGACGACCACCGAGCCGATCGGGCTGCTGCCGATCATGTTCGTCGCCTTCGGCGTCGGGGCGCTCAATACATCGTTCGTGCAGAACGGTGAGGTGTCGGTGCCGCTCAGCTATGTCACGGGAACCTTGGTCAAGATGGGGCAGGGCATCGAACGTCATATCAGCGGCGGCGACTACGCGGACTGGCTCGGATACTTCCTGCTCTATGCGAGTTTCGCGCTCGGAGCGTTGCTCGGCGGACTGCTGAGCCTGCTGGTCGCCGGCTGGGCCATGCTGATCACCGCGACCGTCGTGTGCCTGCTCGTCACCGGATTCACCTACCTGCATCTGGACCGGCACGGTCCCCTCACCCAGTGAAACCGCTGCCACGCGGCTGCCGATGCTCGCGGCTGTGGTGGCTGTCGACGAGTTCGAGGAAGTCAGAATCGGCGGGCGCCGGTCACCGGCATCGAGGAGAGCGGAGAGGTGGTCACCCCGGTGCCATAGGTCGATGCGTGGATGACTTTGCCGTCGCCGGCGTAGATGGCGGAGTGACTTCCGCCGTAGAACGAGACCATGTCGCCCGGTTGCAGATCGTCGAGGGGTACCGGCGTTCCGGTGGCGAGCTGGTCGTAGCTGGTACGCGGGAGGTCTACCCCGGCCTGATCGTATGACCACTGCACCAGTCCCGAGCAATCGAAGGAGTCGGGGCCGACCGCGCCGTAGTTGTAATCGGCGCCGAGTTTGGTTCGTGCCGCGTCGACTGCCATTTCGCCTGCGGTCTTCTGCGGTATCACCGTGGCGGGCGGGGTGGGTGCCCGGGGCATGATCTGCGGAATGTCCGCGAGGAACGGTAGCTCGATCTCCGGAAGCGCGCCCAGCAGCGGGATCTCGATCGCCGGAACGCTCGTCGGCAGCGGCACCTCGATCACGGGGACGACCACCGAAACCGGGAATTCGATCGCCGGGCCGAGCGTGGCGGGCGCTATCTCGATTTCCGGAAGCGCGGCGGCGGCGGTGTTCTCGATTTCGTAGATCGCTGCCGTCACCGGAGCATCGATGACCGGAAGTATCGCGTTGTGCCGGAACAATTCTTCCGGTGGGCCGGACAACGAAATTTCGTTGGATATCTCGAATGTTCCCACGCCGGGGATGGTCACCGGCTGAGCCGATGCCTCCGCGGCGCTGAACAACATGCCCATGAGGGCGGCCGCTCCGGCGGTGAGTGCCCAGAAGACGGCACGTCGCAGGTAGCGGGTATATCGGACGTCGGTCGATGATGCCATGATGCGGTCCTCCGATGCTCATATCGTCGTCCTTCGGCGGGGGGCCCGTACGTCGCCGCGATTCCCGGCGCGACGGACTTCACCAAAGACCTCGAATTGATTCGAAAACCATCACGGTGCTTCGTCAGTCCAGCGGATCCGATCCGAGCGTTCACCTTTCGGCATAGAACACATCACGTAAAGCTCAACACGCCCATATTTCGTAACAAAACAATAACTCGTTTCGCTACAGCTTTCCGGATATCAATTCGCCTCACCGGAATTATTCATCCGGGATGCACAGCGCCCCGCTGGGAATGACTCCCGCCACGGGGCTTCTGCG
Source organism: Nocardia abscessus (assembly GCF_015477775.1). Taxonomy (GTDB): domain Bacteria; phylum Actinomycetota; class Actinomycetes; order Mycobacteriales; family Mycobacteriaceae; genus Nocardia; species Nocardia abscessus_A. Next base: position 771,321 of record NZ_JADLQO010000001.1, on the reverse strand, counting down.
CGTCGGGGAACTTCATGCGGTGATCTGCTCCTCGATCTGTTTCGCGATCGTCCGCAGCCTCGCCGCGAATTCACGTGCCGCGCGCGGATCGTCGCTCGACCCTTTGACGACGCGCCTGGTCAGCGCCGCGAGACGGGATTCCACGGTGCTGAAGATATCCGCCGCACGGTCGTTCGGGTCCGCAGGCAGTTCACCGCGCAGCCACGCCTGGAGGCGCTCGACCACCACGTCCTCGTCATAGCGTTCGGGAAGCAGCGCGATCGCTTGCCGGAGCTTTCCCGCCGTCACCTTCACGTCGGCGCCGGCGGCGATCGTGGTGTAGACGGTGACCGCCGCGTCCTCGCCGTATTCGGCTGCGATCGGCAGCAATTCACGAACCTGGCCCTCATTGATCGCAGGCGCCACCGGATGCAGCCGGGCAGCCAGCGGCCAAGCGCGAATGAGCTTGTGGGCGTATGACCGCTGCATGTCCCACCGCTGTTCCACGTACTCGTCGAAGGTCTCGTGGCTGTCGCGGTACAGCCTGCCGTCCCGCACGATCTGCAGAGCACGCCCGGCCGCCCAGAATGCGATGCGCAGCGTGTCGATCGACGACTCGCACACCGTCAGTTGGGCCCGTTCCCGATCGCTCAGCGGACCGTCACCCGCGTCCGGCACCGGCATGGTCAGAACATTCGGGCTCACAGCAGCTTTCGGCCGCCGCCATTCGGCATCGCGCAGCGGCGAGACCGGTGGTGTGTGCTCGGCGCCGTCGGATAGCGGATTCGCGCCGCCGATCGAACCTTTCCTGCGTTGCGGAGGCATCAGGCCGACACCTCCATGAGGACGCGGTAGGAGTTCACCAGCTCGTCGCCCACCTGCCGGTACTCGCCCAGATCATCGATCGGGTTCTCGGCTCCCTCGCCGACCTCCCCGTCGGCCGCCTCCCGATACCATTTCCACGCGCTCAGATAGGAATTGAACACGTCGTAGCCCGCGCTTTCCAGGTGCCCGCGCTGCGCCCGGTATTCGGTCGAGACGTTCAAGCCTTTCTTCATGATCACCGGCACTTTGGTCATCAGCACTCGCACCCGGATTTCCCGATTGCTACCGGCTGCCGCTTCCTCGGCGGCTTTGAACGTACTCGGCACTCGCTTCACCTCGGAGGGGCTGACACTCGTCAACAGCAGAAGCTCGTCGCTCTCCGGAATAGCGGCCTTGAAGATCTCGGCCGACTCGCCACCGGCATCCACGATGATGACGTCGAAATCGGCGGCATTGTCCGTGATGCAGTCGTTCACGTGCCGGGAAGGAAACGCGACCAGGTCGAACGGCACCTCGACGCCCCCTTTGACCAGCCGCCGATACCAGGAGTACCCGGTCTGGCTGAGCGGGTCGGCGTCGATCACCAGCACCCGCAGTTCGTGCACCGAAGCGAAGTAACTCGCCAAGAAGAACGCCGATGTCGTTTTTCCGACACCGCCCTTCAGATTCCCCAGCGTGATGACCAGGGGTTCGGGCAATTCGAGTGGCGCAACAGAATTCGTCATAGACGGTCCTCCCAGGGTGAGGAGTGCATTACTGTGCTGGGCCAGTGTGGCACAAGCCGAGCGAATATCGTCCGATTAGGACGCTCTGTCGCGGCTGTGCCGCTTGTGCTCTGTGTCCAATTGGACACAGAGCACCAGGTTCTCGACCGAGAAATCCATCCAGCCGCCCGGGCGCCGACCGGGAGGCAACCCACCTCACATCACCATGCCTCTCGCGTCACAGTTACGGCACTCGCCGCCCAGAGCGAGACTTCCCCGTATTGGGAACATGCGATGTTTGCTCGAACTGTGCCAGACCGATGATTACGGTGACGACTTTCGCGGTTCGATGATGAGGGACCCTGTCGAGAAGGGCAGTTTGCGTGATGGAGCCGCAACCGGTGACGATCCAGCGTGATGACTGGCTATTGCTACTCGATCCCGGGTGGAAGCCGGCCACCCCCTGGTCGGAACCACCGACGGAAGCCGTGGTCGGCGGCTGGATGATGGACGAGGACGGCAAAGCCGGTCCGTTTCAACCCAATCCGGCATACCTTCCCGGCGACGACGAGACGCCGACCGACCCCACGGATGCGTTGCTGCGCTCGGTTGCCGCAGGCGAGCCGGTCGGCGACGAACTGGTGAAGCTGATCCGCGACTCGGTAGTCGAGATCGTGTGTGACGAGCAGGACCAGCCGATTGTGGACACCTCCCCGGACGGCGTCCCCTGTGTGCTCGTAGCCACCGCCGAAGCCCAGAAGGTGGACGTGCGTTCCGGCCACTGGTGGCCGGTATTGGGCAGCGAACTTCCCTCAGTCATCCCCTCGGGTGCCGATATCCTGTTCAATCCTGGCGGACCGGCGCCGTTCCGCCTCGTCGCGGAAATTCTGCGGAACGCCGACCCGAATTTGTGACCGCGCACAGTGTTACCCGTAATCGCCCAGGTGATCGGGCGTCTGGATACGGCTGTCGGGAATGCCGCGCGATCGGTGGCAGGCAGACTCACTGGCACCGGCGGTCACTTACGGGCGACTGCTGGGCGCCTGGAGCACGCCGATGCAGAAGGCGCACTCCCGTTCCGGGATCCGGACACACAACCCGTTGCCCGGCGCCTGGTCGGGGCGGATCTTCGTTCGGGCCAGTTCGTCCGCTTCCGGGCCGACGAGGTCGTCAGTGTTCCCCTGAAAGATGCGCAAGGAAACGTCATCGGTGTGTCGTTCCCTTCGAGAAGTGGCGATGCCGGGAGCAAGAAGCGATGGGCACGCGCGAAATTCAGGTCCAGCGATCAGGTGCACTACGCGTTCTGGAAGGAGGATCCGGAGGCGAAGAAGCCCAAGTGGATATTCGGCCGTCGGCGTACGGCGCCGTGGGCGGACACCGATCCCGTTTACGCGCATGCGCACGCGGACGCCCGCACGTTCCACGTCTCGGTCAAGACGGGGCGTTGGGGATCGAAACCGGTGCAGATCGATGGAGCGACATACGCGGAGTTACTGGCCGAGAACAAGCATCTGGCGCAAGCGCTGGCCACGAGGCCGGGGCCGCTGGTCCTGCTGTCTTGTAGCCCGGCTCGACCCGGAGGTTCCGCGGCGGCGTCGATGTCCGGCCACCTGCACAGCCGGACGAACATCGATCGTGACGTGTACGCCGCGACCGGCGACGTGATGACCCAGACTTGGAAATCGCGCGAGGAGGTCTCCAGCGTCGGTGTCGAGGTGGATTCCTCGGTCGGAGACACAGCCGACTCACTCTGGGAAGTCCACCGGGCACCTCGTGGTGCGCCCGCGGTCCCCGACAGCTAGCGGTCATAACGCACGGAACGAGCTTGAACTACGTGTTCGTGGAGCCTAGGGGAATCGAACCCCTAACCCCTGCCTTGCAAAGGCAGTGCTCTGCCAATTGAGCTAAGGCCCCGTGGGTCAGCGCGTGGTCACCTCGTGCCACATGTCCGCGTCGCCGCGCCGGCGCAGCTTGGAGATGCCGAAGAGGACCAGGACCACGACACCGGCGGTGAGAAGAATTTTCATGGTGTCCACCCTACTGCGCTGCTGGGAGCCGGCCCAGAAGAAGCCGAGCCCGGACGCCCGGCTCAGCCCCGGCCGGCAGTAGCGGACCGCGAGCGGGACATCCGGGAATATTGAACATTTCGTCAGTTACGAACTGAGGGTCACTCGCCCCGGGAACCGGGGTGGAATCGCGGCATGGCCGCACACAGCGCCGACAGCTCGCGGGCGGCGTACTGAACGGCGCCGTCGGGCCGCACGAGTACGGCACGGGTACCGCCCCGGCGCAGCCAGCGGCCCAGTTCGTCCGCCCGGCCAACGATGACCAGCGCTGCGCCGTGATCGCGGATCCGGGTGCGCTGCGCGGATGTCGGTTCGATCGTGGTGACGATCGTGTACCGGCCCGCGACGACGTCGTCGTAGCGACGGCCGTCGTCCAGCACCGCGTTGGGAACCAGATGGCCCGCCCGGCCGTGCCACGGACCCCGCCGCGTGACGAGTTCGGACCGGCACAGCGGCGGTGTGCGGCCGCTGGTCGCGAGAGCGTGAAAACCGGGCAGGCGACGCAGCTGCGGAGCGAGGAGGCGGCGCAGGAGATCGCCCAGTTCACCGCCGTCGGTCATGGCCATGCCGGTGATCTTGGCAAGCCGGATCATGGTCCGCGCGTGCGGCTTTCGTTCGCTCTCGTAAGAGTCCAGGACTCGCTCCGGCAGGCTTCCGGCGAGAACTCCGGCGAGCTTCCAGGTGAGGTTGGCCGCGTCGCGCAGTCCTGCGCCCATACCCTGACCGATGAAGGGCGGTGTGAGATGGGCCGCGTCGCCCAGCAGGAAGACCCGGCCCGCTCGCCAGCGGTCGGCCAACTGAGCGCGGAAGGTGTATTCGGCCACCCGGATCAGCTGGAGTTCTTCGGCCGGAACGTCGCCGGTCCAGGGACGGATCAGCTCGTGGAGCCGACCGATCCCGTCGTAGTCCGCCGCGGCCTCGCCGGGACGCAGCCGGAACTCCCACCGGTGCCGCGTCGTGCCGATGCGCATGTAGGTCGCGGCGCGGACCGGATCACAAACCTGATGTACGCCCTCCCACGCTCCGAGTTCCGCCGTTGTCGCCACATCGATCACCAGCCACCGTTGCTCGAAGTTCAGGTCGCGCATGCGAGCGCCGATGGCGGCACGAATCAGGCTGTTGGCCCCGTCGCAGCCGAGCACGTATCGCGCATGGACCGACTCCGTCGCGCCGGTGGTCCGGTCGGTGAACTCGACCCGGACGTAGTCGGCCTCCTGGATCACCGCCGTGACTTCGACGTCACCGCGAAGAGTCACCTCCGGATGGCGCCGCACAGCGGTGCGCAGGAGTCCCTCCAGCTCTGGTTGGTCGAACATGTTCGCGTCCGGGTGCCCGTTGCGGCCGCCCGCGGGATCGCGGCGGAATTCGGCCAGCACCCGGTGGTTTCGGTCGAGCAGGCGCAGCCCCAGCGCGGGCCTGGAGATGGCGTCGAATTCCGCTCCCACGCCCAGCCTCGCCAGCAGCCTGCGGATTTCGCCGTCCAAGTGCACCGCGCGCGGTTGCGGATAGATGCCTTCCCAGCGCTCCAGCACGAGCGACTCGACGCCGTATCGGGCGAGCAGCACGGCCGCGGTGAGCCCGGTCGGGCCTGCGCCGACGATCACGACCGGAACGTTCACCGGGTCGCTCCGAACTGTGTCACGACGTACGCGACAGTGAGCAAGCAGCTCACGATCGCGGGGGCGAACTCACGCACTCCGTCGCCGGTGCGCACATGGACGACGACAGCGCCGCCGAGCAGCAGCACCAGGCCGATCCCCGCCGCGACTCCGAGCTGCCACCAACCGATGCCGAGCAACAGGCCGAGCGCACCGGCGATCTCAGCGGCGCCGATCGCGCGGTAGGCCGCGACGGTGTATCCGACGTGCGCTGCGCGCTCCCGCATCGATGGCACCGCAAGCACCTTCGCCGCACCGAGCGCCGCGAAGAACACCGCCAAGACCAGGGCCAGCGCGACAGATGCGACGCTCATCGACGCACCTCGATCTTCCACTCGATCGCGTACCGGCCCAGAACCGCCGCGACGGCGCTCTCGTCGCCGGTGTCGTCCAGTTCGACAGAGGCGACGATCGCTCCGTCCTCGACGGTGGCCGCGATGCCGCGTACCCCCGCGGTCGCACCGAGTGCGTCCACGAGCTCGCGGCGCGTGGCGTCGGCGCGCAGCCCGAGCTTGTAGGGCTTGCCCACGTCGGTGACCGGCAGCACGTCGAGCACCGTGACCGTCTTCGGTGCGGCGGCACGCTCAGGTACCCGCTTGCCTGCCCATTCGAGCAGTTCGGTTTCCCCGACGTCGGCGCCGACCGCGAGGGTGACGTACACGACCGGAACCTCCCCGGCATGGACGTCGGGGCGGCCGACCGCGCCCGCGGTGGTCACCTGCGGGTGGGCCAGCAGAGCGTCCTCGATCATGGCCGGGTCGATATTGTGGCCGCCGCGGATGATCAGATCCTTCGCGCGGCCGCGCAGATGAATGAAGCCGTCCGCGTCGATATGGGCGAGGTCGCCGGTGTCGAGCCAGCCGTCGACCAGTGTGCCCATGCCGTCGAGCGCGTAGCCTCGCCGGTCGCGGCCGGTCACGTAACCGGCGAACACAGTGGGCCCGCCGATGGTCAGCACGCCGGTTTCGCCGGTGGGCAGTTCCGTCCGAGCACCGTCCGTGCCGATTCGGACCACCTTCACCCGCTGGTAGGGCATACGCTGGCCGACCGCCCCCGGACGGGGCAGCTCAGGGAAGCTGCGCGCGCTGGCGCAGGTCGCCTCGGTGAGTCCGTAGCCCTCGACCAGGGTGATCCCGGTGTGCGTCTGGAAGCTCTCCCGAACCGCGGGCGGCAGCGGCGATGCGCCCACCATCGCGTAGCGCAGACTGCTGATGTCCGCGTCGACCGGGCACTGCGCGAGCACCGCGTAGACGGTGGGCACCGCGCTCATCGCGGCGAGCCGGTAGTGCTCGACGATCTTCCAGAACTCGCCGTAGATCGCGAGGTCCCGGTAGCCGAGCGGTCCGGCCCACACCACCGGCTGACCCTTGAACAAGGGCGCGAGCAGAGTGACGACCACCGCGTTGACGTGGAACAGCGGCAGGGCCGCGAACACCACTGCGTCGTCGTCGAGCACAGAATTCGCGGCGATCATCCACGCGTTGGCGACTTCGTTGGCGTGGGTGTGCGCCGCCAGCTTCGGCACACCGGTGGTGCCGCCGGTGTGGAACAACGCGGCGAGGTCCCGCGCGAGCGGCGGCTTCCCGGCGAAGGCGGCCGCGTCGTGCGCGGCGGCCAGTTCGTCGAGATAGCCGACGCGCACGCCGTCGATGGTTTCCAGCGGCTCCGGCTCGTCCGCGCCGGTCGGCCGCAGCGCGAGCACCGCGTCCACCATGCCGTCGGCGGCCAGGGCGCGGGCGGTATTCCAAGCGGCAGCGGACAATTCGGGTCCGGCGGTGACGAGCACGCGAGCTCCGGTGCGCTGGAGCAATTCGGCGATGTGGCGGTGGGACAGTCCACCGTTGATCGGTGCGGCGACTCCGGCGAGCTGCGCGGCGAGAGTCGCCGGGATCAGTTCGGCGCAGTTCGGCGCGATCAAGGCCACCGCGTCGGTGCGGCGTACGCCGATTTCGTACAGCAGGTTCGCGTATCGGTGCACATCGGCGAGCAATTCAGCGAAGTTGCGTCGCAACGGTTCCCGCCACCGCGCCGCTTCCGGCAGCACGGTGACGGCGGTGCGCTCCGGCCGTGCTCGCGCGGCTCGCACCAGCAGGGCGTAGGTCGACTCCGGCAGGCCGCGCTCGGCCAGTGGCACGGATTCGATCTCGGCCAGATCGGCCGGTTCCGCGTAGCGGGGCCACAGGAGGTCCTCGGTCACCGGTACCTCACCGTGGTGCGCTGACGGCCCAGATCGATGACGCCGTCGTCGGTGGACACCGTTGCCTCGATGACATCGCCGTCGTGCAGGTACTTCATATTCTTCGCCTGGCTTTTGAAGAACAGCTTCCACTTCGTCGCGGGCGGCAGCAGCGAGCCGATGATCTCGACCGGTTTGGGCGGGGCACTGATCGCCGTACCGACGGGAGTGCCGGTGAGCAGCAGGTCACCGGCGTCCATGCGCTGGAAACCGGTCAACACGCGCAGGGTTTCCAGCGGCCGGTAGATCATGTCGGCGACGGTCATGTCCTGCCGCAGCCCGCCGTTGACCCACAACCGCAGCCGCAAATCGGTGAACCGCTTCAGCTCGTCCGCCTCCAGCAACACCAGCGCCGGCCCGACCGGCGTGAAGGTCGGATACGATTTCGCCTCGTAGAACTGGGTTTTCGGCAACTGGACGTCGCGGGCGGAGATGTCGTTGGTGACGACGAGCCCGGCGATGTAGTCGGCGACATTCGTTTCGGTGATCTCGGAGCCCACCGGCATCTCTCGACCGAACACCAGCCCGATCTCCACTTCGTAGTCCAGCAACCGCACGTGCGGCGGGCGGATGACGTCGTCGTGCGGGCCGCTGATCGAACCGGATGTCTTGCGGAAGAACGTCAGCGGCACCGTGGCCGGATCACCGCCGGAATCCTTCACGTGCGAGGCGAAGTTCGTCATCTGCGCCACCACCCGGCACGGCGCGGTCACCGGAGAGACCAGCGTCAGGCTCTCTACCGGCACCACCTCGGCGCTCGCGGACGCCGCGCGAATCGCCTGCCGGTCGGCCAGCAGTTGCGCGGTGGTGGTCGCGGCGGTATCGACCTCGGCGGCGCCCGCGGGTGTGGACACCCACCAGGCGTCGGAGGTACGGAGAACGGAAATGCTCATGAGCTGGCTACTTTCAACAGGCCGCGTAGGCGACGGAGATCGAATTCGTTGTCCTCGCGCAGCGCGTCGACCATCGTGCGCAGCTCGCGAACGGATTCCCGGCCCGGCTTTATGCCGAGGAAGTCTTTGCTGGCCGGCGGCCCCCACTGCGCCAGCCCGGAGGCGGTGAACGGCGCCCAGCCGGGTTCCATCGTGCAGTCGAACATGTCGCCGTCGCTGAAATGCTCGACCAGCAACCCGTCCGGATCGCGCCAGTAGTCGAAGAGTTGGCTGCCCTGGATATGCCTGCCGATCCCCCACGACCGGTAGTAACCGTGATCACGCAGGTACTCCCCGCCCGCGGCCATGGCATCCAGATCGGCGACCTGATAGGCCGAATGCACGTATCGGTTCGCCGGCCCGAGTACCAACGCCAGTGTGTGATGGTCGGCGGGCGTCCGGCCGCGATCGCAGCGGATGAAGCTCATCACCGGGCCGCGCTCGCGTTGACCCGGGTAGTAGAGGAAGTCGCTGACTATCAGGCCGAGGTGCCGCAGATACCAATCCAGCGTTTCGCGGTACTTGGTGGTCTGCACCACCACATGCCCGAGCCGCTGCACCCGTGCAGGCACGCGGGGCGGCCGTTGCGTCCGGTTCACGCGGGCGAGTTCGTGCCCGAAGTTGAGTGTGTGCGGCGGCTGCGCGGGGAGGGCGGGCAAGGTGTGGGTATCGGCGACCACCCGCACCCGCAATCCGCTCGGGTCGGTCAGCTCTACGGTCGATCCGCCCAAGCTCTCGGGCAAGTTCACCACCCTGCTGCTTCCGGCCCGCGCCAGCCGGAGCAGGTCGGCGGTGTCCGCCGCGCGAAAGGCCGGGCCGACGAACCGTGAGCGCGCGCCCCGGCGAATCACCACACACGGCGCCCCCGGGTCTGCCCCGCGCAAGTACAGCTCATCGGCCGTGCGCAGCGAAGTCGAGAAGCCGAACGCGTGCCCGAAGACCTCGGCGCGCTCCATATTCGGCTTCTCGAACTCCAGCCACGCCAGATCGTGCACTTTGACGATCGGATCGCGCGCCCGCCCCGGATGCTCGCCCGCCACCGCGCCGCGTTCGCTGTGCAATCCGGTGTGCGGGTCGTGCTGGTCGCTCATCGACCGCTCCCTCCATTGACTGACGATATCGTCACATGCGACGCGACATTCAGTCAAGCAACTTTGAGGAATTCGTCATAACTGAGTTGTGGCGCTACCATGGTCGAGGCATCGACAGGGAAAGGAGCGGGTATGACAGCGCAGACCGGGGCGGAGCCCAACCGTTTGCAGCGTCGCAAGGCCCGTACCCGCGCGGCCCTCGTCTCCGCGGCCCAGTCGTTCATCGCCACTGGGAAAGCGAACGCGCCGATCCTGGAGATCACGCAGGCCGCCGATGTCGGCATGGGGTCGTTCTACAACCACTTCCAAAGCCGCGAAGAGCTCCTGCAGGCCGCGGTCGAGGAGGCGCTCGACCAGCACGGCGCGGTACTCGACCGCCTCTGCGCGGACATCGAGGACCCGGCCCACGTCTTCGCGCAGAGCTTCCGGCTCACCGGCCGTATGCACCGGAGAATCCCGACCCTGAGCAAGGTGCTGCTCAACAACGGGCTGACGCTCACCGCCTCCGAGAAAGGTCTCGCACCTCGGGCTCGACGCGATATCGAGGCAGCCGCCCGCACGGGCCGGTTCCAGACGAGCGACGCGGAACTATCGATGACGATCGTGGCCGGGGCCGCGCTGTGCCTCGGCCGGCTGCTCCACGATCACCCCGACCGCGACGACGCTGCCGCCACCGATCAGGTCACCGAGGACCTGCTGCGCATGTTCGGCGTCCCCGCCGACGAGGCGCGCGAGATCTGCTCGCTTCCCCTGCCATCCCTCGACGAGGTGCCGGGCGACGCCGCCTGACCGGGTGCCGCGACATCAACCGGCCGCGCTGCCTACGGTGCTCCCGGTGAACTCCTTCTCCAGTTCGGCCCCCTCGATATCGAGATCGGGGACGTAACGCCCGAACCAGCGCGGGTGGTACCACATCCGCTCACCGACCAGCGCCATGACGGCCGGGACCAAAGTCAGGCGAACCACGAAAGCGTCGAGGACGACGCCGACCGCCAGCGTGAAGGCCAGCGGCTTGACGACCGGATTGTCGACCCAGGTGAAGGCCACGAAAACGGCGAACATGATCAGCGCCGCCGCGCTCACCACCCGGGCCGAATGCGCGACTCCGTTCCGCACCGACCCGTTCGCGTCCCCCGTACGGCTGTATTCCTCCTTGATCCGGGAGACGACGAAGATCTGGTAGTCGCTGGAGAGCCCGAAGATGATCGCGAGAATGATGATCGGCAGGAAGCTCAGCGTCTGCGCCGCGGTCACATCGAAAAAATTCGCTCCCCAACCCCATTGGAACACCGCGACCTGGATGCCGAGCGCCGCGAAGACCGACAGCATGAAGCCGACGATGGAGGACAACGGCACCAGCACGGTGCGGAAGGCGATCGTCAGGAGCACCAGCGCCAGGCCGACCACGACCAGCAGGAAGATCGGCAACGCGTCGGCCAGCCGGTCGGAGGTGTCGATATTCGCGGCCGTCGTACCGCCGATCAGAAAGGCGGCCCCGGTGTTCGCCTCGATGCGGTCGCGGTTGTCGCGCAGCCGGGTGACCAGTTCCGCCGTCGCTTCGTCGTCCGGCCCGGTCTTCGGAACGACCTGGATGAGCACCAAACCGTCCCCGCTGCCCGCCGGCTGCACCGCGGCGACGTCGGGTTCGCCGCGCAGCCGGTCCATCAGCGTCTGCGCGGCGTCCGGCACGGTGGCCCGGGTCAGATCGGTCACCATCAACAGGGGGCCGTTGAAGCCGGGACCGAACGAGCGGCTGACCAGGTCGTAGGCCTTGTGAGCGGTGCTCGACTCCGGCTGCGACTCGCCACTGGGTAACCCGAGATGTATGCGCGTCACCGGGACCGCCAAGACGACCAGCGCCGCGACGCCGAGTACGAGCAGCGGCACCCGGTAGCGCGTGACGAACCGGCCCCAGGTGTGCCCCATCGTGCGCTCCGGCTCGTACGCCGCGATCCGCGCCACCTCTTCCGGGCGTCCCGGATGCAGCGGCGGCGAGATGAAGCGGACGACCGTGCCACCGGCGAATCCGAGCAGCGCGGGCAGCAGCGTCAGCGCCACCAGCATCGCCACCAGCACGGCTCCCGCCGCCGTCAGACCCATGACCGTCAGGAACGGAATACCGGCCACCGCCAGACCGCACAGCGCGATGATCACGGTCACCGCGGCGAATACGACCGAACTGCCCGCCGTGCCGACCGCCAGCGGTATCGACTCCTCCGCGGGCAGACCCAGCACGATGTTGTGCCGATGCCGGGACAGGATGAACAGCGCGTAGTCGATCCCGCACGACAATCCCAGCATCAACGCCAGTGAGGTCGCTGCCGCCGGCACGTCGACGAACGCGGCAATGCCGAGGATTCCGGTCAGGCCGATCGCCACGCCGACCAACGCCGTGACGATGGGCAGGCCCGCGGCCACCACCGCCCCGAACGTGATCAGCAGGATGACGAACGCCGCGGCGATCCCGAGAAGCTCCGGTTTTTCGGGCACTTCGGCGGTGAAGCCGGGGTAGACGGCTCCGGAGAACTCCACGTCGAGACCTGCCTCGCGCGCAGGCACGGCGATGCGGTCGACCTCGTCCAACGTCTCCTCGGTGACCTCCCCCACCGGGACCGAGAACTGCACACTGCCCAGCGCGACCCGCTGATCGGGCGCGATCACCTTCGCCTCCAGCGGGTCGACCACCGCGGCAACCTGCGGCAACCCGCGCAGATCCGCCATGACCTGCTGGATTCGTTCGCTCGGTTGCGGGTCGGTCACCTTCGCCATGCCGGGAGTCGCGAAGACCACCTGCATCTGGGCGCCGCTGTAGGCGGGCATCCGCTGCTTCAGCAGCGAAACCGCATCCTGCGACTCGGTGTTCGGAATGGTGAAGTTGTCGGTGGTCTTGCCACCACTCACCGCGGCGAACGCGATCGCGCAGGCGAGCAGCAGCAGCCACACGGCCAGCACCCACCAGCGCAGCCGAGAGACCTGACGGCCGAGGGCGAACAGATACCGAGACATGCGGGTCCTCTCATCGAGCAACCGACGACACATCGAGAAACCGGATCATGACGCTGCGACCACCATAGGCGGCGAACCCGCCCGCACAGCCGACATCGCCGGAAGGCGGCCCTACCCGCACCGCCGCAACCAGCCGTTTTGACCATGTCAACGGCGAGAAGGTACCGTTTTCGAGGCGTCTGTACACGCAAGCCGTGACCAACGGTGCCGGGGCCTTAGCTCAATTGGCAGAGCACTGCCTTTGCAAGGCAGGGGTTAGGGGTTCGATTCCCCTAGGCTCCACAAACGAAAAGGCGAGTGCTTCTCAGAAGCACTCGCCTTTTCCGTTTTCCCGAAGCAGACCCAGCGACTCCCGGCCATGAGACCGGTCGAGAACGAATCGATGCGCTTCGCACAGGGCTCTCAGCGCCGGATCAAAGAGAATTTCGAATGGTCGACGACCACATCGGGAGAATGGAGTGGGCCTAGGAGGACTTGAACCTCCGACCTCTTCGTTATCAGCGAAGCGCTCTAACCGCCTGAGCTATAGGCCCGTACCTGGTGTTGTTCTCGGTGAACAACAACGTGTAGAGACTACACAACACTCATCCGCTGAACCAAAACGGCTGGTAGAAGCCCTACTTACTCTCACATGCGGCAGCAGCGGCAGTATCGGTCCGGATGGTCGGACGGAAACGGCCGGTACCCCGTGGTGGCGGGATACCGGCCGTTCGTGACGCCGTACTAGTCGGGGTCGGCCAGGGTGACCTGGATGCCGCCGACGAGGTCGCAGCACTGGTTGTAGATGAAGGTGCCGACGGTGCCGAGCGCGGTGAACAGCACGACGTTGATCAGGCCGATCACGCCCGCGTAGCCGAAGACGGTGCCCGCGTCGATCAGCCCCACCGATCCGCTGTCCTGGGACACCATGTCGGTGAACGTGTTGTTCAGCCGCTCCCAGACGCCCATGCCCTCGAGCACGATGTACAGCAGGCCGACCGCCAGCATCCACACGAAGAACATGGCCACGCTGATGACCAGCGAGATCTTCAGCGTCGACCAGGGGTCGATGCGACGGATCTGCACCGTGGCCCGCAGCGGCTCACCGGACGCGACCGCGGCGGCCACCGCGACCGGAACCGCGGGCGAGACCGGCCCGGCCTGCGGGCTCCCGGGCGCTTCGCTCGGCGGCAGCGGATGCCGGATCTCGGACAGGTCCGGCATGTCCTTGATCAGCTCCGGTCGCGCGATGCTGCGGGTGGGCCCGTCGATGCCGACCGACTTCACCATGGCAGCTTCCTTGCGTGCCGCCTTGGCCGCCAAGTCGGCGGTAGTGCGCGCGTTGGACGTGCCACCGCCGAGACCGCCCCCGCCGGTCGAGTTGGGGCGGCCGGTGACCGGCGCCTGACCGGGACGGTAAAGGTTGGACTGCGGCTCCCTTTGCGGCAGCTGCGCCCACCCGTCCTGGTACGGCGACTGCTGTCCGCCGTTGGCGGCAGCGCCGACCGGCTGCTTGTCCTCGCTCTCGGGCGCGGACTGCGGAGCCTGGTTGCTGATCCGTGCCGTCTTCTGGTCGAAACGGTCCTGGCCGTCACCATCGGGCGCCTGGTTCGGCCCGCCCTGCTGCGGCGCGAAATCACCCTGCTGCTCGCGAATCTCGTGCGGCTGGGCGTTCGGCTGGTTGCCGCCGGGCTGGTTACCCGGATGCCCGCCGGACTGCGGCCCGTTCGGCTGACCCGGGTGACTACCCGGCTGACCGCCACCGGGGTGACTACCCGGCTGACCGCCACCGGGGTGGCCGCCGGGTTGTCCGCCACCGGGGTGGCCGCCGGGTTGTCCGCCACCAGGGTGACCGCCCGGCTGACCGCCGCTCTGCTGGCCGCCACCGGGCTGACCGTTCTCGGCCGAGGAGACCGGCCGTGGGATCGGCCGCGGCGGGATCGGGGACGGTGCGATCCGCTCGGTCACACCGTTCGTCTGGTGCCGCTCGTCATTCGGCTGATTCGGAGTGGTCAATGGGAATCCTTAGATCCGTTCGTTGCCGCCGCTGATGGATTAATTCTCGGAGGAGCCGGTGTCGCCGCCACCGAGGACCTGATCTGGATCGGGCTCGTCGGCATTGCGCGCGATCGCAAGCAAGGTATCGCCATCCGCGAGGTTCATCAATCGCACGCCCTTGGTCTGTCGTCCAGCCTTACGAACCTGCTTCGCCGCCGTCCGGATGACGCCGCCCCCGGAGGTGATCGCGTACAACTCGTCGTCGTCGTCGACGATGAGCGCCCCGACCAGCGTGCCACGTTTCGCGTCGAACTGGATGGTCAATACGCCTTTACCGCCGCGGCCCTGTGCGGTGTACTCCTCGATCGCGGTCCGCTTCGCATAGCCGCCGGACGTGGCGACCAGCAGATATGTGCCGTCGCGAACCACATTGAGGGACAGCAGTTCATCGCTGGTGTTGAACCGCATGCCCTGCACGCCGGAGGTGGCGCGCCCCATCGGCCGCAACGCCTCGTCGGTCGCCGAGAATCGAATCGACTGTCCGAGCGCGGAAACCAGGAGCAGGTCTTCGTAGGCCGAGCAGAGTACGGCGCCGACCAACTCGTCCTCATCGCGCAGATTCACCGCGACGATGCCGCCGCTGCGGTTGGAGTCGAAGTCGGTGAGCTTGCTCTTCTTCACCAGGCCGTTCTTGGTGGCGAGGACCAGATACGGGGCGTCGTCGTAGGACTTGATCTGGATGATCTGGGCGATCTTCTCGTCCGGCTGGAACGCCAGCAGGTTCGCTACGTGCTGGCCGCGCGCGGTGCGGTTGGCCTCGGGCAGTTCGTAGGCCTTGGCGCGGTAGACCCGGCCCTTGTTGGTGAAGAACAGCAGCCAGTCGTGCGTCGAGGTGATGAAGAAGTGCTTGACGATGTCGTCCTGCTTGAGGCCGGCGCCCTGCACGCCCTTGCCGCCGCGCTTCTGGCTGCGGTAGAGGTCGGTCTTGGTGCGCTTGGCGTAGCCGGTCTCGGTGATCGTGACGACCACGTCCTCGCGGGCGATCAGATCCTCGTCGGCCACGTCGCCGTCCGCCGCGATGATGCGGGTCCGCCGGTCGTCGCCGTACTTCTCGACGATCTCGGCCAGTTCGTCGCGAACGATGGCGCGCTGACGCTCCGGCTTCTCCAGAATGTCCTTCAAGTCGGCGATCTCGGCCTCGATTTTGGCCAGCTCGTCGATGATCTTCTGCCGCTCCAGGGCGGAGAGGCGACGCAGCTGCATGTCGAGGATCGCCGTCGCCTGGATCTCATCGATCTCCAGCAGCTCCATCAGCCCGAGCCGGGCGGTGTCGGTGTTGGCCGACCGCCGGATCAGTGCGATGACCTCGTCCAGCGCGTCGAGCGCCTTGACCAGACCGCGCAGGATGTGGGCCCGCTCCTCCGCCTTGCGCAGCAAGTAGCGCGTCCGCCGGATGATGACGTTCAACTGGTGCTCGACGTAGAACCGGATCATCTGGTCGAGTCGCAGCGTCCGCGGCACACCATCGACGATCGAGAGCATGTTCGCGCCGAAGCTGGTCTGCAGCTGGGTGTGCTTGTAGAGATTGTTCAGCACCACCTTGGCGACGGCATCGCGCTTCACCGTCACCACGATCCGCATGCCCACGCGGTCGGAGGACTCGTCGTGGATGTCGGAGATGCCCGCGATCTTGCCGTCTTTCACCTGCTCGGCGATCGAGTTGATGAAGTTGTCGGTGTTGACCTGGTACGGGAGCTCGGTGATGACTATCGTCGTCCGGCCCCGGTTGTCCTCTTCGATCTCGACGACGCCGCGCATCCGGATCGAGCCGCGGCCGGTCGTGTAGGCGTCGTGGATGCCCTGACTGCCGACGATCAGTCCGTGCGTGGGGAAGTCCGGCCCCTTGACGCGCTCCATGCAAGCCGCCAGCGTGGCTTCCTCGTCCGCGTCGTAGTTGTCCAGAGCCCAGTAGATCGCCTCCGCGAGCTCGTTCAGGTTGTGCGGCGGGATGTTGGTCGCCATGCCGACCGCGATGCCGTTGCTGCCGTTCATCAGCAGGTTCGGCACCCGGCTCGGAAGCACGACGGGTTCCTGGGAACGGCCGTCGTAGTTGGGCGTGAAATCGACCGTCTCGTGGTCGATCTCACGCAGCAGTTCCATCGCGAGCGGGGTCAGGCGGCACTCGGTGTACCGCATCGCGGCGGCACCGTCGTTGCCGCGGGAACCGAAGTTGCCCTGCCCGTCGACGAGCGGATAACGCAGCGACCACGGTTGGGCCATGCGGACCAGCGTGTCGTAGATCGACGCGTCACCGTGCGGGTGATAGTTACCCATAGTCTCGGCGACCGGACGGGCGGACTTCACGTAACCGCGGTCCGGGCGGTAGCCGTTGTCGTACATCGCGTAGAGCACGCGCCGGTGCACCGGCTTGAGGCCGTCGCGCACATCGGGCAGCGCGCGGCCGACGATCACGCTCATCGCGTAATCGATGTAGCTGCTCTGCATCTCGTTCTGAATGTCGACCGGTTCGATACGGTCGCCCGCACCGCCGTTCGGGGGCAGCGTGGTCTCGGTCATGCGGTCTCCTTACCGGGCCTGACGTGAAAGGGGGCTGTGCAGCGTGAACACACGCCCGGCCTATACGTCGAGGAAGCGAACGTCCTTGGCATTGCGGGTGATGAAGCTGCGACGCGCTTCGACGTCCTCGCCCATCAGGACCGAGAACAGTTCGTCCGCGGCAGCCGCGTCATCGAGCGTCACTTGACGAAGCACCCGCACCGCGGGATCCATGGTCGTCTCCCACAGCTCCTTGGCGTTCATCTCACCGAGACCCTTGTAGCGCTGCACGCCATCGTCCTTGTTGATCTTCTTGCCCGCGGCGAGCCCCGCTTCGAGCAGACCGTCCCGCTCGCGATCGGAGTAGGCGAACTCCGGATCGTTGCGCTGCCACTTGAGCTTGTAGAGCGGTGGCTGCGCCAGGTACACGTGCCCGTGCTCCACCAGCGGGCGCATGAAACGGAACAGCAGCGTGAGCAGCAGCGTCGAGATGTGCTGGCCGTCGACGTCGGCGTCGGCCATCAGCACGATCTTGTGATACCGCAGCTTGCTGATGTCGAACTCGTCGTGGATACCCGTGCCGAACGCGGTGATGATCGACTGGACCTCGTTGTTCTTGAGGACCTTGTCGATTCGCGCCTTCTCGACGTTGATGATCTTTCCGCGCAGCGGCAGGATCGCCTGGTACATCGAGTCGCGGCCGGACTTGGCCGAGCCGCCTGCGGAGTCGCCCTCGACGATGTAGATCTCGGACTTGCTCGGATCCTTGGACCGGCAGTCGGCCAGCTTGCCGGGCAGACCGCCCAGGTCGGTGGCGGACTTGCGCCGCACCAGCTCGCGCGCCTTGCGCGCCGCGACACGGGCCTGCGCCGAGGAGACCGCCTTGTTCACAATCGTCTTCGCGTCGGCCGGGTTGGCCTCGAACCAGTGGGTGAGGTGCTCGTTGCAGGTGCGCTGCACGAACGACTTCACCTCGGTGTTGCCGAGCTTGGTCTTCGTCTGGCCCTCGAACTGCGGCTCGCCGACCTTGACGCTCACGATGGCGGCCAACCCCTCGCGGATGTCGTCACCGGTGAGGTTGCCGTCCTTCTCCTTGAGGAGCTTCTTGTCCTTCGCGTACTTGTTGACCACCGTGGTCAACGCCGCGCGGAAGCCCTCTTCGTGCGTGCCGCCCTCATGGGTGTTGATGGTGTTGGCGAAGGTGTGCACCGACTCGGAGTAACCGGAGTTCCACTGCATCGCCACCTCGAGCTCGTGGCCGGTGCCCTTGCCGGTGAACCCGACGACCGAGTTGTGGATCGGCTGCTTGGTCCGGTTGATGTGGCGGACGAAGTCCTCCAGACCACCCGGATAGTGGTAGGTGCGGGTCTTCACCTTGTGCTCGGCGGGCGCGCTGCCCTCGGCGGCATGCTTGGGCGCCTCGGCGGTTTCGCTGACCACCTCGTCGGTGACGTCGGAATCGCTGACGCGCTCGTCGGTGAGTTTGATGGTCAGTCCCTTGTTCAGGAATGCCATCTCCTGCAGCCTGCGGGACACCGTCTCGAAGTTGTAGGTGGTGGTCTCGAAGACATCGGGGTCCGCCCAGAACCGGATGGTCGTGCCGGTCTGCTTGGTCGGCTCACCCTGCACCAGCTTGCCGGGAATGGCGTCCTTGTAGGTCTGGCTCCAGTGGTAGCCGTCATGGTCGATCTCCGCTTCCAAGCGGGTCGACAGTGCGTTGACCACGGAGATACCGACGCCGTGCAGACCACCGGACACCGCGTAGGAATCCGAGTCGAACTTGCCGCCCGCGTGCAGCTGGGTCATGACGACCTCGATGGTCGGCACGCCTTGAGCGTGCATCGCCACGGGGATACCGCGGCCGTCGTCGACCACTTCGACGCCGCCGTCGGCCAGGAGGGTGACCTCGACCTTCGTCGCGTACCCGGCCATCGCCTCATCGACGGAGTTGTCGACGACCTCCCAGATCAGGTGGTGCAGACCGCGCTCACCGGTGGAGCCGATGTACATGCCCGGACGCTTGCGGACCGCCTCGAGTCCCTCGAGAACCTTGATGGAGGAGGCACCGTAGTCCTGCTTCCCGGTCGCTCTGGTCGAACCCGATGCGTTGGAGTCTTTGGCAGCCACTGGTCGGTAGCTCTCCTTACTTGCTGATCCCGGCATAGAGCGATCGGACAGCGCGCGTGAGGCCCCGATTGCCTGCTCGAGAATTAGGGTCCACGCGCGGACTGTGCGGAACGCGCCGAAGGTATCGCCGCTAGTTACGTCACCATCCTACTGGTACACCCAACTTACAACCCACCTACGACACCCCTCACAGCGCCGTGGATGCGAGAAAACGGATTTCGATGACTCGGATCCGCCTTGCGGCATTTTTGATCCATCAGAAGTGGGCTGAGAGATGCGTGGCGAGTCGCCGGCCCGGATCAGCGCCCGGCGTCGATCCGAGCGACGAAGGCGGCGGTGTGCCGGGCCAGCTCCGCCGGGTGTGAGATCGGCGACCAGTGCCGCGCCGGGATCTCGACCCGGGTCAAACGCGGGACCCATCGGTCGGCCTCGGCGTTCACCACCGGCCGCACCGCACGGTCGCCGGTGGCGACGATCAGCTGGACGGGCACCTCGATCGGACGCGGGCGCGGATGGCGCAGGTGGGAGCGGATGTTCGCACGGTAGAGCTTCAGACTGTTGATCATATCGGCACGTAGCGTCGGCGCCGTCTCCACCAGCGCGGGGTCGAGACCGTCGAAGAACGCGAGGAAGCGCGGCCAGCGGCCGGACAACAGCCACAGCACCGGATCCGGCAACTTGGGGATCTGAAACGCGACGGTATAGGCCGAGGCGACGGCTTGGGCCAGCGCGCCCCGCAGCCGCGCCGCGGTGAGAGGACCACGCAGGTAAGCGCCGAGGAAGTCCAGATTCGGACCGGACACCGAGGTGAACGACGCGACAGCCGAGGCGGCCTCCGCGGTGGCGACCACCTCCCACCCGATCACCGATCCCCAGTCATGTCCCAGCACATGCACCCGTTCGCCCGGCGCTACTGCGTCGATGACCGCACGAACATCGGCCGCGAGCTCCTCGATCCGGTACGCCTCGACCGCGGTGGGCGTCGAACTGTCGCCCGCGCCCCGGTTGTCGAAGGCGATCACCCGGTATCGGCCGCCGAGCAGGGCGGCCACCCGGCTCCACAGCAGATGGGTATCGGGCCACCCGTGGATCAACAGGACCGGCACCCCCTCGGGATTGCCGCATTCGTAGACCGCGAGTTCGACGTCATCCCGGCGGACGGTCCGGGTCGCGGTCGCCGGAAACGGACCGACCGACGTGGTGATGGTCATCGAACCCCTTCTGCCCGGACGATTCCGACCCGGCGCGGCGAGTTCCGGGCGCGACGCCGGGCGAGGCGTTCCACGTGAAACGCCGACCGGAGATAAACGTAACACCAAGTATCAGATAATGCTTTGTGTGGTCACCCGTAGGTGTCGCGGGGTCCGCGACCTTTGATATGACGCTCACCCTTGCGCCAGCTCGGCGCGGCAGGCCCCGAGATCTTCAGCGAGGTCACCACCCCCTGGCCGACAGCGGCGTTGATCTTCGCGAGGATCTGGCCCTGCAGCATGCGCAACTGGGTCGCCCAAGCGGTCGACTCGGCGGCAATGCTCAACACGCCGTCCTTCAGGGTGACCGGTGTGGCGTGCGCCGCGATGTCCTCGCCGACCACTGCCGCCCACCGGCCGAACACCATGCCCTCGGCCACCTTGTTCGACCACCCGCGGCTCTTGGCGATGGAGCCCGTCAGCTTGAACAGCGGCTGGGGATCGCGGTCGTCCGGGCCGGCGCCGGACCATCCGGTCCGCCTGCGGCCGCCGGCCCGCAGCCTGCGCTGGGGCGACGAACGCCCCTGCCCGACCGCCTTGCCGCTCGCCCGCGCCGCGGCGCGCGCCTCCTCCAGGGCACGCCGAGCCAGATCGATCCCGCGCAATTCAGGCTCCGGGCCTGCGGATTCGGGCTCCGCGGGCTGATCGCTCATCGCCCCTCTTCCTTCGCGGCCGGTAGTTTGTCCCCAGTTTTGTTCAAGTTGTCCCCAGCCTGCACAGAAGGTTGCCAGTGGTGGTTACAGCGTGGGTCAACCGCCGATCCGGCTTGCCGAATACCCTGTTCGACGCCCAAAAGGCCGTATTTCCGAACGACACTGGTCGCTTGCTCGACTGTTGCCGAAACATGCTCCACAGAATCGTTCCGTCACGGCCGGAGGAGTTTTCCACAGGTGTTGGGGAATCGGATTCGGCTGTTGAAAGCTCGAGCGGTCTTCCCGATGACAGGTCACTGTAGTGGACGGGAGCGGCCGATGCCGACGCTCGGATCACCTGTCCATTCCTCCTGTGGATAACTATGGTGTGCGGGATTCCGGCGCACCGGTGAGCGGATCTTCCTCTCGCTCGAGTGCCGGGTACTCGGCATCGTCGTTCCCCGGTTCGCCGCTCCAGGACCCGCCCTGCGCGACGATCTGCGAAACACGGCTATCGGGGCCGCCCTTGGTTTCCACCCGCAGCGGCACGGCCGCCAGCTCGGCGGGCACGTCCTCCGGCACGGCCGCCGTGATCAGCACTTGCTCCGCCTCCGCCGCGACGGCCGCGAGCGCGGCACGGCGACGGCGATCGAGTTCGGCGAACACGTCGTCGAGCAGCAGTACCGGTTCGGCGCCGGTGGCACGCAGTAGTTCGAACGCGCCCAATCGAAGGGCCAGCGCGAACGACCACGATTCGCCGTGGCTGGCAAATCCCTTCGCGGGGGAATCCCCGAGCATCAGGTCCAGTTCGTCGCGATGCGGGCCGACCAGGCACACCCCGCGCTCGAGTTCCTTCGACCGAGCGGCGGCAAGTTCACGCAGCACGATCGCCTCCAGTTCCCCGGTGTCCTCCGGGCATGGCGGTCTGGCCGGATCCAGGAACTCCGGGGGCAGCGCGGCGCTGCGATAGGCGATCGAGGCCGGCCGCGACTCCGGAGCGATCGAGGCATAGGCCCCGGCGAGATAGGGCGCGAGATCGTGGACCAAGCGCAACCGCTGTGCGAGCAGGACGGCGGCATGCTCGGCCAAGTGCCCGTCCCAGACGTCGAGGGTGCTGAGATCCGCCTTCGACCTGGCTTGGCGCCCAGCGGATTTCAGCAGCGCCGAACGCTGGCGCAGCACCCGGTCGTAGTCGCCGCGGACCGCGGCCAATCTGGGCAGCCGGGTTGTGCACAACTCGTCCATGAAGCGACGGCGTTCCCCGGGATCGCCGCGCACCAGTGCGAGGTCCTCCGGCGCGAACAACACCGTCTGCAGAATCCCCAGGATCTCCCTGGTCCGGCGGACCGGTGAGCGGTTGATCTGCCCGCGATTGGGGCTGCCCTGGTTCAGCTCGACATCGATGCGCAGCTCACGGCCGGCGTTGACCACCGTGGCTCCGATCCGGGCCCGCTCGGTCCCGGTGCGGATCAATGGAGCTTCCGTGGCGACACGATGCGAACCAAGGGTGGCCAGATAGCCGATCGCTTCCAGCAGGTTTGTCTTACCGTTGCCATTCGATCCCAAGAAAACGGTTCGACCTGGGGATAATTCGAGTTCCGCATACTCCCAGGAGCGGAAGTCACGCACCGACAGAGCTCGGACGAACATTCGCTATCGTGCCCCTGCCTGGGCCGAAGCGGACATTTCCGCCGAACGGCACGTCGGCACCGCGTCCGACGAATGCCGTGCGGTAAGCCGCACCCCTGTGGAACACCTGTGGATAACGTCTGCCCCCAGACCCGCCGAAACCGAGTTATCCGACGTCGCTGGGGATTCTCCAGCGACGTGGCCGCTCACCCGCACCGGATCACGCGGCGCGGATCCGCACGATACCCGGTCGTGCACGAGCGATCAGCCCGGGAGCCGGACCGGCATCAGCAAATAGGTGTACGGACTCGACAGCGCCGCGAACGTCCCGGAGTCGAGCACCTCGGGCTCTTCCTCGGAGGCGGGCAGCAGCACGGCCGGCCTACTCGGCGTGGTGAATCCGAAGGTGACCCGGTCCGCGTGCAGCGCCGACAAGCCGTCGATGAGGTAACCGGGATTGAACGCGATGGTGAGCGATTCACCGCGGAAATCGGCCTCCAGCCACTCCTCGGCCCGGCCCGCGTCGTCACCGCCAGCGGACAGCAGCAGGCCGTCGGTGGAGAACTCCAGCCGCACCTGGGCGCCTCGCTCGGCGACCAGCGCGACGCGCTTGATCGCGTCGGTGAGCGCGGCGACGGCAAGGGTGGCGATCGAGGTGTGTTCCTTGGGGAGCAACTGGCGGAACTTGGGGAATTCCGCGTCGAGCAGTCGAGTGGTGGTCCGGCGGCCCGCGTTCACGATGCCGAGCAGTCCGTCCGACCCCGCACCGGTGCCGAGGGACAGCTGAACGGGCGCGTCGGAGGGGCCGAGCGTCTTGGCGGCTTCCGACAGCGTCCTGGCCGGAATGAGCACCGAAGTCTCGATGTCGGCGCGCGCGGGCTGCCATTCGATGTGCCGGACGGCGAGGCGGAACCGGTCGGTCGCCGCGAGAACGACCTGTGATCCCTCGATCTCCACCCGGATACCGGTCAGCATGGGCAGGGTGTCGTCCCGTCCGGCGGCGACGGCGACCTGGCCGACGGCCTCGGCGAAGACCTCCACACTGAGTTCACCGGTCTGCTGCGGCACCTCCGGCAGCTGGGGATAGTCCTCGACCGGCATGGTGGGCAGGGAGAACTTCGCACTGCCACAGGCGATCAGGACGCGGGTGCCGTCCACCGAGACGTCGACCGGCTTGTTGGACAGCGCCTTGGTGATGTCGGCCAGCAGACGACCGGAGACGAGCACCTGGCCGGGGCCTGCGACCTCGGCCGCGACCCGCACCTGCGCGGAGACCTCGTAGTCGAAGCCGGACACGGTGAGACCGTCCTCGTCGGCGACCAGCAGCACACCGCCGAGCACCGGAACCGGAGGCCGGGACGGAAGACTGCGCGCCACCCAGGCGACGGACTCGGCGAAATCCTCGCGGGCGACCCGAAACTTCATGCTTGCAAGCTCCATGGCCCGATCTGTCCTCTCCCGGTTCCGTGATCTGTTGTCGGCTCGTCAGTGTCGGTGCTCGAAAGGGTCCTGCCGAATCGGCCGCCTTCGCAGTCTGGCACAGGCGACCGACATCAAACCGTACCCGCGCGCGGGACGCGCACCTAGCCCGACCCTCCGGCGTGACGGACGGTCGCGTCCGGAGCAGGGATGAGAGGGCGCCCACGCGGGGATCGCGCATGCGCCGTGCCGACGCGGATCGCGTACCCCGATCGCTCATCGGGTCGACGAGTCCGTGTTGTGTCCGTGTTGTGTCCGTGTTGTGTCCGTGGTCCGTCCGTGGTCCGTCCGTGTTGTGTCAGCGCTGTCGTCCTTGCGAGAAACCCTGCCCGCTTCCGAAGGTGCGCTGCCCGACCGACTTTCCACACACCCCGTTTTGAAGAGAGATCTCTAATGAGAAGAACTGAAGTAGTAGTAGGCACTGTGGATTCTGTGGACTGCGGCCGAATCCGCTGGTCAGGGGGCGTGGTGCCGTGGGGATGGCCACGGAGTGTCTCGAGGATGAACGCGAGGCGTCTGTGGAGTTCCCAGGTTGTCCCAGATTCATCCTCGAGCGCTCCTCGAGTTGTTCCACCGGATTCACCCAGTTGTTCACACATGTGCACGAAATCGTGGACAGCTCGAGGAATCCTCGAGGACTCCACACGGACTCCTCGAGGATTCCACAGGGCCCGATCCGGACACTCCGCTGGTCAGCCCCTGTGCGCAACCGAGCCTGGGGAAACTGTTGAATTCGGCCTGTGGGGGAACTCGCGCGGACCGTCGCCGTGGCCTGTGCACGAATCGGTGGACAAACCAGGGGATTCCTCGAGGACTCCACAAGGATTCCTCGAGGAATCCACAGGCCACAAAAAAGCACCGCCCCTGGTCAGGGGCGGTGCTCAGCTGTGTATAGAGCTCAGCGGGAGCGCTGCTTGATGCGGGCTGTGAGTTCCTGCACCTGGTCGTAGACGCGGCGGCGCTCGGTCATCTCCTTGCGCACCTTCTTCTCGGCGTACATCACCGTGGTGTGGTCGCGGCCGAACGCCTGCCCGATCTTCGGCAGGGAGAGATCGGTCAGCTCACGGCACAGGTACATGGCGATCTGCCTGGCCTGCGCCAGCGGCCGCGCTTTGCCGGGACCGGTGAGCTCTTCCAAGGTGGTGTTGAAGTACTCCGCCGTGACGGCCATGATGGTGGCCGCGTTGATCTCCAGCGTCGCGGTGTCCGGCATCAGATCGCGCAACACCACTTCCGCCAGTGGCAGATCCAAAGGCTGGCCGTTCAACGAGGCGAACGCGGTCACCCGGATCAGCGCGCCCTCCAGCTCCCGGATGTTGCGCTCCACCCGGCTGGCGATCAGCTCCAGCACGTCGTGCGGCACATCGAGCCGGTCCATCCGCGCCTTCTTGCGCAGGATGGCGATGCGCGTCTCCAGCTCCGGCGGCTGCACGTCGGTGATGAGACCCCACTCGAATCGCGTCCGCAGCCGTTCCTCCAGCGTGGCCAACTGCTTGGGCGGACGGTCCGAGGAGACCACGATCTGTTTGTTCGCGTTGTGCAGGGTGTTGAAGGTGTGGAAGAACTCCTCTTGGATGCCTTCCTTGCCCTCGATGAACTGGATGTCGTCGACCAGCAGGATGTCGGTCTCGCGGTAGCGGCGCTTGAACGCCACCTTGCGGTCGTCGCGCAGGCTGTTGATGAAGTCGTTGGTGAACTCTTCGGTCGAAACGTATTTGACCCGCATGCCGGGAAACAGACGCTGCGCGTAGTGGCCCGCGGCGTGCAGCAGGTGGGTCTTGCCCAACCCCGAAGCGCCCCAGACGAACAGCGGGTTGTACGCGCGAGCCGGGGCTTCGGCGATGGCGACGGCGGCAGCGTGGGCGAAGCGATTGGACGCGCCGATGACGAAGGTCTCGAAGGTGTACTTCGCGTTCAGGCTGGCCGAGGACGTCGAAGGAGCAGGCGTTTCCTGCGATTTGGCGAAGTAGGTCGGCCAAGAGTTGCGGACGTTCACCACGGGCTCGTCGTCGTGATCGCCGCGCTGGTGGTCACCCACGGGCTCACGCACCGGATCGTGCGCCAGACCCGTGTCGTCGTCGGTGGTTTCGCGCACTTGAGCACGGATCGGGTTGCGCATCCCGCTCGGGGACGGTTCGGGATTGAACAAAGACTCCTGCCCCGGCGGGATGGCCGGCTCCCGGCGCGGCGGAAGTCCGGGTTCGCGGCGGGGGGTGACGTCCGGCCCGGACACCGTGGGCAGCTCGGCTGTCGTGGAGTACTCGCCGCGCGGCGGGTAGTCGGCGTGGGCGTAATCCGGCTGGCGGTACTCCTCCGGCGGTGCGAATTCCTGGCCGTATTCGGTGCCCGGGTAGTCGGAGCCGTCGTGATACGGCGACGACTGTGCGAACTCGGCGGGCTGTGCATAACGTGGCCCCGGGTAGGCATCCCGGCCGGGGAATTCCGAACCGGGATAGGCGGCGGGACCGCGGCCTTCCCTGGTGCGCTCGGGCCTGCTCGTCATCCGCGCGTGCCGTGGCGTGTTGTTCTGCCGGTCGACGGTCGGGGTGGTCGGGGCGGCGATGCGGACACCGAGTCCCTCCACCTGGGGACCGAGCCGACGAGCGAGGGAACGGAGGATGGGCTCGCGCAGATCGCGTTCGATGGCCTCCTGGGCCAGTGACGAGGGCACCGAGAGCAGGGCGAATCCCTGTGCGACCGTCAGCGGCTTGACCAGCTTCAGCCAGGCCTGCTGTGCTCGGGTCACCGGAGGAATCGCGCCGTCGGGTGAGCCGGTGGTGAGCTCGGTGACAACCTCGGGCCATACGGTGGCCAACACGTTCTGCTCGTCGTCCATGCAGTTTCCTCCCCGGAGTAGGTCGATAGGAGCAGACGGCCGGGGCACGCGTGGAGTGCGACGCTGTGGGTCGGTCCCGTTATCCTGCGTACGTCCGTAACCGGTTCGGACGCTGCCCGGGTCCCCCATCTGGACAGCGGCGTGGCACCGTCGGCCCTACGAATATGCCACTCCAGGGGTCTTTCCACACAATTATCCACAGATGTGGAGAACCCTGGGGAGCTGTGGAACGCGCGTACGCGCGAGAGGAGCAACGCCGCGACCTGCGGTTCTGTAGCAATCGCCTGGCTAAGCACCTTAGTGGCCCGGGCCGCGCGATGGCTAGGGGTGTGGACGAGGTCACGATCATTGCGGAAATGCGTGACGCGGGGACCGGTTCTGCCTGGTCGTCGGGCCCGGGCCGATGGGATGGGGCGAGTTTGACCCGACCCGAGCCGATCAGTACCCTCGTACAGTCACCCCTTGGTGCGGTGGCGGTCTTGTGCTGACCGCGTTTAGGTCGTGATCGACCGACTGTGCGCCAGGACCGACGCGCGCCGATGATGACCAGACCTGCGATTCATTCGCGCAATACACGTATCACCGACAAGCTTCGGGCACTACCTGGTGCCCGCCTACTCGAGGAGTGTTGACCGTGGCCAAGGGCAAGCGGACGTTCCAGCCGAACAACCGTCGTCGGGCGCGGGTTCACGGCTTCCGCCTCCGGATGCGCACCCGTGCGGGCCGCGCCATCGTTTCGGCGCGTCGCCGTAAGGGCCGCGCTTCCCTCACTGCCTGATCCTCGCTCTCGGACGCTCGGGTGTTGCCTGAGCCGTATCGGTTGCATCATCGTGCCGACTTCTCCCGGACGGTGCGCCGCGGCCAGCGAATCGGGAGGCGTGATCTGGTCGTGCATGCGCTCGCGCACGGGTATGCGCACGGGTATGACGGAGGTGTGGGCGCGAATGGACGACACGATCAGATCCCGAACGACGTGCTGGTCCGCGTAGGCGGACCGCGCTTCGGGTTGATCGTCAGCAAGGCGGTGGGCAACGCGGTGATTCGACATCGCGTGGCCCGCCGCCTGCGTCATATGTGCGCCCAGGTGGTCGACGAAGTGCCGCCCGGGACCGATGTCGTGATCCGCGCGCTCCCGGGCGCGGCTACGGCGTCGTCGGAGGACCTGCTGCGCCAACTGCGCACCGCACTGCGCAAGCTCGGCGTCGGCGCCGCGGCGGGCGTGGCAACGGGTGGTTCGGCATGAGCCGCTCGGCGACGATGGCCAGACTGCCCGCGAACGTGCTGATCTTTCTGATCGAGCTGTATCGGACCTACGTCTCCCCCACCCGCATGCCGGTGTGCCGATTCACACCGACCTGTAGCGAGTACGCGGTGACCGCACTACGCACCCGAGGCGTGGTCATCGGGCTCGGACTGACGGTCGTGCGCTTGGCCAAATGCGCGCCCTGGCACCCTGGTGGGTGGGACCCCGTCCCGGAGCGGAAGCGGAGCACTGTGCGCGCCGATCCGGCGGACGGGGCAGCGACCGACACGGCGTCGCAGGACCCGAGCCTGCCCGCCGGACCTCGGTCGGAGCCGAACGCTTGTAAAGGATCGCCGCACGCGGTGATCGGCGACACGAACGACGGGAGTGCATAGAGCCGTGCTCGACTTCATTTATTACCCGGTGTCCTGGATCCTCTGGTTCTGGCATCGGGTCTTCGGGTTCGCGTTCGGCGCGGACAACGGTCTCACCTGGGCACTGGCCGTGGTGTTCCTGGTGTTCACCTTGCGCCTGGTGCTCTACAAGCCGTTCGTCAAGCAGGTGCGCACCACCAAGCAGATGCAGGAACTGCAGCCGCAGATCAAAGAGCTGCAGAAGAAGTACAAGAACGATCGCCAGAAGATGGCGCTCGAGATGCAGAAGCTGCAGAAGGAGAACGGCTTCAACCCGCTGATGGGTTGCCTGCCGATCCTCGCCCAGGTGCCGGTCTTCCTCGGGCTCTTCCATGTGTTGCGCTCGTTCAACCGGACCGGTCACGGCTTCGGGCAGTTGGGCCTGACGCCCGAGCAGAACGCGAACACCGCGAACTACGTCTTCAGCGCCACCGACGTCCAGTCCTTCCTGAGCGCGCGCATCTTCGGCGCCCCGATCTCGGCGTTCATCACCACACCCGTCAGCGAGTTGCAGGCATTCGCCGACTACGGCGGCGTGCCGAGCCGGTTGAGCATCGCGCTCGTCGCGATCCCCTTGATGGTCATCGCGGGTCTGGCCACCCACTTCAACGCGCGCGCTTCCGTGGCGCGGCAGACGCCGGAAGCGGCGGCCAATCCGCAGGCCGCGATGATGAACAAGCTCGCGCTCTGGGTGTTCCCGCTCGGCGTGCTCGTCGGTGGTCCGTTCCTGCCGATCGCCATCCTGCTCTACTGGGTCGCCAACAACATCTGGACCTACGGGCAGCAGCACCTCGTCTTCGGCCGCATGGAGAAGGAAGAGGAAGCCAAGAAGCAGGCGAAGCTGGAGCAGCGCGCGCAGAACGCGCCGAAGCCCGGCGCCAAGCCGGTCAACGTCAAGAAGAAGCCGGCGTCCGCCTCCGCTACCGATACCGCGTCGGACGAGGACACCGCTGCTCCGTCGACCAACGGCACCGCCAAGCCGGCGAAGCAGGCCTCGGGGCAACGCCGTCCGGCCGGCCAGAAACGGCCGGGCAACCGGGGCAGGGCGAACCAGAAGCGCAGGCGCTGACCACACGATCGGTGGGACGAGCCGCCCGCCTGGAGCACTGAGCAACCTTGATCGCGAATACCGCCCGGCGGCGATTGCCCGGCGCGCGCGATGAGCAGATGAAGGAAATCAAATGACTGTGGAGACCGACGGAGGGGACGCCACCGTGGCGACGACGATGGTGAACGCCGGAGCGGACACCGGCGATGCCGTGAGTGATGCCGAGGAAGCTCTCATCGAGGAAGGCGAGATCGCCGGCGACTACCTCGAGCAGTTGCTCGACGTGCTCGACTTCGACGGCGACATCGATCTCGACGTCGAGGGTGACCGTGCCGTGGTGAGCATCGACGGCGGCCGTGACCTGACGAAGCTCGTCGGACGCAACGGCGAGGTGCTCGATGCTCTGCAGGAACTGACTCGCCTCGCCGTCCAGCAGACGACCGGCGTACGGAGCCGGCTGATGCTGGATGTGGCGGGCTGGCGGGCGAAGCGGCGGTCCGAACTGAGCGAGCTCGGCGCGGCCGCCGCACAGCGCGTGCTGGAATCTGGTGAGCCGGAGTCGCTGGCGCCCATGACCCCGTTCGAGCGCAAGATCGTGCACGACGCGGTGGCCGCGGTGGATGGCGTCAGCAGCGAGAGCGAAGGCGTCGAACCGAACCGCCACGTGGTGGTCGTCCCCGGCTGAGCGACGGTATTCCCGAAGCGGGCGGCATGTTTCGCGGCCCGCCTGGGTAGTGGTTGGATAGGGCCTCTGGTCTTCGGACCGGGGGCCTTGTTCGTGTCCGGTGCCCGATAGCTCGCACGTAGATCGACCCGAGTTCGGAAGGATGTTTCACGTGGAACGAGATCTCGGTGGAACCGCCGCGGTGCCCGCGGAGTCGGAGCCACCCGTGTCGGCGGCCACCGTCTTCGGCGACCGACTCGATCTCGCGCGTCGATATTGCACCGCACTCGCGACCGCGGGCGTGGAGCGCGGGCTGATCGGTCCGCGCGAGGTGCCTCGCCTCTGGGATCGTCACATCCTCAACTGCGCGGTACTCGGTGAGCTGATCGCCGAAGGCGCGTCCGTAGTCGATATCGGCAGCGGCGCTGGTTTGCCCGGCATCCCGCTTGCTATCGCACGGCCGGACCTCAGGATCACCCTGGTCGAACCACTGCTGCGCCGAACCATCTTCTTGAGCGAGTTCATCGAAGCCGTCGGCCTGGACGTCACCGTGGTGCGCGGGCGCGCCGAACAGTCCGGTGTGATGAAGGAAGCCGGCGGCGCGGATGTGGTCACCTCCCGTGCGGTGGCTCCGCTCGGGAAGCTCGCCCAGTGGTCACTTCCCCTCCTCCGCGACCACGGGCACATGCTCGCCCTCAAGGGCGCCAGTGCCGCAGAGGAACTCGCGCGCGATGGCGAGGCCCTGGCGAAAGCCGGGGCCGGCAATGCGGTTGTGCTGGAATGCGGCGCCGGCCTGGTGTCCACGCCGACCATGGTGATCAGCGCCGAGCGGCTCCCCCGCGCCGAGCGCACGTCGAAGCGGCGCGCCGAACGCGGCGAGAAGGCCGCCCGAGCCGCGGCGACGAAGAGGGCCGCGCGGAAGACCGAGTAGGAGCTGCCGGGTTGTCGGGGCTGGCGCGGGCCGCAGGGCTGGTGAGCTACCGCCCGCTACCTGGTTCTCCCCGCTGGATCGCGAAGGTTACGGGTTCGACCCGGGACCTAGGATCGTTTCGTCACTCTGACGGAATGGCGGGGGCTGTAGGGCGTGGAGGTCGGTGAGCAAGTCGGAATTCTCCGGTTGCAGTCACACCTCGCGCAGCTGTCCTCGCTGTCCGCGCCTGCTGTCCGCCGGTCGGTCGACTGTGCTGTCCGCCTCGCGCAGCTGTCCGACGATGATGGTCGCGGGGATGTAGGTGGATCGAGTGCGGCAATGCCAGAAGGGCTCTGTGCTTAGCCTCGATGTTCCCGGCGTACTTGTGATGCGGCTGGCTGGTCCTCGGGCAATGCCCATCGCAAATCGTTCGCCTGTCCGAACACCACGAACCGCAGTTGCGGATCTGGCGGCAGCCGCTTGATGTTGATCGGTTCGGGTGGAGGCCTTCCGCACGTCCTGCTCGAACTTCGCCTCGCTGGAGTGCACCGGCTTGGGTTCCTCGGCTACGCGTCCCACACGCTCCGCACCAGCGCTGTGACTGCGGGGACCTCGAAGACCGGCCCACCACCTCTTGATGTTTCACGTGAATCAAGGTGCGCCGACCCGTCGACGCCGGCAGGGGCTCCCGACGCCGCCCCGATCCCTGCCCCGGATGTTTCCCGTGAATCCAGACTGGCTGAGCAGTACGGCGAAGCGGTCGGCCTCGCGCTAATCCCGTCTGAGTGATCTGGTGCGCCTGGCCGCAGGCCGATCACCGAGCGCGCTAGACCATCTGGTGGCACATTCATCGCCTGGCCGTACGGACACTCCGGCCGTAGACCCATGACCCAGCGCATGCCGCCCACCAGGGGCACCCGCCTACCAAGGCAACTGTCGATCAGAATGACGCCGCGAGTACAGCGGCGAAGTCCATGCCGCCAGCGTGCACGTCAACCAGCGCGCGTCCGCCACAGTCGCGCAGCGTGATCATCATTTATCGGGCTGAGTCGGCCACTCCGTCGCGGACTCACCGCTGATGCGGATGATGTTCAGCGCCGTGCAGGGGCGACGGCGAATGCGGCGTTGGCCACCTTGGCGAGTTTGCCGAACATGTCCCTCCGGGTAAACCAGCAGCCGCGCCGGCCGGGGCGCTTTGCACTGTATCTCCGGCTGATCGCATTGAACGAGACATCGAGGGAACTCGCATGGCGGGATAATCCCGTCCCCGTCCGCGTCGTTCAGCCCGGTTCGTCGTCGGCAACCAGGCCCCCGGAAGTTTGGTCCAAGACGACGGCTTCAGCTGGGGCAAGACGACATCGGCAGCCCGGAGTCACGAAAGCCAACCCACCCCCGCCTTCCAACTCTCTTGAAGGGCAGTTCCGGCGGACGATGTTTCACGTGAAGCACGCAGTGCGATCGCTCCTCCCCGTGACAGCAACACCCGTGGAAGACGCCGACCGGACAACTCGGTTGCCCCGATGAACGAGACGCCTTCACTGCGTTCCCAAGCGTCGTCCGTGCTGCGGCACGCATTACCGCCTGCACGCCTCCCAGCTCCCACACAGCTGCAATCTCAAATCGCAGCCCGTACGAACTCGCCTGTTGACCACATGACGCACGCAGTCCTCGTGGACCCCGATCACCGAGTCGACGAAGATCACCCGAGGCGTCCAGACGCACAGCAACCGCCGGACGCACGCTGACGATCGAGAACACGCCGACTACTGCGGCGAAGGTCGGGATTGCGGCGCACCACAATTACCCGACCCATTCGAACTAGCCCACGCGATCCGGCCAGCGCACGCCAGCATTTGCGACGCCCTATCACCTGGACCGTGGCCCACTGCCCGGGCTGTGGCCCCACCACCTGGACCGTGGCTCACTGCCTGGACTGTGGCTCACTGCCCGGACCGCGGCCCGCCACCTGGACTGCCCCGGGCCACCTGGACCGTGGCCTGCCACCTGGACCGTGGCCCACCACCTCGACCGCACCCACTGCCTGGACCGTGGCTCACTGCCCGGACCGTGGCCTGCCACCTAGACTGCGGCCTGCCACCTGGACTGGGGTCTGCCACCTGGACCGTGGCCGACTGCCAGGACCTGGCCCGCCACCTCGACCGCACCCACTGCTCGGACCGCGGCCTGCCACCTGGACTGGGGTCTGCCACCTGGACTGGGGTCTGCCACCTGGACTGGGGTCTGCCACCTGGACTGGGGTCTGCCACCTGGACCGTGGCCTGCCACCGGACCGTGGCCTGCCCCCGGACTGTGGCCCGCCACCTGCGCCCTGGCCGATTGCCTGCACCGTGGCCCCGCCACCTCGACCGCACCCACTGCCTGGACTGTGGCGCACTGCCCGGACCGGCTCACCGCCGGACGCACGACAACCACCGGCGCAGGTTCACCCCAGCCACACGACCTTGGTGCACGACAATCACCGGGGGTCCCGAACTCACCTGCTCATGGCGACCCTTGGCGCTCGCCAATCAGCGGACGCACGCTGATCACCGGAATACCGATCATTGGCGGAGGACGACTCCGGCGCAGGCCGATCACTCGGCCCATGCCCGCTAGCTGAGCCACTCATAGCTACCGGGCCCATGACAACTCCGGTGCACGACAATCCCAGGCCTAGGCCGATCACCAGCTGTACGCCGATCACCGGCTGGCTCCATCACCGGCTGGCTCCATCACCGGCGGGCACCGATCACCGGTGGGCACCGATCACCGGTGCGGTCCGATCACGGGTGCGGTCCGATCACGGGTGCAGTCTGCACCCCAGTCGCAGGCTGGTCGCAGAACCCCCTGGACCGCCGGGCGCACCCGACCTTCCAGTCGCGCGGATAGGCGGTACGACAAACCCCCCTCTGCCCAGTTGCCAGCGCCAGCGACATCGCCGTGGATGTTTCACGTGAATCAGAGCGGCGGCGGCCGATCGCGCTGCGGGAGCCGCGCTCAACGTCGCGTGGGCGGTAAGCCCGGGCAGATCGGCTCTCCCAGCGGGACGGGGCACAGCCGGTCGACGAAACCGTGCCACCGAGCGGTAGGGGTTCTCGTGTCCTCCCCTTCCCTGGGTATGGCGTCGTGCGGAGAGGGCTGCGTTTCCTGTGGTGCCGCGCAGCGGAATCATCAGCGCCGGCGGGTGGCACAGATGCCGGATTTCATCGGGGCAAGCCATCACGCTGAGGTGACACAGTCAGTGTGAGGGCTACTTCGACAGCACCTTGCTGCGAGCGCTCTTCAGACGAGATCAGCATGTCGGACGGTCTCCCCGAAGCACCCGCAGTGGACGTACGGCCGAGTCGATGTTCGTCACTGCATGGGAGCGGGAGGCGGTCTGTGTGCCTCGGGAAGCTCAATGCTTCGGAAGCCACGGTGAAGGCGTTCCGTTCGTGTGGTGCAACCGAGTAGGTCCGATCGCACGTCGCTCGACTTTCTTGGGCGTTGCTGTTTCGACGATCCAGGAGGATCGCACTGATTCACGTGAAACATCGCCCGCCGGAACTATCCCCGGAGAGTTGGGAAGGTGGATGCGGCTTTCGCTTCCTCGGCGCGGAGGCTGCC
Organism: Nocardia abscessus; assembly: GCF_015477775.1. Taxonomy (GTDB): domain Bacteria; phylum Actinomycetota; class Actinomycetes; order Mycobacteriales; family Mycobacteriaceae; genus Nocardia; species Nocardia abscessus_A. Next base: position 736,454 of record NZ_JADLQO010000001.1, on the reverse strand, counting down.
GATGTCATCTTGCCTCCAGCTGAGGTCACCTTGGTTGCTAGCTTTCGAGGCCGACTGGTTGCCCGTCGACCGCCACCGTTCGGCGCTGTCGTACACACGATCGGATTGGACCGCGTTGATGTCAGCCATCGCGACGGTCACCGCTGCCGAGCCGCCGGACGGTCCCCGGACACCGCTTTCGTTCGGACGGTCGCGGATCGGAGCACGGGGCCAAGTGCAGCCGCAGCAACGACGTTGACGCGCGGTCTCTGCGCCGGAGGACGCGAACCGAGGGCACAAAGGCAGCGCCACTAAACCGGCACTGCGAGTAGCTATCCGGTATCCGACCATCCGCGTGGAGTCCGTTCAGCTTTCGATCCGCCGGAAACATCGGTCCACGGGCAATGTTTCATGTGAAACAGCGCGCGCGTCGGAGTGAAATCGTGCGGTTTTGCGTGTCGCTTTGCGCCTCGCCGCGATTCAGCTTTCGTAAAGCGCTCAGTGCTGGCAAGCTAGTGGTCGTCGGGCGTGAGCGTGGATGCCACGGAGGGATCTGGTTGTCACAGCGGCGAGCAGCTCCGCTCGGTCGATCGGGCGCCGCGGACCCGGTTGTGCATCGTGTTCGATCCGACAAAGGCTGTTGCTGGCATGGTGTCGACCCGTCCCGTCGGGCGCGCGTGTTCTGAAGTTTCTCGGGTTAGGAGCTGTCTATGTCGAGCGGTCCGGCGAATGTTTCACGGGAAACGACGTCGCGCGTGCCGGGGATGCTGGACTCCAGCAATTTCGACGCGGAGGCATTCGGAAGCACACCGTTCGGGCACATCTCCCCCAGTGAGACCCCGATAGCTGCCGAAGCGCAACGTGCAAGTCAGGTCCTCCACCCAGGAAAGGTGACTGTGCCGAAACCGCACGAGCAACGCATCATCACCATCGCCAATCAGAAAGGCGGCGTCGGTAAGACGACCACCGCCGTGAATCTGGCGGCCGCCCTGGCGCACCAGGGGATGACGGTTCTCGTGATCGATCTCGATCCGCAAGGCAACGCCAGTACCGCCCTGGGTATCGAGCATCATTCGGGCGTCCCCTCCAGCTACGAGTTGCTCATCGGTGAGGTCTCGGTCCGGGACGCGATCCAGACGAGTCCGCACAGCGACCGTCTCCTCTGCATACCGGCGACGATCGACCTGGCGGGCGCCGAGATCGAACTCGTGTCGATGGTGGCCAGGGAAGGCCGGCTGAAAGCCGCCATCCAGGAGGCGAATATCGCCGGATACGACATCGATTACGTGATGATCGATTGCCCGCCTTCGCTGGGGCTGCTGACGGTGAACGCCCTCGTCGCGGCGAAGGAGGTGCTGATCCCGATCCAGTGCGAGTACTACGCGCTCGAGGGCGTCGGCCAGTTGCTCCGCAATATCGGCTTGGTGCAAGCGCACCTGAATCCGGAACTCCACGTCTCGACCGTGATCCTCACGATGTACGACGGCCGCACCAAGCTGGCCGACCAGGTCGCCGAGGAGGTCCGCGGGCACTTCGGCGACGTAGTGCTGCGGTCGGTGATCCCACGCAGCGTAAAGGTGTCGGAGGCGCCGGGTTACGGCATGACGGTGCTCGATTATGATCCAGGCTCCCGGGGCGCGATGAGCTACCTGGATGCCGGACGTGAGATGGCGGCCCGCGCGGTAGCCCCGCGCGCCGCCGCGGCGAAGTCGGCGGAGTGACTCGGTCAGCCGAGTCGACGCTCGGCACAGTCCGGTTTGGTGGCGGAACGAGGAAGGGATCGGTAGACCGATGAGTCAGGCTAAGAAGGGTGGGCTCGGGCGCGGTCTGGCCGCGCTGATCCCGACGACACCGACGGCCACACCGGGTCTCAGCAGCGCCGCTGCGAGTGTCATCGGTCTGGATCCGATCGGGCCGCAGCCTCCCTCCGCCTACCTGCATCGGGTACCCGATCCCGCGGACAATGCCGACCTCGAGGTCGGCGGCGCCGTCTACCGGGAGATCCCGCCGGACCAGATCGAGCCGAACCCGAAGCAGCCGCGTACGGTCTTCGAAGAAGACGCTCTGGCCGAGCTGGTGCATTCGATCCGTGAATTCGGTCTGATGCAGCCGATCGTGGTGCGCCGGACCGAACCGGGTGTAGACCGCTATCAGCTGGTCATGGGTGAGCGGCGCTGGCGGGCCTGCCAGGAGGCCGGCCTGGCCGCCATCCCGGCGATCGTCCGGGAGACCGCGGACGAGTCGATGCTGCGCGACGCCCTGCTGGAGAACATCCACCGGGTGCAGCTGAATCCGCTCGAAGAGGCGGCGGCCTATCAGCAGTTGCTGGAGGAATTCGACGTCACCCACGAAGAATTGGCTGCCCGAATCGGCCGCTCTCGCCCGGTGGTGACGAATATGATCCGTCTACTGAAGTTGCCGATCCCGGTGCAGCGCCGGGTCGCGGCGGGCGTACTGTCCGCCGGACACGCGCGAGCACTGCTCGGCCTCGAAGCGGGTGCGGACGCTCAAGAGGTGCTCGCCGCCCGAATCGTCGCCGAGGGACTCTCGGTCCGGGCTACCGAGGAAGCTGTCATGCTGGCGAACCGAGAGCAGGACGCAGCCGCGCCCTCTCCCGTCGCCCGGCGCAAGCCGATCGAGATGCCCGGCTTGAAAGCCGTGGCCGATCGGCTGTCCGGCTCCTTCGACACCCGGGTGCTCGTGAGCATGGGCAAGCGCAAAGGCAAGATCGTCGTCGAGTTCGGGTCGGTCGAAGACCTCGAACGCATCGTCGCCCTGATGGAGCAGAACGCACCGAACGTGTGACAGAAGTGACGAAATTCAACTTGTGGTTTCGATAGGCGCGGATACCCGGCCGAAACGTCACTGTGACGGCACGGAATCGCGCGGCCGCGGAGCGCGCATCGCCCCCGGCGAAGCAACACAAGTTCTTCTGACCAACAGCACAGCGACATGGAATGAGGCGGGTTCCCGTTGATCGCTTATTCTTGCTGGCGAGCAAACTTTGATGCGACGTGAGCGTGGATGAATCGGACAGCTGGAGGCTGAGCAGAGCGGTGTCGACCAGCGTCACAGCACTAACCCTCGGCGGACTGGAAAAGCTTCCCGCGCATGCGCGCCGCTGTGTGTTCTGGGAGATGGACCCCGCGGTTGCGGAGGATTCGCGCAACTTCAGCGATCCGGTCTTCGAGAAGGAAGCCTGGCTGTCCACGGTCATGCTCGAGTGGGGCTCGTGTGGGCAGGTAGCGAACGTGGACGGCAACGTGGCCGGCTGTGCCCTCTACGCACCGCCGAGTGCGGTACCGAGGTCGACGCTCTTCCCCACCTCCCCCGTGAGCCCGGACGCGGTCCTGCTGACCACGCTGCGGGCCGAATTCCCCTACCATGATGCCGATGTTGCCCACCAACTGATCCAGGCCGTGGTAGCCGATCTGGTGCGACGCGGCGTGCGCGCATTGGAGGCATTCGGTATCCGCACCGATCCGCCGACGCATGCGCTGGCCGAGCGGTTCGGCTCGATGACTTTGCTGGAGCGGATCGTCGCTCCGATCAAGGGGGCGAGTGCGGCGGGTGCTGCGACCGAATGCTCGCCCGAGGGCTGCATGATCGAGGCCGACTTCCTGGAAGACGTGGGCTTCGAGGTCGTGGCGCCGCATCACCGCTTCCCCCGGCTGCGGTTGGAGCTCGACTCCGACCACGGCTGGAAGGAAGACGTCGAACGGGCGCTGGACCAACTGCTCGCGGCGGCATCGATGACCGCGCCGACCCGCATCGGGGCGCGCTGAGGTGGACATATCGAAGCGCCCCCTGCCGATTCCAAAGGGCAGGGGGCGCTTCGCGTTGCGGAGAGGACCGGGCTACATCCGGTCGGCGGCGGCCAGCTCTTCGGCCAGCAATTCCGCGAAAGTGTATGTGCCGGTGGGCTGGTCGTCCTGGCCGAGCAGGTACAGCCGCTTCACCGAGATGAGAATGGCTTCGGCGATCACGTCGCGCATGCGCGGGTTGGTGAGCACCGAGGCGTCGTAATCGTTCGTCAGATAACCGATGTCGACCTGCACGGTGGGCATCTTGGTGAGGCGCAACAGATCCCAGGTCCGCGCGTGGGTGCGGCAGTCCTGCAACGAGGTTCGCGCGACGACTTCCCGCTGGATGAAGCCGGCCAGCACCTGGCCGATCATGGAGACCGAGCCGTGCGAGTTGCCGAAGTAGAACCCGGCGACGCCGTTGGCCAGCGGACTCGGATTGGTGGCGCAGCGCAGCGAGATCATCAGGTCGGCATCGAACGCGTTGGAGGTGTCCGCGCGTTCGGCGTCGGTGGGGTTGGCGCCCCACGGACGGGACAGGAAGGTCTCCATCCCCGTGGCCGCCATCCGCCCTTCCAGACGGCTCGCGAGGTCCCACAGGATTTCCGACTCGTAGACGTCGCCGTACTCGGTGGGCACGGCGAACCCCTTGTCCGGACCGCCGAGACCAGGGTCGATGACGATCCGCTTGCCGGTCAACTGCGGACCCGCGCGGTGCACGACCTCTTCCTCGGCGATCCGGTGCGGGTTGCCACCGGTCACCCTGGCGCCGAGCAGGTCGAGCGAGCGGAGCGTGTCGGGACCGCAGATGCCGTCGGCCGAAAGCCCGATCTCGCGCTGGAACGCGGTCAGCGCGTCATGGGTGTGCGGACCGAAGTAGCCGTCCACTCGGTGCACGTAGAAGCCGAGGTCCTGCAGCCTGCGCTGGAGCGTGGCCACGTCGTCGCCGTACAGCGGCGCGGACAGCTGATAGATCAGTGTTCGGGCGCCGAGCCGGTAGGACGCCTCCTTCAGTGCCCGGTAGGTCGCCGGGCCGACCACGCCATCGACGAGCAGGCCGCGATGCTGCTGGAAAGCGCGAACCGCGGAGTCGAGGTAGTGATCGAAGGAGACTTCGGTGTCCTTCCAGTACTCGCGTGTGTCCGACTGGTCGGTACCGACGTGCGCGTGTAGGAACCCGAGGCTTGCCAGGGTGCTCCGAACCTCTGCTACGGCTGGACCGGAATCGCCGTGACGAAGTCGGTGCATGCGTGAGAGCCCTTTCCTTCCGTCAACCCGCGGGTACCCACTCATGCGATGGGATACACCTTCGCACGACCGGAGCGTCGGTCGATTGTCTCAGACCCGGACCGGGTTTCGACAATCCCGGGTCCAGGCATCCTACGGCGCGTCGTCGGATCGCGTCGTCAGATGACGTCTTCGAGTTCGCGCAGAAGAGCCGCTTTGCCCTTCGCTCCGACGATCTGCTTGACCGGCTTACCGCCGCGGAACAGCATCATAGTGGGCAGCGAGAGGACTTGATAATCGCGGGCGGTGCTCGGGTTGGCGTCCACATCCAGCTTCGCGATGGTCAGCTTGTCCGAGTGCGTGCCCGCGATTTCCTCCAGGACGGGCGCGACCATCTTGCACGGCCCGCACCAGTCGGCCCAGAAATCGACGAGGACGGGCTTCTCACTCAGCAGCACGTCGTCGGCGAAGGACGCGTCGGTGACGACGACCGTGTTGGCGGACTTGGACATGAATGTTCTCCTTGCGATACAGCGAGACGGAAGATCAGCAGCTCGTACGGCGCGAGCTCAGTTGGCGGGGACGGCCACCGACTCACCCGCGTGATCGAGGGTGTTCGCGGTGATGTCGCCCTGCTCGGCCAGCCAGCGCTCGGCGTCGATGGCCGCTCGGCAGCCGGTGCCCGCGGCGGTGATCGCCTGGCGGTAGGTGTGGTCGACCAGATCGCCCGCGGCGAAGACGCCCGGGATGTCGGTCGCGGTCGTCGGATGCTGCACCAGCACGTAGCCCTCGTCGTCCAGCGCTACCTGGCCCTTGACGAGCTCGCTGCGCGGGTCGTGGCCGATCGCGACGAACAGGCCGGTGGCGGGCAGCTCGGAGGTCTCGCCGGTGCGGGTGTCGCGCAGGGTCAGGTGGGTGACGCTGCTGTCACCGTGCACCTCGGCCACTTCGGCGTTGAGCACGAACTTGATCTTCTCGTTCGCCTTGGCGCGCTCCAGCATGATGCGGGAGGCCCGGAATTCCTCGCGACGGTGCACGATGGTGACGCTGGAGGCGAACTTGGTGAGGAAGGTCGCCTCTTCCATCGCGGAGTCGCCGCCGCCGACCACCACGATGTCCTGGCCCTTGAAGAAGAAGCCGTCGCAGGTGGCGCAGGCGCTGACGCCGCGGCCGAGCAACCGCTGCTCACCCGGAACGTTCAGGTACCGCGCGGCCGAGCCCATGGCGAGGATGACGGCATAGGCCTCGAAGGTCTCGCCGCCGACGACGACCTTCTTGACCGGGCCGGTCAGGTCGATGGCGTCCACGTCCTCGGTGCGGATCTCCGCGCCGAACCGTTTGGCCTGCTCGCGCATCTCCTCCATGAGATCCGGGCCCATGATGCCCTCGCGGAAGCCGGGGAAGTTCTCGACCTCGGTGGTGGTCATCAGCGCACCGCCGAACTGGGTCCCCTCGAACTGCAGCGGCTGGAGCTCGGCGCGGCCCGCGTAGACGGCGGCCGTGTAGCCGGCAGGTCCGGAGCCGACGATGATCAGGTCGCGAACTGGCGTGCCGGTGCCGCTTGTTCGCTCGCTACGCTCGCTCATGGGGCCCTTTCGGGAAGATTCGTTCGGACGTGTCGGTCAACAACAGGGTAATGGCTGTTGTTCCCGCGTTGCCGGGGTCACACCGCCCACGTGGTCCAGGTCGCAACGTCAGCCGATGTCCTGCAGCGCCCTGCGCTGTGGATCACCTGTACCGCAACCGGTTCCGACGACCAGCGCGGTGATCTTGGGCGGGCGTGGGCCGTTGAGCAGGATGAGCACCGCGTTGCTGCCCTGGAACCGGATGTCGGTCGAGCCGAGCACCGTGCGGTCGAGCCCGTTCGCCAGGACGCAACGCTCGAGCGCCCCCGGGCCGGCCAGCGAGCCGGTGACGTTGTGGCGGCCGAGCGCGCTGAGGGCGGCGGTGATGGTGAGGTCCTCGCCCAAATCTTCGTTGCCGGTGGTGGGCTGCGCGGCGGGCGCGGGGGCGTCCCCATCGTGCATGGTCGAAACGAACACACCCGCGCACGCCACTGTGACGATCGTCGCGGCTGCCGCGGCGAACCAGCGCAACCTGCCGCGGCGACGCTCATCGAGAGCGATCGGCGCGGGTGCGGAATCTCTTGCTTCGCCGATGGATTCGTTCACCGACGCACGCGGCAGCTGGTGAACCCGAGCATCCCGGGCATCCCTGGCCTCCTGCGGCGGCGCATCCTCGGGTGGTTCGAGCTGGTCGACGAACAGCGCGAGCCGGGCCGCCACGTCCTCGGGCATCGGATGAACGATTCGCTCATCCTGGCCGAACGTGCGTAACTCGGCGCTCACCTCGTCGAGCGAGCGCAGGAAACGCATGGCTTCCGGATCACGCGAGACCTCGGGCCACAACTGCTCGCGCTGTTGCGGCGTGACATTGTCGGCGTGCAGGTCAGCCAGCAATTCGGGCGTGAACGGGGGCTGCGGCACGGACCTGGTCGCCATCGCACCTCCGTTGTTCGCATCTGACATCGCGGGAAGCCCCTCGCCGTTGGGAGCTGCCTGTGAATCGTTCAGTGGTTCGTCACTGTTAATGACGCATCCCAACTACCTCCGGTTCCCCGGATCACGCAGAAATTCCAATCGCTCTTTCAACCGCTGCCGCGCGCGAGCGCACCGGCTCTTGATCGTTCCCTCGGGCACGCCGAGCAAGGCGGCCGCCTCGGCCACGCTATACCCCTCCACATCGACCGCGACGAGCGCGGTCCGCTGATCCGGAGGCAGCGAGAACAGGGCGCGGTCGATGACCATCGACGTCTCCACCTCGGCCATCTCGTCGCGCTCATGCTTCGGCTCGGGCATCGTCTCCGGTGACAGCGACAGCGCGCGCCTGGTCTTGTTGCGCCGGATCCGGTCCAGGCAGGCGTTCACCACGATCGCGTGCAACCAGCTGCGCACCTCCGATTGCGCGCGGAACGAGGCAGCCGTGCGATGCGCCGACAACAGCGCGTCCTGCAGCGAATCGGCCGCGTCCTCGCGCGTGTAGGACGTGCGCAGCGCGGTCTGCCACAGATGATCGTTGTGTCTGCGCAGCAGTTCGGCGAACGCGTGCCGCTGACCGCGGACATGTGCTCGCAACAGTTCTACATCGGTGTACTCGTCGGGTGAGAACGAACGCTCGTGACATACCACCGGCCGCGACGTCCCCCCGCCGAACTCCTCGTTCACTTCGGACGACAAATGCCAACCCCTTGGACAGCTCTCACGGCGGCAACGGGCACGGTTTGACCGTCACCGAGATCTCGCAGCATCCAGGATCGAAAACACCGGAACCTGGGAAGCTCCCCTGCTGAGAGCGCCCGAAGATCATAGCGTCCGTAACGATTTGGCAGCAACCAACGGATCGAGGCCGGTAACGGCGGAATGCGCGTCGGTCAGCGTCGCGCGGTGCGCGGTCCGCACGAACGGGGCCGGGGCGGAGCCGGCCTAAGACGCGGCGTCGAAGCGAATATCGGCGATAGCGGTCTGGAACTGTCCTCCGGAATTCCCCAGTCCGGTGATCCAGACGAGAACGTAGCGGGCGGCCTGGTCGGCACGCACCGGGATGTCGGTGACGCCGTCGTCCAGCCGGGCCGAACCGATCAGCTGGGTCTGATCCAGCGTCGGCGAGCCGGTGGGCGAGGTGCGGATCTCCACCGACGTGCCCGCGCTGGGCGAGTTGATCGAGACGTTGGTGAGCTTCGCGGGGGCGGGCAGCGTCGCGAGCAGCCCGACCCCCTTCTTGAGGGCCGGGAACTGCTGGAAGTACTGATCGGTGCGCCACTGGGTGCCCGGGTCGTTGTCCAGCACCGCCTGGACATTGGCGACGCCGTCGGCGGTGCCCTCCGGAGAGAACACCGACACACCGGTCACCGGGACCGGCACACCGGCCGGCGTGAGGTTCGGACCCGCCGCCGCAGGCGTCGGGGCGGGCTGGTTGTTCGTGGTCAGGCCGATGTTGCGCTGTTCGTTCAGCGGCGCGTCCGAAGCGCCGGGCGCGAATACGCTGACCATCCACCAGATCACGATGCCGACCACCAGCGCGGCGAGGATGCCGAGGCCGACCATGATCCACATCATGCGCTGGGAGCGTTCGCGTTCGGCCGCGAGCAGATCCGGATCGGCGAGCGAGTCGTCCATGTTCGCGGGCGGGCGCTGGCCGAGCCGGAGCACCGGGATGAAATCGGTCTTCTGATCGACCACGGACGCCTGCTCCAGCACGTGCTGAACCGTGGCGGCGGTGCGCACGCCCTTGTTCGACTCCAGCGAGCGCACGGCGACCGCGGAGATCTCGAACGGCACTTCCGGACGGATCTGTCTTGGCTCCACCGGAGTTCCGTCCGGACCGAAGTCGGCCAGCCGCAGCCCGCCCACCGTCGCAGCGTTGCCGGTGACACCGCCGGAGCGGATCGGCCAGCGCGCGGTGATCAGCGAGTAGAGCATCGCACCGAGACCACGCACGTCGGACTGCGCGTCGGAGTCGGACAGGGTGCCGGGGAAGGCCAGCACCGCGTCACCGGAGGCGCTGATACGCACCCGGTCGGGATGGTCGATGGACAGCGACCCACCACCGCGGTGGGCCAGCTCGGCCGCCGAGGCGAGGGCGCGGATGGCGCGCGCGGCACCGATCGGCGACGGCACCGTCTCGGCCATCTCCCGCAGCGAACGGCCCGGGGTCCACTCCGCCACCACGATGCCGCCGGAGCTGCCGCGTACCACGTCCAGAACGCGAGCGAGGCCCGGTGAGTTGATCCGGCCGAGGCGCAGCGTCCGGGACAGGATCGCCTGTGGGCCGTCCTGGCCGGAGTTCTCGGTCGCCTTCTGGTCGGCGTCGACGAAGGTCAACGCGACCTCGCGATCGAGTTTGATGTCCAGCGCCTGCCAGAACTTCAGACCGCGTGCGCCGCCGTGACCGGCCAGCAGGCGGTAGCGCCCGCCGGCCACCGAGGCGCCCGGAATCAGCTTGGGGCCGCGTGGAATCCGCCGACCGCCCAGGTTCTCGCCACCCATCGGTGGCATCTCCGGCGAGCCGATGGGGATCATCCCGGTGTCGTACATCGGATCGCGCGGCGGCAGCTGGTTGTCCTGCGGTCTCGCCGGGTCCTGATCCGGTGCGGCCGTGCCCGGCTCCTTGTTCGCGTACGCGGGATCCAACGGCTCCCCCGCGGTCGGCGGTACATCGGTAAACAGTCCGCCGGGCGTGGTCGCAGAAGAATCGGCGGCTGGGACGCCGCCCACCGCGTCGTCGCTCACCCTCGGTCCTCCTTCGCCCTGATATGTCGAGGTTCCGGCGAATTCGCCACTTGTGCTTCTCTGCCGAACAGGGTACGGGAACTCACCCATGCCGGTGCGGTCAACGGCATCGGGTCTGATCACAGGCAGCACCATGGTCTGGGCGTCCATGTACGGATCGAACCGCGGGTAGTCCAGATACGAGTCGGGCCTGCGCAGTACCTGCGTGACGTAGGGATCTTCGACCGGGCTCTCCAGGTCGAGATCCGGCGCGGGCGGGGTCCAGCCGAGGCGCCGCGAGATGGCCACGGTGATGGCGACGATCTCCGGGATACCGGCGAGTCGCATCAGGCCGAAGGCCACCGCGAACATGACGATCGCGGTGATCGCCACCCGGATCAGCGAACCCGGTCCGTGGAAGGACGCGGTCAGGCGATCCAGCCCGAGTACCCGATCCACGATCCACATCACCGCGCCGCCCGCGAGCGACGCAAGTACGACACGCGTCACCGTGCGGCCGACATTGGCCATCCGGAGATCACCCAGACTGCGGTGCAGCAGGTAACCGCCCACGACGGCGCCGACCGCGAAGCCGAGTCCGTTCGCGACGCCGAGCGCGATCACCACGTGCTCCGCGTCGGTGAGCACCGGAGCCAGCGCCGAGAAGACGATCTTGGCGGCGGTGATGCCGAGGATGATCCAGGTCGGGATCCACGCCTGCTCCCTGGCGTAGAACACCCGCAGGTGGATCAGCACGAGCGAGTACGGGATCAGCGCGAACGCCGACCAGCTGACCGCGAGCCCGAGACGTTCGGCGTCGGATCCGAAGTTGCCGTAGCCGTAGAGCGCCTGCCCGACCTGCGGACCGGCCAGCGTGAGGAAGGTGACCACCGGGACCAGCGCGATCATGGTCAACCGGGTGGCGGCGGAGAGATCGTCGACCACCGCGGGCGTGTCGTCGGCGGCGGCATTGCGGCTCAGCCGCGGCATGATCGCGGTGAGCACGGTGACACCGAGCACGCCGTAGGGCAGTTGCAGCAGCAGCCACGCGTTGTTGTAGATCGCCGGACCCGCCGCGTCGGCATGCGAGGAGATCCGCGTGGCGAAGACGAAGCCCGCCTGGCTGATCAGCACGTACAGGATGATGGCCGCGCCCATGCCGCCGAACTGCTTGAGCCGGGCGTCGATCCCCCACAGCGGGCGCAAGTCGATGCCTGCCCTGCGGATCGCCGGGACGAGGCTGACCGCCTGCACCACCACGCCGATCGTGACGCCGACGCCGAGCACCAGTAGCTTCGGGTCGCTCATCCGGACCGGGTCGAGCGTGATCTCCCCTGGCATCAGGACGTACAAACCGAGCACGGTCAGCACGACCAGGTTGTTCAGTACCGGGGCCCACGCGCCGGGCTTGAACATCTGGCGGGTGTTGAGGATCGCCGTGAGCAGCGCCGACATGCCGTAGAACAGGATCGCGGGCAACAGCAGGAAGGCTAGGGCCGTGGTGAGCGCGGTGTTGACCTTGCCGTCGTCGGACAGGAAGACGTGTGTGGTCAGCACCGGCGCCGCAGCCGTCGCCAGGAGTGCGGCGGTGGCCAGGACGACGAAAGCCGCGGTCACCAGGCGCCGGACGAACGCCGCCCCGCGATCGGGGTCCTCCTGCTCCGCGCGCACCAGCGTCGGCACCACGATCGCGGTGAGCACCGCGCCGAGCACCAGTTCCGCGATCATGTTCGGAATCTGGCTGGCGACGGTGAACGCACTGGCGATCGCGGGGCCGAGCACGGTCAGCAGCATCAGTTGCTTGCCGAATCCGGTGACTCTGCTGATCAGCGTCGCGAACGCGATCGACCCCGAGTCGCTCAGCAGCCGGGAGCTCGCACTCTGCTTCGAATCGTCCGCCTTGGGCGGTTCGGCGGTTTTGGTGGCGGCGGGCCACTCCCTGGTCCGGGGGCGATCCGGTTCCGCGGGCTCGTGCCGGACCGGAGCGGCGGGCCGTTGCCGCGGCGGCGGTGGCGGGAACTGCTGCGGCTGCGGCGGGGCGTAGCGCGGTGGGGGCACCCGATCGGAGTCCGGCACGGCGGCCGGGATCGGGCCCGATTGGGGTGGGCGCGGCGTGGCCGGGATCGGACCGGACTGCGGGGGCCTGGGCACTGCGGGCATGGCGCCGGACCGAGGTGGACGCGGTACGGCCGGAGTCGCGCCGGACTGCGGTGCACGGGGCGGACCGGGCGGCGCCTGCCGGGGCGCGCCGGTCGGCGGCGGACCGGACTGGCCGGGCCCCGGGCGAACGGGTCCAGGCGGCACCGGGCGCGGCTGTGGTCCAGGGCCCGGTGGCGGGGCCGCGGGGTACTGCCGCTGGCCCGGGTGCGGCGCGGGGCCGGGCCGCGGCGGTGGCGGCACCGGCGGCCGCTGCGGCCTCGGCGGTGCGGCGGGCGGTGGCTGCATGCGCTGACCCGGGCGCGGCTGCGGTGCGGGCGCGGGACGACTGATCTGCGGCACACGAGGCGCCTGACCGTCGTCGTAGGCTCCGCCGTTCACGTCCGAACTCTCGGCTTCGGGTGTGGCACGGTTGCGTTCCCACGGCGCGACCGGCGCGCGACGAAGCGGCGGGCCGTCGAGCCGGTCGCCTGGTCGAGGGCGATGAGCCGATATGTCATCGTCGCTCATCATGCCTCCTGTACCAGCCGGGATATCCGCACCCCCATCGGTGCGGTGAGCCGCGGCTCGCCGCAACGGTTCGCCGTGATCGGCGAACATTCTGTCAGTGGTCCCCGTCCGGAGCGGACCGGCCCGGGAACACCGTGATTGTCCTCCACCGTGCCACACGACACCGCGATACACCACATCGACGCAGGTAGAAGCGGTTTGCGCAGACCCGTCGAAGCGGGTTCGGTCACCGCGTCTCCTGGAGCTGCTCCTGCTGCTGTTGTTGTTCCTCCGCCTGCAGCACCCGCCTGCGTGCCCGCCGGTACCGGTTGACCCGCCGCCTGGTACCCGGATCGAAGCCCTCGTCCGCCGGGTCGGGCTGCCCGCGGAACCGGCGCCACAAACGGCGACCGGCCAAGAGGAGCAGCAGGAGTGCGGCGCATCCGGTAATTATCGCCAAGGCCTGACCGTAAGCATTCGAACGCACCGAGACCTGCGTGGGATTGCCCAGGGCAACCCCCTCCGGCGTGGTGAGCGAGATCGGAACGACCAGGTTGCGGCTGTCACGGACCTCCGTGGGGATCTGGAAGGACCGCGACCCGTTCGCCGGGAGTTGCTGCTCGCCCGGATCGGTGATCTCCGTCTGGTCGGGCGACTCGATCCGGAACCTGACCCGGATGGCCACCGGCAGGTCATTGCGCGCGACCAGCAGCAAAGGGCTCTGTTCGGACGCCAGCGTGTACACCCCGCCCGGCGGAAGCACGGTGACGGAGCGATACAGCTTGTCCATCGTCCGTGTGTTCTGATCCAGCCTCCGCTGGGCGAACGTATCCGGTGGCGCCGCGTCGCCCGCACGGCGATCGGAGAGGCTGAGCACGCGCAGCAGGTCGTCGCGCAGCGGCGTCAAGAAATCGTGTGGCGTCGGCTCGGCTTCCGGCACGTCCACCAGCGCGCGCATCATCTCGGTGATCCGGCGGCCCTGGTCGCGCACGGGCGGCACGAACCGTTCGGGCACCGCGTCCTGTGCCGCCTGCGGCAGATAGTCCAGCTCGTAGGGCTGTGCGTCCGGCGGCAGCGCCACCAGATCGTGGAACGGGCGCGCGGTGGCGAGATTGCCGCGCATCAGCACGTCGACTTGGCGCAACAGCGCCGTTGCCTCGTCCCGGTTCGCACCCCATTGCTGTGGCGGGACGAGCAAGAGCGAACGCGGCCGGTTCGCCTCCGGATGTAGTGCGCTCCACGAGATCGCTCCGAGAGCGTCCTGCAGGCGCGCCGCACGCGAGTCGTTCGTCACGTCGTAGCGGACCCGGGCCGGGGTGAACGGCGGTGTGGGCGGATTCGAGCCCACCGCGGCGAGCGCCGTCGCCGACCAGATGTCGAACGTCACGGCGTGCAGCGCCGGATCCGTGGCCGGTGCGGGTGTACTCGCGGCGGGCGGTGCCGGATTGCCCGCGACCGGCGGCGCCGGCGCCGGGGCCGGTGCGGTGGGCGGGATCGCGGTGATCTCGGGCAGCCGGACCACTTCCGGGCTCGCCGGGTCCGCACTGCCCGCTGCCTCGCTCGAACCGGGTGTGGTGTCGCTGCTTTCACGGCTCGACTGCGCCCAGTCCACACTGCCCTGCGGAACGGCGGCCGTCGAGGCGAGTACAGCGGTACCGAAACCGTGACTGCGCAGCAGGAGACCCGCCCCCGCGTCGATGCTGCCGGAATCCGGCAGGCTGACCCCGCGCACCGACCTGGTGGACAGGATCGAGTCGATGATGTCGGCCGGTTCGGTGATCGCGCGCGCCGACAGCGCCGGATCGTTGACCGCGGCCAGCGCGCTGAGATCGACCTGCGCGAACGGCAGCGCCACGGTGCACATCGAGCCGGCCAGCACGCGCAACCGGTCCAGCCAGGTCTGGGCCTGTTCGGCACCCGCGCCCGCCCTGGTCGCTCCGTCGGGGTCGGACGGGCTGGCCAGCACACGATAACCATCGGTCATCGCGCGCACGGTGAGCAGCAGGTCGGGGTCGACGGCGAGGCATACGGCCGAGGTCAGCTCGGCATTGCGGCCCGCGCCCGGGCTCGACACCCCCTCCAGCGCGGCCAACAGCTGATCGAGACGGCCGCCCTTGCCGAGCGAAGCGGCCAGTTCGTCGTCGGTCAGCTCCGCTTTGCCGTCCACACTGCCCGGACGACCCCCGACCTGCCGCGGCCGGTCGGCCAGCGGCCACAGCAACGTCGTCGCGACCGGCGCGTCGGTGGGCGCGGAAACCGGCGCCGCCGCGCCGCCGGCGTCCTCGCTGGTGGGCGGCACGCCGAGCACCGGGAGCAGGAACCTGGCGTCGTCGAGCCGAGCCTGCGTGCCGTAAGCCGGTTCGCCGTTCACGTTCAGCAACAGCGGGTAGACGCCCGGCTCCGTGATGCGCAGCGACGTGGCGCCGCTCTCGGAACGCAACGGGATGCTCAGCGTGAACTGCTTGCGCTGACCCGGATTCAGTCGCTGCGCGACGTCCTCGAACTCGCCGTTCACGTCGTAATTGACCTCATCGAGGCGCAGAGTGGCGCGCAACCCGATCGGCGTGGTGATCGCCGCCGCCCGCTGCAGGCGGATGCTGACGTCGTCCACCACACGATCGCCGATATTGGTGACCGTGCCCGAGACCGTCAGCAGGGAGTCACTGGTGGTGGTCACCGTGGTCGGCGTCACCGAATCGAGCGACAGCTTGAGGAATTTGGGACTCGACGAGGTACCGGACCCGGCCGGTTGCGCCTCGGCCGACGCGGAATCGAGCAGTGGCAGCGTCGTCACCGGGCCGAGGATGGTCAGGACCGCCACGAAGATCCGGAACAGTCCACGCGTCATCGCTTGCCGGTCTCCATCCGGTCGATCAGCTTGTTCGCCATCTCCGCCAGCCGCCGCTCGTCGGCGTAGGCCAGCCGAGAATTCAGTTCACTCAACGGAACCCACGCGACCTGGGTCACTTCCACGTCGGCGTCGGACAGTTCACCACCGACCGAACGCAGCAGATAATGATGCACCGTTTTGTGTACCCGCCGACCGTCTGTCACGAACCAGTAATCGATGCTGCCGAGTTCGGCGACCACGACACCGTTGATGCCGGTCTCCTCGGCGACCTCGCGGATCGCGGTCTGCTCGGCGGTCTCACCTTCTTCGATATGTCCTTTCGGCAGCGACCACAGTAACCGCCCACGGCGATCTGTGCGCCCGATGAGAGCGGCGCTACGCGATTCCCGCGGTCCGTCCAAGCCGTCGACGACCAGCCCACCTGCCGAGGTCTCCCGCACCGTGCGCATCCGCGGCTTCGCGGCATTGGCGGCCGAACCGCGGCGCCGAGGCTGGCGGCGTCGACTGTTCGCACGATCGGCCGGAGACACCTGGCAATCCTACTGTGTTGAATTGCCGCGACTTCGTCGCGGCGGGTTCGCGGCCCTCTTTTGGCTCGCGGGCCGCGAACGGCGCATGCTCGGTCTAGCTTCGCTCGAAACCTGGGGTTGGGGTGCGCCGGGCACATTGGTCTTCGGGCGCTGGACATCGTGCACGCAGTTCGGAGCGGCTGATCGTCGGGTCGATCGGTGATCGGGGTGTGCGGGTGGATGCTCGATCTCGCCTCGCTCGACACGTGGGGTTGGGGGTGCGCCGGCGCGTTGGTCTTCGAGTTCTGAGCGAAGGGCTCGTGGCTCGGGTGGCTGGATGTCGAGTCGATCGGGGATTCGTGGTGTACGGCGGGTGCTCGGATGAGACCGGGGTTGTGAACTGCGGATGCTCGGTCTCGCATTGCTCGAGATTCCGAGCGGGGGTGCGCTGGCAGCCGAGGTCAGGACGATGTGGGTGCGCTTCGGGTGGCTGATGGTCGGGATCGATCGGTGGTCGTAATGCATCGTGGCTGCGGTCGCTCGGCCACGAGCGGCGCGGACGGCGCTGATTGGTCTCGGCTTCCCTGGAGCTGGGAGCGGCGGCCCATGGCGGCGTGGGGCGGGAGCGGCCCGTGGTTGGCTGGTTCTGGTGGTGGAGGCTCGTGCTCGGAGGCCGCTGGCTGGGTTGATATCGGAGTCCTTATATATCGGGGCTGCTGTGCGGGGCTGCGCCGCCGTATTCGCTGTGGTGGCTCGGTAAGCTGCTCATTCGTGGTTTCGCCGAAGTCCGAGGACACTGCGCTGGATAGACGTACCCGATTGCTGGCCGCGGCGGCGGTGACGCTCGGGGGGCTATCGGATGTGCTGACGCCCCTCGGCGAGATGTTCGCGGCGCGGGGGCACGAGCTGTACCTGGTCGGTGGGAGCGTGCGGGACGCGGTGCTCGGCCGGCTCGGAACCGATCTGGATTTCACCACCGACGCGCGGCCGGAGGCGGTGCAGGACATCCTGCGCGGGTGGGCCGATCATCTGTGGGATACCGGCGGTCTGGCGTTCGGGACGGTCAGCGCGGCCAAGGCCGGTCAGCAGCTGGAGATCACCACGTTCCGCGCGGACAGCTACGACCGGGTGTCCCGCAACCCCGAGGTGACCTTCGGTGACTCGCTCGCCGAGGACCTGGTGCGCAGGGACTTCACGGTGAACGCGATGGCCGTGAAGATCGGCGCAGACGGAGCGCTGGAGTTCGTCGACCCGCTCGACGGCATGACTGCCCTGCTCGAGGGGGTTCTCGATACGCCTGCCGCGCCCGAGGATTCGTTCAACGACGACCCGTTGCGCATGCTGCGCGCCGCGCGGTTCGTCTCCCAATTGGGCTTCGAGCCGCATCCCCGGGTGACCACCGCGATCACCGCGATGGCCGACCAGATCGACCGCATCACCGCCGAGCGGGTGCGGGTCGAGCTGGACAAGCTGATCGCGGGGGCGCATCCGATCGACGGCATCAACGTCATGTGCGAGACCGGGCTTGCGCAGCGAGTGCTGCCCGAGGTGCCCGCGATGAAGCTGGAGATCGACGAACACCACCAGCACAAGGACGTCTACTGGCATTCGCTCACCGTGCTCGAGCAGGCCATCGACCAGGAGGAGGGCGACCCCGACCTGGTGTTGCGCTGGGCCGCGCTGCTGCACGACATCGGCAAGCCCGACACCAAACGCAACGAGCCGGGCGGCGGAGTCAGCTTCCACCACCACGAAGTGGTCGGCGCGAAGATGGTGCGCAAACGGATGCGGGCGCTGAAGTACCCGAAGCAGTTCACCGAGGACGTGGCCCGGCTGGTGTTCCTGCACCTGCGTTTCCACGGCTACGGCAAAGGCCAGTGGACCGATTCCGCGGTCCGCCGCTATGTCACCGACGCCGACGACCTGCTCCCCCGCCTGCACAAACTCGTCCGCGCCGACTGCACCACCCGCAACAAGCGCAGGGCCGCCGCGCTGCGCGCCACCTACGACGAGCTGGAGTCGCGGATCGAGCGGTTGCGCGAACAAGAGGACCTGGCCAAGGTCCGCCCGGATCTGGACGGCAACGCGATCATGGAGCTGCTCGGTTTGCCGCCGGGTCCCGAGGTCGGCCGGGCTTGGCGCCATCTGAAGGAACTGCGCCTCGACCGCGGCCCGATGGACCGGGACGAAGCCGAGGCGGCGCTGCTCGAATGGTGGAAGACGCGGAGCTGACCAGGTCAGAAGACGATCAGGGTGGTTCCGGCCAGGATCGCCGAGCGCATCTGGGCCAGATCGAACGACCCGGTGATCTCCGGCAGTTCCACGCGGAACCGGATCAGATCGCCGTCCCGGTCGGCGTGCGCGATCCGGGCGTCCTTGGGCAGGTGTTCGAGCGGTATGGCGGGCACGTCGATCACGCGGCTGGGTATCCGGACGCCGAACCACGTCGCCCTGCGTATCTCGATGAACAGCCGGTTGTCGCGGACCGACGCGTCCACCAGCGCGGTGAGCAGTCGTCGGCGGTGCCGGGCTCGGATCAATCCGCTCGAGTGCACGTCCAGGGCCCAGTCCAGGGGCTGGGTGTTGAGCCACCCGACCAGCGCCGCGGTGGTGACGGTGCCGTCGAGGTCGAGCCGGGAGGTGCGCACCTTGGTCGGCACGCCCGGTATCAGGCGGACGCCGTGCGCGATGACGGTCACGGACTCGATCGGGTGATCGTCCCAGCGCAGCCGCGACAGCACGGTCTTGGTCTGGAAGTGCGCGCCGCGGCGGCGCACCTTGAGCACCTGCAAGGTGGCGTGCAGGTCGTGACCGAGCAGTGTCGCGCTGACCTCCTGCCCGCCGAACCGGCTCAGGATGCCCTCGCTGAGCATGGTCATCAGCACATCGGGCAGCAGCGCCGTGACGGTGCCCGCGCCGAGGTCGGCGACCGGATCCATCCAGGCGGTGCTCAGCGCGACCCACTGCTCCAGCCAGGATTGATCGAACAGGCGCTTTCCGAGATCGACTGCCCGCAGCGGCGACCAGGACTTCGGATCGAAATACGTGGCCATGATTGAACTGAGCGTACTTGGCGCGGCGGGCCGAATCCGTGCGCTGTGACCCAGGTCGCGCGGGCGGGGCGTCCTTGCCCGGGAGAGCGCTCCGGCACGAGAATCGGAATGCCGTCGGCAACACACTGGAGGACGCACATGCCGCTGGATCTGAACAGTGACCTCGGCGAGGGCTTCGGACCGTGGACGATGGGCGACGACGCCGCCATGCTCGACATCGTCACCAGCGCGAACATCGCCTGCGGATTCCACGCGGGCGACCCCGCCATCATGCGCAGGACCTGCGCGCTCGCCGTGGCGAAGGGCGTGCGGATCGGCGCCCACGTGGGGTATCGCGACCTGGCCGGTTTCGGCAGACGAGAGATCGCCGTCGCACCCGGCGAACTGCGCGACGAGGTGCTGTATCAGATCGGCGGCCTCGACGCGTTCGCGAAAGCCGCGGGCGACCGCGTGCGCTACGTGAAACCGCATGGGGCGCTGTATCACTCGGCCGCGCGCGATCGGAAGCTGGCCGACGCGGTGCTGGCCGCGATGGTGGAGTACGACTCGGGGCTGGCCCTGCTCGGACCGGCGAGCACCCAGTTGGAGGCGGCCGCGCAGGCCGCCGGGGTGCGCTTCGTCGGCGAAGGTTTCGCCGACCGTGCGTATACGCCCGACGGCTCGCTGGCCGCGCGCGGTACGCCAGGTGCGGTGTTGGGCCCGCAGGAGGCGGTCGCACAGGCGGTTTCGATCGCCGAGTCGGGCGCCGCGCGCGCGGCCGACGGCTCCGGCGAGGTCACGGTGCGGGCGGCCAGCATCTGCGTGCACGGTGACTCGCCCGCGGCGGTGGAGATGGCCCGGTCCATCCGCGCCGCGCTGGACGAAGTCGGCGTGCCGGTGGAGCCGTTCGGCTGAGGCCGGGGACATGGCGACGAAGGGCACGGTGCCCCGCGCGCAGCGGCAGGCGGCCGAGGAGGCGATTCGCGCGGCGGGCGATCGGGCGCTGCTGATCACGCCTCAGCGGCGTGACATGGTCGCGAAACTCGTGGCTGCGCTGCGGGATCGCCCGGTGCCCGGCGTGCAGGACCTGCTTCCGGCCGCGGAGACCGTACTGCTGACCCTCGACTCGCCGCGCGATGGAGAAGCGGTGCGCCGTGCGCTGACGACGCTGCTCATCGCCCTGCACGCCGAGCAATCCAGCGGTGTTTCCCGTGGAACATTGCCGGACAACGCTTTCGGACTCGAACCGGTATCGATCCCGGTGCGCTACGACGGCGCCGACCTCGACGACGTAGCACGTCTGCTGGAACTCACGACGGCGGAGGTGATCGCCGCGCACACGAGCACGGTGTGGCGGTGTGCCTTCGTCGGATTCGCGCCGGGCTTCGGCTACTTGGAATCGCCCGACGGCAGGTTGTCCGTTCCGCGTAGAGCGCAGGCGCGCACATCGATTCCGGCGGGCGCGGTGGCGCTCGCCGGTGGATACAGTGCGGTGTATCCGCGGAGCACGCCCGGCGGGTGGCAGCTGATCGGCACCACCGACCTCAGGATGTGGGATGTCGAGCGCGATCCGCCCGCGTTGATCCGCGCGGGCGCCACAGTTCGGTTCGTCGATGCGAGGAGCGAGGGATGATCGTCGTCGACGAGGTCGGCCCACTCGCGACCATCCAGGATCTCGGACGCCCGGGCTGGTTCGATTCCGGTGTCGGCCTCGCGGGGGCGGCGGACCGCGGGTCGCTGCGGCTGGCCAATCGGCTGGTCGGCAACCCGGAGGGGCACGCGGCGATCGAAGTGCTGCTCGGCGGGCTCTGCCTGCATGCCGAAGAGCACGTCATGCTGGCGGTCACCGGCGCGCCCGCGGCCGCCACCGTGGACGGCAGGCCGGTGGGGCACGCGAGCGTCCTGGAACTCGAGCCGGGTCAGGCACTCCGGCTCGGCTACGCCTCCCTCGGACTGCGCGGCTACGTCGCGGTGCGCGGCGGCATCGACGTGCCGGCGACGCTCGGTTCCCGCAGCCGCGACACCATGTCCGGTCTGGGGCCGGAGCCGCTGAGGAAGGGCGATCGCCTCCCGATCGGTCCTTCTCCGCACACGATTCCGGTCGTGGACGTCGCCCCGGTCGCCGAGCTGCCCGCGGAGGCCGTCACCGTGCGCGCCGTGCTCGGTCCGCGCGACGATTGGTTCTCCGATGCCGCGGCCCTGTTCGACGGCGAATGGGAGGTCTCCTCCGAGACCGACCGGATCGGCGCCCGGTTGGATCGCCGTACCGGTCCACCGCTGACCCGCAAGGTCACCCGCGAACTGCCGACCGAGGGCATGGCGCTCGGCTCGATCCAGGTGCCGCCGAGCGGACAGCCGGTCGTCTTTCTCGCCGACCACCCGGTCACGGGGGGTTACCCGGTGGTCGCGGTGCTCCTCGATGCCGACGTCGACGTGGTCGCGCAGGCGCGACCAGGTCAGCCCGTGCGATTCGTGCGGGCGGGCTGAACCCGGCTCGCGCTCGGATGCAGCCGGGCGTGCATGAGATACACGTTGTAGCTGTCCCACGCCGAGATCATGAAGTACAGGTCCTCGCCGGTCGACCACGGATGGATGAACCCGCCGTAGGACTTCGGGTAGTCGGCGGTGGAGACCAGCGGGATCGCGTCGGTCCACGCGCCCTGCGGGCTCGCCGCGGTACGCAACACGATCGCGCCCCTGGCCGAATCCAGGTAGACCATCTGCCACTGCTCGGTCTCCCGGTCGTAGCGCACCGAGAGCTCACTGGCCATGCCCAGCACCAACGGGGTGGCGTGATTCTCGGCGGCGGGCGCCCAGCTGCCGCCCACCCAGTATTGATAGGCGGACTTGTTCAGAATCTGGTGTTCGGGCACGCGGGCCAGGGCGATCATGCCGATGCGCCCGTTGGGCGTGCCGAACATGTAGACGTAGTCGTCGTGCGGCACCATCGCCGCCACTTGGAACTTGCCGAGGCCGAACAGGTTGTCCCACTTGGCATGCTGGTCTTTCCGCCAGGTTCGCCCGTGGTCGTCGGAGTAGGCGATCCCGCCGTAGTTGGTCCACCACAGCCCCGGGATGCGGCTCCACCTGTTGACCGACATGTAGCTGAGGTACTGGCGGTTCCCGACCGCGAACCCGGAGGTCGGGATGGTGGTGGTCTCCCAGTTCTTGATCTTGCGGCTGCCCAGGATCTCCGCCGCGTGACAGCGACTGTCCTGTGCGAAGGTGTCCAGGGTCAGCCCGTCGGACAGCTCGCGGTCGGTGCTGAAGCCGATGACGTTGCTGCGCCAGTCCTGATCGTCGTTGCCCGCGCCGCCGCCACCCCAGCCCTTGCCGAAGGTGTCGCCGAACACCACGGCGACCTCACCGGGGGCGGTCTCCCACATCAGGCCCAGATCGGTCCCGTCGACCTGCCAGCGCATGTCGGTGCGGTTCTGCGAGCCGTGCCCGGTCACCTGCTCGACCAGCCGGACCGACTCGACCCTCGGCGGGGCCACCGGCGCCGCGAGCGGACCCGGTTCGGCCGGATGGACCACGTGGGGTGGAGCGGGCTGTGGCTCCTCGCCCGGTCCGCCCGGCACCGGCACCGGAATCGGCTCGATCTCGGGCTTGAACTCGATGCGCGGCAGCTTGACCGGCGCACCGGAGCCTGACCCGGACCCTGACCCAGAGCCGGAGCCTGACCCGCTGCCCGAACCCGGTCCCGAGGCGGAGCCGGAGGAGCCGGAACTCGAACCGGTCCCTTCGTCGGTGCCGGTCTCGGGCGTGGGGCTCGGGTCGGGATCCGGCTCGGGATGCTTCGGGTTGTCCCTGATGTCCGGGCATGGGTTGTCGCACGGATTCACGGGCAGCGGGTCCGGGACGATGCGCGTGTTGTCCTGCGGCGGGTCGGGCACCGGAACCGGCGTGAGTTCCGGAATCGGAACCGGGATGTCGATCTGCGGCGGCAGCGGTGGCGGAGGGGGTTGTGCCGGATCGGGCTCGCGAGCCAGCGGGTCGAAACCGATCTCGCCGCAGCTGTTCACCGGCGGCGGCGCCCACGGGAACGGCGCGGCCTGCGCGGCGGGCAGGGGGAGGGCGACAGCGCCGACGAGCAGTGCGCCGACCATGGCCGGTGCCCAAGGGGATGCGATTGCGAATGCGCGCGTCACGTCGGCCCGGCCGCGGCTATCCGGTGATCGGGCGCCCGGTGGCGGACCGAGTTTTCCACGTGCCCAGCAGTTCTCGTACCGCGTCGGGGTTGTGCACCGGAGAACCCATGTCGTGTTGACTCCTGTCGGTCGGCCGCTGACAGGTCAACTTACCGGAACGACAGTCGCGAATGCGGGACGGTGAATCGAAAAGCCCGCGCGTAATGGAACCGGAGCGGCGGCGCGCGCGTCCAAGGACATATGAACGAGATCGAGTACGTGTTCGGTACCGGCGACGGACCCGTGCACGTCTGGACCAGCGAGGCCGACCTGGAACTCGGCGGCACGGGCACGGCCGACGCGGTGCGGCTGGACTTCGACGGGGACGGCATCGCCGACGACGCGCTGTGGGATTCGGCCGGCTCGGGCCGCGCCGACGTCGCGGCGCTGGATCTCGACGACGACGGGGTGCTCGACCACTTCTTCACCGATCCCACCGGCCTCGGCACGTGGAACCACCACGTCACCGGTCTGCCGGGCGACGCGGCGAGCGAGCCGCTGGACTGGATCGTCCGCACGGACGCGCCGGGGCCGGAACGTGTGCCAGGCGGCGAACAGCTACCGGATTCGCCGCTGCCGGAGCCGGATCAAGCGGGCGCACCATTCGACAGCCCGGCCGCGGGCCCGCTCCCCGAACACATCGCACACTGGCTCGGCCGCGACGGACGAGACCTCGACGACGAGCCCTTCATCGCCTGAGTGCGCCGCGGCGCATGTTCAACGCGATGGCAGCGATGCCAGCGGCGTAGATCGCCGCGCCACCCAGCACCACGACGGCCGAGCGCCCGTCATCCGGAACGACCAGCGCGGCGACCGCGATCGCCAGCACGAACGCGATGTTGAAGACGGTGTCCTGCAACGCGAAGACCTGACCGCGCCGGGCGTCGTCGATATCGATCTGCATGGTCGCGTCGCCGGTCAGCTTGATCGTCTGTCCGGCCAGGCCGAGCAGGAAGGCGCCGACCAAGAGGAGTTCGTGCGCACGCTCCGCCGCGGCGTCCGAGTCGGCGAACGCGATCGGCGTGACCAACGTCAGTTGCACCAGCATCGCGGAGATCAGTCCGGCGACCACGGTGCGCGCCCGCCCCAGCCGGGGAATGAGCAGTGGCGTGACGACGGCGGCCACCAGCATCCCCGCCGCGGTCGCGGCGATCACGACGCCGAAACCGACCAGGCCACCGCTGAGTCCGGAGCCGTCCAGCGGGATCTGGCGCAGGACCAGCACCATGATCAGCGTATTCATGCCGAAGGCGATCCGATGCGTCCCGATGCCAAGCATCGCCGTCGTGACCGCTCTCGATTCCCACACCGCCCTGGCGCCGGTACGCAGACCGGTGGCGATCGCGTGCACTGTGTTCTCGCCCTCCGCCGCATCGGAGGCGGGACCGAGCGCGCGCGGCCGGAACCCGGCCGCCAGCACCGCGCCGACTACCGATCCGATGCCGCTGATCGCTACTGCGACCGCCGAGCCGAAGTCCCCCGCTCCGATCAACCCGATCACACCCACGGCGGCGGCCGCACCCAATCCTGCGCACCCGGAGGCGACCGTGGCCAGCACCGAGTTCATCGGCACCAGCCACGCCTGCGCCAGCACCCGCGGCAGCGCCGCAGACACTCCCGCCAGGACGAATCGGCTGACCCCCACCACCGCCAAAGCCAGCAACAGCAGCGGCGTCTCGCCGACTCCCGCCGACAGCCCCGCGCTCACCAGCGCGATCAGAACAGCGCGCACCACGTTGGCCACCAGCAGCACATTGCGCCGGTCCCATCGGTCCAGCAGCGCCCCCGCGTACGGTCCGATCAGCGAGTACGGCAGCAGCAGCACGGCGAAGCCCGCCGCGATGGCCAGCGGGTCGGTCTGCCGCTCGGGGTTGAACAGGATCGCGCCGGACAACGCCGCCTGGAACATCCCATCGCCGAATTGCCCGGCGAAACGCACCACGGCCAGCCGCGACACGCCCGGACTCTGCCGAAGTGTGACGCGCAGTCCCACCGGCCGATGCTCTGCGGGAGTGAGGCCTTCGGCGTGACCAGTCGACACGTCCGCGAGCGTACTGCGTTCGCCGCCGACGCCGCACGCTCGCGTCTCGGTGACGAACCCGGTGGCGGGCGAGTCACACCCGGTCGACGAGCATGCTCACCGTCTCCCGCATATCC
Organism: Nocardia abscessus; assembly: GCF_015477775.1. Taxonomy (GTDB): domain Bacteria; phylum Actinomycetota; class Actinomycetes; order Mycobacteriales; family Mycobacteriaceae; genus Nocardia; species Nocardia abscessus_A. Next base: position 710,793 of record NZ_JADLQO010000001.1, on the reverse strand, counting down.
GGCGCCATCGGCAGCCCGTCGAGTGCGCCCGCGTCGATCCAGGCGAAGGCGTCGTGCTCCCCTGGCGCGAGCGCGACGTCACCTGGTTGCGCCTCCACGACGAAGGTGTATTTCCGCACCTTCGCCTTGGTCCGGGTGGCGTAATCGAATCCGCCGAGGAAGTCTGTGACGGCGCGCATCCGCAGGCCCGTTTCCTCCAGCAATTCCCGCTCCACGCACTCGGCGAAAGTCTCCCCCGATTCGACGCCTCCGCCGGGCAGTTCGTACATACCGCCGTGATAGTCGTCGGCGACCCGGCGCACCACCAGAAGCCTGCCTTCGCGGAACACGGCGACGCCGATCACGAAATGCGCGATGCCGTCGCGACGAGCTTCGCTGCGGAGTTGCTGCTCGATCCTGGCGAGGCCGTCGGGGTCCAGCACGTCGTTACCTCCGGTTGTCGTTGTCGCGCTTGGCAATCGGGGTCGGACCACGATATCCGACGAGGTGACCCAGCGTTTCGACCTACCGGTCGGTTCTGCTCGCCTGCCGTTCACCTTCCGGTCGCTCGCGTAAAATGCCGAGTGCGGCACAATTTACTAGGAATGCGGAGTACCGCGGCGGAAGTGCTCCTACCCTGAATGGCGATCGGTGCACGGTCCCGAGAGGAGGACCATGATGTCCACACTCACGACACCACACATCGATGTCCACCGTGGCGGCGACCGCATGAAGACGCGGGTCTCCTGGCTGGATTCGAAGCACTCGTTCTCCTTCGGGGAACACTACGATCCCGACAACACCCACCACGGCCTGCTGCTGGTCAACAACGAAGACGTCGTCTCCCCGGGGCAGGGCTTCGACACTCACCCGCATCGCGACATGGAGATCGTCACCTGGGTGCTCGGCGGCAGCCTGGTGCACCAGGATTCCCTGGGCCACAGCGGTGTCATCTATCCCGGGCTGGCCCAGCGGATGAGCGCGGGCACCGGCATCCTGCATTCGGAGAAGAACGACGCGTGGCGGTTGGACGGCCGGGTCCCCGAACACGACGAGCCCGTGCATTTCGTGCAGATGTGGGTCGTGCCCGACGAGCCGGGGCTCATCCCGGGCTACGAGCAGCTCGAGATCGATGACGAACTGGCCGGCGGTGGTCTGGTGACGGTCGCTTCGGGCCTGCCTCGTTACCGCGATCGCACCGCCATCGCCATCAACAGCAGCCATTCGGCGCTGCACGTGGCACGTATGACGAGCGCTGCGAGTGCTGAGCCCGGCGCCGAACAGGTGATCGACCTACCCGACGCACCCTATCTGCACTTGTTCGTGGCGCGCGGCGAGGTGGACATGGAGGGTGTGGGCCCGCTCTACGAGGGGGACGCGGTGCGTTTGACCAGGTCGGGTGGCCAACGTGTGGTGGCGCGGCGGCCTTCGGAAATCCTGGTATGGGAGATGCACGCGCGACTGGGCGCCCAATAGCCGGTTCGCATTAACATCCGTCCGTAGGGAGCGCGATCAGTAGGCGACGCGTGCACCCCCGGATCACCTCGTCCGGACCGAGCATCGCGAGGCACCGACGGAGAGGAAGTCCATGTCGCAATATCCGCCCCCGCCGCCCGGCCAGTACCCCCCGCCGGGGCAATACCCGCCATCGGGGGGTCAATACCCGCCGCCCCCCGGCGGCCAGTACGCCGGTCAGCCCGCCTACTGGCAGGAATCGCCGAAAGGCCGCGGGCTGGCGATCACCGCCTTGGTGCTCGGCATCCTCGCGCTGCTGTTCTTCTGGACGATCATCGGTGGCTACGCCTGCGGCATCTTCGCCGTCATCCTCGGCGTCATCGCGGTGGTCAAGGCCCGCGCGGGCACCGCGGGAGGCATGGGCATGGCGATCGCCGGTGTGGTTCTCGGTGTGCTCGGCATCGTCGGCGCCATCCTGCTCACCATCGTCGGTTACAGCTTCTTCATCGACTCGGGTGGCAAGGACTTCGTGGACTGCGTGAACAAGGCGGGCAACGACCAGTCCAAGATCGAGCAGTGCGAGCGCGAGTGGAATCAGAAGCTGCAGGACAAGTACAGCATCACGCTCACTCCGCCACCCGCACCGACGCCCCGGTAGCCGCGGCGCACGCCCGGGTCGCGGCGATCACCTCGGCGAATTCGCGGCGGAAGTCGCCGTCGGGCGCCACGACCCAGGTTCGGTAGCCGCCGTGCTCGTCGGCGGGTGAGGGCAGCACGATGTGGCTGCCCGGCAGTGCGATCGAGGCGCAGACCCGGAACAGATCGGCGAACAGTCCGGTGTCGAGATAAGAGTTGTCGGTGGGGCCGGTCAGGAACGTCCAGCGATCCGCGCGCGGATGCGCGATGACCGGTCCGGGACGGGACTCGGCTCCTGCGGCCAACCGTTCGCGCACGCGCCGGCCGAACACTGCGGGCATCACGACCGCTCCGACCGCACCGACTTCCAGCATGATGCGACCGAGGACCGGGTCGACCAGGGCGTACAGCTTGTTGTCCTCGCGGTAGCGGCGGCAGCGAGCGAACGCGTCCTGGATCGCCGGGAACTCCGTGGACGCGGGCTGTCTGCCTGATTCGATACGCGACGTACTCATGACAACCTCGCCTCGCTGCCGGTGGAGCGTGCTCGGAAGATATGGATCGCTGGCCTCGACAGTAGCCCTGCGCAAGTCGCTTGACAATAGTCACGGGGCGGCGCGTCCGATTGGGCGTAGCATCCCCACCCATGGCACCCGTCTCGCCCACCGTTGCCCGCTGGGAACTGGTGCTTCGGCTGCGTGAACTGCGCGAACAGCGGGGATTCGACTCCGCGGGCTTCGCGCGGCGAGTGGGATTCACCCCGGCCAACTGGTCCCATGTCGAGAAGGGCAGGCGGGTACTCACCACCAACACCATCGGCCCGGTGCTCGAACTGCTCGAGGTGGAAGCCGAGGAACGCGCCGAGCTGCTGGCCCTGCTGGAAACCAGCAAGCAGCGCGGATGGTGGACGAAGTCCTCCGCACTGATCGGGCCGGAGTTGCAGCGGCTCTACGGCATGGAATACGGCGCGCAGAGCATCCGCAGCTACGACAGCCTCGTCGTGCCCGGCTTATTGCAGACCGAGGACTACGCCCGCGCCCTGATCAGTGCCGACGTGATGATCCGCCCCGTCCAGGTGGAGCAGTTGGTGGCGATCCGGATGCGACGCCAAGAGCGGTTGCGCGGCGCGCAGCCGGTGGAGCTGACCGCGGTGTTCGGCGAGGGCACCCTGTTGCAGCAGACCGGAGGTCCGGACGTGCTGCGCGGGCAGCTGGACTATTTGGCGGAGTTGATCGAGGAGCTGGACACCGTCGAGGTGCGTGTGATCCCGTTCGCGGCCACCGCGGGCGCGGTGCTCGGCGGGTCCAGCTTCCACCTCATCGACTTCGCCGGTGAGCAGTTGCCCACCTTCGGCTGGGTGGAGAGCGCGGTGTTCGGCGGGGCCGTCGAAGACCCGGATCTGGTTCGCGATCTGCGCTTCGCATACCAGCGCGCGGTGCAGCAGTCGCTCTCGCGGATGGAGTCGTTAGCCCTGATCAGACGCTATTCCCGCGTGTAAAATCCTGCCCATGGCCACCACCGCACGGCCGGTACGCACCGGCTGGTTCACATCGACCAGATCGAACAATGGCAACCAATGCGTCGAGGTCCGGTTCGAGGGTGACGCGGTGCTCATCCGTGACAGCAAGTATCGCCGCAACCCGGCCGACCGCACCGCCGAAGAGCCCGTCATCACCGTCACCGCAGCCGAATGGACCGCGTTCCTCGACGCCCTGCGCACCCATGGGCGATCGCATGGCGAACTGTGCGCGCACACCACCGCCGACGGTCACACCGCACTGCGCCACGGCGAGATCACCCTCACCTACACCCCCGAGGAGTGGGACGCCTTCCTGCTCGGCGCACACGACGGCGAATTCGACCGCGTCGTCTCACCCGTCTGAGTTCCCTGCTCGGCGCCCGGCCGACAGGTACATCGGCATACTGGAGACCGTGACTTCCGAACCGATCCGTCCTTCCGGTATCGATCTGTCCCACCTCGACCAGGACGTCCGGGTGCAGGACGACCTGTTCGCGCACGTCAACGGCAAATGGCTGGCCGAGCACCGGATTCCGGCCGACCGGGCGGTGGACGGAGCCTTCCGCGCGCTGTACGACCAGGCGGAGCTGGACGTACAGGCGATCATCCGTAATGCCGCCGACGCCGACGCCGAGCCGGGCAGCGACGCACGCAAGATCGGCGACCTGTACTCCAGCTTCATGGACACCGATGCGGTGGCCGCGGCCGGGCTCGCGCCGATCGCCACCGAACTCGCCGCGATCGCGAAAGTCGGCGACAGGAAGGCGTTCGCCTCGCTGCTCGGCCGGTTGCAGCGCACCGGCGTCGGTGGGGCCGTCGCCGTTTTCGTCGACACCGACGACAAGGACTCCAACCGCTATCTGGTGCACGCCACCCAGGCCGGGATCGGCCTGCCCGACGAGTCGTACTACCGGCAGGACGAGTTCGCCGAGATCCGGGCGAAGTACATCGCGCACATCAACCGCATGTTCGCCCTGGCCGCCGCCGACCCGCAGGTCGCCGGGCTGTTGCCGGGCGACCTCGACACCGTCGGCGACCGCGTCTTCGCACTGGAGCGGAAATTGGCCGCCGGGCACTGGGACGTGGTCCGCCGCCGCGACGCCGAACTCAGGTACAACCTGATCACGTTCGATGCCTTGATCGCCGAGAATCCCGAGTTCGACTGGACCGCTTGGACTTCCGCGCTGTCCGACGGCGTCGACCCGGGCGGTCCCGAGTTGTTCGCCGAGCTGGTGGTCCGCCAGCCGGATTATCTGCGCACGTTCGCGCGGCTGTGGGCCGAGGAGCCGATCGCGGATTGGCAGGCCTGGGCGACTTGGCGGGTGCTGCGCTCGCGTGCGCCGTATCTGACCGAGGCGGTGGTCGAGGAGAACTTCGACTTCTACGGCCGCACCCTCACCGGCGCCGAGGAGAACCGGGAGCGCTGGAAGCGCGGCGTCTCGCTGGTGCAGGATCTGCTCGGCGAGGCGGTCGGCAAACTGTATGTGGCCGAGCACTTCCCGCCGGAAGCCAAGGACCGGATGGTCGAGCTGGTGGCCAACCTGCAGGAGGCATACCGCCGCAATATCGCCGAGCTGGAGTGGATGGGCCAGGGCACCAGGCTCGCCGCGCTGGCCAAGCTGGAGAAGTTCACCCCGAAGATCGGATACCCCGACAAGTGGCGGGACTACTCCGGTGTGGTGATCGACCCGGCCGACCTGGTCGGCAACTACCGCAGGGGTTACGCGGCCGAGCACGATCGGGACCTGAACAAGCTCGGCGGTCCGGTCGACCGGGACGAGTGGTTCATGACCCCGCAGACGGTGAACGCGTACTACAACCCGGGTATGAACGAGATCGTCTTCCCGGCCGCGATCCTGCGTCCGCCGTTCTTCGACATGAACGCCGACGACGCGGCCAACTACGGCGGCATCGGCGCGGTGATCGGCCACGAGATCGGACACGGCTTCGACGACCAGGGCTCGAAGTACGACGGCGACGGCAACATGGTGGACTGGTGGACCGATGAGGACCGCGCCGAATTCGGCAAGCGGACAACAGCACTGATCGAACAGTACGACGTGCTCTCACCCAAGGCACTGCCCGACGAGCACACCGTGAACGGCCAGTTCACCATCGGCGAGAACATCGGTGACCTCGGCGGTCTGTCCATCGCGCTGGAGGCGTACAAGATCTCGCTGGACGGCGCCGCCGCGCCGGTGATCGACGGGCTGACCGGCCTGCAACGGGTGTTCTACGGCTGGGCGCAGGTCTGGCGCACGAAAGCCCGCGTGGAGGAGGCGATCCGCCGGCTCGCCACCGATCCGCATTCGCCGCCGGAGTTCCGCTGCAATGCGGTCGTACGCAATATCGACAGCTTCCACGAGGCGTTCGACGTCAAGCCCGGCGATGCGCTGTACCTGGAACCCGCTGAGCGCGTGAAGATCTGGTAGTCCAGCGGCAGTCAGCGCAGCCGGTCTTCGGTCACAGCAAAGCCGGAGACACCGGCGGTGGACTCTTGCTCGTCAGCGCCCCGTTGGGGCGCTGACGAGCCAACTGATTTCGCGAGCGCATGGGCAACTCACCGGGTACGCCCAAGGCCTGGCCACGTACTTACGCAGGCCCTGCGCCCGACTCACCGCGCACCCGACCGATACGGCCTGAATACGCGGGGAGGCGGATCAGGTCAGTTCCAGTCGCCCAGGCCGTCGCTGGCGCTGAGCGTGCCGCCCTGGGTGTTCTGCACGATCACCGGGTCGCCGCGGCGCACGTTCTCGAAGAACCACTGGGCGTTCTCGGTGCTCACGTTCAGGCAGCCGTGGCTGGCGTTGGAGACGCCCTGCTGGGCGACCGACCACGGAGCGGCGTGCACGAAGATGCCGCTGTTGGAGATGCGGGTGGCGTACTCGACCTCGAGCTTGTAGCCCTCGGGGTCGGTGATCGGCACGCCGTAGGTCGACGAGTCCATGATCATCTTGCGCTGCTGCTCGCCGACGATGTAGGTGCCGTTCGGCGTCTCGTGCTTGGGCTTGCCCATCGAGGTGGGCATCTCCATGACCACCTCGCCGTTGCGAGTGACGGTGATGGTGTGGGTCTCGTCGTCGGCGGTGGAGACGAACGCGTCGCCGATGCGGAACGAGCTGGTGGTGCCGCCCGCCTGCACCTGCACGTCGGTGTTGTCCGGCCAGAATTCGTCCGGCCGCCAGCGGACCTGCTTGTCGCCGCGCCAGTAGAAGTGGCCGGGGGCGGGCTTCGAAGAGGTGATCTTGATGGCCTGCTCGGCGGTGGCGTGGTCGGTCACCGGTTCCTTGAAGGTGATGATGATCGGCTGCGCGACGCCGACGACCTCGCCGTCGGCGATGTTGATCGAGGGCGGGGCGAAGTTCGCCTGCGGCGCCGGCTCGGTGGCCGCGGCAGCCGAGCCGGTGCCGATACCGGGGATCGGTTCGGCCTGCGCGGGCGCGACGAGCATGGCACCGGCCGCCGCGATCGCGGCGGACAGCAGGACGCCCTCGCGCAACCGACGGGCTAGCCGAGCTCCCTTGCGGTGAGCAGGCAACGACGCGGTGTGCAAAGCGGCATGCATAGGTTTCTCGTCCATTCCATCTCTCGCGCGCGCGAGAGCGCACGTAGCGAGATTCTTCATTTCGGCGCGGAGCCAGAAGAGCGCCCCACAGGTATTGACGGCCCGACCCGTTCGTCCCTTCCTACCGTTTCGGCGCATGGTCGAGCCACCTGCGTTTCAGAGTTATGCGTCACCCGATCACTGTGTGTCGCAGGTCACAATCGATTCCACTGGGTATCTATGCCGCGAAACAGCCCGGTCAGGCCATCGCGTGACCGTCGGACGATGATCGACTGAAGGGTGAAAGTTGGTTCGCCGCAAACCTGTTAGTGACAAAGCTCACTGACCCGCCGCCCGGAATCGCGCGATGCGGACCGGTCGCGATGTCGCGGCATCGAGAGGGCGACGCTTCCACGCGCATACCACGGCGATCGAGACCAGAACGGATCATCGGCTCCGCACATGCCTCGCCGGACGACCCGCTAGTGGGCGATCTGCTTATGCTTGCGCACCGTGGTCTGCGCCGTGGCGGCCAGCCGCGCCAGCCTGGCGTCGCCGAGCGCGGTCACCATGCTGCCGAGACCGTTGGTCACGAACGCGATGGACATGCCGAGATCCAGGTCGGCGTACGCGCCGGAGCCGCCGACGCCGTAATGACCGAACGCGTTTCTCGGCTGCTGCTTGGACATCAGCACCGGCCGGTGATAGCCCAGCGTGAAGCGAATCGGCACGCCGAGCACGTAGTCGCGGCTGTGTGCGGGCTGCGCCTGACTGATCGTCGCGATCGTCTCCGGCTGCAGGAACCGCACGAGGCGCTCCGATCCGCTCGCGCCCCGCTCCGATCTGCCGGCGTAGACCACCCCGTCGTTGGCCAGCGCGCCGTACATCCGCGCCAGTGCGCGTGCCGAGAAGACCCCGTTCCAACCGGGCATCACCGAGTCGTGCACCCGAGGGTCGCGGACCAGTTCGTCGAAGCTCTCCGGCATGCCCGCCTCGGCGAGCCCGCGCACGGGTCGCACCCAGGACAGCACCGAGGAAGCGGTGTTCCAGCGGATTCCCGGTGGACCGAGCGGACGGAAGATCTTGGCGATTCGATGCCGTTCGGATTCCGGGACGCGGAACCAGTACTCGTCCAAGCCGAGCGGCTCGGCGATCTCGGTGCGCAACACCTCGGTGAACGGTGTGCCGGTGGCCCGCTGCACGATCTCGGCGACCAGCCAGCCGAAGGTGATCGCGTGGTAGCCGGAGGTACGGATGCGGCGCGGGTCCGGCGGGCTGTCGGCCAGCGCCCGCACCACCGCGTCGTAGTTCAGGATGCCTTCCCGGCCGGGAACGAGGCCACGCACCCGGTGCAATCCGGCGCGATGCGAGAGCACGTCGCGCACGGTGATGTCCTCTTTGCCATGCGCGGCGAACTCCGGCCAGTATTCGGCGACCGGCGTGTCGTAGCCGATCAGCCCGCGTTCGGCCAAGCGGTGCACGACGGTCGAGGCCACACCCTTGCCGGTGGAGAAGGTGAGTGCGACGGTGTCGCCGTTCCAGCGGCGCTCCTTGTCCGCCCAACCTGCCCAGATGTCGACCACCGGTCTGCCGTCGAGATAGACCGCCAGTGCGCCGCCGCCGCGCGTGGGCTGGGCGAAGATCCCGAAGAACTGATCGGCGAGCCGGATGAAACGCGGGTCGACCAGCATCTCGCGCGGTGCCGCCAGTTTCTCGCGCGCCGAATCGCCGGGCTCGAAGCCGTCCGCCGGCATTGCCGAAACCATGGGGTCACCTCCTGACCGCCGTTAGTCGGGCTGGTCAACCAGGGTAACCCGTTCAGTGGGTCTGCCAGAGCCCGAAAGGCGTGGCGAGGCACGCGTCGCCGGTGGTCGCGTTCCACGCGAAGGCCGCGACGCCCAGGCAGACGACCGATTGTTCGGCGGTCGCCACTCCCGCTCGCGACCCTTCGAGCGCGATCGAGATCGCGAACGTCCGCGCCTGCGGATCGTCGGTGATCGAGGTCAGCGCGACGGCGTCGGGGCCGAAGCCGACCGCCACGGGCATCCCGCCCGCGCCCTCGCTCGCGCCGACGCCTCCCGCCGCGCCGATGCCGATGGCCGTCGCGCCGAGCGTCGCGTTGGCATAGCCCACCCCATCGATGCCGGTGGCCCCGGCTCGGCCGTAGCTGTCGGTCGCCGCACGGCAGGCCGTCTCCCCATCGATGACGGTGACGTCGGTCCCGTGTTCCGAGCGACAGTGCACGTCGGCGGCGGCGGCCACTCCCGGGTAGACGAGGGAGCCTCCGATCGCGGCGGTCGAGCAGACGATTGCGCTGATCAGCTTCACCGGGAACTCCTCTCGAACCAGAAAACCCACCATACCCAGACCGGTTGGCGGCAGATCGTTTCCGGCTTCGGCTCGACGTGCGCTCGGTCGATGGTGTATTCATGGCGTGGTATTTCAAGCACAGCCATGGCAACTTCGGATCACGGGGGCGTGAGTTCGCCGGCGTTACAGCTCGGGAGGACTGTACGTGTCTCGTCAACTGACCTGGGGTCGTCTCGCCCTTGCCGGGCTCGCCATAGCGGCGGGACTGTCGCTGGCCGGGTGCAGTTCCACGATCAGCGGCACCGCTCAGCCCGCGGTGGACAACGGGACGATCGACGCGGTCGTGACCAGCACGCCGAAGCCGTCGGGCAAGCCGACGCCGAGCACCGGCAAGCCGACCACGAGCAAACCGAGCGGCAGCACCGACTTCGACGCGGCCATCAACGACTGCGTGAAACTCGGCGGCACCACCACCAACGCCACCATCGAGAAAGCGTCGTGCGGTAGCCGCGAGTCGAACTACAAGGTGATCGACAAGAAGTCGAAGAGCTCGCAGTGCAGCAGCGACGCCGACAATTACTACGCCGAGACCATCAACGGCATCGAACAGGGTGCGCTGTGCCTGGATATCGACTGGGTGATCGGCGGCTGCATGGATGTCGGCGGCGACGACCCGAAGCGGATCGACTGCACCGGCTCCTCGCCCGCGAAAGGCGTGAAGGTGGTGAAACGCGTCGAGGGCGCCGATGACGTCAGTGTCTGCGGCAGCGGCACCGGATACGTCTACGACAAGCGCCGTTTCGTCGTCTGCGTTCAGGAACTCTGACCGGGACTTCCCATCCGGTGCGGGCCGTCCTCCGAAGGGCAGACCGCTAGGTTGGGTTGGTGAGCACCACCGAGTTACCGCGGTTGCATTCCGGCACCGGTCGTTGGATTCTGCTGGCCACCATCCTCGGATCGTCGGTCGCCTCGCTGGACGCGACGGTGGTGAACATCGCGCTGCCGCGAATCGGCGAATCGCTGGAGACCGATGTCGCCGGGCTGCAGTGGACCCTGAACGGGTACACGCTGACCCTGGCCTCGTTCATCCTGTTGGGCGGCTCGCTCGGTGACAAGCTCGGCCGCCGCCGCGTCTTCGTGTTCGGAACCATCGCTTTCGCGATCGCCTCGGTGCTGTGCGGGGCCGCGACGACCATCGAGATGCTGGTCGCGGCCCGGATCCTGCAGGGCGTCGCGGGCGCCATGCTCACGCCGGGCAGCCTGGCCCTGATCTCCTCGTCGATCGATCAGCGCGATCAAGGCGCGGCGATCGGCCTGTGGTCCGGCTTCGGCGGTGTGGCGGGTGCGCTCGGACCGTTCCTCGGTGGCTGGCTGATCGAGGTCGCGGGGTGGCGGTCCATCTTCTTCCTCAACGTGCCACTGGCCGTGGTCGTCGTGCTGGTCGCGCTGCGACACGTGCCCGAGAGCCGCGATCCGAACGCGGCCACCCGGCTCGACGTGCCCGGCGCGCTGGTGGTGGCGCTGGCACTGGGTGCGCTGACCCTCGGACTGATCGACACGATGCCCCTGCTCATCGTGGCCGGTGTCGCCTTGCTGGGTGCGTTCGTCCTGATCGAGTTGCGCAGCGACCACCCGCTGGTGCCGCCCGCTCTGTTCGGCTCGCGGGTGTTCACCGCGGCGAATCTCGTGACGTTCGCGGTCTACGCCGCCCTCGGTGGCGTGTTCTTCCTGCTGGTGCTGGAACTGCAATTGGTGGCTGGATACTCGCCGCTGATGTCCGGCGTCGCGACCGTTCCGGTCACGCTGATCATGCTGCTGCTCTCGGCTCCCGCCGGGCGCTGGGCGCAAGTGCACGGGCCGCGCATCCCGATGACCGCGGGCCCGCTGCTGGCGGCGGCGGGCTTGGTGCTGCTGCTGCGCATCGGGCCCGAGACCACCTACCTCACCGACGTGCTGCCCGGTGTCCTCGTGTTCGGACTGGGGCTCGCGGTGCTGGTGGCTCCGCTCACCGGTGCGGTGCTCGGTGCGGTGCCCGCGAGCGAGGCGGGCATCGCCTCGGGCGTGAACAACGCCGTGGCACGCACCGCGCAACTGCTCGCGGTGGCGGCGCTGCCCGGCCTGGCGGGCATCTCGGGCGCGCTGGGCGACCCGGTCGCCTTCGACGACGGCTTCGCCACCGCGATGTGGCTGTGCGTCGGACTGCTGGTGCTCGGCGCGGCGCTCGCCGCGGTGCTGCTGCGTCCCGAGCGGCGCCCGGCCACCTTGGACAACGTGGATTGCATGCCGCAGTGCGCGGTCGCCGGTCCGGCGCTCGCACCGGCATCGAGCGAAAAATGAGCGGCCCGAACGGATCGCTGTCCGTTCGGGCCGCTCATCGGGTGGTGTCCGATCAGATCGGGATGTAACCCGCGCCGACGCCGCCGCGTGCGTTGACGTCGGCCATGATCGCGCTCAAGTTGGTACCGACCTCAGGACCGAAGCAAGCGATGGCCAGGTAGGCGTTCACCATGCCCACCAGCGTGCTGCCGACGACGACCGGCGCACCGGAGTCGCCTTCCACCACGCACATCTGGCTCCAGGTCTCGACGTTCGTCCGGAATACGTCGCCCCAGGCGATACCGCAGGTATTGCCGGTGGTGCGCCCTTCCTTGCAGACGATCTGCGGGAAGGTGGCCGGTCCGCCGATTCCCGTGATGGTGACGTTGCCGACCCGGTTCACCGGAGTGATCTTGCCCGGATCGAACTGGATGACGGCGTAGTCGAGATCGTGATTGGAGTAGGCGAACCGGCCGATCACGCCCGCGCCCCGATCGGCCTCGGCGTAGACCTGTGCGCCCGGGTCGCCGCAGTGCCCCGCGGTCAGTCCGACCAGACGTCCCGCGTTGTCGTGGCCGACAGTTGTGACCGTGCACTCGAACTGGTTGTCGATGATGATGCCGGATCCACCGCCCAACACCGGCGGGCCCGTTTGGGCGTTAGCGGCCCCAGCGCCCGTGCCGAGCAGCGCCGCGCCCAGGGCGACGGCGAAGGCGGCGTTGGCCACCTTGGCGAGTTTGCTGAACATGTCCCTCCAGACGTCGGAAGCCCGCACGATATCAATCTGTCGCACCCATCGTGTCAGTAATCGACCTCGGGCGCGTCACCTACTACCGGGTTGTCCCCACGGTTTCGCGCTTCAACCCTATTTCATACATCTGTGACCAAACGTATCTTACGCGCCAATAGCATTCCGCTATCACAATTGTGAAAATCTCGTGTCCATTAGTGCTCGGGTGATAGTAAGGAGTCGTTGTGTTGGTCTTGGGAAACAAATCCGATTTTCCATGAGAATCCTCCGAAGTAATTTGCCGAACCGCCGGTGGAGATCCGGGATTCGCGCTGATGGGGCTGTAACTTGTGCCAGAGGTCGGGTCGCTACCTTTGGGGACGTTCCCAATGTTTCGCGGCCTTTCCGGCGACGGTGAGCGAGGTCTATGACTGCGATCACAAGTCGGTGGTGTGTTCTGCACTACTCCGTAGTAAGGTGCGTCAAGCAAACGAGTCGCCGGGGTAGCCAACCGGCGTCGAGGAGGGTTAGCCAGTGCAGTCGACCGAGAGTCCACCATCAGGGTCACGGTTCAGTGATGCGGTCGATTGGACGAGGTCTTACTGGCAAGATCATCCGAAGCGTTCGCTGGAGACCTTCGGCAGGCAGATCACGATGGGTTTCGCGGCCGTCGCCGAACTGTTCGTCTCGATTTTCCGCAGGCGTTTTCCGTTCGGCGAGTTCGTCCGGCAATGCGCGTTCATGGCCAGCGTCTCGGCGGCGCCGACGTTGCTGGTCGCCATCCCGATCGGCGTGATCGTCTCCATCCAGGTCGGCTCGGTGGCGGGCCAGGTCGGCGCCACCTCGTTCATCGGCGCGGCCAACGGCCTCGGCATCATCCAGCAGGGCGCCCCGCTGGTCACCTCGCTGATGATCGCGGGCGCGGTCGGTTCGGCGGTCTGCGCCGACCTCGGCTCGCGCACCATCCGCGAAGAGATCGACGCCATGAAGGTCATGGGCGTCGACCCGATGCGCAGGCTGGTCGCGCCGCGCCTCGGCGCCGCGATGCTGGTGAGTGTGCTGCTGTGCGGCTTCGTCGTCTTCGTCGGCTTCTTGACCGGCTACATCTTCAATATCTTCGCGCAGAACGGTACGCCGGGTTCCTATGTCGGCACCTTCTCGTCGTTCGCCGTGACCACCGATCTTCTTGTCGCGCTGGCGAAATCGCTGATATTCGGTCTGCTCGCGGCAATCATCGCCTGCGATACCGGATTGAACACCCGGGGTGGTCCGGGTGGTGTCGCGAACTCGGTGAATTCCGCAGTGGTGAGTTCCGCCATCATGCTGTTCGGGGTGAACCTCATCATCACCCAGGTTTACAACGCACTATTCCCGTCACAGGTGGTCTGAGCCGGTGTCATCAACCTATGTACCGCCGCTGCTGCGGCCTCTCCAGGTGTTCCGCAAATCCGCGCAGGCGCCGGTCGATCTACTCGCCCGACTCGGCCACCAGGTGTTCTTCCTGTTGCGCTCGATCGGCTCGATTCCGCTGGCGCTCAAGCACTACCCCAAGGAAGTATGGCGCCTGCTCTCGGACGTCACCTGGGGCAACGGCAATCTGGTCGTCGGTGGCGGCACCATCGGCGTCGTCGTCATCCTGAGCGCCTTCGGCGGCATGACGGTCGGCATCCAGGGCTACAACTCGCTGAACCTGCTCGGCCTGAGCCCGATCACCGGTGCGATCTCGGCGTTCGCGACCACTCGTGAGCTCGGCCCGCTGCTCGCGACACTGGCCTTCGCCGCCCAGGCGGGCTGCCGGTTCACCGCACAGCTGGGCGCCATGCGCATCTCCGAGGAGATCGACGCGCTGGAATCCATCGCCATCCGGCCGCTGCCCTATCTGATCAGCACCAGGATGTTCGCGGCGATGGTGGCCATCATCCCGCTCTACTGCCTCGGGCTGACGATGGCCTACATCTCCTGCGCGCTCACCGTGCAGCTGATCGGCGGCACCGCCACCGGCACCTACCAGCACTACTTCTATCAGTTCCTCATCCCGACCGACGTCATCTATTCGCTGATCAAGGCGATCCTGTTCGTCGCGATCACCACGTTCATCCAGTGCTACTACGGCTTCTTCGCCTCCGGTGGCCCCGAGGGCGTCGGCGTGGCCGCGGGCCGCGCGATCAAGATGTGCATCATCGCGGTCGTATTCGCGAACCTGTTCATGACATTGGCTATCTGGGGTGTCAACCCCGGCATCCGAATCTCGGGGTAGGCAGCAGATGATCATCGATCCCAGTGGGCGCGGGCCCACGATGCGACAGCTGCTCATCGCAGGCGTGTGCGGTCTGGTCGTCTTCGCGCTGGTGCTCGGCTTCCTGATGCTGCGCTACCAGGGGTACTTCCAGGAGAAGGTCAACGTCACCGCGAACCTGACCACCACCGGTGACGGTCTGCCCGAGCAGGCCGACGTCAAGTTCCGCGGCGTGCTCGTCGGCGCGGTGAAGACCGTCGACGTCGCGGCCAAGGGCGAACTGCAGAAGGTCCGGATCGAGATGAAGCCGGAGTTCGCCGGCGACATCCCGGCCAACGTGACCGCTCGCGTGGTGCCGAGCAACCTGTTCGCCGTCACCTCCGTGGAACTCGTCTTCAACGGCCCCGCCGACCAGTACCTGCACGAGGGTTCGGTCATCGAGGAAGACCGCAGCAAGGGCACCATCGCGCTGCAGGACACGCTGACCACCGTCCGCAACATCCTCGACAAGATCGACCCGGTGCAGTTCGGCCGGGTGCTCGGCACCCTGTCGCAGGCGCTGGACGGCAGCGGCCGGATGCCGGGCTCGACCGTCGAGCGGCTCGACCGCTGGCTGCTGGCCGTCGACGAGTCGATTCCCGATCTCGGCGTGCTGCTCGGCGACTTCTCCGCGTCGTTCAACGCGCTCAACCAGTCCGCGCCCGAGCTGGTCGACGTGCTCGGCAGCTCGGTGCAGACCGCGCGCACCATCGCCGACCGCCGCAGCGAGCTGGTCTCCCTGATCACCGGCACCAGCGGGACGATCGACACGGTGAACGACCTGTTCGCCCGTAATCCGAACGTCGGCATCGAGGTCACGGCGGGAACGAACGACATGTTCGGCGCCCTCGCCGCGGACCCGGACGCGATCACCAGGACGCTGCTCAACCTGAGCGAGACCATGCGCCGGATGGACACCACGTTCACCTGGGGTCCGCAGAAGCAGCAGGTCTGGGATGCCGGTATCACGCTCACCCCGTACCGCCCCTACACCGTGGCCGACTGCCCGCGCTACGGCGAGATGGCCGGCCCGAGCTGCTTCACCGCTCCCGCTGTCGCCGACATCGGCGAGCTGCCCGAACAGCTGAAGCCGCGGGCACTCGAATCGGCCGCCGGACTGCCGCCGGTGGTACCGATGCCCGGTCTGCCGCTGATTCCCGGCGTCACCACCCCGGACCCGAACCGCGCCACCGCGGCCGCTCCCACCGGCGGCGTGCCCGCTCCGTTCGCGGGCACCCCGCTCGAGGGCCTGTTCCCGATGCTGCCGCCCGGCCTGCTCCCGCCTGCCGCGGCACCGGCTCCGGCGCCCGTGGCTCCGGCCGCCGCGCCCGAGGGCACGCCGTCGGCCGCGCCGATCTCCTACCGAGGCGACTCGGCGATCACCGCGCTGCTCGGCCGCAAGCCGACCACCGCCGAATATCTGCTGCTGAGCTCGATTCTGAAGGGCGGAACCATGCAGGTGTCCGACAACGGTGCCCGACGATGAGCATCCGCAAACCGCTGATCGGATTCAGCATCTTCGCCATCGTGTCCGTCCTGGTCACGGTGGTGGTCTGGAACACGCTGGCGCGCATCGTCAGCGGTGACACCTACACCTACTCCGCGACGTTCTCCGACGTGCTCGGCCTGCACGAAGGCGACGACGTGCGCATGGCGGGCGTGCGGGTGGGCAAGGTCGAGAAGATCGAACGGGCCCGCGACGCGAATCTGAAGAAGTCGGTCGCGAAGGTCACCTTCGTCGTGCAGCGCGACCAGACGATCTACAGCGACACCAAGGCGCTGGTCCGCTACCAGAATCTGATCGGCCAGCGGTACGTGGCGCTGGCTCCGGGCAAGGAGCCGAACCCGGCGCCGCTGAAGAACAACGGTTCGATCCCGATCAACCGGACCGAGCCGTCGTTCGACGTGTCGGGTCTGCTCAACGGATTCCAGCCGCTGTTCCAGGTGTTGCAGCCCGAGCAGGTCAACCGGCTGTCGGAGACCTTCATCCAGGCGTTGCAGGGTGACGGCGTCTCGTTGAGCGCGTTCATCGTCCAGGCCGCCCAGTTGGCCACCGATTTCCAGCGCAGGGACGCGATCCTGTCCGATGTGATTACCAACCTGTCGGGCGTCATGTCGGGGTTGGCCAAACGAGGTGATGAATTGGAGACCCTGGTGACCCAGACCCGGGCCCTGATCGGCGGGCTGTACGACCAAGGGCAGTCGTTGCTCTCCTCGACCGAGCAGATCGCCAGCGCCACCACGTCGCTGGTCGGCATGATGGACCAGATCCAGCCGAGCCTGCGCACCGCGCAGAACTCCACCAGCGCGGCGCTGACGCTGCTGATCGACAACGGCGCCAAGCTCGACCAGGCGGCGATCGACCTGCCGAACGTCCTGTCGGCGGCGGGCAGGCACACCTCCGAGGGTGGCTACGCCAACGCCTACCTGTGCGGGCTGGACCTCTCGCTCTACGGCGTCCTCTTCCCGCGCGGCCTGTTCTCCCAGATCGGTGGCACCTCGCACTCGGCGGTGTGCCGCCCATGATGACGAAGCTCAGGTCCAGGTTCGAGAGCAACCGGTACTTCTGGTTGGGCATCATCGGCGGCGCCCTCATCGTGGTGCTGCTGCTGGTGTCCAGCGTCTACAAGCTCATCGGCGTCGGCGAGCAGTCGATCAAAGCCGAGTTCGTGCAGGCCGCGGGCATCAGAGTCGGTGACAAGGTGAACGTCGCCGGGGTGGCCTCCGGTCGGGTGGTCGGCGCCGAGATCGAGGGCAGTCACGTGATGCTCACGCTGAGCGTCAGCGACGACGTGAAACTCGGCCCGGACGCCCGCGCCTCGATCAAGATGGCCACGCTGCTCGGGGCCAGGTACGTCGACCTCGAGCCGGGTGACGGCTCGGGACTGAAGGGCAAGCGCATCCCGGTGTCCAACACCGCGGTTCCGTACAACCTGGCCGACGTGGTGCAGATCGGCACCCCGAAGTTCGAGGCGCTCGACACCAAGAAGCTGTCCGACTCGCTGAACCTGATCAACGAGCAGATGAACGGGTCACCGCAGCTCACCGCGCAGGCGCTGGACAGCGTCGGCGCGCTGGCGAAGGTGATCGACCGCCGCAAGGCCGAGGTGGACACCCTGCTCAAGGATCTGGACCGGGTCACGAGGATCCTCGGCGACAACCGCAACAGCATCCTGCTGGTGATCACCCAGGGCGAGGCCATCGCCAATCGGGTGATGGAGCGCCAGGCGCTGCTGCGCCAGCTGCTGGACAACGTCGCGTCGCTGACCAAGCAGCTGGAGGCGATCGGCGCGGAGAACAACGATCAGCTCGGCCCGACCATCGCGCAGCTGAACACCATGGCCGAGGGTCTGCAGAAGAACAAGGACAACCTGGACCGGATGCTGTCGCTCATGCCGCCGACCGTGCGCTACCTGGCGAACTCGTGGGGCGGCAGCGGTCCGTACGGTGACGTCGGCCTGCCGTGGCTCTTCCCGGACAACTGGTTGTGCTTCGCCCAAGTTATCGAGGGGTGCCAGGGATGAAATTCCGCACGGGCTTTCCGCTGAGGACCGTCGCGAAGACGCTCATGATCAGCGCCGCCGCGCTGACCGTCGGCAGCTGCTCGCTGCTGCCGAGTTCGGTGAACGACGCGTTGGGCAACACCCTGCAGATCACCGCCGATTTCGACAACATCGCGGGCATCTACGAGGGCAATCCGATCACGGTGCTCGGGCTCGATGTCGGCAAGGTCGACAAGATCGTGCCCAAGGGCACCCTGATCGAGGTGCACATGTCCATCGACAAGGACGTGAAGATCCCGAAAGACGCGATCGCCGCGATCGTCTCGCCGTCCATCGTCACCGACCGGCACATCGAGCTCACCCCCGTCTACACCGGCGGCGCGGCCTTGAGCGACGGTGCGCACCTGCCCAAAGCCCGCACCAAGACGCCGGTCGAGCTGGACACGATGATCAAGACCATCGACCAGTTCGCCGCGGCGCTCAAGCCGGAGCCGGGCCAGGAGGGCATCGGCCCGCTGTCGGGCCGGGTGCTCTACCCCATGCTCAACGGCAACGGCGAGAAGATCCGCGACACCCTCAACGCGCTGTCCAGCGCGCTGAAGGTCGGTGTGGACAACAAGGACGCGATCTCCAGCATCATCATCAAGCTGAACGACCTCACCACCATGCTGGCCGAGAACGACCAGTCGGTGCGCGATTTCAGCAACCGGGTGACCCAGATGACCGGACTGCTCGCCGATCAGGCGCCCGGCCTGCAGGCCACGCTCGATCAGCTGCTCGCCTTCCTGCAGAACACGAGCACCACGCTGACGCAGTACCAGGATCAGCTGTCGGGCACCATGACCGGCCTGACCAACGTGACCCAGCAGCTGCGCGACAACGCCTACGGCATCACCGAGGTCGTCGACGTGGCGCCGATGGTCATGCAGAACATCGACGGCATCGTGAACCGCGAGCACGGGTACGTCCGGCTGCACGCGGTGATCGGCACCGCGCTGTCGGGCGAGATCGTCAGCCTGTTCTGTGAACGCATCCAGATGAGGGCCGACGGTTGCCGCACCGGAAACATGCAGGACTTCGGGCCCGACTACGGGCTCACCGCCGCACTGCTCGGACTGACGAAATGACGTACCGAATGACGATCAAGGCACGCAGGGCGCTGGTCGCCGTCGCCGCGGTGGCCGGTGTCGCGGTCACCTCCGGCTGCGGGCTCACCGTGGAGAAGCTGCCGCTGCCGAAACCGGGTATGTCCGGGGAGACCTACACCATCCACGCGGTGTTCGAGAACGCGCTGAACCTGCCCGACCAGGCGAAGGTGAAGATCGGCGGTTCGGACGTCGGCGTGGTCACCGACATCAAGACGAAGAATTTCCAGGCGATCGTCGACCTGACCATCAGCAAGGACATCGAGTTGCCCAAGGGCAGCACGGCGGAACTGCGGCAGGCCACCCCGCTCGGTGACGTGTTCGTCGCGGTGTCCAAACCCAAGACCGAGCCGGGCGTGGACATGCTGCACGACGGCGACACGCTCACCCTCGACAGCACCTCCGCGGGCGCGACCGTCGAGCAGTTGCTCATCTCGGTGTCCATGCTGTTCAACGGCGGCGGCATCGCCAGCCTGTCCAGGCTGGGTTCGGAGCTGGACTCCATCGTCGGCGGCCGCGGCGAGCAACTGGCCCACCTGATCACCGAGATGACCGGCGTGGTCGGCAGTTTGAACGCCAATTCGGCCCGGGTGGACAGCGTGCTCGGTGAATTCAGCTCCCTCGCCAACACCATCGAGGCACGGCGGTCCGAGCTCGGCGAGGTGGCCGACACGCTGCCCCAGATGATCGGCGCCATCGCCGAGAACAACCGGGCCATCGGCGATCTGCTGACCAAGTTGTCCATCGCCAGCGCCGCGCTGGGCAATTACGCCGACACCTCCACCGCGCAGTTGAACGGCCTGCTGGAGAACACTCACCAGCTGATGGACGCGATCGCCAAGACCGGCGACAACTTCGGCGTGCTGCTCGATCGGCTCCGCGTGCTGCGGCCCAAGGTGGACGCGACCTTCCGCGGCGGCAGCTTCGCGGTGTACGCCACCGCGACCAACCTCGACATCAGCGCGCTCACCGATCCGGAGCACGGCAAGCTCCAAGACCTCCACGACCTGCAGGACTTCGCGGGCAGCCTGCTTCAAGTGCTGCAGCTGGTGCAGGGCAGGGTGACGGGAGGACACCGATGACCTCCGTGCGCAAACTGTTCGGAAGCAAGATATTCCTGTCGAACCTGGGTCTGGTGCTCGTGCTGCTGGTCGGCGCCGCGTACCTGATGGTGAACGTCATGCGGGTGAACCCGCTGCGGTCGGACTACACCGTCACGGTGAACCTGGACCGGTCCGGCGGTCTGCAGCCCGGCAACGACGTGACCCTGCGCGGGTGGCGCATCGGCAAGGTCACCTCGATCGAGCTGACCGATCGCGGGCAGGCCATCTCCGCCACCGCGCAGATCGAGTCGAAGTACAAGATCCCGGTGGACACCCAGATCGCGGTGCAGGCGCTGTCCGGTGCGGGTGAGCAGTACATCGATTTCCGGCCGAACGCCGAGCAGGGGCCGTACCTGGCCAACGGCGCGGTGATCAAGTTCGATCCGGAGAAGATCCACACGCCGACGCCGGTGTGGTCGGTCCTGGACAACTCCAGCGCACTGATCGCGCAGATCAATCCCGACCACTTCCAGGTCATCCTGAACGAGCTGGACATCGCGCTCAGCGCGGGACCGGATCAGTTGCGCGGCATGGTGAACGGGATCAGCTTGGCGATGGCCGGCCTGGACTCGTTGCTGCCGCAGACCACGAATCTGATCACCAATCTGCGCACCATCGCCAACACGACGTCCAACGCGCAGCCCGATCTGGCCACGCTGACCCGCAACTCCGGGGTGCTGTTCGAGCAGTTCAACAACGCGAACGCGGAACTGCAGCGGGTGCTCGATCAGGCGCCGGGCCAGCTCACCAGCCTCGGCGCGGTGGTGGACCGGACGGCCGACCCGATCACCAGTCTGGCAACCAACTTCCAGGCGATCACCAAGGCGGCGCAGCTGCGGCTGCCCGCTCTGCGAGCGCTGTTCCCCTCGCTCGCGCTCGGCGGCGAGGCGCTGGGCGTCCCGGCGCACGGGAACGAATTCCACGCGATGATCGACATCTGGCCGCGGCCGTTCTGTACCTACAACACTCCGAAGATCCGCAACGAGGTCGTGCAGGACGGCACGATTCCGAAGTGGAACTACTGTGAGAACCCACCGCCGGGTCAGCAGATCCGCGGTGCGGCGAACGCGCCGCGGCCGAACGTGCCGAACAACGGCGCACACATGCCTCCGGGTGTGGATCCGAACGAGCGGACCCTGCCTCCGGTGCGGTGAGTCGTACCCGGCCCGGCGGTCGACCCGTCGGCCGGGCATACTCGCCGGTGGAACGCGTAAGGCTCGCTCTCGCGGGCCCTGAAGCCAATCGGTGCGCATCGACGCGCGCCGGGAAAGTGCAGGTTTTATCGATGTCTACCGACGACGCCGAGAACGACAAGGACGCCGAGACCAAGGCCACCGCCGACAAGGACACCGACAAGGTGGCCGAGAAGTCGGAGGATGCCGCCGGCGCGGCGAAGCCCGAGCTGTCCAAGGCGGAGAAGGCGGACAAGCCCGAGGCGGGCAAGAAGTCGACAGCGAAGAGCGGCGCTCCCGCGGCGGCCGCGCCGGCGCCGTCCGGGAAATCCACCTCGATTCCGCTCGTGGCCGCGTTCGTGGCGGGCGTGCTCGCGGTCGCGGCGATCACCGCGGTGGTCGTGTTCTTCATGCAGGGCAAGGACCGCGGCGACAAACTCGACGCGATCCGCGACTCGACCAGCGCCGCGTGCAAATTCGGCAAGGACGTCTCGGTCTACGACTACTCGAAGAACCTCGATGACTACTTCACCACGGTGAAGGCCGGCTCCACCGGAGAGTTCCTCAAGGAGTTCGACGACGCGACCAAGGCGCTCAAGGACGCCATGGTGCAGGCGCAGGTCAAATCCTGGGCCGACGACGTGCAGTGCGGTTACCAGTCCGGTGACAAGACCTCGGCCAAGGTGCTGGTGACCCTCACGCAGTACCGGACCAACTTCACCCAGGCCAACCCCGAGCGGCAGTTCGTCGTGGTGATCGCCCAGTTGCAGAAGTCGGGCGACAGTTGGCTGGTCGAGAAGCTCGATTCGCCGATGCTCAAGGGTGCGGGTACCGGCCTTCCCGGCGCTCCCGCACCGGGCGGCGCTCCGCAGCCCGCACCGTCTGGTCAGCCCGCACCGCAGCCGGGCAACTAGCCGAGCGCCTCCGGCGGTGGGCCGAGCCACCACCGCCGGAGGTCATTCGGGCAGTCTTCGGCGATTCGCGGACGAATCAGAACAGCGTCAAAGTCTGTGGCGCCGACGGCGCGGCCGCCTTCCCCGCGGCCTTGTCCTTCGGCGCTTCCGGCGCCGTCGACGCTTCTTCCACAGTCACCGCGAGCATTTCCACGGTGTTCGCCTCGGCGACAGCCGCGGTGACCGCGGCCTGCCGAGCCGCTTCTCCGGCCAGCGCATCGGCTTGCTCGTTGAAGTAGTTGCCGACATGACCACGGACCCAGCGGAAACGGACCGGTCCCGGCCTGCTCGCGATGGCCCGGTCGATCTGCCGGACGAGTTCGACATTCTTCACCGCGCCGCCGGTGGAGGTGCGCCAGCCGTTGAGCCGCCACCCCGACACCCACTCCGACGCGCACTTGATCGCGTAGAGCGAATCGCTCTCGATGAGCAGAGGTTCGGACCCGGGATGCGCGACGATCGCTTCCAGCACCGCGCGCAATTCCGCGACCTGGTTGGTTCCGGAAGCGGCTCCTCCGCTGGCGGAGGTGCCCTGATGATTGACCCAAGCCCAGCCGATGGCGCCGCCGGGATTACGGAGGCAGGATCCGTCGGTGCTCACGATGATCATGGATGGCACCCTACGCAATCCGACCGACAAGATCGGTACCGTGAAATTCCTCTATCTCCCTCCGCAACCGGGATTCCGTACGCCGTAGCGCCGATTTGACCGCAGCATCCACCAGACCGGCGCCCAGGCGCGCGACTATTCCGCGGGGCGGACCGTATTCCGCTTCGGAGGTCAGCACCGAGCGCCCGTAACCCAGCGGGTCGAAGCGCAGCCGCAGCGTGCCGCAGAAGTGCCCACGCAGTGTGTACCCGATCACCGCGTTGTGGCGGTATTCGGTGATCTCGCAGGTCGACGTGGGCCGCAAGAGCGCGAGACGGGTGGTGGCGGCGAAGACCGCGCCGAGTCCGCGGTCCTGATCGCCGGTCGGCACGAAGTCCGCGATGCCGAACATCCAATCGGGTACGAAGAGATGGTTGTCGGTGTAGCTGAAAGCGACCTCGATCGGCGCTCCGACGTCACTCGCGTACTTGATGTGGCCCATAGGCCCTCCCTGTCCCACGACTGGCGTTAAAAGTACTACAGCTCTCCTCTTTATTCGAGGGCTCGGCACGATTTGGTGTGCCGTGATGTCGGATCGCTACCGGACGGTCGCTCGGAAGCGGCGCCGCTCAGAGCTGGTCGACGATGTGCTCTGCGATCGGCATGGCCGAGGTCGCCGCAGGTGAGGGCGCATTGAGCAGATGAACCGAGCGTTCTGTGCGCTCGATCATGAAGTCGTGCACCAAGGTTCCGTCGCGCAGGACGGCCTGCGCGCGAATACCCGCCTCGCGCGGAAGCAGATCGGTGAGTGTCAGATCCGGACAGTAGCGGCGGCACTGCGCCAGGTACCCGCGTTTGAACAGCGAGTTGCGCAGTTCGCGCAGCCCGGTGCGCACGTTCGCCTTGGCCACCCGGTGGAATCCGGGGAACGCGAGGACTTCTCGCGCGTCCCTGACATCGAAGCTGCCTTTGCGATAGCCCTCCCTGGCCAAGCCGAGCACCGCGTTCGGCCCCACGGTCAGCGTTCCGTCGATCGTCGGACTCAAATGCACGCCGAGAAAAGGCAGTTCGGGATCGGGAATGGGATAGATCAAAGTTCTGACCAGGTCGTTTCGCTCCTGCGGCAACTGGTAGTACTCACCGCGGAACGGCACGATGCGAAAGTCGGTGCGCAGCCCCGCTGCTCGTGCCATCCGGTCGGCCTGCAGACCCGCGCAGACCACCAGCCTGCGTGCCGTCCACGAACCGGTCGGCCCGGCGGCCGTCACCGCGTCCGTGGTCTCGGTGAGCGTGGTGACCTCGGCGCCGAGCACGAATTCGCCACCGGCGCCGCGCACCTGCTCGGCGAGCGCTTCGGTCACCCGGGTGAAGTCGATGACCCCGGTGCCGGGAACGAACAGTGCGCCGACACCGGTGACGCGCGGTTCGCGCCGCCTGAGTTCCGCGGCGTCGATCAGCTCCACGGCCACGCCGTTGGTGATCGAACGTTCGTGTAGCGCGAGCATGCGTCCGTACTCGACGTCGTCCGTGGCGACCAGCAATTTGCCGCAGACCCGGTACGGAATGCCGTGCGCCGCCGCGAATTCTTCGGTCCAGCGAGCGCCACGGCGGCACAGCGTGGCCTTCAAGCTGTTCGGCGGATAGTAGATCCCGGAGTGGATGACGCCGCTGTTGTGCCCGGTCTGATGCGCGGCCAGGTGCTGGGCTTTCTCCAGCAGTACCAGGCCGGCGCCGGGATAGCGCGCCAGGATCCGGTGCGCGGTAGCGACGCCGACGATGCCGCCGCCGATGACGCAGAAGTCGTAGGCGCTCATGCCGAGCAGGGTAAGCGGTGGGTCACACCGCCGCGGAATCCCCTGCGCCCTGCGAGGTTGCGAGCACCGATTCGCCGGCGCCCTGTTTCCCCGCGCGGGCCGGAGGCGACGGCACGGCGGGCGCGACATGACGATTCAGGCGCAGGTCGTGCTCGCCGAGCTTCGGGTCGGACAAAGCCAGGCGCACTTCGCCGCTCTGGGTGTCGAGATCGGTACGCATCGTGGTCACGGTGGAGGCGCCCGGCTGCTGCGGTGCGGAGCCGGAACGCAGGAAACCGGTGAGCACCGTGAAGGCGTTCGTATCCACGGTGACCGAGACGGTATCGGCCTCGCCCGTCGCGACCTGCGCGCCGAGGTAGGCGTCGCCGAAGCGGACCGCACCGCCGAGAGGCGCGGGCGCGGTCGGCGAATCGACCTGTGCCTGCACGGTTTCCGGCTCGACGGCGCGGGGAGCGAGGACCACGGGGGGGAGGACCGCGGGGGGTAGGACCGAACTGCTGCCGGTCAGCACCGGATAGGAGACGATTTCGCGTCCGCGGTCGGGTGCATCCGGAGTGACCGGGGCGATCGGCGCGGCGAGCCTGCTATCCGGGCGCTGCGTATCGGCGATCTGCTGCACGATGTAGGTGCCTGCCGCGACGGTCAGGCTCAAGCTTGCGGCACCGGCGAGCACGACGGCGGCATGCCGCACGAACTGGGCAGGTCGTTGTGCTGTCACGATGCGCTCCTTCCCTGCGACGGACCAGCATCATGGAAAAGCTGTACGCCCGTCCAGGTTACCTGTGCGGTCGCGGGGTATGTCGCGTCGAAGAGAGCAGGATCACACGATGGGACAGCCCGGTCAAGGGCGCATGATCAGGCGCAGCCGCCTTGGTGGCGCCGATGTTTCCGTGAGCACACCGGGGGGTAAATATTCGTTTAGCTGGCGAGCGCCATTCTCGACTGCCACTCGAGACACCCGGCCAACGGCGTCCGGCCGTCGACATGAACACGGCGCACCCAAGTGTGGCGCTCGCCCGCTCCCGAATCGTCACCGATCGGGTCGGGTGTGGGCGGGTCAGGCGAACTGGCCCGCCGTCCTCCCCACACCTGTCGGACCCGCGAAAGCCTGCGCGATCGCGAGCCATTCCGCGGCGTCGTCGCCCTGCGTCACGATCGCCAGGTCGTCCGGATGGCGGCGCTGGGTCACCAGCAGGCAGAAGTCGAGCGCCGGTCCGGACACACGCTGCTCGGCATCCTCGGGACCCCACGCCCAGATCGTGCGGTCCGGTGCGGTCAGCTCGACGCGGAACTCCGCTGCGGGAGGGGTCTTTCCGTGCACGGTGTAGGCGAAGTTCCTGGTACGCACGCCGATATGGGCCACGGTGCGCAGCCGCGCGGTGGGAGTGCGGTGCACGCCGAGGGCGTCGGCCACGTCCTGCCCGTGCGCCCAGGTTTCCATGATGCGCGCGGTGATCATCGAGGCGGGGCTCATCGGCGGCCCGAACCAGGGCAGTTTGACGCCCGCGGGCGTCGCGCGCAGCGCGGCCGTGAGCGATGCGCGTCCGCGCCGCCACCGGTCGAGCAGGTCGGCGGGCGGTTCGGTCGCGGCTTTCTCGGCGGCCTCGTCGACGAACGTGAGCGCCCGAGGCCCGGCCTCGGCCAGCAACTTCTGAAAGCCGTCGGCATCCGCGGTGGCGATCGTCGCGATCTCGTCGGTCCAGGCCAGGTGGCCGATCTGGTGGGCGATGGTCCAGCCGGGCGCGGGTGTGGCCCGCGCCCATTCCTCGGGCGCCAGCGGGCCGACGAATCGTTCCAGGTCCGCGCATTCGTCGGCGAAGTCGCCGAGTAGCGCCTCGAGGTCAGCCATCTGTTCCCCTGCCGGTTCCGGGCACACCGCCTCGTGCGCCGCCGGGTCCAGCATCGCAGCGAGGTCAAAAAAAGGCAAGCATGATTGTTTTATATTGGCGGCGACTGTCCGGCTACCAGCCGAAAACCACCAGGTGGGAAGCTCCGACGACGAGACCGAGCACCGCGCCGTGCAGATACAGCAGCCAGGCGTCCTGTTCCACGGACGCGTAGAACATCTCCATGAACTCCCCCGGCGTGAGGTCCCGCAACTTGCGCGCCGCGAATTCATCGATGGTCTTGGCCTGCTCGAGGGTGAACTCCTCGTCCTCCGCCAGGGTCGGCGCCAAGCCGACCGCGGCGCCCGCCGCGCCCACCGTGAGGTTGTCGAACTGGCGACGTCCCAGGGCCGCGCGCACCAGCGTGGTGGTCGGACCGAGCTGACGACTGATCTCGTCGGCGATCAAGCGCTCCAGCAGCTGCCGGGTCTTGTCCCCGTTCGGGCCCTCCAGTAGTTCCTTGGACAGGTTCGGCAGCGTCAGCACCTGATAGGCCAGGATGTGCGCCAGATCGGTGGCCGCCTGCGGCTGCCGCTTCGCCAGCAGCGCCTGCTTCCACAGGTACTTGTACCTCGGTTGCGGGTCACCCGGCTCGAACACCATCTTCACCGCGATGACGTTCACGATCACACCGATCGCCGCCGAGGCGAGCAGGACGATCACCCAGCCCGGGACCCACCCGATCACCGGAATGGCCTGGTGCACATGGAGGTACAAGGCCAGCAGCACGCCGAACGGCGCTCCGAGCAGGCCGATGCGCACCATGAAGCGCAGCTCGGGCGCGGCGATGGTGGTGGTCAGGTCCTTCAGGATGGTCGGGTTTTCCTGCAGGTAGCGGATCACGAAGCTCTTGATGTCGATCAGCTGGTCGACGTTGTCGCCGAGCGAGGTGAACGCACGGCGGGACAGGGCGGGCAGTTCCCGATCCACCCGCTGGTAGATCAGCTGCTTGGCGGCCCGCGGCACGGTGCGCCACAGGTCCGGGTTCTCCCGGTACATCAGCTCGTCGACCAGCGGCCGCACCTGCTCGCGCGCGAGCACCGCGATGTAGTCGGCGATGCCGTCGAGATCGAGTTCGTGGATGAAGTCCCTCGGACTGCCGATCCGCATCAGGGCCTTGTCCACGCAGATGCTGGCCATCTTCTCCGCGCGCGCCGGGATGAAGCCCTGGAATCCGAGGCGGCGGCCGTCTCCGGAGAAGGTCGGCAAAACTTGGACCCGGCGCGGGAAGTACGGGTAGAGCACGTGCAGGCCGGGGATGCGGACCCCGCGGAACAGAAGCGGCCAGAACAGCATCAGCACGCCGGTCCAGTTGGTCAGCCAGCCCGCCAGCGCGCTGAAGACCGGAAACGTGATCAGGTCGACCACGAACTTCGGCTGCCCGGTCAATCCTTCCCAGTCGATGAACACGCCGGCGGCGAGCGACGACATCGATGGGACTCCCTAAGCCGATCCGGCGGTACCGCCGGTATGAGATATCAAGGCCTTCACGTTCTCATTGCCTTGGACGGGGTGTCAACGCGAACAGCCCGGCGCGGCGGGCCGAGCGGTCGCGCCTTCGCCCTCAGCGAACGAGGCATCGGAGTGGAACAAACCCGGATACCCGTGGGTTGAGTAGGCAACGCTCAACTTTTGGAAGGGTCGAAGACGTGACTACACCACAGAACCTGCCGGTGCTGTTCCTGACCGATCCGATCGTGCTGCCGGGCATGGTCGTGCCCATCGAACTGGACGAATCGGCGCAGGCCGCGATCGATGCCGCGCGCGCCGCCGAGACCGACGCCGTGCTGCTCGCGCCGCGCCTGAACGAGGGCTACGCCACCTACGGGGTGGTCGCGACCATCGAGCAGGTCGGCCGGATGCGCGGCGGCGCCCCGGCGGCCGTCCTCAAGGCGGAACGGCGGGCCAAGATCGGGCACGGGGTCACCGGCCCCGGCGCCGCACTGTGGGTCGAGGCCGAGCCGGTCGAGACGCCCACACCCGACGGCCGCACCAAGGAACTGGCCGCCGAATACAAGAAGCTGGTCGTCTCGGTGCTGCAACGCCGCGAGGCCTGGCAGGTCATCGACGCGGTCAACCAGCTGACCGACCCGTCGGCCATCGCCGACACCGCGGGCTACGCCACATACCTGACCTTCGAGCAGAAGCGCGAACTGCTCGAGACCCCCGACGTGGCCGAGCGGCTCACCACCCTGATCGAGTGGACCAAAGCGCACATCGCCGAGGCCGAGATCAGCGAGAAGATCAGCGAAGACGTTCGCGAGGGCATGGAGAAGAGCCAGCGCGAATTCCTGCTGCGCCAGCAGCTCAACGCCATCCGCAAGGAACTCGGCGAGGACGAGCCGGACGGCGCCGACGACTACCGCACCCGGGTGGAGCAGGCCGACCTGCCCGACACCGTCCGCGAGGCGGCGCTGCGTGAGGTCGGCAGGCTGGAGCGGGCCAGCGATCAGAGCCCGGAATCCGGCTGGATCCGGACCTGGCTGGACACCGTGCTCGAGCTGCCGTGGACGGTGAAGACCACCGACAGCACCGACGTCTCGGCCGCCCGCGCGGTCCTCGACGCCGATCACCACGGCCTGGACGAGGTCAAGGACCGCATGGTCGAGTACCTGGCCGTCCGCGCCCGCCGTGCCGCCCGCGGCCTGGAGGTCGTCGGCGGACGCGGCTCCGGCGCGGTGCTGGTGCTGGTCGGGCCGCCCGGCGTCGGCAAGACCTCGCTGGGTGAGTCCGTGGCGCGCGCCCTCGGCCGCAAGTTCGTCCGCGTCGCCCTGGGCGGCGTGCGCGACGAGGCCGAGATCCGCGGCCACCGCCGTACCTACGTCGGCGCGCTGCCCGGCCGCATCGTGCGCGCCATGAAGGAAGCCGGTTCGATGAACCCGGTCGTCCTGCTCGACGAGATCGACAAGGTCGGCTCCGACTTCCGCGGCGATCCGGCCGCCGCCCTGCTCGAGGTGCTGGATCCGGCGCAGAACCACACGTTCCGCGACCACTACCTCGATCTGGACCTGGACCTGTCCGACGTGCTGTTCATCGCCACGGCGAACGTCATGGAGACCATCCCCGGCCCGCTGCTGGACCGGATGGAACTGATCACCGTCGACGGCTACACCGAGGACGACAAGGTGGCCATCGCGCGTGACTTCCTGGTGCCGCGGCAACTCGAGCGCAACGCGCTGACCGCCGCCGAGGTGAGCGTCAGCGAGGAAGCGCTGCGCGAGATCGCGGCCAACTACACCAGGGAGGCAGGCGTCCGGCAGATGGAGCGGCTGATCGCCAAGGCGCTGCGCAAGGCGGCCACCCGGTTGTCCGAGCGCGAAACCGTGCCCGCGGCATCGGGTTACGACCCCGAACTGGGTTACGAGGTGGACACCGACGCCCTGACGATCGGTCTGGGCGACTTGAAGGACTACCTGGGTCGTCCGCGCTTCACCCCCGACTCGGTCGAGCGCACCGCCGTGCCTGGTGTGGCCACCGGCCTCGCCGTGACCGGCGCAGGTGGCGACGTCCTCTACATCGAGGCGAACGCCGCCGAGGGTGAGCGCTCGCTGACCCTCACCGGCCAGCTCGGCGACGTCATGAAGGAATCCGCGCAGATCGCGCTGACCTACGTGCGCTCGCACCTGGAGGAGATCGGCATCGAGGCGTCGGTTCTGGATCGCAACATCCACATCCACTTCCCGGCCGGGGCGGTGCCGAAGGACGGACCGTCCGCGGGCGTCACGATGGTCACCGCACTCGTGTCGCTGGCGCTGGGGCGTCAGGTGCGATCGGACGTCGGCATGACCGGCGAGGTCACCCTGAACGGCCGGGTGCTGCCGATCGGCGGCGTGAAGCAGAAGCTGCTCGCCGCCCAGCGGGCCGGATTGAAGACGGTGTTCATCCCGGCGCGCAACGAGCCGGATCTGGACGACGTTCCGGCGGAAGTGCTGGCCGCGCTGGATGTGCGCCCGGTCGCCGACGTGGCCGACATCCTGGCCTACGCCATCGAGCCGGTCGCCGAACCGGCGTTGGGCCCTGCCTTCGCCGCGACCGCCTGACCTGGGCCGAACGGGCCGGGTACGGAACACTTTCCGTGCCCGGCCTTTCGCGATAGGTCAACGGGCGGTGTTGGCGCCGGTCAGATCGGTTTCCGCGAGCCGGGTGGTGCCTTGGGCCACCGCGCACAGGACCGGTTCGCGGTCCGGGCTCTCCGCGTAGATCGAACAGTGGGCAACCGCCTGGCGCCGGGTCGCGCCGGTGACGGATGCCTCGACGCGCAACCGCGTGCCCGCGGCGGGACGGAGGTAGGTGACCGTGACACCGCCGGTGAGTACGTTCGCGCCGAGAACCGTTCCGGCGGCGAAGGTGAGGGCATTGTCGGCGGCGTAGGCGAGCACGCCGCCGTGCACGTAGCCGAACTGCTGGGTCAGTTCGCGGCGCAGGGGAATGATCAGGGTGGCGGCGCCGTCGCCGAACGCGGTGAGCTCGGTGCCGACGAGGGCGGCGAAGGGCTGCGCGGCGAGCACCTTCCTGGCGCTGTCGATGTCGAGGGTCGTGGCGACTGTCACTGGGAGACCTCTTTCGCGGCTCGGGTGCGATCGGCGGCGAGGGCGAGCCAGGCGGCGTCGGCGAGTTCGCCCGCGACTTCGGCCGGGGCGATGCGCATCTCGCCGCCCAGCCACTGCCGTGTGTATTCCTGCGCGGGGCCCAGCCACAGCGCGTAGACCAGATCGATCGGAAGATTGCGCACCGTGCCGTATCCGGCGTGCGTGCGCCACCAGCGCGTCACGTCGGACATGAAGCGGCGGTTGCTCTCGCTCTCCCGGACCCCTGGCGGCCGCGCGGAGGTGAGCACGGTGGCCCGGTACTGGTTTTCGCTCACCCAGCGCAGGTGCTCGCGCACACCCGAAGTGACGCCATCGTGCGCGTCGGTGCTCTCGCCGACCACCGCCCAGAAATGTTGCTGGTAGTCCACCAGCGCGTTGGCCCACACCTGCCGATACAGGTCGGCCTTGTCCGGGAAGTGGTGATAGAGCGCCCCGACACTGGCGCCCGCCGCGTCGCGGATCTGCGTCAACGTCGCGTCGAGCGCCCCGTGCTCGGCGAACTGCCGCTCGGCCGCCAGCAGCAACCGATCTCGAATCTTCATATCCAGAATTTAGTTCTGTTTTCCGGACCTGGCAATGCTCGGGTGCGTCGCCGTCCTTTGCCGCTGCGCAGTCGGATCGGTTCGTCCCATGGCCCGCGACGCGAAGGGAATGCCGGTCGACGGTCGATCGCGCCGGAATTCCGGCAGGGTGTCGGAGCGCTGGGGTAAGAACGGCATGTGGCCAGATGGCTGTTGCACGTCGATCTCGACCAGTTCCAGGCGGCGGTGGAGTTCCGCCGTCATCCGGAGCTGCGGGGACTGCCGGTCATCGTCGGCGGGCACGGCGATCCCACCGAGCCGCGCAAGGTGGTGACCTGCGCGTCCTATCCGGCACGCGCGTTCGGCGTGCGCGCGGGCATGCCGCTTCGCAGCGCCCAGCGCAGGTGTCCCGAGGGCGTGTTCCTTCCGTTGGACATGACCGCCTACGAGGACGCCTCCGACGAGGTGATGGCGCTGCTGCGGACATTCCCCGGACGGGTCGAGGTGTGGGGCTGGGACGAAGCGTTCCTGGCCGCCGACACCGACGACCCGGAGGCTCTCGCGCAGCAGGTGCGCACCGCCATCGCCGGACTCGAACTGAGCTGCTCGATCGGCATCGGCGACAACAAGCTCACCGCCAAGCTCGCCACCGGCTTCGCCAAGTCCGCGGGCAAGTCATCGGCCGAGCCCGTCACCGGCCCGGGCGCCGCCGCGGGCGTCTTCCGGCTCACCGCCGCGAACTGGACCGAAGTGATGGCCCATCGCCCGACGAACGCGCTGTGGGGCATCGGCAATCGGATCGCCGCGCGCCTCGCCGACCTCGGCGTGCGGACCGTAGGCGATCTGATGGTGGCCGATCGGCATCGGCTTGCCGCGGAGTTCGGGCCGAACACCGGCCCGTATCTGTGGGTGCTCGGCCACGGCAAAGGCGATACCGATGTCACCACCGAACCGCGAGTTCCGGTGGGCCGCAGCAAGTCCGAGACCTTCCCGCACGATCTGACCGATCCGGGCGAGATTCGCGCCCACGTCGCGCGGCTGGCCGCCGAGGTCGCCGAGGAGATGGCCGCCGCGGGCCGGGTGGGCACTCGCGTCAGCGTGACGGTGCGCACCAATACCTTCTACACCCGCAGCAAGCAGGAGAAACTCTCCGAGCCGACGATCGATGTCGCGCTGATCGCCGAGACGGCACTGCGGATCGTCGACCGGTTCGACCTCGACCGCCCGGTTCGTCTGCTCGGCGTCCGGTTGGAACTCCTGCCGCAGTAGCTCCCGGACCGGTCCGGACACTCGTATGCTCGTCCGCATGGAGTTCTGGGCGATGGTGGCACACGAGACGGATAGCGGGATCGTCCTTACCCGGCAGCAGGTCGGCGAGGATTTCCTCGGGCCGGGCGACGTGACGATCAAAGTGCACTACTCGAGCGCGAACTACAAAGACGGTCTGGCGATCACCAAGGGCGGCGGGGTGGTCCGCAACTACCCGATCGTGCCGGGCATCGATCTCGTGGGCGAGGTGGTCGAGTCCGCCGACGACGATTTCGCACCCGGCGACCCGGTGATCGCGCACGGATACGAAATCGGCGTCTCGCACAACGGCGGTTTCGCCGAATACGCCAGGGTGCCCGCCGAATGGGTGGTCAAACTGGAGGACCTCAGCCTGCGCGATGCCGCCACGCTGGGCACCGCGGGTTTCACCGCGGCTCTGAGCGTGCTGGCCCTGCTGGAGCGCGGCCTCACCCCGGATGCGGGTCCGGTGCTGGTCACGGGCGCGACGGGCGGCGTCGGCAGCGTGAGCATCGACATCCTGTCCGGACTCGGCTTCGAAGTCATCGCTTCCACCGGTAAGACCGACGCGGCCGATCTGCTCAGCGAGATCGGCGCGAACGAGGTGATCGGGCGGTTGCCGGAGGACCCGGACGCCAAGCCGCGTCCGCTCACCAAGGCGCGGTGGGCCGCGGCCCTCGACAGCGTCGGCGGCGCCTCGCTGGCCTACGTGCTGAGCGCCATCGGCTACGGGGGCGTGGTCGCGGCCAGCGGCCTCACCGGCGGTGCCGAACTGCCCACCACCGTGATGCCGTTCATCCTGCGCGGTGTCGCCCTCGAGGGCATCGATTCGGTCAACCTCCCGATCGAGCGCCGCCGCGAGGTGTGGTCGCAGCTCGGCAAAGAGCTGCGTCCGCAGCATCTTTCGGCCTTGCGTCAGCACTCCCCGATCACCGAAGCGGAGAAGGTGCTGCACGGCATCCGGAAAGGCACGCACTCGGGCCGAACCGTTCTCCGCGTCGCGGGTGAATTCTGATAGTCGCCTGCGTTCGAGCCGGGCTTCTTCGGTTCTCGGGCCGGATCCGCGCTGCTACCCGGCAAGCGCCCCCGCCTCAGCCGACTGCTCGATCGGCTCTGCGGGTGTGGTCTCGGTGTCGCGCATGACGAACAGGGCGACGATCGCCGCCGCCAGGATGCCCGCACCACCTGCGAGGAAGCTGGCCGACATGGCGGTGCTGAACGCCTCCCGCGCGGTGGCGACGAGTTCGGTGTCGCCGGTCCGTGCGGCGATGGCCAGTGCGTCGGTGATCGAGTGTTTCGCCGACTCCGGCGCCGATTCCGGCATGCTGCGGGTAAACGTGCTGGTCAGCACGCTGCCGAGAACGGCGATGCCCAGTGCGGCGCCCGCCTGCTGGATGGTGTCGTTCAGCGCGGAGCCGACCCCGGCCTGCTCCTGCGGTACCGCGCCCATCAGCGCGGCGATGGCCGCGGGCTGCGCCAGACCCGCACCGGCGCCGAGCACGACCAGGGCGAGGGTCAGCATGCCGAAATCGCTGTCCGCCGAGAGTCCGGCGAGCAGACCGAGCCCGCCCGCGGAGATCACCATGCCGGTGACGGCGAGCGTCCGGTTGCCGACCTTGCCGCCCAGCCCGGCGCCGAGACCGTTGCACACGATGGAGGCGAGCATCATCGGAATGAACGCCAGGCCCGCCTTCGTCGGCGAGTAGCCGAGCACGAACTGCAGGTACTGGGTCAGCACCAGCAGCAGGCCGCCGTTGGCCACCTGAACCAGGGTCAGCGAGAGGCTGCCGCCACTGAAATCGCGGTTGCGGAACAAGTTCAGCGGGACCATCGGGTGGGCGACGCGGCGCTCCCACAGCACGAACGCGGTCAGCGCGACGAGGCTGGTGATGAGGGTGAGCAGGGTGGTCGCTTCGCCGAAGCCGCCCCCGGGGAATTCGATGATGGTCCACACCAGCGCGGTCATGCCGACCATGGACAGCACGGCGCCGGGATAGTCGGGTTCGGTCCGTGGCCCCTTGGACTCGGGCATGAGCGTCAGCGCCGCGATGATGGCGAGCGCCGCCACCGGAACATTGATCAGAAATGCCGCGCCCCACCAGAAGTGCGCGATGAGAACTCCGCCGAGTACCGGCCCGCCCACCAGTCCGAGCACCGAGGCGGCGCTCCAGAAGCTCATCGCCTTGCGGCGTTCCTGGTCGTCGAACACGGTGATCAGGATCGACAGCGTGCTCGGCAGCACCAGCGCCCCGCCGACGCCCATCACGACGCGGGCCACGATCAGTTCGATCGGGTTCGCGGCCAGCGTGGCGCCCAGAGACGCGAGTCCGAACAGGGCGAGCCCGACGATCATCACCCGGCGCCGGCCGAAGCGGTCGGCCAGGCCGCCCGCGGTGAGCAGCAGCCCCGCGAAGACCAGGATGTAGGAATCCAGAATCCACTGGATGTCCTGGGCGGTCGCGTCCAGGTCCGCGGCCAGCGGCGGCACCGCGACGGCCAGGACGAAATTGTCGATCACCAGGACCAGCGTGCTGAGGCACAGCACGATCAGGATCCACCACCGTTGCGGGGCGCGGGTCGTATTCATCGGAGAACCTCTTCCAGCAGTGTCGCGTACGACGTTCGCATTATGCGAACACCGTACGCATGGCAGATGGACGTGCGCAATAGCGAACGTTGTGCGCTAGGCTGGCGGTCAACGGAAGGAGTGCCCATGCCCGCGGACAAACAGCAGGTGGGATCGGTGTGGACGCGCCCGCGCCGGGGCCGGGAACAACCGGCCCTGACCAGGGAGCAGATCGTGGCCGAGGCGGTCGCGCTGCTGGACGCGGAGGGCATGGAGGCGCTGAGCATGCGCCAGCTCGGCGCCCGTCTGAACGCGGGCGCGACGTCGCTCTACCGCCACGTGGCCAATCGCGACGAGTTGATCGAGCTGGTGGTCGATGAGGTCTACGGCGAGATCAGCGTTCCGGAGATCGATGACCCGGCGAACTGGCGCAGCGCGACGCAGGAGTGCGCGCAGAGCCTGCGCGCGATGATCCTCCGGCATCCCTGGATGGCCTCGACCCTCGGTCAGGTCGGGCTGTCCTACCTGGGGCCGAACGTGATGCGGCTCAACGACCGCATGGTGGGGCTGTTCGAAGCGGGCGGCTTCCCCGCCGCGGAGGCGGCCGACGGCATCGGCACCGTCGTCAGCTACGTGGTCGGCATCGGCATCACCGAGGCGGCGTATCTGAGCATGCTTGCCCGCAGTGGGCAGACGGAGAAGCAGTGGCTGGTCGCGTTGCGGCCCGTCGCCGAAGAAGCGGCACGGGAGTTCCCGCGAGTCGCGCAGGAAAAGTGGGACCAGGACCCGGAACAGCTGCGCGAGCGGAAGTTCCGCTACGGGTTGGACTGTGTGCTGGACGGGCTCGCGGCACGCCGCGACACCTGACTCGAATCTCCGCTCACGCCGCACGCGGGAAGGGGTGCCACCATCGCAAGCCCCGATCGGATACGGTTCTTCCGCATCCACCCACGTGCTCGCTCCGGTCGAGAGGCGAAGTCTGTTGTCCGCGAAGCTGTTCTGGCGTTCGATTTCGGTCATGGCGGTGTCCGTACTGCTGGCGGTGCCCGCCTACAGTCAGGCCGAGCCGGTGCAGGAGGCGTACCCGGCGGCCTTGGACCGGTTCTATCGCCAGCAGCTCGAGTGGAAGCCGTGCGGTATCGAGAATCTGGACAAGGCCGGCGGCGAGTGCGCCGACGTCCTGGTGCCCCTGGACTACGGGCAGCCCGGCGATCGCACCATCACCGTCGCGATATCCCGGGTGAAGGCGGGCGATCCGGCACGGCGGCGGGGAGTCCTGCTGTCGAACCCGGGTGGACCCGGTGGGCCGGGACTCGACAGTGTCGACCTGCTCGGCGACGTGCTCTCGCCGGACGTGCTGGCGAGCCACGACCTGATCGGGATGGATCCGCGCGGGGTCGGCGAGTCCGGCCGCACTCCGCGGTGCGGGTGGCCGGTCGGCGAGATGGTCCGGTCGGCGGGCCTGGAACCGCTCGGTTTCGTGCACGACACCGTTCAGTCCGCGGGCATGGCCGCGGCCTGCGTCATCCGGGATCCGATCATGTTGCGACAGTTGACCACTCGCAACACGGCGCGCGACATCGATATCGTCCGGGCCGCCCTGGGCGAGCAGAAGATCAACTTCTACGGCTTGTCCTACGGCACGTACCTCGGCGCGGTGTTCACCCAGATGTTCCCCGAGCGCACCGATCGGATCGTGCTCGACAGCGCGATCGACCCGGACCGGTACTGGACGGGTTTGGTGCAGGACTGGGGACCCGCGGACGAGATCGCGCTGGACGATTGGGCGGTGTGGGCCGCGGCCCGCGACGACGAGTTCCGGCTCGGCGCGACGCCACAGCAGGTGCGGGCGACGGTCGAGGAGCTGGTTCGCGTCGTCGCTCGTCAACCGATCGTCATCGATGGGTTCGCGATCGATGACCACTGGTTTCCGTTCATCCTGCACGCCTTGCTGACGAACTTCCGGCTGAACGAGGCGTTGGCCGCGACGGTGCGTGAGATCGCCGATGACGCGGGCGGTCCGCCGACGACCTCACGCACGCCCCGGTTGCGCGCCATCGTGCAGGCGCTGCGGGACAACGAGAACTCCGTCCTGGCGCAGATCGCCTGCGGTGATGTCGGCGCACCGATTGATCCCACCTGGTACTGGCGCAACATCGAACAGACCCGGGCCACGCAACCGGTCTTCGGCGCGCTGGCGGGCAACATCCAACCGTGCGCCTTCTGGCCTCGGCCGGTCGAAGCGCCGACCGTGGTCCGCAACGCGGTGCCCGCCCTCATCGTCCAGGCGACGGGAGATCCGCGCACTCCCTATGGCCACGCCGTGCGACTGCACCAGTACTTGTCCGAGTCGCGCATGGTCACCCTGCAGGATGTCCGCATCCACATGACATTCCGGCCCGAGTTGAGCAGCTGCGTCAACGACGCGATCAACGCCTACTTCGGTGCGGGGACGCTCCCGGACACCGACACCACCTGTACCGCGGACCGGACGGCGAGCTAGCCGAAGGGCGGGTCAGGCCGCAGCGATGACCGGCTCCTCGGCGAACTGGGTGCGGTACAGCTCCGCGTAGCGGCCGTCGGCGGCCAGCAGCTGCGTGTGCGTACCGCGCTCCACGATGCGGCCCTCCTCCAGCACGAGGATCTGGTCGGCCGCGCGGATGGTGGACAACCGGTGTGCGATCACCAGGGCGGTCCGGCCTTCCAGCGCTTCGGCCAGCGCCTCCTGCACGGCGGCCTCCGAGGTCGAGTCCAGCGACGCGGTCGCCTCGTCCAGGATCACCACGCGCGGTTGCTTGAGCAGCAAGCGCGCGATGGTCAGACGCTGACGCTCACCGCCGGAGAGTCGGTAGCCGCGCTCGCCGACCACGGTCTCCAGCCCGTCCGGCAACGACGCGACCAGCTCGCGCAGCCGCGCGCGTTCCAGCGCGTCCCACAGCTCGTCCTCGGCGGCCTCCGGCCGGGCGAGCAGCAGGTTGGCCCGGATGGTGTCGTGGAAAAGGTGCCCGTCCTGGGTGACGAGTCCGACCGTCTCGCGGATCGAGCGCGTGGTCAGTTCGCGCACGTCGGCGCCGTTCAACCGGACCGCGCCACCGTCGACGTCGTAGAGCCGGGAGACCAGCTGCGCGATGGTCGACTTACCCGCGCCGGACGAACCGACCAGCGCGACCAGCTGCCCTGGCTCGGCCCGCAGCGACACGTTGTGCAGCACCTCCACGCCACCGCGGGTATCCAGAGTCGCCACGTCCTCCAGCGAGGCCAGCGACACCTTGTCGGCCGACGGGTAGCCGAAGCTGACGTCGTCCAACTCCACCGCGACCGGACCCGCCGGAACCGGTCGCGCGCCCGGCGCCTCCTCGATCAGCGGTTTCAGGTCGAGCACTTCGAAGACCCGCTCGAAGCTCACCAGCGCGGACATGATCTCCATCCGGGCGCTGGCCAGCGCGGTCAGCGGCGTGTAGAGCCTGGTCAGCAGCAACGACAGCGACACGACCGCGCCCGCGTCCAACTGCCCGCGCAGCGCGTACCAGCCGCCGAGCCCGTACACCAGCGCGATCGCCAGCGCGGACACCAGCGTGAGCGAGGTGACGAAGACGGTCTGCAGCATCGCGGTGCGCACGCCGATGTCCCGTACCCGGCGCGCCCGCAGGGCGAATTCGTCGGACTCCTGCTGCGGACGGCCGAAGAGCTTGACCAGCGTCGCGCCCGGCGCGGAGAACCGCTCGGTCATCTGCGTGCTCATCGCCGCGTTCAACCCGGCCGCTTCGCGCTGCATGTGGGCCAGCCGGTTGCCCATGTGGCGCGCCGGGATCACGAACACCGGGAGCAGCAGCAGTGCGAGCAGCGTGATCTGCCATGAGATGCTGACCATCACGCCGAGCGTCAGCGCGAGGGTCACCAGATTCGCCACCACGCCGGACAGCGTGTCGCTGAACGCGCGCTGGGCGCCGATGACGTCGTTGTTCAAGCGGCTGACCAGCGCGCCGGTCCTGGTCCGGGTGAAGAACGCGACCGGCATCTTCTGCACGTGGTCGAACACGGCGGTACGCAGGTCGAGGATGAGCCCCTCACCGATCCGCGCCGACATCCACCGGATCGCCAGCCCGAGCCCCGCGTCGAACACCGCGAGCGCGCCGATCACCAGCGCGAGGATGATCACCACCCGTGGCGCGGCGCCGCCGACGATGTTGTTGACCACCCGGCCCGCGAGCACCGGCGTCGCCACGGCGAGCACCGCGGACACGACGCTGAACAGCAGGAACGAGGCGATCCTGCGGCGGTGCGGCGCGGCGAACCGGATGATGCGCTCGGCGGTGGCGAGGCGGAACGGCCGCTGTTCCTGCGGCGCGTTCGCCCGCCGGTACATCTGGCTCCACGCCACGGATTCGATGCTCACGTTGCTCTCCCTCTCGCTTCCCCACCCATCAAAGACCTGGCCACCGACACTAAGACCTGAACAATGGTTGAGTTCAAGCTGATTCCGGATGTCGGCCGTTTCCGCCGACAGCGAAACGGGCGCGGTCCGGGCCTGTGCTGCCGAAAACCCCCACCTAGGCTTACGTGGTGACCGACAACCGGATGGCGGCACTGCGCGGCACGATCGCGGGTGAGGTCGACACCTCCGAGCGGCGTCGTGCGGAGTACTCCTCGGACGCGTCGAACTATCGGGTCGTCCCGGCCGCGGTCGTCTTCCCCCGCGGCGACGAGGACGTGGCGATCACGCTGGAATTCGCCCGAAACCACGGACTGCCGGTCACCGCCCGTGGCGCGGGAACATCGGTGGCGGGCAACGCCATCGGTTCCGGGCTGGTGCTCGACTTCAGCAGGCACATGAACCGGATCGTCGCGATCGATCCGGTCGCGCGGGTCGCGACCGTGCAGCCCGGCGTGGTGCTTTCGGAATTGCAGCGCGCGGCTCGCCCGCACGGGCTGCGCTTCGGACCGGACCCATCGACGCAGAATCGCTGCACGCTCGGCGGCATGATCGGCAACAACGCCTGCGGACCGCGCGCCGTCGCGTGGGGCCGCACCTCCGACACCGTGCGCGCGTTACGCGTCCTCGACGGCACCGGCGCCGAACGCACCCTGGCCGCCGACCTGTCCGCGGTCCCGGGTCTCGCGGAATTCAGCCGGGCGAATCTCGCGGTACTGCGTACCGATCTCGGGCGCTTCGACCGGCAGGCCTCCGGCTACGGCTTGGAACACCTGCTGCCCGAGCGCGGCGCGTCGGCGGCTAAGGCGTTCGTCGGCAGCGAGGGCACCTGCGGTCTGCTGCTGGACGCGACTGTCGAGCTGGTCGGGTTGCCCGCGGCCACCGTGCTGACGGTGCTCGGCTACCCGGACATCGCCACCGCGGCCGACGACGTCGCCGCCGTGCTGGCCTGCGCGCCGATCGCGGTGGAGGGCATCGACGCGCGGCTGGTCGACGTGGTCCGCGCGCATCGGGGACTGGTTCCCGACCTGCCGCGTGGCGGCGGTTGGCTCTTCGTGGAGACGGCGGGCGAGACAAAGGCCGACGCGCTGGCCGCCGCACAGCGGCTGTGCCGGACGGCAGGCGCGATGGACACCCGGATCGTCACCGATCCCGGCACCGCCGCCGCGCTCTGGCGGATCCGGGCCGATGGCGCCGGGCTCGCCGGTCGCACTCCCGACGGGCAGCCGGCTTGGCCAGGGTGGGAGGACGCGGCGGTCCCACCCGCGCGCCTGGGCGCCTACCTGCGTGATTTCGCCGCGCTGACCCACCACCACGGCGTCGACGGGCTGCTGTACGGGCACATCGGCGACGGCTGCATCCACGTCCGACTCGATCTCCCGATCACCGACGCGCCGCGCCGTTTCCGTGCTTTCCTCCTCGACGCCGCGGAGTTGGTCGTCCGGCACGGCGGTTCGCTCTCCGGCGAGCACGGCGACGGCCGGGCCCGCTCGGAACTGCTCTCGGTGATGTACTCCCCCGCGGTGCTCGACGTCTTCGCCGGGTACAAGGCGCTGTTCGATCCCGGTGACGTCCTGAATCCGGGCGTGCTCGTCGCACCGCGTCCGATCGACGCCGACCTGCGGCTGGCCGGACTGCCGCGGGTACGGCCGTCGAACGGTTACGCGTTCGCCGAAGACGGCGGCGATGTGGGCGTCGCGGTCCATCGCTGCGTCGGCGTCGGCAAATGCCGGGCCGACGGCGGTTTCATGTGCCCGTCCTATCTGGCCACCCGGGATGAGAAGGACAGCACGCGCGGCCGGGCGAGGATTCTGCAGGAGGTGGTGCGCGGCGCGCTGCCTTGGTCCTCGGATGCCGTGGCCGAGTCGCTGGACCTGTGCCTGTCCTGCCGGGCGTGCCAGAAGGACTGCCCGGCGGGCGTGGACATGGCCACCTACAAGTCGGAAACGCTGTATCGCCGCTACCGTCATCGGCTCCGTCCCATCGATCACTACTCGCTC
This sequence comes from Nocardia abscessus, assembly GCF_015477775.1. Lineage (GTDB taxonomy): Bacteria > Actinomycetota > Actinomycetes > Mycobacteriales > Mycobacteriaceae > Nocardia > Nocardia abscessus_A. Next base: position 668,469 of record NZ_JADLQO010000001.1, on the reverse strand, counting down.
GGCTGGCTGCCCCGGTGGCTGTCCGTGGCCGCCCGGTTGCCGCGTGTGGTCAACGCGCTGGCGGGCCGGGCCGCGCTGCGCCGGGCCGGTTTACGAGCGGCGGGGATGGATCCGCGGCGGAACGTCCCGCGCCTGGCCCAGCGCAGTTTCCGCCGGATCTGGCGCGACCTGGACGAGGGCGCCCGGCTGGCCGAGTCGTCCTATGCGCCCGAGGTACCGCCCGGGGCGGGTGGTTCCGGCGAGGTGATGCTGTGGATCGATACCTTCACCGACGCGTTCGATCCGGATATCGCCCTGGCCGCGGCCCGGCTGCTGACGACACTGGGCTACCGCGTCCGGATCCCCGAGCGCCGCGTCTGCTGCGGTCTCACCTGGATCAGCACCGGGCAGCTCGACGGCGCCCGTGCGCGGTTGCGGGCCACCTTGACGGCGCTGGAAGAACACGTCCGATCAGGTGGTCTGGTCGTCGGATTGGAACCGTCCTGCACCGCGGTCCTGCGTGGCGACCTGACCGAACTATTGCCGGAGGACCCGAGAGCCGCGCCGACCGCGGCCGCGGTGCGCACCCTCGCCGAGTTCCTCGCCGAACAGCCGTCCTGGCGACCGCCGACGCGAACCGGACAATCCGTGGTGGTCCAGCCGCATTGTCACCAGCACGCGATTCTCGGATTCGATATCGATCGCCGATTATTAGCCAGCATGGGAGTGCGGGTGACGGAAATCACCGGATGCTGCGGTCTGGCGGGAAACTTCGGAATGCAGGCGGGCCACTACGATATTTCGGTGGCGGTGGCCGAGAACGGCATGTTGCCCGCGTTGCGCGCCGCGGGCGAGGACGCGATCCTCCTCGCCGACGGCTTCTCCTGTCGCACCCAGGCCGCTGCCCTGGCCGGGCGACAGGCCCGGCATATCGCGCAGTTCCTCTTGGGCCGGTGACCTTTCGCGCGCCCGCGGGAAGCGAGCGGGCGCGCCGCGTAGTTCAGCTACCGAACGGCAGGGTGCCAGGGGGGATCTGGTAACCCGAGCTGCCCGCGGAAACCCCGCCCCAGGCGGCGAGCAGCCAGTTGAGCAGATTTGTGATCATCTCCAGAACCTCCGTAATGGCCTCTGCCAGCTATTTGCCGATCGAAGTCGATATCGCCGTGAATCGCGTGCTGTTACAGCCGAGTGCACGAACTCTCATTATGCGCAAAGGGTATGAAAAGCCTTATCGTGTGGCTCGGATGATAATCCGCGCCACGCGGGTCGAGGGGGACGCGCCCCCGCGCGCCGCACGGGGCAGAATGATGCGGGTGCGCAGCGTGACGGTCGAGCCGGGAGCGAGCCGGACCGTGACCACGGATCGTCCGATCGATCTGGCGTGCACCGTCGCGCCGCTCGGCCGCGGCACCGGAGATCCGTGCCACCGAGTGACCGGCGACGGCGCGCACTGGCACGCCTCCCGTCTGCCGACCGGGCCGGTCACCTACCGATTGACCCAGTCCGGCCCGTGCGCGGTACAGGCGCGTGCGTGGGGGCCGGGCGCGGCGGAATTCCTCGACGGTATCGAGCACATGCTCTGCCTGGACGAGGACGTCTCGGCGTTCCTCCCGGCTCATCCGAAGCTCGTCGAGGCCCATCGCCGCTTCCCCGGACTGCGCATGCTGCGCACGGGTCTGGTCTTCGAAGCTTTGGTGCCCGCCGTGCTGGAGCAGAAAGTGCACACCATCTCCGCGCGCGCGTCGTGGCGGAAGCTGGTGCGGCGGTTCGGCGAACCCGCACCGGGCCCCGCGCCGGACGGAATGCTGCTGCCTCCGGACGCCGATGCCTGGCGACGCATCCCCTCCTGGGTCTATCACCGGGCCAATGTCGGACCACAACGCGCGCAAACCATCGTGCGCGCGGCGCGGCTCGCCGACTCGCTGGAGCGTGCGGCGCGGGTCGATCCGGCCGAGGCGGCGCGCATGCTGTGCAGTGTCCCCGGTATCGGGGTGTGGACCGCCGCGGAGATCGCGCAGCGGGCATTCGGCGACGCGGACGCGCTGTCGGTCGGCGATTTCCACCTCGCCGCCGCGGTCGGCTGGACCCTGCTCGGCCGTCCGATGGACGACGAGGCGATGGTGGAATATCTGGAACCGCTGCGCCCGCACCGCTACCGGGCGATCCGCCTGCTCGAAATCAGCGGCCAATTCCACAAACCGAAGTTCGGCCCCCGCACTCCGCTCACCGACCACAGCCGGCACTGAGTCACAGCTTTCACATACGTCCCGGATCAAACGTATTTTCCCCACTTTTGCACTGTCTTTATCCCTTAATCCGGGCGGCGGCAACGCGAAACTGAAGGTAGCACCATCTCCGTATGCATCTCGGCACGAGCGGGGGCGCAGTCGGATCGCAGGGGCTTTCGGTATGGCGCTCACCTAATTGTCGAACCACACAACTGCAGGGGGTTGTCGGTGCAGCAGAGGCCACTTGGAGATACACCACGGTCCAGATGTCAGTTCTATCGGCGGGAATGTGACCTGCCCGCCGTTGTCGACCCACCAGAACTCGGCCGCATCGTGATGCGCGCCGGATCGGTCTGGGCGTTGACCATGCCGAGCAGCCTGGGGCAGGCGGTCAAGGCACACATGCAGAGCAAGAGAGTTCGGCTCGGTCCGATCCTGGCGCACCCGCGCTCGAACCGGTGGACCTTTCTGATCGCACCGGACCTGCCCGAAAGCGATACGCGACTGTTCGCGGAGCTGTTCCGGCTGGACGTGTCGGTCTCCCGCACCGGATCGACCATCGCGTTGCCGTCTCCCACCGCGTCGGTCGGCGCCATCCGCCGGTGGATCGTGCCGCCGCGCAACCGGTTTCGCCCTTCCGGCCGGGAGGTGGTCGCGGCTATCCGCGCGTGGGCCGAGCCGGCGCAGCGACGCCGCTGAGAGCTCGCGATCCCGCTGAGTATCGCGCCGGAATCGTCGTGGCGGGCCGGTGTCACCGGCGCGATCATCCGGCCTCGTTGTTCGCCCGACAGTGCCGGTCAGCGGCGGTACTATCGGGCGCGCGTGAATGCGTCCAGCAGTTGTGCTGGATTCTCGGTCCGTACACGTCTGCCCCGGCAGACAGCTAAGGAGTCTGATTCGTGAGCATTCAAGGCAACGCGAACATCGACCTGACCGGCGCCACGTGGCGGAAGGCCGGAGAAGGGCCGGGCAACGACAGCGTGGAGGTGGCGCTGCTCGCCGACGGACACGTCGGCCTGCGCAACGGGAAGGACCCCGACGGGCCGGTGCTGGTCTTCACCCCCGGAGAGTGGGCCGCTTTCACGGCCGGGGTACACGACGGTGAGTTCGATCGTCCGCGCTAGGGCGCTCCGAAGATCACGAAATGACAGATATTCGACAACGAAAAGACGTTTGCCGCAGCTGAATTACGGGTAGCTCTCTATTCGTGGACCGTGGGCTCAAGAGCTCCCATCCCCGGTACAAGAAATTGTTTCCGGACGATTGGGTGGAATGGCTGATCGTCGCACTGTTGTTCGCGGTGTCGGCGGTCGGAGTCTTCGTCCTCACCAACTCGCTGTTGTCGGCGCTGCTCGTCGGCCTGCTGGTGTGGATCGTCGCCCTCGGTGTAGTGGCAATGCTGTAGGGGTGCGCCGACCGGCCGGGTATCGTCCCGGCCGGTCGTCTCTGTCACCTAACGCCGAAACAGCTTGTTGCCCAACCACACCACCGGATCGTATTTGCGATCGGCCACTCGTTCCTTCAGCGGAATCAGGGCGTTGTCGGTGATCTTGATATGTTCCGGGCAGACCTCGGTGCAGCACTTGGTGATGTTGCACAGACCGAGTCCCTGCTCGTCCTGGGCGAGCTCGGTCCGATCGCCGACGTCCAGCGGATGCATCTCCAATTCGGTGATCCGCATCAGATAGCGCGGTCCCGCGAACGCCGTCTTGTTCTCCTCGTGGTCACGCACCACGTGACAGGTGTTCTGGCACAGGAAGCACTCGATGCATTTGCGGAATTCCTGCGAACGCTCCACGTCGATCTGCTTCATCCGGTACTCGCCCGGTTTGAGATCGGCGGGCGGCGTGAAAGACGGTATCTGTCGCGCCTTTTCGTAATTGAACGACACGTCCGTCACGAGGTCCTTGATCACCGGGAACGTGCGCATCGGCGTCACCGTGATCACTTCGTCCTGGCCGAAGGTGGACATTCGTGTCATGCACAGCAGACGCGGCCGCCCGTTCACTTCGGCCGAACAAGAACCGCACTTGCCCGCCTTACAGTTCCAGCGCACCGCCAGGTCGGGCGCCTGCGTGGCCTGTAGCCGGTGGATGATGTCGAGCACCACCTCGCCCTCGTTCACCAGCACGGTGAAATCGTGCAGCTCTCCGCCGTCGAGATCGCCGCGCCATACGCGGAATTTGGCGTCGTAACCCATCGTTACGCCTCTCGCTCCGTCGAATGTCCGGCCGCGGCCGGGTGCCCGGCGAGTTCGTCCGGGGTGTAGTACTTTTCGAGCTCGCCGAGATCGAAGAGGGCGAGCAGGTCCGATCGCATCGGTTGTTGTTCCTTGCGCGTCACCGTGACGTCGGGGATCGGGTCGCCGATCGTGCCCGGATCCACGGCGCAGACCAACAGGCTGTTCCGCCAATCCGGATCCATCGACGGGTGGTCGTCCCTGGTGTGCCCGCCGCGGCTCTCGGTCCGCAACAGCGCAGCGTGTGCCACGCATTCGCTGACCAACAGCATGTTCTGCAGGTCGAGTGCGAGATGCCAGCCGGGATTGAACTGGCGATGACCCTCAACTGTCACGTGACGGAATCGCGCGCGCAGCTCGCTGAGCTTGTCGATCGCCTCGCGGACCTCATGTTCCTTGCGGATGATGCCGACCAGGTCGTTCATCGTCTGCTGCAGATCGGTATGCAAGGTGTAGGGGTTCTCCCCCTTGCCGTCGCCGGGCGGATCGAACGGCGCTACCGCGGCCTTCGCGGCCTTCGAGACGTCGTCCTCCGAGACCGACGGCCGCGCGCCGAGCTGTTCCACATAGGCAGCGGCGCCCAGTCCGGCACGGCGGCCGAACACCAGCAAATCCGACAGCGAGTTACCGCCCAGCCGATTCGACCCGTGCATACCGCCGGAGCACTCGCCCGCGGCGAACAGCCCGGGCACCATGGCCGCACCGGTGTCCGGATCGACCTCGACGCCACCCATCACGTAGTGACAGGTCGGCCCGACCTCCATCGGCTCTTTGGTGATGTCCACGTCCGCGAGTTCTTTGAACTGGTGGTGCATCGAGGGCAGCCGCCGCACGATCTCGTCGGCGGGCATCCGGGAGGCTATGTCCAGGTAGACGCCACCGTGTTCGGTGCCGCGTCCGGCCTTCACTTCTTCGTTGATCGCGCGGGCGACCTCGTCACGCGGCAGTAGATCCGGCGTGCGGCGCGCGGAATCGTTGTCCCGCAGCCATTGGTCGGCCTCTTCCTCGGTCTCGGCGTACTGCCCTTTGAAGACCGGCGGAATGTAGTCGAACATGAACCGCTTGCCCTCGGTGTTCTTCAGCACCCCGCCGTCGCCGCGCACGCCCTCGGTGACCAGGATGCCCTTCACGCTGGGCGGCCAGACCATGCCGGTCGGGTGGAACTGCAGGAACTCCATGTTGATCAGCGTCGCGCCCGCGCGCAGCGCCAGTGCGTGACCGTCGCCGGTGTACTCCCAAGAGTTCGAGGTCACCTTGTACGACTTGCCGATGCCGCCGGTCGCCAGCACCACCGCGGGAGTCTCGAACAGGATGAAGCGGCCGGATTCGCGCCAGTAGCCGAACGCGCCGGAGATGCGGTCGCCGTCCTTGAGTAATTCGGTGATGGTGCACTCGGCGAAGACCTTGATGCGCTTTTCGTAGTCGCCGGTCTCGGCGAAATCCTCCTGCTGCAGCGAGACGATCTTCTGCTGCATGGTGCGGATGATCTCGAGGCCGGTCCGGTCACCGACGTGCGCGAGCCGCGGGTAGGTGTGACCACCGAAATTGCGCTGGCTGATGCGGCCGTCCGCGGTGCGGTCGAACAGCGCCCCATAGGTTTCCAGTTCCCAGACCCGGTCGGGCGCCTCCTGCGCATGCAATTCGGCCATGCGCCAGTTGTTGAGAAACTTGCCGCCCCGCATCGTGTCGCGGAAATGAACCTGCCAGTTGTCCTTCTCGTTGGCGTTGCCCATCGACGCCGCGCAGCCGCCTTCGGCCATCACGGTGTGGGCCTTGCCGAACAGCGATTTGCACACCACCGCGACCGACAGCCCGTGCTCCCTGGCTTCGATGACCGCCCGCAGTCCGGCGCCGCCCGCTCCGATCACGACGACGTCGTAGTTGTGCCGTTCCACTTCTGCCATGCAGAGAAACTCCTCGATGAGGCGGTCAGTCGATGAACCGCAGGTCCGAAATCGTGTTGCTGGCCACCAACATGACGTAGAAGTCGGTCAGCACGAGCGTGCCGAGGGTGGTCCAGGCCAGCGTCATGTGCCGGGTGTTCAGCTTGGAGACCTGGGTCCAGAACCAGTAGCGCACCGGATGCGCGGAGAAGTTCTTCAACCGTCCGCCGGCGATATGCCTGCACGAGTGGCAGGACAGCGTGTACGCCCAGAGCAGGATGACGTTGCCGAGCAGCACGATATTGCCGAGGCCGAAGCCGAAGCCGCCGGATTTGCCGTGGAACGCGATGATGGCGTCATAGGTGTTGATCACCGAAACCACCAAGGCCACATAGAAGAAGTAGCGGTGCGCGTTCTGGACGATCAGCGGCAGCCTGGTCTCGCCGGTGTATTTGGCGTGCGGCTCGGCCACGGCGCAGGCGGGCGGGGAGAACCACACCGACCGGTAGTAGGCCTTGCGGTAGTAGTAGCAGGTCAGGCGGAAGCCGAGCAGGAAGGGCAGCACCACGAAGCCGAGTGGCAGAATCGCGGGCAGCTCACCGAACGGCGTCCCGAAATGACTCGAACCCGCCACGCACGAGGTGCTCAGGCACGGCGAGTAGAAGGGCGTCAGGTAGTGGTAGTCCGGAACCCAATATGCCGTGCGCACATACGATCTGATCAGGCCGTAGACAAGGAACGCGCCCAGGCCGAGCACCGTGACGAGTGGGGGGATCCACCATCGGTCGGTGCGCAATGTGCGTTCCGAGATTCGGGCCCTCGTTCTGCTGAATACGCCGGTGCCCTCTTCCGGGGCGGCGGTCGGTGCGGCACTCACAGGTGGATGCCTCGCTGATCTTGTGTGCGGGTGGTCATCGTTACCTCCGCAATCGAATGTGATGCTGAGCACCATACGACACGTCCGCTATTGATCGAGCGGCGTCTCGGCAAAACCGCCCCACGGTCAACCGTATGATTTGCGCCACATCTCGGTGTGCCGCCTGATTGCTTACGCCGGGTAGCGGGCCAACCGGACTTTTCGAACTCGACTCGAGCGGAACGAGTTTCGAGTGGGACGGCAGACGGGCGGAACGGGGCTCCTGGATCCGAGTGACGTCGTCGGCCGGCCGGTCAGCGCAGAGGCGCGTGGGGGAAGGGCGCTGCTCGTCGAGGGGAGCGAAGCGAGCTTTGAGCGCCCGGCGGCGGGGCCGGTGTGCACTCGGTCGCGACTGCCCGGCCGTGATGGCCTTGGAGAACCGCTGTCGGGTGCGGCACCGCGCCACCGTGGGTTGCCGCCGTGGCAATTCGCGGGACCGCCGCATGTGTGCAGCCGGCGGAACACCTGCCGGGAGTCCAGGGCTGCCGTGCCCCGCGCAAGAACTGGGAAATCCTCCGCGGGCCCGACCGCGGTGGTGTGCGAGTCGGCGGTCGCCGCAGGCCCGGCTGTCGCGGGGCGGGGCTCGTCACCGCAGGGTGCGGACGGCACGGCACGGCACGGCGCTCGTCGCCGCAGTGGGCGGCCCAGGCTGGTCGGAACGCACCGGGATGGGCGGCGCCTGCCGCCCATCCGGGTTACTTCGTCCGCGGCCGGGAGTGGAAGCCGAGCCCTTCGTCCTGCGCACCCATCCAGGCGGCCTCGTCGGACTTGCTGTCGGGTACGTAGATGACGTCCTGGGGGCGGCGTTGTACCTCCGGCGGCGGAGACTGCTCGAGTTCGTCGGCGTCGATGACGAGGCGCTCGAGATCGTTCTCCAACCGGCGCACCGTGCTGGCGTCGCCGAACTGGGTGCGCAGTACGCCGATGGATTGCCGGAGCTGGCCGACCGCGTAGCGTAGTTCCGCGAATTCGCTGCGAGTCATCGATCCTCCTGAATTCCCTGGCGGGCATGCGAACTCGGTGCCGTGTCGCGCGGTTGCCCGTCCTGCCTTGGACCGCGCGACACCGAGTCGTGTGACCCACCACACAACGTGATCTTTAACACAGTACCGAAAGAATCCGCTGGTGGCTCGTATCGGATCGAAATCCGATAATTGCCGCCTGATTGCCGAGCATCAGCCAGCGGCGGCGTAACCGGTGTGGGAGCGCACCGTGGCGAAGGCGCGTTCGACAAGCGCGACGATGGACAGCGCAACCTCTTCGGCCCGCTCGAGCATCACGCTGTGACCAGCGCCTTCCAGGCGCACCAGTTCGGAACCGGCCAGCTGGGAGGCCAGCGCCACCGAGTGCGCGAACGGCACGATGAGGTCCGCCGAGCCCGCCAGCACCAACGCGGGGATGGCTCCGAGCCGGTGCAGTGTCGCAGTCTCGTCGAAGGTGATCAGCGAGTGCAGGAAGCCGGCCATGGTGAGCAGGGGCGTGTCGCTCAGCATCGCGGTGGCCAGCGCGGCCATTCTCGGGTTCACCTTCCTGGTCCCGAAGCCTGCTTCGCGCAGCAGCGGCGCCAACAGGTGACGGGTCAGGCGCTGGGACGCCCGCATCGCACGCGGAGCGCGGGTGACGGCGGCTTGCAACGAGGTCACCGTCCGCCGGTTCAGCAGGCGCGCGAGCCCGACCTCGGTGATCGCGTTGGCCGCGCCCGCGAGCAGTCCGACGCCGGCGATGCGGGTGCCGATCGCCTCCGGGTGGAGCCGGGCGTAGGCGAGCACCACCATCGCGCCCATCGAGTGGCCGACCAGGATCACCGGCCCGGTCGGCGCCACCGTCCGCAGCACGGTGTCCAGGTCGTGGGCGAGCTGCTCGATGGTGTAGGTCGACGGATGCGCCGCCCCGGACGCGCCGTGGCCGCGGTGGTCGTAGAACACCATCCTGGTGTCGTCTCCCCACTGTCGCAGCAGGTGCTCGCGCAGGTAGGACCAGGATTCGGTGTGCAGGCAATGGCCGTGGACGAAGACGACGGTCGCGGGGGCTTCCTCGGCGCCGAAGACGCGGACCGCGAGGGGGACACCGTCTGCGGCCGACACCGTGACGCGGTGGCCGTCGTGATCGGCGGCGCGGCGGGCGATGGTCGGGGACATGGCGCTCTCCTGGGGCGAGGCGCCGGGTAGGCGCTTCTTGCCCGGTTGTCGAGCTGGATTTCCATGTCGTTAACGCTCCACACCTGCCGTTATGGACACGTTGCCCAACTGAGGCTGCCGGTCGATCCAGCAGTCGTCCCCGCATTCGTCCGGAAAATCTACGGGAAGATAGCTAGGACAGTAGATTCCTTTAGATTTCCCTGTCGAGGTCCGTGCAGGCTTCGCCCCGGTCGGGTCGCGGGGCGAATCTGCGGCTTTCTAGGAGAAAACCGATATTGGCTGATACTGCGCAAGCGGCGTGCGTCAGGCCTCCGCACGGGTGCGGGTCGAAGGCAGGAACGGGCGCAAGAGGTTCTCCTCGGTCGAGGGACCCACCTGCCACTCGGCGATCCACGGCCCGGTTCCCTCGCTCGGATCGAGCACGCCGTCCTCCAGCCACTCGTACCGGCCGTCGAGCACGCCGCGAGTGAGCGTGCGGTCGTCGTCATCGGTGTTCTCCCACAGCGCGTCGAACAGCTTGCGCACGCGCAGCCGCGCCTGCCTGCAGAAGGTGTCGGCCAGCTCCTCGGCCGCCTTGCTCTCCGGCGCGTCGGCGGCGCGCAATGCCTCGGCCCGCATGCAGGCCGCCGACATGGCGAACAGCTCGGCGCCGATGTCGACGATCCGGCCGAGGAAATTCTGCCGGTATTCCAAGCCCGCCTGCCAGCGGCCCATCGCGTACATCAGCGACCGCGCCTGCTTGCGCGCACTGCGCTCGACGAACCGCAGGTGCCGGGCCAGCACGCCGAACTCGGTGTAGGCCGCGGGCACGGTACCCGCTCCCACCGCCAGCTGCGGGAACCACTTGGCGTAGAACCCCGTCGCGCCGACCGCCGCCTTCGCCTTGTCCTTGAACTCGGCCTTGCGGTCGACCAGCGCACCCGCGGCCGCCATGTGGGCGTCGGCCATCTCCCTGGCGATCAGCAGCCGCATGATCTCGCTCGAACCCTCGAAGATGCGGTTGATCCGCAGGTCACGCACCAGCTGCTCGGCGGGTACGGCCCGCTCGCCCCGCGCCGCGAGCGAGGCCGCCGTCTCGTAGCCGCGGCCGCCGCGGATCTGCACGAGTTCGTCGGCGATCTGACAGCTCATCTCGCTGGCCCACAGCTTGGCCAGCGCCGCCTCGATGCGGATGTCGTTGCGCCCCTCGTCGGACATGCTGGCCGACAGGTCGAGTGCCGCTTCCAGCGCGAACGTGGTGGCCGCGATGAACGAGATCTTCTGGCCGACGGCGGCGTGCTCGCCGACGGGCCTGCCCCACTGCACGCGCTGGGTGCTCCACTCCCGCGCGATCTTCAACGACCACTTGGCGGCGGCGGTGCACAGCGCGGGAATGGCGAGCCTGCCCGCGTTCAGCGTGGTGAGCGCGATCTTGAGCCCGTCGCCCTCCCGTCCGATCAGGTTGCGCTTCGGCACCCGGACCTCGTGCATCCGGGTCAGGCCGTTCTCGATGCCGCGCAGGCCCATGAACGAGTTGCGCCGCTCCACGGTGATGCCCGGTGAATCGGCCTCGACCACGAAGGCCGAGATGCCGCCGCGATGACCCTCGCTCTTGGGCACCCGCGCCATCACCACCAGCAGTTCGGCGACCACACCGTTGGTGGTCCACAGCTTCACGCCGTTGAGCACGTAGGCCTCGCCGTCCTCGGTCGGCGTCGCGGTGCTGGCCATCCGCGCCGGGTCGGAGCCGACGTCGGGCTCGGTGAGCAGGAACGCGCTGACCGCTCCGGCCGCGCAGCGCGGCAGGAACTCGGCCTTCTGCTCGTCGGTGCCCGCCAGCTTGAGCGGTTCCGGCACCCCGATGGACTGGTGCGCCGAGAGCAGGACGCCCAGACTGGGGTGCGTCGAGCCGACCATCATCAGCGCGCGGTTGTAGCCGAACTGGGAAAGCCCCTGGCCGCCATACGATTGCGGGATCTTCAGGCCGAAGCAGCCGAGTTCGGCCAGGCCCTTCACGTATTCCTCCGGTATCCGGCCCTCCGCTTCGATCACCGAACCGTCCATGGACTCGCACAGCGTCCGCAGCCGGGCCAGAAACGCCTCGGTCCGCTCGGTGTCCTCCGGCCCCGGCTGGGGGTACGGGTGGATCAGGTCGAGCCGGAACCGTCCCAGGAACATCTCCTTGGCGAACGACGGCTTGGCCCAGCTCGTTTCGCGGGACTCCTCGACCAGTGCGCGGGCCTGCTCTTCGGTGGCGTCGACTTTCGCGGCTGTCGCCATGATGTCCTCCCTCGGACGTGATCAGGGTCACATCCGAGTGTAGGAGGGTTTGTTACCCACCGGTAGCCCTGCTGGTCGACGGATATCTACGAATATCTAGTGATCTTGTAAGACAAGCGAATACTGAGCAATCCACCCTGTTCGGTCGAGCGGTGGTCAGACCGAGCGCAGATAGCGGCCGAAGTGCGGCACGGTGAAGCCGATCGTGCCGCGCTCGGCGGAGTAGATGAGACCCTTCTTGATCAGGCCGTCGCGGGCGGGTGAGAGGGAGGCCGGTTTGCGGCCGAGTTCGTTGGCCACCGCCGCGGTCGCCACCGGGCCGTCGTCGCCGGACAGGTCGGCCATGGCGCGCATGTACTCACGTTCGGCCGGTGTTGCCCGCTCATAACGGGAGCCGAAGAATCCGACGGCCAACTCCTCTTCGGCAGCGGGCGAGGCCACCTCGACGTCCTCGGCCGTGATCGGGCTCTCGGGCGCCTGATCCCAGGTGGCTTTGCCGTACGCCTGAACGAAATACGGGTAGCCATCGGCCTTGCGGTACAGCGCGTCCAGCGCGTCGTCGGTGAACTTCACGTCTTCCCGTTGGGCGGGCGCGATCAGCGCCTGGTCCGCCGATTCCCGGTCCAACCGATCGATGCGGTGATAGCTGAATAGTCGCTCGGAGTAGCTCTTCGAGGCGGACAGCACGGCGGGAAGATGCGGCAGACCCGCGCCGACCACGATCAGCGGCGCGGCGTCCTGGCTCAGTTCGTGGCACGCGCCGCAGATCGCCGAGATGTCCGCGGGCCCGAGATCCTGCATCTCATCGATGAAGATCGCGATGCCGACGCCGATGTCACCGGCCAGCGCCGCGGCCTCGACCAGCAGTTCCACCAGATCGATCTCGATGTCGCCGGAATCGGCCCGGCCGCTCACCGCGGGAACGTCGATGCCCGGTTGCCAGCGTTCCCGCATGCCCTTGTCCGCGGTGGCCCGCAACGCGAAAGCCTTGAGGATGCCCAGGAAATCGTCCACCCGTTCCGGATTGCGGTGCGACGTGGCGATCGCCCGCGCCGCCATGTGCAGCGCCGAGGACAGCGGGCGGCGCAGTTCCTGGTCCGGCCGCGCTTCGATCTTGCCGGTGCCCCAGCCGCGCGATATCGCCGCCGAGCGAAGTTGATTGAGCAACACCGTCTTTCCCACCCCCCGCAGGCCGGTGAGCACGACGCTGCGTTCCGGACGGCCGCGCGCGACGCGTTCGAGCACGATGTCGAAAGCCGTGAGTTGCTTGTCGCGCCCGGCCAATTCGGGCGGGCGCTGTCCCGCGCCGGGGGCATATGGATTGCGCACGGGGTCCATGCCCCGACACCGTAGCGTGTTTCGTCCGGATAATCTGGGCACATCTACGGCGCGTCCTAGAGAGCCTTAGCGGCCGGTATTGCACTATGGCTCTCGCCGTCGGTTCTTCAGGCCGGTGGCGGTTCGCCAGAATGGTCGCGCGTCACGGCGCGCGGGAACGGAGGGGCATGTCCGAAGAACCGACTGCCGCCAGTATCGCCGAAGTGGTCGGGTCCTGGAACGTTCCGGCCGGCGCCACGGTGGCCCAGCGCATCCGGTCCAACATCCTCGTCGCGATCGAACGCGGCTACGACGATCCCCAACTGGTGGCCGATCTCGCGGTCGGTCCGCTGGTCATGGCGCTGGGCAGGCTCGAGGTCGAACTGATCGAAGCGCGCCGCAGGATCGAGGAGCTCGAGCGAGCGGTGCACGGCGCGCAATCCTGAGTGCCGCGCCGTACCAGGGAGGTCAGTGTCCGTTCGGTGATCTGTCGCCGCAGGACGAGATCGGTCCGTGACCGAGTGCGCACGACCGTTTTTCCGCTGATCGGCCGACGGGTACGCCGGTGATGGAAAAGATGCAGCTCTGTGCGCTGGACAACATCGCGTCGGCACCGTAATCTTCTCGTGACTTAGTGGAACCAGTCGCTTCGTAAGAGAAACGACGCCACTAGTTACCGCCTTAACGGCTGTCGGGGCCAACTGGTCTCGGCTGTCGTGCCGGGGACCCACAGGTTCGTCTGGGGTGAATCTTCGCGGCCATTTCGGTCGTGAGGTAGGGCCGCTCTCCCGGCCCGAACCCGTCAGCTAACCCGGTCGGCGGAAGAGCAGCAAGATCGGAGACGTAGCTCGGTGGGTAAACACAGCTTGCAGCGGGATTCTCGGGTACCGAATTCCGTCAAGGGTGCGATAGTCATGGGTGCGGTAGCCGCGACCGGCGCCATGCCCGCGATTCCGGCCATGGCCGCAACCATCAACGTTCCCGGTGTCGGCAACTTCGATGTTCCGCAGGAATGGGAACAGCCGGTCCAGCAGCTCAACACGCAGATCCAGCAGGCGCTTGCGGCTGTTCCCGCCGCCCCTGCCCCCCAGGCGCCGCAGGCGGTCGCTCCGCAGGCTCCCAATTTCGCGCCGATGCTGCCGGGCCTGTTCGGCCAGCAGCAGAACAGCGCGGGCGACATCGCCCTCGACGCCGCCAGGACCAAGGTCGGCGCCCAGTACTCCTGGGGTGCTGCGGGTCCCCGCGCCTTCGACTGCTCCGGTCTCGTCCAGTGGGCGTTCCGCCAGGCGGGTGTCGAACTCCCCCGCACCAGCTTCGAGCAGTCGCACGTCGGCGCTCCGGTCGCCTACCACGACCTGCAGCCGGGTGACATCGTCATCACCAACGGCGGCGGTCACGTCGGCATCTACGCCGGCGACAACAAGCTCCTGAATGCGGTGCAGTCGGGTACGCCGGTGTCCTACACGCCGCTGCGCCCCGACATGGTGGTCACCGCACGCCGTATCGTCTAACGAGTGGCCCGCGCCGAATCCGGCATCCAGAACACCGCGACCCAGGCCCGCGTCGATTCGTGGACCTGGGCGGTGCGTCTGTTCAAAACAAGATCCGCTGCTGCGGAAGCATGTCGCGGTGGGCACGTTCGAGTGAACGGCGCACCGGCCAAACCCGCGCAGCCTGTGCGCCCAGGTGACGAGGTACGTATCCGGGCGAGCGGCATCGAGCGCATCGTCATCGTGGAACGAATCGTCACCAAGCGCGTGGGTGCCCCGATCGCCGCGCAATGCCTGATCGATCGCAGTCCCCCTCCGCCGCCCCGGGAAATCCTGGCGAGCATGCCGCGCCGGGATCGCGGGGCGGGACGACCCACCAAGCGAGAGCGCCGCGAGACCGATCGTCTGATGGGCCGGGAAGAGTCCTGAACCAGCCGTCGGGTCCGTTCGCGTCGCACGAAACCGTGCCGCGGGCGCGATTCGCGTGATGCGGTCGGTGTCAGATCATGGCGACCGGGCGCAGATGGCCTGCGAGATAACGGGCTCGGCACTCACCGCGGCGGAGTTTCCCGCTGCTGGTCTTCGGGATGCGTCCCGGCTCCACGAGCAGCACCGCACCGGGCATCACCTCGTGTATGGACGCGACCGCGGTGCGGATGCGGCGGGCCAGGGCGAAGAGTTCGGTGGGGTCGCAGCCGCCGGTCGTGACGAGTTCGGCGACCACGACGAGGTCTTCGCGCAGCCCGTCGTCGTGCCCGAACGCCGTCACATGACCCGGCCTGACCTCCGCGGCACATGCCTGCACCGTGGCCTCGATGTCGGCTGGATAGTGATTGCGTCCGTCGACCACGATGACGTCCTTGCGGCGTCCGGCGATGTAGAGCTGATCCTCGTGCTGGAAACCGAGATCCCCGGTGCGCAGCCAGCGAACGACGCTGCCCGGCAGCGTGGCGCCGAAGATCTCCTCGGTGGCATCCGGCCTGCCGAAATATCCGTCGCACACATTGCTTCCGGACACCCAGATCTCGCCGACGTGGCCTGCGGGCAGCACGGTCCCGTTCACCGGATCGACGATCCGCAGCTCCTGTCCGACAGGTGCGCCGCACCCGACCAGCGCCACACCGCCGCGGGAGTCCGGCGCCTCCTCGGGTAGCGCGACCGCGCGCCCTTCGGCCAGAGCCGCCCGGTCGAAGCGGTGCCACACCGGGGCCTCGTTCTGGTCGCAGACGGTGACCGTGAGGGTGGCCTCGGCCAAGCCGAAGCCCGGGGTGTGCGCGTGATGGCGGAAACCGTACGGGCCGAAGGTCTCGGTGAATTCGGTGAGCGCGTCCGCGCGGACCGGCTCGGAGCCGTTGAGCACGATATCCAGTCCGGCCAGGTTGAGGCCGGCCCGCTCGGCGGGGGTGGTGCCCGTAACCGCGAGCTTCAAGCCGAAATTGGGGCACCCGGTGGTACCGGCCCGGTAGTCGGAGATCGCGCGCAACCAGCGGACCGGGCGCTTCACGAACTCCGCAGGCGCCAGCGTGATGCCGTGCACGCCCAGGAACAACGGTAGCGACAGGCCGAGGATCAATCCCATGTCGTGGAAGAAAGGCAGCCAGGTCACGATGGGTCGATCGGCTGCGGTCGACACGGCGTTCCCGAGTTGTGTCAGCGCCGTCGCGAGGTTCTCGTGCGTGACCCGGACGCCTGCGGGGGACTTGGTCGACCCGGACGTGTACTGCAAATAGGCCGGCTCATGGGACACCGGATCAATGACCGCGCCGTCGAGCGCGAGAGAACCCGTGCCCGGCGCGACGAAACGCGCAGGCCCTGATCCCCCGTACCGCGCGGCCGGATCGGTGACGCCCGCCGCCGCCGGCACGGATTGTGCGGTCGGCACGATCTGCCCGGCCGCGTTCCATTCAGGTGCCGCCAGACGAGCCGGCAAGGCGAGTATCCGGCCCAGTGCGGGCCCGAGGGCCGGTGCGGTGGTCTCGTCGTGGGCCGAGAGCAGGCTGAGCGTGGGCCGGGCGTCGGCCAGAACGGCATGCAGGCGGTCGCGGTTGCGTGCGCCCGCCGCCGGGAACAACGGCACGGCGACCCGATTGCTGTACAGGCAGGCGAGAAAGGCCACCGCGTAGTCGACTCCGTGGGCGCAGAGAATGGCCACCCGGTCGCCGAGCGCGCTTTCCTGACGCAGTCGCGCGGCCAGCGCGCCCGCCGCGGCGTGCAGCTCCGCGTAGGTCAGCGTGACGGGCACGGGTTCCCGCACGCGGAAGCGCAGTTCGGTGAAGGCGGGCTCGTGCGGATGGGTGGCAGCCCATGCGGCCACGGAGGTCGCGAGACAATCGCCTGCCGGGTGGTCGGCGGTGGTCACGAGGTCTCTTCGGTGTTCGCGGCGACCCGATCGAGCAGGGCGGCGCCGAGGGCGGTGATGGTCGGATGCTTGAACAGCTCCGCGGTGGCGATCCGGACGCGCAGCCGGGATTCGAGATTGCGTCGCATCTCGATCGCGAGCAGTGAGCTGAGCCCGAGGTCGTTGAAGTCGGCCGCGGGGTCGATGTGCTCGGCGGGCAGATCGAGTGTGCTCGCCAGTACGCGGCGGATGATCGTGGTCAACGGTTCGGCAGGCTCCGGCGGCGCGGGCGCGGCGTTCCTGCTGGGAGCGGGGCTCGGATCGAGCATCGGCACGAGTAGATTCGCCAAGCGCACCGCGACCGGCGACGTGTCGGCGGTCGGTGTGTGCTCCAGCGCGAGCAGGTACGGCCCGTCGTAGCGCAGAGCCTGCGCCAGTACGGTGCTGCCGCGGCGCAGGTCGAATGCCCCGATGCCCGCTCGCCGCAGATGGCTTGCCCCGCCGGCCGCCGCGGCGAGGCCGGAATCCCAGAGCCCCCAGCCGATGCTGAGAATGCGTCTGCCCGGATCTCGCTGTGCCAGGGCGTCCATCGCCGCGTTGGCGGCGGCATAGGCGGCCTGCCCCGGCGCTCCGAGCGCGCCGGTGGCCGAGGAGAACAGCAGGACGAAGTCGGTGGCGTCGGTCGCGGTGAGCTCGATCAGATTGGCCGCCGCGGTGGGTTTGGGCAAGAACATCCTGGCCAGCTGTCCCGCCGTGACCGCGTCGAACGCGGCGTCCTCCAGCGTGCCCGCCGCGTGCACGACGCCGCGGATCGCCGAGTCGGAGGCGCGGATATCGCTGAGCGCGTTGGCCAGGTCGTCCCGGTCGGCCGCGTCGCAGCGGACCACGACGATGCGGTCCTCCAGCCCGTCCAGCAGCGCGGGCACGGGGCGGGGCGCGCGGGTCAGCACCACGACGTCGCGCGCGCCCGCGTCGAGCAACCAGCGCACGGCGACCGACCCGAGGGTGCCCAGTCCGCCGGTGACGACGTAGGTTCCGCTCGCGTCGACCGCCGCGACCGGCAGCGCTCGCGCACGCGCCGGCGTGAAGCGCCGGACGGCGACCTCGCCCGCCGACAGCCGCAGCTCGTCGGGAATCGCACTGTCGGTGGCCGTCACCAGGCTGGTCAACAGCGACACGTTCCTGGGGTCGGCATCGGTCCAGATCAACCGCACCGTCCGGCCGGTCTCCAGCTGGAGTGAGCGAACCAGCCCCGCGATCGCCGCGGCCTCGACCGAGGTCGGCGGGCCTGCTTCCGTGGGCCGCGAGTGTGCACGAGCCGCGTGTTCCTGCGGCAGAACGACCGTCACGGACGCGGTGGCGTCGTGGGCGGAGATCAGTTGCAGCAGCTCCAGGACCCGACCGGTCGCCGGGGCGGCGCTGTTGCCCTCGCCAACCGCGGAATCCGTGGGCCAGACCAGCGCGACGGCGTGGCCGCCGCCACGCCCGGTCAGTACCGCGTCGACGAGCGGGCGCGCGTCGTCCGGTTCGCGGGCGATGCGTTCGGTCGGCACCTCGGCGTCCAGTGCGCGGGCGAGCCGGACCGCGAGGTCGGAGGCGCCGACCACGACCGCGCGCCGCACGCGGGTCTGGTCCACGGAGGCATCGCCGAGCCCGAGTGTTTCGGGGTCACGCGCGGCCCATGCCTCCTGACGGAAGTGCGCGTCGTGCTCGGCACGTGTCGCGCGAACCGCGCCGAGTTCCTCCTCGGCGCCGGGGTCGGCGTAGCGGATGCGCACGCCCGAGAAGGCCAGACAGGGCACACCGTGCTGATCGGTCGCGATGACATCGCCCACCAGTCCGGTGTCGCCGCGCTCCCGGATCAGCGCGTGCACCTCGAGCACGTGGCGATTCGGCTCGTGCGAAAGCCAGGCCGAGTCCATGCCGATCGGCAGCGGAATCGATGTCGTGGGCAATTCGTCGAACACCGCCGCGGCGAGCACGTGCAGGCAGCCGTCCAGCGTTGCCGTGCGATGCAATTCGGCGGCGTCGAACAGGCCGAGTGCCCGCCCGGTGCCCGCGGCGATGCCGCGCAGCGCACGGAATCGCGGACCGTACTCCAGCCGCCTGCGGCGCAATTCCTGGTAGAAGGCGCCGATGGTGATGACGCGCATGTGATGCCGGGCAGCCCGATTTGCGTCGACCACCCGCATCCATGCGACGATATCCGCGGGTGTGGGGTCACCGGCGGGCCGGGCCGAAGCCAGCGTCCCGGTGCCCGTGACCTCCGCCCGCATGCTTTCCTCCGCTCCAGGGCCGCGATAGACGACCTCGGGCAGCACGTCCGGATCGGTCCTCTCGTGCACGGCGAAGTCGGCCAGGGCTGCCGCACCGGCGGTGTCCCTGGCGAGGTGCAGCAGCCGCCGCAGCCAGAAGACGGCGGGAACCGTCCCCTCGCCCCGCACCACGTGCTGGGTGAGATCCTCGGCGGCGAAAGCGGACTCGGGGATGTGGGCGCTCGCGGGTCCGGCCACCAGCAGCGGGAACTTTCGCTTGCGCCACTTTCGCGGTGTGGGCGTGCCGAACGGGCCGAGTGCCGACCAGTCGACCGGCCGCCCCTCCAGGTACAGCCGCGCCAAGCCGGTGAGAAAGCCGCTCGCCTCGTCGTCGCGCAGCGCCACGGCATGCGTGCCGTCGCGGAAGTCGGGATACTCCCGCACCGCCGAGAGCAACACCGGATGCGGGCCGATCTCGACCACCGTGGCGATTCCGTCTTCGGCCGCGCGCTCCATCGCCGCGGCCAATTCCACGGTGTCCGCGGCGTTGCGGGCCCAGTACTCGCGGTCCATGGCCGCCGTGGTCAGCTTCGCGCCACGCCGGACCGTCGAGTACACCGGCACGCGCGGCGCCAACGGGGTGATCTCGGTCAACGCCGCGACGAAGGGCGGGAGCACGGTGACCACCTGCGGGCTGTGCGCGGCGAAGTCCACCGCGAGCCTGCGCGCGAACATGTTGCGCCGGGTGGCTCGGCGTACCAGTGTGTCGACATAGCGTGGCGTGCCCGACACGACCACCGACCTCGGGCCGTTCACCGCGGCGACGGCCACCTCCGCGCGCATCGGCTCCACGAGTTTCGCCGCTTCGTCCGGGGCCGCCTCCAGCACCGCCATCGCGCCGTGCCCGTCCAGATGGGCCAGGGTCGCGCTGCGCAGCACCACCACCCGCGCCGCGTCCGCCAGGGACAACGCGCCGCTCACGGCCGCCGCGGCGATCTCGCCGAGGCTGTGGCCGGCCACCGCGTCGGGACGAATCCCCCACGCCGCCAGCAGTTTCACCAGCGCCACCTGGAACGCGAACAACGCGGGCTGCACCAGATCGGTGGCCTGCGCGTCGCCCGCGGAGGTGAAGCCGTGCCGCGGGGTCCAGATCCGCGGCCCGCCCGCCGCCACGATCGCGTCGGTCGTCTCGGCGAGCGCGGCGGCGAACACCGGATACCGCGCCGCCAGCGCGCGGCCCATCCTCGGATGCTGGCCACCCTGCCCGGAGAACAGGAACAACAGACCACCACGGCGGCGGTGCGCCACAGGGCCGAGCGCCGCATCGGCATCGCCGCGGCCGAGGGCGCGCAGCCGGTGCACCGCGTCGCCGTGGTCGTGCGCGAGGATCGCCGCCCGGGCCGGTTCGGGCAGCAACCGGGCCGTCGCCGAAACCAGCGCACGCGACGACGGCCGCGCCTCGTCCACCGCGTCGGCCAGCCGCAGCGCGCGCTCACGCAGCTCCTCGTCGTCGCGCGCGGTGAGCGGCAGTAGCACCGGGAAGTGTTCACCCATCTCGGACAGTGTCGGCGTCACGCCGCGCAGCACGATGTGCGCTATCGTGCCGCCGAACCCGAACGAGCTGACGCCCGCCATCCGTCGCGGCGCGGGCACCGGGGTCCAGTTCACCGGCTCGGTCGGCACGCGCAGTCCACGTTCGGCCAAGTGCAGCAGCGGATGCTCGGTGTGGACGTTGATCGTCGGAGCGATCATCCCGTGGTGAATGGACAGCGCGGTCTTCACCATCCCGGTGACTCCGGCCGCGGCCTCGAGATGCCCGATGTTGGACTTCACCGAGCCGATCCAGACCGGATCGTCCGCACCGTCGCCGAGCGCGGCGGCGAGCGCGCCGACTTCCACCGCGTCGCCCAGCGGCGTTCCAGTGCCGTGGCATTCGATGTAGCCCGCGCTGCTCGGCGCGTATCCGGCCCGCGACCACGCGCTGCGCAGCGTCTCCTGCTGCGCGCGGCCATTGGGCGCGTACAAGCCGTTCGAGCGGCCGTCGGACCCGACGGCGGTTCCGACGATCTCCGCGTACACCCGGTTGCCCTCACGCACCGCGTCCGCGCTGCGCTGCAGGATCACCACGGCGCAGCCGTCGCCGCGGGTGTAGCCGTCCGCGGTGACGTCGAACGGCGCCGATCGTCCGCCGGGTGAGAGGAAACCGCCCTCGGCCAAGTAGTCCGAGGTGTGCTCCAGCAATACGAGATTGACGCCGCCCACGATGGCGAACGGGACCGTGCCGTCGGCGAGGAGACGGACCGCGAGGTCCACCGCGGCCAGCGAGGACGAGCAGGCGCTGTCGAGCACCAGGCTCGGCCCGTGCAGATCGAGCACGTACGACAACCGGTTGGCGATGATGCTGAGCGCCGACCCGGTCACCGCGTACGGCGCGTCGTGGCCCGCCCGGCCGAGCACCGCGATGCCGTGGTCGTATCCCGACGCGCCGAACACGACCGCGGCGCCGCAACCGCGGGCGCGATAACCGATTCCGGCGTCGTCGAGCGCCTCGACCGCGACTTCCAGCGCGAGGCGCTGCTGCGGATCCATGACCGCGGCCTCGCGGTCGGAGATGGCGAACCAGTCGTTGTCGAAGGACTCGACGTCGTCGATGTACCCGCCGCGCCGGGAGCCCAGCCGCCCGGTGGGCGGGGTGGACGTCGCGTCCCGGCCCTCGACCAGCAGCTGCCAGAACTCGGCGACGCTCGCCGCTCCGGGCAGTCGGCAGCCGATGCCGATGATGGAGACGGGTGGATGCGAGCCGACGGAATCAGTAGGCGCGCTGCTCATCGCATCGCGAGATACTCGACAAGCTGTTCGATGTCCGGATGGTCGTAGATCGCGGTCAGCGGAACCTCGACTCCCATGGCATCCTCGAGTTGGGCGGTCAGCCTCGCAAGCTGAGTGGAACTGAGGCCGAGATCGGTAAAGGGCGAGCTGGTCGACACCGCGGCGGCGTCGACGCCTAGTAGATCCGCGACAGCCAGAACGGCGGCACAAGTGAGCGCGGTGCGCCGGCGATAGCCGAGCGAACCTTCGTTCTCCCGCGCACCGCTGTCCCCGTCCGGAAGACTGGGCCGCATCGCGTCCTCCCTCCCCGTCTCCCGGCTGCTGTTACCCCACACTGAAGAACGGTACCCACGCGATTATGCCGGAGAAATCGGCCGGAGCAAGGTCGCGTTTCCGCTGCCTGCCCGGCTCTTTCGCGAACCGGCGGCGATCACATACCGTGGCATCGTGACCGAACCGGACAGCGGTGCCGCAACCCGTGCCGAGCGCACGCCGACTCTGCCCACCTTGCTGCGCTGCTGCGCCGCGCTGGCGGCCACGCCGGGCCGGTTGCTACGGCCGCGCCGCCCCGACACCGCACTGCTGGCGAACCTCGAAGTGCTGCCGCCGCCCGCCGCGAGCGCCGCGGTGCGGTTGACCGTGCTGACCCAGGCCACCATGTCCGCGCCGACCACCATCGTGGCCGAGGGCGTGCGCAGCCTGAAGGAGATGCGGCTGTCGATGGCCGCGTTCCTGGTCGAGCATCCGAAGGCGCGTTTCCTGATCGATCCGGCCCTGTGCGCGGGCGTGCACGAGCGCGTGCTGCCCGAACTGCCCTTCCCGATCCCGCTGCTCGTCGCGCCCGACAAGCCGGTGCTCGGTCTGTCCGACGCACTCGCCGCGCACGACATCGCGGGCGAGGACATCGATTTCGTGATCCCCACGCACCTGCACTGGGATCACGTCTCGGGCCTGCTGGAATTGCCCGCCTCGGTGCAGATCCGTCTGCCCGGAGTCGAATACGACTGGGCGATGGGCGGTCCGCACGCACCGGCCGGTGTGGCGCGCGGCCCGCTGCGGGGCCGCGGCTTCGACCGCTTCGAGCTGGACGGACCGCCGGTACTGACCTTTCCGCGCAGCAAGGACCTGTTCGGCGACGGCTCGGTGCTGCTGGTCGATCTCGCGGGTCATACACCCGGCAGTATCGGCGTGCTGCTCGCGGTGGACGACGGCAGCCGCGTGCTGTTCGCGGGCGACGCCGTGTGGAGCAAGTTGCAGGTCGATCTGCTGCGGGAGAAGGCGCCGATGCCGGGCAAGCTGTTCGACGCCGACCGGGACGCCGCCTTCACCACGATCCACCGCCTGCACGCCTTGCCCGACGGCATCGAACTCGTCGCGAGCCACGACTACGCGGCCGTCACCGCCCGCGCGGCCAAGTGACTCCGGTCAGCCGACCACCACGGTCTCGGCCAGCCGGGCCGTGATCAGCTGCTCGGCTTCGGTGACCATCCGGCCGATCAGCTCCGCGCAGGTCGGGATGTCGTGGATCAAGCCCTGGCACAGACCGACCGACCAGATGCCCGCGTCCAGATCGCCCTCCTCGAACACCCGGCGACCCCGCGCTCCCGCGACCAGATCCCGCACGTCGTCGAAGGTGCCGCCGGCCTTCTCGATCTCGACGACCTTGCGGCTGATCTCGTTGTCCGCGACCCGCGCCGTGTTGCGCATGGTGCGGAAGATGAGCTGGGTGTCGCGCTCGGAATTCGCGACGATCTTCTCCTTGACCTTCTGATCGATCGAGGACTCCTGGGTGCACAGGAACCGGGTGCCCATGTTGACGCCGTCCGCGCCGAGGGCGAGCGCGGCGACCAGGCCGCGGGCGTCGGCGATGCCGCCGGAGGCGATCATCGGGATGCTCAGCTCGCGGGCGGCGGCCGGGATGAGCACGAGGCCGGGGACGTCGTCCTCACCGGGATGGCCCGCGCACTCGAAGCCGTCGATGCTCACGCCGTCCACGCCGATCCGCTCGGCCTTCAGCGCGTGCCGCACGCTGGTGCACTTGTGCAGCACCTTGATGCCCGCGTCCTTGTAGTAGGGCAGGAACGGCTCCGGGTTGCTGCCGGCCGTCTCGACGATCTTGACGCCGCTGTCGATGATCGCCTGCACGTATTCCGCGTACGGCGGCGGGTTGATCGACGGCAGGATGGTGACGTTCACGCCGAACGGCTTGTCGGTCAGCTCCTTGGTGCGCTCGATCTCGCGGCGCAGGTCGTCCGGGGTCGGCTGGGTCAGGGCCGTGATGAAGCCGAGCCCGCCCGCGTTGGCCACGGCCGCGACGAGTTCGGCCCGCCCGACCCACATCATGCCGCCCTGCACGATCGGGTGTTGGACGCCGAACTTCTCGGTGAACCTGGTCCGCAGCATGCGCTTCTCCTATACCTCGCGCGGGCGTGCCGGTTCGCCCGTTGGGGTCGATGGTGACATGAGGATCGCCTCGTATTCAACTCATAAGTGAGCCGAGGTTCGCATATCTGATGATCTTCACCGGTCCCGTTTCCGCTTCGCGAGCTCTGCCAATGAGTGTAAATGTACTGCTAGAAAGCCGATCCGCAGCTGGAAGTGCCGAACCGGGCTGATTAACCCGGATTCATTCCGCAATCTCTTGCCGGGCATTTAAGTTAGTTGCTATTCTGCACGCGATTCAGCCCGTCGCCGCCGTCGGACATCCCGGCGGGCCGATGGCGGTCCGAGAGGAGTTCGTGGCAATGACCACCGGGGCAGTAGCGCTCGACGAGCCGATCAGGTCGCGGCGCAACCACTGGAACAACCAGATCGCCGTGCACGCGCAGATGCGCCCGGACGCGGTCGCGGTGCGGTTCCGCGGCGTGGACACCACCTGGCGGCAGCTGCACGAGCGGTCGCTGAAGTTCGCCGACGGATTGGCGCGCCGGGGTGTCGGGTTCGGCGACCGGGTGCTGATCCTGGCGCTGAACTACCCGGAATACCTCGAAGCCGTGTTCGGCATCAACGCGCTCGGCGCGATCGCGGTCCCGGTCAACTTCCGGCTCACGCCGCCGGAGGTCGCCTACATCGTCGGCGACAGCGGAGCCAAGGCGGTCGTCACCGACACCGTGCTGCAGCCGCTGGCCACCGCGGTGCAGGCGCAGGCGCCCGCCCTGGAGACCTGCGTGGTGATCGGCGGCGCCTCCGGCGACGGCGTGGTCGGCTTCGACGACCTGCTCGCCGAACCGGGCGATCCGCACATCCCGCTGGACATCCCCGAGGACACCCCCAGCCTCATCATGTACACCTCGGGCACCACGGGCAGCCCGAAAGGCGCGGTGCTCACCTACGCGAACATGAACGCCCAGGCGCTGACCTGCATCCGCGCGCTGGCGCTGCAACCGGAGTCGATCGGGCTGTGCACCTCGCCGCTGTTCCACATCGCCGGACTCGGCAGCCTCGCACCGGCTTTCCTGCTCGGCTCGAAGACGGTGCTGCACCCGCTGGGCGCCTTCGACGCGGGCGAGTTCCTGGACGCGCTGGAGAGCGAGCAGGCCACCTCCGCCTTCTGCGTGCCCGCGCAGTGGCAGCTGGTCTGCGACCACCCTTCCGTGAAGGACCGCAAGCTCGCGCTGGAGGTGCTCAGCTGGGGCGCCGCGCCCGCCTCGGACACGGTGCTGCGCGCGATGGCCGAGTCCTTCCCGAACGCGTTCAACGTAGCGGTGTTCGGGCAGACGGAGATGTCGCCGATCACCTGTGTGCTGGAGGGCAAGGACGCGATCCGCAAGATCGGCTCGGTGGGCAAGCCCATCCCGACCATCCAGGCGCGCATCGTCGACGACGAGATGAACGATGTCGCCCCCGGCGAGGTGGGTGAGATCGTTTACCGCGGGCCGACGCTCATGCAGGGCTACTGGAACAAGCCGGAGGCCACCGCCGAGGCGTTCGCGGGCGGCTGGTTCCACTCCGGCGACCTGGTCCGCCAGGACGAAGAGGGATTCGTCTATGTGGTCGACCGCAAGAAGGACATGATCATCTCCGGCGGCGAGAACATCTACTGCGCCGAAGTGGAGAACGTCCTGTTCGCGCACCCGAAGATCCGGGAGGCGGCGGTGCTGGGCCGCGCGGACGAGAAGTGGGGCGAAGTGCCGGTCGCGGTGGTCGCCCTGCACAACCCGGACGACGAGCTGACCCTCGCCGAGCTGGAACCGTTCCTCAACGAGAACCTGGCGCGCTACAAGCACCCCAAGGACCTGGTGCTGGTGCCCGAGCTGCCCCGCAACGCCAGCGGCAAGGTAGTGAAAGTCCAGTTGCGCAAGGACTATTCGTCCTGAACGTCGAGTGCGTTCGTTTCACGTGAATCGGACAGTGCGCGCGGGCGCGGGTGCGTAAGGTCGTCGCATGGCGATCCGACGCATCCGCGCCGCCGTGCTGGCGCTGCACTGGCAGGTGAATGTCATTCGGCCCGAGGGCTTTTTCGGTCCCATGCTGGCCGCGCCCGTGGCGGCGAGCGGTGTGGTGGCGCGGGCGGCGGACTTTCACGCCGCGGCGCTCGCCGCGCAGCTGCCGGTGATCTTCACCCGGTTCACCATCCCGGTCGGCGAGGGTGAGCTGGTGCGCAATACCGGATTCATGCGCTCGGTGGGCGCGGCGCAGACCGAGTTCCGGCCCGATTCGCCCGGCACCGCGATCATTCCGGAGATGTCGGCGCAGCCGTCGGAAGTCTTCGACAATCAGAAGCTCTCCGGCCTCGCGGGCGGCAAACTGCCGGAGTGGCTGGCGGATCAGGGCATCGAGACGCTCTTCGTCACGGGCGTCGCGACCAACCTCACCGTCGAGCAGACCGCCCGGCACGGCACCGATCTGGGGTTCACGGTGCATCCCGTGGTCGACTGCGTGGCCGCTGCCACCCCGGAAGCGCACGAAGCCGCGCTGGCCAACCTCGAACTCGTCACGGCGGGCAGTGTGAGCGCCGCACAGGCGCTGGAACTGGTCAGCGTTTGAGGGGAACTCGGCGTGGCCGTCGATAGCGTGGTCCGCACCGACGACTCGAACGCGTAACCGGCGGGGGCCCGGCTCAGTCATCGGTCCGATCGGTCAACCCTTGGCCGACCAGGCCGATCACACGGCGGTAAGCCTCCTCGGCCGAGAGCGGTGGCTGCCCCTCCGCGATGGCACCGAGCAGGCCGACGGTGCCCCAGGACAGGAACGTCACGGTGGTGGCGAACTCCTCCTCCGGCATCGCCAGCCGGTCGCGCAGCCGCTCGGCGAGGATCTGCGCGACCATCACCCGTGTGGTGCGCAGCAGCACGGTGCCACTCTTGCGGCCCAGCAATGCTCGGTAGATATCGGGATGATCGGCCGCCAGTTGGAACAGCGTGCGCACCGGCGCGAGCAATTCGGAGGCGCCTGCATCGGTCTGCGCGGCGGTCATGGCCGCGCGCAGGTAGTCGGTGCTGCTGCGCAACAGCAGGTCGTCTTTGTCCCGGTAGTGCGCGTAGAAGGTCGACCGTCCGACGTCCGCGCGGTCCAGGATGTCGCGGACGGTGATCCGGTCGTAGGCGCGTTCGACCATGAGCTCGATCAGCGCCCGGTGCAGCAGGGCTCTGGTGCGCCGGACCCGGCGATCGGCGGTGTCCTGTTCTTCCGGCACGGTGCCTCCCGGACAAATGTCTCGTATGCGTCCGGTTTCGGACGAATTCCGTCGCATTGGCCCTGGTCGGCGGCGGGATACCGGCCGATCCTGAACTCATGTCCGGAAACGAACCCCAGTCTGCCACCGATTCGCACACCGACGTCGGTGTGCTGCTCACCCAGCCGCGCCGCTACCGCGCGTTCAAGTCCGCCTTCCTGCTCGGCCGCGCGGGTCGTCTGAACGCCCGGCTCGCCGCCCTGACCGATCCGGCGCCCGGCGCCGACGTCGTCGATATCGGTTGCGGTCCTGGCGACCTCGCTCGCGTGCTGGCGCGCCGCGTCGGCCGGGTGACCGGTGTCGATCCGTCGCCGCAGATGATCGATTACGCGAACGCACGCTCCCGCGACCTGGCGAACTGCCGATTCGAACTCGGTACGGCGCAGGCGCTTCCCCTGCCCGACACCTCCGCCGATCTGGTGACCTCGACCTTCGTGATGCACCACATTCCCGCGGCACATCGTGGCGATGCCGTCGCGCAGATGTTCCGGGTGCTGCGGCCGGGCGGTCGGCTGTTGCTCGCCGACACGCATCCGACCGACCCGTTGCTCTCCGCCGCCGTGCGCGTCATGGCGCGGTTCGCGGCCCACCGCACCCGCGACACCGCGCACGACGATCCCCTGGCGGCCATCGACATCCGACGGTATCGAGACTTGCTGTGCGCGACCGGATTCGAGGACGTCCGATTCGTCACGGTGCGTCCCGCGACCGCTGTCCTCCTGGCAACCAAGCCATGAAGGACGAAGCCCGTCCACGACCCGCGCCGGGCCGAGCCAAGGCGAGGCAGCCGCCTAGATGAGATCCCTCTTCGCCATCCAGCGCATGGTGGCCCACCCGCAGAACACCGGGAGCCAGCAGGTCAGCACCCGGTAGAGCAGCACCGAGGGCACGGCGATGTTCGCGGGCAGGCCGAAGGCGGCCAGACCGCCGATCAGCGCGGCCTCGACCGCGCCGACACCGCCCGGGGTCGGCGCGGCCGAGGCCAGGGTGCCGCCGATCATGGTGACGATGGTGACAGTGATGAAGGTGGTGCCGCCGCCGAACGCCTCCACGCTGGCCCACAGCGCACCGGCGAGACCGAGGGTGATCGCCGCGCAACCGAGCACGATCACCGCGAACCGCTTGGGGTCGCGAGCGAGGGCGGCGAGCTCGCCGAGAACTTCCTGCAGCTGCGGCCGGACCGCGTTGTTCAGCCAGCGGCGCAGTTTCGGCACGAACATGAACGTGCCGACGATGCCGACGCCGACACCGGCGAGCAGATACAGCACCGTGGCGTCCGGGACGAAGTGCGACAGGTCCGTCGAGGTGCCCGCCAAGATGCTGAACGCGAGCAGCAGGCTGACGTGGGTGATCACCTGCACGGCCTGTTGCAGCGCCACCGCTGCCGTGGCGCGCACCGCGCCTACCCCGCCCTTCTGCAGGAAGCGCACGCTCAACGCGAGCCCACCCACCCGCGCGGGGGTCGTCGTCGCGGCGAAGGTGTTCGCGATCTGCATGATCACCAGGTTGCGGAAGCTGACCGCGCCGGACGCACAAGCCCACAGCGCCGCCGCCGCGCCCACGTAGGTCAGGGCCGAGACCATGAGCCCGAGCAGCGCCCACCACCAGTTCGCCGTTCGCAACTGGGTGAAGAAGGTGGGCACGGCGCTGATGAACGGATAGGCGACGTACACCAGCGCGATCAGCAGGACCAGCTGGATGATCTGGTTGCGGGAGAACCGGGTGATCTGCTCGGCCGCGATCCGATCCTGACCGGTCTGTTTGCGCACCTCGTCGCGGGCGTCGGACAGCGCGGACTTCCATTCCGGGACCGCTTTGCGGATCCCGGTCGGTATGGCCGACTTGGTCAATCGCCTCGCCGCGGCGAGCACCCGCGCTTCGCCGAGGGTTTCGATCGCCGCCCGAACCGCGGGTTCCTTGCCGAAAGTCGCGGTGGTCGTCACGAGCAACTGGGCGATGTCGGACTGCAGCTGCGCCTCGGACGCTCCGTACTCGGCGTTGCCGAAGCCGCCGAACAGCGTCGCGCCGTCCGCGACGCGGATGTCGGCCGGCCGCAGGTCGCCGTGCGCGATCTGCTTCTGCTGCAAGGTGTCGAGTGCTCGCCACACCTCGGGCAGCACGTCGGCGGACTGGTCGGTGATCGCCGTACCGCAGGGCTGGGTGCGCGCGTACAACATCCAGCCACGCGACAGCGCGGCGACCGCGACGGGGGCGCAACTGGCGAGCCCGAGGTCGCCGACGGCGACCGTCATCAGCGCACGGTGCTCGACCGCACGGTGCATGGAACCGTGCATGGCCGCGGTTTCACTGGAGCGGAACGTGAGCCAGCGCCACAGCTGCCGCAGCGCGCCGAAACTGCGCTGGTTCTTGCCGAACATCTCGATCACCAGCTCGCGTTCCGGCCCTTCGGTGGCGGCGGCGAGCACCAGCGGCCCCCGGCCCGCCGGATGCACCACCGTGATACCGGTGACCGTGTGACCGCGTCTCGCGAGCAGACGGACGGCGGCATCGAGGGGAACCTCCAGCGCGGGCGTGCCCACCACGAGCACGATCACCGCGCCGACCAACCACCCGACCGCAAGGCCGAACATCGCTCGCGCGGGCACCACCGTGCTGACCACGAGATGGATCGGAGCGAACGCGAGCAACAGGAACCACAGCCAGCGGCGCGGGCGGATGGGCAGCCACGGGCTGGCGACCGTGAGCATCGCGGCGATCATCGCGATCCAGCGCGGGTCATCGAGGAACTGGGACAGGAAAGTGTCCAGCCGATCCGGCACCTGCAGATGCCATTTCGGCGCGGACAGCCCGGTGCCGGTGATGGACAGCAGCAGTCCGGCGACGGCCCCGGCCGCGGCGTAGCCTGCCAGCAGCTTCCACTGCCTGCCGATGATCAGCTCGATCAGGATCGCGAACGGCAGCGCGAGAATCGCCATGCCGTAGACCAGGTACACCAGGTTCGCCTGGTCCGGATTGAGGAAATTGACGATGGTGGAGACCGAGCTCTCCAAGGCCAGCCATTCCGGGCGGGTGATCAGCGAGGCCGCGATCACGACCGCCACCCACAGCGATGCGAGGACTACCCGGACGATGTCACTGGTCCGCCGGATCAGTGGCTGTAGCAGGCTGCCCGTGACCGGGATCTCCCGCCCGTCCACTCGCATGCTCGCCCGCCTCTCCGGGTATCTAGGCCGTACTGGTCGGGTGGCGCCGGACCGAGACGCAGGTCCTGCGTTGCGCGCCACTCCTGTTCTGGGCGTACCCGGTGAGTTACCCATGTGCGTACGAAATCAGTTGGTACGTTCGCTGCACGATACCGGCCGATGCGCTCGACGAGTTGCCCGTGGTGTCGGGCATCGGCCACCCTGGTGTGCCCTATCTCACTCTTCTCGAGGTTGATCCTCACATTAGTGTCAAGTTCGAGCATGGGGGCATGGACAACGAACTCTTCGACTACAGCCCGATCGTCGACCGCCCGCCGCTGCGGTGGCCCGGCGGCGCCCGGGTCGCGTTCTATGTCGGGCTGAACGTCGAGCACTACCAGGTGGACCGACCGTCCACGAGCATCTTTCCCGGCACCGCAGGGCTCGCGCCCGACCCGCTGAACTACGGCTGGCGCGACTACGGGCCGCGCGTCGGCATCTGGCGGATCATCGAGGCGCTCGACCGGCACGGCATCCGCGCCAGCGCGCTGCTCAATTCCGACGTCGTCGAACACAATCCGCAGATCGTGACGGCGGGGGTGCGCCGGAACTGGGCGTGGCTCGCGCATGGGAAGAACAACTCCGTCTTCCAGGCGGACCTGCCCGCGGACGAGGAGCGCGCGTATCTCGCCGACGTGGTCGCGACCATCGAGCGCGCGACCGGCCGCAGGCCGCGCGGCTGGATGGGGCCCGCGCTCACCGAGTCCTTCCGAACCCCCGCGCTGCTGGCCGAACTCGGCCTCGGCTACGTCCTCGACTGGACCAACGACGACCAGCCCTATCCCCTGTCGGTACCCGGCCTGCTCAGCGTCCCCTATTCGGTAGAGCTCAACGACAACACGCTTTTCCTCGGCAAAGCCACCAGCGGCCCGGACTTCGTGCGGATCGTCCGCGATCAGCTCGACCAGCTCTACGCCGAGTCGGCCGACAGCGGGCGGGTCATGGCGCTGGCCCTGCACCCGTTCGTGATCGGGCAGGCCTTCCGGATCAAATACCTGGATCAAGCGCTCGAGTACGTGGCCGCCCACCCGGGAGTATGGCTGACCACCAGTGACGAGATCGCCGAGCACTACTCGGACGCGTCGATACTTGCCGAACAGGCGCGAGCCGAAGACGATCGGGTCACGTAACCGATGCTCGGGAGGCAGGAATGGCAGCGCAGGACCAGGTACAGGAGAAGGACCTCACCGGCAAGACGGTGGTGGTGACCGGTGCGAGCTCGGGTATCGGCGCCGCTGCGGCGCAGCGGCTCGCGGCACGCGGCGCCACCGTCGCGGTCGTCGGGCGATCGCCGGAGCGGACGGCCGAGGTGGCCGCGAAGGCGGGCGCTGAGCCGTTCGTCGCCGACTTCGCCCGGCTCGACGACGTGCGCAAGCTGGCCGATCAGCTGCTCGACCGGTACCCCCGGATCGATGTGCTGGCCAACAACGCAGGCGGCGCGTGGCCGAAGCGCACGGTCACCGACGACGGCAACGAACTCACCTTCCAGGTCAACCACCTGGCGCCGTTCCTGCTGACCAACCTGCTGCTGGAGCGTTTGACCCGGTCCGAAGCCAGGGTGGTCAACACCGCGAGCATGACCTACCGGATGGCCAAGCTGAACCTGGACACGGCCAACGCGGCGACGGGCTCGTTCAGCCAGCTCGGAGCGTACGGCACGTCGAAGCTGGCCAACATCCTGTTCACCAGGGAGCTGGCCCGGCGCACCGCCGGCACCGGGATCACCACTGCGGCTTTCCATCCCGGGGCCGTCGCCACCCACGTCTACGACCGAGCCCCGCTCGGCCTCGGCTGGTTCATCCGGTCTCCGCTGTCGCGCCCGTTCTTCATCCGCCCGGACAAGGGCGCCGAACCGCTGGTGCACCTGGCCACCACCGCCGACGGTGCGGCGATCAACGGCCAGTACTTCCATCGTTTCGAGCTGGAGCCGCCGCGCAACAAGCAAGCGACCGACGCCGATCTCGCCCGGCGGCTGTGGACGCTGTCCGAGCGAGCCACGGGGCTGGACGCGAGCGAATAGCCCGCGGCTAGGGTTCGGCGTCGTCGAGCCGCAACGAGGAGCCGTCCGCCCGGTCCAGCTCGACGCCGACGCCGTACACCCCACCGGATCGGTCGCTCGCGTCGAGTTCCACGATCGCCCGCGCGACCAGTTCGGTGGGGACCAGGACGGGGAACGTCGTCGGCGCGATGGCGTTGACGCGCACGCCGAACTCGGCGAACTCGGCGGCGATCGAGCGGGTCAGCTGGTTGAGCGCGGCTTTCGATGCGGAGTACAGGGTCTGGCCCGGGTAGACCTCGGACCCGGAAATGCTGGAGACGTTGACGATGTTGCGGTTGCGCGCGCGATTCTCGGAGCCCGCGTGCAACCAGCAGCGCTGTGCCAGTCGCGCCGAAAGACGCAGCGGCACCGCGACGTTCAGCCTGAAATGGGGATCGAAGTCGTCCAGCGCCGCGTCGCCGTCGACGATGCCGCGCGGATGCAGCCGAACGTGCGCCGCGTTGTTCACCAGCAGGTCGACCCGGCCGAACCGGGCCAGCGCCAGGTCCACCACCCGTTCCACTTCGTCCGGCTCGGTCAGATCGGACCGGACCACGAAGACGCGTGCGTCGTTCTCCGGCACCGCGGCCTCCGGCGCCAGCGGATCGACGTACCACTCCAGCTGCGAGGGCACCGCGGGTGTGCGCGTGCGGCACACCGCGACGATGTCGTAGTCGCGGTAGTAGGCCTGGCAGAAGGCGTCGCCCAGGGTGCCGCTCGCGCCGGTGAGCAGGCAGACACGGCGTTCACCAGTGGACAATCTTGTCTCCTCCCCAGCGCCCTTCGGCATCCGCCCTCGTGCGATGCACCCACATCACCACGCAGTTGCGGTCGCGGACGTTGTTGCCCGCGAAGGTATGCCAGCTGCGCGGTGTGACCTCGAACAGCAGCAGCGAATTGTCCAGCGGCGGGACGAGAACCACCGACGGCAGCGCGGATGCGTCGGCGACGTGGTCGTAGAGCGCGGTCTCGCCGCCGTCGCCCGGCTGCCACCCAGGATTGCCGAGATAGAACAGCACCGCCACGGCCCGCACGGTCTCGCGGGCGAGGACGCCCGCCGCCCGCGCCCCGGTCTTGGTGTCGACCGTGCTGTCGGGCAAGCGCACCTCGTCGCAACCAGGCGGCGGCCCGGGAAACCAGGCCGGGTTGAGATCGTTGTGCGGCCAGCCGAACGGGCTGCCCGGCCCGTGATGGTGCACCGAGCCTTCGACGTCGCCGGTCGCTTCCACTCCGCCGAGCCGGGCGACCAGGTCGTGCCACTCCCGCGAGCCGAACACCCCGAGCGGACCGTCGCGCAGGTCGGCGAACCGGATGCCGTCGGCGCTGTAGCCGGCGGCGACGGTGTCGAACAGGCCGGGGCGCTCCCGGCGTACCCGCTCCAGTTCATCGGCCATCCGCTGGTAGAACTCGGGAACGAAGACGTCCCTGGCGTAAACGTGCGGGAACGGGTGGGTGCGGCGGATCCAGCGCCGATGGGCGAACAACTCCGCGAACCACTGCGGCGGCGTCGCGAGTCCCGGCTCGCTTGTCACCATAACTCCCTCCCGGTCGAACCCTCCGCGATCATATTGCCCGCGGGCGGTGCGCGCGGTCCGGTCTCGGCGCTGCGAGGATCGTGCGGGTGAGCCGTGATCTGCGTGTGTGCTTTGTCGGAGACTCGTTCGTCGCCGGTGTCGGCGACCCGCGCGGCCTGGGCTGGGCGGGCCGGCTCACGTCCGCCGCGTATGCGCGGGGCGTGCCGTCGACCGCCTACAACCTCGGGGTGCGCAGGCAGACCTCGGCCGAGATCCTGGCGCGTTTCAGGGCCGAATGCTCGCCCAGGCTGCCGGAGGGTGTGGACGCCAGGGTCGTGCTGTCGTTCGGAGTGAACGACGCCATGCACGAGAACGGCGGCCCGAGGGTGGGTCCCGAGGAATCGCTGGCCAACCTGAGCGAGCTGCTCGCGCAGGCGGTCGAACGAAACTGGCGGGTGTTGCTGGTCGCTCCGCCGCCGATCGCGGACGCCGAGCACAATGCCCGGACCGCGGCGCTGGACGAGCGGTTCGCGCGGGTGTGCGCGGCGGCGGACGTGCCGTACGTGCGCGTGCACCAGCCACTGCGCGGCAATCCGGTGTGGTGTGCGGAGGTACGCGCGGGCGACGGTGCGCATCCGGGGGCCGCGGGCTATGACGAGATGGCGGCGCTCATCGCGCCGGATTGGCACGCGTGGTTGTCGCGGTGACGCGCCTGCGCCGGACCAGCGTAGACAGCCGGAGTCAGCCGGAGTCAACTGTCTGGGACGGTATGGGACGGTGATCTTTCCAGTGTTCATCCCGCTCGCTACGCAGCATATCGAATACGCTTGCCTGCCTTGCTGATCGGGGTCACCCGATCGGCAGCTCCCGCTCGCCCGTATCGAGCCGCTGCCTCCGTACGGCGGCCAGGTCAACCGTCGGCGGGGTGGTATCCGGCTCCTCGACCACGGTGAGCGCTTCGCTCAATTGCGGTAGCCAGCGCACGATTTCGTCGCGAAAGGAGCCTTCGGTCTCCAGTTGGCCGAGCACGCCGACCAGCGTGAGGAACGAGCGCGCGAACGGCGTGAAATAGGCGGGCATGGTCATCTGCCGGATCACGTTGGTCAGGCGAGGGTTCGTGGTGCGCAGCACCTGTCGGCGTAGCCAGCGCGTGGTGAGCCGATAGGTCGTGTGCCGGAGCGGCTCACCGCACGGGGTGATCGCGGCGTAGAGCGCCTCGCTGTCGAAGGCCCGCCCCGTTTCCACGAAGCCGTGCCTGCGCGTGGCCGCCGCCAGATCCCCTGGCCCACCCCGGAAGATCGCCTTGCAGCAGTCGAGCGTCAGTTCGTCGAAACCCGCGGGCGGCCACGCACAGCACGCGCCGAAATCCATTACGCCGAGCCTGCCGTCGGGCAGCACGCGGAAGTTGCCCGGATGCGGATCGGCGTACAGCAGCCCGTGCCTGCCCCAGCCCGAGGTCACGAAGCGGACCATGAGCATGCCCACCCGGTCGCGCTCGGCCTGCGTGCCGGAGGCGACGATGCGGGGCACCGGCGTGCCGTCGATCCATTCGCTGATCAGGACGTCACCGTGCTGGGCAACGACATCGGGCACATAGAGGTCCGGATCGCCGGCATAGGCGGCGGCGAAAGCTCTCTGATGATCGGCCTCGGCCGCGTAATCGAGTTCCCCGGTGACCGACGCGCAGATGGCTTCGGTCACCGATTTCACGTCCGCGCCGGGCAGGAATACCGATGCGAGATAGGAGATCCGGCGCAGGTGGTCCAGATCGCGCTCCACCGCCTGCCTGCCGCCGGGGTACATCACCTTGACCGCGACCGGCCTGCCGTCGTGCCACACCGCTCTGTGCACCTGCCCGAGCGAGGCCGAGGCGGCGCGGCGATCGTCGAATTCGCGGAAACGGGAACGCCATTGGGCGCCCATGCTGTCGGCCATCGCGGCATGCACCGTGTGCGGCAGCATGGCGGGCGCGGCGTCCTGCAGCCTGCTGAGCGCGATCCGGTACGGCTCGGCCAGGTCCGGCGGCAGCGCCAGCTCGTAGATGGCCAACAGCTGCCCTAGCTTCGCGGCGCAGCCTTTCAGCTCGCCGAGCACCTCGAAAATGTGCTGTGCGGTGCGGAGCTGGATGTCGCGATTGACTTCTTCGGCCGATCTGCCGAGGGCGCGTTTGCCGACGCCCGCGGCCTGCCGCCCGGCGAACGCCATCGGCAGCGCGGCGAGCTTCGCGCCACGAACAACGCCGTGAACAGGAGGTTTACCGTGCGACCGCGACGCGAAAAGCCGGGATCGCCTCCCCGTCGCCCCCTCCTCGGGGCGCTCTCCGAAGGGCCGGATGGTCATGACTCACCTCACAGTCGCGCGGACCAGTGTGACACACGTGCAGTACTGCACAGTAGGGCCTAGACTGTCTGGGACGTGTTCGAAAGCAGTCGAAAGGTGACTTCGATGGGATCCCAAACGGTGGTCGCCGACGTTGCCGACGAGTTGGCGCGCCGGGTTGCCGCTGGGGAATATCAGCCGGGGGATCTCATGCCGTCGGTTCGTCAGGTAGCCGAGGAATTCGACATGAACCGCGCGACCGCGCAGCTGACCTTGGGCCGGCTGGAGTCGTACGGCTTCGTCGAAGCCCGGCGCGGCAAGGGATTCACGATTCGTGATGTCCGGGAGGCGGGCGGCGTCGAGGTGTACCGCCAGCTGTTCCGGTTCTCGATTCCCATGCCGGACATCGCGATAGAGATGTTCCGCGACATCGTCGACGTCGAGCGCAATCTCGTGCTCGAGGCGCTGCTCGGTTACACCGGTCACGCGCAGCGGATCGATTCGGCCGAAATGAAAGCCATCATCGACGAACTCGAATCGATTGCTCGTCAAGATGTTCCGGACCTGCGTCAGATTCTGGCGCTCGAGGTCGCGCTGGTACGCAGGTTGCTTACCGTGCTCGGTCTTCCTATGCAGCGCGCGATCATGAACTCGATCGGCGAGATGGTGCTCGAGGTGCCGGAGGCGGTCGAGGCGTACTTCGCGGGCGCGCCGGACCTGCACGTGCTGGTCTGGCGGGCACTGGCCGCGGTGTGGGATTCCGGCTCCGGCCCGAGCGAGGCGCAGTTGGCGCTGTTCGAGGATCTGTTCGGCATGTACCACGAGAAGGTCATCGCGCGGTTCGACGAATTGGTGGCCGCGGCCGAGGAGGGCGACGGCCGGTCCCACGCCGCCACCGCGTAGCTCTCGTACACCGCACAGTGCGTCTGAGACGGTTTTGGTCAGTTGTCCGTGATCTGTCCAGGCGATGCCAGGAAGTCGACATGGCCGCATAGTTCGTCGGCATCGTCTGTCCCAGACAATGCCGGTCGAAACCCGGATGCGACGGTGGGCGACCCACGGGTGGCCGCGCTGCCCAGATCGATTCCGGCCCCAGCGAATTCACCTGCGCTGCCGCGAAATCACGCCGACGGTGAAGGTCGGTGATCGCACGAGCAGAGCGAGGGAACCAGGTGGGATGCCTGCGGGCGTCCCGCATGGCATCGCCGCCCCGGACTCGGCGCTCGGGCCTCAGATCCCGCCGTTGAGCTTGTTCAGGCGCTCGCACGCCTCGACGTACTCCTGGATCAGCCGATTGACCACGTCGGCGGAGCGCTCGACCCGGTTCATCATGCCGACGATCTGGCCGACCGGATTGAAGTTCACGTCCTTGGCGGCCTCCGGGTAGCGGTGGCCACGCTTCACACCGTCCAGCGCGACCATCATCTGCAGCGGCATCGGCAGCGGATCGGGGGTGTCGGCCTGCTCCCACGCCTCGGTCCAGTCGTTGCGCAGCATGCGGGCGGGCTTGCCGGTCCACGCGCGCGAACGAACGGTGTCGTGGCTGGTGGCGTCGATGTAGGTCTGCATCTGCGCGGGCGGCACGTTGGCCTCCTCCACCGTCAGCCAGACCGAACCGGTCCACGCGCCCGCGGCGCCCATCGCCATCGCGGCGGCCACCTGGCGGCCGTTGCCGATACCTCCCGCGGCCAGCACAGGCAGGTCGCCGACTGCGTCGATGACCTGGGGCCACAGCACCAGCGAGGAGACCTCGCCGCAGTGGCCGCCGCCCTCGGTGCCCTGGCAGACCACGAAGTCCAGGCCCGCTCGCTTGTGGTTGAGCGCGTGCTTGACCGAACCGCACAGCGCGCCGATCAGCCTGCCGGAGTCCTGCACCTGCTTGACCACGTCCTCGGGCGGGGTGCCGAGGGCATTGGCGACCAGCTTCGCCTTCGGATGCCGGAGAATCACCTCCACCTGCGGCCCCGCCGTGGTGGAGGTCCAGCCGAGCAGTTGGTTGTGGTGTTCGCCGTCCGGCAGCTGGGGCACGCCGTGGTCGGCGAGGATCTTCTCGGCGAAATCACGGTGTCCCTGCGGGACCATCTCGGCCAGCTTGGCTTCCAGTTCCTCGGGCGACAGGCCGTCGATGCCCTTGCCTTCGTACTTGGAGGGGATCACCAGGTCGACGCCGTACACGCCCTGTACGTGCTCGTCCAGCCAGGCCAGTTCGACCTCGAGCTGCTCGGCGGTGAAGCCGACGGCGCCGAGCACGCCGAGTCCGCCCGCGTTGCTGACCGCGGCCGCCACGTCGCGGCAGTGGGTGAAGGCGAAGATGGGGAATTCGATCCCGAGCCGTTCGCAGATTTCGGTACGCATGGCGTGCTGGTCTCCCTAACTGCTCCGCCGCGAACGGCGCGGCGCAGGTGTACTAGAACGAGTTGCATAATTGCCGGTGGGTACGACGGGGCCGCTACACGTCGAGTTCGCCGCGAGCCGCTGATATCGCCATGAAGCGGCTGCGGCGTCCGCAACGGGCCTGCGCACCATGCATCGACAGTAACACGTTCTAGTTTTCTGCGGAATGCGTCGAGTGTCAGACGGCGGCGCGCTCCAGCTCGGCCAGCGAGGACTCCAGGTGATCGAGCAGGCGGGGCAGTTGCGGCACACTGCGGCGGCAGCCGACCAGGCCGAAGTCGAGATTATCCGCGTTGGAGGTCAGCGTGATGTTCACCGCCTGGCCGTCGAACGGGATCGACAGCGGATAGCTCGCGTCGAGCCGGGCGCCGTTCCAGTACATCGGTTCGCGCGGCCCCGGTACGTTCGAGATGACGATGTTGAAGGTCGGATTGGTCCACGGAATCAGCGCGGGCACGAGATTGAGGGCGAGCGGGCTGAGCATCAGCGCCGACAGCGCCATCGTCTGGTTGGACGACAGCGTGCGGTAGACGTCCTTGCCGTCCCGCATCGACGCGCTGACCACCTGCAGGCGGTCGAGCGGATCGGCGATGTCGGTGCCGAGGTTGCACAGCACCGCCCCGACCTTCACGCCGTTGGTGTCGTCGTCGTCCTCGGCGCGCAGCGACATCGGCACCATCGCGATCAACGGCTTGTCGGGCAGGGCGTCTCGCTCGATCAGGTACCGCCGCAACGCGCCCGCCGACATGGTGAGCACCACATCGTTGAGCGTCGAGCCGGTCGCCTTCTTGACCTGCTGCAGCCGATCCAGCGACCAGGACCGGACCGCCGATCGGCGCGCGCCCCCGATCGGCACGTTGAACATCGTGCGCGGAGCCGCGAACGGCAAGCTCAGCTGCTGCCGCAGCAGAGCGGTACGGGCAGCGCGCAGCAGCGAGGCGCCGGACGCCGCCGCGGAGACCAGATTCCGGGCCGCGCCCCCGGCGCCGGTCGCCGCCCTGCGCCTGCCATGCGGCAGATGCCACGGCACCCGGGTGGCGCTGGAGGCCGGATCGCTGGTCAGCGTGCGGCGCAGCAGGCGCTGTGCGGAGACGCCGTCGATCAGCGCGTGATGCATCTTCGAGTACAGCGCGAACCTGCCGTCGGCGAGGCCCTCGATCAGATGGAACTCCCACAGCGGGCGATGCCGGTCGAGCAAAGTGCTGTGCAGCCCGGAGGCCAGATCGACGAGCTGGTGCATCCGCCCTGGCCCGGGCAGGGCCAGCCGCCGCACGTGGTAGTCGAGCTCGACCTCTTCGGCATATGTCCACGCCATCTGTGGCGCTCCGAAGATCGTTGCCGGATGCTTGCGGAACCTCTGATCGACGTCCGTGCTGCCCAAGAGTTTGTCGTGGACCTGCGCGGCGAAGTCGTCTCCGGCGCCCTCTGGTGGCTCGAATAGTTGCAGCGCTCCGACGTGCATCGGCTGTTCGCGGGATTCGGCGAGTAAGAAGACGGCATCGACCGGCGCGATGAATTCCATGATGAGTCGCCCCCTGACGACATGGTGCAAGTGTTGGATTTCAGATCGACCACGTTGTCGGTGGGCTCGTGCAGCCAGGAAACCGCCGCGACACGACGAACTTACCCGGACGGGATGGACCGTGTTCGGTGAATCACCGATCCTTCGAAGCCAGCAGGTAGGCCTGCCCGAACCGCTCCTCGGGTCCCGGCTCGCGCACCATGCGAGCGATCATCGTGAACCCGGCGGCGCCGAGCAGCCGCGCGAGCCGTTTGGGCGCCCACCGGTACGCGCGAACCACCTTATGGTCGAAAGCTTCCACCGCATCGGGCAGGTCGGCCGTTTGGAAAGCCAGCAATACGTGCCCTTTGCTCGCGAGTACCCGGTAGAACTCGTTCAACACGTGCGGCACGCGCTCCGGTGGAGTATGGATCAACGAATACCACGCCACTATGCCGCCGAGCACCTCATTGCCCAGTGGTAGCTGTTCCACAGAACCCTGCGCGAAGAACAGCTGTGGATAGTCAACGCGAGCCAGCTCCACCATTCGCGGCGAGAGATCGATGCCGAACACCCGCGCACCCAACGATGCGAGATGGCCGGTGATCCGTCCGGGCCCGCAGCCGAGATCGGCGATCGGCCCGGAACCGTTGCCCGCCACCGATTCCGTGAACGCGCCGAGCATCGCCCGGTCGAGCGTCGCGCCTGCGAGGTGGTGCCGGAAAAGCTCGGTATAGAGCTCGGCGATGTCGTCGTAGGCGGCGCGGGTGGCGGCCACATCGGCGAGTTCGTCTGCGAAGTCTTCGGTTGAATCCAGCACCCTGAACAGCGTATTACGCGCTCATACTCCCGGATCGAATGCCTGGGCGACGGCGAGACTGTCCTCGTAGACGTGGTGCCGGGTGATCAGACCGCCTTGCACCGTGAGGTGCAGAGCGAACCGCGCGCGATAGGCGCGGCCGGTGCGGCGCGCGGTCTGCCGGATCTCCCCGAGCACCACGGCGTCGGCACCGTCGACGAGCACGCGGTCGACCCGCGTGGCCACCTCCTCCGGCACATGGTGTTCGGCGATCGAGCGGAAATGCTCAGCGGCTTCGGCGCGGGTGCGACGGTGCCGGATCCACGGCGTCGCCGTCCGGCCGTGTTCCGCCTCCGGCCAATTGAGCTGCCAATCAGTGTGTTCGGCGTACAACTCGGCCACCGCTTCCGCGTCACCGGAACCGATTCGCCGCAACAACTCTTCGACCACCGCTCGAGTGGCGGGCACGGTGACTGACACGAGGGGTCCTTTCGAAGCTCTGCCGCGCGATCGTGCGGCGCGTTCCCCATTCTCGGTGTGCGCGTGCCCCGTGGCGATTACCTCTCGGGTAATTGGACGGCCGCCTCCGGTGTGGGCGGCGCGGGCCGGTCCGCGGCCACCCGCTCCTCGCGGCTGCGCGCGGTCCCGAGCACCGAACCGAGAATGACCAGCGGGAAGCCGATCGCCATGCCCGCGGTCAGTGGCTCGTCGAGTGCCGTGACGCCGAGCAGGATCGCCACCGCGGGATTGATGTAGGTGATCACCGTCGCGCGGGCGGGGCCGACCTCGGCGATCAGCGCGAAGAAGAACAGGAATGCCGCGGCCGTGCAGATCACCGCGAGGCCGAGTACCGACCAGG
This sequence comes from Nocardia abscessus, assembly GCF_015477775.1. Taxonomy (GTDB): domain Bacteria; phylum Actinomycetota; class Actinomycetes; order Mycobacteriales; family Mycobacteriaceae; genus Nocardia; species Nocardia abscessus_A. The sequence goes on along the minus strand of NZ_JADLQO010000001.1, from coordinate 626,297 downwards.
CCGCATCGGCGGTGATGTGCGCGGGCCACAGCCAGCCCGCGAACGGCGCGTAGATCGCAGCCGCCAGCAGCAGCGACCCGGTCACCACGCCCAGCGGAGGCAGATCGGCCAGCGCGCGACTGATGACGATCGGACCCACCGCGTATCCGATCGTGGTCAAACCGATCGCGGCGATGGCCGCCGGATTACCCAGGTCGACGTCCAAGCCGACGAGCGCGGTGACACCCGCGAATCCGACGAGCAAGCCGACCACCCGGCGTGCGTCGAACCGGTCGTGGCCGAGCACGGTCACGATCACCACCGCGATCAGCGGCACCGCCGCGATCAGCAAGCCGACGGTCGAGCTGTTCAGCGTGGTCTCGGCGTATCCGATCAGGAACCACGGACCGGTGATCTCCACCAGCGTGTAGAGCAACAGCGGCCGCCACCGCCGCAGCACCGGGGTCAGCACGTCGCGGTAGAGCGCGATCGGCAACAGCAGCAGGCCGCCGATCAGTGTGCGGCCGAACGCCACCACGATCGGGTCGAGATCCTCCACCGCGATCCGGATCATCGCGTACGGCACGCCCCAGATCACGCCCATCGCCAGGAACAGCGTCCACCCCCGGCGCGTCATCGCCGGACCGCCGTTCGGCGCGCACCGGCCGGCCCGGACTGGATCTGCTCGGTTCGGGACATACTCCGCTCGCTTCCCACCGTTCGGAGCCTATCCAAGTGATCCGATCATCCGACAGATCCAGTTCCCGCAGGTGACAAGGCCGATTCTGGACGGTTGAACCTGTCCTGTTCGCCCGATTTCGACGAATGATCCGCGCGGGCAAGATGTTCGGGCTAGTCTCGCCGGGAGCGAAGGGAATGCATCATCGTGGTCGACGTCATCCGCCGGCTTGCCCCGAGCGAGGAAATGTTCGCCGCGGGCGAGGTCTTCATCGGTTATTCGGCCCGGGTATCCGGTCGGCTGGACCTGCCCGCCTTGACGGCCGCTTTCGAGGCCGTCGCCCGGGCGCATCCGATCCTGCGCGCCCGCATCGAGGTGTCGGGCGAGGGCGGTCACGTCTTCGCCGTCACGGACGCCACGCCCGAGATGTTCGTCACCGACGCCGATCCCGAATTCCCGCTCACCGGCGCCAAATTCGACCAGCGCGCGGGTGTCTGCGCGCTGTGCGTGGTGCGTGACGGCGATACCGCCGGTGTCACGTTGATGATCCATCACAGCATCGCCGACGCCTATCACGCCTTCGCCATCGTCGCCGAACTCTGGACGGGGTACCGGGACGTGCTCGGCGGTCGTGCGCTCGAGCTGCCGGTGCACGCGTTCCCCGAACCGGTGGAGCACCTGCTCGCGGCGCGGGGCATCGAGAAGATGGCGCTGCCCGGCTCCGTGCCCGCCGCTGAGACCTCCGCCACCGAGACGCCGATTCCACAGCCGCGCGACGACGAGTACCCGATACTGCGCACCACCCGTTGTCTGCTCACCCAGGAAGAGACCGCGGCGCTGGTCGCACTGGGGCATCGCGAGAACGTGACGGTGCACGGTCTGGTGTCGGCGGCTCTGCTGCGGACCGAAGCCGAGATTCGTGAACTGCCGCTGACCGGACTGCTCTACCTGTACTCCGTGGACCTGCGGACCAGGGTGAGCCCCGAAATCGCCGCCACCGAAGGGACGAACGTCCTCGGTTTCGCCAACTACCTCTCCCCCGCGGCCGACGTGACGCTGGTGGAATCGGCCCGCGGCATCAGCGAAGCGCTGCACGCGGGCTTGACCGCGGGCATCGTGCAACGCACTCCCCTGAGCATCCCGGACATGGCGGCCGCGCCGAGGCCCGCCCTGCCCGGTGTGGTCATCGCGACCAACTGGGGCAACATCCCGCCGCTACCCGAGCAGGACGCGCTGCGCATCGACGACTTCCACTCCACCATGCTCGCGAAACCGGACCTGACCGGCCGCCGTCCCCAGCAACCGGGCGGCGGCACCTGCGTCATCAGCACCTTCGACGGACGGCTGAGCGTGGAGATCCACCACCCCGAGGAATTCACCGACCTGCAGCGCCGCCGCATCGAAGTGCTGGAGCGCCATCTGCGCGGCGCGCATTCCTGACGGCGCGACCGGACTCGCTGCCGGACTCCCGCTCTCGGCGGTACTCGATCAGGCTGCTGCTCACCGGTCGATGGCCGACGAATGCGCGCGGCTATGGCCGGCCACTTCAACGGAATGCGACGCTGGTGCTGAGATAGGGATGGTCGCTTGCCTTCGGCCGTATCCGGCGAACTCGGATCGTCGCGATAGGTTCAGCAGCTCAGGAGTTACTTCGACGAACGGAAGGAACAGCATCCTGTGGCAACCACAAACGGTGGGTCTGCGCGGGTAGCGGTGGTAACCGGCGGTTCTCGTGGCATCGGCCGCGCGTGCGCCGAAAAGCTCGCCGGTGACGGGTTCGCGGTGGTCCTGAACTTCGCCTCGAATGCCGCGGAAGCCGACAACACCACTGAAGCCATCCGCGGCGCGGGGGGCATAGCGGTGACCGCTCAGGGGGACGTCGCCGACGAGTCCGCGATGGCGGCGGTATTCGATCGAGCGGAAAGCGAATTCGGCGGTGTCGACGTGGTGGTACACGCCGCGGGCCGGATGCAGCTCGCGCCGCTGGTCGATCTGGACCTGGCGGTGCTCGACAGCATGTACCGGACCAATATTCGCGGCACCTTCGTCGTGGACCAACAGGCGGCGCGGCGCCTGCGACCGGGTGGGGCGATCGTCAATTTCTCCACGTCGGTGGTCGGCGCGGCATTTCCGACCTACGGCGCCTACGCGGCAGGCAAAGGCGCCGTCGAGGCGCTGACCATGATCCTGGCCCGCGAATTGCGCGGCCGGGACGTGACCGTCAACGCGGTGGCGCCCGGACCGACGGCCACCGACCTCTTCCTGCACGGAAAAGACGACGCCACCATTCAGCGACTCGCCGACGCCGTACCTCTGCAGCGACTCGGCACACCCGCCGACATCGCCGCCGTGGTGGCATTTCTGGCGAGCCCGCACGGTCACTGGATAAACGGCCAGATCATTCGGGCCAACGGCGGCCTGGTCTGACCGACGACACCGCGGCTCGCGATCACCCCCCTCGGCGGTGATCGCGAGCCTGTGGGTCGATCAGTTCGATGCCTTCGCGGTGGAACTGGTGCTCGCCGCCGCGGATTGCGTTGTCGTGGTGGTCGGCTCGGCGGTGGTCGTCTTCGGGGCCTCGACCGGCGCCGCGACCGAAGACGGCGCAGGCGTGGTGGTGGTGACCTGCGGTGTCGTCGTCGCACTCGAGGTTTCCGACGGCGGCGTCGCAGTCGTCGCGCCGCCGGTGGTCGTGGGCGCGGCGCTCGTGGTCCTCGGTGCCGTGGTCGATTCCTTGGCGGGTTCGGTGGTCGGCGCCGCCGAGGAGGTCGTCACCGCCTTGTACACCGCGGCGAGGTCGGCCTCCTGCGGCTTGGACGTCGGGTCGACCTGCTTACCGGCCTGCGCCTGCTTCGCCAGGTGGGTGAGCCAAGCGGCCGCGTACTCGGCGGAGGTCAGCGGCTTGCCCGCGTCGGGGTCGGCGTCGTGCCAGTAGTCGAAGTGGTGACCGGTGTGGTTCGGGCCGAGCGTGAGATTGTAGGGATCGCTCAAGATCACGGGGATCGTGTTCTGGTTGGTCACGATGAGGCCGATGATCTCGTTGAGCACCTTCTGCGGCAGGTAGGCCAGCGGCGACATCTGCTCGGTCGAAATCGAGTCCGCCTTCGCCGGGGTCTTCGGCTGCCCGCCCGGTTTGTACGCCGGATCCGACACCCTCAGCAGTACTTGCAGGAAGGTCTCGTCGCTCTGCATCCAGTTCGGCTGCGACTGGATGTCCGCGAACGCCGCCAACGCGATCCGGCTGAGGACCACGGCGACGTCCTGCCCGGTCGCAGGCGTGAGCCCGTCTCGTTCCAGCGCGTCGACGTTCAACTGCCTGCCCACGTTGACCACCAGTTGCAGCAGCGAGATGTTCTCCGGCGCCGAGCAGGTGAGGTCCCCGTCGGAGCAGAATGAGGCGATCTTGCCGTTCAACGCACCGAAGTCACCGCTGGTCCCCTGCACCGCACCCTGACCGGGAACCGGTTTCGTGCCGTTCTGATATTGCTGGTCGAAGCCGTCGGGGTTGCCGAAAGGATCCTTCGATCCGGGGAACGGCCCGTCTCCGGCCGAGCGACCCGAGTCCGCGAGGATGACGACACCGACGACATCCTCCGGATCGACGATCCCGTACTCCCCGTCCTGGCCCGGCTCCTGATGGCCGATCTTCATCGCGACGCGACGAACCACGTCGGCGCCCTCGCTGTAACCGACGATGGAGAACTTGGTGTCGGGGCAAGCCTGCGCGATCTCCCGCATCACCTGCTCGGTGTTCGCGACACCCGCGTTGACGGCGTCCTCGTAGGTGGCCATGTTCGCCGGGTACGCGATGTAGACCGCGGCGTACGCGCCGGGATCGACGTCGTCGGCCGGTGCGTTCACGACCGGATCCACCCATTCACTGCTGTGGTCACCGGACAGCGCGGCGGGCAACGGTTGCCCGTTGGCGTCGACGAGCATCTTCGTGGTCCCCGCCACAGGAGTGTCATTACGACCGGCCACCGAGATGGTCACCATGTCGTGGCATTCCGTGACCGACGAAGTGAGCTGCGTATCCCTGGTTTCCGGCGTAGCTGTCAGTGCCAGTGAGGCGGCGACGACCGCCGCCACCCCCAGCACTGCCGGCGCGGCGACCGCCGAAGCGATGCGATGCCGCGCGAAGAACTCGCGAAGAGCCATGTCCTGATCCCCATTCCATACACCGACAAAGTGGACGGACAAGCCCCCCGACGGGCCATACGTCACCGAGGACGTCGCAGTTGGGGACCCGAGCGTTACTCGGGCAGATCGATCAGGAGCGGCACATCACCCGCGGGCCATGTCTACGAAGCGCGACAAGTGCAGCTGATGGGCGACGGTGATCGTGGCCGTCGGACCGTTACGGTGCTTGCCGAGAATCAGGTCCGCCTCACCGCCGCGCGGGTCGTCGCGTTCGAAGGCATCGGGACGATGCAGCAGGATGACCATGTCCGCATCTTGCTCCAAACTTCCCGACTCGCGGAGATCGGACACCATGGGCCGCTTGTCGGTTCGCTGTTCGGGACCGCGGTTGAGCTGGCTGATCGCTACCACCGGCACTTCGAGCTCTTTGGCCAGCAGCTTCAGATTCCGGGAGAAGTCCGAGACTTCCTGCTGGCGAGATTCGACTTTCTTTCCGGAGGTCATCAGCTGGAGGTAGTCCACCACGACGAGTTTCAGATCGTGGCGCTGCTTGAGACGCCGTGCTTTGGCGCGGATCTCCATCATGGTCAGGTTCGGCGAATCGTCCACGAACAGCGGCGCCTCGCTGATCTCACTCATCCGCCGCGCCAGCTTGGTCCAGTCGTCATCGCTCATCCGCCCGGAGCGCATATCCCCGAGCTTGATCTTCGCCTCCGCCGACAACAACCGCATGACGATCTCGGTCCGGCTCATCTCCAAGGAGAAGATAACGCTCGCCAAGCCATGCTTGATCGAGCAACTGCGCATGAAATCCATGCCCAGGGTGGAATTGTGCGTCGGGATCATCGAGCGTCCGGCCAGATACAGGTGCTCGGCGTTGTCCACTTCGAGGCAACGCACCGGCACGCTGTCGATCCGGCGCACGTCGGCGATGAACCGCGAGTCCGATCGCACGGTGCTGCGGCCGGCCCGCCGCTCCTTCTGCAGTACGGCCTTTCGATGCAGACCGAACACTACGTCGTCGGTGGCGAACGTGATGGTGTACGCGGTGGACGATTCCTCGGAGCGACCGGCAGCTCGCTTGGTGGAGATCTGGCAGCGGTAGCCGAGGCTGACGATCAGCTCGTGCACGTCTCGGACGAGCCGGGCGTTGGTGACAGAGAACTGGACGGAGCCGCCGTGTGTCACAGTTCCGTCGGTGTCCAACAGGCCGGCCAGGAGGGAGCGGCGCTGCTGTTCGGATGCCCGCAAATAGTCGGTCGGGATGTGCTTGTCACCGAGCACGCCGAGCGACCGGAGACGCGCCTGCACGCTCCCGACGGTGCTCCGGCATTTCTGGCACAGGCGAAGACCGATCGAACGCTCGCCGCAATTCGGGCAGTGCGGCGGTGGTACCGGAGCCGAATGGAACCGGGCCTTTCCGCCGCAGGACCGTCCACAGGTGCGGACCTCGCTGGTGAAGGGAACGAATTCCTTCCCGCAGATCACGCACTCGCGTGCGGCGATCGGCTCGTCGGCGGGCAGTCTGAGCTGGTAACGCAGCCGAGCCGAGCGCGACGGGACCGCGACGATCCCCTCGGCTTCGATCCGCGCGACGATCTCCGGATCGGCGCAGGTGAGCTGTGCGGCAGCCGAGGTGCCGTCGCCGAGCCAGGCGCCCAGCGTGTAGGGCGGCACGGGCAACGTGCGTGGAGGCAGCTGAAGGGGGGCGGTATTGGTGACCGAGTGGTTCAGTCTGCGATCAGCGGTGTCGCATCGCAGCGTCTTCGCGATCTGCACGGTGGTACGCACTTCGGCGCGTGCGCGCTTGGATCGGCGAGACGCTCTCGTCTCCGTAAGCCATTGATGCTGTTCGTCCGCGACGAGTACGGCGCCATCGGAGAACTCGACTTCATAGCAGGGACGTCCCGACATGACCTCGGTGGCGGCCACCACACGGGTGGGATGGCCATGGGCATCCAGCAATTCATCGCCTACCCGGACCTCTCCCATAGTGGTCCATCCGGTGGGCGTGGGCAGCGGAGTGTCCAGGGCCAGCGCCTTGCCCACACCAGGGCGCGCGGCGACGATGATCATCTGGCCTGGATGAAGGCCGTTGGTGATTTCGTCGAGTTCGGTGAAACCGGTAGGGACGCCGAGGGATATGCCGCCGCGGCTGGCGATGGAGTCGATCTCGTCCATCGTCGGCTGGAGCAATTCTTCGAGGGGGAGGAAGTCTTCGCTCGTGCGGCGTTCGGTGACCTCGTAGACCTCGGCCTGGGCGCGGTCGACGACCTCGGCGATGTCCTGGCCGTCGGCGCCTGCGTAGCCGTACTGGACGATGCGGGTGCCCGCCTCGACGAGGCGGCGCAGAATGGCTTTCTCCGCGACGATTTCGGCGTAGTAGCTGGCGTTGGCCGCGGTCGGCACGGTCTGGGTGAGCGTCACCAGGTACGGCGCGCCGCCGATGCGCTTGAGTTCGCCGCGGCGGTCGAGGCCTGCGGCGACGGTGACCGGGTCGGCGGGTTCCCCACGACCGTAGAGATCGAGGATCGTGTCGTAGACCGCCTGATGGGCGGGACGGTAGAAATCGCCGGGACGAATCACTTCGACGACATCGGCGATGGCGTCCTTGCTCAACAGCATGCCGCCGAGCACCGACTGCTCGGCCGCCATGTCGTGCGGGGGCTGGCGGCCGAAGTCTTCACCGGGAGGTTCGGGTGGGAAATTCGTGTGCCCGCGGTCATCGGTGGCTGTCACCAGACTCGACCGTCCTCTCTACCCCACGACCGGGTTCCACCCTGTTGACTCGTTCTACTCCCTGGTACCGACACCTTCGGCATAACCGGTGGCCAGGGGCTCAGCTACCAGCGCGGCACCCGCTCGTGCACACCGTTGGGAGCGGCCCGCGCACGGCACTGCGACGAACCTAGGCGACCCCATGGGGATGCGCCAAACCGTGCTGTGCACACAGCTGTGGATAACTTGGGGAGAGTTCACCCAACCGTGTGCAGCCCCTGTGTACAACTTGGGGAAAACCCAGGTCGGCGGGGTCAAAGCCGCAGATAGATAGCAGCTTCCGCAGTTTTCCACGTGTGGATTAATGAAGTTCCGGCGTGTCGGCCAAGTTGAACAGCCGGGCGTGTTGGGTTAACAGCACGTGAGCCGCATATGACGTGAATCACATTGCGGTCGGTCGGTTTGGCCGGTAATCCACAGGCTTGGGAAATGTGGCGCCATTGCGGGCGGTGAAACGCTCGAATTGTCCCGAATGACGCTCTCCGTCATTCGGCAAACAATTGGCAATTAGTTCGGCCCGAGGCAACAGAGCACAGCCGAGGACCACTCCCGACAGGAGGCGGGAGCGGTCCTCGACGCGGTGCTCGAATCAGGCGGCGTCGACGGTGAGGTCGAACTTCGCCACCACATCCGGGTGCAGGTGCACCACGATGGCGTGCTTGCCGGTCGTCTTGATGTGCGCCTTCGGCAGCTCGATGCTGCGCTTGTCGACCACGGGGCCACCCGCAGCCTTGACGGCCGCCGCCACGTCCGACTGGGTCACAGAGCCGAACAGCTTGCCGGTGCCCGCGGTCTTGACCGACAGCGTGACCGCATCCAGGCTCTCGATGGCCTGCTTCAGCTCGTTGGCGTGGTCGAGGTCGCGGACCCGACGGGCTTCCTGCGCCCGGCGGATGCCCTCGACCTGCTTCTGCGCGCCACGGCTGGCCGCGATCGCCAGGCCGCGCGGCAGCAGGTAGTTACGGCCGTAGCCGTCCTTGACCTCTACGGTGTCGCCGGGGGCACCGAGGTTGTCCACATCAGCAGTCAGAATCAACTTCATTTGCGTGCCTCCCTTTCTCAGCGAGCCGTCGACACGTAAGGCAGCAGCGCGACCTCACGCGAGTTCTTGACGGCAACCGCGACATCGCGCTGGTGCTGCACGCAGTTGCCGGTGACGCGGCGGGCGCGGATCTTGCCGCGGTCGCTGACGTACTTGCGCAGCAACGCCGTGTCCTTGTAATCGATCGTGACGGTTCCGGTCTTGCTCTCCTTGCAGAACGAGCAGGCCTTCTTCTTGAGCACCTTTTCGCGCGCGGGCGCTTTAGGCATGGTCTTGTACTCCGTAATCAGTGATGGCCCTGATCGAGGGCCGTTGTGGCCGTTCTCAGAACGGCGGTTCGTCATCCATGCGGCCGCCGCCCCCGAAGGAGCCGGCCGCGGGCGCACTGCCCCAAGGGTCGTCCTCGGCACCGCCGGAACGCCCACCGCTGTTACCGGAGGAGGCGTAGTTGCCACCGCTGCCCGATCCGGATCCGGACCCGAAGCCGCCGCCACCGCTACCGCGACTGGTCTTGTTGACCTTCGCGGTGGCGTAGCGCAGCGAGGGACCGACCTCGTCGACCTCGAGCTCGACGACCGTGCGCTTCTCACCCTCGCGGGTTTCGTAGGAGCGCTGCTTGAGTCGTCCGCTCACGATGACACGGGAACCTCTGGTCAGGCTTTCGGCGACATTCTCCGCGGCCTCGCGCCAGATATTGCAGCGCAGGAACAGCGCTTCGCCGTCTTTCCATTCGTTCGAATTACGGTCGAATACACGAGGCGTCGACGCGACGGTGAAATTCGCCACCGCCGCTCCCGCTGGTGTGAATCGAAGCTCCGGGTCGGCCGTCAGATTGCCGATGACGGTGATGACCGTATCGCCTGCCATGTGGTTCCTCCTGCTCGGTGTGCAGTCCGCGTCTCGCTGTTGCGCTAGAGCCTAGGCACAGGCTCCGACGCAAACGAGGGTTGCCGGACTACTTGTCGTGGCGCAGAACCTTGGTGCGCAGCACCGACTCGTTGAGACCGAGCTGGCGGTCGAGTTCGCTCACGGTGGCGGGCTCGGCGGTCAGATCGACCACGGCGTAGATGCCCTCGGCGTGCTTGGCGATCTCGTAGGCGAGCCGGCGGCGGCCCCAGATATCGACCTTGTCGATCTTGCCGCCCTCGGTGCGAACGACACTGAGCAGGTTGTCCAGCGACGGACCTACAGTGCGCTCGTCCAGGCTCGGATCGAGGATGACCATCACTTCGTAATGACGCACGGACCAATCACCTCCTGTGGACTAGGAAACGGCCACGGACGGTCCGTGGCAGGAGGGTCGTTGCGTCAGCAACCCGAACAGGCTACATGAGCGGCACCTGAGCAGAGAAATCGCCCCGGCGGCCAGTCGTGCGCGCACGAGATTCGGCCCTCGGGTTCGCCTTCGTAGGGAGGGGAACGGCGGCATCGCCCGGCCGGTCGGCTTAGGGTGGATCCATGCCGACCGGACTCGCCGCCCGCGACCTGCCCGCAGGCCGTGTGCGACGCCGCGCGGCGCTGGCCGCGGTGGTGGTGTTGCTCTGTGCCGTGGTCTTGGCGCTGGCATACGCGAACAAGGCGCGCTGTGCGGGGGAGCCGTTCGACGGGGACGGCCGCAGTACGGTTTTCGATGTCATCAAGGATTCGGACGTCTGTTATTCGGACATCCAATTCCTATGGCTCGGCCGGGACATCAATGAGCACGTCTTTCCGTATGTGAGCGGCGGTATCACCGAAGACGGCGCGCTGGTCGGCGGCGCGGTGGAGTATCCGGTGCTCACCGGCGTGCTGATGTGGCTCGGCGCGGTCGAGGCGGACAACGACGCCGATTTCCTGCGGTACTCCGCGCTGCTGCTCGCGCCGTTCGCGCTGCTGACCGCCTGGATGCTCGCTCGTCTGGCCGGCCCCGCCGCGCTGCTGTGGGCGGCCGGAACTCCGCTGGTGCTCTACGCCTTCCACAACTGGGAGCTCCCGGTGGTGTGCACCGCGGTCGCCGCCGTTTACGTGATGGCGGCGCTCACTCGCTACTCCGTGCGCACCAGAGGGATCGTGGCCGCGGTGCTGCTCGGTCTCGGGTTCTGTCTGAAGCTGTACCCGGGCATCTTCGTGCTGCCGTTGCTGGCGTATGTGCTGACCGGAGGCGTCGAGCGTGATCCCGAGGATCGGGCACTGGACGTGCGCGGCGCTCTGCTCACCGCGGCCGCGGCGATCGGCACCGTCGTCGCGGTGAACCTGCCGTTCGCTCTGCTGGGGTACGAGGGCTGGCGCGCGTCGATCACCTTCCAGCAATTGCGGCAGGCCGACATCACCACGAATTCCGTCTGGTACTGGGGAATTCGGCCGATGTTCGGTCCGGATGCGCACAGTGAGGCGGCGTTCCAGCAGTTGGTCTCGATCGCCTCGCCCGTGCTCGTGCTCGTGGCGTTCGCGCTGGCCATGTGGCTCGGCTGGCGGCGCTACCTGACGACCGGCGCCTTCCCGTGGGTAGGTGTGAGCGGTGCGATGCTGTGTGGATTCCTCTTGTTCCACAAGGTGCATTCGCCGCAGTACACCCTCTGGCTGGTGCCGTTCCTGGTGCTGCTGGAGGTGCCCTGGTGGCTGATCGGCAGCTATCTCGTCGCCGACGCGGCCATCGGGGTCGGCGTGTTCCGCTACTTCTACTCGATGGGGTCGGGTAACTCGGTCGAGCTGATGGAGAACATCGTCCTGTTCGGGGTGTGGGGGCGCGCGACCCTGCTGATCGTGCTGTTCTTCGTGTTCCTGTGGGCGTTGCCGCGCGGGTATCGCTCGGCGTCGCCGCCGGTGCGGCGATCCGACCCCGCCGATCTGGTCCCGGTGGTCTAGAGACCTCCGTGCCGGGCGCGGAAGGCGGCGCTCTTGGCGCGGTTCCCGCACAGCGTCATATCGCACCAGCGGCGCGAGCCGCCGCGCGAGGTGTCCACGTACAGCCGGGTGCATGCGGGGCGCCCGCACTCCTTGACCAGCGCCGGGCCGCCCAGTAACTCGATCGCGGAACGGGCGACAGCGGCCAAGGCCGCGTCCGCGCCGCCGGAACGGACGATCGTGCCGTCGGCGCGCAGGCAGACCGAGGGCGGTGCGCCCTCGGCGAACTCGTTGACGGTCCGGCGGTCGGTGTCGGTGCCGTTGCTTGCCTGTGCGGTGGCGAGCGCCATGCGATAGGCCGCCTCGCGCAGGCGCACCGCCCGCGCGAGGGTCTCCGCGTCGCTGGGCGGGGGATCGTCGAGCAGCCGTGCGGCGACGATCCAGTCGGCCAGCGCGGCGGGAGTGGTGAGGACGTCGTCGAACGTGGTCGAGCGCGCCTTGACGGTGCCGGCGAAATCCAAGGCGAGGTTGCCGCTCACGAAGGTGAACACGTCCACATAGTAACTGCCTTGACAGGTTAGTTGGGTAGATGCCACCGTGATAACCACCCGAGGCGGTTACTTCTGGGAGGTCCCGTGCAGAGTCGATTCGCGATGGTGGCCGCTCAGCCGCTTTTCGTCATGTTGTGGAGCAGTGCGTTCATCGCCGGGGTGATCGGGGTCGGTGCCGCGCCGCCGCTACTGGTGTTGTTCGCCCGTTTCGCCATCGCAGCAGTTCTGCTCACGGCCTACGCCCTCGCGGCGCGGGTCACCTGGCCGCGGGGAGGCGAGCTGCGCCATGTGCTCGTCGCCGGACTGGCTATGCAGGCGGTCCAGTTCGGCGCCTTCTACACGGCGATGGCCGAGCACGTGCCCGCCGCGGTGATCGCACTGGTCCAGGGCTTGAATCCGGTGGTCATCGCGCTGCTGGCCGGACTGATCGGCGAAACCGTCACTGTGCGGCAGTGGTTCGGTTTCGGCATCGGCGGAATCGGCGTGATGCTGGCGGTCTTCGACCGATCGCACTTCTCGCTGACCGGATTGCTGCTGTGCGTGGTGGGGCTGCTTGGCCTGAGCGTGGGCACCGTGTACCAGAAACGGTTCGTACCCGCCGTCGATCCCCGGGCCTCCACAGCGCTGCACGTGATGGTCAGCGCACCGATCGCGGGCGCGCTGGCCTTGCTCTCCGGCCAGGTATACGTGTCGGATGTGAGCCGATTCGCCGGGTCGCTCACCTGGATGGTGCTGGTCAACTCCATGGCCGCGTTCCTGCTGCTCAACGCGATGTTGCGGCGGTGGGACGCGACCAGGGTGGGCAAGCTGTTCTTCGCGACGCCCGCCGTGACGGCGCTGCTGGCCTGGCTGCTGATCGATCAGCCGTTGCGGTTGCCGACGGTCGCGGGGCTCGGTATCGGCCTGGTCGGTCTGGTGTTCGCCGCTGGCGCCCCGGCGCGACGCGCGGTCGCGGCGCCGCAGCCGGTACCCGCGGTGCGCTGACCTACTTGCGCGCGCTGTGCCACTGCATGCCCCACTGGTAGGCCTGGTCGAGTTCGCGCTGGGCGCCGTGGACGTAGTGCACTTCCCGGTGCACGGTGATGCCGGCCCCCTGGTTCTGCAGCAGCGCGATGGCGCACGAACGGGCGCCGTCCACCGGCGAGTCGAGGCGGACCTCGATCTGCGGGCCCGAGGTCGGGTACAGCGTCACCACGCCGTCCGCGGCAGCCCAGTTGGGCACGCCCTCGTAGATGAAGGCGAAGATCAGAATGCGCTTGAACAGTTCGGGCCTGGCGAGGTTGATGTGCATGTTCTCGCCGGTCGTGCCCGAACCGCTGCGATCGTCGCCGTCCAGCACGATGTACGGCTCGGCGTCCAGGGCGCCGAAATTGCCGCCGATCGACTGGACGACGCCCTTGGCGCCGTTCGCGAGTTCGTAGAGGCAGCCGAGGTCCAGGTCGACGGGCTTGGAGCGGCGGAAGAATCCCCGGGATCCGCTCGACCAGTTCAGGTTGACCCGCATGGTGCCCTGCTGCTCACCCGGCTTGGTCAGGTTGATGCTCGGTGTCGCTTTCGACAGGGTCACCTTGGACAGGTTGACGCCGCCGGGGTTGCCGTCGATCGCCATGGGCGCGATCCCCCCTCTGTGGAAACGAGAGCGGCAGCGGCCATCCGTCGGGATGGGGCCGCTGCCGCAACAGGTCTTCGGCTGCTTGCCGTGGATCAGCCTACCGGCGTGGGTTCCCGTTCGCTGTCCAGTTCCTCTTCGTCCGCTCCGCGGTTGCGCAGGATGCTGGTGACGAACGCCGCACCGATGAACGCGACGCCGATCATGCCGGTGATGAGTTCGTTGACGTGCACGCCGATCGAGACGAGCAGGATCGCCGCCAGTGCGCCGATCGCCCAGTGCGCGCCGTGCTCCAGGTAGACGTACTCCGCCAGGGTGCCCTTGCGCACCAGGTACACCGTGATCGATCGGACGAACATGGCGCCGATCAGGCCGAGGCCCAGCGCGATGATGATCGGGTCGGAGGTGATGGCGAACGCGCCGATCACGCCGTCGAAGGAGAACGACGCGTCGAGCACTTCCAGGTAGAGGAACAGGAAGAAGCCCGCCTTACCGGTGGCCTTGGCCAGCTCGGACGGGCCGCCTTCGGTGTACTCCTCGGTGTGGAACATGGAGCCGAGCCCGTCCACCGCGATGTAGGTGATCATGCCGAGCAGGCCGGCCACCAGGACGGTCGAGCGGTGCGCCTCGTCGGCGAGGAACTCCGCGGTGAGGATCAGGCCGGTGCCCGCGACCACCACCGAGAGCATGTCCAGCTTGCCCGCCTTGGCCAGGGGCCGCTCCAGCCAGCTCAGCCAGGTGATGTCGCGCTCTTCGAAGATGAAGTTGAGGAACAGCAGCGCCAGGAACATGCCACCGAACGACGCGATCTGCGGATGCGCGTCGGTGAGCAGTTTCTCATAGCTCGGGCTGCCGTCCGGGAAGGTCAGGGCGTCGCCGGGCGGCGGGTTGAGGGCCAGGTCGAAGGCTTCCACCGGGTTCAGTCCGGCTGTGATCCACACGATGGCGAGCGGGAAGACCAGCCGCATGCCGAACACGGCGATCAACACGCCGATGGTGAGGAAGATCCGCTGCCAGAACGCGCTCATACGTTCGAGCACGGTGGCGTTGATCACCGCGTTGTCGAACGACAGCGACACCTCGAGGATGCCGAGGATCGCGGCGAGCGCGAGGGCGGTCGGTCCGCCGTACAACACCGCCACGACGAGGGAGACCACCGTGACGATGAAGGACATGCCGAATATGCGCAGGACCACGCTGGGACCTTTCATGAAGTGAAGACGAGGCGGCGACGGTTGCTACCAGCGTGGCTGCTGAATCGCCGGTTGTCCAACGCTGCCCCCCGGGGCGCCCGGCATGCCTGGGCCACACGACGAGGGGCCCGTCGCCGGGCCCCCCGCGAACAGCGAAGTGTTTTCAGACGTTCACGCCGTAGTCACGGGCGATGCCGGACAGACCGGAGGCATAGCCTTGGCCGATCGCGCGGAACTTCCACTCCGCGCCGTTGCGGTACAGCTCGCCGAAGACCATGGCGGTCTCGGTCGAGGCGTCCTCGCTGAGGTCGTAGCGAGCCAGCTCCTCGCCGTTGCTGCGGTCCACGACGCGGATGTAGGCATTGCGGACCTGCCCGAAGGACTGCGACCGGGAGTCGGCGTCGTAGATCGAGACCGGGAAGAAGATGCTCTCGATCGTGGGCGGGGTGTTCGCCAGGTCGACGTTGATGACCTCGTCGTCGCCCTCACCCTCGCCGGTCCGGTTGTCGCCCGCGTGCTCGATCGAGCCCTCGGGGGAACGCAGGTTGTTGAAGAAGACGAAGTGCTGGTCGGACACGACCTTCTTGTCCGCGCCGGTCGCGATGGCGCTCGCGTCGAGGTCGAAGTCGGTGCCGGTGGTGGTCCGGACGTCCCAGCCGAGGCCGACTGCAACAGCAGTGAGGTTAGGCGCCGCCTTGGTCAGCGAGACATTGCCGCCCTTGGACAAACTGACACCCATGCGGGATTCCCTTTCAATAGTCCGTCATTGGTTCCCAGCATGTCCGAATCGCCGGGTACGTCATACGACAGTAGTAGGTTTCCGCGAACTTGCGTAGGAACCGGCGTAACCCTCGCCGAACAGGAAGATCTCCTACCATCGCAGCGTGGCAGGCCGGAGGCGCGGATGGTTCCGTTCGTCGGGAAACGACGAGTGGATCGAGCATGCCCGCGCGAGGCTGGCCACCGCGTTCCTCGACATGGACCGTCGTCAGAGCGCGGCCGACGCGGCGGTGCATGCCGCCGATCAGGTCTTCCCGGAGCGGGGCACGGGCGCGCGCTGGGAACCGGTGCGGCACAGATGTTATGGCGCGGCGGAGGTCTACCTGACGCTGAGCGCGGAGCTGGAGGCCGCCCAGCGTGGCGGCCCGCCGATTCCGCAGGGGCGGCAACGCGTCGACGCCGCGGTCGGCCAACTGACCGCCGCGGCGCACGCCGTCGACGAGTTCTATCGCGGCGACCAGAGCAGGCTCGAAGAGGCGGTGGCCGTGCTCGGCGCGGTGCCCCAGTTGGTTCAGCAGGTGAAGGTCGCCGCGGCGGGGGTGCGCACCCAGGCCGCCGAGTCGGAGTTCGCGAACTATCCCTCGGTGCGCGCAGGCGCCGCCGCGGTCGATGAGGCGCTGGTCACACTGGAGGCGGCGGGGGCGGACACGCCCGCGGGCACGGTGCGGGCGGCTGCCAACCGGCTGGCGGCGCTGACCAAGGAGCTGGCTGATGCGTTGGCGCAAGCTCCATCTCGGGCCGCGGCCGCAAACACCGCGATCTCGTCGGTGACAACCCGCCTTGCCGCCGTCCGGACCAGGGCCGAAGGAGTTGCGCCCGCGTTCTCGGCGCTGCTGCGTGAGTTCAATGCTGCGAGTTCGGCCGATCTGGCTAACAATGAGCGGGAAAGTCAGCGAGCCATCGAGGCCGCGGACGCGGCCCTGGGCAGGGCGCGTGCGGCGGCGGCCGAGAACAATCCGGAGTTTGCACTTGATCTGACCACATCCGCGCGCGGGTCCCTCACCGAGGCCGAGCAGCGGGTCGACGCCGTGACCAAGCGGCTCGCCCTGCTGCGTGCGATCCGGTCCGACCCGCAAGAACAGGCCAAGGCCGTACGATTCCGGCTGCGGGACGCGCAGATGCTCGCGGTGAGCCGCGGGCTGGTCGCCGAATGGGGTTCGGTGCTCGACGCGCAAGCAGCACGGATCGACCGAATCAGCGAAACACTGTCGGGGCGTCACCCCGACTACTGGGCCTATGTGGCGGAACTGGATGCCGTCACCGAATTCATAGCCGGGGTAGTGGATCGAATGAGAAAACAAGCAGGACCACGACGAGAATGAGGATGGGGCAACGATGACCGCAGGCATCGCCGTCCAGCAGGAGGTTTCCCTGCGGAAGCGAATGCCGCTGCGCCACTTCCGGCAGTTGCACGGCCCAGAGGCGAGGCGACTTTTCCACCGGGAGCCGGAGCCGTTCGGTGACGACCACACCGACCGCGAGCTGCTCGCGATCGGGCTCGGCGCGACGCTGTACGCGCCCGCGACCAGGCCCGACCTCGCGCTGACGATCGGCAGGCGCGCCGCGCACGGTGTGTGTTCGATGGTGATCGACCTGGAGGACGCCGTCGCCGATCACGAGGTGGAGTACGCCAAGCAGCAGACCGTCGCCGCTCTCGATCTGCTCGCGAGCAGTCACGACGCCAACCCGCTGCTGTTCGTCCGGGTGCGCGACGCGGACACGGTCACCGAACTCATCGAGCAGCTCGGACCGGGCGCCAAGGTGCTGACCGGGTTCGTGTTCCCGAAGTTCGACAGCGTCACCGGGCCGAAGTACCTCAACGCGCTGAACGTGGCGGCCCAACGGGTGGAGCGGCCGCTGTACGGGATGCCGGTGCTGGAGTCGCCGGGGCTCGTACACCGGGAGACTCGCGATTACGAACTCACTCAGATCGCGGCGCTGCTGGCCGCGCACCGGGACCGGGTGCTCGCGGTACGGGTCGGTGCGACCGATATGTGCTCGACCTTCGGTATCCGGCGCGACCGCGACCTGACCATCTACGACGTGCGCGTGGTCGCCGATGTCATCGCCGACATCGTGAACTACCTGGGGCGTGCGGACGGAACGGGTTTCGTGATCACCGGGCCGGTGTGGGAGTACTTCGCCGATCACGAGCGGATGTTCCGGCCGTTGCTGCGGACCGCGCCGTTCGAGGAGTCCGACGCGGTGCCGTTCCGGCAATACCTGGTCAGCCGGGATCTGGACGGCTTGCTGCGCGAGATCACGCTGGACCGTGCCAACGGCATCCAGGGCAAGACGGTGATCCATCCGTCGCACGTGGCCGCCGTGCATGCGCTGTCGGTGGTGACGCACGAGGAGTACTCCGACGCGCTGGACATCCTCCGGGAGGATGTCGGCGGCGTTGCGGCCTCGGGGTACCGGAACAAGATGAACGAGATGCGGCCGCATCGCAGCTGGGCGCGTCAGACCCTGTTGCGCGCGCGGGTGTTCGGTGTGGCCAACAAGGGAGTGTCGTTCGTGGATCTGCTGACGGCGTTGGTCACCGTATGAGCGGGCGAGCTACCGAACTCGACAACAACGAAATTCCGTGGGCGACAAGAAATCTCGGTATAGCGCTGCATCGTGATCCGGTGCGTGAACGCGATTCGGATCGTCTGCGTTCGGCTCAGCTGCCGATCACGGCCCTGGTGCGGCCGGGTATCCGGCACAACAATCCGCGCCGGGCGCACCTGTTGGTGTCCACCGTGCTCGGCAAGCACCTGCCGACCGATCCGCGGGTCGTGCTCGGCGCGGGCGATCAGCTGGGCGATCTGGTGCGCGCGGTGCTCGGTGAGCGCGAAGCCGTCGTGCTCGGGTTCGCCGAGACCGCCACGGGGCTCGGTCACTGCGTGGCGGCGCGGATCGGCGCGAGTTGCTATCTGCACTCGACCCGGCGCGAGGTGCCGCACGCGCAGACGCTCGCCGGGTTCGAGGAGGGGCATTCGCACGCCACCTCGCACCTGCTGCAACCCGCGCCGGCCGACATCTTCGTCAACGACCTGCCGCTGGTGCTGGTCGACGACGAGATCTCCACCGGCGCCACCGCGATCGATGCGGTGCGTGCGCTGCACGCGTTCTCGCCGCGCGCCCATTACGTGCTGGCGTCGCTGGTCGACCTGCGCAACGAGGCCGATCGCGCCGAATTCGACGCTGCCGCGGCGAAACTCGGGGCGCGCATCGACACGGTCTGTCTCGCCACCGGCCGGGCGTCGCTGCCGGAGGAATTGGTCGAGGCCGTCGGCGCTCTTCCCGAGCCGCGGTTGAATCCGACCGCCGGATATCCCGGTTCGTTCCGCCGAATGGAACTTCCCTGGCCGGACTTCGTTCCGGAGGGCGGCAGGCACGGCATACTCGCCTCCGAGACCGGCGCGTTCGAGGCCGCGCTGCTGGACGCGGGGCAGGTGCTGGCCGCGCGGCTCGCCGCCGATTTCCCGGGCCGGGCCGCCATCGTGCTCGGGCACGAGGAGCTGATGTACCTGCCACTGCGGTTGGCGGCGCTGCTCGCCGAGTCGGGGACCCCCACGCGGTTCCAGACCACCACGCGATCGCCCGCGTACGTGCTGGACGAGCCGGGTTATCCGTTGCGGCGCGGGTTCCGGTTCGTCGCGCCGGAGCCGGACGACGTCGCGCCGCGCTACCTGTACAACGCGCATTGGCCTGTCGATCCACTCGACCTGCTCCAGGCCGAGGTGGGCGGACCGGCCGCCGCGGCGCGTGATGCCGTCGGCACGATCGCCGAGGACGACGGCGGCGATGCGGCGGACAGTCGGCCGGCCGATCCGGTGCTCGTCGTCGTGGTCGACTCGCCCGCCGACACGACGGAGCTGATGGCCGAGCACGGACTGATCGACGTCTTGACCGCTTCCGGCGCCGACGTGCTGCTCGCCGTGCTGCCGGGGGCCGACCCGCGGCGGCTGCACGCCGAACGCGCCGCGTCGCCGCAGGCAACGGACGGGAGTGCGGTGTGAGGAGTAGGACAGTGGGTGCGCTACCCACCCCGCTGCACGGTCCGGCGTTCGGGTCATACGCGGCCGACGAGGTCTCCTGGTTGCTCAAGGACCTGTCGGACGTCGACCTCGAGGCCGATGTCGCCGAGCGGGAACGCGAGATCCAGGCCGGAAAAGCGCACTACGCGGAGTCGCTGCCGATCGAGTATCAGCCGGACACGGCGTACCGGGCGCTGTTCGACGAGGTGCTCGCCGCCAGCGCCGAGCGGCTCGCGCTCGCCGTGGCGACCGTCTCGGAACTGGTCGTCGCCGAACGCGGCGAGGACGTCGTCCTGGTGTCGCTGGCGCGGGCGGGTACGCCGGTCGGCATTCTGATGCGCCGCTGGCTGCGGTCGCGGCGCCCGAGCCTCGAGGTGCCGCACTACGCGGTGTCGATCGTGCGGGATCGCGGCATCGACGCGGTGGCGCTGGACTACCTGGCCGAGCAGCACGACCCGGCCTCCGTCGTGTTCGTGGACGGATGGACCGGCAAAGGCGCGATCACCCGCGAACTGACCGAGGCGCTGGACGCCTATCACGCGGCCGGTGGCGCCAGGTTCGACGACGAACTGGTGGTGCTGGCCGATCCCGGGCACTGCGTGCGCACCTACGGCACCCGCGACGACTTCCTGATCGCCTCGGCTTGTCTCAATTCGACCGTCTCCGGACTGATCTCGCGCACTGTCCTGAACGACACGCTGATCGGCCCCGGCGATTTCCACGGTGCGAAGTTCTACCGCGAACTGGCCGGTGACGACGTGTCCGGGCGTCTGCTGGACACCGTGAGCGGCGCTTTCGACGCGATCCGCGAACAGGTGCCCGCCGAAGTTGCCGCGATCCGCGCGAGTGACCGGACGCCCACCTGGACCGGATGGGCGTCGGTAGAGCAGGTGCGGGAGCAGTACGGCATCGCCGGGGTGAACTTCGTGAAGCCCGGCGTCGGCGAGACCACGCGGGTGCTGCTGCGGCGGGTGCCGTGGATGGTGCTGGTGCGCGAGGCGGACGCGCCCGAGCACGCGCACATCCGGATGCTCGCCGCGGCCCGGGGTGTCCCGGTCGAGGTCGTCGCCGACCTGGCATATTCGTGCATGGGATTGATCAAGGACGTGCAGCAGTGAACCTATCTCCGAGAGCACACCGAAGACATGCGCTGATCGCGACCGACCTGGACCGGACGATGATCTACTCGCGTAACGCCTTCAGCACCACCGCCGACGTGCCGACGGTCTGCGTGGAGCATCTGGAGGGGGCGCCGCTGTCGTTCATGACCACCACCGCGGCCCTGCGGATGCAGACCCTGACCGAACCCGCCGCCGTCGTTCCCACCACCACCCGCACCATCAAACAGTTCGACCGTATTCGACTACCCGGGGCGCCGTGGCGCTACGCGATCACCAGTAACGGCGGGAACATCCTGGTAGACGGCGTGCCCGACCTGAGCTGGCGCATCGACATCGATGCCGAGGTCCGCGCGGGCGGCGCCACCCTCTCCGAAGTGACCAAGGAACTGCACGAACGCATCGATGACTCGTGGGTCACCAAGTTCCGCGTGGCCGACCATCTGTTCTGCTACCTGGTGGTGAAGCCCAAGGATGTCCCCGAGGGATTCCTGGCCGAGTGGGACGACTGGTGCCGTCCCCGGGGCTGGTCGGCCTCACAGCAAGGCCGCAAGATCTACACGATGCCGCTCGCGGTCTGCAAGAGCCGCGCGGTCGCCGAGGTGCGCAAGCGCCTCTGGGAAAGCGGCGAACTCGCCGACGACGCCCGCACCCTCGCCGCGGGCGACGGCGCCCTCGACGCCGAGATGCTCCGCGCGGCCGACTCGGCCATCCGCCCCCGCCACGGCGAACTCGAACAACTCAACTGGACCCACCCGAACCTCACCATCACCCGAGCCACCGGCATCCTGGCAGGCGAGGAAATCATCAACTGGTTCATCAAGGGAGCCCCACCGTCCTCCGAGTAGCCAGCACGGCATCCGTGTACTGCTCGGTGGTGAGATCACCATCTGCGATGCCGAGCTGGTAGAGCGTGGTCCGAACGATCTCCAGCGCCTCTGCCAGCTCCGATTCGGGAACCATGGTCTCCAGCTCGATGAACGTGCCGTCCAATTCAGGAACCGTCACCAGCGTGGCCAGCAGCTCGTGTCCCTGCGATGCGAATCGATAATTGACGCAATGTTTTTCGAAGCGGACCAGGTACGTGAGCCCGAGACCGCGCAGCACCGAATCGATCACCGCAGCGTCGGCCACTTCGGTCTCTTGTTCCGGTTTGGACCCGCTGGCCGCGTCGACTGCGGGTTCCTTATAGGTCAGCAGGGATCGCCGCTCGTCATTCGCCGTGATCGTCCGCAAACGCAGCTCGCGGCCTTCCGACGATAATCGACCATTGGCCAGGTCGTAGTACGTGTCTTCATAGTTCGAGCGCTTACCCGCGGTTCGCGCCGACAGCGCAGCTTGCACGGACTCGACGTCCTGCACACGAGCCTTCAGTTCGGCCTCGATCATGTGACCGATCCTCTCTCGAGCACACGCGCCTGGAGCCACATCTGCTCGAACTGCCGTAGGAATCCGGCATGCAAGACGCCGTTGGTCGCTGCCGTGAGTTTGTACATTCCCGAGCGATGGCCTTCCGCGGACGAGCCGAAAGCGGACAGATACAACGTCTGGTCGAAAACCAGCATCCGCCATGTCGGCAGAGTGTTGTAAACAGCGACTTGCAGTTCGACACAGGGATGATCGTGGAACTCCGATACTCGCGCCAGGGCGAGCTTGATTCCCGCAGCGAAGGACTGCTTCGATTCGCCGATTTCTGCTGCGCGGATCCCTGTGGCCTCGGAATCCGGATCCAGTAGGAGGGCTCGGACACCGACCCTGTCGGTTCGCTGCAGCAGTGTGCCACGCAGCAACGATTCATTGAGCGCGAGCAGCCCCAGGCCGCGCACAGCCAACAGATCGATTCGATCTGCGATCAGCGACTGTCGGCGCAGCTCGGCATCGGCCTCGGCCTGAACCGTAAATGCTTGCGCGATCTCGGCGTGGCCGGTGAGCGTCTGCGCGTGACGTGGAGCGAGACCGAACAAGACTCGTGCGTGGTCCGGCATCGAGACGCCGTCCGCGATCCGTTCGAACACATCGAAGCGTGTGACAGTGCGCCTGCTGTTGATGATCTCGTTGACCCGACCTTGGCCGAGTCCTACTGCCGCCGCGATGCGTGCTTGGCTCGCCCCGGTGTACCGCTGAACTGAGCGGAGTAGCGCCGATACATCACGTCGCCGCAGGAGCGCGCCCACTTCGGGCTTGTGCCAGACCGCCGCAGGGACCTCGATTCCCCCGTACTCGGTCGCCATGGCGTTAACCCTATATCTCACAATGAGATACCCGTCGAGATATCGAGTGAAGGACACCGCCGAAACCACAATCTCCTTGTAATCGTCGCTCTGCCTACGGCTATGTCGAACGGGCGGTGACAACTACCAGTCCGCCGAGAGGTTGTGTGATGCTCGCAGATCTCGCTACCACCGCTGTCGTTGTTGTCGCAGTCCTGTTCGGACTATGGATCATCTGGTTCGTCCTACCGTGGCTCATCGACCGTGAATGCGGAGCTGATGAATCGGTCGATGCGTACGAGATCATCCGGCGCGTCGAGCGGGAGACCGATCGATGACCATCTCGCCGGCCGACACCGATCAATGGCGCATGGTGCACCGAGATTGTGCGACGGACGGCTCATTTCGATCACTGGAGCAAGCTCGCTTCGTTGCGGATGTCCAGTCCTGCCACGGCCCTGGCTGCAAGCAGTACTTGTCTGCCTCGGCCTATAGCTCCGGATTGGCGGAGGATTAGCGATGTGCAGGCAGGGACGGGACGTTCGAGATGCTCCTGCAGCATGGATGGAGCACCTTGACGGGACGTGGTCGGTCGTTGATGAGTACGGATTCGCCAGCGAGCCCTTCATAGTCATCGATGGGAAGGCATTCCCGATCGACTCGATTGGCGAATAGGGGCGCATCCGTCCATCGATCCTGTACTTCGGGAACTCATACCGGGTCGGTGGCGGGTTCGAAGGTGGATTTGAAGTCCGGGCATTCGACCAGGGGGTCGTGGGTGCAGGTGGAGGCGTGGCGGAGGCTGTCGCGCATGCGGATGAGGCGGGTGATGTCGTCGTCGAGTTGGCGGGCTTTTTCCGCCATGCGGGTGCGTAGTTCGGCGTCGGTGGGGGAGGCGCGCAGGAAGCGGGCGATTTCGGCGAGGGTGAAACCGGCGCCGCGGGCGCAGGTGATGAGGGCGAGGCGGCCGAGGATGTCGGGGTGGTAGGTGCGGCGCAGGCCGTTGCGGCCGGTCGCGGCGATGAGGCCGCGCTTCTCGTAGAAACGCAGCGCGGAGGGGGCGAGGCCGGCGTGCTCGGCCACCTCGGCGATATCGAGCAGGTCGGTCATTTCGTCTCCTTGACTTGAACCGCGCTTCAAGTCACAGACTAGCTCGCATGACAGTTCATCACCTCAATTGCGGCTCGGTGCGGCAGATCGAAGCCACCTACGACGGACTCGCGCCGGCCCATGCCGTGAACCACTGCCTGCTGGTCGAGACGGCATCCGACGGGCTGGTCCTGGTCGAGACGGGCATCGGGCTCGATGACGTTCGCGACCCGGCGGGCACGCTCGGCGCCGACTGGGTCGCCATATCGCAGCCGGTCCTGTCGGAGGACGAGACCGCTGTCCGGCAGGTGCGACGCCTCGGCTACGACCCCGCGGACGTACGGCACGTCATCCTCACCCACCTCGACGTGGATCACTGCGGCGGACTGCCCGACTTTCCGCACGCGCGGGTCCATGTCCTCGCCGCCGAACTCGCGGCGGCGCAGGCCGAGGCCCCGAGTTTCCGTTACCGCTCAGCGCACTGGGCACACGATCCGCACTGGGTCACCTACCCGTCGGACCCGACCGGGAAGTGGTTCGGCTTCGACGCGATCCAACCGAAAGACCTGCCGGAGGACTTCCAACTGATCCCGCTGGGCGGACACACCGCGGGCCACACCGGGGTCGCCGTCCGCGATGGTGAACGGTGGCTGCTGCACTGTGGCGATGCCTACTACTACCATCGCGAACTCGACCCGCAGCCGCAGCCGCACCCGCTCCTGGACATCGTGCAAACCTCCTCCGAGGTCCATCACGATCTGCGAGTGGGCACCCAGGCGCGGTTGCGCGAACTACACCGCGACCACGGTCACGAAGTCACCTTGCTCAGCGCGCACGATCCCTGGGAATTCGAGCGCTTTCGCTGAGCCGCAGGATCATCGCCGCTGCCAGCACTGCGCTGTGTCGCCGAGATTCCACCACGAGACGTAGTCCGGGTCTTGGTCGAGCAGCGTCCATCCGGCCTCCAGCGTGTCGAAGAACGTGCTGTCGGCCGTGCGCCCGCCGCGCGGTTCGCCGATGTAGACCAGCGACGAGCCGCCTGCCTCCTGATAGGCGGCGAGAGTGGTCGAGGCCATCGGGTTCTCCCAGCCGGGCGGCCAGCAGAGAAACAAGACGTCCTCGCCGTGGGCGGCGACCAGATCGGCTGTGGAGGAAGGCGGCGTGGCGGTGGGATGCCACGTCGCGGTTTGCCCGGCGGCGGCCGGGAACGCCGCGTTGGTCGCCCGATCGGGTGGATGCGAGTCGAAAGCGGTTGTCGGAACGCCGATTCGGGTGAGCTGATGCGCCCAGTAGCCGCGGCCCGAACCCACTTCCAGCACCGGCCTGCCCTGCGCGGCATCCGCCACCCAACGCAGCGTCGCAGGGGAGGGAATCGCGTAGGCGTAGGCTGCTTGCAGCACGATCTGCGCATAGGCCAGTCGCGCACTGCCTTTCGGGTTTCCGCCGTTCACCTCGGGACGGTTGGCGCGCTCGCGCGGCCCGGGCGAGACCGCGCCGGCGACGATGTCCCAGTAGGGATTCGTGCTGGCGCCGCCGGTCAAATAGTGCAGCAGGTGTAGGTCGAACGTGGCATCGGCGATGTCGTCTCCGGTGCCGGGCAACCGGCACGCGGTGGACCAGTAGTCGGCCACCCGCGGATACGCTGTCGCGAAGGTGGATTCGTCCTGGAGCAGGTTCGTCAGCGCCGTGCGACGCTGCGGCGAGAGCGCCAAGTCAGCCATGACCCGATTCTGCGCCGACCGTGTACCGGCGCCTGCACACATCGATACGAGTTCACCGTACTGTCGCGAATCCTTCGCTGTCCGTACGCGATTCGCCCGTCACCCCGAGTTGCCCTGACGCGGTTTGCCCGGTTCGCGCATCGACGCCAGCCGACCACGCGAGTGATTGCGCGGGATCAGTACTGCTGCTGCCCGGCCAATTGCTGCGCGATGAGCCCTTGCAGCCGTTGCAGGCCGCCGACGGTGATGCCGCTCTGGATCTGTCCTTCGATGGTGCGCACCAGCGCGGAGTCGCTGAGCACCTTCTCGCTGGACTGGATCAGCACCGTGCCCGCGCCGGTGAAGTCGAACTGACGCTCCTCACCGGAGTTGACGCCGAGGCGCGCCGCACCGGCGGCGAGGAAATCGGTGACCCACCGCTGGTCGTAGTGGTGGCTGGGGGAGGGGCAATCCGCCCATCCGACCAGCGATTCCGGGTCCACGCGCAGCGGCGGCTCGGCGAACATGACCGGCCCGTTGGACGAGGCGAGGAACTTGCCGGTGCCGATGAGGGTGAGGAATCCCGGCACGATGGACTGGTTGAGCGACAGGCCCGGCTCGAAGGCCAGCAGGTTCGCCGCCCGGATGGTCAGGTTGCCGTTGTCCTCGAGGTCGTAGGAATTGATGTCGTAGCCGCGGTCGCCGATGATCAGCTTGCCGTGTCCCTCCGCGACGACGTAGTCGCCGGTGAACAGCGGCGCCGAGAACTGCTGCGACACCATGTGCAGCAGCCCGCCGTGCAACCCGTGGGTGAGCGTCTGGAACCGCATGTCGCCGTAGTAGGCGATCATCGCGCCCTTGCGCATGAACCACGGCTTGTTCAGGTCGATGCAGTACGCGTAGCTGTTTCCCGGGATGTTGTCGCTCTCACCGAGATTCATGGGATTGAGGATCTGGGACATCTCACAACTTCTCTTCGGAGGCCTGCACGTAGACGACGCCCTGCCCGACGCAATGCAGCTGCATCGCCTCCCCGGAACCGCGCCCGACGGCGTCGCGCCAGCTCAACGCCGACTTCAGTTCGGTCTGCACGTTGCCGTAGGCGGCGACGAACGCCTGCGGATCGACCACGATCGGATTCGGGCCGCCCACCTGCAATTCCAGGAATCCGCCGTGCGCGAGCAGCACCGCGGCGCCCTGCCCGGACAGCTGGGTGGTGAACATGCCCTGGCCGGTCAACGCGCCCGAGGCGGCGCCACGCAGCGCACCCATCAGGCCGCCGCCACCGCCGCCTCCACCGCCCGAACTCATCACCGAGACAACCGAACTCTGCAACCCGGCGGTATTGGCCAGCAACCGCGAAGCCTCGACGCGCAGCGCCGCGCCCGGCTGCATCTGCACCACGTGGACCTCCAGGCCCGCGAAACCGTAGTGCACCTCGCCGTTGCCCTGCGCCAGCATGGTGCGCTCGTGCTCACCCGCCATCGCCCGGCCCGCGAGACCCATCAGCCCGCCCATACCGCCCATCCCCTGTGCGCCCGGAATCTGGTGGGGGGCAAAGGAAACGTCGCCGGTGTAGAACAGCATCGCGCCGTTGCGGGCGACCACTCCGCCCGCCATCCCGACGTTGACCTTGACGACTTTGCCGTTGACCTTCTCGAACACCGCTCGCCCCTACCGTTCCGCCGGTTGGATCAACACCACGCCTTGGCCGTCCCAGCGCAGCGAGAACGCCTCTCCCGCGTCCTGGCCGACGAAACTGCGCCACGACACATCGGAGACGAAGGACTGGTTGAGGTTGCCGCGCGCCGCGACGAACGCGTCCGGATCCACGGTCAGCGGGTACTGCGGGGAGACCTCCAGGTGGATGAGCGGACCGCCCGCCGAGAGCAGCGCGACCTGGCCCTGGCCGGAGACGGTCGTGGTGAACAGGCCCTGCCCGCTGGACGCGCCGCGCAACCCGGCGAAACGCACGTCGGTGCGCAGGTTTCCGGCGAACGCGAGCAATTGTTGCGACTCCACCTGCAACGTCTCGTTGTTCAGGTTCACGACGGTGACGTGCTGGCCGTTGACCGCGAAGAACACCCGGCCGTGCCCGGCGCACTCCATCAGCGACAGTTTCTCGCCGGTGGCCCGGCGCTTCAGCCCGGCGAGCACACCGTCGCCACCGCCGAAACCGGCCGCCTTGAACTGCACATTGCCTTCGTAGGCGATCATCGAGCCGGAGATCGCGCGGAGGCTGGTGCCGGCCAGATGGGCCTCGATCACCTTCTTCGATTGCTCGAACAGTTGCGCCATGGAGTTTGCCTGCTGTCTCGTTCGGGAACACGGTGGGATCGCCGCATTCCATCTGCGTGCCGTCACCCTAACCGATGCTCGCGGGGGTGTCGGGGCAGCGCGTCCGTTCAGTCCGAGCGGCGCCGAGCGCGTTTCTCGTAGAGTGTCAGGCGAACGCACCGACAAGCGAAGGGTCGAACTTGTCCGCAACTCTCGCCAAGGGCCAGAACGGTCCGCTGGCCACCAACGACGTGGTGATTTCCGTCCAGCTCTCGGCGCCGGCGGATCTGTCGGCACTACTGGTCACCGAGCGGGGCAAGGTCCGTTCCGATGCCGACTTCGTCTTCTTCAACCAGCCCAGCGGTCCCGGCGTCAATCTGCAGCCCGCACCGGCCGGTCAGCCCGCGTCGCTGGCGGTGTCGTTGAATGCCGTGCCCGCGGACATCGACCAGATCCGCGCGGTGATCACGCTGGACGACGCGAACAGCAATTTCGGCAGGTTCCCCGCTCCGACCGCGATCGTGTCGGACGGGGCCGGTAACCAGTTGTACGAGTACCGGATCGACGGGCTGAACACCGAGTCGATCGTGATCGCGCTCGAGCTCTACCGCCGCCAGGGCGCGTGGAAGGTGCGTGCGGTCGGACAGGGCTACGCGGGCGGTTTCGCCGCGCTGGTCACCGACCACGGGGTCTCGGTCGACGACGCGCCCGCCCAGCCCGCGCAAGCCCCACAGCCCGCGCAGGCTCCGCCACCGCCGCCGCAGCAGCCGGTTCAGCAGCAGCCGCCGAACTACCCGCCGCCCACCACCCCGGCGTACCCGACCCAGCAGCAGGCGCCGCAGTACGCGCCGACGGGTGGCTACCCGCCGCCCGGCCCCGGTCACCCGCCGCAGGGCGCTCCCGGTCAACCGCCGCAGGGCGGCCCAGGTTACCCCCCGCCCGGCCCCGGTTACCCGCCGCCGCCCGGTCCCGAGGCCGGTTATCCGCCGCCCGGCCAGCCCGCGCCGCCGCAGCCGCAGCAGCCGCCGGCCGAGGTCAGCTTGAGCAAGGACCGTCCGGTCAGCCTGGTCAAGGGCCAGCGGGTCACCCTGCGGAAGGAAGGCGCCGCGCTGACCTTCGTCAAGATGGGCCTTGGCTGGGATCCGGTGCGCAGCCGCGGCATGTTCGGCAGCCGCACGGTCGATATCGACCTGGACGCGTCGGTCATCCTGTTCGCCGACATGAACCCGGTCGACGTCGCCTATTACGGCCAACTGACCTCCAAGGACGGCTCCATCCGTCACCAGGGCGACAACCTCACCGGCGAGGGCGAGGGCGACGACGAGATGATCCTGGTCGACCTGACCCGCATCCCCGTCCACATCACCACGTTGGTGTTCATCGTGACCTCCTACAAGGGCCACACCTTCGAGCAGGTGCAGAACGCGTTCTGTCGCTTGGTGGACGGGACCAACAATGGCGAGCTGGCCAGGTACACCCTCGCCGGTGGCATGCCGTTCACCGCGATGGCGATGTCCAAGCTGTACCGGGTGGGCAACGACTGGAAATTGCAGGCGCTCGGCGAGGGCTTCCAGGCCAAGCATCCGGGTGAGGCGGTGCCGCAGCTCGGCCGGTTCCTCGTCAACGGTTGACCGGCGGCGGGACAGCGGGGCGGACATCGTGATTCAACTGCAGGCCGGTCAGAACATTCCGTTGACCGGTGAGGTCGTTCGTTTCAGCGCGAAAGCCGAGGCTGCCCTCGACGTTTCCGCGCTGGTGGTCGCCGAGAACCTGAAGGTGTTCTCCAGCGACGATTTCGTGTTCTACAACCAGCCCGCCGCGGCCGGGGTCGCCCTGGCCGCCGACGGGGTCACGATCACCCTCGCCGAGGTACGCGCCGACGCGAAGGCCGTGCTCCTGGTGGTCAGCGCCGACCCGGCCGCCCCCGCACGGGCCGACGGGCTGGGTCCGGTCACCGCCACGATGTCCGAGAACGACAGCGTGACCGCGGAATTCGCGATCACCCCGTTGTCCGGCGAGACGGCGCTGATCTGTTTCGAGGTCTACCGGCGCGGCCCGGCCTGGAAGTTGCGCGCGGTCGGCCAGGGTTACGCGGGCGGGCTCGCCGTACTGCTCACGGCGCACGGCGTCGAGGTGGACGGTGAGGATCAGGCTGCCCAGCCCGGTACGCACACCATGGCCGGTCCTCTGGCGGGTGACGCGCAGATCGCGACCGCAGGCGCGCCGCTGGAGGTCGGTCACGGCCTGGAACGGCTGTGGATGGTGTTCGAGGACGCCGCGCGGTCGGCCGCCGCGCTGGTCTCGGCGCGCGAGTACGCGGCCAAGCGGTTGGATCACGAACTGTCGCAGGCCGTCTCCGATCCCGCGACCAGGAATACTCCGGAAGCAGAGCAGGCTCGTCGTGCCGCGCAGCAACGGCACGACGAACTGGTCGGCACCGCCGAGCACAACCACGAGCGCGACGCCGAACAGCTGATGCGCGAACTCGCCGAGGCCGACCAGGTGCTGCCGCCCGCCTTGGCGTCCTGGGACTCGCCCGCCTGGGACAAGCCGCCCGCGCCCAGCGACGGCATCCGGCTCGGCGAGCTGTACGCGCTCGACCGTGGTCGGTTGCGAATCCCGTATTGCGTTCCGGTTCCGCTGAACAGACCGCTGTGGATCGATGCCGAATCGACCCGTGCGGTCGCGCCCGTCGTGGGCGCGCTACTGGCTCGTTTGCTCGCCGCGGCGCCGCAGCGCAGGACGCTGGTCGACATCATCGATCTGACCGACGCGTTCAGCGGCATCACCGGCCTGCTCGCTCCCGTGCTGAACGGCCCGCCGATCACCGACCACGCCGACATCTCCGCGCGGCTGCAAACCCTGGTGGACGCGGCCGAGCTGGCCGAATTGGCCTACGCGAGCGGAGCGTTCAGCCCGCCCAGCGAGCATCGGGTGCTGTTGGCCGCGGATTTCCCGCACGGCTACCAGAGTTCGGACGCGCAGCGGATCGGGGTGCTGATCACGCGTGGGGAGTTGATCGGACTGTCCATCGTGATCGTGGGCGCCAACGAATCCGATTCGGCCGACACCACCGTGGCGATGCTGTCGCAGTCGTGCCGCCACCTCCCGACCGTCGGCGGCATGCCGCTGTTCGACCCGTGGACCGGTAGCGCGTGGGAGCTCGATCTGGATCTCTTGCCGCACGAGCCGGAACGCCAGGCGCGCTTCCTGCGCACCAGGTGAGCGCCTGAATCCCCCGCAGCGGCCGGTCAGCCGCGTGCGACCGCCACGCGCGGCCGCAGCGGCTCCGGCAGCCAGGCCAGCAGGGGATCGGGCATGCGGTCGACGATCCCACCGACGGGATCGTCGACGAAGTCGCGGCGCACCAGGTCCTCCTCCGGGCGGTAGATCTGGCGCACGATCAGCGCGCACAGCCCCAGCACCGCCAGGTCACGCAGCGCCACAGTGCCGGTGAACCACTCTTCGGGCAGGCCTTTGCGGTCCAAGCCGAGGTAGTAGAACATGCGCGGCACCCAGACCAGCGCGTCGATGGTCATCCAGGCCAGCAGGATGCGCCGGTGCGGCAGCGCCAGCACGGCGAGCGGAACCAGCCACAGCGAATACTGCGGACTCCACACCTTGTTCGTCAGCAGGAACGCCGCGACCACGAGGAAGCACAGTTGCGCCAGCCGCGGCCGCCGCGGCGCGGTGAGGCCGATGTAGGCGATCACCGCGCACGCCGCGACGAACGCCAGCAGCGAGACGGCGTTCAGGATGGCGGGCTGCTCCCCGTGCGCGAGCACGCCGTCGAAGCCGGGCCAGCCGGTGAACGAGGAGATCACGTTGTAGATCGAGTCCGGGTCGGCATGCCGGGTGGTGTTCAGCCGGAAGAACTCTCGCCAGCCGTTCGGATACAGCGCGGCGATCGGCAGGTTCACCGCGAGCCAGGTCGCGAGCGCGGCGCACACCGTGACGAACGCGGCGCCGAGCGGACGGGCACCGAGGAACTGGATGCGGTAGGGCGTCTCGCGCACCCACGCCAGGAAGGCCGGCCAGCCGTCGATGTCGCGCATCCGCAGGCCGAGATGCGTGCGCGGGGTGCGCTGCATGGTCTCGGTACGCAGGCAGAGCACGACGATGGGGCCGAGCAGCAGCAGTGGATACAGTTTGGCCGCGCCGCCGAGCCCGAGCAGGATGCCCGCGAGCACGGGTTTGCGCCGGGCCCAGGCGAGCAGGCCGGTCGCGGCGAAGGCCGTCGCGAGCGCGTCGAAATTGGTGAACGCGTGCACGATCACCAGCGGCGAACAGGCGATCAGCGCCGCGTCCCATACCCGGCGGCCTGCCAGCAGCGCCGACGCCCACACAGTGGTCAGCCAGGCCAGCGCGAGACCGAACGCGACTACGTTGAAGTAGATCACCACCTGCAACGCGCCTGGCAGCGGCGACGCGTCCCAGCTCTTGGCGATCCGCATCGCGAAGTACTGGTACAGGCCCGAGAGCACCGGATACTCCATGTATCGCGTCTCCCGGCCACCGTCGGGAGTCTGCTCGGTCCACTGCTTCTTGTACGGGAAGGCGCCTTCGTTCAGTCGTTCCGCGCCGTAGAGCGGCACAGTGTCCGAATAGCACATCGCCACGTACTGGCGGCCGTTGTTCCAGTCGAGGGTCGGGCCGTCCGCGCCGTCGGTCTGCTGGATGCACCCCGCCTTGCCGAACCAGCCCAGCGCCAGGAATATCACCGTGAACGCCAGCAGCACCCGCATGGGCGTCCAGAACCGCACTCGCCCGATCAAGGCGTGATCCCCGACCGGCCCCCCGATCACCGTCGACAGTTGCGCCGCGAGGGAATCGTTGCGACTCGGCCGGTCTCGCGCATCCGCCGAGCGGAGATCGGACGCGAGCGGGGCAGGTGCGGCGTAGTACGCCCCACCGGGCCCCGCCTGGTCCGACAGCGGCGCCCTCCCGCTCCTCCGTAGCTCCACCAGCTGCTGATCGGTCACGGAACCCGAGGCTACCTGGGATGTGGCTGCTCGTTCGGATCGAGTCGGCTCGGTCTGCCGCGCACTCGCGAGCGAAGAAAATTCTGGTCTCGCAAAGTGCCGCCGAAGTGCGGTGAACATATGCCCGCCGCAGAGAGTGAGTTCGGGCTGGATATGGATTCGCCGATCTGGACCGATAGGGCAGTCGGCGAATTTCGTTCTTCGCCGACTGCCCTATCGATCACGGATTCCGAAGGCTACCGGCCTCGGGTCGGGGGTGCTCCGGTCGTTCCCGAGTCGTTGCCGTTCCCGTTGTTGCCCGCGCGTGGCGCGTTGGTGACTGTGGGGGACGAACCGTCGGTCGGTGCGACCGGCTGGCCGGGCAGCGGGCCCGCATCCGACTCACGCTGCTGCTGCGGGCGCTGCTGCTGCGGCGCGGGCTGGACGCCGGGTACCGGAATGGTGATGCCGGGCAGGATCTCCACCTGCGTCGGCGCGACCACGACCGGCGGCAGGAGCGGGGAGTCGACGGTGGACGGCGGCGTGTAGGGCGCCGACCATTCGGGGACACCGGCCTGGCCCTTGATCGGGGCGGGCTTCGGGAACGTCTCGTTGCGGGTGCCCGACAACGCGCCGTCCATGGTCGCCTTCCAGATGTCGGAGGGCAGACCCGAGCCGTAGATCATGCCGCCGCTGTAGTTGCGCAGCGGCGAGTTGTCGACGCTGCCCACCCACACCGCGGTCGACAGCGACGGCGTGTAGCCGACCATCCAGGCGTCCTTGTTCTCGCCGGTGTCCAGCAGCTGCGCGGTACCGGTCTTGGCCGCCGATTCGCGCCCGTTGGCCAGCCCGTGGTTGCGGGAGTAGCCGGCGATCGGCTTCATCGCGGCGGTGACGTTGTCGGCCACGGCGGCCGAGACACGCTGCTCGCCGGCCACCTCACCGCGATCGAGCAGGACCTGGCCGTCGGCGGTCACCACCTTCGACACGAAGTGCGGCGCGTGGTAGACGCCGGACGCGGCGAGCGTCGCGTAGGTGGAGGCCATGTCCAGCGGCCGGGCCTGGTACTGACCGAGCACGATGCCGTTGTTGGGGCCGGAGCCGTCCGATTCGGTGAGCGTCTTGCCGACGCCCGGGATGCTTTCCGGGATGCCCAGCTTGTGACCCATCTCGGCGATCTTCTGCGGACCGTTCTGCATGTCCAGCTGCATGCGGTAGAAGCTGGTGTTCAGCGATCGCTTCAGCGCCTCGGCGATGGTGCACATGCCGCACTGCTCGCCTTCGACGTTGGTGATCTTGATGCCGTTCACGGTGAGCGGCGAGCTGTCGTACAGCTGCGACAGCGGGATCCCCTGCTCCAGGTTGGCCGCGAGGCCGATGACCTTGAACGAGGAACCGGTCTGCAGTCCTGCGTTGGCGTAGTCATAGCCTTGGCCGTCCGGGCCCCCGTAGTAGGCGCGCACTGCGCCGGTGCGCGGATCGATCGAGACGACGGCGGTGCGCAGCTGCTCAGGCTCGCCCTGCATCTTCTGCGTCGCGGCGTCGACCGCCGCCTGCTGCGCCTTCGGGTCGATTGTGGTGGTGATCTGCAGGCCCGAGGTGTTCAGCTGCTGCTCGCTGATGCCCGCCGCGGCGAGTTCCTTGAGCACCTGCGTCTTGACCAGGCCTTCCGGGCCGGAGTCCTGCTCCTTGTCCCGGGTCGAGGCGAGCGGGACGACCTGCGGGTACTGCAGGCCTTGGCGCTCGGCGGCGTTCAAGCTGCCGCCGGAGACCATGCCGTCGAGCACGTAGTTCCAGCGGGTCTTCGCGCCCTCCGGGTTCTTCTCCGGGTCCAGGCTGGACGGCAGCTGGATGGTGGCGGCGAGCACCGCGCCCTCGGCGACGGTCAGTTCCTGCACCGGCTTGCCGAAGTACGCCTTGGCCGCCGCGTCGATGCCGTAGGCGCCGCGACCGAAGTAGATGGTGTTGAGGTACGCGGCGAGGATCTCGTCCTTGCTCCACTGCCGCGCCATCTTCGCGGAGATGACCAGCTCGTGCATCTTGCGCGTCAACGAGCGTTCGTCACCGACCAGCGCGTTCTTCACGTACTGCTGGGTGATCGTCGAGCCACCGCCCGCGCTCTCCTTGCCGAGGACGTTGTCCCTGGCCGCGCGCGCGAAGCCGGAGATCGAGAAGCCGGGGTTGGTGTAGAAGTCCCGGTCCTCGGCCGCCATCACCGCGTTGCGCACGTGCGGCGGGATCTGCTCGATGGTGACGTCGGTCCGGTTGCCCTCCGGTGGAACCACCTTGCTGAGCACCGTGGTGCCGTCGGCGGCCAGGATGGTCGCGACCTGGTTGGTCTTCAGATCGCCCGGCTGCGGCACCGACACCGTGGTGTACGCGGCAAGGAAGATGCCGCTGGGCACCAGGATGGCCAACGCGACCAGGACGTAGAGGGTGCGGCGCACGATGCGCCACGGCGACTTCTTCTGCTGGGCGGGCCTGCGGCGGCCGGGTCCGTCGGATCCGTCGCCGTTGCCGCCGCCACGGCGCGGCG
Organism: Nocardia abscessus; assembly: GCF_015477775.1. Classification (GTDB taxonomy): domain Bacteria; phylum Actinomycetota; class Actinomycetes; order Mycobacteriales; family Mycobacteriaceae; genus Nocardia; species Nocardia abscessus_A. The sequence continues at coordinate 590,807 of NZ_JADLQO010000001.1, read as the reverse complement.
GCGGGCCGGACGGCGGGCCGCCCGCGGTCTGCCTGCGCTCGCCGGTGGTGGGTCCGCTGCCGGGGACGCGACGGCCCTCCCGGTCCACGGCCGGGCGGGCGCCCGTAACCGGACGCGGCCCGGTCGCCGGACCGCGGCGGTTGCGCTCGGCCACCGCCTCGGTCAGTGAGCCGGGGCGCTGGATCTTCTGGGTCGACTGCGGGGCGCTGCCGTTGGGCGCGCCACGGTTCGGCTGCGGCGGTCGGCCAGGCTGGGACGGACGGCCGCCTTGCTGCGGCGGTCGGCCTTGCGGCTGGGGGCCTTGCGGCGGGGGGCCGGGACGGCGTGGCGGCTGGGGACCGCGCGGTTCGCCCGGGAAGGGCGCGCCGGGCCGCGCACCGGGCGGCGGGACCGGACGGGCGCCCGGCGGAGGGCCGGGGCGAGGATTCTGGTACGGGTTGGGACTTGGACGTGAACTCCGTGGAGGACGGCCGCCATGTGGCTCATCGCCGTAGGGGGAAGTCTCGTAGGGCGAATTCACTGACAAGATCTCCATAACTCGTAGCGGTCCAGGTGGCGATCAGCGGTAGTCGTCGCCGGAGCGGACGCGGGCCGGCTCCGTGAGTCACCCGACGGGCAGATGACCAGGCACTTCATTCGGCGGCAGTGCGCCGGTTCGCGCGTGTCCCGGTGCGACGGCGCGGCGGCGCCGGCGCGGAACCGAGCACATAGGACTGCACCAGATGATTCCAGCTGCAGGTCCGGCATACCTCGACGACATGGACCGAGAACTCTTCGCGAGTCTCGGCGAGGCGCACCAGCTCCTCGGGCGTGCGAGCCGATCCGGCGACCGGCCCGAGGCCGTCGCCGAAGACCCAGGATACGAGGGTCAGTTGTTCTTTCCGGCAGATGGGGCATGTGACCTCGCTCCCCCGGCCGTGGAACTTCGCCGCACGCAAGAGATAAGGATTTGCATCACACACCTCGGCGACATCGACCCGGCCCGCATAGACGTCAGCCAGCAGCGACCGGCGCCGGAGGGCGTAGTCGACAACTTGCCGCTGAATTCGCACGAGAACCAGAGTAGCGGTGTTGGAATCCCGCCGCCCCGGGCTGTGCGGATTGACCGGTCCGGATCAGTGCCCGAACCAGCGCGCCGCGCCGTTATCCCGATTACGATCCGTCTGTGTCCACCGCAGCATCCGGGCGCACGCGAGCGCGTGACCTCGACCGCGCCGCCGCGTCCAGTGTGCTGGATGCCGCCTACGCCGAGGGCCAGCTCGGCGCCGACGAGTATCACGACCGAATCGCGCAGGCCGCGGCGGCGAAAACGCTCGGCGAGTTGGCCGCCCAAACCGCCGATCTGCAAACCTCCGCCGTTACGCGGGGGTTCACCGCGGACCGATCGTCGGCGAGGCGAAAAGCCTTGCGCCGCGCGGGATCCGGTGGAAGTTATCCTGCTCACACGCGGGCCCGCGATGCCGATCGCGCCACTACGCGGGAGCTATTGGACCGCGCCCGCGCCGACGGCCAGCTGTCCGAAGACGAGCACGACACGCTCACCGAACTCGTCGCGGAGGCGCGCACCCTGGGAGACCTGGACGATCTTGTCGCGGACTTGCAGCGGCCCGGCAACGTCGCCCCCGCACCGCGTCCGCCACGCTCGCGCCGCCGCCAGTGGTACCTGGGCGCGGTCACCGCGGCCGCGGTGGTGGCCGCCTGTGCGGGGTTTCTCGCGGTCACCCGGGTGGCGGAAGAACCGCCACACGCGGCGCAAGCCGCGCCCGTGATGGACCTCGGCGTGGTACAGCCGTTGGTGGTCCCCACGCCGAGTCTGGTCACCGCCGACGGAGTCGCTACGTTCCTGCGGAATTATCAGCGGAAATTCGGGGACCTCCGAGTAGACGAACTGACCATGCATGCCGAGCATGCCTCGTTCGCCCGGGCGGTGCCCGGCCAGCCGAACCGGAAGGTCGAGTACGACTACCGCGGGGGTTTCACGCAGTCCCGCGAGATCACCACTCGCAAGGCCGAGACCCCGTCGGTGGATCTGGGCGGCTTGAATGTGGAGGCGATCGGCCGGGCGCTCGCCGACGCGGCCACCATCACCCGAGTTCCCGGCGGCGCCGTGACGCATTTCGCGGTGAGCGTGAACGACGTCAATTTCTACGCCCAATACGGCATTCCCGCCGGGCAACCCATAGTCGAGGTTCACGTGAGCAACTCCGTCAAGGAGAACGGCCACTTCCTGATGACCCCGGCCGGCGAGGTACGCCGTGTCTGGCCGTTCGAGGGATGAGGCAATGGCGGCAACCCGATACAGCGGCATCCGCGCCCGTGACACGGACCGCGCCGACGTGTGCGGACTGCTCGACACCGCGCTCTCCGAAGGCCAGCTGACCGCCGCCGAGCACGCCGCGCGGACCGCCACGGCGATGCGCGCCAAGTCCTTCGGCGAACTCGACGCGCTGATCGGCGACCTGCAAATTCCGGAAGAACTGGTGAACGCCCCCGTGGTCCGAGTGGACCGGCGTCGTCCCCGGCGCTGGCTCCCGCCGGTCTCGACCGTCGTCGCGGCTTTGGTAGTAGGTGCGATGGTGGGCGCGCTCAGCCGTTGCGGCATCGATCTGCCCGGGTCGTCGGAGAACGTTCCCGATATGACCACCGGTGCGGGCCTGGCTTACTTCCTCGAGGAGTACCGGGCCGAGTTCGGCGACCTGCTCGCCGACGAGGTCACGCTGTATCCGACATACGCCCTGGCGGACCGGCAGACGCCCGGTAATTCCACGCGGACCAGCGACTATCACTACGACGGCGACTTCCGCACCTCGACGACGTCCGAGCGCAAGTCCGATACGCGCGCCTTCGATCTCGCGACGGTCGACGTGCCGGTGATCGCCCGACTTCTGGCCGGTGCGCCGCAGACGGTGCGACTCCCGAACGGCACGATCACCCATGTCATCGTGCGATTCGAGTCGTACGGCCCGGTCGACCGCGGTCCTGTGCTGCATGTTCACGTCAAGGACAAAGGCGGCTCGTCGGGGTACTCGGTGATCACGTTCGCGGGCGAGCCGCTCGCGGTCTATCCGCCCTCCCGCTGAGATACCGCATCCACAGGTCGACCGTAACCGGCCGACGACTGTGCACAGATGTATCGCTCCGATATAGTGGAAAGTCGCATCCATCGGTTAGGTCTGTACACAGTCAGGGGGTGAAGCCCGGTGCTCGAACTGGCAATCCTCGGGCTGCTCCTCGAAGCGCCCATGCACGGGTACGAGCTGCGTAAGCGGCTGACCGGCCTGCTCGGGGCGTTTCGGGCCTTCTCCTACGGGTCGCTCTATCCCACCCTGCGCCGCATGCAGGCGGACGGGTTGATCGCCGAGGAGATCCCCGCGGGCGCGACGACACGCCGTGCGCGACGGGTCTACCAACTGACTCCGGCCGGGCGGGAGCGGTTCAGCGAGCTGCTCGCCGACACCGGACCGCAGAACTACACCGACGACGGCTTCGGCGTTCATCTGGCCTTCTTCAGCCGCACCCCCGCGGAAGCGCGGATGCGGATCCTGGAGGGCAGGCGGCGTCAGGTCGAGGAGCGCCGAGAGGGGCTCCGGGAGGCGATCAAGAAGGCCAGCGGGTCGTTGGATCGCTACACCCGGCAGCTCCATCAACTCGGACTCGAATCAAGCGAGCGCGAAGTGCGCTGGCTCAACGAGTTGATTGCGGCGGAGCAATCGACGAAGGCGGCACCACAGAAAGAGGGAAATATCGGCCATGAGTGACATCGACAAGGCTGACAACGCCACAGAAGTACGCGTCGCCATCGTAGGTGTGGGCAACTGCGCCTCCTCGCTGGTCCAGGGCGTGCAGTACTACCGGGACGCGGACGAGACCTCGACCGTTCCCGGCCTGATGCACGTGAAGTTCGGGCCCTACCACGTTCGCGACGTCAAGTTCGTCGCCGCGTTCGACGTGGACGCGAAGAAGGTCGGCTTCGATCTGGCCGAGGCGATCTTCGCCAGCGAGAACAACACGATCAAGATCTCCGACGTGCCGCCCAGCGATGTCGTCGTGCAGCGCGGCCCGACCCTCGACGGCATCGGCAAGTACTACGCGGAGACCATCGAGCTGTCCGAGGCCGAGCCGGTCGACGTGGTCCGGGTGCTGAAGGACAACAAGGTCGACGTGCTGGTGTCCTACCTGCCGGTGGGCTCGGAGGAGGCCGACAAGTTCTACGCGCAGTGCGCCATCGACGCCGGTGTCGCGTTCGTCAACGCGCTGCCGGTGTTCATCGCCTCCGACCCGGTCTGGGCGGAGAAGTTCACCAAGGCGGGCGTGCCGATCGTCGGCGACGACATCAAGAGCCAGGTCGGCGCGACCATCACCCACCGCGTGATGGCCAAGCTGTTCGAGGATCGCGGTGTGCAGCTCGACCGCACCATGCAGCTGAACGTCGGCGGCAACATGGACTTCAAGAACATGCTCGAGCGCGAGCGCCTGGAGTCCAAGAAGATCTCCAAGACCCAGGCCGTCACCAGCAACCTGAAGAAGGAGCTCGGCGCCAACGACGTGCACATCGGCCCGTCCGACCACGTCGGCTGGCTCGACGACCGCAAGTGGGCCTACGTCCGCCTGGAGGGTCGCGCGTTCGGCGACGTGCCGCTGAACCTCGAGTACAAGCTCGAGGTGTGGGACTCGCCGAACTCCGCGGGCATCATCATCGACGCGGTGCGCGCGGCGAAGATCGCCAAGGACCGCGGTATCGGCGGACCGGTCATCCCGGCCTCGGCCTACCTGATGAAGTCCCCGCCGCAGCAGCTGGCCGACGACATCGCGCGCACCCAGCTGGAAGCCTTCATCATCGGGGCTTGATCCGATCGGCAGCGCTCTTCGGCGCTGCGTGTTCGCGGCCCCTCTGTGGCTCGTGTGTCCGAGCGACCGCCGCTTGCGACTTCGTCGCATACGCGTCGGCCGCTCGGACACGAGCCGGGCTGCGAACGACACCTACCGGGTTTTCCGCGCGATCCGCTAGTCCAGCGAGACGTAGACCTCGACCGACGCGGGGCCGGTATAGCGCTCCACCTCGGCGGTGTGTGAGCGGGTGATGGTCCCCGCGCTCTCGGCCTTCGCCACCTGTGCCCATGCGGTGCGCAGCAGGTCGTAGGGCTTGTCGGCCACGACGAATTTGGCGTAGCGGCCCTGCGGGATGATGGTCAGCACGTCGCCGGGGTCCAGTTCGCCCATCGCGCCGATCTCGTAGCCCAGCACGGCGACGGCGTGATCGTTCTGGCCGATGTAGGCGGCCACTCGCTGCACGTTCTTCTCCCGTGCCAGGTACCGATCCCAGGTGAAGTTCACCAGGTCGAGGTCACGCGCGGTCACCTCGCGGCCGGCCAGCGGCACGGTCAGGCCCGCGACCATGCTCTGCGGCAAAGTGACGATCTCGAAGTCCACTGTCTGTTCCTACCCGTTGCCCTGATCGTCTGCCAATGCCACGAAGACTTCCACCGTCCGTGCGTCCGGATAGTGTTCCCAGTCGCCGGTGTAGGCGCGCACGAGCCGCCCCGCGGCCTCCGCGTCCCACACCGCTCGCCAGATGCTCACGATGGTGTCGCCGAGATTGTCGCCGCTGGCGATGAACCGGGCGAAGCGCCCGGCGGGCACCCGGGCGAGCACGTCGCCGGGCAGCAGGTCGGCCAGGCTGTGGCAGCGGTAGCCGACGATGTGGGTCAGGTACGAATTGATCTCCGGCGCGTGGTCGACGTACGCCGTGGTCGGCGGTCCGGGCAGCTTGCGGGCCAGGTTGCGCTTCCACGCCTCTTCGACTTTCGCGCGGCGCGGTCCTTCGACCGCGAGCGCGGGGCTGCGAAGCACTGTTCCCGCCACCAGCGTCTCGGGTTGGTCAACGACATTGAAATCCACCGGCGTAGCCCCTATGTCTCGTCTGTCTTCAATCGGCGTCGCTCCCGGTGCCCTCCATGGTGACGCAGGCTACCGCCTCCGGGCCCGTCGCTCGCGCCGCGCTGCCGTCGCTCGAGCGCATATCCTTCCGCATCGTTTCCGCGGTTTCGGCGTCGGCCCGTACCGACGCACTCGCTGTTCGCTCTCACTCTGGCAAACGATGCTGCCACGTCATGCGTTCCACCGGGCGACGGAAGGTCACAGCATCATCGCTATCCAGGAACCGGAATGCTCAGCCCCGGAAAAATCTCCACCTCCCTGGGCGGTTGCGCGCTGGGCGGGATGACGACGGCGGGTTCGCGCTGCGGCGACGGCTGCGGTGGATTCAGGATGTCGTAGGGCCCGCCGGAGGGTGGCTTGCTCTGATTCGGCCCGGCCGGGGCCCGCGTGCCCGAGAACTGTTCGATCGGGGTGCTGTCGAGGGCGTCGTCCATGACCTGTTTCCAGATGTCGGCGGGCAGGCCGGAGCCGTAGATGTCGGCGCCGCGCGCGGTGCGGATCGGTTGTGACTGCTCGGTGCCGATCCACACCGCCGTGGACAGCGACGGGGTGAAGCCGATCATCCAGGCGTCCTTGTTGAAATCGCTCTCGCCGAGCTGTGTGGTGCCGGTCTTGGCGGCCGAGGGGCGGTTGTTCTTCAGCGCGTGCCCGTTGGAGTAGGCCGCGATCGGGAGCATCGCCTCGGTGGTGTTCTCCGCGATCTTCCTCGGGATGCGCTGCTGCCCCTTGGGCAGCTGTTCGCCGACCTGCTGGTCGGGGTCGCCGCCGCGATCCAGGAGCACCCGCCCGTCGCCGGTCACCACCCGCTGCACGAAGTAGGGCTGGTGGTGCACACCCGCCGCACCGATCGTGGCGTAGGCCGAGGCCATGTCGATGGGCCGAACGACATACTGCCCGAGGACGATCCCGTTCAGCGGTTTACCGCCGTCCTCACTGAGGGTCTTGCCCGCGACGCCCGGCAGCTCTTCCGGGATACCGGCTGCGTGCGCCGCGTCCGCGATGGCTTGCGGCCCGTCGAACATCGTCATGGTCAATCGGTAGAAGCTGGTGTTCAGTGAGCGCTTCAGCGCCTCGGCCATGGTGCACTTGCCGCACGATTCGCCGTCCACGTTGGTGATCCGGGTACCGCGGTCGGTCACCGGGGAGCTGTCCAGCACGCGCGACAGCGGGATGCTCTGCTGCTGCGCGGCGATCGCCGCGAAGACCTTGAACGCCGATCCGGTCTGCAACGGCGCCTGGGCGAAGTCGAAGCCGATGCCGTCGTAGCCGCCGAAATACGCGCGCACCGCGCCGGAGCGCGGATCGATCGACACCACCGCGGCGCGCAATTCCGGTGGCTGGGCACCGAGCCGGTCGCGCACCGCGCCCAGAACCGCCTGCTGGGCCCTGGCGTCGATGGTGGTGGTGATCTGCAGCGCGCCCTTGTTCAGGTCGCGCTCGCTGATGCCGGAGTCGCGCAGCTCGCGCACCACCTGGTTGCGGATCAGTCCCTCCGGGCCGCGGGCCACGTCGTCGTCCGGGATCTGGGTGAGCGGGATGATCAGCGGAAAGGTGGTCGCGTCACGATCACCCGGCGCGAGCACGCCCATCTCGACCATCCCGTCGAGCACGTAGCGCCAGCGCGCTTTCAACTCCGCGAGATGGGTTTCCGGGTCCAGGATCGAGGGCGTCCGGATCAGCGCGGCGAGTACCGCGCCCTCCGCGAGGGTCAGCTGGTTCACCTGTTTGTCGAAGTAGACCTTGGCCGCCGCGGCGATGCCGTACGACCCCCGGCCGTAGTAGATGGTGTTGAGGTAGGCGGCGAGGATGTCGTCTTTGCTCCACTGCCGCGCCATCTTCGCCGCGATGATCAGCTCGCGCATCTTGCGGGTGACCGTGCGCTCGGAGCCGAGGAACGCGTTCTTGACGTACTGCTGGGTGATCGTGGAGCCGCCGCCCGCGTTGTCCTTGCCGAGCAAGTTGTCTCGCACGGCCCGCAAGAAGCCGGAAGTCGAATAGCCGGGATTGGTGTAGAAATTCCGATCCTCGGCCGACAGCACCGCGTCGCGCACCGGCTGCGGCACATCCGACAGCGGCACCGGCATGCGATTGCCGTCCGGCGGCACGATCTTCGCGATCACCGTCCTGCCGTCGGCCGCCAGGATGGTCGCGATCTTATTCGTCTGCACCGCACTCGGATCCGGGATCTCGGCACTCCAGTACGCCAGGACCGACAGCAGCGCGGGCACCACGCCGAAGAGGATGAACAAGGCGAGCAGCAGGCGGCGGATACGTTCGGCTCTGCTGCGCGGTGGCCGATTCTCCTCCGGCGCCGGTCGCGGCACGGGCGGTCGCGTCTTCCTGCGGTCCGCCATGCGTTCGCGTCGGCTCCGCGAGTCGCGTTTCGCCGCTTCCGGCCGCTCGGTCCAGCCCGCGATCGAGGCATACGGTGCGGGCGGGGGAGCCCCCTTGCCGCCGCGCCTACGTTCTCGCGATCCGCGGAACGAGCTCACGATCATCTCCTCCCGGAGCGCCGGACGAACTCACCTGCACGAACGAACGGAAAAGAGCATCGAAAGCCAGAGTTTACCGCGTTCGTTCACAAGCGGCTTTCCACTTCCGGCCGTCCGACACAGTCGCTCTACCCGCGCGTGGCCCCGACATCTGCCGGAGCACGTGGGCCGCTGGGCCGGGTACTGCGAAAGGACGGCGAAACCCCATGCCGGTGCTTCCTCGGCAACGCCACCACACCAGCTCAACTCCCGGTTCCGAGCGAAGCGAGACCGAGCATTGTCCGTTCGCGGCCCCGCGAGCCACAAGGGGGCCGCGAACACGCAGCGCCGCAGGCGCTGCCAATGATTCAGCTCTTCACGCCGCCCGCGGTGAGGCCCGAGATGATCCGGCGCTGGAAGAGCAGCACCATGACGACCAGCGGGATGGTGACGATCGTGCCGGCCGCCATGATCGCCGCGTAGGGCTGCACCAGCGGGTTGTTGCCGGAGAAGCGGGCGATCGCGACGGTGACCGGTTCGGTCTTGTCGCTGGAAAGCAAACGGGCCAGCAAGTATTCGTTGACCGCCGCGATGAACGCGAGAATCGCGGTGGTGAACACGGCGGGGGCGGCCAAGGGCAGCATCACCAAGCGGAACGCCTGCATCTTGGTGGCGCCGTCGATCCGCGCGGCTTCTTCGAGTTCCCACGGCAGTTCGGCGAAGAAGGACGCCAGGATGTAGACCGTCATCGGCAGCACGAACGAGATGTTCGGGATGATCATCGCCTGGTACTCGCCGATCCAGCCGAGGTTGGTGAACAGCTGGAACAGCGGGGTGACCAGGACGACGACGGGGAACATCGAGGCGCTGAGGATCAGCCCGGACACCACGTACTTGCCGCGGAAGGTGAGCCGGGCGAGCGCGTACGCGGCCAGCACCCCGACCGCCAGTGCGATCACCGTGGTGATCGAGCCGATGACGATGCTGTTGACCAGCGCCTTGCCGAAGTTGTTGCCGCGGCTGGTGTCGAACGCGTTGCGGAAGTTCTCCAGCGTGACGTGCGTCGGCCACGGGGTGTTCTCGAAGGTGTAGTCGGGGTCGCGGAACGCGGTGACCGCCATCCAGTAGAACGGCGCGAGGCCCCACACGAGCACGATCAGCGCGCCGAGGTACAGCCGTACCGAGCCGAGGCGCTTGGTCCACGGAACCGGCTGCGCGGCAGGCTGCCCGGTCACGGGCTTTTCCGCTGTCTGCACGGACATCAGTGCGCCTCCCGCTGTTCTTCCTGGGTGCGAACGGCGTTGGCCCCGAGGATCTTCACCAGCACGAACGCCACCGCGAAGATCAAAAGGAAGGTGATGGTGGACAACGCGGCCGCACTGTTGGGGCCTTGCCGGACCTGGTCGACCACCAGGATCGACACCGTGCGGGTGGACGGATTGCCCAGCGTCATGATCGCGGGCAGGTCGTACATGCGCAGCGCGTCCATGGTGCGGAACAGCACCGCGACCAGCAGGGCCGGCTTCAGCAGCGGCAGCGTGATCTGGGTGAACCGCTGCCAGGCCGACGCGCCGTCGACGCGAGCCGCCTCGTACACGTCGGCCGGGATCACTTGCAGACCGGCCAGCAGCAGCAGCGCCATGAACGGCGTGGTCTTCCAGACGTCGGCCGCGATCACCGCGAAGCGGGCAGGCCAGGCGTCGGAGGTCCACAGGATGTGCGTGCCGAGAACGCGGTTGACCACGCCGTCGTACTGGAACATGAACTCCCACAACCGTGCGGTGACGGCGGTGGGGATGGCCCACGGAATCAGCACGGCCGCGCGCAGCAGCGCCCTGCCGCGGAAGGTCTTGCCCATCACCATGGCCATGCCGAGGCCGAGCGTCGCCTCCAGCGCGACGGTCACGACCGTGAAGAACAGCGTGACCCCGATGGCCATCCAGAATTGCGAGCCGAGGTTGCCGGTCGGGCACGGCACCGTCTCACCGGTCACGATCTGGCACTGCTGCAGCAGCCAGTGCGTGTAGTTCGAGAACCCGGCGCTGCCGCCTTCCACGAACATGCCGGTCGCCGGGTCGAGCCCGGGATCCTTCTGGAAGGACATCCACAGGGCCCGGAACACCGGATACCCGATGACGACCGCTAGCGCGATCAGCACCGGCGTGACGAACACCCAGGCTTTCCCGGAGCGTCGCAGGTCCAGGGCCAGCCGTGCGGCGAAGCCGCGCTGGGCCGGAACAACTTCGTCGTCTTTCGGCACGCTAGTCGCCGTTCCCGAAGGATCCGACACCGTTTCTCTCTCCTGCGGGTTCGTCGGGTCCATCGCGCTCGATCACTTACGATCCGGCGGTCTCGATGCCCTTTTGCATACCGGTGATCGCGTCGTCGACGGACTTGGTTCCGTTCAACGCAGCATAGGCGTTGTCTTGGATGGCCTTGCTCACCGCTGGATAGAAGGGTGTCACCGGGCGCGGGACCGCGCTGGCGATGGAGTCCTTGAGCGCGGGCAGGTAGGGCATCTTCGCGATCAGCGCCGGGTCGTCGTACATGGACGCGCGCACCGAGGGCAGCGCGCCGGAGGCGACGATGTGCTGCGCGTCCTCGCTGATCAGGAAGCGCAGGAAGTCCAGCGCGGTGGCCTTGTTCTTGGAGTACGAGCTGATCGCCGCGTTGTAGCCGCCGAGGGTGGAGGCGCCGACGCCGTTGTCCCCGGGCAGCGGAGCGACCGCGAACTTGTCCTTCACGGCGGAGGCCTCGCCGCCGACGTCACCGAAGGTGGACGGCCACGAGCGCAGGAACAGCAGCTTGCCCTGAGCGAAGGCGTTGCTGGACTCCGGCTCCTTGAACGTGATCGCTTCCTTCGGGATGTCGCCGTTGTTGAACGCGTCGACCAGCACCTTCAGTCCGGCGCGCGACTGCGGGCTGTTCACCGTCGGGGTCTTGCCGTCGGCGCCGACGAAGCTGCCGCCGTAGGCGTTGATGACCTCGGCCGCGTTCACGGTCAGGCCCTCGTAGGGCGCGAACTGGCCCGCGTAGCAACCGATGTTCTGCTGGCGTGCGATGGGGCACTGGGCCAGCAGTTCGTTCCAGGTCTTGGGCGGGTTCGGCACCAGGTCCTTGCGGTAGAACAGCAGGCCGCCGTTGGTGTTCCGGGGTGCGGCGTAGAGCGTGTTGTTGTAGGTGGCGCTCGCGACCGGCGGCGAGAGCAGCGCGCTGGTGTCGATGGCGAAGGAGTCCTTCAGCGGCTGGATCCAGCCCTTGGCGGCGAACTCGGCGGTCCAGGGCACGTCCAAGGCGACCACGTCGTAGTTGGACTGCTTGGAACGCATGTGCTCGACCAGGTCGTCGTACTGCTGCGAGGCGTCGTTCGACTGCTCCTTGAACGTCACCTGCTCGTCCGGGTGCGCGGCGTTCCAGCGCTCGATCAGCTGCTTGACCGCGCCGGTCTCGGTGGTGTCCTTGCCCTCGACGTAGGTGATCGGACCACGTCCGGTGAGATTCTGGCTGGTGGGGCTGCCGCCGCTGTCGCTGGAGCAGGCACTGGTGAACGTCGCGGTCAGCAGCCCGACCGACGCGACCGCGACCGCGGCCCGTGGCACGAGCGTCGCACGTAGGGACGACACCTTCTTCACAGCCATCGCAAACACTCCAGGATCGTTCGTGAGCGGCAGCACACCCTGCCGGTGCACAAGGCAAGATACATGGTGTCGATCCGGCGTGCGGGACAGTGGCGCGAAGTCGCCCATTAGGCTGACCGCGATGACTTCGCCGAACGCGGTTCCCGATCGGATGCTCACACGCATCGGTGGGCTGCTGCGCAAGGCCGAATCCACGGACAACGAACACGAGGCCGAAGCGTTCCTCGCCGCGGCTCAGCGACTGGCGACAAAGTCGTCCATCGACCTCGCCGTGGCACGGGCGCACATCGCGGGACGCGAGCGCAGGCCCACCCCCGTGCAGCGGATCATCCCGATCGGCGAGCCGGGCAAACGCGGGTTGCGCACCTACGTCCAGTTGTTCGTCGCGATCGCCACGGCCAACGACGTACGCTGCGACGTTGCCAGGACATCGACGCAGGTCTACGCCTACGGTTTCGACTCCGACATCGATACCTGCGAGGCGCTCTACGCCAGTCTGATCGTGCAGATGGTGCGCGCGTCCGATCAGTACATCAAGTCCGGCGCCTATCGATCGGCCACCGTGGAGAAGATCGTGGTGGAGAAGCGGTGGGGCCGCCAGGTCCGGCGGCGGGTGCAGGCGCCGGTGGCGGGCGTGACGGCGCGGCTGAACTTTCAGATGGCGTTCGCGGCGCGGATCGGGCGGCGGCTGGCCGAGGTGAAGGCAGAGGTCGAAGCCGAGGTGTTGCCCGAGGCCGGGCGCGCGAGCGGCACCGCGCTGGCATTGCGCGACAAAGAGATCGAGCTCACGGATTTCTACGCTCGTACGTCGGAGGCACGTGGCACCTGGCGCGGGCCGCAGGCGTCGACGGGACATTCGGCGGCGGCGCGGGCGGCGGGTGATCGCGCGGGCCGGGCCGCGCGGATCGGGACGTCACCCGAACTCCCGGCCGCCCGTGCGAAATTGACCTCCGAGGGCGGCTGATCGACGTGCGCATCGCGGACTGTCCGGTGCGGGTGGGTCGCCACGACCGGGTCCGGCCGGCCGTCGTGGCGGCGCGGGTCGACAGCCGGCCGGTCCTCGCCGCGGTGCGATCGGCGTCGCGGCGATGACGGTGCGCGATGGTCAGCGCGCCAAGGTGTACGACGCCGAGCAGTTGGTGCGCGGGGTGTTCGATCGCGCCGACGAGCACGGAACGCGCACCGTCGAGCTCTACGGTTCGCATCTCACACTGCCGATCGAGCGCCGCTTCGCGTCAGTGGAATCCGTACAGAGTTATACGGACAAGGTGCTGGGCCTCAATTGGGTACGGGCGCGCTGGGATCGGGCCGCCGTCTCGGTGCGCGTTCGCTCGCGCGTCGGGACCACGGCGGCGCACTACGAGGCGGCCGAGGCCGTCCTCGCGGTTCCGTTGCACACCGGCGGCACCGCCTGGGCGCTGCGGGAACTGGTGATCCTGCACGAACTCGCGCATCACCTGGAGCCCGCGCCCGGATCGGTGGCCGCGCACGGCCCGGAATTCTGCGATCGATATCTGGAACTGGTCGACGGCGTCGTCGGTCCCGAGGCGGCGTTGCTCTTGCGCACCACCATGCTGGGCTGTGGTGTTCGGATCGGGTGAGTTGCCGATATGTACGCGCGGCAGTGCCGCCGGTTGCGGCGTGGTCTATCGCGATGGAGTGCCGCGCGTGCGGTTGCCGGTGCGGATGGCAGCGGTCCGCGCGCTACGGCGCCGGGCTGTCAGAGCAGGGCGGTGACGCGGGCCAGCCGCTCCTGCCACCACTCGGTACGTTCGGGGTCGGGGTGGCGGTGGCGTTCCAGCAGGTCCGGGTCCGGTGCGGGCGGGGTGCGCAGGACCGGGAGATAACCGTCCGACGGGCGCAGGGAGCCCGGCGTCACGTCGCCGGTGAGCAGGCTCAAAGTGCCGAGACCGCAGGCGAAGTCGAGTTCCGGGAGCGCGCCCGCCAGAGCCAGTTGCGCGGCGAGGCCGACGCTGGTCTCCAAGGCGGAGGACACCACGCAGGGCAGTCCCGCCGCCTCCGCTACCTGGAGGGCGCGGCGGACGCCGCCGAGCGGCGTGCACTTGAGGACGGCGATGTCGGCGGCACCGGCGACCGCGACTCGCAGCGGGTCCTCGGCCCGGCGGATGGATTCGTCGGCGGCGATGCGCACGTTCACGCGGCGGCGCACCGCGGCGAGTTCCTCGATGGTCCGGCACGGCTGTTCGACGTACTCCAAGCCGCCCGCGGCCTTGTCGATGCGCTCGATGTGGCGCACGGCGGTGTCGACATCCCAGACCGCGTTGGCATCGACCCGGATCGCGCCGTTCGGGCCGAGCGCGTCGCGCACCGCCTCCACCCTGGCCAGATCCTCCGCGAGCGATTCGGGGTGGTCGGCGACCTTCACCTTGGCGGTGCGGCAGCCGGATCGAGCGACGATCGCGTGCGCCTGCTCCGCCTCGACGGCGGGCACGGTGCAATTGATCGGAATGCGATCCCGCACCGGTTCGGGCCAGCCTGTCGTCACTTGCTCCATGGCGGTGGCCAGCCAGGCGGCGGACTCCCGGTCGTCGTACTCGGGGAACGGACAGAACTCGCCCCACCCGAGCGGTCCCTGGATCAGCATTCCCTCGCGCACCGTGATGCCACGGAAACGGGTGCGCATCGGGATGGCGTAGACGACGTTCTGCTCTGCGGAGTCGCTCATCGCCGCCCAGCTTATTCGGCCGCCGCAACCGATCGGGGGATTGCGCATGCGGACTCGAGTAGTTTCCCGGAGTCGGGATGGCGGCCGGAGCGGGATCGTCGAGGCATGATCCAGACCGGTACCGCACAGCCCTGGCCGCCCTACGGCACGCCCACGGGGCCCGTGGGGCAGCGGCCGGTGCGGACTTGGGACGTCGTGCTCGCCGTCGTGCTGTATTGCGTCGCGGCCGTGCTCGGCCTGGCCGCCGCCTACTTCACCGTTTTCTTCGCCTTCGCCACCGATCCGTGTGGGCCGGACAACTGCCGCACCGACTACTTGGGCTGGGCCTTCGCGGTGTCGTGGGGCGGGACCGCGTTCGCGATCGTCGGCGCGACCGGGATGCTCATCCTGGCCGCCGTCAAGCGCTGGTACATGTGGTACTGGCCGGTGCTGGCGATGGCGCTGATCATCGCCTCGTTCTGCGGCGGCCTCGCGCTCGCGTCCGAGGTCTACCCGGGAGCCTGATCCGTCGAAATGCCGGACGGCCTCGCTGCGGTCATGCTGAAGGTATGGCGTGGCGGTTCCGGCGGCGAATGACCGATGCCTTGCGCGTGGCGCTGGGTTCGGTGATCGTCCTCGGATTCGGCTGGCTGATCGCCTCTTTCGTCCCGCTCTACGAAGTGCTCGCGCGCGACGGCCGCGACGGCCGCGGCGTCGAGTATCTGCCGTGGGCACAGGTCATCGCGTGGACCGGCATCGCGGCGTCGGTGCTCGCGGCGGTCGCCGCGGTGCTGGAGAGAGTACGCGACAAAAGGCCGATCGCCTGGACTCCGCTCATCGCAGTCCCTTTGATCATCGAGTCGTGGTTGGTCGGCCTTCTGATCGCGGTGGTGCTCGTGTCGCTTTGATCGGCCGCGACTTCGTCGCGGCGTGTTCACCGCCCAGCTCGCACCTCGAAAACCTGACCGCCCCGGGGAAGCGCGGAGCGGCCCCGGGTGGCTCTACGGCTGCGGCATGCCCCCGTGCGGACTGTTGAGCACCAGAGGCGCCGAACCCTTCCGCAGATAGCCGAAGTCCTCGTAGTACTCGGTGTGCTGATGCCCGCCGTCCGTCATGTGTTCGTCTGGGAGCTCGACGAACACACGCCGGTGGCGTCGGGATCACAACCTTTCGATGATGGTGGCGTTCGCCAATCCGCCTGCTTCGCACATGGTTTGCAGGCCGTAGCGGGCGCCGCGTTCCTGCATGGCGTGTACCAGCGTGGTCATCAGGCGTGCGCCGGACGCGCCGAGCGGGTGGCCGATGGCGATCGCGCCGCCGTTGACGTTGACCTTCGCCAGATCCGCGCCGGTGTCCTGCGCCCAGGCCAGCACCACCGGCGAGAAGGCCTCGTTGATCTCGATCAGATCGATGTCGGACAGCTGCAAACCGGCGCGCCGCAACACCTTGGCGGTCGCCGGGATCACGGCGGTGAGCATCAGCAACGGGTCGTCACCGGCCACCGCGAAGCTGTGCAGCCGGGCCAGCGGTCGTAAGCCGAGTTCCTTCGCGCGCTCGCTGGTCATGATGAGCACCGCCGCGCTGCCGTCGCTGACCTGGCTGGCCGTCGCCGCCGTGATCGCCCAGCCGATCTGCGGGAAGCGGGCGGCCATGGCCGGATCGTAGTAGGCGGGACGGAGTGCGCCCAGGGTCTCCAGCGTGCTGCCGACCCGGATGCCCTCGTCGGTGGCGAGTCCGTTGATCGGCGCGAGTTCCTTGGCGAACAAGCCGTTCTTGGTGGCGAGTGCCGCTTTCTCGTGGCTGGCGAGCGCGAACTCGTCCAGTTGGGTACGGGTGAGCCCCCACTCGGCCGCGATCAGCTCGGCGCTGATGCCCTGCGACACCAAGCCCTCCGGGTATCGCTCGGTGAAACCGACGCCGGAGATGTCGTCCGAGCCGACCAGATTGGCGCCCATGGGAATCCGGCCCATCGACTCCACGCCCGCGGCGACCACGATGTCGTAGGCGCCCGCGATCACGCCTTGCGCGGCGAAGTGGATCGCCTGCTGGCTGCTGCCGCACTGCCGGTCGACGGTGGTGGCGGGAACGGATTCGGGGTATCCGGCGGCCAGCGCGGCCCGCCTGGTCATATTCGCGCCCTGCTCGCCGAATTGGGTGACGACGCCGCCGATCACGTCGTCGATGAGGGCGGGATCGATCCCGCTGCGCTCCACCACCTCGCGCAGGCTGTGGGCAAGCAGATCCACCGCGTTGACATTGTGCAGTGCGCCGTTCGGCTTGCCTTTGCCGATCGGGGTGCGTACCGCTTCGACGATCACCGCGTCTCTCATGGTGCTTCCTTCCGGACCGAGAGCCCGGCCGCCATGCCTGGCTCTATCAACACATAGTCAGATTACATCTGACAATAGTTGAGGCAAGTCAGCATCGGTATGATGTTCGTCATGGCAGCCGTGATGGAAGGACCGTTGGCCGATCTCAGCGCGTGGAAGGCCGATGAATGCTCGATCGCGAAGGCGATGGACATCGTCGGCACGCGCTCGGCGGTGCTCATCCTGCGCGAGGCGTACTACGGGACCCGACGCTTCGACGGGTTCGCCAGCCGGGTCGGCATCACCGACGCGGCCGCCGCGGCGCAGTTGCGCAAGCTCACCGAGGCGGGCTTGCTGACGAAACAGCCCTACCAGGAGGAAGGCAAACGCACCCGGCACGAATACGTGCTCACCCGGATGGGACGGGATCTGCTGCCCGCCGTGCTCGCGCTCATGCAGTGGGGTGACGCCTACCTGCAACCGGGCCCCGCGCCGCTGCTCTTGGTCGAGGAGGCGACCGGCGCTCCGGTGCGGGTGCAGGTGCGCAGCGCATCCGGCCGCGAGATCGAACTGGAGGAACTGGGCGTGCGGCTCAACGAGGAGTATGGGCACCGGCGGCGCGAACGCCGCCGATCGAACGCGACGGACTGATCGCGCCGGGCCCGCGCACGGCGCGAGCCGGACGCAGGCGCCGAGCCGCGGCGCACCCCGGCCGGAGTGCGGGCGGCGAGACCGCCGAGCTCAGCGCCATCGGCGCGCCGGCCCGGCGGTGAGCTAGTTGAGCCTGCTCCCGTCGGTGCTGAAGAAGTAGATGTGCTCGGCGTCGGTGGACAGCCGCAGGCGCGTACCCTTCGCCGGCGGGTTGCGCCAATCCGCGCGCGCCACAATGGTTTCCCCGGCGCCGTTGGTCGCGCCCTCGGCGACGGTGCGGCCGTAGATGTAGGCGTCGGAACCGAGTTCCTCCACCACGTCCACCTCCATCTCGATGCCGGAGCCTTCGCCGAGCTCGAAGTGCTCCGGCCGGATGCCGACCGTCACGGTGGCCCCCGCGGCATCCGCGACCGTCCGCGGCAGCGCGAGTGCGTGCCCGCCCAGTTCCACCCGGCCATCGGCCACGGGGAGCGTGAACAGGTTCATGGCCGGTGAGCCCATGAAACCCGCGACGAACACGTTGGCCGGATCGCGGTAGAGGTCGCGCGGCGTGGCGCACTGCTGGAGCAGACCGTCCTTCAGCACCGCGACGCGATCACCCATGGTCATCGCCTCGACTTGGTCGTGGGTGACGTACACCGTCGTGGTGGCGAGCCTGCGCTGCAACTGGGCGATCTGCGTGCGGGTCTGCACGCGCAGCTTGGCGTCCAGGTTGGACAGCGGCTCGTCCATCAGGAACACCTGCGGCTGGCGCACGATGGCGCGGCCCATCGCGACCCGCTGGCGCTGACCGCCGGACAGCGCCTTCGGTTTGCGATCCAGGTAGGGCTCCAGGTCGAGCAGTTTGGCGGCCTCCAGGACCCGCTTCTGCTTCTCCGCCTTGGCGACCTTGGCCAGTTTCAGCGCGAAGCCCATGTTCTCCGCGACGGTCATGTGCGGATAGAGCGCGTAGTTCTGGAACACCATGGCGATATCGCGTTCCTTCGGCTCGGCGTGCGTCACATCGTTGTCGCCGATCAGGATGCGGCCGCCGTTGACTTCCTCCAGTCCGGCGAGCATGCGCAGCGAGGTCGATTTTCCGCAGCCGGACGGGCCGACCAGCACGAGGAACTCGCCGTCCTCGATCTCCAGATTCAACCGATCCACCGCGGGTTTGGCGGAGCCGGAGTAGAGCCGCGTCGCGTTGTCGAAGGTCACCGTGGCCATGCCGAATTCACATCCCATCCCGGCAGGAACGTGCCGGACGATCCGAGTAAGGGTTGAGCGGCGATCCTATCCGGCCGGGCGAGGATGAGCCACGTCAGCGTGTTCGAACCTCGAAGAACGCGCGCGGGACTTCGACGAGCATGGTGTCGATCTGCTCCTCGGTGACGCCCTGTCGTAGCGCGTAGGGAAACACGTCGTCGAACAGATGGGTGTAGTGCCACTGCGGCAGGGCGGCCATGGCGGCCGGCTCGATCCAGTCGAGGTAGCAGCTCGCGTCCTGGGAGAGCACCATCCGGTCGGTGTAGCCGCGGCGCACCATTTCGATCAGGGTGTCCGCACGGGCTTCGAAGGTGGTGTCGAGGTTGATGCCGAAGCGGTCCATGCCGAGCACGAATCCGGCGTCGGCGAGTTCGGCGAGGTGATCGCAATCGGTGGTGTCGCCGCTGTGACCGAGCACGATGCGGCCGGGATCGACGCCTTCCTCGTCGCACATCACGCGCTTCACGTCGAGCCCGGTGCGGGACTCCGGATGAGTGTGCACGGTGATCGGGACGCCGGTCTCGAGATGGGCTGCGGCGACCGCGCGCATCACCCGTTCGACGCCCGGAGTCAGCCCTTGCCGGTCGATGGCGCATTTGAGCATCCCCGCCTTCACCCCGGTGCCGGCGATGCCGTCGCGGATGTCGCCGACGAACATGTCGACCATCGGGTCGGGGACCTGCGCGCCGACGATCTCGTTCAAGGCGGGGCCACGGTAGTGGAAGAAGAACGGGACGTCGCCGTAGGTGTAGACCCCGGTGGCCACCACCAGGTTCAGCGGCAACTGCTCGGCGATCCGCTGAATCCGCGGGATGTAGCGGCCCAGCCCGACCACCGTGAGGTCGACGACCGTGCGCACACCAGCGTCGTACGCGACGCGCAACCGCCGTACGGCGTCGGCGACGCGTTCGTCCTCGGACCCCCATTCGGCCGGATAGTTCTGCTGGATGTCCCCCGTGAGCACGAAAACGTGCTCGTGCATCAATGTCACTCCGATATCAGCGGTGTCGATCGGGCCGCGCGCGGTTTCCAGCTGTGCCACAGCGGTTTCTCCTCATCTGAGCTCCACATTCGGGGGAATGCTACGAACCGGAATGTGAGGTGGGCCATATTCGGCGAGGCTGAAACTTCGTACAACTTTCGTGCGGAGCGCACAATCGGTTGCTCAGACCGACGGGCCCGGCCGCAGCACCGCGGGCCCCAGCCAGCGCGCGGCTTCCAACGCCAGGTGCAGGTGCAGCGTGCGGTCGTGATCGTCGAAGGCGTGGCCGATCAGGTCGAGCGCCTGCGCCACTCGGTACTGAACGGTGTTGCGGTGCACGGCAAGTTCCTGCGCGGCCGCGGCGTAACCGCGGTTGTTGGCAATGAAGACGCGCAGGGTTTCGCGCAGCCAGAGATTGCGCTGGGTGTCGGTGGCGAGTGCACCCAGGTAATCGGCCACGTAGTGGCGCAGTTCATCGATGTCGCCGCCCAGCAGCGCGATGGCCGCCACCTGGTCGTGCGACACCGCCCGCGGCGCCTCCGGTCCGGCGAGCAGCACGAGTTCGCGTACCCGGTCGGCTCGGCGCAGGCTTCGACGGAATCCCGCGACGCCCGCGCCGCACCCGCCGATCGCGACCCGCGCCGGTAGCGACAAGGCCGACAGCGCGCGCTCGACGGCGTCGACGTCGATCTTCGTGTCACGGGAAATGGCGAACCACAGCCGGACTTCGCGTTCGTCGGTCGGCACCAGCAACGCCCTGCGCGGGTTGCCGAACAGCGGGACCAGCGCCGCCCGAACGGCATCGAGGACGTCCACCGCGGCTCGCGCCGAGATATGCGGATCGGTCCAGGCATTCACCGCGACGTGGCGCCCGGTCAGGGGATAGCGCAGCACTCGCTCGGCCTGGCCGATGTCTTCGACCGTGCCGTCGAGTACCCGTGCCACCCACTCCTGCCGCAGCCCGCTGCGACTGCCCACCCACCGGTCGCGCTCCTGTTCGTAGGCCACGCCGACGTGCTCGCACACCTGGTCGATGTACACGGCGCTGCGATTGACGAGCCGGATGATGGCCGCCGCGCTGCCGGAACCGCCCAGGTCCACCGCGTAGCGCATCGCGAGTTCGAGGAAACCGGCGTGTCCGACGCGGTACGCGCGAATCAACGCCGACAGCGGTACGTCACGCTGGGCGAGCGTGCGCGCGTACACCAGCGCCCGGGCCGGGGCGTGCACGTCGTGCTCGGCGGCGTCGTTCTGTACGAAGTCGAGCACCGCCATCAGGTTGTCGGTGGTGCCCGCTTCGAACAAGCCCCGCAGGCGGGCGTCCAGGTCGAGCGCGGTCACCTGCGCGCGGATGACCGCCGACAGCTCGGCGATCAGCTGGTCGCGATCGCGCAGGATCGCCGAGACGACCGCGCGAACCACCTCGTCGTCGCCGTCGGCCACACCGACACCTCCATCCGCCACCTCGGCACGCGCCCCAACCTAGCTCGCACCGAGCGGCTACCTGCGGGCATCCGACCGCGCCGGTAGCCTCGGAGCGGGGGCAGGCCGAGCGACGAGGAGCATGTCATGAGTCGTCCAGTTCGTATCGGAGTTCAGCTGCAGCCGCAGCACGCGCCGGAATACGGGCTCATCCGCGACGCCGTGCTGCGCTGTGAGGACGCGGGTGTCGACATCGTGTTCAACTGGGATCACTTCTACCCGCTCACGGGAGACCCCGACGGTGCGCACTTCGAGTGCTGGACGATGCTGGGCGCGTTCGCCGAGCAGACCGAGCGGGTGGAGATCGGCGCGCTGGTCACCGGTGGCGGTTACCGCAATCCCGACCTGCTGGCCGATATGGCGCGCACCGTCGACCACATCAGCGGCGGCCGGCTCATCCTCGGTATCGGCGCGGGCTGGTTCCAGAAGGACTACGACGAGTACGGCTACGACTTCGGCACGCCGGGCAGCAGGCTCGAGCTGCTGAAGGAGAACCTGGCCCGGATCAGCGCCCGGCTGCCGAAGCTGAATCCGCGGCCCACCCGCGACCTTCCGATCCTGATCGGCGGAGGTGGCGAGAAGAAGACGTTGCGGTTGGTCGCGCAGTACGCCGACATGTGGCACACCTTCGCCGACCTGGACGTGCTCGCGCACAAGAACAAGGTGCTCGCCGAGCACTGCGCCGCCGTCGGTACCGACCAGGCGCGCATCGAGCGCTCGGTGCAGTGGCCGGGCCTGGCGAAGGCCCCGGCCTTCGTCGAGGCGGGCGTGACGACCTTCACCATCGGGGTCAGCGGGCCGGACTACGACCTGAGCGAGGTCGCGACGGCCGTCCGGTGGCGCGACGAGGTCAACCCGGAGCCGGTCAGCGGACTGGCCTGAGCCGGGATTGCCTGGCGGCCGTCGCACCATGGCGCGGAATTAGGATCAGGCTGATCGAAATCTCGACCGCAGGCCGGGCATGGCCGCGCGGGCCGCCCGCCTCGGGGTAGCTGTGAATTAGCAGATTCTCGCGGCTAGGGTTGTCCGTCATGGCTGTTCTGCCCGCTGTGCGGTCTCGTGCGTTGATCGCCGTGCTATTGCTTGCCGTCGGTCTCAGCGCGACGGCGTGCGGTACCGGCTCCGACGACGCGGCCACCGAGCGCAACCTCTGCGCACCGCCCGGCCTGGCCGCCGCCTCCGCCGCACCCACCAACCTGGCCGAATCGGCCGCCGCGGGCAGCGACCGCTACACCACCGCGACCACCGCGGCGCCGGCATCGATCGACGTCTCGAAGCTCGGCTTGATCACCCCCGGCAAGCTCAGCGTCGGCACGCTCTCCGACGCCCCGCCGAGCATCTGCGTCGACCAGCAGGGCACGTTCACCGGCTTCGACAACGAGCTGCTGAAGGTGATCGCCGCCAAGCTCGGCCTCCAGGTGGAGTTCTCCGGCACCGAGTTCGCCGGGCTGCTCGCCCAGGTGTCCGGTGGCCGTTTCGACGTGGGTTCGTCCAACATCACCACTACGGACGCGCGCCGCCAGCTGGTCGGCTTCACCAATGGCTACGACTTCGGCTATTTCTCCCTGGTCGTGCCGAACGGCAGTCCGATCAAAGGGTTTTCCGACCTGAACCGGGGCACTCGCATCGCCGTGGTGCAGGGCACGGTGCAGGACGAATTCGTGGTGAACCAGCTGCGGCTGGACCCGGTGAAGTTCCCGGACTACAACACCGCCTACGCCAACCTGAAGTCCGGCCAGGTGGACGCCTGGGTCGCCCCGTCCGCTCAAGCGGAAGGCGCGATCAAGCCGGGTGACGGAACATCGGTGTCGCAGAACACCTTCAGCCTGGACAACTTCGTCGGCTACGCGGTCGCCAAGAACAACCAGCCGCTCATCGACGCGCTCAACAGCGGTCTGGACGCGGTGATCGCGGACGGCACCTACGCCGAGCTCTACGCCCAGTGGGTGCCCCGGCAGCTGCCGCCGGGCTGGAAGCCGGGCTCCAAGGCCGCGCCCGCCCCGCAGCTGCCGGACTTCGCCGCGCTGGCCGCGGGCAAGCAAACGGGCGAGTCGGAGCAGAACGCGCCGAAATCCACCGTGCAGCAGTTGAAGGACACGTTCTTCGACTGGTCGCTGTACCGCAAGGCATTCCCTGACCTGTTCAAGACCGGTCTGCCGAATACCTTGATCCTCGCGGTGGTCTCGGGTGCGCTCGGCACCGTCCTCGGCATGCTGCTCGCGGTCGCCGGGATCTCACGGACCCGCTGGTTACGCTGGCCGGCAAGGGTGTACACCGATATCTTCCGCGGCTTGCCCGCCGTGGTGATCATCCTGCTGATCGGTCTCGGGGTCGGCCCGGTGGTGCGCAACCTCACCGGCAACAACCCGTATTGGCTCGGTGCGGTGGCGCTGGCATTGCTCGCGTCGGCCTATATCGGCGAGATCTTCCGCTCCGGCATCCAATCGGTCGAGGCCGGGCAGCTGGAGGCGGCGCGCGCGATCGGTTTCGGTTACCGCCAGGCGATGACGCTGGTGGTGATCCCGCAAGGCGTGCGCCGGGTGCTGCCGGCGCTGATGAACCAGTTCATCGCGCTGATCAAGGACTCGTCGCTGATCTACTTCCTCGGCCTGCTCGCCACCCAGCGCGAGCTGTTCGCCGTCGGCCGCGATCTCAACGCGCAGACCGGGAATCTGTCGCCGCTGGTGGCCGCCGGACTGGTCTATTTGATCCTCACCATCCCGCTCACCCACCTGGTGAACTACATCGACCGCCGGATGCGGACCGGCCGGCCGGACCGGCCGATCGACCAGGTCGAGGCGGCCACGATCACGGAAGGGCGCGGATAGATGAGTGCCTCCCTCACCGGTACCGGACTGCATTTGACGCTGGGGCACAATCACGTGCTGCGCGGGATCGACATCCACGTCGACGCGGGCAAGACCGCCACCGTCATCGGGCCGTCCGGCTCGGGTAAATCGACCCTGCTGCGGGTGCTGAACCGGCTGTACGAGCCGGACCAGGGCGACGTGCTGCTGGACGGCAAGTCCGTGCTCACCGAGAATCCGGACCGGCTGCGCCAGCGCATCGGCATGGTGTTCCAGCACTTCAACTTGTTCCCGCACAAGACCGTCGCGGAGAACGTCGCGCTGGGTCCGCGCAAGCTGCGTGGGCTGAGCAAGGATCGGGCGCGGGCGCTGGCCGTCGAGCAGTTGGAGATCGTCGGTCTGGCGGACAAGGCCGACACCCGGCCGGCCAACCTGTCCGGAGGGCAGCAGCAGCGCGTCGCCATCGCGCGGGCGTTGGCGATGCAGCCGGAGATCATGTTCTTCGACGAGGCCACCTCGGCGCTGGACCCCGAGTTGGTGAAGGGGGTGCTCGCGCTGATGGCCGACCTCGCCTCCGGTGGCATGTCGATGGTCGTGGTGACCCATGAGATGGGCTTCGCCCGCTCGGTGTCCGACAGCGTGGTGTTCATGGACCAAGGGCAGGTCGTGGAGACCGGCACGCCGGACGCTTTGTTCGACGACGCGCGGACGCCGCGCTTGCAGAGGTTCCTCTCCCAGGTGCTCTGAACCGCGGGGGACAGTCCAGCACACGCAGGGCAATCTCGATTGATGCGCATCTGCTAATGTATCGATCATCACGATTCCAGCTATCCGATCAAGGAAAGAGGGAAACTCGATGACCACAGCACACGCGCAGCACACCGGCCACGACCATGTGCACGGCCCGGACTGCGGGCACGCGGCGTTCCAGCACGGCGATCACATCGACTACGCCCACGATGGTCATCTGCACCGCGAACACCAGGGGCACTACGACGAATGCGAGCGGGCGGGGCACACCGAGTGCGCCGATCATCCGCATCAGCACGGTCCCAACTGCGGCCACGAGGCCGTCCAGCACGGCGACCACGTCGACTACCTGCACGACGGACACCGCCACGCCGCCCACGACGGACACTTCGACGAGCACTGATCGCGTCGGTACCCGGTTCTAGAGTCGAGCGGGTGATCGAAGAACTCGAGATTCGCACCGGGGCGGGCGCCTTCGACGTACTGGCCGCCGGGGCTCCCGGCGACCGTGAGGTGCTGTTGCTGCACGGGTTTCCGCAGGGCGCGCGCGAGTGGGAGTTCCAGCTCGGCGTGCTGGGCGGCGGCGGTTGCCGTGCCGTCGCACCCGACC
Source organism: Nocardia abscessus (assembly GCF_015477775.1). Lineage (GTDB taxonomy): Bacteria > Actinomycetota > Actinomycetes > Mycobacteriales > Mycobacteriaceae > Nocardia > Nocardia abscessus_A. The sequence continues at coordinate 565,260 of NZ_JADLQO010000001.1, read as the reverse complement.
AGCGCGGATATTCACCGGGAGTGCGGCCCGAGCGGGCCGCCGAGTACCGGCTCGAGGAGTTGGTCGGCGACGTGGTGGCGATCGCCGACGCGCTGGGGTGGGAGCGCTTCGACCTGATCGGCCACGACTGCGGGGCGATGGTCGGGTGGGCGGTGGCCGCGGAGCTGCCGGAGCGGGTCCGCACCTTCAGCGCGGTGTCGCATCCGCATCCCGCCGCGCTCGCGCAGGCGATGGCCGAGGACGAGGACCAAGCGCAGCGCTCGCACCACCTGACCACGCTGCGTGAGCCGCGTACCGCGGAGCGGATCTTGCTCGCCGACGACGGGGCCGCGCTGCGCCGGATCTTCGAGTGGAAGGTTCCGGAGGAACGCGTCGAGGACTATGCGCGCAGGCTGGCCGAGCCCGGTGCGCTCACCGCGGCGCTGAACTGGTACCGCGGCATGCGTCTCGCGGGTCCGATCGGCCCGGTGGACGTTCCCACCCTGTACGTGTGGGGGACCGAGGACGCGACCGTCGGATCCACCGCGGCGCTGGCCACCCAGAAATACGTATCCGGCCCGTACCGATTCGAGATGCTCGAGGACGTCTCGCATTGGATCCCGGAGGAGGCGCCCGAGGCGCTCACCCGGCTGCTGATCCAGCACCTGCTCTCCCATCGCGACTGAATGCGTCGGCGCCGCCGCCGATCCCGGCGTTTCCCGGACAGGGTGTGCGAGCAGAGAGAAAGCTGAGGCTCGTCCACACATCCGAGGGAGGTGAACCGTGGACGTCAAGGAAATCAATCGGCGAACCATCGCGCAGTTCCGAGCGGGCGGCGAGATCGACGGCATGCAGCGCGACCGCCTGATCTTGCTGACCACGACCGGCCGCAGCACCGGCGCCCCCTACACCACTCCGATGATGTTCCACCGTGACGGCGACCGGCTGTTGATCGTCGCTTCCAACATCGGCGCACCCAGACACCCCGACTGGTACCTGAACCTGCGGAAAGACCCGCACGTCACCGTCGAGGTGGGCGAGGAGACCTATCCGGCGCTGGCCACCCCGCTGACCGGCGACGACCGTGCGGGCACCTGGGCGATGCTGAAGAACACCTATCCGTTCTTCGCCGAGCACGAAATGAACACCGCCCGAGTCATTCCGGTGGTCGCCCTCACGCGGGCGTGAGGATGCGGTCCGGCACCGCGCTACCCGACCGGTGACCGATCAGCGGGCAGCCGTGTCGGTGCGGGAAGTCGTCGCGTCGACTCGGCGGTCGGCGACCAGGTCGAGCAGGGCGTTCAGGTTGTCCGGGTCGGTGGGGTCGAGGGCCCCTTCCGGTAGGGCCAATTCGGTGAGCCGTTGCCCCCGATGAAAGGCGGCGGGGCGCAGCGGCGGCGCGTCGTCAGGTTGTCCGAGGATGGTGGCGAGGTTTCCGTCGTTGTCGTAGACGGCGTAGTAGCGCATTGATGGGCTCCTCAGAGGCCGGTCGAGGCGGTGATCCGACTGGTGTAGCTACGTCTCCTGCTCAGAACTCGTAATGGCCGACGGCGTTCGAGCTTATCCATACGTTCGATGCTGAGTGTCGGTTTGCGCAGGAGTAGCGTTACCCGTTTTTCCGCGAATCTCTCGGCATCGCCGCACGTAGAGCGGTGTATGGAGACTGTGGAGCGGGATTTGCCGGGGTCAGGTGCACACGGTCGCGAATGCCGCCCACAACACCGGGGAATGCTCGATCCGGCCGGTGTCGCGCCAAGCGCTCAGGCGTTCGCGCTGCCATTCGGCGAGTGCGGTCACCGGGTCGGGCTGTTCGTGCGCGCCGTCGATGGCGCAGACGGCCTGCTGTAGCGGTTGGGCCTGCGGCGGCGCGCCCGCGACGCGCTGGAAGGCGAAATCGGTGGGCAGCGCCCACCTGCTCGCGGTGACCAGTTCCGCACCGCCGGTGATCATCGCGGCGGTCAAACCGAGCGCCTCGCTGAACCGCAGGTCGCCCCCGCTCTCGCAGGCGATCAGCGCGACCCGGCTCGGCATCGGCCACAGTTGCGGTCCGGCAACGGGATCCGCGTCGATGGTGTGCGTGCCCAGCAGTAGGTCTTTGGCCGAGAGCGGCCGGTGCGTGCGGGACGGCTCGGCGAAGCCGACGGCGTCGGCGGTGCAGGCGAGGTGCAACTCGGCGTCCTCGCTACGGCCGGATTCGGGCGCGGCGGCGGTGACGTGCCCGACGTAGACCAGGCGGCTCGCGCCCGCCCGCAGGGTGGCGCCGAGCCAGGCGCGGTCCACATCGGTGCGCCGGAAGGCGTCCACCGGATTCGGTACCGCCGGACGCAATCGGTCCTCCGCGGCGTAAGTCGCGATCCGTTGCGCGAGCGGGGCTTCGGCGGTCATCCGGCCCAGGACCGAACCGAGCGTCGAATCGGCGCGGAAGCCGGGTATGCGCGGGTCCAGCACCGCGACGACCGGAAGGGCGGCGCTCTCGGTCCATGCGCGCGCGATCCGTCCCGGCGCTTGCACGACACTCGCCGGTGCGAGCAGGCTGACGTCGGCGATGTCGATCAGCCGGACCTCGCGGTCCGGCGCGATGAGTTCCCACGGCACCTGCGCCAGACGCGGTGACGGTTGCAGCCGGATATGCGGGCGCACGCCGCCCTGCCACAGCTCGTAGAGTTGTGCGGCCAGTCCGTACGGCAACAGTGCCTGGGAAAGTGCTTGCGCGACGGCGTATTCCCGCTCGTAGTCGGCGAACGCGCCGGTGGTGAGGGCGTGCGTGAGACCACCGGTCTCGGCGGGCCGCGGGAGCGCCTCGGCGAGCAGTCCCACCGCCCGCACGGCCGCGTCTTCCGGAAGCACGCCCGCGCCGCGGGGTGCGCTGTCATCGACCCACCGCCACGACACGTAGACGTCTCCCGCGTCCGCCATGCGGACGAGCACGGTCGGTCGCGTCATACCGTCAGCACCCGATCGTCACGGATCACCCGGCCGTAGCGCTGTTCGGCGGCGACGATGAACGGCGCGAGCGCGATCCGGCCTTCCGCGGCCAACGCCAAGCGCGGCGGCGGCGCGACCGGCAGTCCCGCTCCGGCCGCGACCTCGGCCAGGGCGGCGCCCAATTGCAGGGCGGCGCTGCCGGGATGATCGGTGAAATCCTCCGGTGCGTCCAGTAAATCGAGCGGAAGTCGCGCAGGAGTATCCCGCTCGGCTCTATCGATGGCCAAAGTAGTCCCAGCGCACTGTGTTTCGATCAAATCGGCGACTAGCACGCCATTGCCGGCCAGGTAGGCGAAGCGAAACGCCAGCCGCATGGCAGGGTCGGCGATCTGCCGGTTCCACTGCTCGCGTTGCGTGCCGTTCGGCAGGGTGTAGCGCACGGCGTCGATGGCCAGAGCCGCCGGAACGGCGATCCCGACCGCCTGCGCGAGCATTTGCGCGGGTGGCGACTCGGTCGCGCTGATCGCGCCTTCCAAGAGCGTCGCGTGCCAGAAATCGAGCTGAGCGCAGTGCAGGCCGAGCCCACGCTCGGCATAGGTCGCGAACGCCGCGGCGAGCAGTTGCTCGGATTCGCCGGCCCGGCCGGTCCGGAATGCCACCGTAGCCAACCGGATGCGCAGGTCGGCCGCGTCGAGCACGGCGCCGGACGCGACGAAATACGCCAGACTCCGTCCGTAGCAGTCCTCGGCGACCGCCAAATCGCCTCGCCCCTCGGCGAGAAAACCCATGGTCTTGAGGCCGACTCCGGCTCGGTGCCCCAGACCGGCCCGCTCGAAATACTGCTGACTCGATCGCAGCGGCGCCTCCGCCTCGTCGTACCGCTCGATGCGAACGAGCATGATGGCGAGGTTCTGTTCGGTCTCGGCGACCGCGTTCCGATCGCCCGCGTCCTCGAACGCGGCCAGTGCCTGCCGCGCGAAATCCACGGCCAAGTCGCGGCGTCCGGTCTCGAAATAGGTGGCGGCGAGATTCATCAGCGGATGGCCGGCCAGCTGCGGCGCGAAACGCCGTGCCGCCTCCAGCGATTCGGTGGCCAGCTCGGCGGCGTAGGCCCAGTTCTGCCGGTGCAGCGCGACGGCGGTCAGGGAGAGCAGGCAAGCCACCCGCAGCACGCCCAGATCGCTGTCGGTGTTGTCGGCGAGCAAGGCCCGCGCCTGCTCCAGAGCCGCTTGCGCTTCGTCGAGCTCACCGAGATGCTGAAGCGCCTGCGACATGTTGACCAGGGCATTCGGACGCAATCGCGGTGCGTCGTCCGACATTTCGGCCAGCGCCGAGCGGTAGAGCGCGAGCGAGGCGGCGTGGTCGCCGAGTTCGTCGGCCATGCTAGCGGCATTGATGATCGCGCCGAGCCGGATGTCGCCAGTGGTTCGTTCGGCGGCATCTTCGAAGAGGCGCTTCGCTTCGACCGTGTCCCCTCGGGCGTACGCGTCGGCGCCTACGGCGAGCAGTTCACGGCCGTCGTCCGCGGTCTCGTCGGCCATCTCAGAAGTCCGAATCCGAGGCGGCGGCGGCGATTTCCGCCAGCAGCGGCGCGTCGACGGGGGTGTCGGGTGTGTCGGGTGTGTCTGAGGTGCGTCGCAGTCGTGCCGTGACCAGCTCGCGGATCCGCGCGCGGCGGGCCGCGGCGTCCGGCTCCTGCTCGTCCACGCCGACGCCCGGCACGTAGACGCGCACGGTGACGCCCGCTTCCGCACCGGCCGGCGCCGTGGTCTCGGCCTGCCACAGGTCGCCCTCGCGGATCAGCGGCACGTCCGTGGCATCGGCCGCGGTGCCGATCGCGACACGAGGATGCAGGTGTGCCGGGACGTCCTCGGCCGACAGCGGCGCGGCGACCGCGCTCACCCGCACGATCGTCGTGCCCGCCTCGCGCACCACCTCCCAGGACACAGCGCGTTCGGAGGCGTCGAGCAAACCGGGCGGGCAGCGATTCCAGTCCCAGCCCGCAGTGCCTCTGGCCATAACGAGGGCGCCGGGCGCGACGATCGTGGCCGGTCCCGCTGCCAGCGCGTAGTCCTCCGCGCGGCCGAGCGCCGCGGCGGGCGTGCGCTGCTCGGCCACCGCGTCGGCCCCGTCGACGATCAGGTCGCATTCCTCGCTCAACGTGGCGATTTCGTCGTCCAGCAGGCTCTCGTCCAGCGGGGCGATGCCGTCCAAGGTCGACGCGGGCCACCAGCGCGCCGCCCAGCGGGCGTAGCCGAGCCGCCACGCGCGGGCGGCGAGGTCCGGCAGCGCGGGCTCGGACGGGAATTCCCCCTCGCTCGCGGCGGATTCGTCGAGTGCGACGGACACCTCCGGGCCGTACACCGCCCAGATCCACTCCTGCGCGAGGGCGAGATCATCGATCACCGCCGCCGGTGTCACCTGCCCGGCGAGCAGGCTCCAGGTCAAGTGTCCGCCCGCCACCTCGAGCACGAGTACGTCCACCCCGGCCGTGTCGTCCACCACGGTCGGAGCGTCGTCCGGCGCGATGATCCACAGATCGTCGCGCCTGCGGATGCGTACGGTCGTGCTCATCAGCTCGCCCTCGATTCCGCCGCGTCCGGCTCAATCGCGCTCGCGCGCACATTGAGCGCCCGCTTGACCCGCGTGCGATGGTCGAGGATGACCGACCGCGCCACACCGTCGAGCAGGTCCCACAGTTCGTCCGGATCGTGGATCGCGAACTCCCGGACATCCCTGCCGTGCAGGCGAACCCACAATCGGCGCAGGTACGGCCGCCAAGGCGTGATCAACTCGGCTGCGATCGCGGCCAATGGACCCGTGGGTGATTCCGTGGCGTCGGCGCTCACCACCAGCCGTCGCGCCTGCAGCACGTAAGCCTCTCGCTGCCAGCGGCTGTTGACCACGTGATGCGCCGTGGAACCTGTCGCCTCCGAATCCGTTTCGGCCAGACGCAGCCGCGGTCGGACCCCCCGACCGCGACCGTGCTCGATGGGCGACAATCCGGTCGCCAGTGCGGTCCCCGCCGTCGCGGCCACGCGCAGCGACTCCTCCAGCAGCGCCCATGGCGCGCAACTCCTGGCGATCTCGGCGTCGACCAGCTCGGGGATCGGCGGCAGCTCCGCCCGGTCGGCGGATGCCTGCAGCACGGTGAACACACGCTCGTAGACGGTGCGATCGAACGGAAGCCCGAGGGTCGATTTCGAGGCCGAGGAGCCGATCGCCGGACGCAGCGGCACCGGGTGCGTGGTCAGCCCGAGTTCCTGGGCCGAATGACCGGAGGTGTCCTGCCACAACCGGATTCCCGCGTGGGTACCGGCATGGGCGTCGACCAGCCGATCCAGCGCGGGCTGTCCATCGGCGCCGTCTCGGCCCAGTCGTGCCGCGGCGCAGGCTTCCAGCAGCGCGTCCACCTCAACGGCATGGTCGGCGCCCTGCGGCCCGGTCGGCGGGCGTCGCCGCCAGGCCAGCTCGAGCAGCCCGGCCAGCTCGCGCTCCCGGGCGCGGTCGGTCAGGTATTCCTTCAACGCCTGGGTGGTGCGCCCCGCGGTGTACTCGTGGATCTCGCGCAGTGCGTCCTCCGCGACCGTGCGCGCCCGCGCCTGGTCGGGCATACCCGAAGTGGTCGCCAGCTCGAAACAGCGCTGGAAGTACAGGTCCTGCGGGTGCCCCTCGGTGATCCGCAGCGTCCGCCGCACCTGCTTGAGGACTGTGAACCACGCCGCCGTCGCGCGCAGCACGTCGGCCGCGGCCTGGATACGCGCCTCGAGCAGCACCGCGCCGTCGGCCGTCAGGATGGGCCCCGCGCACGAAGGATGCTGCACGGGGCGGATCACCAGCGGGTCGAGCAGGAGCTTCACGGTCCGGCGCAGCGGACCGCCGTGCGGGCCGCTGAGCGGCTCCACGCCATCGAGCCTGCGCCACACCTCATCGAGCACCATGGCGCGCGGTCGTCGCATGGGTGCAGTGTATTTGCCGCGACTTACTCCCGGCGTGTTCACGGCCCTGATCGCCGAAGGCGGCTCTGCCTCTGTCGAGAAGCTCAACCGAGTTGACCGGCGACACGCTGTCGCGGACGTCTGCGCAGCAGGGGATATGTCGAACTTCGCGCCTAAGGTCGGAATCGGTCCGCCCATCAGGGGCAGCTGAGTGAAGGGATTCGAAATGAAGTTCGAGAAAATCACCGCTGCCGTTTTCATGGCCATCTCGGCCGTGGGTATCACCGCGGCAACCGCCCACGCAGAATCGGCCGTGACGGAGCAGCCGACCGTGGTGACCGTGGGGGACAGGGTCCTTGCCACCGCCGCCGAGAACGGCCAGTTCGAGATCACGCAGAACGGTGCGGTGGCGCTCGGGTCCGGCGACGCGGTGGTAATGACCGAAGTGCCGCAACTGGAGGACATCAGCTCCTACGACCGGCTGAAGGAGCAGATCAACAAGAACCTGCCCGGCGTCGTCGGCGGTGCCGTCGTGGGCGGCCTCCTCGGGGCGTGCATGCCCCTGATTTGGGGGGTCAGCGTCCCCGTGGGTGCGCTGATCGGTGGAACCGTCGGCGGCTACGCCATGGGCGGCCCGGAGTTCCTCGACGCCGTACAGGCGTTCGTCGCCAACCAGGGCAGGTGAAATACGCCGGCCTTCCAGCGAACCCTGCACACTGCACCGCCCTGGCGGGATCGCCGCAGGCGAGATCACCCCGGATAACCGCACGTTATCCGGGGTAACGAATCGCTTCTGCCGAACGAGCTATGCAGGTCGGCAGGGGCAAGGAGACCAACCGACGCGCCGAACCTCTAGGGGGTCCGCGTTGTGCTGGGCTATAACGCTGTGGTGTCTTTGCGGAGGTCCGGAATGTGCGTCGTGTGGTTCACGCGAACAGCGGTCAGGACGCCGAGTGCGGCGATGGCGGTGAATCCCACCAGTAGGTAGCGGGCGGAATCGACCAGCACGGATCCACCGAGGTTGACCAGCAGACCGGCGACGGCGGCTCCGAAGGCTGTCGACATGGTCAGGATCGTTGCTATCGCCGCCGCGGCCTTCTGGCCTTCTTCTGGATCCGGCGCGCTGGTCATCGCGGCTACCGACAGGTGTGGCCAGGCAATGCCGATGCCGGCCCCGGCGAGGAAAAGCAGCGGCAACCAGGCCAAAACCATCGGCAGAGAGACGTGGGCGCGTTGTAGCAGCGCCAAACTCAGGAAGCCGATCGCCAGCAGCAGCGGACCGGCAATTCGAAGCCGCCGGATCGTGGCTTCCTGCTGCACCGAGGCGACGAGCATCTGACTCACCGGCCAGCCCAGAGACAGGGCGGCACCGAAGAATCCGGCCACGACCGGAGGCAAGCTCGCCAGGCGCTGCCCGAACAAGGGCAGGAACATCTCCACGCCCACACCGGCCGACAGCACGACGATCGTCAGATACACCCACCGCAACGAACTGCCGGACCGATACGTAGCCAGCGGGAGAATTCGCTGCCTCGCACGCCTTTCCCATGCCAGGAACATGAGCACGGACGCCACGGCCACCGCGAGCGCGAGCGCCATCGCCGCGGCATCCGAGACAACCCCGGCCACACTCACCGCCGTGGCTGCACCGACCACCAGCACCAGCGACACGACCGGAACAGGTGCCGGAGTCTGGCGGCCGTCACTCTTCGGCAGGACCCGCGGTGCGTAACTCGCTGCCGCCACGCCCGCAACGGCGAGGACAACGAACGCGACCCGCCACACACCGAACTGGGCGAACAATCCCCCCATAGCCGGGCCGACGATAGTGCCTACGCCGAACATGGCCGAGATCAATGCGGTCCCGCGTACCCACAGCGACTGTGGCAGTGCCACATACACTGCCGCGAAACCCAATCCGGTGAGCAGCCCAGCGCCCAGCCCCTGTACCCCGCGGCCCATCAGGAACACCGCCATGACAGGACTCACCGCACACACCCCCGAACCGGTCGCAAATACCCCGAATCCGATCAGATACGAGCCGACCGTGCCGCGAAGAGACAGCATCCGGCTCACCGCCAGCGTGCCGGCCACCTGCGCGATCGAGAAGACCGTTGTACTCCACGCATATAGTCGTTCGCCGCCGATGTCGGCGACCGCGCTCGGCAACAAGCTCCCTACCAGATAGATGTTGATCGCACCGACGAGCACTCCGCCCGCCATCACGCTCACCACACCGAGATGATCGCGAAAGTCTTTCCAGGACGTAGCTTTTCGCTTTGTCGTCACATGCCCTCCGTCTCGTGGATCGAATACGTGACGGCATCATCGCTGACCCGCGGACACCGGTAATCGGACAAATCGGACGTGAAATGCATCACATTTACAGGCGTTCGTCACCAACTAGGGCAGGTGAAATAGCGGCTTGGTGGTCCGCGACACAGAATGTCCGGGTACATAGTGGGTCTCGCTCGCCGCCGGCCGGGCCGTTTCGTTGTCTCTGTCGAGTGAACGCCCAGAGGGGCCGGTCCAAACGGACCGGCCCCTCTGCGTTCAACGGTTGCGCCGTCCCCCTGTTCGGCAGGATGGCTACATGGATCAGGAGACATCGAGGCAAGGCGCCGACCTGCTGGCGACCGACATCGAGTCCGCTCTCGGCTTCGAGGTACACATCGATGAAACGATCCCCGAGCACCTCCTTCGACAAAATTCCCCACCGGGGTGGTGGATCGAATTAACCATCCCGGCCTTGAACGTCCTTGTCGGCTGTACCCCCGGCGAGCACACCCCCAGCGGTGTGGCGTGCGGACTCGCCCAGCGCATCCACGACGATGTCTTGGCTCGCAGCGGAATGATCTGGCCTGCCGACCCTGACGGCGGGGACCAACCGTTGCTCCCCACCTATGACGGATGGCGCGGGCCGGGCGGCTCGATACCGTACGGGCAGGTCAAGGCGGTGAAGGACCCCGATCCGATGCTCGACGGAGTGGTCCGATGGTGGCTTCCCCACAGCTACGACGGCCTCATCGCCAGCCAGTCCGGCGACGTATGGTTCTCCATCTGGCAATACCAGGGCGACGAACAACGCATCGCGCCGGGCATGCCGGTGACATGGCTCATCGGCGAGGGCCGACACGGAAAGTTCCGCAAGGCAAGCGAAGTCCGACCAGCTCAGCCGTAGTCGAGGCGGCTCAGTACTCCGATTCAGGAGAGATACCGTTGGAATTCGATATGTCGACGCTGACGCCCGCGGAACGCGATTTCGTGGACGGGGCTCTGGCCAGCTGGGTCGGGGTGTCGGCAAGCGCGCCGATCCCTGTGCTCGCACTGGGTTTTCCCGACCGTGACCGGTTCAAGGAGGAGACCATCAGGCTCCGTCGTGCGGTCCACGACGGAGCCGTGCTGAGCGAGGTCGAGACCGCCAGAGTGCTGTTCCTCAGCGAACTGGCCTTCGGCAGCGACCTGTTCGGCGCGGGCGTCGAGTTCCAACTCGTCAACGCGATACGCGACACCGAAGCGATCACAATCCTGCGCTCCCTGCAACGGAAACTTCACACCCGCGCCGGCGCCGAAGCGCTGTTCGAGCGCGAGCTCTACGCACCCGAATAGCCCCGAGCCACAAGAGGGACGGCTGGGAGCGGCATAGGAATAGCCAAGAACGGCACGCCCCCAATGGGCACTTCGGCGAGGAGATCGAGGGGATCGGCCGGGCCTTCAACCGCAAAGACGCCGAGAAGCTCGCCGAGCATGACGTCGACAATATGATGCCGCGGGGGTATCACAAGCGGCACTGCCGTGTCAGCAACCGAGAGGATGGAACCAGAAAGTGTGAGTAGCTGGTTTTCACGGCCCGTCGTACAGTCTCTCGTTCGGCAATCGCCGTAAGCCGGTCGTGTCGCCCGGGATTACCTCGACGGAGTCGACGAACGGCCGCCGGTGCTGCTCTTGGAGGAACCATAGTGCCGAGGTGAGGCAGGCGGCGAGTGTGCTTCGACGCACGACAGGAAACACCGAAATCATGACTGCCCAGCTCCGACACTTGTTGGAGGTTGGAGAGTTGCCGAACGTATCGATCCGCGTTGTTCCGGCGACAGTTGGCGCGTACCGCGATCTTCTGGTCGGCATGTTCGTGCTGTTGGAGTTTCCGCGCCACCCGACCGCAGATTTGACGGTGCCACCCGTGGTCTATGTGCAAGGTTTCCTGATAGACAGAGACCGGGCCGTTTCGTCGTATCGCCGAGTGATGCATAGGCGTTCACCGACTGTGATCTCACATCGAGAACTTTCACTATGGACATGTACCTTGAGCGTGAGAAGACTTGAGCGTGAGAAGATATGCCGTGAGGCGTCTACAAGGTCCAACGTGCTGCGTTGGACGCCGTGACTAGCCGGAACATGCTCCGACGGGTGGCGAGGGGGTTTCGCAGTGACCGTTGATTCGTCCGAGGCAAGTTGGTTCAAGAGCGGCCGCAGCTCGGGAGGCAAGGAATGCGTAGAGGTGGCGTTTCTTGCCGGTGGCCACGTCGGCGTGCGTGACTCGAAGAACCCGACCGGCCCGGCGCTGGTGTTCACCCCCGGTGAGTGGGACGCGTTCACCGCTGGCATGAACGACGGCGAGTTCAAGCGCCCGTAGCAGTACGACTACCGCGGCCCGGCCCCTGTCCTCGAATGGACAGGGGCCGGGCCGTTTTCGTTGTATCAGTGAATCCAGAGGGGCCGGTCCAAACGGACCGGCCCCTCTGCGTTCTGGCCTGGGCCTGCGGATAGGCAGGTGTCGTCGCGTTCGAGAGCGGCAGTCGGTCCCATTGCGGTGGTCGCACGTTCTCTACCTGCGCAAATGCGGAAAACCTGGGATCGGTAGGGCGCGAATCGTTCCTACCTTTTTCTCATCGGCCCCACACGGAGGGGCCGGAAGAAACAAGGACCAGGGGCGCCGCCCCGCGAACGACAAGGACACACACCATGAACGCCACTTCGCTCCGCTTCGCCGCCGCCGCTTTCGCCGCCACCGCCGCCGTCGCGGTGCTCACCGGATGCGGTGACAGCAAGGGCAGCTCGCCCGCCGCGCCCGCGCCGTCCTCGGCGCAGCCGTCCGCACCGGCGGGCAAGTCGATCGCATCGGTCGACGGCAAGGCCTTCGACGCCGAGTTCACCACCACCTGCGCCAAGCAGGGCGGCACCCTCGCGCTGGCGCTGACCGACACCGAGAACGCCGCCTACGGCAACCTCTCGGTGAGCGCGACCATCACGGACGCGAACACCGTGCAGGCGGTCGGGATCGCGGGCAGCAAGGGCGGCGACAATGGCTTGCCCTACGCGGTCGGCTTCGGCAACGGCATGCCGGGCGGCTCCGCCACGGTGGTCAAGGACGGCAACACCTACAAGGTCACCGGCGAGGGCGTGAGCGCTCCCGACCTGACCAACCCGCTGGCCGGGCCGAAGTCCTCGAAGTTCGAGATCACCTTCGCCTGCTCGTCCATCGTCGGCGCCTGATCGCCGCATGTCCCCCGCTCCGCCCCCGTCATCCCGCACGAACCTCAGGGATGACGGGGCGCGGCGAACCTCGAACCTACGCACCGAAAAGGAAATGTCGTGAAGAAGATCCGCCTGCTCACCCTCGCCCTCGCCGCCGCGGCGATCGGCTACTACGTCTACCACGCGGTGACCTACGTCCCCACCAGCGAATGGGAGCCCTCCGGAATGGGCTGGCTCGGCTTCGAGATGGCGCTGCCGATCATGGCGCTCACCCTGGTGCCCATGGTCTTCGCCTTCACCGGCGAAGGCATCATGAGCGCGTTGACCGGCCGCAACAGCGCGGAGTTCCGTGACGGGCTCACCGGCCTCGGGACGGTCCGATCGGTGCGGCAGACCGGCGTCACCGTCAACGACCAGCCGCAGGTCCACATCGAGTTCAGCGTCGAAGGCGCGGACGGCAAGATCTTCCACTCCTCGGCGAAGATGATCGTGCCGTTCACCGAGCTGGCCCTGCTGCGTGCCGGAGTCGTGCTTCCGGTGCGTTACCTGCCCGGCCGGACCGACCGGGTCGAGGTCGACCTGTCCGGCGACGCGTCCGCCGCGCAGCGCGCGATGAACGAGTCCCTCATCCGCAAGGGCATGACCACCCGGCACAAGCTCGACATCGCCGAGCGCGGCATCGCCACCCAGGCGGTGGTGCAGTCGCTGTCGGTCACCGGCACGATTCGCGAGGGGCACTCCGAGGTCGAACTCGGCCTGGTGGTCACCCGGCCGGACGGATCGACCTTCGCGACCCGGGTAACGAAGTTCCTCGCACCCGCCAGCGTCGGCCAAGTGCAGGTGGGCCGCGTGCTGCGGGCGCACTACCTGCCGGAGAACGAGAGCGAGGTCGTCATCGCCCTTCCGGTCAACGCCTGATGGGCGAGCCGGACGAACTCCGCGCACGGCCGACCGGAAACGAGGCAACCGCCGGGAGACACAAATGCCGCGTCGATTCGAGATCATCGAGTCGGCGCGGCATTCGTTGTTCCCAGGTCTGGCGGCCGGGCAATTTGAGGGTTACCTAATTGGGCGGCTGTTCACTTTGCCGTCTTTTCCGCATTGTCCGGATGGTTTACCGTGCGGCCGTCGGCCCAACCCAGGAGTCACCGTGAGTCTTCAGCCACTCGCCCTTTTCGTGCAGCACGACGGACAGTCGTCGCGCGCCGCCGTCACCTGTGAGTACAAGTGCGCGAACGCGTGCTTCCACGAAGCGCCGAATACCTCCGCTGGCGCCTATTTCGGTGACATCGTCAGCTCGCTGAACCGGCGCGGGCTGATCAAGGGCGGCGCGGCCGCCGTGCTCGCGGTCGGCGCGGGCAGCGTGCTGGCGGCCTGCGGTGACGACGAGCCGACCGCCGTGGTGTCCACCACGCCCGCGGGCCCGCCCGGAACCGGCACCGATTTCACCGCCGTAGCGCCGAACAAGGAAGACGCCGTGGTGATCCCGGACGGCTACGAGCAGTCCGTCGTCATCCGCTGGGGCGATCCGCTGTTCCCGGACGCGCCCGCTTTCGACTTCGACAAGCAGACCGCCGCCGCGCAGGCCAAGCAGTTCGGCTACAACAACGACTTCGCCGCTCTGCTGCCGATCGAGGGCCAGGCCAACGGCTACCTGCTCGTGGTCAATCACGAGTACACCACCGGCCCGCACATGTTCCGGGGCTACAACAAGGACGCGCCGACCGAGGAGCAGCTGGCGGTCACCATGGCCGCCCACGGCTTGACCGTCGTGGAGGTTCACGGCGAAGCCGGTTCGGGCAAGCTGGTTCCCGCCTTCGGCAAGTACAACCGCAGGATCACCGCGACCACCGAGTTCAAGCTGACCGGTCCCGCCGCGGGTAGCGACTTCGTGAAGACTTCGGCCGATCCGACCGGCACCAAGGTGCTGGGCACCATCGCCAACTGTGCCGGTGGCGTGACGCCTTGGGGCACCGTGCTATCCGGCGAGGAGAACTTCAACGGTTACTTCGCCAACGGCGACAAGGTGACCGACCCGGTCGCCGCCGCACGGCTCAAGCGCTACGGCTTCCCCACCGGCAAGACCGCCAACTTGTGGGAGCGCGCGGACAAGCGTTTCGATCTGGCCCAGGAACCCAACGAGGCCAACCGATTCGGCTACGTGGTCGAGGTCGACCCGTGGGACCCGAACTCGACGCCGATCAAGCACACCGCGATGGGGCGGCTCAAGCACGAGGGCGCCAACATCTACGTCACCGAGAACGGCGACGTCGTCTCCTACACCGGTGACGACGAGAAGTTCGACTACATGTACAAGTTCGTGTCCTCGCGCAAGATCCAGTCGGGCACCGGTGCGGCCAGCATGCGGCACAACCTGACCATCCTGGACGCGGGCACCCTGTACGTCGCCAAGCTCACCGGCGATCACGCGGACAAGATCGACGGCACCGGCGCCGAGCCGTCGGACAAGGGCTTCACCGGCACCGGCCAGTGGATCCCGCTGCTGGAAACCGGCGCGGACGGCAAGGGCAAGTCGCTGGTCGACGGCATGAGCGCGGAAGAGGTCGCGGTCTTCACCCGTCTGGCCGCCGACAAGGTGGGCGCCACCAAGATGGACCGCCCGGAGGACTTCGAGGCCAACCCCTACACCGGCAAGGTGTACGTGGCGCTGACCAACAACGACAACCGCGGCGCGGAGGGCAAGCAGGGGCCGGACGAGGCGAACCCGCGCAAGCTCAACAAGAACGGCCAGGTCCTGGAGATCGACGACAACCACATCGGCACCACGTTCACCTGGTCGCTGCTGCTGGTCTGCGGCGATCCCAATGCGGCGGACACCTACTTCGCCGGATACGACAAGACCAAGGTCAGCCCGATCTCCTGCCCGGACAACCTGGCCTTCGATCCGTACGGCAACCTGTGGATCTCCACCGACGGCAATGCCCTGAAGTCGAACGACGGCTTGTTCGCCGTGGTGCTCGACGGTCCGAACCGTGGCCAGACCAAACAGTTCCTCACCGTTCCGCGCGGCGCGGAGACCTGCGGCCCGGTGGTCACCGAGTCGCGTGTGCTGGTGTGCGTGCAGCACCCCGGCGAGGCCGACGACGCCACTCCCGACAACCCGTTGTCGCACTGGCCCGACGGCGGCACGTCCCAGCCGCGCGCCTCGGTCGTGGCGGTGTGGAAGAAGGCCGGCGGTCGCATCGGGGCCTGATACCACAGCCGCGGCGCCCGACCGGCCCCTGCAACCACGGCCGACACCGATCCGCGGCTCTTCCCACAGTGGAGCCGCTACCCGACTGGGCGGGTAGCGGCTCCACTCGTGTGGCAGGCGGTCAGCCGCTGCCGGTGACGCCGCTCATGTTCGCGAATCGGGCGAAATCGCCTTGGGCGCCGCTGTATACGTTGACGTCGACGCGACCCGCGATGCCGGGGATGCTGCCGCTGTCGGTGGTCTGCCAGAACGTCCAGGTGGACCATCCGCCGGGGACCTCGGGTCGATCGTTGCCGCGGTAGTCGGCGATCCAGAGGGGGTAGTCGGCGAACTCGGCGGTGTCGGCCATCGCGGTGCGCCAGAAGTTGGGATAGGTGTAGACGATCGGGACGCGCCCGGTGAGCGTTCGCACGGTGGTCAGGTAGCGGCGGGTCCAGTCGATCAGGGCGGCTGGGCCGAGACCGCCGGAGTCCTCCAAGTCCAGGACCGGCGGCAGGTCGAGTGGTCCGTTCTGGCCCAGCACCACCGCCGCGTACATCGCGGCCTGCGGTTCGGGCGGCAGGTTGGGCCGGGCGTAGTGGTAGGTGCCGCGCGCCAGGCCCGCCGCGCGCATCAGCAGGCTGTCGGGCACGAAGTACGGGTTGACATAGCTGAGCCCCTCGGTGGCTTTGACCATGGCGAAGCCGTGGCCGGAACGCTTGACCGCGAACCAGTCGATCATGCTTCCGCCGGTGTGCTGCCAGGAGGAGACGTCCGGGCCGGTCGGAGCGGCGGCCGCGGGCGTGGCGACGAGGATACCGGACAGCGTGATCAGTGACAGCGCCGCAACGCGGCGGGTGGTCGACCTCCAGGTGTCCATGCCGGACGACGATAGCCATTCGCTCTGATTGTTACCAGTGTGACAAATGGGGTGTCAGAACTATCCGCGGAGCTCACCCCAGCCAATCCAGCACCGACGCCGCCGTCCACGACTGCTGCATGCTGCCGAGCGGTTCGCCCGTGAACGGCTCGTAGTACTCGGCGAAGCTGCCGTCACTGGCCTGGCGCAAGCCCTCCGCGCGCAGCATGAACGAGCGCTCCGCCCAGCCGCGCCTGGCGAAGACCCAGGAGAACAGCCAGCTCATCACCGGCCAGACCGGCCCGCGCCAATACTCCCGGGAGCGAAAATCCTTGGACACCGGGGAGGTCGAGGGCGGTAGCGCGTAGCGCAGGTCCGGGTGCCCGCAGAAGCGCGGGCCCTCGAACAACCGCAGCAAGCTGCGCTCGGTGTCGCGCGGGAGGCCACCGCACAGCAACGGCGCGAACATCGAGAGCGTCTCGGTGTTGATCCACCGTTGCAACCGCACGTCGAAGTCGCGGGCCGCGCCGGTGCGGGCGTCTGCGGTCGCGACGACGCCCGCGCGGAAACGGTCGGCCCACGTGTAGAGATCGCGCACGTCGGCATGGGGCTGCTTGTACTCCTCGCCGATATTGGCCAGGACCTCGCAGGCCAGCGCGAAGATCCCGGTGACGAACACGTCCTCGACGGCGAAACTCATGGTCGAGGCCAGCTGGTAGTCGTCGTAGCCTGCCCGGCGCATCTGCTCGACCAGCCACAGGTAGCGGTCGTACTCGCGGTCGGTGGGGCGCTGGGTCGGATCGGACACCACCAGCACGTCCTCGCGACGGTAGGGCGGCAGGTCGCCAGGGACCACGTGCTCGTAGGCGCGATCCCAGCGCGGTGAGTTGTCCATCCCGGACTCCCAGCCGTGATACAGCGTGATCCGGCCGGTCTCCTTGGGATCGCGGGCATGCGCCAGCCAGCGGTGCCAGCGCACCAGATCCGGCCACCGCCGGTTGAGGAACTCTTCGGCCACGGCCCTGGTACTGCGGCCGTGCCTGCGCGAATGATCCAGAATCCGCTGCACCGCGATGGCATGCACGGGCGGTTGGGTGATTCCCGAGGTGTCCGGGCCGTCCGGCGCGTTGGCGGCAAGCCTGCGGCACTCCCAGCGGGCCGGGCCGGGGAAGTAGCCGTCCACACCGTTGGCGAAGACGATGTGCGGGATCATGCCGTTCTTCCACTGCGCCGAGAGCAGGGTGTCCAGCTCGACCACCGCCCGCTCCACGCTCAGCGGCGCCAGCCCGACCGCGACGAAGGCCGCGTCCCAGCTCCACATGTGCGGGTACAGCCGCGGCGCCGCGCTGGTCATCGTGCCCAGATCGTTCCCGCGCAGCAGGTAGGCAGCGCGGGCCGCGAGCTGGGTCGGGGTGAAGCCCGGATGTGCCATCCCCCTATTCTGCGATGTCACTCGCAGATATGCCCGCTCAGCGGCATCCGTTTCGTCCCCATCCCATCGGCCCGTGGCCGGTTCGTGTTCGGCGGTTCGCACTCTCGAATACCCCGTCCGTGATTCGCTGCTCGAGATTCTCACCTCGATTCAGCCCGCATCGCCAGTCGTTCGTCCAGTGCTACGGGTTTTTACGCCTTACTCACACAGCCGGTTACGGTGGGGCCCATGACTTCGGCCGCGACCCCGAAACCGACCGCCCTGATCACCGGTGCCAGCCGCGGCCTCGGCGCCGCGATAGCCCGCGAACTCGCACCCACGCACGACCTGCTGCTCGGCGCGCGATCGGGGGAGTCGCTGCGCGACATTCTGGCGGAGCTGCCCGGTGCGCAGGGCTGGCCGGTCGAGCTGACCGATTACGCCACTGTCGCCGCGGCGGTCGCGCCGATCCGGAGCCTGAACGTCCTGGTGCACAACGCGGGCATCGCCGATCTCGGCACGATCGCCGGTTCCACGGTGGAGCAGTGGCGGAATACTTTGGAAGCGAACCTCATCGCGGTGGCCGAACTCACCAGGTTGCTGCTGCCCGCGCTGCGGGCAGGGCAAGGTCATGTGGTGCTGATCAACTCGGGTGCGGGGTTGCGCGCGAACGCGGGCTGGGCCTCGTACGCCGCGAGCAAGTTCGGGCTGCGCGCCTTCGGTGACGCGCTGCGGCTGGAAGAGCCGCAGCTGCGGGTGACCTCGATCCATCCGGGCCGCATCGACACCGACATGCAGCGGGAGATCATCGCGGGGGAGGGACGCGAATACCGAGCCGAGGAGTTCCTCACCCCCGAAACGGTGGCTTACACGGTGCGTTCCGCCATCGACACCCCGCGTGACGCGCACCCCACCGAGGTCGTGCTCCGGCCCTACTGAGCGCCTCGCACCCAACTCCGCCCACACGTGCGTGCTGCGGCGATATCCGGTCGCCGTCGTATTCGTCGCTCGGATCGATCCGGTCGCGTCCGGCCTCCGGCTCACGGACGTCGCCTTCTACCTGTGCTTCGCCGGAGCGACCACACCGGTTCAGATCCCGGTCGAGTTCGCTCGTTACCGTCCCTCCCCGTCCCCGTACGGCACGGGGAGGGACGAGCGAGCAAGGGATCCGCCTCAGGCCGTGTGATTCGCCCTCAGGCCGTGTGATTCGCCCTCAGGCGACGATATTCACCAACCGCCCCGGTACCACGATCAGCTTGCGCGGCGCGGCGCCGTTCAGCAGCGCGGCGATCTTCTCGTCCGCCAGTGCGGCCGCCTCGATCGTCGCGTTGTCGGCGTCCGCGGGCACCTGAATCCGGCTGCGCACCTTGCCGTTCATCTGGATCGGGTATTCCACCGACTCGTCCACCAGCAGCGCGGGATCGGCGACCGGGAACGGGCCGTGCGCCAGGGACTTGGTGTGGCCCAGCCGCTCCCACAGCTCCTCGGCGATGTGCGGGGCCAGCGGCGCCAGCATCAGCACCAGCGGCTCCACCACCGAGCGCGGCGCGCCGTCGGGGTAGCTCTTGGTCAGGTGGTTGGTCAGCTCGATCAGCTTGGCGCCCGCCGTGTTGTCGCGCAGCGCGGCGAAATCCTCGTCCACGCCCGCGATCGTCTTGTGCAGCAGGCGCAGCGTCTCCTCCCTAGGCGTGGCGTCGGTGACCCGCAGCGCGCCGGTCTCCTCGTTCACCACCAGGCGCCATGCGCGCTGCAGGAACCGGTGCGCCCCGACGACGTCCTTGGTCGCCCACGGCCGCGAAGTGTCCAGCGGACCCATCGCCATCTCGTAGAAGCGGAAGGTGTCCGCGCCGTACAGATCGCACATCTCGTCCGGCGAGATGGCGTTCTTCAGCGACTTCCCGATCTTGCCGTATTCCTGGAACACCGGGATCTCGCTGCCGGTGGCGTCGGTCCAGAAGAACTTGCCGTCGCGCTCGAGCACCTCGGCGGCGGGCACGTACGCGCCGCGCTCGTCGGTGTAGGCGTGCGCCTGGATGTAGCCCTGGTTGAACAGCCGCCGGTACGGCTCGCTCGCGGAGACGTCACCCAGGTCGTAGAGCACCTTCTGCCAGAAGCGGGCATACAGCAGGTGCAGCACCGCGTGCTCGACGCCGCCGACGTACAGGTCGACGCCGCCCGGATCGTTCTCCCCACCGACCTCCGGGCGCGGGCCCAGCCAGTACGCCTCGTTCTCCTTGGCGCAGAAGGTGTCCGCGTTCGTCGGGTCGGCGTAGCGGATCTCGTACCAGGAACTGCCCGCCCACTGCGGCATGACATTGGTGTCCCTGCGGTAGCGCTTCGGCCCGTCGCCCAGGTCCAGTTCGACTTCCACCCAGTCGGTCGCCTTGGCCAGCGGCGGGGACGGCTCGGAATCCGCGTCGTCGGGATCGAAGGTCACCGGGGCGAAATCGTCCAGCTCCGGCAGCGACACCGGCAGCATGGACTCCGGCAACGCGTGGGGGGCGCCATGCTCGTCGTACACGATCGGGAACGGCTCACCCCAGTAGCGCTGGCGCGCGAACAACCAGTCGCGCAGCTTGTACTGGATGGTGCCCTTGCCGTGGCCGTCGGCCTCGAGCCGGGCGATCATCGCCGCTTTGGCCTCCTCGACGGGCATGCCGTCGAGGTAGTCGGAGTTCACCAGCGCGCCCTCGCCGGCATGCGCACCCTTCTCCAGGTCGCCCCCGCTGATGACCTCGATGATCGGCAGGCCGAGGACGGTCGCGAATTCCCAGTCGCGGTGATCGTGGCCGGGCACGGCCATGATCGCGCCGGTGCCGTAGCTGCTGAGCACGTAGTCGGCGATGAAGATGGGCACGGCCTTGCCGTTGGCCGGGTTGATCGCGTAGTTGCCCAGGAAGACGCCGGTCTTCTCCTTGTTCTCCTGGCGCTCCAGATCGGACTTGGCCGCGATCGACTTGCGGTAGGCGGCCACGGCATCGGCCGGTGTGGCGGCGCCCTCGTTGGTCCACCGCGGGTCGGTGCCCGCAGGCCACGCGGCCGCGGTCAGCTTGTCGACCAACTCGTGTTCGGGGGCGAGCACCACGTAGGTGGCGCCGAACAAGGTGTCGGGCCGGGTGGTGAATACCTCGATCTGCTCGCCGTCGGCGTCGAACTTCACCTGCGCGCCGCGGGATCGTCCGATCCAGTTGCGCTGCATGGCCTTCACGTTCTCCGGCCAGTCCAACCGGTCCAGGTCGTCCACCAGTCGATCGGAATAGGCGGTGATGCGCATCATCCACTGCCGCAGCCGCTTACGGAACACCGGGAAGTTGCCGCGTTCGCTGCGGCCGTCGGCGGTGACTTCTTCGTTGGCCAGCACGGTGCCGAGACCGGGACACCAGTTGACCACCGAATCGGTCTGATACACCAGGCGATACGAGTCCAGCAGCGCGCCACGCTCGGCGGGCGACATCGTGTCCCAGGACTTGCCGCCGGGGACGGCCCGTGCGCCGGACGTGAATTCGGCCGCCAGCTCGGCGATCGTGCGCGCCCGGTTCAGTTCCGTGTCGTACCAGGCGTTGTAGATCCGCAGGAAGATCCACTGCGTCCAGCGGTAGTACTCCGGATCGGTGGTCGAGAACGAGCGGCGGCGGTCGTGACCGAGGCCGAGGCGGTCCAGCTGGCGCTGCATCGTGGCGATGTTGGACTCGGTGGTGTCGCGCGGGTGCGCGCCGGTCTGCACCGCGTACTGCTCGGCGGGCAGGCCGAAGGCGTCGTAACCCAGGGCGTGCAGCACGTTGCGGCCGTGCATCCGGTGGTAGCGCGCGAAGACGTCCGTGGCGATGTAGCCGAGCGGATGCCCGACGTGCAGGCCCGCGCCCGACGGGTACGGGAACATGTCCTGGATGAACAACTTGTCGGCCGGAGTGGGGCCCGACAGCGGCCCGACCGGGTTCGGCGCATGGAAGGTTCCGCGCTCGTCCCACGCCCGCTGCCACCGGCGCTCGATGCGGCCGGCAAGCTCCGCGTTGTACCGGTGCTCTGGTACATCGCTTTCGGTTGCACGTGTGTCCTGCACGGTCCTGCCTTCTTGTGGTCGCCGATCCCCGACAAACTTCGTCTATCAGGGTAGAACGTCCCCGCTGCAGGACCGAAAATCGGGCTGGCCTGGACTTGGACCCGGTTCCCCGCCGGGGCCGCCCGTCGGCGGCCGCTCGGCGCCGATGCGCTAGCCTGCATGGGTGTTCGTCGTCGCTCTCGTCCTGTTCGTGCCGGCTGTCGTGGCCGTCACAACCGGCGCGCTCGGGCTGACCGGGCGGTTGCCCCGCAATCGTTTCTTCGGGGTCCACACCGAGGCCGCGCTGTCCACCGACGACACGTTCCGCGTCGCCAACCGGGTCGCCGCGCCCACGTCGATCGCGGCAGGCGCCTTGCTGTTCGCCGGTGGTCTCGTCGCGCTGGCCGCCAGCGGGATCGTCGCGCTCGTTGTCGCGGCGGGCGCCGTGGTGGTCGCGCTGTTCACCCTCGGCGCGGGCGCGAATGCCGCCGCGCAAGCGGCCGACGCCATCGCCCCGCCTCCCGAGATCGGCGGTTGCGGCAGCTCCTGTGGCGCCTGCTCACTCCGTGACGCCTGCCAGCCCGCGAGCTGAAGTCGATCGCCGCGGTTCCTCTGGCGCGCGTTCACGCTCTGCTCCTCTGACCTCGCCGCTCCCCTGACCACGCCGCGTCCGCGTTCGACCTGCGCCTGAACTACTGCCTGCACTCGAGCGAAACGCAGGTCACCGCATGTCGGCAGCGCAGGGCGGCGGCGCGACGCTGTGCGACAGCGGACTGCCCACCGGAGTGATGTAGAGCACCCACAGCAGCACCGGCACCGCCGCGACGTTGCGAGCCACGTGCGGGTAGCGCGGCCCGCTCGGCTCTCGGAAGACTCGCAGGCGCCGATAGGTGACCGGCGTGCAATCCGCGCCGGGATGGTCGAGCATGCCCCGCGCGACCAGCACGAACAGCGTCCCGTCGTGATAGTGCCAGCCACTGCTGCCGCCGGGCTCGATGATCGTCTGGCGCAGCACGAACGCTCGCCGCCCCAGCGCGAACCGGAACAGCACTCGGCTCGCGGTCCCCCGGGCGGGCGCCGCGTTCACCTCGAATTCGGGCCACATCCCTTCGATCGAACCACCCATTCGACGCTCGTGCCACGGGCCGCCGTGGTCGCGTCGGTCGGGCTGCTGACCGCGACGTTCACCAGCGCCGCCCCGGCACGGGGCAACCCGAGGCCCGCTGCTCATGTGTCCGATCACTCAGCGGGCCGCTCTGGTGCACGCCGACATCGTGCCGGTACCGCACTGCGGATCGAGACATGTCGAGCGGAACCCCGATGGTTGCCCGCCTGTTCGACGGGGCGCGGTTATGACGTTCCGACAGCCGGACCTGATGTGAGCGCCTGGAGGACCGCATCGTCGGCGGAGGGGTCGCCGACAGCGATCCGGGCGCTGCCGTCGGGATAGGACTTCGCGGCGATGCCCGCGCGGCGCAGGGCGGTGCTCGTGCCGGGCCCGGGAATGTAGAGGAAGTTCGCGCGGCTCTCCGGTATCGCGAATCCGCGAGCCACCAGTGCGCCACGGAGCGCGTCTCGCTCCTCGGTGATGCGGAGGGTCCGTGCGGCGAGTTCGGGCTGGGCGGCGTAGGAGGCGGTGACCGCGGCCACCGCCGCGGCGCTCAGCCCGAACGGCAGTTGCAGTTTGCCCACCCGCGCGATCAGCTCGGGCCTGCCGAAGGCGTAACCGATCCGCAGCCCGGCCAAGCCGTACGCCTTCGAGAAGGTACGCAGGATCAGCAGGTTCGGGTGTCTGGCGATGAGGGCCAGCGGGTCGACGCACTCGGCGGCGCCGAGGAATTCCACGTACGCCTCATCGAGGATCACCGGAATCCGGGCGGGCATGTCGGACAGGAACGCCTTCAACTCGTCCGCCGTGATCACCGTTCCGGTGGGATTGTGCGGACGGCACACCACGACCAGTGCGGTGCGCCGGTCGATGGCGCGGCGCATCGCCCGCAAATCCTGGTTGCCCGCCGCGTCCAGCGGCACCGGCACGGCTTCGACGCCGGCCATCTCGGCCATGATCGGATACCCGTCGAATGTCGGCGCGCTGTAGACGATCTCCGCTCCCGGGGCGGCCAGCGTCTGCATGATCTGCAGTGCCACGCCGGTCGCGCCCGAGCCGACCACCACCTGATCCGCCCGCACACCCACCTGCCGAGCGATCAGCAACGGCAGCCGACGCGGCAGGAACTCCGGATACCGGTTGGCGTGGGCCAGCGTCATGTGCACGGCCCGCAGCACCGACGGCAGCGGCGGGAACGGATTCTCGCTCAGGGTGAGGTCGAACCGCGGCGGCACCCGGGGCGCTCGGAGCCTGCGGGAGGGCCGGGTGCCGTCGACGAGCAGACTCATCGCGCGGCCCCCCAGCGGACGGCGGCCGCGCCCGCGAAGTCGCCCGCGTGCGCGAACGCCGCCATCAGGACCAGCGATCCGTTGGGCAGCCGTCCCGCCCGGTTCTCCACGTCCAGGGTCACCGGGATGCCGGCGGCGAACAGGTTCCCGCAGGAGTCGAAGGTGTCCGGGTGCCGCTCGGGCGGCAGCTCGAGCGCGTCGTGCCAGTTGCGCAGGAACAGCCGGTTCGGCTGGTTGGTGACGAACGTGTCGACGTCGCGTCCCCGGACGCCGATCCGATCGCATACCGCGAGGGCTACTTCCGGAACCAGCCGGTTGCCGCGGGCGAACACCTTGCTGACCTTGGATTCGGTGAAGCTGACGCACGCTTGGCCCTCGCCCGGCTCCCAGTACTTGCGCTCGCCGTGGGTGGAAAATGCCATGTCTCCGGCGAATTCGGGATAGGTGCGGCATTCGAGGTCGAGAATCGGCGCGCTGTCGTCCTTGCGGAGCAGTCCCACACCGCAGCCGTCGCCGGGCACCGGCGCCTGGGCCAGCTTGCGGATCTCGGTCTGGGTGAACACCGGCCCCGCGCAGTTCTGGGTGGCCGCGATCAGCGCGGTGCGGGCGGCGGTGGTCTGCAGGATCATGCGGGCCATCGCCAGCATGTGCACGAACGCCGCGCACCCGCCGTTGTGCACGTCGTAGACGAACGTGGGACGGATGCCGAGCCGTCGCGCCACCTCGGGCCCGCAGCCGAGCACCGGATTGTCCGGCAGTTGGGTGTGGGTGATGAGAACGTCGACTTCGGCGATCGCGTCGGCGCCGTTGCGCTCGATCAGCGGGGCGACGGCGCGTTCGACCATGTCCACCGCGGTCTCGTCGCGCGCCATGTGGTGGCGGCCCTTGGGCGCGCGGAACATGACGTTCTTCGCCATCCGGTCCGAGCGGGCGAACTGGGTGAAATATTCGGTGCCGACCGGTTCGCCGGGCAGGTAGGAGGCCACGTCGACGAGGCTGACCTGCGGCAAGCCGGGGATGTTCTGGTGCATCGGAGGAATCACTCGCTTCTCACTTCATCCAGTCGGGCTTGACGGGCAGGCCGTGCGCGGCCCGGTACTCGCAGATGGCCTCGAGGTTGTCCATCTCCAGCTGGTGACCCGCGGAGAACATCTCCCAGAAGTCGCCGACCCACTCCGGCCGCTGCGGCGGCGCGGTCTCGGGATAGGGGTTCTCGTCGTAGAAGGGGTGCTTGCAGTTCACCCACAGCACCACCGAACCCGGCTTGTCGAACACCACTTGCGCATCGATCACGCGCAGCAGGTAGATCATCCACAGGTGCTTCGACTGGTCCCACGCGCAGTGGTAGTCGACCGTCATCGCGTCGGGATTCGCGACGGTGCGGGTGTAGATCTTGGTATCCGCGCCCAGCCGGTCGTAGGCCAACCAGAGCCCGGGCTCGTCGGTCTCGACGAATTCGCGCAAGCCGTAGGTCCACTCCTCCATCGACCGGGGATCGGCGAGGTATTCGTAGACCTCCCGCGGCGGCGCGTTGATGTATCCCTGCACCGGACAGTATTCGCCGTAGATCTGGTCGTGCGGATACACCGACCGCAGCCTGTCGATGATGATCGGCTCGGTGGCTTCCTTGTCGGAGTTCTCGATGCGGAGCACGCCCGGCAACCCTCCTTCCGGAATGTCGCCGAGGGCGGGGAGGGAATTCGTGGTCATGGTGGTACTCCTCTTGGCAGGCATGGTCGCGGCACCGTTGCCGGCGAAGCGGGCGGTCATCTGGGGTTCCGGGATTGCTCGACGGTGGTCAGGAACGGCAGGAACGGAGGGATCTCGTCCGGGTCGCATTCGATCGAAAGGAACGACGGCCCTTCGGTTTCCAGGCAGCGGCGCAGCAGGGCGTCGAGATCGCTGACGGTGTGCGCCGAGAACGCGGGCAGGCCGGGGAACATCGCGGCGACGCCCGAGCCCAAGTGCGCCGGACGGAATCGGTTGAAGCTGTAGCGATCCCGGTAGTACAGCTGCTCCCTGGTCACGCACATGGCATGCGCGTTGTTGTTCAGCACGACGAAGGTGACCGGCAGGGCGTGCTCGATCGCGGTGTGCAACTCCATCCCGTGCATATAGAACGCGCCGTCACCGGCGATGACGACCGTGCGTCGCACGCCATTTGTTCTCGCGTGCCGCGCGAACGCGGACCCGATGCCCGCGCCGAACGCGTAACCCATTCCGCCCATGCCGAGCGCGACCACGAACCGCCCGTCCCGTGGGACCCGGAGATGGTGCACGACGGCCGCGCCGGTATTGCCCGCGTCGGCGAAGACATCGGTGCCTTCCGGCAGCGCGGCATCGATCGTCTCGACGACCTCCCGGTAGCGCAGACCGGGACCGGTGGAGGCGGGCACGCGCAGGGAGGTCGGTGGTTGCGCCGCACGGACGTGTTCGGATCCGGTGCTGCCGTCGTCCAGGGCGTCGGCGAGGTCGGCGAGCGTCCGCGACAGATCGGTGCTGGTCGCGTGGATGGCGGGCAGGTACGGCGGCGCCACGCCGATGCTCGCCACCGTGCGGTCGGCGAGCGAAGTCTCCAAGCCGGCGCGGGTGGGGACCGGCATTCGGGTGCCGACCAGCAGGCACAGGGCCGAGGACCGGATGGCCGCGGCCAGTTCGGGGTGACCCATGGTGCCCGCGACACCGCAGAAGCCCGGATCGGTGTTGTCGTAGGTGTCCTTCGCGTCCGGCGCGACACCCACGGCGGCGTTCAGTGCGGTGGCCAGGCGAGCCAGCTCGGCGCGCGCGTCGTCGCGCGCGACCTGATCGCCCGCGACGATCACGATCTTCCCGGTCTGCCGGGCGGTGCTCAGCGCGGCGCGAACGCGCCCGATCGCGGCCTGGTCGGACCGATGCCTTCCCGGGGCCGGACGCAGCGGCGCGACGCCGCTCAGATCGGCCTGCTGGACGTCTTTGGGCAGCAGCAGTACCCCCGGGCCGCCGCGCCGGGCGGCGTGCACCGCGCGGTCCAGCTGATCCGGCAGGTCGGCGGCCGATTCCACGCGGGCGCAGAAGTTGCTGACCGCGCCGAAGAGGCGGACGGCATCGATGGCGCCCGCGCGTCCGCTGGTGTCCTGGAACGCGCCGTTGCCCTCCAGGAGGGTCGGGGGCTGCCCGACCAGTGCGAGGACCGGCACCCGCGAAGCGAAAGATTCGGCGAGTCCGGCGACCAGATTCATCGCGCCACCGCCCGAGGTCGCCGCGACCACGCCGAGTCCGCCGGTGGTACGGGCGTAACCGTCGGCCATGGTGGCCGCGGAGAACTCGTGTTTGGCGATCACCCCGGTCACGTGGTCCGGCGCGTCGAAGATCGCGTCGTAGAGGTCCTCGATGTTGGCGCCGTCCACTCCGAAGATGTGTCGCACCCCCAGTGCCGAAACCGCTCGCACCAGATAGTCCACGGCCCGAGTCCGCATCGGCCCTCCCTTCCGCTGACGAAATTCGACTGCGTACACCTGTGATATACGTCGTCGGCCGTCAAACGGTTCAAGGGTGGCTGAAGATTCACCCTAGGTGTTGCATGTACGTATACATCTACGTATAGTTAGAACATGCCCAACAAGACGATCTACGTAGCCGACGACGATCTGCCGCTTTTTCAGCGAGCGCAGGAACTGGTCGGCGGCAACCTCTCGGGGGCGGTGGTCACGGCGCTGCGCCGGTTCATCGAACTCGAGGAGGGCCGGCTGGAGGGCCACGACGAGATTGTGCTCAATGTCGGTCGCGATGGTGTGCGGCAGGTGCGCTTCTCCGGCGCCCTGCTCGGGGAATGGCACGACGTCAACGATACGCGGATCGAGCACGTCAAGGTGTATCGCAGCCGCAAGGGTAAGTACGTGATGCACGCCCAGTATTCGAACTGGGACGAATATCCCGCCGACGCGGGTTCGAGTTGGTTGAAGGACTGGAAGGACCCGAAGAGCTGGCGCCGCCTGCTCGGCGTCGGGCAGCAGGACTGGGGTGACTTCATCTTCGTGGTGGTGGATTCCCTCGAAGAGTTGAAGGGGAAGCTGCCCGACAAGCTCTATCGACGGGTGGCCGACTTGGCCGAGGGGCCGAAGATCGAGGACCTGGACATCTAACCGCCGCGCTCGGGCGCGACAACCGAAATCCGACTGGCACCGCACCCCTGGGGGCGGTGTAGATAAAACATGCTCACATTCGCATATTGAAATGTATTTCAGAAAGGGAAAACCATGGTCAACGGCCATCGCGCACCCGCCGTTTCGGCACGGGGCCTGCGTAAATCATTCGGTGAGCAGGTGGTGCTCGACGGGATCGACCTCACCGTCGCGGAGGGCACCGTCTTCTCGCTGCTCGGGCCGAACGGGGCGGGCAAGACCACCACCGTGCAGATCCTGACCACGCTGATCCATCCGGACGCGGGCGAAGTGCGGGTCGGCGGTCACGATCTCGGGGCAGAGCGCGAGCAGGTACGCGGGCAGATCGGGGTGACCGGGCAGTTCTCCGCGGTCGACGAACTGCTCACCGGCCGGGAGAACCTCCAGCTGATGGCCGATCTGCACCATCTGCCGCGGCGCGAGAGCCGCAGGCTGGCAGCGGATCTGCTGGAGCGCTTCGACCTGGTCGACGCGGCGGACAAGACGGCGTCCACCTACTCCGGAGGCATGACCAGGCGGCTCGATCTGGCCATGACGCTGGTCGGCGATCCGCGCATCATCTTCCTCGACGAGCCGACCACCGGCCTCGACCCGCGCAGCAGGCGAGCGATCTGGGAGATCATTCGCGGGCTGGTCGACGACTACCGCGTCACGGTCTTCCTCACCACCCAGTACCTGGAGGAGGCCGACCAGCTCGCCGATCGCATCGCGGTGCTCGACCGCGGGAAGATCGTCGCGGAAGGCACCGCGGCGGAACTGAAGCGACTGGTCCCCGGCGGGCACATCCGCCTGGAGTTCGCCGACCGCGCCGCTCTGACCGCGGCGGCCGACGCGCTCGGCGCCGTCGCCGCGCCGCCGGACGACGAGGAGAAGCTCACCCTCGCGGTGCCGAGCGACGGCGGCGTGAAATCGCTGCGCGCCGTGCTCGATCGGCTCGACTACGAGCAGATCGAGGTCGAGGGCCTTTCCGTGCACACCCCCAACCTCGACGACGTCTTCCTGACCCTGACCGGACACCCGACCACCGAAAAGGAAACCGTGCGATGAGCACCATGTCCTACGCGCTCGCCGATTCGGCGACCATGCTGCGGCGCAATCTCGTACACGCCAAGCGCTATCCGAGCATGACCTTCGGCGTCATCCTGATGCCTACGGTGCTGATGCTGGTGTTCAACTTCGTCTTCGGCGGCGCGCTGGAGAAGTCTTCCGGTGGTAACTACATCGACTACCTCGCGCCCGGCATGTTGTTGATGATTCCGGCGTACATGACGGTCTCGGTCGCGGTGTCGGTCGCCACCGACGCGACCAAGGGCATCGTGAACCGGTTCCGCACCATGGACATCACGCAGTCGGCCATGCTGACCGGTCACGTGGTCGGCGCGCTGATCCAGGCGCTGCTCGGCATCGCGGGGATGACGGGCGTCGCCCTGCTCATCGGCTTCCGCCCGAATGCGAATCCGGTCGAGTGGCTCGCCGTATTCGGTCTGCTCGCGCTGGTGATGTTCGCGCTCACCTGGCTGTCGGTGGCGCTCGGCCTGCTCGCGCCGAACCCGGAGAGCGCGAGCAACACACCCTTCCCGCTGGTGATGCTGCCGTTCCTCGGCAGCGGCCTGGTCGGCACCGACACCATGCCCGCCGGGTTGCGCCAGTTCGCCGAGTACCAGCCCTTCACGCCGTTCACCGAGACCATTCGCGGTCTGCTGATGGGCACCGAGATCGGCAACAACGGCGTCATCTCGCTCGCCTGGTGCGTCGGCCTCACGGTGGTCGGCTACTTGTGGTCGTCCTCGATCTTCCGGCGGCAGGCGCGCTGAACATCTCGGCGTGCGCGAATGATCCCCCGCGGGCAGTGCCCGGCGGGGGATCGTCCGTCCGCTCAGATCGTGCCGGTGAGCAGCACCTTCCCGGTGTTCGCCGCGCGGATCTCGACCGAGCGGACCTGGTCGGGCGTGCCGTCGATGGTCCGGTCGATGGTCAGCTCGGTGCCGGGGCCGGCCGGCCACTCGTCGAGTTTCTGCTGCTGACCGCTGGTGCTGGTGACGTACAGCGCGAGATCCCAGTTGTAGCGCAGCTGCTCCCCCGGGGGATAGCTGCAGGACATCACGACCCGCGTGCGATCACCCGCCGGGACGAGTTTGAAGCTCGCCGAGACCGGCGTCGGTTCCAGCGGAGTCATCTGACGTTCGACGAACGCCTGCTCGCTGGTGCCCGGCCCCGGCGAATCATCCGATCCGGACAGCGAGACGGCGATCGGCACCGCTATCGCCGCGGCGGCCGCGGCCGAGGCCACCGCGATGCCGACCGACGTCCACCCGCTGCGGCGGCGGCGTCGTTCGGCCGCGTCGGCGAGCCGCGGGGGCGGTGGGAGCGAAGGCATCGGCGGTGGAGCCGATTCCGCCGCGAACTCGCCCGATGGGGCGGGCGGCTCGATCATCGCGTTCGCGATGTCGGTCTCCACGAGGGCGAGCATGCCCGGCAGGCCCGCGAGTTCGGCTACGGCAGCCCGGCAGTCGGGGCAGCCCGCGAGGTGGCTCTCGTACTGGAGGCGCTCGTCGCGGGTGAGGGAGCCGAGCACGTACGCCGCGTCCCACGTGGTGTAGTCGTCGGTGATATCCGTCATTGGTTCGTCACCCCCATCTCCTGTAGTGCCAGGCGCAATGCGCGCATGCCGTAGTGCATCCGGGATTTCACCGTGCCCGCCGGGACGTCGAGCTCCTCGGCGATCTGCTGGGTGGACAGTCCCCGGTAGTAGGCCCGCACGATCACCTCGCGGTGGTCGGCGCTGAGCCTGCCGAGGGCGTCCGCGACCAGCCAGCCGTCCAGCGCGCGATCGGACTGGTCCGGGGCCGCCCGTTCGGGCGGGCTGTCGGTGCGGAACTCGCGCCTGCTGCGGGCGCTGCGGTGCTCATCCACGGCGAGATTGCGCGCCACGGTGAACAACCACGCCCGCGCCGACGTGGTGGACTGATCCAAGACGTTCGGGCGTTGCCAGGCTCGCAGCAATGTTTCCTGCACGATGTCCTCTGCCCGGCCCCGGTCCCGAACCAAGCCGAGCGTGTACCGCCACAGCGGGGTGGCGTGTTCGCGATAGAGAGCCCGCATCAATTCGTCGGACTGGTCGTCGGGCTGGCCCGTCTCGCCGCGTATCTTGCGCACAACTGGATACCTCTCCGCTCGAGTTGCGGGGCCGGTCGGTGGGCGCACCCGATGAGTCACCCATGCTCTCGCCGGTTCAGTTGTCGTGTCTCATGCCGTGTCTCCTTCGGTCCCTTCGAGGAGTACACGGTCTCAGTTGCGTTCGAGTTCAATCGGGTGTGTCGCGAGCAGGGACAGCGGGAGCGGCTGGCGGCGCAGTACGTGCGCCCACAGGTCGGGACGGCCCGTGCTGATCGGGTCGGACGGCAGGGCCGACAGCACGATCCAGTCGTTGTTCTCCAGCTCCCCCTCCAGTTGCCCGAAGGTCCAGCCCGCGTAGCCCGCGAAGATCCGGATGCCCTCGACGAGCGGAGCGACCTGCTCGGGATCGGCGTCCAGATCGACCAGGACGACGCGTCCGTCGATGCGGCGCAGCCCCGGCACGCCCTCGATCCGGGCGCCCACCCGGACGGTGCCCAGGCACAGCGCGGCGTCCCGTTTCACCGGGCCGCCGATGAACAGCGTGCGTGGCGCCGCGACGGCGTCCGTCCAGCGGGGCAGCACCTCGTGCACCGCCGTGTCGCTCGGGCGATTGAGCACGACGCCGAGACTGCCCGCCTCGTTGTGCTCGATGATGTAGACGACGGTGCGCCGGAAGGTCGGTTCGACCAATTCGGTGGCCGACACCAGCAGCGTTCCGGCACGAACCACCTGTTCGCCGTGCCGGGAATCGCGCCGCCTGCGGTCGCCGTGCCCGCCGCGAGTCTTCCGATCGTCCGGGTCTTCTGCGCGTGCCACTCCGACATCATCGCAGCTGTTCGCTCACAATGCGCCTTCTGCGGCCCACTTCTGTGTTCCGGATTTGCCGAGCCGCAGCGCGGACCGGACACCGGAGGCCCCGTTGCGCTACCGGCGCGACATCGTAGAGTCCAGGTCATGGAACCGCCCGAGGTGCGCCTCGAGAACAGCGACACCGTGTACGACTTCTACCGCGATCATCGCCAGAACCGCCTGAAGGCATGGGGGGCTTACGCCATTCTCGGCCGCCGCTACCACCCGCGCGTCACCTACGCCGATGGCGCCCGCGAAGCGCTCCGCGCGGTGGTCGCGCAGGGCAGGCCGCTGCTGCTCGCGATCAACCATCTCTCCGAGAGCGATCCCTACACCGTGGCCGCGGCGGCGTGGCGCAGCGGACTACGGCGGGTGATCGGCCGGGTGCGCGTGCTGGCCAAGGACGAACTGTTCGTCGACCCCGACCAGCGGCGCAAGATCGACATGATGGGCGGCATCCCGGTGTTCCGTGGCAAGGACCACGGCATCCGCGCGGTGAACGCCGCGGGCCAGCGCATGATGGACGTCTGCGCGGAGCGGATGGCTCGCGGCGACGGCATCGCGGTCTTCCCCGAGGGCACCTGCAACGACGTGGACCCGGCCCGCGTGCAGACGGTGGGCAGCGGTATCGGGCACATCGCGTTCCGCGCGATGAAGCTCGGCGCCGAGCCCGTGTTGGTCTCCATGGCGCTGAGTTACGGACCGCGGACGGACCCGACGGTGCAGCCGACGAAAGAGGAGGCGAAGGGGGCCAGTTTCCACTTCGGTGTTCCCGTGCTCGAGCTGCCGCCCCGGCCCGGCGACATCGCCCGGCTGGTGCGCACCGATCTGCAGAAAGCGCTCGACGGCGCCGTCGCGGCGTACTGAACGGCTACTGCGGCAGGTTCAGCCGGTCGCGCGCCCAGTGCGGCACCATCTCGAGGTATTCGGGGCGGGTCTCGATGAAGTGATGGACCGTCCGGCACATGGGCAGCGCGCCGAGCTTGTCGTCGCGAGTGCTGTTGAGTGCGGTCTCCACCAGGAGCCGCGCATAGCCCTGGCCCTCGTACCGGGGGTAGATCTCGGTGTGTACGAACGCGCGCTCGGAGGCCGTGTCCTGGTATTCGGCGTAGCCGGCGATCGCACCGTCGACGTAGATCTCGAAGCGTTCCAGGGCGGTGTTGTTGCTGACCTCGGTCGACATGACTCGACGCTACTCTGTGCGCCGTTGTCCCGGTAAATCCCACTCCGGTCGGGGCGGAATCCCGCCACCGACTTGTCTGTCCCGGCGGGCCTGCGCAGAATGCTCTTGGTCGGGTCCGTCGTCGCGCGCGAGTGGGCAGGCTCGGGGAGGTACGGAACATGATGAGGACACTGCGGGTTTCGCGGGTCGCGGCCACCGTCGTCGCCGTCGGCCTGCTCGGGGGATCGATCGTCACCGGCGTCGCGGAGGCCGCGCCGGGAGTCGTCTTCGGTAAGTGTCCCGAGGGCGCCGTGCCCGCCGATCGGGGCGTGCAGTGCGCCGTCGTCAGCGTGCCCATGAACTACGCCGACCCGAACGGCGCCGAGATCGAGCTGACCGTCAGCCGGATCGCGGCGACGGGCGAGCGGGAGGGTGTCCTGTTCGCCAACCCCGGCGGCCCCGGTGCGGACGCTCTGGACTTCTGGGCGCGCCGGGTGGAGGTGTTCCCCGCGGCGCTCGCCGAGCATTACGACCGCATCGCCGTCCAGCCGCGTGGATTGCGCTGGGCGACGCCGCTGGCATGCGGGAGCACGAAGAACCAGGAGGGCCAACAGGTCTCGCTGGGCGGCGGAAACCGCGACGAGATCAAGAAGGCCTGTGACGCGGCGCAGCCCGGCTACCTGGACACCATCACCACCGAGAACACCGCGCGCGACCTCGACGCGGTGCGCGCCGCGCTCGGTCTGGAGCGGATCGGCTACCTCGGCACGTCCTACGGCACCTACCTCGGCGCGGTGTACGCGGCGCTGTTCGGCGACCGGGTGGACCGAATGATCCTGGACTCCAACGTCAACCCGGACTGGGTGTGGACCGAGGAATTCGCCCAGCAGCAGGCCGCGGGCAAACAGCGCTTGGACGATCTGTTCGCCTGGATCGCCGAACACGACGACGAATACCACCTCGGCGACACCGCCCTGCAGGTCTATCGCAACTGGGTCCGGCTGGCGGCCGCCCAGGGTGGCGGCTGGTACGCCAACCTGACCCCACCGCCCGCCAGCCTCGCCGACCTGCCCGGCGCGCTGCCCGAGCCGCTGGCCGAGATCGCGCGGGACGGCTACACCGGCAGCGTCGAGCAACTCGGTAAAGTGCAGAACCTGTTGCGCACCTTGGTGAGCGGCGGCGTCTCCGCGCAGGTGCCGTTGCTCGGCGCGACCACCGTGGCCACCTACACCCGCACGTTCTGGCCCACCTTCGCCCGTGCGATGGCCGACGCCGCGGCCGATCCGGCGAACGTGCAGCGCCTGCGGGCCATCGAGGGCGCGACCTCGACCGATCCCACTGGCCGCTTCGTATTCAGCGCCATCACCTGCAACGAGAACGCCGTGGCGGGAAGGCCGGAGCTGCTCGGCGCCGCGGTCGGCACCATCGCCTCCGGCGGCAACGCCATGGACGCGCGGGCCGATCTGGTGCGCTCCGGAATGGCGTGCGGGTCGTGGAAACCCGTGACGAAGCCGGTGCCGATCACCGGCGTCGGGCTGCGCACGCCGCCGTTGGTTCTACAGAGCCGCCACGACGCGCTGACCAAGTACGAGGGCGGTCCCGCCATGGCCGCGGTGCTGGGCGGCGCGCTGGTCGTCGTCGAGGGCGGCGACCACGGTACGTTCGGTCGCGGCAACCCGGCGGTGGACGAGGCCGTGGTCACCTACCTGCGGACCGGAAAGGTCGCGATCACCCAGGCCGCCCAGGCTCCACTGCCCGCGAGCTGAGCGGACTGGGCCCTCCTCCTGAGGCTGGGTGTGGATTCCGCGGTCGCCGGAGGCCAGCGGCTTGCATGAGGGCAGCTCGTGGCGGATGTGTCGTGGTGCGGCGGGTCCGGTCACGGCCGACAATGTGGGGATGACGCGGGCATCCACTGCGCGAGTGATCCTCGCTCCGGACAAGTTCAAGGGGTCGCTCGCCGCGCCGGAAGTGGCGGCGGCTCTGGCGGCGGGATTGCGGCGGAGCGCACCGGATGCGGAGATCCGGCAGGTGCCGGTCGCCGATGGTGGGGACGGCACGGTCGAGGCGTTCGTCGCGGCCGGTTGGACGCGCGTGGAGCTGACGGCTCCTGGACCGACCGGCGTGCCGCGCCGCACGTCGTATGCCCGGCACGGTGCGACCGCGGTCGTCGAACTGGCCGTCGTCGTCGGATTGGCGATCCTGCCGGAGGGGCGGCTCGATCCATTGCACGCGAGCACGTTCGGGCTCGGGGTCGTGCTGGCGCACGCGATGGACCACGGGGCCACCGAGATCGTGCTCGGTCTGGGTGGCAGCGCCTCCACCGACGGGGGCGCGGGCATGTTGCAGGCACTCGGCGTCGGTATTTCGGATGCCGAGGGACAGGAGCTGCCGCGCGGCGGAGTGGTTCTGTCCCGTGCCGCGCGACTGGACCGTTCGGCACTGCACCCAGCTGTCGCCGGTACGAGGTTCACGCTGGCCTGCGATGTCGACAATCCGCTGCTCGGGCCGACCGGAGCGGCGGCGGTGTACGCGCCGCAGAAGGGCGCGGGGCCCGCCGAAGTCGGCGTCCTCGAATCCGCGCTCGCGACCTGGGCGGAACTCGTCGGCCCCGAGTTCGCGCGGTACCCCGGCGCGGGCGCGGCGGGCGGTACCGGGTTCGGCGCGCTCGCCGCGCTGGGCGCGCAGGTGCGCAGCGGCATCGAGGTGGTAATCGAATTGCTCGATTTCCCCACCCTGCTCGCCGACGCCACCCTCGTGGTCACCGGTGAAGGTTCACTCGATCGGCAGAGCCTGCACGGCAAGGCGCCGATCGGCGTATGCGCGGCGGCTCGCAAGGCGGACGTGCCCGTGGTCGCCGTGGCGGGCCGCACGTTGCTCGTGCCCGACGAGATCCGGGCCGCGGGCTTCGCGGACTGCTATGCGCTCGCCGAGCTGGAACCCGACCCGGAACGCTCGATGGCGGAGGCGGCGGCGCTGCTCGAGCGGGTGGGCGTGCGAATCGCCGCCGAGTGGGTGGATTAGCTCGCCGACGCCAAGAGGTTCGCGGCCAGTTCGTGCCGGTGCCGATCGCCCCATTCCTCGAGCGGGCGCAGCGCCACCGCCAGCTCCTTGCCGAGCGGCGTGAGCGAGTACTCGACCCGGGGCGGGACCTCGGGATAGACCTCGCGGTGCACCACGCCGCTGGACTCCAGCTGGCGCAGGTTCTCGGCGAGAACCTTCTCGCTGACTCCGTCGAGCAGCCTGCGGATCTGCCCGAAGCGCTGGGGGCCGGTGCCGAGCACCCACATCAGGTGCATCTTCCACTTGCCGCCGACGACATCGATAGCGACCGTCATGCCACATACATCGTGATCCGCGTCACCGTTCATGCCCACCGCGCTCCTTTGACCTCGTTTCGAACCTCGAGGTAAGCAACCGCACCTCGACGTTCGGTCTTCCCGACTCTACCTGCGAGAACGACGATGGATTCCGGCGCCGACACAAATATCGAACGAGAACCGAAGGGACCCATCATGTCCGAGCAGACCACCGCCCGTGCTGTCTCCGTCGTCGGCCTGGGGCCGATGGGTCAGGCGATGGTCCGAGCCTTCCTGGACGCCGGCGTCGAGGTGACGGTGTGGAACCGCAGCCCCGAAAAGGTCGACGCCATGGTCGAACTCGGCGCCCGGCGCGCCGCGACCGTCGCCGACGCGCTCGACGCCAACGAGGTCACCGTGCTCAGCCTCACCCACTACGCGGCCATGTACGACGTGCTCGGCCAGGCCACCGGCCACCTGAAGGGCAAGGTGATCGCGAACCTGTCCTCCGATTCGCCGGAGAAGGCGCGCAAGGGTGCGCAGTGGGTTCGCTCGCACGGCGCGCAGTTCCTTTCCGGCGGCGTCATGTCGGCGGGGGACAATATCGTGCACCCGGCGTCCTACATCTTCTACAGCGGTCCTCGCGAGGTCTTCGACGCGCACGCCGAGCTGCTGCGGCCGTTGAGCCCGCAGGAATACCTCGGCGCGGACGACGGTTTGGCGCAGGTCTTCTACCAGGGGCTGCTGACCATCTTCCATCCCTGGTTGCTCGCCTTCGACCAGGCCACCGCGATGATCGACCGCGCAGGTCACGACATCGCCGCGTTCGTCCCGTTCGCGATCCGCTCGGCCGCGGCCTTCCCCTACTTCATGGAGGAGTTCTCGGTCGCCAACCAGAACGGCGGCTGGGCTTCGCTGGCCAGCCTGAAGATGATGGACGCGGGCGCGCAGCACGTCATCGACGCGAGTGAAGAAGTCGGCGTCGACGCCGTCCTCTCGCACGCCGCCCAGGCGCTCTGGCGTAAAGCCATCGCCGCCAGCGAGGAGGCCGGAACCCCCGTTTCCACCTACGCCCTCCTTCGCAACCCCTGATCCGATCCCGGCAGTCCGACCTCGCAAAGCCGGTCGGTTCCTCGCACGCAAGTGCGGAACTCACCGCCTTCGCGAGGTCGGTTTCAGAGAGCACTGCTCTTGACTTCATCGCACACTCCGTGGAACACTTCTCTCCAAAGAGAGCAGTGCTCACAAAGGAGTTGTCATGGACCTCAGCACCCGCTACATCGGCCCCGCCGGATTCGACCCGATCTTCAACCGGATCGCCAATCTGCTGCCCAAGCTGGGCATCAGTGTGATGGGGTCACGACTGCTGGCGGTGCGCGGGCGCAAGAGCGGGGAGTGGCGCACGACGATGGTCAACCTGATGGTGCGGGAAGACGGTGAGCGCTTCCTCGTCGCGCCGCGTGGGCACACGCAGTGGGTGCGCAACCTCCGCGCGGCGGGCGGGGGCGAGTTGCGGCTCGGGCGCAAGGTCGAGACGTTCACCGCCACCGAGGTGGCCGATGCCGACAAGGTGCCGCTGCTGCGCCTCTACCTGCAGAAATGGGGCTGGGAGGTCGGCAGATTCTTCGAGGGCGTGACCAAGGACGCCACCGACGAGGAACTCGCCGCCATCGCGCCGGGGTTTCCGGTCTTCCAGCTGCGGTGAACTCAGGCCGAGCGGGCCAGGAATTCGACGGCGGCGGCGTAACCCTGGATGCCCATTCCCGCGACCACCGCGGTCGCGATCGGAGAGATGTAGGAGTGGTGCCGGAACTCCTCGCGGGCGTGCACGTTGCTGATGTGCACCTCCAC
This sequence comes from Nocardia abscessus, assembly GCF_015477775.1. Lineage (GTDB taxonomy): Bacteria > Actinomycetota > Actinomycetes > Mycobacteriales > Mycobacteriaceae > Nocardia > Nocardia abscessus_A. The sequence continues at coordinate 526,609 of NZ_JADLQO010000001.1, read as the reverse complement.
GATGGGAAGTTCCGGGATCACCAGCGCGTCCCGTAGCGCCACCGAGGTGTGGGTGAGGCCGCCGGGATTGATGACGATGCCCGACTCGGCGCCGCGCGCTCGATGGATGCGATCGATCAGCGCGCCCTCGGAATTGGACTGGAAGGCGACGATCTCCCGGTCGAACCTCGCCGCGGTCTGCTCGCACAACTCCACGACGTCGTCCAGGGTGGCCGACCCGTACACCTCCGGTTGCCGGGTGCCGAGCATGTTGAGGTTCGGGCCGTTCAGAACCAGGATCGGGCCCGGCGTCGCGTCCGCGGTCACAGCCATGCACGGCAAGATACCGCGCCGTACCGCGCCGCCTCGACCGGGCCCGACCGGCCTACAGTCCCTGCGGACCTTCCGAGCGCAGGTCGTCGACCTTGCGCATGGCTTCGCGCAATTCCTCCAGCCACGTCTCCGCGTGCTTGCCCGCCAGCTTCACGGTCCAGGCCAGCGCGTCGGCGCGGGAACGGGCCACGCCGGCGTCGACCAAGGTGTCGAGGACCTTGCGTTCCGGCTGGCGCAGGCGGGTCATGACGGGGACGGCCAGGTGGGTGAACAGGATCCGTTCCCCGTCCACGGAGACGCCCCAGGCCACATTGCGCCGGTAGCGGTGCTGCGCTTCGTTCGCGATCTGCATCCGGGCGGCCCGGGTGGACTCGCGGAACCGGGCCACCGCGCCCTCCTTGGTCGCGCGTGGCACTTCGTCGGTCGGGGCCTCGGCGTCGTCGGTGGCCTGCTTCTCCGGTTGCGGGATCGGCAGCTCGCCGATGACGACGATTTCGTCCCGGTCGATCTCGATCACCGGCGGACCGGTGAACCAGTCATTTGGCAATCTTCCGGCGAACCAGTCGGGCACGTCCGAGGGGTCCGGCAGGTCGGCCTGCTGCCAGCCGCCTGTGCGCCCGAAACCCCGGCCGCCGCGGTGTGCGTTTCTCATGATGGGTCACCTACTTACTGTGGTGCGTTGCTTTCATTGATTACAAGATTACGTCGCAACCCGGTACGCCGGTTCCGCTGTGTGCGAACAGGGGTCCGATTGCTTCGATCCGCACGCTTCGGGGTATTTATTGATTCGAAACGTCGACTGCGGTGGTAACCGCGCGACTTTTCGTGAAGGCCGGTACGGTAGCGGCGCCGGTTGCCGCCGACCGGCTGGACGATGATCATGAAAGGCCACCCGAGATGCGAGATCCCGGGGCACAATTGGGATGCTGAGCATGGGTAACGTCCTCGCTACGGAGGCATCGCGGTCTGGTCTTTTTCGGGTACGGTGGTCTTGTTACTGGAGTGACAAGAGTGAAGAGTGGGCGACATGGACGTGTGGGGATCCCGCCGCTTTCGTGTTCGCGGCGCAATGGCACTCATGGGGGTGGCGGCGCTCGCGCTCGGGATCGGGTCGTGCGGGATACACGAGAAGCAGAATGAAGCCGAAGCGGTGGTAGAGCGCTTCACGGATCTGCTCGACGATCAGGACTACACAAAGGCGGCAGACCTGACGTCGTACCCCACTGCGGCCTCGGCAACCCTCAAGCAAATGTTCAGTGGCCTGCAGAGCGGCAAGGTCGACTACCGCAAGACCCAGTTCATCGGTCTGGACGCGCAGTCGGCGATCTTCAGCATGGACGTCGAGTGGAGCTTCGGCGAGCGGAAGAACTGGAACTACAGCGTGCAGGGCAATGTGCGCAAGCTGGCCATCGGCTGGCGGATCTCCTGGGAGCCCGCGGTCGTGATGCCGCAGCTCGCGCACAACCGGACGGTGCGGCTGGCCCGCACGTACCCGACGCCCGCGCCACGAGTCAACGACATCGCCGGTGGGCCGTTGATGACCGAGCAGGTGATCAACGTCGTCAAGCTCGATCCCACCAAAATGCCGGACCCGGTCGCGTCGACCGACGCGCTGGCCAAGGCCATCGAACCGGTCGCGCCGCTGATCACCGGGCCCGCGTTGATGCAGCAGCTGGCCACCTCGCAGGGCAAGCCGATCGTCGCGGTGAATCTGCGCGAGGGCGACTTCGCGATCCTGGAACCGCGGATGGCGCCGATTCCCGGTGTGGTGATGGAGAAGCAACCGCGACTGATCTCCGCCGACCGCCGGGTCTGGTCGCCGATGCTGGACGCGCTGCGCAAGGTGCAGCAGGAGAGCCAGGAGGCGCATTCCGGATGGGGCGTCCAGCTGTTCGAGCAGGACGGGCGATTCATCACCCAGCTCGCCGGTCAGCAGGGGCCGCCGGGACCGGACATCGCGGGCACGATGGACCAGCGCTTACAGCGTGCCGCCGAGGACGCGGTGGTCAGCGTGGCCACGCAGGCCTCCATCGTGGCGATCCAGCCGTCCAGCGGAGCGGTGGTCGCGGTCGCGCAGAACAGCCAGGCCAGCGAGCACGGCTCGGTGGCGTTCACCGGCCTGTATCCGGTGGGCGGCAACATGGAGCTGTTCCGCGCCGTCGCGGCGTCGGCGAAAGGCAAGGCTCCGCAGGACGTCTCCGTGCAGGACGTGACCGAGGCGGCGACCGCGCTCGGCGTCGGCATCGACTTCAAGGTGCCCGGGCTGGACGAGGTGACGGGCCGCCTGGCCACCGCGGGGCGTAGCGCCGAGCAGGTACTCCAGGGCGGTGGCTCGGACGCCGTGCTGGCCAGCCCGTTCGGCATGGCCATCGCCGCGGCGACGATCGTGCGTGGTGCGGTGCCGCCGCCGATGATCGAAGCCGGACGCCCGAGCGCCACCGATGCCAAGCTCGACCCGCTGCCACCGCAGACCGCCGACCGGTTGCGCGGCATGCTGCGCGACGCCACGAACGCGCCGGAACTGGCGAGCGTGCGTCGCTATCGGGACGTCGACGCGTTCGCCGCGACGGCGGGCCCGGACGGGTGGCTGATCGGGTCGATGGGCGATCTGGTCTTCGCGATCCACATCAACGACGTGGACAGCAAGGACGCGACGGCGCGGATGGCGGCCAGGATGCTGCAGGCGCTGGCGACTCCGGAACCGTGATCACCGCACGGCTTTGTACACCGCGCGCCAGCCGAGCAGGAACACGGCCAGCACCACCCCGGCGACCAGCACGAAGCTGACCGCCGTGCCCTGACCGCTGACCAGGCGCAGCAGCATGCCCACGACCAGGGTGCAGGCCCAGACCACGACCCCGCTGGGCCACAGGGCGGTGATGTCGAACCGCGCGTCGCCCACGGCGGCGCGGGACCTGAGTGACACGACGACGAGCCAGCCTGCCACCGATCCCACCGCGAACGGCCACACGGTGCGCAGCAGTCCGGCCAGCACCGCCTCGTCGTGACTGCGCCTGCCGATCGCGCAGAACACGACGACGAGCAGCGCATCGACCAGGAACGGCCACAGTTTCCTCACGCGGGCCAGCGTAACGGGAGCCGGCGGCGCGGCCTCGGTCACAGCCGCCGCTGCTCGAATTCCTTCTCGAACTCCGCGTCGTCGGCCTGCGGGGTGCGGAACAGGAACAGGAAGACGATCCAGCCGACGATCGCGACCAGGATGAAGCTCACCCCCCGATAGACGAACGCCGCCGCGACCGCTTGCGCGGCGGGCAGGCCCGCCGCGGCGGTGAGACCGTAGATCAGCGTCGCGTCGACGTAGACGATGCCGCCGGGCGCGAACGGGATGGATCCGACCGCCTTGCCGACGGCGAACGCGAGCAGCAGACCGGCGATGCGTGGATCGGCGCCGACCGCGTAACAGGCCGCGCCGAGACAGGCCACGTCGGCGAAACGGTGCACCAGCGCCCAGAGCGTGACCAAGACGCCGTCGCGCTTGCCGAGCTCTACCGACTCCAGCTGGTCGAGCACGTCGGCGATCTTGTTCACGCCGTGGTCGGGCGGGCGTTTGCGCAACCGGTTGGCGAGCGCCAGCAGTTTGCGCAGCAGCGCCTCGAGCGAACCGGGGTTGCGCGAGACGTGATTGCCCGCCCACACCAGGGCGACGACGGCGGCCAGCGAGAGGATCAGCTTCAGCGGGCCGACCCGCCCGCCCGCCAGCAGCGTGCCGCCGACGCCGAGCAGCGCCAGCCCCACCGCGGCGACCACGCCGGAGAACACCAGCTGCCAGGAGGCGACGATCGGACTGGCGCCCCAGCGCCTGGTCTGCCTATAGGTGAACGCGGTGGAGAACACCTGTCCGGCGGGCAGCGTCACCGACATCGCCGTCGCGCCGTAGACCACCGCGACGGACTTGCGCTGACCCACCGCGACGCCGCCCGCGCTGAGCAGCTGTTTCTGCACCCTGGCGAAGCCGCTCATCGACAACGCCTGCAGCCAGATCGCGACCGCGAGCCAGCCCCAGTGGATCTCGGTGAGCTTGCGCCAGGATTCGTGCAGGCGGGGCCAGAGATACACGCCCTCGGCGATCAGCAGGGCCAGCAGAGCGGCCCCCAGCACCCATTTCAGCCAGCGGAATCTGCCACGGCGGGAACCCGCCGTGGGCGGCGGCGCAGGATCTCCTGCCAGTTCCCCGTCGGCCGTCACGCGGTCAGCCTAACGAACGCGCCGTTTCGACATCGGTATCGTCGGGCGCGTCGGCCCGTTCCCGTGGCCAGGCCAGGAGCGTTTTCCTGCGTCTGCCGCGCAGTTGCACCTCGTCGCCGGTCTCCCACTGGTCCTGCTCGCTTTCCTCGGCGAAATACAGCGCGCTGCCGGAGGCAAGCGTCCGTCCGGGACGTTCTTTGGCCAGTTCGGTGAGGCGGGACGCCTCGTTGACCGGATCTCCGATCACGGTGTATTCGAAGCGGTTGGCGGCGCCGATGTTTCCCGCGACGGCCAAGCCCGCGGAAACGCCGATTCCGATGTCGAGGCCGGGCACTTCTCGGAGGGTTTCGCGCAGTTCGCGCGCGGCGGCGAGCGCGGCGGTCGGTGCGTCCGGCCGGTCCAGCGGGGCGCCGAAGATGGCCAGTGCCGCGTCACCGACGAATTTGTTCACGAAGCCGTGGTGGCGGTCGATCACGTCGACCACGATGCGGAAGAACTCGTTGAGCAGGCTCACCACCTCGGTGGGCGGCCGCTCCGCGGCGGCGGCGGTCGACCCGACCATGTCGACGAACAGCACCGCGACGAACCGGGTCTCGCCGCCGAGTTCGGTGCCGTAGTCCAGCGCCCGCTGCGCCACCTCCTCGCCGACGTGCTGGCCGAACAGCTCCTGCAGCTGGCGGCGCTTGGCCGCCTCCTCCATCATCCGGTTGAAGCCGACCTGCAGCAGGCCGATCTCGCTGCCGTCGAAGACCTCGACCTGCACGTCGCGCGCCCCGGCCTGGACCCGGTCGATGGCTTGGCTGAGCTGGCGCACCGGGTCGGAGATGCTCGAGCCGGTGAGCATGGACAGCGCGAGGGCCTGCATGATCACCACGCCGCACAGCAGCAGGATGGAGATGGCCAGCGACTGCGCGGAGAACTTCACGTCCGAGGAGATCTGGGTGACGCACAGCAGCACGATGGCGATGGTGGGCGCGAAGGTGCCCATGCCCCAGGTCATCGCCATCCTGGTGCCGACGCCGGGGGTGAGGGTGTGGTCGAAGGTGCCTTCGGTCAGCGCCTGGGCCGCGACCGGACGCAGGATGCGTTCGCCCAGCATGTACGTGAAACCGAACACGATGGTCGCGGCCATGCATTCGGTGACGATGACCGCGCCCGCGAGCGCGGGAGTGTCCTTGATGATCAGGGTGGCCAGCACGGCCCCGCCGATCAGCCACAACGCCAGATGCAGGATCGCCTGGCGCAGCGGTGCGTGCAGCGCGGCCATCTGCTCCTGGCGACTCGGCGGTCCGCCACGCATCTGCCAGCGCATCACCGGGCGCAGCATCAACGCGGACGCGGCCATACTGAGCAGGCCGCCGGTCACGAAGACCACGGCCGGGATGAGCAGGCCGGCGCGCCTGGCACCGGAGGGCTCGCCCTCGGGGACGGGTAGTCCGTATTGGATGAAGGCCCACAACAGAACCGCGCCGAAAGCGTTCGCCAGCAGCATCGATGTCAGGTACAGCGGCCAGCGCGTTCGCATGGTCTGTTTGACCGCTTCCAGAGGCGCCGACACGGGGTCCAATCTAGCGTTTCGATCATGTCGGCATGTCCGGGGCGCTGGCCGCCGGTCGCGCCGCCGCTGATCGCGGACGGGCTCCGGCCGAGCCGGTTAGGCTCACGAAGGTGACCGACCCGAAGTCAAGTCCAGAGCGGAAAATCACGCTGGCACGGCCCGCCGCGGATACGGTGCATCCCATCGTCCGGGTGTCGGCGGAGTGGGGCTGGCGGCTGCTCGTCCTGTTCGCGCTGGCGATCGCGGTGACCGCGATCGTGCAGAAGCTGGCGACCGTGGTCATCCCGCTGGCCATCGCGCTGCTGGCGGCGGCCCTGCTCGCACCGCTGGTGGACTGGATGCAGCGCCTGGGCGTGCCGCGCGGGGTGGGTGTCTTCGTGGCGCTGGTCGGGTCGATCGGCGTGGTCGCGGGCATCATGACCTTCGTCGTCGAACAGTTCGTCGCCGGTGTGCCGCAGCTGTCGAACAAGTTCACCGACAGCATCCATCAGATCCAGGACTGGCTGATCAACGGCAGGCTGCATCTGAGCAACGAGCAGATCCGCAACGCGGGCGACGCCATCGTCAAAGCGATCCAGTCCAATCAGGACAGCTTGACCAGCGGGGCGCTCACCACGGCCACCGTGATCGGCGAACTGCTCACCGGCACCTTCCTGACGCTGTTCATCCTGATCTTCTTCCTCTACGGCGGCGACCAGATCTGGGAGTTCGTCACCAGGATCGTGCCCACCGACCACCGGGAGCGGGTGCGCACCGCCGGGCAGCTCGGGTTCGGCACGCTGGTCGGATTCGTCCGCGCGACCGTCGTGGTCGCCGCGGTGGACGCCATCGGCATCGGCGCCGGGCTGGCCATTCTCGGGGTGCCCTTGGCGCTTCCGCTGGCCTCGCTGGTGTTCATCGGCGCGTTCATCCCGATCATCGGCGCGTTTCTGGCCGGGTTCATCGCGGTGTTCATCGCGCTGGTGACCAAAGGGCTCGTCACCGCGCTGATCGTGCTCGGCATCATCATCGCGGTGATGCAGCTCGAGGGCCATGTGCTGCAACCGCTGCTGCTCGGACGGGCGGTCAGCATCCATCCGCTCGCCGTGGTGCTGGCGATCACGGCGGGCCTGGTGATCGGCGGGATCGCGGGCGGTCTGCTCGCGGTGCCGATCGTCGCGGTGATGAACACGGCGATCCGGTCATTGCTGGAAGGTCCCGAGGAGTTGTACGAGGAACTACAGACCGGCGACGACCATCGCGGGCTGTATTCGGCCGCTCCGGATCGACCCGATCCCGGCCGGTTCGACCTGGCCGCGACGCTCATGGAGGCCTCCCACAAGCGGGCGGTCGAGCGGAAAGCGGCGCAGCAGAAAGCGGAGGCCGATGACGACGCGCAAGCCGACGACGGCACGGCGAAGGACTGAGCTGCGCTCGGCCGACGTGGCGACCACCCCGCTGTGGCGGGCCGCGCAGGCGCTGCGGCTGGTCACGCTGCTGTACGCGGTCGGTCAGCAGATCGCCTCGGTGCCGTACTACACGAATCAGCGGTTGAGCTGGGTGCTCGTCGCCCTGATGGCGGTGTGGTCGGGCGCTTCGGCGATCATGCTCTCGCAGTGGCGTTTCCCCGAGGTGGCCCGGCTGCGCACCTGGGTGGTGATCGGCGACCACGTGGTCGTGATCGGGTTGATGGCCGCTACGCGCCTGGTCGCCGATTACGGCTGGTATCACGGGCATCAGACGCTGCCGACCACGCTGTGGGCCACCAACGCGGTGATCGGCGCGGCGATCCTGCGCGGACCGTTCGCGGGCGTGCTGTCCGGCGCGATCATCGCCGCGGTGTCGTTGACCGTGCGCGATCAGTGGGGTGAGGACGTGTGGGCGGATGCGACGGTGCCGGTGCTCGTCTCGGTGGGTCTGGCGCTCGGTTTGGCCGCCAACACCGCGCGCCGAGCCCAGGACCAGCTGGAGCAGGCGGTGCGCCTGACCGCGGCGGCCGAGGAGCGCGAACGACTCTCCCGCGAGGTGCACGACGGGGTGTTGCAGGTGCTCAGCTACATCAAGCGCCGTGGCAGCGAGATCGGCGGCCCCACCGAGGAATTGGCCCTGCGCGCCGGTGAGCAGGAGGTGGCGCTGCGCGTGCTGATCACCGAGCAGGCCGATCACCGGGACGCGGGCGGAGCCGAGGTCGACCTGCGGCCACTGTTGACCGCGCAGTCCACGCCCACCGTGTCGGTGTCCACGCCGGGCGACCCGGTACCGGTCGGCCGCTGGATGGCGAACGAGATCGCCTCGGCCGTGGCCACGGCGCTGTCCAATGTGGCACTGCACGCCGGGCCGGATGCGAGAGCATATGTGCTGTTGGAGGACACCGGCGACGAATTGGTGATCAGTGTGCGCGACGACGGCGTCGGCATCCCGCCCGGCCGCTTGGCCGAGGCGGAAGCCGAAGGACGGATGGGGGTTTCCCGGTCCATCGTCGGGCGGATCGCGGCCCTGGGCGGCAGCGCGGACCTGCTCACCGAGATCGACGGCGGGGTCGGGTTCGGCACCGAATGGGAATTCCGGGTGCCGAGATGAGCGCAGACGGGAGGCGCGGATGACGGACCGAGCGGCCGGGTCCATTTCGGTGATGGTGGTGGACGACCACCCGATGTGGCGGGACGGCGTCTCCCGCGATCTCACCGAGGCCGGATTCCAGGTGACGGCCACGGCCGACGGGGTCGGCGCGGCGGCCAGGCGCGCCGCGGCCGTGCGCCCGGACGTGGTGCTGATGGACATGCAATTGCCCGACGGCAACGGGGCGCAGGCCACCGCCGAGGTGCTGCGGGTGTCGCCGCAGAGCCGAGTGCTGGTGCTGTCGGCGTCGGCCGAACGCGACGACGTGCTCGACGCGATCAAGGCGGGCGCCTCGGGTTACCTGGTCAAAAGCGCGTCGGCGGCCGAGCTGATCGATGCCGTGCACGCCACCGCCGCCGGTCAAGCGGTGTTCACGCCGGGCCTGGCCGGCCTGGTGCTCGGCGAGTACCGGCGAATGGCGACCACGCCCGCGCGACCCGACGAGCCGCACCGGCCCGCGCTCACCGAGCGCGAGACCGACGTCCTGCGCATGGTGGCGAAAGGGCTGTCCGCGAAGCAGATCGCGGCGCGGCTGGGTCTGAGCCATCGCACGGTGGAGAATCATGTGCAGGCGACGCTGCGCAAACTGCAGCTGGCGAACCGGGTCGAATTGACCCGCTACGCCATCGAACAGGGGCTGGAGTAGCCCGGGCGAGCACCCCGAATCAGGGATCGCCCTGATGCGGCCGGAGCCGCGCGCTCGGTAACCTCGATCGCATGGGCGGCCCCGAATCGGTATCCAATGCGGTCGGCTCCGGCGGCGCGGTGGGCGACCGGGAACTGCGCGTGTCCGACGCCGAGCGCGAACACGTCGGTCAGCTGTTGCAGCGCGCGGTCGGCCTCGGCATGCTCTCGCTCGGCGAGTTCACCGAGCGGATGGACACCGCGCTGGCCGCCAAGACCCGTGGCGAACTGAACGCCGTACTCATAGATCTGCCCGGCGTCCGCCTGGTCGGGCAGCCCGCCGCACCGCGATCGACGTTCGTGAACGCCGCGCCCGCTTTCGCCGCGCGCGCCCATCCGGCGCCCGGCGCGAACTCCGCGGGCAACGTGATCCGTTCGCGCATGTCGGGGGTGAACCGCCGCGGTCCGTGGCAGGTGGCGCCCACGCTGTATCTGAACAACTGGATGTCCGGGGTCACCTTGGACTTCACCGAGGCGATCATGTCGACCCAGGTGGTGGAGATCCGCGTCGACGATTTCTGCGGATCGATCACCCTGATCGTGCCCGCGGAGGCCACCGTCGACCTGAACGGGCTGGAGCTGATCGGTTCCAGCGTGAACAACAAGGTCCGCACCGGGCCACCGCTCGGCCCGCTGCACCTGGTGGTGCACGGCCGGATGCGATTCGGATCGGTCACCGCGAAGCATCCGTTCATCGCGCAGTGGCGCCGGTTGATAGGGCGCTGAGCCCGGGAATCAGCCCGCCGCGGGGACCGTAGCGAGTGCCGAGGGTCGGTGTATCCAGCGCTGGGCGGCTTACCTGCCGCCGTCCTCGGGCAGGGAACGCCCCGGCCGAGATTCGGTCGGCGATCAGGACGCCCCGCCACAGCGCCCGAATGCGCTGGAACAGCGCATGATCCGCGTCGGCGAATCCGACCGACTCGGTTCGGCGTGGTCGCCTGGGCGATGATCAGGCCCGCGCTCGCGCGCTGTGCGTAGTAGGTCGCCATGAGCGGGTCGGCGTGCCGTCGGCCGCCGCGCGGTTGCGGGTCATCGGCGCCATCACGAGACGGTGCGGCAGCTCGAGGGAGCCGCGCGGGATGGAAAGGGCGGAGTCCGCTGCGTTCGTCATGGGCCATACGGTAAAACTTGACATAGATGTGAGATTCGAGCCCGGACGTGAAAGGCCAGGTCACAGATGCGGATCGGAGAGCTTGCCGAGCGTACCGGGGTGAGTGAGCGGTCGCTGCGCTACTACGAGGAGCAGGGCATGCTCGCCTCCCAGCGCACGCCCGGCGGTCATCGCGACTATCCGGAGCGGGCGGTGGACCGGGTCATCCACATTCAGGAGCTGCTCGCGGCGGGGCTCACCAGCAAGAAGATCGCGCGGATTCTGCCCTGCATGCGCGACGCGGACGGCGGTCCGAACGAGTACGCCACGCCCGCACTGGTCACCGAGCTGCGGACCGAGCGGGAGCGGATCACCCGCACCATCGCCGATCTCGTGCGGTCGCGCGAGGTGCTGGACGAGGTGATCGAACGCGCCGGCGACCGGCCGGCGACCTAGGTGTTGACCCCGATCCGGCGGGCGAACGCGCGCAGCGGCACCTTCCGGTCGTGGTCGAGCAGTTCGGTGACGATATGGCGGGGCAGCGTCTGGTATTTCAACCAGTCCGCGCCGCCCACCCGTTCCGCGGTCAGCAAGGCGTCCAGCGCGCGCTGGTGCCTTCCGGTGCGGGTGAGTGCGACCGCCGTGTCGGCCAGGTGTCGTGCCCGCGACGCCTGCGGGAGACTGCCGTTGACCGGCATGTCCTTGGCGGCGGCCAGCGCCTCCGGGTAGCGCTCGGAGGAGACGTTGACATCCACCGTCTGCATGACGACCTGGGAAGGGCCGAAATAGGTTTCGTAATCCTGCCGATCCGCGCCGATTCGCAGGGCGACCTCGCTCGCCGTCTCGACCAGCGACAGCGCGTCGTGCACGTCCTGCGCCCGGCCCGCCGCGGTCGCGCCTTGCAGCACCAGTGAGCCGTAGGCGGACAGGTGCGACGGCGTGACCTCGCCGGAGGGCTCCAGGGTCGCGGCAGCGTTCAACGCGACGCCGCGCGACTCGTCGTAGCGGCCCTGTATCAGCAACTGCCAGGCGACCGATCCGCGGATGGTGGCCAGCAGCAGCGGGTCGTTGCCCAGCTCGGCTGCGGCGAGCGCCTCCCGGATCGCCAGGAACGCCGGATCGGTCTGCCCGAGATGCACCAGCGTGCAGCCGGTCACCCAGTACATCCTGGCCAGCAACTCGTTGGCGGGCGCGACCGAGCCGTTGCGCGCGGCGTGCACGGTGGCGCGCAGCTGGGTCAATCCGGGCGGAAGGATCGAGGTCAGCAGTTCGTAGCGACCCGACCAGTAGGCGCCCCAGGCGTATTCGACGGCGCGGCGACCGTCGTCGAGGCTGACCGCCGCCTCCTCCTTGGTCTCGCCGAGCAGGTCGTCGACCGGCGTCAGGGCGCGGCGGATGGCCACGATGCCCGCGGCCGGATTGGCGGACGGCACGCCGTGGCGCTTGCCGATCAGATCGGCTATATCCACGTCCAGGGCCCGCGCGATCTTCTGCAAGCTGGCGATGGAGGCGGTTTGGCGGCCGCCCTGCTCGAGCTTGCGCACCAGATCCACACTGACTCCGGCCTGGTCGGCGAGCTGGCGCTGGGTCAGCGCCTTGCCGCGGAACTGGCGGATCCGAACTCCGATCGACGATTCGTCCATACCCAAGTCCTTTTGTTAAATCTGGGTTTCAGAGTACGACGCTATGTTATCCGGTACGAACGAAGTGGGACATTGCGTACGACTCGTTCGCTGCTGGTTGGAATACCGTTGCCTTTCTGCAACTTTGACTGCAAAGGGCGGCGGCGATGAAAATCATGCCGAATACCACCGTGCAGGCCGGGCGCGCCGATCGCGCGTGGCGGCCCGGTGCACAGACCACGCGACCGGCGCGCCACCGCGCTGTTCGATCGCTAACCCAGGTCAGCGCTCTGTCCGCGAACACCAGAACACCGGTGCGCGACCAGCGCGGGTTGCTACGCCGAAAGCCCGTCGTCTCGACCGAATTCGGCTTCTGCGATGCGGAGTAGGGCGATGTTCGAAGGCTGTCACACTCCGCATGAAATCGCGCATCTGCTGCGGCATACCTACGGGCTGCCGGTCCAGCTTCTCGCCGGACGCCCGACCGTCACCACCGGTTCGATCATCGGGGCGATCGTCATGCCGCCGGAACTGGGGCGGAAGGTTCTGTCCCAGTTGGGCCGCACCCACACCGCACCCGTGATCGCCGACCCCGGCGAACGCACGTGGACCTTTCTCGTCACGCCACCGAGCCCCGCTCGGCCGGTCGAGGTCCCGGTCCGGCGCTGCCTCGCGAGCCACGAGGTCACCGTGATCCCCGGCGGTCGCATCGTCCTGCTTCCGAGCTCCGATTCGGCACTCGGCTGGCACTGGGCGGGCGAGCCCGCGCCGGGCGTCCTGCGCATGCCCCCTCGTTCGGCGGTGATCGACGCCGTCCACGAGGTCATCGGTTTGCGCGCTCACTGACCACCTGGCGCGGCCGGCCCGCATCCGACTGCACGGGTGCGGGCCGGTCGGGCGGGGCGACCTGGACAGCCGGGTAGAACTCGGCTGTCTACCAGGGGTAACTACTCATGCTCGTGCGCGGCGCGGAAACCAGCATTGAGTCATGACTACCTCCATCGATCCGGTGCTGCTCGCGCGGCTCTCCGGTGAGTTCACCACCCTGGGGACACAGCTGGGCGTGCTCGGGCGGGATCTGGAGCTGCTGCGTGAGCAGGTGGCCGCGGATTCGGCCGGCGTCCGCAGGGATTCCGGCCCATCGGTGGCGTCCGGTGCGTTCGGGACCGGGGAAGCACGCGGTTCGGCATCCGGTGCCACGGACGCTGCGGTTGCGGGCGGCTCGGTACCAGGTGGGGGCGGTATCCGGGCGTCGGGTGCGCCTGCGGAATCGCCATCCGGTGGTGCTGCGGTTGCGGGCGGTTCGATACCTGGCGGGAGTGTCAGCGGGGCGTCGGGTGTGCCTGTGGAATCGGCATCCGGCGCGGGCGGTGGCGCCCCGGTCGCGGGGAGTTCGGTACCAGGTAAGAGCGGCGGGGCGTGGGGTGTGCCTGGGGAGTCGGCATCCGGTGCGACCGGCCGCCCCGTCGCGGGGCCGTCGACGGGTGCGCCCGATTCGCCCGCGCGCGGCGAGTTCGCAGGATCGGAGCCCGCGCCCTCCGGCGCCGTACCACCGGTCATGCCACCTTGGCCCGGTCATTCACCGACCGGTGGCATGCCCGTTCCCCCGCCACAACCCGCCTACGCACCACGTTTCGCCCCACCCGGCGGCGCATGGGGTGGCGCTCCGTGGCCGCCGAACGCGCAGGGGCCGATGCCGGGAGCGGTGCCGCCGCGTCCGCCCGTCCCCCCGCGCGCGACGCCATCGGCGCCGCACACTCCATGGTGGCAGCGCGACGGGGTGATCAGCCGGATCCTGGCACTGGCCGGTGTCGGGGTGACGCTGATCGGCGTCGCGATGCTGCTGGTCCTGGCCGCGCAGGCGGGGTTCTTCGGGCCGGTGCCGAGAGTGGTGGCCGGGGCGGTTTTCTCGGTGGCGCTGGTGGGTGCGGGCATGCGGGTCTTCGGGCGGTCCGGCGGGCGGGTCGGCGGTATCGCACTGGCGGCCACCGGCATCGCGGGCGCCTATCTCGATGTCGTCGCGGTGACCGCCATCTACCACTGGCTGCATCCGGTGCTCGGGCTCGCCGTCGCGTTCGGTGTCGCGGCAACGGGCGTCGCGTTGGCGATGCAGTGGCGCTCACAGCCTTTCGCGGTGCTGGTGGTGCTCGCCGCGGCGGCGCTGTCCCCGGTGTTGACCACACGGCTGGTGCTGCTCGCGTTCTTGATCGTGTTGCAGTCGGCCTGCGTGCCGGTGCAGTTGACCAGGAATTGGCCGTATCTGCATGTGGCGCGGACCTTGCCCGCCGTGCTGGCGACGTTCGCGTTCATCACCGCAGCGGTCGTCGGTACACCCGATGCCGGGGAGCGCGCCACGCTGCTCGTGGCCGCGGCGGCGGTCGCGCTGGTCGGACTCGCCGGGACGATCGTTGTCGTCCGGCACCGGCCGGACGATCTCACCGCCGCACTGACGATGGCGGCAGCGCTCGTGCCGGTGCTGATCGCCCCGGGGATGTTCGAGGAACGGGCCGTCGCGGTAGCGGTGGCGTCGATCGCCGCCGCGGTGCTCATCCTGGTCGCCGCGGTGAGCACGGTGCCGAAACTGAATGCCGCCGCGCGCATTCCCGGGCACACCGCACTCGTGGCCGCCGTCGCGGGCTCGATCGCCTTGCTCGAGGCGTGCGTCGGCGCGACCGAGACCCGGACGCTGCCCACGGCGCTGTTCCTGGTCGCGTTGACCTTCCTCGGCGTCGCGGGCCAGCGGATCTCCCGCCCGGCGGCGGGCATCGGCGCCGCGTTCGCAGTGCTCGGTGGCTTCGCGCTGCTGAATATCGCAGGCCCGGAAGTCCTCGCCTCGCAGCATCGCTCGGAGGCGAACCTGGGTGTGGCGACCGTGCTCGGCGCGGTGCTCGCGCTCGGGGTGGTCGCGGTCGCGCTGTGGTGCGCGCGACGACTGGCCGGTTCGGCCGCAGGCACCGAGTGGCAATGGATCACCGCGAGCGTCGCCGGGCTCTACGCGGTGACCGCGACGACCGTCTCCATCGGCGTCGCGACCGGTACGCCGAACGGGTTCGTCATCGGCCACAGCGCCGCGACCATCCTGTGGATGGCCGCCGCGACCGGCGCCCTCCTTTTCGGACTGCGCAGGCTCGCCGCCGCACCCGCCGTAGCCAAACTCGCCCTGGGTTCGGGATTACCGGTCACGGCAGCCGCTCTGGCCAAGCTGTTCCTCTTCGACCTGGCCACCCTGGACGGCCTGGTTCGCGTCGCCGCCTTCCTCGTCGTCGGCATCCTGCTGCTCCTGGCCGGAACCCGCTACGCCCGCGCTTTCGCCGACGCGGGAACGAGCTGAGTGAGAAAAGCCGCCGCACCGCGGTCGATTCGATGAATCCGACTTGGTGCGGCGGCTTTTCGTGGGTCAGTGGCGAGCGTTCACTCGCGGTCGCGGCGGCGCAGGAGTTCGTTCACGCTCACCGTGCGGCCGTCGCCGCCGTGGTGCCTGCCTTCCTCGGGTCTGCCGATGTGGCGACGGGAGGAGCGCAGTTCGGCCATCCAGCTTTCGATACTGCTGCGATTCGTGGTGTCCGGTCCGTTGTTCGGCTCGACGTGCGGCTCGGGCTCGGGCGCGCGATGCGCGGGAGCGACCGGCGCTTCGGGCGGCAAGTACCGCGCCTCGCGGGACGCAGCGGGCTGCTGAGCCAGGTCGACGGTCGGGTCCTGCGAAATGGCGGACAGTGGGCGGACTTCCGGAGTGTGAGTCGGTCGCGGCGCGGGCGGCGTAACCGGCGAGACGGCGGCTCCCGGGCTGTGCTCGGGAAAGATCACCGACGGCACACTGACGTGCGGCGCGTTCTGCTCCGGAGGGAGACCCGTGGGCGGCGCCGGTCGCGGCGCCGGGGGATCTTGCGGGAGCGAGGGATTCGACTGTGGCCACAGCTCCGCCTGGTCCGGACGGGGCGTATTCGGCGGCTGCGAAATTCGCCGCGGACGAATCGGCTCACCCTGCGGAGGAGTGGAATTCCTCGGCGGTTCCGGGCGCTGCCTGGTCGGATCGAGCGGCGGCGGTGCGGGCGTCGCCTGCGGTGCGGGTGACGGCGGGAGCCGGTCCAGCCGCCTGGTCGGCGCCTCGGCCTCGATCTCGGCGACCGTGCGCGGCTTGCGCCTGCGCGGCACCTTGTTGGCGGCGGCGATGGCGGGGATCTGCATGGTCACCGGGTCGGTGATCGGGGTGGTCTTGACCAGGTCGACGACGTCGCCGCCGCCGACGCGCTCGTCATCGAGGATGGGTTCGCCGAGCCCGACCTTCTCCTGCACCTTCTTCATCCAGGCCGGCGCCCACCAGCAGTCGTCGCCGAGGAGCTTCATGGTGGCCGGGACGAGCAGCATGCGCAGCACCGTCGCGTCGATGAACAGCGCGGCGATCATGCCGTAGGCGATGTACTGCATCATCACCAAGTCCGAGAAGGCGAACGCGCCGGTGACGACGAGCAGGATCAACGCGGCCGCGGTGATGATCCGGCCGGTCTGCGCGGTACCGATCCGGACGGCTTCGGTGGTGCTCGCGCCCTGGGCACGCGCCTCGACCATGCGCGACATCAGGAAGACCTCGTAGTCGGTCGACAGACCGTAGATGATCGCGATGATCAGCACCAGCACCGGCGACATGATCGGCTGCGGAGTGAAGTTCAACAGACCGGCGCCGTGGCCCTCGATGAAGATCCAGGTCAAGATGCCCAGCGTCGACCCGAGACCGAGGGCGCTCATCAGCGCGGCCTTGATCGGCAGCACCAGCGAGCCGAAGGTCAGGAACATCAGCAGCGTCGTGACGAACAGCACCAGCGCGATCATCAAAGGCATCCGGCTCAGCAGCGCGTCGATGCTGTCCTTCTGAATCGTCGGCTGACCGCCCACGAGCATCGTGACGCCGTCGGGTACCTCCATCGCGCGGAGGAAGTCGATGGTCGGGTCGTAGTCCTCCGAATCGGCCAACGGGGTGGAAGTCTTGAAGATGGTCTTGTCGTTGGGCGCCGTGCTCGGGGGGTAAGCGAATTCGCCGGCCAGGCCGGGCGCTTGGCTCGCCTCTTTCACCACCTTGCCCACGGCGGGAGCGAGACTGGGATCGTCGACCACGAAAACCAGCTCGATCGGGTCCGATTTGCGCAACGGAAAGACCGTGTCGAACTCTTTCTGCGCCAGCCGGGTGGGGTTGTCCGGCGGCAGATACCGCTCGTTGATGCCGCCGAAACTGAGGTTCTTGACCGGGATGATCAGCAGCAGCAGAACGATGCACAGCGGGATCGCGATCTTGAGCGGGTGCTTCATCACCCACCGGGTGGACTGCCCCCAGAAACCGCTCTCCACCTCGTCGGCGGTCTTGGTCTTGCGGAACCACTTCAGGCCGAGCATGTCGACGCGCTTGCCCAGCACCGCCAGCATCGCGGGCAACACGGTGATCGAGGTCAGCGCCGCGAGGGTCACCGTCGCGATGGCGCCGTAGGCGACCGATTTCAGGAAGCCCTGCGGGAACAGCAGCATGCCGCCGAGGCTGGCGACGATCATCGTCGCGGAGAACACCACGGTGCGGCCTGCCGTCATCACCGATCGGCGGACGGCCGCCCTGGTGTCGTATCCCTCGGCCAGTTCCTCGCGGAACCGGCTGACGATGAACAGGCCGTAGTCGATGGCCAGGCCGAGGCCGATCATCGAGACGACCGGTGAGACGAACGAATTCACCTCGGTGAACTCGGTGATGAAGCGGACGATCCCCCAGGCGCCGACCACGGTGAGGCCGCCGACGATCAGCGGGAGCGCGGCGGCGACGACGCCGCCGAAGATGAGGAAGAGCAGGACGGCCACGGCCGGGATGGCGAGGATCTCCATGCGCTTCTGGTCGTCGGCCATGGTGTCGTTCAGCGTGCCCGCGACGGCCTGCAACCCGGTGACCTGCACGTCGACGCCGGGGATGAAGAAGACGTTCTTCACCTTGCGGTAGTTGCGCACCATCTCGGTGTCGTTGTCGCCCTTGATGGCGATGGACGCGAAGGCGTACTTCTTGTCCTTCGACCCGAAAACGCTGGTCTGCACCGGAATGTTCGCGTCGTTGCGCCAGTAGATTCCGTTGATCTTGGTGATCTCGTCCGGGTGCTCGCGGGGCAGGGCGGCGAGATTCTCGACGATCTTGCCGCTGAACTCCGGATCATCGATGGTCTTGCCCTCCGGCGCCGTGTACAACACGATGACGTCGGAGTTGTGATCGCGTTCGAAGGCCGCGTCTTTGATCCGCGCCGCGCGCGCCGATTCGGATGTCGGGTCATCCCACCCGCTGGAGCTGAGGTGGTCCTCCAACCCGAGGCCGTAGCCGCCGAGAGCCAGAAGACCGGCCACGACGATGCCTATGGTGACAAAACGCAGCCGGTATACCAGATCGCCCCAGCGTGTGAACACTAAGCGACTCCTTGGGCGGGGCGAGAGGTGAGCAGTGCCGACAGCGGCCGGAACGGCTGCAGCCAGGCACCCTCGTCGGGCAGCGAGTCGAGGCTCACGCGGGGCAGTGGTTCACGGAACACGCCCGGAATGTCCTCGAGGTCGATGAATTCGAGAGTATCGGATGTGACGGCCCAACTCGCGTGCTCACGGAACCCGAGTACCTGGACCGGCACTCCTTTGGCGGCCAGTTCCTCCAGCGGTTCGCGGAACGCCTGACCGTCGGCCGAGGCGACCATGATGCCTGCCAGACCCGCGCCACGGCTGCGTAGGGCGATGTGCCCCAGCATGTCGGCGTCGACGTCGGAGTCCTCGTCGATCTTGGGTTTGGCGAAGACCGCGTAGCCGACGTTGCGCAGCGCCTCCACCCAGGGCCGGACGACGTCGGCGGTGCCCGGCGCGATGTTGGTGAAGACGGTGGCCTCGGGTTCCACCCGATGCACCGCGCCTACCGAGAGTTCCGCGGTCCGGGCCAGCAGCCAGCGGCCGAGCGCGTCGAACCGGGGGCGGTAGGCCGCGGTCGGGCGACCGCCCAGAATGGCGCCGAGACCCATGTCGAGGTTCGGGGCGTCCCACACCAAAAGGACGCGGCGCACGTCCGGCGCCGAGCCGCCCAGACCTTCCGCTCCGCCTCCGTGCACCTCCCCGGCAACATCGACCACTTCGTGGGCCATCTCACTGACGCTCATTGGTCGATCTTCCCCCATATGAGCTCGGTGATGGCGCTACCGGCGCGATGTGCCTTGCCTTCGAATTTCGTGACGGGGCGTTCGAAACCGATGGGGGCCGTGGCGCGATGCTGTTCGCTGACTCCGCCCGTGGTCTCGTTCAATCCTTTGAGCAGGGGCTCCGCCATGCCGACCTCGTGAATGTGCTCGGCGTAGCCGGCATGGTCGGTCGCGACGTGCAGCACACCGCCCGGCTTCAGGCGGCTGGCGATCAACGCCACGGTCGCGGGCTGCAACAGCCGCCGCTTGTGGTGGCGCGCCTTCGGCCACGGGTCGGGGAAGAATACGCGGACGCCCGTGAGCGACTGTTCAGCAATCATGTTCTCCAGCACGTCGACCGCGTCTCCGCGCAGCAGGCGGATGTTGTCGATCCCTTCGCGCTCGATGCGCTGCACCAACTGCGCGAGGCCGGGTTGGTAGACCTCGATGCCGATCAGGTTCAGGTGCGGTTCGGCCTGCGCCATGGCGGCCGTCGCGGTGCCTGTGCCGCAGCCGATCTCGATGACCAGCGGCGCGTCGCGGCCGAACCAGGCGGCCGCGTCCAGCGGCTCGTCGGCGACCTCGCGGCCGATCGAGGGCCACATCCGGTCCCAGGATTGCTGCTGGGTCGCGGTCAGCGCGCCCCTGCGCGACCGGAAGCTGGTGACTCGTGGGTACAGGCGGGAGCCGGTCTTGTGCCTGGGCCCGCCCTCGGCCGGGGCCGAAGCTGTGGACGGCGGGCCCGGAACTGACTCGGCAGTATGGTTCGCGGCGTCGTTCACGGCGTCCATTGTCCAGCATCCGGCGATCCGTGCGGCAAGCGGTTGTGCACGGACCGCTGAGCAGGAGGTCAGGCGGCGCGCGCGGGCGCGATTCTGGCGGCCGTCGGCTGCTGCTGACGCAGCGGACGACCCAGCGCGACCTTGGCCGCGGTCACCGCCATTTCCAGCAGGCCGCGCACGCCCGATGGCGAGGCGGCGACCGACCAGACGGTGCTGTCGCCGGTATCGCTCACCGGTTGCCCGGCGATCCGGTCGGCCAGCCAGTCCAGGCTGATGGGCGTGGACAGCGGCAGCAGGGAGAAGTGCTCGCTGAGCCGGTCGCGGACGTAGGTCACCGCCGCGCCGCCGCGGCGGTACCGAGCCACCTGACCGTCGATGCCGTCCATGTGGATGACCTGATCGTGGATGGGTTGCACCACCAGCAGCGGACAGGTGGGCGCCGCGTTGCCGAGCCGCAGATCATCGAACATCGCCCGCAGTTCGGGGGTGTCGAGCACCTCGGAGAGCGGGCGGCTGAGGAAGTCGTCCACTTTCTTGCCCGCGAGCCCGAGGATCGCGCCCAGCGGCGTCGCGTTCTCCGCGCGGACGACGAACCGGCGGCCGTCGGAGTCGAGTTCGTCATCGATCACCGAACTCAGCGCGGGATACAGCCTGCGCAGGGCGGCGATCACGATGGCGGGCAGGCCCGCGAAGGGAGTGCCGTTGAGCCGGTCGAAGACCTGGCGCGGGTCGCCGACCGGAGCGCCGAGCACCGCGCCGACGATATGGAGTTCCGGGGCGTAGGTCGGGGCCATCTCGACCGTCCACGAGCTGGCCATGCCGCCGCCGGAGTAGCCCCACACCGCGACGCGGGTTTCGGGGCCGAGCCCGAGCGGGCCGAAGCGCAGCGCTGCGCGGATACCGTCGAGCGCGCGGTAGCCGGGCTCCCGCGGAGCGCCGAAGTTTCCGTGCGGACCTTCGTGGTCGGCGATGCTGACCGCCCAGCCGCGCCGCAGCGCGTTCGCGACCAGCAGCCATTCCAGCTGGGTGACCGACCCGAGCGCCCGCGCGCCGTAGCGCAGGGCGTAGGACGGGGAGCACTTCTCGGCCACCGCGTCCATCGCGGTCTGGAAGGCCAGCAGCGGGCGATCCTCGTCCGGCTCCGCACCGAGCGGCAACAGGACCGTGGTGATCGCGGCTTCCGGGGCTCCGTGCAGGTCACTGCTGCGATACAGCAGTTGCCAGGCCGACACCTGCTGCGGCACTATCCCGAACAGCGCCACCTCGATCTTCCTGCTGCGCAGGATGGTGCCGGGCGCCTTGGCCGCGAAGCCCTTCGGCGGTCGATGGAACGGGTCCAGGCTGGGCAGCAAGGGTTTGCGGTCCGCGGGACAGCTGGGTTCCGGGTCGGCAGCGCCGATGACATTCGCGGTCATCGCAACCTCCTCATCGTCGAGGTCGGTTGCCGCACGCGAAAGTTGAAGCTGCGCACCGGTTGTGGTGCCGACCACTTCAGCAGGGTAAGTGACCGACCGGGCGTCTGGGAACCCCGGAGTACACGGCGTCCGCGGCACTAGACTCCCCGGCATGAGCAGACCGACAGTGTTCATCACCGGCGCGGCGGCCGGTATCGGGCGAGCCACGGCCTTGCTTTTCGCTGCGCAGGGGTACCACGTCGGGGCCTACGACATCGACGAAGTCGGCCTGACCAGGCTCTCCGGTGATATCGCCGACAAGGGCGGCATCGTGCACACCGGGGTGCTGGATGTGACGAACGACACGCAGTGGGCGGAGCGGCTGGCCGAGTTCCACGCCGCAACCGGACGGCTGGACATCCTGGTCAACAACGCGGGCATCCTGCGAGCGGGGCCGTTCGAGTCGCTCGACCTCGCCGCCCATCGAGCGATCGTCGAGGTCAACCTGGTCGGGGTGCTCGCCGGAACGCACAGCGCGTTCCGCTACCTGCGCGACACCCCGGGCGCCCAGGTGGTCAACCTCTGCTCGGCTTCGGCGATCTACGGCCAAGCCGAACTCGCGAGCTACGGAGCGACGAAGTCGGCGGTCAAGAGCCTCACCGAGGCGCTGGACCTGGAGTGGGAGCACTACGACATCCGGGTGCTGGCGATCTGGCCGTTGTTCGTGGCCACGGCCATGGTGGACGGTGTGACGACCGGAACGACGAAGTCGCTGGGTGTGCGGTTGTCGGCGGAGGATGTCGCCACCGGGATCTGGGAGGCCACGCGCAAGCGCGCCCGGCTGCCGAAGGTGCACTACGAGGTGGGCACGCAGGCGAAGGTACTGGCGACGGTGGCGAAATACGCGCCGAACTGGGCGGTGCGCACCGCGAACAAGTACTTCAGCGGCAGCTGAGCGGTCGAGCCTGTCCCGCGACCGGACTTCTGACAGAATTGCGCACCGTAAGAGGGGGTGTGCAGCATGCCGACAGCCACTGAGTCCGACGGGCCGTTGCGGGAGCGCGGTGTTCCCACGTCCGGTCACGATCAGCTCGACAAGCTGCTCGCCGAGCTGCGCTTCGGGACGGGGCGCGATCCCCAGATCGGGTACGCCGCAGCAGCGGCCGTCAGCGCTTGGCGCAAACCGCCGCGTATCCAGGTGACCGGGCGTGCGCACGCGGGACGGACCACGGTGCTGCACGCGCTCGCGCTCATGTCGGCGGTGGAGACCGATCCGGTGGACCAGCCGGGGGCGGCCGATCCGGAACTCGACGCCGACATCGTCGTCTACGTGTTGTCGGCCGCGCCCTCGCCCGCCGATCGCAGGGTGCTTGCCACGCTGCCGCCGCAGCGCACGATCGCGGTGTTGAACAAGGCCGACGCGATCGGCTCCCGCTGGGGCGACGCGGTGGCCGCGGCCGAGCAGTACGGCGGCCAACTGCGGATTCCGGTGGTGCCGGTGGTCGCGTCGCTGGCGACGCGCACCAGGGCTGGCGTGCTGACCGGCGCCGAACTGGACCTGCTGCGCAAACTCGCCGGCGAAGCCGACCCGGCGCTGGTCCTGTCCCCGGATCTGTTCGTCGCGCCGGGACCGGACGCCGAGCAGCGCGAGGAGTTGCTGCGCCGCTGGGATTTGTACGGCGTGGCCTGCGCGTGCGCGGCCCTTCGCCATGATCCGCACCTCACCCCGCAGGCGCTGCTGCAGATACTGCACGCGGCCAGCGGCATCGATGCGCTGCACCAGCTGTTGCAGCGCCGCTACGAGCAGGTGTCCGCGCTGCGCGGCGGCGAACTGCTCGACGAGCTGGCCCGGCTCGCGGCCCGCGCGGTCCCGGAGGAGGGCGGTCGCGCCCGCGACCTCCTGGAGTCCTATCTCTTCAGTGACGACGCTCTCTGGCTCGGGCTCTGCGCGGGGCTCGCCGGGCCGGAGGTGGCCCACCTCGCGGCGGGATATCCCGCTCCCGCGCCCTCCGACGCCGACGACGCGCTGACCCGAGCATCCCGCTGGCGCGCCGTCGTCACCAGCGATATGCCTCCTGCGGCCCGCCGCGCCGCCTTGCGCGTGCACAACGGGTACGTCCGACTATGGGAACGGATGAGTAGTGCCGGTCTCTGAGCCACCGGAATCATCGACGGCGGCCGCGCCTGCCGCGGCGGATCCGGTCTCGGCAGCCGGACCTGAGATGTCCCACCGAGGCCCGGCCATCGAGGGCGGATCCGATCGCCCGGCCCTGGCGACGGCGGTCGCCGCGTCGCCCGAGCTCGCGGCCGTGGTGGAGCGCTGGAACCCGCAGGGTATGGCGCTGTTGCGCGCGGTACACGGGTCCGGTGCGGCGGGCGCGGTCGCGGTGATCGGCCCCGCCGACGTCAACACGACCCTGCTGCGCACCGAGCTGGCCCGTTTCGAACCGCGCGTCACGCTGTCCGAACCCGTCGCCGACCCGAACACGGCGGAGACCGCCGCGCCCGCCGCGCCCGCGGTGGCGCTGATCCTGCTCGACGCGGGCACCACCCTCGGCGCGGACCTGCTGGGGGTGATCCACCGGTTGCGCGCCGACGGCACCCACTTGCTGCTGGCGATGAACGGCATCCACGCCTACCGGGACTGGCGTGCGGTGCGGACGCGTGACCTGGAGCTGCTCGCCGAGCAGGGTGCCGCCGACCTGGACATCGTCCCGGTCTCGGCGCGGCTGGCGGCGGCCGCACGCACCGCGGGCGACGCCGGATTGCTCGATCGCTCCGGTCTAGGGGATCTGCACGCGCGGCTCACCGCGGCGGCCGCCGCAGGAGGCGACCAGCCGGCCGCGGTCGCCGCGCGGGTCTTGGCCGACACCCGTCAGCGGGTGGTCGAGCAGGTGGCCGCGCTGCGCTCCGGCGCCGAACCGGCGCGGCTGCGCGAGCAACGCGCCGTTCTCCTGGCCGGCCGCGACGGCGGACGCGCCACCGCGATGTCCACCCTGCGCGGGCAGTTGCACCTGGCCCGGGTGGACTTGATGACCGACATCGGCGCGCGAGTCCGCGCATTGCACGCCACCGCACGCGCCGAGCTGGACCGGCTGCGCACCGCCGAAATCACCGGCTACCCCGCACGGCTCCAGCGCACCGTCACAGAACTGACCGGCGCTTTCGACCACAGCATCGATCAGCGCCTCGCCGAACTGAGCGCCCGGATCGCGGGCGCGGATCGGGGTACACCGCCGCGACGGCGCGACCCGGCCCCTCGGGTGGGACCGGATCCCGAGCCCCGTCATCGGGGTGTCGAAGATCACCTTATGATCGCGCTCGGCGCGTCGGCGGGTGTCGGCCTCGGTCGCCTGCTGGTTGCTCCGTTCTCGCTCGTCCCCGCTCTCGACGTCGCGACCGTGCCCGTCACCCTGCTGCTCGGCGGTGGTGCGGCGGCGTGGGTGGTCCGCGCCCGCGGCCAGCTGGCCGAGCGGGCGCACATCCGGCAATGGGTGGCCGACGCGTTGGTCAACGTAAAAGCCCAGCTCGAGCAGCGAGTGGCGACTGCCATCGTGGAAGCCGAGACCGTTCTGGCCGAACACGTGGTCCAGGCAAGCGCCGCGCGAATGGTCGAGACCGATCGCCGGGTGGCCCAGCTGGAGGCCGAATTGCGCCGGACCACGGCCGCGCAGCCCGGTCAACTCGCCGCATGCGAGCGCGATATCCGGGTTCTCGATCGCTGGCTCTCACCTGTTGGAACGAACGACCAATTGGGTACACAGTGAGGAACCCGATACCGTACCGGCCGTCACATCGCGTTAACCTCTATTCAGGAACTTGGGCGTCCGCTAAGTCCTGATCTGCCGCCCTCCTGAGGGTGCGCATTCGACCGGTCGGAGCGGGCGCCTTCCCGCCAACGGTGGCGCTCGGTGCATTCGCGCTGGTCATGGGCCTAGGGCCAGGCGGCGAAGCAGCGAGTAGTCGCCCATCTCAGGAGAGTTTTCATGACGTCAGCGACCATTCCTGGTCTTCGTGGATCCGACGGCAAGGCGCCGACCGAGCACAGCGAACTACTCGCCTGGGTACAAGAAGTCGCCGAACTCACCCAGCCGGATCGTGTGGTGTGGGCGGACGGCTCCGACGAGGAATGGGAGCGGCTCACCGAGCAGCTCGTGGCGGCGGGGACGTTCAAGCGCCTGGACGAGAAGAAGAAGCCGAACTCCTTCCTCGCCCTCTCCGATCCCTCCGACGTGGCCCGGGTGGAATCCCGCACGTTCATCTGTTCGAAGTCCGAGGCCGACGCGGGCCCGACCAACAACTGGGTCGACCCCACCGAGATGCGCGCCACCATGACCGAGCTGTACCGCGGCTCGATGAAGGGCCGCACCATGTACGTGGTGCCGTTCTGCATGGGCCCGCTGGGCGCCGAAGACCCGAAGCTCGGCGTCGAGATCACCGACTCCGAATACGTCGTGGTGTCGATGCGCGTGATGACCCGCATGGGTTCGGCCGCCCTGGAGAAGCTGGGCGCCGACCGCCCGTTCGTGAAGGCGCTGCACTCCGTGGGCGCGCCGCTGGCCGATGGCCAGGCCGACGTGCCGTGGCCGTGCAACGACACCAAGTACATCACCCACTTCCCCGAGGACCGGGAGATCTGGAGCTACGGCTCCGGCTACGGCGGCAACGCGCTGCTCGGCAAGAAGTGCTACTCGCTGCGGATCGCCTCGGCGATGGCCCACGACGAGGGCTGGCTGGCCGAGCACATGCTGATCCTCAAGCTGATCTCCCCGGAGAACAAGGCGTACTACATCGCCGCCGCGTTCCCGAGCGCCTGCGGCAAGACCAACCTCGCGATGATCCAGCCGACCGTGCCGGGCTGGCGCGCCGAGACCCTGGGCGACGACATCGCCTGGATGCGCTTCGGCAAGGACGGCCGCCTCTACGCCGTGAACCCGGAATACGGCTTCTTCGGCGTCGCGCCTGGCACCAACCGCAGCTCGAACCCCAACGCCATGGCCACCGTGGAAGCGGGCAACACCGTCTACACCAACGTCGCGCTGACCGACAACGGCGACGTGTGGTGGGAGGGCCTGGAGGGCGAACCCGACCACCTGATCGACTGGAAGGGCAACGACTGGTACCTGCGGGAGACCGAGACGCTGGCCGCCCACCCGAACTCGCGCTACTGCACGCCGATGGCGCAGTGCCCGATCCTGGCGCCCGAGTGGGACGACCCGCAGGGTGTGCCGATCTCGGCGATCCTGTTCGGCGGTCGCCGCAAGACCACCGTCCCGCTGGTCACCGAGTCCTTCGACTGGCAGCACGGCGTGTTCATGGGCGCGACGCTGTCCTCCGAGCAGACCGCGGCCGCCGAGGGCAAGGTGGGCACCGTCCGCCGTGACCCGATGGCCATGCTGCCGTTCCTGGGCTACCACGTCGGCGACTACCTGGGTCACTGGATCAACCTCGGCAAGAACGCCGACGCGACCAAGCTGCCGAAGATCTTCTACGTCAACTGGTTCCGCCGCGGCGAGGACGGCCGCTTCCTGTGGCCCGGCTTCGGCGAGAACTCCCGCGTGCTGGAGTGGATCGTCGGCCGCATCGAGGGTTCCGCCGAGGCCGAGGCGACCGCGATCGGTAACGTGCCGACCGCCACCCAGCTCGACCTGGACGGGCTGGACGTCGATCCCACGGACGTCGACGAGGCGCTCGCCGTGAACGCCGAGGAGTGGCGCAAGGAGATCCCGCTGATCGAAGAGTGGTTCGAGTTCGTCGGCGACAAGCTGCCGTCCGGCGTGCGCGACGAGTTCGAGGCGCTCAAGCAGCGTCTGGGCTGACACTCCACCCAAAGTAGCATCGCCCCGCACCATCTGACAGATGGTGCGGGGCGATTTGTTCTGCGCGACAAATGTTTCCGCTCAGCTCCGGAATCCGCCGGCGCTATTCGGGGAACGGGGCCATCCGGATCATCATCAGGAAGCCTGCGCGGTTGAGCCAGTGAATCCGGCCCGCAGGCATCGCCTTCGCTTCGGCTCGGAATGCCGCGACGACGTGCCGCTTGAACTTCTGGCGCGGATGACGTCGCAGCAGTTCGGCGACCCAATCCCGGTCCAGCTCCGCCAGCCGCGTCCCGAGCACGTCCACTGAAGCCCCCGCGGAGACGAAGCCCCCCGGGTCGCTGAGATCGTCGGCGACGCCGGGTGTGATGTGGGCGGCGATGGCCGCGCCGATCGCGTCGGCCCGTTCCGGCGTGGCGCCCGCGCCGAGTGCGACGGTAGCGGCCCGCTCCCCGCCCACCACCGCGAAACATCTACCCGGCGTGGGGTGTTCGAGCTGAAGATCGTGCAGCAGGCAGGAGACGTAGACGAGTTCGTCGTCATAGGCGGCGCCGTCGAGGTCGGCAAGGACCCGTCCGAAGTAGTAGGTCCGCAGCGAATGGTCCAGCACGTGCGGGGAAAGCACCTCGCGCGCCTCGGTTTCCGCCGCGACGGCGAGCTTGGAATCCGGTAATCGCAGACCGGCGAACTCCAATTTCCCGCGCCCCCGCCGACCCAGCGCGAGGCGGACCCGGTTGGGCGCCATGGCGGGCAGCGTGCGAGCGGTCGCAACGGCCAATCGGCGGCGTTGCGCCCCCGACAGCGCACCACCGGTGCGGGTGGCCCATGCCCAATCGAGGCCCGTCGGTCCTGCCACGTTGCCCTCCTTCTCATCGAATCGGTGTGCCCTTGGAGTCAAGTGTGCGATGAGGTCGGCGGCGAGTGGCGCAAATGACAGTGATGCTCGGATTCGTGTCAGCTTCGCTGGCGTGAACGTGAACAGGCCGGGTATCTCGTCTGGTCCTGCTGCCTCTCGGGCACGCTCAGCTTGATCGAGCAGTTCTAGCGCACGTGTCGAGTCGCCAAGGTTCGCGACGGACGCAGCCAGACCACACAACAGTCTGGGTTCGGCTGTGCCAGTTGAATGCGTGACGTACTTCAATCCGTCTGTGGCGGCGTCCCGTGCGCGCTCGAAATCTTTCACGAACCGAAATGCCAACGCCTGTGTGCCGCGCGCCCATGCCCTCAACTGGTCGTGGTCCGCACGATCACCCAGTTGAAACGACGCTTGTGCGTGGACGCGCGCTGTGTCCGCTTGCCCTAGGTCGAGCGTCAGGTACGACTCTCGTCCGGGCGGTGTGCGCCCATCTTGATACGGCGCATCAACTCGGCGCGAATGTCCATTGCCCGGCTGAGAGTGCGGTCGTAGGACTCGAACCGTGCGTTGCGGGCAATGTCGATGATGCCGCCCTGCACGTCGTCCAGCGGTGCCGCGTCCGGAGTGGCGAGAAGTGCTTCCGACTCCCGCCGCGCTTGTCCAGCATCCGCAACGTGTCATCACGCCGTGCGCGTTCCGCCTGGTCCGCGTCCCAGGCCGCGATCAGTGTTCCGCCTGCGTTGAGTGCACGGTCTACCCGTTCGGCCCATCCGCGATCTTTGGGCCAACGTCGGCCCGCTTCAATGTTCGCGAGCTGGGAGTAGTCGCAAAAAGTCTGCCCTGAAAGCTCCCGCAGGGTGATTCCGCGTTCGGTCCGTTGCTGCCTGAGTGTCCGGCCGGTTCTGTCTGGTTCCATCCCGCACAATCGTTGACTCGCTGAAGCCATCTCACACCCACCCATGTGTTTTCAAATGTGGCCCTGTCGCTTTGAAAACAGCTTAGTCCTGCACCGATGCAGTTGCGCGTGTTGATGTTGATTGGTGCCCGGTTGGTGCGGCTGCCGCCCAACGCCTGCACTCCGCTCGGAGGCGGAGACCGGGCGCAGCCCAGACGAATAGTGCGATCAGGGGAGCGCGATGCGTCGAGAAGCGTTCGGGGACACACCGATGTCCCGCTGTGCCTACTACCGGAACGTGTGCGACATACCCGCCACCGTGGACCCTCCCCACGTGGGCCGGATCGTGGCCCGGTGTGGGCGATCACTATGCCCGCTGTGTTGGGGCAGCACGTGAAGGCGTGGATGCAACAGCGCGGGTACAAGCTGGGGCCGGTCCTGTCGCACCCACGGTCGAAACGGTGGACATTCATTATCCGGCCGGACATCCCGGACGAGACTCCATTGTTCACTGAGATGTTTCGGTTGGATGTGTCGATTGCGCGTGACGGAACGATCGGGCTGCCGAGTCCCGCCGATCGAGGGACCATGTTCCGTGCGTGGATCGTGCGCCCGGACAGCCATGTAGGTTCATCCGGTCACGTGATCGTTGAAGCTATCCGCGCGATCCGTGCCGAGAATGCAGCGCGGCACCGGGGATGGGCGCGAACGTATGCGTAACAGCGGAACTCGCATGCGTCACCGGTTGAAGCTGTTACAGGGCGGCATGTCCGACAAGTACGACGCTGAAATCGGGTTAGAAGAGTTCTATCGACGCTGGGCGCACGACAACCCGGCATGGCCGGTGTCGAGCCGTAAGGCAGCCGCTCAAGCGTTCATGATGCATGAGGATTGCGACCCGTTGGAGTGCTCGACGCGGGTAGCCGCGGACATCGTTTCGCGGAGAACTACCGGTATTTCCGGGCTCGGGGCGAGCGATGACGTCGCCGATGCCGAACGAACCGGACGTGCATCTCGTCGTGTGGCTGCGCGGCTTACATCTGCATTTCGCGGCATGTCTGACTGCCGCGTTGATCTTCGTTCAGGACGAAGGGGAACGGCGTCACACGGAGGGCGTGTACGTAGCGAAGGGCGCCCCCGGCCACTTACCGAGGCTGCCGGGGGAACGGCTGTACCTAGAGCGATGACGGCTCAAAATCGTTTGCGCCCTGTGCAGGAGACATGGAACGCATGATCGCTGCGTTGGCCCTGGTGGGGATGGCGGCGTTTGCGGGGGAGGATCGCGGCGCGGGCTAGGGCAACGGCGCGGCTGGGGGGCTTGTGACATCACGGGGTGGGGACAGGTGTTCGGTTCGCGGTTTTTCGTGCCCTGCGCACCTTCGCATTGAGCTTCATTTCATGGCGTGCATCCATCCTGGGTGCGCGCCTTTTTCTGTATCGAGAAGAAGGAGAAACACTATGAAGATTCGCCACATCGCGACCACGGGACTCGCCGCGGTGGCGTTGGTCAGCGCGGGAGTGGCCGTTCAAGCGCCCTCTGCCGCCGCTGAGCCCAACCGTTCCAGATCGTGCAGCTTCGCTTTCCAAGACGGCCGACCATGGGTACAGACGGGGCGCGGCGAACCTGCCGTCATCGGTGGTGGTTACGCGGACTGTGTGCCCGCGCCCGAGCAGTTCCACGTCAGCTTGACTTTGGAGTTCAAGAAGTCGGGTAGCGATTGGGTGGTCCGCGGCGCGGAAAGCGACAGTCGGATCCCCAACCCTCGGCTGAACATCGCGGCGTGGGCTCCGTGTGAGCCCGGTGCGTGGCGGGTTGTCGCTACGATCTGGTTGACGGAGTACGGCGAACCGCGTCAGTTCACCGACAAGACTCCGCCACACATTCTCAGCTGCTGAGGACAAACATGAAACTTCGCCAAGACCCACTCGTCGCGTACGGGCGACTTCCCGCGTGGACATCGGACTGGCACCGCTTCCGCCGCCTGCTGCTTAGGCTGCTGCCGCCGCCACGTCAGCATGAGGTCACAGGCACCAGCTACCCCGTGCGGCGGGAGTTCGGAGGCTGGACTATCCGGCCTTCGCGCGGCTGGCGTGGGGTTCGATGGATCACGCCGCCCCTGCACTACACGCGCAAGATCCGTGCCAACGACGAGGATGCTGCGACGGACTGGGCGCTGGAACGTATGGGTATGTGAACCGTCGAGACGGCAGAAACCTCCTCAGATTCGACGCTGAGGGGGGTTTTGGCGTCATCGAGGTACAAACCCCCGGTCCACTCCCTGGCAGATGAGTCGGCAGGACACGGCTATCCCGGCGCGTAGGCGTAGGGGTACCTCCCTTCCCTGTTCTAGGGTGCCCACGCCTGAGGCATACAGGCCAATATTCATGCGGAGAGGGGGGAGGGGTCCTTGCGCCGACCGGTTCCCGGTTCCCGACAGCGGTTCCGGAACTGGGGAACCGCTGAATGGCGGGAATGGCTCGACGCCTCGATGCCCGGATGCCCGTCTACTCGCCTTCGGCTTTCTCGACGTTGCATGCATCGGTCCATCGGGCCAGCAAACTGAGCGCTGCCAGTCGTTCCAATGCTTCCTGCTCGGTGTACTCGTTTTCGCCCTGCCCATGGGTTGATTGGTTCCGGATCGTCATTTGGACGCCAGGAGCGAAATGCACAAGACCGTCATTCATCGGGCCTTGGAATCAATCTGGCCGGACCTCGGGTTCAATGGAACATGGCCAAGTAACTAATTGCCGCACGGGAGGACATAACTACGCCGCTTGACTGATTTCGCGATACTGCTTGAATGCGGCCATGACATCTGCTTTCTTGCCCCCCAGACGCTTATAAGCGTCGGTTCCGGATTTGGCAGGTGGATCGAGTTCGGCAATTTTTTGCACCCAGTCAGCAATGTTGGAGACGGGAGCTTTACGGGCAGGAATTTGTTCGCCTTCGCGGGGTGCTTGAATTGCCCACGTGAGCCGGCCGCCTTCGTCGGTGAGGCTGAACAGTCCCGCGTACTGTTCTCCCGTGTTGCCCCTTGCCTGCGAGCAGAACTCACGCAAGCCCTGGCCTGTGCTGTTCAGGCGTTCCGGCACGGACCGGGTAAGACCGGCGAGCCGTCCGGGTTCGAGATGCGGACCTGCGGAGTGCGCCCCGGGCCGGTGTGGACGCCCAACGGCTTCGAATTGCGGGTGGAGCACGGGCTGGAGGCGCTGGCGGAGGCGGATGTGGTCGTCGTGCCCGGGATCGGCATCCCGACGCTGCCTACCCCGCGGGAGGCGCTGATCGCCTTGCGCGGCGCGGCGGCGCGCGGCGCGACCATGGTGAGCATCTGCGTCGGCGCGTTCATACTGGCCGAGGCCGGACTACTGGACGGACGACCGGCGACCACGCACTGGGCCTACTGCGGCGAGTTCGCGCAGCTGTATCCGGCGGTGCGGCTGGACCCGACGGCGCTGTACGTGGACGACGGTGACGTGCTGACCTCGGCCGGTCTGTCGGCGGGGCTCGATCTGTGCCTGCACATCGTGCGCAGGGAGCTGGGCGCCCACGCGGCGGCGGAGCTGGCCAGGTGGAACGTCACCGCGCCGCATCGAGAGGGCGGCCAGGCGCAGTACGTTCCGAACGCGCCGGGCGCTGCGGCCGAGCACGGCGGACTCGCCGCCACCCTGGCCTGGGCGGTCGCCGAACCCGCTGCGGCGGCGGATGTTTCGGCGCTGGCCGCGCACGCACTGATGAGCGAGCGCACCTTCATCCGCCGCTTCAAGGCGAAAGTGGGCACCACGCCGCGGCGGTGGCTGGACGCTCAGCGCACCGCGCGTGCGCGCGAACTTCTGGAAACCACACGTTTGCCAGTGGAAGTCGTTGCGGCCAAGGCAGGTTTCGGCAGCGTCACCGCGCTGCGGGTGCACCTGCGCGCGGCGACCGGCACCACACCTGCCGCGTACCGCCGGTCGCTCGGCACGTGAGCCCGGCGGGTCAACGGTCCCCGAGGGCGAATGCCGTTGTGGAGCAGGTCATTCGAATGTCGTGCGGGAGGGCGCTTTTCGGGGACCGCGCAGGGGCTTGTCAGTGTGCGGCGGGAATGTGCGAATTTTGCACGGCTCGATGGGTTTAGCCGCGTTCGGAACGGGGTAATGATCTTGTCGAGAGATTTCGTGTACTCGTGACTTATGCTTGGCGTGTTCTTCCCTTCCCATCACACAGTCGGATTACCAACGGTTAACTGATCGACTGAACTACTTCCCTACCGACATCGGACCCGCGATGCCCGCGGCGTACGGCGAGATCGACGCGCGAGAGGTGGTTGGAGCATGGCCGATCTGGAGACGGCGAGGTCCCTTGCCCCCATGGTTGCCGAATTCGAGATCGGGACCGCGAGCACGCCGCTGCGCCGGGCCGCGGGGCGGCTGCTTGCGGTGCTGCCGCCCGGATGGCGCGTCGAAATCGTCGACGCGCCACCCCGGCGCTACGGCAACCGCGCGCCGCTGCTGCGGGTGGTCATGCCACCCGACTGATCACCCGGTCCAGCCGAGCGGCATGAGCAGCGACTTCTGCTCGCAGAACGCATCGAGAC
Source organism: Nocardia abscessus (assembly GCF_015477775.1). Lineage (GTDB taxonomy): Bacteria > Actinomycetota > Actinomycetes > Mycobacteriales > Mycobacteriaceae > Nocardia > Nocardia abscessus_A. The sequence goes on along the minus strand of NZ_JADLQO010000001.1, from coordinate 493,050 downwards.
CTTCCGGGCCGTTTTCGCGTCCTAGCCCGGAGGCCTTGTAGCCGCCGAACGGCGAACTCGGGTCGAACGCATACCAATTGATCGCGTAGGTACCGGTGCGCACCCGCGCCGCGATTTCGGCGCCGTGTTCGATGTCGGCCGTCCACACCGAGCCGGCGAGGCCGTAGACCGAGTCGTTGGCGATGGCCACGGCCTCGTCCTCGGTTTCGTACGGGATGACCGACAGCACCGGCCCGAAGATCTCCTCCTGGGCGATGGTCGACTTGTTGTCCACGTCGGCGAAAATCGTCGGCTCGACGAACCAGCCTCGGTCCAGGCCCTCCGGGCGTCCGCCGCCGAGTACCAGTCGCGCGCCCTCGGCCTTGCCCTTGGCGATGTAACCCTCGACCCGCTCGCGTTGCCGCTCGGAGATCAGCGGGCCCAGCTGCACGCTCGGGTCGTTCGGGTCGCCCACCTTCATCGTCTTCACGTGTTCGACCAGCGCGTCGAGGATCTCGTCGTACCGGCTACGCGGGGCGAGGATGCGGGTCTGCGCGACGCAGCCCTGGCCGCTGTTCATCAAGCCGGAGAACGCGAGCACCGGGATGCCGGCCGCGACATCCATGTCGGGCAGCAGGATCGCCGCGGACTTGCCGCCGAGTTCGAGCGAAACGCTCTTGAGCTGACCGGTGGCGATGGCGCCGATCTTGCGGCCGACCGCGGTGCTTCCGGTGAAGGTCACCTTGTCCACGCCGGGGTGCGAGACGAGGTACTCGGCCGCGTCGGGCTCGGCGGGCAGCACCGAGAGCACGCCCTCGGGCAGTCCTGCCTCGGTGAAGATGTCGGCGACCATGTTGGCCGTGATCGGCGTCAGCGGGGCGGGCTTCAGCACCACGGTGCAGCCGGCCAGCAGGGCGGGCGCGAGCTTGTTGACCGCGAGGAACAGCGGGACATTCCACGCGGTGACCGCCGCGACGACCCCGCGCGGCTCGCGGGTGACCCGCGTGGTGCCGAACCCGCCCACCCGGGTCTCCTGCCACGGGAAGGTCTCGGCCAGGGCGGCGTAGGCGTCGAGCGTGGCGACCGCGGGGATCTGGTTCAGCGTCATCGCGATCATCTGCGGCGCGCCGACCTCGGCGGTGAGCGCGGCGAGCAGGTCGGCGGAGCGCTGTTCGATCAGCCGGGCAACGCGGGTGAGCACCGCGGCGCGCTCCTTCGGCGGCGTGGCGGGCCACGGGCCGTGATCGAAAGCGTGCCTGGCCGCGGCGACCGCGGCGTCGACGTCGGCCCGGCTCACCGCGGGGACGCTGCCCACCGGCTCGACCGTGGCCGGCGAGATGACCTGGATGCGCTCGGCGGTGGCTGGCGCGGTCCAGCGGCCGCCGATGAACAAGCTCTCGTAATGCATGAGAACACGTTACAGTTTTGCCCGCCTTCTGTCTGTAACCTGTTCCAGTTTTGCGTACGCGCGACGCCCTGGCCAGTGTGAATCCCGACCTCTCGGTTCGCTTTTCGCAGAACGCACTATTGCGTTCTGTTGCTGGAGGGGGGATGCTGTAGCGACATATCAGCTCGCTCCATTACCGAATCGTTACCGCAAACTGGGGAGTCCGAGTCATGGCGGTGCAAGTGATCGGCCGGTCGCTGATGACCAGTGATCAAACCGAGCATCAGGCTAAGTGTGTCGGCAGCGGCGGATGGGTGGTCTCCTTCCTACCCGGCCGTACCCTGACGATCGAGCAGGCGACCGCGGCTATGCAGGCTGCGGAGGCAGTCGCCGCCGTCGGGATGCTGGCCGACATGGTTGGTCTGACCACGCTCGAGACCGTCGGGTTGGCTATGCGGGAATCGCCGTGGAGCGAGCCTGTGCACGCGCCGTGCGGGAAGCGGCACTGGCGTCGGGGATGGCTGGAGCCTTACCTCGGCTAACTTTTAGTTGCCACAACGACCAGATTGCTCACGAGTAACTCGCGCACCAGCGGTACCCGGACCAACCACCACGCCCAGCGGGGGTGGTAGCGCGGGAAGACGGTGTGCACCTCGGCCGGAGTGCCTGCCGCCCAGCGCAATCCGTCCGCGGCCCGCACCGCGAACAGCGACCTGCCGAACCTGTTCTTGGGTTCGCGTCCGTGCTTGCGGAGGTACCGGCGCGCGGCGTACTCGCCACCGAGGTAGTGCCACGGTCCGGTTTCGTGCCCGCCGAACGGGCCGTGCCACACCGTGTAGGACAGCACGATCAACCCGCCCGGCCTGGTCACCCGCACCATCTCGTCGGCCATCACCCAGGGCTTCGAGACGTGTTCGGCGACGTTCGACGAGAAACAGATGTCGAGTGCGTCGTCACGGAACGGCAGCGCCATCCCGGACCCGCGCACCGCGCCGGCTACCGAGAGGCCTGCGGCGTGCATCTCCGACGGGTCGGGCTCCACCGGGATGTAGCGCGCGCCGGTGCGGGCGAACTCGTCAGCGAAGTAGCCCGGTCCGCCGCCGACGTCGAGAATCGTCGCACCGTCCAGCGACCGGCCGGTGAGGTCGGCGTAGAAATCGGCGATCATCGCCGCGCTGTCGGTGGCCAGCCCGCCGTAGAACAGCGCCGGATCGGTCTGCTCGAACCGGAAGCTGCCGAGCAGTCGCAGCGACCGGCGCAGGGTCGCCCGGCGGGCGAACCGGGGCGAGCTGCCGCGTGCAGGCGTCTTTTCGGCTTTGAGCACGGCGCCGAGTCTCGCACAACCCCGATGCTGGGCATCGCGGGCGGGTGCTCGGGTTAGGGTGTACCGCGACATCCGACGTTCCCCACCGGGACCTACTGACCGAGAGAAGCTCCACCGTGCGCGAAGTCCTCCTGCTCTGCTGGCGTGACACCGGGCACCCGCAGGGCGGCGGCAGCGAGCGGTACCTCGAGCAGGTCGGCGCGCACCTCGCGGCCCGGGGGGTCAAAGTCACCCTGCGCACCGCCCGCTACCCCGGGGCGCCGCGGCGGGAGCGCGTCGACGGCATCGACATCAGCCGGGCGGGCGGCCGCTACACCGTGTATCCGCGGGCGCTCGCCGCGATCCTGCTCGGGAAGATCGGTCTCGGCTCGTTGCGCGGAGTGCGCCCGGACGCGGTGATCGACACCCAGAACGGCATCCCCTTCTTCGCCACCACCGTCACCAAGGCGCCGTCGGTATTGCTGGTGCACCACGGGCACCGCGAGCAGTGGCCGGTGGCGGGCAGGCTGGTCGGTCGCGTGGGCTGGTGGATCGAGTCGCGGCTGTCGCCCCGCGTGCACCGGCGTAACCAATATCTGACCGTTTCGTTGCCCTCGGCGGAGGAGCTGGCCGCGCTCGGTGTGGACGGTTCGCGCATCGCGGTGGTCCGCAACGGAGCCGAACCGGTTCCAGCCGGCGCGCCCACCGGCGCCGCGGAGACCCGCACTTCCGCGCCCACCGTCGTGGTGCTGTCCCGCCTGGTGCCGCACAAGCAGATCGAGGACGCGCTCGCGGCCGTCGCCCGGTTGCGCGACCGCATCCCCGGCCTGCGCCTGGACGTGATCGGCGACGGTTGGTGGGCGGACAACCTGCGCGACAACGCTCGCGAACTCGGCATCGCCGACGCAGTGACCTTCCACGGCCACGTGGACGAGCGCCGTAAGCACGAACTGCTCGCCCGCGCCTGGGTGCACGTGCTTCCGTCCCGGAAAGAGGGGTGGGGGCTCGCGGTGATCGAGGCCGCCCAGCACGGCGTGCCGACGGTCGGCTACCGGAGTTCGCGCGGTCTCACCGATTCCATCGTCGACGGCGCCACCGGCATTCTGGTCGACGACGTCGCGCAGTTGGCCGATGCCGTCGGCGATCTGCTGGACGATCCGGGCGCGCGCACCGTCATGGGCGAGAAGGCGCGCGCCCGCGCTCGCGAATTCTCTTGGGAGCAGACCGGAATCGGCGTCTACGAGGTGCTGTCCGCCGCCGCCCGTGGCGAACAGGTCACCGGTTTGATCGCGCCCCGGACGGTCGACTGAACTACTGCGCGCGGCTGCCGTGCGCCGCTCGGTTCAGCGCCGCGTTCTCGTGCGTTCTCGTGCCCGAAGGCCGAAGACGACAAGCGGACTCGCGACGAGCAACGCGCCCCAGAGCAAGTGGGCCGTGGCGATGACGGAGCGCTGTGCCGACGTCGATGGGCGGGGCTCGACGACGCCGGGCACGCGATACAGCGTGAGGTCGGCGTCCTCGTAGCTTCGCTCGAGCTGGGCCAACATCGTCGCCGATGCGCCGAGCGGGCCGGGAGTGGTCCGCTCGACGAGCACCCAGCCGACTCCGAGACGGGCCAGGTCCGGAGCTGAACCGCCCCGCAGGAGAAGGGCTTCCACCTCTCTCGCGCGTGCTCCCTCGCCGGACACCGTACGCCCGCGCACCGGAAGCTCGCCGGTCTGCAATACGTCGTTGGGCAGCATGCGCGGCGCCGGGTCGAGCACGGGCGCCGGGCCGCTGTAGCGGAACTTGCGGAACATCCCACCCGGCAGCACCGCGACGTCGCCGGGACCGTCGATCCGTTCGGCGACCCGCTGCCATCCAGCGGGGTAGCGCACCGCCCGGACGGCTCCACCGGCACCCCAGGCGAGGTCGTAGAGCGGCAGCACGAGAAGCGCGACGAATACCGCCGCGATCGCGGACCGCACGGCCGGGTGTGCCGTGCCGGGCCGATCGGTCGGCGCGGACGAAAGACGCCGGGCCGCCACCATGCAGCCCGCCGCCGCGCACAGGGCGTAGGCGGGCACGGCCAAGGCCACGTATTTCTGCGTGTCCCGCAGCAGACCCGCACCGGGCACGTGGGCGACCAGCCACTCCAGTGCGTGCATGCCCCACTCCGTCGCCCCGAGCGCGGGGAACAGCACCGCGATCGCCGCGAGCAGCAGCAGTGCGCGGCGCACGTGGCGATTGTCCGGGTCGGCGCCGCCCGTGGCGACGGCGCGCACGCCCAGCGCGACGATCGCCAGCAGCGCCAGGGTCGCGATCGCGGCCAGCGGTGTGGTGCGGGAACCGGGAACCGCCTCCGCGTTCCAGATGCCGCCGAGGCCGGCCACACTGCCGAGGGTGCCGAGGCCGGGCTCGGCCCGTGCGGCGAAGGCCGCGATGCCCGCGGGATCGGACGGCTCGGCGCCCGCACCCGACAGCGCGGTCGCGGCGAGCCATGGCGCGGAGGCCGCGACCCAGACGACGAGCGCCGGGACCAGCTGGCGTCGATGGACCAGGGCGAACGCGGTCATCCCCGCCAGCAGCGCTCCGGTCGGCGTGAGTCCCGCGGCGGCGAGCGATCCGGCCAGGGCCGCCCAAGCGGACACCGTCCGGATACTCCTGCGCCGTGCCGCCGTGACGAGGGGCTGATCTACTTGGTCCTTGCCCGGTGTGTCGTTTGGCGCGGTGACGAGGGGCTGATCTACCTGGCCCTTGGCCGGAGTGTCCGCTGATGTAGCGCCGTGGGAGTGTTCAGGGGCGTTGGCTGGTGTAGCGCCGTGGCGGTGTTGAGGGGTGTCGGCTGGCGTAGAGCCGCCGGGGTGTTCAGAAGTGTCGGCTGGGGCAGGGCTATCGGGTGGCTCGGATGCGCCGTGCGTAGCCAGCGGTGTTTCGGCTCGGCCGGTGGGTCCGGCCTGCCGGTCGTGCTGTCTGGTGATCGGCGGGGCATTTTCGGAGGGTTCGGCCTCCTGCGGTCCGGCCAGGCCGTTTCCGGGCTGTACCGGTGCGTTCGACAGAGTCCGCCGACGCCGTTTCGCGGTGGCGGAGGATCGGAGGCGATAGGCGGCCAGCGCTGTCCACGGCAGCGCGGCATATCCGGCCAGCAGGCTCCAGTGCCCCTGCAAGAGCCGCTCGGCGACGTAGGGGTTCCACAGCGCGACCGTCGCGGCGACCAACTGCGGCCCGAGCGAAGCGCGCAGCAGGTCGCGGGCCAGCATCGCCGCCCCGTACCCCGCGGCCCACAGCGCGACGACCAGAATCGCCTTGACCAGCAGTCCGCCGTCGACGAACGCCGACAGCACGGCCAGCAGCGCGTCCTGCGGCACCGCCCGCGGCGCCGCGTCGCCGAGACCGAGCGCCGAGTCGGTCGGATAGCTGCGCGGCGTGCTCACCGCATCCCGCAGGAGCAGGTATCCCGGCGCCAGCAGGGGCGCGGTCACCAGCAGTGCCCCAGCCGCGCTGTATCCCGCAGCTACCGCCCGGTCTCGACCGCTCCCACTCACGCCTGAGCACTGTACGTCCCGATCCCCGCCGCCGCGGAGCGGAGCGTGACCAGGGAGTCCGATTCGGCCCGACACGCGGATGTTCAGAACCGCCCCCGGCCCGCCCGATGAATCGGCGGCGGCCCTCGCCCAGCTCGAGCCGGCCTACCAGGACGCCGACCTCACGCTGTATTGTGTGCCGGGCGTCATCGGTCGATGGTTCGACGACAGTGCGGCCGGCCGCCCTCGCGCCGAGAGTGGCCGACGACAGCGTCACCCGACCGGTACGGCCCGAAGACCCGGAGAGGCGGGGGAGCGTGTCTGCTGTCCGTCGGTTACCTGTGGTGGCGGATCTGACGTGGGTGACGGCGGGAGCGATGACCGCCAACGTCGCCGGGTACCTGCTGCAACTGCTGGCCGGACGATGGCTGGGCGTCACCGGGTACAGCGAGTTCGCCAGTCTGCTCGCGGTGCAGCTGCTGTGCGCGGTGCCCGCCTTGGCGTTGCAGAACGTGATCGCCCGGGAACTGGTGCGCGGTGCGGGGACGGCGGCGCTGCGCGGGCTTGAATGGCGGTGCGCGGTGATCGTTGCCGCGGTGGCGGCGGTGCTGGTGCCGCTGGTAGCCCTCACGCTGAACGTCGGCGTGGCCGCCACGGCCGCGGCGCTCGGTGCGGCGCCCGCGCTGGTGCTGTTGTCCGGTGAGCAGGGAGTGCTACAGGGCGGCAAACGGTTTCGCGCGTTGGGTGTGGTGCTCGGCGCCGCGGGCATCGCCCGGGTCACGCCCGCGCTGGTGGTCCTGGCGCTGGGCGGCGGCGCGACGCTCGCGCTCTGGGCGGCGGCCTGCGGGATCGCGGTGGCGGCGCTGCTGGCCAGGATCGTCGCCGGTGCGCAGTCCGCGCGCCCCCGCGCCGCGATCGACCAGGGCGAGGTTGCCGCCGCCCCCGGCGTGCTGCCGGTGCTGCGGGCCGCCCAGGTGCAGGCGGCGCTGATGGCGCTGTCGTCGGCCGACCTGATCGTGGTCCGGATCGTGCTCGACGACGTGGACGCCAGCCGCTACGCGCTCGGCACCATCGCCACCAAGATCGCCTTCTGGCTGCCGCAGGCGGTGGGCGTCGTGCTCTACCCGCGCATGGCCCAGCCGACGCACTCGGCGAGCGCGATCCGGGCGGCACTGGCGGTACTCAGCGGGATCGGCCTCATCGCGGTGCTCGGGGCCGCGCTCGCCGCGCCGGTCGCTCCGCTGCTGGCCGGCGAGGACTACGCGCCGATCCAGAGCCTGCTGTGGGTTTTCGCGCTGCACGGCGCGCTGCTGGCGGTGTTGCAGGGCGCGGTGCTCTCGGCCATCGCCGTCGATCGCACATCCCTGGCGCTGGTCACCTGGCTGGGACTGGCCGTCGAAGTCGCCCTGATGCTGTCGCTGGCCGGCTCGGTCCCGGCGCTGATCATCACGGCCGTATCGGTCGCGGCCACCACCACCGTCCTGGTGGCCGTCATCGTCCTGCGGGCGGCCGACCACTCGACGCGTCCGGAGCCGTTGCGCCCGGTCGGCTGACCGGCACCGCCTAGGATCGTCGCATGATCACCGCGGTGCACACCCTGGTCTACGCGGACGATCCAGACGCGGCCCGCGCGTTCTTCCGCGACGTCCTTCGCCTGCCGAACCTCGAGGCGGGCGAGGGCTGGCTGCTGTTCGCGTCCGCAGAGTAATAGCGTCCCCGCAACGAGTTCGGCTCCCCAGCCGGAGGGCGGGGGAGCCGAATTCAGGGGCACTCAGCCGGTCAGGGCTGCTTGTTGATGCGAATCTGCTCGGTCGGAGCGTCGTCGCCGCCGCGCGGGGCCGGGCGGGAGGGAGCCGCGCCGCTCGGACGCTGGCCCGGAGCGCCGCCCGCACGCGCGGGCGTCGGAGCCGAGCCGCCCCGGATACCGAGGACCACACCGGCGATCAGGGCGATCACACCGAGGACGCCCAGGATGATCGGCATGACCCGCCCGTACAGCGACAGCTTGTCGATGTTCTCCTTGGCCACCGCGAGCTGCGACTCGATCGTGTTCTCGTCGAACACGATGTGCGATTTCAGCGCGGTGACCTCCGGCTTGTCGGCGGTGCGCGAGTAGTAGATGTGCAGCGCCTCGCCACCCTTGACCACCGTGCCGGTCTCCGGCTCCACCCACAGGTCGCGGGTGTTGGTGTAGTAGCGGGTCATGGTCACCGGGGCCTCGCCGCCCTCGACGCCCCACTTGGCGGCGGGCAGGCTCAGCCGGTTGGTCGGCGCCTGCACGACGTCCCACAGGCTCGTGGCCGGCACCGACATCTGGAAGTGGTAGACCTTCGTGTTGTTGATCTCGGTCTCTTCGAGGAAGTTGGCGTCGAAGGTCTTGCGCACGTTGAGATCGAAGTACGGGTAGGTCTTCTTCTCGGTGCCGATCGGGAACCGGTACTGCAGACCGGTGTGCTGCACCGGTTCGGCGATGCTCTGGCCCTCCAGGTTCGCCGACACCGCGATCGAGCCGTTGGGGTCGGTCGCGACCGGCTCGCCGGTCACGCGGTCGATGGTCACCCGGTCGATGGTGGCGGTGAGCAGGCCGGTGTCGCCCTGCTTGTCGATGCGCCGCAGCGTCTGGCCCGCCTGCACCGTCATCTGCTCGGCGTCGGCCGGGTCCTCGACGGTGAGGAAGCGCTGCGAGACCAGGGGAACGTTGGTGTCGACCTTGGCCGAGCCCTCCGGGGCGGTCAGCGACTTGGAGTCGAGCACGAGGCTGTCCTCACCCGGCTGGTTCGTCGCGATCGTGGTGATCTCCAGATCGAGGGGAGTTTTCGCCAGTTTGTCGACGGTGTAGGTCGGGATCATGATTGCGGCGACGATCAGCAACGCGCCGAGACCCACGAGCAGGCAGGCCACCGTCCTTCTGGTACCGGCACTCAGTGCCATGCAAACTCTCCTCGTCGTAGAACAGCAGGTCGCTCCGGCGAGCACTGCGGGCATGCCGCGGCACTCGTGAGCCCCGACACTAACAGTCCGATGTCGTACCATGCGGCGTCGAGGCCGGAAACGGCCGAGAAATCGCCCGAGTCTAACGCGAAATCTGAAACGTCGGGTTATCAACTGTGGATTCGCACGGCAGACTGGAGATCGATGACCGCCACCCTGCCCACCGCCGCGCCCGCGACCGAACGGGTGCGCCCGCGTTCGTTCGTGCCCGCGCTGGAAGGCATGCGCGGGATGGCCGCGCTCGGCGTGCTGCTGACCCACGTCGCCTTCCAGACCGGCGCGTCGGGCACGCCGGTCCTCGGCCGGGTGTGGGGGCGGTTCGACATGGCGGTGGCGGTGTTCTTCGCACTGTCCGGATTCCTGCTCTGGCGCCCGCACGCCGCGGCAGCGCGCGGGCTCGACACGGCACCGCCCGTGGGCTACTACCTGCGGCATCGTGCGGCGCGCATCCTGCCCGCGTACTGGGTCGTGGTGTGCGCGGTCCTGGTGCTGCTGCCCAGCGCCGCCGGGACCGCGGGCCTGCGGGTCTGGGTGTCGAACCTGGCGCTGCTCCAGGTGTTCGTACCGCTGACGCTCACCGACGGACTCACCCAGATGTGGAGTCTCTCGGTGGAGGTGGCCTTCTATCTGGTGCTGCCGTTGCTGGCCTTCGCGCTGGTGCGCCTGCGCGGACCGGCGGCGCGCCTTCGGGTGCCGGTGCTGCTCGCGTTGGCCGTCATCTGTCTCGGCTGGAATTTCATTCCGGTGCCGACTCCGGACGCGATTCACGCGGACAACTGGCTGCCGGGTTATCTGCCCTGGTTCGCCGCGGGCATGCTCCTCGCGGAACTCGCCGAACATAGCGTTCGGCTATCACGCTGGTGGAAAATCGGGGCGAATCAACCGCTGATGTGGACCGTCGCGACCGTCGCGTTCCTGCTCGCGGCGACCGATCTGGCCGGTCCCGCCGGGCTCACCCGGGCCGAGCCTTGGCAGTACGTGGTGAAGATGGGCCTGGGCGCGGTCATCGGGTTCGCGTTGCTCGCACCGCTGGTGCTGCGCGACCCGGCGGCGCGCGGGCACCGCTGGCTGGAGTCGCCGGTGGCCGCGACGCTCGGACGCTGGTCGTACGGCATCTTCATCTGGCACCTCGCGGTGCTGTCGATCGTGTTCCCGGTGTTCGGCATCCTGCCCTTCCAGGGGGACTTCGGTTACGTCCTGGTGCTCACGGTCGCCATCACCCTGCCGGTCGCCGCGGCCAGTTACGCACTGGTGGAGGAGCCGGTGCGGCGCTGGGTCCGGCACAGGGACCGGGTGCGGCGAACTCCCGAACCCGAGCCCGCGCCCTGATCGGCGGCCTGTGCGAGGTCAGCCGTCGAGTTGCCGGTGCATGTCCAGCAGGTGGTGGCGCAGCTCGTGCAGGGTGTGCACCGCCAGCCAGCGCAGGGAACGATCCGCGGGCTCAGGGTAAGGGAAGCCGAGGGTCCGCTCCCAGTCGTCGTCGCCGAGTCGCTCCAGCACGTTCCCGAACAGCAGGGCGGCGTCGCGGATCTGGCGGGCCACGTCCGCGGGGTTCTGCTGGGCGTAGCCGTCGTGCTCGACTCGCTCGTCCCGGCCCATCGGCGTGATGGTGGGATTGTCCGAGCGACGGGCGACGAGCACTCGCTCCCGCTGAGCCAGCAGCACATCCCGCACGTGGCAGGCGTATTCCAGCGGCGACCACACATCGGGTTCGCCGCGCTGTCGTAACTTGCCGCTGTCGGCGCCGAGCAGGTCGGCGTATTCCACGGCGTGCTCCCGCGCCAGCGACGGCACGTCGGCCGCCGAAGCCAAGTCGTAGACGAAACCGCATTCGGCACAGGTGTTCACGCGTGGTCACGTTAGCAACGAGTGCTATTGCGGCGCACGGCGAATCGAACCCGGGTCGTGGGACCGGTTCGAACGGGGGCGTTCGGCGCGTCGCGGCAGCGCCGCGATGCCCACCGCGATGACCGCGATCAGCGCGGGCAACTGCACCAGCACGGACCCACCCATATATTCGTCACCCGAGCGCCATGGACCGGTGGACAGCGCCGCGGCGGAGAGTGTGGTGCCCACGCCCGCCACGACGACCAGCACCCGGGGCGTGAGGTACGGCGTGAAACGGGTTGCGGCCAAGGCGATCACCGTCGCGCCCGCGCCCACCGGACCCGCGATGACAGTGGCCGCGCCGGTGAGCCCCACGGCGCCCATCCAGCGCCTGCCCCAGGTGCGGGGCACGTCGGTGCGCCGATCCGGCTGATCGGCTCCGCCGGCCTCGGCATGGGCGGCATCCCGACGCTTGCGACGAGGAATGGCGAGGACAACGAGTGGCACGAGCAGCAGCAGGCCGCCGAAGATGCCGAGGCGGTACCAGCGGTCGACCGGGAAAGAGACCGTCACCGGTCCGGTGACGTCGGCAGGCAGCAGCCAGGCTTGCTGCCAGCCATCGACCACCACCGGTTCGAGCACGCGTCCGTCCGCGCTGGTCGCACGCCATCCGACGTTGGTGCTCAGCGGCAGCACGAGCAGGCGGGTCCCCGTATCCGAAGCGGGCGGAGCGGGAGTTTCCGTCCCGGCGCGGTGCAAGCGGAGCCGATCCACGAAGAACAGGTCGGTGGGCCCGACCGCCACGTCGGCCCGGCCCTGCGGCAGCGCGAGCTCGTCCGGTGTGCCTGCCTGCGGCTCGGTCGCGTCGTCGGCGCAGACGCGCGCGGGAACGGGTGCGCCGGAGCGCAATTCGCCGACCGTGGCGGTCACCGTGGTGCGCAGCGTCCGCCCGCCCGCGTCGATCGTCGGCCCCAGTGCGCAGGGGACGGTGATCTCGCGGTCCACCGGTGCGGCCGCGGGGTATTCCGGTCCCAGGACCGTCACCTCGGCCAGTCCGGCAGGCTGGGTCTGGGCGAAGCCGAGCGCGGTCTGGTCGAGCACCGGCCGCCAGGTCCGCAAGCTGAGTTCGATCCGGTCGGTCACGGTGGGGTGCAGGGAGATCCGCGTGGGTGTGCCCGGATCCTCGTCGTCCAGCTCCCGCACCTGCGGGCCTTCTCCGAGATTCACCGTCACCGAGGTGGGCGCCGCGGGCAGGCCGCCGAGCGAGGGGGTCAGCTCGAGGCCGGTCACCAGCGTGGGTTCGGGCAGTTCGATGGTGAGCGTCGGCCTGCCGCCGGTGGTCTGGCGGACCGAGTCCTCCGGCGCGGTCCAGCTCGTGCGCGGATCGCCGTCGGTCGCGGCGAAAGCGGCCCCACGCAAGTCGCCGACGTCGGCCTTACCCCGCGCCACCGGGCGGGCGCTGTCGGTGAGCAGCGCCTCCAGGGCCGGGCCCTGCCTGGTGCGGACGGTCAGTTCCGGAGTGACCGACATCGGTTCCGGAACCGTCAGCGTGCGCTGGAACGTACCCGGTTCCTCGGGCGCCAAGGCCAGCCCCTTGCTGCACCGCACCCGATCGGGCGCATCGAAACACGCACTGCGGCCGGGGAATTCCTGGCCGAGATCCCAGCCCCGCACCTGCGCGCCCGCCGGAGCGGCCGGCACCACCGTCCGATGCCGGATGTCGACGCGGACCGGCGCGTTACGCTGCGAATAGTCGTCCAGCCTGAGTTCGCTGATGCCGAATTGCCCGCCTCCGGAACCGTTTTCGGTGCGGATGGCGGTGATGGTCAGCCATTCGGTGCGACCGGCGGGCAGCGAAACCGAGACCGACGCACCGGGTTCGGACACCCGGACCGAGACGGTGCCGTTGGCGGTGCGCACCTCGATCCACTTGATCGGGTCGCCGATGGCGGCCGAGCTGGTGGTGAGGTTCAGTTGCCCGGTCTGGATGGGGCGATCGAGATCGAGCCGCAGCCACTGTCCCAAGGCGCGTTCGGTGCCGTTGCTGATCCACGCGGTGGCCGGATCGCCGTCGACGACAGCCGCGGTCGAGCTGCCCGGAGCCGCGCCGCCGAGCTGGGTGGCGTCCGCGGCCGAACTCGACGCGGTGATCGTGGCGCCGGACCACTCGCCGCGCACCAGCTCGGCGCCGGGCACCGGATAGTCGGGCACCAGGTTGTGGGTACGGCGCGCGTCGTCGGGAGCACGCAGCGCCGAGTTGTGGTTGTCCACCCGGCCGAAATCGGCCTCGCGATCCATCGGTGTGTCGGTGACGGTCACCGGTCCGGTCGGCAACCCGGCCCGGGTCGCGTCGGCGGCGAGCAAGGTGGGGGTCCGGGCGGCCCCCGGATCACGGTGCATCCGCTCGAGCACTTCGGGTCCGCCCTGGATGACCGGAACATCCCCGAGCGGAACGGTGTACGCGCCGGGGAACGCCTCCGGCGCGCCGGTACCGCCGCGCACCTCGGCGGGTGTCCCGCGCCCCGGCGCGTCCACCCGGTAGATCTCGACCGCCGGGTACGGCGGGCGCAGGTCACCGTCGGCCACCAGGCCGTCGGCGATCACCAGCGATTCGATCGGGTTGCCGAACTCGGCCACCTTGCGCAGGCCCGGCGAATAGTCGAGCGCCTGGTGGGCCAGCATCGGCCGGGTCGAGCGGGAGGTGTCCGGGTCGAGGTCGTTGCGCAGGACGACCACGCCGATGCCCTGGGCGGACAGCGTCGCGGCCAGGCCTGCCGAGGGCCTCCCGTCGGCGATGAGCCGCTGCACCGAGTCCATCGCGCGAATGGTGCCGGGCGGGTTCAGCGGCACCGCGTCGCGGATCGCCCACGGGGTTTCGGCCAGCGCTTGCAGCGGTTCGTCGCGCGTGAGTCCCCAGACCTGGCTGCCGAAGGGCGCGCCGGGCACCACCAAGGCGCGCGTGTCGGCGGCATTGTCCTTCAGCCAGTCCGCGGTCTGGTGCCAGTATCCGGGCACGTGATCGTAGGCGCCGCGCGGTGCGAGCTTCCCGGTCCAGGCCAGCGAGGTGGACAGCGCGAGCGCGGTGAGGATCAGCGCCGCGACCGCGACCGCGCGGTCCCGTTCCGGGTGCGCGAACGCCCCACGCCAGACCGGCAGCGCAGCGGAGGCGGGCAGCGGGACCCGGGCGAGCAGTTGAGCCAGGCCGAGCACGAGCGGTATGCGGATCAGCGGCTCCAGCTTGTGCACGTTGCGCAGCGGGGCGCCGCCGGAGTCCAGGAAGACGCGCACCGACTCGGCGAACGGTCCGCCCAGCTCGCCCACGAACCCCGCGCAGATGCCGACCAGCCCGACACACAGGATCAGGACCAGCCTGCCCCGGTACGGCATGGACCGCAGCGCCAGGCCCGCCATGCCCGCCGCCGCGACCAGGCCCGTCGCGAGGACCGCCGCGGGCTGGGTCACCAGCACCGCGCCCGCGATGCGTTCCGGCGAGACGAACGGCGTCCAGCTGTCGGTGCCGCGCAGCACTTCGCCGAGCGAGGCCCACTGCGTCGTCACGCCCGAGGACTCGATGTAGTCCAGGAACGGTGGGCTCACTTTGCCCAGCAGCAGCAGCGGCACCACCCACCAGCAGGTAGCCAGCACCAGCAGCGGAATCCACGCTGCCGTGAAACGCCACCAGCGCGGGTTCGGCCGGTAGGCCAGCCACCACAGCAGTGCGGGCAGGAAGGCGGCCACCGTTGCGACCGCGTTGACCGAGCCCATCAGGGCCAGCGCCAGCGCGCTGACCGCGGGCGAGGCCGCCGCGCCCGGTCGCCGGTTACGCCGCGCGACGCCGAGCGCGGCGGGCGCGAGCAGCACCCACGGCGCGAGCATCATCGGCAGCGTCTCCGAGGAGATCGATCCGACGGTGGTCAGGACACGCGGCGACAGCGCGAACGCGAGCGCGGCGACGACGCGCGACCCGCGCGTGCCGATGCCGAGCGCCTCGCACAGGCGGACAATCCCCCAGAATCCGGCGAGCAGCAGCAGCGCCCACCAGATCCGCTGCGTCACCCAGGCGGGCACGCCCAGCACATGGCCGAGCGAGAAGAACGCGCCGTGCGGGAAGAAGTAGCCGTAGGCCTGGTTCTGCACCTGGCCCATAGGGGCCTGGCTGCTCCACAGATGGCTCGCGCGTTCGAGGAAGCCGAGCGGATTCTGCGCCAGGTCGTATTTCGTGTCGGCGACCGTGAGTCCGGGCGCCTGCGCGAAGGTCAGCAGGAACGCCACGACGACCGTCGCGGCGAACCAGCGTCTGCCCAGCGGCGCGGTGCTGCTCTGCCCCGGCGCCGTTGGGTATCCGAGCGAGTCGGCGGGTGAAGCGGAGGTCAGCGGGTCAGCGGCTGCCGTACTCAACGTTGTTCAGCAGCGAGGAGTCCTTGTCGCCGCTGCGGTCGATGTCCGGGCGCGAGTTCTGCTGGATCGCCATGGTGATGAGGAAAACTCCGAGTACGCCCAGCACGGCGCCCGCGACAGCACTCGCAACACCCGGGACAGCAAACTTCATCGCGGCACTCCAATACGTCGATGCAGGCACGTTCCCGGTCAACCTAGCAGGGCGTCCGGTATTTGTATGCGTTCAGGCCGTGGAAACCCCGTCGACTTTCTCCGGCGGGCCGCCCGCGAGCACGCACCGACCAGCTTCGCGACCACTCGATCCGCGGGTCGATCCGGTGCGGGTGGGAGCTTCAGCGTGTGGGGAGAGCGCAGGCCAGCGCACCGAGCAGGGTGCGCAGCTTCGCGGTGGTCTCGTCCAGCTCGGCCTGCGGATCGGAGGCGGCGACGATACCGCCGCCCGCGTACGCCCGCACGGTTCGGCCGTCGGCCGCGAGTTCCGCGCAGCGGATCGCGACCACCCAGGCGCCGTCGCCGTCGGCGTCACACCAGCCGACGGCGCCGCCGTAGAACCCGCGGTCGTCCTCGACGTGCGCGATGGTGTCCAGTGCCAGATCGGTGGGAGTGCCGCAGACCGCGGGCGTGGGATGCAGCAGCAGCGCCAAGTCGAGCGCGGTGGTCTCGGTGTTGCGCAGGCGGCCCCGGATCGGCGTCGCCAGGTGCCACACCTCGTGGGTGCTGATCAGTTCCGGGCTCGCGGGAATCGACAGCTGCGCGCACACCGGCGCGAGCCGCTCCCGGATCCAGTCGATAACGAACGCGTGCTCGTCGCGATTCTTGGTGCTGGCCAGCAGTTCTCGGGCTTGGGCGGCATCGGCGTCCGGGTCGGCCAGGCGCGGCAGGGTGCCCGCCAGCGGTCGCAGCGTCACGACCTCGCCCTGCCGGTCGACCAGTACCTCCGGCGATGCGCCCACGAGGGTCGCACCGGCGCGTCCGGCGGCTGTGAGGTCTACGGCGAAGACGTTCGCGTGCGGATGCCTGGTCAGCAGGTGCCCGGCGACGACTTCCGGATCGAGCGCGGAACGCGCCTCGGCCAGCACCGAACGCGCCGCGACCACCTTCCGCAGCGGTTGCGCGGGGTCGTTGAGCTGCTCGACGAGCTTCGTCACGCGCGCCACATGCTCTGCCGGGCTCGGTATCTCGGTCACCACGCGCACCTCGGGCAGGTCGGGCAGTGCGGCGGGCCGCCACGGACCGGCGGTGTGCTCGGCGCGCTCGGGCACACACAGTGCGGCGGGCTCGCGCGGATCGAAGGGCAGTGCACCGACGATCAGGTCGGCGCGGCCCTCGCGCAGCGCGGCCCCCGCTCGTCGCGCGTCGTCGAAGCAGACCCGGCTCCCATGACCCCGAACAACCCCGTCGGCCCGAGCAAGCAGGAACCCATCCATCACCCCAACCTAGCCCCGTCGCAGCTCCCCGCTGCGCGGGAGCGATCCATATCTCACAGGGGCGCGGTCACGAGTTCTTGCCGGGCGGGACGAGCAGGACCGGGCGGTGACAATGCTTGAGGACGGCGTCGGCGACGCTGCTGTGCAGGAGCGCGCGGAGCCCGGTGGCGCCACGGGTGCCCGCGACGATGATGTCGACGTCCAGCTCGTCGGCGCAATCGACGATGGCGTTCCAGATGGTGGTGGTGCATTCGGCGGTGCGCGCCTCGGCGTGCAGGCCCGCCAGCTCGGCCAGCCGCACCCCCTCGGCGTTGGTGGCGCGCGCGTCGACGTAGGCGATGTCCTCGATCTCGTCGTCCGGCACCCATTCCGGTTGCATGACACCCGACAGCCCCGACAGGCGAGCGGCTTGACGCACCATGGGTTCCCACGCGGTCAGCACGACGGCTCGATTCGCGGTGAGGAAGCGCCCGGCATATTCGACGGCGCGCTTGGCGTTCTCGGAGCCGTCGTAGGCGATGAGCATCGAATCGCAGGGCACGATGACCTCCTGAGGGAGACGCACGGCGACACCTCGAGATTACCCCGCCCGAGCCCGCTCGAACCGGCTTGTTTCCGGGTATGACCTGCGCAAAGGCGAGCGTGCCCGAACCCATCGGCGCCGATGATCCGGCCGCACGCGCCCAGCGGCGCGGCCGATCCGGCGCATGCGATCGGAACCACGCCGAGCGGCTCGGTGGCCCGCGACGGGGGCGCGAGCAGACGTGTCCGTGTGTGCGATCGGTCCGATGCGGCCCGACCCGAGACAACGATTCGATACCGGTGGGTGAGTTACCCGCCCGGTAGCCACGTAGCGACTGCGGTCGCGCACGTCGCTGCGAGTACGGTTGGCCTCTATGCGGAAGACGCCTCTGCTCGTCCTCGCCGTTCTCGCCGCCGTCGCGACCGCCTGCTCGAACGGCGGCTCCACCGAGTCGGCCTCGTCGAGTCCCACCACCGCGACAGGGGAAGCGACCACCGCCGCGATCCCGGCCACCGGTTCGGCGCCGCCGGACTGCAACGCCGGGTATCTCGCGCAGTTCACCACCCGCGCGAAGCTCGCCCAACTGCTGACGGTCGGCGTCACCGGCGCCGACGACGCCACGAACGTGGTGCGCGACGAGCAGATCGGCGGCATCTTCGTGGGCGGATGGACCGACCAGGCGCTGCTCGCCTCCGGACAGATCACGCAGGTTCAGCAGGCCGCCAAAGTGCCCCTGATGGTGACCATCGACGAGGAGGGCGGCCGCGTCTCGCGGGTGCGCGACCTGATCGGCGCGGCTCCGTCGGCGCGGGAGACGGCGCAGACCATGAGTCCCGAGCAGTTCTACAGCGCGACGCTCGTCCGGGGCCGTGCACTGAAGGATCTGGGCGTGACGGTGGATTTCGCCCCCGATATCGACGTCAGCTCCCAGCCGGACGACTCGGTGATCGGCGACCGCTCCTTCTCCGACGACCCGGAGAAGGTCACCCGCTACGCGGACGCCTACATCCGCGCCATGCGTGAGGTCGGCCTCGGCACGGTGATGAAGCACTTCCCCGGCCACGGCTCCGGCTCGGGCGACTCGCACACCGGGGCGGTGCGCACCCCGCCGCTGGACCAGTTGCAGCAAGTGGACCTGGTGCCGTTCCGGAACCTGATCGGCTCGGGCGCGGCCGTGATGGTCGGCCACCTGGACGTGCCCGGACTGACCACTCCGAACGTCCCGGCCAGCATCAGTCCGGAGGCCATGCGGTTGCTGCGGGAGGGCAGCGGCTACGGCGCCGCGCCGTTCCAGGGCCCGATCTTCACCGACGATCTCGGTGGCATGGCGGCGATCACCAGCCGGATGTCGATCGAGGACGCCGTCGAGGCCGCGCTGGTCGCCGGGGCCGACAATGCCCTGTGGATCACCACCGACGCGGTGCCGCGGGTGCTGGACCGGCTGGAGCAGGCGGTGTCGAGCGGACTACTGCCGATGGCGCAGGTGGATGCCTCGGTGTTGCGCGTGGCCGCGTACAAGGGTGCGCTACCGCGCTGCTGAGGCGGGCCGCACGGCCGAGTCGGGCGACTGGTGAGCAAATCGGACCGCCGGAACTTACCTTGGAGTAATATATGAGATTCACCTGTGGTAGGAGTGTTGATGGCGGGCGGTACGAAGCGGCTTCCGCGGGCGGTACGCGAGCAGCAGATGCTCGACGCCGCCGTGGAGGTCTTCTCGCGTAGAGGCTTCCACGACACGTCGATGGACGCGATCGCCGCCGAGGCGAAGATCTCGAAGCCGATGCTGTATCTGTACTACGGCTCCAAGGACGAATTGTTCCGCGCGTGCATCCAGCGGGAGGGGATGCGGTTCATCGAATCCGTCGCGCCCGCGGGAAACCCCCTGCTGACGCCGCATGAGCAGGTACGCACCGCGCTGGAGGGCTTCCTCGGCTTCGTCGACCGCAACCGGCGCTCCTGGCAGGTGCTCTACCGGCAGGCCATCGGCCAGCAGGCGTTCGCCTCGGAGATCGAGAACGCGCGCGAACGCGTCATCGAGCTGACCGCCAAACTGCTGGAGTCCAGCGCCAAGCACGCCGAGCCGGGAACGAACTTCGACGTCGTCGCGGTCGCCGTGATCGGTGCGGGCGAAGCCATCGCCGACCGGCTGGCCAGTGGCCGGATCGAGGTCGCCGAGGCCGTCGATCTGCTCGACGACTTGGCCTGGCGCGGGCTCGCGGGCCGGAAGAAAACCGAGTAACCCGCCTTTTGCCCATCCCGGTTGCTTCCGCGCCGCCCTTTTGCCACAGTGCGTGAGTTCGCATAGCGCGGACCGGCTCATTCGATCGAGCCGGGGAGGAACGGGGCGGAAGTGTTCGGGTTGCTCAGGCCGTGTGCACACGGCGCTCAGAAGTATGGAATCGATGCGGCCGAGTGGCAGGCGCATCTGTGCGGTTTGTGTCTCGGGCTGCGGGACGGGCACGGTCAGCTCGCTCGCGCCACCACCAACAAGGACGCGCTGGTGCTGAGCATGCTCACCGAGGCACAGTCCGGTTCGGCCGCACGTGCCACCGCTGCGCCGTGTCCGCTGCGCGGGATGCGCCGCGCGTCGGTGGTCACCGCCGACTCGCCCGGCGTTCAGCTCGCCACCACCGCCTCGCTGTTGTTGGCGGCGGCCAAGATTCGCGACCACGTGGACGATGGCGACGTGGCCGGTCTCGCGCGCAGGCCGCTGGCGAAAGCCGCGGCGCGATGGGGCAGGGAGGCCCGCGCGGGCGCGGCGCGGATCGGTCTCGACGTCGACCCGCTCGTCGCGGCGCTCGTCGCGCAGGTGCGACTGGAGCACGAGGCGAAAGAGCTGGTCGCCGTTGGCGGTTCGCGCGGGGCGGGGACGCGATCGGCCGGATTGGTGCCGGAACAGCTTGCCGCTTCGCCGCATTGGCTCTCGGCAATGGCGCCTTCGGCGGACCCGCTGGACCGGTTGACCGCCCCCACTCAGCTGTGCGCGTCGGCCTTCTTCGCGCACACCGCCGTGCTGGCCGAGCGCCCGGACAATATCGAGGCGTTGCGTGCGGCCGGATGGCAGTTCGGCCGGATCGCGCACCTGGCCGACGCCGTCGCGGACTACGACGACGACGCCACTCACGGCCGCTTCAACCCGCTCGCAGCCACCGGCACCACCGTGCCCGAGGCCTATGACCTGCTGCGGCAATCGAATTCACGCCTGCGCGCGGCCGTGGCGGAGGCCGAGCTCAGCCGGGTGCCCACCGTCCGCTGGATGCTGCTCGACCCGCTGACCGCGGTGCTGCGGCGGCTCGGCGGCGGGCTCGGAACCTTCGCCGCCCATACGTGCTCGGTGTCGCCCGATACCGAAGGAGCTCCACGCGCCGAGGTCCGCGCCCAACGGCACGGAACCGGGCACCGTCGGCCGACCCGTCGCCCGGGTGTCGGTGAGTCTCTCGCGCTGATCCTGGGCGGCTACTGCACCGGCTACGCGTGCTGCGCCGACCACACGCAACCGTGCACCGGCGAACGCAAGGACGCTTGGATCAAGAATTGCGACTGCGGCGAATGCGATTGCGGCTGTTGCAATTGCGGCGACTGCGGCTGCTGTAGCTGCGACTGCTGACCGGCACCCGGAGAAGCTCGCTGGAATGCGCGAAGCCGCACCCCGATTCGCGGAAATCGGGATGCGGCTTCGGCTTGCTCAGCGCAGGGTCGCCGTCAGATGCGGGTACCCCTTCTTCGGGTGGCGCAGCGCCAGATCCCAACCGCCTTCGACCTGGTCGGCATACAGGTTGACGGCGGAAGGCAGCAGAATCGGCTTACCGAACTTGACCGAGTACGTGGTCTGCTCCGGAATGCGCCCCTCGACGGCGCCGAGAACGGTCGCCGCCGACCACATGCCGTGGGCGATCGATCGCGGGAAGCCGAATGCCTTGGCGCCCAGTGCCGAAGTGTGGATGGGGTTGTGGTCGCCGGACGCGGCGGCGTAGCGGGTGATCGTCTTCTGATCCACCCGCAGGGTGCGCAGCGGCGGCGGCGGGACCTCGTCCGGCTTCGGCTCCTGCTTCGGCCCGCCCGACAGCGAGGTGCGCTGCTGGTGCAGGAACGTGGTGACCTGGTGCCACACCAGCTCCCGGCCCACCTTCACATCGCTGATCGCGTCCACCAGCAGGCCCTTCGGGTGCTCGCGCAGGTTCTCGATGTGCGTGCGGATATCCAATGGCTCGCTCACCGAGATGTCCCGGGTGCGCTCGATGACGTTCTGCGCGTGCACCGCGCCCACCGCGACGAACGGGAAGTCCCGCGCCACCACCAGCTGCATGGCCAGCGGGAAGGTGAGGATGAACGGATAGGTCAGCGGCAGCGCGTCACCGAACCGCAAACCGGTCGCCCGGCAGTAGGCGGCCAGATGATCCGGATCCACCCGCAGGCCGTCGAGCCGAACGGCCCGGTCCGGCAGCGTCGGCTTGCGCGCCGACAGCAGCGGCACCGCGCCGAGCGCGGCCTTGACGAACAGGCGGCTGTTCTTCGGCGGTTCGGTGAGGGTGATCACCTGTGTCTTCTCCCGGCCCGGAGCCTGCGTCATCATGCTCCGATCAGGCTCTGCCCGCAGACGCGCACGACGTTGCCGGTCACCGCGTTCGAGGCCGGGCTCGCGAAGTAGGCGATGGTCTCGGCGACGTCGACGGTCTGGCCGCCCTGCAGCAGCGAACTCATCAGCCGGCCCGCTTCCCGGGTGGCCAGCGGGATCGCGGCGGTCATCGCGGTCTCGATGAAACCGGGCGCGACGGCGTTGATGGTGATGTTCTTCTCCGCCAGCTTCGGCGCCTCGGCGTTCACCATGCCGATGACGCCCGCCTTGGACGCGCCGTAGTTGGTCTGGCCGCGGTTGCCCGCGATGCCCGCGATCGAGGACACGTCGATCACGCGACCGCCCTCCTTCAGCGCGCCCCTGGCCACCAGGCCCTCGGTGATCCGGTGCGGCGCTGCGAGGTTGACGTTGATGACCGAGTTCCAGCGGCCCTCGTCCATGTTCGCCAGCAGCTTGTCGCGGGTGATGCCCGCGTTGTGCACGATGATGTCGATGCCGCCGAAACGCTCGGTGGCGAACTCGGCCAGCTTCTCCGCCGCGTCGGGCGCGGTCACGTCGAGCGCGAGAGCGGTGCCACCCACCTTGTTCGCGGTCTGCGACAGCGCCTCGCCCGCGGCCGGGATGTCGGCCACGATCACCTGGGCGCCGTCGCGGGCGAACACCTCGGCGATGGTGGCGCCGATGCCGCGCGCCGCACCGGTGACCACCGCGACCTTGCCGTCCAGCGGGCGGTCCCAGTCGGCGGGTGCGCTCGCGTCGTCCTTGCCGACCCGGATGACCTGGCCGTCGACGAACGCCGACTTGGCCGAGAGCAGGAAGCGCAGGGTGGACTCCAAGCCGGTGGCCGTGGCCGAGGCCTCCGGATGCAGGTACACCAGCTGGGCGGTCGAGCCGCGCAGCAGTTCCTTGGCCACCGAGCGGGTGAAGCCCTCCAGCGCGCGCTGCGCGATCTGCTCGTCCACGCCGGAAGCCAGCTCCGGCGTGGTGCCGATGACCACGATGCGCCCGGAGGGGGTGAGGCTGCGCATGGCGGGCTGGAAGAACTCGAACAGCTGGGAGAGATCCTCGACGGTGCCGATGCCGGTGGCGTCGAACACCAGGGCGCCGTACTTGGTCTCCTGGCCGAGCGCGTCGGCGAAATCGTAGTCCGACAGCAGGGCGCGCACCGGCTCGGCGACCCGGCCCTTGCCGCCGATCAGCACCGGACCGGACAGCGGCGGCTCGCCTTTGACGTAGCGGCGCAGAGTCGCAGGCTGCGGGAGGCCGAGTTTGCCTGCCAGGAACGCGCCAGGGGCGGAGTGTACGAACGATCCATAGAGGTTGGGAGCACCCTTACTCTTGCTGGCTGCCACTGTTCCTACCTTTTCTGAGTTCAGTCTCTCGGGTTGGGGGTGGTTGGGGGTAGCCCCGGCGTGGTCTGCTGGCGCACTTTTGCGGGGTACGTGTCGACATTAAACTTACTCCAGAGTAAGTTTAATGTAAACAACCGCGACGGGGCGCCGATCAGCGTGGAATTCCGCGCCGGACCGGGCCGCCGGGGCATCCATCCACGAGACCTTGGAGACTCGAGTGACTAGCAAAGCCCGTTCGGCCAAGAGCGCCGCCAAGACCGGCAAGACCACCCGCCCGGTCGCGATCGTGGGCGGTAACCGGATTCCGTTCGCCCGCTCGGACAAGGCGTACGCGCACGCCTCGAACCAGGACATGTTCACCGCCGCGCTGGACGGTCTGGTCAGCCGTTTCGGCCTGCAGGGCGAGCGGCTCGGCATGGTCGTCGGCGGCGCCGTGCTGAAGCGGGTCGGCGAGCACGGCCTGATCCGGGAGAGCGTGCTCGGCAGCAAGCTCAGCCCCTACACCCCCGCGCACGATCTGCAGCTGGCCTGCGGCACCGGACTCCAGGCGATCGTCACCGTCGGTGACGCGATCGCCGCGGGCCGCATCGAGGCCGGCGTCGGCGGCGGCACCGACACCACGTCGGACGCCCCGATCGGCGTGAGCGAGGGAATGCGCGAGTGGATGCTCGACGCCAACCGCGCCAAGACCAACGCCGCGCGCCTCAAGCTGGTCGGCCAGCTGCGCCCGAGCATGCTCGGCATCGAGATCCCGCGCAACGCCGAGCCCCGCACCGGTTTGTCCATGGGTGAGCACGCCGCCATCACCGCCAAGGAATTCGCCGTCGCCCGGGAGGCGCAGGACGAGCTGGCCTACCTGTCGCACAAGAACATGGCGGCCGCCTACGACCGCGGTTTCTTCGACGATCTGATCACCCCGTTCCTCGGCCTCACCCGCGACGACAATCTGCGGCCGAACTCCACCGTCGAGAAGCTGGCCACCCTGAAGCCGGTCTTCGGGGTCAAGGCGGGCGACGCGACCATGACCGCGGGCAACTCCACCCCGCTCACCGACGGTGCCTCGACGGTGCTGCTGTCCAGCGAGGAGTGGGCCGCCGAGCGCAACCTGCCGGTGCTGGCCCACCTGGTCGACAGCGAAGTCGCGGCGGTCGACTACATCCACGGCCCCGACGGCCTGCTGATGGCGCCGACCTACGCGGTGCCGCGCCTGCTCGCCCGCAACGGCCTGACCCTGCAGGACTTCGACTACTACGAGATCCACGAGGCTTTCGCTTCGGTGGTGCTGGCCACCCTGGCCGCGTGGGAGTCCGACGCCTACTGCAAGGAGCGCCTCGGTCTCGACGGCGCGCTCGGCTCGATCGATCGCAGCAAGCTCAACGTCAACGGCTCGTCGCTGGCCGCGGGCCACCCCTTCGCCGCGACCGGCGGCCGCATCGTCGCCTCCACGGCGAAGCTGCTGGCCGAAAAGGGTTCCGGCCGCGCGCTCATCTCCATCTGCGCGGCGGGCGGCCAGGGCGTCGTCGCCATCCTCGAGCGCTGACGGCTGAGGTAGTCGCACCGTAGAAGGTGGTCCGATCGAGATTCTCGGTCGGACCACCTTCGCGCTTATTTGCCCGGCAGCTCGAGGTGTCCGCCGAAAGCTTTGCGCATCGCCGAGAGCAGCTTGTCCGCGTATAGCGAATCGCCTCGGGAGGAGAATCGCGCGAACAGGGCGGACGCCAGGACGGGTACGGGCACGCCGGTGTCGATGGCGGCATCGATCGTCCAGCGGCCCTCGCCGGAATCGGACACCCGGCCGCTGTAGGAGTCCAGGTTCGGGTCGGCGTGCAGCGCCGCCGCGGTGAGGTCGAGCAGCCAGGAAGCCACCACCGAGCCCCGTCGCCACACCTCGGTGATCTCGGGCAGGTCGAGGTCGTACCGGTAGTGCTCGGGGTGCTCGAGCGGTGTCTCCTCGGCGGAGAACTCGCCCGCGTGCTCGGCGCCGTAGTTGGCTCGGTGCAGCACGTTCAGACCTTCGGCGTAGGCGGCCATCGCGCCGTACTCGATGCCGTTGTGCACCATCTTCACGAAGTGGCCCGCGCCGACCGGTCCGCAGTGCAGATAGCCCAGTTCGGCGGTGGACGGTTCGCCGGTGCGTCCCGGCGTCCGCTCCGCCGCGTCGAGACCCGGCGCGATCGACTTCAGCAGCGGATCCAGGTACTTCACCGGCTCGGACTCGCCGCCGATCATCAGGCAGAAGCCGCGGGTGAGGCCGAACACGCCGCCCGAGGTGCCGATGTCCACGTAGTGGATGCCCTTGGGCTGCAACTGCTCGGCGCGCGCGAGATCCTCGTGGTAGCGGCTGTTTCCGCCGTCGATCACGATGTCGCCCGGTTCGAGCAGCTCGGCGACCTGCTCGATCACCGCCCCCGTCGCGCCGGCCGGGATCATCACCCACACCACGCGCGGCGTCTCCAGCATGCCCACGAACTCGGTGAGGTCGGTGGTTCCCCGGAAGCCGTCCCCGAGTTCCGCGCGGAGTTCGTCGATGTGGGAGGAGTGACGTTCGTATCCGACGGCGGTGTGCCCGTCCCCGACGATGCGGCGCACGATGTTGGCGCCCATCCGGCCGAGGCCGATCATTCCCAGCTGCATGCCATCCATCTCCCTCGTGTATGCGAAGTCTTGCGGCGGGTGGTCCTTCCGATTCTCCCGCGTGGGATCGATCACGGTTCGTCGTGCGCGTGTAACGCGGCTGCGCGTAGTCCGATAAACAGGTCGGCTCCGCGCAGTTGCCAGACCCCCGACCCGGCAACTGCGCGGGCCTCTTTGTGTGGTGTACCCGGTTCTTCGCGCGGGATTTGCTCTACGCCCGAGCTGTGCCGACCGCTGTCGGTAAGGACCACTATCGTTGGTGGGGACTCGCATCGTGCGGGTCCACAACTCAATCGAACGGGGAGGACGGGTTCGTGACGAGCCAGCCGAGCACCGGAGGACGCGGCCCACAACCTGGTGGCGAAGTCGGATGGCGCGAGCTCCTCGGGTCGGAGCGACCCCAGGAATCGGACCGGTCGGTCGAATGGGGCGGCGACGCGCAGCTCACACAGCCCCTGCAAACTACCCGACGCAGGCCCGTGCCACCCGCACCCCGCCGCGCGCCCGCGCGTCGCCCGATCTCGACGCCACCGCCGAAGCGCCTGGACAGTGCCGCCGTGCGCCGGGCAGGTATCGCGGTCGGCGCGGTGCTGGCGGTCGCGGGTCTCGGATACGCGGTGGACTGGGCGCTGTCCTCTGGTGAGGTGCCGCGCGGCACCGTCGTCGCGGGCGTCGACGTGGGCGGCATGGATACCTCGGCCGCCGACGCCCGCCTGCGCGCCGAGCTCGACCCGAGGGCGGGCCGGGAACTGCCGCTGCGCATCGGAGACGTGCAGACCAGCATCGTGCCGAGCGCCGCCGGTTTGTCGGTGGACTGGGACGCCACCTGGTCGCGGATCGGTTCCCAGCCGCTCAACCCCTTCACCCGGCTCGCTTCCTTCTTCACCACGCGCGACGTGGCGATCGTCAGCGCGATCGATGAGCCGGCGCTGGACCGCCGGCTGTCCGAGCTGCGGGTGCACGACCGCCCCTCGGTGGAGGGCACCATCACCTTCGACAAGGCGAGCCCCGTCGCGGTGCCGCCGGTGCCGGGACGAGTGCTCGACGCCGCCGGCGCGCGAACGGAATTGGCCGACCGCTGGATCACCGGGACGACGGTGGATCTTCCGGTCGTTCCGGCGCCGTTGCGCGTGCGTCCGGAAGCCGTCGACGCGGCGCTGCGCGAGATCGCCCAGCCCGCCGTGCGGGCGCCGATCTCGTTCGCGGGCAAGGGCGCCGCGGGCAGCCTCGATCCCGAGCAGATCGCGTCCGTGCTGACCTTCGCGCCGGACGGACAGGGCGGTCTGGCCATGTCGGTGAATCAGGACGCCGCGATCGGTCTGCTCGCGCCGCAACTGGCCACCACGGAAGTCGAGCCGAAGGACGCGACGTTCGCCGTCTCGGGCGGTAAGCCGTCGGTCGTGCCCGCCGTGGTCGGTGACAAGATCAACTGGCCGAAGACCTTCGAACAGTTCACCGCGCTGCTGGTCGCACCGGGCGAGCGGACCGCGCAGGTGGTCTATGAGCGGATCGAGCCGAAACTGACCACCGAGGCCGCGCAGGGTCTCGGCGTGATCGAGACCGTCGGATCGTTCACCACCAGCGGTTTCAGTGGCCCTTCCGGCGTCAACATCCGCACCGTGGCCAGGAAGGTCAACGGCGCTGTCGTGAAGCCGGGAGAGACCTTCTCGCTCAACGAGTTCACCGGTCCGCGCGGCACCGCCGAGGGATATGTCGAGTCCGGCATCATCGACCACGGCCGTCCCAGCACCGCCGTCGGCGGTGGCATCAGCCAGTTCGCCACCACGCTCTACAACGCGGCGTATTTCGCCGGTCTCGAGGACGCGGGGCACACCGAGCACAGCTACTACATCTCCCGCTACCCCGCTGCCCGGGAGGCCACCGTCTTCGACGGCGCGATCGATCTGAAATTCCGCAACAACGGCCAAACCGGTGTCTACATCGAGACCTTCGCGACCGACTCCGAGATCACCGTCCGCCTGTGGGGCACCAAGACGGTCGACGTCGAATCCATCACCGGCGAGAAGACCAAACCGACCGAACCCAACACCATCACCCTGCCCAAGGGCAAGGACTGCATCGCCTCCGAAGGCGCACCTGGCTTCACGATCTCCGACACCCGGGTCATCACCGACCGCAAGACAGGCCGCGAGGTCTCCCGCAAGACCCGCACGGTGAAGTACGACCCGATCCCAGTCGTGAAGTGCGAGTAGGGAAGGAACCCCGATCCCGGGCGTGAGCGGCGCCGAACTCCCCGGCGGGCCCTCACCGGTCGAGCGAGCTCACAACGGTGTTCGCATCAGCAGCACGTTGTACTGGGTGTGCTGAGTGACCAGGAAGTAGAGATCCCGGCCGGTTTGGTAGGGGTAGATCATCGGCGCGTAAGCGGTGGGGAGGGAGCGGGCCTCGATGAGGACGCGGGGCTCGCTCCACGGTCCCTCGGGGGCGGCCGCGGTGCGCAGGACGACGCTGTTGGCCGGGTCGGTGGTCAGCATGACGTACTGGCCCAGATATTCGTTCCACATCACCGAGAGCTCGGCCACGCCGCCGACGATCGGGGTCGCGGTCTTGGCGTCGGTGGGCTTCCACTCCTTGCCGTCCCAGTATTCGTAGGCGTCGATATTCGCGATATCGGACTCCTTCGCGCGGGAGACGAATCCGGCATTGTTGCGGCCCGCGGGCGTGCCGTAGCGGTAGACGTAGCCGCCTGCCTTCAGGAAGGCGTTCTGCTGGAAGTTCTCGTGACCGTCGACGTTGGCGCGACGAGTGTGGGTGAGCTGCGACCAGGTGGTGCCGCCGTCACCGGAGGCGGCCAGAGTGGAGAAGTTGGTGTTCCACTTGCCGTGATCGCCCCATTCGCGCACCGACATCATGCTCATGTACTGCACGCCGCCCACCGAGATGCCCGCCGTGGGAATCAGGCTGATCTCGATGCCGGGAATCTTGGGGCTCGGCAACGGATTCGGCACCACGTCGTCGAAGATGATGCCCTCGGCCGGGTTGTGCGAGGAGCTGCGGAACAGCACGTTGCTGGTCCAGGCCCAGACGCTGCCCGCGAGCAGGTTGGGGATGCCGATGCCCGCGCTGTCGCCGAACGCGGTGATCATGCGGCCGTTGCCGTCGTCCCACATGATGCCGAGATCGGTGCCGAGCACATTGACCGACTGGGTGCGATTCGGGCTGTCCATCCCGGTCACCTGGAACACCGCTTCGGTCGGCCCGGGCAGGTCGGGCAGCCCGTGGATGCCGTTGAGCGCCGGGATCGGTATGACGTTGTTCGGGTCGGCTCCGGCGGGCGCGGCCGCGGACGCGGCCAAGGCCAGGACCGCGGCGAGCGCACCGGCTCCGGCGAGTGCGGACAGCGAGCGAGTCATCCGGACATTCCCTTCCTCTGGGACGCAGTCTGCTCGGTCATTCTGCCCGCTCGCCGCCGCGATGTCGCCTACATCGACGCGTGCGCTGCGCGCGTTCCGCCGATCGTCACCAGCCGGTAGAGCCACCACGGCCGTTCCGGGAGTTCGGGACTGTAGACGCGCATGCTCATCGAGCGGACCCGGCCGGTGCGCAGATCGCGCACCTGCAACCGGCCGCGCGGGATGTCCGCGGCGCGCACTTCGGTGGTCCACATGCGGTCCCAGTCGGGGGAGCGGCGGCAGCGCTCGGCGATCTCCTCGACGCGCTCACGCGGGGCCAGCGGCGACAGGATGCGAAAGGCGTCGACGAGCAGGTGCGCCTCCACGGCCCAGTCCACCATCACCCGCCGGGCTGCCGCGTCGAGAAACATCCACTCCAGCACGTTCGCCCGCGCGACCGCCCCGGGAAAGACGCGTTCGTAGGCGGAATTGGCGTCCACCAGATCCTGGGTCGGCATCCGCTGAAAACAGGCCGGGTCGGGCAGGCTGTGCAGATCGGCTCGGTCGTCCGGGGTCGGCGCGGCGGGGCCCGGTCCGTAGGCGGCGGTGCAGAAGCTCGGCAGGCTCAGCACGACGATGTGCCTGCGGTACCAGAGCGGCACCTCGAGCGCGTCGAACAACTGCTGCAGCAGTGCGTGATTCGGCGCCATCGCACCGCTCTCGACCTGGTCCAGTATCGCCTCGGTGAGATCGGCGCGCTGGGCGAGATGGGCGGGCGTCAGCCCCGCGGCGAGGCGTCGTTCGCGCAGATAAGCGCCGATGCCAGTTGCGTTGCGCGTCACCTCGGGCACCCCTGCCGACATTTCTCGTGTCGAACTGTGTGAAGCGGGAGGTTCCTGCTGCCCCCCGGGAGCACGCAATCTACCGGAGAGGATCGGCGTCGAGCGGTGATCGAACGTCACGAATCGACAAATCTAGACGACAACGGCCCGGAGAAGATCTCCGGGCCGTTGTGCGGCTGTGGTTGGGCGAGGATCAGAACGCGGCTTCGTCCAGCTCCATGATGTCGTTGTCCAGGTTGGACAGCACGGCGCGGGTGGCGGTCAGCTCCGGCAGGACGTTGCGCGCGAAGAACTGCGCGACCGCGATCTTGCCGTTGTAGAACGCCTCGTCGGCGCCGGTCGCGCCGTTGTCCAGCGCCGCGATGGCGATCTCGGCCTGACGCAGCAGCTGCCAGCCGATCAGCAGGTCACCGACGGAGAGCAGGAAGCGCACCGAACCCAGGCCGACCTTGTACAGCTCGCTCGGCTGCTCCTGGGCGCCCATCAGGTGGCCGGTGAGCGTGGCGGCCATGGCCTGCACGTCCTCCAGCGCGGTGGCCAGCAGCTTGCGCTCGGCCTTCAGGCGACCGTTGCCCGCCTCGGCGTCGATGAACTTCTGCACCTGACCGGCCACGTGCGCCAGCGCGACGCCACGGTCACGGGCGATCTTGCGGAAGAAGAAGTCCTGTGCCTGGATGGCGGTGGTGCCCTCGTAGAGCGAGTCGATCTTCGCGTCGCGGATGTACTGCTCGATCGGGTAGTCCTGCAGGAAGCCGGAACCGCCCAGGGTCTGCAGCGACTCGGTCAGGTACTGGTAGGCCCGCTCCGAGCCGACGCCCTTGACGATCGGCAGCAGCAGATCGTTGACCCGCGCGGCCAAGTCGGCGTCCGCGCCGGAAACATGCTGGGCCACATCGGCGTTCTGGTGGGCGGCGGTGTACAGGTACACCGCGCGCAGGCCCTCGGCGTACGCCTTCTGGGTGGCCAGCGAACGACGGACGTCCGGGTGGTGGGTGATGGTGACGCGAGGGGCGGCCTTGTCGGTCATCTTGGTCAGGTCGGCGCCCTGGACCCGCTCCTTGGCGTAGTCCCGCGCGTTCAGGTAACCGGTGGACAGGGTCGCGATGGCCTTGGTGCCCACCATCATGCGAGCGTGCTCGATGACGTCGAACATCTGCGCGATGCCGTTGTGCACCTCGCCGACCAGCCAGCCCTTGGCCGGGATGCCGTGGCCGCCGAAGGTGACCTCACAGGTGGCCGAGACCTTCAGGCCCATCTTGTGCTCGACGTTGGTGACGAAGACGCCGTTGCGCTCGCCCAGCTCACCGGTCTGGTGGTCGAAGTGGAACTTCGGCACGAAGAACAGCGACAGGCCCTTGGTGCCCGGTCCTGCGCCCTCGGGGCGAGCCAGCACCAGGTGCATGATGTTCGGGAACAGATCGTCGGAGTCGGCGGAGGTGATGAATCGCTTGACACCCTCGATGTGCCAGGTGCCGTCTTCCTGCTTGATCGCCTTGGTGCGGCCCGCGCCGACATCGGAACCGGCGTCGGGCTCGGTCAGCACCATGGTGGCGCCCCAGCCCTGCTCGGCGGCGATCTGCGCCCAGCCCTTCTGCTCTTCGGTGGCGTTGTTGTAGAAGATGTTCGCGAAGCCGGGGCCTGCGGCGTACATGAAGGCGGCCGGCTGCGCGCCCAGGATCAGTTCGGCGACGGCCCAGTAGGCCGCGCGGGGAATCGGCAGGCCGCCGAGCTCCTCGGCGATGCCCAGCTTGTCCCAACCGCCGTCCTGGAGCGTGCGGTAGCTCTTCTTGAAGGATTCGGGCAGGGTGACCGTGTGGGTCTCGGGGTCGAAGACCGGCGGGTTGCGGTCCGCGTCGGCGAACGACTCGCCGAGCGGGCCTTCGGCCAGGCGACGCACCTCGTTCAGCATCTCCTTCACGGTGTCCGTGTCGAGATCGCCGTAGGCGCCGCTGTCCAGGATCGACCCGAGGCCGAGAACCTCGAAGAGGTTGAACTCCAGGTCGCGGACGTTGCTCTTGTAGTGACCCATTGTCAGTACTCACTCTCCGTTGAGTTGGTGCGGTCGGTTGTTGCCGTTCCCGCCCGTTGTTCGCTCCACCGGGGTAGTCGTGCCGGTTTTCCGCATGCTACTCGCGGGTAACTTATCTGCCATATTACCGGCCGGTAATGACTGCGCAAAGAGCTGAGCAGGCAATGTGACGCGTTTTACAGTGTTTGATGGCCGCGCCTTCGCGCGGCGGGTTCGCGGCCCCCTGGTGGCTCGCGTCCGAGCGAGCGCCGCTTGCTTCTTCGTCGCGTACGCGGCGGCCACTCGAACGCGAGCCGGGCCGCGAACGGGCGCATGCTCGGTCTCGCTTCGCTCGAAAGTCGGGGTTGGGGTGCGCCGGGCGCGGTGGCAATTCGCGCTGGGGATGAGCTGGGGATGAACTGCGCGTGGCTCGGTGGGCGGTCGTCCGGTCGATCGGCGCTCGTGGTGTGCGGCAGCTGTTGCTCGGACACGCGGGCCACGGGAGGGCCGCGAACGCGCAGCGCCGTAGGCGCTGCAAAATCGACACATGCGCATCGAGACGAGTGCTGGGGCGGCTGAGGTAGAGCTCGAACAGCCGCGCAGGCCCGCGTTCCTGCTGCTGCTCACGCATGGCGCTGGGGGTGGGGTGGACGCGAAGGACCTGCTCGCGGTGCGTGACGTCGCGCTGCGGCTGGGGGGTGCGGTAGCGCGGGTGGTGCAGCCGTATCGGGTCGCCGGGCGGCGTGCGCCGGGGTCGGCGGTCAAGCAGGACGAGGCTTGGCTCGAGGTCGTCGCTCAGCTGCGCGGCCGCAAGCGCATTCCGCTGATCCAGGGCGGGCGCAGCAATGGGGCGCGGGTCGCCTGTCGAACGGCGGTCGCGGCGCGGGCCCGCGGCGTGCTCGCGTTGTCCTTCCCGCTGCATCCGCCGGGCAAGCCGGAGAACTCGCGCCGGGACGAGCTGCTCGCCCCGGGCGACATCGACGTGGTGGTCGTGAATGGAGCCAACGACCCCTTCGGCATTCCCGATCCAGCCGACGCCGCCGAGGTGCGCGTCATTCCCGGGCAGCCGCACGCCTTCCGCGCCGGTTTCGACCTGATCGCCGAGACCGTCACCCCGTGGCTGGAGCGCTGGTCCTGAACCGCGGCCCTATTCGGCGGGCCGGGTGGCGATGACCAGAGCGTCGATGGCGTCGCCGGTTTCCGTCGGACGGTAGACGCGGTCGGCGATGCGGACGCGGATCCGGCTCGCCGCCGCGAGGGGACCGAGGTCGGCGACGACGTCGTCGGGGGTGAAAAGGATGGCCGGGTCCTGCGGCCCACCGCAGCCATTGGTGATGTTGGTGGTGTCGTGGCCGAGCACGAGCAGGGTGCCTTCGGGAGCCAGCAATCCCGCCGCCTTGCGCACCAGCGCGCGGCGCTGCTCGGCGGGCAGATGCAAGAAGACCATCAAGACCAGCTCGAACGGTCCGGTGACCCCCGCCTCGTCCAGGTCGGTGACGTCGGCGCACTGCCAGGTGATGCGATTACGGACCGACCGGGACAAGCGCGAGGCCACGGTGCGGCCTTTGTCGATGCCCACCTGGGAGTAGTCGACGGCGTGCACCTGCCAACCGTGCGTGGCGAGCCAGAGGGTGTTGCGCCCCTCCCCGCAGGCCAGGTCGAGGGCGCGGGGGAACTCCGGCGCCTCGCCCTCCGGTGTGGCGGCCGGTAGCGGCGCACGGCGTTCCAACCCGTAGACGTGCTCCACCACGGTGTTGTTCGGCGGTGCGCCCCAGACCAATTCCGTTTGCGCGTAGCGCTCGTCCCAGTCGGCCGCATCCATATTTCGAGTCTATTGATCGCGTGGCCCGCGCCCCCGGGGGTTGCGCGAGTTAGGCCGATACCTGCGACAGCCAGTGCACCGGCGTGGTCTCGCGCACGTGGATCAGCACGTCGAAGGCGTCGGCGAGCGAGGAGAGGCGAACGTTCGCCGTGGCGTCCGCGGCCGGGTCGTAGACGCCGCTGATGGTGCGCAACTTGGCGGGGCCGTCGAGCCAGCCGCGCACCGGCTCCGGCGCCTCGGCCCGTAGGTCCACGTAGTACGCGGGCAGGTCGACCTCGCCCAGCGCGGCGTCCACCAGGTCGGGCAGCGGGTCGGGCGCCACGGCCGTACCGAGATCACCGTGGTGGAAGCCGATGCCGACGGACAGGTATCCGTCGCCGAGGTCGGCACGAAGATGGCTTCCCGCACCGCGGAATTCGGCCGTGTCGTAGACGATCGGGAGATTGGTGGTGTGCGCCAGCCCGTCCCAGTAGACGATCTTGGCGCCGGTCGAGCGCCGCCACCGCAGCACGGTCTCCGCGGAAGGCCGTTCGTCCCGGGCGAATCCCTGGCTCGCGACGCTGTGCCGGTGGAAGTCGAGGATCAGGCGGGCATGGGCGAACGCCGCGGCGCGCTCCTTCGTGTCCGGCAACTGCGCGAGCAGCGTGAGGGCGTCTTCGGCGTGCTCGGCGAACGGGCGGCCGGGATGGATGCCCTGGTGGCGCTGGACGTGCTCGTCGACCTGGTGCGCGGTGCGGATCGGTGCGAGGTGCGCCTCGATCGCGGCGGACCGGTCGGGCGCAGCGCGGCGCACATAGTCCAGCACCGCGTCGTAGTCGCTCGGCTCGGCACGGGGCGGTTCGACACCGAAGATGCGGACCGGGTCTTCCGGATGCGCCAGGTTGTATCCGCGGATCCAACGCAGGGTGGCCACCGATTCCTCGGTACGCCACGGGCGCCAGGCGCCTGCGAGCACTGTTTCCGGGTCGCTTTCACCCGTGGTGACGAACCGGTCCCAGCGCTCGCCGGAACGTGCGCTGTCCTGAATCGCCAAGGCGCGGAAGCCATGCCGTTCGACGAGTCCGCGGAATATCCGCTCCCGCACACCGAAGGTCTGCCGGGAGAACCGCGTCGACTCACCCAGCCCCACCACACCGGCGGCGCCGAGCCGCGCGATCAAGGTGTCGAGCTCCGGGCCGGGAGCATCCGGATCGGAGCTGTCGATCGCGACGGCGTTGTCGCGCAGCCAGGCGCGGACGTCGGCGGTGGTGCTGAGCATGGTGCCTCCCGTGAATGTGAAAGATCCGACGCGGCTCAGCCTCATACATCAACCATTGTTGAGGTCAAGCGCCGCGTCGGATCGTCGCCACGGGCTACAGCGTCGTGCGCATGAGCACGACGTTGTACTGGCTGTGCACGGTTGTGAGGAAATACAGATCCCGGCCTGTCTGGTACGGGAAGATCGAAGGCGCGTAGGCGGTGGGCAATTCCCTGGTATCGATCAGTACTTCCGGGTCGCTCCACGGGCCGACCGGGGAGGAAGCGCGCCGCATCACCACGGAATTGAATCGGTCGGTGGTGAGTGAAATGTATTGTCCGAGATAAGCGTTGTACATCACCGACAGTTCGCCGACGCCCCACATGATCGGCGCGGCGGCATTCACGTCGTTCTTTCGCCACGCGCGGCCGTCCCAGTATTCGTACTCGGCGAGATTACCGATGTCCTGGGCGCGCACCCGGGCCACGTGCGCGGTGTGATCGCGTCCGGACCGGGTGCCGTATTCGTAGATGTATCCGCCGTCCGCGAGAAACGCGTTCATCTGGAAGTTGGCGTTCCCGCCCTCGTTGGTCCGCCGTGTTTCGGGCAGTTCGG
The DNA here is from genome assembly GCF_015477775.1 of Nocardia abscessus. Lineage (GTDB taxonomy): Bacteria > Actinomycetota > Actinomycetes > Mycobacteriales > Mycobacteriaceae > Nocardia > Nocardia abscessus_A. The sequence continues at coordinate 457,273 of NZ_JADLQO010000001.1, read as the reverse complement.
CCCAGGTCTCGCCGTTGTCTCCGGAGACGGCGAGACCGGAGAAGTTGGTGCTCCACTGACCGACGTCGTCCCAGGTCTTCACCGACATCAGGCTCATGTACTGCACGCCGTCGACCGAGATGCCCGCGGTGGGGATCCGGCTGATCTCCAGGAACGGAATCTTCGGGCTGGGAATCAGGTCGCGCGCCTGGCCGAATACATCGCGCACCACGCTGTCGAAGAAGATGCCCTCGGCGGGATCGGTGGTGTGGCTGCGGAGAAGGATATTGCTGCGCCAGGACCACATGCTGCCCGCGAGGAGATTCGGGAAGCCGACGCCCGCGGTGTCGCCGAAAGCGGTGAGCATTTCGCCGTGCCCGTTGTCCCACATGATGCCGAGATCGGTGCCGAGGACGTTGTAGGTCTGAGTGTTGTTCGGGCTGGCCATGCCGGTCACCTGGAAGACCGCCTTGGTGCGGCCGAGCAGATGCGGCAACCCTGTCGTTCCGTTGAGCACTGGAATCGGATTGATGGCGTTCGGGTTGGCGATGGCGGGGGTAGTCGCCGTGAAGAGCAGGGCCGAGACACCCGCCAGCGCCGAAAGTAGGAAGGATGCGGTTTTGATCACTGTCTGTGAGCCCTCCGGTTTCTTCCCGAGAGCGGTGCGAACCACGGACTTCCCGCGATACACAGACCCTTCGCAGTGTGCCGTGCACCACTAGTCGACTGGCTGGCAAATCGTGCAAATGCTAACAGCGCAACCGGTCGGCGGAGGGCTTATGCCCAATTCTGGCGAATTTTCAGCTATCTATCTGTGGTGCTGCCGAGCGCTTTGCGGAGGATCAGCGGGAGTTGGGTCGCGCGTTCCACGGCAAAGGTTCGCCGAGCGGATGCCTGCCACGACTTCTCGAACAGCCGTTTGGCGGCGGCGACGGCATGCGGCGACCGCGTCGCGAGATGGTCGGCGAGTTTCTCGGCCTCGGCGACAGGGTCCGCGGTCAGTTCGGTGACCAAGCCGATCTTCGCGGCGTAGGCCGCGTCGACGGTGTCCGCGGTCATCGTGAGCAGGAGGGCTTTGTCGATCCCGATCAGTCTGGACAGCGTCGCCGCGCCGGTCATGTCGGGAACGAGGCCGTGCTTGGTCTCCATGACGGAGAATTCGGCGTCGGGGGTCGCGAAACGGAAGTCCGCGGCGAGCGCGAGCTGGAGGCCGCCGCCGTAGCAGCGTCCGTGGACCGCGGCGATGACCGGCACGGGCAGGCGGCGCCAGGCCCAGCACGCCTCTTGGAAGGCGTTGGTGCCTCGCCAAGGGCGTGGCACGAAGTTCTGCACGATAGCCAATGGATTGCTAGTTGCCGCGGCGATGTCCAGGCCGCTGCTGAAGCTGGGGCCGTTGCCGGACAGGATGACCGCGCGTACGTCACTGCGGCGGGCTATGGTCCGAGCGCTGGCAACCAGTCCGCTGAGCATGTCGACGGTCAGGCCGTTGTGCTTGTCCGGCCGGTCGAGCGTGACGTACGCGCGGTGCTCGTCGAACCGCAGTGCGATGTTGGTGCCCATTCCGGAATCTTACTCATGAGTCAGTTCTGCTCGCGCGCTGTTGCCCGATCACTCGGGCTCTGTTCTAATCGGACTCTAGTTACCGTCAATGCTGACGGTTATGGAGCGGAGGACGCATGCTGCCAGCCGGAATGGACCCGAGGACGCCGGTGCTCATCGGCGCCGGGCAGGTCGTACATCGCCCGGATGAGCCCGGTTTGCCCGGCCCGGTCCAACTCGCCGCCGAGTCGCTGCGCCGGGCGGGCGCCGACAGCGGTGTCGGTGACCGTTTGCTGCGATCGGCCGATCTGATCGCCGCCGTCGCCCCGGTCAGCCGTCCCTACGGTGACTTGGGCGCGCTCGTCGCCGCCGATGTGGGCGCCACCCCGAGAAGGACCGTGCAATCGGCGCGCTTCGGCGGCGACGCACCGCAGCGGCTGCTCAACACCGTCGCGCAGGCCATCGCCGACGGCCGCTCGGACATCGCACTGCTCACCGGAGCCGAAGCGGTGTCCTCCTGGAACGCCGCCACCCGCACCGGCGCGGCGGTGGACTGGCCGGAGCAGCCGGAGGACGTAGGCCCCGACGAGGTCATCGGCTCCGATCGGGGGCCGAACTCGGATATGGAGACCGCCGCCGGCCTATGGGGTCCGGTGTACTTCTACGCGCTCATGGAGACGGCGTTGCGCCGCAGGCTCGGATCGAGCGAGGCGGCGCACCGGGAGCGGATCGGTGAACTCTGGGCGCGGCTGTCGCAGATCGCGGCAGGCAATCCGTATGCGTGGCAGCCCGTCCCGCACACCGCCGCCGACCTCGTGACGCCCGCGCCCGCCAACCGAATGGTGTCCACGCCGTATCCGAAGCTGATGGTCGCGAACTTGACCGTCGACCTGGGCGCCGGTCTGATCCTGTGCAGCGCGGCGGCCGCCGACGCCGCCGGGGTGCCGCGCGACCGGTGGGTGTTCCCCCACGGCGGCGCCACCGCGACCGACGAGTGGTTCGTCTCCGAGCGTATGGACATGTCCCGCTCGCCCGCCATCGCGGCGGCGGGGAAAGCGGCGCTCGGCGCGGCCGGGATCGCGATAGACGACGTCGCCCACATCGACCTCTACTCCTGCTTCCCGGTCGCGGTGCAGATCGCCGCCGAGGAACTCGGCCTGCCGATCGACGATCCGGCACGGCCGCTGTCGGTCACCGGCGGACTCACCTTCGCGGGCGGGCCGGGCAACAACTACACGACCCATTCGATCGCGACACTGTTCGGCCTCCTGCGCGCGGACCCGGACGCCTACGGCCTGGCGACGGCGCTCGGCTGGTACAGCACCAAGCACGGCGTCGGCGTGTACTCGGCCAGGCCACCCGAGCGGCTGTTCCGTGCGGTCGAAGCGGAAGTGCCGCGGGCCCGGCGCGAACCGGCGCCCGGGTACACCGGCCCCGCCTCGGTCGAGGCGTACACCGTCGCCTACCGCAAGGGCCCTGCGCCGGACCGCGCCGACGAGCCGGAAGCCGTTGTGGTGAGCGCGTTGACACCGGCGGGGACCCGCATACTGGTCCGGGCGTCGGATGCCGACACCCTCGCGGCGTTCACCGCGGGCGATCCGCTCGGCGCGGACGCCGAGATCGCCGCGGACTCGTTCACCCTGCTCACCGAGAGGAGCGTCAAATGACCGAGGCGGGCAGGCCCGACTTCGTCCTTGTCGAGCGGCGCGACGCGATCACCGTGCTGACGGTCAACCGTCCGGAGGCGCGCAACGCGATCAATCTGGCCACCGCGCAGGCCATCGAAGCCGCCGTCGACGCGTTCGAGGCCGACGACGCGGCGCGCGTGCTCGTGCTCACCGGTGCGGGCGGAACCTTCAGCGCGGGTATGGATCTCGTCGCCGCGTCGAAAGGCGAGATGCCGATGACGCAGCGCCGCGGTCCACTCGGTATCTCGGCGAAGCCCCCGGCGAAACCGATGATCTCCGCGGTCGAGGGCTTCGCGCTGGCCGGTGGTTTCGAGCTGGCGCTGTCGGGCGACCTCATCGTCGCCGCCCGCGACGCGCAGTTCGGCATCCCCGAGGTCAAGCGCGGTCTGGTGGCGGCGGGCGGTGGTGTGCTGCGGCTGACCCAGCGGCTGCCGCGCAGCACGGCCGCCGAACTCGCGCTGACCGGCGGGCGGATCGGCGCCGAGCGGCTCTATCAGCTCGGCCTGGTCAACCGGGTCACCGAGCCGGGTGCGGCGCTGTCGGCGGCGCTCGAACTCGCGGCCGAGATCGCCGCCGCCGCACCGCTGGCCGTGGCCGCGAGCAAGCGCATCATCGACGAGTCGCCGGATTGGCCGGTCGGGGAGGCCTTCGCGAAGCAGGGCGAGATCGCCCTGCCCGCGCTGCTGTCCAAGGATGCCGCCGAGGGTGCGCTGGCGTTCGCACAGAAGCGCGAGCCTCGGTGGCAGGGACGCTGAGGGGCGTGCCGCGACCGGTCCGGCAGCCGCAGGCGCAGCGCAGGGAGCGCATGCGCACGCGGCTGCTGGACGCGGCGGTGGAGAGTCTGGTCGAGGTCGGTTACGCGGGCACGACCACGCTCGAGGTGCAGAAACGGGCAGGCGTGCCGCGCGGGACGTTGCAGCACTACTTCCCGACCAGGGCCGACTTGCTCGCCGGTGCCGTCGAGCATGTGGCACAGCGCCGATTCGACCAGCTGACCAGCGAATTCGAGGCGATCCCCGACCAGGCGGACCGGTTGGAGACGGCCGTCGAACTGACCATGCGGATGCTCAGCGGGCCGTCGTTCTGGGCTGCGTTGGAGATGTGGGTCGGCGCGCGCACCGACCCGGAACTGCGAGCGGCGTTCCTGCCGCTGGAGGTCCGCCTGTTCGAACTGATGCACACCAGCATTCGCGACAGTTTCCGTCGCGAATTCCCGGACGACCCACGGGTTCCGACCATCACCGAGTTCACCATCGAGATCATGACCGGCTTGGCCTTGCGGGTGCTGCTCACCGGAGACGCGAGCCGGAATCAGATCCTGCGGCACCGGTGGGGCAACGCCGTACGCGTCCTGCTCGGCACGGCGGCCGCGGACACGTTGCTCGATCCGCCCGCACGCTGAACGGGCGGACGCCTACCGCGTGCGGGTGATCGTCTCGAGCAAGACCTGGGCGCAGCCGGCCGGGTCGTCGAAGAACGGCGTGTGCCCACTGCCGTGCAGCGTGACGTGTTCGGCGTGCGGCAGCGCGCTGCGCGCCTTACGGCTCTGGGTCGCGTAGGTGAGCAGAATGTCGCGGGTGCCCCAGGCGATCGTCACCGGAATGTCGGCCAGAGCGCCGGTTTCCGGCAGCCGGACGTCGGTGAACGAGGCGAGCGCCTCCTCGAATCCGGCCGAGTCCGCCGCGCCGATGGCGGTCTCCAGCGCCACCTGCTTGTCCAGTGCCCACGGCTTGCCGAAGACCAGCGAGAGGAAGGCGGTCCGGCCCGCGGCGGTGCCGAGGACCGATGGCAGGGCGGGCCGCAACAGGCGCGCGAGCGCCCGCGACTTGCCCAGCGACTGCTGGCACCACACGCGACCCGCGTTGTCCCAGAACCCGATCGGGGAGTAGGCGGTGACGGAGCGAGCCAGTCCGCGAGCGCCCAGTTCGAGCGTGATCAGCCCGCCCATCGAATTACCCGCGAGGTGTGGCCGCTCGATCCCTTGCGCGGCCAGGAATTCGGCGAGCGCCTCGGTGAGGTTGGGCACCGTGGTGTGCGCCAGCGGGTGCGTCGATCCGCCGAAGCCGGGCAGATCGACCGCGATCACCTCGTACGACGCCGCCAGGGTGGCGATGATCGGCTCCCACACCTGCCACCGGCTTCCGACTCCGTGGACCAGCACGAGCGGCTCGCCCGCGCCGACGCGGTGATGGTGCAACGTCGTCATGGGCCAACCCTAACAGCAGTCACCTGTCATCAGTTGGGATCACGCGGGTGTCGTGGCGGCTGGAACCGGGGTGGGCCGAGGGCTGGCGCAGCGCACGATCGCGCCGGTACGATAATTGGTATGGCAACGCGTAAGGTCACCCTTTCGCTGGATGAAGCCGCCTGGTCATACGCTGAGCAGGCGGCGGCTCGCGCGGGGATGTCGCCGTCGGCGTGGATATCGAAGGCCGCGCGACGGGAAGCCGTGCGCACCGGGGTCGGTCCGGTGTCGGATGTGACCGCCGAGGCCGCCGCCGACGCGGCCGAGCTGGCGGCCGCCGAGGAGGCGATGCGTGCGTCGGGGTGAACTGTGGATCTACAACCCGCATGGTTCGCCGCGTCGCCGAACGGTCGTGCTCATCAGCAGTGACGGTATCAACGAATCGCCTCGCCCTTGGCTGATCGCGGCCGAGGTCATCGAGGACGATCCGCACGACATCCTCGCGGTTCCGGTGCAGGAACACGGCTGGGTGCATGCCGGGAACATCGGGCGCATCTTCCGCGGGTGGCTGGCCGAGCGGGTCGACGTGGTGGACACCGACACCCTGGAGCGGCTCGACACCGCGTTGCGCGCCGCGATGGACCTCTAGGATCTGTTCCCTGGTGAATCGCTGTGCCGCAACGTATCCCATGCCTGAGGAGCGGAACGACTACCGCTGGACGCCGCGCGGCATTATGGTGGCCACGCCACCGACGGTGGTCAGTCGAGGAAGAGGAGTCAGGTGCGGATCTGCATGATCGCCGCGGCGCTGATCGCGCTGCCGGTGCTCGCGGCATGCGGCAGCGACAAGGACACGGCGGCGCCCACGGTGACGCAGGCCGATCTCGCCAAGTCGTTGCAGGACAAGGGCCTCAAGAACAAGCAACTGGCCGACTGCGCCGCGAAGGTGTTCGTCGACCAGGGAATCTCGCAGGCCGGACTGCGGATCATGATCAGCGACGAGTACGACACCAAGGCTCCCAACCAGGAGACGCTGGGGATGAGCAAGGAAGACGCGGACAAGGCGCGCGCCGCCAGTGGTCGCATCGCCGGCGAGTGCATGTCGGCGGCCCAGCCGCGCTGAGCGCAGGCGATCGTCGCTGGACGGCGGTCTCGGCCGGGTAGTCCACGATTCGCGTAGCGGGGCGGCGGAGCAGGCCGTACGCTGTCGCTACGTCGACGCGGGAGTCGACCGAAAGCCGAGGATTCGACCGTGTCACAGCCGCCTTTCCCGACGTCGCCGATTCCGATGGGATCGCCGACACCGCAACCGATCACTCCCTCCGGCCGCTGGTTCGTGCTGGGCGGCGCGCTGATCGCCCTCGGAATCATCGGCGGCATCGTGCTCGGGGCCGTCGGTTTCCTGCAGACCTCCGGCCGGATCGATGATTTCCAGCGGGTCGGGGTGCCCGGCTCCGGCGTGGTGAACTTGGCGGAGTCCGGCGGCTACACCGTGTACTTCGAGTACCCGGGCGCGTCGTCCCGGGGCAGCTCCGGCACGGTCAACCTCCGGGTGCTCGGTCCGGACGGCAAGCACGTGGACTTGCGGAAGTACGACGCCTCCGTCACCTATTCCTTCGGCAAGCACGAGGGACGGGCCGGGTTCTCGTTCGATGCCGCCGAGCCGGGCGCCTACCGCGTCACCACGGCGGGTAGCTCCGAGGTGACGGTCGCCGTCGGCCGAGGCCTCGGTTCGTCGTTCGTCGGCACCCTGCTCGGTGCGCTCGCCCTCGGTTTCGGTGGCGTTGTGCTCGGTGTGCTCGTGATCGTGGTGGTGGCGGTCAAGCGGAGCGCGAGCAAGCGCAGTGCCGCCGCGGGATGGGTGCCGCCTCCGGGGCGCACGGTCCAGTACTGAATCCCGAACCGGCGCACGAACGTCGAGCGAAGTGGTTCGATGTCGCCGCGGATTCGCGCCTCAGAGTGCGACGGTGAGCTCGATTCGCGCAGCCGATCCCGCCTCCAGCCCCTCGGCGACCCGCACCGCCTTCTTGACCGGCAGCACGTAGGTGGCCCGCGACTTGTCCGGGAACAGCGAAGTGGACCACCGGCTGCCGCCGACGACCACGTGCACCCGCACCGCACCGAATCCACCCGAACGATGCGCGTACCGCTCCTCGATCTCGTCGGCCACGTCCTCGGGCAGCGAGACGAAGTACCAGGCGGCATCCCCCTGGTGTTCCCACACTTCCGCCGTGAACGAGTACCGCGAACCAGTCACGCCGCGACTGTAGCGGCGGGCACCGACATCGGATCCGCCTCGACGTGTGGGCGCCGTAGCTCGACACCGATCATCCGGCCGTTTCGGGCCGCCCGTCTGGTCGTCGTGACCCCGTCCTCAGCTTCGGTCTGCCGGCTCGAGCGTCACAGCCGCCTCCGAAAGGCGGGACCATGCAACGCGGTCGGGCCAGTCGACCGCGCGGTATCGAGTCGGGCGAAGCTCGCGGATCGGCATGATGCCGGTGATCTCGACCGCGGTCCGGAACGGGACCATGAGCGTCTGTTCCATGTCCTCACGTACGAAAGCGATGTAATCCGCCTCGGGCAGCGACGTGCGCACCCCTTCCCCCCACACCGTCACCATTCGCGGCGAACTATCCTCATCCTGTTGGTGCACCATGATGTCGGCGAAATAGAGATCGGCGGACTCGTCATCGTCGAAGTCCGCGGCCAGGTCGTATTTGCTCTCCAGCCACTCCCGCTGCTCTCCGTATCCCGTGCAGGCCAGCAGCGTACGGGCCCGGTCGACGGCGGGCGGCAACGGTCCGGTGATCGCCCGATCCAGTGGGACCACCCTCCCGTTGTCGTCGACTGTGTAGGCCTGCGGTGACAGGGGGCGGGCGGCTTCACGGACTTGCTGCTCCACGGTCTGGTACAGATGCTCGAGCAGTTCCGGATCACCCGGTGCGACGATCAACGACGTGTGATCCGGAATGAACGCCACCGGCCGGTGCCGGTAGCTGCTGGTGCACGCCGCCAGCCAGCCCGGGACCAGCAGCCACGACGGGAGATAGCTCGGGTCGTCGACGACGATGCGGACTATGGCATCCTCCTCGAACTCGGTGGTGATGACCGTCTCCGCGAGATTCCGCCGCGCGGTGTCGAACACCTCGTCCGCGTCCACGCCCCATTCGACCAGCTGCTGTTGTGCCGGGAGCCGGATCCGGCCCGGCTCATCGATCGCCACCATCTCGTCGAAAAACGGAAAAGCCGGTCGGCGCAACTGGGAAACGGAGTCTTCGAGCCCGTAGGTGCAGGGCCGCAGAACGGGTCGCAACAGCGGACGGACCTGGTCCCAGCTCGACAGTGTCGGAGCCGGAGCGATCATCGCGGTGACGAACCGCTCCACCTCGGCTCGTCGTTCCTCGGCAGGGGAATCCCGCACCTGCTGGAAGATGTTGCTCAGATTGAGCACCATTTCGCCGTTGTACCGGATGACGAACTCATCCGGGTCATAGGACACTCGGGTGGCGCCGGCCTTCATCATTTCCTGATAGACCTGCAACGCGAACTGCCGCTGCGCAGTCCGCTCCTCGGGTACCGACATCCACACCTTGCCTTAGCGCCGCATCCACTGACCCGTCCCAGAGGCGGATCACCACCCCCGTTGGGGCGGAGATTCCCACGCTAACGTCCCGGTACGACCATCCCGCTTCCCCTTTCCCACCTCTGGAAACCACATCGTCGATGACGAGATGCCCAGGGGCTATCACAGCTATCTGTGCTGACTCCTCAGCCGGATCGGGCCTCTGTGCACGGACGCGACGACGGCCACCTGGCACGGCGCCCGAGTCTGGGGGCCGCGGACCAGATGGCCGCTGGATCGATTGCCGCCAACCCGACGGGCGATCGATCCGGGAACGCACGAGCGGCGATCGGTGGGTGGGCCACCGATCGCCGGTCGTACTCAGGGATTGGTCATCGCGAAAGCGAGTTGCGCAGATCGGTGATGGTGGCGCGGCGCTCGTAGGCGATCCAGGCGAAGATCGCGGCGAGTACCAGGGGGAAGATCCCCATCACGGGCTTGTCGGCGATGAAGGCCTGAGTCCCGGCGGCGAGCACGGTGAGAACGGACAGACCCGCGGCAGCCAGGGCGCTGAGCCGTGGCACCATCAGCCCGATACCGCCGGCGACCTCCGCGACTCCGATGAAGATGAGCAGCCCGAGGGGGATGGTCAGATTCTCGGGGGCGTTGTCCGCCAGGGTGTTCGGGATCACGAGCTTCGGTCCGCCGGAGGCGATGATGAAGAACAGGCCGAGCAGGATCTGCAGGGTCCACAGGACGCGGTTGCGGATTTTGCCGGGACGGTCGGTGACGTCGGCGGAGAAGTCGGCGGTGGCGTTGGCAGTGGTCATTTCTGGTCCTTCTGGTCGGTCGCGCCGGGTTGGTAGCGCGTTCAACAGATAGGACGCAGCACCGTCCGAGAACTCATCGCTGTCGGCCAAGATTTTTTCGGAACCGCTGCCGGACCGGCTCAGCGCCGGATTCCGTGCAGCTGCACCACCTAGGACTGCGCGTTGCGGCCAGGCGGCTCTCCGAAACGACCATGGTCGAACTGGACCCCGGCTTTCGATGCGCGGCTGCTCTCGTTCAGGTGATCAGTTCAGGAATGTCGTGATCCGGGGGATGGTTGCGGCGGGGCAGTCCTCGTGCACGGTGTGGCCGCAGCCGGGCAGGATGACCGCTTCGGCGCGGGGGATGCGGTCGGCCAGTCGGGTGGCCTGTGAGGACGGCAACCATTGGTCGTCGCCGCCCCAGAGCACCAGGGTGGGTGCGGTCACCTGGTTCAGTGCGGCGTCGGTGAGGCGGTAGTCGAGGTTTCGCCACAGCGCCAGGAAACCGTTGCGGTTGGCGGGCCGAGAGAACGGCTGGTAGAACTCGTCGATCAGTTCGTCGGTGACGAGAGCCTGGTTTGTGAACGTGCCGCGGATACTGTCGGCGTAGAAGGACCGGGTCGTGAGATCGGTGGCTATCTCACCGATGACCGGCGTCTTGAACAGTGGTGTGATCGGGGCTTTTTCGGCGTCCAGGCCGGGAGAGTCCAGGAGTACGAGCCGCTCGACGCGTTCTGGATGCTGTTCGGCGAAGTACAGGCTCCAGGCCCCACCCCACGAGTGCCCGACCAGCGCGGTGCGATTCAAGCCGACGGCGTCGAGGAAGGTCGCGATGGCGTCCGCCATGGCGGGCAGGTCGAAGGCGAAACCGGCGTCGTGCAATTCGGTGTAGCCCTGGCTGGGCAGGTCGACCGCGTAGACGGTGTGCTGCTGGGCGAGCGCGGGGGCCACCTCCCGCCACGAGTACCCCCACAGGCCGCCCCCGGCGACTAGGACTACGGGTGATCCGCTACCCGAGACCGTGTAGTGGAACCGAGCGAGATCGGTTTCGACATACCGGGATTCGACGCGCGTCAGGTACTGCGAGGGCGGGGCCGAACTCGGCGGCTCCCCGGCGTAGGCGACCGGAATCGTCGGTGCGAACAGCGCGGACAGTGTGGCGGCGAGCCCTAGGGCCAGGCGGCGGATTCGGAATTCGGATCGCATGAGTACTCCGTGGCAGATGGATGTCTTCGACCAGAGGACGAGACAGCACCCGACGATGTGATGGGGTGTGGCCCGTTTCACTACCGCGCACTGCGGATTTCCAGATCCGTCCGCGCTGCCCATCCTGCTCCGGTGACGACGAGCACGCCGCCGTGGCTTCGCAGCCGGTCGAGCACCGCGCGCATCGGGCTCGGTGGCGCGGTGCCGAGAACGCCCGGCGGCGCTCACAGCCGCGAGCAGCGGGGTGGTGCGGCCGGTTGCAGGTGACCACACCGTCACGTGGCAATCCGCGCTCCGGCAACGCCTCGCCGAGCCCACCGACCACCGGATCACCGTGCTCGAGGCGGCGGCGGTTCGATCGCGCCCACGCGACCGGGGATGGCGGCCATCGCGCTAGACCGCCTGTTCGGCCGATCGAACGAGGTGGGGCCGACCGGCTCCGGCCGCGGCGCCTGCCTGTAGGAGGGTCAGCGCCGTGAGCACGCACAGTGCTACTGCCCAGCCGCTCGTCTGGGTGTGCAGGATGCCCAGGAGGGGTGGGCCGAGAGCGGCCATGGCGAAACCGACGGTCTGAGCCATCGCGGCCAGCGCGGCCGCTTGGATGGCATCGCCGGCGCGTTCGCTCTGAAATGCCATGGCCAGGGCCAAGCTGGCACCGGCGCCCATGCCGAGCAGCAGGATGGCCACGGGAGCCGAGTCGGGGTCGACGGCGAGGAGCAGGAAGCCCGCGGCGGCGAGCACCGAGGCGGCGACGGCGAGGCGGCGTTTCGCCACGGTGGTGCGGACGAGCCACGGCATCGTGTTGATCACGAGCAGACCGAGGATCTGGTACGCGAACAGCGACCAACCGGCGGTCTCGGCGGTCACGCCGTTGTCCTGGAGGACGGTGGGCAGCCACGCGAGCGTCGTGTAGAACCCCAACGCCTGCAAGCCCATGAACGCGCTGACCTGCCAGGCCAAGGGCGAACGCCACGGCATCGAGACCCGGCGCACGGATACCCGGCGCTCGGTGAGCTCCGGCTCCGATACGGGTCCCTCGCGCGTCTGCCAGACCAGCAAGGCCACCACGACCAGCAGCGTTGCCGAGGCCAGCGCGGAGCGCCACCCGCCGGGCAGCAGATCGGCCAGCGGAACCGCGATTCCGGACGAGACCGCGGCCGCGGCGCACATCCCGGCCACCCAGGCGCCGGTGACCGCCGTGACCCGCGCGGAGGAGACGCTGTCGCGCACGATCGCGGGCAGCAGCACATTCGCGAACCCGATCGCCACCGCGAGCACCACCGTTCCGGTGAAAAGCCACAGCTGGCCCGGCGTCGAGCGAACCACCAGCCCCACCAGCATCGCGACCAGCGCCAGCCGCACGAGCCGGTCGAGGCCATGATGGACGGTTCGCAGCACCGCCGCGGGGACGACCGCGAAGATCAGTAGGGGCAGGGCCGTGAGCAGCCCCGCGTGGGTGTCCGATAGGCCGGTGTCGCCGGTGATCACCGGCATCAGCGGTCCCACACAGGTCAAAGGGGCACGCAAAGTCGTGCCGACGAGCACGATTCCCTGGCCGGCCGTTCTGCTCATCTATCGCTGCGAGGGAAGGTCATGCGGCGCAGTAGTTTGTCGCGCAGGACGACTGTATGGAAGACGACCGCGCAGACGTGGGCCACCAGCGCGAACAACAGCAGATAGGCGAGCACGCTGTGCAGTGTTCGCAACGTGGCGTACAGCTGGGGATCGGCCGGGGCGATCGCCGGGACACGCAGCCCCGCGAGGATCTGGATGGGGATCCCGGATGCCGAAACCAGTGCCCACCCGACGAGCGGTTGCGCCAGGAACAGCGCGTACATCAGGATCTCGGATCCGATCGCGACGAGCCGTTCGGGTCGGCCCATGGTTTCGATCTGCGGTGGCGGCCGGTGCCGGACGCGGTAGACGAGACGGACGACCGCCAGCAGCAGAATGATCAGCCCGATGGTCTTGTGCCAGGACAACAACCGGCTGTAAGGGCCGAGGTAGCCGACCATCGCCGCGCCGATGCCGATCATGGCCACGATCAAGGCCGCCATCGTCCAGTGCAGGATTCGCGCGGTGACGCCGAATCGGGTGGTGTCGGCGGTGCGTTCGGTGAGCGCCATCGGGTCAGGCCTCCCTCACCACGACGGCTCCGGTGGGCTTCGCTTCACCCGCGCGGCGGCGGTAGGACTCGGCGTAGGCCGCCGAACGAGCCTGCAGGAGCGGATCATCGGACGGCCCGATGCCGTCGGGCAGCACGAGCGGATCGAAGTTCACGTTCTGCACGTTGTGCCCGGATTCGGTGTGCACCTGTTCCAGCACAACGGTGCCGACCTGGACTTCACGCCGATCGGGCGGCCACGCCTTCGTGGCGTCGTCGGTGGGGTCGACGCCACGCTCGCCCACTGTCACCAGGAATTTCCAGCGCAGCGGCGCTGTCCGCACGGCGGCGATCAAACCGTCGAAGAGCGCGTTCTCGCCGGTCGCGGGCGGTGCGACTCGAGGTGGATTGTCCGGTACCAGTCGCCACCGCACCGGTACGGTGCCGCCGCGAGCGTCGGAGAACTCGAAGGCGTTCAGCCCGAAGAACGCGGTGTCCGCGAAAGTCGGTGGTGGAGCGCCCTGTTCGATGACGCTCAGCGCGGCGGCCGTCTTCGGGCGCGATGCTACGTATCGGCTCATCACGGCGGGATCGGGCTTGCCGGTAGCCGGATCCGGCGCGAAAGCGAGCGTGCGGTCGTAGAAGTCCTGGGGTGTCGCATCGAGGAAGACGGGGATGTTGATCATCGCCATCCGCCACTGCTCCCCACCGGGGAGGAACAATCGCAGCCCCAGTCCGCGGGGGGCGGTCGGTGCGTCGGGCATATGCGGGTTACCGCCTGCGAGGGAGAACCGGCCGTCGAGCCGGTAGCGGCCCGTCCGGAATACCGATGCCTTCGACAGTTCGACGCCGTTGCCATTGCTTTCGAAATACCCGGCGACCGCGAGCCCTTTGGCGTGGTTGCGCCGGCAACCGGGGAAGGAGCCGCCCGCGGTGTTCTGCAGACGATCCACCAATCTGCGCGCCGTCAGCCGCCATGGCCCGACGACGCTCTCGGTGAGCAAGAATCCTCCGATTCCCGCTGCGCCGAGCGCGGCGACAGCGGCGCTGCCGAGCAGCGTGCGGCGATTCAGTTGCAAGGAATGCCGGCTTGCCTCGGTCATGTTTCCCTTTCTCCGTGTGCGGTGCGCCCGCTCATCGAGCGGGCGCGCGAGCGCGGCTGGACGGTCCGGCCGATCACGGCGGGCCCATGGACTGGAGTCGCTCGATCAGAACCGGGTCGACGTCCGGGTTCTCGGCCAGCAGCATGTCGATCGGTGGCGCGGACGCCGAGGCGATACGGATGTCGATCACGTAGGGCTCGCCCTTGTCGAGGGCCTTGAACCCGCGCCGCAGCGCATCGGCGAGTTTCGCGGTCCTGGTCACCACTTCGCCGTCGATCTCGAAGGTGTCGGCGATCTCCGCGAAGTCCTGGGTAGGCCTGCCCAACCGCAGGTACCAGGCGTCGCCGGTCGGCTGCCAGCCGTAGATCTGCCCTATGGCGGAAAGGCCGGTCATGAGGGTCTTGTACTCGTGGTTGTTCATCACCAGATAGAGCACGGGCAGTGCCAATTTGCTGGTCGTCCACCACGAATTGGTGTGGAACAGGGCCGAACCATCGCCGACTATCGTCACGACGTAGCGGCGCGTGCCCAGGGCTAGGGCGATGCCGATCGATGCGGGCAGCGAGAACCCGAGGGATCCGCCGGAAGTACAGAAGTAGGCGTCGGGTGCGTCGTAGGCGATCGCCTTCTGGATCGCCGCCGAGATCGCGAAGTCCTCGTTGATCACGGTCAGCGGCTTGTCGAGCGTCTTCTGCACTTCGGCGAGCTTCATCGGCACGATGTAGTCCGGAATCGCGGGCTCGTGGCCGGCGGCGGTGGCTCCTGCCTCGGTGAATGCCTTGTCGCGCCGGGCGTCGAGCTCCAGCAGCCGCCGATTGCGCTGTGCCGCCGCGGCTTCGTCATACGCGGCGTGTCCCACGACGGCATCGATGATCAGCGGCAGACTGCGTTTGACGTCGCCGAGCACACCGACCGTGGCATAGGAATTCTTTCCGATCTCCCACGGATCGTTGTGCAGTGTCACCTGGGTGAGCGTGGACGGGATGATCGGGCCCTTCTCCCAGCGGAACACCAGGATCTGTGCCTGGGAATTCACCCCGACCTGGAAGATGGTGTCGAAATCGGCGAGCTGCATGTGCACCCCGTCCTGGGTGGGTACGAGCTCGCCCTGCCAGTGCGGCAGATCATTCGGATAGTTCATCCGGCTGGCCTGGTTCTCCGAGTACACCGCCGCGCCGAGCACGTTGGCCAGGCGCTCGATCTCCGGCCATGCGTCCGCCTCGCCTACCCCGTCCCCGACGAGCACCACCGGGTTCTTCGCGTTCGCCAGCTGGTGCGCCGCCTCGGCGACACCGGACGGGTCGGCGGTTACGGCGTGCGCGATGCGCGTCACCCGTCCCGGCTCCTGCACGGCGGGCGCTTCGAGCAGGAAGTTCCACGGCAACGAGACGAATACCGGCCGGAACGGCGGAACCAGGAGTTCTTTGAAAGCGCGCTGCAACACCAGCGGCATTTCGTCGACACTGCGGATCTCGTGGGCCCACTTCGTGTACTGCTCGGCGGTGTGGACCAGGTCGGAGGCCAGAATCGGTTCCTGGATCAGTAGCTCGCTGTGCTGCTGCCCGCAGAACACGATGAGCGGGATATTGGATCGGTAGGCGTTGAACAGGTTGCCGATGATGTTGGCCGTGCCAGGGGTGATGTGGACGATCGCCGCGCCGGGCCGCCCCGACATCCGGGCATAGCCCATGGCCGCGCCGAGCGCGATGTTCTCGTGCAGGCACGGCACGTACTCGACGCCGTTTTCGGGAATGGTCGTGCCGTCCAGCAACGGAATCTCGTGCGTGCCGGGAACACCGAAGGCGTATTCGGTGCCGACGTCACGCAGATAGTCGAAGATGATGTCGCGGCCCAGCCTGCGGGGCGGTGTAGATGTCATGGCCCTTCGTTTCTCGATAGGTCTGCACCCGGTCGTGACGCGGCTCAGCGGCCGGTCCAGATCGGTGGTCGTTTCTCGGCGAACGCCCGTGGCCCTTCGCGGGCGTCGGCGGAGCCGGCGCGCAGGGTTTCCCAGTGGTACCGGGCGGTGAACGCCTCGGGCAGCGGCATGGTCAGGGCCGCGGCCGCGGCTTCCTTGATGGCGCGTACCGACAGCGGCGCGCAGGCGAGGATGTCGGCGACCCAGGCATCGGTGCACGCGTCGAGGTCCGCGGCGGGAACCACTTCGTTGACGAGGCCGAGTTCGGCGGCGCGGGCCGCGGTCATCCGGCGACCGGTGAGCAGATGGCCCAGCGCGATCCGATAGGGCGCCTGGCGCGGCAACCGGAAGACCCCTCCCGCACCCGGAATCAGGCCGAGCTTGGCCTCGGTGAGCCCGAACTCGGCGTTGTCGGCGGCGATGACGATGTCGCAGGCGAGAGCGAGCTCGAAACCACCGCCGAGCGCGTATCCGGCCACCTTGGCTATCAGCGGCTTGGCGAAGCCGAACCGATCGGTGATCCGCGGGTGCCCGGGCTTGCCCGCGCTGCCGAACGTGGAGTAGCCGTCGCCGTTGCCGATGCGCTGGGACAGTTCCTTCAGGTCCTGGCCGACCGAGAACGCGCGACCGCCGCGGCCACTGAGCACGGCCACCCAGATCTCGTCGTCGCGGTCGATGTCGTCCCACACCCGCCCGAGTTCGGCGTGCATTCGCGAGTTCATCGCGTTCAACACTTCCGGGCGATCGAGTTCCACGGTGGCGACGCGACCCTGCTTGCGATAGACGACGGTGGCAGGCTCCGGCAGCGCGGTCACCGGCGCGCTCCCGTGCTGAACCTGCCCACCTTCGCCAGCACGTCCACGCCGTAGAGGCGCAGCGCCTGGTGCAGGGCGAATTCGGCCAGGTAGGAGCGGAACGTGTCCTGCGGTTCCTCGGCGGTCACGATCATGTGTTTGTTGGCGACCACCGCGTCGGCGGCGAGTCGCTCGGCAGCGCGGTCGATTTCGACGTCCATCGCGTCGGGTTCGACGACGCTGTCGAAGACATATCGCGCGTCGGGTTCGGTGGCGCGGATCCGCCTGCCCCACAGGATCACATCGCGCGACAACCGGTGGGCCGAGCCACGCCCGAGCCGGAGATTGCCCGCGCCGGGCACGATTCCTTCCTGCGCCGCCGGGAGGCTGAAATAGCTGTCGGCGGCGGCGATCACGCGGTCGAAGACGAGCAGCAGTTGTGCCCCGCCGCCGATCGCGAAGGTGTCCACCGCGGCGATCCACGGCTTCGTGTGCAGCCGCGGGGGCCAATCGCCGGAATCATCGACCGTGGAGAGGCCGCGCAGGATCTTGGCGAGGTATCCGGTCTCCCGGCCGAGCAGGAATTCGACGTAGGAGATCTTGCCCAGGTGCAGTTCGGTGAGATTGATGCCCGCGCTGAACACCCGCTTGCCGCGGTAGCGCGGGTGGGTCATCTCACCGCCCCGCACGACGCCGACCTCGGATCGCCGGTCGAGCAGTACCAGGTCGACCGCGGTCTCCATGTCGGCGACGTGCTGGTTGTCCTCGGCGTTGAGGCAGTGCGTATTGGTGATGGTGATGGTCGCGGTGTGGCCGGAGCGGGTCAGCGTCGCCGCGGGTAGCGTGATCCGGCCGGTGCGCTCGAAGTCCGGCAGCAGCGCCTGCGCGCGACCGATCGGCCTGCGCATCGCGTCGAGCAAATGGTTGCCTGCGATCAGGTCGGAGAACACCGCGTGGAAGAAGATCCCCTGGTCGATCTCCCAGCCTTCCTTGTGCGCCTGCGTCGCGGCGGCGTCGGCGGCGAGCTGACCGGGCTCGGGGAGCAGGCCGGGGAACTCGGTGGTGACCGCGGCGGCGAGCTCGGTCAACCGTGGCGAAGCACGCAGGTTGTCGGTGGCGGCGCGGTACACGGCGGACAGATGCGTGCGCAAGAACGCCCGCCGGAGGGCTCGCAGCGTGTCGAGGGCTTGCGCGGCTCGTGCGGCCTGCACGTCGTCGCGTTCCGTGACGGGGGCGAGTTCGTCCAGGACGCGGTCACATTCGGCGGCAGCGGCCTGCAGCGCGGCCCGGTCGTATTCGAGGTCGCCGATGAACTGCGGCAGTGCGGTCACAGCGCGCTCCCGAGTCGCCGCAGTGCTCGGTCGGAGGCGGCCAGATGCGCGCCCAACGCGTCTTCGAATCGGGTGACCGCCGCGTCCAGGATCAGACGCCTGCTGATGGCGATCTCCGTCCCCACGGTCGCCTCGAACAGGGCCAGACCTGCTTGGACCGCGCGGGTTTCGGCTTCGGCGTCGTCATCGATCGCCGCGTCCACCAAGCCGTGCTCCAGCGCTTGGGTTGCCGATAGGCTGCGGCCCTGTATCGCGAGTGTCCTGGCGAGCCCCGCACCGTGCTGGGTGACCAGCCGATGCAGCGCCATCGCCGGCCAGGTGCCTCCGTCGGCGGTGGCGAATCCGAGCACAGACCCGGAGCGCAGTATCCGGTAGTCGGCGACGAGCAGCAGTTCGGCCGCGGGACCATAGGCGTCGCCGTCGATGGCGGCGACGATCGGCGCCGGTACCTGTTCCAGTCGTCGCAAGGCGGCTTCCCACTTGCCGACGGTGCCGATGTCCACGGCGCCCGGCCACGAGAAACTCTGTCCCGCTTCCGGACCGGAGATGTACAGCACGACACCGTGTGGCAGGTCGCGTGGGGCGTCTTCGGCGCGCAGGGCGATAGCCGTCACGGCGTCGATCAGGTCGGTGGACAACGGTTGATCGGCCGGTATCACCGTGGCCAGGACGTTGGTGCCGGACCCGTTGGATGTAGTCATCGTTCCCCCTGTGTGTAGTTCGATCGAGGTGAGTCAGAAGCGGAGCAGAGCGCTTTCGATCTGCGAACCCGGACCCATCGTCATGAGGACGCCGTAGTCGCCGGGACGGACTCGGCCTTCGGTGAGCAGCCGCTGGTAGGAGAAGAGGAACGAGCCACTGGACAGGTTGCCGAAATCGCGCATCACCCCCGTGGTGTGGCGCAGGTCGTACGAGGTCAGGCCCAGGTTGATCTTGACCGCGTCGATGACCTTCTTGCCACCCGAGTGCACGGTCCAGTGCGCTATGTCCTTGCGCCGCAGGCCGGTATCGCGCAGCAACTTGTCGATCACGATCTCCGCGTGCGCGCCGACCTCGTAGGGCACTTCCTTGTCGAGGTAGAAGCTGAACTTTCCCGCTTCCTCGTCCCAGTCGTAGCGCATCGCGCCGACCGCGTGCCGGATCATGTAGCTGCTGGTGGTCAACAGCGTGGGCGTCAGGCTCGACCTCGACCGCTCATCGGGCTCGGGGCCGTCGCCCGCCTGTACTGCCAGCGCCGCCGCGCCGTCGCCGAAAAGGCTGTTCACCACGGCGGTGCGCATCGTTCCGTCGAAAACGTAAGCCGCTGAGCAGGCCTCGGAGCAGACGAGCAGCGCGAGTTCGCCCGGATGGGCGGCGGCCCAGTTGGCCACGGCCGCGAGGCCGTTGAGCCCGGCGTTGCAGCCCATGCCGACGACGTCCAGCCGGGCGGTATCCGGATCCAGGCCCACCTCGTTGATCAGCAGCGCGCTGAATCCGGGGGTCAGGAATCCGGTGGTGGTGACGGCTACCAGATAGCGCACGTCGTGCAGGTCGCGGCCGATGTCGCGCAGGCACCGGCGCATCGCGTCGGCGCCGGTGCGCACGCCCTGGCTGCGGTGTTTCTCCAGGAGTTCGGCTTGCGTCTCGACGCGGAATTCGCCGTCGTCGCCACGTGGGGGCAGGGTCAGATGTCGTTGCTCGATACCGCCGTTGAGGAAGACGCCACGGATCTTGGGGTCGGTGATCCTCAGCAGATCGATGAGTTCGCGCTGGCTGTAGCGATCCGGCGGGTTGGCGGTGGCCACTCCGAGCAACTTCGGTGCGGTGGCTGCCTGCGGGGGATGGATACGTAGATTCGGCTCGAGTGCTTCGACCCGGGCGGTGCTCATGGTCGTCATGCTCAGTTCCTGTGCTGATTTGGAGGCGCGCGGTTGTGCGGCCGCGGAAGACCGATAAATGCGATGCTTTTCCGCCGCTCGTTCATTCGGAGCGGCGGAGCCTGCCGACGGCAGTAAGTCGGACCTTGATTACCCGTGAATGCGCGGTACGCATTCATCGAGCAGGGCACGTCGAATAAATTGGTATGCCACCCCTCATTCCCCCCGAGAATCGATCTATGCGGCACAGTCGCACAGCGACTATGTGGTGCTTCCGGCTTCCGGTTCAGACCTGGAAGCGTCAGTTCGATCGATTCCGAACAGTACCCCTGCTCGATCAGGGGTGGCAACCCCAAAACGTTAGGGGGTCGGAGGCTGTACGTCGCTGTGTCAGTCAAATATGCTGGGACACAACATATTTCGTGCGCTCACTGGTGCGGGAAGATTAGTCCGTAAACGTACTATTGACCGAGCGTCAGTGGCCGGAAGCCGTGCTGGTCAACCGACCGATCCGAACCGCCTCGCGGTGGGGCCGTGATCTAATCAGCGAATGGAGTCACTCACCTCGGCGCCGTCGCCGCACGTCTTCGCGGCGACGCCGGGACACCTGATCAGGCTGCTCTACCAGCGGCACAACTCCATCTGGCATGCCACCGTGGGAGACTCGATCACGCCGATCCAGTTCGCCATTCTCAATGTCGTCTACACCGACGGGCCCTCGCCGCAGCACGAGATTTCCGTCCGCGTCCGGACCGATACCTCGACAATGGCGCAGGCGGCCGCTTCACTGGAACGCAAGAATCTGATCAAGCGATCCGTCAACCCCGCCGACAAGCGGGAACGGCGGATCGCCCTCACCCGCACCGGACGCCGCGAGTACGCGCAGCTGCTTCCGAAAGCCGATGAGGTCCAGCGCATCCTGTTCGAGGCTCTCGACCCGGATGACCACGCCGGCGCACTCGCTCTGCTGCAGAACCTCGCCGGGCTCCCACCGGCCTCGGAGGGCCGAACCGATCAGCATTGCCGAACCGATCAGCATTGAGCGACCGGTCCGGTAGCCCGGCCGGAGACGGGAGTCCTCATTTTCGATCGCACTGCGCGCAACCCGTGAGCCCCGGGCCGGGGTGCGCGATCGTGGGCTGATGACGACCACCGAGGCGAAATCCACCACCGACTCCGAACTGGATGCGATCTTCGGCCCGATCTTCGACCGGATCGCCCAGGGCGCCGTAGCGCGGGAAATCGATCGCTCTTTGCCGTACGACGAGGTCGGTCTGCTGCGCACGGCGAAGTTCGGCGCACTGCGCGTTCCGGTCGAGTTCGGCGGATACGGCGTCACCGTCCGGCAGCTGTTCCGGTTGCTCATCGAACTCGCCGCGGCCGAGTCGAACCTGCCACAGGCGTTGCGCGTGCACTTCTCGTTCGTCGAGGACCAGTTGCTGGCGGAGCGGGGACCGGAGCGGGAGCGCTGGCTGCGCGCGGTGTCCGAGGGCACGCTGGTGGGCAACGCGATCACCGAACCGGGCGTCGGCGCGGTGGACCGCTACCGCACAACGCTGACCGAGGACGGCGGCCGGTGGCTGCTCAACGGCGTGAAGTACTACAGCACTGGGTCGCTGTACGCGGACTACATCCTGGCCGCCGCCGACCGTGACGGCGAGCGCGTCGGGGTGCTGGTGGACGCGAACGCCGAGGGTGTGCGCCAGCACGACGACTGGGACGGCTTCGGGCAGCGGCTGACGGCCAGCGGCACCACGGAATTCACCGACGTGGTGGTGACCGAGGATCGGATTCTCGGTCCCGGGTACGGCGCACCCGGCCCGACCTACGCGACCTCGTACCTGCAACTGGTCCAGCTCTCGGTGCTCGCGGGCATCGCCAAGCGCGCCGAGCGCGACGTCCGGGACTGGGTCGCGGCGCGCACCCGCGGCTACACCCACTCCGCGGCCGATCTGCCCCGGCACGACCCGCTGGTGCAGCAGGTGATCGGGCGGCTGTCGGCGGCCGCGTTCGCCGCCGAAGCCAGTGTGCTCGCCGTCGCCGACGTGCTCGACGACGTGCTGGCGAGCGGCGCGCAGGAGGAGAGCGCCTTGGTGGCGGCCGAACTCGCCGCGGCTCGCGCCCAGCTCGCCGTCATCGACCTGGTGCTGCCCGCCACTACGCTGCTGTTCGAAGTGGGCGGCGCTTCGGTGGTCTCCGAACAGTTGCGGTTGGATCGGCACTGGCGCAACGCCCGAACCATCTCGGTGCACAACCCGGCGATCCAGAAGGCGCGGGCGATCGGCGATCACCTGCTCAACGGCGCCGATCTGCCGTTCGCGTGGAGCGCGGGCGAACGCACACCGGCGGCCGGAGCCGCGCAGTGACCCGCCGGATCCGCTTCAACGCCTTCGACATGAACTGTGTCGCCCACCAGTCACCCGGGCTGTGGCGGCATCCGGACGACCAGTCGCACCGTTACAAGGAGCTGGGCTACTGGACCGAGCTGGCGAAGCTGCTGGAGCGCGGCCGCTTCGACGGCATCTTCATCGCCGACGTCCTCGGCACCTACGACGTCTACGGCGGCAACGACATCGCCGCCCTGCGCCAGGGCGCGCAGATCCCGGTGGCCGACCCGCTGCTGCTGGTCTCCGCCATGGCCGCGGTCACCGAGCATCTCGGGTTCGGCATCACCACCGGCACCGGATTCGAGCACCCGTACCCGTTCGCGCGGCGTCTGTCGACGCTCGACCATCTCACCAACGGCAGGCTCGGTTGGAACGTGGTGACCGGATACCTGCCGTCGGCGGCGCGCAATTTCGGCGCGGCCGACCAGCTCGACCACGACGAGCGCTACAACCAGGCCGACGAGTACCTCGAGGTGTTGTACAAGCTGTGGGAAGGCTCGTGGGAGGACGACGCGGTGGTCCGCGACGCGGCCGCGGGCGTCTACGTGGACCCGGCCAAGGTGCACCACATCGGTCATCGCGGCACGCACTACACCGTGCCGGGCATCCATCTCTCGGAGCCGTCGCCGCAACGTACGCCGGTGATCTACCAGGCGGGGGCGTCACCGCGCGGCGTGCGGTTCGCGGCCGAGAACGCGGAGGCCGTCTTCATCGCCGGTCCCTCGAAACGGGTGCTGGCGCAGACGGTTTCCCGGATCAGGGATGCGCTCGAAGCGGCAGGCCGTGGCCGTGACGCGGCGCGCGTCTACGCCCTCGCGACGATCATCACCGACGCGACCGACGAGGCGGCGCGGCGCAAGCACGAGCAGTACTTGTCCTACGCCAGTGTCGAGGGCGGCTTGGTGTTCATGTCCGGCTGGATGGGCATCGATCTGTCCCGCTACGACCTCGACGCCCCGATCGGTCAGGTGGAGAGCAACGCGATCCAGTCGGCGGTGGCGGCGTTCCAGGAATTCGACGACGACGGGCGGGAGTGGACGGTCCGCGATATCGGTAAATGGGCCGGCATCGGCGGCATGGGCCCGGTATTCGTCGGATCGGGTGAGACGGTGGCCGACCTGCTCCAGGAATGGGCCGCCGAAACCGATCTGGACGGTTTCAACGTGGCCTACGCGATCACGCCGGGAACCTTCGAGGACATCGTCCGGCACGTCGTTCCGGTGTTGACCGCCCGAGGCGCGTACGCCGAGGAGTACGCGCCCGGCACGTTGCGCAACGCGCTGTTCGGCGCGGGCGACCGGTTGCCTCCGGAGCATCGCGGCGCGAGCTATCGGCTGGGCGGCTCGGGATCGACCGCCTTGCCGGATGCGATTTCGCGGCCCGGAGCGACGGCCGAGGCGCACTCGTAACATCGTCGGGCGGCGTCGGAGCCCACTTCGCCGACGCCGTCCGGTTTCCAGCGCGGCGAACGATCAGCTCGCCGCGAGGAATATCTCGGCTACCGCTTCCAAACCCGCGCGATCGACTTCGTCGAAGCGGGCGGGGCGTGGACTGTCGAGGTCGAATACCCCGACGAGCGCACCGTCTCGAACCAGCGGTACGACGATTTCCGAACGTGTGTCGGCATCACAGGCGATATGGCCGTCGAACGCGTGCACATCCGGCACGAGCTGCGTTTCCCTGGTTTGCGCGGCGGTGCCGCATACGCCTTTTCCGAGCGTTATGCGCACGCACGCCGGTTTGCCCTGGAAGGGGCCGACCACCAGTTCCCGCCCGTCGTAGAAATAGAAACCCACCCAATTCACATCGGATAACGCGTGGAAGACCAACGCGGAGAGATTGGCGGCATTGGCGATACGGTCGGTTTCGCCCGTGACCAGCGCCCGCGCCTGCGCGGCGAGCTGTCGGTACTGCTCGGTGCGGTCTCCGGTCGGATCGGCGACGACAAACGACATGGCCCGAATGGTACGCGCTGGGAATTCGCTGTCTGCCCATTGATTCTCGGTGATCGCAACACTCTGCGAGCGCCATGCGGCCATCGCATCATCCCTGCATGACATCGCAGCAATCCGTATCCCGTTCCACTCGTTCGGCCGCGGTCATCGGCGCCGGACAGACCGGCGTCACTGCGGCGCTAGGACTTCTCGACGCCGGTTTCGACGTCACCCTCTACAGCGAGCGCGATCAGCGCGCCTTGCGCGACGACGTGCCCGCCACCGGCACCGCGCTCGAATTCGGTGAGACCCAGCAGGCCGAGGCCGCTCTCGGATTGGACAGCTACACCGCGCGTGCGCCCCGGCACAGCGGCCTGAGCGTGCGCATCGCGGGTCCCGACCGCGCCGAATTGATCCAATTCGACGGTCATTTCGACGGATTCGTCGGCGTCGCGGTGGACACGCGGCTCAAGGCCGACGAGCGGCTCACCGCGTTCCTGGAGCGCGGCGGCCGGTTCGTGGTCGAGCCTGTGACGCCGGAGACGCTCGACGGCATCGCCGCCGCCAACGACCTCACCTTGGTCGCGACCGGTCGCGGTGGTCTGTCGGACCTGTTCCCCGTCGACGCGCAGCGCACCCCGTACGACGCGCCGCAGCGCTCGTTGCTCACCGTCACCGTGACCGGAATCGGCTACGACGAGAACGTTTTCGCCCATCGCAGCGTCGCGGGCGGTGCGCACAGCGGCTTCTCCATCCTCGCCGACCAGGGCGAAGGGTGGTGGGGCCCGTACCTGCACAAGGACGCGGGGCCGAGCTGGGCGTTCCTCGGCTGGGCGCGTCCGGGCAGCGACTGGGAGAAGCGTTTCGCCGCCGCGGACTCCGCCGAATCGGCGCACCGGATCGTGCAGGACCTCTACCGCGACTACATCGACTGGGACCTGCCGGAGGTGCTGGCCACGAAGACCATCCCCGAGGACCCGCACTCGTGGTTGAAGGGCGCGGTGCGGCCGGTCGTGCGGTCCGGTGTCGGGCGCACCGCGGGCGGGCACGTGGTCGCCGCGCTCGGTGACACCGCCATCGCCTACGACCCGATCGCGGGGCAGGGCGCGCAGAGCGGCCTGATCCAGGCGCAGCGGCTGGTCGCGGCGGCCGCCGTGCACGACGGCCCGTTCGACGAGGCGTGGATCGCACGCCAGTACGCGGCGTTCCTGGCCGCGCGCGGCGACGCGGCCAACAAGGTGACCAGGCTGTTCCTCAGCGATCCCGAGCTGGCCGAGATCGGCAACGCCTTCTTCGCCGCGGCGGCCGTGGAACCGGCGTTCGCCTCGGCGCTGGTGGGCCTGCTGCATCGCCCGCAGCCGTTCCTGCCGGTCGACTCAGCGGAAGCGGCGAGCGAGTTCATCACTCGGGTCACCGGCGAGGACGCCGCCGCGCTGCTCGGCCGGTTCGCGCCCGCGGGCACGTTCACCAGGTCGAGCTACTCGCCTGCGCTCGCCGACGCCTGATCCGAATCGCACAGATTCAAAACCTCGTCCCCACCGGGGCCCGGTGCTGGAGTGGAAGGAGCGCCGGACGCATGCGTGGCGTCCGGCCTCCGATCCGACGGCTACCCCCGAAAAACCATGGAGCAGCTATGACCACGGAGCAGATCGCCGAGCAGATCCGGTTCGCCTACTGGGTGCCCAACGTCAGCGGGGGACTGGTCACCAGCGAAATCGAGCAGCGCACCAGCTGGGATTTCGAGTACAATAAGAAGCTCGCGCAGACCGCGGAGAACAACGGCTTCGACTACGCGCTCTCCCAGGTGCGCTACACCGCCTCCTACGGCGCGGAGTACCAGCACGAATCGACCTCGTTCAGCCTCGCGCTGCTCGGCGCCACCGAACGGCTGAAGGTCATCGCGGCCGTGCATCCCGGGCTGTGGCACCCGGCCGTGCTGGCCAAGTTCGGCGCCACCGCCGACCACCTGTCCGGTGGCCGGTTCGCCATCAACGTCGTCTCCGGCTGGTTCGCCGGTGAATTCACCGCACTCGGGGAGCCGTGGCTCGAGCACGACGAGCGCTACCGGCGCAGCGCGGAATTCCTCGAGGTGATCCGCAAGATCTGGACCGAGGACAACGTGAACTACGGCGGCGACTTCTACCGCATCCGGGACTTCACCCTGAAGCCGAAGCCGCTGAACACACCCGAGCGCCCGAATCCCGAACTCTTCCAGGGCGGCAACTCGACCGCCGCCCGGCGCAACGGTGGGCGCTACGCCGACTGGTACTTCTCCAACGGCAAGGACTTCGACGGTGTCACCGAGCAGCTCGAAGACCTGCGCGGCATCGCCCGCGCCCACGACCGCGAAGTGAAATTCGGGCTCAACGGCTTCATCATCGCCCGCGACACCGAGACCGAAGCCCGCGACACCCTGCGCGAGATCATCGAGAAGGCGAACAAGCCCGCGGTCGAGGGCTTCCGCGACGCGGTGCAGCAGGCGGGCGCGTCCACCAAGGACCGCAAGGGCATGTGGGCCGACTCCACGTTCGAAGACCTGGTGCAGTACAACGACGGTTTCCGCACCCAGCTGATCGGCACGCCGGAGCAGGTGGCCGAGCGGATCGTCGCCTACAAGCAGCTCGGCGTCGATCTGATCCTCGGCGGCTTCCTGCACTTCCAGGAGGAGATCGAGTACTTCGGCGCGAAGGTGCTCCCGCTGGTGCGTGAGCTGGAAGCCGCGCAGCGGCCTGTCGCGGCGGTGAACTGATGACCGCGGTCGCCGCCGATCGCATCCTCTCGGCGGCACAGGCGTTCGCGGTGGCGCAGCGGCTCGCGGCGGAGTTCGCGCCGGGGGCCGCGCAGCGCGACCGGGATCGTGCGCTGCCGTACGCGGAGGTCGATCGGCTGGCGGCCAGCGGTCTGCTCGCGATCACCGTGCCCGCGGCCTACGGTGGCGCGGATCTGCCGCCGAGCGCGGTCGCGGAAGTGACGCGAATCCTCGCCACGGCCGACCCCAACATCGCGCAGATTCCGCACAGCCACTTCGTCTATGTGAACCTGCTCCGGCTCGCGGGTACGGCGCGGCAGCGCGGGCGATACTTCGGGCGGGTGCTCGACGGTGGGCGCATCGCCAACGCGCAGTCCGAGCGCGGCGGCGCGACCGTCGCCGACATCTCCACCACGTTGCGACCGGTCGGCGAGCGATTCCGCGTGGACGGCGTGAAGTACTACTGCACCGGATCGCTGTTCGCCGACCTGTTCGCGGTGCTCACCCGGCTCGACGATCCGGAGGGCCACAGTGGCCTCGAGCCCGGGGAGTACATCGCCTATCTGCCCGCGAACACGCCCGGCGTGCGCGTGGTGGACGACTGGAACGGGCTGGGGCAGCGCACCACCGGCAGCGGAACGGTGTCTTTCGAGGAGGTGCTGGTCGACCACGACCAGGTGATTCCCCGCTCCGGCGCGGTGCGCGCACCGACCGGCTACGGCGCGTTCGCGCAGCTTCTGCACGCCGCCATCGACACCGGCATCGCCCGCGGCGCGCTCAGCGCGGCCACGGAGTTCGTGCGCACGAAAAGTCGTCCCTGGTTCGAGGCGGGGGTGGCGAACGCGGTGGACGACCCGCTGCTGATCCAGCGGTTCGGTGAGTTGTCGGTCGCGGTCACCGCCGCGGAGGCGACTCTCTCGTCGGCCGGATGGGCGGTGGACGCGGCTACCAGGGTCGATCCGAGCGTCGACAGCGTCGCCCAGGCGTCACTGGCCGTGGCGACCGCCAAGGTGCTGGCCGACCGCGCCGCCAACGACGTGTCCGCCGCGCTGTTCGAGGTCGGCGGAACACGCAGCGTCGCCGCGGATCTGAACCTGCACCACTTCTGGCGCAACGCGCGCACGCACACGCTGCACGACCCGGTGCGCTGGAAGTACCAGCACATCGGCCGGGCTCTGCTGCACGACGCCGCGCCGCCGCTGCACGGTGTGATCTGAAAGGAGACGAAATGACGGTCACTGTCGTCGTCGGAAATCCGAAACCGGCCTCGCGTACCTTGACCGCCGCCACGCTGGTCGCGCGGGGACTGCGGCCGGAGGCGGAGCCCGCCGTGATCGACTTGGTCGAGTTCGGTCCGGGTCTGCTCAGCTGGGGTGACCCGGCCGTGGCCGAGGCGGTGCGAACCGTGGCCGGGTCGGAACTCGTGGTCTTCGCCAGCCCCACCTTCAAGGCGACCTACACCGGTTTGCTGAAGCTGTTCCTCGAACAGTTCGAAGGCGGAACGGGGCTCGAGGGCGTGCTCGCGGTGCCGGTCATGCTCGGCGCCGGACCTGCGCATGCCCTGGCGCCCGACCTGTTGCTGAAGCCCGTGCTCGTCGAAATCGGGGCCACCGCCGCGCTGCCCGGGCTCTACCTGTCCGATCGCACTTTCGCCGAGGACGGCGTCATCGACCGGTACAGTGGTCGGTGGCGTTCGGTCGCCCAGGCACTGGCCCACAGCTCGAAGGCTGCGAATCATGCATGACCTGTTCGAATTTCCCGCCGACGGAGCCGGTCTGCGTCGCGCGTTCGCGAATTTCCCCAGCGGCGTCGTCGCGGTGTGCGCCGAAATCGACGGAACCCCGCACGGTCTGGCGGTGAGCACGTTCGTTCCCGTCTCGCTCGACCCGCCCCTGGTCTCCTTCTGCGTGCAGAACTCCTCGGCCACGTGGCCGAAGCTCGCCGCCGCGAGCCACCTCGGCCTGAGCCTGCTCGGCACCGACCAGCAGGCCGCCGCCCGCTCCCTCGGCACCCGCGACGGCGACCGTTTCCGCGATATCCAGCTGCACCGCGGCTCGGGCGACGCCGTGTTCATCGACGGCGCGTCCGCCTGGATCGAGGGCGTTCAGGAAGCCCACGTCCCGGCGGGCGACCACGCCGTCGTCATCCTGCGCGTCCACCGCATCGCCACCCGCGCCGACGTCGACCCCCTGGTCTTCCAGGGCAGCCGCTTCCGCCGGTTGCACGCCGAACCGGCCAACGGGGCGGCCTGAGGTAGCGGACGCGTGCACGGTTTCGAGACCGCCGATCCACACGGCCGTGCACCGGTCATCGCCGTGGACCGGAATTCGGCGTCGATCAGGGTTGTGGGAGACTCGGAGGGTCTCTCACGGAAAGGTCCGGTCATGACGCTCGGCATGGTCCTCGGTGACTTCCCGCGCACTTCGACGCGGGCGTAGGCAGACAACTCGACTGACCCCTGTGCGATAACCGCACAGTTTTTCGCGATTCCGCGGCGAAGTGCTCGTCGTGCCCATGCACGTTCGATCACGAGGAGTACGCGGTGTCCACCGTTTCCTGGACCGAAGACCACACATCCCGAACCGCCCGCTGGCATTCCGAAAACGGCGCGTCGGCGCCTGATTCGATCGTGGTGGTGAACGACGCGACGACCGCCGACGCGGCTTGCCGGTTGGCGCGCGCAGGGACCGGCCTGCTGTGGCGCGGTGACTTCCACAATGCGCGGCAACTATTGCGTGCGATGGGGCGTCGGGTAGAGCGGCAGGGTCCGCTGGACGACGACCCGGCCGAAGCGTTCCGGCGCTATCGGGCGTCGCGGCGTCGTCGGGCGCACGTGCTCGGCAAGCTGCTCGTCCTGCTCGAGGACGACCACTCGCTGGCGTTGCGTCGCGCTCCTGACGTGCGGCGCGCGTGCACCGAGGCGTATGGCGCGCCGCAGGGGAGCACGGTGATCCCGCTAACCGGCCTGCTCGGTGTGCTAGGTGCGGCGCAGTGGCGGGAGAAGGGCGTGTACGTGCCCGCGCTCGATGACCGCATTCATGCGCACTACGGCGTGTTCTCCCCGGTCCGCGGCGAGTACGTCGACCTCGTCGCCGCCGCGCCACTACCCGGACGAGCCGATATCGCCTTCGATCTCGGCACCGGCACCGGTGTGCTCGCCGCCCTGCTGGCCCGCCGCGGATGCAGTCGAATCACCGCCACGGACAACAGCCTTCGCGCACTGACCTGCGCCCGCGCCAATCTCGATCGACTGGGCCTGTCGTCCGTCGACGTGCACGGCCCGGCTCTCTTCCCGGACGGCGAGGCCGACCTCATAGTCTGCAATCCACCCTGGCTCCCCGGCACGCCGACCTCGGCACTGGAAAGCGGTGTCTACGACGAGAACTCGTCCATGCTGCACGACTTCCTCTCCGGCCTCCGCGCCCACCTGCGGCCCGGCGGCGAAGGCTGGCTGATCCTCTCCGACCTCCCGGAACGCCTCGGCCTGCGCACCCGAAGCGAACTATTCGACCGCATCACCACCGCAGGTCTCCACATCACCGCCCAACTCGACACCCGCCCCACCCACACCCGAGCCAACGACCCGAACTCCCCCTTCGCCACCGCCCGCGCCGCGGAAACAACCTCCCTCTACCGCCTGGTACCTCGTTGAGTGGCCCATGACGGAGAGGTCTTCTCGCGATTCGCTCCGCCCTGTGCCACTCGTGACTAGGGGCCGGAATAGGAGAAAGGCCCTGGATCGGCGGGTGCCGGTCCAGGGCCTTTCTCGTGGAGCCGATGACGGGAATCGAACCCGCGCTGTCTGCTTGGGAAGCAGAAGTTCTACCATTGAACTACATCGGCGAGAGGCAGATGTGCCAACCGAGACTGTAGCAGAGCCGCGCGCGGGGTGGGAAAAGTCCAGCTAGATGCTGGTGACCAGGATGGATGGGCGTGTGGGGCGGCTAGCGCCGGTCGAATTCTCCCGCCGCGACGCCCGCGGTGAAAGCGTCCCACTCGCTGGGAGTGAATACGAGCGCCACGCTGGCCGAGTCTTTGGAGTCTCGGACACCAACCCTGTCCCCGTCCAGGAATGCGACCTCAACGCAATCGCCATGCCCGCCGCTGTGGCTGCTTTTGAACCACCGTGCCCCCGGTAGATCGGCGCTCACCTTGCAAACTCCTTAGCCATCTGCCGCAGCAGACTCCTGCTCGCTGCCGCATCCAATGCGGAGCGGCGGATGATCGTAGACGCGGTCTGGTACGTCGCGACGTCCGTCTCATCCTCAAGGTACATGTTGCTTGTGAAGGACTCGACGTACACCACAGACGCGTCGACTTCGAACGAAAGTATCGAGAACGCGCCTGTTGCGGTTCCCGTGGGATATCCAGCACTGAACGGCAGCACCCGGATGGTGATGTTGTCTCGCGTACTCATGTCGGCGAGGTGGCGCAGTTGCGGCCCCATGATCCGCGCGCTTCCGACGATCCTCCGCAAAATCGCTTCGTCCAGAACCATCGTCGCTTCTAGGGGCTTGGTCTTCCGGGTCAGACTCGCCTGTCGCTTCAGCTTCAGCTCGATCCGGCGCGCTTGTTGTTCCTCAGATTCATGTGGGAAGAACAAGTGGTTCAGCACCCGTGCGTAGTCGGCGGTCTGGAACAAGCCGGGTACCAGTTCGGAGCGGTAGATGTCGATCGCGCGAGCTTCGTACTCGAGTCCCACGTAAACGTCGAACCGCTCTTGCATGACCTCGCCGTACTGCTGCTGCCACCACTTCTTGGGTTGCGCAGTCGCCTCTTCGAGCATGCCGATCAGCGCCGCGACTTCCTCCTCGTCCTCGATACCGAGGACGGCACACAGGTCCCGCACGTCTCGGTCGTTCAACGTGCCGAGATAGCCACGCTCGATCCGAGATTGAGTCGGAACGCTCCATCGCATCGCTTTGGCCACATCCGGCTGCTTGAGGTTCGCTGCGTGCCGGGCGTCGCGGATGTGATTGCCGAACCGTCGCCTCGGCAGCGACGGGGGTGGGGGCGTGCCTTCTCCACTCATCGTTTCTCCTGACTTTCAGTTTGAAAGATATTAGCCACGGCATTGAGAGTTGAACTGGGGATTCATGAAGGAATCCTGAAAATTTCAAACTGATATGCCTGCGGCATCTGCGCGGTGGTCTCCTAGTTCTGTGCCGGTGGGGAGGCAGTTCTGATCGCCCCACTTCTCGCCTCGGTTCCACGTTCCAGCTAGTCCACCGAGGCTCGGCGCACCCCACCGTCTTCGACGTGAGCAGAGGTCTACTGATGGACGAAGGAGCGTTCGGGGACACCCCACTGTCCCGTTGTCAGTACTACCGGCGGACCTGCGATCTACCCGTCGTCATCGATCCGCCCGAGTTGGGCCGGATCATCCTTCGCGCGGGCAGCGTGTGGGGAGTCACGATGCCGCCGCGGCTCGGTCAGGCGGTGAAGGCTCACTTGCACAGTCGCGGGAACGGGGGCGGGCCGATAGTGGGGCACCCACGGTCCGGAAGGTGGACCTTCCTGATTCGCCCCGACATCGAGCTGGGCGACGTGAAGTTGTTCGCCGAGATGTTCCGTCTGGATGTCAACGTCGCACGGACCGGGGCGAGCATCGCGCTCCCATCGCCCACGGCGTCAGCTGGAGCGATCCGCCACTGGATAGTTCCTCCACGCAACCCATTTCGTCCCTCGGGGCAGGTGGTGATCGCTGCGGTGCGCGCTTGGGCTGATCAGGTACACGGCAGGCGGCGGCCCCGAGCGTCCATGCCCGATGACTACTCGACCGGGGGTGATCAGTGATGGCCACTGTCGCGGCAGCCGCCGCCGCCGTCTGGACAATGGCGTGCTACTTCGGCGGGACGAGGCTGCTGGTTCACCCGATCACCCGGAACGCCTCGGATTCCTGCTGCGTACGGTGCCTGCGTCCGTATGCATCCAGTGCGACCGTCGCCGAGCGTGCGCGGGGAGCAGTGGGCGCACCCGCTCGGCCGAGGGCGGGCGGCGAGCATCCCCGCACTTCGCATACGTCGACCGCGATGGCGGGCTGACATGGAGCATTCCGGGTGGTCCCGGATTCGCGGTGTCGATGCCACCGACGGTTGGCGGCTGAGCGGCCCCGCAATGGACCACTGGTTGACCAAGCCATTCGATGGCGGGCGTGCCGTCATCCGGGTCATCCACGCCGATGGCACGTTGCGGGTCACGCTGGGCGACGACACAGGTCGGTTGATCCGCTCGTATTCCGAGACAACCGACGACATCGGGCGCGCGAAAGAGATCGCGGAGGCCGGAATCGCGCGTTTTCTAGAGGAAAGAGCCGAGACGCCACGATAGAGCCGGTCCGCGTCGGCGAGGGTCTGCACCCACGGCGTCGACCGCTCACGAGCCTGCCTCCCCGGTAGCGTGGCGCCTCCTCGGCTATCTGCGCGTCTACCCCTTCGAAGACCTCGTGCCACGTAATTTGGGCTCATGGACGACGAGACCTCTACGCCGAAGAGGCTTCAACAGGCTGCCGGGCCGGCCGGACCTTCGGCGCCGGCGTCCTCGTTCGACTTGGCAGAACTCCAGCACAGTCTGCGAATCGCGACACGGAACGGCCGATACGCGCTGGTCACCGCAGTGGCTGCGGCGGTGATATCGGCTGGGGTATCAGCGTGGGCATCCACCCATGTGAGCAGCACGGAGATGAACCGACAGGAGCGCTTCACGGCTGCGCAGGCCGTGCGTAAGGATCGCCGCGAAGTATATGTCGCTTATGTCGCGTCTTTTATGGACGTCGCCGCCCAACTGGGTCGGATTCGTGCCGCGTTGGAGGCCCGCCCGCCCAACCACGCCACCGTCGCCGGGGAGCTGAGCAATCTTCAGGAACCACTGCGAGCGCACATGCGTGCCGAAGCTGCCGTGCGGATCGTGGGGAGCGAGATGGGTCCCACCCTCGCCCGCCGGGACCGCGAGCTGAGCGCACTGATGTTCGAACCCGCCGACTCCTCCCTGATGGTTGTCAGAAAACACCTCGATCAACGGCCGGGCGTACTCACAGACGATGACGAATGGCGTCGGGTCGCGGCTGTCGGCCTCGCGGCGATCGAGAAGTACGTGAGCCAGACCAGCATCGATGAGATCGCTGAGCAGGCGCGGGCAGACCTGGGTTCCGGGTGATCGAAGTCGTCCGCATCGAACAGGACGCCGAGGGACGGCCCGAGCCGTATGCCGGGTGAGACATGGGGAGCGCCGACGGCCGACGCCCCCTGGGCGGCTCCGGGTGCCGGCGGTCAGCGCGGTATCCCGCTGCGCCGGTGGTCGGTATCGACACGCCGCACCGTGTCGCCGTAGACATGGGGTGACCGGTCGCATTCGGAGATGAAGTCGCCGGGGAAACCGAGTTCGAAGGGGACTGCCGCCTCGAGAACGGCCGCCGCCTCATCGGATAACGTGAGGTCGACGGCGCCGAGATTCTGCTCGAGCTGGGCCGCGGTGCTGACGCCGACGAGCGGCAGGACGGCGGGTGACCGATGCCGGGTCCAGGCGAGCGCCACATGGGCCGGGGGCACACCGAGTTCGGCCGCGACGGTGTCGACTGCTGCGGCCGCGGCGCGTTCCCGATCGGTGAAATGGGCGGGGTCGGCGCGTCGACCCGTTGCCCCGGAGAGCGCTCCCCGAGCCAGCGGCGCCCAAGTGGTCACGCTCATCCCGAACGCTTCGGCCATCGGTAGCAGTTCGCGTTCGATGTCGCGTTGCAGCAGGTTGTAGGGCACCTGCAAGCCGGCGAACGGTGTCTGGTCCCGGCACCGGGCGAGTGTGTTGGCCTGGGCCACAACCCATGCGGGGGCGTCGGAGATGCCGATATAGAGCACCTTGCCTGTGCGTATCACCTCGTCGAGCGCGCGGACCGTCTCCTCGATCGGGGTGTGCCGGTCCCATACGTGCACCCAGTACACGTCGATGTAGTCGGTGCGCAGTCGTCGCAAACTCTGTTCGAGCGATTTCATCAGGTTCTTGCGGTGATTGCCCGAGGCATTCGGGTCGCTCCCGTCGCGGGTCAGCGTGTACTTGGTGCCGATGACGAATCGGTCGCGGCGGTCGAGCACCGTGCCGAGCATTTCCTCGCTCGCACCGTAGGCCGAGGCGGTGTCGATGAAGTTGCCTCCAGCATCGGAGAAGACGTTCAGAATCCGCCGGTACTCGTCGACGTCGCTGATCGCCATGGTGCCGAGCACGAGTTCGGACACACGCAGACCGGTTCGGCCGAACAGTCGGTATCGCATCATGCGAGCAGTCTGCATCGCATTCGGGGCGGTAGGCAGGCCGTGACAAGGCTGGTATCGACGCCGGTGAGCTGCGTCCAGATCGCCCGGGCCGGGGAAGTCCGCGCCTTGCAACTCGGTGCTCGTGCCCCGTTCAGCAGGCTCGCGCCGGTGCTGGACGTAAGCCTTCGACCTCGGCGGGCAGCCGGACGCCGGCGGGTACCCGGACCCGGTCCGCCTGCCCGTGAGTCGGCACCACGTCGTGTGTGAACGACCGGGTCGATTCCGCGAACTACGCCCGCCGGTACTCGGATGGCGTTTCGGCGTCACCAGGCGCGGACGCGTCCGGTGTCGTGTCCTGACTGCTTCCGTCGGTGGAATCTCGCCGGCCGTGACCGCCCACCGGCCCACCGGCGGGTACGAAATAGCGATACACGGTCAGGCAGAGGATGAGCCACAGCGCGCCGAAGCACCAGGCGCCGAGGACGTCGGTGGTCCAGTGGACGCCGAGGTAGACGCGCGACAGGCCGACCGCGACGACGAACACCGCGGCGGCGATCGTGGCCCAGGCGCGCAGCAGGGGACCGTGCATGCTGGGGAGCGCGACCACCAAGACGATGCCGACCACGACGAACGAGCCCATGCCGTGTCCGGAGGGATAGGCCTGGTTGGACACGCTGATCAGGTGGTCCTCGACGGGCGGGCGGTCGCGGTCGGTCAGCCGTTTGCCGCCGCGGACCAGTAGCCCGCCGCCGAGCCCGGTGATCGCGACGAGCGCCGCCGAGGTCCAGCGCCTCCGCCAGGACAGCACGAGGCAGGCCGCGGTGGCCAGGGCCGTCATGGCGAGCGTGCCGCCCAGCACGCTGACCACCACGGCGATCGGTGTCAGCGCATCGTTGCGCTGTGCGATGGCCCAATCGGCAATGCCGCGATCGATCCTGCCGGGACCGCCGTCACCGACCACGCCTGCCGTGAGAACTGCGGCGCACACCACCAGCAACGCGGTGAGCACCCCGACGATGTTCCGGATGCGTAGGGAGGTCACCATTCCACGTTCCCATGTCGAAGGCCACGAGTGGACCCCCGTCGCTTCCCACCTCCGCGAGGTGCCCCCGGCGCCGAACCGGCCGCAGCGATCCGCTGGCGCGATGCCGCGCACGGTGGGGCGATGATGCGCACGGTGGGCGACGGCGCGCATGGTGCGCTGATGCCGCGCGCATGGTGGGCTGATGCCGCGCGCATGGTGGGCTGATGCCGCGCATGGTGGGGCGACGGCACGGCGGGACAGACGACGACGCTGCGGCCGGATGACACTTCGTTCGCGGCGGACATCGCGGTGCGGGCGCGGGCCGTCCGCGCGCGTCACGGTGACCAGCGCGGAGACGTCAGAACATGCTGTAACCGCCGTCGATCAGGAGGGTATCGCCTGTGTGATAGGCGCTGGCAGGGCTGGCGAGGTAGACGGCGACGGATTCGAAATCGCTCGGCTGGCCCCAGCGGCGGACCGGAATCCTCGGGTGGACGCGTTCGCGAAAACGGTCCCAGGCGAAGGCCCCCTCGGTCATCGGCGTCTCGACCCACCCGGGCAGCACCGAGTTCGCGCGGATGCCGTGCTTGGCCAGCTCCACCGCGATCGAGTTGACCATGGCGATCAACCCCGCCTTGCTCGCGGCATAGGATTGGCCGCGCGGAACGCCCTGCCGGGCGGCGAGGCTCGCGGTGGCGACCAGGCTGCCGCCCTCGCCCTGCGCGAGCAGCACCTTCGCCGCTTCGCGCAGGGTCACGAACGCGGCGTCGAGGTTGATCGAGGTAACCCGGCGGAATTCCGCGAGATCGGTCTCCACGAAGGGGATGAACCCCTGCGGGACACCGGCATTCACGAAGCAGGAGTCGATGCGGCCGAGTTCGGCGGCCGCGCGGCCGAAGGTGTCGATCACCTGCTGTTCCTCGCCCACGTCGCAGCTCAGCGCGAGCACGCGGCCGCCGAACGCGCTCAATTCGGCGGCGGCGGCCTGGTTGCGTTCGGCGTTGCGGCCGACGATGCACAGATCGGCCCCGGCCCGCGCGAGCCCGCGGGCGAACCCGAGACCGATGCCGGAATTTCCTCCGGTGACGACGGCGACGTGGCCGGTCAAGTCGAACAGCGAGCCCTCGGTCATGGTCGGTCCCTTCGGTGGCGGGCGACGTCGCCCGAATGAATGCGAGGATATCGCTCTCTATTTATCACTGTGCGCCTGAGGAGCCGCGCCGAGCAGGCGCTACGCTCGTCGCGTGCTGCTTTCCGATCGTGACATCCGTGCGGAGATCGCCGCTGGGCGTCTCGGCGTCGAGCCGCTGCTGGAGAACCTGATCCAGCCGTCGAGCATCGACGTGCGCCTGGACCGGATGTTCCGGGTGTTCAACAACACCCGCTATACCCACATCGATCCCGCGCAGCGGCAGGACGAACTCACCAGCCTGGTCGAGCCGACCGAGGGCGAGCCGTTCGTGCTGCACCCCGGCGAGTTCGTGCTCGGCTCCACCCTCGAGGTGTGCACGCTGCCGGACGACCTGGCCGGACGGTTGGAGGGCAAGTCCAGCCTGGGCCGACTGGGCCTACTGACCCACTCGACCGCGGGTTTCATCGATCCCGGTTTCAGCGGGCACATCACGCTGGAGCTGTCCAACGTGGCCAATCTGCCGATCACGCTGTGGCCGGGTATGAAGATCGGCCAGTTGTGCCTGCTCAGGCTGACCAGCCCGGCCGAGCATCCGTACGGCAGTGCCGTGGCGGGCTCGAAGTACCAGGGCCAGCGCGGACCGACCCCGTCGCGGTCCTACCTCAACTTCCCGATTCCGGCCGTGGCGATCGACGCCGCCGAATCACGCTGAGCCTGAACCGGGTCCGCCTCGTCGACTGTGGGGGAGAGGCGGACCCGGCGGGCGGCAGCGGGAACTGATCGCGGAGGTGATCAGTCCCCGCCGCCCGCTCCCACCGCAAGCGCCGTAGTGAGGATGACGGACAGCGGCGGAAGCGTGTCACCGCGGTTCGGCGGGCTGACCCAGAAGCACCCTTCCCGGGTCCAGCGGCCGAGGCCGGTCGGCAACATCACGGCGCTGCCGACGGCGGGCAGGCCGATATCCAGCCGATTGAGCACCTCGAGCACCTGTGGCCCCGGTCGGCTGTCGGGCTCGGCGAGGAAACTCCATCGGATCTGCCTGGCCAACATGGGACCCCTCGTTCCCTGTTGTTCCAATGCGGCGCGGACCTTCTCGGCCCGCACGGTCGGCAGGTGGACGACGCAGACGCGTCCGGTGATCGGCAGCATGGCGAAACCGCCACGCTCGGTGACCGGCAACCCGAACTCGTGCCGATAGAACGCCACCCAATCGTCCACGGTCCTGAGTTTTTCGACATTCACGGCGAACTCCTTGCCTTCCGATTCAATGGTCTCGGCCCGCCGCCGGATTCGGCATCGCCCGCCTACCCGCCTTGCGCTGCCCTTCCGCTGCCTTTGATAGAAAACGCATTTCACTTGTGGCCGCGCTCACAAACCGCTCGTACTCTGGAAGGGGTTCGTTCGGAAGGGATGGCACCGTGGTCAGGCATTGGTCAGGCAAAGAGGCCCGCGCCCTTCGCGATGCCAAGCGGATGAGCATCAGGGAATTCGCCGCCCATTTGGGCGTGCACGAACGCTTGGTCTCGAAGTGGGAAGCCGGGGGCGTCCGGGTCCATCCACGACCGATCAACCAAGCCGCTCTGGATACCTCGCTGGCCAGGTCCGACGATGTGGTGCGGGCACGGTTCGCGGCATTGATCGATCAGCCCTTGGTCGATCGAGCCGTCCCGCCGGAATTCGATGCGCGTGCCGACGCCCCGGAGCGCGTTCATTATTCGAGCGACGCGGACCTTTTGGCTCTCATAGACGCCGGTGCGATGAGAGGTGTTGCGTTAGCAGCGATTTCGGAGAGGGATCTGATCATGGCGGCTGCCCACGAGGCCAGCGAGCACGCCGGCAAGGCCGAGAGCACCAATGTCGGTGCCAGCACGTTGGAACAGCTCGACGCGGATGTCACCCGCATCGCGAACGACTACGTGCACATTCCGCCGGTCCCGATGATGGTGGAGATGGTGCGGGTGCGCCGCAGGGTGTACCGGCTGCTGGAAGGCCATCAGCGGCCCACCGACACCAGTCATCTGTATCTCCTGGCGGGCACGCTCTCGGGCCTGCTCGCCAACGCCAGCACCGATCTCGGCCACTACGACGCGGCGGGTGAGCAGATCCGGGCCGCGTGGGCCTACGCGGAGTTGTGCGGGCACAACGGGCTTCGCGCCTGGACGCGTGGCATGCACGCGCTGATCGAGTACTGGTCGCAGCGCCCGCGCCGCGCGGTCCAGCTCGCCCAGAGCGGGCAGGAGTTCGCCGAGTCCGCGACCGCGCACCTGCGACTGCTCAATATCGAGGCGCGGATCTGGTCCGCGCTGGGCAGCGCCGCGGACACCGACCGCTGCGTCCGGGCGGCCGACGACGCCCGCGAGATCGCCGCCACCGACGCCCTGCACGACGAGGTGGGCGGCGTCTTCGGGTTCAACGACGCCAAGGCCAACTACTACGCGGGCGCCACCTACATCCATCTCGGTCAGGCCGAGCCCGCGCTCAGCGCCACGCAGCGGGCCATCGAGCTGTATTCGAACGGGCCGTCCGCCCAGCGCTCCTACGGCGCGGAAGCCTTGGCCAGGGTCGACTGCGCGGCCGCCCACCTGATCAACGGCAGCCTCGACGGCGCGGCCGAGGCGCTGCAGCCGGTGCTCGGCCTCGACGAGGACAAGCGCATCGCGCAGCTCGAGGAACGGCTGACCGGTGTCCGCAGGCGGATCGCGGCCCCGGCCTTCCGTGACTCGATCGAGGCCCGCCGGCTGGACGAGCGAATCGAGGAGTTCTGCGGCGCCACCGCGGCCAAGAGCATCCCACCGGGCGGCTCGGCTGGTTGAGTGACGCGTCACACCTGGCGACGCCGCAGCCGCCGTAGTGGGCACGAGCCTCGGTGACGAGCTCGGACACGCGATTTATCCGGTTGCGACGGATGGCACCATGGGACGGGTGAGTCCTCATCATCCGCACCGCCCCCCGCGTGTTCTGGAGCAGTCCACGAAGTTGCAGAACGTCGTCTACGAGATCCGTGGACCGGTACACGCGCACGCGGCACGGCTGGAAGCCGAGGGCCACCGCATCCTCAAGTTGAATATCGGCAATCCCGCGCCGTTCGGGTTCGAGGCGCCGGACGTGATCATGCGCGACATCATCGCGGCGCTCCCGTACGCCCAGGGCTACTCCGAGTCCAAGGGCATCCTCTCGGCGCGGCGCGCGATCGTCACCCGCTACGAACTCGTTCCTGGCTTCCCCGAGCTCGACGTGGACGGCGTCTACCTCGGCAACGGCGTCTCCGAGCTGATCACCATCACCATGCAGGCCCTGCTGGACAACGGGGACGAGGTGCTGATCCCGGCGCCGGACTACCCGCTGTGGACCGCCATGACCAGCCTGGCGGGCGGTACTCCCGTGCACTACCTGTGTGACGAGGCCAACGGCTGGCAGCCCGATATCGCCGACATCGAATCGAAGATCACCGACAAGACCAAAGCGTTGCTGGTGATCAACCCGAACAACCCCACCGGCGCGGTGTACTCGGCCGAAGTGCTTCAGCAACTCGCCGACCTGGCGCGCAAACATCAGCTGCTGCTGCTCGCCGACGAGATCTACGACAAGATCCTCTACGACGACGCCAAGCACATCTCGCTGGCCACCGTGGCGCCCGACCTGCTGTGCCTGACCTTCAACGGACTGTCCAAGGCCTACCGCGTCGCGGGCTACCGCTCTGGCTGGCTGGCGATCACCGGCCCCAAGGAACACGCGGCCGGTTTCCTCGAGGGCATCGACCTGCTCGCCTCGTCGCGGTTGTGTCCGAATGTGCCCGCGCAGCACGCGATTCAGGTCGCCCTCGGCGGTCATCAGAGCATCGAGGATCTGATCCTGCCCGGCGGCAGGTTGCTCGAACAGCGCGACGTCGCCTGGGAGCGGTTGAACATGATCCCCGGAGTGACGTGTGTGAAGCCGAAGGGCGCGCTGTACGCGTTCCCGAAGCTGGATCCGAACGTGTACGAGATCCACGACGACTCGAAGCTGATCCTGGATCTACTGCTGCAAGAGAAGATTCTGATGGTGCAGGGCACCGGCTTCAACTGGCCGAATCACGACCATCTCCGGATCGTCACCCTGCCCTGGGCGCGGGATCTCGCGGTCGCCATCGAACGCTTCGGCAACTTCCTCGCCAGCTATCGCCAGTAGTGGGAAGGTAACCTGCGGGCCATATAATCGCCCCGCTTCCGGCCCGGAAACAAACTCGGCGTACGGATATCTGTCGGGTTTGGCGACTAACTAGCGCAAAAGAAGTACTTTTGTGTACAGTGGTCCTCGGCACTTTGAGTGCCCGGCCGGATTGCCTACCCCCCCTGGGCACATCCGGCCTTGGGTTAGGCCGCCTACCCCCCTGGGCCGCCTGCCCTGCGGGCGGCGGAGACATCCCCCTGCTCTCCGCCGCCCCCTCCAAATCCCGTTTCTTTTGCGATCGGATCGCTCTGACCGTGTATCCGCTGTGTTCGGTAGCCGCCGCGCGGGTCTTGAAAATGAAATCCTTTAGGCTCGCTCCGGGCGGAAACACATCAGACAGGTAGGAGCGCGGTGAGCGACCACCATCATCACCACGATCACTCGGGACCGATCGCGATCGGCGCGACCGCGGCGCGCGTGGTCATCGGGCTACTCACCGTGATCGGGGTCGCCGTCGTCATCGCGGCGATCGCGCTGTGGCCGAGCAAGCAGCACGTCGATATCCCGCTGCCGATGCAGAACGCGGGCGGCGGCGCGGTGCAGACCGAGGCCGGCACCGTGATTCTGCAGGACATCGGGCCGTGCGGCAGTGCGTCGCTCGGCAAAGTGTTCGTCGACAAGCCCGAACCGCCGCGCTCCAATGCCTACACCTGTCAGCGCAGCGTGATCGCGATCGAGTCCGGTCCGCACAAGGGCAACCACACTCTGCTGGAAATCGCCCCCGGCCCAGGACAACCCGACCTGCAGGCGGGCGATGAGCTGCGGCTGGTGCGCCAGACCGATCCCAGCGGAACGCCGATGTACTCGTTCGAGGACTACTCGCGCGGGCTGCCGCTCACGCTGATCGTCGTGGCCTTCGTGGTGGTGATCATCGCGGTGGCGCGCTGGCGTGGCGTCCGCGCGCTGCTTGGCCTGGTGTTCGCCTTCGCGGTCCTGGTGCTGTTCCTGCTGCCCGCCTTGCTGGACGGCAAACCCGCGATCCCGGTCGCGTTGGTCGCGGGCTCCCTGATCCTGTACGCGGTGCTGTACCTGGCGCACGGGGTGAATCTGCGCACCAGTTCGGCGTTGCTCGGCACGCTGACCTCGATGCTGCTCGCCGCCGTGCTGTCCTGGCTCACGATCGAGATGACGAGCCTCACCGGGCTCTCCGAGGAACAGAACACGAACGTCGCCACCTATATCGAGCACGTCAGCATCACCGGCCTGTTGCTGGCCGGGTTCATCATCGGTTCGCTCGGCGTGCTCAACGACGTCACGATCACCCAGGCGTCGGCCGCGTTCGAACTGGCCGCCCTCGACGAGTCGGCCTCGCGGCGCGAAGTCTTCGCCGCCGCCATGCGCGTCGGGCGCGACCACATCGCCAGCACCGTCTACACCCTGGTGCTCGCCTACGCCGGTGGGGCGCTGCCGCTGTTGCTGCTGTTCAGCGTGGCGGGACGGTCCATCCGCGACGTGCTGACCGGCGACGCGGTGGCCATCGAGATCACGCGCTCGGCGGTCGGCGGCATCGCGCTGGCCCTGTCGGTGCCGTTGACCACCGGCATCGCGGTGCTGCTGGCCCGCCCGTTCAAGGCCAAGGAATCGAGTCCGCCCCCGCCTCCGCGCCGCGCCCGGCACGCCAGGGTCTGAGTTCGGTCGTGACGCTGGGAGACGCCCCTGGGCATCTCGGGCTTCAGCGTGGCGGCGGCGGGGGGAAGGGGAAGACTTCCGGCGGGATCGTGGGAACCACGATCGGCGGGAGGCCGGGCACCACAATGGTGTTCGGGCCGGGGGGCGGCGGCGTCTCGCTGGTGGTCTGCCGCCGGTTCGGCGGCGGCGCGGCGACCGACTCGTGCGCGGGCGACTCCGTCGTGCCGGGCGCGACCGCGATCTGCGGATCCAGGCTGGTCGTGCGCGGCGTGGTGGTCGGCGATAACGACGGCGAGCCCTCGCTGGTGTGCGAATCTCGTTCCAGCACCTGCGGTCCGTAGCCGAGGCCGAGCCCGATCGCGGCGACCACGGCCAGCGCGCTGACCGTCAGCACGGCGCCGCTGATCTCACGTTTGCCGCTTTGCGCGGGCGCCGACAACCATGCGGGCGACAGATCGTCGTCCATCGCGGCGCTCGCGGCCGGGGCCTCTTTACGGACCGGTCTGGCCAACAGGGCGGCGCCGCGCGCCATCACGGTTTCGGGGCTGTCCGGCACGACCACCGGCACGCCCATCCAGCGTTCGAGCACCTTGGCCACCAACGGGATCCGGGCGCAGCCGCCGATGGCGAGCACGCCGTGCACCGGGCGGTCCGAGCGCACGATCACGTCACGCGCCATCCGCGCCGACGACTCGATCGCCAGCATGATGAGCGATTCGAAGTTCTCCTGCGCCAGCAGGACCAACCCCTGCTCGCTGGGC
The DNA here is from genome assembly GCF_015477775.1 of Nocardia abscessus. Lineage (GTDB taxonomy): Bacteria > Actinomycetota > Actinomycetes > Mycobacteriales > Mycobacteriaceae > Nocardia > Nocardia abscessus_A. Next base: position 413,131 of record NZ_JADLQO010000001.1, on the reverse strand, counting down.
AGCGCCACCGCGGTGTTGGTGGTCAGCTGTTCCTTGGCTTCCCGGCACAACGCGTCCAGGGCGGCCAGGCCCGCGGCGTTCGGGGGGTGGGCGATCCGCCCCGACGCGATCTGCTGCTCACGAATCAACGAATCGAGATAGTCACCGCTGATGTCGCTGGTGCGCTCACTGTGCCGTACTTCACGAGTCTGCGTGTCGACCACGCTCACCGTCAGGCCCGAGCTGCCGAGGTCATAGACGACCAGCGACGAGATACCCCGGATATCGCCCGTGGCCTGCGCGAACTCGAGTGCGGCCGCGACTTCGGGTACGAGTTCGTAATTGGTCACCTGCTGGCGGGCCAAGGCCGCGCGAATGGCGCGAGCGTGCTGCTCACTGCGGTACGCGATCGCGGTGGCGCCGATCCCCGGCGTGGCTTCCAGGGTGACTCCGATGGCTTCGGCAGCCACTTCTTCCACACTCTGGTCGACGATAGGAATGGCCTGCAGATCGAAGGAATGCGGGGAGACATGCCCGTGGGGGTTACCGGCGTGTGGTCGCGCCATACGGACAGCGCCGGCCCCCACCGAAACTCCCAGTACCGAACTCATCAGCTGCCCATCTCGTTTCACACTTCACGACATGCGAGCCTGCGCCCTCCGTCGGCGGAGACCCGCTGGACGGACCCTACCGTCGGCGATCAGCTGTGCTTAAGGCGGACTGGTCGTCTGTCTGGCAGTAGCCCGCCTCGCTCCGCAACTCTACGGTGTGCCGAGTCCCGCGTACACCCATCCGGCTGCTCTCCAAGTGGCACGATTGAGACAGTTCCGGCCGTCGATGATCGAGCGGGCGCGCACCACGCGGTCCAGGTCTTGGGGGCGCAGGGCGGTGAATTCGTCCCACTCGGTGAGGACGAGCACCACGTCGGCGCGCTCACACGCCTCGGCGACCGAGGTCGCGTAGTTCAGGGTGGGGAACACCCGGCGCGAATTCTCCAGCGCCTTGGGGTCGTACACGGTCACCACTGCCCCGTGCAGCTGGATCATGCCTGCCACATTCAAGGCGGGGGAGTCGCGGACGTCGTCGGATTCCGGTTTGAACGCCGCGCCGAGCACCGCGACGTTGGCCCCGAGCAGCGAGCCTCCGCAGGCGCGCGCGGCCATGTCCACCACCTTCGCCCGGCGGCGCATATTGATGTTGTCCACCTCGCGCAGGAAGGCGACGGCGTGGTCGGCGCCGAGTTCGCCGGAGCGGGCCATGAAAGCGCGGATGTCCTTGGGCAGACATCCGCCGCCGAAACCCAGTCCCGCGTTCAGGAATCGGCGGCCGATCCGGGCGTCGTAGCCGAGGGCGTCGGCCAGCATGGTCACGTCGGCGCCGGTGGCCTCGCACACCTCCGACACCGCGTTGATGAACGAAATCTTGGTCGCCAGAAAAGCATTGGCGGAGACTTTCACCAATTCGGCTGTGGCCAGGTCGGTCAGCAGGAACGGGACCTCGGCGGCGATGAGATCGGCGTAGATCTCGCGCACCAGATCCTCGACCCATCCGGCGGCCGCGCGCTCGCGGTCGACCCCGAGGACCAGCCGGTCCGGCCGCAAGGTGTCCTTGACCGCGAAGCCTTCCCGGAGGAACTCCGGATTCCAGGCCACCTCGACATCGGTGGAACTGAGCGCGCGAGCTCGGGTTCCGAGCGCGGCCGCCGTGCCCACCGGAACCGTCGACTTGCCGATGATCACCGAGGGACGCTCCAGCAGCGGGGCGAGCGTATCCACCACCGCGTGCACGTACTTCAGGTCGGCGGCGTACTCGCCCTTCTTCTGTGGAGTGCCCACACCGAGGAAGTGCACGTCCGCGTGTGCGGCCGCCTCGGCGTAGGAGGTGGTGAACCGCAACCTGCCCGCATCGAGGTTGCGACGCAGCACATCCTCGAGGCCCGGTTCGTAGAACGGCACCACTCCGTCGGACAGCTTCGCGACCTTGCCCGGGTCCACGTCCACCCCGATGACGTCGTGCCCGAGTTCGGCCATGCACGCCGCGTGCGTGGCCCCGAGATACCCGGTTCCGAAGACTGTGCATCGCATGATCGATTGGTAAGCCCCGCCGATGGCCACGCCACGTCAGCGAGGCAAGGGTCCGGGCAACAGCAGATGTACATGCGGCGACATAGCCGGAGCGGGCGTGCTGACCTGGCGGAATGTTCGTGGCGCCCGGCTAGCATCGGCGTGGTGCGACGTCATCGGTGGGCTCTGACCGCGCTCGGCGCCGGTCTGGCGGTCGTCGTCGCCACGATCGCGCTGTGGCCGGTCTATGTGCGTCCGCGGACCGAGCCGCCCGCGCCAGCGGACGCCGTTCTCGTCCTGGGCGGGGCGCACGACGGACGCGAACAACTGGGCCTGCGGCTGGCGCACGACGGGTACGCGCCTCTGGTGGTGTTCTCCAACCCCTATGAGAACAGCCCCATGCTGAACCGCATCTGTCACGGCGGCTACAGCTTCGAGGTCCTGTGCTTCGACCCGTCCCCGCGCACCACCCGAGGCGAGGGCCGCGAACTCGCCCGCCTCGCCCGCGCCCACAATTGGCGCCGAGTCATCGTCGTCACCTTCACTCCCCATATCTCCCGAGCCCGCTACATCCTGCGCAAGTGCTGGGACGGAGAGCTCCTCTTCGCCGACCCAGAACCCAACCTCTCCATCCCCCGCTGGGCCTACGACTACGCCTACCAATCCGTGGGCTACGCGAAAGCCTTCTTCGAGGACTGCTGAGCGGTCCGCTCGACGTGTGCCGGCCGGTAGCCGGGTCCGTGATGCGGGTCCGGCTGTCGGGAGCGCCGGTCGCAGCAGGCCGAGGATCTGCGGGCGCATGACGTCAGTTTGACTCGCTGAGAGAAGCGGCCGTACATTCTGTCTCGTGGTGGCGGGATGTTCGCCATCGAAGCAACGGTGCACACCCTCTGGGAGGGCAGATGGAATACGACTGGTCAGCGGGGGATCTGGCGTTCCGGGACGAGGTGCGTGAGTTCCTCGCCGCGAAGCTGACGCCGGAATTGCGGCGGGCCGGGCGCTTGGCGACGAGCGTGTATCCCGACCACGAGGCGAGCACGGAATGGCAGCAGATCCTGCACGAGCGCGGCTGGGCGGCGCCCGCGTGGCCGGTGGAACACGGCGGATGCGACTGGAGCCTGACCCAGCACTACATCTTCCAGCGGGAATCGGCGCTGGCAGGCGCGCCCGCACTGTCGCCGATGGGCATCAAGATGGTGGCGCCCGCGATCATCGCGTTCGGCACCGAGGAGCAGAAGGCGTTCTATCTGCCGCGCATCCTCACCGGCGAGGTCTTCTTCTGCCAGGGCTACTCCGAGCCGGAGGCCGGATCGGACCTTGCCGCGCTCACCATGGCCGCCGTCGACGACGGCGAGGACTTCGTGTGCACCGGCAGCAAGATCTGGACCACCCACGCCACCGAGGCGAATTGGATCTTCTGTCTCGTGCGCACCTCGCGCACCGGCAAGAAACAGCAGGGCATCACGTTCCTCCTGATCGACATGACCTCCCCGGGCATCGAGATCCGGCCGCTGGTGATGACCTCGGGCGAGCAGGTGCAGAACCAGGTCTTCTTCGACAACGTGCGGGTGCCCAAGGCCAACGTGCTCGGTCGGATCGATGACGGGTGGACCGTCGCGAAGTATTTGCTGGTGCACGAGCGCGGCGGCGCGGCGGCCCCGTGGCTACAGGTCATGGCCCAGGACATCGCGACCGCTGCGGCGCAGCAGCCGGGACCGGACGGCACTCCGCTGCTCGACGACCGCACGTTCGCGGCGAAGCTGGCGGACCTGCGGATTCGCACCGAGGTCCTGGAAATCCTGGAGTTCCGCACGATTTCCGCGATGGCGCAGGGCAAGAACGCCGGACCGGCGTCGTCCATGCTCAAGATTCTCGCGACCGAACTAAGCCAGAAGCTCACCGAACTGGCGCTCGAGGCCGCGGGTCCGAGCGGTCGCGTCTATCAGCCGCACGTCACGATGCCGGGCGGGCCGATCGCCCAGTTCACACCGCCTGCCGACGGTTATCACAGTGGCGCGGACTGGCAGGCCGTCGCTCCGCTGCGGTACTTCAACGACCGAGCGGGCTCGATCTACGCGGGCAGCAACGAGATTCAGCGAAACATCCTCGCCAAAGCAGCATTGGGGCTCTGATGGACTTCACGCTTACCGACGAGCAGGAAATGCTCCGCTCCGCGATCGCCGGATACCTCGGCGCCCGCTACGACCTGGAGAAGAGCCGCGCCGCGGCGAAATCGGAGACCGGCTGGCAGCCCGCCGTCTGGCGCGGCTTCGCCGACGAGCTGGGCATTCTCGGCGCGACCCTGCCCGAGCGGGTGGACGGCACCGGCGGCGGTCCGGTCGAGCTCATGGTGATCGCCGAGGAACTCGGCCGGGCGCTGGTGGTCGAGCCGTTCGTCGACACGGTCGTGATCGGCGCCGGATTGCTCGAGCGTTCCGGTGGTGAACAGGCCGACGCCGTGCTGCGGCGGATCGTTTCCGGCGACGCGCGCATCGCGTTAGCCGCGCTGGAGCCGACCTCCGGGCACGCGCTGCACGACGTGACGACCACCGCCCGCCGCGACGGCGACGCCTGGGTGCTCGACGGCGCGAAGACCGTCGTGACCGGCGCCCCGCTGGCCACCCACCTGCTGATCACCGCGCGGACGTCCGGTGAACGACGGGACAGGGCGGGCATCTCGCTGTTCCGGGTCGATTTCGACGCGGGCGATCCCCCGGCCGGAGTCGAAGTGCATTCCTACCGCACCATCGACGACCGGACCGCGTCCGATCTCGTGTTCACCGGCCTGCGTCTGCCCGCCGACGCGCTGCTCGGCACGGAGTCCGACGGCTGGACCGTCATCGAGCCGACCATCGCGGAGGCGACCGCGGCGATCTGCGCCGAGGCGGTCGGCTGCATGCGGAAAGTGCTCGCCGACACCATCGACTACGCCAAGCAGCGCCAGCAGTTCGGTCAGCCGATCGGCAGCTTCCAGGTACTGCAGCACCGCATGGTCGACATGTACATCGAACTCGAACAGGCCATCGCGGCGGTGCATCTGGCCGTCCATTCGCTGCGCGCCGCAGCCGAGGAGCGGGCGCGCGCCGTCTCGGCGGCGAAGGTCACCGTCGCCAGGGCGGCGCGGTTCATCGGGCAGAACGCCGTGCAACTGCACGGCGCGATGGGCATGACCGAGGAGCTGGCCATCGGCCACTACTTCAAGCGGCTCACCGTGGTCGAGCACGAATTCGGCTCGACCGACGAACATCTCGCGCGGTACGCGGCCTTGACCAGGCCGTGAAGCGGGGCATCGGTCCTGGCTCACACTAGCGGGACAGGACCGATGCGACGACCGCCCGCACGGCGCTGCTGACCGCTTCGCGCTCCGGCGGGCCGGACTCCCGGTCGGCGAACAGCAGATGCGCGGTCCCGATCAGCGTCGGGGCGAGTGCGTCGATATCGGCGGTGGCGGCGATCCGGCCGAGGTCGCGTTCGGCGGTGAGGTAGGCGGCGATCATCTCGGTCGCTTCCGCCAGGACGGGGATGCCGGTCGGCCTCGTGCGGCGCAGGCGCGCGCGCAATTCGTCCCGGAAGGTGATCAGGCTGACGATAGCCGTGGTGACCGGCCCGAACAGATCCGTCAGCGCGGCGGTGAGGTGGTCGACCACCGCACCGCTTCCGGCGGTCTCCCGCAACACGGCTGCGCGGCGCTCCACATCGGCGATCCGGGCGGTCACCAGCTCGGCGAGGAAGTCGTCGAAGTCGGCGAAGTGGCGGTGCAGGACGCCTTTGGCGCAGCCCGCCTCCGTCGTGACCGCTCGGCTGGTCAGCGCGCTCGCCCCATCTCGGAGCAGTATCCGGTCGGCGGCCTCGAAGAGCTGCTCGCGCACGTCGCGGATGGCCACTCCTGTCGGCATACGGGCGTCCTTTCCGTTCGATCGAGCCCACTGTTGCATAGTGGGCATCTGCCCACTTAAGGTGGGCGCATGCCCACTATATCGTCGCCCGAGGAAATGCCGCACCGGCAGAGGCAGATCGCCGAGTCGTTCGGCGTGGATTCCGAACGCTACGACCGAGCCAGGCCCAGCTACCCCGAAGCCATGATCGACCAAATCGTTTCCGCCTGCCCCGGGACCGAGGTCTTGGACGTCGGTTGCGGTACGGGTGTCGAAGCTCGGCAGTTCCGGGCAACCGGTTGCACGGTGCTGGGCGTCGAACCGGATCCGCGGATGGCCGATTTCGCACGGCGTCAGGGATTGGCGGTCGAGGTGGCGACCTTCGAAGACTGGGATGCCGCGGGCCGCGTCTTCGATGCGGTCGTCGCGGGAACAGCCTGGCACTGGGTGGACCCGGTCGCCGGGGCGGCGAAGGCGGCGCGGGTGCTGCGCCCCGGGGGTCTGCTGGCCGCGTTCTGGCATGTGTTCCACCTCCCGGCCGAGGTCGCGGAAGCATACGGCGCGGTGTACCGGAGGGTGGCGCCCAACTCGCCGATCGCCATCCAGCCGAGCATCCGAGCCTTGGACGGCTACCGGCCGATACTGGCCAGAACCGCCGACGGGATCCGGGAGGCAGGCCGATTCGACGACCCGCTCGAGTCGAATTTCGAGTGGGAGCGGACCTACACCCGGGACGAGTGGCTCGATCAACTTCCGACGCACGGCCCGCTCACTCGCCTCCCGCAGGACGATGTGGCGCAAGTGCTCGACGGTGTCGGCGCGGCGATCGACGCGATGGGTGGCGGTTTCACCTTGCCTTACACGACGGTGGCGATCACCGCGGCGCGTACCGGCACACGCTGACCGTCCGCGGAACGACCGCTGCCTCGCCCGCATGCCGTGACTCTCGTTGCGAGGGCTGGAAACGAAAGAGCCCAGGTCCGAAGGACCCGGGCTCTTATCGCCGACGTCGGGGCTAGTTCTTCCGACCCGGCGCCTTGGCGCCGGACTTGAAGCCGAGGCCACCCGGCTTGGCGGCGGGCGGCGCGACCTCGTGCCGGCCGTTGCCGCTTTCGCCGTTGGATTGCTCCGGCTCGGCCGCGGATTCGGCCGCGGGAGTTTCCGCCGCGGATTCGGGCTGCGCCGCGGGAGTTTCCGCCGCGGGAGCCGCAGCCGTGGTGGCAGGTTCGGCCGGGGCCGCCTTGCCGGGCGCCTTGGGGCCGGGCCGCTTGAAGCCGGACTTCATGGCCAAGCCCTTGGCGGGCACCGTCGGCTTGGTTTCGGTCGGCTCGGTTTCGGTCGGCTCCGCGGCGGCAGGTTCGGCGATCGCCGCAGCCGCAGCCGCAGCCGGAGCCGCTGACGCCTCGGCCGCCGCCGCGTCCGCGGCCGGCGCCTTCGCGCCGGGCGCCTTCGCCGCGCCCTTCATGGCGAGACCGCCACCGGGCGCCTTGGCGCCACCCTTCATGCCCAGCCCCTTGACCGGCTTGGCCTCGGGAGCTTCGGCTGCCGGAGCCTCGGCCGTGGCTTCGGCGGCCGGGGCCGCGGCGGCCTTGGCGCCGGGCGCCTTCGCCGCGCCCTTCATCCCCAGACCACCAGGCGCCTTGGCCGGGCCCTTCATGGCGAGGCCCTTGACCGGAGCGGCAGGCGCCGAGGTGGCCTCGGTCTCCGCCGGTTCCGCTGCCGGAGCCTTCGCGCCGGGCGCTTTGGCGGCGCCCTTCATACCGAGACCGCCGCCACCGGGCGCCTTGGCGCCCTTCATGGCCAGACCGCCGCCGGGCGCTTTCGCCGGGCCCTTCATGGCCAGACCGCCACCCGTGAGGGCTGCCTTGGCCGGTGCGGTGGCCTCGGCGGCCGGGGCGGGTTCGGGCTCCGGCTCGGGTTCGGCCACGGGCGCCTTCGGCTCCTGGATGACGGTCAGGTTCTCGGTCAGCACCGCGGGCTCGACGCGTTCGATGGCGTCCAGCATGAGCTGCGCGACGTCCACCACCTCGACGCCTTCGCCTTCGCCCTTCTCCTGGCGCGCGGTGACGCCGTCGGTGAGCATCACTCGGCAGAACGGGCAGCCGGTTGCGATCTTGGCGGGCGAGGTGGTCAGCGCCTCGTCCACCCGGTCGATGTTGACGCGCTTGCCGAGCTGCTCTTCCATCCACATCCGCGCGCCACCGGCGCCACAGCACATGGATCGCTCGCCGTGGCGCGGCATCTCGACCAGGTTCGAGCCGGACGCGGCCATCAGCTCACGCGGCGCGTTGTAGATCTTGTTGTGCCTACCCAGGTAGCAGGGGTCGTGGTAGGTGACGTTCTGCGACACCGAGGCCACCGGGATCAGCTGCTTCTGCCGCACCAGGCGGTTGAGCAGCTGGGTGTGGTGCACGACCTCGTAGCTGCCGCCGACCTGCGGGTACTCGTTGTTCAACGCGTTGAAGCAGTGCGCACAGGTGACGACGATCTTCTTCTTGCGATCCTCGACGCCTTCGAACACCGAGTTCAGCAGCTCGATGTTCTGCTGCGCCAGCTGCTGGAACAGGAACTCGTTGCCCGCGCGGCGGGCGGAGTCACCGGTGCAGGTCTCCTCCGCGCCGAGCACCATGAACTTCACGCCCGCGGTGGCCAGTAGCTCGGCGACCGCCTTGGTGGTCTTCTTGGCGCGGTCCTCGTAGGCGCCCGCGCAGCCGACCCAGAACAGGTACTCGTAGCCGTCGAAGCTGTCGGCATCCTGACCGAAGACCGGGATCTGGAAATCGAGCTCGTTGATCCAGTTGAGCCGGTCCTTGGCGTTCTGCCCCCAGGGGTTGCCCTTGTTCTCCAGGTTCTTGAACAGGCCCGCGAGCTCGGAGGGGAATTCCGACTCGATCAGCACCTGGTAGCGGCGCATGTCGATGATGTGGTCGACGTGCTCGATGTCCACCGGGCACTGCTCGACGCACGCGCCACAGGTGGTGCAGCTCCACAGCACCTCGGGATCGATGATGCCGTTGACGTCCGCGCCGCCCACCAGCGGGCGCTCCGCCTCGGCCTTTGCGGCCTCGGCGATCTTGGCCAGCTTCGCCTCGTCCGGGTTGCCCTCGGCGTCGACCAGGCCGACCTCGTCGCCGCCCATATCCTTACGGCCGCCGGCCAGCAGGTAGGGGGCCTTGGCGTAGCCGTGGTCGCGCAGCGACATGATCAGCAGCTTGGGCGACAGCGGCTTGCCGGTGTTCCAGGCGGGGCATTGCGACTGGCAGCGGCCGCACTCGGTGCAGGTGGTGAAGTCCAGCCAGCCCTTCCAGGAGAAGTCCTCGATCCGGCCCGCGCCGAAGGTGTCGGTGTCCGGGTCGGCGGTCTCCATGTCGACCGGCTTGCCCTTCGACATCATCGGCTTGGCCGGGCCCAGCGCGACACCGCCGTCTTCTTCCCGCTTGAAGTAGATGTTCGGGAACGCCGAGAAGCGGTGCCAGGCCACGCCCCAGGTGACGTTGCGGCCGACGTAGTACAGAAACGCCATGCCGGACATCAGCTTCACGAAGGCGAACAGCGCCACCATGGTGGTGTTCGCGGGCAGCAGCTTCGCCACCTGCATGGTGAAGAAATCGGTGGCCGGGTTGGCGTGGCCGTAGGCGGCGATCTTGCCGGCCTTCACGAAGACCATGCCCAGGCCCTCGAGCAGCACGATCGCCTCGATGACGTAGGCCGGGCCGAACTTGGAACCGCTGAACCGGGAAAGGCGCTCCGGCAACCGGGGGTGGTTGAGCTGACGCAGCACGATCAGCGTCACGATGCCGACCACGGTGCCGATGCCGAGGATCTCGTCCCACAGGTGGTAGATCGCGAGGTCGCCGATGATCGGCCAGTGGAACGCCGGGTCGAAGGTCTGCCCGTACGCCTCGAACCACAGCATCGCGCCGCCGATGAAGCCGATCATCACCAGCCAGTGCGCCCAGCCGACGGTGCGGAATTTGTTCATGCGCGTATGCGCGAGAAACTCCACGAGCATCTGCTTGAAGCGCGGGAAGAAGGGCCGCCAACGGTCCGGCGCCGGCTGTCCGATCATGATGGCGCGCGCGATATTGCGGACGCCGCCGATGAACGACGCCCAACACAGAAGGCTGAGCGCCGCCCCAATCGTGCCCAGCGTCACTGTCAGGGCATTCATGTCGCGACCTTTCTTTAGAGGCACCCCGGGTGCGGTTGCGTTCGCTACCGCTCGGTTCGCTCGTATCCTAACCGGAGGTAAGTTACCCGCCAGTAACAACCATGTCCATCGTACGATCGGCTTTTCGGCTATAGCCCCATATGCTGGGGCTTGACCCGCTATTTACCTGTGATCAATCTCACAGTAATTCGCACCGATCCCACTGGTGGGTGGCCGATCACCACCGTAAACGGCCAAGCATCCCGTCCAGTCGGTAAGGATTGGCTTAGTCCCCATGGCTGATAAGGGATCTCGCTTAAAACGCGGCGTTCTATTAGGCTCACGACGTTCTGTTAGCTGCGACTGTCTTCACACTGCTCGGGGAGGATCCGGAGCCGACCACCCGGATTTGCTGGATAGAGCTCTCGCGTGCTGAAGACCAGCGGCAACGTACGACCTGATGATGGATTGGAAACTGAATGAAACTCCGCAGAACCACCGCGGCGGCCGCGATGGTCATCGGTGCGATGACCATCGGATCGGTGACCGCCCATGCCGATGCCGAGCCGGCCGCTGACCCCATCCGGTACTCGGTCAAGCTGGTGGAGAAGACCGTCGTGACGACGCTCAAGGGGGGCACGTTCGAACTGGCGAAGTCTTCCGAGGACGTCAAGGAAGACGACGTCTACCGGATCAAGGACTCGCAGGGCAACGCGGTCCTCACGCTGCCGATCGCCTTCAAGGTCGCCGACACCGTCGTTCCGGTGAAGCCGGTCGTGAAGGAAGACGACACGGTGCTCGAGCTGACGCCTGAGCAGGGCGTCACCGTGCCCAAGGACAAGCCGGCCAACGCGGTCAACGTCGTCGCGCAGCCGATCGCCTCGCCGATCGAGAACCAGCGCGCGCAGAACGAGTTCGCCAGCCAGTTCGGCATCGCGACCGCGGTCGGCGGCTTCCTCGGCACCGCCGTCGGTGTCATCGGCGGTGCGGTGATCGGCTGCATCCTCGGCCTCCCGTTCCTCGGCGTCGGCTGCATCCCGGCCGCGATCGCGGGCGCGGGTATCGGCGGCATCCTCGGCACCGTTGCCGTCGGTGGCCCGATGCTGGCCGTCGCGGGCATCGACCTGATCAACACGCTGCAGGCGCCGGAAGGCACCACGAAGTGGGCGGACAAGCCGAAGTAAGCCTTCGGTCCGACCCTGCTCGTCAGAACATCGGCGGCCCGCTCTCCTCGGAGGGCGGGCCGCCGGTCGTTTACCCGGTGAGATCGAGCAGGCCGCGGACGACGACCTCACCCAGCTCCTCGCCCAGCCTGCCGAACGAGCGCTCGACCATCTCGAACGTCCCGTCCTCACCGACGACCAGCACCGTGCTCGCTCTGGTGCCGTGCACGGTGTGCGCGACGAACCTCGCCGAGAGCGCCCGCTCCATCTCGTCCGGGACCCCGGTCCGCGGCAACAGCTCGTCGGGGGCTTCGGTGCGGTCGGCCAGCACTTCGAAGTAGCGGTCCACCGCACCGGGCTCGGTCTGCACGACCTCGCGCAGTTCCGTCACCCCGGCCCGGACTTTGGGCCAGATGGGCTGTGGCGCGGTCAAATCCGCGTCCGCCAGGGTCGGACCTCCGGACGTGACGAACGTGCCGTTGGAGAGGCCGTGGAAGCCCGGATTCAACTCGCGTGGTTCGGCGGCGCTGCGATTGGAATGCCACCACAGCGTGCGCAGGTCGGAGACCACCAGGTTGTAGCCGTTGTAGTCGTCGGGCGCGGTGGCGACGTCGAGGACGTACTTCTCCGGTCCGGGGAACTCGCCTGCCGGACCGCGGTCGGAGGCCCCGCGCAGGAAGTCCATCAGCAGCGCCCCCCTGGAACGGGCGTCGGCGCGTTGATCGGCGGGATTGCGCACATTCGTGACCGCGGCGAAGCGATTGTCGCCGTGCGGGTGGGTGCTCAGCCCCAGCCAGGTGCCGGGAGGCTCGCCCGCGGCACGGCCGACGGCGCCGGTATCGCGTCCGGCCAGCAGACCGGGCGCTTCCGGCCACCAGCGCATGGACTCGGTCGGCCGGGTGTAGAACTCGTCCCGGTTGGCCGCCACGATCAACCGGTAGTCCGGGTGTGCGCGCCAGCCGATCAACACCAAACACATGCCGACCAGCATGCCGGACCGGTACCGCCCCGCATGCGGCGTTTCCCGCACAGGGGGCCGCGTAAGGGCAGTGGAAAGCCCCTGAGACGGCGAAAAGGCCGACAGCTCAATGGCTGTCGGCCTTTCGCGTTCCTGCTGTCAGTTGGTGCGTACGCGCAGCCCCGGGTTGTCGGAGAGCACCACGTGCACCGGCTGCGCGAACAGCTGCGGCACGTTACCCGTCAGGGCGCCGATCAGATTCGGGATCTCGCAGATCGGGTAATCCGCCACCGACGACGCGCTGGAGATGCCGAGGGCCAAGCGGCCGGTGACGATCGGGCCGCCGCTGTCACCGGGCAGCGCGCAGATGTTGGCCGAGAAGCTCTGGGTGAGCTCCCGGTCGCCGACCTGCACGGTCTGGTCGACGGCGTTGACCACGCCGCAGCTGAAGCCGGTGCGCGCACCGGACTTGCACACCGGAGCGCCGACGACCGGGGTCGCCACGCCGTCGACCGCGATCGGAGCCGCGCCGGGCGCCCGGACGCCGTTGTTGGCGAAGCGGTCCTTGGCCTGGTCGTTGACCCGGATGATCGAGTAGTCCTGCTCGCCGAGCACCGACTTCTGGAAGACGCCGAGCTGCGCGCCGAGGCGCTCGCCGTTCATCTCGTAGACGCCGGCGGCGTTGCCGCTGCCCGCGGACGGGATGTCGGGGTTGCAGTGGCCCGCGGTGATGTTCACCGTGTTGCCGTTGCGGTCGGTGCCGTTGAAGCCGAGCGAGCAACGCAGCGAGCTGCGTCCGGCGACCGAGGCGTAGCCGTCGCCGCCCGCGAGGGGGCCGCGCGCCTCACCGGCGATCTCACCGGCCTGCAGGGTGCCCTGCTCGCCCGCCACCGGCGGGGCCATCACGATGACGCGCGCCGGGTCGATGAAGTTCGGCATCGGCAGGCCGGCCTGGTCGACGCGCACCGCGATCGCGTTGTTCACCGTGTCCACCACCGCGCCGCGCACCAGCGATCGCACCGCCTCGGGCTGGCCCTCCAGCCACCGCTCGAAGGCGCTCTTCTCGCCACGCAGGGCCGCTTCGCTCTTGGCGACGTTGCGGACCTCGAAACCGGCCGACTCGGCGGCCTTCTTCGCCTCCTCGGCGCCGGGGCCCTGTGCCAGCGCCACGACCGCCTTGCCCGCGTCGTCCAGCCAGGAGCCGGCGAACACCGACGGGTACTGCCGCTGCACGGTGGTGGCGAACGCGGCCACCTGCTGCGCCAGCTCCGCGCGGTGCAGGTACTCGGCGGGCGAGATCTTCAGATCGCGGGTCACCGCTGCGACCAGTTCGGCGGGGAGGCCGGGAGCCTGGTCGGGTTCCGCCGTCGCAACTGCCGCCGTGGGCCCGAACAGCAGTATCGCCGCCGAGGCGGCGATCACTGTTTTTCGGATTCCGGTCTGTCGCGCAGCTGATCGAAGAGGACCTATACGTGGCAGGAGCATGAGCAGACTATATGGGGTTTCGCGCGGTATGCCTACTCATCTAGTGGTTCTCGACTCCCTCATAGCCCGTCGACCGAGGATATGCGGATCACCACATCTTCCGGCGCGCGCTCAGCCCGCGTTCGGCCTGGTGCGCACGGCGATGCCGCTGCCGATCCCGCCCCCGGAAGAGGCGTCGACATCGGCCAGGATCGCCCGGATCGGGATGCCGAGCGAAGCGGTGCCGCCGTACTGGGCGAGGGCGATATTGGCCTCGTTGCAGTTCGGCGCGTCCGCGGCGTTGGAACCGCTGGTGATGCCCAGCGCCAGCGTGCCGGACACGATCGCGCCGCCACTGTCGCCGCCGAGCGTGCAGGCCGAGCTGGCGAACCCGCGCACGGTCTTGCTCTCGCCCTCGGCGGTGTAGAGCTGGGTCTCCACCCGGTCGGCCACGACGAAGCCACAGGTGAAGGTGGACGACTGGCCGGACTTGCACACCGGGGCGCCGGTGATCGGGTCGGCGGTGCCGGTAATCGCCAGCGTGGTGCCGTTGGCGCCGCGCACCGAGGGCTGGTCCATGCCCGCACGCACCGCGCGCTCGTTCAGCTTGATCACCGAGTAGTCCAGCGCGGACTGCCCGCCCAGCGAGGCGCGCACGAAGGTGCCCAGCTCCGGGCTGGCCGGGATGTCCCGGACGTTGGGCAGGTAGACGCCGGCCTCCTGGTTGCCCTTGCCCAGGTTCGGATCGCAGTGGCCCGCACTGATGTTCAGCGCGTTGCCGGACGCGTCGATGCTGTTGAACCCGAACGAGCACACGTCGACGGCGCGCAGCGACGAGTCGGCGAGCGGGCCGGGCGCGCTGATGTAGGTGTCGCCGCCCATCGGCCTGCGCTCGACCGGGCCTCCGTTGTTCGGCGACAGGATGACCTTGATGTTCGCCAGCAGGGTCGGCAGGTTGAGCATGTGACCCGCGGGGGTGTTGGCGACGCTGAGCACCAGCTGACTGTTCAGGAAGTCGATGGCCACGGAGTTGATCGTCTGCGAGATCTCGCGCGGCAGGCCGGTGACCCATTGGTTGAGCTGCACCAGCGAGGTCTCCAAGCTGTCCGCGGACACCGGGGCGAGCCTGGTCTGGTAGCCGTCGGCCGCGGCGATCTTGGCGGCGTCCAGTGAGGTGACCGCGACGACGGGCTTGCCGTCGGCGCCGATCCAGGCGCCCGCGTAGGAATCCGGTCGCTCCGAACGGAAGTCGCGCGCGTAGTCGCGCAGCTGCTGGGCGCGCGCGGCGCGGTCGAGGTATTCCGTCGGGGTCATCTGCAGATCCCGCGCGATGGCCTGCACCAGTTCCGGTGGCAGATTGTCCGCGGCGAGTTGCGCGGGCGCGTCCGGGACCGCCGCTGCGGTCGTCGTGCCGAACAAGGGAGCCAGGAGAACGGTCGAAGCGATGGCGACAGCCTTGACCGCGGCGCGACGCGCCACCAACTTGCGCATGAAGTCCCTTCGTCGGCACGCACGTGCCAGCTAAATCCGTGGCCACGGGCAGAATCCGTTGGCGCACAGTCTTCGTCCAGCAACCGACCGGTGAGGGAATTCATCCGACAACCCGGTCAGCGCAACACTCTAGGCCACAAACCCGGGAAGGACGCTACTAATCACCGACTACTCGGTATTCCCATTCCGGGGATGGTGGGAATCTGCGGTAGCTGCGGGAACGGGTACCCGGTTGTCGTCGTGCTGCGCACCGTCGAAGAACGGGTGGTGGTGGGCGGCGTCGTGGTGGTGGACGGCGGCTCGCTGGTGGGCGGGGGCGGCGTGGTGGTCTCCGGTGTGGTGGTCTCGGTGATCACCACCGGCGGCTCGGGCGGCTCGGTGGTGGTGGGCGTCGTCGCGGACGCGACCGGAGGCAGGGGCGGGGCGGGGACCGACGTCTGCTCGGACTGTGCGTCGGGCAGCGGCGGCACCGGTGTCTCGCCGCTGTCGCGGAACAGCAGGGCCACCACGATGCCGCCGAGCACCAACCCGATCACGGCGGCGCCTGCGATCAGCAACGGCATGCGCCTCGGATCTTTCACGGGAACCGCTGCCTGCGTTGGCTTCTCGGACGGCTCCGGTTCCGCGGCCACGGCCCCGATCGGCTCGGCGATCGGGAAGGCCGCCGAATACGCCTGCGGCTGCGCCTCGGTGCTCGGCACCGCCGGGATGACGATGGTGTCCACCGTCGAGTTCTCCGCGGTGGACGGGTCCGGCGGGGTGGCGCCCGCGGGGGTGGCCAGCACGGCCGCCAGCGCGCCGCGGGCCGCGTCGTAGGCGAACGAGTCACCGCCCGCACCGGTTTCGGCGCTGGGCAGCTCACCCTCGCTGACCAGCAGCACCGAGCGCAGACCGAGGTAGTCCAGCGCGTCACGCAGTGACCGCACGTGCTCGGCGGTCCAATCGGCCGGATGCGTCGCGTAGAACTCGGCCGGACCGCTGAGATGCTCGGCGGCCAGGTTGATCAGGCAGAACAGGGCGGTCGCGACGAGGTCTTCGGCGCGGTACGCCTCGCCGTCGTCGACCGAGATGCCCGCCGGGTCACCGACGGCGGGCACGAATCCGGTGATCGAATGCGCGTGCCCGGCCGGTGCGGGACCGCCCAGTTCGGCGTCACCGTCTTCGGACATGTGCAGGATCGACTCACGGACGATGTACCGCGGTTCCTCGTCGCCATCGGTGACGATCACCGCAGTGCACGCGTCCTCGGCGACGCGCAGGCCAACCCCAGTGGCCATCTCACCTACCTCGCTTCGGCGTTTCCGCTGACGGAACCGCACCCGGTCACACCAGAAGCGAGCCGTGTCCCATGGCGCGGAGCATCGACAATAACTCCGAACGGGAACGGGCACCGACCCGGCGTCGAATGCGCGCCACGTGATGCTCGACCGTCTTCGCGGAAATGTACAGGCGCGCACCGATCTCGCGATAGGTGAGCCCGAGCAGAACCAGCTCGGCGACTTCGCGTTCCCGTTCGCTGAGGATCGCGGCCTGCGGCGGCGCGGGCGCCGGCGGGGGAGCGTCGCCGTTGTGCGAGACCGGTGTGGACGGCCGGGCCTGCGGCTCCTGCGGCCGGGCGTCGGCGCGGACCGTGCGGGCCAGTTTGAGCAGCGCGGTGGCGGTCGTGGAGTCGGCCGCGGCGAGCGCCGCCTCGCTGGCCAGCCGGGCGCCGTCCCAGGTCATGCCGATCTCGGTGAGTGCGGCGACCGCCGCGTGCACCGGCGTGGTCGCGACCTGGCCGCGCAGTACGAGCACCCAGGTGCGGCCTGCGTCGGCGAGCACGGCGGCGTGCCGGTCACCCGCTTCGGCCGCCGCTTTCAGCGCTCGCGCGTGCGGCAGCAGTTCCTCGGGACTTTCGTGCGCGATCGCGGCCTGCACGCCGTACCAGTGGAAGGCGTTGGACCAGGCGGGCGGATCGTTCAACCGGCGCAGCAGCGCGAGCGCGGCGTCCACCAGCGGCGCGATCCGCCGTTCGTCCCGCATCCGGATACCGGCCAGCCACAGCTCGCCGATCGGCAGCAGCGCGAGCAGGTCGGCCTGTACGTCGTCGAACAGCGGATACGCCGCCTGCCACGCGCGGGCCAGCGCGGTGTGGTCGCCGCTGCGCCGGCCCAAGCCCACCGCGACACCGTGGGCGAGCAACCGGTCGCGGACGTCGAGTTGGTCGTGGTCCAGCGTGGCCACCGTGGCGGCGGCGGCGCGCTCGTCGCCGCCGAGCATCGCCGTCCAGGCCGCCAGCACGTCGAGCTGGTGGCAGCGCAGCCCGCTCGCGGTGGCCCGCCGCAAGGCGTCCTGGGCGCGGCGCGGCTCACCGGTGCCGAGCGAGAGCATCGTGGCGATCGAGGCCGCCGTGCAGGGCAGGAAACGGTCCACGCCCGCGTCCGCGTGCGCGGCCTGTACCAGCGCCGATACCGCCGCAGCGGTGCTGTTGCCCGGTGCGATGGTGTCCGCGAGCGCGGTCGCGATCACCCGCGCGTGCGCCCCCGCCTCGGTAGGGGGCCATTGCGTCGACGAGGACGACATCTCCCCGGCGCCTGCCACGTCACCCGCCAGGCACAGCACCGTGGCGCCGACCGCCCAGTCCGGGCCCACCCGGTCGCCGCCGAGCCAGGTGTACAGCTGCGCCGCGCGCCCCACCAGTCCGCGGCGGGTGAGCACCGCGGCGCAGATCCGCACGGCTGTGGCGAGCTCGGCGCCCGTGCTGCCCGCACGTGCCAGCATCGGCTCGGCCAGCCGCATGGCGGTGTCGCCGTCGCCGGTCCGCGCGGCCGCCTCGGCCCAGCGCAGCGCGATCGGATCGAGTTCGGCCCCCGCGGCGGCCGCGGCGGCGTAGTAGCGAACCGCTTCGCGACCGGCCTGCTCCGCGGCGGTGACGAGGAAATCGGCCAGCCGCGGGTCGCGGACGCCGGACTCGGCCAACTGCAGTGCGGTGCGGTCACGCAGCAGGCCCGCCTCCAGCCGGGCGCCGAGCAAACGGCGCTCGACCGCGACGAACCTGCGATCGCCGAGCAGCGTGCGCAGCGGGGCGACGGCGGGTTCGAGCAGCAGGTCGGCATCGGTCACCAGGGCACTGGCCCTGGCGCGGTCGATGAGTTCTTGCGCGACGCCATGCTCCACGCCGAGCACCTCGGTGAGCTCGGTGGAATCCAGACCCGTTCCCGTGGTGGCGACGACCAGGGTCTCCAGCAGGTCGGGCTCGAGGTTGTCCAGCAACCCGCGCGCCCACGCGGCGACCGCCGTGTCGACCGCCGTGATGCCCGCGTCCAGACGCGCCGAGCAGGCCGCCGTGAGCGCGGCCACCACGCCGCCGCGGATACCCGCGGTCTGCACGTGGATGTGCTGAGCGACCTGGCGCGGCACCATCATGCCCAGCTCCCTGGCGAACGGCGCCATGTCCGCGACGCCGAGCGGGCGCAGGTCCACGACGCGACCGCGCCGGGCGACCGCCTCCGCGAGCATCCGCAGCCGCGGGTCGTGCGGGCGCGGCTGGGCGGCGACCACCACGGTGCGGTGCCCGGATTCCACGGCGGCGCAGAGGTATTCCAGATCGAGCCGGCCGAGCGTATGAGCGTTGTCGATGATCAGAGCCGGGCGGGCGGTCTCGGTCGTCACGCCTGCCGTGGCCCCGGCGATCGGCGTGCGGGTCGCCGTGTGCGAGCCGTTGCGCGCGTGCGCGTGCTGGAGGGCGGCGGTGTCGTCCTGTAGTGGGATGCCCCGGGCGCGAAGACGAGCCCGGATCTCCGCGAGCAAGGTCGACTTGCCGGTTTGGGAGCGGCCGCGGATGAGGTAGACCACCGGCTGGTCGTCGGTGGAGTCCAACTCGCGGAAGATGTCGCGGGCGCACGGGAGAGTGTCGAAGGCGGTATCAGCCACCGGAGCCTCCCAGGATCTCCCCGGGAGCGCGCAGCACCGTGCCGAGCGGGTCGCCGAGCACGCCGGTGGGCAGGCTGGGCGCGCTCGGTGGCGTGGGGCGCGGCTGCTGCTGGGTGGGGGGCGACGGGTTGGTCGGCGGCGGTGCGGGAGCGGGAGCGGGAGAAGGCTGCGGCTGCGGCGCGGGTTGCGGCGCCGGGGAGTCCGCCGGGGCGGGGGCGGGTTGATCGGCACTCGGCTCGCTGTTCGCCACGGCCACGGTGGTGCCCGGGGCCGGGGACGAGGGCGAGCCGCTTCGAGGCGCCTCGGTTTTCGGTCGGCCGGTGGCGCCGGCGGAGTCCGTGGCGGCGACCCCGGACGGCGCGGACGGGTCGCCCGTCTGCGCTCCGGTCGTCGCGGCGACCTGTGCGGCGCCGGTCGGGGACTGTTCGGTCGAGGCGGGACTGCTCGGGCCGGATTGGATGCCGGTGCCCATGGCGAGGGTTCCGGTGGTCAGCAGGCCGATGGCGACCGCGACGCCCGCCACCACCGCGATGTGCCGCCTGCTGATCGGCGCGCGACGGCGCGCGGGTTGGTCCTCGGGCAAGGCCGCCAGACCCGAGGAGGGTAGCGCTCTGGGCTGCGGCACGGTTTCGTCCTCGACGCCCGGGTCGACAATGGGGAGCTGATCGGTCTCGGCGGCGAGCAGGTCGGCCGCCAGCAGTGCGGCGCCGCGTGCCGTGGTGTGCTCCGGGTCGGGAGCCGCCACGACGGGCAAGCCGAACTCGGAGGAGATCAGTTCGGCGACCAGCGGGATGGCGCCGCCGCCTCCGGTCAGCAGGACGCGGCCGACATCGCCGATGTCCAGACCCGCCCGGTGCACCGCGTCGCGGATCAGGTCGATCGAGCTCAACAGCGGTCCGCGCAGCAGGTCTTCCAGTTCGCCGCGTACCAGCCGCACGGTGCTGCCGTGCGGATCCGCGGGGTCGACCCGAACCGGAACAACCGTCGCGGTATTTATGGAAAGCTCTTCTTTCGCTTTTCTGCAGCGCTCCCGCAAAGCCGATAATTCGCGTTCCACCACCGGATCGAACGGATCGAAATCCGCGGCGAGCACGGCATTTGCCAGGACATAGCGCATGGTCAGCAGATCGAATTCCGCCCCGGCGACCTCGGTGTTGCGCAGCGGCGTGCCCAGCAGGCTGGCGTGCTCGCCGGTGCGCACCACCGAGACGGTCGAGCCGCTCGCCCCGAGGTCGAAGACGATCACCGCGCCGTCATCGGTCCTGCCGTGCGCGGCGTCGAGCCAGCGGATCGCGGCGGTCGGCTCCGGGACCAGGGTCACCTCGCCGAGTCCGGCTCGCTCCAGCGCGTCGCGCTGGATGTCGACGGTGTGCCGCGACCACCACGCCGGGTGGCAGGCGACCATCGCCCGGCCGGCGTCTTGTCCAGTCTCGGCGGCGATCTCGTCGACCAGGCAGCCGATCGCGGTGGCCACCAGGTCGGGCGCGGAATACGAGGACCCGTCCTCGGCGAAGATGCCGACCGGGTCGCCGACCCTGGCGAGGAAGCCCTCCAGCAGGACGTCACTGGAATGGCGGCCGGTGGAGCGAGCGCCCGCGCCCAGCGTGGGCGCCATGTCGTCCGACAGCCGCAACACGCTGGGATGCGAGCGTAGGTAACCGCCGCCGGACGGGCCGATGCCGTCGTCGCCATCTTCCGTAGCCGCCACGGCGACCGAATTCGACGTCCCGACAGTGATGCCGAGCGCCAGGCGCTGTGTCATTCAGAACCCCGTTCGAAAAGCTGTCTGGTCCGGTGTCGCTGCTGTGTATGCGAGATGGTGCGCTGGGCGTTGTAGTTGCCGACGCAACCGTTCTGTCGGTTGCTGGCCATCAGCCGTTACCTCGTTAGGGGATCGTTTAGGGAAATTCCCCTAATTACGCTCCCACCCCTATCGGGTGCCCCCGGCCGGTCGTAGGGGTTCGCCCCGTTTCGGCGTAACGGGATGCGCTCCTAGCGTGATTTGCATTCCAACGACTGCGGATCAGCGAGGTCCGCCGGGACTCAGGAGACGATTCTCATGACACCCAACGCGATTCTGGAGTTCATCCTCGATCTGCTGCGGAACCACGAGGCCGCGGTCGCTTACTGCGCCAACCCGACCCAGGCGCTGGCCGCCGCGGGCCTGAGCGCGGTGACCCCCGAGGACATCACGCTGTGCGCTCCGATGGTCGCGGAGTCGGCGCTGGTCACCGGCGGGTCGCAGCTGCAAGCCATCGTGGCGGCGGGCGCGCAGACCGGTGCGGCGGCCGCTGTCGGCGCGGCGAGCACCGTGGGCGCGGCGGCGGTGGCCGGCGCCGGGGTCGACCTGGGGGCGGATCTCGGAGTAGATCTGGGCGCCGGTGCGGGTGGCGGCGTCGACGTCGACCTCGGCGTCGGCACGGGCGTAGACCTCGGCACGGGTGTCGATGTGGGCGCGGGCCTGAACACCGCTATCGAAACCGGGCTCGAGATCGGCGCCGGGCTGGGCGCTGGACTGGCCGCGGGCCTCGACACCGTGGTGAACGCGGGCGCCGATCTGTCCGCCGCCGTTGGCGGCCTGCTCGGCGCGGGCGCCCAGGTGATCAGCGGGATCGGCGCGGGCGTCGACCTCGAAGGCGCGGGAGACATCGGCGCAGGTCTGGGGACCGGCATCTCGACCGGCATCGACGCGGCACTGGGTGGCGGCGCAGGTCTCGGAGCAGGCCTCGAGGGCGCAGTGGACGCGGCAGCCGGCCTGACCACCGGACTGGGTGCCGGGCTGGAGGGCGCGGTGAACGGGGCGACCGGGCTGACGACCGGCCTCGAGGGCGTGGTCGACGCGACGACCGGTCTGACGACCGGGCTCGGCGCGGGACTGCAGGGCGCGGTGGACGCGGCAGCCGGACTGACCACCGGTGTGGACGCGGCTCTGGGCGCCGGTGCGCAGGCGGGGGCTGATCTCGGCGCCGGGCTCGGCGCGGGCCTGGGTGGGGTTGTGAACGCGACGACCGGTCTCGGGGGTGGTCTCGGCGCGGCGGTCGATTCGACTGCGGGCTTGGGCGCAGGTTTGGAGGGCGCCGTCGACGCGACCGCGGGCCTCGGCGTTGGTTTGGAGGCTGCCGCGGGTGCGGCCACGGATCTGACGGCGGGTCTGGGCGCTGGTGCGGGAGTGGGCCTCGGGGCCGGTCTGGAAGGCGCTGTCGACGCGGCGGGTGGTCTGACCACGGGTCTGGACGCGACCGCGGGTTTGGGCGCAGGGCTGGAAGGCGCTGTGGACGGCGCGACGAACCTCACCACGGGCTTGGATGCCGGTCTCGGGGGTGGTCTCGGCGCGGCGGTCGATTCGACTGCGGGCCTGGGAGCGGGTCTGGAGGGTGCCGCGGGTGCGGTCGGCGATCTGGCGACGGGCATCGGGGCCGAGCTGGGCGGTGCGGTGAACGGAGCTGGTGAGGTGACTACCGGCTTGGATGCCGCGCTGGGCAGCGGTGCGCAGGCCGGTGCCGATCTCGGTGCCGGGCTGTCCACCGGTCTGCACGGAGCTGCCGGCGCTGGCGCTGAGATCGGCTCCGGGCTGGAAACCGGCCTGGGAGCGGGGCTGGATGCCACCGCCGGTGTGACTACGGGCCTGGGCGCCGGTCTGCAGAGCGCGGTGGGTACGACCGATGACCTGACGGCGGGTATCGGCGCGGGCCTGGAGGGCGCCGTGGATGGCACTGCCGGTGTGACCACGGACTTGGGGGCAGGTCTGGAGGGTGCCGCCGGTGCGGCGACCGATTCGACCGCGGGCCTCGGTGCCGGTGCGGGCGCGGGTTTGAACGGGGCCTTCGATGCGACCGGTGGTCTGAGCGCCGGTTCGGATGCGGCGCTGGGTGCCGGTGGCCAGGCGGGTGCCGGGTTGGGCGCTGGTTTGGAGGGCGCGGTGAACGGAGCTGGCGGAGTGACCACCGGTTTGGACGCAGCCGTGGGCAGCGGTGCGCAGGCCGGTGCCGGGCTGTCCACCGGACTGAACGGGGCTGCTGACGCGGGTGCTCAGATCGGCTCCGGTCTGGAAACCGGCCTCGGTGGTGCGCTCGACGCCACCGGCCAGGTGGCGACCGGGCTCACCGGTGGAATCGACACCGCGACACAGGGCTCCGGCAATCTGACCGCCGGACTCGGTGGCAACTTCTCATCCGCCATCGGCGGTGCCGGAAACCTCGGAACACAAGCGGCGACCGGCCTGGAGGCAGGTCTCGCGACCGGTCTCGGCGCGGCCGTGAGCACCGGAGCGGAACTCGGTGGAGGACTGGAGAGTTCGCTGAACACCGGCGGGCAGTTCGGCACGGGTCTGGAAACCGGTCTCGGCGCGGCACTCGATGCCGGAATCGAGGCGACGACCGGATTGGAGACGGGCTTGTCCACCGGTCTCGGTGGAGGCCTGTCCACCGGCGTGGACGGCGCTGTGCAGGCCGGTACCGGTCTCACCGGCGCTATCGATGCCGGTGCGCAGGCGGGTGCTGGGATCGGTTCGGGTCTTTCGGCTGGTCTCGACGCGGGTGCGCAGGCGGGCGCTGGGATCGGTTCGGGTCTTTCGGCTGGTCTCGACGCGGGTGCGCAGGCGGGTGCTGGGATCGGTTCGGGTCTTTCGGCTGGTCTCGACGCGGGTGCGCAGGCGGGCGCCGGACTCGGCTCCGGTCTTTCGGCCGGACTCGATGCCGGTGCGCAGGCGGGCGCCGGACTGGGCTCCGGCCTCTCCACCGGAATCGACAGCGCGGTCGGCGCGGGCGCGGGCCTGGAGACCGGCCTGTCCACCGGTCTCGGCGCGGCGGGCAGCGTCGGTTCGGGTCTGTCGACCGGTCTCGAAGGCGCGTCGAGCGCGGGAACGCACCTCGGTTCGAGCCTGGACAGCGGAATCAGCGGCAGCGCGGGTTCGCACGCGACTTCCGGCCTCGATGCCACGGCCGGTCTCGGCGGCGCGGCGGACGCGACCTCCGGTCTGGCGGGCTCGGCGAGCGGCGCGGCGCACGGTGCGGTGGACATGGGCGCCGGTCTCGGTGGCAGCGTCGGCTCGACCGCGCACACTTGGTCCTCGCTGGACGTGTCGAGCGCCTTCGGTTCGGGCCTGGACAGCACGACCGGCGGCCACGCCGACTCGGGCCTGTTCGGCGAGACCAACGCGAGCACCGAGTTCAGCGGTTCGGCGAACGCCGACCTGGGTGGCGATACATTCCTGCACTGACAGTTGCCCAGTAATACGGAAAGAGGTCCATACCGCGATGGGGACGCCCGCGCCGAACGCCACTCCACCGGCGGTACCGCTGCTGTCGGTACTCGGTGAAACCATCGCGGCAGCCCGCGCCGCGGGTCGCAACGATCTGGTCGGCCGCCTCGAAGTGGCGGCCGACCGGGTCCGCGACCCGCGTCGGCGCATCGTCGTCGCCGGACAGCTCGACCAGGGCAAGAGCCGTTTCGTCAACGCGCTGCTGAACCTGGACGTCTGCCCGGTCGGGGACGACGCCACCACGGTGGTGCCGATGCTGCTGGCACACGGCCAGCAGTCGCGCGCGGAGTTGGTGCTCGCGGCGCACGGCGACTCCAGCGGCGCGGAGACCAGGGTCGAGGTGCCGATCGCGGAGATCGGCGCGATCGACCCGCGCTCACCGCACGCCCAGGGACGGCGGATCGTGCGTCTCGAGGTCCAGGTGCCCAACGCGCTGCTGGCCGACGGCATCGTGCTGGTCGACACCCCCGGCGTCGGCGGGCACGGCAATGCCCATGCCGCGGGCGTGCTGGGACTGGTGCCCGCCGCGGACGCGGTGCTGGTGCTGTCGGACGCGTCGACCGAACTCACCGAACCGGAACTGGCCTTCCTGCGACAGGTGCGGGAACTGTGCCCGACGGTCGCCCTGCTGCTCACCAAGACCGACCTGTATCCGCACTGGCGGCAAGTGCACGAGGCCGATCTGGGCCATCTCGCGCGGGCCGGGCTCGACGTGCCGATGATCCCGGTGTCCTCGTTGCTGCGCGGGCACGCCATGCGGTTGCAGGACCGGCAGCTGGGCGTCGAATCCGGCTTCGGCGTGCTCTACGAATTCCTGCGCGACCAGGTGGTGGCGCGCGATCAGCTGGCCACCCGCGCCGCCGTGGCCCGCGATATCCGCTCCGCGGCCGAGCATCTCGCCCTGGCCCTGGGCAGTGAGCTGGTCGCGGTCCGCGATCCCGCGCAGGGCGCGGCGGCGGTGCGCGAACTGCAATCCGCCCGTTCCGCGGCCGAGGAACTGCACCGCAGGACCGCCACCTGGCAGCAGACGCTCGCCGACGGCATCACCGACCTGGCCGGTGACGTCGACCACGACCTGCGCGACCGCCTGCGCAACATCGCGCGCAGCACCGAGGAATGGATCGACGAGCACGACCCGGGCAGGCACTGGGACCGCATCGCCGAACACCTCACCGGCACCGTCGACACCGCCCTCGGCGACAACCTGCTGTGGACCCACTCCCGGGCGATTCAGCTCGCCGAACGCGTCGCCGAGCATTTCTCCGAACTCGGCGCGGTCGACCTGCCGGACGTGCGCCCCGGCGCGGGAGCCGACACCGGCCGCGCCATCTCCGGCACGCTCGCCGATCTGGAACCCGACATCGGTTTCGGCAGCAAGCTGCTCGTCGGCATGCGCGGCTCCTACGGCGGCGTCCTCATGGTGGGGCTGGCCAGCACGTTCGCCGGGCTGGCGCTGCTCAACCCGATCTCGATCGGCGCGGGATTGATCGTGGGCGGCAAAGCCTTCCGTGACGACAAGCAGGCCCGGCTGGCCAAACGGCGCAACGAGGCGAAGGCCGCGGTGCGCCGTTTCGTCGACGACGTGGCGTTCCAGGCGGGCAAGGAGTCGAAGGACCGGCTGCACCGCATCCATCGTGCGTTGCGCGACCACTACGCGGGCGTCGCCGAACGCAGCCTGCGCTCGATCGATGAGTCGCTGCGGGCCGCGCAGGAGGCGGCGAGCATGGTCGCCACCCGCCGCGCCGAACGCGGCGCACAGCTGGATCAGCAACTGCGCGTGGTCGCCGAGCTGCGCCGATACGCCGACGCCATGCAGACCGCACTACCGATGGGACCCGCCGGTACGGTAGCACCGTGAGACGTGATGGTGGCCCGGTGCCGGGTATCGTCGCCGAGGCCCATCGGCTGGTCGGCGCGGCGCAGACGGCGCTGGCGGGCGAGCCGCGCCCGCGTGCTCTGCTGGCCGACTGCGCGCGGCGACTGGACCAGCCGTTGCGCGTGGCGCTGGCCGGTTCGATCAAGGCGGGCAAGTCGACCCTGCTGAATTCGCTTGTCGGACAGGACATCGCTCCCACCGACGCCACCGAGTGCACAAGGGTGGTCACCTGGTATCGATACGGTTCGACACCCAGCGTGACGGCGTACGCGCCCGACGGCGCCCGCGCGCACGTCGTGGTCCGGCGCGGCAGCGGGACGCACGGGCTGACCTTCGACCTGGACCGGCTGAACTGGAACGCCCCGGCCCCGCGTGAGGTCGACCATCTCGAGGTCGAGTGGCCGGCCGCGACGCTCGCCCACACCACCATCATCGATACCCCGGGTACGTCGTCGCTCTCGCGCGAGGTGTCCCGGCGCACCGCGCGTCTGTTGACTCCGGGCGCTGACGACGAGCGCTCCGAGCAAGGAATCGCCATCCCGGGCGCCGACGCGGTGGTGTATCTGCTGCGCAGGCTGGACGCGACCGACGTGCAGTTCCTCGAACGCGTGGGCGCCGGAACCGCGGCGGCCAACGGCGGCCCTGGAGCGCCCGGCCCGCTCGGTATCGTCGGCGTGGTCTCGCGGGCCGACGAGATCGGGGCCGGCCGCATCGACGCGCTGCACTCGGCCCGTGACGTCGCCACGCGATTCGCCGGGGAACTGGAACGAACGGGTCTGTGCCAGGCCGTCATCCCGGTCGCCGGGCTGCTCGCGTTCGCCGCGGCGACGCTGCGTCAGCAGGAGTTCGCGGCTTTCGAGACGCTGGCGCGCGTCCCGGTCGACGACCTGAGCGCCGCGCTGCTGTCGGCGGACCGTTTCGCGCGCGCCGACGTGCCGCTTCCGGTGCCGCCGGAACTGCGTGCGCAGCTCGCCGAGCGGTTCGGGCTGTTCGGCATTCGCATGGCGGTCACGTTGATCCGGCTCGGCGTGCGGGATTCGGCCACGCTCGCCGCCGAACTGACCAGCCGCAGCGGCGTGGACGAATTGCGCTCGGTACTCGACGTGCAGTTCGGTCAGCGCGCCGACCAGCTCAAAGCCCACTCCGCGCTCACGGCGCTGGCCCGAGTGCTGACCGCCTACCGTGGCACCCAGGCCGACCGTCTGCTGCCCAGGGTGCGCACGCTGCTCGCGGACGTGCACGGTTTCGCGGAACTGCGTCTGCTCGGCCGCCTGCGCACCGACGAATTGGCGCTGCCCGCGGACGATCTCCCCGAACTGCACCGCCTCATCGGCGGCTCCGGCATCGCACCCCATCTGCGTCTGGGCCTCCCGATCGACGCGCCGCTCACCGCGCAGCGCGCTCGCGCGGTCGCCGCGGTCCGCAAGTGGCGCGCCAGGGCCCGCCACCCGCTCGCCGACCAGTTCACCGCCACGGCCTGCCTGACCGCGGCCCGCAGCGCCGAAGGTGCCTTGAGCGTGCTCCCGGAATGATCCGCCGCCTGCTCCAGCGGCGTCGTGACCTGCGGTGAACCGCCGCCGCACCGGCGGTGTAGGCGACGTGTGCCCGGGTATGCGGCTTGGTAGCGAGAGGAGTCAACGATGAGCCAAGAGGACGTCGTACACGAATTGCTCGTCCGCGCGGGCACGGGGTATGCCGAGGAAGCGGGTATCACGCTCGATGACAAACCGGCCGCACTTTTCCAGCTGCTCATGCTTTCCCAGCTGCTCAGTACCCGCATCGCCGCCGAGATCGCGATCGCGGCCACACGGGAGCTGATCGGCGGCGGCTACCGAACGCCGCACCGGGTCGCGGACGCCGACTGGCAAGAGTTGGTCGACGCGCTGGGCCGGGCGAACTATCGGCGCTACGACGAGAGCACCGCCACGAGGCTGGGCCACAACGCCGCGCGAGTGCTCGACCGCTATCACGGTGACCTGCGCGAACTGGCGAAGAAGGCGGACAACGACCCCCAGCGCGCGGCTGAACTGCTCCAGGAGTTCGACGGCATCGGCCCCACCGGCGCCGATATCTTCCTGCGCGAGGTGCAGGACACCTGGGCGTGGGTGCGGCCGCACTTCGACGAACGCGCCCTGCGCGGCGCCAAGCGCGTCCAGTTGCCGGAGGATCCCGACCGGTTGGCGCGTCTGGCACCGGACCATCACACCGCGGAGCTGGCCGCGGCCCTGGTGCGGGTGACGCTGGACGAGAAGATCGCCGACGAGGTCCTCGCCGCCGCGCCCTGAGCGGCTGCCGTCAGACCGGCGTAGGCGTAGTGGCGCTGCCGCGCGGGTCGATCAGGATTTTCGCGTGCCGCTCCGGGTTGCCCAGGGCGGTGAAGGCGTCCGCCACGCCGTCCAGCCCGACGGTCCCGGTGATCAGCGGGCTCGGGTCGACCTTTCCCTCGGCGAGCATGTGCAAGGTGTCGCGGAACTCGCCGGGGTCGTAGCCGAGCGCGAACCGCAGTTCGATCTCCTTGTTGATCGCCATGGCGGGATGGAAGCGGTCGGTTTCCATGCACACCCCCACCACGACCACGCGCGACAGCGGCGGTGCGGCCGCCAGGATCTGATCGATGATCCCCGGTACGCCGACGCATTCGAAGATCACCGGACCGGCCGGGCCCGCGTTCATCGTGTGCGCCAGCCGGAAGACGTACCACCACGGCAGGTTCGGGACCCGCCGCAGGCGCTCCATGGTGTCGAAGCCGAGCCCGAGGATGTCGGTGACGCCGTTGATCCGTCCCTTCTTCGGGGCGGCCGCCCAGGGCGACTCCGTCGCGGGGTCGACCACGATATCGGCGCCGCAGGCGGTGGCGAGTTCTCGGCGGCGCGGTGAGAAATCGCTCGCGACCACCGTGCGCACGCCTGCCGCCTTCAGCATGCTGATCACCGCCAGGCCGATCGGCCCGCAGCCGATGACGAAGGCGGTGCGGCCCTTGCCGACGCCGCCCTTGCGGACGGCGTGCCAGGCCACCGCCATGGGCTCGGTCAACGCGGCATGATCGGCGGACAAGCCGTTGGGCACCGGCATGGTCATCGACTCCTGGACCACCACCTGTTCGGCGTACCCGCCCGGCGCCGCGGTCGACAGTCCGACCAAGTGGGGTTGCTTGCCGTGCCGGACGATCGGCAGGGCAACCACGGCGGTCCCCGTCTTCCATCGCTTGCGGCAGTCCGGCCCGTAATCGACGACGGTGCCGCTGAATTCGTGTCCGAGCACCACGCTCTGAGCCGAGCGCATGAAGTGCTCGTAGCCGGTGGCCACGGCCAGGTCGGCCAGTTCGTCGGCGTGGGTGCGGGCGTGCAGGTCCGAGCCGCAGATACCGCAGCGCGACACGTCGATCAGCAGCTGACCGGCGCCGGGCCGCGGCGTGGGCAGCTCCGCGACCTCGAACTCGGCGGCGG
Organism: Nocardia abscessus; assembly: GCF_015477775.1. Lineage (GTDB taxonomy): Bacteria > Actinomycetota > Actinomycetes > Mycobacteriales > Mycobacteriaceae > Nocardia > Nocardia abscessus_A. The sequence continues at coordinate 383,494 of NZ_JADLQO010000001.1, read as the reverse complement.
TGACGACGGCGGCCCTCATTGCGACTCCTCGGCTCGACGGCGCACGGCGGCCCGGCCGGGCCGCTCGCCGTCACCCTACTGCGCGGTAACGCCCACCGTGGCTTCCCGTGGCTTCCTCTGCCGCCCGGCGGTCGTAGGCGTAACGGGCCGAGGCGATTTCGTTCTGATGCGTCTCGGTCCAGGTGACCAGCGCGTTGATCGTGGTGTGCAGGCTCGCGCCCAGCGGCGTGAGCGCGTAGTCGACCCGCGGCGGGATGGACGGGTACACGGTGCGCCGCACCAGGCCGTCGCGTTCCAGGTGCCGCAGGGTCTTGGTGAGCATCCGCTGGCTGACGCCGTCGATCGCACGCTTCAGTTCGGTGAACCGCAGACTGCGCTGATCCAGCAGCGCGATCACCAGCAGCGACCACTTGTCGGCGACCCGGTCGAGGATCTGGCGCACTTCACAGTCCGCTCTGGTGTCCCACTGCAAAACGTCGTAGTCGCCCTCGCCATCGCAGTGGTAAGGCGTCGCCGATGCGTCCATGAACGCCGATTCTGCCAGGACAGCCGCCGGTATCAAGAGGGAACCGACGACACCGTGGGGAACCGCCCGCGCACATTCGTGCCGCCTGTCGGGAATTAATCGCGCGAGTCGCCCGTTGAGCTTTTCGACAAGATTGAGTGTGTAAGGCTCAAGTTTCGGTTGACTCCGAGACTCCTGCGGTGCAGGATTGAGCCGACCACGCTCAGTGTTGCTGGGGCCGTGCTCCGTGAGGTGCTAGGGGCGAGGTCTCGCGGCGTCCCTCACCGGGCGTCGCAGGGCGGTTGTTCGCCCGGCACCTACACACATCGGTACGTCAACTAGGAGGAACCACTATGGCTCGTGCGGTCGGAATCGACCTCGGGACCACGAACTCGGTCGTCGCCGTTCTCGAAGGCGGCGAGCCGGTCGTCGTCGCCAACTCGGAAGGATCGCGCACCACCCCGTCGATCGTCGCCTTCGCGAAGAACGGCGAGGTGCTGGTCGGCCAGCCGGCCAAGAACCAGGCCGTCACCAACGTCGACCGCACCATTCGCTCCGTCAAGCGGCACATCGGCACCGACTGGTCGGTGGACATCGACGGCAAGAAGTACACCCCGCAGGAGATCAGCGCGCGCGTGCTGATGAAGCTCAAGCGCGACGCCGAGTCCTACCTCGGTGAGGAGATCACCGACGCGGTCATCACCGTGCCCGCCTACTTCGAGGACGCCCAGCGGCAGGCCACGAAGGAGGCAGGCCAGATCGCGGGCCTGAACGTCCTGCGCATCGTCAACGAGCCCACCGCGGCCGCGCTCGCCTACGGCCTGGACAAGGGCGACAAGGAGCAGACGATCCTGGTCTTCGACCTCGGTGGCGGCACCTTCGACGTCTCGCTGCTGGAAATCGGCGAGGGCGTCGTCGAGGTCCGCGCCACCTCCGGTGACAACCACCTCGGTGGTGACGACTGGGACGAGCGGGTCGTGCAGTGGCTGGTCGACAAGTTCAAGGCCAGCTCGGGCATCGACCTGACCAAGGACAAGATGGCCATGCAGCGGCTGCGCGAGGCCGCCGAGAAGGCCAAGATCGAGCTGAGCTCCTCGCAGAGCACCTCGATCAACCTGCCCTACATCACCGTCGACGCGGACAAGAACCCGCTGTTCCTGGACGAGCAGCTGACCCGCGCCGAGTTCCAGAAGATCACCTCGGACCTGCTCGACCGCACCCGCGCGCCGTTCCAGTCCGTGATCAAGGACGCGGGCATCAAGGTGGCCGACATCGACCACGTGGTGCTCGTCGGCGGCTCCACCCGTATGCCCGCCGTGTCCGACCTGGTCAAGGAACTGACCGGTGGCAAGGAGCCCAACAAGGGCGTGAACCCGGACGAGGTCGTCGCCGTCGGCGCCGCCCTGCAGGCCGGTGTGCTCAAGGGTGAGGTCAAGGACGTCCTGCTGCTCGACGTGACCCCGCTGTCGCTGGGTATCGAGACCAAGGGCGGCGTGATGACCAAGCTCATCGAGCGCAACACCACCATCCCGACCAAGCGTTCGGAGACCTTCACCACGGCCGACGACAACCAGCCGTCGGTGCAGATCCAGGTGTTCCAGGGTGAGCGCGAGATCGCCTCGCACAACAAGCTGCTGGGCTCGTTCGAGCTGACCGGCATCCCGCCCGCTCCGCGCGGCGTGCCGCAGATCGAGGTCACCTTCGACATCGACGCCAACGGCATCGTGCACGTCACCGCGAAGGACAAGGGCACCGGCAAGGAGAACACGATCAAGATCCAGGACGGCTCCGGCCTGTCCAAGGAGGAGATCGATCGGATGGTCAAGGACGCCGAGGCGCACGCCGCCGAGGACAAGGCCCGCCGCGAGGAGGCCGAGACCCGCAACCAGGCCGAGTCGCTGGTGCACCAGACCGAGAAGTTCATCAAGGAGAACGAGGACAAGGTCCCCGCGGACGTCAAGACCAAGGTCGAGGCGGCCATCGCCGAGGCGAACGAGGCCCTCAAGGGCACCGACATCGCCGCGGTCAAGGCGGCTGTCGAGAAGCTGGCGACCGAGTCGCAGGCCCTCGGCCAGGCCATCTACGAGGCCTCCGCCGCGGACGCCGCGGCGCAGGGCAACGGCGCGTCCAGCAGCGCGCAGGATGACGACCAGGTCGTGGACGCCGAGGTCGTGGACGAGCCGGTCGACACGGAGAAGAAGTGACCGAGGGCAACTCTGAGAAGGAGCCGATCACCTTCGTCGACAACCGGAAGATCGACCCGGAGACCGGTGAGATCCGCCAGCCGGCCGCGGACAACGGCGCCGCGGCCGCGCAGGCCCCGGAGTCGGGCAACGGTGCGGAGACCGGTAACGGCGGCGACGCCCAGGCGCTCGCCGACACCATCAGCGGCGAGCTCGCCGAGCGCACCGCCGACCTGCAGCGGCTGACGGCGGAGTACGCCAACTACCGGCGGCGGGTCGAGCGCGACCGCAAGGCCGCGATCGATTCCGCCAAGGCGTCGGTGGTCACCGAATTGCTCGGCGTGCTCGATGATCTCGACCGCGCGCGGGCGCATGGTGATCTGGAGTCCGGTCCGCTGAGGTCGGTGGCCGACAAGCTGTCGGCCGCGCTGCTCAAGCAGGGCCTCGAGGAGTTCGGTTCGGAAGGCGAGCCTTTCGACCCGACCCTGCACGAGGCCGTGCAGCACGAGGGCTCCGGCCACGATCCGGTGATCGGCATTGTGATGCGCAAAGGCTATCGCTTCGGCGATAGGGTACTTCGGCACGCGCTGGTCGGGGTAACCGACGGCGTAGCCGATCTGACGGAAAACGCGGATCAACCGACCGAAGAGGCATCGGATGTTGATGCCGGCGCGAACGAACAATAAGGACGCGAGAGGAGGAGATGCTCGGTGAGCCAGCGGGAGTGGATCGAAAAGGACTTCTACAAGGAGCTGGGTGTTTCCTCCGGCGCCTCGCAGGACGAGATCAAGAAGGCCTACCGCAAGCTCGCGCGCGACCTGCACCCGGACGCCAACCCCGGTGACACCAAAGCCGAGGAGCGGTTCAAGGCCGTCAGCGAGGCGCACGCCGTGCTGTCGGATCCGGCCAAGCGCAAGGAGTACGACGACACCCGCAAGCTCTTCGCGGGTGGCGGCTACGGTCGCGGTGGGTTCGGTACCGGTGCGGGCGGCGGCTTCTCGCAGGAATTCAACATCGGGGACATCTTCGGCGGCGCCACCACAGGCGACGGTGGCCTCGGTGACCTGCTCGGCGGTCTGTTCAACCGGGGCGGCACGCGGACGTCGAGCCGCCCCAGGCGCGGCGCCGACGTGGAGACCGAGACGACGCTCGGTTTCCGGGAGGCGGCCCAGGGCGTCACGGTTCCGCTGCGGATGACCAGCCCGTCGCCGTGCACCACGTGTCACGGCAGCGGGGCCAAACCGGGCACGAGCCCGCGGGTCTGCCCGCTCTGCAACGGGACCGGCGTCGTCAGCCGCAACCAGGGCGCGTTCGGCTTCAGTGAGCCGTGCGACGAGTGCCGGGGCAGCGGTTCGATCATCGACGACCCTTGCGTCGACTGCCACGGCAGCGGCATCCAGAACCGCACGCGCACCATCACAGTGCGGATTCCCCCGGGAGTCGGTGACGGGCAACGGATCCGGTTGGCCGGTCAGGGTGAGGCGGGCCTGCGCGGGGCGCCGTCGGGCGACCTCTACGTGACCGTCCACGTCAGCCAGGACAAGGTCTTCGGCCGCAACGGCGACGACCTGACCCTGGTGCTTCCGGTCAGTTACAGTGAACTGGTCCTCGGCACCACGGTTTCGGTGCCCACGCTGGACGGGCGCGTCGGCGTCAAGGTGCCTCCGGGTACCGCCGACGGCCGCATCCTGCGGGTGCGCGGCCGCGGCGTGCCCAAGCGCGGGGGCGGCGCCGGAGACCTGCTGGTGACGGTGAAGGTCGCGGTGCCGCAGAAGCTGGACGGCGACGCCGTCGAGGCCCTCAAGCGCTACCAAGAGGCCGAGCGGGCCGGCGGCTTCGATCCACGTGCGGGATGGGCAGGTGCGTGATGTCCTCGGAACCGAAGAACGCGTCCAGCGGGGCGCGCGCCGAGTTCTTCATGATCTCGGTGGCGGCCCAGCTGGCCGGCATGCACGCGCAGACGCTGCGCACGTATGACCGTCTGGGACTGGTCACGCCGCAACGTACTTCGGGCGGCGGGCGGCGCTACTCGGCCCGGGACGTGGAGCTGCTGCGCGAGGTGCAGCGGCTGTCCCAGGACGAGGGTGTCAACCTGGCGGGCATCAAGCGCATCATCGAACTGACCAATCAGGTGGAGGAACTGCGCCAGCAGGTGGCGGAACTGTCCGCCGAGCTGGAGCGGACGCGGGCCGGATACCGTCCCGATCTCGCCCCGCCGCAACGCAGTACCGCGTTGGTCGTCTGGCAGCCGCGCCATCGTCGTGAAGACGGCCGGCACCGGCGATAACGGCACGACGACGACGGCCCCGGCCTCCGGTCGCACATCGCGATCCGAGGCCGGGGCCGTCGTCGTTTCACCGGGCGCTACCACCAATTATTTGCTGACAGTAAACCGGAACATGTTTGGCGGAAGCGGTACGGCAGAGGTTATTTCGTTGTCGAATCAACTGGACATTTTCACCATAGATTGGCCGATGGTATCGGCGCGGTTTGCCCGGTTCGAACTCTATTCGGCCGCAGCAGTGTTGCCCTGATGTCGCTAGAACAGACCAATCGGGACGTAAATTCCTAAGCAACCCTTGCGAATTCGGTGATCTCGCGACTGATTTTGCGGGATATCTACCGTCTTGCAGTCGGTTTCTCTGGCGTGTCTCGCTGGATATCCTCGTTTTGACGAAATTACACGCGTGATGTCCGATCGAAAGATTCCGTAGCTGGCAAACCTCGCCTACACTCCTTCTCATCGGCTGCTGTCGAGTGGCCCCGCAGCACCTCACTCGTCGGCATGGTTGGTGAACGAGTGCGAAATGGGGTTGTGAGATCAATGGATTCACGCACTGTCGCTTTGATCAGAACGACGTTCAAGGCGGTTGCTGCGGAAGACGGGGGGCCGGAGAAACTGGCGAGATCGTTCTACGCGATCTTGTTCACCGACTACCCGCACGTCCGCGATTTCTTCCCGGCCGCGATGGACGCCCAGCGCGATCGCCTGGTCAAGGCGATCTCCTACGCGCTGGACCGGTTGGAGGAGCCCGACAAACTGCTGCCGTTCCTCGCGCAACTCGGTAGGGACCACCGCAAGTACGGCGTGCAGCCCGCGCATTACACCGCCGTGTCCACTGCGCTGAAGACCGCCGTCAAGGTCTTCGCGGGCACCGAGATGTGGACCGACGAGGTCGACCGGGCCTGGGATGAGGGCCTGAAGATCATCGCCGACACCATGATCGGCGCCGCGGAGAAGGAGACCACGCCCTCGGCATGGACCGGAACCGTGATCGAGCGCCGCGAAGTGCTGCGCAACCTGGTCATCGTCCGGCTGCAACTGGACCAGCCGATGCGCTACGCCGCAGGCCAGTACCTGAGCGTGCAGATCCCGTCGCGGCCGCGCATGTGGCGCTACCTCTCACCCGCCGTGCCCGCGAACGCCAACGGTGAGATCGAGTTCCACGTCCGCGGTGTGCTGGGCGGCTGGGTCAGCTCGGCCATCGTCGGCCAGACCGTCGTCGGCGACCAATGGCTGCTCGGCTCACCACTCGGTGGCCTCGGCATCCCGCGCAACACCAAACGCAAGATGCTGATGGTCGGCTGCGGCACCGGAATCGCGCCGCTGCGTGCGCAGCTCATGGCGATGGCGATGCGGCGGACCAATCCGAAGGTGCACCTGTTCATCGGCGGCCACCACCCGTGCGACCTCTACGACCTGGAGACGCTGAGCAAACTGGCGATGGCCAACCGCTGGCTCACCGTCACGCCGGTCAGCGAGCACGACGAAAACCCGTGGTGGTACCCCGAACCCGACGAGCCCCGCACCACGTGGCCCGGCCTGGAACCCCGCGTCACCGGCCAGATCGGCAAGATCGTCGCGAGCTTCGGCGCCTGGTCCGACCGCGACGTACAGATCGTCGGATCACCATCGATGGTGCAGACCACCAAGTTCCGCCTCATGGCGGCGGGAACGCTCGCGAAGAACATCCGGCACGACCCGCTGTTCTGATCGGCTGTGTTTGTTTTTCCAGCGCCTGCGGCGCTGGGTGTTCGCGGCCCCCTTATGGCTCGCGTCCGAGCGACCGCCGCTTGCTCCTTCGTCGCCATACGCGGCGGCCGCTCGGACGCGAGCCGGGCCGCGAACGGCGCATGCTCGGTCTCGCTTCGCTCGAAACCGGTGGCTGGGCTGATGTGGTCGCGTGGGATGGTATGCGTGGGGCCGGGTGTGCGCCGTTGTCGGATATCCGTCGAACGGCGGCGTTTTCCGGGGCCTGATACCTGGGCGGCCATTCGAACCGAGCCGGGCCGCGAACGGCGGATGCTCGGTCTCGTCCGGTCGAAACGCGGGGTTGGGCCGACGCGGCGGGGCCTGACCGCCGCGTTCGAGTTCAGAGCCCTTCGAATTGGATTCGTTCCGGGGGTGTTCCGGTTTCGAGGAGGCGGTCGACGGTGGTCTGGACCATGGCGGGGGAGCCGCAGACGAGCACTTGGTGCTCGCGGAACGCGCCGTGCGAGCCGAGGACGTCGGCGAGTGTGCCGTAGAGCAGGTCGTCGGGCGGGAAGCCGATGTCGACGCGGGACTGCTCGTACCACTCATCGATCCAGTCCGGGTCGTGCGGGGTCTCCACCACCGGAATCACGGTGAGCCACGGCAGTTCACCGGCCAGCAGGAACAGCATGTCCGAGGCGTACAGGTCGCGGGGGGACCGCCCGCCGACGAAGAGGTAAGTGGGCGGCGGCGAAGGCTTGCGCGCCAGTTCCAGGATCTGCGCGCGCATGGGCGCCAATCCCGTGCCGCCCGCGATCATCACGACCTCGTCGCCGTCCGGGTCGACCCAGAACCCGCCGAGCGGAGCGCCGATCCGCCATTCGTCGCCAGGCTGGGTGTCGGCCACGATCGCGCCGCTGCACCAGCCACCCGGGACGGTGCGCACGTGGAACTCCAGCTTGCCGTCCAGTGAGGGCGGCAGCGCGGGCGAAAGCCTGCGCCGCACGCCGGGATGCTGTGGCACCCGCACCTCGACCGACTGACCCGCGGCGAACGGCACGAACTCGCCGATCAGGCGGATCACCGCGAGATCGTGACGCAGCCGATGATGACCGACGACGGTCGAGGTCCACTCGGGCGCCTGATGCGCACCGTTACCGAGCATGCTCGGATCCCCCAACGGGGCCTCCTTCGTTACACAGGGTCGCAGCTGATGTTCTGCTCCGGCGTGCCGACCGCGATGAGCGCGCGCCGGGTGTCCGCGATCATCCGGGCTGAGCCGGCGATCTGGATCTGGCGGTCCGCCCACGCGCCGAAGCTCGCGACCACGGCGCCAAGGTTACCGATCAGGCGCCGGTGCATGCCGTACGGTGCGTCCTGCGGTGGATGCGGATACCACCACGGGTTGGTCTTCTGCTCGCAGACCGGGACGATGGTCAGCCACGGGTTGCTCTGCGAGAGCTGCCACATGTTCTCCACGTCGTACAGGTCGCAGGGGTAGCGGCCGCCGATGAAGAAGTGCACCCGCGGGTTGATGCCGCGCTGACCCATTTCGATCAGCTGGGCGCGCAGCGGGGCGATGCCGGTGCCCGCGCCGATCATGAGCACGTCGCGGCCGCTGTCCCGGTCGACGCGCAGTCCGCCGAGCGGGCCCGCGATCCGCCACCGGTCGCCGACCCTGGTCTCGTTGACGATCGCCGGGCTCACCCAGCCGCCGCGGATCTTGCGCACGTGGAACTCGATCTCGCCGTACGGGTTGGACGGGATCGCCGGGGAGAAGTAGCGCCACATCTTGGGGCGCTGCGGAATGGTGACCGGCACGTACTGCCCGGCCTGGTAGGGCACCGGTCCGTCGGACTGCAGGCGCACGATGGCCAGGTCCTCCAGCACGCGGCGATGGCCGACCACGGTGGCCTCCCACACCGGCTGCGACTTGTCGGAGTTGGCCCCGATGGCCATGGACGCGGAGATCAGGATGGTGATGTCGCGCCAGCCCTCCTCCAAGCCCCGGTTCCAGGCCGCGCCGTTGTAGGCGCGGAACGCCGCGAGCAGCGCGCGGCCCGCCACGTCGTAGTGCGCGGCCTCCACGCCGTACTTGCGATGGTCGCGGGCGAGTTGCTCCAAGAACTTCTGCGCCCGATCCCAGTCCTCCAGGTGATCGAGCACGTACTGAATGGCCGTGGCGATCCGCTTGGCCTGCATCTCCATGGCGGGCGGGAACAATTCGCGCAGCCGTGGGTTCTCGGCGAACAAATGTCCGTAGAACGCACTGACCAACCGCTCGGGTCCATTCGGCGACTCGATCACCGAACGGAAATTGGCGCGGACCAGCGCAGCCGAACGCGCATCCACGACGTGGAGCTTCCTTTCCCTCAGTTCTGCCCGGGGACATATCCGTTACCGGCGGTCTCCCGCCGACAAGTATTCCCGAAAATGCCGTGGTCGTGTGGGTAAAGGCGTACCTCCGCCTCCGCTGCGGCCGTGCGCAAGACGTCCTCCGCCTCCGCTGCGGCCGTGCGCAAGACGTCCTCCGCCTCCGCTGCGGCCGTGCGCAAGACGTCCTCCGCCTCCGCTGCGGCCGTGCGCAAGACGTCCTCCGCCTCCGCTGCGGCCGTGCGCGGGCAGGAGACGGACTACGTCCGACTGCGCCCGCCAGTGCCGTAAGACCCGGCCAAACGGTAATCGGTGGGCAAACGACGGATGTCGCTGACCCGCCACGAGCCGGCGCCGCGGGCGAGCCGCGCCGGAACTGGGAGACCCATCCTGGACGGAAAGGCGCCGGATTCCGGCCCGTCAGGTCCCGGCGCCGGTGCGGACCGCAGGCACGACCTGCTCGGTATAACGACGGATCTGCTCGACCGGTTCCCCTTCGGTCGGCCAGAAGACGAATCCGTCGATCCGCTGGTCGCGGTGCAGCGCCAGCAGATCGTCGGCCCAGCGCTCGGGCGGGCCCTCCAGGAAGCCGTGATCGGCCCCGTCCGCGGTGATGGTCCCGGACACGTTCAACACCCGCCGCACCGACAGCGGGTCCCGGTCCGCCGCCGCGGCGGCGTCATCGATCCGCCTGCCCGCCTCGGCGAGGAACTCCGGCGGCGCCCACGCGGACGACGGCACCCAGCCGTCGGCGACGCGTCCGGTGAGCTCGAGCATGCGCGGGCCCTTCGCGCCGACCCAGATGCCGGGATGATGCCGCGGGCGGGGCCCGGGATGCGCGCCCGCCAGGGAGTAGTAGTCCCCGGGCACCCGGACCGATCGCGCGTCGCTCCACCACAGCGCGCGGATCACAGTGATCGCCTCGGCCAGCGCCCGCACCGCCGCACCGCCGGTCCGGCGCGGCCCGCCCATCCCGGCGACGGCGTCCCGGAACGCGCCCGCGCCGAGGCCGAGCTGGATTCGGCCGTCACTGATGATGTCGAGCGATGCCACCGCCTTCGCCAGCAGCGCGGGGTGGCGCAGCGGCAAGTTCGCCACGTCGGGGAAGAAGGTGATCCGTTCGGTCCGCCCGGTGAGAGCGGTGATCAGGGTCCAGGTGTCCAGGAAACGACGCTGGTAGGGGTGGTCCTGAATGCCGATCAGGTCGAGCCCGGACACGTCCGCGTACACGCTGAGCTCGGCGAGCCTGCGGAAGTCGTCGGCCTCGGGGATCAGGAACAAGCCGAACTCGGGCGGTCGGGTGCCCATCGCACACCTCCGGGTGGTCTCGGGGGACGGCCGAACCGACGCTGCGCCGGCGGGGCCGGCTCAGATGGCGAGCACGGTCTTGCCGCGTGCGCCGGGCGCCCCGATGACCGCCGGTCCCTGCGCGAGCGGGACGGTCGCGTCGATCGGCACGACCACGTCACCCGCCGCGACCCGCTGGATCAGCCGGGCCAACTCGGGCGCCTTGCCCTGCGATTCGATATTGCCGCCCTTGATCGACCGAGCGCGCAACGCGTCCTCGTCGGCGGCGAAGGTGGTGGAGTAGACGGTGCCGCCGTCTCGGACCAGCGTGGTCAGCTCCGCGAGCGCTTCCGGCGGGCTCACCAGGTCGAACAGGACGTCGATGCCGTCCGGGTGCGCGGCGGCGACCTGGTCGCGTACCGGGCCCGCGGTGTAGTCGACCGTCTCGGCCGCGCCCAGGCGGGTCATCTGATCGGCGGAGCCGCCGCGCGCCGTCGCGATGACGTGCGCACCCGCGATATTGGCCAGTTGCACCAGGAAGGAGCCGACGCCGCCGGTCGCGCCCACGATCAGCACGGTCTGGCCCGGTTGGATGTGCGTGGCATCCACGAGGTCCTGCGCGGTGACGCCCGCGGTCGGCAGTGCCGCGGCCGCGACGGTCGGCACGCCCGGCGGGATCGGCACCAGCGTGCCGCCTTCCGGTAACACGGCGTACTCCGCGAAGCTGCCGTGGCCGACCGGCGGGGTGAGGAACTTGCCGACCACCCGATCGCCGACGGCGAAGCGGCTGACGCCCGCGCCGATCGTGGCGACGGTGCCCGCGCCGTCCACTCCGAGGATCATCGGAAAGTCGTGCGGCAGTTTGCCGTCCAGGATTCCGGAGGCCACTTTCCGGTCGAAGGGGTTCACCCCGGCCGCCTGGAGTTGGACCCGCACGGTTCCCGGCCCCGGCTCGGGCATCGGCATCTCGGCCAGTTCCGGCGTCGCTCCGAACTTCCGTACCACGATCGCGCGCATCCATTCGCTCCTTGATTCGGGCTGAAAGAGTGATGCAACAAGTGACGGCCGTGGTCATCGTAGGCACTCGAAGCCCGCCGACGTGCGGAATCATCGCATCGGCGGTGTCGCGAATCGTCGCATTCGCCGGTGTCTGGGCGTAGCGTTCGACACGATTCGGCGGTGTCGGACCGGGCGCGGCGAAGAATTTGAAACTTGAGCGGAACAGACTCAACCTTTCGGACGTTGGACGGTAAGGAACGGCACCGGACGATGGTGCTCGGCGCCGTGCGAATCGACTAGTAGGAAGGTGACTCGTGGACTCGTTCAATCCCACCACCAAGACCCAGGCGGCTCTGACGGCCGCTCTGCAGGCGGCCTCCGCCGCGGGCAACCCGGAGATTCGTCCGGCGCACTTGCTGGTGGCGTTGCTGGACCAGACCGACGGCATCGCCGCGCCTTTGCTCAAGGCCGTCGGAACGGATCCGGCGACCGTGCGGCGCGAGGCACAGGACATCGTGGACCGGCTGCCCCGGGCGACCGGCGCCACCACCTCACCGCAGCTGGGCCGTGAGGCACTCGCCGCGATCACCGCGGCGCAACATCTCGCCACCGAGCTCGGTGACGAGTACGTCTCCACCGAGCACGTGATGGTCGGTCTCGCCGACGGCGACTCCGACGTGACCATGCTGCTCACCAAGTACGGCGCCACCGCCGACGCGTTGCGTGCGGCGTTCACCGCGGTACGCGGCAGCGCCCGCGTGACCAGCCCCGACCCGGAGGGCACCTACCAGGCGCTGGAGAAGTACTCCACCGATCTCACCGCCGCCGCCCGCTCCGGCAAGCTCGACCCGGTCATCGGCCGCGACACCGAGATCCGCCGGGTGGTCCAGGTGCTGAGCCGTCGCACCAAGAACAACCCGGTGCTGATCGGTGAGCCGGGCGTCGGCAAGACGGCGATCGTCGAGGGACTCGCCCAGCGCATCGTGGCGGGCGACGTGCCGGAATCGCTGCGCGGCAAGTCCGTCGTGGCGCTCGATCTCGGCGCGATGGTCGCGGGCGCGAAGTACCGCGGTGAATTCGAGGAACGGCTCAAGGCCGTGCTGGAGGACATCAAGAACAGCGCGGGCCAAATCATCACCTTCATCGATGAGCTGCACACCATCGTCGGCGCGGGCGCCACCGGGGAATCGGCGATGGACGCGGGCAACATGATCAAGCCGATGCTGGCCCGCGGCGAGTTGCGCCTGGTCGGCGCGACCACGCTGGACGAGTATCGCAAGCACATCGAGAAGGACGCCGCCTTGGAGCGGCGCTTCCAGCAGGTGCTGGTCGGCGAGCCGTCGGTGGAGGACACCATCGGCATCCTGCGCGGCATCAAGGATCGCTACGAGGTGCACCACGGCGTGCGCATCACCGACTCCGCGCTGGTGGCCGCGGCCACGCTGTCGGACCGCTACATCACCTCCCGGTTCCTGCCGGACAAGGCGATCGACCTGGTCGACGAGTCGGCGTCGCGGTTGCGCATGGAGATCGACTCCCGCCCGGTGGAGATCGACGAGGTGGAGCGCGCGGTGCGCAGGCTGGAGATCGAAGAGGTCGCCCTGGCCAAGGAGACCGACGAGGCATCCAAGCAGCGGCTGGACAAGCTGCGCGCGGAACTGGCCGACGGCAGGGAGAAGCTCAACCAGCTGACCACCCGGTGGCAGAACGAGAAGAACGCCATCGACCAGGTGCGCACGCTCAAAGAGGAACTGGAATCGCTGCGCGGCGAATCCGAACGCGCCGAGCGCGACGGCGACCTCGGCAAGGCGGCCGAGCTGCGCTACGGCCGGATCCCCGCGCTGGAAAAGCAGCTCGCGGAGGCCGAAAAGACTTCCGCCACCGCGGGAGACGGCGAGGTCATGCTCAAAGAGGAGGTCGGCCCGGACGACATCGCCGAGGTGGTGTCCTCGTGGACCGGCATCCCGGTGGGCCGGATGCTGGAAGGGGAGACGCAGAAACTGCTGCGCATGGAGGACGAGCTGGCTCGCCGCGTGGTCGGTCAGACCGAGGCGGTGCAGGCGGTGTCGGACGCGGTGCGCCGGGCGCGCGCCGGTGTCGCCGATCCGAACCGCCCGACCGGCTCGTTCATGTTCATCGGCCCGACCGGCGTCGGCAAGACCGAGCTGGCGAAGGCGTTGGCGGACTTCCTGTTCGACGACGAGCGCGCCATGGTCCGCATCGACATGAGCGAGTACAGCGAGAAGCACTCGGTGGCTCGGCTGGTCGGCGCTCCGCCCGGGTACGTCGGTTACGACCAGGGTGGCCAGCTCACCGAGGCGGTGCGGCGCAGGCCCTACACGGTGGTGCTGTTCGACGAGATCGAGAAGGCGCACCCGGACGTGTTCGACATCCTGTTGCAGGTGCTCGACGAGGGCAGGCTCACCGACAGCCAGGGCCGGACGGTGGACTTCCGCAACACCATCCTCATCCTGACCTCGAACCTGGGTGCGGGCGGTGACCGCGAGTTCGTCATGAACGCGGTGCGTTCGGCGTTCAAGCCGGAGTTCCTCAACCGCCTCGACGACGTGGTCATGTTCCACTCGCTGGACGAGGAGCAGCTGGAGAGCATCGTCGACATCCAGCTCGACCAGCTGCAGAAGCGGCTGGCGCAGCGCAGGCTGAAGCTGGAGGTCAGCGATTCGGCCCGGTTCTGGCTCGCCGTGCGCGGCTACGACCCCGCCTACGGCGCGCGCCCGTTGCGCAGGCTGATCCAGCAGGCCATCGGCGACACCCTCGCCAAGGAACTGCTCGCGGGCGAGGTCTCCGACGGTGACAGCGTCAAGGTGACCGTCAGCCCCGACGGCGACGGCCTGATCGTCGGGAGATGAACCGCGCGGGCGCCGCGCGGAGCTGATGTTCCGCGCCTACGCCCGTGCGGGCGTGTGCGGCGAGCGGTCCGCTCCGGGTAGCGCCGGAGCGGACCTTCTTCATCGCCCGTCTCGGGTCTTCGGGGGCAGAGTCCTTCGGGGGCAGAGGGAGTTTCGCACCGAAGGCACACCGGTGCACCGGGTGCGAGCGCGGTGGAACGAAGAGAGCCTACGCTGGAACGCATGACCAACCCGAACGATCCATGGGGGCAGCGGCCGGAGGATGCGCCGACCGAACACCTGGGTCCGGGCAAGTCCGGGTACGGGGACCCGACCCACACCACGGAGTACCTGGAGGCGTACGGCACCGGCGCGCCGTCGGCGTATCCGCCCACGGAGCAGTACGGAGGCTGGGGGCCACCGGGGCCGAACGCGACGCGCGAGTTCCAGCCCTACGACTCCCAATGGGCGGCCTATCAGGACAGCGGCGCTGGTCAGTGGCCGGGTGCGGGGGCGCCGCCCGGTGGGGCGATGCCCCCCGGCCCGCCGCCGCAGCCGCCGCCGCGGCGCAATACCGGTCTGTGGATCGCCCTGGCCATCGGCGTCGTGTTGTTGATCGGGGCGATCGGGGTCGTCGCGGGTGTGCTGCTCGGCGGCAGCGATTCCGGTCCGGCGGACACCGCGGCCGCCTCGACCGCGCCCGTCACGACCAGGTCCCTGCCCGGAACCAGGAGCGCGCAACCGACCCCGCCCAGCGGGTTGCCGGGCGTGCCCGGTCTCGGCGATGTCGACGGACTCGGCGCCACGATGGGCACCATCACGGCCAACGACGCGGGCACGCTGACGGTGAGTTCGGTGATGGGCGAGTCCATCACGGTGCGCACCGACGCGAACACCCAGGTGATCGCGTTGTCGGGCAGCAAGGTGTCCGACCTTGCTGCCGGCGAACTCGTGCTGATCCAGGGCGACAAGGCGCCGGACGGTTCGATCCAGGCCAAGATCATCATCGGTACCTCGCTGCCCGGCGGCGGACGATGAGCCGGGCCGTGCGCGCTGCGGCGCGCATCCGGCCGTCAAGCGGGATCGACGTCCGCTCGGCTTTCGCTCGGCCTGGCGCGGGGGTAATGACGGACCATGTCCGGCCGGGCCTATTAGGCTAGGCGGCGATGACGGCAATGTGGTTCGGGTTGGCGGCGATCGCGCTCGTGGGCGCGATCGTGCTGCTGTATTTCGATCGGCTCCAGCGGCAGCGGACCGGTCACGCGCGACAGGTCTGGGCGAAGTCGCAGGGCTATACCTACGTGTCCGTGGAACCCGCGCTGCCGTCCACGTGGCGGCGTGGCGCGCTGGCCAAACTGGGCTATCTCTCCGCGGTCGACGTGGTCTCCGGCATTCGTAAGGGCGAGAAGTTCGTGCTGTTCGACCTGGAGGATTCCGCGACGCTGGTCGCGGTGCGACGCCAGATCGGTTCGGACATCGACGTGGACATGCGGTTGAAGACGGCCTCTCCGCCCAAGGACCACGATCTGGAACTGCTCGGCGCCATCGGCGACCGCGTGGTGTTCGCGACCAATCCCGAAATCGCCAGGCACGCCGTCGATCAGCGCATGGTCGCCTTCATCGAGGCCCTGCCCGACACCGTGCAGATGCTCTGGAGCGAGGGCAACTGGACGCTGGGCATGCTGCTGGTCGGCACCACCTCGAAGGACTGGGAAGGCGCGATCGACGCGGTGCTGCGCCTGTCCGGCCTGCTGCACGTGCTGCCGCCGGTCAGTGAGCCGCGCTCGGAAGGCGCACACGACTCGACGAGTCGGCCGCGGCCCCGCGATCGGCAGCGCGGCGAGAACGCCAGGGACGTCGATGCCGACGCCGACCGGCCGCGACTGCGCAAAGAGGCCCGCAAAGAGGGCGAGGACGACGAACTGCCCGGCGAGGACTCCTACGCCCACGATCGCGCCGACGACTCGGAACCGGTACGCCGCCCCTCGCTCGCCGTCGTGCCGAACGCGCGCGCCCGGGTGCGCGATGACGAACAGGCTCGCCCGCGCGAGGAGCACGACGAGCGTGCCGCCGCCGAAGGCCGGCCGGACGCCGAGTCGCACCGTCGGCCGTCCGACGCGCCCGGCGGACCGTTCCATCCCGGATTCCGCCCCTATCAGGGACCCGTGCCGAAGTGACCGGCCGCGCGCCCACCGCAGTCGGGTCCGCGCGACTGCGATCGATCGCGCGGTCATGATCGAGCATCCACATTCGAGGCTGCCCGGCGCCACCCGCCCTGTGGCCTTGATCACCGGGCCGACCTCGGGCATCGGCCACGGCTTCGCCACTCGCCTGGCCTCGCTCGGCTACGACTTGGTGCTGGTCGCCCGCGACGAGCAGCGTCTCGCTGCCCTCGCGACCGACCTGGAGCATCGCTTCGGCACTCGCTCGCAGGTACTCGTCGCGGATCTGGCCCGGGCGAAGGACCGCGAGCAGGTCGTGGCGCGACTGGCCGGCGGCGTCGAATTCCTGGTCAACAACGCGGGTTTCGCGCACTCGGGAGAGTTCTGGACCGTGCCGCCCGATCAGCTCCAGGCGCAACTGGACGTCAACGTCACGTCGGTGGTGCAGCTCACCAGGGCCGCCTTGCCGCCGATGATCGCGGCGGCGAACGGGTGCGTCGTCAACGTGGCCAGTGTGGCGGGTCTGATCCCCGGACGCGGGTCGACGTATTCGGCGTCGAAGGCCTACGTCGTATCCTTCACCGAAGGGTTGGCAGGGGGACTGGCCGGAACCGGAGTACGGGTCCAAGCCCTGTGCCCGGGATTCGTCCGCACGGAATTCCATCAGCGAGCCGGCATCGAGATGTCCTCGCTGCCGAAAGCGTTGTGGCTGAGCGTCGACCGGGTAGTCGCCGGCTCACTGCGTGATCTGGAGAAGGGCCGGGTGCTCAGCGTGCCCGGTATGCAGTACAAAGCGCTCACCACCGTCGCCGGATTGATCCCGCGAACCCTGGGGGCCCGGCTCAATCGCGGGCTGTTCGACGCACGCGGAAGGACTTAGACATGATCGACGTGATAACCAACGACAG
This sequence comes from Nocardia abscessus, assembly GCF_015477775.1. GTDB lineage: Bacteria > Actinomycetota > Actinomycetes > Mycobacteriales > Mycobacteriaceae > Nocardia > Nocardia abscessus_A. The sequence goes on along the minus strand of NZ_JADLQO010000001.1, from coordinate 366,255 downwards.
GGACAGGTTGGCCGCCCTGGTGCGCGAGCTCGCCGTGGTGCACGGCCGGGTGACCCTGTCCTCGGGCAAGGAGGCCGACTACTACGTCGACCTGCGCCGCGCCACCCTGCACCACGGCGCGGGCCCGCTGATCGGCAAGCTGCTGCGCGAGCTCGTCGCGGACTGGGATTTCGACGCCGTCGGCGGCCTGACCATGGGCGCCGACCCGGTGGCACTGGCCGTGATGCACGCGCCCGGCCGCCCGATCGACGCGTTCGTGGTGCGCAAGGCCGCGAAGTCGCACGGCATGCAGCGCCAGATCGAAGGCCCCGACATCGTGGGTAAGCGGGTGCTGGTCGTCGAGGACACCACGACGACCGGGAATTCCCCCTTGACCGCGGTGCGCGCGCTGCGCGCGGCGGGCGCTACCGTGGTCGGCGTCGCCACCGTCGTCGACCGGGAGACCGGCGCCGACCAGGTGATCGCCGCGGAGGGACTGGAGTACCGGTCGATCCTCGGCTTGAAGGATCTCGCCCTGGGATAGCCTGGATGAAGGTCTAAGTCTTCGAAGGTGAAGGGTCGTGTGAGTCACCAGTGGTGAGCATTGCAGTCAACAGAAGTCGCGAAAACGTTGCGATGCTCGGAATCGGCGCTTACCGACCCAAGCGCCTGGTCAGCAACGCCGAGGTCTGCGAGGTCCTGGATTCCACCGACGAGTGGATCTTCGAGCGCACCGGCGTCCGCAACCGGCGCTGGATCAGCGGTGACGAAACGCTCCGCTCGATCGCCGCGGCGGCGGGCGAGCGCGCGATCGTCAACAGCGGCGTCGATCGGTCCGAGATCGGCGCCGTCATCCTGGCCACGTCCAGCTGGCTGACCCTCACCCCGCACGGTGCGCCGCAGGTGGCCTACGACATCGGGATTAACGGGGTCCCCGCCTTCGACCTGACCTCCGGCTGTGGCGGCTTCGGCTACGGCCTCGGTGTGGCCGCCGACATGATCCGGTCCGGCTCCGCCGAGTACGTCCTGCTCATCGGGGCGGAGACGATGACGGTGGGGCTGGATCCCACCGACCGCGGCACCGCGATGATCTTCGGTGACGGCGCGGGCGCCGTGGTGGTCGGCCCGAGCGAGGAGAACGGCATCTCTCCGACCGTCTGGGGCAGCGACGGCGAGAACGCCGCCGCGATCATGCAGGACATCGACTTCCTGGAGTACATGCAGCGCGCCCAGTCCATGCAGGGGATGGACCCGGCGGTGGACCCGGTCGGCCGGATGTCGCTGCGGATGGAAGGTCCGCGCGTCTTCCGCTGGGCCGCGGTCACCCTGCCACGCGCGCTGTCCACGGCGCTGGAGGTGTCCGGCGTGGCCAAGGAGGACATCGAGGTCTTCGTCCCGCACCAGGCCAACGCCAGGATCAACGAGCTGATGAAGAAGAACCTCGGCCTGGCCGACGAGATCCCGATGGCCAACGACATCGAGAACACCGGCAACACCTCGGCGGCGTCGATTCCGCTCGCCATCGAGGAGATGCTGGTCACCGGCAAGGCGAAGGGCGGCCAGACGGCGCTGCTGCTCGGCTTCGGCGCGGGCCTGAGCTACGCGGGCCAGGTCGTCACGCTGCCCCCCGCGCCCGCCGAGCCGAGCTTCTAGCCGATGCGCCCGTTTCGAGCCGGGTATCTCGCGGCGGCGGCGGTCACCGTCTACGGCGCCGTCACCGGGCGGGAGAAGGCGCAGTGGATGGCGAAGCCGCTGCTGATGCCGCTGCTGGCGGCCGACGTGGCGACCGAAGGCAGGGAGCTGCCGCCTACCGAGCGCACCGTGCTGATCGGTTCGCTCGGCGCGGCCACTGTCGGCGACATCCTGCTCATCGACCCGGACGACGATCGCAAACTGATCGCGGGGGCGTCGTCGTTCGCGGTGATGCAGGCCGGCTACTCCACGCTGTGGTGGCGGATGGGCGGCAGGCCCACGGCCGCGGTCACCCTGCCTCGGGTGGCCGCCTGGCTGGGGGCGGCCGGCTTGCTGCGGTCGAAGGCGCCGTCGGTGGCCACGCCGTTGACGGCCTACGGCGTCACCCTGGGCGCCGCGGCCGTGCTGGCGTCCGATCCGGCGCTGGCGCCCGCCACGAAAAACGTTGCGGGCGTTAATGTTCCCGGGACCGATTCGCGCAGTCGGCTCGGTCTGGGCGCACTGCTGTTCACCGTCTCCGACGGGCTCATCGTGCTGCGGCGGTTGTTCGCGCGCGGTCAGCGGGCCCGCCGGGTGACCGAAGGCGTGATCCTGGCGACCTACGCGGCCGCGCAGTATCTGCTCGCCGACCCGAAAGCGCACGTGAAGCCGGTAATCACAGCACCAGAATGATGCGATCCCGGTTCGCCGGGTCGACGCGGATGGAAAGGATCTCGCCGACCGCGAGCCGGGGCTTGTCGGCCGGCGTGGCATCGAAAACGACGGTGCCCCGGTAGCTTTCCGAACCGGGCACGGTCAGTTCCAGATCCAGCTCGGTGAGTTCGGTCTGATGGTCGGTGCGCTGCAGCGGATGCACGCCCTCGACCGTTGCCCAGCCTTCCAAGCCGTGCCGCCACAATTGGCGATCCGCTTTGGACGGTCGGGCGGCCAGCATCATCCCGATGCCGACACCGGAACCGAACAGCCCGACCAGTGCCACGATCTGATACGGCACGGTTCCCGGCGGCGTCCGGTGCACCACCCATCCCAGCCACAACGCGAGCAGGATCAGATACCCGGCGGTCACCCCGAGCACCGTGCGCAATATCCGCTCGTGTTCCATGCCAGCCTCCACCCCGAGTGCCAGACCTCCAGGATAGGCCCAGCGCACCCGGCGGTGCGGGCTATCGGTGCGCGCGACTGCTGGTCAGCGCGGCAAGGTCGACCGTGACCGGGGTTCCGGCGATGTCGAGTGTCACCGTGCCGGACTGTTCGGCGACGAGTTCGTAGTCCCCGCCGATGAGGTAATAGGCGGCGAGGCTCGTGGGCTTGTCGAGGTCGATCATCCAGTAGTACTCGATACCTGCCTCGGCGTACTCGAAGAATTTCGTCACCCGGTCGGTACGTCGTGAACCGGGCGACAGGATCTCCACGGCGAGTAACACGTCGGCCGCGTCATAGCGCGGCAGGTTGGCCTGGATGCCGGCTTCGGGTACGACGAGAACGTCCGGGACCCGTATCGTCGGCAGCGGACCCTCATCGATCAACACTTCTGTATCGGCCAGCACGCCATGGGTGCTGGGCAATTGCGGTTCCAGCTGCGCGCCCAGCCGCAAGATAGCGCGCTGATGTTGCGACACCGGTTTCGGTGACACGACCAGAACCCCCTCGACGAGCTCGTAGCTACGGCTGCTGTCCTCCGGCAGCGCGATCCAGTCCTCCAGGGTCAGCAGATGATCAGGCCAGGTCACGTCGACGGTCATCGCTTCCTCCCCTCCCCGCACGGATACCGCGTTGGGGCCAGTCTGGCACAGCACGCCGACAAACCACAGCGTCGTCAGCCCTTGAGTCGCAATACCGCCAGGACCCGGCGGTGGTGGGTCTCGGAGGGCGGTAGGTCGAGCTTGATGAAGATATTGCCGATGTGCTTTTCCACCGCGCGCTCGGTGACGGTCAGGGCGGCGGCGATGGCGTTGTTGGACAGACCTTGGGCCATCAGCTCGAGCACCTCGCGTTCGCGCGGGGTGAGGCGGGCCAGGGAGTCCTGCTGACGCGATGCGCCCATCAACTGGCTCACTACCTCCGGGTCGAGCGCGGTGCCGCCGGTGGCCACGCGGTGCAGCGCGTCCACGAAGTCCCGTACGTCGGCGACCCGGTCCTTGAGCAGGTAGCCGACGCCGCTTGCGCCACCGGCCAACAGCTCGGTGGCGTAACGGGTCTCGACCCACTGGGAGAACACCAGCACGCCGGTCATCGGGTATTTGCGGCGCAGCTCGATGGCGGCGAGCAGCCCCTCGTCGGTGTAGCTCGGTGGCATCCGCACGTCCACCACGGCGACGTCGGGATCGTGCCTGCCGACCACGTCCGCGAGGGTGGTCGCGTCGCCGACCATGGCGACCACCTCGTGGCCGCGTTCGGTGAGCAGTCCGGCGAGGCCGTCGCGCAGGATGGCGCTGTCCTCGGCGATCACGATGCGCAGTCCGTCGCTCATCGGGAACCCGCCAGCGGCAGCAGGATGGTCACCACGGTCGGTCCGCCCGCCGGGCTCTGCACGGTCAGCGTCCCGTCCACGGTGCGAGCCCGTGCCGCGAGGCCGGACAGCCCGCTACCCGCGCCGATCGCGCCGTTCACGGGCGCGACCACGCCGCCGATCCCGTTGTCGCGCACCGTCACCGCGATGGTCCGCCGGTCACTCGGCAGCACCGAGACCCACGCGCCGGTGGCCTCCGCGTGCCGCACCACGTTCGTCAGCAGCTCGGCCACCGAGAAGTACGCGATCGCCTCGATGGCCGGGCTCGGCCGCTCGGGCAGGTGCACCCGCAGCTGCACCGGCACCGAGCAGCGCGCCGTCAGCGTCTCCAGGGCCGGTTCGAGTCCCAATTCCAGTGCGGGCGGGTGGATTCCGCGCACCAGCTCACGCAGTTCGGTCAGCGCCTCCTTGGAGCTCGCGTGCGCGTCCGCGATCAGGTCGCTCGGGTTCCCGCCCGCCGCGAGCCGGTCCTCGGCCCGCCCCAGCGCCATCGCGATGGTGACCAATCTGGCCTGGGTGCCGTCGTGCAGGTCGCGTTCCAGCCTGCGCAGCGTCGCGGCGGAGTCCTCGACCGCGGTGCGCCTGCTCTCCTGCAGCTCGGTCACCCGGCGGTCGCGAACCGTCGCGCTCAGCAGGGCGATGGTCAGCAGCCGGTGCAACCAGCAGACGCCGCGCAGCGGCCAGGGCAACACCAGGCAGCCGAGCACGCCGACCAGCGCGAGCCCCAGCACCTTCGGCCAGCTGTCGAGGTAGAACTCGCCGAACTGGATCATCGACTGGTGCTCGACGCCGTTCTCGTCGACGTTGGTCGGGTGGATCAGCGCCCACGGAAGCGGGGAGATCGCGGTGAACATCGTCATCGCGACCGTCACGAGCACCAGATATCCGACTGCGACGCCGAGCACGGCCTGGGCGAGCAGGAAAACCACCGCACGCAGGCTCGCCCGATCGGTGAAAGCGCTTTTGAGGAATCCGATCGGGCCGGGCGCGGGCGCGAACGGCGGAGGCGGCGTAACGGCGACACCGAGCAGGTCCCTGGCCAGTGCGCGGTAGACGCGGCCCCACACTCGTCCGCCCAGCAGCACCAGTGCCAGTACCGGCAGCCCGACGATGGTGATCGCGAGGTACAACCCACCGCCGAAGCCGAAGAACAGGTACATCACCGCCAGACAGCCGAGCACGAAAACCGTGAGAACGTAGACGAGTTCCTTCCAGAACCGGGCGCGCACCGGCGCGAGCAACACCGTGCGCAGCACGTGCTCTCGCGGTTCGGCCGCCCCCGGCGGGTCGAGCACGAGGGTCGCTTCGGCGTGTGTCTCGGTCATGGATCCCATGGTTGTCGCGGCGATTCCGGAATTCGATGGAGCTGCCCACCGTAGGTGTGGTGTAGCGGGCTACACCCACTACGATCCTGCTGATGAGCTACCCGCCGCAGCAGCCGCCGTACGGCTACCCAGCCTATGGCGCCTACGGATCCCCGGACCATCCGCAAGCCACCACGATTCTGATCCTGGGCATCCTGAGCCTCGTGCTGTGCCAGTTCATGGGACCTTTCGCCTGGGTGATGGGCAAGCGGGCGCTCAACGAGATCGACACCTCCGGCGGAACCATCGGTGGCAGGGGGAACGTCAACGCGGGGTACATCTGCGGCATCATCGCGACCGCGCTGTTGTGCCTGAGCCTGGTGTTCGTCGCGTTGTTCGTGGTGCTCGGCCTGGTCGGCGCGTTCGCGGGAAGCTCGTCGAGCTACTGAGCCACCCGGCTCGGGCGCGGCGGCCCGAATTAGCATCATCGGGGTGAGTCATCCAGTGCCGGACGCGGCCGAGCAGGACCTACCCGGGCCGACGGAGTGGGGTGAACACCCGAACGGCGTCGGCCCGTGGGCGAGCGAGCACGCCGAGCCGCCGCCGGACGATCCGCGCCTGGATCCCGAGCTACTGGCCGGCGGCGATCGCCGCAACGTGGTCGATGCCTACCGGTACTGGAGCCGCGAGGCGATCGTCGCCGACATCGACCGGCGCAGGCACCCGTTCCACGTCGCGATCGAGAATTTCGGGCACGACGCCAACATCGGCACGGTGGTCCGCACGGCCAACGCCTTCGCCGCCGCGGCCGTGCACATCGTCGGCAGGCGGCGCTGGAATCGTCGCGGCGCCATGGTGACCGACCGCTACCAGCACATCCGTCACCACACCGATATCGGCGAGCTGCTGGCGTTCAGCGAGCGGGCCGGGCTGACGGTGGTCGCGGTGGACAACGTGCCTGGCTCGGTCCCGCTGGAGACGGCCACGTTGCCGCGCGCGTGCCTGCTGCTGTTCGGCCAGGAAGGCCCTGGTGTCACCGACCACGCCAAGCAGGCCGCGGCCATGACGGTGTCGATCGCGCAGTTCGGCTCCACCCGCAGTATCAACGCGGGCGTCGCCGCGGGGATCGCCATGCACGCCTGGGTCCGGCAACACGCCGATCTGACCGCCGCGTGGTGAGTGCCGGACGACTCGTCGACCGTGTGAACAGGAGATCTTCCTGTGCCGGAGTGCACCGGCACGATTTCACATCGCTTTCGTAACAAATCGGGCGCGTAAATCCGTTCTTGCCTGGCACCATTGATTCATGACCTCGCGGAGCGACGATATCGAGGTGCCGCGCGCGGAACACGCCGAAAACGGCTCCGCGGCACCGCGTCCGCCGGCCGGCCGTGCAGCGGCGGGCCGGGATGGCGTCGCCTCGGCGACGCTGTGGTCCGAACGAGCCGACATGGCCGAATCGGCGGTCGTCTCGCGGCACCTGCGGGCGCTGTGGGCGTTGCCGGGCACGGAACTCGGCGTGGTCGGCTGGCCTGCCACCAAGCGCGAGCGAGTCTTCGGTTCGTGGCACTACTGGTGGCAGTCGCATCTCATCGATTGCGCGGTCGACGCCGCGAACCGGGCGCCGACTCCGCTGCGCCGCAGGCGAATCGCCGCGCTGGCGCGCTCGCATCGCTTCCGCAATCTCACCGGCTGGACCAACCGGTACTACGACGATATGGCGTGGCTGGCCATCGCCCTGGAACGCGCCGAGCGCACACAGGGCGCCGACGTGCGCAGTGCGCTCGCGGCGCTGGAGAAGGAACTGCACGACGGCTGGCAGCCGCAGGCGGGGGGCGGTCTGCCCTGGCGCATCGGCTCGGACTATTTCAACGCGCCCGCGAACGGTCCCGCCGCGATCGCGTTGCTGCGGCTCGGGCGGATCCAGCGCGCCCAGGAGATGGCGGACTGGTTGGACGCGACACTGCGTGACCCGGAGACCGGTTTGATCCTGGACGGTATCCATCTACCGTCCGGGGCGATCGAGCGTCCGGTGTTCACCTACTGCCAGGGCGTGGTGCTCGCCTTGGAGACCGAACTGGCCGTGCAGACCGGCGAGCCCAGGCACACCGAACGCGTGCATCGGCTGCTGGCGGCCGTCGAGCAGCACATGACCACCGGCGGTGTCGTCAGCGGCGGTGGTGGTGGCGATGGTGGCCTGTTCAACGGCATCCTGGCTCGTTATCTCGCGCTGGTCGCGGTGATGCTGCCCGGTGAGGACGCCGAGCAGGTGGCCGACCGCCGGTCGGCCGCCGCGATCGTCCACGCGTCCGCCGCCGCGGCATGGGCGAACCGGCTCCAGGTCGAGGGCGAGCCGCTGTTCGGGCACGACTGGAGCAAACCCGCGCAACTGCCCGGCGGCAGCGCGGGAGCGGGCCGTTTCACCGCGGGCGGCTCGGTGACCCCGTCGAAAGTGCCCGAACGCGATCTGTCCGTGCAGCTGTCGGGCTGGCTGCTCATGGAGGCGGCCTTCCAGGTCAGCGCCGCGGGCCTGTGACCTGGGTCAGCTCTCCGAATCGAGCATCACGCTCGGGCTGGTCTCCAACGCGAAGTCCTCGGCAGGCTGGGACATTTCCTGCCGATAGTGCCGCACGCCCAGCACCGTCCCGATGATCAGGCCCACCACCAGCGTGCCGATAACGATCGGCATCAGCCAGGGCACGCGCTGCAGGAAGCTGCCCGCGTAGTAGCCGATGAGCAACAGCACCGGCGCCCAGACGATCGCGCCGATGGTGCTGGCGACGGTGAACTTGCGGTGGTCCATCCGCGCGGCGCCCGCGACCGAGGGGCACAGCGTGCGCACCCAGGGAATCCAGCGGGCGATCAGCACCGCGAGGAACCCGTGCCGGTGCAGCAGTTCCGCGACGCGCTGCAGGTTGCGGACGTTGATGTATCTGCCGTTCTTCCGCGCGACCAGGTGTTGTCCCGCCCGGTGGCCGATGACGTAGCCGACCTGGTTGCCCGCGATGGCCGCGACCATCGCGCCCAGCGACAGCGCCCACACGTGCGCCTCACCGGAGGCGTGCGATGCCATCACGATGCCCGCGGTGATGAGCATCGAGTCGCCGGGCAGGAACAGCCCGAGGATCACAGCGCATTCGAGGAAGACGAATGTCAGCACCACTGTCCAGACGAGCGCGGGGCCCGCCGACAGCAGGGGATCGAAACTGCCCACGGCTAGGGGCGACGATTCGGTCGTCACCGGCTCAGCGGGTGGGCTCGCTGGTCGAAACGGTCAGCTCGGCCTCGGCGGGCTCGACCGCAGGGCCGCCGCGGTTGCGCAGCTTCTTCGCCACCGCGGTGATGCCGGGCAGAATCGACACGAACACGATGAGCAGGAAGATCGCCTCGACGTGGTCCCGGATGAACGCGACGTTGCCCAGGAAGTAGCCGAGCACCGTGACGCCGCCGCCCCACAGCAGCGCGCCGACGATGTCGAACGCGACGTACTTGCGGTAATCCATCTTGGAGACGCCCGCCAGCACCGGCATGAAGGTGCGCACGATCGGCACGAACCGGGCCAGGATGATCGTCTTCGGCCCGTGCTTCTCGAAGAATTCGTGCGTCTCGGTGACGTAGTGCTTCTTGAAGAAGCGGGTGTCCTCTTTGTGGAACAGCGCGGGCCCGATCGCCCGTCCGATCCAGTAGGCGCACTGGTCGCCGGCGAACGCGACCACCACCGTGGCGGGCACCAACACCCAGATCGACACCGGCGGATTGGGCTGCGCGGCGAGCAGGCCGCCGGTGAACAGCAGCGAGTCGCCGGGCAGGATGGGGAAGAGCAGGCCGGTCTCGATGAAGACGATCACCAGGATGGCCGGCAGCACCGCGTTCTTCAGCCACGTCTCCGTGAGCAGGTGCATCGGATCGAGCAACTCGGTAAGCGCGAGGTTGCTCGTCACCGATTCTGTCGCTGCCTGCAGAATCACGTGGCCTCCTGTCCCGATACGGCTGGCCTGCATCGCTTGCCACCGCGTCGGAAGCTGCCAGCGCAAATTACCGGCCCCACAGTACCGGCTCCGCCTGAGAATGCTCGCGCTGTGCGCAAAATTACCGGTGGGTCCCCTGCGCACTCCCTCCCTGCATACCAGGCGAAACACTGCTGCCTTAGGGTAAGGGCTGACAAAATAGGTCTTTGCCGCACAACACGGAGGTCTTACTGTGCCCATCGCGACTCCGGAGGTCTACGCCGAGATGCTCGGTCGGGCCAAAGCCAACTCCTTCGCCTTCCCGGCCATCAACTGCACGTCGTCGGAGACGATCAACGCGGCCATCAAGGGTTTCGCGGACGCGGGCAGCGACGGCATCATCCAGTTCTCCACCGGCGGCGCGGAATTCGGTTCCGGCCAGGGTGTGAAGGACATGGTCACCGGTGCGGTGGCGCTGGCCGAGTTCGCGCACGTGGTCGCGGCCAGGTACGACGTGACCATCGCGCTGCACACCGACCACTGCCCGAAGGACAAGCTGGACACCTTCGTCCGGCCGCTGCTGGCGATCTCTCAGGAGCGGGTCAACGCCGGCCAGAACCCGCTGTTCCAGTCGCACATGTGGGACGGCTCCGCGATCCCGATCGACGAGAACCTCGAGATCGCGAAGGAGCTGTTGAAGGCCACGCACGCGGCGAACATCATTCTCGAGGTCGAGATCGGTGTCGTCGGCGGTGAAGAGGATGGCGTCGAAGCCGAGATCAACGAAAAGCTCTACACCTCGCCGGAGGACTTCGAGAAGACCATCGACGCGCTCGGCGCGGGCGAGAACGGCAAGTACCTGCTCGCCGCCACCTTCGGCAACGTGCACGGGGTGTACAAGCCGGGCAACGTCGTGCTCAAGCCCGAGGTGCTCGCCGAGGGCCAGCGCGTCGCCGCCGCCAAACTCGGCCTCGCCGGCGACGCGCAGCCGTTCGACTTCGTCTTCCACGGCGGTTCCGGCTCGCTGAAATCGGAGATCGAGGACTCGCTGCGGTTCGGCGTGGTGAAGATGAATGTCGACACCGACACCCAGTACGCGTTCACGCGGCCGGTCGCCGGGCACATGTTCGCCAACTACGACGGCGTGCTGAAGATCGACGGTGAAGTGGGCAACAAGAAGGCCTACGACCCGCGCAGCTACCTGAAGAAGGCCGAGGCCTCGATGGCGGCGCGTGTGGTGGAGGCGTGCAACGACCTGCACTCCGCCGGGCGCTCGATCAGCGCCTGACCCCTGGTGCACCCGTCAGGGGCTTGGCGCACATGAGTCTGGATGTGCGTGTGCTCGGGCCCGTTCGACTGCTCGTCGGTGGTGAACCGGTGGCCGTCGGCGGGCCCAAGCCGCGAGCTCTGCTCGCCGCGCTCACGGTGAATCGGCGGCGCGCGGTGTCCTCCGCCGCGCTCGCCGACCTGGTGTGGAACGAGGAACCACCCGACTCCTACGCCGCGAGCCTGCAGGTTTTCGTCTCGAACATCCGCAAGGCGCTGCGGAATTCCGGGGTCGACCCGGCCACGGTGCTGCGCACCGAGTCCGCGGGCTATCGGTTGGAGATCGACGAGACCGCCTGCGATCTGGGACGTTTCGAGGCGGCGCGGGAAGCGGGAGCCCGCGCCGCCGAGGCGGGCGATCACGCCGGGGCGGCGCAGTTGTTCGGCTCCGCGCTGCGCGAGTGGAGCGGCCGGGCGCTGGCCGATCTGGCCGGTTTGCAGTTCGCCGACGGCTTCGCCACGGCCATGGACGAGGAGCGGCTGCTGGCCGCCTCGGCCCGGATCGACGCCGAGATCGCCTGCGGGCGTGCGTCCTCGGTGATCGGCGAGCTGGTGGCGATGACCACCGAGCACCCGTTGCGCGAACCGCTCTGGGGTCAGTTGATCACCGCGCTGTATCTGTCCGGACGCCAGGCGGACGCGCTGGAGGCATGCCGGAAGGTGCGCGGGGTGCTGGCCGACGAGCTGGGCATCGACCCGGGCCCGGCGCTGGTCGATCTGGAGCAGCGCGTGCTGCGGCAGGAGCCGCTGAGCACGGTCGAGTTCCGGCAGGTCGAGCGTCTGGCCGCGGCGATGACCGAGACGGTCACCGAGATGCCGCGCGCGGTGCGCAGCGGCCAGTTGCGCCTGCCGGACGGTCGTGCGGTGACGATCGCGCAGGGCGGTCTGCGGATCGGCCGGATGACCGACAACGATCTGGTCCTGGAGGACCCGCGGGCGAGCCGCTACCACGCGCACATCATGCCGAGCCGTGCCGGCCTGCTCATCAAGGATCTGCACTCGGCCAACGGCGTCTTCGTCAACGACGATCCGATCGACAGCGGCGTACTGCTGGCCGACGGCGATCAGATCCGCATCGGCGGGACGATCCTGACCTTCCAGGCGCTGCGCTAGTTGCAGGCGATCCCGTCGCCGTCGCGATCCAGATGCGCGTTGAAGCCAGGCTGTCCCCGGTACAGCGGCCCGGCCCCCTCCGCGCGCACCTGGTCGCAATCGGTGTAGATCTTCCGCGACCGCTCACCGGATTCCTCCGGCCGCTGGCTTTCGCCCTTGGGGCCGGTCCGATTGTGCGGGATCGGATGGTCTTCGTGCGGTCCGGCGATCGCGGCGGCCCGGGGAGCGACGGCGGACGCCGCCGGCGGCACGAGCGCGATCGCTCCGGCCGCCAGCAGCGTCGCCCCGATCGCAGGTACGACGCGGAGAACTATCTTGGTCACGCCTTCCATCCTGCTCCCGGATCGGCCGGTGCGCCGGAGAGATTCACTCGCAGGCGACCCCGTCGTCGTCCCGGTCCAGGTGCGGGGCGTACCCCGGCTCGCCGCGCAGCAAGGGCGCTTTGCCCGCGGCGCGCACCGCAGCACAGTTCTTGTAGTAGGCATTGGGCTGGGTGGCGTTCGGCTGCGCCGTGGCCACGGGCGGGGCGAGGGTGAGCGCTGCGGCGGTGAGCAGACGTCTTTATCGAGCGTGTCGGTCTGCCGGTGCCTGAAAGGCGAACGCGGTAGTGTCGTTCCGCTGGTTCGTGTCCGCAAGGTTCGTGTCCGCAACGGATTTCGAGGGGTTTGCTATGGCGATGCGAATGCTGGCCGCGGTGGGCGCGGTCGTGGTCGGCGCGGGAATGCTCGTCTACGCCGACGGGCCCGCCGCCGCCGCGCCCGAAGCGACCGACGGCCTTGCCGGAGTGGGGCCGTGCGCGACCGATCCGGTGGCGACCCACGAGCCGTTGGTGCCGAAGACGCTGGAGGTGCCGATTCCCTATCCGGTGATCACCGTGCTCCCGGCGCAGGCACCGGAACCCGCGCCGAAGCGAACGCGGATGGAGCTTCCACCGGACCCGTGCACCAATCCCTGCCCGGATCTCACCGACCTGCCCGGCGCGCCACCCGGACTCGCCGCGCAACTGGGGATTCCGGAGATCCTGTTGAACCCCAAACCTTTCCACTTCGCGATTCCCGGCCCGGGTCCGGACCCCGGCCCGGTGCCGCCGCCTCCCGCGCCGGTGCAGCCGCCGGTCGAAGCCGCGGCGCAGTCGCCCGCCCGGCCTGCGCCGCGGCTCGGTCCCGCCCGTGAGGTGGCGAAGCTGACCGGCGCGAACTCGGTGAACCGCACCGACAAGCGGTGGCAGGTGGACGGCACCGACCTGGGGATCATGTGGGAGAGCGCACCGGGCGAGATCGCGACCGCGTTCGGCGACACCGTCGGTCGCGGCTTCCATCCACCGGGCGGCATGGGACTGGATTGGCGCAGCAACGTGCTCGCCTTCAGCACCGACCGTGAACTCGCCGACGGGGTGACCTTCGACCGGATGGTCACCGACGACCGCTGTCACGCGGCCGAGGTGCTCTCCAGCCGCAAGCTGGACAATGTCGAGGTCACCACCATTCCCACCTCGGGTTTCGCGCTCGGCGAGCGACAGTATCTGAGCTATATGTCCATCCGGACCTGGAACAGCCTGCCCGGCACGTTCTTCACCAACTACGGCGGCATCGCCTACTCCGACGACCACGGCCAGACCTGGACGAAGGACCCGCACGCCCGCTGGGACAACATCTTCGGCCTGGCGAATTTCCAGGTGAGCGCGATGGTCCCGCACGGCGGCCATGTGTACATGTTCGGCACGCCCAACACTCGGCTCGGCGCGGTCGGCCTGGCCAGGGTGCCCGAGGAGCAACTCCTCAACACCACCGCCTACCAGTACTGGCGCGACGGCGCGTGGACACCGGTGGGTGGGTTCGCTTCGGCCACACCGATCGTAAACGGCCCCGCAGGCGAACTGTCCGTGCGCTACGACGCCGCACGGAACGTCTGGCAGATGAGCTATCTGGACACGACGAAGGCCGCCATCGTCGTCCGTGAGGCGGACACACCGCAGGGCGCGTGGTCGGAGAGCACGCCGACAGTGTCGGTGCTGAACTATCCGGAGCTGTACGGCGGGTTCATCCACCCCTGGTCATCCGGATCGGACTTCTACTTCACCATGTCGACCTGGAGTGATTACAACGTCTACCTGATGCACTCGGTCTTCACCGAGTGATCCGGTCGCGCTAGCGGAGCCGAACCTCGGCCAGTGCGCGACCGAACAGCTTGCGTCCCTCGGCGGAGCCGCCGAGCAGGACGGTCGCGGTGCGCGTGGCCGAGTCGAGCGACTTGATCTTGCCGGTGAACTCGACCGTGCTCGCCGCGTCGGCGGCGACCGGGACGAAACCGGAGAACCGCACACTGAACTTCCGGATGGCGGTCGGATCACCCAGCCAGTCGGTGAGATAGCCGCCGGCCAGCCCCATGGTCAGCATGCCGTGCGCGACCACCGTCGGTAGCCCGGCCAGCTGCGCGGCGTGGTCGCTGAAGTGGATCGGATTGGCGTCACCGGACACGCCCGCGTAGTTCGCGAGGTCGCCGCGGGTCAGCCGGAAGGAGCCGACGGGCAGCTGGTCGCCGGGGGCGAGTTCGTCGAACGCGGGCACCGTGTGCACCGGCGCGATCTCGTGTCGGTCCGGCTCGACCAGCGGGCTGACGCCGAGCGGCACCAGCGCGTCGCTCCGGGCGAGATCGGCGCTCGCCTGGGCCGATTCCACCGGACGCCCGTGCATCATGATGTTCTCGACCACGTCGTTCAGGCCCGCGTCGACCTCGACGCCGCGGCGCGCGACGATCGTGGTCGACCCGACGATGGCGACCTCGCCGTGCTGGTTGCTCAGCGCGAAGCGCACCACGATGAAGTCGTTGTCGCCGAACTGGCGGATCGACTCGATGACGATCTCGCTGCGCACCCGGTCGCCGGCCAGGATCGGCCGGTAGATCTCGAAGACCTGGTCGGTCTGCAGGAACTGGGACAGGTCGTACTGGGTGAGCACCGAGTCGAGCAGCGCTCTTGTGCCGGTCATCCCGATCACCGAGGCGAAGGTCGGCGGCGCGATGATGCCGAGATGACCGAGCGCGCGTGCGTCGCCCTCGCGCTGATGCGCCGCGTGGTGGTTCTGTACCGCGCGGGCGAACTCCCGGACTTTTTCCCGGCCGACCTCGTAGTGGTCGCGGACCCGGAATCGCTGTCCGGTCGGCGTCACCGGAACGAGATCGACATCCGGCCGCGCCATCGTCTGCTCCCTGCTCATGATCCGGGCCATGCTACTGCCGAACCGGACCATTGACCAGGTGAGTGTGACGCGCGCGACCGGCATCGATGCGTGGCGGCTATCACGCCGCCGGGCGTTTACTGCGTGCCGGAGGGCGGGTCGCAAACCTTCCATCCGTCGTCGGTGCGCTGCAGGTCGAAGGTGCGTGCGGACCGCTTCGCCGGGTCGGCTTCGGTGTACACCGTGGCCTGCGCGATCGCGGTGTCGTCGGTGATCCGGATGGCGTCGATGCTGTCCACCACCGGGATGTTCTTGCGCTCGACCGACAGCTTGTGCACGCCGGCGAACTGGTCGCTCGGAATGCCCTGGTAGAAGTCGTGCAGAGGGCCGCAGGTGGAGGAGCGCAGCGCCTCCAGGTCGCCGGTCTGCAGTGCCTCGGTGTAGCTGGTGATCGCACCGCGCACCTGCGTCTCGGGGGAATCCTCGCCGGTCATCGTGACCAGCGCCACGATCACCGCGACGAGTGCGATCACCGCCGCGCCTGCCGCGCCCACCAGGATCAGCTTGCGGTTGGGCCGACCAGTGTCCGCGGCGGATGCCCCAGCGCCTGGCTGCGCCGCCGGGGCGATCCGCTGCGGGGGTGGGACGGGACGGGTCTGCGGCGCGCGCGGACCGGCCATCGATTGCGCGGGCACGGTCTGCTGGACGTCCGCGGGGGACGGCGCGGTAGACACCTGACGCGGTCTGCCCGCCGCGCGCGGCGGCGACGGG
Organism: Nocardia abscessus; assembly: GCF_015477775.1. Classification (GTDB taxonomy): domain Bacteria; phylum Actinomycetota; class Actinomycetes; order Mycobacteriales; family Mycobacteriaceae; genus Nocardia; species Nocardia abscessus_A. The sequence goes on along the minus strand of NZ_JADLQO010000001.1, from coordinate 350,438 downwards.
CGGGTCTCCTCGACTCCCGGACCGTGCTGCGGCGGCCCGGACGGGCCGTGCGGTCCGGGCTGCTTGGGCCCGGCAGCGGGACGCGGGGTGCTCGGTGGCTTCGTGATCGGAACCGGTCCCGCTGGTGACGCGACGACGCGATCGGTTCCCGGCCTGCCGCCGTCGGCGGGGCGCTGGATGGGGAGCGCGACGGTCTTCGCGTCGTCCGCGTCGACCACCCGCATCGCCATCGTGACGTCATCCGAACCGGGCGGATTCTGGTCGTCACCCGGGGTGGACTTGTCGGTCGTCGCCGACTCGGCATCGCCCGGTCCGGCCGGCGGCTGCGGCCTGCGCATCACGACGGTCGCGGATTCTGCGCCCGGGGCCGGACCGTCCTGTGGAATCGCGGCGGTCTCGGCGGTGCCGCTCGGCGCAGCGGAATCACCCGTCGGGGTCTTACCGCCCGCGATGGTCTTCGGCGAGGAGCCCGCCGCCGGCTCCGCTGGCTTCGGGACGGCTGCGGCGGCACCGGCCGCTTGTGCGCCGGATTCGGGCGCTGTCCGGTTTTGCGCGGGCCTGCTCGGTTGCGCTCCGGAGCCTTTCGCAGTGGAACCCCCTGCCGGGGACGTGCCCGGTGCGGAACCTGGGGGTGTACCGGGCGGCGTCTGATCCCGCTTGATCACCACGGTGCGCGCTGCGGCCGACCCCTCCGGTGCGGAACCGGTCTTCGGCGTGCCGCCGCCGGTTTCCGGCTGCTTCGGTGCGGATTCCCGATCGGCCGCGGCCGTCTTCGCATCGGCTCCCCGGCCTGCTTCGGACGTGCCGCCACCGGAGCGTGCCGGTTCGCCGCCGGCATTCCCACGCGCGTCGCTAGCCGTGCCGGGACCGGCCGGTCCGGATGGTGCCGCGCCCTTGCTACCGGGCGCGTTCGAAGCGGGTGGCCCGGACGGGGGCGGTGTGTTCGGCCTGCCTTCAGGCTGCGCAACAGGGGATTTCCCGGCTGGTTGGGGCGCCGGGGTCTTGGCGGGGCCAGAGCCGGACACAGATGGGTTCGGTTTACCGGTGCCGACCGGTACCCCGCCCGCCGCCGAGCCGGGTGCGCTGCCCGCAGGCGCGTTCGACGTCGGCGCCTTTCCGCCGACCGGGCCGGAGGGTGTGCCCTTGGCGCCTGCTGCGCCCGGACCACCCACCGCGCTTGGACCACCGGCTCCTGCGCCCGGACCACCTGTCGCGCTTGGACCACCGGCTGCTGCGCCTGGGCTACCGGCTGCGCGCGGACCACCAGCTGTGCCTGGGCTACCGGCTGCGCGCGGACTACCGGCCGCACCCGGGCCCCCGGTTGTGCCTGGCCTACCTGCCGCGCTCGGGCCGCCTGCCGCGCTCGGGCCACCGGCCCCGCCTGGGCTGCCGGCTGTGCCCGGGCCACTGGCTGTGCCGGGGCCACTGGCTGTGCTTGGGCTACCGGCTATGCCGGGACCACTGGCTGTGCCTGGGCTACCGGCTGCGCGCGGGCCCCCGGTTGTGCCTGGGCCGCCTGCTGTGCCAGCTGCGCTCGAGGGCCGGGCCGCCGGGGAATTCGCGGGGGCAGGTTGGTTCGTGGAGTTCGTCCGGTTATCCGTGGCAGCGGGTTTCGTGCCGCTGGACGCGCTGGGATGCGGTGCGGTGCCCGCGCCCTTCGCCGGTGCGGAAGCGCCGGCATTCGGCGCGGTGGAAGTCGGTGAGTTCGTCCTGCCTGCGGGGCCGTTCGCCGGTTTCGCGCCCGCCGTGTTCGACGGCGTCGAGTTCGTGTCCTGCGACGAGGCCGGACCGCCGCCGGGGGCCTGTCTCGGCTCCGCGGTGCGCGGCGCGCTGGGAGCCGGACCGCGAGTGCCCGCGTCCGGGTTCGGGCTCGCAGCGGAAGTGTCTGCGCCCGAGGCGGATCGGCCGGTGCCACCGGACGTCGTTTCACCCGGCCGCTGCGCCTTGGCGATGCGCTCGGTGGGGGCGGCCGAGGAAGCGGGGGCGCCCTTTCCCGTTGCCGGAATACGTTCGGTGGCGGCGTCAGGGCGTGCGTCGGCCCCGGCTGCGTCGGCCGGTCCGGCGCTATCCCGCGCCGTGTTCTTCTCGTCGTTCGGGTCGGACACGCACACCCCTCGCTAAGGCGGAACTGTTGAACTCGACGGCCAGCCTAATGGGCGCGGCCCGGCGAAGTCCGCCATCAGCCCACGCCGAGCCGAACGAACGCCGAGTCCCCCGCTCGACGACCCGCGGCCGCCCCGAAATCCATGCATTTCGCGGCATGAACCGGCTCGCGCACCGGGGGTGCAGCACCAGACGGTGGGCCGCCTCGAACTCGGCGAACACAGGGGGCCAGCCTGCCCGGGCGCTACACATCGCCCCGTGACTTCAACTTCCAGGCCGTGGTCGAGTTCTCAACCGAACCCCGACACCGCACAACACGCCAGTGGCTGGTGCGAAGTCCTCCTCGGATTTGCGCCGGGCAAGTGGAGGGTCGGCAGCTGCATAACGAACGCGGTGGGGCGGAGTCTGTCTGCTGTTGTGCGCTGGGGCGAGCGGGGCGAGGCGGCCGCTTGTCGACCGGAGCGGCCTGCGGTGCAGAATGAAGCGCATGACCTCGTTCGGTGACCTGCTCGGACCGCAACCGGTACTGCTACCCGAAATCTCCGATGCCGAGGACGCGCTCCTCGACAACGCCGATCCGGTGCGGGTCGCGGCCGATCATCCGGCCGCCTCGATCGCCTGGGCGCACCTCGCCGAGGCGGCGCTGGCCCGCGGGGAGGCGCAGGACGAGGCGGTCAATCACGACATCGTCGCCGCGTACGCCTTCGCCCGCACCGGCTATCACCGCGGCCTCGACCTCCTGCGCCGCAACGGCTGGAAGGGCTTCGGCCCGGTGCCGTGGAGTCACGAGCCGAATCGGGGCTTCCTGCGCAGCGTCGGCGCGCTGGCCCGCGCCGCCAAGGTGATCGGCGAGACCGACGAGTACGCACGCTGCCTCGACCTGCTGGAAGACTGCGACCCCCGGGCGGCCGCGGAGCTCGGCCTCGACTGAGTCGTAGTGATCGGAGCACCGCGTAGCGATTCGACGACGGGTGGTGGCCGGGTGACGGGTGGGCTCGACTCGGATTCCCGTGTCGGCAGCGCCCGCGCGAGCAGCATGGCGAGGTTGCGCGCCTCGTGGGCGCGGCTGCGCCGGTCGGTCCTGCCGATCATCCAGTGCTCGGTCGGCGCCGCGCTGGCCTGGTTCCTCGCCCATCACGTGATCGGCCACGCGCTGCCGTTCTTCGCGCCCACGGCCGCCGTGGTGTCCATCGGCATCTCCTTCGGCGCCCGGCTGCGCCGCTCGGTGGAACTCGTGGTCGGCGTCGCGGTCGGCATCGGCATCGGCGACCTGTTCATCTCCCGTGCGGGCACCGGCGTGTGGCAGATCGCGCTGGTGGTCGCGGTCGCCATGGCCGCGGCGGTGTTCCTGGACGGCGGCTCGATCATCACCATGCAGGCGGCGGGTTCCGCCGTGCTGGTCGCGACGTTGCTGCCGCCTTCGGCGGGCGGCGGCCTGTCCCGCATGATCGACGCCTTGGTGGGCGGTCTGGTCGGCGTTGTGGTGGTCGCCGCGATACCGCTGCACCCAGTGCGCAGGGCGCGGACGCTGGCCGCGGACATCCTCGGCGTGATGGGCAAGTCGATCACCGACTGTGCCGACGGACTGCTCGAACAGGATCCGGAGAAGCTGCACCGCGCGCTCACCGCGATGCGCGCCACCCAGCCGCAGATCGATTCGTTGCGCGCCACCCTCGAGGGCGGCCGCGAGATCAGCCGGATCTCACCGCTGTACTGGAACTCCCGTCCCCGCCTCGATCGCATCAGGGCCACGGCGGATCCGTTGGACAACGCCATCCGCAACACCCGGGTGCTGTTGCGCCGCTCGCTGACTCTGGTGCGCGACGACGAAATCCTCGATCCCGGACTGATCGACGAGGTGGAGCGGCTCGGTCAGGCCGTCGATGTGGTGCGCCGGATGATGCTGACCGACCCGGGTGAGCAGCCCGACCGGGCCGAGGCCGCCCGCGTACTGCGCTCGGTCGCGAAGGGCGCGCGCCCGGAATTGGTAGCGGGCGCGGGGCTCTCGGCGCACGTCGTCTTCGCGCAGGTACGTTCGACGCTGGTAGACCTGATGCAGGTGTGCGGCGTGCAGCGTATCTCGGCGATTGCCCTGCTGCCGCCGACGGTCAAGAATCCGTACGTGCGGCCGGAGGTCTGACGCCGGACTACTCAGCGGTATTCGGACATTCGCGCCGGGGACCGTGGTCCGCGCCGGGCGCGGCACGCCGAAAAGTTGATCTTCAAGTAGTGCGCTACTCGTGTCGCGGGCGTCTGCCCGCCGTAGTTTTGCGATGTGACCGCGAGTTCGAGGGGTATCGCGGTCGATCGCTTCGCTCGTGGACGAAAGGACCCTCCGGCCAAGGGGTGTGGTGGCTGGAGGGTGGGGCGGATCCGAAGCGGGCGAAGAAGCGGGGCCGCCCGGCCGACCCGACCGGGCGGCTTCGCGCCTCGCCGGGAACCGATCCCGGCGATCAGGTCCAGAATCGCGTCAGGTAGCCGCCGTAGCGCGACCAATTCGACGGCACGCCGGACAGTCCGAACAGCGCGTACACCGCGTCGAAGAACACCTCGTTGATGGCGGGAGTGAACAGCAGCGCGAACAGGATCAGCATGCCGAACGGCTTGAACTGGTCGAGTGAGCGCCTGGTCTGGTAGCTCAGCGAGGGCTCGAGGATGCCGTAACCGTCCAGGCCCGGCAGCGGGATCAGGTTCAGCAGCGTCGCCGTGATCTGCAGGAACGCAAGGAAACTGACGCCGAACCAGAACGCGGGGTGGTGGTCGGTGCCGCCCCAGATCCGGACGATCACCAAGAGCAGCACCGCGCACAGCGCGTTCACCGCGGGACCGGCGCCGCTGATGATCCGCTGCGTGCGCGGCGCGACATTGTGCGTGTGCACGTAGACCGCGCCGCCCGGCAAGCCGATGCCGCCGAGCGCGATGAACACCATCGGCAACACGATCGACAGCAGGGGATGGCTGTACTTCAACGGGTTGAGCGTCAGATAGCCGCGCAACTCGACCTCGCGATCACCCGCGCGCCAGGCCGTGTACGCGTGCGCGAACTCGTGCAGGCACAGCGTCACCACCCACCCGGCCACCACGAAGACGAATACCCCGGCCTTGGCTCTGGTCGAGTCCAGCGGGGCGTCCCAGGCCAGCGCGCCGCCGACCGCGGTCACGGCGATGACGAGCAGGAACACCGGGCTGGGCCGGACCGCGCGCGATCTGCGGTCGATCGGGAACGGAGCGTTCATCGCACCAGCAGCCATGGTTCGTGGTGGCGGTAGAAGCTCGAGCGCGGCACCGGGCGATCGGCGCGGACGCCGTCCCTGGTCACGATCGCGCCGGGCGTGCCGAGTTGTGCCGCTCGTCCCTCCACCCAGCGTCGTTTGCGGAACCCTTTCCGCACGGTCGCCCGCACGCCGGGCTGCCCGAGGCACGGCGAGACGAGCATGGCCGTCACCTTTCCGGAGAACAGCAGTGTGTCGTCGACGTACGCTTCGCCCTCCAGCTTCTCGCCGCCGACGCCGGTGATCACCGCTCGGCCCGCGAGCACCTTGCCGGTGTCGTCGCGAATCAGCGGCGTCTCGACGGCACGGCCTTCGATGGCGCGCTTGGCGGCGGCGTTACCGGTACCGGTCTGGTACGCCCGCGAAGCGTAGGTCTTCTCGACCGGCACGTAGCCGATCTCGACGTGCAGGCGCTCGGTGCGCATCAGGTGGGTGAGCACCGCGGCCAGCGCGGCGTCCTCGCCCAGCACGATCAGCCGCGGCAGGCTGTCGGCGGCCAGCACGGGAAGCAGTTCGTCGATCACGGTGGGATCGGGGACGGCGGCCGTCTGGGTGGTCGGCAGTGCCGCGAGCGCGATGGGTACGGGGGCGCCGTCGCAGCGGAGAACATGGGTACTCAAGCTGCCGTACACCCTCCTCGGTTCGAGCCGACACCGTCGGGCCCCTCACGATCGCGGGCGAACCCACTGGGCTCTCCCGTCCACGCCGCGCTGCCGCTCGGCGTGCCGTGCAACCATAGCCCTGCCCGGCCGCGACCACACGGTTGTCGAGCCTACGACGAGATCCGCTGCGATGCCGCCGCGGATGGGTCGGCTAGACTGTGCTTCCGGCCACCGCCTCAGTACGGCAGGTAGCTGCAACACGTCAGTGTTGCCTGTCGAACGTAGGAGAACGACCATGCCGGCAATCGTCCTCATCGGCGCCCAGTGGGGTGACGAGGGAAAGGGCAAAGCAACCGACCTGCTCGGCGGCCGGGTGCAATGGGTGGTTCGTTACCAAGGCGGCAACAACGCCGGTCACACCGTGGTGTTGCCGAACGGTGACAACTTCGCGTTGCATCTGATTCCCTCCGGCATCCTCACCCCGGGCGTGACGAACGTCATCGGCAACGGCGTCGTCGTCGATCCCGGCGTGCTGCTCGACGAGCTGGCGGGTCTGGAAGAGCGCGGCGTCGACACCACCGGCCTGCTGCTCTCGGCCGACGCGCACCTGATCATGCCGTACCACGTGGCCATCGATAAGGTCACCGAACGCTTCCTCGGCAACAAGAAGATCGGCACCACCGGCCGCGGTATCGGGCCGTGCTACCAGGACAAGGTCGCCCGCGTCGGCGTGCGCGTGGCGGACGTGCTCGACGAGAAGATCCTCACCCAGAAGGTCGAGGCGGCGCTGGAGTTCAAGAACCAGGTGCTGGTCAAGATCTACAACCGCCGCGCGCTGGATCCGCAGCAGGTGGTCGATGAGGTGCTCACCCAGGCCGACAGCTTCAAACACCGGATCGCCGACACCCGGCTGAAACTGAATCTGGCGTTGGAGCGCGGCGAGACGGTGCTGCTGGAGGGCTCGCAGGGCACGCTGCTGGACGTCGACCACGGCACCTATCCGTACGTCACCTCGTCGAACCCGACATCGGGCGGCGCGGCGGTCGGCGCGGGCATCGGGCCGAACCGGATCAACACGGTGCTCGGCATCCTGAAGTGCTACACCACCCGGGTCGGTTCCGGCCCGTTCCCGACCGAGTTGTTCGACGAGTTCGGCGCCTACCTGGCCAAGACCGGCGGCGAGGTCGGCGTCACCACCGGCCGGGCTCGCCGCTGCGGCTGGTTCGACGCGGTGATCGCGCGCTACGCCACCCGGGTCAACGGCATCACCGACTACTTCCTCACCAAACTGGACGTTCTATCCAGTCTGGACACGGTGCCGATCTGCGTCGCCTACGAGGTCGATGGCGAGCGGGTGGAGCAGATGCCGACCACGCAGACCGAATTCCATCACGCGAAGCCGATTTTCGAGCAAATGCCCGGTTGGTGGGAGGATATTTCCGGCGCGCGCACCTTCGAGGAGCTGCCCGCCAACGCCCAGGCGTACGTGTTGCGTTTGGAGGAACTCTCCGGCGCCCGTATTTCGTGCATCGGCGTGGGTCCCGGTCGGGATCAGACCATCGTCCGGCACGACGTACTCGGCTAGAACCTGTTCGAATTCCGCGCGGTCCAGCGGAAATTCAGCACGATCACCACAAATTAGCCACATCGATCGTGCTCGCTCGGCTTCGATCATGATCGGTGAAGAACTACAGTTAGAGCATGGCTCGGAACTGGCCGATGATCGAGCGCGAGAGCGAATTCGAGGCGATCCGCGCGGCACTGACCGGTCCGGAGCACGTCGGTGTGGTGCTGACCGGCGATGCCGGGGTGGGTAAAACCACCCTGGCCAGGCATGCCACCTCCGCTATCGGTGGCAATGTGCGCTGGGTCGCGGGCACCGAATCGGCGCGCAGCATCCCGCTGGGAGTGTTCGCGCATATGGTCGGTGTCTACACGGCGCACGATCCGGTCACGTTCATGTCGGCGGCGCGGGAGGCGTTGCTCGCCGACGGGGACACGGTGATCGGCGTGGACGACGCGCATCTGCTCGATCAGCTCTCCGCCACGCTGTTGCTACAGCTGGCGATCGACAAGGCCGCGCACATCGTGGTGACCGTCCGCAGTGGAGTCCCGGTGCCGGACGCCGTCACGTCACTGTGGAAAGACGGCCATTTGACGCGCATCGACCTGCGCCCGTTCACCCAGCGCCAGAGCGTGGAGCTGGTGGAGTCGATGCTCGGCGGGCAGCTCGAGGGGTTCACCGCCAATCTGATGTGGGAGTCCTCCGCCGGAAACGCACTGTTCCTCAGGCATTTGGTCGAGGGAGCGCTGGAGGCGGGCACGCTGCGTCAGGTCAATGGGGTTTGGCAGCTGCGCGGCCGCGCCGCGGTGACCTCGGAGCTGGCCGCGCTGCTGGAAGACCGGGTCGAGCAGCTGCCGGAGCCGGTGTTGCGGGTGCTGGAACTGCTGACCTTCTGTGAGCCGATCGATCTCGACGTCCTCGCCGAATTGGCGGGCGAGGACGCGGTCGAGGCCGCGGAAGCGCGCGGCGTGATTCGCGTCGTGGAGAATTCCCAAGAACTGATCGTGCGCTACAACCACCCGCTGTTCGGTGAGGTGATCCGGCGCAGACTCGGTATCGCCTCGGCGCGGCGGCTGCGCGGCAGGCTGTATTCGTCGCTGAAGGAACGCCGGATCAATTCCGCCGCCGACCGTATCCGGCTGGCCGAATTGGCCCTGGACAGCGACAAATCCGCGGATCTGGAATTGTTCGAGGCGGCCGCCGCCGACGCGATCGGATTGGCGAACCTGCCATTGGGCGAGCGCTTCGCGCGGGCCGCGGTGGAGCGGCGTGGCGGCGTGGAATCAGCCGACCTGCTGGCGCGTGCCCTGCTCTGGCAGGGCCACCGGATCGAGGCCGAGCGCACCCTGGCCAGCTTCGACCCCGACCAGCTCGACGAGGTGCAGTTGGCGCGCTGGGGCAGTACCCGGGTGGCGAATCTGCTGTGGGCCATGGGTGACGCCGACCGCGCCGACGAGGTGCTGAAGTTGGTGCGCGGAAAGGTGCGGCATCCGAAGATCGCGGCCATCTTCACCGGTCTGGCCTCCGCGAGTCTGGTGAACGAGAACCGGGTGGACGACGCGATCGCCGAGGCGGAAACGGTGATGTCCGCCGATGGCGCCCCGCCGTGGGCGGTGTGGTGGGCGGCGTTCGGCGGCGGGCTGGCGCTGGCGCTGATGGGCAAGGGTGAGGCAGCCAGGCAGTACGCGGCCCGCGGGCACGAGGTGGAGGAGCACATCGACGGGCTCAACCGCTTCATGTCCACGCACGCCGAGGTGCTCGCCCTGACCTTCACCGGCGATCTGGAGGCCGCACGACGCCGCGCGGGGGCGTTCGTCGGATACTCCTCGCCGGGCCAGTACCTGGCCTGGGGCATGTCGAAAATCTTGCAGGGCACCGTCGACGTGGCGCAGGGCCGGTTCCTGGACGGCATCGAGAATCTGGAACAGGCGCTGGCCGCACTCGCCGCGGAGGGCGCAGCGGCCTGGATGTTCCCAGCGAGAATTCGTTTGGCGGAGGCGTATTCGGCGCTCGGTCGCCCCGGCGAGGCCGCCGAGTCGATCGCGCACGCCACCGCGCGGGGTGGCAGGCACAGCGCCGTGTACGAGCCGCAGCTGGAAGTCGCCCGCGCCTGGCTGGCCGCCGCCGAGGGAACCGTGACCCCGGCCATCCGGATCGCGGTCAACGCGGCCGACGCGGCAGCGCGTTCGCATCAGCACGCGATCGAGGCCTTCGCGCTGCACACCGCGGCCCGCTTCGGCGACCATTCCGTGTCCGGACGCCTCGCCGAGCTGGCCACCCGGGTGGACGGGCGGTTGGTGCAGGTGCAAGCGCGGCACGCGGTGGCACTGGCCGCTCATGACGGACCGGGGCTCGACGCGGCCGCCGCCGAATTCGAGCGCATCGGCGTGTCGCTGTCGGCCGCCGACGCCGCGGCGCAGGCCGCCTCGGCACACGAGCGAGCGGGCGATCGGCGCAGGCTGCTGGAGTCCGCCGCCGCGGCGAACCGGCTCGCCGCCGCGTGCGGTGGAGCGAGCACTCCGGCACTGCGGCAGGCCGCGCAGCCCTTGCCCCTGACCGCCCGGGAACGCGAGATCGCGAACCTCGTCGCCGCCGGCCTGTCCAACCGGCAGATCGCCGACCGGCTCACCGTCTCGGTGCGCACCGTCGAGGGTCATCTCTACCGGGCCTGCATCAAAATGGACGTCACCGATCGCGAGTCCCTCGGAGCGCTGATGCGCGGCGAGACCGGGAGCGGGTGACGGCCGTGCGATCGACCATAGTGGCGGGTGTGCTGGCGGCCGGATTGGCTTTGACCGCCGGATGCTCGGACGGAGAGCCGCAACCGGTCACCAGCTCGGTGCAGTCCTCCGCGCCGGTGGCCACGAAGACCGAGACGCCACAGGAACGCAACGCACGGATCAGGCAGAAACTGATCGAACTCGGCTGCTCGACCAACGCCTGCATCCAAACGTACTTCGGCTGCGCGGACGGGTACATCACCGGCGACGCCTGCGAGTTCTTCCGCGCGCATCCGGTGTTGTGAAATCCGGCACCTGCGGGCGCTGAGTGTGTTCGGCGCTAGAACAACGTGGGCTCGCCGAATCCTGAAGTGCGTTCGATGGTCAGCAAGCGTTGCTTCGTATCGATTCCGCCGGGGGCGGAGAATCCGTGTAGCGCGTGGTCGGCGGCGAGTACGCGGTGGCACGGGATGATCAACGGAATCGGATTGCGGCCCAGGGCCTGTCCGACCGCCTGGGCTCCGCCCGGTGCGCCGACCCGGTCGGCGACCTGGCCGTAGCTGAGGGTGTGGCCGGGATCGATGGCACGCGTGACGGTGTAGACGGCGCGGTGGAATTCCGGAATTCCGCTGGTGTCCAGAGGAATCCAGCGCAGATCATCGAGCTCGCCCGCGAGGTGGGCGCGGATGCCCGCGACTGCCTCCGCGATGGCGCCGGTGGGTGTTCGCTCGGGGACTTCTTCCCCTGCGCGAGGGCGGGTGATGCGCGCGCGGGTGGCCGCCGGGCCCGCCTCCGGGAGTTGGAATCGGATCACCCCCGCAGCGCTCCACGCGATGGCGCAGCAGCCGATCGCGGTGTCGAACAGCGCCGCCGCGGCACGGCCGGAGGCCACGGGCTCCGTGGTGGGGCGATCGGTCGCGGAGGTGAGGCGAGTGGCGTCACTCATGAGCCAAGTCTGCACCGCCGGACCGACAAGTTCGCAATGGGCAGTCCAGTTATTTCGAACTGGCCTTTGATGTGCCTTCGGCGCGTCGAGCGTTCGCGGGTTCGGCGCGGCGGGCGACCTGGGCGGAAGCGCCGGGGCGCGTGCTGCCGCCACACTGGACCGGTGCCGGCGAGCCGGCTTTCCGCGACGACGGGCCGAGCGCGGAGGCCGGCGGCCGAGGGGCGAGCGCCGTGGGCTTCGTCACGCTGGGCAAGTCCGGGTCCGGCACGTCGCTGTGGCCGTAGATCGCGGCAAGATCGGAGTATCGCCGCTGGTGGTCGTAGTAGGAGAGGGTTTGGTCGGACATCGGCGTGCCCGGATGGAAGCGTTCGAGCCGGAACGCGCGTTCGTCGCGGCTCGGTGCGTAGCGGTAGATCAGGTAGCCGGACAGGGCGACCAGGAACAGTGTGGCGAGGACGGTCATGTCCGTCAGCGTGCGCGCCACTGGCCTTGCCAAGAAATATCCAATCGGCCGATACTGGACCGCATGGCGACGAGAGTGATCGGCGCGGGCAGCCTGGCTCGCGATCTGGGCCGCTGGCGGCACGCGGACGACGGCGAGGCGGACGCGGCCGGGCGGCGGTCCGCCCGCCCGGCGTATCTGGCGCTCGCCGAAGGCATCCGGCTGCTGATCCACGACGGTCGCGCGCCGCTGGGTGTCGCGTTGCCCAGCGAACGCGATCTCGCCGCCACCCTCGGAGTCAGTCGCACCACCATCACCTCCACCTACGCGCTGCTGCGCGAGCACGGCTACCTGATCAGCCGTCAGGGGTCGCGCAGCACGGTGGCCCTCCCCCGGGACGTGCAGCACGACGGCGTCAAACCGGCCAGGAGCATCCTCGCGATGATGGGCTCGCCCGAGCTGCCCACCATCGACATGACCTATGCCGCCATGGCCGCCCCGCTGGAGATGCAGGACGCGTATTCGGCTGCTCTGGAAGGGATTCCGGCATACCTCGGCACCCACGGCATGGACCCGGTCGGCGTGCTCGCGCTGCGCGAGGCGATCGCCCGCCGCTACACCGCGCGCGGCCTGCCGACCGAGCCCGACCAGATCCTGGTCACCCTCGGCGCCCAGCACGGCCTGCGGCTGTTGCTGAACGTGCTCACGGCGCCCGCCGCCCGCGTGCTCATCGACCATCCGACCTATCCGAACGCCATCGAGGCGATCCGCGACGTCGGCGCCCGGCCGGTGCCGGTGCCGCTGCGCCCGGAGGACCCGGCGGGCGGCTGGGATCTCGACGGCATCCGCAGCGCCGCCCGGCAGACCGCGGCCAGCCTGGCCTATCTGGTGCCGGACTACAACAACCCGACCGGCCTGCTGCTCGACGCCGACGGCCGCGCCGAACTGGCCGCGATCGCACGAGATACCAGGATGACCGTCGTGATCGATGAGTCCATGGCGGATCTCGGGCTGAGCGAGGACCTCGCGCCGCCGCCGGTCGCGGCCTTCGCCAAGGGCGCCGAGATCGTCACCATCGGGTCGGCCTCGAAGTCGTTCTGGGGCGGTCTGCGCGTCGGCTGGATCCGGACCAATCAGGCGCTGATCACCAAGCTGCTCGGCATCCGCTCCACGGTCGACCTCGGCACCCCCGTGATGGACCAGCTGGCCACCGTGCACCTGCTCGAGCACGCGGACGTCATTCTCGACCGCAGGCGCGGCCAATTGCGTTCGCAGCGTGCCGCTCTGCTCGACACGCTCGCCGAGGAACTGCCGGACTGGCGGGTCACCGTCGGCGCGGGTGGCATGTCGGTGTGGGCGCAGCTGCCGGCCTCGGTCTCAACGGCGCTGGCCGCCACGGCGCCCAACCACGGTGTATTGCTCGCGGCCGGGCCCCGATTCGGTGTGCAGGGCGCGTTCGAACGGTTCCTGCGGCTGCCGTTCACCCATCGGGAACCGGAATTGCGACTGGCGGTCAAGGCGATTGCCTCCGCCTATGTGGCGCTCACGCCGCGCGCGGCGGACCCGTTGACGCCGTTGACCTGCTACTGAGGGGATCTCGCCGCCGCTTGGGGAGAGCCTCCGCCGGCGGCACTTCCCCTCCGAGCGCCGCCGGGCACGATTGGCCGGCCACCCCTCGGGGCTGGCCCTCGTCGTGCTCGGGCGGCGTGCGGAAAGCTCGCACGGCGCCGAGGCCTCCAGCTCGAGCTGCGGTCAAGGGGCGGACCGGATCGGGTTCGATGAGATCCGCTGTTCTCGAAGGCCGCCAGCTCGCGGACAGTATGGCAGGTACGGTGCCGAACTGTCGAACCGGTTGGTTTGTTACAACTTTCAATCAGCGCCCAGGGGTGCCGCGGCGGTGCGCCACGACACCCCGGTCCGTGCTCAGTCGGCCCAGACCGCCTCGATCGGCGTGGCGGTGGTCGGCGGCGGGGTCGGAATCCCGTTCGGAGTGCGGGAGAATCGCGGGGCGGGGGCGTGCTGGGTGATGCCGTCCAGCTCGACCAGGGAGCCGCGGGCGGCGATGTGCTCGTTGCGCGTCGCCTCCTCGAAGGTGAGCACGGGCGAGACGCACGCGTCGGTGCCGACGAAGATCTCGGCCCACTCGTCCCGGGTCTTGGTCCGGAAACGTTCGGTGAACAACTTTTTCAGCGTGTCCTGCCCGGCGGGGTCGAGCTGGAAGGGCAGGCCGTCCGCGTCGATCTCCAGGCCGGCGAGCAGCTGTGCGTAGAACTGCGGTTCGATCGCACCGACCGCCATGTACTTGCCGTCGGCGGTTTCGTAGGTGTCGTAGAACGACATTCCGGTGTCGAGCAGGTTCACCCCGCGTTCATCGGACCAGGCGCCTACCCCGCGCATGCCCCAGATCATGTGCGAAAGGGCAAGGGCGCCATCGACCATGGCCGCGTCGATCACCTGGCCCTTGCCGGACTGCTGCCGTTCGACCAGTGCGGCGAGGATGCCGAACACCAGGAACATCGAGCCGCCGCCGAAATCGCCCACCATGTTCAGCGGCGGAACCGGGCGTTCGCCCTTGCGGCCGATGGCGTGCAGCACGCCGGTGATGGAGATGTAGTTGATGTCGTGCCCGGCGCGGTCGGCCAGCGGGCCCTGCTGGCCCCACCCGGTCATCCGTCCGTAGACCAGGCGCGGGTTGCGGGCGAGCGCGTCGTCCGGGCCGAGGCCCATCCGCTCGGTGACGCCGGGGCGGAAGCCCTCGATCAGCACGTCCGCCTTCTCGATGAGACCCAGCACCTTCTCGATGTCGGCCGGGTCCTTGAGATTGGCCTCGACGATGGTCCGGCCACGCAGCTGCGGCCGGTCGAACCCGCCGGGCAGCTGTCCGGCCCGCTGTACCCGCACCACGTCGGCGCCCAGATCGGCGAGCAGCAGCGCGGCGTGTGGGCCAGGGCCGATACCGGCCAACTCGATGACCTTGATGCCCGCGAGCGGGCCCTGCTCGGCGGTGGATGGAGTGCTCACGCGCTACCTCGGTTCGTCGTTGATCCAGCGCACCGCTGGCCGGTGCGTCCTCCCGGAGGGAACCGGGAGAGTGTATTGACAGTATGACAATAACGCTGCGGCCGGAGCCGGGTCATACTCGAACACCCTGCGACGCGAGATAGGCGACGGGCTCGACGGCGCGGCCGTTGCGCCGCACCTCGTAGTGCAAGTGCGGGCCGGTGGAGTTGCCGGTGGACCCGACGGCGCCGATCACGGTGCCCGCGGCGACCCGCTGGCCGGTCTGGACCCGGATGCTGCCCGGGGTCTGGTGGGCATAGATGGTCTCGGTGCCGTCGGCGGAACGGATCCGAACCTGATAGCCGTACCCGTCCCCGAAGTTGCCCGCTTTGACCACGGTGCCGCCGGTGGCGGCGTAGATGGGCGTGCCGGAGGGGGCGGCGAGGTCGAGCCCACCGTGGTGCTTGCCGCCCCGGGGACCGTAGTGCGAGGTGATCCGGTATTTCCCCGGGTCGAGGGGCGAGCGGGGGCGGCCGTCGCCCGGCAACGCGCTCGCGAGCCTCGTGTGTTTTCCGGCTATGCCGTTGAGGTATTGCGCGGTGAGGCGGTCCACCATCGCGGCGGTTTCGGTCGCCTTGGCCTGTCCTCCCCGGACTATGGTCTGGGCTTTCCGCAGAGCCTCGGAGAGTATCTGGTGTACCTTCCGCTGACCTTCCTTGGTGTAGGCGCTGGGCCCGAGTTCGGCGAGTTGCACGTTGACCTCCCGGATCAGCCGGACCACCGCTTTCCGGTCGGCTCGGCTGTTCCCGGCCAGGCCGGAAATGTATCGCGCGAGGTCGTTGTCCAGGTTGTCGAACGCCTTCGCCGCGTTCTTCTGGAACAGCGCCCGCGCCTTGATCGCTGTCGCTCCCGCGCCCGAGCCGACCGATCCACTGGGTCGTGCGCCCAGACCTGGGGTGCCCGCCGCATCGCCGTCGGTGCCGTACAGCGCCTCCAGTTTCCGCAACGCTTCCAGTGCCTGTTGCGCCTCCGGTGTGAGCGCGGCTCCGTCGGCGGCGGTGGGGGTGGGGGCATTCGACCCGCCCGAACCCGCGCCGGATCCGCCGCCTGCGAGGCCGGACAGCGCCGACGCCAGCATCGGCAGCGCCATCATGGCCATCGACCCGGCCATCATGGCAGCCGGAGCGAGCGTCGCGATCATCTCCGGGTCGATCCCGGGCGGTGGTGCGGCGGGCTCGCCGCTCGCTGGTGGCGCGGTGCCGTTCGACGGCGGTGCGGCGCCCTCGGGCGGTGCCACCACGCCACCGGGCTGCGGTGCCAGAGCTCCGCCGGGGACGGCAGTGCCGGTAGCCGGTGGTGGTTGTGCGCCATTGGGGGCGGGAGCGGTCGTAGCGGGTGCGGAAACGGGTTGCGCTCGTGAGTTCGACGTGGGCGCCCCGGTGGTTCCGCCGGGCGCGTGTCGTGCCAGATCGGTCAGAACACGGGCTGCCTGGGCAGCGGTGCCGGGGTCTTTCCGCTCAAGCGCCGGGGCCGCGGGCCCCGGGATGCCGGTCGAGTCCTCGGCGGGTCCGCCCTCGCTCGCTGACTCTTCCTCCACGAGGTGAGCCACTTCCCCGCTGGTCACAATCACCTCCGCATGCCCACAAGCCCATCCGGCACGCCTCTCGCCCAGCGCTGTGGCCGAGATCAATTGTGATGTCTGGTGTTACCGCGCGGTCCTCATCACTGGGAATCGCGAGGCGCCGAGCGCCGGGGCTGTCACCAAGGGCCAGCGGATACCAGCCGGTTGTGCAATCGCTGTCGTATCTTCCGGATACCGGGTGCCTGGGAACCGGGCAGCAAAGGGCCCGGATATCGGCTCCGGAGCTCGCTCACGGATTCCTGCCCGAGACCGGCTTCCGCCTGCCGGAAGTCGGCGCGGATTCGCGGGTCGAGACGGTACGGGTCCGACACCAGGCGATATCCGACGATCCGCCGGAGCCGGGCCAGTTCCGCTCGTACCGTCACCGCCTTTCCGCCGGTGCCGTACAGCTGTTCGGCCAACACCGCAGCGGTCAGCCCAGCTGGATTGTCGAGCAGAAGAACCGCCAGCTCGCTGTGCCGAGGACTGAGTTCGTGGACGATGCCGTCCATCCACAGCAGGGCGCGGGCGCGGCCCAGTGTGCTCAGGCGGGGCGCTCGTTCGTCCGAAACGCTGCCCGGCAGAGCGTAGACGGCGAACGGTCCGCCCGGCGCGAGCCTTTCGATCACCACGCGACGACCATCGGGCAGTTCGGTTTCGCCCTCGACCAATGGTGCGGGCCAGACGTCGGGCAGCCAGCCCGGAGGCGACGCATGCAACAGCCGTCCCTCGGGCGACAGCAGAGCGCCTCGGTCGCCGACCCGGCTGAGGAGACGATCGAGGTATCGGGTCCGTATCTCGGCGTCACGCCGCCTGGTGAGTTCACGAAGATGCGCCTCGGCCAGCCGCGCCGCCGTCGTGACCAGGGGCAACGCCAGCGAATTCGTGTCGCGAAGTCGGCAGGTGACGTCCACAACGCCGATCACAGCGCCGCCCACCGGATCCCTGATGGGTGCTGCCGAGCAGGTGAAGTCCGCGGCGACGGACAGGTAGTGCTCGGTGCCCCGGACTTGGAACGCGCGCCCCAGGGCCAGAGCGGTGCCCACGCCGTTGGTCCCCGCTTCGGTTTCGTGCCAGCGCGCTCCAGGGACGAGATTGGCTCGTCCCGCCGCACGTCTGGTCGCGGGATCGCCCTGCACCCAGAGCAGATGGCCGTCCGCATCGGCCCCGAACAGGACGTGGCCCGGTTCGAACGCGGCGCCCTCCAGGCTGGCGAACAGCACCGGCCAGACCGAGGCCATCCGATGATCTTTGCGCCAGGTGCGCACCTCGTCGTCGGTCAGGCCGACTTCGGGGAGATGACGGTCCGGATGCAGGCCGCGACCTCGGGCGCGATCCCACGAGGCGCGGACGTCCGCGCGCGTCAAGCGAGTCTGCCCTGTCACCAAAAGCGTGTGCCTCGTGATATTTCGATCGGCCGCAGTGTCCTACCGCCCGGAGACATCCCGGCGTCGGGACCAGCGTAAGCATCGCGCATCGCCCTGACAACGAGTTGCGCTGCGCTGCAACGTTCATGCAACCCCCGTTCGGTGCCTTCTCCGCGCGACGAAAGCGCGCCATCGTGTGCGAACCACTTCTCGTGAACTGGAGGTTGTCGATGCCCTTCTTCGAACTGCCCGATGGTGTGCCGATGTACTACGAGGATCACGGTGCCGGGCGTCCCGTCGTGCTCATTCACGGATGGACCATGAACACCACCTTCTGGGCACAGAACGTGCCCGCCCTGGCGGAGGGAAACCGGGTGATCAATCTCGACCTCCGCGGGCACGGCGCCTCCGGTAAGACCGACGACGGCCATACCCTCGCGCAGTACGCAAGGGACGTCCGCAGTCTGCTCGATCACCTCGCACTCGAGGACGTATGCCTGGTCGGCTGGTCGATGGGCACAGCGGTGATCCTCGACTACATCCAGCAGTTCGGGTCCGAGCGGCTGCATTCGGTGGTTTTCGTGGATCAGTCGCCGCGGTTTCTCGACGCGCCGGGCTGGGACTTTCCGCTCCAGGGCGGCTACTCCCAGAGTGATCTCGCAGTTTTCGTGCAGGCGGTGAAGCATGCGCGGCCGTCGGTGATCAAGCCGTTCATCGCGGCATGCTTCGCCGATACCCCGCCATCGGAGGTGATCGACGCGGTCTACGCGGAGACGGCGAAAACGCCGACCGCGGCGGCCTGCGCCGTCTGGTACGACATGGCCTTCGCGGACTTCCGGCAGGTCCTGCCCGAGGTCACCGTGCCCGCACTGCTGATCTACGGGGCGCAGAGCAAGATCTTCCCCGGCCCGCTCGACGAATGGCTCGCGGCGCAATTGCCGAACGCGAAGGTGGTGCGTTTCGAGCACAGCGGTCACGCGCCGTTCTCGGAGGAACCGGAGCGCTTCAACGAAGTACTCGCCGGGTTTCTGCGCGATGGCGAAATCTCCTGACAGCGCGGGAGTGCTCGCCGCTATAGGCTGCACGTGTGGACGCGCTGTCTGATCAGGGGTGGTACAACCTTCTCACCGGCCTCGTGATTCTGGTCGGCCTCGTCGGGGTCGTCGTGCCGATCCTGCCGGGCGTCATCCTGATCTTCGGGGCCATCGCCGTCTGGGCCTTCCTGACCGGGGGCGTCACGGCCTGGACGGTTTTCGCGATCAGCACGGTGCTGCTGGTGCTCTCCGGCGTCGTCAAATACCTCTGGCCCGGACGCAGGATGAAGGACGCGGGGGTGTCCAACCGCGCGCTCTTCCTCGGTGCGGTACTCGGTGTGGTCGGCTTCTTCGTGATCCCGGTTGTCGGCCTGTTCGTGGGGTTCGTTCTCGGCGTGTACCTTTCGGAACTCCAGCGGCTGCGCGTCAACCGGCAGGCATGGCAGGCGACGGTGCACGCGTTGAAGGGCGTCGGCCTGTCCATCATGATCGAGCTCTTCGGGGCGCTGCTTGCCGTCGGTGTCTGGGTGGCAGGCGTCTTCGCCGTCTGAGCGCTACCGATCGATGGCGGGGAACGGAATCGTGTCTCCCGCACGGCTTTCGTCGGGCAGTTCGTCGCGGCGCAGCCGCAGGGTCGGCGGTTCCGGGCGGTACAGCGGCAGTGTGGGGGTGTGGTCGGTGCTGACGGTGCGTACGCGGGCCGGGAGACGGTAGAACGCGCGCGCGTTGTCCTCCAGGACCGCGTACATGTCGGTGCCCACGACGTCACAGAGCAGATCGACGTCCGAGTCCTCGAACGGGCGCCCGGCGCGAGTGCCGGGCAGATCGGTGCCGAACATCAGGGCTTCGGGATTCACCGCGTGGATGCGGCGCAGGGTGTCGGCGACGTTCATCGCGACCCGGCCGAAACCCGTCGCTTTGACCTTGGCGCCGCGATCGACGAGATCGAGCAGGAAAGGCACGCCCTCCGCGGACATGCCCAGATGGTCGACCGACAGCGCGGGCAGCTTGGAGATGACGGGTTGCAGCGAGGCCAGCATCGTGCCGTCGATGTAGACCTCGACGTGCCAGCCCGCCAATTCGTACGCGCGCAGCGCCTGCAACGTCATCCCGGTGATGTCGGCGGCCGCGCGCTTGAGGTTGAAGCGCAGCGCGCGCACGCCGATGCGGTCCAGTTCGAGGATTTCCTCGTCGGTGGCGTCGAGGTCGAGCCGGGTGACGCCGACCCAGCCCTCACCGAGTTCGGCGAGGGCGGCCTTCAAGTAGGTCTGGTCGGTGCCCTGGAACGACCCGCTGACCACCGCGCCGCCGCCGATGTCGAATCGCGACATGCGCTTGCGGTAATCGGCGATGGTGAACGGGTCGGGCAGGTAGCCCTCGTTCTCGGCCAACGGAAACCGCGGGTCGAAGATGTGCAGGTGGGCATCGAACACTTGTACAGAATGCCTCAGTGTCGGATTTTCCGCTGCCACAGCGGGGGTGCCGCGGTGGCAGCGGAGTCGTTCGCAGCCGGGGTGATCAGACCTTGTGCGGTTCGCTGGCGCGCAGCATGTCCTCGCGCTCCACGACCTTGACCCGCTCGCGGCCCTCGGGCTCGCCGAGGGAGCGCTCGTGCGCGTCGAGGCGGTACCAGCCGGCCCAGGTGGTGAACGGAATGCCCTTGCTCTCCAGGAACTCGGTGACGGCCTCGGGTTCGGGCCGCTCGGCCGGTGCGAAGTCGGGAGCGTCGTCCAGCAGGCAGGCGATGGTCTCGTTGGCGTCGCCCTTGGTGTGACCGATCAGGCCGACGGGGCCGCGCTTGATCCAACCGGTGACGTAGGTGGCGGGCATGTACCGCGCCGCGCCGTCGGCGTTCTCGTCGGCGATCACGCGACCCGCTTCGTTCGGCACGGTGCCCGCCTGGTCGTCGAACGGCAGGTTGGTCAGGTTCTGCGACAGGTAGCCGACGGCGCGGTAGACCGCCTGCACGTCCCAGTCCTTGAACACGCCCGTGCCCTTGACGTTGCCGGTGCCGTCGAGCTCGGTGCGCTCGGTGCGCAGGCCGACCACCTTGCCGTTCTCGCCGAGCACCTCGGCGGGCGATTCGAAGAAGTGCAGGAACAGCTTGTGCGGCCGGTCGCCTGCGTCGCGGATGGCCCACTGCTCGAGGGTGTTGGCGACCATGTCGACCTGCTTGGAGTGGCGGCGCGCGGCTTCGGAGCCTTCGTCGTAATCGATGTCCTCGGGGTCGACGATGACTTCGATGGTGGGCGAGTGGTCGAGTTCGCGCAGCTCCAGCGGGGTGAACTTGGCCTGCGCCGGGCCGCGGCGGCCGAAGACGTGCACCTCGACGGCCTTGTTGGCCTTCAGGCCCTTGTAGACGTTCGGCGGGATCTCCGTGGGCAGCAGTTCGTCGCCGGTCTTGGCCAGCACGCGGGCGACGTCCAGCGCGACGTTGCCGACGCCGAGGACCGCGACTTTCTCCGCGTCCAACGGCCAGGTGCGGGGCACGTCGGGGTGGCCGTCGTACCAGGAGACGAAGTCGGCGGCGCCGAAGGAGCCGTCCAGGTCGATGCCGGGGATCGGCAGGGCGCGGTCGGCGTTGGCGCCGGTGGAGAAGATCACCGCGTCGTAGAAGGCCCGCAGGTCGTCGAGGGTGATGTCGGTGCCATAGTCGATGTTGCCCAGCAGGCGCACCTGCGGCTTGTCCAGCACCTTGTGCAGGGCGGTGATGATGCCCTTGATCCGCGGGTGGTCGGGCGCGACGCCGTAGCGGATCAACCCGAACGGCGCGGGCATGCGCTCGAACAGGTCGATGCTCACCTCGGCGTCGGACTTCATCAACGCGTCCGCGGCGTAGATCCCGGCCGGTCCGGCGCCCACGATCGCGATGCGGAGCGGGCGGGTCTTCGCGGTGTGCGCGTCGAGCCCGGCGGAGGAAGCCTGCGTCACCACGGAGGGCTCGCGAACACCGCCATCCGGTACTGCACTCTGTTCGGTCATCTCTTACGCGCACCCTTATGGTCGAAACAATTAATGACGTCTGGCTTAGCTTAGGCTAAGTTGACGCACCGGCTCGGTCGCACCCGTTCGGTGCGGACGCCGGCGTTGCCGGCTCGTGGCTGCACGGTGCTCCGTTCGCCGCGGCGTGGAGCTGCCGATTCGCTATGACAGCAGGCCGCCGTCCCGCGATTCTATCGGGATGGTCGATCCCATCCCGCGGCGGTGCGTGAACTCGGCGGATGCCATCGCAAGCCACATCCGTCGCTTACCCGGTTGCGCGCCGCCTATCGCGGCCGCCCGGACCGTGTCGTGATCGCCGTGGTCCCGAGCAGGGGGCCGAGCGCTCGATACCCGCGCCGACCAGGGATCATCGAGCCATGACCGAACAGCAGCCGACCCCGGGCGAGGACGAGATCATCCGGGTCGATCAGACCGACAAGCGCTCCGCGGCCCCGTTCATCGCGGCCGCGGTGGTCGCGGCGATCGTGCTGATCGCGATCGTGCTCGGCGGTGTGCTGTCGCCCGCTGAGAAAAATGTCACAGAAGCCGACCGCATCACCGCGGCCGTCCGCAACTTCGTCGACGGATCCAACCGCAGCGACGTCGTACCGCCCCCGGGCACCGCGTGCCAAGGTTTCGACGCGAGCCGCTCGCCGCTGGCGGGCCAGGACGGCGCCGGAAAGCCGGTCGAGATCACGAAAATCGACAACCCCATGGTGGACGGCGACCGGGGCAAGGCCACCGTGACCACAAAGGTGGACGGGCGGGAGGCGACCTCGACCTGGAATCTCACCAGGTCCGGCAGCAAGTGGCTGGTCTGCACCTGAGTGTTCGCGCAGTGTGCGCCAGGGTTTGACAGGGTGACCCGGGTCGGTGCAATCTCAGTCGAAGGTCATGAGAACCAGTGTCAAGCCCCGGCATTACTGGTCGGCAACCCTCCTCCGCGGTGGGGTGCTCCGGGTGACGACCTGGCGGCGCCCCGGTCCCGGGCGCGGCAAGTGCGGATTCGCAGGAGGTGCACATGAGTTATGCCGGTGACATCACTCCGCAGCAGGCATGGGAACTGTTGCGGGACAATCCCGAAGCCGTCCTGGTGGACGTGCGGACGGAAGCGGAATGGAGGTTCGTCGGCGTCCCCGACACGAGCTCGATCGAACGGCCGACCGTGCTGATCGAGTGGGTCGACTCGACGGGTGGGCGCAACGAGGCATTCGTCGAGCAGTTGAAGCAGGCGCTCGACGGTCACGACCCCGATGCTCCCGTCGTCTTCCTCTGCCGCTCCGGCCAGCGTTCGGTGGGCGCGGCGATCGCCGCCACGTCGGCCGGTTACCGCACCTCCTACAACGTGCTCGAGGGCTTCGAAGGCCCGCTCGACGAATTCGGGCATCGCGGCGGCGCGGGCTGGCGTGCCCTGGGACTGCCCTGGCGGCAGTCGTGATCACCGGCGGCGCGTTCGACAAGCCGCTGCCCGAAGGCGTCGGCCCCGCGACGCTCGGCGTGCGCGGCGGGCTGCGGCGCTCCGGTTTCGAGGAGACCGCCGAGGCGCTGTACCTGACCTCCGGCTTCGTCTACGAGAGCGCCGAGGCCGCCGAGGCCGCGTTCACCGGCGAGGTCGAGCACTTCGTCTACTCCCGCTACGGCAACCCCACCGTGGCCATGTTCGAGGAGCGGATGCGTCTGCTCGACGGCGCCGAAGCGTGCTTCGCGACCGCGAGTGGCATGTCCGCGGTGTTCACCGCGCTGGGCGCGCTGCTGAGCGCGGGCGACCGGCTCGTCGCCGCCCGCAGCCTGTTCGGCTCGTGCTTCGTGGTGTGCAACGAGATCCTCCCGCGGTGGGGCGTGGAGACCGTCTTCGTCGACGGCGATGATCTCGACCAGTGGGAACAGGCACTGTCGGTGCCGACCCAGGCGGTGTTCTTCGAGACGCCCGCCAATCCGATGCAGACGTTGGTCGACGTGCGCCGGGTGACCGAACTGGCACACGCGGCGGGTGCGAAAGTCGTGCTGGACAACGTGTTCGCCACTCCGCTGCTGCAACGTGGCTTCGAGCTCGGCGCCGACGTGGTGGTCTACTCGGGCACCAAGCACATCGATGGGCAGGGCCGGGTGCTGGGCGGCGCGATCCTGGGCGCGCAGGACTACATCGACGGGCCGGTGAAAACGCTGATGCGCCATACCGGTCCGGCGCTGAGCCCGTTCAACGCGTGGACGCTGCTCAAGGGTCTGGAGACGATGCCGCTGCGGGTGCGCCATTCCACGGAGTCCGCCCTGCGCATCGCCCGCTTCCTGGAGAACAACCCGGCTGTCGGCTGGGTGCGATACCCGTTCCTGGAATCGCATCCGCAGCACGCGCTGGCCACCGGTCAGATGAGCGGGGGCGGCACCGTGGTCACCTTCGAGCTGAACGCCCCCGAAAACGAGGCGAAGAAGCGCGCTTTCGAAGTCCTGAACAGATTGCGCATCGTCGACATCTCCAACAACCTCGGTGACGCCAAGAGCCTGATCACGCACCCGGCCACCACCACCCACCGCGCCATGGGCCCCGAAGGCCGGGCCACCATCGGCCTGACCGACGGCGTCGTGCGCATCTCGGTGGGCCTCGAAGACGTCGAAGACCTCCTCGAAGACCTCGACCACGCCCTTTCCTGACCGCGGAACCGGCGCGCGATCGGTCAGCCGATCCGCACGGTGACGCCGGGTGACGACGGTGCGCCGTGCAGGATCAAGTGGCTCGCGACGTCGTCTTTCTTGTCGTTCTTCTTGCCGTTCTTGTTCTTGCCGGGCAGGTCGAAGGCCAGCCGGATCGTACTGGCGCGGCCGGGAGCCAGGCGCGCGGAGTCGTCGCCGGGCGGGTTGAGTTCGGCGGTGACCGCCGCGTCGGGTGGGACGGAGCGGCCGCCGGTGGTGACCAGCCGTTGATCGGCTACGACAAGGGTCTGTTCGCGGTCGGACACGTTGGTGACAGTCAGTGTCACGATCGTGTGGGAACCGGCCGCGGTTGTCGCGTCGGAGGCCACGCCGGTCACGGTGAAAGCGAAGTTTCCGTCGCGCACGGCAGGACCCGGATTCGCGGCCTGCCCGCCGGTCGAGGGCAGCGAAGCATCGGTCGACGTGGCGGCTTCGCTGGGCGTCGGACCCGCAACAGGTGCGGACCCGAAGTCGATGCCGCTTCCGAGCAGCCACAACCCCACCGCGGCGACGAGCGCCGCTCCGGCGGCGACGGGTATCCATCGGCGCAATCGATGATCGCGTCGCCCGGCCGGAGCGACAGCACGAACCTCGGCCGTCGGAGGCGTCGGGGTGGCGGCCGTCAGCATCCGAGTAGCCGGGTGGCCGGCCGGTGCCGCGGGACGCGTGACAGGCGGGGGCGGTAGCAATGGTGCGGACCGGGCCAGGGCAGCCGAGGCCGCCGCGGCGAAATTCCCCGCGCTGCTGTAGCGCGCGTCCGGCTCCTTGGCCATCCCCCGGGCTATGACGGCGTCGAGTGCGGCCGGGACGTCGCGGGCAACCCGCGCGGCACGCGGCGGTTCGCTCGTCAGGTGCGCGTGCATCTGCTGAGCCGGATCGCCTTCGCCGTAGGGCGGTTTCCCGGTGAGGGTTTCGTAGAGCACGCAGGCCAGCGAATAGATATCGGACCGGGCGTCGACCGTGCCGGTGAATCGCTCCGGCGCCATGTACCCCAGCGTGCCGACCACCAGCCCGGTAGCGGTGAGCGCGGTGCTGTCGGCGGCACGGGCGATACCGAAGTCGATCAGATACACGAAACCGCTGGTGTGCAGGAGGATGTTGCCCGGCTTCACATCGCGGTGCACGAGTCCGGCCGCGTGCGCGGCGTCCAGCGCCTCGGCGGCCTGGACGATGACGTCGACGGCCCGATCCGGTGGCAGCGCGCCCGATTTCAGGCGTGTGCCGAGGTCGACGCCCTCGATATAAGCCATCTCCAAGAACAGGTGGCCATCGACCTCGCCGAAGGCGTGGAGAGGCACGATGTGCGGGTTGCGTACCCGGGCGCCCAATCGCGCCTCGCGCTCGAAGCGCTGTCGATAGAGCGAATCGGCGGTGTACGCCGCGGACAGCACCTTGAGTGCGACGGCGCGCCCGGCGTGGTCGTGTGCCAACCACACCTCGCCCATGCCGCCGCGACCCAGCAAGCGTTCGAGAGAATAGTTCCCGAACGTGCCGCCGGGGCTCTGCACGACCATGCCTCGACCGTATCGCCGGGTTTCGTCGCCAGCGCAGGCGGGCCGGTCGCGCTGCACACGCTGTGGACGCGGAGCGTCCGGCGGCTCGGTCCGGCGGCTTCGTCTGGCGGCTTCGTTTGGCGGCTCGGTCCGGCAGCTCGGTCAGGCGTTGGTGGCGCGTTCGATGTCGGCGAGATGGGCGATATTGGCCCGGTCGCCGGGACTGGCGCTCGGTTCGGTGGTGAACCAGGCGTCGAGGATTTCGCGGAGTTCGGCGCTGGAGGTCGAACGCAGGCTCAGGGCCAGGACGTTGGCGTCGTTCCAGGTGCGGGCGCCCGCCGCGGTCGAGGCGTCCGCACAGAGCGCGGCGCGCACGCCGGGGACCTTGTTGGCCGCGATCGAGGCGCCGGTGCCGGTCCAGCAGCAGACGATCGCCTGGTCGGTGTGACCTCGGGCTACGTCACGGGCCGCCGCTTCGCTGGCCCATGCCCAGTCGTCCCGCTCCTCGGCGGACAGCGCGCCGTGCAGCACGATCTCGTGACCGCGCTTGCCCAGCTCGCCGATGAGTTCCTCGGCCACCCCGACCCGCTCGTCCGCCGCCACCGAGATCCGCATGCCCCCAGCGTAGTTGCCGCTTCGCCGTGTCGTCCCGCTTCGTGGTCGGCCTGGCATCGCCATCGAGCTATTGACAGCATCCTGTCAAATATGACAGCATACTGTCATGACCACGAAGACAGTGCACATGGCCGTTTACGACACCCTCGCCGACTGGGAGGTGGGTGCGGCCACCGCGCACATCAACAAGCCGAGCTGGCATCGGGAGCCGGGAACGTGGCAGGTGAAGACGGTGGGCCCGAGCGCGGAGCCGATCACCACGATGGGTGGGATGCGCATCGTGCCGGACGTCGTGCTCGCCGATCTCACGCCCGCCGACAGCGCGATGCTGATCCTGCCGGGGGCGGAGACCTGGGAGGGTGCGGAACTGGATCCGTTCACCCACAAGGCGCGCGAATTCGTGGCCGCCGGTGTCCCGGTCGCCGCGATCTGCGGCGCGACGTTCGGGCTGGCCAAAGCCGGGTTGCTCGATACCCGCAAGCACACTAGCAATGTCGCGGAATTCCTGCTCTACAGCGGGTATTCGGGCGCCGACCACTACGTCGAGGCGCCTGCCGTCACCGACGGCGACGTGATCACCGCCAGCGCGAGCGCGCCGTTCGAATTCGCGCGCGAGGTGCTCGGCCTGCTCGGCGTGTACGAGCCGCATGTACTGGACGGCTGGTACCGGTTGTTCGCGCACGCCGACCCGGCCGGATGGGCGGTGCTCGCGGAATACGACGCGCAGCATGCGTGAGCGAGAATCGTCGGTGATCCGCTCGGCCGGGTCACCGACGCGAATCTCGGGAGGTGCGGTATGACCGGCGAACAGGAGCTGTTCGCCACGGCGGCGATCACGTCGTTCCGTTTGAACGGCCAGTTCCTCGCGGTGGCCGAGGAACTGGCGCGACCGGCGGGTCTGACCGCCGCTTGGTGGCAGGTGCTCGGCGCGGTGTTGCGGACGCCGTTGCCGGTCGCCGGGATCGCCCGCGAGATGGGCATCACCCGTCAGAGCGTGCAGCGCATCGCGGATCTGCTGGTGGACAAGGGGCTTGCCGAATACCGTCCCAACCCAGCCCATCGCCGAGCGAAACTCGTCGCAGTCACCGACGCGGGCCTGGCCGCGGTCCGCCGCATCGACCCGCAGCACAAGGTGATGTCCGAACGGCTCGTGGACGAACTCGGCCTCGAGCAGCTCGCGCTCACGGTCGAGGTGCTCACCAAGCTGTCCGCGGCGATGGAGGCGATCACCGCGGACGCCCCGCTCAGTCCGTGAACGGGGACTTCGTCTTACCGATCAGGTCGGCGACGGAGTCGACGACCATGGTCGGGCGGTAGGGGTAGGCCTCGAAGGACGCGCGGGTGGAGATGCCCGAAGTGACCAGGATGGTGCGCATGCCCGCTTCCAGGCCGGAGATCACGTCGGTGTCCATCCGGTCGCCGATCATCACCGTCGACTGGGAGTGGGCGCCGATACGGCGCAGCGCCGAGCGCATCATCAGCGGGTTCGGCTTGCCGACGTAGTACGGGTCACGACCGGTGGCGCGGGTGATCAGCGCGGCCACCGAGCCGGTCGCGGGCAGTGAGCCGTCCCGGGACGGCCCGGTCGGGTCCGGGTTGGTCGCGATGAAACGGGCGCCGCGCTCGACCAGCCGGATCGCGGTGGTGATCGCCTCGAAGGAGTACGTGCGGGTCTCGCCGAGGACGACGTAGTCCGGGTCGCTGTCGGTCAGCACGTAGCCGATTTCGTGCAGTGCGGTGGTGAGCCCGGATTCGCCCACCACGTAAGCGGTTCCGTTGGGACGCTGATCGTTCAGGAAGGTGGCGGTGGCCAGCGCGGAGGTCCAGATCGCTTCTTCCGGGATGTCGAGCCCGGTGTGGCGCAGCCGCGCCTGCAGATCGCGCGGGGTGCGGATCGAATTGTTGGTCAGCACGAGGAACGGCGTCTCATTGGCGCGCAGTTCGGCGAGGAACTTGTCGGCGCCCGGGATGAGGTGGTCCTCGTGCACCAGCACGCCGTCCATATCGGTCAAGTAGGACAGGATCGGCTCGTCGTCTGCGGTCACGCGGCCATTATCCGCTATCACTGCGTGACCGAAACCGGAACGACCGGTATGTGCAGGTGGCCGCTCGCATTGCTGCGCCGGCGAAACATTTCCGCCGGGGGTGGTGTTCTCCTGCTGTGGCCGGTCCAGCGAGCCCCGTGACCGCGCCGCTACGAAGATCATCCGCGCCAGGCCGTCGGCGCGGAGGGCGGCAGGGTTGGCTACTGTCGAGGACGGATCGCGATGGCGGCGAAACGAAACGCGAGGAGCGTGGCAGATGAGCGAACTCAAGCTCGGATACAAGGCATCGGCGGAGCAGTTCGGTCCCCGTGAACTCGTCGAGATCGCGGTGCTGGCCGAGGAACACGGCCTGGACAGCGCCACCGTGAGCGACCACTTCCAGCCGTGGCGGCACAAAGGCGGGCACGCGCCCTTCTCGCTGGCCTGGCTGGCCGCGGTCGGCGAGCGCACGAAGCGCATTCAGCTCGGCACCTCGGTGCTCACCCCGACGTTCCGCTACAACCCGGCGGTGATCGCCCAGGCCTTCGCCACCATGGGCTGCCTGTACCCGGACCGCGTCATGCTCGGGGTCGGCACCGGTGAGGCGCTCAACGAGATCGCCACCGGATACACCGGCGAATGGCCCGAATTCAAGGAGCGGTTCGCGCGCCTGCGGGAGGCCGTCGACCTGATGCGCGCGCTGTGGACCGGCGACCGCGTCGACTTCGACGGCCAGTACTACAAGACCGTCGGCGCCTCCATCTACGACGTGCCCAAGGGCGGCATCCCGATCTACGTCGCCGCGGGCGGTCCGCTGGTCGCGCGGTACGCCGGCCGTGCGGGCGACGGGTTCATCTGCACCTCGGGCAAGGGCATGGACCTCTACACCGAGAAGCTGCTGCCCGCCGTCGCCGAGGGCGCGGCGAAGGCAGGTCGCAGCGTCGACGGCATCGACCGGATGATCGAGATCAAGCTCTCCTACGACACCGATCCGGAACTGGCCAGGGAGAACACCCGGTTCTGGGCCCCGCTCTCGCTCACCGCGGAGCAGAAGCACAGCATCACCGATCCGATCGAGATGGAGACCGCCGCCGACGCGCTGCCGATCGAGCAGATCGCCAAGCGCTGGATCGTCGCCAACGACCCCGACGAAGCCGTCGCCCAGATCAAGCCCTACCTCGACGCCGGCCTCAACCACCTGGTCTTCCACGCCCCCGGCCACGACCAGCGCCGCTTCCTCGACCTCTTCCAACGCGACCTGGCCCCCCGCCTGCGCGCCCTGTCCTGACGTCCACGACTGGCACACACGCAGAGGTCTGCTCGACCGATGCCGCAGTGGTGTGCCACTCGTGGGTCACGCCCGCTGGAGGGCGAAGATGCGGAGGTCGCGGGTGGTGCGGGTGCGGTAGGCGGCGTAGGCGCCGGTGATGTCGACGAAGCGCTCGAAGATGGCGTCCTTGTCGGGGTCTTCGACGGGAGTGGCGGTTACTCGGATGCGTTCACCCGCGATGGCCACCGTCGCGGTCGGGTTCGCCAACAGATTGGCGGTCCAGGCCGGGTGGTGGGCTTGGCCGAAATTGCTGCCGATCACGTAGAGCGTGTCGCCGTCGTGCACGTACAGCAAGGGTTGGGTGCGCGGTTGCCCGGACTTGCGGCCGATGGTGGTGAGCAGGATGACCGGCGCGCCGATCGGGCCGAGCAGGGTGTACTTGGCGTCGGTGCGTTCCAGGACCGCCCGGTCCAGCGGGGTGATGGCGCGGACGAGCCGGGACCCGGCCTTGGTAGCCGCAAATCTACTTGCCGTGCGGGCGAATAGGTTGGTGCGCGAACCCCACTGCCGATCCGGAAAATGCTCAGCCATGCCCGGACTATAGCGGCGCGGGAGACGGGCCACGGCGGCTTCAGCCGCTGTCCGCGGCGAGGAGGGCCGAGACCGCGCTCTGCGTTGCGGCCGGGCGACGCTCTGCCGCACGGCCGGTGACGAGGCTCGCACGCGCCGCTCGGTTGCCCCTGGTTCACTAAGCTCTCGGACATGGCCGACAACGCTCCATCCGCCGTGTACATCGCCTCGCCCGAAGGCGACACCGGTAAGTCGACGGTGGCCCTCGGGGTACTGCAGATGCTGTGCGCGACGACCGCGCGGGTCGGAGTGTTCCGCCCGATCACGCGCTCGACCACCGAGCCCGACTACATCCTCGAGTTGCTGCTCGAGCACAGTACGGCCGACATCGACTACGCGCAGGCGATCGGCACCACCTACGAGCAAGTGCACGCCGACCCGGACGCGGCGATCAGCGAGATCGTTCTGCGCTTCCACGAGGTCGCCAAGCTGTGCGACGCGGTGGTCGTCGTCGGCAGCGACTACACCGACGTGGCCAGCCCCAGCGAGCTGCGTTTCAACGCGCGGATCGCGGTCAATCTGGGCGCTCCGGTGCTGCTGGTGGTCCGCGGCGCGGACCGCACCCCGGACGAGGTGCGGCAACTGGCCGAACTGTGCGCCTCCGAGCTGGCCCACGAGCACGCGCAGCTGGTCGCGATCATCGCCAACCGCTGTGAGCCGCAGCGCTTGGACGAGGTGGCCGCGGTGCTGGGCGCGCTGGACGTCCCGTCCTGGACGCTGCCCGAGGTCCCCCTGCTGATCGCGCCCACCATGGCCGAGCTGTGTACCGCCATCGGCGGCGAGATGTACAGCGGCGACCCGGAATTGCTGCACCGCGAGGCGCTGAAGATCATGGTCGGCGGCATGACGGCCGAGCACATCCTGGAACGGCTGGTCGAGGGCGTCGTGGTGATCGCGCCGGGCGATCGGTCCGATGTGCTGCTCAGCGTCGTGAACGCGCATGAGGCGGAAGGCTTTCCGTCGCTGTCGGGCATCATCATGAACGGTGGCCTGCTGCCGCATCCCGCGGTGGCGCGGCTGATGACCGGTCTCAAGCCGAAGCTGCCGATTCTCACCACCGATCTCGGTACCTACGACACCGCGGGCGCGGCCTACCGCACCCGTGGCCGGATGTCCGCGGGCAACCCGCGCAAGGTCGACACGGCGCTGGCCTTGATGGAGGAACGCGTCGACGCGGTGGAGCTGTTGCGGCGCATCGACGTTCCACCCAGCTCGGTGATCACGCCCCAGATGTTCGAATACCAGCTGATCGAGCGCGCGCGAGCCGATCGCAAGCGCATCGTGCTGCCCGAAGGCGACGACGACCGCATCCTGCGCGCGGCCGGACGGGTGCTCCAGCGCAAGATCGCCGATCTGGTCATCCTCGGCGACGAGACGACCGTGCGCGCCCGCGCCGCCGAGCTCGGGGTGGACATCTCCGCCGCCGAGGTGCTCGACCCGCGCAGCTCCGGCTACCTGGACGAGTTCGCCGCCGAGTACGCCGAACTGCGCAAACACAAGGGCATGACGGTGGAGCGGGCCCGCGAAACCGTGGCCGACATCTCGTATTTCGGCACCATGATGGTGTACAAGGGGATCGCCGACGGCATGGTCTCCGGCGCGGCGCACACCACGGCGCACACCATCCGGCCGTCGTTGGAGATCATCAAAACGGTGCCGGGTGTCGCCACCGTCTCCAGCGTGTTCCTCATGTGCCTGGCCGACCGGGTGCTCGCGTACGGCGATTGCGCGGTCGTGCCGGACCCGACGGCACAGCAGCTGGCCGACATCGCGGTCTCCTCCGCGGCGACCGCCGAACGCTTCGGCATCGAACCCCGGGTCGCGATGCTGTCGTATTCGACCGGTGAATCGGGCAGCGGCGCGGACGTGGACAAGGTGCGCGTCGCGACCAAGCTGGTGCGGGAGCGCACGCCGGAGCTTCCGGTGGAGGGGCCGATCCAATACGACGCCGCGATCGAACCGACCGTCGCCGATACCAAGCTGCCCGATTCCGAGGTCGCCGGGCGCGCGACCGTATTCGTGTTTCCCGATCTCAATACCGGCAACAACACCTATAAGGCGGTGCAGCGCAGCGCGGGCGCTATCGCGATCGGACCGGTGCTGCAAGGCTTGCGCAAGCCGGTCAACGATCTGTCCCGCGGCGCACTGGTGGCCGACATCGTCAACACCGTGGCGATCACCGCCATCCAGGCGCAGGAGGGCTGATGCGGGCGCGAGTGTGGCGGCCCCGCCGGGTGCGGTCGCCGCGCGGGATACAGGAGGCGTGATGAGCGAGACGGCCGAGGGCATGGTGCTGGTGATCAATTCCGGCTCTTCGTCCATCAAATACCAGCTCCTGGATCCGGATTCGGGTGTGGTGGCGGCCTCCGGGATCGTGGAGCGCATCGGCGAGGACGACAGCGTGATCCAGCATCGCGCCGACGGCGAGACCACCGAGCGCCGCGAGCCGATCGCCGACCACACCGCCGGGTTGCGGCTGGTCTTCGAGATGTTCGCCGCGACGGGCCACGATCTGCAGCGGGAGGGTGTGCGGGCGGTCGGGCACCGCGTGGTGCACGGCGGCGAGGTGTTCTACCGGCCCACCCTGATCGATGACGGCGTGTCCGCCGCGATATCGGACCTGTCCGCGCTGGCGCCGCTGCACAACCCGGCCAACCTCGCCGGAATCGAGAGCGCGCGTGCGCTGTTGCCGGACGTGCCGCAGGTCGCCGTGTTCGACACGGCCTTCTTCCATGGGCTGCCTGCCGCTGCCAAGACCTACGCCATTGATGCCAAAGTGGCCGCCGCGCACGGCATCCGGAAGTACGGATTCCACGGGACCTCGCACGAGTACGTGTCCGGCCGGGTGGCCGAACTGCTCGGGCGCGACCCGGGTGAGCTGAACCAGATCGTCTTCCATCTGGGCAACGGCGCGTCGGCTTCGGCCATCCGCGGCGGGCATCCGGTGGACACCAGCATGGGCCTCACCCCTTTGGAAGGTCTGGTGATGGGCACCAGGCCGGGTGATCTCGATCCCGGCATCGTCGCGCATCTCGCGCGGTCCGCGCACCTGGACATCGATCAGATCGACGCGCTGCTCAACCGGGATTCCGGCATCAAGGGCCTGTCCGGCGTGAACGATTTCCGCGAACTGCGGCGCCTCATCGAGAGCGGGGACGAAGCCGCCCGGCTGGCCTACGACGTGTACGTCCATCGGCTGCGGCGCTATCTCGGGGCGTACCTGATCGAACTCGGTGGCGTCGACGCGATCACCTTCACCGCCGGGGTCGGGGAGAACAGCCCGCGGGTTCGCGCCGACGCCCTGGCGGGCCTGGCCCGCTTCGGCATCGAGGTCGACCCGGCGGCGAACACGGCGGAAAACCGTGCCGCACGGCGGATCTCCCCGCCGGACGCACCGGTCGCGGTGCTCGTGGTGCCCACGAACGAGGAACTGGCCATCGCCCGTGCCGCGCGGCGGGTGGTCGACCGGCTCGACTAGATCCAGGTCTTCGCGCGAATCGAATTGGCCAGGTCGACGAGGGCGTATCGATGCTTGCGGTCGGGCGCCCCGCGAGCCAGGGTGCGCAGATTCTTCTCGGTGCGCGCCCTCAGTTCGCGTTCGGTGAACGGCGCGCCGAACAGCGTGGCATCGGGGCGCTTCGGCACGTTGCCCGCCTGCAGCCACGCCAAGGCGGCGCCGAGCACCAGCACCCGCATCTGGACCGCGCGACTCTCGCCCGCGGGCAGGCTGCGCACCCGCGATGCCGAGATGTGCAGGGTGGCCTCGTCGAGTTCGGCCACCGGCGCGGCGGTGAGCATGAGCAGTACGGCGGTCATCCGCGCGGTGGTGAAATGCCGCGACGCGGCGGGCACTGCGTCCAGCGCCTGGACGGCCTGGTTCACCCGGCCGTCCGTGGCCAGTTGCCTGGCCAGCCCGAAGGCGGCGCTCACCACGGTGCGGTCGGTGCGCCAGACGGTCTCGTACGCCTTTTCCGCGTAGGCGCGCCACTGTTCGGGGTCCGCCGAATCCCAGTGCTGCAGAACGAGTTCGGCGGTGGCGGCGAGTGCGAGCTGGGGGGCGAGCTCGCCGGGGAGCACCCGGAAGACTTCATCGAAATTGGTGAACGCGCGCTCGTACTCCCGGTCGAGCAATTGGGCCATACCGCGATACCAGCTCACCCGCCACTCCCGTTGGGGTAGCCGGGCGAGCAGATCCAGGACCGTGGCCGACTCGCGCAGATCGAGCCGCACGCGCGCCTCGGCGAGAGTGAGTTCCAGATCGAGCGTTTCCGGGGCGTTGGCGGGATCGGTGTCGGCTCGATCGCGGGCGTTGCGCAGTGCCTCCAGCGCGTGCTCGGGCTCGGGATGCACCGCGGCCGAGAGCAGGGGCGCGGACGGCTCGGCCGGATCGAGCAGCGGGATCGGCAATGCCGCCACCACATCGAGTGCGTCGAGCAAGCTGCTGCGCGGCCGGCCGTCGGCGTAGGCGTCGGTCTGACTGATCAGCTCCTCGGTGCCGAAGCTCGCCCGGGGCGGAGTGAATACGGTGGACAGCTGCGGGTGCTCGGTCTCGGTCTCCAGCGCGAGGATCTTGCGCAGCACGCCCGACAGCTGGGCCGACATCGCGCGGGCGGAGGGGAAGCGGCGCTGGGGATCCGGATCGGTGGCGCAGAGCAGCAGACGGTGGAAGGACTCGTAGCGCGCCAGCACCGGTTCGTCGGCCGGGTCGGGCAGACCGTCGAGATAGCGCCCGTGCTCCGAAGGCATGTTCAGCGTGAGCACGGCCAGCGTGCGCCCCACCGTATAGATGTCCGAGGCGACGGTCGGGCCGGTACGCGCGACTTCCGGGGCTTGGAAGCCCCTGGTGCCGTACAGGTTTCCGTACGCCTCGATGGTGGCGACGGCGCCGAGGTCGATGAGTTTGACCTGGTCCTCGGTGACCATGATGTTGTCCGGCTTGAGGTCGTTGTAGGTCAGCCCGGTCGAGTGCAGGTAGTCCAGCGCGGGCAGGATCTCCAGCAGGTAGGCGATCGCCTCGGGGACCGGCATGCGCTTCGGGCGTTCGTAGGCGTCGAGGATGTCGCGCAGCGACCGGCCGCCCACGTACTCCATGACGATGTAGCCGACCGGTGTGCCGTCCGCGCCGGTGTGCTCGACGAAGTTGTAGATCTTGACGATGCTGGGATGCGCCACCTCGGCGAGGAACTGGCGCTCGGCCATGGCGACCGCCTGCGCTTCGGCGTCCCCGCTGTGCAGCAGGCCTTTCAGCACGACCCAGCGGTCGCTGACGTTGCGGTCGATCGCCAAGTAGATCCAACCGAGTCCGCCGTGGGCGATGCAGCCTTGGATCTCGTACTGTCCCGCCACCATCTCGCCGGGGTGCAGCGTGGGGCGGAAGTCGAACGGCACGTCGCAGGTCGCGCAGGTGCCCGCCGTGGTCGCGGGCCTGGTCGCCGTCGCCCGGCCGACCGGTTTGCCGCAGCGCCAGCAGAATCGCCTGCCCTCGGAGACCACCGCGTCGGTGAGGACGGCGTCGCGAGGGTCCGCCGGCGTCACGGTCGGGATCGGAACCAGTCCCGCACCGAGCCGCCGCACCGCGGGCCGGGTCCGCGCGGTGCGCACACTGCGGCCGGAGGTGCGCAATGGGGCGGACGTGGGTTCGGACGTCGCTCGTCGAGTCCCGTCCTGCTCTTCGTCCTCGGTGTACGACGTCGTCCCCGGTGCGTCTGCCGCCACCGTGCCGGGACCGTCGTCGCCGGTGGAGCGGGTCGGTTCCGCGGCATCCCGGTTCGCGTCGGGCGGCGGTGTTTCCTGACGTCCGGGCGGGTCGAGGGCTCCCGGGACCGCGCCCGCGGCGGTGTCCGTACGCCTCACCTGCATGCGGGTCGCGTCCGGGTCTTCTTCCGCTGCTCGAGCGCTCGATTCGGCGTTACCCGGTGTGCCGGGTTCGCTTGCCTCGTCGTCTCCGGACGATGTCGCTCTCGGGGAATCTCGGTCGGCCGACCTTCGCGGTTCCTGGTCCCCACCAGTCGTGTCGGCGTCCCGGTTCCACACGACCGTGCCGAATGACGATTCCGTGCGGCCGACCTGCATGCGGGTGGCGTCCCGGTCCTCCGCGGGTACCGGGTTCGGTTCGCTCCGGCCGGGCGGCCCGGTGGGGCTGTCGTCCGCGCTCACGGTCGGCTCGTAGTCTCCGCGCGGTCCTTTCGGGATGGCGCCACCCGGGCGATGGCCGGCCGACCCGAGGAGTCCGCCCTCGAACACGTCGGCCGTACCGGGCCGTCCCGTGGCGGTCTCGTCCGGGTCGGGCTCGGGGGCGGGCCGTGTGCTCATTCGCCCGTCAGTCCTGATAGGTGGGGGCGGGCGGGGCGGGAACGGGGCCGAGCGAGGGAAGGTATCGCTGGTATAGACCGACCCACGTGCCGTCATTGCGGATGCGTTCCAGCGTGCCGTTGACGAAACGGACGAGATCGTCGTTGCCCTTGGGGATGCCGATGCCGTACGGCTCCTCGCTGATGCTGCCGCCGACCAATTCGGTGTACGGGTCCTGCGCGGCCAGGCCGGCGAGAACGGCGTCGTCGGTGCTGACCGCGTCCACCTGGCGCTGCTGCAGGACGACCAGGCAGTCGGCCCAGCTCGGCACGGTGAGGATGGTCGCGGCGGGCTGGTCGCGGCGAATGTGCTCCAGCGACGTGGTGCCGGAAACGATGCACACCCGTCGACCGGCGAGATCGGCCAGACTGCGGATACCGGAGTTCTTCACCGCGAGCACTCGCTGGTTCGCGTGCAGATAGACGGTGGAGAAGGCGACCTTCTCGCGGCGCTCGCAATTGATCGTCATGGTCTTGGCGACCAGGTCGACGGTGCGGTTCTGCAACGCCGCCTCACGTTCGGCGGAGCCGAGGCTGCGGAACTCGATCAGATCCGGGCTGCCGAGCAGGTCGCGGGCCACCTCCCTGGCGATGTCGGCGTCGAAGCCGACGATGGCGCCGGAGACCGGGTCGCGGTAGCTGAACAGGTTGCTGCCGGTGTCCAGGCCGACGAGCAGCCGGCCGCGCGCCCGGATCGCATCGATCGTCGGGCCCCGCGCGGCGGCCCCCGCTCCGCTGGGACGCAGGCTGGCGGTCGGGTCTCCGCATCGCGGTGTGCCCGGCGGCGGCAGCGGGACGGGCGAATCGGTGAACACCGGAACGGCTTTGGCGGGCAGCGGCGGATCGGTGTAGACGGGCGACTTGGTCGGCGCAGGCGCGCTGGAATCGCTCGTACAGCCGCTCGCCAGCGCCGTCGCCACCAGGACGGCCACCAGAATGCCACGCGCGGATCTCATCGGTACTCCCGAAGCCGGGGCCACATGCCCAGTCCCACATAGCATGCGGCCAGGATGCCGAGCACCATCGCTCCGGCGCCGAGGAAGTCCAGTACGCGCGCCGCCTGGGAGATCTCGTCGCGCAGCGTGTCCCTGGTCGCGGTGATACCTTGCTCGAGCGAACGGTCCAGCGCCTCCACCTGCACGGTGGCGTCGGCGGCGCCGGGACCGGTCGCCACCACGGCCGCGCTGTTGAAATCGCCCTTGGCCAGCGCGTCGTTCATGCGCTGATGCGCCACCCGCCAGCGAGCCAGCGCCGGAACGGCGTTGCGTACCTCGCCCGCCGCCGGCGCGGAATCGGGATAGTTGCCGAGCAGATCGGCCAGCCGCTCGATGTCCGCGTCGTAGGTGCGGTCGTAGTCGCCGGTGGCGTCCCGGCGCACCAGTTTCAACGTCTCCGCGGCGCGCGCCTGCTGCGCCAGGATCCGGCTCTCGGTCAGCCGTGAGGAGGGCACCGCGCCGTCGTCGCGGGCGCTGATCATCGACGTCGCCGACACCGAGCCCGCGATCACCGTCCACGCCAGCAGGATCAGCATGGCCGCCGACGCGAGCAGCAGGCCCGGATTGAGCACTCGCCGCCAGCGGTGCGCCAGATCCCGCTGCACCCAGACCAGCACGCCGAGGGTGAGGATGAGCAGGCCGATCGCGGACCACGGTGGGCGCACGTGGTTGCGCTGCGCGTCGGTGACCGCCGCCGAGCGATGATTGTGTAATTCCTCGGCCATCGGTAGCAGCGTCGTCTGCATCTGGTTGGACGCCTCACTCAAATACGCGGCCCCGACCGGATATCCGCTGCGATTGTTCGTTCGTGCGGTTTCCACCAGACCCGAGTACACCGGAAGGCCGGTAACTATGCCGGTGCGCAGCCGGGCATCCGGATCCATCCCCGCGTTCGGCCCGACGGCGCGGTCGGATTGGGTCACCAACTCCGCGGCCGCCTCGCCCATGGCTTGGGTGTAGCGGTCGCGCACCGCCTGCGGTTCCAGCCCGCCCGCGATGAAGGCGGTGCTGGCGGCGGCGTCGGCGATCGACAGCGAGGTGTAGAGCCGATGTGCCGAGTGCGCGTCCGGCTCGGTGTCGTAGAGCAGCACGTCCAGGCCCTGCTGCCGGTCACCCACCGTCGCGGCGGTGACCGAACCCGCGGCCAGGCACAGGCCGATGAGCAGCAGGCCGAGCGCGATCAGCCGCCCCGGTGAGGAATTGGCGAACGAACGCAGGTTGGCCAGGTCGAGACGTTCGCGCACCACCGCGACGCTCAGCCCGCCCGGAATGTCCCGACCGGCGGGCTCGGGCGCGGACGACGGCCGGATTTCGGCCGTCGTCGGCTCGGAGCTAGCCATGTCCACCTCCCCAGTTTGGGCCGCCTGCGCGGATTTCTCGACGGCTGGACCGAGAATCCGATCGACCCGTGCGTGTTGGTGCGGAGTTTATTGTGGTCGTACGGGCGCCGCGGCGTGTGAAACACCCCCGGTTGGGAGGAAACAGGGGTGGGGCACTGCCGTAGCTGGACGAGGATAGGTACGAGATGCGTGGTGACGGTGACGGTTGGTCGCGTGGCCCGGACGGATTGCGGCACTGGGGTCGCTTCGGCGCCGCCGGACTTCTCCTGCGCGCTCCGCTCGCCGGTGGCGGCTCGGCGGTGCTGCTGCAACACCGCGCTCCCTGGAGTCATCAGGGCGGTACCTGGGCGTTGCCCGGCGGGGCGCGCGACAGTCACGAGACGCCGGTGCACGCGGCGGTCCGCGAGGCGTGGGAGGAGGCGGGCATCGAGCCCGCCGACGTCCGGGTCCGCGGCGAGCGGGTGACGGCGTCGGCCCTGAGCGGCTGGACCTACACGACCGTCGTCGCCGACGCGGTCATGACCCTCCCGACCACCGGCAATCGCGAGAGCACCGAATTGGCCTGGATTCCCGAGGAGGAGGTCGAGGCCCGTCCGCTGCATCCCGGCTTCGCCGCGTCCTGGCCGACGCTGCGCGCCGCGCCCGCGCGGGTGCTGCTCGCCGAGATCGGTGACGACCGCGCGGTGGCCGCCGCGCTGCCGCGCACGCTCGACCTCGCCGACCTCGGTTTCGTTTGGCTGCATTCGGATCCGGCCGGGCCGGGCGATTACGCCAGGATCGTCGACGAGCCGGGCACGCAGGTCGCGGAGCCCGCGTCGAACGGAACCACGGCGGTGGAGACCGCGCTTTCGTTCACCCGCGGGCAGGTGCTTTCCTGACCGCTGTTTTCCTGAGCGAGGCGTTCACGCGTTCGCCAGCAGCGCCGTTTTCAGCTCGCGCGCCGCGGCCTCCGGATCGCGCGCCTCGGTGATCGCGCGCACCACGACGACCCGCTTCGCCCCGGCTTCCAGCAGTTGCGCGAGGTTGTCGGCGTTGATCCCGCCGATGGCGAACCACGGCCGGGTGGGATGGGCCTCCGCGGTCGAGCGGACCAGTTCGGGGCCCGCCGCCTGCCTGCCGGGTTTGGTGGGCGTGGCCCAGATGGGGCCGGTGCAGAAGTAATCGATGTGCTCATCGATCGCGGCGAGCCCGGCCTGCGCGCGATTGTGTGTGGATCGTCCGATCACCACGTCGGGCCCCAGGATCCGGCGCGCGTACCAGGGCGGGAGGTCGCCCTGCCCGAGATGGAGCACGTCGGCGCCCGAGGCGAGCGCGATGTCCGCGCGGTCGTTCACCGCGACCAGCCCGCCGTGCCTGCGCGCGGCGGCCTTCAGTTCGGCGAGCGCGCCGAGTTCGGCCTTGGCCTCCAGCGGGCCGAATTTCGCCTCGCCCGGCGAGCCTTTGTCTCT
This sequence comes from Nocardia abscessus, assembly GCF_015477775.1. Classification (GTDB taxonomy): domain Bacteria; phylum Actinomycetota; class Actinomycetes; order Mycobacteriales; family Mycobacteriaceae; genus Nocardia; species Nocardia abscessus_A. The sequence goes on along the minus strand of NZ_JADLQO010000001.1, from coordinate 309,932 downwards.
CAGCTGGATGATGTCGACTCCGCCAGCGAACGCCGCCTCGGCGAACTTGGCCAGATCGCCCTTCTCCCGGCGTGCGTCGGTGCAGAGATACAGCCGCGCGTTCGCCAGACGCTCCCGCGGCGAGGCGGGTCGATTCGGGTGGGAGGGTTGCACGCCTTCGACGGTAGCCGCGCTACCGTGGGGATGCGAAACAGGAGGCAGGTGGATCGGATGCGGACTCTGGCCGTCGTCGGTGGCGGCGCCGTCGGGCTCGCCGTGGCCTGGCGGGCCGCCGAGGCCGGTTGGTCGGTCACCCTGTTCGATCCGGCCGTCGCGACCGGCGCGGCCGGCGCTTCCTGGGTGGCCGGGGGCATGCTCGCACCGCTGTCGGAGGGCTGGCCCGGCGAGGAGCGGGTGCTCGCGTTCGGCGCCGCCTCGCTGGCCCGCTGGCCCGAGTTCGCCGCCCGGCTGGAGGCCGCGACCGCGGTGCCGGTCTTCGTGGCCGACGAGACCATGACCGTCGCGCTGGACGCGGCCGATGCCGCCGACCTGCGCACCGTGGCCGACTGGGTCGGCGAACACGGGCACGAGCTGCGTGTTCTGGACCGCGCCGGAGTTCGGGAGCGGGAACCGAGCCTGGCCAGGACGGTGCGCGCGGGGCTGCTCGCACCCACCGAACCCGCGGTCGACAATCGCAAGCTCGTCGGCGCGCTGCGGCAGGCGGCCGTGGCGGCGGGCGTCACGGTGCGCGCCGAATCCGTAGACTCGCTGACGGAACTTCCGCACGACCAGGTCGTGCTCGCCGCCGGGGCCGCTTCGGCGGCGTTGTGGCCCGAGCTGCCGGTCCGCCCGGTCAAGGGTGAGATTTTGCGCCTGCGACAGCGGCCCGGGGTCGCACCCGCGCCGCGCAGGGTGATCCGGGCACGGGTGCACGGACGGCCGGTGTATCTGGTGCCGCGCGCGGACGGGATCGTCGTCGGCGCCACGCAATACGAAGCGGGTTTCGACACCGCGGTGACCGTCGCGGGCGTTCGCGACCTGATCGCCGACGCGGAGGCGGTGTTCCCAGGCATCGGCGAATACGAACTCGCCGAGGCGAGTGCAGGTTCCCGCCCGGGCAGTCCGGACAACCTGCCGCTGATCGGCCGGCTCACCGACCGGATCGTCGCGGCCACCGGACACGGCCGCAACGGCATGTTGACACTGCCGCTCACGGTGGACGCGGTGGCGAGCCTGCTCGGCGGGGCAACGCTGCCCGAAGCGGAAGTAGCCGACCCGCAACGCTTTTCGACGACTGTAGGAGGAAGCCGATGACGCTGTCATCCGTTCCCATCGGTGTCACGGTGAACGGCGACGAGCACGAGTTCGCCGAGCCGCTCACCGTGCGCGAGTTGCTGGACCGCCTCGGCCTGCCGTGCCGGGGTGTCGCGCTCGCGGTGGACGGCGCCGTGTTTCCCAAGTCGCGCTGGGACGAACCGGTCGGGCGCGGCTGGCAGATCGAGGTGCTGACGGCGGTCCAAGGTGGCTGAGGCAGCGACGGCATTCGGGCGGGCCGACGCCCCGCTGCGGATCGCCGACCGTGAGTTCGGTTCCCGCCTGATCATGGGCACCGGCGGCGCGGAGAACCTCGCGGTGCTGGAGGAGGCGCTGATCGCCTCCGGCACCGAGCTGACCACCGTGGCCATGCGGCGCATCGACGCCGCGGGCGGCACCGGCGTGCTCGACCTGCTGAAGCGGCTGGACATCGCGCCCCTGCCGAACACGGCGGGTTGCCGCACCGCGGCCGAGGCGGTGCTCACCGCGCAGCTGGCGCGCGAGGCGCTGGACACCGACTGGGTGAAGCTCGAGGTGGTCGCCGACGAGCGCACCCTGCTGCCGGACCCGATCGAATTGCTCACCGCCGCCGAACAACTCGTCGACGACGGGTTCGTCGTGCTGCCCTACACCAATGACGACCCGGTCCTGGCCCGCCGCCTGGAGGACGCGGGCTGCGTGGCGGTGATGCCGCTGGGCGCGCCCATCGGCACCGGCCTCGGCATCGGCAATCCGCACAACATCGAGATGATCGTCGCGGACGCGAAGGTCCCGGTCATCCTGGACGCGGGCATCGGCACCGCGAGCGACGCCGCGCTCGCCATGGAACTGGGCTGCTCGGCTGTGCTGCTGGCCACCGCCGTGACCAGGGCGCACCGTCCCGAATTGATGGCCGCCGCCATGGCGGACGCGGTTCGCGCCGGATACGCCGCCCGGTTGGCCGGGCGCATCCCGAAACGGTTCTGGGCGCAGGCGTCGTCACCGGCGCTGTGACGGGCCGAACCGCGTCACACGGCAAGCTCAGCCGTTGACGAAGGTGAGGCTCGTCGCGTCGTAGCGGGTGCCCGCGACCTGCTCGGGCGGGGCGGCGGCCTCGATGGCGGCGAGGTCGTCGGGGGACAGCTCGAGGGTCGACGCCGCGAGGTTCTCCTCCAGATACCGCTGCCTCCGGGTGCCGGGGATCGGCACCACGTCCTCGCCCCGGTGCTGCACCCACGCCAACGCCAGTTGACCCGCGGTGACTCCCTTCGCCGCGGCCAGCTCGTTCAGCTTCGCGACGATCGCCAGGTTCCGTTCGAGATTGCCCTCGGCGAAACGCGGCTGGCTGCGCCGCACGTCGGTTTCCGCCAGCCCCTCGACCGAGCTGTAGCGGCCGGTCAGGAATCCGCGCCCGAGCGGAGAGAACGGGACCAGGCCGATGCCGAGTTCCCGGCAGACCGGGGCGATCTCCGCCTCCAGATCCCGGGTCCACAGCGACCACTCGCTCTGCAACGCGGCGATCGGATGCACCGCGTGCGCCCGCCGGATGGTCTGCGCGCCGGCCTCCGACAGCCCGAGGTAGCGGACCTTCCCGGCCTGGACCAGCTCGGCCATCGCGCCGACGGTCTCCTCGATCGGCACCTCCGGGTCCACCCGGTGCAGGTAGTAGAGGTCGATGTGGTCGACACCGAGCCGATCCAGCGATGCCTCGCAAGCCTGCCGCACGTAAGCGGCGTCGCCGCGGATCCGGGTGGCCTCACCGAGGCGGTTGGCGAAGCCGAACTTCGTGGCCAGGACCACCTCGTCACGACGGCCCGCGATGGCCCGCCCGATCAACTCCTCGTTGTGCCCGGCACCGTAGAAGTCGGCGGTGTCCAGCAAGGTCACCCCCAGGTCGAGGGCGTGGTGCAGCGTCGCGATCGACTGCGCGTCGTCCGCGGCGCCGTAGGCGTGACTCATCCCCATGCACCCGAGCCCCTGCGCGGAGACCGTCAGTTCGCCCAGCTGCCGAGTGGAAATATCGATCATGCTGCTACCTCCTGCATTTCGGATTCGGTCGGCCCCGACGCTAGGTCCTGGAGCGCACTCCATGTCAACCGCGCGAATGCCGTCACCGATGTGCACGGCGGGAAGGGACCGCACCGAAGCGCGGCGAAGAGCAGAAGATCGCGCTGGTGCCCGTCGTCGCCGACGAGGGGCCGTCGCCTGGAGCCGACCAACTCCGCCGTGCCGACCGGCGCGGACATCAGCTACGCGGGTGACCAGTACCGCCTGCGGCGCGCGGGCCAGGCAGCAGGCATCGGCGCTGCGCTCGGCTACTTCACTCCGGTACCCGACGAAATCGACAACCCGCGCCCAGCCGCGTAATGCCCCGCGAGTGGCACATGGTGGAGAGGTCTTCTCGCACTTCGCCGCAATCATGTGCCACTCGCGGTCTCGGATGTCAGGGGTGGGTGGGGGTACGTCGGTTGTGGCGGGAGCGCGCCAGTTCGTATGCGGTGCGGAGGAGTTCGCGGGTGGGGGTGGTGGTCCGCGGGCCCGGGTTTACGATTGCGAGCCAACCGGCGGATTTGTAGACCGGGTGGGGGATGACCGTATCTGTCGCGCTCGGATCGTGGTGGGGGGATGGTTCGCGCGGGGTGTGGCCGGTCCACTGGATGAAGGCTTCTTTGCCTGCATTGATGTTGACGCGGAAGGTGTCCGGGCGGTCCAGGTGGGATTCCTCGTCGCCCGGGTAGTTCTTCGTGACGATCGTCGCGAAGGGTTGGGTCGTCGTCGGTACGACGCCGTCGGGTGAGTAGTAGAAGAACTTATCGCCCCAGCTGATCTCCGGTGAGCCGTCGCCGGGGCCGGGGGTGAGGGTTAGGACTCCGTCGAGGGCGGAGACGAATCCGATGATCTCGTCGATGGTCATGTGCTCCAGCGTTTCATTAAGGTGCTTGTGGAGACTTCGAGCGAGATGTACAGGGAAATCAGGTGGAAACTCGCAACTCGACAATGCGCACGGTCGATGTGGCGCGGCGTGCCGGGTACTCCGTGCAGCAGATACGCAACCTAGAGCGCGATGGCGTTCTGCCTATGGCGATACGCACCGCCACGGGCTATCGCAGATACGGCGAGCCGCACTTGCGTTCCGCGCTCGCCTACCGAGCGCTGGCAGCGGGTGTCGGCCCGGTCGAAGCCAAGCGAATCGTTCGTGCCGTCCACGAAGGACCGTTCGCCCAGGTGCTCGCCCTGCTCGACGCGGCACACGCCCGGCTGGACCGGGAGCGCACCGATCTGGAACTCGCCCGGCGGGCGGCGGCGGCGATCTCCGCCGAGCCGCTCGCCGACGTGCGCCCGTCGGATGCGATGAACGTGTCCGAACTCGCCGCCGCGCTGGGCGTGCGCCCTTCGACCTTGCGGCACTGGGACGCCGAGGGGCTCGTCGTCCCGGATCGTGTCTCCGCCCAGGGAACGAGGCGGTACTCGCCCGCTCAGGTCCGGGACGCCCGGATCGTCCACCAGCTCCGCAGCGCCGGATACCGCGTCGACATGCTGCGCAGACTGCTGCCCGGCCTGCCGCGCGGCGAGCGGTCCCAGGACGTGACCGCCGCGCTGGCAGCCCGCGACGCGAACATCACGGCCCGCTCGCGTGCCCTCCTCGACGCGGCGGCGGCGCTCGGCGCCGTGCTCGCTCTCGTGGCGGATCCGGCGGCGAGTCCTGACCGGATGGGGGATGCCCCTGGAGCGCCGGAGGCGGACTCGGGGGCCGCCCTCATCCTCGAGGATGATCCGACTCGCCACTAATTACCGACGCGCACCGACGCGATTTACGGAATGCTGGGCGGCATGATCGAGCTGAGAGGCCTGACCAAGCACTACGGGCAAACCGTAGCGGTGCAGGATCTGACCTTCACCGTTCGCCCCGGACAGGTGACGGGGTTCCTCGGGCCGAACGGCGCGGGCAAGTCGACCACCATGCGGATGATCCTCGGCTTGGACAAACCCACCTCGGGCACGGCGCTGATCCAGGGCAAGCCGTACCACGAACTGGACCATCCGCTGCGCACCGTCGGCGCGCTGCTGGACGCGAAGTGGGTGCATCCGAACCGCTCCGCGCGCGCCCATCTGGAGTGGATGGCCGCGTCCAACGACATCGCCAAGTCCCGGGTGGAGGAGGTGCTGCGGCTGGTCGGCCTGTCCGAGGTGGCGGGCAAGTCCGCGGGCGGCTTCTCCCTGGGCATGTCGCAGCGCCTCGGCCTGGCCGGCGCGCTGCTGGGCGACCCGCAGGTGCTGCTGTTCGACGAGCCGGTCAACGGCCTCGACCCGGAGGGCATCCTGTGGATCCGCCGGTTCATGCAGCGGCTGGCCGCCGAGGGCCGCACGGTGCTGGTCTCCAGCCATCTGCTGTCGGAGATGGCGCAGACCGCCGAGCACCTGGTGGTGATCGGGCGCGGCAAGCTGATCTCGGACTCGACCACTCAGGAGTTCATCGAACGCGCCTCCGAGCAGTCGGTGCGGGTGCGCAGCCCGCAGCTCGACCAGTTGCGCAGCGTGCTCACCTCGAACGGCATGACCGTCCGCGAGGACGGCGCGGGCACGGAGGGCCCCGCGCTGGTGGTGGCGAACGTGACCAGTGACGCGGTCGGCAAGCTGGCGGGCGCGAACGAGATCACGCTGTTCGAGCTGGCCCCGCAGCGCGCCTCGCTGGAAGAGGCGTTCATGCGGATGACCGGTGGGGCCGTGCAGTACCACGGCGAAGGCTTCGATCAGGTGATGGGAGGTGCGCTCTGATGGGCGTGCTGGCAGCGGAACGAATCAAGCTCACCTCCACCAGGTCGCCCTGGTGGTGCTCGGCGATCGTGGTCGCCTTGGCGCTCGGCATGGCCGCGCTGCTCGCCTCGGTGGCGCGCGCGTCCTACGGCACCGACGGCGCGATCGATCTGACCGTCTCCACCGCGGTGGCCGGCATCAGCGGCTTCGGCGTGATGGTCCTGATGATCATGGCGACCCTGACCGTGACCAGCGAATATCGCTTCGGCATCATCCGCACGACGTTCCAGGCCACGCCGCATCGGGCCAAGGTCATCCTGACCAAGGCCGGGCTGGTCGGCGTGTACGGTGCGGTGCTGACCTTCGTCCTGGTGTTCCTCGCCTACCTGGTGGCCAAGGCCCTCGGCGGTCCGGAAGCGGGCGCGTCGCTGACCCTGTCCAGCGCGGAGGACTGGCGCGAGGTCTACGGCATCCCGATCTACGCGTTCCTGTGCGTGCTGCTCGCGGTCGGCGTCGGCGTGCTGGTGCGCCAATCCGCCGCCGCGATCTCGCTGATCGTGCTGTGGCCGCTGCTCATCGAGGGCCTGCTCGGGGCGTTCGGCAGCTTCGGCCGCAATGTCACCCCGTTCCTCCCGTTCGCGAACGCGAACCACTTCTTCAGCTCCGCCGCGTCCACGGCCAACTGGCACTGGGGGCCTTGGGGCAGCCTGCTGTACTTCACCGCCTTCGTCGCGATCGTCTTCGGCGCGGCCCTGGTCGTGGTGAACCAGCGCGACGCCTGACCAGCTGCGAGGCAGCCGCCCAGCTACCCGAGTCGCCCTCCCTCGCCACTCGGGTGGTAGGGGCGCCGACCTTGTCGGGAGGTCCGGCGCTCCGCCCACCGCCCGCCACTGCCCGGCGGACGGTGCTGCGATCGGCCCGGTGCGAGAACTCGCACCGGGCCGATCGTGCGTGTGAACATCGAGGAAACTATGCCGCTCGCGGGTTCCGAGACCTGTTCTCGTCCGAGTAGCCTCGATTCAGCAACCAGCTCGTTATCCATCGCCGGGCCCGACGATGTGCTCGCGGAGGTTCGCAGCGGAGGTGGCAGATGGTGATGATCGGTAACACGTCCACGTCTGGTCGGCTGAGATACCCTCGGGGCGTGAGTGAAACACCTTCCGGCGGCGCCGAGCCGGGGTCGGGGGCGCAGGCCGAGGGAGGCGTACCGCCCGAGGTGGTCATTCCGTTGGAGCCGTCCGACGAGTTCGATCCTCCCCGCCGTCCTGGCGGCTTTCGTCGTGGCCAGCTGTCCGCGCTGGTGAGCGCGGCGAATCAGCGGGCGGATCTGATCGGCATGCTGCGCAAGGCGCGCCAGCAGTTGCCGGGTGATCCCGCTTTCGGTGACCCCTTGTCGGTTTCCGGGCCGGGCGGCGCGCGTGCGGTCGCGCGCGCGGCGGACAAACTGGTGGGCGATACACCCAGCGCGGCCCGTGAGATCGGTTTCGGCGCCTTGCAGGTCTGGCAGGCGGCGTTGGAGCGGGTCGGCCGCGGCAAGGGTAGCCAGGAAATAACTGTCATGTTCACCGACCTGGTGGCCTTCTCGCGCTGGTCGCTCTCGGCCGGTGACGAGGCCACTCTCGAACTGCTGCGCAAGGTGGCCAAGGCCATCGAGCCGCCGATCGCCGAGCGCGGCGGACAAGTGGTCAAGCGCATGGGCGACGGCGTGATGGCCGTGTTCCCCTCGGCGGACCGAGCGATACGCGCCGCCGTGACGGCAAGGCGCAACCTGGCCGACGTGCAGGTGCGTGGCTACACCCCGCAGATGCGGATCGGTTTGCACACCGGTTCTCCGCGGGAGATCGGGGGAGACTGGCTCGGCGTGGACGTCACGATCGCGGCCCGAGTCATGGAGGCGGGAGGCAACGGGAACACCATGCTGTCCGAGGCCACGCTGCAAGGGTTGCGGCCGGAGACGCTGGCGGAACTGGGCTTGGCGGTCAAACCGTATCGCCGCAGCTTCTTCGCGGCTCCGCTCAACGGCGTCCCCGAGGACCTGCGGATCTTCCGCCTGTCGAGGGCTTGAGCGGCTGCCTCGCCCTCGCTCGGCTCGCAGCCCCTATCCGAGCCACCAGGTCAGCGCGCCGCCCGCCGCCAGGAGGGCACAGACGCCCAGTGCTATAGACAGCGGCCGGGCTGTCTTCCAGGTGGTGTACGCGCCGCCGAGCAGGAAACCTGCGAGGGCGAACAGAATGATCACGGTCACGTCGCTGGACACTGTGCCCATCTTGCTCCAACCTGCTCGGTCACTGCCCTGCGGGTGAGTAAGTCGTTCACAAGTCAATTAACAAGCACGCATGCTTGCTTTTTTCTAGCCGCGGTGTGATGCTGGTCGCGGAACGCGGACTTCACGGGTGCGGCATGCGGCTCATCCTGACGGTTCGCCGTACAGGAGGCATTCCCGCTGATGAGTATGCTGGCCGCCGACCCGGATGTGCTCCGGATCGGCAACTGTTCCGGCTTCTACGGTGATCGGCTCAGTGCCATGCGCGAGATGCTCGACGGCGGGCAGCTCGACGTGCTCACCGGCGACTATCTGGCCGAGCTGACCATGCTGATCCTCGGCCGGGACCGGATGAAGGACCCGGACCTCGGTTACGCCAAGACCTTCGTCAAGCAGATCGAGGAATGCCTCGGCCTCGCGCTGGAGCGCAAGGTGCGCATCGTGGCGAACGCGGGCGGCCTGAACCCGGCGGGCCTGGCGGAAAAGCTGCGCAAAGTCGCCGCCGACCTCGGGCTGGACGCGAAGATCGCGCACGTGGAAGGCGACGACCTGGTGGCGCGCGCCGCCGAGCTCGGTTTCGGCGCGCCGCTGACCGCCAACGCCTATCTCGGCGCGTGGGGCATCGTCGAATGCCTGAACGCGGGCGCGGACATCGTGGTCACCGGCCGGGTCACCGACGCGTCGGTGATCGTCGGTCCCGCCGCCGCCCACTTCGGCTGGGGCCGGACGGATTACGATCGGCTGGCCGGCGCTGTGGTGGCCGGGCACGTGATCGAATGCGGCACTCAGGCCACCGGCGGAAACTACGCATTCTTCACCGAGCTGGCCGATCTGGGCAGGCCCGGCTTCCCGATCGCGGAAATCCGCGCCGACGGCAGCAGCGTCATCACCAAGCACGCGGGCACCGGCGGCGCGGTCACCGTGGACACCGTCGAGGCCCAGCTGATGTACGAGATCCAGGGGCCCCGCTACGCCGGACCCGACGTGACGACCCGCTTGGACACCATCCGGCTCGACCAGGACGGCCCGGACCGGGTGCGGATCAGCGGCGTCACCGGTGAGGCCCCGCCGCCCCGGCTCAAGGTCTCGCTGAACACCCTCGGCGGTTTCCGCAACGAGATGGAGTTCGTGCTCACCGGTCTGGACATCGAAGCCAAAGCCGAACTGGCGCAACGCCAGCTGGAAGCCTGGCTGCCCACCCGCCCCGCCGAGCTGACCTGGACGCTGGCGCGCCTGGACCGGCCGGACGCGGAGACCGAGGAGCAGGCCAGCGCGCTGCTGCGCTGCGTCGTCCGCGACCCGGACCCGAACAAGGTCGGGCGCGCGTTCTCCAATGTCGCCGTGGAACTGGCGCTGGCCAGCTACCCGGGATGCAGTTTCACGACCCTGCCGGGCAACGGATCTCCGTACGGCGTATTCACGCCCGGGTTCGTCGACGCCGCCGAAGTGCCGCACACGGCGGTGCTGTCCGATGGCACCCGGGTCGGCGTCGCGCCCGCCTCGGAGACGGCCGACCTCGCCGAGGTCGCCGAGCCGCCCGCTCCGGAACCGTTGCCCGCCGGGGAAACCCGCCGCGTGCCGCTGGGCACGATCGCGCTGGCCCGCAGCGGCGACAAAGGCGGTGACGCCAACGTCGGGCTCTGGGTGCGCACCGACGCGCAATGGCGCTGGCTGGTGCACACACTCACCGTGGCACGGGTGAAAGAACTACTGCCGGAGGCGGCTTCGCTGACCGTCACCCGGCATGTGCTGCCCAATCTGCGGGCACTGAACTTCATCATCGAAGGCCTGCTCGGTCAGGGTGTGGCCTATCAGGCCCGCTTCGACCCGCAGGCCAAGGGACTCGGCGAATGGCTGCGGTCTCGTCACCTCGACATTCCAGTGGAGCTTTTCGCATGACCGGTCAGGCCCGGAGGCGGCAGCTCGCGTCACCACGCAGGGCCCCCGGTCATGCGAGAAAGGACACCGCATGACGAAACTCTGGGAAACGCCGGAACGACGCGAATTGCGTGCCACGGTTCGTGGCTTCGTGGAACGCGAGATCCTGCCCTACCTGGACGGCTGGGAGCGCGTGGGGGAGATCCCGCGCGAGCTGCACAAGAAGGCGGGTGCGCTGGGCCTGCTCGGCGTGCAGTTCCCCGAATCCGCGGGCGGCTCCGGGGGCGACGGCGTGGACGCCATGATCGTCTGCGAGGAGATGCACCAGGCGGGTGCGTCCGGCGGACTGTTCGCCTCGCTGTTCACCTGCGGCATCTCGGTGCCGCACATCATCGCCTCGGGCGACACCGAGCAGATCGAGCGCTGGGTGAAGCCGACGCTGGCCGGTGAGAAGATCGGCTCGCTGGCGATCACCGAGCCCGGCGGCGGATCGGATGTCGGGCACCTCACCACCACCGCGCGCCGCGACGGCGACCACTACATCGTCAACGGCGCCAAGACCTACATCACCTCCGGCGTCCGCGCCGACTTCGTGGTCACCGCGGTGCGCACCGGCGGACCGGGCTCCGGCGGCATCTCGCTGCTCATCGTCGACAAGGACACCCCCGGCTTCACGGTCAGCCGCAAGCTGGACAAGATGGGCTGGCTGGCCTCCGACACCGCCGAGCTGTCCTACGTGGATGTCCGGGTGCCGGTGGCGAACCTGGTGGGCCCGGAGAACTCCGGCTTCTACCAGATCGCGGGCGCGTTCGTCAGCGAGCGCGTCGGCCTGGCGGTGCAGGCGTATTCCAGCGCGCAGCGCTGCCTGGACCTGACCCTGGAGTGGGTGCGCAACCGCGAGACCTTCGGTCGTCCGCTGATCAGCAGGCAGGCGGTGCAGAACACGGTCACCGAGATGGCGCGGCGCATCGACGTCGCCCGCGTCTACACCCGCGACGTGGTGCAGCGCAGCGCCGAAGGCGAGACCGACCTGATCGCCGAGGTGTGCTTCGCCAAGAACACCGCGGTGGAGGCGGGCGAGTGGGTGGCCAACCAGGCCGTCCAGCTGTTCGGCGGCCTCGGCTACATGCGCGAATCCGAAATCGAGCGCCAGTACCGGGATATGCGCATCCTCGGGATCGGCGGCGGCACGACCGAGATCCTCACCGGACTGGCGGCGAAGCGATTGGGGTACCAGTCATGACCATCCTGCGCAGCACCCTGGACACCGCCGCGCCCGAGTACGAAGCGGCCGCCGATGCCATGACGGCCAAGCTCGCCGAGGTGGAGGCGGAGTTCGCCAAGGCCATCGCGGGTGGCGGGCCGGACAAACTGGCCCGGCATCGCAAGCGCGGCAAGCTGACCGCGCGCGAGCGCATCGAACTGCTCGTCGACGAGGACTCGCCGTTCCTGGAGCTGTGCCCGCTGGCGGGCTGGGGCAGCGAATTCCACGTCGGCGGCAGCACCATCGCCGGTATCGGCATCGTGGAGGGCGTCGAGTGCATGATCGTCGCGCCCGACCCGACCGTGCGCGGCGGCACCTCCAACCCGTGGACGCTGCGCAAGACCTTGCGGATCAACGACATCGTGCGGGAGAACCGGTTGCCGGTGATCTCGCTGGTGGAATCCGGCGGCGCGGATCTGCCCACGCAGAAGGAAGTCTTCGTCCCCGGTGGCCGGATGTTCCGCGACCTCACCCAGGCGTCGGCGGCGGGCATCCCGACCATCGCGCTGGTGTTCGGCAACTCCACCGCGGGCGGCGCCTACATTCCCGGCATGTCCGACCACGTGGTGATGATCAAAGAGCGCTCCAAGGTGTTCCTCGGCGGTCCGCCGCTGGTCAAGATGGCCACCGGTGAGGAGTCCGACGACGAATCGCTCGGCGGCGCCGACATGCACGCCCGGGTGTCCGGCCTCGCGGACTACTACGCGCTGGACGAGCAGGACGCGATCCGCATCGGCCGCTCCATCGTCAGGCGGCTGAACTGGCGCAAGCAGGGCCCGGCCCCGCGCGCCGAGGTGATCGAGCCGCTCTACGACCCGGAGGATCTGCTCGGCATCGTGCCGTCGGACCTGAAGATCCCGTTCGACCCGCGCGAGGTGATCGCCCGCATCGTGGACGGCTCGGACTTCGACGAGTTCAAGCCGCTCTACGGCAGCAGCCTGGTCACCGGATGGGCGGAGCTGCACGGGTATCCGGTCGGCATCCTGGCCAACGCCCGCGGTGTGCTGTTCTCCGAGGAGTCGCAGAAGGCCACCCAGTTCATCCAGCTGGCCAACAAGGCGAACACGCCACTGCTGTTCCTGCACAACACCACCGGTTACATGGTCGGCAAGGAGTACGAGCAGAAGGGCATCATCAAGCACGGCGCGATGATGATCAACGCCGTCTCCAATTCGAAGGTGCCGCACATCTCGGTGCTGATGGGCGCGTCCTATGGCGCGGGTCATTACGGCATGTGCGGCCGGGCCTACGATCCGCGGTTCGTCTTCGCCTGGCCCAGTGCGAAATCCGCCGTCATGGGCGGCGCGCAGCTGGCGGGCGTCATCTCGATCGTCGGAAGGGCCGCCGCCGAGGCGAAGGGCCTGCCGTTCGACGAGGAGGCCGACGCCGGGATGCGCGCGATGGTGGAGGCGCAGATCGAGGCGGAATCGCTGGCGATGTTCATGTCCGGGCGGCTCTACGACGACGGCGTCATCGACCCGCGCGACACCCGCACCGTATTGGGAATGTCCCTCTCGGCCATTCACAATGCCCCGATCAAAGGCGCCGACGGCTTCGGCGTCTTCCGAATGTGAGGCCGCGGATGGAAATCACGAACGTTCTAGTGGCGAATCGGGGCGAGATCGCCCGGCGCGTCTTCGCCACCTGCCGCCGGATGGGTCTGGGCACCGTCGCGGTGTACTCCGACGCGGATGCCGCCGCACCGCACGTCACCGAGGCGGACGCCGCGGTGCGCCTGCCCGGCAACACGCCCGCGGAAACCTATCTGCGCGGTGAGCTGATCATCGAGGCCGCGGTGGCGGCGGGCGCCGACGCGATCCATCCCGGATACGGGTTCCTCTCCGAGAACGCCGAATTCGCCAAGGCCGTGCTCGATGCCGGACTGGTCTGGATCGGCCCGCCGGTGGAGGCGATCGAGCAGATGGGCTCGAAGGTCGCCTCGAAGAAGATGATGGACGCCGCCGGAGTGCCGGTGCTGGCCGAACTGGACCCGGCCGAGGTCACCGAGGCGCACCTGCCGGTGCTGATCAAGGCGTCGGCGGGCGGCGGAGGGCGCGGCATGCGCGTGGTCCGCGAGCTGGCCGACCTGGCCCCGCAGATCGAGGGAGCACGGCGCGAGGCGGAGTCCGCGTTCGGCGACCCGACGGTCTTCTGCGAGCGCTACCTGGAGACCGGCAGGCACATCGAGGTCCAGGTGATGGCCGACACGCACGGCGCCATCTGGGCGGTGGGCGAGCGCGAGTGCTCCATCCAGCGCCGCCACCAGAAGGTGATCGAGGAGGCGCCCTCGCCGCTGGTGGAACGCACCGACGGCATGCGGGCGCGGCTGTTCGAGGCGGCGCGCCTCGCGGCGGGCGCGATCGGCTACACCGGCGCGGGCACCGTCGAGTTCCTCGCCGACGAGCAGGGCGAGTTCTTCTTCCTGGAGATGAACACCCGTCTGCAAGTGGAGCATCCGGTCACCGAGTGCACCACCGGCCTGGATCTGGTCCGCCTGCAACTGGACGTGGCCGCGGGCGGCGCGCTGCCCGCCGAACCGCCCGCGATGCGCGGACATTCGATCGAGGTCCGGCTCTATGCCGAGGACCCGGCACACGACTGGCAGCCGCAGAGCGGAACGGTGCACCGCATCGAGATCCACGCGGTGCGTACCGAATTCGACCTGCTCGACCGGCCGGGTGTGCGCCTGGACACCGGCGTGGTGGACGGCTCGGTGGTCGGCGTGCACTACGACCCGATGCTGGCGAAGGTCATCTCCTACGCCGAGACCCGCGGCGAGGCAGCGCGTTTGCTGGCCGCCGCCCTGCACCGGGCGAAGATCCACGGCCTGGTGACCAACCGGGACCTGCTGGTGCGCGTGTTGCGTCATCCGGCGTTCCTGGCCGGTGACACCGACACCGCGTTCTTCGCGACGCACGGGCTCGACGCCCTCGCCGCGCCACTGGTGGCGGAGTCCGACGAGGCGCTGTCGATCGTGGCCGCCGCGCTCGCCGACGCCGCCGCGAACCGCGACAGCGCGCGAGCGGGCGGCGGGCTGCCCAGCGGGTGGCGGAATCTGCCCTCGCGGTCGCAGCGCAAGTCCTACGAGAGTCGCGCCACCGGGACGCACGAGGTCGGTTACCGCTTCGGCCGGACCGGCGTCACCGTGGACGGCCACGACGGTCTCGAACTCGTCGAGTCGGCTCCCGATCGCGTCGTGCTGTCGGTGCCGGGCGAACGCGGCCCGGTGCGCAGGCGATTCGAGGTCGCGCGCTACGGCGACCAGGTCTACGTCGATTCGCCGCTCGGCCCGGTGGCCCTGCGCAGGCTGCCGCGCTTCAGCGACCCGGCCGACCAGGTGGCCACCGGCTCGCTGCTGGCGCCCATGCCGGGGAGCGTGATCCGGCTCGGCGCCGAGGTCGGCAGCCATGTCGAACAGGGTCAGCCGATCCTGTGGCTGGAGGCGATGAAGATGGAGCACACCATCGCCGCGCCCGCCGCGGGCGTGCTCAGCGCCGTCAATGTCACCGTCGGCCAGCAGGTCGACGTCGGCGCCGTGCTCGCGGTCGTCGAACCCGAAGAAACACAGGAGGAGCGATGAGTCGCCATCGCGCAGCGCTCATCGAGCCGACGGGGTGCGGGAGCCCCCGCAAGATACAGGAGAACTGATGAGCTTCATCGAGACCGACGAGCAGAAGGCGCTGCGGGCCGCCGTCGCCGCGCTGGCCGCGAAATACAACTACCGCGACTACGTTCTGCCGAAGGCGCGCAATAACGAGCCGCTGGACGAGTTGTGGCAGGAGGCGGGCAAACTCGGGTTCCTCGGGGTGAACCTGCCCGAGGAGTACGGTGGCGGCGGCGCGGGCATGTACGAGCTGGCGCTGGTGATGGAGGAGCTGTCCGCCCAGGGTGCGGGCCTGCTGCTCATGGTGGTCTCCCCGGCCATCTGCGGCACCATCATCACCAAGTACGGCACCGACGAGCAGAAGCGGGAATGGCTGCCCAAGCTCGCCGACGGCTCCGGCAAGATGGTCTTCGGCATCACCGAGCCGGACGCGGGCTCCAACTCCCACCAGATCACCACCACCGCGCGTCGCGACGGCGACGACTGGATCCTCAACGGCCGCAAGATCTTCATCTCCGGCGTGGACCAGGCCGAGGCCGTGCTGATCGTGTCCCGCACCTCCGATCACAAGACCGGCAAGCTCAAGCCCGCCCTGTTCATCGTGCCGACCGACGCCGAAGGCTTCACCAAGACGGCGCAGGAGATGGACATCATCGAGCCCGACCACCAGTACAACCTGTTCCTCGACGACGTCCGGCTGCCCTCCACCGCACTGGTCGGCAAGGAGGACGCGGCGCTGATGCAGCTGTTCGCCGGCCTGAACCCGGAGCGCATCATGGGCGCGGCCATGGCCATCGGCCTGGCCCGCTACGCCATCGATCGCGCGGTGGAATACGCCAAGGAGCGCACGGTGTGGAAGACGCCGATCGGCGCGCACCAAGGCATCTCGCATCCGCTCGCGCAGGTGAAGGTCGAGCTGGAGCTGGCGAAGCTGATGATGCAGAAGGCCGCCACCCTCTACGACACGGGTGACGAGATGGGCGCCGCCGAGGCGGCCAACATGGCGAAGTACGCGGCGGCGGAAGCCAGCATCAAGGCACTCGACCAGGCCATCCAGACCCACGGCGGCTCCGGCCTGACCAGGGACGTGGGGCTGGCCGCGATGCTCGCGGCCGCGCGCATCGGCCGCATCGCGCCGGTCAGCCGGGAAATGGTCCTGAACTTCGTCGCCCAGTACTCGCTGGGCCTGCCCAAGTCGTACTGAGAGGACGCGCATGACCGAGACGGGTCCGTTCGTCCGCTACGAGGTCGGCGGCGGCGTCGCGACGCTCACGCTCGATTCGCCGCACAACCGCAACGCGCTGTCGTCCAAGCTGGTCGCCGAGCTGCTGCGCGGGCTCGACGACGCGGCCGCCGACGACGCGGTGCGCGTCATCGTGCTCGCGCACACCGGCAACACCTTCTGCGCGGGCGCGGATCTCAGCGAGGCCAGCGACGCCGATCCGGCCGTGGCCGCCGACCAGCGCACCCGGGTCATGATCGGGGTGCTGCGCCGGTTGGTGGAGATCCCGAAACCGGTGATCGCGCGGATCGACGGCAACGTGCGGGCCGGCGGCATGGGCATCGTGGCCGGTTGCGACGTGGTCGTGGCCGGGCCGGGCAGCAGTTTCGCGCTCACCGAAGTGCGGATCGGATTGGCGCCGTTCATGATCTCGCTGACCCTGTTGCCCAGGCTCAGCCCGCGCGCGGCCAGCCGGTACTACCTGACCGGCGAGAAGTTCGACGCCGCCGTGGCGAAGGAGATCGGCCTGGTCACCGTCACCGCCGACGATCCGGCGGCCGAGGTCGCTCGACTGTGCGGGGAAGTGCGCAAGGGCTCCCCGCAGGGGTTGGCCGAGGCCAAGCGGTTGGTCAACGCGAGCATCCTCGCCGAGTTCGACGCCTCCGCCGAGGAACTCGCGCGGCGCTCGGCGAGCTTCTTCGGCACCCCGGAGGTCCACGAGGGCATGCTGGCCTTTTTGCAGCGCCGCACGCCGAGCTGGGCAGAATAACCACCATGGCGACACCCCACGAACCCAAGCAGGACCGCAGCCGAGCCACCCGGCAGCGCCTGCTCGAGGCGACCATCGACTGCCTGGCCGAGATGGGCTGGGCTGCCGCGACGGTCGCCGTGGTCGCCGAACGGGCCGGGGTGTCACGCGGCGCGGCGCAGCATCACTTTCCGACCAGGGAGGATCTGATCACCGCCGCGCTGGAGTACATGTTCGACACGCGCAGCGGGCAGGCGGTGCAGGAGGCCGAGACCCTGGTGGAACTCGGCGACGGCATCGCCCGCACCGAGGCGGTGGTTGCGGGGCTGGTCGAGTCCTACACCAGCCCGCTGTTCAAGGCCGCGTTGCAAGTGTGGACGCACGCCGCCGCCGATCCGGTGCTGCGTGAACGCATCGTTCCGCTGGAGGCCCGCTTCGGGCGCGCGTCGCACCGTCGCGCGGTCGAAGCGCTGCGGGTCGACGACTCCGATCCGGTCGCCCATCACCTGGTGCAGGCGACCTTGGACATGGCGCGTGGTCTCGGTCTCGCCGACGTTCTCACCGACGACTCGGCCCGCCGCAAGCGGATCGTCGAGCAATGGGCGGCCACGCTACACGCCGCCTTGCACGCACCCCGCTGAGCGGGAGCCCGCGAGCGTCACGAGTGCCGGTCGTGGTGTGCGCAGGAGCAGGACGCTCGCGGCGACCATGGCGGCGAGGGTGAGCAGCGCGTACGAGTTGCCGATCAGGAATTGCGCGGCGGTCCAATGGAATTCCCGTCCGTTGGTCTGCGGCACGAACCAGATCAGGCCTTGCGGTAGCAGCGGTAGATCCCGATCCCATGATCCGATCGAGTCGACCTGCATCGGCCAGGCGAAGGCGAACAGGGCGATCGCGGCGGGCACGGCGATCGCGGCCGTGCGCGATCGGTGCGACAGTGCGTGGACGGCCCAGACGAGCGCGGGCACCACCCACACCCAGTAGTGGGTCCAGGAGATCGGTGAGCACAGCAGCGTCACACCGGCGACGAGCAGGATGGCGAGCATCTCGTCGCCTCGCTGGTGGGCGATCCGCGCCGCGGCCAGCCCGGCCAGACCGAGCCCGCCCGCGCCGAGGAGCCACAGCACGTGGTTGTCCCATGTGGTCCACTGCATACGCCCGAGCAGGCCGTTGAGGGACTGATTCTGCACATAGGCGAAGCCGATCCGGTTCTGGGAGGCCACGGTCGTGATCCAGAACTGGGCCGCCTCGGTCGGCCGGTACCAGAAACCGGCCGCGACCGTGGCCGCGAAGGCGCCCATGGCGACGGCGGCGGCCTTGAATTGGCGCGTGACGAACAGATAGACGATGAACGCCGCGGGCGTGAGCTTGATGCCGGTGGCGATGCCGATGAGGATGCCGCGACTCCAGCGCTGCTTCGGAAGGGCGAGGTCGGCCAGGACCATTGCCATCAGGATCATGCTGACCTGTCCAAAGCGGAAAGTCTGCTGGACGGGCTCGAGCCAGAGCGCGACGCTGCCGACCGCCAATGTCGCCGCGGCCATGCCGAACCCACGCCGATACCGCATCAGCACGGCGGTGCACCACACGCCGGCGTACAAGGCGATCAGGGTCGTGACCACCATGGCGGTGCCGACGTAGTTGATCGGGAATCGCGCCAATTCGGCGCAGATCCACGCGGCGAAGACGGGGTAGAGGAACGGCAGGAACAGTGGGCCGCGGGCTGTGTACAACTGGGCCGGGTGCAGCGCCGCCGCGTTGCCGCCCCACATGTAGACCTGCAAATCTATTTGGTGCCAGTACATCTCCCAGTGGGGGCGCAAGAACAGCAACCAGAGGGCGAGCGAGGCCGCTGTGCAGACGATGGCCGCGCCCAGCGCGAGCCCGGCTCGCGGGTGGCTGCGCGCGGTCGATAGTTCCGTCGCAGGCGCGACAACGACAGTTGTCGCCGGTGCGACAGTTGCCATGAACTTTCCTTCATCAGGTGGGTGAATCGGGCGGGCGCCGAGCCGGAGGACGTCACCGGCACGGTTCCCAGGGCAACGCTGAAACCGTAAGCGGGTCTACGATACGTAAACTACGAATGTAGTGTCAGGAGAAGGAACTGTAACCTGTGTCACTACGTGAGCGGAATGCTTGCCGGTGGATACTTCCGTCCCTCGGAAGCGCCGTCGACCGGCATTGCCCGAGCGCCTCGAACACGCGACTACGCGGTTCGGGAGACGTGGGATCGGTAATCCTGTGCCCGGCAAGCGAACTCGTGGAGGGCTCGGCGGCCTCCGCCGTGCGTGCAACCGTGGCCCGCTGAGCCCTGTTCTGGAGGCGAAGTCCCTTCCCGCGCTGCGAGAGACCGTCCGTCGCGGGCGTCCGCGGCGACTCGAGTGGCCCGCGATGTCGATGGCGGGTATCGGCGCGGGAGGGGCGTCGTCACGGATCCGGGTCGACCAACTCGACGGGAATCATTTTGCGTCAGCCGGTACTTCGGCGGGCACGCCCGCACAGCTCGGTGCGCCCGCCGGGCGCGAGGAATCGGCATCGGTAGCCGAATGGCCTCCGGCTACCGGCACGCCCTACACCGCGATGATCAGCAAAGTCCTTGCTGCTCGAGGCGGCCGGAATCAATGGCGTAGGAGGAGGCTCCGATGGCGGCACCGATCAGGCCGACGATGATCGCGCCGGGGATGGCGCCGACGAAGAAGACCGGCAGGCCGACGAGCGCGCCGATCGCGGCCCCGATCGCCGCGCCGATTCCCGTGCGCAGTTCGATCGTGTCGCCGGGCGGCAGGCAAGCCTTGATGTAGGTCACCTGCGGGGGTTCGCTGGTCGCAGCGGCGATCGGTTCGGCTCGGTCGGCGGGGGCGGCCGACGCGGTGGCGGCGAATCCGACGGTGAGCGCGGTTGCGACCAGTGCGCTGACCACCGTCACGGCCAGCTTCATGAAAGCGTTCAACTGTTTCCCTGAATGTTCGCGGTGGACGCGTGACCTGATGGTGGCGGGGCCCCGGCTCCCCGCTGGGAGCCGTCACACATCCCGATCATCATCGCTGGCGTTTTGCGGGATGCCAAGGGCTGCCCCCGAATCACTCCGGCCGGGTGGCGAATACAGGGGTGTGCGGCGATGTCACACTCGCCGATCCGGTGTCGTCTCTTCTGTGAACGCGCAACAACGCGGCGACACGAGGAGCGAGGACCATGACGAACGGCACGAAGATCGCGGTGGCAGGGGCGACCGGGCGGCTCGGCAAGCACGTAGTGAATGTGCTGAACGAGCAAGGGCACGATGTGGTCGCCTTCTCCCGCGCCGACGGCATCGACATCGAGACCGGGCAGGGACTGGTCGAGGCGCTGGAGGGTGTGCGGGTGGTGATCGACGTCTCCAGCACGCCTTCGCCGGACAAGGATGTCGCGACGGCGTTCTTCACCGCCGCCGCGCGGAATCTGCACGAGGCGGGACGGAAGGCGGGGGTCGAGCAACTGGTGGTGGCGTCGATCATCGGCATCGACGGCACCACCGCCGGATACAACGCGGCCAAGCTGGCCCACGAGCAGGCGCTGCTGGAAGGTCCGCTGCCGGTGCGGATCCTGCGCGCCGCGCAGTTCCACGAGCTGGTCGAGCTGATGACGCAGTGGGGCACTCAGGGTGACACCGCCTACCTCGCCGCGATGCGTACCCAACTGGTCGCCGCGCGCACCGTCGCCGAGGAACTGGTCCGCCTCGCACTCGGGCCCGTTCCCGAAACCACCGCGGCCCCCTTCCCGGAAATCGCAGGTCCGCAGCCGGAAACAATGGCCGGAGCCGCAGCACTGCTCGCCGCCCGCCGCGGTGCCCCCGCCCACGTCGTCGAGGTGAACGACCGAGACAACCCGGACCGCGACGTCTTCGAGAACGGTGGGCTCCTCGCCGGCCCGCACGCCAAGCTCGCCGGTCCGACCTTCGCCGAATGGCTCGACGCCGAGGTCTCGGCCTGATCGACTACTTCGCGCACTCGGGTGGCTCTGCACATCGGATCGGTGTGCGGAGCCGCCGGAGCGCGCGAAGGCCGCACAGGCGATCCGCACCGACGCCGAGGTAGGGCGTCGGTGCGGATGCGGTGTTCAGCGGGCGCAGGGAGTCGCGCTGAACACTGGAAGGCGATGCGGTGGGCGGGGATGCAGGGCGCCGCAACCGATCGCGCGGCTTCAGTGGGTGGCGGTCAGGTCGTACAGGGTGACCCCGTCCACCTGGATGGCGGTGAAGTTCTCCTGGACCCACTGCGTGATCTGAGCGCTGGGTGAGGAGCTGGACGAACCCGGCCCGCCACGGCCGCCGCCGACGAAGTAGTGGATCTTCCCTTCGGCGACGTACTGCTGGAACTGCTCCAGCGTCGGCGACGGGTCGCTGCCGTTGAAGCCGCCGATCGGCATCACCGGGAGTTCGGTGGCCAGCTGCAAGCCCGCGGCGCTGTTCGATCCGATGGCCGCGGCCACCCACGTGTAGTCACCGCCGTTCTGCTCGAGCAGGGACACGACTTGCGCACTCGGCTCGCCCGCCCCCAGGAGACCGCCGATGCCGCCGCCATCGGGTCCCGCACCGGCGTCTCCCGGCGTGCCGAGAGTCTGCCCATCGGGCACCGTGCCGGGCGGGAACATCGCGCCGTCCGGCGCTTGCGCGCCCGGTGAATTGCCCTGCGGCGCAATGCCAGGCGGGAGGCCCGGTGGCGTACCGCCCGGGGCTTGCCCGTCGCCGTTGGTGGTACCCGCGCCGTCCTGCATGCGGCGGCCCGTTCCGGGCATTCCCTCGCCCCACGGTGGCCGTCCGTGCATCCCGACGTTCGGCCCCGCCGAGGGAATCGAACCGGCATGTGACGTCGCGATCGTGTCCACGGCGTAGGCGACCGGCCCGGCCAGGAAGGTGAACGCGACCGCCAGCGCCGACGCCACGGCCAGCTTGCGCGGTGCGGGGAAGAGCACGGCCAGCGTCGCGATGATGCCCACGACCAGCACTGTCCAGCGCAGCCACGACTGCCACTCCGGACTGCGGGACAACAGCATCCACGCGGTCGCGGTGGTCAGGCCCACCGCCAGTGCCGACACGAGCCGCACCCACAGCCGATGCCGTGCCCGCCACAGCAGCGCCGCGCCCGCGCCGACGAGTGCGGCGATCGCCGGAGCGAGGGCCACGGTGTAGTACTGGTGGAAGATGCCGGCCATGAAGCTGAACACCAGCCCGGTCACCAGCAGCCAGCCGCCCCAGAGGACCAGCGAAGCGCGCCGCGGATCGGTGCGAACCGCTCTGCCGCGCAGCAGGATTCCCGCCACGAGCGCGACCAGCGCGGCGGGGATCAACCAGGCGATCTGACCGCCCTGCGCCGGTTCGAACATCCGCGTGATGCCGGTGCTTCCCCACATGCCGTTGCCGCCCGCCGGAAGTTCACCGCCCGGTCCGACGCTGCCGCGCTCGTTGCCGTTGAGCCGGCCGAGGCCGTTGTAGCCGAGCGTCAGTTCCAGGATCGAGTTCTCGTGCGAGCCACCGATCCACGGGCGTGACGAGGCGGGCCACAACTCCACCGCCAGCAACCACCAACCCGCGGCGACCACCATCGCGACTCCCGCCGCGAAGAGTTGCACGATGCGCTTGCCGAGCTTCGGCGGACCCGCGATCAAATAGGTCAGTGCGAGCGCAGGAATCACCAGCAGCACCTGTAATTGCTTGGTGAGGAAACCGAATCCGATCAGCGCGCCGGTCAGCACCAGCCAGCGCCAGCGGCCGTCCGCCACCGCCCGCGTCATCGCCCAGGCGGCGGCGACCATCAAGAACACCAACAGCGCCTCGGGATTGTTGAACCGGAACATCAGTGCCGCGACGGGCGTCACCGCCAGCGCCAACCCGGCGAGCAATCCGGCGGCGGGCCCGAACGGCCTGCGCACCGTCGCCCACAGCAGCGCCACGGTGGCCACCCCGAGCAGCACCTCCGGCACCAGGATGCTCCAGCTGTTGAGCCCGAACGCCCGTACCGACAGCTCCATCAACCACAGCGAGGCGGGCGGTTTGTCCACGGTGATCGAGTTCGCCGCGTCCGAAGACCCGAAGAAGAACGCCTTCCACGACACCGAACCCGCCTGTACGGCAGCCGAGTAGAAGGAGTTCGCCCACCCGTTGGCGCTCAGGTTGCACAGATAGGCCACCGCCGTGCCGACCAGTAGCGTCGCCAGCGCCGGATACTCCCACTTCCGGCTGTTCTGCGGCCGCGTTTCGGTCGCGACCGGCTGCGCGGACAGTGTCGCCGTCATCGACGGTCCCCCTCACGACCGATGGGGGCGAGAGCCGACGCCACCGGCTCGGCCGAGCGATCGCGTCCTCCGCTTTCCCGGAACACCCACCGCAGCCCGACGAACCGCAACAGCGTCGCCACCAGATTGGCCGCCACCAGCACGAACAATTCCAGGTGCACCGAGGCGTCCGGCGCCCACCGATGCAGCGCGAACAACGATCCGCTGGTGAGCGCCAACCCGATCCCGAAGATCACCAGACCTTGGAACTGGTGCGAGACGGCGCCGTTCGAGCCGCGCACGCCGAAGGTGAAGGCCCGGTTGGCCGCGGTATTGCCCACCGCGGTGATCAGCAGCGCCGCGAAGTTCGCCACCTGCGCGCCGGTCAATGGTTGCAGCATCACATAGAGCAGCAGATAGGCCAGCGTGCTCGATACGCCGACGATCGCGAAACGCACGAGCTGTCCGACCATGCCCAGCGGCACCCCGGCCACCAGCGGTTCCCGGCCCACCGCGCGACGCAGCTCGTCGAGCGGCAGCGCGCCGGTGGCCAGCGCCCGCCCGAGTCGCCAGATGCCGAGCAAGTCCTTGCGCGCGGTGTCGATGATGTCGACCCGGCTGTCCGGATCATCGATCCAGTCCACCGGGACCTCGTGGATGCGCAGACCGGCCCGCTCGGCGAGTACGAGCAATTCGGTGTCGAAGAACCACTCCCCGTCGCGTACCAGCGGCAGTAGGCGGCGCGCCACGTCGGTGCGCATCGCCTTGAAGCCGCACTGGGCGTCGGAGAAGTGCGCGCGCAGTGAGGCTTTCAGCAGCAGGTTGTAGCAGCGCGAGATGATCTCCCGCTTGGGGCCGCGCACCACGCGGGACGCCGAATCCAGCCGGGTGCCGATCGCCAGGTCGGAATGCCCGGTGATCAGTGGTGCGACCAGGGGAAGCAATGCGTTCAGGTCGGTGGACAGGTCGACATCCATATAGGCGACCACCTGCGCGTCCGAGCGTTCCCACACCGCTCGCAGCGCCCGCCCGCGCCCCTTGGCCGACAGATGCACGACCCGCACGTCGTCCAGTTTCTCGGCGAGCAGCTGTGCGACTTGCAGCGTGTCGTCGGTGCTCGCGTTGTCGGCGACCGTGATACGCGCCGGGAACGGGAATCCGTCGCGCAGGTAGGCGTGCAGTCTGCGGACGCACACGCCGAGGTCGGTCTCTTCGTTGTAGACGGGTATCACCACGTCCAGCACGGGTGCACCCGTGGTCTCGGTTCGTTCCGCCGCCGCGACGGTCAGAGTCTCGGTCATGCGAACCACCCTCGACGGCCACACTGCCACGGAGCTGGGCCTCAGCTGTGAGGTTCCTGGAAGCCGAATTCGGCGGTCGCACCCGGACGGGTCTCCATAGCGTACGGTCGACAGCAGCGGGACCATTCAGGTTCTCCGAGCAAAGGACCACGTTTGTCCGACAAATCTCCGCGCAGCTCGATGTCCAAGAAATCCGGGAAGTCCCTCAAGGAGAAGCGAGCGGAGAAGAAGGCCAAGTCCGCAGCCGATCCCGTCATCGACGTCAAGAAGCGCTGACCGTGCCGCTGAGCGAGAACCACTCGCTCAGCGGCCCGGCCAGGGGGAGTAGCAAGCAGTTCCAGGGTTGTCGCGGCGAGCGGCTCGTCTGGAGCCGGCCAGTAGGCTCTATTTCGCCTCGATCAGCTCGGCTGCGTACAGGTTCGCGCCATTCACGGCTCGTTCGGGTCGGCCGGGTGCGGTGTCGTACCGGAGGTAACAGGTAGCATCCGGATCCGTGATGTTCAGCGGCGGGACGGAGGAGGACCTGCCGCGCAAACGTGTGGACGCGCGCACCGAGCGCTGGCGCGAGCATCGCAAGAAGGTGCGCGAAGAGTTCGTGGACGCGGCGTTTCGCGCGCTCGACAAGTTCGGCCCCGGCGTCAGCATGGGCGACATCGCCAAGGAGGCGGGCGCGGCCAAGCCGAAGCTGTATCGCCACTTCGAGGACAAGGCCGACCTCTACAACGCGATCGTCGACCGGGTTCGCGACATGCTCTGGGAACAGATCATGACCAGCTTCGACCTGACCGGCGACTCGGCCGGTGAACTGGTGCGCCGGGCTGCGTCCGAGTACGCGCTGGTGGTGGCGCGGCAGCCGAACGTCTTCCGGTTCATGCTGCACAGCCACTTCACGCAGCGCTCCGACGACACCGGCCGCGCCCTGCAATCGGCCAGGCAATCCGCCGAACGCGCCGCCGCGTTGTTCGCCGGCGCGGTGGACGACGAATCGGTGCGGGTGGCGGACACCGAACTGGTGATCTATTCGATCTTCGGCGCGGTGGCCTCGGCCACCGATTGGTGGCTGGGGACGAACCGGCTGGAGCCGCCCGCGATGCCGGTCGAACAGTTCGCCGGCTACCTGAGCGAGATCATCTTCGCGCTGGTGGCGGCGAGCGCTCGGCTGCACGGCATCGCGATCACGGCCGATCTTCCGCTGCACATGGCTTTTTCCAGTCTGTGACCGGAGCGCCCCCCGGGACGGGCGCCGAGGTCTTTGCCGCGACAACGCCGAACGTCGTTGTTCCGATCGCCTCGCCGTTGAAGCCATCCTTGTCGGCGACGTTCTCAGTATGGCAGCGCCCACCGACAAGAAATCGTGTGCGCCGAGCGGTTGCCGGTCAGCTCTGGCGCAACCGCCACAGGGGGGACACCGGCCCGTGGCCTGCGCCGAGATCGTAGGCCGCCGCGAGGCAGCGGTAGGTCCACTCCTTGGCGAACTCGACCGCTTCGGGCACCGGATAGCCGTGCGCCAACGCGCAGGCTATGGCAGCGGCCAGCGTGTCGCCGCCGCCGTGGTCGTTGCCGGTCGCGATGCGCGGCGCGGAGAACTCGAGGAACTGGTCGCCGTCGAACAGCAGGTCGGTGCTGTACTCGGAGGAGCGCAGGTGCCCGCCCTTGACGATCGCCCACCGCGGCCCCAGCTTGTGCAGCGCCTCGGCCGCGCGCCGCGCCGAATCGTCGTCGTCGACGTCGATTCCGGTGAGCAGGCGGACCTCGTCCAGATTCGGCGTCACCACGGTCGCGAGCGGAATCAGCGTGGTGCGCACCGCGTCGAGCGCCTCGGCGTGCAGCAGTGGATCGCCGTGCATCGAGGCCGCGACCGGATCGACGACCAGCGGGATGTCGCCGTCGCGACCGATGCCGACCTCCTG
Organism: Nocardia abscessus; assembly: GCF_015477775.1. Classification (GTDB taxonomy): domain Bacteria; phylum Actinomycetota; class Actinomycetes; order Mycobacteriales; family Mycobacteriaceae; genus Nocardia; species Nocardia abscessus_A. The sequence continues at coordinate 283,466 of NZ_JADLQO010000001.1, read as the reverse complement.
GCAGACCGCCGCGACCGCCTCGATGATCGCGGTGGAGGCCAGCATGCCGGTCTTCGCGGCGCCCACCCCGATGTCGCCCACGACCGAGCGCACCTGATCGGCTACGACCTGCGGCGGAATCTCGTGAAAGCCGCTGACGCCCACCGTGTTCTGCACGGTCACCGCCGCCACGGCCACCAGCGCGTGCACGCCGCACAGCGCCATGGTGCGGGTATCGGCTTGGATTCCGGCGCCTCCACCGGAATCGGTACCGGCAATGGTGAGCGCCCGGACGGGGGTCTGCCCCTCGGCGGGCAATGGCAGCAATTTCACGCCACAAACCCTACGGCGGTTCTGTTCGCTCGCCACCGGCAACCGGAACCCGCCGGTTGCCAGCAAATGAAAATCGTTATCATTAGTGTATGGACTCCGATCTGCTTCCCGTCACCGTGCTGTCCGGCTTTCTCGGGGCGGGCAAGACGACGCTGCTCAACCACATCCTCGCCAACCGTGAGGGGCGCAGGGTGGCGGTGATCGTCAACGACATGAGCGAGGTCAACATCGATGCCGCGCTCGTCGCGGGCCAGGGCCACCTCGACCGCACCGAAGAGAAGCTGGTCGAGCTGACCAACGGCTGCATCTGCTGCACACTGCGCGAGGACCTGATCGAGGCCGTCGCCCGGCTCGCTCGCGAGGGACGATTCGATCAGTTGGTGATCGAATCGACCGGCATCTCCGAGCCGATGCCGGTGGCGGCGACGTTCGACTGGGAGTTCGAGGACGGGTTCCGGCTCGGTGACATCGCCCGGTTGGACACCATGGTGACCGTGGTCGACGCCTCGACCTTCCTCGCGGAAGTGGCGCGCGGCCAGGCGCTCGCCGAGCGGAACCTGCAAGCGGGCGACGGCGACGCGCGCACCATCGCCGACCTGCTGGTGGATCAGGTGGAGTTCGCCGACGTCGTATTGGTCAACAAGACCGACCTGGTCGGCGCGGCCGCGGCGGGTGCGGTGGAAGCCACGGTGCGCCGCCTGAATCCGCGCGCCCGGGTGCTGCGCACCAGTAACGGCGTGGTCGATCTGGCCGAGGTCCTGGACACCGGGCGCTACGACCCGGTGGTCGCCGCGGAGGCCGAGGGCTGGGCGGAGGAGCTGGCCGGCGGGCACACGCCGGAAACCGAGGAGTACGGCATTCGCAGCCTCACCTACACCGCCGATCGGCCGTTCCATCCGCTGCGCCTGTCCGAGGCGCTGGAGCAGTTGCGCGGTCTGCTGCGCAGCAAGGGATTCTGCTGGATCGCGAGCCGGTCGACGCTGGCCGCGGTGTGGTCGCAAGCGGGGCCGAATCTGGTGTTCGAACCCGCCGCCTGGTGGTCGTCGCTGGAAGTGCCGCCGGGGCAGGAGATCGTCTTCATCGGGATAAAACTGGATTGCGACAAGGTGCGCGCGTTGCTGGATGCCGCCCTGCTCACCGACGCGGAGTTCGCCGCCGGTCCCGGTGCGTGGGCCGAGTATTCCGACCCCTTCCCGGCCTGGGGTGAATTGCACGAGCACGCCTGAAACCCGCGACAACGGCCGCGGCCCACGCTCCCGGTTTCGGGGCGTGGGCCGCTTCCGCGCCACCGCATGGTGCGCCGTCCTCAGTTCGAGATGCCGGCCGCCTGGCGGAGGTAGGTGGTGTCGGTCAGTTGCTCGATCATGAAGCCGGCGATGTCGGCACGGGCGATCTTCAGGGCGAGACCACGCTCGCCTGCCGGGAACCCGCGCCGGTAGCTGCCGGTGGCCGGGCCGTCGGTGAAGGCGCTCGGTCGTACGATCGTCCAGTCCAGGTCGCTGGCCAGCACGTACTCCTCCTGCTGGACGTGGTCGGCGTAGGCCGGGCGCAGCAGCAGCCCGAACATCACGTACTTCCACAGGAAGTTCAGGTTGCCCCGGCTGTCGCCGACGCCGAGCGTCGTCTGGCAGATCAGCCGCTCGACCCCGGTGCGATTCATCGCGTCGATGATCGCTTTGGTGCCGCCCGCCCGGACCACGCCCTTGCGGCCGTTGCCGAGCGAGATCAGCACCGCGTCCTGCCCCTCCACCGCTCGCTGCACCGAATTCGTGTCCAGCACATCGCCTTCCACTACGCGCAACCGCTCGTGCCGCTGCCCGACGCTCGCGGCGCTGCGGGTGAAGGCCGTGACCTCGTGCCCCTCCCGCAGAGCCTGCTCGACGACGAGACGACCGACGGTACCGGTGGCGCCGAAGACTGCGATTCTCATGGTTTTCCCTCTTCCGGTCGAAAAGCTGTTGTGTTGTTGGTGAATTCAGTACATCAGCGGGAAGCGAGACGAACCATGGCCGTGAGTCTCGATGACATAAGAGACTGTCTCAGCGCAGCTTCGCGAAGAACTCCGTGATCTCCTCCGCCATCAGCGCGGGCGCGACGTGGTGCAGGTAGTGGGTGAACACGTCGTGCGTGCGCCAGGACACGATGTTGTGGTCGCGCTCGGCGAAGCGGCGGATGCCGTGGAAATCGCCGGTGGAGCCGCACAGCGCCAGCGGAACCGTGGACGGCGCCGAGGGGTGCTCGGCTTTGTCCTTCTCGAAGTAGTGCCGGATCGCCGAGCCCGCGGTGCCGGTGAGCCAGTGGATCGCGATGTTGGTCAGCACGAAGTCGTCGTCCAGGTCCGGGCCGAGCAGCTGCCCGTTCCAGCCGACCAATCCGGCGGGCGAGTCGGTGATCGCGTGCGCCAACGTCTGCGGCTGCTGCGATTGCAGCACGTTGAAGCCCATCTTGTTCTTCACGAACCAGTCCAGGGTGGCCAGCGACTGCTGCTCGCCCTCGTCGAGATCGGCGAACTCGGCCGGATCACCGGACGGGAACGAGTACACCTGCGTGACGTGCACCCCGACCACGTTGTCCGGAGCCACCCGCCCGAGTTCCGGGGAGATCTGCGCTCCGCCGTCGTTGCCCACCGCGCCGTAGCGGGTGTAGCCGAGCCGCCGCATCAGCTCCGCCCAGGCGCGGGCGATGCGGCCGTCGTGCCAGCCCGCCTCGGTGGTGGGGCCGGAGAATCCGTATCCCGGCACGGAGGGGATCACCAGATCGAATCCGGCCGCGGTGAGCGGCTCGATGACGCCGATGAACTCGACGAAGGTGCCCGGCCAGCCATGCGTGAGGATCAGCGGGAAAGCGTTGTCCTGCGCGGACTTCACGTGCAGGAAGTGGACGTTCTGGCCGTCGATCTCGGTGGTGAACTGCGGGTAGGCGTTCAGCGAGTTCTCGACCGCGCGCCAGTCGAACCCATCGCGCCAGTACCCGACCAGGTGCCGCACCCGCTCGACGCTCACGCCGTAGGTGTCGCCGGAGCCGGGGATCTGCTCTGCCCAGCGGGTGCGGGCCAGCCGATCGCGCAGGTCGTCCAGGTCGGCCTGGTCGACGTCGATGCGGAAGGGGGTGATGGCGGTCATGTCCTGCTCCTTTTGAAACGGAATGCTCTGTTCTGATTGAACTGTAACAGAACGGATTATTCCGTTTCAAGTGCTATTCTCGACGCATGCCGAAGACATCCGAAGCCCCAGCTCAGAAGGGCCTACCCGGCCGCAAGGCCCAAGCTGCCCGCAACGACGGCCTGATCCTGGAGGCCGCCCGTGCGGTGTTCCTCGCCGACGCCACGGCCCCGATCTCCGCCGTCGCCGAACGCGCCGGCGTCGGGATCAGCGCGCTGTACCGGCGCTATCCGAGCAAAGAGGTGCTGCTGCGCACGCTCTGTCACGACGGCCTGCGCCGGTACAACGCGGAAGCCGATGCGGCGTTGGAGGATCCGGACGGCTGGAGCGGCCTGGTCGGCTTCCTGGAGCGCGTGGTGGACGCCGACGTGCACTCGCTCACCGTGCACCTCGCGGGCACCTTCACCCCCGACGAATCGCTGCTGCCCGATGTTCGGCACGCCGCGGAGGTGACGGAGGAGATCGTGCGCCGCGCCCATGCCACCGGCAAGCTGCGTCCGGACGTGACCCCGCAGGATCTCGGCCTGATCCTGGAATCCTGTGCTGCGGTCGCGGTGCCCAGCCCGGAGCGCACCGTCCAGCTGCGTCGCCGCGTGCTCGCGATGCTCGTGGCCGGGTCGAGCGCGGACGGTGATCTGCCCGGCCCGCCGCCCGCGCCGGACGAGTTCAGCTGGCGTTGGGCGCGGCGATGAATTTCCCCGCCCCAACCGGTCCGCACTGGTACGAATACCGCTGTCCGCACCGAAAGGATGTGCCGTGAACTGGACACTCGAGGTAGTGATCGTGCCCGTGTCGGATATCGACCGGGCCAAGCAGTTCTACGCCGAGCAACTCGGCTTCGCCGTCGACCACGACACCGAGATCGACGACAACGTGCGAATCGTGCAACTCACCCCGCCGGGCTCCGGGTGTTCGATCGTGATCGGCAAGGGCGCGGTACCGGATATGCCCCCCGGCTCCCTGCAGGGCCTGCAACTGGTGGTCAACGACCTGCGCAAGGCCCACGAGGAACTGACCTCCCGCGGCGTCGAGGTCACCGAAATCCAATCCGTCGGCGAGAACCCGACCCCCATGCCCGACCCCCTGGACAACGTCGGATTCTTCTTCTTCACCGACCCCGACGGCAACGGCTGGGGCGTCCAGCAGATCTCCACCCGCCCGTGAGCGAACTGATACCGGCAACAGCGCCGACTGCCTGGAGCCGGTGAAGAAGATTCGGCGCCGAAGGGCCGGGGCCGGTCCTGCGGTCGCCTCAGTGAACGCTCAGCGAATCGATTCGTCGATCAGGACCATGAGTTGGTCGGCGATGGCGGGTGTCGCGGCGATCGTATCGGGAGAGTCGAGGCTGTGCCCGCGGGCGGCCGAGTCGAGGACGACCGCCCCCGCCTCGCGGGCGATGAGCACACCGGCGGCCGTGTCCCAGGGCTTGTTGGACAGCATGACGCAGGCATCGGTCCGTCCCTCGGCGACCCAGACGAGGTCGAGCGCGGCGGATCCGAACATTCGCACCCGCTCGACGGTTGCCGCCAGTGCAGCGGTGAGTGCGATGCGGCGTTCGTTTTCAGGCTCCGCGTCCGGTCCGACCGCGTAGTCGCCCACGGAAACGATGGCTCGGTCGAGCGTTTCGGCGTTGCTCGCCTTGATCGGCTTGTCGTTGCTCCACGCGCCCTGGCCGGCCGCAGCGTAGTACTCCAGTCCGAGGAACGGTGCGCTGACGACGCCGATCACCGGTTGGCCGTCGCAGACCAGAGCCAGCGACACGGCACAGAGCGGCAGCCCATGGATGAAGTTGGAAGTTCCGTCGATCGGGTCGAGAATCCACAGGTACCGGCCAGCGCTACCGAGCGACACCTCTTCCAGTTCCTCACCCAGAAAACCGAATCCGGGTGTCGCTTCGGCCAGATATCGTCCGATGTGGTCTTGAATTCGGTGGTCCAAGTCGGTGGCGTAGTCGCGGTCGCTCTTGGTCCGAATGCTTCCCCGCTCGGCGGTGCGTAGAAGTTCGGCGCCTCCGTCGACTGCCGAACGGGCGATTTCGAGCAGTTCGTCTCGACTCACTGTCATACCGACGGAACCTCCCGGACGCTGGACACATCGTTTCGCAGATCATCCTGCCCCAGCACGCCGGGCACGGAGAAGGTGCCCGCAACTCCTCGGTGCGCTGGAACGAGTGGATGAGGCCGCGTTCAGCACGGCCCGACCCGTCCGCGAGCCGGTCGGTGACGAACGCCGAGTGGGTCTGCCTCGGCTAGCGGGTGCCGAGGAAGAGGGTTTGCGTGCTGCGGCCCAACGGACCCTTTTCGTCGTAGAGCGCCGATTCGGCCATGCCTATGCCATGGGGTTGGGGATAGGTGACGGCGTCGAGGCAGACCCATTCGCCTGCGGGCTGGCGGTGCAGGGTGACCGTCAGATCGGTGTTGATGAACAGGTACTTCGACCAGTCCAGGATCGCGCTGACGCCGTTGCCGGAATCGGCGGCCGCGAGGGTGCGCTCCAGCGGGCTGGGATCGGTGCCCGCGACGATCGGGTGCTTGATCCTGATCCAGCAGACCGCGGGGCCGGGTTCGGTGAAAGATCCGCTGACGAAGCGGTATTCGATGGCGGTGTGGAAGCCGACCGGCTGGGTGGACGGGAACGGCGCGGGCACGTCCGCCTGCTCGGGGCCCGGGCGCGTGCCCGTGGGCAAGAAACGTTCCGGCAGCGGCAATTCCGGCGCGGCCAGCTTGAACCGCCAAGCATTCGCCCGCATCACCGGCCCGCGCTCGGAAGACAGCGTCGCCTCGATGAGTTCCACGCTGCGGCCGGGGCGGACGACGCGCGCCACCGCGGTGAGCGGTTCCAGCGGCACCGGGCCGAGGATCTCGACCGCCACCCGGCCCACCTGGAACCCCGCGCGCGGCTCGCACCGCTCGATCACGTGACCGAGCAGTGCCGAGGGCGGGCCCGCGTGCTGGGCATCCGGCGACCAGGGGCCGCGGGTGAGCTCGGTCGAGAGGAAGCGATCCGGCTGGTCCGGGTCGGGGAGGTAGAAGGCGTCGCTCACAGCTGTGCCTCTCCGGCGCCCGGCTCGGTCGTATGGGACCACGGAATGTGTCCTCGATTGCTTCGCTGGTGCTCACCCACGCCGTACGTCCTCCGGGCCGATCGGTCTTTCCTCGACGGTAGCCCGGCTGCTGAGCCGCGCCGCCGTCAGGCCCGCCCGAACGCGAGGGCCACATTGTGCCCGCCGAAGCCGAACGAGTTGTTCAGCGCGAAGTCGATGCGCTGGGGACGCGGCGCACCCGCCACGATGTCCAGGTCGATTGCCGGATCACGGTTGTCGAGGTTCAGGGTGGGCGCGACGACCTGGTCCCGCAGGGTGAGCATGGTGATCAGCGATTCCAGAGCGCCGACCGCTCCGATCGAGTGCCCCAGCGCGGATTTCGGGGCGTAGACCGAGGCCTCGGGCACGACGGACGCTATCGCGTTGGCCTCCGAGGCGTCGCCGATGGAGGTCGACGTGGCGTGCGCGTTCACATGCTGGATGTCCGAAGGCCGCAGCCCGGCGGTCTCGATGGCCTTGCGCATCGCGCGAGCCGCGCCTATCCCCTCCGGCTCGGACGCGACGATGTGATAGGCGTCGGAGGTGATGCCCGCGCCGAGCACGCGCCCGTGCACGGTGGCCCCCCGCGCGCGTGCGTGCCGCTCCGACTCCAGCACCAGCAGCGCGCCCGCCTCGCCGAAGACGAACCCGTCGCGGTCCCGGTCGAACGGGCGGGACGCGCGTTCCGGATCGTCGTTGCGGGTGCTCATGGCGCGCATCATGGCGAAGCTCGCGATGGGCACGGCGTCGATGTGTCCTTCCACGCCGCCCGCCACCACCACGTCCGCCTCGCCGGTGGTGATCAGCCGCCAAGCGTGCGCGATCGCCTCCGATCCCGACGAGCACGCCGAGACCGGTGCGAAAACCCCGGCTCTGGCCCCGATTTCGAGGCCGACGGTGGCGGCGGGCCCGTTCGGCATCACCATCGGCACCGACATCGGCGACACCTTCCGGTACCCGCCCGTGCGCATCGCGTCGACCGCCGAAATCAGCGCGTCACCGCCGCCGAGCCCGGTGCCGACGGCCACCGCCAAGCGGTCGCCGTCCACCTCTGGCGCGCCCGCCGAGCGCCACACCCGGCGGCCGAGTACCAGCGCCATTTGCTCGACATAGGAGTGCCTGCGCTGTTCGACCCGGGTCAGCTCGGCGCCCGGCTGTGACTTCAGCTTGCCGCCGATACGGACCGGCAGGTCGTACTCGGCCACGAAATCGTCCTCCAGCGCGCCGATTCCGCTGTGCCCCGCCAGCAATCCGGACCAGGTCGTATCCATGTCGTCGGCCAGCGACGTGGTCGCCGCGTATCCGGTGACCACGACCGAATCCCGAGTTTCTGAAGCGATTGTTACAGTCACGATGTCATGAATACCTGTACCAATCGCTACAGTCAACCCATGGCTCGCCCTCTCGACCACGCCAAACGCGCCGAACTCCTCGCCGCCGTCGTGCGCTACATCGCCGATCACGGCCTCGCGGACCTGTCGCTGCGCCCGCTGGCCGCCGAGCTCGGCACCAGCTCGCGCATGTTGATCTACTACTTCACGACCAAGGAGGAGTTGCTGGTCCAAGCGCTGGCGACACAGCGCCCCGACATCGCGGCCCTCTTCGCCGACATCCGGGACGCGTCCGAACTCCGCGACCGGCTCTGGGACTTCTGGACCGCCAACACATCGGGTGACGGCCGCACGAGCGTCCAAGTGATGCTCCAGGTCCTCGGCGCGGCGTGCGCTCCGCGCAGCCCGTATCTCGACTACGCCACCTCGGCCATCGCCGTGTTCGTGTCGGCGCTGGCCGACGGGCTGCGCGGCTTGGAGGTGGATGATCCAGAAGTCGTCGCGACCCTGCTCGTCTCGGGACTGCGCGGCATTCTCCAGGACCGGTTGATCACCGGTGAAATCGAGCGCACCGATCGCGCGGCCCGCCGCCTCATCGACCAGACGGTGCGGTGAGCGCCGCTCAGCTCCGCAGCGTGGACGGCGTTTGGCGTGAATCGAACTTCTTCGCGAAGGTTTCCAGCAGCCAGTGGTATTTGGTGTTCTGGAAGGCGGCGATCTGCCATCTGCCGTCTCGCCGCACGGCGACGGCGGTCTGCACTTTCGTGTTGCGCCGAGTGCGCCGCTGCTTGCCTTTGAGTACCGCGCCTTTGCCGTGGACGACCGCGACGTCCGGGGTGAGGAAATGGAGCTGGGTGATCTCCCCGTCCAGGTGTGTGCCCTTCAGGAACTTCTCGAACAGCGATACGTGCGAGGCGGCGATGTCTGCCCGGCCTTTGAAATGCGTGCCGACCCAGGTGACGTAGTCCGCGTCCGGTGTGAACACGGCGGCGAAAGCTTCGGCGTCGCCGGCGGCCCACGCCTCCGCCTGGCGATCGAGCAGGTCACGGATTGCGTGCTCGTCGGTGCGCTGGTCCACGGACATGCCATCTCCCGTAAGATGAATCGATCAATAACTGATCGAGTAAATAGTTGACTGAGTAAGATACTTACCGAGTAAGGCAAGGTTGTCAACATGTCGAACCGTGCGGAGTTGGACGTCGCGCTGACGATGGCCGCCCAGCGCAGTGCCACCGATGCCGTGATGATGCATCAGGCGGTGGCCGATCGACTCGGTTTGCACGTCACCGACCTGCGTTGTCTGAACTTGCTGCGCATCGGCGGCCCGGCGACGGCGGGCGAACTCGCCACCCAGACCGGCCTGACCACCGGCGCCATCACGCGGATGATCGACCGGCTGTTGAAAGCGGGCTATGTCCGCCGGGAACACGACGAGCAGGACCGGCGGCGGGTCATCGTCAGCGTGGTCCAGGAGAAGATCGATCAGATCGCGCCGCACTACGAAGTACTGGCGAACGAATTCGGCGCGGCCATGGCGGATTACACCGCTGAGCAGATGGAACTCGTGCTCGAGGTGTTCGACCGGCTGCACGAGACGTCGTTGCGGGTGACCGCCTTGTTGCGCGGGGAAGAGTAGAGCGCAGGGGAAAAGTGGAGCGCTGCCGCCGCCCGCCGGAACGCGGCGGGCGGCGGCAGGTCGCTAGGAGACGACGGGCAGGTAGACGGCGTTGCCGCGGTCGGCGAACTCGGCGGACTTCTCGGCCATGCCCGCTTCCAGCGCCTCGGCCTCGTTCAGGCCCTGGCGCGCGGCGTACTCGCGCACGTCCGCGGAGATCCGCATCGAACAGAACTTGGGGCCGCACATGGAGCAGAAGTGCGCGGTCTTGGCGGGTTCGGCGGGCAGTGTCTCGTCGTGGTACTCCCGCGCGGTGTCCGGATCCAGGGACAGCGCGAACTGATCACGCCAGCGGAACTCGAAACGCGCCTTGGACAGCTCGTCGTCGCGCTGCTGTGCGTGCGGGTGCCCCTTGGCGAGATCGGCGGCGTGCGCGGCGATCTTGTAGGTGATCACGCCCACTTTCACGTCGTCGCGATTGGGCAGGCCCAGATGCTCCTTCGGCGTGACGTAGCAGAGCATGGCGGTGCCCGCCTGCGCGATGATGGCGGCACCGATGGCCGAGGTGATGTGGTCGTAGGCGGGTGCGATGTCGGTGGCGAGCGGGCCGAGGGTGTAGAACGGCGCCTCTTCGCACCATTCCTCCTCGAGCCGGACGTTCTCCACGATCTTGTGCATCGGCACGTGACCGGGGCCCTCGATCATCACCTGCACACCGTGCGATTTCGCGATCTTGGTCAGTTCGCCCAGGGTGCGCAGCTCGGCGAACTGCGCCTCGTCGTTGGCGTCGGCGATGGAGCCGGGCCGCAGGCCGTCGCCGAGGGAGAAGGTGACATCGTAGCGCGCGAGGATCTCGCAGAGTTCCTCGAAGTGCGTGTACAGGAACGATTCCTGATGATGCGCCAGGCACCAGGCGGCCATGATCGAACCGCCGCGCGAGACGATGCCGGTCACCCGCTTGGCGGTCAGCGGCACGTAGCGCAGCAGCACGCCCGCGTGCACGGTCATGTAGTCCACGCCCTGCTCGCACTGCTCGATCACGGTGTCGCGGTAGATCTCCCAGGTGAGCGCGGTGGGATCGCCGTTGACCTTCTCCAGCGCCTGGTAGATCGGCACGGTGCCGACCGGGACGGGGGAGTTGCGCAGAATCCACTCGCGGGTCTCGTGGATGTTCTTGCCGGTGGACAAGTCCATGATGGTGTCCGCGCCCCAGCGGGTCGCCCACACCATCTTCTCCACCTCCTCGGCGATCGAGGAGGAGACGGCCGAGTTGCCGATATTCGCGTTGATCTTGACCAGGAACTTCTTGCCGATGATGGTCGGCTCGAGCTCGGGGTGCTTGTGGTTGGCCGGGATCACCGCGCGGCCCGCGGCCACCTCTTCGCGCACCACCTCGGGCGCGACTCCTTCGCGCGCTGCGATGAAGCGCATCTCCGGCGTGACGATGCCCTCGCGGGCCCAGGCGAGCTGGGTGCGCGGACCCGCGCCCTGCGGCTTGGTCCACGTGTCGCGCAATTTCGGTAGACCGGCTTCGAGATCGATCGCCGCCGTCTGGTCGGTGTACGGGCCGGAGGTGTCGTAGACGTCGAAGTGCTCCCCGTTGGTCAGGTTGATCCGGCGCACCGGAATGCGCAGGTCGTCGACTTCTAGATAGTGCTTGACGCTGCCCTCGATGGGGCCGGTGGTGACGCTGTCGACGGGTGCGGATCGGCCGTCGGACGCATTGGCGAGTGCCATCTTGTTCCTCCCTACGCCGGCATTACCCGGTCAGGTTCATACGGTCGACGGCCCTGACGCCTCTCGGCTAGCCGTCCTCTCAGCCCGCTGGTGCGAGCCCCCGTTGGTTGTGGAATTTTCCCGCCCGACCATACCCGGACCGCCCGGACGCGTGCCCGGCGATCGGCCGGGATCGAGTGAACTCCCAGGCAGCGGCGTCAGCGCTCGTGCGGACCGATCGGGAATCCGAGGGCGCCGAAGGTCGCGTTCAGATTGATCTCCAGCTGGGACACCAACGCGTCGGCCTCGGCGAGCATGGACACGACGTCCTCGGTGCGGCAGCCGACCTGATCCGGTGCGTTCGGCGCCAGGCGCTCTTTCAGCCAATTGAAGGTGTCCGCCATGCCGAGCGAGGGCAGCGTCAGGTGCTCGCTCAGGTGATCGCGCTTGAACAGCACGGAAGCGCCGCCCGCGCAATACTGCTGTGCCAGACGCTCGTTGGTCCAGATCGGCACCGCCTCGTCGAAGACGCCGTGGTAGAGGAAGATCGGCGCGGTGGGAATGTTGCGGCCCAGCACGGTCGCGTCGAACACCTCTGCGATCTCCGGTACGGCGAGGAAGTCGGCGATCGGAATCGTCAGCACGCGCTGATAGTCGACGAACATCTGGGTGAGCGCGTTGCGCGGAAGGCATTGCGTCGCGGTCCGGTCCATCAGCGCTCTGCCCTCGGGCGTCAAGTAGCGGTCGGATGCCGCGCGGAACGCCGGGTACGCCTTGCGCAGCGACGAGATGCCGATGCCGATGAGACTCGCGAACATCGAGCCGTTGACATGCAGCAGGGACACCACGTCCGAGGTCGGCGCACCGAGCGCGATGCCCTTGACGTTCAGTTCGGGCGCGTAGGCAGGCTGCATCTCGGCCGCCCAGCCCGACCCCATCCCGCCGCCGGAGTACCCCCACAGCGCGACCGGGGTGTCCGGGCCGTCCAAGCCCAACGGCTCGAAGCGCTCGGCGGCGCGGATGCCGTCCAGCGTCATGTATCCAGGTTCTTCGGCCACCGCGAGATGCCCTTCCAGCCCCTCGTAGTCCGGGACGGACACCGCCCAGCCCTGACTGAGCAGGGCCGCGATCGCGATCAGTTCGCTCTGGGAGTGGATGCCTTCGAGGCCGGGCAGACCCGCGCCCTGGCGCAGGACGAACGACGGGGCGCAATCCGGACTCGCGCTGTCGTAGTAGAACTGCAGCGAGACCAGCGGGCGGGAGCGGTTCGGATCGGCCCCCGCGGGCAACAACACCGTGGTCACCGCCGCGGCGGGTTGCCCGAACAGATCGGTGGTCCGGTACAGCAATTGCCAGGACCGCACGTTCAGCGGGAGCGCGGTGAGCACCGCCAGACGTACCTCTCGTGCGCGCAAGATCTCGCCCGGTTCGCGGGACTCGAGTCCCTCCGGCGTTTCGTAGAACGAATCCGATTGCGGTAGTGGCACCGCCGCCGCGGGTGGCATTCCCGCGAGCAGGGCGTAGCCCGCCGCCACCACCGTCACCACTACCGCCGCCAGCGCGCGCACGCCGCGGTGGCCGCTGCGCTCCTCGATGCTCACCGCCACGTCCCGGTCCTTCCTCATCGACGTGACAGTGATTACAGCACGGCATCTGTTTACCAACAAGAGTTCTTGTTGAAAACGTGCACGGCCGCTCGGGGTGGAAATCTCGGCGGTTTTACGGGTTGTCCGTGGTCTCCGGCCGAGCCGAATGACCCGGCGCGCCGTGGGTGCGGCGAGCTTCCTTCATCTCGGCTTCGAAGATGTGGCGGCGGCCGTCGAGCAATTCGTCCCGGGCGGCTCGTTCGATGTCGCGGAACAGGCCGTAGTAACCGTCGTCGTATTCCTCGACGATCTGGAAGGTCCAGCGCCCGGTCAGGACGTTGCGGCCGATCAGCTCGGTGGCTATCCGATCGGCGAAGCGAGCGTGACCGGCCTCGCGGAACAGTTCCACCGCTTCGTCGAGCGCCAGGTCGGCCCCGCCGGTCAGCTGATGGAAGGCGTAGAGGTGGCCACGGGCGCGTTCGACGGTTTCCAGAGCTTCCGAAAGTTTGCCGGTGGCGGCGACGGTGGCGTCGTCGACGCCGTCGGGGCGGCGGTGCGCAACGTCCGGGCGATCGGTCATGACCTCGCTCCTTGTCCGGCATATGTGGCGGCTGTAGCGGCGGCGTACCCGGATAGGGTCGCGCCCAAGCGTCGGTAGGCCGCTGCGGCGCCCGGCGCGGCCTGGCGCTTCCCGGCTATCGTCGAGGCATGACCCGCAGCACCTCCGCCGCGCGGCCTGCCGCGAGCCCGGCGCGGCGCCGGATCCGTGGACTCGACGCCGAGCAGCGCAGCGCCCAGCGGCGCAGCCAGCTTCTCGACGCCGCCACCGAACTCTTCGCCGAACAGGGCTTCGCCGGAACCTCGATCGAGCAGATCTGTCAGCGCGCGTACGTGGGGACCAAGGGCTTCTACGACCACTTCGAGAGCAAGGAAGCGTGCTACATCGCTTTGCTCGAGCAGGTGACGGCACAGATTCAGCAACGCGTCGTGGATATCGCGGCCACCACCGCCGACGCGGCCTGGCCGGAGCGCGTGCAGGCGATCGTCGGCGCGTTCGTGCACGCCATCACCGACGATCCGAGGTTGGGCAGAGTGACCTTCGGCGCGGCGGGCGGTATCTCACCCGAGGTCGAACGGCAACGCCGCGCCAATCGCCGCTGGGCGGCGGCGTTTCTCGATCGGCAGTGGTCTCCCGGCGATCGCCCGCAGCTGGCCTTGGCCACCATCGGCGGCATCTTCGAACTCGTCGCGGACTGGCTGCACACCGACCCGGCCCCATCCCCCGGCACCCTGATCGATGACCTCACCCACTTCGTGACCGTCGTGGAGTCCGGCCGCCGACCCGGCGAACTTCGCACCGACGGCTGACTCCTCGCACCGGCGTCACCGATGTGAGGAGTTCACGGCAGATGCGAGTTCGCCGGAACCCGTCAGCGGGCGTTGGCGGAGCCGGTGGTGATGGCGTTGACGAGCTGGAAGATCAGGTAGGCCAAGGGAGAGCTGCAGGTCGGAGGCTGGCTGGAGGTGCAGCCTCCCGAGCCGGTCGAGGACGATCCGGAGTCGGCGACCGTCGCGGGAGCGGCGGTGGCCACCGCGGGGGCGAGTTGCGCGGGAACCAGCAGGGCACCGGCGACGACGAATCCGGCTATCGAGCGCTTCATAATCCTTCTCTCAGTACGCCCCCGGTAAGTTTCTCCTCCGGAAGGGAACGCTACTGGCCGTAGGATTTTCTGCGAAGCCCTCGATTCAGGGGTCTTCGGTGGGGTCTGCGGGAAGGATGCGCCCGGTGACATCGCCCAATCCGATCCGGGCCGCACCCGGACCGGGAGCCGACGCGGTGATCGTCACTTCGTCGCCGTCCTCCAGGAAGGTGCGTTGTCGACCGTCGACCAGGAGCGGTCGGCTGCCGCCCCAGGACAACTCGATGAACGAGCCGCGCTGGTCCGGCCCGGGGCCGGAGACGGTGCCGGAGGCGTACAGATCGCCGGTGCGGGTGGACGCGCCGTTCGCGGTGAGATGGGCGAGCATCTGCGCCGGTGACCAGTACATCCGGGCGTACGGCGGGTACGTGACCGGTTGACCGTTCCACGCCACGGTGAGCTCGATGTCCAGGCCCCACGGCTCGGTTCCCCGCAGGTAGGGCAGTGGCGCGGGTGACTGCTCGGGCAGCGGTATCCGCGCGGCCTCGAGCGCGGCCAGCGGGGTGATCCACGGCGATATCGAGGTAGCGAACGACTTCCCGAGAAACGGGCCGAGCGGCTGGTACTCCCAAGCCTGGATGTCGCGTGCGGACCAATCGTTGACCAGCGCGACGCCGAAGACCCGGTCGCCGAACTCGTCGATCCCGACCGGTACGCCGAGCCGCGAGCCGACACCGATCACGAAGCCGAGCTCCGCCTCGATGTCCAGCCGCCGCGAGGGGCCGAAATCCGGTGCGCCGGAATCCGTTCCGCGCTGACCGCAGGGCCGCGCCACTGCCGTGCCGGAGACCACGACGGTGCCTGCCCGCCCGTGATAGCCGACCGGCAGGTGACGCCAGTTCGGCAGCAGCGGGTCACCGTCCGGGCGGAACAGGCGGCCGAGGTTCGTCGCGTGATCGATGCTCGCGTAGAAATCCACGTAGTCGCCGATCCGCACGGGCAGCCGCAGTGCCACGTCGGCCAGACGGTGAACCGCGGCGACGTCGATCTCGCCATCGACCGATTCGCGGACCCGATCGCGGACCGCGCGCCAGCGTGCGGGCCCCTGGGCCAGGAAGGCGTTCAGGTTCGGTGCGGCGAACACCGGGTCATCCAGTACGGCGGCCAGGTCGATGACCTGGTCACCGAGCCGCACCCCAACCCGGGGGGCTCGGCCCTCCGGAGCGAACACCCCGTACGGCAGGTTGTCCCTGCCGAACAGTGAGTCGGGCGGTACCTCGACCCTGGTCCTCACTCGGGGCCCCGCCCGGACCAGGTCCACGCGTAGGTCGGATCCTCGCAGGCCAGAGCTCCTTCGCCGAGTTCCAGCGGGCGGAAGGTGTCCACCATGACGGCCAGTTCGTCGAAGTACTCGATGCCGATGCTGTTCTCGTAGGCGCCGGGCTGCGGGCCGTGGGCGTAGCCGCCGGGGTGCACCGACACCGAGCCCTGGGTGATCCCCGAGCCTTTGCGCGCCTCGTAGTTCCCGCCGCAGTAGAACATGACCTCGTCGGAATCGACGTTGGAGTGGTAGTAGGGCACCGGGATCGATAGCGGGTGGTAGTCCACCTTGCGCGGAACGAAGTTGCAGACGACGAAGTTGCCGCCCTCGAACGCCTGATGCACGGGCGGCGGCTGATGGATGCGCCCGGTGATCGGTTCGAAGTCCGCGATGTTGAAGGTGAACGGATACAGACAGCCGTCCCAGCCCACCACGTCGAACGGGTGGGTGGCGTAGATCATCCGGGTGCCGACGACCTGCCCGCCGGGCCGGTGCTTGACGAGTACCTCCACCTCGGCGCCGGAGGCGTTGATCGTCTCGGCCGGCCCGTGCAGGTCGCGCTCGCAATACGGGGCATGCTCGAGCAACTGGCCGAACTTCGACAGGTAGCGCTTCGGCGGCGTGATGTGGCCGGTCGCCTCGATCACATACGCCCGCAACGGTTCCGGGCCGGTCGGCCGCCAGCGGTGGGTGGTGGCACGCGGGATGAGCACCTGGTCGCCCTGACGCGCGGGGAGCGCGCCGAACACGGTCTCGACCATCGCGGAGCCGGATTCCACGTACACCAGCTCGTCGCCGATCGCGTTGCGGTACAGCGGTGATCCGCCTTTGGCGACGACGTAGGAGATGCGCACGTCCGCGTTGCCGAGCAGCAGGCGCCGCCCGGTGACCGGATCGGACTCGGCCGGGGTGTCGCCGGGGAACAGGGTGTGCAGGCGTAAATGCCGGTGGCGCAGTGGATGATTAGGCGTCGTCCGCTGATCGGGCAGCTCCCACACCGTCGAGTCGACCAGTGCGGGCGGCAGGCCGCGGTGATAGAGCAGCGAGGAGTCGCCCGAGAAGCCCTCCTCGCCCATCAGCTCCTCGTAGTAGAGCCGGCCCTGCTCGTCACGATGCTGGGTGTGCCGCTTCGGCGGTACCGCACCCACTTGCCGATAGAACGCCATGACCGTTCCTCCGCCAGCCGGTGGTCGGATAGTTGATCACCATCGTAGTGACCGGCCCGGCCGTGCGGAGCGGGAATTCCGCTTGATCAGGCGTTTCGCAGGGCGCGATAGACCGAGGCCCCGACGAACGCGCCGAGATCCGCCGGTGTCCAGCCGTCCTGGTCCGCGAGCAGCGCGCGCACGGCCCCCTCCCCGGCGGAAACCCACTGCTCCACCAGCACGGGCAGCTTGCGCTCGGCGTCCACGGTGCCCCAGGCCCGCAACGTCGGACGCAGGAGCTTGGTGCAGCGCTCGAGGACGAGCGCGCGACCACGACCGAACGAATTCGCCACGGCGGGGTCGGGATTGCCGTAGACCAGCCGCCATGCCTCGGGCCGGCTCGCTGCTTTGGTCAGCAGCGCGCGAAAACCTTCGACGAACACGGTCTCGTCCGCGTCCACGTCGCGTGGCGTCACCACCTCGAACACCCCGCTGACCAGGTAGCCCTCCTCGCGCTGGATCAGCGCCTCGATCAGTTCGACCCGATCGGAGAAGCAGGCGTAGACCACCGGCCTGGTCACTTTCATCCGCTCCGCGATCGCGGCCATGGTCACCGCGGCGACGCCGTGCTCCACGGCGATGGCGAGCGCGGTGTCGAGTACCTGCGGGCGGCGGCGCTCCGGGCCGAGGTGTTGCGCCCGCTGCCGTGGTCCCACCGACGGATCGCCGTTCAGGCCGCCCAGCCTGGCGCTCGCTGTCCGGTTCCCACTGCTGCGACGGGGGAAAGGCGGTTGTGCCGGGCGGGTCACGGGCGCCCGGATCCGTCGGCGAATTCGGCGATCACCGGGGCGTGGTCGCTGGCGCCCTTGCCCTTTCGCGCCTCGCGGTCGACCATCGCGTCGGTCACGGTGGCGGCCAGGGCGGGGGAGGCGAGAACGAAATCGATGCGCATCCCCTCTTTACGCGGGAAACGCAGCTGCGTGTAGTCCCAGTAGGTGTAGACGCCCGGCCCCGGTGCGAACGGACGCATGACGTCCGCGTACCCGGCCTCGACGACGGCCTGGAAGGCATCGCGCTCCGGCCGCGAAGTGTGCGTCTTGTCGGCGAAGTACTCCACAGACCACACATCGTCGTCGGTCGGCGCGATGTTCCAGTCGCCGACCAGCGCGATCTTGGCCTGCGGGTCCTCGGCCAGCCAGCGCGCGCCGTTGTCCCGCAGCGCGGCAAGCCATTCCAGCTTGTAGGTGTAGTGCGGATCGCCCAAGGTGCGGCCGTTGGGCACGTACAGGCTCCACACGCGCACGCCACCGCAGGTGGCCCCGATCGCGCGGGACTCGACGACCGGCGTGCTGATCAGCGACTCGCCCGCGTCCTTGTCGAATCCGGGCTGATCGGGGAAGGCGAACTCGACGTCGGTGAGGCCGACCCGCGAGGCGATCGCCACCCCGTTCCACTGGTTGATCCCCAGGTGGGCTACCTCGTAGCCGAGCTCGTCGAAACGCTCGAACGGGAACTGGTCGTCCCGGCACTTGGTCTCCTGGAGGGCGAGCACGTCGATGTCCTGGCGGTCGAGCCAGTCCGCGACACGGTCGAGCCGGGAGCGGATCGAGTTGACGTTCCAGGTGGCGAGACGCACTGCGGCCTTCCTTCGGACTGTTGACAGGTCTGTTCTACCGCAGGCCGCCGGGCCCGGCGAGGGGTTCCGGCGCGGCGTAGCGGTAGGCGTGGTGTTCGACGAAACCCAGGTCCCGGTACATCGCGCGGGCCGGCTCGTTGGTGGCCTCCACCTGGAGATAGGCGTGCGTCGCACCGCGGTCGCGGCCCCAGCGCACCAGTTCGGCGCAGACCAGCGAGCCGAGCCCGTGCCTGCGGTGCGCGGCGGCGACGGCCACGCAGGTGAGCCCGACCCAGCGGCGGCCGTCCGGTGCGGTGGTGAGCGCGCCGCGGCCGATCGCGATGGGACGCGGTAGGCCGAGCGAGGCGAAGCCGAGTTCGCCGTCGAGCACCGCCGTCAGCACCTCGGGAAGCGGCGCGGGGGCGGAAATCGCCTGCGCGGCCGAATCTTCGCCGTCGTAGCGGTGCATCTCCAGCCAGTCGGCGTCCGGTGCGGGCGCGATCCGCACCATCGGAGGGCCTTGGGGCAGAACGAAATTGTCGATATCGATCGCGAGCATGAGCGTCTCTCGCCAGCTGTGCCAGCCGGGCGGCGCCGGGGCCAGCCGATCGGGCAACGCGAGTTGCAGCGGCAGGCCGTGCGCGGTGTACCACTCGCCGATGCGGTGCAGCGTCTCCGCGGACAGGACGGCCGGGCTGCCGGAGCTGCCCAGTGGCACAGCGGAATTCGCGCGACCGGTGTACCCGTGACCGGCCCGCACCAGCCAGCCGTCGATCCAGGTGTGCTCGACGCCGGGCCAGGCGTAGGCGGCCGCGGCCTCCAGCGCGCGGATCTCCTTCGTGCGAATCGGCCTGGGGCCGATGGCTTTCAGCGCGATCACGCGGTCCGGCGCGACCGAGACGACCGCGCCGTCGGCGCCGCGCACGGTCGGCGGGTCCAATGACACCAGTTCGCCGATCACGTCGGTCAGCGGTTGGGGATAACCCGCGGGCAGTTGATAGCGCAGCACCACGCGGCGGCCGAGCGGGATATCCGGCAGGCCGGCGGCGGGGTCAGTCGTCATGCCCGAACGGATCGGGGTCGGTGCCGGGCAGCCAGCTCAGACCCGGTGTGCCCCAGCCGTTCCGTTTGATCGCCTTCTTGGCGGCCCGTGCGTTGCGGCCGATCAGGACATCTACGTAGAGGAACCCGTCGAGGTGCCCGACCTCGTGCTGGAGCATGCGGGCGAAGAAGCCCTTGCCCTCCACCTCGACCGGCTCGCCGTGCTCGTCGGTGCCGGTCACCTTGGCCCATTCGGCGCGGCCGGTGGGGAACTGCTCGCCGGGCACCGACAGGCAGCCCTCCTCGTCGTCGTCCGGGTCGGGCATGGTCTCCGGAATGTCCGAGGTCTCCAGCACCGGATTGATCACCGCCCCGCGGCGCCGGGTCGCGGTGCCGTCCGGGCCGAGGTCAGGGCAGTCGTAGACGAACAGGCGCAACCCGACGCCGACCTGGTTGGCCGCGAGTCCGACGCCGTGCGCCGCGTCGAGCGTTTCGTACATGTCCGCGATGAGCGGAGCCAATTCCTCCGGCGATTGGGTGACCCGCTCGGTCGGGTTGTGCAGAACCGGGTCGCCGACTATCACGATCGGGAGGATTGCCATGGGCCAATTATTGCCGTGGGTGCCACGTCACACCGCCTCGGGTGCCAGGGCGGGCACCGAAACTACCGGCAGGTAGCGAACACGCCGCGCCGTGGACCGGGCGATTCCCGGTGCGCGTGGTTGAATATCCCGCGACGTACAAGCACCATTTTCGTCTGGTGGTCACTCGGCGAGGGAGCGAGATGGACGGCGCAGCGGCACGGAATCTTTCCGCGATCCAGGACGGCCTCGCCGCGAGCGAAGACGGCACGGCTGAGCACGCCGCGGCCGAGCAGGCCGACGGCGACGCACTGAGCCGGCGCGAACTCGACATCCTGGCCTTCGAGCGACAGTGGTGGAAGTACGCGGGGGCGAAGGAAGAGGCGATCCGCGAGCTGTTCGCCATGTCGCCGACCAGGTACTACCAGGTGCTGAACGCGGTGGTCGACCGGCCGGAGGCGCTGGCCGCCGACCCGATGCTGGTGAAGCGGCTGCGCAGGCTGCGCGCGAGCAGACAGAAGGCGCGGGCGGCACGGCGACTGGGATTCCAGGTCTGACCCGGCGATGCCGACCCGGACCCGCCCGGTGCGACTAGGCTCGCGAGGGTGAGCTACCCGAATCCCACCTCCGGTGGGCCACCGTTGCGTGCCCTGGCGATGGTGCTGATCGCGTTGGCCATCGTCTTCGCGGGCCTCGGCGCGATGTCGCTGTCGAATTCCGATGCCGATACCGACGCCTCGGGAACCAGCGAAACGCCGACCTCGAGCGCGTCGGCCGCGCCCCAGGTCCCGGCGAGCACCACCGTGCCCAAGGCGCTGACCTCGGCCGCGTCCTCGTCCACCGCGGTGGCGACCGGGACGCCGACCACCACCGCCGCGGCGACCACCACCGCCGCGGCGACCACCACCACCGCCGCGGCCCGTTCGGTGCCGGTGCGCGTGCTCAACAACAGCATGGTGCCCGGTCTCGCCGCCAAGACGGCCGACCAGCTCTCGGCGAGTGGCTGGACGATCGCGGAAACCGGCAACTACCCGGGCGCCAACATCGCGAAAACCACGGTGTACTACGGCAATTCGCCCGGCGACAAGGAGGCGGCGCAGGCCGTCGCCGACGAGCTGGGCGCGTCGGTCGCGCCGAAGTCGAGCGGGATCGGGGACTCCGGGCCGGGTGTAACGGTGATCGTCACGGGTAATTGACCCGTGTGGCCGCCGCGCACGCGCGGACCGGCCGAGACCGGATGAGGGCGCGCCGCCCTGTCGAGGGCGTGACACGGCGGTCGTGGCATCATCTTGTCCGGTAACGAACGTGTCCACCCAGCTTTACTCGTAAACTCGGTACTCGTAAAGGAGTTCCCCGATGGCCCCGTCCACAACCCGACGCCCGTCCTGGCGGACTGTGACCCCGGTGCTCGCGGTCGCGGTCTTCGGCCTCGCCGCCTGCTCGAACAGCCAGGAGTCGAGTGACGTCCAGGGGACGACCCCGCCGGTGTGGACCGGGTCCCCCGCTCCGGCCGGACAGTCGAGCACCGAGCACGGCATGCCGCACACCGCGTCCGGGGCGAACGTGGAGCTCAAGGACCCCTCGGGCGCCTCGGTCGGCACCGCGAACTTCACCGAGGACGGCAGCCACCTGCAGGTCACCGTCGAGGCACGCGGGCTGCGTCCCGGCTTCCACGGCCTGCACGTGCATCAGATCGGCAAGTGCGAGGCGAACTCGGTCGCGCCGACCGGCGGCCCGGCGGGCGACTTCTTGTCCGCCGGTGGTCATCTGCAGGTCGGCAGCGCCAACGCGCACCCGGCCAGCGGTGATCTGACCTCGCTGGAGGTGCGCTCCGACGGCGCCGCCAAGCTGGTCACCACCACCGACACGGTCACGCTGGACGACGTGAAGGGCAAGGCCCTGATCATCCACGCCGACGCCGACAATTTCGGCAACATCCCCAACCGTTACGTCCGTGCCGATGGCGTCGCGGGCCCCGACGAATCGACCCTAGCGACGGGCGACGCGGGTGGCCGTGTCGCCTGTGGCGTGATCCAGTAGCGCGGTGGCATATGGCCGGGGCAGGAATCGAGCACGTTCCCTTCGAAGGTTCGCCCCGGCCCACCATCGGGGTCGAATGGGAGATCGCGCTGGTCGACAAGGTGACCCGCGATCTGTCGAATACCGCTGCGGAGGTCTTCGATTCGCTCGGTGACCTGCGTGCCCACGACGGCACCCCGCAGGTGACCAAGGAGCTGCTGCGCAACACCGTGGAACTCGTCACCGGCGTGCACGAGACCGTGGGCGCGGCGGTGGAAGACCTGACCGGCACCATGAACACGGTGCGCCGCGCCGCCGACCCGCTCGGGGTCGACCTGTTCTGCGCGGGCACCCATCCGTTCGCGCAGTGGTCGGCCCAGCAGCTGACCCGGTCGGAGCACTACGACGAGCTGATCGAGCGCACCCAGTGGTGGGGCCGCCAGATGATGATCTGGGGCGTGCACGTGCACGTCGGAGTCTCCCACCGCGACAAGGTTTTTCCGATCCTCAACTCGTTGCTGCTGTCGTACCCGCATCTGCTCGCGCTCTCCGCGGCCTCGCCGATGTGGTCCGGGTCCGACACCGGCTACGCCAGCAATCGGACGCTGATGTTCCAGCAGCTGCCGACCGCGGGCCTGCCGTTCCAGTTCGAGAACTGGACCCAGTTCGAGCATTTCGTGCACGATCAGCTCAAAACCGGGGTCTTCACGCAGCTCGGCGGCATGCACTGGGACATCCGCCCGGCGCCGAAGTGGGGCACCATCGAGGTGCGGGTCTGTGACGGCATCTCCACCCGCGCCGAGCTCGCCGCGATGGCCGCGCTCATCCACTGCCTGATCGTCGACCTCGATCACCGCGTCGAGAACGGCGAGGACCTGCCGACGCTGCCGCCGTGGCATGTGCAGGAGAACAAGTGGCGCGCCGCCCGCTACGGGCTGGACGCGATCATCATCACCGACGCCGACAGCAACGAGCGATTGGTCACCGACGACCTGAACGATCTGCTGAACCGGCTGGAGCCGACGGCGGCGCGGCTGGACTGCGCGGACGAGCTCGCGCTGGTGGCCGAGATCCCCAAGCGGGGCGCCTCCTATCAGCGGCAGCGCCGGGTTGCCGCGGCATCGCAGGGCGATTTGGTCGCGGTGGTGGACGCGCTGGTCGAGGAGCTGAAACAGTAACGTCCGGCCGCGGATAGGTCGGTTGCCGTTCAGCTGGCCAGGGGGACGGCGTTCACCCCCCGTTTACTATGGTCGGATGCTAGTCGAAGACCCGGGTTCCAAAGTAGGAAGCGCGGCACCGAGCCGCCGCGCGCCACAGACCCGGGTTCGGGTCGCCGCGGCGGTGGCCGCGGTGCCGGTCCTGCTGCTCGTGCTGCAGGTCGTCGCCGTGGGGCAGGGATTCGAAGGCCCGCTGGAGAGTGTGGCGCGGGATTACGTCGGTACACCCAAATCCATGTCCGTGCCCTGGGCCGGGCTGGTGCTTGCGCTGGTGGGCATTTCGGCCCGGCGGCGATGGGTCGCGGTCGGCGTCGCGGTGGCCGTCGACGTGGTGTGGGCGGGCGCCCGCTTGCTGGCGGGGGAGCCGTTCGCGGTCGGCAACGGTCCGGTGATCGTGCTGACCGGCCTGGCGCTGGTGGCCTGGCTGCGCTGGTCCGGTCGCGAACGGCGCGACGCGCTGCACGCGGTCGCGCTCGGCGCGCTGCTCGTCCTGGCCACCAAGGTCGGTGACGTGTGGCTGCACGTCACCGTGATCGGCAGGCCCACGGTGCTGGACGAGTACGTGATGCTCGCCGACCATGCGCTGGGCGACCCGTCATGGGTGCTCGGCCGCGCGGTCGACGCGCTGGGGCCGGTGGTCTACGCGGTGCTGCACTGGGTCTATATCGAGCTGCCCGTGGCGGCGATCGTCGTGGCTGTGTGGCAGCTGCGCCGAGTGGTGTCGTCGGGCCGGTGGCCGTCGCACTATCTGGTGCGGACCTTTCTCGTGCTCGGGCTGATCGGCCCCCTCGTTTATGTGCTGTTCCCGGTCGTCGGGCCGATGTTCGCCTACGGACCCGACGGCAACGGGCTGCAACTGGGCAACTACTGGCCGGGCGTAGTGCCGCCGATCGATCGGAATCCGATGCCGCTGCCGTTCGACGCGGCGATCCCGCGCAACTGCATGCCCTCCATGCACACGGCCTGGGCGTTGTCGGTATTCCTGCACACCCGCCGCGGCATCGACGGCGAGCCCGCTCCGCGCTGGCTGCGCTGGGGCGGCGCGTTCTGGCTGCTGGCCACCCTGACGGCCACCCTCGGTTTCGGTTACCACTACGGCGTCGACCTGGTCGCGGGCGCGGTGCTGTGCCTCACCGTCGAATCGGCGCTGCGCGAGCCGGAGCGCGGCTGGGGATGGTTCCGCGTCCGGCTGGTCGCCTCCGGTGCGGTCGTGCTGGCGGCGCTGCTGCTGTCCTACCGGTACCTCGCCGTGCCGATGGCCGAGTACCCGGTGCTCGCGGGCACCGTCGTGCTCGGGCTGCTGGCCGGACTGGCGGCGGCCTTCCACGCGACGTGGTTCGCGACGGTGCGAGAGGCGCGCCAGGTGGAACGGGAAGTCGAGCCGGCCACGAGCTGAGGCCGGTCGGGCGGGCTAATCGACGTCGTCGTCGCGCATCTCGTTGACGCGCAGCAGCCCGTCGCGGTGGCGCTGCTCCCGGTAGGCCGTGCGGCCGATGATGTGGGCGATCACGGGGGCGGTGAGCAGGGTGAACAGCCCGACCAGTACCAGCGCCCAGACGTTGCCGTGGCCGCGCAGCTGGATCGCGGCGCCCACCAGCACCAGGATCAGTCCGACGACCTGCGGCTTGGTGGCGGCGTGCATCCGGGTCAGCGTGTCGGGGAAGCGCACGATCCCGATCGCGGCGGTCAGCGCGAGCGTCGAACCGAACAGGATCAGGGCGCCCGCGAGCACGTGCCAGAGGTTCATGTGTCGTCCCGCACTCGGAATCGGGACACCGCTGCCGAGCCGAGGAAGCCCACCAGCGCCAGCACGACGATCGCGGGCACCACGGTGGTGTCGGCGCTGTAGGCCGCCCACACGGCCAGTCCGGAGGCGGCGATGGCCATCAGCGAGTCGACGGCGACGACGCGGTCCAGGGTGCTCGGTCCCACTACGACGCGATAGGTCGTGAGCAGGGCGGCCGCGGCCAGGATGACGGCGGCGAGGACAGCGACGACGGTCACGATGCCACCTCCGGTGGCGTGGTCGGCCGGGAGCGCGGCCATCCGGTGGGACGTTCGAACACTTCGATCAGCAGGCGTTCCAACCGCCGGGTGGTCCGGTAGAACTCGGCCACGGCCGCGTCGCTGCCCACGTCGAGGACGTGCACGTAGACGACGCAGCGCCCGCGGTCGATCTCCAGCACCATGGTGCCGGGGATCAGGTTGAGCAGGTCGGTCCACAGCACCAGCACCAGATCCGACCGGGTGGCCGAGTACACCCGCAGTACCCCGGACACCGGCGTTCCGGCGGGGCGGATCGCGAACCACGCGACCTGGAGACTCGACTTCAGCGCGTAATACGAGCTCACCACGATCAATTCGACCATCGGAAGCGGATTCAACCGACCGGTCACCGGCACTCTCGGCAGGGGTAGCGCCACCATGATCAGTGCGCCGACCACCAGCCCGCCCAGGATGTTCGCGACGCTGAGGTCGCCCCACAGGGCGAGCCAGACCAAGGTGAGCCACAAAAGAATGCCGACCCGGATCACCGTGTCGCGCCGCGGGCCCCGCCAGGTCTGCTCGGCGCTCATCGCGGACCTCCCGGATCGCCGGGCGAGCCGCCCAGCACCGCGCCGATGTACACGCCGGGATCACGCAGGTCGATCGCCGCCCGGTCGGCGATCGCGAGGATCGGGCCCGCCAGCACCGTCAGGCACAGACCGACCGCGACCAGCGCCGCGGTGGACAGCACCATCAGCGGCGGCATCCGGCCGGGATCGGTGCGTTCGTCGTAGTGCACGTCGGTCGTGTCCTCGATCAACGTCGGCGGCTTCGCCGCGGTGAGATGCCCCTCGGGCGCGTCTTCGCGCGGTCGCCAGAACACTTTGCTCCATACCCGGGCCACGGTGTAGAGGGTGAGCAGACTGGTGAGCACGGCGCCGCCGACCAGCACCCAGGCCAGCACGCTGCCCTTCTCGGCGCCCGCCTGCAGGAGCGCCACCTTGCCGATGAACCCCGAGAACGGGGGGATGCCACCGAGATTGAGCGCGGGAACCAGGAACAGCACGGCCAGCAGCGGGCTGGCGGCGGCGAGTCCGCCCAATCGGCGCAGCGAAGTCGATCCGGCTTGCCGCTCGATCAGTCCGGCCACCAGGAACAGCGCGGTCTGCACCAGAATGTGGTGCGCCACGTAGAACACCGCGCCCGCCAGCCCGGCCGCATTGGCCAGCCCGACCCCGAACACCATGTATCCGATGTGGCTGACCAGCGTGAACGACAGCAGACGGCGGATGTCGCTCTGCGCGATGGCGCCGAAAATGCCCACGAGCATGGTGAGCAGGCCGCACACCAGCAGCACCGAGTCGAAGCCGCCGTCGGGAAACAGCAGCGAGTGCGTCCGGATGATCGCGTAGACGCCGACCTTGGTGAGCAGGCCGGCGAACACGGCGGTGACCGGGGCCGGGGCGGTCGGGTAGGAGTCGGGCAGCCAGTTCGACAGCGGGAAGACGGCTGCCTTGATGCCGAACGCCACCAGCAGCACCGCGAACACGGCCGTGCGCGTGCCCTCCGGCACGGCGCCGAACCGGACGGCGAGCTGGGCGAGATTCAGCGTCCCGGTGGCCGCGTAGGTCAGTCCGATGCCGGTGAGGAAGATCAGCGACGAGACCATCGACACCATCACGTAGGCCACGCCCGCCCGGATGCGTTCGGTGGTCGCGCCCACGGTGAGCAGCACGAACGACGCCGCGAGCAGGATCTCGAAGCCCACGAAGAGGTTGAACAGGTCACCGGCGAGGAAGGCGGCCGAGACACCGGCGGTCAGAACGAGATACGTGGGCCGGTAGATGGAGGTCGGCTGCCGCGCGTCGCCGTCGCGGATGTTCTGGCCCGCGCCGTAGAGCGCGACCGACAGCAGGACGATGGACGAGACGAGCAGCATCGCCGCCGAGAGCCGGTCCACCACCAGCGTGATGCCGATCGGCGCCGCCCAGTTGCCGACCTGCAACGCGGTGGTGCCGTCCCGGTCGGCCAGGAACAGCAGCAGGCCACAGATCACGACGACACACGACAGCGCGCCGACGCTGACCGCGCTCTGGATGCGGGGCCTGCGGCCGAAGACGAGCGTGGCCGCGGCGCCGAGCAGCGGAACGAGCACCGGCAGCGGCATGAGGATCGGCAGTAGGCCGGAAGCGGGGCTCACGTCTCCGGGTCCTCTCCGGCCCGCCGCCGGGCGACCTCCGCGTCTTCCTCGTCGTTGGCGACGTCGTCGCTGGTGGTGAGCATGTAGGCGCGGTAGGCGAGGGCGAGCACGAATGCCGCGATGCCCATGGTGATCACGATCGCGGTGAGCACCATCGCCTGGGCGAGCGGATCGGCCATCTCCTCGGTGTCGGCGGCGCCGTGGATGGGCGGCTCACCGTCGCCGCCGCCCGCGGTGAGGATCAGCAGGTTCACCGCATTGCCGAACAGGATCAACCCGAGCAGCATCTTCGATACCGCGCGTTCCAGGATCAGGTACACCCCGCAGGCGACCAGGACGCCGATCACCACCAGCAAGGTCAGGTTGGCCGTCATGCGCCGGAACCGCCGTTCGCCGAAGGGGCCTCGGCGTCGGCCAGCTCACTGTCCAGCCGCGCGCCGAGACTGCGCAGCACGTCCAGCACCAGGCCGACCACGATGAGATAGACGCCGAGATCGAACAGCAGTGCGGTGACCACCTTGACGTGCCCGACCACCGGCAGCGAAACCTCGATGATCGCCGAGGACAGCGGAGGCGCGCCGAGCAGCAGCGACGACATCGCGGTGCCCGCCGCCAGCAGGAGGCCCGCCCCGAGGACATGGCCCGCGTCGACAGGGAGCGCCTCACCCAGCTCGTAGCGGCCACCCGCGAGATATCGCAGGGTCAGCGCGAGCCCGGCGGTGAGCCCACCCGCGAATCCTCCACCGGGGGCGTTGTGGCCGGAGAAGAAGAAGTAGACCGACAGCACCATGATGGTGGGGAACACCAGGCGCGTGGTGATCTGCAGGACCATCGACCGCTCGGCCCGGTCGACCAACCGGCCCGCGGGCAGCCAGCTCACCAGCGCCGGATCGTAGTCGGGAGAGTCCGCCGCTCGTGGCGCGCTGCCGAAACGCCTGCTGCGGAAGACCAGTGAGGCCACGCCGGTCGCGGCGACGACGAGCACCGAGATCTCGCCGAGGGTGTCCCATGCCCGCAGGTCGACGAGCAAGACGTTGACGGCGTTCTTGCCGCCGCCGAACTCGTAGGCGGCGTCGGGGATCCGGGGCCAGACGGGTTCGGCGGTACGGGCCGCGACGGCGAACCCGGCCAGCACCGCGACCACAGTTCCCGTTCCCACGGCCAGCAGCGCCCTGCGCGCCTTGAACGCGGTCCTGCGGCTCGCCTCGATCCGCGCGGGGAAAGCGCGCAGCACGAGAACGAAGATCACCAGCGTGAGCGTCTCCACCAGGAATTGGGTGAGCGCGAGGTCGGGCGCGCCGTGCAGCGCGAAGATCACACCACTGCCGTAGCCGGTCACACCGACGACCAGCACGCTCGCCAATCGGTTGCGCAGCACCGTCGCGGCGATCGCCGTCACCACCATGATCACCCCGATGGCCGGTTGCAGCGGCGAATCCCACAGGCGCAGCGTGACTCCGGTGCGGGCGCCGAGCGCGAGCAGCACGGTCGGCAGGACGATCAGCGTGACCAGGATCGTGGCCTGGCTCAGCGGCAGCGACCCACGCTGCACGGCGCCGGTCATCCGCAGGGAGAGGGTGTCCATCGCGCGCAGCGTGGCGTCGTAGGCGCGGTCGGCGTTGCCCAGGCGTGGGTGCGCCGATTCCGGGAAGCGGTCGCGCAGCCGGTACAGCAGGACACCGCCGACGACGATCAACAGGGTCACCGCCAGGGCGGGGTCGAAGCCGTGCCACAGCGCGAGATGGGAAACCGGCGTGCCTGCGAGCGTTTCGGCGTAGGGGCGCAACCGTGCGTCCAACCAGGACGGCGCGAGACCGGCCACCACGCCCGCGACGGCGAGGAGCGCCGGTGCCGCCAGGAAGAGCGCACCCGGCGGATGCCAGCGGAGACGATCCTCGGGTTCCCGGCCCGCGGCGACGGGAAGTTCGCTCGGGTGGTGGGCCGGCGGTGTGGCGGCGGGCTGTGCTTCGACACCCTTGTCGGCGAAGGCGCCCTGGACGAACCTGATGCTGTAAGCGACCGTCAGTATCGAACCGAGCACGACGCAGGCCAGCACCGCGCCGCGGCCGGGCGCGGTGAGTACGTCCGCGTCCATGACGGCGCTCAGCGCGCTTTCTTTGCCGACGAAACCGAGCAGCGGCGGGATGCCCGCCATGCTGAGCGCCGCGAGGATCGCGGTGCCGTACAGCACCGGAGCGCGGCGGCCGAGGCCGGACAGCCTGCGCAGGTCGCGCGTTCCCGCACCGTGATCGATGATCCCGACCACCAGGAACAGGCACGCTTTGAACAGCGCGTGCGCGACGATCATCGTCACGCCCGCCAGCGCGGCGTCGGGCGTGCCGATGCCGACCAGCACGATCAGGAAGCCCAACTGGCTCACCGTGCCGAAGGCCAGCACCAGTTTCAGGTCGGTTACCTGGAGTGATCGCAACCCCGCCAGCAGCATCGACGCCAGGCCGAGGGTGAGCACCAGCGGATGCCACACCGGGTTCTGCGCGAACACCGGTGCGAGCCGGGCGATCAGGTACACGCCCGCCTTCACCATCGCCGCGGCGTGCAGGTAGGCGCTCACCGGCGTCGGCGCGGCCATCGCGCCGGGCAGCCAGAAATGCAGCGGCACCACCGCGGATTTGGTGAGCGCGCCCACCAGCAGCAGCGCCACCGCGACGTCGACCGCGACCCCGCTCGGCGGCGTTCCCGCGAGCAGATCCGACAGCAGATAGCTGCCGTTCGCCGTGCCCAGCACGACGATGCCCGCCAGCATCGCCAATCCGCCCGCGCCGGTCACCAGCAGGGCCTGGATCGCGGACCTCCGGCTGGCCGCCTGCTCGGCGTTGTGACCGATCAGCAGGAACGACAGCACCGTCGTCGCTTCCCAGAACACATAGAGCAGCACCATGTTGTCGCTGGTGACCAGGCCGAACATGGCGCCTGCGAAGGCGACCAGCTCGGCGGCGAACACCCCGAGCCGCGCCTGGTCGTTCTCGAAGTACCTGGCGCAGTAGACCAGGACCAGCGCTCCGATGCCCAGCACGAGCGCGCACAGCACCGCCGCGAGCGTGTCGAAGCGCAGATCGATGTTCAGCCCGATGCTCGGCGCCCAGCTCAGGCGAACGCGCTGCGGCTCGGACCAATTCGCGATCACCCAGCCGAGACAGCCGAGCGGCACCGAGGCCAGCAGGTAGAAAGCGTTGCGCCCCAGTACCCGCACCCACAGCGGTGCCGTCAAGGCGGCAGCGGCATGAGCGAGCAGGATTGCGAGCAAACTTCACTCCGTCGGGTAGGGGCGGCGGGGTGTCCGGGACAATCCTACGTAAAGCCTGCATTTATCGCGGAAGCGGCAAGTATGGCGTCCGCCATCCCCTGGAACAGCGGCTATATATCCGCTAATGATTCGCTTTCCGATTGCCCCTTTGCTCGACGCTTGCTGCGCGGCCGGAATTTGCGCAGTACGACGAGTCCGATCGCGCTGCCGATGACGATGGCCAGGGCGGTGCGGCCCGGGGTGGCGTCGTGCACCGCCACGTCCTCGCGCCAGTCCTTGAACTTGTCCGGCATCACCGACACCGCCGAGGGAAGGTAGAGCGCGGTGATCGCGAGCACGCCGCTCGGCGCGTAGTGCGGTCGCGCCGTGCCGCAGCAGTAACCCGCGGTCAACGCGATGACGCCGCTGATCACCGTGAAGGCGACGGTTCCCGCGGAGGTCGAGGTGACGATGGCGAAGACCGCGATACCCGCGAGGAGCAGGATGGCGAGGGCGGCCGAGGGCATGCGAGCGCCGATGGCGAGTCCGGCGGCGGTCAAGGCGATCAGCACCGCGGAGGTCCAGCCGGGCCGGACCGCGTAACCCACGGCGTCGACGGCCGCGGTGAGGCTCACCGCCAGGTACACGCCGGTGCCGTCGCGGCCGGGCAGCAGCATGGCCGCGGCGGTCGCGCTGACGATCGTGGCGGCGACGACGATCCCGATCTCGACCGCGTGACTCTCGGCGGGCAGCTTGCTGTACTGGCGGCCCAGCCACTCGGTGCCGGCCAGGACCACCAGCGCGAGCACCATGGCGGCGAGGATCGGCGTTACCGGCAGCGCGATCGCCATGCGCGGCGTCTTCGGCTCCTCGGTGCGCTTCCAGTTGTGCAGGGTGCTGATCACCAGCAGGGCCAGCGCCGCGCCGAGCATCCAGCGCGTCGGGGTCTCCAGCACCGAGTACGCGTCCACGTTGATGTTCAGCAGTTCCGCCAGATCGCCGAAGCCGAAGAATCCGACTCCGCCCACGGCGAAGGCCGCGCCGGGCAGCGGGCGGCGCAACACGACGGCTCCCAGTCCGCCGAGCAGTACCGCGGCGCACACCGAGTCGATGTAGTTCTGCGTGGTGAGCATCTCGGCCGTCGACGCGTCGCGTCCCGCGAAGTGGTTGATCAGCTGCGCCGCGGCCGCGGCCGTCGCCGTCGCCCATCCGGTCAGCGGCCGTGTGGTGGTGGAGACCAGCACGGCGACCGCCACGGCGACGATCACCCCCAGCGCCGCGCTGCGCGGCACACTGTTGAGCAGGCCGACGATCCGATACGACGAGGACTGGCTCTGGGCGCTGACGGTGACCGGCAGGAACAGCGTGACGCCCGCGACCGCGGCTCCCGTGAAGGCCGTGGTCGCATCGACAATCTCGCCGACCTTGCGCACGATTGTCGAACATACCCGTGGTGCGCACGCGATCTTGTGATTGCCGAAAATTCGCCAGTAAATGTCTCCGATCGGAAAACCGCGGTTCAAGCCGAATTACCAGGGATTGGCTGAAGCTCGCGTCTTGCTCGTGATCTAGCCGCGGCTGTCCGCGTACCGGCGCAGCGTGTCGATCTGCGACGGGTCGAGCGAGGGCCGCACCACCGCCTGGGCGGCCAGCACGTCGGCCGCGGTGACGTCGGCCGCGTGCATGTCCCGGCGCATCGCCGTGAGAGCGGACTCGCGCAGCAGCGCCGCGCAGTCGGCCGCGGAGTAGCCGTCCAGTTTCTCGGCGAGCGCGTCCAGGTCGACGTCGGCGGCCAGCGGCACCGCGCGGCCCGCGGTGCGCAGGATCTCCCGCCGGGCGGCGGCGTCCGGCGGCGGTACGAAGACCAGTCGTTCCAGCCTGCCCGGCCGCAGCAGCGCCGGGTCGATCAACTCCGGCCGGTTGGTCGCGCCCAGCACCACCACGTCACGCAGCGGTTCCACGCCGTCGAGTTCGGTGAGCAGTGCCGCGACCACCCGGTCGCCGACACCGGAGTCGGCGCTCTGGCCGCGGCGCGGGGCCAGCGCGTCCACCTCGTCCAGGAAGATCAGCGATGGCGCGGAATCGCGCGCCCGCTGGAACAATTCGCGCACCGCGCGCTCCGACGAGCCGACCCACCGGTCCAGCAGTTCGGCGCCCTTGACCGCGTGCACGCTGAGCTGACCGGTACCGGCCAGCGCGCGCACCAGGAAGGTCTTGCCGCAACCGGGCGGGCCGTAGAGCAGCACCCCGCGCGGCGGCTCGATGCCGAGGCGGGCGAAGGAGTCCGGGTGCCGCAGCGGCCACAGCACCGCCTCGGTCAGCGCCTGCTTGGTTTCCACCATGTCGCCGACGTCGTCCAGGCTCAGGCTGCCGATGGCGAGTTCCTCCATGCCCGAGCGCGACAGCGGCCGGATGACCTCGAGCGCACCGAGCAAGTCGGGTTGGGTGAGCTGTGGCTCGCCCTGCTCCCTGGCCCGCGACGCCGCGCGCAGCGCCGCCTCCCGGCACAGCGCCGCCAGATCCGACATCACGAATCCCGGCGTGCGGGCGGCGATCTCGTCGAGCTTCAGCTCCGCGGTCGGCACCCGGCGCAACAGCTGCTCGAGCAGCGCCTTGCGCACGGCGGCCGACGGCAGCGGCAGCGCGAGCTCGCGGTCGCACAGATCCGGCGCCCGCAGCCGCTGGTCGATCCCGGCGGGGTGCGCCGTGGTCGCGAGAAACGCGACGCACGGTTCGGCGATCGCGGCGCGCAACTGGTCGAGGATGAGCGTGGCGACCGGCTCGGCGGCCGCGGGCAGCAGGGCATCGATGTCGGTGATCAGCAGGACGCCGCCCCTGCCGCAGCCGATATCGGCCACCGCCTCGGCGACCACGCGCAGCCGCGCCCCGCTCTCAGCCGCGCCGATGGTGGGGCCGTCCAGTTCCACCACGCGACGCGGGGCCGCGACCGAGCGGGCCAGCGTCGCTTTGCCGACACCGGCGGGGCCGGTGATCAGCACGCCGAGGTGCGGGCGCGCACCGAGCGTGCGCAGCAATTCGGGCTCGTCCAAGGCGAGGCTGAGCCATTCGCCGAGTTTCGCGGCCTGGCTGCGCGCGCCGGCCAGGTCTTCGACCGAGATGATCGCGGTGGCCTCCCCGGGCGCCGCGATCCGGCCCACCGTGGCGCCGTTGGTGCCCGCGGCCGTGTCGAAGACGGCGGCCTCGATGGCGCCGCGCGAGGCCTCGCCCACCGGGATCGGGGTTCCGGCCGAGGCCAGATCGGCGGCGTCGCGTGCGGCGACCGCTCCCGCGCCCCAGACGACGGCGGTATTCGGCTGCACGCTCACCGGCCCGCGCGGATCGGTGGCGGTGACGGTCAGCAACTCCGTTGTCCAGGCGATGCCGAAAGTCCGCGACAGCGCCTGGGTGGCCGCCGTGGAGCTGATGTCGGGGCCGAGGTCGCGCGGCAACAGCGAGACCGCGTCGCCGACCGTGACGACCTTCCCGAGCAGCGCCTGCCGCAGGGTCGCGCCCGGAATCGTCCGGGTGGCGTGTACCGAGCCGCTCACCGTGATCTGTTTGGCGCCGTAGACCGTGGCGGGGGAGATCACCACTGTCGCGTCTTCACGCAACCCGGCGTTGGACAGCGTGACGTCGTCGAGCAGGGCGACACCGGCGGGCGTTCCGTGGCGCGCCACGCCGACCACCGCGGCCGTGCGCCGTGAGCCGACCAGCATGATGCCGTCCCACTCCCGCAGCCCCAGCGCGGTCAGCGCCTCCGGATGCAACCGGACCACCCCGCGCCGGGCGTCAGCGGCGGAGGGATTCAAGCGGGCGGTGAGTGCCAGTTCTGCCACTGTGCCATTCTGCCGCGTGGGCACGGCATCGGTCACGGTTCATCGTTCCCGGGCCCGTGGAGAAGGGTCGTCCGCCTACTTCTTCACGATTCCGGCGGCGATCGCGACCGAGGTGCCTGCGACGCTCGGCGACAGGCACACCAGCTTGGCGGTGCCCAGCGCGACGTTCGGGCTGCCGTCGAACGGGCCGCCCGGGTTCTCCGCGAGGATCTGCTCGATCAGCGCCTTCTCGCCGTCGGTGTCCAGCTTCCGGAACTCACCGCAGGTGGTGCTGGACGCCGGGCCGAGCGAGGGGTCGCTCTGCTTCGTCGTGGCCTGCGCCTCCGTGCCCGCCGGGGTGTCCGGCGTCGCGGTGTCGGGAGCGGTCGTGGTGCGCGCGGCCGAGGCGGACGTGGTCGCGCTCGCGGAGCCCTTGCGCAATCCGTTCGCGTCGGTGGACTCGTCCGCTCCGCCGCAGCCTGCCAGCAGGAAACCCACCGTCCCGACGGCCAGGACGATGGTGGAAGTTCGTTTCATACCGTGCTTTCCCGGGTGGATCTCGGTGCCGGAGGCCCCGGCGTTCGCAGCAGCGTACCGGTTCTCCCGTGATCAGTGGATGTGTGCCTGCCAATCCGCCGGGACGCGGCCGCGCGGGCCAGGCACGCCCTGATCAGCCGGATGACTGTGCGGTGGCGCCAATTCCGGTCCGCCGGTGTACATCTCTCCGGTCTCGAAGTTGTAGTACCAGTCCTCGCCCGGCTCGAAACTCTGGATGAACGGGTGACCGGTGCTCTTCGCGTGACCGGTCGCGTGCTGCGCGGGGGAGGTGTCGCAGCAGCCGACGTGCCCGCACTGGGCGCAGCGGCGCAGATGCACCCACCAGCCGGAGTTCTGCTCGCACTCCGCGCAGCCGGGACCGCTGGGTGGTACGGCGGGATCGATGCCCGCGAGTCGCTCGGTCATGACTGTCCTTCCGTGTTCGCTGGAGTGGCGCCGTCGAGCTGCTCCGGGCCGGGGCGGTGCAGCGGCAGCCAGACGGTGAACCTGGTGTCGCCCGGCTCGGAGTCCACCCGGATGTCACCGTTGTGCTTGTTGACCACGATGCGGAACGAGATGTCCAGTCCGAGCCCGGTGCCCTCGCCCATCGGCTTGGTGGTGAAGAACGG
Organism: Nocardia abscessus; assembly: GCF_015477775.1. Taxonomy (GTDB): domain Bacteria; phylum Actinomycetota; class Actinomycetes; order Mycobacteriales; family Mycobacteriaceae; genus Nocardia; species Nocardia abscessus_A. Next base: position 247,673 of record NZ_JADLQO010000001.1, on the reverse strand, counting down.
TTCGAAGATCCGGTTGCGCGCCTCCGGCGAGATGCCGGAGCCGGTGTCGCCGATCTCCACGACCGCGCAGTCGTTCTCGTGCCTGGTGCGGATGCTCAGGGTGCCTTCGCCGTTCATCGCGTACACCGCGTTGTCGATCAGGTTGGTCCACACCTGGTTCAGCTCGGCGGCGTAGCAGGGCACCTGGGGCAGGGTGCGGTCGTACTCCTTGACCACGCGCACCCCGTCGCCGATCTTGCGGCTGAGCATCACCAGCGTGCTGTCGAGCAGTTCGTGGATGTCGACCACCTGGAACGGCGCCCGGTCCATCTGCGAGTACTGCTTCGCGGCGCCGACCAGCGAGGAGATGCGGGTGGTCGAGTCGCCGATCTCGTTCATCAGCAACTCGGTCTCGATGGTGTAGTTCAGCCAGCGGATGGCCCCTTGGAACACCTGTTCCGGAGCGCCCTCCAGAGTGGCGGCCACCCGTTCCAGCCAGTCGGTGTCGAAACCGGCCTGGACGAAGTTCGGCGCGAGGTTCCAGCCGTCGGCGATGCCGTGCTCCTCCAGCCACTCCCCGAGCAGGTCCTCGCGGTCGGCGGCCTCCATCGGCGACAGCTCCGGCGCCTTCGCGACCTGGGCGGCCGCCTCCTCCTGCATGCGCACCAAGGCGCCGAGGGAGGACGGATCGAACTTGCCCTCCGCCATCATCGCGAGCTTGTGCCGCATGCCGGCGACCCGTTCGCGCAGGCCCGCGGTGGCGCGCACCGCCGCGGCGGCCGGATTGTTCAGCTCATGGGTGAGACCAGCCGAGAGCGAACCGAGCGCGAGCAGCCGTTCGCGTTCACCGATGCGCGCGTTGGTGTTGCGGTTGCCGAAGAACACGCCCTCGAGCAGGTGCACGGCCATCGGGAACCACTCGTGCATCATCCGGGCGAAGACCTCGGCGTCCAGGACGTAGAACCGCGACGGTCGCGTCACGTACATGGAGCCGCTGTAGGTCTGGTCGACCTTGTCGCCGATGTAGGACATCCACGCGCCCGCGTAGGAGCCGTGGTGCTCGGTGCGGACCAGCTCGATCTCCGCGCCTGCGGACTGCTTGGTGAGCACCACCTCGCCGTCCATCAGCACGTAGAAGCAGGTGGCCGGTTCGCCTTCGCGGAAGACGAGACCGGGTTCGATGGTCTCGATCCGGCCGTCGGCGCACAGCCATTCCAGTTGCTCGTCGTTCAGTTTCTCGAACAGGAACAGGGTGCGCAGCTCGGCGGGGTCGCACACCAGCCTGCTGCTGCGGTCCGCGGTCTGGTTCGAAGTCATTGCGGCCTCCTGATCAGGCGAGATAACGGTGGACGAGCATGACGGCCATCGCGCCCTCGCCGACGGCGGAGGCGACGCGCTTGGCCGACTCGGCGTGCACGTCGCCCGCCACGAACACGCCTGGCACGCTCGTCTCCAGATGGTGTGGTGGCCGGGACAACTCCCAGCCGGCGGGGCGCGCGCCGTCGACCATCAGGTCCGGCCCGGCGAGCACGTAACCCGCGTCGTCGCGGGTGACGACGCCGTCGAGCCACTCGGTCTGCGGCGCCGCGCCGATGAACAGGAACAGCCGCTCCGCGTCGGCCTTTTCCTCGGCGCCGGTCCGGTTGTCGCGCAGCACGATCTGTTGCAGGTGATCGGCGCCGTCGGCGGCGACCACCTCGGTGTTGGTGTGCACCTCGATGTTGCCGATCTGCGCGATCTGCTGGATCAGATAGTGCGACATGGACTGCTCCAGCGAATCCGCCCGGACCAGCAGGTGCACGGTGCGCGCGTTGCGCGACAGGAACACCGCGGCCTGGCCCGCGGAGTTCGCGCCGCCCACGATGTAGACGTCGTGATCGGCGCACTCGGAGGCCTCGGTCATGGCCGAGCCGTAGTACACGCCGCGTCCGGTGAAATCGTCGACGCCGGGCGCCGGATGGCGGCGGTAGTCGACGCCGGTCGCGATGATCACGGTGTGCGCGCACAGGCTGCCGCCGTCGGCGAACCGCACGGTGCGCGCCGACCCGTTGACCTCCAGCGCGACCACCTCGCGCGTGGTGACCACCTCGGCGCCGAACTTCGCGGCTTGGCGCCGCGCCCGGTCGGCCAGCTGGGCGCCGGACAGGCCGTCGGGAAAGCCGAGGTAGTTCTCGATGCGCGAGCTCTGCCCGGCCTGCCCGCCGGTAGCGGTCCGTTCCACGAGCACGGTGCGCAGGCCCTCGGACGCGCCGTAGACCGCCGCGCCCAGACCGGCGGGACCGCCGCCGACCACGATCAGGTCGTAGAACTCGCCGGCCGCAGCGACGGTCAGGCCGACGTTCTGGGCCAGTTCGCTGTCGGAGGGCTGCACGAGCGCCTCGCCCGCCGAGGTGATCACCACCGGACAGCGCTCGGGGTCGGCCCCCGCCGCCTCCAGCAGGCGCGCGCCCTCCGGCTCGTCGGCCAGGTACCACCGGTAGGGCAGCTGGTTACGCGCCAGGAATTCGCGTACCTGCGACGACCGGGGCGACCAGCGATTGCCGACCACCTTGGTCTCGGTCACCGGCCGATGCTCGCTGCCGCGCCAGGCCTCCAGCAGGCCGTCCAGCACCGGGTAGAGCTTCTCCTCCGGCGGGTCCCACGGCTTGAGCAGGTAATGGTCCAGGTCGACGACGTTGATCGCGTCGATCGCGGCGTTGGTGTCGGCGTAGGCGGTCAACAGCACGCGACGCGCGTAGGGGTGCAGGTCCATCGCCTGCTCCAAGAATTCGATGCCGTCCATGCCCGGCATCCGATAGTCGGCGATCAACACCGCGACCGGCTGCCCGCGCAACTTCATCTCGCGCAGCGCCTCCAGCGCCTGCGCACCCGATTCCGCGCGCAGAATCCGGTAGTCGGCGCCGTAACGGCGGCGCAAGTCGCGCACGACCGCCCGGGAAACGCCCGGATCGTCGTCGACGCTCAGGATGGCCGGTTTCGTAGCAGCGGGTGAAGTCACCTGACGAGTATGGAGCCTGTCGGTGCGGTCTGTCGTGGGCGTTCGCCCAGGGCTCAGAGCCGATGATTCAGAGCCGATGACGCAGGACGAGATCGAGCTCACGCGGAGTGAGCAGGCGCTCCAGACGTTCTTCCTGTGCGGCCGCGCGGGCGGTGCGCGGGGATGCCGCCGCGCCGCGGGTTCTTCGCCCGTTCTCGGGCTCGATGGCGGGCAGTAGCGGAACCTGTTCCGCGGGTCGACGATGCAGCAGGGCGCGCAGTTTCACGGCCGATCACCTCACGTTGGGACGCCGAAAGTTGGAGGCAGTGTCTGTTGCTTCATCTATCTGTTATTGCCCGCCGCGCATTACAGCGGCCGGTGGGTCGGTAGCGAAAATGTGACGTAACTGTCTTCCCGTCTAAAATGTGCGCGCATCGTCCACACGCGTTCGGACAACCAAGGCCATCGGTCCGTCGCTCGTATCCCGGAGGCAGCGTTGCCGAAAAATCTCGAAGCCACCATCGACATCGCCGCACCCCCTGAGCGGGTGTGGGCGGTCGTCTCCGATCTGAAGCGGATGCCGGAGTTCAGCCCGCAGTGTGTGCGCATGGTGGCGCTCGGCTCGCTCCGGGCCGGCGCCTGGACGATCAACCTCAACCGCGACGGCAAGAAATACTGGCCGACCACCTCCCGGATCGTGCGTTTCGAGCCGAACCAGGCGTTCGCGTTCCGGGTCACCGAGAACCGGACGGTGTGGAGCTACACCCTGGAGCCGACCGAGTCCGGCACGCGGCTGATCGAGCGGCGGGACGTCCCCAACGGCACCACCTGGTTCTCCCGCAAGGCGATCGAGGCGGTGCTCGGCGGTGAGCTTTCGTTCGAGGAGCAGCTGGTGCGCGGCATGAACGAGACGCTGGGCAAGATCAAGACGGCGGTCGAGGCGGGCGCCTGAGCCGTGCTCGCCGCGGTGCTGTCACGGGAAGCCTGTGATCAGCGCCGCGGCGAGCGACCGCGAGTGCGGCGTTACTTCCAGTTGGGCAGCGTCACGACCTGCGCCGCGTAGGACAGACCCGCGCCGAACGCGATGAGCAGCGCCGTGTCGCCGGGCTTGGACTCGCCCTTGCGCAGCAGCGCCTCCATGGCCAGCGGGATCGAGGCGGCGGAGGTGTTGCCCGCCTCCTCGATGTCGTTGGCGAGCGCGCAGTGCTCGGGCAGCTTCAGCACCCTGGCCATGATCTCGATGATGCGGCCGTTGGCCTGGTGCGGGATCATCGCGTCCAGGTCCTCAGGGGACAGGCCTGCGCGGTCGATCGCGTCGCGGCACACCTTCTCCAGCGAGTGCGCGGCCCACCGGAACACCGCGGTGCCTTCCATGGCCAGATACGGCCGCACCGCCTCCAGGCCCTTCTCATCGATCTCGTGGAAGTACTCCATCCAGTCCTTGTCCTGCCGGATGGCGTGGTGCTGGGTGCCGTCCGAGCCCCACACGGTGGGGCCGATGCCCGGCTCGTCGGCGGGGCCCACGATCACCGCGCCCGCGCCGTCGGCGAAAAGGAAGGCGGTGGAGCGGTCGGTCGGGTTGACCGTGTTCGTCAGCTTCTCCACGCCGATCACGAGCACGTGTGCGGCGGTGCCGGCGCGGACCAGATCCGATGCCAGCGCTATCGAGTGGCAGAAGCCCGCGCAGCCGGCCGAGACGTCGAAGGCGGCGGCGCCGTTCATGCCGAGTTCGGTGGCGATGCGCGGCGCGGCGGCCGGCGTCAGCAACAGATGGGTCGACGTAGCAACGATCACGCAATCGACTTGGTCGACCGCGAGGCCCGACGATTCCAGCGCGCCGCGCGCGGCCGCGACGCTCATGCTCTGAATCGTCTCCGATTCGTCGGCGAACCGCCGGGTTTTGATGCCCGACCTGGTGCGGATCCACTCGTCGCTGGAGTTGATCGGACCTGCCACCTCGTCGTTGGTGACCACTCGAGCGGGGCGGTAAACGCCGAGCCCGAGAAGCGCCGTGTGCTCAGCCCCGGTGGTCTGGGCGATTCGAGCAGCCATCTGCGTCTCCTATGTACCTGCGGCGGCGCCGCCGGGTGTTCCCCGAAGCATCGAAATCGGTCCCTCATCAGCCCCCGCCCATCGGTGGATAGACATGAGGCTTCCTCATATTAGCCCGAAAGTCGCTAATTCGCCGCGCGTATTCCGACAATCGCTGGGTATCTCGTCGGAGCACGCCACTGCTGCACGAGGCGTGGCCCAACTAGGATGCGAGGACACCATGCTCGGTCTCGGGATTATCGGATGGATCATCATCGGCGGTCTGGCCGGATGGATCGCCAGCAAGATCATGAAGACGGACGCCCAGCAGGGCATTCTGCTCAATATCGTCGTCGGGGTGATCGGTGGTCTGCTCGGTGGGTTCGTGTTGAAGCTGTTCGGAGTCGACGTCGACGGCGCCGGGCTCTGGTTCAGCTTCTTCACCTGCCTGGGTGGCGCGGTCATCCTGCTGTTCCTGGTTCGACTGGTCACGGGGGCCCGAGTCAGGTCCTGACCCCGCGTGCCACAGGCTCCTTTCCCGTAAGGTGTGAACGCTTGCGCCCGTCCTATCGTTGAGGAGGCGCAACCCGTTTGCATCGAGCACGAAAGAGGAGCCTGTGGCCCGCCGTCCCACCCCGCCCGGCACGCCTGAACGAACCGGAGTCGGCCACGTCGTCGACCTGGTCCGCAACGCGATCCCTCCGCTGCATCCCGCCGGGCTCCCGTTCGTCGCCGCGCCCCTCGCGGTCGCCGTCGTCGGCGGCAAGCGCAGATGGGTGCGGCGCACGGGCCTGTTCGCCGCGGCGGCGTGCGCGACCTTCTTCCGTCATCCGCATCGCGTGCCGCCGAACCGGCCGGGTGTGGTGGTCGCGCCCGCCGACGGCGAGATCGCCCTGGTCGACACCGCCGCTCCCCCCGCCGAGCTCGGTCTCGGCGACGAGCCGCTGCCCAGGGTCAGCATCTTCTTGTCCGTGCTGGACGTCCACGTGCAGCGCACGCCGGTCTCCGGCATCGTGCGCACGGTGCAGCACCAGCCCGGCCAGTTCCGTTCCGCGGACCTGCCCGAGGCGAGTTCGGTGAACGAGCGCAACACCATGCTCCTGGAGACGCCGGAGGGCAGCCGGGTCGTCGTGGTGCAGATCGCCGGCCTACTCGCGCGGCGCATCGTCTGTGACGCCCAGGCCGGCGACGTGCTGACCATCGGCGACACCTACGGCCTGATCCGCTTCGGCTCGCGGGTCGACACGTACTTCCCGCCGGGCACCGAGCTACTCGTGCAGCCCGGTCAGCGCACCATCGGCGGCGAGACCGTGCTCGCCGTGCTCGGCTCAACCGCCGACTCGTGATGGAAGCGGCGGTACCCACCCAGCGGCGCAGGCGGCGGAGCATCCGCCTGCTGCCCAGCATCGTCACCATCCTGGCGCTGTGCTCCGGGCTGTCGGCGGTGAAGTTCGGCCTCGACGGCAAGCTCGACATCGCGCTGGCCATGATCGGCGCGGCGGCCGTGCTGGACACCCTCGACGGCAGGCTGGCCAGGATGCTCGACGCCACCACCAAGATGGGCGCCGAGCTGGATTCGCTGTCGGATGCCATCTCCTTCGGCGTCGCCCCCGCGCTCGTGCTGTACGTGACCCTGCTCAGCAGCAACAGCGTGGGATGGATCGTCGCGCTGCTGTTCGCGGTCAGCATCGTGCTGCGCCTGGCCCGGTTCAACACCCTGATGGACGACGACACCAGGCCGGACTGGGCGCGCGAGTACTTCGTCGGCGTGCCCGCTCCGGCCGGTGCGCTCATCGCGATGGTGCCGGTGGCGCTGTTCGTGCAGTTCGGCGACGGCTGGTGGGTCGGCTTCTACGAGGTCGCGGCATGGACGGTGTTCGCCGCCGCGCTGTGCGTCAGCACCATTCCGACGCTCGCCATGAAGTCGGTGTCGGTGGCCCCCCAGGCGGCGGCGGGACTGCTGTTCCTGGTCGCGCTCGCCGCGGCGGCGCTGGTCACCTATCCGATCGTGCTGCTGCTGGTGCTGGTCGCGCTGTACCTGGGTCATATCCCGTTCGCCTGGCATTCCCAGCGCTGGGTGGCCGCGCGCCCGGAGACCTGGACACACAAACCCGCCGAACGCCGGGCGCAACGCCGGGCCGACCGGCGGCTTCCCGCGATCCGGCGACCGGCCATCCGTGGCTCGTCGGCTCGTCTGCGATTGCGCCGACCCGGGGCGAAACAGCGCCAGAACGGTCATCCGTCCCCGAGTTCGGATCGCAGGTAGCTCTTTCGGGGTGACAACTGGTTTCGTGAGTACATGGGTAGCTCCATGTACTCGCATCGAACGAGCGTGCGATGGGTGTCTTGTCAAGCGTTGGCGGCGTCAGGTGTCGTTGGTTCAGTGAACCTCTGAACTGCGGATATATTGGAAATTCTGCTCAGTTCTGGCTGTGCTATCGATTACCAGCGTTGGCGCGCGCGGGTGTTGTGGTTGACGTCAGCCATTAAATGGCGGGTTCGATGACAAGCCTCGACGGCTGGCCAGCAACTATGCCGGACATGAGCGATCGGACAAGAGTGCAGTTTTGCCATCGGATGGGCGTCGACCCCTTGCAGTTGGCCCTGTCGTAGGTTGTGTCCTGGCAGGACACGCAAACAGCACGACAAACCTACGGGCAGGACCACTAAGCGTCAGGTATGCCACGTTGTTTGCTTCGTCGCCAGATCAGGTACTCAATGTAATCGTGTGCGTATCAGGCTCTTTCATGTCGCGTGGTCTGCGAATGGCACGTCGACAGTTCGAGCCGCTGGCTAGCAGGAACATCCGATCTCCTGCTGCGGTGCCGAAAGCCGAGTAGAACTCGGGGAAGTTGCACACCACCTGATTCGTCCGAAACCTGCTGGGTGCGTGCTGCGTGCTGCGTGCTGCGTGATGGCGGCAAGGGCGGATTCGGCGAACGGTCGGCTCTGTTCATTCGCCAGCAGCGCGCCCACGAGAGGAACAGGGTACGGAGGTCCGGGGTCTCACCTCTGCGGCGCGTAGCGGCGGCGTACGCAGCAACCGCGATCCGCGGACCGTTGAGGTCCGCCAGATTCTCGCTGGCGCAGCTGGACCGCCGCAGTAATGCGGCCGTCCAGCCGAACCCAGGCGCGTGAGTCCCCATTGGGCCGTACGACTCTCTCCGGTACGCTCGGGCGCCGGGCCGTAAAATGAGGGGGATTCTTTGACTGTAACGCCGTTTGGCCGCCGCGCTTTTCTGCTCGCTCTCGGCGTGGCGCCCGTAGCGTGTACGTCGGAGTCCACGAAGCCGGACGGGCCCGATCTGTCCAAGGCTGACAACACAATCCGGCCTCAGGACGACCTGTATCTTCACGTCAACGGCACCTGGTTGCGGACCTACCAGCTACCGCCGGACAAGTCCCGCTATGGCTCATTCGAGGAGATGGACGAGCGCGCCCGCCATAACCTCAACGCCATCCTCGAGGGCATCGACGACGACGCTGCGCCGGGCTCACCGGAGCAGAAGCTGCGCGACCTCTACCGCGGCTGTCTCGACATCGACACGATCGAGCTTCAGGGCACGAAGCCGATCGCCGACCTGCTCGCGGCCGTGGACAACGCCGTGACCAAGTCGGACCTTGCATACGTCGCCGGTCAGCTGGTCATGACGGGAGGTTTCCGCACCCAGTTTCAGACCACTCCGCTCCAGCTGTACGTCGGCGTCGATCCCAAGGACTCAACCCGCTACCTGCCGAGGATGGCTCAGTCCGGCCTCGGCATGTCGGACGAGGCCTACTACCGTGACCTGCGGAAAGCCCCGATCCGCGACGCCTATCGCACGTACCTGCAACGCCTCGGCGCCGGCGCGGGACTACCAGACCCGGTGGGCACGGCACAACGCGTGCTCGACCTGGAGACAGGAATCGCTGCAGGACAATGGAACCAGGTCGACACCCGCGACGCCGACAGGACCTATAATATCCGCAGCTGGGCTGAGTTGCGCACGCAGGCACCGGGATTCGATTGGGACAGCTGGCTCGCGGCGATATCCGAAAGCCCCGCCAAGTTCGCCACTGTGGTGGTCGACGAGCCCTCGTACGTCACGGCTTTTGCGCAGCTGTGGGTCGATACCGACATCGCCGTCTGGCGCGAGTACTTCACACTGGCCATCGTCCGCGCATTCGCCGCCTTCCTGAAGAAGGATTTCGCCGACGCCGACTTCGACTTCGCGGGCAAGACTCTGAAAGGACTCGAGCAGCCGGAGGACCGGTGGAAGCTGGCGGTCCGCCTGATCAACACCACGGCGGGCGAGCTGCTCGGCCAGAAATATGTCGCCGAGCACTTCCCACCTGAGGCCAAGAAGCAGGCGCTCGATCTCGTCGCCAACCTGCGCGAGGCCTACCGCGAGCGGTTCCAGCGCACCGAATGGATGAGCAAGGCGACTCGCGACGCCGCCATCGCCAAGCTCGACAAGGTCCAGCCGATGATCGGCTACCCCGACAAGTGGCGCGACTACTCGAATCTCTCCGTCACCAAGGACCAGCTCGTTACCAGTATCCGCGCCGCGAACGTCTTCGAAAGCAGGCGTCAGCTCGCCAAGTTGGGCACACCTGTGGACCGCGGCGAGTGGGGGATGACTCCGCAGGCCGTCAACGCCTATTACACGGCCAGCATGAACATGATCGTCTTCCCCGCAGGCATCCTGCAGCCGCCGTTCTTTGACCCCGAAGCCGACCCTGCTGTCAACTACGGCGGCATCGGCGCGATGATCGGTCACGAATTGGGCCACGGTTTCGACGATCAGGGCTCCAGATACGACGGTGACGGTATCCTGCACGACTGGTGGACCCCCGAAGACCGCGCCGCCTTCGTCGAGCGCGCCGACATGCTCATCGCCCAGTACGACAAGCTCGTGCCGGACGGCGTCCCACCCGATCAGCACGTCAACGGCAAGTTCACGGTCGGTGAGAACCTGGCGGATCTCCGTGGTTTCGCCACCTCGCTGGCCGCCTACCGGATCGCCATGCAGAAGCGCGGCGCTGCCCTCGATTACACCGCCGTCTTCATGGCCTGGGCCCGCACCTGGCGGGAGAAACGGCGCCACGAGGCGACTGCCGACCAGGTGGCCACTGATCCCCACTCTCCCAACGAGTTCCGCTGCAACCAGCCCGTCCGCAACCTGCCCGAGTTCTACGCCACCTTCACTGTGCAACCCACCGACAAACTGTGGCTTCCCGAAGAGCAGCGCGTCACCATTTGATCGCCTCCGATGGTCCCGGTCAGCCGGGGCAGCGGGCGACCGGACCTACGGTGTTCCGACCGGCCGCTGCCGCTACCAAGCACGGAGCCTTCAGAAGGCCGAGGCCTGTTGCTTACCGGCATCAGGATGGTTATTTTGTCGGACGGCAGTGGCGCTTGTAGTAGCCTTCCGGCACCTGGACATTCTTCTCGGCGTTCGCGAGCGCCTCTCCCACGTTGTTGCCGGTCCCCTCTGCTTCCAGCCAGCCAACGGTGGCGCCGCCCTTGTTTTCAACCTTGTCACACCTGACCTTAGCGGTAACGGTTGCCGCCTCCGCCACCCCCGTTCCGACGAGCGCCGATACCACGACACCCGCACTCACGATAGCGGCGCCCAGGCTCCTGCCGAATTTCGATTTCATTCCGTTCTCCCTTTGTCAACCGGCCACGGTTTTCGTCATCTGCGACCGGATCGATATGAAACAAACTGCACAGGTCTTATCGAATGATTCTCGAAGTTACCTCCCCCACCAATGAAATTTCGGTGGCTCATCAACCGCTCAACCGGTACTCTGATGCCGAAACCGTCCGACCCGAGACCACAAAAGGAATCCAATGACCAGCCTATTCAATAAGCTGGAGATTGTGATCTTCAGCACCGACGAAGAGTTCGAGGACCTTCGGTCCTACGTCGAAGAGATTGTCGACGCATATGCCGAACAGGGCACCTTCGACATCGCTTCCACCACTCTTTCACCGGAACAACACGAGCTGAGCAAAGAGTGGTTCGCCCGGAACCCCGGAAAGGACGCTGGGCCACGGACTCATCATCGGATCGTCATCAACCAGAACCGTGACGACCCAATCCACCTTCAGCTGACCCACATCGCTGACGGGGTGACAGCGCACCTGGCGTCCACTTACTCGGACAGAGACGACGGTTACACCGACAAAGTGGTCTGGTCACACCGCATGCTCTCCGAGTAAACCTGCCGCGGTATCGTGTCTGCTGAAATTCTTGACCGACACGATACCGCGGCAGCGTGTTCTCCTCTCGGCTACGACGGAACGACGCATCCGTGCCAGCTGATGTAGCTAGTACCTTGTGTGCCGCATTCGTTGTGGCTCAGAGTGCTTCGCAGATTGTCCGCTTCCAGCCACTGTTCGGGAATCTCCAGCTTCTGGAGCTCGAGAACGTCAAGTACAGTCATGTCATCCTCCTCTCTTTTCAAATCGTCGCTTGTGGCCGAGCATGGCCGCCTTGATCACGCGGTTCGCGAGCCAAGTCCTTGGGTTGGTTCCGGTATAGGAGGCAGAAGCCCATAGTCGCGTCGTTTCATCATGGACTCCACGTGCATCACTCCACTGGAGCCGGAGGCGAGATCCGTTGTGATGCGGAAATTCGAATCTCCAGGAATAGCCCAGGTATCTGACGACATCCGGACCGCCATACTTCGGACCATCCGATTGAGATCGGAAACGGGCCGCACGGGAAGGTCCATCACCATCTTCAAACCATTTGTGCCGTAGAGTAGACCAGCATATCCATTGAACAAACTGCAATTGACGGTGAATAACGTAGAATCTACCCTGGCGAGATCCTCTAGGCACGACGTCACTTTGCCGTCGAGTCGCTTGACATCGACATTGTTCAACGCCACACCGAATCCCGCGGATCCCGTCGCAAGATACGGTATCAGCCGCTTTCCCTGCTTGTAATGAAGTATGTTTCTGTCGTCTCTCTCGTAATGGTCCAATTCAGTGAGCAGAGCATGATTCATTGCATCGACGAAGAGATCATCACCGAACCGACGGTGTGCCTCCGCGAACAACCACGCCAGCCCCAGGTGGCCGTACATCAGACCCGATGTTTGCGCGGTGAATCTGTTGGTCATCACCTTGCTTTCCGGAGGAGGAAGCAACGGGACACCGGCGCAGTATCGCTGCGCAGCATCCGCCAGCTGTGCCGCCAAATCGGGAACGAGCACCGACTCGACGTCGGGGAAATGCTCCATCCGCAGAGCGGCAAGCATAATGCCTGCCTTCCCGTCGAAGATGCGCCATCCGTCCGCGCGATCCAGCAGATTCGTATCTCTCGCGAGCTTTTCCGCGGCCACGGCCTCGTTCAGGACGAGCAGGGCATAAATCGACCCGCACAATCCATCGAAGAGTCCGGACCTAGTGACCCGGCCCGCCTCGGCGACCACTTGTCGGATGGCCGAATCACCGAACATGTCGGGCAAAGCGAGTGCGTGGCCCGCGGCGCCGAAGGCCAGGCCGAAGAGGGAGTCCTCCAGCGCCTCGGCATGGACGGGTAATCGATTCAGCCGATCGTGCGCCGCCCCGAGAACCGCAGGGAGATCGTCGCGAAGAGCAGCCAAAAAGTCCTTCGGAGGAGGCTTTTGTTGCATAGTTGCCGGCAAGGACAGCTCCGCCATGATGCCGTCCCGTTTGATCACATTCTCGGCTACGCCGTCCGGCACGCGACCGTTATGTCGCTCCAGGACTTCCATCAATCCTGGAAGCGCCCAATTGAAGCGATTCGACGTGATCTCGGCGTGCTCCACCCTTGCCGTGAGCATCTGCGTGATCGTCTGCGCGAGGGCATACGAATCTATGTCCTGAGGGGCAACACCGGGCGGCGGGGCGAACCCCGGTGCGTGTATACCGCTCGATTTCCAACCGGTGATGTCCTTGGCGGTTTCGAAATCAATGATTGTGACAGCCAGCGTATCGGGATCGACAATGATGTTTCGGGGATGGAGATCCGCGTGAACCAGACCTGCTTTTCGTATATGTTTGACCCCACGCTCCGCGTTGTCCAGAATCACGCCGCAGTCTTTCCCATACCGATCCCAATCGGCGCCGTCCGCCGCGTAAAGCGGCATATTGTCGACTATCCATGATTGCAGTGTGATACCGGCAGCACGGGACATCGCCATGAAGTAATGACCGCCCACCTCCCCGCTCCAGAGAACTCGCGGAAAGAGGTCCGGATTGCCTAGCCGGCGGATGGTCGTCACCTCATCACGTATCCTTCGATAGCCATCGCGGCCGTCCGGCGTGTAACCTGCGTTCGGCCGTCCCTCCTTGACGACGACTTTCTCGCCATTTTCCAGCATCGTGGCGAGGTAAACTCCGCCTGCGTTGGAATGACTGATAGCAGATTCGATAGTGAATGGAACAGGTCCACCCCGAGGTCGGTCCATGACGCCCCGCAAGAATTCCGGTATTTCCAACCAGGGAGGTGGGCTGAACCAGGGCAGCCGCTGGTCCTCCTCCGGTCGTCCATCCGGGTCGATGATGCACAGCTTTCCGTCGACCTCCAGCCGCCGGAATCCACCGTATCTGACGAAAACGGGTCCACGCTTCCACCGCAGATCGGTCAGAATGTGCGGACCGTCGAAATCGGCAGTACGATTACCCAACTCGACGACCGCCCGCTCAAGCCGATCCGAATCGGAATATATAGTCACTAGCTTTCCGGAGGATACCCGGTCGGCATTCTTGGAGTTCGTCGCACGATACTGTGCGATCGATGCAGCAACCTTGAAGTGCAAGCCCATATCTCGACAAAGATCTGCGGCGATTTCTGCTACTTTTCGCTCTATACCCAGTGCGGCGCTGAGATGGATTTTCCAACCCTGATGAGGAGCGTCCGGACCAACGTCGGGAGTCCAATATGTCCAATATTTGCCGGTTTGTGATGTATATCCTGGAATCTCCCCAGCGAAAACCCTGTCAGCATCGTCTACGCCGGCTTCCGACGGTGTGCTGAAGAATTCACGGTCCCGCATGCAATACTGCTCTAAGATCATCTCGGACTCACTTTGATCAGGAGATCGGACACGGATTGGGATAGTTTGGATTTCGATACCAATCGCCGGAGATTCCTATACAGCACTCCGGCTCTTGGGCAATGATTTCGCATTCATCCCCGGAAGGCTGCGGAAAATACTGAGCAGCAGCAGCCGATTCTCCTGTGACAACGGCTGTAACGATCACAACCAAACCAACAACCTTAACGAACACGGAAACCCTCCCCGACGTTTGCTCGTGCGAGTCGCATGCATAGTTGATGTCAATCTCAAGGCTAATTCAGGTGGCACTTAGCATCGCCGCTGGTAGCGACCACGGGGCCGCCCAGCGTCGCGCCTTGTCTGAAAATGCCTCTTTGTATTGGATGTGAATAGAAGTACACCGACGTACCAAACCGCGCTCGGTTCGGGTTTCTTATCAACTGCTCAAACAGTAGTTATGCCGATAACAGATCGGTGTGCAACTATATTGAAGAACCCCTCCCAGCAGATGATGCCTCCCCAGCCTCCCATGTGAGCATAGTACGCAATTTGACGTTGCGCAACAGGGTGCGTTGTAGTTGTTCGCTTGAGGGACAACGTTTTTCGCCGGTTGCCACGCCCGAGACTCGACGAGCTCCCGGCAGTCGCTGCAGTCCGGATTCGCCGCGGTCGGACAAGGGCGTTGGCGCTCGGCTCGAAAGTGTCCATCACGCAGCCATATTCAGTCGGCAGGTGACGATCGAGGTTCGATTGTCCTGCTTTGCGCCTGGTAGGCCGTAGCGCAACGGTTGAGGGCCGTTGTGCAGTCACCGATGCTCGCACCCCAACGCGCCAGAATGCTCGCGGCATCCGAGCACGCCAGCGACAGGCGGTCGCCGAACTGTCGATAGTTTTTGGCCTACTTGGGACGGATTCCTCTGTGCGGCAGCGAATGGCGCTGCCGAGTCCAGATCCAGTACGGTCTTGGCTCGAGACGGCCAGATCCGTCGCGGTGCCCTGCACCGCAATCGTGTCGATGGTTGCAACAGCTATTCCTGTTCCGATGGAATCGCCGCTCGGGGCATGCATGGTCCAGCCCTCCGTTTGGGGAACAACGGATTCCACCGCCAGTCTCTCGGTTTCGGAACGATCCGCCGGTCGCGCACGCCAGGCTACCGGTCCGCTCCTTCCTCGATTCTTGATTGGTCACTAGGTAGGACGCGCTGGGGTTCCAAACGGTTCCAACAAATTTCGGAGTCCTCGACGCGCCACATCATGACGGAGGCGGAGACGCGGCCCGGCAGCGCCGGCGATTGCGGTCCGACCGTGTGCATGAACCGTCTGCCGGCCTCGCAGCGCTACAAACGCCACAAGCAGCGCTGGAAGCGCTACGAGAAGCAGCGCCCCGGCCACCATGTGCAGATCGATGTGAAGTTCATCGAACCGATCACCGCCGCGGCCGGGCGGCGCAAGCGCGTCTACCAGTACACCGCCATCGACGACTGCACCCGGCTGCGGGTGCTGCGTGTCTACCCCGCTCGGACCAGAAGACCGCGATCCAGTTCCTGGACTACGTCCTCGCCCGGCTGCCGTTCCAGGTCGAGAAGATCCAGACCGACAATGGTGCGGAGTTCCAGTCGGCCATCCACTGGCACGTGATCGACCAGGGCATCGGCCACACCTACATCAAACCGGCAACCCCGCGCCTCAACGGCAAGGTGGAGCGCTCGCACCGCATCGACGCCGAAGAGTCCTACCGCCTCCTCGATGGTGTCGTCATCGACGACACCGGGTTGTTCAATGACAAGCTCGAGGAATGGGAGGATTACTACGACTTCCACCGCCCCCACGGCGGCCTCGCAGGGCAGACGCCCTATGAGAGGCTGCATAGAAGACGCAGGCCCACACTGTCAACGGGCCATCGTCAGTAGCACAACTAGATGGCAATTGGCCGCTCAACACACGGTACTGTCGTCCCCATGACCAGCGGCGATGCGTTTAGGGAGCACACTGGTAACTCGTCGGGCACGCCCAAACCAGCAGCGGCACTGAACGCGGGACCTGGACGCATGTCTCGCGTCACCCGACCGGTACGGCCCGAAGACCCGGAGAGGTCGGAGTGCCTGCGGGAATTCGAGGGGCATCGACCGCGGCTGTTCGCGCTCGCCTACCGGATGCTCGGCTCGGCCACCGAGGCCGAGGACGCGGTGCAGGAGACCTATCTGCGCTGGGACGGCGCCGACCGCGCCCGAATCCGTTCCGCCGAGGCATGGTTGACCACCGCGCTGGTGAATCTGTGCCGTACCTGGTTGGTTTCGGCGCGGGCCAGGCGGGAGACCTACGTCGGCCCGTGGCTGCCCGAGCCGGTGCCGACCGCGCGCGGCGAACTCGGTCCGCTGGAGACCGTGGAAGAGCGCGAACTGGTCTCGCTGGCCCTGCTGAGCGCGCTGGAGCGGCTGACCCCGGTCGAGCGCGCCGTCTTCGTGCTGCGCGAGGCCTTCGGCTACGCCCACCGTGAGATCGCCGACATGCTCGACGTGACCGAGGCGAACTCCCAGCAGATCTTCCGCCGGGCGGGCCGGCGCGTGCGAGAAGGCCGGGCCCGCTTCAGCATTCCGGCCGGGCACGCTCACGAACTGATCGAGCGGTTCCTGAAGGCGGCGCGCGACGGCGACATCGAGGCGCTGGAGCGGATGCTCGCCGCCGACGTGAGCGCGACCGCCGACGGCGGCGGCCAGGTCAACGCGGCTCGGCGGCCGGTGCTCGGCGCGAACCAGGTGGCGCGGTACCTGGCGGGTCTGTTGCGCTGGGAGGTACCCGGGATGCGGTTGCTCGTGGAAGAGGTCAACGGCGCCCCCGCCGCGGTCGCGCGGGTGGACGGCGCGCCGCTGCTCGTGGTGGGTATCGAGGCGGCCGACGGTGCGGTCACCGCGCTGCGGTTGATCGTCAATCCGGAGAAACTGTCCTATTTCGCGCGGTCCACCGGGCCGGATGGCGTCGTCGGCGCGCTGCCGGACAGGCGTCGACGCCCGGTGTGACGCGCTTCACGGCCCTGATTTGTCAGGTTCCGGGGGCCTGTCCGGTCTGAAGGGTGATGGCCGATCGAAAGGAGCCACATCATGACCGGACAGCATCGGATCGTCGTGCTCGGCGCGGGGTACGCGGGATTGGCGGCGGCCCGCAGGCTGGCTCGCACGGCGCGGGACGCGCGGATCACCGTGGTGGACGCCCACACGTCGTTCGTAGAGCGGGTACGGCTGCACCAGCAGGCGTCCGGCCAGCACATCCCCGCTTGGGATCTGCGGGAATTGCTGGAGAGCAAGCGGATCGAGTTCGTGAACGCACGGGCGACGGACATCGATACGGCCGGAAAGCGCGTGGTGCTCGACGCGGCGCAGGCCCTCGACTACGACGCCCTGATCTACGCCCTCGGCAGCATCGCCGATGTCGAGAGCGTTCCCGGGGTGGCCGCACACGCCTATTCGGTCGCGACGCAGGAGGACGTGAACTCGCTGCCGGTGCCGGGCGGACCGGTGGCGGTCGTCGGAGCCGGGGCGACCGGCATCGAACTGGCGGCGGAACTGGCCGAATCGCATCCGGGCACCCGGGTGCTGCTGCTCGGGTCGGAGGAGCCGGGCGCCTGGCTGTCGGCGCGGGCGCAGGCGCACATCAGGCGGACACTGGAGCGTCTCGGAGTCGAGATCCGCTCCGGCGCCAAGGTGATCGAGGTTTCGCCCGATGGCCCGCGCTTGGCCGACGGTTCGCTGGTCGAGGCCGCGATAACGGTGTGGACCACGGGGTTTCGCGTGCCCGATCTCGCCGCCCGGTCCGGCCTGGCGGTGGATTCGCACGGCCGGGTGCTGACCGACTCGACCTTGCGTTCGGTGTCGCACCCGGACGTCTACGCGGCGGGTGACGCGGCCGTCATCGCAGGGCCGGGCGGTCGCGATCTGCGCATGGCGTGCGCCACGGCGCTGCCCACCGGCAAGCACGCGGCCGATGCCGTCGTCGCCCGGATGCGCGGTCGCGAGCCGGAAGAGTTCGAGTTCCGGTATGTGCTCCAGTGCCTCAGCCTGGGGCGCCGGGACGGGCTCGTCCAGGCGGTGCGGGCTGACGACGCACCGGCGCGGACGGTGCTGACCGGGCGGACGGCGGCGTGGGTGAAGGAGCGCATCGTGCGGGGCGCGGCCTGGCAGGCGCGCCCCTGAACTAAACGTCAACCAGTCGTTGACGACTGGGCATCGTCAACCTATCGTTGACGCATGACTTCACAATTCCGCCTCGACGACCTGATCGAGGGCATCAAGAAAGCCCGTCCCGACAACGTGCTCGAGCAACTGTCCGACGCCGTGGTCGTGGCGAATCATCTCGATGAAGTGGCCGACCACCTGATCGGCCACTTCGTCGACCAGGCCCGGCGCTCCGGCGCCTCGTGGACCGACATCGGGGCAAGCATGGGCGTCACCAAGCAGGCCGCGCAGAAGCGGTTCGTGCCCAAAGTGCCCGATCCGGGCGCCGCGGCGGCCATGGACCCGAACACGGGCTTCGCTCGTTTCACCGCGCGGGCGCGGGCGGTAGTGATGGCGGCGCAGGAGGCCGCGCGCGCGGCGGGCAACCGCGAAATCGCCCTCGGGCACGTGGTGCTCGGCCTGCTCACCGAACCGCAGGGTCTCGCGGTGCACGAACTCGTCGCTCGTGGCGTGGCCCTCGACGTGCTCTCCGCCGCGGCCTCCGCGTCCCTGCCACCGAGCGAAGGGGAAGTCCCCCCGCTGATCCCGTTCGGCGCGGAGGCCAAGAAGGTGCTCGAGCTCACCTTCCGCGAGGCGCTTCGGCTGGGGCACAACTACATCGGCACCGAGCACATCCTGCTCGCCCTGCTCGAACAGGAGAACGGCGCGGGCCTGCTCAGCGACCTCGGCGTCGACAAGGCCAGTGTCGAAACGCATCTGGTCGAGGTGCTCGCGTCCATCACGACCGGGAAACCCTGAGTCCCGATGGGCGGCGGAAGAGTCCGCGCGGGGATCGCGCTCGCTTTCGCGGTGTCTTTGCTGGTGATCGGGCTGCCTCGGCGATCGGTGCCGTTGCACCGTATCCACAACCTCGTCAACGGGTTCCGCGGTGCGCGGGCGGCACGGGCGCGGCGGCGGCGGGCGTTGCGCACCCGGGGCGCGGGGAACCCCGGGCCACGCCGGACCGCTACGACCGGCCTACCGGCGAGTCGAGCGGCCTGATCACGCCCGTCCGGCCAGGCCGCCGCCCCATCGCGGCCACCGAGCCTGCGGCTTCGGCTCGGCGACCAAAGACTCACGGTGGATGTCGGTGACGTACAGGGGTAGTCGCGGTTCCAGCTCGGCGAGCAGCGCGAGGCCGCGTCCGCCTTGTGCGGCACGGTATTCCCGCATGGTCAGCCCGACGATCTGCAGGAACAGCACGCGGCCGTGCGGGCTGTCGATGGCGCCGAGTTCCGGGTCGGCCGTGAAGCAGACGGCGTGATTGGTGCAGTCCGCGTGGCCCGCCGCGATCGGCCCGTTCGCTTTGATGGTGTGTCCCGGTTCGAACCACTTGCCGGACTGGAAGACGTAGCGGGCGAGGTTCTGCACGAAGTTCGCCGGCCACACGGGCGGTTCGGTGTCGCCGGGCTCGCGCGCCAACCGGAAGGTGAATTCGAAACCCCAGCCGGACTCCGCCGGGTTGTCCCATTCCTTCTCGTACAGTTCGGTCATCCCGTAGCTGACGTAGTGCCAGTGCGGCACCGGGTCGGTGCGGGGGTACGCGCTGATCCCGTCGAGCGGGTCGGACCCACCCAGGGACCACGGGTGGTCGGACGCCCAGTGAAAGGGCTCGATATCGCCGTACAGCGGCCGCAATGCCCCGTCGATGGCATCCCAGCCGGGTTTCTCACTCACCCAGCCACCATAGGCACGGCGTGTCCGGCTGTACGCGAGGGCGTCCGACGCTCAGGACGGGTCAGGCATCGGGCACATTGCGGGCGAGTTCGGCCAGCCAGGCCGCCGCCGAGGCGTCGCTCGGCGCGCGCCAATCGCCGCGCGGCGACAGCGATCCGCCGGAGCCGACCTTCGGCGCGTTCGGCAGCGTCGAGCGCTTGAACTGGCTGGTCTGCACGAAGCGCAGCAGGAACTCGCCGAGCCAGTGCTTGATCGTCGCGAGGTCGTAGGCGTTGCGCTGGTCGGCGGGGACGAGGTCGGGCCAGCGGCCGGTCGCGGGATCGGACCACGCGTGGCTGGCCAGATAGGCGACGCGGCTGGGCAGGTAACCGAAGCGCAGCACGTAGTAGAGGTGGAAGTCTTGCAACTCGTACGGGCCGACGGCGGCCTCCGAACTCTGCGACGGCGCCGAGGGATCGGCGTTCGGAACGAGTTCGGGGGAGATCTCGGTGCGCAGGATCGAGGACAGCACCTCACCCGCTTCGGCGCCGAGCTGCTCGGTGTCCACCGCCCAGGCGATCAGGTATTTGATCAGCGTCTTGGGCACCGAGGCGTTGACGCTGTAGTGCGCCATGTGGTCGCCGACGCCGAACGTGCACCAGCCGAGCGCGAGCTCGCTGAGGTCGCCGGTGCCGACCACGAGCGCGCCGTGCAGGTTGGCCAGCCGGAACAGATGCGAGGTGCGCTCGCCCGCCTGCACGTTCTCGTAGGTGACGTCGTACACCGGTGCGCCGTCGGCGGCCGGATGGCCGAGGTCGCGCAGCATCTGGGTGGCGGAGGGGCGGATGTCGATCTCGCGCGCCGTGACGCCGAGGGCGGCCATCAGGCGGTGTGCGTCGGTTCTGGTCCTGGTGCTGGTCGCGAAGCCGGGCATGGTGTAGGCCAGCACGTTCGACCGCGGCAGGCCGAGCCGATCCATCGCCTTGGCCGCGACGATCAGCGCCTGGGTGGAGTCCAGCCCGCCGGACACCCCGATCACCACCCGCTCGAGCCCGGTGGCGCGCAAACGCGTGCTCAGGCCCTCGATCTGGATGTGGTGCACCTCGGCGCAGCGCTCGTTGCGCACGGCCGGGTCGGCGGGAACGTAGGGGAAGCGCTCGATCTCGCGGCGCAGCGGGACCGAGACCTCGGGGACGGGCAGCCGGACGTCGATGCGCCGCATCGCGACCAGCCGGTCCCGGTGGTCGTGCACATTGTCGGCGAAACTGGTGGTGCGCAAGCGATCCGCGGCGAGGCGGCGCAGGTCCAGGTCGGCGGTGACCAGCTGGGGATGATCGCAGAACCGCTCACCCTCGGCGAGCAGGTCGCCGTTCTCGCAGATCAGCGCCTGCCCGTCCCAGGCGAGGTCGGTGGTGGACTCGCCGTGGCCCGCCGCGGAGTACAGGTAGGCCGCGAGATACCGCGCCGAATGCGAGGTGCACAGCGACCGCCGGTAGTCGGCCTTCCCGATCACGATATTGCTCGCGGACAGGTTGACCAGCACGGTCGCCCCGGCCAGCGCGGCGAACCCGCTCGGCGGCAACGGCACCCACCCGTCCTCGCAGATCTCCAGGTGGAAGACGAAGTCGTCGAGATTGTTCGCGCGCAACAGCAGATCGGACCCGAACGGCGCCCGGTGCCCGGCCACCGTGACATGGTCCTCCAGCACCTCCCGCGCCGCCGCGAACTGGCGCGTCTCGTAGAACTCCCGATAGTTCGGCAGGTAGCTCTTCGGCGCTACGCCGAGCACGAGGCCGCGGCAGATGGCGATCGCGCAGTTGAACAACCGGCCTTGGGTCCGCACCGGAGCGCCCACCACGAGCACCGTGTCGATGTCCGTGCTCGCCGCGACAACGCGCTCGAGCGCCGCCTCGACCGCGGCGTCCAGCGCGTCCTGCTGGAACAGGTCGTCGGCGGTGTAGGAGGACAAGCCCAACTCGGGGAACACCGTCAGTACCGCGCCCGCCGCCGCGGCTTGCGCGGCCAGTTCCACGGTCTGCTCCACGTTGTAGGCGGGGTCGGCCACCCGTACCCGGGGCACCGCGACCGCCACCCGGGCGAAGCCGTGCCGGTACAGCGAATCGAACGGCAGGTCGGCCACCCTGCGTCCCCTTCCGGGATGAGGTTGATCATGGTCCAGTCGGAATCTACGCCCCGGCGGGCGCGGTGGCGCGGCGTCGAATTCCCGGCTGTCCGACAAATGACCCGCTGACCTGCGATTTCGTCGCACGGGCCAGAGACGGCGAATCTTCCGGCCGAAGATGTGAACCCCTGGCGGCTAAGCTATAGCAATGGCGGATGAAATGGATTCCGACCTAATAGCGGGGGAACGGCGCGCAGATCTGCTGCGCGCGCTTTCGTATGTGTCCACCGAGTCCCAACCGGACGGCAGCTATGTGGTGAACGGCGACCTGCCGCCGGACGTCGCGCCGCCGTTCATTCGCGCCATCATGCGGGTGGAGGCGGAGTTGCTACTGCACGACGCCGAACTCGTCACCGTCGAGGAGGGCGAGCCCCGCACGCCCGAGGAACGCCGCACCGACGCCTTCGTCGCGCTGGTCCTGCGCGTCGACGACCGCCATTAGCGGCGCGGCGGCGCGGGCGGACCTTGCACTCGACACCCCTGAGTGCTAAAAATGCTCTTGGCACTCTCGACCTGTGAGTGCCAGGTCGGGACGGTGAGACCGGGTTCCGTAGACACCCTCGGTCGTCCGTCGCGGGCACCGAACCTGGCCAGCGTAACTGGGGCGACCCAACCGGCGGTCGTCCTGTGTGTCAGCCATACACATGGAGGATCTCAACAACGCCATGGCCAAGACAATTGCGTATGACGAAGAGGCCCGCCGCGGCCTCGAGCGGGGCCTCAACAGCCTCGCCGACGCGGTCAAGGTGACGCTGGGCCCCAAGGGTCGCAACGTTGTCCTGGAGAAGAAGTGGGGCGCCCCCACGATCACCAACGATGGTGTGTCCATCGCCAAGGAGATCGAGCTGGAGGACCCGTACGAGAAGATCGGCGCCGAGCTGGTCAAGGAAGTCGCCAAGAAGACCGACGACGTCGCGGGCGACGGCACCACCACCGCGACCGTGCTCGCCCAGGCGCTGGTGCGCGAGGGCCTGCGCAACGTCGCGGCCGGCGCGAACCCGCTGGGCCTGAAGCGTGGCATCGAGAAGGCCGTCGAGGCCGTCACCGCCAAGCTGCTCGACACCGCCAAGGAGGTCGAGACCAAGGAGCAGATCGCCGCCACCGCCGGTATCTCGGCAGGCGACGCGTCCATCGGTGAGCTGATCGCCGAGGCCATGGACAAGGTCGGCAAGGAAGGCGTCATCACCGTCGAGGAGAGCAACACCTTCGGCCTCCAGCTGGAGCTGACCGAGGGCATGCGCTTCGACAAGGGGTACATCTCCGGCTACTTCGTCACCGACCCGGAGCGTCAGGAAGCGGTCCTCGAGGACCCGTACATCCTGCTGGTCGGCTCGAAGGTCTCCACCGTCAAGGACCTGCTGCCGCTGCTGGAGAAGGTCATCCAGGCCGGTAAGCCGCTGCTGATCATCGCCGAGGACGTCGAGGGCGAGGCCCTGTCGACCCTGGTCGTGAACAAGATCCGCGGCACCTTCAAGTCCGTCGCCGTCAAGGCGCCCGGCTTCGGCGATCGCCGCAAGGCGCAGCTGGCCGACATCGGCATCCTGACCGGTGGCGAGGTCATCACCGAAGAGGTGGGCCTGTCGCTGGAGAACGCGGGCCTCGAGCTGCTCGGCCAGGCGCGCAAGGTCGTCGTCACCAAGGACGAGACCACCATCGTCGAGGGCGCGGGCGACCCGGAGGCCATCAAGGGCCGGGTCCAGCAGATCCGTGGCGAGATCGAGAACTCCGACTCGGACTACGACCGGGAGAAGCTGCAGGAGCGTCTGGCCAAGCTGGCCGGCGGTGTCGCGGTGATCAAGGCGGGCGCGGCCACCGAGGTGGAGCTCAAGGAGCGCAAGCACCGCATCGAGGACGCCGTTCGCAACGCGAAGGCGGCCGTCGAGGAGGGCATCGTCGCCGGTGGTGGCGTGGCCCTGCTGCAGTCGGCTCCGGCGCTGGACGAGCTGAAGCTCTCCGGTGACGAGGCCACCGGCGCGAACATCGTGAAGGTCGCGCTTTCGGCTCCGCTGAAGCAGATCGCGTTCAACGCGGGCCTCGAGCCCGGCGTGGTCGCCGAGAAGGTGTCCAACCTGCCCGCGGGCCACGGCCTGAACGCCGACTCGGGCGAGTACGAGGACCTGCTGGCCGCCGGCGTCGCCGACCCGGTCAAGGTCACCCGTTCGGCGCTGCAGAACGCGGCTTCGATCGCGGCCCTGTTCCTAACCACGGA
Source organism: Nocardia abscessus (assembly GCF_015477775.1). Classification (GTDB taxonomy): domain Bacteria; phylum Actinomycetota; class Actinomycetes; order Mycobacteriales; family Mycobacteriaceae; genus Nocardia; species Nocardia abscessus_A. The sequence continues at coordinate 223,410 of NZ_JADLQO010000001.1, read as the reverse complement.
GGCCGTTGTCGCCGACAAGCCGGAGAAGGCCGCCGCTCCCGCCGGCGACCCGACCGGTGGCATGGGCGGCATGGACTTCTGAGTCCGGCCACCCGGCAGCACAGTTCGAACCGGAAGCCGGTCCACCGCGAGGTGGGCCGGCTGTCGGCGTTTCGGCATCAGATTCCGTCGAGGGTGACGACGGCGAACGGCGTCTCCGGGCTGCCCGGCCCCATCGGACCGCCCTTGTCGAACTGGGAGGAGACGATCAGGGTCCGGTCACCGGCGCGGGCCAGGGTCGTGGGAATGGCCAGGGTCTCGTCGGTGCGCTGCTGCGCGAGCGTCGCGGTGGCGCCGTCGTCGGAGATGGTCCAGCGGCTGATCGTGTTGGTGGTGTTGTGCGCGGCCCAGAGGGTGCCCTCGCGCAGTTCGAGTCCGTCGCCCTGCCGCAGATCGCCGCCGCGCAGGGTGACTTTGCCGATGGGGCTCGCCTCCTGGGTCAAGGCGATGCGGTACAGCTCGCCGCGCGGCATGTCGACCGTGAGCAGATAACGGCCCGCCGGATCGGCGACGATGCCGTTCAGCGTGAAGGCGCCCGGCTCGATGGGCGGCAGGGCGGAGCGCAGGTCGAATCGCGGGGTCAGTTCGCCGCGCCCGCCCTGTGCCCGAGCGGCGGCGAGTTGGTCCGGGGTGACGCGATAGACGACTGCCCGAATGCTGTCGGTGAGGTACGCGGTGCCGTCCGGTGTGATGGCGAGATCGTTCACGAAGCGCGGCTCGGTGCCCGGCACGGTGAAGTCGGCGAGCAGGGCGCGCGTCGCGATGTCGTAGACCGCGACCCCGGTGGTCGAATCGGTGACCCAGAGCCGGCCTGCCGTGTCGACCTTCAAGCCGTTGGCGGTCTTGTGGTCGTTGGCGCCTTCGGGCAGGAAGACCTCGGCCCGTCGCGCGTTCGGTGACGCGCGGTAGACCGCGCCGGTGCTGTAGGAGCCGACGTAGCTGTCTCCGGTGCGTGCGTCCACCGCGATGCCCTCGGGGTAGACGCGATCGCCCGGCAGTTCGTAGACGGTGTGGACGGCAGTGCTGGGCGCGTCGCTCGTGCCGCAGGCGACGACCGTGAGGCAGGCGCTTCCAGCGGCGAGGCTCGACAGCAGGCGGCGGGACAGGGCGTGGGGCATCGGGCACCTCTTCGAGATCATGCGATCAAATGTGTTCACATCAAACAACGGGCATGAATCTATGTTAGAACTCTAATAACAGTCAAGGCTGAAACTAGTGAACGCGCGGATACCATGCGCTTATGACGTCGATGCCCGCCGCCGAACGGATCGGCTCGTATCTCAAACGTGCCGAGCAGTCCCTCAACACGGCCAAGAACGCCGCGTTGAAGCCGGCGGGCGTCACCGTCCCGCAGTACGCCGCGCTGCTGTTCCTCGCCGAGAACCCCGGTATCTCGGCCGCCGCCCTGGCCCGGCTCTGCGGCGTCACCCCGCCGTCGATGAACACGGTGCTCGGCAATCTGCAGGACCGCGGTCTCATCGAGCGCACACCGCATCCGTGGCACAAGAACGTCCTGGAGACCACGCTGACCGACAAGGGCGCGGCGCTCATGCACGATGCGGACGCGCGCGCCATCCGCGTCGAACGCGCGTTGGCCGAGGAGTTCACCGCCGCCGAGCGAGACACCCTGCAGGAGTTGCTCACTCGGTGTGCCGACCGGCTGGACTCGATCCGTCCCGATCCGGCCGCTTGAGTCGCACGAGCAGTGGCGCATTGCCCGGGGATGCGCCACCGCGTGAGCACGGATCAAGCAGGGGTGGGGGCTGGAGTCTTGCTGGGGGACTGGGCCTTCTGGAGCGCGAGGGCGAGCGCCAGGCAGGCGATGAGTGTGGAGGTCCACGGCAGCCACGCGCTGCCGGACGAATCCAGCACGGTCGCGCCGACTATCGATCCGATTCCCGCGCCCAGGTAGATGGCCGAACCGTTCAGGCCGAGCGCGACGGTCGGCGCGTCGGGCGCGATGCCGAACAGGCGATGCTGCTGGGGGACCAGGATCGCCGAACCGAACAACCCCGTGACGGCGAGCGCGACGAATACCGCCCAGGCGGTATGGATGGCCACGCCGAGCAGCGCGAGGCCGAGTAGCGCGCCGACCAGCCCCACCGTCAGGGTGCGCTGCGGGCCGTAGCGGTCGACCGCCCGGCCCGCCCGCGCGTTACCGATCACCTGGCCGATGCCCATGGCCAGCAGCAACCAGGCGAGCATGCTCTGCGGTACCGATGCCGCGACGACCACCGGCAGATAGACGATGGTGGTGTAGACCGCCGTGATCTGCAGTGTCGTCACGAGCAGTACCCGCAGCACCGGCGGCCGGGTCAGCACGCCGATCCGGTCGCGCAGCCCTGTGCTCGACAGTGTCACTCGGGGTAGCAGGAGCACCAGCAGCGCTGCGAGCGCGCCGCCCAGCGCGATGCCCCACAGCACGCCGCGCCAGCCGATCCAGCGCTCGGCGAAAATGCCGATCGGCACGCCCGCGACGCTGGACAGCGTGATACCCGCGGTCACGATCGACAGCGCTCGTCCCCGGTGCGCGTCATCGGCGATCACGCCCGCGACGGCGAACGCGTTGGCCTGGAAGGCGGCGGCCCCGATGGCCGCGACGACGCGCGCGGCGGCCATGACGGCGAAGCTTTCGCCCGCGGCCTGCCCGATCATGCCGATCACGAAAAGTACGGCGCCGCCGCCGAGTAGCCAGCGGCGATCCCAGGACCCGGTGGCGGCGGCGATCAACGGCGAGGCGATGGCGTAGGTCCAAGCGAACATCGTGGTCAGCTGCCCCGCGGTGGGCACCGAGACGTGCAGATCGGCGGCGATGAGCGGCAGCAGGCCGCTGAGCACGAAGCCGTCGGTGCCGAGCACGAAAGTGCCCACTGCGAGCGGAAGGAGGGAGCGGTACAGATTGTTCGATGATTGTCGAAGCATCATAGGATGAGCGTGAGTTATGATTCGATTGTTGTCAAACGATCGGATAATGGAGATGCGCCCGCTGCCGCAGCCGAGTACCGCCGACATCGACCTGGTCCGGGTGCTGAGCGCCCTGGCCGACCCGGTCCGGCTGGAACTGGTGCGCGCGCTTGCCGGGGAGCGAGAACCGCTGAGCTGCAACGTCAGAGAGTTCGACGTGGAGATCACGGCGGCCACCGCTTCGCACCACTGGAAGGTGTTGCGCGACGCGGGCGTCACGACGACTTTCGCCTCCGGCCGCAACCGGCTGGTGCAACTGCGCCGCGCCGACCTGAACGAGCGTTTCCCCGGCCTGCTGGACGCCGTCATCGCCGGAGTTTAACGCTGACCCTGGCCGTCGGGCGCGGTGTCAGCCCGGCAGGAGGAAGGCCACGAGGAACCCTGCGGCCGTGGCCATCCCGACCCACCAGCCGCCTTCTCGGTAGGCCTCCGGCATCAGCGAGGCGAGCAACGCCTTCGGCAGTCGCCGGTGCAATCCGATCGCGGCGCCCAGGATCAGCGGCACGGCCGTTCCGAGTCCATAGAGCAGCGCTTCCGGCATGGGATCACCCTAGGTCGGCCTGCCGGGGCCGCCGGTCGGTCGTACGCTGAAGCCATGCCTGACCGCGGTCGGATTCGAGGCGTGCTCTACGACATCGACGGCGTCCTGGTGACCTCCTGGCAGGAGGTCGAGGGCGCCGCCGCCGCGGTGCGCCGGATCGGCGAGCGCGGTCTGCGCCGGGCCTTCCTGACCAACACCACCTCGCGCACCTGCGCCGAGATCGCGGAACGCCTGTGCGACACCGGCATCGAAGTCGACTCCGCCGAGATCGTCACTGCCGCACGCCTCACCGCCGAGTTCGTGCGCAGTCGCTACCCGGACGCCGCGGTCTGGGTGCTCAATCACGGTGACATCGAGACCGACCTCACGGGGTTGACGCTCGACGCCGATCATCCGGGCGTGGTCGTGATCGGCGGTGCCGGACCGGAATTCACCCACTCGGCGCTGAGCCGGGTGGTGGAACTGATGCTGGACGGTGTACCCGTCGTCGCCATGCACAGCGGGCTGACCTGGGCGACGGCGGAGGGGCTGCTCGTCGACGCGGGCGTGTATCTGCCCGGCTTGGAGGCGGCGGGCAATGCGCGCATCGAGGTGGTGGGCAAGCCCGCGGCGTCCGGTTTCCGGACCGCGGCGGCGCTGATGCGGCTGGACCCGGCGGAGGTCCTGATGATCGGTGACGACCTGTACTCGGATGTGCTTGCGGCGCAAGACGCGGGCTTGACCGGCGTTCTGGTGCGCACCGGCAAATTCCGGCCCGCGGTGCTCGCGTCGGCCGACCGCGCGCCGGATCACGTCATCGATTCGGTGGCCGCGCTGCCGGAATTACTGGCCGCCGCGACAGAGCGGGCGAACCTACCGTAACCGGCGAATCGGAACCCCACAAAAAATTCTACAGTTTCCCTCTAAAATTGCCCGTAATCACGAGGGCCCTGGGTATCGTCTGTTCCGGCAAATAGCCAGTGACAAGTAATGTCCTACGGTCAGATCGGAGTTGCCGAATGCTCGATCCGTTGATGAGCGTGCTTGTGTGCAAGCTACTATGGTCGCCGGGTTTCGGCCCGGCGACCGATCAATGAGGTAGCAACTGCTCAGCCAACTTTCGGCTAACTCGATGTCGGCCGAGGGTTGTAACGAAGGGCCCGATCGATGACGATGAGTTCGGGCCCTTCTGTATTGTCTGCCCCAATGTCACAGGATGCGAATACGGGTCGAATGTATGCCGGGCAACCCGTGGAGGACCGGCAGCGTCAGCGGCGTGCGCGTTTTCTGGAGTCAGGCCTGACGGTCTTCGCACGGGACGGTTACGCCAATAGTTCGGTCGGCGCCATCTGCAAGGACGCCGGACTGTCCTCGCGGCAGTTCTACGAAGAATTCACCGGTCGCGAGTCCCTACTCCTGGAGCTCTACGAGCAGATCGACCGGGAGTCGCGGGACGCCGTGAAGAAGGCGCTGGACGCGAAGTCCGGCGCCAAGTCGCTGGAGGTCATCGACGCCGCCGTTCGCGCCTACGTCGAATCCATCGGATCCGATCCGCGCAAGGCGCGCGTCGCCTTGGTCGAAGTGGTCGGCGCGGGCCCGAAGGTGGAGAAGTTCCGCCTGGCGGTGCGCCGGGAATGGGGTTCGCTGCTGGCCGGGGCCGCCGAGGACGCCGCGCTGCACGGTGAGATACCCACCGGCGACTACGAGATGCGGATGCTCGCCATCATCGGCGCGGTCAACTACGTGGTGGACTCGTGGAGCGGCGCGGACCCGCGCCCGCCGCTCGACGACGTGATCCGGGTACTGAGCAGGGTGATCATCGGCGCCGTCCGCGCATAGCGCTCCGGCCTGCGGGACCGCGCGCCGGGAGCGCGGTAACGTGCGGGAATGCAGACAGTTCCGATCCAGATGCCGGACGGCACCACTGTTCCGGTGCGGTTGGTCCCCGCCGAGGGCGCGCACCGGCATCCGGTCACCCCGGACGCACCGCGCCCGGTCCTGGTGATCGTGCCCGGGCTCGGCGTTCCGGCGGGCTACTACGAACTGTTCGCGTCGACCCTGGCCAAGCGCGGGTTCGACGTGGCCGTCGGCGAGATGCGCGGCAACGGCGACAGCAGGCCGAAGCCGAGCTCCAACAGCACCTTCGGTTACCACGAGCTGGTCTCGGTGGATTTCCCGGCGATCTTCGAGGTGGTCCGCGAGCAGTTCCCGGACAGTACGCCGTACCTGGTCGGTCACAGTATGGGCGGCCAGCTCGGCGTCATGTACGCCGCGCGCATCCGGGGCAGGCTGGGCGGGCTGATCCTGATCGCGTCCGGCACCCCGTATTACCGCGGCTATCGCGGACTTTCGAGTCCGGGCATGCTGGTGGGCACCGCCGCGATGTCGCTGACGGCCAACCTGGCCGGCTTCTGGCCCGGTGACCGGGTCGCGATGGGTTTCGGCCGTCAGTCCAAGGTGCTGATCTCGGATTGGGCCCGGTTGGCGCGCACCGGCCGGTTCGTGCCGGTCGGCGCGGACATCGACTACGAGGAGCGCATCGCGCGGCTGCGGCTGCCGGTGCTGTCCATCACGATGACCGGCGACGACCTCACCCCGCCCAGCTCCGCCGAGCACCTGCTGGAGAAGCTGCCCAACGCCGAGGTGACGCGCTGGCGGCAACCGGAACCGCTGGGCCACAACGGCTGGATCAGGCAGTGCGGCAGCACGGTTGACCAGATCGAGAAGTGGTTGCGGGACCGTTGAGGACCGATCGCGTCCGGGCGTACCCTCCGCCTTCGCTCCGGCCGTGCGCGGGTCGAAGTCAGGCGCGTCGCTCGATCAGCATCTGGGTGAAGAACTCATAGATCAGTGCCGCCTGGAAGGCCGACTGCTTGTTGTCCGCCGCGCCGCCGTGGCCGCCTTCGATGTTCTCGTGGTACCAGAACTCGTGGCCCTGCTCCTCCAGCAGCGCCGCCATCTTTCGGGCGTGGCCGGGATGCACCCGGTCGTCCCTGGTCGAGGTGGTGAGCAGGATCGGCGGGTAGGCACGGTCGGCGCGAGCGTTCTGGTAGGGCGAGTACTTGCCGATGAAATCCCACTCCTCCGGCTCGTCGGGGTCGCCGTACTCGGCCATCCACGACGCGCCCGCCAGCAGCAGGTGGTAGCGCTTCATGTCCAGCAGCGGCACCTGGCAGACGATCGCACCGAACAACTCGGGGTAGCGGGTCAGCATCACGCCCATGAGCAGTCCGCCGTTGCTGCCCCCGACCGCGCCGAGCTGGTCGGCGGTGGTGATACCGCGCGCGACGAGATCTGCGGCGATCGAGGAGAAGTCCTCGTACACCTTGTGCCGGTTGGCTTTCTGCACCGAGGTGTGCCATTGCGGCCCGTACTCGCCGCCGCCGCGGATGTTCGTCATCACCCAGGTTCCGCCGCGCTCCAGCCAGCCCATGCCCGAGGCACCGCTGTAGCCCGGGGTGCGCGACACTTCGAACCCGCCGTAGCCGGACATCACCGTCGGCCCCGGACCGTCCTCGCGGTCGCGGTGGCGGATCACGAAGTACGGCACCGGCGTGCCGTCGTCGGATCGGGCGAAGAACTGCTCGGTCTCGACCCCGTCGGCGTCGAAGAATCCGGGCTCCTGCTTGAGTCGTTCGGTGCGCCCGCCGACCGCGCTGGCCAGCAGGGTGGACGGGGTGGTGAAACCGCTGGTGTTCAGCATGAACTCGTCGCCGCCCTCCAGCGGGTCGAGATTCAGCACACTGGTGGTCGCCATCGGTGGAGTGTCGGCCAGCGGCTCGCGACGCCAGCCGTCCGCGTCGGGGGTCAGCACGTAGAGCTTGGTCTGCACGTCCTCGAGGGTGACCAGCAGCAGGTGGTTCTCGGTCCAGCCGTAACCGTGCAGTGAGGTGTGCGCGTCCGGGGTGAAGATCACCTCGAAATCCCGTGCGCCGGCCAGGAACTTCTCGAAGTCGGTGGCCAGCAACGCACCCGCGGGGTAGCTCGCGCCACCGATCTCCCACGGCGACTTCAGCCGCACCAGCAGCCAGTCCTTGTACCAGGATTCGCTGGCGTCGCTGGGCAGGTCGAGATGGCGCAGTGTGCCGTCGTCGGCCAGCAGGTAGACCTCTTCGTTGAAGAAGTCGGTGGCCCGGCCGACATAGTGTCGTTCGTAACCCGGGGTGCGGTCGTAGCCCGCCGAGACCGCGACGTCGCCGGGCTGGCCCTCGAAGACGGTTTCCGCCTCGTCCAAGGGGGTGCCGCGGCGCCACAGTTTCGCGATTCGCGGATAGCCCGAATCGGTCAGTGAGCCGGGACCGAAGTCGGTGCCCACGTACACCGCGTCGATGTCGATCCAGCGGATCTCGGACTTCGCCTCGGGCAGGAAGTAGCCGCCGTCGGCCGGCTCGAGGAACACCCTGCGTTCGAGGTCGAACTCACGGACCACCTTCGCGTCCGCACCGCCGCGCGACAGGCTGATCAGCGCCCGGGACTGTTCCGGACGCAGCACCGCGGCCCCGCCCCACACCCAGTTCTCGTCCTCGGCGGCGGCCACCGCGTCCAGGTCGATCAGCACGTCCCAGTTCGGGGCGTCCGCGGCGTACTCGGCGAACGTGGTGCGCCGCCAGAGGCCGCGTGGGTGTCCGGCGTCCCGCCAGAAGTTGTAGAGCCAGGGGCCGCGGCGAGCCGGGTAGGCGATCTTCGTGTCGGTGTCGAGCATGTCGAGGATGCGCCGCTCCAGCTCACGGAAGCGATCGGAGTCGGCGAAGCGGGCGCGCACGACGGCATTGTGCGCGCGCGCCCAGTCCAGGGCGCGCTCGTCGGACACTTCTTCGAGCCAGAGGTAGGGGTCGGTCACATTCCGCTCAACGCCGCTCATCCCCACATTGTGGCCCAGCGGCGCGCAGCGGGTTCACCAGGAGTGTGCTACGTCGACGACGACGCGGGATCCGGCGCCCGGTCCGTCGAGGGTGTGCACCTTGACCGGCAACCGGGCGCGCGTGCCCAAACCGACCGTGGTCTGGCCTTCGAAGGAACCGGCCCAGGCCACCTGACGGAAGGTCCGGTAGTCCCGCACGTCGGCGAGTTCGGCCCGGTTCGCGGGGTCATAGGTCGGAGTGAACGCGTCGTCGTAGGCGGGCGCGTTGACGGTGATGCTCAGGAACGCCCCGCCGCGCAGCGGAACGGGTGCGCCGGAGCCGTCCATGACCACTCGCTCGACATAGCCGACGTGGTAGCCCGGCACGGGTCCGGCGACGTCGAAGACCAGGCGGTCGAAGCAGTCGTGCCGCCCGGCGCGCACGCCGGTCAGCGGCGCGAGCGTCTGGGCCCGGCTCACCTTGGGTATCGAACCCCATCCGGAGGCGCAGTCCGGGGCGGCGGACGCGGGAGCGGGCGCGATCCAGAGACCGGCGAATGTCACGGAGGAAACCAACAGCAGAAGCAAGCGACGCATGGCCGCACCGCCTTCGGGGCACAGGGGATTGATGTATAACGTGCATCGCACGCCGGGAACGCACTGTTACGCGCGCCGGAACACCGAAAAGTGTTGGTGAGCGGGGCAACTCGGGCAGTGCACGGGCCCTCGTCGGCTCGGTGTTTGCTGCGTTCCTACACCCGCACGGCTCGGACAGTAGGATCGCTGCTCCGATGCCGATCCGACCAGGAGGTCCCAGGTTGCCGCCGTTTCTCTGGGAACAGCACTGCTGTCTACCGCTGTCGCCCGCCGCGCGCATCGGCGACCTCGCGCGCTATCCGGCCGGATCGTACCTGTCGGTGAACGTCGGATATTCGCGTCAATCGACCGCGGACGCCATGGCGCTGCTGGATCGTTTTCGCCATGACGCGTCGGCGGACGGTCGGTTTCGTCTCGTCCGCGGCGTCGAGGACATCGGAGCCTCCGACACCATCGCGCTCGCGTTCGATCTGGAGGACTCCGGCCCGCTCGGTGGCGACCTGGACAACGTCGCGCGGTTCTACGACCTCGGCGTGCGATCGCTGCTGCCCGCCTACAACCACGCCAACGCGGCGGGCTGTGGATGCCTGGACACCGAGGACACCGGGCTCACCGGATACGGGCGCGACCTCGTGCACACCCTCAACGAAGTCGGGATGTTCGCCGACGGCTCCCACTGTTCCCGGCGCACCGGGCTGGAGCTGGCCGAGCTGAGCGTGGTCCCGATGATCTACAGCCACTCGAACTTCGCCGCACTGTGGGAACACCCGCGCAACATCACCGACGAACAGGCGCGAGCCTGTGCGGCGACCGGCGGCGTGATCGGAATCAACGGCGTCGGAATCTTCCTGGGCCGCAATGCCGTCCACGAGCGCGCCGAGCGGATCGAGGCGATGGCTCGGCACATCGAGTACGGCGCCGAGCTGGTCGGGATCGAGCACATCGGGATCGGCTCGGACTACTCCTTCGACGCCGAGGACTTCAACGCCGAAATGCGGAACAACCCGGACGCTTTCTCCGAGGCGTACACCAAATGGGGCCCGCTGCAATGGGTCCCACCCGAGGACCTGACCGGCACCGCCGATCAACCCGGCCTCGACGAAGTGCTGGCCCGACGCGGTTTCACCCCAGCCGACCGAACAGCGGTATTCGGCGGAAACTTCCTACGCGTCGCCCAACAAGTCTGGCGCCCCTGAACCCACACCCCCACAGCCCCTCCGTGAGTGGCACATGGCCGAGAGGTCTACTCCCGTTCTGCCACAGCCATGTGCCACTCACGTTCACGACAGGTGTACGAGCATCTTGCCGATGTTGGCGCCGGCGAGGACGCCGAGGAAGGCGGCGGGTGCTTGGTCGAGACCGTCGTAGACGGTCTCCTTGGTGCGCAGGGTGCCGTCGGCGAGCCATCCGGTCGCTTTGGCGATGTACTCGCCGAAGATCGGGAAATAGCTGGTGACCAGCATGCCGCGCAGGGATAGTTCCTTGGTCGCGGCGAGGTACAGGTCCGGGCCGGGGGCGGCGCCGTCAGTGGCTCCGTTGTAGCCGCTGATGGCGCCGACCAGCGCGATGCGGCCCTTGGGGTGCATGGCCTCCACCGCGACGCGCAGGTGTTCCCCTCCGACGGAGTCGAGATACACATCGATGCCGCCGGGAGCGGCCGACGTCAACTGGCCCGCGAGGTCGCCTGCGCGGTAGTCGATGGCGGCGTCGAAGCCGAACTCGTCGAGCAGCAGCGCCGTCTTGGCCGCGCCGCCCGCCGACCCGATGACCCGTGCCGCGCCGAGCGCCTTGGCGATCTGCCCCGCGACGCTGCCGACCGCGCCCGCCGCCGCGGAGATGAACACGGTGTCGCCGGGTTCGACCCGCGCCACATCGGTCAGCGCCGCGTACGCGGTCAGGCCGGTGGTGCCGAGCGCGCCGAGGTAGTGCTGCGGTGCGGCGAGCGAGGTGTCCACGGGTGTGGCGGTGGCGGCATCGACCACCGCGTAGTCGCGCCAGCCCGCGAAATGGGTCACCGTCGCGCCCACCGGAATGCTCGACGCCGAGGCGATCACCTCGCCGAGTGCCGAGCCCTCCAGGGCCGCGCCCACCTGGAACGGGGGAATGTAGGACGGACGATCGTCCATCCGTCCGCGCATGTACGGGTCCACCGACATCCAGGTGTTGCGCACCAGGATCTGTCCTTCGGCGAGTTCGGGTATCGGCCGTTCGACCAGCGCGAAGTTCGCGGCGGTCGGTGCGCCGACCGGCCGCGCGGCGAGTTGGTACTCACGCGAGGTGATCGGGAGGGTCGAGGTGGTCTCGGTCATGACGGTGCCTTTCCGAAGCTCCGCGGAGCGACTTTCTTCGGGACTCGCACGGGTGCGATCCGGTGCAGATGACGCTATGAGCGCTGCGCATCCGTTCCCAGGTCCTGCGCCGCCACCAACCGGTCCTGGCGCGCCGAACCGCCGCGCGGCATGGCAGGTCTGTCGCGGGGCGGCCGGGCGACCGCGGGATCCGGCAGGAGGCGCTATCGCGCTCTGGCCCGAGACGGCGGCGAGCCGCTCCACCGTCGATAGGCCTTGCGCAATGCGCGGTCGTCGGTGAACCCGAGCCGCCCCGCGATCGCGGCGGTGGTCAATCGTCCCGCTGCGAGCAAGGTGCGCGCCTGTTCGTAGCGGGCGCGATCGTATTCCTCGCGCCACGTGGTGCCCTGCTCGGCCAGTTGGCGTTGCAAAGTGCGGGGACTCACCGCCAGTCGGCGGGCGACGGCGCCGAGCGAGGCTTCGCCGTCGGCGATCGCCGACTCGAGTGCGAGCCGGAAGGACTCCAGTGGTCCTGGGATCGCTCGTGCGCTGGCCAGTACCAGGTCGGCGTGGCTGCGCAGCAGGTCGGCCAGCAGGGGATCGGCGCGGACCAAGGGTGCGGTGGCGTCGGCCTCGGTGAAGGTGATCGCGTCGACCGGGGCGCCGAAGTCGATGCGGTCGGTGCCGAACGCCTCGGCGAGGACGCGGTGGTCGGGCGGCGCGGGGCGGCTGAAGGTGACCCGCTCCGGGATGACGGGGCGACCGGTGGCTTCGCGGGCCCTGCGCAGGTAATAGGCGAGCACGTATTCGTTGATCACCGCGACCGCCGCCGGGTCCGGCGCGGTGGTGCGGAAGCCGACGGTCAGGGCGCGGTCGTGCGCCAGGTCGAAGCCCTCCTCGGCCGCGGTGACCAGGCGGTGATACGGCTGTGCCGTGCGCAGCGAATCCGCCAGCGTCGAACCATTGGCGATGAGGTAGTCCCAGGTGGTGAGGGTGCCCAGCGGTGCGGCGGCGGCGACGGCCAGCCCGGCGCCCGGTCCGGTTCTCGTCCCGGCGAGCAAGTCCCACAGCCGCGCCAGAGAGTGCAGGGGTATCCGGTTCAGTTCGCTCGCGAGCGCCGCGTCATCGGTGCCGGGGACGGCGGCCAACCGGTCGGCCGGGACTCCGGCGGCTCGGGCGGTGTCGCGGACCAGCCGGGTCAGGTGCGTGGAGGCGGTCCCGTCCAGTGCGTTCGGCGGCGTCGCGCTGCCGCGGGAAGACGGCTCCGAGACCGGATCGACACGGCTGTTCACGGGGCATGCTAACCGCCCAGGTGCACCCCGTTCTTCCCGCTCGGGGGAGTCCGCCGGTCGGGTGTGGCCCACGCCTCACTGTGGTGGGGGATGGGTGGGTGAACTTACCGCTACAGAGTTAGGCTCGGTTCGTGACTTCCCACTACGATGTCGTCGTTCTCGGTGCTGGTCCCGGCGGATACGTCGCCGCGATCCGCGCCGCTCAACTCGGCCTGCGAACAGCGATCGTCGAGCAGAAATACTGGGGCGGTGTGTGCCTGAACGTCGGCTGCATCCCGTCCAAGGCGCTGCTGCGCAACGCCGAACTCGCCCACATCTTCACCAAGGAGGCGAAGACCTTCGGCATCTCCGGTGAGGTGAACTTCGACTTCGGGGTCGCCTTCGACCGCAGCCGCAAGGTCGCCGACGGCCGGGTCAAGGGCGTCCACTTCCTGATGAAGAAGAACAAGATCGACGAGTTCGACGGCAAGGGCACCTTCACCGGCCCGAACTCGCTGTCGGTCGAGCTCAGCAAGGGCGGCACCGAGACGGTCACGTTCGACAACGCGATCATCGCGGCGGGCACCGTCACCAAGCTGCTGCCCGGCACCCAGCTCAGCGCCAACGTGGTCACCTACGAGGAGCAGATCCTCACCCGTGACCTGCCCGGCTCGATCCTGATCGTCGGTGCGGGCGCGATCGGCATGGAGTTCGGCTACGTCCTGAAGAACTACGGCGTGGACGTGCGCATCGTCGAGTTCCTCGACCGCGCGCTGCCGAACGAGGACGCGGACGTCTCCAAGGAGATCACCAAGCAGTACAAGAAGCTCGGCATCACCATCACCACCGGTGCGGCCGTGCAGTCCATCGAGGACGACGGCGCCAAGGTCACCGTCTCGATCAAGGACAACAAGTCCGGCTCGGTCGAGACCGTCACCGTCGACAAGGTGCTGCAGGCCGTCGGCTTCGCGCCGCGCGTCGACGGCTACGGCCTGGAGTCCACCGGTGTGCAGGTCACCGATCGCGGCGCGATCGGGATCGACGACTACATGCGCACCAACGTGCCGCACATCTACGCGATCGGCGACGTCACCGGCAAGCTGCAGCTCGCGCACGTCGCGGAGGCGCAGGGCGTGGTCGCGGCCGAGACCATCGCGGGTGCGGAGACGGTCACCCTCGGCGACTACCGGATGATGCCGCGCGCCACCTTCTGCCAGCCGCAGGTCGCCAGCTTCGGCCTGACCGAGCAGCAGGCGCGCGACGAGGGCTACGACGTGAAGGTCGCGACCTTCCCGTTCACCGCCAACGGCAAGGCGCACGGCCTCGGCGATCCGACCGGCTTCGTCAAGCTCGTCGCCGACGCGAAGTACGGCGAGCTGATCGGCGGGCACCTCATCGGCCCGGATGTCTCCGAGCTGCTGCCCGAACTCACCCTGGCGCAGAAGTGGGACCTGACGGTCAACGAGCTGACGCGCAACGTGCACACCCACCCGACGCTCAGCGAGGCCCTCCAGGAAGCCTTCCACGGCTTGGCCGGCCACATGATCAACTTCTGATCCGGTCGCGGAGAAGGGGCGTGCGATCATCGATCGCACGCCCTTTTCGTCTGTCGGGCAATGGTTTCCGCGCCGGTAGGGCGGTCGGCGGTCGGCGCGGGCGCGGACGATCTGCTATACAGCGTGCATGTTTCGCAGGTGGCTGATCGGAAGTGTGCCGGTGCTCGTCGTGGTGGTGCTCCTGGGGACGGGCACCTTCTACCTGATGAAAGCGCGCACCTTCCAGTTGGCCGGGCACGTGGTCAGCCGGGTGCACACCGACGCAAGGGTGGTCGCGCTGACCCTGGACGACGGGCCGTCCGATCGGGCGCCGGAAGTGCTGAAAGTCCTTGCCGATGCGCAGGTTCCGGCCACCTTCTACCTGAACGGCCGTGATCTCGCCGCGCACCCGGAGCACGGCAGGGCGATCGCCGCGGCGGGCCACGAGATCGGCAACCACACCTATACGCATCGACGGATGGTCTTCGTCACGCCCGGCACGGTCCGCGACGAAGTGGAGGGCACGGACGCCGAAATCCGGAAAACCGGTTACGCGGGCCCGATCACCTTCCGTCCGCCCTACGGCAAGAAGCTGTGGGCGCTGCCGCACTATCTCGCCGAGCACGACCGGGTCACCGTGACGTGGGACGTCGAGCCCGATTCGGGCCGGGCGGACGCCACCGCGGACGACATCGTGGCCGAGACCCTCGGCAAAGTCCGCCCCGGGTCGATCGTCCTGTTGCACGTCATGCACGGGCACGCCGACCCCTCGATCGCCGCCATCCCTCGCATCGTCGCCGAATTGCGGGCCGCGGGATACGAATTCGTCACCGTCTCCGACCTGATGTCGCGCTGATCCGCCCGGTGCGGCGAGTCGATCGAAAGCCGGGCAGTCCGGCCACCCAGGCGAGGGCGTTGTCGCCCGGCGTTCGTTCCGCGTGCCGCGACCGTGCAGCTGTGCGAGGTCAGCCGGCGGTCGGGAGCATGCCGTAGGCGTTGGTCGGTGTGAACAGCACCAAGGCGCGGCGGTCGGTGACCATCGCGTTGCGGTACTCGTCCCAGTCGGGATGCTCGCCGGTGGCGGTGCGGTAGTAGTCGACGAGCGCGTCGACCGTCGGGTCGTCGGGCGCGGCGGCCACGGGGGTGAGTTCGACCGTGCCTTCGAGGACGGCGTAGGCGAAGAAGTCCGCGCGGGTGACGTGCAGCGCCGCCCACGGATCCCGGACGAGGTTGTGATACTTCGCACGGTCGGCGGTGATGGAGATGCGGATGCGGCCGTCCGAGCCGACGACGTGCAGCACGTTGGACAGTTGCGGGCGTCCGTTGCGGCGGATCGTGGTGAGCACGGACCTGCGGTGGTCGCGGGCGAAATCGACTGCGGCGGCGAGTTCCATGCCCGTGTAACCCGTGGTGACGCCGGTCTCTTCCCGGTCCCGGTTCAGTCGCGGTGGTAGGCCGCCTGCGCCTCGCGCACACGGGGCATGTTGATCTCCAGCAGACGGATCAGCGCCTCCAGGTGTGCGGCCACCTCCGCGCCCAGTTCGGTGAGGGTGTATTCGACCCGCGGCGGAATCGTCTCCAGCACCTCCCGATGCACCATGCCGTCGCGTTCCAATGCCTGCAGGGTCTGCGACAACATGCGCTCGCTCACGCCGTCGACCCGCCTGCGCAGGGCGCTGAACCGGTACGGGCCTTCGCGCAACGCGACCAGCGCCAGGGTGCCCCAGCGACCGGCGACATTCTGCAGAACCGGCCGCGAGGTGCAGTTACGGGCGAAGACGTCGGCTTCCAGCGTCGGGTCGTCGGCCTCGGCCGAGACAGTGTGCTGGGTGGTCATGACAGCCATCGTACCCAACTTGACCGCAGTGGCTGCTGAATGCATAGTACTTACGAATAGTTAGTGCTTGTGGATTCGTACATACTTTGGGAGGTAGTCATGACCGTCGCCGTGACCGGGGCCAGTGGGCAGCTGGGTCGACTCGTGGTGGAGGAACTGGTGCGCGCGGGGACGACGTCGGTCGTCGCGATCGTGCGTGACCCGCGCAAGGTGGCCGACCTGGCCGACCGTGGGGGCGTGGACGTCCGCCAGGCCGATTACGGCGACCCGGCTGCGCTGGAGCGCGCGCTCGACGGCGTCGACCGGGTGTTGTTGATCTCGGGCAACGAGTTCGGCGCGCGAGTAGCCCAGCACACCAATGTCATTCGCGCGGCCGAGCGCGCGGGTATCGAGTTGCTCGCCTACACCAGTATTCCGAGCGCGACCGACAACCCGCTGATCCTCGCGCAGGAGCACAGGGCCACCGAGGCGGTGCTCGCCGAATCGGCGGTGCCGTACGTCCTGCTGCGCAACGGCTGGTACTGGGAGAACTACGCGGGCGGCCTCGCGCACGCGGTGGAGTCGGGCGTGCTGCACGGAGCCGCGGGCGCGGGTCGTGTGGCGGGCGCCGCGCGCGCGGACTATGCCGAGGCGGCCGCGCGAGTGCTCATCACCGATGGTCGTGCGGGCCGGGTATATGAACTGGGCGGCGGCGAACGGCTCACCTATGCCGAACTGGCGCAGGCGATCTCGGAAGCCGCGGGCAAGCCGGTGCGCTACGAGGACCTGCCGGAAGCGGACTACGCCGCCGCGCTGATCCAGGCGGGGCTGCCCGAGGTCTACGCGAAGGCGCTCGCCGACGCCGATGCCGGCATCGCCACCGGCATTCTCGACGTGCGCTCCGGGGATCTGGAGAAGTTGCTCGGCCGCCCGGCTACCTCGGCTGTCGAAGTCTTTCGCGCGGCGCTCGGCTGACGGCCTGCCGGACATCGAAACCGAACGGCGCGAATCCCTTCCGGGATCCGCGCCGTTCGCTCGTTCTCACACCCACTGCACCAGCTGGATGATGATCCCGTTGGGATCGCTCATCTGGAAGTACCGCTCGCCCCACTCTTCGGTCTCGATGGGCGTCACGATCGGCACCCCCTCGCCTTGCAGCCGGGCGTATTCGGCATCGATGTCATCGACGACGAAGGCGACGAGCAGGCCCTCGCCCGCGCTGCCCGCCGCGCTCTTCGGTTTGAAACTCGCCAATCCGGTGCGCAGGTAGACGACGTTCAGTCCGGCATCGCTGCGGCCCAGCGAGACGAACCCGTCGGCGGACATCTTCTCCTCGAAGCCCAAGTGGTCGATGAGGAACTTCGCCGAGGCGAGCGGGTCGGGGACATTGAGCGAGATGACGGAAGCGGTGATGTTCATGGTCCTCCTCGGGCGAGAAACTCTGTACTAGGTACACTGTATGTTGTAGAGAGTTTTTCGACGGACTGCACTATGAGCTGGGTCACATCGATACCATCAGTGCTTCGAGGGCGTGAGGAGGCGGCGGTGGGACAGCCGAAAGAACGCAGCGGTGCGGGCGATCCGGTGCGCACGCTGGAGTTGCTATGGCGGATTCCGCCCGGCTCCGGCCGTGGCCCGAAGCAGCGCAGCAGCGTCGAGGCGGTCGTCACCGCGGCGATCGAGATCGCCGACGTGGAGGGGATCGGCGCGCTCACGATGCGCGCGGTCGCCACCCGGCTCGGCCTGACCCCGATGGCCACCTACACCTACGTGCCGGGCAAAGCCGAGCTGATCGATCTGATGCTGGACACGGTGTACGCGCGGATGGAGCGCGCCGACCTCACCGGTCTGCCCTGGCGCGAGCGGGTCACCCGGGTCGCGGCGGAGAACCGCGCCATGCTGGCGCGGCATCCCTGGGTGGCCTATCTACCGACCACCCGGCCGCCGCTGGGCCCCGGCCTGGCCGCGAAATACGACCACGAGTTGCGTGCTTTCGCGGACCTCGGGCTCGACGACCTCGCCATGGACGCCGCCTTGACGTACGTGCTGGGCTTCGTCACCTCGGCCGCCCGCATCGCCATCGACAGCGAGCGTGCGGCGTCCGACAGCGCGATGTCCGACGGGCAGTGGTGGGAACGGGCCGCACCGGTGCTGGCGCAGGTCTTCGATGCCGAGCGCTACCCGCTCGCCGCCCGCGTCGGCGCGGCCGCGGGCCAGGCGTACGACGCCGCCTACAGCGCCGATCACGCCTACGACTTCGGGTTGGCGCTGGTGCTGGACGGATTGGCGCGCCGCATCGAGGGGCCCGGCGCCTAGACGCCGTCGCGCTGGATGCGCAGCGCGGTGATGGTGGAGGCCAGCCCGTCGTATTGGTTGATCAGCAGGACGATCTCGATCAGGCTGCGCTCGTCGTAGTGCTTCGCCAGCTCCGCCCAGGTGTCGTCGTCTAGGTCGCGCTTCTGCACCAGTTGATCCACGGCGGCCAGCAGCGCGCGGTGTTTGTCCGACCAGCCCGCCGCTCCCGGCCCCGTGCGCACCCGCTCGAGAATCTCGGCCGTCACCCCGGCGCGCTTGCCGAGCCGGATGTGGTGGTCCATCTCGTAGTCGCAGTCGCGCAGATGCGCGACGCGAATGATGACCAGCTCGGACTCGTGGCGGGGCAGCCGCCCGCCGGGCATGAGCTTGCCCGAGTAGTGCAGCCAGCCGCGGAACAGGCCGCGGGTGCGGCCGAGCGTGCTGAACAAGTGGGCGTCGCCGGTGCCCGCCGCACGGGAAAGCACCTGCCAGACAACCCAGTTGAGCGGGCCGAGTTCCCGGAGCCGTCCGGGTGAGATGCGTGGTTGCAGCGCTGAAACCATGCTGGTTGCCACCTCCGCGTGGTCTGTGCGGCCGGCGTCGGTGCCGACCGAGAGAAAAGCCTACTTGGCAGTATCCCGCGCAGCGGCCACCATTCTTTTGTTTTCGGAGTGGTTTTCGGCCGGGTACCCCGTCATCATCAGTACCGGTGCGGGTGGCCGCAGCCGCAGTGGGCTTTCGCGGCGACAGGTGTGGACAACAGGTCGGCAGGGGAACAGATGCTGGTGAGGATCAGGCCCGGAGCGGAGCTTTCCGGCGCTGAGCAGGAATTCGTCGCGTGCCTGCGGTCGTATCCGACGACCGGCCTCGCCGTGATCGATCTCGAGGCCGACAACCGGCGCGTCGACGCGGTGGTGTGGACGCCACGTGGCCTGACCGTGCTGGAGGTGCACGGGTTCCAGCGCAGGCAGAGCGGCATTCTGAGCACACCGGCCGAAGGGCCGTGGAAGATCAGCGACGCGCCGGTGGAACTGGACGATCCGGAATCCGGGAGCCCCGCCGACCGCGTGGAACACGGCATGTACGCGGTCAAGCACATGCTCCAGCGGGCGCTGCAGGACCCGGGACACATCAGTGGCGCCGTCGTGCTCGTCCCGTTCCGCGGCGCGGTGGTGCGCCCGGCGCGCACGAATCTGCGACCGGGCTTGGACGTCGTCGTCGGCAACGTCACCGACGCGACCGAGCTGCGCATCTACCTGGAGGGCTTCTCCGCGGGGCCGCGCAACTGGACCGCGGACCGGGTGATCGGGGCGTGCGGCGCGCTCGGTTTGGCGCAGCTCGCCCCGTCCCGCGCCGAACTGCTCGAAGCGGGCTTCGAGGAGAACGCGCCGGAGCCGGTCACGACCATCCCGCGCACACCCAAGCCGCGGGTCGAGCCGACGCCGGGCGCCGCGACGAAGAGCCAGGCCTACGCGGGTTGGTCCGTCGTCGTGATCGGCGTGATCGGGATCCTGTTCGTGCTCGGCGTGATCGCCACCGCGCTGGCGCACGACTCGGCGCAGCCGGGGCCGGCGACCGATCCGACGACCAGCGTGACCCCGTCGCCGCCCGTGTACCGGCCCACCGACTGCTATCCGTTCCAGCAGAACTGCTGACCCGTCAATCCCGCACGGCGCTGCCCAATTTGGTCAGGCGCAGCGCGTGCTGGGCGCGGGCCAGCACATGCGTTCGCGACGTGTCGATATGGGCGGTGAGCGTGGCCGACGCCGCGTCCACCGCACCGGACATCAGGTGCTCGGCGACCGCGATGTGCTCGGCGGTCATCCTGGCGATCCGCTCCGGGGTCGGCATGTCCAGCGTGCGCACCGGGCGAACCCGGATGTGCACGGCGGTGAGCGCCTCGGCGAGTGCGGCGTTGCCGGCGGCCGTGAGCAAGGTGGTGTGGAACCGTTCGTCTGCGGCCACCAGCGCGGGGCCCGGCTCGGGCGGGTCGTCCCGCAATGCGCGCCAGGCTTCGAGTTCGGCGCCCACGAGATCCAGATCGTGCGCGGGCGCCTCGCCGGCCGGGCCCACCCGCTGCATGCCCCTGGCCTCCAGCACGAGCCGCAACTCGTAGAGGTGATCGAGTTCGTCCAGCCTGGGACGGTACGGGTAGAGCCCGTCGGAGAGCCGTTCGACCAACCCGTCCGCCTGCAATCGGGCCAGCGCCTCACGCACCGGGGTACGCGAGACACCGTAAGCCTCGGCGAGGCGTTCTTCGCCGAGCCGTTCGGTCGGCACGATGGCTCCGGTGGCCAGATCCCGGCGCAAGGAGTCGTACACCTGCTCGCGCAACGGAATCCGACCCCTGTTGCGGGTCATGGCGGCGCTCAGATCGCCATCGCCGAGCGGACGTCGCTCTCGGCGCCCGCGCCACCCGCGCCCGAGGAGCTCACTCGGCCGGATCGCAGCACGTAGTAGTGCTGCGCCGCCTGCAAGGCGAAGCCGATGTGCTGTTCGACCAGCAGCACGCTCAGTCCGCCGCGCCGGGTGAGATCGATGATGGTGCGTTCGATCTCGGCGACCACCGACGGCTGGATGCCCTCGGTCGGCTCATCGAGGATGAGCAGTTTCGGCTCGGTGATCAGCGCCCGCGCGATGGCGAGCTGCTGGCGCTGACCGCCGGACAGCAGGCCCGCTTTGCGGCCGAGCAACTCGCGCAGCGCGGGGAACAGATCGAGCGATTCATCGAGCAGCGCCTTGCCGCGTTTACGGCCGTCCGCGACCACCTGCAAATTCTCCGCTGTGGTCAGTTGCGGAAAACTCTGCTGTCCCTGCGGTACATACGCGATCCCGCGGCGCACCCGCCGCGACGGCGACAGTTTGGTGATGGTCTCGCCGTCGAACGCGATCCGTCCCGACTTCGTGCCGATCAGTCCGACGGCGGTGCGCAGCAGCGTGGTCTTCCCGGCGCCGTTGTGTCCCATGACGGCGACCACGCTGTCGTCCGGGACGGTCACCGAGACGCCGTGGATCACCTCGGTGCGGCCGTAACCGGAGTGGATATCGGTGAGTTCAAGCATCACTGTCCCCTTTCTGGGGTGACTCCGGGCTCGGCGCGGTCGTGGCGTCCTCCAGCTCGGTGCCGACGGCCGCGGCGGTGCCGAGATAGACCTCCTGAACTTTCGGGTCCGCCTGCACCTGTTCGACGGTCCCCTCACTGAGCACCTTGCCGCCCGCGAGGACGGTGACCGAGCTGGCGAAGGCGCGCATGAAGTCCATGTCGTGCTCGACCACCACGACCACCCGGTCGCCGCCGATGCGGCGCAACAGGTTCCCGGTCTCCTCGCGCTCCTCGGCGCTCATTCCGGCCACCGGCTCGTCCAACAGCAGCACCGACGCGTTCTGCACCAGCAGCATGCCGATCTCGAGCCACTGCTTCTGTCCGTGCGCGAGCACCCCGGCGGGCTGGTCGCGAAGCTCGGCCAGACCGGTGATCTCCAACGCTTCCTCGATCGCGGGCAGCACCGATCGGCGGCGGCGCAGCATGGTGAGCGCCGAGCGGCCCGCGCCCGCGGCGATGTCGAGGTTCTGCAGCACGCTGAGTTGCTCGAACACGCTCGCGGTCTGGAACGTTCGTCCGACGCCGAGCCGGGCGATCTGGTGCACCTTCTTGCCGAGCAGCTCCACGCCGGTCTTCTGCGCCGACCCGGTCGCCGGGACCAGCCCGGTGATCGCGTCGATGAGGGTGGTCTTGCCTGCGCCGTTGGGACCGATGAGGAAGCGCAGATCGCCCTGCAACACCGTCAGATCCACCTCGGTGACGGCCTTGAAACCGTCGAAACTCACCGACAGACCGCGGATCTCGAGGTACTCGCTGGACATTCCGGCATTGCCGCCGAGCTTCGGTTCGTGCGTCGTCTCGGTCATCGCGATTCCACCTTCTCCGTCGCGGGTTCCGGCAGCGCCTCGGCCACCACGGCCGCGGGCGCGGCGGGACGCCGCAACCGGTTGTCCCGCAGGCCCTTCACCAGTGGCCACAGCCCGGCCAGCCCCGCCGGGACGAAACCGACCACCACGATGAACAGCACGCCTTGCAAATACGTCCACCCCGAGGGGAATTCCTCGGAGAAAGCCGTCTGCGCCCAGGCAACGCCGATCGCGCCGAGCACCGGCCCGAGCAGGGTGGTCCGGCCGCCGATCGCGACGCCGATCAGGAACGCGATGGACGGAACCACGCCGATGTCGGCGGGGGAGATGATGCCCACGATCGGGGTGAACAGCGCACCGGCGATGCCCGCGAAGAAGGCGGCCACCACGTAGGCGACGATCTTCACGTTCGCCGGGTCGTATCCGAGGAAGCGCACCCGCTCCTCCTGGTCGCGCACCGCCACGAGCAGTTCGCCGTACCTGCTGTGCATCAATTGCCGCACCAACGCGACCACCACCAGCAACGTGCCCGCGGCGATGAAGAACAGCATGCGCCGGTTGACCGGGTCGGACAGTTTGAAGCCGAAGAAGGCGCGGAAGTCCGACAGGCCGGTGAAGCCGCCGATGGCCTGCTGGCCGGTGAGCAGAATGGCCAGCGCGGCGGCCAGCGCTTGGCTGAGGATGGCGAAGTAGGCGCCCTTCACGCGCCGCTTGAACACCCCGTAGCCGAGCGCGGCGGCGATCAGCGCGGGCAGCACCAGGATGCCCAGCAGTGCCACCGGAGCCGACGCGAAAGGCGTCCAGAACGACGGCAATTCGCGGATGCCCGCGATCTCCATGAACTCCGGCACGTCGTTGCCGAGCCGGGCGGCGTCGGCCATCTGTAGGTGCATGGCCATGATGTAGGCGCCGATCCCGAAGAACACGCCTTGACCGAGGGTGAGCATCCCGCCCCGGCCCCAGGCCAATCCGATGCCCACCGCGACGATCGCGAAGCACAGGAACTTCGCCAGCAGGTTGAGCCGGAAATCGCTGAGCACGGCGGGCGCGACCGCGAACAACAGCACGGCGGCGACGGCGAATCCGGCCGGCGCGCCGACCGATGCGTGCGCGCGCCACCGTTGTACGAGCGTGGTCATGCCAGGCTCCTTGTCCGGACGGTGAACAGACCCTGCGGACGGACCTGCAGGAAGATCACGATGACGACGAAGACGATGACCTTCGCGATGGACGCGGTGGTCGAGTATTCGATGTAGGAATTGAGCAGGCCGAGCGCGAACGCCGCGATCACGGTGCCCTTGATCTGGCCGAGCCCGCCGATGACCACCACGAGGAACGCGTCGATCAGGTAGCTCTGCCCGATGGTCGGGCTGGTCGAGCCGATCAGGGTGAGCGCGACGCCTGCCACGCCCGCCAGGCCCGAGCCGATGAAGAACGTGCCGATGTCGGTGAAACGGCTGGACACGCCCGAGGTTTCGGCCAATCCGCGGTTCTGCACCACCGCACGGATGCGGCGACCGAGCGGAGTCGCCTTGAGCACCGCGGCCAGCGCGCTCACCGCGACGACCGCCAGGACGAGGATGAAGATGCGCGTCTTCGGCACCACCGCGCCCAGGATCGTGACGCCGCCACTGAGCCACTCCGGCGCGATGACGTTCTTGGCCGGCGCGCCGAACATGTCGCGGGCCAGCTGCTGCAGCACCAGCCCGACACCGAAGGTGACCAGCAGGGTGTCCAGCGGCCGGTCGTACATCCACCGGATCAGGCCCATCTCCAACGCGGCGCCGAGCAGGCCGCCGACGAGGAAACCGATCAGCAGGGAGACCACGAGCGAGACGCCCGCCGACGAGATGACCTTCTGCACAACGTAGGTCGTGTAGCAACCGGCCATGATGAACTCGCCGTGCGCCATGTTGATCACGCCCATCTGACCGAAGGTCAGCGAGAGCCCGAGCGCGGCGAGCAAGAGAATCGATCCCAGACTCAGCCCGGTGAAGAGCTGTCCGATCACAACTTCCATGGAGAAGGCTCCTGTATCTAATTGCCGCGCCTTCGCGCGGCGTGTTCGCGGCCCCCTTGTGGCTCGCGTCCGAGCGACCGCCGCTTGCTCCTTCGTCGCGGACGCGTCGGCCACTCGGACGCGAGCCGGGCCGCGAACGGCGCATGCTCGGTCTCGCTTCGCTCGAAACCTGGGGTTGGGGTGCGCCGGGCGCGTTGGTCTTCGAGCACTGGACATAGTGCGGGTGGCTTGGAGCGGCTGATCGTCGGGTCGAGCGCGGCGTGTTCGCGACCCCTGTGAGGCTCGAACGGCGCATGCTCGGTCTGGCTTCGCTCGAAACCTGGGTTTCGGTGGGCACGGGGGCTCGTGCGTGTGGCCTGATGGTTCGCTTGGCCGTGTTCGTGCGTGGTTCTTTGCGGCCCCCTCGAGTCGAGTTGTGGTTGTCGGGTTCTGTCGTGCCGAGCGTTCGGGGCGCTCGGTGTGGCCGCCGTGTGTTCGTTCGGCGGCCACTCTGGGCGTGAGCCGGGTTTCGCCAGGGTCTGCGGCACGCTGAACGAGCGGTGGCGCCGTGACCGAGTTGCCTGCTGGTCCGTTGCTGTCCGCGGCCCCCCTCATTACTCACTTCGGGGACCGCCGTTGCGACTGTGTCGTTGGGTGGACACCCGTAGCTGGGCCGCGGACAGCGGCGGACTACTTCAGGCCCTTGGCCCAGTCGTAGGACTTCAGGTAGGGGTCCGGCGTCACGGCCTTGCCGGAGTCCCATACGGAGTAGATGAGCCCGTCGGGACGGATCTCGCCGATCCGGGCGGTCTTGGTGATGTGGTGGTTGGAGCCGTCGATGGTGACCAGGCCCTCGGGCGCGTCGAAGCTGACGCCGTCGGCGGCGGCCTGGATGTCCTCCACCTTGAAGGACTTCGCCTTCTCGACGGTGTTCTTCCACAGGTAGACCGACGCGTACGCCGCCTCCATCGGGTCCGAGGTCGGTTTGTCGGCGCCGAAGGCGGCCTTGTAGTCGGCGACGAACTTCCTGTTCACCGGGTTGTCCACGGTCTGGTAGTAGTTCCACGCGGTGAGCTGCCCGGCGATGTGCTGGGCGCCGATGCCCGCGACCTCCTCCTCGGCGATGGACACCGAAACCACCGGCATCTCGGTGGCCTTCAGGCCCGCGTTGCTGTACTCGCGGAAGAACGCGACGTTGGAGTCGCCGTTGAGGGTGTTGAACACCGCGCCCGCCTTGGCGGTGCGGACCTTGTTCACGATGGTGGAGAAGTCGGTGGACCCGAGCGGGGTGTAGTCCTCGCCCTTGATCTCGATGCCGTTGGCGGCGGCGTACGCCTTGATCTCGCGATTGGCGGTCTGCGGGAAGACGTAGTCGCTGCCGACCAGGTAGAGGGAGGTGATGCCCTTCTGCTTGAGGTAGTCCAGCGCCGGGACGATCTGCTGGTTGGTGGTCGCGCCGGTGTAGAAGATGTTCTTGCTGTCCTCCAGGCCCTCGTACTGCACCGGGTAGTAGAGCAGTGAGTTCAGGCTCTCGAACTTCGGCTTCATCGCCTTGCGGCTCGACGAGGTCCAGCCGCCGAACACCGCGGCGACGCAGTCGGAGCTGATCAGCTTCTCCGCCTTCTCCGCGAAGGTCTTCGGGTCCGAGGCGCCGTCCTCGAGCACCAGATCGATCTTCTTGCCGAGCACGCCGCCCGCGGCGTTGATCTGGTCGACGGCCAGCTTGGTCGAGTTGGCGACGGTCACCTCGGAGATGGCCATCGTGCCGGACAGCGAGTGCAGTGAACCGATCTTGATCGTGTCCTTCGACGTGTCGACGCAGGAGGCGGCGGCGGATCCGGTGGTCGAGGCGTCGTCCTTGGCGCCACATGCGGTCAGCAACAGGCCGGCGAGCGCGATCGCGGTGGGCGCCGCCACCGCTCGGATCAAGCGCCTGGAGCGATGGGTGGCACGGGAATCTGGCATGGGGCGAACCCTCTCCTCATCAGGTGTTGCGGCGGCGTCGGCTGGGCGCCGCATCGAATATCGCCGTCTTCGCCCCGGTCACGGCTGTAGACGGGGCTGTATACAACGGCTGTATTCGTGATGCGAACGGTAGACAGAAGTTGTTGCGCCGGAATATCTCTCGATGACAAGTCCGTTTCGTCTGTTTCGCTTGTGTGAACCTTTTCCGTAAACGGACGGTGAACAGTTGTGAGGTTGTGGCAAACCCGCTGGCCGGGGCGGATGTGGCTACGGTTGCGTAGCGTCGCCGCGATGCGGCACGCTTCGATTCGTACGACGCCTGAACCGTCCTATGCCGCGGCGGCGGGCCGCGGACTCGAGTCGAGGAGGACCCGGTGGGCCACTACAAGGCGAACCTGAGGGATATCGAGTTCAACCTGTTCGAGGTGCTCGAGCTGGACAAGCTCCTCGATACGGGCGCTTACGGCGATCTCGATTCCGGCACCGTCCGGGAGATCCTGTCCGAAGTGAAGCGCCTGGCCGAGGGCCCGGTGGCGGACTCCTTCGCGGCGGCCGATCGCGATCCGGTGGTCTACGACGCGACCACGTTCTCGATCGCTGTTCCGGAGCCGCTCCGTAGGACGGTCGCCGCCGTGCGCGAGGCGGAGTGGAGCAGGCTCGGCATGCCGGAGGGCATGGGCGGCACCCCGGCGCCCGCCGTAGTGGTGTGGGCGGTCGCCGAGATGATCACCTGCGCCAATCCGTCGGCGTCGTTCTTCAACATGGGGCCGGTGATGGCGTCAGTGCTGTACAACGTCGGCACCGAGCAGCAGCGGCACTGGGCCACGCTGGGCTTCGAGAAGGGCTGGCAGGGCACCATGGTGCTCACCGAGCCGGATGCCGGCTCCGACGTGGGCGCAGGGCGCACCAAGGCGATCCGCCAAGAAGACGGCTCCTGGCACATCGAAGGCGTCAAGCGGTTCATCTCCGGGGCCGAGGTCGGTGACACCGCCGAGAACGTCTTCCATCTGGTGCTGGCCCGGCCCGAGGGCGCAGGACCGGGCACCAAGGGCCTGTCGCTGTTCTACGTGCCGAAATTCCTCTTCGATCCCGAGACCTTGGAACTCGGCGAGCGCAACGGCGTGTACGTCACCGGCGTCGAGCACAAGATGGGCCTGAAGTCCTCGCCCACCTGCGAGCTGACCTTCGGCGGCCACGGCGTCCCCGCCAAGGGCTGGCTGGTCGGCGAGGTGCACAACGGCATCGCGCAGATGTTCCAGGTGATCGAGAACGCGCGCATGATGGTCGGCGTCAAATCCTCGGGCACCCTGTCGACCGGGTATCTCAACGCGCTGGAGTTCGCCAAGGAGCGGGTCCAGGGCGCCGACCTGACCAGGATGACCGACAAGGCCGCGCCCCGCGTCCCCATCACGCAGCATCCCGACGTTCGTCGTTCGCTGGCCATGCAGAAGGCGTACGCGGAGGGTCTGCGCGCGGTGTACCTGTACACCGCCGCGCATCAGAACGCCGATGTGGCCCAGCTCGTTTCGGGCGCCGACCCTGATCTGGCGCATCGAGTGGACGATCTGCTGCTGCCGATCGTCAAGGGTGTCGGCTCGGAGCGGGCCTACCAATACCTGACCGAGTCGCTGCAGACCCTGGGCGGTTCCGGCTTCCTGCAGGACTACCCGATCGAGCAGTACATCCGCGACGCGAAGATCGACTCGCTCTACGAGGGCACCACCGCCATCCAGGCACAGGACTTCTTCTTCCGCAAGATCATCCGCGACAAAGGTGTGGCGCTGGGCCATGTCAACGCTCGGATCGCGGCGTTCCTGGACGCGAAGACCGGTCGTTTCGCCACCGAGCGCGAACTGCTGCGCACGGCGGCGGAGGACGTGCAGGCCATGGCGGCCACGCTCACCGGCTTCCTGATGGCCGCCCAGCAGACGCCCGCCGAGCTCTACAAGATCGGCCTCGGTTCGGTGCGCTTCCTGCTCGCGGTAGGCGACCTGCTCATCGGCTGGCGGCTGCTGGTGCAGGCGGAGATCGCCGCCGCCGCACTGGCCACCGACGCCCCGGAGAAGGATCGCCCCTTCTACGCCGGAAAGGTCGCCGCCGCAAGCTTCTTCGCCAAAAACGTGCTACCGAACCTCACCGCGGTGCGCGGGATCATCGCCGCGCTCGACAACGACATCATGAATCTGGACGAGGCGTCGCTCTAGCTGTGCGACGCCCGGAAGCAGACGCCGCGTCAGCTATCGGACGCTGCGTCAGCTATCGGGATCGGACAGCAGTTTGAGTACCACTGGTCGCGACAGCGTGCCGGATACCTGCCTGGCGAGCTGGTTGGCGCTCGCGCCCGCGGTGTGGGCTGCTCGGAGGGCGGTGGCGAGTTCTGTGCGGGCGGCTTCGGCGGCGGCCTGGGCGTCGCGGAGTCGCTGAGCGGCCCGGTCCACCTCGGACTGCTGGTCGGTGGCGGTCAAATCATTGACCAGTTCGACTTCCGGAAGGCATGCTTGCGGCTCGCCGGGGGCCGTGTCGCGCCGCATCGCCGCCCTGGCGAACTCCATCAGGAACGCGCGGGTGGCGTTCTTGTCCTCGGCGGCGGCCTCGCCGAGCAGCAGCCTGGTGGTCTGCGGAACGGCGTGCGACCAGTTGGCCAGGCCGCACAGCGCCAGCAGCAGGCGGCCCGCGTCCGCGGAGTCCACGTCGAACTGCTCTTGGGCGCGGTCGGATTTGCGCACGTAGTGCGCGGCGCGCCAGCCGTCGATGTCGTGCGCGTCCGCGCCGCGGTGCAGCGCCTCCCAGAGCATCAACCGCAACAGTTGCGGGTTGTCCCGGTGGTAGTCGAACAGCTTGCCGACGTAGGCCCCCGGTTCGGTGTCGGCCAGCGGTTTCACCACGTCGATGAACTCGCGCAGCGTGTCGATCAGGATGACGTCGAACAGCTTGTCCTTGCTGCCGAACAGGCCGTAGATGCGCTCCTTGTTGACGCCCGCCGCCTCGGCGATCCGGTCGACCCGCGCGCCGGCCAGCCCGTACCGGGCGAATTCGTCGCGGGCGGCGCGCAACAGAGCCTGCCTGGTCGCGTCACTGCGTTTCATCGTGGCCGTCATGGCGAACACTTTACCATTCCATTAAACCAACTATTTGGTTGACAATCGGACCGCTGCGGGCCTACCTTCGATCCATGGCAATGCCCACCTTCCAGTCCGCGGCTCCGGCCCGGACGCGCACCCGGGACACCTCTTCGCGTGCTCACACCGGGCGCACCCTGCCCTTCTTCGTTCTCTCCGCGCTGCTGGCCACCGGCCAGATGTACGTTCCGATCCCGCTTTTCACCGCCATGCAGGCCGATTGGGGCGTCGGTTCGGCCGCGATGACCTGGATCATCAGCGCGTTCGCCTTCGGCTACGCCGGCGGCTTCGTCCTGTTCGGGCCGCTGTCGGATCGCTACGGTCACCGCCGGGTGCTGGTCACCGGGATGCTGGTGGCCTCCGTGGTCACACTATTGACCGGTTTGGCGTTCAGTGCGCCGCTGGCCATCGCCCTCCGGGTCGCCCAAGGCCTGGTGGTCGGCTCCATCCCGCCCGCGATCATGGCCTACGTGGCCACCCGCATCACCCCTGCGCACCGGGCCGTGGCCACGATGTCGGTGGCCACGTCGTTCCTCGCGGCGACAGTGATCGCGCAGATCGTTTCGCAGTGGATGGTCGGCGCGTTCCCGTGGCGCACCGTATTCGTCGCTTCCGCGATCGTCTTCGCCGTGCTCGCGCTGGTGCTGCGCTCCGCGCTGCTGTCGGACACGCCCACCGGTCGGGACCAGCCGCTGCGGCACAGCTACGCCGCGATTCCCGCGGTGCTGCGCATCCGGGCGCTGCTGCCGATGCTGATCGCGGGCGCGATGAGCATGGCGGTCATGGTCGGGGTGTACACCGGCCTCGAACTGACCGGGGTGGTGCGCGGTTCGGGCGAACTGCTCGCGCTGCGTGCGGGCGCGCTGCCGGTGATGTTCGCGCTTCCGCTGCTCGCGGTGCCACTGGCCCGGCTGTCCAAGCACGGTCAGATCGTGCTGGGCGTGCTGATAGCCGCGACGGCGATGGTGATCGCCACCTTCGAGGGAACCCACCCGGCCGTGCTGGCCGTCCTGCTCGCCGTTCTGGTCGGCGGGCTCGGCATCATCGCTCCGGCCGTGCTGCAGAGCGCGGGCGAACTGGGCGGCGAATCGCGCGCCGCCGCCATGTCGGTCGCCATGTTCAGCTTCTATGTGGGCGCGACCATCGGCCCGCTGGTCGCCGCCGCCGCGGCGCCGCACGGCTTCGCGACTCTCGCTTGGATACTCGCGCTGTTGCTGGTTGCCGCGCTGGGGATGACGGTGGCCGGTCTCCGGATGCAGCGAGGGGCGCAAGCCGCCTGACCGACACGACCTCCGGCCGGTATCGGTACACCGATACCGGCCGGCCGTTCTGGTCAGCCGTCGGCCAGGATGCTGGGGCGCGAACCGTCCGTGCGACTACTTCAGCACGTACGGCGACACGGAGCTGCGGTGTTCGCTGATGTCGAGCACCTTGCCCAAGGGCGGGAAGGCGCGCTGGGGGCAGTTGGCGCGTTCGCAGACCCGGCAGCCCGCACCGATCGGCGTCGGCTGCACTTCGTCGAGATCGATGCCGTCGGCGTAGATCACGCGGGCCGCGTGCCGCAGTTCGCACCCGAGACCGATGGCGAACGTCTTGCTCGGCTGTCCGAAGCGGGTGGCGCGACGTTCCACCGTGCGAGCCACCCACAGGTATTTGCGGCCGTCGGGCATCTGCGCGATCTGGGTCATGATCTTGCCGGGATAGGCGAAGGTCTCGTAGACATTCCACAGCGGACACGTCCCGCCGCTGGCCGAGAAGTGGAAACCGGTGGCGGACTGGCGCTTCGACATGTTGCCCGCCCGGTCCACCCGCACGAACGAGAACGGAACGCCGCGCAGTGACGGTCGTTGCAGCGTGGACAGCCGGTGGCAAATGGTCTCGTAGCTCTGGGTGAAGAACGCCGACAGCCGTTCGATGTCGTAGCGGAAGTCCTCGGCGACCTCGTGG
Organism: Nocardia abscessus; assembly: GCF_015477775.1. Taxonomy (GTDB): domain Bacteria; phylum Actinomycetota; class Actinomycetes; order Mycobacteriales; family Mycobacteriaceae; genus Nocardia; species Nocardia abscessus_A. The sequence continues at coordinate 192,306 of NZ_JADLQO010000001.1, read as the reverse complement.
AAATGCGTGTACGGCAGCACCGTCGCGGCGGCGAAGTAGTTGGCCAGGCCGAGCATGGCCAGCTTGCGCGCGTCCTCGGACGCGAAATTCCCCTCCTCGACCAGCTTTTCCAGCAGCTCGCCGCACTCGAAGTAGGCCAGCTCGGCGGCCAGCTTGAAGGTCCGCTGCCCGCCGGACAGATGCGGGGCGATCTCCAGGTTCCGGGTCAGCGGGTCGTAACGGTGCAGCACGCCCTCGCCGAGGTCGATGCGCTCGGTGATCCGCACGTCGTGCGACCGCAGCATCCTGGCGACCTCGCTGTTCACGTCGCCGCCGTGGAAACGGATGCGCGCGGTGAGGTCCTCGGCGGCCGTGTCCAGCTCGTGGATGTAGTTCTGCCGCTGGTAGAAGTAGTCGCGCACTTCCTCGTGCGGCTTGCTGATCGCCCCGCTGCCCGCGCTGTCGGCGAACCGGTCCTCGGTGGCCGCGGCCAGCTGCGCGGAGGTATTGCGGTAGCGGTTGTGCATGTTGACCAGCGCGCGGGCCATGCTCGGGTGCGCCGAGACCATGTCGGCGATCTCCTGGGCGTCGGCCTCGATGCCCAGCTCCTGGTCCATCACCACCTCTTGGAGTTCGGCGATGAGGCGAGTGTCGTCCTGGGCAGAGAAGAAGGTGGCGTCGACGCCGAACACGTCGCTGATCTTCAGCAGCACCGGGACGGTGAGCGGGCGCACGTCGTGCTCGATCTGGTTGAGATAGCTCGCCGAGATCTCCAGCTGCTGGGCCAGGGAGACCTGGCTCAGCCCGCGTTCGGTTCGCAGCTGACGCAACCGAGCGCCGACGTAGGTCTTGGCCATGCGTCCAGTTTATGGGCGCTTTCACATCTGTGCCAATCGGCGATTAACACTCGGTTCCGCCACGGTGTCGTACCCGGCGGCTACCGTCGGCAGGGTGTTGTTCTCGGATGTCGTCGTGGCCTCGGAGACCGTGCGCGCGACCAGGTCACGCAAGACGAAAATCGCCACGTTGGCGCAACTGCTGACCTCGGCCGCGCCCGAGGAGCTCGCCCCGGTGGTCGCGTGGGCGTCCGGTGAGCTACCGCAGGGGCGGATCGGCACGGGGTGGCGCACGCTCACCGCGCTCGACAGCGCGCCCGCGCCGGTGGCGACGCTGTCGGTTCCGGCGGTGCACGCCGCGCTGAGTGATCTGGCCGGTACCTCCGGCGCCGGTTCCGCGGCCCGGCGCAAGGAACTGCTCGCGGCGCTGTGGTCCGCGGCGACGGCGCAGGAGCAGAACTTCTTGGTGCGCCTGCTCACCGGCGAATTGCGTCAGGGCGCACTCACCGCCGTGGTCGCCGAAGCCGTGGCGGTCGCCGCGGGCGTGCCGGCGGATCTGGTGCGCCGGGCGTACATGTTGTCGGGCCGGTTGCCGGTCACCGCCGTCGCGGCTCTGACCGGCGGCGCTCCCGCGCTCGCGGAGTTCCGGCTCGAAGTCGGCCGTCCGATCCAGCCCATGCTCGCCTCACCCGGTGCGACGCTGGACGAGGCGCTCATCGAGTTCGAGGGCGAGGTGAGCGTCGAGCACAAGCTGGACGGCGCCCGCATCCAGGTGCACCGGGACGGTGACCGGATCCGGGTGTTCACCAGGACGCTGCGCGAGATCACCGAGGGCGTCCCGGAACTCGTCGAGCTGGTCGCGGCCCTGGACTGCACGAGCGTCGTGCTGGACGGGGAGACGCTGGCGCTCACCGACTCCGGGCGCCCGCGCCCGTTCCAGGAGACCATGAGCCGCTTCGCCGAGGTGAGCTCCACCCGGGAACTGCTGCTGCACCCGTACTTCTTCGACTGCCTGCACCTGGACGGCCGGGACCTGCTCGACGCTCCGCTGTCCGAGCGGCGCGCCGCGCTGACGAAGGTGGCAGGCGAACACGCCATTCCCGCGCTGCTGCGGCCGGACGCCGAGACGGCCGCCGAATACTTCGACGGCGCGCTGGCCGCGGGGCACGAGGGCGTCATGATCAAGTCGCTGACCGCGCCGTATGCCGCGGGCAGACGGGGCAGGGCCTGGCAGAAGATCAAGCCGACGCACACCCTCGATCTGATCGTGCTCGGGGCGGAGTGGGGTTACGGGCGCCGCACGGGCTACCTGTCGAACCTGCACCTGGGCGCGCGGGACCCGGAGACCGGCGAGCCGGTCATGGTCGGCAAGACCTTCAAGGGCCTCACCGACGCGCTGCTGCAATGGCAGACGGCCGAATTCCCGCGTCACGAACGCTCCCGCGATCAGCACACCGTGTATCTGCGGCCTGCGCTCGTCGTCGAAATCGCTTTGGACGGCGTACAGGTCAGCCCGCGCTATCCCGGCGGCGTCGCCTTGCGTTTCGCCCGCGTGGTGCGCTACCGCCCGGACAAAGAACCCGCCGAAGCGGACACCATCGACACCGTCCGCGCGTTGCTGCCGTAATAGGCGCAGCGATGTGAAGCGCGCTCGCTCCCGCGCCGGGCGCGTGTCGGGCGTGCGGAGCGCGTCGAGCCACTGTAAGTATGGGCAGCGCAAGGTTCCGGATGGCCGCCACAATGCACATGGTCCGGCCGGTTCGTACTTCCGGACAAGGAATCGGCGGGCGGGTGGGATTATGCGAATTTTGCTGTGCGGGCGGTATGTCCGGCTGATGGTGGCGCTGCTCGCCGCCTTGGCGGTGAGCGCGGTCGGTACGCCCGCACAGGCGAATCCGATCGAGCAGTTCCTCACGCCGTCCCGCGAATACTCGGGAATTCTGCCGACGCCGCTGAACGATCCGTTCTACACGCCGCCGCCGGAATTCGAGACCCTGCCTCCGGGAACGATTCTCGCGTCCCGCCCCGGAGGCACCGGTCTGACCGTCTTCCCGTTGCAGTCGACCGAACTGCTGATCCGGTCCACCGATGCCAAGGGTCGTCCGGTGCCGGTGGTGGCGACATTGCTCGTGCCGCGCGCGCCGTGGACCGGGCCCGGTCCACGCCCGGTGCTGTCGTTCAACGCCGCGATCGACTCGCTGGGGCATCGGTGCGCACCTTCCTATGAGCTCAGGACCGAGCTGTCGGCCAAGTTGTGGGCCGCCCAGATCCCGCTGGCCAAGGGCTACGCGGTGCTCATCCCGGACCATCAGGGCCCGCGGCAGGCATACGGGGCGGGACTGATGGCCGGGCACGCGGTGCTCGACTCGATCCGGGCCGTGGTGGGAACGCCTGACCTCGGTTTGCGCCCGGACGCGCCGACCGTGGTCACCGGATATTCCGGTGGCGCGATCGCCAGCGGATGGGCCGCCCAGCTGGCGCCGGAGTACGCGCCCGAGCTGAACCTGGTGGGCGCGGCGTTCGGCGGCGTCCCCGCCGACTTCGGCATGCTGCTGTCCACCATGAACGGCCGCAACGCCGCCTCCGGGGTCTTCTTGGCCGCGACGCTCGGGTTGGCGCGCGAATACCCCGAGCTGCTCGACCTGATGAACGACAACGGCTGGCGACTGGCCCAGATCGGCAAGGATCTGTGCATGACCGCGGAGGAATTCGCCGGTGTCGTCGCGCCGATCCCGGTGCAGGCGCTCACCCAGGCCGCGGCGCCCACCGAGCTGCCGATGGTCAAGGAGATCCTGGCCGCCAATCGGCTGGGCGCGAGCGCGCCGACGGTACCGGTCTTCCTCTATCACGCCACGCACGACCCGTGGGTGCCGCTGGCCGGCGCGGAAAACCTCTACGCCGACTGGTGCGGCGCCGGAACGCCGGTGGATTTCCAGGTCTATCTCGGCGAACACTTCCTGGTCGGCCTCAGCGGCATCCCCGGCGCGAACTCCTGGATCGATGATCGGTTCGCCGGTCGTCCGGTGGCCGCGCACTGCACCCGATCCGGCTGATACCGGGCGAACCACACTAGTCCATGCCGGTCGACGGAACTTCGCTCACCGGCCTGGCTGTGGCGATCGAGGGTACAGCACACTGGAGGCGTGACCGTCGAATTACTGGTTCTCCTGATCGTCATCGTCACGGCGCTCGCATTCGATTTCACGAACGGCTTCCACGACACAGCCAACGCGATGGCGACCTCGATCGCCACCGGAGCGCTCCGGCCGCGCGTGGCGGTCGCGCTCTCGGCGGTGCTGAACCTCGTCGGCGCGTTCCTGTCGGTCGCCGTGGCGGCCACCGTGGCGAAAGGGATCGTGCGGCTCGACGCCGTCGGAGGCCACGACCTGCTCGTGATCGTGTTCGCCGGTTTGGTCGGCGGGATCCTGTGGAACCTGCTCACCTGGCTGTTGGGGCTGCCGTCGAGTTCCTCGCACGCGCTGTTCGGCGGCCTGATCGGTGCGACGCTGGCCGCGCTCGGCTGGAGTGGCGTGATCTGGGCCTCCGGGTCGGACGGCGTGCTCACCAAAATCGTTCTTCCCGCCGTGCTCGCGCCCGTCGTCGCCGCACTGGTCTCGGCGATCGGCACCTGGCTGGTGTACCGGATCACCCGCGCCGCCGAAGAGGACAAGGTCACCGAGGGCTTCCGCTGGGGTCAGATCGGCTCCGCCTCGCTGGTCTCGCTGGCGCACGGCACGAACGACGCGCAGAAGACGATGGGCGTGATCTTCCTCGCGCTCGTGGCGCACGGCACGCTCACCAAGGACGACGAGCTGCCGCTGTGGGTGATGGCCGCGTGCGCCGTCGCCATCGCGGCGGGCACCTACCTCGGCGGCTGGCGGATCATCCGGACGCTGGGCAAGGGCCTGGTCGAGATCGACTCGCCGCAGGGGCTGGCGGCGGAATCCGCCTCGGCCGCGATCATTCTGACCTCGGCCCATTTCGGGTTGCCGCTGTCCACCACCCAGACCGCGACCGGCGCGATCCTCGGCACGGGCATCGGCAAGGGCGCCGAGGTGCGCTGGGGCGTGATGGGGCGGATGGTGGTCGCGTGGCTGCTCACGTTGCCGCTGGCCGCGGTGGCCGGGGCGATCTGCTGGGCGATCGCCCACCTGATCGGCGGGCTGGCCGGGGTGCTCGTGGTCTTCGGCATTCTGCTCGGACTCTCGGCACTGATGTACCTGCGGTCGCGGCGCGATCCGGTGCACACGGGCAATGTCAACGAATGGCCGGGCGACGGGACCGATCCGCCCGCCCCGGGCGACCGGGCCACGTCGGCGGACTCGAACCACTCGGCCCAGGTGTAGGAGGATCACCCGTGCACACACTCGTCACGAATCTGAACGCGCTGTGGAAAGTCACCGTGGCCGGGCTGATACTCGGAGCGGGGCTGCCGATGATCTTCGCGATCGGAGTGCGGTTCTGGTCGATGACCGTGACGACCGACGCGAGTACGGGCACGGTGCGGCGCAACTACCCCGCGCTCGCGATCGCGCTGACGTGCTTCGTGCTGGTCGTGGCGGCCATCGTCAGCGGAATCCTGTACACGGCGAAGGCGTTCCTCGCCGCCAGATTCGGCATCCATCTGTTCGGACAGGCCTGAGGAGTGCCAGCGTGACCGATCCAGTGAAACCCGCCCCGACCCGGCCGAAGCTGCTCGGCAAGGTGGTGGGCTGGCTGCGCGCGGGTTACCCGCAAGGTGTGCCGCAGTCGGATTACGTCGCCCTGTTCGCGGTTCTGCACCGGCATCTCACCGATTACGAAGTGGTCGCCATCGCGGAGGAATTGGTCGCGTCGAATCCGGACAGCCAGATCAGCCACGCCGAGATCGAGCAGGCCATCGCTCGGTTCGCCCTGGAGCAGCCGGACGAGCGGGACGTCGCCCGCGTCGCCTCCCATCTGGCGGCTGGCGGCTGGCCGCTGGCCGATCCGCCCGCCGATTCCGACTGACCGAGCCGCCGCCGATGCCTCCCTTTCTGAACGCGATCATCGGCTGGCTGCGGGTGGGATACCCGGACGGCGTCCCGGAATCCGACTACATCCCGCTGCTCGCGCTGCTGCGCCGCCGTCTCTCCGACGAGGAGGTGGCCCGGATCGCCGCCGCGCTCACCGGCTCCGCCAAGGCGGACATCGATGCGACCGACATCCAGGTGATGATCACCAAGATCACCAACAACCTGCCCTCCGAAGCCGACGTGGCCCGGGTGCGCGCCCGCGTCGAGGCCAACGCCTGGCCGGACCCGGATGAGGCGTGAGCACGGTTCCTCGCCGCGGTCGACGTCTTCGTCGGTCGCGCCCGAGCCGGGGCTGTTCGCGCGGATCGAGGGCGATGGTCGGCCAGGCCGGGGTGAGGACCGGGTCACGGGTGTTCGCGTGGGCCGCTGAGGTAGGGCAGGCGGCGCAGGCCCGCCGCAACCTCGTACGCGAGATCCTCGTAGCCGAGCGCCAGTTCGGCGAGGCGTTCCCAGGCGTTGTGCACCGCCCATTCCGGTGCGCCGGAGAGGATTTCGTACGCGCAGGCGGAGAACTGGGCGAGCCGGTCGACCACCATGCCCACGGTTTCGGTGTGCATGTGCGCGCCGCCGTGCGGCAGTGGGGCCTCGGTGGCGACCCAGCGGTCGATGGCGAGGACGAGCCGGGCGCGTTGCCGGTCGATGTCGTCGGCCCCGTCCAGTTCACAGCGCAGGCGGCGCTTGTGTAATCCCGCGAGTAGGTGGGCGGACGCCAGTATCGGGTGGTCGCGGCTCGGCACGCTACGGCACGCGTGCAGGACGAACTCTTTGGTCGGCAGTGGTTCCACTGCGATAACCCCCTGGATCGAATGGTCGTACCGGGCGTCACGCGGGACGCGAAGATCATCGACGATGCCGCCCGCCCGGGCGCGGCAATCGGTGCCGATCGGGTATCGGCCCGGTGTCCCACGGCGATTCGAGGACGACGAGGCCGACCGCCTCCAGCGCCGTGAGCCCGAACCGGCGCACCAGCTCCTCCGTCAGCGAAACCATCTCCGCCGCTTGGATCGCCGCCGTCGCCTGCTCCGTGGTGACCATCCGGCCGCGTAGATAGGACACCACCCACGCGTCGTCGCTGACCCGCCGCGCCTGATGCGGCGTCCGATCGCTCACGATCCAATTCCGGTCGACGACATGCACGGACATCAGAACCCCCTCCATCCCCGCCGAGCGGGGGCAGTGCATAGCCCCCGCCTGTGATGCACAGCACACGCAGCGTAGGTGCCGGACGCTGGATAAGTCAAGTTGACCAGTCAATTTGACAAACTCGGCCCGCCGTGGATGCAGGTACGGTCATCTGCACGAACAGCCGGAGCCGGAAGGATTCATCGGACGATGGCACCACTCTCGCCCACGGTCGCGCGCTGGGAGCTCATGCTCCGAATCAAGCGCCGCCGCACCGAGTTCGACGTCTCCGCGTCGGTCATCGCCAAGGAACTCGGCTTCACGCTGTCGTACTGGTCGAAGGTGGAGAAGGAACGAATCCTGGCCGAGGACAAGCTGCGAAAACTGATGAGCCTGCTCGAATTCGACCCGGACGAGCGTGCGGAGATGCTGCGCCTGCGCGAGATCGCGAAGCGGCGCGGCTGGTGGTCGGAGTACGCGGGGTTGCTGTCGGAGGAAGTGATACGCCTCTACGGATTGGAGCACGGAGCCGAGCGCATCCGCACCTACGAAAGCGTCCTGATTCCTGGGTTGTTGCAAACGCGCGAGTACGCACGCGCAGTCTTCACCAATGACCTGGCCCGGGTTCGTAGGGTCGAGATCGACCGGTGGGTCGAGGTCCGCATGCGCCGCCAGGAAAGATTGACCGAGCCCGATCCGCTGCGCCTCGTCGCCGTGATCGGCGAAGCGGCGATTACACAGCGCACCGGTGGCGTCGAGGTGCTCCGGGGGCAACTTCGCCATCTCACAGCACTGATCGAGCGCTACCCGGAAACCGTGGACATCAGGGTCATCCCGTTCGATGCTCCGGGTGGAGTTCTACTCGGCGGGGCGACCTTTCACGTGCTCGGCTTCGGGAGCGCACTGCTGCCGGACGTCGCGTGGAGTGAGACTCTCGTCCAGCTCGGGCTGATCGAGGATGCCGAGCCGGTGCGGCATCTCAACACGATGTTCGACAGCGCGCTTGCCGAGCAAGCCATGTCCAGGACCGATTCGCTCGCCTTGATCGAGGCCAAGACGGGCGGCTTGTAAACTCGAGATTGTGGATAGCTCGAATTTCCCTGTGCCGGGCTGGTTCAAGTCGTCCTACTCCAGCGACAGTCAGGCGTGCGTAGAGGTGTGCTTCGACGGCGGCCGAGTGCTGGTCCGAGACAGCAAGTTCCAGGGTCCGCCCAACGCATCACCCACCCTGGCGTTCACGCCCACCCAGTGGGCAGCGTTCACCGCCGCGATCCGCGCCTCCGAACCCGCCTGACCGAGCGGCAACCACGCGCGAGCGCGCGTCTCCCAGCCGACTCTCAGCTTCACAACACCTGGCACCCAGCTTCATTCGCAAGAGTGTCCCCGTCGGTGCGAAGCGATCCATCGACAGCCCAACCGGTGGGCAACTGCCCTGCCCACCACAGGCCGGCGGCGCGCAAACCCTCGCACGCGCCGCCGGCCGGTAACTCTTCCACGAGTGGCACATGGCCGCGGCGAACCGCGTAGGTCAGCGGCTGCGTGCGGCTTGTCAGGTGAGGAGGTGGAGGAAGTGTTCGACTTCCGATTGGATGGCGACGCGGGCGGGGATGAGGTACTTGCGGGGATCGGAAAGGCGGGAGTCGTTCGTGAGGCACGCGCGGATGGCGGTTGTCATCCGGATGTTGAGGCGGGTGGCGATGTTGATCTTCGTCATGCCGTGCTCGACGGCGGCGCGCAGGCCTTGATCGGGGACGCCGGAGGAGCCGTGCAGCACGAGGGGGACAGGGACTTTCGCGGCCAAGTGGGCGATCAGATCGTTGTCGAGTTCGGCGGTGCGGGTGTGCATGGCGTGCGAGGAGCCGACCGCCACCGCGAGGGCGTCGACGCCGGTGGCGTGCACGAACTCGACCGCCTCGTCGGGATCGGTGCGCGCGCCGGGTGCGTGCGCGCCGTTCTTGCCGCCCACCTCACCGAGTTCCGCCTCGATGTGCACGCCGCGTTCGTGGCACCAAGCGGTGATCGCGGCGGTGCTGTCGAGGTTGTCGGGGTAATCGAGCGCGGAGCCGTCGTACATGACCGACTCGATACCGAGATCGACTGCGGTGTGGATCAATCCGGCGCTGGTGGCATGGTCGAGATGGACCGCGACGGCGGCACGGCTGTCGGCGGCGATGCGCAGGCAGGCGAGGGCGAGAGGGGCGATGCCCCGGTGATAGATCGCGGTGTTCTCCGACAGTTGCAGCACCACCGGCCGGTTCGCTGATTCCGCGGCCGCCACGATCGCCTCGGCGTGCTCGAGGGTTATCACGTTGAACGCGCCGAGTCCGCCCGGGCGGGCCGCGGCTATCAGCTCCGGAATCGAGGTCAGCGGCATAGTGACTGCTTTCGCGAGACCGCGATGTGTCTGTTGTACAGGGGTTTTCCGGCACCGGCGGCGTCGGGCGGAACTCGGTCGAGCGGGTGGGAAAGCGCTTCGGTCTTCGCGCTCACCCGGCCGGTGCTGCGCGCCGTCGAACGGAACCGCAGCGGCACCTGTGCGGACTCGCCTGCCATGAGCGGCTCGCCACCTGGGGCGACGGTGGCCGTCGGAATGTCGACGTTGTGCCGGGTTCGCCATCCGGGCGATGCTCGGGACCAGGGCGGCTGGAACCCGCGGCCCGGCCGTGACATCCGGGCATCCCGCCCGGTCGCGCGCTGTGTTATCGGGCTGCATGGTGGACCGCAACGGCGGCCGACCGGCTCGGTGTGGTGGGCGACAGTCATGGGGAAGCCTTCTGCGGTGTAGGTAAATCCAGTTCTCGAACCCGGACCGTCGGGGTGAGGCGGGTGCGCAGACAGCGGTCGATCTCACCGGCCACCGGGACGACCACGGCCGCCGCGGACGTGGCGACCGCGTCGGCGAGCAGGGCGGGCCAATCCGCGCGCGGATCGGACGAGAGGGCGGCGATCACCGCCGCCACCGCGGCATCGCCCGCGCCGGTGGGATTCCCGGCGAGCGGTTCGGGCAGCGCCGCCGACCACGCGCCCTCGGCGGTCACCGCGGTGATTCCCTCGTGACCACGTGTCGCGATCACGGCGCGCGCCCCGTTCTCGACGACCGCATTCGCGGCGGCGACGATCTCGTCGGCGGTCTCGGGCTCCGCGCCGGTGAGGCACTGCAATTCGGCCTCGTTCGGCATGAGCACGATGCCCGGCACCTGGGCTGCCAACCGCAGCGCCTCGCCGTCGATGTCGCAGATGGTCGGCACATCGGCCGCGATGGCGGTGCGCGCGATCTCGGCGGGCAGCGAGGGTTCGATGCCGCCGGGTAGCGAACCGGAGATGACCAGACCGGCGATATCGGGCAGCAGCCCCGCCACCCGCACCGCCAACTGCTCGGCCGCGTGTGGATTGGAGACGCGGGCGCCCGGCTCCCACAGTGCGGTGGCCGTGCCGTCCTCGGATTCGCTGATCACCACCGTGCGGCGCACCCAGGGCAGTGCGTGCACGAAGTCGACCGGCATCTCCAGTTCGGCGGCGGCTGCGAAGGCGTGGTCGGAGAATCCGGTGGCCCTCGCGTATTTGCCGAGCTGATTCAGCACCCGGGTCACGTTGATGCCCTTGCCGCCGATGCGCTGCTCCACCGACCGGACACGGTGGGCCTGCCCGCGTTCGAAGCGTTCGACGCGATAGGTCATGTCGTACGCGGGATTCATTGTCACGGTGAGGATCACCTCAACCACTGTCCACGTCTGAGCACCCCGCGCAAGTGGAGATTGTCACTGACTGTCAATATGTCGGCGAAATGACCGGGCCGCAGGTCACCGACGCCGGTGAGCCCGAGCGCGGCGGACGGAACCGAGGTGGCGGCGAGCACCGCGTCCCGTAACGGGACACCGGATACGCGCACCGCGCGCGCGAGGCACTCCAGCAGGGTGCTGACGCCGCCCGCGATCGACCCGTCGGCGATCCGCGCCACCCCGTCGCGGACCGTCACCGGCTGCGGGCCCAGCTGGTATTCGCCGTCGCCGAGCCCCGCCGCCTGCATGGCATCGGTGACCAGCGCGACTCGGCCCGGCGCGGTCGCGAACACCAGCGCGGCGAAGCCCGGATCCACGTGCACGCCGTCGCCGATCAGCTCCACGATCGCGTCCCCGGCAGCGGCGGCCACCAGCGCCGCGGCGACCGGGCCAGGGCGCCGATGGTGCAGCGGCGGCATGCCGTTCGCCAAGTGCGTCACCAGGCTGCCCGATCCCCGAGGTAGCAGGGCGTTCCGGAAGGAGGCGTAGTCGGTGTCGCTGTGGCCGAGCGCGACCACCACCCCGTTGTCGACCAGCCGCCGCGCGACCGCCGCGTAACCGGGGCGCTCCGGCGCGAGCGTCATCGCGCGCAGGTGCGCGCCTCCCGCGGCCAGCAGCTCGTCGGTCAGCCCGAGATCGGGGTCGCGCAGAAATCGTGGGTCCTGCGCCCCGCATCGCGCCTGCGACAGGAACGGCCCCTCGACATGGATGCCGCCGAGCACGCCTTCCTCGGCGAGTTCGCGCAGGGCAGCCGTCTGCGCCACCATCTCCGCGGGGGGACCGGTGACCACGCTCGCCACCACCGTGGTCGAGCCGTGCGCATGATGCGATTGCGCCGCCTTCCGGGCCTGTGCGCCGTGCACGCTGTCGAACCGATAGCCGAACCCGCCGTGATTGTGAATGTCCACAAGCCCCGGCAGCACGGTTCCAGAAAATGGCGGCTCAGGTAAATCGGGATGCACCGCGCGCCATTGCGGGAACGACCGAACCGCCTCGATCCGGTCCCCGGAGACCATCACCACGCCGTCGTCCAACGCGACGCTCGCGGAGACGATGCGGCCCCGGATCATCAGCTCGGTGTCTGCTGTCATGTCAGTGCCTCCCGGCCCGAGATTGGGTGCCCGCCGTGCGGGACCGGTCGGCAAGTACGGGGTTCGGCTGCGAGCTCGCAGGACGCGCCCACCGTGCGCGACGATCGGTGAACTGGAGTGCGGCGGCCGCGAGGGGCCCGCGGCGGTGGATCGCCGGGTGCGAGATGGCACCGCCCGGGTTCGAGTCGCGAGAGTCGTCACCACGTCGTCGAGCGTCACACGCGCCGACGGGAGGCGTCCCCGGATCGCAGGTTTCACACGCGCTGTTCATGCCGGGTCCTCCTCGGGTGCGAACGAGGTGATGCCCGACGGGCGGCTCCGGGTCGGCGGGTACGCGGTTCGGCTGTGCTGTCGGCGGGGCGTCGTGTGGACGATCGCACGTCATCGAGCCGGTGCCGGTTATCAGCGCCGTGCGACTGTGGAAGATGGCGCACGGCGGCACGATGTGTCGTCGGATCGGCGGTTTCGCACGCGGCGTCATGTCAGTGCCCCTCGGCGGGCGAACAGGGCGGCGCCCGCCAGGCCCGCGCGGGCGCCGAATCGGCCGAGCACCACTCGGGGTGGAGGGACCAGGCGGAGGCGGGCGGCCAGTGCTCGGTGCAGCGGGTCGGTGAGCGCCGCGCCCGCTCCGGCCAGTCCGCCGCCGAGGACGACCAGTTCCGGGCAGGCCGCGTGGACGATGCCGACCAGTCCGTCGGCCAGCGCGTCCACCGCGTCCTCGACCACGGCCGCCGCGTCGGGGTCTGCCGATACCAGTGCGAAAACGTCCGCGGCGCCCGCGATCTCGCGGCCGGTGCGGCGCGTGTAGGCCCGTGCGATGGCCGCGCCCGACGCGACCGTCTCGACGCACCCGGTATTGCCGCAGGGGCAGGGCAACCCGCCCGCACGCCGCACCGGCACGTGCCCGTACTCGCCGACCTGCCCGTAGCTGCTGCGCACCAACCTTCCGCCGACCGACAGGGTCCCCGAAATGCCGGTGCCCAGAATGACGACGCACACATTGTCGAAGCCCCGACCGGCGCCGTACCGCCACTCCGCCCAACCGGCCACGGCGACGTCGTGTTCGATCAGCGTCGGCAGACCCCAGCGGTGGGTGAAGCGGTCGCCGACGTGCACGTCCCGCCAACCGACATTGCTGCTGAACACCGCGATCGATCGGGCGGTGTCGACGATGCCGGGCAGCACGACGGCCGCGCGGCGGACGCGACACCGGTCGGATTCCGGCAGTTCGGCGAGCAACCGCTCACCCAGCTCGCCCATCGCGTCGAACGCGGCCGGGCCGTACGGCGTGGCGACCGCGGCCACGGTCAGCGCCGCGCCCGTGGCGTCGGTGACCTCGCCTTTGATGGTGGTTCCGCCGACATCCAAGCCGAGGACGAGCGCGTCGTCCGGCAGCGCCTCCGGGATCGCCGCTGTGCCCAGCGCGGCCGCGGACTGCACCGTCGACCCCTGGTGCGCGGCCGGGCGGTCGTCGCGGCACGCGCAGTCCGTTCCCGCGGCGCGCGGTCCGGATCCGCCGGAACCAGGCGGCGTCCGCGGCTGTTCGATTCCCATTCTCGGCACAGTAGTTCGTGGCAACTCCCGCGCCGGTGCACGCGCGGCCTGCGGTGATGTCGTGCCACAGGGCTGGGGCTCCGCCGTGTCCAGGGCAGCTACGAGCTCGGATCGGTCCGCGATCCATGGGGTCGCGGCGATGCCAGCCGTGTTGGCCAGGGTGGTCGGCCCCGATGTGGGGGCGGTGTCGGCCGTGTTCGGTGTGGTGGTGGCTTTTGGTGTGGTGGCGGGCGAGCCCCGACCGGTATTCACCGCACGCCCGCGATCACGACTTCAGGACCACCGAGCGATTCAGGCCGCGTGGGTGGTCGGGGTCGAGTCGCAGGTCGGCGGAACGCAGCAGGCAGAGCCGGTGCACCCGGAGCAGGTCCGCCATCGGGTCGATGTCGCGGTGTTCCAGATGCGCTCCCGTTGCGGCGACGTCGTCGGCGAAGTCCGGCTCCAGGGGGCCGAAGGCCCAGACCGCGCGGCCGGGCGCCGAGATGGCGATCGGCCCGTGGCGGTACTCGGTCGCCGGGTACGCCTCGGTCCAGGACTGGCAGGATTCGCGCAGCTTGAGCGCGGCCTCCTCGGCGATGGCCGCCGCGAATCCCATGCCGACGAAGCTGATCTGCTCGGCGCCGCGAACCGCGGCCAGTGACTCGGCGGGATCCTCGGCGAGCACCGCGCGCGCCTGGGCGATCACCGGCGTCAGGTCCTCACCCAGGTGACTGCGCAGGATGGCCAGGGTGGTCGTCGCGAAGCGGGTCTGCACCACCGATCGCTCGTCGACCTGGTCGATGAGGATCGGATCGCCCAGTTCGAGGACGGGTGTGCCGGGGCTGGAACAGATCACCGCGCGCGGCGTGCGCGCCGGGATGTCCCGCATGGCACGCACCACTTCGGTGGTCGTGCCGGAGCGGCAGATCACCAGGTAGCGGTCGTATCCGCGATCGCGGACCGCGCTGGCGGGCCAGGCGTCGGTGATTCCCAGGCCGGCGCCCTCGCGCAGCGCCGCGATCGCGCTGGCCATGAAATAGGAGGTGCCGCAGCCGATCACGGCTACTCGCTCGCCCGGTCTCGGCAGTGCGGCGTGGTGGTCGGCGGCGACGGTCGCGGCGTGCGTCCAGTCGTCCGGCTGGGTGGCTACCTCGGTGGCCAGATGCGGTTCCGGCGTGTGGTCGGCAGGCGTTGGCACCGGAACAGCTTCACCCCATGTGATCGTTCATGTCAAATTTACGATCAAATCGGTCACATATGATCACGATTCGAGCTACATTCAGCTGCACGGACGGTGCGTCCTCCCATCATCGGCGCCTGCGCTGGCGCGGGGTGGGTAAATCTGAAAGGTTTCGCTCGTGAAAAGACCATTCCACCGCGTGCTTGCCGGAGTCGCGATGGTCACCGGCGTCGTGCTGGCCGTCTCGTCCTGCGGGTTCGGTTCGAAAGACGCCGCGGACTCCGATACCACGATCAATTTCCTCGCCCCGGTCTACAGCGACGGTGCCACGGGCACCAAGGCGCTGTGGGAAGGCATCGTCGCCGAGTTCCAGAAGCAGAATCCGGGAATCACCGTCAATGTGCAGATGGAGTCGTGGAACTCGATCAACGACGTGGTGCGCACCAAACTGCAGTCGAAGTCGACCACCCCGGACATCCTCAACATCGACGCCTACGCAGGCTTCGCCAGTGACGGCCTGCTCTACCCGGCCACCGAGATCGTCTCCGCGCCGGTGCTGGCCGACATCCAGCCTGCCTTCGCGCAGAACGCGGCGCTCAACGGTACGCAGTACGCGCTGCCGCTGTTCGCCTCCACCCGCACCCTGTTCTACAACACCGAGTTGTTCGAGAAGGCGGGCATCGTCCGGCCGCCGAAGAACTGGGCCGAGCTGACCGACGCGGCGAAGAAGATCCAGGCGCTCGGCGGCGGCGTCTCCGGGTACGGCCTGCCGCTGGGCAGCGAGGAGGCGCAGGGCGAAACCTCCATCTGGACCTTCGGCGCGGGCGGCTCCTGGGCCGACGGCGACCGGATCACCGTGGACACCCCGCAGAACCTGGAGGGGGTGCGCGCCATGCGTGAGCTCATCGATACCGGTGCGACCCAACCGAATCCGGGCGCGACCGACCGCAAGGACGTGATCAACGCCTTCATCCAGGGCAAGATCGGCATGATCGAGGCGCTGCCGCCCACCATCGGCCAGATCACCGCGAAGAACCCCGGTCTGCGGTACGCGACCGCGCCCTCGCCCACCAAGACCGGCACGCCGGTCACCCTCGGCGTGGCCGATCACCTGATGGCGTTCAAGAAGGACGGCACGAAGGCCGAGTCGATCAAGAAGTTCCTCGACTACTTCTACTCGGCCGCGGTGTACGCCGACTTCGTCAAGCACGAGGGCTTCATCCCGATCACCCTCAGCGCGGCGACGACGCTCGCCGAAGACCCGGTCACCAAGGCGTTCGCCGCCACGCTGCCGGTGGCGCGGTTCTACCCGAGCAACAACCCGAAGTGGGCCGCGGCGCAGGGCGCCATCCGCCAGCAGATGGGCACCATCGGGCAGGGCGCGGACCCGGCGCAGGTATTGCGCCGAATCCAGGAAGCCGCGAATTGACGTGCGGCGCAGAGGAATACTGGCGGCGTTGCCGTGGATCGGGCCCTCGCTGGTCCTGATCGCGGCCATCGTCGCCTTCCCGGCCTGCTACATGGTGTGGACCAGCACCAGGGACCTCAGCGCCTACGGCCAGGACCGGGGCAGCGCCGGACTGGCCAACTACCGCACCCTGTTCGGGATCTCCGAACTCGGCTCGGTGCTGGCCCACACCGTGGTCTGGGTGGTCGGCGTCGTGCTGCTCACCCTGGTGCTGTCCGCGGCGCTGGCGCAGTTCCTGAACAAGGACTTCCCCGGACGCACCGCGGTGCGGATGGCGATCCTGGTGCCGTGGGCGGCGTCGGTGGTGATGACGACGACGATCTTCTACTACATGCTCGATCCGGACGTGGGCATCGCCAACCGGTTCCTGGTGGACATCGGCCTGCTCGACCGCGGCTACGGCTTCACCAAACAGCCCACGCAGGCGTTCCTCGTGGCGATGGGCGTCGCGGTGTTCGTCTCGGTGCCGTTCACGACCTACACGATTCTGGCGGGACTGCAATCCATTCCGGCCGAGATCGATGAGGCGGGTCGCGTCGACGGAGCGGGCCCGTGGCAGCGCTACCGCCATCTCACCTTGCCGCAGCTGCGTCCGGCGATCGCGGTGGCGACCATCATCAACATCATCAACGTGTTCAACTCGCTGCCCATCCTGCAGGTGATCACGGGCAGCATCGCCGGATTCTCGGCGGACACCACCACGACGCTCACGTTCAAGCTGATCCGGCAGAACCAGCAGATCGACACGGCCGCCGCGATGAGCGTGCTGAACTTCGGGCTGATCGTGGTGATCATCGCGATCTACGTGAAGCTGGTCCGCCCGACCAGGGAGGTCGACCGATGACCGCGCAGCCCGAGGTACTCGAGCAGGGCACCTCGGCCGCCGCGCCGTCGTCCGAACGCGCCGGACGACGGCGCTGGGAACTCACCGCGGTAGGCGTGGTGCTCGCCGTGGTGTTCCTGCTGCCGTTCGTCGTGATGGTGCTCGGTTCGCTGAAGAGCAGGGCCGAGATCCTGCGCATTCCGCCGACGTATCTGCCGCAGACCTGGCATCCGGACAACTACGCGACGATGTGGGACACCCCGGAGACGCCGCTGCCGTTCAATCTGGCCAGCACGATCATCATCGCGGTCTGCGCCACAGCGCTGGTGCTGGTCGTGGCGATTCCGGCGGGGTACTACACGGCGCGGCACCGCTTTCCGGGGCGCGGTGCGTTTCTCGGCGTGGTGCTCGTGACCCAGATGTTGCAGCCCACGGTGCTGGTCACCGGGTTGATCCGGGAGTTCTTCGTGCTCGGCATCAACGACACCTGGCTGGCGATGATTCTGGTGAACGCCGCGTTCAACCTGTCCTTCGCGGTGTGGATCCTGCACAGTTTCTTCGCCGCGATCCCGGTGGAGATCGAGGAGGCCGCCATGCTCGACGGACTCGGCCGCTGGCAGACGCTGACCCGGGTGAGCCTGCCGCTGGTCTGGCCCGGCATCGTCACCGCCACCATCTTCGTCGTGGTGGCGTGCTGGAACGAATTCGCCGCGAGCCTGGTCGTGCTGACCACACCGGAGAATCAGCCGCTGTCGGTGGCGCTGACCAAGTTCGTCGGCCAGTACGACACGGCATGGCAGTACGTGTTCGCGATCTCCACCGTCGGCATCATTCCGGTGGTGCTGCTGTTCGCTGTCATCGAGAAGCGTCTGGTGGCCGGACTGACGGCGGGCAGTGTGAAATAGCTCGGACACGATCGAATCCGTTGCCGCCCATGACCCGAGCGCAGGAGCGCCGGCGCGATCGAATCGTCCGGCAACCGCCGTTCGGCGCGCTGCCGGAAGGTAGCCGCGCGGTAGCATCGAACGGTGACACTGCGGGATCACGGACCCAAGGACGGTCGCAGCTACGGCGGGCTGTCCAAGGAACAGCGGGTGGCCCAGCGGCAGACCCGGTTGATCGACGCCGCCCTCGAACTATTCGGCACCCAGGGTTACGCGGCCACCTCCATCGAACGCCTCTGCACCGTGGCGAACGTCTCCACACGCAGCTTCTACGAGGACATGGGCAGTCGCGAGGCGCTGCTCATCGCCTTGGCCAATCGCATCACCTCCCGTGCCCTCGAGCGCGCGCTCGCGGCGCTGGCGGCCACCGAGAACGAGCCTCTGCCCACGCGCGTGGTGGCGAGTTTCCGCGCGTATCTGGGCGTCACGTGTGCCGACGCCCGGTGCGCCCGAGTGTGCTACGTCGAGGTGGTCGGCGTGAGCGCCGCGGTGGAGGAGTGGCGCAGGCAGCAGCGCCGCTTGCTGTCGGCGCTGCTGATCAGCGAGGCCGAACGCGCCGTCGGCCGCGGCGAGACCGAACCCCGGCGTTTCGATCTCTTCGCGCTGGCCGTGATCGGCGCGGTCACCTCCCTCGCCCAGGAAACCGTGCAGAGCACAGCGCCGGATTCGGTGGTGGGGCTGGACGAAATCTGCGAGGAAATCGCGTATTTCGTGAATTCCGGTCTGTCCCATACGCGCCTCGACCTGGGGACGGAGGAAGAGGCAGGGCGCGGAAACGGGACACCGCGGCTGCTGCCGAGACCGACAGCAGAGGCCGATGTGTCCTGACCCGGCCCGGCTTGGCATCGGACGTGGGGAATCTCTACGGTCGGCGGGTGCGTGTGTTCATATTGTTCGCGTGCTCGCCGAAACAGCAGGTTTCCCGCACGACGTCCGCCGTGTGCGGCGAACGGGCGGTGTGAGATGACCGGACCGACGGATCGTCCGCAACGATGGAACCGGTTGCTGGAACTGCTCGCCGAATCCGGGCGGCTCTCGGTGGAGGAGGCCGCCGAGCGGCTCGGCGTGTCCGCCGCGACGGTGCGCCGCGATTTCACCGCCCTCGCCGAACAGCAGTTGGCGACCAGGACGCACGGCGGCGTGGTGGCGACCGCGGTGGCCTACGACCTGCCCGCGCGGTACCGGCAGTCCGGAGGCGAGGCCAAGCAGCGCATCGCCGAACACGCCGCGTCGCTGGTCGATCCGCACGCGGTGGTGGGGATGAACGGCGGCACCACCACCACGGCGGTGGCCAGGGCGCTGGCCGGGCGCACCGACCTCGGACCCGCCGGTGACGAACAGCTGACCATCGTCACCAACGCGCTGAACATCGCGGGCGAGATGGTGTTGCGGCCGCACATGCGCACCATCGTCCTCGGTGGGGTAGCGCGGCGGGAGTCCTACGAGTTGCACGGGCCGCTGGCCGAACGGGCGCTGGCGCAATTGCGGCTCGACGATCTCGTGCTCGGCGTGAACGCGATCTCCGCCGAGGGCGGGGCACAGTGCAGGCACATCGACGAGGCCGGGGTGACCACCGAGATGGTGCGGCGTTCCGGGCGGGTGCTGGTGGTGGCCACGGGGGACAAGCTCGAGCGCACGGCGCTGGCCCGCATCTGCGGCATCGAGCAGGTGCAGGTGCTGGTCACCGACACCGAAGCCGATCCGGCCGCGGTGGAGAAGATCCGAGCCGCGGGCGTGCGGGTCGACGTGGTGTAGGCACGCCGGACCGCGTGTGCCGGAGCTACTCCGCGGCGGCCGGTTCCAGCGGCCGCGGGATCCCTGCTTCCGGCCGCATGCTGCGGGTCCACACGAGGAAGCCCCAGGCCACGAAGCCCGCGTAGACGAGATACAAAGCGGCCGACGGGTAGTACCCCGCTCGTACCAGCAGCGGAATGCCCACGAGGTCGACGGCGATCCAGATCAACCAGAACTCGGCCAGCCCCCGGGCCATGCCGTAGGTGGCCAGCACCGATCCGGTGAAGATCCACGCCTCGGCCCACGGACCGTAGGAGCCGAGCCACGCGAACAGCTGGGCGAACACCGCCGTGCCCGCGAGCATCGCCACCACGAGGACGACGCGTTCGCGCGGACCCGCCCAGCGCGGGTCGACGCCGCGATGCTCGAGTCCGGTCTCGCGCGCGGAGTGGCGATGCCAGCTCCACCACCCGTACACACTGACCGCGACGAACATCAGCTGCCGACCGGCCTGTCCGGCCATATTGAGCTGCTGTGGCGTGTGGAACACGCCGCCGACAAACACGGTGAACAGCAGCGCGTTCCCGGCGATGCCGACCGGCCACGCCCAGACACGCCGCCGCATGCCGCCGATCGCGGAGGCCAAGCCGAAGCCGTTGCCGATCACTTCGCGCCAGAGGATCTCCGAGCCCGCGATGTGCAGCTTGGCGTCGAGCAGCGTGAGGATCGGGTTCACCTGTCGTGTAACCCGCGGCGGGGCGTATCTCATCCGATCGGCTCGCCGCGATTCGAAATCCACGCCGCCGCCGCGGTGCGGACCGTAACGATTGCGCAATCTGGCGACGCGATTCGCAATGTCCGTGCAATGGGGTGCTCTTATCGTGGCCGTCATGAGGACGGAGAGCGGTACCGCCGGGGGGACCGGAATTCATCTCAGCGGATTGACCAAGACCTTCCGGGTCGGACGGAAAACCGTGCAGGCGTTGGCGAGCGTCGATCTGCACACCGAGCAGGGCGCGTTCCTGTCGCTGCTCGGCCCGTCCGGTTGTGGCAAGTCGACGGTGCTGCGCATACTCGCCGGGTTGGAGACCCCGACCGCCGGTACGGCGCTGATCGATGGCGCCACGCCCGCCGAACTGCGCGGCCACCACGCGCTGGGTATCGCGTTCCAGGATTCGGCGCTGCTGCCGTGGCGATCGGTGGAGTCGAATATCAAGCTGCCGCTGCAAGTCGCGGGCATCGCCCCGGAACCGGGCCAGATCGATGAGCTGATCCGGCTGGTCGGGCTGGAGGGTTTCGAGAAGGCCAAGCCCGCTCAGCTGTCCGGCGGTATGCGCCAGCGCGTCTCGATCGCGCGGGCGCTGGTGGTGAAGCCGACCGTGCTGCTGCTGGACGAACCGTTCGGCGCGCTCGACGACATGACCAGGCAGCGGCTCAATCTGGAGTTGCTGCGAATCTGGACCGAGAAGCCCGCGACCACGCTGATGGTGACCCACGGCATCGCGGAGGCGGTGTTCCTGTCCGACGTGGTGGCGGTGCTGAGCCCGCGGCCGGGCCGGGTGCTGGAGCTGGTCGAGATCGACCTGCCGCGCCCGCGGCTGCCGGAGATGATGCGAACGCCGGAGTTCCACAAGCTGCACGACTACCTGTCGGAGCTACTGTTCGGGACCTCGGGGAAAGGAGGCGTCGCATGAACGCGTCACACCCGGAACGTTGCCCGCGCTGCAAGCCGAGCCGGCGGTCGAGCGCACGCACCGGGCCGGTGCGGCGGCGCGCGTTCGCATGCGGGGTCCGTCGGTCCGGAGGTGAGGAGTGAAGCGCTTCGGCGGCGTGCTCGGCGTCCTCGGGCTCGTCGCGGTGTGGTGGGCGCTGGCGGCGTTCGAGGTGGCGGGCGGCACCATACCCAGCCCCTGGCAGGTGCTGCACACCATGCACACCGACGGATGGGACCTCTACGGCCCCAATTTCCGGATCACCGCGCTCGGCGCGCTGCAGGGATTCGTCTGGGGCAACGGTCTCGCCATCGCGCTGGCCGTCTTGATCATGCTGGTCCCGCCGATCGAGTCGCTGGCCACCCAGCTGGCGATCCTGAGCTATTGCACGCCGCTGCTCGCGCTGGGCCCGATCATCCTGGTGGTCTTCGGCGGACGCACGCCGACGGTGTTCCTGGCCGCGATGTACTGCTTCTTCACCACGATGGTCGGCACCGTCGCCGGATTGCGCTCGGCCGACCGGACCAGCCTGGACTTGGTGCGCGCCTACGGCGGCGGACGCTGGCAGCAGCTGTACCGAGTGCAGGCGATCTCGGCGCTGCCGAGCACCTTCGCGGCCTTGAAGATCGCCGCGCCCTCGGCCGTGCTCGGCGCGATCATCGGTGAGTACCTCGGCGGCGTGGACAGTGGCATCGGGGTGGCCCTGACCGCCGCGCAGACCTCCTACAACGTGCCGCGCACCTGGGGGATGGCGCTGGCCGCCGCGGCGCTGGCCGGACTCGGATACGCGCTGGTGGCGCTGGCCGCGCGGTTCGCGGCCCCGTGGACCGCGCGGGAGGCGCGATGAGAAGCTCCGGGACGAAGCGGGTCGCGCGCAACCAGGTCGAGGAGGCCCGATGAAACTCCTGCGCCGGATCGGGATCTTCCTGTTCCCGCTGGGCACCTCGCTGCTGCTGATGCTGGTGATCTGGTACGTCTTCCTGAAGGCGTTCCCACAGGTCGGTCCACGGGTCGGTAAGACACCCGGCGATATCTGGACCTATTTGGTGACGGCGCCGAACGCCGCCACCGCGCGGCAGGCGATCCTGGACGACCTGCAGATCACGTTGCGCGACGCGGCCATCGGATTCGGCGCGGGCATGCTGGCCGCGCTGATGGTGGCGGCGCTGTTCGTGTCGTTCGCCGCGGTCGAGCAGACCTTCCTGCCGGTGGCGATGCTGTTGCGCTCGGTGCCGCTGGTCGCGCTGACGCCGATCATCGTGCTGGTGTTCGGCCGTGGCCTGGCCGGGGTCGCGGTGCTCGCCGCGATCGTGGTGTTCTTCCCCGCCCTGGTCATGATCATGGCGGGACTGCGCGCCGCGCCGCGGCAGGCGCTGGAGCTGGTGGCCGCCTACGGCGGGTCCCGGTGGACCGGGTTGCGCATGGTGGCCGTGCCCGCGGCGCTGCCTTCGGTGTTCGCCGCCGCGCGGATCTCGGTGCCGGGCGCGCTGATCGGCGCGTTGCTCGGCGAGTGGCTCGGCAGCGGAACGGGACTGGGAGCCAGTTTGATCCGGGCCATCCCCACCTTCCAATACAGCAAGCTGTGGGCCTCGATCGTGCTCGTCACGCTGGTTTCGGTGGTGCTCTACGCGATTGTCGGTGTCATCGAGAACCTGGTGCTCGCCCGGTTCGGACCGGAAGCCGGACGACTGTGATCGCAGCGCTGTGATCGCACCGCCGGTGCAGGCGAAATCGCGCGAATCCGCGCTCGGAACGTCAAAGTAAAGAAAATGAAACGCGCTGCACCTAGATTCGGCCCATGACACCCGTGCAACGCTCCACGTTCGGGCACCTGAACCGACGCTCGTTTTTCCGTTACTCCGCGCTCGCCGGCGCTGCGCTGGGCGGCGCGGGGGCGCTGGCCGCCTGCGGCGGGAACTCCGGCGACTCCTCGGGCGGCACCACCGCGGACGGTTCGAAATACGGCAGGGTCGCGGTGCAGCTGTCCTGGCTGAAGAACATCGAATTCGCGGGCGAATACTTCGCCGACGCGAAAGGGTATTTCCGGGAGGCCGGTTTCGGCTCGGTCGACCTGATCGCGGGTGGCGCGGCCAGTACGTCGGTGGAGGCCGGATTGGACACCGGGAAGGTGTGGCTGGGGCTGTCCGCCCCGCAGACCACCGCACCGGCGATATTGGAGGGGCTTCCGGCCAAGATCGTCGCCACCACGTATCAGAAGAATCCGTTCGCGATCGTCTCCTCCGCGGCGAGACCGATCAAGACGCCCGCGGACATGAAGGGCCGCAAGATCGGTGTGCAGGACACCAATCAGCTGATCTTCAACGCGCTGCTCACGGCCAACGGGATGAAGCCCGGCGACGTCACCGTCGTGCCCGCGCAATTCGACCCGACCCCGCTGGCCAACGGCGAGGTCGACGGGTGGGTGAGTTATGTGACCAACGAGCCGATCACGCTGGCGGCAAAGGGATTCCAGAACACGCACTTCCTGTTCGCCGACTTCAACTTGCCGCTGGTCGCGGAGACACTCACGGTCGCGCAGTCCACCATCGACAATGAGCGCGACAAATTGAAGGCGTTCTTGACCGCCGAGATCAAGGGCTGGAAGGACGCGGTGGCGGACCCGGCCGAGTCGGCCCGGCTCGCGGTCGAGGTGTACGGCAAGGATCAGAAGCTCGATCTCGCCGAGCAGACGAAAGAGGCGATAGCGCAGAACGATCTAGTGGTCTCGGCGGACACGGCCACGGGCGGTTTGCTCTCCATGACCGACGCGCTGATCGAGCAGAATATCGCCGCGCTGCGCACCGCGAAGATAGATATCGAAGCCGCGCAGCTGTTCGACCTGTCCGTGCTGCGCGAGGTGTATGCCGAGAACCCCGGCCTGAAATGACTAGATGCCCACAGCGGTTTTCGGCGTGATCGGGATTTCGCCGCTGTACGGGTCGGCCGCTCGCACCGGTTGCGCGGCGCGGGCGGCCAGCAGTTCCGCCGCGATCGCGACCGCCATCTCGGGCGCGGTGCGCGCGCCGATGTCGAGTCCCGCGGGCGAATGCAGCCGCGCGAGCGTCTCCGCGCCGAAACCGCCTGCCTGGAGATCCTCCATGCGCCGGATGTGCACCTGACGTGAGCCCATCGCGCCGAGATAGCCGAGCTCGGGTAGTCGCAGCGCCACGGTGAGCAGGGGGATCTCGAACATGGGATCGTGCGATAGCAGGACTATGGCCGTGCTGCTGTCGATTTCACCGGCCGCGGACAGCGTGTTGAGGTAGCGGTGCGGCCAGTCGACCACGACCTCGGCGCCGGGGAACGACTCCGGCGTAGCGAAATTGGGGCGCGAGTCGCAGATCGTCACCCGGTAGCCGAGCAACTCGGCCTGCACGGTCAGTGCGGCGGCGAAAGAATTGGCGCCGAAGATGATCAGTCGCGGCGGCGGGGCGAAGGAGGAGACGAAGACGTCCGAATCCGGTAGCGCCACCAGTTCGGTGGCGTGCTTCTTGTCGGTGATCAGGTGCTGGCCGATCAGGTCGGCATCGGAGTTCCACACCACCGTGAAGACGGTGACCCTACGGTGTGCCGCGATCTCGGCGGCGACATCCGGGAACTCCGGGAAGTGTCTTCGAGAGAACGGTTCGGTGAAGACGTCCATCATCCCCTCGCCGTTCGCGCCCGACTCCAGGCCGCTGGCCACGCCGAAGCGGTGCATCGCGCGACGGCCGGTGCGCGCTGCCTGCAGCACCGCCTCGTACGCGATCTCCTCCAGCCCGCCCGCGGCCACCGAGCCGTAGACGCCCCCTTCCGGGTCGACCAGCATCGCCGAGCCCACCGGCAAGGGGGCGGCGCCCACGGTGCGCACAACGGTGCCGAGTCCGCCGGTCCGGCCCGAGTGCCACACCCGCAACAGGTCGTCGACGATGTCCCGCATCAGCTAGCTCCGATCACCGTGCGGTCGTGGCCGGGAAGTCACGATCGACGCCCGTCGCCAAATCGTCGCACGTGACGCACACCATATCGTTTCTGCCGGTCAAATAGGTGCGGGCTCCGGAATCTCCTGCTGCCGACCCAGAAATCGCATTCCAATGCTTGTGGGCTATAACAACGGGGTGCCCTGGTGTGTTGTGGAACACAGCGCGTGCCAGACCGCTCGGGGCCCCGAGCGCGGCGGCGAGCACCCGGGCGACCACGTCGGCGCCGACATCGGGGGTGTCCACCGGCATGATCGCGGCGTAGCGGGCGGGGGTGCTCGCCGCGGCGATCAGCCCCGCCCGCAGTGAGGCGCTCAGCCCGGTGGCCCAGTCGGCTGCCCACACATGCCGCACGTTCGGCGGCAGGTCGACGATCTGTGGTTTCGGGCCGGTCGCACCGAGAACCACGATGACCGGATCGCAGCCCCCGTCGCGCAGCGCGGCGACCGTCGCGCGCAGCCAGGCGCCGCCCTCGGCGAGCACTTTGGGTCGTCCGTAGCGGGTCCCGGCGCCTGCGGCGAGCACGATGCCCGCGCACGGTGCGACGACCGGGCGATCAGGGTCAGCCATAGCTAAGAAGGTAATACCGGGCGGTCTGCGCCGCACGATGGAAATCCGGTGCTCAGGCGTGGTTCCGTCGTGTCGGCGTGCGCGACACGCCGATGGTGATCCATCCCGTTCCGGTGGCGGCTCACCGGGTCGTATTCGATGCTGGTCCGATGACGGATCAGCGAGCCGGAATCGCGGCGTTCGACGCGCTGTCCGACGACGCGGCCTACCGGGCGGTGCTCGGCTGCTGCTCGTCGCCGGGCTTCGCGCGGTCGCTGGTCGAGGGCCGTCCGTACCGCAGCGTGGCGGCGCTGCTCGACGCGGCGGACGCGGCGTCGGCGCGACTGCCGGAGGCCGAACTCGACCTGGCGCTCGCGGGGCATCCCCGGATCGGGGAGCGGCCGCACTCCGCCGCTTCGGCCCGGGAGCAGGCGGGGGTGGCGGGAGCGGCGGACGCGGTACGCGCGGCGCTCGCCGCGGGCAACCGCGCGTATGAGGAACGGTTCGGGCACATCTACCTGGTGTGTGCGAGCGGAAAGTCGGCCGAGGAGTTGCTCGCGCTGCTCGACGCCCGGCTGCGCAATGATCCCGAGACCGAAAGGCGTGTCGTGCGAACAGAACTGGGAAAGATCAACCGCATCCGGCTGCGCGCGCTGCTGGAGCAGCGGTCATGAGCACGCTGAGCACCCACGTGCTGGACGCGGTGCTCGGTGCGCCCGCCGCGGGCGTCACGGTGACGTTGTACCGGCAGGATCGGCGACTCGATTCGGGCGAAACGGATGTCGACGGCCGGGTCGGGGCGTTGGGCGATGCGCTCGCACCCGGAACCTATCGCCTGGTGTTCGACACCGGCGCCTACTTCGCGGGCCGGGATGTCGAAACCTTCTATCCCGAGGTGGCCATCGCGTTCGCCGTCACCGAGGAGCGGCACTATCACGTCCCGTTGCTGTTGTCGCCCTTCGCTTTTTCCACCTATCGAGGGAGCTGAGCCGAGCATGGAACTGACCGGGCCGATCGTGCTGACCGACCACCGATACGGCAAGGCGGAGAACCGGATCGTCCGGATCCACCGGGAGGGCGCGCGGCACGAGATCCGTGACGTGAACGTCTCCACGGTGCTGCGCGGCGACTTCGCCGACGCGTATGTCACGGGCGACCAGGCGAAGGTGCTGCCCACCGACTCGCAGAAGCAGACTGCCTACGCCTTCGCGAAGCAGGCCGGCCTGCGGAGCATCGAGGACTACGCGCTGGCGCTGGCCGATCATTTCGTCGCCGAGATCGAGCCGGTGCGCAGCGCGCGCGTCGAGGTCGACGAGTACGCCTGGGAGCGGGTGTCGGTCGGCGGCGTCGAGCACGACCACACCTGGGTGCGCCGAGGGCCCGAGGTGCGCACCGCCGCGGTCACCGTGGCCGGTAGCGGCGTCGATCGGCGGGCCTGGGTGGTCGGTGGGGTGAAGGACCTGACCATCTTGAAGTCGACCGGCTCGGAGTTCGCGGACTTCTTGACCGACGAGTTCACCGTGCTCGCGCCGACCCACGATCGAATGCTGGCCACCTCGCTGATCGCCGAGTGGCGCTTCGCGGGCAGCGAAAGCGTCGACTGGGACGAGGTCTACACCGGCGTGCGGGCCCGGTTGGTGGAGACCTTCGCCACGCTGCACTCGAAGGCGCTGCAGCAGACGCTGTTCGAGATGGGCAAGGCCGCGCTGACGGCGTGCCCGGTGCTGGCCGAGATCCGGCTCGCGGCGCCGAACAAGCACCACTTCGACTACGACCTCGCCCGCTTCGGTATCGAGAACCGCGGCGAGGTCTACCACGCCGACGACCGGCCCTACGGGCTGATCCACGCCACCGTGGCGCGTGCCGACGCGCCGGAAGCGGGTCCCGCGTGGACCAGGTGACCGTCATCGCGGACTGCGCCGTCGCGACCGTCGACGCGCACGGGACCGAGTACGACCGCGGCTACGTCGTGCTGCGGGGCAACCGGATCGACGCGGTCGGCGCGGGCGACGCGCCGGAACTCGACCCGGCTGCGCGGCGTGTGGACGGGCGCGGCTGCCTGCTGACGCCCGGGCTGGTGAACACCCACCACCATCTCTATCAATGGATCACCCGCGGCCTGGCCACCGACCACACACTGTTCGAATGGCTCACCACGCTCTACCCGGCCTGGGCGGGCATCGATGAGGACGGGGTGCGCGTGGCCGCCACGGGTGCGCTCGCCGCGCTCGCGCGCACCGGGTGCACCACCACCACCGATCACCACTACGTGTTCCCCCGCGACGGCGGTGACCCGCTCGCGGCCGAGATCGCCGCGGCGGCGCAGGTCGGCCTGCGCTTCCACCCCTGTCGCGGATCGATGGACCTGGGGGTGAGCGCGGGCGGGTTGCCGCCCGATCACCTGGTGGAGCGTCTCGACGACATCCTCGCCGCGAGCGCGGAGGCCGTCGCACGCTGGCACGACCCGTCGTTCGACGCCATGCTGCGGATCGCGCTCGCGCCCTGCTCGCCGTTCTCGGTCACGCCGGAACTGCTGCGCGAGTCGGCGGCGCTGGCCCGCGCCACCGGGGTCCGGCTGCACACCCACCTCGCCGAGACCGTCGACGAGCAGGACTACTGCGCGGCGACTTTCGGCTGCACGCCCGCGCAATACCTGGAGCGGCTCGGCTGGTTCGGTCCGGACGTCTGGTACGCGCACGCCGTCCACCTGGACGACGACGCGATCGACGCGCTGGCGCGAACCGGTACCGGTGTGGCGCATTGCCCCACCTCGAACGCGCGGCTGGGCGCGGGCGTCGCCCGCACCGCCGATCTGGTGCGCGCGGGCGTCCCGGTGGGGCTCGGCGTCGACGGAGCGGCGAGCAACGAGGCCGGTTCGATGATCGAGGAGCCACGCCACGCGCTGCTGTGGGCGCGCAACCGGGGCGGACCGCGGGCGATGACCGTGCGCACCGCGCTGGAACTGGCCACCATGGGCGGCGCGCGAGTGCTGGGCCGGGCGGCCGAGATCGGTTCGATCGAGGCGGGCAAGCTGGCGGATCTGGCGCTGTGGCGGCTGGACACGGCCGCGCACGCCGGGATCGAGGATCCGGTGACCGCCCTGGTGCTCGGCTCGGCCCCGCCGCTGGCCGCGCTGCTGGTCAACGGGCGCGAGGTGGTGCGCGACGGCGAGGTCAGGACGGTCGACACGGACGTGGTCGCCGCCGAGGTGGCACGGGCCCAGGCGGCGTTGCTCGCGAAAGCGGGGTGAGCGACTCGACCGCGGTCGGCGTGCTCGAAGCCGATCGCAGAGCGCGGGCGAACTGGGCGGCGAATCGCGCGCCGCCGCTCCGGTCGGCATGGCCGAAGATCGTGCTTCCGGATGTGGGCGAGGTGTCGTGCCTGGTCAGGCGGGACGCGCAATACTGAAGCGGTGTCGGCTCGCACTGCCCGTCGAGGCGGGCGGGAGCCGTGGTGTTGTGGACGGCACCGCCCGCGGAGCGGTCGGCCGGGATGGTTCCGGGCCGCGGGTGGTCGTCGTGCGGCGAGGTAACGGCCGCGCAATCTGACATGCGTCGCGCGCAATACAGCGGCAACCGACTGGCTCTACGGTGACGGAGAGGCAGGAACGAGGTGAGACGTGGACCTGGACACGATTCGCGAGGTGGTGCTCGCGCGCGAGCGCGACGACCTGGCGGTGCTCGGCCCTTCGACCGCGGTGCTCGCCGGAGGGACCTTCCTGTTCTCCGAGCCGCAGGAGCAGCTGGTGCGCCTGGTCGACATCACCGGCCTGGGGTGGCCCGCGTTCGAGATCGTGGACGACGGACTGGAGATCGCCGCCACCTGCACCCTGGCCGAGTTCGCCGGGGCCGGACCGGGACGTGAGCTGGGGATGCCGGTGTTGCGCGAGCTGTGGCCGGGGACCGCGCTGTTCGCGCAGTCCTGCCGGGCACTGCTGGCCTCGCACAAGATCTGGCGCACCGCCACCGTCGGGGGCAACGTCTGTCTCGCGTTGCCCGCCGGCGCGGTGCTCGGCGCGCTGGTCGCGCTGGACGGGATGGCGGTGGTGTGGGCAGCGGGCGGGGGCGATCGGAATATCCCGTTGCGCGAGTTCGTCATCGGTGCCGGGCGCACGGTGCTGCGGCCCGGGGAGGTGTTGCGATCGATTCGCCTGCCGCGGTCGAGCCTGCTGGCGCACACCAGCTTCCGGAAGATCGCGCTCGCTCCGCTCGGCCGCTCCGGCGCCGTGGTGATGGGGCGGCGCGAACGCGGCGGCCGCAGCGCGATCACCATCACGGCCGCCACCACGAGGCCCGTTGTGCTGGACTTCGCCGCGCCGCCGAGCGAGGGCGCGCTGCGCGACGCCATGGCCACGATCGATCCCGCGCTCTGGTTCGACGATCCGCACGGGTCGCCGCAGTGGCGCAGCCACGTCGCGGGGCGGCTCGCCGGTGAGGTCGCCGGGGAACTGCGGGGGCCGTGATGCGATTCGAGGTGGACGGCAGGTCCGTCGAGATCGACGCGCGGCCGGGTCAATGCCTGCGTACCGCGCTGCGTGACAGCGGCGCCCTGGCGGTGAAGAAAGGATGCGACACAGGCGATTGCGGGGCCTGCTCGGTGCTGGTGGACGGAATGACCGTGCACTCCTGCGTCTTCCCCGCCTATCGCGCCGCCGGACGTTCCGTCACCACCGCGGCCGGGCTGGGCACCCCCGAGCACCCGCACCCGGTGCAGCGCCGATTCGTCGACAAGGCCGCGTTCCAATGTGGGTTCTGTACCGCGGGCATGGTGGTCACGGCGGCCGGGCTGGGATGCGCCGCCGGTGAGCAGGCCGGTATGTCCGGCGACGAACTCGCCGAACTCATGAAGGGAAATCTCTGCCGCTGCACGGGGTACCGCGCCATCCGCGCCGCGCTGGGCGAGCCGATCACCCCGGACGATCCTGCCGCCGTCGCCCCCGAACGAGCCGAGACGACCGCCGCGGGCGCCGGTGTCGGCGCTCCGGCCGGGCCGCGCATCGTCTGCGGTAGCGAGCCGTTCACTCTGGACCTGCCGCCGGTCGAATCCCGCGAGGAGGGCGGACCGCGATCGGGCGAAGCCTCCGCGCCGCCGACCGCCCCGCTGCACCTCGCGGTGCTGACGAGTCCGCACCCCCATGCGCGCATCCGCGCGATCGGCACCGCCGCCGCCGAGGCACTGCCCGGCGTACACGCGGTACTCACCTATGCCGACGTGCCGGACGTGCCGTTCTCCACCGCGCGGCACGAACTGCGCACCGACGACCCGGACGACACCTACGTGCTCGACCGGACCGTCCGATTCGTCGGGCAGCGGGTGGCCGCGGTGGTGGCCGACAGCGTGGCGATCGCGCGCGAGGCATGCCGTCTGCTGGTCGTCGACTACGAGACCCTGCCCGCGGTGTTCGATCCGCAGGACGCGCTGCGCGCCGATGCCCCGAAACTGCACGGCGACAAACCGGCCTCGGCCCGGATCACCGATCCCGGCCGCAACCTGGTCGCCGAGCTGCACGGCGAGGTGGGCGACGTCGCGGCCGGCCTGGCCGCCGCCGCCCACGTGGTGCGCGGCGTCTGGTATTCGCCGCGCGCACAGCACGTGCACCTGGAGACGCACGGCGGAGTCGGATGGCTGGACGACGCCGGGCGGCTGGTCATCCGGTGCAGCACCCAGGTGCCGTTCCTGGTGCGCGACGAACTGTGCCGCCTGTTCGGCTTGTCCTCGGCACAGGTGCGGGTGTTCGCGGCCAGGGTCGGCGGCGGATTCGGCGCGAAGCAGGAGATGCTGGCCGAGGACCTGATCGCGCTGGCGGTGCTGCGGACCGGCCGTCCCGTGCAGTACGAGTTCTCTCGCTCCGACGAGTTCACCTCCGCGACGTGCAGGCATCCGATGCGGGTCGCGGTGACGGCGGGAGCCGACGCCCACGGTGTGCTGACCGCCTTGGCCGTCGACGTGCTCGCCGACACCGGCGCCTACGGCAATCACAGCGGCGGGGTGATGTATCACGGCGTCGGTGAGTCCGTCGAGCTGTATCGCTGTGCCAACAAGCGGGTCGACGCGCAGGCGGTCTACACCAACAACGTTCCCTCCGGCGCGTTCCGCGGTTACGGCCTCGGCCAGGTGATCTTCGGAGTCGAGTCGGCTTTGGACGAGCTCGCGCACGCGATCGGCATGGACCCGTTCGAACTGCGCCGCCGCAACGTGGTGGCGCCCGGCGACCGGTTCGTCGGCGCCGCGGTGAACGAAGGCGACCTGATCTTCGGCAGCTACGGCCTGGACCAGTGTCTCGATCTCGCCGAGCGGGCACTGCTGCGCGGCAACGACGTGCACGCGCCCGGCCCGGAGTGGCGGGTCGGCACCGGCATGGCCGCCGCGATGATCGCGACCGTCCCGCCGCGCGGGCACCGGTCGGCGGCGGCGGTGTCGCTGCTGCCCGACGGCCGCTACGAGATCCGGGTCGGCACGGCGGAATTCGGCAACGGAACGACGACGGTGCACGCGCAGCTCGCGGCCACCGCGCTGGACACCGAGGTCGCCCGCATCGTGATCCGGCACGCCGACACCGACTTGGTGGACTACGACACCGGCGCCTTCGGCTCCACCGGCATCGTGGTCGCGGGCAAAGCCGTGTACGCGGCGGCGTGCGCGTTGCGCGGGCTCGTGCTGGCCAGAGCGGCCGAGCTGGCGGGCGTTCCGGAGCGGGACTGCGTGCTCGCCGCCGACGGCGTGTACTGCGGTGACCGGCTGCTGGGCGCGGCGGAACTGCTGACCGGCGGCGAGCTCACCGCCCACGCCGAGCACGGGGGCAGCCCCAGGTCGGTGAGCTTCAACGTGCACGCCTTCCGCGTCGCCGTGCACCCCGGCACCGGTTCGGTGCGCATCCTCCAGTCGATCCAGGCCGCCGACGCGGGCACGGTGCTCAACCCGGTGCAGTGTCGCGGGCAGGTGGAGGGCGGTGCCGCGCAGGCCATCGGCACGGCGCTGTACGAGGACATGCGCAGTGCGCACGGGGTGGTGGGTGCGCGAATCCTGCGGCACTACCACGTGCCGCAGTTCGCCGACGTGCCGCGCACGGAGGTGTACTTCGCCGAGACGGCCGACGCGCTCGGCCCGCTGGGCGCCAAGTCGATGAGCGAGTCGCCGTACAACCCGGTCGCACCCGCGTTGGCCAACGCGATCCGCGACGCGGTGGGCGTGCGGCTGGACCGCTTGCCGATGACCGCGGACCGGGTCTGGGCCGCGCTGCGGGAGAAGGGGTCACGATGAAGGTTCCGGAGAACGTTCGCGCGCGGATCGAGTCGACGCTCGACGCGGTCGACGCCGAGCTGCGCCGTAGATATCCCGGATCGAATGGCCGGTCGCAGCCGATCCATACCGTGTACGTCCCGGCCGACCGGGTCGCCGAGGAGACGCCGTGGGAATGGGGCGCGACCGCGGTCGAACTGCTCGACCGCCACCACGATCTGCTGGCCACGCTGGACGAGACCGGCTCGCTGCCCGACGTGCGCAAGCGGCTGGAAGCGGACCCGGTCCAGGACTTGCGTATCGACTTCGAGGACGGCTACGGCATCCGCGCCGACGCCGAGGAGGATCGCGCGGCCTCGGCGGCGGGCGCCGTGCTCGCGACCTGGGCGCGGCGCTGCGAAGGCCCGGCCCGCAGTGGCATCCGGATGAAGGGATTGGCAGGCGGCGAGCGTCGTCGTGCGCTGCGCACGCTCGACCTCGTGCTGGAGAGCGCGGGCGGAGTGCCGGAGGGGTTCGTCTTCACCGTGCCGAAAATTCGTGCTGTGCCCCAGGTTACGGCTCTGGTTCAGCTGTGCGTCGGGCTGGAACGCGCGTACGGCATAGCGGAGGGCAGCCTGCGCTTCGAACTGCAGATCGAGAGCCCGCAGGCGATCCTGGCGGCGGACGGCACCGCTCCGGTGGCCCCTATGCTCACTGTTTCCGAAGGCCGCTGTAGTGCCTTGCATTTCGGTACCTACGACTACACCGCCGCCTGTGGCGTCGCCGCGCCGGACCAAGCGCTCGACCACCCGGCCGCCGATTACGCGAAGGCGGTCATGCAGGTGGCGGCCGCGCAGACCGGGGTGTGGCTGTGTGACGGCTCCACCCAGATCGTGCCCGGCGCAGACCCGGAGGGCGCGCTGCGCAACCACCACCGGCTGGTCGCCAGGGCATTGCGGCGGGGGTACTACCAGGGCTGGGACATGCATCCGGGTCACCTGGTCACACGCTGGCTCGCCACCTACGACTTCTTCCGCCGGGCGATCGATGTGGCGGTGCCGCGCTTGCGCGACTATCTGGCAAGGCGCGGCGGCGACGTCGTCGACGAGCCCGCCACCGCGGAAGCGCTGGCCGTCACCGTGCTGCGCGGGATCGACTGCGGCGCCCGCCCGGACTCAGGGGCTCCGGAACTGACCGAGGCGGTCCTGCGCGCGCTGGCGGCACGCGCGCCGATCCCGACGGAGGTGACGTGATCGGTCATCCGAACGGGGCGGTTCCGGAAGACGCGGTTCCGAAAGACACAGGAGGCGCGATGCGCGACCGGGGCGACGACGAGGAGTTCACGCTGCTGCCGGATCTGGCGGTCCGGCCGCTCGGCGGCTCGGTGATCTGGGCGAACGACGAATTCTTCGCGGAGAAGGAGAATTTGATCAACCCCGGCCCCGCCCAGTATCAACCGTCCAGCTTCGGGCACAAGGGCCAGATCTACGACGGCTGGGAGACACGCAGGCACCGCGGGCAGCCAGGCGACGACTCCGCGATCGTGCGGCTGGGTGTGCCGGGCGTGATCCGCGGGATCGTCGTGGACACGGCGTGGTTCAAGGGCAACTACCCACCGGCCGTCTCGGTGTCCGCGCTGGAGATCGAAGACTATCCGCCCGCGGAAACCATTGCCGCGCGCGATGATTGGGTGATGCTGGTCGATCGCTCTCCGGTGGCCGGCGACAGCCGCAACCTGTTCGCCGTCGAGAACGAGAAGCGCTGGACACACGTGAAGCTCACCATACACCCGGACGGCGGCGTGGCCAGGCTGCGAGTGCACGGCGAGGGGCGGCCGGATCCGCGGCTGCTCGGCCTCGGCCCGCTGGATCTGGCCGCGCTGGAGAACGGCGCGCTGGTGCTGGACTGCTCCAACCGCTTCTACAGCTCGCCCAACCAGCTGCTCTATCCCGGCTGGGCCCGGTCCATGGGCGAGGGCTGGGAGACCGCCCGGCGCAGGGACGACGGCAACGACTGGGTGCGCATTCGCCTGGCCGGACCGGGACTGATCCGCCTGGCCGAACTCGACACCTCCTACTTCCTGGGCAACAGTCCCGGCGCGGCCCGGCTCACCGGCCGCACCAACGACGGCACGGAACTGGAGCTGTTACCGCGCACCGCGCTACAGCCCGATACCAGGCACCGGTTCCCGATCGCGCCGATGGCCGCGTCGGTGGAAGAGGTCCGCCTGGACATCTTCCCGGACGGCGGACTGGCGCGACTGCGACTGTACGGCGAGCTCGGCGCATGAGCGCGTCGAAAGGCTCACGGGATTTCGTCGGTTACGGCTCCCGGCCGCCGGATCCGAAATGGCCGGGGCAGGCGCGGATCGCGGTCCAGTTCGTGCTCAACTACGAAGAGGGCGGCGAGAACAACGTCCTCGACGGCGACGAGTTCTCCGAGACGTTCCTGTCGGAGATGACGCCCGCCGAAGCGTTCCCGAACCGCCATATGAGCATGGAGTCGCTCTACGAGTACGGCTCGCGCGCCGGGCTGTGGCGAGTACTGCGCGTCTTCGAGCGACGCGGGTTGCCGCTGACGATCTTCGCCGTCGCCCGCGCCCTGCAGCGGAACCCGGAGGCGGTGGCGGCCTTCCGGGAACTGGACCACGAGATCGCCTGCCACGGTCTGCGCTGGAAGTCCTACCAGCTCACCGATCGCGACACCGAGCGCGCGCACATGGCCGAGGCGGTGCGAATCCTGACCGGCCTGACCGGCGCCGCGCCGCGGGGTTGGTACACCGGCCGCGATTCGCCGAACACCAGGGAACTGGTGGTCGAGCACGGCGGCTTCGTCTACGACGCGGACTCCTACGCCGACGACCTGCCCTATTGGGTGGGCGTACACGGCCACGACCACCTGGTGGTGCCCTACACCCTGGACACCAACGACATGCGATTCGCCTCACCCGCGGGTTTCCCGACCGGCGACCAATTCTTCACGCACGTGCGCGACGCCTTCGACGTCCTCTACCGGGAAGGCGCCGAAGGCAGCCCGAAAATGCTGTCCATCGGCTTGCACTGCCGCCTCATCGGCCGCCCGGCCCGCACCGCCGCCCTGGAGCGCCTACTCGACCACATCCAGTCCTACGACCAAGTCTGGATCACCCGCCGCATCGAAATCGCCGAACACTGGCGCGCGGTACACCCGCCCCCCACCCCCTGAGCCCCGTAGGCGAGTGGCACAAGGCTGTGGCAAAACGCGGGAGGGGCTCTCGCCGATGTGCCACTCGCGTCGGGGGCGAAGCACGCGTGGAGGCGGTCGCTCGTGGGCAGCCCCGGTGTCGTGGCCCACACGAAAGGCGGCTGCCAGGAGTTGTGAAGGTCCTCACAGTTGGGAATGGCCGGGGTGGGTGGCGGGCGGCCCGGCCGCGGCCGCTAACAGTACAAGCGTTACGCTAAAACCGCACGTCAGGACTACCGGTCAGTAGATTGCACCTTTGCAATTAAGTGGCAAATTTTGCAGGGTTAGCAAAGAGCGCTGAAAACCTAGCTTAGATTCACACTAACAACAGGTAGACGGCCATTTCTTCGTGTGCCATCGTGTGGAAGTACACCCCAAGGGCCTAGCAAGCCTGCAAATTGCCGCTCCAGCAGTACGAGCTGCCTCGTAGCTCGACCGGGCGGTATCCCGAACGAAGAAGTGGAGTCACAGATGTCGACCACCGGCACCCCGAGGACCGCCGCGGAAATCCAGCAGGATTGGGACACCAACCCCCGCTGGAAGGGCGTCACCCGTAACTACACCGCGGAGCAGGTGTCGAAGCTCCAGGGCACCGTCGTCGAGGAGGCCACCCTCGCCCGCCGCGGCTCGGAGATCCTGTGGGATCTCGTCAACAACGAGGACTACATCAACTCCCTCGGCGCCCTCACCGGCAACCAGGCGGTCCAGCAGGTCCGCGCCGGCCTGAAGGCCATCTACCTGTCGGGTTGGCAGGTCGCCGGTGACGCGAACCTGTCCGGCCACACCTACCCGGACCAGTCGCTGTACCCGGCCAACTCGGTTCCGGCCGTGGTCCGCCGCATCAACAACGCGCTGCTGCGCGCCGACGAGATCGCCAAGGTCGAGGGCGACACCGCCGTCTCCAACTGGTTGGCCCCGATCGTCGCCGACGCCGAAGCCGGCTTCGGTGGCGCGCTGAACGCCTACGAGCTGCAGAAGGCCATGATCGCCGCCGGCGCCGCCGGCGTGCACTGGGAGGACCAGCTCGCCTCCGAGAAGAAGTGCGGCCACCTGGGCGGCAAGGTGCTGATCCCCACCCAGCAGCACATCCGCACCCTGACCTCCGCGCGTCTGGCGTCCGACGTCGCCGACGTGCCGTCGGTGATCATCGCCCGCACCGACGCCGAGGCCGCCACCCTGATCACCTCGGACGTGGACGAGCGCGACCGTGAGTTCCTGGACGGCACCCGCACCCCCGAGGGCTTCTTCGGTGTGAAGAACGGCATCGAGCCCTGCATCGCGCGTGCCAAGGCCTACGCCCCCTACGCCGACCTCATCTGGATGGAGACCGGCGTGCCGGACCTCGAGGTCGCGCGCAAGTTCGCCGAGGCCGTCCGTGGCGAGTTCCCGGACCAGCTGCTGGCCTACAACTGCTCGCCGTCCTTCAACTGGAAGGCCCACCTGGACGACGCGACCATCGCGAAGTTCCAGCGTGAGCTCGGCGCGATGGGCTTCAAGTTCCAGTTCATCACCCTGGCCGGCTTCCACTCGCTCAACTACGGCATGTTCGACCTGGCCTACGGCTACGCCCGCGAGGGCATGACCGCCTTCGTCGACCTGCAGGAGCGCGAGTTCAAGGCCGCCGCCGAGCGTGGCTTCACCGCCATCAAGCACCAGCGTGAGGTCGGCGCAGGCTACTTCGACACCATCGCCACCACCGTGGACCCGAACACCTCGACGGCCGCGCTCAAGGGCTCGACCGAAGAAGGCCAGTTCCACTGAAAACCTCATCAGGTGCTTGCCGAGGGAAGTGAGGTTCCCGACGTGAAAACCGACATTCCTCTACTCCGGTAGGGGTGTACTGCCCTCCCCGCTGAACAGCCCCGGCGGGGAGGGCATCCCTATACCTTGGACCATCGAAGGCCACGCTCACACCGGAGCGACACCTTTGCAGACCAGCCACCCCAGAGCCAGACAACCCAGCAGGAGCGGGACGTGAGCAGCGAAAAGATCCAACGCGTCGGTGTTATCGGCGCCGGCCAGATGGGCGCCGGAATCGCGGAGGTGTGTGCCAGGGCGCACATCGACGTGCTGGTGTTCGAGCAGACCCGGGAACTGGCCGCTGCGGGCCGCGCCCGCATCCTCCGGTCCCTCGATCGCGGCGTGAGCAGCGGGAAGATCACCGAGCGCGAACGCGAACAGGCCGCGTGGCGTCTGCGGTTCACCTCCGATCTCGGCGACTTCGCCGACCGCCAGCTGGTGGTCGAGGCGGTGCTCGAGGACGAGAAGGTGAAGACGAGCATCTTCGCCGAGCTCGACAAGGTCGTCACCGACCCCTCGGCGGTGCTGGCCTCCAACACCTCTTCCATCCCGATCATGAAGATCGCGGTCGCCACGGCGAACCCCGAGCGCGTGGTCGGCATGCACTTCTTCAACCCCGTCCCGGTGCTGCCGCTGGTCGAGCTGGTCACCACGCTCAAGACCAGTGAGTCGGTCTCCGTGCGGGCCGAGGCCTTCGCGGGCGACGTGCTCGGCAAGCAGGTCGTGCGGTCGGCGGACCGCTCCGGCTTCGTGGTCAACGCACTGCTGGTGCCGTATCTGCTGTCGGCGATCCGCATGGTCGAGTCCGGCTTCGCGACCAAGGAGGACGTGGACAAGGCGATGGTGCTCGGCTGCGCCCACCCGATGGGCCCGCTGGCGCTGACCGACCTGGTCGGCCTGGACACCGTGAAGTCCATCGCGGACTCGATGTACGGCGAGTTCAAGGAGCCGCTGTACTCGGCGCCGCCGCTGCTCATGCGCATGGTCGAGGCAGGCTTGCTCGGCAAGAAGACCGGAGCGGGCTTCTACCAGTACAGGGCCTGATCCGCAGCGCCTGCGGCGCTGCGTGTTCGCGGCCGCTGGGAGTCTCGCGTCCGAGCGTCCGCTGCTCGCGCCTTGCGGGCGCATGCGCAACGGACACTCGGGCGTGAGACGGGCCGCGAACGGTGCTCGTAAGACTCGCACTCGACGGGCTGCGAGAGGCGAGCACCCGACGATTGCCATCAAGGTGCGGCAATACTCGCACGCGGTAGACGGCGGCCGACCTTCGATGCGGAGAATCGACCAGAAGTTGGTGTTGCCGAGCCGGTGACGGCGATCGGCATAAGCTGCACAACAGCCGGGCCATGTCGACGGCTCGGCTGGGTATCCAGAGCGCAGCGCTGAATCGACCAGTCGATCTCGGCCGGCCGCGCAGGTGATCGAAAGAAGGTATCCCGCTCATGGTGAACGTGACCGACGGCTACGGGTCGAGCATTCTCGGCTATCCCAGGATCGGACCGCACCGCGAGCTCAAGCGGGCGTTGGAGGCCTACTGGCACGGTTCGCTCGACCGCGAGGAACTGCTGGCGGTCGGTCGCGAGATCCAGGAGACCCAGTTCAACGAGCTGGCCGCCACCGGCCTGACCCAGGTGCCCGGCAACACCTTCTCGTTCTACGACCACGTCCTGGACAACGCGCTGCTGTTCGGCGCGGTGCCCCGCCGGTTCGAGCCCTACCGCGACGACCTGCACCCGCTGGACTTCTACTTCCTGATGGCGCGCGGCCGCCCGGACCTGCCGCCGCTCGAGCTGGTCCGGTTCTTCGGCACGAACTACCACTACCGCCAGCCGGAGGTGGACGCCGAGACCGAGTTCTCGCTGCACCCCGAGGCCCTGCTCGACGAGTTCGACCGCGCGAAGGCGGTCGACATCGAACTGCGTCCGGTCGTCCTCGGGCCGGTGTCGCTGCTGCTGCTGTCCAAGGCCGGGCACATCCCCGGTGAGTCGGGCGGATTCGACACATTGAGCCTGCTGGACAAGCTGCTACCGGTCTACGAGGAACTGTTCGAGATCCTCGCCAAGCGCGGCGCGACCTGCGTGCAGCTGGACGAGCCCGCGTTCACCAGCGAGCGCACGCCCGCCGAGCTGGCCGCGTTCGAGGCCGCCTATCACCGATTGAGCAAGGCTCCGCTGCGCCCGCGCATCCTGGTCACCGGACAGTACGGCGATTTCGGTGAGGCGCTGACCATTCTCGCGAGCACCAACGTCGAGGCGATCGGCCTCGATCTGGCCAGCTACCGGATGCGTCCCGAGGATCTGGCCGCGGTGCCCGGCATCCGCCGCAAGCGCCTGTACGCGGGCGTGATCAGCGGCCGCAACGTGTGGCGCGCGGACCGCTACGTCACGCTGGAATACCTCAACGAGCTGGCCAAGGTGTGCCCGGACCTGGTCGTCTCGACCGGGACGACGCTGCTGCACGTGCCCTACGACCTGCTGATCGAATACGACATCGAGGGGCATGTCGCCGATCGGCTCGCTTTCGCGAAGCAGAAGGTGGGCGAGGTGGTCTCGCTCGCCAAGGCGCTCACCGAGGGCCCGTCCGACAAGTGGCGCAAGCGGCCGACCGAGGTGCACTTCAAGCAGAAGCACGCGGTGCGGCAGCGGGTCTACGCGATCACCCCGGACATGCGCTCGCGGGAGCCCTACGAGGTGCGCCGCGAAGCTCAGCAGCGCAAGCTGAACCTGCCGCCGGTGCCCGCGACCACGCTCGGGTCCTTCCCGCAGACCGCCCGGATCCGCCAGGCGCGCTACGAACTCGGTGAGGGCCGGTTGTCCTACGAGGAGTACCGCAAGCGGATCGAGGCCGAGATCGAGGCGACGATCCGGCTGCAGGAGGACATCGGCCTGGACGTGCTGGTGCACGGCGAGCATGAGCGCAACGACATGATCCAGTACTTCGCCGAGCTGCTCGACGGCTTCGCGACCACCCACTTCGGCTGGGTGCAGGTGTACGGATCCCGTTGTGTGCGACCGCCGATCATCTACGGCGACGTGTCGCGCCCCGCGCCGATGTCGGTGGAGTGGATCAGCTACGCGCAGTCGCTCACCGACAAGCCGGTCAAGGGCATGGTCACCGGGCCGGTCACCATGATCGCCCGGTCCTTCGTCCGGCAGGACCAGCCGCTGCACGAGACCGCCGACCAGGTGGCGCTGGCCATCCGCGACGAGGTGGTGGACCTGGAGAAGGCGGGCATCTCGATCATCCAGGTCGACGAGCCCGCGATCCGGGAGATGCTGCCGCTGCGCCCGGAAGGCCGCGCGGAGTACCTGCGCTGGGCGATCGGCGCGTTCCGGCTGGCCACCTCGGGCGTGCAGGCCGAGACGCAGATCCACACGCACATCGGCTATTCCGGCCGCGCCGAAGTGGTCGAGGCGATCGAGCAACTCGACGCCGACGTCACCGCCATCGTGGCGACCCGCTCCATCGAGTGGGTGCTGCGGGCGCTGAAGGAGGACTGCGCCTCCGGGCACGGCCTGAGCCATGGCGTCGGTCCCGGTGTGTACGAGAGCCGGTCCGCGCGCATCCCCGACATCGACGAGCTGGACGAATTGCTCACCGCGGCCGCGGAAGCGGTGACGCCGCAGCGGTTGTGGGCCAATCCGGACGGCGGCCTGAAGACTCGCCACTATTGGCAGCTCGAGCCGTCGCTGCGCAACTTGGTCGCCGCGGCTCGACGCATCCGCAGGCGGGCGGAGTCCGCCGAGTGAGGTAGGGCGGGATCAGCGCACCGAGGGCCGTCCTCGTTCGACCGAACGGGGGCGGCCCTCGGGCTGTCCACCGTCACGATTTCGGTACAGTACGTACTGTATCGTTGAGGTTATGGACATCGAGAACGGCTGGCCGGACGCGCTGCGCGTCGCGCAGGTCCGGATCGCTCGCCCGACCGACCGGCTCGATGAGGTGGTGCGGTTCTATGTCGAAGGGCTGGGCCTGCGCGAGCTCTACCGATTCCACGACCACGCGGGGTACGACGGGGTGATGCTCGGATTGCCCGGGGCCGGATACCACTTGGAATTCACCACGCACGTGGACGGCAGCCCCGGCGATGCGCCGAGCGCGGAGAACCTGTTGGTGCTCTACTTCGAGGGCGAGTCGCACATGTACGACGCGGCGCAGCGGCTCGGTGAGTTCGGCGTCGAACCGGTGGAAGCCGAGAATCCGTTCTGGGCGGCCAACGGCGGCCTGACCTTTCCCGACCCGGACGGCTGGCGGGTCGTCCTGATGCCGCGGCCGGTCTTCTGATGGCGGGACGAACCCGCGACGACCGGATCGACGCCGCTGTGCTGAGCGCCGCGCGTGAACTGCTCGACGAGGTCGGATACGCCGACCTGTCCATCGGCCGGGTCGCGACCAGGGCGGGCCTGCACCGTCCCGCCATCTACCGCCGATGGCCGTCCAAGCGGCACTTGGTGGTCGACGTCGTCGCCGACCTGCTCGGCCTGCGGCCGACCCCGGACACCGGCGACCTGCGCGCCGACCTGGTGCGCGCGATGCGCGAACTCGTCGCCGCACTGCGCGATACCTCGCTGCACCGGGTGCTGCCCGCGCTGGTCGCGGACTTGGCGAGCGACGAGCGGTTGCGCGCCCACTTCCTGGCCACCGTGTTCGAACCGCGGAGGCGGACCACGGCCGCGGCGCTGCGATCGGCCATCGCACGCGGTGAAGTGGATCCCGGCATCGATGTCGATTTCGTCTTGGACTCGATCGCCGCGCCGATCTACTACCGGGCCCTGTTCGGGCACCTGCCGCTGTCGGACGAACTCGCCGAGCAGTCGGTCACGGCGGTGCTGAGCGCGATCACTCGGTGACGGGGGTGTTGAGCGCGATCACTCGGTGACGGCGGCCAAGGTGCTGAGCGTCGCGAGCACCTCGGTGGCGGCATCGGCGACCGCGTCGACCTCGGCCATCGCCAGCGCGGCGGACGTCGCGGCACGCACATGCGGCACCAGCGCCAAGCAGGCCGCCGTGGCGGCACGATCGGCCCGGGTGAGCTCCGCGTCGTCCTGCGCGGCGGATTGCCATGCGGCGGTGGCGATCACCTCGTGCAGCCAGTTCAGCAACTCCAAGCGCAGCGGTTGCGGCTCGCGCAGCCAAGCGCGGGTGTAACTCACGTCGGTGCGCTCGTGCAGCAGGGCGCCGAGCACGACCTCGGCGGCGGGCGCGGTGACGGAGTAGATCGACCCCTGGTGCAGGACCGAGGAGAACAGGAAGACTGTGCCGCGCGCCTGATCCTCGACGGCCGCGCTGATCAGGTCGGCGAGCATGGCGGGAGCGTCGCCCGCGGATCCGTGGGCGTGCGCCAGCCCCGCCCAGTCCGTCTCGCGCAGCACGGTCGCGGCGCGCTCGTGGTAGATCGGGGCGAGGGCGGCCGCCGCCCGCGTGCGGGCTTCGGCATCGATCGAATCGAGCGCGCGTTGGAAGGCCGCCAGCGCCACCTCCGGCTCGCCTAGTCGGTCGCTGAACACCCCGACGTCGAAACTGGCCCGAGCGGCGACCGCGGGATCGTCCGATTCGGCCATCGACCGGCTGACCTCCCTGGCGCCGACCAGATCACCGGCCTCGCTGAGATGCTGGACCAGATCGCCCGCGGCGACCAGGGACTGATCCCCGGGCCAGCCGTCGATGACGGCGCGGTAGGCGGCCTTCACACCGTCCAGGTCGCCCTCGGTGCGCAGGAGGTAGGCCAGGTTGGACAGGGCGAGCCGGGCGATGTCGCCGGGACCGGAGCCGATCGCGTGCTCGTAGGCCGTGCGCGCCGCGTCCGAGTCGCCGCGCTTGGCTCGCGAGTAGCCGAGATTGATCCAGGCCCTGGGCGCGGCATCGGGATGCCCGGACTCGGCGGCGCGCTCGTACATCGCTTCGGCCGCCGCGATGTCGCCGCGCTCGGCCAGCAGCAGGCCGAGATTGTAGGCGGCGCGCGGCGCGGCGTCTTCGTGGCCGGAATCGACCGCCACGTGGTAGGCGCCTTCCGCGGCCGGCTTGTCACCCGCCGCGCTGAGCAGTCCGCCCAGCTCCGCGGCGGCCAGCGGCGCCCAGTTCGGATGACCGGAGGCGATGGCGATCTGGAACGCCTCGCGCGCGGCTACCACGTCGTTTCGCCTGCGGTGCATCTTGCCGAGGTCGAAGGCCAGATCCGGCGGCCGCTTCAGCATTGTTCCCATCCAGCCTCGGCACCGAGTGGTGCGAATCGTTTTCCGAGAGTTCTACATCGGCGCGC
Source organism: Nocardia abscessus (assembly GCF_015477775.1). Lineage (GTDB taxonomy): Bacteria > Actinomycetota > Actinomycetes > Mycobacteriales > Mycobacteriaceae > Nocardia > Nocardia abscessus_A. The sequence continues at coordinate 148,044 of NZ_JADLQO010000001.1, read as the reverse complement.
GACCCATGGCTACCCATACCGTGGGATAGGCCATGTCGCGGGCCGACTTGCGGAAGGCGAAGACCCGCACCCCGGCGCTGGAATTCAGTCGGTGCCGCTCTCGGTGGCGAGTGCGCGCAGCCCGGCGATCAGGTCGTCGGACGAGGGGGCCTGCTCGGGATCGATCAGCCACTGGGCCATGAGACCACCGATGAGCGCGTGCAAGACCGCACCGATGGCGCGGTCGGCTTCGGCGCCGCGGCTGGGGCCGACGAGTTGCCAGATCTCCTCGCGCGCGCGTCTTTGGGCGATCGCCAATTCCGCGCGCACCTCGGGGGAGTGCAGCGCCTGCGCCATGCCTTCGATGTTCGCCGACCAGAGCGGCCGATCCGCGGTGAACGATGCGATGAGCTCGCGCCAGAACGCTTCCAGGCGCGTCGCCGCGGCAGCGGAGTCGTCGCTCGGCAGCGCCGCGGCGATCCGCTGCACCGCTTCCGAGCTGGACTCGATCATCGCCTGGTTGAGCAGCTTGTCGCGGGTACCGAAGTGGTAGTTGATCGCCGCCAGATTGCTGCCGGAAGCGGCGACGATCTCGCGCACGGTGGTCCGTGCGTAGCCGCGCTCGGCAAGGCACTGCTTGGCCGCGGCGAGGAGGTCTTCCCGGGTTCCCACTCCAGCACCTTAGCAGCGCGGCATACACATGTTTCTTACGTCTGTTTCAAACATTTGTATGTGACAAGCGTTTGAAACGCGCGTATGTTCGGGGTCGTCGCCCCCACGAGGAAAGAACGAGATGATGACTGCGCTGCGCGCCCTGTCGCCCTTCGAAACCAACTACTTCGGCTCCGAGACCAGAATCGGCAGCATTCCGGTCGGCGGCATGCCGCTGTTCATCGGTTCGACCGTCGAGGGTGCCCTCGACGTCCCCGCTCTGCGCCGGGTGCTCGGGGAACTCGCTGCCGCGCATCCGTTGCTGCGCAGCAGGCAGGTGGTGAACAGCGAGGGGGTGAGGTGTTTCCGGCGTGACGATTCCTACCTACCGCGCCTGGCGATCGCCGAGGGCGGGGAGCCCGAGTACGCGGCATTGGTGAATACCCCGCAGGACTGGAACGACGGGCTCTTCCACGCGTGTCTGCTGCGTGAAGGCGACCGCGATCGAATCGTGCTGGTCTTGCACCACGGAATCGCCGACGGCAGATCCGCTTTCGCGCTGCTCGCCGAGCTGTGGGCACGCTACACCGCGCAGGTGACGAATTCGCCCGCGCCGCAAACGGAACCGGATCAGAGCCTGCCCGAGGCGATGGACACCCGGCTGGCGCGGATCGTCTCCGACGCGGAGGTCGAGGCGCTGCTCGACCTGATCCGGGCGGGCGCCGCGATGATGAGCCCGGAGCTCGCGCCACGGCACCTGCCCCAGTTCGGCGACGGCGTCGGCGCGTACCCGCCGGGCCGGTTGACCCTGGACCGAATCGAACTCGACAGCGCGGAGACCGCCGCGGTGATCGCGGCGGCCCGCACCCATGGTCTCTCGGTGAACAGCCTGCTCGGTGGGGCGGCGTTCGCCGCCTTCCGCACGCAGTTGGCGCCGGCGGCGGGCGCGCTGCCGATGGTGTGCGGCCACGCGGTGGACGTCCGCGCGGATCTGGTGCCGCCGCTGCCCGCGAACACCGTGCTCAACTGCGTGTCGGGAGTGGGCACGTTCGCGCTGGTCGAGGCCGGGGCGGACCCGATAGCGCTCGCGCGGACGGTAGCGGCGGGCATGCGGGCCTCGGTCGATCGCAAGGAAGCACTGGGGATGATGCTCGCCGCCCAGCGGGCCACCGACCCGGCGACGGCCGCGCTGATGTCGGCGCAGAACACGTTCGCCATCTCCAATATCGGCCGCGTGCCCGCGCATTCGACGCCGCCGGGCGTGCGGATCATCCGGGACGACATATTCGCCATGTCGGCGGGCATGCCGCCCAAGCTGACCGTGTTCACGGTCGGCGGCAGGATGACCATTCAGGTGGAGTACGACACCGCGCTGCACAGCAGGGACCAGCTCGGCGCGGTGCGACAGGCACTGACCGGGGCGCTGACCTCCGTGCACGCCGCGTGACCGCGCACGTCAATCCGGCGGCGGGTTGTGGCGGCCGGCCAGACGAAGGGTCAACTGCCTGGCCAACTTCCGGCGGCGCTTGGGCGTGCCGGTGCGGTCGAGGTCGGCCTCCACGTCGTAGCGGCGGATGTAGGCGCCCGAGAACGCCTGCACCGTCGCGGTCACCGGAATGGCGAGCAGTGCGCCGGTCGGGCCGAGCAGCGCGGCGCCGGCCAGTACGGCGCCGAAGGCCACGGCCGGATGCATGTCCAGGGTGGTCGCGGTGATCCGCGGTTGCAGCACATAGTTCTCGAATTGCTGGTAGAGCAGGATGAAGCCGAGAATCCACAACGCCGTGCTCGGGCCGTGCACCAGCCCGACGATCACCGGGAGCGCGCCGGCGAGATAGGTGCCGACCGTGGGGATGAACTGGGAGACCACGCCGACCCACAGCGCGAGCGCGAACGCCGATGGCACGTCCAGAATCCGCAGGACCACGTAGTGCGCCAGCGTCGAGGCGAGCGCGAGCAGTCCGCGTGAATAGATGTAGCCGCCGGTCTTCTCCACCGCTATGTCCCAGGCGCGCAATATATGTCGCTGGCGCCGCGGCGGCAGCAGCGAGCAGACGGCGGTGCGGATCCGGGGGCCGTCGGCGGCGAAGTAGTAGGTGAACAGCAGGATGCCGAGACCTTGGAAGATCGCGCCGATCGCGGCCGTGCCGATGCCCCAGACGTTGCCCGCCAGTCCGGTGAGATAGCCCTCCAGGGTCGAACTCCAGTCGGTGGCGTACTTCTGGATGTCGGTACTGGACAGGTCCTGGTGAAAGGTGTTGTTGATCCACTCCACGCCTCGATCGGCGTATTCGGGAGCGTTCTTGACCAACGTGGTGACCTGCTCGACCAGCAGCGCGCCGAGCGTCCAGAGGAAGGCGACGACCAGAGCGGTCAGGACGAGGAACACCGATCCGGTGGCGGGACCGCGGCGCATACCGCGCCGCGCCAGCCAGTTCACCGCGGGCTCGATCGCGAAGGCGAGGAACAGGGAGACCAGCAGAACCGTCAGCAGGCCCTGCAGGCGCTCGAGCACCCAGAAGGCCGCCAGCAGCCCGGTGATCGTCGCCGCGGCGAGCAGGAATGCGCGCGGCAGCCACGGCGGCATGCCGCGCGCGGCGCTGGCCGGATCCGGCGTCTCGTCTTCGTCCTCCGCAGACACAAGGTCAAGGTACCCACGCCACGACCGGTTAGCGGGTGGACACCGCGCGACCGTGCCGCCCGGCGAGCAGGCTCACATGGTCGAGACGTCGATGACGAACCGGTAGCGCACGTCGCTGGCCACGACCCGGTCGTAGGCGCCGTCGATCTCGTCGGCGGCGATCAGCTCGATCTCGGCGCCGATGCCGTGCTCGGCGCAGAAGTTCAACATCTCCTGGGTCTGCGCGACGCCGCCGATCATCGAACCCGCCAGCGAGCGGCGGTACCCGGCGAGGTTGAACGGCTTGACGCTCACCGGGTTCTCGGGAAGACCGAGAATCACCAGGGTGCCGTCCAGGTTCAGCAGGCGCAGATAGTCGTCCACCGGCAGGTCGGCCGAAACCGTGTTGAGGATCAGGTCGAACCGGCCGCGCAGCTCGCGGAAAGTCTGCTTGTCGCTGGTCGCGTAGTAGCCGCTGGCGCCGAAGAGCCTGCCGTCCTCCTGCTTGCTCAGCGAGTGGCTCAGCACGGTGACCTCGGCGCCCATCGCGGCCGCGAGCTTCACCCCCACGTGGCCGAGCCCGCCCATGCCGATGATCGCGACCTTCTTGCCCGGTCCGGCGCCCCAGTGCCGCAGCGGCGAGTACAACGTGACGCCCGCGCACAGCAGCGGCGCGGCGACGTCCAGGCCGATCCCTTCGGGAATGGCGACCACGAAGTTCTCGGTCACCACGATCTGCGTGGAGTATCCGCCGAGGGTGTGGCCGCCGGGCTGCACCGCCGGGTCGACCACGGTGTTGTAGGTCATGGTCGCGCCCGCGGTGCAGTACTGCTCCTCGTCGGCCAGGCACGGCGCGCACACCCCGCAGGAACCGACCATGCAGCCGACGCCGACCTGGTCGCCGACCCGATACCTGCTCACCGCGGACCCGACCGCGGCGACCACGCCCGCGATCTCGTGGCCCGGCACGCAGGGGTAGCTGGTCCTGCCCCACTCGTTGCGCGCGGTGTGGATGTCGGAGTGGCAGATGCCCGCGAACTTGATGTCGATCAGCACGTCGCGCGGCCCCAGCTCCCTGCGCTGGATCGTGATCTTCTCGAACGAGCCATCGGAGGCGGACAGGGCGTAGGCGGCGGCGGTGCTCATGAGGACATGCCTACCGTCGCATGGGTGCCGTTGCCAACTGCGACACGAAAAAGACATGCTCACAGGCTATTTTTCCGGCGCGGTCACCGGTTCGATGATCTTCGGCGGCGTTCTTGGCGACAATGGAGTTGCGGGAGTCGGTGAGCGGTTCGGCCGAGGCGGGAGAGCCATGGACGAAGAACGGCAGCAGTGGACCGGGGTGCGACGCAGGCCGGGGCGCGGCCGAGCGTTCATCCTGGTGGTCACCCTCGTGCTCGCGATGGCCGCTTTTCTCGGGTACCGCGGCGAGCTACCGGCCCGCGACCGGCCCGATCCCGCCGAGACCGTCGCCTCGGTCGGATTCGCTCCACCCGCGCCGCTCGATCCCGGCCTGGTCACCGCGGCGGTGCGACCCGCACTGGTCAACATCAACGCCTCGGCCGAGCGGTCCGGGCCCGGCGCGGCCGGGTCCGGCATCGTCCTGACCGCTGACGGCGAGGTGCTCACCAGCCATCACGTGGTCAAGGGCGCGGACACCGTGACCGTCACCGACGTCGGCAACGGCAACGTCTACAACGCTGTGGTGCTCGGTTACGACTCCGAGGCCGACATCGCGCTGCTGGACTTGGCCGCGGCCGCCGAGCTGCCGACCGCGACCATCGGCAGTTCGGCCGGGCTGCGCCTGCGGGAGGAGGTCCTGGCGATCGGCAACGCGGGCGGGACCGGCGGTACGCCGACCGCCGTGCACGGCCCCCTCACCGACCTGGACAGCGCGATCGTGGCGGTCAACGCCGCCGATCTGTCCCGCAAGGCGCTCAGCGGCATGCTGGAGGTCGCGGCCGCGGTTACGCCGGGACAGTCCGGCGGGCCGCTGGTGGACCGGAACGCGTCCGTGGTCGGTGTCATCGCCGCGGCGTCGGGCGACGGGACACGGACGGACGACCAGCCGGCGAACGGCTACGCGGTGCCGATCGACGCGGCGATGCGGGTGGTCCAGCAGATACGCTCCGGCACCCCGACCGACACGGTGCACGTCGGCCCGACGGCCACGCTGGGCGTGCTCATCTCCAACGCCCTGCCCGTCGGCACCGGCGCCCGCGTGGACGTGGCGCTCTACGGCATGCCCGCCTATGCCGCCGGGCTGGCCGCGGGCGACGTGATCACCTCGCTCGACGACCACGTCGTCACCAGCGCGCAGTCGCTGCGGGCGGCGTTGAACACGCGCAAGCCGAACGACACCGTGCGATTGGGCGTCACCGGCGCGGGCGGCGAGCGAACGGTGCCGGTGGTGCTGGTCGCAGGGCCGCCGAACTGATCGGAGCGGGGATCAGACCAGCGACAGCCAGTAGTCCTGGAAGCGCAGGAACACCAGCAGCAGCACCACCGCGAAGAACAGCGCGACGATCGTCCAGCGCCACTCGGCGAGCACACCGAGCGGGCCTCGGGAGCGGCCCCACAGCTGGTCGGTGACCACCGCGAGCAGCGGCGTGATGATCGCCCAGACCACCATGCAGTACGGGCACAGCGCGTTGATCCGGTACAGGCTTTCGAAGATCAGCCAGCAGACGAAGCCGACGCCCAACAGGGTACCCAGCCACACTCCGCCCCAGATCCAGCGCGGGAAGCCGACCCCGGCCACCGAGAGCACGCCGAGCGTGACGACGACGGAGAACCCGACGACGCCCATCAGCGGGTTCGGGAACCCGAAGACCGAGGCCTGGTCGGTCACCATCACCGACCCGCAGGACAGGATCGGGTTGATGCTGCACGACGGGGTGTAGCCCGGATCGGTGAACAGCTTGAACCGTTCCACGGTCAGGGCCACCGCGGCCAGCCAGCCGGCCAGCCCGCTGATCAACAGGACCCAGGCGGCCCTGGGCCCCGCGGTGATCACTGGCCCGCGGCGGCGCTGATCACGGGTGCGAGGCCGCCGGGGCCGAAGATCTCCTGGCTGGACTCGACCTTCTTGCCGTCGACGAACACCGAGGGGGTCGACTGGATGCCGCTGTCCAGCACTTCCTTGGTGCGGGCCTGGATGTACTTGTCGTACTTGTGGTCGGTGATGCACTTGGCGACCGCTTCGTCGGTGTAGCCTGCGCTCTTGGCGATCTGGACCAGCTGGTCGTCGGACAGGCCCGCGCCGCCCTCCGGAGGCTGCTGCGCGAACATCGTGTTCAGCCAGGCCTGGTACTTCGACGGGTCGGCCTCGGCGACGCAGTAGGAGGCGCTGCCCGCGCGCGAGGAGTACCGCGTGGTGGACGCCTTGTCCAGGAACGCGATCACGTTGTACTCGACCACCGCGGTGCCGTTGTTCACCGCGTCTTCGAGCACCTGGCCGTTGGCCGCCTCGAAGGCCTTGCAGGCGGGGCACTGGAGGTCGGCGACCACGCGCACGCTGACCTTCGCGTCCGGCTTGCCGATCCGGACGGCGCCGTTCTCGGTGATCGAGGCGGGCACTGCGCCCGCGTTCGTGGTCGCGGCGATGGACGGAGCGGCGCCGGGATCGTCCTTGCGGGCCTTCTGCACCGCGATGCCGATGCCGATGGCCGCGATCAACGCGACGAGCACGGCGGCGACGGCCACCTGGATCAAGATCTTGCGGTTGCGGTCGGCGCGTTCCGCCGCCAGCAGCGGGTTCGACTTCCCACCCTGGTTTTTGCTCACCGTGCGTTCACCACGCCTTTCGCTCGCCGGACGGTTCCTGCCGCCACGATCGTAGATCCGCCGACCACGTCCCCGCGTGATCGGGCCACACGGGTCATCATGGTCGGCCTACCTGAGAGATTCCGAAACATCCGGGCCGCCGCCGATGATTTCGGCCGCGTCGCAGGCGGCGGCGACACGTTCAGCGCGGTGTGATGCCGGTGAGGACCAGATCGACGGCGTCGCGGGCCAGGCCGGGCGGCAGTTCCGCGCCCAGTTGCGTGACGTGCAGATGGACCAGGCCGCCCAGGGTCAGCATGGTCAGCCGGGGATCCACCGTCGCCGCCACGTCGCCGCGGGCGATGGCGCGCCGGACGATCTCTTCCGACGATGACAGCCGCCGCACCCAGAATTCGCGCCGGATCGCATCGACCTCGGGGTCGGACTCGGCGATCACGGTGCCGCGGATCAGGGCCCGGCCGGACGGCGTCCGGGCGAAACGGATGAGATCGGTCATGAACCGCTCCAGATCGCCGCGCAACGACCCGGTGTCCGGTAGCGGGATCTCCTCGGCCACCCGGGACAGCAGTGCGTCCAGCAGCAATCGGGGCAGCGTCTTCCACCGCCTATAGATCGAGGTCTCGTGCACGCCCGCGTCCGCGGCGACATCGGCGACCCGCACGGTGGCGATGCCCGCCGACTCGATGCGGGCCAGGGTCGCGTCGAGTACGGCTTTGCGCAGACGTGCGCCGCGGATCTGTGCGGGAGAGTCACCCATCCGGCAATTATCGCAACTCCTCTTGCGTTGCGTCGGCCCGGCCTCTAGCGTGGCGATATCGCAAGTTCACTTGCGATGTGAGAGGGGAGTGCATGGAGTACGTGGTCTCCGGACGCTGGCGGGGCGAAGCCCGTGGCGAGGTCGCGGTATTTCGCGGGATTCCTTACGCGCGGGCGAAGCGATTCGCCGCGCCGGAGCCCGTCGCGGCGCCCGACGGGGTGTACGACGCGACGCGCCGGTACGCGATGGCGCCGCAGTCGCCGGGGCGGCTGGAAAGCGTGATGGGTCGGGCGGAGCCGCTGGAGCAGTCGGAGGACTGCCTCGCGCTCACCGTCACCACCCCCGTGGGCGCGCAGCCGGGCACTTGCCCGGTGCTGGTGTGGTTGCACGGCGGCGCCTATCTGGCGGGCAGCGGGCAATGGAATCTGTACGACGCGGACCGGCTCGTCGGCGAGACCGGCGTCGTCGTGGTCTCGGTGAGCTATCGGCTGGGCGTGCTCGGATACCTGCGTGCACCGGGCGTCTCGGCGGGCAATCTCGGCCTGCGCGACCAGATCGCGGCGCTGCGCTGGGTGCGCGAGCACATCGCCGAGTTCGGCGGCGATTCCGGGCGCGTCACCGTGTCGGGACAGTCGGCGGGCGCGCAGTCGGTCGTCGCGCTGCTGGGGATCACGGAGGCGCGGCCGCTGTTCGCCGGGGCGATCGTGCAGAGCGCGCCGTTCGGCGTCGGATTCCGCAGTCACCGGCAGGCCGAGCGGGTGGGCGCGATGTTCCTCGCCGAACTCGACGCCGATCCTTTCACCGCGCCGGTGCCCGAACTACTCGCCGCGCAGGGCCGCACGGCGCGGCGGTCCGCCGGGCCCGGCGCGGTGAACCCGGCGCCCCCCTTCTTGCCCGTGGCCGACGAGGGACCGCTGCCCGGCGAGCACGCGTGGCGGGCAGCGGTCCGGGACGCGGCCACCGATCTGCCGGTGCTGCTCGGGTGCACGGCCGAGGAGGCGCGGGCGTTCTACGGCGGCCCGCATCCGGTCTTCGGCAGACTGCGGCGGCTGCCGGTGCTCGGCGCCCGGCTCGACGTGGCGGTGCAGCGCCTGATCGGGCGAAAGGCGTTCGAGCACGGGCTGTTCCGCTTCGCCGACGAACTGGTCGATGCCGGGGCGCGCGTGTACTGCTATCGGATGGGGCAGCTTCATCCGGCGAATCCGTACGGCGCCTGCCACTGCATCGATCTGCCGCTGCTGTTCGCCGACGGGCACACTTGGCACACCGCCCCGATGCTCGCGCCCCTCACGGCGGCGGAGATCGACGCGCTCGGCCGCCGGACCCGCGGCTACTGGGGCGAATTCGTGCGCACCGGACAGATCGCCGACGGCGATTGGACGCCGCACCGGCCGGGTTCGCGTTCGGTCCGGCAGCTGCCCTGAGCGCGCCCCTCCGTCGGCCCGGCTCGTCGGCGCGGGCCGTCTCGTAGGAGGCGGGCGAGCTGTGCGGCACCGGCCGCGCGGCGCCCGGGACGACTTCCGGCGTGGCGCCGGACGTCCTCGCGCGATGGATCCGCATCCGCCGAGCGCAGCGGGTAGGAAGGTGGGATGACTGTTCTCGGCGCCGTGTTCCGTCCGCAGAATCCGCCCGAACTGCTGCGTGCGGCGGCCGAGGTGGCCGAAGCGACGGGACTGGAGGAGCTGTGGCTGTGGGAGGACTGCTTTCTGGAGAGCGGGATCGCCTCCGCCGCGGCCGCACTCGCCTGGACCGACCGGGTGCGCGTCGGTATCGGGCTGCTTCCCGTGCCGCTGCGCAATGTCGCGCTCACCGCCATGGAGGCGGCCACGCTGCATCGTCTGTTTCCCGACCGGTTGATCCTCGGCGTCGGACACGGCGTGCAGAGCTGGATGGCACAGGTCGGGGCGCGCGTCGAGTCGCCGGTGACCTTGCTGAGTGAGCACCTTGCCGCGTTGCGTGCTCTCTTGGCCGGTGAGCAGGTCACCGTGTCGGGCCGCTACGTGCATCTCGACGCCGTCGCGCTGGACTGGCCGCCCGCGGCCCCGCCGAAGGTCTACGCGGGCGCGCGCGGTCCGCGCTCGATCCGGCTGTCCGGTGAGCACGCCGACGGCACGCTGCTCGATTCGATCACCGACGCCGACGGCGTCCGGGCCGCACGCACCCTGATCGATGAGGGGCGCGCCGCGGCCGGGCGCACCGACCGCCACCACGTGGTGGCGAACCTGCTCGCGGTCACCGGCCCGGATGCCGAGGCCCGCCTGGCCGCCGAACGCACCCCCGCGCATGCGCCGGGGGCGGGCGTGGCGGGTGACGCGCACGCGATCGCCGCGGCCGTCACCATGCTGGCCGAAGCGGGCGCCGACACCGTCGTCTTGCAGACCACCGCCGACGATCCGGATCCCGCCGCCTATCTCCGGTTCGTCGCCGAGCGAGTCCGGCCCCTGGTCTCCTGAGCGCGCGGCGCGGCGGCCACCTAGGCCTCGGCCAGGCGCCGCTGCTGCTCCGCGACGTCGAACCGCGGCGGGGGCCAGTCGAGTTCGAGCCGCTCCAGCGCCGTGATCAGCAGTTCGGTGACCGCGAGGCGAGTGAACCACTTGCGGTCGGCGGGCACGACGTACCAGGGTGCGTACTCGGTGGACGTGCGGTCCAGCATCGCCTGGTACGCCTCCTGGTAGGCGGGCCAGAACGCGCGCTCGTCGATGTCGGACGGGTTGAACTTCCAGAATTTGTCCGGTCGTTCCAGTCGCTCGGCAAGGCGTCTCTTCTGTTCGCCGAGCGAGACGAACATGGCCACCTTCACCAGCGTGGTGCCCTCGTCCACCAATTCGCGCTCGAACGCGTTGATCTCGTCGTAGCGCGGCCCCCACACCGTGGTCGCCACGAGGTTGTGCACCCGCACCACCAGGACGTCCTCGTAGTGCGAGCGATCGAAGACACCGATCTGACCCGCGCGCGGCAGTGCCTTGCGGATGCGCCACAGGAAGTGATGCCGTCGTTCCTCCGGCGTCGGCACGCCGAACGCGGCGTGGTCGACACCCTGCGGGTCGACCGAACCGATGACGTGCCGGACGATGCCGCCCTTGCCCGCCGTGTCCATGCCCTGCAGTACCAGCAGCACGCTGCGCCGGTCACCGCCGGAGCGGCCGTTGGCGTACAGCTTCTCCTGGAGATCCGACAGCACCATGCTGCGTTCGGCCAGCAGTGCGGCCCCCGCCTTCTTGGCGCCGGTGAATCCCGGCATCGCGGAGGTGTCCAGCTCGGCGACCCGCAGGCCGTCGGCTCTCAGCGCCTCGGTAGGCGGGACGGTCCAGTGCTTCGGCATGCCGTAAACCTAACCACGCGACACTTCCCGGTGGTCAGACTTGTGCGAGGCGTAGTAGGTGGGCGGCGAACTCCTCGTCCGACACGGGGGCGAGGGTGAGATCGTGCGCGGTGGTGAGCAGGTAGCGCCCGTCGCCGGTGAAGTCCAGCCAGGTGCGGTGGCGGGTGGGCGGGGACATGGGATTCTCCGGCTCCACCGTGACGGTGATGAAGCCGCGTCCGTCCACCGGCTTGCGCAGGGTTTGGCGGAATTTCGCCGCGCCGCGGTGACCATTGGTGACGAACGGCTCGGTGCGGTCCGGACTCAGCACGGCATCCTGCGGCTCGCGCATCGGGGCGAGCTTGCCCGGCCGCGCGGACCCGATGATGTGCACCAGGCGTTCGCCCACGGCGCGGGCGTGGCACATCTGCACGGTCACCCGGTCGGGGGTGGCCACCAGGATGCCCGCGTGATTGTGCACCACCGCGGCGAAGGCGAGAATCCGTTCGGTTTCCGGGTCGCTGCCGATGCGCGGGAGCGCGGTGCGCTCGCCGGAGACGGTGATGGTGGTGGCGTCGTTGCGCGCGCACAGCATCAGCGCGGCGGCCAGGTCCGGATCGGCTTGCCGGGCGAAGCGCTGCGGCAGACGGAGGGCGTGGTGCTCCGATTCGGTGCGCACCGTGGCCGAGGGGACCATATTGACCGGGTAGGGCCTGCGGTCCAGGCTCGTTTCGTTCGTCCAGACATGCGTGAACTCGTCCGGGCTGAGCACCCATTTCACCGCGCGCCGCCTCCGCGGACGGAGTCCGGGTCGGCCGGTGTGGCATCCTCGGCCGCCGAACCTTCGCGCGGCCGGGGGAACTGGGGTACGTGATCGCCGGTGGCGGGCATAGTCGGGGTGTAGACGTAGGTCATCGTGTCCCGGACATCCGCCTCGATGTCTGCCGCCGCACTGTCGTGTTCCATCCTACGTTTTCCACCGTAAACCGCTTCGGCGGCCGGATCAGCGAGCGGCCGGTACCGCTGCGGCGGCGCGATAGCGCCCCGGACCGTTTGCGCGGCATCGCTATTCAACTCCATCAGCCGCGCCACCACCCGGCACACGTCCTGCGCGTCGCCGCCCGCGCGGACGAACTGCCTGGTCGCGCCCACCGCCGCGTCGGCTGCCCGGCCCGACCAGCGGGCGAATTCCCGGTTGGTGGCATCGGAGAAGGCTTGGAACGCTTCGGCCACCGCGATGGCGTTGGCCTGCCAGGCCTCGGCGATCCGGCCGAGTGCGGCCGGATCGAGCGTTTCGTGCACCAGGTCCCAGATCTGCTGATGGGTATAGGCGCCGAACAGCTCCCGGTCCGGTGCGTAAGCGGGATCGGTCGCCCCGTCGGTGAAACCGGCCAGCTCCTGCCGGATGCCATCGGCGGCTGCGCGTGCCGCGGAGTCTGCCATCCTCGCCCCCCTCAGTCGGTCCCGGCGCGCGGGCATGTGCTCACCGGGGCTCCAGGTACTCGGTGATCAGCCGTAGCGCGGCCTGATTGGCCGCCTCGGCGTCGGCCAGCCGGTTGGCCGCGGCGAGATACGCGGCTTTGAACAGCAGTGCGGTCTCCTGGAAGGCGGTGAGGGTGTCCAGGTATTGCCGTCCCTTGTCGGCGAACCCGCGGGTGAGCCCGTGGCCGGTGGGTAGGTCGGGAAAGCCGGTCACCTCGGTGACCAGATGTTCGCCGGTCATCGCGCGGCGCAGATCGTCGACCAGTTTGTCGCAGGCGGCGGCGAGGTTCTCCGCGACCGCGGTGTCCAGTTCGAACGGTTCGCCCCCGCCCGCTCCGACCGCCGCCGCGTACAGCTCTCGTGCCGTCCCCTGTCCGGTATCCGGTACCGCCACGTGGAAGCCCCCTTCCGCTCGGTCCTGTTCGTACCGCGCTGTACTGGACTCGCACTTTACCGGTCGGTACAAGACGGCGGACCGCGTCGGCGCAGGGTTGTGTGGCATCCCCGGTGACCCGGCCTGCCGTTGTTACACTGACCGGCGGTCCGAGGGGCGGTGTCCGCGGGGGAAGGGGCGACCGGTGACCGAAATCCCCGGCGCAGTGCCGAAATACCTGCAGATCTCGGGACATCTGCGCGAGCTGATCGAGCGCGGCGAGCTGGCTCCCGGCGCCGAGGTGCCGTCCGAGCGCGAACTCGCCGCACGCTGGAAGGTGGCCCGCCCCACCGCGGCCAAGGCGCTGAATGCGTTGCGCCAGGAAGGAATCGTGCGGTCGCGTCGTGGATCGGGCACCTATGTGGCCGAACGTTCCGCGCTGATCCGGGAGCGCGCCCCGCGATACGGAGCGCCTTCTGCCGCAGGCGAATCGGTTACCGTGCTGCGAGCGGAGATGGTCGAAGGACCGCGGGAGGTGACCGACGCGCTCGGCCTACCCGAGGCGAGCCCGGTGATCGTGCGAAAGACGCTGTGCGCGGCGGGTTCTCGGTCGGCAAGGCTCATCACCTGCTGGTTGCCCGGCGCGTTCGCCGAGGCCGCCGCCCCCTTGCTCCGCTCGGAGCCAGTACCCGGTGGAGTCTCGCGATACGTGGAAGCCGCGATCGGACGCGCCACAGCGGTCGTGCGCGAGAGCGTCGGCGCTCGGCTGGCCGCCGCCGACGAGCGCCGCCATCTCGGGCTCTCGAGTCCATCGGCGGTGCTGATCGTGCACCGCGTCGGGTTGGATGCCCGCGGCGCCGCGCTCGAGTACCGCGAGATCGTCCACCCGCCCGGCCACGGAACCATCCAGCAGGAGTATTTCACCAGCTCAGCGGCCGATTTCCGCCGTTGACACCGCTCGGCCGCGACTGGCATAGTCCACTTGTCGGAAGTGTCGAAGGGGTGGGGAGTGGCGATGTCCGATCAGTTGACCATCGGCGGCTGGGTGATCGTGGGGGAGCACTGCTCGGTCCGCCGGGCCCCGCTACCGCATAACGACTACCTCGCTTTCGTCTTCGAAAGCAGCGGTACGGAATTCGAATTGGCCCTGGCCCCCGCAATCCTCCATCGCATGGTCGACCTCGGCTCCGCCCCGCCGGCATCTTGACGTTTCCGAACGCTGTCTCGCGATGTGCCCATATACGGGTTCGGATGCGAAATATGTTGCAGGCGTGTGGCGCTGCGATGTGGGCCGGGATGCGCCACACTTGAAGGCCATGGACTGGATCAAGATCGGCGCATTCGCCACCGGTGTTCTGAGCCTCTTGGCGACCATCTATTTCTACTATCGAGTCAACCATCGGCGGCGGATACTGCTGTACAGGTTCTCTTGGGAGCGAATAGACGCGACACTGACCTATCGCGAAGGGCATGAGAAGATCCGCTCCGGCAAGCCGTGGACCGAGAGTCCCTGCCTTGTGCACGTGTCCTTGGTCAACCGTGGCCCCAAGGACATCAAAGCCGCAGATTTCGATGACGGTAAGCCTTTGCGAGTGGAGTTCGGTATGCCGATTCTGCACCTGCTGAGCGTTCATCCAGCCCAGATCGTCGACGGTCGTTCGGAGGGATCCGGCCTCGATATCGGCCCGAGACGGCTCGAGAGGGGCCAGCGATACGCCTTCACCGTCATGATCGACGGAACCCCTCGCAAGTCTGTCGAAGCAGAGATCGTGGATACGGATCTCATAAACGAAGACGACCTCTATGGTGATGAGGATCTCGGTAAGCTCTTCACATCCATTGCCGTTGGGTTCTTCGGTGCTGTAGTGCTTCTATCGGCGCTCGTTTTCTTCGCGCTTTGACTCAGCCGTTCGACATGTTCGCGTGGCCGACCGAGACACCAACGATTCCCACGAACGCCGTTATCCACAGAGATGCTCCAAGACTATTTCCGGACCGGCGTTGTCAGCCGACTGTGACAGGTGGGCGGTGCAGGACCAGTTTCGTGGTGTGGGCGGTATAGGCCGCCGGAGCGTTTTCCCAGTCGGCGAGCAGGGTGGTGACTTGTTCGGCGGGGAAGCCGGTGCGGCGGACGGGAGACGCTGAAAACGGCACCGGCCCGCAGATCGAGGCGACCACCGGATCGACGAGGCCGGCTCGCATCCCGATCTGCATCGCCCGGGAGACATGCCGGTGGATGGGCAGGGTGTCACCGTCGCAGCGCCCGGCGACGAACGGGCGAACCAGGGCGTCTCGCGCGTCCCGCAGCACCGGATCTCCGCGCGTTCCCGCCATTCCAGCCGTCAGGCGCGGAGGATGCAGCTCACGCATCGGCGTGTTGTCCCTTCGCCAAGGCGGCCAGCTCCGCGAAGCGAACTACGTTCCCGGCCGCGCCCCAGGTGCCTTCGGGCTGTTCGTGGACGAGCACCCACACCCGCAAGCCTTCGGTATCGCCGAGTCCCGCCGCAGCCGAGACGTCGGCCGTCACCTCCTGGATCAGGCCCGCTTTGCGGCGATCGGACAGCGCGCCCGCGGGCACGGTGACGTCGACCCGGAATCGGGGCAACTCGTCCTCGGCGCTGCCGAAAGCATCCGCGGGGACCTCATCGATGCGGGTCCACGCCAGCGCGCGGAAGAAGGCCGTGTCGGGCGCTCCCTCCCACTTCAGCAAGGTGGCCGCGAGCGTCTTGCGCAGTGCGGCACGGGTATCGGCGGGCAGAACCCCGGCGGGCAGGGTCAGCTGGATCATCGGCATGTCGAACTCCATTCGGGAACGGAAACCGGCGTCTATAACGACTGTTATAAGTCCTGCACGGTACGCTATGACAGTCGTCATGAGCAAGGGAGGAGAAGCGATGGCCGAGACGCCGCAGGCGCGGGAGCGGATGGTGGCAGGCGCGGCCGACATGATCCGCCGCCGCGGCCTGAACGCGACCAGTGTGCGGGAGCTGGCCAAGCACGCCCAGGCGCCGCTGGGCTCCACCTACCACTACTTCCCGGGCGGCAAAGCGCAGCTGGCCGCCGAAGCCGTGCGGTTCGCCGACGCGCTGGCCGCCCGCAAACTCGCCAAGGGCCTGTCGGCCGGGCCGGTCGCCGGGCTGCGGTCGTTCGCGGACATGTGGCGAAAAATCGTGCTGGACAGCGATTTCCAGGCGGGCTGCCCGGTGCTCGCCGTCGCGGTCGAAGACCCGGGTGACGACGACCGGCCGCAGCGGGCCGCCGCTGCCGCGTTCGAGAACTGGACCGGGCTGCTGGCGCGGTCGCTGCGCGAGCACGGCGCGAGCGACATCGACGCCGAGCAGACCGCCACCCTGATCGTGGCCGCGGTGGAGGGCACGGTGGCGATGTGCCGCGCCGAACGCAGCACCCGCCCGCTCGATCAGACCGTGGACAGACTCGAATTCTTGATCCGGGCCGTCACCGCGGGCTGATCATCCCCCGGATCGGGTGCGCCCGAGCGGACCGATCGCGTGCGACAGCTCAGTGCCCGGTCGTGGCAGCGGGTTTCGTCGCGCTGACGTACTGGAGCAGGCGATGGACCCGCTGGTCGATCTCCACCAAGCCGTGCTCGGCGAAGAGGGCCGGGAAAGTGCGGGTGCCGAACACCCGCAGTCCGCTCCACCCGCCGACGACGCGGCTGACGTCGCCGAACGGGTTGGCGGCCCGGTGGCTGGTGGTGATCGCGATGCGGCCACCGGGGGCGAGCACGCGGATCATCTCGCGGGCGGCGACGAGCGGGTCGGGAATGAGGTAGAGCGCGCCGAAACAGCAGACCGCGTCGAAGGTCCCATCCGCGAACGGGAGGGTGCGCGCGTCGCCGCGCAGATACCCGACGCGCGGTCCGGCGTTGTCGGCGACGGCGCGCGCCAGCATCGGCTCGGAGTAGTCCAAGCCGATCGCGTAGCCGTCGCCGGACAGCGCTTCGCTCAGGTGCCTGGTGAAATTGCCCGGCCCGCAGGCGATGTCGAGCACCTTCTGCGCGCCGCCGAGCCGCAGGGTGGCGACCGCGTCGCGCCGGTCCGCCGCGGTGGTGCGGCCGCTGGCGAGATAGAACAGCGTCGGCCGCCAGGCTCGTTCGTACACCGCGGCGAGCGCCGGGGCGTTCATCGTCTTCCGTGCGAGGTTCACCGGCATCGCGTTGCTCAGGCGCGATCGACCGTGATGGTCATGCCCGCCGCGCGCAGCCGGTCGGTGAGCGCGTCGCCCATCGCCGCGGCGGGGGTGAGCACGCCCGCGAGCTCGGGTTGCTTGTCGGTGTCGAATGCCAGGCACAGGCCGCTCTCGCCGAGCAGTACCGCGGTGGCCTGGTAGCCCGGGTCACCGGTACCCGCGAAGGTGGCCACGTACTTCGCGCCCGAGGTGGTGTGGGCGAAGGTCTTCATACTGAACCAGCCACTGGTGCGGGCCTTTTCGCTGGGCCCGGTGCCCGGCTTGGGCAGCACGCGGTCCAGCAGCTTGCGGCCCGCCGACGCCCGCGACAGCAGCGCGCCCGCGGTCAGGCCCGCCACGATGCCGCCCGCCATGCCCGCCGCGACCAGCGGAGCCACCCGCGACCTCCCCGCGCTCATCACTTCGCGGTAGCGGAAGTTCTTGCCGTACACCCAGCCGAGCAGCCCGTTGGTGCGGCGCACGATCTTGGTGTTGTGCGCGGCCATGACGAACGTGCTCACCCACCCGTCCAGACTCGGGTCGATGGCACTCGCCCGGGACAACGCCTGATCGGACTGGCGGCCGACGTCGGGATCCATCGACTTGTCCGGGCTCAGTGAATACGGGTGCGACAGCACGGCGCCCTTGGCCGGGTCGGCGGCGATCGCCTCCATCATGGCGCGGCCGGAATCGATGGTGCCGCCGCTGACGCCGCCCTTGAGCGAAGCCACCAGCGTGGTGTCGACGAGCTCACCGGTGTTGTCCTCGACCGTGCGGCGGTAGAGCCGGTAGACGCTCAGATCGGACGGAATCGAGTCGTAACCGCAGGAATTCACGATCTTCGCGCCGGTCGCGGCGGCCTGTTCGTGATGGGCGTCGATGGCGTCCCGGATGAACAGCGGCTCACCGGTGAGGTCGGCGTAGTGGGTGCCCTTCGCGGCGCAGGCCGCCACCAGCGGCATCCCGTAGCGCAGGTAGGGGCCCACGGTGGTGACGACGACCTTGGTGCGCGCGGCCAGCGCGTCCAGCGCGGTCCGGTCGGTCGAATCGGCTACCACCAGGCCCCAGCTCGCTGCCTTCGGCCCGAGCCCGTCGCGCACGGCGGTCAGTTTGTCCAGCGACCGTCCCGCCAGCGCGATCCGCGCGGATTCCGGTGCGGCCCCGGCGAGATACTGCGCGGTCAGCTTGCCGACGAAGCCGGTGGCGCCGAAGAGGACTAGGTCGAATTCCCGAGTGTCTGCCATGGTCTTCCGTTCTGCGGTCGTGTCGCCGGTCGGCGGCTACTTCGTGGTCTTCTTGCGCGCTCGTTGCGGCGCGGCCCGCGGCCGGTCGGCGAGCCACGCGTGATGCGCGCGGCCCAGCTCGGTGACCGGTGGTTCGTCGTAGAGCCATTCCCGGGAGATGCGATGCCAGTTCGCGGTGCAGCCGAGCTGGCCGAGCATGCCGAAGGTCAGGAAATCGGCGCGGCGGGAGAAGAGGTGCTCGGGCGGCAGATTCTGCTGCTTCATGCCGGTGAACTCGCTGGCCCTCGGGTCCACCGCGAGCAGGAACGCGCCGCTGGCCAGCTCGGGGGTGATGGTCAGTTCCTCGTCGACCAGACACCACTCCGAGGCGGCCAGCACGTATTCCAGGCACTCCTCGGCGCCGATCTCCTGCGGCGAATCGATCACGCCGCGCTGGATCATCAACTCGCGCAGATCCTCTGCCCGATCTTCCGCGGCGGCGCGCAGGCAGACCAGCTCGAACTGCACGTGCTCGGGGTCCATCCGGTTGAACAACCCGAAATCCAGGAAGCCCACCCGGCCGTCCGCGGCCAGCAGCACGTTACCGGGGTGCGGGTCGCCGCAGAACTCGTTGAAGGTGAACAGCGACCCCACGTAGAACCGGTAGATGATCTCGCCGATCCGGTTGCGCTGCTCTTGGGGCAACTGCCGGATCTCCTCGAAGCCCTTGCCCTCCACGTACTCGGTGACCAGCACCCGCGTGGTGGACAACTCCGGCAGCGAGCGCGGCACGATGACGAACGGGTGCGCTGCGTAGATCTCGGCTATCTGCAACTGGGTGGCCGCCTCGGCCCGGTAGTCGAGTTCGGCCTCCATGTTCAGCCGCAGTTCGTCCAGCACCGCGGGCGTCACCCACGGCATCGCGGACTGCAGCACGCGCCGGAACATGGCGAGGTTCTTCAGATCCGCGCGCACGGCGACGTCGATGCCCGGGTACTGCACCTTTACCGCGACCTGGCGGCCGTCGTGCAGCCGTGCCCGATAGACCTGCCCGATCGAGGCGGCGGCGACCGGCTCGGCGTCGAATTCGGCGAAGATCACGTCCAGCGGTTTGCCGAAATCCTCCTCGATCACCTGGCGCATGGCCGCGAAGGAGACCGTCGGCGCCGCGTTGCGCAGTACTGCCAGGCGCTTCTGGAAACGCTCCCGGTGGTCCTCGGGCACCAGGTCCAGGTCGAGCACCGACATCATCTGGCCGAGCTTCATGGCGACGCCCTTCATGGTGCCCAGCACCATGACCACCTGTTCGGTGGTGCGAATCATCGATTCCTCGGCCATCTTCGCCCGGACGGCCTCGGATCTGCCCCGCATGGTCAACCGCGTGCGCTGGGTGCGAAGCACGGAACTGGCTGCTACCGCACCCAGCTTGGTGCCACGAGCAAGCCGAGAGGTCGGTACTTGCTTCGCCATCGAGGTACCTCCGTTGGTGCCGCGGTCGGAGCGACGGACGCGCGGGCGGTGGCCTGCGCCGACCATGAGGTCCGGCGTGGACCGCCGTGCGTACGGCGCCTGCGGTGACGCAGCGCACTCGGCGCACCGCTCGGGTTCAGACTAACCAACGTTTCGGCAAAGTCGAGAGCGCGCGTGAACTTCTGCAAGCAGTCCAGCTAGCACCCGTGCCCGTGGGCCGGATCAGCCTTGCGCGGGCGCCTCGGGGTCGGGCAGCACATGCGTCTGCGCGTTGAACACCGCGGGAGAGCCGCCGGCGCGGGCCATGCCCTCGATGGCGCTCCAGGCGAGCATGGTGAGGTAGTCGATCACGTGCTCGCGCGACATCGACTTGTTCGTGGTCCACCAGTGCGTAGCCAGCTGGATGCCGCCGACCAGCACGTACGAGGCCAGCGCAGCACCCTCGGTCTCGACGCCCCGCTCCTTGGCGCGCTCGGTGATCACCGCGCACACCACCTCGGCGAAGAGTTTCTCGAACTCCGCGAGCGAGGACTGGTCCGCCGAGCCGTTGCCCATGATGAACCGGTAGACCTCGGGGTCCTCGTCCACCGTGCCGACGTACTCGGCCAGCGCCGAGCGCACCAGCTGGTACTCGTCGGCGTCCAGGCTGATCGCGCCGTACACCCGGGGCATCAGCGTGGTCTCGATGAACCGCTGCATCGTCGCGTGGACCAGGTCGTTCTTGTCGGAGAAGTAGCGGTAGAGCACGGTCTTGGACACGCCGATCTCCGCGGCGATCTCGTCCATGCCCGCGTTGCTGCCCCGGGCGCGCACCGCGGCCAGGGTGCCGTCGACGAGTTCTTCGCGCCGATCGATCTTGTGTTGCCGCCACCGGCGCTTGCGGCCGTCCATCCGGCCGCCGCGCACCGCCGACGGTCGCTCGCCGATATCGACAAGGTCTTCGGTGGACAGCGTGGGCTCCCTCGTTCGTATGTTTTTCTCCGGTGGCTACCAGCTTAGGTCCCCGCTACCCGTGATATGCGCGTTTGAGCCCGGATGCGGTAGGAACCACAGCGCGGGGCGCGTCGGGTGTGTCCATATCCACTCGCCCGCTCGCCCACTTCGCCGCGCACAGCAGAATGGGAGGTATGGAGAAAGCTCCCGGCAACACCGCGGTGCTGGACGCCCCGGCCGCGCCTGCCGCCGCGCCCTTCGGCTTGTCCGCCGTGCTCGACGAGGCGGCCAAGCGTCGTGACCTCTGGCGGATGAAGGCGCTCGCGACCGGCCTGCTCGCCCTCGCCACCGCGATCTACCTGTTCTGCCGCTGGATCGAATCGCGCGGCGCGGGCGGCGACTGGGTCGGCTACGTGCGCGCCGCCTCCGAGGCGGGCATGGTCGGCGCGCTGGCGGACTGGTTCGCGGTGACCGCCCTGTTCCGGCACCCGCTCGGCCTGCCGATTCCGCACACGGCGATCATCCGCCGCAAGAAAGATCAGCTCGGCGCCAGTCTCGGCACCTTCGTCGGCACGAACTTCCTCGCGCCGGAAGTGGTGTCGGCCAAGGTGAACTCCGCGCAGGTCTCCTGGCGGGTCGGGCGGTGGATGGCCGATCCCGGTCATGCCGCGCGGGTGGCGCAGGAGAGTTCGACGATTCTGCGCGCCGTCGTCGGGGTGCTGCGCGACGAGGACGTCGAGCAGGTCATCGACAACACCATCGTCAAGCGGATCGCCGAGCCGCTGTGGGGCCCGCCGATCGGCCGGGTGCTGGCGGAGCTGCTCGCCGACAACCGGCAACTGGCGCTGCTGGATCTGCTGGCCGAGCGCGCGCACCAGTGGGCGCTCGGCTCACAGGAGACCATCGATCGGATCGTGTTGCGGGACGCGCCGCAATGGGCACCGAAATTCGTCAACATTCTGCTCTCCGAACGGATCTACCGGGAACTGGTCGAATTCACCTGGAAAGTCCGGTCCGATCCGGAGCACGAGGTCCGCCTCGCCGCGAATCGGTTCCTGGAGGAATTCGCCGAGGACCTGCAATTCGACGACGCCATGATCAAGAAGGCCGAGCGCATCAAAGCGCAGATCATGGGTCGTGAGGAGATCACCGGACTGGCCTCGGCCACTTGGCGCGCGGCGAAGCGACTGATCCTGGAATCCGCCGACGACCCGAACAGCACGCTGCGGCGCAAGGTCGCCGAAAACGTCCAGCAGCTCGGCGAGCGATTGCGCGACGACGCGGACATGCGCGCCAAAGTCGACGGCTGGATCGACCGTGGTGCTCGCTACCTGGTGGAAAACTACGCGGGTGAGATCAGCACCCTGGTCACCGACACGGTTGCCCGATGGGATGCCGAGGAAGCCAGCAAGAAGATCGAATTGCAAGTGGGCCGCGATCTGCAATTCATCCGGATCAACGGAACGGTCGTCGGTTCGCTTGCCGGACTGGCGATCTACACGATTTCCCATCTCATGTTCGGCGGCTGATCTCCGGCGCGCGGAACGTTTGCCGAAACACTGCTAGCAGACTGCTTGCAAT
This sequence comes from Nocardia abscessus, assembly GCF_015477775.1. Classification (GTDB taxonomy): domain Bacteria; phylum Actinomycetota; class Actinomycetes; order Mycobacteriales; family Mycobacteriaceae; genus Nocardia; species Nocardia abscessus_A. Next base: position 125,700 of record NZ_JADLQO010000001.1, on the reverse strand, counting down.
AGCTAGCACCCTGACCTAGACTCGAACCCGTACAACCGCCAGAAGGTGAGTGATGGCAGACCAGCCCGAGGTTTCCGCCGAGTACACCGACAGACCGGACGAGTACTCGTCCGGAGTCGGCGAACGAGGAGGTCGCGTCGTCAGTGCGGCGCACGACATCGGAGGCTTCATCAGGGCGCAGCGAGAAGCCGCGCAGGTCTCGTTGCGTCAGCTCGCACAACTGGCGGGGGTGAGCAATCCGTACCTCAGTCAGATCGAGCGCGGACTGCGCAATCCGTCCGCCGAAGTGCTCACGCAGATCGCGAAAGCGCTGCGGGTCTCCTCGGAGGTCTTGTACGTACGGGCTGGCTATCTCGAGCAGCGGCCGCACAGTCCGGTCCGGGACGCCCTGCTTGCCGACACATCGATCAGTGAGCGGCAGAAGCAGGTGCTGCTGGACATCTATGAATCGTTTCGCCGGGAAAACGGAGGAAACGAGGCAGGGGGGGACGTATGGGACAGCGACGTTCCGCGCACGACAACCGAAACTCCGCCACGCCAGGAGAACGAAACACCATGACCGAGAAGAACGCCACCGTCACCAAGCCCTTGCTCGCCACCGTCGGCGCGGGTGACGCTCTCTACACCGCCGTGAACGACGTCGTCGCGCAGGTGCGCGAGCGTGCCGCCGCGACCGAGGTGCAGACCAGGGTGGAAGAGGCGCGCGAGCGCTTCGCCAACGTTCCCGCCGACGTCCAGGCCCAGTTCGAGTCGCTGCGCGAGCGGCTGGCCGGGCTGCCGTCGGAGCTTCCCGACGACCTCGCCGAGCTGCGCGAGAAGTTCACCGCCGAGGAGCTGCGGACGCTGGCCGAGAAGTACTACCGCCAGGCGCTCGACATCTACGCCGACCTCGCCGTGCGCGGTGAGGAGGCCATCGAGCGGCTGCGCGCCAACCACCTCGTCGAGGATCGGATCGGCAAGGTCGAGACCATCTACGGCGACGCGGTGAGTCGCGCCGAGGACGTGTTCGAGCGCGTCAACGGGCTGCTCGGCCGCCCGGCCAAGGTCGAGACCGAGACCGAGGCGCAGGTCGTCCCGGCGCCGGTCGTCGAGGCCGAGGTCGTCGAGGTGACCACCGAGTCCACCCCGGCTCCCGACACGAACGGCGCGGCGAAGAAGGCTCCGGCCAAGAAGGCCGCCCCCACCGCCGCCAAGAAGGCTCCCGCGAAGAAGGCCGCTCCCAAGAAGGCCTGAACCGTCCGCGGCTGACGCTGCCCGACGCCCCCGTACACCCCTGGTGTGCGGGGGCGTTGCTTCTATGATGGGTGGGGTGAATATGGTGCACGGATTGACCGGGATGATCCTGCTGGTGCTGTGGCTGGCGGCGCTCGGTGCGACGATTTTCGCGCTGATCCACGCCGTGCGTCAGCGTCCGGACGCGTTTACCGCGGTGGACAAGCTGACCAAGCCGATCTGGCTGGGAATTCTCGGGGCGGCTGTGCTCGTGCTCGTCCTCTTCCCCGCGGGTCTGGGCCTGCTCTCCTTCGCGGCCATCATCGCGACGGGCGTCTACCTGGCCGACGTCCGGCCGAAGGTGGACGAGGTGCAGCGGGGTCCGCGCTGGTGAGGGCGTAGTTCGTCGTCATGTAAGGGTGCTTGCACTAGCAAGCGGCGCGAATCGGGGTTACTGTATCTAGCAGTAACACAAAGGAGTGTCCGATGCGTGCCCTGCTGCCGACCGCGTTGACGAGCTTCCCGGGACTGCTCCGGAGCTTGCGCGACGCGCACAGCGCCGACCTGCGTTCCCGTACCTACCGGACCGCGGCGTTCAATCCCCCGACCGCGCCGCGCGAGGTGATCCCGGTCCGGACCGGTGACGGAGCCCAGCTGCGCGTACATGCCTACGGGCCGTCCGATCGCCCGGTCATCGTGCTCGTCCACGGCTGGACCTGCTGCCTCGAATACTGGAATCCGCAGATCAACGCGTTCGCCGGCGACTACCGGGTGATCGCCTACGATCAGCGCGGCCACGGGGAGAGCGAATACGGTTCGAGCGAGTTGACCACGGACCTGCTGGCCGACGACCTGGCCGCGGTGCTCGACGCCGCGCTCGCGCCCGGACAGCGGGCCGTGCTGGTCGGCCACAGTCTCGGCGGCATGACCCTGCAGGCGTGGGCCGGACGCTATCCCGAGCGGGTCGCGCGGCAGGCGCTCGCGATGCTGCTCACCAATACCGCGGCCGACCGGCTGATCCTGGAGACCACGGTGGTGCCGCTGCTGAACCGGCCGTGGCGGTTGTTGCAGCTGAAGGTGCCGCTGCCGTTCCTGTTCGGCAGGCTGGGGCTGGGCGCACCGATCGTCTTCCCGCCCATCGCGCCGGTGCGGTGGCTGTTCGCGCGCCAGATCCTCAGCACCGCGGCCAAGGGCGAGCTGCTGGAATTCAGCATGGCCATCGTGCGGTCGTGCCCCGCCTGGGTGCGCTCCAAGTTCGGCTTCCTGCTCGCCACGATGGATGTGGGGGAGTCGGCGCGCAACATCGTGGTCCCCACGACGGTGCTGTCGGGACAGTTCGACGACATGACGCCGCCGGTCCACTCCGAGCGGATCGTCGACCTGCTCCGGCAGAACGGCAATCTCGTGCGCTACCAGGTGCTGCCGACCGGCCATCTCGGCAATGTCGAGGCCTACGAGCGGTTCAACGAGGAACTCGGGCGCCTGCTCACCGCGGTGGGCGAGCGCTCCCGCGCCGACCTCGCGGGCTGACCGGCCGCCGCCTGACCGGCCGCCGCCGCGTTCGCACGCCGGTCAGGAGAAGACGACCGTCCGGCGGCCGTGCACAAGAACGCGGCCCTCCAGGTGCCAGCGCAGCCCGCGCGCCAGGACCACCCGCTCGATGTCGCGGCCCTGGCGGACCATGTCGCGCACTTCGTCCGCGTGATCGATGCGGATCACGTCCTGCTCGATGATCGGGCCCGCGTCCAGCTCCGCGGTCACGTAGTGGCAGGTGGCCCCGATCAGTTTCACGCCGCGGGCGAACGCCTGGTGATACGGGCGAGCGCCGACGAACGAGGGCAAGAAGCTGTGGTGGATGTTGATCGCCTTTCCCGCCCAGTGCTCGCACAGTTCGGCGGGCAGTACCTGCATGAACCGCGCCAGCACCACCGCGTCGGGGTCGTGCGCGTCCACCAGGGCGCGGACCTCCTCGAAGGCGGGACCGCGCTCGGCGGGGTCCTTCGGGAACGGCACGTGATGGAACTTCACCCCGTGCGCCTCCGTCATCGCCGCCAGGTCCGGGTGGTTGCCGATCACCGCCTCGATGGTGGCGGGCAGCTCACCGCTGGCGGCGCGTCCGAGCAGGTCGTGCAGGCAGTGACCGTCCTTGCTGACCAGCAGGACCGCGCGTCGGCGCGCCCCGGAGTCCAATAGCTGCCATTCGGTCGCCGGACCGAGGTCGGCCGCCACCGCGGCGAACCGGTCGCGCAGTTCCGCGAGCCCGAACGGCACCGTGCCCGCCTTGATCGCCTGGCGAGTGAAGAACCAGCCGGTATCCGGGTCCGAGTGATATCCCGCCTCCACGATCGAGCCGCCGAACTCGGCGATGAACGACGTGATCCCGGCGATGATGCCGGGACGGTCCGGGCAGCCGAGAGTCAGCACGTAGCGGCGGTCGTCCTGAACGGGTGGAGCGGAACTCATGAGCTCATCCTCCCAGGTGCGCTGCGCGGCGTTTGCCGCACCTTCGCGCACGCTCGGGAGGCGCCGAGGGAACGCACGGTCGGGCCGTCCGCGACGCCGACCGGCCGGGCGGCCCGCGATCAGTGCCCGGCGGTAGCGCTCAGAGGTGGTAGAACGGCTCCGCGTAATGGAATTCGCCGGCGATCTGGGAGTCGTAGGCCGACAGGGACCGGACCTGGAAGTGGCTGATCCAGGCGGGATCGTCCGGTGTGATGCCCAGGCGGGCGGCGGGGACGAAACCGAAGCGTGGATAGAACTCCAGGCTGCCGAGCAGGCCGATCAGCGGTTCGTCGAGCGCGTCGGCGGCGCCGAGGGCCGCGTGCATGAGAGCTGAGCCGACTCCGGCGCCTTGATGGTCGGCGAGGACGCCGATCGGGCCGAGCGCCAGTACGGGGAACGGGCCGACCGTGGCCCGGGTCAGGCACAGGTGGCCGACCACGCTGTCGTGCTCGATCGCGACCAGCGACAGAGTCGGAATCCAGCCCTCGTCACTGCGCAACTGCGCGACGAGACCCACCTCCGGCGGATCCGCGCTGCCGCGGTCGCCGGACACGCCGGCGCCGTCGGGGTGGTCGGCACGGGCATAGTGCGGTGCGAATGCGCTGCGATGCACCGCCGAAATCGCAGCGGTGTCGTCGGCGCGTTCGCGACGGATCAGCACGGTCGTCTCCTCCCGAACGAAGTAGGCCCATCCGCACACGTCGGTCGGTCGGTCGACCGTGGCGTCACGTTCTCCGATGCGCCATCAGCTACGAGTGTGCGGGAAGTGCAGCCAGGCGCGCAACGGAATTCGCGTCCGGTGTGCCAGACTCTCACCCCATGGCAAGTTCCACGTCGCTGACCAGGGCCGAAGTGGCCGCCATGATCGATCACACCCTGCTCGCCCCGGAGGCGTCCCGCGCCGAGGTCGAGACGCTGATCGAGGACGCGCGAGCGATGGGCGTGCTCGCGATCTGTGTGTCGCCGTCCATGTTGCCGGTGCGCGCGCCCGGGCTCGTGGTCGCGACGGTCGCCGGATTCCCCTCGGGGAAACATCATTCGCTGGTGAAGGGCGCCGAGGCGCGGCTCGCGGTGGACCAGGGCGCCGCCGAGGTGGACATGGTCATCGACGTCGGAGCGGCCCGCGCGGGCGATTACACGGCGGTGCTCGCCGACATCGTCACCGTGCGCGAAGCGATCGGCGATCGGGCGCTGTTGAAAGTGATCATCGAATCCGCCGCGCTGCCGGACGAGGCGATCGTGCAGGTGTGCCGGGTCGCCGAGCGCGCGGGAGCCGAGTTCGTGAAGACCTCCACGGGATTTCATCCCGCGGGCGGAGCGAGCGTGCACGCGGTGCGGCTGATGGCCGAGACCGTCGGTGCCCGGCTCGGCGTCAAGGCCAGCGGTGGCATCCGGACCGCCGAGGCCGCGGCGGAGCTGATCGCCGCGGGCGCGACCCGGCTCGGGCTGTCGAAATCTCGCGAGGTGCTCGACGGTTTCCCGTCCTGACCGCCAGCCGGAATCCGTTGACGGGCATCCGGTTCGCCCCCCAGCGCCCGCGCGAGGTTCGAAGCCGTTGCGCCGGTGCGCGTTCAGCAGCGCGCGTCGGAGCTGTTGTTCGCGGGCTCGAGCTGGGTACGTCCACCCGCCAGCTGAACCGCGACGCCGGAGTCGGTGACCTCGAGCTTCGTCGCCGTCATGCCGAGGGGGTAGCTCTGCAGGCTCTCGGTGAAGACGTCGACGATGCTCTGCACCAGGTCGGAGGGCAGGCCGATGCCGAGCAGCTCGGCCGACATCGTCTCCACCTGCACCGCCCCGTTCACGATCTGCGGCTTCAGCTGGAGCTCGGCGAGGCCGCCGAGCACCGACAGGGTGAGCATGCCCGAACTCGCCGAGGAGCTCACGCTGCTGACCATCCCGCCGAGGGTCTCCTTGATGCCTTCGTTGCTCCACGTGACGTCGGCGGAGGAATGGCCGATCACGGTCCCGTTGGAGTCGGCGACGTCGACGTCGCGGAAGTCGGCGTGCACCACCATGCCGACGGCAGGGCCGAACTTGGTGTCGTCGCTGTTCACCCGCACCGAGGGCACCTTGCCATCGATCCAGGTGACCAGCATCGGCTTGGGACCGAAGCTCACGTCGATCTTCGACCCCATCTCTTTCTCGAACTGCGAGCTGATGCAGTTCGACACCGTGTGCCTGGCGTATGCCTCGCCGCCGACCAGGACCGTGGCGAGCAGAACCGCTACCACGGTCAGGGCGATCAGCAGGGGCCGCCGGTTGATCGTCGAGGTGGAGGTTGCGTTCGTACTCATGGCGAAAATTCTTCCCGACCTTTCTGAGCCGTCTCTGTGGAGGCAGTGAGGGGTTCGAATGTGACATGAGGCACAAAAACCGAGCGTAGCCTGATGCCCATGGCTGGCGATGTGGCAAGCCGCGCGATCGGATCCGCGGAACAAGGATGGCGCGTTCTGCGCCGCTGGGCCGGTCGGCACGCCGGTTTCTTCACGACTCGGCAGGTGCTGCGCACGGGGTGCGGGGCGCGCGTCCGGGCGGCCCTCGGCGACGGTTCGGTGACCAGGGCCGGGGTCGGCATGCTGCGGTTCGCCGGGTGGCCGGAAGGTCCGCTCGACGAATACGCGATGTGGGCGGCCTGGTTCGACGGCGCGTCGGTGGTCTCCCATCACAGCGCGGCGGAGCTGCACGGACTCGGCAGCCTGTGCCCGCGCTTCCTGCACCTGTCGGTGCGCGCGGGACGTCCGCCGGTGACGCCGCGGCTGGTGATCGTGCGCCGTGCGCTGGCCGGCGCCGAGGTGGAGTCGGCGGGCCCCTTCCTGGTGACGACACCGGTGCGCACGGTGCTCGACCTGGCCGAGGGCGACATCGGGCAGGCCGCTTTGAACGAGGTGGTCGCCGACGCGGTCGCCATCCACCGGTGTGCGGGCGCGGAGATCACCGACGCGGGGGCGCGCTTGTCGCCGCGTGCCGCGAAGCGGGTGTACCGAGCGCTTGCCGTAGCGTGACGAAACGCTCGGAGGTGCGCTGGGTCAGCTCGTTCCGAGTGGTGCGACGGCCGGCCACGGCACCGAGAGCACGTTGTCGCGCAGGCGGCGACGATAGTGGCGAATCGGGAAACCTTCCGCGCGCAGCGTCTGCGCCGCCGCGCGCCAGCGGACGCGCGGACCGAACGGCGCCATCGGCGCGGCGTGCGCCCAGGCCCGATCCGCGGCGGCGAGCAGTGCGTGGATGGGTTCACCGGGAACGTTTCGGTGGATCAGCGCCTTCGGCAAGCGTTCGGCGAGATCGGAGGGGCGCTCTACGGTGAACGGATCCCAGGCCAGCGTGAGCGAGCGCGGTCCGTTCCGGTCGAGCAGCACCCACGCGCAGCGTCTGCCCAGTTCGTCACAGGTGCCGTCGATCAGCAGGCCGTCCGGCGCCAGCCCGGCCAGGACGGTCGACCACGCCTCAGGGACCGCTGATTCGGGATACTGCCGCAGCACGTTGAAGGCACGCACCAACACGGGCCGCAGCCCGGCCAACTCGAATCCGCCGCGTGCGAAGGTGACGCCGTCGCGGCCCGGCACCACGCGCTGCGGGTCGATCTCGAGTCCGACCACCCGCACGTCCGCGCGCACTGTGCGCAGCCGCGCGGCCAGCTCGAACGTGGTCCACGGGCTCGCGCCGTATCCGAGGTCGACCACCAGCGGATCGGGCGCGCCGCCCAGCAGGCCTGCGACGAGTTCGTCGTTGATCAGCCAGCGGTCGCTGCGGCGGAGACGGTTGACGGCGGTGGTGCCACGGGTGATGGTGCCGACCGGTTTGGTCAGCGAGTGGGGTGCTGTTCTTCCAGCCACTTGACCGTGAACTCGGCCTCGCCGCGGAAAAGGTCGACCAGGTTCACCAGCATCAGCTGTTCCAGGCGTGGGCCGACCATGGGGATGAACACCTTCGCCTCCGAGGAGAAGCGCATGGTGCAGCCGGTCTCGGTGGGGAACAGGCGGATGGTGCCGCCGAGGCTGCCCGGCCCCGCGGGAATGGCCGCCGAGTACTTGCCGGTGATCTCGTCCGGGGCGAACGGGCTGTAGGTCTCCTTGCGGGTGATCACCATGTCCTTGCGCATGACCGTCTGGGCGATCTCCGGCAGCATCTCCCTGGGCAGGATGTGGTGCAGTTCGACGTCGATGCCGCCGTCGCCCGCCTCCAGCCGGACCACCTGGTTGCCGGGGGAGTACTTCCGCATCTCTTCCATCCGCGCTTCCCAGTAGTCGCGGTTCGACAGCGCCGCGTACAGCTCTTTTGTGGTGTGCAGCGGATAGCGGGCGGAGTAGTCCAATCGGCGTGCCATGGGCTCACACGTTACTGGGTCCGGTGGCGCCGACCTCGGCGGGCGGGTGGAGTGCGGACGGGACACGAAGGCGCGGACCGCACGGTGTGACGTCGCACAGTGCGCGTCCGCGCGGGCCGGATCAGTGCGACGCGAGCCAGTTGTCGGTGAACTCCGCCTCGTTCTTCAGCAGCTCGGTGAGGTGCTCGGCGATCGCCTTTTCGATCTTGCTGCCGAACAGCGGGATCTTCACCTCGATGGTGCCCTCGGTCGTGGCGACGGCGCCGGAGCCGTCGGCGGTGAGCGTGATGGTCCCGCGGACCTCGGCGGGCGCGCCGTCCACGCGGGCTTCGAAGGTGGCGTGATCCCCGGTCCAGTCCTCGACGCGCGGGATGGTCAGATCACCGGGGCGCACCGCGGTGATCGCGGGCGGCAGCTTCTCGGCGGCGATGGCCTGAACCATCTCGACACGCACCTGGTCGCCGCTGACGGTGATCGACTCGAGCCGGGCGTTGGGGCCGCCGACCTCCGCGATCCGATCCTTCCAGAACTGGTCGTTCGCGAATGCCGCGCGTACCGCGGCGGGCGGATGGGAGTAGCGGGCCGTGTACGCCAGCGGTGTAGCCATGGCTCCACACGCTACCGTGCGCCGCACGAATTGCACGAGCGGCAGCAGCCGTCCTCGTGCGGTGCACTGCACGCTACCGTGTGGCGTGCGAACTTCACGAGTGGTGCCGTCGGACCTCCTCGCGGGCACCGGTGCGCGGCTGCGCGCCGACGTGCGGCTGGCGGAGCTGACCACGCTGCGGGTGGGCGGCCCCGCCCTGCTCGCCGAATGCGCGACCACCGAAGCGCTGGTCGCGACAGTGCGCACGCTGGACGCGGCGGGCGTCCCGGTGCTGCTGCTCGCGGGCGGCTCCAATCTGCTCGTCGGCGACGACGGCTTCGACGGTGTGGTGGTCCGGGTGGCCACCACCGGCGTCGAGATCCTCGACGGCGGTGTGGTCGCGGAGGCGGGGGCGAACTGGGACGACGTGGTGGGCGCCACAGTCGCCGCCGGACTCGGCGGACTGGAGTGCCTGTCCGGCATTCCCGGCTCCGCGGGCGCGACGCCGGTGCAGAACGTGGGCGCCTACGGCGCCGAGGTGGCGAACCTGCTGCGCCGGGTGCGCCTGCTGGACCGGGCCAGTGGGGAGATCCGCTGGGTCGAGCCCGGCGAACTCGGGTTCGGTTACCGCACCAGCGTGCTCAAGCACCGCGACGACGCCGTCGTGCTCGCGGTCGACTTCGCCTTGCGCGCCGACGGTTCCAGCATGCCGCTGCGGTACGGCGAACTCGCCTCGGCGGTGGGCGCGGCGGATGGCGAGTCCCGGCCTGCCGCACAGGTCAGGGACGCGGTGCTGCGGTTGCGCGCGGGCAAGGGCATGGTGCTCGACGCCGCCGACCACGACACCTGGAGCGCGGGCTCGTTCTTCACCAACCCGGTGGTCGCGCCGGAGCGGGTGGCGCAGGTGCGCGCCGCGATCGCCGCACACGTGGGCGAGGCCACGGTGCCGACCTACCCGGCGCCGGACGGGGTGAAGTTCTCCGCGGGCTGGCTGATCGAGCGGGCGGGTTTCGCCAAGGGCTTCCCCGGCGCCGAGGCGCCCGCCCGGCTGTCGACGAAACACACACTGGCGCTGACCAATCGCGGCGCCGCCACAGCGGCCGACTTGGTGGCGCTGGCCAGGACGGTGCGCGACGGCGTGGCCGAGCGTTTCGGGATCACGCTGGAGCCGGAACCGGTCACCGTCGGTGTCACGCTCTGAGGCGCTGAGGTCGACACCACACGCAGCGGCGACGGATCGGACCGCGCGCCGCGCGTAGATTCGACGAAGTGAACCACCGCCCGATGATCCACCGATCGGTTGCCGTGGTGTCGGCTGTCCTGCTCGTGGTCGTCGCCCTGGCGGCGGGCTGCACGATCGACCGTGACGCGGGCCGGTCGGGCTCCGACGCCGGTCCGATCGCCGAGGTGACGCTGACCCCAGCCGACGACGCCGAGAACGTCAACCCGACCGCGCCGGTCTCCGTAGCGATCAGCGACGGCGCGATCGATCAGGTCGCGCTGACCAACGCCGCGGGCAAGCAGGTGCGTGGCGAGCTCGCGCCGGACAAGCGCGGCTACACCATCACCGAGCCGCTCGGCTACGACGCCACCTACACCTGGTCGGGCACCGCGGTCGGCACCGACGGCAAGCCGATACCGATCGACGGCTCGTTCCACACGCTCGCGCCCAAGAGCACCGTTCCCGCGACGGTGAACATCGGCGACAACCAGGAGGTCGGCATCGCGGCGCCGATCATCCTGCAATTCAAGTCCGCCGTCACGAACAAGGCGGCGGTGGAGAAGGCGCTCACCATCACCACCGACCCGCCGACCGAAGGCGCGTGGGCCTGGTTCCCGGACGACAACGGCTCGCGGCTGCACTGGCGTCCGAAGAACTACTGGGCCCCGGGCACGAGCGTGCACGTGTCGGCCCGGCTCTACGGACTCGACCTGGGCGGCGGCAATTACGGCGATTCCGATCTGACCACGGATTTCCGCATCGGGCGCAGTCAGATCGTCAAGGCGAACGCCCCGAGCCACCGCATGCAGGTGGTCCGCGACGGGCGGACGGTGTTCGATTTCGCGGTCAGCTACGGCGAGGGCAACGAGCCGCGCAACGTCACCCGATCCGGCATCCACGTGGTCACCGAGAAGTACGAGGACTTCATGATGTCGAATCCGCCGTACTACACCAACGTCCGCGAACGCTGGGCGGTACGCATCTCCAACAACGGCGAATTCATCCACGCCAATCCGGAATCACTGTCGGCGCAAGGCTCGGCGAACGTCACCAACGGGTGCATCAATCTGTCTCCCGGCGACGCGCAGGCGTACTTCCCCACGGCCCTGTACGGCGATCCGGTCGAGGTGACCGGAACCTCGATCCCGCTCTCGGCCGCCGACGGCGACCTCTATGACTGGACCATCGACTGGAACACCTGGAAAACCATGTCGGCGTTGCAGGGTGCGCCGTCGACCGTGGTCTCCGCCACCCCGCTGCCTCCGCAGCCGGCGGGCGCGCGCTGAGCGGTCCTAGCGGACCCTCACGTCCTCTTGTTCGGCCTCGCGGTCGGCCGAGCGTTCGGCGCGGACCGCCTCGTGCCGCTCGGCGAGCAGGTCGCGGATCTCGGTCAGCAGCTCGATTTCGGTGGGCTCGGCGGCCTTGGGGGTGCCGAAGCGGTTCTTGATCGTCTTCATCGGCAGCATCAGCACGAAGTACAGCACCGCGGCGACCATCACGAAATCGATGACCGCCGTGATGATCGGGCCGACGGCGATGAAGGTGGCGGGCTTGGAGGAGATGAGCTGCACGCCGAGGCCCAGCTCGTGGCTGTTGCCGAAAATCGCGAGCAGCGGATTGACGACGCCTTTCGTCACCGATGTCACCACGGCGGTGAACGCGGTGCCCATGACGACGGCGACCGCGAGATCAATGACGTTCCCGCGCATCAGGAACTCTTTGAAGCCCTTGAACATGAGCCGAACCACTCCCATCCGATGTCTCTACGCTTACGGCATCTCGGATGCTAACGGTTCGAATCGAACAGCGAAGTCCCAGCAATTCGCGGCCGGAACGACCGCGAAATATGATTGATTTGCGTCGGCTATGAAATGGTCAGCCGCGACGCGCGAATCGGCCCGCGTCCGCCTGATCCCTCGGCTTGATGACGATCTGGTCCAGGTTGACGTGCGCGGGCCGCGACGCGACGAAGCCGATGACCTCCGCGATGTCCTGGGCGACCAGCGGGTCGATGCCCTCGTACACCTTCGCCGCCCGCTCCGCGTCGCCGCCGAAGCGAACCAGCGAGAACTCGGTTTCCACTGCGCCGGGGGCGATCTCGGTCAGCCGCACCGGCTGCCCGAGCAGCTCCCCGCGCAGCGTGCGGTGCAACACGGCCTGCGCGTGCTTGGCCGAGGTGTAGCCGGAACCGTTGTCGTAGGCGGTGAACGCGGCCACCGACGTGACGGTGACGATCAACCCGTCGCCGGAGGCGATCAACTTGGGCAGCAGGGCTTTGGTGACGCGCAGCGTGCCGAGCACGTTGGTCTCCCACATCCAGCGCCAGTCGTCCAGGTCGGCCTCGGCGACCGGGGCCAGGCCCTTGGCGCCGCCCGCGTTGTTGACCAGCACGTCGGCCCGCTCGATCGCCTCGGCGAACGTGCGCACCGACTCGTCCGAGGTGACGTCGAGTTCCAGTGCGGTGCCGCCGATCTCGTCGGCGAGGCGGCGCAGGCGATCCAGCCTGCGAGCGCCGACGTAGACGTGAAATCCCTGCTTCGCCAGCTCACGGGCGGTGGCCTCGCCGATCCCCGAGCTGGCTCCGGTGACGACGGCGGTGCGAGTGCTCATGCCGTTAGATCCTAGGTGCGCGAGGTTTGCCGGGCCCGGTGCGGTCACCCGGATCACCGTTAGCCTGAGTGGCATGGCTATTCGGGACGTGGTCAGCGCGGACGGAACGAACATCGTCTACCGGGTGAGCGGTCCGGCGCAGGCGCGCCCACTGGTGCTGCTGCACGGTTGGTCGGCGAACCTGCGCTGCTGGGGCGGGGCCGCCGACGACCTCGCCGCGCGTTTCCGGGTGATCGCCGTCGACCTGCGCGGCCACGGCTACTCCGACGCGCCCGCGACGGGCTACGACGATCCGAAGAACTGGGCGGCCGACGTCGCGGCCGTGCTCGCCGCCGAGGGCATCGACTCCGGCGCGGCGCTGCTCGGCTGGTCCTACGGCGGGATCGTCCTCTCGGACTACCTGACCGCGTACGGCACGGACGCCGTCGCGGGTGTCGTCTACACCGGCTCGATGGCGAACATCGGCCCCGGCGTGCCCGGTGCGGCGACCGGCAGCATGATGCAGGAGGCGATACCGGGCGTCTTCGAGGAGAGCGCGGGGCGGGCCCTGCGCGCTTTCGGTGCGTTCGGCAATGCCAACACCGGACCGGGCGCGGACAAGGGGCCGGACGCGCAGCGCCTGTTCGGGGCCAGTCTCGCCACCCCGCCCGCGGTGCGCAAAGCGCTGTTCTACCGCACCGTCGACAACACCGGGACACTGCGCGCGCTGGACGTTCCGGTGCTCGTCCTGCACGGGACCGCCGATCAGGTCGTGCCGATCGAGAACGGGCGCTTCATCGCCGACACCGTCCCGAACGCCCGTGCGTCGTTCTGGGAAGACGCCCAGCACGGCCTGTTCATCGAGGACCGTTCCCGGTTCGTCGCCGAGGTCAGCGCGTTCGCCGACAGTCTGTGATCGGCGTCATGTCTGCTCTGTGATAGCTCTCACTTGCCACGGATAGCGTGTCTGGGCCGGGGAACGCAACGTGCACTATGGATAGTGTGAGTCAGCGCCTGGACCTACGGCCGAACCGTATCGCCGTGTTATCGGTGCACACCTCACCACTCGCTCAGCCGGGGACCGGCGACGCGGGCGGCATGAACGTCTATGTCCTGCAAACGGCCGTCGAACTGGCCCGGCGCGGTACCGAAGTGGAGATCTTCACCCGGGCCACCGCGTCCAACCTTCCGCCCGTCCAGGAGGCCGCGCCCGGCGTGCTGGTGCGCAACGTGGTGGCAGGCCCGTTCGAAGGGCTGGACAAGCACGATCTGCCCACCCAGCTGTGCCCGTTCACCGCGGAGGTGCTGCGCCAGGAGGCTCGGCATCTGCCCGGCTACTACGATCTGGTCCACTCGCACTACTGGCTGTCCGGCCAGGTCGGCTGGCTGGCCAGGGATCGGTGGCGGGTGCCGCTGGTGCACACCGCGCACACGCTGGCGGCGGTGAAGAACGCGGCGCTGGCCGAGGGCGACTGCCCCGAACCGGCGACCCGCGAGATCGGCGAGAAGCAGGTGATCGCCGAATCCGATCGGCTCGTCGCCAATACCGCCGAGGAAGCCCGTCAGCTGGTCGAGCTCTATGGGGCCGACCCGGAGCGCATCGATGTCGTACCGCCCGGCGCGGACCTGACCCTCTACCGCCCCGGTGACAAAGCCGCCGCCCGCGCGGCGCTCGGCCTCAGCGCCGACGAGCAGATCGTCGCGTTCGTCGGCCGCATCCAGCCGCTGAAGGCGCCCGATGTGCTGGTGCGGGCCGCGGCGGAGGTGCTGCGCGCCGACCCGGAGCGCCCGTTGCGCGTGCTGATCGTGGGTGGGCCCTCCGGCAGCGGCTTGGACCGGCCCGACGCGCTGATCGAGCTGGCCGCCGAACTGGGCATCGCCGCGCGGGTCAGCTTCCTGCCCCCGCAGCCGCCGCAGCGGCTGGTGCTGGTCTATCGCGCCGCCGATCTGGTGGCGGTGCCCAGCTACAACGAGTCCTTCGGCTTGGTCGCGATCGAGGCGCAGGCCAGCGGCACTCCCGTGCTGGCCGCCGATGTGGGTGGTCTCGGCACGGCCGTGCGGCATGACGTGTCCGGCCTGCTGGTCCCGGGCCACCGCACTTCGGACTGGGCGAACGCGCTGCGGCACCTGCTGGACGACCCCGGTCGGTTGCACCGGATGGGCGAGCGGGCCGTCGCGCACGCCGCCAATTTCTCCTGGGCGCACACCGCCGACGGGCTGCTCGCCAGCTACGCCGCGGCCCTGGCCGGTTTCCGCGACGAGCGCTCCGCGCTCGGCGGCCGCGGCCTGGCGCACAGCCTCGTGCGCGACGACGCCTACGACCGCGCGGCCGCCGACCGCACTAACCTGGCCGGAGAACGGACGGCGGCCCTGCTCGCCGAGAGCAGCCAGGCCAGATCGCGGGCGCTGTGGCGGCGCCGGATGGGAGTACGCCGGTGAACGAGATGCAGGCGACCGCGCAGCTCATCGACGAGACGCTGCGCGACAGGGAGATCGAGTACACCCGGCCGGGCGAGGAGACCTTCGTCGTCGTCCTGCCCGGCGAGCGCAAGCTCAAGACCACGGTGATGCTCACGGTGGGCAAGCACGGGGTCCGCGTCGAAGCGTTCGTCTGCCGCAAGCCGGACGAGAACTTCGAAGGCGTCTACAAGTTCCTGCTGCGTCGCAATCGCAGGCTTTACGCCGTCGCCTACACCCTCGACCGGGTCGGCGACATCTACCTGGTCGGCCGCATGTCCGCGCACGCCGTCACCCCGGACGAACTGGACCGGGTGTTCGGGCAGATCCTCGAAGCGGTGGACGCCGACTTCAACGTGCTGCTGGAACTCGGCTTCGCCGAATCCATTCGGCGGGAATGGAAGTGGCGCGTCTCGCGCGGCGAGTCGTTGCAGAACCTGCGCGCGTTCGAGCATCTGGTCGACTCGGCCGACAAGCCCTAGCCGGTAGCTGGATCCGGCCCCCCGGCCCGGGCGACAATCGCGGGTGGCTCGGTTCGGCGAAGGAGACACGGCGTTGGCGATTCTCGCTCTGGACATCGGCGCGACGAAGTTCGCGGCCGGAGTGGTGCACCCCGGTCCCGAGGTGCGCGACGTACGCCAGGTGGACGTGCCGGACACGAGTGTGTGGGACGCCTGTCGCGGACTGCTGCTCGAGGTCGCCGGGCCGGAACCGGTCAGCGCCGTGGGGATCGGTGCGGCCGGTCCGGTGGACGTGCGAACCGGCGTCACCGGTCCGTTGAACATCCCCGAATGGAAATCGGGATTCCCGGTCGTCGCCGCCGTGCAGGAGTTGTTTCCCGCCGCCGCGATTCGCTTCGCCATCGACGGCGCCTGCCTTGCACTGGCCGAACACCGCCTCGGCGCCCTGCGCGGGGTGCCCGACGCGCTGGCGATGACCGTGTCGTCGGGGATCGGCGGCGGGATCGTGGCGGGCGGCAAGGTGCTGCTCGGGCGCACCGGCAATGCCGGGCACGTCGGGCACATCGTCGTGCCGGGCTGGGACACGCCCTGTGGGTGCGGCGGTCGCGGTTGCGTCGAGGCGGTCGCCAGTGGCATGTCGTCGGTGCGCTGGGCTCGTGAGCAGGGCTGGTCCGGCAGCACGGGTGTGCGGCTGGCCGCGGACGCGCACGCGGGCGACGAGATCGCGCTCGCCGCGCTGCACCGGGCGGGCACCGCTCTCGGCGCGGCGATCGCCTCGGCCGCCGCCCTGCTGGACGTCGACCGGGTGGTGATCGGCGGCGGATTCGCGCGATCCGGTGCGCCGCTGTGGGATCCGCTGCGCTCCGCGGTGTCCGAGCACGCCGGGCTGAAGTTCCTGGGCGGACTGCGTGTGGAGCTGTCCGCGATCACCCACGGCGCGACGCTGGCGGGCGCGGGCGTGCTCGCCGCCGAGCACGCCGCGGACGAACCGGTCTGACTTCGCGCTTTCCCGGTACCGGCCGTGGCGGCGTGGCGGGAACCGATGCGACCCGGTCGAGCGCGCATGGGAGGATGACCGCATGACGTACTCCCTCGTGCTGCTGCGCCACGGCGAAAGCGAATGGAACGCCCTGAACCTGTTCACCGGCTGGGTGGACGTGCATCTGACCGACAAGGGCATCGCCGAGGGCAAGCGTGCCGGGGAACTGCTGGCCGAGCACGGCATCCTGCCGGACGTCGTCTACACCTCACTGCTGCGCCGGGCCATCTCCACCGCGAACATCGCGCTGGACGCCGCCGACCGGCACTGGATTCCGGTGATCCGCGACTGGCGGCTCAACGAGCGCCATTACGGCGAACTGCAGGGCAAGAACAAGGCGCAGATCCGCGACAAGTACGGCGACGAGCAGTTCATGCTGTGGCGTCGCAGCTACGACACCCCGCCCCCGCCCATCGACACGACCAACGAGTACAGCCAGGAGGGCGATCCGCGCTACGCGGGCATCGAGGTCCCGAAGACCGAGTGCCTGCTCGACGTGGTCAACCGGATGGTTCCGTACTGGGAGTCGACCATTTCCAAGGACCTGCTGTCCGGCCGGACCGTGCTGATCGCCGCGCACGGCAACTCGCTGCGCGCACTGGTCAAGCACCTCGACCAGATCTCGGACGAGGACATCGCGGGCCTGAACATCCCCACCGGCATCCCGCTGGTCTACCACCTCGACGAGGACCTGCGCCCGGTGCGTCCGCGCGAGTACCTCGACCCGGAGGCGGCCGCCGCGGGCGCTGCCGCCGTCGCGGGCCAGGGCGGGAAGTAAGCCCCGAACGCGAACCCGACGCGCTGTCACTCATCAGGGGTGGCAGCGCGTCGTCGTGTCCGGCCGCAAAGGGCGATCATCGAGCGTCGGGCGTTCGTCGAGGCGGTGGGGCGACACGCCGGACGGCGGTACGCCGGTCCGCGACCGGTCGGTGAGCCATGATTCCGTTGCTGTAAATGGGTCCAGACTGGTGTGGCCAGCGCAGACGCGGAAAAATCTGCTGCTCGATCGGCTTATGTGAACCGATGTTTCGAGGGCCAGTGTATGTTACCCCTAGTTCCTACCGACGGGTAGGAAAGTAATACTTGGTCGCCTGACCAGTACGAGAGGTGGAACACGTCCGATGAAGTACGCGTTGCGGGTCACAGTGGCGGTCGCCGCCGCCGCGGTGCTCGCCCCCTTTCTGACGAGCGGCGCGGCGGCCGCGCCATTGCCGACCGGTCCCGACGGTGGGGCAGCCGGAGCGGAGTGGGCGGCCACTCAGGACGCCACACAGCAGTACCCGAACATCCACATCACCTGGGACGTCCCGATCACGATGAGTGACGGCACCGTCCTGAAAGGGAACGTCTACCGTCCCGCGGACGCCTCCGGCCGGCCCATCGAAAGCCCCACGCCGACGGTCGTCAATCTGACGCCCTACACCAAGCTGGTGTCGAATCTGGCCGATCACGCGCAGTCGATTCCCGGCCTGTCCGACGCGCTGATCGAGCTGTTCCGCCAGATCGACATGAGCGGCACCCCGCTGTCCGGCGTCACCGACCTGACCAAGGCGTTCGGCGGCGGCGAACTGCGCAACTTCACCGTCGACCGGCAGCTGATCAAGAGCGGCTACTCGCAGCTGGTCGTCGACGTGCGCGGCACCGGTTTCTCCCAGGGCGTCTGGGACATGCTGCGCGGACGCGAGCAGCAGGACACGCTCGAGGTGATCGACTGGGCGTCCCGGCAGCCGTGGTCCAACGGGCGGATCGGCATGAACGGCATCTCCTATTCGGGCATCAATCAGGTGCAGGCCGCCGAGCAGCGCCCACCCGCCTTGCAGGCGATCTTCCCGGTGGTGCCGGGCAGCGATCTGGTCAACGACGTGCTGGCGCCCGGCGGCGGCTTCGGCTTCAACTTCATTCCGCTGTGGCTGACCGCGATCAACGGCCTCAAGCTGATTCCCGACCTGGCCTCGGTGCTCAACGGGCAGCTGGACACCAGGTGGCTGGCCGACCGCGCCCGAGATCCGTTGACCTTCATGGACGTCCTGCTCAACGTCTACACCACCGCGCGCCTCGAGGATCTCGACCCCCGCGCCAAGGAACTGCTGACCGATGGTTCCGGGCCGCGGAAGGACTGGCTCGGTGATCCGAGCGGGATCCGGACGCCGACCTTCGTCACCGGCGGCTGGCACGACCTGTTCGCCTACTCGGAATCCAAGATCTACAACGAGATTCCGCTGCCGCCCGGCCAGAAGCAATTGCTGATGGGCAACACCTATCACCTCAACTCGGGCAACGAGTACGGCAAGCCGGGCCTGCCGCCGCGGCTGGACGTGTTGCAGCGCGCGTGGTTCGACAAGTGGCTCAAGGACATCGACAACGGCATCGACCGCTACGGTCCGATCACCTTGCGTCAGCAGGGCGGCGGCTGGATCACCACCGACTCCTTCGCCGCGCCGACCGCTGCGGCGGATGCGCAGCAGGCGGTGCACCGCAGGATGTACCTGTCCGCCGCGCCGAGCGGCACCGCGGGCAGCCTCTACGACGGTTCGCTCGACGCGCAGGTCAGCGGCGAGCCCGCGCGTCTCACTGTCGCACCCGGCCTGACCAGTCTGTGCTCCAACGACGCCGCCCAGGGCAGCGCGGGCGTGCTGTCGGTGATCGACGGCTGCGCGAAGGACTCCAGGGTGCAGGAGCTGAACGGGTTGACCTTCACCAGCGCCCCGGTCGCCGAACCGACCTCGATCTCGGGGCGGATCGCGGTGCGGCTCAATACGGTTCAGGACGCCGCCGACGGGTACTGGGTGGTCACCGTGAACGACGTCGCGCCGGACGGGCAGTCGAGCGTGTTGTCATCGGGGCAGATCATGGCGTCGCTGCGGGCGATCGATGAGGCGAACAGCAGCAAGTCGGCCAACGGCGATTACACCGACCCGCGCCCGTTCACCTCGCTGGAGCAGCGGCAGCCGACGGTCCCGGGCGAGGTGACCACGCTGGACATCGCGTTGCCCGCCACCGAGGCACTCCTGCAGCCTGGCCACCGCCTGCGCGTCGACGTGTACGCGGGCAACTTCCCCAAGGGCCTGCCCATTCTGCCGATGCTGATCGACACCGGCATGCGTCCACAGCATCTGGAGCTGGATCCCGCCCGTCCGAGCTTCGTCAACATCCCGGTCCGCGGGAATCCGGGCTGGTAGAGCTGGGGCGCGGTCCGAGCGTGCACCCGTCGCGCATCATGGTCGACGCCGCGGGGTATGGGCGAGGGTGCACGCTCCGATCGGCGGCTCCGAAGCGGGTCGAAAAAAATTTCGGCGCGTGTGTCGATCTTCGCGACCCCCCGTTCGACCTATGGGTGAGAGGGTCCAGAGAGGGACCCGAACAACCAGGGAGACAACCATGAAGTACATGCTCATCATGCGTGCCACCGACGAGGCCTTCGCAGGGATGGCGAATATCGACTTCGACCAGATGCTCGAAACGATGGGTAAGTACAACGACGAGCTGATCCGGGCGGGCGTGCTGGTCGCGGCGGAGGGACTGGAGGACGCCGCCGAGGGTGTGGTGGTCGATTACTCCTCCGAGACGCCCGTCGTCACCGACGGACCGTACGGCGAGACGAAAGAGCTGTTCGGCGGGTTCTACATCCTCAATGTGGCGTCGAAGGAAGAAGCGATCGAGTGGGCCAAGCGGATGCCGGTGGTCGGCCCCGGGTTCAAGACCGAGATCCGCCGGGTCCCGACGATCGATGAGTTTCCGCAGGACAACAAGTGGATCCAGAAGGAGCGGGCGTGGCGCGAGGCCACCGGTCAGCTCTGAACGGATCGAGGGGCGATGGCCGACCACACCGGCCGTGAAGCCGTAGCCGCGGTCTGGCGGATCGAGTCCGCACGGATCGTCGGTGCGCTGGCGCGGTACACGGGCGACTTCGCGCTGGCCGAGGACTTGGCGCAGGAGGCGCTGGCCGAGGCGCTCGTGACCTGGCCGCGGGAAGGCGTGCCGCGCAATCCGGCGGGGTGGTTGCTCACCGTCGGCCGCCGTCGCGCGATCGACGCTTTCCGTCGGCGCGCCGCCCTCGACGAGAGGTACGCCACCCTTGCCCGGGACCTGGGCGAGGGTGGCGCCGTCTCGGGAGGCGCGCCTGCCGATCCGGCCCGGGACACCGAGGACCTGCTGTGGGACCCGGACCGGATCGATGACGATCTGCTCGCGTCGATGTTCATCTCCTGCCATCCCGTGCTGTCGCGGGAGGCGAGAGTGGCGCTCACGCTGCGGGTGGTCGGCGGTCTCACCAGCGACGAGATCGCCAAGGCGTTCCTCGTTCCGGCCGCTACCGTGCAGGCTCGGATCACGCGGGCGAAGAAGACCCTCGCCGCGGCCCGGGTGCCGTTCGAGGTGCCACCGGCGCAGCAGCGGACCGAGCGCCTCGGTTCGGTGCTCAGCGTGGTCTATCTGATCTTCACCGAAGGGTCTTCGGCCAGCTCCGGGGCGGATCTGATCCGGCTCGACCTCGCGAGCGGAGCGTTGCGCCTGGCGCGGGTGCTGACCAGGCTCGTGCCGGACGAGCCCGAGGCGCACGGCCTGCTGGCGCTGCTCGAACTGACCGCGGCCCGCTTTCCCGCCCGCACCGGGCCGGACGGCGCTCCGGTGCTCTTGGAGCACCAGGACCGCCGCCGTTGGGACCGCGCCGCGATCCGCCGGGGACAGGCCGCCCTGGCCCGCGCCGAGCAGGTCGGCCGGGGCCTGGGCGCCTACGGGTTGCAGGCGGCGATCGCCGAGTGCCATGCCGTCGCCGCGTCGGTCGAGACGACGAACTGGGAGCGCGTCGTGCTGATCTACGAGGCGCTCGGCCGGCTCGCGCCGTCGCCGGTGGTAGACCTCAACCGCGCGGTGGCGGTCTCCATGGCGCAGGGACCGGCCGCGGCGCTGCCGATCGTGGACGAGCTGGCGGCCGCCGGGCCGCTGTCGAATTCGCACCTGCTGCCGAGCGTTCGAGGGGAACTGCTGATCCGGCTCGGGCGCACGCAGGAGGCGCGCGGCGAATTGGAGCGCGCCATCGGCATGTGCGGCAACCAGCGCGAACGGGAGGTGCTGGAGCGCAAGCTCGCCGAACTCGACCCGGCCTGATGCGTGTGCGGTCAGTCGGCGACGGCGAACGCTGCCTCCAAGGGCGGGAACATCGCGCGGGCATCGTGTCCGGCGAACCAGAGACCGACGGTGAACACCGACATCGCCTCCAGGTAGCGGGCACGATGCAGCCCGCCCGCCGGGATCGGTTGCAGCCCCAGGTCTTCGGCCAGCGCCGCGACCGCCCGCACCGCGGCCTCGTCGTCACCGCACAGCGGCACCGCCAAGCGGCGGCCGTCGAAGATCCGCCCGTTCGCCTCCCACACCTCGGCGGCACACAGGTTGAACGCCTTCACCACGTGCGCCCCGGGCGCCTGCGCCGCGACCCGTTCCGCGACAGCGTCCTCGGCGAGTACGAACGCGGTGACTCCCTGCGGCGCCGAAGCGTCCGGGGCGAAGGCGTTCGTGCAGTCGACAACCGTGCGACCGGCCAGCAGGTTCCCGACGGCGGGCAGCACCTGCGACAACGCGGGGACCGGCAGCGCGAGCACGACGACATCGCCGAAACCCGCAGCGTCCGTGATCGTCGCGGCCCGCGCGCCGATCGCGTCGGCCAGTTTCCCTGCGGCGTCGGCGGACCGGGCGCCGACGAGCACCTCGTGACCCGCCGCGCTCCAGCCGCCGCCGAGTGCCCGCGCCATTGCGCCCGCACCGATGATTCCGATTCGCATACCAACTCCTGACTCGAAAAGTGTTCGACCACGACGCTAGGAATCCCGATGGGCACTCCGGGGTGCGCAACGGCGCTGGCAAGCTGGAACCGTGAGCACGGCACCGATCGAACCGGTCTCGGCAGAGCAGGTGGATTTCGCGCCATACGGCGACTTCGAATCCGACTGCCCTGCCCGGATGGGTGTGGACATCTTCGGCAACTCCTGGCTGCCGGTGATCGTGTACATGCTGCGCGAGGGGCCCATGCGTCCCGGCGAGCTGCGTACGGCCATCGGCGGGATCAGCCAGAAGATGCTGACGCAGACGCTGCGCCGGATGGAACAGATGACGCTGGTGCGCCGTCGTCGCTACGCCCAGGCCCCGCCCCGGGTCGAATACGAGCTGACCGCCGCGGGCGCGGACCTGTTGCTCCCGATCTACGCCCTCGGCGAGTGGGTGGACAAACACGGCCGCGCGGTGAACGAGGCGCTTGCCGGAACAGACGAAGCAGACTGACCGCCCGGTGAATACGCCGCGAGTACGCCATGTCGAACAGTGCGTAAACATGCGGCTAACGCGGCCGGAAGGGCCTGTGACCTGCGCGAAACTTCATGTACCCGGCGTTGGCCAACCGGTCGGCGACCGTACGATTCAAGTGTGAGTGTTCCCCAGGCCGTGCTGCTGGCAGTCTTGGCGGCTGTCGTCGGTCTGGCAGTCGGCGGGCTACTGATCCCGTATGTGAATGCGAGGCAGGCCGCACGCAGGCAGGCCGAGTCCGGTCTCACCATGTCCCAGGTCCTCGATCTGATCGTGCTCGCCTCCGAGAGCGGCATCGCGGTGGTGGACGAGTATCGCGACGTAGTGCTGGTCAATCCGCGCGCGGAGGAACTCGGGCTGGTCCGCAATCGCCTGCTCGACGAGCGCGCCTGGGCCGCGGTGGAGAAGGTGCTCGCCACCGGCGAGTCCGCGGAGTTCGACCTCACCGCCAAGAATCCGGTCCCCGGCCGCGGCCGGATCGCGGTGCGCGGCGTCGCCAGGCAGCTGTCGCGCGAGGAGACCACCTTCACCGTGCTGTTCGCCGACGACGACTCCGAACAGGCCCGGATGGAGGCCACCCGCCGCGACTTCGTCGCGAACGTCAGCCACGAACTCAAGACTCCGGTCGGCGCGATGAGTTTGCTCGCCGAAGCTCTCCTGGAATCCGCCGACGACCCGGAGGCCGTGCGACACTTCGGTCAGCGCGTGCTCGGTGAATCGCGCCGCCTCGGCAAGATGGTCACCGAGCTCATCGCGCTCTCCCGTCTGCAGGGCGCGGAGAAATTGCCCGAGCTCGAGGTGGTGGACGTGGACACCGTGGTGATGCAGGCGGTCGATCGTTCCCGCACCGCCGCCGAAGCCGCCGGGATCACGGTGAGCACCGACCGCCCGAGCGGGCTCGAGGTGCTCGGCGACGAAACCCTGCTGGTCACGGCACTGTCGAACCTGGTCGAGAACGCGATCGCCTACTCGCCGGCGGGTTCGCACGTGTCGGTGAGCCGTTCGCTGCGCGGCGATCACGTGGCGATGGCGGTGACCGACCGCGGCATCGGCATCGCCAAGGAAGACCAGGAGCGGGTGTTCGAGCGATTCTTCCGGTCCGACAAGGCGCGTTCGCGCTCGACGGGCGGCACCGGACTAGGCCTGGCTATCGTCAAACACGTGGCCGCCAACCACAACGGGGAGATCACCCTGTGGAGCAAGTTGGGCACCGGCTCGACGTTCACCTTGCGCATACCCGCCCACCACGAAGCAGGCGCCGACGACGACCACGACGGCGCCGTGGTTGGCACGAAAGAAACAAGCCCGCGTCCCACCGGACCGGGCCGACCGAATGGTGTGGAGGCACGCAGATGACGAGTGTTCTGATCGTCGAGGATGAGGAGTCGCTGGCCGATCCGCTCGCGTTCCTGCTGCGCAAGGAGGGTTTCGAGGTCACCGTGGTCGGTGACGGGCCGTCCGCGCTCGCCGAGTTCGACCGGTCCGGTGCGGACATCGTCCTGCTCGACCTCATGCTGCCCGGCATGAGCGGCACCGATGTGTGCAAGCAGTTGCGCACCCGCAGCGGCGTGCCGGTGATCATGGTCACCGCGCGCGACAGCGAGATCGACAAGGTGGTCGGCCTGGAACTGGGCGCCGACGACTACGTCACCAAGCCGTACTCCGCTCGCGAGCTCATCGCGCGCATCCGCGCCGTGCTGCGCCGCGGCGCGGGCGATGAGCTGGACGGCTCCAACGAGAGCGGCGTGCTGGAAGCCGGTCCGGTCCGGATGGACGTCGACCGGCACACCGTGATGGTCAACGGCAAGCCGGTCACGCTGCCGCTCAAGGAGTTCGACCTGCTCGAATACCTGCTGCGCAATTCCGGACGGGTGCTCACCCGCGGACAGCTGATCGACCGGGTGTGGGGCGCCGATTACGTCGGTGACACCAAGACCCTCGACGTGCACGTCAAGCGGCTGCGCTCGAAGATCGAGGCGGATCCGGCCAAGCCGGAACACCTGGTCACCGTGCGCGGGCTGGGCTACAAACTGGAGGCATGACCGCCCGCGCAGCGCGGAGAACACGAACGGCCGAGCGCACTGCGGTGCACTCGGCCGTTCTGTCGGCGTACATCAGGGGAAGTAGATCCAGGTGGTGCCGAGCGGGGTCTCGGTCTTCTGCAGGGTGATCCAGCCCAGATCGTCTTCCTGCATGCAGTCGTAGAGGTCCGCGGTGTTGGTGCCACGGCAGGCGATGGTGTGCGAGGTGCCGTACGGGCTCGCGATCAGGAGCTTGCCCGCGGCCTTGGCGTTGACCGCGGCCGGATCGGTGGCCGAGACGAACTCCGTGGTGAAGTCGTAGAACTTGTGCGGGTCGCCGTTCGGCTCGGCGTGGGCTACTCCGGTCAGCGAGAGGGCAGCGCCCAGTGCGATGGTCGCCGCGGTGAGAACTTTCTTGGACATAACGGCACATCAAACCCGATCCGGGTGAAGCTCGCATGGCGAGAGGGTGAACCCCCGCTCGGCCGGACGGCGAGCGGCGACCCGACTGGGCGCTCGACCAGCAAACGATCAGGCGACCGGACCCGCGGGATCCCGCATCCGGTCGGCGTGCACCGTCGCCGGGTGGACGGCGATCAGACCGAGGCCCTCGCGGCGTTTGCAGTGCCGGGCCAGCTCCGCGTAGGCGGGCGCGCCGATCAGCTCGGTCAGCTCGGGGCCGTAGGACTGCCAGACCGGCTTGCTGCCGACGTGGGCGTCCGGGGAACCGGAGCAGTACCAGTCCAGATCGGCTCCACCCGGCCCCCATCCGCGGCGGTCGTATTCGGTGATCACGGTGCGCAGGATCTGCACGCCGTCGGGCCGGTCCACCCAGTCCTGGGTGCGCCGGATCGGCAGCTGCCAGCACACATCCGGCTTCACCTCGAGCGGCTCGATGCCGCGCCGCAGGGCCATCGTGTGCAGGGCGCAGCCGACGCCACCCGCGAAACCGGGACGGTTGAGGAAGATGCACGCACCCTCGAACCGGCGCGTGCGCAAGGCGGGCTCGTCGTCCAGCTCGTCGAGTTCCAGATAGCCGCTCTTGGTGATCTTGCCCTGCTCGTTGACGGCCTTGTCGCGCAGCTGCCAGTCCTGGGGTGTGAGCATTTTCACAGCGCGGCCCAGTCGTTTGCGGTCGTCGTCGTCGGAGAGGAACGCGCCGTGCGAGCAGCAGCCGTCATCCGGCCGGTCGGACAGGATGCCTTGACAGGCGGGCGTGCCGAACACGCACGTCCATCGGGACAGCAGCCAGGTCAGATCGGCGACGATCAGATGCTCGTCGTTTGCCGGATCGACGAACTCGATCCACTCGCGGGGAAAGTCGGGATCCACTTCGGGAGCCGGGTCGATCTTCGCCGCTGGTCGGGGCCGGGTCGGGCTGCTCGGGGATGCGCCTACCGTCACGAAAGACGACGCTAACAGTTCAGTCGCCTGGGCTGAAGTGCCGCATCACCCAGTACCGTGTTCATGTGCGGCTTGGGGTACTCGATGTCGGAAGCAATACCGTTCACCTGCTCGTGGTGGACGCGCATCGTGGCGGTCACCCCTTGCCGATGAGCTCGACGAAGGCCACCTTGCGCCTGGCGGAGAACATCGACGAGGCGGGTTGCATCACCGAGGCGGGCGCGCAGAAGCTGATCGATACGGTCGCCGAATTCGCCAGCATCGCCGAGACGTCCAAGTGCGTCGAGCTGATGCCGTTCGCCACCTCGGCCCTACGCGAGGCGGCCAACTCCGAAGAGGTCCTCGGCCGTGTGCGCGCGGCGACCGGCGTCGACCTGCAGGTGCTGTCCGGCGTCGACGAGGCGCGGCTGACCTTTCTCGCGGTGCGCCGTTGGTACGGCTGGAGCGCCGGGCGCATCCTCAATCTGGACATCGGCGGCGGATCGCTGGAGATGACCAACGGCGGCGACGAGGAGCCCGACGTCGCGCTGTCCTTGCAGTTGGGCGCGGGCCGGTTGACCAGGGAATGGCTGCGCGAGGACCCGCCGGGCAAGCGCCGGGTCGCCGTGCTGCGCGACTGGCTCGACGCCGAGCTGGTGGTTCCGGCGAAGAAGCTGCTCGAGCCGGGCAAGCCCGATCTGGCCGTCGGCACTTCGAAGACATTCCGTTCCCTGGCCCGGCTGACCGGAGCGGCGCCTTCGGGGGCAGGTCCGCGGGTGCGCCGTACACTCACGAGCTCGGGTCTGCGCCAACTGATTGCGTTCATCTCGCGGATGACGGCGTCGGACCGTGCAGAATTGGAAGGCGTAAGTTCCGATCGGTCACAGCAATTGGTGGCCGGCGCATTGGTCGCGGAGGCGAGTATGCGGGCACTTTCGCTGGATTCCTTGGAGATTTGTCCGTGGGCGCTGCGCGAAGGGCTGATCCTGCGCAAACTGGATACCGATATGAATGGTGGACCCGAAGCAACGTACTCAGCGGGCGCGGCGGCCGGAGACGGTAGGCCCGCGCCCGGCGGTGGCGTGCCGCTGCCTGGCTCGATCGGGACGGTGTCGTCATGAGTGAGGACTCCAAACAGCTGTCGGTCGCGGAACTGCTGGCGCGTAACGGCCAGCAGGGCGGCTCCTCCGGTGGCGGCAGGCGCCGCCGGGGCGGCAGGGGCATCTCCGTCGCCGAACTGACCGGTGACCTGCCGGTCATCCGGGAGGGCGGTGGCCATTCCGCGCACGCCGCGCCCGATACCGGCGCGCAGGAGCAGGCCTACGCGCCGCCCTCGTTCGATCCTCCGGCCCCGGAGCCGGTTTCCTACGCGCCGGAGCCGCAGCCCGACCCGTCGTCGTATTCGCCCATGTCGGGCCCGATTTCGATGTACGACCCGCTGGCCGGTTACGCGCAGCCCGACCCGCCGCGGGCCGATCCGCCACCTGGGCGATCCAGCCGCGTCATGCCCGGCCGGGAGATGCCTTCCTCGCGGCACGGCACCTACGATCCGCTCTCGCCGGATACCCCGGTGTCGGACCTGTTTTCGGCCGCGCCCGGCCCGTATGCGCCGGACCCGCTGGGTGGCGGCGTCGCGGAGACGCCCCCGCGTTCGGGACGCAGGCGCAGGCGGGAGGAGCCCGACGAGGAGGCCACCCAGGTCCGGTCCTGGCACGAAATCCAGCCCGAGCCGTTCGGCCGGGACGCGCTGTCCGATCGCCGGGTCGCCGAACCGGGCCGCAACGGCCACGCGGAACTCGACGAGCCCGGCTACGGCCGCTCGTCCCTTCCCGAGCGCAACGGCGCCAGAGGCGGTCGCGCGGCCAGGCGCAGGGCGGCGGAGGCCGCGGAAGCGGCCGAGGATCTCGGCCCGTCCACCGCGGCCTGGTCACCGTCCACCGGTGGTTTCGCCCCGGAGTCGGAGCCGCTTCCGCTCCCGCCGCCGCCCGATCCGAGACCGAAACCCGGCAGGCCCGTTCCACCCGAGCCGCAGCCGGAGGCGCAGCGACGACCAGCCCGGCGCAACGGTACGGGCGAGAACGGTCTGCCCGCCTGGTCGGCCCGGCGGCACAAGCCACAGGCCGATCCGGCGCCGGAATCCGGCGGCATCCCGACCTCCGCGTGGTCGCTGGCCAGCCAGGACCAGCAGTTGCTCTCCGGCCAGACGGTCGCGGGCGACCTGCTGCGCGACGGCGTCGACCGTGCCGAGCGCGGGACGGCGCAGCGCGGCGGGCGTGGTGGGCGGGCCGCCGCCGACGTCGCCGAGCTGGACGGCGTCACCGACGTCTACGAGCCGATCGCGCTGGACGACGATGACGACATCGATGACGAGCCGCGCGCCGCGACCCGGGCCACCGCGCCGCGCCGGTCGCGGGCGGCCAAGAAGGCGGAGGACGACGCCAACCGGCGCCAGTGGATGATCCTCGGCGGTCAGAGCACCGGCGCGGCTGTCGCGGGCATGTTGCTGTTCAAGGGCTTCGAGCGCATGTGGGAGATGCTCCCCTGGGTGGCGCTGGCGCTGGCGATGATAGTGATTCTGGGCCTGGTGGCCCTGGTGCGGATTCTGCGCAGGACCGACGACATCCTCAGCACTGTGATCGCCGTCGTCGTGGGCATCTTCGTCACGCTGGGGCCACTAGCCTTTCTTCTCAGTACGAACTGAGTTGGGAGCGGCTGTGGGCAACATCGGGCAGGCGAACGAGACCGGAGTGCGGCACACGCCGGAGGCGGGGTCGCGCACGGGCGCGGGCTCGCCGGGAGACCGGGGGAGCGCGCCCGATCCGAAGCCGATCAAGGTCGGCCTCTCGACGGCCTCGGTGTATCCGCAGAACACGGAGGCGGCGTTCCGCTATGCCGCCGAGCTCGGCTACGACGGCATCGAATTGATGGTCTGGGCCGAGCCCGCCAGTCAGAGCATCGCCACCGTGCAGGCCTACTCCCGCAGGTACGACGTGCCGGTGCTCGCCGTGCACGCGCCGTGCCTGTTGATCTCGCAGCGGGTGTGGGGCTCGGACCCGGTGGCCAAACTCGCGCGCAGTGTGCGCACCGCCGAGGCGTTCGGCGCGAGCACGGTGGTGGTGCATCCGCCGTTCCGCTGGCAGCGCCGCTACGCGGCGGGGTTCGCCGAGCAGGTGGCCGAGCTGGAAGAGAACAGCCCCGTGATCGTCGCGGTGGAGAACATGTTCCCGATGCGTGCGGACACGCTGTTCGGCCGGCGCGACGGCGCGGTGAAACGGCTGGAGCGCAGGGGTGGCCCCGGTCCGGCGCTCACGGCGTTCAGCCCGTCCTACGACCCGACCGAGACGGGCTTCCGGCACTACACCCTCGACCTTTCGCACACCGCGACCGCGGGCGCCGATCCGCTGGCCCTGGCCGCCCGCATGGGCCCGGGCCTGGCCCATCTGCACCTCGCCGACGGCCGGGGCGCCGCGCACGACGAACATCTCGTTCCCGGCGAGGGCACCCAGCCGTGCGTGGAAGTGTGCGCGAACCTGGTCGACACCGGCTTCTCCGGCCAGGCCGTCGCCGAGATCAACACGCAGAACGCGCGAACCACCAAGGACCGGGCCGCCATGCTGCACCGCACGCTGGCCTTCGCCCGCAGGCACCTGACCGCCGCTGCCGCGCCCACGCCCAGCGGCGCGCACCGCGGGTCGTCCGAGCCGCCGATGTGACGCTGGTCGCTCCTTCGCCATGGCGAGATGCGGTTGCCCGAGCGGTGCGTTGTACGCTGTACGAACGCCGCTCGGCAGCTGCGCGCGCTACATCGCCGCGAACGACGCCATCGGGTGCGGCCGACGAAGGACAGGAGTGAGGATGACGACGGAGCTGACCGATCTCGGCCGGGCCGCCACGACCGACGCACCGTTCAGCCAGGTCTGTGCGCTGACCGAAGCGCGCCCGTCGACCCAGGGAACCGGGCGCTACCTCGGCGTCATCGATGACATCTGGACCATCGGCCCGAAGGTGCACGGCGGGACGATGGTCGCGGCCAGCGCGGCGGCGGCGACCAATTGGTTGCGCGCGTCCGATCCCGCCCTGGTCGGCATGGCCCCGATCGCCGCGAGCTCCGATTTCCTCGGCGCCCCCAATCCGGGCGAGGTCGAATACGAGGTGCGCGTCCGCAAGATCGGCCGGCAGATCTGCCTGGCCGACGCGGACCTCGTCCAGGACGGCCGCGTCCTGGTGCGCACGGCGCTGACCTTCAGCCGCCTCGACGACGCCGACCCGATCTACGCGCCGGAGCACGCCGACATGCCCGCGCAGCCGCCCGCCGACGCGATCGGCTACGAGCCCGGCTCCTCGATGGGCGAGATCGTGCACGTGGGCCGCGGCGCCGAAATCTATCTCGATCGCGAGTGGGCCCGCTTCCTCGACGGCGCGAAGGGCGAACCGCGCCTGCGGCTGTGGATGCGCCCGCGCCCGGGTGACGAACAGGATCCCGACGTCGCGATGTACTTCGCCATGATGAGCGCCGACATGAGTCCGCCGGTGCCGATGAACCTCGGCCACTTCGGCTGGGCGCCCACCGTGCAGATGACCACCTACCTGCGTCGCAGGCCCGCGCCGGGCTGGCTGCGGATCATCGCCACCACCCACGAGGTGGGCGGGCGGATGTTCGACGAGGACCAGCTGGTGCTCGACTCGACCGGCGCGGTCGTCGCGCAGAGTCGTCAGCTGGCGCTCGTTCCCCAGCGCTGAGCGTCGGCGCGCGCCGTCTAGCCTTGAGCCCCATGACGAGAATTGCGGTGATCGGTGGCGGGCGCATCGGGGAGGCGCTGGTCGCCGGGTTGCTGGAGTCGGGGCGGCTGACCAAGGACTTGGTCGTCGTGGAGACCCATCGGGAACGGGCCCATCAGATCGCCGATCGCTTCGGCATCCGGGTCACCGACGACATCGCGGATGCCGCGGTCGGCGCCGATCTGCTGGTGATCGCGGTGAAGCCGGGCGACGTGGACGCCGTGCTGGCCCCGCTGGGCAAGGCGGAGATCGGTAGCGATCGGGATCAGGTGCTGGTCTCGCTGGCGGCCGGCGTGCCGACCGCGCGGCTGGAGGGCAAGTTGCCCGCCGGTTTCCCGGTGGTCCGGGTGATGCCGAATACGCCCATGCTGGTGGGGCAGGGCATGAGCGTCATCGCGCCGGGCCGCTACGCGCGCCAGCAGCATCTGGAACTGGTGACCGAGGTGCTCGACGCGGTCGGCAAGGTGGTCGCCGTGGCGGAGAGCCAGATGGACGCCGTCACCGCGGTGTCGGGATCGGGGCCCGCCTACTTCTTCCTGGTCGTCGAGGCCATGGTGGACGCGGGCGTCGGGCTCGGGCTCACCAGGGACGTGGCCACCCGGCTCGTCGTGCAGACCATGGTCGGCTCGGCCGCCCTGCTGGACGGCTCCAGCCAGACCCCCGCGGAACTGCGCGCCGCGGTCACCTCGCCCGCGGGCACCACCGCGGCCGCGATCCGCGAGCTGGAGCGCGGAGGACTACGCTCGGCGTTCTGGGAGGGCCTCTTCGCAGCGAAGCGAAGGTCCGCCGAACAGGGCGCGTCAGCGGAGTGACCGGTCTGTTTCAAATCGGAAAACCCGATTTCTCACTCCCGTCGCAGTAACACCACTGGTCCCGCTAAGCTTCAAGGAGCACGTGCGTGTCTGTTCCGCCGGTGGGGAAGCCGGCGGCGCGGACGTGCCGGAGGTCAATGGTGCAATGATGTCTTCGAACAAGATGTCTGCGAATTCCGGAGCGTCCGGCGGCTCCGGTCCCGCAGGTAATCGGGGGAATTCCCGTACCCAGCGTGAGGCCGCGACACAGGGGCAACCTGTGCTCGGCGGCACCCAGTTTCTCACCGTCGCCGAAGTGGCGAGTCTGATGCGGGTGTCCAAGATGACGGTCTACCGGCTGGTGCACTCGGGCGAACTGCCCGCGGTGCGCGTCGGCCGATCGTTCCGGGTGCACGCCAAGGCGGTGCACGACTATCTGGAAACGTCTTATTTCGACGCTGGATGAGGCGGTTTCGAGACCGCGGGGGCGTGCCGGTACGATAGTCCCTCGGTTCGTGTTCGCCCGCCGGTGGCATCGCTGTTGGTTGCCCCGTGGTATCCGGCGGCGCGAGCACGGGACGTGAGGCCAGCCGAGCGACCCCGGCCGGTCGGCCGGGGCCCCGGCCGACGGGCGTCCGGCAATCGCGCACGGGCAGCGTGCGCGCCGAGTAGAGAGAACGCGAGGACAACCCTATGGGTTCTGTGATCAAGAAGCGCCGCAAGCGCATGTCGAAGAAGAAGCACCGCAAGCTGCTTCGCCGCACGCGTGTCCAGCGGCGCAAACTCGGCAAGTAAGGCATCGCTGCGTGTTAGCTGCGGAGGCCCGTCACCAATAGGTGACGGGCCTTTTGTTTGAAACTTGAAATTTTGAAAATTCTCATTTGTATCGCGTGACTGAAGTCATCGTTAGATCCTGGTTAATACTCTCGGTGAGCGGGTAGGCACCCGCTACGCTAGGCACTGGGAATAATCACAAAGGCGACTGGCAAGGGAAGCGGGTGCCGGTGGGTTCTGAGGGTCGGGAAGGTCACACACCGAGGGTCGTGCTGGTCACCGGGGCCAGCCGCTTCTTCGGTGGCACGGTCGTCGCCCGGCTCGCCCAGGAGCCCGGGATCGAGCGCATTCTCGCCGTCGACACGATGACGCCGGGGCGGGAGTTGCAGCGGCGCATGGGCCGCGCGGAGTTCGTGCGAGCGGATATCCGAAACCCGTTGATCCGTAAGGTGATCGATGGTGGCGAGGTGGATACCGTGGTGCACACCGCCGTGCTGGCGCGTCCACCCGCGGGCGGCGGCCGCCCCGTGATGAAGGATCACAACGTACTCGGCGCGATGCAGCTGTTCGCGGTGTGCCAGAAGGTGTCCTCGGTGCGCCGGGTCGTGCTGCGCTCCTCGTCGGCGGTGTACGGTTGCAGTGCGAAGGACCCCGCGAAATTCAGTGAGGAAATGAGCGCGCGCACCCCACCGCGCGGTGGGTTTGCACGCGACCTGATCGATATAGAGGGTTACGTTCGTGGCCTCGCCCGGCGGCGTCCCGATATCGCCACCTCAATTCTGCGATTCGCGCCGATCGTAGGTCCGCGGCTGGCCGCGCGCGGCGTGCAATATCTGCGTTCGCCGGTCACCCCTACCGTATTCGGCAGGGACGCCAGGATGCAGCTGCTGCACGAAGAGGACGCGGTGGCCGCGCTGACCCACGCGGCACGAACCGCGGCGAGCGGCACGTACAACATCGCGGGCGACGGCGCGCTGTCGTTGTCGCAGGCGGTCCGGCGGGCAGGCCGGATCGAGCTGCCGATTCCCTTCACTGTGTTCCGCACCGCCGGGCGCCTGCTCATGGGCCCCGTCATGCGGGAGTTCTCCGCCGAACAGCTCGACTATTTCCACTTCGGATGTGGCCTGGACACCACGCGCATGCGCACCGAACTCGGGTTCGAGCCGCGCTGGACGACGGTGCAGGCGTTCGACGACTTCATAGGGGGCGCAGCGTTGCGGCCCGTGGTCGATCCAGCGTGGATCGACGCCGCAGAACACAAACTGCTCGGCCTGCTCGGGGCCGGTACGGGAGCACACCAATGAACGACGTAGCGAAAGTCATCCAACTCCACGATCTGCAGATCGAGGCGCGCCAGCGGCCGGTGCCACGCCGCCTGGCCGCCCCGAGTCCGGTGACCTCGCTGACGGAACGGCGCGCGGCGGTAGCGCCCGCCCCGCCGCAGTCGCTGTCGGAAATGCTGCGCGGCGCGCTGGGCAAGCAGATCACCAAGACCGCGGATTTCGCGCGCCGCAGGCTCACCGGCGACTACCAGGTCGACGAATTCGGTTTCGACGAGCACCTGCTCGAGTCGGTCATCCTGCCCGCCCTGCGTCCGCTGTCGGAGCTGTGGTTCCGGGTGGAGGTAAGCGGGATGGACAACATCCCCGAGGCGGGCGGCGCGCTGATCGTGGCCAACCACGCGGGCACTGTGCCGCTGGACGGGCTGATGTTGCAGCTGGCCGTGCACGACCGGCACCCCAAACAGCGCGCGTTGCGCTTGCTCGCCGCCGATCTGATCTTCGAGACGCCGGTGCTCGGTGTGCTCGCTCGCCGGGCCGGCCACACGCTGGCCTGCCGGGAGGACGCCGAACGGCTGCTGCGCTCCGGCGAGCTGACCGGCGTGTTCCCGGAAGGATTCAAGGGCGTCGGCAAGCAGTACACCGATCGCTACAAGCTGCAGCGCTTCGGTCGCGGCGGTTTCGTCGCCGCCGCGGTGCGCACCGGCGTGCCGATCATCCCGTGCTCCATCGTCGGCTCCGAGGAGATCTACCCCAAGCTGGCCGATCTGAAGCCGCTGGCCCGGCTGCTCGGCCTCCCGTACTTCCCGGTGACGCCGCTGTTCCCGCACCTGGGCGTGCTAGGCGCGGTACCGCTGCCGTCCAAGTGGCACATCGAGTTCGGCACTCCGATCCCCACCACGCCCTACGAGCCGGAAGCCGCCGACGACCCGATGACCATGTTCGAGGTCACCGATCAGGTGCGCGAGACGATCCAGCAGACGCTCTACAAGCTGCTCACCAAGCGCCGCAACGTCTTCACAGGTTGAGTTGGGTTTTCGGCCGCGCGGCCGCGAACGGGCGCATGCTCGGTTGCTGGGGCCGCCTGGTCAGTGGCCGTCGCGGCGGCGGGTGACCGCGGCTGCGACCGCGCCGCCTGCCGCGCCGAGGGCCAGGGCGGTGGGCACGCCGATCTTGGCGGCCTTGCGGCCGGTCCGGAAGTCGCGGATCTCCCAGCCGCGGTTCTTGGCGACTTCGCGTAGGTCCGAGTCCGGGTTGATGGCCACGGCGGTGCCGACCAGCGAGAGCATCGGCACGTCGTTGTGGCTGTCGGAGTACGCGGTGCACCGCTTGAGGTTCAGGCCCTCACGGATCGCCAGCGTGCGCACGGCGTGCGCTTTGCCGAGCCCGTGCAGGATGTCGCCCACCAGTCGCCCGGTGAACGTGCCGTCCACGCTCTCGGCCACGGTGCCCAGCGCGCCGGTGAGGCCGAGCCGCTTCGCGATCACCTGGGCCAGCTCCACCGGGGTGGCGGTCACCAGCCACACCTGCTGGCCCGCGTCCAGATGCATCTGCGCGAGCGCGCGGGTGCCCGGCCAGATCTTGTCGGCGATGATCTCGTCGTAGATCTCCTCGCCCAGCGCGGCCAGTTCGGCGGTCGAGCGCCCGGCGATGAAGGCCAGCGCCTTCTCCTTGCCGCTGGCCATATCGGTGCTGCTCTCCTTGCCGGTGACCCGGAATTTCACCTGTTTCCAGGCGACGTCCACCAGATCGGAGGTCTTGAAGTACTTGCGCGCCGCCAGACCTCGCGCGAAATGCACGATCGACGCGCCCTGCACCATCGTGTTGTCGACGTCGAAAAACGCGGCGGCGGTCAAGTCGCGCGGCGCCTCCGGGCCCGGTGGCGCCGCCTCGCCCGCGGCGAGTTCCGCGTCGTGCAGGGTCAGCGCGGCGTCCGCGCTCGCCTCACCGGCGAGATTGGCCCGCAATTCCTCTTCACTCGGGCCGAAGGGGCTGCGCGAGATACGGGCGAGCTGGTCCTGCAGACCTTGGCCCATCTGGCTCAGATTCCATCGCGCCGGAAACTCACCGAATCGTCCCGCGATGAATCCGGCCCTCGCCACCTTCGATCGTTCCGGCACCAGTACCTCCGCCCGTCGCGCGAACCATGTCAACAGTAGCCGGATCGGGTGACAGTCACGGCAGAAGGCGGCGCGCGACACATTCGCGTGGCGCGCACCGAGGCGGTGTGATCTCCGCGGTGCGGATTAAATATCGGTCATGACCAATCCCACACATTCGGTGACATTGCTGACTCGCGCGGGCTGCGGACTGTGTGCGACGGCACTGGAACGGCTGCGCGTGATCTGCGCCGAATTCGGTATCGAACCCGGCGCCGTCGACGTCGACGAAGCCGCCGCTACCGACCCTGGCCTGCGCGCCGAGTACGGCGACCGGCTTCCCGTCGTCCTGCTCGACGGCCGCGAACACAGCTATTTCGATGTCGACGAGACCCGATTGCGGGTGGACCTGACGCGCTGAGGTACGGCGTTTTCCGTCCGATTCGGCCGCTGTGCTGGTCGCAGCGGAAAATGAGGCCAATTTCACCGACTTTGTGCAGGGCTTCACAAGCAGTTACGGTGGTGGCACGCGACCCGCATGCCGAGGCTGCGGAGCCGCCCCGAAATCCGAAACTTCGACACCATGGCACCGGACCGCCCGCGGGTCAGAGGGGTCGAGCGACGAACCGGTGCCGAGGCCCGGAACGAGGAGCCGACGACGTGACAGAGCAGCATGAGGCGCCAGGCGGCGTCTCCGGCAGGGCTCTGCAGAAGGACATCCCGCAGGCCACCGTCGCGCGGCTGGCTACCTACCTTCGGGTTCTCGCCATGTTGGCCGACGACGGTGTTGCCATCGTATCTAGTGAGGAACTGGCTGTCGCGGCGGGTGTCAATTCGGCCAAATTGCGCAAGGACCTTTCCTTCCTCGGTCCCAACGGCGTTCGCGGCGTCGGCTACGACGTGGCCAAGCTCCGCTCCCGGATCGAAGCCGTGCTCGGCCTGTCGCAGGGCCACCGCGTCGTGCTGGTCGGCGCGGGGAATCTGGGCCGGGCCCTGGTCGGCTACGGCGGGTTCCGGCGGCGCGGCTTCACCGTGGTCGGCATGTTCGACAGCCACCCCGAGGTGATCGGCATGCCGGTCGCCGGTCTGGTGGTGCGCGACGTCGCCGAGCTGGCGGACGCGGTCGCCGAGCTGGAGCCGACCATCGCGGTCATCACCGTTCCCGACGACGCGGCCCAGGATGTCTGCGACCGGCTCGTCGCGTCCGGGCTCCAGTCGATCCTGAGCTTCGCTCCCTGTGAGCTGGTCGCACCCGCGACGGTCGAGGTCCGTCGCGTCGACCTGGCCGTGGAGATGCAGATGCTGTCGTTCGAGCGGGTGCGCAACGCGGAGCAGGCCCCGCTGCCGGAAGTCGCGCACGCCGGCTCGGGTCGCATCGCGCACCGACTGCCGACGGCGCACGCCGCGCCCGCGCATCCGGCACTCCAGCACTCGACAACCCCGCATACGGCAACGGAGCCAAGCAGCAAGGGATCGGTGGTCACACCATGAGCGTTCTCCTCGTCGGCATCTCGCACCGCAGCGCGCCGGTACCGGTGCTGGAGAAGGTGGCCGTCACCGATGCCGACCGGCCCAAGCTGATCGACCGTCTGCTCGCCTCCAGTCACGTGTCCGAGGCGATGATCGTCTCCACGTGCAACCGGGTGGAGGTCTACGCGGTGGTGGACGCCTTCCACGGCGGTCTCGCCGAAATCGGTGACCTGCTCACCAAGCACTCCGGGCTGCCGATGCCCGACCTGACCAAGCACGCCTACGTCCGCTACTCCGAGGCCGCCGCCGAGCACCTGTTCGCGGTGGCCAGCGGGCTGGACTCGATGGTGATCGGCGAGCAGCAGGTGCTCAGCCAGATCCGCGGCGCCTACGCCTCCGCCGACGCGCAGCAGGCGGTCGGGCGGACCCTGCACGAACTGGCGCAGCACGCGCTGCGGGTCGGCAAGCGGGTGCACGCCGAAACCGGGATCGACCGCGCTGGCGCGTCGGTGGTGTCGGTCGCGCTGGATCGCGCGCAGTACGTGCTCGGCCCGCTGGCCGGCCGCACCGCCGCGGTGGTCGGAGCGGGCGCGATGGGCGGTCTCGCCGTCGCGCATCTGTCGCGCGCCGGGATCGGCCGGATCATCGTGGTGAACCGCACCATCGGGCGAGCGCGCAGACTCGCGGAGACCGCGCGGACGCACGGCGTCGAGGCGGAGGTCATGGAGCTGTCGCGGCTCACCGAGGCGATGGCCGCCTCCGACGTGGTGGTCACCTGTACCGGCGCGGTCGGCGCGGTCGTGACGCTGGCCGACACCCACCGCGCACTCACCGAGCGCGAGCGGGGCGAGGAGTTCGCCACCGTGGAGCGTCCGCTGGTGTTCTGCGATCTCGGCTTGCCGCGCGATGTCGAGCACGCCGTGGCCGGGCTGCCCGGCGTCACCCTCATCGACATCGAGACGTTGCAGCGGGATCCGGCGGCGGGCGCCGCCGCCGACGACACCGCGGCCGCCCGGACGATCGTCGCCGACGAGCTCGCCAAATATCTTGCCGGACAGCGGATGGCCGAGGTCACCCCGACGGTGGCCGCGCTGCGCCAGCGCGCCGCGGAGGTGGTGGAGGCCGAACTGCTCCGGCTGGATTCGCGGCTGCCCGGCTTGGCCGACCCGGAACGCGACGAGGTCGCGCGCACGGTGCGCCGGGTGGTCGACAAGTTGCTGCACGCGCCGACGGTGCGGGTCAAGCAGCTCGCGTCGACGCCGGGCGGCGACAGCTACGCCGAGGCGCTGCGCGAATTGTTCGAACTGAAGCCCGGTGCGGCCCAGGCGGTCGCCGCGCCGATGGAGATCACCGCGCTCGCGGGCGATCGCGCCGAGATCACATTGGCCGACGGAGACATCGCGCTGGCCGACGACTTCACCGCGGGCCATCGTGGCGAGGAACAGGGGCAGACGGCATGACCATGGTGCACCAAGAAGGCAACGCGACCGCGGACGGCACCCGCACGCCGTGGCGGATCGGCACCCGGGGGAGCCTGCTCGCGCTCACCCAGGCGGGCACGGTGCGCGACGCGTTGATCGCGGCCGGGCAGCCTGCCGAGCTGGTCGTGATCAAGACCGCCGGTGACCTGTCGTCGGACCCGGTGCAGACGA
Source organism: Nocardia abscessus (assembly GCF_015477775.1). Taxonomy (GTDB): domain Bacteria; phylum Actinomycetota; class Actinomycetes; order Mycobacteriales; family Mycobacteriaceae; genus Nocardia; species Nocardia abscessus_A. The sequence goes on along the minus strand of NZ_JADLQO010000001.1, from coordinate 86,765 downwards.
TCGGCGTCGGCGTGTTCACTTCCGCGCTACGCGACGAACTCGCGGCGGGCGCGATCGACATCGCCGTGCACTCCTACAAAGATCTGCCGACGGCGCAGGACCCGCGCTTCACCATCGCCGCCATCCCGCCCAGGGAGGACCCGCGCGACGCGCTGGTAGCGCGCGACGGGCTGGTGCTCGGCGAACTGCCCGCAGGCTCGAAGGTCGGCACCTCGGCGCCGCGCCGCGCGGCCCAGTTGCGGGCGCTCGGGCTCGGCCTGGACGTCGTCCCCCTCCGCGGCAACCTGGACACCCGCCTCCGCAAGGTCAGCGAGGGTGAACTGGACGCCGTCGTGGTGGCCAGAGCCGGCTTGGCGCGCATCGACCGCTTGGACGCGGTCACCGAGTCGCTGGAGCCGGTGCAGATGCTCTCGGCGCCCGCCCAGGGCGCTCTCGCGGTGGAATGCCGCAGTGACCACACCGCGCTGGTGGAGATCCTCTCCGGCCTGGACGACGCGGCCACCCGCTCATCCGTCATCGCCGAGCGGTCGCTGCTGGCCGAATTGGAGGCGGGCTGCACCGCGCCGATCGGTGCGCTCGCCGAGGTCGTCGAATCACTCGATGACGAAGGGCGGATCGTGGACGAACTGTCGCTGCGCGCGTGCGCGGCGGCGGTCGACGGATCCGACGTGCTGCGGGCGTCGGTGGTCGGCGCCCCGGCCGACGCCGCGGAGCTCGGCCGCGCGCTTGCCCGCGAGTTGCTCGACATGGGTGCGCGCGAGTTGCTCGCCGCCGAACCGGACGACGGTTCCCCCACCCGGGCGGTGAGTTCGCCCGCCACAGACTTGCCCAACCCCAGCCCAATGGAGAACAGCCGATGAGCGAGCGCCAGCGAGCGAACAACAGGCACAGCCGAGCCCTCGCTCGTGACGGAGTCATGAGCGAGCGAAGCACAGGCACCGTGCCCTCGGTTATGCCGGAGCCGAACGCAAGCGAGGTGCAGGCATGAGCCGAGTGACGAAGAAGCACCCCGGTCGCATCCTTTTCGTCGGATCGGGTCCGGGTGACCCGGCGCTGCTCACGGTCCGGGCCCGTGAGGTGATCGGACGGGCGACGCTGGCGTTCACCGATCCGGACGTCGACAAGGGCGTGCTCGCCCTGATCGGCACCGCGGTCGAGCCGGGTCCCGACGGGGAGCGCCCCGTCGACGTGCGCCCCGCGCTCGGCGAGCCCGCCGAAGTGGCCAAGACACTGATCGCCGAGGCGCGTGCCGGGCACGACGTGGTGCGCGTGGTCGCGGGCGACCCGCTGACCACCGACTCGGTGATCGCCGAGGTCAACGCCGTCACCCGGTCGCACATGGTCTTCGAGGTGCTGCCCGGCCTGCCCAACGGCTCCGCGGTGCCCAGCTACGCGGGCATCGCGCTGGGTTCCGGGCACACCGAAGCGGACGTGCGCGGCGAGGTCGACTGGGCGGCGCTGGCGGCCGCTCCCGGCCCGCTCGTACTGCACGCGACCTCGGGGCATCTCGCCGAGACCGCGAGCGCCCTGGTCGAGCACGGCATGGCGCCGCAGACTCCGGTCGCGGTGACGGTGCGCGGCACCACCCGCCAGCAGCGCACCATCGAGGCCACCTTGGCCACGCTGAACAGCGCGGCCTCCGAGCTGGTCGGCCCGCTGGTGGTGACCATCGGCAAGGTGGTCGCGCAGCGCTCGAAGATGTCCTGGTGGGAGTCGCGCGCGCTGTACGGCTGGACCGTGCTGGTGCCGCGCACCAAGGACCAGGCCGCCGAGATGAGCGAGCGACTGGTCACGCACGGCGCCATCCCGATGGAGGTGCCGACCATCGCGGTCGAGCCGCCTCGCAGCCCCGCTCAGATGGAGCGCGCGGTCAAGGGTTTGGTCGACGGACGCTACCAGTGGGTCGTGTTCACCTCCACCAACGCGGTGCGCGCGGTGTGGGAGAAGTTCGCCGAGTTCGGTCTGGACGCGCGGGCCTTCTCCGGCGTGAAGATCGCCTGCGTCGGCGAGGCCACCGCGGACAAGGTGCGCTCGTTCGGCATCAACCCCGAACTGGTGCCCAGCGGTGAGCAGTCCTCCGAAGGTTTGCTGGCCGACTTCCCGCCCTACGACGACGTGTTCGACCCGGTGAACCGGGTGCTGCTGCCGCGCGCCGACATCGCCACCGAGACGCTGGCCGAGGGGCTGCGCGACCGCGGCTGGGAGATCGACGACGTCACGGCCTACCGCACGGTGCGCGCCTCGCCGCCGCCCGCGGAGACCCGCGAGATGATCAAGACCGGCGGCTTCGACGCGGTCCTGTTCACCTCGTCCTCCACGGTGCGCAACCTGGTCGGCATCGCGGGCAAGCCACACGCGCGCACCATCGTGGCGTGCATCGGCCCGAAGACCGCCGAGACCGCCATCGAGTTCGGCCTGCGCGTGGACGTGCAGCCCGAGGTGGCCCAAGTCGGTCCTCTGGTCGAGGCACTGGCCGAGCACGCGGCCCGGCTGCGCGCCGAAGGGCTCCTGCCGCCTCCGCGCAAGAAGAGCCGCCGCAGTCGGTAAATTTTGCCAGCGCCTGCGGCGCTGGGTGTTCGCGGCCCCTTCATGGCTTGCGTCCGAGCGACCGCCGCTTGCTCCTTCGTCGCGTACGCGACGGCCACTCGGACGCAAGCTGGGCCGCGAACGGCGCATGCTCGGTCTCGCTTCGCTCGAAAGACGTGGTGGTGCCGGTGTGGTCGGGATCCGAGGTGGCTGCCGTGTACGGCTTATGCCGTCCCGGGTCGCTCGTGTACGGCGGCTGCCGCTGGTGGTTACGTACGACATGAGGTCCGCCAGGTATGCGCTGATGAGATCCCCGTGACGGGACCGGTACGCGGGTTGGGGTGAATCCTGCCTTGGTGGGGGTTGCCGCCGTGCCATGCCCCACCCGGAGCTGAGCGCAGCCGCCCGCTGATCTGGATCCGACTGCGCCCGGTCCGGGCGTTTCGGTGCGGTACACAGCGGGCGGCGGCCCCAGCGGATCTCAGTACCGCTTGCGCATCAGCGTGCGGACCATGGTGCAGGTGGCGTCGGAGGGCGGTCGGATGCCGATCACCTCGGCGGTGTGCCTGATCCGCTTGTTCGTGGCGTAGCTCGGTGCGTAGACGCCCGAGTCGAGCAGTGCGATCGCCAGGCGCATCGCCTTGAGCCGCCGGTTGTGCAGGACGTACCACGCCCGGGGACGGCCCGCGGGCAGCGGGCGCTTCTGCAGCGGGGTGTAGGGGCGGTCGATGAGAACGGTTTGCGGTGTGCGCATTGGCATCCCTCCCGTGGCGATCGGGGGCGGACGAGCCCCCTCGAACGTACCTTCGATTCTACTCGGGGGCACCGACAAATTCGGCTGGCCACAAAGGTTTTCGCCTGCCCCGCAGCCGTCGGTTCACAGATCGTGCAGTAGCCGCAGCGACTGTGGATGCCCGAGTGCGGCGGCGCGTTCGAGCCACTGCCTGGCCTCCCGCTGCGCGGGCGTACGGCCGGTCGCGATGGCGGCCGCGGCGCGCAGCACCTCGGGATCGGCGAAATCACCTGCCAGGTAAGGCGTGTTCGTTGCCCGCAGCAACAGCGCGAGGTGGAACATCGAGTCCGGGTCGCCTGCTTCGGCGCCCGTGCGCAGCCACCGCTCGCCCTCGGCCTGCTCGCCGCGGTCCAGATGCAGCGCACCGAGCACCGCCATCGCGTCCGTTCTTCCACGGCGCGCGGCCTCGGTGAGCAGGTCGATCGCGCGGTCGAATTCGCCGCGGCGCGCCAGATACAGGCCGAGACTGCGCATGGCCGTGGGGTTTCCGGCGCTGGCCGCGCGCTCGTACCACTGCTCGGCCTCCTCGTCGCGCCCGCGCCGATTGGCGAGAACGCCCATATTGCAGAGGGCTTCGGGCAACCCCCGCTCGGCGGCGGGCCGCAACCAGCGCTCCGCCTCGTCGAGATTGCCGCGCTCCACGTGCAGCAGCCCCAGCTGCACACCCGCGGGCTCGTTGCCCCGCGCGGCGGCGGTCTCCAGCCAGCGGATGCCCTCGCCGACCCGGCCGTCGGCCCCCAGCAGCGCTCCGAGCATCCCCATGGCGGGCACGCTGCCGCCCGCCGCGGCCCGGCGCAGCCAGTGTTCGGCGCCCGCCGCGTCGCCCGCGTCCCACAGCGCCTCGGCGCGCCGCTGCATGGCGAGCAGTTCCATCTCGCTCGGTGGCTCGGTCATGTCAGCACCCCGCCTCGCGACTCCGCGACGATCACGCCGCCCATCATCGCGCCTGTTCGACCGGGGCGCGGTACCCGTACTCGTGCGCGTAGTCGGTCAGCTGTGCGTCGTAGTTGCGGAGGCTGTCCAGCAGCCAGGTGTGTCCGGTGTCCTTGACGACCACGATCGGCCCACGGCTGCCCGGCGGGAGGACGGGAACGGAGCCGTCGAGATACCAGCTGGTGGTCGACCACGGGAAGATGAAGGCCCAGCCGATGTCGGCGACCCGCTGCGGCGGCCCGAGCTGCAAGGGGTCGGCGGGGGTGGAATGCCGTGCGCTGTGCCGGGCGAGCAGATGCCGCGCGCTGTTGCGGGCCACCCGCACGTCCAGGGGGCCCGAGGTGGTGTTCGGGAACGGCACGCTGATCTGCGCCCCGCCGCGCAGCCGTAGGCCCGCCTCTTCGGTCACCTGGCACGGCCTGCTCTGCAGGCGGACGAAGACGGTCCGGGCGGTGTCGGAGTACCGCAGTTGGACGACGGCGTCCTCGGTGCCGCCGACCAGGTGCGTGCCCCGGCTGCGCATCCATTCCGGCTCGTCGGGACGGATGCCGAGCGTGGCGAAGGCGACGTGCGCGCCGGGCATCACCTCGGGCTCGGCCGATTGCCGCGCGAGGAACTCCACACTGAAGTTCCTCCCGGTGGCGTCGGTGGCGCGCCAGGCGCGCAGCGCGGCCGGGGGTGGGGGCACACCGGCGGTCAGCACCGGCCACCAGTCCGCCAGCAGTACCGCCACCCACGACTCGAAGTCGGCGGCTCTGGCGAGCGAGATATCGATGTGTGGATCGGTCATGCTGTCCCCCAGCGGGTCTCGCCCCTAGTCGGAGTATGCGCCTTCGGGCGGGGGACCAAGTGTGATTTCACACACCGTTATCACTCGGATGACATGGCCGATCGGCGACGGCGGGCACCGTGCAATTCCGCATCGCGCAGGACGGAGTTCCACGTGTCGACGCGCACCAGGCCGACAACGGCAGCGTCCGGGTGAACGAAGGCGGCGAGCGCCATATCCGCCCCGCCGCGCGACAGCTGTCCCAGAGGGCTGGGTCGGAGGCTCCGGCGCAGGCCCCGGGTGCTCGCGACAGCCGACCGGACCGGGCGTATCGTGCGATTCATGACCGGAATGGACCGCCCGCGGCGGTTGCGCCGTACCCCGGCTTTGCGTCGTCTCGTGGCCGAAACCACACTGGAACCACGGCAATTGGTGCTGCCGATGTTCGTGGCCGACGGCTTGGCGGAGCCGCGCCCCATCGGCTCCATGCCGGGCGTGGCGCAGCACTCGCTGGATTCGCTGCGCAAGACGGCTGTCGAGGCGGTCACGGCGGGCGTCGGCGGCATCATGCTGTTCGGCGTGCCACGTCCGGAGGACAAGGACGCCGTCGGCAGCGCCGCGTCCGATCCGCACGGCATCCTCAACCGCGGCCTGCGCGCGCTCGCCGAAGAGGTGGGCGACTCGACGGTGGTCATGGCCGACACCTGCCTGGACGAGTTCACCGACCACGGCCACTGCGGCGTACTGGCCGCCGACGGCGCGGTGGACAACGACGCGACACTGGACCGCTACGTCGAGATGGCGCTGGCCCAGGCCGAGGCGGGCGCCGACCTGCTCGGCACAAGCGGCATGATGGACGGCCAGGTCGGCGCGATCCGGCAGGGCCTGGACGCGGCCGGTCGCATCGACACCGGCATCCTGGCCTATTCCGCCAAGTACGCCTCGGCGTTCTACGGCCCCTTCCGGGAGGCCGTCGGTTCCTCGCTGGAAGGCGACCGGCGCACCTACCAGCAGGACCCGGCCAATCGCCGGGAGGCGCTTCGCGAGCTGGAGCTGGATCTTGCCCAGGGCGCGGACATCGTGATGGTCAAGCCCGCCATGTCGTATCTGGACATCCTGCGAGAGGTCGCCGATCACTCGACGGTCCCGGTCGCCGCTTACCAGATCTCCGGCGAGTACGCGATGATCACCGCCGCCGCCGAGCGCGGCTGGATCGATCGCCGCGGCGCCATTCTCGAGTCGCTGCTGGGTATCCGCCGGGCGGGTGCGGACATCGTGCTCACCTACTGGGCGACCGAGGCCGCACACTGGCTGTCGTGACGAATATGGCGGGACCGTTCGCCGCGGGCCCGGTTCGGCCTCCGATGCCGGAGGACGTGGGTACCGCGCGGCAGCTGTGGTGGGGTGTCATCGGGTTCGGCGTGGTGCAGTTGATCGCCTCGATCATCGCCGCGCTGGATCGGCGGCGCACCTTCGCCGAGGAGGTCTTCGAGCAGGCCAGAGTGCAGGATCCGCAGGTCACGCTGGCCAGCGCCGAGCTGATGGTGTCGTTGGTCTACGTGGTGGTCGTGCTGCTCGGGCTGGGCGTCGCGGCGCTCGCGCTGGTCGTCGTGCACCAGTTCGGACGCGGCAAGCCGTGGGCGCGCACCGTGCTCACGGTGGTCGGCGCGTGGGTCCTGGTGATCGGCGTCGGTGCGCTGTTCGCCATCGACGCGGTGACCGGAACGGCTTCGCTCGTCGCGGGCGGCGCATCGATCGTGCAGGCCGTGCTCGCGGTCGGCGCCATCTATCTGTCCCATCGGCCGGAGGCCACCAAGTACTTCCTGCCGGGCAGGCCCTGAGCCGCGGATGGAACGCGTTCTCAGTTTGTCCGAGACAGTCCGGCATGTATGGTGAGGGTTGTCACAGTGGACGTGGGAACCGGTAGTCGTTTGTCATGCGTTGTCTCGCATTACGTGCGGGAACTCGGCAGATGGCTCCGGAGGATCGGAGGCATCGATGCGAGTGGTGATCCAGCAGCCGCACAGCATTCGGCGGGACCTGGCCGTCTTGAGCCTGCTGATTCTGTTCGCCGTGCTGACCGTCGCCGTGCTGTTGCTGCCCGGCTTGACTCGCTGATCTCGCTTTCCGTCGTGCTGCCGCCCGCTGTCGCCGAGGGGCCGGCGTGACCGTCTTGTTCACCGAACCGGGCGCCCGCTGGCGCGCGGTCGCCTATGGGCCGATTCTGTGCCTGGCCGTTCTCGCTCTCGAACTCGTCACGGGTGGTTCCATGCACTGGTTCGCCCTGCTGTTCTGCGCCGCGCTGATCGCGGGCTTCGTCGCGCTGCAGGTGGTTGCGGGCAAGCGGCACGTCAGCGTCGAGTTGACGCCGGAGACGCTGCGTTCGGGCACCGAGTCGCTGCCGCTGAGCTCGATCGCCGACGTCCTTCCGGAACGCGACGAGGACTCCTGGGACGACGAAGAGTGGGAGTCGGCGCGGGCGCTCGGTGAGCTGACCGGTGTGCCGCGCCGCCGCACCGGAATCGGGCTGCGGTTGGCCGACGGCAGCCTGGTGCAGGCCTGGGCGAAAGACCACCGGGCGCTGCGCACGGCGTTGACCGAAGCCCTCGAGCGCAGTGCGGACGGAGTGGACCGTTGAGACGCTGGGTAGTCGCGGTGTTCGTGGAACTGGATCTGATCGTGCTCGCGCTCGTGGGGGCGGTACTCGGCGCACGCGCCGGTGTGCACACCACCGATTTCCCGCCGTTGGGCGACGCGCCTGGTTTCACCGCCACCCGCTACGTAGCGCCCTGGTGGCTGCTGGCCACTGTGCTCGTCGCGGTGGCCGGGGTCCTGGCCATCGACGCGGCAGCCCGGCTCGTGCGCGGTCTGCGTGGTGCCCGGGCTGTCGCCTGATCGGCGGGAGTCCACTCGGCGCGAGTCCGCCCGAGCCGTTTGATCCGGCGGATGGCGGGAACGCCGATCACATGAAACCAACTGTCCAGCGAACACTTTTCGGCGCGGTGGCGGCCGGTGTGGTCGGCGCGGCAGCGCTCGCACCCGCCACCGCGTCCGCCGAAGCCGTTGCGGCAGAGCCTGTCCCGGTGACACCGGTCTTCGCCGCCACACCGCCCGCACCGTTGCTGCACGCGTTGCCCGCGCCGCTGGCGTGCCTGGTGACCACCGGGTTCGCCGCATTCTGTCTGGGCATCACGTAGCCACGGATTGCCTGCGAACCGCTGCGTCCGGCGCGCCGACGGGTTACCGTGCAACCGCGCGCCGTCCGGTGCCCGACGCCCGTCGACCGCGCGCTTTGGCTGGAATGGCCCTGTGGCCGTTAGTATTTCGGCCGTAGTTGGAACGTGCGTCGATGAAGGAAAGTGTTTGATGAACCGGTTCGCCGTGAAGATCTGTGCCGCGTTTGCCGTGGCTGCCGCCCTCGGGATCGGGGCCGGGCCCGCCGGCGCGAGCCCGGGACTGCCACTGGAGGACGTGAGCCCGGTCGACGCGCCGATCCTCGTGCCGGATACCGGTTCCGCCGGCCCCTACAACGGGTTCATGTGCTTCCTGCACACCATGTCGGCGCAGGTCCCTTGCATGTACGCCTGAGGTAGCCGCGCGGCGCCCGCTCAGTTCCAGTGCTGGTAAATGTCCAGCACGCGACCGTTGCGGGCGCCGGGCGCGTTCAGATAGACGGTGACCGTCCCGTCGGGATGGCCGGCCGCTTCCAGGACCACTTGGCGCAACGTGGCGTGCACCGCCCCGCGCTCGTCGCGGTGGATCACGGAATCGCTCTTCAGCCCGGCGCCGATCCGGTTGGGCGGGACGACCATGGTGATCAGCGCCGGAATGGGTCCGCCTGCCAGCGCGGTGGTCGCCGTGTGGTCCAGCGGGATGGCCAGCCGCGCCTGATCGAGTTGATCGAACGGCTGCGCGGCGGCGGACCCGGCGCCGAGTGCCACGACGGCCCCCGCGACGACGGTGAGCACACCCACGCTGACGATGGCAATCCGCATGCAGACCCTCCCGAACGATGGACGAATGTGAGCTGAGACTACGCACCGGCAACCGTTCAGCGATCGAAATTCGCGCGAACCTCACCTCGGCGTGTTGCCGGGCGGCTGCGGCCTGCATCACTGCACTACACCCTGTCGTCGAATCGATTTCCAGGTGCTGAGAGACTGGAACACGTGAGTTCTTCTCCGCGCGTGACCAGTGCAGCGGTGCCGGTTTCCGCTCAGCTCTTCGACCGGGCGAGTTCGGTGATTCCGGGAGGCGTCAACTCTCCGGTGCGGGCATTCCGATCCGTCGGCGGCACACCGCGATTCATCGCCTCGGCCGAGGGCTGCACGCTCGTCGACGCCGACGGCAACGAGTACGTCGACCTGGTCTGCTCCTGGGGGCCGATGATCCTCGGCCACGCGCATCCCGCGGTCGTCGAGGCGGTGCGCCGCGCGGCGGGCGGCGGCCTGTCCTTCGGCGCGCCGACCGAGGCCGAGATCGAGCTCGCCGAGGCGATCGTGCGGCGGGTCGCCCCGGTGGAACGGGTCCGGCTGGTGAACTCCGGCACCGAGGCCACCATGAGCGCGGTCCGGCTGGCCCGTGGCTGCACCGGCCGCACCAAGATCATCAAGTTCGCCGGGTGCTACCACGGCCACGTCGACGCGCTGCTCGCCGACGCGGGCTCCGGCGTCGCCACGCTCGGACTGCCCACCTCACCCGGCGTGACGGGCGCGCAGGCGGCCGACACCATCGTGCTGCCCTACAACGACCTCGACGCCGTCGCCGCCGCGTTCGCCGCGAACCCCGATGCGATCGCCTGCGTGATCACCGAGGCGGCGGCGGGCAACATGGGAGCGGTCGCGCCGCTGCCCGGATTCAACGCGGGCCTGCGCGCGCTCACCGCCGAGCACGGTGCGCTGCTCGTCATGGACGAGGTGATGACCGGCTTCCGCGTCAGCAGTGCGGGCTGGTTCGGCCGGGAAGGCGTCGCGGGCGATCTCTACACCTTCGGCAAGGTGATGAGCGGCGGCCTGCCCGCCGCGGCGTTCGGCGGACGCGCCGAGATCATGAACCACCTCGCGCCGCTCGGGCCCGTCTACCAGGCCGGCACGCTGTCCGGTAACCCGGTGGCGGTGGCCGCGGGCCTCGCCACGCTGCGCGCGGCCGACGACGCGGTCTACGCGGCGCTGGATCACAACGCACAGCGGCTCGGTGATCTGTTCACCTCCGCACTGACCACCGCAGGGGTCCGGCACCAGGTCCAGTTCGCGGGCAATATGGTGAGCGTGTTCTTCGCCGAACGCCCGGTCACCGACTACGCCGCCGCCAAGGCGAGCGAGACCTGGCGCTACCCAGCGTTCTTCCACGCCCTGCTCGACGGCGGCGTGTACGCGCCGCCGAGCGCGTTCGAAGCATGGTTCGTTTCCGCGGCGCTCGACGAGGACGCGTTCGACCGTATCGCTGCCGCCTTGCCCGCCGCCGCGCACGCGGCGGCGGCCGCCACCCCCGAAGGATCCCGCGCGTGACCTCCGACCTCGATCAGCCCGATGCCGCCCGGCGCGAGCTAGCCAAGCCGTCCGCCGAGCCGGATGTGCCCGTGACGAACGGCGCGACCGCCGTGGCCGCCGCGCCGGCCATCGATCCCGGCGCGGACGCGACCGTGATCGACGCGGGTGAGCAATTCGCCGCCGCGAGCGCAGGCGCTCGGACCGCGACCGCCGAACTCGCGGAATCGAGCCTGGTCGACGCGGGTGCTCAGTTCGCCGCGGCCGCCGCGGCCTCGGACGCGCAGGTCGTCGCGGCGCGCAAGGGGGACAAGGGGGACAGGACCGCTTCGGCCGCTGACGAGGCCAGCGGGACCGAACCGGTCGAACGCGCCGACGGCCGGACCCACACCACCGAGCGGGTGCACGACGGCGGCACCGCACCGGTCGAGACCATCGTGCACGTGCTGCGGCACGGCGAGGTGCACAACCCGAACGGCATCCTCTACGGCCGCCTGCCCGGCTTCAGCCTCTCGGTGGCCGGGCGGGCGCAGGCCGCCGCGGTCGCGCGGACCCTGGCCGATCACGACATCGCGCTGGTCATCGCCTCCCCGCTGCAGCGCGCCCAGGAGACCGCCGAGCCGATCGCCGCCCAGCACGACGTGATCGTGCGCACCGACGAGAACCTCATCGAGGCGGGCAACACCTTCGAGGGCCTGCGCGTCTCCGTCGGCGACGGCGCGCTGCGCAAGCCGCGGCACTGGTGGAAGCTGCGTGACCCCTTCACCCCGTCCTGGGGCGAGCCCTATCTGCAGATCGCGCATCGCATGCTGGCGGCGGTGAACAAAGCCCGCGTCGAAGCGGCCGGGCGCGAGGCGGTGCTGGTGTCGCATCAGCTGCCGGTGTGGACGCTGCGGCGATTCCTCCAGGGGCAGCGCCTGTGGCACGATCCGCGCCAGCGGCAGTGCTCGCTCGCGTCGCTGACCTCGCTGGTCTACCAGGGCGACACCCTCGTCGACATCGTCTACTCCGAGCCCGCGGGCGGCTCGGACCCCTCGGTACACGGCGCATGATCCGCTCCACCGCGTTCTGTGACCCGCCCGTGAAACGCACCGGGCGGGTGCTGCCGGTGCTGCTCGCGTGCGTGGCGCTCGTCGCCGCGCTCGCGGGTTGCTCGACCGGTTCGGACGCGGTGGCCTCGGGCGGCACCTTCGAATTCGTCTCGCCCGGCGGCAAGACCGACATCCGCTACGACCCGCCCGCCGCCCGCGGCACCATCGGCGAATTGGCCGGTCCGGACTTGATGACGGCCGGTAAGACGATTTCGGTCGCGGACTACCCGGGCAAGGTCGTGGTCCTCAACCTGTGGGGCCAGTGGTGCGGTCCGTGCCGCGCGGAGGCGCCCGCCCTGGAGAAGGTCTACGAGGCGACCAAGGACAAGGGTGTCGCCTTCCTCGGGATCAACGTCCGCGATCCGCAACAGGACAAGGCCCAAGATTTCGTGGTCGACAACAAGGTCGGCTACCCGTCCATCTACGACCCGTCGATGCGCACGCTCTTGGCGCTCGGCGGGAACTTCCCGACCAGTGTCATCCCCACCACGCTCGTCCTCGACCGGCAACACCGGGTCGCCGCGGTCTTCCTGCGGTCCCTGCTCGCCGAGGATCTACAACCAGTAATCGAAAGCATCGCCGCGGAGGAATCACAGTGAATCGCGACCGCCGTACCCGCCACCTGCGCGCCTGTCGGCCACGGCAGGGCGCCCGACGTATCGGCGGCGGATGGGCCGTCGACGACCGGTGGGCGGGTATCGCCACCGTGCCGCGCAGCGTCGCCGCCGACTCCCTGCTGGACTTCGCCGTGTTCGACGGGGCCGAGGAACCCGCCGCCACCGAGCGGAAGGTGTCGTTGCGCCACGGCGCCCGATCGGCGGAGGACACGCGGGAGGAATCGGTGTGACCTGCGAGCACACCGAGCACACCGCGCTGTGTACCGGTGAGGACCTGTGATGGTGCTCGCCGGAGTCGGTGATTCGTTCCAGCAGACGGCGGCCTCCGGGCCGCTGCTGCTGGCGCTCGGCGCGTGCCTGCTCGCGGGTCTGGTGTCGTTCGCCTCGCCGTGCGTGGTGCCGCTCGTGCCCGGATATCTGTCCTATCTGGCCGGATTGGTCGGTGCGGAGGCGCCGCCCGCCACCGTCGCCGAGGCCACCGCAACCGGCTCCGCGCGGGCGGGCGCGGTGACCGCCGCCCCATCGCTGCGCACCGGACGGATGCGGGTCGCGGCAGCGGCGGGGCTGTTCGTCGCCGGTTTCACGGTGGTCTTCGTGCTCGCCACCGCGACGGTGTTCGGCGTCATCCAGACCCTCAACGTGAATCGGGAACTGCTGCAACGCATCGGTGGCGTCGTGACGATCCTGATGGGCTTGGTGTTCATCGGCCTGGTGCCCGCCTTGCAGCGCGACACCCGGATGGAGCCGCGCAGGCTCACCAGCATCGTGGGCGCGCCGCTGCTCGGCGGGGTGTTCGCGCTGGGATGGACCCCCTGTCTCGGCCCGACGCTGTCGGGCGTCATGGCGGTGGCCGCGGGCACCGACGGGACGACGGCCGTGCGCGGGGTCGCCCTGATCGTCGCCTACTGCCTCGGTCTCGGTCTGCCGTTCGTCGTACTCGCGTTCGGGTCGGCGAGCGCGCTGCGGGGGGTCGGCTGGCTGCGCCGCAATTCCCGCACCATCCAGATCGTCGGGGGCATGTTGCTCGTCGCGGTCGGCGCCGCGCTGGTCACCGGGGCATGGGACCTGTTCGTCGCCTGGGTGCGCGATGCGTTCGTCTCCGAGGTGACCTTGCCGATATGACCGTGACCGACCAGCCCACGATCGACACGCCCGCGCGGCCCCCGCGCCGATCACTCGCCGGACGGGCCTGGGCGTTCCTGCGCAACACATGGCGCGGGCTCACCAGCATGCGCACCGCTTTGGTGCTGCTGTTCCTGCTCGCCCTGGCCGCGATTCCCGGCGCGCTGTTGCCGCAGCGGAACCTCAACGAGCAGAAGGTCGAGCAGTACATCGCCGACCGGCCCACGCTCGGCCCGTGGATGGACCGCTTCGAACTGTTCGACGTGTTCTCCAGTTTCTGGTTCACGGCCGTCTACGTGCTGCTGTTCATCTCCCTGGTCGGTTGCATCCTGCCGCGCACGGTCGACCACTACCGCGCCCTGCGCACCCCGCCGGTGCGGGCGCCGCGCAATCTGACCAGGCTGCCGCACCACTACTCGGACCGCGTCGAGCAATCGCCCGGGGCGGTGATCGATCACGCTCGCGCGCAGTTGCGCGGCTGGCGCACCGAGGTCCGTCCCGGCCCCCGCGAGGGCGAAGTGGCGCTGTCGGCGGAGAAGGGCTACAGCCGCGAACTCGGCAACCTGGTGTTCCACCTCGCACTGGTCGGACTGCTGGTCGCCATCGCGGCGGGCAAGCTGTTCGGCTACGAGGGCAGCGTCATCGTGCTGGCGAACAACGGACCCGGCTTCTGCACCACGTCACCCGCGGTGTTCGACTCGTTCAAGGCGGGCAACGTCAACGACGGCACCGGCATGACGCCGATCTGTGTCCGGGTCAAGGATTTCCAGGCCGATTACCTGACCAACGGGCAAGCCGAGATGTTCACCGCGAACCTCGCCTACCAGGCGGGTGACGACCTGCGCAGCAACATCTGGCGCGACACCCAGGTGCAGGTCAACCACCCTCTGCGCGTCGCGGGCGACCGGCTCTACCTGCAAGGCCACGGCTACGCACCGACCTTCACGGTCACCTTCCCGAACGGCCAGACCCGCACCGAGTCCATCCAGTGGCGTCCCGACGACGCGTCGACGTTCCTGTCCAGCGGCGTGCTGCGGATCGACCCGCCCGGCGGCATGTACGCCACCGACGAGGAGCGCCGCAAGAACCAGATCGCGATCGAGGGGCTGTTCGCGCCCACCGCGATGTTCCACGGATCGCTGCTGACCTCGGCGTTTCCCGCGATGAACGATCCGGCCGTCGCGGTCGACATCTATCGCGGTGACACCGGCTTGGACACCGGGAAGCCGCAGTCGTTGTTCGCCCTCGACCCGGAGCAGGTCAAACAGGGGCGCCTGACCAAGGAGGCCAGGGTCAATCTGCGCCCCGGCGAGTCGACCACCCTGCCGAACGGCACCAAGGTCGCCTTCGACGGCGCGCAGGAGTTCGTGAATCTGCAGGTCTCGCACGACCCCGCCCAGCAGTGGGTGCTGGTGAGCGCGTTGCTGATGATGGCGGGCCTGCTGGTCTCGCTGCTGGTCAAGCGCCGCCGGATCTGGGTGCGGGTGTACCCGGCCGAGGACGCAGCCGGTACCGTTGACAAACGACGCACTGTAGTAGAGATGGGCGGGCTCGCGAGGACCGACCAGGCGGGCTGGGGCGGCGAGTTCGACCGGCTGCGCGCCCGCCTGCTCGACACGGACGCCGGGACCACTGCGGCGCGGGGCGCCGAGACCACGGGAGAGTGACCATGCCGATCGACGAGACCATCGCCAGGTACAGCGATTTCGCGTTCAAGACGGCGATCGTGGTGTACGCGCTGGTGCTGGTGCTGCTGATCTGGCAGTACGCGACGGCGCGCAGCCGCCAGGTCGCCGAGCGCGAGCTGGTGACCGTGGGCGGCGGGTCGACCCCGCAGGGGCCGGGACGCGTCGCCGAGCCCGCGCGGCGGCCGCTGTCGGAGCGGCTGGGCAATATGGCGTTCTCGGTGCTGATGGTCGCCATCGCGCTGCACGTGGGCGCGATCGTGTTGCGCGGCTTCGCGACCGACCGCTTCCCGCTGGGCAATATGTACGAGTTCGTCACCATGGCCACGGCCGCCGCCGTGGTCGTGGGCGTGGTGTTCCTGCGCGATCAGCGCTACCGGGGTATCTGGGCGTTCGTGCTGGTGCCGGTGCTGCTCTTGCTGTTCCTCGCGGGCACCGTGCTCTACGCGGACGCCGCGCCCGTGGTGCCCGCGCTGCGGTCGTTCTGGCTGCCGCTGCACGTCACCATCGTCGCGATCGGCAGCGGTGTGTTCCTGTTCGCGGGCGTGGCGAGCATGCTCTTCCTGTACCGCCTGCGCCAGCCGGACGGCCAGGAGTCCGACAACATCCTCGGCGCCATCGCCCGCCGCCTGCCCGACGCCCGCACCCTGGACCGGTTGGCCTACAAGACCACCATCATCGGTTTCCCGCTGTTCGGCGCCGGCGTCATCCTCGGCGCCATCTGGGCCGAGGCCGCCTGGGGCCGCTTCTGGGGCTGGGACCCGAAGGAAACCTGCTCCTTCATCGCCTGGGTCCTCTACGCCGCCTACCTGCACGCCCGCGCCACCTCTGGCTGGCGCGACACCAAGGCCGCCTGGATCAACATCGCCGCCTTCGTCGCCATGCTGTTCAACCTGTTCATCATCAACATGGTGATCAGCGGGTTGCACTCGTACGCGGGGTTGAACTAACCCGTTCGGTGACGTTGGCCCGCGAGATCAGCGCGATCGCCACCGTTCGCGCTTACGGCCTCGACGCCGGCCATGCACAGCTCCCGGACGGGGTCCACCCACTCCGCGCCGCCAACTACATTCTCGCCGCCGAGTGGACCCACCAGAACCCGGAGGGAATCGAGTTCGACTTCCCGTTCCCGATCACCATCCCCTGGACCGAACTCGAATTTTGATGGAGCTGGGCTGCGGCCCCTCTAGGGCAGACTCCGTGAACGTCGATCATCGTCGCCCGATCGGGCAGAGATCGTTGTCCACCTGCATGGCTATCGGGTACCTGCGGCGATGGGCGAATGCACATACATTTCACCCGTGACCCATGAGCGTGCGAGGCGGCGGTCTGCGCCTGATCGCCTGACCGACCCTCAGGTCGCACACAATCCCGTCGGCCGGCAGCACTGGGTAGCCGGGCTTCAGCGTGCCGTTGGTAACCGGGCCACCGCGGGCCTGTTCAGCGCGGCGGTGCCGGTAGTGCAGCGAGTGCCGCGCCGAACCGGGGTCGAACAAGGCCGGTACGACTTCTCGACGCGGTGCGGGTGGATCGACTGGGACCACGCATCGCCGCACCTGGCAGCCGATCTGATCGGCCGAGTACGCCAAGCCTCGGACGCGTTCGGCACCGCATCCAGGGGAGAATTCTCCAGCCCCACCATGGTGTCCGAATTCGGAACGGTTCTTTCGAGCGCCTCGGTACAGGTGCGGTTGCTGCGCGCACTGTCCGGTGAGGAAGTGCTGCAGGTCGCGCTGGCGATATTCAAGCGGCTGTCGGTCGACTTCGAGGCGCAGCAGGCGTGGACCGACCTGGTGGGACAGTCGTCGTACGCCCAGGAGGATCTACCGTCGAACCTGATCGGTTTCTACATGGCCGCACGTGGATTCACCCGCCCCGACCTGACGCAGATTTGTGGCGTGGTCGACAGGCAGGCGTCCCTCGCGGAGTTCGACCACAGGCATGATTTCCGGCAGAACCACGACTTCACGCCCATCGGCGCTACTGAGCCGTGGCCCGCCGCGCTATCGACCATCGACAGCGGTCGCGCCGCTGGCCTGTTCGAAGTCACATCGGTGTCCGTTCGGCGGGGTATGTTCGCCCACAGGTTCGCGCCGCTGTACCGGGTCGAGGGAACCGTCGGGGAAACCGATCTCGTCGTCCTGAGCTGGGGCGGTACGACATTCGCAACTGCGGATGATCTCCAGGTGGTGCCGACCTACCAGTTCCGCGACGAGACCAGCGGTCGCTATGGACACGTGCGTGCGATCGAAGTGAAGCCGAATCGCGAGCAGGACGCCGCCCTATTCCGCCGTAGGGGCCTGTCGTCGCCGATGTTCATGCCTGAACCGGTGCTTGTAGGTCTCTCCTCATCCTGAGCCCTCCTGGATCAGCGCTTCTCCGGGGACGGAGGGAGCCGCGCCGGGATCGCGGTCGAAAGCGTTGGTGAGGTTGTTCGGTGTGGGTGGGACCTTCGAAAACCAGCCTCGGCTAAGCGACTTCAACCCAATTGCGCACCCGGAAAGCGCTTCCGAAACCGCTCGACTTCGTCCTCGTCCAGCTCACCCGACGAACTCGCCCACGGAATCGATTCCGGATTCCCCGACTCCGGCCGCCCACCGTCGCGAAAGAACTCCTCGACCACGGCGTCGATCGTCCTCTCGACAAACCGATTCGGCTGCCTGTCCACTGCCGACCGGAAAATACAACTGATCTCCAGCACCTTCCGCCCCTCCGGAAGATCATCGGTCGTCAGGTCTTCGTTGTATTCCAGCCATTGCGCGACAAGTCGGAACGAGTCGAACCAATCCTCATCGACCGCGAAATACGTCGGCTCGTCACCGATTTGCAGCGCCATCCGCTTGGCATAGATCCCGACGATCCGAACCGCGTCGCTCATCGTGCCGTAAATGTGCACACTCCCCCGAAACATGGCAATGATCAGTGTCTAGTACCGACGCCGCAACAGTGAGCTGTGGGACGCGGCACTCATGGCTTGCCCCTGAACGCCGCGACCTGCATGAGGCCGCTCGGCGAGGCCATCACGGGTGATCGGCGAAAAGCGTGGTACCCGTGCGGCTACGCTGGCTCGGCCCAAAATCCAGCCTTATCGATCACGATGACGCACGGCTGGTCCAGTACCCCCGCCTTGTAGACGGCCTCGCTGAGGTGAGTCGACATCAGGACCATCCATGTCTTCCAAGGTGTGCTCTCAACATTCTTCGACGGATCGGTCACGATTTCGGTTCCACCTCGATCGGTTTTCTCGAGTGACGCTGGCCACTTCGCTCCCCCGCTGTGGGGACCAAGGGCGCAAGGGCGCGCTGAAACGAATGGGATGAACCGAGGGCCGCCTCGGACCGGGCTGGTCAGGATTCGAGGTAGAGCCGTTCGTTGGGGAGGCGGGGGAGGCCGGTCGGGTTGCCAGGGAGGACGGTTACCGCGCCGGGGCGGTGGCGGGCGTTCCAGTCTTGGACGAATACGAGTGCGGCGGTCAGGCATGCTGCGAAGTCCATTCGCTGGTCGTGCAGGTATACCGACAGGTGTACGTCGGGTTCCTCTGGGTGCGGAGATCGGGTGTGGCCGCTCATGACACCGCGATTCGGGTGGCTGCTGGTGTGATCGGGCCGATCCCGGTGCGGTGGCTGGAACCGCAGCGGGGAGAGCTGTCCAGAGCTGCGCGCCGGTTCATCTGCTTGTCCTGACCGCTCGTGTGAGCAGGCATGCGCGCGCCGCTTCGACGACCAGCCGTCCCGAGGGCCGGTAGGTGTCGCGGGGTGCCTCGAGCCACGTCCGGTAGCTGGTGGTGCTGACGGCCGGGGACGGGAGCGCGATCAAGCCGCCGTCGCGGATCACTTTCACTCGATCCCGGAACAGGCCCGCGAAGATTCGGGGGTCGTCGGGCAGGTCGGGCCGCACGAGAAAGGTCCAGGTCCGGGAATGCGGGTGCGTGATGATCGGGCCGAGGCTGTGCCCGCCGCTGCGTAGCTGGTCGCTCACGGCCCGCCCCAATGGCTCTGGCGCCGACACACCCCAGACAATCGAACCCGCCCGCACGACGATTCGGCCGAGGGCTTCGGGTTCGATCTCGGCCGGGAGCTGACAGACCATCTTGTAGAAAGCGCATCGCCCGTGCGGGGTCGTAAGATCGAAGCTCCCTACGCCCGTCGCGCTCACCTCTGCGCCTCCGCGTCCGTGTTGTCGTCGGACGTTGGTGGAGGCGGATACAAAGTTCGGCCGAGCATCACATGCCCCGGCATGATCACACTGCACACCCGGGTGAACTCGACCGGGACCGACCCGCCCAGATGCGCCATCCCAGGAACGATCACCGCGCCCGCTCGGGTCACGTGCACCATTTCCAACACACTCGCGGTGACAACCAACGGCACCGTTTGCGGGGCAGCCACATACGTAGAAGCCAGCGTGTACCCATGCCGCCGCGCCAACGTCTCGATCGTCGTCTGATCGCCCACCGCATCGGCACCCGGGACCGCCGAGCACCGCAATCCGATCGCCAGCGGACCTCGCGCGTCCGTCAACGCCCCACGGAACTGCGTCGACTCGTCTTTCAGGAACGCCGCCATCCGTTCCAGCTCGGCCATCCCCGCCGAATACAATCCTTGCCCCCTGCCGGCATTCATTCCCCTGCGCCTCCCTGCCATCCGATTGGAAAGCACCCGACGCCGAGGGCATCAACCCCAGCCAGCGGTCCCTACTGCGCTGGCGCGGCCGAGATGAGGAATCGGCCCGCTCACCCCGGCGTCGGGGCCGGGGGAGACGTTATGAGCTGAGCCACAACGGTTTTGTCCATCAAGGACAAACCGCAGGATTTCGATCAGTTCGTTGGTGCGTGGTCGGGAGCGATTCCCAGACGCCATGCCAGGCCGCGCAGGTCACGTCCTCCGGCGTCGCGGCGTGCGGCCCGTAGCACGTCGGCCACAGCTTCGCGGGCCAGGAGATCGGCGTGGACACGTTGCGGTGCAAGGTCTTCTGCTCGGAGCAGTAGTCGCACACCCTGCTCACGCTTGGCGGGATCGGTCAGCAATGCGCGGCCGATCTCCATGTAGAACTCGGCTTGTCGGGACCTGCTGGGGATCGTGCGCACATCGACCCCGCGCGCTTGCTCGGCCACCTTCACGCCGTCGCCGAACTCCATGCCGATGCACGCGCGCCAGATTCCGATGTTCGGTGCGCCGAACCACAAGCGCCCGAACGACCCGGTCTCGGTGTCCATGCGCGCGGCCAAGGCGGAGGCTTCGTCCAGATGCGTGTCGGCGGTGGACCGGTCGCCCTGCACCGCCGAGGCGAGTGCGGCCGACAAATGCAACATCCCGGACGTTTGCAACACGTTTAAGTCGTCCAGCCGCGGGCTGAGTTCATCTATGCAGCGCACCGCGCGCCGATACTGCTCGGGCCGGGACAGACCGCCCGTAGCATCACCGCGTAGCCAAACGGTGAACCCGGACCACGCCGGGGATTCCAGCATGGCGGCGCACTCCTGCGCGGCTTTGGCAGCCAGCAACGGCAGACCACGGCCCACGAGACGCTTGGTCACCCACATGGCCGAGGCGTAGCAAGTGATCAGGCCGAGCAGGACGTTGCGACGGTATTCCGGCGATCGGGCGTAGACCGCGTGCAGCTCGCCCAACAGTGCGGGCACGAGTTCAGCTTGTCCGGTGAAGTCCGAGGTCACCTGCGCCATTTCGGCCAAGCGCTCGAGATCGGCGGCGATGGCAGGCCATTCACGAACCACGCCGCCGGGGTCGTCGCCGAGTTCGTAGACATCGAGCGCGCGTTCGATCGCGACAACTCCGGCATGGGCGGACTCGTTCCCTTCGGCACGTGAACCAGCTTGTCCGGCTGCCGGATAGAACTCCGACGGTGAGACGCGCAGCGCCCGCGCCAGCGCCTCGAGCGTGGCGCGATTGGATAGCGCTTGCTCCCCGCGCTCGAGACGACCGAGGTATCCGAAGCTGATACCGGCCAGCCCCGCGACCACCTCGAGACTTTGCCCGCGCCACGCGCGTATTTCACGCAGCCTGCGCCCGACTTCGTTAGGGGGGATGTCGTTCATGGCGTACTCCTCCGCCGATGGCTACCCACTTGCGACGGTACCTGGTGATTTCCGTCGTGCAGGTGGCAAGCGGGGAAGAAGATCGAGGCCGCGCGGCGTGTCTTCCGACGGTTACGGCGCGCGCCATTCGGTGGACAGCTGCTGGAGCAGATCGCTGCGGGCTCGGCGGGCTTGCACGAGCCGGGATCGGTATGCCTCGGGCACCTGATCGACCTGAGCCTCGAGCAATGTGGCCGCTTCCTGGACGGCGGAGAGCCCGTGCTGTAGCTGCTCTTCGGCTCTGATCGTGTTCTCGGCGAAGAACAGAAGTGATTCGGCGAGTTCTGGCAGGTGAGTGTCCGGGTTGGCCTCGGCCAGGCGTCTGTTGATGGTGACGGCTTCCTGCGCGGTCTCGAGTGCGTCGTAGTGACGGCCCAGCCGGCTCAACCGGACTCCGAGGTTGGTCAGCGACTTGGCCAGTTCGAGTAGGTGAGTGTCCGGGTTGGCCTCGGTCAGGCGTCTGTTGATGGAGACGGCTTCCTGTGTGGCTTCGAGTGCCTCGTGGTGGTGGCCGAGCTCGCCCAACCGGATTCCGAGATTGTTCAGTGACCTGGCGAAATTCTGCGAGTAGGTGTCGGGGGCGGCTGCGGCCAGTTGTCGGTAGTGGGCGACGGC
The DNA here is from genome assembly GCF_015477775.1 of Nocardia abscessus. Classification (GTDB taxonomy): domain Bacteria; phylum Actinomycetota; class Actinomycetes; order Mycobacteriales; family Mycobacteriaceae; genus Nocardia; species Nocardia abscessus_A. The sequence goes on along the minus strand of NZ_JADLQO010000001.1, from coordinate 65,034 downwards.
ATCCCGGACGGCATCGAGTGCCTCGTGGCGGCGGCCGAGCTCGCCCAACCGGATTCCGAGATTGTTCAGCGCGCTGGTCAGATCCGATAGATGGGTGTCCGGGCTGGATTCCGCCAGCCGTCGGTAGATGACGACCCCCTCCTGCGCGGTCTCGAGTGCTTCGTGATGGCGGCCCAGCCGTCCCAACCCCAAGCTGTGTTCTGTCAGGGCTTCCGCGAGTTTGGCGAGGTGGGTCTCCGGGTTGGCATTCGCCAGGCGTCGGTGGAGGCCGACGCCTTCCTGCGAGGCTTCGAGCCCCTCGTGGTGGTGGCCAAGCCGGCTCAAACGGATTCCGAGTTGTATCAATGCCTCTGCGAGGCCGGGCAGGTGGGCGTCGAAATCGGCTTCGACCAGCTGCCGGTAGAGGGAAACGGCTTCTTGTGCCGCGTCGAGTGCCTCCTGGTGGCGGCCCAGTTCGCCCAACCGGATCCCGAGGTTGTTCAGCGACCTGGCGAAATCGAGCAAGAAGGTGTCGGGGTCGGCCTCGGCGATTTGCCGGTAGAGGGTGGTGGCTTCCTGAACCGCGTCGAGTGCCTCGTAGTGGCGGCCGAGCGCACCCAACCGGGAGGCGAGGTTGTTCAGCGGGCTGGCGAGGCGGGGCAGGTGGCGGGCGGGGTCGGCCTCGGCCAAGCGTCGGTAGAGGTCGACGCCCTCCTGTGCGGCACCGAGTGCTTGGTGGTTGCGCCCCAGCCGACCCAAACGGATCCCGAGTTGGGTCAGCGCGTTCCCGAGTTCGGGCAGGTAGGTCTCGGCACGGGCTTCCGCCAGGCGCCGGTAAAGGGCGACAGCTTCCTGCGCCGCGCCGAGTGCCTCATGCTGGCGACCCACATCACCCAGTCGGGTCCCGAGAATTGAGAGCGCTGCGGCGAGGAACGGCACGTAGTGGTCGGGGTCGGTGTCGTTCAACGATCGGTAGAGCTCGGCAGCGTGCTCGGCGGCGCTGAGTGCCTCGTGGTATCGATGGGCGGCGCGCAGCTGCCAGGAGTACCGCCGGTAGAGGTCGGCTCGCTCGGCCGGGTCGGTGGTCGAGGTGATGCGGTGCGGAAGCAGCGCGATGTCGAGTGCTCGTGCGGCGGTGGTGGTGTCGAGGCCGGGGTTGTCGGTGAGGTACTGCTGGATGGCGGTCAGGATGTCGGGTGCGATGCCGGGGAGGTCGGCCAGCCGGGTCAGCGTCGCGCCTCCTGTCGTGGCGGCGAGGGTGGGGTCGCGGTGCAGGCTCGGGTACAGCAGTGTGGGTGCGAGGTGGGGCCAGCGGCCCGCGGCTTCGACCAGTCGGACGATCCCGGCGCTCACCCACGGTGTGACGGCGCCGTCGCGGCGGCGGATGAGCTGGTGTGCGGCGTCGACGGTCCAGGGGTCGGCGGGTAGTGCGTCGCCGGTGCGGTCCGGTTTACCCGGGGTGTTCAGCGCGAGGAAGTCCTCGCCGAGCCGGTCGGGTTGCAGCGGGGTCAGCACGCTGGTCGTCGGGGGATAGCAGAGGCTGTGGTCGTCGACGATCCGCCCGGCGTGAGCTTCATCGACCGCCAGCCCGGCCGAGAGGAGCAGGGCGCGGGCGTCGGAGTGGGACATACCGCCGGTGATGGTCGCCAGGTGGACCACGCGGCGCATGACCTCGGGGCTGGTGGTGATGAGTTTTCGCGCGAATCGGTCGGCCCAGTCGGTGTATTCCAGACCCAGCAGGTAGGCCGACACCGCTGCGGGGTCGTGGCCAGGGGAGACGTTGCGGATGCGGGAATGGATGGCCGCCAGCCCCGCCATATGGATGGACAACACCGAATCGAACCGGGGGTCGCCGAGATCGATGCCGACCCGGTAGCGGTTGGCGGGCAAGTCGCGCAGCTGCAACGCTCGGGAGAATCCGGTGACCGCGCTATCGAAGACCGACGCGCGGTCGAACCGTAACCCCAAGGGCGCGAGTGCCGTCACGCCGACGGCGACGCCGAGTTCGAGCAAGCGAGAAGACAGGGTCGACCACCAGTACCCGGTAGCGCGTGCCAGCAACAGCACCCGCGCCTTCACACCGCCGGTGGCGGTGACCGCGCGCAGATTGGTGACCAGCGAGTCCAGGTGGGCGACCGGCCAGCGGTGTGCGTCATCGACCACAAGGAGCACCGCGTTGCGGTCGGTCAACGCGATGGCGCCGGGCAGTCCGCTCGCTTCGGTGGTGTGGATCGCCCGCCACGCGGCCCACCCGGCGGCGGTGGCGTTTTCGCAGAATCGACCGGCCAGCCGGGACTTTCCCTCACCGCCCGCGGCGTGCACCAGATGTACCGCGATGGGCTCGGGTGCGGCCAGCCAGCGGTCGAGCTCGGTGAGTTCGCTGTCGCGGCCGAGGAACCGGACCACGCTGTAGCGCGGCTGCAGCAGCAGCGACGGCTGGGCCCGCGCCTGGCCTACCGGTAGCTTCTCCGCGCGGGGAAACGGCTCACACCAGTACCGGTGGCCGGAGTCCACGGCACGATCGGTGATGGTGACGTCACCGACGACATGCCGGATGGCGATGACGCTGCCGCCGACGCTGCTGTTGGCGAGCTGTTGCCCCGGGTGACGATCGCGCCACCAGCGCAGCTTCATTCGTCCATTTCGACCGAACCCGCACCACGGATACGGTCGACCCGGCCGGCCACCGTGCTGTCGGTGATCGTCAGATCGTCAGCCGGTTGCCTCCTCGGGCGGCCTGGTGCGCCGGGAGCAGGCGGCGGTACCGCCCCGGGCGGAGGTGTGCGTCGGCGGATGGTGACCGGCCCGGCGACATCGGTGATCGTGGAAACGCCGCCCCCGATGACGGACCCGGTGATGGAGGTCCCGCCGGTCGATCGGGCTGCCGCCGCTCCGGTATCGCGGCGGGCCAGGGCCACGCCATAGATCGAAACACCCAGCGCCACGACCCCGACGAACATCCCGACGACGCTGGCCAGCTTGTCACCCTCGTCCAAGCCGAGCGACATGAACAGCCAGATCCCCAGCCCGATCCCGGTGATACCGAGAACGATCAGAACCCCACCCCACAGCTTGTTCCGCACGCTCCCAGTATCGGCCAACCCGCCCGGCGACACGACCGGAAACGGACAGCTGGCGCCGCCTCGACACGCGCCCGAACGTTATTTCGCGGAACTATTTGATTTTTATTAGCGGAACAGCGCCAAAACCGATCGGCGCGAACGTTATCGGGCTACGCTTCGAAATTCGGCCGCGACAGCGCGATCGATCCGCGCCGTGATCGGACACGCAATCATCACGCTGATTACGCGCCGAAAAACCCGGTGGCAGTGAGGCTGTCACGCGGAACCTTGCCGCGGGGTTCGCAAGTCTGTTAAGGACTGTCGCGCGGCACCTCGCGTCCGGCGGCTGGAAACGGCGTGTGCGAACGAGTCCTCGGCAAGGTCAGAGCCGGGCGACGCAGACGACGAAATGGCGCTGCTGGTAGACGATCCCGCTGTCGGCCGAGCCGCAGGCGTTGACGTCGACGGTGTTCTGCTTGACGTCGATCACCCGGACCGCGCCGGGGGTGGGGGCGGCGCAGTCCAGTCGCTTGGGATGGTCGGGGGTCAGCTCCATGCAGCCGCCGACCACCCAGTCGATATCCAGGCACAGCGCTGCCTGCACCGCGCCGTGCAAGGTGTCGTTGTAGGTGCGGTCGGCGTCGGTGGGACACGTGCTGTTCGCCGGCGCCTTCTCGATGACCTTGTACAGGGAGTTCCCGCTGCCACAAGCGGTTTTGTCGATCCCGCCCGCGCCGCCGAACGACACGCAGTCGCCGATGTTCACCTGGAGGCTGGTGGCGCTCTTGTTCGACGCGCCGCGCATCGCCGACGTGGTCGGCAGCGCCTCCGTGGTGGTCGGCAGCGGCTCCTCGGTGGTCGACGGGGGCGCCGATGCGATCGGCGCGTCAGCGGTCTGGGCGGCCTTGGCGGGCTCGTCGGCGGGGTCGGTCATCGATACCGCGGCGAAGACCACGAGGGCGGCCGCCAGTCCGGTCCCGACCATGAAGGCGGCCAGGGTGATACCGGCACGGACACGTTGGCGCGACACGTCACGTCCTCCAGAGCTGTAACCCTTCGAACCCACCTAGCGACCCGAAGTTGTGAATCTTGCGGATTGAAGACCACGCCATGCATACACTACGGGGCGCGTCCGCGTCGAGTTCTCCTTCCCGGAACCGGTGATCCGTCCCGGAAATTCACCTGCGTGGCCCCGCCATCGGCAGGAGTGATCACAATCGGATAACGAACCTTCTCGATCGTGTGTGCCGGCCGCCAGGTCTGGAAACAAGTCACGGGCGCTGTACAGTCACACGCCATCCGGCCTCCGGAGCCGGGTGTCTGCTGAGAAGGAATTCCAGAATGAAGTTCGGCACTATTGCCGCCATAACGCTCGGTGCGGTTGCCGCAGTGGGCATCACCGCGGGCGCCGCGAACGCGCAACCCGTAGAACCGGATCGAGAGATCACGACAGTTGGTGTCGAGCAAGGAGTCGACTACCGCACCACGGTCTCCCGCGAGACCGGTGCGATCAGCACCGCCGTCGAGCACGGCACCTTCGCGGTGGTCGATGACGGCACCAAGATCAAGCTGACCTCCGAGACCGGAGCCGTGGTCGCGGAAGTGCCGCTGACCTTCGAGGTTTCCGGCAGCAAGCTGTCTGTCGCGCACGAAATCAGCGACAGCGGACGGCGTCTCGCGCTCACCCCGGTGGCCGACGCCAAGGAGATCGGCGAGATGCAGCCGATCAGCTCGATGAACCGGCTGATCGCGGAACTGAACAAGAACGTCGTCGGCGTGGTCGGTGGCGCACTGCTCGGCGGCCTGCTCGGAGCCCTGATCGGCCTGGGCTTCTTCAGCATCATCACCGGCCCGATCGGCCTGGTCGTCGGCGCGATCGCGGGTGGAGCCATCCAGGGCGGGCAACCGTTCATGGACGCGCTGATGGCGGTCGTCAACGGCGAGCCCTGATCGATAGCTCGCGGATCGTGTGGGGCAGGCGCACCGCAGCGCGCCTGCCCCACACGTACCGGGGTCTCGATCGTCGTGCCGCCAGGACGGCGCCACGACCGGATGCTCGGCACAACGTGCTGAGCGGAGAACGCGCGAGCGCCGGATGCCGCTCGGCGCGTGCTTTCGCGCGGGTGATGCGAACGATCAGCGCTCGGCGGAACCGGACTCGCCGTCTCGGTGCTGGCGAGATAGTCGCCAGAGGAACTCCGGGTCGTCGTCGGGTCCGATGACGCGTTTGCGCTCTGGTGAACGCGTCTGCGGGGCAGTGGGTCCAGTCCGCTCGGGGCCGAACGCCTTCCAGCACAACACCGCTATTGCCACCACCGCGATGAGTGCCAACAGGTACGTCACGTCGCTCACCTCCTGGTTACGAGGGTAGTCGCGGACGTGACTCCAGCACACCGCAGACGCGAAAATGGTCTGCGGGCGAGCGCGGACCCGAGCACGACGGGCCCGCGCGGCCTGCGATCAGCGTGCGGTCGCCTCGGTGGTCAGCGACTTGAGCAGCTGGAGTACTTCCGATTCGCGGAACCGGCGATGTCCGCCCGGTGTGCGCAACGACCCGAGGCGCCCGGCATGAGCCCAGCGCGTCACGGTCTTGGGGTCGACGTGGAACAGGGCAGCAACCTGGCCCGGAGTCAGCAGGGTGTCCTGGCCGCCGACGGTGATCGCAGTCATAGCAAACCTCTCCGTTCTCGACAGTTCCCTCATCAGATGGCGCCATCGTCGCACTGAAACCCCTAGGTACTCGAACCACCTACAGTTGGTAAAGGGGAGGTAATAGACAAAACGGATGTGCGCCCCACCCTCGGCTATGGGCGTGCACCGGGGGCGGGCAACAGCTTCGCATAGGCTGAGGGATGTGCGTGACGCAACTCCACCAAAAGGTGCTTCCGGACAGCAAACCCCTGGCGCAGGACGCAGGCTGGCCCGCAATCTAGCCCTGTACACCGTCGCGAGGTTGGGTCTCGTGGTGGTGCTCACCGCGGTGATCGTGCTGGCCGCGCGACTGGTGTCGGTGGACATCCCGCTGGTGGTCGCCGCCCTGTTCGCTCTGATCATCGCGATGCCGCTGTCGCTGACCCTGTTCAAACGGCTGCGGGTCAAGGTCAACGAGGACATCGCCCTGGTCGACGAGCGCAGACGGCGCGACAAGGCCGAACTGCGCGCGCGGCTGCGCGGTGATCAGCCGCCCAGCTCGCCCGGCTCGGGCACGCCTTCGTGAAATCCTGCGATCACGCCGCGCCGCGCGACTGGGTCGACAACGCGGTGCGGCTGATCGACGCCGACGCCCAGCGCAGCGCCGATACCCACCTGCTGCGCTACCCGCTGCCCGCCGAGTGGAACGTCCAGCTGTATCTCAAGGACGAGTCCACCCACATCACCGGCAGCCTCAAGCACCGCCTGGCCCGCTCGCTGTTCCTCTACGCGATCTGCAACGGCTGGGTCACCGAGGGTACGACCGTGGTGGAGGCGTCCTCCGGTTCCACCGCGGTCAGCGAGGCATACTTCGCGAAGCTGCTGGGCCTCGATTTCGTCGCGGTGATGCCCGCGAGCACCTCGCCGCAGAAGATCGCGCTGATCGAGGCGCAGGGCGGACGTTGCCATTTCGTGCGGCGCCCGCCGGACATGTACACCGAGGCGGCGCGGCTGGCGGCCGAATGCGACGGCCACTACATGGACCAGTTCACCCACGCCGAGCGCGCCACCGACTGGCGCGGCAACAACAACATCGCCGAATCGATCTTCCAGCAGATGGCCCTGGAGAGCGATCCGGTGCCGGAGTGGATCGTGGTCGGGGCGGGCACCGGCGGCACCAGCGCCACCATCGGCCGCTACATCCGCTACCGCAGGCACGCGACGAAGCTGGCCGTGGTCGATCCGGAGAATTCCGCCTTCTTCGGCGGATACGAGACGGGGGACGCGGCCTACCAGACCGGAATGCCCTCCCGGATCGAGGGCATCGGCCGCCCCAGGGTGGAGCCGTCGTTCGTCGGCCAGGTGGTGGACCGCATGTTCGAGGTGCCCGACGCGGCGTCCATCGCCGCCGCGAGGTTCGCCAGCGGGCGGCTCGGCCGGCGAGTGGGCGGATCGACCGGAACCAACCTGTGGGGCGTGTTCGCCCTGATCGCCGAGATGATCGCCGAAGGACGCAGCGGCAGCGTGGTCACGCTGCTGTGCGATGGCGGCGATCGGTATGCCGGAACGTATTTCGACGACGAGTGGGTCGCCTCGCAGGGGCTGAACCTCGCCGAGCCGACGGCGATCTTGGAGAAGTTCCTGGCGACCGGCGTCTGGGACGGCTGACCTGCCGCGCCCAGGCGCGTCTTCTTTGTTCGCGGAGAGTGGAAGCGGGCCGTGCCGCGTCCTGGTTCGTCAATTTTTGTTGACACCAGGCGGGCGCGTCAATCAAAATTGACGTCATGACGGAAGCAACCACTCTGGCGGCCGCCGCGGGCAGCCCCGATCCCAAGGTCGGGCTGCGCGCGGTGCTCGCGCTACGCAGGCTGCTCGAACGTCTCGAAGCGATCCAGGTCGCCAACGCCCGTGCCCAGGGCTGGTCCTGGCAGGCGATCGCGGAAGCGCTCGAGGTCAGCAAGCAGGCGGTCCACCAGAAATACAACCGGAGAGACAGGAGCCGCTGATGTTCGAACGGTTCACCAGGTCGGCGCGCACGGCGATCGTGGTCGCCCAGGAGGACGCGCGGGAACTGCGCTCGTCGACCATCGATGTGGAGCACGTGCTGCTCGGGCTGCTCGCGCAGGGCGAGCCGGAGCTCACGGCACTGCTGGCCGGCGCGGGACTCACCCATGCAGGCGTGCTGCGCACGCTCGCGGAGCAGGGCAAGGGCGATCCGCTCGGCGCCGAGGACGCCGAGGCGTTGCGGTCCATCGGTATCGACCTCGACGCGGTGCGGGAGTCGCTGGAGGCCCACTTCGGCGAGGACGCGCTCGAGCGCGCCGCACCCGAGCCGAGGCGCGGGCTGTTCGGCTGGGGCCGTGCCGGGGACTACCGGCACATCCCGTTCACCAGAGACGCGAAGAAGGTGCTCGAGCTGTCGCTGCGCGAGGCGCTCGGCCGCAAGGACAAGACCATCGAATCCGGGCACATCCTGCTCGGTATCCTGCGGGCGCCCAACCAGACCACCGAGCGCCTGTTCGGCGGAGCAGCCGCGATCGACCAGTTGCGCCCTGAAGTGCACACTTTGCTGGACCGCGCGGCCTGAGCGAGCGGGCATGCACTGTCCCAGTCGGTCTTTCCGGCGGCGCGTCCTCGCACCCTGGGCCTAGCATTGGCCCATGCAGCTCGTGATTCGGTTGATCATCAACGCGGCGGCCATCTGGCTGGCCGCCTTCTGGGTCGACAAGATCGACATCCTTGCGCCCGAAGGCGGCACCGGCGCCAAGATCGCCGTCGTCCTCGCGGTCGCCGCGGTGTTCACGGTGGTGAACGCACTGGTCAAGCCGATTGTGAAGTTGCTGTCACTACCGCTGGTGATCGTGACGCTCGGCCTGTTCCTGTTGCTGATCAACGCGTTCATGCTGTGGCTGACCGCCGAGATCACCGACGCGTTCACCGATTACGGCCTGCGCGTGGAGGGCTTCTGGGCCGCGGTGCTCGGCGGCATCATCGTCTCGATCGTGAACTGGGTGCTGGGCATTCTGGTGCCGGACGCGGACTGATTCCCCACGCCGCGCACGGACCACGCTCGGTCTCGCTTCGCGCGAAAGCCGCGTTCGGGCCGAGGTGGTCGCGTCGGTCGAAGGCCGGACTCGCCTGCGCTAGCCCAGCCCGACCGCCAGCGCGGTGACCGCCGACCACACCAGCAGGGCCAAGCCGGAATCCCGCAGGGCCGGAATCAGTTCCAGGCCGCCCTTGCCGCCGCGCACCGGCGCGTTGGCGCGCACGGCGAGCGGGATCGCCAGCAGCCCGGCCAGTGCCCACGGCGTGCGGGCCACCAGCACCAGCGTCGCGAGGAACGGCACCGTCAGCAGCGCCAGGTGCAGGGTGCGGGTGCGCGGGTCGCCGAGTTTCACGGCGAGCGTGACTTTTCCGGAGTCGGTGTCGGTGGGGATGTCGCGCAGATTGTTCGCGACGAGCACGGCGCTGGAGAACGCGCCCACCGAGACCGCGAGCAGCGCACCCACCCAGTCGATCCGGCCCGCCTGCACGAACTGGGTGCCGAGCACGGCGACCAAGCCGAAGAAGACGAACACCGCCACTTCACCGAATCCGCTGTAGCCGTACGGGTTGCTGCCGCCGGTGTAGTACCAGGCCCCGGCCAGGCAGGCCGCGCCGACGAGCAGCAGCCACCACGCGCTGGTGAACACCAGCACCAGACCCAGGACGGCGGCGATGACCAGACTGACGATCGCGGCGGTCTTCACCGCGGCGGGCGAGGCCAGTTTCTGCCCGACCAAACGCAACGGGCCGACTCGGACGTCATCGGTGCCGCGGATGCCGTCGGAATAGTCGTTGGCGTAGTTCACGCCGATGATCAGCGCCAGGGAAACGAGCAGCGCGAGAATCGCTTTCCACCACACCGCACCGCCGACGGACGCGGCGGCGCCGGTCCCGGCGAGCACCGGGGCGATCGCGTTCGGCAGGGTACGGGGTCGCGCGCCCTCGATCCATTGCGCTGCAGTAGCCATGTCCGCAGCATAATCGGCCCAGCCGGACGTAGTCCGTCGTCAGTCCGCGCATGGCCGGAGCGTAGGCGGAGGTACGCATAATGGGCGCGGTCGGACGTAGTCCGTCGTCAGTTCGCGCATGGCCGGAGCGTAGGCGGAGGTACGCATAATGGGCGCGGTCGGACGTAGTCCGTCGTCAGTCCGCGCATGGCCGGAGCGTAGGCGGAGGTACGCATAATGGGCGCGGTCGGACGTAGTCCGTCGTCAGTCCGCGCATGGCCGGAGCGTAGGCGGAGGTACGCCTGATGGGGCGCGCGGCGGTCAGGCCGTTTCTGTGGCCGCCGCCTCCTGCAACCGTGCGAGTCCCTTCTCGAAATCTTTGCCGATGAACTTGTCCATCGGAATGATCTTGCCGATGAAGCCCATCAGGCCGGTCTGCTGTCCGGTCATCCGCCAGGTCACTTCGGTGCCGGTCTCGACCGGGTCCAGGGCGAAGGTCACCATGTTGGTCGCCTTCATCGGCTTCAGGAACTCCAGGCGCACGCCGATCTCGCGGTCGGCGCTGCCGATGATCTCCATGCTGCCCGCCCCCGCCTTGCGGTTGCCGCTCCAGGCATAGCGCGCGCCGACACCGGAGTCCGCGCCGGAATAGCTGCGTTGCAGTTGCGGGTCGAGGTCCTCCCACGGCGACCACTTGACCCATTCGTGGAAATCGTTGATCAGCCCGTGCACGCGCTCGGGAGCGGCCGTGATCACAGCCGACCGGACCACCTCGAACTCAGCCATGGGGGTCAGACTATGCGACCGACCGCTCCTGATCGCGGCAAAGAAATCGTGTCGGCCCCGTCGGGCCTGCTCGCCTACGATGACCGCGGGATGTTTCCGGAGCACAACGGCCCGCACGGCCACAGTCGAGCAGTGACGACGCCCGCAGGCGAATCGGTCGTGGTGGCCTTGCTGGGCGAGGTCGCGCTGCGCCGCGACGGTGCTCTGACACCGCTGCCGGGCGCTCGCTCCCGGCTCCTGCTCACCGCCCTCGCACTGCGACCCGGTCGCAGCCGTGGCGCGGACGCCCTGATCGAGGAGGTCTGGGGCGAACAGCCGCCGCGGTCGCCGATGAACGCGCTGCATACCCAGGTCTCCCGGCTGCGGTCGGCGCTGCCGGAGGGCGCGCTGGAAATCGGCCCTGCGGGCTACCGGCTGACCCTCGGCGCCGACCAGGTCGACTTGTCCTCAGTAGGCGAGCGGGCGGCGCACGCGCGCAGACTGCACGCCGCGGCCGACTTTCCCGGGTGTCTGGCGGAGATCGCGCGGGCGCGTGCGCTGTGGCGCGGCGACCCCGGCGCCGATCTGCCGTCGGGCGACCTCGCCGACGAGCTGCGCGCCGCGGCCGGGCGGCGGCTCGCCGAACTCGACGAACTCGAACTCGCCGCACGCGAGGACGGCGGCGATATCGACGGTGCGCTGCGCCTGGCTCGTCGGCGGGTCACCGCCGATTCCCTGGACGAGCCCGCGCAGCTGTCCCTGCTGCGTCTGCTCGCCGCTGCGGGACGGGCCAACGAGGCGCTGGAATCCTTCGCGGCTTTCCGCTCCCGATTGGCCGACCAGCTCGGCGCCGATCCGGGCCCGGCGCTTTCCGCGGCGCACACGGCGATCCTGCGCGGAGAGCCGATCGGGCGGTCGCGACCCGCAGTGGGTGGCGTCGTGCCGCCGTCGGCGAACGGAGGTCCGCGCAGCGGGTTCGCGGCCGATTCGACGCCTCTGGCCGGTGCCACCGTCGCGGCGGAACCGCAGGCCACCGCGATAGGTCTGCGCGCCGCGCCCAACGCGCTGCTCGGCCGGACGGACGATCTCGCCGCGCTGACCGCCCTGCTGCGCGACTCCCGAGTGGTGACCGTGCTCGGCCCGGGCGGCGCGGGCAAGACCAGGGTCGTCAACGAGCTCGGTGCGCGGGTGGCGGGCGCCCGCCCGGTGGCGCTGGTCGAGCTGGCGTCGGTACGTGCCGAGGGCGGCGACGCCCGCGTGGAGATCGAGGCGGCGATCGCCGCGGTGCTCGGGCTCAGCGAGGTCACCTTCGACACTGCGGCGCTGCGCTCGGGGCACACCATCGATCTGCGCAAGCGGTTGCGTGACGCGGTGTCGGCGCGCTCGATGCTGCTGATCCTGGACAATTGCGAGCACCTGATCGACGCCGTCGCCGTGGTGGTCGCCGACCTGATCGGCGCAGCGCACCGGCTGACCGTGCTCACCACGAGCCGCTCGCCGCTCACGATCACCGCCGAGACCGTGTATCCCTTGCCGCCGCTGACCATCGATCCGGCAGGCTCACCCGCCACCGAGTTGTTCGCCGCGCGCGCCAGAGCGGTTCGCCCCACGGTCCGGCTGGACCCGGAGGTCGTCGCCCAGCTCTGCCACACCCTCGACGGGCTGCCGCTGGCCATCGAGCTGGCCGCCGCCCGAGTCCGGGTGATGAGCGTCGAGGAGATCAACGAGCGGCTGGCCGATCGGTTCGCGCTGCTGCGCCACGGGGATCGCAGTTCGCCCGAACGGCACCGCACGCTGCACGCGGTGATCGACTGGAGCTGGAACCTGCTGGACACCGAGCAGCAGGCGACACTGCGCCGGTTGTGCCGATTCCCGGCCGGTTTCACCCTGTCGGCCGCCGAGGCGGTCGCGGGTGCAGCCGACGTGACCGATGTGGCCGCGGCCGTCGATGGTCTGGTCAACCAATCGCTGCTCACCGTGCTGGACGACGAAATGCTCGGCACCCGCTATCGCATGCTGGAGACGGTTCGAGAATTCGGTGAGGAACAGCTGGCCGCCATCGCGGGCGAGCCGGACTCGGTCGACACCCGGATGATGCGGTGGGCCAGGAACTACGGCGATGACGCCGCGAGCCGGTATGCGACCGGTGATCAAGTCCGCCTCGCGCTCTCCGTGGCGGCGGAGCTGGACAACTTGCTCGCCGCGCTGCGCTGTGGCATCGAACGGCGGGACGCCGCAACGGCGTACACGGTGTTCCCGGTCGTGGCCACGCTGTGGATGATCCGCGGATCGCACCTGGAAGTGATCGCCTGGGCCGAGCGGGTCATCGAAGTAGAGGCGGTCGGCTTCGGCCCGGAGGGTCCGCGTCCGGACCTCGTGCTCGTCACCTACCAGATGATGTTCCTGCATCTCGCTTACACCAACGGCACTGTGCGGGAACTCGCCCAGCTGCGTCTGCGGGTGCGCCGTTTGCTCCTTCACCAGGCCGAAATCAGCGAGAGAAACCTATTCGTCGGCCGGGTCGTGCTCACCAGAGCCGACGGGCGCGGGCTCAGCAGACTGTTCGCCGAGGCGGCGCATTCGGCCGATCCGGAGACCAGGGCCACGGCGCTGTTGCTGCGGGCCAACATCCGGGAGAACAACGGCGACGTGCGCGGCTCCACCATCGACGCGGTCAAGGCGCTGGACGCTTTCGGGCACGAGAACGTCTGGAGCGTGGCCATGGTGTCCAGGCACCTCGGACAGGCCTGTGGACAGATCGCCCAGTACGCCGAGTCGGTGACCTATTACCGCCGGGCGCTCGACCTGCTGCAGCGGCTCGGCGCTTACGAGGACACCGTGGAGATCCGCAGCCTGCTGGTGGCCTCGCTGGTCGGCATCGGCGAGCTGGAGCAGGCCCGCCGCGAACTCGACCTCGCGTTCGGCACGTCCGACCTGGACAGCTCGTCCCTCGGACAGAATCGCACGCTGTCCACCGTGATGCAGAGCGCGGCCGAAGTCGCATTCGCGGCGGGTGACGCCGCGGGCGGTTTCGCTTGCTACGAGCGAGCGCTCGAACTGTTCGGCTGGCCCGACAGCGCCCTCGGCCCCGGCCCCGGCGCCTTGATGCTGGCCGCGGCGGCACTCGCCGCGCAGGCGCTCCATGGCTGCACCGACACGAGCGCGACGCTGTCCGCGCAGGTGGCCGAACTCACCGTGCCGATGATGACCCAATACCGGGACCTGCCGCAGATCGGCGCCGTCGCCTGCGCGATCGGCTCGTATCTCATCGCGGTCGACCGTGACGCCGCCGTGGGGCTCGACTTGCTGGTGCTCGCTCCGAACGTCTTCGGCCGTCAGGATTTCCCGTCGTTGCGCTGGCGACGGCACTTCGACGCGGCCACCGCGAAGCTGGGCGCCGACCGAGTCGCCGAAGCCCGCCGCCACGTCGTTCACCTGCGACGGAGCGACTCCGCGGACCGCATCATGCGAATGCTCCAAGGACTGGCCGATCGCCACTGACCACCACCGGACGGTCTTCGTGCTCGTGCTCGTGTTTCGCGAAGGCTGTACTGCGAGGTGTGGAGCTGTCGGGCCGGATACCGCCCGAGCAGGCCGGGTAGCCACAGTTACCCGGCCTGCTCTCGTGCGTGGGGATCAGGCCCGCCGCATGTACGCCTTGACCGTGAGCGGTGCGAAGATCGCGATGACGACCAGCGAGCCGATCAGCGACCAGGCCAGGTCACCGCCGAAGGCCGCGCCGTTCATCAGTCCTCGGCACGCGTTCACCATGTAGTACACGGGATTCACGTGATTGAGCCCCTGCATCCAACCCGGCATCGTGCTCACCAGCGCGAAGGCGCCGGACATGAAGGTCAGCGGGAACATGATCATCATCGAGATGCCCTGCACGCCCGCCGCGCTCTTGCCGGTGACGCCGACCAACGCCCAGATCCAGCTGATCGCGAACGAGCAGACCACGATGACCAGGCCCGCAGCGACGACCCCGAGCACGCCGCCCTCCGGGCGGTAGCCGATGGCGACGCCGACGACGATGGTCAGCACGGTCGCGATGACGTAGCGCACCATGTCCGCCAGCAGCGCACCCGCCAGCGCCGAGATCCGCGCGATCGGCAGGGATTTGAATCGGTCGAAGACACCCTTGTCCATGTCCTCGCGCAACTGGGTACCGGTGACGACCGACGTGAGCACCACGGTCTGCACCAGGATGCCCGGGATCAGGACCGGCAGGTAGTCCTGCACGCTGCCGCCGATCGCGCCACCGAAGATGTAGGCGAACAAGGCGGTGAACAGGATCGGCTGGATCGTCACGTCGAACAGTTGCTCGGGCTTGTGCTTGATCTTCAACAGGCCGCGGTAGGCCATGGTGAACGAATTCGACACGGCCTGGCCGGGCGGTATGCGATTGCTCGCTTCGGGAATCGCCTTCGGCGTCGCACGGCGCGCCTCGGTCGCGGTGATGGTGGTCATGCTCTGTTCCTTTCGGCTTGCGTGGGCCCTGCGTGGGTACGCGGGCTGCCGCTTGCGGGCCTGAGGTTCATGCTGTGTTCGTTGTCGGCGTGAGCGGGTCCTCCGTGGTCACGCGGGCTGCCGCCTCCGGGCTTGAGGTTCATGCTGTGTTCGTTGTCGGCGTGAGCGGGTCCTCCGTGGTCACGCAAGCTGCCGCCTCCGGGCCTGACGCTCATGCCGCGCTCTGCTCGGACTCGTCGGAGGAGTCTTCGGCCGGGTGACCGGTGATGGTGAGGAAGACCTCGTCCAGGCTCGGCTTGGTCACGGTGATCTCGTCCACGCCGATCTCCCACTCCCGCAGGCGGATCAGCAGATCGGCGGTGACGCCCGCATCGGTCAACGGAGCGGTGAGCCGCCCGGCCTCCGGGGTGATCTGCGCTTCGACACCGAGGAAATCGCCGATGATGCGGCGTGCCTCGATCAGCTGATCGCGATCGACCAGGGTCAGGTGCAGTGAGGAACCGCCCACCGAGGCCTTCAACTCGTCGGCGGTGCCGTCGGCGATCACCTTGCCGCGGTCGATCACCGCGATCCGATCGGCCAGCTGGTCGGCCTCGTCCAGGTACTGCGTGGTGAGCAGCACCGTCGCGCCCTCGCGGACCAAGCGGCGGATGGTCTCCCACATCTGGGCGCGGGTGCGCGGGTCCAGGCCGGTGGTCGGTTCGTCCAGGAACAGCAGCGGCGGCGTCGCGATCAGGCTGGCCGCCAGGTCGAGGCGGCGGCGCATACCGCCGGAGAAGTTGCGCAGCGGCTTGTTCGCCGCCTCGGTGAGATCGAACTCCTCCAGCAGCTCGACCGCCTTACGGCGGGCATCGACCCGGCTCAGGCCGAGCAGGCGGGAGAAGACGATCAGGTTCTCGGTGGCGGTCAGGTCCTCGTCGACCGAGGCGTACTGGCCCGTGACGCCGATCAGCGAGCGGACCGCCGTCGGCTCCGCGACCACGTCGTGGCCGAAGATGCGACCGCTGCCGCCGTCCGGTCGCAGGAGCGTCGCCAGCATGCGGATGGTCGTGGTCTTGCCTGCGCCGTTCGGACCGAGCACGCCGTACACCGAGCCCTGCGGCACCGCCAGGCTCACCCCATCGACGGCCCGCTGCTCCCCGAACACCTTGACCAGGCCGTCCGCCTCGACGGCGAGCGCTGAAGTTGGTGCGAATGAAGTCATGCCGACAACAGTGGCCGCCCGGCCTTGCACAGCTCTTGCACGGCTCTGTCATCTGGCGGCGCCTGCGGCGCCGCGAACGGCGGATGCTCGGTCTCGCTTCGCTCGAAACCTGGAGTTGGGGTGCGCCGGGCGCGTTGGTAGGCGAGCTCGCGGCATCGGGCACGCGGCGGGAGGGCTGATCGTCAGTTCGAGCGTTGATCGGCGGTTGCCGCCTGCCCGGAGGTGGGTTGGGCGGGGGCGGATGTTCGGTCGCGCTTGGTTTGGAATTCGGGGTTGGGGTGAGTCGAGTGTGTCGTTGAGCTGGGGGTGTCGCGCGCGGGGCGGAGGGTTGCCAGGGCGATCGGTGATCGTTGGTTGCCGACTGCGTGGTGGCGGCTCGAGGTGGGTCGGGCTGGGGCGGTTGCTCGGCTTGCTTCGCTCGGAAGTTGGGTTGGGGTGAGCGGGGCGCGTCGTGTCCGGGCTCGGGGCTCAGGGTGCCTGGCCCGGAGCCGCTGACGGTCGAGTCGGGCTGCGCGGTGGCTGCTCGGACGCGAGGCAGGGCGTGTTGGAGTTGCCAGTGCCTCGGTGTCGGGCGTTCGCGGCACCTTCATGGCTCGCGTACGCGCGGTCGCCGCTTCGTCGCTCCTATGGGCGTGGGGCCGAGCGGGTCACGTCTGCTCGGTGGGCGCTAGTGGGTCGATTCGGCCAATAGGTATTCGCGGAGTTTGGCGCGGTCGGGCTTGCCCGGGCCGCGGAGGGGGAACTCGGCGAGGACGGCGAGTTCGCGGGGGGCGGCGATGGAGTCCAGTTCGGCGGACACGTATTCGCGCAGGTCGGCCAGGTCGGGCGTCGCGCCGGGGGCGGGGATCACCGCTACGGCGACGCGCTGGCCGAGGCGTTCGTCCGGCAGGCCGAGGACCACGACCTCGCTGATCGCCGGGTGGTTGATCAGCACAGCCTCGACGACCTGCGGGATCACCAGCAAGCCGCCGGTCGTGATCGCCTCGTCGAGCCGTCCGGTGATGCTCAGCACGCCGTTGTCGAAGGTGCCCGCGTCCTCGGTGCGGAACCAGCCCGGTTCGGCGAAGGCGGGATGGTCGGGCTGATTGCGGTAGCCCGAGGCGATCATGGCGCCGCCCAGCACGACCCGGCCCTCTTCGATCCGGACCTTCGCGCCCTCCAGCGGCACGCCGTCGTATACGCAACCGCCGCAGGTCTCGCTCATGCCATAGGTGCGTACCACGGTGATGCCGGCGGCTCGCGCGCGCTCGTAGACCGGCAGGGGCGTGGCCGCGCCGCCGACCAGCACGGCATCCAGCTGGGCCAGCGCGGTGGTGGCGACCGGCGATTCGAGCGCTTTGATCAACTGGGTCGGCACCAGGGCCGTGTAGCGCCGTTCGCCGCGCATACCCGTGATGGCGCCCGCCAGGGCCTCGGGCAGGAATCCGCCGGACACGTCCAGCACGGTGGGTTCGGTCCCGGCCAGGATGCTGCGCAGCAGCACCTGGATACCGGCGATGTGATGGGTCGGCAGGGCCAGCAACCAGTTGCCGGGGCCGCCGAGCCGCTCGTGTGTCGCGGTGCCGCTCGCGCGCAGGGCCGCCGTGCTGAGCATCGCGCCCTTCGGCACGCCCGTGGTGCCGGAGGTCGTCACCACCAGAGCGATCTCGTCATCGATCGGCTCGCCGGGCGACAGGGCGTCGCTCAGTCGTCTCGCCTCGCGCCGGTCGCTGGCGGGAATGGGCAGCCAGGCGGCCCCGTTACCTTCCAGCGCCCCTCTGAGATGGGGCATGACGTCGCCGAGACCGGACCCCGTCGGCATCAGCAACGTTCGCAGTGTCTTACTCATGCCGTGCCTCGCCGTTCGCCCGGCTCGGTCGTGCCCAGAGCCGCTGTGCCCATGGCTCGCTCGGTGCGCTCCCTCACGGTAGGGATCGTGTCATGCCCGCGCCGCCGCGCGCGGAACGGGTCGGTGTGCCGGAGCCGCGCAACCACGCAGCGGCCACTCGGACGGATCGGGGCTCAAGTACGACAGGCATCGAGACTGCGATTCACTCGTCGGACGGGACACGGACACAGCCGGCCCGGACGTCGGCGGTCGGGTGGCCGTCCGAGCGTTATCGTCCTCGCCGGGTGTCGCGTTGGCAACTCGGCGCGGCTCGCCGAACTACCGAACGGAACGGTCACTCCGGTGGTGACCAGCGCGAATCTCGCCTGATCGGATGTGACGGCGGCACCTCGACGAGCACGATCGGCACACCGTCGGGATCGCGCACCCACATCTCGTGCAGGCCCCACGGCTCCTCGACCGGGGCTCGTTCGATCCTGATGCCCTTCAGCGCCAGCTCGGCCGCGGCGTCGGACACATCGCGCACCTGGAGCCAGATGGCGCCCTCGAAAGACGACGATCTTCCCGAACCGCCGTGCGCGGCCACCTCGATCAGCGACTGTCCGGCGAAGAAGACCGTTCCGCCGGGATACTCCCGCGCGATGGCCAGCCCCAGCCCCTCCCGATAGAACGCGAGCGTGGCCTCGTAATCGGCGGGCCGCAGGATGATCCGGCTGCTGAGGATGTCCATGTCAGAAATGCCAGGGGTAGGGGGTCCAGTCCGGCTCGCGTTTCTGCAGGAACGCGTCGCGGCCTTCGACGGCCTCGTCGGTCATGTAGGCCATCCGCGTCGCCTCGCCCGCGAACAGTTGCTGGCCCACCAGTCCGTCGTCCAGCAAATTGAACGCGTACTTCAGCATCCGCTGTGCCTGCGGAGACTTGCCGTTGATGTCGGCGGTCCACTCCAGGGCGACGTCCTCCAGCTCGGCGTGGTCGACGACCTTGTTCACCGCGCCCATCTGGTGCATCTCCTCGGCGGTGTACGGGCGGCCGAGGAAGAAGATCTCGCGGGCGAACTTCTGCCCGACCATCTTGGCCAGGTACGCGCTGCCGTAGCCGCCGTCGAAGCTGCCCACGTCGGCGTCGGTCTGCTTGAAGCGGGCGTGCTCGCGGCTGGCCAGGGTGAGATCGCAGACCACGTGCAGGCTGTGCCCGCCGCCCGCGGCCCAGCCGTTCACCAGCGCGATCACCACCTTCGGCATGAAGCGGATCAGCCGCTGCACCTCGAGAATGTGCAGTCGGCCCGCACGGGCCTGATCGACCGTGTCCGCGGTGTCGCCGCTGGCGTACTGGTAGCCGCTGCGGCCACGGATGCGCTGGTCACCGCCGGAGCAGAAGGCCCAGCCGCCGTCCTTGGGGCTCGGCCCGTTGCCGGTGAGCAGGACCGCACCGACGTCCGGGGTCATCCTGGCGTGGTCGAGAGCCCGGTAGAGCTCGTCGACCGTATGCGGGCGGAAGGCATTGCGCACCTCCGGCCGATCGAAAGCGACACGCACGGTGCCCTGCTCGACATGCCGGTGATAGGTGATGTCGGTCAGATTCTCGAATCCCGGAACGGGCCGCCACAGCTTCGGATTGAACGTCACGCCTGTGATTATTGCTGGGTCTGATTTGCCGCGCCTTCGCGCGGCGTGTTCGCGGCCCCCTTGTGGCTCGGGCCGCGAACGGCGGATGCTCGGTCTCGCTTCGCTCGAAACCTGGGGTGGGGGTGAGCTGGGCGCGTCGGTAGGCGAGCTCACGGCATCGGGCACGCAGCCGGAGGGTGATCGTCAGGTCGGTCGGCGCTCAGGTCGGTCGGTGCTCGCGGTTTCCGGCTACGCGGTGGCTGCTCGGCCGCGAGCCGGGGCATGCTCGGTCTCACTTCGCCCGAACCTGGGTTGGGTGAGCCGGGCGCGTTAGTGGTCGGGCTCGGGTGTCGGGCCCGGCAGCCGGAGGCTGACCGTCAGGTCGGGGATCTGCGGTTATCGCCTACGCGGGGGGCTCGGAGGGAGCCGGGCCGCGAACGGGGCGTGCTCGCCCGCGATTCGGGGTTGGGCCGATGTGGTTGCGGGGGGAGTCGGCCGGTGGGATCGAGTGTTCGCCGCGCCCGCCGGTGGTTGGACGGTGGGGGTGCGGACCTTCGATTTGACGGTGTAAAACTACGCGTTACCGTGCAGGTATGAGCGAGCGAGTGAAACGGGTTATCGACCGGAGTGCGGTGGACGGGTCCCGGTACGAGAAGCACGGCGGGTTTCCGAAGGTCACGCCCGCGCGGGTCGGGCCGAACTTCGGCGGATTCGTGGACGCCATGCGGACGTTGCAGGATCTCGCGGTGTCCGTGGACGCGCCGGACGACGTCTTCGGGGCCGCGCAGGCCAAAGCTCGCGAGCTGATCGAGCTGCTCGAGCCCTACCGCGCACCGGAGTTGCAGGGACCGGCGGGCCGGGCCGTCGAATTGCCGGGCCGCGGAAGTCTTCTGCTGCTGCCGTGGCAAGTGGTCGAGGCGGGGCCGGACGGTATCGAGATGACGGGTGTGTTCCGCCGCTTCCATCTCGGCGGCAACGGAGCCGCGCACGGCGGCGTGCTGCCGCTGCTGTTCGACGACCTGCTCGGCATGATCGTGCACTACGCGGGCCGGCCGATCAGCCGCACCGCGTACCTGCACGTGAACTACCGCAAGATCACTCCGCTGGAAACGCAGCTGACCGTTCGCGGGCGGGTCGACCGGATCGAAGGGCGCAAGACTTTCATCACCGCCGAATTGCTCGATGAGCAGGGCGATTTGCTCGCCGACTGTGAAGGTCTGATGGTGGAGTTGCTGCCGTGGCAGCCATAGCCGGGTGAATGCTGGCGCGGGTGCGTATAGTTGCCCTCGCTCGTTCATCGATACCCGATCCGGAGGAACCTGAAAGTGGTTGCAGCACTGTCTGAATCCCTGCTCGACGACGCGAAGCGCCCGGCTTTCCTTGCCGACGCCGTCGAGGTTCTCGACGCCGAGGTCTCGGACAAGGGTGGTGCGTCCGGCCTGGCTGTG
This sequence comes from Nocardia abscessus, assembly GCF_015477775.1. GTDB lineage: Bacteria > Actinomycetota > Actinomycetes > Mycobacteriales > Mycobacteriaceae > Nocardia > Nocardia abscessus_A. The sequence goes on along the minus strand of NZ_JADLQO010000001.1, from coordinate 44,051 downwards.
AAGGGTGGCTACGCGGCGGTCAAGAAGATCAGCCCGTCCATCGTGCCCGATGCGCTGGAGTCGTTGGCGCCCAAGCTCGTCGCACAGTTGGAGCCGTTCTGGCAGGAGTACGCCGCGTCGGGCTCCGGCAAGTTCGCCGATCTGCTCGTCGCCAAGTCCGACGAGGTCGCCGAGGCGTTGCTCGCCGTCACCGACGCTCGGGCCGAGTCGTCCACTCGCCCTGCCCTGCAGAAGGTGTACTCCTCGATGCGCTCCTCGGCGAAGAAGCACGTCGTCGAGGCGCTGCCGCGGGTCGGCGACCTGATCGAGAAGCACGCCGGCTGATTTCCGCGGCGCCTGCGGCGCTGCGTGTTCGCGAGGCCCCTCATGGCTCGCGTTCGAGTGACCCGACTTTCGCCGTGGCCACTCGAACGCGAGCCGGGCCGCGAACGATCACTGCGCAGTCCGGCTTCGCTCGAAACCGGTGGTCGAGCCGGTGTGGTTGCGTGGGGTGGGTCCGTGTCTGCTGAAGCTTTGCCCCTGCTGACGTATGCGACTGATCGCCGCTGCGGGCCCGCCACTGTGTGCGGGCATGGGCAGTGTCCGAGGACACAGTGTGATTGCGAGCCTCCCGGCGGGGACTTCTAGTTGACTGTCTGCCAGTCTGGAGATGTGAACCCGTCTACAGCCCAAGCGCAGGTCGTCGTCGACGAGTTCGTGCGCGGGGGCGTGCGTGATGTCGTCCTGTGCCCCGGCTCCCGGAACGCTCCGCTGGCTTTCGCCCTGCAGGCTGCCGACGCGGCCGGGCGGCTGCGACTGCACATGCGCATCGACGAGCGAACGGCGGGCTTCCTCGCCGTCGGGCTCGCGATCGCGAGCCGGCTCCCGGTCCCGGTCGTGATGACCTCGGGCACCGCGGTGGCCAACCTCGGGCCCGCCGTGCTGGAGGCGAACTACGCGCGGGTTCCGCTGGTGGTGCTCAGCGCCAACCGGCCCTACGAGCTGCTCGGCTCCGGCGCCAACCAGACCATCGAGCAGTTCGGCCTGTTCGGCAGCCAGGTCCGCGCCACGATCTCGCTCGGTCTCGCCGAGGAGGAAGCGGGCGACGCGGATCATCCGCCCTACGGTCAGCAGAACAGCCAGTGGCGCTCGGCGGTCTGCCGGGTGCTCGCCGCGGCGCGCGGCACCCGCTCCGGCAACGCGGGCCCGGTGCATTTCGACGTGCCGCTGCGTGAGCCATTGGTCCCCGACCTCGCGCCGGGGGAGTCGGCTCCCACGGGTCGCGCGGGCGAGTGCGCCTGGACCGAGACCCAGTATGCGACCCTGGACGTGCCGCTCGATCTGGACCTCACCCCGGACACGGTCGTCATCTCCGGTCACGGGGCCGGATTGCGGCCGGAGCTGGCGGATCTGCCGACCGTCGCGGAGCCCACCGCGCCGATGCACGGTCCCGCTCTGCACCCGCTCGCCCTGCCGCTGCTGCGGCCGAAACAGGCGATCATCACCGGCCGCCCCACCTTGCACCGTCAGGTATCGAAGGTGCTCGCCGATCCGGACATCCGCGTGTACGCGCTGACCACCGGGCCGCGCTGGCCCGATGTGTCCGGCAACGTGGTCGGCACCGGCACCCGCGCGGTCACCACCGGCACACCCAGCGCGCGATGGCTGGAGCACTGCCGCGAACTGAACGCGAAAGCCGATCAGGTGGTGCGTGCCGAACTCGCACGGCACCCGAAACCCACCGGGCTGCACGTCGCCGCGGTCGTGATGGACGCGCTGCACGACGGTGATCAGCTCCTGCTCGGCGCCTCCAACCCGGTGCGCGATGCCGCGCTGGTGTCGCACCCGCGGCCGGGAGTCAAGGTGCTGTCGAATCGTGGCGTCGCAGGCATCGACGGCACGGTGTCCACCGCGGTAGGCGCCGCGCTGCACCACGACGGGCGCACCATCGCGCTGATCGGTGACCTGACCTTCCTGCACGACGCGTCCGGCCTGCTCATCGGGCCCGGTGAACCGCGGCCTGCCGATCTGACCATCGTGGTGGCCAACGACGACGGCGGCGGCATCTTCGAGCTGCTCGAGCAGGGGGACCCGCAGTACGCGGGTGTGTTCGAGCGGGTCTTCGGCACACCGCACGGCATGGATCTCGCCGCGCTGTGCGCCGCCTACCGCATCCCGCACCGGCAGGTGGATCCACAGCAGCTGGCCGTCGAGCTGACCGGGCACGCCCATGGCACGCGAGTGCTCGAGGTGGCCACCGAACGGTCCAGCCTGCGCGAACTGCACGCGACGGTGCGGGCGAAGATCCAGCCCTGACCGAGCGAGCGGTCAGTACCCGAGTTCGTCCTCGGGGTCGTCATCGATCGGCACCGCGATGGACTGCTCGATCACGTCCGCCGGGTTCGCCTCCAAGATGTCACGCTCCAGGATCGCCCGTCCGACGGTGTCCTCCTGTTCCGCCAAGTCGTCGGCAGGCACCAGTTGCTCCGGATAGGCGGGAACGGACTGCTCGGCGAGATCGGCCTCAGGGACCGCGTCGGCAAGGGGATCTGACATCGTGCGCTCCTCTCCACGTAGGCCTCTCGCTCGGCATACCCGTCGTGGCACGCCGCAATCGAGGCGGACGATCGACTCCGACAGCATCGAGGATGCCCGCGGCCGGGCCGCACGGCAAGCATCTGTGGGTCAGTGTTGCCGGACTTCGTCGTCCTGCGCCGCCGTGCCGTTCGCGGGATGCTCGACCAGCGCGAGCGTTCGCCCGGCCATGAACCGCGCGGTTCGCACCGCCGTCCCCGATCGCGTCACCTCGCTGACTTCGACCACGCCCCGCGCGATCCGTACCTCGACCCGCCGCCCCGCCCGGGTAGCCGCGATCTCGTAACTGCGAGACCCGTCGCCGACGTCGACGACGATCTCCACTCGATCACCCTTCATCTTTCAATTGTCCGCTTTTCCAGGGCTTTTCACCGCTACGAGTTGGTTGCGGAAACAGCGGCGCCATTTCGCGCGGCTACCGAGCAGACCGACGGCCAAGCCCCATCGTGCGCGCGACGCGGCTCATCAGTCGAGACATCGCGGACGGAAAGGAGTCCGGTTCGGGAACCGTGACCGGCCGGACCCGACCGTTGTGGATCGCGGTCACCCGCCACCCCTCGGACGCGCGTACGAGCACCAGCGTCTGGCGCGAACGCCTGCGTTCGGGCAGTCGCGAGCGCCACGGCATCAGTACCGACGCGGTGCCGTGCAGGATCGCCACGTCCGGGGTGACGAAGCGGATCGATTCCAGTTCGCCGACCAGCGCGGAGCCTGCCAGCACGCCTCGGAAGAGCTTGTCGTGATTGTGCTGGTGCTCGGCGCGGCCGGTCGCACGCGTGCCGTCGTAGGACACGTAGTCGGAGTCGTCGGTGAACAACCCGGCGTAGGCCTCGGCGTCATTGTCGGTCCACGCCTGCATCAGGTCCTCGAACAGGGCTCGGATCCGGGCCTCGTCGGTGGCGGTGCGGCGGATGGTTTCGTTCATGGTGGTTCCCCGTTCGTGCTATCATTTCGATCAACGAAATGTACGGTAACAGAAAGTTTCGAATGTCGAAAGATGACCTCGTCGGCGAAATCGGTACGCATTTGCGGTTGCTCCAGCAGAGCTTCGACGTCTTCGATGAGGTGGTCGCCGCCCACCTCGGCGTGAACCGCACCGACTTGCGGTGCCTGGACGTGGTGCTCGGTCGCGGCCCGCTGCCCGCGGGAGAACTGAGCGCCGCGTTGAAACTCAGCCCCGCGGCGACCACCGCGGTCATCGATCGCCTGGAGCGTGCGGGATTCGTCGCGCGCGGCCAGGATCCGGCCAATCGGCGCCGCGTGCTGGTGACCGCCACCGCCGCCGCGGAAGAGATGGCGGAGCGGATCTTCGAGCCGGTGGGCCGGGCGGGAGCGCGGGCTCTCGATCGTTACGACACCGACCAGCTCGCGCTGATCCTCGACTTCCTGCGTATCGCGCTCGCCGTTCATCGCGGGCAAGCCGACCGCATCGCATCGAACGGCTGACCCGCGCTTCGACCCCGCGGTGCGGGTTCGGCGGCGCGTTCACTCGATACCGATGAATTCCGCGGCGCCGGGGCGTCTGCACGTTTGAAGACGTTCCCGGCTCAGGAGATTCGATGAATCCGGAATTCGATTTCGAACCGGCCGCGACCGCGTTGTCGTCCGTGGTCGGCCGCATCACCGATGATCAGCTCACGGCGCCGACGCCGTGCGCCGACACCACTGTGGGCGAGCTGCTCGCGCATGTCAGCGACTTGGCCGAAGCTTTTCGCCAGGCTGCTACCAAAGAGGCTGTCGGCGGTTCGGTCCCACCGGCTCCCCCGTCCGAGCGCACGCTGTCGCCGGATTGGCGCGAGCGCATTCCCGCCCAGCTCGATGCCTTGGTAGCGGCGTGGCGGGAGCCGGCGGCCTGGGAGGGCGTGACGGAGGCGGGCGGGGTGAGCGAGCCCGCTCCGGTGATGGCCAGGATCGCCCTGGACGAGGTGGTCGTGCACGGCTGGGATCTCGCGAAGGCCACAGGTCGGCCGTTCACCTGCGCCGCGGAGGATCTGGCGATCCTGCTGGACATGCTGCGCGACACACCCGCCGAAGGGGTGCCCGGTCTCTTCGGGCCGGTGCAGCCGGTCACGGCCGAAGCGTCCGTCTTGGAGCGGGTGCTCGCTTTCACCGGCCGCCGCGCCGACTGGACCGCGGAAGATCGAGGAGCGGTGCTGGGCTAGCCGGTAGTCCGGGTCAAGGCTCCGGAGTCACGAAGGTGCCTGCGGTCACGGCATCGACCGCGGCGCGGGCCGCCATATCCGCGGCGGCGTCGTCGATGGGATCGCCGCTGGCGAGCAGCCGGTAGTAGAGCGGGGCGGACACCGCGGACAGTGCCGCGCGCGCGTCGGTGCCATCCGGTGCTTCGCCGCGCGCCATGGCTGCCTCGATACAGGCCGACCATTCGGTGAGCCGGACGTCGTAGAAGCGGCGCAGGGCTACCGCGGCGGACTCGTCGCAGGTGGCGGCCGCGATCACGGCGCGGAAGAGCCTGCCCTGGCGTGGCTCGGACAGTGTCCGCGCGACCAGGCGTGCGTTCGCGGTGAGATCGCCGAGCAGCGAGCCGGTGTCGGCGTGCGGCAGCGACTGCTCGGCCATGTCGACCAGCAGGTCGGCGATCAGGCCGGTCGGCGTGCGCCAGCGGCGGTAGACGGTGGTCTTGCCGACCTCGGCGCGCGCCGCGACCTCGGCGAGGTCCAGGTGGGCGAAGCCGCGTTCGGCCAGCAGGTCGCCCGCGACGCGCAAGACGGCCTCGCGGACCCGTGCGGTCCGTCCGCCAGGGCGAACCGAGCCTGGCGCGGACTCTTCGTGTTCCATAACGGGTCTCCAGTTTCATTTACGCGTGGCCGGGTGTACTGTTCCAATTGTTAATGGAACTATAGACCCTTTAGGAGGGCCGTCCTGTGAACGTTCAGACGGTAGACACGCAAATGGAGTACCGGCGACTCGGCGCATCAGGTCTGCACGTCCCGGCCTTGAGCTTCGGCGCGGGTACCTTCGGCGGTCGCGGCGAGCTGTTCAGCGCGTGGGGCGACACCGACGCCGAGCAGGCGCGACGGCTGGTCGACCTCAGCCTGGACGCGGGCGTGAGCATGTTCGACACCGCCGACGTCTACTCCGACGGCGCGTCCGAGGAGGTGCTGGGTGCGGCCGTCAAGGGCAGGCGCGACCGGGTGCTGCTGTCCACCAAGGCGACGTTGCCGACCGGCGCGGGCCCGTGGGACGCCGGTTCCGGCCGGGCCAGGCTGATCGGCGCGGTGGAGGGGTCGCTGCGCAGGCTGGGCACCGACTACATCGATTTGTTCCAGCTGCACGCCTTCGACGCGGGCACCCCGGTGGAGGAAGTCGTCGCCGCGCTGGACGATCTGGTGCGCGCGGGCAAGATCCGCTATGTCGGCGCGTCGAACTTCGCGGGCTGGCAATTGATGAAATCCCTTGCCGCAGCGGATCGAAACGGTCTGACCAGGTATGTCGCACACCAGGTCTACTACTCGCTGGTCGGGCGCGACTACGAGTGGGAACTCATGCCGCTGGGCCGCGACCAAGGCGTCGGCGCGGTCGTCTGGAGTCCGCTGGGCTGGGGCAGGCTCACCGGAAAGATCCGGCGCGGCCAACCGCTTCCGGAGGGCAGCCGTCTGCACCGGACCGCCGAGGCCGGCCCTCCGGTGGACGAGGAGAAGCTCTACGACGTGGTCGACGTGCTCGACGAGCTGGCCGCCGAAACCGGGAAGACCGTCGCGCAGATCGCCCTCAACTGGCTGCTGCGCCGCCCCACCGTCGCGACCGTCATCGTCGGCGCCCGAAACGAGGAGCAACTGCGCCAGAACCTCGGCGCGATCGGCTGGGAACTCGACGCCGACCAGATCGCCCGCCTGGACAAAGCCAGTGCCACCACCCCGCCCTACCCCTACTACCCGTACTACCGCCTCCCGGACTTCACCCGCCTGAACCCACCCGCGGTGTGAGCGCGGGTGGCCGGGAACCCCTCAATCCACTTGTATCGGCATTGCGGTGAAGCCGAACTCACCGATCGTGATCACGGCCGGACCGCCCACGCGGTCCAGGTCGTATATCGCCTCGCCGAGGTGGGTGGACATCAAGTCCATCCACCACTCCCAAGGGGATTCCGGCCTTCCGTGCGAAGCGGCCTCCGCGATCTTCCGGTAGTACCGGAGCAGTGTGTCCGGAGTGAATTGCACGGCGACCGGCGGCGTCAGTGCGGTGCCGTCGCGTTCAACGATGTACGGGACGCCATCCCGCATTGTGATTGTCAATCCTTCCCATGCCCCTGCTCGAACGACAGAACCCGTCAGCTCGTCGTATGTCGGCTCATCCACGGCAAGCTTTCCCTCCCGGGGAGGCAGTGATAATCGCTCCGTCACTGCCAACGATAATGGTGGGTTCGACAGTTTTCGCGATCTGTCCGGTGACGTGGTTGACAAGATAGATCTGACCTGAGTAGCAGGTCTTGCCGCCTCCCGCCGGGCCGGTCCGGTCGGGTGTGTCGAGGGATTTAGCAATCGCGAGATCGGCGATATCGCGCCAATTCTTCCGCTCGACGTCGGCTAGATTATTTTGCCAGTCTTGCAGGTGTCGCCCCTGGATGTGGCGGAACCCCCAGCCATCCGTGCCACACTTCAGTGTTGCCTTGCTGTGTAGGTCGCTTCCACTTTGCCCTGTCCGGACGACACTCCGCAGGCACCCCACACCTGTGCCGCGTGTGCCGTCGCCGAAGCATAGGTGAAACCTGCCATGGTGACAGTGACGGCAAGTGCGGTGAGCGAAGCTCGGATATTCATGGAACCCCCCTGATCGTGTTGATAGACGCCCGCCGAACGGGCGATGTCGAGACCGGAACTCGAGGTGACCGTAGAAGCAGGCCCGTTCTGTAGTCGATGAACAGAACTCTCCAGCTCGATCAATAGGTTCGACGGCGCTAGCTGTGGCCTGGTTCCCTGCTGTGGTTGCGATCACATCATCGAGTTGTCAGGGGGGAGCGGTGGTCTCGCTGAATCAGTAGACGTCTCGGACGTAACGCTTTTCGGCGACGAGCTGCTTTTTGAACGCCAGCGCGCCGTCCTCGTCGAGTTTGCCGTGGATGCGCGCGATCCGCAGCAGCGCCTCGTCGACGTCCTTGGCCATGCGGCTGGCGTCGCCGCAGACGTAGAAGTGGGCGCCCTCGCGCAGCCAGGACCACAGCTCGGCGCCGTGTTCGATCATGCGGTGCTGCACGTAGATCCGCTCCCGCTGGTCGCGGGAGAAGGCCAGGTCGAGCCGGGTCAGGAAACCGGAACGGAACATGTCCTCCAGCTCGGCGCGGTAGTAGAAGTTCTGCGTCGCATGCTGATCGCCGAAGAACAGCCAGTTGCGCCCGGTGCAGCCGAGGGCCCTGCGCTCGTGCAGGAACCCGCGGAAGGGGGCGATGCCGGTGCCGGGGCCCACCATGATCATCGGTGCGGTCGGGTCGGCCGGGGGGCGGAAATGCGGTGCGCGCTGCAGGAAGATCGGCACGGCCGCGTCGGTGACGTCGGTATGGGCCCGGTCGGCGAGGAAGGTCGAGCACACCCCGCCGCGCCGCGCGGCCGATCCGGTGGCCGCCGGGTCGCCGTAGCGCACGATGCCGACGGTCAGCTCCACCTCATCCGGGCTGACCAGCGGGCTCGACGAGATCGAATACTGGCGCGGCTGCAACTTCTTCAGCGTGCCGAGCCACTCCACCAGATCGGCCCGCACCGGGAAGTCGCGCAGCACGTCCACCGCCTGCCGGTCCCACAGGTAATTCGCCAGCTCGTTGCGGTTGTCCCGGCGCAGCAGTTTGGCGAGCTTGCCGCTGTGGTTTCGTTCGGCGAGAAAGCCGAGCAGGTCCTGACCGACCTTGGTGATGTCGTAGTGCGTACGCAGCGCCTCGGCCAGCGGTATCTCGCGCTCGTCGACCTCGACGACACGGCGACCGTCCAGCCCGGTGGCGGCCAGCCATTCGGTGACCAACGAGGTGCAATTCACCGGCCAGACGCCCAGCGAATCACCCACCTCGTACGCGGCGTCCAGGCCGCGCAGATCGAATCCGAAGCGGCGCACCTCTTTCGGTGAGCCTCCGGCCGACAGCAAATCGTTGCGCACGAGCGGCGCGCGCAGCGGCGCGGTGCGGGTGAACGGCGCCGCGGTGCGGAGACGGCCGAGTGCCGGTGCGGCGCTCGGCAATTCCATCGTGGCGACTCCACCACGGGGCGCGGCCGGCCGCGGACCGGTGCCACCGTGCGGAAGATCCACCGGAGAGACCGGCTGCTCGGCATGCCCGTCGCCGAACGCGGTGAGCACCTCATCCAGCCAGCGCTGCGCCGCGTCTTCGTAGTCGGGTTCGCTGTCGACGCGCGGGAGCAACCGAGTCGCGCCCAGTTCGGCGAATTTCTCGTCGAGTTTGCGGCCGTAGCCGCAGAAGTCGTCGTAGGAGGAGTCGCCGAGGGCGAACACCGCGTATCGCACGCCGGTCAGCCGCACGGCGCCGTCGGCCAGGCTCTCCCAGAAATCGGCTCCGTTGTCCGGCGGCCCGCCGTCGCCGAACGTGCTGCTGACCACCAGGACGTCGCCGTGGATAGCGCTCGGCTCGCAGGAGTCCAGGTCCAGCAGTCGCGGCGCGAAGCCGTGCCCGGCCAGATGCGCCGCGACGGTGGCCGCGAACTCCTCCGCGGTGCCGGTCTGCGAGGCCCACAGCACGGTGACGGCGCGGGCGGTGTCGCCCTCGTCGACCGCGGGCGCCGGACCCGTCGCACCGCGCGAGTACATGCCTGCCAGCAGCCCGTCGACCCACAGCCTGCTGTGCGCGGACATCGGCGCCGACTCCGGCAGCACCGGCAGGCCGGTCACCGGAATCGCCTGCAGCGCGGCCAGGTAGCCGCTGAGGTAGATCCGCTCGGTCTCGCTGAGCGTCGGTGCGGTGTGACTGTCGAGGCCGAGCACCGCCGCCAACGGGTGCGCCGACCCCGCGGGCCGCTCGGCGGGAGTCTCGGGTCGCGGTACGGCGGCCACCCGGCGCAGCGCCACCGCGCACGCCTTGAACTCCGGTTGCAGCGAGGCCGGATCGACCGCGTCGTTGGTGACCGCGTTGATGGTGAGGTATTCGCCCTGCTCGTCGTTCCAATGGAACGGCACGAAGCAATCGCCCGGCCGCACGCGGTCGCTGATCTGCACCGGCAGCACGGCCCGACCCCGGCGCGAGGCGATCTCGAGCTGGTCGCCTTCGCGCAGCCCGAGCCGTTCGGCGTCGGCCGGATGCACCTCGACGAACGGCGTGCCGTTCAGCTTGGTCAGCTTGTCGATCTTGCCGGTCTTGGTCATCGTGTGCCACTGGTGCTGCAGGCGGCCGGTGTTCAGCAGGAACGGGTAGTCCTCGTCCGGCATCTCCTCCGGCAGCAGGTGCGGTCGCGGCCAGAACACCGCGCGGCGGCTCGGTGTGGCGAAGGCCAGCCGGGGCCGGTGGCCGTTCTCGTCCACGAACAGCGTCTGGCTGACCCCGTCGTTGCGATACCGGATCGGATTGCGCCTGCGCTCCGGATCCGAGCACGGCCACTGCACCGGCCCGTCTCGCAGCGCCTCGTAGCTCACGCCACGCAGGTCGTAGCCGGTGGCGGGATTCGCGAACCGCTTGATCTCGGCGAACACCTCGGCGCTGGTGGCGAACTCGAAACCGGGAAAACCCATCGCGGTGGCGATGTCGGCGATGATCCGCCAGTCCGGTCGCGCGTCACCGGTGGGCGGCACCGACTGCTGCAGCAGGGTGAGGTTGCGTTCGGAATTCACCATCACCGCGTCGGCCTCCGCCCACAGCGTGGCGGGCAACAGCAGGTCGGCGTAGGCGTTGGTCGCGGTCTCGGTGTACGCGTCCTGGGCGATCACCAGTTCGGCCGCCTCCAGCCCCGCGATCACCGTCTTCCGGTTCGACACGGTGGCCACGGGGTTGGTGCAGATGATCCAGGCCGCTTTGATCGTCCCTTCGGCCAGTTCGCGGAACATCTCCACCGTGCCGGGCCCTGCTTCGGTGCGCAGCGTGCCGGGCTCCAGCTCCCACACGGTCTCCACGAACGTGCGGTCCTCGGCGGAGAGCACGCTGCGCTGGCCGGGCAGGCCGGGCCCCATGTAGCCCATCTCACGCCCGCCCATGGCGTTCGGCTGCCCGGTGAGCGAGAAGGGCCCGCTGCCGGGACGGCAGATGGCTCCGGTGGCCAGGTGCAGATTGCACAGCGCGTTGGTGTTCCAGGTGCCGTGCGTGGACTGGTTGAGTCCCATCGTCCACAGCGACATCCACTCGCCCGCCGCGCCGATCCACTGGGCGGCGGTGCGGATGTCGGCCTCGGCCAGCCCGGTGATCTCCGCCACCCGCTGCGGCGCATAGTCGGCCAGGAACTCCGGCATCGCGTCCCAGCCCTCGGTGTGCTCGGCGATGAACTCCGCGTCGATGTCACCGTTGGCAACCAGCAGGTGCAGCAGTCCGTTCAGCAGCGCGAGATCAGTGCCGGGAGCGATCTGCAGAAAGAGGTCCGCGCGCGCGGCCGTCTCGGTGCGACGCGGGTCGACCACGATCAGCTTTGCCCCGGACTTGAGCCGATCGGCCATTCGCAGGAACAGGATCGGATGGCAGTCGGCCATGTTCGCGCCGATGACGAAGAACAGGTCCGCGTGCTCGAAGTCGTCGTAGGAGCCAGGCGGCCCGTCCGCGCCGAGCGACTGCTTGTATCCGGTCCCCGCGCTGGCCATGCACAGCCGCGAGTTGGCCTCGATGTGCACCGTGCGTAGATAGCCCTTGGCGAGCTTGGTCGCGAGGTACTGCGCTTCCAGCGACATCTGCCCGGAGACATACAGCGCGATCGCGTCCGGCCCGTGCTCGTCCAGGATCGCGCGCAGCCGGGTCGCCGCCTCGTGCACCGCCTCGTCGACCGGGAACGGCACCGGGACCTGGCCGCGCTCGGAGCGCCGGTAGGCGGTCTCCATCCGCCCCGGGGTGCGCATCAATTCCGCGTGCGTCGCCCCCTTGGTGCACAGCCTGCCCGCGTTCGCCGGGTGCAGTTTGTCGCCGCTGACCTTGGCGATAACCGGCTTGCCCGCGCCGTCGGCGGCGGTCGACACCGTCATCCCGCAGCCCACGCCGCAGTACGAGCACGCCGTTCGGGCAGTGCCGTCGCCGCGGCCGGTGACTGGATCGGTCATGCCTCCGATCATGCGGACCGCCGATTGCGCCGGATTTACCTCGCGTTATCGCCAGGTGACATTCCTCCTCACCGCTCCCGAAACCGGCGGTGAGGTGTGATGGAAGTCTCCGCTCAGCCGAGCTTGTAGGCCCGGTGCAGGGCCACAACGCCCCCGGTGAGGTTGCGCCACTTCACCGACGACCACCCGTTCGCCGCGATCCGCATCGCCAGCCTGCGCTGGTTCGGCCATTCGGAGATGGATTCGGCGAGGTAGACGTAGGCGTCGGGGTTGCTGCTCACCACGCGGGCCACCTTGGGCAGCGCCTTCATCAGGTACTCCAGGTAGACGGTGCGGAACACCGGGAGCACCGGCGCGGAGAACTCGCACACCACCAGCCTGCCGCCGGGCTTGGTGACCCGCAGCATCTCACGCAGGGCGAGATCGGTGTCGGCCACGTTGCGCAGTCCGAACGAGATGGTCACCGCGTCGAAGGAGTCGTCGGCGAACGGCAGTGCCATCGCGTCGGCCGCCACCATCGGCACGTCCCGGAACCGGCCCGCGCTGAGCATGCCCTTGGAGAAGTCGGCCGCCAAGCACCAGGCGCCGGATTTCTGCAGCTCCAGCGTGGACACGCCGGTACCGGCGGCGAGATCGAGCAATCGCTCGCCCGGCCGCGGCGCCAGGGCCTTGCGCGTGGCCCAGCGCCAGTAGCGATCCTGCCCCGCGGAGATCACCGTGTTGGTCAGGTCGTATCGCCGGGCCACGCCGTCGAACATCGACGCGACTTCCCGCGGCTGCTTGTCCAACGAGGCCCGGTTCGATTGCGTTTTCGCCACGCCAAGACCCTAACTCGCGGTCTGTTACGAACCGAGCGTGGCGCGCATCACGCCCGACGGGGTTCAGGCCGTATGCGGCAACCGAATCCGCGTCCCGGTCACCTCGGCGTAGTGGCCCATCAGCTGGGTGCAGATGGCAGGCCAGGTCCGCGACAGCACCGACTTCCTGGCCGCCCCGGCGAACCGGGCGCGCAGCTGTGGATCGTGCAGTCCCCCGATGGCGCTGGGCAGCAACTCTTCGAACCGATCCACCGGAAGCAGATAGCCGTTGCGGCAGTGGGCGATCAGGTCGCGCGGACCGCCCGCGTCCGGGCCGATCACCGGGATGCCCGACGCCAGCGCCTCCTGCACGCCCTGACAGAACGTCTCGTGCTCGCCGGCGTGCACCATCACGTCCAGGCTGGCGTACGCCCGGGCCAGCTCGTCGCCGCCGAGTTCGCCGGTGAACACGGCGGTCGGCATGCGGCGCGCCAGCCGCTGACGTTCCGGCCCGTCGCCGACGATCACCAGCTGGATGTCGGGGTCGGCGCCCAGCACCGCGAGCCGCTCGACGTGCTTCTCCGGCGCGAGCCGCCCCACGAAGCCCACCAGCAGGCGGTCCCGGCCGGCGAGCCAGGCGGCGCGCAGCTCCTCGGAGCGGGCGCTCGGGGTGAACCGCGCGATGTCGACCCCGCGCCCCCACCGGTGCACGCGCGGGATGCCGTGCCGCGCGAGGTCCTCCGCCGCGGCCCGGGAGGGTGCGAGCGTGCGGGTGGCTCCCTCGTGGATGCGCCGGGTCCAGCCCCAGGCGGCGCGGCTCGCCAGGCCGAGGCCGTAGCTCTTGGCGAAGCCCGCGACGTCGGTCTGGTACACCGCGACGGTCGGCAAGTCCAGTCGCAGCGCCGCGCCGAGACCGCCCGCGCCGAGCAGGAACGGCGAGGCCAGGTGGACCACGTCGGCGTCGAAGTCCTCGATGGCCGAGACGATGCCCGGCTGCGGCAGCCCCACCGGCAGCGAGCTGACCTTCGGCACCATCACCGCGGGCACCCGGTGGACGGGGAAACGTCCGTAGTCGCGCGCGGCGGCGGGCTGCCCGCGCGGCGTGTCCGGCGCGATGATCAGCGCGTCGTGCCCGTGCCGGTCCAGATGCTCCAGCACCCGCAGCACGGAGTTGACGACGCCGTTCATGTTCGGCAGAAACGACTCCGCGACGATCGCTACACGCACGCTCCCAGCCTGAACGGCGCACCGCGCCGCGTCCTCACGCCGAAGTGAAGGACATGGAAAGATCCGGCGAACTGTCGGGGGCGCGCGGCGGCAGACCGGGCTGTTCGACGACTCCCGCGCGGATGAGGAAGGCGAATGGGGAATTCAGCCCTGCGGAGCGGGCCGGCCTACCGGCGCGGTTGCGCGTCTGTTCGCGCGGGAGAGCAACCACAGCGTGGGCAGCGCGAGCAGCCACACCACCACGATGACCGACAACGCGGGCGGAATGGCCACGCGCACGTCCCGGCCTTCCACGCGCACCAGGTCGGGATCGCTGCGGCTGTATTCCACGCGAATCCGCTCACCCGCGGTCAGATTGGTCGGATACAGGACGCCGACCTTCGGGTTGTGCGTCTCGCCGTCCGGTGTGACGTACATGACCGCCGAGCGCAGCCGCCCCGCCGAGAGCACCTCGGCCGTGGTGCTGCCCTTGTCGGAGCTGATCAGATAGTCGTTGCGCCACGCGGCCAGCACCAGCAGGCCGACGAGCACGCTCACCGCCGTCGCGGCGATCAGCACTCCGATCCCGGCCCGCCGCAGGCGGATCGGCCGCCCGCTGGACTGACTGGTTTCCGACACCGCCACAGGCTACCCAGCGGCTCGGATACGGTGGCGGCCATGTCCCGAAAATTCAGCTTCACCGTGCCTTACACCGTCCCGGTCGAAGATCTCCACCGGGCACTCACCACCGACGACGTCTGGCGGGCCCGTTTCGCCGACGCCCCGACCGCGACGCTGGACCTGTCCCATCCCGACGGCGCGGGCACCATTCGTATCCATATGACCGAAAAGGCCGCGGAAGACAAGGTACCCACCCTGGTCCGCAAGGTGCTCAAGAGCGAGCTCACCTTCTCCCGCACCGACAACTGGCAGCCGCTGGTCGGCGAGGTCGCCAAGGGCAGCTTCGAAGCGAGCACCGGTGGCATCAACACCGCGATGTCCGGGGCCTACGAGATCCGTTCCACCGCCGAGGGTTCCGAACTCGAGGTTGTGGGCACCGTGCAGGTGAAGGTACCCCTGGTCGGCGGCGCGATCGAGCCGCTCGCCGAACAGCTGCACCATCGGGTGCTCAACAGCGAGCGCAAATTCATCGAGGAGTGGCTGTCGGCGAAGCCGACCGCCTGAGCAGGCGCGTTGCCCCGGTTGGCGCCGGGGCAACGCCGCCGCGTCCTAGGCGAAATCCTGCGGCGAGTACTCCTTCCGCTCCACCAGGACCAGCCAGTTCCCGGAATTGTCCCGGATGACCGCCTCGGTCCCGTAGGGCCGTTCGGCGGGCGGCTGCACGAACTCCACCCCCTTGGCGGTGAGCTCCTCGAAGGTCTTCTGGCAGTTCTCGGTCCGCAGGCCGAGTGAGCCGTGCGTGCCGTTGGCCAGCGCGCGCCGGACGGCCTCGGCGTAGTTCTCGTCCAGCGGCGGGCCCGGGAGCATCAGCGTGATCTCCAGCTCGGGGTGGGCGGGATGCGCGACGGTGACCCAGCGGAAACCGTTGTCGCCCATGGTGACGTCGCTGGTCTCGACGAACCCGAGCTTGTCGATGTACCACTGCTTGGCCGCGGTCTGGTCGGTGACGTAGATCGTGACCAGGGAAACGTTCGTAATCGTCGTCATGCGGCCAGGCTATGGCCGACGCCGGTCCGCGGGCTTCTCCGAAATTGCGCCGTTCGCTCAGCTGGGCGGTTCGCGGTCCGACAGCCCGTGCATGAAGACGAAACAACCGGGGATGCGCGGCGCGCCGTCCGCGAATTTCCCCTGGTACTGCGACGGCGTGACCCCGACCAGCTGGCGGAACTTGCTGCTGAACGAGCCGAGGCTGCTGTAGCCGACCAGCATGCACACCTCGGTGACCGTGAGGTTGGTCGCCCGCAGCAGATCCTGCGCGCGTTCGATGCGCCGCTCGGCCAGGTATGCGGCGGGGGTCAGGCCGTAGACCGCGGCGAACGCGCGCAGGAAGTGGTATTTGGACACCCCGGCGGCCGCGGCCAGCTCGTCCAGATTCAGCGGGTCGGCGTAGTGCCGGTCGGCGAGGTCTCTGGCTCGGCGCAGATGCGGGAGCAGATACAGCGCGGGCAATCCGCGCGCTCGTTGTTCGCCCATCGCGCCGTCACCCTCCCTAAGCGAACGGCGGACGTTCATCGAGGCGCATCGACGTCCGGCCCGCGATCCGCCACGCCCGCGCGGTCAAGTCGACGTCCTCGTCGGTCACCAGGTTGCCCATCACCCGGACGGCCGTGCGCTGCAAGTACTTCGAACGCATCACCGGGGGACCGCCCAGCGGCACCATGCGCGGATGGGTGGCCAGGCCCGCGATCCGCCGGGCGACGGAGAACGTGCGTCCGTAGCGGGCGCGCAGCACCTGCGGCCAGATCTCGGTGAGGTCGGGCTCGTCCAGCAGATCGGCCAGCAGGTGACCGCCCTCCAAGCCGTAGTCGATGCCTTCGCCGTTGAGCGGGTTCACACAGCCCGCGGCGTCACCGATCAGCACCCAGTTGCGTCCGGCGACGTTCGACACCGCGCCGCCCATCGGGAGCAGCGCCGAGGCCACCGCGCGCAGCGAGCCCTCGAACTGCCATTCCTCCCTGCGCAGCGCCGTGTAGTGCGCGAGCAGCGGTTTCAACGCGATATGCGAGGGCCGCCGCTCCGTGGCCAGCGACCCGACGCCGATGTTGACCTCACCATTGCCGAGCGGGAACACCCAGCCGTAACCGGGAACCAGCTCACCTGCGGCGTCGCGCAGCTCCAGATGCGAAGTGATCCACTGGTCGTCGCTGCGGCCGGACTTGATGTAGGCGCGCGCGGCGGTGCCGTAGGCGTACTGCCGATGCCAGGTGCGGCCGAGCAGCCGCCCGACCGGCGAACGCACTCCGTCGGCGACCACCAGCGTGCGGCACGCGATCGTCCGCGTACCGTCGGCCGTTCGCACCGTCACACCGGTGACCCGGTCACCCTCGCGGGTGACATCGACCACCTTCGTACCGTCCACCATGCGCGCGCCGGACTTCACCGCCGTCTCGCGCAGCTTGTCGTCGAGTTCGGTTCGGGGAACCGCGCTCCCGTAAGTCGGGAAGGAACCGCCCGGCCAGCTCAGCAGCGCCTCGCGGCCGAAGCCGGTCATCCGGAGGCCGTGGTTGACGATGTGCGCGCGCACCCACTCGCCGAGGCCGAGCTGCTCGAGTTCGGCGGTCGCGCGCGGGGTCAGCCCGTCACCGCAGGTCTTGTCCCTGGGAAAGACGGCGGAATCGACGAGCACCACGTCTCGTCCCGCCCGCGCCGCCCAGGCTGCCGACGCCGATCCGGCCGGGCCCGCGCCGACGACCAGCACCTCGGCCCGGCTGGGCAACGCGTCCTGGTCGCTCGCGGGACTCGCTTCCGGTGAACCCATGCGGTCCATACTCGCAGGGCCGTCTCGCCCATGTCGACGGCGGTCACGCGCGCGTCACGGACGAGTACGAGCGAGGCGATGCGACCGTGACCGAATATCCACAGAGTGACGGTGTTCATGGGCCATCCGACGGGGACACGCTAGGTTCTCTACCGTGGGGTCGGACGCATCGCTGGGAGAAGAAATGAGCACATCGGCCATGAGCGAGCGCGGCGAGCGAATCATGGACACGGCGCACGGCGGGCACGGCGGAGCCGGAGGCGACGTGAGCACGGTCGTGGCCGGGGTCGACCTCGGCGACATCGGGCTAGCCGACACGGTGCGCTCCGGCTTGGCCCAGGTGGAGAAACTCCTGGTCGACGAGCTGTCCGACGGTGCGGAATTCCTCCAGGAAGCCGCGCTGCACCTGGCCAAGGCCGGCGGAAAGCGATTCCGTCCGCTGTTCACCATCCTCACCGGGCAGCTCGGCCCGCGGCCCACCGATCCCGCCCTCGTCACCGCGGGCACCGTGGTCGAGCTCGTGCACCTGGCCACGCTGTACCACGACGACGTGATGGACGAGGCCCCGATGCGGCGCGGCGCCCCGAGCGTCAACTCGCGGTGGGGCAACAACATCGCCATCCTCGCGGGCGACTACCTGTTCGCGCACGCGTCCCGGCTCACCTCCACCCTCGGTCCCGACGCGGTGCGCATCATCGCCGAGACCTTCGCCGAACTGGTCACCGGCCAGATGCGCGAGACCATGGGCGCCCGCGAGTCCCAGGACCCGGTCGAGCACTACCTGCGCGTGGTGTGGGAGAAGACCGGCTCGCTCATCGCCGCCTCCGGTCGTTTCGGCGGCACCTTCTCCGGCGCGGACCCCGAGCACGTCGAGCGCTTGGCCCGCCTCGGCGACGCGGTCGGCACCGCCTTCCAGATCTCCGACGACATCATCGACATCTCCTCCGCCTCCGAACAGTCCGGCAAGACCCCCGGCACCGATCTGCGTGAAGGCGTGCACACCTTGCCGGTGCTGTACGCGCTGCGCGAAGAGGGTGCCGAGGGCGACCGCCTGCGCAAGCTGCTCGCCCGCCCGCTGGAAACCGACGACGAGGTCGAAGAGGCGATCGACCTGCTGGCCGATTCGCGTGGCATGGCACTGGCCAAGGAGAAGCTCCAGGGCTACGCCGACCTCGCCTACGCCGAGCTGTCCGCGCTGCCCGGCGGCCCCGCCAACGACGCGCTCGAGCGGCTGGTGCGCTACACCATCGAACGCGTGGGATGAGCTGTGTTCTCGGCCGCGCGGGCGCGGCGGGTTCGCGGCCGCTCTGTGGCTTGCGCCCGAGCGACCGCCGCTAGCGACTGCGTCGCGGTCACTGGTGGGCGAGCCGGGCCGCGAACGCGCTCGTAAGACTCGCGCTGTGCGGGGCCGGTAGGACTTGTTCGATGCGCCTCGTCCGGTGTGCAGGCGCTTGCGACTCGCTGGATGCACGGAGTCGCAGTGGCTCGAAGCTCGCCGTATGCGGGCGAGGACGAATTCCGTGGGCCGGTTTCGTCGCGGTGCGGGATTCACCGGAACTTTGCCTGAAGCTTCTATCGTTGAGCTGCTGTAAGGCGACTCGGTGAACGGGGGAGCGGCAAGGGAGACGTATGCACGGGCACGGGTTTGCGAACGGACTGAAGACCTTCGGGCTGATGGTGGGCCTTTCGGCCCTGATCGTGCTGATCGGTGCGCTGTTCCGTAACCCGACGATCCTGGTCGTCGCGATCGTGCTCGCGGTGGGCATGAACGCCTACGCGTACTTCAGCAGCGACAAGATCGCGTTGAAGGCGATGCACGCGCAGCCGGTCAGCGAGCTGGAGGCCCCGGTCATGTACCGGATCGTGCGTGAGCTGGCCACCGCCGCGCGCCAGCCGATGCCGCGGCTGTACATCAGCCCCACGAACGCACCCAACGCCTTCGCCACCGGTCGCAACCCCCGCCATGCCGCGGTCTGTTGCACCAGCGGCATCCTGCAGATTCTCGACGAGCGGGAATTGCGGGCCGTGCTCGGTCACGAACTCTCGCACGTCTACAACCGCGACATCCTCATCT
This sequence comes from Nocardia abscessus, assembly GCF_015477775.1. Classification (GTDB taxonomy): domain Bacteria; phylum Actinomycetota; class Actinomycetes; order Mycobacteriales; family Mycobacteriaceae; genus Nocardia; species Nocardia abscessus_A. The sequence goes on along the minus strand of NZ_JADLQO010000001.1, from coordinate 24,781 downwards.
CCTCCATCGCGGGCGCGCTCGCGGCTGTCATCTCCGGTGTGGCCAATCTGGCCATGTACATGTCCATGTTCGGCGGCAACCGCAATGGCGGCGGCCCGAACATTCTCGCCGTGCTGCTGGTGTCGCTGCTCGGCCCGATCGCCGCGACCTTGATCAAACTGGCCGTCTCGCGCTCGCGCGAATTCCAGGCCGACCAGTCCGGCGCCGAGCTCACCGGCGACCCGCTGGCCCTCGCGTCCGCGCTGCGGAAGATCGAGCGCGGCGTCCAGGGCGCCCCGCTGCCGCCGGAGCCCCGGCTGGCGGCGCAGTCGCATCTGATGATCGCCAACCCGTTCCGTCCGGGTGAGAAGGTCACCCGCTGGTTCTCCACCCACCCGTCGATGAACGAACGCATCGCCCGGCTGGAGGAGATGGCGGGCGGTCCGCGCCGGTACTGAATCTCCGGCGTCTCCGACGCCTCGGGAACGATTCCAGCTCTCGCAGTACGCCCCATGCCTCGACCCGCCCGACCCCGCATGGCATCAGCGGCAGCGTGCGGAGAACTCCCTGTGGACCACGGAACGCGACCGACCGGCCGCGCCGCGTGCCTGCGGTCAGCGGTAGTTGACGAACTGCAGCGCGATCCCGAAATCCTCGCCCTTCAACAGTGCGATGACAGCCTGCAGATCGTCGCGCTTCTTGCTGCTCACCCGCAGCTCGTCACCCTGGATCTGCGCCTTCACGCCCTTGGGGCCCTCGTCCCGGATCTTCTTGGAGATCTTCTTCGCGTGCTCGGAGTCGATGCCCTGCACCAGCGAACCGGTGATCTTGTACACCTTGCCGGAGGAGACCGGCTCGCCCGCGTCGAACGCCTTCAACGAGATGTCGCGGCGGATCAGCTTCTCCTTGAACACCTCCAGCGCGGCCTTGACGCGCTCCTCCGCCTCCGCGGTGAGCACGATCTTGTCCTCGCCGGACCATTCGATCGACGCGCCGGTGCCGCGGAAGTCGTAGCGGGTGTTGAGCTCCTTCTCCGCCTGATGCAGGGCGTTGTCGACCTCCTGCCGGTCGACCTTGCTCACAACATCGAAAGACGAATCAGCCACGCTGCGCTCCTGTTCTGACGGTCCGACGGGTGAGCTGAACCGGACGCTTCCAGCCCCCGTCAGTTCTACCCGGAGACCCGAGGGTAGTCGCGCCGCACGGCCGATAGCCAGCCGGTTTGCATTCAGGGTGCGGGTTCGATGTATTCTGCTCAGCGCGCGAAACAATGCGCGAACGGCAGGTTGCCCGAGCGGCCAATGGGAGCAGACTGTAAATCTGTCGGTGAAAGCCTACGTAGGTTCGAATCCTACACCTGCCACTCCGCTCACCAGGCGAGCCCTGTACGCAGAAAACGCGTACAGGGCTCGCTTTGTATCGTCCCGTGGGGTCCGACCTCCCCGCCCCGCCCGGCGGTCCTTCGCCCCTCTTGTGGTTGCGTTGGTCACGTTGGTTTCGATTCCGACGGGCTCGCCGAGCGTCGCTTCGATCGGATCGACAAGTGTCCAGAACGGCCATCGCGCGTTTTGTCGGCGCACGCTGATCGAGTGTGTTCGTCGCCCGACGCTCATGTGGTGGTCGTTTCGCAGTCGCAAGTATCGGCTGCTGGCGGGTAAGTCGCGGACGGGCTGCGAAAATGCCGCGCCAACGCGGTCGAAAACATCCCTTTGACCACGCGGTTTGGTGCTGAGACCGGTGAGTGTGTAACCTCGTTCAAGACTTCACCGCGCTGGGGTCGAGCGTTCGGAGCTCGGTGCGGAAGTAGTCATGCCCCCTTAGCTCAGTCGGCAGAGCGTTTCCATGGTAAGGAAAAGGTCAACGGTTCGATTCCGTTAGGGGGCTCGCCGGATTGCCGGTGGTGACCGACTCGGCATCGCTCCCGTAGTGCGGGCTCGGCACCATGGCAATGCGACGCCGTGGCGGTGTAGCTCAGTCGGTAGAGCAAACGACTCATAATCGTTGTGTCGCCGGTTCAAGTCCGGCCATCGCTACCACAACCGATACAAGACCATCAGGTACCGGAAAGAAGGCATATCGTGGCCGCGAAGTCCACCGATGTCCGGCCAAAGATCACCTTGGCCTGCGAGCAGTGCAAGCACCGCAACTACATCACCAAGAAGAATCGGCGCAACGACCCGGATCGGCTGGAACTGAAGAAGTTCTGCCCGAACTGCGGCACACACCGGGCACACCGCGAATCCCGCTAGTCCCCCACGCGTGAACTACCGCGTGGTGTAGCGCCGGGAGTCGCATCCCGGTATCTCGGGCCGTGGCACCGCGAGGGCCGGACAGTTGTCCGGCCCTGACGCATTTTCACGGTACGGGTGCGGTGGTGAGCGCTCCGCAGACTCCGGGTGACGGGGTCAGATAGGTACAGTCCTCCCGTGACAATCAACACCGGTACAGACGAAGCGGTCCAGACGGGCGAGGCCCTCGACCCCGCCGGAAACGCCGCGGCGATGGTCGGTCACCACTACCGCGTCGACGACTACTACGAAGTCGGCCGCGAGAAGGTGCGTGAGTACGCCCGCGCCGTGCAGGACTACCACCCGGTGCACTGGGACGAGGACGTGGCGCAGGAGTACGGGTACGACAACCTGCTCGCGCCGGTCACCTTCATCTCCCTGGTCGGGATCCTGGCCCAGCGCAAGCTGTTCGAGGAGGTCGTCACCGGTTACGACCTCAGCCAGATCATGCAGACCGACCAGATCCTCGAGTTCCATCGCCCGATCAAGGTCGGCGACCAGCTCACCTGCGATGTCTACCTGCATTCGTTCCGCCAGGCCTTCGGCGGCGACATCATGGTCACCAAGAACATCGTCACCGCGCAGAACGACGAGCTGGTACTCACCACCTACACCACCCTCGTCGGCCGCAGCGGCGCCGACATCGACCCGAACCTCAACGCCGCCGTCCGCAACGTGCTGATGCACGGCATCGGCGAGGAGGCCCCGGGGCATCGCCCGCGCAGCACGCCCGCGGCGACCCAGGCGGCCGCACCGGTCGCGCCCGTGGCGGAGGCGGTACGCACCAAGCACGCCATTCGCTTCGAGGAGGTCTCGGTCGGCGACGAGCTGCCCGCGCGGACCGTCCGGCTCACCCGCGGCGATCTGGTGAACTACGCGGGCGTCTCCGGCGACGCCAACCCGATCCACTGGAGCGACGAGGTGGTGAAGCTGGTCGGCCTGGAGAACGTCGTGGCGCACGGCATGCTCACCATGGGCCTCGGTGGCGGATTCGTCACCTCCTGGCTCGGTGATCCCGGCGCGGTCAAGGAGTACAACGTCCGCTTCACCAGCCCGGTCTACGTGGGCACCGACGAGGCCGCCGAGGTCGAGTACACCGGTAAGGTGAAATCGGTCGATCCGGAGAGCAGGACCGCGGTCGTGGCGATCGTGGCGAAGGCGGCGGGAAAGAAGATCTTCGGCCGCGCCACCGCGACGGTGCAGCTGGCCTGACCAGCTACAGCGACCCGGATTGGCTAATGGCGCGCACGGTAACGTACACTCAGGTTTCTGGGGTCGCCAGCCGCTGCGCGCTGCTCTGAGGGGCTGGTTCCAGGTGATCCGCGAGGAGCACCGACGGGGCCGGCAACTGCCGGAGTGGCGCGCGTGTTGTGTGACACCAGGGCACAACTGAATAACGAACAGTGGTTGGACGGCCGACGGCCACCATGTCCAACCGAAGGGGCGTAGCTCAACTGGCAGAGCAGCGGTCTCCAAAACCGCAGGTTGCAGGTTCAAGTCCTGTCGCCCCTGCCCTGATTGCCAGCGACGAGAGAGGATCGACGTGAGCGAGCGTAGCGAGCGAGCCATTGGCACAGCGCGCATCGCGCACGGCGGCACCGAGCGCAGCGAGGAGAAGGCGTGAGCGACGAGCGGGACATTCGCCGCGGCGCACATGCCGCCGACGAAGGCGATGACACCGCCGCGGCGACACGGCCGAGCGGGAAGCGGTCTGCTCGGCGGACTCGCGCTGCGTCTTCTCAGGTCGACACGGGCACGGTCGCCACGCTCGACCGTCCGCGAAAGGCAACCAAGACCGATCGGGCCGAACGCAAGTCGGGTAATCCGTTCAAGCGTTTGATCAAGTTCCTGCGTGAGGTCATCGCGGAACTGCGCAAGGTGATCTGGCCCAACCGGAAGCAGATGGTCACCTATACGAGCGTTGTTCTGGTGTTCGTGATTTTCATGGTCGCGTTCATCAGCGGGTTGGATCTGGCGTTCATCAAGGGTGTCAACTGGCTGTTCGGCTAGCTGAACAACGCCGACGCCGGTAGCCGATCCCGGGGCGGACACGGTGGCAGTGATTTCGCCGCGCGCCCGGCCCGGCACGCAGAGGATGTACGTGACGACACAGGAAGCGAGTGCCCCAGTGAGCACCCCGGAGAACGACACACACGACAAGTTCCCGGCCGACGACGCGGTGGCCGAGCCCACCGACTCCGTCGAGGAGTTCGCGACCGACGAGCCCGCGGTCGAGGAATCGGAGCCCGCTGAGTCCGCCCCTGCCGTCGACGCCGAGCCCGCCGATCCCGTCGCCGAGATGAAGGCCGCGCTGCGGCGCGCCCCCGGCGAGTGGTACGTCATCCACTCCTACGCCGGCTACGAGAACAAGGTGAAGGCCAACCTCGAGACCCGCGTGCAGAACCTGGACCTGGAGGACTACATCTTCCAGGTCGAGGTGCCCACCGAAGAGGTCACCGAGATCAAGAACGGGCAGCGCAAGCACGTCAACCGCAAGGTGCTGCCCGGTTACATCCTGGTCCGGATGGAGCTGAACGACGAGTCGTGGGGCGCGGTGCGCAACACTCCCGGGGTCACCGGATTCGTCGGCGCCACCTCGCGCCCGTCGCCGCTGTCCATCGATGACGTGGTGAAGTTCCTGGTCCCCGCCGCGCAGCAGCAGAAGAAGCCGGCCGCGGCAGCCGCCTCGGCGTCCGCGGAGTCCGCGGGCGGCGAAGTCGCGCCGAAGCCGGTCATCGAGGTCGACTTCGAGGTCGGCGAGTCGGTGACCGTCATGGACGGCCCGTTCGCGACGCTGCCCGCCAGCATTTCCGAGGTCAACGCCGAACAGCAGAAGCTCAAGGTGCTCGTGTCGATCTTCGGCCGCGAGACCCCGGTCGAGCTGGCGTTCACCCAGGTCGCGAAGATCTAGACCAGCGAAGATCTAGACCAGCTCTGTCAGCGGTCGGGTGAATCTGCCCGGGCGAGGATCGCAACACCAGACTTGCAAAGAGCAAGGACAACAAACACCTAGGAAAGAAAGATGCCCCCCAAGAAGAAGAAGCTCGCCGGGATCATCAAGCTTCAGATCCAGGCCGGCCAGGCGAACCCGGCCCCTCCGGTCGGCCCCGCGCTCGGTCAGCACGGCGTCAACATCATGGAGTTCTGCAAGGCGTACAACGCCGCGACCGAGTCGCAGCGTGGCAACGTCATCCCGGTCGAGATCTCGGTGTACGAGGACCGGTCGTTCGACTTCAAGCTGAAGACCCCGCCCGCCGCCAAGCTGCTGCTCAAGGCCGCAGGCGTGCAGAAGGGCTCGGCGGAGCCGCACCGCAACAAGGTTGCCAAGGTGACCATGGACCAGGTGCGCGAGATCGCCAAGACCAAGCAGGAAGATCTGAACGCCAACGACCTCGAGCAGGCGGCCAAGATCATCGCGGGTACCGCGCGTTCGATGGGCATCACCGTCGAAGGCTGAGCGGAATCGCTCCCTGGTGGGAGGGCCGGCCAGGCCCGATAACCACGTCTGAACTACCAACACAGCGGCGCGAGCGACGGGCTCGGAGGCGGAAGCCTGCGTGACCACGGAGAGCCCCGGTAGCACCGCCGATCGAACAGGACAGAGAATCATGGCAAAACGAAGCAAGGCGTACCTCGCCGCGGCCGAGAAGGTCGATCGCTCCAAGCTCTACTCCCCGCTGGCCGCCGCGCGCCTGGCGAAGGAGACCGCCACCACCAAGACCGACGCGACCGTCGAGGTCGCCGTGCGTCTGGGTGTGGATCCCCGCAAGGCGGACCAGATGGTCCGCGGCACGGTCAACCTGCCGCACGGCACCGGTAAGACCGCTCGCGTCATCGTGTTCGCGGCGGGCGAGAAGGCCGCCGAGGCCGAGGCCGCGGGCGCCGACGCCGTCGGCGCCGAGGACCTGATCGAGCGGATCCAGGGCGGCTGGCTGGACTTCGACGCCGCGATCGCCACCCCGGACCAGATGGCCAAGGTCGGCCGGATCGCGCGCGTTCTCGGCCCGCGCGGCCTGATGCCGAACCCGAAGACGGGCACGGTCACTACCGATGTGACCAAGGCCGTCAACGACATCAAGGGCGGCAAGATCAACTTCCGCGTCGACAAGCAGGCCAACCTGCACTTCGTCATCGGCAAGGCGTCCTTCGACGACACCAAGCTGGTGGAGAACTACGGCGCCGCGCTGGACGAGATCCTGCGCGCCAAGCCGTCGACCGCCAAGGGCCGCTACGTCAAGAAGGTGACGGTCTCGACGAACACCGGACCGGGCATCCCGGTGGACCCGAACCGCACCCGCAACCTCCTCGAAGAGGAAGCGTAAGTAGTAGCAGCTGAGCTGACCACAACGGCGGGAACGCGTACGCGTTCCCGCCGTTGTGCGTATCCGGACTAAATGCGTATCCGGACTGAAGGCGTATACGGACTGAATGCGTATACGGACTAAAACAGCCCCGCGCCGTCGTTGGGCTCAGTGTGACCGTTGTTCTGTTGATCTCCGGCAGCACTCGCGCCGCCTCCACGAATTCCGCCGCTCTGCGGACGGTCGCGGCGATTGCCCAGGAAGGCGTCGAAACCCGCTGGTACGACGGCCTCGCGGAGTTGCCCGCCTTCAACCCGGACGACGACGGCACCACTCATTCGTCGGTCGTCGCGCTCCGCGAACAACTTTCGCGTGCCGACGCCGTGCTGTTGTGCACCCCGGAATACGCGGGCACCTTGCCGGGCAGCCTGAAGAACCTGCTGGACTGGACCGTCGGCACCGGTGACCTCCACCGCAAGCCGGTCTCGTGGCTCACCGTCGCGCCCGCTGGGCGTGGCGACGGCGCGACCGCGACCCTGCGCAGTGTGCTGGGATACGTGGGCGCCGACATCGATCCCGACGTCGGCGCGCGAGTGCCGGTGCTGCGCGACGACGTCGGCCCGGACGGACTGATCGCCGCCGCCGAATTCCGGTCCGGTGCTTCCGCCGTGCTGCGCGCGCTCGTACGGCATGCCGAGCGCGCGAGACCCTGAGAACGCCACGTGCCGGTACACGGATCACACGACGTCGATCGTGTACCGGCGCGCCCTGCCTCCGCACCCGGCTGAGGGCCGCGGCATTCTCCGGCCCGGAGACGATGTCCGATCGGCGCTACAGTGCTGATTCACCCTGTGCATCGGGTGATTTCCGCCATCCGAGCAGCATGGGCTCGCCGGGCTGCGCGCCCCACGGCAGGAAGATCGCCACGAGCACGGCGCACACGGCGACCGCGCCCGCGGCCACCAGCGACGCGGCGTGCGAACCTTCGAGCATCGCGGTCTTCATCGCGACGATCAGATTCTCGCGCTGGGTCTCGAAGAACGGCGGCAGCGGACGTTTACGCATTTCGATGACACTGAGCAGGCTGGCCTTCACCAGGCCCTTCTCGTCGTCGTTCATCAGCCCGGCAGGCACGGCGTCGATGCGCGGCGCGATGCGACTGCTGTAGTACGAGGCCACGATCGAGCCGAGCACGGCGACGCCGAGCGTGCCGCCGATCTCCCGGGTGGTGTCGTTGACCGCGGATCCGGCGCCCGCCTCGTTCAACGGCAGTGAGTTCATGATCGATTCGGTGGCCGGGCCCTGCACGATGGCCAGGCCGAGCGCCATCGAGACCATCGACGGCAGCACGTCGGTCAGATAGCCGCTGTCCACGGTCACCTGACCACCGAGGTAGAGACCCACTCCGGTCAGCAGCAGACCGAACACGATGACGGGCGTGGCGCCGAGCCGTTGTGCGAGAAGGGTGGCGATGGGAGCGCCCGCGGCCACCGAGAACGCGAACGGCAACGAGGCGATGCCGAATTCGAGCGGGGTGTATTCCCGTACGCCTTGGAAATATTGGGTGATGAGAAACAGGAAGCCGAACATCGAGAAGTAGCCGACCGCGATTGCCAGCGCGGGCAGGGAGAATCGGCGATCGCGGAACAGTCGCAGGTCGAGAATCGGTGTGGCGGTGCGCAATTCCCAGGCGACGAAACCGGTGAGCAGCAGGGCGCCGAGTGCGGCGGTGCCCAGCGTCGTCATCGACAGCCAGCCGTGTCGCGGCGCCTCGATGATCGACCACACGAGCGACGTGATTCCGGTGATGGACAGCACTATGCCGAGCACGTCGAGTCTGCCCACCCGGGACGAGCGCGACTCGGGCACCCAGATCAGCGTCGCGACCGAGGCGGCCAGCGCGACCGGCACATTGATCCAGAACACCGCGTGCCAGGTGAAGTGCTCGAGCAACCAGCCGCCCGAGATGGGGCCGATGGCGATCGCGAAGCCCGCCATGGCGGTCCACGCCGCGACGGCGAGCGCGCGCTCCCTTCGTTCGGTGAAGATATTGATGATCAGCGCGAGCGTCGCGGGGAAGACGGCGGCGGCGAAGACGCCCATGGCGGCGCGGGCCGCGATGACCGCTCCCATGGAGTCCGACAGTGCGCCGCCGATCGACATGACGGCGACACCGGCCAGGCCGATCGTCATCACGCGCCGACGGCCGTACCGGTCGCCCAGGTTGCCGAAAGCGAGCAAGAGTCCTGCGAAGGTCAGCGTGTACGCGTCGACCACCCATTGCAGGCCGCTGATGCCGGTGGACAGGTCGACGCCGAGGGAGGGCAGCGCCACGTTGACGATGGTGTTGTCGAGGACGACCAGGAGTTCCGCGAGGCAGATCACGGCCAAGGCGGCGAAGCGGGCGGTGCGTCGTTCCAGCACCTTCGGTGGATCGACTATGGAAGTTGCCATAGTTCGGAGCCTAAACACTAACTGTGACTGTGAGTAACACTTTTCTTGGGCGACGTCGGCCACAGTTGCGTTCGAATGTGAGTCGCGACACAGCGATCGAACGGTGGGCCGGTTTCCATCCGGTTTTCGCCGAGGTCGTTTTGGCAGATGGGAACCCATGCAGGTACATTGGACGGCAGTTATCGACGAGTTCGATCGCTACCCAATCCGTTCTACCGAAGACCGTTGGTCGCCGATCCCGTATGGGCTCGGTCGAAGGTCCGGCGACATTGCCGGCGGCCCACGCAGGGAGAGCCGAGGCTGGGAATTGATCCGGGTCTGTCCCGGCTCGGTTTTCTGTTGCGCCCCGGAACGCTCTGCGTTCGGGGCGTTTGTTTTGTCGCCGGCCCCTGATCGGTAGTTCGCGTATACGAACCGACCAATCAGAGAGGAGGCGAAGTATGGCAAAACCCGAGAAGGTCACCGCGGTCGAGGAGATCGCGGAGCAGTTCAAGAGCTCGACGGCCACCGTCGTCACGGAATACCGTGGCCTGTCGGTCGGCAAGCTCACCGAGCTGCGGCGCGCGCTCGGCGCCGAAGCCACGTACTCCGTCGCCAAGAACACCCTGGTCAAGCGGGCCGCCGCGGAGGCGGGCGTGGAAGGCCTCGACGACCTGTTCGTCGGACCGACCGCGATCACCTTCATCACCGGTGAGCCGGTCAACGCGGCCAAGGCCCTGAAGACCTTCGCGAAGGACAACAAGGCGCTCATCATCAAGGGCGGCTACATGGACGGCGCTCCGCTGTCCGTGTCCGAGGTCGAGCGGATCGCCGACCTGGAAACCCGCGAGGTGCTGCTGGCCAAGCTGGCCGGCGCGCTGAAGGGCAACCTCGCGAAGGCCGCCGGTCTGTTCAACGCTCCCGCCTCGCAGGTGGCCCGCCTGGCCGCCGCGCTGCAGGAGAAGAAGCAGGCCGAAGAAGGCGGATCTGCCGCCGAGTAAGACCGGGCGGCACGACTCGCCCGCATAGACATCGACTACCGAAAGGGAAACAACAATGGCCAACGTTGACGAACTGCTCGAGACCTTCGGCAACATGACCCTGCTCGAGCTGTCGGACTTCGTGAAGAAGTTCGAGGAGAAGTTCGAGGTCACCGCCGCTGCTCCGGTCGCCGTCGCCGCTGTCGGCGGTGCCGCCGCTCCGGCCGAGGCCGCCGAGGAGCAGGACGAGTTCGACGTCGTGCTCGAGGGCGCGGGCGACAAGAAGATCCAGGTCATCAAGGTGGTCCGCGAGATCGTCTCCGGCCTGGGCCTGAAGGAAGCCAAGGACCTCGTCGAGAGCGCTCCGAAGCCGATCCTGGAGAAGGTCGCCAAGGAGGCCGCCGAGGCCGCCAAGGCGAAGCTGGAAGAGGCCGGCGCCAAGGTCTCGGTCAAGTAATTCACGACCGAAACACGCCGAACGGGCGGTCTCCTTTGGGGGACCGCCCGTTTGCGTTTTCTGGCAACCTGGCCGCTATCGGCGATACCGAAAGGATTGCGGAGTTACTACGCAGTCAGGTTGGGGTGTGCCCGATCTGTCCCATGAGTTACAGTGACCGAACCCACTGTGACGTGACGCACCGCGATGACCGAGCGCGCGGTTCGCCGGTGGGGCAGCTCGCTGAGAATTGTGGAGGTTGGCGTGGGCGTCGAGGTCAGGACCGAGAGTGTAACCAAGTCTTTCGGTTCACAGCGAATTTGGCAGGACGTGTCTCTGACGTTGCCTTCGGGCGAGGTCAGCGCGCTGCTGGGCCCGTCCGGCACCGGTAAGTCGGTGTTCCTGAAGTCGCTGATCGGACTTCTGCGCCCGGAACGCGGCTCCATCTACATCGACGGCACCGATATCACCACCTGCTCCAACAAGGAGCTCTACGAGATCCGCAAGCTCTTCGGCGTGCTGTTCCAGGACGGCGCGCTGTTCGGGTCGATGCATCTGTTCGACAACGTGGCCTTCCCGTTGCGCGAGCACACCAAGAAGAGCGAATCCGAGATCAAGAAGATCGTCATGGAGAAGCTGGAGCTGACCGGTCTGCTCGGGGCCGAGGGCAAGCTGCCCGGCGAGATCTCCGGCGGTATGCGCAAGCGCGCCGGGCTGGCCCGCGCCCTGGTGCTGGATCCGCAGATCATCCTCGTCGACGAGCCCGACTCGGGTCTCGACCCGGTGCGCACCTCCTACCTGTCTCAGCTGCTGATCGACATCAACGCCCAGATCGACGCCACCATCCTGATCGTCACGCACAACATCAACCTCGCGCGCACCGTGCCGGACAACATCGGCATGCTCTTCCGTCGCCAGTTGGTCATGTTCGGTCCGCGCGAGGTGCTGCTCACCTCCGAGGAGCCGGTGGTCAAGCAGTTCCTCAACGGCCGCATGATCGGCCCGATCGGCATGTCCGAGGAGAAGGACGAGGCGCAGATGGCGCGCGAGCAGGCGTTGGTGGACGCCGGGCACCATCACGGCGGCGCGGAAGAGGTCGAGGGGATCATCCCGCAGATGCGCGCGACGCCGGGTATGCCGGTGCGCCAAGGGGTGCTGCGGCGCAAGGAGCGCGTGCGCGAGATCATGCACACGCTGCCGCACGCCGCCCAGGTCGCGATCCGCGAATCACTTGCGGAGAACGACGACACGCAGGTGATGGCGTACAACAGCGGCGACCTGGCTAATTATCAGGGCGGCACGTACGACACCACCGTGCGACACAACACAACTAACGGGTAACATCTGCGATCGTGAATTCGACCCTGGCGCGATTGCGAACTCCCCTGGAGTCGGGGTTTGCCCAGGCCGGCAATATATTTGCGCTGCTCATCGACGTTTTGCGCAAGACATTCCGTCGTCCCTTCGAGTGGCGGGAGTTCATCGAGCAGTCGTGGTTCATCGCGAGTGTCTCGATCCTGCCCAGCGCGCTGGTCGCGATTCCGTTCGGCGCGGTCGTGGCACTGCAGACCGGTTCGCTGATCAAGCAATTGGGCGCGGAATCCTTCACCGGCGCGACCAGTGTGCTGGCAACCGTCCAGCAGGCGGCTCCGGTCGTCACGGCCCTGATCATCGCGGGCGCGGCCGGGTCGGCGGTGGCCGCCGACCTCGGCTCGCGCACCATCCGCGAGGAGATCGACGCACTGGAAGTGCTCGGCGTGGATCCGGTGCGAAAGCTGGTGGTGCCGCGCGTGATCGGCATGATGCTGGTCGCGCTGCTGCTCAACGGGTTGGTCTCGGTGGTCGGCATCGCGGGCGGGTACTTCTTCAACGTGCTGCTGCAGGGCGGCACACCCGGCGCCTACCTCGCGTCGTTCTCCGCCCTCGCCCAGCTGCCGGACCTGTGGATCGGTGAGATCAAGGCGGCGGTCTTCGGCTTGCTCGCCGGTGTCATCGCCGCGTACAAGGGCTTGCATCCCAAGGGGGGCCCGAAAGGAGTCGGTGACGCGGTGAACCAATCCGTGGTTATCACATTCATGGTGCTGTTCTTCGTGAACCTCATCCTGACCCTGGTGTACCTACAGGTCGTCCCGGCCAAGGGCGCCTGACCGATGGCCACGTCATACCGCACCCCGGTCGCCAAGTCTCTGCGCCGGGCGGGTGAAGTCGCTCGCATGCCGCTCAACGTCATCGACCGTGCCGGCGAGCAGATGTCGTTCTACACGCGCGCCATCGCGTGGATCCCGCGGACCGCGGTGCACTACCGCAAGGAAGTCATGCGGCTGCTCGCCGAGGTCACCTTCGGCACCGGCGCGCTGGCGGTGATCGGCGGCACCATCGGCGTCATCGTGTTCATGTCCGGCTCCGTCGGCGTCGTCGTCGGCCTGCAGGGCTTCAAGGCACTCGACGCGCTCGGCAGCTCGGTGCTCACCGGCTTCCTCACCGCCTACATCAATACCCGCGAGATCGCGCCGCTGGTCGCGGCGCTCGCGCTCTCGGCGACGGTCGGTTGTGGTTTCACCGCGCAGCTGGGCGCCATGCGGATCTCCGAGGAGATCGACGCGCTCGAAGTGATGGCGGTGCCCGGCGTGCCGTTCCTGGTCACCAGCCGGGTGATCGCCGGGTTCCTCGCGGTGATCCCGCTCTACATCGTCGGCCTGCTCGGCACGTTCCTGGCGTCGCGGATGATCAGCATCTGGTTCAACGGGCAATCCAGCGGGTCCTACGACCACTACTTCAGTCTGTTCCTGCCACCGGAGGACGTGCTCTATTCGTTCCTCAAGGTGCTGGTCTTCGCGTTCGTGATCATCATGGTGCACTGCTATTACGGATTCCACGCCACCGGCGGACCCGCGGGTGTCGGCGTCGCGGTCGGTCGCGCGGTCCGCGCCGCGATCGTCCTGGTGAACGTGCTCGACTTCTTCCTCAGCCTCGCGATCTGGGGCACCACCACCACGGTGCGGGTGGCCGGATGAGCCGCATCCAGACCTGGCGCTCGACCGAAAAGCTGCGAACTCGAGTGCTGGGCATCGCTTTCTTCGTCGTGGTCGCGCTGTTCCTGTGGGTCACCATCGCGATCTACAACAAGCAGTTCGTGCGGACGGTGCACGTCGACCTGATCACCGACAGCGTGGGCAACGCGCTCACCCGCAACGCGGACGTGAAGGTGCGCGGCATCAACGTCGGCGAGGTGCGCTCGAGCAAGTCCGAGGGCGGTGAGGTGACCTTGAACCTGGCGATCAACCCGGACAAGGCGCAGCAGATCCCGGCCAACGCGACCGCGCGCCTGCTGCCCAAGACCCTGTTCGGCGAGCGCTACGTGGATTTGGTGATCCCAGAGGACCCCAGCCCGCAGCATTTGACCGACGGCGTGACGCTGCGCCAGGACGTCAGCGGCAACGCCGTCGAGTTGAGCAAGCTGCTCGACGACCTGCTGCCGCTGCTGCAGGCCATCCCGCCACAGGATCTCGCCGCCACCCTCGGCGCGCTGTCGCAGGCGCTCGCCGGTCAGGGCTTCGCGCTCGGCCAGACCGTGGACAAGCTGGACGACGCCTTCCGCCAGGTCAATGTCGTGCTGCCGGACCTGCAGGCGGACCTGCGCAGTTTCGCCGAGGTGGCGGCCACCTACTCCGACGCGGCGCCGCAGCTGATCCAGGCCCTGGACAATCTGCGCACCACCAACGCCACGATCGTGCAGCGGCGCACCGACATCGACCTCCTGTACGCGACGCTGACGCCGACCGCGGCCACCACCACCGAGTTCCTGATCGCCAACCGCGACAACATCATCGACGTGGCCGCCGACGCGCGTCCCGCGCTGGAGCAACTGGCCTACTACTCGCCGAACTACGCCTGTTCACTGGCGAACTTCGCGCAGCTCAAGCCGCGCATCGACCGGATCTTCGGCAAGGGCACCGACCAGCCCGGCTCCCGGGTGACCATCGAACTCACCAACCCCCGCGGCAAGTACCTGCCCAACCAGGACGAGCCGCGCTGGCTGGACACCAGGGGGCCGTGGTGCATCCCGGAGATGCCGCTCGGTGTCGATCCCGGCCAGTACACCGGCGGTCCGAACAACGACGGCTCCTACGCCGTCCCCAGCCGCAACCCCGGTGACCAGGAGATCGGCCACTTGCAGCCACCGCAGTTCGGCGTCCACCCGGCGAGCAAGATGCCGACGATCGCGGGTTCGCCGATGGAGCAGCAGTCACTCGGCGCGATCTACGGCGCGGCCAACGGCGTCGCCCCGGATCAGGTGCCGAGCTGGGTGACCCGGGCCGGCGCGCCCGCGTTCCGCGGAAGCGAGGTGAGCGTCCGATGAAGGAGCATCTGCGCGGCCTGGGCGGGTCGCTGACCAAGCTGATCATCTTCGTCGTGGTGACCTTGTTCGTGACCACCATGCTCGCGCTGTCCATCGCCAACTACAGCGGCGGCGGCACGGGATTCAAGGCCAGGTTCAGCGACGTCACCGCGCTCAACCCCGGCGACGAGGTTCGCATCGCGGGCGTTCGGGTCGGCAAGGTCACCGACGTCTCGATCGTGGACAAACGCCTGGCCGAGGTGGAATTCGATCTCACCGATCGGGACTGGCTGCCCGCCTCGACCACCGCCACGATCAAGTACCGCAACCTGGTCGGCCAGCGCTACATCGCGCTGGAGCAGGGGACGGGGGAGCAGGGTCGCAAGCTGAACGAGGGCGGCACCATCCCGCTGGAGCGCACCAGGCCCGCGCTGAATCTGACCACGCTGTTCAACGGCTTCCGTCCGCTGTTCCGCACGCTGACCGCCGAGGACGTGAACAAGCTGTCCTTCGAGATCATCCAGGTCTTCCAGGGCGAGCAGGGCACCATCCGCGATCTGGTCGCCAGCACGGCGAACCTGACCAACAAGATCGCGGACAAGGACGCCGTGATCGGTGAGCTGACGCGCAATCTGACCGCCGTGCTGGACACGGTCAATCAGCGCGACGACCAGTTCGACCAGTTGATCGTCAACACCGAGGCGCTGATCAGCGGGCTGAACGCCGAACGCGACACGATCGGTCGCTCGGTGACCTCGCTGGCCAACCTGACCTCGGCGACATCGGACCTGCTCGTGCCGGTGCGCCCGACGCTGCAGGGCTCGATCGCGGGCCTGAGCCAGCTGGCCGGCACGCTCGACGAGCGTCAGGACGAGGTGAACGAAGCGCTGTACAACCTGCCGCTGAAGATGGAGAAGCTCGGTCGCGCCGCCAGTTACGGCTCCTGGTTCCAGTTCTATCTGTGCGGCATCGACATCGTCGTCGGGCCGGGCGCGGTCGACGCACCGCAGCTGAACCTGCCCGCCGGCATGCCGACGATCAACCAGCCCTTGTACACGAACGCGGCGCCGCGCTGCCATGGGAAGGCTCGCTGATGGACGACCGCTCTCTGCTCGGCAAGCGCAGCCCGGCGTTCCTGGGCGCGCTCGGCATCGCCGTGGTGCTATTGGTGACGATCTCGGCGTTCTACCTCGATCGATTGCCGATCATCGGCGCGGGGACCAAGTACACCGCCGAATTCACTGAGGCGGCGGGTCTGAAGAAGGGCAACGAAGTCCGGGTCGCGGGCGTGAAGGTCGGTTCGGTGTCCGATGTCCGGCTCGCCGGTAACCGTGTGCTCGTGGACTTCCGCACCAAGGACACCTGGATCGGCGACGCGACCACCGCGTCCATCCAGATCAAGACGCTGCTCGGGCAGAAGTACCTCGCGCTCGACCCGCGGGGCTCCAAGCCCGCCGATCCGAGTTCGCGGATTCCGCTCTCGCGCACGGTGTCTCCGTACGACGTGGTGGACGCCTTCACCGATGCGGCGCGCACCATCGATCAGATCGACACCGCCCAGCTGGCCAGGAGCATGCAGGTGCTGTCGGAGGCGTTCGAGACTACGCCGCCGGAGATTCGCGGCTCCATCGACGGCGTCGCCCGGCTGTCGGAGACGCTGGCCAAACGCGACCAGGAGCTGAAGAAGCTGTTCGCCGCGACCAGGCAGACCACGCAGATTCTCGCCGATCGCAACGCGGAGTTCGAGCGGCTGCTTGCCTCCGGCGGCCAGCTGCTCGCCGAGCTGAACATCCGGCAGCAGTCCATCAAGCAGTTGTTGTCCGGCGCCCAGACGGTTTCGGCGGAGCTGAGCGCGCTCGTGCACGACAACGAGGAACAGATCGGGCCCGCGCTGACGAATCTGCGCGCCGCCATCGATCTGCTCAACGCCAACCAGCAGAACATCTCCAAGACGCTGGAACTCGCTGCGCCGTTCTACAGCCTCTACGCCAGCGTGCTCGGCACCGGCCGCTGGTTCGACGCGGTGATCGTCAACGTGTTGCCGCCCGCGCTGCCCGAAATCCCCGGCTACCGTCAGCCGATCCGTACTTTGGGAGGTAACTGACGTGGCGGACAACTGGCGTAGCGATCCCGTCGGTGCGGTGCGCGGCTCCGGCCGAGGCGCCAAGGTGGGCATCGCGCTGGTCGTCGTCCTCGCCGTGCTGGTGGCGGTGGTGCTGTGGTGGCTGTTCAACCGGATGACCACCACCAAGATCACCGCGTACTTCGATCGTTCGGTGGGCATCTACGAGGGCTCGGACGTGCGAATCCTCGGCGTGCCGGTCGGCTCGGTGGATTCGGTGCAGCCGCAGGGCGATCAGGTCAAGATCGTGATGAGCGTGGACCGCAAGTACGACGTGCCCGCGGGCGCGCGGGCCGCCCAGATCACCCCCTCCATCGTCTCGGACCGCTACATCCAGCTCACCCCGGCCTACACCGACGGCCCGAAGATGGCGCGTGAGGCGACCATTCCGCGCGAGCGCACGGCAACGCCCGTCGAGGTCGACCAGCTGTACAAGAGCATCACCGAACTCTCGGACGCGTTGGGCCCGAACGGCGCCAACGCCGAGGGCGCGGTGAACGAGCTGGTGCGCACCGGCGCGGCGAACCTGGCGGGCAACGGCGAGGCGCTTGCCAACAGCCTCACCCAGCTGTCCAGGGCGGCCCGCTACCTGTCGGACGCGCGCGGTGACATCTTCGACACGGTCAAGAACCTGCAGGCCTTCATCACCATGCTGGCCCAGAACGACCAGCAGGTGCGGCAGTTCAACACCCAGCTGGCCGACCTGTCGACCTTCCTCGCCGACGAGCGCCGAGATCTCGGCGCGGCTCTGCATCTGCTGTCGATCGCGCTGGGCGACGTCGCCCGCTTCGTCGACGACAACCGCGACCTGATCGCGAGCAATGCCGAAGGGCTGATCCAGCTCACCCAGACGCTGTCCGATCAGCGCAACGACGTGGCCGCCTTGCTGCCGGTCCTGCCGGTGGCGCTGAGCAACCTGATCAACGTGCACAACGCCGAATCGGGCACCCTCGACATGCGCGCCAACTTCCCGGAACTGCAGGACCCGTTCGGTGCGGTGTGCAAGATGCTCGACCTGTCCAAGCTGATGCCGGGCGATCCCAAGTTCGAGGCGCTCGGCAGGCAGATGCGGCCGATTCTCGACCACTGCAAGGAGATCACCGACCAGGTCACCGCCGGGGTGCAGACGCCGACGCTGAACCTGCCGTTCGGCATCCTCAGCGGCGAGAACCAGCAGCGCGACCCGGTGCCGGGCACCGTGCCCGGTACGCCGTCGGACCGGCTTCCGCCGTCCCAGGGAGGGGAGCGATGAGCATTCGAGTCCGTTCCGTCGTACGGGGGCTCGGCGCGGCTGTGGCGCTGGGCCTGTCCGCCGCGCTGGTCACTTCGTGCGCCGCCGACGGCATCTACAGCGTGCCGCTGCCCGGCGGCGCCGAGGTGGGCGAGCACCCGATGCACATCGACATCCAGTTCGACGACGTCCTCGACCTCGTGCCGCAGTCGGCGGTCAAGGTCGAGGGTGTGCCGGTGGGCCGGGTCGAGAAGATCAGCATCGGCAAGGACCAGTGGACCGCCACTGTGCGCACCCTGGTCAACTCGTCGGTAGCCCTGCCCGCCAACGCCCGCGCCGAGGTCAGGCAGTCGAACCTGCTCGGCGAGAAGTTCATCGAACTCTCCCGGCCCGCCGCCGATCCGGAGCCGACCCGGCTCGCCGACGGCTCGGTGATCCCGGTCGACCGCACCCGGCACGCCACCGAGGTCGAACAGGTGCTCGGCGCGCTGTCGCTGCTGCTCAACGGTGGTGGCGTCGCGCAGTTGCAGCCGATCGTCACCGAATTGAACAAGACCATCGGCGGCCGGGAAGACCGGGTGCGCTCGCTGATCGAGCAGGCCAACACGCTGATCGGCGGCCTGAACGAGCAGGTGGACGACATCACCCGCGCGCTGGACGGCCTGGACGTGCTCAGCAGCAGGGTCAGCAGGCAGACCGAGCAGATCGGCCTGATCCTCGACCAGTTGCCGCAGGGCATCAAGATCCTGGAAGAGCAGCGCCCGCAATTGGTCGGCCTGCTCGCCCAGCTCGACCGGCTCGGCGAGGCCGGCTTCGACGTGCTGAACACCTCGAAGGACGACCTGATCCGCGACCTCACGGCGCTGCGGCCGACGCTGCAGGAGCTGGGCCGTTCGGCGCCGGATCTGGTCGCGGCCGTTCCGTTGATCCCGACCTACCCGTTCCCCGACTCGGCGTTGGAGAGCACCTTCGGCGGCAGTGTGAACACGTGGTTGTCGGTGGACCAGCAGATCGGCGTCACGCTCGGAAATCTCGGTGTGGGTAAACCCGATCCGGTGTACATCCCGCCGGTGGGTCCGCCCGTGCCGGTGAACCCGACCAATCCGTACTACAACGGCAACGGCCCGCGTCCGGGCTGGCCGACGGTGTCGATCCTGCCGCTGCCGCCGCTGATGGCGCAGCCGCCCGCGCCGGGCGTGCCGCCCGGTCCGGTCGGGGCGATCCTCGAGCAGCTCGGCGTAGGGAGTGGTCCGCGATGACCCGTCTGGTGCGGTGGCAGCTCATCGCGTTCGTGGTGATCGCGGTGCTCGGCGTGGTGTACGTCGGCGGCAAGTACATCCGGCTCGACCACTTGTTCGGGCTCAACGAGTACACGGTGAAGCTGCGGGCGGCGCAGACCGGCGGCATCTACAAGGGCGCCGAGGTGACCTATCGCGGCGTGCCGGTCGGCCGGGTCGGCGCGCTGGAACTCACCGGCGAGGGCGTCGTGATGGACCTCGTCATCGACTCGAGCTCGCCGAAGATCCCGGACTCGGCGAAAGCCGTGGTCGCCAACCGATCCGCGATCGGCGAGCAGTACGTCGACCTGCAGCCCGACTCGGAAGCGGGCCCGTACCTGCGCGACAACTCCGTGATCACCTCGGCGACCCTGCCGGTGTCGGTCGAGGAGCTGCTGTCGAGTGTGGACACCTTCTCGGGTTCGGTGGACCTGAACGCGCTCAACACGACGGTCCGCGAACTCGGCAAGGCGTTCGACGGCAAGGGCGACGATCTGCAAGTGCTGATCGACTCGCTGAACCAGTTCACCGAGACCTTCCACGCCACCCTGCCGCAGACCATCCAGCTGATCCGCGACGGCCGCGTCGCCCTCGGCACGCAGGCCGAGCAGTCCACCGCGATCCGCGAATTCAGCGACGGCCTGGACAGGCTCACCGACCAGTTGCGCTCCAGCGATCCCGACGTGCGCAGGCTCATCGGCACCGGGACCGACGCGGGCGAGCAACTCGGCGCGCTGATCGAGGAGAGCGGCGGCTCGCTCACCCAGGACCTGGCCAACCTGCGGCTGTTGCTGCAGGCGATCTCGCCGAAGTTCTACGCGATCAAACCCTTGCTGCAGATGCTCCCGCAGCTGTCGATCGGTGGCTCCTCCACCGCGCCCGGCGACGGGACCAGCCACTTCGGCTTGGTGCTCGAGACCAACAATCCGCCCACCTGTACCGTGGGCTACGAGGGCACGTACCGAATTCTGGAACAGATGAAGGCGCAGAACCCGGACTTCGACGACACGCGCGACGAATTCCCGTTCAACAAGGACGCCAAATGTCTGGTGCCGTTCGGTAATCCGACCGCCGTCCGCGGTGGCGAGCGAGCCGAGTACGCCGACCCGGCCATCGTGCAGCCCTGGGACTCCAACCCCAAAACCGATCCGGAAAAGCTGAACCTGACTCCGGTCGCCGTGCAGTTGTCGACCCTGCTGGGGGTCACGCCCAAGCGGTGACCAGGAGCAATGACGTTAGGGTGTCTCGCGTGACTGACTGGACCGAGCGAACCACGGGCACGTGGCCTTGGAGCGCGACCGAGCCGAGCGACGGCGGGGCGCTGTCGTGACCGCCGATCCGACCGAGCGATCCGATTCGGTGTCGGAGGAAGCCTCGGGCACGGCGAAGGCAGGACCGGGCACGGCGAAGGCGGGACCGGACATGGCGAAGGCAGGGCCGAACACGGCGAAGGCAGCGGCGGACACGCCCGCCCCCTCCGCCGAGCCGGACGCAGGCGATCGGAAGGCCGCTGCCGACCGGGGCGGGGCCGAGTCCGAGCACCCGCGTGGCACGTCCACCCTCGGCCGGGTGGCCTTGGCCGCCTCGTCCGCACTGCTGGTGGTCGCGGTGATCGCTGCCGCGTGGTTCGGCGCCGGCTGGGTGCGCGCCGCGCTCACCGACGGCCCGCGCGCCGACGCCCGCGACACCGCTCTGGACGCCGCGCGTCAAGCCGCGCTCAACATGACCTCGATGAACATGGACGACGTGCCCGGCTCGCTGGCGCTGGCCAGGTCCTCGATGACCGGCCCGCTGCTGGACTCGGCCACGAAGAACAAGGACCAGGCCGAGAAGCTCGCCCAGCAGACCGGGATCGGGATGACCTCGAAGGTGCTCGGAGCCGCGCTCACCTCGCTCAACAGCGAGGAGGACAAGGCATCGGCGCTGGTCGTGCTGCAGGTCACGGAGAACGGCAAGGACAAGCCGCCCGCCGACTATCGCTACAGCTGGACCGTCGACCTGGCCAAGGACGGCGCGGTCTGGAAGGCCGAGCAGATCTCCTCGCTCGGCCAGCCGGTGCTGTTGAGCGGCGGCCCCGCCCAGCAGGCGGCCGCCCCGCCCGCCGACCAGCCGCCCGCCGCGCCGAAGCCGGGATCGTAGGAGGACACCATGACGTCTCGCCGACCGGTCAACCGCGTCACTTCCAAGCGCAGGCCCGCCACGGAACCGGCGCGGGCCGGGTCCACGCGGATCGAGCGGCCCGCGGCGGCCCGTAAACCACGCGTGGCGGGCTCCTCCCGGCCCGCCGCCGATCCGGGGGCCGTACGCACCGATCGACGCCCTGACGCCGCCGGATCGTCGCGTCGGCGGGGGTTCGTGCCGCGGAAGCGGAAGACCGATCGCCCCGAGCGGTCGCAGGCGGGACGCCCGCGCTGGGGTGTGACCGCTGCCGTGCTGATCGCGGCGCTCCTGCTGGGCGGTTTCGCGTGGGTTGCCGCGCAGCGGCCCGGGGTCGACACGTCGAATCGGGCATATGTGGACAACGAGGCCACCCAGGAAGTGCGGGCCGCCGCCGACAATGCCCTGCGGACCGTCTACGCCTACGACGTGAAGAACATCGACGGCTACCGGGACACCGCGAAGCAGGTGCTCACCGGAAAGATGCTCGCCGATTTGGACAAGTACGCCGACACCACTATTTCGGCGGTGAAACAGGCGCAGACCAGCGCCGACGCGAAGTCCGATCCGATTGCTGTGACTTTGCTCACCGATGATCGCGCGGAGCTGATCGTCAATCTGGTGGTCAGCGCCACCAAGGACGGCGTAGCGCAGCAGAGCGTGGCCGGGCCCGTGGTCCTGCACATGCAAAAGGTGGACGGTCGCTGGCTGGCCAGCGACATCGTGGACCAGTAACGGCCGCCGCAATGGCCGGGATGACGCAGCGCGGCAGGCGATCTCGTCGGTGCTCCGGCCGGGCCTGCCACTTGACGAGTTTCGCCCGAACCGTCACGCTATTCACAACAGCGGCAGCTGTCACAGTGGCTTCCAGCGCACCGCGGCTCACGACGCAGCCAGCGAATTCGGCCCGGCGCGCCAGCCATGCGGACGATCACACGGGTGGTACTTTGACACCCCCGTGTACTTGGGTGTAGGTTTGGACGTTGCGCTGGCTGCCTCCTGTCCATACCTCGATTCGCACACGTAAGTCCCACCCTTCCGGTGTTACTTCCGTTGGTGCCTGTTCGAGTTTCGTTCGGGTCGTAACCAGCGGAATTCGTAGCAGACAAGCGACGGTCGCGGACCACCACGCGACGCGCGTGAGGTGCTGGAAGGACGCATCTTGGCAGTCTCCACCCAGACCAAGGCAGTTGCCGGAATCCCCGGAGCCCCGTTGCGGGTGTCTTTCGCGAAGATCCGTGAACCCTTGGAGGTGCCCGGGCTTCTCGACCTACAAACGGAATCGTTCGCCTGGTTGATCGGTTCGCCCGACTGGCGCGAGCGCGCGGCCGCTCGCGGCGACGTCGGCCTAGTCGGTGGCCTCGAGGAGGTGCTCGAGGAGCTCTCCCCGATCGAGGACTTCTCCGGGTCCATGTCGCTGTCCTTCTCCGATCCACGCTTCGAAGAGGTCAAGGCCTCGATCGACGAGTGCAAAGACAAGGACATGACGTACGCGGCTCCGCTGTTCGTCACGGCGGAGTTCATCAACAACAACACCGGTGAGATCAAGAGCCAGACGGTCTTCATGGGTGATTTCCCGATGATGACCGACAAGGGCACGTTCATCATCAACGGCACCGAGCGCGTCGTCGTCTCACAGCTGGTCCGTTCGCCGGGCGTGTACTTCGACCACAGCGTCGACAAGGGCACGGAGAAGGACCTGCACAGCGTGCGCGTCATCCCGTCGCGCGGCGCGTGGCTGGAGTTCGACGTGGACAAGCGCGACACCGTCGGTGTGCGCATCGACCGCAAGCGCCGTCAGCCGGTCACCGTGCTGCTCAAGGCGCTGGGGTGGACCACCGAGGAGATCGTCGAGCGCTTCGGCTTCTCCGAGATCATGATGTCGACCCTGGAGAAGGACAACACCGCCGGTCAGGACGAGGCGCTGCTGGACATCTACCGCAAGCTGCGTCCGGGCGAGCCGCCGACCAAGGAGTCCGCGCAGACCCTGCTGGAGAACCTGTTCTTCAAGGAGAAGCGCTACGACCTGGCGCGCGTCGGCCGGTACAAGATCAACAAGAAGCTCGGCATCCACGTGGGCGAGCAGGTCGTCGGTTCGGTGCTGACGAAGGAAGACATCGTCAACACCATCGAGTACCTGGTGCGCCTGCACTCGGGCGACAAGGCCATGACCGCCCCCGGTGGCGTCGAGGTCCCGGTGGAAGTGGACGACATCGACCACTTCGGCAACCGTCGCCTGCGCACCGTCGGCGAGCTGATCCAGAACCAGATCCGGGTCGGTCTGTCCCGGATGGAGCGCGTGGTCCGCGAGCGGATGACGACTCAGGACGTCGAGGCGATCACGCCGCAGACCCTGATCAACATCCGCCCGGTCGTCGCGGCGATCAAGGAGTTCTTCGGAACCTCCCAGCTGTCGCAGTTCATGGACCAGAACAACCCGCTGTCGGGCCTGACCCACAAGCGCCGTCTCTCGGCGCTGGGCCCGGGTGGTCTGTCCCGTGAGCGCGCCGGCCTGGAAGTTCGTGACGTCCACCCGTCGCACTACGGCCGCATGTGCCCGATCGAGACCCCGGAAGGCCCGAACATCGGCCTGATCGGCTCGCTGTCGGTGTACGCGCGGGTCAACCCGTTCGGTTTCATCGAGACGCCGTACCGCAAGGTGGTCGACGGCCGGGTGACCGACGAGGTCCGCTACCTGACCGCCGACGAGGAGGACAGGCACGTCCGTGCCCAGGCCAACTCGCCGGTCGACGCCGACGGCCGCTTCCTCGAGGACCGGGTGCTGTGCCGCCGGGGCAACGAGGAGAACGAGCTCGTCGCTGCGACCGAGGTCGACTACATGGACGTCTCGCCGCGTCAGATGGTGTCGGTCGCGACGGCGATGATCCCGTTCCTCGAGCACGACGACGCCAACCGCGCCCTGATGGGTGCGAACATGCAGCGTCAGGCCGTGCCGCTGATCCGTTCCGAGGCCCCGATCGTGGGCACCGGTATGGAGCTGCGCGCCGCCGTGGACGCGGGCGACGTCGTGGTGAACGAGAAGGCGGGTGTGGTCGAGGAGGTCTCCGCCGACTACGTCACCGTGATGGCCGATGACGGCACGCGCAAGTCCTACCGGATGCGGAAGTTCAACCGGTCGAATCAGGGCACGTGCTCGAATCAGCGTCCGATTGTGGACGAGGGTCAGCGGGTGGAGCGTGGTCAGGTGCTGGCCGATGGGCCGTGCACCGAGAACGGT
>NZ_JADLQO010000019.1 GCF_015477775.1 Nocardia abscessus | reverse complement strand
GTCCGCCGACGGATCCGGCGTGGGCGGCCAACGACCCGTATCTGCACGCGGACAAGTTGCGGGGTACCGCGATCTACGTCTCGACCGGTAGCGGGGCACCGGGACCACACGACACACTCCACGGCGCCGGTATCGAAGACAGCCCCAACAAGTTGATCGATCAACTCCTCATCGGCGGCGCACTGGAGATGTTCGCCGACCGCTGCACCCGTCAGCTGCGCGAAAGATTCGATCAACTGGCAATTCCTGCCACCTTCGAGCTGCGTGCCACCGGCACCCATAGCTGGTCCTACTGGCACGAGGACCTGCACAACTCCTGGCCGGTATTCGCGGCCGCGCTCGCCGCGAAGCCTTGACGCGGGATCGCTTGCACCCAGCACCGCACCGGTGCGCAGCCGTGAGCTCGCCGATAGCCGGGCTGCGCGATCGTCGGGACGTCGGCTGCCGAACTTCGCGGTGTGGGTGACGTGCGATGTGGTAATCCCAGCTCGCTGATGCTGTTCGACAGCTCGCGCTCGCCGGAGCCGGGTCCGTAGTCGTCCGACACGAAGGCTGGTGCTCGTCATGGTGTTGCACTCACTCGGCGCCCACCGCGTCCCGGGCACCGAATTCTCCTCGCGGGTCGCATCGTGACCGCGGGTAGCTCGTCCTACTCGGTGGTTCGCACCGATCGGCCGGAACGCTATGGCAAGCAATTGGTGGCGCACCTCGGACGGCGCAACGGCGGTGAGTGGTCGGCGGAGGACTCTTCCGGCTGGATAGACCTCGACACCGGCCGCGCGACGGTCACCGCGCGGCCCGGCGAGTTGTCCCTGCGCATCGAGGCCGCCGCCGAGGACCTGCCGCAACTGGAGGACGTGCTCGCCCGACACTTGGTGCGGTTCGGTGAGCGCGACGGGCTCAGCGTCACCTGGCAGCGCGATCCGTCCGCCGCGGATTCGACCGATTCGGTCGGTGACCCCCGACCGGAGGCATGAGGCCACCGCGACCGCGCGGAGAGCCCGGCCGCGACGTCGCCGAGGAACCGATTTCTGCTCCACGCTTCCGAATCAGTTCGAGTCGTCAAGGACGATGTTCGATCGTTCTCGCGCGAATCGGACGGCATGCCGGTGGCGCAATTGATAGTCTGAATGCGGTTGAACTATCAATGGCTCAGCTTTCCCGCACGGAGCGACGGCGACCTCTTCGGGCGAGACTGATCGTTGCCCGAGGAGAAGATGATGACTGCAGCCTCTCGCACACCCGCGAACGCGACCGAGACGGCAAACCCCGACGCGATCGCGAAAGTGGACCCCACGCGGGTGGTGTCGGTCGATGGTGAACCGATCGAGCTGGTGTCGCCGGATTCGATGACCGCCGAAATGGTCGGGCACTGGACCTATCTCGTGGTCGAGGGCGCCGCGTTCGCGATGCAGGGACTGCACCCGGTGATCCGCGATGTCGTCGACCGGTACTCCGTCGCCCGCACCGATCCGCTGGGCCGCGCGATCCGCTCCGTCGATTCGGTCCTGCGGTGGACCTACGGTGGCCTCGAGGCCATCGAGGAGGGCAGGCGGCTTCGTTCGCTGCACGAACCGCTGACCATGCGTAACGCGGAGGGAAGACGCATCAGCGCGCTCAACCCCGAGGCTTACCAATGGGTCATCGCGACCGCCTACGTCACCACCGCCGAGGCCGGCCCCCTCCTGATCGGTCGCGAGTTCACCGCGAAGGAACTCGACGACCTGCTCGCCGACAACCTCCGCATCGCGCGGATCCTGCGCGTGCCGATGAAGGGTTACCCGAAGACCAGGGCGGAATTCGACGCCTACTACGAGCACATGGTGTCCGACGTGCTCTGCGCCACCGACGACGTCCGCCTGCAGTTCGCCGACCTGCGCTCCGGTGACAGCGAGCAACTGCGCGCACTGCCCTTCCCTGTCCGCTCCCTCGCTCGCGCGCTGGCCCGACCACTGCTGCGTTTCAACTACCTCTCCATCGTGGGACTGCTGGATCCGCGACTGCGCGCCATGGTCGGGGTCGAATGGAGTGATCAGGAGCAGCGGCAACTCGAACGCATCTACGCCGTCATCCGCTTCGCCTACCGGGTGCTGCCCGAGCGGCTCACCTACTTCCCCATCGCCTACCACGCCAGGAAGCATCACCGGTGCATCCAGCAGATGAAGGAGCGCGAACTGAAGTCGGCGGCTTATCGCGTGCGCCCCAAGCAGTAACCGGGCAGTGGCGGCTATCCCCCGCCGGGATGCGGGAACAACAACGGCGCCAGAAAGCGGCGGGCGAACTCCTTCGCCGCGGCGGCATCGGCGAGCGGCAGCGCGCCACGCGGATTCGAGATGAACGACATCGTCAGGCGGACGAACAGCTCGGCGACCACGTCGGCGTCGAAGGCGCCCAGCTCGCCGCGGCGCTGCCAGTGCACGATGAATCGCGCCACCAATGTCCGGCCCTGCTCGATGAATTCGTCACCGGTGAGGAAACGCGTGAGTTCCCCCGCCGCCGACGAGACGCGCAGGCTGTGCGTCAGCAGGCGAGGAGCCTTCGCCTCGCTCACGAACGCCGAGAACATCTCCGCCAGGGCGCTCACCGGCCCCGCCGAGCGCTGCACCGCCTCGGCCACGATAATGCCCACCCTTTGCGATTCGGCCATGAGGGCGAACCGCACCAAAGCGGACTTGGTGCCGAAACGGCGGTAGACCGTGGCGACGCCTACGCCCGCGCCCTCGGCGATGCGGACCATCGTCGTCTCCTCGAAGCCCACTTCGGCGAAGCAGTCACGGGCGGCGTCGACGATGCGACGCGATCTGGCATCCAGCGCGGTGAGGTCGGCCCACGCGTCGCCCACCGCGGCGAGGAACTCCGCGACGGTGGGGTCGTCACCGCCACGCTCCGGCGACCGCACCGAGGGAGGCGACCCGGCCGGGCCGAGCTCACCCGGGGCGTTCTTGCGCGGGGCGCTCGCCGTGGGCTTGCTCGAATCGTTCCGGTGCGCCCTCATCGGCGTGAGCCTACCGCCCGTCCGGCGCGTCACCTCGCCACCGTCGCCGGTCTTTCCGCAGCCCCGGGCGCAGCGGTTATCGCTTGTCGCGCAGCCAGAATGATAGTCTTCACGGTATATAACTATCATCCGCCAGTACGCGCTGCACTCTTTCTCGCCGCCGTCACGCGCGGCGGGCGGCTGCCCGATCTGAGCACTACCGAGGGCTCGAACGCCCGAACCCGTCGGCGCCCGGTGGCCGGATCACGCCGACGCGGCTACCTCACCGCTGTCGTACTCGATGCCGGGCGGATCCGCCGCGGGCCAGCGGCCCAGGGCGGGCGCGATCAACTCCACGGTGTCGTGCAGGATCTGCTCGTACTCGGCGCGGCGGAATTCGTACGGCAGTTCCAGTCGCAACTCTGTCGTCCGCGCGAGCACCGGATCTGCCCGCAGCCGGTCGACGATCTCCTCGGCGGTGCCGACCAGATCCGGGGCGAACAGGACGCGCCGCTCCCCCTGCGGCGCGAGGGTCCGCTCGTGCCGGCCTGCCGCGTACTGCCGGTACCGCGCACGGGTCGCACGGTCGGCACTGTCGAGCGGGACGATCACCCGCCCCACCGCGACCCGGGCGGGCCGGGCCGGATCCACCAAACGGCGGTACTCATCGATCAGGGTCAGCTGGGTGGTGCCGAAATCGTCGCTGCGGTCACCGAAGACGATGTTCCCGGTCAGCAGGTTCAGCCCGTTCTCGCCTGCCCAACGGACCGAGCGGGTACTGCCGCCGCCGTACCAGAGCCGGTCGATCAAGCCGGGATTGTGCGGCTGCAACCGAGGCCGCTGCGTGTTGCCCGGCGAGTGGATCACCGTGTCGGCAGCACCGAGGTAGTCGCCACGCAGGTTCTCGATCAACCGGGCGATCCGTCCGTAGGACAGGTCGTAGGTGCGCCAGTCTCCGTCGAAGACCAGGTGTCCGATCAGTTCGGCATGCGGTGGGGTGCCCGCGCTGAACCCGGCCTGCAACCGGCCCCGCGACAGCACATCGGCCAGCGACAGGTCCTCGGCCAGCCGGAACGGGCTCTCGTAACCGATGGGAATCACGGCCGTGCCCAACTCGATCCGGCTGGTACGCTGCCCGGCGGCGGCCAGGAACACCGCCGCCGATCCGACGCCGTGCTCGAGATGTCGCTGCCTGATCCACGCGCCGTCGAAACCGAGGCGCTCGCCGTATTCGAACAGCTGCAGCGTGTCCTCGAGTCCCGCGTAGGGGTCGTCGTCGGCGTAGTTGCCCGGAGTCAGGAACGACAACGTCCTGATCTGAGGTGTGGGGTCATTCATCGTTCAGCGGCGCTCGAACGGGATCTTCTCACCGGCTTCGATCGCGACCGGCAGTCGGTTCTCCGCCGGCGGCAACGGGCAGGTCGCCAGGTCGGTATAGGCGCAAGGCAGATTCGCGGCTCGGTTGAAGTCCAGCCGCACCGTCCCGTCGGCGGCGGGCGGCGCCAGGTGCAGGACGCGGTTGGCGGCGTAGGTGGTGACCCCGGAGGTCTCGTCGGTGAACAGCACGGTCAGGCTGCCGGGATCTCTGCCGTCGAACGCGGTCAGGCGCAGCGGCCTGCCGTCCAGCTCGAACTCGATCTGCCCGGGTGCGTCGTAGACGTGTTCGAGCCCTTCGACCGCGGCGCCGACGGTGGTCGGCCGCGGCTGCGCGAAGGGCACATAGCGGCCGGCGACCACCCACTGCGGATGCGGCGCATAGGCGGGTGTGCCCTGGAATGCCGTGCGCAGCGGGTTGTTCGGGTGCCGTGGCCGAACGATGTCGCGCCCACCCCTCTTGGCGACCTCGATCACCGCGTCACCCCACACGGCATCGACACCACCGCGTTCGGGGATGATGCCGAACACGTGCCGGCCACGCACCGCCGTCCCCTCGATCACCAATTCGTCACCGTCGTCGAGAACCACGGTGACGCCCTCGTCGTCGGCCGACCAGGAGCCCGGGGCGTCCGGAAATCGCTGCGGTGTCTCGGTGAGCCAGTGCAGGTTGGTGATGGCCAGGAATCCGTGCGGGTCGGCCAAGCGCGCCTCCTGCCCTCGGTGCCAGTCCTGCCAGTCCGCGATGAAGGCGTCGGTCGGGGTCGGGGCGGCGGTCTGCGCTGTCATGTGGTGCTCCTCGTCTGAAGCTCTGCCTGTCCTGGATTCCGCACTGCCCGCGACGCCGGGGATCGGCGTGCGGCAGCTTTGCTCAGGACGACGACGTACAGAGGTGATACCGGATTCAACCCAATGCAGCCGCCCGCGAACAGGATTGCGATCAGCTCGAACGCAATACTCCACCCAGCGATGTCCGGCGCCGTAGCACTCGAGCCGCGCCGATCAGCCCGGCACCGGCTCCATGGGACGCCCGAGACCGTTTGCAGCAGTGCTTTCAAACCCCGGTTCCCCTGCCCGCACTCGCGAGGGCGGGGCGATGGCAAATACATTGGCCGGGAACACCTCTCGCGGCAGGCACAGAGGCGGGCGCGGCTGGTGCGGCCCGCCTCTGCGTCCACGCGACTACCCGCTGGCGGCGCGGCAGGGCGCATCACCAACGGGTCGACCTATGCGGACGGGTCGTCTCTGTGTCGCACCGGTGCGACAGCAGTACACCGGCCCGCGACGTGCGAACGCCCGCTCGGCGCCGACTCGGCCACTGCGTCCTCGACACAGGAGTAGACGGGGAGCAGGGCGTCCAGTTCGAGAGCGGTCACGACGCGGCCGACGACCGTCCGGCTGCCGACCACGCTCAGTCGACTACCGTGACGCAGGCACTTCTCGGACTCCTCGGCCAAGACCAGTAACGAACGGCACGCCATGAAGAGAATATCGCTGGTGTCGATCACGAGAGGATCCCCAGCGGAGGCCGCCGCGACGGCCTCGGACAACAGTCGACGCCACGTCGGCAACGTGTAGGCGTCGACTTCGCCATGGGCATGGACCACGATCGCGCCACCGTGGCGTTCGATGGTCGCGGTCAATCGGAGACGAGCGTCTTCCGGCTCATCGGCCGGAGGTGGGCGGGAGGCGGCGAGACCGGGCAATGCTGTGCTCATATGGGCACTCGATTCGTTTCGCGCCTGAGGCGCTCGACAGTCGGGCCCACCCTGCGTCCTCAAGACAGACCTGTCTTTCTTTCCTAACATAGACAGGTCTGTCTGTACAGGGTTATCGTCATGGGGAGATGGAGACCCCGAACCTTCCGCGGACCGCACCCACCGTATCTGCTCGCGAGCGAATCCTGAACACGGCTTACACGTTGTTCACCCGCCGCGGCATCCGAGCGGTGGGTACCGAGGAGGTGATCGCGGTGTCCGGCGTTGCCAAAGCGACGCTGTACCGGCATTTCCCGTCCAAGAACGATCTCGTGCTCGCGGTGCTCCAGCGCCGCGAGCAGTTGTGGACGCTCGGCCTCGTCGAAACGCAGTCCCGCCTGCGCGGCGACACACCGGAAGGTCGACTGCTCGCGATCTTCGACGTCTTCCACGACTGGTTCCAGAAACGTGAGGATTTCGACGGCTGCTCGTTCATCAACGTGCTGCTCGAACTCGGCGCCGGGCATCCTGCCGGGCAGGCGAGCATCGGATACCTCGACAATATCCGGGCCATCGTCCGCGGCCGGGCCGAAGCGGCCGGGCTGCGCGACCCGGACGATTTCGCCCGCTCCTGGCACATCCTGATGAAGGGCTCGATCATCTCCGCCGCCGAAGGCGACCTGCAGGCCGCGCAGCGCGCCAAACTCATGGCCCGAGCGCTCATCGAACAACACCGACCGATCGAGCCATAGCGCGCACGGCCACCTCGGCGCCCCGCGCCGCGGTGCGAAACCCGGTATTGCCGTTGACGGGTTCGTTGTGGCTTGCCCGGTCCACGCCGCTCGAGGCCACCTCTCTACACTGAGAGCCCCCACCTGCAACCGGGTCGATGCCTTGTCCGAAACGAACCTCGACGGAGAAGCTTATGTCCGGCCGACGAAACCAGCAGCGGCAGAGCAGAGTTCGTCGCCCGGATGCCGTACGTGCGGTCCGCTACCCGTCCCGGTCCACCATCGAAGCCCTACTTCCCGCCATGATCGCCCGCCGCAGCAGTGCCCCGGCCATCGACCCGGATCTCGTGCACATCTGGGGTTTCACGGGTACCGGCGAGAACGACGCCGAAAGCGCGGCGGGCTTCTCGGCCTTCTCGCCCGGCGACAGCGTTGTGACCGCGGGCTCTCCGATCCTGGACATCGCCGGACGAATGATGACCGGAATGGGCGGACGGCTGTGGGGATTCGGGCTGGCCCACCGTGCCGCCGCGGACGCCGTCGCCCGCGGGATCGACGGCGACTCGGCGGAGGCGATTACGACGCCGCCGTTCGGGCCGCCCGGACCATCCGGCGCCGAGGAAGTTTGGGCCGCGTCCATCTTCGACGCCCGCGGAAGAGAATTCACCCAGTTGCGCTACGTGCACCTGGCCGAACTCGAGCCGATCACCTTCGACGGCGACACACTGGACCAGCGCAGCACCATCCACGACTGGATCGACCGTGTGGAGGCCGGAGTCATATCGGCACACGTGTGGGCCGCCGCCCTGGCGTTGGACGCAGACCGCAACCGAGCGGTCCTCGGTGAACTCGAGCACCGACTGCTGGGATGATCCGGACCATCAATCGGTAAGTAAGCCGATTCACGGGCCCACGGTGCGTCATCCGCCTCCGGGGCTCATCTCCGGATCCTGGATCGTCGGTATGCGAGCCAGCGGCCGGTCGAAGGCGACAGAGCGCACGCCAATCCCGTGAAGGCGAAAATCAGTACCGTGCCGAAGAACACCGTGTCTCCGCGGGTGCTTCCGCCCAAGCTTGCTCCGATGGCGATCAAAGCGACCAACGTGATGATCCCGGTGCCGAGGGCCACCGCGACGCGACCGGCGCGCCTGCGTGCGAAGAGTGCGATGGAGCCGCCGACCAGCAGCAGCGACATCGCGGAGCTGATCGACATCGGGACGAGAAGTTCGAGGAGAAGACCGCGCGTCGTCCGGCCGGGGCCGGTACCGCGCCACCTGGCCAGCTCGATGACGCCTTGGACGACGACAACGGCCGACAGCAGACCGAAAGCGAACGCGACGACTGCGCCCGTTCTGGCGAGGGCGCCGGACGGCCTGCGCGGATCGTCCACTCGAGCCGACGGCTGCGACGTAGGTCCGGACATGGCGCGCCGGGCCGGGTCCGCAGGCGGGTTCAGCAAGGTCGGAGCCGGACGAGGCCACGGGTCGACCGCCGTAACCGGGTAGGCAGGGTGCTGA
This sequence comes from Nocardia abscessus, assembly GCF_015477775.1. Lineage (GTDB taxonomy): Bacteria > Actinomycetota > Actinomycetes > Mycobacteriales > Mycobacteriaceae > Nocardia > Nocardia abscessus_A. Next base: position 179,984 of record NZ_JADLQO010000019.1, on the reverse strand, counting down.
TTCACGACGGTCCGGGCCGGAACCGATCGCGCGAAGGGAGCGTCGCCCCGCAGGGCCGCTGCCGCGGCTGCCGCGAAATCGCCGCAGCTGGCGAATCGTTCGTCCCGATGCTTGGCCATCGCCCGTGCGATCACAGCGTCGAGTGGTGGTGGCAACCCCGGACGGGTATCGCTGAGCCGCGGCACCGGCTTGGCGAGGTGGCTTGCGACGATCTGACCTGGATTGGTCGAAGGGAACGGCGGTTGCCCCGCCAGGAGGGTGAAAAGGGTGCAGCCGAGGGAATACTGGTCGGCGCGGTGATCGACCGGCTCACCGGAGAGTTGTTCGGGTGACGCGTAGGCGAGTGTCGCGGTGAAGGTTCCGGTCGCGGTCAGCTTGGTGTCCGCGTCGAGCAGCCGCGCGATACCGAAATCCGTGAGCACGGCCCGCGTTTCCCGGCCGGCTTCCGGCTCTGCGATCAGGATGTTCGCCGGCTTGATGTCGCGATGCAGCACACCCTTGCTGTGGGCGTAGTCGAGCGCGTGCGCGGTATCCGTGACGATGCGCAGGACGCTTTCGGGGCGCGTGGTGTGCGGATCGAGCCGGGCCGCGTCCGTCCCGCGAATGTACTGCATGGAGATCCACAGGTGCCCGTCCTGCGTGCCGCGGTCATAGACGCCGACGATGCCCGGATGTTCCAGGCGCGCAACGACGTTGGCCTCCTGCTCGAAGCGCCGCCGCAACTCCTCGTCCTCGGACACCGCACGGTTGAGCAGCTTGAGCGCGACCAGTCGCGGCAGCCGCGGGTGCCGAGCCAGATAGACGGTACCCATTCCGCCATGCCCGAGCACGCCCTCGATCACGTAGCCGGCGAACGACTCGTGCTGCCTCAACACCCAGGTCCCCCTTCTCGACCACACCCACCCGGACCGAGGGCAGCATAACGCCGCCGCCGGACCCGATCCGCCCCGGAGCCCGCGGCAACTATGCATCAGAGTTGTTCGAGGACCGCGCCCTGTTCATCGAGGATCGCGATGGAAGGGGTGCCGTCCATCGCCACACGTAACGGTATTCTCGGGCGACCTTCCCGATCACAGAGAGTCGAGCCGGTTCCGTTCTCGGTGTCTTCGGCTGACGAGGTGCCTGACAATCCGGCCGCTGCCCGGCGATCAACGAGACCGAATCCGAGGAGTCGCCGACCGGCCCGGCCAGAAATTCCGCACCGGACGCTGACAAGTAACAGGAACGTCGCAGTATTTTCGGTAAACCGATCGACAAGCCGAAGAGGCCGACCGTGAAACGGAGTCGACCCCTTCGGTCTCGCGGATGTCGCCCACCCTGCGCAGTACGAATTCTCAGACTGCGACTCGTGCGGGTGACATCATCAGGCGTAGGTGAAGAATACCCCGGTGGCGATACCGCCCGGAGCGGTGACCGTGATCGGCACCGGACCGAGCCCAACCGGGGTGACCGCAGTGATCTGCGTATCGGAATTCACCGTGAACGAAACCGCCGGAAGCACACCGAAGAATACACCGGTAGCGCCGGTGAAGCCGCTTCCGGTAATCGTGACCACGGTACCGCCGGTCACCGGGCCGGTATTCGGGGTGGCCGAAACCAGCGCTGGAACCGACACATACGTGAACGGAACTCCCGGGCTCGTGCCGGCCGGAGTGGTGACCGTGACCGGCACGGTGCCCGTTCCCGGCGGGGCGATCGCGATGATCAGCGTGCTGGACACCCCGATGAAGAACGTGGCCGGGGTTGCACCGAAGTTCACCGCGGTAGCTCCGGAGAAGCCGGTGCCGACGAGCACGACCAGGGTTCCACCGGTCGCAGGGCCGGAATTGGGAAAGATCGAGGCGATCACCGGAACCGCCACGACATATGTATACGGAAAACCGTTGCTCGTCCCGCCCGCGTTGGCGACCGTGATGTCCACCGCGCCGGTCCCCGGCGGGGCGATCGCCGTTATCTGAGTGGCGGAATCCAGTGTGAAAGTCGTTGCGGTGCCGCCGAACCGCACCGTGGTCGGACCGGTGAATCCGGTTCCGGTAATGACTACACTGTTTCCGCCCGAAGTCGGGCCCGTGGTCGGAGATACAGAAGTGATAGTAGGCATGACATTGCCTCCTTAATGCTGATTACCTGCACCGGGGGGTGCTCGACCTTTTGGTAGCCCGGCTGTAACCATTAAGGACTTCGAACCACTACTCGGACAATGCATATCGCGCTCCGTTTTCGTCCGTTTTCACGGCTGGATCGACTGTCTTCCTACACGTTCGGCGCTAGCGGCATCATCGATGCGACGTACGATGAGCCACCCGGTACTCGAATCATCGAGCCCGGGGCCGGTTTTCCGGATGGCCTGAGCGCCGCCTCGGCCGAAATACGCTCCGCCGAATCAGGTTCCCGACAGATCCGCCGACAGGGCTCGGGACCGCGCGCATTTGGGCAGCTGGACTTCTACAACCGGCTCCGGCCGGTCGTCGTACTCGAGACGCAACACCCGGCAGATGATGGCGTGCAGGTCGTAGAGGGTGGTGACACCCGGTAATCCGCCGTTCCACCGCGCGGACGCAGCGGAGCGGCTCCTGCACACCTCGCGCGGACCACAGCCGGGATCTCCACTCACAATGACCAGGACCGTCTGCGAGGCCGGTTCGAGGCTATTTCGGGGCCGGAATGGTCAGCAGGCCGAGGATCGCCCGGGCATCCTCGGCGGTCGGCGTGGGCAGGCTGCCGCGACCGTGGATGAACCCGATGCCCAGGTACACCATCGCACCGGCGCGCAGACGAGCGTCTTCCGGAGCGAAGCCCAGTTCCAGCATCGCCTTCCGCACCGTTTCGAAGATCTGCCGGTCCAAGGCGCGCACCGCCGCGGACACCTTCTCGTCGCTTCGCGCCCACTCGCGGACAGTGGCTTCGGTGGCCCAGGTGCGTTCGATGAGATTGGCGGCCATATTGGCGATGCGCTGTTCGACGGGCACGGACTCGATCGCTCCGAGCGCACGGATGACCTCGCTCTGCAGCGCGCTCCACCGATCGGCCATCGCCTCCATGAGTTGTTCGATGTCATCGAAATGCCAGTAGAAACTGCCTTTGGTGACTCCGAGTTCCTGACACAGCCGGGGAATCTTGACGGCCGAGACCCCTTCTCTCGCGAGCAGCCCCAGAGCCCCGTCGACCCACGCCTCGTAGGACAGACGCGGAGGCCGGCCGCGGCCGCGCTGCTGGGCCGCCGCCTTCCGCGAACGCCGCGGCACCGAACCCGCACCGGCCTCGGCGCGCCGGACGCCGTCGGCGGCCTGGAACCGGTCCGCTGTCATCGGCGCGGGGGTACGTCGGTGGATTTCACGTCTCGATGGTAGGTGAACCCGTCACGGACCTGCTTCAGCGCGGAGCCCGGCGCTTCTGCTGCGGCCACTCGAAGAACCTCGATTTCCATTCGAAAAGGTACCGATAACTATACCAAATGGTATGGTCACTCGCGTTGGGTGCCCGGAGGAGGCGGTCCGAGAAGGGGCTGGCCCGGCGCGAGCTGGTGGCCTGAACTGGCCGGGCCGACCGACCCGGACCGCATCGACAGGAGGAGAAGTCGTTCATGTCAGTGGAAGTCCCGCCCGCGGGCGGCGATGCCGTCGACGAGCAACCATCGGTGAAGTGCCCAACCGCGTTCCGATACTGGGAAGCACGCCGCACTCCCAAGGTTCGGCGCATCGAGCGTCTCTTCGCGAAAGTCACCGGGACCGAACTGTTTCCCACCGACGCGCAAGCTGTCGCATTGTGCGAGGACCTCTTCACGGGCGATCCGGTCGCGGAACGATTCGTCGCGGAGGTGATGCACGGCGAGATCGGTCCGCAAGCCGGGCGCCGGATGCTGGAAACGGCGCTGACCGAGGGCATCGACGCCGTGCCGGACGCACCGGACTCGATGCGCGCGCTGTTCGAGGAGTTCGAGACGGTGCCCCAGTGGGTGGTACCCGAACTCGTCGAGCAGGGCGCGGCGATCTGGCGGCGCTGGGGAACGATGCTGTTCAGCTTCGCGGGCGCGGAAACACTCGAGATGTACACCGAGGCCGCTGTCGCGACGCCGTTGTCCCTGGCCGGCGGATACGCAGGCAACAGCGCGCTGCGCCGCTTCCTCGAGACGACCCGCTTCTGGATCGATGTCTCCGAGCCCCGCGCACTGATGACTCCGGGATCGGCGGGACGCGCCACGGCGCTGAAGGTGCGCATCATGCACGTCTCGATCCGCGCGAAAGTCGCCGGGCATCCGGAGTGGGACATCGACCGGTGGGGTCTGCCGATCAGTCAGACCTATCAGATGCTGACCCTGCTGGCCGGCAGCGTCACCCCCGGGCTGGGCCTGTGGGCGCTCGGCTACCAGACGACGCCTTCGGAGATCCACGCGCTGCTCCACTTTCAGAAGTACATGGGATACCTGCTCGGAGTGCGGGTGCGCTGGTATCCGGAAACCGTCCTCGACTCGTTGCGTGTGCTGGCCATGACCATCGTCTCTCGCTCCTACGACGCGGGACAGCACGGTGCGGAGTTGATCGAGTCGTATCCGGTCGCATTCGCCCCTCGCGACGGCCACCGGGGTCTCACGAGGCTGCGCGAGACGTACAACTTCCGCATCAACTCCGTGTACTCCGCGATGTACATGGCTCCCTGGACGAGGCGTCGCTACAGGATGCCATCGGCCTTTCCCTGGGTCGCCATCCCGATCGCGCGCTTTCCGCTGATCACGGCAATGGAACTGCTGCGCAGGGCGTGCCCGCCCTTCGCGCGGGCGCACGAAAAGCTCATGCTGTGGCATCGCGAGAACTGGTATCGCGCTCAGATGCAGGGCCGGGAAGCGGCTTTCGACGCCAGCGGGGCGCTACGCCGATGAGTACCGCAGACATCGTCGAAGCATGGAACGGGCCCGGCCGCCGGGACGGAGTGCTGACTCCCGTGGAGCCGCAGCACAACGGCCTTCATCCGTCGCCGAGCAAACTGGCCTTCGAGCACTGGTACTTCGACGCACACCTCGACACCGGGCACGTGGTGATCGGGTTCCTGACCAAGCGGCGGCCCGAGGATCTTCCCAACGCCAAGCCGTGGGTGGAGATGATCGTGTACGCGCCGGATGGAACCCGCCGCCAGGTGTCGCGGCGGTATTCGCGGGCGGCGGCGGTGTTCTCGGCCGAAGCCTGCGACGTGCGGATCGGCGCCAACCGCGCCCACACCGAGCACCCGGCGAACGGCCTGCCGATTCACCATCTGCACATGGCCGAGGACGGAATGGTCTTCGATCTGCGATTCCACAACGAAACCCCCAGTTGGATGCCGGGCAAGGGAGAAACCCGTTTCGGGAGCAGAGATTCGTTCGGGTGGATGGTGGGGGCGCCCCGCGCCCGGGTGACGGGCGCCATCGAGCTCGACGGCGCCCGGCACGAGGTCACCGGACGCGGGTACCACGACCACAACTGGGGTGTCGGCGACATGAAGAAGATCATCGACCGCTGGCACTGGGGGCGCCTGTACGTCGAGGACTATTCACTGCTCTACGCCTCGGTACTGACCCAGCAGCGTCGGGGTGGGCACGAGATCAGTCCGCTGATGCTCGCCCACCACGCCGACATCGTATTGTCGACCGGCGAAACGATTCTCACCGAAGGTCCGGCGCGCTTCGACGCCGTCGCCGGCCGAACCTACCCGGAATGGATCGAACTGCAGGTACCGGGCAGCGTGGATCTGCGGTTGGCCGTCGACAAGGTCATCCACGCCCACGACCTGATCGATGACATCCCCGTCGCCCGAACACGGCTGATCAAACCGCTGGTCCACCGGCTGGTCGGGCATCCCGGCTACTTCCGGTTCGAGTCGTCGTTCGAATTGACCGTCCACACTGCGACCGGCGTCGAGAAGCGCACCGGCACGACGTTGCACGAACTGGTCTCCCTGGCCTGACCCCGGCCCACACCCCAATTGTCACAGTTGCTTCGGGCGGCGTGGACGCATCGCGAGTCCGATATTCAGCCGGCTCTGGCTCCGCTGGCCTGAGTGTCGTCTTCTTCGCCGCGCATCGTGTAGACGCGCTCGAGGAAATCGCGGTGCGCGCGTAGTGTCGAGTCCAGCGAGAGGGGCAGACCATAACGGCATGATCCCGAAGGCGCTGCCGCGTGGCGGTATCGGCGCCACGCAGCGGAAGCCGATGGCGGTCAGGACACCATCTGGTGATCTTCCCCCGACGGGCCGGGGCGGGCCGATCGCGCATGCTCCAACGAGGTCGCGATACCGGCGGTGAATTGGCAGGCGCCGTGTGCGGTGAACGGTTCGGCGAGTTGGGCGAGGTAGCCGACCGGGTAGTGGGGTTCGGCGGCCATGCCGAGGTCCTCGCTGCTGAAACGGCGGGCGGGATCGTAGCTGTAGGTGCGCAGCAGGTGATCCCAGAGCAGGGTGAACAGTCCGAAGTTGACGTCGCCGATGCCTGCCCATTTCAGGTGATGGAATCGATGGCCTTCGTTGAGGGCCAGCACACGCCTGAACGGGCCGACGCGGTAGTCGGCATTGGAGTGTTGCAGCAGAAGTTGCACGGCCACGGCGAGCGACAGTGCACCGGCGACCGGAACAGGTATGCCGAGCAGCAGCAGCGGGGTGACGCCCGCGGTCATTTCGATGGTCTGGTGCAGCGGGTGTTTCATCAGACCGTTGAGGCCGTAGAACCGTTTGACGCTGTGGTGCACGGCATGAAAGCGCCACAGCACACCGATTTTGTGGCTGGCGTAGTGGGTGAGAGTGATACCGAGATCGGCGAACAGGATCGCGATCAGCACTTGTACGACAAACGGCATTGTCCCAGGCCAGATTCCGTCGCCGGGTAGTACTGCGGCGAGTGCGGGGATGGCGGCCACGCTAGCGAGGATCAGCGTCTCGTTGACGAAGGCGTGGGCCGTATCGCGGCCGGAATCCCCGTGCGAGTCATTCCAGGTCGACTCGTAGGGCAGCATGCGTTCGGCGGTGAACGACATGGCGATCGCGGCGACGAGCAGAGCGAGCAGCCATAGTTTGCTCGCGCCGGAGGCGGCGACGGCGATGCCGAGGCCGTTGACGCCGAGCAGCATGAGCGGGGCGTAGCCGTAGCGGACGGCTGGTCGGATGAACGTAATCATAGTTTCAGCGTCGCCGGGCTGAGTGGGCGGGCGCTTGTAGAAATCGGCTGACCTCACCGGCGGCTCAGCCGGGTGTCCGGCGCCAGCCGGTCGCCACCAGGGCCTCGGTGGGGGTGATGCCGAACAGGTCGCGGCAGGTGCGGGTGAGGTGCGCGCTGTCGGCGAATCCGGCGGCATGGGCGGCTTCGGTCAACGATCGTCCCGCTCGGACCTCGTCGATGGCGCGGCGCAGCCGCGTCCAGCGCCGCCACGCTGCATAGGGCAGCCCGACCTCGGCGGCGAACAGGTGCGACAGGCGACTCGGGGACATCGCGACCCGGCGGGCCAACTCACCGAGGGTCGGCGGTCCCACCGGGCCGGCGTCCGCCAACTCCATCGCCGCGATCACCACCGGATGCGTGGCACGCCGGGGCAAGGCGATCGCCGAATCCCGTGGCGGATAGCCGTGCGACGTCGGGATGGCCGCTGCGATCCAACTCCGCACACGATCCGCGGGACGGTCGGCCAAACGGGCGATGGCAGCGCGTCCAGCGATGCCTGCCGGATCGAGGTAGGCGAGGAATCCGGCGGTCCCAGCCCCCACGCGCACTTCGTGACGGACTCCAGGCGGGATGATCGCGAGGTCGGCGCGGTCGGCGTTCCCGCTGCCGTCGATGAGGGTGAGTTCGCCGCGGGTGACCAGCAACACCTGCACGGCGGCGTGAGAATGCGCTGCGGCAGCCCCGATTTCGCCGGTGAAGGCCATCAGACCGGGGGTGAACACCACACCGCCGAGCCACTTGGAGATCGAGTCGGTCATCGCGCCTCGCTCACGGCCGTTGGGTGCGGGACGATCGACCCGGCGGCACGCTGAGCAGCGACTACCCCTTCCCCGGCCGCGGCGGCCCGGCTGGGCGAGCCGTCGAGGTAGAGATTCAGGGCGCGAATGGGGGTGGCGGTCACCGAGATTTCCGAGGACAAAGAGGGCGGACAGTACTGCGAGGATAACGACAGAGAACGCGGCGGCGATCCGCACGCATCCCCGCGGAGAACGCCCCCGGTCGCGTCACCCGCGCCCTGGTCGATTTCTGCACGGCGGAGAAGTCGGTCCGCGGATCCGGTTGGCAAGGCCGGCGCGTTCCTGCATGGGAGTGAAGGTCTGTTGCCGGAATCGGACTTGCATCCTGTACCCATGTACAGGCTTACCGTCGATTCATGACGATCAATCTCGGTTCTGCCGGTTGGGCTCCGGACTCGTGCACGCTGCCGACTGCCGAGCAGCCGGTCCGGATAGCGGAGTTCGACGCCTTCTTCGCCGCCTCCGTGCGCGCGATCGCACGGCCGGACCGCACACGGTTGGATCTGGTGCTGGTAGGCGGCGCCGAACCGGAGGGCCGTGACTTGACGGCCCGGGAGAGCGGTTGCTGCTCGTTCTTCACCTTCACCTTCGACGGGGACGAGAACCGACCGGTGCTGCACGTCGAGGTTCCGGCCACCCATGTCGACGTGCTCGATGCGTTCGAGCGGCGGGGGCTCGCGCAGTCGAGCCGATGACCACCCCGATTCTCTTCTGCCACCACCCGGACGCGACCGCCCCCACTGGAGTTCGTGGTAGCTGCTGAGAACCCGCCCGCTCGCCGGGCGGGGGCGTCATCGGATCAGCGACCCCGATCTGCGCGGGCTTCACTGCTCGCCCCCGCGGGCGGAGTTGCGCTGTCAGGTCTCGCTGGTCAGTTCGGCCAACCCCCCGCGGCAGCAGTGGACCGGGCGAATTCGGCGAAGGTCCGCGGCGGGCGACCGAGGGCCCGCTGCACGCCGTCGGAGACGTGTTCGTCCTTCCCCTCCCCCAGCGGCTCGATGACGTCCGCGAAAGCCGCGGCGTCCGCAGGCGGCAATCCCTGGCGAACGAGTTCCGCGACGTAGTCCTCGACGGACAGCGGCACGTAACGGATTTCGCGACCGGTAGCCTCGGAGATCGTGGCGACCGCCTCGGCCAGCGTCACCGCCCGGGGACCGGACAGTTCGTAGATCCGGCCCGCGTGCCGGTCTTCGGTCAGCGCGGCGACCACCACCGCGGCGATGTCCTCGGCATCGATGAAGCTGGCAGCCCCGTCGCCTGCGGGCAGCCGCAGTTCACCGGCGCGGATGGCATCGGCGAAGAAACCCTCGCTGAAGTTCTGCGCGAACCAGCCCGGCCTGCTGATCGTCCACTCCAGACCGCTCTCCCGCACAGCGGCCTCGCTGTCGACGATGCCCTCCAACACACCGCCGCTGTCTTTGGCATAGTCCGGATCGTCGATTCCGCGCCCAGACGCCAGCACGATCCGCCGCACTCCGTGCCGCACTGCCCGCTCGACGAACGGGCGAACGAGTTCAGTGCCGTCCAATTGCACGATATAGATCGACCGCACGCCCTCCAGCGCGGCGTCCCAGGTGCCGCGGTCGGTCCAATCGAAGACATGCTCGCCCTTCCGGGCCGCGGCGCGAACCGGCAACCCCTTCGCCCGCAATCGGCTGACGACGCGGCGGCCGGACTTGCCGGTCGCCCCCGTGACAAGAATCGGATGTTCAGACATGACCCCAGTCAACCGGCTGATACCGAGACGATCCATGGTTAGGAAGCGCCAGTTGATGTCTGGGCGTCTACTCTGACGACATGGACGCAGTGTCGCAGCTGTTGGCAGAAGTACGGGCGCGCGGCGCCGTCTTCCGGCAGACGATCGTGCGCCCGCCCTGGGCTCTCCGGATGGCCAGCGGCGCCCCGCTGACGCTGGCCACGATGCTGCGCGGGCAGGCGTGGATCGTGCCGGACCAGCACGAACCGGTACCCGTCGGCGTCGGCGATATAGCCGTCGTCCGCGGCGACGTGCCCTACACGGTGGCCGACCACCCCGCGACCACACCCTCGCTCGTGGTGACCAGCGCCGACTACTGCCCGGGAGCCGAGGGCATCGAGCAGGCCCGGACCTGCGGAACGCCGTCCGAAGAGGCCGCTGTGCTGGTCAGCGGGGCTTTCGAGCGCCGGGGCGAGCTCAGCGAACGACTGCTGCGAGCGCTGCCCGCCGTGCTGGTGGTGCCGCGCGAGGAGAGCCCCTACCCGCCGGTGGAGACAGTGGCCGAAGAGGTCGCCAGGGACCGGCCGGGACAGCAGCTGGTGCTGGACCGGCTGCTGGACCTGATGCTGGTTTCCGCGCTGCGCAGCTGGTTCGACAACCCGGACACCGATGCCCCGGCCTGGTGCCGCGCACTGGACGACCCGGTCGTAGGTGCGGCGCTTCGGCTCCTGCACGACACACCCGCCTACCCATGGACGGTGGCGGATCTGGCGTCGAAGGTGGGGGTGTCGCGCGCTGCGCTCGCCCGGCGGTTCACCGCGCTAGTCGGCGAGCCGCCGATGTCCTACCTCACGGGCTGGCGGATCGACTCGGCCGCGAACCTGCTGCGGGAGACCGACCACACGGTGGGGACGATCGCGAGAAAGGTGGGCTACGCCAACGCCTTCGCATTGAGCGTGGCGTTCAAGCGGATACGCGGCACGCGGCCCAGTGACCACCGGAGCCCGAAATCGGAGTGGCGGGCCGAATGAGGACGCTTGCGAGCGTCCATCCGGGTGCTGCCTACCAGGCAGAGACCGGTTCTCACCAGCGGCGCACACCCATGAGGGCGGTGCGGACCGCGGGATACTCTGGCCCGGTGCCTATTTCGTTCGAGATCGGGGAAATGCAGCAGGTCGACCACGCGACCTGGCGGGATCCTGGGACCGGTGACATGGTGAACGTGTCGTACTTCGACATGGTCCCGGATCTGCCTGCTCCACTGGAGGATCTGCCGGCTCTGCGCCGTCGCCTGGCCGAGAGAAGCGCCGAGAACGGCTGCCTGATCGAAGCTTTCGTGGTGTGGCTGGACGCGCAGCCCGCGCTGTTGCGAATGGAGAAGCTACCGTTGCCGAACCCGCCCCAGGGCTTGGTGTTCGCCGCGTCCGTGATCATCCCGAAGGCCCGCAGCAGCGCGGTCTTGCAGATCCTTTGTCCCGAGACCGGCACCACCGGCCTGCGTGAGGCCACGCTCGCCGCCGAGATCGGTTTCGACCACATGTATCCGCCGCATCCCTACGCGCCCGAGGTGCAGGGCCGGCTGCCGTACAACGCGGCCGACGACATCCGCTGGGACGCGAAATTCCCCGATCATCCGCTCAGCCGTGCTCGTCGCTGGATCGCGCACACCGTCCCGACCGCCCGGCTCGCCCCGGATTTCGCGGCACTGCCCCCGTTCGCCGGCTGACCCCACGTGCCGACCGCCACGGTGATCGCCGGACCAGCGGCACCCCTTATCCGTGCCCCAGCCGGACGCGGGTCCGCCGCGACCCTGCGGGTGGCGCGGCCACCAGGTCGGTCAGCCGAATCGGTGGCGGCGAACCTACCGTGCACAGTGGCCGCGCCGGTCTCGTCAGTGGTCGAGTTCCTCGAAGGCGCCGCGCTGCCGCAGATGGCCGTCCGGACCGAGTTCGATGATGGTGTCGATGCCGATCCGCGCCAGGAACGGGTGGTCGTGGCTGACGACGAGGACCGCGCCCCGATAGTCGGCGAGCGCCTCGACGAGCTGTTCGACGCTGGCGATGTCGAGGTTGTTGGTGGGCTCGTCGAGAATCAGCAGCTGCACGGGCGGATCGGCCAGTAGCAGCCGGGCCAGGCAGACGCGGAAGCGTTCACCGCCCGAGAGCGTCGACACGGGCCGGTCCACGCTGTCGCCACGCAGCAGCAGCCGAGCCAGCTGATTGCGGATGGTGGCCGGTGGCGTGGTGGTGGCGACGGCGTGAACGTTGTCGACCGCGCCGGCGTCCTCGGCCAGTCCGTCCAGGCGTTGGGGCAGATGACCGACGCGGTCGGTGAACAGGGTGCCCGTCACATGTCCCGGCGTAGGAGTCCTCGTGCCGAGCAGGTTCTCGATCAGCGTCGACTTCCCCGCGCCGTTCGGTCCGACCAGCGCGACCCGTTCGGGGCCCTGGATGACGATCGTGTGGTCGCCATCGCGTAGTTCGGCGATGCGGCGGCCTTGTGGCACGTCCGGATCGGGCAAGTCGAGGTGGATGTGTTCCTCGCGGCGTACGCGAGACTCGGCGGCTTCGAGAACTTGTTGAGCAGCGCGAACTTTCGCGTCGAGACCGGTGCGCATCGCGCCCGCCGAGGCCTGGGCCTTGCTGGCGCGGTTGCCGGCAAGGATGCGCGGGATCCCGCCGTGCTGCTGTGTCGCTCGTGCGGTGCGTTCGCGGCGCGCGAGTTTGGTCTCGGCCTCGATCCGTTGGCGCTTCTCGGTCTTCAAGACTTGTTCGGCGGTGCGGGCCGCCTGCACAGCCGCGGCCTGTCTTTGTTCGAGGTGTTGTTTCCAGGCGCCGTAGGGACCGCCGAACACTTCCACTGCCGCCGCGTGTAACTCGGCGGTGTTGTCCATGCGTTCGAGCAGTTCTAGGTCGTGACTGACGACAACGAGAGCGCCCGGCCAGGTGTCGACGAACGCGCCGAGCTGCGCGCGCGTGGCACGGTCCAGATTGTTCGTCGGCTCGTCGAGCAGAGTGATCGGGGTGCGGCGGATCCGTAGCCCGGTGACGGCGGCGAGCACGGCCTGGCCGCCGGATATCTGGTCGACGCGACGGTCGAGATCGGCTGCGGAGAAACCGATTTCGTGTAGCGCCTCGTCGGCGCGCGCTTCGATGTCCCAGTCGTCGCCGACCGCCTCGAAGTGTCGTTCGTCGGTGTCTCCGGATTCGATCGCGCGCAACGCGGTGAGCGTGCCCGCGATGCCGAGCAGTTCGGCGAGGGTGGTGTCGTGACCGAGGGTCAGTGTCTGGGGTAGATATCCGACTTCGCCGTCGACCTCGATGCGGCCCGAAGTGGGTGTCAGGATTCCCGCGATCAGACGCAGCAGTGTGGACTTTCCGGCGCCGTTGCGGCCGACGAGCCCGGTGCGCCCGGGGCCGAATGCGCCATTGAGCTGTGCGAGCGCGACGGTGCCGTCGGGCCATTCGAACGACAGGTTGTGCAACGCGATCGACGAATGCGTGGATGTCGACATATGGTGAAACTCCTTGTGCCCGTGGGGGAAGCTTGCGTTGAAGCCCGGGAATGCGGGCTGCGCACGCGGCGGCGGGCAGCAGCGGAGACCGAGTGGTACCGAAGCCATTTACCCGCAGGCGATTACCGCGCGAAGAATTACGAAGGCTCAGGCGACGGGCATCGTGCGCCCAGGACGATTCCACGACTTACCAACGGACGTGGTGATGGTGCACACGATGGTGACTTCGCGCGCTACGCATGCGCGACACGGCGGTTCATCGGATGCGATGAACGCCCAACCCGGAGTCGCCGCCTTCGAACAGGCGGCTACAGTCTGTCGACCTCGATGAGCACGGCGTCACCCTACCACCGGCTCGGCGTCCGGAGGATTCCGTCCACGCCACCCTCTCGGATGTACCGAGCTCATTGCCGGGGTTCCTGATCCAGGGCCGCACGACGCGACATACTCCCCGCGGCTTCCCCTTCCCACACGGCCGGGTGTGACGCACCACCGCTGCCGACCAGCCGTCTTGACCTCGAGCAAAGTTGAGCTTCTAGCGTCGTCCACGACGATAGGAGTTCGTTGATGACGACATTGGTTACGGGCGCCACCGGAAACACCGGCCGCCACGTGGTGAGAGAACTGGTGCGCCGGGACGAGCGCGTTCGGGCGCTGACCCGGAATCCCGCTGCGGCTGCGCGGATGCTGCCGCCCGGTGTGGAGCTGGTGGCGGGCACGCATACCGCACCGCAGATGCTGGACGCGGCCCTGGAAGGCGTCGACCGACTGCATGTCACCGTAACGGCGGGACTGGCCGAAGCCGGTCCCGAGTTGGTGCGGCGGGCTGTCGCGGCGGGCGTGCGGCGTATCACCGTGGTGTGGGGCGGTGCGGTCGGACCGGTGGAACAGGCCGTGGCCGATTCGGGTGTGGAGTGGACACGACTGGAACCGCAAGAGTTCATGTCCAACACGTTGACCTGGATCGAATCGATCCGGGCCGAGGGCGTCGTGCGGGAACCCTACGACTTCCCCAGCGCGCTGGTGCACGAGGCCGACATAGCGGCCGTCGCAGCTGTCGCGCTGCTCGACGACGGCCACGCGGGGCGCGCTTACAACCTCACCGGCCCGCAGTCACTGACACCGCGGGAGCGGATCGAGATCCTGTCTCCGGCTGTCGGTCGGGACATAGCCTTCGTCCCGATCACCCATGAGCAGGCCATCGACAGGCTCCTGGCCACCGGCGTTCCCCGAGCCGATGCCGAATACGTCATCGGCTGGTACGCCGCACCCAGCGCGGACTCCACCACGGTCGTCGACACCGTCGAGCGGGTAACCGGCCGCCCAGCCCGCACTTTCGCCGAATGGGTGGCCGAGCACGCGGAACGTTTCCAGGAGCCGTCAGCAGCCGGCCGGGTTCGAGGGCACGAGCGTAACGTTTGACGTTGCCGAAGCTTGGACGGGAGCCGACCGGCAAGGGCCCGACAACCCCGCAATCGGCACCTGTCCACGCTATCCGCGCGGAGAGAAGCGTGTGCTGCGATGTGGTCGCTCAACGCGTGATCTCCGAGTCCACGGCCAGGTCATCGATGCCCACACCGCAAGCAGGAGCACGGCCACGGTGACCAGATACCAGGGCCAGGGGCCGAGCACATCGAGCAGTGAGGGGGTCGCGGGTTTCCCGTTGACGAATCCGTAGTTGGTACCGGCGATCGAGTTGAAGACGAACGTGACCGCGACCCACACCACGGTGACGATGACGGCGAGCCAGTAGCTTCGCCAGTCCGGTCGCATGCCGATGCCCCAGGTGAGGTAGATGGCCGCCCAGACCACGACCAGGTGGATCGCCCAGAAGGCCAGGAATTCGGGATGCGGGAAATCCGGGCTGTCGAGTGCCGGTGACACGAGGGCCTGTGTGCTGAGAGTCAGGCACCAGTAATAGGTCAGCGCATACGCCCAGCGGCGGTGCGACCACAGGGCGTATGCCGCGACCATGGTCGCGAGATCGGTCAGTCGCAGCGGAACCGAGCGGCCGACAGTCGGCGGAACCATCGCGGCGAAGTAGATCGCCAGGTACAACAACAGCGTCGCGCCACCGGCTACGCGACCGAATCGGCGTTCCCCCTCCGGGCTACGGTGCCTACGGCCGACCAGGACAACCAACGCCGCACCGACCGCGAACACGGCCAGCACAACCCAGTGTGATGGCCCGTATGCGGAGAACTCCCGCAACGCCGATGGCGGGTCCACCCAGCCGATCTTATTCGCGCGGACGCGGCCGCCGAAGCCATCGCCGGATTTGTACGTTTACGCGCCCGCACACCGAGTCGACCGAGGTCCTGCGGCACAGTGACCCACCCGACAGCACAATCTGGAATGATTCCAATAAAGGTGGTCGTTGTTCATGGCGAAGCATTCTGGAAAGGAGCACAACCATGACTGCGGCACCTCGCACTCAGCAGCGGACCAATCGCCGTCTCGCCGACGATGTCCGGAATTTCACCGCCTCCCCCCGGCTGGCCGCCGATCTGCAACGCGTCCTCGTCGATCTCATCGAACTGCATCTGCAGGGCAAGCAGGCCCACTGGAACGTCGTCGGAGCCAACTTCCGCGACCTGCACCTGCAGCTCGACGAACTCGTCGACGCAGCCCGCGAGAGCAGCGATACCGTCGCCGAGCGGATGCGAGCCCTCGACGCCGTCCCCGACGGGCGTTCCGACACCGTCGCCGCGACGACGAGCCTCCCACCGTTCCCCGCCCAAGAGGTGAACAGCGCCGACGTCGTCGACTTGATCACCACGCGGACCTACGCGGCGATCGACACCATGCGCGACGTGCACGACACCGTGGACGCCGAGGACCCGAGCACCAGCGATCTGCTGCACCAGGTCATCGACTCGCTGGAGAAGCTGGCGTGGATGATCAAGTCGGAGAACCGCAGCGTCTGACCGCCCTACCGCGACCCGCCGTAGCGGAGGGCCGCCCAAGCGTCCGCCACGGGGCCCACGTGCCCGAGCTTGTCCGGGTTGTTCACCGTCCGGATCGTCTGGATCTGTCCGTCGAGGATGTCCAGTGCCCAGGTGTTGAGGATCCCGCCGTCCTGATCGCGGAAGATCGCACCCGGCTGGCTGTTCACCAGGTGTGGTTCCATCTTCGCGTCGATCCGAGCGAACATCCCGGCGAGCGCGGCGAGTGCCCGAGCCACGTGCTGAGCTCCGATGAATCGGTCGGCCCATTGCGGGGCCTTGCCGCCGCCGTCGCCGACCATCTGGACGTCGGCGGCCAGCAGCTCGGTAAGCCCGTCGACATCCCCGTCCCGGAACGCGTCGAGGAATCGCGCGGCGAGCTTCTCGCGCTGGGCGCGGTCGGCTTCGAACCGAGGCCGGGCCGCGTCCATATGACGGCGTGCCCGCACTGCGAGCTGGCGGCACGCGGCTTCCGTGCGTCCCACCGCGGAGGCGACCTCGGGGAAGCCGAATCCGAACACTTCCCGCAGTACGAAGACCGCGCGTTCGAGCGGGCTGAGCCGCTCGAGCAGCAGCATGGCCGCCATCGACAACGAGTCGGCCAGTTCCGCCGAACGCTGCGGGTCCTCGTAAGGGTCGACCAGCAGCGGCTCGGGGAACCACGGCCCGACGTACTCCTCCCGCCGGACACGGGCCGAGCGCAGCACGTCGATCGAGATCCTGCTCACGGTGGCGGCCAGGAATGCCTTGGCCGACGCCGGCCGGGTCGGGGATGCCGCATAACGCAGCCAGGTCTCCTGGACCGCGTCCTCGGCTTCGGTCACGCTGCCCAGCAGCCGGTAGGCGATCGAGAACAGCAGCGGCCGCAGCTCTTGGAACTCCTCGTCTCGCCTCACGCCGACTCCCTATCGAGTTCCTGGTCCTCGAGCACCGTCACCAGGGCACCGAGCCGTCTTCGCTGAAGAACCCGCCCGTCGGCCCGTCCGCGTCGAGCGTGGCCAGACGCACCAAGACCGCGGCGCCCTGCGCGACCGTGAGAAAACCGGTGTGATTGTTGCTGTCGGTGTCGACGTAGCCGGGAGCGACGGCGTTCACGAGGAACCCGTCCTTGCGCAGTTCCTTGGCGTAGTTCACGGTCAGCGCGGTCACCGCGGATTTCGACGGCGAGTACGCCGCCGACGGCAGCAGTGTTGCGAAGGGACCGTCCAGGTCGCTGGTGAGGGTCAGCGACGCGGCATGACTGCTGACGTTGACGATGCGCGGCGCCGCTGACCGCCGCAGCAGCGGCAGCATGGCATTGGTCACCGCGATCACCCCGAAAACGTTGGTCTCGAACACCTCCCGGACCATGTCCAGGTCGACGGTGCTGGGGACCTGATCGTAGGCGTCTTGGGGCGAAACCTGCCCGGAGCCGGTGATGCCTGCGTTGTTGATCAGCACGTCGAGGTGGCCGAAGCGCTCCTCGATCTGCTTCGCGGCCTCCTGGATGGTCGTGCGGTCGGTGACGTCCAGAGTGACCGCGTGCGCGGCGCCACCTGCCGCGCGCAGCGCCGCGGCGGCCTCCTCGCCGCGCCGCGGGTCCCTGGCACCGATCAGGACAACCATGCCCTGGGCCGCGAGTTGCTCGGCAGCCCCACGGCCGATCCCCTTGTTCGCCCCGGTAACCAGCGCGACCTTCTGATGTGTGATCCGCTCGCTCATGACCAGCTCCTTGCTATGAGAGGGGTGCGTGTTTCGCAGAACCTGTCTGCGAAACACGAGACGAGACAGCCCGGCCCCCTGTGACATGCGGACGGAAAATATCCGAGAGAAGATCGTGCGGCGGTGTGACGAATAGGCGGTAGACCTTGGGTTGTGGGAGTCCATGGTCGAGGTCGAGGATGACGCGGTGAGTGATGTTCCCCTCGATGGTCGCGCTGGGATCGACGCATTGTTGGTCGAGCGCCTCATCCGCGCACAGTTTCCGCAGTGGAGTGATCTGCCGGTCTCGCCGGTCCCGGTGGACGGCTGGGACAACCGTACCTACCGGTTGGGTGCGGACATGTCGGTGCGGCTGCCGACCGCGGCTTCGTACGCGCCTGCGGTAGAGAAGGAAAGCGTCTGGTTGCCCCGGCTGGCGCCCGTGCTGCCGGTCGCGATACCCACAGTGCTCGCCGTCGGAGCGCCGGGTTGTGGCTATGCCTTTTCGTGGTCGGTGCGCGATTGGCTGCCGGGCGACACCGCCGACCGGGCCGCGATCACCGACATGACCCAATTCGCTGCCGACGTCGCGGAGTTCATTCGTGCGCTCCAGCGATGCGATGGAACCGGCGCCCCGCAGGCCGGGGCGCACAGCTTCTACCGCGGTCACCATCCAGCGCACTACGACGAGCAGACCCGGCGCTGTCTGCGGGTGTCGGCCGGGCGCATCGATGTTCGACGGGCCACCCAGGTCTGGGAGTCTGCCCTGACCGCGAAGTGGAATGGGACCCCGGTGTGGTTCCACGGCGACATCGCTGCCGGCAATCTCCTGGTCTCCGGTGGGAGATTGACGGCGGTCATCGACTTCGGGACCTGCGGTGTCGGCGACCCCGCCTGCGATTTGGTTCTCGCCTGGACGATGCTGTCCGCAGACAGTCGCGCTACGTTTCGCCGGGTGTTGGGCCACGATGACGGCACTTGGGCACGGGCAAGGGGCTGGGCACTATGGAAAGCCTTGATCACCTTGGCCGAGTTCGGCGACAGCTACTCCGAGCGCGCGGAAGCCTGTCTGCGGGTCATCACGGAGATCCTTGCCGACGACCTCGAGTGACGTGCCGTCGTCCGGCTTTCCGAGTTCAGCGACCCTATCTGTCGGCGCTGTGTAGTTCGCTCGTGTGAACCGGACGCCGGGCCAGTTGTTTTCGCCTATCGCGCCATGGTTCGGCGTTGGCGGGGCGCTGCACTCGGCGAACCTCTTTTCCGCCAACCGCTTTCACAATCGCGACCACATTTCGAGCGGAACCTGGCTCACCGAGTCCCTGTGGCGCACGGATTCGGAAGTGCCGACATCGTGGCCAGGTCGCAGATGCCACTGGTCAATATCTGAAAAGGAGCTACGCCCAGCAGCACGATGAGTCCGATGATGTCGCCACGCTGGAGGAATCCCACGCCCGTGCGCACCGCCGCCGATCCGGAGTCCGCCGCCGCCGAACCACTTTCGGCCGCGATAGCGGTCACCGGGGCGGAGCCGATCGGTTCGGCCGTCGCGCCGGCTGCACTGACGACGAGAGTCGCCGCAGCGACCGAGGCGGCTACAAGGTGAAGGGGGGTACGCATCATCGCGCTCCTCTGCTAGAAGAATGACCGTTCACATGCTAGCAAGCGGATGCCCTGCTGTACGGAGAATCACCGGAGCAACGATCGGCACCTGCGGCACGTGCTCCGACCGCGGTTAGCAGCTTTGACCAGTAGTGTCGCGCCGTATCGCCGCACTTCAAAGCTTCCATACGTCGAAGGAAGAGACATCCGGCGCATTGCATCTGCCAGCCTTCCGGCCCTTATAAATGACTCGAATATTTCGTCACTTAATCCGCGATCCACAGGCGCTCCTGCATGGTGTCGAAGTGGTGAGTGCCCGGCCGGCGGCCTTCCTCAGGTGCAGATGAGCACCTGCGATTTCACGCGCATGATCGTCGCGCCCGTCGCCGAATCACGCTCGGCGGGAAGCATCGATCGGCCAGAGCGGAGTGCTCGCCATCGTGAGCCGCCGCGCCCGGGATCCCCAACACGGCGAGAAGGCCCTATTCGTGACCGGGGATCGGCCGTCCCCTTCTACTCCCCGCTCGATCTCGGACTCACGGTCTCACTGCCCAGGCAGCTCAGCGCCTGCATGGCCTCGCGCTCGATACGTGAAAGATCGCAGAGGATGGCGCCTGCCTGCACGAGGCACTGGGCATTGCCCGATTCACCAGCCTTCGTGATCAGCGCTGCGACTTCGGTCCACAGAGTGGCCGCCTCGCCGTAGCGCTCGTGACCGGTGCGCAAGTGGTTGCTGTCGAACAGCTCGGTGCATTCCGCGAGGAAGTCGCGGTAGAGGTTGCGGAACAGGGCGCCGCCGGTGCCGCCCTTCTCCATCAAAAGGGCGGCCTGTGGCAGGTCCCGCTGCGGGTCGTCAGTGCGCTGGAGCCATGTGCGAACCAGCCTGCCCGCCTTTTCGATGCCGCGGTAGCCGAGGTTGCCGATAGGCGGGTTGAGGAATGCGTCGGCGCAGGCGGTGATGGCGGAAATGACCCGGCCCTGTGCGAGGGCCAGGTTTGTCGGAGCGGTGAGGGTGAACGACCGATGCGCAGCGGTCATCGGGCCGCGCGCGGCCCTCGCCTGGGCGAGGCTGGTCAGGCTGGTGGATACCGTTCCGCCTTGCTGATCGGTGTCCACCAGGTAGGCGTCGTGGTCGTCATAGCCGTACATGGCCACGATATGACCGCCGAAGTGCACCTTCGAACCGAAGTAGTCCAGGTAGTAGCTGTCGAGCTGCAGCCCGACGGGGCGACCGGCATCGAGAGCGGCCACCACGTTCCCCCATGCTCTGCGGGGCGAGGTGGTCTCTTGGACCAGGAGTTCCAGCTCGAGTCCGGTGGCCAGATTCCTGGTGAGTTCGAAAGGCTTGACCCGTCCCCCGAGGAAGGGGAAGCCGATGTTCTTGCTGTCCCAGTAGATGAACGACAGACCGGAGCCCAAGCCGAACAGCATGGGCTCGGACAGATCGAGTCCTTGGTGCCGCAGCAGTACCCCGAGAGCTGTCGTCTCGCAGTGCTGCGTAGCGCGGGCATCGATGTCGATCACCGTGGCCATGCCGTGCTCTGCTGAACGGGGATGATCAGCCGGGTCATCAGTTCTCCTTGCGGTGCCTGTGCCGGTCCGATGAGATGGGCGCGAGCGAGTCGCCCAATGGTGAGGAGTCCGTCTTCCACGCCATCATGGTGGCCCCTCCCCCGGCGGGAGAGTCCAACGCCGCACCCAGTAGCCCACGTTGGTCACGGCACGTTGCGTGGAACGCACTGCGGCTTTGTGCGGCTGCCGCCGTGAACCACCGACCCCTCAGGCGCGGCTACCAACGAGGGCAGGGGCGACTTCGCGGGCTGCGCGGTGGCCGGATTCGGCGGCTCCGTCCATGTAGCCGGCCCACCGGGTAGCGGTCTCGGTGCCTGCCCAGTGCAGAGGGCCGACGGGTGTGCGCAGGGCCGGACCGAAGCGAGTGAGGGTGCCGGGAGTAGTGAACGCGCCATAGCAGCCGCGGCTGAATTCCTCTTCGGCCCAGTCGCGTTCGATGTAGGCGATCGGGTGGCGCGCCTGCGGCCCGAAGTAGCCGGCAAGGTCGTCGATCACCTGGGCCCGACGATCGGCGAAGTCCAGTCGCGCACCGATATCGGCGTGCCGTCCTTCGAGGAATCCGACGAGCACGCCGGGTGAACCCTCCGGCGGAGTGTTGTCGAATACGGTGCCCAGTGGCCGCTGATCGCTGTTGGCTTGACCGCTCAGGCCTGCCCGACGCCAAAAGGGCTCCTCGTAGACGACATTGACTTTGATCACCCTTCCCATCGGCATGCGCTGGACGAGCTGGTCACGATCGCCGGGCAGTCCCGGGGTGAAACGGATACGCGCCGCCAGCGGCGGCGGCACCGCGATCACCGCTCGGCGGGCGCGAACGGTCGTGCCGCCCGCGACGATTCGGACACCCGAAGCGTCCCACTCGATATCGGTCACCGCGGCGCCGAGGGCGACACGGTCACCGAGTTCCTCGGCCAGAGCCAACGCGATGGTCTGCGAACCGCCGACGACACGGTCCTGCTGCGCCCCGCCCGCGGTATTGATCAATGCGTCCAGCCCACCAGCCGCGCCGACGTAGAAGGCGGCCCACAGCGCGGACAGATCCTCCGGCTCGGCGGAGAACACCGCCTCGGTGATCAGCTGGAAGAAAGACCGTCCGCCGGCGGTATGGGCGGTCCGCCGCAGCCAGGTGGCGAAAGTTTGTGCGTCCAGGTCTTCGGCCTGGTCGGCTCGCCACGGCTCCCCTGCGGCGACACGGCGTGCTACACGGTCCAACCTCCACTGGATCTGCGCGACATCGGCCAGCGCCAGCGGGGTCAACTTGGGGATCCGGCCGCGGTACTCCGACCGGGCCGCGCCGATCTCGGCGATGTGACGGCCTGCGGTGTGCGTGGGAAAAGTCCGCAGGCCGAGTTCATCGATCAACGCGAGCACGTGATGCTGACCGGGCCCAACCCATTGACCACCCACCTCGATCGGGGCTCCGCCGGGCAGTTCACCGTTCAGCAGCCGCCCGCCGACTCGGTCGCGCGCCTCCAGCACAGCCACTTCGGCCCCGCTCCGCACCAGATCGCGGGCGGCGACCAGACCCGCGATCCCGGCACCGATGACGACCGCATCCACTGCGTTGCCCACTTCGCACCGCCTTCGTACACCATGTATCCGACATACACACTGTATGTGATATCCATAATGTATGGAAGCGTTGCGCGAGAAGTACGCGGAGAACACCCGTCAGGTGCTGCTCGACACCGCAGGACGGTTGTTCGCCGAACGTGAGTACGCGGACCTGTCGGCGGAGGAACTGGTGCGCGCCGCCGGTCTCACCCGCGGCGCGCTGTATCACCACTTCGACGGCAAGCGCGGACTGTTCGAAGCGATCGTGGACGATCTCGAGAATCGAGCGGCCCAACGCATCAGAAGCGCGATCGACTCGGTCTCTGACCCATTCGAACGCGTCGACCGTGGCGTGGAGGAATTCCTCGACGTCTGCGCCGAACGCGAGTACCGGCACGTGGTGCTCCTGCAGGGCCCGATCGGCCTCGGCTGGCAGCGCTGGCGTGAACTGGATCAGCGCCATCTCGGCGGCTTGGTCGTCGAGGCGGTACGCAATCTCCTGGACGTCGCGCTCATCCGGCCATACCCCGCCGAACTGATCGCCAGTGCGTTCTACGGCGCCCTGACCGAACTGTCACTGACCATCACCGAGACCGACGACCGGCACCGCGCTCGCGGCCAAGCGGCGAGCCTGGTGCACGACCTCCTCGAAGGCTTGGCGGCCGGAGCCGGCTCACGATCACCCTCGTGATCGCCCCCCTATGTGGATCGGTCCAACGCCCAGAAGGCGTGCTGCGTCGGCCCGCCGGGGCGCGGCCGGGTCCCCTTATCGATCGAGTGGCCGAGAGGGTCATCAGTCAGGAAGGTTCAGGGCGGGTGGCGCGCAGCAACGCCGCGATTTCGTCCACGGCGGCCGCGTTCTCGTCGGTGCGCTCCGGCAGTCGTTCGAGCGCGCGCCGATAGTCGGCGTCGGGGGTGTGCGGATTCGCGCCCGCCGCGAGCAGGGCGCGGACAGTGGCGACATCGCCTCGGCACACGGCGAGCCCGAGCGGGGTGACCCCGTCCAGCCCGCGCGGGCGTTCGAGCGTCGCACCGGGACCGCACAGCAGCACCAGCCGGATGAGTTCGGGATCACCGGATTCCACCGCGCACAGTAGCGGCGTGTCGCCCTCCGAACCGACCGTGTCCATGGACGCGCCCGCGGCCGCCAGCAGGCGCACCGCACCCCACTGTTCGCGGAAGAACGCCATCAGCAGCGGCGTGGCATCGCGGTCGCCGTCCCACCCGTCGACATCCGCGCCGTGCCGGAGGAGTAGGACGATCACGTCGGTCGAGCCGCCGTCCTCCAGCTCCTCGAGCGCGGCGTGCAACGGCCGCCAGCGGGGTGCGCGGTTCTGGAGACCGTTCGGGTCGGCGCCCGAGGCCAAGGCCGCGGCGACCCCGGCCACGTCGTGGTCGGCGATGAGCGCGAAAAGGTTTCCTGCGGTCATTGATTCGCCATCGGGTGCCCCGGCGCGCAATTGACCGCCTCCAGCGCGAGGCACTGATTGATCGCGTTCTGGATTTCGGCGATGGCCTGCTGGTGGCGGGGGTCGGGTACACCGCCGAAACACCGGTTCTGGATGTCGTTGCGGATGGCCAGGCAGTCCCGCAGCGCCTGGATTCGCAACCGGATCAGCGAGCACGGCATCCGGTCGAGCTTCTTCGGACTCACCTTGGACGGACTGCAACTCTGCCCGGGAATGCGCCCGCAGATCCTTTCCTTCTCGGCCTGCAACCGGTCCAATTCCTCGTTCTCGCACGTCTGGTTGGGGTATCGGCGGGTGGATGTCACCGGGGCGGTGGTCGGTGTGCTCGTGGTGTTCGCGGCGCGCACCGTGTCCGGGTGGCGCAGCAGGATGTAGCCGGCGCCGATCGCCGCACCCGCCGCGATCAGCACGACCGCGCCGACCACCCATCCGGGCGGCCCGGTGGCCGCCTCGATCTCCGCGCCGCCGGCCGCCTCGATCGCCAGCAGCCCCTCACCGGCACTCATCAGCGCCGCCCCCAGCGAGCCGCCCTCGACCACCGCCGTGCTCGTCGCCGCGACGCCCTGCGCGGCCGCGATTCCCTGCGCGGCGGCAATGCCTTCGCCCGCAAGCGCTTCCGTGGCGAGCAGCCCCGTCGGGACACTCGAACTCGCGCCCGCGCCGCCGACGCCGACCATCCCGGCATAGGCGACCACCGGCGCGGCCCCTGCCAGCGCCGACGCCGGAATGACCCGCGACAGCACGCGGTTCATCGCCGGATTCGTGGTCGGGCGCTGCGCGTCGATCTGCGCCAGAGTCGACAGCAGTTCGAAATCGACCGCCGAGACATCCGCGCCGGGGCCGGGATCGACCGGCGGACAACTCTGGGTGCTCGGGTCGCACACTCGCTGTACGGTCTCCGCCCCGCGATCGTGCTCCCGCTCCTTATCCGCGCATTCCTCACACGGCGTCGCCCCGCACCGCTGGACCGTGACCTGCCTCGCCAACAACTGAGCGACCGCCGCATTCCCGGCGGACCGCTGTAGCAGGGCGATATTCCCCGGACCGGGACTCCCCGCGGACGTGCGGGAGTGATGCGCCGGACGCACCTGCGCGGTGGTCTCGTAATTCTCGGCAATGCGCATCGGTGGCCTCCGCGGCTGATGAGCGTGCGACCGCTTCGACCGCACCGAACCGCGGCCGACGCAAGCGTGATCGATCGTACGTTTCACACGCCCCGCACGACTCGATTTGCCCTTACGGGCAGCCAACCCTGCCCCTTCGTGCAGGAGCGACTCGGAGCGTTCGTTCCCGGCGGGTCGGTCCCACGCGTCGATGACGCGGGCGATCATCGGTGCGGCGAGGGCGGGGTTTCCGCTACCCCGCTCCCACTGTCACGATTCCACGAGGCATTGCAAACATCGATAGATTCGGGACCGGTCGCCGAGTTGCGAGTAAATGACTACCCGAACCAACGACGGCGCCCTTCGGTGAGCTGACGCGGCGGCGGGGTCGAAGCCGCATTCGACCGGCCGCCCTCGCCGTGCACGCGGAAGTACTGGTCCTCCAGCGGCTGCGTATTCGGTCGGTCGATCTCTGATTCGCGTAGTCGAGTACTCGCGTCGACGTTTGCGGAACGGCCGAGGATGGGGCCTGACTATCGCGGGGGGCGCCCGATCGAACGATAGGAAGCGCGACATGACCGACGCCTTCTTCACTGTGAAAAACCGCCCCCGATCTGTGTCCGGCATCCGACGCGACAGCGGCGGCGTCCCGCAATCACTCGAACGATCCATACCCGACGGCGACACGACCGGCGTCCACGTGCAGGGCAGCATGACGGTGCGGTTCCTCGGAATCGACACCCCGGAAAAGAAGATCGATCTTCCCGGGGCCGACTCCCAGACATCCCTGGACTCCGATGACTGGGAGACCTATCTGTCGGATCCCTTCCGACCCGAATTCGGCGCATTCGAACTCGATCCGTCGCTCGAGGCGCATCTACGAACCAGGATCGGCGCCGGCGCGGCCGCCAATCACCACCAGCACGCCCAGAAGGCCGGCGACTCGCTTCGAGAACTCGTGCAGTCGGACATGACCGCACTCGGCCAGACCGTAGCCGACTTCCATTACTTCCTGGCCTTCGAGTTCGAGGTGTTCGATTCCCACGGCCGCTTCCTCGCCTTCGTCAACCGCGATCAGAAGAACCCCACTGTGCCGAGTCCGCGGCCGCTGACCTACAACGAACGCCAGCTGCAACGCGGAGCCGCGCTGCCGTTCTTCATCTGGCCCAACCTCGATCCCTTCCGCGATATCACCCTGCTCGACGGCGTACTCGAACCTGGCACCGCAAACGACGTCGCCGACAACTCATTGCCGCTGAAACGCGCCCGCGCTTTCGTCAAGCAGGCCCGGGCCGACAAGAAGGGAGTGTTCGATCCGCAGGAGCCACTCCGTTTCGAGGCATTCGAGATCCGATACCTTGCCCGACGCCAACCACCGGACCGTGCGGTGATCGACCTCAGCCGCAACGACGACACACTGCGCGCCGCACAGCGATACTTCGAGATCCCCAACCCAGAAGACCGCCTCTACATTCCGCAGCACTTTGTGCCCCTCTTCATCAGCCGCGGTTGGCGGCTCGAAGACTGAGCGCCTCAGCGGCGCGGCTCAGTGGCACGTCTCTCCGGCTTCGGCGAGCGCTACCGCCGCCTCGTCCGGCGCGTAGGTGGCCAGCGCGGCGAAGAGGTCGCAGATGTCGCTGCGAATCGACGGTGGCAACTGGGCGTGGCGGGCGATGTCGAGTTCGTTGGCGATGGTCAGGACGGCGAAATCACGGAGCTCGGTTCCTTCGATCATCTTCGAGCCGCCGGTGAATCTGTCGGCCACGGGCAAGGGTCGTCGGCCGAGCTCACGGTAGGTGCGCGCGCGATCACATGCGCCGTAGAGGTACACCAGCGCTGCCGCGTCAGGGCCGATGACTTCGTGCAGCCGTCGATGATCCGTGGTCGGCAGCAGGGCGTGCCCGAACCCGGCGGTGCCGTACGACGCGTGACAGATCGACGCCAGCCGGGTTCGCGGCGCGGCGTTCCATTCGACAGTGAGGGCGTACACCCGGCGGAGGTGCTCGAACAGGGTCCCCCCTGGGTGATCGATCCGTTCTGCGCCTAGCGTGCGCTGTAGCTCGAACGCGCGGCGAACGACCTCGTCGGTGGCGAGCCACTTGCTCGCGTGCGCCGAAACGATCCGCGCGAGTTCCGCCGGGGCGTCGCGAGCGACGAGATGCCCGGCGTCCGGTATGCGGGTAACGGTGACGCGTCGGTTGGCCATGCGTAGCCGGTCCACGTCGGCGTCGCCGAGCGGAGACCGTGGCCCTCCCCGCACGAGCAGGATGGGCAGGTCCGATGCCGCGACGATCGCGTGCAGCTCGGAGCGGGAGGCGAGAATGTCGTCGGCGAGCTCGGCGTTGCGCGCGAGGAGCCCGTGGTCGTCGAGCCAGCGGCGGGCCCGACCCGCGTCGACATCAGGAACGACGTCCACGAGCACGAGGCCGGCGACGCGCTGCGCGACGGACGGCTCCGCGAGGGCGTCGACCGCGGCAAACCCGCCGAGGGAGGCGCCCACCACCACGATCGGCGCCGGTTCGCGAGCCACCATCTCGATCACGTCGCCGGCGACCGCCCGCAAAGTGGTTGCTCGCCCGGAACTCTCGCCGTGCCCGCGTAGATCGAAGGCCACCGTCCGCAGTCCGCACTCGGTCATCCCCTCCGTGACCGGTGCCCAGACCTCGCGACGCTCTTCGCCCGCGTGAAGCAGCAGGACCGTGGGGCCCGTGCCGGTCACCGTGCCTCGAAGTGTGACGTCGTGCAGCGTGAGGCTCATGTCTGTCATCGCCGATCCACCTCCGTGCCGAATTGACCTCTCGGCGCCGTGATTTCGAACATCGTCCTGCCCTTTCCGATCTACCTTGAGCTGTCGAGGTAACGGTACGCAGTGAAACCTTGGCCAGTCAAGGTAATATTTGACGGTGACCAACCCGAGAACGCGCAGACCACCGGACGAAGCCCGCCGATTGATCCTCGATGCCGCGGCTTCGCTGCTCGCCGAGGGAGGCGTCGCCGCCGTACAGGTGCGGGCAGTGGCAGCGCGGGTCGGCATGACCGACGCCGGCGTCACGCATCACTTCGGCAATCGCGAGAAGCTGCTCGCCGAACTCCTTCGCCACGGCGGACGGCGGCTTCGAGCCGCGCTCCAGGACGTCGTCGCCGCATGGCTGGAGCACGGCACCGATCTCCTCGACCTCGTCGAGTCGCTCGAGACCGTGTACCGGCACGGCTACGGCGAACTCGCGGTGGCGCTGCACGCGGCGGGATGGCGCGACCGTGGCGCCGGCATGCTCGACCCGGTCGTCGACGCGCTCCATCGGAGTCGACCCCCCGGAAGTTCCCTCGACGAGACGCGCCTCGCGGTCGCGGCCCTCCACCAGGCGATGGCAACCGAGCCCCTCTACGGCAGCGACTTCCGTCGGAGTGCGGGCCTCACCGGCGCCGCAGCACAAGACTCGACCGCTCACCTGCGCTGGTGGGCCGGCCAACTCCAACGCGCGCTCGACATCGAACCGGCGCGCGGTTGACCGAGAGCGATCCAGCACCTGGCACCGCGACGGGCACTTTCGCGTCGTCCGGCGGGCGGCTGCGGTGTCGGTGCAGGTTCGCCCCCTACAAGTGGGGGCACTCAAGGTGGTAACCGGGGGTGAGGTGGGGGCGATGAGCCAGGTGAAGTTCGTCGAGAGCGGAGGCCGGCGTGGGTCGAGGTATGAGAAGCATTGCGGTGGCTGCCATTACGGTGGCCGCGGCGATGCTGGGGGTTGGTGCACCGGTGTTGGCACAGGCCGCGCCGGACGGGGTGAGGCATTGCGCGGTCAGCAGTGGACGGGTACCCGAAACGGCGACGCCGGAGGAGGTCGGACTCGATTCGGCGGCGCTGCGCCAGGCTGTGGCGCTCGCGGCGGATTCGACGCGCACGACGCTGCAGATTTTTCGGAACAATTGCCTGATCGCGACCGGCCCGAACAACACGCGGGCCGCCGGTGTGCCGTGGAATCTATGGAGCAGCACCAAGAGTGTGGTTTCGATGGTGGCCGGGATCGCGGTGGACGAGCAGCGGCTGCGGCTCGACGACCCGATCGGCGCCTATCTGCCGCCCGAGCTCGGTGATGCCGGACATCGCGCGATCACGGTGCGGAATCTGCTCATCGAATCCAGCGGCATGCGGGTGGCGGTGGCCTCCGAGGGCATCACCGGGCTGGCGCAAATCGACCCCAACGTGGTCGCGCAGGCGTTGGCGATGCCGATCGATCAACAGCAGGGCGCCGAGTGGCGCTACAGTCAGCGGGCTGTCGATCTGCTCGTGTACGTCATCCAGCGTGCGGTCGACGAGGACTTCCAGGCGTATGCGCAGCGAAAGCTGTTCGATCCGTTGGGTATTCCGCCGACCGATTACTTTTGGGGGCGTGACCGCAGCGGAAACACCTACGGTTACGCGCATCTGCTGCTGCCGCCGGACGATTTCGCCAAGCTCGGCCTACTGCTCACCAACCGCGGCCAGTGGGGCGGTCATCAAATCATTTCGGCGGATTATCTCGCGCAGGCCGGCCGGCCCACCCCGACGAACCCTTGCTACGGCTTCCTGTTCGTCGTGAACGGGCCGGACTGCGCCAACTACTTTCCCGGTCTGCCGCCGGACGCGATGCAGATGTCGGGCATGATGCGCCAGGACAACTTCATCGTGCCGAGCCTCGGATTGATGGTCAGTTGGACCGGCGTCACGGTTCCGGGGAGCGCGTTGAGCTTCCCGCACGATGTCCTGCGTGCGGTCGGCGCCGCCTTCCGGGAGCCCCGCATACCCGCCGCGGCACCCTACGAACAGCAATCGGATGTCCAACTGTCCGATCCGATGATCTCGAATCCGGACGCGACCCTCGCCGCACTCGGCATCGGCCCGATGGCCTACCCGGGCTGCAACCCGCTGTCCTGCCTGGGCAAGCCCATGTCCGCGCCGTTCGCGAATTGGCCACCGGGCTGCTTCATCCTCGGCTGCGTCGGCCCGCACCCCGCCACCCCTGGAATTCGGTAGCGGCGCGTCTGCACCGGTCGCCGCCGGGTTGCGGCGTGCGCCGATCCCCGTCGGCTGAGTGCGTGGGTGAGATCGTCAGGTGTTCAGCGGAGCGGTAGGTGGGAAGGTGACCGGCAATTCGGTCAGTGCCCTGTGGAAGGGCCCCGGACGCCAGTTCGGCGTCTGGTCCGGCAGGTTCAGTTCGATCTCCGGCAGTGCGTCGAGGAGCTGGTCGATGGCGTCCTGCGCGATCAGGTAGGCCAGAGATCGCGCCGGGCAGGCGTGCGGGCCGAGGCCCCAGGCCAGGTGGGAGCGGTTGCCGGTCAAGTCTCCGGTGCGGATCGCGGGGTCGTTGTTGCAGGCGGCCATGCTGATGACGACGGGCTGGTGCGCGGGCAGCCAGACGTCATCGATGAGGATCGGATGGCGGGGGTAGGTGATCAGCAGGTTCGCCAGTGGCGGGTCGTTGAACAAGACCTCGTCGAGGGCATCGCGGGAGGACAGGTTGCCGCCGAGGAAGCTGTCGCCGAAGCGCTCGTCGGTGAGGATCAGCAGCAGGGTGTTGGCGATCAGGTTCAGTTGGAATTCGATCCCGGTGCCGTAGACCTGTGACACATGGTGGGACGCCTCCACGTCGTCCAGCCGGGCGGGATGCTGGAGAAGTACCGAGGTGATGTCGTGTTGTGGTTCAGCGCGTTTGAGGGTCACCAATTTCATCAGCGCCTCCCCGAGCATCTGGTTGCCCTTTTCGGCGTCGACCCCCTCGAGCAGGGCGGCCGTACCGGCGGCGACCTGCCCGCCGATCTCCGGCGGGCAGCCGAGCAGGTAGTTCACGACTTCGAATACCAGAGGGAATACGTACTGGCGGATCAGGTCGGCGGCACCGTCCTGACAGAAGGAGTTGATCAGCGGAACGGCAAGCCCCTCCACGACGGAGTGGAGGGCATACAGATCGACCTCATCGATGCTTGCGGTGATCGCCCCACGGTAGCGAGTGAAGTCGGGCCCGCTGCTGCGGCTGGCCATGGGCCGCCACTCCAGGAGCGGGAGAATGGGGCAGTCCGCTGGAATGTTCTTCTGCCAGGCGCGCGGGTCGGCGGGAAAGTGCTCGGGGTCGTTGAGGATCCGCACCGCGGTGCTGTAGCCGATCACCAAGGTGGCCGGCACTCCGGGCGCCAACTCCACCGGTGCCAAAGATCCGTACCGTCGGCGCATTTCGTGGTAAGCACGGTGCGGATCCGCCGCGAACTCGGGCGAATACATGGGCGCCCGTGTGACGTCGGAATCGATCGGCGAGCCGTGCCCGACCGGGCACGACTGAGTTGAAACCTGAGACTGCGGCCTGCTCAAGGAGCAAACTCCCAACTGTTGGTATGCACTGCACGATTGCTGAAGTACCGGCTCCCCGCGCAGGCAATGAGCGAGTCGCCGGGTCTACGCCGGAACCGGTCGATGGTATAGCGGACAGAAAACAGGATCGCGAGCGCACGAAAACGTGCCGACCAGAATGTTTTCTGTCCCTCCGCGGCCGAACTCCCGCCCGGCCGCGACGCAGCGATGGGCAGCGGAAGAGGTTCCGTATCAGACGCCGAGAGCGTCCAGCGAATCATGGTCGTCGATGGCCGTGGTGATCCGCTTCAGCAGCGTCAGGCAGGTCTCCACCGGCTGCATCTTGGGTTGATATGCCGCCCTGCCGATCGTGAATGCCCAAGCCGCGTAGGCGAACATGGACTGTTGCCGATACGCCAGCCATGCCTCATCGAAGGACGGAGCCTGGCCGTCGAGGGATCCGAGTTCATCGAGATATGCGGCGAGCAACTCGCGGTTCCAGGCACGGCGGTCCTCGGGCTCGCATCCCGAGTTGACGGTGTAGGCGAAGTCGTGTGCCCAGCCTCCCCGCATCACCACCTGCCAATCGACGAATCCCATACGTCCCGAGCCGGTTGCGTATGTCTGGCCGATGTGCGGGTCACCGTGCAGCAAGGTCTGGGGCAGCTCGTTCGTCGCCTTGTCGATCGCTCGTTCGACACCGGCCCACAGCCGATCCGCCTGGCCGTGCAGGGCCTCCGGAACCACTTCCTGAGCCCGCCGCAAGCCGACCTCGCAACGCTTCTTCATGTCGATGGCGGCGAGATATGCCTGGAGAGCTTCGGTCGTGGATTTGAGGTCGGCGATCGAGGGGTGGTTCCAGAAGGTGCGGTGCAGCCGGGCGAGATTGCGCACCAGATCTTCTATCTGGTCGCGGGCGACCGGAGCGTTCGGTTCGATGAACCGCGCACCGCGGGTCGAGGCGATGTCTTCCATCAGAGCGATCGAACGCCACGATCCCGCGTGGGCGGCGCCCCAATAGCCGATCGGGGCCTCCATATCGACCTGGGGGCGGAAGTCCCTGAAGAAACGGGTTTCGCCGTCGATCATTTTCCCGCCACCGAGCAGAATCCGCTGGGAGAAGGCTGTTGTCGTCTTCGCGAAGAGATCAGTCGGCAAGCCGGCCTGCTTGCCCCCGTCGTTGTACTCCACGTGTATCGCGACGCGGGTGGATGTTCCGCGGCTGCCGTTGGCGGTTTCGAACGAGAGCACCTCGGCTTCGGGCACATCCCGGCACAGGACGGCGGTCAGCCACTGCGGTGTCAGGGTTTCGCCGGACACCGGGACGTCGTCGACATCCCGGGCTTTCGGCCGGGTCAACTTCTCGCCCAGGATGTGCGCGCCGACTGTGACAGACCGTCCGAGCAACCAGAGCTTGTGGTTCATTCGCTTGCCTCGATTCCGGAGTACGACTTGACGGCCCGAGCAACTGGATCGCCAGTACACGGGCCCGCAGGACAGTAACCCATGCTTTCGGAATCGTTGTAGGACAGAGCTATTGCCGAGCTAGGTAAGCGGGCGTGCGAGTCGACCGACGCTGTGCAGGTGGCGCAGCGCCTGGATGTAGGAGCCGAGGAGGCCGGTCTGGCAATAGGGCAGTCCGAGTTCGGCGCAGTACTCCGCGACCAGCGGCTGGGCTCGGCGCAGGTTGGGCCGTGGCATGGACGGGAAGAGGTGATGCTCGATCTGGTAGTTCAGGCCACCCAAGGCCGCATCGATGAGCCGGCTGCCGCGGACGTTGCGGGATGTGAGCACTTGACGGCGCAGGAAGCCCCTGGAGTCGGCGGCCGTCAGTACTTCCATCCCTTTGTGATTGGGCGCGAAGGTGCAGCCCATGTACAACCCGAACAGACCCTGCTGCACGACGATGAATGCCACCGCTTTGGCTGGGGACAGGACCAGGAACACCGCGCAGAGGTACCCGGTGGCGTGAGCGGCGAGCAACAACGCCTCCCAGGCCCGGTGCGGTATCGCCCACCGCGTCACCGCACGCGCGCTTGCGAAGTGCAGGCTCCAACCCTCCAGCAACAGCATCGGAAAGAACAGCCAGGCCTGGTTCCGGAAGATCAGCCGCCGCAGCCCCCGGCCGGCGCGGGCTCGATCGCCGGAGTGCGCCAACACCCCCATGACGTCGGGGTCCGCCCCCTCGGTGTTCGGATGTGCGTGGTGCCGGTTGTGATTGCTGGTCCACCAGCCGATGCTCACCCCGATGCCGAGATTGCCGAAGAGCACGCCGAACAGGTAGTTCGCGCGCCGTGAGCCGAAGATCTGCCGATGTCCGGCATCGTGACCCAGAAAGGCGATCTGGGCGAACACCACCGCCAGGAACGCGGCGACGCCCAACTGCCACCACGAGTCGCCGACCACCACGAACATCGTCCACCCGGCCGCCAACGCCACGACGGTGAGCGCACTCTTCCACACGTAGTACCGCAGCCGCCGTTCCAGCAGCCCTGCTCCCTGCACCCGACGCAACAACACCGCGTACTCGCTGCCACGCGGAACCACAGCACTTTCCATCACCACGGGCCGCCTACCGTCCTGCTCTCGCGTCATCCGCCGGACCTTATCCGACTACGGGGTGTCCGATCCGATGTCGAGCACAGGACAGCTCAACCTTCTCGGAATAACAGAATGCCGCGCTCGGACCACCACTAGGTAAACAAATGTACCGGTCCGCCACACATCTGCGTGACCACCGACCATCGGAGGCCGTAGCGCCCACGGCGGGCCACCGTCGGCCATCACGGAATTGCTCGCAATGCAGCGACTCTCAGCGTCGGTCGGTGCGACGGATCTCAGCCGGCCCGGTGCGTGGAGCGGGATGGGCCGATGATCGGCGCGCGAAGGACGGGCGCATGCCCACTCCGCCGATATAGGCGGTGAGACCGCGAAGGCCCGCACTCCGCGCCTGCGCCATGCCGCGATGCAACAACGACTCGCCACCGCCCTGCAACAGGCACTCGGACGAGATCGACGCCCTGCACGCGCCCGCGCTCACCGGCGCACCGGTCGGAGCCGTCGACGCCGCGCTCACCTCGATCGCCACCGGCGCCGTCGCGGTGGACACGATCTCCGCCGTCGGCAGCCGAGCAGCCGGAATCGGACGGCGCGGCCACCTGGTGACCGGCGAAGCCCCGGGTGGCGGAAGATCGCGC
This sequence comes from Nocardia abscessus, assembly GCF_015477775.1. GTDB lineage: Bacteria > Actinomycetota > Actinomycetes > Mycobacteriales > Mycobacteriaceae > Nocardia > Nocardia abscessus_A. Next base: position 145,359 of record NZ_JADLQO010000019.1, on the reverse strand, counting down.
CCTGCTCGGGCGAGCCTCAGTCCACGCCGAGGGCGACTTCGGTCGACTTGATGAGTACCGTGACCCGCGATCCGTCGGCGAGCTCGAGATCGTCGGCGGCGGCGCGGGTGATGGAGGAGGTTATCTCGTCGCCGCCGGTCAGCCGGACGCGAACGACGGCCATCGCTTCGCCGCGGGTGACCGAGACGACTGTTCCGTTGAGTTGGTTACGGGTGGATAGTCGCATCCGATGATCCTACGCAGCGCAGATGCCCGCGCATCGGATGTTCGAGCTGGGATTCGTGCTCAGTACCGGTCGATGGCGGGCGGTGTCAGCGTCGAGTCCCGGAGCGGACCTATCGTTTCCTCGAACGCTCTCGTCCAAGAACCGTCGGCGATCATTTGCTCGATCGCATCGTTGATCCTGGCGCGGGTCTTCTGGTCGCCCTTCTTCAGGCCGATGCCGTACTTCTCGGTGGTGAACGTGTCGCCGACCAGCTTCAGTTCTCCTGATGCCTGCCCCGCGAAACCGGCGAGGATGATGTCGTCGGTGGTCACCGCGTCGACCGAACCGCTGCGCAAAGCTTCGATGCACCGCGAGTACGTGTCGACTTCCACCAGCTGAACGTCCTTGGCGTAGTTGTCCTTGACGTACTGCGCGGGGGTGGAGCCTCCGACCGAGCAGAGCTTCTTGTTGCCGGTCAGCGACTCGACACCGGTGATGTCGGTGGTCTCCTTCTTCACCAGCAGAGCCTGCCCTGCCACGAAGTACGGTCCGGCGAAGTCGACTTTCTTCTTCCGCTCGTCTGTGATCGAGTAGGTGGCGACGATGAAGTCCACGTCGCCGTTCATGATCATCGTCTCGCGCTGAGCCGTCGGCGCCTCCTTGAAGGTGATGCCCTCTGGCCGCACGCCCAGCTTGCCTGCCACGTACTCGGCGATCTCCACGTCGTAACCCTGGTACGAGCCGTCCGTATCGCGAAAGCCCAGTCCGGGCTGGTCGAACTTGATGCCGATGGTCAGCTTGCCCTCCCGCAAGTGATCATCGATGGTCGCGGCGTCGCTGCCGCCACCGCAGGCGGCTGCGACGAGAGTGACGGCGATCGCCCCGATGCCGAGGCGGAATGGTCGGTTGATCCTCATCGAATTCGGTTCCCTCTCACGGTGCGCTGCCAGGCCGGATCGGAGGCCGGGTGCTGACGACACGTCATCTTTCCCGGCAGAATCGGCACCTGGTTCGAATGCCTTCCCGCTGGTGGAAAGATGTTTCGTCCTCGTGAATGCCGAATCACCGGCTCTGCACCGGTCTTTCTCGGGCGTCGTCGAATTCGGCGATATCGAGGCCCGCCGAAGTGGCTCCCTCGCCCACCGTCATGACACGCTGAGAGGGTGGACAAGCCACACCATGTACTCGATTCGGATCGAGATCCACTTCCTGCCCGAGACCGCTTCCGGTGGTCTGTCGCGCTGCGAGTGGTCGCGTGTGCCATAGGCGTCTGCAGCGGCTCGTTGTGGTTGTGGTGCGGGTTCTTGACGCTCAGCTCGCGCTTCTCGACCGATCCCGGCTACGATCCGCACGGTTATGGGCTGATCTTCGGTACGGTCCTGGCCATTCCTGCTGGACTCCTTACCGCTCTCGCGTCGCCTTTCGTCTTCCCGGCAGGAGGCAGGACCCGTGCCTTCGGCATTGCGCTGTCGGCGTTCGCCATTACCTCGGCGCTGCTGCTGGCGGCGCTGTCGACCGCATAACGTCACCGTCGGCGACGCGGCAGCGTGCGCTCGGGCCGCGCTGCGCGCGGCTTTGTTCACGGCGTCGAGCGTCTTCGGTCGGGGGATCTGCCGACGGCGTTGCAGTTGTCGGTAGGGGTGGTCGAGTCTGGGACGACTCGCTTCTCATGTCTCGGCTCGGGAGGCCGTCCAGAAGCGGTTTCGGGCCGGGCCAGTTGGGCCAGCACCGCTCCGATGAGCAGTATCACCGCCCCGGCCTGTTGCGTCAGCGTGAGCACTTCGCCGAGCAGCAGCCAGGCCAGCACGGCGGCGACCAGCGGTTCCACCAGGGCCAGCACGCCGGCCAGAGTCGAGGGCAGAACGCGCAGCGCCCGCAGCCCGGCCAGGTAGGGCAGCACGGTGCCGACCACGGCCAGTACCAGCAGAGCCAGCCATACCGGGGCCTGCAGGCCGCCGAGTGCCACGGGCGCGGTGAGCCGGCCCGAGGTCGGACTCAGCCCGGTCGCCCGGGCTCGGCTCGGCGCCCGCGCGGCCTTCTCCGGTACGGCCACTCCCACAGTTTCCCTGAGGGGTCACCGTCCTGACCAAAGATTTTCCAGCCGCTGGGCCCAGCGTGCCGGCGGCGGCTCACCAGACGATCTCGAGCTCAGTGGCGGTCTGTCGGTGTCGGTGACATCACCGACGGTGGGTACAGGGCGTCGAGATCCACGCGGCCGGACCTCGCGCGACAACGTCGAGTTGTGACTTACCGAGGCTCGGTTGTTGGAATCCCTGATAGGCGGCCTGGTTTCATTCCGCTGGTCAACATGAGGTTGTTCAGGTGAGGTGACGCATCGGTGGGTGTCTCGGGCGGCGAGTCGCTGGGACGGCGGTTCGGGTGGTTGTGGGCAGCCTATGCGGTCAGCGCCTACGGTTCGAGTTTCTGTTTCGGCGCACTGCCGTTGATCGCGATCACCGTGCTGCACGCCGGACCGACGGAGGTGTCCGCCCTCGCGGCCTCGGGTTTGGCAGTGGGGGCGCTGGTCGCGGTGCCGTTGGGTCCGTGGGTGGAGTTCCGTCGCAAACGCCCCGTGATGATCGCGATGGATCTGTCCCGGTTCGTCGTGCTGGCCAGCATTCCGGCCGCGTTCGTGTCGGGGCTGTTGAGTTTTGCCCAATTGCTCATCGTGTCGGTCGTTGCCGCCGCGGCGGACATCACCTTCAGGTCCGCAAGTGGGGCGTACCTGAAAACGTTTGTCCCGCCGGAGGGCCTGCTGGTCGCCAACGCTCGATTCGAGGCAACGACCTGGAGCGCTCAGGTGATCGGACCACCCCTGGGTGGGGCTGCGATGGCACTGTTCGGCCCGGTGGTGACGGTGTTGGCCGATGCGGTGAGCTACCTGTTGTCGGCAGTGGGTATCGGCGCGATCGGTGACAGCGAACCCCGCTCCACGCACCACCGCGCATCCCGGATCCGGGTGGGCGAGGTGCTGGACGGGTGGCGGTACATCCTCGGCCATCAGGGACTTCGGGCGATGATGGCCAACTCGGTGCTCTTCTCCGGGCTGCTCCTGGCGGCCGAGCCGCCGTTGGCCGTATTGCTGATCGGGCAACTGGGTTTCGCGCCCTGGCAATACGGACTTGCCTTCGCCGCACCCTGCGTCGGAGGTCTGATCGGTGCCCGAGCGGCCCGCCCACTGGCAACCCGATTCGGTCACCATCGCGTCCTGGTCGCCGCCGCGACATTGCGCGCCTGCTGGCCACTCGGATTGGCATTCGTCGGGCCCGGTGTCCCCGGCCTGTTGCTCGTCATAGTGGTCGAGTTCGGACTGATCGTCTGTATAGGCGTATCCAACCCGCTGATGGCCACCTACCGACTCCACCAGACCCCCGCAGACCGTGTCACCCGCACCCTGTCGGCTTGGACGATCACCGCGAAAGCCACCACCGCGGTCCTGACCGCCTCGTGGGGATTGCTCGCGGCGGCCACCAGCCCACGTGTCGCCATCGCCGTCTCCGGGGCGCTTTTGCTGGCTACTCCCCTGCTGCTGCCCCGGCACGAACACCTCGCACCGAGCGAACGCGAACCGGCCACCGAACCCGCATGATCGCACCTCGCCCATGAGTGGGCTGCTTTCGGTCATCGTCGTCGTGACCGAACGGCGCACGGGGCGCTACCGCGGGAGCGCTGTCCGGCGGCGTCCGGCCGGCGTCAGGCGAACGCGTAATATCCTGACGTCGTTTCGTCGTGATCAGTGGAAGGTCGGTGAGCAGTGGATTCCGCACCGTCGACCCCACCTCGTCGTCCGCGGGTGTCGGATGTGTCGACCCTCCGGACGTCCAGGATCAGCAGCGGCCCTTCCGGCCTGCGGTGCGCGGGCGCCGTCGATTTCACCACCCGCGATGCTTGGCGCACGGTTCTCGCCGAGCTGGTCGCCGTGGACCGCGACGTCCACCTGGACCTGTCCGAGCTGACGTTCATCGACGTCAACGGGACGTCGATTCTGGTCGAGGTTGCCAGCGATCCCCCGCAGGCACGACGAATCGTGTTGCATCGGCCCCCGCCGATGATGCTTCGGATCCTCGAAGTGTTCTGGCCCTTCCTACACACGATCGAGGTAGTGCACACATGAGCTCCCTTGGCGCTGCGTCGGCCGCTTCGACCGACCCCTTCGTGCACCCCGCGCTGTTCTACCGCGACACCGAGGAGTACCTCGCGGGCACTCTCGGGTTCATTCGCGAAGGGCTCGCGAACGGTGAACCGGTCGCGGTGGCGGTTCCCGGTCCCAACCTGGCCCTCTTGCGCGCCGAACTGGGCTCCGACGCAGCCTCGGTGCACCTGATGGACATGACCGTCGAAGGCCGCAACCCTGGTCGCATCATCCCCGGGGTACTACGCGCCTTCGCCGACGAACACCGGTCCGGACGCGTGCGAATCATCGGTGAACCCATCTGGGCCGGCCGCTCGGCGCTGGAGTATCCAGCGTGCGTTCAGCACGAAGCTCTGATCAACGCGGCATTCACCGGGCGCGAAGTCAGCATCCTATGCCCCTACGACACCGAACGCCTACCGCCTGATGTCCTGGCCGACGCGCACGCCACCCACCCCGTCCTGATCGATGCCGCCGGTCAGCGAACCAGTGACGGCTACGACCCCGACCACATCGTCGAGTCCTACAACCGACCGCTCCCGGCTCCGCCCGCCACCGCGGCCACCGTGGTCTTCGACGCGACGTCCCTGGCCCACGTCCGGCACGTCGCCACAGACCACGCCCACCACGCGGGCATACCCGAGCACCGTCTGATCGATGTCGAACTGGTCATCGCGGAGACCACCACCAACTCCGTCGTCCACGGCGGCGGGCACGGCACGCTGACGATGTGGACCGACGAGAACGAGCTCCGCTGCCAGATCAGCGACAGCGGCCACATCACGAATCCGCTCGCGGGCCGCCTGCCCGCACAGACCTATCGACCGGGCGGCCGCGGGCTGCTGCTGGTCAACCATCTCACCGATCTCGTGCGCATCCACACCACCCAGCACGGCACCACCATCCAGCTCCACTTCGGCTTCGGCCGCGATCTGCCCTAGCGCCGTACGGCGGGACCGGAACTTCCACCCGGGTATGCGAGCGCGTCGATGCTCAGCGCGCGACGACCCGGCTGACCGCCGCCTCGAAACCGCGTGAAACCAGCGCCGACGGCTTCGGTCCGGTCGGGTTCGAGACCACCAGCGGTCCGCTATCCTTATGGCACGCGCTGTCTGCGCACCGATCAGCCCTCCCCCCGCGTCCGGTGATTGCCGAGGGGAGGACGCCGGAATGGCCCGAACGGGCCGGCGCACGGACCACCGCAAGACCGGGCCGGCCGGAGGTCGAGGAGGTGCATGACGCGATGCCCGCGGATCTCCCGCCGACAGAGAGCCTGAGTGAGGTTGCGGTTACGCAGCAGATCGCGGCGGCGTTCGCGCGTATGTCGGGTCTGTTCCTTTCCGTCGAGACGGTGACCACGGCATTGAAGTTGATCACGGCATTGTCGATGGAGATGGTTCCCCGGACCGCCGGAGCCGGTATCACCCTGGTGGACAGCGCGGGCGAACGCGTTACCGCAGCGGCCACCGATGACGTGGTCGAAGAAGCCGACAGCTTGCAGTACCGACTGGGGACCGGGCCGTGCTTGGCCGCGTGGGCGAATCGGGTGGTGCTGCGGGTCGATGACCTCGCGGTGGATGATCGCTGGTCGTCCTGGTCGCGCCAGGCGATGCGGCTGGGACTGCGGTCGTCGTTGAGCGTGCCGCTGGTCGCGGGTACCCAGGCATTGGGTGCGATCAAGGTCTACGCCCCAGAGCCGCACACCTATGGCGCGCGTGAGGAACACTTGCTGACGATGTTCGCCGCTCAGGCGGCCATGCTGTTGTCCAACATGCGCGCCGCCGAGGACGCCGAGCGGGTCAGCGCTCAGATCGCGGAGCATTTGCGCGGGCGCGAAGCGGTCACGTTGGCGAAGGGCATCGTCATGGCACGTGACGGGGTGGACGAGCGGACCGCGTTCCTGACGTTGGCCCATACCGCAGGCGAGCAGGGCACCACAGTGCGCCGGGTCGCCGAACGCCTTGCCCAGTCGACCGTGCGGCGTCTGCGCTGAAAGGTGGTCCAGTGCTCCTCGAAGTCGATGCCGACCGTGCGGACGGTGACCGCGATGACCGACAACTCGGCCGCTGACCGAGCCGACAGCCGTGGCCGCGAGCAGCAACGCAGTCTCGCGTTGGCGATGAAGGGCGCACAGCTGTCCGTGGAGGAACTGTGGATGCGCTACTTCGGTATGGGTGGCGAAGCCGGCTACCCCGAGGTCGATGCCTACGTACACGGCACAGGCGAGACACCAGCTCTGGACCGCGACATCCTCGCCCACGCGGTCAACGAACGCATCGATGAGCTGACCTGGGCCAAGCGCGCCACCTACAGCCGCCCGTTGCGTGCCCGCGAGCCACGCGACGCTCCCTTGTCCGCCCTGGTAGGACTGCTCGAAGGGGCCGAACTCGCACCGCCGGACCGTCTGCCCGCCATCGCCGAAACCGCAGGCCGGGCACTGGGTGTCCACATCGCGCTCTACCTGGCCGATTACGAGCAGCGATACCTCTGCCCCCTTCCGACCGGTTCCCCCGTCGGCGAGGAGGAGGCGGTACCGGCAGGAGCTTTCGAGATCGACAACACCCTGCCGGGACGGGCGTTCCGGCAGGTGCAAATCCTGCCTTCACAGACCACTGATCGGTACCGACTCTGGGTGCCGCTGATGGACGGAGTCGAACGTCTCGGCGTCTTGGACGTTCGGGTCGATGGCGTCGACGATCTCTACGATCCCGGTCTTCGAGTGCAGTGCCAATGGGTGTCGCACCTGCTCGGCCATCTCGTCACCGCGATGAGCCAATACGGCGACGCACTCGAACGGACCCGGCTGCGCACCCGCAGGACCGTCAACGCCGAGCTGATCTGGTCGCTGTTGCCGCCGCTGACCGCCGGCGTGGACAGCTTCGTCGTCACCGGCGTCATCGAGCCGCGGCACAGCGTCAGCGGCGACGCCTTCGACTACGCCCTGTCCGAAACCACCGCGAATCTGATCGTCCTGGATGCCGTCGGCCACGACTTGCGCAGCGGTTTGATCGCCGCCGCCGCGGTGGCCGCCTACCGCAGCGCCCGGCACGCGGGCCACGGCCTCTACGAACAGGCACGCACCATCGACGAGACCATCGGCCATCAATTCGGTCACGCGTTGTTCGCCACCGCCGTGCTCGCGGAACTCGACCTGCCCACCGGCCGACTTCGCTACATCAACGCAGGTCACCCGGAGCCACTCCTCATGCGCGGCGGCAAGATCGTCAAGCCCCTCAACGGCGGTCACAGCCTGCCGCTGGGCCTCGGCATCGGGGAACTGCACATCGGCGAGGAATTCCTGCAACCCGAAGACTGGCTGCTCCTGTACACCGACGGCGTCCCGGAGGCACGCGACAACACCGGCGAATTCTTCGGCGAGACCCGTCTCATCGATTTCCTCCGCCGCGAAGCCGCAGCGGGCCACCCGCCACCGGAGACGGCCCGGCGCCTCATCAAGGCCGTCCTCGAGCACCAGCACCAGCCACTCCAGGACGACGCCACCGTCCTCCTCGCCCGCTGGACGCACCCCCGGCAACTCATGCCCGATGCCTAGCGACCCGATCGATCGGCGAACAGCCTCGCCCCGTCTCCGGTGATCTCGTCCCACGCTCCGCGGCGTCCGGTAAGGATCAGCAAGAGGGCGGCGACCGGGCCCGTGATGGTCGGTCCGTCGCCTGCGGCCCACTCGGCGTCGGATGCCACGAGGCGGTAACCGGCGAACTTCTTTCGGGCGTGGAACGGGGCGCCCGTCGTCCAGATCCGGTCGATCGCCACGATTGCGGCGGCTTTCGGCATTTCCCGTGCGATGCCGAGCGGAAGCGCGATGTCCTGGCCGTGCACCAGCAGATCCATCAACCGATCGGCCGGTGTAGTGCCGAACACCGTGACCCGCGCATCGATGCTGTCACGCAACTCGCCGAGCAACTGCCCGGTCGTCACATGGTTCGCGTGACGAACAGCGGTGTCGCGGATCGCCCGGTCGAGGCTGCCTCTCGCTCGGATCAGGTTGACCAGGATCCAGCCGATATCGGCGCGAGCCGACAGCACCACGTGCGCGACCACATCACGCACGCGCCAGCCGTCGCACAGCGAGGGATGGTCCCAGCCTGCTTCCGGCAGCGGCGCCAGCAGCTCGGCCAATCCGGCCCGCTCGGCAGCGACGGCCCGCCAGATCTGCTCGGTGCTCATCGTGGTGTGCTCGCTCATCGGAGCTCCTTCTCTCAGTGGGTGTTCCAGTACGGTAGGAACTCCACTGGAGTGGAGGTTCCAGCGATCGTGACCGAGAACACACACCGTGACGGCCTGGTGAGTATCGGAGAGCTGTCGCGATCGACCGGTGTGCCCGTGCGCACGCTCCGCTTCTATTGCGACGAGGGGATTTTGGAGGCCCAGCGCAGCACCGGCGGGCACCGATTGTTCGATTCGGTGAGCGCGGTCGACCGGGTACTGCTGCTGCGCCGACTCCGAACGCTCGGCCTCGGCCTGGACGCGATCACCGACGTCCTCAGCGGTGACACCTCCATCGCCGACGCGGTCGCCGCCGAACGCGCTGCGCTCGACACCGAACTGCGCACGCTGGCCTGGCGACGAGCATCGCTACTCGCCGTCGAGGACGCCCCGCCCGCCGAACGTGCCGCACGGCTGGAATTGCTTGCCGCCGTGCAAGATCGCCATCATGCGCACGACCGTCTCGTGAGATTCTGGCGGCGACTGCTCACGCCGCTGCCATCGGCGATATTCGACGGATTCGTCGCGATGAACATCCCGGACCTACCGGCTGATCCGCCGCCGCGACAAGTCGTCGCCTACGCCGAACTCACCGCTCACATCACCGATCCCGCACTGCCCGCCGCGATGTCGCGCCAACTGTGGCGGACGGACCCGACCGGAATCCACGACAAACGCGCACTGGTGACAGGGGTCGCCGAAGTATGCGAAACCGTCGACGCGCTTGTCGCCGCATGCTGTGAACCACGCCCCGGCCCTGAACTCGACCAGTTCATCGACGTCCACGCCACCGCACGACGCGAACGCGACACGCCGCGCCTACGGCACCGACTCCTCGACGGCGCCACCGACACGCACCCGGCAATCCACCGCTATTGGGAGCTCACCACCGAGATCACCGGAACCACCACCTCGGGCGCCGCCCAATACTGGCTCTACCGAGCATTGGCACGATGGACCGATCCGATGACGCGTTACCGGTGACGACTGCTGGACCGGAGGCCGTCGCTCAGCGGTTCCGCGGCCGGGCGCACTCACGCTGCGACGTCGAACAACGTCAATTCGTGCGGCTGCGTCGCAGCCGCGGCGCGCAGTTCCGCGCGCTCCCGGATCGCGCACGTGGGTCCGATTCCTTGCGCGACCGAGTGCGGCGACAGCAGCCAACCGTGACAACGACGGCAATGCGCGACCAATCTCACCGTGGGTCGGTCGTCGGTGGTGCCCATGCATTCTCCTCCGGCCAGGCAACAACGTCGCCAGTTTGACACGAGGGACCGACACCTTGCCGGGCCGTCTCACCGGGCAGTCCTATGTCGGCCGCGGCAGGCGCAGGCCCGAACCTGACCGTCCCGCTACCGATCGAGACCACATTCCCTGTGGCCGAGTCTGTTTCGCGGCGCGTGGGTGACACGGCGGTGTGACATCGAACAGCCCCCCGGCATGATCTTCGGGATTCCTCCAAGGAGCCTGGTTGATCAACCAGGTCGGGCGCTAGCCTTGGGAAGCGGGGTTCGACGACCGCAGGAGTTCGGGGCCATCTGGGGCGACGATGTAGTTGCCCGGCTCGGATCGATCGAAATGTACTGCGACACAATCTTTTTCGGATACACGGCTGTGCGCTGCCCGCTCGATCCTTCCTACCCATCGTGATCATGCCAAGGGGGCTCACCGCCATGGACTATTCCGCCCTACCGCCAGCACTCCACCCAACCGCGCACGTGACCGTGCCTCTGGAACACCCCGCCGACCGACCATCGGTCGGAGCCGAATTCTTCGGCGCCACAACAACAGTCGCGGACGTCCCGCCGCCAACCGCCTCCAGCTCCCTGCGGGAATCGGCCGACGAGATCCTCACCTCTGTCGGTACCGACTCCGATCGGATCACTCAGCCGCTCGCCCGCATCACCGATCAACTACCTCTGGTCAACGATCGAATGCGCGAAATCCTCGTCAGCGGTGGACCTTTCGACTCCATTTACCGACACATTCTCGCCGCACCGGGCAAGCGGGTCCGGGCGGGGCTGGCGCTGGCGTGCGCCCAACTGCTCCCGTCGTCCGACGCGGTGCCGTTGCGCGACGCCGTCGACATGGCCTGCGTCTGGGAGATGTTCCACGAGTCGTCGCTCGTGCACGACGACATCTGCGACGGTTCGCTGTTGCGGCGCGACGCCCCTTCCGTGCCGGCCGAGTTCGGCATACGCACGGCGGCCAGAGCCGGATTTCATCTGGCGGGCATCGCGTTACAGGTGCTCGCACGGGTGGTGGCCGACAACCCAGCGGCGTTCGCGACACTCGGTGCGGCTGCCGGCGTCACCTACCTCGACCGGCTTTCGGACCTTTCGTTCGGCCAGCTCGTGGAGACGCTCCCACCCACGGTCGAGGACTCCGCCCTGCGCAGGCACTACGAGCTCGTGGCCGGTGCGAAGACCGGCACGCTGTTCCGGCTGGCCTGCTCCTACGGTGGCACGGCGGGCGCCATCGATCACGAACGGCTGCGCGCCTTGATGCGGTACGCAGACCAACTCGCCTTCGCCTTCCAGATCATGGACGACGTGCGCGACGTCGAGGGCGACCCCGCACTCGGCAAGGACGCCTGCGGCGACCTCGATCGCCGCGTGCCGACCTGGCCGGTGATCGAATGGCTGGCCATGCGGCACGGCGCTCATGAAATGTGGCTTTCCACGGAAACTTCCAGTGCCGCCCTGCAGAGCGAGCTGGTGACCAGCGGGGCCACCGAGGTCGCCTGCGCGGTCGCCGTCCACGCCGCCGAGACGGCATGCCGGGCGATAGAAGTGTTCCCGCCCTCCCCCGCGCGTGAACACCTGCGCGAACTCTCGACGCGGGTGGTCTCGCGATGATCGGGCAGCGACTCGGCGTCTTGGCCCGCGGACTGCGGCACTTGCGGCGCGCACCGGATATCGCTGCGCTGCGCAGGGCTCCCTCACCGGAGCTGTTGGCCCGGCTGGCACTGATTCCGGCGGCTCGGAACCTCGGCATCGCCGTGGGCTTCCTGCCCGCCGACCAGCGGGCCGAGGCTACCGCCGCCCTGCTGGCCTGCCGGGTGCTCGATGCCTACGAGGACCTCATGAACCGCCCGTCGGCGAGCGACGCTGTGCTGGCCGCCGTGGCCTACCTGAACGGCGCCACCGATACGCCTCCCCCGCCGCTGGACGCGGTCGCCGTCCGCGACAGCGAAGCCGTTGATCTGGTGCTGGCCGAGCGGGTTCACGACGTCCGGGCGCTGCTGTCGGCACTGCCCCCCGACGGCCGGGAACGTGTCGGCCGAATGCTGCTCGACGTCGGGGGCGTGATGGCCCGCAACCTCGATGAGCCCCTGCCGCGGTCCGCCTACGGCGAGGGCGTACTGGGACGGGTGATTCTCTACGCTTGCTCTCTTGTCGCCGAAAAGGCTTGCGCCGAGTGCGATCTGGGCGAGCTGGCCGGATGCGTCGGCGTCACCGCGCAGTTGGCCAACGACCTGCGCGACGGCGAACTGGCACTGCACGGCGTCGCCGACCGCGAAGAACTGACCCGAGTGGTGATGCTACAGCTGCTGGGCCCGGCGCTGGGCAGCTTCACCCTGTTGGCCCGGCTGGGCCCGCGCACGCCCGGTCTCAGTGCACGGGCCGCGATGGCCTATATGGCCATCACGACAACGGCTTTCCTGTGTACCGCGGTCGGGGCGCCCGCACCCTACCGGCGGCGGCTGCGGCTCGCGGCGGCCGCACGGGCGGCCGGTTCACCGGCGTACTGGACGACGATGCAGCAACGGGTACTGCATTCCGTCGACCAGGCGGTCCATCGGGTGCTCGACGCGTCACCCGACCTCGCTGCCGGGGCGGGCCCGGCACCGGAGATGCTCGGCTCGGTCGACTACCGCTCGATGCCGCCCGCGATGCGGCCGCTGATCGTCGACTCCGCCTTCACCCTGGTGCGCGCCCTGCCGGAGGAACCGCTGACCGGCGAACTGCCCGGCTCCGAGATCCGTCGCATGATGATCGCCGATCATCTGGCCTTCGGCGCCCTGGAACGAGTGCACCCGGGCGATGCCGAGGCGATGCGAAACCTCGCCACGAGATTCCAGCTCGCCGCGCACGACACCACTCCCTGAGGAGGCCGCTCATCAGCACCGTCGCGAAAGCCCCGCTCGCCGCCTTCGACTCGACATATCCAAGGAGCCTCTTATGAGCACCGTCACGCCTCGTCCCAGCCCCCGAACGCCCGACGCGTCGTCCGGGCCGACGCCCTTCAGCCGACGGGTGCTGAAGCTCGAGCACCCGGCGAACATCGGCCCGCTGGCCCATATCGTGGCGTGGGTCGCGCTGCTGGCCGTGGGACTGCTCGTGCCCGCCGCCACGAACTGGTACCTGGCCGTGCCGCTGATCATCACGCTGACGCTGCTGAACTTCTCGCTGACGATCGGCGTGCTGCACATGCACACCCACCGGCCGCTGTTCGTGTCCAAGCGGTTGAACCGGGTGGTCGATCTGTTCTGCTGCATGCCCGCCACGCTCACCGCAGCCGAGATGCGCGAGGTGCACATCCTCAACCACCACCGCTACAACGACGGGCCCGGTGACGTCACCTCCACCGAAGGGCGCGAGCACGGGCTGGGCGCCGTCTGGTACTGGATCAGATACGGCACGATCGTCAAGAACCACACCGTCCGGAAGATCTTCGCCGCCGACGCGACGACCAAGCAGCGCCGGCGGCGCAACCAGTTCCTGTTCGATCTCACGCTGGTCCTGGTGTTGATCGGAGTCACCTGGTACTTCGCCGACGACACCCGATTCGTGCTCTTCTACTGGATCCCGTTCCTGGTGACCCAGGTGAACTCCGGCTACTTCGCCTGGCTGACCCACGCCCCGGCGCGCGGTTTCGAGGACGATCCGAGCAAATCGTTGAACACGGCGGGCAACTGGCTCAACTTCTTCATCTTCAACCAGGGCTACCACAGCGTGCACCACCGCTACCCCGGCGTCCACTGGAGCCAGATCCCCGACAAACTCGACTTCATGCGGCAGGTCGACCCCGGCGTCATCGTGCCCTACTGGATGACCCTCAACTCGGCCTGGCGTCTGGTCGTGCCGGGCGGCTTCCTCGACGCACCCTACGGCGAGCGGTGGAAGGTCGAGTTGGAGAAGCGAATGGAGGAGGGTGGCGTCCGCTCGCGGCTCCTGCCCTGGTTCGCATGGATCTGATCACTCCGCGCCAGGTTCGGGGCGTGCTCACCGACCGTCGCCGGCTCGTCCCGTTCCTGCTCGCGTTCGCCGGATATGCCTTCACCGGGGTGACCGTGCCCCTGTTCCTGCTGTTCGCCGGAGGCTGGTGGCTACCCAAGACGGTCGACGACGGACCGCACCTGCCGACCGGCCCGGCGGTCGTGATCGACGTGCTGTTGCTGGCGCTGTTCGGCCTGCAGCACTCGGGCATGGCTCGGCCGTCGTTCAAGGCGTTCGTCACCCGCTGGGTGCCGCAAGCCCTCGAGCGCACCGTCTACGTCGTCATGGCCAGTCTGGCCGTGTGGGTGCTGTGCTTGGGCTGGCAGCCGCTGCCGCACCAAATCTGGTCGGCCGACGGCATCGTCGGGACGGTGCTCGACGCCGGTTTCTGGCTCGGTTTCGCATTGGTCTACGCAGCCACCTTGCTGCTGGACCACTTCTATCTGCTCGGCCTCGACCAGGCCTACCGCCACTACGTGATCCAGGTACCCGACCCGACCGCCGACCGGCTGCAAGTGCACGGGCCATACCGCTTGGTGCGCCATCCGCTGATGACCGGTCTGCTGTTCAGTTTCTGGTGCGCGAGCACGCTCACGGCAGGTCACCTGCTCTGGGCGGTCGGCTTGACCGGCTACATTCTGCTCGGCACCGTCCTCGAGGAGCGAGATCTCGTCGCTCGTTTCGGTGCTGCCTACCGCGCCTACGCGACCCAGGTGCCCGCGTTCTTCCCGTCGCCGCTGCGCCCGTCCGTGCGGGCACGCCTGCGCGGGCTGCGCGTGTCACGCCCGTCGATTCGTCAGCGCTAAAGGCGAATTCGCACGCCCGCGGCCGAGCCGAACGTCGTGTCGGGACGCGTCCCGCAACTGCTCGTCGCCGATGTCCTCGCCGGACCTCACCATCACCGTCCGTCGCCGCGTCCCCGAGGGAACGCGTGGGCGGCCCTGCTCGAGTTTGGAGATGAATCGACGTGAACAGTCCTCGTGTCCACGGCGGCGGAAGACCCGCCGCCCCCGGCGTGGGCATCGGGCGCGCCCACGGCAAGGCGATCCTGCTGGGCGAACACACGGTTGTCCACGGAACGCCCGCGATCGCGTTCCCCCTGCCCGCATTGCCGGTGCGCGCTGTCGCGTATTCCGGCGAGGCAGGTAGCTCTACCGTGTCGCCGCCAGCCGTGTCGGGGCGTTATGCGCTGTCCGACAATGGCTCTCGATTTCTCGCTGGGAAAGGTCTTCCCGCGGCGACTCCGGTGTCCGGCCCTCGCGTCGCCGTCGAGGAGGCGTTGCGACGGTGGGATCTGCCCGGCGAGGTCGTCGAGGTCGTTTTGCACCGCGAGATTCCGCAGGCGCGTGGTCTGGGGTCCAGTGCGGCCGATGCGGCCGCCGCGGTGCGGGCGGTCGCGGATCTTCATGGCAGGACCGTCGACCCGGACTCCCTCTACGAATTGGTGCAATGCGGCGAACAGTTCGCGCACGGCCGAGCCAGCGGTGTGGACGCCCGCGCCGCCTCGGCCGACGGGCCGATCTGGTTCCATGCCGGCACGGCCCGCCCGCTGGAGGTCGGCCTCGACGCCGCCCTGGTGATCGCGGACACCGGGATACCCGGTGCCACACAGCAGGCGGTGGCCGAGGTGCGCGGACGGCTGGACCGAGATCGCGGGTCCGCTGGACGGCTTCTGGAGCGCGCGACGGAACTCGTCGAGTCCGCTCACGCGGCCCTGGCGGCCGGGCGCGCCGAGCCGCTGGGCAGGGCGCTTCTGTACTTTCAGGACCTTCTCGACGAACTCGGTGTCGGCAGTCCGCGGATCGACACCTTGGTCACGGCAGCGCTCGAGGCCGGGGCGTTCGGGGCGAAACTCACCGGCGCCGGCCTCGGTGGCTGCGTCCTCGCCCTCACCGAGGCGGGCCGTGGCGCCTCGACGGTGAGTGCGGCGCTACGCGGGGCCGGAGCCGTACAGACCTGGACCGTCCCGACCCGGAGCGTGCTGCCATGACCGACCCCGCGATCCCGCCCGAAAACGGAACTCGGTACACACCGACGACTTTCGCCCCCGATGCGGCGACCGTTCTCGCCGTCGACGGCATCGACCTTCTCGGGCACGATCCGAACCTCTTCCGTGGCAACGAGATCGGCGAAGAAGCGGCCGCCGTCGCCCATCCGAACATCGCCCTGGTGAAGTACTGGGGCAAGCGCGACGAGTCGTTCTTCCTGCCCGTCACGGGGAGTCTGTCGATGACGCTGGACATCTATCCCACCACGACGACGGTGCGGTTGATCGATGGCCCGGCCGACGTGGTCGTGCTCAACGGCTGCCGCGCCACCGGTCCGGCGCACGCCAGGGTCGAGCGGTTCCTCGACCTGGTTCGCGCCCGCGCCCAGCGCGCCGAACACGCGCTGGTCGTCTCGACCAATACCGGACCGACCGGCGCGGGCCTGGCCTCCTCGGCGAGCGGATTCGCCGCACTGGCCGCGGCGGCGTCCGCATGCTACGGGTTGGGCGGGGACGTCCGCGCGCTGTCGAGGCTGGCGCGGCGGGGCTCCGGGTCGGCCTGCCGATCCATTTTCGGCGGGTTCGCGGTGTGGCATGCCGGCGACGGCTCCGGCGAGGCGGGTGACCTCAGCTCCTACGCGGAACCGATCGACGGCGATGCGCTCGACCCGGCTCTGGTCGTCGCCGTGGTCGACACCGCGTCGAAGGCGGTGTCGAGCCGGGACGCCATGCGCCGGACCCGCGCCACCTCGCCGCTCTACCGGGCGTGGGCCGAGTCGTCGGCCGCCGACCTCGATGAGATGCGCAAAGCCATTGCGCGCCTGGACCTTCCAGCGGTCGGCGAGATCGCCGAGCGCAACGCCTTGGGGATGCACGCCACCATGCTGGCGGCGAAACCGTCGATCCGGTATCTCTCACCCGGGTCGGTGGCGATTCTGGACCGGGTTCTGGCGCTGCGTGACGACGGTGTCGCCGCCTACGCCACGATCGATGCCGGACCGAACGTCACGGTGCTCTGTGCCCGCGCCGACGCGCAGCGGGTGGACGCGGCCCTGCGCGACGTCGGCGATTTCGTCGAAACCCACACGGCGCATCTCGGCCCCGGCGCCGCCGTCGTCCGGGGCGGCGACCGATGATCAGCTACCGAGCCCCGGGCAAGCTGTTCGTCGCCGGAGAGTACGCCGTCGTGGAGCCGGGCCATCGCGCGATACTCACGGCGGTCGACCGCTACGCGACCGCCACCGTGGTCGAGGCATCCGCAGACGAGGACACCACACTGCGGACGGACCTGGACGGCGCCGGGAAGCTGTCGTGCCGGCGCGACGGCGCCCGATTGATCCCGCGAACCGCCGATGCCCGTGTGCCGACGGAGTTCGCATACGTCTTCGCGGCGGCCGCGGTCATCGATCGGTTGCTAATCGAGCGAGGTGTCCGGGCGCGTCCCTATCGTTTGCGGGTCACCGGCGATTTCGCCGACTCCGACGGCAGGAAGCTCGGTCTCGGCGCCAGCGCAGCGGTCACGGCCGCGACCGTCGCAGCTCTCGGCGTTTTCAACCGGCTCGGCCTGAGCACGATGGACCGGTACCGGTTGGCGATGGTGGCCACCCTGTCGGTCAACCCGGCCGCCTCCGGTGGCGATGTGGCGGCGAGCACCTGGGGCGGCTGGATCGCCTACGGTTCCCCCGACCGGCAGCGCGCATCCGAATCGATCGCAGACAAAGGGGTCGACGCGACACTGCGCGCGCCGTGGCCCGGGTTGTCGGTGCATCGTCTGCCCCCGCCGACGCAACTCGCGATGAAGGTCGGGTGGACCGGGGAACCCGCGTCGACACCGGCGCTGGTCGCGGGACTCCGCCACGGCCACCGCCGGGAATTGCCCGGCCACGGCGCCTTCCTGGCCAACAGCGAGCAGTGCGTCCAACGGCTCGGCACGGCACTGGAAGCCGACGATTCCGCCGGAATCCAACGCGAAATACACAACGCCAGAACAATTCTGCTGGAACTCGACGCGAAGGCGCGGGTGGGCATCATGACACCGCGGCTGCACGCGCTGTGCGAGGCGGGCGAAGCGGTAGGCGCCGCAGCCAAGCCGTCGGGAGCCGGTGGCGGCGATTGCGGCATCGCGCTGATCGACCGCACCCGCAGCGCGGCCATCACCGAACTCACCGCGCGCTGGATCGCCGCGGGAATCCACCCACTGTCGCTGCGCACCCACCCGCACGAGGAGGACCGCGGATGACCGGCAACCGCAAGGACGACCACGTCCGGCATGCCGTCGACCAGCACCGCGACGGCACCGGGTCCAACGACTTCGACTCGGTCACCTTCGTGCACCACGCCCTCGCCGGCATCGACAGCGCAGACGTGTCGCTGGCCGTCGACGTCGCCGGGAAGCGATGGGACACACCGTTGTTCGTCAACGCGATGACCGGAGGAAGCCCGCACACCGGTGAGATCAATCGCCAGCTGGCGATCGCCGCCCGCGAGACCGGCATCCCCATCGCATCCGGGTCGATGAGCGCCTACTTCCGCGACTGCTCGGTCGCCGACAGCTACCGGGTGCTGCGGCAGGAGAACCCGCGCGGGTTCGTCATGGCCAACGTCAACGCGACGGCCACCCTGGACCAAGTGCACCGGGCCATCGACCTGCTGGAGGCCGACGCCGTGCAGATCCACCTCAACTCGGTCCAGGAGATCGTGATGCCCGAGGGCGACCGATCCTTCGGGTCCTGGCCACGCCAGATCGAGCACATCACGGCCCATGCGCCCGTGCCGGTGATCGTCAAAGAAGTCGGGTTCGGACTCAGCAGGCCCACCGTCGCCTGGTTGCGCGACGCGGGAGTCGCCGTGGCCGATGTCGGCGGCCGTGGCGGCACCAATTTCGCGCGTATCGAGAACGATCGGCGCGCGGCCGCGGATTTCTCCTTCATCGAGAGCTGGGGCCAGTCGACGCCGAGCTGCCTGCTGGACTGCGCGGGCGTCACCGGGATCGATCTGTTCGCCTCGGGCGGTATCCGCTCGCCCCTCGATATCGCCAGGGCGCTGGCGCTGGGCGCCTGCGCGACCGGTGTCGCGGGACGCTTCCTCGAGACGCTCGTCGGCCGCGGCGCCGCCGCGTTGATCGAGATGATCCGTGCGTGGCTCGTCCAACTGCGCCGGATCGCGACCGTGCTCGGCGCCGCCACGCCCGCCGACCTGGTCGGCTGCGATCTGCTGATCACCGGCGACGTGGCGACGTTCTGCCGCCTTCGCGGCATCGACGCGGCCTCGTACGCCCACCGGAGCCTGTGGTGGAACGAATCGGAGAGAAGGAGCCACCCGTGAACGACATGTCGTATGCGGC
The DNA here is from genome assembly GCF_015477775.1 of Nocardia abscessus. Taxonomy (GTDB): domain Bacteria; phylum Actinomycetota; class Actinomycetes; order Mycobacteriales; family Mycobacteriaceae; genus Nocardia; species Nocardia abscessus_A. The sequence continues at coordinate 126,243 of NZ_JADLQO010000019.1, read as the reverse complement.
TGTCCCGCTGCGGTGGGTGGGACCCGTGCGCATCACCGGCAATACCGTCGACGACGCCGTCGAGGTTCCCTTGGCCACCTACGAATCTCCGCTGTGGCCCTCGGTCGGGCGCGGCGCGCGGATATCCACGCTGACCGACAACGGTGTGGTGGCAACCTTGGTCGACGACCGCATGACCCGTTCGATCCTGCTCGAAGCCGACGACGCGAACACCGCCCACACCGCCGTGCAGCGGCTCGTGAGCCGATTCGGCGAACTGCAGGAGGTGGCCGCGGGCAGCAGCCGGTACGCCCGCCTCATCGACCTGCACCATCAGATCACCGGGAATCTGCTGTTCCTGCGATTCGCGTTCACCACCGGTGACGCCGCAGGCCACAACATGGCCACGCTCGCCTCCGATCATCTGATGAACCACATCGTGGCGACGATTCCCGGGCTGCGCTACGTCTCGGTGTCCGGAAACTATTGCACGGACAAGAAAGCCACCGCGGTCAACGGGATCCTCGGCCGCGGCAAGAATGTCGTCACCGAAATACTCATACCCCGCGACGTGGTGGAAAGGAGACTGCACACCACCGCTCGACAGGTGGTCGAGCTGAACATCCGCAAGAATCTCATCGGCACGCTGCTCGCCGGTGGAATCCGATCCGCCAACGCGCATTACGCCAACATGCTGTTGGCCTTCTACCTGGCCACCGGGCAGGACTCCGCGAACATCGTCGAGGGATCCCAAGGCGTCACGCACGCCGAGGACCGCGCCGGGGATCTCTACTTCTCGTGCACGCTGCCCAACCTCATCGTCGGGACCGTCGGGAACGGCAAGCACCAGAGTTTCGTCGACGAGAATCTCACCCGCCTCGGCTGCCGTTCGCAGCGGCAGGACGGCGACAACGCCCGCCGTCTCGCCGTGATCGCGGCGGCCACCGTGTTGTGCGGCGAACTGTCCCTGATGGCGGCGCAGACCAACCGCGGTGAATTGATGCGCTCCCACACCCGATTCGAACGGTCGACCACGAGCAACGGAGTACTGCCATGACCACCCAGCCGGTCGGAATCCACGACCTGTCCTTCGCCACCACTCATTACGCGCTGGATCACGCCCTGCTCGCAGAGCGCCTCGGCGTGGATCCCAACAAGTTCTACCTCGGCATCGGCCAGGAGAAGATGAGCGTCGCCGCCGCCGACGAGGACATCGTCACCATCGCCGCGGCCGCCGCCAAGCCCATCATCGACCGCCACGGCGTCGACCACATCCGCACGGTGCTGCTGGCCACCGAAAGTGGTGTCGACCAGTCGAAATCAGCGGGCCTCTACCTCCACCCCCTGATCGGACTGCCCAATACCGCCCGCGTCGTCGAACTGAAACAAGCCTGCTACGGCGGCACGGCCGGACTTCAGTTCGCCGCCGGACTGATCGCCCGCGACCCGTCCCAGCGCGTACTGGTCATCGCCACCGACATCGCCAAGTACGAACTCGACACCCCCGGCGAACCGACGCAGGGCGCCGCCGCGGTCGCGATGCTGGTCAGCGCGAATCCGGCGATCCTGCGGCTGGAACCCCACTCCGGGCTCTACAGCGCCGACATCATGGACTTCTGGCGCCCCAACTATCGCACCGCCGCGCTGGTCGACGGCAAGACATCGGTCAACGCGTACCAGAAGGCCACCCAGGAAGCCTGGACCGACTACCGGCGGCAAGGCGGCCGCGACCTGGGCGAGTTCGCCGCGTTCTGCTACCACCAACCGTTCACCAGGATGGCTGCCAAAGCACATCGCCACCTTCTCGAAAGCCAGGGCCACACCGCGGACTCGGCCGCGATCGACGCCGCGATTCGCCATACCACCAGCTACAACCGCACCGTCGGTAACAGCTACACCGCCTCGCTCTACCTCGGTCTGGTCTCCTTGCTCGACCACGCCGACGACCTCACCGACCGACCCGTCGCCTTCATCAGCTACGGATCGGGCAGCGTCGCCGAATTCTTCGGCGGTACTTTGGCATCCGGCTACCACGAGCACCTCAGAACCGAGGCGAACCGGAACGCCGTCACCACTCGCGAACCCCTCGGCTACGACCGCTACCGCGAACTCCACGAAGCCCGAACCCCCACCGACGGCAGGTACCACGCCATTCCCGAGGAGACCGCCCGCCCGTTCCGGTTGGCCGCGATCTCCGGCCACAAACGCATCTACGAATCCCGATGACACCGGCTCGCCCCGGCAACCCGTGGGCACATCATCGACCTGGTCGTCGTCGTACTGCTCGCGCACCTGGACCCAGGTCTCGTCGGAGACGCCCTGGTGGGCGGTGCTTCGCGCTAGCGCCTTCGTGTGCCTGCCGGTCAGCCGCGAGCGGTGCCTGTGGCGATCGGCCGGGTGGGGTCGGTGATCCACTGCGACCATGAGCCTGGGTAGAGCGCGGCGGTCACACCGAGCTTGCTCAGAGCGAGCACGTCCAGGGTCGCGGCGACGCCGCCACCGCAGTAGGCGCCGACGGGTGCGCCGGTGAGGTAGGGCGCGTAGCGCGAGCGAAGTGTGTCGCCGTCCCCGAGGTAGCCCTCGCGGAGGTTCTCGTCACCGGGCAGGCTGTGCGCCCCGGGAATGTGGCCGCTTGTCGCGTCGTCCGCCGAGCCGGCGTACGCGACGGGCGGCCGGGAATCGAGCAGGTGACCGGCGCGGGCGAGTGCGGCGGCGGCCTCGGCGTCCAGGGTCGGCAACGCGCCGAGCCGCACCCGTGCGGTACCGCCACCCGCGGCCGGACGCACCTGAGAAAGTTCCCCGCCCACCGCGAGCCAGGCGTGCACACCGCCGTCGAGGTAGCGCACGTCCGGCAGTCCCGCCCAGCGCAGTACCCACCACGCGCGGGTCGCGCTCGAGGCGAGGTCGGAGCTGTACACCGCGACCAGGCTCGACTCGTGAATTCCCGAGCGCTCGACGAGATCACGCACCTGCGCCTCCTCAGGCAGCGGCGCGTGGCCCGAGGTTTCGGTACGTGGGCCGATCAGCTCGGTGAAGTCCACCGCGTGCGCGCCGGGAATGTGACCCGCGGGTGGCTCCGGCAGCGCGAGGGCCAGCTGACCGGGAATGGTGGCACGATCGCGGCGGATCTCGAGGACGACGACATCCGATCCCGCGTCGAGCGCGGCGGCGAGTTCGGCGGCGGAAATTACGGGAGGGACAGAGCTCATCGCGATCCTTTGCCCGAGAGGCGGTGGTGTGACGCGGCCGACGTTAGTGCGACGCCCGCCGGGCGTGAACTGTTGAACTCTCGCGGATCATTAAGCGGCGGAAAGATGTTCGCGATGCGTGCCGGGCGGCACGCATCGCCCGCGACACCCGTCCGCGCGGATACGAGCATGCCCCACGACGGCCGCATCGCCCGCCGCGGGCAGCTCCGTAGGTGTGGCGAGACGAGCAACGGCTACGACACCGCGGCCACGAACCGTGGCGCTAACCGTTGATTGCCGGCCCGGCGCGCGTAGGGGCTTCGGCGAGGCCGGTCAGAGCCTGCGGCAACGAGTCGCGGTACAGGACGCCGAGTCGTTGTGTGGCGCGGGTGAGAGCGACGTAGAGTTCGGCCGCCCCGCGCGGGCACTCGGCGAGGATCCGTTCCGGGTCCACGACCAGCACGGCGTCATATTCCAGGCCCTTCGTCTCCGACGCCGCCACCGCGCCCGGCACACCCGGCGGCCCGATCACGATGCTCGTGCCTTCGCGATCGGCTTCGTCGCGTACGAATTCTTCGATGGCAGTGGGCAATTCGTCCTCGGTGACCCGCCTGGACCAGGGCTGGACGCCGCACGCGCGAACCGACTCCGGTGGCTGGACTCCGGGCGCGAATTCGGCGAGCAGCGCGGCGGCGACGGTCATGATCTCCGCCGGCGTGCGATAGTTCACCGACAGCGACCGGTAGACCCAGCGGCCGGGCACATACGGCTCCAGCATCGCGCCCCAAGAGGTCGCTCCGGCGACCGACCGGCGTTGCGCGAGATCGCCGACCACCGTGAAGGAACGACCCGGGCAGCGCCGCATCAGCACCCGCCAGTCCATTTCGGACAGTTCTTGGGCCTCGTCGACCACGACGTGCCGGTAGGTCCAGTCCCGGTCCGCGGCGGCGCGCTCGGCGAGTTCGCGGCTGTCCCGCTCGAGGAAGCGATCCGCCAGGTCCTCGGCGTACAGCAGGTCCTGGGCGAGCAGATGGTCTTCGTCGTCCATCAGGTCCGCGCGGTCGACGAGGATGTCCAGTACCCCGGCCGCGTACTCGGCCTCGGCCTGCTGCTGCCGCTCGGCCGCGCGGTCGGCCGGTTTGTCGCGGCCGAGCAGGTCGACCAGTTCGTCGAGCAGCGGCACGTCCGACACCGTCCAGGCGGCGCCGTCGGCGCGCCACAACGTCCGGTCGGCGCCTGCGGCTCGCAACCGTTCCGGGGACGCGTAGAGCTGTGCCAACACTGCTTCCGGCGTCAGGATCGGCCACAGTTCGTCGAGCGCGGCGGTGAACCGGTCGTCGTCCGCGAGCTCCGCGCGCAGGTCCGCCCGCAGGTTCTCCCATGCCTCACGGTCTTCCCGGGTCAGCCAGCCCCGGCCGATCCGGGCTATCGCCCGTTCGGTGAGCACCCACGTGACGATCTCACCGAACACGGCGCGGGCTTCGTTGTGCGGCAGTCCGCTCGCACGCGCCTCCTCCCTGGCCCACTCCGCGGTCTCGGCGTCGATCCGCACCGTGACGTCCGACAGTTCGATCGGCAGCGGATGCTCCGGCAGCCGCTGCCGATCGGCGACCGCCGCCGCGAGCACGTCCAGAATCTTCAGCGAGCCCTTGAGCCGCGCGGCGTCCGGAGTGTCGTCCGCGGTGACGCGCAGACCGGGCATCAGGTCGCCGGTGGTCGTGAACACGACGTTCGTCTCGCCCAGCGACGGAAGAACGCGGCCGATGTGGTTCAGGAACGCGGGGTTGGGCCCCACCACGAGCACACCATGGCGTTCCATCCGCTCCCGCTGGGTGTAGAGCAAGTACGCCACGCGGTGCAGAGCCACCACGGTCTTCCCGGTGCCCGGACCGCCCTCGATCACCAGCACCCCTGGGTGCTCGAGCCGGATGATCTCGTCCTGTTCGGACTGGATCGTCGCCACGATGTCGCGCATCCCCGCCCCGCGCGGCGCGTTGACCGCCGCGAGCAGGGCCGCGTCTCCCCGCTCGCCACCACCGGGACGGCCGAGGACCTCGTCGGTGAAATCGACCACGTGACGCCCTCGGGTGTGGAACTGGCGACGGCGGCGCATGTTCTCCGGGCTGGCGGCGGTGGCGACATAGAACGCGCGCGCCGCGGGCGCGCGCCAATCCAGCAGCAGCGGTTCGTACTCGTTCCCCTCGTCGAACAGTCCGATGCGGCCGATATAGGAATGTTCCCCCGAAAGGGTGTCCAACCTGCCGAAACACAATCCGTTGTCCGCCACGTCGAGCCGCTTCACCTGTTCGGCCAGCGCACGCACCTCGGCGTCCCGATCCACGAGTGTCTCGCCGTTGCCCCGCAGCGCCGCGCCGTACCTGCCCTTCACTTGCGCGCGCTCGGCGTCGAGTCGCGCGTAGAGCGCGGTCACGTAGCTTCGCTCGGACCGCAATTCGTCTTCGTACTCTCGCGTTGACATAGGCCCCTTACTTTTCGTCGCTCGACATCCGGGTGGTTCACGCGAACACGGACGACCGTTTCGGCATCGACCAGCGATTTTGCGGCACCACCCGGGTCTTGCCGCAAGCCCCCGGGTGCGCTATATGTTGAGAGTGGAAGGGAGCCGATACGCTCCTTTCCTTTTCCATGTCCGCTGTGGACGGTCGATCTCCTCGCAAGCCCTCAGCGCTCGGCTGCGCTCACCGAACACGTGCACGCCTGCGACAACACCACCGAACCCGCACACGCTCGGCGAGATATCGCCGACCCGACCGCGCCGAGAGCATCGTTCCGAGCGTCCGCGATCAGCGGAATATCGAGGCGCAGGCTAGGTTCCGAGATCGAAGCGAACACCGGAGCGCAGCAGTGCGGTGGCGGAGAGTCCGAACATGTGGTGGAAGGTTTCGCTGAAGTGGGACGGGGTGGCGAACCCGGCGTCGGTGGCCGAGCGCGTGAGATCGTGGCCTGCCGCGGCGTCCCGCAAGGTGTGGATGACGCGGGTCCACCGCTGATAGCCGCGGAATGTGGTGCCGGACCGCTGGGCGAACAAGCGGAGGAAATGGGTGGTGGACAGGCCCAGGTTCGCGGCGATCGCCTCGGCACGAAAGGTGTGATTCGGGTCCCGGCGGATGGCGGCGGCAACCGACTCGATCCGCGGATCGGCGACCGACGCGGGGCCGGCCGTGGCCCGAGCGAAGATCCGGTCCGGATCCGCGTCGGCTCCACCGCACAGCTCGACGAGTTCGGCTTCCCGTCGGTGGGCCAGACCGTAGGGCCCGGCGGTAGCGGTCATCTCTTCCGCGATGCCCGTGGCGGGCGTTCCCGCGGGATCGACGAACAGCAGCAGGATCCATCGCTCGGGGGCGACGACGCGGTGCGCCGCACGGGCGGGAGCGAACGAGCTGCCGGTACGCATCTCCCCATGCGTGGCGCTCTCCAGGACGAAGGGCCCCTCCAGGACGAAGGGCCCCTCCAGGCCGACGCTGAGCACCGCGACCGAGACGGAATGCACGTCGACGCCGAGCTCCGGGCCGATGTACCCGACATGCCCCGGCCGCAGCCACACCGTCGGCGACTTCGCCCGACCGCATATTTCCGAAAGCGCACCCACGGTCACAGCTGCCAGGGTATCGCTGGGCCGCCGGGAACACGGCGGCCGACGACGATGATCACGAACCGTTCGGAGGGCACATCATGCGAGGCAGAGTTCCACTGCGAGTCCGAATCCTGACCGCGCTCACGACCGAGCCGGACTGGGATTCGATCACCCCGGACCAAGTCGTCGAATTGCGCGCAGCCCAGGACCGCAAGCGCCGGTCCGCACTGGGCAGGCTCGCCACCGGCAAGCCCGACCGAGGCGCGCGGATCACCACCTCCGTACTCGAGCTGCCGGGGCGTCGGCTGAACCTTCGCGTGTACCAGCCCGCGCGGGGAGGTTCGCGGCTGCCGCTGATCGTCGCGTTCCACGGGGGCGGATTCATCGGCGGCGTACCGGATCAGGACGACTGGCTGCTCAGCCACCTCGCGGTGAACTGCCCGGCCGTAGTCATCTCGGTCGACTATCGGCTGGCACCCGAGTACCAGGTGCCCGCACCCGTCGAGGACGCCTACGACGCTGTGCCGCGCCTGGTCGACCAGGCCGCCGTATGGGGAGCCGATCCCACTCGGCTCGCCCTGCTCGGCGCCAGCGCGGGAGCCACCCTCGCGGCTCTCACCGCGATCAGGGCGGCCGAACTCGGGCTGCCGCTGCGCGCGCAGGTACTGATCAACCCGCAGCTGGACTGGACCCCCCGGGTCTTCGAGTACCCCTCCTTCACCGAGAACGCCGACAGCCCGACCGCGACCCCGGCCAATTGCCGTGCCGTGCAACGCATTGCGCTGCCCGAATCGTTCGACCCCCGGGTGATCTCACCGTTGTCGAGCGACAACCTCGCGGGACTCGCCCCGGTGCTCATCCAAGCCGCGGGGCTGGACACGCTGGAAGACCAGGCCCCGGCCTATGCCGACCGACTGCGAGAAGCGGGAGTCGACGTGACGCTCACCCGCTACCCGGAAGCGGTGCATGCCTTCCTCAGCATGCCGGGACTGGTCCCGGCGGCTCGGCCCGCACGCACCGAGATCCTCGCCCACCTGCGCAGCCACTTGCTGGAGCGCTCGGGCATGCCGACGCGGTAGGAAGGGCCCGCACCACGGCGGCGACCAGGCCGGATTCCGGGAGACGTCCACCGTGCCGAACGAGTGACGCCGATGATCCGCGATGGCTCCGGGTCACGGAGCGATCGGCTGGAACGGGCGAGTTTCCTCATGACCGGTACGGACGACGCCTGCGGAGGATTCCGGGACCTCGTTCCACGCCCCCGGCAGGTCGCGCAGCGGCTCGGAAACCACGAATCGCGCGTCTTCACCCAGCTGGCGCAGCGACTTCACCTCCGGATGCAGAGCCCGCACTTTCGCGACATCGTTGGAATAGAACAGCGACCGGGTGAGGTGTTCACTGGAGTACCGGAAGAACCACATGGACTCGCCGTCGGTGGTCGCGACGGTCATCTGCACCGGGGCCTCGATGCCGTATGCGCGGCCGACGTCCTCGACGAAGCCGACCGCACGGGCGACCGCGCTGAACGGGTCGTCGACGAGTCCGAAGGTCAGCGCCAGAAAGAAGAACGTTTCGGAATCCGTGGAACCCTCGATATCGGTGAACAGGGCCGGGTCGACCGCCGTCATCAGGTCGCGCTTGGTCCTGTGGAAATCGCGCAGCGCTCCGTTGTGCATCCACAACCAGTGCCCGTGCCGGAACGGGTGACAGTTGCTGCGCTGCACCGCGGTGCCGGTGGACGCGCGCACATGCGCGAAGAACAGCGATGTGCGCACCTGAGCTGCGATCTCCCGCAGGTTGCGGTCGTTCCATGCCGGTTCGACATTCTTGACAACCGCCGGTCGCGGGCCCTCGCCGTACCAGCCGATGCCGAAGCCGTCACCGTTCGTCGTCGTGGCGCCGAGACGCGAGTGCAAGCTCTGATCGATCAGGGAATGCACCGGCCGGAACAAAAGGTCCTCGGCCAGGATCGGCTCACCCGAGTAAGCCATCCACCTGCACATATATCGATTGAAGCAGAACGATCGGCACTCGGCCAGCAGTACCGCGGGCCCCGCCGCCGCACGATGCGCCCGGTACCCGGGCGCCCCGCCGCTCACGCTGTCCGAGCGTGGACCACCCCGTCAGGAGGAGACCCCACCGGAAGCGGCGAGCGCGGAGCTCGGCCGCCGCTTCCTGCGGTAGGGCAGGACGAACATGTACAGGCCGGTGCCCATGAGCAAGAACAGCGGGGGCAGCGGCAGATAGAACACCCAGATCGCGGATTCGGTGAGCCCCAGCGCGGCGGCGACGAAGCAGACCACGACGGTCGCCGTGAAGATGACGGACATCCAGCGGTGCAGCTGCCGGTACCAGTTGTTGCGGTTCATTGTGATCTCCTTTTCTGCGCACGACCGATCGGCGACGGCAGCCCAGCGGCGGTCGGCACCGATTTCGTGCGATGGTTTTCCAGGTGAATCCGCGCGAGAGGCACGGATGGGGTGACAACCGGACGGTTCCGGCGGGCGGGCTACCGCTCGTCGAGTACCTTGCCGTCCAGTACGCAGTGGTGGGTGGTCAGTGTCGCGGTCGCCTCGATCAGCGGGAAGTTCTGCACCAGCGTTGTTCCGCGCATGGCCTCGGCCGACTCCCAGCGCCAGATGTCGAGGTAGGACCCGTCGTCCTGCCGAATCAAGGTTGCTGCGGTGAACGCCGCGTTCGCCGCCTGGATGCTCCGGATCAACCGGGTGCGCTGCTCGAGCAGCTGCGCCAGCTTGCCGGTCACGACGACGTATCGGTGCGTTCGTACAACTGCCATGATCGTGCCCTCTCGTCTCGGATCCTGGTGTGCACCTTTTCTCCCGCCTGGTTGATTTCTCCTACGCCTCATAGCCTTCCGTCGAGATGCCTCGCGAACAACGAGCAATCGCGAAACGCCGGTTGCGCCGGAGGTTAACGATGAGGACGATGACCAGGTGGAGTTACGCGAAATCGAGATCTTCCTGACCCTCGCCGAGGAGTTGCACTTCGGGCGTACTGCTGAGCGGTTGCACATCTCCACACCCCGGGTGAGCCAGACGATCGCCAAGCAGGAGCGGCGGATCGGCGCTCCCCTGTTCGAGCGAACCAGTCGCAAAGTGACCTTGACACCGCTGGGCGAACAGCTGCGAGACGACCTCCAAGCGGGTTATCGCCGGATCCTCGAAGGCATGGAGTCGGCCGCGAACACCGCGCGTGGTGGACCGGACACGTTGACGCTGGGCGTGCTGGGGCCGATGTGGCAGGACTTGGCTCCCATGACCGCGCTGTTCCGGACCCGCTGTCCGCATGTCGAATTGCGCATGCGCGAGATCCGGATCGACGACCCCTTCGGGCTGATCCGCAATGGCGAGGTCGACGTGGCACTGGTGGCTCTGCCCGTGCGGGAACCGGACCTGAGGGTGGGACCCGAAGCGTTCACCGAGCCCATCGTGCTGGTGGTCGGGCGCACGCACGAGCTGGCCGGCCGCGCATCGGTGTCCTTGGCCGACTTGGCCGACTACCAGGTCCTTCCCTCCGGATTGCCGATCCCGGAGTACTGGGAGGAGTCGTTCTCGCCGGTGACGGCGGGCCCGCGGGATTCGGACGCTCCCGCGCCCACGCGGGAGGAGGTCCTGTGGGCCGTGACATCCGGTGATGCGGTGGCCTTCGCGTGCGGGCAAGCGATCAAGTACTACGACCGCGGCGACGCCGTGTACCTCCCGATCGCCGAGGGGCCGACGCTGAACTGGGGCCTCGTGCACCGTGCCGGGCCGGTCAGCCGCTGGGTCGCGGAATTCGCGCGCATCGCCACCGAACTCGGGCCGATCGAGCTGACCCTCGACATCGATCCCGCCACCCTGCACCGCCTTCGCTCGGTGAGCTAGCGCGTCCTCCGGACCTCCCGGAGTACCTGTCGCGCCGCGTGACCGCTACCGGGCCGATCTCTTCGACCGGCTCTCCGCACTACAAGGCGGTCGAAATCACCGACCACCCTCGACGGGCGCTCGACGTACGATCATGTCGTCCCGGAGACGGACCCGGACGTCCGGCAACACGGGACCAGCTGCACTGGGTCGACCCGATTCACCGGCATCCATAATCGATACTCAGGCGTGTCCGGACCCGATGCGATCACGCGCTCGGCACGGGCACGGCTCAACGTCGGCGAGAGCGGCCGTCGGCTCACCGCGATCACGTGTTTCGATCTGCCTGACTGTAATCCTGGCCCGGCCGTGCCACGGGTGGTTTCCTCTGACTCGATCATCAGGTTCGAGCGAAAGGCCCTGGTATGTCCGCCGATCACATAGCTGACTCCGCGATCGCCGTGCGAGTGGTCAAGCTCGGTACCCACATCGGCGCGCAGATCGACGGAGTCCGGCTCGGTGGTGACCTGGACACGGCGACCGTCACCACCATTCGCTCCGCACTCGCCGAGCACAAGGTGATCTTCTTTCGCGGTCAGCACCATTTGACGGAGGACGGGCAGTACGAGTTCGCTCAACTGCTCGGACAGCCGACCACCCCGCACCCGACCATCACCTCGGCCGGGGTGAAGAGTTTGGCCATCGATTCCCGCCACGGGCGCTCCAACACGTGGCATACCGACGTCACCTTCGTCGATCGCGTCCCGAAGGCATCGATCCTGCGCGCGGTGTCGCTGCCCAGCTACGGCGGCTCGACCACCTGGGCTTCCACCGTCGCCGCGTACAACTCGCTTCCGGAGCCGCTGAAACGGCTGGCCGAGAGTCTGCGTGCGCGGCACAGCAACCAGTACGACTATGCCGCCACCGTCGAGGACAGCCCGGATGAGAACGACAGGGCCTACCGTCGCGAATTCGAGTCCACCTATTTCGAGACCGAGCATCCCGTGGTGGAGATCCACCCGGAGACCGGTGAACGCGCGCTGCTGCTGGGGTGTTTCGTGAAGCAGATCGTCGGCCTGCCCAGCCATGAGTCGCAGGCGCTGTTCCGGCTGTTCCAGGACCGGGTGACCCGCCTGGAGCACACCACCCGCTGGAACTGGGCGCTGGGCGACGTCGCCATCTGGGACAACCGCGCCACGCAGCACTATGCCGTCGACGACTACGACGGCAGCGAGCACCGCAAGCTGACCCGCATCACGCTCGCCGGGGAGGTCCCCGTGGGCGTCGACGGCACGCCGAGCACCGTGATCGCGGGCGACGCCGAGTACTACTCGGGCACCAACCCACTGACGCGCGCGGCATAACCCACCATCGGGGCGGATGATTCGAGTTCACAAACATGGCCGCGGCACAAAGGGTTCGGCGGAATCCGCGACATGCTCGAGGGCGGATTCGCCCGAATGGCGCAAATCGCATGCCTTCGATTCGGATCGATCGGCGCGAACTCTTGATGAGTGAAGATATGGGTGAGCGCGCGCATTGTTCCCCTGCCGGTAGCGGTCGGAAAGGGCCACCATTTCGGCGGCCGGGTGAATCGCACACCGCGCGCCCTCCGGAGCCGAACGAGCAGCATAGATTACTCTATTACGGCTCGCGCGTCCGATGACAACGCGCGGACAGGTACCGACTGGTCTTCGGCCGACGATGGGAATCCCGTGAATTTGTGGAGTTACATCCGGGGACGGGGGGAGGTTCTGGCGTTCCTCACCTATCAGCATGCCTCCCTGGCGTTTCAGACGGTCCTGGTCGGGACCGTCGTCGCCGTCCTCATCGCGGTGGCGGTTTATCGTCTCCCGCTGTTGTCCGCGTTATCCCTGACCTCGAGCCGTGTGGCGCTGACGATTCCTTCGCTGGCGCTGCTGGCGATTCTGTTGGTCCCGTTCGGACTGGGCGTGGTCCCGTCGTTCGTCATGCTGGCGTTCTTCGCGGCGCTGCCGGTGATCGGCAACGCGATCGTGGGTCTGCGATCGGTACCGGCCTCGGTCGTCGAATCCGCGCAAGGCATCGGCTTTTCGCGATGGCGGATTCTGCTGACGGTCGAATTGCCGATCGCCTGGCCGGTCATCCTCACCGGCATCAGGGTGTCCACCCAGATGATCGTCGGCGTCGCCGCCATTGTCGCGTATGTCCTGGGACCGGGCCTCGGATCACTGATCTTCAACGGCCTCTCTCGGCTCGGTGGCGCGAACGCTCTCGAGATGGCTCTGACGGGCACCATCCTCATCGTCATCATCGCGCTGGTGTTCGACGCGCTCCTCGTCCTGCTCGGACGCCTCACGATCGCAAAGGGACTCTCATGACCGACGATGTGACCAGTCAGCCCGCCACGGCGACCGCCGAGCGCAATGTGACCGGTGCGTCCATCGAGCTGGACTCGGTCGTCAAGCGCTACAAGGGTCAGCAGAAGCCCGCGGTCGAACGCCTGGACCTCGACATCGAGGCAGGCGACATCGTCGCGTTCGTCGGCCCGTCCGGCTGCGGCAAGACGACCACCCTCAAGATGATCAACCGGCTGATCGAGCCGACCGAAGGCAGAATCCTCATCGGCGGTCGCGACGTCACCAGGGAGGACCCCGACAAGCTGCGGCAGTCGATCGGGTATGTCATCCAGTCCGGCGGCCTGTTCCCCCACTGGACGGTCGCCAAGAACGTCGGCGCCATCCCGCGGGTGCTCGGATGGGACAGGAAGCGGATCGCCGAACGCACCGAATACCTGCTCGATCTGGTCGGTCTCGACCCCGGCACCTTCGCCGACCGGCTGCCGAAGGACATGTCCGGTGGGCAACAGCAGCGGGTCGGGGTCGCCCGCGCGCTCGCGGCGGACCCGCCGGTCCTGCTCATGGACGAGCCCTTCGGTGCGGTCGATCCGATCACCCGGGTCCGCCTGCAGGACAGCCTGATCGCGATCCAGCAGGAACTCGGCAAGACCATCGTGATCGTCACGCACGACTTCGAGGAAGCCACCAAGCTCGGCGACAAGGTGCTCATCCTCTCCCAAGGAGGTCACGTCGAGCAGTACGCACGCCCGGAGGAGATCCTCACCGACCCGGCGACGCCGTTCGTGGAGGAGTTCGTCGGATCCGGCGCGAAGCTGGCGTATCTGACCGTCTCGCGGGTGCGCGACGTGGCCTACGACGAGGTGCTCACCGCTCGGGTCGGCGAATCGGCGCAGGGTGTCATCGAACGCATGTTAGGGCATCTTTCCGTAGCGAACTCGCAACCTGGCAGGCGCTCTACAACGGATCTGACACCTTGTACCCAGGGCTGTTCACCTGTGGTCCGCGGTCCGCTCGTGGGAGGTGGTCGGCATGAGCGATATCCTGCCGCCGATCTTGCCCGGTGGAAGTCCGCGGCTTGACGCAGCTCCCGTACTGATCAATTACCGGAATGATCGTCCGCTGACGGCGATCTATCAGCACCCGTCTCGGCATGAGCCGCAGTGGCTTTGCAGCGTTCGCCGTGTGGACGCCGGAGGCAGGGTAATCGAGAAGAGACTTCTACCTGCTCTTGGTTGGCGCCCCGGCAGGCGGCTCGGGTATGAGCTCGAGGGCGCGATGGTCATCGTCGGGAGCTTCGGGGATCCCGAACTGTGGATTACGGCCGCTGGCGACCTCCGGATGCCAGCCCGATTCCGTCGCAAGGCCGGTTTCCACACCTCCGATCGGATCCTCTTGGCGGCGCACCTCGCAGAAGGCATTCTCCTCATGTTCGGCCCTGGCGCTGTCGATCAGATGATCACGCGGCAACGGCAGACAGCGCCTGCCGCGGGGGGCGGCCGATGACACCGTCAGCCTCGAGCGTCGAAGTGCAGACCGCCCAATTGCTCCTCGAACGACTGGGAGTAAGTCTCGAAGACCTCATGTCGGCTGAGCCGAAACGAACCATACCGACTTTTGCCGAGTATGTATCAGTCGTCTATGCGGCCATGCCACCCGGCGTGACCCGCAAAAACTACATGTCCTATTGGAAGAGAATCGTCGAGGCATGGCCGGATCGCCGACTCGATGAGCCAACTGTCACAGAATTCAAACAACTCATCGGCGACTTTCGGGCGCAACGCAACATCCGGTGCACCGATCGCGACGGATACGGCATCGCAAGAATGGCAATAAGCGCCCTCCGCTACCTATACCGACACGCAGTCGAGGACAATCTGATCCGTTCTACGGACAATCCCGCAGCCCGATTGGTCAAGCCAAGGATGCGCTCTTCGAGCCGGGGGGCCATATCGACCGACCGCCTCTCGGAGATCAACCGTGTCGTGGCCGAGTACGGCGATGAACCTGAACTCACCACACTGATCCTCCGAATGTGCACCGAAACCGCCTGCCGGCGGGGCGGCATCCTGGCCTTGCGGCCGCAAGATCTGGATCCGGACCAATGCCTCGTTCGGCTGCGCGAGAAAGGTAACACCGAGCGTTGGCAGCCTGTGTCACCAACCCTTATGCGAGCACTAGTGGAGCATTACGCATCCCGCGCTCGCTTGCGGACTGACCGGAACCGGCGAGCACAAAATGGCAGACTGATCACCAACAAAGCTGACGAAAGACTATTTCGGTACAAGAATGGCGATCCGATCAGCGAAAGACGATTTCACATCATGTGGCGTCAGATCGGTGAGCAGCTTCCATGGGTCAAACAGCAAGGAATCACGTGCCACTGGCTGCGTCACACCACCTTGACATGGGTGGAGCGCAATTTCGGGCACGCTGTCGCGAAGGCATATGCCGGGCACACCGATACCGCCAGCAACGGTGCCACCTCGATCTACACCCGCGCGACCCGGGAAGAGGTGGCCTATGCACTGTCGGTCTTGACCGGGGAGCCGCACCCTCTGGTCCCGAATCTCCTGCCCCCGTCCACGGAGGACCTCCCGAGATGACTCCCGTTCCGGATCCAACGGATCCGACTATCAGGTCAGCGGACGCGCCGACGTGGAAGCGCCGGCGCGGTTCGTGGCTGCCGCGCCCGCGCGGGCGGCGCGCTGATGCGCTGGATCCGGATGAGCTTGCGCGGCACCTTACGGCGGCGAACGCGTGCCTGCCGTCTCTGCGAGATCCGGCACTGTACGAGGCGATCGACAAGAGCGAACTTGACGCCGAGCAGAGACTTCACCGATGGATTCGGGCGCGGGACCGGCGCGATCGCCAGAGCCAGGTCCGCCGGGAGCGTGCATCAAGGAATCGCTCGCGACGCACCGCAGAGCGGATCCGCGCCAGCGAGCAGCAGGAGCTGCGGTGGCATGCGCGTGCTCGAGCCGAGCGCCGTCGTGCCACCAGTCCGGATGCGTTGGAGGGCATGCTGCACCGTCGCGCGACGTGGTCGTCGTTGCGGCTGCCGGCGGTCATCGTGGTCGGGCTGGTGTGGTCGGCGGTGAACGTCGGACGCAACCTCGCGCCCGAGGGCGGACCAGCAGGCGCGTCGTGGTGGCTGCTGCCGTTCGGCATCGAGGGATGATCTCGGTGCCGATCCTGGAAGTGATGGCACAGGCCGCGACCGCTGCACGGCTGGGTGTGACGGCCGAGCGCCGCAGGATTCTGCTGTTCGAGGCCTGCCTGTTGACCGCGACAGTCGGCCTCAACAGTGGTCCTCATCTCGCGGCGGGAGACTTCGGCCGCGGCGGCGAGTATGCGGTCGCACCGGTGATGGTGGTTGTCCTGATGTGGTTGCATGCCTGGCTGGCTGCCCGCTACGCGCGGCTCATCAACATGGTCAGCCCAACCGGCGTCCTCGACGATACGTCGGGCTCCACAGATCGCGCGGACGGCGATCATGGCGCCGATCAGGCCATTGGTCTTCTGCATGTGGACGACTCCCCCGCTTCGGTCATGGCGCAGACCACTGCATCTCCTGCACTGGTGGCGTCGACCATCGAACCTTCCGCGGGTTCGGTCCAAGCGCCGCCTCACCACCAGGCGCTGCAGCAGCAGCGGGTGGCGATTCCGGAACGGGTGCTGATCGACGTGTCGGAGCCTGACCAATGCTGTCGCATCGCACGGGAGCTGGTGCGCGGCAGATTGACTCAGAAGCCAGAGACAGAGCTCGAGGAGCTCCTGCGGCTTGCTGAGCGTGGGGTGAACGCCAACGCAATCGCGACCGAACTGAGTCAGATCACGAAGGTCAAATGGACGCGCTCGACGGCCGATCGCATCGTGGGTCGCGCGGAGTCGATGGGCTTCCGCATCGGATCCAGGCAGGGGGTGGGGCCTGCGGTCACCTCCGTCTGAAGCGACGGCCGGGGTGCGCGCGTTAGTCGCACGCTAAGCCGCGTACCCCGCGCTCTCGTGAACCTCAGCTCACTACAACTCCAGATATGACGAAGGCCCCCAGCTGCAACTGAGGGCACTTCTGAAACACAACCCCAAGGTTGCGCATGAAAGGCACCTCCGAGGGTAGCGCACGCCCTGCCACGGCATCAAATGCCGCCAACGGCACAGCGACCATCGCCCACCGGCCACTCCCGCAGCTACCCCCAACTACCGAAAACACCGCCGCGCCGACGACGGACGACGAGGCGGCGGCCGCGCACGAAGCGTTCGCTCGACTCGCACCCCTACTGGCTGCCCGCCGCTCGATGCGTTTGTGGAACTCGAGCCTTGACGGGTACAACGACCGCGCCCGAACACTGACCCGTAAACTGCCTGACCAGCCCGCGGCGGTGCCGATCTATCGGGACGGCCGGACCCGTCTGCTCGCATTGGATTTCGACAGCGCCCGTGGCGGCACCGTGGCGGTTGCTCGCGATGTCGAGCGTTGCCTGCGATGGGTTCGCGAAGCCGGGGGCCGCGCGATCACCGACCACTCCACCAGCGGCGGACGCCACATCCTCATCCCGCTGCCCCTCGGTGACACCCTCGACCTCATACAAGCCGAATCCCTTGTGCGCGCACTGGCCGCGCGGCTGCCCAGCCTGGACATCACACCGATGCTCAACCCCGCCACCGGATGCATCACTCCACCCGGATCACGCTGCAAACAAGGCGGATACCGCCGACTCGACGGCAGCCTCGACGACGCTATCGACGCCCTCACCACCCGATCCGCACCCGGGTTCGTCGCCCGCTTGCGACACCTGGTGGCCGGGACCGCGCACGAGACGAGCACCGCGCGCGGGGCATGCGCGATCCCGCGCGCGCCGCGCGCGGCCGACGACATCACGCGCGAAGTGCAGTTGTGGGAAGGCGAGGGCGAGCGTGCGCGGCTGCGCGCGCAATACCGCCGCCGCAGCCCGCTCTCCCCCACCATCGAAGACTTCGCGCGCGACGGCGCCACCCCCTCCGACAGCCGGTGGACGACGCGCGCGGGCCGGTTGGATCGCTCTGCGGCACGCCAATCCGTGCTCGCCGCCGCGGTCGTGCGCGGCTACTGCTACCTCGACGTGCGCGCGCAACTCCCCGCTGCTGGCGGCAGCTGGCACGGGTTCGCCGACGCCTACCGACGCTACGGTCGAGGCACCGACGCCGCGATGCACCGCGACTGGATCTCCGCCTGCCGGTGGGCCGACCGCATCGTCCCCGAATTCCTGTCCGTGGCGCACAAGCGAATAGACACAGGGGGTAGACCCTGGCTCCGTTCATCGGCGCGTCTGCAGCAGCGGTGGCTGGCGGCCGCGACGGTGTGGGTGCACGCCCAATGGCCTCGGTCCCCGCGGCGGTGGACGGTGTTGGCGGTGTTGCAGGCCTTGGCGTGGGCTTCCGCAGTCGGAGGGCAGGTCGCGCGCGGGGTGCCCGTCGTCGAGTTCGGCGGCCGGTCACTGTCACTTGCCGCTGGTGACCTTCCCGAATCCACCGTGTGGGGCGTCCTGCGGGAACTACGCGATATGCCCGGCGCACCGATCCTGCGTACCCGCACCGGCCGCGGACTCGCTGCCGACCGCTACGCCCTGGTCACGCCCCATCAAGGGCACCGTCCCATCTGCCCCGACCGAACCCAGATCGACCGCGCGCGGGTCGAACCCGTTCATCCAGCCTGGACCGTCCTAGGCCTGCACTGCCGCTACCTGCACGATCTCATCACCCACAGTGGGCTGACCTCTGCCAGCGACGTTTTCGCCGCAGCCTGCATCAGTTCCAGCGCCGGATACAACGCGTTGGCCGTCCTCACCACCGCCGGATTGATCAACCACATCCTCGGGCATCTACAGCCCGGACCGACAAGCCTCGATGACGTCGCTCACGCGCACGGCCTTCAGCAGCTGCGCAGCCACCGACTCGCTCGTCACCAGCGACACCGGGCAACGTGGAAGCACTGGCTCATTCACCGCGAGGAGTCAGTTCCCCCGCGGGTTGGAGAGATTCACACCGCTCCTGTTCGGCCACGTCAGGTCGGCGCAGCACCTCCGTACCAGCGAGCCGGAAAAGGAAGCGACCCCAACCCCTTCACCAGCACCAGCACCAGCACCGAGGCCACGAATCCTCGACCGAGGATCCTCCGCCTGGGCGGATGTTCCTTCGTTACCCACTCCCCTGCTGCCGCGCTACTTCCGCCTGCAACACCGGGCAGGGCTGCGCGCGATGTGCGCGCCGCGCCCGAATCTGGGAAGCGTCAGCACGGCGGAAGCATCGAGCGGTCAGCTCAGCAGGCGCGCTTATCGGCCAGCATCCCCGGTGAAGACGTGCGCACGACGCCCGCTGACGCTTACCGGACCGACGTAGTCGAGATCTACGTGGAGTCATCCGACACCCCAACTGCTGGCGGGCGCTGGCTGATCGCGGACGACTCGAGCGTCATCTACGAGCGCCCCACCGGTGCACAAGTTGCCTCCACCGTTCCCCTGACGCTGCTTCGACAGTCATCGGCATGGACCTGTGTCTCCCGGCGTGGTCCGATTCGCTGAGAGGGGTTGGAAGCAGTCCAACCGAATCGATCGGTCATGGCCCGGATGGCTCACCGATCAAGCCGCACTCGATTCGGTCTCAACTGCTGATACCAATGGTCGGCTCACACTCGCCAGCCTGCCCACTCGCCTGCTGAACGAGATCCGATTCGCCTTGCATCATCAAAGCGACGCAGGGCGAACTCAGTGGCCGCCGCCATATCTGCAGCGGATCGCCGACCTCATTGCTGCGGCCAGCATCTCCACCCTGGCCTCTCCCGAACTATCGGCGCTGACCAAACAGCACCGCCGCGGGGCGTCCGAGCGGCGAATCTTGTTGAGCTTGCCAATCGCCGCACGCACCATCGCGGTCACCGAGGAGATGGCCAAGGAGACAGGCTGGTTCGATCCCGTAGGCCCGGTGCGGTGGGTGGGGTGCGGTCCGATGGCCGAGCTGGCCGCTGTGCTCACCGCCGCACCGGAGTACGCCGAGCAAGTGGTCGTCACCCAGATGGGTGGATGGCTCGACCACTACCGCGACTTCGAACGCGCTTCCCATAACATCCGCACTGACATGAGTTCAGCCGACCTCGCCCTGCGGAAACTGCCCCGCCCCAGGTTGGTGCTCTCCGAGCACACCCGCGATCCGGGTGGCCGAGGACTGGGCGCTGCTCGATGCCCTGAATGCCGATTCCGCCCCGGAGTGGGCGCGATGGCTGTCCACGCATTTCCACCGCTGGTTCGCTGTCAAGGACGGCTCCTGGATGCACGACCCACTGGCCCTTGGCACCGAATACAGCGCAGCAACGCCGGGCGTGCATCGGCCCGCGCGCGCACTGGACGAATTACCGACGGCTGGCCGAGTTGATCCGCGAATACCTACGCCAAGTCGCGGAGCGCGCCGACCGGTAAGCGCAGCCGCGACATAATGAGCCCGGACGACACCACAGTCCGTGCTCGTCTCAGTCGTTCCCGCATGTCGGATGCGGCCCGGACTGAGGAACTCCGGCCAAAGGCCAGCATCCGCAAGCGCGTTGGCCCAGCGCCGGTGGGATGGTCCTCACATTCGCACCACCACGAAGCGACCAACCGATCCCGAACGAAGTGAACGAAAAACGGGGTAATGTCAGATAAATCCGCAGCTCAACAAGTGTCGGCCCCGCGCACGCGGGGATGGTCCTTCGCTCAGGTCGCGGTCAAGCGCATCACCCGCGTCGGCCCCGCGCACGCGGGGATGGTCCGCCCCGACGCTGCGGTCGGCGGGCTGGTGGCGAGTCGGCCCCGCGCACGCGGGGATGGTCCGTAGAGGCCGACGAATTCGGCGTGCAGGGCGGCGTCGGCCCCGCGCACGCGGGGATGGTCCTCCGTCTCCGGATCTCCGATACCGAGCCGCTCGGTCGGCCCCGCGCACGCGGGGATGGTCCGAGCACCGACAATTTCGGGTTCGCGGCGTGGGTGTCGGCCCCGCGCACGCGGGGATGGTCCGGAGATTGCCGCCATCCGCGCGGCCCGTCAGAAGGTCGGCCCCGCGCACGCGGGGATGGTCCCTGGGCCTTGGCTACCGCGGTCTGGGTGGTGCCGTCGGCCCCGCGCACGCGGGGATGGTCCACGATCCGTTTTACGTGCTCGAATTCGTGAATCGTCGGCCCCGCGCCCGCGGGGATGGTCCAGGAGACAGCGCAATGCGCGTGCTACGACTGGCGTCGGCCCCGCGCACGCGGAGATGGTCCCCGGCCCGCCGCTTCGGGATGCCCACGGCTCGTCGGCCCCGCACACGCGGGGATGGTCCGCGAATCGCGGATCTGGAGCGCACGGTGGATCGGTCGGCCCCGTGCACGCGGGGATGGTCCGTGGTGAGCGGCTGGCGCCCGGCCGAGGGCGGCGTCTGCCCCGCGCACGCGGGGATGGTCCGGACTCCAACCGGGCAACCGGTATCGAGATCCAGTCGGCCTCGCGCACGCGGGGATGGTCCGCTGTAGGAGTCCAGCGGGATCCAACGTTGCACCATGCGTGATTCGCTCGTGCCCGGCGTGGTTGCTGGTCAACCATCGCTACTTGTCATCAAAATCGCCATTTAATGACTGACGTCAACCAACGAGACTCGCACCCGCCAACGCCAGCAATCCATGCTACAGCGGGGTGGGTGGGTATTGGAAGTATCCGCAGCTCAGCGGCCCAATGCAGCCAACTGACTTCAACGCGGTCTGCTCTTGACAACGATGCCAATCGCAAGCTAGCGCGATGTGAGTACATGGAGTTACCCATGTACTTGCGAAATCAGTTGCCGCCGTGGGCATCAATCCGTAACGCCCCGGACAATTTCCGCCTCGACCCTCGGCTCCGGCGGTGGACTGGAGCGGGCGTCCGGTCGCTCGGAGATCACCCGCATGCCGCTGCCGACGAAGACACCGCCGCGCTCGGCAGGCCGGTGTGGTCGACCAGAATTCCCACGACGCGATAGCCCCGTCCGCCCGGCAGTCCGAGGTCGGTGGCCTGGGTGTCGGTGAGCGCGATATCGGTGTAGGCGCGTTCGATCAGCCGCAGCCCTTCCACGGTCACCTGGTCGGCGCCGGGATTAACGCTGGTGACGGTGAGCTGGAACCGGGCGCCGGCCGACAGTTTGGCCACCCACATCGGTGTGCCCGGTAGCTCGCGGTCGGGATAGCGGGCGATCGGCAGACGGCGGGGAACCAGGACCACGTAGGTGTGCCCGATCTGCACATCTATCGCCGGATCCATCGAATCGAGGCGTGAAGCTTCTCGATCGGTGCAGCCGTACACCGAGACTGGGCACGCGACGCCAACTCCAGTGCCGTAGATGTGTCGTCAGGATGCTGTTTGTTCGGCGAGTGCGATGATCCCGCCTTCGGCGAAGCGTATGAGCGCGTCGTGGCGTTCGTTGGTGTCGTGGGCGTGCATGTGACCCGCGGTGAGGCTGTCGAGGCGCAGGTTGTTGGAGTAGGTGTGCAAGGCCGCCGCGACCAGGTGCAGGTAGGCGTCGTGGATCGCTGCGTCGTTGGCGTCCGGAAACAGCGACCGCAAGGCCGCGATGAATTCAGCGGCGATGGCGTTGTAGTCCTCGGCGACCAAGCGCTTGATGGGGTGTCTGGAGTTGGCGAGCTGAGCGATGAAACGGAAGTAGTTGTCCCATCCAACTGGCGCTGGCGCTGCGCCCCGGCGATCAACCCGAATCCGTCCGCAGCAATCTACTCACCACCGTCGGGGAAATGGCGGCGTTGGCCGGAATAATCCTGGGACTCGACCTCGGCGAATGGCGAAACAGCGCCCCCTACCTACACCTCGCGCAACACTCGGCGCGCGAGAGCGGCAACACCGAACTCCAAGCGGTTGTTATGGCATGTCACGCCTTTCAAGCCGCCTACAACACCGAGCCTGACCTGCAACTCGGACTCAACTATGCCGAAGCCGCTCAAGCCGCTGCCGCCCAGGACGCATCACCGATCACCCGAGGCTGGGTCGCCGCGGTCGCCTCCGAACGACACGCCGACCTCCGCGACAGCAAGGCCAGCTTGTCCCTGCTCGACCACGCACGTATCGCCCTCGACACCGGACCGGTCGAAGCCACCCGCTATTCCGGAATCGGGGCGTTCGACACCGCCAAACTCACCGCCTACGAGGGCAGCAACTACCGACGAATGGGCGAATTCAACAAGGCGATCAACTTCCTGGATGCCGCTTTGGCGCAACTGGACCCGAGCCTGCACCGCCACCGCGCCACAGCCCTGATCGACCGCGCCGAAGCCCACCGCGACGCGCACCGCATCGACGCCGCCTGCGCCGACACCCGCGCCGCGCTTGTCCTCGTCACCGCAACCGGGCACACCGGCACGCTGGAGCGGGCAGTTGCCCTCGCACGATCGGTCCGCCATACCCAAGCACGAGAGGCACGCGACCTGTGGAACGAAGCCCTAGCCACCAAAACAGCAGTCACAAAGCCGAGATGACCACCTCACCGACCCGCTACCGCGCCCTGATCACCGATTTCGGTGGCGTGGTCACGACCTCGTTCCACGACGCGCTACGCGGCTTCTGCGTCCGGGAAGGCCTCGCCGCCGACGCGCTCGAACGCGTCTTCTCCCTGGACGGCGGGGCAAAAGGACTGCTTACCGACCTCGAACGCGGTGCGGTGACCCAACAGCAGTTCGTGAACCATCTCGCGCCACTGCTCGGAGTCGATCCCAGCCACCTGCTCGAACGAATCCTCACCGACCTCGACCTCGAACATGTCGTGGCCGATGCGATCGAACTACTGCGGCGCAACGGAATTCGCGCCGCTGTCCTATCCAATTCCTGGGGCGCCGGACCGTACGACCCATACCAGCCCTACGATCTCGCAAACCGATTCGACGTGGTGGTGCTCTCCCACGAGGTCGGACTCCGAAAGCCCGAACCGGCCATCTTCGAGCTGACCGCCGACCGCCTCGGTGTGAACCCCCTCCACTGCGTCTTCGTCGACGATGTCGCACATTATCTAGCCCCAGCACAGCACATGGGAATGGGCACCGTCCACGCAGTCAACCCAGAAACCACTGTCGAGGAACTCGCCCGACTGTTCAAGATCAACCTGCACATGCCACCGCAACCCCAGCGGGTGGAATGAGCCGCCAAATCAGACCCTGCGGCTCCCAGCAAACACAGCGGCTCGCCGCGCTAGCGGCGGCAGGTGGCGTGATCGCTGTGTGCCGCATCGGGCACCGCGCGAACAACCAAACGCGACAGGGTGCCTCGGCAGCCAGTGCGGCAGTGATCGCAGGCAGGTGCTCGCGCTTGGTCACGAAGAATCGGTTGCCGAAACTGATCCACAGATCCCGCTGCCCCGCGAGCCGGTTCCGCCCGGCGGCGCCGCGGACCAGATCATCGAGTTCCCACCAGCAGGGCCCCGAGCTGACGGCCACCGTTATCAACGGCCCGTGCTCGGCAGCCGTCTCGGCCCAGAACCGGCAATATCTGCTACGTCGTGCAGGACGCTGATCCGCGCAGCCCCCGTACGACTCGGGTCATCGTGTCGGAGTCGTTCCGGTAGGTGCCGCTGCCTTCGTCGTCGTCGGGATACCGGATCTTGTAGACGCCGCTGGGATAGGTCGAAGCGATGGTTACGCCGTCGGGATCTGGTGTGCGTTGGGGCAGGTGTCCCATGGCTTCGGCCAGCAGGCGGCGCGCGGAGGCCTCGGATGGTCCGGGGGCAACGTCGTTGCGTTGGCGTCGAAGTCTGCGAATGCGGTCGAGTTGTTCGGTGGATGCCCGTTCCCGCAGCAGGCGTGGTGCGGTCGCGCCGAGTGAGGATCGTTCGATCAGCGACTGCAACTGCGAAACTAGCTCGGGGGCGTGTTCGGTATTCTCGTATCGATTCATCCTCGATTCCTCACAGACATGCGGGCACGCGTCCTCATTCGGGACAGACGCCGTTCGACCGCTTTCGTGGTGACATGGAGCAGGTGTGCGATCTCGGCGTGGGTGTATCCGTCGGCGACGGCCCACAGGATTGTGCGCTCGGTGTCGGTCAAGGTAGCCAGGTGTTCGAGCACGAAGATGCGGTCTGTCACCATTTCGGCGATGTCGGTGTGGGTTTGGGCTGAGCTCCATAGCACACGGGCCCCTGCATCGAGGAGCTCGGACGTTTCGCGCGCATCGAGATTTCCCGGCTGGTGGGTCGTGGTCCACCACTGTCGTTCCTTCTCGAACACGTAGACGAACTCGTTCAGACAGCCGGTGATGAAGTAGGTAGCAAGACTAGAGCCCTTGCGGGGGTCCCATCCTTGACCGGTTCGCAGCTTGTGCTGGAGCTTGTCCAATGCGCGGACGATACAGTGCGCAACTACGTCCTCGCGATAGTACTTGTCGCTGGCCAGCCGCTCACGGCCGGCGGGCCAGGAGTTCACCCCGATGAGCTTTCGGGCCAGCTGGGTGAAGACCATCCCGCTTCTGATCCAGCTGTCCAAGACCTGCGCCGCATACGCAGACAGGTCTTCGACCACCTTCTCCCAGACAAGGCCACGGGCGGCGTGGGCGATAAGAAGTTCGAGCAATTCGCGGTCGGCCTGCAGTCGCGCTGGCGCGTCCACCGGATCGCAGGTCGACGCAGTGGGCGACGCCTGGGCACCTGCCAATGTGACCGTCGTGTCGGCGAGGTCGCTGCAAGGCGTGGGCGGTGACGCCATATGGGTCACTGCGTCCAGGAAGAGTTGACCATCGCGCGGGACACGGAACTCCACAGGCTCGGTATCGGACGACGTTCGCCTGTCGGGTGGGACAGCGTCGATGTCCGATGTAACCATCAAGTTCCTCCTCTGTACACCTACGCACACCGGCCCTCGACTCGGTGCCGACCGGCTGCGGATCTGCCCGCCCGGTCTCCACTCTTATAGGGCGCAGGTGCCGGAACCCCCCGGGCCACTGCCTAATTCACCCCGATCCGGATCGGCTCTATTGCACCGGGGGGTCGGCGGCTTTCGCTCCTATGACCCGATGTATCTGATGCGAGATGGACGAGAGGTGAGCGATGCTTTCTACCCCACCCGCCGATTCCCCCGGAGACCGGGCAGCGCAACGTGAAGAGCAGCAACGGTGTCGAGCGTGCACCTTGACATTCGGTGCCCTGGGCGGATGGGTGCTGACCAGCCTGACCGACCCGGTTACAGCGATCGAGGTGCTCGCTGCCCTCATCGCGCTTGTTCCGGTTCCTGCTCGGGGGTCGGTGATCGACAAAGCGCCGTGACCCGGCGTATGCAGCGCGAAAGCAAGCTGAGTTCATGGCGAAATGTCAGGCCCTGGAGGCCGCAACGCGGCCGCCAGGGCGCGCGCTCGTCGAGTGCCCAATCCTACGGTGGGCTCGGCAAGGCCGAATGAGGTAGGTCCATCGACCCCGACATGCAACATGCGGCCGACCTCGCAATACGCGGTTCTGGTTCCTGCCGATCGGCGCTCGCTGCGGCACACTGCAGACAGCTACCCAGACCAGAGAGCAAGCACCTAATCGGATAGATCAGCCGCAACCTCACACCGATACGAATATCTTCCGAACCAGCCCGACATCAACATCCACCGATGTGTGACGTCACAGATCGCCGATAGAACCAGAAACGGGTGGGGGCACAGGGTGCGCACGGTTTGGTGACTGTCGGGGGTGTGTGCTGAGGTGCTTGCATGAGCGTGCGGCGCGACCTCTCGACCTACACGGACGTACCTATCAGTCGCCCTGAGGATGATCGGCTAGACCGCGCCGAGTTCGCGGCTCACGTGGCCCGCAGGATCGAGGCAGCGAGCGGCGGCCCCAGCGTCGTCTTCGGCCTCGCTGGCCCCTGGGGCGGAGGCAAGTCCTCGGTGCTGAACATGATTCAACTGGGCGTTGAGTCCACGGCGCCTGGCTGGAAGGTACAGCGGTTCACCCCCTGGGCGGCTTCGGACACAGCAACCCTGGTCGCGGAGTTTTACGCGACGATCAACGCGGCCCTTCCGGAGAAGACACGCAGGAAGGCCAAGAAGGCGCTTGCATCGTTTCTGGCGGTAGGGGCGCAGGGCGCCACGTTAATTCCAACGGTGGGGAATGCAGCGTCCGGCGCACTCAAGAGCGCCGCGGACTATCTGGACAAGGTGAAACCCTTCGACGAGCAATTCGTCGAGCTGTCCAAAGATCTACAAGATGGGGGTATCAAGATCCTCGTCATTGTGGACGACTTGGATCGACTGGATGCGAATGAGCTTCTGGCAGTTCTGAAGACGGTCCGACTTCTCGGCAGCTTCCCTGGGATCCACTACCTCCTTTCCTACGATCAAGACACGATATGCGATGTGTTATCGCAGACGGCTGTAGCGAAGAACAAACCGCAACGCGCGCTGGAATACCTGGAGAAGATCGTCCAGTACCCGTTCGAGGTCCCGCCGCTCCAAGCTGTCCACCGCGACCGCGAGATTGAAGAGCTGCTGAAAGCGATAGCCGAACGCGATGGCATCAACATTGAACCGTCGTCGCCAGGTCGAACATCGCCTGTGTGGTTTTTTCTCAACCAAATACCCGACACAGACCTGGTCACCCTGCGTTCGATCCATCGACTCATAAACCAGTTCGACGTCGTCCTGACCACGATCGGCCCGAACGAAGTCAACTTTCTCGACCTTCTCCTGCTGACCTTCTTGCGGATGGAGTACCCCACTCTTTACGAGAACATCAAGAGGTGGAAGGCAGACATAACGAAGCCGAAACATCATCTTGTCTTCATGAACTCCCGCACCGAGAAGAACATCAACTGGGGCGAGCGAGTGATGACCGCTCTCAAAGATGTGAGCGATTCGATGGTGCGAGAGAAGCTGTACGGCCTCGTGCGCTTCCTCTTCCCCGCAGTACTCGACGCCGACGGGAGGCCAGGGTTCTCGAGAAGCGATTCGGACTATCGTCACGTCTGCGAACAAGACTATTTTGACCGCTACTTCAACTTCACCGTTCCGGTCAGCGACATCAGCGACGCTGCAGTGGTTGCGGGTCTGACTTCGATTGGAGTAGAGGGTGCACTTGCAGACGACACGCAGTTGGCCGCGGCTTTCAATGACGCTCGTCGCCGCATCGCCATAAACAAATCGCGGAACCTGATCCCCCAAGTCCACTTCAGCTGCCAGACCGCCCTGAAGGGTGCCGAGTTCCTCACGAGTAAGTTTGGGCTCGATCGAGATCCGCAGCCGATTTGGTCGATGGAAGCACGCTTGGTGGCAGACCTTCTCGCCATCTCCATTAGCCGTGCTACGGAAGACAATGAAGCACTCGAAGCTGTCGACGCATACCATCAGCGCTACGGGCTGCGGTTGACCACGATGGTAATCGGCTCGATTGAGCGGAACAGCGAGATTGCTTTTACTCCCGAGCGCTTCAAGGCAGCACTACAGAATCACAGAAGCCGTCAGTTCGAATCTTGTCTCAAGGACCTGGCAGAGGAGGATCGTCCGGACAGTGGGGGCATCCTTTTCCATTGGAACATGATGGATGGCGCGACTAAAGATCGCCTGAGCGAGCATGCCCGTGCCGCCGTGGCCACTTGGGATGATTTTGTCTCTGTTGGAATGTGTTTTCTGGGCGAACCGTCGCTCAACGCGAATAATGTTCAGGTGATCGGCAGGTTCTATCTTGATGACTTGAATGAGTTGCTCCCGACGGAACTATGGCCCGCGCCACCCCCAGGGATCGATACTTCAACTCCCATCGACCTCAGAGACCTGTCTTATGAAAACAGGGTTCGTGCCGTCGGCCAGGTGCTCGCTCAGCATGCGCCTGACCCCAACGCTCCTTGATATGGAGCAACGACATTCAGCCGTGAACGCACCCCAGTGCTTGCACGCCTGACTACAGGCGTGCCCCGCGCTCAGCTCGAAGACGGATCCAGCAGCCGCGCCATCGTCGGGTCTGTCAACACGTGGTGTGGGAGACTTGGTTCTTGATGGCGCAGCGCGGCAGTTCAGCACAGCACTGCCAATCGCCTGGATCGCACCGATCGAGGTGTCTCCGCACGACCTCGCCGAAGCTTCCCCTGTCGACCATGCCTCGTTCTTTCCCCGTGCCGTCGCCATGCCACATTGGTAGGCGCGGCGCCAGTTCGGCAGAGACGCATCGCTGTTCGCCGGAACCCATGCTCACCGGGTGGTCGAAACGATATGCCCGCGGTGCACACCGCCGTGAGGTGAGTTCCCGCACGAGGTCTCGCATGACGCTCGATCGTGACCTGGTTAGCTGCTCGGCCTGCGGAATGGATGACGCTGGCCGTGACGCAGCGGGTCTGCCGCCGGTCGAGCCGTCGGCATGTCCGGCTGCCGGCCGTATCGACTGGAACCGCACCGCTCGATCGACGCCTGGGCAACAGCGCACCACCGGCGGCCGAACAAACGCGGTGCATCCCCTTCCCACAAGGGTATTGAACGACCGGGCCTCCGAGTTGCCGCTCATGCCCTTTCGGACACCAGCCAGCACCTTCACCAGGCTGCTTCGCAGCGTCCGATCACGTCGGCGTAGGCACGCACCATGCCGAAATCGGCGCCGTGGAACATCTCGGTTTCCTCGCTGCGGCCGGTCACGCCGCGGCGATCCCGGGCATAGGACAGGCGGGAGTGGTCCGCGATCCGTCTGGCGTAGGCCTTCACCAGCGATTCGGCACGGCCCAGCTCACTCGACGGTATGGCCGCGCTCTTCCACTCCTGCTCGACGCCCAGTGTGTGCCGCGCGCGCAGCTGCCTGCGCAAGGTGTGGCGGCGCGTGCCCCATCTCCCGGTGCGCCCGACCTTGATCCAGCCCTCGCTCAACCGCAGGACGTAGAGGTAGCCGAACGAATCATCCTCCGGGTAGTCCAGCAGGCCGGTCGTGTCGAAATCCAGCAGCCAGCGCTCGTACTTCCACTGCTGATAGTCCGGCACCCACTCCCAGGTCAGGTCCGCGAAGACGTCGAGAGCTAACCTGCGCTGTCGCTTACTGGAACTCGCCATGCTCATACATCCTGCCGCAACCACGGCCCCGCCGGCCGCGGCCGAGGCTATCCGCCAACACACCGGAGGAATCCCTTGAAGTGGTTGAAGGTCGAGCGGTGCGAGCACCCCCGGCGGCAATCCCTGGATCCGACGGCGCCGCCGTGGGGATCGAGTAAACCCAGCCGGGCCCGCACCCGGGTCGCATCGAGTACCCGCACCAGCCCGCAGCGCCGCCCCGCGACCGGATCACCGCCACCCCGGCGCCGGGATCCTCTTATTCGCACCGGTCAACGCGTACGCCACCGTGCAGCGTTATCCGCCTCACCGCGCATGACTGCTGCGCCACCATCTCGGTCACCGACCCGAAACACCACCCACACCCAACCCGGGCCTCGCCAGGCGGCCCGTAGTCGTGGTCATCGCCGCGAGGGCGGCCCGTCAACCTCCCGCAGCTGGGTCGCAGGGTCGTCGAGCCGCCACAGCGTCCAGCCGCAGAGGTCCGTGCGTGGCAGGAGTCCCGGATCGATGTCATGGTCCGGGACAAGGACATAAGTCCACTCTCCCGTCGGTGCCCTGACGTACACCAGACAGCGGTCACCGTCGCCCACCACCGCATAGGGTGCGGGCACCCCGGGCGTACGTGGCGGGAGCGCATTCAGCCCCCGGTCGGTGCAGACCACGACCGGTTCGCCCGCGGCGCCGGGCAGTTTCCGCTACCGAAGCGACCGCTGCCCGCGCTCCGTCGACGTGCGCCAGCAGAGATCCGTGTCGTTCGCGGACCCCACTGCGCCAGCAAGCTGTTCGGATCGGGTGTGGTGCTCACCGCCGCACCCCGTCGACGACCCGCGCGACGTCTTCGCCAAAGATGCCGCCGGCGGGCGCGGCTCAGAGATCGTTTAGCGCTGCCATGTCCACATCCACTCCTTGCAGGATGGAGTCTCCCTCTCTCTACCCCTGTCTACCGCAGATCATCGAGCAGTCTCCCTACCGCGGTAATGGTTACGCAGGTCTCGCCGACACCACTACGGCTCTCGCCGTGAGGCACCCTCACCAGCGCAGCACCAACGTCGTGGTCACACAGGGGTCCGCAGGTCTGCGACACAGCTCTGGCGATCGACAACGGCCAGCAGGCGTGGGTGCAGGCCGTCGTCGCCCCCAGCCGCGAGCGGTGAAGCGGGTCGGCCACCCACGTACTCCGCTCGCCCGGTGGCGAGCTGTCGCAGAGCAGGGCGGCCTGGGAGTGGACCCAACCGCGCTGCGGTCCCTGAAGCGATGATGGTCAGATGAGGCCGGCGACTTCTTGGGCGATGGCGGCGAGTCGGGTTTGTGCGGCGGAGACGACGCCGTGGCGGTTCTTGTGGGCCTCCTCGTAGGCGACGATCGCGCGGATGTCGGCGGGGTCGGTGAGTTCCTTCACCGCGGCGACGGCTTGGGAGACGTTGAGCTCGTCGTAGTCACCGATCGGCAACTCGCGGGGCTCGGGGACCCCGCTGGTGCGGATCGACCGCAGGGCATCGGCAGCGGCGTCGGCGCCTTCGCGGCGAGTGACCTGCTCGGCGGTCTCCAGCGCGGCGTCACGAGACGCGGAGAGGGTTTTGACGGCGACATCACCCGCCCGCGCGCCTTGGGCCAGTAATCCACCCAGCGCGGGTGGGGCGGCTCGCACGGTGTCCAAGGCCCGGTCCAGGCCCCGAGCAGACCAGGTGACCGGGAGGTTGAACAGTTTCACCGCGGTTCCGGCGGCCGCCTGCAAGGGGGTGCGGCGCAGCGCGGCCGGGCCGCCGAGGGCGTCCTCGGCCAGGACGGTGGTCAGCCAGTCCACCGTCGCCGAATGCGCGGTGATCAACCGCTCCGCCAAGGCCACCACCTCGGGTAGCTGGGCGGTGGTCGCGAGGGCCTTGATGTAGCGGGCGCGGTCGACCAGTTGGTGTTCGAGTGTCAGGTCACCGAGCAGGGCCTCATCGAACGGCAGCGCTTGCTCGACCATCGCCTTGACCGCCGCGGCGGCCTGACCCAGGAACGGGCCGACCAACTCCGGGACACCGCCCAGGTCGCGGATGGCGGCCTCGATGGCTTGCGCGCGGGCGCGGGCGTTGTCGGCGTTCTCCGACAGTTCCCGCCGCACCGCTTCGGTGCGGGCTTGGGCGATGCGGGTCGCGGCGATCTGGATCTCGGTGTTGGTCAACGACAGCACCGCGCGCAACTGCGCCAGCAAAGTAGAGGTGTCAGGTGTGCTCATGCGAATCGCGTCCCTCCGGTGTGTGACAGCATCGGGTCGGCGCAACGATGCACCACTCCCGCGACTACCCACACCTACCAGTCGGTAACACGCTTCATCTCAGAAGAGCCGTCTTCGGCGGATTCGTGGAGCTACGGCCCTCCGATGCCGGAGCGGGCTACCTCGACCGCGGCCGCGAACCCTTCACCACGATCGTGACCGTCCTGGACCGTTCCGTCGCGGAGGATACCGTGCACGGCTGCGCGGTCGAAGTCTTGCTCGTTGGCGAACCGCGCGGCCGAAGCCGCATCACCACGCTGGCCGGGCTCACCGCTCGTCTCGGAGCGATCGAAGCCGACCGGCCCGGTGATCGCATTCCGATTCCATTCCCGACCGGACACGCTCGAGAACCCGACCTGTGAACGACACTGGAGCAACAGGTCCGCCGCCGGATAGGGCAAGGACCCCGGCCGCCCTCCCGCCAGGCGGCAGCTCGCCCGCGACCCCGCCAGGGCCACCGGGCCGCCACAGCAAAGGAGAGCGTCACGTCCCCCCGCACCTACCTCGTCCGCCTCGATCCATGCCTTCGAGGCGAGAGTGCGACGCCGCGCGGGGTGCGGACACAGTTCTTCGACTGGCTCGCCACCACCGATGCCGAGGTCGTCCAACTCTGCGGCGCCGACCGACTCGTGATCTCCTGTCCCGAAGAGGTGGCCGGCCAGATCAGAGACCTTGAGTACGTCTTGGACGTCGAGGTACGCGAATAGCGAGAGCCGCTGGAGGGCGGCTGGGCAAACTCCCGCACATTCAGACCGCCCAAGCATCCGATCTGCTCAGGCCGAGAGTGCCGGGATGCACGGCGGCTGCAACTCCAGGCCACCCCAGCCCTCAGCAGGCGGATCCGACCAAATACCCAGCACTACTCCCGGCAGCTCGTCTCGTCCGCTCGTGGCTGTCAGGTAGCGAGGGAGCCGGTGTCGAAAAGCCACCGCTCGATCAGATCGGGGCGGGTGCAATCACACTCGTTTTGCCACCTATGCAACAAACGCAGATACCGGCCGTAGACATCGGGACTCCATCCGCTGCCAGCCAACCCTGCCCAGCCGGCTGCTCGCAACGCGGCGGCGACGCGGTTGTCGATGATGCAGCAGGGGTGATCGGCGCGGCCACCGCCGGCGAAGTAGAGGAATTTGGTGAAGAACGCAGGCCCCAACCATCGCACCGCATTCCGATACGGCGAAGGCCGCAGCAGGGCGTAGGCCGCCACCGGGTCACTGCGGCTCGCGCGGGCGGCCTCGACCAGCAGCGCGGCGTGGTTGTCGCGGCCGGCCGCCATCGACGCGATCCGCTGCCGATTGTTGCGGGCTCGGCGACCCACACCCCATGCGAGGCTGTTCCACAGCAACGCCAACGCTCCCTCGCCCGACACGACCGCGGCATCGGCCATGGCGAACAACTGCCCGCGGCTCACGCTGGTGTCCACCACCGGATTGTCGAAGCCGTAAGCGGCCAAATTGTGCGCCCACCATTGCGGGACTATCTCGATGCGGTGGGCGAAGATCACCTCCTGGGCATCGGCGCCGGACAACCACTGCTTCAACCCGGCGGGCGCATCGAGCAACACATCGGCGGTCACGGCATCGAGCATGAACCATCCACATCGCTGTCCGCATCGGGTGCTGGCAGCCGCCCACTATGCGCGGTGACTGCCGGGTGCGCCACGATCTGTGATGCCATGATCGGCCTATGGGTACCGAGTTCGTCGGAACGACACCGTGGAAACGCATCAGCGCCGCACTGGCCAGCACCGGCCCCCGGGCCGCTGCCATCGCCTATCTCGGTATCGACGGTCCTCGGCTGCTGCGGGGATTGCGGCGCGGAGATCTTCTGGTGGTCAATGCAAGCAAGGAAGCAGTCGCCTCACACGCCACCTCACCGGCGGCCATCGCCACGCTGATGGCTCGCGGTGTCACCGTGAAAACGTCGGCACGGCTGCACGCCAAAGTCGCCGCAACCGCCGATCACGCGGTCATCGGATCAGCCAACGCCTCAGCACATTCGCAGGCCAGCGACGAAGCAGTCGTGATCACCGACGTGAAATCCCTCGTGCGCGACACCCGCAATTACATCCACGCCATCGCCGTAGACGCGACACTGATCACCGAGGAATACCTGCAGTATCTGCAGCAGGTGTGGGACCAGGCGCCACGTGCCACTCCGGTCCCCGGCGTCAACGCAGTCTCCGCCGAAACCGGGTTGCTTCCCCGTCGCGTCGCCGCCGTCATGCTGGTCCCCACCGAATACGACGACCTCAACACCAGCGAACGAGCCGCGATCGCGGAGACAATCGAAGACATACCCGAATTCCCGGTGGAGGCATTCCAACTCCCGGACGGCGACACCGGCTACCCGATCCACACCGTACTGCTGCGCTACCACGACACCCGTCACACCATCCTGCGCCCGGCGGTCACCTGCTCACCGGCAGTGTCTCCCATACCGACCCGCGGCACCGGCACCTACCAGCTCATCAGGGAACAACGCGGCCACCGCAGCCGCAAAACAACCGCGATCCGCGCGCACCTGTCCCCGGGCCAGACACACAGCTTCAACCGCGCACTCGCCGCCGGCACCGATGTCACCCTGCCTCCGGACCTAAGCAAGACCCTTCTGGCGCTGTGGAAACTTCACCCATCATTCAATGAGTGACCGGCCCCACCCGAACGGAGTCACGCGGCCCCGCAGCTCCGTGCCGAGTTCCGAGAGCAGCGTCCCCGCCGACCGGTGCATCTACTGACATCTGACAGGGAAACACACGCACGCAGCCGGAAAGCTGCGACTTCCCACCAAGATGTCAGTGAATGATTTTCACTTCGATGTCAGTGGGTCCCCGACCGGCCGTGACCGCGAACCGCCACCGAACGGGAGTTGGCTGATGTATGGGCGCGGGAATGTGATGGCGCTGCATCGGACGCTCATGGCTGACATCGTCGCCCGGGTGGACTGACACCCTGTGGCGTCAGCTGGCGGTGTGGCTGGGGCTCCGTTCGGCCAGCTCTGACAGCTCGACCAGGATCGCCGTCGCCGAAGCCATTCTCGACGTACTGCTCTCGACACCAAAATTAGCCCTCGCGCGCTCACAAGCGGTCATGTCCTCACTCGCCGCTGCGGAAGCGATTGCTGCCAGTCTCTCTGCCGTCACGCTCGATTGGCTGTGATCATCCCTCACGCCCGGCACCGACCGTCTGCGCCGTCGGAATCCATGACTAGCGTGCACGCCTGCCGAGAACAGTCGGAAGTCCAATTCGCCATACCCGGGCACACCACCCTGTCCAAACAACTCACCCGCCAAATTGGCAGCGAGTACTGTTGCGCAGATGGGATTGCTCGATGATGCCCGTCGGAGTCAACAGCAAGCTATGGCGGCGAGGGTCAGCGCTTCAGATGGTTTGCAACGGTTAGCGCAGCGCCAGACCCGTGAGATCGGCGAGTTCATCGAGGCGATGAAGGAACTTGGGATACCGCCGGTCGCCTATACGTGTACGTACCAGCGCCAGAGCTACTTCATGAATGGCCCAAACTTCGAGTGGCTCACAAAGACGACCAGCGAGACGGTTACAGGTTGGCATATTGGACCTTGGACCAAAAGCGAAGTAGCGGGCCAGCGTCCGGCTAAGCGTGGCCGCCCGCAGGACGGCTACCCCGATTACTGGGTGGTTACACCAGGTGGAGAGGTTCGTCAGACCAGAGTTCAGAAGCGCTCGGCGCGAACACAACCGTTCCTGCTGCCGTACATCGACAGGAGCTCATATAACGGCGAAGAATTCCCAGAAAGGCTTTCGGACATGCTCCGGGAGGCTCTGCGGACGATACTTGCAGGCGGTAGAGACTGACTAGCAGGGGCGATTGTGCTGCCACCGCGCAACTGGCGACCGTCACGACCGAGGGCGATCATCTGACCAGCCGCTATGGTCTGCCAGAGAATCCGGCGATGTGGCTGAACGCGCATGAACAACCGGCGAGCGCCATCACTTCCTACGCCGAAGGTCGTCCCCGCCCCTGGCGCCGCCGCAAATCCGGTGACAGAAATGATGCCGAAGTAACAGATAGGCTGCTTCGTCACAACATCCCTGCCCCAGCCAGGGCCGTGCGAGCGGGCGGCCGGTCAGCAGGTGCGCGCGCAGCACGATCAGGTACTGGACGCCGCCGGCCAGGATCCACGATCGCACGACCCGCGCGCCGGTCTCGTTGCCGCTGACGTGCTCGTGGGAGGCATGTTCACGCCGCAAGGCGCCGACATGGTGTGCCGGGTGCAGTCCGTGAACACCGTGGTGGGCTCAGCTGGTGCAGAAGTTGGCCGCGATCTCCGCCAGTGCCTCGGAAGGGTCCACCCTGCGCCACGTTTCACCGTCGTGGGTTTTCGTACTAGCACAGAGCGCTCCTGACGATATGTCGGCGGAGAACAGAAATTTGCCGATGCCCACATCGCCAGTGTGCGACGTATACGGAAGGTCGAACTCCGCGCGAAGATCGAGCACAACAGCAGGCTCGCCCGAAAGGTATTTCCACAGTTGACCGTCGGGTAGCAGCATTACGATGCTCCGGTGGTAGCCTCCTCGGTAGTCGCTGAGCACATGCCCTTGCGGTGACATCGTGGGCCGCTTATACCACTTCGCTCGTGGACCGATTTCGATCGCTCGCGGTTGCGAATGTTGGTTGAGGTAGTCGGCGAGTTGCGCGAGTAGGCGCGACATCTCCGCCGCAGCTGAGGCACAGGCTCGCGACTTCGCTGCGCGCCGAGCGGTTTCGTCATCGGATGACTGCTGCTGGGACCGAAGATGCCGCGCAACAGCGTCATCGAAGCTGTTCATCCTTCTGATTATTCCACTGACGGCGTCGGCGATTCGGCGCGATGTCGGCGAGGCGCCACTTCAGGGCGCCGCCCCAAAGTCGCCACAAACGGCGGCATGGAGTAAGTCCGCCAGCAGTACCGCGAAGGCACCAGCATCGCCGCCCTCGCTCGACAACACCGAGTCAGCCGCGTCGCGATCCGCACTGCACTCGCCGACCTGCTGCCCGGCCGCCCTGAACAACCCGCACCCGCCGATGTCGATGAACCGCGACCGATTCGGATCGAGATGCCGGATAGAGTCGCCCGCCACCTCACCGACCGAACCTCGGTGAAGCCGAACGCGACACCCTACGACAGGGCCGACAAGTGCGGCGGGTCAGGGCTACAGCCTGCACGTCACCGCATCACCACACATAGACCAGGCGCTGGTGGCCGCGGCCGAACCCCTCGGACACAGCGCCGCGACCGCCGACCACAGGCCCTACCAGACCTACCGCGACCGCCTGAACCAACAGCCCAAAACTGACAAGCGCGTAGAGCACAGAACCCAGCCCGACCAGGCGGCTTACGGCAAATGCGCTCCAACTCGGCCGACGCTCGGTTGCCCCGTGTGGCACGACGATGCGGATTAACGGACGTCAATTGCGCAAATGCCCTGCTCACACCTATTTTTTCGTTACGATTCACCTGGTGATCGGCCGGATACGTCGGCGGCCACCGCTACGCTGGGACGAATCCGCTGCTCCGCCACCATGTCAGGGGGACCCTGGACCCTGTCGGCTCTCAAGTGAGTTGGCGGATTCTCAGGTGATGTGGCGGAAGTGTGGCGAACGGAGGAAGTGAGGTGTCGAAGACACTGCTCGACTCGCTCCCGCCGTGCGGCCGCAGCCGAGCTTCTCGACGCACCGGATGGCCCGCGACGACCAGTGCTGGTAGCGCCCGGTGGCGGCGGCGCTGACCAGTGCCCAGCCGAGGCAGGGGTGCTGTTCAGGCGAGATCTCGGCCCAGTCGGGATGCAGCGGGCGGGGGTCAGGCACGGGCATGTGGCATCGTCGACGAACAACCACCGCGGCCCCTGGGTCGGCGGTCGCGCAGTACTGGTAGAACCACGCCCAGCGACCAAACGGCTGCGATGGATCATCCGCCAGTGCGGTCGCAGCCCGCCGCGCTGGACCGCTCAGCGGTGACCGGGATGATCCACGGAATCGGCCAACCTCCCGACGTCGACCAACTGGCGGGGTTGCGGTCGATCTCCACACGATCGACCAGTGCCATAGCGGCACGCGACACCGACT
Organism: Nocardia abscessus; assembly: GCF_015477775.1. Lineage (GTDB taxonomy): Bacteria > Actinomycetota > Actinomycetes > Mycobacteriales > Mycobacteriaceae > Nocardia > Nocardia abscessus_A. Next base: position 87,917 of record NZ_JADLQO010000019.1, on the reverse strand, counting down.
CCCCGACGATCGCAAGCCCTGCGCCGACCCACCGAGATCCAATGAACCTGCTACAACACGCGATAGCGCCGATCAGTAACTCAGAGCCGAAGTAATGGACTGCTCGTCAGCCTCGTGCCTCACCGATAAGCCGAGTAAGCGTCCCACGCAAGACTTCATTGAGGGGGATCCGAATATCGTCGCCATGTGAGCCTCCGATGGATACATCCCACGGGTCTTTCGGCTCCAGACGAGCTCTCTTCGTTCTTGTGTTCATTTGATAGACTTCACCTTCCGGGGTGACGACCACGCGGGCAGCGCGATACCCTGTCGTTAAAGGTGCCAAACCTCCAGAACTTCTCGGCGCTTCGACATCCCAGCCGGTAATCTTCCGACCCGTTGGTTTGGGTACCTCTGCACCCTTCCAAAACGATGTGCCCTTGTAGGTCACCTCATGTACTGCAGGTGGGATTCTCAGGCGGTACATTGCGGTGATGAACTCTTGTACGTTACTCGCCGCCGCTCTCTGAATTTCCTGCTGCCTGGCCTGCCACTGTTGCGCTGCGGCTTTGTTTTTAGCGCTAGCAGCCTCGGCCTCTTCCCACAACCCCAATTCAATCTCCCAGTCCGCGAAAACAGTGGAATGGTCTCTATCTGAGACTGCTCAGCGAATCGAAACCGTCCGTTCTTACGCTTCTCAAGAATACGGGCATCCGTGTCGGTTCTCAGGTGATGCGGCGAAGGCGTGGCGAACTCGGGCGTGCGGCGGCGCGGATGTTTCGGTGCTGAATGCCGGTGACAGCCATGTGGCCTGGCTGGGCCACCCGCCGGAGACGAACGCCTTCGAGGCGGTGTTCATGACCGAGCAGCAAGTCGAGCGCCATATCCGATGGGATGGGCTACCCGCGGTGGTCCGCCAGATCAGCGGCCCCGTGCGGGTGTTCCGGTCCTCCCCGGGGGCAGCGGAACTATCCGGGCTGGTATTGGTCATCCACGACCGGGCGCCGGGTGAGGTTCGAGTCGTGGGTGGAGCGATCACCTGGTCGCGCCGGACTTCGACCCCGACGTGGTCGACGTGGTTTCGCAGCCGTTCTGAACGACCATGTGACCGTGCCCATGAGCCGTCGCTCTCGACCGCTACACCGCCGTGGCACGTCGGAAGTGCATCATGTGGTTGAGAAGATCTCGGCGGTAGCCTTCACCACGATCAAATTGATAATGCGCGGTCGTGAACTCGTGCTCGAATCCCGCGCGGACGGCGGCTGTGCGGCTGGCACCATTCTTGACATCGATACCCAGCCAGATCTGCGTACTCCTGAGACGGGGGTCGGCCACGATGGTGGCGAGGATCGCGGTGCCGTACCCGCGCCCACGGTAGGAGGGGGCCACCGCCAGTTGGAATGTCGCGCAGGGCAGATCGTCGGCGTCGTCGGGTATCCGGCCCTCGACGATCTGACTGTCGAAGTCATGACAAGGCCACACCTGCCCCGAAGCCCACCCCATCGGCGCTTGCGTGCCTGGGCGGCGGACTACCCACGCGTAAGCGTTGATCAGCTCGACAGTCTGGTCCCGTCGGTCTGCTCGTTTCAGTGACTTGACCGGACCAGGTTGTGATAGTTCGTCGTCCACCCGGAACCCGGGCGGAAACCACGAGGTGCTGGCACTTGCTTCGTCGTGGCGGAACCACGAGTTGATGATCGGGGCATCGTCGGAGCTCATGTCCTCGAGCGACAGTCCGGAATCGATGCGAGCTATTGAACTCGATCCGAAGCGCGCCGCAGGCAGCTCCTCACCAGAAGTGCTGTCGGTGGTGTCGTTCAAAAAATCGGCTGTCGCTCGTGCGGGCCCGTCAGCAAAGATCAAGCCATGACGAATTCGTCCAGCACAGGGTCCCTCGGCTGGCTGCCCGACCGCCTGGCAGCTACCGCGTTCCGGCTGGGCCGAGTCGATGAGGCCGTGGAAGCCGTCGGGGCGCTCGCCGCGCACTGGTCGGACAGCCAACCCATCGAACTCACCCAGACCGAATCGGGCCGGCAGTGGGTGACCAGTGTCGTCGGCATTCGTCCGGTGCCGCCCCTGGCAGCCGTTGTGTTCAGCGAAGCGATCCATCATCTGCGGGCAGCGATCGAGAACACCCTGTTCCATCTCGTGGAGAACGAACGCGGCACCGCGCTGACCGAACGGGACGCCAGGGCCGTTGAGATGCCCGTCTTGGACGATGAAACGAAGTTCGGGGAGTGGCAGAACAAGGTTGCCCGCCGCATTCCAGAGCTGGGTGCGGGAACCAAACTGGCGAAACGAGTGGAGGCCCTCCAACCCTACGTTGACACCGTCTCGCAGGTGCCGTCGATCTCGCCGCGACTGGCCGCGATGATGGGTGTCCGAGTGGAGAACGAGCATCCGATGCGGCTGATCCAGCGCTACTCGAATCTCGACAAGCACCGTAGCTTGCGCTTCTGTGCTACCGGGACGATCGCGACCACCTCGAAGGTCGCAATGGCCGATAGCGTCCTCGCCTTTCGTCGAATGGAAGTCGGGTTGGTTCTTTCGGAGACGACACCGGGTGATCCGGTCGCCCTGGAACTGCAATCGGCGTTGCTGATAGAACGGCCCGACAGTTCAGTACTGGTGGGGCCCGCGACGGAGTTGACGCATCTGCACCGGCACGTGGCGGATGAGGTGATACCGACGCTGGTGCGAGGGCTCTCGGCGCCCCGATCGTTCCCTCCCCAGATCGAACTCGGCGACAACGGGTGGTCCGATGTCGAGCGGTTGAAGCGGGCGGGCGGAAAGTTCGCGCAGGAGCGGTGGGACGAGGGCACCGCGGCACGGATGTTCCAGGCGTGGCAGCGCCCTCCGCATGTACTGGCACCCCCCTGGCGACTAAAGCCATCCATGTCGCCTGAGCCAACAGGCCGCTCCCGTGACTGTTCTGGACTCGAGGTGGTCGACCTACCGGCGAGTGCGTGATCGACTACATCGCGAGGTCCGTCAAAGGTGGCGCACGGCCCGGGAAGCTGGAAGGGCCGGGCGGTGGTCGAGGCGAGTGTGCGGGCACTGAGGCAAGCCGCATGCACCGGCTGGCCCAGCTCGATGCCGCAGGCGCATTGGGGCACTGATCACGTCGCGGTGACCGCGCAGGCTCTCGGGGTGAGTGACAGCCACAGCAATGACATGAGCGGAAAACGACTGAACTGCAGTCGTGTCTGAGAGGTGACACGAAAGTGTCACTCGCAGGCGACATCTTGATGTCAGCCAGCTTCCTCTGGCGATAGGCAGCTGCCGCCGGTACGCGGTGGGTCGAGTGCCGGTGGCCGCCCGCCGCACGGCCCCTTGGCTGCGCGGCGGGCGGCCTGGTCGTCTCGTCGGGGCTGAAGAAACGGACGCACCACCGCCGCGGACTTCGGCGGGGATGCGGTGGCGGAGCGGAGGTTCGGGGAAGTGCGGCCGCGTCGGCGCTTTAGTCGGGAATCGTGAAGTCGAAAGGGTTGGGCGCCGGGATCGGGTTCGTCTCGGGGTCGAGGCAAATGCACAGCAGCCGCAGGTTCGTGAGCGGTGCGCCGCTTCCGGGCGGCCGCGACGCCCCATCGATCTGCACGAGCAGTCCGGCTCCCGGCTCGAACCGGCTCAATGCGCGCATATCACCCTCGAGCCACGCTGGCCCTCCGAACGGAAAGTACTCGGTCCGCAGCCGCCACTCGGCACCGGTGACCGAGACGTCCAAAGCCTCGCCAAAGGCGATGTCGTATCCGCCGTCGGCGTTGTCAGAGCCCTCGATCACCATCTGCTGCGCGAAGTGTGAGTTCGCGTTCAGCAGGGTGATGCGCCACGGCCCGTAGAACGTCTCGGCCATCACAGCTCCAGACCGGTGCGTCGCGTGAATTCGCTGCTGAAGCGGTTGTGCGTTCCCGACGCAGTGACGACATCCAACGCTCGACGCCAAGCCCCTAGGTCGCCGTTCGAAGGATCGGAGGCATCACCGAAGAGACGCTGGATGTCGGCGGCCGTGGCATCGTTGCGCTGCCCCCAGTGCAGAATGCCCCCGATATTCGGATTGAGCGCGAGACGGGCTGCGTAGTCAACCATCTCCTGCCCGCCGGAAACATCCTTCAGGCACGCCACTTCGACCGCGCACGTCAGGCCGTGCCGCTGCATCCCGATCTTCGCCTCGGTCGACCCCATGAACCGCAGCGAGGCATAGCCGACGCAGGCCTTGCCCTGGAACTCCTGCATGATTTCGAAGGCGATCAGCGCGTCTACGAACGTAAGTAGGCGGTGGTCGACGGCGTTGAAGAATACCTCGACGGAGTCGACATTTACCTCGCAGCTGATGTTGCGGTAGTCCTTCTGGTCGAGCACGGCGTAGTTGATCGCCTCGTAGTCACGGTCGCCCTGCTGACCGCGGAAGGCGAGCAGGACGATCAGTTGCCACGTGAACAGGCCTGCTGCGCGCTTCAGCGGATCCGGCTCGTTCGGATCAAGCAGCGCGTTCTTGATCCTCTCCATGTGCTCGCCGAAGCGGTCGTCGGCGTCGAATGCTTCAAGCAGGCCCTTCAAAATCAGCAGGACCACCAGGAGAGCCGGGATGAGCGTTAGCAGACCTGCGCCGCCGAGCGCTACCACACCGGCGATGCCGGCGCCCACGACCGCGCCGTTGGTTTCGACGAACTCCTCGAGCTCAGCTATTGCGGCCTCGATGACCCCCGCGAGGAAGCTGCCGTTCGAGCAGGCGAGCGCGATCGGGTCGGTGTCGTCCTCGGCATTCAGCGGATCGTCGGGATCGTGCCGATAGCTGTGCGCGCGGCCGGCGTTCGAGAACCGTGGGCCCTGGATACGAGTGTCGAAGGGCGTGAGGACCTCGCCGACGCGCTCCGCGCGCCCAGGCGGATCGTCCTGCAGCTTCGTCTCCCACTGCTTCGTGACGCCGGCGAGGTTTCGTTTGAAGTTGGCGTGCGGCGTGAGGGAGACTGCGATCTGCAGGAAGCGCTGCCGACCGACGACATCGGTCGAGGGAACGTACCCACCCGGGACGAGGGCAGTGTCGCGATATAGCGGGCTCCGGCGATCGAGAATCTGATGCTTGAAGTCCTGCCAGACATGCAGCCGCCGACGCTCGTACCGTGCATACTGCGGCACCACATGCAGCACGACCGAGTAGATGATGCCGAACCGCCCGACCGAGACGACCGCAGCATTGAACATCGCGTTGTCGGGCTCGCGGATGATCTCGAAATTCTCACGACCCGCGACTGGGCCGTACAGCGCCCTCAGCAGGTCATCGTCCGTGAGCTGCGGCCAGTAGCGCTCGTCGACCTTCTCGATCCAGTAGTGCTTCCCACCGTCCGCGACGAGGTGGATTGCGAGCACGGAGTCGGTGATCGGCCCGACCGTGAAGTCACCGCCGTGGGTCCCCGTCGAGAAGGCACCGACGATCGTCTGACCGCCAGCGTTCCCGGCGGTCACCATTCCCCACGGTCCTTTGAACGCCGTGGTGTTGTGATGCTTGAGCATGTATGCGCCGAGTGTGAGCACCCCGTCGGTGGGGGAGACGTCGAGCGGGTCGACCTGATCGAGTTCTGCGTAGAGCTGGTACACGCGCTTACCCGCTTCGACGTGCATGGGCGCCCCGGTGTGGTCTGCATCGGCCATGCGCTGGAGCAGTTCCGGATGCAGGCAATGAGGCACGACCTCCTTCAGCGTTCGGCCCATGGCGCGACGAATGTTGTGAGGATCGTGCGTCTCGATGAAGGTCTTGTCGCTGATGGCTCCGTGCGACAACGCCCAGTGACTGCCCGCAGCCTTGAGCGCGCCGAGGCTCTCGTCCCGGCAGATCGCGATGAGCTCTTCGAGCGACTTCGGGTACATCGTGCGTGCCACCGACGCGAGAAGGGGCTCCCGCGGGTCGTCGTGCTTCCGTGTCCAATCGTCGTGGATGGCAGTGTCGATGGGCATGACGATCTCACTCCCGGACGAGGGCTGCAGATGACCGAAAGCTACCACCGGGGAACGGGTGGAACGGGTAAAGACACCAGTCCGCACCCCATGCGGTGCTGATCGACCCGCGGCAGGCCTGGGTCACACGTCACGCAGCCCGGCCCCTGGGCGGGCACCGGGGGCGGGGCAGTCGTTCGAGCTGCGCCGCGGACCCGCCTGGATCTCTGCTCACCAGGATTGCGTGGCGCGGTTGCACTACACCCCGGGCAAGCCCGAAATGGTTCGGCCACGTCACGGTCGACTTCACCACCGGCGAAGGCACTCTCGGGCACACCTTCCGGTTGCGGCTGCCCGCCGATGCTATCCGCCTCCCCGCTGTGATCGCGGTCGGTATCACCGCAATGCTGGCCGTGCTGAGCCTGGCGCAGCCGATGCTGCGCGCGACCAAGACCTACCTCACCATCCACGCTGTCGACGGGTTCATCCTATTTACCGGCGGTATCGGCGTACACGGTCAGCATCTGCGGCGCTCCGCCGACGCCTGCAGGCTCCCGATGCGGCCCGCTACCGCTGGCCCACCACCTGGATCGCCGGCGCATCCACCCACCGATTCGACGCTCAGCTCACTGACAATCTCGTGGGAACTGAGAGGCGACACGAAAGTGTCAGTGGGCGTGCGACATCAGAATGGCAGTTGGCTTTCCTGGGTTGAAGTTAGCCGCGTTCTTCAGCGCCGTCGGAATCGCAGCCACCCGCGTCTACCTCGCTGGAAGCGGGAGACACATTCAGTTTCCAGATCGGCAGAGCTCCGTCGACGCGGTGCCAGTAATCGGGGGGAAGCAGATCTTGCAGCATCCCCGGCTCGGGGTCATGATGCAGCGTTTCGACACTGTTGTCAGGACCTAGGGTAGCGGCGTTGTACAGCTGCGAGTACATCGCACTCAGCTGACCGATGATGGACGGGGGCGGTTCGGCGTCCACGCCATCAGGCACTGCGGGGGTGTAGGAAAACGTCACTTGTGGCAGTGTCCGGTCTTCCGCCTCCACTGGGAGAAGCTCTTCCTCCCAGCTGCCATAGAGGACGAAGAACATAGCAAGTCGGCGCTCGACCGGATCGATGACCTCCCGGTCAGCCGCCGCAATCTTCACCTCGGCGATCTGTAGTTCGATTTGCTGCAGTTCGCCGTCCACAGTCATGGAGTTCCCCGACCCCGGCGTTCCGACAATCGTCAGGGTTAGCGGCGACACGGTCGCGATCCACGCATCCCCGACGGCGACCATTTCGTTCGCCAGCATCGCAGCTTCGAACGACAGCACGTAGTTCGATTCATCGAGGGTGAGGTTGTCCACACTGACCAGTGTCCACAGGTTGAGCGCGGACCAATAGTGTGCGTAAACCAATCGGGCACCGGTCATTTCGGCATAGCGGCGCAGTTCCTCCACATCTCTGCCTCGCAGCTTTCGGGACTTGGTCTGATCGCGGGGCGACACCCCTTTCACCTCGACTAGAAGCTGCTCACCGTCCTCGGTCACGATCCGGAAGTCCGGGGGTTTCACCGCACCGCTCGCGTCATCGAAGAAGTAGGTGCCAACGTCTTCCTGCTTGATCAGCCGTACTGTCCCCAGAGCGATGACCATGGCCTCGAACAGCGCCTGTACTCGCCACCCGTGCATCCGACTCGGATTTGCTAGCGACTCGTCCAACGCCTCGGTGATCTGGCTATCGAACGCTGCACGCCGCGCCACTACGTCGGCAAACTCTTTTCCGTCCAAGTTTCCGTGCCGCGCATATAGGTCGAGCATCTCCAGGGAGATGGACGCGCCTCGTCCCGACCGCAGTGCCATCGCATCCTCTCGACTTGGTAGCGACGACCTGGCCACAGCGTCGGCGGCGCAGGTGCCGGGCGTCCTTCATATGTAGACCCTACGGCCGTCGGGGGCATCTTTGCGCTATGTGAGCCAATGCAGCTGGCCCGATTCGAGAGGGCAGGTCACCATTGCTTCGTACTCACCTGGGTGGTGCAGCAAAGTCGGAGTCGCGCATCGATTCACGATCCGACCAGCAGCCCGAGCATAGGGGGACATATTCTTCACCACGGCTGGCACCTGGACCTGCCCAACCTGCCGTTCTCGGTCGGACCCGCGCTGACCAGCACGCCGTTCACCCCCGACGTCGCCGCCCGGATCCGCGCCGGGATCGCCAACCCCGCGCGCGCCGCCGCACCGGCCACCGCCCTGTTCAGCGGGCTGGTGAATCCGAACTCGCCCGACTGCTGCGTGTCGACCTCGCCCCCGACGCCACCACCATCCGCAGCCTCGACATGTCAGCAGTGCTCGCGGTGCCGACACTGGCACAGCCCATCCTGCGCGCGAGCATCATCTACCTGACCATCCACAGCGTCGAGGGCATCATCCTGTTCACCGACGGCCTCGGCAAACACGGCCAGCAGGTGCGTCGCTCGGCCGACACCTGCGGAATCCGGATGCCTGCCCGCCATGGCTGGTCCAGCACCTGGATCGCCAACGCCACCGCCCACCGAATCGACGCCGCACACCGCTGGCCCTGCCATACTCACGCGAACGAACACCTCACGGCCCCGTCCGCCTAGCGACTCGCGCTTTCGCGGGGATAATGTGCTGGCACCCGGTAAGCGCCGAGAACGTTGCGTTATCGGCGGCCAGAGTCGAATGCGCAGGTCATCGTCAATGCCACCTCAGTCCGGCGACATCTCGGGAAGGTCTTCGGCGACATCTTCCTCGCGATCGGCCTGCGTGCATTCGCCCAGGTCACGGCCATCGCAAGTCACCCGCACCACTGACATCTCGTGTCGCCTGCTACTGACACGAGTGTCGTACCCCCAGGTCAGGGCGCACTGACATTCTGGTGTCGCCTCTCACGAAACTCCCTATCCCGCCCGAATTCCGCCCCGGGTGCACAGGCGCACCGCATCTTTTTGTGATTACGTTCGATAAGAACATTTGTCGAACGTCAACGGGCCGAACCTACAGGTAGCCACTACTTTCCGATGAGGGGAAATGCCGTCTCGGGTACGCTTCCTGTCACCACTTGCCGCTACGCTGGACGGATGCGACACCGGCCTCGCGCTGCGGTCGTCGCCGAACCACCGTCCAGGTCAGTGCCAGTTCTCATCTGTCGTGTTTTCCAGAACCCGTATGTCTCATGAGACATCGAGGAGTCTCCGGAACAGCCTCTGCGCAACGACTCGCGCAGACCCCCTGGTGACAGTATGTGAATCCCTGAAGCGCAACCGCACAACGCGATTCGCGAACACGGTCGACATAGCCCGAGTGCCGTGCGCCTTCAGGTGTTTCCTGCGGTGGTCGAAACGAATCCGACCGTGGTGAGACCAGGCGATTGAACTGGCGGCCGCGGCAACAGACCGATTCCGGTCTTCTCGAGCAGGCCAGCGGCTGGTCGCCGAGGCTGATCCACAAATCTCGCTGCCCGGTGGGCCGGTTCTGCCCGGCGGCGTCGCGGGCCAGATCATCGAACTCCCACCAGAAGTGCCCCGAGCTGATGGCCACCGTCATCAACGGTCCGTGGTTGGCAGCCGTCTCTGCCCAGAACCGGAAATAGCTCTACCGTGTCCAGCCTTTCAACGGCCACGCGACCAGCTCCATCGACCGACCGCAGCGACGCCTTCATGGATCACGCTTCTGTTCTGCTAACCAATCGAGCCCCGGACCGGTGCGTCGGTACGGGGCTCGTTCGGGGGTATTCGCGCCTATCCACCGATCGCTCGGTAGCTTGACGGAAGCAAATGTACCTTCGCGCTTTAGCTTTCTCCAAATCGCACCGGCTTCGTCCTCAGGATCCTTGGCGTCCAGCCAGTCAGAATCGTGACTGGGCAGATCTATTCCGCTTTCCGCATTCTCGGCAATTCGGTGTCGATACCGCGGTATCCGGGTTGCGGTGCGCATCGGCTCCACCGGTAGTGGGGATAGTGGTCGTCCTTTTTGATGTAGGACAGCCGCAACAGGGCCTGTTCCAGCGACATCGACAGCTCGGCGGCGAGGTGGGCCATGACCAGCATCATGGTAGCGCTGTCGAGTTCGTGCGGGTCGGTCAGGATTTCATCGAGCACCATGCCGCTGAAGGCTTGTTGTCGAGTCAGGACCCGTCCGGGCAGCCAACTCAACGCCCACCGCTGTCCACGGATCCCGTCGGCCATGCGGATCGCGACCTCCGGAGAGATAGCACTGGCGATCCGCAAGGGCCCGATGATCAGATCGTTCATCCGCGCGGCCACGATCTCCCTCAGCGGCGCCGCGTTCGTCGCTGATGCGCCGGCCACCATGTTCCCGACCGCGGCGGCGTCGTCATCGCGAAGGCGCGCCCGCCGCTGGGCTTGTTCGGTTTCGGCTGAGGTGAGCTGGTCGATGGTGCGTTGCAGCTGTTGCAGACCTGTATCGACGTCATAGCGGTAGTCGTCGTCGGATGCCAGATAGCCGTCGAGTTCGGTGAATACCTCGTAGATGCTGACTGTCGGAGTGGTGGTGTCCCTTTCGGTGTCCTTGGTCATGCTGTCACTTCACCTCCGTTATCGGCCCCGGTGCGCGGGGTGCGCGGGAAGCGGCCATGAGGATCGAACTCGATCCGGTAGCTCCCGCTGTTCTCGATCGCCCGAATTCTTCTGCGGGCTCGGCTCTTGTGCGAATGCACCGTCGACACACTCGCGCCGATCACTTTCGCGATCTCCGCATCCGGCAGCCACAGATCCCACGCCATGACCGCCACCCGGTATTCCGTGGCGGTCAGGTTCTGCCGCAGCACTTGCCATACGCATTTGACGGTGTCGTCGTCGAGGACTCGGTCGGCGGGGTTCTTGGCCACCACCGACAGCCCGAGCATCGGCACTGCTGTGTCTGTGTAGTCGGGCACCGACACGACGCCGTCGCTGCGCCGCCACAGGTCGATCACTCGGCGTTTGGCGATGGTCATGATCAATGCAGCCGCCTCGGGCGCTTCGGCGTTGAGAAAGTCGCGGTCGTATTGCTCCCACACGGCGAGGAACACTTCCTGCACGATGTCGTTGGCCCGGTCACGATCACCCCCGAATGCTTTGATCGCGAGCCGGAACACCGCCGGAGCGTGAGAGCGAAACAGGTTGTTGAACCGGCGTTGCGGACCGGCCGGATGCTGCTGATCTGTCATCGTGCCGACAACTCCCCGCCGATCAGAACCGAGTACTCCGATCGCGTGAGCTGTGCGACGCCTTCGGGAAGGCTCGGCCCTGACCTGGTGCTGTCAGTGCGGCGGCGGACGCTGGCGGCGGACGCGTTACGCGCGGCCCTGACAGTGGCCAGCAGCCGCCGGGGCTGCCGTAGCTGCGATAGGGGCCGCGACACCGGTACAAACGCAGAACACCACGCAAGCGGGCCTGCCACCGACGGCCGACCCTCACCAACCCACAACAGCGTCATGCCACATGCTTCGTAGCGCGAGTGTGAATTCTTGAAGCCGCCACGGCCAGTCGCGCCGACACGCCGAAGAATCTGTCCAGCTGCTGACCAATGCCGCCGCTGGCGTCAGGACATGCGTTTCGGGCTGCAACATCCTCGGCGAGTCGGGCATCACTGATCACTGCCGCCACGGTCCGCAGGAACAGCTGGAGATCGATCGCATCGCCAGCCACAAACCACAGTCATCTCGGCTATCGGTAACTGTGATGGACGCGGTGCAGATTCGCACGCGACCCGGCGCGGGGCCGCTCGTTCTTACGATCCGGTAGGTCAGCATCACAGGTCGAAGGCCAACTGGTCGTTCGTGGGGGCTGTGTCCGCTGGATGCTGGTTGCGACCGGGCGGGGCGGTGTCTGATACGGCCATTGCTTCGGCGATCTTGCGGGCGAGGCGGGGTTCGAGGGGCAGCTGCAGTGTGTGCAGGCGCTGCGGGTTCGGGCGGGTCAGTCCCATGGTTTGCGCGACGATCCACGGTTCGATGCCGGATTCCAGCATGCGGGTGTCGAAGGTGTAGCGCAGGGTGCCGGGTGAGAGTTCGAGACCGGCTTCGCGTCCGATGGAGCGCACGATGCGGTCGATCGAGCTTGAGGAGATGCGTCGCCGGCGCTCGGAGATGAACAATGCGCGCGGCCGCAGCGCGCCGAGCATGGTGCGACGTTCGGCCAGCCACAGCTCCAGCAGGCGTCGGGTGCTCGCCGCCAGGACAACCGTCCGAGTGGTGCCGGAGAGCCCACATACCTCGAGATGACCCGACTCGGCGCGAAGTGCCAGCCCGTCCACGTCTACAAGACGGACTTCCGACAGCGACAGGCCGTTGTTGAGTAGCAGGCCGATGATCGCGTGGTCGCGGTGACTGCGTGCCGCGGCGGCACGCAGTAATGCACTCTGCTGGTCAGCGGCGAGTGTGCGTGTTGTGCGTGGTGGGTGTTTGATCCGCGCGAGTGTGGTCGGCCCCACGCCGCGCCACTGATAGAAGGTGTTGATCGCCGCCCGGGCGAGGTTGACCGTCGATGGCAGCACCCGCCGCTCGGTGATCAGATGATCGTGGTACGCCAGCGCGACTCTATCCCGGGCAGCCGGATTATCGAGCGCTTCTTGACGATCCGCCCGGGTCTCCAGCCATCTCAACAGGTCCGTGACTCGTTCACAGTAAGTCTCCCGAGTCCGCTGTGACAGATCGTCTCGACTTGCCAGATACGTCTCGAACCGATCCAACTGTTCACGCGCCCACAGCGACCGCGGCGCGGACTTCCTCGTCGACGCCTTCTTTGCCACCGCGGTGACGGCGTTTCCCATACTCACCTCCCGGCACGATCTGCCTGTCGAGGATCCCACCCGCCACCGACAATGCGCCACTGAAAACGATTAGTGCCCAACCGGGCGCACCCGATGGGCACTAATCGTGGATAGAATTGTAATCCGCGCCGCGAAGGCGCAGGTCCGGATCAAGCAATGCGCCAGGAATTCTTGGGCGTCCCCGTGAGTGACCCAATCGGCGCATGACTGTTCGACTCCGAACCGAGCACGATCGGAGTTTCACCCTCTTCGCGAGCACCGTTTAATCGCAAAGGCAGAACCAGCCGCGCACTGGCGGGACCGGCCAGGGCGCCGACGACGCCGTTGCGCAGAGTCCCTATCGAACAGCAGCAGTCATCCACGAGGACGGTCTCGCAGCCATCGCCTGTCTTGCACCCACTATGGGTATCTGCGTGGTCGCGTTCGTACAAAGTGGGGCGGCTTCTTCTCTTGACGCGGGACGCCGTCGATATCAATTCTGTTATGGAGGCATATCACATTCAGCGGACCGGTCGAGCGCCGTTTTCGAGCACGCCCATATTCCGTTGCTATCACGAAATCGAGGTGTGCGATGGCACCCCCAGAGGGATTCGATTGGAACTGGGCTGTCACCAGTGGAGGAAATTTGACCCGGCGGCAGATGAATCAATTGATCGGAATTCTGCTGTTCACGATGCCGACACTGCTGGGTGGCCGCGTCGCGTCGTTCTTCGGGGTCCGAGTACCCGCGACGCGGCTCGATGAGGCGGCGCTGCGGCCGCCCGACACCTCCGTGGCGGTGGCGGCCGAGCGAGAGGCCCGTAGCGTGCTCAGCCCCAGCATGCTCGAACATTCCTACCGTGTCTGGGCATTCGGCAAGACGCTGGCGCAGGCACACCACGCTGAACTCGACGACGAACTGTTCTTCACCGCTTCGATGCTGCACGACATCGAGCTGGAACATCCACACCCGAACCGCTGCTTCGCGATCCGCGGCGCCGAGCACGCCGCCCGACTCCTCGCCGAACTCGGCATGCCGGACGATCGCCTCGCCCTCGTCCGCGACGGCATCGCCGGACACATGACCCTGGGAGTCGACTCCGAACTCTCCGACCTGGCCGGGGCCCTGTCCGCCGGCGCCGGTGTCGATCTGTTCGGTAATCGGTTGCAAGAACTCGACCCACAGTGGGTCGCAGAGGTCATCACACGTCATCCGCGGTTGGACTTCAAGCGCGTCGTCATCGACGCCGTCGCCCGCGAGGTCGCCGCTGTCCCCGACGGGCGAACCGCTCTGCTCAACAGGTTCGGATTCGATCTGATGGTTCGCACTGCTCCGTTCCCCGAGTAGCTCAGCTCACCTGCAAGCAACTGACTCGAACCACACCATCGGCTCCGCGGCCACGAATCTCTCACGGAGCCGCCTCGCGGGACCCCTCCGGTAGCGGCGTGGCGGTATCGCGCTGGCGGCCATCCAAAGCCTACGATTCCCATGACTCGAAAACGGCTGTCTCCCTGCGGATGTCAGAGACGACGTCAGGGGTGGGCCAACGCAAGGGGGAGTGCAGCGAACCATGCTGATTGGGTGCGTGATCGTCGTCATCATGCTCGCTCTTCTGGCGGGCGCCGCCGCGGCGATGTCGTGGGATCCGCGACGCCGACCTCACGGCTCGCCTCCCGCTGCACCAGTTGCGCCATCGACAAGAGACCGGACCGCGACAGCAGACGCCCGGCCGGACCACGCCGCCGGCAGAGATGGCCGATCGTGACCGACTCGCAGCGCGCACGGGGCATCTGTGGATGTGCAGGGGCAACGCAGGGAGGAGTCCGCAGCGATGAGTGAACAACACGCGATGGCCGGCCGGTTCGCGGCACGCAACCGCTACGCCGCCGAATGCTCACAATGTTCCGTGCTCGTACTTCCCGACGGCGGCATCCTCCGCAACGACCCGCTCGACGGCCCCATCCTCTGGTGCATGACCTGCCTGGCCCTAAACCACAACCCGCACGCCGAAATTCGTCCCTCGACCCCTTTTGCGGCGCAGGTCATCACAATCGCCGTCCTCGGCTTCCCCCGCGAATGCTGGCGCTGCGGCGCCGAAGTTACCTGCGTCGCCGGGCTGTTTCCCTACCGGCCCGGCATCGGCTACCGAAAGCTGATCACCACCGAGGACGAAGCGGGGACAGCGATGACCGTCGCAGCCCGCCTGCTCGCCACCATCGGTCGTCGCGACATCACCGCCACCATCCGCCCCGCCTACAGCCGAACCCTGCAAGCAACCACCATCGCCATCCACTGCACACACTGCCGCACCATGCAAGGCAACTACTTCACGGCCGAGGAGACGATGCATCGAGTCCTCAACGCCGGAATAGACGGACTCGACATCCTCGGCCGCTCCCCCAGCCCAACACGAGAATGGCAGCAACTCGTCCACGACGACCGAGTCGTCTTCATGATCATCGGGTAGGTGTCCCACCGCCTCCTCCAGCGGTAGCCGCCGAACCATGACTCGGCGGGACGAGCCCGCTGGTGCTCGGGTAAGTGAGACGTCGTGTCCCTCGACTTCTAACTCGCAAGTACTCCTCGGCCGAGGTCGGCTGTGTCGGTGGCGCACTCTGCGTCAGCTGGTCGGCGCACTCGCTCATCATTGAGTCATTCCGCGCCGCCGTGCTCGGCTGATGAGCTCCCGCGCGTCGTCTCCATATGCGGCTTGGTGGCGAAGACCGTCCCAAGCCTTCTCGTACAATACGAGCTCAGAGGGGGTAGTCACCGAAAGCTCGGCGCTCAATGTCTCCACAAGCGCCAATCGAGCATCGTATAGCGCGAAACTTGTCGTGGTGTAGACGAATCGGTAATCGGTGGGAACGACGCCAACCACGAGGCGCGGGTTGCCGAATCCGATCTCGAGCAGGTGCCGCAGTTGCCCGTCGCGGGTCTCCTCGTCACCAACTTGGGTGTAGAGAACCGGTTCGTGAAGCAAGACCGAGAACTTCGTGCGACCCCGGCGCAGTGCTCTGCCTCGCTCCATCCGTGCGGCGACGGCCGCCTCCAGATCGTCGAACGTGCCCAGAAACCCGATACAAGTGGATAGAACCGCGCGTGCGTATGCCTCGGTCTGCAGTAAACCCGACACCAGCACCGCGGAATAGATGCGCACCGCATGCGCATCAGTGTCCAGTTTCACGCCGCGACGTTGTCGACGGGCATGTCCGCCGGCGGTCACGCGCTTCCATTCCAACCACTGCGCCCGAAGATTGCGCAGTGACGCCACGAGGTCTGGGAGTGCATATTCTGCGCCGCAGATCCGGCACCAGTCCGCGAGGTCGGACTCGCTGGGAGTCCGTTCACCTGTCTCGTACCGAGAGACCTTCGACCAGTGCCAACCCGCGGCCGCGCTGAGTTGCCGCCCGTTCAGGCCTGCGTCCTTGCGAAGCTCACGCAGTCGCGCTCCGAGCGCCTGCCTGCCACGGGCGACGTCGTTCACCGGCGTTGCAGGTACTCAGCGTAGGGAGTGGAGGCCGACCACACGCGGTCTCGAACCTCGGCGGCGTAGGAGACGATGACGGGATCGTCGGTCGAGGCGGCACCAACCCAGTAGCCGCGTTCGTCGAACAGGCTGTAGGCGACGAGGTCGTCATCGATGAGCCAGAAGTCGTCGGCCGCGGCGTCGGCAGGATCTGCGTCGCGCCGCGGCAAGTACCGTACGTCTTCGCCTGCCGCGACATTGTGGCGCGTCAGCGCCAGCAGATACCTCGTGTAAAGGGTGTGTGGTTCGGACACGATTCGGGCTCGTTGCATCACCACACCACGTGCGACCGCGGCGGTGACCTGCTCTTGCCATCCGGTGAACCACTCGCCGCCCGGGTCGGTCGTCTCGTCTTCACGGAACGCCGCCAGGGACGGTTCCTCGTTCTCTGTCAGGTAGTCGTCCCTGGTTTCCAGATGGAACGCGCGTTGCTTTGCCGTCGCCAGGACCGCGCGGAATGGTTCAGCACCCAGCAGTAGCCGCATCCGGGCGCACCTCCTGTCCGATGGGAATCTCTACTGCGGTCTCGTGAGCGGGAATTTTCATCTGCTCCAATGCCTCGGGGTCGACGACCGGCTCGCCGGACAGGATGAAGGTTCCATGCCCAGTGTCGGTCAGTCCGACCAGACAGGTGCCTGGCTCGCTGTAGGCGAGCAGGCGATGAGGGATCTCGATTCGATCATCGCTGTCGGTCCTCCATCCTTGCACCACCAGGGTTTCCCGGTCGCTGGCATACAGCCGAGGCGAGCCGTCGCCACCGGACTCGCCACCGATAAACCGTACTTTCATGCAGTACACCACCTTTGCAGTTGAGTGTGGGAACGGTCGAATCGTTGCAGCCCAACAAGTTGCAGGTCAACCAGTCTGGCACTTTCTGGCACTTTCATGGTGGCCGCTCACCCACGCCCCATACCGTCGAGACACCCAGAACCGCGACAGGTAGAAGGAAGTGAGTCACGTTGGCACCCAACGGCACACGCACGCTCACCGTGCGAATGCTCCTCGTTCGCGCCGGCCATTCACCTGCCGACGACCGCAACGAGTACATGGGCCCTCAGCGATGCCGCGGTCTCGACAGTACGGGCCATCAGCAGACCCGATTGCTCGGTGACCGACTCGCACACGAGCAGCTCATTCCTGCGGCGATCTACCACACCGATGTCGCTCGAGCCGAAGACACAGCCAACATAGTGTCGGCGCGCCTCGGGCGGCCACCGACAACGCCCGCCCTCCGATGCCGCAACTATGGAGCTGCCGACGGTGCTCTGGTCGACGACGTTCTCGCGGCATTCGATCCACCCCTCGAACAGACGCCCGACCGCCCCCTTGCCCCAGGAGCGGACTCGTGGACGACGCTGACCGCCACCGTGGGCCGCGAACTCGGCGACATCCTGGGCCGACACGTCGGCGACACTGTGCTTGTCGTCTGCGACGAGGACACAATCTCGGCGAGCTTCCAGCTCTACTACGGCGACTCGCCTTCCATTGCACAGACACGGCGGACTGCAAACACCGGCATTACCGAGTGGATGCTGACACCACACAGCGACTCCAAGCCCGGATTGCAGAGATGGCAAGGCACGGTGCTACGCCACAACAGCCTCGCACATCTACCGAACTCGCTCGTCACCCCACGCAGCCACCGGCTCGCCGAGAGCCCTACCCCCACTACGCGAGGCCGTGCGGCGCACCGCGAGACGCGCCCACTCGGCACGTTGTCGTCCCACTCATTTCGCGATGCCGCCGATTAGCCGTCGCACTGCTCGCGATCCCCGTTCAGGAGCAGCTTTGACGATCGATTCGCCTCCTCAAACCGGTGTGCGCGTGCCGGTAGGCGTGGACACGACACGCGCGAGCATCGCCCGCGTCTACGACGCCACCCTCGGTGGCAAGGACAACTACGAAGTCGACCGCTACGTGCGCGACAAAGTCGCCGAAGTCGCGCCGCGGCAGAGCGATGTGGCCCGCATGAATCGCCGCTGGCTGCACCGCGTGGTGCGCTATCTGGCCGGGACCGCCGGCATCGACCAGTTCCTCGACATCGGCGCGGGGCTGCCGACCGTCGGCAATACCCATGAGATCGCCCAACAGCAGAATCCCACCGCGCGCGTCGTTTACGTCGACAACGACCCGGTGTGTCACGTCCACGGCCGTGTACTGCTCGAGCGTAATGAACACACCCGCTTCGTGCCCCGCGGATCTCACCATGCCGAAGACCTTGCTGTCGCACGACGAGATCGTCCAGCATCTCGATCTCACCAGGCCGCTGGCGCTGATCCTGTGCGGCATCCTGCATCACGTCGACGACGATCTCGATCCGGCCGGGATCATGCGTCAGTACATCGACGCGCTGCCCGCAGGCTCCTACGTCGCCATTACACACTTCTACGACCCCGATGACTGCGATGAAGCACACGAGATGGCGCGTGAGCTGGAACGGCGTTTCATCGAAATGGGTCTGGGCTCCGGCTGGTACCGCACCCGCGGGCAGATCGCCTCGTACTTCGGTGATCTGGAACTGATCGAGCCCGGCTTGGTCGAACTCGACGACTGGTGGCCGATGGGCCCCGCGATACGCCCGCGGCTGACCGAGGAACGTCTACTGCTTGGCGGCGTCGGCCGCAAGCCTTTCCGAAACGGCAACGTGACACACCTTCTACGTCGCTGACTCCCCTGCTACGAGGCACTGCCGCCAGCGGGATCCCCTTACCACAACGTCTGTTCAGGAGCCCACCTCTATGCCCGAAGACCACAGCCCCCTCATCCGGACCGACATCCCCCACTCCGCGCGGATCTGGAACTACTGGATGGGCGGTAAGGACTACTACGAGATCGACCGCATCGCAGGCGACGCCGGCATCGAGGTCGATCCGGACATCACCACCATGGCGGTGCAGTCGCGCCAGTTCCTCATCCGCGCCGTGCGTTACCTCGCCGGCGAGGTGGGCATCCGCCAGTTCCTCGATATCGGCACCGGCCTGCCCACCATGCAGAACACCCACGAGGTCGCCCAGACCGTCGCGCCCGAGTCCCGGATCGTCTACGTGGACAACGACCCCCTTGTGCTCACGCACGCGCGGGCGCTGCACACCTCCACCACACCCGAAGGCGTCACCACCTACATCGACGCCGACTACCACGACCCCGAGCGGATCATCGCCGACGCCAAGAACGTCCTCAACTTCAACGAGCCCGTCGCCGTGATGTTCATGGGCGTGCTCGGCCATGCCAAGACCTACGACGATCTGCTGCGCATCGTGCACACAGTGCTGGATGCGGTGCCGTCGGGCAGCTACCTGGTGATGTGGGACGGCACCGACGACAGCAAGTCCTATGTCACCCTGTGCGAGAACTACACCGGCACCGGCGGTGTGCCCTACTTCCCCAGGCCCCAGGCTCAGCTCCGCAGCGCCTTCGACGGCCTGCAGATGGTGGAACCGGGTTTCGTGTCGATCACGCAGTGGCGTGCAGGCGACACCGAGGTCGGTGAGGTCCGGCCGATCTCCGCTTACGGCGCAGTAGCGCGCAAACCGTAGAGCGATGGACGACCGCCAAAGACTTCAAGACTTTCGCGAGCGTCGTAGATAGCGTGCGAATAGTTATAGAAAGGCGTGATCACCATTATGGTCGAGTCGAGTCATTCGAACCACAGCTGTGACCGTGAGCGAACGCTACGAAAAGAGACGCGCCGGATACTTTGCTCGCGGTCGTTGATGCGGTCCGGAAAGTAGGGTGTCAGACCGCCAGCTCATCCGGCGGTTCAGGCGCTGACACCTTACCCCGCACTGCTGGGCGCCTACCCCAGAGTTTCTGTTGCGCACCGGAGTTGCGCAGTCATGTGCCTATTCGTGCTGTTGCTGGACTACGCCGAATCGAGGCCTATTCGGTGGTCGTTAAGGCTGGATCAGGAGTTATTCATGTCTGTCATTTCTGCGTCGGACCATCGAGTTGTCGTTGTGGGCGCTGGCGCTGCCGGATTGATGACCGCCTTGGAGCTGTGGCGGTGGGGCGTCCCTTGTCTGGTGATCGACAAGCGGCGCGGCCCGGCATCGAATTCGGCTGCCATCACGCTGCATTCCTCTACACGTGAAGACCTCGAAGCGGTCGGGCTTGCCAGTGACGTCGATGCGGCCGGCATCCCCAGCTACTCGATGGACTACCACTTCAAGCAGGCGAAGGCTGTCGATGGCGGGCAAGCCGGTCCGCGGCTGGACTTCACGCGGTTGAAACCACCCACATACCCGACCAACTACTCCGAAATCCTCAACATCCCCCAGCGCGAAACCGAACGCATCCTTCGCGAGCGCCTCGAATCACTCGGCTGCGAGATTCTCTGGGGAACCGAACTGCGGAAACTCACCTGCGATGAATACGGCCGCGTAACCGCGACGTTGGTCAAGCCTTGCGGTGAGGTGGAGGTAATCCGTCCTGAGTGGCTGGTGGGCTGCGATGGCGTATACAGCACCGTGCGCAGCCAATTGGGCATCGAGTTCGTCGGCACGTCCTACGACAACGATCTGTGCATGACCGACACCGTGGTTTGGGGGCTTCCCCTCCCCCGCGACCGTCTGCACTACTTGATCTGCGATCAACGTCTGATATTCCTCGCCGCCCTGCCCAGTGATCCGAAGGCTCCGCTCTTCCGCGTCATCGTTGGCGAGCTCGGCAGCGGCGGTCCCCGAACCAATAACCCGCATGCGCTGTTTCAGACGGCACTCGACGTGCACTTCGGCGGTGCGGTCATCGTCGGCGAACCGAAGTCGACGCCAACACAATTCACACTCGGGCAGCGCCTGGCAACTCGTTTCGTCCATCCTGGCGGCCACGTCATCCTGTGCGGTGATTCTGCTCATACCCAAACCATCGCTGGCGGGATGGGATTGAATCTGGCCCTCCAGGACGCGATCAACCTCGCAGCGAAACTGGCAATGGTCGTGCAAGGACTCGCCAATCCCTCGCTCCTTCATTCCTACGAGCCGGAACGCCGCCAGGCCGCGGTCCAGGCCGGCGACATCGCCCGCCGCATCCATGGCGTGATCATGGACCCTCGCACACCGCTCGAGCAGCGGGTCGCCACAGCAGCCGAACTGAACGACGACGCAGTGGGGCTGATCTCAGGACATCGCCTCAACTATCGAGGCACCGCGGGGCGGATCCCCGGGCTCACGGCACTGGACGGCCTGGCCGCCGGTGACCGCGCCCCCAACATAGCCATCACACGCAATCAGCGCGTGCATGATCAGACAGACCACTACTACACCTTGCTCGGTGTCCAGAACGAACCCGACTCGGCCGCGGCGTGGACAACGCTCGCGCGCAAGGTCGAAAGCCGTTTCGGACAACGGGTGCGGTTCACGCTGGTCACTCCGCCGGGCGTCCACACTCTCGCACCAGTCAACGCCCTCATGGCCGAATCAACAGACTTCCACGAGGTCTACGGTGTCCGCGGCCGCAACTCCCTGTGCCTGCTGCGCTCCGACCGCCATGTCGACACGCGATGCCTACACATCGAGCACGACGCACTACTCAACCAGCTCGGCACTGTCTTGACCTGATCCCGACCACCCAAAGTGCGCGGTGCCGGTGCACCGAACTCTAGGCGAGCCGTTTCGCGGCCCTCGGACCTGATTCGAGCGCTCGGCACTACCGAAATCGTCACCCTGCTTCGCCGCACGCCCGTGTCCGACCCGCCTCTATCGGACCTGCTTGTCCTGCTCAACCTCTCATTCGGAGTCGCAACGATGACCACCCCACCCACACCAGCGAGCTCGCCTTCCACGACCACGGGGATGTGCCCGGTCTCGCACGGATCCCCTTTCCCTACCAGTGACCCGCGCATTCCGCTGTACGGCCCGGACTACGCAGCCGATCCGCACCGCTTCTATCGCGACCTGCGCGAGAGGTTCGGGGCGCTGGCGCCGGTCGAGCTGGCTGCAGGGGTTCCCGCCACGCTCGTCCTACGCCACGAGACCGGGGTTTCGATCCTTCATGACACTGCCCACTTCGGATCCAATCCGAGCATCTGGCAGCAGAGCGTGCCCGCGGACTCGCCGGTGCTGGCCATGATGCGGTATCAGGACGCCGCCAGGTTCAACGACGCAGACGCCCACAAGCGCCTTCGGAAGGCCTCAGCCGACGTTCTTGCCGGGATCGATCTGTTCGACATTCCCGCTTCTGTCGAACAGATCGCTGTTCCGCTGATCAACTCCTTCTGCGAGCACGGCCACGCTGACCTGCTCGAGCAGTACGCCTCCAAGCTTGTGCTCGAGGCCCTCAACCAGCTGATCGGCTGCCCACCACACATCGGTGACTGTGTCGCGACCGGGATGGCGCTGCGCTTCGATTCCGGCGGCGACGCCGCCCGCGGCATGGCGATGCTGCGCGAAGCGCTGATGACGCTGATCCGGCTCAAGCGCGCCGCCCCGGGCGATGACATCACCTCACGGCTGGCCAGCCACCCAGCCGGGCTCGACGACGAGGAGATGTTCGCCCAGCTGATGAGCCTCTACGGCGCCGGATTCGAACCGCAACGAAACCTGATCGCGAACACCGTGCTGCTGGCGCTCACCGACGAGCGGTTCCATGGCGGCCTCCACGACGGGAGCTTGTCGACACGAGACGCCTTGGACGAGGTCTTGTTCGCCGACCCGCCGATGGCCAACTTCGCCATCCGGTACCCGCTGCAGCCGATGATGCTCGATGGCACGTGGCTGCCCGCCCACCAACCGGTCATCATCAGCCTCGCCGGCTGCAACGACGACCTGGCGACACGCGGCGGTGACCGCACCGGCAATCGCTCCCATCTGGCGTGGGGCGCTGGACCACACATCTGCCCCGCGAAGTCCGTGGCGTATCTCGTCGTACAGCACAGCATCGATCAGCTGCTTGACGCACTGCCCGAGATGCGACTGGCTGTCGCTGCCAACGAACTGCGCTGGCGAACCGGCCCGTTTCACCGGGCCCTGGCCGCACTGCCGGTCACCTTCCCCCCATCGCCCCCGTTGGAGACAGGACTGTGGTCCATCGCCGGAGCCCCAAACACCGTGGCGGCGGTCGGTGACCCAGCACCGCACCGACGCCCCCTTCGCGCCGGCCGGATGTGAAGGACCTCGACGGTGGGTGAGATCGACGATGACGATTGCGACGAGACCGACGCGCAGTACCGCGAACAGCTCGACCGCGCCGAGACCTATCGTTGGGATGGGATCGCCGCGAAGCTACGCGCTGCCGGACCCCCGCCGCGCACACTCGCGAAGACCCCGGTCATCCTCGAGACGCCGTTCGCCAGTGACCCCGGCCACTTGCTCGCGCTGCTGTGCGCCGCTGCTTCGGATGATTTGGCACTGGTCGTGACCAACGACGCCGACGACCACGCCACGCGATACGCCCGCTACGTCCTGGACCTGGCCGGGCGCGACGACGTGCCCGTCGTCGCGCAGGCCCAGCGACGAAAACTACACCGCGCGTTCGATAATGACGGCAGGCCAGCCCCGCCCATCGAGGGCCCGAGCGCTGATGTGCTCGCCGCGGTTCGAAAGATGTGCGCGAGCACATCTGCCGCTGTTCGCTGGATCGGCACAGGCTGCCCCACCACGCTCGCTCACGTGCTGAACGAAGACATGCAGGTCCGCGAACGTCTCGCTGTCACGCAGTCCGACAACGGATTTGCTCGCGACCCTGTCGGCGCCGCGAAGGTCATCGAGACCGTGGAGGATCTGCTGCTGGTGCGCTCGGAGACGGTAACCGACGCGACGATCACCGTGCACCAGAAGCTTTGGGCGGCCGCCTGCTGCGCACCGGTCGCCTCGGAACTCGAAGCGTATCTCGACCGCTGGCCTGCCAACCCGGTCTGCTCCGCACTGCCGGTCGCGACGACCGCCGCAGGATTACTGATGCCGTCAGCCGAGTTCACGCGACGACAGGTGGTCGTCAACGATTCCGGGCAGATCAACATCGATCCCGCCAACGGCCATCGGCGATGGATCACAATGCAAGTGAACGACGTAGATCTGTGGTTGGGAAAGCAGTTGGCGCGCTTGCCCATTCCACGTGAAAGGTCGCGGCCATGACCGGTGGACAGGCCCTCCCTGACAGCAGGTTACGAACAACTACTCCCCTTCGCCGGTTCCGATGCCGCGTTCCCGGGCGGAATGACGCAGTCCCGGCGAAGGTGAACGACTTGCCCGAGCACCCGGGGAACGCCGGAGGCAAGCCATATCCGCGCCAGCGCCCGGGTGCGGTGCGGCGATGAAGGAGCAGCGGATGGCGGGACGGTTGGTGACCTTCGACGGAGCCGGCGGAGTCGGCAAGTCCACCACGGCCAACGCCACCGTCGATCACCTGCAAAGCTCGGGTATCTCGGTCTACTCCGCGCGCCAGCCGAGCACCACCGCGCTCGGCTCCTACGTTCGCGCTCACGCCGACACCTACACCGGAATGACGCTCGCCTGCCTGGTCGCCGCGGACCGGCATCACCAACAGGCCACAGAGATCGACCCTCAACTAGCAGCGGGCAAGGTCGTGGTGTGCGACCGGCATCTGCCCTCGAGTCTGGTGCTGCAAGTCCTCGACGGTGTGCCCGCTGAAAAGGTGTGGCAGCTCAATGAAGGTGTGCGGGTGCCGGATGTGGCGGTGTTCCTGCGCGCCGACCCCGCTACCATCTCCAGCCGTCTGACTGCGCGCGGCGCGCACGACCGGTTCGAACGCGATCCAGTGCGCAGCACCGCCGAGCAGGTGAAGATGTTCGATGACCTCGCGCGGAACTTACGCGCACGTGGATGGCCGGTGCATGTCATCGACTGCACCGACCTCAGGCCGCACCAGATCGCGGCTATCGTCGCCGACCTGGTCGTGGCCCTGCTGGACGAGCAGACGAACGAAGGGACAACTGCATGATCATGACCGACCATCCCGGATGGCTGCGAACCGACGACGGGATCGCCTACCGGGCCCTCGCCGCCCGAGGATCGGCTGCGTTGATCACTGTCGCCTGCGATGACACCGGCGACTACATGATCAGTATGGGCGGCGGGGAATACCGCATGGACACTGTCGTTCCTTCCCTGTGCTTGGCCGGGCCCGCCGACCTCGTCGAGCCGCTCAAAGCCGCTGGCCCCGTGGCGCGGGTGGCCAATCCGTCGCTGTGGGACGCGCTGTCAGCGGCGCTCATGCGGCAGGTGATCCAAGCCGGTCATGCCCGCACACGGTACATACGGTTCTGCACCGCCTACGGCGAGCCAGTCAGCCGGGACGGACTCACAGCGTCGCTGTTCCCCTCACCCGAGCGCATCCTCGACCTGTCCGATGAACAATTCCGGCAGGTCGGCGCCGCGTTCCCCAAGTGTGCTCTGCGCGCGGCCGCCCGCGCGTTTCTGGCCCAGGGATCGCGGTGGGAGAAGCTGCCGCCCGCTGAGCTGGTCACCACGCTGCAAACCATAGACCGCGTCGGTGGATGGACTGCGCGGACCGCGGTCGCGGACTACACCAACGACTTCTCCTTCTACGACTACTCCGACATCGCCGTTCAGCCCGCCGCCCGGCGGCTCAATCCCGACCGGCAATGGCCACAAGGGGCGCGGGCCTTCAAGGCCGCGTGGGAGGAGCTGGCCGGAGATCAGCTGTCCGCGTGGACTCTTCTCACACTGGCATGGGGGATCAACAATGGAAAAACACTCCAACGCGCAGGCGTCTGCTGACCTGATCGCCGGCTACGACCCGCGACACCGGATCGATCTGCTGCTGGTGAACGCGCCCCTGCGCGACTACGCGATGCGGCCCCGAGTCAACGACTTCACCCTGCCCGTGCTCGGCATGGGCTACATCGCCACCTACGCCGCCCAGCACGGCTACAACGTCGGAGTTCTCGATGCCGAAGCCCACGGCCTCGGCATCGAGAACACGATCGCGCTAGTCAACACCGCACGACCGCGCTGGGCCGGCTTCAACTTGCTCGCGCCGACCTACACGATCTCCGCGACCATCGCCGCAGGCCTGGATCCCGACATACTTCTCATGCTCGGCGGTCACCAAGCCAAGGCGATGCCGACACCGATACTCACCGACCCCCGGATGCGCCGCTGCGCCGCCCTGGTGATCGGGGAAGCCGAAACGCGCGTAGTCGAACTGCTCGACGATCACCGCAACCGAGCACGGCTGCCCGGGGTGATGTGGCTGGACCCGATCCTGAAAACACCGGTCACCGGCGGCATCCCGGGCGAGCACCACCACCTCGCGCCGGATATCGACACGCTGCCGTTCGTCGACCGAACCTACCTGTGCCAGGACCCGCACTTCGAGACCGGGCGCTGGGAGGCCAACATGGTCGGCGCCCGCGGCTGCCCCTACAACTGCTCGTTCTGCGGCGCCGCGGTCAGCGCCAACCCCGACACCACCATCCGAGTCCGCCAACCCCACGACATCATCGAGGAAATGACCCTGCTGCGTGACCAGCTCGACGTGCGGGCGTTCCGGTTCGTCGACGACCTGTTCCTCGGCTGGAAAAAGGTCATCAAAACAATGATGGACGCCTTCACCCGCGAACGGGTCGGGGACTGGGCATGCTGGGACGCCACCGGCCGCATCAACGTCCTCGACCACACCACCGACGCGATGCTCGACGTGTTGGCGGCCAACGGGCTACGAGAAGTCGCGCTCGGCATCGAAAGCGGCAACGAACGCGTGCTGAACTACATCGACAAACGCATCACACCCGCCATGGCCTCCCGCGTCGTGCGGCGGCTGCTCGAGCGCGGCATCAACGTCAAGGGCTACTTCATCCTCGGCTTCCCCGGCGAGACGACACAGGAGATCAACGACACCGAAGCCCTGATCCACCAATTGTGGAACGCCACCGACCAGCTACCCGGATCGTTTCGAGCCAGTGTGTTCGAGTTCCGGCCCTACCCCGGCACCCCGGAATGGTCCCGGCTCATGGCGACCGGCCGCTACGCCCCTGAGCAACTCCTCGACTACACCCCCGTCGACCTCACCGCGGGCGGCGTCGACGAAACCATGTACGGGCGCGACGAGTTCAACTTCTCCGTCGGAATCCAGCTATCGGAAGCACCGATCGATTACGTGCGTGACAAACTCACCGAACTCAGCCGCGCACAATACACACGCACCCACTGATGAGCTACACGGTGGTCAGGACTGGCCACCCGTGCTCACTGAACGACGCCCTCGCACCGTCGAGAAATGCCCGAATCCCGATCTCGGGGTACTCGATGATGTCATCAGGCAGGTCATCGAGCCGGAACCAGGCCACCGCCGAACACTTCTCCGGCTCCCGGTTCACCGGCTGCCCCGACCACCGCTCCGCGCGCAAGAACACACCCAACCTCGGCTCCGGGCCCGAACCAGCCACATGCACAATGTGAACCGGACATAGATCCGCCGGGTCGATCGTCACACCGACTTCTTCGAAGGCCTCACGCGCTGCAGCCGCCGTGATCGGCTCTCCCCCGTCGAGCTTGCCCGACGGCAAATGCCAACGGCCCGCGAACACGTCACTGCCGGCACGCTGCGTCAGCAGTAAGCGATTGTCCTCGACAAGCAAGACATGGACATCGATCAAGTGGCGGTCTGCCATCGCATGCAACTCCTGGGATGCTCGGTAGTCGCGCGGAACACTACGCCACACCAACCTCAGTCGAGTGGTTCTGCCCGGACGTGTCCGGCGATCTATACACCGCCTCGGCTGTGGGGCGCTGCCGCGGGTCCGTAGCGGGCAATCACCCTGCAACCGGTGGCGGCATCGGCGCCAACTACCCTTCGGGCCGCCGGATCATCGGACGCCCCAGCAGTGGGTTCGACAGCCACAGTTGGCGACCGGCCGCCCCGCGTCGGCGTGCTCCTGGGCATGCCGCGCCGCCGCGCGAACATCCTCTACCACCGCGGCCCCGGCATGCGCGATCACCGTGCCCGCCCACTCGCCGCGGCAGTGCTCGACGACCGAACGCCGCTCACCGGCGGTGAGGCCGGCGAACTCCCCACTCGTCCCGTTCACCAAGATCGTTCCGACCCCTGCGGAAGCGAGCAATTCCAAGTAGTCGGTCAACGCCGCGAAGTCGATCCGCCCAGAACGCTGGAACGGTGCGAGAACGGCTACGACCGCAGAATCCACCATCCTCTGATTCAACCGCGAGTCGCCGCCGCAGCGAATCCCGGCCGCTCTGGCGAGTGCAGCAGCTGCACGCGCCTGAATCGGGGAAGCGGCAGGACTGTCGCGTGGTGTGGAGCGAATCGTGGCCGGATGCGGTCGCCCGGGCCATGATCGAAGGACTTCTTGTCTGCGCTGGCGCTGGCGAGGTGCGCAGAAATGCCCTCGGCTACCGGCCCTGTGGGTTGCGCGACACGCTGTTTTTGAGGACATCGCGGCCCGGACTCGGTGACGACTTTGTCCTGATCCGTTTCATGTCCCGCGAGCGCATTCCGAGTTGGAGGTTCGGGCCGTCTGTGTACCGGTGGGGGTAGCCAGCGATGAGGGCCGCGGCGATGAGTTCGCCGTTGGTCACGTATGTGCCGATCGCCTTTTCCACCATGTGTTTCATGTCGTAGCTGCCGACGGTTGGCGTCTTGATCGGTGTGAGGTTCGCCCGCAGCCAGGTCGCGATTTCGACCACCCAGACCTCCTGCTCAGCAAGCGTTTTGCGCTCGTCGGTGAGTTCGGCTTGCCGCTGCGCGGGTGTCTGCCCGGGCTGCTTGTAGACACCGATCCCGAAAGAGCCGAGCTGCGGGTGCTGCTCCATCACCTCAGCCAAGCTGAGCATCGGCCCGAACATCACTAAGGGTCGCGCCGCAGGCGTCGCGGGAGTTGCCGTTCTTTTGATCGGGGGTTCGCCCCGGCGTCGGCGGCAACTGGCGTGTTCGCAGTGGGCCCCGTCGGGCGCCGCGCGCACCGTCAACCGCGACAGCGCGCCGGCGGCGTCGAGGGCAGCGGCGATACCGGCCAGGTGTTCGCGCTTGGTCACGACGTACCGGCCACCGTCGATCCAGATCCACAGACCTCGTTGCTCCGTGGGGCGGTCCTGCAGCGCTCCAGCGACCTCGCGGGCCAGATCGTCCAACTTCCACCACCCGGGGCCGCGGCTGATGGTCAACGCGATCAATGGTCCGTGCTGGGTTGTCGTTTCCGCCCACCACTGGCAAGAATGCGGACGGGCCCAGCTGGCGAAAGGGGGAAGGATCTCTACTCCGGCGGGAACCTTGTCGGTGTTGGCCGCGACGGGAGGATTGGGCTCGCCGAGTTGTCGGCGGGCAACCATGTAAGGGATACCGGCCTCGGTTCGATGGGAGCGGATCGCGGCCTTGCGGCGGCGGTTGCGAGTCATCATGTGCTCCGTCTCGCGGGAAGTCCCACGTCCAGTCCCGCCATGGGTACATGAACGACCTGGCGAACGGCTGCTACGCGATTCGGGTGGGAACCTTGTCTTCGCTGCCGTGGCGGACGTGGGCCATCACGACTCGGAGCGGGCACGCGTAGCCGTGCCACACGGCAGTTTACGCCGCTGCCTGCCCCCGCGTCGCCCACTGCGCCGAAACAGGCGGTCCGATCTCCTCCCCGTCGACCGAGGGGCTACCGTCCGTCCGTGGCGCAATTCAGCGCGGCCGCTGCGGATTCGTCGAAGCGATCCCTGGTGCTAGTTCTCGTGTATCGGTAGGCACCCGGCCCGACTCCGAGCCGATACAGCCCCGCGTGCTTCAGCGGCGGTGAGGACAAGGTCCGCCCCTGCAGGAGGATCGTGTCGATATCCACACCTCGACGAGAACGTGGACGCCGCGGGACTCTGCCCGGAATCGGATCGAGAAGACGCGTAAGTCGAATAGGAAGGCCCGAATCCGCGCTCGGATGGCAAAACAGGGCGTCAAATACTCTCGCGCCGCCCGTGACCGGAACAACGAAGCCCACAGCCCGTCGACGTCACAGTCCAAGCCCGCCACGGTAATCGTGGCCGATGGACGCCTGCTCGGTGCCGGCGGTGTGGTGGATGTGCAGCAATGCGTGGCCATGACCGCGCGAGGCCGCCGCTGCCGCAACCCGATCGAATACGGGCAGAGCGCGGTATGGGACGTACACGGCCGATACCGGCTGGACTGGTCGGCAGAAGATTCGATACACCTCAGAAAGTTAGGCCGCTGCGCCGTCTACACATTCGATCGAGCCGGCGGAAGGGCCTTGCCCAGCCCCGCAGTCCCATCGCGAACCGAAGGTGTCGTCGAGTACTCGACTCGTATCGCGCATGGTGCGCGCACCGGTCACACCGCGGGCATCCGGTCGCGCCCATCGAGCGCGGCCACGTCATATCGCCGCGCACGACCGCGCGCAGAATCGGCGCTTCGCGGCCGCGTGCACCAGCCGTTAACGCAACAAGCGCAGAACCGTGCGCATCGTGCTCGCCGACGTTGTGAGCGAGTTGCCCTGTCGATCCCTCCACCGCGCACGATGTGCATGCTCAGTCTTCGCTGTGCCCGGTCGTGCCTGGCGCGTGCAACTCTGTAACAGGCCACGCGCGGGCGGCCGGATTTCACCGGACCCAGGGGTGCCGGCCGGTTGTCCAGGATGGCAGCCAGGCAACGCGCGTTGCGGCGAGGAAGCCGCTTCCCCTGCCGCCGCTCCAGCATCCAACGCCGGCATGTCTCGGCCAGCAAGCTCGGTTCGACCGTGACCGAGGTGCACCCGAGGTGGACAGCATCGCGCGCGCCCTGGATCGACCAGCCAGCGAAAACATCACGAGACCGGGCGCGTCCACTACGCGCGCAATGAGCGCGCACACCGCGCGCGGTGAGACAATCGGCGCAAGTCAAGCGGCAAGACCGTTCCGCTCGGAGTGGACGGGGAAGCAGTTCCGGCGCGGCAGTGTGGCGACCTTGCCCAGCCACTAGGGCGCGGCGCTCGGTGTGGTCAGGGACGATTTCGGCGGTCGACGACCACCGGGACCGATACGATCAAAGCCAATCGCGGCAGCAACGTATCGAGGGGATGAGGCATGGCCGATCTCGCATCCGTCTATGAGGCAGAAGCTCAACTCGCTCCTGAGTGGGGTGAGTGGGCCGACCTGCGTCGTTGCTACACCCAGATCGACACACTCTTCGACGAAACCCTCCCCGCGGTCCCGGTCGCCGAGGACTTCACGACCGGTGAGAGCGTGCCGCCACGGCCCCCGGCCGGACGCTATACCTCCTACATGCTCGAATGGGTGGAACACGGTGCGTTCGCACTGTTCCCGACCCGGGAAGCGCTGGAAGACAACGCCGTTACCGCTGACCAACTCGTCTGCTACCTGACCGAGTACCTGGTCCGCAACGCTGGCGGACTGATTGTGAACGTGCCCGCCAATGGCAGCCCGGTGTACGACGGGATCGGGCCGTCGGTCTGCTACGACTACACCTCCGAGGTGGACAACCCGGTGGACATGCTGCTGACGATGATCGAACACGGTGAAGGTTTCACCGACGATATCGCCGACCGCATAGACGATTACTGCGATTCGGGAGCGCACCCACGCTAGCGGGCACCCTGTGCGGCGGCGGGGGGACGGTCGAGGATGTCCGAGGAGGACGAGAGACGCCGCCGAAGCGAACGATCCCGCAAAGCGCGCGCCCGTGGCCGCCACTTCCATCGAGGGATGGCGCAGCAACGCGGCGAAACCCGCGCGAACGGGTGGCGCCACGAAGCGAAGATCGAACTCGGTAAAGGCAAGGGAAACACGCGAGTTCACGACACCGCCCGAGTCAACGAGCAGGGTGGCCGGGACTTCACCGAGTACAAAAGTGGTGTCGTAGTCCGTGGCGACGCCCACACCCTCAATCAAATCCGCCTGGACCGGGAAGTACTGACCCGCGACCCACACGCAACGGGCACTTGGGTGATGCGGGTAGGGGCCGCGGATCCGACAGTCCGCAAGCAGCTCGACGGGCTGCGGCGCGACTTCCCGGAGCGCTTCCAGGTGGTGGAGGTGTCCCGCGCTGAAGCGGAGAAGGCACGCAAGCTCGGCCGGGCACTCGAGCAGCAGGCGCGCGGAGTGCAACGTGAGATGCACAACGTGCCGGAGCTGATACGCCAGCAGCAACAACGGCAGCAGGACGCGAAAGCACGCGTCCAAGACGCCGTACAGCGAGCCCTCGAACGCCAAGAAGCCCAGAAGGCAGCCGAGAACACCCGCCAGCAACAGCTCGACCGCATCCTGCAAGCCCGAGCGCAACTGCTGGCGAAGCTACCGCCCGACGTCGCCCGCATCCTCGCTGTAAGCATGCCGCCACCTGCCGAAGAGCTGAACCGGCAGCCGCCGACCCCCGGCACCGGCACCACCCGCGCCGGGCGGGAAGCCCGCGCACTCGCACGCGAACACCGGCGCGAAGCACGCGGACGCTAACCATCCACGAACCAATCGGAGCAACAGCCTCGGCACAAATACGCCGATACCGGCCTGCGCACCGGTCTGGACTCGGGGGTTACTGGTGGGATCGCATATTCAACTGTCGTGTATTGGCCCGTCCAGCTCTGGAATTGCTACTGAGGGTCCACCATCTGGGTCACCTCCCGCCGTCGCGAGCCGTTACTGGGCAACGGGGTCGTCGACGAAAAGCAGCTGCACGACCGGTGCGTGTCGCTGATCATGGAGCTGGACAACCGCTGACAGCGGCGTTCTTGGCCTCTGGCGAGTTCAGCGACAGATCCGCCTAGGAAGACCGGGTACACTGTACATAGCCATGGAGCCGACGACCATTCTGGGGCAGTCGCGCTGAGTGTCGCACGCAGCGCTGGATCGGCGGGGGCAAATTACCTTATACGTGCCAGTGGCCTGAATAAGCCTAACTATGCAACTGCGAGCCAGATGGAGCAATTAGGCAGAGACGTCGCTGACCTGATGAGCTATCACCTTGGGAAGGATCTTCGTGAGGGACTAGCAATGCTTCGGCAAGCGTCACGTGAGACCAGCTTGAATGAACGCGCCCTCTATCTACGTAACGCAGAACGCAGCTTTGTTGTTGCGGCAGACGATCACCACAACTCCCTCGGCGATCGAGCGGCGTGTTCATTCTGGGCGGCTATATGTGCCAGGTACCGGGGATCGGACGAGTCAGCAGTTCACTGGCTCCGCAAGGCAAATGAGATGGCGGCGACGATTTTCTCCAGCATCGCGCTGGTATGGTGCCACGCGGGCGCGGTTCAGTTTTGGCGACTCTGCGACTTTCCGGATGCTGTCATCCCAGAGTGGCTGATCAAGGAATACAAGCGGCAAAGAGCGCGCGCTCCACGCTTGCGACGAGCGCTCTTCGACAATTTCGTGGCAGGCGAGTCATATCTGGACACCCGCCCGATTCGGAAGCGGCTATTCCCTGAAATGGATGAAGCCTTAGCCTTCTGGCGCGCTGTTCGGGAAGTTGCCGAGCAAGTCGATCACGAACGCAGCTATCCAAGACCGCTAGTGGAAGTACAGGAATATCAACAGTCATTTTCGGTTGTACCCGTGATCCCTTTGTCTATCGGGGCTTATACCCGGCCGAGACCCGGTGCCATGCTCCGGCTGGGGCGCGGCTGATCAGGGTATCGACTCTACGGCGGCCATCGAGGTCGGTGATGGTGTGTCTGACCGGGACCTCCACGACGTAGGGCATCCGGTGCGCCTGCAGAAACGCCCGGAATCTCCCGTCACGCCCATAGGCGGAATCGGCGGTCACCCACCCGGCGGTCACGCCCTCGGCCAGCGCCCGGCCGATCATCGCCTCGGCCGACCGTGGCTTGGTCAAAACGCCTCGACTCCAACGGAGTTCGGGTACACCGGCGTCAACGCAACGATCACGGTCTGCGATCCATGATTCCGGCAGATACAACTCCCGATCGATCAACGCTCGGCCATGACGACCGGCATAAGCGAGGAACACGCCCAGTTGGCAGTTCTCGATCCTGCCCGCGGTGCCCGAGTACTCCCCGTTGCACCCCGGCTGAGCGCAGTCCCTTCTTCACAAACCCCGTCTCATCGACCACCAGCACACCATCTGGTGAAGCCAATGCCTCGACCGCATAGGCGCGGACCTGATCGCGCACGTCATCGGCACTCCAACCGCGCCCGGTTGAGCAGGTGCTGACATCCGTCGGGACTCACCGCCCCCGCCGCCTCGGCCAGCTGCCAGGAGTTCTTTCGCTCCACCGGCGCCAGCAACCCCGTCACATGCGCCTTCGCCCACCCCCGCGGCTCTGCCCGCCCGAACGCCCCCGCAACACGAGCGAAGACATCATCCAGATTCGCCCGCCACACCGAATTATTCTGCGCTACAACATCACCCAGCACACCGACAATCTACAGGTAACGAACTCCAACTGTCGTGCTAGTCGGCCCGCGCCGGTGCTCCTCGGCCTCGCGGCCCTCGCGCTGCCGTTCGTTCTCCTGCTCGTCGTTTTCGCGCGGTTCTTACCGGGATACCGAACTGGATGATGAACGGATCTGTCAGCGGGCGATGGTCTGGCCTGGACGCAGTACCCCTCCGCATTCACCCGTCTTCTGATAGTCGGGCAACAGGTTTGGCAGGACCCCACCCGAGTACTGGCGCAGTTGCTGGAGTTGCTGCTCGTCGCGCACGACGTCTTTGCGGACCCAGTCCTCGTCCGAGCCGGACGCTCCGTGGAATCCTTGGATCTGGTAGTAGTCGCGGGTCATTCGGGGGTCGACGGTGAGTCCGTTGTGCCACCAGGCTCCGTGGGTGTGCACGAAAGTGGGTTTGCGTTCCTCGAATACGTAATCCTCGAGGGTGATGGTTTCCTTGCCCGCGTAGATGTCGGCGATCCGCGATTCGGTGAGTCCGGCCATGTCGATCAGGCGTAGTCGCGATGTCAGCGAGCTTCCGCCCATGTCGGGCGCCAGCAGACTGCCCTGCTGGAGGCCGATGATGTCGGCGTAGCCGTTGACGTAGTGCCCGAATCGAGTGGCGATCCAGCACAGGGGCACGTCCGAATCGGCGCGATAGGACTCGGCCGCGTCGGCCAATGCGACACCGGACGGGATCAGCGCGCCGACCAGTGTCAGTGCGACCAGCGCCCGGCCGCGCGTGCGCAGCCTTGCCAGCAACTCCGCTGCGGAGACCACAACGACGAACGCGGCCAGCGCCCACACCGGAGTAGCGAACCGGAACTGCCCCATCCAATCCGGTTGCAGCACGCAATAGGCGACCATCGCCAGCGCCAGCGGAACCAACAGTGCGGCAACACCGTCACGCCATCTACTCGGACCGGCGAGGGCGAGCCCGACCACTCCGACAGCCGCGATCGCCGCGGGTGCTCCCGCGTACTGCACCAACTCACCGGCCCTGGTCAGGTCGTGCACGGTCGGCATCGCCTGATGCTTGGCCACCGCGGTGTTCGCGACGAGTCTGCCGAATTCGGTGATCCGCCATTCCAGGTACGCCCCGAACGGAATCGCGAAGGCGATACCCAAATACAGCACATGCCGAAATGCATTGAGCCACAGGGCACGTCGAACCAGTATCAGCGAAACCAGCGGATACGCGGCCAAGTAGATCAGGCCGTCGGGCCGCGTCAACGCCGCGAACGCCGCTATCGCACCGGCTGTCACCGCCACCGTCGGTGTCCAGAGCCGTTGGTCCAGCACCGCCAGGAACAGGTGAACGGCCAGCACGCACACCGCCAGCGCGAACAAGGAGTTCTCCAGCCCGGAGAAACACCAGATCACGAACGACGGAATCGCCGCGAGCACAACGCCTGTCGCGAACGTGACCAGCGCGGGCCACCGTGACACCCGGCGTGCGGCGACATAACTGGCGACGAGGATTCCGGCGCAGCACAGCAGCGCGATCGCCTTTGGATAGACGACGAAGTCCGGTACACCGAAGAGGGTGCCACGGTCGAACAGGCCGAGCCATTCGCCCAGGACCAGCGCCAGGAGCCAAGTGGGATTGGAGAATCCCTCCACCGGTTCGGCACCGGGCTGCAACACCGGGCCCAAACCGTTGGCGACGCTGCGGGCATACGCGAAGGTGATTCCCGCGTCGTCCACCAGCCAGTTGCCGTATCGCGTGGCCTGCCATGCCAGTAACAGCACACCACCCAACACTGCCGCCACTGCTGCCCACCGCGATCGATCACGTCGTTGTCGCAAGCCCTCCCGCTCGGTGGAAGCTTGCGGGCGCGCGATCACTACCTCAATCACTCATCAGATCCCAAGTTTGAAACGATGTAGCCAAGAACGCCCAAAACCTTAGCGTCCGTCGCAAATCCTGCTAGTCGACTGTTGTACACCGAGTTGGTCGACGGCGGCTGCGCCGAGGGCGTGACCGCCGGGTGGGTGACCGCCGATTCCGCCTATGGGCGTGACGGGAGATTCCGGGCGTTTCTGCAGGCGCACCGGATGCCCTACGTCGTGGAGGTCCCGGTCAGACACACCATCACCGACCTCGATGGCCGCCGTCGATACCCTGTGCTGCGAGGACGGCCATCGGGATCAGGGCGGCGCGGCGGCGGTGTACTATCGTGACCCGGGTCGACGACATGGCCGATGTCGAAACGTGCTGGCGGGGGCTAGCTTGAGCGTCAACCTCTGAGCCGGTGTTTCGGTGCCCCGGGTGAAGCCCTGGTTGATCATGTCTTCCTGCGACAGAAAGACTTTCGATAACCAAGGGCTTCGGTGAACAGTGTGCACGACACCGGCTGTGTCGATGCGGCTGGTGCCGGGTGACGACGCTGCTACGGTTACCGCGGACCAGCTGAGGACCGTGATCGGCAATCTGATCGAGGCCGGGCACTGGCGAGGGGGTAATCGGAGATCTGGGTCGTCGCCGACGCTGGCTACAACGCACCCCGGCTGGCGTTCCTGCTGTGGGTGGCGATGGCGGCGGCGGTCTCCGCCGGAGCGCTGAGCTGGGGGCAGTGGCCGGTCGCCGTGAGGGTGACCAGTCTCGCGGTTCGACTTCCCCGTGGCCGTGCTGGGCCGGATGCGGTCGGACCGAGTCCTGCGCGGTTGCGCACCCGTATGGCAGCCCGGCGTAACCGGTCGCCCACTACGGCACGGCGGCGAGCTCGTCTTCGACGATCCTGGGACCTGGGTGAGCCCGATACCGCCGTCACGACCGATGCGGACCGAGCTGGAGGCGCTGCACGCGGCGCTGCCGAAGGCGGGCTGGCTGGAGATCGCCGAGCGCAAGCAGGGCGCGATCAAGCTGGCGCCGCTGCCGCCGACGGCTGAACCGCACAACCTGCGGAAGCTGAAATCGCAGGTCCAGACCCGTGGGGTGTGGTGCCACTGATCGACATGGTGAGGGAAGCGGTGCTGCGCACCGGCTGCCTGCGCGGGATCACTTCGGTCGCCGGCCGCGGCAGTATGCCGGAAGACGTTCTCGCGGAGCGACTTCTGCTGACGATATACGCCTACGGCACCAACACCGGCATCAAGTCGGTGTCCGGCGGCACCGGACACACCGAGGACGAGATCCGCTACGCCCGCCGCCGTTACCTCAACGCCGACGCCGCGCGGAAAATCGCGATGGAGATCGCCGACGCCACCTTCTCCGCGCGACGGTCGGCGATCTGGGGCGAGTCCTCGACCGCGATAGCCTCGGATTCCACGCATTTCGGGGCATATGACCAGAACATCTTCACCGAGCATCACTCCCGCTACGGCCGCCGCGGCGTGCTGATCTACTGGAGCGTCGAGCGCAACGGATCGGTGGTTGTGCATTCCCAGCTGCTCAACTGCTCGGCCAGCGAGGTCCACGCGATGGTCGACGGCGCGATCCACCACGGCACCGAGATGGCCGTGGAATCCTCGTACGTCGATACCCACGGCCGGTCCGAGATCGGGTTCGGAATCACGAAACTGCTGGGCTTCGACCTGCTGCCCAGGATCAAGCGGATCAACAAGGTGAAGCTGTACCGGCCCGCTGTTGGGGAACCGGACCTGTGGCCCGGACTGAAACCGGCGATGACCCGGCCGATCAACTGGACGAAGATCGCCGAGCAGTACGACCAGCTGGTGAAGTACGCGACCGCGATCCGTACCGGCACCGCCTCCACCGAGGCGATCCTGCGCCGGTTCATGAAGGCCAACTCCACGCACCCGACCTACCAGGCGATGATCGAACTCGGCTGTGCACAAAAGACCGTGTTTCTAGCCCGCTACCTGCGCTCCCGGGAGCTTCAACGGGAGATCAACAGCGGCCTGAACGTGGTCGAAGCCTGGAACGGCGCGAACTCGATCATCTTCTACGGCAAGAACTCCGAAATTGCCTCGAACCGCCGCGACGAGCAGGAAATGAGCGTGCTGTGCCTGCGGATCTGCCAGGCCGCACTCGTCTACGTGAACGTGCTGATGATCCAGGACATCCTCGACGACCCCGACAACCCGATCGAGCTGGGTGCCGAGGACGAGCGCGGAATGACCCCGCTGTTCTGGTCGCATGTGCTGCCCTACGGCGAGGTGAAGCTCAACATGACCAGCCGCCTGGCGCTCGGCGGATAGCCGGGTGCCAGGCGGGTGCTGCGGGACCCTGATGCGCCAGAGCTGGACGAGGATGAGGACGAACCGGTCGGCTCGAAGTGAGTCGGGGCCATCACTGCCTGCCTTCCCACCGGCGGTCGCCCGGCCTCACAGGAAGGCGCCGCCGGAGACCTCGATGCGCTGGGCGGTGACCCAGCGCAGGCCCTCGGAGGCCAGCGCGGCGATGGCGGCGCCGATCTCATCAGGTTCGCCGACGCGACCGAGAGCGGTCTGTCCGGCCAGAACCTGGCGCATTCCGGCGTCGTCCCGCATCGCTCCGCCGTTG
Organism: Nocardia abscessus; assembly: GCF_015477775.1. Lineage (GTDB taxonomy): Bacteria > Actinomycetota > Actinomycetes > Mycobacteriales > Mycobacteriaceae > Nocardia > Nocardia abscessus_A. The sequence continues at coordinate 48,945 of NZ_JADLQO010000019.1, read as the reverse complement.
AAGTCGGTGGCGGTCGGCCCCGGGGCGATGGAGTTGACCCGGATGCCGCGAGGTCCGAGTTCTGCGGCGAGGGTGCGGCTCAGAGCTTCGACGGCGGCCTTCGAGGCAGAGTAGACCGAGGTGGCGGGGCTGGTGTGGCGGGTCAGTGACGTCGAGACGTTGATGACCTGGCCGCCCTGGGCCAGCAGCGGCACGAGCGACTGGATGAGGAAGAACGTGCCCCGGACGTTGGTACCCATCACCGTGTCGAAGTCGTCGATCGTGACAGCCTCCAGCGGCCCGAAGACTCCCACTCCCGCGTTGTTGACCAGGACGTCGAGCCGCGAAGTACCCCAGCACTCCAGCTGCGCTCGGACTTCGGAGGTGAAGGACGCGAAGGAGGAGACGTCGCTGATGTCGAGCCGGAGAACAGCGGCCGTCCCACCCACGGCCCGCACCTGTTCCGCAGTCTTCTCGGCCCCGGCCGCATCGCCGCGGTGGGTGACCACGACCCGCACCCCGCGTGTGGCCAGGGCGATGGCCGCGCTGCGCCCGAGGCCACGATTCGCACCGGTCACCACAGCGATCTTGTCGATCGTCATGAACTTCCTTCCACGTGACAACCAGGATGAGCCCGCGTGCCACAGATCAGATGCGAGTCACACGACTCGCCTTGCTGGTGCAGCCTAAGTAGCCTCCCGAGGCGAGTCAAGTGACTCGCCTCGGGACTACGGCATACTCTCCGCATGGCAGCAGAACTCACCGCGCATCACCGCAGGCTCGCCCAGCAGAAGCGCGAGGCGATCACCTCCGCGGCCACAGAACTGTTCTTGGACCGCGGCTACAACGGCACCTCCCTCGCACGGATCGCCGAAGCGGCCGGGGTCTCGAAGTCCACCCTGTTCAAGCAGTTCCCCACCAAGGCGGCCCTCTTCGAGGCCATCGTCACCGAGTCCTGGCAGCGCGACGCCGGCGATACCACCGCGCGGCCACAGGCGGGAGATCTGCGCGCCGGGCTGAGAGCCATCGGCCACCGCTACGCCGACCTGATCGGGGAGCCCCGCATGACACGCCTGTTCCGGATCGTCATCGCCGAACTGCCTCGTTTCCCCGAACTGGGACGGATGCAGTTTCAGCTCGGCAAACTGCCCTACTTCGCCTCCGTCCAGCACTACTTGGAATCCGAGCATGAGGCGGGAAACGCTGACGTGCCCGACGCCGAGAGCGCCGCAAACCAGTTCCTCGGCATGATAGCCAACTACGTCCTGTGGCCCCGCCTGCTGCTGACCGGCTGGAACCCCGCAACCTCCGACATCCACAACGCCGTCGAAGAGGCCGTCCAGACGATGCTCGCCAGATACACCCCCGGCCCGCTGGCCTGCCCGAAGCCGGAACTTCGACACTGACGCGCAATGCAAAGACTGCGACGCCTTCACTCGCGATACCTGTCGGCAAACGGTCCTTTGACGACAAGCATTTTCTGTCCGCAGTTGCTGTGTCTAGATGAGTCCGTGTCCTGTTCGGACAGCGTGGAGTTCGTCGCCGTCGAGTCTGAATTGGACGATCACGTGTCTCTTTTCCCGCAACGATTGTGTGCTGTAGATCATACTTCGCTTGAATGTCCCGGTTGGCGGGGCAGGAGCTTGCTCAGCGGTCGGATTGCGCAGAAACGAACGGTGCGGGTTTGGCGGCCCAGGCCAGTGCGGCGAGGGCGAGTGCCATGCAGGCGGCGACGTAGCCGAAGGCGACTGCGGGTGAGGCGACGGTGTAGAACAGTCCGGCGATCGTGCTGGCGATGACGTTGCCGCCAGCCTGGACGGTGGCCAGCAGCCCGAAGGCCGAGCCACGGAGGTGTTCGGGTCCAAGGGCGGCGACGGCGGCGTGTTCGGCGGTTTCTGCGCAACCGATGCCGATCCCGGCGGCGATGAACGCGACCGCGAGTAGCGCGATAGCTGGACCGGTGACGGCGAAGAGCACGTAGGACACCAGGAACGTGGCGACTCTGGCCGCGACCACGAGCAGTGGACCGCGCTTCCCGAGGCGGTCGAGACCTTCCCTGTGGGAAGGCCACGACGGTCGCGGCGATGTTGTAGGCGGTGTAGAGCCCCAGCGCGATTTGCGTGGCCGTCTGGAGCCCGTGGCGGGACTACCAAAGGATGGGAACGGGGCTGACCAGGAACTTTCATCGGCACATTGACGGTCGAGGAGACTTTAGCTTCTGGGCACGGGTGGGAGACCCTTATGAACGCCAACGCGCAGACAGTTGCTCGGTTTGTCACGGTCACGATGGGGCTGGTCTCGGGCTCACATTCCTCTTTGGCTTCGGCAACGTTTTGAACTTGGCGTTGAAGGTGCAGGTACCCGTGTTCGCAGCGCCGCCGGTGGCGGCGGACCGAGCTGACCCATAACCTCACGCTCGAGTTCGTCGCCGACCTGCAGCTATACGGCCCCTTAGTCGGGAGCGACGTCGATCCACAGGATGGTTCGGTCGGCGTCGGCCGGATGGCGGGCGCCCGGGTGCGAGCCCGGGCGCCCGTGGCGAGTTCGGTCAGCTTTCGGTGGGTTCGAGCAGGATCAGCGGCACCTCACGGTTACCGGTCTCGACGGCCCGGGCGCGAAAGTCGGCGAAAAACGGGTAGAGCTCGTCGGTGTAGGCCAGCCAGTTCTCCCGCTCCGCACCTTCGGCCACCCGGGCGGTCATCAGCCGGCGATCGGGACCGTCCTGCAGTTGCACCGTCGGGTGCGCCACGAGGTTGTGGAACCAGCTCGGATTGCGAGCCTGGCCGCCGGCCGCCGCGCCGATGGCGTAGACGCCGTCACGCTCGATGCGCATCAGGGCGACCTTGCGCAGCTTGCCCGAACGGGCGCCGCGCATGGTCACCACGACCACCGGGCCACCCTCCGTCGTCGCGCCTTCGCGGCCGTCGGTGCGCTCGTAGAGCTCGACCTGAGCGCGGGTCATCGCGTCGGCACTGGGGACGTACTCGCCGTCGAGCAGATCCGTTGTCATGTCAGGGAATTCCTTTCATCGGGGGTGGCGTTTCACGCGCGGCCGTGGATGTCGCAGCCAGAACCGGCGGGACGGTGGAGCCGAACACGTTCACCGGCTTCAGCCGGTTACCTGGATCACGGTCTTCCCGATGGTCCGGCCGCTCTCGGCGAGTGCGTGCGCCGTATTCATGCTCTCGGCGGTCAGGCCCTCGAGCGTGGTGGTGACGATCGGGCGCAGCCGGCCCGCCGCGACGTCGTCCGCCGCCCGGGCGAGGATCCGGCCCTGGCTGCCGACGTCACCGCTGGCCACGATCTTGCTGAACACCATCTCGCTGTGCAGCGACAGCGACTTGCCCGTGAAGGCCCGCGGGTCGAAGGGGCCGGTGAGGTCGATGGAGGCCAGGTGACCGAAGGGGCGCAGCACCTCGACGATCGCCTTCAGGTGGCCGCTGGTGCCCGAGGTAGAGAACACCAGGTCGACGTGGTCGATCCCCGCTGTGTGGAGCTGTCCGGCCAGGTCGCCGCGGTGGTCGACGACCAGGTCGGCGCCCATTGCCGTTGCCCACTTCCGCGACTCGGGCCGCGAGGCCGTGCTGATCACGAATGCCGGCGTCGTGGCCTTGAGCAGTTGCGTGGCCATCGACCCGACGCCGCCGGCTCCGCCGACGACGAGCACGCGGCCGACACCGGGCAACAGCGCATCCTGGTCGCGAAACAGCGATTCCCAGGCCGTGAGGACACCGATGGGCAGCGATGCGGCGTCGGTGAACGCGAGCTGGTCCGGGATCTTGGCAACCACCCGGTGGTCGACCGCGACGCGCTCGGCCCAGCTACCGTCGCGGGTGAAGTCGCCGGTGCCCATCACCCGGTCCCCGACCGCGAACCCGGTGGCCGCGGGCCCGGCCGCGGCGATGACCCCAGCGAACTCCCAGCCGAGGATGACCCGCCCGCCGGGCTCGGCGCTGCGCGTCTGCCGGATCGCGGCTTCACCCGGGTTGATGCCGATCGCGCGGACTTCGATCAGCAGGTCACCGTCGCGTAGCCGAGGTTCGGCGACCTCGGCCAGGGTGATGGCGAACGCGTCCAGCGCGTGCGCTTTCTCGTAGGCGAGTGCCTTCATGGCTTCAGTCCTGCCTCAGGGCGTGCAGTGCCGAGAGCGGGCCGCCGATCTGCATCAGGCGGCCGCCATCGCGCAACGACCCGGCGTCGACCGGCGCGAATCCGATGCCGTCGGCGACGGTGTGGAAATCCGCCTTGGCGGCCTCGTCGTCACCGGCGTAGAACAGCAGCTGCCGCCCTTCCGTGTGCCGGGGATCGGCGGCGATGTACTGGGCGTAGAGGGTGTTGAACGCCTTGACCACGCGCGCGCCCGGTGCGCGCTCCGCGACGAACTCGCTCGCCGTCTCGACCTCGAGGTCGGCGAAGGCGTTGGTGGTGTCGACCAGGATGCGGCCGTCCCACTCGGGCAGCCCGGCCAGCGCGTCACCGACCTGCGGCCACATCACGGTGAGGAAGACCATGTCGGCGGCGGCCGCTTCGTCGGCCGTGCCCGCGCTCGCGAGCGGCCCCAGCCGGGTCACGACGTCGAGCAGCGTGTCAGGGCCGCGGCTGTTGCTGAGCGTCACCTTGTGGCCGGCCGTCACGAGGTGGCCGGCGACGGCCTGCGCGACCGTCCCGGCGCCGATGGTTCCGAAGTTCATGACCGTCCCTTCAGTCTTCGATGACGTCCGTCATCATAATTAATGATTATAGGCATCATTATTAACTGTCAAGCCCGGACTCCTCCGTGGACTCTCGTTTTGATGATGAGTAACATCGGGAGAGACGAGCTCGCCGGGAAGGTGGTCGACGTGCCCCGCATCACGCAAGAGCAGAAGCGGCTCAACCACGAGAAGATCGTCAACGCGGCCGGTGCGGGATTCCGGCTGCGCGGCATCGACGGCATCGGCATCGAGGAGCTGATGAAGTCGGCAGGCATGACGCACGGCGGGTTTTACAACCACTTCGCCTCGAAGGACGACCTCGCTCTCGAAGTCCTCCACCAAGGCTTCACCGACTCACTCGAGGCGCTCGACGCCATCCGCGAAGCGCATCCCCGCTCGGCGCGCGCGGCCCTGCACGACATGGTCGACGGGTACGTCAACGCCGAGCACCGCGACCACCCCGAGATCGGCTGCGCCTCGGCCGCCCTCGTCTCCGACGCCGGCCGCCATGGAGCCGCCGCCCAAGCCGAATACCGGCGCGGGCTTGACGGCTACTTCGCCACCATCACCGACATGCTGCTCGAACGCGCACGCCAATCCGGCACCGAACTAACTCCCGCCGAAGCCCGCGAGCGCGCGGTGGCGCTGTTCAGCCAGATGGTCGGCGCGCTGGTCCTCTCCCGGGCGATCGCGGACGCTGCCCCGGACCTGTCAGACGAGGTGCTGACGGTCAATCGGCGGCGGCTCAAGAAGCTGTGACCACCGTCGTTCCGGCCACCCCGACGGAGCTAGTCCGGCGTCGGGCAGCCCCGCATGGCGCCGTCGGCGTGTCAACAGTCATGACAGATGTTGCCTCGACAACTACCGCGACCGTGGAATCGGGCACGGGGCAGCCGTGCCGCTTCGCCCGGGCCGGGCGGCTGGTGAGCTGGTCGTATCGACCCTGCGGGCGGCGGCCGGATCGGGCGCCTTGTGCCCACGCGGCTGGTTCGTGCGGCGTCATCCACACCAGTGCTCCACGAGCAATGATGTTCTGGCATCGTTTCCGATCACCACGCCCGGTGGTAGCGAAATCGACCGTCCCGCTGCCCGGCGCGGTCAGCCGTTTTCGGTGACGGTGGTGTCCGGGTGGCGCCGGCTGGTTTCGGGTTTGACGAAATGCCCGGTGATCGCCGACGGCCAGTACACCTCGCACGCGGGGCCGGCCTACGTCTTCGGCAAAGGCCACTGCGTGAACTGGGGCGGCCACATCGACAACAGACACGTGCAGATCTACAACACCAACTGCGCCGGAGAGCACCGGGTAACCTTCACGAGGTGACCGGAGCTTCCTCGCCGTCCGCAACGTCACCGGGTCGCCGCACATGGCCCGGAAGGCCGGAAGGCCGCAACACACGCCCCGAGTTGCCCGGCAGCGGAGTGTAAGAACCAGAACCCTTGTGGGTGAAGGCGATCGGTCCTGATTCTATCTATCGGTGTAGTCGGTGATGCGGTCGCCGTAGATCAGGGCGAACTGCTGCAGGGCACGTTTCCAGGCGGGGGTGTGTCCGACGACGTGGGGGCAGTTGTTGCGGCGGTCGCGGGTGGACCAGGTAGAGCACCTTCACCGCAGGCTGGTTCGATCGAGCTCAGGTGAGTCCGGCGACTTCTTGGGCGATGGCCGCGAGGCGGGTTTGGGCGGCGGACACGACGCCGTGGCGGTTTTTGTGGGCTTCCTCGTAGGCGACGATCGCGCGGATGTCGGCGGAGGCGGTGAGTTCCTTGACCGCGGCGACGGCTTGGGAAACATTGAGGTATTCGTAGTCGTCGACGGGCAGCTCGTCGGGCTCGAGCACGCCGGTGCTGCTGCGGATCGACCGCAGCGCGTCGGCGGCGGTGTCGGCGCCTTCGCGGCGGGTGACCTGCTCAGCGGTCTCCAACGCGGCATCGCGGGAAGCAGACAGCGTCTTGACAGCGACATCCCCGGCGCGTGCGCCTTGGGCCAGCAGTTCACCGAGTGCGGGTGTGCTGGCACGCACGGTGTCCAACGCCCGATCCAGCCCGCGGGTCGACCAGCTGACCGGGAGGTTGAACAGCTTCACCGCCGTCCCCGCAGCGGCCTGCAAGGGGGTGCGGCGCAGCGCGGCCGGCCCACCGAGGGCGTCCTCGGCCAGGACGGTGGTCAGCCAGTCGACGGTGGCCGAATGCGCGGTGATCAACCGCTGCGCCAACGCCACCACCTCACGCAGTCCAGCGGAGGTGGCGAGGGCTTTGATGTAGCGGGCGCGGTCGACCAGCTGGTGTTCGAGAGCCAGGTCACCGAGCAGGGCCTCGTCGAACGGCAGAGCCTGCTCGACCATCGCCTTGACCGCGGCGGCAGCTTGGCCGAGGAACGGACCAACCAGCTCCGGCACATCACCCAGCTCGCGGATGGTGGCCTCGATGGCCTCGGCGCGGGCGCGGGCGTTGTCGGTGTTCTCCGACAGCTCTCGGCGCACCGCTTCGGTGCGGGCCTGGGCGATGCGGGTCTCGGCGACCTGGATCTCGGTGTTGGTCAGCGACAGCACAGTGCGGAGCTGCGCGAGCAAGGTTGTGGTGTCTGGTGTGCTCATTATGGATCTCGTCCCTTCTGTGTTCGACAGCATCGGGTCGGCGCAAAGGTGCACCACTGCCGGCGTTACCCACCCCTACCGGCCAGTAACACCTCTTCGCTTGCTGCGGATGTGCGACCGGAGGTTCATGGGGGGATGCTCGGGCGAGTGCTGAGCTGGGACGACCTGGCAGGGTAGGCGCGGAAAAGGTGTGAAGACCCGCCCCGGAAGGGTTCGCTGTGGATAGGCGGGTCTGCCATCACCGTGGAGATATGTGGATCACGGGGTGTGCGTTGGTCCGGTCATGCCCATGGCTTGCTTGCCGCGCATCGCTGTGGGCCACGCCGGTCCTGATGCAGGGTCACGAGCGAGGAGAATGCGCCCGCGACGACGGCGATACTAGATCCCCTCCCCACCGTCATACCTGAAACATGAAGTCACAGGTGTCTTTCGGTGTGTCGGCGGTAACTGTCGGCTTGGCTTGCGCGACGACCCTGTCGGGTGCAACTGGGTGGTCACCACCGGTGTTCGGCGCCCGAATCGGATACGGCCGCTGCCGCCGAACCAAGCACACAATCCCCCTGCCCGGCGGCAGCGCCCCCGTCCCGCACCTGTGGAGCGGTTCAGATTCCTCGCCACTTGGTCGCGGGTTTGCGGAATGCTGCTGGACGGCATCGAGGTCGGAACCGGATGTTGAGGGCTGGTGCGCCGGCGGTGGGCGTGTCTGTCGAGGTCCAGACGCTGAGACTCCGAGCATGAGTGCCCATGTCCAGGGCGAACGAGACAAAGACCGCACGCCGAGGTGACAGACGGTTCTGGCGTGGCTCCGACCGGCGCATACCGCGGGGTGAGGGTGCGTTGGTCACGACTATGCAGGCCGAGATCTGGCATCGCCGACAGCCACCCGCTTCGGTGATGCAAGCCCTGGGCACTCGATGCGGTCATCCGGTGCCCGCGTCGGACATGCGCGTGTTCGCCGGACTGGACAGCATGCTGCGAGTCTGCGGCTGGACATTCATCAAAGAATGCTCCGGACCGCAAATCCTGACCTGGAGCTACGGGCCCTCCGACGCCGGAGCGGCCTACCTCGACCGCGGACGCGAACCCATCACCACCATCGTGGCCGTCCTCGACCGCTCCGTCGCGACGGACACCGTGCGAGACTGCGCGGTCGAAGTTCTGCTGGTCGGCGAGCCGCGCGGGCACAGCCGCCGCACCACGCTGGCAGGGCTCACCACCCATCTCGGAGCCATCGAAGCCTACCGACCCGGCGATCGCATCACGATCCCATTCGCGACCGGCCGCGCTCGACACCCCCGCATGTGAGCGACACCGGAACAATGGACGCGCCGACGACGGTCAGGAAGTGCGGTCAAGCCCTGATGATCGTCCGTCCCTGACCGCATCGCTGCGGCCGGGTATGGGAGCGGCCGGGGCCGGGCTTCCCACGACCGTGTTCGGGGTTGGGCTGAACGTGTGGCCCGAAACCACCTGACGGGCGCGGTTTCCGATACTCTCGCATGGTCTTTCTTGGGCCCGCGCGATAAGGCGGGCTGGTCACGGTGTTTCCTCCGGGCCCGTCTCCGGGTTCGGGACTTCAGTTCTGCGGTATCGGTCCATGGTCGATAGTAGGTGGAGGGCACGTGCATATCCCGTTCTCGAAAACGATCATCACGCCGTATCACGGTGGGTGTGCAGGTTCGCTGTCACCGGATAGGCGGTGGCGGCGATGATCGGAATCGTCTGCGAGCTGCTTGTGCGGGGCGGTGTGGGAGGTCTGCTGGTGTTGGCCGGGTTCGCCAAGGCCGCCACCACTATGGCCTGGCGACTGGAGTGGCTGGACTCCTACCAGCTGCTGCCGCGTCGGCTGCTCGCTCCGGCCGCGTGGGGATTGCCCGGGGCCGAGCTGGTGGTGGGCGCGATGTATGTGCTGGGTGTCTTCGGCCGCGCGGGCGCGGTCGCGGCCGCGATCGTGTTGGCGGTGGTGAGCGCCGCGGTGGTGATCGCGCTGCTGCGCGGGCAGCAGGTTTCGTGTGGGTGTCTGGGCAAGGTCGGCACGCTGATCTCGTGGCCGGTGGTGGGCGCGATGTATGTGCTGGGTGTCTTCGGCCGCGCGGGCGCGGTCGCGGCCGCGATCGTGTTGGCGGTGGTGAGCGCCGCGGTGGTGATCGCGCTGCTGCGCGGGCAGCAGGTTTCGTGTGGGTGTCTGGGCAAGGTCGGCACGCTGATCTCGTGGCCGGTGGTGGCCCGCAACGCGGTGCTCATCACCGCAGTGCTCTGGACCGCGGTCGGTGGTTTGCGCGGACCGGCCCTGGCCGGGTTCGCACCGGGCATCCAGGTCACCGTGCTCGCCGCCGTGGTCGCCGCGTTGAGCGTGGGGGCCTACCGCCGCCGCGCGACCGAGCCGGGCCACGACCCGACCACCCATCCGCATCACCTGAACGCCCGCGAGCCGGCGGATCTGCCCTTCCCCCAACCGCCCTCGACTCAGCAGGCCCACTCGTGAGCACACGCCGTGACCTGTTACGTCGTCTCGGCATCACCGCCATCCTCACCGCCGGCATGTCGGCGATAACCGCGATCTTCCCCGAAGTCGCCAACGCCGCGTGCAAGTACAACGGCTGCAAATGCACGTCCTGGGCGCACGGAGTGTATTGCGGTGGGTGTAACGCCATCACAAATCTCGGCTCGGGCGGTGCATGGTCCCACGCCTACATGTGCAGCGGTAGTAAGTCATGCTGCGATTACGGCCCACGCGCCAGTTGTGAGGATTTCTCGAACCCCGCCCCGTGCGGCGGTTGATCCCGTCGTGGGGTCAGTGCGCCACCGCACCCGGTACCGGCAGTCCGCGTCGGTGGGTCCGCGTGCGCGGCGCGCGGGAAGCGGCCGGGTCGGGGGCGCGGCACGCAACCTCATAGCGGTCACCGCCGACCACCGGCGCACCGTCTCGGGCGCCGGGGTAGTCGGGACGCTTCCAGCAGCAGAAAGGGCGACAAGTCATGACGATCTCTCGCAGAAGCTTCATCCGCCGCGCCGGGATCGCCACCGCGAGCGGTGCATTCCTGACCGCACTGACCGCACTGTTTCCCGAGATCGGGGCCGGCACCGCCTACGCGCGGCCGCGCGGATCGGCGCAGGATGTGTCGGTGGAGGACTGTTCGGACCCACGCCGGTGCGAAGCACGATGCAAATGCAACAACTACAAGACCGGCAAATGCCAGAAGTACGGCAGTCAGGAAGTGGCCTGCTGGTGCACCAACGACAACCAGCGATGGCACGCGGCACCGTCCACCTGTCTGTAAGCGCCTGCACCGGCAACAGAAATCCTCACCGTGCGGCTCACAACGCGTTGCACGTCATGGTCTCGCTCACCATCGCCGGGACTGCTGGTCCGTGGCTGGATGGCAACCAACGGCGTCGGTGCGGTGGGCCTCGCGGCGGCTCAGGCGCCGGCGTGGACGGTGCACCTCAACGGCGCTCGAGTGGCGATGCTGCAACGGAGACCGGTCACCGCACCAGGCGGTCGAGCAGATCAAGCCGTACCTCGACGCCCGGCTGAACCACCTGGTCAACCGCCACTTGGCGCTCCGAGCGCGCCTGCTATATCAAGCGCTGCGACAGTGGCCGTCTCCCGGCTACTCGCTCAGCGGACAGGCCAGGGCGCGCCGTGCAGCTGACATCATGAGCGCGCAGCTGCGTAGTCGCTCAACGGCGGTGTGTGCGGAGTCCGTCGACGAGGATCGACAGCAACCGCGGTCCGCGACTGTCGAGCTCCGCGTCGTCGAGCCGCGACAACCAGCTGATGAGCACGATGACGTCGCGGGCTTCGGTATCGGCGCGGATGCTGCCGTCCGAGCGACCGGCCGCCAGCAGCAGTTCCACCGCCTCACCGATCGGGCCGAGACTGTGGGCAGCGAGGTCGCGCCAGGTCGCAGCCTCGACGGCGGCGAACACATCACGCTTGACCCGGGCGTAGGCGGCCACCCGGTCGAACCACGCCGCCAACGCATCCGGCGGCTGGTGCGTTGTCAGCAGGCGAGCCGCCGCGGCAACCAGTTCGTCCACTTCATGGCGGTAGACCTCGGCGAGCAGGTCCTCCCGGGTCGGGAAGTGCCGGTACAGCGTGCCCTGCCCGATACCACAGGCCTTCGCGACCGCGTTGAGCTTCAGCTCTCCCGGCTCGTGCATCAGTTCTCGTGCCGCTCGAAGGATCCGTTCGCGGTTGCGTTGCGCGTCCGCGCGCCGTGGTTCGCTGCTGCTCTTGACAGAAGCGGACACGTGTCCGCTAAGGTCGGGTAGATAACCGGACATATGTCCACTTTAGCTGGAGGAGATCGTCATGACCATTCACGGCAAGGTCGTCGCCATCACGGGCGCCAGCAGCGGAATCGGTGAAGCAACCGCTCGCCACCTCGCCTCACTCGGCGCGGCCGTTGTCCTCGGCGCCCGACGCACCGACCGGCTCGACCGGCTGGTCGCCGAGATCGAAGCCGCTGGCGGCGCCGCGGCCGCCGCGCGGGTCGACGTCACCGATCCTGCGGACCTCCGCTCGCTCGTCACCCTCGCCATCGAGCGCTTCGGGCAGTTGGACGTCCTGGTGGGCAACGCCGGGATCAGCAGAATCAGCCCTATCGCCGACCTGGACGCCGAGGGATGGTCGGCGATGGTGGATGTGAACGTCAAGGGAATCCTGCACGGCATCGCTGCAGCGCTACCGGTGTTCCGCCGCCAGGGCAGCGGGCACCTCGTCACGGTCCTCTCGGTTTCCGGCCTGAAAATCGTCCCCACCCAAGCGGTGTACGCCGGAACGAAGAACGCGGTCCGCACGCTCCTGGAGGGCTTGCGGCAGGAGAGCACCGATGGGGTGTTGCGGACGACGTCGATTTCCCCGGGCCTCGTCCGTACCGAGTTCATCGACCATGCCGTTGACGATCCGGCCTTGCATGAGCACGTCAGGAAGAACATGGCCGATATCGGCATCGACCCTATGGCGGTAGCTCGCGCGATCGCATTCGCGGTCGATCAACCCGACGACGTCGAAATCGGGGATCTGACCATCCGGCCGACGCGCCAAGGCTGAATAACCCGCTCCTCGGCGTGACCGGACACGCCACAAAGACGGACATCCGCCCCGGTGCGTCACACCTGGCCGACACTCGAGCGATCTCGATCTCGCCGATCCGATGTTTTTCCCGACAGAGCGTCCAGTCATCCAGATCGACCAGCTTGAAGTGCCGCATCGCATTATCATCCGAGCCCCGCCTTACGATCAGGGCACCTCGCCGCGGCGAGAGAGAATCCGGTGGCTTTCGGCTCGGCCGGGCCAAGAGATGGCGGTTGTGTGGTCGGGTAGGAAGGTACAGCAACCATGGGCCCACGCGTGCCGGGTTGCCGAGGACGTTCGGTTCCCTTTTTCCAGGTGTTCCTGGCGGTGAGCATGAAGGTGCGGTAGGCGGGCAAAAGGCGTGGCGGAAGCGTGCTTCGTCGGTGACCTCGTACGGAATTCGTTGGGGCGGGCGGGGTTTGATAGGCCCACCGCTCCAGGCACATGCGCGGTCGTCGCCAGCTGGACCATCGGGTTGCTGACTTGGTCAGCTGGCGCGGCGGGCGGCCCAGACCGTGCGTTCGGTGCGCAGGGCGAGGTCGTCGTGGCGCAGGATGCAGTGTGGGCTGCCGGTATCGAGCAGCCGGTCGAGCGCGGTGAGGTCCTCGGTGGAGATCGTGCCAGCACCGCCGTGGCGTAAGCGCTGCAGAACGGCGAGCGCGTAGCGGCCGACGGCTGGAGTCCGCGAGCCCTCGATGTTGGCGGTGAAAGTGCGCACACCTTCAACGGTGAATCCGGCAGAGGTCAGCATCGGACCCCAGTCGGCGCCACGGTGGGACACGTGCTCGGCGCGGAAGTGGGCGGTCGCGGCATGGCACCGCTCTTCGAGACCGGGCCGATCGGCGGGCCTGGTCTCTGGTAGGAACCGCGGCAGTCCTGCCAGCTCGACGATGGCGAACAGGCCGCCGGGCGCGAGGGCGTCGTGGACCTTGCCCAACGCTCGGACAGGGTCGGCCATGTGGTGCATCGAGGCCGACTCCCAGACCAGGTCGGGCGCGCCGAGGTCGGGCCAGTCGGCAGCGTCGAGGTCGGCCGCAACGGTGTCCACACGCTCGAGTTCCCCGGTGGCACAGGCCTTATCGCGTAGTCGGCGGAGGTGTTCGACGGAGGAGTCGACCGCAGTGACATGCGCGTCAGGAAAGTGCGCGAGGAGGGTGAACGTTCCGGCGCCCGTGCCGGCGCCCAGGTCCACGATTGAGCGTGGCGCAGCCTGGACGGGCAGCCATGCCGCGATAGCGGTGGTGTACTCGGCGAGGACTTCCGCATCCAGATCGAGGATCTCGACTTGGCCGTTGGAGTCCGCGACATGGGTGGTCGCGTGGTGGGTTCTGCTCGAATGTGTGTGGGCCATGTCCATCACGCTATGACGCCATGCGTAAATAGCAAGTAATCTCCCAGTATGCGCAAGCATTGGGTTGTCGAGAGTGCCGCACACGCAAGTGCTCGGCTGCGCGATCAGGTGCACGAGCCATCGCCTGCGCGGTCCTCGCTTTGCTCTCCCTCGCTGTCGCGTTGGTGGCCTCGGCGGGCGTCGCGGTCGAAGATGCCGAGGATTTCGCACGGGCCGCCTTCTGTGCCGATGGCGTGCGGCAGCATGGTGGGGAACTCGGCAGCCTGGTTGGTCTCGACGCGGAACCGCCGGTGGCCCAGCATGAGGATCGCGGTGCCGGACAGGACGACCAGCCACTCCCGGCCGGGGTGCGCGCGCATGCGGGCGGGATTGTCCGGCGGGGGTTCGGTCATCCGCTGACGCACGACGCTCATGCCCGGTTCGCCCTTGATCGACCAGCGCATCAGACCGTGCGCGGCGTCGATCATCGGACTGATGATGACATCGTCGGCGGCGGTCTCCACCAGCTGATCCAGCGTGGTGTCCAGCGCGCGGGCGAGGGTGACCAGCTGATCGAGCGCCAGCCGCCGCTGGCCGTTCTCGATGCGGGAGAGGCTGGACTGGCTCAGGTGCGCGCGGGTGGCCAGTTCTTCGAGGGACCAGCCCTGCGCCACACGTAAGGCGCGGATGCGTTTGCGTACGAGGCTGTCCAATTCACCATCTTCTTGCGCCATGGGCAACATTGTATGCCTTTGATGCAAGGTGCGGTTATGGTCGCTCGCAGACGTCCAGAACAGCTGGACCAGGTGTGTATGAAGGGTAAGAGCATGGCGGAGAACGTTTTCACCTACGCATCCGACACACTGCCCGACGAGACCATCGACGTCGTGGTGATCGGCGGGGGCGCCGCGGGCCTCAACGGTGCGCTGATGCTGGCCCGCTCCCGTCGTTCGGTCGTCGTGATCGACAGCGGCGACCCCCGCAACGCGCCTGCCGAAGCCATGCACGGGTTCCTCGTGCTCGACGGCACCCCGCCCGCGCAGTTACTCGAGCGAGGTCGCCAGCAGGTGCGCCACTACGGCGGCCAGGTCGTGTACGCGACCGTGGCTTCCACCGCGCCGACCGACCCGTCCGCTGACGGTGACCTGCGGTTCACCGTTGCCTTGACCGACGGCCGCACCCTGACCGCCCGCCGTGTGCTGGTGGCTACCGGGCTGCGTGATGTGCTGCCCGACGTACCCGGCCTGGGGCAGCATTGGGGGCACAGCGTGGTGCACTGCCCGTACTGCCACGGCTGGGAGGTACGTGACGAGCCCATCGGCATCATCGCCACTGGACCGGGCTCGATCCATCACGCCCTGCTGTTCCGCCAATTGACCGACGACCTGATCTATTTCACCGGCGACACCGACCTCGACGACGACACCCGCGCGCGCTTCGCCGCCCGCCACATCACCGTCGTCGACACGCCGGTGGCCGAGGTCGTCACCGCCGCCGACGGCACGCTCACCGGTGTCCGGTTGACCGACGGGCGGGTCGTGGCCCGCCGCGTCCTCGCCGTCGCCACCCACATGCAGGCCCGCACCGCGGGCCTGGAAGAACTCGAGTTGCCGATGGAGGATCTGCCCGACAACATGGGCCGCCGGTTCGCCTCCATGATGGCGGGCACCACCGATGTGCCCGGGGTCTGGGTGGCCGGCAACGCGACCGACCTCACGGCCCAGGTCGGTGCATCCGCGGCGGCAGGCGCGCTGGCCGGCGCGCACATCAACGCCGTGCTCGCCACTGCCGACACCGACGCCGCGCTGGCCGCCGCACAGATCACCACCTGACCGACAGGGCCCGCTACCTCCACCCGGGCCCGCCGCGACCACACATCGCATCCCCAACACGGCGACCGGACATCGACCGCCGCGTCTAGTTCGGCATGCCCATTTCCGAGAGGAAGCCATGGACACCAACCAACCCACACCTGCGGTTCCCGCCGCCGACGATAGTGGCTCCACCCCGGACGCCGCTCGGCTGCGCGCCATCTTGGTCGCGGTCTCACTCGCACTGATGGCCGTCATCGCGTCGGTGTCGGGGCTCAACGTGGCCCAGCCCCAGATGGCTGTCGAGTTCGGCGCCTCACAGAACACCATCCTGTGGATCATCAACATCTACACCCTCACCCTGGCCGCGCTGCTGCTGCCGCTGGGCGCGATCGGCGACCGCCTGGGCCGCAAACCCATGCTCGTCTCCGGTCTCGCCGTTTTCGGCGTCGCCAACGTCGTGGCGGGCCTTGCTCCGAACGCCGAGGTGATGCTCGGTGCGCGCGTGGCGGCTGGCATCGGCGCGGCCATGATCATGCCCATCACCCTTGCGGTGATCACCTCCACCTTCCCCGAAGAACAGCGCGGCAAAGCGATCGGTGTGTGGACCGGCGTCGCCGGAGGCGGCGGCATCCTGGGCATGTTCCTGTCCGCACTGCTCGTCGACGTCGCCGACTGGCGCTGGCTGTTCGTCCTTCCCGCGGCTCTGGTCATCGCAGCCCTGGCCACGACGCTCAACGCCGTGCCGAACTCTCACGAGGACGCCTCACATGCCTTCGACACCGTCGGGGCGCTGATCTCCGTCGTCGCCGTAGTCGGTCTCATCTTCATCCTGCAAGAAGGCCCCGAACGAGGCTGGACCACACCCGCGACACTGATCAGCCTCATCGTGGGCCTCATCGCCACCGTCGGATTCGTGGCATGGGAACTGCGCCACCGCGACGCGGCACTACTGGATGTCCGCCTCTTCGGTGAGCGCGGCCTGGCCGGCGGCTCGATCACGCTGCTGGTCGTCTTCGGTGTCCAAGCCGGCATCGCCGTGGTGCTGTTCCCGTTCTTCCAGGCGGTGCTCGGCTGGTCGGGCCTGCTGGCCACGCTGGCCCTGATGCCCATGGCCGTGGCGATGATGATGACCTCCGGCCTTGCCCCAAAGTTGGCCGAGCGCATCGGCTCCCGCACGACCATGGCGATCGGCATCGCCGTGGGCGGCGTCGGCCTGGCGCAAATGGCCGGGTTCGCCTCCGTCGACGGCGGCTACCTGTCCATCCTGCCCGGCATCATCGCCATGGGAATCGGCATGGGCCTGGCGATGACTCCCTCCACTCAAGCCATCACCAGCTCTCTGCCACAAGAGAAGCAGGGCGTCGCCTCCGCACTCAACGACGTCACCCGCGAATTCGGCACCGCACTCGGTGTCGCCCTACTCGGCGCGCTCGTGGCCACCGGCTACCGCAACGCCATCAACGGCAAGCTCGACGGCATCCCGCAGGACACCGCGAACACCGCACGCGAAGGCATCGCCAATGCCGTCAACGCCGCCGACGGTGCAGGCTCTCACACACAACAGCTGATCCAGGCTGCACAACAATCCTTCGTCGACGGTTGGCAGCAGGCCATGTGGGTGGGCGTCGGCGTCATGGGTGCCCTGTTCCTCTACATCCTCACGGTCGGCCCGAAGAACACCCTCGCCTACCCAGCGCAGGATGCCGAAACGCCCGAGCCCATCACATCGCGCTGACCCCGCAACAACCTTCAGCTGACCTCCTCGGCGTGCCGAAGCACCGCCAGGCGCCGGTTCGCTCGCCGGACCAGATCCTTCTCACTCCATACACGTTCGGGCACGGGACTCCTTCGTATCAGGAGCCCACAGTGTCAACAACCTCCGTCAGTTTTAGAACTAGCGGGCCGTCGCGGCCGCCATGGCGGCGCCGGTGAGTTCGACAGACCGCACTCGGTCGTCGATTCGGGTGGCTTGGTGGGCGAGGATGAGTTCGTCGGCGTGGGTGGAGGTGGCGAAATCCTCGAGGTATTCGCGGACTTCGGTGGACGTGCCGACGGCGGTGTACTGGGTCATCGAGGCGAGTTGGCGGCCGTTGGAGGAGGCGAGGAATGCGTCGATCTCCGCGTCGGTGAAGTCGGGGCCCGCCGCACCTCGCGAGATCATCATCCGGGTCCGGGCACGGTAGGCGGTCACCTTCTGCTCGGCCGCCTCGTCGTGGTCCTCGGCAGCGAATACGTTGACTCCGGCCATGACGTATGGTTCAGCCAATTGCTCCGACGGCCGGAAGGTGTCGCGGTAGACGGCGACCGCTTGATGCAGGGCGGCCGGTGCGAAATGAGATGCGAAGGCATACGGCAGGCCGAGCTGCGCGGCGAGCTGAGCACCGAACAGCGACGAACCCAGAATGTAGAGCGGCACAACACCTTCCGCGCGCGGAACCGCGCGCACGCCCGGCACTCGCGACTGCCCTGACAGGTAGCCCTGCAGTTCCAGCACATCCTGTGGGAAGGAGTCCGCGGACGACGGGCTACGGCGCAGCGCGTGCATGGTTTTCTGGTCGCTGCCCGGGGCGCGTCCGAGCCCGAGGTCGATCCGGCCCGGAAACAACGTTTCCAGCGTGCCGAACTGCTCCGCGATGACCAGCGGTGAGTGATTGGGCAGCATGATGCCGCCCGCGCCGAGCCGAATGGTGTCGGTATGCGCAGCGACATAGCCGATCAGAACACTCGTGGCGCTCGATGCGATGGAGGCCATGTTGTGGTGCTCGGCGTACCAGATCCGCCGGTAGCCGCTGCGTTCGGCGGCTCTGGCCAATTCGACGCTGTTGTCGAAGCTGTCACGTGGGGTCTGGCCGGGTGCGATCGATGCCAGATCGAGGATGGACAGTGCGATGGGCATATGACGCTGCCTTTCGGATTCAGAGAACGCGATGGAGTTGTTCGGTGAAAGCGCGAATGCGGGCATCGTCGCGGCGGTAATACGTCCACTGCCCGCGCCGCGTGGCATGGAGGAATCCGGCGCGCTGCAGGATCGCCAGATGCACCGACATGGTCGAAGCCGAGGTCCCGGCCTTCTGCTGGATGAGGCCGACGCAGACACCGAGTTCGGCCGTATCCCCCTCCCGCCCAGGGAAGTTCGACTCCGGGTCCTTGAGCCACTCCAGGATGCGCAACCGGGTCTCGTTCGCCAGTGCCTTGCACTCGTCGAGCACGCTCACCATCCTTCGATATTTCGCTAATTAACGAACTTACGCCGCGAGTTCCCGTCGGGCACCATGACACTGCTCACTCGGTCAATCGTCACCCGGCGGGAACTGCACCGTCAGCGCATCGGGACGGGCAAGGTGCGGCTCCGATCCGGCACACGCCGACAAAGGCAGGCGGCCGAATCAATCAGCACATGCGGCTCAGGCCAGGCGCGGTGTGCGGCGATGCCGAGTAGGAGCGGCAGGGCGGTGCAGTAGCCGCAGGTCACCCGGGACCGGTGATCAGCGTATCTGTCGCCACATTTCCCACCGTTGTTGTCACCGACCCGCGCACCCGATGCCACCGCGGCGAACGAAGTGGGCTCCGAGCGTATGCAAATGCCGTTTTCAGACCGTCTTTCGAACCTCTCTCGGCGAAGTCCGATCGGTCACTTGCACGCGATAAATCAGGCGACGTCGGTGGGTGAACCCCGCGATAATGGCCGCCGTGGAAGAGGTCGAGGTTGTCGTCGCGCACCACGAGCGCGCGACCTTGCGCGTCGACCCCGCCCCCCGTAGGTCAGATCAGGGTGACCCCGGCGAGCGAGCAAGTTATAACATATGGCCCACAACTGCAATGGATGCGCGGCAAGTAGCCGATGACGGCGTTGTAGCGTGCCATGCCGCACGCAGATGATGTGCCGGTTACCCGGTCTCCGGTATCGGGGGAAACCCGCAGGAGGTAGCGCGAGAGCGCCTAACCCGGCAGAGCTGGCCCGCCGCGCTACCTCCGATATCCGTGTTCGGTTTCGGGCATAGCCCGCGAGTACCACGATCCGATCTGAGAGTCAGAACCGCGTGAAACCTGTGAGCAGTGGCCGCACCGCCGCCTGGTCGGCCGGTCCTGAACGCAGCCCGGCGAGCACCTCGTCGGACATCTCACCGTAGGTCTCGAACGACTGCACTGTACAGTGGGCCATCACGTCCTGGATGTAGGGATCAGACATTTTCCAGTGCGCGAGCACGGCTTCGGAGTCGGGATACAGCTGGAAGCTGTGGGCCAAGCCGCGTTCTTCGTCGAGAAATACCTGCACCATCAGCTGCGGGCCGTGTTCTTCGACGAACGTCACCGCCCGCCGCACGGCCGCCTCGAACTGTTCGAGGTGGCCGTCCGTGATCCGCATGGTGTTGTGAAACAGGATGCTCATTCCTCGATCATCGAACCTCAAGAGCAGTTGAGGTCAAGCCGAACCGGCACTACTCTCCCGCGATTCGCTCCCGGCGAATCGGTTCGGCTGCAGTCCTCGTCCGCCGGTCCCGTGATGAACCCCCATGGGCTGAAGAACTACAGGTGAACATGGATTGGATCGGCCACACCACAGCAGAGTTGGTCAAAAATCAATTCGGCCGCTCTGCTGCGACCCTGTTCAAGCGCGGACACGCACACGTCGACGTACCCAGGGTTCACCAACGGCACGATCCTCGGCGACTGGCCACAGTGTCCGAGGTGCTGGTCGCGCTCACCGGCGAGCCCCCTCTCGCCCGCCTGTAGTGACAGGTGCCTGTGCTCACCACCTGCGGGCGGCCTTCCCGCACCGCACCTGCAAGCCGCGGTCGGCGCGGAGTTCGAAACGGGTATGCGCCGCATAGTGTCCGCCGCGTGCGCCCCGGAGCTGCTGCCAGCAGCCAGATCAGCATCGACGCCGGCGTGCTCGTCGGCGGTCTGTCACGCGTCGTGGATTATCGAGCCGGAGAACTGCATGGTGATCGAAGTCGCGTTCGACAAGTCGGTTGTCGACGGGTCGGCCATGATGCACCATCCGGCGAAGGGCGTCGGTTCGAAATAGGCGTAGCTCACCTGCTGGTCGAGGGCGCCGTCGACTTCGACGTAACCGTAGGTGCCGTCGTCGAAGCTCCAGTCGGGTGGTCCGTTCTTCTTGGCAGTGACCCGGTACTCGAAGTCGAGAGCCAAAGGCTTGGAAGTGAATTGATACGTTTTGCCTCGATAGCGATCGAGGTAGTTGCCTTGGTTGCCGAGGGTCAGGTTGATCGAGCTGCCGTTTCGCGGCACGGCATTGTCCACCCAGATCCGGACGCGGGTGAGCCGGACTCGGCCGAAACCGGCGAACTCGTCGGTGTCCAGTGGTACCTCGAAGCGGGCGGTCCCTGTTTTCTTGAATTGGGCGAGGACGTCGGGGGCGTTTGTGCTGTTGATGGTGTATCTCTTGTCGGCGAGGATCTGCGGCGGCGGGGAGAAGTGTTCCAGGGCCGTCGCGGAGTCCATGGTGATGCTGGTCAGGTTCGTCAGCCCGGCGTCGAGTTCGCCGATGTTGTCGAGGATGCGTGGGCGCACTACCGAGGGTGCCAGTGCCCAGTAGAAGTACGAGGCGCGGTAGCCCTGCAGGGCGGTGAACAGCGAGCTCTTGGTGTCGAGGTAGCGCTGGTACAGCTGCTGCATCAGCGCTGCCAGCGGAGCCTTGCCGTGGACCAGGGAGTCCAGGTATTGCTGCAGTTGCTGCTGTTCCTGTTCGGCCAATTGTTTTTGCAGGCTGACCGCGGCGTACTGTTGGCCGGCCGCGACCGCAGCCGCTTGGGCGGCGGCCAATTCCTGCCCGTGGATGGCGACGGCGTCGACGGCTAGTTTGAGCTCGCGTGCGTAGCGGATGCCTTTCTGGATCGGGTCGGCGAGCATGGCATCGGTGTTTTGCTGGTAGATCTGCCACTGGTAGGTCGCGGTGAGATCCGCCCCGCCGGTGTCGAGGTTCATGTCCCTGAGCTTGGCGGCGTATTCCTCGGCGTCGTGGAAGTTCTCGACGGCGTCGACGATCTCCTTCGACAGGTCGTAGACCTCTTTCAGTGCCTCCGCGATCTTTTTGAGCTGGTCCATGCAGTTTTTGAGGCTCGCGGCCAGGTTCGCGATGTCACTGCCGGCCTGGGCGGCGGCTTCCACCGCCTCCGCTCCCTCGATCGCGCTGCCCGCGGCGGCGGCGCCTGCGGCAGGGTCGCCGACGAACATGGCGCCGATCCCGACGCCGAAGGTGATGACCGCGGTGCTGAGGTCGATGATCGCCTTGAGGATCTGTTGATTCTTCCATTCGGGTACGCCGATCTCCTCGAAGTCGATCTGGGTCTCCTCGGCAGTGTCCTGAGCCGCCGTCAGCCGTTGCTGCGCGGCGGTGACCGCGGCGCTGGCGTTGTCGAAGTTGTTTTTCGCTTGGGCCAATAGTTGAGTGGTGTATTGGGTCTCGTAGGTCTTGTTCGCCAGCGGCGCCTTGGCGAGCTGAATGAAGTTGTCGGTGACGACGGTTTGGGTGCTGAGGGCCTGGTAGTCGGCCTCGTACTGTTTGGCTTCGGCGACGAAGGCCTTCGCGAGCTCGGTGTAGACCTGCCGACTCAGATACGGGACGAAGACTGTTCCATCGGACCAGCTTGTCGACGTAATCTATGCATTTTTCCGCCCAGTCTCGGGGCTCCAGCTCAGGCATGCAGGAGATCCTACGTTCAATCGAACATAGTTTCGATAGCCTGGCTGTTGCCGGGGGGCACGATCGACCCGCGTGGATCTGGACCGATTGATCGTGAGGCCTCCATACTGAAGTCCGTGAGCGCATGCGGAATCGAGGGCATCACGTTCCAAGCGAGCCATCCACCCGAGGATCCCCTGCGCCGGGTTTGGGTCGCTGTTGACGACGAGGGCCATGCAGTGGCTGCGTTCGTGGCGTATCAGCCAGCGCCAGGTGAAGTGGCGTTTGACCGCGGTGCGTACACCGTCGAATGCATGCGTCGCCGCGGCATCGCCACACAGCTCGCGCGTCACGCTATCGAAGCTCTGGCGGCCGAAGATCCGCCCCTCACGCTGTATTACTTCCAGACCGCTACCCCCGGAGGACACCGGGTGGCCGAGCGCGCGGGGGCCAAGCCGTTCCCCAAGAGAGCTGCGAGCCTCGCCGAAAATGGGATCGAGTACGAACCCTTCAACGAGGCCGACGCGATCGCGGAGGGGCTGGACGCCCTACGCGCCGCCGCGGAACGTCTAGGTTTGCCAGCCCCTGAACCGTAGCGACATTCAGGTAGCACTCGTTACGTCGCAGTGGCGGCCACGATCCGCTCGACCTGCTCGGTCACCCAGGCACGCGACACCGACGCCAGGCCGTGCGCGTCCGCGCCGACGTGGATCTGCGGGCCGCGGACCTGCACCTTGGAATGGGTGTGGCCGTGGATGATGATCTGGCCGTCATCGGGCACGCGCCATGACTCGAACCGGTTCTCCGGGGTGTGGTCGCCCTCGGGGTCGTGCCGGAACGGGAAGTGCGTCAATATGACGCGCTGCCCGGCGATCTTGTGCACCGCGGTCTGCTGCACCGAGGCGAACCCGTTGGCCAGATAGATCGACTGCCACTTCGCGGCCAGGGAGCGCATCGGATGGCAGCCGTCATGATTGCTGGTGACCAAGTGCTTTTCGCCGGGCCGGTCGGCTAGCCAGAGCAGAGCGTTGAGTTCCTGACGTTTCCGCCGACGGAGATGTCGCCGAGCACCCACACCCCGGTCGCCGGTGGCAACCTTCTCGTCCCAGAGTTCGGCCAGCTTCCGGTCGTGGTCGGCGGGGTCGTCGAACCCGCGGGTCTCGGCAACGTGGCGGTGCCCGATGTGGAGGTCGGCGATATACCAGTCGTTCACGCGGGCAGCTGCCCTTTCAGGTCAGCGATGCGGATGCGGCGCATCAGATCATCGAGCCGATCGGTTTCCGGACGTTCTGGTAGCGGCGATTTGGCCGCGTTGAATCCGCGCTCGTTTTGGGCGAGCAGGTGGCGCAGCGCAGTGGCCTCGGGATCGCTCATCACCTGTTCGCCGATGCCCATGATGCGGTCCCGGTCTTGGACGCGGACGGTGCGTTCGCCGGTGCTGTAGAGCTGGAATCCTTGGATCAGCAGCCGTGCGACGTGGCGGGCGTGTTTCTCGCGGCGGCGGTCGCTGGAGTCGGTGTCCTGTCGGCCGCGTCGCACCAGTTTGTCGAGCTGGTCGGTGACGTAGCCGAGATAGGCGTTGCGGACCGCTCTGGTGCTGAGCACATCACGGCGCAGCACAATCAGCTCGTCGCCGAACTCGGTGCGCACCAGGTATTAGTCGAGCCACAGCAGCTCGAGGATCGACGGGTTGCACTTCAATGCGAGGCGCAGGAACTTGCGGACCTCGTGGTAGGTGGCGTTGTCGTCGCCGCCGCGCCCTTTCTGTGTGGCGCGCTCTGCACGCGACTTGATCTGCGGCAGAGTGTATTTGCCATCGCCGCTCACGCGACCGGCCTCGTGAGCCAGCACGGTGCAGGTATGTACGGCAGCCCCCGACAACAGCTGGTACTCGCAGCCCGTCTTGTATCCGGTGGACGGGCAGCTCATGGATCACTGGGTCTCTCCACGGCGCCGCTACGCCTCCCTACAGATTCCGAGCGCCGATGCCTCTACGGGAAGTCCGCGAGAACCGCAGCGATGAACTTCTCGTAGTAGCGCTGCGCGATGTCGGCGAACATACGTGTGGCGTCCTCGGGAGTCCGGTCTTGCCCGCCGACACGATAGGTCGTGCGTCCGGGCGCAGGGACGTGCTCGGGATGTCGCGGTGCACCATCCGATGACGCACTCCCACCATCTCTGGATAGCCGGGATCGGCCAAGGCGTCCAGTGCCCACGTCTGCAGGTTCGGCCGCAGGACGGCACCGCCCTGCATGGCCTTGCCGAGTTGCCTCAGATCCGATTCTATATCGGTTATGCCTACGCACAGCCGGTATGCGGCGGCAGCGCACGCGTCCAGGCAGCTCACCGCGGAGGCAGCGGCGTAACTGATCGGTGCCAACAACAGTGTCGAACTGTTGGTTCGCCACGCGCGCTTGCATCTCGGCGTGGCCGTTGGGTTCCGCGCCCCACTCAGCCAATCCGACAGCGATCAGGGCGAACCCGACATGACGGGCGGCCACGGCGATGAGGTCGGCGGCGTTTTGCCCTTGAGCTTTCGCCTGTATCACCGGGTGATTCGCCACCGTTTTTGGCCAGCGCGAGGTACGCCGGGTCTGGAGCGATCACTGCCTCCTGGGGTTTCGGTTGGATCATTCACTCGGCAGAGTGCGTCACCCACTCGAGGGCCGTGCCGCCCATCTGCTCGAACGCGTGGCAGTTGGCTGACCGGTCGTCGATGAGGAGCGCGTCCGACCAGGTCAGTCCAGTCCTTTCCAGCCAAGGCCCGAAGAAGTATTCGGGGTCTTCGACCTTCAGTACTCCGATTTCGCTGGAGCTGAGTATGTCATCGAATTTCGCGGTGATGGTCTGCATTCGCGCTGGTGTCGCTGGTCGGTGATCGGTTCGCGCGGCGGCGGTGCGGAATGTGCTGGCGAACAGGTCGATGTTGTCGGTGGCCAGGACGACCGTCGTGTGGGACCGCGCTCGATGCAGGGCGTTGATGAGCGGCTGGTCGACGGGCATTGCGGCGATGTCGTCTACGAGCTGGGTTAGCAGGAGGTCGACGTCCAGGTCGCGGTGCTGGGTGGCGAGGTGGGTGAGGATGTCGCGGGAGGTTCGTGTCCCGCACATCCAGTCGCGGCCTTCGCGGTTGCCGGGTGTGAACAGTCGATCCAGCTCGTGAGTGAGGATCGTGTGTAAGGAGTGCCCGGGGGTGTCGGTGATGCTGTGCCAGAACGGTTTCCGGCACAGCACGCCGTGCCAATCGCAGAAGATGACTCGCGGCCGGTCGCGCGGCCGCATGATCTTCTGGATTGTCTCGATGGTGGAGTTGTCGGTGGTCATCTGGAGTAGAGGCGGGCGGCGGTGTTGCGGTCGAGCCGGTCGAGGGTGAGCAGGCCGTCGAGGAGCCGGTGTTCGGTGACGTGCTGGGTGACGAGCTGGCGCAAGAGTTCGTCTCCCAGCTCAGAGAGGTGGACTCCGTCACTCCAGACGCTCGGTGCTCCTGCGGGTGGTGCGGCCGGCGCTGTCGGTGACCATCCGAAGGCTGTCGCGGTGTACAGGACGGGGGCCCAGGTGTCGATGAAGTCCGCGCCCGCGTCGGCGGCGGCGCGGTGGGCGCGCCGGTTGTAGTCGGCCAGGTCGGTGTTCGCTGCGGGGACGTCGATGGCGGGTTCCCAGCCCATCGGAGGTTCGCCGATGACGATGACCCGTCGCGACCGGGCGGTGAGGAGTTGGAGGGCGGTGCGGATATTGGTGTCGTACTCCTCGATCCCTACTGCTTCGGCGCTGCGGCCTTGGTGGTGGCGCCAGACATCATTGATGCCCACCCCCAGGACGGCGAGGTCCCAGCTTCCGCCGGCGTCGACGGCGGCGCGAAGGTTGGCCAGGACGTCTCGGGAGGTCGCGCCTCCTTCGCCGAAGTTGTTGGAATGGAACGTGATCCAGGGGTAGCGGATGGACCAGCTGGTGATCAGCGCGTGGACGTAGCCACGGTTGCGCCATTCGGTGACTGCGAGTTGTTCTCCGATTTCGGGCAGGTCGGCTTGGGTGGACAGTCGCGGGTTGTGGGCTTCGTAGTGTTCCATCAGCGACGTTCCGAACCAGGCGATGCGCAGCTGTCGGCGTGGCTGCGCAGGGTCGAGCGGACCGGGGTGGCGTGCGATGACGCGGGCGGGCATACCGACGGCGGTGGTGTTGGGGGCGAGCGAGGCCGTGACGACCGCGTTGGCTCCGACGCGCGTGTTCTGCCCGATGGTGACTCCGGCGGTGATCGTTACTTTGTTCGCGATGATGGCGCCGGATTCGATGGTGATCGGTGCGGCGTCGAAGCCACTGGCCCACGCAGTGATCGGGTCACCGAGGGTGACGGTGTCGTGGGTGCGGGGGCGGTGGTTGTGGTCGTGGATATCGACCATATTCGACAGGCCCACGCCGCGGCCGATGCGGATGGTGGTCATGGCGGAGATGACGACGTTCTCGCCGATAGCGACGTCGTCGCCGATGATGATGTGACCCCCGCGATTGGCCTGCAGGGTGGTGCCGCGGCGGATGCTGACTCCGTCGCCGATGGTGACGCTGGCATCGGGGTCGATGAGGATGTCGATGTCTTCGGCGATGTCGCAGCCGGTGCCGATGCCCAGCGCCTGGCCGTGTCGGGCGCGGATCCTGTCGATGGTGGTGATCGTGTCGGTGTCGGTCACGCTGGTCATGATCCATGTCCTGCCGGTCGGGTGGAGCTCGATTGGGGTGAGGTGATCAGATAGTCGCCGATCACGATGGCGTCCAGGCTCAGCCGCGCGCCGCTGCGCAGTGCGTCAGCAGGCGAATGGACGATCGGTTCACCGGGCCCGTTAAAACTGGTGTTCAACACGACGCCGATCCCGGTCTCGGCCTCGAAGGCCTGAATCAGGCGAGCGTATGCCGGTTGCAGTCCTGGGTCGACCCGTTGCGGGCGCATCGTGCCATCGACATGCACCACACCCGGAATCTGTTGATGGGCATAGGTTGTGGCGTCGTGGGCGACGATCATGAATTCCGCCGGAGCGCTCGGTGTGGTCGTCCACGCGCCCAACTCGAGCATGCTCGGTGCGAGGGGGCGCCAGAACTCGCGGCGTTTGATCTCGAGATTGATCCGGTCGCGTAGCGCGGTGGTGCGGGGATCGGCGAGGATGCTGCGAGCCCCGAGCGCGCGCGGCCCGGCCTCGGCGCGGCCGTGATGCCAGCCGATGACCTTGCCTTCGGCCAACAGGCGAGCAGCCGTGACCGCGATGTCGGATGGGGTGTTGTAGGCGACTCCCGCGGTGTGTAGCGCGGTCTCGATGGCGTGGTTGTCGAAGGACGGGCCGAGCAGAGTGTGGGTTTGCCTAGGGCCGGGTACGGCGCGTTCGCCGCGGCGGTGCGCGCACTCGAGGGCGGCGCCGAGCGCGCATCCGGCGTCGCTGGCGGCGGGCTGCACGAACAGGGACTCGATGTCGGGGGTTCGGGCGAGGATTCCGTTGGTGGTGCAGTTGAGCGCGACCCCGCCGGCCAGGCACACCGCGGTGGCGCCGGTCTCTTCGAGCGCGGCCGCGACGACACTGATCAGGCAGCGTTGCAGCAGCAGCTGGGCTGAGGCCGCGAGATCGGCGGCGATCGCGCGATGTGCGTCGTGCCCGGCGGGGGGTTGGGCTGGGATTCCGGCGTCGGTGAACGCCTTGCCGTAGGCGCGGCGTAGGTCGCGGTAGTAAGACAGGTCGCTGTAGCGGGTGGTCTCATCTGTCTCGGGGGCCAGGCCGTAGGCGGTGAGATCCAGGTGGTAGCCGGAACTGGTGGGTTGCAGGAAGTTCAGGTCGAAGCGCGGCTGCCCGTAGGCGGCCAGCCCCATCAGTTTGCCCGCATTGGTCCAATCGCCGAGCCCGGCATGCTCGGTGGCGAATTGATAGAACCAGCCCAGCGATTGCGTGAAGGGGAATGCCCGCACGGTTCGCAGACCGGTGGCGGTGCCGTGGTGGATGCTGGTGGAGATTCCGTCGCCGGAGCCGTCGACGACGATGACGGCGGCGTCGGCGACACCGGCGGGGTAGAACGCGCTGGCGGCGTGGGCGAGGTGGTGGCCGACGATGCTCAGCCGACGTGGACGATCCGGACCTGTGGCCGGTCCGAGGAGTTCGGTGATCAGCTCGGGGTCGGTGATGTGGTCGGCGGGGGTGGGCCAGTGCGGGTTCCACGCCACGGCGGCTTCGTCGATATCGCCCCACCGCAGTCCGGCCTGCTGAAGGCACCACGCCGCCGCAGCCGCGGCGCTGCGGGAATCGCGGTGATGCTTGATCCGGGAGAATCGCTCCTCCTCTGCGAACGCGATGGGTCGCCCGTCGGCGACGAGGCAGGCAGAGGCGTCATGGTGATAGGGGCCGCCGAGTCCGAGCACGTACCCCACTGCTCAGCCCTCCGAGCCCGTGCTGACGGGCGCCGCGGCGAGTGAGTTGCGCACCGCGGCGTGCACGTCGTCGACGGAGATGGTGTCCATGCAGCCACCGGCACCGCCGCAGGTGACCTGGTGCGCGCACGGTGAACACGCCAGGCTGGACCGCAGCGCGGTGGCGGTGTCGGCGTGCTTGGGGATGACCTCCGCGCCGTTGCTGGGTCCCAGCAATACCACCACTGGCAGGTCGTAGGCGAGGGCGAGGTGGAAGCCGAGAGAGTCGCCGGTGACCATCGCGTCGCAGAACTCCGGGACCGCGGCGAACTCTTCCAGCGGCATCGCATCGCAGCGCACCCGGCCCTCACCGGTGTCCAACTGGCGCAGCAGGGGGTGGCAGACGCGCGCGTCATCAGGCCCGCCGGTGATCAGGAGCCGATTGCCGTCATCGAGCAGCCGCTGCCCGAGCTCGCTCCAATACCGAGCCGGCCACAGCTTCGTGGTCTTGGAGCCGCCGACGTTCAAGCACACCCAACCGCCGCCCGTGCCCAGCCGCGCCGCGACCCGGGCGCGCGCATCGTCCGGGACTGCCAGCTGGTATGGCTCGCCGGTGTAGGTGTATCCGGCGACCTCGAAATACAGTTCGGTCCAGGTCTTGGTGTTCCCACGGGTGCGGAAGTCGTTCCAGGTGTTCATGGCGAAGAAGTGCCGCGCCGCCTGCCCGATCGGGTAGAGGGTGTTGTGGTCGCCGTAGGCCAGGCCGGCGCGGTGATCGGCGCTGATCCGTGGGACGAGCCCGGCGGCGGCGGGATGGCGTTCGAAGCAGTAGATCGCGTCGTAGTGTTCGGCGAGCAGCGTGCAGGCGGCGTCGGTGTCCCAGATCAGGACGCGGTCGACGTGCGGGATCATCGTCACGATCGGCGCGGACTCGGCGCCGACGAGCCAGGTGATATGGGCGCCGGGGTGCTCGGCTTTGATCCGCGCCGGGAGCGGTGAGGCGATGAGCATGTCGCCCATTCGTTTGAGCATCACGATCAGGATCCGGTGGGTGACCGGATCGTAGAGTCCGCAGCCGGGGCAGGGCCGCCAGTGACGGCACGGCAGCCCACCGACGAAATGGCGGCAGTCCGGCTTCCAGTCGAATCCGTCGACCTCCAGTGCGATGTCGGCGGTGCTCATGGGGTCCTCAATTCCGGCTGCCGAACACTTGGCATCAGATGCGCGAGTTCCTCGGCGGCGTGTAGGTCTTCGCTGGTGACGTAGCGGGCGCGCAAGGCTGCGACCGCGCGGGCGACCGATTCGGGCGGTTCGCGATGGATGACTGCGCAGGCCATGAGCACGGCGAGCTCGTCGACGCCCGCACTGTCGAGACCGGCGAACGTCAGTTCTTGCACACCCAGCCGCAATCCGGGCGCGCTCAGGTAGGGAATACTGATGGCGTTGACCACGATCCCGGCCTCATACAGCAGCCGGGAGGCGGTTTCGGCACCACAGATACGGTCGATGTCGACCCATACCTGATGCGATTGGGTGTAGCCGCGTTCGGCCGCGCAGATGGTGAATCCTTGCTCGGTCAGGGCGGCGGCAAGGCGGCGTGCGTTGGCGACGACCGCGGCGGCGTAGTCGCGGGCATGGTCGGTCATCCATGCGACCGAGAACGCCAGCGCCGCAGTGTCGGCTGAGTGGCTGTGGGATATCCACCCGGCGGCATGATCGTCGATCCGGTCCGCCACCCCCGCATCGTTGGTCGCAACGACCCCTTTCCCGGGCGGGCCGGGCCAGGTCTTGTGGACGCTGCCCCCGACGCTGTCGGCCCCCTCGGCAAGCGGGTCTTGGAATACCCCACCGGCGATCAGCCCCAGCGTGTGGGAGCCGTCGTAGTGGATCGTCACCGGATCCCCGACCGCGTCGCGGATTGCCTTGATGTTGTGAGGGAACAGTGTCATGAATGAATCCAGGTAGACCAGCACCGGTCCGGTGATGCAGCGCGCCTGCCGCGCCAGCGCAGCCACGTCGACACACCAGCTGGTCAGGTCGAACGGCAGCGGTTGCCAATGCAATCCGAACCGGCGTGCCACGAACGCGGTGGAACCGTGCCCGCCGTCGGATTCGGCCAAACTGAACACCGTGCCCGCTGATCCGGCCAGCGCGGACAGTGCCACAGTCATCGCCGACAGACCGGAGATCGGCTTCACAGTGACATACCGGGCGCCCAGCAGCGCACCTATACCCCGCGCGGCCGCTGATTCGAGTTCGGCGAGGTCGCCGCGACCTGGCCAACCCCAGTTCTCCTCGCCAGCACCACCGAAGCAGTATCGGCTGAGGGCTTCGGTCATGTATGGCGCCCATGCGGGTTCGGGCATCTGGTTTTCGCTGGCGATCAGGTGCAGTCGTCGTGAGCTTGCGGCCTGGAACTTGAGCAGATGCGCAGCGATTTCCTCAGCGTTCACCGGCGCACCGCCTCGATGCGGGCCTGTACCGAGCCCGCCGGGGCGCGCACCGGCTGAAACCGCGCGATCCGCGGTCGGTGACCGGCAACCAGGTCGATCCGGTGCCCGGCCAGCACTACCGCGGCCAAGAGCAACGTCACCGCTTCGGCCAGCCCGCGGCCGGCACACGCATGCGCTCCCCGCCCGAACGCCAGCAGCCCCGCGGCGCTGCGCGCGCCCTCGGGCCCACAGAACCGCTGCGGGCGAAAAGCTTCCGGTTCAGCGAACAACTCGGGTAACAGGTGGGTAGCTGGGGCGCTATAGGCGACGTGCCACCCGGCCGGGACGGTGTAGTCGCCCAGCTGCACAGCGCTCATCGCACGCCGGGTTGCGACGGTGTTCGGGGTGTGCAGGCGGCTGCACTCGGCCAGCACACGCCGCAACGCCGGTGCGGCACCGCGGTGAGCCGCCTGGACCGGGTCGGCGACGAGGTCGCGGGCGTCGGTGCCGAGCGCGGCCGCCCGTTGATCGTCGAGCGCGCACTCCACCAGCAGCCATGTGATCAGGCTCGCGGTGGTTTCGCGCGCCGCGATCAACAGCGCCAGCAAGTGATCGACCACCGCACCGACCGGTGCTCGCTGCGGTGCCCCCAGTTCGGCGACAACCGACGGCGGTGCAGGCGGGGCCGCGCGCATCGCGCACGCCTGCAACAACTCTCGCAGCTGTGCCGCCGCCGCGACGGCGGCGGAGAATACTTCGGATCCGCTCTCGTGGGCGGGTGAGAGTTCTGCTCCGGCAACGAACCGATCGAACAACTCAGCAACCTGCCGCGCGACCGGGTCGGCGGCGGGCAGGCCGAGGATCACCGCCAGGCAGACCTCCATGGTGTAGTCGCGAGCAGCCTGATACAGCGCCACCGTCGGCATCTGGGCCCACCGGGTGACGTGGCGGTGCGCAATCTCGGCCGTATCGGGCAGGTACGCGGCCACCGCGTCATGCCGCAGCCCTGCCGACAGGAACGCGCGCACCCGGGCATGTTCGCGGCCGCGCAGTGTGAACACCGCGCGCCGAAACAGCGTGTGCACCGCGGCGGTGTTATGCACCGCCAACCGCCCAGCGCGCTCATGCTCGAACATCTGCCTCACCGCGCCCGGGCCGATGCAGTACGCCGTCGGTGGATTCGCCGGGAGCTCGACGGTGAACACCTCGCCGAGCCGGTGGCGCTGTTTCGCAAGGAACCCGGGCAAATTCGCCGCGGCCAGCGGGGTGGACACAAGAGGTGGTGGCTTCACGCGGCGGCCTCGCAGGCATCCAGCGCGGCCGCGGTGCGGGCGATGATCCGTTCGTGGTCCAGAGAGACCGGCGCAGCTGGGCGGCGGCACTCACAGGTGCTCGGCAGATCCGCCAGATCGCCGCTGACGCTGTAGGCGACTAGCCCATCCACGATCGCATCGGCACAGCGTTGGCACGAGTCCGGGTAGATCGAATCGAAGTCGCTGCCGCGCATGTTGATGCACGCCACCCGCACCGCCGCCTTCGTATGAGCTCCGCGCACCGCGTCCACCACGGTCCACAGATTCGGCGCGGTGTAGTGGCCGCGCTGGTACAACCACCACGCCACCGTGTTCGGCGCCAGCCGCGTCGGGCACAACGTCACTCCGTCCACGCCCAGCGAGGCGACGTGGGCAGTGGAGTCGACGACGTCGGTGATCGCCTCCGACTCGGTGAGAAACGGCGGCTTGATCATCAAATAGACCTTGGGAATCACGTTGTGTTGCTGCATCAATGCCACAGCCGACTCGAACGCCGTGCCGGTGATGCGGGTGTTGACCAGGGTTTCGCGCACCAGCCGGTCCGCCGACTGCAGACCGATGCCGACCTCGAGCTGAACGTCGCCGAGCGCGTCCAGGAAAGGCAGGAGCGTTTCAGCGGTCACGAACTGCGGAAGGCTCTCCACGACCAGGCGGCGAACACCGGTCGCGGCGACTTCTCGGGCAACGTCGAGCTGCACCTCCAATGGCACTTCACGGCGAGCGAAAAACGATCCGTCGTTGTAGAGGGCGAGCATGTCGTAGTCCGGCTCGTCGCCGGTGCGCGCCAGCAGCGAAGCGACCTGCTCACGCAAGCTGGCGGCGTTGCCACCGCGACCGAAGTTGTTGAAATTGGTGAACGGGCACATGGTGCAGGTCGGCACCGAACATCCGCCTGACATGAGGATCGCCTTCTTGCGGGTGTGGGTGGCGCCGTCGGCGTCGCGGACGGTGTCGTAGTCGACAAATCGCGGCGACGGTGCGTGTTCGACCGGTGCGACTTGCCGAAGCGACCGCGACAACCTCGTGATCCGATGACGTAGCGCGGACTCGCCGTCGAGAACATCGATTGCATTGATAGACATAGCATTTTCTCCGATCACAGAAACTTCACCAGCTCATCCGGTGCCGTCGCTTGGGCGCGGGCGCGGTCGAACAGGGCGTGGGCATAGGCGCGGATCGTCGCCATGGTCACCGGCTGCAGGCCGGGCAGCGCCGACCGCAGCTGCCGCATATCCGCACAGGTCCAGTACTGGTAGCGGTCACGAACCGGGTTGGGCACCGGAATCATCGGAATCGGCGAACCGGCCCATTCGGTGCACCAACCCAGCAGCGTCTCGAAGCGGACCGGAACTGCGGAGCCGAGGTTGTAGATGCCCGACACTCGCGGGTGGTCCAGCAGACGTACCAGCGCCGACACCAGCAGCTGCACCGGGATGTAATCGCGCGCGGCAGTCAATGTGTCCTCGAACAACGCCACCGGACGCCCCGCGGCCGCTGTGGTGACGATCTGCCACAGGATCGACGCCATCCGCCCTTTTGGGCCTTCCCCTGGGCCGAAAACATTGGTGTAACGCAGCCCGACGAAGTCCAATCCGTCCGTTCGCGCGCACCGCCGCATCGCCTGATCCATCGCCAGCTTCGATCGGGCGTATGCGTTCAACGGGCCCGAGCAGGGCACCCGATCTTCGGCGTCGGATTCGATCGAGGCAGTCCCCGGCCGAACAACGCCGTACACGGCGCCGGAGGAGGCATACACCAGCCGCGTTCCAGAGCTCGCGCATGCCCGCGCGATCCGCTGCGGCACTGTCGAATTCGCCCATTCCAGCCGTTCGTCCGCCGGGGTGAGGGTGTCGGTGATCGCCGCCTGGTGAACGACCACGTCGAACTCGCCTGCAGCGACCCTCGCCAGCAGCGCCGGGTCGGCGGCATCCGTGGTGATCGCCTCCCACCGGTTGGGCTCGCGGCCCGGAGGTCGGACATCGACTCCGGTCACCGCCCACCCTGATGCATGCAAGCCGGCGGCGGTGTGGCTGCCGATGAACCCGGCTGTGCCGGTGACCAGCACCGTGCGGGTCATGATCGCACCGCCCGCGCCGCGGCGGCGCGTGCGATCAACTCGCTCGTCGACACCCCATCCACGTACGGGGCGAGAACAACCTGGCCGCCGTGGCGTTCGACCACCACGGTCTCGGGCAGTTCGGAGTGGCCATAGTCGCCGCCCTTGACCCACAGATGCGGCCGCACCCGCTCCAGCACCTCGGCAGGGGTGTCCTCGTCGAACACGACGACCGCGTCCACGCAGGCGAACGCCGACAACATCGCCGCCCGTTGGGCTTGAGGCACCAGGGGCCGGGTCGTGCCCTTGAGACGAGCCACCGACTCGTCGCTGTTGAGCAACACGATCAGGCAGTCACCCATGGCGCGCGCGGCCTGCAACAGGTGGCGGTGTCCATCATGCAACACGTCGAAGCAGCCACCCGTCGCCACCACCGTGCCGCCGGTCGCGCGCACCCGCTGCGCCACCGCGACGCCATCCACCTCGCGACCGCTCTCACAGCGCGAGCCCGGAGTGGGGGCTCCGGCAACCTGATCGGCGGCCACGATGACCGCCTGCTGCACTGCCGTCGACGGGATCCGGACGGCGATCAGCTGCTTGAGCAGTGTCACCGCGAACCTGTCGCCCGCGCCGCACGCATCGCCGTGCTCGCGGCGCGGTGCCGGGAACACCTGTGCAGGCTCGGTATCGCCGCCGACCAGGACAGCGCCGTCGGCTCCCCGGGTGACCACGGCATGGTCGCAGCGCCACCGCGCCCGCAGATTCCGAGCACGGCGGACATCGGCGTCCAAATCATTTCCCACGATGTCGTCATCGGCCAGCCACGCAGCTTCGTCCTGATTCGGCACGACGACGCTCACGCGTGGAATCGGTGCCGGTCCGTGCCGGTGCGGATCCCACACCACCGGCACCCGGCCGGAAACAGCAGCCAGCAGCGCGCGCAGTTGCGGTTGCGCGGCGACCCCGCGGCCGTAGTCGGCGACCAGGACGCCGTCAGCCGCAGCGAGTGCCCGTGCGACGTCCGCCGGTGGCTCACCGACCGCCGTCACCGGCGCGGAGTCATCGACCATCAGAAGGGTTTGTCCTCGCGCACGCATCCGCAGTTTCAACGATGTCGGCCCGTCGCCGGCGAGCTCGATCAGCGACACTCCCGCCGCGGCGAGTTCTGCCCTGATCCGCTGCCCCGGTTCGTCGTCGCCGAAAGCCGCCACCATCGTCACCGACCAGCCGTCGGTGGCCGCGAGCATCGCGGCCAGGCCCGCACCGCCGGGGCGCCACTGTCTCGCCAGCCCGCTCAGCACAGGCACCGGAGCCTCTGGCGACACTCGCGTGACCTCACCACTCCAGTCGCAGTCCGCGAGAACGTCACCCACCACCACCAGGTGCCCGAATCGCCGTGGCTGTGCAGTGCCGTAGGTCGGCGGCTCGATCGGCACCGGTTGCTGCGTTCCCGATGTCAAGGCGGCATCAATGGCGCCGCACAGTTCATGAGTGATCAGCAGGTGGCATTCTTGAATCGTCGAAGTCGCAGGCCACTCGACGGACACCACTTCGTCACACGCTCTCGCCAGCGGGCTGCCGAACGGGCCGGTCACCGCAAGAGTCAGCATTCCCAGACCGTTCGCCTCCACGGCCGCCGCGACCACATTGGCACTGCACCCGGACGTGGAGAACGCCACCAACACGTCACCTTCGCGGCCGTGCGCGCGCACCTGTCGCGCGTACACCTCATCGAACCCGTAATCGTTGGCGACCGCAGTCACGACCGCGGAATCGGTGGTCAACGCCATCGCCGCCCACGGCGCCCGCTCGGACTCGAACCGGCCAACCAGCTCGGCGACCAAGTGCTGCGCCTGCGCCGCCGAGCCGCCGTTGCCGACGACCAGGACCCGCCCACCCTGCTGCAACCGGTCGGCAAGGATCCGCCCCCACGACCTGACTCTCTCCACATCCACGTACCCGAGGGCCGTAGTCAACGCCGCGATGCGATCCACCTCGACGTTGGACGCAGTTCCGCTGCTGTGCTCCGAAGCTACAGTCATCGCTGCTCCCCGACCGATTCGGCGATCCTGCGGCGCACGAGGTCGGCACGCCGCGCGACGTAGCGGTTTTGGCTGTGGACCAGCGCGGTGAAGCGCGGCCCGTACATGTGCTGATACCGGTCAGTGAATTGGCTGCGCAGCGGGACCCCGGATAGATCCACCGCGCCGACACAGTCGGGTGCGTCACTCAACGTCTTGATCCGAGCCCGGTAGCCGCCCTCGACCGCGGACGTAGCGATCACCGCATCCCATGCACCTGTTCCCAACCTTTCTCGCGCGCCGTCGACCCCTGAGAGCGATACCGGGCACGTGGCGCGCTCAAGCCTCTTGCGCGCTCTGCTGGGCGTGCGGGTGACCATCAGTGCCTGTGCGTATCCCGCCGTTCCTGCTTGTTCGGCAACAGCTCGGCCGAGCATGCCGCCTCCGACCACCAGCAGAGTCCGTCCCGCTGGCTCCGAGCGCTCGGCCAAGGCAGTGAGGGCAGCCGCCGGATAATCGAGCG
This sequence comes from Nocardia abscessus, assembly GCF_015477775.1. Taxonomy (GTDB): domain Bacteria; phylum Actinomycetota; class Actinomycetes; order Mycobacteriales; family Mycobacteriaceae; genus Nocardia; species Nocardia abscessus_A. The sequence continues at coordinate 12,087 of NZ_JADLQO010000019.1, read as the reverse complement.
CCGCAGCGAAGCCAAGCTCTTGGTGCAACCGCCGCGCCAGCGTCACGGAATCCTCGACGACCGGCTTGCACGAATGGCGTGCAGGAAGCCGCTGGCAGGCCGAGTCGACCTGGCGCAGTACGAATCCCTCACCCACGATTCGAGAGCGCAGTCCGGCAGCGATTTCGGCCAGCCTCTGCCGCACGGCGCTTTCACCGGTGATCCGGCCGGCGGTCTCTGGCATCCGCGGATCACGGCCCCCAGCACGGAACGCTTCGAGCGAGATGAACTCCACCCGTTGGCCCGTACTCAGGACGAATTCGTGATCACTCGGCGTGATGCCGGTGGACAACCACTCATGGTGAGCGCCGATCTCTTGCAGATCAGCCACCGACGAATCGAAATACGAGCACCACATGACCCGCGCTTCGCGAACCGCTGCGTCAGGCGTATGCGCAGACATCGACACGTCGGCCCCCCTTCGCATCGTGTGGGTCGCCGAGAATTCCAGCGTCCGCATATCGCGTACACATCGTCAACACGCTGTTTCCTTAACTCTGTTGTATCACTTGACTTTTCACGCGCATGTAGCGCAGCGATGCCAGGTGCATCGGATCGGACGTACTCCCGAAAGGTCGGGGAGCAGCCGGATTACAAGCAACGATCGGGACCGGGGGCGGCCTCGAACCGCCAAGAAACTTCAGCCGAAGAAACAAGCCCCGGAGGGCGCGAAGTTCATCACCACACCACCCCTAGCGGGCAGGTAAGGGTCGAATAGTCCGGCCGGGCTCGGCTGTCGTAGGCACGACATGCCTGGTAGACGGTGTCCTGTCGTGCAAGGGTCGGCTCTCCGTAGCCGGCGCGACGCCACGCGTCCGCAATGGCCGCGACCAGCTCGCCTATCCCCTCGACGTATGGAGCTGCGGCCTCGACCGAGGTGACCAGCGGTTCCCGCACTGCTTCGAGATAGCCCTCGCAGCTGATGGCCCATGTGGCCGACCACCTCCGACCCGGAATCGCCATCGGCGGCGGTCACGCTGTCGAGGTTGCACCACTTGTCGAATCGACCCAGCCGAAACGCTGCGCGCAGGATCGTCACATACGGGTGGCGCTCGGGCACCTGGCCGTCGGCCATCGCCGACAGCAGCTCGGTCGATGACGGCAGCGGGTACGGGCGTGGCAGTCCGTCCATCCACCGTGTGCGGGAGCGGTCGACCAAAGCCGCGAGGTGAGTACGCCCTGCGGGGGTGAGTTCCCACGCGGACACCCACCGCACCAACCTGCGGCGCCTCAACTCCTCCAACCTCAATCGAATCGGTCGGTGTGGGCGGCTGCGGCCTGTCAGCTCGGCGACCGTTCGAGCGCCCTCGGCGGCCGCCAAAGCCTCCAGAACACGGCGCGCGGACCGAGTCAGATGACGTGCCATGTGCTTCCTTACCTTCTTCTGGTGGTGGTTGGGCCCGCAGCCGGCGGGTTGAATCACCCGGGAACGGCGGGTATGGCTTTCATGTGTTTGCTGAGGTTCATGGCCGCAGGAGATTGGCCGCCCGCCGTTCCACGACGGCCCGACTGCTGATTGAGAGACGCGATCCGATCGCTGTGTAAGGACACGACAGCGTGGTCGTCGGACCCTTGGGTATCCGGTGTGAACGTGATGGAGGTGCTTGTGCCCCACCAGCTTTGGGCGGGCGTCGATGCTGGCAAGACTGCGCATCACTGCGTGGTGATCGATACCGACGGCAAACGGCGGCTGTCGCGGCGGATCGGCAACGACGAGACCGAGTTGACCGGGCTGATCAACCAGGTCGTGGCGCTGGCCGACGGCGGTGAGCTGATCTGGGCAATCGATCTGAACCACGGCGGCGCGGCCTTGCTGATCACCCTGCTGCTCGCACGCGAGCAGCAGCTGCTCTACATCCCTGGCCGGGTCGTGCATCACGCTGCGGCCGGCTATCGCTGCAGCGGAAAATCCGATGCTAAGGATGCCGCGATCATCGCCGACCAGGCGCGCATGCGGCGTGATCTGCAACCGCTGCGCGCGGGTGACGAGATCGCGGTCGAGCTGCGCATCCTCACCGCGCACCGCACCGACCTGTCGTGTGACCGGACCCGGGCGATCAACCGGCTGCGCGCCATGTCGCGGTCTCGCCGACCGGGGCGCTTCCACGGTCGGGTGATGGGAGCCAGGGCCAGCCACTACAGCGCGCCCTCGACACGGCGCAGCCGCAGGATTCTCGGTCCGGGTCATGGCACCCTCCCAACTGCTGCGTAGCAGCAGATATCGGTGCTGGGTGCTGGCGCCGACCCGAGTTGTTGTGCGCGGCACTGCTCGAGCTCGTCATCAGGTCGCCACCGATGCGGCGCGACCAAACCAGGCTCGATGAGTTCACAGCCGGCCAGAATTCGGATGACCTCGTCACGGGTGCGCGGCCAGAACGCGATGTCACAGCTGGCGTAGACGGCGGCAGCACGTTCAACGATCTCCGTATCGAAATCGCCAGTGATATGGCTGATAACGACGTACGACCCGGCTGGCAACGTACCGACCAGCTCCTGAACAACCCCATGGGGGTCTTCAACGAACTCCAGGACGGCCCCCAAACTGATCGCGATGGGCTCGCCGAGATTCAGAAAGCCGCCCATTTCGCCTGCGACTGTGGCGGTGTCGATCACATCAGCGTGCACGAATCGGGTCTGCCCACTGCTCGTCCGGGTGTCGGCCAGCAGCGCGCGCCCGTGCGCCGCGACAATTGGGTCGTTGTCGACGTAAAGCGTGCGCGCCGCCGGAGCGCACGCTTGGGCGGCCTCATGCACATTCGGTGGACAGGGATAGCCAGACCCCAGTTCCACGAACTGCTCAACCTCCCGCTCGGCAGCAAGGTGACGAACCGCCCGAATGAGAAACGCGCGGGCGGCGCGAGCGGCCACCTGATATTCGCCCGCACTGCCCACGATTCGTTCGCCCGCTTCCCTGTCGACCGCGTACTGATCCTTGCCGCCGAGCAGGTAATCGTGGATGCGACCACTGTGCGCCTTGAGCGGATCGAAATGCTTGCTCAACGCGGGCACGGACTTCCTCCCAGTACCGCCCATCAGGTAGCCCCTTCTTGCCGCGGGCCGCTGTCGCCGGAGCTGGAACTCTGCTCGACCCGCGGGCGTACCCGACAGTGGGAACTGCACTGCCCATGCAGTTTTCGGGCGTCCTCGGCTCGCTGGGGAGTCAACTCGCCCGGGTCGTCGCAGCAGTTCCAAAGGTTGGCATCCATATGCGGATATGTGCGGCGGTCCAAGTAATTCCCATTCACCGGAGCCCTCCCCTCCACCATGAATTGGTTACTCGTGCGGCCGCAGCCGGGATGAGCACCAAAGGCCTGATCGTCATTCGCGCCCCGGCTCGCTGAATCCAGAGAAACCCGCCTTCAACGTTGCGCACTCATCCACCGCTTGACCCGGAGTGACTGGTCGTGCCGGTTTTCCGATGCGCAAGGTGGCCAACACCCACTCCACGAACGCGCCATAGTCAGCCCCGGCGGACAGCAGCGCACCACAATCGGTACCCGCGGACATGCGAGCATCAGGCGCCAGGTGGAACTCGGCCCACTCGAAACTGACAAACCGCAGTCCGATCGCGGCCGTCATCGTCAGCGGGTCATGCATCTTGCTGGACGAATGGAAGCCCAAGAACCACTGATCCAGGTGCTGTCGAAGCAACTGCGCCCACGGCCGCGTGGATGCGGCCAGCAACTGATAGATCGGGCTGCCAGTATCGACCGCGATATCCGGCACGAACGTGTGATCCGACATCACCAGCGAAAGGTGTTTCGCCCGTGTGGTGACCGCGTGCACTGCCTGCGGGTCAAGCCGGAAATTGTGCTCAGCACGCTCCGGGCGCCGATAATTCAGGGCACCGCCCATCTGCCAGATACACAACCGCTCTTCCAACCTCAAAGGGTTGGACTGGCGTGAATCCACCTCCAAGATGTAGGCGAGATCGGTCAGCGGTCCCAACCCCAGATAGCGCACCGACGTGCTCACTCGGCCGCAGACCTCGGCGACGGCCTCATACACATCGACGTTGTCGACGGTGATATCCGCCGGATACAGATGGTCGGCGGCCCAGTATTTGCTCTCGCCTAGCACGCGGCCCGCCACTACTCGAACGTCGTCGCGGCCGAGAAGGGTCAGCAGGTGTCGAGTGAATTTCGCGCGGCGCAAATCGGGGAGCTCGTCAGCAGTGATCACCAGTTTGAGCCGCGGTTCGATCATCGCCAGCAGAGCAAGCGCGAGTGCATCATCTGGATCACCGCCTTGGTCGCTGGCAACGATGAGCGGGGTGCGTAGCTGGGCCGTCATGGGCTCGTGTTCACCCATGTCGCAGCCCCGCCAACTTGTCACCGGCAGACACCGTGATCTCCGCCACGGTGTCGAAGTCGGCCCGCCTGCGACCAACAGGTTCTTCCAGCCAGCTGCGGATTTCATCGTTCGGACCCGGCAGCGGGACCATGACCCCGCGTACGGTGCGGATCGCAGCATTCCGGTATAGCCCAGCGTCCCGGCGCAGCGACACCGGCACGCCAGTCTCAGCATCGCCCCCCATCCTCAGCATGTGCACCGGCCGTGAGTCATCAGCTGGCGCAGCGTTGGTGATGAACATCAGGTAGCCGGTGGTCTTGTTCAAGATGATCGGCGTCCGAATCTTGCGCTGCTCCAATTCATTGCGCACTATATCGCCCAACCGACGGGGCATTTGAATGCTATCGATCCTTCCTGCAGGTACGACGATGCGCGAAAGGTGATTCACTTCCGCACCGTCCAAACCGTTCTCTGAGCGGTATCGCGCACACAACGTCTCGGCGGCTTCGGTCGATGAATTGGCTAAAGTCATGGATCCTCACAGAAATTCAATGGGCAGGCGCGCGTCGAGGCAATGCGGCGATGGTGATGGAAGGCGTTGGGCGGCTCAGTCGGTACGGCGGCTCTCTGTAGCGCCATTCGCGAGCCAGAGGGGTCACGGTAGGAAGAGCCGTTGGCAAGGAAGACGAGCCATCTCTTCTGTCGTGGAGTCATCGACTGTGACACTCCGAGATGGATTTTGTCGCCGCATCTTAGCGGCGAAAACGTCCGCTGCGCTCCTCTCCGCGCGGTAGTGCAGAATCACCGGCAGACCGTTGATGCTGAACTCGACTGTGATGTGGCTATCCACCGGGTCACGACCGTGGGCACTCGAGCGGTGCAAACCCAGCATCAGCATTGCGGCGACTGCTACCCGCTGCAGGGCAGAGTCGCCGTACCGTAGTAGCTGCACAACGGATCCGATACTCAGGCTTGTCCCACCAGAGAACACCACCTCCTGCTGTTCGGGTCATCATGCCCCTCCTGACTGCGGATTTGGCCAGTGATTGATGACCTCAGATCGTCGTCCAGAGAGGGCGTGCATGCGGTCAGCATGTGGTCAGCATTCGGTGCGCATCTGGTCAGCAGACAGGTCTGGGAGTGTCGTCGGGTCCGTAGTCTCAGCTTGTCGACGTACCCACAGTCATCGGAGAAGGAGATCGCGTGGCCGGCCAGGCAGATCGCACGCGCCTCGAACAGTTGGTGAAAGCGAAGCGGCTCACCACGAGTGAGTTTGTGCTCCATTTCCAGCGGACGTCTGCTGAGATCGCTGAGCAGACGCATGCGCCGAAGGCCGCTGTGTCCTGGTCAACCGCCCGCCGGTGGATCAAGGGAGAGATCGGGCTTCCCACCCCGATCTCTTGCCGAGTCCTTGAGCAGATGTTCAAGGAGTATGGGGTGACCGCAGAGGACATGTTCGGTCCCCCGCTGGCAGACTGGACACCGTCGACACCGGTACAGGTGCCGCCCCAGGAACTGGTAGCCCCATGGCGTCCTGCACCGGGCATCCGGGAAGACATCGAGGAGATGACCACAATGGCGGCAGCCGAATCCGCCACGTTCGGCGAGTTTGCCGAGCAATCCAACGTAGGGCCGCACACGCTGGAGCAGTTCCACGCTGACCTCCAGCGCATCGTCAACGTCTACCCGAACAGGCCCGTCTACCCCGCGTTCGTCGAGCTGCGTTCGCTTCGCGACCGCGTCTTCAGGAAGCTCGAAGGACGGCAGCCGCCCAAACTGACTCGGGATCTCTACCTCGTCGCCGGTACAGTCTGCGCGGTCTTGGCGAATGCCTCCTTCGACCTCGGCAGCATCGACGCCGCACAGACGCAGGCCCGCACAGCATTTCTCTGCGGGGAACTCGCTCAGCACAATGGCCTACGTGGCTGGGTGCGCGGTCTTCAGGCACTGATCGCCTACTGGGATGATCGGTTCACCGATGCGGTCGAATTCGCCGAACAAGGATGGCAATTCGCCCCCGAAGTCGGCACGGCTCGAGTACGCCTCGCTTCCGTCGAGGCCCGTGCTCGCGCCCGCATGCGGGATGCCAGTGGAACAGAGGAGGCGTTGACTCGAGCCGACTGGGCCCGGGAGCACGTACAAGGCGAGGATCAGCCCGGCGGCATGATGGCATTCCCTATAGGTAAGCAGGCGTACTCAGCGGCCAACGCCCGTCTGTGGCTCGGCGGTGATCGCAACTACGCCATAGCAGAAACCCTCGCTGACGAATCGCTTCAGCTCTACCTCGAGGACCCGCCCGAGCAGAGACGGCTCGGCGAAATGTCCTTAGCACGCCTCGACCTGGCGGTCGCGCGGCTGTTGCAGCGCGACCTCGACGGCGCCGCGGAACAGATCGAAGCGGTCCTCGAAACAGGTGGACAACGACGTGTCGAAAGCGTCGGTCGACGACTTCGCCAGATCAGTACTGCATTGGAGCGGCCCCACTTCCAGACTTCGGCTCTGGCGATCGGTTTACGCGACCGCATCAAGGATTCGCCCGTGGGCAGCGCTCAGGCCTTGCCACCTGGAGCAACGTCATGATCGTCGGACTGCTACACCCAGGCAAGATGGGGGCAGCGCTCGGTGGCCGACTCGCGGCAGTTGGCCACACCGTTCTGTGGTGCCCCGAAGGCCGCAGCACTGACACTCGCAGGCGCGCCACTGCCGCCAGGCTCACTTCGGTCGAAGACCGTGCGGAACTACTTCGGCGTGCCGAGATCGTCGTATCGATCTGCCCGTCCGCCGCTGCGATCGAAGTCGCAGAGATGGTCGCCGAACACCGATTCGAGGGAATCTATGTCGAGGCGAATGCAATCAGCCCACAGCAGTTGCAGCACATCGCTGCGCTTTTGACTGATCACGGCGCTGCGGTGGTCGATGCGATCATCTCCGGGTCGCCGCCACGCGATGACAACCCGTCCGCCAAGATCTTCGTTGCTGGTGCTCGCAATGCGTGCGTAGCGGTACGTGACCTGTTAACGACGGCGGGCTTGCCGGTTGATCTACTTGGCGACAGGCTTGGTGCAGCGAGCGCGCTCAAGATGGCTCTCATCGCTTACCAACGCCCGGCTCGGCTGTTAGCAGCCATTTCTCATGGTCTCGCAGACCAGCACGGAATCACCGATACGCTCGTCGCCGAGGCGAATCGGATCGGAACCGGCTTCCTCAGCGACCGAGCCGCGCTCCCTGGAGTCGCGGCCAGAGCTTGGCGCTGGATAACCGAGGTCGAGGAGGCCGCCATAAGCCTTTCTGAGGCCGGGCTACCCGCCGACTTCGTCGACGCAGCCGCGAAACTCTACCGGCGATTCGACGCGGACAAAGACAACTGGGCGAACTCGCCAGAGCAGGTCATCCAACGCCTGACGGCCACTGATCACGATAAGTAGTCGGGCGCCCTCGATAACCCCCGAACAGTTCGTGCCCTACCCGGCCGCGCTGCGCAGGGCTATAGGAGCACTCGTCGGCCTCTGACCCGCCTCGCCCTTGGAGCCCTGTCTGTCCATGCTGTCCGCGCCAGCCTTCACCTGAACGCTCGCGCCCGGCGCGTGTCCCCTCGTATGCATCGTGCGGGTCAGGACCGGAGGGTCATGCGCGCGGCCGGTTCGTGCCGATCCCAGCGACTCCGTCCACCCCGAGATCCTCACCACCGCAGTGGGGTTACTGCATGCCCACCGGCGGCAGCTGACATCGTTCGCGCAGATCGAGACGCTGATCGAACGCAAGGCCGCCCGGCCAGACTGGGCGGTGGCCGGCGCGCCGGCAAGCGCCCGATGAGCGTGGGCGTGGCCGTTGAGCTCCTGCTGCTCATCATCGCCATCGTGTTGGTTGCCGCGAGCGAGACCCGGCGCCGAGATCGGTGTTGGCAAAGCAGTCCTCGACTGCGTACTGGCGCTCGGCAGCGCCGCCACGGTCACAATGCTGATCGTCTTGGTGGCCGGCGAATCTCGCCAACGTGATCCGAGCGTTTCAGCCGAGCTTCAACTTGCTGTCGCCGGATTCCTGAGCCCGCACCCCTTTGCAGGCGGCGACCGGGACCGCGCTAAAGCTGTTCAACCTCCCGGTCTTCTGGTCGACTCGTGGCCTGGACCGGGCACTGGACACCGTGCGCGCCACCCCGCCCGCGCTGGGCGGGCTGCTCGCCAAGGCGCACGCGCGGGTGATGTCGCGGTCAAAACCCTCTCCGCGTCCCGCGACGCCGCCTTGGAGACCGCCGAGCAGGTCACCCGCCGCGAAGGCGCCGACACCGCCGCCGACGCCCTGCGGTCGATCCGCACCAGCACCGGCGTCCTCGAACCCCACGAACTGCCGGTCGCTGACTACGACGAGCTGAACGTCTCCCAAGCCGTCGCCGAGGTCAAAGAACTCACCGACCCCGCCGACATCCGGGCGATCGTCGCCTACGAGGAAGCCCACAAGAACCGCCACGGCGTGGTCTCCGCCGCCCAAACCCGGCTCGCCGCGATCGCCCAAGAAGTCGCCGGCCTCACCTGAGCCGGTCCCGGCAGCGGCGAAGTCGTCGCCCACCAGACCGGGTGAGGTCGGCGAATACCCGACAGCTTGAGCGACCCGAAACCGACAAGGTAGGCATGAATGTCATGTGGGTGGTCGGGCAGGCGCTGTGGCACGACGATCCCAACTTCGATCCCTATGAATTCGCCGAGGCGTGTGGGGTCGACATCTATACCCGCTCCGGCCGCCGGAACGGTGGGATCGAAATGGGATTCAGACGCGATGCGTCGTCCGGTCGTGCCGACGCTCCGTACAACTGGCAGGAATAGAACCCACCGAATACCGCCTGGACCGTCCGAACTGTGCAATTTGGCACCTCGTGACGGTCCGGGCGCACCTTCGCGACTCGACCAGCTCGGCCGTTCGGCTCCGCCGGACCTACTGACTGGTGAAGGGTCGGTATTGGGAGGGTGCAGTAACCGCCACCGCACAACCCCTCACGCGCCAGCCGTTGAGCGAGCAGTCTAAACCCGCACCCGCTCTACCGCTCATACCGCACCGCCACCACCCCCGAGAAGACGAAGCGTCCTTCACCTCTGGGCCACCACAAGCGCGACCCCCCGGGGGGGAGACCAGACCCGCGAAAAGTCACGCCGTCACCGGACTCCTCACCACGCCGCTCCTGCTGGCGACGACCTGGAACGGAACTCGGATGCTCGCCGAACTGGCGGGTGCAGCGTTACTGGGGCCCGGTTTCGTGCTGTACCGGCGCGCGGCTCGTCATCTCCAACCTGCCACTGTTGGTTGCTGTTGATCTCACTGAGGCGGTCGTGGCATCGGCACTAGTGAAAATTCTGAACAGAACTCAGATATCCATCCCGATTGTCATCAGCGGCATCCTCGTCGCCGCCGCTATTCTGCTGGACATCCAAGGCCAGTCGCGGTGACCGAACCTGCTGCGGTTCCGTAGTAAGAAGTGTCAGCAAGCGACGGCTTCGGGCGCCGGCGTCGGCGCGGCAGACGTCAGCGGAACGGTGTGTTGTCGACAGGCCGCGCGAAGTGCAGAGCGCTGTGATTGACGGGACTGAAGCCGTGACTGATGAAAAAACGCCGCCGGTCCCAGCGGCCGGCAGGCTCGGTGTCAACCGTGACGGTCAGCTCGGGGGCGCCCGCGCGGCGTGCGCGCACGGCGAAATCGCCCACCAGTGCGGAACCGACCCCCTGCCGGGTTTCGAGAACTCCCACCAGAGCGATATGCCCAGTGGACGGATTTCCCGCCAGCCAGCCGACCAGCTTTCCTCGGCGCACGGCCACAACAGCCAGCATCCGCGCACCGACATGGTGTGCTGATCGCAAAAACGAGCTGTCACGCAGGTGATGCCGACGATCCAGCTGTTCCAGTAGCACACGCAGCGGCAGCTCGTTCTCGGATACGTCGTGCACCACCTCGATGCGGAGATCCTCGCTCACGGCTTCGACCATCTCACCGCGCTAGCAACGGGCGGCGCCGGGGTCGACGTGTCGGCCAGCCAGCCGGTCCCACCCTGATCACTCGCCCGCGCACAGTGCGCGCGAGGAGCGTGCGCACCGCGCGCGGTGCCACTCGACCACCCACTTCCCACATGCCAGCGACAGAAGCGCCAGCTCATGCTGCGTCCCGCTGAATATCGGCATTGTGCGCACGACACCGCCTGCTCTCTTCTCGCGCACGGCTTGGCTGCGGCGGCACGCGCACCACTTGCGCGCGACCGCGCGCCAGCCGCCCGTCAATTCCAGTCCACCGCGCACGACGTGCACGCTCCGCCGCACCGCGTGCGCCCGGTCGCGCCCGTCACGCGCGGCTGCGGAACCGCACGGTCGCGAGCGAGTCACACGCGGTGTCTGCCCCAGCATCCCGAATAACCGATTCAGCATTTGACGCCGCGCGAGGAGAAGCGATCGCGGCGCTGCTGGGTGCGCAGAGACCGATACCCTGCGTGTGTGAAGGGGGACGAGTACCGGTACTGGTCGGCGCAGCGACGGTTCCGGGATCTGGTGGAACAGCTCGCCGGTCTGCGAATGGGCGGATGGAGCATTCCTGAGGTCGAGTCCGCGTTGTCGAGGCTGGGATGGAAGCTGCGACCGGTGGTTCCGGCTCGGCCGGTTGAACCGGCGCGGCCCACCGAGCAGGTCGTCGGTTGGGAACTGGGCTGGTATCCCGAAGCGCCCAGAGCCGGTGTCGCGACGGTAGTTGCCGCGAAATCTGATCCGGGACAGATCGTCGCGCTGTCGGTGAATGTCTCCCACGGCATCGCCTACGACGACGAAGTGGAATTCCTGCGCGAAGCGTGGGGCATCGTGGAGGGCGTCTGCGGTGCGCGACCGACCCGCTGAGGTGGGCCTGGTCCCTGGATGCTGTGGCAGCGACCTGAGACCAGCATGGCCGTAGGGCTGGACGGAAGCGATGTGGCGGTCGAGTGGCGGTGCACCGCGCTTGCCGACAAACGAGCCGTACACGGTATGGATAGCCGCCGAATCGTCGGAACTACTCGCTCACGAACCCCGTGTCGTCGTCACCGACTGGGATGACCTGCGCCACCGGCTGAGTGCCGCGCTGCGAGCTCTGTGCCACGACACACCGAAACTTCCCGGGCAGTTCATCTTCCATCTGGAGTCGGCGGTCGATGAGAAGCACTTCGTCAGCGTGTGGAATGTAGGAGGGGATCTCACCACCGATGCATTCGTCCACCATCCGGATCTGCCCGACCCGAGCTGGCTCATCGAGCTCGGCTGGACACCAGGAAGCGGTCTATGGCAGCGGCACCTCGGCAACACGATCTCTGATGAGCACGCCGACACCGCAGCAGAGCTGTTGGTGGATGCCCTGCAAACCCTGGGGGTGGACCTGGCCGACCTCGAATACACCGGCACCGTGAGCGGTCGCGGACAGCTCGTCACTGTCTACCTCCCCGAACTCGGACTGCGGCGCGGTGAAATCGGTTGCGCACGACCACCCAACCGAGCTCGAGACAGTCATCGCGCGGAGTGCATGCTCGGTCGTAACGCGCGAGTCCAGGCGCGCATGTCGCGCGCGGCCACCTGCACTAGCGGAGCCCTTGCAGGCACTTTCCGCAGTCTCCGGCACCGGCACGGATTGGGTCCGCCATGCTGGTGCGGTGGCCGATCCGCGGAGCAGACAACACGAATACAACGCGTTCATTTCCTACAGCCACGACGAGGACCGAATGGTTGCGACCGCGGTACAGCAGGGTCTGCACCGGCTGGCCC
>NZ_JADLQO010000018.1 GCF_015477775.1 Nocardia abscessus | reverse complement strand
TACGGCGGCCATAGCGGTAGGGAAACGCCCGGTCCCATTCCGAACCCGGAAGCTAAGCCTGCCAGCGCCGATGGTACTGCACTCGACAGGGTGTGGGAGAGTAGGACACCGCCGGAACATCCTTCACAATAGGGGACCCAGACTCTGGGTCCCCTATCTGCATTTGAGCACCTCTCGGGCTCTGACGAACCTTGCCGTGCCCGCGTCCCACCGCAGGTACGTGATTGAATTTGTGGGTATAACGACTTTTCGCTCAACCAAGAAAGGGAGCACCGTGCCGGAACACAACGACGATCGGAAGCCCTTCCGGCGCGGCGCTCCAGACTCCGGGTCCGGCGGGAGAGGTGACCAGCAGGACGGTGGCCGACGAGGTGGCGGCTTCAACCGCCGAGGCGATTCCGGGGAACGAGGCGGCTCCCCGAGCCGCGGGGAATCGGGCGGCCACGGTCGGCGGGAAAGTTCCTCCGACCGGGGTGGTTTCCAGCGCCGCGACAACTCCGCCGGGTTCACCCGTCGCGGCGACAGTGGCGGTCACGACCAGCGCGGCGGTTCGGGCGAGCGCGGTGGGTTCAAACGTCAGGATTCCTCCGACCGGGGCGGTGACGCCGGTGGCTTCCGCCGCGGGGGCGACGCGCCCAAGCGCGGTGGTTTCCAGCGCCGGGAGGAGTCCGCAGGCCGCGGCGGTTCCGCTGGCAGAGGCGGGTCCGGGGAGCGAAGCGGATTCCAGCGCAATCAGGATTCCGGCGACCGCGGCGGCTTCAAACGCCGGAGTGATTCCGGCGAGCGGCGTGAGGAGTCGCGGGGCGGGTTCCGCCCCGGCGGCGACTCCGGTGCCCGCAGTGGGTTCAGCCCTCGCCGTGACGATTCCAGTGACCGGGGCGATGCCCAGCGTGGTGAGTCCGGTGAGCGCGGCGGGTTCAACCGTCGCCGTGACGATTCCGGTAACCGGGGCGATGCCCAGCGTGGTGAGTCCGGTGAGCGCGGCGGGTTCAACCGTCGCCGTGACGATTCCAGTGACCGGGGCGATGCTCGGCGTGGTGAGTCGGGCGATCGCGGTGGGTTCAGCCGTCGCCGTGATGATTCCGGTGACGCGGGCGACCGCGGTGGATTCAAGCGTCGTGGTGATTCCGATGAGCGCGGTGACTCCGGTTTCCAGCGCCGCGAAGACGATCGCCGTTATTCAGGACCGGACCGCGAGGATCGCGCGCCGCGCGGCGCCGCGTCGCAGGACCGTCGCCGGGGCGGCGAAGGGGCCCGTGTCAGTGCCAACCGCTCCCAGGACCGCCGGCCGCCGCGTCCGGAGGAACCCGATCTGCCGGAAGAAGTGCAGGCGACCGATCTCGACTCCGCCGTGCGGCGGGACCTGCTCAGCTTGGACAAAGGCAATGCGGAGACGGTTGCCCGGCACTTGGTGATGGCGGTGCGCCTGCTCGATGACGATCCCGGGCTCGCTCTCGCGCATGCGCGGGCCGCGCGGCAACGTGCGGGCAGGATCGCTGTGGTCCGGGAGACAGCGGGTGTGGTGGCCTACCACGCGGGCGAATGGGCGGAAGCCCTGTCGGAGCTGCGGACCGCGCGCCGGATGTCCGGTGGTTCCGGGCTGCTGGCCGTCATGGCCGACTGCGAGCGCGGGCTGGGCAGGCCGGAGCGCGCGATCGAACTCGGCCGCAGTGACGAGGCCCGCGCCCTGCGTGGAGACGAGGCCGCCGAGCTGCGCATCGTCGTCGCGGGGGCGCGAATGGACCTCGGCCAGTACGACCAAGCGGTCGTGACATTGCAGACCTCGGATCTCGACCCGTCCCGGACCGGCTCCGCCGCCGCCCGCCTCTTCTACGCCTACGCCGACGCACTCGTAGCCGCGGGCCGCACCGATGAGGGCCTGACCTGGTTCCTCAACGCGGCCTCGGCCGACCTCGACGGAGACACGGACGCCGAAGAACGCGCCGCCGAACTAACGGGCGACAGCGACATCTGAATCTTGCTTGGCGACCGGCGCTGTCTGCTGTCGGTATTCCGTGATGGCGACTGCGACGGCACAAACCCGGTCGATGAGGTCCTGACGACGGAAACGGGCGGGTCGGCTGGCTGATTCGTGGCTTTGTCCAGCCGAGGTCGCGCTCTCCGCCTGACCTGTGACAGCGACCAGCCGATACGGGCGGTCTGGCAGCGCTTCTCGCGCGTGGTGGGACTGTCCGAGCGAGGCGGATCGTCGCTGCACGAAGAACGGCATCGACAGAAGAACCTCAGGGCATCAGGCGGCTTGGGCAGCGAGTAGTAGCGCCCGGGAAGGCGATGCCCCCAACCCGACGTCGACCGGTGAGATTCTGATGAGCGGAATCCAGGTCGTCGTGCGTACCCGTGGCCCGTTTCCGGACAAGTCGACCCCGTGATCTGGGAAACTGCTCTGTGGCGCTTGTGATCCGGGGCAGTCGCAGTGGTTGACGCCACGTCTTTCCGGTTCGCTCGCTGGCGTAGTGTTCGAGTGTCTCGGACTCGCCGAGCGGCTGTGCTGCTGGAGGGGCCGGTGGTATGCGAGTCGGCACAGCGCCGATCGGTGACACGGAGTGAGAGTGGTGTGAAGCGGCTACGAGATCGCTATCTAGCCCTGCTGCTGGATCTGGACGGCACGCTGTACCGCGGTCACGAGGTGATCGCCGGCGCCCCGGAGGCGCTGGCAGCGCAGAGGCAGGCGCAGCAGCGGCTGGTGTACGTCACGAACAATGCCAGTCGCGGGCCGGAGGTCGTCGCCGCCCATTTGTCCGAACTCGGCTTTCCCGCGTCCTGTGACGATGTGGTCACCAGCGCTCAGGCGGCGGCGCGGTTGCTGGCCGAGCGGCTCGATCGAGGCGCTCGGGTGCTGGTCGTCGGGACCGACGACCTGGCCGCCGAAGTGGACGCGGCCGGGCTGCGGCCGGTCCGGCGCTTCGACGGGGAGGCGCCCGCCGCAGTGGTGCAAGGGCATTCGCCCCACACCGCCTGGCCGGACCTCGCCGAAGCCGCTTACGCTCTGCGGTCGGGCGCGCTGTGGGTCGCGGCGAACACCGACAGGACCCTGCCGAACGAACGCGGCCTGGCGCCGGGCAACGGCGCGATGGTCGCCGCGCTGCGCGCCGCCTCCGATCGGGAGCCGATCGTGGCGGGTAAACCGTACGCGCCCCTGTTGGAGGACGCGATCCTCCGGGCCGGTTCCCGCAGTGCCTTGGTGGTGGGCGACCGCCTCGACACCGATATCGAGGGGGCCAACCGGGTCGGCCTCGACTCGTTGCTGGTGCTCACCGGCGTGAGCACACTGGACGAACTGCGCAAGGCTCCGGACGGGCAGATCCCGACCTTCGTCGCCGACTCGCTCGACGCCCTCGCTCACCCGCCGGTAGCTGCCGAGCCGGAAGCCGACCTCGGCGAGATGCTGCAGCGCAACCCGGGAAGAGCTGTGACGGTACGCGCGTCCGATTCGGAAATCCGATAGCGTTGACGCCACGATGACTACTCCTACGCCCCGTCCGAACGGTCCCGGTACGGCCGCCGGTGCACAAGGCCCCCGCCCGGGGATCCCGTTGCCCGGTCAGCATCTGCCGGGTCCTTCCGGGCACGCGGAGCCTGCCGATCCGGAGCGCATCCGCGGCGAGGTCGACAGCCTGCTCGCCGAACTCGACCGGCCCGGCTGGGTCGGAGCTTCGCCCGCTACCGAGAGCGCCGAGGCCGGAGTCGACATCACTCGTCGCGCGCGCATCCTGGAGCAGGCACATGACGTGCTGGTACAGGCCTTGGCCACGGTGGACAAGATCTGAGGTGGCCAGACGCGCACGGGTGGACGCGGAACTGGTTCGCCGCGGATTGGCGAGATCGCGGGAACACGCGGTCGAGTTGATCGGTGCGGGCCGCGTCCTGATAGCTGGAACGGTCGCGGTGAAGCCGGCGACCGCCGTCGAGGCGGGCACGCCGCTGGTGGTGCGCGAGGAGCCCGACGAGGTGTCCTGGGCCTCGCGCGGCGCGCACAAACTGCTCGGTGCGCTGGAGCGGTTCGAGTCGGACGGCCTGACCGTGCCGGGCAAGCGCTGCCTGGACGCGGGCGCCTCGACCGGTGGTTTCACCGATGTGCTGCTCAGCCGGGAAGCGCGGGAGGTCGTCGCGGTCGACGTGGGCTACGGCCAGCTGGTCTGGCGCCTGCGCACCGACGAGCGGGTCCGGGTGTTCGACCGGACCAATGTGCGCAACCTGACGCCCGGGACCATCGGCGGCCCGGTCGAGCTGGTGGTGGGCGACCTGTCGTTCATCTCGCTGAGCCTGGTGCTGCCCGCGCTGGCGGCTTGCGCGGCGCCCGGCGCCGATCTGCTGCCCATGGTGAAACCGCAATTCGAGGTCGGCAAGGAGCGGGTCGGCTCCGGTGGCGTGGTGCGCGATCCCGCGCTGCGCGCCGACGCGGTGCGTACGGTGGCGGCGGCGGCCGCGGGGCTGGGCATGCGCACGCTCGGTGCGGTGGCCAGCCCGCTGCCCGGGCCGTCCGGCAATGTCGAATACTTCTTGTGGCTGCGCAACGACGGACCGTTCGAATACGACGACGAGCAGGTCGCGGCGCTGGTCCAACATGCGGTTGAGGAGGGTCCACAGTGAACGCGCTGGCCCAGCCCTGCGGCCGGGAGATCTTGCTGGTGTCCCATCCGGGCCGCGCGGAGATCATCGAGACCGCCCACCGGGTGGCGAAGATCTTCGCGGACGCGGGCATCTGCCTGCGCGTGCTCGCCGACGAGGCGGACAGCACGCGATTCGAGGCGGAGCCGGGAGGCTTTCCGGTGCGCGTGGTCGAGCACAGCCCGGAGGCGGCGGTCGGCTGCGAGATGGTGCTCGTGCTCGGTGGCGACGGAACGTTTCTGCGCGCGGCCGAGCTGGCCCGCTCGGCCGGGGTGCCGGTGCTCGGAATCAATCTCGGCCGCATCGGTTTTCTCACCGAGGCCGAGGCCGAACACCTGGACGAGGCGCTCGCGCAGGTGGTCCGGCGCGATTACACGATCGAGCACCGGATGACCATCGACGTCACCGTCCGGATCGACGACGAGGTCGTCGAGAGCGGGTGGGCGCTGAACGAGGCGAGCATCGAAAACGCTTCGCGTATGGGCGTGCTGGAAGTGGTGCTGGAGGTGGACGGCCGTCCGGTGTCGTCGTTCGGCTGCGACGGCATCCTCATCGCGACACCGACCGGATCGACCGCCTACGCCTTCTCCGCGGGCGGTCCGGTGGTGTGGCCGGAACTCGAGGCGTTGCTGGTGATTCCGAGCAATGCCCACGCCCTGTTCGCGCGGCCGCTGGTGACCAGCCCCGAGTCGCGGATCGCGGTCGAGTCCGTGGCGTCCGGACACGATGCGATAGTTTTCCTGGACGGCAGGCGCACGCTCGCACTGCCCAGTGGCGGCCGGGTCGAAGCGGTTCGCGGCGCTCAACCGGTGCGCTGGGTGCGGCTGGACTCCGCACCGTTCGCCGACCGGATGGTGCGCAAGTTCCAATTGCCCGTGACAGGCTGGCGTGGCCGACGGCGAACGGAGAGCACAAGTGCTGACAGAGATCAGGATTGACGGGCTTGGCGTCATTGCCACCGCGACCGCGCAATTCCACGCGGGACTGACCTGCCTGACCGGTGAGACCGGCGCGGGCAAGACCATGGTGGTGACCAGCCTGCATCTGCTCAGCGGTGCGCGCGCGGACGCGGGCCGAGTCCGGCTCGGCGCGCCGCGCGCCGTGGTGGAGGGCCGGTTCACCGTCGACGACGTCAACGACGCCGCCCGTGCCGAGGTCACGCAGGTGCTGGAAGCGGCCGCCGCCGAGCCGGACGACGACGGCAGCGTCATCGCGATCCGCACGGTCGGCAGCGACGGCCGCTCCCGCGCGCACCTCGGCGGACGCGGCGTACCCGCCTCGGTGCTGGCCGATTTCACCGCGCCCCTGCTGACCGTGCACGGCCAGAACGATCAGCTGCGTTTGCAGCGTCCCGATCAGCAGTTGTCGGCGCTGGACCAGTTCGCGGGCGACACGGTGGGCGCTGCGCTGCGGAAGTATCAGGTGCTGCGGCGATCGTGGCTCGACGCCCGCACCGAACTGCTCGAACGGACCGCACGCAGCAGGGAATTGGCGCTCGAGGCCGATCGGCTCAAGCACTCGCTGAACGAAATCGACGCCATCGCACCCGAACCCGGCGAGGACCTGCGCATCGTCGACGAGGTGCGCAGGCTCAGCGATCTGGATTCACTGCGCGATGCGGCCGCCACCGCGCACGGCGCGCTGGCCGGGCCGGCGGACACACCCGAAGACGGAGCCGGGGCGCTGGAGGCGCTCGGCGCCGCACGCGCCCGGATCGAGGCCGCCGACGACCCGGCGCTGGTCGCGCTCGCGCCGCGGCTGGCCGACGCCATCGCCGTCGTGGTCGACGTGACCACCGAGTTGAGCGGATATCTCTCCGACCTGCCTTCGGACCCGGGCGCGCTGGATTCGCTGCTCACCCGGCAGGCCGAATTGAAGACGCTGACCCGCAAATACGCCCCCGACATCGACGGTGTGCTGGCCTGGGCCGAGGAAGCGCGCACCCGGCTCGGTTCGCTCGACGTCTCGGAGGAGGCGCTGGCCAAGCTGGCCGCCGAGGTGGACACGGCGGCCGATCGGGTGCGAGAGGCGGCGAAGAAGCTGAGCGCCGCGCGGGCCAAGGCGGCAGGCAAGCTGGCGTCGGCGGTGAGCGCCGAGCTGGGCGGCCTGGCGATGGGCAAGGCGCGTCTGGAGGTCGAGGTGCGGCCGTTGCTCGCGGGAGCGCAGGACACGGCGCCGCTCACCGTCGACGGCCAGGAATTGCACGCCGGGCCCACGGGCATCGATGAAGCCGAGTTCCGGCTGTCGGCGCATTCGGGCGCGCAGTCGTTGCCGTTGAGCAAGAGCGCGTCCGGCGGTGAGCTCTCGCGCGTGATGCTGGCGCTGGAAGTGGTGCTCGCCAGCTCCGATCACGGAGCGACCATGGTGTTCGACGAGGTCGACGCCGGTGTCGGCGGGCGCGCCGCGGTGGAGATCGGTCGCAGGCTGGCCCGGCTGGCGCGCACCCACCAGGTGATCGTGGTGACCCATCTGCCGCAGGTCGCGGCATTCGCCGACACCCACTTGGTGGTCGACAAGTCCGATGACGGCAAGGGCGCGGTCAACAGTGGTGTCCGCGCGCTCACCAACGACGAGCGGGTGGTCGAGCTGGCGCGCATGCTGGCCGGTCTCGACGACACCGAGACCGGCCGGGCACACGCGGAGGAACTGCTGGCGACGGCGCGCGCCGAGAAAGCGGGCGCCGAGGCGGCGACGCGCTGAGCGCGTCGGTCAGCGCACGGCCTTCTGCGCGCCCTTGATGAACTGGCCGATCAGGTTCTTCAGACCGAACTCCAGCACCTTGGCGGGCACCGGCAGCGACGGGTCGGACTCCATCGTGTAGGAGACCAGGGTGCCGTTGTCGGCGTCGGCGAAGGTGACGATGCCGACGTGGCGCTTCACCGGCGCGCCCTTGATGATCTTGTATTCCATCCGCTCGCCGGGCACGAGCTTGGTGATCTCCTCGGTGACACCTACCGGGCCGAGGCCGATCAGGTGCTGGGCGCCGACGCCCTCCCGCTCGGTCAGGCCGGGCTTGACCAGCTTGACCTGGACCGGCACGTAGGGGCTGATGCTCTCGCGGTCGGCGAAAAGCCGGTACACGACCTCGCGCGGTGCGGCGATGACGGCGTCGACGGTGGTGCTGGCCATGAAATCTCCTCTTCGAGTTACGTGTGACCGGCAGCATATAGCTACAGCGGGTACAGCTCGGTGATCGTGTCGTCCGCATCACAATCGGGGCAGAGCTGCCCGGCGCGGGCCCTCCGGCGACGTCGCTTGCGCACGCCCAGGGACGACGTCGACCCAACCAGAGGCAGC
The DNA here is from genome assembly GCF_015477775.1 of Nocardia abscessus. Classification (GTDB taxonomy): domain Bacteria; phylum Actinomycetota; class Actinomycetes; order Mycobacteriales; family Mycobacteriaceae; genus Nocardia; species Nocardia abscessus_A. The sequence goes on along the minus strand of NZ_JADLQO010000018.1, from coordinate 197,463 downwards.
TGTCGCCTACCAACGCCTCGATCTACTGAAGAAATCCGTGTGAATCAGACGAGTATCCGACTGCTTGCTGCCGCAGCGCCATGGAGTCTGTGGGGGAGTCTGCGATTGTGCGACGGCAAAGCGGCTCGGAACAACGACTTTCGCCAGTGAAGACTGTGGTACGCACAACTGCTGTCCGTAATGTCCGATTCCTCATCTACTATGGAAATCAGTAGATGAACGGCGGATGAATTCCGCCGGACACCGGGAAGCACCGAGGCAAAGGGGCCATGATGCGCAGCGTTCTTCCAGCGACGACCGAGGCGGGCGGAGCGCGCCGATCTGCCACGTCGGCCCGGCGAGGGCGGGGAACGCCGAGGAAGCGGGTGCTCGCGCTGATCGTCGCTGGTTTGGCCGCGGGGTCGGTGTCCGCGGCGGGCGGCGCCGCGGCGGAGTCCTTGTCCGGCTCCGATCACTCCGATCGCTCGGGTTCGCACGGCGACTCGACGGGCTGGCACGCGATAGACCCGTTCGGATACCAGCACTCCGACCCGAATCCCTTGCGGCAGAACGAACACCGGGATGCCCTGCGTGATTATCGCCGGCGCAACGGGCCGGAGTCCGGCGAGAGCGGGGCGAGTGATGGCGCGGGCGACTCCGCTTGGACTCGAACGCAGCGTCCCGACGGCAGCGGCTGGACCGTGTGCCGCCCGCACGCGAAGTGGTGCTGATCGGGGCGCACTCACGGTAGCGGCTCGTTCGCTGCTGTGGCTGTCGAGCTGCGGGGCGCCGCTCGCTCATGGGCGGGGCTCGGCCGCGTCGCTGTGATTCGTGCGCCTGGGTGGAGGAACGGGCACCCAGATGGCGAGGTCCACTCACGTTGCCCCCGGCTGGTCATATCACTCCTTTGAAAAGCCAATATAGGAAAAATCCAACCGCTCCAGGCTTCTATTTCCAGCCGGGCGGCGAGCTCGCTGCGCGGGTGGTCGAGGAGGTTCAGGCGCGCGATTGCGGGTGCGCGAAACGGCGCGCCTCCACCAATGGTTGAGAGTTTGCCGCCATCATCGGCCCATGAGGATGCCGGCGCTGTTGTCGAGAAACACCGAAACGCTTCCTGGTCTGATCGGGACTGCCCGGGTGGATCGCAACACCCGGCGGCTGCTCGGGCGGATCGGGCCGGGCGACATCGTCGTCCTCGACGAGATGGACCTCGACCGGATGACCGCCGACCGCCTGGTCGAGGCGCGCGTGGGCGCGGTGATCAACACCTCGCCGTCCATTTCCGGCCGCTACCCGAACCTCGGCCCCGAGGCGCTGGTGACCAACGGCATCCTGCTGCTGGACACGGTGAGCTCGGACGCGTTCAAGAGGATCAAGGACGGCGTGAAGGTCCGCATCGATGGCGGCGTGGTCTACGCCGACAAGCTGATCAAGAAGGAGCCGGAGGTCCTCGTCGAGGGCATCGAACTCACCGAGTCCGCCATCGCGGAACGGATGATCGAGGCGCGCAACGGTCTGGCCGATCACCTGGAGGCCTTCGCGGGCAACACCATCGAGTTCATCCGGACCGAGAGCGCCCTGCTCATCGATGGCTTCGGCGTTCCGGAACTGGATTTGTCGATGAAGCACCGGCACGTGGTGGTCGTCGCCGACGGCCCGGATCATGCCGAGGATCTGCAGCGGCTCAAGCCGTTCATCAAGGAATACGCCCCGATTCTGATCGGCGTCGGCCGCGGCGCCGACACGCTGCGCAGGCGGGGCTACCGGCCCGATGTCATCGTCGGCGACCCCGACGAGATCACCTCCGCGACCATGAAATGTGGCGCCGAGGTGATCCTGCCCGCCGACACCGACGGTCACGCCAAGGGGCTGGAACGCATCCAGGACCTCGGCATCGGCGCGACGACGTTCCCCTCCTCCGGCTCGGCTGCCGATCTGGCGCTGCTGCTCGCCGATCATCACGGCGCGGCGCTGATCGTCGCCGCGGGAGCGCCTGCCTCGCTCGATGATTTCTTCGATCGCGGCCGGCGCGACAGCAATCCGGCCACGTTCCTCACCCGGCTCAAGGTCGGCACGAAGCTGATGGACGCGAAGGCCGTGGCCACCCTGTACCGCACCCGGGTGTCCGGGATCGCGGTCGCGCTGGTGGTGCTCGCGGCGCTGGTAGCGGTGATCGTCGTGCTGCTGGCGTCCAACAGCGGCGGCGAGTTCGCCGACTGGGGTGTGGACACCTGGAACCGCTTCGCGCGGTGGGCGCAAGGGCAGCTCGAATCCTGGAAATTCTAAAGGGAGAACAATGATTTCGATGCGCCAGCATGCCATCTCGATCGTCGCGATCTTCCTCGCGCTCGCGATCGGCGTGGTGCTCGGATCCCAGACACTCGCGGCGGACCTGCTGTCGGGCCTGCGGGCGGACAAGACCGAGCTGCGACAGCAGGTCGACGCCCTGACCGAGCAGAACCGACAGCTCGACGACCAGGCCATGGCCGCCGACCGGTTCGTCGCCGGTTCGTCGGGCCGCATCCTCGGCGGCACGCTCGCCGACCGCAGCGTCGTCGTGTTCACGACCCCGGACGCCGATCCCGGGGACGTCGACGCGGTGACGAGGGCGCTCGAGATCTCCGGCGCGGGCGTCACCGGCCGGATCGCGCTCACCGAGGCATTCGTCGACGCCGCCGAGGGCGACCGGATGCGCACGGCCGTTACGAACGTCATCCCGGCCGGGGCGCAGCTGCGTACCGGCGCGGTCGACCAGGGCAGTATGGCCGGCGATCTGCTCGGCCTGGTGCTGCTGCTGGACCCGGCCAGTGGGCAAACCCGCGGCACCCCGCAGGAGCTCGAGTTGGCGCTGGAGACGCTGCGCGGCGGCGGCTTCCTCGCCTACGGCGACACGCCGGTGCGGCCCGCGCAGCTCGCGGTCGTGATCACCGGCGACGGCGTCGATGCCGCCCGGGACGGCGCAGGCTCGAACACCGCCCGCTTCGCCGGAGCCCTGCGCGGTCGTGGGGCGGGGGTGGTGCTCGCGGGCCGCACGGGAGCCGCGGACGGGCAGGGGCCGATCGCCGTGGTCCGCACCGACGCGGCGCTCGCGGCGCAGGTGAGCACCGTCGACAATCTCGAAAGAGAACTCGGCCGCGTCACCACGGTGCTTGCGCTCGGCGAACAGCTCAACGGTGGTGCGGGCCGCTACGGCACCGGCGCCAAGGCCGCATCGCTCACCTTGGCCGCGCTCCCGGGCTGACCTGCCGAAATCGCCGAGTACCCGCCGACGGTACCGGTGTCGGCCCGCCGCCTGCGCGGTCTTCGCGACACCGGTTCCCGGCGACCGCTGCCACCCGGGACGCGACCCGCCTCACAGTTGGGCCGCGGATGCTCTGACCGGCGCCTGGCGATCGACCGGCAAACGCGCGTGGCATTCGAACGGACGGGCGGATTCGTGTTACCGTGAAGACCCGTGGGTCAAACACGGATTCAGGCGCGAACGGCCACGAAGCACATCTTCGTCAGCGGTGGTGTCGCCTCCTCATTGGGTAAAGGTCTTACCGCCTCCAGCCTCGGTCAGCTGCTGACGGCGCGTGGGCTGCGCGTCACGATGCAGAAACTCGACCCGTACTTGAACGTCGATCCCGGCACGATGAACCCCTTCCAGCACGGCGAGGTGTTCGTGACGGAGGACGGCGCGGAGACCGACCTGGACGTCGGCCACTACGAGCGCTTCCTCGACCGGGACCTGTCCCGGGACGCGAATGTGACCACCGGGCAAATCTATTCGTCGGTGATCGCCAAGGAACGCCGCGGCGAGTATCTCGGTGACACGGTGCAGGTGATCCCGCACATCACCGACGAGATCAAGAACCGGATCCTGGCCATGCGCGGCCCGGATCTGCAGGGCCAGACCCCGGACGTGGTGATCACCGAGATCGGCGGCACCGTCGGCGACATCGAGTCGCAGCCGTTCCTGGAGGCCGCCCGCCAGATCCGCCACGACGTCGGACGCGACAACGTCTTCTTCCTGCACGTGTCGCTGGTGCCCTACCTCGCGCCCTCGGGTGAACTGAAGACCAAGCCGACCCAGCACTCGGTGGCCGCGCTGCGCAATATCGGCATCCAGCCCGACGCGCTGATCCTGCGCTGCGACCGCGAGGTCCCGCAGGCGCTGAAGAGCAAGATCGCGCTGATGTGTGACGTCGAGGTGGACGCCTGCATCTCCACCCCGGACGCGCCGTCGATCTACGACATCCCCCGCGTGCTGCACCGGGAGGGGCTGGACGCCTACGTGGTGCGCAGGCTCGGCCTGCCGTTCCGCGACGTGGACTGGACCGTGTGGGGCGATCTGCTCGACCGGGTGCACTCCCCGCGCGAGACGGTCGAGGTCGCGCTGGTCGGCAAGTACGTCGACCTGCCCGACGCCTACCTCTCGGTCACCGAGGCGCTGCGCGCGGGCGGGTTCGCCTCGCGCGCCAAGGTGAACATCCGCTGGGTGCCCTCCGACGAGTGCGAGACCCCCTCCGGTGCGCAGCACGCGCTGCGCGACGTGGATGCCGTGCTGATTCCCGGCGGATTCGGTATCCGCGGCATCGAGGGCAAGGTCGGCGCGATCCACTACGCGCGCACCCGTGGCATCCCGCTGCTCGGCTTGTGCCTCGGCCTGCAGTGCGTCGTGATCGAGGCGGCTCGCAGGGTGGGACTGGCGGAGGCGAACTCGGCCGAATTCGAGCCGGACACACCGCATCCCGTCATCTCCACCATGGCCGACCAGGAACAGGCCGTGGCCGGCGAGGCCGATCTCGGCGGCACCATGCGCCTCGGCGCCTACCCGGCCATGCTGGAGAAGGGCTCGGTGGTGGCCCAGGCCTACGGCAGTGAGCACGTCTCCGAGCGTCATCGTCACCGCTACGAGGTCAACAACGCCTACCGCGACAAGATCGCCGAGAGCGGATTGAAGTTCAGCGGCACCTCGCCGGACGGGCACCTGGTCGAGTTCGTCGAGCTGCCTGCCGACATGCATCCGTTCTTCGTCGCCACCCAGGCGCATCCGGAGTTGAAGAGCCGCCCGACCCGTCCGCATCCGCTGTTCGCGGCGCTCATCTCGGCGGCGCTGAAATACAAGGCGGCCGAACGGCTCCCGGTGGACATTCCGGGCGAGGAACTCGCGAGCGCGACGGAACAGGCGTAACGGCATGACCGACGGGGGCGCTGCCCAACCGGGCAGCCACGATTTCGAGATCGTTTCCGGCGAGACCGTCTACAGCGGCGCCATCCTGGCGTTGCGGCTCGACCAGGTGCGGATGCCGGGCGGGCGGGTCGTCGAGCGCGAGGTGATCGAGCACCACGGCGCCGTCGCCGTCGCCGCGATCGATGACGACGACAACGTGGTGCTGATCAACCAGTACCGCCACCCGATCGGCAGGCGGCTGCTCGAACTGCCCGCCGGGCTGCTCGACCTGCCCGGCGAGGACCCGCTGCTCGCGGCCCGGCGTGAGCTGGCCGAGGAGACCGGGTTGGCCGCGCGGGAGTGGGCGGTTCTGGTGGACGTGGTGCTCTCGCCCGGGTTCACCGACGAGGCGCTGCGGGTCTACCTGGCTCGAGATCTGTACGAGACCGACCGCCCGGAGCCGGAACTGGAAGAGGCGGACCTCGAAGTGGTCCGCATGCCGGTCCAGGAGGCGGTCCGCGCGGCGCTGGCCGGGGAGATCGTCAACGCCACCGCCGTCGCGGGCGTGCTCGCACTGGCGGCCGCGCGGGCGGGCGGCATCGAGCCGCGGCCCCCGGACGCCGCGTGGGAGGGGCAGCCGACGGCCTTCCTCCGCCGCAAGGCGGCCCAGAAGTCCGAAGACTGACCGGAGGTGCTCGGTCGCGAACTCGACGCCTATCTCGACCATCTCGCCGTCGAGCGCGGCGTCGCGCCCAACACTCTGGGCGCCTATCGGCGTGACCTCGGTCGTTACCTGGACTTCCTGGCCGGGCGCGGCATCGGCTCGCTGGAGCGGGTCGCCGAATCCGATGTCGCGGAGTTCACCGTGGCGCTGCGCTCGGGCGGTGACGGGCACTCCGCGCTGGCGGCCAGTTCGGTGGCCCGCGCGCTGATCGCGGTGCGTGGCTGGCATCGCTTCGCCGCGGCGGAGGGACTGACCGACACCGATGTGGCGCACGCGGTGAAGCCACCGGCGCCGGGGCGCAGGTTGCCCAAGGCGCTGCCCTACGACCAGGTGCTGCGCGTGCTGGAGGCGGCAGGTGGCGGGGCCGGCGACGCCGCGGCGGGCGCGGACGGCGGACCGCGCGGCCTGCGCGACCGTGCGCTGCTGGAATTGCTGTATTCCACCGGCGCCAGGATTTCGGAGACGGTCGGGTTGGACGTCGACGATCTCGATGTCGAGGAGCGGGCGGTCGTGCTGCGCGGCAAGGGCGGTAAACAGCGCCTGGTGCCGATCGGGCGCCCCGCTCTCACCGCAGTGGACGCCTATCTGGTCCGTGGACGCCCGGTGTTCGCCGCTCGGGGTAAGGGCACTGCGGGAGCCCTCTTCCTGAATGCTCGCGGCACCCGCCTGTCCCGGCAGAGTGCCTGGCGGGTCCTGCACACCGCGGCTGAACGCGCGGGTATCGCGGCGGCGGTGTCACCGCACACGCTGCGCCATTCGTTCGCCACCCACTTGCTCGACGGTGGCGCCGACGTCAGGGTGGTGCAGGAGTTGCTCGGCCACGCGTCGGTGACCACGACCCAGATCTACACGCTGGTCACGGTCAACACCTTGCGCGAAGTCTGGGCCACCGCCCACCCCCGAGCCCGGTAGACGTTCCGCGGCGGGCGATTTCGCGAGTGCGGGTCACGCTGGGGGCCTCTGGCCGCCGGAACAAAGTGGACTCAGGTCCGGTTGTGTTGATTCGCCGGGCGTATGCGCGGTGATCGCCCGATTCGGGAGCACGACGCGAGGTGAGGTGTATGACAAAGTCTTTCATCGTTCACGAGGCCGATGTCGAGGCGGTTCCGCTGCCCGGCGGCGGGTCCTTCCGGCTGCTCGAGGACAGCGAGAACTCCGGAGGACTGTTCGGCGCGAATCGGCTGACCCTCGCCGCGGGGGCGGACGGCATCCGGCCGCATTATCACACGAAATCGACCGAGATCTTCTATGTGCTGAACGGCGCGATGGAGTTTCTCGTCGACGGCGCCCGCAGCACGGTGGGCGAAGGTGGCCTGGTGGTGGTCGCGCCGGGCGCCGTGCACGCCTTCGGAGCCGCCGCGGACGGGCCCGCGGAGTTTCTGGCTGTGCTCACACCCGGTATCGTCCGCTTCGAATACTTCCGGCAACTCGGCCGGATCGCGCGCGGGGAGGCGGACTGGGACAGCATGAACGAGTTGCACGACCGGTTCGACGTTCATTTCGATGGCGGACCGCAATGGCGCTGACCAGCGCGTGCCGAACACGCCGCGCGCAGGCGCGGCACTCGAGTGCCGTCAAGCGGTAGCGTCTAACGAGAGCTGGACCGCACGAAAGCGAGGTCGGCCCTGATCGGCCTCGCTACGCTCGGCGAGGCAACGGGCAGGAACGTATAAGGAGCAGCGGATCGTGACGACAGCCGGAGCGGCAGAGCCGCCGATGGGTGCTGGGGCGGAGCCGCTTACGGGCTCGCGACCGGGTCCGTACTCGGACGCCGCGGCGGAAACGCTGTGGGGCCATGGGGTAGAGCCGGTCCCGGAGGACGCGACGCTCGGCCCGACCGGACGGCCGTTGCGGCTGGTGCCGGACCCGCCGCCGGTCGGCCAGCACGGTGACGCGCTGATCGTGGCCATGTGCAACCAGAAAGGCGGAGTCGGCAAGACCACCTCCACCATCAATCTCGGTGCGGCACTGGCCGAATACGGCCGTCGCGTGCTGCTCGTCGACCTGGACCCGCAGGGCGCGCTGTCGGCCGGTCTCGGCGTGGCCCACCACGATCTCGACTCGACCGTGCACAACCTGCTCATCGGTTCCAAGGTGTCCATCGACGACGTGCTTATGCAGACGCGCGTCCCGAACATGGACCTGCTGCCGAGCAACATCGACCTCTCCGCCGCGGAGATACAGCTCGTCAACGAGGTGGGCCGGGAACAGTCGCTGGGCCGTGCGCTGGAGCCGGTGCGCAACCGCTACGACTACATCCTCATCGACTGCCAGCCTTCGCTCGGCCTGCTCACGGTCAACGCCCTGGCCTGCTCGGACGGCGTGATCATCCCGATGGAATGCGAGTATTTCTCGCTGCGTGGACTTGCGCTGCTCAACGACACCGTCGAGAAGGTGCGGGACCGGCTGAACCCGCGGTTGAGCCTGTACGGGATAGTGGTCACCATGTTCGACGCTCGACTGCTGCATTCCCGCCAGGTCATGGCGCGAGTCGTCGAGGTGTTCGGCGACCTGGTCTACGACACCGCGATCGCGCGCACTGTCCGATTCCCGGACGCCAGCGTTGCGGGCGAACCCATTACCACATGGGCGCCGAAATCCGGTGGCGCCGAAGCGTATCGGTCGATGGCCCGGGAAGTCATCCACCGCTCCGGCCGGTGACCGGCCGCTCCGGCCCCTCGTCTGCGTCCCACCACGACCCGTCCGGCCAGGGGTCTTCCGCGGCCGGATCGACTCCCACGTCCGACCACCGCGCGCCCGGCGCCGGTGGGCCGGACGAGCCATCGCAAGCCGCCGCCGAGGTGCCCGCGCTCGGGAACGCGGCGGCCGCGTTCATCGCCGCGGGCCGCGACGCGGCGCCCAGGCGGCCGAACCCGGCCGTCGTCGGCGAGCCCGCCGGGCGAACCGGACCGGAACCGGGTGCCGCCGCACCGCCCTCGCTCAGCGGCGCGGACGAACCGTCCACGCCATCTCGTGCACCGCGCACCGGGGCAACTGCGGGCGATGTTCGCCGGACACGAACCGATCAGTCAGTCGATGTGCCGGACACCCCGGGGGCGGTGTCGGATGTTGCTGCCGCCAGGCCGGAGGTTCCCGCAGCGGTGCCGGAGGTGCCTGCGGCGGTGCCGGACGTGCCTGCTGCCGTGTCGGAGGTTCCTGCGGGGGTGCCGGACGTGCCTGCCGTGTCGGACGTGCCTGCGGCGGTGCCGGAAGTCCCTGCTGCCGTGCCGGACGTGCCTGCGGCGGTGTCGGAGGTCCCCGCCACTGTGCCGGACGCTCGCGCCGCCGCGCCCGATGCGCCGCCGGGTGATGCTTCGCAGGCCACGGACCCGCAGACGTCCGGATTCCGGCTGCGCCTGAGCAATTTCGAGGGTCCTTTCGACCTGCTGCTCACGCTGATCAGCTCGCGCAAGCTGGACGTCACCGAGGTGGCGTTGCACAAGGTCACCGACGAGTTCATCGCCTACACGAAGGCGTTGACCGCGAACATGGCACAGCAGAACACGTTGCGCTCGGACAAGATCCTGGACCAGACCACCGAATTCCTCGTCGTCGCCGCCACGCTGCTCGATCTGAAGGCGGCGCGCCTGCTGCCGTCCGGGGAGATGACCGACGCCGAGGACCTCGAACTGCTCGAGGCGCGCGACCTGCTGTTCGCCCGGCTGCTGCAGTACCGCGCGTTCAAGCAGGTCGCCGAACTGCTCGGGGAGCTGGAGGCGGCCGCGCTGCGCCGCTATCCGCGCGCGGTCGCCCTGGAGGAGCGCTACGCCGACCTGCTGCCCGAGGTTACGCTGGGTGTCGGGGCGGCGGAGTTCGCCGCGATCGCCGCGGCGGCCTTCCGGCCCCGTCCGGTACCCAAGGTCGGGCTCGACCACCTGCACACGCACGCGATCTCGGTGGCCGAGCAGGCGGCACTGGTGCTGGAGCGGCTCAAACAGCGTGGTGCGGGTGCGTGGACCTCCTTCGGCGAGCTGGTCGCCGACTGCGAGGTCCCGGTCCAGATCGTCGCCCGCTTCCTGGCGCTGCTCGAGCTGTATCGCGGCAAGACGATCGAGTTCGATCAGCCCGATCCGCTCGGTCCCTTGTCGGTCAGCTGGATCGGCGACGAAGCCGCGCAACAGGTGGACACCATGACGATCGAGGAGGACTACGGGTGAGGCGAACTGGGCGCCGTACAGGGGAGCGCGGTTCCGGAGAGGCGCAGTCGTGAGCGAGACAGTGGTGGAACTCACCCCCGAGCCGCTCGCGGACGCCGATTTCCGTTCCGCGCTGGAGGCCATGCTGCTGGTCGTCGACACTCCGGCCCCGGTTGACCAGCTCGCGGCCGCCCTCGGCGACAGCCCGCGGCGGGTGGAGCAGACCCTGCGCGCGATGTCCGCCGAACTGTCGGCCCGGGCCAGCGGGATGGATCTGCGTTTCGTAGGTGACGGCTGGCGCTTCTATACTCGCAGCGAGTACGCGCCGTATGTGGAACGGATGCTGCTCGACGGCTCCCGATCGAAACTGACCCGGGCGGCGTTGGAAACGCTGGCGGTGGTGGCATACCGTCAGCCGGTGACCAGGACCAGGGTCAGCGCGGTGCGCGGCGTGAACGTCGACGGGGTGATGCGCACGCTGCTGGCCAGGGGCTTGATCGCCGAGGCAGGCGTCGACCCGGAGACCAACGGGACGCTGTACTGCACGACAGAGCTGTTCCTGGAACGGATCGGGCTCGCGTCGCTGAGCGACCTGCCGCCGTTGGCGCCCCTGCTTCCGGGCGTCGACCTGATCGATGAGATCAACGAGAGCCTGGACACCGATCCCCGGTACACCAGGTTGAAGAAACCCGCCGAGGCCGATTTGGATCTCGGCACCGAAGAGTGACAGGAAACGATGAATACGCCCGCTCGCCGAGATGGCACACCGGATCGTAGAAAACGCGGCGCTACGCCCGAACGGGGCGGCACGGGCCGCGCCTCGGGCTCACGCGACGCGCGTTCGGCCCAACGGGGGATCACCGCCCGAGGCGCCCAGCAGGGCGGCACGGGCCGTGGATCGGCCCAGCGCGGCTCGGCCCAGGCGCCGAGCCCGCAGCGGCACACGGCTCCCGTGGGCAAGAAGAAGCCCAAACCACAGCGGCAGGCCGCGCAGCCGCCGCTGCTGAGCAACGCCAAGCCCGCGCGCCACCAGAACGTGGAGCCAGCCGAGTCCGGCGGCCATACCAAGCTCCCCTGGGGTGAGGGGGAGCGGCTGCAGAAGGTCCTCGCCAAGGCGGGTGTGGCCTCGCGCCGGGCCGCCGAGGAGATGATCGCGCAGGGCCGCGTCGAAGTCGACGGCATGATCGTGCGCGAGCAGGGCCTGCGCGTCGACCCGCAGCGCGCCGTGGTGCGCGTCGACGGAACCCGCGTGATCGTGCGCGAGGAACTGGTGCACGTCGCGCTGAACAAGCCCAGGGGCTGGCAGTCCACGATGTCCGACGATCTCGGACGCCCCTGTGTCGGCGACATCGTGGCCGAGCGGATCGCCGCCGGTCAGCGCCTGTTCCATGTCGGGAGGCTGGACGCCGAAACCGAGGGTCTGCTACTGCTCACCAATGACGGCGATCTGGCGCACCGGCTCATGCACCCGTCCTTCGAGGTCTCCAAGACCTACCTGGCGACGGTGCAGGGCGAGGTGAACAACCGCGCGATCGGCAAGCAGCTGAAGGAGGGCGTCGAGCTGGAGGACGGTCCCGCCAAGGTCGACCGCTTCCAGGTGCTCGAGCTGGGGGAGGGACGTTCTTTGGTGAAGGTGGTGTTGCACGAGGGGCGCAAGCACATCGTGCGCCGCCTGCTCGACGCGGTGGGCCACCCGGTCGTCCGGCTGGTTCGCACCCATATCGGCCCGGTCGCGCTGGGCGACCAACGGCCCGGCACACTGCGCGTGCTCGGCCGCGATGAAATCGGCAAACTCTACGAGGCGGTGTCGTTGTGAACGGTGTGGAGATCCCGGTGCAGACGCCGGCGCGAATGGCCGGTACGAGCCCGCTCGTGGTCGCCATGGACGGGCCGTCGGGCACCGGGAAGTCGAGCGTGTCGCGCCGCCTGGCCACCCGGCTCGGCGCCCGATACCTCGACACCGGCGCCATGTACCGGGTGGCGACGCTGCGCGTGCTGCGCGCGGGCATCGAACTGACCGACACCGCGGCCATCGCCGCGGCGGTCAAGGAGCTGCCGCTGTCCATCGGCACCGATCCCAGCCGTGAGGTGATCGAACTCGACGGCGAGGACGTGCGCTCGGAGATTCGCGGCGACGCCGTCACCAAGGCCGTTTCGGCGGTCTCCGCGGTGGCCGAGGTGCGTGACCTGCTCGTCGCCATGCAGCGCGACATCACGGCGGTCGCGGGGCGGATCGTGGTGGAGGGTCGGGACATCGGCACCGTCGTGCTGCCCGACGCGGACGCCAAGATCTACCTGACGGCTTCCGCGGAGGCGCGGGCGCACCGGCGCAATCAGCAGAACATCGCCGAGGGCCGGGGCGACGACTTCGCGGGCGTACTCGCCGACGTGCAGCGCCGCGACACTCTCGACTCGACCCGCAAGGTGTCCCCGCTGCGCCCGGCCGAGGACGCGGTGCGCGTCGACACCAGCGAACTGTCCATGGACGAGGTCATCGACGAGCTGTATCGCGTTGTCGCCCAGCAGATCTCGGCATTCAGGGCCGGAGGTGGCCGGTGAACGAGGATGTGCTGGCCGGCGACGGCGTCTGGACCGACGAAGCCGACTGGGAGCTGGCCGATCTCGAGGCCGAATTCGAGGACGGCGCACACGTCGCGATGCCGACGGTCGCGGTGGTCGGCCGCCCGAACGTGGGCAAGTCGACGCTGGTGAACCGGATTCTGGGCCGCCGTGAGGCGGTCGTGGAGGACATTCCGGGAGTGACCCGCGATCGCGTGTCCTACGAGGCGAACTGGGCGGGTCGCCGGTTCCTGGTCCAGGACACCGGAGGGTGGGAGCCCGACGCGAAGGGACTCCAGCAATCGGTGGCCCGGCAGGCCGAACTGGCCATGCAGACCGCCGACGCGATCCTGCTCGTGGTCGACGCCGTGGTCGGCGCGACCGCCACCGACGAGGCGGCGGTGAAGAAGCTGCGCCGCTCCGCCGTTCCGGTCATCCTGGTCGCCAACAAGGTCGACGACCAGCGGGTGGAAGCGGAAGCGGCGGCGCTGTGGTCGCTCGGACTCGGCGAGCCGCGGATGGTCAGCGCCGCGCACGGCCGCGGCACGGGCGACCTGCTCGACGACGTGCTCGGCGTGCTCCCGGAGACCCCGCGCGAGGGGGCGGGCGGCGCAGGCGGCCCGCGCCGCGTGGCGCTGGTGGGCAAGCCGAACGTCGGCAAGTCGAGCTTGCTGAACAAGCTGGCCGACGACGAGCGCTCGGTGGTGCACGATGTCGCGGGCACCACGGTCGACCCGGTCGACTCGCTGGTCGAACTGGGCGGCAAGGTGTGGAAGTTCGTCGACACCGCCGGGTTGCGCCGCAAGGTCGCCAATGCCAGTGGCACGGAGTTCTACGCCTCGCTGCGCACCAAGTCGGCGCTGGAGGCATCGGAAGTGGCGATCATGCTGATCGACGCTTCGCAGCCGATCACCGAACAGGACCTGCGGGTGATCAGCCTGGTGGCCGATTCGGGGCGCGCGCTGGTGCTGGCGTTCAACAAGTGGGATCTGGTCGACGAGGACCGGCGTCTGCAGTTGGAACGCGAGGTCGACCGGGATCTGATCCGGGTGCCGTGGGCGCAGCGGGTGAACATCTCCGCGCACACCGGCCGCGCTGTGCAGAAGCTGGTGCCCGCCATGGAGACCGCGCTCGAGTCCTGGGACAAGCGCATCTCGACGGGCAGGCTCAACACCTGGCTGAAGGAAGTGATCGCCGCGACCCCGCCGCCGATGCGCGGCGGCAGGTTGCCGCGCGTGCTGTTCGCCACCCAGGCGACCACCCGGCCACCGACGTTCGTGCTGTTCAGCACCGGCTTCCTGGAGGCGGGCTATCGGCGCTTCCTGGAGCGCAGGCTGCGCGAGGAGTTCGGTTTCGACGGTTCGCCGGTCCGCATCTCGGTGCGGGTGCGGGAGAAGCGGGACCGTAAGAAGTAGGAGACCACGACGAGCCCCGGCGCCGCTGGTACGCCACCGACGCTGGGCTCGCACTAACCCATAGTGCAGTGGCTAACTTTTAGCGATTACCTCTTGTCGGCGAGTCTTTGAGCAAAATTCCTGATGCTGTTCGAAATATTCTCGAGAAGATGACGATCTGCGCGTATGCGTCGCCATATCGGCAAATGGCTGGCATCATCCGGTCATGGTCATTCCCAGCGTGCTGCCGGAACCCCCAGCCGTCTTGACTCCCTTCGAGACGGGGTGGCCTGTTCGTCTCGCCGACACCGACCGCGATCAGCGCCTGCGACTCGACGGGGTGGCACGCTACCTGCAGGACGTCGGTTACGACCATCTCGAGGTTCTGCAGGACGGCGACATCCATCGGCTGTGGGTGATCCGCAGGACGGTCTTCGACGCGCTGAAACCGCTTTCGTTCGGCGATTGGGCTACGCTGCGGCGCTGGCCCTCGGCGACGTCCACCCGGTGGTGCACGATGCGCGTCCAGGTCTGCGGCAGCGCGGGCGGTCTGGTGGAGACCGAGAGCTTCCTCATCCACTTCGGCACCGAGTCGGGTGTGCCTGCCCGGATGAGCGACCGGTTCCTCGCGCCCATGCTGGCGTGCACGACCGAGCATCGGCTGCGCTGGAAGGCCGAACTCACCGACCCGATGCCCGCGGCAGGCGAGCCCGGCGTCGAGACCCGGCAATTCCCGCTGCGAGTCACCGATATCGATCTGCTCGACCATATGAACAACGCGGTCTACCTCACCGCACTGGAGGAGGTTCTCGCCGATCACGCCGAACTGAAATCCGGCCCGCATCGCGTGGTGGTCGAGTACGGGAAGCCGGTGCGGTCCGGGGAGGCCGTCGAGCTCGTGTCCCGCCGCACCGACGCGAGCCTCGACGTGTGGTTCGCGGTCGGCGCGGAATGCCGAGCGGTCGCCCGCATCACCCCGCGCTAGCGAGCCAAATTCTCGACGGTGGCACGTGCGCCCCTGGTGCGCAGTGCGTCCAGGGTCGCCAGATAGGCGGACACGAAGCGCGGGTGCTCGATCAGATCGCCGAACAGGGAACGCTCCTCGAGGAACGCGGTGGGCTGCTCGCGCTGACGCCGTGCGAGTGGTACGAGCCGGTCGCGTAGCCGGTCCACGATCTCGATCGGCTCCCCTCGCTCGTCGACACCCTCGGCATAGCGTGCCCAGCTCGCGACTACCGCCGCCGCGCAGTCGATCTCGCCGCCGGTGGCGAGCTGCGCCCGGACCACCGGCAGCAGCCACTTCGGAATCCGGTCGGAGGATTCCGCGCACAGCCGGGCGATGGTGTCACCGATCGCGGGGTTGGCGAACCGGTCGAGCAGGGTCCGCTTGTAGGTGTCCAGATCGACACCGGGTACCGCGCGCAACGTCGGTGTCGCCTCGGCATCCATGTATCGCAACAGGAATCGCCGGAAGGCCGGGTCCTGCGCGGCGTCGTGGACCAGCCGGTAGCCGCTCAGATATCCGAAGTAGCACAGCGCCTGGTGGCTCGCGTTCAACAATCGCAGCTTCATCAGCTCGTACGGGGTGACGTCGTCGACGAGCTGCACGCCGACCTGCTCGAAGGGCGGGCGGCCGAGTCCGAAGGAATCCTCCAGCACCCACTGCACGAACGGCTCGGTCACGACCGGCCAGCGGTCGGTGAGCCCATAACGCCGCTCGATCTCGCCGGTGGCTCCGGGCGGAGTGACCGGAGTGATCCGGTCCACCATCGAATTCGGGAAACGCACCTGCTGCGCCACCCAGGATCCGAGCTCGGCATCACGCAGCGCGGCGAACGCGCCGAACATCCGGCGCGCGACGTTCCCGTTGCCCTCGATGTTGTCGCAGGACAGCACGGTGAACGGCGCGATGCCGCGCGACCTGCGCCGGGCCAGGGCTTCGACGACGAGCCCGAAAACGGTGGCGGGCGGCGCGTCCCCGGCGAGATCGGCGCGAATCGCGGGATCGTCGGCGTCGAACTCTCCGGTGGCGGGCGCGATGTGGTACCCGCCCTCGGTGATGGTGAGCGAGACGATCCGGGTGGCCGGGTCGGCGAGCTTCGCCACGACGGCCTCCGGATCGTCCGGCGCGTACCGGTATTCGACGAGGGAGCCGATGGTGCGGGTGGTCCACGTACCGTCGGGGGCGACGGTCGACAGTGTGTACAGGCCGTCCTGCGCCCGGAGCACGTCGCGCATGCGGCGATCACCGGGTAGTAGGCCCACTCCGCAGATGCCCCACTCGTCTCCGAGGCCGCGTTCGAGCAATCGGTCGACGTACATCGCCTGGTGCGCCCGATGGAATCCGCCGACTCCGAAATGCACGATGCCCGGGGAGATTCGGGAGCGGTCGTAACCCGGTGTCGAGACGCGATCGGCGAATTCGGTCATCGTCGCCGCCCGCAAGGGTGTGGCCGTCCGTTCTGACATCCCGCACCTCCCCGTGTCGTGTGGATCACACCATAGTGCAGCGCTGAGCCCGCACCGGCCGGTGCGGTCAGCTCGGCGGTGGCAGCAGCGAGTCCAATCCGTGGCGCCGAGCGCCGAGTACCCGCTCGGCGTTCACTCGCTCGAGGTCGGCGGAGAATCGCTCGGTGCGCCGCCGGTCGACGGCCAGGCGGGTGTCCTCCGCGACGAGGTCCGCGTTGATCGCGGCGGCGGCCGTGACGCCACCGGCGGCGGACTGCACCACCCCGGCGACCACGTCGGTGACGTTGCCCGCCACCCAGACGCCGGGCACCGAGGTGCGGCCACCAGCGTCGGCCACCACGTGGGTGCCCGCTCCCGAAGGGTGCCGGGCCGTTTCGGCGCCGAGGCCGAGCAGCAGCGCGTCGCGGGCGACCAGCAGCGGCGCGAGCGCCAGCGCGGCGATCGGCACGACGCGGCCGGATTCCAGCCGCGCCCCGGCGAGACGGTCGTCCACCACCTCCAGTGCGCTCACCACGCCCTCCACCACCGCGATGCCGCGGGCCGCGAGTTGCTCGGCCTGCTCCGCGTCCGGCGCGGGGGAGGTGTGCCGCAACAGCGTCACCGAGGCGCTCCACTGCCGGAACAGCAGGGCGTGGTGCACCGAGCCGAGCACGCCGATCGGGCGGTCACGGATCTCCCAGCCGTGGCAGTACGGGCAGTGCACCACGTCGCGGCCCCACCGTTCGCGCAGGCCGCCGATCGGTGGAAGTTCGTCCGTCGAGCCGGCCGCGACGAGCAGTCGGCGAGCACGCAACGGCTCCCCCCGGTCGGTGTCCACCACGAACCCATCCGGCGTCCGCCGCGCCGCCACGGCCCGCGCGTACCTGATCCGCCCACCGTACTGTTCGACTTCCCGTGCGCCGATCGTCACCAACGCCGCCGGTGGGATGCCCTCGCGGGTCAGCCATCCGTGCACGCCCGCGGCGGGGGCGTTGCGCGGCTCCCGCGCGTCGACCACGACCACCGTGCGGCGTGCCCTAGCCAAGGTCAGCGCCGCCGACAGACCGGCTGCTCCGCCGCCGATCACCATCACATCCACTTGCTTCTGCTCAGCCATGCCCCACCGTGCCGAGTAAACGGTCAAATCGGCAAATGTTGTTGCCGTTACGGCAACCTCCCGTCCGGGGTACCCACCCCGTTTCGCCCGTCCGGGGAAGCCGCTGCGAGGTTTATCGCCGCAGAGCTGGGTAGACCGTCGATGACCCGGATCGACGGCAGAAAGGTTCGAAGCGATGTCCCAACCCATCACCAGCACCCTGGACCCGGAGCAGCAGCGCATCGCGGGCGAGACGCTGCAGGCGACGGTGGTCGACCTGATCGATCTGTCGCTGATCGCGAAGCAGGCGCACTGGAATGTGGTCGGCTCCAATTTCCGGTCGGTGCACTTGGCGCTGGACGAATTGGTCACCGTGGCACGGGATTTCACCGACGCCGCCGCGGAACGCGCCACCGCTGTCGGGGTCAGCCCGGACGGGCGCGCCGCGACCGTGGCCAGGGATTCCGGCGCGATCGGTATCGGCGATGGCTGGCAGCAGGACACCGACATCATCGACACGATCGTCGGCAACCTCGCCGCCGTGATCAAGCGGCTGCGTGAGCGGATCGCGGCGACCGAGAAGGCCGATCCGGTGACCCAGGATCTGTTCCTGGCCATCGCGGCGCGACTGGAGCAGTTGCACTGGATGTGGCAAGCGCAACTCGCCACGGTCTGATGCGGGTGATCACATGCGCGTTCGGCGCGCCCGCCACCGAGACCACCACGGTCGCGGTGCGGATCCCCGCCGACGCGCGACACCTGGCCCTGATCCGCGGCATGGCCGACACCGTGTGCCTGGTCGCCGACGTTCCCTTCGCCGCGGCCGCCGACATTCGCCTGGCGATCAACGAGGCGGCCACGATGCTGCTGGCGGGCTGCGTGCCCGGTTCGACGCTGGGCTGTGAGTTCGCCTACGGCGTCGACCGGATGAGCGTGCGCGTCGACACGGTCGGCGCGTCCGGCGACGAGATCGAGGGCGATCCGTTGAGCTGGGAACTGGTCCGCATGCTCACCAGTTCCCTGTCGATTTCTCGTGACCCTTTTGATTCGAAGATTGGCGGGTATCAGACCGTTATCGAGTTCAGTTGGGAACGAGGGCCATTTGATGACACGTGAGTTCACGACCGACGGAAACGGCGCGACGGGCCGCACGCGTGCGGGCGACAGCTACGACAATATCGAGCCGTGGTTCGAGAAGATGGCCGCGATGGACGAGGACGATCCCCATCGCGCCGCGCTGCGCGAGGAGGTGATGCGGCGGTGTCTCCCGCTCGCCGAACACATCGCCCGCAAGTTCTCCGGCCGCGGCGAGTCCTACGACGACCTGCTGCAGATCGCCCGGGTGGGCTTGGTGCTCGCGGTGGACCGTTTCGACGTCTCCCGCGGCAGCGCGTTCCTCGGGTTCGCGGTCCCCACCATCATGGGCGAGGTGCGCAGGCACTTCCGGGACAACACCTGGTCCTTGCGAGTGCCGCGACGGCTCAAGGAGATCCAGTTGCGCATCGGTCCCGCCACCGAGACGCTGTCGCATCGGCTCGGGCGGATGCCGACGGCACGGGAGATCGCCGCCGAATTGGACGTCGAGGTCGGCGAGGTCACCCAGGCGCTCATCGCGGGTAACGCCTACCAGACCAACTCGCTGGACACCGGTGGTCGCGAGGACGGCGACGGCGCACCGCAACCGCTCGCCGACACGCTCGGCGCCGAGGAGCCCTGCTACAACCTGCTGGAGCAGGCGATGGCGGTGCGTCCGCTGATCGCGGAACTGCCCGCGCGCGATCGGCAGGTGCTGATCATGCGCTTCTTCGAGTCCAAGACCCAGACTCAGATCGCGGAATACCTGGGCGTCTCCCAGATGCAGGTGTCGCGCATCCTCGCCCGGATCCTCAAGGATCTGCGCGAGCGCGCGCTCGGCTCCGACGAACTCGCCGCGCGCGCGGCCTGATTTGTCTCAGGTGCGTGCGCGGGGGGCCGACTCGGTCATCGGTGTCGCGGAGACCTCGCCCGTCCAGCCGCACGGCAGGGCGCAGCTGGCGATGACCTTGGTCTCCATCTCGCCGTTGTCGTAGCGCAGCGTGGTGGTCTCCGCGTAAGCGGGATAGCCGCACGCTCGGCATTTGCCGAAGAAATCGAGGATCTCCTCGGTGCGGGAGTGCGCGATACGTCGTGCGGGCTTGTCGTCCATAACCTCTCCAGCCAGCGTGCGGTCCTGCCGAGCAGGCGTCTGCGACGTTAGGATCGGCCGTCGCCGCCTGGCGGGGGTTTCGCTGATCGTTGGGCTGATTCACATGCGCCGCGCGGGTGAATTGGGTCGGTTCCCAGGTTCAGGTGAATGCTGGGCAATCGCAGCGTATTTCCTGCGTATCGCTGGTAGTGGCGGCGAGGCCGGGGCTACTTGACCTTATCTGTGACTGACGTTACAAAGGAGCTACCCGCCGACCCGAAGTTCTTCGAACCGGCCGACGAGAAGTGCACAAGTTGGTTACCGATGTCATCGATGTGGTCGCGGAATTCGCGATCGCCCGCAAGACCATCTGGGATCTGCTGCTCGAACCGCAGACGTATCCGCGCATGTTCACCGGTATCGGCGCGTGCGAGCAGATCCAATCCGCCGACGGCAACGTGGTCTGGCAGATGCGTGTCGGCACCTATGGGACCGGCATCCGCACCCATCAGATCCGTCTGAGCGTAGGCCGGTGGTACGAGAGCTTCGAAATGCAATACGCCGCACTGGGCAGCTTCGCTTCGGTGCGGCTGCACGGAGACGAGGAGCGCACCAAGGTCACGGTCACCTATTTCGCGCCGAGCCGGGTGCATCCGCGGGTCGCGGAGCTGTCCAATGTGGCGATCGCGGAGTGGACCAAGAGCGGACTGAAGCGGGTGGCCGATGTCGCCAAGGGCGCGCGGACCTCGTTGGTCGTCAACGGTGAGGATTCGCCGATCCTGCGCAACGCGGGCGTCGCGCGGCAGATGGTCGCCACCGGCGTCGTGCTGCCGGTGCGGCTCGATCGCAGCATCAGACAGCTGCGCTCGCTGGCGAAGTGGGGTTTCAATCTGGCGGGCGGTTACGCGGCGGGCGCGGCGTACGCGCCGGAGCGGACCGCGATCATCGACGACCGCGGCACCCGGTCCTTCGCGGACATGGACGAGCGGACCACCGCGCTGGCCGCGGCGATGGCCGCGCACGGTCTCGGCTCGGGCGACGCGATCGGACTGCTGGCGCGCAACCACGCGGGCATGGTCGAATGCATGGTCGCCGCGGGCAAGCTCGGCGTGGATGTGGCCCTGCTGAATTCCGGTCTGGCGGGGCGCACCATCGAGGAGATCGTGCAGCGCGATCGGCTGTCGGCGCTGTTCGTCGACGGCGATCTGGAGGAGTTGGTGCGCTATCTGCACGCCGACATCCCGCGCTACAACACCGACGAACGCCCGCCTGCCCCGGACCGGACGACCGTGAATCAACTACTGGCGCAGGGGCACACCGCTTTTCGCACGCCTGCCCAGCCGGGGCGGCTCATCGTGCTCACCTCCGGGACCAGCGGGACGCCGAAGGGGGCGCGCAGGCCGCATCCGAAAGGCTTCGGGTCCATCGCGGCACTGCTGTCGCGCATCCCGATGCAGATGGACGAGACCATGCTGATTCCGGCGCCGCTGTTCCACACCTGGGGGCTGGCCGGGCTGCAGTTGAGCACCGCGCTGCGCGCGACCGTGGTGCTCGCCGAACGGTTCGACGCGGAGGACTGCCTGCGTCGCATCGCCGAGCACAAGGTCAACACGGTGATCGTGGTGCCGACCATGGTGCAGCGCATCCTCGATCTGCCCGCGCACGTGCGCACGCGCTACGACACCTCCAGCCTGCGGCACATGATCAGTTGCGGCGCGCCGCTCGCGGGGGCGACCGTCGAGCGGTTCATGGATGCCTACGGCGACGTCCTCTACAACGTCTACGGCTCCACCGAGGTCTCGTGGGCGACGATCGCGACGCCCGAAGACCTGCACACCTCGCCCACCACGGCGGGTAGCCCGCCACTGGGCACCAAGGTCGCCGTGCTCGGGCCGGACCACCGCCGGTTGCCGATCGGCGCCACCGGGCACATCTTCGTGGGCAACCACATGCTGTTCGACGGGTACGTCAACTCGGCGCCACCCGACGAGGCGCACGGCATGCTGGACACCGGCGACCTCGGCTATCTCGACGCCGCGGGCCGGTTGTTCATCGCAGGACGAGACGACGAGATGATCATCTCCGGTGGCGAGAACGTCTTCCCGCGCCCGGTGGAGGAGGCGCTCGCACACCTGCCGCAGGTCAGCGACGTCGCGGTGGTGGGGGTGCCGGATCACGAATTCGGTCAGCGGCTCGTGGCATTCGTGGTGAAACGCGAAGGGGCCGGGCTCGATTCGGACATGGTCCGCACCTACATCCGCAACCGCCTCAGCCGCTTCTCGGTTCCCCGGGACGTCACCTTCCTCTCGGCGCTGCCGCGTGGCGACACCGGCAAGATTCTCAAGCGTCTGCTCGCCGGTCCGGGTGCGACGAAACCGGATCTGCCGCCCTCGATCAACGGGCTCGGAACGGCCGGTTCGTCCTGAGCTCCGCGCGGCGGGCGGTCGTGCCGAAAGCGCGCACGGCCGGCCCGCCGCGGCGGTAGCGCCCGGCGATCAGTAGACGGTGCCCTCCAGTTCGGTCAACGCGGACTCCAGATGGTCGAGCAGCCTGGCCACGTCCGGCACGCCGCGGCGGCAGGCGACGATGCCGATGTCGAGGCTGTCGGCGTTGCTGGTGAGGGTGATGTTCACCGCTTGGCCGTCGAGCGGGATCGACAGCGGGTAGCTGGCGGCGACGCGGGCGCCGTTCCAGTACTGGGGTTCGCGCGGCCCGGGGATGTTGGAGATGACGATGTTGAACGGCGGGCTGGTCAGCGCGGTGGTGGCGGGCAGGAGCAGCGACAACGCGAGCGGACTCAGCGTCAGCGCCGAGAGCGAGACCGCCTGCACGGGGGACAGCGCGCGGTAGATCTCTTTGCCGCGGTGCATCGAGGCGCTGATCGCCGCGAGCCGTGCCGCCGGGTCGGGCAGATCGGTCGCGAGATTGCACAGCAGCGCCGCCACGGCGTTGCCCCCGCTCTCGCCGTCGTCGGACTCCGGCCGCAGCGAGACCGGGACCATGGCGATCAGCGGCTTGTCCGGCAGAGCGACGTGTTCGAGCAGGTAGGTGCGCAGCGCGCCCGCCGACATGGCGAGCACCACGTCGTTGAGCGTGGTGCCGGTCATCTTCTTGACCTGGCGGATGCGATCCAGCGGCCAGGAGCGCGCGGCGCAGCGGCGTGCCCCACCGATCGGGACGTTGAACATGGTGCGCGGCGCGGCGAAGGGCAGCGTCAGTTGCTGCTCGAGCAGTGCGGTGCGAGCCAGGCGCAGTGCCGAAGTGGCCGAGCCCGCCGCGGCGAGCAGCGCCCGTGCTCGTGTGCCCAGGGTGTGCCTGCGCGGCGGATTCGCGCGATGCGTGGTCGAGGGCGGGAGGTCCCAGGGCACCAGCGCTTCGCCGGACTCGGGGTCGGTGGTGAGCGTGCGCTGCAACAGCCGCTGGGCGCCGACGCCATCGATGAGAGCGTGATGCATCTTCGCGTACAGGCCGACCCGGTCGCCGGCGAGCCCTTCGATCAGATGCGCTTCCCACAGCGGTTTGTGCCGGTCGAGCAGGGTGCTGTGCAGTCCGGCGGCCACCTCGGTCATGGCTTCCAGTCCGCCCGATTCCGGAAGGGCCCATCGCTGGATGTGGTAGTCGAGTTCGACCGTGCTGTCCACCGTCCAGGCCAGCTGTGGGGTGCCGAACAGGCGAGACGGACGCTTGCGGAACATGGGATGGAAGTTCTGGTCGGCTGCCAGCGTCGCGTACGCGCGGCGGGCGAACTCGGGTCCGGAGCCGTTCACGGGGTCGAAGACCGACAGCGAGCCGACATGCATCGGATGCTCGCGTGACTCCGCGACGAGGAACAGGGCGTCCACCGGCGAGATGAAATCCATGGGCAGTTCCCTCCTGGCGACGCTGCGGCCGCGCCACGGTCTGGTTCAGGACACGGGGACGGTCGGCGACGGGCGTGCCGGACTGCTCATGGCGCGGGGTGATGCGCCGGTCGAACGACAATCCACCAACCGATGATTCGATGCCGAATCCGGACCGGCTGGGCGGATCGCCGCGGAATGTGCGTCCGCGGCTCAGGAGAGGCGGCTGACCGGCCAATCGTGCGGCAGCTCGAGGCGTTCGCTGATCATGTGGATCGCGGTGTGCAGCGCTTGGATCTCGTCGACGCCGCTGGCCACCGACGCGCCCTGCTCACTGATGTGGAACCGGCACAGGTGCGCGCGCCGGTCGGCTGCCAGATACGGCCTGCCGATGATGATCGACAGCGAGCTGTCGGCGTCGCGCAGCGTGCGGGCCGCGATGAGGGCCTGCGGTTCCTGCTCGGCCGTCGTGGCGGCGCGCGAAGGCCGGGTGGGGGCGGCGGGGAAGCAGAGGTCGGACGGTTCGGTCACGGCGAAGTGCGCGCCGTGGCTGTTGGCCTGTCGCAGCTCCAGTGCGATCTCCTGGAAGGCGCGGTAGAGCGCGGCGATGGAATCGGCGCCGTGTGCCCATCGCTCGCCGATGCCCTGGATGCGGAATCCGCACACCACGCCGGTGTCACCCGGTGCCATCTGCGGTTTTCCCACCTCGATCGACACTTCCCGCATCGCGTCGGCGACGGTGCGGGTGGCGATCACCTCTCTGATGCGTCGCCATTTCGTGCTCGCGATCGCACCGCCGTGTTCGGACTCGCGCACTGCGGACGTGGTCGTGTCACCAGTGACCCGCGCCGGTATCGCTCTCATAGCATGTGGAGTACCCAAGTTGCGGCTCGGTTTATCCTGCCGTTCGAGGTGACCTGGACCGCAGCGCCGGCCTAGGCCGATAATCCCGACATCTTCCGCGCCTAGGGATCAAGATGTGCCCCCGATGGTCGGGCGCGGCGGGTTGCCCGCCGAATACGGAGTCCGAAGAAGACACGCCGGATCGGCAAAATGGCTACCCGATGGTTAACCTGCCTCGGGTTTGGCAGGCTGTCGCCGAAGTGTGATGGTGGGGCCGCGACGATGAGGAGGGGCGGACGAAGTGGTAACGATCGCGCAGTTGCGAGCGGTTCTGTCGATTCTGCGTGTCGACCCGGACGAGGTCGGCGCACGGCTGGGTGACCTGGGTCTGCGTGGTCCGGACGCCGAGCGTGTCCTACTGGTCGGTTTGCTACATCGGATTGCGAGCAGTGAGCTGCGCCAGGTCGTCACCACGACGATGGACGACACGGAGGCCGCCCGAGCCGCCGCGATGAGCACCTTGCCGGTGAACGGTGAGAATCCCACGGAGCAGGTGCGTTTCGACGCGCACTGGCTGCACGATCGCATCGGCGCGTTGGCCGCGGGCACCACCGTGGACCCGGTGCCGGTACTGCTGGACGCCGCCGCGCGGTCGACGGATGCGGCCGAAGTGCTGCTGCTGCTCAGCCGCAACCCCCGCGGCCACGACGCGGACTCCAGATGGGAGCGGGCACTCGACGACCTGGGGCGGGCCTATCACCTGATCAACGACGAGCGCGTGGGTCGCTCGAACACGACGACCGCGCCGCTGTAGCGACGCGGTCGTTCACGGCTTCGTCCCGGCGGCATCGGCGCCGCCGGGAGAAGGTCACTTGGGTTGTGCCGGTGCGATTTGCGTGGGCTTGTCCGCGAAGCGGGTGGTGCCCTCGGCTGCCTGCAGCGTGGTGAGCAGGTCGACACCTGCCACGACGAGGGTGGGCCCGCCGACCGCGATGGTGCCGAGGATGCCGCCGAGGCTCGCGCCGGTCAGCAGACCGGCCACGCAACCGACGGCGATGGTGACCAGACAGCCGATCGTGGCGCCGATAGCGGTGCCGACGAAACCGCCGATGGCGGTGGCGAGTCCGAACTGGCTGGCGAATTCGTCACGGGCGCGCTGGTTTTCGGTCATGGACGCGACCGGTGTCGCGACGAGCGTTTCGCTGACCGCGACGCCTTCCGGCCTGGTCGGTTTCAGCTCGAGGACCGTGCTGTCCTTCTTCAACTCCGGACGGACCGGAATGCCGGTGCCCGCGATCCGGAAGTCGAGGGGCAGCGTCATGGCGACGTGGCCGTCGCGGTCACGGACATCGACCACGTCGATCACCTGCGCGACGTCGGCGGGGGCGCCGGTGCGGTCGACGAGCACGCCGTCCCGCTCGGTTAGTCGGGCGTTCTCGTCACCCGCGGGCTTGTCCCGCAGCGCTTTGGACAATTCGAAGGTTCCGCCCCGCAGCGCGGCGACGACCATGTGGTCGACGAGCCTGGCCGAGTAGGTGATGTCGGGAGCGGGTTCGGCGTGAGCGAGGCCTGCGCCGATGGTCAACGAGCCGATGGCGAGTATCGCTGCCGCAGTGATGCCGCGGAGTCTCATGATTCGTCCATTCCTTCATCAGGTTTCGCAGCTGCGTCCAGCACGGCCGGACCCGCGCACTCCGGTGGCGCAAGAGCAGTCGTCCAAGGTCGCTGAGCAGCCTAGCAGCGCCCGCAGCAACCTATGAGCGTTCCGGCTCGACCGGTCGGAGATGTCCGGAAAGATGTCCAGAAATTTCTCCGACCGGCCGCTTTCCGAATCCGTCGCCTCAGCGCGCCACCGCGAGTTCGCTTGCCGGCTCGGCCCGCAGGATCGACGCGCTGGTACCGGGTGGCCAGTCGAGACCCGCGTCGAGCCGGTCGAGCACCTCGGCGCTGGGCTCCGGGTTGCGAGACCGCTCGATCTCGCTGACCACTTTGGCCGGTGGGCCGCCGTTGCCCGCCACGTCCGCCTGGGTCCACTTCATCTCACGCCGCCGCGAACGGACGCGCGCGGCGAGCGTGTCGAGGTCGAGCGCGGGAGCCGGCTCGGCCACCTCCGCGAGTTCGGGCTCGGGCCCGGGCTCGGCGAGCGGCGCAGGAGCGCCGGGCTCTTCCGTCGGATGTTTTTCCCGCAGCATCCCGTTGGTGATCAGCCTGGATCGTTTCCGCCTACCCATTTTCGCCACACGCTCTCCCATCCTCTGTCGAGTCGATCGATTGCGTCGCACCGCTCCGGCGGCGGGCGGCGTCCACCGCGCGGGGAACGCTGAACATCATGGGGGAGCGTGGGCCGCGGACCCTGCTCGACGCGCCGGGCGCCTGCTCAGTGCGACCCGTCCTCCGGCTGGAGCAGCAGCACCGGAATCTCGCGCTCCGTCCAGGACCGGTAGGTGTCGAAGTCCGCGTAGAGGGCTACCAGCAAGGGCCACAATCGGTCTCTCTCCGCCCGCGTGGCCACGCGGGCGTGGACGCGGCGGTGCTCGGCGCCGATCTGCACCCGGGTGGCCGGATGGGCCAGGAGGTTGAAGTACCACTGGGGATGGCTCGGCAACCCGCCCTGTGAGGCGACGATCACCAGGTCGGTGCCGTCGACCAGATACAGCAGCGGAACGGTGAACAGCTTGCCCGACTTCCGGCCCCGGTGCTCGAGCAGCAAGACCGGTACCGGCTTCCGGAAGCCCGCGCCGATGCGCCATTGCCCGCCGATGCGCCCCCGGGTCCGGCGGAAGGCCCAGACCTGCGCTTTGGACATGTACTTGATGAGCGTCGTGACGAGCGGGGAATCGAGATGGCGCGGTCGGTCCGGCATCAGCGCGCCTCCCGGGGGAGCAGGGGTGCCGGGGTGACGTCGAGCGGCGTAGCGAATGATTGATCCATACCTTTGTCCGTAGTATCGTCCAGACAGATGTCCGGTAACTATTCCATAGATGCGCCCGGCGGTGCACGGGCGGCGGAACCGGTGACGAGCGCGGTGGAGGAAACATGGATCGGGTCAGCGGCAAAGTCGTCCTGGTGACCGGTGCGGCGCGGGGCCAGGGCCGCAGTCACGCGGTCGCTCTGGCGGAGGAGGGCGCGGACATCATCGCCTTCGACATCTGCGCCGACATCGGCAGCAACGACTACGCGCTGGCGACCGAGGCGGACCTCGCCGAGACCAAGGAGCTGGTGGCGAAGACGGGTCGCCGGGTCGTGGCCAAGAAGGTCGACGTGCGTGATCGCCCCGCGCTGCAAGCGGAGATCGCGGCGGGCGTCGCCGAACTCGGGCGTTTGGACGTGGTCGTCGCGAACGCCGGAATCTGCCCGCTCGGCCATCATGTGCCGCTGCAGGGATTCGTCGACGTCTTCGACGTCAACTTCGTGGGCGTGGTGAACACGGTGCACGCCGCCCTGCCGCATCTGGGCGCGGGCGCCTCGATCATCGTGACCGGTTCGGTCGCGGGGCTGGTGCCGCAAACCGGTTTCAACGGCCAGCAGGCGCTGCAGGGCCCCGGTGGCGACGGCTACGGTCTGTCGAAGAAGATGGTCCGTTCCTACACCCAGACTTTGGCGCTGACATTGGGCCCCAGCTCGATTCGGATCAACGCGGTGCACCCGACCAACGTGGACACCGACATGCTGCACAACCCGGGCATGTACCAGATCTTCCGTCCCGACGTGCAGAACCCGACGCGCGAGGACGCGGAGGTCACCTTCCCCTTCATGCAGGCCATGCCGATTCCGTTCGTCGAGTCCTCGGACATCTCGAATGCGGTCACGTTCCTGGCCTCCGACGAGTCGCGGTACGTGACCGGCTTGCAGATGTTCGTCGACGGCGGGGCGTCGCTGAAACTGGGCCTGGCCGGTCAGTGACGCGAAAGGCGGTGTGTCACTTCAGGATGAGCTTCACTTCAGGATGAGCAATGCGCACCGTTCGATGCGGTTCGCGATATCCGAATACGATTCGTAACCCATCCCGGCGTGTAGCAGCGCGCCCGCGTAGAGCAATTCGAGCGATTCCAGAATATCCGGGTCGGCATTTCCGGCGAGGGCGCGCGCGAGACGCGCCCGAATTTCCAGTCCGATGCGCGCTCGCAAATGTTCGACGTCGGGATCGCGGCCGAGCAGCGCGCTGGTGACCGCGCCGGACAATTCCGGTTCGTCGGCGACCAGCAGTGCGATACCGCGCAATTCGGCGATCACGCGCACGGTGGCGTCCGGATCTTCGCTCACGGGCGAGGGCGTCGCCCGCAGTCTGCGCCAGAAGATTTCCGCGATCAGGTGTTCCTTGGAGGAGAAATAGGTGTACGCGGTCGCGGTGCCGACCTTGGCGTTGGCGGCGACCATGCGAATGGTCATGCCCGCGAAACCCTCCCGCGAAAGCACTTCCAGCGCCGACCGGGTGAGCTTGTCGACGGTGTCGGCCTGCTTTCCGGACAAGCGCCGCCGCGTCGCCTCGACAGTTCTGGAATTGTTTTCGGACATGTGTCTAGATGGTAGTGTCGATATTTTGTTCGAGCAACATTCACGCTGCTGGAACCGTTGTGTTTCCGGCCACGGCGCAATTGCCGGGCGGTGGTGGGAGCTGGGAGCTGGGAGCTATGGTCGGTCCACCGCGCCGAGTGGGCGGCCGATCCGCGCCAACTTGTCGGACAGGCGCGCGAGGTAGTCCAGCACCGCCGGTTCGTCCTTGTCCGGTAGGCCGTACACGACGTCGGTGACGCCGGCGTGGTCCCACTCGGCCAGGCGTGTGGCGTCCGGTTTGTAGTCGAGGGCCACCACGCGCGGACGTCCGGCTCGCCCTGCCTGCCGCCAGATCCCGTGCAGCTGTGCGAGCCGATCCGAGATGTCCGTCTCCCCCGGTGTGGTGATCCAGCCGTCGGCGGACTCGGTGATCCATCGGAAGGTGCGTTCGGTACCCGCCGCGCCGATCAGTACCGGTACCGAGCGCCGCACCGGTTTCGGCCACGCCCAGCTCGGGCCGAAGCGCACGTACTCGCCCTCGTGGCTTGCCTCGTCCTGACTCCACAGCGCCCGCATCGCCGTCAGGTACTCGCGCAGCACGGCGCGCCGTCTGTTCGCGGGCACGCCGTGATCGGCCAGTTCCTCGGTGTTCCACCCGAATCCGGCGCCGAGGACCACCCGGCCGCCGCTGAGATGGTCGAGCGAGGCGATCGTCTTGGCCAGGGTGATCGGATCGTGCTCGGCGGGGAGCGCGACGGCGGTGGCCAGCTCGATGTGTTCGGTGACGGCGGCCGCCATGGACAGCGCCACCCAGGGATCCAGCGTGCGCAGGTACCGATCGTCGGGGAGGGAAGCGTCGCCGGTCTGCGGATGCGCCGCGTTGCGCGCGACCGGGATGTGGGTGTGCTCGGGGACGTAGAAGGCGTCGAATCCCGCCTGTTCCGTCGCACGGGCAGCCGCGGCCGGGGTGATGCCCCGGTCGCTGGTGAACAGTACGATGCCGAATCGCATGGAATCCCTGCCTTCTCGGGTTGTTCGATGTGGCGATCGGTCCACCGCCGCCGGGCGCCCCTCGGTGCGCTGCCGGTGTGCGCCGCCGGTGCGGGGCGCGCGGGCTGCGTACTTAGTGTCTGGACATCTGTTCGGAATATAGTCCGGCAGATCGAGTCGGGCAAGAACGCGTTCTTGTTTTGGAGGGCGGCCCGGCGGTTCGCGGGCCCTCCATGCCGGTTTCGAAGAGATCGCTCGTTCGGGATTGTCCTGAAAATGCGACAGTGGTACCGTCCAGACACATGTCCAGCTATGTGTCTCTCCTCAGTGGGGCCTGGCTGCTTCCCGTGGAGAACTTGTTCTCGGATTCGGAGTGTGGGCGATGACGGCTGCGGTGGAGCCGCTGGTGTTCGATCCGTATGACTACGGGTTCCATGAGGATCCGTACCCGACGTACCGCCGGCTGCGGGAGGAGGCGCCGCTGTATCACAACCCGGCTCTGGGGTTCTGGGCGTTGTCCCGGCATGCGGATGTGATCGGGGGTTTCCGCGACAGCGTGCGGTTGTCGAGTGCCAATGGGGTGTCGCTGGATCCGGCGGCGTGGGGGCCGCATGCGCGTCGGGTGATGTCGTTTCTGGCGATGGACGATCCGCGACACGTGCGGATGCGGCGATTGGTGTTCAAGGGGTTCACGCCGAAGCGGGTCGCGGAGATGGAAGACCGGATCCTGGAGTTGACGCTGTCGTATCTGGAGCCCGCGCTGGCCGGTGGGGCCTTCGATTGGATCGATGAGGTCGCGGGCAAGCTGCCGATGGACGTCATCTCCGAACTCATGGGGGTCCCGGCCGCGGATCGGGTGGAGATCCGCCGGTTGGCGGATCTGGTGGTGCATCGGGAGGACGGTGTACTCGACATCCCGATGGCCGCGGCGGAGGCGTCGATGAAGCTGCTGGGTTATTACACCGAGATGGTGGCCGAGCGCCGCCGCGCGCGGAAGGACGATCTGACCTCGGCGCTGCTGGACGCCGAGATCGAGGGCGACCGGTTGTCCGATGAGGAGATCATCGGCTTCTTGTTCCTGATGGTGGTGGCCGGTAACGAGACCACCACGAAACTGCTGGGCAACGCCTTGTATTGGGCCGCGCGGAATCCGGGGGAGTACGCGAAAGTCGTCGCGGACCCGGATCTGGTCTCCGACTGGGTGGAGGAGACATTGCGGTACGACACTTCCAGCCAGGTGATCGCACGCACTGCGACACAGGATCTCGATTACCACGGCGGTGTGATTCCGGCGGGGGCGAAGGTGTTGTTGCTGATCGGCTCGGCCAATCGTGATCCCGCGGTGTTCGAGGACGGCGACAGTTTCCGAATCGATCGCGCCGACAAGTCGGGGTCGGCCAGTTTCGGTGCGGGGGTGCACTTCTGCCTTGGGGCGCACCTGGCGCGGCTGGAAGCGACGGTCGCGTTGCAGGAGTTCGCTTCCCGAGTGCGTTCCTATGACGTCGTCGAGTCCGGGATCGCCCGTGTTCATTCGTCCAACGTGCGTGGCTTCGCACACCTGCCCGTCACCGTGGAGACCCGATGAGCCGTCGACCCGACCGGACACGTGTGCCGGGATCGCTCCGCCTGGCCGCGAGGAGCCGGCCGTGAGAATCCGGGCCGACCTCGATCTGTGTCAAGGACACGCGGTCTGTCAGGCCGAGGCGCCGGAGGTGTTCACGGTGCCCAAACGCGGCCTGGTCGAGATCCTCGACGACGCACCGACCGGCGAGCACGAGCCCGCCGTGGCGAACGCGATTCGATACTGCCCCACCCAAGCCCTGTCGATCGCCGGCGAACGCGCGACCGACTCTTCTCCGAAAGGTACCGACTGATGCCAAGTTTCGACCGCGCCGAACTCGACGAGATGATTCAGCGCTGGATCGTGGAGAACCAGCGCTGCGAGGAGAAGGGCGACTGGAAGCCGCTCGCGCAGATGTACACCGAAGACGCCACCTACGGCTGGAATTACGGCCCCACCCAGGAATTCATGGCCGTCGGGCGCGACGAGATCCGCGAGCTGGCCCTCGGCCAGGAGATGGCCGGGCTGGAGGGGTGGAGCTATCCCTACCAGGAATTCGTGGTCGACGAACGCAGCGGCAACGTCATCGGATTGTGGAAGCAGATCAGCGAGGCGAAACGTCCCGATGGGCGCAACTACTCGCCCGAGGGCATCGGCGGCAGCTGGTTCCGCTACGGTGGCGACTTCCAGTGGTCCTGGCAGCGCGATTTCTTCGACTTCGGCAACGTCTCGGCGCTGTTTCTCGAGATGATCACCGATAAAGCGCTCACGCCGGGCATGCAGAAGCGCATCGAGCGCTCCGTTTCCGGCAAGCCGCTGCCGGGCTGGTATCGCATCGGCGAATCGCCCGTCGCGCTGTGGTGACCGACATGGCCGCACCCCACAGCCGATTCGCCGACTTGGATCGGGACACCTTGGCCGCGCTGGTGCCCGAACTGCTGCTGTGCGGGCACCTCATCGACCGCTCCGGCATGGCGCATTCGATCGCCGCGTTCGGCCGCGAGGGCATGACCGAGATCGCCATCGAGGAGTGGCAGGTGGCCAGCCCGGTCTACACCCGGCGCATGCAGCGCGCGCTCGGCTTCGCGGGCGACGGCGTGGAGACCATCTTCAAAGGCCTGCAACTGGACATCGGCGCGCCACCGCAGTTCATGGACTTTCGCTTCCGGGTCGACGATCACCACCACGGCGAGTTCTGGCTCGACCACTGCGGCGCGCTCGCCGACGTGGAACCGATGGGCGAGGACTTCGTCGTGTCGATGTGCCACGACATCGAAGACCCCACGTTCGACGCGACCGCCCTGGCCACCAACCCGCACGCCCAGGTCCGGCCGATCCACCGGCCACCGCGCAAGCCGGCCGATCGGAAGCCGGTGTGCGCGTGGACGGTGATCATCGATCCCGCGCACGCGCCGCCGCCGGTGCCGCCCAACGCCGAACTGGTCGCCGGGTCGGCGGCGGCCGGGCTGGAACTGGGCGAAATCGACCGCGACGACGAAGGGCGGCCGGACTACTCCGGACCGTTGCTCAGCGACGTGCGCTTCGCGGACTTCTCCCGCTCCGCGCTGGTCCGCCTCGCCGACGAGGTCTGCTTGCAGCAGCATCTGCTCACCCTGGGTTTCATGATCGCGGTACGCGCCAGGACGGACGCCGCGGCGGCGCTGGAGATCGGGCGCAGACAGTTCGCCGGGATCGCCGGGATCACCAGTGAACGCCTGCGCAACTGTCTCGGTCTCGGTGACGACGCCGTCGCGCTCGCGACGGTGCTGCGGCTACATCCCGCTCTGAATCCGCTGCCCTACACCGGAATCGAGATCGGCGACACCGGCGAGACGGTGACGGTGACGTTTCCGTCCGCGAGCGGCGCGCACACCGACGGAACCTGGCCGTCGATGCTCGGACCGGAGCACCTGGAGCCCCTCAACGCCCTGGTCCGCGGCGTGAATCCGCGCTTTTCCGCCGAGGTCCGCACCGCGGGCGAGCACGGGTGGTGCGCGGGCATCACGCTGGGCGACAAACCGTTCCGGGAGGCGACGGAGGTCGCGATCACCCGGTTCAGCACCGGCGCCGCCTTCACCTTCACCGACCGGGGGATACCCCTTCCGCTCACCGTCGTGTGACAGCCCCACCCAGAGATGGAACGACATGGCCAACAATTTCGCCGACCTCTTCGAGCACTCCGTGGACGCCATGCCCGAGCGGGCGGCGCTGATCCAGTCCGGACGCCGGGTCACCTTCGGTGAACTCGACGCCCGGGCCAACCAGCTCGCGCACTATCTGGTGACCGTGGGCGTCGGCCAGGGGACCCACGTGGGGTTCCAGATGCACAACGGCATCGAGACGATGGAGACGCTGATCGCGTGCTTCAAGCTCGCCGCCGTCCCGATCAACATCAATTACCGGTACGGCGTCGGCGAACTGGCCTATGTCTACGCCAACGCGGATCTGGAAGTGCTCGTGCATCACTCCTGTTACTCCGAAGCCGTGCAGGAAGCCAGGGCGCAAACGTCCATGCTGCGGCACACGATCTGTGTTGAGGACGAGTTGGTTACAGGCACAGCTGACTTCGCGGAGGCGACCTACGAATCGGCTCTCGCCGACCGGCCGACGGACCGTCCGGTGGTCCGGCGCGGCCCCGATGACCTGTTCATGATGTACACCGGGGGAACCACCGGCATGCCGAAAGGCGTGATGTGGCGGCAGGAGGACATGTGGCGGGTCCTCGGCGGCGGCATCGACTTCTACACCGGCGAGCCGGTCGCCGACGAGTTCCAGCAGTCCCGCACCGGCGCCCAGACCGATCCGAGCACCTGGCTGGTGTTGCCGCCGCTGATCCACGCCGCCGCCATGATGCCCACCTTCACCGCGCTGTGGTCGGGAAACACCGTGATCCTCGAATCCCGTTTCGACGCGGAACGCGTCTGGCGGACCGTCGCGCGGCAGCGACCTCAGGTCATGGTGATCACCGGTGACGCCATGGCCCGCCCGCTGATCGAGGCGTACCGGCGCGAGCCGGTGGACGCGTCGTCGTTGCTCGCGATCGCCTCCGGCGCCGCGCTGCTGTCGCAATCGGTGAAGAACACACTGCTGGAGTTGTTTCCGTGGGCGGTGGTGTCGGACTCCATCGGATCGTCGGAGACCGGTTTCGGCGGTATCGGATTCGCGCAGAAGCACGACGATCCCGCGCGCGGACCGCGGGTGCAGACCGGCCGCGGCGCGGTCGTCGTGGACGACGACGGACGTCGGGTTCCGCCCGGTTCGGAGGGCTGGCTGGCCAAGACCGGCAACGTGCCGATCGGCTACTACAAGGATCCCGGCAAGACCGAGAAGCTGTTCAAGACCGTCGACGGCCTGCGCATGGTCGTCACCGACGACCGCGCCCGCGCCGAGACCGACGGGTCGATCACGCTGATCGGCCGCGGCAACATGGTGATCAACACCGGTGGCGAGAAGGTGTTCGTCGAAGAGGTCGAAAGCGTCGTGAAGGCGCACGACGCGATCGCCGACGCGGTGGTGATCGGGGTGCCGCACGAGCGCTGGGGACATCAGGTCGCCGCGGTGGTGGCGCTGTCGGGCCCGGGGCCGGTCGAGTTCACCGACCTGCACGCCCACGTTCGCCGGTATCTGGCCGGATACAAAGTGCCGAAGCAGATCTGGATCGCGGAGACCGTCGTGCGGGCGCCGAGCGGCAAACCCGATTACCGGTGGGCCAAGGAGTACGTCTCTGGCCGGGGACCCGACCACAAGGTGGACTGACGTGATCCGGGTGATCCAATGGGCGACCGGCGGGGTCGGCCGAGCCGCCATCGAGGGCATTCTCGACCATCCCGAGCTGGAACTGGCCGGAGCGTGGGTGCACAGCGCCGACAAGGACGGCAGGGATCTGGGTGAGCTCGTCGGCCGCCGGCCGATCGGAGTGCGTGCGACGACCGACGCCGACCGGCTGCTCGCCATGCAGGCCGACTGCGTGCTCTACAGCCCCTTCATGGCCGACACCGAGACCGTGCGCGCGATCCTGCGCTCCGGCAAGAACATCGTCACACCCCTGGGCTGGTTCCATCCGCGCCGCGCGGAGCGGCAGCGGTACGACGAGCTGTGCCGCGCGGCCGGAGTCACATTGCACGGCGCGGGAATACATCCCGGCGGTATCACCGAGAAGATTCCGCTGGTGGTCTCGGCGCTGTCGGGCGCGATCACCGAAGTCCGCGCCGAGGAGTTCTCCGATATCCGCACCTACGGCGCGCCCGAGGTGATTCGGGACTGGATGCTGTTCGGCGCCACGCCGCAACAGGCCGCCACCAGTGTGATGGCGAACGTCCTCGCGGGCGGCTACGGCCAGTCGGTGTGGATGATCGCGGACGCGCTGGGCATCGCACTCGACGAGCAGTTGCGCGTGACGCACGAGGTGGCGGTGGCCACCGCGCCGATCGACTCGCCGATCGGTCCGATCGCCCCCGGCCGCGTCGCCGCGCAACGCTTCCGCTGGCAGGGAACCGTGCGGGGCACACCGGTGATCACGGCCGCGGTGAACTGGTTCATGGGTGAGGAGAACCTCGATCCGCCATGGGCCTTCGGTCCGGCGGGCGAGCGATACGAGGTGGAGATCGTCGGCGATCCAGGGGCGACCGTGACGTTCACCGGTATGCACGCGCACAGCGCCGCCGCCGGTCTGGTCCGCAACCCCGGCATCGTCGCCACGGCCATGCACTGCGTGAATTCCATTCCGTACGTCGTCGCCGCCGAACCGGGTGTGCGGACCTATCTCGACCTGCCGCTCGTCGCGGGTCGCGCCGCCGCCTCGCTGCGCGGGACCGGTGGCGACGCGGCCGATGCTTCGCCTGCCGATCCCGACGTCGCGCGCCGTCCTTCGCCGCGCTGATCGGTTCGCACGTTTCATCTAGGAGGTAGTCATGGCAGCACCGGCCTTGCCGGTCGGATTCGACTTCACCGATCCGGCGTTGTGGGAGAACCGAAGTCCGATCGAGGAATTCGCGCACCTGCGACGGACCGCCCCGGTGTGGTGGAACGCGCAATCCGACGAGACCTCCGGCGGCTTCCGCGACGGAGGCTACTGGGTGGTGAGCAAGCTCGCCGACATCAAGGAGATCTCGAAGCACCCGGAACTGTTCTCCTCGGAGCGCAAAGGGGCCATCATCCGGCTGCCCGGCGACATCACGCCGGAGCAGATGGCGCTCACCGGCGCACTGCTGGTGAACATGGACCCGCCCAAACATTCCAAGATCCGGCGGATCATCTCCAAGGGCTTCACGCCGCGGGCGGTGGAGAACCTGCGGGCGGCGCTCACCGAGCGTGCCGCGCGCATCGTGCACGGCGCCAAACGGGCCGGGGGCGGTGACTTCGTCGAGCAGGTGGCCTGTGAACTCCCGCTGCAGGCGATCGCCGAGCTGATCGGCGTGCCGCAGGCGGATCGGCGCAAGCTGTTCGACTGGTCCAATCAGATGCTCAACTACGACGATCCGGAGTACGGCGATCCCGCCATGGCCTCCGCGGAAATCCTCGGCTATGCCTGGAACATGGCCGAGCAGCGCCGTGCCTGCCCGGTCGGCGACATCGTGAGCGAGCTGGTGCACGCCGACGTCGACGGCGAGGCGCTCGGCTCCGACGAATTCGGCTTCTTCGTCATCCTGCTCGCCGTGGCGGGGAACGAGACCACCCGCAACGCCATCACCCACGGGATGAAGGCGTTCGTGGACAACCCGGAACAGTGGGAAATCTACCGGCAGGAGCGTCCGCGGACCGCCCCCGACGAGATCGTGCGCTGGGCGACCCCGGTGACCGCGTTTCAGCGAACCGCCACCGAGGACCTGGAGCTGGGCGGGCAGCGGATCCGCCAGGGCGAGCGGCTCGGATTGTTCTACAGCTCGGCCAATTTCGACGAGGACGGCTTCGCGGATCCGTTCACCTTCGACGTGCTGCGCAGTCCGAACCCGCACGTCGGTTTCGGCGGCACCGGCACGCACTACTGCGTCGGCGCGAACCTGGCCAGGCTGGAGATCGATCTGATGTTCAACGCCATCGCCGAGGTGATGCCCGGCCTGCGGCAGGTGTCCGATCCGGTGCGGCTGCGGTCGGGCTGGATCAACGGAATCAAGAGCTGGCGGGTGCGATACGAGTAGCCGCGGCTGTATGCTCCCCGCCCCCGGCGGCGTGCTCCCGTCGCCAGTGGCTGGGAGCCCGCAGTCGAGGGCGGGGAGCGCTGCGGGCCCGGCCGCGCCGTCAGCCGTTGTCGGACTTACGGCGCCTGCGGTAACGCACGGTGCAGGGTTGCGCGAGCTGCACCACCATCTTGGAGTGGTCGTTGCGGTAGCTCTCCGACGGCTGGGTCATCTCGAACTCCCAGTCCCGCAACAGCAGCGAGAAGATCGCCTTGAGCTGCATGAGCGCGAACGCCGCGCCGACACAGCGGTGTCGGCCCGCGCCGAACGGAATCCAGGTCCAGCGGTTGACGAGGTCGGCCTGATTCGGATCGATGTAGCGGCCGGGATCGAAAGCGTCGGGATCGGGGAAGTCCTCCGGAATCCGGTTCGAGATGGCGGGCGTGGCGGCGACGTGGTCACCGGCTGCGATGCGATGTCCGCAGACGTCGAACTCACCTCGGGCCACCCGCATCAGGATGATCAGGGGCGGGTGCAGGCGCAGCGTCTCCTTGAGCACGGATTCCAGGTGCGGGATCCGGCGCAGCGCGCCGAAACTGATGTCGGAGCCGTCGGCGTAGAGCTCGTCGAGTTCGGCGACGACCCGGCCGAGCACCTCGGGGTGGCGCAGCAATTCGATGATCGTCCAGGCCGCCGTGCCGGAGGTGGTGTGATGCCCCGCGAACATCATGGAGATGAAGATGCCGGTGATCTCACTGGCGCTGAATCGCGGTTCGCCGTTGTCGCCCGGGATCGAGATGAGCACGTCGAGCATGTCCCGGTCGTCCTTGCCCGTCGGCGGGTCGGCAGCCCGGCGATCCATGATCGCCTGGACCAGCTCGACCAGCTCGGCCCGCGCCTGGTCGCGGCGGCGGAAGCTCTCGATCGGGGCGTACGGGTCGACGTAGGCCAGCGCGTCGGTGCCCCGCTCCAGGTCGTGGTAGAGGT
This sequence comes from Nocardia abscessus, assembly GCF_015477775.1. Classification (GTDB taxonomy): domain Bacteria; phylum Actinomycetota; class Actinomycetes; order Mycobacteriales; family Mycobacteriaceae; genus Nocardia; species Nocardia abscessus_A. Next base: position 158,978 of record NZ_JADLQO010000018.1, on the reverse strand, counting down.
GCGCGAAGCGGTCGTCGAGGTCGTTGCGGAACTTCACGCCGATCAGGCAGGCCGAGGATGTGTAGATGGTCAGTTCGGCGAAGAAGTCGAGCAGATCGATCTCGCCCTCGTCGCCCCAGCGCGCCAGCATCCGCTCGACCTCACGCGCGATGGTGGCGGCGTGCCCGCGCATGTGTTCGGCGCGCAGGGCCTGGTTGTGCAGCATCTCCTTGCGGCGTTCCGGGCTGGCGTCGAAAACGACGCCGTCACCGAAGATGGGCTTCATGAAAGGGTAGGCGGCGGCCTGGTCGAGGTCGTCGTCACCGGAGCGGAAGAAGAATTCGTTGGCCTCCGCGCCGGAGAGCAGGATGACCTGACGCCCCGCGAGGTCGAACGATCCGACGTCGCCGCACTCCTCGCGGACCCGCCGCATCAGTCCGATCGGGTCGACGCGGAACTCCTCCAGATGACCGTGCTCGTGGTCGCCTCCGGATACCCGATGTGGTTTCACCAGAGTCATTGGAAATCCTTCCCCAGATAAGTGTCCAAGTTTTATGATGGACACGTGTCTGGACAGTACTACGGCTAGTCGGCGTCCGGCAAGACGACCCGGCCACGGCCGTCGTCGCGCCGACCGGACGCCGAGAGCCGAAGGTGTGCCGCACCGCCGTCTGGGCACAGCCCGCGACAAGAAGTGATCGGTGGATCGAAGATGAATTTCGGCAGGCAGACCATGGTGGTCACGTGGCGGATATTTCGGCTGAAGATCGCCGGGGCGGCGCTGATCCTGCTCGTCACCGCGGTCGTCGTAGTCGCCGTCGCGATGTACGCCGGACGGTTCCAGTCGACGGTGACCGTCACCGTCGAGGCGCCCCGCTCGGGACTGGTCCTCGATCCCGATGCCAAGGTGCGGATGCGGGGCGTCGAGATCGGCAGGGTGAGTGCGGTGGAGTCCCGGGCCGACCGGGCGCGCTTGCGTCTGGCGCTCGATCCCGAGCTGCTGGAGCTGGTGCCCGCCAACGCGACCGTCGATATCCGCTCCACCACCGTATTCGGCGCCAAATACGTGAATTTCATCGTGCCGGGCGTCCCCTCGCCGACGCCCATGCGACCCGGCGCGACGATCCGCGCGGACTCGGTCACCGTCGAATACAACACGCTGTTCCAGCGCCTGAGTGACATCCTGGCCCAGATCGAACCGGCCGAACTCAACGCCGCTCTGTCCGCGCTCGGCACGGCGCTCCAGGGCCGCGGCGACCGGCTGGGTGATCTCCTCGCCCGCTCCGACGACTATCTGCGGCAGATCAATCCGAGCCTGCCCGCGCTGCGGCGGGATCTGTCCTCGGCCGGTCGGGTCACCGGGCTGTATGCCGACACCGCGCCCGATCTGTTGCGCACGGCAGGCAACGCCACCGTGACCGGCGGGACGGTCGCGCAGGGCGCTGCCGACCTGGATGCCGTGCTGCTCAATCTCATCGGCTTGGCCGACACGACCCGGTCGGCGCTCACCGAAAACGAGCCGGGGCTCACCGCGGTACTGGAGACCTTGCGGCCGACCAGTTCGCTGCTCGACACGTATTCACCAGTGCTGTACTGCGTGGTCGTCGGCATCGCCAATGCGCTTCCCGCGGCCGAGGCGATCATCGGAGGATTCGCGCCAGGGGCCATCTTCAACGCGAGCTTCATGTACGGCGCGCAGCCTTACGAATATCCCGACGACCTGCCGAAGGTGAACGCGACCGGCGGCCCGCGCTGCGCCGGAATCCTCGACCGGGTCCCTGGCTCCCACGCCGACTACGTGGTCACCGATACCAACAAAGGCGCGCCTTTCACGCCGACCACCACGGTCACCCCCAACGCTCCCAAGGTCTTTCAGATCCTTTTCGCCGGTCTGCCCGGGGTGCCGCGCTAGTCGACCGTGACTTTCCGCGGTTCGGTGCCGGGTCGGCCGAGGACGGTGTGCGGATCGCCCTGGCCGGTGACGCGGCCGTCGTGCAACAGCAGGCAGTGGTCGGCGCGCAGGGCATCCTCGTGGCGGTGCGTGGCGTGGACGACTGTCACGCCGTGTGCCCCGACGCTGCGGATGGCGTCGGCGATCTCCTGCTGCGCGGCCGCGTCCAGTCCGGTGGTCGGTTCGTCGAGCAGGAGCAGGTCCGACTCCTGCGCGAGCGCCTGGGCCAGCAGGGCCCGCTGACGCTGACCTCCGGAGAGCGTGCCGAGCCTGCGGTCGGCCAGGTCGGCGATGGCCATCCGGTCCAGGCACGCGAGCACGACGGCGCGATCCTGCCGGGTGAGACGCCGCCATGCTCCGCGATGTGCCCAGCGTCCCATCGCGACGGTCTCGCGGACGGTGATCGGCAGGGTCGCGGGGACGCCGCTGTGCTGCACGACGAAGGCCGGTCGCCGCAGATGCTCCCGGCGAACGGTTCCCGTCGTGGGCGTGGTGACGCCGGCGAGAACGCCGAGCAGGGTGGACTTGCCGGATCCGTTGGGGCCGACGAGCGCGGTCACCTGTCCGCCCGGGATCGTGGCGGTGACCTCGTGCAGGACCGCATGGCCGCGGTAACCGGCCGTCACCTCGGCGACATGGACAGCTGGCGGCGACATGGCGGGCTCCGATCACCTCGTTGAAATGAAAACCGTTATCATTGTAGAGTGCTGCTCCATGGAGTGGTTGGCCCCGTTCGAGGTGTCGTTCGTGCAGCGGGCGTTGTGGGGTGGGCTGCTCGTGTCGTGCCTGTGCGCCCTCGCGGGGACGTGGGTGGTGCTGCGCGGCATGGCCTTCCTCAGCGACGCGATGGCGCACGGCATGCTGCCCGGCGTGGCGATCGCCGCGCTGCTCGGCGGAAACCTGTTGCTGGGCGCGGCGTTCAGCGCCGCGGCGATGGCGGTCGGCGTCTCGGTGCTCGGCCGTGGCACCAGGTTCGCCGCGGACACCGGCATCGGGTTGCTGTTCGTAGGGATGCTCTCGGCGGGCGTGATCATCGTGTCCCGTTCGCCCTCGTTCGCGGTCGACCTGACCGGCTTCCTCTTCGGTGACGTGCTCGCCGTGGGGGAGCGCGACCTGTGGTACCTGGCAGTGGCTGTGGTCATCGCCGCCGTGGTCTCCCTGCTGGGTTACCGGGCGTTCGTCGCGCTCACTTTCGATCCGCGCAAGGCGCACACCCTCGGATTGCGGCCGCGCGTGGCGAACGTGGCGCTGATCGGTCTGGTGACCCTCGCGATCGTCGCGTCGTTCCACATCGTCGGCACGCTGCTGGTCTTCGGCCTGCTCATCGCGCCGCCCGCGGCGGCCGTCTACTGGGTGCATCGCATTCCGGCGATCATGCTCACCGCCGCGGCGCTGGGCGCCGTGGCCACCGTTGCCGGGCTGCTGGTCTCGTGGCACGCGCGCACCGCCGCGGGGGCCACCATCGCGGCGACGGCCGTCGGCCTGTTCTTCGTCTCGGCGCTGACGGCCTGGCTGCGTGACCGGGTCCGCTCCTTTCGCGTGACTCCGCAACCGCTGGCGCTGCTGCTGGTCCTCGCCGCGGTGACTCCGCTGATCGGTTGCGGGACAGAGGAATCCGACTCGGCGGCGGTGCCGACGCCGCACGGGTACGTGGCGGGTGCGCAGGAGGCGGACGAGGCGCAGCCGCGTCTCGTCGTGGCCGACAACGCGACCGGCGCCGTGCGGGTGATCGACCTCGTCACCGAGGACGTCACCGACCTCGGCGGGACGGCGGGCGTCGACCGTGTGCGCACCGACGGGCGCTTCGCGTTCTTGTCGGCTCGCGACCGGGTGCGGGTCGTCGACGCGGGCTCCTGGACGGTCGACCATGGCGATCACGTGCACTACTACCGCGCACCCGCCCACGAGCTGGGCACGTTCGACGGCGGTCCGGTGACGAGCGCGCACGGCGACAGTGTTCTCACGGCAGTGACTTTCGAATCGGGCGCCACCGCGCTGCTGGACCGGTCCGCGCTCGGCGCCGGGACACTGCGCAGGCACGGCGTGATCGCCGACGCGGCCGCCGTGCCGTACGCCGAGCACGTGCTCGTGGCCGTACCCGCCCGTGCGCAGGTCGAAGTCCGCACGCGGGACGGCGCACCGGCCGCGGTCGTCGCCGAGCGGTGTCCCGATCCGCGCGGCTCGGCGGTGACCAGACGTGGCGTCGTCTTCGGTTGCGCCGACGGGGCTTTGGTGGTGACGGCACGCGACGCGGTGTTCACCGGCGAGAAGATCCCCTATCCGCCCGGAACCGCCGACGCCGATCGCGCGACCGAATTCTTCCACCGCCCCGGCAGCACCACGCTGGCGGCGAAGGCAGGTCGGCGCGGCGTCTGGGTGCTCGATGTCCGGCGCAAGACCTGGACGCCGGTGGACACCGGTCCGGTGATCGCGGCGAACACGGCGGGTGAGGGGGCCGCCCTGCTGACCCTCACCGCGGATGGTCTCCTGCACAGCTACGACGCCGCGTCCGGCCGCGAGTCCACCGGAGCGCGGGCGCTCACCGCGCCGGTGCTCGACGGCGCGCCCGCGCCGGTGATCCTGGTCGACGAACACCGCGCCTATCTCAACGACCCCGTGGCGAGGCTGATCCACGAGATCGACTACACGGACAACCTGCGCACCGCACGAACGTTCACCCTGGACATCACCCCGGCCGCGATGGTGGAGACGGGCCGATGAGACTCACCGCTCGTTTGTGCGCGCTGATCGGTGCCGCGCTGCTCGCGCTGACCGCATGCTCGAACTCCGGCGCGGATCGCGCCGGAATCATCGTCACCACCAACATCCTCGGTGACCTCACCCGCGCCGTCACCGGTGACACGGTCGAGGTCACCGTCCTCATGCCGGCGGACGCGGACCCGCACTTCTTCGCGATCTCCGCTCAGCAGGCGGCCCAGCTCGAACGGGCGAGCCTGATCGTCTACAACGGCCTCGGGCTCGAGCAGAGCGTTCTCCACAACGTCGAGGCGGCCGAGGCGTCCGGAGTGGCAGGCGTGTCCGTCGGAGCGGCGATCGATCCGATCAGCTACTCGGCACAGGACGCGAACGGGAAGCCCGATCCGCACTTCTGGACCGATCCGCGCCGCGTGCGCAGGGCGGTGGAGGTCATCCGCGACCGGATCGTCGACCACGTCGACGGCGTCGACGCCGCGGCCGTCCGAGCCCGGGCCGACGACTACCTGGCCGAACTCGATCGGCTCGACCGCTGGATGACCGAGCGGTTCGCGACGATCCCGGCCGAGCGGCGCAAGTTGGTCACCAACCATCACGTCTTCGGTTATCTGGCACAGCGATTCGGTTTCGAGGTGGTCGGCGCCGTGATACCGGGTGGAACCACGCTCGCGTCACCGAGTCCGTCGGATCTCGCCGCGCTCGCCGGAACGATCCGCGCCGCCGGGGTGAGCGCGATCTTCGCCGACTCCGCGCAACCCGACCGATTGACCCGGGTGCTCGCCGACCAGGTCGGCGTGCACGTCCAGGTGATTCCCCTGTACTCCGAATCGCTCACCGAACCCGGCGGCGGCGCGGGCACCTACCTGGAGATGATGCGCGCCAACACCGAGTCGATCGTGCGCGGCCTCGCCGCCCCTTAGCGCCCAACCAGTAGAACGAAAGACGGAGTCACCCATGCCTGTTCGGTCACGAACCACGAAATCGGCTGCCCTGACCGGCTTGCTGACCGCAGTACTCGCCGTCGCCGGATGCGGCGCCGACACCTCCGCCGAGCAGGACACCCGGCGCGAACGGATCGCCGACCCTGTCGCGGTCACCCACGACGGCGGAATCTACGTGCTGGACGGCACCACCCTCGATCTCGCGGAAACGGTCGGTCTCGACGGCTTCAACCGGCTCAACCCGGCGGGTGACGACCGGCACCTGATCGTCTCGACCAAAGAGGGCTTCCGCGTCTTCGACGCCACTACGGCCGAATTCACCGGCACCGACTTCCCCGGCCCCGAACCGGGACACGTGGTGCGCCATGCCGGGCGCACTGTCCTGTTCAGCGACGGCACCGGCGAAGTCGTCGCGTTCGACACCGCCGAACTCGCCGACGGGAAGCCGAAGACGTCGACCTACCGCGCGGCCGCGCCGCACCACGGCGTGGCGATCGAACTGACCAACGGCGACCTCGTGGTCACGCTCGGCACCGAGGAGAAGCGCACCGGAATCGTGGTGCTGGACCGCAACCGCGCCGAGAAGGCGCGCAACGAGGACTGCCCTGGCGTGCACGGTGAGGCGACCGCCGCGGGCGAGGCCGTCGTGATCGGCTGCCAGAACGGCGTGCTCGTCTACCGCGACGGCAGGATCACCAAAGTGACCAGTCCGACCGCGTACGGCCGGATCGGCAACCAGGCAGGCAGCGACGCCTCGCCTGTCGTCCTCGGTGACTACAAGCAGGACGAGGACGCCGAACTCGAACGCCCACAGCAGGTCTCGCTGATCGACACGGTCACCGGCATGTTGCGACTGGTCGACCTGGGCACCAGCTACACCTTCCGCTCGCTGGCCCGCGGCCCGCAGGGCGAAGCCCTGATCCTGGGCACCGACGGCCGCATCCACGTGATCGATCCCGTCGCGGGCGCGGTCGTCCGCACGATCCCGGTCATCGGCGCCTGGCAGGAGCCGCTGGAATGGCAGAAGCCGCGACCCGCGCTGTTCGTCCGCGGCGGCATCGCCTACGTGTCCGATCCCGCCACCGAGCAGGTCCACCGCATCGACCTGGCGAGCGGAGCGAAGACGGCGACCGCCACCCTGCCGGGCACACCGAACGAAGTGAGCGGTGCGGTCGGTCACTGACCCGGGGCTCTCCCGGGACACCCGGCCCGCCGCGACGGTGTTCGCGCCGTACGCCCGCTGTTCCATCCCGCCGCACCCGACGACGATCCGGATACCGTGCAAGATCGCGCGGGCGATCTCGACCCAGCGGCGCTGAAGCGGCTGTCGGGCATTCTCGCCGGGCACACCGAAACGCCGGACTAATGTTATTTCGGGCTTCGGGACGGCTTCGGCGACATCTACGGCGGCTCGTCGGTCATCGTGGCGTTCAGCGCGGAGGAGATCCAGCCGTCGAGTTCCCCGACGTACTGGCGGTAGCGGACATGAGTTGCCGGTAGCCGCGAAGGCAGGATTCCCGGCCCGACCGACGCTACGGTGGGATGGCATGGACACTGCTGTGCTCGCCCATCCGGAGTCCGCACGCGCCCCTCGGTCCGGGGCGTCGGCGCGGGGTCGGTTCCGGAGGATCGCGAACGCGCGGCCGGTCGTCGTCATCGCGTGCTGCCTGGTCGTGGTGCAGCTGGCGATTCGTTGGTGGGTAGCGGACAGCGGGTACTTCTACTGGGACGATTTCATCCTGGTCGGCCGAGCGGCTCGATTCGGTCTGTGGTCCACGGACCTGCTGCTGTACGACCACGACGGACACTTCATGCCGCTGGCCTTCGTCACGGCGTGGGCGGTGACCGCCGTGGCCCCGCTGTCCTGGGCCGGTCCGGTGGTGGTGCTGCTGGTCATGCAGCTCGGCGCGTCGGTGGCCGTGGTGCGGATGCTGCTGGTGCTGCTGGGCCCACGCTGGTCGATGCTGCCCCCACTGGTCTTCTACCTGTTCTGCCCCTTGACGATTCCGGCGTTCGCCTGGTGGGCGGCCGCCTTGAACGCATTGCCGCTACAGTTCGCCCTGGCCTGGGTAATCGGTGACGCGGTGCTGCTCGTCCGGACCGGTCGGCGACGACACGCGCTGTCCGGGGTAGCGGTGCTGGTGGTGGCGCTGCTGTTCTTCGAGAAGTCGGCGGTCGTGCCGTTCGTCGCCTTCGCCGTCACGGCGCTGGTCCGCCACGTCGACGGCCGCGCGGCCGCGATCCGAGTGGTGGCGCGGCGGGGCGCGGCGCTGTGGATCGGCTCGAGCGCGGTGCTGGCCTGCTGGTCGATCGGATATCTCGTGGTCGTCGATGATCCCGCCCTGCCGAGTAGCGCGGACGAACTGCGCGACCTGCTGCCCGGCGCGGCTTCGCTGGGGATCGTGCCCGCCTTGTTCGGCGGGCCTTGGGTGTGGGAGCGGTGGCTGCCGTCGACGCCGTGGGCGGACCCGCCGGGATGGGCGGTGGTGGCGGCCTGGATCGCACTGGCCCTGGTGGTGGCGCTGTCGATGCGCGCCCGGCAGCGGATCGCAGCGGTCTGGCTGACGGCCGCGGCCTACGTCCTGATCGCGCAGCTGGCCGTGGCACTGGCGCGGGGCGGGCCGAACACCGCGGGCGAGCTCATGCAGTCGCTGCGCTACTTCGCCGACATGGCCGTGGTGGTGGCCGCCGCGGGTGCACTGATGCTGCGTGCTCACCCCCGGCCGTCGCGCGGCCCGATGCTCGCGGCGCTTCCCGGCCGACCTGTGACGGTCGCGGTGACGGTGGCGTTCCTGGTGAGCAGTCTGTGGTCCACGCGGACGTTCGTGCAATCGTGGCGGGTCGGTCCCACCGAAACCTATGTCACGAACGTGAAATCGGCACTGCGCGCGTGGGACGGCGCGCCCCTGCTCGAGCAGGAGGTGCCGTGGAATGTGTTGAATCCGTTGGCGTATCCGCAGAACCTCACCAGAAACGCGCTGGCGCCCGTGGCCGCTCCCGGCACGTTCGCGGACTCGACACCCCACCTGCGCATGATCACCGACGAGGGGGCGATCGTCGAGGCGGCGGTCTGGTGGAACCGGATCATCCTCCCGGGACCGGAGCCCGGCTGTGGACACCGGATCCACGGCAGCGCGCAGGCCCGACTGCCCCTCGATGGCCCGATGATCGCGAACAAGTGGACGGCGCAGCTCAACTACCTCGCCAGTCGCGATGGCCGGATAAGCGTCGCCATGGAACAGGGCGAGACCGTGTCTGCGCCGGTCCGCAAAGGGCCGAACACCGTGTTCGTTCGCGTCGTCGGCAGCGGTTCGGCACTTCGAATCGCTTCCCGGACAACAGGTCTCGATCTCTGCATCGGTGTCGGCCCGGTCGGTGTCGCGTCGTACGACAACTGAACCGCGGCCGCTTTTCTCCGCGTACTCAGGTCGTGATCGACGGGCCGCGCGGGCGCTGCCTTGTGCTGCCTAGCGGTAGCTGGATGGCCACAGCCACGGCTCTGACTATTTCGTCATTTGCTCTTGACGACGGTTTCATCGTGACTGATGATTTCATCGACATTCGTGGCAGCGTGAGGACTTTGATGACCGATTTCCGATCCCGCAGGAAGATGAGCAGGCGTCGTGCCCTGGGCGGCGTCGTCGCAGGAACGCTCGGCGTCGCAGCGACGGCGGCGGTCGCTCGGGCGACCCCGGCGCGCACCCGGCAGCCTGCGCCCTCGGGCGCCTACCGGATCGACCTGCACGCGCATTTCCTCCCGCCGGACTACCGCGCGGCGCTACTCGACCATGGTCACGTCACCATCGGGGGATACCCGACGCCGGACTGGTCGCCGGAACAGGCGCTGGCGTTCATGGACTACTACGGGATCCAGGCGCAGGCACTGTCGGTCTCCGACCCCGGCGTGTCGTTCCTGCACGGCAAGGAAGCCGAGGACATGGCCCGCTACTGCAACACCTATGCCGCGGGGCTGTTCAAGACGCACGCCGACCGATTCGGCGCCTTCGCGGTGCTGCCGATGCCCGATATTCCCGCTTCCATCGCGGAGGCCGCCTACGCGCTGGACGAGCTGCACCTCGACGGTGTGGTCCTGCTGTCCGCCTACGACGGGGTCTACCTCGGCGATCCGCGTTTCGAGCCACTGATGATCGCGCTGAATCAGCGCAACGCCTACGTATTCGTGCACCCGGCCGCCATCCCCGCCGACGCCAAACCGCAGCTGCCGCTGCCGGACTTCCTGGAGGAATTCACCTTCGACACCACTCGGGCGGCGACCTTCATGATGGCCACCGGCTTGACGCAGCGCTACCCGAACATCCGCTTCCAGCTGGCGCATGCGGGCGGCACCCTGCCCTTCGTGTCCCACCGCGTCAGCGTGGCCTCGCAGACGGTGCTCGGCGAACTCTGGCCCGCCGATCTGCCCCGGCCGTCGATACTCGACATGCAACGCCAGATCGCGAACTTCTACTACGACACCGCGCTGAGCGGTTCGGCCGCGGCTATGGCCAGCGTGCTCGCCGTCAGCACGCGCGAGCACGTCGTCTTCGGTTCCGACTGGCCGTTCAGCGCGCTCACTCTCCCGCAGACCGGCACGCACGATCCGGCGCCCGGGCTCGATGAGGTATTCGACGCCGAACAGCGGATGGAAATCGAACGGATCAACCCGCTGCGGCAGCTTCCCAGGCTGGCCGAAGCGGTCGGCGCCTGACCCGGTCGGTGTCGATCCGCCATCGGCCGCGTCGCACAGCGACACTCGCCAACCGCGATCCCGCCCTTGACGGCCGCGCACCGGCGAAGATAACTAAGAGTTCGCCGAACACGTCCGCGCCACCGCCGAGCAGTCACCGAGAGGAGCCGGTCCCATGGCAGGGAAGCCCACGCGTGTTCGTACCTGGACCAGACCCGTCGTGGTCGTCACCCTGCTCATGGCCTTGCTGTCGGTGATGTACCTGGGGTACGTCGTCAACCCGGAGAAGAATCTGCACGACCTGCCGCTGGCCGTCGTGAATCAGGATGTCGGTGACACGTTGGGCGGGCAGCCGGCCAACGTCGGCAATCAGATCACCGAAGCGCTCACCGCGAACGTCCCGGCCGACAAAGTCGACCTGCGCGTTCTCGGTGTCACCGAAGCGCAGCGCCTGTTGCGTGACGGCAAGATCTACGGAGCGATCGTCATCCCGAGCGATTTCACGAAGCGGCTCGCCATCCTCGGCGCAGCGAGTGTGGTTTCCGGGAAGGTCGACCGACCGGTGATCACCGTCGAAACCAACCCGCGCACCGGGACCTATGCCACGCAGATCACGCTCCGGATCGCCGAACAGGCGCTGGAGAAGGTCGACGCCACCGTCGGCAAGCAGCTCACCGACACCGTCGACGCCCAGCTCCGGTCCTCCGGAACGGCCCCGCCGCCGCTGTCCGGCGCCAGTCAGTTGCTGCTGGCCGATCCCATCGACGTGGTGATCGCGCCGTACCGGCCGCTGCCCGAAGGCACCGGCGGCGGGCTGTCGGCCTTCTTCTACACGCTGCTGATCCTGCTGGCCGGATTCACCGGCGCCATGATCATCCACACCATGGTGGACGCCTCCCTCGGCTTCACACCCACCGAATACGGGCCGTGGTACGTGCACTACCCGCCCACCCCGATCTCCCGGGTACGGACACTGTTGCTCAAGTGGGGCGTTCTCGCCGTCGTCGCACCGATCGTGTCCGCCCTGTTCCTGGCGGTCGCGACGGTCTTGGACATGCCCATCGACCGGGCCCTGCTGTTGTTCCTCTACAGCGCGTTCGCCATTCTCGCCGTCGGCGTCACGGCGCTGTCGATACTGGCCGCGTTCGGAGCCGTGGGCATGCTGGTGAACCTGATCCTGTTCATCGTCCTGGGGCTGCCCTCGGCAGGCGGAACGGTGCCGATCGAAGCGACACCCACGTACTTCGCCTGGCTGTCCATCTTCGAGCCGATGCACCAGGTCTTTCTCGGCATCCGCGCCATTCTCTATTTCGAAGCCAGGGGCGCGGCGGGTTTGGAACGCGGTATCTGGATGGCGTTGCTCGGACTCGTCATCGGCCTGTGCTTCGGTGCGGCGGTGACGATCTTCTACGACCGGAAAGGGTTGGCGCGCACCGCGGATCGCGGTCGCGGCGCCGAGACGTAGTCCGGCCGTGCGCGCGCTTCTGTTCTCGCTGCGGGCCTCGGTGTGCTTCGTCGTGCTGTCCCCTGGTGTGGGGAATCGCGGGCGCGCTTCCAAAGTCGGGAGCAGGCTCGATGTGGAACTGGCCTTCGTCGTCGGCCCGGGCACGCCACGGCGCGACGTCGACCTCGTCGACGAGGTGCGCACGCAGATCCAACGGCGTCTGCACCTGGGATATCGCCATTCGACATCCGTGCTGTTCACCGCCCAGCGGCAGTGGGGGTGGACTGGTCACACTGATCGTCGCGCAGCATCCTCGCTCAGTTCTGGGCGGCGGCCGACTCGGCCGTGGAGCGCGCGCGGGACAGCGCTTCCGGCACCGGAATCCGGCGCAGATACATCTCGGCGAAGATCGGATCGACGGCGCGGAGCGCGGCCGGGAAGCCCGGCCCGCCGCCGGAGGAGATGCGCGGGCCGCGCAGCACGTCGAAGAAGGGCGCGACGTCTACTCCCTTCCCGCCCCAATAGTCGCGATAGCGCTGCTGTTCGGCGACGACGGCCGGAATGGCGGCGCCGTCCTCGGCCAGGTAGCGATTGCCCGCGCCGCTGCCGAGCCAGGCCAGGACCCGGCGCACCGCGTCCGGATGCCGGGTGTCGGCGTTCGCGGCGACGCCGATCGCGTTGTTCGTGCTCACCCGTCCGTCCGGGCCTTCGGGCAGCAGCGCTACGCCCCACGGGAAGCGGGCCTGCTCGGAGATCTGCGCGAGGTTGAACGTTCCCGACTGGAACAGCGCGAGTTTGCCTTGCAGGAAGGCATTCTTCGCGAAGTCGGGATTGGTGTTGGTGTCCGCGGGCGAGGGCGTGAGCCCCTCGGCGATCAACCGCACCAGATAATCGAACGCCGCGATGCCTTGCGGGCTGTCGAACACGAAGCGGTCGTGGTCGTCCTGGAATCGCGCGCCCGCCGAACCCAGATACGGCAGCTCGATGGACTGGAAGTCGTGGCCCGCGTTGTACGCCCACGCGCCGACCGCCGCCAGCCTGCGCAGCAGCGGACGTAAGCCGTCGTCACCGTGCGGACTCCACCGCAGCGCGGCCAGCTCGGCGGGATCCACCTGTGCGGCAGCGAGCAATTCCCGGTTGTAGTACACCGCTGTGCCCGCGTCGACGAATTGCGGTACCGCCCAGAGTGTTCCGTCACGGGTGTACTGCGCGACCGCCGACGGGTCCCAGGACCGCGCGGCGTCGGGACCGAGCGCCGCCCCGATGTCGAGCAACCGCCCGGCATCGGCGTAGTCCTCGTACAGGTTGGTCCAGAACAGGTCGTCGGCGGTGCCGCCCGCCACGTCCAAGCGCAGCTTCTGCTGATAGGTCGACCACGGCACCACCGTGATCCGCACTTCGAGGTCGGGATTCGCCCGTTCGAACTCCGCGAGCGAGGCTCGATAGCGGGGAACGAAACTCTCGTCCCAGATCCGCAATCCCACCACGGTGCGGCCGGTCCCTTCACCGCCGCGGCCCAGCCACAAGACGGCGCCCACCAGCAGCGCGGCGGCGAGCGCGAGGGCGAGTAGCACGCGGGTCGAGGTCCTCATTTGACTCCCGTCCACGCGATCGAGCGCAGCACCTGCCGCTGAAAGACCACGAACAGCACCACCAAAGGCGCGATGGCCAGCGTCGTGGCCGCCATCACCAGGGTCCACTGCGCGTTGTACCGGGTCTGCAGATTCGCCGTCGCCACGGTCAGCACCTGCCACGAGCGGCCGCTGCTCGCGACCAGCGGCCACATGAAGTTGTTCCACTGCGAGACGATCGTGATGAGCGTCAGCGTCGCCAGCACCGGCCTGCTCATCGGCACCATCACGTGCACGATGATGTCGAGGGTATTCGCGCCGTCGAGCCGCGCCGCACCGATCAGCTCCTGCGGAATCGCGCGAAAATACTGGCGCAGCAGGAAGACCGCGTAGGGCGAGCCGAACACGAACGGCAGTACCAGCGCCCAGAAGGTGTTGAGCAGCTCCAGTTGCGCGAACATCAGATACAGCGGGATCAACGTCACCATGGGCGGCACCATCATGGTGGCCAGATACACCCAGAACAGCGCATCGCGGCCCGGGAACTCGGTGCGGGCGAACGCGTACGCCGCCGCCACGGAGGTGACCAGCTGGCCGCCGGTGACGAAGACCGTCATCAGCGCGGTCACCAGCACCGCCCGCCCGAACCCGTAGTCCAGGACGGTCCGGAAGTTGTCCGTGGTGGCCGGATGCGGCAGGGCCAGTGGCGATCCGGCCGCGAACTGGTCGGGCGTCTTCACCGCGGTGACCGCGCTGAGCAGCAGCGGCGCGACGGTCAGTAGCGCACCGGCCGAGACCACCGCGTAAGCCGCCGTGGAACGGAGACGTTCAGAGCTCATAGGTGGTCCGATCCCGGAAGTAGCGGTGCTGTGCCACGGTGATCGCCAGCATCACCGCGAACACCACGAGTGCCATGACGGCGGCGCGCCCGGGCCGAGCCGCGTCGAACGCCTCGGAGAAGATCCGCATCGCGACCACGTCCGTGCGATCGCCCGGTCCGCCCTTGGTCAGCGCGTACACGGTGTCGAAGGTCTGGAACGCGGTGAGCACACCCGTGACGAGCACGAAGAACATCGTCGGGCGCAGCAGCGGCAGGATCAGCCAGCGGATCCGGCGCCAGCCGGTGGCCCCGTCCAGCGCTCCCGCGTCGAGGATCTCACTCGGTATCGCGCGGATCCCGGCCACGAAGAACAGTGCCACGTACCCGAAGTTCGCCCACACGCTCACCGCGGCCACCGACGGCAGCGCCAGCGCCGGATCCGACAGCCATTCGACGCGCCGGCCGAGCACGGCGTTGACGGCGCCCCCGGTCGGCGCGAACATCCACTGCCACACCACGCCCACCGCCACCGGCGCGCACATCCACGGCAGCGCGTACAGCACCCGCAGACCCGTCGCACCGCGCCGCCGCGCCAGCAGAGCCGCGACCGTGAAACCCAGCACGGTCTGCACGGGGACCACGATCGCGGTCAATGCCAGCGTCACCAGCAGGGCATGGCCGAACGCGGCGTCACCCAGTACCGAGCGCCAGTTGCTCAGCCCCACGAATCGCATGGGTCCCAACAGGTTCCAGCTGTGCAGACTGAGCCATGTCACCACCAGGATCGGCAGCACAAGGAACACTCCGACACCGATCAGGCTCGGCAGCAGAAGAACATAGCTCGTCACGGTACGACGAGCCGCACGCCGGTTCATGTGCTGCGACGTTACCGCCCCCGCCCGCCGCCACACGCCGGGCGGGGCGGCGGCGTCAGTCGGTCGGACCGCCCGCCACGTAGATCACCTGGCCGGAGACGAAACCCGCGCCCTCGCTCACCAGGAACGAGGCGGTATGCGCGATGTCCTCGGGAGTGCCGACCCGCTGCACCGGAATCTGCGCCGCGGCCGCTTTCTGGAAGTCCTCGAACGAGACGCCGACGCGGTCGGCGGTGGCGGCGGTCATGTCGGTGACGATGAAACCGGGGGCGATGGCGTTGGCCGTGACACCGAACTTGCCCAGTTCGAACGCCAAGGTCTTGGTGAATCCTTGCATGCCCGCCTTGGCCGCCGAGTAGTTGGCTTGACCACGGTTGCCGAGCGCCGAGGTGCTCGACAGGTTGACCACCCGTCCCCACTTCTGTTCGACCATGTACTTCTGCACCGCGCGGGTGAGCAGGAACGCTCCGCGCAGGTGCACGTTCAGCACCGCATCCCAGTCCTCGACGGTCATCTTGAACAGCAGGTTGTCCCGCAGGATGCCCGCGTTGTTCACCACGACGGTCGGCGCGCCCAGTTCGTCCTCCAGTTGCCGGACGGCGGCGGCCACCGACTCCTCGTCCGATACGTCGGCGCCGAGTGCGACGGCTTGCCCGCCCGCCTCGGTGATCGCGCCGACGGTGCCCGCGCAGGCAGCCGCGTCGAGGTCGAGCACGCCGACCCGAAGCCCGTCCGCGGCCAATCGCCCGGCGATCGCCGCACCGATCCCTCGTGCGGCGCCGGACACTATCGCAACTCGCTCGCCCATGAGCGCATCCCTTCGTCGGTCGGATGTCGAGTCAGTCATACCGCACCGCCTCCGCCGTGATGACGGCGGCGACCCGCCGCCGGGCACGCGCCCGCATCGGCGCCGGAATTACCTCGAAGCTCGAGCAGAAGGCTTGCTCAGCTGTACGCCCGATGCTTCGATCGGCACGTGACCGACCAGAACGAGGTTCCCCGTATCGTCAGCGCCAGCCGCGAGATCAGCGCGGGTCCGGCGGAGATCTTCGAACTCATCGCCGATCCCGCCGAGCAGCCGCGGTGGGACGGCAACGACAACTTGGCCGAGGCCGCGACGGGGCAGCGGGTGCGCGAAGCCGGTGCGGTCTTCAGCACCACCCTGACCAACGGCGCCGTACGCGACAACCACGTGGTGGAGTTCGCCGAGGGCAGCCGTATCGCATGGCGCCCGTCCGAACCCGGCAAAGAGCCGCCCGGCCACCTCTGGCGCTGGGAGCTGGAGCCGGCGGGCGAGGGCCGCACCCGAGTGACCCACACCTACGACTGGACGACGCTCACCGACGAGAAGCGTCAGGTCCGCGCCCGCGCCACCACGGCGGACAAACTGTCGGCATCCCTCGACCGCCTCGCCGAACTCGCTGAACAGCAGGCGGTTTCGACGCAGGAGTAAGTACTCGACGACGGTGCGCAGGGTAAGGCCGAAGCGGCGCTGGACGACCTCGAATACATCTCAGCGCAGTGCGGTCCCTCGGACCAGCAGTAAGCCGATGACGCCGACTTCCTGCCCTTGTGTGCTGATCATGTCGCGGGCGGTCTGCTCGACAACGCCGCCGTTCAATCGCCGGTCCGCCGCCTGCGCCATCTGTATGCCGCCGTAGTGGTGGCGCTGCATCAAGCGCAGAAACCGGCTCGCCGCCTCGTCGCCGCGGGCCGCGGCGAGCGCGTCGAGGTCGGCCTGGCTCGCCATGCCGGGCATCGTCGCGTGTGCGGTGGGGTCCGCACCGGCCGGATCCTGGCCGTGATGGGCGCCGGGCGTGCCGGTGTCCATCCACGCCATGGGGTGCGGATTGGTCACCGCGATCCGGGCCATCCGCAGCCAGCCGAGCATCATGCCGATCTCGGTGCGCTGGCTGTCGGCGATCTGCTGGGCCAGCGCGCGTACCGCCGGGTCGACCCCGGTGTCCAGGCGCTGCACCATGAGCAGGGCCTGGTTGTGGTGGGCGACCATGTCTCGCACGAAACCGATCTCGGTGTCGTCGAGCAGAGGTGCGGCGGTGCCGTCCGCGCCGACCACCAGTGGTCGCAGCGCCGCTACCGCCACCAGCAGCAGCACGGCCAGGGCGGCGAGCGCGGCGGCCTTGGACCACGCGCCGCGGGTCATGATCCCGTGGTCGAGCGCTGGTCGGCGGGCGGGGTGTAGACGTCGCGGTCCACCTCCAGCGCGAGGAAGCCGTTGTCGGCGCAGGTGGTCCACACCTGGTTGCCGCGCCACTCCGGCGGCGAGAAGCACCAGTCCGTGGAGAGGTCACCGAAGGCGAGCATGCCGGTGCGTTCGCTCGTGGCCTGCGAGACATCGAATCCGCCCTGCAGCACCGCCTGCACCACCGCGGGACCGGCCAGCACCGGCGGGCCGATGATCGACGCGAGGGCGTGCGGCGAATTCGCGAGCTCGGTGTTGTGCCCCGTGCGCGCGGGCGGGTTGTAGTAGGCGATCTCGCGGACGCCGGACGGGTCCCGGACGTCGAAGACGCGGATGCCGGAGGAGGTCCAGCTGCACGCCAGCGCCGTGGGATCGGCCGGCCGGTCGGCGGCGCAGTAGTGCGCGTCGTAGGCGAACAGGGAACCGCCCGCGGCGGAAGCCATGGCGGTGTCCTGGTTTTCGGGCAGGTTGATCTCGAGCTTGATGGTCTCGGCGATGCGCGGATTCGCGGGCTCGGAGACGTCGATGATCTTCACGCCACCGGATCCGGCCTCGTCGGTGGCGAACACGTACGGCTTGCCGTGATAGGTGACCGGGATGTTGTGCTGGCTGGCCCACCCGTCGGTCCAGGTGAGGTGCGAGAGTTCGCGCACCTGCGGGTCCGGGTCGCGGCGTTGCACCGCGGCGACGTCGAGGATCATCAGCCCGCCCATGTTGTCGGCCAGGTACATGAGGTTGCCGTCGAGGCTGAACCCGAAGCCGTGCATGGACATACCGGGCAGGCTCTGCCAGATCACGCGGGGAGCGGCCGGGTCGGTGAGGTCGACGGCGCTGATCAGGCCCGGCGCGACGCCGGAACTCCAGTAGGTGTTGCCATCGGGGGAGAACCCGCCCTCATGGGCAGTGATCGGCAACGGCATCGCCAGGTCGGTTCCCGGCCCGGGATTGAGCAGGCGTGGGTGCGCGCAGTCGGTGATGTCGTAGACCGACAGCAGGCCCACACCGACCAACGCGGGAACGCCGGTGCCGACGAGCAGCTTTCGCGCCTGGTTGACCTTCAGGCTCTCCCAGGTGCCCGCCAGCATGGCCGGTTCGGTGAGCGTGGCGGTGCGGACGGGGCCGGTGGGATCGGCGACGTCGAGCACCTGGACACCTTCCTCCGGCCCGAGCAGGTTGCCCGGGAAGAAGGTGCCGATATAGGCGCAGTGGTCGAAGGTCACCGAGTTGATGCCGCCGCCGCGGCCGCCGTAGGTGCCGAGCCGGGTGACGTTGCAGCTGTAGCCCTGAGTGCTGCGGCCGCTGTCGCGGTCGGCCGCGGGAACGTCTCCCTGCAATCCCGTTTCGGGGGCCGAACCGGGATTGCAGACGGCACGCGCGGCCGCGGTCCCGGCGATGGCGCCGATCTCTCGAACCCGGCCGGAAGGCTCGGAATCCGGTTGTGCGGCGACGATGCCGACCGGCAGGAGAACCGCCGCGGCGCTGACGATCGCGAAGGAGCGCCGGACCCAGCGGGTGATGAACGAAGTCATGGACGTACCGGCCCTCGGCGGGCGAGGGCGCCTTTCCCATTGCTCGGATACAGTCCCTGCGATCTCGGACGGCTGGTAGTCGGTTCCGAGCGCTTGCGGTGCGGCTGCCGTGGTGACGGCAGCGTTGTCATCCGGACGGCCCGGTGGGGCACGGCGTCGAACGAGCGCCTGATCCGGCACGGCAGACCGGCGTCCCTACCCGCCGAGCTGGGACGATCTGGCCCACGCCCTGCCGGACTGTGTTGTCCGGTTACCCCAGGGTAGTGTGCGGGAGATCACCACGCCGCGTCAATACCGAGCCGCCACAACGGGCGGGCGCACGCTCCCGTGCTGGGCGTTCGGCGTGCTGCGGCCGGTACATCGGGGTCCGGTAACCTTGCCCGAATGACCTCGCCACGCCGTGTGAACAGGGGGCCGAAGGCGGCGGCCGGCAATCGGGCAGCCCTGATCCAGGCGGCGCGGGAGGTCTTCGCGGACAGCGGCTTCGACGCGCCGTTCAGCTCCATCGCGCGGGCCGCCGGGGTGGGGCAGGGTGTGCTCTATCGGCATTTCCCGACGCGGGAGAGCATCGCGCTCGCGGTGTTCGAGGAGAACATCGAGGGCATCGAGGCGGTGGCGGCCGACCCCGCGGTCACCGTCGACGATCTGCTGGCCATCATGGTCGACCAGATCACCACCTCGGCGGCATTCATCGCGATGATCCATCCGACCAACACCGACGACATGCGCCTGTTCGAGGTGGCGCGACGGCTGATCACCCTGATCGCGGAGAAGCTCGAGGATCCGAGTCAGCGCGGCACGATCAGTGCGGACATCACCACCGCGGACGTCGTCATGGCGCTGGCGATGCTGGCGGCCGTCCTGTCCAAGACCGACGCGCAGTCGAAAAAGGAGACTGCCCGGCAGGCGTGGGCCTTGCTGGATCGCGCTCTGCGCGGCTGAGGGCGCGGCGGCCGCGTTCAGGGCGAGCGGTCGATGGTCGCCAGCGCGTCGGCGACGCGCTCGAAGGAACGGATCACGTTCAGCAGCCCATTGGCGAATTCCCGTTGCGCGAAGTCTATTCCGGCTTCGGCCGACCAGCGCGCGAGCAACCGGTGTACCGTGGCCTCGGCGCCGCGGGTGCGCGATCTCACCGCTGCGGCGTGGGTCTGTCGCTGTATCGAATCATTTACGGCGACAATGCCTTCGGTGGTATGAGCGGCGGAGTCACTGATGATGTCGACCAGTTCGACGAGCTCGTCGGCGAGCCCGATCAGATCATGGATCTGCGCGATCTCGGCGGTGATCGCCATGTGGTCGATGCAGCAGCGCAGCAGGACGCCGAGGTGGCGCAGGTGCGCGGGCAGCGGGCGGATCGGTGTGCCCAGTGGCATCAGGTCCGCCAGGCGGTGCCGGATGCTGAACGGGTCGGCCGGGGGAGCACCGAACTCGGCGAGAACGGCGGCGCCCGCGCGGAGATCGAACGCCGTCGCGGTGAGCGGGTCGTCCGGATCGGCACGACTGGTGGAGGTGAGCATGCGTCTCCTGATGATCGTCGCCGAGACGCCGACTTGCCCGTGCCGCCCCCCTCGGTCGCAGGTGGAATCGTTGCGCGGCAATCGCTCGATAGCGATTGCCGCAATATTGCCGACAGGCACGGTTCAGCCCTGGTGAGATTCCGGACAACATTGTCCGGTAGAGAACAGTTTGAACGATGTGCGCAGTATCGTCAAGCATGTCGTCCGCGGTGAGTTCCGCGAGCGCGAGTAAGTGCGGGTCGAATCGAATGTGCCGGAAAATGCTGTTGTAGTGAGGTTATCGGGAAGCGTGCCGGGTAGTGCGGCGCGTGCGCCGGGCGGTCCGATTCGTGCGCCGCTACCCGTCTCTGTCTGCCGTGGCCGGGGAACGGGCGGTAGCGCCGTCGCGGGAAGCCCAGTCGGTAGGCGGGTCGAGTGATTTGACCAGCAAGTTGCTGAGCTAGTGATATAGGTCACAATATGGCTCGCTCGAAGCGCTCTCGCAGGCTCGCCGCCCGCCTTAGTGTGTGTGCGGCAGAACCTTCCGGCGAGGGGTCCGGCGATCCACCCTTACCCGCCGTCCCGCTCTCCGGATCCTTCGCTGGTTCGGCATGCGGCCGCCCACGGGCCGCCCGACTCGCTGATCCGCTATGGCCGGCACGATGGCTGGTACCCATCGGAGTTGGTGTCCGCGGCCGGACCTATCGATACCTTCGTTGGTGATAGCGGGATGGGAACCATGGCTGTACGATCCGTCGATTCCGTTGACCGAGGCGCTCCAGGACTGCGCTCCGTCGCTCGCTGGCGAGCTCAGGCTCGCCGGTGCCCACATCGGTACCGCTTGGCGGTGGCCGCACCCGACGTAGCCGACGTCGTGCGCTACGCGGGCGGGTGGTTGTTCGATCGAACCGTCGCGGGATGGGAGGTCACGGTGCTGGTGGCCGGTCACCCGGATACCCGCCCGCTGCGCATCCTCGGCGCGACGGTGCTCGACCTCGAGCAGTTCATGGCCGCGCCGGTGCGCGAGACGTGGCCGCACGCGATCGCCGTCGCATCCGAGATGTACTTGTGCGACAGTCGAGTTCGCGACGGTGTACTCGACTGCCTCGATCGCGGGCTCACCGAGGTGACGATGTGGGGAGAGGGTCTTCCCGCCGAACTCGACCATCGGGTCGGGGCGGTCCAGCATCGGGTCAGCCTGGCCGGGCGGGCCTTCAAAGCGCGAGCGCTACAGGCCGCCGGGCTCGCGACCGAGGTGGTCGCCCACACCGAGGCGTTCCGGGCGGGGGAGTCGTCGGTGTATCGGAGATACGGCGTCGACGTGCCCGCGGGGTAAGGGAATCACGCAGCGGATCAGGGCGTCTGAGGCCCTCCGCCGAGCATGCGTGTGCGCGGAAGTACGCCCGTGCCCGGCCGGGACCGGTGGAGCGGGGCGTGCGTGTCCGTCCGTCCGATCGGGGCTGGGCCGGGGAGTTTCGCTGTCGTCGACCGTCCGAGCTCGCTCTGCCCACTCCAGGGAAAGGCGCTTGTTCAAGTTAGCCTAACCTTATGAACGCGACCGCGGTGGTGCACGAGCCTGGCAAGCGGATCGTTCGAGCGCGGAAGCGTTCTCGAAAACCGGTGCGGCGCGCGCTGATCTCGATACACCGCTGGACGGCGTTGATTCTCGGCACGGTCCTCGTCGTCCAGTCGACATCCGGCGCGATCCTGCTGTACCACGCCGAACTGTTCCGAGCCCAGCACTCCTCGTTCTATCGGCACACGGACGCGCCGCCGGTGGTCGACACCGAGCGCGCCGTCGCGCTGGTACGCGCGGCCGATCCCGGTTTCGACGCAGGCTGGATCGGCAGGGACGGCGGCGTGATCGTGGTCGGGAACACGACGTTCACCGCCGCGTACTCCGTCGATCCGGGCACCGGACGGATCAGCGAGCGGGTGAATCTGACCGACGGCGTACTCGGCTGGCTGGTCAACCTGCACGACTGCGCATTCGGCTGTCTGCGCTACTCCGGTGCGCTGCCGATCCTGGAGAACCAGGCTCCGCTCATCGGCATCACGTGGGCGGCGTCGATTCTCTGCTCGCTCGGCCTGCTGCTGATATCGCTCGCGGTGTCCGGCGCGATCATCTGGTGGCCGTCGCTCAAACGGCTGCGCAACGGGTTCCGGGTGCGGTTGCGGAAGGGTCGATTCGCTCGCGACCGCGACCTGCACAGCGTCCTCGGCGTTCTCGCCGTGCCGTTCCTGTTGATGTGGGGGATCACCGGAATCACCATGGAGTGGCCGGCCGTCGCGCGGGCTTGGCTCGTCGCGACCGGGGGCAACACGACCCTCGAACGCACCGAGAAGTATTTCGTGCCGCGTTCGACCGGCGCTGACCGACCGCCGATAACCATCGGCGAGGCCGGCGCGATCGCGCACCGGGCCGCTTCCGGCAGGCTCGCTTATCTTCTGTTGCCCACGGATGCCGCCCCCTATTACCGAGCCTCCGTCGCAGGCGCCTATTCACCCCGCGAGCACCGCCTGTTCTACAGCGGTGACGTCTTGGTGTACGTGAACGCCCACGACGGCTCCGACATCAAGGTGGTCGACGCGAGTCACGGCAGACCGCTGGCGAACACCTTCTACGCCAAGGTCTTCGAGCCCGCGCACTTCGGCTGGATGGTGAACGGATGGTGGCGACTGGTGTGGCTGGCCTTCGGCCTGACTCCGCTCGCGCTCGCGCTCACCGGCTTGTCGACCTGGCTGTTGCGCCGCCGGACCGAACACCGCCGAGACCGCGCGACCATTTAGCCACTCCCGATGGGGGTCAGGACGGGAAGTGGATCACCTGGCGAGAGAAGAGCGAGTCGGGCTGCTCGAGGTGATTCGCCGCTGCGACGACCCCTACCCTGGTGTCCAGATCCGCGGGCCCGTACTCGTCCTCGCACATCGATCGGAGCGTATCGCCCGCCACGCTGCGGCGGCGGTTCAGGCCGGGCGCGATGAGCACCTGGCCGGGATCCGGTTCCGTTTGCAAGGGCAGGTGGTTGGCCAGGGCGATGATCAGCGCGAGATGGTCGTCGCCGTACCACCGGGCGGCGAGCAGGCCGAACGTCTCGCCTTCGATCACCGTGTGGTGTCCGACATCGGCGAGTTCCGGCATGTGCAGCCACGCACCTCGCTGGATCTCGTGTTGTGCCACGCCGTTGACGACCTCCCAGATCAGCTGGATGTCGACATCCTCGGTCCCGTAGTGGCGGTGCGTGATCTGCTTGCGCGCCGCGGTGGAATCGGTCGTGGTGACCAGGTGACGGCGCGTGATGTACGGGATCAGGAGCTGTTGTCCGATTTCGATCGAATCCGGATCGGCGAGATGGTTCTGGCGCGCGATCGCCGGGAACAAGCTGCCGTCTCCGTACTCCCGCTGCGCGATCTCGAAGAGGGTGTCGCCGGGTCGAACTTCGTACTTCTTCATCTCTCTCGCGTTTCCTTTCCGAGGCTGCCGACAGTTGGTGACGCGCACGGGTCCGGCCGTTCGTCGCTGCCGCGAGCCTCGAGTCCGGCCGCCTCCCGTACGCGCACATGCTGTCCACGCGGGGTTCCCGCACTCCTGAATGCTCGTCGTTCCCGGTCGCGCGATCGTGAGTAGCGGACTACTCGTTTTCGCCGGTTGCCTCGCGTCGTGCCGAACCGGCCCCGTCAGGGTTCGCGAGAGGCCGGGGTGTCGGTGCCGGGCAGCCAGCTGTTGCCGGGCCGGGTCCATTGCCGGTCCTTGATCATGCGGCGAGCGGCTCGACAAACTCGACACGCCGCCCTGCTGAGCCACCGTGCCGGGCGCCTTCCGGCCTGATCGCGGCCGCGGACTTCCCGTGGGCGGCCGAGCCCAGCTGAAAAGACAAGACTGTTTCTCACCAGGTCACGCGACTACCTTCCAAGAATGTGACCGGTGAAGTGATCATCCTGACCGGCCCGCCCGGGGCGGGTAAGACGACTGTGGCCGAACTGCTCGCTTCCGAGGCGAGTTCCCCGGCGGTTCACCTGACGACCGACCTGTTCTATCGCTCGATCCGCAGCGGATTCGTCCTGCCGTTCCTGTCCGAAGCGCACCGGCAGAACGAAGTGGTCATCGACGCGATCGTCGCGACCGTCACGACGTTCGCGCGTGGCGGCTACGACGTCGTGGTCGACGGGATCGTCGGACCGTGGTTCCTGCCGCCGTTCCGCGCGGCCGCGGAACGCGACGGCCTGACGCTGTCCTATGTGGTCCTCAGGCCCGACCTGGACACCACGCTGTCACGCGCGAGGCAGCGCGCCGAGCGCGAACTGAAGGATGTCGAGGCGATCACCGGTTTGTACGCCGCATTCGCGCATCTGGCCGACCTCGAGGATCACGCGATCGATACCGGACGGCTCGACGCCGTCGAGACCGCCGCCGAAGTCCGGCGCGTCCTCGCTTCGGGCGAATACCGATTGAGTTGAAACGGGGTGGTGGTACGACGATCGAGATGCGCCACAACGCGCGGCCTGCCGTCGGATCGCTGCACAGCCGGCCATGGACCGCGCAGCGCGGAACCGGGAGACGAACCTTTGCGATCGTGTGAAGAAGCTTGCGAGCTGATTCCCCACCCATGCGGCGGGTAGCACGAAGACGTGGCGCACAGAGCCACAGTCGGTTTCATCCGCTACCGAAAGGAGCAAGTGATGGCAGACAAGAACAATCCCGGTCAGTTCGGTAACCGTTCGGACACCGAGGAACAGGCGCGCCGCGGCGGCCGGGCCAGCACAGGAAGCTTCGGCGCGAGCCACTCCGCCGACCCGAGCGCGGCCGGGCGCAAGGGCGCGCAAGCCCAGCCCACGGAGGCGAAGGCGCGGGGCGGCCAGCACAGCCACAGCGGTCGCTGACACCGATCGAACACGGGCCGGGCGGCATCGACCGCCCGGCCCGTTGGCGTGCCGGAACGTTCGCGTGGAGTTCCGCCGGACCTGGCGAAGGGCCTATACCCAAGGAGCTACCGGGTACCACGGAATGATGTCTCGCATGGCCGGCAGGCGTACGTCCCAGTAGAGGAAGGTGAAGACGCCGACGATGAGCAGCGCGGTGGCGCTGAGGACGCTCACCCGGCGCGGGTCGGCTTGCAACCAGCGTTGCAGGCGGCCACCGACGAGGACGGTGAGAATCAGCAGGGCGGCGAGGATCAGGATGTTGCCGAGGGACTGCAAGACGAAGGCGCCAGCGGCGTAGAGGGGATTGCCCTCTTCGGCGACATCGCGAAACAGCTTGCGGAACAACGGGAACGGGCGTCCGATCAGGAAGGCGCCGATCAGTCCGCCGAAGAAGACCAGGGGTGCGTTGGGGAAGCGGGCGGCGATGCGGGCGAACGGGTCGCGCACCAGGCCGAGGACGGCGAGGCCGAGGTAGATCATGATCAGCCCGATCACGCCGAACACCACCATGGATTGGACGAGGCGCGCCGGTAGCAGGCCGGGTTGGCTGGGCGCGGTGGAGAATTGCGGCATATCGGTGCCGAAGATGCCGACGACAACGCCGTAAGCAGCGGATACCGCGACCATTCCGGCCGCCATCCACAGCAGCGGCCGCAGCACCGTCCGCATCCGGCTGCGCCAGTCGCCCGCGCTGCCCGCCAGCGGAGCCACCGCACCGAACACGGCGATATTGCACGCGGTGAAGGTGCCGGCCAGACCGGAGACGAGCGCGAAGACGACGCCTGCGCCGATGCCGGTGATCGCGGTTTCCTCCGCATCGTGCCCGAGCAGCCCGTCGGCCACCGTGCCGCCGATCGCGCTGTCCACGAACGACGCCGACCACACCACGGTGAGCGCGAATCCGCCGAGCACGCCGAGCAGCAGGACCAGTCGGCGCCGTCGTGGAAAGTGCCCGTTGACGAACACGCTGGTCGCCGTGGGATGTTCGGGTGTGGGGGAGTGGGTTGCGGTGGAGGGGGACTCGAGCTGGGTCATCGGGTTCTCCTATCGGCCACTGGCCCGCGACGAACGCCGGGCTTTCCCATTGTCGGATATCTGTGACCGGCAGTTCTGGGGAATGGCCGACAACAAACACCTGCACGTGTCCAGGGGCGGCGGCATCCCGACGCGGTGGCCTGGGCGACCGGCCACCGATTCCGCGGAGTCGCCTGTGAACTCGACCACCGCGTGAGGAAAGATGGTGACCATGATCGCATCTCGAGTGTTTCGTTCGTCGTGGCGTACCGTGCCCGCGGTGCTCGCCGTCGTCGCCTTCGCGGCCGGAGGCGTCGCGACCGCACAGGCCGCGCCCGGCATTCCGTCGGTGCCGGGCACTGTGTATCGCCTGCAGATCAACCCCGGTCAGAACAGCACCGAGGCCAGCGGCAATGTGGGCCAGGGCAAGTCCGACAGCTACTCCATCGCCACCGCGCCGGGCCAGCGCCTGAGCTTCGACGTCACCTCCGCGAACGGCAACGCCCGCGTCTCGGTGGCCCCGCTGATCGGGCCGCAGGTCGCCGCCGAGGTTCCGCATGCCGATCTCGTCGCCGACGGCAACGACTACCAGGTCGTCGTCTCTTCCGCGGACGGCGCGGCCGCAAGCTACGTGCTGACCGTCACCGCCGCCTGACATTTCCCGTTCCGCTCGGCGGCAGTCGGGAACACCAAGTCTCCCGCCGGTCTGATCGTTCGCACCAGAACGCTCCGGACCGGCGGGAGCAATTTTCTTCCCTCTCGGGCAGGCTTCTCGACCAGAATCGGCCCGATCACTCGGTCCGCTCGTCATCCGACGAGGTCAGGCGCTTCGCCCAGCGACGCAAGCCGCTCGGTCGGCGCAGCATCAGGACACCGATCGCGGCGACGGCGATGCCGCGTGGCGCTTCGTAGATGAATCCCGACAGCCCCTGAGTGGCGGGAATCGGGAGGAAGAAGCCCACCATGCCGAGCAGTGTGAGCACCGCGATCCAGCGCGCAACCGTGTTGTTGCGCAGCATGCTCGCGCCCAGCAGGCCCATTCCGGTGAGCATGACCGAGCCGCCGATCGTGTTGAGCAGCGCGAACGCGGTCGTGTCGATCATGTTGTCGTTGTCGGCGATCAGGTGCGCGGTGGCGGGATCGGACGCGAACGGGTGGGCGACGAACACTTCCACGGTGAGATGCCCCGTCCCGGTGACGATGTTGCCGACCAGATAGCAGACCGTGCCGACGAATCCGGCCACGCCGAGCTTCGGCCGCAGCCACGCGTACATGCCGGGCAGGCCGAGGATCAGCAGGACGGTGCCGATGCCGAGCAGGATCTGCGCGATCGGTGTGCCAGAGGCGGTGAGCGCCTCCACCGAATGGCCCTTTCCCGCGACGATCGGATGCAGGGTGCCGCCCGCGATGCACAGGACGCCGCCGATGGTCAGCGCCGCACCGCACATCCGCAGTACAGTCTCGCGAGAGGGGCCGCCGACGACGGTCCGATCTTCGCCGGTGGTCGGGGTTGGCAGGAGTGCTGGGGTGTGTGTCATGAGCCGAGACTCGACCAGGGCGCTGGTGTGACGCTGGTGCGCGGCGGGTCCGGCGACCACCCGCCGGCCATCGCGGTGCTCGGACCGCTCGAGGTGCGCGGTCCGGACGGCGCCCGCCTCACCATCCCGGCGCGCAAACACGCCGACCTCCTGGTCATCCTCGCCGCCGAGCGCACCACCCGCAGCGCGCACTACCTGTGCGAACTGCTGTGGCGAGGAAACCCGCCCGACAGCGCCCTGGTCACCCTGCAGGGCTACGTGTCGCGGCTGCGCCGGGCGCTGCGGCCCGTTCCCGACTTCCGGATCGAGACGGGTCCGAACGGCTACGTGCTGCGGTGCGGCGGATCGGGCACCGATCTCGACCTGCTCGACGTACTGTCCAGGGATGCCCGCGCGGCCCACGCCGACGGGGACGTGGCCCGGACCGTCGATCTGCTGGAACGCGCTCTGCGCCTGTGGCGCGGCGACGCGTTGTCCGACGTCGACGACGTCGCCGAACTCGCGCCGGAACGGGCGCGTCTGGACGAGTTGCGATCCGAACTCGTCGAATTGTGCGCCGAAGGACTGATCGTGCTGGGCCGCGCACGGCACGCGGTCACAGTCCTCGCCGACGAACGTTCACGGCATCCGCATCGGGAGGGCACGGCCAGGCTGCTGGCGCTGGCGCTGCGCGACAGCGGGCGGATCGCGGAGGCGCTGGACGTTCTCGTCCGGTTGCGGCGTTCGCTGCGCGAAGATCTCGGGCTCGATCCCGCACCCGACACGGTTCGGATCGAGAACGAGATCCGCAATCCGGCGACGCCGTCGACGGGGCGGTCGGCCCTCGTCGGACGTGCCGACGTCGCCGCTGTCCTCGACCGCGCCCGCGCCCGCTCGCAGCAGGGGCTGACCGTCGTGACGGTGCGCGGCGCCCCTGGAATCGGCAAGACGGCCGTGGTCGAGGACGCCGTGCGACGCCACGGCGACGTGGCCTTCTTCACCGCGGGCATCAGTGGCGTGAGCGCCTCTGCCCTGGCGACGCTGACGCCGTGGCTGGATCAGGCGGCCCTGGCCGGGCGCGTCCTCCCCGACCTCCCGACGCCGCGCGCGCTCGCCGCGCTGTTCGCGGACGTGGCGCGCGAAACCGGCCGGGTGGTCGCGATCATCGATGACGTGCAGTGGGCCGATCCCGATTCGGTACGGATGATCGCGGCGGCCGTGCGGGTGCTGCGCGCCCACCCCGTCCTGCTGATGCTCACCGTCCGGCCCGAGCCGCTTCCGGACGAGGTGGGCGCCGCGGTGCGGTCGCTGCAGTCCGCGGGAACCCATGTCGCGGTGGAGCTGCCGCCGCTGTCCGACGCGGCCGTGGACGAGCTGGTAC
Source organism: Nocardia abscessus (assembly GCF_015477775.1). Lineage (GTDB taxonomy): Bacteria > Actinomycetota > Actinomycetes > Mycobacteriales > Mycobacteriaceae > Nocardia > Nocardia abscessus_A. The sequence continues at coordinate 129,932 of NZ_JADLQO010000018.1, read as the reverse complement.
GCGCTGGTCCGGGGTCGGTCGATCCCGAGGTGCGCGCTCAGATCGTCGAGTTGAGCGGGGGCAGTCCGTTCGTCGCGGCACAACTGTGCGATCTCGTCCGGGCGGGCCGACCGCTGGACGTCGGAGGCGCGGCGGCCGAGATCACGGCGGCGAAGCTGGGCGTCGTTTCGCCGTCGGCCCGCGCGCTCGCCGAGGTGCTGGCCGTCATCGGCCCGCACGCTTCGATCGGACTGCTCGCCGCCGCCGACGGCGCTGCGGGGTTCGACGATCGGATCGGTGAACTCGTCGCCGCGCGGGTCGTCTCGGTCCAGGACGGCGTCGCCGCCTTCGGGCACGAACTCGTGCGCGCCGCCGTGCTCGCCACGATCGGTGGGGTACGGACGGCGCTGTTGCACAGGCGGATCGCGGACGCGCTGGCCGAGCTGCGACCCGGCGCCCTGACCGCGCAGGCACTGCATCGCAGCGCCGCCGCACTCGACGCGCTGGATTCCGCTGCGGCGCGCGCCTGTCTCGCGGCGGCGCGGGACGCTCTGCGGCGGGACGCGGCCACCGAGTGCGCCGACCTTGCCGCGCGCGGAATCCGGCACGCGGATCCGGATGATGCGGAGCTGTCGATCGAGTTCGATCTGCTCGCGGGACAGGCGCACAACCGGCTCGGCCACTACGACGCGGCCGCCGCGTGTTTCGACCGAGCCGGTCGGCGATGCGGTGAACGCCGCGACTGGTCCGGACTGGCGCGCACCGCGCTGCTGGCGGCGCCGCGGGGTGTGGCCGGTTACTTCTCCGGATACGGTGTGGTGCAGGCCGGTTCGTCGGCGTTACGCGCACAGGCACTGGCCCATCGCCTCGATCTCGACGCCGATCTGGTCGCCGACGTGGAAGCGATCGAGGCCGCCGACCGCGCGATCCACGGCATCGCGGGCGATCTCGACGCCCTGGCCGAGGCGCGGGCGCGCAGCGCACCGGGCAGCCGATCATGGCCGCAGGTACTGCTGGCCGAATTCGTGTGCACCTGGGAACCGGCCACCGTCGCCGACCGGCGCAAGATCGCCGAGGAACTCGAGGAACTGGCGGGCCACGACCGCACGGCGCGGGCGACGGCGGTCCACTTGCGCCGGGTCTGTGCCCTGGAGGCGGGCGATATGCGGCTGGTTCGCCGGCTGTCGGCCGAGTTCGCCGGGCTCGCCTCCGACGCAGGCACCGATCTCGCGGCCACCCAGCTGTGGTGGCAGGTGATGCTCGCCGTGCTGCGTGGCGACTACCAGCAGTCACGGGCGCTGATGACGCGCTTCGCCGACGATCTGGGCGCGGTCGACGACCGGGCTCGGCTGCTCGCCGAGGCGTCGGTGCTGACGAGCAGTTCGATCGAGCTGTGGCATCGCGGACGCCTCGGCGAGGTACTGGGCGAAGCCGACCGCATGGCGGAGGACTTCGACGAGGACTTCGCGCTCGTGGTCGCGATGGCCGCGGCGGAGATCGATGACCACGACCGGGCGATGTCATCGATCGAGTCGATCATCGCCCTGCCGGGAAGCCTGCACGGCCCGCGCGTCGTCGTGCGCGTGCCGCTGTTGATCGAGGCGCTGCTCGTGGTCGGCCTGCGCGCGCCGCGGTATCGCGACCGGGTGGTCGAATTCACCGCCGAACTCGAGCCGCTGACCAGGGGGTGGGGGGAGACGTTGATCGTGCAATGGCCGGGACTGGTGTGTCTCGGCCCGTCCGGGCTCTACCGCGGCACCGCACGCGGAATCCTCGGTCTCCCTGGCGCCCGCGACGAGGTGGTCGCCGCGCGGAACCGGGCGCGCGCACTCGGCGCGCGGCCGTACGAGTCGCGTGCGGAGGCCCGCCTGTCCCGGTGGCCGTTCGCCTGAGCGGTAATCCCCTGCGCCGGAAGGCAGCTCACGAGTGCCGGTACGATCGCCCCTTCCGTGGCTCGGGATCACGACCGCGAACAGCGGTGGATACGGGCAACCGACAGCGGGGAACTCGTCGGTCAGGAGTCCGTAGGAGGCGGTGTTCGGACGGCTATCTCGCCGGTCAGCTCGTAGTCGCCGGACAGCCGCAAGCCGTCTCCGCTCCAGAACCGGCCCGGGTCGTACCAGTCAGGGCTCCGGTGTTGCGGCAGCAGTCCCATCGCTTGGTATGTCGCGGCGACGATTTCGGCGCAGTACGCGTTCTCCACCTCGCGGGCAGTGGACCGACGCGACTTGCGGCGCGGCAGGCGGGCGCGACCGCGTAGCCAGCGCGCCGCCAGACCGGCGGTGGAGGGGAACGGGGTGCCGTCGAGCCGGGCGATGGTGCGCAGCACGCTGTCCTCCATCTCCCGGGTGGCGGGAGGGTCCAACTGGCGCAACCAGGCCTGCTGACCGTAGCGGTGGGCCCACACCAGTACGGCATCGCGCAGGTTGTGCAACTGGACGCCACGGTGCGCGTTTCCCGACCACATGTCGGGCAGGGATCGCCCGAGCTCGGCGTGCCAGATCAACGCGGGCAGATCCTCGATCACGACGGACATCCCGACATGGTTCACCGGACTGTTCGTCGTCATCCGGATCACCCGGTCGGCTGTCGAATGGCCTCGGAAAAGCCAGATGTCGCCCGTCCTGGTGACCTCGACCGCTCGGTCGAGACTGATGCCCGCACCCGTCATGGTCGTAGCCTATGCGTATGAGGTGGTGGAAGGCGTTGGGATTGGCGGGTGCGGCCGGTGTGGTCGCCACCGGTGTCGTGGTGGTGCGCGCCGAGCGCCGCCGCCGTGCCTATACCCCGGACCAGGTCCGGGAACAACTGCACGTGCGATTCGCCCAGGCGACGTCGGCCCAGGAAACCGTCGAAACCACAGCGGAACCGCGGGCGCTCGCCGGTGTCGGCGAATACATCCGGCGATTGTTCCGCCGCCGACCGGCGCAGCGGCAGTGAGCGCAGCCTGTTCACTCTCGCCGGGCCGGATCGCCGGAGCGTTTCGAGCCGGCGATGCGATACGGCAGGCGGAGGGCCGCGGGTGGATGGTTGTACACCCATTGGGTGACCGCGATGATGGCCGAGCCGAGTGAAGTGGCGCCCGCGAGCAGCGCCCAGTAGGTCAATCCCGCGGTGTCGTAGGAGACTTGCCTGACTCCCGGCACGATGAGGCTGCCGTTGCCGAAGGCCCAGCTCGTCACCATTCCGACTTGTCCACCCAAGTCCGAGGAGCGAGCGAGCGGGGCGCGCAGCTCGGGAGCTTTGCTGTTGATGTAGAGCACGGTGAGCACGACCAGCGCCGCGGTGGTCACCGTGGAGATCGTCGCCGCCCGCGCCAGCACCTCGGTGCGATACCGCAGATTCGCCGCCACCGAGCAGACGGTGACGACGATCGCGGCCGCGGCGAGCAGCGCCAGGCCGCCGCTGATCCGCGCGGCGGGCGCCTGCGTCGCCGACCAGGCGTTCAGGTAGGAGGTGGTCGCGCTGACCCGGCCGAACGCATTGGCGCTGGCCTTGCCGTCGGCGCCGGCGACCCTCAGCCACGGCTGGAACAGCAGGACAAGCGTGACGATGCTGCCTGCCACGGCGCCCAGATAGCCCCAGTAGCCGTTCAGCGTGGACAGCGACGGGCGGGAACCGGCGAGCCGTCCCGGCGCCGCGCTCGGTACTCGATCGAGTCGAGAGTCATTGGCCGACCAAGGAGTTGGCTGCACGTCGCTCCGAATCAGAAGTAGGTTCGGTGTCGCGGACCGAGGTGGGCATCGCAGTCCACTGCGGTCCACATCGGACCCGGTCCGGACAGAGGGGTATCCGGGACACTAAGCGCTGCAAGATGTTCGAAGAATGATTGCGATCAGCGCGATCTTGAATCCCGCAACGGCCGTCGCGCGAGCGTTGCAAAAAAATGGGACATAGCCCCCACCGTGGCACAGCGTCAGGCACGATACAACTGTCGATCGCCGCATCACTTCCGTTGTCTGCGGTGAGTCACGCTGGGTGAGGAGCGCGACGTGTGGGACGCAGTCGAGAAAGTCAGCTGGCTTGCCGGGATCCTCAGTCTGGTGGTGGCGGTTGTCGGTGTTCCGAAGCTTGTGCAAGGCCTGCGCAACGCCAAGCAGGCCGCTGCCGCATTCGTCGCGTACGCGGTTCTGGTGCCGTCGGTCGTTGCGGTGACGAACAACGAGTGGGCGACCGGCTGTTGGCGCAGAATCCTTGCCTTCGCCGTCCGAGTGCTCGACGGTGTCTCATTGCCATTGGTCGCGGCGTGGCCGCTGGCCGTCCTCCTCGCCGGCGGCGTCTTCGCCGCCGTGCTGCTCCCTGTCCGGGTTTCGTTGTTCCAGACCCGAGTGCTGATGTCGACATTGCAGCCGGCCATTCAGCGAATCACACGGGAATCTCCGGATCGCCCGGCGAAGCGCGCTCGAGATGCAGCGCCTGCAGAGAGACTTCAAGTTCAATCCCTTGCAGCTCTTGGTATATCCGACTGTCATCTTCATCTCGGTGTACGCCGCCATCGTGACGCTTCCGGCGAATAGCGGGCAGGAACTCGGCGACGATTCCGATTGGCCATCGGGGGTGCGGGCCGATCTCCCCGATCTGGAGATCTTCGGAGGTGCGATCTTCAACAGAACCGGCCGAGCAGACTGGATCCCCCTCCGGCACAACTGGCTCCTTCTGCTAATCGTGCTCGCCCTCGTGGTCATCGGGCGGATCGAAGCGGACGCCACTCACGCCCACCTGAGACGACCGAGACCGACAAGACTCTCGGCTTCTTCCACAAGTACCTCGGTGCGCTGCTGGTCGCTGTCGTGGTCTGCGATTTCGATATCCAGGTGGGGCTCAGCCCGGCATTCTTCCTGCTCGGCTACTTCGGCGTGACTGCCGTCTACATGTCGGTGTACGCCGCCGACTACACGCCGGAGATCAGTCTGGAACTGCGGGACAGATGGTTACGATCTCGGCCTCGGCGTAGTTCACCGCGTCGAAACGATCAGGAACGTCCGCCTCGGCCGTCCGCCTAGCCGAGAGTATGAGCCGGTGTCCTCGCCTCGGTGCGCCGATCAGCCCCTGCCACCCGTGAAACCCGTGCGTTGTTCTGCCACATCACCGTTTCGTTGCGCGGACGTAAGGGGCGCGACAGCGTGTGTAGGGGTGTTCGTGGGGCGGATCGGGCACGCTCGGTTTCCGGAGGAAGACCGGAGAGGTGATCGAGGGCGAGATGACCCAACGGCGCACCGGCAACGCCGTCCGCGCGCGGCGCCGCGACGACGACCGGCGGATCGGATCGTGGTTGACCGCCGGAGTGCTGGCGCTCGGTCTTTTCCAGCTCTTCGCGCTACCGCTGCTGCTGTTGCCCCGCGACCGTGCTTGGGGTTGGGTACTGCTGCCGTCGGCGCTGCTGACGACGACGCTCTGGTCGGTGATCCACGAGGCCGTGCACGGCAATCTACACCGTCGGCGCGCCCGCAACGACCGGAACGGACGTGTGCTCGCCGTGCTGTACGGCTCGCCGTTCGCGTTGCTCAAAGCCGGTCACCTGCTGCACCACCGCTACAGCCGGACCCGTGAGCGGGCCGAGATCTACGACCCGGCGACCTCCAGTTGGGCGAAGGCCGCGCCCGGGTACTACCTGCGGCTGTTCGGCGGACTGTATCTACTCGAGGTCGCGGCCGTCGTGCTGGCGGTGCTGCCCGCCGCGGCGGTGCGCCGCCTCGCCCGGACGGTGGACGGTCCGGAGACGGTGGCGGGGCCGCTGCTCGAGCGCGTCGCGCAGGGGGAGGTGCTGCGGCAGTTGCGCGTCGACGCGGCCGCGATCACGGTGCTGCACGGCGCGGCGTTCGCCGCCTACGGTGCGCACTGGTGGATGCTGCTCGCGGCGTTGGCCGGGCGCGCCGTGATCGTCTCGCTGTCGGACAACGCGTACCACTACGGCACCGACCTCGACGAGCCGCTCGAGGCGCTGAACCTGGAACTGCCCGCGCCACTGGAGATCCTGGCCCTGAGCTTCAACCTGCACGGCATGCACCATCGCCGGCCGGGCCTGCGCTGGTACGAACTCCGGCCCGCCTTCGAGGCCGAGGACGGCCGGTACGACTCGGGCTGGTTCCGTGCGGTGGCCCGCCAGATCCACGGCCCGATCGGACGCACCGATCGCTGAGCCGACGCGGGTGCGACGGCGACGCCGTGGCGGATCACTCCTCGGTTTCCATGTGCGAATCCATCCGCGACAGGATCTCCTCGATCCGGTCGCGCACCCACAGGGTCAGCCGGTCGCTGCCCATGGCGGTGGCGACCGGGGCCGGGTGATCCAGGGGCATCACGTAGCGTCCGTCGTCGGGGAGGTCCCGCCACAGCAGGCCCGCTTCGATACGTCCGCGAGGTCCGTACTTCGAGCGGCCCTGCAGCACCTTGACGATTCCGGTGCTGACGGCGGGGGCATCGAAGAACGCGGCGCTACGGTGCGCGTCGTCGTCGGGATCGTCGTCGTTGTCGGAGATCGTGGCCCTGCGCTCGCGCTCGGGCTCCGGTTCACCAGCCGGGAGCGAGAGGCGGATGTCGTCGAGGCGGCCCGCTCCGCAGCGGGGAAGCAGTCCCACCACGGTGTCGGCCAAGGCGTGCGGGTCGCACTCGGCGGCGTCGAATCCGCCGCTGTGCGCCAGTGTTTCGCCAGGCCGCTGGGTGATCACATAGCCGCGCGCTCGGTGCCGGACCGCGTGCACCCGGGTGCGCGCTTCGGGGTTGCCGAAATCCTGGTCGTTCCAAGCGTGCGCGACGACGAAGACGTCGGGTTTGGCGAGCGCGCCGGCCATGGCGTCCAGATCGTGGTCGAGCCGTTGCCGCAGCTGCTGCCGGATCTGGGCCTTCTCCAGCTCGTAGTCCGCCGCGAGCCGGGTGCGGCTGGTGAAGACGAACGGGGCGGGTAGCTCACCCTGCCGAACCTCCTCGCACAGCAGGTTGAATTCCAGATCGGTGAATTCCCAGGTCGCGCTCACGAGTCGATCACCGGCTTCACCCGATCGGGCACCGCCCCGATGGCGTCGTCGAGATGGGTCTTCGACTGCAGGAACCTCGCGGGCTTGTGGGCGGTGTTGCCCTGTCCGGCGCCGCCCGCGGCGGCGCCTGGCGCTCCCATCATGGGCGCGCCGGCGGGCACACCGTCCTGGTGCGCACCGGCCGCCGCGGCGGGATAGATCGGCGCTTCGGCGCCGGGCAGCGACGCGCGCGGGAACAGGTGCGCGGCACGGGATTGCTGGGTCGGATGTTCCGACAGCCCGGCCTCCACTCCGGTTCCCACGCCGCCCGGCCCGGGTCCCGAGCCACCCGCACCCGCGGGCTCGACGGGACCGTGCCCGGCCCCGGCCGCCAGCGCATTCGGATCGAACTGCCGCAACAGCTCCTGCAGTTTCTCCGCACCCGGCAGCGTGCTCCCGAGCTGGGTGAGCGCCTCGAGACCCTGGGTGAGCGCCTTCCCCACCTGCCCGAGCAGATCCCGGCCCGCGGAGGCGAGCGAACCGGCGCCTTGCGCGCCCGCGGCACCCGCCGCCGATGCCGAGTCTCGCGGTGCGAGACCGGCTCCGGCGGCTGACGGCCCGTCCGTGCGGGTCGCCGCAGCGAGCGCCTGCTCGTCGAGTGCGTTGGGAAGGTTCTCCAGGACCGAGCGCACCCCCGCCGGGTCCACACCGCTGAGTTTCGACAGCGCGTTCTCGTCGACGACGTCCGGAATGCTGTCCAGGATCGAGCGCACCTGCTCCGGCGGCAACCCGGTGAGTTGCGACAGGGTGTCCTCGTTCAGCAGGCCGGGGAGATTGTCGAGCACCGACCGCACCTGTGCGGGGTCCGTGCCCGTGGCCCGTGCCAGCGCGTCCTCGAGCGACGCCGTGCCCGCGCCGGGAGCCGTGCCGCTCGCTTTCGACGGCGTCCCGCCGGGCGAGCCACCCGATCCGGAGGACATGCGCGGCAACGGGACCGAGCCGAGGGAGGGAACATCGGGCATACTGCCGCCCGCGGAGGATTCGGGCTGCCCGCCGGAGGACGTGCTCCCCCGGGGAGAGGCGGAACTTCCCGACCCGCCGGACGAACGCGCGGGCGCCGCGCTGCCCTGGGACCCGACGGAACCGCCGAACAGTCCGGCGGGGCCGGAACCGGAGCCACTGCCGGCGGGTCCGCCGCCCGACTGCGCGCCGGTTCCGGCGGAAGCGGCGTCGTAGCCGCGGGGCAGGGAGGCGCCACCGCTCTCGTGCGAGGCGCCCGCGGTCTGGGTGTCACCGGGCAGACCAGCGCCGGTGCCCGAGCCCGTACCGCCGCCGGTGGATCCGGAGCCGCCGTTGCCCTGTCCGGCCTCCAGACCCTCCCGGTAACCCTCCTGGTAACCGGCCTGATAGTCCTCGCTGGGGGTCTGGCCGTCGTTGCCATGGTCTCCGTAGCCGGGGTACTGCCCACCACCGGTTCCCGTCTGCGAGCCTTGGCCGTTCGGGTTGTTCCCGGGGCTGTTCTGGTTGTTGCCGGGCTGGTTCTGCCCTTGGCCGCCGGAGGGCTGTGGTGCGGCGATCGGCCCGTTCACCACCGGCATCACCGACACCGTGTTCTTCATGCCCTCGCCGTAATGCTTCTGCCATTCGTCGCGGTACCGCCGGGTGACCCTGCCCGGGCAGCAGTCACCGGGATCCGAGGTCGCTGGCATGCTCAGTTTGGTGAGATGCAGCCACTGCGCCGTGTAGTCCAGATTCTGGCTCATCGCGATCATGGAGGTGATCAGCGGCTGAACCCCGTCGGCGTAGCTGCGGACCGCTTCGGCGGCCGCGGTCGCGCCCTGCCCCTCCCATGCCTCGGTACCCGCGGAGATCACGGACACGAAACCGTTCAGCTTGCCCAGCAGATCGTTGGCCAGACTGTGCCAGGTGCCCGCGGCGGCGAGTACCGGCTGCGGATCGAGATCGCGCCCCAGCTCGTACAACTCGGTGAAGCTGAGACTGTCCTTGTTCTCGATGTTGGCCGTGACGCCGGTGTCCTTCGCGCCCTGGTAGTCCTTCAATGACGAGGGGAAGCTCTCGGCGTTCGCCTTCTCGACGTGGATGTGCCCGTCCTTGTCCTTCCAGGTGAAACCACCGCTGGGCTTGTCGAATTCGGCGTCGGGCGCACCGGGGGCCTTCTTGCCCGGGGTGTAGGGTGTCGCCTCGGTCGGCATCTTCAGCGCGCTGAGCGCCTTGAAGGTGTCCCCGGAAACTCCGTCGGTCTTCGTGTACGACTTGCCCGCGGCGATATAGGTCTCGCCCATGTCGGTGACGATCTTCGCGTGGTCGTTCAGGATGGTGTGCAGGCGGGTCCCCTTGGTGGTGAACGCCATCGCCAGCTGGGCGCCGGAGGTCAGCGTGCCGATCGGCGCGAAGTTGTTCAGGCGCAGGTCGGCCACCGCGGCGGCCATCCCGAGCAGGTCGTCGACCAGATCGGCGCAAGCCTTGGCCGCGGCCAGGGCGTCGGCGGGATCGAACTTCAGATATCCCGCTTTCGCCTGGTTCTCCAGTCCGGACCACGTTTTCGGTTCGAGGGCCATCGTCACCTTTCTCCGCCGGGGATCGGGGCCCGGCTCCTTCGGGTGTCCACTGCCGAGGCGTCAGTCGTCGTTGTCGGCGACCACCGACCGCGGTCCCGTGGCGCCGGAATCATCGACGGGCCAGCGGGTCGGATCGGGCGGCGCCATGGGCGGGGCGGGCGCGGTCGGGATCATCTCGCCCAGGTCGGGGGCCCCTTCGACGATCTCCGAGAGCTTCGGCAGCGCGTTCCTGCGTTCCAGTAGCGGCGCCATCAGTTCCCTACCGCGCTCAGCGACCTCGGCGGCCGCCGCCTGCACGGCCGCCGTGATGTTCTCGGCGATCTCCTCGAGGCTCAGATCCAGGACGTCGTCGGCGAATCTGGTGGCGATCAGCACGCCGTCGGCGTTGACCGTGACCTCGATGCGCTTGTCGCACGCGGTGACCGTGGCCGTGAGCAGCGAGCGCTGCTTCTGCAATTCGGCGATCCCGCGGAACTGCTCGCCGAGGCCCTCCAGCATTGTCGCCATGTCCGCGCGCAGGCGTTCGTTCACCATGTGCCGCTCACTTCCCCAGCTGCCCGCCGGAGGCATGGTCGGTGCCGGTCAGCGAGTCCGCGGCCTCGCGCTGGCCCTCCGACATGTCGTGCAAGGTCTGCGCGGCGCCTGTGGCGCCTGCGAGCAGGTTCTTGCGCGCCGCCTGGTAACCCTTGTCGCCCTGGGCGAACTTCCTGCCCCGCTTGTCGTCTCCCCACGGCATCGTGGTGGCGTCGGATTCGATGCCCGCCAGAGTGTTCCGGAGTTTCTCGGCGGTCGCGGTGACCTTCGTCGACAACTCCGCGGTCAGCTCCGAGGCCCGGCGCAGCTTATGGGGGTCGACCTCCACGTGGTCGGCGGCCATGGCACTCCTTTCGATCAGCGGTCTAGAGGGTGAAAGGAACATCGACTTCCTCGGACCCCGCGGCGCCGGCCTGTGCGCCTGAACCGGGGGAGGCAGCACCGGGCAACCAGTCGTTCGGCTGCGAAGCGCCGCCGGGAGGTGGCGTGAAGGGGCCGGGCAGCGGCTCCACCGAGGGCCATTGCTTCGGGCGGGGCTTGCCGCGCACGTCCTTGCCCTCACCGAGGAACGGCTCGTCGGCGCTGGTGGCGATCGGGTTCCCGTGTGTGCCGGACGTACCGGTCACCTGCGAGCCGGAGGGGCGCGGGCCACCACCGGGGGGAGGTGGTGGCGCCGTGTGCCCGCTGGGCGCGGGCGTCGCGGGCAGCGTCGGACCGTGGGGCACGGGTGGAAGCGGCGCTCCCCCGGGGAATCCCGATCCCGTGTTGCCGGGCGGCGGGCCTCCGGTCGAGCCCCAGCCGTCCACCGACGACTCCCAAGAGGTAGGCGGCCGGCCGGTGAATTGGCCGGACTGGCCCGCGCTGGAACCGGTGGTGTAGCCCGACGCCGATCCCCCGGACGAGGAAGAAGAACTCGAAATGGTGCTGACCGCACTGTGGTACACCGACGGGCCCGATCCCGTGCTGACGCTGTCGGGCGTGGCGGGCCGGGAGGACGGCCCGCCTCCGCTGTACTGGCTGGTGGCGTCGTGGTACACGGTGTGGCCCGAGCCGCCCGAGGACGAGACGCCGTCGTCGCGGCCCGAGTGGGTCGACGCGACGCCGCCGCCGACGACCCCGGAGGGTGGGCGCGAGCCGCCGGAGGTGGAGCCGGTGGGGTGCGGCGCTGGGCCCGCCGGAGTACCGGTGGAACCGGCGACCGTGGACGCCGCCTGCGACGCGCGCCCGGAGGGCACGCTCGCCGACGAGCCGGTGGTCGACCCGGACCGGCCGGTACCCGTGCCGGTGGACGATCCGTCCTGGACCGGTGGGCGTCCGGTGTTGCCGGTCGACGGTTTCGGCATCCACACGTAGGAGCGGATGTCCCCGCGCCCCGGGGGAATCGGAGTTCCCAGGGCGAATCCGCCGCGCGCACCGCCGACCAGGCCACCGCGAGCGATGCCGCCGACCCAGCCCGCGCCGGACGAGAACGACGACCAGTCACCGGTGACCGCGCCCGCCGCCACGTTGCCGAACGCGGTGCCGACGGCGCCGGAGGCGCCGCCGATCACGACACCGCGGCCCACCCGGCCGAACACGTTGTCCAGGTTCTTACCCGCCGCCTTGTCGATGCCCTTCCCGAGATACCGGCCGAACTCGCGGCCGGGGATCACACCGGCGACACCGGCGAGAATGGACAGTCCGAACTCACCGCCGTTGAAGTGGCGGCGCTTGCCCGCCGCGAGCTGGCCAACCTGCACCGCACCGTTGATCGTTCCGGTGATGGCGGCGGCCTCGATCGCCCGCGCCCCGTAGACGCCGTACCCCTTCGCCGTGGGCAGCACCGGCCGCAGCTGCGCCGCGCGGGTCCAGAAGTGCCGCTTGACCGTCGGTGCGCCGAGCCGGGCGGCGATATTCGTGATGATCTTCTGGACGAAGTCCTCGAACACCTTGAGGAAGGACCGGGTCGTGGTGATCGCGGCCGCCTCCACGGCGGGCGCGGTCGGTGGGAACAGCCATGCCCACAGGATCTCGAGGGCGAGCCAGGCCAGGGTCACGATGACGGTGATCTTGGTCGCCTGGATCTCGGTGCCCATGTCGAACGCGCTGTCGCCGACCGTGCTCATCAGCTTCGCCAGTGCCTCCAGGGATTGATCCCCGGTGCGCAGGACGTCGTAGCGGGCCCCCATCGCGGCGCCGCCTTCCCCTTGCGGGTATGCCGCCACGGTGGCCTGCTCGGCCTCATCGATGCCTGCGAGCAGCGCCTCGAGTTCCTTGCTTGCCGTCTTCCACGCCTCCGAGGCCGCCCACGCGGCGTCCTCGTCGCCCTTCGGCCAGGTCGTGCCCGCCACCCAGGCCAGCCACTGCAACCCCTCGGGCATGTAGATGGTCACCGCGGCTCCGTGGTGGCTCCGAAGCGCCCTCTAGGCTTGCTCCCCACAGCTCGCCTCCTCGGCGGTCGACGTCATCGGATTACACCGCAACAAGTTGAACCTTCATCGACACGCAAGCGAATTCTGCTCGCGCACAGCATTGGTCGATCGGCCGGAGGCGAAAACCCGGTGTCGGCAACACCGTTCGTTCTCCACCGGGTGGTAGCCTCGCGCCGCGAACGAGGAGGTGCCACGTCGTGACCGCTGCCGAGAAGCCGCCCGCGGGCGGACAGCCCCCGGATGAGGCGAGCCGCCGGATCGCCGAGCTGCTGACCGGGCTCGGGCCGCAGGGCAGCCACGAGATCCAGGCGATCTTCGTGCTGACGGCCGTGGCCGAGCTGGCCTCGGTCGTCGCCACCGACGAGCAGGGCCGTCCGGTCCAGATCGTGCCGCCGGAGGAGGTCCTCGCGCTGGTCCGCACGCATCGGGAGGCGTCGGCCGCCCGGCCCGATGGGCCCTGGTGGCGATATCTGCTCGTGGTCTCGGCGTCCGGTGAAGTGCAGACCGACTACGACTTCGGCGACGAACCGTTCCCCGACGATCACCTCTTCCCCGCCGAGGTCTATCAAGCGGATCTCGAGGCATTCCCGCGCGACCGGCTGCCGGTGTGGCTCGCCGCTCATATCGGGCATGCCGACCGGCAGTCGCGGCCCGCCGAGACGGCGGCGCGGGCGGAGCCGGGCACGGCGGTGGTGGAGGACGGTCTGCCCGCGTTGCCGTTACTGGTGGCGCGCTGGGCGGTGCTCTCGGCGGCATTCGTGGCGGTCGGTTCCCCGTGGGGGCCGCGGGTCCTGCCCGCGCTCGGCTTGTTCGAGGGAGCCGAGCGCAGCGGGTCCTCGCTCTGGATCGTCCCCGGCGATCGTGCCGTCCTGTCCGGCGGAGTGTGGAACGACCCCGTTCTCGACGCGGTCTACAACGCCGGGGCGCCGATGCCGGACCTCTACGCGGGCGCACCCGCCTGGGTCGCGAATCCGCTGCTGAACCCGCGCGCAGGCACCGGCCTGCTGTCCTTCTGCTACTGGTGGGATCGCGGCAGGTGGTATCGCGGAGCCGCACCGGCCGCCGTGGACGTCGCCCCGGCAGTCCCCGCTGTGTGGAGCCGGGAGAACACCGCCGCCGTCGTCGCCGCGCTGGTCGAGGACGAACCGGGCACCCGGGTTCGCGAGGCGGCGCTCGGTCTGGTGCACGCCGCCGAGGGCGGAAAGATCGTACGTGCCGCGCTCACCGAGTTTTTCGGCGAGGGCGAAATCGATGACGCCTACCTCCAGCTGACCATGGCGGGCGTGGCGGCGGGCGAGTAGGCGAGCCGGGGGCTCGGTGGCACCGCGACACCGAGCGCGTCCGCCGATGCGGCACGAACAGCGCCGGATCCTGGGGAGCGCGCGGCTCGACCACACTCGCTTCTGACCGTCGCGCAGGTCGATCGGGAGATCCGCCCCGGCGCGAACCCCCGCCCTGGCGAGTTCGCGTTCGACCCGTTGCTGCGGGATCTGGCTGCGCATACCGATCGCGCCACGGCCAGGGTCGCCGCGAAATTCACCGAGTATCCCGACCGGCACCTACGACTCGACGGCCCCGTGTGGCCGTGGCGCGCAACGGCTCTGGCTGTGATGGCGGCGTCGGTGTCGATCGCGGTCGGATTCGTTCCCGCGATCTTGCGCACTGTCAGGATCCGTCGGCGACAACCGAGGCAGGCGGATCGGCGGTGAACGCGGCGGGCGCACGGTGGGGTAACGAATACCAGTCTCCGGACAACTTCTCGAACCGACGATCGCCAGTCGCCACCGGCTCGGCCCCGGGGGAGTAGACCCATCCGCTGGCAGCGGAGCCGACAAACCCATCGACCAAGCTGATCTCGAGCCCACCGAAGCTCAGGTCTCGGCGGGTACTCGGCCCGGTCTCGCGCAGCATCGCGACCGCGACGTCTTCCTGTGCGGAGTCGAAGCTGGCGGGCCGGAGAACCAATCCGGTCACCAGGCCCGCGAGCACGACCACCGGCACCGCGGCGACCTTCCATGACCACCGGCGCGCTCTGCCGAGCAAGTAGAGCGTCTTGATCGCCCACACCAGCAGGCAAACGCTCAGCAGCAGCCCGCCGATCAACAGGCCGACGAGCTGGTCGGGACCGGTCGGGTTCTGGACGAACGGCGCCCAGTCGAGGTGGACGCACAAAAGAACCGCGACACCGAGGACTGTTCCCGTCAGGACCGCGAAACCCGGTGCAGTGGTGGTGTCCTGTCCGCCTTCGGTATGCCCATCACGCACACGCGATGTCTCGATCGGAGCCTCCTCATCTCGATGCCAGTCCCGACGCCCGATTCGCGCTCGGCGATGCCCTCGACCGAACTCTACCGGCGGTGGGCCGCCACCGAACGCTTGCGAGTCACACGGAAGTCGCAGGCACTCGGGCGGTTCGCAAGTGTCCGACAGACGTGGTGAGCAGTCAGGTGAGTTCGGCTACTGCGTATTCGGCGGCTTGGGCGATGAGAGCCTGGTCGTATGCGGCGTCCGCGGTGGCTTTGCTGGACATGATCGCGATGACGACCGGCGCGGAGGCCGGGGGCCACACGATGGCTATGTCGTTGAGGGTGCCGTAGTCGCCCGTCCCTGTCTTGTCGGCTACCGTCCATCCTCGCGGCACACCCGCCCGGATGCGCTGCGCCCCTGCGGCAGTCGCGTTGCGCTCCAGAAGGTCACGGAGGAAAGCGCGCTTGTCGGCGGGCAGCGCGTCGCCTAGCACGATCTTTTGGTACACGGTGCCGAACGCGCGGGGGGAAGTCGTGTCGCGGAGGTCTCCGGGCGTGGCTTCCGTGATCGCCGGCTCGATGCGATCCATGCGGGTGACCATGTCGCCGAGGCTGCGCACATACTCCGTCAGCTGGGCGGGTCCGCCGATGTCCCGCAGAAGGAGGTTGCCCGCCGTGCCGTCGCTGTAGCGGACGGCGGCGTCACAGAGCTGGCGGATCGTCATCCCCGTGGCCACGTGCCGCGGGGTGATCGAGGCGTTTTTCAGCAGATCGTCTTCGGTGTAGGTGACGACCGTTTCCAGGTGCGTCAGCGGATTTCGGTGCAAGACGGCCGCCGCCGCCAGCGTCTTGAACGTCGAGCAGAATGCGAATCGCTCGTCCGCCCGATGAGCGATGGTGGTCCCGGTGCCGGTCGCGAGCGCGTACACACCCAACCGCGCGTCGAATTCCTGTTCCAGCTCGTTGAGCCGAGCGTGGTGGTCGTCGGTCCGCGCGACAGGGGAAGCGGGTGGTGGGTTCTCCGTCGCGCATCCGGCCAACGGTAAGAGCGCTGCCGCCCCGAGAAGTCTGCGGCGACTGATGGTTGAGGGCGACAAGCTCCGGCCTTCCTTCCACAGGGACGACTGCAACGACGATAGCGGCCGGCGCCGGACACCTACTTGCACCAGACTTCGGATGGCTGATGCCCTTCAGCGAGGTGGAGCCGGCAGTCGACGCGATCGGCTCATGCGTCACTCTCGAGCCCGGGCTCGCCGAAGGCAGCGCCGGCCGCTGTCGGTGGAGCAAGACTATTGCGACCTGGGACTATCGTCTTTCCCCGGCATCGGCGGCCGGGTTGTCGACGGGGCCGAGAAGGTCCCAGCGGTTGCCTGCGATGTCGAGGAAGACGGCGACCCTGCCGTAGGGCTCGGTGCGCGGCCGGGTCACGAATTCGACGTTCGCCGCGGTCATCCGCCGGTATGCCTGCTCGAAGTCGTCCACGCGAAGGAAGAATCCGACGCGGCCTGCCGTCTGGTCACCGATGGCAGCGAGCTGGCGGGTGCCGTCGGCGCGGGCGAGCAAGATCCCGGTCTGCGCGCCGGGCGGGCGAACGACGACCCATCGTTTCGGACGTCCGTCGTTGGTCATCGACGGGACGTCCTCGACCAGTTCGAAGCCGAGAGTATTCACGAAGAAGTCGATGGCGGGGTCGTACTCCGCGACGACTACGGCGATCAGTTCCAAGTGCACTCGACGAGGTTAGAAGTGCGCCCGCGTCGTCGTGGGGATCGCGTGCTCTATGGCCGAGAAGCACGTCGGCGCGACAGCCTGGCCGTTCTTTCCGTCAGCTGTCGTGAAAGCGGGTTCGGACAGCGGGCTTTCACTTCTCGCCTACGTGCTGGTCGCCCCACTTCGCATCCGAGGATCGGCTGGTCACGGGCCAACTTCGAGCGAACCGTCGTCTGTGTCGGTGCGGGGAATTAGAGTTATCGGCTATGGGAGGTAGGCATCGGAAAGACCGGGTATGGAGCGGCATCGACTCCGCCGCAGTCGCCGGTGTCACGGCGGCGGCGCACGGCGATTCGGAAAGCCCGATCGCGCGTGGTGGATTCGCTGCCCGTGCGCTGGCTGCGCAGCCGGAGGTTCCCGGGTGGATCGTGTGGGTGTACGAGCACGCCGGTGAGCAGGTGGCGCGGCTGGAGTATCAGATGCATTACCCCCTCGACTACGGCGGCCCGGATGGTCGCACGAGCGAGGAGTGGTTGATCACCCACCGGGCGTATGTGGCGGAGCGCTCCGCTCGCGCGGTCGAGCGCGCCCGCCGCTTCCACGGCGACAGCCCTGGAATCGTCTACGCCCACGGCCCGGCGCTGCCCGATGACGAGGAGTTCTATGAGGCCTTGGATTCCGGGCGGGAATGGACGGGGCATTGGTACTCCCGCGACGCGGTCGAAGCGTGGGGACTGGTCGGGGTACCGGCCTGATCAGCTGATCAGGCCCCGCCCGGACTCACGTTCCCGCACAAGCCCCCTCGGGGGCCCCGGGGGGTGGAGGGCGCCCACCCCCCGGGTGGGTGGGAGTGCCCCCAGGGGGCGGGCACCCCGCACCCACCTCGGACCGTAGCGGCTTGGAGGCCGACCAGGGCCCGATTCGACCGCGGCGCGACGTCGAATGTGGACCCCACACGGTGATGGCAGGCCCGCTCGAACCACACGAACCCTTCGAGGGCGGGCCTTCATGCTCTCAGGTTCCATATTCGACGAAACATTCTGACCCTCAGATGAATGCGGCATCGGTACATACTCGCTACCCATACGGAGCCTCGCCACCGATTTGCCCTGTGTCACGACACGCCCGCTACGGCTCGTGCATCACCTCGCGTTCGGACGACGACCGTGCCGGGGACACAGGAACGGGTGCGCAACCCGCCCGAAGTCTGACGACGGGTGGCGATGCATCCTGTTCACACGTGGCGGCCCACGTTCTGCTCGAACTGCCCCAGCTGGTTACCGGGTGGGGTGTAACGGGCAACGAAAAATCTGGCCGGATATCCCGGGAAGATGGTGCCCGCCGGACAGTCGACGACAGCCGCGGTGACCTGGGTGGTGGACTTCCACACGACCTGAGTGAAATGACCGGTTCCCATGGAGAACGTCGGATTGGCGTAGTCGTACTGGGAGGCCTCCTGCATCCACGCCGTCACCGCGTCATCGATGCCGGCGTCCATGTTCCCGGCGGCGTAGAGGTTTTCGCCATATCGCCCTTGCGGGTCCGAATGCTCGAACCTACAGGCCTTCGCCCACGCGACCGTGTCGGCGTACAGAGCGGAGTTCCATGTCAGCGAGGGCGCGCCGTATTGCCCGCGCGCCTGATCGTGGGAGGCGAGAACCTGGTCACTCCACGCATCCGCATGAGCCGGACCCGCACTCGACACCACCCCGGTGACGACAGCCGCCACGACCCCGGCGACCGCTGTCCGCGAAAACTTCATCGAATTCCTTCCCGGTACCAGACTGAGGAGAGGGCGACGAGGGTCACCGGCTCGCGCGAGATTCACGCAGGGCGCGCAACTCGTCACCGCGTGGATCACTTACGTCACGTGACTGCGGCGAGTCGAAGGTGTGTACGAGCTTGGTGCCGGGATCGAAGCGCTGCCAGCCAGGGTCGCCGTGATCGGCGAAGTCGACCCATGCGCGGTGCATTTCGTCGGCCAAGTGCTGGGGCGGATTGGGGCCGGTCAACGTATGCGCTTTCGAAAGCTGGTCGAATACGAAAGGTATCTCGAGGGCGTGGCATGCGCCGAGGCTTTGGATGCCCGACCGCCAGGCGAATTCGTACAGATACGCGGGAACCCCCGTGGCGGCGGTAGTTTCCGCGACGCGGACCGAATCGTTGCGGAAGGCCGAGTCGGTCAGTACGGCGGCGAAGACGTCGGCGGCCGACGCTTGCGGCCGGTTGGCGCCGTAGGCCGCGGTGACCTGTGGGGGTATGCCGGAGCGCGACAGGATTGTCGGCAACGTGTCGTAGCTTATGCCCGCGGCGACTCCGGTCGGGATGGTGAACAACCGGAACTCCTCGGTGTTCCAGCCCGCGAGGATCGGCACCGCTCGACTCGGCTCGTTGACCATGGCTTCCAGTGGTGGGGCAGGAATCAGCTCACCGTCGACGACGGGCAGGAAGCCCATGAGGCCCAGGCCGTTGACGACGACGGAGTTCCCCCATCGTGCGGGGTCCGGATCCCTCATGAGATCACGGTCGATCGCGTCTTGTGCCGCACACAGCTGTTTCGTGTCGACCCGACCGAACTCCTCCGCGATTGGCGCTATTCCGAGCTCGGCGGCGAGTCGTTCCGCGACTTTGCCCGCATCGGCGGCGGTAGTGACCGCGGAGCCGTTGGCGCTCTGCACGATCGCGCGCTGGAACAGGCCGCGGGCTGGTGGGGAGGCGAGCAATGTCATCACGCTCATTCCACCTGCCGACTCCCCGAAGATCGTGACATTGCCGGGATCGCCGCCGAAGGCCTCGATGTTGTCCTGTATCCAGCGCAGCGCCGAGATTTGATCGTGCAGGCCGCGATTGAGCGGCGTGCCCGGCACGGCGGCGAAGCCGGAGATGCCCAGTCGGTAGTTCAGCGAGACCAGGACCACGCCATCGCGTGCGAAGGCGCTGCCGTCGTACAGGGCCCGTGCGTTGGAGCCGCGGGTGAAGCTGCCTCCGTGAATCCAGACCAGTACCGGCAGCCCGCGGCCACCGGGATCGGGCGTCCAGACATTCAGATGTAAACAGTCGTCGCCGGGAGCGCATTCGCTGCCGAAGAGCGCCGCGATCGGTGGTGGATAGGGTGTCTGCGCGCAATCGGGCCCGTACTCGACGGCGTCGCGCACCCCGGACCACATCGGCACGGGCTTGGGCAGCTCGAACCGCGCCGGGCCGACCGGTGCTGCCGCATACGGTATGCCGAGGAATGTGCCGACATTCCGCCGGGTGAAGCCCCGTATCTTTCCGCTCGTTGTCGAGACGATTGTTTCCATATCAACCCTTTCGCCCGCGACCCGCGGGAAGTCGAGCAACAGCACCGGCAACGTGCTGGACATCTAATGCGCATGTGGTGAGACGGGTGGCGCCCGAATACCACCGTCTCGCGGGCGCGGTAGCGCGATGGAGGCGGGACGAGCTGTTCAGGCGAGCAGTGGCACCGGTGCTCAGGTGTTGACCGTGGTGAAGTACTCGAGGAACGCGGGGATTGCCACGGGGACCGCGGCACGGAGAACGCCGGTGACAGCTCCCGTCGGGGCGAATGAAACCGCGCCGATCAGGCATCCGATAACGGGGCCTGCGCCGAGCATCATCGCCAGCGGGGCGGTCGCGACCGCCCCGGCGATTCCGCCCAGCAGGCAGCCGATGACACCCGCGCCCGCAGCGCCGAGTACTCCTGCGATGCCGACGCCCTTGGCGAGGGTCGAGCCGACACGCGCCAAGGCGTCTTGCTCACGTTCGGAAGAGACTTGCCCTGCAACCGATTGCGTGATGGGCCGGTACTGTGCTCGCGCGATGTCCAGGCTGGGAGTCAGCCGGGCGGTGTTGCCGGTGAGGGTGACATCGATGGGGAAGGCGATGTCGTCGACGTGTAGTTCCAGTGGAACTCCGGCCAGCACCTGCCCCGAGGCGGTGCGGATCTGGAATATCGCGCCGTCCGCGCTCAACTCGCTGGACGGGTCCACGGTGATCACCGCCGTGTCACCGTCGACCGACGCGGTGTAGTGCACCTGGGGGGCTTGATCTACGGCCGGAGGTTCGGCGTGGGCGGTTGCGGCGGTGAGCGTGCCGGCCGCGACCAAGGCCGCCGCTGTCATCAGTGCACGATTTGTGACGTCCATGGTCTTCTCTTTCGGTTCTTCGCGGCAGAAAGCCGCGGGTAGACGGTGGCCGAGTGCCACTACAGGCGCGACGTCCCAGAATTGAATGTGACGTCGGGTTCATATAGCTATATGCCCTTCTCTCGGGCGAGTCAAGGCCTCTCCGGCGCGCGGGATGGGCGGTGTTGGTGGAAGCGAACTGCATATACCACTCTCGCTCGGATAAATCAAGGATTGTGAAACAGAGTGACGAAGTGTTTCATGAGCGTATTCCGTCGACAAGTGAGGTGTCCAGCACCCCGGTAGGTCGTTACGGATCGAACATCCTGTCATGCAACAAGATTCGAGGAGAACAATGAAGTCCATCCTCCCCCGGCTGCGGAAGCCGCTCGGGCAACGGTTGACGACGGCCGCGGTCACGGCCGTGCTGATGGCCAGCCCGTTGGCCGGCGCAGGTATCGCTCGCTCCGAGGATCCGGACGTTGCGGGCCTGGCCGGAGATGTGGTCCGTGTCGAGCCGTCCACGTTCGATCTCTTTCCCGGCGTGCCTGCCCCGGTCGACGCTTGGAAGATTCACTACCGCTCGACCGA
Organism: Nocardia abscessus; assembly: GCF_015477775.1. Classification (GTDB taxonomy): domain Bacteria; phylum Actinomycetota; class Actinomycetes; order Mycobacteriales; family Mycobacteriaceae; genus Nocardia; species Nocardia abscessus_A. The sequence goes on along the minus strand of NZ_JADLQO010000018.1, from coordinate 108,802 downwards.
CGCGCTGGGGCAGCCGAATGTCGTCTCCGGCAGGATCCTCATTCCGAGAGACGGCCGCGCGGGGACGCGTCCGTTGGTGACATACGCCGTGGGGACGGTGGGAATCGGCGATCAGTGCGCGCCGTCGGCCACGGGCGGTCCGCGGGAGATCAGTGGGATTCTGGAGAAAGGCTGGGCGGTCGTGGTCACCGACTATCAGGGCTTGGGAACTCCCGGAGACCACACCTACCTCGTCGGACGTGCCGAGGGTACTGCGGTCCTGGATGCGGCTCGGGCAGCCGAACGATTGCCGGAAGCCAACGCGCGGGGGGTCACCGCGGCTTCTCCGGTGGGAATAGTCGGGTACTCGCAAGGCGGTCACGCCAGCTCATGGGCCGCCGAGCTGTCCGAGGAATATGCGCCCGAACTTCACATCAAGGCTGTGGTCGCAGGCGGGGTTCCGGCCGACACCCTTACGGACGCCCTGAAGCAACAGGGCAGGCTCGGCAATCCGGCTGCGTATTTCATGATCGCTATCGGTCACGATGCGGCTTACCCCGAGCTGCAGCTCGATTCCTATCTGACCGACGAGGGGCGCAGCTTCGCGCAAAAGGTCCGGACCGGCTGTGTCCTGGACAATCTGATGGCCGGTCAAGGCAAATCACTGGACCGGATGCTGACACGTGATCCGATCGAGACGCCCGAGTGGCAGGCGCGCCTGGCGGCAGACCGGTTGGGCACACGGGCGCCGGGCTACCCGATCTACCTGTTCCACGGGGTGAACGATGACATCGTGTCCTTCGAATTCGGCGTACAAGTTCGTTCCGATTGGTGCCGGCTCGGCAATGTGGTCGAATGGCATGCCCTTCCGGCCGCCGACCATATCGTCGCTGCCGCGCTCGGCGGAAACGCGGCGCTGGATTGGCTGGGGCGCAGGCTGGCCGGTCAACCTGCCCAAGGCAATTGCGCGAGCTGACCCGCGAACCAGCCGAAACGGAGGAGATATGCGTGCATCCCGGTACATCCGCCTCGCTGCGGTGCTGAAGGTTCGGGCCATCACCAGTGGAGGGTGTTGCGGTGGCTGTGCCTGAGAATTCCGCGCGTATGTACGAGGACCTCCTCCGTTCGGCGCAACGCCTCTCGTTCGATCTGCGCGGAATCGATGTCGACGAGGTAGATCATGATCGTTACGGAATGACTCCCGAGTGGTCTCCGCTTTTCGGCACGCCGACCTGGACGCGCATGCCGGAAGCCGTCAGGAGGGAGCTCACCAGATCCGAGGCGGCCCACTTTCTGAGCGTGGCGATCTGGCTCGAAGTCGCACTGCAAATCGTCCTGCTGCGCCGCAATCACAGCGCCGATCCGACCCGGCCGGACGTGAAATTCCTGTTCAACGAATGCGCCGACGAGAATTTGCACTCGCTCATGTTCGCCGACGCGATTCATCGGCTGGAGGTGCGACGCCACCCCCTGGATCGCTCGCTCATCTTCACCGGCTGGTTGTTCCGGAACTTCGCGTGGGACGAGATCGCCTACGCGATCGTGCTGGCCGGTGAGGAGATCTTCGATGTCATGCAACGAGACTGGATGGCTGACGACCGGGTCGCGGAGACGGTGCGTCGCACCTCCTACGTGCATGTAGTCGAAGAATCGCGGCATATGGCGTTTGCGCGCCAGAGAATCCGAGACACTCTGGTGCGGGCATCTCGGACGCGACGTTATCTCAGTGCAGTACTCATCGCAGTCGGCGCGCATCTCATTGCCAAAGGGTTGATCAATCGACGGATATACAGCGGCCTCGGCTTGCAATGGCGGTCCGTCAGCGCGGAAATCGGCCGCAACGAACATCACCGCATGATGTTCCGGCGCGCCGCGGCACCGCTGGTGGCCTTCTTGGACGAAGAAGATCTGCTGAACGGGTTCGCGCGGTGGATCTATCGCAAGTCGAACCTTCTCTGAACGGACGTTCATGACCCACGTCATCCTCGGGCATTGCTGCAAAGATGCTTCTTGCATCCAGGTGTGCCCCCAGAACTGCATCCGTCCGACGCCCGCGGAACCGGAATTCGACACCGTCGAACACCTGTACATCGACCCGGGCGCCTGCATCGACTGCTCGGCATGTGTCCAAGCCTGCCCGGCGGGAGCCATCCGACCGGACAGCGCGCTCTCCGGTTCGGAGCGGTTGTACGCCCGGCGTACTCGCGATTTCTTCGCCGATCTTCCTACGGCACGGCAGCGCGGCCCGGTGCGTCTCGGTCTTCCGCGGGCATTCCCGCAGGCCGACAGGCCACTGCGGCTCGCTGTCGTCGGCGCTGGAGCGGCCGCCATGTACACGGTGCGAGAGCTGCTGCAACGATCCAGCTCGATTCGGATCACCGTCTTCGAACAGCAAGCCGAGGTCGGAGGGCTGCTGCGTACGGCAGTGTCCTGGAATCACCAGGGAATCCGAGATATGGTCCGCCTTTTCGATATTCCGTTCTCCGACGACAGGGTCGAGACGCGGATGAACGTCCGTGTGGGCGCCGACGTCTCGATCGCTGCTCTCCAGCGAGAGTTCGATGTGGTTGTCCTCGCTTTCGGAGCCTCGAGGTCGCGGGCGATCGGGGTACCGCGAATTCCCGGGATGCATCAGGCGATAACTCTGCTGTCCGCGGCGAACGACGCCGTCCGGCACGGCACGCAGGCACGGCTGCTGAGAGGTCCGAAGGCCCTGATCGTGGGAGGCGGCAACGTCGCGTTGGATGTGGCGGCGGCTATCGCCAGGCGGCGCATCGTCACCCGCGCCGGGGAGCCGATCGCACAGGTGGCTGTGGTCGCTCGATCGTCTGTCCGGCGCCCGTCTTTCACCATGTCGGCTCTGCACGAACTGACCGAACTGGACATCGACCTGACCATTGCCCGCGACGGGGCACCGCCTGACGTCGGGTCCGCCGATCCGGTGCAGCGGCTGTTCGCCGAGCTGGCCGAAGATCGGAGGCCGACCGTTGATACTCGCAAACTCCCGGTCACCCTGTGGTTCGGTAACGAGGTCACGTCACTGCATTCCGTCGGCGGTCGAATCCGGCTGGAAACCACCGCGAAGCGAACATTCACCGCCGATTCGGTCGTCAACGCGACGGGCTTCGCCTCCACCGCGGTGGCGGGAGTTCCGTTCGCGGAGGACGGAGTCGTGTCCAACCGTCGCGGCAGAGTTGTCTCGCCTGACACCGGTGCATCGATCGACGGACTGTACGTGGTGGGCTGGGCCAAGCGGGGCGCCCACGGAGGCGTCGGCGACAACCGCCGATGTGCTGCCGAAACGGTCGACCGAATCGTCGCCGATATCGAGCGCATCCGGAGCGACCCCCGTCGAGCGGCGACGTCGGCATACGGTAGGGGACATGCCGGTGGCCAAGGATGACATCGTTCAGCGTGCGGTCGCGTCCATCGTGGCGGGACAACGTCTCGATCTCGGCACGCTGGCGGCCGAGTTGCATATTTCTCGAGCCACCTTGTTCCGCCGGGCCGGCAACCGCGATCAGCTCTTGAGTGAGGCGCTCTGGTGGCTGGCCGAGCGAAGCCTGGCCACATCGGCCGGACGTTGGCGGCAGTCCTGGGGGGACCGGGTGCGCGATCACGACGGCGGGCTGCGCAGCGTGTGGATCATGACCGATCACGGGGCCCGAAGCGGTAGAGACCCCAGCCTGCAGAAGTTGCTGGCCGAGGAGCCGGTGACCGCGATCCGGGCCCTGACCGACCCGATGGGTGCGATGCAGCCGCGGATGGTCGCCGCTGTGCGGCAACTGCTCGAGCGAGACGTCGACGCGGCCGGCCTGCGTCCGCTGGTCGATCTGGACACCCTCGCGTACGGGGTGGTCAGGCTGGGTGAGTCGATTCTGTACGCGGACATCGTCGCTGGTCGCCAGGCGAGCGTATCCGCTGCCTCGACGCTGGTCGCGGCCCTTGTCGACGGGGCGCTGCAAGCGAGCTGAGCCGAACCGGAGGGCCTCGCGGGAGGCTTCTGCCGAAGATATTGAAATTGACGTCATGTTCAAGTACAACAAAAAACAGGGGTTTCTGGGCCGAGTCCGGCCGTAACGCTCGATCAAGGAGTTTTCGTGGAATTGTTCACTGTGTCCGACCGCGCGAAGCGGTATCAGGCCGATTTGCTGGCATTCATGGACGAATGCGTCTATCCGGCCGAGGCTGTGTACGAGGAACAGATACGGGCGTCGGGAGATGCGCATCATCACCCGACGGTCCTCGAGGAGCTCAAGGCCGAGGCTCACCGCCGCGGGCTGTGGAATCTCTTTCATCCGAACCCGCAGTGGGGACCGGGGCTGACGAATCTGGAATACGCGCCGCTCGCCGAAATCATGGGCCGCAGCCCGCATTTGGCGCCGGAGGCGTGCAACTGCGCCGCACCGGATACGGGGAACATGGAGGTGCTGACGCTCTTCGGGACCGCGGAGCATCAGGAGAAATATCTGAAACCGTTGCTGGCGGGAACGATCCGTTCGGCGTTCGCGATGACCGAGCCCGCGGTGGCCAGTTCGGATGCCACGAATATCGAGCTGCGAATCGAGCGAGACGGCGACGAGTACGTACTCAACGGCCGGAAGTGGTTCGCCTCCAATGCCATGCACAAGAACTGCGCGGTGCTGATCGTGATGGGCAAGACCACGCAGGAAGGCCCCGTACATCGCAGGCAGTCGATGGTCGTCGTGCCGATGCACGCCCCGGGCGTCACGATTGTCCGCAGTCTTCCCGTGTTCGGATACCTCGACCGCGAGGGACATGCCGAAATCGATTTTCGCAACGTCCGGGTCCCGGCCGCCGACCTGCTGGCGGGTGAGGGGGAGGGCTTCGCGATCAGCCAGGCTCGTCTGGGACCAGGCCGCATCCACCACTGCATGCGAGCGATCGGTGTGGCGGAGCGGGCGCTGGAACTGATGTGCCTGCGCGCGGACGCCCGCGTGACCTTCGGGTCGCCGCTGAGCGAGCGGAGCAATATCCAGGACTGGATCGCCGAGGCGCGCGTCGAGATCGAGAAGACTCGGCTGTTGACACTCAAAGCGGCCTGGATGATGGACACCGTCGGGAACAAGGCCGCCCGCACGGAGATCGCCGCCATCAAGGTCGCGGCACCCGGCATGGCGCTCGAAATCGTCGATCGCGCAATTCAGGTCCATGGCGGAGCAGGGGTCACCGACGATGTCCCGTTGGCCCGCTTCTGGGCGAGCCTGCGCACGTTGCGCCTTGCCGACGGCCCCGATGAAGTGCACAAACGCGCTATCGCCACGCACGAACTGCGTAAACACCGTGCCACCGTCCGATCCGGACACACCGCTTCGATCGAAGGACGGGAACAGCGATGAGTCAGCCGGAGCGTGCCGAGACCGAACAGCCGGTGCTCGCCGAGCGGCGCGGTGCCGTGCTCGTTCTCACCTTGAATCGGCCCGCGCGCCTCAATGCGTGGAACGACGAGTTGGAGCAGCGATACTTCGAACTCCTCGACGCCGCCGACAGCGATCCCGAGGTGCGGTCGATCGTGGTCACCGGGACAGGCCGCGGCTTCTGCGCCGGTGCGGATCTGGACGACCTGCACGACGTCAGCACCACGGACGACTTGCGACCGCCCGAGCGGTCGCGGCCACGGTGGCATCCGCTGACGGTGCGCAAGCCGATGATCGCAGCCGTCAACGGTGCCGCGGCGGGTTTGGGCCTGGTCGAGGCGTTGTACTGCGACCTTCGTTTCACCACACCCGCGGCGAAATTCACCACGGCGTTCGTGCGGCGCGGTCTGATCGCCGAATACGGAATCGCCTGGCTGCTGCCGCGCTTGATCGGAACGAGCAAGGCGCTGGACCTGCTGCTGTCGGGCCGGGTGGTCAGCGGCGAGGAAGCTTGCCGACTCGGCCTCGCCGACCGTGTGGTGGCGGCGGAGGACCTGGTCCAAGCCGCCGTGGACTACGCCGCCGAGCTCGCCGCCTTCAGCTCGCCGAGCTCGATGAGCGTTATCAAGCAGCAGGTGTACGAGGGCCTGCACACCGAATTCGAGCCTGCCGCCGTCGAGGCCGACCGGCTCATGCTCGAGTCGTTCCGCCACCCCGATGCCGCCGAAGGCGTGACGAGCTATCTGCAGCGGCGAGATCCCGCTTTCCAAGCATTGCGGTCGCGGTGAGCACCCGAGGGACGGACATGAGCATCGAAAAGGAGGGCTGGTGAACCACCCTTTGCAGGAACTGAGCGGGAAGACCGCGATCGTCACCGGGGGCTCGCGGGGAATCGGATCGGCGACCGCCCGTGCGCTGGTGACGGCGGGAGCGAAAGTGGTACTCACATCGCGCTCGCAGGCGGACGCCGAGGCGGCGGCGGAAGCCATCGGTGCGGGCGCGGTGGGATTCGGCGCACACGTCGCCGACGAAGACGCTGCCCGCAAGTGCATCGACTTCGCACTCGGGACCTACGGCAGCATCGATATCCTGATCAACAATGCCGGTACGAATCCGGCCTTCGGCCCACTCATCGGCCAAGACAAAGCCCGATTCGCCAAAACCTTCGACGTCAACGTCTGGGCGCCGATTCTGTGGACGAAATTGGCTGTCGAGGCATGGATGGGCGAGCACGGGGGAGCAATCGTCAATACTGCCTCGATCGGCGGATTTCTCCACGAGTCGGGCCTCGGCTTCTACAACGCCTCCAAGGCCGCCGTCGTTCACCTCACCGAGCAGCTGGCGCTGGAGCTCGGTCCGCGAGTCCGGGTCAACGCGGTCGCGCCGGGTGTGGTCCGCACCCAACTGGCCAAGGCATTGTGGGAAGAGCACGAGTCCGAAGTAGCGAGCGCCACCGCGATGACGCGGATCGGAGAACCGGACGACATCGGCGCCGCCATCCTCTTCCTCGTCTCCGAGGCCGCGTCCTGGATCACCGGAACGACACTGGTCGTCGACGGTGGCCAGATGCTCGGCGACGCAGGCCGGTTCCGGTCCTTCTCGGCGGTTGCCCCTGATGACAGGACATCGACGACATGAAGACCCGGGCCGTCTTCATCGACTTCGGCGGAGTGCTGACCACGAGCGTGTTCGATGGATTTCGAGCGTTCGCGCGAAGTATCGGTGTCGCACCGGAGCTTCCGTTCCGCCTCCTTGTTTCCGATCCGCTCGTCCATTCGGCTTTCATCGAATTCGAGACAGGTCGCCTCACCGACGAGCATTTCGAAACGGTCATGGCCACCGCGCTCACCCAGCACGGCGGGACCGTCGAGGCCACCGGTTTGCTGCAGCGAATGCGATCAGGAATCCGACCCGATGCCGCGATGATCGAACTGGTCGCCGGGATCAAGGCGGCGGGGCATCCGGTTGCGCTGGTGTCGAACTCGCTGGGACGCGGTTGCTACGACGGCGTCGACCTCCGCGCGCTGGTGGATGTCGCCATCGTGTCGGCCGAGGTCGGACTGCGCAAGCCGTCCCGGGCGATGTACCAGCTGGCCTGCCGGAAACTCGGAGTCGATCCGGCGAACGTCGTCATGATCGACGATCTGCCGCACAACATCGACGGCGCCCGCCGCGCCGGAATCGACGGCATCGTGCACGGCGATGCCGCCACCACCGCGGAAGAACTCGCCACCCGCTTCGGGGTGTTCCCGCAGCTGCCGCCGACACCGAACCAGCACAAGACGATCTGGCGACGTCACCGCCCCGCCCATTGGACGCGGTGATCCCGCAGCAAGAGAGAAATATCGTGACCGAAACTCCCGCATCACCCGGCGACGACATCGGGGTCGACCTCGATGCCCTGCGACAGTACTTGGGCAGCGAACTGCCCGAGATCGATACGAGCGCCCTGCGCATCGAGCTGATCGCCGGCGGTCGCTCCAACCTCACCTATCGCCTGACCGACGGCACGCGAAGATGGGTGCTGCGTCGCCCTCCGCTGGGTCACGTGCTCGCCACCGCACACGATATGGCCCGCGAATACCGGGTCATGTCGGCATTGGCGCCCACCGCCGTCCCGGTGCCCGATGTCGTCCTCTTGTGCGACGACCCGCATCTCATCGGCGCGCCTTTCTATCTGATGCGTGAGGTCGAGGGCACGGTCTATCGCACCCGTGCCGACACCGCCCACCTCGGACCGGCACGGGCGCGCCGCATATCGTTCGCGCTCGTCGACGCGCTGGCCGAGCTGCACACGATCGGTCCACACACCGTCGGACTCGAAGGACTGGGCCGTCCGGAGGGCTATCTGTGCCGCCAGCTGCAACGCTGGTCCAAGCAGTTGGCCGCCTCCCGCAGCCGCGAACTTCCCGACCTGGGCCGACTGCGCGATCGGCTGATGGGCGCGGTCCCGCCCGATCGGGCCGGCGCGGTGGTGCACGGCGACTTCCGGCTCGACAACACCATTGTGGCCGAGGACGATTCACTGGCCGCGATCGTGGACTGGGAGCTGTCCACGATCGGTGACCCCTTGGCCGACCTCGGGCTGTTCGCGGCGTACTGGGACGGGCTGGCGGAGATGCCCGGCAACCCACTGTCCGGCGGTGTCAGCGCCGACGCCGGATTCGCGCCGTCCGCGGAGCTGCTGCGCCGCTACGGCACTCAGACCGGCGCCGACCTGTCCGATCTGTCCTGGTACCTGGCTTTCGGGTTCTTCAAGGTCGCCGCGATTCTCGAAGGAATCCACTTCCGATACCGCAAGGGCAAGACGGTCGGACCGGGTTTCGAGCGCATCGGCGCACTGGTCGAGCCCATCGCGGCGCACGGACTATCCGCGCTCAGCGACTGAAGCCGCCGCTCGACGGCATCGAAATACTCACTTCTTCAACGTTTTCGAGGAAACTCATGACATCTTCCGTTCCTGATCCCACCGAGCGCGTCGCGATCGTCACCGGCGCCGCGCGCGGCATCGGCGCCGCGACCGCCGTGCGGCTCGCGGCCGAGGGCATGGCCGTGGCCGTGCTCGATCTCGACTCCGAGCAGTGCGCCGACACAGTGCGCGCCATCGCCGAAACCGGCGGGCGCGCCGCGGCTTTCGGCGCCGATGTCGCCGACCCCGGGCAGGTCGAGCACGCGGTCGGCCGGGTCGTCGAGGAGTTGGGACCGCCGACAGTGCTGGTCAACAATGCCGGGGTCACCCGCGACAACCTGCTGTTCAAGATGACCGACGAGGACTGGGACACGGTCGTCGGCGTCCACCTGCGCGGCGCCTTCCTCATGTCGCGTGCGGTGCAAAAGCACATCACCGATGCCGGTTGGGGACGAATCGTGAACCTGTCGAGCACCTCGGCGCTGGGCAACCGCGGGCAGGCCAATTACGCTGCCGCCAAAGCCGGTTTGCAGGGATTCACCAAGACTCTGGCCATCGAGCTCGGCCGGTTCGGCGCCACCGTCAATGCCGTGGCCCCCGGGTTCACCGTGACCGACATGACCGCCGCAGCGGCCGCCCGCACCGGCATCGACTTCGACGAGCTCCAAGCCGCGATGGCGGCGAAAATCGCGGTCGGCCGGGTCGGTTCGCCCGAGGACATCGCCCATGCCATAGCCTTCCTCACCAGCGAGGGGGCGGGGTACGTCTCCGGTCAGGTGCTCTACGTCGCCGGAGGTCCGGTCGCGTGAATCCCACCATCGACGAAATCGAAAAGCACGTCGCCGAATTCCTCCGCGCCAACGATCCGCGGCAGACCGAACCACTGGCTTTCCTGCGGGCCCGATTCGACGCCGGGCTGGCCTGGATCCACTACCCACAAGGTCTCGGCGGCCTGGGCGCACCGCGAGCGCTGCAACCCCATGTCGACGCCCTGTTCACCGAGGCGGACGCACCCGGCAACGATCCAGGACGGATCGGTGTCGGCCTGGGCATGGCCGCGCCGACCATCCTGGCCCACGGCACAGCCGAACAACAGTCGCGATGGCTGCGACCGCTGTGGACCGGAGAACAGGTCTGGTGCCAGCTGTTCAGCGAACCGGATGCGGGCTCGGATCTGGCGGCGGTCGGCACACGGGCGATCCGTGACGGCGACGACTGGGTGGTCACCGGCCAGAAGGTGTGGACCTCCATGGCCCACGAAGCCCGATTCGCGATACTGCTGGCTCGCACCGACCCCGAGGCGACCAAGCATCGCGGACTGACCTATTTCGTGTGCGATATGGACCAGCCCGGCGTCGATGTTCGCCCGCTGCGTCAGGCCACCGGTGAGGCCGAATTCAACGAGGTATTCCTGACCGAGGCGCGCATCCCCGACGCCGACCGGCTCGGCGAGGTGGGTGCAGGCTGGTCCGTCGCGATGACCACGCTGATGAACGAACGAGTCTTCATCGGCGGCGGCGCGGCGCCGCGCGAGGACGGCATGATCGGCATCGTCGCCGACCTCTGGCGCGATCGCCCCGAACTGCGCAAACCCGGTCTGCGTGAACGACTTGTCGGGTTGTGGGTCGAAGCCGAAGTCGCCCGCTTGGCCGGCGAGCGGCAGCGTCGTCTGCTCGCTTCCGGCGGCACCGGCAACGAAGGGGCCGGCGCGAAGATCGCCTTCGCCCGCATCAACCAAGCGGCGTCATCGCTGGAACTGGATCTGCTCGGCGAGGAGGCACTGCGCTACGAGCGCTGGGAAATGCGCCGTCCCGCCACGGTCGATTTCCGTGCCCGCAGTGCCGGCTACCGGTACCTGCGCGCCAAAGGCAATTCGATCGAGGGCGGCACCAGCGAAATCCTGCGAAACATCATCGCCGAGCGAGTGCTCGGCCTGCCCGCCGAGACCCGCCACGACACCGGCGTCGCCTGGAAGGACCTGCCCCGATGAACGCCACCCTGGAACCGGCCGAACATCTGCTCTACAGCGCGGACGAAGACGACCTGCGCGCCACCGTACGCGCGTTTCTGGCCGACGCGGCCACCGCGACATCGATCCTGGCGCGGATCGAGACCGACGAGCCCTACGACGGCCGGGCCTGGTCGACTCTCGCGCACGAGATCGGTCTCGCCGGTCTGCCGATCGCCGAGGAATCCGGCGGAGCCGGCGCGACCTGGCGTGAGGTCGCGGTGGTCGCCGAAGAGATCGGCCGAACGGTCGCGCCGCTGCCCTACCTGGGCACGGTCTTCGCTACCGCGGCCCTGCTGGGCGCGCCGCACCGGCCCGACACACTCGACCTGCTCGCCGCGATCGCCGACGGATCCACGCTCACAACGCTCGCGGTGCCCTTGACCGCGTCGCCCACCGGCGACGTGGCGACCACGGTGCAGGCGGATGGCCTCGAATTGACCGGCGCCATCGACTCGATCGCCGATCTGATGCCTGCCCAGGGGATCGTCGTGCCCGCCCGAGCGGCCGACGGAACCGTCGGCCTCTACCTGGTCGACGCCGATTCCGACGGTGTCGCCATCGAAGCGGTGACGTCGCTGGATCTCACCCGTCCGATCGCGACACTGCGGTTGTATTCGGCGCCTGCCACTTTGCTGGCCCACGGCCGTGACGCCGAAGCCGCGCTGCGCCACGCGCTCTCGGTGGGCGCCGCGATATTGGCCGCCGAGCAGGTCGGAATCGCCGCCTACTGTCTGGACTCCACCGTGGAATACGTCAAGACCCGATACCAGTTCGGTCGTCCCGTCGGCTCCTACCAAGCGGTCAAGCACCGGCTGGCCGACCTGCACGTGAACCTCGGCCAAGCCCGTGCGGCCGCTAGGTACGCCGCAACCTGTGTCGCCGATGCCGATCGCGACGTTCCGATCGCAGTCAGCGTCGCGCAGGCGTTCTGTTCCCGCACCGCGGTGCAAGCCGCCGAAGAGGCCGTCCAGTTGCACGGGGGCATCGGTTTCACCTGGGAACACCCCGCTCATCTGTATCTGAAGCGGGCCAAAGCCGACCAGTTGGCACTCGGTTCGGTCGAGGCGCACCACGCTGCCCTGGCAACCCTGCTGGACCTCCCCGCGTAGAACGGCACACAGATGCGAGTATTCGCCACCTTCGACGAGCTCACCGCCGCCGTCGGCGACATCGTCGGAATCACCGACTGGCTCACCATCACCCAACAGCGGATCGACCGGTTCGCCGAGGCCACCGGAGATCATCAATGGATCCACACCGACCCGCAACGGGCCGCTCGCGGCCCGTTCGGTGCAACGATCGCCCACGGTTACCTCACCCTGTCGCTGATCCCGTACTTCAGCGAGCGGTTGTTCTCGATGGAGGGCGCCCGCATGGGGGTCAACTACGGCACCGGAAAAGTGCGGTTCCCCGCCCCCGTCCCGGTCGGCTCGCGGCTGCGCGACCGCGCTGAACTGCTCGACGTGTCGGAGCTTCCCGACGGAGCCCGGCTCACGATGCGGCACACGATCGAGATCGAGGGGGCGCCCAAACCCGCCTGCGTGGCCGAGATACTCGCCCTGGTCGTGCTATGAGTTTCAACCTGGCCGCCATCTTGCGTGAGTCGCGCACCGCCGCCCCGCAAGCGCCCTGTCTGCTCATCGATGGCCGTCCGATGAGCTATGCCGAGATCGACGACGAGGCCAGCCGATTCGCCCGCGGGCTCGCCCGCGAGGGTATGGAGCGGGGCTCGGTGCTCGCGATCGCGCTGCCGAACGGCGTCGAATTCGTCGTCGCCTATTTCGGGGCCCTCGCAGCAGGGGTTACGGTCCTGCTGCTCAATCCACTGCTGAAGGCTCGCGAACTGGCTTACCTTCTCGCCGACTCCGGCGCATGCGCCGTGCTGGCCCATCACCGGTTTCTCGACGAGGTCTGCGTGGGATCCGAAATAAGCGATGGTGTAAGTATTTTCGCGGTCTGCGAAGCGGCGGCGGAGTTGCCGGCCCAGGTGCGTTCCTATCGCGAGCTACTGATCGATGACAGCGGTGCGGCGGGGATCGGCGTCGGCGGGATCGAGCCGACCTCCCCGACCGACACGGCGGTGCTGCTGTACACGAGTGGCACCACAGGAGCGCCCAAAGGCGCCCCCCTTACGCACTTCCAGCTGTACATGAACTGCACGCTGTCGGCGGAGACGGTCGATGTGCGCCCCGGCGATATCGCTCTGGGGGGTCTGTCGATGTTCCACGTCTACGGCCTGGGAATGCTCAATGCCGCAGTGCGTTTCGGCGCCGCGCTGTCGGTGATGCGCCGATTCAGTGCCGATGAGGCCCTACGCCAGATGGAACGGGACGGGGTGAGCATCGTGCTCGGCGTACCGACGATGTACTTCGAACTGCTGGGGGCCGACTCCTCTCGATTCGACCTGTCCCGACTGCGGATCGGCGCGTCCGGGGGAGCGTCCATGCCCGCCGAGATCCACAGCCGATTCGAGCAGCGATTCGGCATCCCGATCGTCGAGGGGTACGGCTTGTCGGAGACCGCGGGCTCGGCCACGGTCAACAGGCCCGGTGACAGACGGTTCGGGTCGGTCGGCAAACCGATCTGGGGTGTCCAGCTGCGCATCGTCGACGACCAGGGCAATCCTCTCCCGCCGGGACCGGACCACATCGGCGAGATCGTGTTGACCGGACACAATGTGATCGAGCGGTATCACCGCCGCCCCGACGCGACCGCCGCCGCTTTCACCCACGGTTGGCTCCACACCGGCGATCTGGGCTACCGGGACGACGACGGTTACCTGTTCGTCGTCGACCGCAAGAAGGACCTAGTCATCCGCGGCGGATACAACGTCTATCCGCGCGAGGTCGAAGAAGTCCTCTATACCCACCCCGCCATCGCCGAGGCCGCCGTGATCGGGGTCCCCGACGCACGCCTCGGCGAGGAAGTGCACGCCGTGGTGACGCTGCGACCCGGCACGCGGGCCGAGCCGCGGCAAATCATCGAATTCTGCCGCCAACGTGTCGCCGCCTACAAATACCCCCGCAGCGTCCGAATCATCGATGAATTACCCAAAGGGCCGTCCGGCAAGATCGTCAAGCGTGATTTGCCTGCGCTGTTCACGAACCGGCCCGTTTCGCAGAGTACTGCCGAAGGAAAGAGGGGGGCCACGTGATGCCCTTGAATTGGTTGTGGCGCCGCCAGCTGGATCATTATCCGTCTGCCCCGAAGCGGTATTCGTATCTGGCTATCACGGTGTTGTGCACCGTCGTGTTGTACTACGAGCTGTATGTCCAAGGGGCAGTGGCGACAACCATCATGAGCGCGTTGGATGCTTCGTTCGGCGAATTCGTGGGGATCGCCGTGATCGGGAATCTGCTCGGCGCTTTCGCTTCGCTCGCCGCCGGGCTCGCGGATCGGTGGGGCCGCGCCAACCTCGTCGTCGCCGGGCTGCTGATCACCGGATTGCTGGTCCTGTTCGGCTTGCCCGCAGCTTCCAGCTTCGGCATGTACAGTTGCCTTTTCGTCCTGCTGTGCGCGGTGGAGGGCGTCGTCCTGGTGGCCACCCCGGCGCTGATCCGCGACTTCTCGCCGCAGTTGGGCCGCGCCTCGGCGATGGGGTACTGGACTTTGGGTCCGGTCCTGGGCAGCATCCTGGTGACCACCATATCGAGCCGCACCGCGGCCGCCCATCCCGATTGGCAGTTCCAGTTCCGGGTCTGCGGGACGATCGGTTTGATCGCGGCGGTGATCGCCCTGCTCGGTTTGCGCGAATTGGCGCCGAGGCTGCGTGACCAACTCATGGTCAGCCTGCGCGACCGGGAGTTGATCGAGGCACGCGCACGCCAGATCGATCCTGTCCGCGCCTTGCAAGGGCACTGGCGACAGATGCTGCGCCTCGATGTCGTCGCCTCGGCAGGGGCGATCAGCGTGTACTTGATCTTCTATTACATCGCTGTCGGATTCTTCGTCGTCTACTTCGCCACCGTCTTCGGCTATTCGGAGGCGCGGGCCAACGCGCTCGCCGAATGGTTCTGGATCAGTATCGGGCTCGCCCTGCCGATCAGCGGGGCGATCTCGGACCGGCTGCGCGTACGTAAACCTTTCATGATCGCCGGTGGCGTTCTCAGCGCCGGCGCGGTGGCTGTGTTCGCCGGGCTGGCCACGCGACCCGACACCAGCTTCCACCATTTCGCGATCGTGCTCGTGGTGCTCGGTAGCGGGACCGGGCTGGCGTATTGCACCTGGATGGCCGGCTTCACCGAAACCGTCGAACGCCACAATCCGGCCGCCACGGCGACCGGCCTGGCCCTGTGGGCATGGATCAACAGACTCGTCGTCACCCTGGCGCTGGCCGGGTTCGGGCTGATGCTGCCTGCGGTGTCCACCCTCGCCGACCAAGGTCACGAGGTGTCCCGGATCACCACCGCTTATCGGTCCCAGCTCGCCACGTTGGACAGTCTCACTCCGGCGACCCGCGCGGCGCTGGCCGACGGAGCCTCGGATGCTCGTACACGCGACGACGCGGTCACGCAACTGCTGGCCGGCGGGGCCGCCCCCGATGAACCGACCGCCCGAGCGCGAGTCCGGCAATTGACCGACCACCCGATCCCGCGGGCGGACCAGCAATTCCTTCGGGTGCACGGCCCGGCCGTCGCCGACGCCGAACGGCGCAACCCGGCGCAATGGCAGCGATGGTGGTTGGTGTGCCTGGCAGGCCAGCTCGTCTTCATCCCGCTGACGTTCGTCATGAGCGGCCGATGGAGCCCGAAACGGGCACGGCAGGACGAGGCGCGCCACCGAGCGGAAGTCGGACGGCAATTGGCCGAACTCGGTCTGTCCGAGGCGGCGCGGGAGGCGAGATGAAGTCACCCGCCCGCATCGGGACGTGCCGGCATCGGCCGTTCCGGATCCGCGCTCATCGGAGGGCAGCCAACCGGTCCCGTATAACTACTGCTATGCCGTCATCAACCCGGGGACGTGATTCCGAGCCGCCGTCAATGGTGCCGAAGGCCCTGCTACGCGAGCTGCCCACCACCGAACGCGGCCAACGCACCCGGCAGACACTGATCGCCGCGGCTCGCGCGGTCTTCGAGCGCATGGGATACCTCGACGCACGGCTCGCCGACATCACCATGGAGGCCCACTGCTCGACGGGCACTTTCTACACCTACTTCGCGAGCAAGGAAGAAATCTTCGCGGCGGTGCTGGAGCAGGCTCAGGAAGATATGCTGCACCCGGGCGCGCCGCACGTCAGCGACGACGACGACCCATGGGCGGTCATCGAGGCGAGCAATCGCGCCTATTTCACCGCCTACGAACGCAATGCCCAGTTGATGGCGATCCTGGAACAGGTCGTTCAGATCGAGCCGGAATTCCGGGATCTACGGCGCAAACGCGCGCACGCGTTCGTTCTCCGCAACGCGCACAGCATCGAACAACTGCAGCGGCGCGGTGCGGTCGACGATGAATTGGATCCGGTCTTCACGTCGTGGGCGCTGTCTGCGATGGTCAGCCGCATCGCGTACTGGTATTTCGTGTCCTCCGAGGACGGGGACCCCGGGCGGCCGCGCACCCTCGACGATCTGGTGTCACTCACCACACGGCTGTGGGCGAATTCCCTCAGACTGTCTTCCCCCTCCCAACCGTAAGAACCGGGTCGCCCCCGGCAACCACCCGAAACCGAAGCATCACCAGACGCGCCACAACTTGATGTTGACGTCATGTTCGAGAGAGTGAACGAAGTGCGAGAAGCCGTTGTCCTTTCCACCGCCCGCACGCCGATTGCCAAGGCATACCGCGGAGCGTTCAACAACACCCAGGCCCAGGAGCTGGCCGGTCACGTGATCTCCCACGCCGTGCGGCGAGCCGGCCTCGACGCGGCCGAGATCGATGACGTCGTGCTCGGCTGTGCACTGCAGCAGGGCTCTTCCGGCCCCAATATCGCCAGGCAGGCGGTGCTCCGCGCCGGACTTCCCGAATCGGTACCCGGCATGAGTATCGATCGTCAATGTTCTTCCGGCCTGATGGCGATCGCCACCGCGGCCAAGCAAATCGTCGTCGACGGAATGCAAACCACGATCGGTGGCGGCGTCGAATCGATCTCGCTGGTGCAGAACAACAATCTGAATCTGTATCGTGCGCAGGATCCCTGGCTGCTGGAGCATCGTCCCGATATCTATATGCCGATGCTGCACACGGCCGAATTGGTTGCCGAGCGATATGGCGTGAGCCGCGAGGCGCAGGACGAGTTCGCGCTCGTATCCCAGCGGCGAACCGCCGAAGCTCGAGCAGCCGGGCGGTTCGACGCGGAGATCGTCCCCATCACGACGGTGAAGACCGTCCCAGCAGCCGAAGGCGATTCCCCCACAGAAGAAGTGGTGACCTTGCGACATGACGAAGGAAACCGCCCTACGACGACCGCGGCCGACCTGGCGGCGTTACGGACCGTACTGGCAGACGGACAACTCACCACCCGAGCCAGCGTCACCGCGGGCAACTCCTCTCAGCTGTCGGACGGGGCATCCGCCTGCGTGCTGATGGAAGCCCGCGAGGCCGAGCGCCGAGGACTCACGCCGCTGGGGGTTTATCGCGGCATGGCCGTCGCCGGATGCGCACCCGACGAGATGGGTGTCGGCCCGGTCTTCGCGATACCCGAGTTGCTCCGGCGCCACCACCTCACCGTCGACGACATCGGCCTGTGGGAACTCAACGAAGCCTTCGCCTCTCAGGCTCTGTACTGCCGCGACGAACTCGGTATCGACCCACAACGCTGCAACGTCGACGGCGGCGCCATCTCCGTAGGTCACCCCTATGGGATGACCGGCTCACGACAGGTCGGCCACGCATTGATAGAGGGTCGCCGCCGAGGCGTCCGCTATGTGGTGGTCAGCATGTGCATCGGCGGCGGAATGGGGGCAGCCGGGCTATTCGAAGTTGCCTGACGCAAGGGCCGCGCTCGGCGCTTGCCGAGCCGCGGCCAGCCGCGCCAGCGCGGCCTCGGTGAAGACCGACAACCCGAGGTCGGGGTTGTATCCGTGGATTTCCTTGACATCGAGGTCGGCCAGGAAATACAGGATCTCCCTCGAGATCACCTGCCCCGGGACCAGCACCGGGAAGCCGGGTGGATAGGGGACGACGAAGGTCGCGGACACCAGGGTTTTCCCTTTGGCGAGCCGTCGCCCGGCGTCGCCGAGCAGAACGTGTTCGCGGTCGGACTCCTCGTATCCGGCGTAGAAGGCCGATCGCATGTCGCCGAACGAGCTGGCGCCGTCGGGACGAAACGCGCTGTCGAACACGCTGAAGTCGGGCAGCGCAGGCAGATCCTTGGTGATCTCGTCGACCCGGCGCTGTTGCAGGGCGCGATCGGCCTTACCGGCCGCGCTGCGGCTGCTCTCGAAGTCGGTGGCCACCCGGCGCAGCACGTCGAGCAGGTAGTGCACGCTCGACCAGGTGACGCCGATCGTGAAGATCAACAGCACACTGTTGATCGAGGTCTTGTTGATCTGGATGCCGAAGCGGTCCATCAGGATCTTCTCGCGGAACTCGTACCCGTTCATGCCGGTGTCGCCGATGAACAGGGTGACCCGGGTGGGGTCGAGCACGAACTGATCCGACCGCCACGCCTCGTTCCACTCCGCCAAGCCCCCCTGCCTGACCTGCCGATACGAATGGACCGCAGCGGACCGGAACTCGTCGGGCACCAGGTCGTCCTCGTCGAGGATGCGGAACCACTTGCCGATCAGCCGGTCTTTGCGGACGCGGTGACGGAACACCAGCGCCATGTCGTAGACGTGCCGGACCAGCTGGAAGCCCTCGATGTCGACCTGGCGACGCGCCAGATCCAACGACGCGAGCAGTTGCTGGTTCGGTGACGTCGAGGTGTGGGTCAAGAACGCCTCGGCGAACGCCTCGCGGACGAGAGCTTTGAAATCCTGGTCGCGGACGTGGATCATCGACGCCTGCCGAAGCGCCGACAGCGACTTGTGCGTGGAATGCGTCGCGTACACGCGCACCCGCGCACGCTCTGGATCGGGAAGCAGCCGGTGGTTGCTCCACTCGGCACGGTCGACTCCCCGCATCGACGCATGCCACTCGCGGTACTCCTCGGCGTAGCCGGGCGAGGACAACGCCGATTCGAGTTGCCCGGCGGCGACCATCGCGGTCCGCTGTCGTGCCCACGGCACCGCGGTGGCGAACGCGTACCACGCCTCGTCCCACAGGAAGCAGATGTCCGGCTTGATCGCCAGGACCTCCTCCATCACGCGCCGCGGGTTGTAGACGATGCCGTCGAAAGTGCAATTGGTCAGCAGCAGCATGCGCACTCGGTCAAGTTGGCCGGCCACCTCGAGGTCCAGCAGCGCCTTCTTGATGGTGTGCAGGGACACGGCTCCGTAGATCGCGAACGGCGCGAGCGGGTAGGCGTCCAGGTACATCGGGTACGCCCCGGCGAGCACCAGGCCGTAGTGGTGCGACTTATGGCAATTGCGGTCGATCAGGACGATGTCGCCCGGCCGGGTCAGGGCCTGCACGACGATCTTGTTCGCGGTGGATGTCCCGTTGGTCACGAAGTACGTCTGATCGGCACACCACGTCTCGGCGGCTTTGTCCATCGCCGCCCTGATCGTGCCGTGCGGGTCCAGCAGTGAGTCCAGCCCACCGGAGGTGGACGACGTCTCGGCCATGAAGATGTTGCGGCCATAGAACTCGCCCATGTCCTGCAGCGACTTTGAGTTGAAGATGCTGGCGCCACGCGCTACGGGAAGGGCGTGGAACTGGCCGACCGGGGCGGCCGCATAGGCACGCAGGGCGTCGAAAAACGGTGTGGCGAAACGGCTCCGGACGCCGGCGAGCACCGTGCTGTACAGGTCGGTGACGTCGTTGAGCCGATAGAACGTGCGATCGTAGACGTTCGGCTCGTCCTCGGTCTCCGCGGCGATCGACTCGTCGGTGAGCAGATACAGGTCGATATGCGGCCGCAGCTCCCTGATCCACTCGCCGCATTCGATCCAGTCGTGGGTGCGCTCGCTCGCGACCACGTCGTCGTTGGCGCCGAGCAGCGTGGTCATCAACGGCACCCGGTCGCGGGAACGAAGCGGCAGGTCGTGCCGGATGATCGCCGCTTGGATCTCGCCGTTCAACGCGACGGCGGTGATGGCGTCCTCGATGCTCGAAACGACGAGCAACTCGAACTGCACGTCGTCCGAGGGGTCGCGCAGCGCCCGCAGGCTCTCCGCCAAGCCCTCGGGGGCCTCGGGCGGGGAGTCGTCGCCGAGCAGAACGGTGTAGAACTGCTGCTGTTTGGCCCGCGCCACGAGTTCCTGATCGGCCAGCGGCGCGTACGTGTCGAACATGGCCGCGCGGTCGCCGTACTCGGAGAGCAGCCGCACGGCCAGCGACACTTCCTCGGTGAGCCGCACCGTCGCGAGATCGGCGAGATACCCGCGAAACGCCGCCAGCCGCGCCGCGCCCGGGTACAGCCAGTACCGCTCGAAGGCGGCGAGACGATCGAGGAGGCGCCGCACCCGGGCGACTTCGTGGGTGGTGTCCAGCCCGGCACGATTGACATCGGCGAGCCGACGGCAGACGTCGTCGAGCAGGTTCCACGTGTCGATTCGCGAGTACGACGGGTTCGCCACCGCCGCCAGCGCGGAAACGCAAAGCCCTCTCGGGCGCTCGCCGTCTCGGTGCATGTCGTCCGTTTCGCCCTCCGATCAGTGGGCGAAGTGATCTGTCGAACCCGACAGGATCACTCCGGGACATTCATCCTGCAGATATTGTGCCCCGCCGTACGGCGAATTCCTAGCTAACTCGAGAAGCGATGGGGCGACGGCACCAGTGGGCGGGTCGCTTCGAATGATAGTGCACTACTGGTGTGCACCAAAGGTGTGTACTGTTGGTGCATGCCGCTCCCTCGTTTTCACCGCCTCCCGCCGGAACGACAACGCGCCATCATCGACGCCGCGAAGGTCGAGTTCGCCCATCACGGGCCGGAGGGGGCGTCGTACAACACGATCATCGCCAACGCCGGCATCTCGAAAAGCTCGGCCTACCAGTATTTCGACGGGAAAGAAGACATACTCGCGCTGGTGCTGTCGGATGTCGCCGATCGGCTGCGACAACAGTTGGGGGCGTGGGTAGCTGCCGACACTTCCGACGCGTTCTGGACGCGTCTGCGCGAGAACTCGGCCGCGCTGGTCCGTTTCCTCCGGGACAATCCACTGGACCTCGCGCTGGCCGACGCCGCGATCGCCCGTATACCGGCAGGGGACGAGCAGTCGTGGCTCGGCTCCGTGCTCGCCAACGGCGTCGCACTCGGCGTCGTCCGAGCGGACGTGGACAGCGAGCTGCTGACCGCGGCGTCCGCGGCCGTTCTGCGCGCCGGTGACCACTGGGCGCTCACCAGTGGCGGCGACCCCGATCAGATCTTCAGTCTTCTGGCCGGATTGTGGGGACCTCGTGCGTAGGGACCTCCGAGCGGATTGGACGATCCCGGCGACGCGGCCCGGATGGGCCGGGCGACTGGAGCGGTTCATGGGCCCCGGGAAGACTCGAGCCGAGTCGGCCGTCGAGTGCATCGGCGGCGCCGTGTGTGTCATTCTGCTCGTAATATATTGCTGGCCAATGCTTTCCGGCCGCAGCGTCGTGGAGGTCGGGGCGCTCGCCGTCATAGCCTGCGACTTGGTCGGCGGCGTGCTCACCAACGCGACGAACTCGGCGAAACGCTGGTATCACCGCACCGGCTCATCGCGGGGCCGTTTGACGTTCGTCGCGGTTCACACCCTGCACATCGCGGTGGTGGGTTTGCTGCTCCTCGGCGATCCGGCCTGGTTCGTGGCCAACACGCTACTGCTGCTCGGGTCCGCGGTGCTGATCGAATCGGTGCAGGCCGCGTTGCGCCGCCCCGTCGCCATGGCGACCTACATGACCGTATTCCTGATCAACCTGATCGCGTTCCCGGTACCGGCGTTGCTGGCCTGGTTCATCCCGCTGTTCTATCTCAAATTGCTGATCTGCCATTTGATTCCGGAGGTCCCCATTGGAACCGGCCCTCGTTCTCGCCCGAGCTTTCGAATCCGAGCCCGGAATGTCCTGGGTCGCAGGGGACCGTAAACGTCACTGGTTCGCCGCCACCGCTCGATTGCCGCATCTGGTCACGCGCACCACGCCGGGCGCCGCCGCCCTGCTCAGCCCACCCGGGTGCGCCCCCGACGCGGTCGCGCAGTTGACCTGGGCCGCGCGAATCCTGCTTCGTTGCGGCCCCACAGCGATCCACCGCACCCTCGGCTACTCTCGCGAAGCCGACCGCCGCAAACCGCCGCATGCCTGGACGCTCGAATTCATCGGCGCCGAGCACCCCGGACACGGCGCGGGCCGCCGCCTCCTGGACCTGATCCTCGGTGAATTCGACGACATCTGGTTGACCACCGCCGACCCGGAAAACGTCCCCCTCTACCAGCATTTCGGCTTCACGCTGACCGATCACTGGTCCGTGGACATTCTCGATGTCCACGCCCTCCACCGCGCCGCCTGAACGCGCTGGGTAGGCACCGGCCAGGAAGCAAGCATTGAACGACCGATCCGTATCCGTGCGCGTCAAGGTGTGCGGCGGCGGAGAGTTCGCGGCCGACCGGGGCGCGTCATCGTCGCCATGTTTCGAGGACGTGGTCGACGGTGGGACGGATCCGGGCTCTGGCCTCCGGGCGGGGGATGCCGGTCATGAGGAGCTGGTCGTAGTCGGTGTCGCGGTGGCGGATAGAGGCTATGACGGCGAGGGTGAGCGCTTCGGGGGAGAGAATCTTGGCTGCCGCGGTGCGGCCAACGCGGCCGCTGCCGCGCGCCGCGGCATGTTCGGCGATCTCGGTGGCGCGGTCGCTGGGGCAACCGGGGAACAGTCGCCGGATCTCCTCGGACATGCGGGCGCGGTATTCGACGTCCTGCGCGGCGCGGCGAACGCGGTCGCGGTCGCGGCGGCGGGCGCGGGCATCGTCGTCGGCCAGGCATTGCTGTTCGGCGCGGGCGAGGGCGGCCTCCTCGACGAGGATGCCCAGCCGCTCGTAGCGTTTGCGTCGCCGGTTGAAGCGGACCACGACGGCAGCGAGGGTGCTCTCCTTCTTGGCGCGGCGGCTCAGCGCCGCGTTCCCGGCGGGCAGGAACTCCAGATGGTCGAGGTCCGAACAGGTCAGGCACAACGCTCCGGCCGCGGAGGTGATCAGATACGGGCCGGTTTCGGCGCATTCGGCGCACGTCCATGGCTCCGCGGCCTCGACTACCGTCAGATCCGGGACCTGGTTCTGGCGTCGGACGACCTGTTCGCGCCGCGCCGGGCTGAGTTCCGCCGAGAGCCAGTGCACGCGGAAAGCCTCGTCCTCGCCGTTGTCGACGAACCGCAGCGTCTCGCGATCACGCCCGCTCGACAGGTACGCCGCGGTGCTCGCGGTGAGCCCGTGCTCGCGGGCCCACTCGCCCAGCAGCTCCGCCGCCTCCTGCATGCGCCGCCCATCCACCGCCGCTACTTGCTCCAACGACGGAACCTGCCCGTGGCGCCAGCGATCGACTTGACGGGTTCGCACCCACCCCAGAACGCCGAATACATCGACCGCCGACACGTATTTGCGTTGGGCCAGCGTTGCTTGCGCAGCCTCGACCACGCGCCGCCGCAGCTTGGACACGGGTTCGAACCCTAGCGCAGTGGCGGGCGGGCTCTGCAGGACGCACCGCCGCGCCCGTCCGCGATGCGACCCGCACTGCCGCCGGGGGTCGACGAGGTGGTGGCCCGCGCGCTGGCCAAGGACCCGGACCACCGCTACCCGTCGTGCGGGGAACTCGCCGCGGCGCTCGGGACTGCGCTCGGGGCGGAAGAACAGCCGAGTTCGGCGGCCAGTTCCGTCGCATCCCGATCGCGGGGTCGATTCGTGCTCGTCACGGCCCTCGCGGTGACCGCCGTCGTGCTCGGTACCGGGGCGATCGTCGCGCTGACCGGCAAATCCGACAGCGGGCCCGTGGCCTCGCCGACGTCGGTCGCCGGGTGGAGTACCGCGGCGGCGCCCACCACCGCCACCGGCGACCGCACCGACCGGAGCAGTTATCAGACGGTGGTCCGGCAGTTCCCGAGGCTTTTGCCCGCGACGCCGAATGCCGTCGGCTATCAGGGCATTCGATGCGGTCCGGTAGACCGGGATGCGAACTCGGTCGAATTGAATTCGCAGCTCGGCGAGCTGGCCCGGCTTCTGTGCAACGGCGACCGAAACCCGGTGGATCGACTCGTCGTGAACTGCACTACCGATCGGCGGCCGAACCCGGTGGCACCGTTCACCGACATGACCGTGCGCGGAGACGAGCCGTGGCAGCGAGTCTCCGGGACCGGACGAGTCATCTGGGGCGACATCGCCGGCGCGGACGGCCGAATGGTGGGCACAGTCCTGGTGCAGTTCGACCCGCCCATCCGCGATTTCTGCCAGATCCTGGTCCGCGGCGGCACTTCCGGCCAGGACCTGTACGACCGCTGGTGGCGCGACGCCCCACTCTAGCCGCGGTTCACCACCACTCGGCGCGAGCTGTAGCGTCGTGTGCCCGAGCAACGGAGTCGTCCCGGCCACCGCATCACCTCAGGTAGGTCGACGGCGACGGCAGTCAGATCTGTACGCGACGCTACGGCGACTTCGTCAGGCCGCGGACGTGTGGCCATGCCTCGGCAAGGGCGAGTAGCCGGTGCAGTTCCGCGTTGAGGTCCCGTGTCCCCAGCCGGACTTGGTGCCGGGGCGAGAAAAGGCTCGCGCTCGGGGGGCGCCCGGCGGCTTTGGTGGCAATGGCCTCGGCGATGCGGCGGGCATAGACATGTGGGTTACCGTCGGTGGCGGCCAGATCGTCGGGGCTGTCGCTGTAGCGCTTGAGATGCAGCAGGCTGTCGCGGATCTCGACCGTCATGCGGTGCAGACGGATGGCCGGGTCGGTTCGGCCGTTGTGGTCGCGCCGCATCTCCAGGACGATTTCGGGTACGGCTGCGGTGAGATCGGCCCACATCGGCTGCAGGCGGCGGCAGTATCTGCCGGTGCGGTCCCATCCGAGGTGGGTGAGCAGGGCGCTGATCAGCGGCACCGTGACCACGGCGGGGGCGCCGACGGCAGAAAGAAGGAAGCCGCTCCATGCTTTCCAGTGCATCTCGGGATCGAGTGACGGTCGGCCTGTCAGGACACTGCTGATGGCCTCGAGCGGGTACACGACCGCTACGATCCCCAAGCCCACCACGGTGCCGAGGACCGCTGTGTATAGTGCACGTTCCTGCCAGATGCCGTCTCCCGCGGCGCGTATCTCGCGCACAGTTACCCGGCCGAGGAGCAAGGTCGTAGCCCCGAGCGGCAGGGAAAACGCGACCCAGACCACGATAGCAGGCCAACCCAGGGCTTGATCGATCAATTGGTCGGCGCGGCGGGCGGGTGTCCCTGCGATCAGGATGACCGCGGTGGCGGTGATCGCGATGAGGTAATAGCGCCGCTGCCTGCGCCACGTGTGGGCGGGATCGGCGCCTGCCCACAACTCGGCGATGCCGTAGATATGCGAGATGGCCAACACGGTTGCTCCCAGCGAGAGCTGGCGGGCGAGGTTCACCACGTCGCTGTCGTCGCCGGGCAGCAGCCAGGTCAGTGACTGTTCGAACCATGCCTCCCGCAACAGGTGTTCGAAGACAGCGGCAGCGATCGCGCCATTGATGAGCCGGTCGACGATGCTGTCCCGCAACAGCCACCACCGACCGGCGAGCACGAATATGAGACCGGTCAGGACGGGCCAGGTGATCAGACCCGGTATCGGAGAGGTCATCTCATCGGTGCCGGTTTCGGAAGAACGTCGAGCGGAACCGGCTCGCCGACCGCTTCGGCAGCATCGCTTCGACCAGCAGCAGGTCGGCGAAGGTTTCGGCGGCGCGCTCGCGCTCACTGCCGTAGTCTTGGCGGCGCAGTACGCCGCGGATGGTTTCCAGCGACAGCGAGGGCATCAATTCGCGCAACGGCAGATCAGCCGCCGCGTCACCGGCAGTCCCTCCGTGGCCGAGCAGCATGTGACCGATTTCGTGGGCGATGATGTGATCGGCATGCCATTCGGTGTCGGCCCCGTACATGATCACGTCGTCGCCTTCCCGGGCGATCCACAGGCCACTTCCGGTGCCGCATCCGCTCTCCGAGAGGGCGCCGACGTCGGTCGGGCACAACGTGATCGGCCGTCCCCGGTACTGCGCCACCCGCTCGATGTATTCCGTGATGTCCCATGGGTGGGGGATCGGTACCAGGCGACCCAGCTCCTCGAATCGCGCGGCGAGATCCTCCATTGCGCCTTCCCCTCGTTGAGCACGTGACCTGTGCCGACATTGTCGCCTACGGAGCATTGTCGCTGACGTCGCTTGTCGCGCAAGCGTTCTCGCATTTGCCATTGGCGGATCAGCCACGACATCACCGCGACGGTGAGCGGAGATTGCCCGAAAGTGCAGTCGGGGCGGGCACTTCGGTCGTGATCGTCCTGCGGGCTGCACCGGCTGAGCCTCTAATGGAGGTATGGAATGGGCGGTGGGGCACCCTGGTGCCGATCGTGTGGCGAGTGCCGTGCGGCGGGGCGTGCGGGCGGAGCCGGCGGTTCAGGAGATTCGCCAGCGCATTCTCGGGTTGCAGCGGACGGTGGGAAATGCTGCGGTAGCCGATCTCGCACAGCGGTTGCGCCCGTTGACGGTTCAGCGTGACGGACCAGCGCAGCAGGAGCCGCCGACGGTCCGGCCGGGGGAGCGGGTGCGGTCAGGCGATCCCACCCCGCCCGCGCACTTGCGCCGCCCGCCCGGTTATTGGACGGGTCATCACATTTCTGGTCCCGCCGATTTCGGGACCCAGGGCCTCCTCGACGTCGTGCTCGCCGAGATCGCTGCCCACCGGTATGACAATCCGCTGCATCGCGAACTGACCCGGCACTATGTGTTCGGTGGGGGTGCGCCGTTCCATCTGGATCGCCGACGGATGACGCAGGTGATCCGGCCTGGCAGCAATCACCTCAATATCCTGGGCAGCTCGCACTGGCGAGAGGTCGAGCGTATCAAGCAGGCACTGACCGAGCCGGCCGCTCGCGCCCGCGCCGCGACCGCCCCGGTGCGCACCAGTGCTGTCGTGGTCTGCGACGATGACCTGCCTTCGCTCGGCGCTTTCACCGCGTTCGTCGAAGGGACGATCACGGCCCGTTTCGGCAGCGCGCTGACACCGGAGGAAGCCGCCGGAATCGAGCTGCGGTCGCAGTTGCGCAGCAGGCTCCCCTCCCGGTCGGGCCGCCCCGCGCGTCCGGCGGAGCCCGTGCACTCGGACAGCATCTACTACGAGTTCCACGGAACTATGCGCTGGGAAGACGAGTGGAACTTCGACCCGCAGACTCCCGATCCCCATGGCTTTCCAGCCACCAGGACCGCCGACGCCGAGCGGGTCACCCGTCTAGCGCATGACCATCTGCCGGGCATGCCTTTCCACGTATCTTCCGAGACTGTCCAGGTCACGCAGATATACGACGCTCCAGCCGCAACCTGGTAGTCGCGAGTTCAGGCCGTAGAGCTCACCGCAGCGATCAGGTCGCCCACTGCCACACGTTTGTTCGGCTCGGCCTTCGGCTATTAAGTGTTGCTATGTACTGGTAGTCGGCGTTACTATCTACTAGTAGTCAGCAACACTTAGTAGATGAGGGAGTGTTCCGTGGGCAAGCAGGTGACGGAGATGCTCAAGGGAACGCTCGAGGGCATCGTCCTCGCGATCCTGTCCCGTCGGCCCGCCTACGGCTACGAGATCACGGCGTGGTTGCGGGAGCAGGGCTTCTCCGATATCGCCGAGGGCACCATCTACGCGTTGCTGGTCAGGATCGAGCAGCGCGGCCTCGTCGACGTGGAGAAGGTCCCGTCCGAGAAGGGGCCGCCGCGCAAGGTGTACTCCCTCAACGCTCAGGGACGGGAATATCTCGAAGAGTTCTGGAGGACGTGGAGCTTCCTCGCAGAACGGCTCGAACAGCTCCACGAAGGAGGGAAGTAACCGTGTTCGGTGTCGAAAAGGGCGGCCTCATCGCGAAAGTGATCGGCCCCAAGCGGCGATGGCGGCAGTACAAGGCGCGTGTGCGCCACCTTCCGCCGAACTATCGCACGGCGGTCGAAGCGATCGAGCGGTACATGATGTACTTCGTGCCGGTCGACGGCGACAGTGATGCGTCGAGGTTCGAAGACCTCGCCGACCTGTTCGAGCAGGCCGCGGCGGACGGAACGCCGATCCGCGAGATCGTCGGAGAGGACCCGGTCGAGTTCGCCGGGGTGTTCGTCCAGAACTACTCGGAGGGCGGCTACGTCCCAGCTCGTGCGCGGAAGCAGCTGACCGACGCCATCACGCGCGCCGAGCAACAGGGGTCCCGCTGACCGTGCACAACCTCCGAATCGGCGATCCGCGTGCGGATCTGGCGAAGTCGAACAACGCGCCCAACGCGAGCAGGTGGAACACATGACGATGAACAGCACGTCCGCGACCGATACGACGTGGACCGGCTGGGTGCCGGTCGATGACACGGCCCTGGCCGTCACCGACACCGGCGGCCCCGGTGTCCCTGTGGTCTACCTCAACGGCCACATGGCCACGCAGCAGGAACGCATTCGCGCCTCTCTCCACCAGGTGGTCGAACGCAACCCGAACATCAAGATCCACGCGAAGGTCCCCAGCAACCACGGCAACATCCTGCGCAAGGACTTCCGCGCCGTCGCCGAGGCCGTGCGCGAGGTCGCCCCCGGCCGCGGGGAGCGCTGAGACTGAACCAGCAAGCCGTCGAGTTCGCTGACAGTGCGGGTTCAGGGAGTCTCGCCTGCCGACGTGGTGGCGTAGAAGGCCATGTTTGTGCCCCGTTTCAGCTCGACTGGAAGAACGCGAGCAGTCTCCGGCCGGCGTTCGGCGATGTCAGCATTTCCTGCATGTGGGCGGACATCCGGGCGGCAGCGCTGGTGCGTTCGAACATCTCGCGTTCGTAATCCTCGACGGCGGCGGGAAAGTCGGCCGGGTGCGCGGCCAGCGCGAGGCCGAGTTGGGCGCCGTCGAGCAGCGCCATGTTGGCGCCCTCTCCCACCGGCGGCATCAGGTGCGCGGCATCGCCGAGCAGCGTGACGTCCGGCGTCGACGGCCAGGTCAGGCCGACCGGGAGAGTGGTGATCGACCGCGGCACGACCGTGTCGTCGCAGGCCGCGATCAGCGCGGTGAACCGGGCGTCCCAGCCGGGGAGCAGGTCGATCAGCCGCGCCCGGGCGGCGGCCGGGTCGTCGAACGGGATCCCGCTGGTAGCGAACCAGTCCTCGGCGGTGTTGTAGAAGCTGAGGCCGATGCGGACGCGGCCGTCGCCGTTGCGCTGCGCCGCCAGGGATAGTCCGTTGCCGAGCACCCAGTAGTTGCCGCGCCCGACCATCGCCGCGAGGTCGGGGTGGGTGCGGTCGATGTCGGGAATGCCGAGTTCGACGACGTTCTGGCCGATATGCGTCGGGCGGGCGTCGGTGAGCAGCGCGCGGACCCGGGAGTGTGCCCCGTCCGCGCCGACCAGCAGGTCATATGTCGCGCTGCTGCCGTCGGCGAAGTGCAGCAGGCCGTTGTCGGCGGATTCGGATGCGTGCCCCCAGCGCACCACGTCCTCGGGGAGGGAATCCAGCAACATGTTGCGCAGATCGGCGCGGTCGACCTCGGGTCGCTCGAGCGGGGCGTCGTCGGGCGTGTCCTCCTGGAGTAGCAAGGTGCCGTCCGGCTCCAGAAGGCGCATGTCCTGACCTTCGCCGCGGGCGATCACGTGGAACCGGTCGATCAGGTCGGCCTCATGCAGCGCTCGCTGCCCGGAATGTATGTCGAGCATGCCGCCCTGACCACGCGCGTCGCGCGAGGGTTCACGTTCGTACACGACGGCGTCGATGCCGTTCACGTGCAGCACTCGGGCGAGGGTGAGGCCGGCCAGTCCGGCTCCGACTATCGCGATGTCCATGGTTTCCCTTCGATACAGCGTATTTTTCGATACACTGTATCGCGCCATGCGTTGTATTGTCAGCGGCATGTTGGTGTGGGAGAGGCCGGAGCCGCCGGATCGACCGGTGCCTGCCCGGTTGAGCCGGGAGCGGATCGTAGGAGCGGCGATTCGGCTGGCCGATGCGGATGGTCTGGCGGCGGTGTCGCTGCGCAAGGTCGCCGCCGTACTGGACGTCGGGCCGATGCGGCTGTACGGCTATATCGCGACCAAGGAGGAGTTGCTCGACCTGATGGTCGATGCGGTCTACGCCGAGATCCGACCGGCCGGAGACGGTTGGCGAGAGGTGCTACGGTCCCTGGCCGAAACCACCCGGCAGGCGGCTCATCAGCATGAATGGTTTGCCGACCTGATCGGTGGGCGGCCCCAGCTCGGGCCGCACGCGCTGGCCAGGGGAGAGGCTGTGGTGGCTGCGATGGCCGGCGTCGACGTGGACACCGTCATGCCGGTGGTCGACGCGGTCAATGCGTATGTGATCGGCGCGGTCCGCCGGGAGATCACCGAGAGGCGCGCCGAGCGGGCCACCGGGATGGACAAGCAGCAGTGGCAGGCCGCCTTCGGGCCTTATCTGGAGCGGACCTTCGCGACCGGCCGATTCCCCGCGCTGGCCACGGTCGTACGCGACGGCGCCCACCTGGACGCCGACGAAACCTTCCGGACCGGCCTCGCCTTCCTCCTCGACGGCATCGAGGCCCACCTGAGGCGATAGGCGGAGGCGCGGTCCACCGCCCAGAGGAAAGAGCGGTCGAGGTGGGTAGCCGAAACGACGAATCGTATGACCGATGTTCAGCCGACCGGGAGTTTCACCACCGGATTCGGACCCAGGTCGGTGACGTACACGTTGTTCGCAGTGTCGACCGCCACCCCCTGAGGATCTTTGAGCCCGGTGAACGGCAACGTGGTCGGCGTCGACGCGCCCGGCGTCAACCTCACCACCCATTCGTTACCCCAGTCGACGACGTACACCTCTCCCGCAGTGTCGACCGCCAACCCCTGGGGATCTTGGAGCCCGGTGAACGGCAACGTGGTCGGTGCCGCCGCGCCCGCCGCCAACCTCAACACCCGCTCGGTACCCAATTCGGTGACGTAGACGTTGCCGGCCGTGTCGACCGCCAACCCCTGGGGATCTTTGAGCTCGGTGAACGGCAGCGTCGTCGGCGCCGACGCGCCCGCCGCCAATTTCACCACCCGATTATTACCCCGGTCGGCGACGTAGACGTCTCCCGCGCTGTCGACCGCCACACCTTCGGGATTCTTCAGGCCGGTGAACGGCAGCGCGGTCGGCGCCGACGCGCCCGCCGCCAGTTTCACCACCCGATTGTTACTGGTATCGGTGACGTAGACGTTGCCCGCCGGGTCGACCGCCACATCCTGAGGATTCTTCAGGCCGGTGAACGGCAGCGCGGTCGGCGCCGACGCGCCCGCCGCCAGTTTCACCACCCGATCGTTACCCATGTCGGTGACGTAGACGTTGCCCGCCGTGTCGACCTCCACACCGGTGGGCAGACTGACGCCGGTGAACGGCAGCGGAGTCTGTGACGAGTAGTCCGGGGCGATAGATGTGGGCGAGTCCCCACCGCCTGAATCCAGTTGGACACCGACGACGACAGCTACGGCGGCCACCACCGCAACCGTGACCGCGGCGCCGAGCAGCATGGCGGTCCTGGGCGACAAGCCGATTCGCCACCCTTGGCGCGCGGCCACGCCCCCAGGGGTGCTGACCGCGGAATCGTCCACCGCGGCGCGGGCCGCGGCGGCCAGCTCGCGCACGGTCTGGTAACGATCGTCCGGATCTTTGGCCATTCCCTTGGCGATAACCGCATCGAACGCAGTGGGTACATCGGGTGTAGTGGTGCTGGGACGCGGCGGCGGCGTGTGCAGGTGATGGGCGATCACACCTTGCGGCCCCAACTCGCTCGCAAACGGCGGATGGCCGGTCAGGCACTCGTACAGCACGCACGTCAACGCGTACACGTCCACTCGGGCATCGGCCTTGACCCCGGTGCCGATTTCCTCCGGCGCCATGTAGGCGACGGTGCCGATGGTCTCGCCGATCGTGGTCAGCGTACGTTCGTCGGTGGCGTGGACGATCCCGAAGTCGATGAGGGAGGCGAACTCGTCGCTTCCGAGCAGGATGTTGGAGGGTTTGACATCGCGGTGGACCAGCCCGGCGTCGTGGGCCGCCTGCAGCGCGCCGGCCACCTGCGCGATGATCGCCACTGCCCGCCGCGGCGACAAGGCCCCTTCGCGCGCGATCAACGTGCGCAGGTCGGTGCCCTCGATCAAGCGCATATTCAGATAGAGCCGACCGTCGATGTCGCCGAAGTCGTGGATGGGGATCACATGCGGATCGGTCAACTGCGCCACCGCGCGGCACTCCCGGCGGAACCGCTCGCGCAACTGCTCGTCATCGGCGAACCGCTCGGGCAACACCTTGAGCGCCACCACCCGGTTGGTCAGCGAGTCATGCGCCCGCCACACCTGGCCCATGCCGCCTTGGCCCAGCAGCGACAGAAGCCGATAGCGCCCGAACGCCTCCGCTGACCCCCGGGTGGCGTCCCCGCCACCCAGTAACGTGTCATCCATCGTGCCGTCCCATGACCACCCGATTGGCGAACGGTGTCCTCGATTGCATTACAACCCCGAGCGTGGCCCCTTGATTCAGCCAGGCCGGACAGTCGGAGTCGGCGGGCGAATTCCCGTGCTCGTGTCGGCAAGTGCGCGGCCGGGCACTCCCGCCACCGAGTGCGCGGATCGTGCCAAGGAAATTCGCCAACTACCTTGTCGCGAGTTTCAGTGTACCTCGGACGCATGTGACCAACTTCGTGAAACCGACCGACCAGCACCACTCGGAAGCCGGGCCATATTGCATAAAAGGCCCGTCCGACAGCGAACCGATTACGGTGCCGAGCCGCTCGAACCGCCGCACTTCCATGCCCGCACCGGGTCTACGATCGTGCCCCCGGATTCGCTACCTACGAAATACCGATGTGCTCTGCCCCTACCGGCCGGAGGAATCCGCAGCGGCAGTCCGGCCACCGTGTCCACGGAAGAGTCTCTTCATTCGTGGGTGGTCGTTGTTGTTCCGAAAGGCTTTCCGGAGTTCACCATTCGCGTGGGGGACACCGCATACGTTCCACAAAGGCCCTGGAAGCGGAGATGACCGAACACGTCGGCTATGAGAAACACGACCCGGCTGGTCGCGGAACAGGCAACTCACGCAACGGAACCCGGTCGAAGACGGTGCTGACCGAGATCGGCCCGGTCGAGATCGAGGTGCCCAGGGACACGAACTCGTCGTTCGACCCGCAGATCGTCAAGAAACGTCAGCGCCGCCTGACCGGGATCGACGAGATCGTGTTGTCGCTGACCGCGAAGGGGTTGACCACCGGCGAGGTCGCCGCCCATTTCGCCGACATCTGCTTGCAGGTACTGACCGAGGTCAAAAACCGCGGCGTCACCGATGTATGCATCGCCGTCTGCGACGGCCTCACAGGCCTTCCCGACGCGATCAACACCGTGTGGGACACACCGTCGTGCAAACATGCGTCATCCATCTGCGCCTCATGGGCATGGGTCGCGAAGTAGTACTCCCATTCGCCCGCAACACGCGCTCGCCACCGCGCCGGCATCCTTTCGCAGCACCGGTTCCATACGTCGTGAAACGCGTGGAGCAGCGGGGACCCGGACGGCTGCGCACCGTGCGCGACGTCGATGAACCCTTGGCACAGGCTCGCCACTCGATCAGGACGACCGCCCAAGGGGCCGTCGAGCTGATCGTCGAAGAGGAAGAACAACGCCATGGCATCGGCGCACAGGTCCAGCCCGTCTGCGACGGCGTACGGCATGCCGAACGCCGCGAGCTTGGGCATATCCCACATCGAGTACCAGCGCAAGGACTCTTCGCTGGTCACCAAGCCCAGCCGCTGGACCCACTCCAGGTTGTGTCGGCGAGCAAGTTCCAGGTCCGGACTGACCCGCAAGGGGAAAGGCAACTCGAACTGAACATTCTGTGGCATTCTCACGCTCTATCTGTGATTCGGGGATTCGAGCGCCCTCGAAGGCGTCGGTGGCCCGATACCCGGCCACCACAGATCCTCGCATGCCCGGAGCTTGTAGCGACATCAAATCGGTTGTGCCACAAAGGCAAATGCCATGCCACCGCAGATGCGAATGTTCCGGAGACCTTGGCGGCCAACCACCCAACTGGCCAGCCGCCACAAGTGAGATCGCGCGCTCCGCGGCATCTGCGGACGTTCGAAGACCGTTCGCCCGGCTCGCCGGTACTGGCGGTGGGCATCCGATCGCCCGCAACGGCAAACTCAGATCCGGCCGCGATCCGTCGCGGATGGTGCGATCACCTACAGGCAGTCCGGATCGAGCGCAGCCGACCACGATTCCCACCTCTCGCCTCGCCGGTGGGTGGTGAAATCTGTTGTTTGAGAATGTGTTTCGGCCACACTCCGGCTTGTCGGCGTTGAGGTCCGCGACAGCCGCAATTGCCGGATTCGTCGGTTCGATCCGCAGGGGACCATCACCACAGTGGCCGGGAACGGCGGCTCGGGGTTCTCCGGGGGACGGTGGTCACGCCACTGCCGCGGACATCGGTTATCCGGGCGGGGTGGCCGTCGACGGCGCGGGCAATGTCTATATCTCCGACAGCAGCAGTTGCCGAATTCGCCGGATCGATCCGCAAGGGATCATCACGACGGTCGGCGGGACCGGGGACTTCGGCAGTGACGGCGATACGGGGCCAGCGGTGGCCGCCACATTGAGCGGTCCGAAAGACGTGGCCGTGGAACCGTCGGGGAACCTCTATATCGCTGACACCAACAACAGTCGGATCCGCCGGGTTGACCCGCGAGGGATTATCACCACGGTCGCCGGTAGCGGGGTCTCCGGATACTCCGGCGACGGAGGGGACGCGACTGCCGCGAGGATGAACGGTCCGAGCGGGGTCGCTGTTCACCCGAGCGGCGGTGTTCTCATCGCTGACGGCCCGAATGATCGCGTTCGCTGGTGCGCGGTCTGACAGACCACGTGGTGGGCCACGCCGAGCGGCGTGGCCCACCACACGGCGGTCAGTTAGGGCTTGCCAGCGTCGGTAGTGCCGAACACCGGCACCAGGCCGCTCGAGGCGACTGCCACGCCGGAGTAGACGTTCGTCCCTCTGCGGGGTGTCCGACACCGTTCGCGGTGTCCGGCTTCATCCGCCCCGACTTCCCTCTATGCTGTAGACCTACGGTGTTGACATTCGGAGGGGTTCGGCGTGTACTGAGAAGCACCAACAGATCCGAGGGATCCTTATGATCGTCATCATCGGGCTCGTCATCCTTGTCGCCGCCGTGGTCATCGGCGTCGCGGGAGTATTCGCCAACAGTGGTGGCAACCACGCATTGACCGACAACTTCGCGGTATTCGGCTATCACGTCACCGGATCCACCGGCGTACTGTTCCTCTACGGCATAGTCGTCGGCGGCGTCGGAATCGCCGGTCTAAGCATGTTGCTGGCCGGCGCGCGACGGACCGCCCGCCGCGGACGTGCCGCCCGCCGCGAACTCAAAACAACCCGCCGAGACACACCTATTTATTCCAGCCCCACCGGTACCACCGATGTCGCACCGAGCGCACCCGGCGCCATTGCCGGGCAGGGAACCGGAGGCCAGGCCACACGCCGCCCACGGGGGCTGGGCAAGCTGTTCGGAGGTACCGGGGCCGCTCGCTGACCGGTCGGGGGTCGCGGTCCAGCGCGCGGGCGGCGCCCACCCGGAGGCGCTGTTCGAGCGGCCG
The DNA here is from genome assembly GCF_015477775.1 of Nocardia abscessus. Lineage (GTDB taxonomy): Bacteria > Actinomycetota > Actinomycetes > Mycobacteriales > Mycobacteriaceae > Nocardia > Nocardia abscessus_A. The sequence continues at coordinate 73,212 of NZ_JADLQO010000018.1, read as the reverse complement.
ATGGGCGATACGATCGAGTCGACCTTCGACGACGACATCGTGCGCGGGGTGGTGCTCACCGACGCGCTGATGCCCACGAGCCGTCGCTGCGGCAGAATCGCTGCTTCCTCTAGCACGTGATCGGTGGGGGGGAACCGGCGACTGGATGTGCTGGTCGGCGGCATTGGCGCGCTGAGCGACGGTGAACTCGACCGCCACCTCAAACGCCTTGCAGCCATGGGTTCACGGCGAAAAGCCGAACAGTACAAAATCATTCTGCGCGATGATGGCCATCGCTGTGTGCGGCACGGAGTGCTCGACAGCAAGCCGATCGACGGGGTCGCCGCGTTCACCCGCCGCAAACCACCGGCCCGCGGCAAAGTCCAGGATCACGACGCGCTACCGGCGTTCCGTGCCCAGGTTCGGGTGTGGGCCAACGGTGAGGAGATCCCGGGCACCCCCGCCTACACCTGCGGGCCGCCTCGGGACTGGACGGTGGTGTGGGTGGTCGACGTGGTTCCGCAAAGGCGCGGCCACCGCGGTCGACCACGCCTACGGTGACCTCGAACGCGCCGCCCGCCAGCTGGGCAACACCCGCGCGGTGGCCAAGACACACATCGGCGTGCCGGAGACTGTTCCGGACAACCGAAACGTGCTCGAACGGTGGGCCCGGGGCTCCACCGGCCCGAAAAGCGTGAGATATCTGTGAGAACCGCTCGAATCAGAGCGTGTCCCCGGAACGAGAAAACCCCTTCCGACCCAGGTAGGAAGGGGTTTTCGTTGTCGGGCTGACAGGATTTGAACCTGCGACCACTTGACCCCCAGGTCTGGGCTAATGTCATTTGCACACGTCAAACCCGGTATTCGAGCGTGCGGCAACATTCGAAACGTGCTGGTCGTTCTCGGCCGCGCATAGCGTGTGGCCCCAGATTGGCCCCAGCTTTCGACGGCCAGCCGAATGTCAATCGGCAGGTTTCTGGTTCGAGTCCAGATGGGGGAGCAGAAACAGCAGGTCAAGCCCGTTAGGCGGGCTTGACCTGTTTCTTTTCCTCAGTATGTAACCAGGAATACACCAAATTTCCGGGCCGACCTTCCAATCAGTTGAACGGCCTGGCGGTCGTCCGTCTTCGATGCACCACTGAAGAACCTTGCCTCCAAGAGTGTCAGGAGCCGTCAGCAACCCGCGACGGAGATCCTCGCTATCCACCGGCGGCGGACTGTCGAGGTCGTTGACGAAAGCGTCGACGACGGCGGGCCATTGCGGCATCCCCCAGTCAGTGACGCTGACCCTGACGGACGCCGGTGCGGCGTTCATAGCGATCAAGTAGTCGCGTCCGTGCTGGCTCTCGATCTGCGAACAGGTGTCGAACACGCTGGTGACGGTGTGTGTCCAAGGCTCGTGGAGGGTGCCGAGGAGGTCGGCGGCCGTGCGGCCAGCGATCACTCTGTCTGCGCGAATCAATTCCGATGCCAGCTCTGACCACTCGCTCCCGGGCATGCGCAGATGATCACGCACGATCCGGAACATCACGACGTTCGCGGCGAACATCTCGCCGTCGCTGATCCGGTTGAGTCCGTCACCGGCGTGAGCGAGCTCGACCTCGGAGTTGCGCCACGCCCGTTGAGCGATCGCTGCTGCGGCAAATAGCACCGGATCTGCCTCGTCACCAACGGTGCTCCGGAATGCCGACCGCAGGGCTTCGATGTCGACGTTCTCCACAGTGGGCTCCCCTCACGCATCCCTAGTTCACCCGCCACAGGCGAAGCGGCACGCAACCCGTGCCGCTGATCGTAGAGCTTCGTGGATGGCCGCGAGCGTCGAAAGCCTGGTTTACTCCAGGCATTAAGCACAGCGTCGAGTTCGGCTACTTGCATGGAGCCAGGTTCACGACGGTCATCGGCTGCCGTCGGGAAGTGTGGGGTAGTCGGACCGCGTTGTGTGAGCTTGTCGGCGATAATGTTCGCGTAGTTGCCCACGCTCGGTGCGTGGGTGGCCGACAATGGTCGGTATGGCTGGCGAGGAACAGGTCGATCCCGCCAACTCCGACTCGACGGCATCGGGGTTGGAAGTATCGCCGAGTCAGGGGTTTGCTGGTACCGCAAGAGCGGAAGGCCAGGATGTCAGTCGTGGTCGTCTGGGCGAGCTACCTGGTGCGCGCGGTGGCGTCTCGGCGTCGTTCGAGATTCGCTATGTCGACGGTGCGGAAGGAGAGCGCCTCGCCGCGGTGCAGGCCAAGGCGATTGCCGAGCTGTTGGTCTGGCTCCGCGATCATGGAGACGGTGGCGGTGTGAGCTGAATCGGGGCGGTGCTGGCCAGGCAGGCGATCTGGTTGATCGGTGTGTGGCAGTGTGGTCGGTGTGTCGTGCGCGCGCCTAGGGTGCGACCTGCGACGCGTGGCCTCGGGTTTCTTGCGAGGTCCGGTGGCCTGAGTTCTGCATACATCGCCCTGACCTGCGCAAATGATGCGCAGGTTGGCGCCCTCGGAGGGGAACATCGAAGAAGGGAACGCGGGTGACCTGGGGATCTGTTCCGGTCAGCTGGTGATAGAAGACTTCGACGTAGCGGTCGACGAGCGGCAGGTGCCACCAAGCGCAACGCCTACGCCCGCCCCGGCGCACCTGAGAATGGACCCGGCGGACCCGGATTCGCAATCATCGTCGCGTCGGCCTTCTTGCATAAGCCTTCAGACAGGATCGGAGGTGTGCCAGCCATGGACGACGTCCGAAGGTGTATTCGGAGCCAAAGCCGCGACGGCGGGCTGGTGAGTTATGGCTCGTCGGATACGGCACTGCTGGCTGAAACATGTTGCAGCAGCGGAGATCTGCGATACCCATAGTCTGCAGGCGTGCTTGCGAGTGCAAAGAGGCTCACGGTACGGTGCACCGAGGCAGCCAACAGGAAGCCAGGTGCCGGGTTCTGATCCACCTGACGCCACCAGTGCGCCGAGGCCGTGAGGGGAGCCAGATGACACGCTGCGGCGAAACAGTGAGCATTTCAGGCTTGGCCATCGTCGCGGCCGTCGCGCTCGTCGGATGTGGATCCTCGAGTAGTGGGGGTCACGCATCTTCGGACAGTCCTTCGCCTATAGCAGTGCCACCCCTTGCAGCTGGTGCGCCCCAGGGGTACGACCCTTGCAAGGACATCCCGGCCGTCGTCCTGTCATCGGAGAACCTCACACTCAGGGGACAAGCGGACGCCGAGGCGGATGGCGGCGTCAAGTGGCGCGGCTGCCGGTACGGTCGATCCAACGGCTATGTAGTGAGTATCCGCACGACCAATCTGACCGTCGAGATGGTGCGTGCCAAGCAGCTCGGGGAGGCAAAGGAATTCACCATTGCCGGCCGCCAAGCGATCTCCACCCGGCAGTTCGACGGCCCTTACATCAAGGAGGCCTGCACGGTGGACGTATCGATGCAGGGCGGCAGCCTGGAGTTCAACCTCAATAACCCAGCCTCGAACCGCGACACGGGCAGCGTTGATTCATGTGAACTCGCCCGGACGCTCGCGGAGAAAGTGGTGCCGACCATGCCCGCGACGGCGTGACCGGGTCGGTGGCCAAGACGCACTGATAGAGAGACTGGATTCATTGAGCGGGGACGACAACCTACCTCGGCCGTTGGCGAACTTGGTGAATGACGCACGCGAGGGCCGGCTGCTGGTGCGGATGGATCCGGAGCAGTTCGTCTATGTCGATCGCGACTGCGAGTTCTTCAAGACCAAGATTCGCGACATCCAGCAGATGATGACCGACATCGCGCAGCAGCAGGCCTGGGGCCTCGGCGAGCACTACCGAAGCAAGAGCGGCAACGAGCTGGTGTCAGGAACGACGATGGTCAAACGGTACCGCGAGAAGGCCAAAGGCTCCCAGAACAGCGTGTATGCGGTGATGGAGTCGCACTACCGGGTCGTCGAGGACATCCAGGATCTGTTCCGTGCCATACGTGAGCGCTACAGCCAGCAGGACGCCGAGTGGGGTGCACGCTACCGCGAGCTCGAGGCCACGTTGCCGCAGCAAGCCCCAGCACTGCAGCGCATCTTCTCAGTGCCCTTCGCGAAGGAATGACGGCCGTCCATGCAGGAAAACGAACCGAAGCAGATCCCGGGGAACGGCGAGTACACCGGCGCCTGGTCGCACCGCGAGATCAAGGATGCATTCGAGTCACTCAACACCCATAATGCCTACAACGCGGCCGTGCAGTACTCCAACGCCGCTACGATGTGGGATCAAGGCGTCGAGACCTTCGCCCGATCGGTGATCAGCTCGATCTCGCAGGCATGGGAAGGGTCGGCGGCTGATGCTGCCAAGGACGCGATCAAGCGGTATACCGACGCCGCGCGGACACTCGAGCCGATGCTGACGCAGCTGTCGAACAAGATCACTGAGTCGGCGGCGGCTATCGTCGATACGCGCAATGCGATCCCCGGCTACGCCGATCACTCGTGGACTGCGAATGTCTGGCCGCCCCGTGCTGCTGAGGAAGAGCGCTCCCGCAACGAGGCCGAGCAGAGTGCCCGCGATGCCATGCACAACATCTACGTCACTCGTTTCGCTGACTACGACGCGCAGGTGCCTGTGTTGCCGTCCGGGGTCAATCCGACACAACAGTCCGATGCACCGGCGTTCAATCCCGGAACTAGTCCGACGGTAGACAGTAGCTTCAACCCGTCGTCGCCCGGCAGCCCGGATTCACCGATCGATCCTGGCTCGCCCAGTATGCCAACGGATCAGGCGCAGGACGTGCCCACGACGGACGAATTGATGCAGCAGCCGAATTCTGATTCGCCGGTGACCAAGCTGACCGGCTACGACCCGACGGCGACCGACACCGGCACACCCACTTCTCCGGCTACCACGCCAGCCACCACCGTGCCGACCGGCACGCTCTCCCCGAGCACGCCCCACACGCCGAATTCTGTTGTTCCGGGCGGCCCTGAAAGTCGTGCGCCCCTCCCCGGAAGCAGCGTGCCGGGTACGCCGAACCCAAGCGTCAACGCGTCCGCGGCCAGCCCATTGGCGAGCAGTCGCGCAGGCATCGGCACGCCGGGAATGGTGCCTGGGATGGGCGGCGCTGGTCGTGGCAAGTCCGATGAAGAGTCCACCCACAAGACTCCGGACTACCTGATTATTAAGGAGAACACCGCTGAGCTGATCGGCGAGCTGCCGCGGACCATCCCGGCGGGAGTGATCGGCCGGGACCCGCAGTATGTCGGTCTATCGACGGACGACGACGAAAGTACAGAGGCCAGCCCAACGACCGAGTCCACGGAAATCTGAACGCTGGCAGACGCGCAAACGCGTGAGGATGTGCCGTCGCCGCAACGGCTTGCAGCGTGATGGGTGGCTGACATGAACGAATGGACGTTGTATGGACGAATGGACCTGGGATCCGGATGACTTCGCTGCTCTTTGGTACAGCGACGCCAACGATCGCTTCCCGAATCCATTGCACTATCGAAGCCGCTTTGCACTTCGAGACGAGTTCGCGGCGCACCGCCTGGTCGTGCGCGAGCGCTACTCCTGGAACGAGATGGAGCGGATCCAGCTCGCTCTCGACACCCTGACGACCTCCGATCTGCGGATCGAAATACTCGGCGGCACCACCAAGCACAAGGGCCGCGACGGCAGCGTGCGGATGTACCGGATCGTGGGTGCGCGGACCAAGCACCAAGCCGTATCGCTCTACCAGACCGCCAACGTCGAACAGGACGGACCAATCCGACTGCGCCTGTTCAACCCTGAGGACCTTCCGGCACTTTTGGCAAAGTCGATCCCCGCTCGTGAACCGGGTCAGCATAAACCCGCGACCTTCGATGTCCGAGATCTGCAGCCGAACGACGGTACCCGTCTCGAAGATGTCTCCCGCGCCAGCCCACGGGAAAGATACGAGCGGCTGGTTCATCGTCCGGCCGACGGCGGCGGTAGCGCTGGCCTGCTCACTGGCCCCGTCAATGTGGTGTCACAGCCCCTGTTCGTGCTGCAGTGGCATGACCTTACCGATGACGGGCGCTATCTCGAGCGCCGCAGCGGTGATCAAGTCACGGTGAGTCCCGCTTCGGTGGAGGGGCTGTCTACTCAATTCACGACCTGGATCGAACGTGCCCTGCAACGCCTGCAGGAAGATGCGCGCACCAGGTGGTAGCTGTTCAACTGGGCTCACAGTGGCTCGCCCGGACCGCTGCACGTGCGACAGCGTCGGCGCGGCACACCGCCAAAGAAACTGCGATTCGATGGAACCGATCGGCGGTCTGCTGCGTCGGATTAGATTGACGGACTCGATCTCGGATATGAGGAGCATGAATGGCTGGCATCGAGCAGGATCCTCTCGGCGCACACAGCAGTGGGCTAGGGGCGCAGGTCGACTCGATGCTCGAGCAGTTGCAGCAGCAGCGCCAGGGATTCGTCGCTGCGCAATCCCGCCTGTCGTCAGCGACAGCTGAGGCGTGGTCCTCCGACCGACTGGTCCGAGTGGTGAGCAATATCGCCGGAATCCCCATCGAGGTACATGTCGTGCCGGAAGCATTCAAGCGCTCCACACCCGAAAAGCTCGGCCGGTCCGTCACCGAAGCTGCCCAGTTGGCTGCTCAACTGGTCGCCGAGCGGGCCCAGCAAACGCTAGGGCCCATCGAGGAGCTGGTGGACGGCATGCCCGACCTTCCCGACCTAATTCCCGGCGCTCCTAGTGTCAAAGACTTGTTCAAGTCAGTTGTTCCGCGTCCGCCCAGCCCGGCACCGTCGAAGCCCAAGCGGCCTCGGGTCGAGGACGATGACGAAGACGAATACTTCCGCAACGCCTCGTATCTGGAGGAGCGCCCGTGAGCGACTTCGGCGTCAATCCAGAAGCACTACGCGCCACCCAACCTCGGTTCGTCGGCGCGTCTGATCGTGTCAAAGCCGCAGCCGCTGACTTGCGGCGAGTTATCGAGGCCGAAGGCACGTGTTGGGGGTCGGACAAGATCGGACAGTCCTTCGCCAAGGATTACGTGCCCGGCGCAGACGACGGGTTGAAAGGAACCGACGGCCTGGCGAAAGTACTGACGAATCTCGGCGACAGCGTCGTCCTTATCGCCGACAAGGTTCAGGCGCAAGATCAATCGACCGCTGACAGAGTGAACCAGATCAGGCCGTGACATGGGCATAGAGCTGCCGGGCGAACTGCAATGGGTTGCCAAATGGGTTGTCGGCGCGGGTGACTGGCCCGAGGGTGACGAAACCGCAATGCGGCGAGTCGCCGACGCATGGGACACCTTAGCCACCGTGCTCGACAGCGACATCGAGGTCGACGCCGACGGAGCCCTACGAGACGTCCTCACCGCGCTCGATAGCGGCAAGACCCACGACGCGCTCGCCGACTACTGGCGGCAGATCGACGGTCCAGAGGGATCACTGCCAGCGTTGATCAAACGATGCCACTCCCTGGCTGACAGCCTGAACGACGGCGCCAATGACATCGAGCACACCAAGATGGTCATCATCGCGGCACTCGTTATCTTCGCCGCCCAGGCGCTTTGGGCTCTGGGCGTTGCTGCGACAGGGATTGGCGCCCCGGCCGCAGCAGCCGCGGAGGTAGCGGCGCGGGTCGCCACTCAGATCACAATCCGGATGGCGATCAGACAACTCATCCAGCGCATGCTGACACGGGCCGCGGCCAAAGCCGCCGCCCGCGCCGCGTTGAAAGGTGTTGGCTGGGGCATCCTGCAAAGCGGTGGCGTGGACCTCGGTGCCCGGCTTGTACAGATCGCCGACGGTCACCGCGATGGACTAAACGCCAAGGACTGGAATCAAGTCGGTCTCGGTACCTTGACCGGAACGGTCGCTGGCGCGATCGGCGGCGGACTTGGTGCCAGCGGTCTCGGAAGTAACGCCGTCGAGGCGGCAAGCTCCAAACTCGGCAAAGCCGCCACCCAAACCGCGGTCGACGGTGCCGTCGGCACAGCCGCCTACGCAGCGGGCACCGCAGCGACGGTGCCATTCGGCGGCAACTTCGACTTCAGCGCACCGATGGCGACCTCATCCGTCGCCAACGGCGCCATCTTCGCCGCCGGTGCGGGAGCCCACCACAACCACGACTCGACGGCTCCGAGCGTCGACCATGGCACCGCGCCGCACCTCGACCTCAGCAGCCCCCAGGACATCGGCACAAAGCCATCTCCTACCATCGAGGCCGAGCCAACTCCAGTAGCTACGACTGAGACCAAACCCAGTCCTCAAACACCGGCCGTCGAGCACACCTCACTTGAGGCACCGCCGTCGCCCACTCAGCATGAAGTCACTACGACGCTGGCCTCGACTGGCACAGAAACAGTTCGTCCGGATCACCAGCACGACAGTCCATCGCCGACCACCGCAGACACCACCAGTCGGCCGACCGTGCATAGCGACGCGCCGCCCGCTGCAACGCCACCCGCGCATACCGACGCGATGCCCCCAGGCCATCACGAAACCCCGACACTGCCACAGGAACAGTCCTCGCCGCCGCTTGCCGAAAGCCAAAGCAGCGGTCCGCGGATGGAACGCCTACCGGACGGCTCCACGCTGCTGTCTGGGCACGGCTCACTGGACATCGAAACCGTTTTTCATCCGCCTACCACCGAGTCAACCCACGCGCTTGATACGCCGTCCGTCCAACCCGACGCGCCGCCGTCGGGCGTGCAGGCACCAGCCGCGACGCCTCACGAGGCCGCTACCCCCAGAACAGTCAGTGGTGTTGCTGACGTGGTCTCGGGCGCACCGACGTCGCCAAGCCATCCGAGTACGAGTGCGGTTGCCCCTGTGACGTCGACTGCGGTGGCTGATGGTCCCTCGGTACCGACAACCTCTTCGGTAGGCCCGTCACCCACTCTCGGCCTGAGCGCACCTGCGCATGAGGTCGCTCGGCCGAGCGCACCCAGTCACGCTGTGCCTGCAGATGCTCCGCAAGCTGGACTGCCCACCTCTACTGCGGTTCCACCGGCAGCTGCACGTCCTGACACGCCCACCGCAGCGCGACCGGAGGCTCGGCTCCCGCAAGCTGCTGCTGCGCCGTCCCCAGCCTCAACGCCGAGAAGCCTGGCACATGATGCCGAGTCCACTGCCGCTCGGTCTCTTCACGAGTCTGAGCAAAGGCCGCACGCTTCGGAGCTACGGCCGGACTCTGATCGGCCGACTACGACCACTCCAGAGCGCCGGCCCGTGGGGGATGCCTCTGTCGCTCGGCCGCATGATTCTCATCAGCAGCCGCGCGATCCCGGTGCTCCGGCTCAACACCCTGCCCCTCGCGACGCACCGCACGTCAACGAAGCTCGCCCCGAGCGCGAGCGCTACCGACACCAGGCCGATGACGACAGCCGCCTGACTTCGGTCACGCCGCGCGGACGCTCGAACGAAGACGCCGCCTACGATGTGCATCGCTTCACCGGCAACCCGGATGACCCTGTCGCGCTGATCACCATCCAGGTGCATCTCTCACATGGTGACCACATATCCCCGCAGGAACTACAGCAGGTCCTCGAAAACGCCCAGCTGGGCGCCGACCGAGCCTTCAACAGCGGTGAGCGACTTCTCAGCGGCGACCGCCTGCTGGTCGACGTCGTGCACACCGAGGACCCGGCCGCGGCACACCTGCACATCCATGTCGACCACGCGCCGACCGGTCCGAACACTTGGCACCCGAACGACCACCCCGACGTCCTCGCTGACCACCTCCGCGACCAACTCGGCCTGCCCACCGATACCGGGCACACTCCGGGTCTTGACGCGGTGGACCTGCGTCACATCAGTAACGACATCGCTCGCGCCAACACCCCGTCCCGGTTCCAGGGCCTGCCCCGAACGCGGGTTGTCGGCAACGGTCGACTGAATCACCTTGAGGATTCGGCCTTCCAAGCCGCGGTCGAGGATGCGCTCCGCGATAGCAACCGCTTCCTGGTCGGAGCAGATCCCCGCACCAACCCCTACGGGCAGCTGATCAACGACGGCGGTCCGGAAAATCCGGGACGCAGCAACAACTGCGTCGAACAAGCGCTGGCCGCGATCTCATCCTTCCACGGCGACCCACAGGTCGGGGTCCCGAGGTGGGCCGATGTGCTGGCAGACGGAACACTCGATCGCACCGGAGGTGAAGAGGGGGGACTGGAACGCGCTACCGAATGGCTCGGGGGTGAATGGCAAAACTTCGACCATCAGGGCAAGACCATCCAGGAACAGTTCGACGCACTCCACCAATGGATTGCTCATCTGGGCCCGGGATCGTCGGCACTGATCGTCAACGAATGGCATGCCCGCGACGTCAACACAGGTGAATTGCGCTACCACCCAGACGGCTCGCCGGTGGTCGACGGCTCGCACGCGACCGTCATCGTCTACCCCTACGACGCCAGCGGACCCGTATGGTGGGATCCGCAGCAGCGACTGCTATCAGATACACCGCCGGCCTACATGTCCGCGAACTCATCGTCGCTCTGGTTTATGGCAAATGGCCCCGATGGAGGAATCAACAGTGCCAGAACAGCTTCAGACGCGGGAGCAAGTGGAACAGTATCTGGCACGCATCTTCCCGACCGATCAACAGTTCCAGATACTCAAGACCGAGTTCGGGTGGGTCTGTCGGAGGATCCTGACGCCAGAGGAGACCGCCAAGGGGATAGGACTCGGGCTGGGGAACTACGTGATCAACGCCCAGACCGGAGTAGTGACAGCGCATTCAAGCCTTCCCCCGCACGTGATCGGGCAGATGTACGACGAAGCGATCCGGAACGGACAACCGATCCAGGGCAGCCAGGTTTACCCGCGCCAGTGGCGCGTGAGCATCCATCGGACGCAGGAAGATCAACAGACGATCGAGTATCAGCTCGAAGCACAGTCGATGGCGCAACCCCCAGAACCGACCATCACGCACCAACTGCTGATCGACAAGCACACCCTGTCCTACCAACCGACCGACACCACCTCGGCGAACGCAGTGGCCTGGGCAGAGATGCGCAGCCGGGTGGACGGGACCTGGCCGGAGCAAGGGACGTTCGAGTACTGAACTCACTGGGCGCCGCGCCCAACGAGGTACTCACCCCGAGATCGGCACAGGTGCCGGACATCGCGCCACCAGGCCACACTGAACCAGGTGGAGCAGAGGGTGATCCGCATGAGCGGCCGAATGACCGGGACCCGGACTCTTCCTCAGAGGGATCAAACCCCTCACGTGACGATCAGTCGACCCCGCCGGGCATGTACCGCGACGCGGACGGCATGCTGCACCGACCGGGCGATCCGGCCAACTCCTACCGAGACCCCGATGGAAGATGGCATCAATTCGGAGACCCCGAAGGCACCTACCGCGACAGCCAATACCAGCTGAGGAACGGGAGTGGCTGGGTCACCGATCCCGCGGCCAGAGAGGACATCGCCTTCCTGGCAGATAAGGGTCCGACCCAAGCTCACGAAGTAGCGAACCCAGACATACGGTCGAGGCTTGACGAACTGGCTGCCGAGGCCACCCGGCAAGACCGCGACCGCGCTGCTGCCGCCGAAGTGGTCAAAGCCCATATGAGAGAGTTCGACGTCGACAAGATCGACCAGCTGAGCGAGAAAAAGCTCGCCGGGCTTATCGAAGACAGAGAAGACCGTATCGCCAACGACCTCTCGCTCACCGACCAGGATAAAATAGCCAAGCTCGAGCGGTTGCACGAGATGCGGGACAACGCCCGAGAGTACAACCGACTTGGCATCGAAAAGGTGCTCACGTCAAAAGAAATGGGGGAGTTGGGTGGAATCTCCCACGCCACCGACCGTCCTGACGCTGTGCTGCTGACCCCGTTCGAGAACGCGGTGGATGGACGCGACACCTTCGATGTGATCTCTTTCACTGGTCATCCGCCCACGCTGATCATTGATGAGTGTAAGGGCGGCACTTCACCGCTGGGTGCTGCCAATACCGAAAACGGACGCGCTCAGCAGGGCTCGCGCGAGTACGCCGAGCGCACCGCGGCCATCGAAAAGAACCTTCAGCGACTGCTCTCGGAAACACCTGAGCAGATGCGTGAGCGTGGCCTGGACCCGAACAGTCCGGAAGGGCAACAGTTCTTGAAGGCTCGCGATCAGCTGCTCCGAGCCCACGCCGACGGAACTCTCCAAGTCGAGTACAATCTTGTCCACGTATCCCGCGACGGCACCGTCAACGTGTCGCATTTCAATATCGAACGTGACGGTCAGTCGTTCTTGCCGGAGATTCTTGGCGGCATTGATAAGTCTCGCGCCTTCGAGCTCGTCGAAAGACGAGAGCAGGAACAGCAAATGGCGAAGGAGATGGAGGATCTCCGGGTCGAGCTACTGCAAGCACTGCATCCCGACGACCGCCAACCCGTGTTGGATGCGGTCGAATTCGCGCAAACAAGCGCAGTCCCTGGGAAAACGGTAGAGGAGCTGCGGAGCCAGATCCTTGAAGCCATGGAACGGATCAACTCGGCGCAAGCCCTGGAACCCGGAACCTTGAGTAAGGAACTCTTCGCGACTTATGAACATCTGGACAAAGTTCACGAGTTGGAGAATGAGAGAAGCCAAGCAATCTTGGCCAACCTCGATCTGCACCCAAGCCTCAAAGAGGTCGCCTCTGAATTGGTGGCGGCCGAGATCGTTGATCGGGACCGAGCGCTCATCGCCAACCTGCGGGCTGTCGATCGCGGATTGATGAATTCTCTGACGGAACGAATTGTAGAGTCCAGAGAATCGCAGCTGCCGGAGCGTGCGCAACTCTTGGCGCAAGCTGCTGAAAAGGTCAATGAGCTGACAATCGGTCGCGATAGCGGGCGGGGGGCGGACTTCACGCGCGCCGTCGAAGCGCACCGGGCGATCGAGCAAATCGTCGCCGCGGAGCGCGTAAACGATACTCGCACTATCGAGGCGATCGGCCTTGCCCCTCAACACGCAGTGGAGCTGTCTCAGGCTATTGCGGAATCGCGAGAAGAATCGCTTACGCCGTTGAGAGAAGCTGTTGCTCGCGAGGCAATACACCAGCATAATCTCGCTGTAGAGCAGAATCCCACCCTGAGGATTCCGGAAGGGCGGGAATCTTCATTCGACGCTAAGGCGTACCTGCTTTGCCTGGAAAATGAGCCGAGTGGCTTCGACAGGAGTAAGCAAGCATACATCTACGAGTTACCAGGCCGAGCACCAATTCTTGTCCCCTATGATTCGCTAGCCCCGCGCCTGGCGGAAGCCGCGAAAGCTATTGAACGGGGAGTTTCAGTCGATCACGTCGCACTGGTTCATTTGACCCGGATCAGTCAGGCCATTCCGGCGCAGGAGGCGGCTCTTACGCGGCCAACTGCTGAGGAATTGCAGATGCGCGGCCGTAGCCGAGACGTGGCCCGGGAACGTGAAAGAGGACTCTATCGGGGGTATTGATGCGACGGTGAGCAGGAGGTGAGTGATGACCATAAGGGTGCTGCCATGGCAATTATTCGCGCTGTATTGCGGCGGCGGACAATGCACTATACGACAGCCCGCAGAGTGCAGAAAGGAGGACTATCCATGTCAAACCAGGTACATATCGCGCGGTTTGGTCGTGATCGCGAGATTCTGTCCCCAGGCAATGTAGGGTGTTCCTGTGACTGAATGGCGCACCCTCAGTGACGCGGAAATCATCGAGCTGGCGACCCGACTGCGGTCGTTGGATTGGTCATGGCGGATGTCCGACATACCGCAGTTAGCTGCGGAGTTCGGCTGGGATGTCCAGAGTCTCGGGGAGCGGTCAGCCATCCTGGACGTGGGCTTCGGGATGGCAAGCGGCGGTGTCCAAGGCCGCGGTGACCAGGCTGAAGTGATCGAAGTGGCAGTGACCTCCAGGGCAAGCAGGGATGAGGCCGGTCAAGCATCGTTGCGCGATTCTTTCGCGCGCCTGGCGTCGACGCTTACCAGTAGCCTCGGAGAGCCGTCGAGTCGGCAACCTGGCGAAGACCCCGAGATTCGTTGGGCGGGAGAGAAGACGACGCTGCAACTGGTGTGCCTTCGAACGACGGTACGTTTGTATCTGGTGACCAACTCGTGGCTGGCTATGCACGACAAGACGATAGAACTGCAAGAGCAGGGGCTGATATGACGAGTTGGTCAGAGTTCGCCGATGGTCTGACCCAGCACCTGGCGACCTTGTCGACCGGCACCGTCGTAATCATAGGTGAGGCTGGGCAACCGAAAGAGCGGCGCCGCTTCGTACAGTTTCGGCAACTCGACGACATGATTTGGGCCGAGCTCCCGGGCGACAGCTGGCTCGATCCCGATGTACGAGTCGGTGACACCGGAGGCCAGCTCATCACCAGTTGCGGGTGGCAGCAACCCGACGCCGACCACTGCGACAACTGGTGGTACGAATTGCAGTGGCCAGCCGGCTCGGACGGCTACCGACAGTTGGCGTCGCGGATAGTGACCGGCCTACGCGACGCATTCGGTATCGCGGATCCGGCGACGTTAGTGTACGAGGCATGGAACGAGCGTGACGGCAATCGCCAGGTGGAGTTGCCGTACCTTGGACTCTCGACAAGAGGGAACGTGCTATGAGTAGCGTCGGTTCGAGCTCTGACGACAGTGCGGCCGGTTGGCGGGTGATGGACGACTTAGCGATCGTCGAGCTAGCCCTCCAGTTAGAGTCGCTGGTCTGGTCGTGGCGGATGGATAACCTTATGCGGCTTCTCGTGGTCTTCGGGTGGCGGGATCCGATCATTCAGTCCAGTGACTGGGTTCGCTTCGACAGCGGCCTCGGGCCCGGCAGCTGTGACGTGATCGGCAGCGACGGTGACGCAGAACGGATCGAAATTGCCCTCATCACACTGGCTTCGGACGACGCCGCTGGCCGAGCTGCGGTCCACGATGCCTACACACGAGCGGCTGCCGCCCTGGCCGGCGCGCTCGGAGCACCGACCGCAGAGATCGTCGGTTCGAGTCCCGAGGTCCGATGGAGCGGTGAGGAAACGACGCTGCTGTTGACGGATCTGGGCCTTACGATACGACTGCGCTTGGTCGCTAACTCATGGCTGACCAATTACGACCAGGCGAACAACGCGCAGCTGCGGCGGACCCGCTGATCAGCGGCTCGTGGTGGATCTCTGCTGAGTTGTACGGCGCCTTAGAGGCAGCCGATGCACGGCTGCGCCCCATAGTTACGCATCGGTATGCGTCATTGACGAGGCTGGCACGGAAACAGCCGCCTGGAACCGATTGCAGCGGCGGTCTGCCGTGCGGCGCCCCAACCTAGCGACAGACCGTTGCAAGCGCTGGTTACTGACTCGCGTGTTTGTACTGTTCGAGTACTTCGGCAGCGATGCGCCCGCAGCTAGAGACCTCGATGCTTTTCTTGCGCGCCCACTATCGGATGGCGGCAGTCTGATCTCTATCGGTCACCGGCTTGCTCTGGCTGCCGCGCACTCGCCGTGTCCGGCCCACCTTTCGGGCGTAGGGGTCCCCTGCGAGTCGAATGATATAGCGCCGTCATTCCTTTCGATTCTCCTCGTCGCGGCAAGTCGATTCGTTCCCACCATGCAGCACGACCTTGAGGCCCTTCGATAGCACCGCTTCATCCGTATCGGCAGCTTGCCGGCGTGTGAGGCGGGATCGCTGCTGTTCCAGGATGGTCAACCGGCTCGCTGTCGGCAGTCTCCGAAGCGTTCCGCTGTCGTGAGAAAATGCTTGGCAAGGCAGCCGGTTCATGACCGGGTCCGTAAATCGCGATGGGCGGCGAGCTCGGCTTCCAACTCGGCGATGCGATCGCCCGGAAACATTAAAAGACACCCTCTGCCTCTCGGATGCCCAGGAGGCGATACGATGCGCGCCCGCTTCTGCCGGACTTTTGACGCAAAACACTTCGTTCAAGGTCCACCACCACCAGTTTCCCGATGAGTGGCGGCAATAAGGAAAGGATATCCTCTGCAACCGATCCGTGAATGTCTGGCTCGCCTTCGCGTTCGAGATAGAAAATCCTCCGGTGTGTTCGCATTCCGTCCAGGAGGCCGAACAGGGGCGGCATCCTGTATGTTTCGGCCACTGACTCCAGCAGGCTCGATTGCAATAATTCCGCCTGGTCGCGGAGTAGAACCGAGCGAAGAAGCTCTTCAGCTTGTCCGTCGTCGGTGATCATCGAGACATCAAGAGAGCGTTTAGTTCCGGTGACTGCTTTGACAAGTTGCTGTACTGCGACACGTTGAGTCACCGGAAGAGACAGGACCGCGTCCAATGCTAAATTGTCATCAGGATCCTGCGGAAGGATCTGGCACATGTCCTTGACGGCATATCCTGTCAGAGATTGCAGGCCGGTATCCCCGAACAAATCTGGCTCATCGTGCTCCGCTACCCCCCTGGGTATGCCAAATATCAGTGAATTACCAACTGAGCCGAGTGACGTCAGGTTAATCGCGTTCCGGTAGTCTGCACGAAGCTGCGTCACCGGGTTTCGTGGATTCAAGCGGTATCGACTAAACATTGCTGTTGCATCGACAATACCAGTCATAATTGCTGCGGAGTCGTGTGGTGACAGCCGACTGCCGCCGACCTCGACAATTAGTTTCGATTGTGGCCGCGGATTGTAATGAGCTTCCGCGGCAAGCAGAGACGACCGAAGTAGACGTTGAACCTGGCTCGTGCCCTGGTGGCGTGCGAGCGCGTCGTAGAATGCATCGCTCACAGCTCCACCTCCACGAATCCCTTGTTGCCGACTGGGTTTGATGATCCGCCATCGACCCTGGAGCACCAGTTCGACCAAATATGGGCGTCATTGTCATCGGCGAGGTGGGCCGCAATGTGTGTACCGATGGGCTCCAGCCGGTCGATGTATGTCGTTTGCCCAGTTCCGCCGATGATGATGTCACGCATCGTGAACATCGTCGTCAGTTTGTGGTAGCGCTCAGGCGTCAGTAGGTCGATCTCGGCGAGGTTGTGAGGGAAGACTACAAGTGACAGCGCTGGGCCACTAGGGCGGCCGTCACGTGTCACGAACGGACCGTCCAGCCAGACGACACCGGAGCTAACGAACTCCCTGATCTGTCCCAAATACGCCTGCAGGCCATGAAACACCACCTGCCGAGTCGGCTGATACTGAGTGTCGACAACGAGTCGGTCGTGAACATCAGTGAGGGTAGCCCGCCAGCAGCCTGGGGGTAGTAGGCCGTCGTCGGTCCACTCCGGCAGGCCCATGAACCCCCCTCTACGTATGCTGCGTACGCGCCGACCTCGTGTAGGACTCCAGTTCCTGCCGCCCCCGTCCGAGGAGCGTCTGAACTCTGCTGCTGTATTCGGCCGTCCCGGAGGTCCGTTTCCTCGGACTATTCTCATTCAATTCCTCGTCTGTCGCCACCTCTTGACGTGATGTAGCAGCAACGGTCGAGTTGAGGATCCTGGTGACCTGCTCGCTCCAAGCGATGTCAAAGTTGTAGCGCCGGAGGTCGCCGGGAGCATCGGGCGCTAGGTGATGAATCAGTTTGGCGAGCATTGCCTCTGCGGTGGCCGAGCGTCGCTCAACCTCCCTCAGCAGTGCCTCCGTCGATACGGTGCGGAGGTCAATCTGCAACGGCGCATCGTTGTCGCTGTAGCCGGCCAGCGCGCGCGACGCTGCTGTCTGGATGACCTCCATTGGGAGGCCGAACCCCTTAGCGAGCGCCGCAATCGTCGAGTCGTCGGGCATCTGGCCGAGGTGCTCCCGATGGTCACGCAGCAGTTTAGAGACGTGGGACCTGGACAGGCCCGACGCCCTGACAAGATCGGCCTGCTTCCACCCTCGCGCGTCCAGCTCGTTCTGGATAAAGCGTCGAAACTCGTGCATGCGAGCCCTTCCTCGTGCCCCCGGAGGTGTCGAATGTGACCCGTGCATGAAGCCCTCACCCCGCAGCTACCGCGATGGGGACATCTTGTCAACTAGTTGGCTACATGTCTACCGCCTCCATGAACACGCCTATGGCAATCGTGCACCATCGATATCGAAATATCAACCGTCCAGTTGCTTATATGAGTCGTAGCGGTTGACAAACCGTCCGGGCTGGGGAAGACTCCTACTCAGTTCGAGGTTTTGACGGCCGACCGAAGGTGGCGATGCAAGTGGGAGGTCCGCCTGTCCATCGAGGCCCTGTGTCGAGACTCGATCTCCCCATGCTGCGAGTAGTTGAAGGGATCGCAGGGCGCCAAAGCGCCTTTGCTGGTGCCTGGGAGCATGCGGTGCAGCTGGGGCTTGCGCGGCCGGGGAAGGAATTGTCCCTGCAGGGTACTTCTGTACACCCAGTTTGAACCCCACTTCGACCCAGAACGAGTCGAAGCCGTCTTCATATAGTGGAAGGTTCGTAGGATGATCGGTGGCGTTTGTCGCTTCGCTTACGCCGGATTTACCGTTCGCGTTCTCGTCCGTGACGATGGGCCGTGGTTCGCATTATCCGATGTTTGCCGGATCCTCGGCGTCGAGGATGTTTCGACTATGGCCGCTGTACTCAGTCCGGGTCGCTCGGGGCGTGCAGTCCTTGATCCTGAAGTCGGCCTGCAAGAGGCGATTGTCGACGAGGTGGGTTTGGACGAGGTCCTCCTTCGCTCCGAAAAACCAGCGTCGATTGCTCTCCATCGTTGGGCTACGAGTGAAGTCATCCCGGCGATCCAGGCAGGCTATCGTGGGCCGATTGGCGGCAATCCGAGCCGACTGGAGTACGCACGGATGCTGGTGGAAGCCGAGGAGCGAGCGGAATCGGCGCGAATGCAAGCCATCGCTGCCGAAGAGCAAGTCGATGTGGTCCGCCCGCTTGTGATGCGAGCTCGCTGCCATGCGGGCGGGTTTGGCCTCAAATCTCGTCAGCAGTTCTTTCGCGAGGTGAAGCAGTGGTGTCACGCGGAGCGCGGCATCAACGTCAAGCAGGCAGAGGTGATGTCATTTCTATCCACGCGGAAGTTAGGGCTGTTCGTCGCCGGCAGATCCAGATCGGATGCCGGTCAAGCCACGGCGTGGGCGATCCAGCAGGGGTACGCGGCAAACGAGGAGGGCACTACAGATCGTGGGTTCAACTACATCGTCGGCAAGCTCACGCCCGCCGGTCAAGCGTATGCGTGGGAACGCATCGTGCGCTTCGTGGACTCTACCGGATCGCTTGCACTGGAAGCGCCGGCACGAAACGGAGTTTCCGTATGACTGCCCGGTCGTTCGTAGGTCGCCAGCCGATCGCTTCGGTAAGATCCTCTGCTACGGCGAGGCATCCCGGGTTGCCATCGCAGAATAGGGGAGGACCTGCTGTGGGACTGCCGGAACCCGTTGGGAGGCAACACGATGTTGTGTATCTGCGTCCCTTGGGACATCAAGTCATTCTGGGGACTGCTGGCACTGGTAAGACGGTCATGGCCCTCCACCGGGGGATCCACTTGGCAGATCCAGAGACGCAGAATAACGGACCGACCGCACTTCTGACATTCAACCGATCGCTGTCGACGTACCTGCGGCATCTCGCTGGGGAGCACTGCGACGAGATCACCATAGAGACCTATGCGAAGTTCGCTCGTGGGTACCTTCGCAGCCAAGGCCGCATGGAAGGCAATTCGATCGCAAACGGCTGGCAACGTACAGGATTCATCGAGTCAGCCGTCAAGGAAGTGGCCGCTGGATACAAGCCGTCCGACTTCTTCGCGCGGGCGACCCAGTTCTTCGACGACGAGCTGGCGTGGATCGACGGCAACGGATTGCATACCCTGCAGGCATACCTCGCCGCCGACCGCATCGGCAGGATGGCGCCACTGCAAGCTGGACAGCGGCGAGCAATGTGGAAGATTCGTGAGGCGTATCGACGCAGGCTAGCCGATGCTGGCAAGCTGTACGATTGGCCCTCTCTGCCATCTGCAGTTCGGAAGGCATTGGCGGAGGACAACTCTGATCGTCGCTACCGCCACATCGTGGTCGATGAGGCGCAGGATCTGTCCCCTGAAGCCATTCGCTCTCTGGCGGAAGCGATCCCGCCGGACGGTAGTCTCACGTTGTTCGCTGACTACGCCCAGCAGATCTACGGCCAGCGGATATCGTGGCGATCATGCGGCTTGACGGTCGCAAAACATGAGGTCTTTCTTGACAACTACCGAAACAGTCCGGAGATCGCCCGTCTCGCGCTGGAGATGGCCGCGATGCCACACTTCCGCGACTCTGCGGACCTCGTTGAACCGAAACAGCCACAGCGCGCCGCGGGTACAAAACCCACTCTTGTTCACTGCCGTTCTGCAGAGGCAGAGGCAGCGATCATCGCCCAGACCGCGCGAGCCTCAAGCAGCATCGCCCGCGTCGGGGTCCTGGCTCGCACGCGCCGGGAAGCCAAGCAAGCTGTGCATGGGTTGGTTGGTGTACGCGAACTGCACGACGAGATGACTCGGTGGGACATCACTGCTGGTGTCTACGCAGGAACCTACCACTCGGCGAAAGGGTTGGAATTCGACATCGTGCTACTGCCGTTCTGCAGCGCGGTGCGTATGCCCGACCCGGAGGTCCTGGCGTCGTTCGGGTACGAAGAGGCCGCCGCGCGCGAGAGCAGGTTACTGTACGTCGGCGTCACACGTGCGCGCGATGAGCTGGTCATTACCTATACAGGCGAGCTGACGCCGCTTCTCCCGCCTGCCAGTTCGAATCTTTACCAGGTGGCGCCATGACGCCGATCGACCTCGCAGTTCTCGAAGAGCTGCGGGGGATGTCGCTCTCGCGGCTGACCCATTTCACGCCTGCTCGCAATCTGCCGCACATCATCAAGGACGGCAAGCTCCGTGGCGCCGCGGAGCTCCGCCAGGATGTACGCGCGTGCTTCACGGAGACCGATCTTGCGCGCTTGGATGGCTACCCGCACATGATCTGTAGCAGTCTGCAATACCCCAACGCGTTCTATCTGGCCATAGCGCAGGCGAAGCCCAACGCTCTGAGCTACCCCGACTGGGTCTGTCTTCTGTTAAACAAAGAAGTCGCGGCGCTGGAAGGAACCCTATTTTGCCCCCGGAATGCTGCCGCCGGGGGCGTGGAGTCGGGAGTAGCTGGGCTGCGGGGGTGCTATGCGCCTAGCGTGCTTGGGCAGGGCAACCGGGTCAGGAGCAGAGGGCCGAGGCATGACCCCGGCAGTCCGACCGATGTGCAGGCCGAAGTGTTGCTTCCGGCACCCATATCACTGTCACAGGTCCATGCGATAGTCTTCCCGACAGTAGCTGCCGCGAGAGAAGAGCGTGGACGCCTAAGGCGCTTCGGTATCCCACTACCTTCGATCCCATGGCGGATCTCACCGCAGATGTTCAATCGGCAAGCTGTCACCGCCGCAGTGACCTGCTCGGAGTATTTCGAGGAGCTAGCCTGGACGCCTGGAGGAGTGAATACCGTTGACATCCGATCGAATCCGTGACCGGGCGCAAGGGATGCTGCTCGGTGCGGCCTGCGGAGACGCGCTGGGTTGGCCCCAGGAACCGCGTGGCGGTTTGGTCGGCGGGCAACGGGCACGAGATGCGCTGACCCCAGATGCGCAATTTCGATCCTGGACACGAACCGCCGGCAACTACCGATCACGCTATCGCGATCCAGTGCGAGCTGGCGAGTACAGCGACGACACGCAGCTGCTTCTGGCAACCGCTCGTTGCTGCTTACACGGGGACCACTGGTGGGAGCATCTGGTCGAGGTGGAGCTCCCGGTTTGGTTGATTTACCAGCGTGGTGGCGGAGGCGCTGTCCTCCGCGCGGCAGCATCATGGGCAGCCCGCACCCCGCCGTGGATAGCAGCTGGCGGACGACGAGGGATGGCTACGACCGAGAAGTATCGTGCCGCGGGGGCGAACGGCGTGGCGATGCGGATCGCACCACACGCTGTCTACGCCTCTGGTCCCCGCGACTTAGTGAAGCGGGTGATCCGTGACGGACTTGCCACGCACGGACATCCACGGGCGCTTGTCGGTGCTGTTGCCTACGCGCAAGCACTGGCACATGCTCTCCGATCAGAGGCCGTTCTTGGCTATGGCGAGCTACTCGGCGTGGTCGAGAACGGTTTGGTGAGAGCTGCGGACGTCGTCGAACTACTTCCGCACGATTGGGGCAGCGCCGATCAGGTAGAAGAATTCGGCGACACATGGACGGCGACGAATAAAGAGATGTATGAGCTGCTTGCTCAGATTGATAAGTCGCTCCGTCGTGGCTCCTTGAGCTCGCCTGATGAGACCCTAACAGAGCTCGGATGCCGTGACCCGCACATCAGTGGAGCAGGCACTGTTAGCGCGGCAGGAGCACTTTATCTCGCGAGTCGATTTGCAGCGCGCCCCGTGACCGGTGTAGTTACTGCCGCGTTCCTCCGTGGCGCAGACACCGACACTCTTGCATCTATGACCGCAGGGCTGCTCGGCGCACTCCACGGCTATGAGTGGCTCGGCGAGATGGCGTCCTCGGTCCAGGATGCAACCTATCTGGGAGAAATAAGCAGAGCGCTTTCGACAGAACCCTACCAGCGACCGCTGCCGCGTGTGCGTCCCAACCCGATCGTGTCGCGTCGACTGATATTGGAGCAACTCTACTCGGCGGAGGTCGGTAAACAAGGTGAGTTTCCGGACCAGCGGCTATATCGGATCGTGGATGTGGAGCAGCTGGAAAGAGATCGTCTCCGTACCCGGTTGCATCTGAATGATGGCCAGACAGTGGTTGTCGATGTACGGAGTGATACCGCAGATAGCCGCGCGGCTACGATGCGAAAGTCTGAGGTGACGGATAATCGAGATGTCGATAAGCGAAGTCAGCTAATAGAAGTAACGCTGCTAACAAGGCGAATTGATGCAGGAGTGGATTTCTACGCAAAACTTCTCGACAAGGACTTACCGATCAGAAGCGATGTGTTGGAAGTCTTACCCGGACTGAAGATTCGCCAGGTGCGAGATAGTGAACCTGTCGGACCGTTGGAAATCACGTTGGCGGTCTGCGATCCAGAAGCTGCAGTTGGGCGTACCGGCAGCCCGATCATTCGAGCCTCGGCTGACGACGGCAGTGTCGCAACGGAGGACCCCGACGGACGCCTGATCGTACTCAAGCCGATTCCCCGTGACGCGTGATGCCAACTGTGGGATGAGACGCTGCGGTCGCGGGTGACGATGCTGCGGGAAGATCCGCCGGCTGGTGAGGAAGCTCAAATCGACTATGGATATTTGGGGTCATGGGTGGAGCCGGTTGGCGGGAACGCCGCCGGCTCTTGGCATTCGTGATGGTGCTGGCGTGTTCTCGGTTGATGTTCGTGCGGCCGGTGCTGACGATGGATCAACGCGCCTGGACCGAGGCGCACGTGGAGGCGTTCGCTTGATTGTCTCGATCTCCGAATTTTGCGGTTAGTGAGGTCACTCTTCTGGACTGCGCGGCGGTGGCTGGCGCCGCCTGGCAGACTGGTGAGTCGGTCGATCGTCAGCTGGAGTGGGCCTGACTGAACAGAACACGATGAGGGGAGCATCCGGTGGAACACCTGTCCCAGAACGACCCGACCACCCTGGGCACAATCACCTTGAAGGGCCGCCTCGGTCGTGGTGGCATGGGGGCCGTCTACTACGGAATCACCGAGGACTTGGAGGCTGTCGCGGTCAAAACGATCCTGGAATCTCTACTCGATCGTGGCGAAGTCCGCGCCCGCTTCACTCGCGAGCTCGAGGCGCTCCGGACAGTGCAATCTCCGCATGTAGCGACTCTGCTCGACTCCGCCGCGGAGGGCGATGACCGACCGTGGCTGGCGATCGAGTTCATCCGCGGGCTGAGTTTGAAGGAGTACGTCGAGACCAGTGGCACGCTGACCACGGAACAGGTTGCGACGCTGGGGCTGGTCGTCGCCCGGGCTCTGGCCGATATCCACGCGGTAGGCCTGCTGCATCGTGACCTGAAGCCTGGCAACATCCTGATGGGCCGTGAGGGTCCGATGGTGATCGATCTTGGTCTGGTCGCGTTCTCCGACGGTCCGACCGATCTAACCCACACCGACCTGCCGATGGGTACCGCCGTGTGCATGGCGCCGGAGCAGGTGAACAGCCCGAAGCATCTCACCGCTACCGTCGATGTCTACGCACTGGGTGCAACGTTGCTCTATACCCTGACCAAGAGGTTCCCGTTCAACGAGCGCACCACACCGCTGCAGCTGGTGAAGTTGTCGGATCCGAACGCGGTCCCGGATCTGGCTGGGGTGCCGGAGTCCATCGGACCGCTGCTGGCCGAGATGCTCGCCTTCGATCCGGCTGCCCGTCCGAGTGTCGAAGACGTACACGACCGGCTCATGCAGCTACTGAGTACCCCTGTGCCGGTCTCTATCCGCAATCTGGCGGTGTCGACGTTTATTCGGCGAGACTCCGACCCGGAGGAAATCGCGCCGGCACCGCGCCCGGGCCGCAAGGATTTGACCGAGGTCGCCGCGCCGGGCACGGTGATCCATGAGCTTGCGGAGCGTTTGCGCAACTCCTACGCCGCCACTGCCAAATTCTGACCGCCGAAGGACCGCGAGTGACCTCGACCGCCTATCCGCCGGGTGCCCGCATCGAGGTGCGCGACGCCGAATGGATCGTGCGTACCTGCGCCCAGATCGTTGATGACGCCGGCCGCGAGTTCTACAAGGTCACCGCGGTCGGGGCGTCGGACTTCGTGCGCGACGAGGAGGCGGTGTTCTTCACCGACCTCGAGGAGATCGTCACGTTACGGCCTGAGGACACCGTTCTGGAGTTGAAGGCCGACGACAGCCGTTTCGCGCAGAGCCGGCTGTTCCTTGAGGCTGTCCTGCGCCGCACGCCGCTGCCGCTGACGGAGAAGGGACTGGCTCTGGCCGACCGGTTCCTGCTGGACCCGCTGGTCTACCAGCAGCGTCCGGCGGTGAAGGCTCTCGAAGCGTTGCGGCCGCGGATCCTGATCGCCGACGTGGTCGGTCTCGGCAAGACGTTGGAGATCGGTCTGATCTTGGCGGAGCTGATCCGCCGTGGCCGTGGTGAGCGGATTCTGGTGGTGACCCCACAGCAGGTGCTCGAGCAGTTCCAGCGGGAGTTGTGGACGCGGTTCTCGATCCCGCTGATCCGCTTGGACTCGGTGGGGGTGCAGCGGGTGCAGAAGGAGATCCCCGCCGGCCGTAACCCGTTCAGCTACTACAAGCGCATCATCGTCTCGGTCGACACGCTGAAGAACAAGGGCAAGTACGGGCATCACCTGGAGAAGATGCCGTGGGACGTTGTCGTTATCGACGAGTCGCACAATCTAATGGGGGAGGGCACCGACCGCAACGCCCTGGCGAAACTGCTATCCCGGCAGACCGACGCCCTGCTTTTGGCGAGCGCGACCCCGCACAATGGCAACATCGAGTCCTTCGCCGAACTGATCCGGATGCTCGACCCGGCCGCAGTCGCCGACCCGAAGAAGCTGACCCGCGCCGACATCGACTACCTGTATGTCCGCCGCACCAAGACCGATTCCGAGGTCCGCAACCAGATCGGCAACCGCTGGCCCGACCGCGGTCCGGCGGTCGCGTTGCCGTGCGCGGCGACGCCGGCCGAGGAGAAGATCTTCGCCGAGCTCACCGAGGTGTGGCTGACCGGTGATGCGCGGGCCGTGTGCCGGGGCGATCGCCTGTTCCCCTACACGCTGTTGAAGGCGTTCCTGTCCTCCCACAAGGCCTTGGCGAAGACCGTGGCCAACCGGTTGAGGACGGCAACCGATACCCGCGAGGTCGACGCGCTGGAAGCGTTGCAGCGGTTGACTGCCGAGATGAGTGATGCTGACTCGTCCAAGCTGACCGAACTGGTCGGCGAACTGCAGAAGATTGGCGTGGGTCCACGTAGCGGTACCCGGGTGGTGGTATTCTCTGAGTCGGTCGAAACCGTCAATTGGTTGTACGCGGTTCTGCCGAAGCTGCTGAGGCTGCCCGTCAAGGCGGTCGACCGGCTGCTGGGCAGTGGGATGTCGGACCAGATGCAGCAGGACATCGTTGAACGATTCAGCCTGTCCGACAGTGACGTTCGGGTGCTCGTCACCACTGACGTCACTTCCGAGGGTGTCAATCTGCACCGCCAGTGCCATCACCTGATCCACTGGGATGTGCCGTGGAGCCTCATCCGCATCGAGCAGCGCAATGGCCGCATCGACCGGTACGGGCAGCGGTTCCAGCCGGAGTTCCGGGCGCTGATCCTCACCTCCGAAGTCGAAGGCGTCAAGGACGACCGCACGGTGTCGCAGAAGGTACTTGAGAAGGAGGAGGCTGCCCACCGCGCGATCGGCACCGCCGAAGGCGTGAGCGGTCAGTACGGGTGGGAGAAGGAACAGAAGCGCCTGATCCTGGACCTGCTGGCCGGCAAGTCCGTCGAGGAGTCGATCGATGCGGCACCGGTTTTCGACGTGCTGGCGGACCTGGTGGCCGGCGTTGGTGCCGACCGGTTGGACGCTGACCCGGCTCGAGCTGATGTGCCGCGAGTGTTCGCCGACACCGAATCGTTTGTGAAAGAAGCGATCTCGGCGCTGGGGCTGCTGAAGGATCTCGAGGACGACGGCGAGTTGCTGGCGTTCACCCCGCCGGAGGACCTGAAGTACCGGTTCTCCGCGCTGCCGGCGGACTACCTGCGCGAGCGCAAGGTCAATGAGCGCACGAAGGTCACCTTCGACCGGGCGCTCGCGAACCGGAAACTTGACGAAGCGCGTGCGACGAAGACAGCGTGGCCGGAGATCTCCTTCCTGTCGGATCTGCATCCGGTCGTGGAGTGGGTCACCGACAAGGTCCTCGCGCGGCTCGGCCGGCAGAAGGCACCGGTCCTGGTGGCCGCGGTAACCGAACCGGTGTTCCTGATCCAGGGCATCTACTCCAACAAACTCGGCCAGCCGACGGTGGTTGAATGGATGTCGGTCACCGCCGACGGTGCACTCGATCAGCCGCTGACCGACGTGCTGGCCGACGCGAGAGTCGGACCGGCGATGACCAACACCGGCCACACGGTCGATCTTGCCGCGCTCCAGGAACAGGTGCCGGTGATGGTCGACCTCGCCCGCACACACCTGGAGAGCCGGCGTGCTCGCTACGACGCCGAGGTCGTCGCCCCGCTCGACAGCTACCGCGACAAGCTGGCCGACTGGGAGCAACTGAGCCTCGACATCGACACGCCCAGTCGCAAACGGCACGTCGAGGTCGTCGAAGGCACCGTCGAGCGGCAGAAGCGTCTCCTGGACGCCATGCAGACCACCGGCGCCCCGCTGCTGCGGGTTCTCGCCGTTCTCGTTCCCGAACAGGAGGTGGCCCGGTGAGGCTCGATGCCATCGTCAACCGCGGCGAATACTTCTCCGCCCACTACCTCGCCGAGGTACTGCCCAAGGACCTGAAGAAGAAGGACGGCCTGTTCGCCCAGTGGACCGAACGGGAGAAGGCCGCACGCACCGATGCCGAAGGAGCGGGTGCGACTGAACCAGGTGAGTTGCACCGGGCCGCAGCGGTCACCCCGCGTCAGGGTTTGAAGGCCCTCCACAAGCCCTACTTCGCCGACCGTCCGTTCTTCGCCGACTTCGACACCAGCCGCACCGACGACGTCCCAGCCACTGCTGCCGAGTCGGCCGAGTGGCGCAAGCGTCTCCACGAACTCCACGGTGAAGTGCTGCGCGCGTTGGGATTCGAGGCTGAACCGCGCAACCTGACCGTCGAACGAGCCGACGGCGAGCACGCCGTGGCGGTCGCCTACGCCGACGCCCACCTGGTCGCGACCGAATGCGGCTGGGCGGCCGAGGTGGATGCGGCCCTCGACGACACTCGCGCCGGCCGGCTGCTGACTCCGGTCACGTTGTCGGCGCGGGAAGAGATCACCTCCGGTACGAAACTGGCCAGCTGGCTGTTCACCGGTGACAATCCGCCCCGCTACGTCCTGATCCTCGCCGGCGGTATCGTGATCCTCGCCGACCGCGCGACGTGGGGTGAAGGCCGCTACCTCGCGGTCAATCTCGATGTCGCGCTCGGCCGCAACGACCTCGAGGAACTGTCTCTCATCGGCGCCCTTTTCGGCGCCGGCTCCCTGCTCCCGCCCGCCGAGGGCGGCACCGAGCCGCTGGCCGAACTGCTCACCAAGTCGCGCAACCACGCTGTCGGTGTCTCGAAGGAACTGCGGGAAGGCATCAAAGAGTCCGTCGAACTGATCGCCCAGGAAGTCCTCGACCGCCTCGGCCAGCAGGACGTCCGGCCCGAGGACATCGGCGACCCCACGGAACTGGCGAAGGAACTCGGCCGCGAAGCCCTGCGCTACCTGTACCGAATCCTGTTCCTGCTCTACGCCGAAGCCCGCCCCGAACTTGGCATCCTTCCCACTGACGACGCCGACTACGGCCGCGGCTACAGCCTCGCCCGGCTCGGTGACCTGATCAGCCGGCCGCTCGACAGCGAGGAGGCTCGTACCGGCTTCCACCTCTACGAGTCCCTCGACCTGCTGTTCCGCCTGGTCAACCATGGCCACCGCCCCCACACCGGTGAGGTCGAATCCGACACCGAGGGTCTGCGGTTCGAGCCGATGCGATCGGAACTGTTCGACCCGAAGGCGATCGAACTGATCGCCAAACACCGGCCGCTCGACGACGAGGGCCGCACCGTCGACACCCGCCTGACCAACGCCTGCCTGTACCAGGTGCTGTCGAAACTGATGAAGGTAAAGGGGCGCCGCAACAAGCGCGGCGGGTTCATCTCCTACGCACAGTTGGGCATCAACCAGCTCGGCGCCGTCTACGAAGGCCTGATGTCCTACACCGGGTTCATCGCCACCGAGCCGTTGTTGGAGGTCGCCAAGGACGGCGACCCCACCGACGGCTCATGGATGATTCCTGCCTCACGCGAAGACGCGTATCCGGCCGAGGTTATCGTTCGGCGAGTCGACGACGACGGCCGTAAGACCGCCGAGTACGTGCGCTATGCGCCGGGTTCGTTCGTCTACCGGCTTGCGGCTCGTGACCGGCAGACCAGTGCTTCTTACTACACGCCGGAATCGCTGACCAACGCCACGGTGCAGCTCACGTTGAAGTACCGGCTGGATCAGGATGACACGACCACGACGGCCCGAGAGATCCTCGACTGGAAGATCTGCGAGCCCGCCCTGGGGTCCGGGGCGTTCCTCAACGAGGCCATCAATCAGGTGGCGGCCGAGTACCTGAAACGCCGCCAGCAGGAGCTCGGTGTCGAGATCGACCCGGAGAAACACGAGTTCGAACTCCAGAAAACGAAGGCTTACATCGCCCTTCACAACTGCTACGGCGTCGACCTGAACGACACCGCTGTCGAGCTGGCTGAAGTCTCGCTGTGGCTGAACGTCATGCACCCGGGCCTGCAGGCGCCCTGGTTCGGTCTGCACCTGCGCCGAGGAAACTCCCTGATCGGCGCCGGGCACAAGGTGTACGATCCCTCCCAACTCCCGGACGCCGCGTGGTTGAAGGCGACGCCCGAGGACCTACCGCTGTCGACAATGTCCTTGCCGGAAGGCAAGATTTACCACTTCCTCCTCCCGGCTGAGGGCTGGGGAGCCGTCGTCGCGGGAATGTCGGACGCAAGGAAGCTGGCTCAGAAGCTGGCTCCTGATGAGGTCCAACAGCTAGGCACCTGGCGGCGGGGAATCCGGAAGAAGATCGCGGTCAAGGCGAAGAACGGCCGTCCCACCCGTGAACTCCAACGGTTGCAAGCGGTGTCGCGCCGCGCGGAGTATCTGTGGAGCCTGGTCGTCACACGACTGCGGATCTCCGAAGGCGAGATCAGCCGCAAGATCGATGTGTGGGGCGCGGACTGGATCACCCAGCCGGAGCAGGCGGTGCCGAAGGAGAAGGTCTACGACGACCTGACTGCTGCGGGTACGCCGTATTGGCGGTTGAAGCTCGTGATGGACACCTGGTGTGCGCTGTGGTTCTGGCCGCTCGATCAGGCCGGCATGCTGGACGGCAGCGATCCGTACTATGCCCAACATCAGCTTCTGCCGTTGGAGCCTGTGGAATCCGCTCACGGTTCGGACCAGGGCAAGGTGGAACCTGACCCGGTCCAGATCGGCTTCGATCAGCTTCTAGGCACCGAGCCGTTCTTCCGGGTTGACGGTGAGCAGCTCGAACTCAACGATGTCGCTGTCGAACAAGTGGCGTCGGCTCCGAAGTCGAAACAGACCAGGAGGCAGCGGTCGAAGGTCGGGCTGGTCCGGTCGGTGATCGCGCTGAACGACCTGAACGACTGGCTGGACTTCGCCGAAGCGGTCCTCGGTCGGCTCGATGTCGATGACGAGACGCTGGTCACCGAGTTCTCCAAGCTCGACGACCTGGAGGACTACGAGGACGATCTCCCGTACTGGATGGCTATGGATACGTGGGCCAAGCTCAACGAGCGGTTTCCGTGGTTGTGGACTGTCCGGGAGGTCGCCGAAGCCGAGGCGTTCTTCCATTGGGAACTGCAGTACGCCCAGATCTTCCATCGTGGTGGGTTCGACCTTCAGGTGGGCAATCCGCCGTGGGTACGGCCTCGGTGGGAAGAATCGGCAGTATTGGCGGAGTTCGAGCCGTGGTTTGTGTTGAGGAAGAAAGCCGACGATCCCGAGGTTGACCGTCGGCGAGCCGAACTTATGTCCAGTAGTTCGGCAAAGGACTTTGTGCTGACACAGTTAACCTCGACTGCGGCTCAAGTGGCAGTATTCGGATCGATTCAGACCTTCCCGCTACTGTCTGGTACGCAACCAGACTTGTATCGCGCATTCATGTGTCAGACCTGGCTGCATTCTGGACCTTCGGGAACGGCTGGCATGCTTCACTCGGACACTCACTTTACAGGAGACAACGAAGGTGCTCTGCGGTCGGAGTCGTACCACAGGCTTCGCATACATGGCGATTTTGTTAATTCAACCCAGCGATTCTTCCCGGAGCCGGTGGGTCACGCTACCCATTTCGGAATCCATATTTACGGCGAGCCCAAAGAAATTGGATTCGACCATCTGTCATGGCTGGTCTCGGTGGAGGCGTTATTATTTTCCGCTGAACATGACGGTAGTGGGGAAATTCCTGGGATTAGGTATAAGAATGCCGAGTTCGATATTCGTCCACATCGCAGCAGGGTGATCCATGTAACCGATTCGGTGCTGAAGGTTTGGCGAAGGATGATGAATGAGGACCAGGTTCCGGTGGACCAGGCGAGGTTACTATTTCCGGTAAGTACCGCAGAGGCGGGGGCGATTGCGGCGCTGGCGAGCTATCCGGAACGGCTCGGAGCGTTAAAGCCGCAGTTGTCTCCGGGCTACCACGAGAGTGGTGCAAAAAAGGCTCGACTGATGGAGTACAACAAAATTGATCCATCAACTGGGTTGGAATTTCAACCCGACAGCTGGCGTCAAGTCATACTAAAAAATGTACAACTTGGTGTTGCGAATCCAATCTATAAGCGTCACGATGCTAACTCAAATGACCCCTATGGTCGTGATCTTGCCTCTATTGAGCCGGATTTTGTGCCTGACACCGAGTACATCCGTTCGCCGGGTCGTATTGCTGAGTTTCTGGCAAAGCAAGAGCGATGGACCAACTATGAGGTCTTGGATCGATTGCGAGTGGACGCTGTCGCACTGGATCGTGCAACGCGACAGGCTTCCCAGATTCCCGGTGTTGACACGCCGGAAAAAGTGGCCGCAGAGGTTGATAGGCTACTTATGCTTCGCGCCGCCCGGCGTTCCACAACATTTCCGAGGCTAGCGTGGCGGCGTCGTATGGCTTCCAACGGGGAGCGCATGCTTGTTGCTGCAATGCTTCCGCCAGGGCCCGCGCACGTCGACGCTATTCATAGTCTAGCGATGCCGTCCGACAGATTGACCATATTGGTGTCAGGGTTTTGGGCCTCGCTGCCTCTGGACTATTTTGTTCGGACAATCGGTCGAGAGGACCTCCGAAAATCTGGCGCATGGGCGATGCCGTCCCCACTATTGGATCACCCCCTTGTGGGAAGTCTTTTGCTTCGAACTATGCGGCTGAACTGTCTAACTGCCGTATATAGAAAGCTGTGGTCAAAAATCTACGCACCCGATTGGGAAGGAGAAAGCTGGGCTGTGAGCTGGCCGCATCTTAGGCCACTCAATGGGATCTCTGAAACCTGGAATCCATCAATCCCACTGAGAACCGAATTTGAGCGGCGAGCCGCACTAGTTGAGATCGATGCCATCGTAGCGGTTTGGCTCGGTATTGATGTTGATTCGCTGATCGCCGCATACAAGGGAAAATTTCCTGTACTTCAAAAGTACGACGCGGCATCGTGGTTTGATTCCAGTGGATCGAAGCTTGCGAATTACGCCAGAACAATTGGGCTGAATCAGTCCAAGAATAGCTGGGATGAGTTCCAGAAGTATCTGGAGTCGCCTGAGGATAATCAGGTGCCGGTGGGCTACACGGCCCCGTTCTACAAGGCGGACCGTGAGGCTGAATACCGCCAAGCGCACGCGGTATTCTCCGCTCGGCTCAGTTCCGCTCTCGATTCTGGGATGTCATGAATTATCGGTTTATGGATACGAATCGGTTCGATAACCGACTGATCAGCAGTAACCTGGATTCACTGACTTGAGGCGCAGATTGGCCGAGTGGCGCAACGAGATCCAGGGTCGTGAAACCCATAGCCGCCCAACGGATTCGAGGATCTCGACGATCTGACCGACCAGTAGTTGAAAATGTTTCGGCCAGCGCGTGGTCGCCGGTAGCAGGGAAATTCTGTGGGCTTCGCACGAAGGGTCGTTTGCAAGTCCGTTCGCCGGGCCACCCGCGGAAAGTTCGCAAGGCGATGCATCCGGTCCTCACCGCCAAACGGGCCGTGACGCCGAAGGTGGTCCGGTCGATCAGCCGGAAGGCGTACCAGGTGGCTCACCCGGTGGCGGCGGTCGAGAACGCGGCGATCAACGCGCTGCTCTACCCCGAACTTCGGCGGCTCGAAATCCGGTTCCCGCCGGTCTTCAGGTCACCGCGGCCGGCCGTATGGTGCCGTCGGGCATCCGGACGCCGCGGGTACCGCGTCGCCCACTCGAGCCGACCTGGCTGTCGAGTTCCAAGGTGAGCTGGATCAATTGATGGCGGTCGAGAAGTTCCGGTACCGGCACGCCGTTCGGCCGGTCGTTCCGCCGCCCGCGCCGGTCGATGCGCGGGCGGTCGTGGCCCAGCGTTGGTGGATCAGCAAAGTGGCGGTGCCTTTCTGGCGGACCGAAGAGCGCAGAGCTCTCCGGATGCGAGTAGAAGCTGAGACGTACGCGGAACTCAACCATCAGTATCAAATGGCTTGTGCAGCCACAGCGGCCGAGCAACAGCGAGCAGACCAGTAGTGGCATGCGCTGAGCATCGGAGATGCCGAGAAGGTACCGAAGGCTCTTTCGGCTGCATTTGCTGCTACCGGATTCCCGGTCCGGGTGGTCGAGACCGACGGGAAGTCGGCGTTGAGGTGGTCGGCGATCTGGGCATCGGTCGGGCTGGCGTCATCAAATTCGGCACGCGGGAGACCAGTCGCGGATAGTAGGACAGTCGTTCCAGTCTGCTGGTGTGCGGCTGTGTCGTCGGCCATTGACCGGCGATTGCTCAGGTACGATGATGTCCGCAGCGGGGAACTGGGCGGGCCAACGGGGTCAGTCGGCGCGTCCGTGGGGGTCCCTCACGTGTCGGCGGGCAATCGACAGCATCGAGCGTCGCCAGTACCGGGATGCAATTGGACATTCGTTAGGGTGGGTACTTCGGTTCAGGAGAAGAGGGCACGATGGCGCTGACCACGTCACTCGCCGGGCGGGTGCGCAATACCAGTCTCCCTAAGAGTCATTCGCTGCTGCCACTGCTGGAGGCGATAGTCAACGGCCTGCAGGCGATCGATGCGCGCTTCGCGTCGGACGTTTCCGATGGGCGCCTGAGGGTCACGATCGAGCGCAGTGATCAGGGGGAGTTCGATCTTGGACTGGGCGGTGCGGGCCGAGCGCAGAAGCCGATCGTCGGGTTTGTGATCGAGGACAACGGCATCGGGTTCACGCCGGACAACATCGCCTCCTTCGAAACGCTGGACAGTGACCACAAGTCGAGTCTCGGTTGCCGCGGTGTCGGTCGATTGTTGTGGCTCAAAGCCTTCGACAAAGTAGCTGTACGCAGCACCTACGAGGTCGAGGAAGGCGACCAGGTCAAGGACGTCGGATTCCGGTTCTCGGTGGCTCGCGGAGTCGAGCATGAGGAAGTGCCAACAGGTTGTGGCGAGGTCGGCAGTCGCGTTCACCTGAGCGGATTCGGAAAGTCCTTTGAACGCAGCGCGCCGAAAACTGTCGCCATCATCGCCCGAGAGGTCTTCGAGCACTGCATCTGGTACTACTTACGCCCGGGTGGTGCGCCGGAGGTGTCGATCGTCGACGGCGACGAGACAATCTATCTCCGCGACCTGATGCACGACTTCGCCTTCTCTGCATACGAGCCGGTCTCGGTCGAGGTGAAGGGCGAGAAGTTCGACCTGACGAGCCTCTGTCTGAAGTCCTCCAACCGGAACCTCAAGCCACGGTTGAACTGGTGTGCGGCGAATCGCGTCGTGTTCGAGGACAACCTGACCGGTAAGGTGGCTGGTCTACACGGGAGGCTGAAGGACGATGCCGGCGTCGAGTTCACCTACGTCTGCTATCTGACTGCGGATTATCTCGACTCGAATGTGCGTTCCGACCGGACGGCCTTCGACCTGGTCGACCGCCCTATCGACGGCACCCTCGACGACAGCATCTGCATGGAAGACATCCGGTCGGCTGTGCTGGCCGAGATCGAGCGAATCTTGGCTGGTCCGCTCGAAAAATCCCGTGATGAGGGCAAAGCCCGTGTTGACCGGTTCGTCAGCACCAGTGCGCCGCGGTATCGGCCGGTCCTTGCTCGGCTCGGAGACCTCGGCGTCACGGTGGACCCGTCGACGAAGGACTCCGAACTTGAGCAATTGCTGCACCGCAAACTACAACAGTTGGAGGCGAATGCCCTGGTGGAGGGCCAGCGGCTTTTCGCGGAGTCTGGATCCACTCCGCCCGAGAACTATGATGAAGAGCTTGCCAAGTGCCTGCAGACCATCGATGATATCAACAAGTCCGACCTTGCTGCCTATGTTGCACGCCGGAAGGTGATTCTCGGGTTCCTGGACAAGTTCATAAAGTTGAACGACCAGGGGCAGTACGTCCGTGAGGACGCCATCCACTCCCTGCTGATGCCGATGCGTACCGACTCGAACGAGATCGGCACCGATGCGGCGAATTTGTGGATCATCGACGAACGGCTGGCGTTCCACGATTACCTCGCCTCCGACAAGACGTTGAAGAGCATGCCGATCACCGGCTCGGACTCGACGAGAGAGCCGGACATCGTCTCCACCAGGCTGGTCGACACCCCGGTGCTGACGGCGAGTGGTTCAACGATGCCGCTGTCCTCGATCGTCGTCGTCGAGATCAAGCGGCCGATGCGCAACGACGCCGGCGAGGGCAAGGATCCGATTCATCAGTCGCTCGATTATGTGAAGCGGATTCGGGCGGGCGGAGTGACGACCGCTGCAGGGCGTCCCATCCCGAATTCGGAGAACTTGCCAGCCTTTTGCTACATTCTGGCCGACTTGACGACGACCATGAAGGACAGGTGCGAGTACGCGGGGTTGGATCCGACTCAGGACGGCATGGGCTACTTCGGCTTCAACCGGGCGGCCCGCGCCTACATCGAGGTCATCTCGTTCGACAAGTTGCTGAACGCCGCGACCGAGCGCAATCGGGCGTTCTTCGACAAGCTGGGTTTCCCGTCGAGCTGACGGTCGGCATAGACCGGGCCAAGTCGGAAGCCTCAGCGGCACTCGTCATTCTGCGGGTCGTAAAGATCCTCGGCGCCCGGCCGGGTAGGCTCGTCCGGTGACATCACGGGGGACGGTATACGTTGCCGCGCAACAGGTGACTGCATGAAGCCGACGCTCGCGGCCGACGACCTCCGGCGCACACTCACCCAGTACCTGACCACGACGTTCGCGCTCGCCGAGCCGGCGGTCCGGGAAGCGCTGGAACGGTTCCTCGAGCACCCGAAGCAGGGCATCTTCCGGGGGCCGTACCTGAGGGTCCGGACGAAGTTTCGGAAGGTCGACGAAGCGCGATGGGTGAACCCGTTGGGGTGGGCGCCCGCTGGTTTCGTGCCGCACCTGCATCAGGCCCAGGCGTGGCAGCGGTTGAGCGCCGTCGGAAAAGCGGCGGAGCCGTCGCTGATCACCACCGGCACCGGATCGGGCAAGACCGAGTCGTTCCTGATCCCGGTCCTCGACCACTGCCGGCGCGAGCGCGCGGCTGGCCGGTCGGGGATCAAAGCGGTGTTCCTATATCCGATGAACGCGCTGGCCACCGACCAGGCGTCGCGGCTCAACGACTACCTGTCGATGACCGGGCTGGAATCGGTGACCGCCGGCCTCTACCTCGGCGACACACCCGAGGTCGGATATCCGAAGGTGATGACCAGCCGCGCGGAGATGCGGCGCAACCCACCGGACATCCTGATCACCAACTACAAGATGCTCGACCTGCTGTTGCAGCGCGCCGACGATCTGCCGTTGTGGGACAACTCGCGGATCGCGTTCATCGTGGTCGACGAGTTCCACACCTACGACGGTGCTCAGGCGACCGATGTGGCGATGTTGTTGCGCCGCTTGGCTGCCGCGACCGGAAATTCCCGGCCCGGTGCGCCGCTCGGCGACATCTGTCCAGTCGCGACGTCGGCGACCCTCGGTGAGGGCGGCGACAGCGCGGAGATCCGGGAGGTCGCCGCGAAGGTGTTCGGGGTGCCGTTCGGTCCGGAGTCGGTGATCGGCGAGGACCGGTTGACGGTCGACGAGTTCATGGCCGAGCTGAACCTTGAGCTGCCGCTGCCGACCCCTGAGCAGTTGTGGACCTGCCCGGACCCGGCGACGAGTCCGACCGCGATGCACGACGTCGCGGGTGTCGTCACCGGCCGTACCGATCTGAAGCCGGACGAGCTCGGTGCGGTGCTGCAGAGCCACATCCTCACCCATGCGGTGTTGCAGGTGCTCAATGATGTGCCGCCTCATGGCAGCCCGCGCACGATGTCGCAGATCCTGGAGTTGCTGCCGCGCCGCGGCGCCTACACCTGGGGCGTCGCGATCCGCGACAACCCGCGCCGAGCGGCGATCGCGCTGGCCCGGTTCATCGCGCTGCTGTCGGTGGCCCGGGACCCCGACGATCCGCAGCGTCCGCTGCTGCTGATCGAGACGCACATGTGGGTGCGAGCAGTGTCGCGGTTGACTCGCATGGTGGACAGTGTGCCGGCGTTCGCGTGGGAGGGCGAATTGCCGGTGCGGGAAGATGATTCGCTGGCCGAGCACCTCGGTCAGCTCCGGCTGCCGGCCGTGTATTGCCGGCACTGCGGACGATCGGGGTGGGCGGCGTACTCGCCGGAAAAGGACCCGCACTTGCTCGTCACCGCGCTGGACAAGATCTACCGGGCCAGTGTCGGTGCCGAGCACAAGCGAGTCCGGCCGATGATCTGGGCGACACAGCAAGAGGTCGCTGCTACCGTGCGAGGTCTGCAGGTCCTGGAGGGAGACCGGGTGCGGCCGGTCAACCCGCAGACCGACAATGATCCGCACACCGTCTTCGTGCTGGCAGACCTCGCGCCCACCCCGGAGTCCTGCCGCAGCGCGGAGAAGGACCGCTGCCCGGCCTGCGGGATAGACGAGGGCATCCGCTACCTCGGTGCCGGTCTCGCGAGCCTGGCGTCGGTCGCGGTGACTCAGCTGTTCTCCGGTGCCCAACTCGAGTTGGCGCAGCGTAAAACGTTGCTGTTCAACGACTCTGTCCAGGACGCCGCGCACCGGGCCGGATTCGTGGCGTCCCGCGCGCACGCGTTCTCGCTGCGGCGCCTGATCACCAGCCGCCTGGACTCCGAGTCCACCATCCGGCTCAACGACCTGCTCGCCGAACTCGCGCTGGCGGCGGCGGACGGCGCGGTGCTGCCGTCGGTCGTCCCGCCCGACATATACGGTCTGCCGGAGATCGACGCGATCCTCGCGGAGGAGACCTCGGGGTCGAGGCGGGCATGGGACCTGATCGGTGACCGGCTCGCGTTTCAGACCTTGCTGGAGTTCGGGCTGCGGTCTCGGCAGGGCCGCACCCTAGAGCTGACCGGCACCGCTGCGGCCGAGGTGGTGCTTGAGCAGCCGGAGATGATCGCCGCGCTCGCTCGCGATCTCCATCTGACGCTGTCCGGCATGATCGAGCCCCAGTCCGAGGACCGGTATCAAGTGTTCGTGCGTGGCCTGCTTGAGCGAATGCGCTACCGGGGTGCGATCAAGCACAAGTGGCTCGACGAGTGGATCGCCAACGCTGGGACGAAACGGTTCGGTACCATCTGGGGGCGTCGTCCTGACGGTATGCCCGCGTTCCCGAGCAAGCTTTCCGCGCCGACCTTCGTCCGGGACCGGGCGAGGCCGAATTCGGAGTTCGACGGCATCGAATCCGATCAGAGCTGGATGCAGGACTGGGCGACCCGCTGCCTCGGCCTGGCGAAAGGTCAAGCAGGAGAATACCTGTCGAAGCTGCTTCCGATGCTGGCCGGCGAAAAGGTGCTGTCGAAGCGGGCGGCAGCGGATGGTTCGACCCAGATCTACGGGTTGCAGCCGGGCCATATCAGCGTGCGGTTCCTGGAGCACGACGAGGTAGCCGACGCGGCTGTTGCCTGCGACCGGTGCTCGTGGCAGCAGACTGTGCACCCGGAGCTGGTCGGCGACTGGCTCGGGCAGCCGTGCCCCCGCTACCGTTGCGGCGGTCACCTGCGGCAGGGGCGGCTCGACGCAGGAGACTATTACCGGCGCCTCTACCTCGAGGATCAGCCGCTGCGGGTGGTGACCGCCGAACACACCGGTGCGCTGACCCGCGCTCAGCGGGAGACCGTGGAGCACCAGTTCGCCAGCCAGAGCCGCTACAGCGACCCCAACGTGCTGTCGTGCACGCCTACCCTCGAATTGGGTATCGACATCGGTGAACTGTCGGCGGTCGTCCTCGCCTCCCTGCCGCCGGGGCCGGGGAACTACGTGCAGCGGGTCGGCCGCGCCGGCCGCAAGACCGGCAATGCCTTCTTGGTCACCCTCGTCGGCCGACGGCCCAGGGACCTGTATTTCCTCGACCAGCCGCTGGCGATGATCGACGGTGAGATCATCCCGCCGGGCAGTTACCTGTCGGCGGTGGAGATCCTGCGCCGGCAGTACTTCGCCCACCTGGTCGACCTCGCCGCCCGCGGACAGCTGCCGGGCGCGCTGCCGCTACCGCGGCGAGCGAAAGCCCTCTTCGGCGACACAGGCTGGCTCGTCGGCTTCGTGTCGGCAGCACTCGCTAGTCACGCGGTCGAACCGTTCCTCGATCTGTTCGGTGACAACGTCACCGCCGAGGCCGCCGATCATGTGCGGGCCTTCGCATCCGGTGGACTCGCCGACGCGGTGGCCGCGGCGTGCGCGGTGTGGGACGAGCGGCTGACCGATCTGCGAGAACGCGTCAACCGGATCGACGCCGCGGTCGCGGCGTCGTCGGAGGACGCTGAGAACAAGATCGTGAAGAAAGCGATGATCGGCGAGCGCAAAGGTATCACCAAGCGCATCAACGAAATCGGCGCGCAGAGTGCCCAAGGCGCACTGGTCGAGCTGGGATTGCTGCCGAACTACTCACTGATCGACAACGCCACGACCCTCGACGCCACCGTCACCTGGGACGACATGAACGACAAGGGCGACCGCGAATACCACAGCGAAGTCCGTGAATACCGTCGGCCGGCACGGACCGCGCTGACCGAACTCGCTCCTGGCAACACCTTCTACATGCGCGGCTACCAGCACCGCGTCAGCGGGCTCGACGTGGGCACCGACACCCGCCCAGCCTGGCAGTACTGGCGGTTGTGCCCCGAATGCGGGCATGTTCGCACGCTGGCCGCCGACGTGGACGCCTCGGCGTGCCCCCGCTGCAAGTCGCGTGGCATCGGCGAGGTCGGTGCCCTGCACAAGGTGCTCGTCCCGACCCGGGTCACCGCGCACGACCGCCGTGACGACGTCCGGATCCGCGATGATCAGGACGACCGGGACCGCCGCTACTACGAGACCGTCGTGGCCGTCGACATCGACGCGGCCGATATCGCGCCCGGGTCGTGGCGGCACACCAGCGCGGTGTTCGGTGTCGACTTCACCCGCCGTGCCGTGGTCCGCCGATTCAACCTTGGGGTTACTCGATTCGACCGGCCTGCTGGCGACGCGGTTGCCGGGGAACTGGTGCGGCTCAACCCGTTCCACACCTGCCCCGCCTGTGGTGGCACCACCACCGATGGTCTGCCCACTACCTCGAACGCGATGACCGCGCCGTCGATCCTGGACCCGTCACGGCGGCACCATCGGCCGTGGTGCCCGTTCCGGCGATCGGCCAAGGACGCCGACTACCTGGCCCTGATCCTCGCCCACGAACTCGACACCGAGGCACTGCGGATCCTGCTGCCGATCGCCACGTTGATGGCCGAGGAACGTACCGCGACCTTCCATACCGCGCTGATGGCCGGCGTCGCCCGCCGCTACGGCGGCGACCCGTCGCACCTGCAGATCGCGACCGCGACCATGCCGGACAGCGACACCGGGCGACGGCGCCGGTTCCTGGTGCTGCACGACACCCTGCCCGGTGGCACCGGCTACCTGCATCGGCTGTCCCGCGCCGGCGGTCC
Source organism: Nocardia abscessus (assembly GCF_015477775.1). Classification (GTDB taxonomy): domain Bacteria; phylum Actinomycetota; class Actinomycetes; order Mycobacteriales; family Mycobacteriaceae; genus Nocardia; species Nocardia abscessus_A. The sequence continues at coordinate 32,586 of NZ_JADLQO010000018.1, read as the reverse complement.
GGACGAGCCGAACGACCGGGACAGTTTCTACCGGGTGCTCGTGGACGCGCGGGACGTCGTGCTGCACTGCCCATGTAAGGACGAAGTACCGACGAAGGCGGCGTGCCATCGGTGTCTGCTGTCGCACATTCCGGGCGACAAACCGGATTGGTACGGGAAGGTCAGTCGACTCGCGGCCGTCGAGATGCTCGACGAGTTGCTGGGAGAGTGGGGCGTCCAGGAGGTCACCGCGACTGATCAGATCTCGCTGTGGGATCAGGTCGAGAGCGAGCTTGAGGCGCGGTTCCTCGAGGGGGTCACCAAGTGGGCGGCCCGCACACCGCATGCGACGTTATCCCGCGGTGAGTTCGTTGGGGGCAAACGGACTGCGGACCTGCGGCTGGATGGGCCCGACGGTCAGGTTCGGCACTGGAAGATGCTGCTGCAGAACACGATCCGCGGCACGCGCCCGGACGTGGTGTTCCGTTCGATGGACGACAGGCCGCAAGAGGTGTCGATCTACCTCGACGGCTACGAGTTCCACGCCTCCACCCAGCACAACCGTATCGCCGACGATGCGGCCAAACGGGCTCGGCTGCGGGCACATCGCGGTCTGGTGGTCCAGTTCACGTGGGACGACCTCAACCAGTGGGAGGATCGCGGATTCGCCGCGCCCGACACCCGGGAAGCGCTGAACGCGCCTTATCAGGGTAATGCCCAGAGCGGCGCCCGTGGCTTCTACGCCCAGTCCGGGCGGAACCCTGACGAGTTGGTGGACACCATGTGGACCAACCCGATCGACACCCTGCTGTCCTACCTGGCGGACCCACGTCCGGCGCTCTGGCTCTCGCGCGCCGAGGCAGTCGTCGCAGGTGCCTTGGCGACCGCCACCGCGAAGTCCGGCTCCGACACCGACGGCGTTCCCGCCAGACTGCTGGCCGCGCTGCAGCATCAGCCGATGCCGCCCAGCGTGGCGGGAAAGATCATCACCTTCGATGCCCCGGACCTGGCCGTCGTGCTCGATCAATGCACGGCACGGGTGTTCAGCGCGTTCACCCTCATCGACGACCGGAATGCCACGATCGCGGCAGACCCGGACGCTCACAAGCAGCGGTGGCGGCGGTGGTTGTACTGGGGCAACCTGGTGCAGTTCCTTGACTTCGGCGCGGGTGACAGCGGACAGTTCGCGCTGTCCACGCTGGACGAATTTGATGCCGACGGCCTCGCCGCGGCCGGTGGCGCGGGCGCGCTCACCATGCTCAGCCAGATCCCGCTCGACGACGACCTCGACGACAAGACACTGCCCGTCGTGTACCGGCCAACCGCGACGCCGGATGCGGCGGACACGGGCATGTCCGAGCAATGGAAGAGTGTCCTCGACATCATCGATGCCGACGAACCTGGTCTGCCCGAACTCGTCACGGCTCTGGCCGGGCGGGGGGCACCGGTGCCGGAGGTCGGCTACGAGCTCGGTGAGCATGCCTGGCAGGCAGAGCTGGCGTGGCCCATGCGACGCGTCGCTGTCGTCCTGGCCGAGGATGCAGAGACGTTCGATGCCTACCGGCACGCGGGATGGCACGCCCGGTCCGCGGAGGTATGGACCGCCGACGAGCTGTGCGCCCTGATCGACGGTGAGGGCTGAGCGGGTGATGGCCGAACTTGTCGGTGGTGTCTGGCAACCTGTTCCCGTGACCGCTTGCGCCGCAGACGATGTCACAGAAGTGATCGGAGGAGTTCGGTGAGCGCCGCGAACCTGCGCATACTCGACAAGGCATACAACGAGATGCTGAAGCTGCCCCGGGCAGTGAAGGGTGCGGTCCTGGACTTCCAGCACAAGTTCCGTAACAACCCGCAACATCCGGGGCTGCAGCTTAAGCAGTTGCAGGGCTCGAAACTATTCTCCGCCCGCATCAACCAGTCCTATCGTGCGCTGCTGCTCCACGCCGGGGGAGCGGACTGGATGGTGGTGTCGGTCAGTTCCCGGCAGAGCGCTTACAACAACCTCGACGAATACGCCTACCAGGTCAACCCCGTCACCGGCGGTATCGAGTTCGTCGACCTCGTCACCGCGGCCGAAGCGGTCCCGGTCGCGCCGGAACCCGCTGCCGCGCCGGCACCGCTGTTCGAGCCGTTCTCCGACAACACACTGCTCGGACTGGGCGTCAGCGAACCCCTGCTGCCGCTGATCGGCAAGGTCACCACCGAAGACGAACTGCAGTCGCTGATCTTGGTCGCTCCACAGCTCACCGGCGAGGTCCTGCTGGAACTGTTCGCCGGAAAAACCCCCGAGGAGGTGCTCAAGCAGATCACCGCGCCCGTCGCCGCAGCCGACACCGTCGACGCCGACGACTACCAGGCCGCGTTGGCCCGGCCCGCGACCGTAACCACCGAGGACAGCGCACTGCAGGAGATCCTCGAAGAAGGCGACTTCGGCCGCTGGAAGGTGTTTTTGCACCCCACGCAGCGCGCGATCGTCGACCGGGACTACAAAGGCCCCGCCCGGGTCAGCGGCGGCCCTGGCACAGGCAAGACGATCGTCGCTCTGCACCGGGTGAAGCGACTGGCCGAGTACGGGCCCGCGCCCGAGGGCAAAGACATCCTGCTGACCACCTTCAACACCAATCTCGCCGCCGATCTCCGGCAGCGGCTGCTTGACCTCGCCGGCCCCCACCTCCTCGACCAGGTCGAGATCTCCACCATCGATAAGCTGGCGGTCAAGATCGCCTCCAGCTCGCTCAAAGGCGAGAGCCGGAACTGGATCAACGACACTAAGACGATCAAGGAATGGGAGGATATGCTCACCGAGATCGGCGAGCAGACTTTCGACGCCCAGTTCCTCAACGACGAATGGAGTCAGGTCATCCTCGGGCAGGGCCTGGCGACCCGCGCCGAGTATTTCAAGGCCCGCCGGGCTGGCCGCGGCCAGCGCATCAGCCGTGAACAGCGTGCCGCGATCTGGGCATTGGTCGAACGTTTCGTCAAACGCCTCGACCAGCAAGGTATGTGGACGTTGCGGCAGGCCGCCGAACGTGCTGCCCTCCAAACCGCCGACCCCACCTCCGGGTGGCAGCACTACTACAAGCACATCGTCGTCGACGAAGCCCAAGACCTCAGCCCCGCCCACTGGCGGATGTTGCGTGGCCTCGCCGCCGAAGGCCCGAACGACCTATTCATTGCCGGAGATACTCACCAGCGGATCTACGGCCAGCAAGCGTCGCTCGGCCAGCTCGGCATCAACATCCGCGGTCGCTCTGCCCGACTCACCCTCAGCTACCGCACCACTCACCAAATCCTCGGTGTTGCAGCCGCGCTCGTCGGCGACGAGGAATGGGACGACCTAGACGAAGGTCAGGACAACCTCGACGGCTATCGATCGGTCCTGCAAGGCCCGCTCCCGGACCGGCGTGGTTACCCGTTGTGGGCGGCCGAGCTCGACGGCATCGCCGATCAGGTCCACGCCTGGCGTGAAGGTTCGATCGGGATAGCCGTTCCCGAGCGCTGGATGACCGGAGAAGTCGAGAAGCGCTTGCTCAGTTCCGACATCTCCGTCACCATCATCGGCCAGGACGGCCCGGCCGATCGCGACGCCCGAGTCCACGTCGGCACCATGCACCGGTTCAAAGGCCTGGAGTACCAGCGCATGATCCTCGCCGGCGTCGCAGACGGGGTCTTGCCGTCCTCACGAATCCTAGCGTTCAAGACCAGCGACCCGGCGCGGTACCGCGCCGAGATGAAGCAGGCCCGGTCGCTGTTGTTCGTCGCGGCGACGCGGGCGCGGGATTCGCTGGTGATCAGCTGGAATGGGAAGGCGAGCCGATTCATGCCAGACAGAGCATCCTCGCGACCGTTATGATTTTGCTAAAGGCCGCACCCAGCGGCGACCGCATCGGCTGCTACTTGCCTGAGCAATGTGGAGCCTGACCTGAGTTGCGGAGATCATGATTTGACGCCCGCTGATCAGCAGGCCACCGTAGTCGAATCGCTTCGGCGCAACCCGGGGGCGGCGAGACGGGGGCGATGAGCAGATGCGGCCACGCCCCGGTGATGCGCAACGGGTGAGCCCACCTGCAGCTCGACGCTAACCGGCACCCTCTTGCTTGCGAGCTGGGACTGCAACTCGGCAATCATCAGATCCGGTTTTCTGAGAGCAACTTTGAGGTCGAGGTTCTCGTCCGTCACGCGCTTCAAGTCTTCCCCCACCACGTCGATGAAGGCATCGACCTCGTCCTTGTCGTAGCCTCCAGACCGCACGGACGGAAGGAGGAGGGACGATGCTCGTCGTCCGTCACCCGAGCGAGGATATTCGAGCGGCGGTCCGCGCGGAGTGAGATCGTCGTGAGCGGTCCCCGATGATGCGACCACCTGATCTGGCCCCCGCTCGTCGGTCCGCGCTTACGAGAGTTGAGGACTTGGTTGGATGTCGAGCCACAGCGTCTCATACTCGGTGGGGCTGAGGTAGCCGAGGTAGGAGTGACGGCGCTCGGGTGTTGTAGAAGTTGTCGATCCAGCTGATGTGGCCGCGCCCGCGCGCACCCATCTCCAGGACGAGGAAGTCCGTGTCGGCCTGGACCCGCAGCACGGTGTGCGGGAACCCGATCTCGTTGTTGAACGACCGCTCGGTGGCCACGACACTGCCGTGTCGGGCCAGGATCTGGGGTCAGCAAATCCTTGGTGGAGGTCTTGCCCGCCGACCCGGTGATCGCCAGCACCCGGCCGGTGTAGCGGGTGGCCACGGCGGGCAAGATCGCTCATCGCAGTCACCACGTCCTCAACGACGCCCGCCGGGGTGCCGGTCGGGCGGGAGGCCAGGACCGCGACCGCGCGCTTCTCTATCGCGGCGGCGGCGAAGACGTGGCCGTCGACGCGCTTGCTGGGCAGCGCGGCGAACAGCCCGCCATCCTCGACCTGGCGGGAGTCGAACGCAGTCGCTGCGGTGACGGACGCTTGGGCATCGTCGACGGTGTCGAGCCGACCGCGAACCGCGCGGGCGACCTCGGCGAGAGGCATGGGGGTCATGGATTCCAACCTTTCGATTTCAGTACCACCGGGAGCCTCGAGAGCCGGGCGAGACCCTGCGCGGGAGGCGAGATCGGTTGTGCGCCACGATCGTGCTCGCCGTCGGGTCCGGTAGGAACGCCCGGATGACCGCACGGGGTCGAACTATCGACCATTGATGTCTGCGCCACCACGTCGTGGCGCTACTCGGGTGGTCGGCGCTCGGAGACCACTCGGGGGCGGGCCGTATGCCTTCGTCGCCCGGCTGGTCACGCCTCGCCGCGGACGGGTGCGAGTTCAGCTCGTTGAGATATCTCTGCGCGGGCCTCCCTGATGACACTTCCAACAACGAGGGACAGCCGGTCCGGCGGCTTCGCCATGACTACCCCCGAAGACGCGTTTTGGTGAAAATTTTGGCCCGCAAACAGCATCGGCAGGAACGGCACAGTGGTGGCCTACCGTAGGCGTACCGTAGTCATTTCCCAGGTCAGGCGCTGGAAAGCAGGGCGCGGCATGATATGAGCGCGGGAACGGACCGGCGTCGAAGCTGCCGCGCTGCAACAGGCGACGAGAAAGTCGGCCCGGCCGTGCAGACACCGCCCGCTGTGTCCCGCTTATCTTCTAGCCCGCATACACGCCGAAACGGCCGGTGCGGGCCAGCGCATCAAGGACGCCCGACGCGTCGGTCAGCGTTCGCCGAACTGCTCTAACCCGGCGATCATCTGGGCGATCAGCTTCGAAAGCCGCTCGTGTGAGTCATGACTGAGGTGTACGCCGTCGGTTCCCGGGTGCGCGACTGTCGCTGCGTCGACGAACAAAGCTCCGCGCCTGCCAGCGACGCGGCTGATGGCATCACCGAGTTTGCGCGATTTGCGCACGGAGTCGGCGTCGTATTCGGAACTTTGCTCTGCAAACGCAGGCTGGGTTGCATCAAGATGGATCGGGCTAACCAGCAGTACCGCAGGAACTCCGCCGGTGCGGGTCCACGCTGTGCGCTCGATGTTGTCGATGTAGCCCTCAAGTGCTGTAGCTACATCATCTATTTCTCGACCAAATTTCGTTTTTAGATCATTGTTCCCAAGCATGATGACCACCATGTCCAGGGGTGAGTGGCTGCGCAGGCATGGTTGAAAGTATTTACGGCCGTTACGGTCGTCGCGATCGGGGTCGTTCAAGTCGGTGGTGCGACCACCTAAACCTTCCTCGATAATGGCGTATCCAGTACCGAGAAGTTGTTGTAGCCGCCCCGTCCATCGCACGTCGGCTGGCCACCGGCCGCGCCCTTCATCGGGCTGTCCGAAGGTGTTGGAGTCGCCGAAACAGAGGATAGTAAAGGCGGTGGGGTTGACAATCAAGGTTGGATTCCTACGGGTTGGATGGATGCACCGAGGTATTTGACAACATCGACAAGCCCGTCCACTCGTTGTCGACCGTGGCGGGTCAATAGCTCGTGGGTCAGCGTGTGAAATAGGGGAATGTGACCAACGAATTCCGGTGCCATCGAGTACGCGTCGCGGAGTGTGTCAACAGCTTCCGCATCGTCTCGATTGTGGATCTGCGCTTGGGCAACATTGATGAGCCTGCGGCTTTGTAGCGTGGGCGGAATTCCGGTACCGCCACCACTGACAACAGCCGCGAGTTTCAGGGCCTCACGCGGCCGACTGGCCACAGTCTCGTTGATAACGCCAAAGCTAGCGGCCGAGGTGCGACCGAACACGTTAGATACCTCGGGCCTACCTACATACTCGTCATCCAGCTGCGTCCCGGCTGCGTCGCACAGACGCAGATACCTTTGCGCTTCGCGGTAGTCCCCCGATCGAGAGGCGGCGAATGCCGCATAGCACAGAAGTTCTCCCCAGATGGCGACCTGGCGTGCTGTAGCCGTGGACAAACGCGGTTCTATCTCGGCAGCCGCATTTTCGGCGCATGCTGCCGCATCGTCGTACATGCTATTTTTCGCCAAAAGCCATGACTGCGAACCTTTTATCGCGGCTCGGGTCAGTTCATCGCCGCTTTCCGCTGCAAGCATATCAGCGCGGAGAAGTGCCAACGATGCCAGGTCCGTCTGTCCCGCGTAGCCCAAGAGATTTGATGAAGCATGCAATAGTTGGGCAAGCGAAATGCTGGCCTGTCGTCGTAACTCGCCCCCAGTGTCCTCAATGGTGTTGTATGCGCTCGCTAGGACGGTCGGGAGCGTTCGTTCCATTTCGCTGAACTGAGCCGAAAAGAACAAATCCCACACGTGCATTACCGAAGAGGTGAACTCTGGCTCGGTACCCGGTGGCGTACTCGGAATGCATCCCATGAGTACCCGCCGCAATCGAAATATATTGTCCTCACGCGCGGCGTTATCCAAGCTATCCGCAATTGAGCCGCCGGGGTGGTTAATCATCGCAGCTGGTTTTCGGGTTTGCGGCAAGTGTCGTTTCCGCCACGCCGCCTCTCCTTCGGACACGATCTGGTCGAATCGAGCCTTATCATCCGGTGTAGCCCGGAGATCAAAGGTCGTGTCGAGTATGGCCTGCGTATTTGAGCGCGGCCTGACTGAACTCAGACCCGCTCGCCAATTTGTAACCGTGGTGGATTCCACCCCGAGTAGGGCTGCGAAGTCCCGGACAGACTTTCGCATCGCTTCTTGAAGAACTGCCGCTTCGAACCCGGTCCATTCCCGCCCTCTGACCATGCCTCTACCTCACCATTAGCCGCCTGACCTTGGTAATGACGCGCGTTACCCCGACACTACCTGACCGGTACGCGAATCGCGCGTACCGATGGCAACCGTGCACCACTTAAACCACCGCATACACAACGTGACTCGGGGGACCGCAGCCTCGCCCATTCGGTCCTCGCCCGGCTGACCAACAGCGGCGAGGTCATCGAGTCGCTGCGTCGGGAACAAGGCTGGCCCTCGGCCGCGGCGTCCCAGATCGACTACTTCCGCCGCGTCATCGACGGCACGCGACCGAACCTCAGCGGTCCCGCCGAAAGCCTCGCTCACATGGCCTTTGTCACCGCCTGCTACGAGGCCGCGCACCCGCAACCACATCAATCCCAAGGAGCTCTTGTGACCTCACCACTGGCGCTGCTTGGCGGCCCATCCGTCATAACCGAAGCGCACCGCACTTTGCATGGCCCCCACTGACCGAGGCCACCAGCATCGCCATCCTCGATCAGCTCGAGGAGGGCATCTCGATCTAGGACCGCTCCGGTGTCATCGCCCGACTCGAAGACGCACTACAGCATTACTTCGGTATCCGCTAGGCCGTGGTCGCCAGCTCAGGCACCGCTGCGCTGTATTCGATGTACGCCGCCTGCGGCATCGGGGCAGGTGATGAGGTGATTGTCCCTGCGTATACCTTCTTCGCCATCGCCACACCGCTGCTGCACTTCGCCCCCGGCGACTACCCGCGCGTCGAAGCGCTGCACCACACCGCTTTCAACTCCCCGTCTGGCATCGGGACTAGGACCTGCCGCTCGTCGACCGCTACGTCGAAGCACTGCACAAAGTGATCACCCACCACGCCGACCTGAAGGATAGGGCTCGATGATCGAGACCACACTGCTGGAGAAGTTGACGCGGGAAGCCGACCGGGACGAGGTGCAACAACTCGTCGTCGGTGCCGTCGTCCAGCACGGCGGCAGAGTCCTTCTACTGCAACGACCGGCCGACGACTTCATGGGTGGGATCTGGGAACTTCCGAGTGGCAAAGTCGATCCCGGCGAAGCCATCGATCAAGCCCTCATTCGGGAAGTTAAGGAAGAGACGGGCCTTGAGGTCACCGCCATCACGAACTACCTCGGCGAGTTCGACTACCAGTCCGGCAGCGGCAAGAGAAGCCGACAGTTCAACTTCACCGTCGAGGTCGGCCATGCCGGGCCCGTGGAACTGACAGAACACGACGCGTACACCTGGACCAGCCTGGTCGAGGAACCGCCTGTCACGGATGCCGTGAAGCAGGTTCTGGCGCGGTACCGCGAGAGCTGACCGCACAGTCAGATCGGCCGCGCCGCCGCGTACAAACCGAAGTTTCCGCAACGCCCAGTAGCCCGCTCCTCAAACGGAGCGGGCTACGTTGACTGGTGCAGTCCTACTGGTCAGCTACAGCATCGGTGATCACCGGCATCACCTCGGTGTCGTCATCATCATCGCTCCGCCACCGCCGCGGCCTTGCCGGTGGTGATGTACTCGTCGATACTTCGTCACCGAGGTCGTTCGCATCCGACTCCCACGGATTGTCCCGCCCCGGCACATTCCCTATCGCATGCCGCCCTTGCAGCTCCGTCGTCTTCCACCAGTAGCCCAGCCGGAAGCACAGCACGCCGGTGAAGATGATCGAACCGGTCCAGGGAATAGCCAGGAGAAGAGGCGACGTCACTTAGCAGCCGTCCTCGAGCAGCAGTAGATAGGCCGCTTCCAGGTGCACCACGCACCCGTCCGGGTGGTGCTCGCGATGGATGTCCCGCAGCTCCCGCGCCCGCCCCACCGTTAGGTCCAACAGATGCACCTGGCACATCGCCTCCGCCAGCGGGCCATCGGCATACACAAATGTGCTGTCTCCCCGTTTGTTTGATGGTGTCACGTGACATCCTCGCCCCGAGGTCGTCCCACCCTCGGCCGAGACGCCCCCGCCTGCTCTGGCAGCCGGACCCGACCTGCCTGCACATCGGCGACCAGCTGGTCGAACGTCCGGACACAGGCCATCAGCTCGGTCGCGTCTCGCTCGTGATGCTCCGGCTCGTACTGCCGCAGCGCATACAACACGGACTTCCACATCAGCCGTGCCACCCAATCGCCGTACGACGACGGAAGCACCGGAGCGTCAGCCTCGAACACAATCCCGCTGGTGTGCCCACCCGCCTCCCGGTCGATCAGCCAGATCAGCAAGTTGAGCTGTTCATTGACCTCTGCCGAGGCGTTACCGCCATGCTCATGGACATGACGCCACTCGCCATCTAATTCGCGGGCACAGCGCAACAGCGCGGTAGTGGGTTCCTGACCCCCGGCGCACACCCGTAGGAACGGCCCCGCATCCGGCAGCGGTTGTTGGGGCTGCGCGTCGACTGGCGGCACCGTGCAGCCCAGCGGCTGGTTCGTGATCCCGAAAACGACATACGGCGATGGTTGACGTTCAGACGGCAAGGGTGGAGTCCTTTCGCGATTCAGTAAGGAGCTGCGGACGCCGCGAGCCGGGTTAGCCGGTGGGCAGTGCGGCGGTTCAGTCCCAGAGCGCGGCACACGGCAGCGGTGGCAGGTCATCACAGACGTCGTCGTCGACCGTCACCACCAAGTCCGGAAACCCCTGCGCCAGCTCCTCTGCGACGTTCTGCACCTGCTCGGCACTCGCCTGGAAGTCCAAGCTCAGCGCCCCAGATTCGATGTGAATGTGTCGGATTCGCCGTGGCGAGGTGGTTGGCCGCACAGCGCATCACAACCCCGGCGGGATTCGCCGACCCGCATCGATCTCAGCAGCCAGGGCGTCGTAGCCCTCGGACAGTTCCATCAGGCGATGTGCTTCTGGCAGATCACCGACGTCGCCCACGTGGGCGCTGACCACTTCCCAAAGCGCGGCCATCCGAGCCGCGATCTCCCCGATCGACTCCGTATGTACCGGTACAGGCCGGGCATTCCCATCCGGGCCCGCAAGGTGCTTCCCATCCCGCTGACGGCGCGGCAGTCGCTTGCCCACAGCGTCGTCGATGATCGTCACCAGCAGGTCGAGTTCTTCTCGCGCCGAAACCAAAGCCGTCGCAACAGATTGCACTCTTTCGCCCGCGACGGCGCCACTCGCTAGCACCTCGAACGCCAACAGATGCCGCTCCTGGCAGATCACCAAGTCGCTGGCCGGATCCAGGATGTCTGTGGCTGTAATTGGCGTCAATCCAGCGAACGCCGCCAGCAACATCTCGCTCGACGGCAGCGGTTCGACCGGCGCCCATTCCGGCGTCACTTCGGCCGGATCACTACTGCTGGTATCGGGCAGGTGGTCGTCCGGGGAGCCGCTACTCGGCAGTGTGGTCATCGTGGCTCACCGCGGCTTCGTCTCGGATGGCACCACCCGGCGGGCTTGGACGAGGGTGTCGAGGGCGGCGGCCTTGCGTGGGCAGCGCCTCGCCCGGCAGGCAACGTGGTAGCGCATCACCATGTGCGCCTGCGAGATCGTGAACGGCGCTAGGGGCGCTTGATGCGCCGCCTGTCCGGTCCTGGCGATCAATTGATAGATGGCGAGGGAACTGGTGAGCATCGCGCAGTGCTTCTTTCCGGGTCCAAGGCGGCAAAAGTTCGGGTGGTACCCGGCACCGGGGGCTTTCGCCACCGGACCGCCACCCTGGCCGCCGGTGCGCCGCGTGAGGGGTTTGCGGCGTCGGCCCGGTACCGGGTACCGCTTTTCACCCTGGCGCACAGGTGGTTTCGGCTGTAACAGCGCGGTGATGGCGTACTGTGGGCGTAGCGTAGGTATTTGCCCAGGTCAGGCTCAAAAACATAGGCAAAGGCGATGGCACGAGCGCGACAGTGGACCGGCTTCGAAGCCGCCGCACTCCAAGAAGCCATGCGCAAGTCGATCCGTGAGTTCGCCGCACTGCTAGGTCTAAAACTGACGGAGGTTGTTGACAGTTTGGGCTCCTGATACGAAGGAGTCCTGTGCCCGAACGTGTATGGAGTGAGAAGGATCTGGTCCGGCGAGCGAACCGGCGCCTGGCGGTGCTTCGGCATGCCGAGGAGGTCAGCGGCAACGTGGCCGCGACCTGCCGCTACTACGGCATCAGCCGCAACATCTTCTACCGATGGAAGCGCCGCTACGAGGACGAAGGGCTCGACGGGCTCAAGGATCGCTCCAGCGCTCCGCTGCACTGCCCGACCGTCACAGAACCCGAGGTGGTCACCAAGATCATCCACTTGCGCCAGCACTACCACTTCGGTCCGATGAAGATCACGATGTATCTGCAGCGCTACCACGATGTGTCGATCAGCCAGTCCACGGTCTGGCGAATCCTGAAGCGGCTGAACATGAACCGGCTGCCGGCCTCGCAGCGCTACAAACGCCACAAGCAGCGCTGGAAGCGCTATGAGAAGCAGCGCCCCGGCCACCATGTGCAGATCGATGTGAAGTTCATCGAACCGATCACCACCGCGGCCGGGCGGCGCAAGCGCTTCTACCAGTACACCGCCATCGACGACTGCACCCGGCAGGGTGCTGCGCGTCTATCCTCGCTCGGACCAGAAGACCGCGATCCAGTTCCTGGACTACGTCCTGTCCCGGCTGCCGTTCCAGGTCGAGAAGATCCAGACCGATAATGGTGCAGAGTTCCAGTCGGCCTTCCACTGGCACGTGATCGACCAGGGCATCGGCCACACCTACATCAAACCGGCAACCCCGCGCCTCAACGGCAAGGTGGAGCGCTCGCACCGCATCGACGCCGAAGAGTTCTACCGCCTCCTCGACGGTGTCGTCATCGACGACACCGGGTTGTTCAACGACAAGCTCAAGGAATGGGAGGACTACTACAACTTCCACCGCCCACACGGCGGCCTCGCAGGGCAGACACCCTATGAGAGGCTGCTACAGAAGACCCAGGCCCACACTGTCAACGGCCATCGTCAGTAGCACACCGGCATACTCGGCATTGGCAGTGGGGCGGGCTGTGCAGGTGTAGAGGGAAACAACTATGGCGTGGACGGCTTTGGCGTGCTCGCGTTTGGCGAAACCGGTGTTCACGCCAACGGCCGTGGGACCGGAATCCGCGGGATCGGAACCGTAGGAGTGTCCGGCGAAGGCAGAGGAACGTCGGCAGGCGTATACGGCCACAACGTCTACCGCACAGGCCCGGGAGTGCACGGACTGGGCGACACTGGCGTGTTCGGTGTGTCCTCGAAGCAGGGCTACGCCGCGATGGCTGGATGGCACCCCGGGCGTGACGGATTCGGAGTGATCGGAGTCGGTGACACAGGTGCACTGGGCGTCTCATCTAAACCCGGCTACGCCGGCGTGGGGGGAGCCAATACGAGCGAGGGTTTTGGCGTCATTGGGTATGCGGCTGGTGGTGCTGAAACCGCAGGTGTGCTGGGTCGACACGCAGTGCCATTTGGCGCTGGTGTCCGTGGTGAAGGCGCGCCTGGCGTTGTGTGCTCGGCAAAGGGTACAGGCGGCGGTCGACCCACAGGTAGGGTTGCAGGCGTTGTCGGCGAAAGTGACAGCAGCGCAAAGTTATTCGGAACCGGCGTCTATGGCGGCCAGTTCGACGGTACAAGTGCGCAACTGAATCTTGTTCCCGCGGCGACCGTCGGCCGACCCACTGCCGGCAACCACGGCAAGGGAGAGATATTCATGGACAGTGCGGCAACCATGTTCGTGTGCGTGGCCGATGGAACGCCAGGCACATGGGTTCGCGTCGCGACCGAGCCTGCATAGTACGCGGGTTGGAATCCCGCGACGACGTGACCGCGGTGTTCCGGCTGCTCGTCACGGGGTCCCGGTTCTACGACGACTGGCACACCGCAGGCGACGTGCTCAGCGAAGAACTCGTACAGCTCCCGCTCGGAACAACCCTGATCGTCGTCCACGGCGACTGCCCAGACGGGCGACCACGACGACCACCCGGCCTGGATGCGATCGCCGACCGGTGGGCGTGTTCACCGATCATCGCCGCCCGTCACCCCGAATACAGGATCATTCCGGAGCCGCACCCTGCGGCCTGGGAGCGGCCCTGCCATCCGACGTGCCGACACAACCCTCGGTGGAAGAACGGGCGCCGCTACTGCCCGGCCGCGGGCAACCACCGCAACCAGCACATGGTCGACCTCAGGGCGGACAGGTGTATTGCTTACCCTATGGGCGACGGCTGGTCCGGGACAAGGGATTGCAGGCGGCGAGCAGAGGCAACGGGGATCGATGTCGTTTCGTTCGAAGCCCGCTAGCATCGGGTTACCCATGTGCGTGTCGGTCGGGTGACGGCCTACGATGGCAGGCGTCTGTTAGGGGAAGGAACAGGATGCCAATCGATTTCACGGTGCTGCCGAGGGGACAGATGGCGTGGTCTGACCTGGTGGAACACGTGCGCGACACAGGCGACGACTACGAAACCGACTACCTTGAGGTCAAGTCCGACGTCGACCCGAAGACCAACGTGGGCCGCGCGAAGATTGCAAAGTACATCCTCGGGTCGGCAAACCGTTTGCCTGACCTCGCAGAGATGCACTTCGAGGGGCATGGAGTAATGGTGCTCGGGGTTCAGAAAGGTGCCATCCTCGGTGTTCCAACGGTGGACGAGAAGGATCTGAAGAACTACCTGGCCAACTACACCGGCGGCGGAGCCCGGCCTACATGGTGGACTGAGCGTGTCGAAGTTCCTGGAGGCGCAGGCCGGCACGTCCTTATCATCGTCGTCGCGCCGCCGCGGTACGGAGATCCAATCTTCCCTTGCCGCAAAGAGTTCACTGAGCCAGGTGGCAAGCGTCCCTTGCTCCTGAACGGTGGTGTCTACGTCCGGCCTTCCAGCGAAACGCGGGCGGCGAACGCGGCGGAGATCGACTCTCTCTGCCAGCGACTCGTCACAGGACACAAGCCGAAAGCCACTCCGGTCGTAACAGTCAAGGGGAACGTCTACCGATGCCGATGGGACAGTGGCCTGCTGGAAAAGTATATCGAGCATGTACGCGACCGGCTCGGCACACCGACATCGGAAAGGAACATGTTCGGACAGCCTATCGTCACGGATTTTCGTTCTCCTCAAGCCTTCAGCACCGAACTTGAGGAATGGGTGACCGCTCTGCGCAGTGGTTGGTCCGCTATCGTCGACTTTGCGGCCGGAGCGGTCGCCCCACCGCTAGAGATCACGGTATCGAATAGCTCCGGCGAGTACCTGAAGCAGCCGGAGGTGCACCTCTCGGTTGAGGGAGCCATGCTTGTCGTCGATAGCAACTACAATGAGACGTCAGACCTTATAGAGGTATTGCCGGAGTTGCCGAAGAAGTGGGGTGAAGATTTTGCGAGCTTGTTCCCGGGAATCTCATCTGCCCCTCCGTTCGAGTCGCCGGTGTTACCGGCGTCAGATGATGACGGTGTGATTTCGGTTGAAGAATCTGACGACGGCGTGGAGATGTCGTTCACTCTGAGGGATCTGAGAGTTGGGCGCCCGCCTTACCGTTTGGAAACCGAGTTTGTATTGGTTACCGGTCAAGAACCGGGTACCAAGTTCTCGGGAGAATGGACGTTGACAGCGGCCGATCACGGGCACGTTTATGCGGCGGCTGATGTGGTCCTAGAAGTCGTAGACCTCGACCTCACAGATTGGCTTCGGGACGCGCTCAACGAGGCACTGCAAGAATAGGCGGTTTCAGGTTTGCGGCGTGCTGTCGTCACTCTTCTTTCTTGACTGGAGTCTTGAGCTGGCGTTCGAGGAGCTCTGATACGTCGACGTCGACAATGGGGATTCGCGTCTCGCCACGATACGGTGGGCGGCTGTGATCTGCTGCGGAGATCTCCCAAGTTGCAACCAGTTCGGTTATGTCCGGTTCGTAGGTCAGAATGAACACATCGTCTGGTGCGACCACGTGCTTCCCGTGCGCCCTCAAGTCCTCCATTCTGACGCTTAATGTCAGCCCTTGCGGATCGTCACCGTACTGGCCCACTATCTGATCGAATTGGCGCCGCAACCGCGGACGTTCCACCGGAATCAACGAGGCTGCGGCGCGCTCGCTTTCGAGAAAGACGCGTGGCGGAGTGCCGTATTCCCGGGGCGGCTGCGGAACAATCCGGTAGGCATGGAACCGAGACTTGTCGATCGCGTCTTGGGGAAATGTCATTCCTCCGATGTGGACATTGAGATTCGGGCGTCTTAGAGAGACTCCGTTGCTATTCGTGATCGTGAAAGAGACCTGGTATTCGTCTCGGCCGACAACGGCGGCCATTTCCGCTAGAGTCGACCACTCCTCATTGAATTTCGAAACCCATTCGCGTACCTCATTTCTGAACTCTTCGTGCGTGCGGTTGTCGACTCGCAGCGCTGCGTACGCGGTGTGAAACGGAGGTGTAGCTAGGGATTCGTTATAGTGGTCTCCCCATGCCTTGAAATACTTCTTCAAGAAGTCATCGCGCACGGTGACACGGATGGCCTTGCCGTGGACCACAACATCGGGGTCGGCCGGGCGCCCGTTGAGGGCGCGTTCCATCAGATGCTCGATGTCCTTTCCCCGGGCCAACCTCGTTTCGCTGTCGGGTCGGCAGAAGATCCAGCCGTTGTCCGCCAATACCTTCTCGAGCTTGTCGGGTCGAGGACATGCCTGATTCGAGCACTCGCCTTTCTTGGTGCTGGGGACCTTGTGCGCGAACTTCTGGTAGCACACCCTGATCGGGTCGCCCCACTGTGGTGGTGCTACGACGATGATGACAACACGCCGGGCCGGGTCTTTGTCGCCGTCCAGGTAGTGAACCCACCAGTCGATCTTGCCGAGACCGGTGTACGGATCGACTTTAGCGCGAATGTCTTTGCTTTCCAGTGGCTTCTCAAGCCCCTCGGCGCTTCCGTACTTCACTCCGAGCACCATGATCGCGTGCCCGCCCAGGTAGGGTGCCGCATCGTCTGGCATGCGGTTAGCGGCGCCGAGGATGAACCTTGGAATCTTCATGAAGTCAGCGTTGTCCCGCATGTCCAACGCCGACTTCATCTCCAGATAGTGTGTCTCGGAGTAGTCGTCGGTTCGCGTCAACGCATCCACTAAGGCTTGCCATTCGGCTGGATCGGCGGGCAACCGCGAAACGTCGAAATCGAGCATCCTCCCCTGTCTCCTTCCCCTACTGGCCTATCGAGCGAATCTACGCGTCGCGATCCATCCACGTGCCGGTGGCGACAAACCGGTGGTGGACAAGCTCATGTTGTGCAGTATCTATCCGCGCCCCGCCAGCGATCAGCACAAGGCCGCGGTTCCCCTGACGAGATGCTGCCTCGGCCGTTGTAGCCGTGCGGCGAACGCCTGGTACTCGCTTGTTCCGGGACTGTCGGTGCGGCGGGTTTCCTCCCGCTCCACGACCATCGCTCACGCCCGCCGCACTCCCGGCCGGATTCGACGATCTTGCCGATCGCCACGCAGTTTGCTGCGACGCCGCCCGAGACACACAGCAACCGTGCGCCGGTCAGCCAGCGACCGCTTCTGCGCGCGGATTGTCGGCGTCGCCGGTAGCTGTGGCGTAGGCGTTGGTGACAGGCCAGCGCAGCATGACGGGACGGGCCCCACCACGCGCCCTCCTGCGATCTGGCGGGCGGTCTTCGGGCCGGTGGCCAGTGCGCAGATCGCTGCTACTTGAGCTCGGGAGAATCCGCTGCGGTGCATTCGCGAGAACCGTTGCGTCATTGTTCGACTCCCTCATCCCGGGAAATGACCACGGCGGCGGCGTAGGCGCTCAGCTCCAGTTCGACCGGGTGAAATCTCGGAGGCCATTCGGTTGGTCGGGGAATCTTGACGGCGTGGGTCAGGGATGGAGGTATAGGCGTTCGCCGGGCAAGCGCGGCAGTCCGGCGCAGGTTCCGGACTGCACGGTGACGGTTCCGGGGCGACGGGCGGCCACGTCGCAGACGAACACCAGTGCGGCGGTCACACAGGCGACGAATTCCATTCGGACGCTGGAAATCAGGACCGAGAGACGGACGTCGGGTTCGTCCGGGCAGGGTGACTGCTTGCTGTCGGGTGTCATCGCCGAGCCGTTCTCGGTAGGAATGCTCGGGCGCATTCGATCACTACTTCGCCGGAGGGCCGGAAAGTCCCTGTCGCCGGGGAGATCCAGGTGCGGATCATCAGTGGGTCCGGGACGGGGGAGGGCAATGCGATGTCTCCGTCGCGGATGACTACCACCCGGGCGTGCCACAGCTGGGCGATGACGCCAGGGTCGGCGATAGGCCGCATGTCGGCTCGCACCAAGAAGGTCCACATCCCTGCGCGGGGGTGGCCGATGATCGACAGCGGAGCGACACCACGCAGATCGAGGCTGTTCTTGACCTGCTGCGCCAGTCCGGTCGGCATCATCACCGCTCCGACGAGAGACCCAGCCTTAATCGTGATCCGCCCCGTTTGCGGGTCGACCACGGTCGGCAACGAACATATGCGGCGGTAGAACTCGGACCGGCTGTGGGGAGACTCGGTGTACGGCTGCACCGGCGTGCTGATCGGCGTCATCGCAACTCCCCGGACGGCTCAGTAGCCCTGGTCACCCATCCAGCGATCGTCATCGCGTCGAGCTGCCCGACCAGGGTCGACAGTGAGCAGTCGAATGCGCGAGGGATCTCGGTCTCGGCGAGGGCGCCGGCCGACTCGCCCAGCTCGGCCTGCCTCGCCGCGGACGGGAGTGAGTTCGGCTTGTTGCTGCCGTTCATGCGCGGCCTCCCTGATGGCGTTTCCAACGTTGAGGGAAGTCGGATCGGGCGGTTGTGCCTCGGCCTCCCCCGGGAATGGGTTCCTGGTGAAAATCGTGGCGCGCCAGCGGTATCGGAAGGAACCGCGCAGTGTTGGCTTAGCGTAGGCGTACCGTAGGCATTTCCCAGTTCAGGAGCGGGAATAAGGGGGCCGCATGATACGAGCGCGGGAATGGACCGGCTTCGAAGCTGCCGTGTTGCAAGAGGCGATGCGACAACCGATCCGGCAGTTCGCCACGATGCTCGGCGTCGAAAGCACCACGATCAGCAATTGGAAGTCGGGGCTGAGCGCGGTCAAACTCCGCGCGCAGACCCAAGAGATCCTGGACACCGCCTACGCCCAACGCGCCACACCGGAAGACCGGGAACGGTTCGAGCAGATCGTGGCCGAAGGCGAAGCCGCCTGGCGAGCACGTCACCCGAAAGCTGCGCGTAGAAGCAAGGCTGACTCGAACACCAGTGATGTGCCCAGCGCTGACCTGGCCACGGCCCCCGAGTCAGCGTTGGTGAGTACGGACTTTCCGTTGGCCGGGGGCGATGGCTCCTCCGCATCGACAGTTGACGTCGCACCGATCAGCAGCTCGGTGCTGGTCGGGGCCGATCACACGGCAATCGATGTGTTGGACGTGGAAGAGGCTTCGGCACTGATGCGAACGCGCTCGGCGTCAAGTTCTCTCAGCAGTTTCGCTACCGTGACCGATCTGCTGGCCGGTCAGCGCCAGAGTTTGGCACCCGATGCGCTCATCGGCCCGATCGAGGCTCACCGAGATGCTGTCGCGTCATTGTTTCGAGCTGCGAGCGACGATGTGATCAAACGGCGGGCGGGGGCGCTGCTGGGCGAGACATCCGTTGTGGCTAGCCGGGTGTGGAGTGCCATCGGTGACCGGTCGATGGCACTCACCCATGCCGCGTTCGCCCGCAAGCTTGCCGACCAGCTCCAGGACAAGACGTTGGGCGGTATTGCGCGAATCTTCGAGAGCAATCTCCGGTCGGATGCAGCGACGTTGATGAGTTCGGATGGTGACGTTGTCATCGGGCTCCGAGTACTGAATGAGGCAGCTGGCCTCGCTGCCTTCTTGCCATCTGCGGCGCGAGCGCGGATCGGCGCCGAGCAGGCGCAGGCTTACGCCGTGCTAGACCTTCGGGATGAATGCGAGGAAGCCTTGACTCGCGCACAGCGCGCCGCAGAGAGCATCGATGAAGACAACCGCTCCGGCCTGTTCAGCGACTGGAACAGCACCCGTATCCAAGTCTACGTCGGCACCTGCCAGCTCCTCCTCGGGCAACCGAAACGCGCTATCGCCGCCCTTACCGCCGCGCTGGACTCGCCCGAGATGGACAGCCCTAACGTCGCCCTGGCAGCGCGCGTCGACCTCGCCAGCGCATACGCGCTGTCAGGAGAACTGGACGAGGGATGCCGGGTCCTCGGTGAGACCTACGAAGATTTGGCAACCATGGGCAATCGTCGTGGACTCGAACGTGCGCAACGCGCAATCGAGAGGATGGCTCCTTGGCAGAACGAGAAGCCGGTCCTCGCGTTGATGGAGCGAGTAGGCGAAACCTCCGCCTAGCGATCGAGCTTCGCGGCTGATCGGATTGTCTGTGCCGAACGGATAGCTTCGAGTACCTCGTCGGGATCCAGCCGGTCCACGACCGCATCTGGCGAGTGTTCCCACAGCTCCTCGGAGGTGATCCGGTGGGACACCGCAACAACGCCGAATCCGGCGTGCCGAGCGGTGGCAATATCATTCGGCGCATCGCCGATGATGACGGTCCGCGCAGGCTCAATGGGGTGCCGGTACTTCGCCTGATACCGGTCGGCGACGAACGCGGGCAAGTCGAAGCGTTCCCGCGCGTCTGAGCCGAAGGCACCGATTTCGAGGTCGAGGTGGGAGTCCAGGCCCGCCACGGTCAGTTTGAATTCGGCCGATACACGGAGGTTCCCGGTGAGAGCCGTCTGGATGTACCCGTGCTCCGCCAAATTAGCGATAGTTTGCACGGCACCCGGATACGCTGCCTGGTCGCGGGCGAGCTCAGCCTCTCCCTGCCTCATGACCTGCATCAGCACGTCAGCGTACCGGCTGAATCCTTCTTCGGCGGTCTCGCTGGCGACGCCCGAGGCTATGGCCGTGTCCACGACGATGGACTCGTCGGTGTAACCATGTATCCGCGCAGCAGGAAACACGACAGTCGACTCTTCGATGTCGTAGGTCCGGGCTACTGCTCGCCGCAGCCAGCGCAGGTCCGCCGGAATCAGCGTGCCGTCCACATCCCAGATGATCAGCCCTGCCCGTGTCTCAGCCATGTTCATCGATTCTGGCAGACGGTAGCGGACCCTGCAGCGGCCAGCGGTTCACCCGGCACGTTCAACGCCCGCGGCCAAGGAGCGGTCCGGTTTCACCGTCCTCGGTAATGAGGACGAACCGCACACCCCAGCCAGCCAGTCGCTCGCGGGCCTCACGCACGGCGGGGAAGTTCATCTGCTCCTGCTTGGCGTGCGAGATCGCTACGACGGGCAGCCCTCCGCCGACGGCTTCTACCAACAGGGCGAGCGGCAGCCTGTCACCGATACCGGCTGACCGTTTCGCCATCGAGTTCGTCGTCAGCGGTGCTGCGATGATCGCGTCGGCCGGGGGCAGGAGGTCCTCGGTTCCTGGCTGTTCGAACTCCCAGCGCACCGGGTGACCGGTCTGCGCCTCCAAGGCGTCGATATCGAGAAAGTGGACACCGTTCGGCGAGGCGACGACGCACACGTCCCAGCCCTCAGCCTGGGCGAGTTCGACCAGCTCACTCACCGTGTCAGCTGGCGGTGCGCCGGTCACAATCGCATACAGCACCCGAGTTCGGTCAGTCATGAACCGATCATGGCAGTCTGCAGAGGACACTGCCGGGCTACACCATCACTACGCCTACACGCCCCGGGCGAGGTCGCCCAACTCGCCCGGCGGCGCTCCGATGGTACTCGCGGCAGGGCTGCACGGACTTGCGTGCTCCCGGCGGGGCGGTACCGCGGCGAGACCCCTTCGGATACGCAACCATCGGTCTCATTTGTTCCAGTGGTGCCACCGTTAGCGGGCGATGGCGGACGTGTCGTAGAGGCCGTAGGCGAGGAGGACGTGGGGGCAGTCGGGGTAGTCGCTGATCTCGAGGCTGAGTGGGAGGGGCTCGTTGGTGTCGGGTGTGCGCACATGGATCGGTGTCGGGCGGGGTCGGTCGTAGGTGACTTGCATGGGTGTGGATTCCCAGATGCGTGGGAATTCGGGGATGGTTCGCAGTTTGCGGAACAGGGTTCGTGCTCGGGGGAGGTCGCGGTATCGACCAAGTGTTCCGCGCAGGATGGTGACGGTGTAGCGGGCTTCGTTGTCCCAGTTGTCGATGTGCTCGCGGGCGGCGGGGGAGAACATCCACTGGAAGTAGTTGTCGGCCTCGGCGAGGCCGGGCACCATGCGGTGGAATATCCGGTTGCCGTGCAGCACGGTTCGGAGGGGATCGAGGTAGACAGCGAGGGTGTCGCGGGTATCGAGGTGGTCGAGGTGGGCTTGGATGCCCAGGACCGTGAGGCGCTGGCGTAGTTCCTCGGCAGGTGGCAGGTCGCGGGAAGGTTGCCACAGTTCGTGCAGGTGGCGTCGCTGTGAAGGGTCGAGGTCGAAGGCGTCGGCCAGTTTGGTGAAGACACGACGGCCGGGATAGGTCCGATCCCGGATGAGCCGGTGGAGGTAGGAGCTGCTGAAACCGGCATGTTGGGCGGCGGACTCGCGGGACAGATGATGGCGGTGGCGCAGCCATTCCAGCGAGTCGTGGAAGTCGGGCATCCCGTCGAGTGCCGGGGCTTTCCGCATTTCATCTTGCCCGTCTGTGCGGGGGTAGCGCGTGCGCGTTTCCCCCGGCGTGTGAACGACGAGGTGCCTGCTCGGCGGTGTGGTGGCGGGTGGGGGAACTGCTTGTCATTCGGTACTCCTGCTCAGTGGTGCGGGAATTCGGGGCGTGCCGTGTGGGGCGAAAGTCGGGTTGCTGGGTCTGTTGGATCGCACTCGGGATTCCTACTGAAAAGGCGCTCAGCGTGCCGCTCTGGACAGCCGGGCGTTGGCAACGGCGACGCCGATTGCGTCGGCGTTCTCGATGCCTCCGGCTGTGCGCACGTGACCGGACCGCGAGGCCAGGACCGTGCGGGCCTTGTGGCCCTACGGCGCTTATCGGCGGCAACCGGTGCGTTCGTCAGCACGGCGATGCCGGTCGGATTCGTTGGCATCGTGAGCTGCTGTTCATCGGCATCTTCCCTGTCGGCTAACACTGTCGGCCAGACCTGGTCCGTGGTAGGGCTCGTAGTAGCACACGCAGAATCGGACGTCGTGGGAACTCGAGGCGTAGCCGAGATGGATGTGTCCGGAGTACGGCTCGCCGGTGATGGGGTCGCGCAGGTGGACGGGTTCCTCGGGGCGGCGGCCGTAGGCCACCGCGTCGCTGGTGTCCCACGCCTCGCGGAAGGTGGCCGCACCGCGAAGGTCGTGGAAGAGGGCGAGGGCGTGCGGGGTGTCGCGGTGGCGTCCGAGGGCACCGCGCAGGGTCGCGACCAGGAAGGCGGCGGCGCTGTCCCAGTGCACGACGATGGGTTCGGCGGTGGGCGTGGTGGAGCCGGGGTGAAAAAACCACAAGGCGACGTTGTCGCGGAATCCCTCGATGCCGGGCAAGCTCGCGGTGAACCGCTCGTTGGCGAGGACCACATTCCACAGCGGATCGATGTAGGCGCCGGCGATCTCGCTGCGGTCGAGGTAGGTCAGTGTCGCGCGGTGCTCGGGGGTGTCGGTGCGGGTGCGTAGTTCCGCGATCGGCGGCAGAGCGACCGGGGGCTGGGCGAGGTCGCGGGTGTAGCGTTCCTGCGCGCGATCGAGGTCGTAGGCGGTAACGAGGTGGTTCAAAACCGCTGGCGAGCACGCAGCGTCACTGTTCTCGATCTTCTTGAGCATCCCCTTGCTGATGTGAAGGCGATCGGCGGCGCGCGGGCGCGGGAGCTTGCGGCGCTCGCGGATCCGGCGCGCCCAGCCACCGAGGTCAGGTATCTCCGAACAAGACGAACTGGCGCGGTCCTGCTGGCGGCGTCGTCGTCGTGGATTGTGCGGGTTCGTTGTCCGGGTCACGTAAAGCCCCTCCTACTACGGTCTTCCGTACTTCCTTCCACGTGGGGTACGTTGAAAGGTTCTCTCCCCCGAGCTGATTCGTTCCTACCAGAGGAAGATCATCTCGGCAAATATTATTCTCCGTGAGATAGCCGATGATTAGCCATCGGTAGCCGCGCGACGGGCGCGGCGTATTTGCCGTACCCGCACACCGGGTCGCGCGTTCGGGAAGTTTCTCTACTGACACTCGCGTTACCCCTTCCGCTCATCGGCGCAGGCCACCATGTGTAGTCGGAGGGGTAATGGTTGTGGTAGCACATTCCTTACCCCTCGAAAGGGTGGCGCGACAGCGGTTTTCGGGCTGTGATGGTGGGGCAACTGCACCTCCTCCGGTAAAGGAATAATTGTGGACCCATACACCATCCTGTCGCTGCTCGACGCAGGCGCATCGCTGGTCTCGAATGTGCTGTCGGTCGCCTCGCAGGCATTGAGCCTGGTCCTGTCGTTCGTCTGATCAGCCATGCCATTCCTCTGACATGAGGAATACGGCGACGGGTCCCCCGGCTGCGGTCGGCGGCCGGGGAATCCGTCGTTTCTCGCGCGTTGTCACGCGCATTTTCTGATCTTTTCCTCTCCTTTCTCATTCGATCGAAAGGGTTATTTGTCGTGCCCGAAAACGGGAATACATCCCTCGCGTACGGGGGTCGGCTGCTGTGGGGTGGCCGTGTGTTGGCTGTCGGCGCTGTGCCGGTGGTGATGATGCTGGCCGCGCCGCACGCCAGTGCTGTGACGCTGGATCCGATCGCCGACCAGCCCGGAGTCACCGCCCCGGTCCAGCCCGGAACCGCTGCCCCCGCCCCGCCCCCACCGCCGGATCTGCCGCCGCCCGAACCCGCTGTGTATCCGCAACAGCCTCCCGAGGTCCGCAACGGCCCGGTCCCGCGCCCGGCGCCTCCACCTGCTCCCGCGCCGCCGGTGCAGGTGGTCGAGCTGCACTCACCGGAACCGGTGCCTCCGGTAGCGCCGATCGAGGCCCCGCCGGACACGATCCGAATCGGCCAGTGGGAGAGGCCGTCACCGGACTGGGTGCCTCCGGAGGTCCGTGACGGTGTCAACACCACCGCCGCGAACCTGGAAGCGCAGGCTGCGACGTTCCTGGACTCGATCGGGATCCCGGCGGGTCGTTCTGATCGGGTGGCCGGTGCGACGATCGCCGGGGCGGGGGCCGGTGGTGCGATCGGAGGCGCACTGGCGGGTGCACCGGCGGCGGCAGCGGGCGCGGTCGCGGGCGGGCTGGCCGGTGGCACGATCGGCGGTATCGCCGGTGCCGCTCTGGGCACCGTGGTGACCGTGCCGGTCATCGGCACGATCACCTCCGGTGTGGCCGGTACCGCGCTGGGCGCGGCAGCGGGCGCTGTCGCGGGCGCGATCGTGGCCGGTGTTCCCGCCGCCGTGGTCGGCGCGCTGGCCGGTGGCACGGTGGGCGCGGGGTTCGGTGCCGGAGTGGGGGTGGGCCAGCCGTGACCGGTCTCCGTCTCCTCACCGCCACCGTGCTGGCGGCCTGCACGAGCGCGCTGTGCACGCCGGGCTCGGTGTCGGCGCAGCCTCCCTCGACCGGGCCGGGCTGCCCTGTGCTGTGGGTCCTCGGGGTGCAGGGCACCGGCGAGTCCTCGCCAGGCGCATCCCCGATCGCCGACACCGGGATGCTCGGATTCCTGCTCGGCCCGGTGGTGGCCGCTGTCCCGGATCTGGTGGCGCGCACCTACATCGCCTATCCCGCCGGGTTCGGTGGCGCGGTCGGGACCGGCGGCGGCCCCGACTCCTACGCGGCCTCAGTGGGCGAGGGCCTGGTCGCGCTCACGGCCACTGCCGCCCGGATCGCCGCCGACTGCCCCGCCACCGCCCTGGCTGTGGTCGGGTATTCCCAGGGTGCGCAGGTGGTGTCGGAGTTCGCGCGAGCTGTCGGCGCGGGCGAGGGACCTGTCCCGCCCGAGCGGGTGGCGGGTATCGCGCTTTACTCCGATCCCGATCGCGCCCCGGGATCTCCGGTGATCCCCGGCCGTCTTGGTCAGCACACCCCCGACCCCGCCCCCGGCACCACGGGGGCGGCGGTGTCGGGAGTGGCGATCACCACCGCCCCGGCATCCGGCGGCGGCATCGCCACCGGCGAGGGTGTCGAGTACGGGGCGTTGACCGGGCGGGTGGCCGATATCTGTGTCGAGGGTGACTTGAGTTGCTCGGCACCCGATCGCGCCGCCCTGTTGCGGGTGGCCGCCCAGGTCGCTGCCCAGGCGGATCTGCGTGATCCGGTGGCCGCGCTCGGCTCGGTCCAGGCGCTGCTGTCGGGTGTGCTCGGTGACGCTTGGACCACCGTGGTGAACAGCGACTTCCGAATCGGACCCGGCGTCGTCGATTACGTGCCCGCGGCGAGTCTGGCCGACCGGCTCACCGACGCCTCCGACCCCCGCACTCCACGTCCCGGTCCGGACGAGACGGCTGCCGCGACGGCGCGGTGGGGACAGATCACCGGGGTGGTGGCCTCCGACCCGGTCGGGCAGTTGCCGAAACTGGCAGGGCAGTTGTCCGCTGTGTGGGGCCAGCTGGTCGGCGACAACGCCGACCTACTCGATCCGGCGGTATGGCTCCGCTACGCCGACATACACGGCCGCCACACCGGCTACGCCGCCGCCGGACAGCTCGCCAGCGGCATCGCGTGGCTGACCGCACTCGCCCACGATCTGGCCGGGAGCCACCCATGACCACCGACAGCAACGACTTCTACAACGTTACGACCCTCGATGGCTACCGCCCCGGGGACCTGGTGCGCACACGGCCGGTGTTTGTCGCGCAGCTGAGCGAGGCGCGGGGGGCGTGGCAGGTCGTCTACGCCACGGCCAACGCCCGCTCCGAAACCATTGCGGCCTCGGGGATCGTGCTAATCCCTGAGACCATCGCGGTCCCGGGCGCGACCGCGATCCTGGTGTACTGCCCTGAGTTTCGCGGCCTGGGCGGGGTCTGTGCGCCGTCGCAACTGCTGGCGATCGGTGCCGAACCCGACACCACCGGTATCGAGGCCGCCCTTGCGCGAGGCTGGGTGGTGGCGATCCCGGACGGGGAGGGCCTGGGCATCGCCGGAGGCGGCCCGCACACCTTCCTCGCCGCCCGCGCCGGAGCCCGGAGCGTGCTGGACCTCGCGCGAGCGGTGTATCGGGGCGCGGATCTCGGTGTCGCGGTCGCGCCGGTGGTGGCCTGGGGATACGCCGATGGCGGGCGCGTGGTCGCCGCCGCCGGGGAACTGCAGCCGTGGTACGCGCCGGAGCTGGACCTGTGTGGTATCGCCGCCGGAGCCGTGGCCTCCGACCTCGCCGCCCTGGCACCGGCGTTCACCCGCGGCGAGGCCACGGGCCTCGGGCTCGCCGCCCTGGTCGGCCTTGCCCGCGCTTATGAGCACCTGCCGCTGCGTCACGTGCTGTCGGAGGACGGGGCGCGCGCTGTCGAGCAGGCTCAGCACCTCACCGCCGCTGAACTGCTGCAACAGTTCCCGCAGCCGGTGGCGCACTGGTGCCGTCGTCCCGATCCCTGGAACGATCATTGGTGGCGGCGGGTACTGGCGATGGAGACCCTCGCCCACACCCGCCACGGGATGCCGTTGCACCTCTACCACGGTGGGCTGGATGCCATCGTTCCCGTGTCGGCGGGACGTCGCACCCTCATGGCCTACCGCCAACGCGGCACTCAGGTCAGCTGGCGCGAGTACGAGAGCGGCCACCGCGATACGGCGGCCACCGCGACCAGGGATGTCCTCGCCAGACTCGGCGAGGACATCGCAGGCCGGCGGGGCTCGCGAGGCGACGGGACGATCGGCGGCGAAGGCGAGCACCGCGAGCACGCGAGCCGCCGATGACCGTTTTCCCAAGACGGCCCTGCCCGCACCTGGCCTCGCCCGGTGCGGGCAGGGCCGCGTGGCGGCACGCCAACATGGGCGAATCATTCAGTCCGAGAAAGATTTCCGAGGTGGTGAGGTGCATGAACTATCACAAGGAGCCCGAATCCGGTGAGGACGACCGGTGGGCCTGGCTCGACCAACCCCGCACGGGACCGGACCTGCGTCTGGTGCCCAGCCCCGACCCCGGTCTCGATTCCGAGACCGGGGCCGAGCCGGGTTCGCGAATCTCGATGCGGCGGGACCGCTGGCTGGTCGCGGTGGCGCAGACTCCTGACGCGCCCGACACGGGCGTAGGGGTGCTGGGGCGCATCAATGCCCGCGAACGGGTGTCGTGGCGCGTGTGGGCAGCGTTGGCGGCCAGCGTGGCTGTGATGATCGGTCTGGTCGCCGTAGGGGCCAGTGATACACGCGATGCCGGTGATCGGCTCTCGGCCACGGCGCTCCCGCCGAGTGCCACGTCGGCGGCTGAGGGGGCGTGCACCGGGCTGTCGGGGACGACGGTCACCGACCGTCGCGCAGATACCACCGCGACCGTGGCGGGGGTGATCGCGGCGTTCGAGGCGGCCTACTACATCGATCGCAGCGCCGAGGCCGCGATGCGGCTGCTCGCACCCGAGTCCGGTATCGCCGCCGATGGACTCGCCGCGGGGATCGCCTCGATCCCGGCGGGCGCGACCCATTGCGTTGCCGTAACCCCGATCTCGGAGTCGACCGCGAACGTGCACGTGGTCGAGCTGCGCCCGGACCGGCAACGGATGGACTACCTCCAGCTCATCAACACCCGCCCCGGCGAGGGCGGTGGGCTGCTCATCAGCAACGTCCAGAGGCAAGGATGACCACCACCCAGGCCCCCGTCCGCCGACCACTGCCGCGCGATCGGGTCGCAGCGGGCACGAGGATGCCCTCATGAGCGCCGCAGAGCCGGTTGCGGGCTCGCAGGCGCCGCTATTGATCGCCCTCGCGGGCCTGAGCCCACGCGCCGGAACCACCACAACCACCCTCGCCCTCGCCCACACCTGGCCCGGCCCAGAACCCGCGCTGATCGTGGAAGCCGACCCCGCAGGCGGGCAGCTCGCCGAAATGGTCGGCGCTGACCCGTATCTGGGCTTAGCGAGCCTTGCCCGGATCACCGCTCCCGGCGAGCCGATCGACCCGGAACGCCTGGCTCAGCACGTGCAGTTCCTGCCCGGCGGGGAGGCGCTACTGGCCGCGCCACCGCACCGCGACGCCGACCGAGCCTTTCCGGCCGCCGCGCTGCTGGCCGGTCCACAGGCGAGCTGGGCCGCCCTGGGGGCGACGGTGCTCGCAGATTGCGGTGTCCCCGAGCCGGATTCGGTCCCAGACCCGGTCCTGGCCGCCGCCGATGCCTGCCTGGTCGTCGTGCGCGCCGAGCACAGCGACCCCGAGCTGGCCGCCCGCAGCATCCGTTCACTCACACGCCACAGCCGCCACCGGGGAATCGTGCTCGTCGGTGCCAGTGCCCGCGGCGAGTTCGCTGCCGCCCTCGGGCTCCCGCTGCTGGGTACCGTGCCCTCCAACCGGGCCGGTTCCGAGGCGCTGCTACACGGCAGCCGCGCGCCGCGCCGCCGCCCGCACCTGATCCCGGCAGCCCGCCGCATCGCTATGGCACTGGACCTCCAGCTCCGCGCGCCTGCCCGCCGCGACCGGCTCGCGCCGCCGCCCACGCGCCCTACCGCCCGCCAAGATCGCCCGACCCGCCACCAGGCCAGCCCGCCGAGGATCTACCCCCTCGAACAGGCGCCTGCGCCCTCACCCCACCCGCGCGCACCCGAGCCTGCGGTCGAGGAACTCGCCGATGCTCTCGCGCTCCCGCTCGTCGCCGAGCCCGCCCTCAGCAGCGGGGCCGAGGATGCCGGCCAGCACGGCGAGAACGACCTCGCGACAGCGCCCGAGTCCGGCGTCGACCCCGAGCCCACGGACTCCCCACGTGCCGACCCGTCCCAGGAGGCTGCGCCTGCCCTGGCGTTGCGGATCTTCGGGCCGACGCGGATCTTCTGGCGCGGCTCCGATGGCGTTGAGAGCGTGGAGATCACGAGACCGTTGCAGCCCCGCAGCCGGGAGCTGCTGGCTGTGCTCGCCCTGCACCCGGACGGGCTATCCCGATCCCAGTTGATCGACATGCTGTGGGGCGAGCGTCGCCCACGGGATCGGGGCACCAGCGCACTCGCCAACACCTTGAGCCGATTGCGCACCTCCATCAGTACCGCCACCGGCGGGCAGATCACCGGCCTGCTCGCCGACGACCGGCTGCACTACCGCCTCTCGGGCATGTTGGTCAGCGTCGACTACTGGGACTTCAACGCCGCCGTCGCCGAACGCCGCCGTGCCAGCAGCGACACCGACCAGGCCGCCGCCGCCCGCCGTATCGCCGACCTCGCCACCAGCGAACTGGCCAGCGACCTCACCGACACGTGGGTGGAAGCTCTGCGCGAATCGGCCCGACGCAACGCCCTCAATGCATTGAGCTGGCTGGCCACCCGCAACACCGAAAGCGACCCCCGCACCACCCTGGGCCTGCTCGAGACAACGGTCGAGAGCGACCCCTACAACGAAACCGTCTGGCAAGACATTCTCCGCCTGCACGCCCGCCTCGGCGAATACGCCGCCCTCACACGCACCTACTCACTCCTGACACACGCACTCGCCGAAATCGGCCAGACCCCCAGCCCCGAAACCAGGCAGCTCCTGGAACAGCTCCGCCGCACCACGAAATAGAGACGATCCAGCCCCAGGCATTCCCTGTTCGACGTTTGACGATCAATCCACGAATTTAATTGCTACGATAGCGGAAACGACTTGAAATGACGTGTGGCGAAATCCCCGATGCCGCCCCTCACTGGCCGAAAATGGCACGCCTTCTCGCTGCTATCAATTGATTTGTGCGCCGGGTCGATGGTTCGAGTGCGCTGGGTGGCTCGATGAAAATCGATCCGTGCATCGTTCGAGGGCTAGGTTCCGTGCGCTATTCGGTGGGTAGGTCAAATTGACCTACCCCTGCCCGTCGAACCCGCAGGTCAAGGCGGAGATATCCGTGTGGATATCAGCGTGGATTGTCTATACGCAAAGCCGTATAGACATGCGTCGCCGGTCTCGTCCGTGGCTCTCCCGGCCTCTGGCCTGTGTCCTTATTCTGCTGCTGCTCACCGTTCTATTCGCCTCCTTTTCTCATTCTTTTTTTCTAATGATCGCTTATTCGGTTCGCATGTTCGGCCGCCTGTCGCTGCCCGAGGCTATCGACGTGCGCGTTTCATTTTCATATTGCACTGCTGGACTCGCCGTTGTCCGGAAAAATTCCTGAAATTCGCACACTTTTTAGGGTTGTGAGGCTGTTCCAGGTCGAGCTAGCGTCGACCCCGTTCCCGGAATTCGCCGGGAAATTCGCAGAAATCCGAATGGCGGCCACGCCGCACGTATGCCGAAAACCGGCGCGAATTCGGAACGGAATTGCAGGAGTCGCAATGCCCACCACACCCGCCACCGCCCCCGCCACTACCGCTGCACCGGCCGCCGGTCGCCTGCCCAACGGCGAACTCCGGCGCATGGTTGCCGCCGCGCTGGCCGCCGACCCGGCCCGCGAACAGTCCCCGCGTGAGATTGCCAACGGGCTCGGCCGGTCCTCCGGCGCGGTCGGCAACGCGCTGGAATCGCTGACCGCCGCCGGGCACGCCGAACGCACCTCGGCGGCCCCGCGCCGCTACCGCGCCACCGCCACCACGGCCACCGCCGCCGCCCCAGCACCGGCTGCGCCTGCCATCCCGGCAGCCCCGGCCGCCAGTAAGGCGGCGAAACCGGCCCGCCGCCGGGCCAAGAAGAACACCACTTCGGCCGCTACTCCCGCCTCGGCCGCGCCTGTCAACACCCCGGCGGCTCCGGCCCGCACGGGTAACACGGTGGCCCGGCCGAACGGGCAGGACTACCACGTGCGGAAGTTGGCCGGGCGCGCCGATGTGGATGTGTTGCGGACCATGCGCGCGGCCGAGGTGCCGGTGTTGCTGTACGGCCCGCCCGGCACCGGTAAGACCTCGCTCATCGAGGCCGCCTACGGGGACCTGTTGACGGTGCAGGGCGACGGGGACACCACGGTCGCCGACTTCGTGGGGGAGTACACCCAAACCCCGGACGGGCGTTTCGTTTTCATGGACGGCCCGCTGGTGCGGGCGATGAAAGAGGGCCGGGTGCTGTTCATCGATGACGCGACCCTCATCTCGCCAACCGTGCTGGCGGCGGTGTATCCCGCGATGGACGGGCGCAAAGAGCTGGTGGTCAAAGCTACCGGCGAGGTGGTCAAGGCCGAGCCCGGTTTCTTCGTGGTGGCCGGGCACAACCCCGGCGTGCACGGGGCCATCCTGTCCGACGCGTTGAGCTCGCGGTTCGCGTTCCAGGTGCGGGTGGTCAGCGACCTCGACCTGGCCACCCAGCTCGGGGTGGAACGGCGCGCGGTCAAGGTGGCGCGCGAGCTGGCCGCCCGACAGGCCAAGGGGGAGGTCGGGTGGGCCCCGCAGCTGCGCGAGCTGTTGGCGTTCCGCAAGATCGCCGCCGCCACCGACCCCGACACCGCCATTGCCAACCTCCTCGGGGCCGCCCCGGAAGAGGACCGCGAGGTGGTGGCCGCCGTGGTGAGAACCGTGTGCGGCACCAGCCACACGCCCCTGGCCCTCGGCCCCCGCCTCTAACCCCGCCGCGCCCCTGCACACGAAAGGTATTGCCCGCCATGACCGGCCACGTGATCACCACCCCCACCTCCGCCGCGCCCGCTACCCAGGGCACCGGCACCGCCCCCGCCGCGCCTGCCACACCCGCCCCGGCATCGGTACCGGTCACCGGGGGATGGGCCACCCTCTCCGCCGCGATGACCGCCGAGGTCCCGCCGATCGCGGACCGTGACGACCTGACCGTGAGCATCGCCCCCGGCGCGGCGTACGGGCACCCGGCGGTGTTCGTGCCGGAAGCGGCGGCCATCGAACTCGACGGTTCCCGCCTGAAAATCGACCCGGCCGACGCGCACCCGGCCACCAACAGCGACCGCAACAACTACCCGGCGGTGTGGGGTGCGCTGGTACACGAGTGCGCGCACGCCAAACACTCGGTATGGCAGCCGCCGCTGCTGGCCCACCCCGAGGTCGTCACGGC
>NZ_JADLQO010000017.1 GCF_015477775.1 Nocardia abscessus | reverse complement strand
CCCAGTGGATGGCGATCTGGTCGCCGTGTCCGTCCAGGACGTGGCGGTCCACGCAGTTGTAGGCGACGTTGAGTTTGCCGCCGACGAACCACTTCGCTACCGGCGCGTCACTCCAGTCCAGCACCTGTGTCCACGGCTGTTCCCAGTGCAGCCTGCGGGCCTGCTCGGCCCAGAACTCCAGCCGATCGGACCGCGCCCGGTCGTACAACGCCGCGTCCGCGTTCGCCTGGGCGGCGAACTCCGCGTCGGGCGGGTAGGCGGTGGTGGTGTCGCGGTCATCGGTGGTTGCGCTGGTCACGCGATATCTCCTAACGAAAGAGCAACGGGGACGAGGAATGCCGGGCAGCGATCAGTGCGCCACCGCTTTTTCGGCGCCGACGCCGGTGAGCGAACGGACCTCCATCTCCGCCGCCTTGGCCGGGTCCTCGGACCTGCCGCCGACGAAGGTTCCGACGATGCCGAGCACGAACGCCAGCGGGATGGAGACGATGCCCGGGTTGGACAGCGGGAACCAGTCGAAGTCCGAGCCGGGGAGCATGGCGGACTTGGAGCCGGAGACCGCGGGGGAGAACACGATCAGCACGATCGTCGAGATCAGGCCGCCGTACATGCTCCACAGCGCGCCGGTCGTGTTGAAGCGCCGCCAGAACAGCGAGAACAGGATGGTCGGCAGGTTCGCCGACGCCGCGACCGCGAACGCCAGCGCCACCAGGAAGGCGACGTTCTGTCCGTTGGCCAGGATGCCCAGCGCGATGGCCAGTACGCCGATCACCACCGCGGTGATGCGGGAGACCCGGACCTGTTCGCGCTCACCGGCTTTGCCCCGCTTGATGACGTTGGCGTAGATGTCGTGCGCGAACGACGCCGACGCCGTGATGGTCAGGCCGGCGACCACCGCGAGGATGGTGGCGAAGGCGACCGCGGAGATCACACCGAGCAGCACCACACCGCCGAGTTCGAAGGCCAGCAGCGGCGCGGCCGAATTCTGCCCGCCCGCGGCCGCCAGGATGCGGTCCGGTCCGACGATCGCCGCCGCGCCGTAGCCGAGCACCAGGGTGAAGAGGTAGAACGCGCCGATCAGGCCGATCGCCCAGACCACCGATCGCCGCGCCTCTTTGGCGGTGGGCACGGTGTAGAAGCGCATCAGCACGTGCGGCAGGCCCGCCGTGCCGAGCACCAGGGCCAGGCCGAGGGAAAGGAAGTTGAGCTTCGAGGTCTCGCTGCCGCCGTATTGCGCGCCGGGAGCGAGCACGTCGCGCGCGGCGACGGCCTTGTTCGCCGATCCGGACACCGCTTCCTGCGCGGAGCCGAGAATGTCGGAGAAGTTGAAACCGAACTTGGCGAACACCATCACGGTCATCAGCGCCGCGCCGGCGATCAGCAGCACCGCCTTGATGATCTGCACCCACGTGGTGCCTTTCATACCGCCGACCAGCACGTACACGATCATCAGCAGGCCAACCACGGCGATCACCACGGACTGCCCG
Source organism: Nocardia abscessus (assembly GCF_015477775.1). GTDB lineage: Bacteria > Actinomycetota > Actinomycetes > Mycobacteriales > Mycobacteriaceae > Nocardia > Nocardia abscessus_A. The sequence goes on along the minus strand of NZ_JADLQO010000017.1, from coordinate 208,280 downwards.
GTCTTGTCGGAGATGTCCAGCAGCAGCGCGACGAGCCCGCCCGCGCCCGCCATCTGCGCGAGCAGGTAGAACAGCGACACCGTCAGCGTGGACAGCGCGGCGGCGGTGCGTACCGGGCCTTCTTTCAGCCGGAAGCTCAGCACGTCGGCCATGGTGAATTTGCCCGTGTTGCGCAGCATTTCGGCGACCAGCAGCAGCGCGACCAGCCAGGCGACCAGGAATCCGATGGAGTACAGGAACCCGTCGTAGCCGTAGACCGCGATGGCGCCCGCGATGCCGAGGAAGCTCGCGGCCGAGAGGTAGTCGCCCGCGATGGCGACGCCGTTCTGCGGGCCGGAGAAGCCGCGCCCTCCGGTGAAATAGTCGGCGGCGGTGGCGTTGTTCCGGCTGGCCCGGATCACCACAATCATCGTGATCGCGACGAAGACGCCGAAGATGGCGATATTGGCGACCGGGTTGCCGACCGTGGCCGCCGCGGCGTAGGTGTGCACGGTGTTCACGCTCGGTCTCCCTCGAGGTACTCGCGGATGGTCGCCGCCCGCGGATCCAGTTCACGGTTGGCGAACCGGACGTACAGCGCGGTGATGGCGAAGGTGGATACGAACTGTCCGAGGCCGAGCAGCAATCCGACGTTGATTTCGCCGAACACCTGGCGGCTCATGAAGTCGTGCGCGTAGGCGCCGAGCAGCACGTAACCGAGGTACCAGAGCAGGAACAGTGCGGTCATCGGAAACACGAAGCGGCGCAGGCGCGTTCGCAGTTCCTGGAATTGGGGACTCGCCTGGACTTCGGCGAATTCTGCTGCGCTCGGCGCGCGCCGCGGTGCGGTGCCGTCGAGGTCGATACTGGTCATGATGGTCCTACCGAGTGACGTGGCTTACTTCTCGAGGACGGTAAGCCAGACACGCGGACCACCAGTAGGCTGTGGTGTGGGTCACTCCGTGAAGGTGGCCGAATCTGCGGTGAGCGGTCGATGCGGCGCGATGAACGGTCGAGCCCGGTGGCAGGCGTGCGAGATTCGCGCGGCGTCGCCGGTCAGTCCGAGCGCAGACTCCGCTCGCGGTCCGCGCCCATGCCCAGTCGTTCCGGCGCGTGCATCCGGACGAAGATCCGGCTCACCGTCCTGGCGTCGAGCCGCCGGGTGAACGCGCTGACCAGCACCATGGTGGCGAACGCCAACGGCACGCTGATCGCTGCCGGATAGCCGAGGAGCGCCGCGGGCCAGCCGCCCGCCACGTCGTCGGAGAACCCGCCGGTGACCGAGACCGCGGTCGCGGTGCCCGCCGCGAGCCCGCCCGTGACCAGACCGGCCGCCGCGCCCGCCGCGGTCAGCCCGCGCCACCAGATGCCGAGGACCAGCAGCGGGCACAGCGTGGAGGCGGCCACGGCGAAGGCCAGACCGACGGTGCGGGACAGATCCAGCGATACCACGGTCAGCGACAGCGCCAGCGGAACAGCGCCCGCGGCCAGCGCCGCCGTGCGGAAGTCGCGGATCCGCCCGCGCAGCATGTCGGTGCTGAGCACGCCCGCGATGCTCACCAGCAGTCCGGACGAGGTGGACAGGAACGCGGCGATCGCGCCCGCCGCGGCCAGCGCCGCGAGCAGCTGACCCGGCAGACCGGCGACCACCGACCCGGGCAGCAGCACCACCGCGGCGTCGGAGGTTCCGGTGATCAGCAGTTGCGGCACGTAGAGCCGCGCGAAAACGCCCAGCAGGACCGGGAACAGGTAGAACAACCCGACCAGGCCGATCACCGCGAGCGCCGTCGCGCGCGCGGCCCGCCCATCGGGATTGGTGTAGAAGCGCACCAGCACGTGCGGCAGGCCCATGGTGCCGAGGAAGGTCGCGAGGATCAGCGAATAGACCTGATAGGTCGGATGCGGTCCGCCCAGCCCGCCGCCCGCCGCCAGCCAGCCCGCCCCGTCCGCGGGTGCGCCCGCGACCACCGGCACCGCGGCCCCGGTCTCGAGCACCAACCGCGTGCCCGCGGCCAGCTCGTGCGTGCCCGGTGTCAGCGGCACCGGGCCGTCGACCGCGCGATCGTCGAGGGTCCCCGTGATCGACACCTGCTGCGGCGCACCGACCCGCACCACCACGTCGGTGGTCACCTCGACCGTGGTGCGCTCGGACACCACCGGCGGCGCGGGCGCGCCCAGTTCCCGCTCGTCGGCGAGGAAGTGCCCGAGCAGCACCAGCGCAGGAAGGGCCACCGCGGTCAGTTTCAACCAGTACTGGAACGCCTGGACCAGGGTGATCGAGCGCATCCCCCCGCCGACCACGTTGGCTAGCACGATCGCGCCTACCGCCACCGCGCCCACCCAGTCCGGGACCCCGAGCAGGATGTGCAGCGTCAGGCCCGCCCCTTGGAATTGCGGGATGAGATACACCGCGCAGATGAGCACCACCACGGTCGCCGCGAGCCTGCGCAAACGCAATGAGCCCAAACGGAATTCGGCGAAGTCGGGCACCGTGTACGCGCCGGAGCGCCGCAGCGGCGCGGCGACGAAAAGCAGCAACGCCAGGTATCCGGCGGTGAAGCCCACCGGGTACCACAGCGCGTCCGCGCCGTATTTCGCGATCAATCCGGCCACACCGAGGAACGATGCGGCGGAGAGGTATTCGCCGGAGATCGCCGCCGCGTTCCAGCGCGGCCCGACGCTGCGCGAAGCGACCAGGAAGTCGGAGGTCGTGCGCGCCAGTCGCACGCCATACGCGCCGATCGCGACGGTCGCCAGCGCCGCGAGGACGAGCGCCGCCACCGTCAGCGCGGGCGCTGGACCCGACGTCATGACGCACCTACGGGCAGGTCGGCCGGATCCACGCGATCCCTCGTCCCTGCGACCGAGGAAGCTCGCATCGAACGCCAGCCGGTCGTCCGCACCGCGGAAGGTACTCCGGCCGGGCGCATCGTCAGTCCTCGGCCAGTTCGAGGAAGTCCTGCTCGTTGCGTTCGGCCAGGCGCACATACATCCGGCCGGTCAGGAAGAGCAACGGGTACACGGCGCCGCCGAGCAGCAGCCACGGCAATCGGATGCCCAGCGCCGTCATCGAGCCGATCGAGCCGGTTCGGAACAGCACGGGCAGCGCGCACAGCAGCGCGATGCTCACCAGGCCCACGCGCAGCGCGAGCCCGAGTTGCGCGCGGATCAGACCACCGATGAGCGCTTCGCCGAACTCCGTCTGCTCGGCGACCTCGACCCTCGTGCGCACCCGCCGCGCGCCCCGTCGCTCGGAGAGCACGACGCGTCTGCGCACCGGGCGCTGTGGCCCGGTCACTGATTGCCCCAGTGTTGCCGGGGCCGGTGCACCAGCCGCTGCTTCAGCTCGCGCACCTGCCTGCGGCTGACCGGCAGTTCGACCGCTTGCGCATGGCCCTCGGCGCGCAGGCACACCACCGTTCCGGAACCCACCGTGCGCAGCCCGGTGACCAGCCGCAGCGCCACCAGATATGACCGGTGCACCCGTAGGAATCCCGCGTCGTGCCAGCGGGCCTCCAGCGCCGACAACGGAATCCGCACCAGGTGCGATCCGCCGCTGGTGTGCAGTCGCGCGTAGTCTCCGTCGGCTTCCACCCAGCTCACGCTCGATCGCGGCACCAGCGTCGTCACTCCGCCCAGCTCCACGGGAATGACCTCGCTCGGATCGGTGCGCGCGTCGGCGACGGGCTGGTGCGGGGCGCTACGCGCGGCGGCGATCCGCCGCACCGCCTCCGTGAGCCGCGCCTCGCGCAGCGGCTTGAGCAGATAGTCCACCGCGCCCAGGTCGAACGCAGCGATCGCCCGGTCGTCGTGGGCGGTCACGAAGACCACCGCGGGCGCGGCGGCGAACTCCGAGAGGATGCCCGCCAGCTCCATGCCGTCCAGTCCCGGCATGTTGATGTCCAGGAACACCGCGTCGATCGGATGGGCGCGCAGCACCCGCAGCGCGCTGGTGGCGTCGCCGGCCGCGTGGATCTCGCCGATCTCGGTCCGCGCGCGCAGCAGATACACCAGCTCGTCCAGAGCGGGTTTCTCGTCGTCCACGGCGAGCACGCGCAGCGCGCCCGCCGGTCTGCCGGTAACGCGGGTCACAATCGCTCCATCGTAGAGCTCCCGTGCCGGGCCGCGGCGTGGACGTCGTAGGTGCGACGAGCCCTGCCCCAGGACGCCGTGCGCGGCACCGGTTTCCTGGTTGGAGGGTATGTGGCGAGCCCTGCCTCTGCCGCTGTGTGCGGGCCCGGTTTCCTGGTTGGAGGGCATATGGCCAGCCCTGCCTCCGCCGCTGTGTGCGGCACAGGTTCCCTGCTTGGACACCAGGCGGCAGGTCCCGCCTCCGCCGCCCGGCGCGGGGCCGGTATCACGCCCGGATGCCCGCGCGGAACTTGGGGACTCGCAGACTGACCTTCGTGCCCGCCCCGGGCGCGGTTTCCACGACCAAGCCGTAGTCGTCGCCGAAGGCGGCGCGCAAGCGGTCGTCGACGTTGGCCAGCCCTACGTGCGCGGCCTCCCCGGCACCCGCCGGGCCCGTTCCGGTGTCGACGGCGTCCAGCGCGCCGGAGCGCAGGAGATCCGGGTCCATGCCGACGCCGTCGTCCTCGACGCTGATCACGCAGTCGGTGCCCGCGTCGGTGGCGACGATGCTGACGGTGCCGCCGTGGGCGGTGCCCGCCAGCCCGTGCCGCACCGCGTTCTCCACCAGCGGCTGGAGCGCGAGGAAGGGCAGGACCACGCCGAGCACTTCGGGAGCGATCCGCAGCCGGACCTGCAGCGCGTCGCCGAAACGGGCGCGTTCCAGTGCGAGGTACCGCTCGATGTTGCGCAGCTCGTCGGACAGCACCGTGAATTCGCCCGCGGCGCGGAAGGAGTACCGGGTGAAGTCGGCGAACTCGAGGATCAGTTCGCGGGCCCGCGCCGGATCGGTGCGGACGAACGAGGCGATGGTGTTCAGCGCGTTGTAGATGAAGTGCGGGCTGATCTGGGCCCGCAGCGCGCGCACCTCGGCACGGTCCAGCCGGGCCCGCGACGCGTCCAACTCGGCCAATTCGAGCTGGCCGCAGGCATATCGCGCCACCTCGGCGACCGCGCCGAGCCGGCCAGGCCCCGGCTGTCCGGCGCTCACGACGCCCAGCACACCGGCCACGCCGTCGGATTCGATCAGCAGCGGTTGCGCGATCAGCGTGCGTCCGGCGTGTTCGCCGCGGCCCGGTCCGGCGACGAGCACCGGACGCTGACCCGCGACGGCGCGCTCGGCGGCTTCGCCGAAGTATTCGGCCAGTTCGGCGTGGGGGCCGTCCCAGGCGAGCACCGTGCCGTCAGGATCGGCCAGCGCGAGCGCTTCGGCGCCGGTGAGTGCGCGCAGGTGGGGCGCCGCCTCCCGCGCGGACTGCTCGGTCAGTCCACGCCGCAGCGGGACCGCCGCCAGCGACGCGGTGTGCAGCGCCGAATGCACCGCCCGCTCCGCGGGGGTCGTCACCACCCTGCGGGTGCGCGACCAGATCAGCAGCGCACCGGCGATCAGCGCCGCCGCCGCCGCGACAGCGAGTGCGGTGGTCATGGCGGGCATCGGCGCACGGATTGCATGGGCCGATTATCGCGTCGGCTGGAGCGCGCCCGGAACGGTGGTGGTCCTGTGGTCGCGAGGGGGCCGGGGAATGTCGGCCGGGTTGCGGTGCGGTGGTGTCATATGGCGGCGGTCGGCTCCCGGATACCGGACCGCGCCGTCACCTGGGCGACGGCGCGGTCCGGTCGGCAGTGGGTCAGCCCTGGTACTGCGGCACCGTGAACTCGACGGTCCCGGGTGCGGGGAAGTGCGCCGCGCCGATGCTGACCGTCGCGGTGAACTGGCCGATGCCGGGCACGAACAGCGCGGAGTGGCCGCTGTTGCCCCAGTAGCCGGGGCCGTGCGCGACCACCTGGAACGCGCCCTCTTGGCCGGTGCCGACGTTGCGCCAGTTCAGCGTGATCGGAAGCGTGCACGGCCCGCCCCCCACCAGCGTCGTGCCCACGGTGAACGCCGCCTGGTTGGGGTAGGCGTTGCCGTTGACCGACATCTCCACCTGACCAACGCACGGTCCCTGGGCCAGGGTGTACACGGTGGCGAATGCGGCGGGGGCGGCCGCCGCGGGCGCGGCCGTCGCGACCAGTGCGGCCATCGCCGTGGCGGGAACGATCAACAGCGCTGTCGTCGAATTCATCGACACCTCCACGATTTCGGGAAAATCAGGTCTGTCGTGCTCGCCCTTCCCCGAGGAGCGCCCGACATCGTCGTGGGGAAGGGAAGCAGAGCCTACCGCCGTGCTCTGGCCGCCGTTCGGTTCTTCCCGTATTCGGCAAGACCCCGACACTCGCGGAAATCGGCCACCCGGACGGCGAGTCGCCAGGACGCGCCGGTGATCTTCCCCACCGACACGCCGGGCGCGCGAGTGGCGCCAGCGCGCCGGTCCGAAGCAGTCGGTGCGCCCGCCTAGAATCGGTCCAGCCAACCCCCGTCGAGACCTTGGGAGGAAGGACCGTCTTGGCCGCCTCGTCCGGATCGTTCGTCCATCTGCACAACCACACCGAGTACTCCATGCTCGATGGTGCGGCCAAGATCTCGCCACTGTTCGCCGAGGCGAAACGGCTGGGGATGAACGCGGTCGGGATGACCGACCACGGCAACATGTACGGGGCCTCGGAGTTCTACAACTCCGCCAAGAAGGCCGACATCAAGCCGATCATCGGCATCGAGGCCTACATCGCGCCCGCCTCCCGGTTCGAAACCAAGCGCGTGCAGTGGGGCGATCCGAGCCAGAAGGGCGACGACGTCTCCGGCTCCGGCGCCTACACCCACATGACCATGGTCGCGGAGAACGCGACCGGCCTGCGCAACCTGTTCAAGCTCTCCTCGCTGGCCTCCATCGAAGGCCAGCTCGGCAAGTGGGCGCGCATGGACGCGGAGATCATCGCCCAGTACGCCGAAGGCATCATCGCTACGACCGGCTGCCCCTCCGGCGAGGTGCAGACCCGCCTGCGCCTTGGCCACGACCGTGAGGCGCTGGAGGCCGCCGCCAAGTGGCAGGAGATCTTCGGCAAGGACAATTTCTTCCTCGAGATCATGGATCACGGCCTGTCCATCGAGCGCCGGGTCCGCGAGGGATTGCTGAACGTCGGCAAGCAGTTGGGCATTCCGGCGCTGGCCACCAACGACTGCCACTACGTCACCAAGGATCAGTCCAGCAACCACGAGGCACTGCTGTGTGTGCAGACCGGCAAGACGCTGTCGGACCCCACGCGGTTCAAGTTCGACGGTGACGGCTACTACCTGAAGTCCGCCGAGGAGATGCGCGCGCTGTGGGACGCCGAGGTGCCCGGCGCGTGCGACAACACGGTGCTGATCGGCGAGCGGGTGCAGTCCTACGACGACGTGTGGGCCTTCAAGGACCGCATGCCGATCTTCCCGGTCCCCGAGGGCGAGGACCAGGATTCCTGGCTGCGCAAAGAGGTCGACCGGGGCTTGGCGCGCCGGTTCCCCAGCGGGGTGCCCGAGGAGTACTACACCCGCGCCTACTTCGAACTCGACGTCATCAAGCAGAAGGGTTTCCCCGCCTACTTCCTCGTCGTCGGCGACCTCGTCAAGCACGCACGGGAAGTCGGCATCCGGGTCGGCCCCGGCCGTGGTTCGGCGGCCGGTTCGCTGGTGGCCTACGCGCTCGGCATCACCAACATCGACCCGCTGCCGCACGGCCTGCTGTTCGAGCGGTTCCTCAACCCGGAGCGCCCGTCCGCGCCCGATATCGATATCGACTTCGACGATCGCCGCCGCGGTGAGATGGTCCGCTACGCCACCGAGAAGTGGGGCACCGACCGGGTCGCCCAGGTGATCACCTTCGGCACGATCAAAACCAAGGCCGCGATCAAGGACTCCGCGCGCGTCCAGTTCGGTCAGCCCGGCTTCGCCATCGCCGACCAGATCTCCAAGGCGCTGCCACCGCCGATCATGGCCAAGGACATCCCGCTGTCGGGCATCATGGACCCCGATCACGAGCGGTACAAGGAAGCCGCCGAGGTGCGCGAGCTCATCGGCAGCAACCCGGACGTGGCCAAGATCTACGAGACCGCCCGCGGCCTTGAAGGCCTGATCCGCAACGCCGGTGTGCACGCCTGCGCGGTGATCATGTCCTCCGAGCCGCTGATGGACGCCATCCCGGTGTGGAAGCGCCCCCAGGACGGGGCGATCATCACCGGCTGGGACTACCCGTCCTGCGAGGCCATCGGCCTGCTGAAGATGGACTTCCTCGGTCTGCGCAACCTCACCGTGATCGGTGACGCGCTGGACAACATCAAGGCCAACCGCGGCATCGACCTGGACATGGACAACCTGCCGCTGGACGACCCCGCGACCTACGAACTGCTCTCGCGCGGTGACACGCTCGGCGTCTTCCAGCTCGACGGCGGCCCCATGCGCGACCTGCTGCGCCGCATGCAGCCCACCGGCTTCAACGACATCGTCGCCGTGCTCGCGCTGTACCGGCCCGGCCCGATGGGCATGAACGCGCACAACGACTACGCCGACCGCAAGAACGGGCGCCAGCCGATCAAGCCGATCCACCCGGAGCTGGAGGAACCGCTCAAGGACATCCTCGCCGAGACCTACGGCCTGATCGTCTACCAAGAGCAGATCATGTTCATCGCGCAGAAGGTCGCCTCCTACTCGATGGGCAAGGCCGACGCGCTGCGCAAGGCCATGGGTAAGAAGAAGCTCGAGGTGCTCGAGGCCGAGTACAAGGGCTTCCACGAGGGCATGACCGCGAACGGCTTCTCCGAGGCCGCGGTGAAGGCGCTGTGGGACACCATCCTTCCGTTCGCCGGCTACGCGTTCAACAAGTCGCACGCCGCCGGCTACGGCCTCGTCTCGTTCTGGACCGCCTACTTGAAGGCCAACTACCCGGCCGAGTACATGGCGGGTCTGCTCACCTCCGTCGGCGACGACAAGGACAAGGCCGCCGTCTACCTCTCCGACTGCCGCCGCCTCGGCATCACAGTGCTGCCGCCGGACGTCAACGAGTCCGAGCAGAACTTCGCCTCCGTCGGCAAGGACATCCGTTTCGGTCTCGGCGCGGTGCGCAACGTCGGCGCGAACGTGGTCGCTTCGATCATCCAGGCGCGCAAGGAGAAGTCGAAGTTCACCGATTTCTCCGACTACCTGAACAAGATCGACGCTATCGCCGCGAGCAAGAAGGTCACCGAATCGCTCATCAAGGCAGGCGGTTTCGACTCCCTCGGGCATCCGCGCAAGGGCCTGTTGCTGATCCACTCCGACGCCATCGACGCCGTGATGGCCACCAAGAAGGCCGAGGCGATCGGTCAATTCGACCTGTTCGGCGGTTTGGACGCGGACGAGTCGGTGACCTCGGTGTTCAACGTGAAGGTGCCCGACGAGGAGTGGGAGTCCAAGCACCGGCTCGCGCTGGAGCGAGAAATGCTCGGCCTGTACGTGTCCGGGCATCCGCTCAACGGCGTCGAGCACGTGCTCGCGGCGCAGGCGGACACGCAGATCCCCGCCATCCTGGAAGGCGACATCAAGGACGGCACCCAGGTGACCGTCGGCGGCATCCTGGCCTCGGTGAACCGGCGCATCAACAAGAACGGCCTGGCCTGGGCCTCCGCGCAGCTGGAAGACCTCACCGGTGGCATCGAGGTGCTGTTCTTCCCGCAGTCGTACTCGGTGTACGGGATGGATGTCGTCGAGGACGCCGTCGTGCTGGTCAAGGCCCGCGTCTCGGTGCGCGACGACCGGATCTCGTTGATCGCCAACGATCTCGCCGTGCCCGATCTGTCCGCAGTCGGTGTGGCCAAGCCGCTCGCGGTCACCGTCACCACCCGCATGTGCACACCGGACAAGATCGGCGAACTCAAGCGGGTCCTGTCCAGGCACCCCGGCACGTCGGATGTCCATATCCGCCATGTCGGCGCCCGAGACAAGACCACGCTGCTGAAACTCGATGAACGCCTGCGAGTCTCACCGTCCTCGGCACTGATGGGCGACCTCAAGGCCCTCCTCGGCCCCGGCTGCCTGGCCGTGTGATTCGGACTGGCCGATGGCTTCGTGAGGTCCCTTTGTCGGGGGTCCTAGGCGACATCGGCCAGTACCGGGGCAGACTGATCGGCCGAAGGATGCCTGGCCTGCTTGCGGTGCAGGGCGTCGCTGCATGCCACGGCGGCGAGTGCGGCGATGCCCAGGGCGACGCCGATCCAGGCCACCGAGGCGTAGCCGAGGCCCGCGCCGATGGCGAGGCCACCGACCCAGGGGCCTGCGGTGATGCCGACGTTGAAGGAGGAGATGTTCGTGGCTCCCGCCAGGGTGGGCGCGTCGCCCGCGAGGGTGAAGACCCGGCTGTTCAAGGTCGGGTTGATGCCGAAACCGAAGGCGCCCAACAGGAATGACAGCGCGACGACGGGGACGGCGTGTTCGGCGGTGAGGGCGAGCAGTGCCGAAGTGAGCACGACGCCGGTGATGCCGACGTACAGGCTGGTCAGCGGACGGCTGTCGGCGGTGCGACCGCCGAGCACGATGCCGAGGAAGGCGCCGAGCCCGTAGATCGCGAGTACCACCGGAATCCAGCCGTCCGCCAGGCCGGTCGTGTCCGATAGCAAGGCGCCGAGGTAGGCGAAGGTGACCATCAGGGCGGCGATGGCGAGCGCGGTGGTGGCGTAGGACAGCCAGAGCTCGGGGCGCAGCATCGTGCGCAATTCGGTACGCAGTCGCGGCGGGTCGGCCGGGCGTCCACCGGGGATCTTCGCCAGTACGCCGAGCGTCGCGGCCGCCGAGAGCAGCGCGACCGCCCAGAAGGCCGCACGCCAGCCCAGTTGCTGGCCGATCACGGTGCCCGCGGGCAGCCCGAAGAGGATGGCCAGGGTCAGCCCGCCCGCGACGATGCTCATCGCTTTGCCGCGTGCGGTGGGCGGCACCAGGCTGATCGCCGTCGTCGCGGCGACGGCCCAGAACCCGGCGTAGACGAACGCGCCGACCACCCTGGTCGCGAACAGGACCCAGTAGTCCGAGGTGAGCGCGCCGACCACGTGGGTGCCGACGAAGACCGCCAGGAAGGCCAGCAGCGCGGTGCGCCGCGACCAGCGCAGCGTCACCACCGCCAGCACCGGCGCGCCGACCAGCATCCCCAGGGCGAACGCCGAGATGAGCAGGCCCGCGCGTGGCACGGAGACGCTCAGGTCCGCGGCCATTTCGGTGAGCAGGCCCGCGAGCATCAGCTCCGAGGTGCCCTGGGCGAAGATCGACAGACCCAGGACATAGATCGCCACGGGCATTCGGTACCTCCTTGTTTTGTACTGAACTATCCAAAATGAGGGCGCGGCAGAACCGTCGCCGAAAGGGCATTACCTCAGAGGGCGTCGAGCGCGGTGGTCGCTATGGCGGCCAGCGTCTGGCGGTCCGCGCCGCCGCGTGCGGCGACCCGCATGCCGCCGATCGTGGCGATCACGAAGTGGGCCAGCGCGGCCGGGTTCTTGTCCGCCGCGATCTCGCCCGCGCGCCTGGCCGCCTCGAACACGTCTGTCAGCACGGCCAGCCGTCGCTGGTGGTCGGCGGCGAGCACGGCGGCCAGCTCGGGGTCGCGCGGGGCCAGTTCGATCGTCGAGTTGACCACGAGACAGCCGAGCGGGTCCTCCTCCGGCGCCTCGACGATCTGCCACAGCAGTGCGCGGATCTTGGCCCGCACCTCGGCCCGGCTGTCGAGCAGGTCGAACGTCGCGGCGTTCTTGGTCGCCATGTAGTGGCGCAGGGCGCGCCCGAACAGGTCGCGTTTGCTGGTGAAGGTGTTGTAGATGCTGCTGCGCCCCAGTCCGGTCGCGGCGCAGAGGTCCTCGGTGGAGGTCGCCTCGTATCCCGCGCGCCAGAACGCGTGCATCGCCGCGTCCACCGCGCGGTCCTCGTCGAACAACCTGGGTCGTGCCACGGAGTCAGGCTAGCACAGTTTTGAACAGATCGTTCCAATACTCACGGGTGCGGCCGCTGTCTCGGTTTCCAAGCGGCTGTTAAGCATTCGATTGGCGTGATCGCGGACAGTTCTGGCACAAGGTTGTCCACCAAGGAAAACGAGGGATCATCATGCAAGCCATATTCCGCAGCCTGCGTCTGCTCGTACTCGGCGTGACGGTGCTCGCTGCCGCGTTCGCCGTCGCGACGGTCGGCGCGGGCGCGGCGAACGCGGGCTCGGTCTACGAAATCAAGTTCGCGCCGGGCAGCGATCACGCCTCGGTCGACGGAGCGGTGGTCCGCGGCGATGCCGACACCTACGCGTTCGAGGCGCGGGCCGGGCAGGCCCTGATCACCGAACTCACCTCGGTCGAGGGCAATGCGCGGTTCACCACCACGGGTCCGGACGGACGCGTCCTGTGCGCCGAGGAGACCTGGAGCCGGATCACCCTGCCGCGCAGTGGCTACTACACCATCTCGGTGGAGCCGAGCCGCGGCAACGCGACCTACACCCTGTCGGTGCGCATCGTCTGATCGCTCAGGGCGAGACCGCGACACCGAGCGTCTGGGCGACCAGGAAGCGGGGTGCATGCTCCCCGTAGAACGACTCGGCGTCGCGGATCTCGAAGCCGGCGCCTGTCACCAGGCCGCGAATGTCGCGGTTCAGGTGGCAGCCGCCGAACAGTCGTTTCTGGACCGGATTCAGCCGGTTCTGCCACACCCGCACCTGCTCGTCCGGCGCCAGCCCGTGTTCCACGAAATGCAGGGTTCCGCCGGGAACCAGCACCCGGCGCACCTCGGCGAGCGCGGCGGAGATGTCGGGGATGGTGCACATCGTCCAGGTGGACAGCGCGCAGTCGAAGGTGTTGTCCGCGAAGGGCAGCGCCTGCCCGTCCAGTCCGGCCCGCTCGATCGCCACGGTGGCGGCGGCGACACGGCCGCCCGCGAGTCGCCAGCCGAGATCGGCGGGCTCGACCGCGCGCACCGACGCCACCGTCGCCGGATAGAACGGCACGTTCAGTCCCGAACCGAAACCGAGTTCCACGACCCGTCCGTGCAGTCCGGCGCACGCCCGCTCACGCAGCGGTTCCAGATCCTGCATTCCGCAAGCCAGGTTGACGATCCGCGGAAGCACGTGCTCGGCATAGACGCCCACGATCTCCACTCTCTCAGGAATCGTCCCCGGGAACCAGAGGAATCCGGACGATGGTGGCTGCTCCCGGGGCCGGTGTCCGTATCGGGCGGATGGGGCGTGCCCGTGGGATGCTGGCCCGGTGACTGTGTTCGAGGTGTGGGCGCCGCGACCGGAGTCGGTGCGGCTGGATCTGGAGGGTGTCGTCCACTCGATGAGGCGGTCGCCGGACGGGTGGTGGCGCGCCGACGTGCCTGCCGCGAGCGGAGCGAGATACGGCTTCCTGCTCGACGACGATCCGACCGTGTTGCCCGACCCCCGCTCGCCCCGCCAGCCCGACGGGGTGCACGCCCGCTCGGCGCTGCACACCCTCGATCCGGCGGCCTGGACCGACGCGGGCTGGACCGGGCGGCCGCAGGCCGGGGCGGTCTACTACGAGCTGCACATCGGGACCTTCACCGCCGAAGGCACCTTCGACGCCGCGATCGAGCGGCTCGATCATCTCGTCGCGCTGGGCGTCACCGTGGTGGAAGTGATGCCGGTGAACGCCTTCGACGGCACGCACAACTGGGGCTACGACGGCGTGCTCTGGTACGCGGTGCAGGAGAGCTACGGCGGGCCCGACGGCCTGCAGCGGTTCGTGAACGCCTGTCACGCCCGTGGGCTGGCGGTCTGCCTGGACGTCGTCTACAACCATCTCGGGCCCTCGGGCAACTACCTGCCGCGCTTCGCGCCGTACCTGACCGACGGGCGCAACACCTGGGGGCAGAGTCTCAATCTCGACGGGCCGCAGTCCGATCACGTGCGCGCCTACATCCTCGACAACGCACTGCGCTGGCTGCGCGAGTTCCACATCGACGCGCTGCGCCTGGACGCGGTGCACGCCCTGGTCGACCGAACGGCCACCCATCTGCTGGCCGACCTGTCGGTCGCCGTCGAGCGCCTCGCCACCCACGTGCGCAGGCCGCTGACGCTGATCGCGGAGAGCGATCTCAACGATCCGACGCTGATCACCCCCCGCGCGGCCGGTGGCTACGGCTTGACCGCCCAGTGGAACGACGACCTGCACCATGCCGTGCACACCGCCGTCTCGGGTGAGCGGCAGGGCTATTACGCCGATTTCGGCTCGCTGCGCTGCCTGGCGCGGACGCTGAAGCACGGGTTCTTCCACGCCGCAACGTATTCCAGCTTCCGCGGCCGGACGCACGGTCGTCCGATCGACCGCGGCCTGATCCCGGGAAGCGCGCTGCTGGCCTATACCTGCGACCACGACCAGATCGGCAACCGTGCGCTCGGCGACCGGCCGAGCGCCTACCTGACCGACGGCCAGCTGGCCGTCAAAGCCGCCCTCGTACTGTGCGGGCCGTTCACGCCGATGCTGTTCATGGGGGAGGAGTGGGGCGCGCGCACGCCGTTCCAGTTCTTCACCTCGCACACCGATCCGGAGATCGCCGACGCCACCGCATCCGGGCGCAAGAAGGAGTTCGCCGCGCACGGCTGGCCCGCCGGTGAAGTGCCCGACCCACAGGATCTGAAGACCTTCCTGCGCTCCAAGCTCGACTGGACCGAACTGGACGAGCCCGCGCACGCACGCCTGCTGTCCTGCTATCGCGCCCTGCTCGCCCTGCGCCGCGACCGGGCGGAACTCAGCGATCCCTGGTTGACGCACGTGTCGGTGGACTACGACGAGGCCGCGCGGTGGATCGTCGTGCACCGCGGCACGCTGGCGCTGGTGTGCAACCTCGGCGAGGACCAGGTCGCGGTGCCCATCGCGGGCATCCCGCTGCTGTCCTGGGAATCCCCGACGATCGGGCCTTCGGCGACAACCGTTCCCGGCCACTCGTTCGCGCTGCTGGAGACGGCGCCGCCGAGCCCGCGGTGAGGGCGTGGAATACCCACTCCACGCGGCCTTTTCCGGCGATTTTCCGGCGGCTCCGGATAACGGCCGTACAACTGTCCGAGACAGGCGCTTTGCCGGAATCGGTCCGCGCCATTACCGTGGAGAGATGAGCAACGTCGCTTCCGGGGACCTCGCGGTTCTTCCCCCGGGGATGGGTGGCAGCGCCGCCGCCGAATTCGCACCGTTCGTGCGGGCTTTCGCACGGGCGTTCGGCAATCGCCGGGGTGCGGGCGCGGCGTTCACGCTGCACCGGCAGGGAGAGCCGCTGGTGGACATCTGGGTCGGCTCCGGTGGTGACGCTCCGTGGACCAGGGATACCGGCACGATCATCTTCTCCGCCACCAAAGGCATCGCCGCCACCGTCGTGCACCGCCTCGCCGACCGCGGCTTGCTCGACTATTCCGCCCCGGTCGCCGAGTACTGGCCGGAGTTCGGCGTCAAGGGCAAGCACAAGATCACCGTCCGGCAGCTGCTGACCCACCGTGCGGGGCTGTCCGCGCTGTCCCCGATCGCTACCGGACTGGCCGACGTGCTCGACCACGAGCTCATGGAGCAGCGATTGGCCGGCGCGAAGCCCGACCGCCTGCTCGGCGTTCCCACCTACCACGCGCTCACCTTCGGCTGGCTGGTCGGCGGCCTGACGCGCGCGATCACCGGCACCGGCCTGAGCGAACTGTTCCGTACCGAGGTGGCCGAGCCGCTCGGCATCGACGGCCTGCACCTGGGCAGGCCGCCCGCCGACGCGCCGATCACCTACGCGCCGCTGGCGGGCACCCAGCTGAGCCTGCTCGGCAAGCCGCTCGGCGCCGCGGTTCTCGGCCGCAGCCACCGGATCCCCGGCGCGCTCGGCGCCGCGACGCGCTGCCTGTTCCTGCCCGGTCTGGAAGGCATCCTCGAGGGCGTCAGCCCGCCGATCCTGGACACCGAGCTCGGCGCGGGCAACGGGGTGTGCACCGCGCCCGCGCTGGCCAAGATGTACGGCGCGCTCGCCAACGACGGCATGCTGGCCGACCGGAGGTACCTCGGCGGCCACACCATGAAGGCACTGCGCCGCATCGAGACCTATCAGCCCGATCGCGCGCTGTTCTACCTGCCGATGATGTGGCGTCTGGGCTACCACTCCCTGCCGATGCCGGGCGCGCACGCCGGGTTCGGGCACATCGGCCTCGGCGGCTCCTTCGGCTGGGCCGAGCCCCGGCTCGGTCTGTCGGTCGGCTTCGTGCACAACCGGCTGTCCGTCGCTCAGCTCAGCTACGACCAGTCGGCGGCATTCTGGCTGCTGCCGCTGCTGCTGAACTGCCTGCGCGCGAACCGGCGCCGGATTCCGGCCACGGCAGCGCCCAAGGCCGCCTGACGCGCCGGAGATCCGGGCTCAGGTCAGGTAGCGGTACGCCGGAGAATCCGGCTCGAGGCGCTCGCACTGGATCGGGGAATGCCGCATCCGTTCCAGCAGCGGCCCGAGCCCGTCCGGCGCGCCGAGTTCGATGCCGACCAGCGCCGCGCCCGTCTCGCGGTTGTTGCGCTTGACGTACTCGAACAGGGTGATGTCGTCGTCGGGGCCGAGCACCTCGTTGAGGAAGCGGCGCAGAGCGCCGGGTTCCTGCGGGAAATCCACCAGGAAATAGTGCTTGAGGCCGCGATGGACCAGGGACCGCTCGATGATCTCGCCGTAGCGGGACACGTCGTTGTTGCCGCCGGATACCAGGCACACCACCGTCGAGCCCGGCTCCACGGTGATCTCGGCGAGCGCGGTGGTGGTGAGCGCGCCCGCGGGCTCGGCGATGATGCCCTCGTTCTGATACAGGTCGAGCATGGTCGTGCAGATCGCGCCCTCGTCGACCTGCATCATCTGGAAAGCGCCCGCGCCCCTGGGCGATTCGGTGATGGTCAGCAACGGCAGCGAGGCGTGCGAGACCACCCGCCCGCCGAATCCGGACACCGCGGCGTACGGCACGGTGCCGACCCGGCGCACCGCGGCCCCGTCCACGAACGGGTCGATCTCCGGCAGGGTGACCGGACCGCCTGCCACCAGGGCCGCAGTCATCGAGGCCGCGCCCGCGGGCTCCACGCCGAGGATGGCGGTGCGAGGCGAGCGCGCCCGCAAGTAGGTGCCGATACCGGCGAGGCAGCCGCCGCCGCCCACGGGCACGATCACCAGGTCGGGCGTGGCGGCGAGCTGCTCCAGGATCTCCGCGGCGATGGTGCCCTGACCGGCCGCGGTGCGCGCGTCATCGAACGGGGGGACCATGGTCGCGCCGGTGCGCTCCACATCGGCCGCGGCGGCCGTGGCGGCGGCGTCGTAGGTCTCGCCGACCGCGATCAGCTCGACGAACTCGCCGCCGTGCACCCGGATGCGGTCGCGCTTCTGCTTCGGAGTCGTGGTCGGCACGTAGATGCGGCCTTTGATCCCCATCGCCTGGCACGCGAACGCGACGCCTTGCGCGTGGTTGCCCGCGCTGGCCGCGACCACGCCCGCGGCGCGTTCGTCCTCGGTCAGCTGCACCACCAGGTTGTAGGCGCCGCGCAGCTTGTAGGAGCGGACCGCGCTGAGATCCTCGCGCTTGAGGTAGACGTTCGCCCCGGTCAGTCTGGACAGTCGCTCGCTGCGCTGTAGCGGGGTCGGATCGATGACGTCGGCAATTCGCTTGGCGGCAGCATCGATCTCGTCCGCGGTGAGCGCGGGACGAGAAGCGGACAGTGCTTCGAGGAGATCAAGCGGATCGGACACCCCGAACATGCTGCCACCCGCCGCGGCGGCCGGGTGCGGCGGGTGGCAGTGAAACCCGTGCTACCTGCGCCGGAGCTACCTGGGAGTGAGGACGAAGACGGGGATCTGACGGTCGGTCTTGGTCTGGTAGTTCGCGTAGTCCGGCCACACCTGGACCGCCCGGTCCCACCACTGGGCCTTCTCCTCGCCGAAGACCTCGCGCGCGGTGTAGTCCTTGTTGACCGTGCCGTCGCGCAGCTCGACATGCGGTTCGGCCTTGATGTTGTAGTACCAGACCGGGTGCTTCGGCGCGCCGCCCAGCGAGGCGACCACGGCGTACTCCCCGTCGTGCTCCACCCGCATCAGCGGCGTCTTGCGCAGCTTGCCGGTCTTCGCGCCCTTGGTGGTGAGCAGGATGATGGGTTTGCCCTGCAAGGTCGCGCCCTTGGTGCCGCCGGAGTTCTCGTACCTCTCGGCTTGTTCCCGGGCCCAGCCGGAGGTACTCGGTTCGTATTCACCTGTCAGTGGCATGTCTGCGGCAACACCGCGCCGATCCGCTGTGTTCCCGGCGACAAAAGTTCGCTGGCCCGAACTTCGAATTCCGACTACCCTGAGTAGATGGCAGTCGTCCATTCCCCGGCCCGCAGCGCCACGATCGATATCGCAGGCAGCGCGTGGCCGGTCTACAAGCTCGACGCACTGCTCGTCGGGATGGCGACCTTCCTCGTCCTCGCGCTGATCACCGGTTCCCTGCAAATCGCGGTGCTCGTCGCGGCCGCGCTCGGTGCGGCGCGCTGGCTGGTGGGGCTGGCCTCCGTGCGGCGCGATGAGCCGGGTCCGCGATACCCGTAGCGAGCGCGATCAGGGTCCCCGCCGGCTACCCGGACTCGGGTTCGCCGGTGTGCGAGTACCCGTAACTCGTTCGGCGTCACCGGGTCGGAGCGTTCCGCGTTCCGCCGACTCGCGTATTCCGGCCATGCCATTAACACTGTCCGGTCCGTTTCGCGATGAATTCGAGTAGTCGAGTACGCGGGTTTCGGTGGGACACCGGCGAGAGGATCAGCGCATGAAACGCCTGGTTGTATGTTGCGACGGCACCTGGAAGGCCGAGTCGAGCAGCACGGTTTCGAACATTGTCAAAATCGCGCAGACGATCCGGTTCGACGCGCCGGGACCGGCGGGGGACACGATCCAGCAGTGGGTCACCTACGTCTCCGGTCCCGGCGCCCGCGGCTTTCTCACCGATCGGCTGATAGGCGGCGCGTTCGGCCTCGGACTCGAGGCGAACCTGTCGTCCGCGTACTGGCACCTGGCCCTGAACTGGGAAAAGGGCGACGAGATCTACATCTTCGGCTTCAGCCGCGGCGCGTTCACCGCGCGCAGCCTGGCCGGTCTGATCAGCCGTATCGGCATCATGACCCCGGAAGCGATGATCGAGGGCAAGTACCCGGAGGCCCTGCGGATCTACCGGCAGCGCCCGCCCGCGCCGACGCCGGAGAACCCGGACCCGCCCGAACCCGAGGAGTGGCGGGAGTTCCGCAGGAAGAATTGCAGGCGAGCGAAAATCGATTTCCTCGGCGTTTTCGACACCGTCGGCGCGCTCGGCGTGCCGGGCGTCACCTCGCTGCGGCACCGGTTCCACGACGTCAAGCTCTCCCGCCACGTGCACTGCGCCCGCCAAGCGCTGGCCATCGACGAGCGGCGGCGCAACTTCGAACCGTCCCTGTGGGAGGTCCCGGTCGAACCGACCGTGAAGTACCGGCGCGGGTTCGAGCGGGTGAAGCAGGTGTGGTTCCCCGGCGTGCACAGCGATATCGGCGGCGGCTACGCCGAGTGCGGTCTGTCCGACGCCACGTTGCAGTGGATGGTCCGTGAGGCGGAGTCGGTCGGGCTGGCCTTCGATCGCGATCGGTTGGCCAAGTTGTCCGAACGCTGCGACGCCACCAACGGGGATCACATGCGACTGCACGATTCCCTCGGCATCGGCTACCGCATCCTGAATGTGTTCCGGACGCTGCGCAATCCGCGCAGCCGCCGCTTCCACTGGGATTCCTGGCGCCGGATATCCACGCCCACCGACCAAGGGGTCCGGCTGGCCACCAGCACGCAGGACGCGCTGGACTACCATCCCGCGAACCTGCGGCGCTGGCGCGACGAACTGGGCGGGGCGATCCCGGAGAAGACCTTCGAGCAGATTCGCGGTGTGTTCGCCAAGGAACTCGTGCACGCTTCCGCGGTGGCCGACGCACCCCCCCTCGAACTGTCAGCGCACCAGTAGCGCGACGGGCAGCCGGCCGAACATCTTCTCCAGCCTCGCCCGGCCCTGGAAGGTGTGGCCGGTCAGCCGGTCGGTCCAGCTGCCCGCGGGCAGGTCGAGGAACGTGTCGCCCCACCCGCTCTCGGCCAGCCCCACGCTGTGGCGGGTCGCGGCGACGATGACCTCGGGCGCCTCGCCCGTGCGGCCCCGGGCATAGGAGACCACCTTGGCCGCGTGGTCGCCGGTGGCGAACAGCGGCCGGTAGGCGCCGCCCACGAAGCAGTCGGGACGTTCGCGGCGCAACCACAGGGCATAGGCGACGATCCACATCTTCGCCGCGCCGGTGGTGTCCAGCGCCGGTGTGCCGGTGAGCGATTGCAGCATGCCCGCGCGGGCGGCGAAGTCCACCGGCCTGCGGTTGTCCGGGTCGACGAGGGAGTCCTCCCACAGCTCACAGCCCTGGTAGACGTCCGGGATGCCCGGGCCGCACAGCTGCAGCAGTTTCTGTGACAACGCGTCGGACCAGGCGTGCGGCGCCAGCTCGTGCACCAGGTCGCCGAGTTCGGAGCCCACCGGCCCGTCGATCACCGCGTCCATCCACGCGTGCACGGCGGACTCGAACTCGGCGTCGGGCTCCTCCCAGGAGGTCTTGGTGTTCGCCTCTCGCATCGCTTTCTCGGCGAACGCGTGCAGCCGCTCGCGCAGGCCCGGCACCGACGCGGCCGGTCGCCCGTCCGCGGGCCACACGCCGAACATGTTCTGCAACAGGAAAAGCGCCGTCGCCCCGTCCGGCGCCGGAGTGGTCTCCAGCCAGGAGTCGACATTGCGAGCCCAGGTCTCCGCGGCCTGCGACAGCACGCCGATGCGGGCGCGCACGTCCTCGCCGCGCTTGGTGTCGTGCGTGGACAGCGTCGTCATGGTCGCGGGCCAGCGCTGAGCGCGCTGGCTGTTGGACAGGTGGAATTCGTTGAGCGAGTGGCCGAAGCGCGCCGGGTTGCCGCCCACCTCCTGCAACGAGACCAGCCGCGCGGCCTGATAGAACATGGTGTCCTCGACGGCCTTCGCGGTCACCGCGCCGCAGACCTGGCTGAAGCGCACCGCCGCGGCCCCGTCGGCGGCCAGCGCCGCGACCAGGACCGCCAGCGGCGCGGTGAGCTCGCTGTTGCGCTTTTCCACCTCGGCGATCACCGCACCGGCCATCCCGGCCAGCGGCGCGTAGTCGGCCCGGTACACCGGCATGAACGCCAGCACCTCGATGGTGGCGTTGGTCAGCGCCATGGTGTCGAAACTCTCGGCGTTCGCGTCCTGTTTGATCACGGCCACCAGCCGCCGGACCTCCGGCGCCAGAACGGTTTCCGCGACAGCGCGCTTGATCCGGTGCTCGGTCTCGCCGATCCAGGCTCGGTCGCTGCCGTGCCCGGCGACCCGCCGCGACAGTTCGGTGAGCGCGTGTTCGCCGCGCGGATCGATCAGCACGCCGCCGAAATCGGCCAGCGCCTCGTAGCCGGTGGTGCCGTCGATCGGCAGCGTCGCGTCCAGCGGCTCGCGGTTGGCCAGGATCTTCTCAACCAGCAGCAACCGGTGCGGGCCGATCAGCCTGCGCAGCCGGGTGAGGTATCCGGCGGGGTCGGACAGACCGTCCGGATGGTCGACCCGCACGCCGTCGATCAGGTCGTGCTCGCACCACGCGGCGAGTTCGCGGTGGGTGACCTCGAAGACCTCGGGGCTCTCCTGACGGATCCCGGCCAGGCTGCTGACCGCGAAGAAACGCCGGTAGGTGCACAGCCCGGCCTTCCAGCTCACCAGGCGGTAGTGCTGCTTGTCGTGGATGCGCAGCGCATTGTCGCCGTCGGTGCCCGGCGCGATCGGGAAACGCAGGTCGTGCAGCGCGAGCATGGGTTCGGCGCCGGAGCGGTCGACGGTCAAGGCGGCCGGGTCGTTCTCGCTCTGCAGCACCGGCAGCGCCAGCCGGCCGCCTGCGCCGTTGCCCGGGCTCCAGTCGATGTCGAAATACGGCGCGAACCTCGACTCCTGGCCGTTCCGCAGGACGTCCCACCACCAGGCGTTCTGCCGCGGATCGGCGACCCCGACATGGTTGGGCACCAGGTCGACGATCAGTCCCATACCGCGGCTGCGCACCTCGTCGGCAAGGGCCTTGAGCCCGGTCGGTCCACCGAGGGCGGCGGAGACCGTGGTCGGGTCGGTGACGTCGTACCCGTGCGTCGAGCCGTGCGCCGCGGTCAGGATCGGCGAGAGGTACAGGTGGGAAATGCCCAGCTGCTGAAGGTATTCCGCGATGGCGCGCGCTTCGGCGAAGGTCAGTGCGTCCGGTCGCAGCTGTAGCCGGTAGGTGCTGCGGATGGTCGTCTGGCGGGCGGGCTTGCGTCGGAGGGACAGCGGGTCGGTCACGTGTATCTCGGAGGAGTCGGGTGCGTTCATCGGCATTCGGGTCAGGTGGCCTGGCGGAGGACGAGGAGACAGCGAGCGGGGACGGTGACGGTCGCGCCCCCGGCATAACCGGCGTCGGCCAGGCCGGTCGGCGTCGAGCAATCCAGTGCCACCGACCATTCCGCGTCCGCGCCGGTGCGGGGTAGCACGAAGTCGATAGCCGCGTCGTGGGCGTTGAAACACAGCAGGAACGAATCGTCGGTGATCCGCTCGCCGCGCGGCCCTGGCTCGGGGATCGCCTCACCGTTGAGATAGACCGCCATCGACTTGCCGAATCCGCTGTCCCAGTCCGCTTCGGTCATCTCCTCGCCGGACGGGGTGCGCCACGCGATGTCGCGGGCGTCGTCCGCCGAGCGGATCGGGCCGCCCGCCAGGAAGCGGCGGCGCCGGAAGACCGGATGCTCGGTGCGCAACGCGATCACCGCACGAGTGAATTCGAGCAGATCGGCGTTCGCTTCCCGCAGCGACCAGTCCATCCAGGCCAGCGGCGAGTCCTGGCAGTAGACGTTGTTGTTGCCGTGCTGAGTGCGGCCCATCTCGTCGCCGTGCGCGAGCATCGGCACACCCTGGCTGAGCATCAGCGTCGCCAGCAGGTTGCGGCTCTGCCGCGCGCGCAGCGCGAGGATCTCCGGGTCGTCGGTCGGCCCTTCGACACCGCAGTTCCACGAGCGGTTCCAGCTTTCGCCGTCCCGGTTGTCCTCGCCGTTGGCCTCGTTGTGTTTCTCGTTGTAGGACACCAGGTCCCGCAGGGTGAATCCGTCGTGCGCGGTGACGAAGTTGATGCTCGCGCTCGGCCTGCGCCCGGTGGCCTCGTACAGGTCAGAGGAGCCGGTGAGCCGAGAAGCGAACTCGCCGAGGGCCGCCGGTTCACCGCGCCAGTAGTCGCGCACGGTGTCGCGGTATTTGCCGTTCCACTCCGTCCACAGGCCGGGGAAATTGCCCACCTGGTAGCCGCCCTCGCCGACGTCCCACGGTTCGGCGATCAGCTTGACCTGGCTCACCACCGGGTCCTGCTGCACCAGGTCGAAGAAGGTCGACAGCCGGTCCACGTCGTGCAGCTCGCGCGCCAGCGTCGCGGCCAGGTCGAAGCGGAATCCGTCGACGTGCATCTCCAGGATCCAGTACCGCAGCGAGTCCATGATCAGCTGCAAGGTGTGCGGGTGGCGTACGTTGAGGCTGTTGCCGGTACCCGTGTAATCCATGTAGTGCGAGGGGTCGTCGTCGACCAAGCGGTAGTAAGCGGCGTTGTCGATGCCGCGGAAGCCGATCGTCGGGCCGCGGTGGTTGCCCTCGGCGGTGTGGTTGTAGACCACGTCGAGGATCACCTCGATGCCTTCGGCGTGTAGCGCCCGCACCATCGCCTTGAACTCGGTGACCGCCGATCCGGCGCGGTCCATCGCCGCGTACCCGTTGTGCGGCGCGAGGTAGCCGAAGCTGTTGTACCCCCAATAGTTCCGCAGCCCCTGGTCGAGCAGCACACGGTCGTGCAGGAATTGGTGCACCGGCATCAGCTCGATCGCGGTGACGCCCAACCCTTTCAAATGCTCGACGATCGCCGGGTGCGCGATGCCGGAGTAGGTGCCGCGCAATTCCTCCGGCACCTCGGGGTGGGTCATCGTCATGCCCTTGACGTGCGCCTCGTAGATGACGGTCTCGTGGTAGGGCCGGTTCGGCGCGCGGTCGGAACCCCAGTCGAAGTAGGGGTTGATCACCACGCCGGTCATGGTGTGGCCGAGCGAGTCCAGCCCGAAGGTGTGCAGCGAGGGGTGATCGTCGAAGTCGCCGTCGAAGGCCTTGCCGTACGGATCGAGCAGTAACTTGCTCGGGTCGCAGCGCAATCCGCGGTCGGGGTCGTAGGGGCCGTGCACCCGGAATCCGTAGCGCTGACCGGGATCGACCCCGGGAAGATACGCATGCCAGACGTAGCCGTCCACCTCGTCGAGCGCGATCCTGGTCTCGGCGCCGTCCCCGTCGACCAGGCAGAGCTCGACCGCGTCGGCAACCTCCGAGAACACCGAGAAATTCGTGCCAGCGCCGTCGTAGGTGGCCCCGAGGGGATAGGCGGTGCCGGGCCAGACACCCAGTGGTGTCGCGTCGCCGGGCGCTGCGTCGGGCTGAGCCATGGCAACGACAGTAGCGGCAGCCGCGCCTCCGGATGCGCGGGTGGTTCTGGCTGGGTGGGTCAGGGGAGGTCGGAGGCGTTTTCCAGCCAGCGGCGCCGATAGCCGAGGCGTACCGCGACGCGTGCCAGACCGCCGAGCACGGCCCGTTGCAGCAACACGGGCATGCCCGCCAGATAGCCGTCCTGGAACTCCCACAGCAGGGCGAGGGCGAACGGGTCGCGCGGCACCCGCGCCGAGGTGGTTCGCCCAGCGCGATCCAAGTTGTGCCAGAGCCGGAACATGTCCCAGTGCCGCAGCGGCGGCCGGATCTCGTGATCGATCACCGTGCCGGGGATCTCGCTGCGGAATTCGTGCACCGAGCCCGGCGGCGCCGTGACCGTGTCGCCGGGATGCGCGACGACCTCCGTGCCATCGATACGGAATCGGAGCCGTCCGTGCCGGACCGTCCACCGCTCGGTGAGCACCGGATGCCAATGCGGGCCCGCTTGGCGTTCGGCTCGCGGCAGCACGTGCTCGAGCCGCAGGTAGGAGCCCTGTTCATCAGTGCTCTGCGCGACAAGCGTGACGCGGTGCCCGTTGCGGAAGGTGAGGGTGCGTGCGGCTGGCATCTCTCAGATATAAAGGTAACCTTCATAATATGTCAACGGGTGAACCGACATTGCTGAAATTGCTCAGCCAGGCCACCGCCGCTTACGAGCGCGCGTTGAACGAGGAGTTGCGCGCGCGGCTCGACGCGCAACTGCGTCCCGCGCACTACGCGGTGTTTCGCTACCTCGATCCGAACGGGTCGCGGATCACCGCGCTGGCCGAGGCGGCCGGGATGGCGCAGCAGTCGATGGGGGAGCTGGTGACGCATCTGGAGCGCCGCGGCCTGGTGGCGCGTCAGGTCGATCCGGCCGACCGGCGGGCGCGGGTGGTGACGGTCACCCCGGCGGGCCGCGCGGCGCTGGCCGTGGCGGAGGGGCGGATTCGCGAGATCGAACGGACGGTGGCGCGGGAATTGGGGGAGCGTCGCCTCGCGGAACTGCGCGCGGCGCTGGCGGGAGTGGGTGCGGCGCTCGCGGCAGACGGATGACTCGTCGCGGTCACTGCGCGGGCGCGAGTGACCGCCGCCAGGTCTGGCCGACCAGGTCGTGTCCCCAGCTGTGATGCGGGCTCTGCTCGACCAGTTCGAATCCCGCGCGCTGGTAGACGCGCCGCGCCGCGGCGAGCACGTCATTGGTCCACAGCACTATCTCCCGGTACCCCGCCGCGGTGGCGAAGCGCAGGCATTCGTCGACGAGCGCCGCGCCGACGCCGAGGCCACGCGCGGTGGGTTCGACCAGTAGCAGCCGCAGCCGCGCGGTGGCGTCGTCCTCGCGGACGCAGAAGACACTGCCCACGGGGCGGCCTTCGGCCTCCGCGATCCAGGCGCGCTCGCGCTGCTCGTCGCGGGAAGTCAGATAGTCGGCCACGATCCGCACGATCAGCTCCTCGTACGTGCTGTCCCAGCCGTACTCGTCGGCGTAGAGCTCCGCATGCCGTTGGATCACCCAGCCGTAGTCGCCGGGTTGGGGAGCGCGCAGGGTGAACGAGGGTGCGTCGGCGGGCTGCTCCAGAATCTGCTGGATGGTCCGCATCGCGGTGAGCAGCCGCGCCCGGGTCGCGGGCGGCCGTGCGTCGAGCAGCGCGCCGACCTCGTCGCTGGAGCGCTGGTCGAGCGTCGCGAAGACATCCCGGCCCCGCTCGGTCAGCCGGACCTCTTGCCGACGGCCGTCGCTGTCGGAGCGATTGCGTCGCACCAGGCCGGACTGTTCGAACCGGGCCAGGATGCGGCTGAGGTAGCCCGCGTCCAGGTCGAGGGTGTGCCGCAGCGTGACCACCTCGGTCGCGTCGGACGCCGCCAGCTCGAACAGGACACGCGCTTCGGTGAGCGAGTACCGGCTGTCGTGCAGTCCCTCCCGTAGCACGCCGATCGCCCGGGTGTAGTGGCGGTTGAATTCGCGCACGGCGGCGATCTCGGCGGCGGCAGCGGTCACGGCGGCTCCAATCTTTGACTTTGTCAAAGAATATCGGCCGTCGGCGGCGGCGGGTGCGAAACGGCCGAACTCGTGCCGAGCGCCCGCAGCTCGGGTGCTAACTTGAACGGTGTTCAAGCCGCCCCGGCGGGCCGGGGCCGTGACGCGAGGATTCCTGTGGCACTGACCCCCGACGAGATCACCGCCCTCGACGCCGAGCACGTCTGGCATCCGTACGGCGGCTTTCCCGCGACGACCGAGCCGCTGGTGGTGGCTGCCGCCGCCGGGACAAGGCTCACCTTGGCCGACGGACGCGAGCTGGTCGACGGCATGAGTTCCTGGTGGGCGGCCATCCACGGCTACCGGCATCCGGTGCTCGACGCCGCGCTCGTCGCCCAGTCGCGGCGCATGAGTCACGTGATGTTCGGCGGGCTCACCCACGAGCCCGCGGCCCGGCTGGCCGAACTGCTCGTCGAATCGACACCCGCCGGACTGGACAAGGTGTTCCTGTGCGACTCCGGCTCGGTGTCGGTCGAGGTCGCCGTGAAGATGTGCTTGCAGTACTGGCGTTCGCTGGGCAAGCCGCACAAGCGGCGGCTGCTTACCTGGCGCGGCGGCTATCACGGCGACACGTTCACGCCGATGAGCGTGTGCGACCCGGAGGGCGGCATGCACTCGCTGTGGACCGACATCCTGGCGCATCAGGTGTTCGCGCCGGTGCCGCCGCGTGAGTACCTGCCGGAGTACGTCACGGAACTGGAGGGCCTGTTCGCCGCGCACGCGGGCGAACTCGCTGCGGTCGTCGTGGAGCCGGTCGTGCAGGGCGCGGGCGGGATGCGCTGGCACCACCCCGGTTATCTGACCGACCTGCGCAGGCTGTGCGACGAACACGGCGTGCTGCTGGTCTTCGACGAGATCGCGACCGGATTCGGCCGCACCGGAACGCTTTTCGCGGCCGAGCACGCCGGGGTGAGCCCGGATGTGATGTGCGTCGGCAAAGCGCTGACCGGCGGTTATCTCACGCTCGCCGCCGCGCTGTGCACCGCGCGGATCGCCGAGACGATCAGCGCGGCGCACGGCGGGCTCATGCACGGGCCCACGTTCATGGGCAATCCGCTGGCCTGCGCGGTCGCCGTCGCGTCCATCGAGCTGCTGCGCTCGCGGGACTGGCACGGCGAAGTGGCCCGCATCGAGGCGGAATTGACGGGGGGTCTCGATGCGGTGCGCGGCCTGCCGGGCGTGGTCGAGGCGCGGGTGCTCGGCGCGATCGGTGTGATCGAGCTGGACCGTCCGGTCGACATGCGCGCCGCGACCGAGGCGGCGGTCGCGGCCGGGGTGTGGCTGCGTCCGTTCCGCAACCTGGTGTACACCATGCCGCCGTTCATCAGCACGTCCGGCGATATCGCGACGATCACCGCGGGTATGCGCGCCGCGGTGGCCGCGCAGACCGGTGGCTGACCGCTCAGGCGATCCACGGCGGGACGATGGTGCCGTCGCTGTCCGGCCTTCCCGCCCGGGCGCCCGCCGGTGCGGTCACGATGGCGGTGAAGCCGCCCGCGGTGCGCACCTGCCGCAGGACGTTCGGCGGGAGGATCACCGTATCCCCTTCGGTGGCAGTGAGTTCCGCGCCGTCGATGGCGACGTCGATGCGCCCGGCCAGGACGGTCCAGATCTGTTCGGTGTCGATGAAGTGCAGCGGACCGGTGGTGTCCGCGGGCACGTCGACCCGCCACAGTGCCAGCTGCGAGCCGCCCTGGGTGGGCGAGGCGAGCGTGGTCATGACACCGCCGGGGGTTTCGGTGCGGCGGGTGTCGGAGTGTCGGATGACGGTCATCGGGTTACCACCTTTAAGATAGACAACATAGTTGTCCATATAGTCAATGAGGTTGTCCATAATGTCAAGTGACGCGGGTGGCTACGAGTTGCCGCTGCGCATGCTGCTCGGCTTCCGTGCCGTGGTCGACGAGGTGCACGCCGAACTGGCCGAGCACGGTCACGCCGAGTTGCGCCCCCTGCACGGCTTCGTCTTCCAGGCGGTCGGCCGCCGCGGTGGTCCCTACGGCTGCACGGCCGCCGACCTCGGGCGCGCGCTCGGCGTCTCGAAACAGGCCGCGGGCAAGCACATCGAGGCACTGGAGCGGCTGGGCTACCTCCGCCGTGGGCACGATCCGACCGACGCGCGACGCAAGGTCTACACGCTCACCGGCCGCGCCGAGGACGTGCTGACCCGATCGGCGCGCGCCTTCGACCGGATCCACGCGCGCTGGGCGGATCTGCTCGGCGCGGACCGTCTCGCCGAACTGGAGCGCGATCTGCGCGTGCTCACGCCGGGTGAGGTGTTCCGGCTCGATACGCCGAATTGGTTCAACGGTCCGTGAGCCGGCCGGGTGCGCCGCGGGTGTCGGAGATCTCCGGGCGGTCGCTGTCGGACACCATCTCCCACACTCGGAAGATGCAGTGGTAATCGTCCGCCCAGCCGCGCACCATCAGCAGGTAGGTATCGCCGTCGCGCAGGACGATGCGGCGGCCGCGCAGTTTGGGATGCTCGGGGGCGTAGGTGGGCGGCACGCCGGCCAGCTTCGCCAGTGCCTGGGCGCGTGTGCCGACCACTTCCGCGAGAATTCGGGGTGACCAACGCTTGTGATCGCCCGAGCCCGTAGTTTCCTCGACGACTATCGCCCACCGCGGCATCCGGCCGTGTTCCTCCCCGGTGAAGCTTCGTCACCGCAGGCCGGTGACAACACCAACGATGGGCTCAACGGTACCAGCGGGCCGGTGGACGGGTGCCTTGAACGGTGTTCAAGTATGCTACGGAGCTGTGACTACCGATCCGTTGAGCTGGTTGGACGAGCGCGCCACCGCGCGCGTGGCCGCGGGCCTGCGCCGTGAGCTGCGCCCGCGCGCTGCGCAGTCCTCGTCGATGCAGTCCTCGTCGATGCGGGCCCCGTCGATCGACCTCGCCTCCAACGACTACCTCGGTCTGGTCCGCCACCCCGAGGTGATCGAGGGCGCGATCGCCTCGGTGCGCCGCTGGGGTGCGGGGTCGACCGGGTCGCGCCTGGTCACCGGCACCACCATCGAGCACGAACTGCTGGAAGCCGAGCTGGCCGAATTCGTCGGCGCCGAAGCCGGACTCGTGTTCGCCTCCGGGTACGCGGCCAATCTCGGCGCGGTCACCGCCCTCGCCGGGCGCGGCTCGCTCGTGGTCTCCGACGCGGGCAGTCACGCGTCGCTGGTGGACGCGTGCCGGCTGTCCCGCGCCCGGGTAGAGGTAGCGCCGCATCGCGACGTCGAGGCGGTGGACCGGCTGCTGTCGGAGCGCACCGAGGAACGTGCGCTGGTGCTCACCGATTCGGTGTTCAGCGCCGACGGCGATCTCGCGCCGCTGACCGAACTGCACCGGGTGACCAGGGCCAACGCGGCGGTGCTCGTGGTGGACGAAGCGCACGGGCTCGGCGTGCGCGGCGCGGGCGGCCGCGGGCTGGTGCACGAGTCGGGCCTGGCCGGGGCGCCGGACCTGGTGGTCACCGCGACCTTGTCGAAATCCCTTGCCGCGCAGGGCGGTGTGGTGCTGGCCAGTGCGCGGGTGCGCGCCCACCTGATCGACGCCGCGCGCACGTTCATCTTCGACACCGGTCTCGCGCCCGCCGCGGTCGGCGCCGCACGTGCCGCGTTGCGCCTGCTGCGCTCCGAACCCGAGCTGGCCGGGCGGGTGCTCGAACGCGCCGCCGACATCGCCCGGATCGCCGGTGTGCCCGCGCCGGCTTCGGCGGTGGTTTCGGTCGTGCTCGGTCCGGCGCAGGTGGCCTTCGACGCGGCCCAGGCGTGCCGGGCGCGCGGGCTGGACGTCGGCTGCTTCCGTCCGCCGACGGTTCCGGAGGGCACCTCGCGCCTGCGGCTGACCGCGCGGGCGAACCTCACCGCGGCCGAACTCGACTCCATCGCAACGGTGCTGGGTGAGGTTCTGGCCCAGGCGCGAGGCGCGGTGCCCGCATGACCGTCCTGCTGATCACCGGAACCTCCACCGACGTCGGCAAGACCGTCGTCACCGCCGCCGTGGCCGCCGCGGCGCTGGCCGAGGGGCGCTCGGTGGCGGTGTGCAAGCCGGGCCAAACCGGTGTCGCGGTCGGCGAACCCGGTGACCTCGCCGAGACGCAGCGTCTGTCCGGCGTCACCCGCACGGTCGAACTCGCGCGCTACCCGGACCCGTTGGCGCCCGACACCGCCGCCCGCCGCGCCGGCCTGCCGGAGCTGACGCTCGCCCAAACCGCCGCCGCCGTCGACGCCCTGGCGGACGCCGACCTCGTTCTGGTGGAGGGCGCGGGCGGATTGCTGGTGCGCCTGGGCGATTTCACCCTGCTCGACCTCGCCCAGAAACTCGGCGCGCCCGTCCTGGTGGTCACCGCCGCCGGGCTGGGAACTCTCAACCACACGGAATTGACCACCCGCACACTGCAATCGGCGGGGGTGCGGTGCACGGGCCTGGTGATCGGATCCTGGCCCGCCGAACCGGACCTCGCCGCCGAGTGCAACCGCACCGATCTGCCCCGTGTCACCGGCGTCGACCTGGTGGGCTCGGTGCCCGAAGGCGCGGGCGGCTGGGACCGGGCGCGATTCACCGCCGCCGCCCCGGGCTGGTTCGACCCGGCTTGGTCACCCTTGCGCTGACAGTGAGACCTACCACGGTCGAGTTCACTCGGCTGGTCCCGCACGAGCGGGTGGTGCGGATCCTCGAGTTCGAGACCGGCGAGCCCGCGTCGGCCGACGAGCAAACCATCACCTACACCCTTCCCGACGCCGAGACCGGCGCCGATGTCGACGCGGTGCACGACGGGCTGCCGGCCGCAATCGCGCCCGAAGACAACGAACCAGGTCTGCGGATCTCGCTGGGCGAACTCGCGGCCATGGCCGAGGCGGCACGCTGATCGGTAGCGGGGTGATGGCGACCATCCGCACCCGTGCCTACAGTGGGATGGATGTCGCCGATGGACGAGAGGCACCCGTCCACCGTCTCCGACTGGGACGACGCGCGACGCCGAGCTCGGCTGCGGGACACGAGCCTGGGGCACGGGTGGGAGACGTTGCGCCGCACCAGGGTGACGCTGCTTCGGGTGGCCGCACTGCTGCTGGCCGGACTCGTGGTGTTCGCGCAGTACTTGAAGTACGACGTCGCGCCGGAACAGGCGCGGCTGGCGCGTACCGAGCCGGCCATCCTGCCCGTAGCCCCGCCGGTGGACCCGCAGAACTGGGACACCGTCGTGGTGGACCTGGTCGGACTCGGTGGGCTCGACGCCAGTGACACCGCCGCCGCGCTGCCCGCGCTGCGCAGGATGGGCATGGTGTGGGCGATCCGCTACGACAACCAAGGTCTCGACACGAAGGTGATCGCCGACCTCGTCGTCCGCGCCGCCGAGCTGTCCGGGCTGCGCAACGTCGTGCTCGTCGGGCACAGCATGGGCGGTGTGATCGCGCTGGAGGTGGCCGAGCACATCCATCGCGAGAGCGACCGGCGGTTGGTCGGGGTGATCCTGGACTGCACGCCGGTCGACCTGAACGCCGTGCGGCCCGAGAGCCGCGGCCGCGGTGAGGACATGCTGCGCTGGATGGGCTGGCTGCCCGGCGCCAGGGAGAGCCGCACGCTGCGGCTGGCCGTGGAGATCTACGCTCGCCGGGACCAGTTCCTCGATCGCGGCGACGGACTGCCCGGCATCCGGCTCGGCAAGCTGGGCGCGGTGCTCGGGCAGGTGATGCGCGAGAAGATCGTCTCGCGCGATGCCGCGAGCAACGGTCTGATCGAGTCGCAGTTCACCGCCATCGTGGCCGGTGGCGCGACGGACGATCTGCGCACCCTGGCCGAACCGGTGGCCGGGAAACCACGGCCCGCCATCGTGTTCATCCGGCCGCGCAACGCGAGCGCCGACCGCGTGGTCGACGTCGAGTACTCCCACCGGGCGCTGATCGAGCGGTCCGGCGGAGTGGACGGCACGCTGCTGGTGGTGCTCGCGCGAAACACCGGGCATGCCAATCCGATGCAGCGGCCCAGGGAATACAACACGGTGATCGAGCAGCAGATTCTGCCGTTCGTGCAGCGCTATCAGGAGCAGGTCCGGTCGACCACGGTGGCCGCGCCGCCTCGCTGACGGCATTCGAACCAGGCTGAGACAAACCGTTTTCCGGCCCGTCCGAACTTGCTCTAATTCGCCTATGTTCCGACCAAGCACGTTCCGGTCCGGCCGCCGCGGCCGCACGACCGCCGCATTGCTCGCCGTGGCAACCGTTGCGACTCTCGGACTCGCCGGCTGCGCGAAGGACGACGAGCCGGTCGGTCCCACTGCCGACGGACCACTGCCGACCGAGATTCCCGCGGGCACCACCCTGGTGGCTGCCGACCAGTCCGAGCGCCTGCAGTCCGTTCTGCGCATCTCCGGTGAGCTCGACAAGCTCCCGTTCAAGGTGGAGTTCGCCAACTTCGTCGGCGGGCCCGCCATCCTCGAGGCGTTCCGGGCGGGCGCCGCCGACGTCGCCCAGGTCGGCGACGTCCCGCCGATCCACGCGCTGGTGGCCGGGCAGGACGTTCCCATCGTCGCGGCCTACCAGACCAGCACCACCGCCCTGAAGCTCGCGGTGGCGCCGGGCAAATCGGTGCCGAAGCTGGCGGACCTGAAGGGCAAGAAGATCGCCTACGCCGAGGGAACGGCCCAGCAGGCGGCCGTGCTGCGCGCCATCGACAAGGCCGGGCTGACCACCTCCGACGTGCAACTGATCCGGCTGCAACTGGCCGAGTTCCTCGACGCCGTGCGCACCGGCCAGGTCGACGTCGCGCCGCTGATCGAACCGAACGTCACCCGGTTCCTGCGCACGCCGGGCACCTCGCTGGTCCCGGACACCGAGACCGAGGGCATCTACGGCGGCCTCGCCTACCTGTACGCCCGCCGCGCCGTCGTGCAGGACCCGGCCAAGGCGGCCGCCACCCGCGCGCTGGTCGGCGCGTTCGTCCGGGCCTACCAGTGGGCCAACACCCACCCGGAGGAGTGGGCGCGCCGGTACTACGTGGAGAACCAGAAGGTCAGCGCCGACGACGCCAAGCGCATCGTGGAATCGCTGGGCACCTACGTCTTCCCGCATCTGGACCAGCAGCTCGTCGACCGTCAGCAGGCCACCATCGACGCCATCGCCGAGGCGGGTGAGCTGCCCAAGAAGGTGCGGGCGTCCAACGGCTTCGACCTGCGTTTCGACGCCGCGGTCACCGAGGCCGTCACCGCGAGCGGCGCGTCGTTCGAGCCGAAGGCACGCTGATGGCGACCCTGGACGCCACGGTGCTGCGCCGCATCGGCCTCGGCCGTTCCGGAGCGGAACCGGTACTGGCCAAGCGCAAACCGGCCCGGCCGCGCCTCGGGCCGGGCCGCCCGATCCCGTTCGGCATCGCGCTGGGGCCGACGCTGCTGATCGCCGCGTGGGTGGCCGGTTCCGCCTCGGGCACGTTGGATCCGGAAACCCTCCCGGCGCCCTGGACGGTCGCGCGAACCGCCGGTGACCTGCTCGCCGACGGCCGCTTGCAGAGCAACCTGCTGACCTCGGTGCAGCGCGCCGCGATCGGGCTCGGGCTCGGTGTCGTGATCGGCCTGGTGCTGGCGCTGCTGGCCGGGCTGAGCCGACTCGGGGAAGCCCTGGTGGACGGGCCGATCCAGATCAAGCGCGCCATTCCGACGCTCGCGCTGATCCCGTTGTTCATCGTGTGGTTCGGCATCGGCGAGGAGATGAAGCTGCTGGTGATCACCACCAGCGTGGCCGTCCCGATCTACCTGAACACGCACGCGCACCTGCGCAGCGTGGACGCCAGATACGTGGAACTCGCCCAGACGGTGGGGCTGTCGCGGTGGGGATTCGTCCGCCGGATCGCGCTGCCCGGATCGCTGCCCGGCTTCTTCACCGGCCTACGGCTCGCGGTCACCATCTCGTGGCTGGCGCTGGTCGTGGTGGAGCAGGTCAACGCCACCAGCGGCATCGGATACCTCATGACCCAGGCCCGCACCTACGGCCAGATCGACATCATCGTGGTCGGCCTGGTGATCTACGGGCTGCTCGGCCTGTTCGGCGACATCCTGGTGCGCGCCGCGGAAAGGAAGGCGCTGTCATGGCGGCAGACACTCGGGGACTGAACGTCGTCCGGGCCCGGCGGCTGCGCCGCGGCTTCGGCGACCGGGTCGTGCTGCGCGACCTCGACCTCGACATCGCCCGCGGCGAATTCGTCGCGCTGCTCGGCCGCAGCGGTTCGGGCAAGAGCACGCTGCTGCGGGCACTGGCCGAATTGGACTACGACGTACCGGGATCCGGCGAATTGAGCGTGCCCACCGAGCGGTCCGTGGTGTTCCAGGACTCCCGGTTGCTGCCCTGGGTGCGGGTGCTGGAGAACGTGACCCTCGGCCTCGGCGGTTCGGACTCGGCCGGTCGCGGTCGCGCGGCGCTGGCCGAAGTCGGGCTCGCCGGACGGGAGAAAGCCTGGCCCAAGGAGCTGTCCGGCGGCGAGCAACAGCGCGTCGCCCTGGCGCGTTCGCTGGTCCGCGAGCCCGAGCTGCTGCTGGCGGACGAACCGTTCGGCGCGCTGGACGCGCTGACCAGGATCAAGATGCACGCGCTGCTGGAGGACCTGTGCGCGAAGCACCGGCCCGCCGTCCTGCTGGTGACCCACGATGTGGACGAGGCGGTGCTGCTCGCCGACCGCGTCCTGGTGCTCGACGACGGGCGCATCGCGGTGGACCAGCGCATCGATCTGGAACGTCCCCGCCGCCATGGCGATCCCGCGTTCCTGCGGCACCGATCCCTGCTGCTGGCCAGCCTGGGTGTCGATGTCGCGGACGCGCCCACCGACGAGAAGAAAGCCTCATGACCGCACCGCGCCAACTCAGCCTCAACGCCTTCATCTATCCCTCCGGCCACCACGAGGCCGCCTGGCGCCATCCGTGGAGCAGCCCGGAGCGAATCTACGACGTCGCCTACTACCAGGAGATCGGCCGCACCGCCGAAGCCGCGAAGCTGGACGCGGTGTTCTTCGCCGACGGCCCCGCCCTGCGCACCGAGGTCAAGCACAACGCGGCCTCCGGCCTGGAGCCGATCACCCTGCTCACCGCGATCGCCACGGCGACGACGCATCTCGGCCTGATCGCCACCGCGTCGACCACCTACTACGAGCCCTACAACCTGGCCAGGCTGTTCTCCACGCTGGACCACATCTCCGGCGGCCGCGCGGGCTGGAACATCGTCACCACCGGCACCGATCTCGCCGCGGCGAACTTCGGCCTGGACAAACATCCCGACCACGCCGAACGGTACGCGCGGGCACGGGAATTCGTCGACGCCGTGATCGCGCTGTGGAACAGCTGGGAGGACGACGCGATCGTCCTGGACCGGGCTGCCGGCGTGTACGCCGACGCGGAGAAGATCCACCGGATCGACTTCGAGGGCGAGTATTTGCGGGTGCGCGGGCCGTTCAACGCGCCGCGCACCCCGCAGGGCCACCCGGTGCTGGTGCAGGCGGGCTCGTCGAACGACGGCCGCGCGTTCGCGGGCAAGTACGCCGAGGCGATCTTCACCGCGCATCAGCGGCTCAGCGACGCTCAGGCGTTCTACGCCGACATCAAGGAGCGGGCCCGCGGCTTCGGGCGCGACCCCGAGCACGTCAAGATCCTGCCCGGGATCAGCCCGTTCATCGCCGACACCGAGGCGGCGGCCAAGAAACTCGAACGGGAGTTCAACGAACTCACCGTGCCGGAGTACGGGTTGACGCAACTCGAGAGCATCGTCGGCGTCAGTTTGCGGCACCTGCCGCTGGACGAGCGGATTCCGGTCGAATTGTTCGACGCGGCAGGCGATGTCACCGACAACGGGCAGAGCCGGTTGCAGGTGGTGGCGGGCATCGTGCAGCGGGAGCGGCCGACCGTGCGTGGCCTGCTGCACCGTCTCGCCGGTGCGCGCGGGCACCGCGTGTTCGCCGGAACCCCCGAGCAGGTCGCCGACACCATCGAGGAGTGGTTCCGCAGCGGCGCCGCCGACGGCTTCAACGTGATGCCGCCGTACTACCCGGGCGGACTGGAGGTCTTCGCCGAGACGGTCGTGCCGATCCTGCAGGAGCGCGGACTGTTCCGCACCGAGTACACCGGCACCACCCTGCGCGACCACTTCGGTCTGCCGCGCCCCGACAGCCGCTTCACCCGGCAGCCCGCGCTCACCCGGTGAGCGGCACCGCCGAAACCGACTGTCCCACCGGCATACCGGACCGTCTGCCGCAGGATGGCGCCGGTGCGCACCATGGGCCGTACACGCGCCCGAGGCGGCGTCGGCCTGCGCCGCGTCCCGGACCACGCGGATGACCGGCTCCGGCGTGCCCGAATATCGCGGGTTGCTATGGGCTGTCGCCGTACCGTGCGAGGGACGGCTCGGAATGAAGTTGTGTGGAGGGCGGCGGGTCACCGTGCGACGCCGTGCCGAGTGGCGGCGGGCTGCTGCCGTTGCGGTCGGCAGGCGCGGGGCAGCTGACTCCGTTCGTTCCGGAGGCGCGGTCTTCGCCGGGACGGCGGACGGCGTTCGGCCTGCGGCCCCGAAAGCGGCGTCGGCGGCAGGCGACCGGTCGGGGCACCGCTCGGCGGCAGCGTCGGGACCTTCCGGGCGGTTGCCGCCGATCGGCGGCGCGGCGGTGAACGAGTGATCCGCCGTGGTCGGTGAGATCGCGGGCCGGGTGCGGCTGCGGTCGCTGACCTGGACCGTTTTCGTGCCGATGGTGGTGTACGGCATCGGGTCCGGCGCGGCGGCGCCGATGTACGCGCTGCGCGCGCTGGATCTGGGCGCGTCGGCCGGACTGGCGGGGGTCGTCGTCGCGCTGTCCGGGTTGGGCATGGTGCTCACCGATCTGCCCGCGGGGCGGATCGTCGCGAGCATCGGCGAACGCGGCGCGCTGGCGGTGGGTTCGGTGCTCGGGGCCGTCGGAGTGCTCGCGGCGATTGTCGCGCCGAACGTCGGGGTGCTCGCGCTGGGCATGCTGCTCAACGGCGCGGCGGGTGCGGTGTGGGGTCTGGCTCGCCAGACCTACCTGGTGGCCGTGGTGCCCGTGGGTGATCTCGGGCGTGCGATGTCGACGCTGGCCGGTTCGATGCGGCTGGGCTTCTTCTGCGGACCGTTCCTCGGTGCGGCCGTGGTGCACTCGCTCGGCCCGAACGGCGCGCTGTGGTTGCAGCTGGTGACCACGGTGATCTCCGGCGCGGCCATGGCGGCGATCCGGTCGCCCGACGGAGCGGGCGGGGCGGGCGCGCGGCATTCGCTGAGCGCGGTCGTGATCGAGCACCGCAGAACCCTCGGCACGCTCGGCCTGGCCGCGTTGCTGGTCGGCGCGGCACGGTCGGCGCGGCTGGCGCTGCTGCCGCTGTGGGCGGCGCACATCGGGTTGAGCGCGGCGGCCACCAGTTCGGTGTTCGGCGTAGCGGGAGCGATGGACGTGCTGATGTCCTATCCGGCCGGGGTGTGGCTGGATCGCTACGGCAGGCGCGCTACCGGCGTGCCGTCGATGATCCTGTTCGCGCTCGGTTTCGGCGCGCTGCCGTTCACGTCCTCGGTGCTCGGTCTCGGCTGCGC
Source organism: Nocardia abscessus (assembly GCF_015477775.1). GTDB lineage: Bacteria > Actinomycetota > Actinomycetes > Mycobacteriales > Mycobacteriaceae > Nocardia > Nocardia abscessus_A. The sequence goes on along the minus strand of NZ_JADLQO010000017.1, from coordinate 170,144 downwards.
CGCCGTGCTGCTCGGGCTCGCCAACGGAATGAGCAACGGGCTGATCATGACGGTCGGCGCCGATGTCGCACCCGACGGGCAGCGCGCGGAGTTCCTCGGCGCCTGGCGGCTCACCCACGACATCGGGATGTTCGCCGGACCGGTGGCGGTCGGCGTGATCAGCGCCCTCACCGTGCTCGGCGGGGCGGCCGTCGCGCTCGCGCTCACCGCTGCTGCGGGCGCGTACACGATGCACCGCTGGTTTCCCGGCGTTGTCCAGCCGATGCGGCGGTCCCAGGAAAGAACCGGGTAAGCGCCCGTTCACCCGAGTCGCGGCCGAAACCGAGGACGCCGTACGCGACGCCCGGCGTCGGGTAGCGCCCGCGGACCGCTCGCTTGTCGGTGTGCCATCGAGCGGCGGGACCGATGCCGATGGATCGGTGCTGCGCTACGCCGGGTTCTGTTCGGCGCTCGGTGGCGGAGGGAGCGGACCCATTTCGGTAGGCCACGGTTGGGCGGCCGCCCGGTCTCACTCGAGCGCGGTGGATCGCGCCGCCGAGCGGCTGACGGTGCCGCGCGCTGCGTCCTGCCCGGTTCGGCCGTATGCCGATCGAAGCCGCTCGCGCACCGGCGTCCGGCGATCGGGTCAGCGGACGCGGGTGCCGAGCAGGTGGCGCACGCCCGCGACGAACAGTTGCAGACCGAAGTCGAATCGGGCTGTGGCGTCCGGGGTTTCCGCCAGCGGTGACGCGTCCTCGGGCAGGGCGCCCGCGGAGTCCATCTGCATCCTCGACTGCTCGTCCACGGTCTCGCCGAGCACGTAGTAGAGCAGGGTGAACGCCGTCAGTTCGGCCTCCTGGCGCGGCATGCCCGCGCGAATCACCGCGCTCACCAGACGTTCTCGGCCCTTGCTGGTGGTGAGCCGGGAAGCGTATGTCGCCGAGACCAATTCGGCGCCGTCGCGATAGGCCAGCAGGCAGTCGCGCAGCCGGTGGGCCAGTTCGGTGATCTGCCCGGACCATTCCTCGGCCTCGATCGGATCCTCCATGGGCGCGAGAATCTTGTCCGCGACCGCGCCGAGCAGTGCCTGCTTGTTGGGGAAGTGCCAGTACAAAGCTCCCGGTTGGACCTGAAGCGAGCCGGCCAGTCGGCGCATGGTGAGGTCGGCCAGGCCGTATCGGTCCAGGATCGCGATGGCGCCGTCGACCACGTCCGCCCGGTGCAGCTGCACTCGATGTCCTTCCCGTCGTGCTTTGACTCACTCCTACCGCTACCCTAGCCTGAACACCGTTCAAGTTGCACGGCCACCTCGGCCGGACGAAGGGATTCGTGCAGTGACCCAGGCACCGGTAGACACCGGCATTCTGTCGATCGCCCGCGAGCAGGTGCTCGAGCGCGGAGAGGGGCTGAACCAGGAGCAGACCCTCGAGGTGCTACGCCTCGGTGACGACCGGCTGGAGGAGTTGCTCGCCCTGGCCCACGAGGTGCGCATGAAGTGGTGCGGCCCCGAAGTCGAGGTCGAGGGCATCATCAGCCTCAAAACCGGTGGCTGTCCCGAGGACTGCCACTTCTGCTCGCAGTCGGGCCTGTTCCAGTCCCCGGTGCGCGCCGCGTGGCTGGACATCCCGAGCCTGGTCGAGGCCGCCAAGCAGACCGCGAAGACCGGCGCCACCGAGTTCTGCATCGTGGCCGCCGTGCGCGGCCCGGACGAGCGCCTGATGGCGCAGGTGGCCGCGGGCGTCGAGGCGATCCGCAACGAGGTCGACATCCAGGTCGCCTGCTCGCTGGGCATGCTTACCCAGGAGCAGGTCGACCAACTGGCCGCCATGGGCGTGCACCGCTACAACCACAACCTGGAGACCTCCCGGTCCTACTTCCCGAACGTGGTCACCACGCACTCCTGGGAAGAGCGCTGGGACACCCTGCGCATGGTCCGCGAAGCGGGCATGGAGGTCTGCTGCGGCGGCATCCTCGGCATGGGCGAGACGTTGGAGCAGCGCGCCGAATTCGCGGCGAACCTGGCCGAACTCGAACCCGACGAGGTTCCGCTGAACTTCCTCAACCCGCGCCCGGGCACCCCGTTCGGCGACCTCGAGGTGCTGCCCGCGTCCGACGCGTTGCGCGCCGTCGCCGCGTTCCGGCTCGCGCTGCCGCGCACCATGCTGCGCTTCGCGGGCGGCCGCGAGATCACCCTGGGCGATCTTGGCGCCAAGCAGGGCATCCTGGGTGGCATCAACGCCGTCATCGTGGGCAACTACCTGACCACCCTGGGCAGGCCGGCCGAACAGGACCTGGATCTGCTCGGTGAGCTGAAGATGCCGATCAAGGCGCTCAACGAAACACTCTGACCCGACTCTGTTGCGAGGATGAGGCAGGCGAGCATGAGTACTGTCATGAACATGGACGAGCGCTACAACCCGTTCACCGGCAAGCGAATCGTGCCGGGCCTCGACGACGCGATCCCGGCCGCCGCCGCGCTGGGCCTGGAGCCGCCGCGCTTCTGCGAACAGTGCGGCCGCCGCATGATCGTGCAGGTGAGCCCGGACGGCTGGTGGGCCAAGTGCTCACGGCACGGTGTGGTCGACTCGGCCGAACTGGAGCGCCGCTAGTGGCGTCGCCGTCCCGGGACGAGGTGCGGGCGGTGGCGCTGGCCACCGCCGGGGTGGTGGTGGTCAGCGCGATCGCGGGTGCCGGATGGGGCCTGCTGGCGCCGACCGAGCGGCTGCTGGTGGTCGAGCCGGGGCGCGGAGTCGCGTTGACCGGGGAGAGCGCCCATCAGTTCGATGCGCTGGCATTGTTCGTGCTCGCGGGAGCGGTGCTCGGTCTGCTTTCGGCGCTGGCCGTGTGGCGGTGGCGGTCGGCGCGCGGGCCGCTGTTGCAACTCGGCTTGCTGGTGGGTTCCGGCGCGGGCGCGGTGGTGATGGCGCGCGTGGGGGAGCAGGTCGCCGAATGGCTGCATCCGCGCCCGCACGACCCGCCGGTCGGACAGATCGTCGCCTTGCCGATCGAGCTGGGCAGTTCGCTCGCGCTGATCGTGCAGCCGCTGATCGCCTCGTTCGTCATGCTTTTCCTCGCCGCGCTCAGTACTTCGGAGGATCTCGGCAGTGGCCGCCGCACCGCCCGGCGCGGGGAGGATGCCTTCGGCACCCAGGGCGCTTACACGCCCTACGGTGCGGCTGCGAGCGGGGCAGAGCTGCCCTATGGTGGCTACGAACCTGTCGCGGAAGGGTATTCGATGCCCGAATACCGCCCACGGCGCTGACGCGTCGCCGCGATCGGAAGGCTTTCCGAACCACCTCGGGGGTTGGGAAACGCGTGTGCGGGAAGGAATGGGACGTGGCCTTTGTGGGTGGCGGTCCGGTCGTCGAAGAGCTCGATGCCAAGTTCTGGCGGGTGACCGAGCCGCTCGTCTATCGCGGCGCGACCGAGGAGTTCGTGGTTCCCGCCGGTTTCCGTACCGATTTCGCCTCGGTGCCGCGCGCACTGGTCTGGTTGATTCCGCGGTACGGCAGCTACACCCGCGCCGCGATCCTGCACGACTACCTGCTCAGCTCGAACGCGGTGAGCGTGGCCGACGCCGACGGCATCTTCCGCCGGAGCCTGCACGAACTCGGGGTGTCGCTGCCGCGTCGCTGGATGATGTGGGCGGCCGTGCGTGCGGCGCACCGGTTGCGCGGCGCGAGCGCGGGAGAGGTCGCCCGGTTCGTCGTCGTCGCCGTTCCCTCGGTGTTCTTCCTGGCTGTCCCCGCCACCGTGGTGACGGTCTTCCTCCTGCTGTTCTGGCTGGTGGAACTGGTCTTCTGGGCCGGATCACGAGTGGCGCAGCGGACCGAAGCCCCGCCGCCCGGCCCGCAGATGAAGACTGCCTGACCGGTCCGGCCGAAAACCCCTGTGCCACGGCGCGTCACGCCCGGCGCGGACGCGTCTCGCCGTCCGGGCGGCACACGAGTTACGGTGCGGGCATGGCCGACGGTTCGCACAGGCTCCCCACCCTCGTCGTCGTGAGCGGCCCACCCGGGTCCGGTAAGACGACGCTCGCCCACGCCCTCGCCGACGCGATCGGCTGTCCGGCCATCTGCCGGGACGAGATCAAAGAGGGAATGGTCCACGCGATACCGGATTTCGCTCCGGGCCCGCAGGACGAGCTGAACCTCCGCACCCTGCCGGTGTTCTTCGAGACGCTCGAACTGCTGCTGCGCGCGGGCGTCACGGTCGTTGCCGAAGCCGCCTTCCAAGACCGCCTGTGGCGTCCCGGCTTGACGCTCTTGCAGTCGCACGCCCGGCTGCGCATCGTCCACTGCGCGGTCGACCCGGTCCTCGCCGCCGACCGCGCTGCCCAGCGCCGCCGGGCCGATCCACGCCGCCGCGCCCACTCCGACCCCGACCACCCCAACCCGGCACCCGCCGCCTTCGAGCGAATCGCCCTCGACGCCCCCTCCCTCGAGGTCGACACCACCTCCACCTACCACCCCGCCCTCCCCGAAATCCTCGCCTTCATCAACGCTCCCTCCTGAAAACGGCGCATGTCGAGAGCCCTTCTCAACCGATGCCGCAGCGATATGCCATCGTTTCCGATTTCCCACGGGCGATCGGCGACGTAGCGTGGGGTATGGCGGAGTTGGTTTTGGGGCCGGTGTTACGGCATGTCGACGCGACCTCGGCGACCGTCTGGGTGGAAACCGATGACGCGTGCGAGGTGGATGTTCTGGGGCGGGTCGCTCGCACTTTTCAGGTGGGGGAGCAGCACTTCGCGCTGGTCTCGATCGACGGACTGGAATCCGGCGCGTCGATCCCCTACCAGGTGCGGCTCGACGGGGTGCCGGTGTGGCCCGAGCCGGGATCAGAGCAGCCGCCCTGCCGGATTCGCACGCGGACCGTCGAGAAGATCCTGTTCGGATCGTGCCGGGCGGCCAAGGCCGCGCCGGGCGTGCTGGAGGCCGACAAGTTGGGGGTGGACGCGCTGGACGCGTACGCCCTGCGCATGATGGGCTCGCCCGAGCGGGAATGGCCGGACGCACTGCTGCTACTCGGCGACCAGGTCTACGCCGATGAGCCGACACCGCGGATGACGGAATGGCTCGCGCGGCGGCGCGGCGAGCAGGAGCCCCGCGGCGAGGTCGTGTCGTTCCGCGAGTACGGCGAGCTCTACCACGAGTCGTGGTCGGACCCGGAGATCCGCTGGCTGATGTCGACCGTGCCGACGTCGATGATCTTCGACGACCACGACGTGCGCGACGACTGGAACACCTCGCGCGCGTGGCGCGAGCAGATGGCGGCGAAGCCGTGGTGGCGCAAGCGCATTCGCGCCGGGCTCGCGTCCTACTGGGTGTACCAGCACATCGGCAACCTCGGCCCGGACGAGCTCGCGCGTGACCCGCTCTACCGCCAGGTCACCACGGCGGGCGAGGACGTGCAGGACCTGCTGGAGGACTTCGCCGAGCAGGCCGACAAAGAGGTCGACGGCCGCAAACCCGCTCGCTGGAGCTACCGCCGCGACTTCGGCCGGATCCGGCTGCTGGTGATCGACACCCGCGGCGGCCGAATCCTCGACGGGGAGCGGCTGATGGTCGGGCCGGAGGAGTTCGACTGGATCGAGCGCAACGCCGCCGGCGACTTCGACCACCTGTTGATCGGATCGTCTCTGCCGTGGCTGATGCCGCCCGCGCTGAGCCACTTCCAATCGCTCAACGAGCGTGCGGCGAATCTGCCAGGATGGCGCGGCCGGCTCGGCGAGAAGGTCAGGCAGGCGGCGGATCTGGAGCACTGGCCCGCGTTCCGCGCGTCCTTCGAACGGTTGTCGCGCCTGATCCATCGGCTGGGCAGCGCGCCGGGCGCACCTGGCACGATCTGCGTGCTGTCCGGCGACGTGCACCACAGCTACGTCGCGGGCGCCACCTTCGCACAGCCGACGAAATCCCGAGTGCTGCAACTGGTGTGCTCACCGGTGCACAACGATCCGCCCAAGATGTTCCATCCGGCGTTCGCGCTGTCGTGGACGGCGCCGATCGCGTCTGCGCTGCGGTGGCTCGCGGATCGGCGCGGTATTTCACCCGATCCGGTCCGATGGCGCAAGCTCAGCGGCCCGCATTTCGGCAACTCGATCGCCTCCCTCGTCATCGAGGGCCGCTCCGCCCGGTTCACGCTGGAGACCGCCCGATCGCAGGAGGGGCTGGTAAAGGTGGCCGACCTGGAGCTTGCCGGAGAGTGATGAGTTCCGCGGCCCCGCGTTGGTGACCACCGGCAAGGTACGAGGGGGCGGCGGCCTGGACGCTCACCACACGCAAAAGCCCCGCACCGTGAAGGTGCGGGGCTCTTACCTAGCTACGTCGATCAGATCGCGCGGACGTCCTGAGCCTGCGGGCCCTTCTGTCCTTGGCCGATCTCGAACTCCACGCGCTGCCCCTCTTCAAGGGACTTGAATCCCGAGCCGGACACGGCGGAGTAATGAACGAAGACGTCGGCGCCGCCACCGTCTTGTGCGATGAAGCCGAAGCCCTTTTCGCTGTTAAACCACTTCACACTGCCTTGAGCCATTGCTTTACTTCAATCTTTTCTGTAGATGAGCCAGGCGAATCACATCGATAACCTGATCTCAGTGGTCCACCCTGCCATGAACCGGCACTTTCCGATACCGCCCACGCCCGTTTGTGAGCCAACCGACACGAGCGGTCACTGCCGATCCCGCAGCGTGACCCGCCGGATCAGGCCTCGACGGCGGCCGATTCGCTTACTGCGGCGACTTCGGGCCTGCGGCGACCCAAGTCGTGATGTCGGCCTGCCGCGCACGGACGGCACCGGAAAGTTCCTTCGTGTGGTGTGGGCACCCCGCCGTCGGCCAGGCCGCCGTGGCGACGGCCTGGGGTCCGCGGGAGAAAACAAGTGGAGGTGGGGCGGGGGCGGGGATATGGTGGGCGGCCGAAGCAGCCGAGAACGTGTCGAAAGGGGGTCGGCGATGCAACGAGATCGAGTCGTGGCCGAGACGCCTCCTGCTGAGCGGGACCGCGCGGACCTAGCGGCTTGGCGGCGGCGGGATGCGTTGCGGCGCAGCAACGCCGCGCGCCCGATACCGAGCAAGCGGCAGTATCGCCGCCGCCCCAAGCACGGCAAAGCGGACACCGCCTACTGACTCGAACCGCCCCCGCAGCCTCCCGGCTTGTCCCACGCGTTACTCGCCTTCGCCGACGGTGCGGAGGCAAACGGGTGTGGGACCAGCCCCCTCGTTGAAGGTTCAGGAGGGGCCGGGCGGTCGCAGCGCCGCGAATTCGTCGGTCACTCGCAGGCCGGAGTCGGTGAAGCGGTAGACCGCGGCGGGGCGCCCGCCCGCGCGGCCCGGGGCGGCCGTGGCTCCGGTGGGCGTGATCACTTTGCGGCGCGAGAGTACGCGCTGGAGGTTCGTCGTGTCGACGTCGTATCCGAGTGCCGCGCAGTAGATTTCGCGCAGGGTGGACATGGTGAACCGGTCCGGCGCGAGAGCGAAGGCGATATTGGTGTACGACAGCTTCGCGGCCAAGCGGGTGCGGGCGTGATCGACCACCGTGCGGTGATCGAAGGACATGTCCGGTAGCGCCGAGACGGGGTGCCAGGCGGTGTCCGAGGGCAATTGGGGGTCGGCGGTCAGCGGCACCAGTCCGAGGTAGGCCGAGGCGATGCGCCGCGGGCTCGGCACCCGGTCGGGGGCGCTGAACACCGAGAGCTGCTCGAGGTGGCTCAGCTCGCGCACGTCCACCTTCTCGGCGAGCTGGCGGCGGGCGGAGGCGTCGAGGTCCTCGTCGTCGCGCAATCGGCCGCCCGGCAGCGACCAGGTGCCCTTCTGCGGGTCGAGCGCGCGTTCCCACAGCAACACCGCCAGTTCGGTCCGCTGGTCGGGCGGGCAACGCCGCAGCATGCCCGCTGAGTCCTCCGCTGGGGCGTGACCTGCGCCGATGCCGCTCGGGAAGCGACGAACCTGGAACACCGCGGTGAGCGATTCGTGGATGGTGCTACTATGGCCCACGTTTTCGATTGTAAGTCGAAAACCTGGTTTGGTGCGAATCGGCCGTGGAGCCGACCGCACGAGGAAGGGAGCCATCCATGGCGACGACGGGTGCGAAACTGGCGCCTCCGCTGATGGGGCAGGTGTTCGACGGGCCCTCCGGGTTCGCTGGTGTCGAGGCAACGCCGGAGTGGGCGCAGGAAGTCAAGCGACTGGCCAGGGAGCGCAACGCGACCATTCTGGCGCACAACTACCAGTTGCCCGCGATCCAGGACGTGGCCGATCACGTCGGCGATTCGCTGGCGCTGTCGCGGATCGCGGCCGAGGCGCCCGAGGACACGATCGTGTTCTGCGGCGTGCATTTCATGGCCGAGACCGCCAAGATTCTGAGCCCGGCAAAGACCGTGCTCATCCCGGATCAGCGCGCCGGTTGTTCGCTGGCCGATTCGATCACCGCCGATGAATTGCGCGCATGGAAGGCCGAGCACCCGAACGCGGTGGTCGTGTCCTACGTGAACACCACGGCCGAGGTGAAAGCGCTCACAGACATCTGCTGCACATCGTCCAACGCGGTCGACGTGGTCGCCTCGATCGACCCGGATCGCGAGGTGCTGTTCCTGCCGGACCAGTTCCTCGGCGCGCACGTCAAACGGGTCACCGGCCGGGCGAACATGCACATCTGGGCGGGCGAATGCCACGTGCACGCGGGCATCAACGGCGACGAGTTGGCCGAGCAGGCGCGCACCCATCCCGACGCCGAGCTGTTCGTGCACCCGGAATGCGGCTGCGCCACCTCGGCGCTGTATCTGGCGGGCGAGGGATCGTTCCCGGCCGACCGGGTGCACATCCTGTCGACCGGCGGCATGATCGACGCGGCCAAGGCGGCGAAGTCGAATCAGGTGCTGGTGGCCACCGAGGTAGGCATGCTGCACCAGCTGCGCAAGGCCGCCCCCGGCATCGACTTCCAGGCCGTGAACGACCGGGCGTCGTGCAAGTACATGAAGATGATCACCCCGGCGGCGCTGCTGCGCTGCCTGGTCGAAGGCCGCGACGAAGTGCACGTCGATCCGGAAACCGCTGCGCTGGGCCGTAATTCGGTGCAGCGGATGATCGCGATCGGCAATCCCGGCGGCGGTGAATGAGCTCGACCCCGGTGGGTCGGCCTCCGGCGGAGCGCGGTGTTCCCAGCGGGAGCGCTGACCATCGCGCCCTCGCCGGGAGCACCGGCGCCGATCGCGAGACGGAGAGGCAGAGAGGCGCGGGCCGATGACATCCCGGGTTTCGATCGACTGGGAGGCCGAGGCCGACCTGGTCGTGATCGGCGGCGGCGTCGCGGGGCTGACCGCGGCGCGCACCGCCTCACTGCGTGGCCTGCGCGTGCTCACGCTCAGCAAAGGCGGTCCGACCGACACGTCCACCCAGTACGCCCAAGGCGGCATCGCGGTGGTGGCGCCGCACGGTGACTCCGTCGAATCGCACGTGCACGACACGGTGGAGGCGGGCGCCGGACTGTGCGACGTGGACGCCGTGCGCTCCATCGTCGAGGGCGGGCAGGCCGCGGTGGCCGCGCTGACCGACCTCGGCGCGGTGTTCGACCTCGGGCGCGACGGCCAGATCTCGCGGACCCGCGAGGGCGGGCACAGCACCCGCCGGATCATCCACGCCGGTGGCGACGCCACCGGCGCGGAGGTGCAGCGAGCGCTGAACGAGGCCGGTCTGCCGGTGCTGTTCGGCGCCGCGGCCGGTGAGATCGTCACCGGGCCGAACGGGGTGCGGGGCGTAGTCGCGGTGTCGGAGAAGGGATTCGGCGTCGTTCACGCGCCCGCCGTGCTCCTGGCCACCGGCGGCCTCGGACAGCTGTACGCGCTGAGCACCAATCCGCCGGGCGCCACCGCCGACGGCGTCGCGCTCGGGCTGTGGGCCGGAGCGGCCGTCTCCGATCTGGAGTTCGTGCAGTTCCACCCGACCGTGCTCTACACCCCCGGCGGAGTGGGGCGCAGGCCGCTGATCAGCGAAGCGGTGCGCGGCGAAGGCGCGACGCTGGTGGACACCGAAGGCAACCCGGTGACCGCGGGGGTGCATCCGCGCGGCGACCTCGCACCCCGCGACGTCGTCTCCCGTGCCATCGCGGCGCGGATGCGTGCGCTCGGCGCCGAGCACGTCTACCTCGACGCGCGATCGATCGACGGCTTCCCGCAACGATTTCCGACGATCACCGCCTCGTGCCTGGCGGCGGGCATCGACCCGCGCACGGATCTGATCCCGGTCGCGCCTGCCGCGCACTACCAGTGCGGGGGAGTCGTCACCGACACGCACGGCCGTACCGGAGTGCCCGGCCTGTACGCGGCCGGCGAGGTCGCGCGCACCGGTCTGCACGGGGCCAACCGGTTGGCTTCCAACAGCTTGCTCGAGGGACTGGTGGTCGGTGAGCGGGCGGGGGCCGCCGCTGCCGAGCGGCTCGGTGAGCGGGCCGGGGTGAGCGAGATTCCCGCTCGCGCCGCCGAGTACGTCACCCGTGACGTGGTGCAGGGCCTGATGACCACGCACGCCTCGGTGGTCCGCGACCGCGCCGGTCTCGCCGAAGCGCTCAAGCGGCTCGACGACGTGGTCACCCGCCGCGACACGCGCGTCGCCGACGCACACCCGATCGCCGCGATCGAGGACGCCGCGCTCACCCTCGCGGCACGCGCCCTGCTGCTGGCCGCGCTCGCCCGCACCGAGAGCCGCGGCTGTCACACCCGGTCGGATCACCCGGAGGCCGTGCCCGAACTGCGCCACAGCCTCCCGATCCGGCTGAACGACGACGGCGTCCCCGAGTACGCCCCGATCTCCTGACCACAGCCGCCGAGCAGGATTCCGGCAGGACCGCCGACCCGCTGGGCGAGAGAGGAACACTTCGATGGCTTTGGATGCCGCCCTGGATCGCGACGAAGTGCTGCGGCTCATTCGCGCGGCCCTGGACGAGGACCTGCGTTACGGCCCGGACGTCACCACGACGGCCACGGTGCCTGCCGACGCGGTGATCAAGGCTTCGGTGGTGTCGCGGGAGCCGGGCACCGTCGCGGGAATCGACGCCGGATTGCTGGTGCTCGACGAGGTGATCGGCGCGAGCGACTACGAGATCACCGATCGCGTCGCCGACGGCACCCGAGTGTCACCGGGGCAGTCCGTGCTGACTCTGATCGCGCCGACGCGGGGGCTGCTCACCGCCGAGCGCACGATGCTCAACCTGGTGTGCCACCTGTCCGGCATCGCCACGGCGACCGCCGCCTGGGTGGACGCCGTCGCGGGCACCCACTGCCGCATCCGGGACAGCCGCAAGACGCTGCCCGGATTGCGCGCGCTGCAGAAATACGCCGTGCGCGTGGGCGGCGGTGTCAACCATCGCATGGGTCTCGGTGACGCCGCGCTGATCAAGGACAACCACGTGGTCGCCGCGGGATCGGTGGTCGAGGCGCTGCGCGCGGTGCGCGCCGCCGCTCCCCACATCGCCTGTGAGGTCGAGGTCGACAGCCTCGAACAGCTCGACGCCGTGCTCGCCGAGAACGTGGAACTGGTCCTGCTGGACAACTTCCCGCTCTGGCAGACGCAGGCGGCGGTGCAGCGCCGCAACGCCGCGTCCCCGCAGACGAAACTGGAGTCCTCCGGGGGCCTGAGCCTCGACGTCGCCGCCGACTACGCCCGCACCGGCGTCGACTACCTCGCGGTCGGCGCGCTCACCCACTCGGTCCGGGTGCTCGACCTCGGGTTGGACATGTAGGCGGCGTCAGCTGTCGCGCACCATCGTGCGCTGATGCACCCGCCGGCCGAGGTAGCGCAGGCCGGCGACCAAGGGCTCGGCGCCGTGCGCGGTGAAACCCACGCGCTCGAAAAACCGGACCGCGCGGACATTTTCGACCAGTGTCTGCAAGTGGCAGCCGGGCGAGCCGGCTTCGGCGAGCCGCTCGAACCAGCGGACCATCAGCCGATCGGCGGCCCCGGTGCCTCTGGCCTGCGGCGCGACGTTGATGTGGAGGTGGCTCGGCCAGCGCTCGTCGCGGAAATCTCCCGCTGTCGGGGCCCGGCGGATCGCGGCGCCGGCGGCGTCGGCGATGCTGCGGGCGAAGAACCCGGCCGAGGTGCGGCGGAACACCAAGCGATAGCGGCGGATGGCCTGCTCGATCCGCTCGCTCTCGCTGGGGAAGGCCGCACTGTCCACACAGCCTGTCAGGTACCCGACCAGCTCACCCTCGGACTCCGCGACGAACAGCGACTCGGGTTCCAGATCCATATACGGATCCAGATAGATCGCCGCCTCCGACTCGGGATGCCCCCACAGCGACTCGGTCGGCGAACCCGCCCCGGCCCGACCGAACAAGACGCGCAGTGCGGCTCGATCGCTCTCGGTGAACCCGCGAATCTCCATGCCGCCCAAGCTACCCGGCGCCGGGCGGCAGATCCGGTCGTGCCAGGTGGTTCAGGCGGTGAGTTCGCGCTCCAGTGGGGTGCGGAACCGGGGGATGGTGCGTATATCGCCGAACCATTCGGTGATCCGTTGCGCTTGCTCGGAGATCAGCGCTTCGGCGTCCGCGCCCACGTCTTCGAGCAGGCGGTAGACGATCTCGCCGTCCTTGCGTTGTGCCCAGCCGCCGACGATTCGTCCGTCCCACCAGACCGTTGGGCCGACATTTCCGTTGCGATCGAACAGATTCGGGGCGTGCGGGCCGAGGTACCACTCGCGCGCCTGCCAGCCCATCGGCGTCGGATCGAGGGCGGGGAGCAGCGCCGCCCACGGCTCCGGAGTGGCGACCGGTTCCACATCGTCGGCCAGCAGCACACCGGTCACGCCGTCCAGGTCGACCTCGACCAGCTCGAGCGCGCCGAGCGCGGCGCGCACTTCGCCGAGCGTCCACCCGGTCCACCACTTGATATCGGACACCGGCGCGGGGCCGAACGCGCGCAACCAGTGGCGGACCAGTTCGGCGCGGGCCTCGGCGGCGGACAGGGTGGGGACGCCGTCGGGCAACCACGATTCGATGGGCGCCCAGGTGTACTGACTGCTGGCCCAGCTGCCGTTCGGCCGCCCGCGCACGATGCGGCCTTCACAACCGAGTGTCACCAGTACCCAGGTGGTGATGTTCGTCGGCTTCGAGTACGCCTTGTCCGGCGCGGTGTTCACCTGGGTGCGCAACCGCGGGACGTCCTTGCTCAGCTGCGCGCCGGTCGCCGCGCCGCGGGCCAGCAACGCTTTGTGCGTCTCCGCTTCCACCTCGGCCCACCAGCCCGGCGTATCGCCGTCCCCGATGCCTGCCTGCGCCAAGTACTTGCCATAGGTGCGCCGCTGCTTGTGCGCCAGCGCGTCCGCGCACGAGGCCTGCAGAACCGGGACCAGATCCACCGGCACGACGAACATGGTGCGGCGCATGGCGAGCATCCGCAGCAGCGATCGGTCCTCGTAGAGCGCCTGTTCGACATCGGAGGGGCTCAGGCCCTCGGCACGGGCCGCGACGGAGAGGAATACGGTCGCCGGATCGGTCGCGTGCAGGGCCACCATCGAGCGGGCGATGTCGGCGACCCGCCCGGACCGCTCCGGCGCCGCCAGCCGGTGCCGCACCGCCAGCCGAGCGCGCCGCTCGGCGGCATCAATCGAACGCATAGGCGAATCGTAGCGCCCGCGACCGGGGCTCAGAGGCCGAAGCGCTCCGGCGCCAAGCGCAGCGTCCGGCAGGCGTCACGGACGGCCTCGATCGCCGACGAGCCGCACACTCCGGACGCGCTGCCGGTCAGGATGCCGATCCGGATCACGGCATCCGCTTCGACCGGCTTGCCCCCGGCCTTGGCGATCTGCCGCAGCACGTGCGCGCAACCGCGAACCGGGTCGTTCGCCAGCCGATTGCAGTTGTCTTCGAACAGGGCGCGCAAGTCGTCGACCGGGAAGTTCCGCAAGATCGGGTCGGCCGTGACGAGTTCGGCGACAGCGGCGCGGTCGGCCGCCTCGGTCGCGCCATCGCCCATCGCGACCAGCGCGCACAGAGCGACGGCGGCATCGCGAAAAGTTCCGCCGCGCAAGGCGTTCCGCTCGGCCAGCAATTGTTCGCGCCACCTCGCGGCGTTCTGCGCCAGCGTGCTGATCAGGGTCGCGTCGGGGGTGAGGCGGGGTACGTAGGCCATGGCGGACTCCATGAGAAGACGTCCGAACGCGCGGACCCGTGCCGTCCGGACTCGAAATGAATACCCGGACCGTAACAGGACCCGCACGCCCGGTCCTGCCCCCAAAAATCGGGATCGATCCTCCAGCTCCCAGGTCGAGCAGGCCGGGAAAGCGTGCTTCGAGATCGCTGACGGGGACCTGGCTGCGACGTTCCGGTCCGTAGCGCCGCCGGCGGGTCATGCCCGCTTCGCGCAGCACCCCGGAGATGGTGCGTGGATTGGTGATCGATGCCGAACAAGGAGGTCGCTGACGCCGTGGACGCCGTGACATCATCCGAGTATGCGATGGGCACATTCGGTACTCGTACTGTGCTGCGCGCTGTCCGGCGTGCTCGTAATGGGAAGTTCTGTGGCGCCGCGGGTTTCGGCGGATGCGGCATGCGTCCCCGGGGTGGCGGTGCGCCCGGTCTCGCTGACCGTGGACGGTGAGACGGCGACCGGGCGGGTCTACGAGCCCTATCGGTGCGCGCAGGGCGACGTGACCGCGCAGGCGCTCGTGGTCGCGGTGCACGGGCACGACGGGTCGTCGGCGGATTTCGCCGGGTACCTCGACTCGATCGCGCGGCGCACCGCCACCCCGATCCTGTCGATGGACCTGCGCTCCGACGGCAGCGTGTGGCGCACCGGAGAGTGGAATCTGTGGGCGGGCTGGCGCGACATCGTCGCCGCGACCGCGTGGTACCGGGACGCCCATCCCTCGATCGCCCGCACGGTGCTGTGGGGGTGGAGCCAGGGCGGCATCACCAGCGGTCTCGCGGTGGCGCACGGACCGCGCGGGATGTTCGACTACTGGGTCGACAACTACGGTCCCGCCGACGATTTCACGATGTGGCTGGGCGCGGTGGCGGTGGATCCGGCACTGCCCGGACAGATCGAGCGCGACGCGGGTGGTTGCCCGCCCACGGTGTGCCCGCTCGCCTACGTCGAACGCTCGCCCGCCCTGCTGGCCGAACGGATGGACATACGGCGCGCGTTTCTCGTCCACGGCACCGCCGACGACGTGGTGCCCTACGCCACCAGCATCGAGATGCGCGCGGGCTTGCGCGTCGCGGGACGGCCCACCTCGATGTACACCGTCGTCACCGGGCGCGACCTGAACGGGCGGGTGGTTCCGGGCGACCACAGCGTCGGACCGGCCTTCTTCGAGGGCGGCTGCGTCGTCGAGCGACTGCTGCTCGGCGCGGAACCGGTCGACGGCCCGGATCGCGACTACCTCGTGGACGTCGCGCACGGCGTCGTCACCGCACCGCCCGCCCCGCCGGGCGCGAAGTGCGCGGCCTGAGCCGTCGGGCGGGAACATGATCGTGTCCCCGCGCGGTTGACCGAGAAGACCGACGACGAAGCGAGGACGCGATGAGCAAGCCGACCGACCCGGCCTACCACTGGAACGGAGCGGAACTCGATCTGGACGCCTATTTGGCCCGCATCGGTTTCGACGGCGAGCGCGCCCCCACTGTCCGGACGCTGCACGAGCTGGTGCGCGCGCACACCACCGAGATCCCGTTCGAGAACCTGGAGATCATCCTGGGCCGGTCGATTCCACTGGATCTGGCGAGCTTGCAGGACAAACTCGTGCGGCGGCGCCGCGGCGGCTACTGCTACGAGAACGTGGGATTGTTCGCGGCCGCGCTGGAACGGCTCGGGTTCGGCGTCACGGGCCTCAGCGGGCGCGTGAGCATGGGCGCGGGCACGGCATTGCGGCCCGCCACCCACGCGTTGCTGCGCGTGACCACCGCCGACGACGATCGGGTCTGGCTGTGCGACGTCGGCTTCGGCGCCGGACCGCTCGTGCCGTTCGAACTGTCCGCCGAGACCGGCGAATTCGCCGCGGGCGAATGGAAGTTCCGGCTGGAGAGTACGCGCGGTGAGCTGGATTCGGAGTTGTGGGTGCTGCACCAATACGGCCGCGACGGGTGGGTCGACCGGCACAGTTTCACCCTGAATCCGCAGTACCGCATCGACTACGCGGTCGGCAACCACTTCGTGTCGACCTCGCCGCGTTCCCCGTTCACCACCCGGCCGTACGCGCAGCGCTTCCGCCCCGACGTGCACCACGTGCTGGACGGCACCACGTTCGTCACCGAGTACCCCGACGGCACGAGCGACACGAAGGAGCTGGAACCCGCCGAGCTGCCCAAGATCCTCACCGAGGTGTTCGACATCGACCTCGCCGACGCCGACGCCGCCGCGCTCGCGGAGGCTCCGTGGTCGCGCGACTGACCTCGTGATCCGCTCGGCGCGGCGCCCGGCCCGATAGGGTCGTCGGCGTGCGTACCAACCGGAAGTCCCTCGTCCTGTTCGCCGCACCGATTCTCGTGCTCACCGCCTGCTCGTCCGGACCGGAACAGCCCGACACCGTCGCCGGGCAGTTCGCCGAGGCGCTCAACCGCGACGACGTCGCCGCGGCGGCCGCGCTCACCGACAACCCGGCCCTGGCCGCGGACACCCTCGGCGCGCTCTACGAAGGGCTCGGCAAGGACGTGCGCTTCGAGGTGCGCTCGGCCGACGAGAACGGTTTCGCGCTGGCCGCCACCTGGAAGCTGGGCGGCGACGGCAAGTCCGAGTGGACCTACACCACCAACGGCACCGCGCGCGACGACGGAGTGGGGTGGCGGGTGAAGTGGGATCCCGCCACGGTCGCCCCCGGGCTGGCCGCGGGGCCGCTGAGCTACAGCAGGGTCTATCCGAAACCGGCCCGCATCCTCGATTCCACCGGCGGCGAACTGATGACCGAGCAGATCGTCACGCTGGTGAATGTCGGCCCCGGCGCCGACCTCGCCGCCGTCGCGGACCTGCTCGGCCCACTCGCGCCCGGCCTCACCGCGCAATCGCTGCAAGCGGAATCGGCAGCGGCCCAAGGCAAATCGATCACCGCGATCACCCTGCGCGAGAGCGATCTCGCCCCGGTCCGAGATCGTCTGACCGCGCTGCCCGGTGTCGTCCTCGCCCCGCAGACCCGCCTGCTGACGACCGACAAGGCGCTGGCCGCACCGACCCTGTCCGGACTGGCCGAGCTGTGGCAGGAGTCCGCCGACGCGAACGCGGGGTGGGCGGTGCGCGCCCAGACCCCGGAGGGCACCCAGCGCGTCGCTGGGACGGACCCGACGCCCACCGCGGACATCGCGACCACGCTCGACCTCGGCTTGCAGCGCGCCGCGGAGGCCGCCCTGGTCCCGGTTGCCCAGCCCGCCGCGATCGTCGCCCTGCGGCCGTCGACCGGCGAGGTCGTCGCGATCGCGCAGAACGCCCCCGCCGACGCGCAGGGCCCGATCGCGCTGACCGGGCTCTACCCGCCGGGTTCGACGTTCAAGACGGTCACCGTCTCCGCCGCGTTGCAGGCCGGAACGGTGACACCCGACACCGTGCTGCCCTGCCCCGGCACCGCGAACATCGAGGGCCGCCGCATCCCCAACGACAACAACTTCGATCTGGGCTCGGTCCCGCTGCACACCGCGTTCGCCCGCTCCTGCAACACCACCATGGGCGCCCTCGCCGTGCAATTGCCCGCCGACGCACTGACGAAAGCGGCCGCACAACTCGGCCTCGGGATCGACTACGTCACACCGGGCCTGACGACTGTCACCGGAAAGGTGCCACCGGCAGGCACCTCCGCGCTGCGGGTGGAGTCGGCGATCGGTCAAGGGCAGGTGACAGCGTCGCCGTTCGGCATGGCCATGGTCGCCGCGTCCATCGCTCGTGGTGCCGCGCCCGCGCCCACCCTCGTCGCGGGCAAGCCGGGCACCCCGGACCGCACTCCGGAAGCACTGCCGCCGCAGGTCGACGACCAGCTGAAAGCCATGCTGCGCGAGACGATCACCGACGGCACCGCCACGCAATTGCGCGACATTCCGGGGCTGCTCGGCAAGACCGGCACCGCGGAGTACATCGATGACACCCACGCGCACGGTTGGTTCGTCGGCATCGACGGCGACCTGGCGTTTTCCGTGTTCATCAGCGATGCGAGCAGTTCGGCGCCCGCCGTGGACGCCGCGGGCCGGATGCTGCGCGCACGCGAATAGTCCGTTTCGGGCGATTCCGGCCCGCGTCAAGGCCCGGCTGGCGCGTGCGAGCCGCCGGGAGCCCGCTACACTCATCCCGGGACCGCGTGAGTAATCAATATGCGGGATGTCACGATTTCGAGAAGGTTCGGAGTAGGCGCCATCGATACCGGTCAGTTGATCGCGGAGCATTACCGCCTGGTCGAGCGGATTGGTAGCGGCGGCACGGGCGTGGTCTGGCGTGCCGTCGACGAACGCCTCCAGCGCTCCGTGGCCGTCAAGCAGATCCACATCCAACCGAGCTTGCCCGAGGCCGAACGCGTCGTGGTTCGCCAACGCGCGATCCGGGAGGCCCGCAACGCCGCCCGCTTCCAGCATCCGAACGCGATCGTCGTGTTCGACATCACCGAGCACGAGGGCGATCCCTGCCTGGTGATGGAGTACCTGAAGTCCAAGAGCCTGGCCGCGGTGATCGGCGCTCAGGGCACCTTGCCGCTGACCCAGGTCGCGCGGATCGGCGAGCAGGTCGCCTCGGCGCTGATCGCCGCGCACCAGGCGGGCATCGTGCACCGTGACGTGAAGCCGGGCAATATCCTGCTCGATGATCACGGGACGGTGAAGATCACCGACTTCGGCATCTCCCGCGCGACCGGCGACGTCACGCTCACCGAGACCGGACTGATCTGCGGCACCGCCGCCTATCTCGCGCCCGAGGTCGCCCGCGGCTCCGATCCCAGTCCGGCGTCCGACGTGTTCGCGCTGGGCGCGACGCTGTTCCACGCGCTGGAGGGCGAACCGCCCTACGGTGCGGGCTCCAACCCGCTCGCGGTGCTCTACGCCGCCGCCAATGGTCAGCTGAGCGAACCGCGCAACGCGGGCCCCGCGACGGACTTCCTGCTCGACCTGCTCAGCCCGGAGCCGTCCGAGCGCCCGAGCATGCGCGCGGCGCGCGACCACCTCGCCGCGTTCGCCGACGCCGGTCCAGCGCCGGTTTCCGTCGGGTTCGTGCCGGCCAGCGAAGCGTTCGCGCGGCCGAGAGCGGGCGACTCCGAATCGGCGACCCGCACACTGCGGCCGTCGGCGATGGCGTCGGCGCCCTACACGCCCACCGAGCGCCAGCCGCGCCCCCGCCCAGCGCCCGCGCGGCCGGCCCATCCGGACACCGCGGCGCATCCCCGCACCATGGCGCAGCCGCGCCCGACGCCCGAACGGCGATCTGGCGGCGTGCGTCGCGCCGTGCTGATCGGTGCGCTGGTCGGCGCCGTCGCCGTGGTCGGGGCCATCATGGTGAACACGCTGACCTCATCGGGCTCGAGCTCCCAGGCATCCCAGGGCAGCTCCACTTCAGTGACCGCGTCGACGCGGCCGGGTGGCAATACGTCGTCGGCTGCCGCCCCCGTGGGCGAGACGAAGAGCGTCGGCAAGGCCGACTCCCGGGTGTCGATCGACCAAGTGGTGGACTTCTACAACAACCTCACGTATCTGAGTCTCGCCGCTGCTTGGAAACAGTTGACCCCCGCTGCCCAGCAGGTCTACGGCAGCCAGCAAGCCTTCGAGACCTACTGGACGCAGAATCGGGTCACGGGC
Organism: Nocardia abscessus; assembly: GCF_015477775.1. GTDB lineage: Bacteria > Actinomycetota > Actinomycetes > Mycobacteriales > Mycobacteriaceae > Nocardia > Nocardia abscessus_A. The sequence goes on along the minus strand of NZ_JADLQO010000017.1, from coordinate 150,419 downwards.
TTCAACACTGTCGACACGGCCGGTGGCGGTACCGGCACCAACGCGGACGGCTCGGTCGACGTCAATGTGGCCAGCGTGACCTACGGGGGCCAGAACAAGTCGGTGACGCTTCGGTTGATCAACCCTGGCAGTGGGTCCGCCCTCATCGACAGCGACACCCGCTGACGCGCGTCCAGGTTCGGAGGCGACGCCGCGTTTGCCGTCGCGCCACGGACGCGAAGGTGGCTGACCCCCCGAGCCCTCGAACGAGATCGGCGCCACACCGCCCCGTGCGCCGAACAGCTCACCAGCGGGCTGACCTGGCGAATATGGCACGGGAGCGGCTCGGCAGTCGCGGACCACACCGATAACGGCTGGCGTCGGCCCATTAGGCTGGTAGCTGCAACTTTCCTGTTGCGGAATCAGCTGGAGACAAGGACCGACACCACATGACATCCCGCATCGAGCTCGCCCGCGTCGATCTGCGCGGTCGTACTCCCTCCGTCGCCGAGCTGCGCGCCGCGCTGCCGCGTGGGGGAGTCGACGTGGACTCGGTGCTGCATCAGGTGCGTCCGGTGGTCGAGGCGATCCGTGATCAGGGTGTGTCGGCGGCCCTGGAGTTCAGCGAGCGCTTCGACGGAGTGATCCCGCCGACGGTGCGGGTGCCCGCGGCCGAGCTGGAAGCCGCGCTGGAACGGCTGGACCCGGCGGTCCGCGCGGCGCTGGAGGAGTCCATCGCCCGGGCGCGCAAGGTGCACGCCGATCAGCGGCGCACCGACAAGACCACCGAGGTGGTGCCGGGCGGCACCGTCACCGAGCGCTGGGTGCCCGTCGAACGGGTCGGCCTGTACGTGCCGGGCGGAAACGCCGTCTACCCGTCCAGCGTCGTGATGAACGTGGTGCCCGCGCAGACCGCGGGCGTCGGCTCGCTGGTGGTGGCCTCGCCGCCGCAGGCGCAGTTCGGCGGGCTTCCGCACCCCACCATCCTCGCCGCCGCGCAACTGCTCGGCGTCGACGAGGTGTGGGCGGTCGGCGGCGCCCAGGGCATCGCCCTGCTGTCCTACGGCGGCCTCGACACCGACGGCGCGCAGCTGGAGCCGGTCGACCTGATCACCGGGCCGGGCAACATCTACGTCACCGCCGCGAAGCGGCTGTGCCGCGGCCTGGTCGGCATCGACGCCGAGGCGGGCCCCACCGAGATCGCCATCCTCGCCGACGCGACCGCCGATCCGGTGCACGTCGCCGCCGACCTGATCAGTCAGGCCGAGCACGACGTGCTGGCCGCCAGTGTGCTGGTCACCGACAGCGAGCAGCTGGCCGACGCGGTGGACGCGGCGCTGACCATGCAACTGACCGTGGTCAAGCACGCCCACCGGGTGAGCGAGGCGCTGCGCGGCAAGCAGTCCGGCACCGTCTTGGTCGATGACATCGAGCAGGGCCTGCGCGTGGTGAACGCCTACGCCGCCGAACACCTGGAGATCCAGACCACGGACGCGCCCGCGGTCGCGGCCCGGGTGCGCAGCGCCGGAGCGGTGTTCGTCGGCGCGTACGCGCCGGTCAGCCTGGGGGACTACTGCGCGGGCTCCAACCACGTGCTGCCGACCGCGGGGTGCGCACGGCACTCCTCCGGGCTGAGCGTGCAAACCTTCCTGCGCGGAATCCACGTCGTGGAGTACACCGAAGCGGCGCTGAAGGACGTGGCGGGTCACGTGGTGGCGCTGGCGAACGCGGAAGACCTGCCCGCGCACGGCCAGGCCGTGCAGGCGCGTTTCGAGGCGCTGTCGTGACGCGCGCGGTGAGCGCGCCCGGCGCGGAGCTGACCCTGGACGAGCTGCCGCTGCGGGAGAACCTGCGCGGCAAGAAGCCGTACGGCGCACCGCAATTGACGGTTCCCGTGCAGCTGAACACGAACGAGAACCCGCACCCGCCGAGCCGGGCGCTGATCGACGACGTGGCCGATTCGATCCGCGCGGCCGCCGCCGACCTGCATCGCTACCCGGACCGCGACGCCGTCGCGCTGCGCACCGACCTGGCGCGGTATCTGACCACGCAGACCGGCATCGCGCTGGACACCGGCAACGTCTGGGCGGCCAACGGCTCCAACGAGATCCTGCAGCAGCTGTTGCAGGCCTTCGGCGGACCGGGCCGCAGCGCACTGGGTTTCGTGCCCTCCTACTCGATGCACCCGATCATCTCCGAGGGCATCGACACCGAGTGGATCGAGGCCAAGCGCAGCGCCGACTTCTCCCTCGACATCGACCACGCACTGGCCGCCATCGCCGAGCGCAGGCCCGACGTGGTGTTCGTGACCAGTCCGAACAACCCCACCGGGCACAGCATCCCGCGGCAGGACTTGGCGCGCATCCTCGCCGCCGCGCCCGGCATCGTGGTGGTGGATGAGGCCTACGGCGAGTTCTCGGCACAGCCCAGCGCCATCGGGCTGATCGCGCAGTTCCCGGCGAAACTCGTGGTGACCAGGACGATGAGCAAGGCGTTCGCGTTCGCGGGGGGGCGGCTCGGCTACCTGGTCGCCGCGCCCGCGGTGATCGACGCGATGCTGCTGGTGCGGCTGCCCTACCACCTCTCGGTGGTCACCCAGGTCGCCGCCCGCGCGGCCCTGCGGCACGCCGAGGAGACCCTTGGCAGCGTCGCCGAACTGGCCGCGCAGCGCGACCGGGTGGCGGCGGCGCTGCGGGAGCAGGGGTACGACGTGATCCCCAGCGACGCCAACTTCCTGCTGTTCGGCCGCTTCGCCGACGCCGCGCGCACCTGGCAGCGCTATCTCGACCACGGCGTGCTGATCCGCGACGTCGGCATCCCCGGCTACCTGCGCACCACCATCGGCCTCGCCGCCGAGAACGACGAACTGCTGCGGGTCAGCGGCCTGCTGGCGGGCACCGACCTCGCACCGCGATGAACCAGCGCCGGGAAAGTCTCGGCGACAACCCCGATTGGACGTCAACATGAGCAGGACCGCCCGGGTGGAGCGGGTCACCAAGGAATCCAGCATCCTCGTGGAGCTGGATCTGGACGGCACCGGCAAGACCGAGATCGCCACCGGCGTGCCGTTCTACGACCACATGCTGACCGCGCTCGGCGCACACGCGAGCTTCGACCTGACCGTGCGCGCGGAGGGTGACATCGAGATCGAGGCGCATCACACCGTCGAGGACACCGCGATCGTGTTCGGTCAGGCACTCGGCAAGGCGCTGGGCGACAAGACGGGCATCCGCCGGTTCGGCGACGCCTACATCCCGATGGACGAGACGCTGGCGCACGCCGCAGTCGACGTGTCCGGCCGCCCCTACTGCGTGCACACCGGCGAGCCGGATCACCTGGTCCACACGGTGATCCCCGGCTCCGGTCCCGGTGCGCCGTATTCCACCGTGCTCAACCGCCACGTATTCGAGTCGATCGCGCTGAACGCGCGCATCGCCCTGCACGTCCGGGTGCTCTACGGACGCGATCAGCACCACGTCACCGAGGCCGAATTCAAGGCGGTGGCGCGCGCACTGCGCGCCGCGGTGGAACCCGACCCGCGGGTGAGCGGGGTCCCGTCGACGAAGGGAACGCTGTGACCGCGAAATCCGTGGCGCTGCTGGATTACGGCTCGGGCAACCTGCACTCGGCCGAACGGGCGCTGGCCAGGGCGGGCGCGCGCGTCGAGGTGACCGCCGACCCGGCGGTCGTGCTGGCCGCCGACGGGCTGGTCGTGCCGGGCGTCGGGGCGTTCGCCGCTTGCATGGCGGGACTGCGCGGGGTGCGGGGTGAGCGTCTGATCGGTCAGCGGCTGGCCGGCGGACGTCCGGTGCTCGGCATCTGCGTCGGCATGCAGATCCTCTTCGAACGGGGTGTCGAGTTCGGTGCGGAGACCGACGGATGCGCCGAATGGCCCGGCACGGTCGAGCGGCTGTCCGCTCCAGTGCTGCCGCACATGGGCTGGAACACCGTCTCCGCTCCGTCCGACAGCGTTCTGTTCGCGGGCCTCGACACCGGCACCCGCTTCTACTTCGTGCACTCCTACGCTGCCCAGGCTTGGGATCTTCCGCCCGGTGAGCATTTCGCCGCGCCCAAGTTGACCTGGGCCGAGCACGGGGTGCCGTTCCTGGCGGCGGTGGAGAACGGCCCGCTGTCGGCGACCCAGTTCCACCCGGAGAAGTCCGGTGACGCGGGCGCCCACCTGCTGCGCAACTGGGTGAACGCGCTGTAGGGCGAATCCCGCGCACCGGGGGTGCGCGGGATCCTGCCGGGTCAGCGCGAGCGAACCTTGCTGACCAGCCAGCGTCCGTCGACGTTGTCCACCGTCACGGTCATGGCCATGCGGCTGGTCTGCGGGAGCCCGTCGGTCTCGTCGCTGGTCACCGTCCGGACCACGTCGACGTCCACCTCGGCCCGGCTGTCGTCGCCGGAGACGACGCGGCAGTCGGCCGAGTTGGCCTCGGCGCGGATGTGCGCGGCCTCCGCGCTCGACTGGATATTGCCGCGGAAGTTCTCGAACTCGGCGCGGAACTCTCCGGTGCTGAGGTCGAGCATCCTGCGGGCGTGCTCGCCGAACCGCGCGTAGTCGTATGTCGCCGCGGCGGAGCCGAATTCGCATCCCGCCAGGCGCGCCTCCTCGGGCGGTGCGGCGGTGGCTGCGGGTGCGGCGACGAAGGCCGCGGAGCAGGCTGCTGCCGAAAGCGACAGGGCGGCAGCGATTTTGGATCGTGACATGCACTTCCTCGGTGCGAGGTGGAAGCGGCGACCGGGGGTGATCGCCGAGCGGAGACGATACCGCCCGCGCCGCCCGTGCCGCGGCGATCCAGCGGCGGGCTTCACCTAGGTGCTCCAGCCGGTTCGCGCGGGACGGTGGTTCCGGGTAGACCCTGACCCGTCTATGGGGGCTCGCTCCGGATCCGCGAGTGGCGGCCCGGACCTACGGTCGACGGGAGGAGGTCGATATGAGAAGCGTCACTGTTCCGCTGACGGTGATCACCGGCTATGCCGTCGTCGCGTGCTTCGTTTTCGGGACGACCGCGGCCGAGACGCTGCTGCTGTACCCCAACATTTTTCACGACATTCCCGAATCGCTGGAGCTGACCGAGCGATTCATGAGCACCGTCGCCGTCGGTGACGTCATGCGCCCGCTCGGCGCGGCGCTGACGCTGTGCGCCTCGATCGCGGGCGTGGTGTCGCTGGCCTACCGGGTCGGACGCCGATGGCTCGGTTTCTCGCTCGCCGCTCTGCTCAGCGGGCAGTTCCTGCTGTCGGTCCTCTACTTGTGGCCGCGGGCGTCGATCCTGTTCGACGACCGGCACGCGCACACGCTCGCCGAGATCGAACGCGCGGCGACGGAGTTCCAGATCGGACAGGGCCTGCGGATCGCGGCCGCCGCGGTGACGGCACTGTGCGCGGTGCTCGCCGCCCTGGCCTGCTACCGCGCACGCGTGCTCGCCACCCGCTGATCACGGCCGGGTGCCGGTGGACCAGATCGGGGTGGTCTGCACCCGGGACAGGCGCCAGCCTTCTCCGGTGCGCACCGCGTCGAAGCGGTAGATCTCGCCGAGGGTGTATTGCGGCTGCGGAATCGTCCCGTCGGCGGCGGCGGGCGCGAAGGTGGCGATCAGGTTGGCCCGGACATCGGCCGCGTCGCCGCGCAGGTCGATCAGCACATTGCCGATGACGTGCTGGATGCGTTTGTCGTCGCCGTGGTTTCGGCTCGCCTGGGCGATCAGCGCGTCGCGGCCCTGGGCCGTGCCGCCGGGCGTCTTCGCGGTCGCGTCCGCGGTGTAGATCGCCCGGAGGTCGTCGAAGCGGCCCTCGTCCAAGGCGCGGCCTAGCCGGTCGACCAGAGCGGTGATCTGCTGGCGGTCCATCAGTTCGCGCACCTCTGGCGCAGGGGTCGCGGAGGCGGCGGTGCAGGCGGCGGTCAGGGCGGCGAAGGGGAGAACCAGCACGGGGAGGACCGAGCGAATCTTGCGCATCGTAATAGCCTTTCGCGAAGAATGTTGGCGTTTCCAACGTTGGCGCTACCAACGTATCAAACCGTGGGGGACGCCAACAAGTCTTGTTAGGGTGGCCGCATGGACATCGCGCACGAAGACGCCGCGGGACGGCTCCGGGTCCTGCCCACCAGGCTGGTCAATCAGGTCGCGCTGGTGGCGAATCGGGCGACCGAGCGGGCGCTGGAGCCCACCGGCTCCCGGCGTCACCACTTCGCGCTGCTTGCCACACTCGGGGAGTTCGGCCCGGCCAGCCAGGCGGAGCTGGGCAGGCGCACCCGCATCGACCGCAGCGACGTGGTCGCGGCGGTGAACGATCTCGCCGCCCGCGGGCTGGTCGAGCGCAGCTCCGATCCCGCCGACCGGCGCCGCAACATCGTGACCCTGACCGCCGCGGGCGCCCGGCACCTGGACGAGCTGGACGAGCGCCTCGCGGTCGCTCAGGACGAGTTGCTCGCCGGCTTCTCCGCGGGGGACCGGCGCACCCTGGTCACACTGCTGACCCGCATCCTGGACGCCCACCGCGGCTGACCCGCGCCGGTGATCGAGGTCGCATCCGCCCAGGCCCAGCACCCGGACGCCGCCGGGTAACCACTAGGCTGCTCTCGTGAGTCTTGTGCTGCTACCCGCCGTCGATGTCGCCAACGGAGAGGCCGTGCGCCTCGTGCAAGGAGAGGCCGGAAGCGAAACCAGCTACGGCTCGCCTCGCGAGGCGGCGCTGGCCTGGCAGGAAGCCGGCGCGGAATGGGTGCATCTGGTCGACCTGGACGCGGCCTTCGGGCGCGGCTCGAATCGGGAGCTGCTCGCGGGCGTCGTCGGTGAACTCGACGTCAAGGTGGAACTGTCCGGCGGCATTCGCGACGACGAGAGCCTGGAGGCGGCACTGGCCACCGGCTGTGCCCGGGTCAACCTCGGCACCGCCGCGCTGGAGGACCCGGTGTGGTGCGCGAAGGCCATCGCCCGGCACGGCGAGCGCATCGCCGTCGGCCTGGATGTGCGCATCATCGACGGCGAGTACCGGCTGCGCGGCCGCGGCTGGGTCAGCGACGGCGGCGACCTGTGGGAGGTGCTCGAGCGCCTGGAACGCGACGGCTGCTCGCGGTACGTGGTGACCGACGTGACCAAGGACGGCACGCTCACCGGCCCGAACCTCGACCTGCTGCGTGAGGTCTGCGCGGCCACCGACGCCCCGGTCATCGCCTCCGGCGGCGTGTCCACCATCGCGGACCTGGTCGCGATCGCCGAACTCGTGCCGGACGGCGTCGAGGGATCGATCGTCGGCAAGGCGCTCTACGCGGGCCGGTTCACCCTGCCCGAGGCGCTGGCCGCGGTGAGATGACCCAGGAGCTGTCGAGACTGCTCGCGGAGGCGAGCGAGGTCCTGGACTCGGTGCGCTCTCGGTTCGTCGAGGGCATCGGCGCGCCGAGCGCGGTGGCCAAGGGCCGCAACGACTTCGCCACCGAGCTGGATCTGGAACTGGAACGCACGGTGTCCGCCGAGCTGCGGCGGCGCACCGGCATCGAGGTGCACGGTGAGGAGTTCGGCGGCCCGCAGCTCACCTCCGGCACCGCATGGGTGCTCGACCCGATCGACGGCACCTTCAACTACTCGTCCGGGCACCCGCTCTCGGGCATGCTGCTCGCGCTGGTGCGGGACGGGGAACCGGTGCTCGGCCTGACCTGGCTGCCGCTGCTGGGCCGCCGCTACTCCGCCATGGCCGGCGGCCCCGTGCTGCTGGACGGCAAGCCGCTGCCGCCGCTGCCGCACGGCAAGCTCGCCGAGGCCATGATCGGCTTCGGCACGTTCAACGTCGACTCGCACGGCCGCATCCCCGGACAGTTCCGCTTCGACCTGCTCGGCCCGCTGAGCCGGCTGTCGTCCCGGGTGCGCATGCACGGCTCGACCGGCATCGATCTGGCGTTCACCGCGTCCGGCGTGCTCGGCGGCACGATCGTGTTCGGACACCATCCCTGGGACAACGCGGCGGGGGTCGCCCTGGTGCGCGCGGCGGGCGGGGTGGTCACCGACCTGGTGGGCAGGCCGTGGACCATCACCTCAGGCTCCGTCCTCGCGGCCGCGCCCGGCGTGCACGAAGAACTGCTCGACATGATCTGCGCGGTCGCCGACCCGGCGGCCGTGGAGGAAGGGTGAGGCAATGACGTTGGCCGTACGAGTGATCCCGTGTCTGGACGTCGACGCGGGACGGGTGGTCAAGGGCGTCAACTTCGAAAACCTGCGCGACGCGGGTGATCCCGTCGAACTGGCCGCCCTCTACGACGCGCAGGGCGCCGACGAGCTGACCTTCCTCGACGTGACCGCCTCCACCGGCGACCGCGGCACCATGATCGACGTGGTGACCCGCACCGCCGAGCAGATCTTCATCCCGCTCACCGTGGGCGGTGGGGTGCGCACCGTCGAGGACGTGGACCGCCTGCTGCGCGCGGGCGCGGACAAGGTCTCGGTGAACACCGCCGCGATCGCGCGGCCGGAGGTGCTGCGCGAGATGTCCGAGCGATTCGGCTCCCAGTGCATCGTGCTGTCGGTGGACGCGCGCACCGTCCCGGACGGGCAGCCGGCCACCCCCTCCGGCTGGGAGGTGACCACGCACGGCGGCAAACGCGGCACCGGCATCGACGCCGTCGAATGGGCGGTGCGCGGCGCCGAACTCGGGGTCGGCGAGATCCTGCTGAATTCGATGGACGCCGACGGCACCAAAGCCGGTTTCGACCTGCCGATGATCCGTGCCGTGCGGGCGGCCGTCACGGTTCCGGTGATCGCCAGCGGGGGAGCGGGCGCGGTGGAGCACTTCGCCCCGGCCGTGCACGCGGGCGCCGACGCGGTGCTCGCGGCCAGCGTGTTCCACTTCGGTGACCTCACCATCGGCCAGGTCAAGGATTCGATGCGGGCGGAGAAGATCGTCATCCGGTAGCGATCGGCGGGAATCCGCCGAGCCGGAAGGCGGACCGGGCCGGTGCGGTTGCATCGGGCATGAGCATCGGAATCGCACTGTCCCCGTTCGCCCTCGACGCCACGGACAACGCCGTGGACGCGGCGGTGTCGCTGGGCGAGTCGGCGGCCGCCGCCGGAGTCTCGTCGCTGTGGTTCGGCCAGACGTTCAGCCACGACGCCATCGCGCTGGCCGGGATCGTCGGCCGCGCGGTGCCCGAACTCGCGGTCGGCACCTCCGCGGTGCCGATCACGGCGCGTCATCCACTGTTGATCTCCGGTCAGGCGCAGACCGCGCAGGCGGCCACCGGGGGCCGGTTCACCCTCGGGCTAGGCCTCGGCGCGAGGTCCTTCGCCGAACCGGCGTTCGGCGGCTCCTTCGACCGGCCGATCACCCGGCTGCGCGAGTTCCTCACCGCCCTGCGCACCGTGCTGCACACCGGCACGGTGGACTTCCACGGCGAGACGCTCACCGCCGCCGCCCCGCTGCCCGCCGCGGTGGCCGGGGCGCGCCCGGCCGTGCCGATCCTGGTGGCCGCCATGGGACCGCAGGCGCTGCGCGTCACCGGTGAGCTCGCCGACGGCACCCTGCCCTTCCTGATCGGTCCGAAGGCGCTGGCCGAGCACGTCGTCGCGCCGCTCACCACCGCGGCAGAACGGGCAGGCAGGCCCGCGCCGCGGATCACCGTCCTGGTCCCCGGCGTGGTCACCGCCGACCTCGACGCCGCGCGCGCGGCCGCCGCGGCCCAGACGGCGTTCTACGACGACATCCCGTCCTATGCCCGGGTGATCGAGCTGTCCGGCGCGTCGCGGGCGGCGGATCTCGTGGTGATCGGCGACGAGGAGCTGATCGCCTCCCGCGTCGCGGAATACTTCGCGGCGGGCGCGACGGAGGTGGTCTTCTCGCAGACCGATCTGACCACCCCGCAGGACCAGCGGCGCACCTGGGAGGTGCTCGGCGACCTGCGGCGCTCCCGCATGCGCTGACCTTTTACTCCGGGTGCGCCTGCCTCCGCACGCCCCTGTTATAACGGTGCTATGAGTCTCGATCCCGCTATCGCCGCCCGTCTCAAGCGCAACGACGCCGGGCTGGTGTCGGCCGTCGCGCAGGAACGCGCCACCGGTGACGTGCTGATGGTCGCGTGGATGGATGACGAAGCGCTGGCACGCACGCTGGAAACCCGGAAGGCGACGTACTACTCGCGCTCCCGTCGGCAGTACTGGGTCAAAGGCGAGACCTCCGGTCACACCCAATACGTGCACGAAGTGCGGCTCGACTGTGACGGCGACACGATCCTGCTGGTCGTCGATCAGGAGGGCGCGGCCTGTCACACCGGCACACACACCTGTTTCGACTCGGACCTGCTCTTGCCCGCGCGGTCCTGACCCGCGCCGGGCTAGACGCCGTTCGGGCGGTGCTCGTCCCGATTCGCCGGGGCGAGTGCGCCGAGCTGGTCGAGCGCGCCGGCGAGCCGCTCGGCCAGCAGCTCGCCGAGCTCGGCGACCTGGGCTTTCTGCGCGTCGTCCAAACCGTCGAAGACCAAGTGCCGCACGGCCGCCAGATAGCCCGGCGCGGCCTCGACGACCTTCCGGAATCCCTCGTCGGTGAGCACGGCGTGCACGCCGCGCCGCCCGGCGGTCGCCGAGCGCTGGGCCCAGCCCATGCGCTCCAGCTTGGACACCACATGCGACAACCGCGATAGCGATGCATTTGCCTTGTGGGCAAGCTCACTCATCTGCAGGCGGTGCCCCGGTTCCTCCGACAGCAGGGTCAATACCCAGTACTCGAAATGCGTCACGCCGGACTCGCGCTGGAGTTGCGTATCCAAGGCTCCTGGCAGCCGCGTCATCAGCGCTACTATCGAGCGCCAAGCGCGTTGCTCCACGGGGTCGAGCCACTTCGTCACTGTGTGCCTTCTTTCGAGCCAAGTGACGTGGTTTTGTTCGTAGTCCTAGTGATTGTCGAAAAAGTTGTGCACAGTCACCCGCGACATCGAGTTTGCCACGACTTCGCTCGACCGTCATAAAGATGCTGCGTGTGGTGAGTTCACTCACACAGCCGGTGGCGGCGTGTCCGTTCGGCCTTCGGCCTTCGGCGTGGACGGGTGCGTGCGGCGCCATCTGCGCAGCAGCAACAGCGCGACCACGAGGAGGAACAGCAGCGTCGCGATGACGGCGCCGACCAGCGCGGCGCCGCGGAAGGCGGGCGCGTCGACGTCCAGAATCCGCTCGCCGGCGTGGGCGGCGCTGCTGTTGCCCAGCACGATGGTCAGCGTCATCAGGTTGGGAATCGAGAACAGGATCGCGACGACCGCGGCCGCCCCCGCGAGGAACCTGCCCGCCTTGCGCCGCCACACCAGCACGGCGAACAGCAGCAGGAATAGTGTGACGGCGGTACATATTCCGCCGTAGAACAGGCCCCACTTGATGCCGCTGGCGAAGCTGCCGTGCACCGCCGAGCCCACCCGCTGCGCCCACCAGCGCGGGATGAACGCGGACAGGATGAAGTAGAGGACGACGAGGACGGCCAAGAGTGCGGCGCCGCCGATGATCCGCGTACGCCAGACGGCTGCCGTGGGTTTGCGCCCGCCCGGCTGAACCTCGGTCGAAGTCATGAATCCAGCCTAGGCCGCGCCGTCGCCGGGCAGCGGCTGCGCGAACGCGGCGCGTCGCGTCCGCTACTTGGTGCGCAGGTAGTTCAGTGCTTCGTCGGCGTGCACCGCGGCGCGCAACTCGCCGGTGATGACCTTGCGGATGGTGCGGTCGGTGTCGATGACGAACGTTTGCCGCTTCACCGGCGCGAGTTTGCCGAGTAGGCCGCGCTTCACGCCGAACTTCGCGGCGACCGCGCCGTCGGCGTCGGAGAGCAGCGGGTAGCCGAGGCGCTGCTTCTCGGCGAATCCCGCCTGCGTGTCCACGTTGTCGGTGCTGATGCCGACACAGGTGGCGCCGATCGCGGCGAATTCGGCGGCGAGGTCACGGAAATGACAGGCCTCGGCCGTGCACACGGGCGTGTTGGCCGCCGGATAGAAGAAGAGGACCAGTGGGCCGTCCGCCAGAAGCTTGTCGAGCGAACGGAGGGTGCCGGACTGATCGGGAAGCTCGAAATCGGGGGCGAGCTGTCCTTGCTGCATACCCGGGCACACTACCGGGCGCTTGGTCGAATCGGGTATCTCGCTCGGGGCGAGGGACGAACCCGGTGCTCGTGCCCGTCGATGCGCCGCTGCGATCGGATCGCCACGTCGGTGGCCGGGCACGAACCGGTGGTGCGCGGCGCGGCTACGCGCCGATGAGCGCGGCCACCTCAGGGTTCTTGATGGCCATCACGTCGAGGATGCCGTGGGCCCGCAAGAACGGCTTCAGCTCCTTGATGCGGTGACTGTGGACGGCGTACTCGTCGGGAAAACGGTTCTTGTCCAGGGACTCCAGTGCTTTGACGTAGGTGACGAAGGACGCGAGCGCGTTGCTCGGGGCGGCGTGGGGGTGGGCCGGATGGTTCGTGCCCGCTGCCCGTGGAGCGCGCAGGTGCGGGACGCTGGGGCCCGCGACGTGCCGAGGGCCCTCGGGCGCTACCGATTGCGAGGGGTACATCAGTTGTTTCCTCTCGAGATGGATACCGCATGCGACGTGGAACGGGCGCGAGTGTAGTGAGCGCCACCACACCTCCCGCGGGCGCGTGGGAACCGGACGGTCGACCTGATTTGTCGGGTTTGTCGCGTCCCTCGCCGTGTCACCGGCACCGCTCACCGGTCGATCGGCCCGGCCTGGGATGATGAGTGCATGCCAGGCGCGTCCACTCCCACCACCACGACCCGCGAGCAGTTCCATCAGCTGGCCGCGGAGCACCGGGTGGTCCCGGTGATCCGAAAGGTGCTGGCGGACTCCGAGACTCCGCTGTCGGCCTACCGCAAACTCGCCGGTGACCGGGCAGGCACCTTCCTGTTCGAGTCCGCGGAGAACGGGCGGTCGTGGTCGCGCTGGTCGTTCATCGGCGCGGGCAGTCCCTCGGCGCTGACCGTCGTCGACGGCGCGGCGGCCTGGCTGGGCAGCATCCCGGTCGACGCGCCCTCCGGCGGCGATCCGCTGGTCGCGCTGCGCGAGACGCTGGAACTGTTGCGCACCGAGCGCCTGCCCGGGCTGCCGCCGCTGACCGGCGGCATGGTCGGCTACCTCGGCTACGACGCGGTGCGCCGGATCGAGCGGCTGCCCAGCCTGGCGCTGGACGACCTGCGGCTGCCGGAGATGGTCTTGCTGCTGGCCACCGACCTGGCCGCGTTCGACCACCACGAGGGCGCCATCACGCTGATCGCCAACGCGGTCAACTGGAACGGCACCGCCGAGCGCGTCGACGAGGCCTACGACGACGCGGTGGCCCGGCTGGACCGGATGACCGCCGCGCTCGGCGCGCCCGCCGATTCCACCGTCTCGGTGTTCGACCAGCCCGAGCCCCGCTACCGGCGCAAGCGCACCACCGAGGAGTTCGGCGCGGGCGTGCGCCGTCTGGTCAAGGAGATCGAGGCGGGCGAGGCTTTCCAGGTGGTGCTGTCGCAGCGTTTCGAGATGGACTACGACGGGGCGCCCATCGACCTGTACCGGATGCTGCGCGCGTCCAATCCCAGTCCGTACATGTACCTGCTGCACATCCCGGACGGCGAGGGCGGCACGGCGTTCTCGATCGTCGGCTCCAGCCCGGAATCGCTGGTGACTGTGAAGGACGGTGTGGCGACGACCCACCCGATCGCGGGCACTCGCTGGCGGGGCGGCACCGAGGAGGAGGACCTGCTGCTGGAGAAGGGCCTGCTCGCCGACGAGAAGGAGAACGCCGAGCACCTCATGCTCGTCGACCTCGGCCGCAACGACCTGGGCCGGGTGTGCGAGCCGGGCACCGTGCGGGTCACCGAGTACCGGCACATCGAGCGCTACAGCCACGTCATGCACCTGGTGTCGACGGTGTCGGGCCGGTTGGCGCCCGGCCGGATCGCGCTGGACGCGGTGCGGGCGTGCTTCCCGGCGGGCACCCTGTCCGGTGCGCCCAAGGTGCGCGCGATGGAGCTGATCGAGGAACTCGAACCGACCCGCCGCGGCGTCTACGGCGGCGTCGTCGGATACCTGGACTTCGCCGGTGACGCCGATACCGCCATCGCCATCCGTACCGCGCTGCTGAAGGACGGCACGGCCTACGTGCAGGCGGGCGCGGGCGTCGTCGCGGACTCGGATCCGGAGTACGAGGACGTGGAATCGCGCAACAAGGCGATGGCGGTGCTCAAGGCGATCGCGGCGGCCGGAACGGTGCGGGCCTACGGCACGGAGCCCGACGCGGCGAACGGCGGACCACTATGACGGCTGCCCACCCTGAAGGCGAACCAGCCCGGGCCCGGGAGCCCGCCGTGGACATCGGCGCCACGACAGAGCCGGAATCCGTCCCCCCGGTGGAGGGTTCGGCCGCGCCTCCTGGATCTTCCACCGAGGAAAGCGTTTCCGGCCGGAAGTATCCGGTGGGCGCGGTCGTGCTGCTCGCCATGGCCGCCGCGGCGCTGTGGGCTTCGTCCCGGATGACCTGGGTGACTTTGTCGTCGTCGGACGGTCTCACCCAGCCGCGCACCGATCACCTCAACGGCGGGGTGTGGTTCGGCGCGCTGACGCCGCTGGCGCTGGTGCTGCTCGCCTCGATCGCGGCCGTGCTGGCCACCAGGGGCTGGTTGCGCCGGGTGGTGGGCGTGCTGATCGCGTTGGTCGCCGCCGTGGCCGCGGTGCCCGCTTTCGCCCTGCTGACCGGCTCCGGCAAGACCGCGGAGCGGGCCGCGAAACTCGCCGAGCTCCCGGCGCGCGCCCAGGTCGAGACGGCGACCACATCGGCGTTCCCGGCCGTGCTCGCGCTGCTCGGCGCGATCGCCGCATTCGGCGCGGGCGCGCTGCTGGCGCGCATGCCCGCCGAGGCGGCGCGACTGTCGGGCAAGTACGACAATCCGGTCTTCCGGCGCGCCGCCGCCACGGCGGAGGTCACCCAGCGGCGCGCGCGGTCCTCGGACGAGCCGTCCTCGCCGCAACTGTCCGAGCGCGTGCTGTGGGACGCGCTGGACGCGGGCACCGACCCGACCGAGGAAGCCGAGGGCGGGCAGCCGCCTCGGGACGATCCGGACCACGGCGAGGCGGGCCGACATGGCCGCTGAGCAGTTCCCGCGCGGCGGATGTGGCGGGTGCCACCTTGCGCTGAGCCCTTCCGCGTGGTTCAACCCCAGCCCCGGCGCGAACGCGCCCGGTAGGTCCATTTATTCTTTGTCAGCATCGGTGAGACAGCGCCTGGGGGGATTCTCAGGTAGCAAGTCCGTCTCCCCAGAAAGGATTCGAGCCAGATGACGGTACTCGACTCGATTCTCGACGGGGTCCGCGCGGATGTGGCCGCTCGGGAAGCCCTTCTCGACTTCCAGGCGGTCAAGGCGGCCGCCGCGGCCGCGCCCGCGCCGCTGGACGCCCGCGCGGCGCTGCTCGAGGACGGCATCGGCGTGATCGCCGAGGTCAAGCGAGCAAGTCCGTCCAAGGGCGAGCTGGCGGACATCCCGGACCCGGCGAGCCTGGCCAAGGCCTACGAAGACGGCGGCGCGCGGATCATCAGCGTGCTCACCGAGGGCCGCCGCTTCAACGGGTCGCTCGACGACCTGGACGCGGTCCGCGCCACGGTGAACATCCCGATCCTGCGCAAGGACTTCGTCGTCGGTCCCTACCAGATCCACGAGGCGCGCGCGCACGGCGCGGACGTCATCCTGCTGATCGTCGCGGCGCTGGAGCAGGACGTGCTGTCCTCCCTGATCGACCGCACCGAGTCGCTGGGGATGACCGCGCTGGTCGAGGTGCACACCGAGGAGGAGGCCGACCGCGCGCTGGAGGCGGGCGCGTCGGTGATCGGCGTGAACGCCCGCAACCTCAAGACGCTCGAGGTCGATCGTGACGTCTTCGCGCGGATCGCGCCGGGACTGCCCACCGAGGTCATCCGGATCGCCGAGTCCGGCATCCGCGGCACCGCCGACCTGCTGGCCTACGCGGGCGCGGGCGCGGACGCCGTCCTCGTCGGCGAGGGACTGGTGACCAGCGGCGACCCCCGTGCGGCGGTCTCCGAGCTGGTGACCGCGGGCACCCACCCGTCCTGCCCGAAGCCCGCGCGGCGGGGCCGGTGACGGGCGTGGCGGCACTACCACGGGCCAGTGACGGCGTCGCCCAGCGCAGCGGCCACGAGCCGGACGCGGGCGGCCACTTCGGCGTCTACGGCGGCAGGCACGTCCCCGAGGCGCTGATGG
Organism: Nocardia abscessus; assembly: GCF_015477775.1. Taxonomy (GTDB): domain Bacteria; phylum Actinomycetota; class Actinomycetes; order Mycobacteriales; family Mycobacteriaceae; genus Nocardia; species Nocardia abscessus_A. Next base: position 134,221 of record NZ_JADLQO010000017.1, on the reverse strand, counting down.
CCGTCATCGAAGAGGTGACGGCCGAGTACGAGAAGTCCCGGCTCGACGACTCCTTCCTCAACGAGCTCGACCGGCTGCAGCGCGACTACACCGGCCGTCCGTCGCCGGTGTTCGAGTGCACGCGCCTGGCCGAGCACGCGGGCGGCGCCCGCATCCTGCTCAAGCGCGAGGATCTGAACCACACGGGCTCGCACAAGATCAACAACGTGCTCGGTCAGGCGCTGCTCGCCAAGCGGATGGGCAAGGCCAGGGTGATCGCCGAGACCGGCGCGGGCCAGCACGGCGTCGCCACCGCGACCGCCTGCGCGCTGCTCGGCCTGGAGTGCGTCGTCTACATGGGCGCGGTCGACACGGCGCGCCAAGCGCTGAACGTGGCGCGCATGCGCCTGCTCGGCGCCGAGGTGGTCTCGGTGACCTCCGGGTCGCAGACGCTCAAGGACGCCATCAACGAGGCGCTGCGCGACTGGGTGACCAACGCCGAGGACACCTACTACTGCTTCGGCACCGCCGCGGGCCCGCACCCGTTCCCGATGCTGGTGCGCGATTTCCAGCGCATCGTCGGTATGGAGGCCCGCGCCCAGGTCCAGGCCTCGACCGGCCGGTTGCCCGACGCGGTCGTCGCCTGCGTCGGCGGCGGGTCCAACGCCATCGGCATCTTCCACGCGTTCCTCGACGACGCCGACGTCCGGCTGATCGGATACGAGGCGGCAGGCGACGGCGTCGACACCGGGCGGCACGCGGCCACGTTCACCGGCGGGACGCCGGGCGCGTTCCAGGGCGCCTACTCCTACCTGCTGCAGGACGAGGACGGCCAGACCATCGAGTCGCATTCGATCTCGGCGGGCCTGGACTACCCGGGTGTCGGCCCGGAGCACGCCTACCTCAAGGACGTCGGCCGTGCCGAGTACCGGCCGATCACCGACACCGAGGCGATGGACGCGCTGCTGCTGCTCAGCCGCAGCGAGGGCATCATTCCCGCGATCGAGTCGGCGCACGCGGTGGCGGGCGCGCTGCAACTGGGCAAGGAACTCGGCCCGGACGCGATCATCCTGGTGAACCTCTCCGGCCGAGGCGACAAGGACATGGACACGGCAGCACGGTGGTTCGGGCTGTTCGACACCGAGCCGCAGGAGGCCGACCAGTGAGCCAGCAGTCCCGCCTGGCGAACACCTTCGCCGCCTGCCGCGCCGAGGGCCGCGCGGCGCTGATCGGCTACCTGCCCGCGGGCTACCCCGACCTGGCCGGTTCGATCGAGGTCGTGCGCGCGATGGTCGAAGCCGGCTGCGACATCGTCGAAGTCGGCGTCGCCTACTCCGACCCGGTGATGGACGGCCCGACCATCCAGGCCGCCGCCGAACAGGCGCTGCGCGGCGGCGTGCGCGTGCGTGACGTGTTCTCCGTGGTCGAGGCGATCACCGCCGCGGGCGGCAAGGCCGTCGTGATGAGCTACTGGAACCCGGTGCTCAGGTACGGCGTCGACAACTTCGCACGGGATCTGGCCGCCGCCGGTGGCGCGGGCATCATCACCCCGAACCTGATTCCGGAGGAGGCCGATGACTGGTTCATCGCCTCGTCCACGCACAACCTGGACCGCATCTTCCTGGTCGCGCCGTCGTCCACCGAGGAGCGCCTGGTGAAGACGCTCGAGGCCAGTCGCGGCTTCGTCTACGCGGCCTCCACGATGGGCGTCACCGGTGCGCGGGACGTGGTCTCCTCGGCCGCGCCCGCCCTGTGCGCCCGCATCCGGGCCCACTCCGACATCCCGATCGGTGTCGGTCTCGGCGTCCGGTCGGGCGAGCAGGCCGCCGAGATCGCCTCCTACGCCGACGGCGTCATCGTCGGCTCTGCGCTGGTGAGCGCGGCGGGCCAGGGACTGGACGCGGTGCGGGCACTCACGGCGGAACTCGCCGACGGCGTGCGGTCGGCAACCGTCGCCTCGTAGAACCCGATTCGCGGCGCCGAGGACCCCATCGCCGCGCCGTCTCAGCGGATACGGAACCTCGACGTCCGATCCGCATGCTCCATGCGATCGCACCCCGGTGGCCCCGGAGACGCTGCGATCCTCGGCGCTGGTGAGCGTGGGCTGCGCTTCGTCGAGGGCACGCGAGCGGATCCAGCTGTTGTCGGTGATGAACGCCGTCATCAGCCGGGTCGTGCCCGGCAATCGCCCTGGGTTCCGCGCGGTCGCGCTCCGGCCGCCCCCCTGATCTGAGATCAACCTCCGCGGGCGCGCTCGGCGCGGCGGTGGTGAGCCCGGTCACGACGAGGGCGGTGCGGTGGTGGCGGGGCGGTCGGGCATCTCCGCTACGGTGGCCCCGTGACCTTACGAGTCCTCGCAGACAGTGTCCTGGCCGACGGCGGCGTCAGCGGCGCCGTGCTGGCCTACATCCCCAGCCCCGCGCGGGGCGTGTGGCAACTCGGGCCGTTCCCGCTGCGGGCGTACGCCCTGTGCATCATCCTCGGCATCGTCGTCGCGATCTGGTGGGGCGAACGGCGCTGGCGCGCTCGCGGCGGGAAGCCCGGCGCGATCCTGGACGTCGCGATGTTCGCGGTGCCGTTCGGTTTGGTCGGCGGCAGGCTCTACCACGTGGCCACCGACTGGCAGAAGTACTTCGGCGCGGACGGCGATCCGGTCGACGCGCTGAAGATCTATCAAGGCGGGCTCGGCATCTGGGGCGCGGTGCTGCTGGGCGGCATCGGTGCGTGGATCGGCTGCCGGATATACCGGATCCCGTTGCCCGCCTTGGGTGACGCGGTGGCCCCGCCGATCCTGCTCGCCCAGGCCATCGGCAGGCTCGGCAACTACTTCAACCAAGAACTCTACGGGCGGGAGACCGACCTGCCGTGGGGTCTGGAGATCTACCGGCGGGTGGGCGACGACGGCCGGCTCGACATGATGAACGGCGCCTCCACCGGCGTGGTGGAGAAGGTCGTGCACCCCACCTTCCTCTACGAGCTGCTGTGGAACGTGCTCGTCGTCGTGCTGCTGGTCTACGTGGACAAGCGATTCCGGATCGGCCACGGGCGACTGTTCGCGCTGTACGTCGCCGGTTACTGCTTCGGCCGGTTCTTCATCGAGCTGATGCGCGCGGACGAGGCGACGAAGATCGCGGGCATCCGGATCAACTCGTTCACCTCCGCGGTCGTGTTCCTGGGCGCGATCGCCTACTTCGTGTTCGCGACGAAGGGCCGCGAGACGCCCGAGCAGTTGCAGCCCGGTGCGAGCCCGCGCCCATGGCCGTGGCAGATCGGCGCGCTGCGTGCCGCAGGTGCGGTATCGGCCGAGAAGCCCTCGGACACCGCCCCATCCGAGACCGGGACCGATACCGCCGCGTCCGAGGGCGTGGTGCCCGATGCCGAGTCCCGTGCTCCTGAGCCGGGCGGGCGGTCCACGGACGAGGCCGCCGGGTCCGGGGCCGGGACCGCCGAGACCGCCTCGGACAAGACGGATTCGGGAAAGCCCGCTTCGGACAAGAGCTGATCGTTCGGGGAGATTCGTAGCCGCCGACAGCGAATTCATCTCCACGGCAACGATCCGGCGATCCGCTGCGATAACTACTCGCGGGGCCGAACGCTCCGGGGGCGACAACCCGGTCGATCCCGGTGACAATGACTCGTGATCGTCGCGAGCGGCAGTTCGGCGATCCAGCTTGGCCGGGGGCCGACAAGAGGGTGCCCGCACTAATGAGGAGGACATGAGTGACCGACCCTTACCAGCAGAATCCGGGCGCCGGGGGACCGCAGTACGGCCCGCCCGGCACCGGACCGGATCTGACCAAGCCGCTGGACGCGCAGAGTCAGCCGCAGTACAGCCCGCCGTCGGACCCCTACGGCCAGCCGCAGTACGGCCAGCCCGTTGACGCTTACGGTCAGCAGCCGGGCGGCTACCCGCCCGCGCCGTACCCGGGCGGCCCCCAGGGCTACAACCCGAACGACCCGGAGGCGCCGTGGGGCCGCGATCCCTTCGGCGTACCGCTGTCGGACAAGCAGAAGCTCATCGCGGGCCTCCTGCAGATCTTCCTCGGTGGTTTCGGCGTGGGCCGCTTCTACCTCGGTTACACCGGCCTGGGCATCGCTCAGCTGGCGGTCACGATCGTGACCTGCGGCCTCGGCAGTATCTGGGGGCTCATCGACGGCATCATGATCCTGGTCGGCAAGGTTCCCGACGCGCAGGGCCGCCCGCTGCGCGACTGAATGCGGCGGTAGGGACGGAAACCCGGAGGCGGGCACGAAAGTGCCCGCCTCCGGCGTCTGCGGCGAAATCGACGAGCACAACTCTTTCGCGCACGATGATCGCGATACTGTCGGTCGGGTGAACCCGGGCGTAGCATGACCGGATTCGCGTGCCGTGTGTGGAGCCCCACGCACCGAAGAGAGGGATTACGTGCGTCGTAAGCTGTTCGCCGCCGCCATGCTCGCCATCGTCGCCGCCACCGGGCTGAGCGCCTGCGGCGCCAGCGACCCGAACGTGCTGAAGGTCGGCACGGAGGGCACCTACGCCCCGTTCAGCTTCCAGGGCTCCGACGGCAAGCTCACCGGCTACGACGTGGAGGTGATCCAGGCGGTCGGCGACAAACTCGGCAAGAAGGTCGAATTCGTGCAGACGCCGTGGGACGCCATCTTCGCGGGCCTGGAGTCCAAGCGCTTCGACCTGGTGGCGAACCAGGTTACGGTGAGCGAGGAGCGCACGGTCAAGTACGCGCTGTCGTCGCCTTACACCACCTCGGCGGGCGTGATCGTCACCCGCGCCGACAACAACGCCATCGCAGGCCTCGCCGACCTGCGCGGGAAGACCTGCGCACAGTCGGCCACCAGCAACTGGAGCAAGGTCGCCACCGAGGCGGGCGCGAAGGTCGAGGCCGTCGAGGGCTTCGTGCAGGCCGTCCAGCTGCTGAAGAACGGCCGTGTCGACGCCACCGTCAACGACAATCTCGCCGTCGCCGAGTACACCAAGAAGACCGGCGACACCAGCGTGAAGATCGCGGCGCGCACCGGATCGGAGAGCAAGCAGGCATTCGCCGCGCGCAAGGGCGACGCGCTGATCACCGACGTGGACAACGCGCTGAACCAGCTGCGTGCCGACGGCACCCTGGCGAAGATCTCCGAGAAGTATTTCGGCACCGACGTCAGCCGGTAGCCGGCATCGTTCATGGACGCCGCCACCCGGGATCTCATCTGGCACAACCTGTGGCCGATGCTGCAGGCCACCGTCACCAAGACGCTGCCGCTCACCGCGATCAGCTTCGCCATCGGCCTGGTCCTCGCGCTGTTCGTCGCGCTGGCCAGGATGTCGGCGGTGTGGCCGCTGTCGGCGGCGGCCCGCTGCTACATCTCGATCATCCGCGGTACACCGCTGCTGGTGCAGTTGTTCATCGTGTTCTACGCGCTGCCGCAGTTCGATATCGTCATCGACCCGTTTCCCGCCGCGGTGATCGCGTTCAGCCTCAACGTCGGCGGGTACGCGGCCGAAGTGGTGCGCGCCGCCATCCTCAGCGTCGCGACCGGCCAGTGGGAGGCGGCGCAGGCGCTCGGCATGTCCTACCCGATGATGCTGCGGTTGATCATCCTGCCGCAGGCCGCGCGGATCGCCGTGCCGCCGCTGTCGAATACGTTGATCTCCCTGGTGAAGGACACCTCGCTGGCCTCGACCATCCTGGTGACCGAACTGCTGCGCGTCGCCCAGCTCGCGGCGGCGCCGACCTTCGATTTCTTCGCTCTCTACGGCGTCGCGGCACTGTACTACTGGGTGATCTGCCTGATCCTCGGGTTCGGGCAGACCCGGCTGGAAACGAGATTGGCCCGTCATGTCGCCCGCTGAGTATCCGTTTGTACCTGCTACGCGCCGCCGTTCATTTTTTTCACCAAGGATTCACCATGGCCACGGCGGGCCCTGGGTACCGAGCGGGACTAGGCTCTACCCGTGATGCGACGGACGAAGATTGTGTGCACGCTCGGACCGGCCACTGCCACCGAGGACCGTATCCGCGAACTCGTCGAGAGCGGTATGGACGTAGCTCGGCTGAACTTCAGTCACGGCGAGCACGCGGACCATGCCGAGAACTACAAGAAGGTGCGTCAGGCTTCCGACCACCTCGGCCGGGCTGTCGGCATTCTCGCCGACCTGCAGGGTCCCAAGATCCGCCTCGGTCGCTTCCTGGAAGGCAAAACCGTCTGGGCGACGGGTGAAGAGGTCCGCATCACCGTCGACGACATCGACGGAACCCACGACCGCGTGTCCACCACGTACAAGGAACTGGCGCAGGACGCCAAGGCCGGCGACCGGCTGCTGGTCGACGACGGCAAGGTCGGGCTCACCGTGACCGGCGTCGACGGCAACGACGTGGTCTGCCGGGTCACCGAGGGCGGTCCGGTCTCCAACAACAAGGGCGTCTCGCTGCCGGGTATGGACGTGTCGGTTCCCGCGCTGTCGGAGAAGGACATCGAGGACCTCGAATTCGCGCTGAAGCTCGGCGTGGACTTCATCGCGCTGTCGTTCGTGCGTTCCCCGTCCGATGTCGAGCTGGTGCACGACGTGATGGACCGGGTGGGCCGCCGGGTGCCGGTGATCGGCAAGCTGGAGAAGCCGGAGGCGATCGACAACCTGGAGGCCGTGGTCCTGGCCTTCGACGCGGTGATGGTCGCGCGCGGCGATCTCGGCGTCGAACTCCCGCTCGAGCAGGTGCCGATCGTGCAGAAGCGCGCCATCCAGATGGCTCGCGAGAACGCCAAGCCGGTCATCGTCGCCACGCAGATGCTGGAGTCGATGATCGAGAACTCCCGCCCCACCCGCGCGGAGGCCTCGGACGTGGCGAACGCGGTGCTCGACGGCGCCGACGCGGTGATGCTGTCGGGCGAGACCTCGGTGGGCAGGTACCCGATCGAGACGGTGCGCACCATGGCGCGCATCGTGCACGCGGTGGAGACCGAGTCGACCCGGGTCCCGCCGCTGACCCACGTGCCGCGCACCAAGCGCGGCGTGATCTCCTACGCCGCCCGCGACATCGGCGAGCGGCTCAACGCCAAGGCGCTGGTCGCGTTCACCCAGTCGGGCGACACGGTGCGCCGCCTGGCCCGGCTGCACACTCCGCTGCCGTTGCTGGCGTTCACGCCGCTGCCGGAGGTGCGCAGCCAGCTCGCGCTGACCTGGGGTACCGAGACCTTCATCGTGCCGACCGTCGACAGCACCGACGCGATGATCCACCAGGTGGATGTAGCACTTCTGTCGATGGACCGATACCAGAAGGGTGACCTGGTGGTCATCGTGGCCGGGTCGCCGCCCGGTACCGTCGGGTCCACCAACCTGATCCACGTTCACCGAATCGGTGAGGAGGACCACTAGTGAGTTCCCTGAGCAGCTCCGTCGACGTCGCGGAGCCGCCCGCGCACCACTCCGACCTGAATGTGCTGCTGGGTCTGCTCGATCTCGAGCAGATGGACGAGGACGTGTTCGTCGGCCAGCACCCGGAGAAGGTGTGGAGCCGGACCTTCGGCGGGCAGCTCGTCTCGCAGGCCATCATCGCGGCGGGCCGGACGGTCGGTGACCGTCCGGTGCACGCGGTCAACGCGCATTTCGTGCGCGGCGGCGACGTGAAGAAGCCGATCGAGTACCGGGTCGACCGTCATCGCGACGGGCGGGCGTTCGCCAACCGCACGGTCACCGCCAGCCAGGACGGCCAGGAGCTGTTCGTGATGCTCGCCGCGTTCCAGGATTGGGGCACGGGACTCGAGCACGCGCACGCCCAGCCGGAGGTGCCGGACCCGGAGACGCTGCCGCGGGTGGAGGAGAGCTTCGAAGGCTTGGAGGACAAGCTGGAGATGTTCGTGAAGGCGCCGCATCCGATCGACATGCGATACACCAACGACCCGGCGTGGATCCTGAAGGGAACGGGGGAGCGGCTCAACCACAACCGCGTGTGGATGCGCGCGGACGGCAAGCTGCCCGACGATCCGCTGATCCACGTGGCGACGCTGGGCTATTCTTCCGACACCACGGTGCTGGACTCGATCATCACCACCCATGGGCTGTCGTGGGGTCTGGACCGCATCATCGCGGCCACGGTGAACCACTCGATCTGGTTTCACCGCCCGTTCCGTTTCGACGAGTGGGCGCTGTACTGCACCGAGTCACCGGTAGCCGCGGGTTCCCGTGGCCTGGCGACCGGGCGCTTCTACTCCCGCAGCGGCGATCTGCTGGCCACCACGGTGCAAGAGGGACTCATCCGCCACTTCCCCGCGCGGCGCTAGGACTACAGCAGTTCGTGGTGGCGATCGATGTCGAGATCGACGTCGGTGCGCTGTGAAGCGCGGATCGAGACCGGGATCCCGCGTCCCGGCTCGGTTCGCGCCAGCTCGGAGATTCCGTGCAGCAGTTGCCGTTCCAGCGCCGCCATGTGGTCGTCGGTCAGTTGATCCGGCGCCCCGACCAGGCTGAGCGCGATCTCGTAGGTGCTGCGGTCGTCCGAACCCTCGTAGGACGGATCGCTGTCGGAGCTGTTCTCGAGAGCCGCGTGGGCCGGGTCGTCGGCGTCGACCGGCAAGGTGAAGCGCCAGGCGAACACGTCGCGGTCGGCGAGGTGTTCGTCGACCACCGCGCGCACGGTGTCGACGACGCGTTCGAGGATTTCCGGTGTCACATAAACATGGAGCGAAACATCCGAAATGCGTTTCGGCATGTCTGATTCCTGTCCTGTGTCGAACCAGCAACGGCGGAGAGTGTTGTCCGGCGGGAGTTTAGTGCGTCCGGGACGGAAATGGACATAGCCGGGTGGTAACAGGTTGACGCGCGACGTGTCGACCTGCGTCACGCCGTGTGGTTGTCCGCGGCGGCGCCGGCGATCACCTGGTGCGTTGGGCGGCGAGGAAGGTCGCCAGCGGTGCGGGCGCGCCGCCGGGACGGATCACCAGCCCGCGGCGCTCGTCGTGTGGCCAGCGCGGCTGCTCGTGCGGGGCGAGCGCCAGCAGCAGCGGCACCAGTGTCTCGGCGATCCGGTCTCCGACCTCGCAGAACGCCTGGGCGGACAAACCGACCGGGTCGGCGATGTTCTCCCGCCCGACCAGCGACAGATCATTGCGCGCCTGGTGCAATTCGGCGACCGTGCGCGCCCCGGTGACGTGGGCGATGCGGTGTGCCTCCAGCAGCGTGAAGGTGCGCGGGCCCGCACCGAAGGCCAAATCGATAACCTGGTCGCGAATCTGCTCGGTCATCGTGAGGACCAGGTCGGCCTTGTCGATCATCTCCGGCTTCAGGCGACGGGCGCGGAAATTACCCGGGTCGGCGCCGAGTCCGGCGATGGTCTGCGCGGCGAGCGGCTCGACCGGAAATCCGACCAGCGCACGGGTTCCCGCGCTCTCGGCGGTGAGGTAGGGGAGATCGTATTCGACCGCGAGGGCGCGCGTGAGCCGCTCGGCGATCACCGAACGGCAAACGTTGCCGTTGCAGACGAACAGGACGTGCATACAGAACACGATAAGGGGCACGGAAGCTACCAGACGGTCCCAAGTCGTTAGTCCCACATGTGGGAACAACATATTCATCTGCTCGTAGCGCGCCGTACACGAAGCTCGCCGCTTTCGGCCTCTGGCCTGCGACGTACGTCACTCCGCGGAGTGATGCGGTTGGGATTCTCCTGCTTGCAGTACCCGGGGCGCACGCATTCAAACGCTGCTCTGTGATTACTCCGTGATATGACGCGTGCGCAGACTACCCGGATTCGCCGCCCTGGTAAAAGGATTCGCTCACGACGTGCTCGATGGGGCTGGTCTGTCCTGGACCCGACCGCAGGTGGAGACCAGCGACCGCCCGAGGCGGCGACAGGTGCGAACCGCGCGAGCCCGTTTGACGTCTCCCTGTCGCCGTACACGTGATCGACGCCGCGACAGGCGAAGTGGACCTCCTGCCGGATTCCGCCGCCACCGGAGCCCTGCGGGAACTTCCGCCCCCAGTTCCGGTGCGGCGCGGCCCGGTCCCGTCGTGGGTGCCCGGCTGTCCGGTACGGCTGACCCGGCTATCCGCAACACGCACCCCACGGTGATTGATGCATCCCTCAGGGAGCGACGAGCCCCAGCAGTCGCCAGGGCACGACGCCCCGTTGTGTCCAACGCAACGCAACCGCGCACCATCAGTGAAGTTGGGGAGACAACGCCCCGCCGAATGACAGCCCAGGGATGCACCCCACAAGCCCTGATCACCAACGTACCGTCCCCACCCAACGCAACCACCCCGTCGGGGGGTTCGGGGGGGCGAAGCCCCGCCGAGCGGGGCCTGGGGGTTGCACCCCCAGAAGAAATGACGAGCACCCAAGCGAGCGCTCACCGCGAGCAGGGTTCCCCCAAAGCGAGTGCCGAGTGTGGGACTCGAACCCACACGTCCTTTCGGACAACGGTTTTTGAGACCGTCGCGTCTGCCAGTTCCGCCAACTCGGCGCACCGGGTGGCAACTATAGCGGGTCGGGTGGCGTCAAAGCGAATGGGTCGGTCGTTGCGGCGCGAGCGCACGGTTTGCGCAGGGTATATGCGTTCTATGCCGAAGTGAAAGGTACTCTTTACATCACTCGACAGCCCGATGGTCGGCCCGAGTTCGCCCGGTGCGATCGCGGCTTTCCTTCGATTGGGCCGGGTACAGGGCATCGGAACCAGAGGGGTCTACCTATGAGCACAGCAGCTGGGGGCGCCGGCACCAAACGGGACGCCGGGGCGAAGCGGGTCGTCGTCGCCGAAGACGAGGCGCTCATTCGCATGGATCTGGTCGAGATGCTGACCGAAGAGGGCTATCAGGTGGTCGGCGAGGCGGGTGACGGTCAGCAGGCGGTGGATCTCGCGGTCGAGCACCGGCCGGACCTGGTCATCATGGACGTGAAGATGCCGCGTCGCGACGGTATCGATGCCGCGGCTGAGATCGCGTCGAAACGTGTTGCGCCCGTGGTGATCCTGACCGCGTTCAGTCAGCGTGACCTGGTGGAGCGGGCGCGGGACGCCGGTGCGATGGCCTATCTGGTGAAGCCGTTCACGAAATCGGATCTGGTGCCCGCCATCGAATTGGCGGCCAGCCGGTTCCACGAGATCACCGCGCTGGAGAGCGAGGTCGCGAATCTCGCCGACCGGCTCGAGACGCGCAAGCTGGTCGAGCGCGCCAAGGGTGTTCTGATGCAGACCCAGGGTCTTTCCGAGCCGCAGGCGTTCAAGTGGATTCAGCGCACCGCAATGGACCGCCGCACCACCATGAAGGCGGTCGCGGAGGTCGTGTTGGAGAACCTGACGCCGAAGTGACCGCGGCAGCGGGAAAATTTACGCGGACGAAACGTCATCGTGAACAAGAATTCGAAACGATGTCGCGCGCATGATCCGAATGTGATGCGGAACTAACGTACCGACGCTATGTTCTGACCGGGCTGACATGGTCGGCCTCCTCGGCGACCCCGGGGGAGCACAGAACTTAGATGAGGTGAAACGTGCTTAGTTCGACATGGCGCAGTCGCTCGACGCGAGGTGTCCTGGCCGTCGGCGCCGCCGCCGCGCTGGTGCTGACCGGTTGTAGTGACAAATCCACCAGCAGCGGTTCGGATTCCTCGGGCACCAACGGCGCGGGCGGCCTGTCCATCCAGCCGGTTCTGCAGGTCGACCAGCAGGGCAAGGAGGTGCCGAAGGCCGACGCGGCCACGGCTGCCGATCCCGCGGGCGACGGCAAGGCGACCTGTGCGCCGGGTACGTCGGTCGCGATGGCCGGTGCGCTGACGGGTCCGGACGCCGCGCTCGGCATCAACATCGTCAACGGCGTCAAGCTCGCCCTCGACAAGCACAACAAGGCCAACCCCGGCTGCAAGATCGACCTCAAGCAGTTCGACACCGAGGGCGACCCGCAGAAGGCCACCCAGGTGATCCCGCAGATCGTCAACGACCGGTCGATCATTGGCCTGGTCGGTCCCGCGTTCTCCGGGGAGACGAAGGCGACCGGCAAGATCCTCAGCGACGCCGGGCTGGTCTCGGTCACTTCGTCGGCGACCAACGCGACGCTGACCCAGAACGGCTGGACGACCTTCTTCCGCGGTCTGGCCAACGATGACGTGCAGGGCCCCTCCGTGGCGAAGTACCTGGTCAACACCGCGGGCTACAAGAAGGTCTGCGTCATCCAGGACAACACCGACTACGGCACCGGCCTGGCGAAGTCGATCACCGAGGGGCTCGGCGCGGCCGCCGACCCGGCGTGCGCCGCCAGCATCAAGAAGGGCGACAAGGACTTCTCCGCGACGGTCACCAAGGTGGCGGCCGCGAACCCGGACGCCATCTTCTACTCCGGCTACTACTCCGAGGGCGCGCCGCTGGCCCAGCAGTTGAAGTCCGGTGGCGTGAAGGCGGTCTTCGTCTCCGCCGACGGCACCAACGACCCGCAGTTCGTCGCCCAGGCGGGCAGCGCGGCCAAGGGCGCGAAGCTGTCGTGCCCGTGTGGTCCCGCCCCGGAGAACTTCGCCAAGGACTACGAGGCGCTCAACGGTCAGGCGCCGGGCGTCTACTCGGTCGAGGCCTACGACCTCACCACGATCCTGGCCAAGGGCATCGACGGCGGTAAGGTCACCCGCCCGGATCTGCTCGACTATGTGCGGACGTACGACGGTGCCGGCCTCGCGCGTCAGTACAAGTGGAACCCGAACGGTGAACTGTCGAACGCACTGATCTGGGTGTACGAGGTCAAGTAGCCCCGGATCCCGGGCGCACGGCACGTACGGGGGTTCATCCGAATCCCCGTACGTGCCGTTCTTCGGTGGGCGAAAGGATGAGGGCAGAAATAAATGAAACAAACGCTATTGGCCGGTGGGATACAACTCACTGCCGGTTCGATCGACTTCAACTACGAGGGACTGGTCGATAGTTTCTGGCGACTGACCGTCGACGGCGTGACCTACGGCGCCATCTATGCGTTGGTCGCTGTGGGCTACACCTTGGTCTACGGCGTATTGCGGCTGATCAATTTCGCCCATTCGGAAATTTTCATGCTCGGGTTGTTCGGGCAATTGATCGGGTTGATGATCTTCGGATTCGTCGCGAGTCCGGACGTTTACACCCAGGGTGTGGTGCTCACCGTCGTCTATCTGGGTCTGGCGATGATCGTGGGCATGCTGGTATCCGGCGGCGCGGCCGTCGGATTGGAGCGGGTGGCCTACCGGCCCCTGCGTAAACGGGGCGCGAAGCCGCTGGCCTTCCTGATCACGGCGATCGGCATGTCGTTCGTGCTGCAGGAACTGGTGCACTTCGTGCTGCCGAAGATCCGCCCCGATCTCGGTGGCACCAACGCACAGCAGCCGATCCGGCTGGTCGAGCCCACCGTGCAATTCAGTTTCGGCGGCGCGGACGTCACCAACATCATGCTGCTCATCGTGCTGGCGGCCGTGGTGCTGGCGATCGCCACCGAGGTGCTGATCAATCGGACCAAGTTCGGCCGTGGCATCCGCGCCGTGGCCCAGGACCCGGACACCGCGACGCTGATGGGCGTGTCGCGCGAGCGGGTCATCATGCTGACCTTCCTCATCGGCGGCGTGCTCGCGGGCGCGGCGGCGATGCTGTTCACGCTGAAGATCCCGAACGGGATCATCTACTCCGGCGGGTTCGTCCTCGGTATCAAGGCGTTCAGCGCCGCGGTGCTCGGCGGTATCGGCAACCTGCGCGGTGCGCTGCTCGGCGGACTGCTGCTCGGTGTGGTGGAGCAGTACGGCCAGATCCTCTTCGGCACCGAGTGGCGTGACGTGGTCGCGTTCGTGGTGCTGGTTCTTGTGCTGATGGTTCGCCCGACCGGCATCCTCGGCGAGAGTCTCGGAAGGGCACGCGCATGACCGAAACGACGAAGACGGCGTCCGCGCCGGACGCCGCGCGCCGCGGCATCGGCGATGCGATCCGCACGTGGTGGGACGGCCTGAGCAGGCCCGCGCAGTGGGGCGTCGGCGTCCCGATCCTCATCCTGCTGGCACTGCTGCCCCTGTTCCCGCCGCCGCTGCTGAACACTCCCTCCTACAACTTCGGCCTGGTGATGGCGCAGGTGGCGATGTACGCCCTGCTGGCCATCGGCTTGAACGTGGTGGTCGGCCAAGCGGGCCTGCTCGACCTCGGTTACGTCGGTTTCTACGCGGTGGGCGCCTACACCGTCGGCCTGCTCACCAGCCCCAACAGCCCGTGGAACCAGACCGACGGCGGCTGGCTCGATCCGGAGTGGGCGTGGCTGGCCTGCCTGCCGATCGCGGTCGCGGTGACCGCGGTCTCCGGCCTGATCCTCGGTTCGCCCACGCTGCGCCTGCGCGGGGACTACCTGGCGATCGTGACGCTCGGCTTCGGTGAGATCGTCCGGCTGCTCGCCGAGAACCTCACCGAGATCACCAACGGCAGCCTCGGCCTGTCGGGTGTGGCGTACCCGCACGTCGGCGAGTCGGCGAGCAAACCGGAGGGTGTGTTCTCCGGTGGCAACAGCGGCGACCCCGACAGCGCGAACCTCCTCGACCGCGCCAGCTACGGCACCTACTGGTACTGGTTCGGCATGGCGCTGGTGGTCGTCGTGCTGCTGGTGGTCGGCAATCTGGAGCGCAGCCGGGTCGGCCGCGCCTGGGTGGCGATCCGCGAAGACGAGGACGCGGCCGAGATCATGGGTGTGCCGACGTTCAAGTTCAAGCTGTGGGCGTTCATGATCGGCGCCGCGGTGGGCGGTATGTCCGGGGCGATCTACGCCGGGCAGGTGCAGTTCATCAACCCCACCGGCTTCAACATCATCAACTCGATGCTGTTCCTGTGCGCGGTGGTCATCGGCGGACAGGGCAACAAGCTCGGGGTGATCTTCGGCGCGTTCGTCATCGCCTATCTGCCCGCACGGCTGCAATCGGTGAACCTGGTGAGCAACGAGTCGACCGGGTACGTCCTGCTGGCGATCGATGTCGCGGCGTTCGTCGCCCTGATCGTCGCCTGGCGCCTGTGGGCCGCCCGGCTGGGCGTGTGGCCGCGCCGCGGGGTGATCACCGGCATGGTGGTGACCGGCGTGCTGGCGTTGCTGCTGCTCGGCAGCGTGCTGCTGTTCCGCAAGGGCGGAGCGCAGTCGCTGGGCGACCTCAAGTATCTGTATTTCGGTATCGCGTTGGTGGTGATGATGATTCTGCGTCCACAGGGTCTGTTCCCGGTGCGGCAGAAGCTGCTCACCTACGGCAGGCAGGTGTACCAGGCCGTGCGCAGACCGGCCGCCGGCGAACCGATCGGAGCGGGACGATGACCGGGCCGGGCGCGGGTGACGCGCTGTTCGACAACGAGGACATGGCCGCGGGCTACGCAGCCGAGCCGCAGGTCGAGTCCGCGGGCACGGTCGACGTCACCCAGGTGATCCCCGACCTCGCCGACGCCGAGACCGTCGCGGAAGTCGTGGCCCCGCACCGCGAGATCGAGACCGCGGTCGGGGAGCCGCTGTTGCGCACCGAGGGCCTCACGGTGAAGTTCGGCGGACTCACCGCCCTGGACCAGGTGAGCTTCGAGATCCGCCGCGGCGAGATCCTCGGTCTCATCGGGCCCAACGGCGCGGGCAAGACCACCTGCTTCAACGCGATCACCGGTGTGTATCAGCCCGCCTCCGGACTGGTTTCCTTCGACGGCAAGCCGCTGACCAAGACCAAGCGCAACGCGATCACCCGGCTCGGCATCGCCCGCACGTTCCAGAACGTGCGGCTGTTCGGCGAGATGACCGCGCTGGAGAACGTCGTGGTCGGCACCGACGCCCGGCACCGGACCTCGGTGCCGGGGGCGGTGTTCCGGACGCCGCGGCACCGGCGCGAGGAACGGGACGCGATCGAGCGCGGCATGGCGCTGCTGGAGTTCGTCGGCATCGCCCCGCGGGCGGTGGAGAAGGCGCGCAACCTCTCCTACGGCGACCAGCGCCGCCTGGAGATCGCCCGCGCGCTGGCCACCGAGCCGAAGCTGCTGTGCCTGGACGAGCCCGCGGCCGGGTTCAATCCGAGCGAGAAGTCCGCGCTCATGGACCTGATCCGCAAGATCCGTGACGACGGGTTCACGGTGCTGCTGATCGAGCACGACATGCGGCTGGTCATGGGCGTGACCGACCGGATCGTGGTGCTCGAGTTCGGCCGCAAGATCGCCGACGGGCTGCCCGCGGACATCAGGGACAACCCCGCCGTGATCGCCGCCTACCTCGGTGTGCCGGATTCCGGTGCGAACGAATCCGGCAGTGCCGCAGGCGAAGACGCCGAGGCGGACAACGGCGCGCCGACCGGCCCGCAACCCGGTGCGGTGCCGCTGCGCAAGGCCGAGGTAACCGAGCAGGAGGTGACGCCCGAGCCCGCAGCCGCGGGCGCGCCGCTGCTCGAGGTCGAGGGCATGGTCGTCAACTACGGCAGGATCCAGGCGCTGCACGGGATCTCGCTGACCGTCGCCGAGGGCGAGCTGGTCACCCTGCTCGGCGCCAACGGCGCGGGCAAGACGACCACCATGCGCGCGATGTCCGGGCTGCTGCCGCTGACCCGGGGCCGCATCCTGTTCGAGGGCCGCGACATCACTCGGATGAAGGCGCACGAGCGGGTGACCCACGGGTTGATCCAGGCGCCGGAGGGCAGGGGCGTCTTCCCCGGCATGACGGTGCAGGAAAACCTCGACATGGGGTGCTACGGACGCGGTTTCAAGCAGAAGGCCGAGTACGAGCGGACGCTGGAGTGGGTGTTCGAGCTGTTCCCCCGGTTGCTCGAACGGCGCAAACAGGTCGGCGGCACCCTGTCGGGCGGCGAGCAGCAGATGCTGGCCATCGCCCGCGCGCTGATGGCGCGGCCGCGGCTGCTGCTGCTCGATGAGCCGTCGATGGGCTTGGCGCCCATGGTGATCCAGCAGATCTTCCGGATCATCAGTGAGATCAACCAGCAGGGCACCACGGTGCTGCTGGTGGAGCAGAACGCCCAGCAGGCCCTGGCCCGCAGCGACCGCGCCTACATCATGGAGACCGGTGAGGTCACCAAAACCGGCCGTGGCGCCGAGTTGCTCACCGATCCCGCGGTGAAATCGGCGTATCTCGGCGTAGGTTAGTCGCCTGCCGCGCGGCCCGGCTCGAGGCATGATCGTCACCATGGATGGTCACGACGAGCTGATGAGCCTGGCCGAGCGGTATTGGGACAGCGTGCTCGAGGCGGCGCCGAGCGAGGCGACCCTGCTCGGCGACCGCCGCTTCGACGATCGGATCGAGGATCTGTCCGTCGACGCGGAACAGCGGTCGCTGTCGACCTGGCGCGAATTGCTGCGCTCGGTCGACGCGCTCGACGCCGAGCGGTTGAACCCGACCGACCGCGTCACCCGCAGCCTGCTGCGCACCGAGCTGAGCGGCGCGATCGAGCACCTGGAATGGCGGCCGGTGGAGCTGGCCTCCGACCAGATGAGCGGCGTGCACGCGGGCGTGCTCATGGTGGCGCCGCAGACGAACGCGCCGCGGCCGGAGCACGCGCTGGCGCTGGTGCGCCGGTACCGGCAGTTCGGTGACATGCTCGGTCAGGCCGTGGAGCGGTTCCGGTCGGGCCTGGCCGCCGGGCGCGCGCCCGCGCGGATCACCATCGAGCGCTCGCTCAACCAGCTCGACGGCTACCTGGATTCCGACATCGCCGCCGACCCGTTCGTCACCTTCTCCGGGCCGGAAGGCTGGGACGGCGAGTCCGCGTGGCGCTCCGAATTGGCCGAAGTGGCCAGGGATGTCATCCGGCCCGCCTTCCAGGTCTACCGCGACGCGCTCTACGACGAACTGCTGCCCGCCGCCCGCCCCGACGACAAGCCGGGCCTGTGCTGGCTCGGCGCCGACGGCGAGGACATCTACCGGCGGCAGCTGCACCACCACACGACGCTGCCCGAGCTCGGCGCCGAGGAGATCCACGAGCTGGGTCTGGCCGAGCTGGCGAAGCTGCGCGAGGAGTACGCGACGGTGGGCGCCCGCCTGTTCGGCACCGGCGATCTCGGCGAGATATTCGGACGGCTGCGCGACGATCCCGAGCTGTGCTACGACGACGCCGAGCAGATCATGTTCGACGCCCGCAGGGCGCTGGCCGTGGCCACCGCCGAGATGGGGAACTGGTTCGGGCGCCTGCCGAAGGAATCCTGCGACATCGTCCCGGTTCCGGAGTTCCTGGCCGCGGATGCGCCTGCGGCGTACTACTTCCCGCCCGCCGCCGACGGGTCACGGCCGGGCACGTATTTCGTCAACCAGCACCATCCCACGGGCCGCGGCCGCTACGAGACCGCGTCGGTGGCCTTCCACGAGGCGATTCCGGGCCATCATCTGCAGCTCACCATCGCGAACGAACTCGACCACCTGCCCCGCTTCCAGCGTCAGTCCTTCGCCAACACCGCCTTCGTCGAGGGCTGGGCGCTCTACACCGAGCGTCTGGCCGACGAAATGGGTTTGTACGAAGACGATCTCGGGCGACTGGGCATGCTGGCCGGTGACTCCTGGCGCTCCTGCCGCCTGGTGGTCGACACCGGCCTGCACGCGAAGGGGTGGAGCAGGCAGCAGGCCATCGACTTCATGGTGGCCAACGCGCCGGTCGGGCTGGCCGAGATCACCGTGGAGGTGGACCGATACATCGCCATGCCGGGGCAGGCGGTCGGCTACAAGATCGGCCAGCTGGAGATCCTGCGCCAGCGGGTGGGGGCCACCGAACGGCTCGGCGCGGACTTCGACATCAAGGCCTTCCACGACGTGGTGCTCGGTTCCGGGTCGGTGAGCCTGCCTGTGCTGCGAGAACTGGTCGCCACGCTGTGAACGCCGTGGGGCGCGGTCGCCCGCCGCGCCCCACGGGCCGAAAGTCGGGCCCGGGCGGCGTCCGGCTGCCGGGTGTCGGCGTATCGCCTTGTCGGTGCCGGTCCCTAGACTCTGGGGCGTGAGTTCACCCACGACCGCTCCGCGTCCCGCCCCCGCGTCCGGCTCCAGCGATCCCGGCTCGGGAGACCGGCCGACGCTGCTGTTGCTGGACGGGCATTCGATCGCCTATCGCGCGTTCTTCGCGCTACCGGCGGAGAATTTCAAGACGGTCACCGGGCAGACCACCAACGCGGTCTACGGCTTCACCGCGATGCTGATCAACCTGCTGCGCGACGAGAAGCCGACACACGTGGCGGCGGCGTTCGACGTGTCGCGCCAGACCTTCCGTGCCGAGGCGTACCCGGAGTACAAGGCGAACCGCACCACCACGCCGGACGAGTTCCGCGGACAGGTGGAACTCACCAAGGACGTGCTCGGCGCGCTGGGCATCCCGGTGATGGCGATCGACGGCTTCGAAGCCGACGACATCATCGCCACGCTCACCACCCAGGCCGCGGCCGCGGGTTTCCGGGTCCTCATCGTCACCGGCGACCGCGACGCCATTCAGTTGGTCGACGAGAACGTCACGGTGCTGTACCCGCGCAAGGGCGTCTCCGATCTCACCCGGTTCACCCCCGAGGAAGTGATGGCCAAGTACGGCCTCACACCGAGTCAGTACCCGGACTACGCGGCGCTGCGCGGCGATCCGAGCGACAACCTTCCCGGTATCCCCGGAGTCGGCGAGAAGACCGCCGCCAAATGGATTCGGGAATACGGTGACCTGAACACGCTGGTGGAGAAGGTCGATCAGGTGAAAGGCAAGGTCGGCGACGCGCTGCGGGCGAATTTGAGCAGCGTGGTGCTCAACCGGCAGCTCACCGAACTGATGCGGGAGGTGCCGCTGCCGTACACCCCTGATCAGCTGGCGCAGGGCCCGTGGGACCGCGGCAAGATCCACCAGCTGTTCGACGATCTCGAGTTCCGCGTGCTGCGCGACCGGCTGTTCGAGACGCTGGCCCCGCCGGAGCCGGAGGCGGAGGCCGGTTTCGAGATCAGCGGCGGTGCGCTGGAGATCGGCGCGGTCGCGTCCTGGCTCGCCGAGCACGCCGAATCCGGTGTGCGCCACGGTGTCTCGATCCTCGGCACGGGTTCACCGGCCGGTGGCGACGTCCGCGCGCTGGCCATCGCGGCCGGCGACGGGGAGAGCGGCTACATCGACGTCACGGTGCTCACCCCGGAGGACGAGGCCGCGCTGGGCGCCTGGCTCGCCGACCCGGCCGTGCCGAAGGCGCTGCACGAGGCCAAGGCCGCCGTGCACGCACTGCGCGGCCGCGGCTGGACGCTCGGCGGGCTGACCAGCGACACCGCGCTCGCCGCGTATCTGGTGCGTCCGGGCCAGCGCACCTTCAACCTCGATGACCTGTCGCTGCGCTACCTGCACCGGGAGCTGCGCGCCGAGACCGACGAGACCGCGCAGCTGTCGCTGCTCGACGACGAGGACACCGTCGACGCCGAGCTGGCGCGGGCGCAGATGCTGCGCGCGCGTGCCGTCGCCGACCTTGCCGACGCGCTCGACGGGGAACTGGCGAAGATCGAGTCCACCCCGCTGCTGGCGGACATGGAGCTGCCGCTGCTCGGTGTGCTGTCCACCTTGGAGGAGGCGGGCATCGCGGTGGACACCGACCAGTTGGCGACGCTGCAGCGCCAGTTCGCCGACCGGGTAGCCGAGGCGGCCGAGGCGGCCTACGACGTGATCGGCAAGCAGATCAACCTGGGATCGCCCAAGCAGTTGCAGGTGGTGCTGTTCGACGAGCTGGACATGCCGAAGACCAAGCGCACCAAGACCGGTTACACCACCGACGCCGACGCGCTGGAGTCGCTCTACGAGAAGACCCAGCACCCGTTCCTGGAACATCTGCTCGCGCACCGCGACGCCACCCGCCTGAAGGTCACCGTCGACGGCCTGCTCAAGTGCGTCGCCGAGGACGGCCGCATCCACACCACGTTCAATCAGACCATCGCGGCCACCGGGCGGCTGTCCTCGACCGAACCGAACCTGCAGAACATACCGATCCGGACCGACACCGGCAGGCAGATCCGCGACACCTTCGTGGTCGGCCCCGGTTACCAGTCGCTGATGACCGCGGATTACAGCCAGATCGAGATGCGGATCATGGCGCACCTGTCCGGGGACGAGAACCTGATCGAGGCGTTCAACTCCGGTGAGGACCTGCACAGCTTCGTGGCGTCGAAAGCGTTCGACATCCCGATCTCGGAGGTGAGCCCGGAACTGCGCCGCCGGATCAAGGCGATGTCCTACGGCCTGGCCTACGGGTTGAGCTCGTACGGCCTTTCCGCGCAGCTGAAGATCAGCACCACCGAGGCGAAGGAGCAGATGGAGGTCTACTTCGCCCGCTTCGGCCGCATCCGCGACTACCTTTACGAGGTGGTGGAGCAGGCGCGCAAGGTCGGCTACACCGAGACCCTGTTCGGGCGCCGCCGCTACCTGCCCGATCTGGACTCCAGCAACCGGCAGCGCCGGGAATCGGCCGAGCGGATGGCGCTCAACGCCCCGATCCAGGGCACCGCGGCCGACATCATCAAGGTGGCGATGATCAACGTGCACCGCGCGATGCGCGACGCGGGCCTGCGCTCCAGGATGCTGCTGCAGATCCACGACGAACTGTTGTTCGAGGTCGCCGACGGGGAACGGGAGGCGCTCGAGGCGCTGGCGCGCGAACAGATGTCCGCGGCGATCGCCCTGTCGGTACCGCTGGAGGTCTCGGTCGGCGTCGGCCACAGCTGGGACTCCGCCGCGCACTGACCGGCGTAGTGCAGGAGGCGGTGTATCGCAGGAGGACATGCCGGGCCCGACCGCACGGGCCCGGCATCCGGCATCCGCGGAGCTACTATCGGGCCGCCGCGTGCAAGTGAACGAATCACGGTGAACGGGACCGGTGTCTCGTGCTGCGCGGCCACCTACCGTGGGGCTGGTCACACATAGGGATTCACGCATACCGAGCGCAGGGGATGGCCCATGACTGTCACCGACGAGTACCTGGAGAACAACGCGGCCTACGCGAGCACCTTCCGAGGCCCGCTGCCGCTGCCGCCCGCGAAGGGCGTCGCCGTGATCGCGTGCATGGACGCGCGGCTCAACGTCTACGGCGCGCTCGGCCTGGCCGAGGGCGAGGCGCACGTCATCCGCAACGCGGGCGGCGTGGTCACCGCCGATGAGATCCGTTCGCTGGCCATCAGTCAGCGGCTGCTCGGGACCAGGGAGATCATCCTGATCCACCACACCGATTGCGGCATGCTCACCTTCACCGACGACGACTTCAAGGCGAGCATCCAGGAGGAGACCGGGATCAAGCCGGACTGGTCGGCTGAGGCCTTCTCGGACCTGGAAACCGATGTGCGCCAGTCGATCGCGCGCATCGTCGCCAGCCCGTTCGTGCCGCACAAGGACTCGATTCGCGGCTTCGTCTTCGACGTCGCCACCGGCAAGCTGAACGAGGTGCTTGCCCGCTAGCGCGGATCGAATTCCGCTCCGGCGCAGTGCGATCCGGATGGCTGTCGTTCGGATCTCACTGCGCTGTGGCGTGTTTCACGGAAGGCGGTGCGGCACCAAGCGTGCCGAACCGGCGGTGAGATCCACCTCGTCGCGCGGCGGCGCGCCGTCGGACGCGTCCTCCCGGTGCATCAGCGTCGTCCTGCGCTGCTCGAACTCGTGCTGCTTGCCGCCCTGGAAAACCGCGGTGACCTCTTCGAAACCCGCGGCCGCGACGGGGCGGCCGGACCGCTTGCGGGTCCAGGGCAGCACACGGCTGCCGGTGAGCCTGTTCCAGACCACTTCGGCGAAGGCGAACAGAATGAGCAGGACGGCCAAGCCCGGGATGGTCATGGCGACGAGGAGACCCATGTCACCGACGCTACCTTCGTCCCGCGCGCAACGCCCTGAACTGCACGAATGATACCCGTCAGTAGACAAATCGGGCACCGGATGTGGTTGCTATTGCGGCGCGATGTCCCTATTCTCGATGCCGTGCCGAATCCCGCCGACTGCCGCAGCGCAGCGCTCCATGTCGCAGACCGCGACAGCGCTCTGCTTTCGGCGTCGCTCATCGGGTCCTCCGTGGTCACGCAGGCTACCGCCTTCGAGCCCGAGGTGCGCGCCGAGCTACTTCCGCTCACCGCGATGGTGGCGCCGCGTCCCCGAGTCCTCGTAGTAGCCCGCCGCAGCGGGGTCTGATTCGGACCGGCCCCCTCGCTGCGGGCTGATTTGACTTGTTAGTGCTGGTCCCCTCTGTCAACTGAGCCACGACATTCTTCGGGAAGACCTACTTTCAATGACCATCCTGACTCTCGATACAGACATGTTCCACGCCGCCGCTCCCAAGGGCCTCCGCGCCGAAGCCGCCGGGCTGACCTCGGCGCAGTTCCACAGCCGCTACTGCGCGCACGGCGGTCCGATCCGCCTCGGTGAGTGGTCGCCCGCGGGCAGCCGCACCGCGGAGTTCACCGCCACGCTGGAATTCGCCGGCCATCTGCGGACCGTCGTCGCCACCGGCAGTCCGGTCGCGGCGATGACCTCGGCTCTCTACGAGGAGGGCTATCCGGTGGAAATCCTGCAGTTCCACCAGCGGCGCACCGCGGACGGCACCGCCACGTTCGTGCGGTGCGAATGCAACGGCAGGCGCGGCTGGGGTGCGGCGATCGCGGATGACGGCGCCGAGTCGACGGTGCGCGCCATGATCGCGGGCGTCAACCTGCTCGGCGCGTCCTGATCTCGAGCTCCGATCGCGGGGAGGCAGTGTGCCGCCCCGCGATCGGACGCGCTGCGCCGGACGCGGAGCGGGCCCGGACGCGGACCGCCGTTCTCACGGTGTCCGAGGCCGGGCCCCGCGCGAATTCTCTTGCGGTGGAGCGACTTACACTCCGCGCGATTACTGCTCGGGCTGCCCGCCCGCCTGCTGCTCGGCGAGCTGCTTGCGTACCTCGTCCATATCGAGCGCCTTGACCTGGGTCACCAGATCCTCGAGCGCGGCGGGCGGCAGCGCCCCGGGCTGCGCGAACACCAGCACGCCCTCCCGGAAAGCCATGATGGTCGGGATCGACCGGATGTTGGCGGCCGCCGCGAGGCCCTGCTCGGATTCGGTGTCGACCTTTCCGTGCACCACGTCGGGGTGCTTGGCGGAGGAGGCCTCGAAAGTCGGTGCGAAGCTCTTGCACGGACCGCACCAATCGGCCCAGAAGTCGACGAGTACCACGTCGTTTCCGGTGACTACCTCATCGAAATTGTGCTGGGTCAGCGTCTGGGTGGCCATGACGTCCTCTCGTTTCGGTGTGCCTGCTACAACGCGGGCTGCTCCGGTTATCTTCCACGGCGGATCCGGCCGACCGGCCACTCGCGCCGCTGATCCCCGTCCCATCGACGGATACCCAGCACGGTCGCCGGAAAATCCCGGTCCCGCGCGACGGCGTGGATCGCCTCGCCGAGTTGGTGCGGCGGCACCCGCCTGGCCAGGGTGATGTGCGGGGTCCAGGCATCTGGATGCACATTGGCCGGGACACCCGGGCACGGGGAAATGGTGTGGAAGACCCGGTGGTGCAGGGCGAGCAGGGCTTCGGTCGGTACCACCAGCCGCACCAGGATGGGGCGGCGCGCGCCGAAGACCACCAGCCCGCCCAGCCGCACGGGAATCGGCGAGAAGGTCAGCTCGTCCAGCGCCTGCTCGATGCGCGGCCAGATCTGCCTGGCCACCGCGGCGGTGATGTGCGGGCGATTGGACTCGTCGGTGCGCGCGGCAAGACTCGCCACGCCGGCCTCCGCGAGCAGTTGCCACTGGCGCCGGATCTCGGCGTCGGCGGCCTCGTCGAGGAGTAGTTCGACCGACTGCACCATGGTCCCCGAAGGTAACCGCAACCGGCGTGTCCGCGGGCCGGTTCCGGCAGCCGGGCATGTCGGCGGGAGGATGTTCCGGTGAACGACGCGAACCAGCTCCGGGGGGAACGGGCACTGCGGCTCGGCTTGATCGACGGCGACGGCATCGGCCCCGAGGTGGTGCGGGCCGCCCGGCAGGTGGTCGATGAGGCGCTGTCCGCGGCGGGCGCCGCGCCGGTCGAATGGGTGCCGCTGGCGATGGGGCACCAGGCCATCGCCGAGTTCGGCACCCCGCTGCCCGAACAGACGCTCGAGGAACTCGCCGGGGTCGACGCCTGGATTCTCGGCCCGCACGACAACGCGTCCTACCCGGCCGAGCATCGTGTCGCGCCGGGCGGGGTGATCCGCAAGCGATTCGACCTCTACGCCAACATCCGCCCCGCGCGAGCCTTCGCCGGTGTGCGCGCGGCGGCGCCGGATATCGACCTGGTGATCGTCCGGGAGAACAGCGAAGGGTTCTACGCCGACCGGAATATGTTCGCCGGCTCGGGGGAGTTCCGGCCGACGCCGGATATCGCGATGTCGGTCGGCCTGGTGACCCGCGCAGCCTGCGAGCGGATCGCGCACCAGGCGTTCCGGCTGGCCGCGACGCGACGCAAGCGGGTGACCATCGTGCACAAGGCGAACGTGCTGCCGCTGACCATGGGACTGTTCCGCGATGTCTGCCACGAGGTCGGTCACGAGTATCCGGGAGTCGAGGTGGACGACGAACACGTCGACGCGGCGGCCGCGCACCTGGTCCGAGCCGCCGCCGACTACGACGTACTGGTCACCGAGAATCTGTTCGGTGACATCCTGTCCGATCTGGCCGGCGAATTGAGCGGATCGCTCGGGCTGGCGGCGTCGCTCAACTGCTCGGCCACCACGGCGATGGCCCAGGCCGTGCACGGTGCGGCGCCGTCGCTGGCCGGGCACAACCGCGCGAACCCGGTGGCGTTGCAGCTGTCCTCGGCGATGCTGTTGCGCTGGCTGGCGGCCCGGGACGGCGAGGTGCGCCTGGCGCGGGCGGGTGAGCGCATCGAGCGGGCCGTCGCCGCCACCTTCGAGGCGGGCATCGCCACCGCCGATCTCGGCGGACTGGCCTCCACCGGCGAATTCACCGAGCAGGTGTGCGCCAGGGTTCATCACCGGTAGCTGGATCGGTGTGTTGCTGTTGCATTACTGTCCAGCGTGGAGCGTCCCGGTCGCTTAGATTGCCAAACGGGTGATGACGCCCGGGTTGCGTGGATCCAAAATGTGGAGGGCTGCTGTGTCTGATCGTTCGTTTCTCGGCAGGCGCGCCCTGCGAGCCGCCATCGGTGCGCTCGCCGCGGGCGCACTGGTGCTGACGGGCTGTACCACGAACACCGAAAACACCGGACCCTCGGTGGCCAAGGTGCAGGTGGAGAAGGTCGATGAGATCGCCGCGCAACTCCCCGACAAGATCAAGCAGTCCGGCAAGCTCGTGGTCGGCGTGAACATCCCCTATCAGCCCAACGAGTACAAGGACGCCAGTGGCCGGATCGTCGGCTTCGACGTGGACCTGATGGACGCGGTGGCCTCGGTGCTCGGCGTCGAGGCCGAGTACGTCGAGTCCGCCTTCGAGAAGATCATTCCCTCGATCCAGGCCGGTACCTACGACGTGGGCATGTCATCGATCACCGACTCGAAGGAACGCGAGCAGCAGGTCGACTTCACCACCTACTTCAACGCCGGCATCCAGTGGGCGCAGCAGAAGGGCAAGCCGATCGACCCGGAGAACGCCTGCGGCAAGAAGGTCGCCGTGCAGGCCACCACCGTGGAGCACACCGACGAGGTGCCCGCCAAGAGCGCCAAGTGCGTCGCCGAGGGCAAACCCGCCATCGACATCAAGCCGTTCGACGAGCAGAGCGCCGCGACCAACGCGCTGGTGCTCGGTCAGGTCGACGCGATGTCGGCCGACTCCCCGGTGACGGCGTACGCGATCAAGCAGAGCGACGGCAAGATCGAGAACGCGGGCCCGGTGTTCGACTCCGCGCCCTACGGCTGGGCGGTGCCCAAGGGCGCGCCGCTGGCCGCCGTGCTGCAGAAGGCGGTCCAGCACCTGATCGACAACGGCAAGTACCTCGAGATCACGAAGAACTGGGGCGTCCAGGAAGGCGCCATCACCAAGTCCGTCGTCAACGGCGCCGTGAGCTGATCCATGGCGGACAACGACACTCGGCCGGCCCCCGGCGATCCCGGGCCCGGCGGAGCGGATCCGGCGCGCGAGCCCGAGCCGATCAAAGCGGTTCCGCTGCGCAGACCGGGTCGCTGGATAGCGGCGGCGGTCATCCTCGCGCTGGTGGCGCTGTTCGTCTACGGCGCCGCGACCAATCCGGCCTACCGCTGGGACACCTACGGGAAATACCTCTTCGACACCCGGATCGCCGCGGGAGCGGTCGTGACGCTGGAGCTGACCGTGCTCGCGATGGCGATCGCGATCGCGTTCGGGACGGTGCTGGCCGTGATGCGCCTCTCGCCGAATCCGGTCTTGCGGGCCTCGGCGTGGGTGTACCTCTGGATCTTCCGCGGGACGCCGGTCTTCGTGCAGTTGGTGTTCTGGGGGCTGTTTCCGTCCCTGTATCGCCAGATCCATCTCGGCATCCCGTTCGGACCGCAGTTCCTCCAGCTCGATGTGCAGGGGTTGCAGGCCGCCTTCGCATTCGCCATGCTCGGTCTCGCCCTCAACGAAGCCGCCTACATGGCCGAAATCGTCCGGGCCGGCATCAACTCCGTCGGCGAGGGGCAGCGCGAGGCGTCGTTCGCGCTCGGCATGTCCTGGAGCCAGACCATGCGCCGGACGGTGCTGCCGCAGGCCATGCGCGTGATCATCCCGCCGACCGGCAACGAGCTCATCGGCATGCTGAAGACCACTTCGCTGGTCACCGCGATCCCGCTGTCCACCGACCTCTACGGCCGCGCGCGGGACATCTACGGCGTGAACTTCCAGCCCATCCCGCTGCTGCTGGTCACCGCCACCTGGTATTTGGCGATCACCAGCGTGCTCATGGTCGGGCAGTACTATCTCGAGCGCCATTATTCGCGCGGCGCCTCCCGGCAGTTGACCGCCAAGCAACTGCGGGAACTCGCCGATGCTCAGCAGGGGATGAGGGAATGACCGTCGACGTCGAGAAGACCACCTCCCCTCCGATGATCGTCGCGGACCGGGTCTGCAAGAACTTCGGCGCGCTGCAGGTGCTCAAGGGGGTTTCGCTGGAGGTGGGCCGCGGCGAGGTGCTGTGCCTGATCGGGCCGTCCGGCTCGGGCAAGTCCACCTTCCTGCGCTGCATCAACCACCTGGAGCAGGTGAACGCCGGCCGGCTCTACGTCGACGGCGAGATCGTGGGCTACCGGGAGAAGAACGGCAAGCTCTACGAGATGCACCCGCGTGCGGCGGCCAAGCAGCGCCGCGAGATCGGCATGGTCTTCCAGCACTTCAATCTGTTCCCGCACCGCACCGCGCTGGAGAACATCATCGAGGCGCCCACACAGGTCAAGAAAGTGCGCAAGGCGGACGCCCTGACCAGGGCACGCGAACTGCTGGACCGGGTCGGCCTGGCGGACAAGGCGAACGCCTACCCGGCGCAACTGTCCGGCGGCCAGCAGCAGCGTGTGGCGATCGCCCGCGCGCTGGCCATGGATCCCAAGCTCATGCTGTTCGACGAGCCGACCTCCGCGCTGGATCCGGAGTTGGTCGGCGAGGTCCTCACGGTCATGCGGGAACTCGCGCGCTCGGGCATGACGATGGTCGTGGTGACCCACGAGATGGGATTCGCCCGCGAGGTCGCCGATCAGCTGGTGTTCATGGACGGCGGTGTCGTCGTGGAGGCGGGACCGCCCCGGGATCTGCTGGCCGACCCGCGGCACGACCGCACCAAGGCGTTCCTCTCGCGACTGCTCTGATACGGGTGCCGTAGGTCCTACCCAGGGCCGTCGCGCCGACAGAGCGACGAACCGTTCGGTTTTATCCGACCGGCCGGGCGGGCCCGCTCGACCGGATCCGGCGTTGGCCCGGTGTCGCGCGGCCCGGCCGGCGGGCTGGATGGGCGCGGCCTGGTCGATGCGAGCGGTACCGGTGGCCCGAGCGCTCGTTTCCTCACCTGTCGGCGCGCAAGGCGATCCGCAGCTGCCCGAGCAGCACTTTGGCAGCGGGGCTCGAGGGCCGGTCGGTGCGCCAGGCCAGCGCGAGGCGCCCGCGCGGCTGCGGCTCGACGATGCGTACCGTCCGCACCCCGAAGGCCGCGGCCTCCTCGGTGGTGAGTTCGGGCACGACGGCGACGCCGAGACCGCGTGCGGCCAGGCGCAGCAGCAGCGCGGGCGCCGCCGCCTCGTAGGCGATGCCGGGTTCGAATCCGGCCGCCGCGCACGCTCGTTCGAAGACGCCGCGGATGCCGGTGCCGTGGGTAAGGCAGATCAGCGGACGATCCCGCAGCGCGGTGAGCGCAATCTCGGTGCCGTAGCCGGGGTCGCCCGCCGCGACCGCGGCCACCACCGCGGTCTCGAGTACCACTTCGACGCCGATGCCGGGATCGAGTTCCGCGCCGGTCATCCCGATCAGGGCGATATCCAGCTCACCCCGGCCGAGGGCGGCCAGCATCCGCTCGGAGGTGTCCTCGGTGAGGCTGATGCCGACCTGGGGGTGGTCGTGGTGGAAATCGGCGAGCACGGCGGCGACGTCGAATTCCTCGACCGCCGCCCCGGAGATCAGGCCGACCCGGACCTGACCCCGCAGCAACCCGGTGAACTCGTCCACCAAGTGGGTCACCCGTTCGGCGGCGGCGAGCGCCGCCCGGGCATGCGGCAGTACGGCGGCGCCGACCTCGGTCAGGGTCACCGTGCGCCCACCACGGTCGAGCAGTGGGTGGCCGAGCTCGCGCTCCAGCTGCCGGACCTGTGCGCTGAGCCCGGGCTGGGCCAAGTGCAGCCGAGCCGCCGCGCGGGTGAAGCTCGCTTCCTCCGCGACGGTGACGAAGTACCGTAACTGCCGCAATTCCATAACTGATCATTATAGGAACCAGAAGAACTATCTGTTTTACTTCTTCGCAGTGGCGGAGCAAGGTCGAAGGCATGGGAAACAATGCCGCACAGACCGAGGAAAACGTCGACATCTTCACCGGCCCGGTCTTCCGCCCGGGCGAGGACGGTTACGACACGGAGATCGCCGGCTTCCAGACCGCCTACACGCATCGGCCCGCGCTGATCGTCGGCGCCGCGCACGCCGAGGACGTGCGCGCCGCCGTGGAGTACGCCGCGCGCCACGATCTGCCGGTCGCCGTGCAGGCCACCGGCCACGGGCTGTCCGTCGCCACGGACGGCGGCGTGCTGATCAGCACGCGGCGGATGACCGCCATCCGAATCGATCCGGACCGCCGGACCGCGCACGTCGGCGCGGGTGTGCGCGCGGGTGCGCTGGTCGAAGCGGCGGCCGAGCACGGGCTGGCGCCGCTGAACGGTTCGTCGCCGTCGGTGGGCGTGGTGGGCTATCTGCTCGGCGGCGGCGTCGGGCTGCTCGCGCGTCAATTCGGGTACGCGGCCGAGCACGTGCGGGCGATCGAGCTGGTCACCGCCGACGGGCGGGTGCGCACGCTGACGGCGGACGACGAGCTGTTCGGCGCGGTACTCGGCAGCGGAGGCAATTTCGGCGTCGTGACCGGGCTGGAAGTCGGCCTGGTCCCGATCGCCACGGTCTACGGCGGGCAGCTGGTGTTCGACACGCCACTGGTGGAGCGGGCGCTGGAGGTGTGGCGACAGTGGACCGCCACCGTGCCGGAGGAAGTGACCTCGACGGTCACCATGCTCGCCTACCCGGACATCCCGCAGCTGCCCGAGCCGCTGCGCGGCCGGTACGTCGCGTCGATCCGGATCGCCTACAGCGGTCCGGCCGAGGAAGGGGAACGGCTGGTCGCGCCGCTGCGGGAGGTCGGCGAACGACTGAAGGACGACCTGCGCGTGATGCCGTACACCGAGTCGCACACCATCCACGGCGACCCGGACCATCCGCACGCGTATGCCGCGACGAACGCGCTGCTCGGCGAGTTCACCGCGGAAGCGGCGGCGGCGCTGCTTGCCGCTGCGGGCCCGGATTCCGGCGCCGAAGCGGTCGTCGACGTCCGGCATCTCGGTGGCGCGCTGGCCCGCGCGGGCGAGGCCGGAATCGTAGTGGACCATCGCGAGGCCGCCTACGTCGTACGGATCATCACCGACCCCGAGAATGCCGCGGCACGCGCCGATATCCGTGCCGCGCTGGGGCCGTGGAGTCTCGGGCACAGTTTGAACTTCCTCTACGGCGCGGGCGGCGAAGCGGACGAGGCGCAGACTCGCGCGGGTTATCGGCCGGACACCTACGCCCGGCTGGCCGCGCTCAAGGCTCGGCGCGACCCGCGCAACCTCTTCCGCTTCAACCGCAATATCCGACCGGCCGCCGGGTGAGCGCACCGCCGCCGCGCCCTGGTGCGGCGCGGCGGCGCCATGCTATCTTCGTGATATCACTCTGATATTGGGAGGATGTCATGCAGTTTCGACCCGCGTTCCACGTCAACGGCTTCCTGGTGCTGCTGGGGTGGTTCGCGCTCACTATCCTGTTCGGCGGCGGCGCGGCGCTCGGCTTCGCCGCGGGCGCCCGCCACGACAACGCGCTGTTCGTGGTCGGCGCCGTCGCGGCGATCGTCGTGGTCGTCGTCTTGCTGTTGCTGGCGACCGGTCTGACCGTGGTGAACCCGAACGAGGCCAAGGTGGTGCAGTTCTTCGGCCGCTACATCGGCTCGGTCAGTGAGCCGGGCTTCTTCTCGGTGCTCCCGCTGACCGACCGCAAGAGCATCTCGCTGCGCGTGCGGAATTTCGAGACGCAGAAGCTCAAGGTCAACGACGCCGACGGCAATCCGGTGGAGATCGCCGCGGTGGTCGTCTACCGGGTGGTGGACAGTTTCAAGGCCGCTTTCGCCGTCGACGACTACGAGGAGTACGTCGAGACCCAGTCCGAGGCGGCTGTGCGTCACCTGGCCACGACGCACCCCTACGACGCGCA
Organism: Nocardia abscessus; assembly: GCF_015477775.1. GTDB lineage: Bacteria > Actinomycetota > Actinomycetes > Mycobacteriales > Mycobacteriaceae > Nocardia > Nocardia abscessus_A. The sequence continues at coordinate 102,454 of NZ_JADLQO010000017.1, read as the reverse complement.
CGAGGACGACCGAACCAGCCTGCGCGACGGCACCGAGGTCGCCGAGGAGCTGACCGTCGAACTGCGTGAGCGGACCGAGCTGGCGGGCATCGAGGTGCTGGAGGCGCGGATCACCCACCTCGCCTACGCACCCGAGATCGCCCAGGCCATGCTGGTTCGCCAGCAGGCCAACCAGGTGGTCGCCGCGCGCACCCGGATCGTCGAGGGCGCGGTCGGCATGGTCGGCCTGGCGCTGGAGCGGCTCGCCCAGGAGGGCATGGTGGAGCTGGACGAGGAGCGCAAGGCGGCCATGGTGTCGAACCTGCTCGTCGTGCTCTGCGGTGACCGTCCGACCCAGCCCGTCGTCAACGCCGGTTCGCTCTACTCCTGAGGCGGCGCCCCGTGGCTGAGCGCAAGAAACTGCTGCTACGCCTGGACCCGGCCGTCCACGACGCCATCGCGAAGTGGGCGGCCGACGACCTGCGCAGTATCAACGCCCAGATCGAGTACGCGCTGCGCCTGGCGCTGGAGCAGGCCGGGCGTAAACCGAAGTCGCAGTGACGCGACCTCGATACCGATCAGAGATGGTGCCCCGGCCCCGGGGCGCGAAGACTTGCAAGGAAATCGGCGAATATCCGGCAGTCCGCAGCGAAAGGGGAAGTGATGACCACGATTGTGCACATCGACGACACCGTGCGCGACTACGAGACGTGGAAGCCTGCGTTCGACGGTCTCGAGCGATACTTCGCGGAGGCGGGAGCCCGCAACTGCCGGGTGGCACGATTCACGCACAACCCGAACCGAGTGCTCGTCGAACTGGACTTCGACACCATGGCGGAGGCCGAAGCCTTCCGGGACGGATTGCGCAAGCTCATCGACCTGCCGGGGACGCAGATACTGCTGGTCAGCCATGAGGTCTCCATCCTCGAGCTGGTCGAGGACCATCGCCTCACGCTCAGGGCTTCCTCGTGACGAAGATCGCCGTACCGGGGAACAGCTCGCCGCGCAGCGGGCTCCACTGCCCCCATTCGCGGTCGAGCCATTCCGGCCATTCCGGTTCGACGATGTCCTGCACCACCAGTCCCGCCGCGACGATCTCCCGCACCCGGTCGCCGATGGTCCGATGGTGCTCCACGTAGGTGGGCACGTTGTCGCCGTCGACCTCGACGTAAGGGGTCCGGTCGAAGTACGGGATGGTGGCGGTGAGACCGGCCGGACCCGGATCGTCCGGGAAGATCCAGCGCATCGGGTGGTTCACCGAGAAGACCCAGCGCCCTCCGGGGCGCAGCACCCGCGCCACCTCGCGCATCACCAGCGCCGAGTCGGCGACGAACGGCACGGCGCCGAACGCCGAGCAGGCCAGATCGAACGACGCGTCCGGGAACGGAAGGGCCTCGGCGTCCGCTTGTACCAGCGGCACATGCGGGCCGCCGCGCGCCATCGCCGCCAGCCCCCGCTCCAGCATCCCGCGCGACAGGTCGAGCCCGACCGGCCGCGCGCCCTGCCCGGCCAGCCAGCGTGCGCACGGAGCCGAGCCGCAGCCGATCTCCAGTACCAGCTTGCCGGTGACATCGCCGAGCAATCGCATGTCGCCCTCGTGCAGGCCCTCCGGGCACCACACGAACTCGCCGCCGGGGGAGTCGACGCCGAGGAACTCCGCGTGCGTCTCGTGGTATTGGGCGGCATCGGCGTCCCACCACCGCCGGCTGGCCACCCTGCTGGCCGCCGATCCGATCCGGGTCCGCGCGATGCCCGAGGTTCCGAGCAGTGCGTTTGCTTGCGCATGGCGATCTTCCGACACGCCGATCAGACTATCGGCGTGGCGGCCTGACCGGTTTGCCCGCCCGGACCGAGGTCGCGTACGCTGAACGCGCGAGTGCCTTCCGTACAACCGTACCGAAGTTCACACCGTGCTGAGTTTCACGCGCGTCGCGTGCGGTACGTTCCTAAGTGTCCGTCTTCACACTTCGCGGTGAGATCGCAGCGTACCGAAAGTTCCAATGTCCGCAACCGACCACAATCCGTCCGGAGCAAACCGACATATGCCCACCACCGTCACCTCGCCGCAGGTAGCCGTCAACGACATCGGCTCCGCCGAGGATTTCCTCGCCGCCATCGACGCCACGATCAAGTACTTCAACGACGGCGACATCGTCGAAGGAACCATCGTCAAGGTCGATCGCGACGAGGTCCTGCTCGACATCGGTTACAAGACCGAAGGCGTCATCCCCTCTCGTGAGCTCTCCATCAAGCACGACGTCGACCCCAACGAGGTCGTTTCCGTGGGCGATGAGGTCGAGGCTCTTGTTCTCACCAAGGAGGACAAGGAAGGCCGCCTGATCCTGTCGAAGAAGCGGGCGCAGTACGAGCGTGCGTGGGGCACCATCGAGGAGCTCAAGGAGAAGGACGAGGCCGTCAAGGGCACCGTCATCGAGGTCGTCAAGGGCGGCCTGATCCTCGACATCGGGCTGCGCGGCTTCCTGCCCGCCTCGCTCGTCGAGATGCGGCGGGTCCGCGATCTCCAGCCGTACGTCGGCAAGGAGATCGAGGCCAAGATCATCGAGCTGGACAAGAACCGCAACAACGTGGTGCTGTCCCGCCGCGCCTGGCTGGAGCAGACCCAGTCCGAGGTCCGCAGCGAGTTCCTGCACCAGCTGCAGAAGGGCCAGGTCCGCAAGGGTGTGGTCTCCTCGATCGTCAACTTCGGCGCCTTCGTCGACCTGGGCGGCGTGGACGGCCTGGTGCACGTCTCCGAGCTGTCCTGGAAGCACATCGACCACCCGTCCGAGGTCGTCGAGGTCGGCAACGAGGTCACCGTCGAGGTGCTCGACGTCGATCTGGACCGCGAGCGCGTCTCGCTGTCGCTCAAGGCGACCCAGGAAGACCCGTGGCGTCAGTTCGCCCGCACCCACGCGATCGGCCAGATCGTGCCGGGCAAGGTCACCAAGCTCGTTCCGTTCGGCGCGTTCGTCCGCGTCGAGGAGGGCATCGAGGGCCTGGTGCACATCTCCGAGCTGGCCGAGCGCCACGTCGAGGTGCCGGACCAGGTCGTGGCCGTCGGCGACGACGCGATGGTCAAGGTCATCGACATCGACCTGGAGCGTCGCCGGATCTCGCTGAGCCTCAAGCAGGCCAACGAGGACTACCACGCCGAGTTCGATCCGTCGAAGTACGGCATGGCCGACAGCTACGACGAGCAGGGCAACTACATCTTCCCCGAGGGCTTCGACCCCGACACCAACGAGTGGCTCGAGGGCTTCGACAAGCAGCGCGAGGAGTGGGAAGGCCGCTACGCCGAGGCGGAGCGTCGCCACAAGATGCACACCGCGCAGATGGAGAAGATGGCGGCCGACGCCGCGGCCGAGGCCGCGAACGGCGGCGGCGCGTCGAACTACTCCTCCGAGAGCGGTTCGCAGTCCTCCGCCAGCCAGGCCGAGTCGGGCGGCGGTTCGCTGGCCAGCGACGCGCAGCTGGCGGCTCTGCGGGAGAAGCTGTCCGGCAACGCCTGATAGGCGATAGTTAGACCAGACTGTGCCCCAACCGGAATCCGGTTGGGGCACAGTTGTTTCGATGAGCGCCTTCAGACGGCTTCGCGCCGCGAGGGTTTCGTGGCGCCGCGCTTGACCTGTGGCGCTTGTGCGGGCCGCCGTGCTGCCTCGTGCGGCGCCACCATCTGGGCCGTGGTGAGCGCGACGACCTGGATCTGCTCGAGCCGCAACCCGAGCGAAGCCAGCCGGGCGATGACGCCCAGCCGGTGCTCCGGCAAGCCGGGGCGGATCAGCAGCGGGTCCCGCTCCGGACGAGGCAGGACGTAGCTTCGGCGTTCGACGTCGTACCGCACGGGGACGCCGTCCCGGATGGCCCGGTAGGCGTCCAGATCCAGCGTGCTGTGCCGGATCGGGTCGATCATCAGCGACTCGACGAACTGCTCCGCCTGCCGCAGCCACGGCTCCTGGTCCGGCGGTTCCAAGTGCTCGACCCGCTGGGCCACGCGCCACCGATAGTCCTCCGCGGCACTACGCAGCAGAGCGCGGTGCCGCTCGATCTCCGCCGCGAAGGCCACGAGCTCTTCGTGGTCGACGGTGGGCCGGTCGGACGGCGAAGCTTGAACGTCGGGCATGGTGGCCCCTTATCTCTCGGTTGCGGATTACTTTGCATGGCAACCAGTTCGACGTCCGACAAGCTCTATTGTGCCGGAGGGGTCCGACAGAAACGCCGTCGTGTGCGGCCTCCGTCCGGCAACCCCGGTGATCCGTTTCTGTCCGGGCGTCCTCTCAATACCCGACGGTGAAGCGGCGCTGGACGAAGCGGGGCTGCTCGGCTTCGTCGAGGAGGGCGACCGCCACGTCCTCGGCGGAGATGTCCGCGCCGCCGAGCAGTAGCTGATCGCCGCCGATCCGGAAGCGCCCGGTGCGCTCGCCCGGATCGATCCGCCCCGACGAGGGGCTCAGGTAGGTCCAATGACGGTTGGACAGCCGATAGATGTCCAAGGCGTCGCGTAGCGCGCGCACCACCCGGGCGTATTCCGCCGGGACCTCGAGCACGTCGGTGAGGGTGCGGGTGAACTCGTCCCCGGTGTCCAGCAGTTGCACGCCGGGTGCGACCTCCAGGCTGCCCGCTCCGCCCACCGCGATAAGCCGGACCCGCGGCTGCCGGTCGAGCGCTGCGACCATCGCCCGCGCGCCGACGACGAAATCGTCCGCCTTGGCGATGGTGTCGGCGACGCCGTGTCCGGCGTTCACCGCGCTCACGACGACGTCGAGCCCGGCGATGGACGCGGCGATGCTGTCGGCGTCCAGCCAGTCGGCCACCGCCCAGGTCTCGTCGCCGCGTTCGGCGGGAAATCGCCCCGCGTCGCGAGTGAAGGCGGTGACCCGATGTCCCCGCCGCAGTGCTTCGCCGACGACCCGCGAACCGATGACGCCGGTCGCTCCGAAAACCCCGATGTCCACGACTGCTCCTTCATCCCGTTCACTTACTACACGCCGTTCAGTAACGGCACGGGTGATAGTAGCCCAACGCTGTAGAGTGTCAACCGTGGCCGAGATCGTCAGGAGTCGCCGAGAGCGCTTGCGCGCGCAGGCGCTGGAGGACATCAAGACAATCGCCATGCGGTTGCTCGCCGAGGGCGGCCCGGACGCGATCTCGCTGCGCGCCATCGCCCGCGAGATGGGGATGACGGCCGGCGCGATCTACGGCTACTACGCCACCCGCGACGAGTTGATCTCCACGCTCATCTCCGACGTCTACACCGCCTTGGTGGACCGGCTCGAGGTGGCGCGAGATGCCGTTGCGGTGCACGATCCGGCGGGCCGCATCGTGGCCTGGGCCGAGGCCGTGCGTGGTTGGGCGGTCGAGCGGCCCGCCGAATTCCGCCTCATCTACGGCGATCCGGTGCCCGGCTATCGACCGCCGCCGGGCGGACCTGCCGCGGCGGCCGAATTACGCGCCTGTACCGGTCTGGTCGGTCTCGCGGCCGCCGCGTGGCCACGGGCCGCGGCTACGCAGACCACGGGTGACTGCGTGTGGTCCGATTTCGACGAGAGACTGGCCGAGCATGTCCGGGCAGACTTTCCCGATCTGCCTCCCGACGCGCTCGCCCTCGCCCTGCGGATGTGGGGCCGGATGCACGGGCTGATCGCGCTCGAGGTGTACGGCCACTTGCGCCCGCAAACACAGGATCCGGGAAAGCTTTTCCGCGCCGAGATGCGGGATCTCGTTCGCTCGCTCGGCTTTCAGCAAACTGCCTCTGCGGCGCGAATGCTGGTGCCTGGCAGCGATACCGGAGAGCTGGTGACCTAGCGCGCCTGCGGTGTCGCCGCGAGGGGCTCCGATTCGGCGGGGCCGTGGGCGATGTCGTGAAAGGCCTTCCGTAACAACGACGATGCGCTGTGGCGGCGCGTCGCGCAGGCCGTCGAGCTGCCCGGCCGCTTCGCGCTGCCGCGCGGTCAGGCCGCGCGCACCTCGGCGGCGGCATCGGGGGTATCGAGCGGAGCGCCGCCAGCGTGTTGACGGCTGGTCCGCGAGCTTGACGGCGAGCGCGTCGAGCAGGAGTTCGACCACATGGACCACTGCCACGCGGACCGGCCGGACGGTGGAGCGGGAGATTGCCGGTAGTACGCCACGTCGAGAATCGGCAATGTCCGGCAGTGTGCACGCACGCGATATCAGGATTCCGCGCGTACCGTCGCCATCACCGTCACCGATTTCCGGGTCGATTGGTGAATCGGCGGTTCGATGCTGCGTGGTCTTCCAGCCGGTCCATACGATTCTTTCCGGGATCAATGCGCGTGTCGTTTCGGATCGACCGCAGCACCGCTCGGGTCCGGATGTGCCGGAATTCATCGGTGAGTGCGGGCTGCATTTTCGCCGTGCTCGAGTGCCGGGGGTCGTTGGTGGTTCTGTGACCGGGGCGCGGGCGAGGATTTTCGAATCGCCGACTATCGGACTCGCGGTAGGTGCTGCAACGATCGACGCATCCTGCGGTAGCCCGGCTGACCGTTCTTGCATCTGTACTTACATTTCCGTGATGCCCGAGATCGGCCGACCGCGGCATTGCCCCATGGGTCAGGCGGATCACCTTGCGGCGCATCGAATCCGGGTCCGGGCGCGCAAAAGAGTGGCCCAGCCTTGGCGAGAGGCTGGGCCACTTCGAACTCGGGTTCAGCTTGCGGTAGCAGGTACCCACCGGACCGCGGGTGCGGCCGGACGGTTCCGCATGGCAGCGAAACTGTGCCGCGCGGGACTGATGAACGCGGTGAACCAAGAGCGGCGGTGCTCCGCGAGCGCCGCCGCGACAGCAGGGATACGAATGCAGTGCACTCGCCCCGCCATGCCCAGGCGGTGGCGACCCGTCTGGTTGATTCTGGTGCCCAATGGTGTTCCTTTGCATCGCTGGTGTCGGCCTGGATCGCCACGGCGAAGATTAGCGGAACGAAAGTGCTCGGCAGAGTATTTTGCGCGAGTAATTGCTTCGGCGTGTCGGAAAGGCACGGCTGCACAACCGCAAACGTCCGGAATTGTTGCGAATCGGTCTCGGCGCAGTCACGGATCGGGCAAAAGGGCGCGCAAGAGGTGGAATGCCCGGTCGCACCGGGTAATCGACCGGATTGCCCGTTGTCCGGCCGATTCGCCGCCGCTTCCGCCGCGAGCGAGGCGGCCGGGTGGCGCTCGGGGCGGCGGACGCGCGCGCCGCTCCCGGATGCGAGACTGGTCGAATGTTACGAATCGGCCTCACCGGAGGCATGGGAGCGGGCAAGTCGACGGTGGCTCGGGCACTCGCCGACCTCGGTGCGGTGGTCATCGACTCGGACCTGATCGCACGGGAGGTCGTCGAGCCGGGCACCGAGGGCCTGGCCGCGCTGGTGGCGGCGTTCGGAGCCGACATCCTGGCCGCGGACGGCAGCCTCGATCGGCCCACGTTGGCGGCCAAGGCATTCGGTGACGACGCGGCACGCGCGAAACTGAACTCGATCACGCATCCGCTTGTCGGAAAGCGCACCGCGGAATTGATCGCCGCCGCCCCCGCGGATGCGATCGTCGTGCAGGATATTCCGCTTCTGGTGGAAAATGGTCTCGCGCCGTTGATGAATCTCGTACTCATCGTCGACGTGGACGCCGAAACGCGAATTCGCCGTCTGGTGGAATTCCGCGGCGTTCTCGAATCCGATGCGCGGGCGCGTATTTCCGCGCAGGCCACCGATGAACAGCGACGAGCTGTTGCGGATGTGTTGCTGGACAACAGTGGCGGGCCCGGCACGGTCGAAGCCGAGGTGCGCCGACTGTGGGGGGAGCGTTTGGTGCCGTTCGAGCGCAACCTGCGCGCCGGGACGCCCGCGCGCCGCACGGAGATCCGGCTCGTGCCCGCCGATCCCGACTGGCCCGCGCAGGCGCAACGGCTGATCGCCCGGCTGTGGGTGGCCTGTGGCACTGCCGCGTCTCGCATCGACCACGTCGGCTCCACCTCGGTGCCGGGGTTGCCCGCCAAGGACGTGATCGATCTCCAGATCACGGTCGCCGACCTGGCCGCCGCCGACGGCCTGCGCGACGCCCTCGGCGCCGCGGGGTTCCCGGTGCGGCCGGAGGTCACCCAGGACAATCCCAAGCCGACGCCGCAGGACCCGGCGGGCGTCGATACCGCACTGTGGGTCAAGCGTTTCCACCAGAACGCCGACCCGGGCCGATTGGCCAACGTGCACGTACGGGTCGAGGGCTCACCCGGCCAGCAATACGCGCTACTGCTGCGGGACTGGCTGCGTGCCGACGACGCCGCACGCGCGGAGTACCTCGCCGTGAAGCGCGAGGGCGAGGCCAAGGCGGCGGGTCTGACCGGCGCGGAGGCGACCTCGGCCTACCTCGATGTGAAGGAGCCGTGGTTCGACGCCGCCTACCCGAGGGCCTTGGCCTGGCGGGACTCGCCGACGCCCTGACGGTCCCGCCGAGCGCGGGAGAGGCTCTGTCTCCAGCCCTCCGCGCCGTCTTGGGCGCTGAGCGGCCCGGCGGAAGCGCATGCTGGTCTTCCCGTCGGGGTGTCGGTGAAAGTCGCCGTGACCACGAATCCGATGTCACACCGCCGTCGCCCGCCGGATCGCCCCAGCTGAATTCAGGCGCTGGGCTCCACGGTCTCGCGGAGCACGCCCGCGCTCGGGTAGGCGGTGCCGTCGGCGTCGGACACCAGCACCGAGTCGTACCGGCCGTCGACGCGCGACTCGGCCATGATTCGGTCGCGCGGTGCCGAGAAGCCGTCCGCCGAAGCGTGTAGCCGAGGGTTCGGCGAAGAGCGAGGGGGCTACAGCCAGGTCAGCGTGATGTCCATGGTGTCCAACCAGCCCTCGAGGGTGTGGCCGTTGGCGGCGATGCCGTCGATGGCGGCGGTGGCGTGCTGGACGGCGGCCTCGGCGTCGGCGAGAGTGATCAATCCGGCGGCGTGCGCGGCGATCAGTTCGTCGACATCGAGCAGTTGGGTGTCGCGCGCGGAGCGCACGACGATGTCGAGGTAGTGATCGACGGCCTTCCACTTCTTCGGGCCGACCACGGTGAAGTCACCGACGTCGAGGTAGTAGTCCTGGTCGCGCCGATGCGCGGGCAGGTAGTGGAAGATGGTCGCGCGCAGGTGCAGCTTCGGCAGCAACCACGACTCGATGTAGTGGAATTGCGGATGATCCGAGGTGCGCGCCATGTAAAGGCCCCACGGCTCGACGCGGTACTTCTCGACCGGGCGCACGAAGCCTTTCGGATCCGTGTTCGTCAGATCCGCGATGCTGAAGTACTCGACTTTGGGCCGGTGCACGTCGACGGTAGGTGCCTGCGTCATGCATCAAGAATCTACCGTCGCGCCCGGCGCGTCGAGTCGGGCGCGGTAACCGGTGAGCTACATCCAGGTGAGGGTGATGCCGCGCGTGGCGAGCCAGTCCTCCACGCGGTGGTCGTGCGCGGCCAGGCCGTCGAGCACCGCTGTGGCCTGCTCGAAGGCCCGGTGCGCCTGCGCGGTGTCGACCAGTCCGGCGGCGTGCGCGGCGAGCAGCTCGTCCACGCCGAGGAGTTCGGCGCTGCGGCCGGGACGCACGGCGATGTCCAGGTACTGGTCCACCGCCTTCCAGCGCTTCGGGCCGATCCGGGTGAACTCGGCGATGTCGAGTCGATAGACCGGGTCCCGGTGGTGCGCCGGATTGGTCCTGGCCAGGGTCGCCCGCAACGAGAGTTCCGGCAGCAACCACGATTCGAGATAGTGCGAGTCCGGCCCGCCGACCGCGCGCGCCATGTACAGGCCCCACGGCTCGACGTGGAAACGCTCGACCGGGCGGACGAAGCCTTTGGCATCGGTATTGGTGAGCTCGGCCAGATTGAAGAACTCCACTCTCGGCCGGTGCGGTGCCGGGGTGGCCGGGGCGATCGACCCCGGTGGGGCGGCGCCGGTGACGGAGGGCACTACCGCGCGGAGATCTCTGGCGACGTACCCGGCGAGGCCGGTGACGGCCGGCACGGCGACGAGCAATGGAAGCAGACCGCTCATGGCTTTGTCCTTCACCACGTCCGAACAATCAGATCAGGTTACACCTGGCGCAGGGTCGCCGAGCGGTTCACGGCAAGCTGTTCTCGAACACGAAACATATTGCGGCAACGGACATTTCGGACACGTAACCATCTCATCCCCGCGGGCTTTCCCGGGTTGTGCGGACGGCGTGACACACGCGCTCGCGCATCCTGCGCGGTAGTCGCCGGGCAGCCGGAGTCGTTGGCGATGCGGACGCGGAGTCGTTGGCGATGCGGACGCGGAGTCGTTGGCGATGCGGACGCATCTGTCCGACAAGTGCTCGTGAGTCATCGATTTCGGTGTACCCCCCCTACGTGCCGCCCATCCATGATTCCGTCCGGCGGCCACCGCCGCTCGAGTCGTTCGCCACCGCCCCAGCGCCCCGGGTGTAGTCGCGGAGCGCTCGGCAAGCGCCGTCGCTGTGGCCTCGGCGGCGAGTGGTCGCCGGGCGGCGGGAACGTGATCCGTTGCACATGCCCCGCGACGCGCGGCTCCCGTGCCCGGTGGCCGGGTCGGGACCATCGCCGTCCCCCGGGAATCTGTCGGTGGCTCGGCCTAGGCTGGTGAGCATGGCATTCGCAACCGAGATTCCGGCGGAGGGCTTCGAGGGCAGGGCGGCCGAGCCGCCGCTCGCACACTCGGAGTTCCGTCCGGTCGGCGAGATCCAGCGCGTCGGCGGCCGGTTCGAGGTGGTCAGCGAACACCAGCCGGCGGGAGACCAGCCGGCCGCGATCGCCGAGCTGGAGCGCAGGATCAAGGCGGGGGAGCGCGACGTGGTGCTGCTCGGCGCCACCGGCACGGGAAAGTCGGCCACCACGGCCTGGCTGATCGAGCGGCTACAGCGGCCGACGCTGCTGATGGCGCCGAACAAGACCCTCGCCGCCCAGCTGGCCAACGAGCTGCGCGAGATGCTGCCGAACAACGCCGTCGAGTACTTCGTCTCCTACTACGACTACTACCAACCCGAGGCGTACATCGCCCAGACCGACACCTATATCGAGAAGGACAGCTCGATCAACGACGACGTCGAGCGCCTGCGCCATTCGGCGACCTCCAGCCTGCTGTCCCGGCGCGACGTGGTGGTGGTCGCCTCGGTGTCGTGCATCTACGGCCTCGGCACGCCGCAGTCGTATCTCGACCGGTCGGTGCAGCTGCAGGTGGGCACCGAACTCGATCGGGACGCGCTGCTGCGGCTGCTGGTCGACGTGCAGTACACCCGCAACGACATGGCGTTCACTCGCGGCTCCTTCCGGGTGCGCGGCGACACGGTGGAGATCATCCCGTCCTACGAGGAGCTCGCCGTCCGCATCGAGTTCTTCGGCGACGAGATCGAGGCGCTGTACTACCTGCACCCGCTCACCGGTGACGTGGTCCGCCAAGTCGACATGCTGCGGATCTTCCCCGCCACCCACTACGTGGCGGGGCCGGAGCGGATGGAGCGCGCGGTGCGCGACATCGAAGCCGAGCTGGAGGAGCGGCTGGCGGAGCTGGAACGCCAGGGCAAGCTGCTGGAGGCGCAGCGGCTGCGCATGCGCACCCAGTACGACCTGGAGATGATCCGCCAGGTCGGGTTCTGCTCCGGTATCGAGAACTACTCGCGCCACATCGACGGCCGCCCGGCCGGCTCGGCGCCCGCGACGCTGCTGGACTATTTCCCGGAGGACTTCCTGCTCGTCATCGACGAGTCGCACAACACCGTCCCGCAGATCGGAGGCATGTACGAAGGCGACATGTCCCGCAAGCGCAACCTGGTGGAATACGGCTTCCGGTTGCCGTCCGCCGTGGACAACCGCCCGCTGACCTGGGAGGAATTCGCCGATCGCATCGGGCAGACGGTCTACCTGTCGGCCACGCCCGGTCCCTACGAACTCGGGCAGACCGGCGGCGAGGTGGTCGAGCAGGTGATCCGGCCGACCGGCCTGGTCGATCCCAAGGTCGTGGTGAAGCCGACGAAGGGCCAGATCGATGATCTGATCCACGAGATCAGGGGGCGTACCGAGCGCGATGAGCGCGTCCTGGTCACCACGCTGACGAAGAAGATGGCCGAGGACCTCACCGACTACCTGCTCGGGTTGGGGGTTCGGGTGCGCTATCTGCACTCCGAGATCGACACCCTGCGGCGCGTCGAGTTGCTGCGGCAGCTGCGGCTCGGTGAATACGACGTGCTGGTGGGCATCAACCTGCTGCGCGAGGGGCTCGATCTGCCCGAGGTGTCGCTGGTGGCGATCCTGGACGCGGACAAGGAAGGATTCCTGCGCAGCACCACCGCGCTGATCCAGACGATCGGCCGCGCGGCGCGCAACGTCTCCGGCGAAGTGCACATGTACGCGGACAAGATCACCGACTCCATGCAGTTCGCCATCGACGAGACCGAGCGCCGCCGCGCGAAACAGGTCGCCTACAACGAAGAGATGGGCATCGATCCGCAGCCGCTGCGCAAGAGGATCGCCGACATCCTCGACCAGGTGTACCGGGAGGCCGACGAGACGGAAGTGGAGGTCGGCGGTTCCGGACGCAACGCCAGCCGCGGCAGGCGCGCGCAAGGCGAGCCCGGCCGCGCGGTGAGCGCGGGCGTGTACGAGGGCCGCGACGTCAAGTCGATGCCCCGGGCCGAACTCGCCGATCTCGTGAAGGAACTCACCGCGCAGATGATGAACGCGGCCCGTGAGTTGCAGTTCGAGCTCGCGGGGCGGTTGCGCGACGAGATCGCGGACCTGAAGAAAGAACTGCGCGGCATGGACGCCGCCGGATTGAGTTGAGCGCCGCACCGGCGCTGCCTCCGCGGGCCGGGAGCCGGGTCACCGCGGAGGCAGCCGGAGGGTCAGGACTGGGTCGCCATCCACTCGTTCACCCGGCGCTCGGCCTCCTCGCGCGGCACGTCCTCGACCTTGGTGAGCACCGCCCAGCGGTGGCCGAACGGATCGATCACGACGCCGAAGCGGTCGCCGGTCACGAAGGTCTGCGGCTCCTCGACGTTGCGAGCGCCGTGTTCGACGGCGCGGCGCACGACCGCGTCGACATCGGGGCAGTAATGCACGATCGAGGTGTGCACCCACTCGCCGTTCGGTGCCAGCAAGCCGTTGTCCGGGATGGGCATTCCCATCTGCAGGGTCGAGTCGCCGATCTTCAACTCGGCGTGCGCGGGCTGGCCGTCGGGCAGATCGTTGCGGCTGATCACCTCGGCGCCGAAGACGGCGGTGTAGAACTCGATGGCCTTGTTGCCGTCGCCGACCGCGAGAAAACAAGTGATCGAGTGGTAACCGTCGGCAATGGGATTCACTGTGTTCGTCATGACCACAACTCTCGCCCGCGGCGACCGATGGGTCTTGTAAGAAAGCGACACCGTGCCCGGTAGCGTCGAATCGTCGTCCGGTGAGCCGCCGCGGGCTCGCAATCCGCCGGCGTCCACCGACACCAAAGGGATCCTGCATCCGGACCAACAGGCCGAGCATCGTTCGCTGGTCCGATTGCCGCCGGGCCGGGCGGTGGACCGCTACGTGGAGTGGTACTGGGCGGTGCGCTGGGACCTCCGCGGCAGGCCGCCGTACCGGGCGGAGGTGCTGTCGTATCCGAGTGTGAACGTCACCTTCGAAAGATCCGGCGCGCGCACCGGCGGATTCGTCAACGGCGTGACCACCACGAAGTTCATCCGCGAACTCAGCGGGCTCGGCGAGACATTCGGCATTCGTTTCCGTGCGGGCGGCTTCGGCGCGTTCACCGGCCTCGATGTCGGCTCGTTGCGCGACCGCACCGTGCCCATCACCGACGTGCTGCCCGACGCCGCGGGCCTGACCGAGCGGGTGCTCGACGCGCCGACGGTCGAGCAGCGCCGCGACGCCGTCGAGGAGTACCTCGCCCAGCGCCCTGCGGCCGCGGACCCCACCTACCGGTTGGTGCTGCGCATCGTCGAGGCGATGGCCACCGACCAGGAGCTCACCAGGGTCGATCAGATCGCCGAGCGGTTCGATGTGCCCGCCCGCACGCTGCAGCGCATGTTCCGCCGATACGTCGGCGCCGGGCCGAAATGGGTGCTGCGGCGCTACCGGTTGCAGGACGGTGCCGATCTGCTCGCGAAAGGCCGTATCGAGGATCTCGCCGCGTTGGCCGCGGAACTGGGCTATTTCGACCAAGCGCACTTCTCACGTGAGTTCACCGCGGAAGTGGGTATGGCACCCCTGGAATACGCCAAGAATTCGCTACGTTTCCGCAACGAGGTCACTGCCAAGGTCATGCCGACGCAGGGTTAGTTGCCGGACAGTCGACGAGGAGCCGGACATGGATGTCGTGGTGTTGATCGGACGGGTGTTGTTCGCGGTGCTGTTCCTGACTTCCGCCGTCGGGCATTTCACCCAGACCGAAGCGATGGCGGGGTACGCGCAGAGCAAAGGCGTCCCGATGGCGAAGGCGTCGGTGTTGGGCTCGGGCGTGCTGTTCGGTCTCGGCGGACTGAGCGTGCTGCTGGGTGTGTGGGCCGACCTCGGTTCGCTGCTGCTGGCGGTCACACTGCTGTCGACCGCCGTCGTGATGCACCGGTTCTGGCAGGAGAGCGACCCGCAGGGCAAGCAGGGCGAGATGATCCAGTTCAACAAAGACCTCGCCTTGACCGGCGCCGCCCTGATGCTGTTCGCGTTCTTCGCCCACGTGGACGAACTCGGATTGACCATCACCGGGCCGCTTTTCGACCTCTAGTCCATCCGCGGAGTCCCGTCCGCGCGCTAATATTGCGCGTCCTTTTTACTGCAGGAAGAGGAAGCCATGGACATCATCGGAGCGATTCTCGGCATATTCTGGGCAAACTATCGGCAGTGGCCGTAGCGGCACGCTGATCCGGGCCCGATCGGCCCGTCCCGGCTCGTGATTCACCCGGCCCGGCGGGCCGATCTTCCTGTGACGGACCTGGCTCTGTGACGAATATCCCAGGGCTGCAATACTGTTCGAGGCGGTTGTGGCACATCACAGGTTTGGTTCCGGTGAATTGGGTCTGCGCTGGTTGGTAAGGCCTTTCCGGCATTCCCTGGCGAATCCGCGGCGGGAATGGCGGAACACCCCGAGTGTGATGTCTTGCGATTTCTGAAATTTCCGTACCGTTTGCCGCTATGGTCGAGCCCAGTCGCCGCGCCGACGCCCCCGTCCAGCGGGGACGACACCGCGCGCAGCACCGGACCACCGCATAGTTGGAGGAGAGAATGACCGCCTACCGGACCATTGTCGTCGGTACCGATGGCTCGGACTCGTCGTACGTCGCCGTCGAGAAGGCCGGGTCTCTGGCCGGCGTCTCCGGCGCGACCCTGGTCGTGGCCTGCGCTTACTACCCGACCGACGACCGCGACGTCGCCGCCGCGGCCGACGTGCTCAAGGAGGAGGCCTACCAGGTACGCGGTTCCGCGCCGACCAACGAGATCCTGCGCATCGCCAGGGACAAGGCGATCGCCGCGGGTGCGGCCGACATCGTCGAGCGCGCCATCGTCGGCGAGCCGGTGGAGTCGCTGCTGTCGCTGATGAAGGAGGTCGACGCCGACCTGCTGGTCGTCGGCAACCGGGGCCTCAACACCCTGGCCGGACGGCTGCTCGGGTCGGTGCCCTCCGACGTGGCGCGCAAGTCCCGCTCGGACGTGCTGATCGTGCACACCGTGCGCTGATTCCCGTCCAGCCGAAAGGCTCCGTGCCCGTCGCGAACCGCGATGCGGGACGGAGCCTTTCGTCGTTCCGGTGGCGAAACCGCGTCAGTGCAGCCGGGCGAGTACGCCGGGCAGATCCGCACTGTGCACGACGCCGAGCCGCTGGGTGGCCCGGGTCAGCGCGACGTAGAGGTCGTTGAGCCCGCGCGGCGATTCGGCGAGGATGTCCTGCGGTTCCACCAGGTAGACCGCGTCGAACTCCAAGCCCTTGACCTCGTGCACGGTCAGGACCCGCACCGACTCGCCCGCCAGGTCGGCCAGCCGCTCCACCAGCGCGTGCGGCGCGAGCACCGCCGTGGTGCCCGGCCCCGTCTCGGTGGCGACGAGCCGGGCGATCTCCGCGTGCACGTCGCCCGGCTCGACCCGGTAGGCGCGCGGCGGGACGCCGGTTTCGCGGACCGAGCGCGGCGCGGTGGCCGTCGGGTCGATCGCCGCGAGGACGTCGGCCGCGAGGTCCATGATCTCGGCGGGGGTGCGGTAGTTGACGGTGAGTTCGGCCAGCTTCCACCGGGACGCGACGTAGGGTTCCAGCATCCGCTGCCACGACGAGGTGCCCGCCGGGTCGCCGGTCTGCGCGACGTCGCCGACCACGGTGATCCACCGGTTCGGGATGCGCCGCATCACCATGCGCCATGCCATCTCCGACAGCTCCTGCGCCTCGTCCACGATGACGTGGCCGTAGGTCCAGGTCCGATCGCCCGCCGCGCGCTCGGCGGTCGTCTGGCGAGTGCGAAAGTCCTGGCGTTCGGCCAGCTGGCTCGCGTCGATCAGGTCGTAGGCCATCAGGATCTCCGGGTCGAGCTCGTCCTCGAGATCCTGCGGTGCGGAGCCGGTGAGGATGTCCAGAGCGTCCTGCGCCTCGGCGATCTGGGCGCGCCAGCGGCGGCGGGCGCGCTCGCGTTCTTCGGCGTCGTCCACCCCGAGCAGTTCGGCCAGCTCGTCCAGCAGCGGCGCGTCGGCGGCGCTGAACTGCCCGTCGTCCGAGCGCAGCAGCTCGGCGCGGTCGGCCGGGTCCAGTGAGTTCGCGGCCCGGTCCAACCGCTTCGGGTCGGCGAGCAGATCGGCCAGGACGTCCTGCGGGGACAGGATCGGCCACAGGTCGGCGATCGCGGCCTGGATCTGCCGGTCGGCCCGCATCTCGTCGCGGATCTCGGTGAGGTCGGCCGAGCTGAGCAGGCTGGGGCCGCCGGAGAGGTCGGCGCCCATGGTCTGGGCGAGTTGGTCGGTCAGCGCGTCGATCACCGAACTCGCGAAGATCGGCCGGGCCAGGTTGTGCGGCCTGCGTGAGGAGCGGGCGCGGCCGCGGGCTTTCGTGGCGATCTTGCGGTCCAGAGTGACCGGATAGCCGTCGAAGCTCAGCCGGATCGGCTCCGCGGGCACCTCTTGGCGGTCGCGCACCGCCTGCTTGAGCACGTCGAGTATCGCCAGCGATCCCTTGATCTCGCCCGCGCGCAGCGAGTCCTCCCGGACCGCCCGCACGCCCGGGTACAGGTCGCCGATGGTGGACAGCAGGACGCCGGTCTCGCCGAGCGACGGCAGCACCTGGCCGATGTAGTCCAGGAAGGTGGCGTTCGGCCCGATGATCAGCACGCCGCTCTTGGCCAGCTGCTGGCGGTAGGTGTAGAGCAGGTATGCCGCGCGGTGCAGCGCGACGGCGGTCTTGCCGGTGCCCGGCCCGCCCTGGACGACGAGCACGCTCTTGTGCTCGGAGCGGATGATCGCGTCCTGCTCGTGCTGGATGGTCTCGACGATGTCGTTCATGTGGCCGGTGCGGGCGGCGTTGAGCGCCGACAGCAGCGCGCTCTCGCTGCCGACACCGCCGTCGGTGTCGGTGACGCCGGCCCGGCGCGCGGCCGCCAGGTCCAGGTACTCGTCGTTGATCGCGGTGACCTTGCGGTTGCGCGAGCGGATGTGCCTGCGCCGGGTCACACCGTCCGGCGCCGCGGTGGTGGCCAGGTAGAACGGCCGCGCCAGCGGGGCGCGCCAGTCCAGCAGGAGGCTCTCGTAGTCGTCCTTCTCGTCGAGGATGCCGATCCTGCCGATGTAGCGGTATTCCTCCTGCGCACCGTCGAGGTCGATGCGGCCGAAGCACAGGCCGTGCTCCGCGGCATCGTATTTCGCCAGATCCTCGGAGTAGAGCTGGGTGAAGGACTCCCGTTCGCTGCGGGCCTGCGGGGTGCCGCCGGTCTCCAGCAGCACGGTGCGCAACCGGTTGCGCGCGTAGTCGCGCATCTCGTCGAGCCGCTCGTACAGCACCGACAGGTACGCCTGTTCCTGATCGGTCTCGCGGATCCGCTCGGGGGCGCCGTCGCTGGCGGCACGATCCTGAGTGAGGTCGGGCAAACTGAACTCCTTGTCACCGCGAACAGGCGCGAGCACACTACCCGGGCCGGGCAGGCGAACGCTCGGAAAGCAGAGTTGTCGAGTCTACTGGGGTTGCGGAGGGCTCGCCGTATCCCCAGGTGAGGGCCCGGGCGGCGCGACGCCGTCCAGGGGGAGCGGAACCGGCGTGAAGTGCTCCACCACCGGGAACGGGTCGTAGAAGTGGTGCAACAGGTCCTTCCAGCGCTGATAGTCCGGCGAGCCGCGGAATCCGACGACGTGATCGTCGAGACGGTCCCACTCCACGCGGAGCAGATAGCTGCCGGGCGACTCGACGCCGCGCGACAGCGACAGCGACCGGAAGCCGGGCATGCTCGCGATGATCGGGCGCGCCGCGGCGAAGGCGGCTTCGAACTCGGCGGCGCGCTCGGGGCGAACCGGCAGCAGGGCGTGTTCGACGATCATGCGCGGTTCCGGGTCAGGACGCGTGGGTGCTGTTGGGCCTGCGGCCCTTGGTGACGGTGCCTTCGCGGCGCCCCGGCGGCTTCGCGCGGTACATCGCCAGGTCCGCGTCGTGCAGCACGGCTTCCGGGCTGCGCCGGTCGCCGACGCCGAGTTCGGTGACGCCGATCGAGGCGTTCACCTCGATCCGGTGGCCGCGCGCGATGATCGGCTCGGCCATGGTGGAGCGCAGCCTGCTCACCAGCGCTTCGATGTCGACGCGGCGGGTGCGCCCGGACAGCAGCACCAGGAATTCGTCGCCGCCGAGCCTGCCGACGATGTCGTCGCCGCGCAGTGCGCGCTGTAGCCGCTGGGCGACGATCTGCAGCACGGTGTCGCCGATGGCGTGCCCCAGGGTGTCGTTGATCGCCTTGAACCCGTCGAGATCGATGAACA
Source organism: Nocardia abscessus (assembly GCF_015477775.1). Lineage (GTDB taxonomy): Bacteria > Actinomycetota > Actinomycetes > Mycobacteriales > Mycobacteriaceae > Nocardia > Nocardia abscessus_A. Next base: position 83,545 of record NZ_JADLQO010000017.1, on the reverse strand, counting down.
GCACGGTGGACACCGGCAGCAGTTCCTCGGTGCTGGCCAGTGCGGCGGCCAGCTGGGACAGGATCAGCGAGCGGTTGGCCAGCCCGGTGAGCGAGTCGTGCGTGGCCTGGTACTCCAGTTGTCGCCTGCTGGCGCGGAATTCGGTGATGTCGGCGAAGGAGGACACCGCGGACGAGCGCGGGTCGCCGGGATTGAGCAGGCGGCTGCTGCCCGACAACCAGCGGCGCTGGCCGTCCACCCGGTCTACGCCGAAGATGTAGCCGGTGATGGTCTCGCCCGTGGCCAGCGTGCGCGCCACGGGATGGCGGCTCGGCGGCAGCGGTTGGGCGTTGGCGTCCAGCAGCACCAGCGGCAGCGACTGGATGGTGCGGCCGATGACCTGCCCGTCGGGGCCCTCGGTCCCGAAGATGCGCTTGGCCGCCGGATTCATCGACTCGATCCGGCCCTCCGGATCGATCACCACGACGCCCTCCTCCAACTGGGAGACGACGGTGGTGAAGTAGTGCTCGGCTCTGCGCTGCGCGGCCTCGGCGTGGCGCTGGGCGGTGAGGTCGTGGATCACCACCTGGTAGGCGAGGCGGTCGTGCCAGGCGGTCAGCACCGACACCGTCTCCACGGGGACGGTGCCGCCGTCCACCCGCATCAGCGTCATCTCGGCGGGGATCGAGGCCGCGCCCGCGGTGGTGAGGGTGGCGATGCGGTCGAGCATCGCGGGGACGGACGCGGGGTGGACGAAGTCGGTCAGCGGGCGGCCGACGATCTCGTCGGCGTTCTCGGCGGCGAGCAGGCGGACGGTCGCCGGGTTGACGTAGACGACCAGGCCGCGCTCGTGCACGCAGATCCCGTCCGGGGTGTGTTCGACCAGTGAGCGGTAGCGCGCAGCCAGCTGTTCGGCGGCGTCGACCGCGGCGGCTAGCTTGTCGTCACCCACTCGAACCCCCGATCATCGACCCAATTATGGCCATTGGAACACGGGATTATTCTGGTATCGACGTGTACAAGATCACATCGTCCACGGTATTGCTTCGATCACAGTACCGGCACGTTCTCGGGCCGGATCCGGGGATCATTGGGGCACCGGTTTCTGCGTCGAGATAGGGCAGACCGCTCGGTCGGCCCGGGGAGCCGGCGAAGGAGCGATACATGCCGGGTGCCGACCCGAACACCGCCGCGCGATCGCGATTGGATCCGCAGCGGCAGCGAGATCATATGACCATCGCCGGGATCGGCGCGATCACCGGTTACGGATGGGGACGTGAGCGGCTGTGGGACGGCTTGCTCAGCGGCAAGTCGGCGGCGGCGCTGCAATCCGGTTACGGGCCGGGCCGCGACGAGGACGCGTGGGTGTCGCTGGTGCCGGAGGGCGGGGACCCCGAACTGCACACGAGCCGTTACGGGCGCGCCGTGCACGAGGCCGCACGGGAAGCCGTCGCCGACGCCGAGGATCGCGGCTGGCGGCCCGGCCGCACCGTCGGCTTGCTACACGCCATCGTGCTCGGCGACGTGGTGGACTGGCGCGAGTTCTACCTCGCCGACGGGGGCTACCGCCGGTCCAGGGATTACCTGCGGCTGCTGCCGTCCACGCCGGTGTCGATGCTGATGCAGGAGTTCGGCTTCCACGGTCCGGCCATGAACGTCTCCGCCGCGTGCAGTTCGGCCAACGTCGCGCTGCTCACCGCGAAGCTCTGGCTGGACGCGGGTATGGCCGACGACGTGATCTTCGTCGCGACCGACCTGTCCGCCACCCCGGAGATGCTCGAACACTTCGTCCGGCTCGGCGCCGCGGTGGCAGACGCCGAACCGCTGGACGCGTGCAGGCCCTTCCAGGAGGGCAGCCGCGGGTTCAGCATGGGCGAGGCGTCGGTGGCGTTCGTCCTCACCCGTGCGGCCGAGCGGCCCTACGCCGCGGTACTCGGCGGCGCCATGTCCAACGACGCCTACCACGTGGTCTCGGTGGACCCGACCCACGAGCAGATCCTCGACTGCGTCCGGCGCGCGCTGGACGACGCCGGGGTCGCCGCCGCGGACGTGGGTTACTTCAACGCGCACGGCACCGGAACGCGGCAGTGCGATGCGGCCGAACACCATCTGCTGGAGCACCTGTTCGCCGACCGCCCGCACATCTACGCGCTGAAGCCGCTGGCGGGTCACTGCCAAGGTGCGGCGGCCGCCGTCGAGGTGGCGGCCGCCGCCCTGGGCTACGACCGCGGCATCGTGCCCGCCGCGCCGATCGTCGCCCCCGCGCATCCGCGGCTGCTGGACGGTCCCGCGACGTTCGAGGGCGGTATCACCGCGAAGCTCTCCCTCGGCATGGGCGGCAACAACTCCGTCGTGGTGCTCGGGGCCGCCTGAGGGTCGCGAGACCGAATGACCGCCGCCGCCCGGAGGTTCGGATTTCGATGATCCCGAATCGCACCTACCACAGTCCTTTTCGCCGCAGGGGACTTTCGGCCCTGTTCGCCGCACCGGCGCGGTGCTGGCATGGGAGTGGGAACGGATCGATCTGGAAGGCGGGGCATTACAGATGGTCACCTCGGAGCTGCGATTCGCGGCGGAACAATGGACGACGGCCGCGGACCCGGAAGTAGCGGTCACCACGTGCGGAGACGTGGGCGCCATCGACGTGACGCGGGCGGTGCGAGCCGTCGGTCGCGTCCTGCGCAGGCATCATCTCGACGCGCCCGCCCGGGTGCGTCTCACCGCACCGCCCGATGTGGAGCGGCCCACGGTGGTGCAGGTCGAGGTGCGCAACCGGGACGTCGTCACCCGGGTTCAGGTCACCGGGCCACGCGGCTTCGCCGTGACCTTCGCCGCCGAGCGCTTGGACCGCAGGCTGGCCCGCCTGACCGCGGGACAACCGCGGACCTGGCCGGATCCGGCCCGCCCCCCGCTGGCCTGGGCCGGCGAGCCGCGTCCGATCGTCCGCCGCAAGCAGGTCACCCTGTCCACCTGCACGCCCGCCGATGCGGTCGCGGTCCTGGACGCGATGGACTACGAGGCCCATCTGTTCACCGACGCCGACACCGGCGAGGACGCGGTGGTGCACTGGGCGGCGCCGGGCGTGCGACTCATCCGCCGGCGCGCGACCTATCCGCCGATCTGGTCACCGGAAATGGTCCACCGCACCCCGTCGATCGTCGTAGACGCCGAACCGGCGGCGTGCCTGGACTCGGCCGAAGCGGCGAACATGTTGTGCCGCAAGGGGTTGCCGTTCCTGTTCTGCACCGACCCGGACAGCGGGCGTGGCGGGCTGCTGTACCGGCGGCACGACGGCGATCTGGCCCTGGTGGCGTCCGTCTGATCGTCAGGCCAGCGGCGCGGACCAGTGCACCCTGGTGCCGCCGTGCTCGGCCGGTCGCACCGTGCAGTGGCCGTCGGACATGGTCGCGCGCTGCGCGAGGTTGGCCAGTCCGCTCGGCACCACCTCCGCGGGCATGCCCTTGCCGTTGTCCTCGACGAGAACGGTCAGCTCGTCGTCGACGGTGATCTCGACGGCGAGCCGGTTCCCGCCGGAATGGCGCACCGCGTTGCTCACCGATTCGCGCACCACGGCTTCCGCGTGGTCGGCGAGCGCGTCGCCCACGACCGACAGCGGTCCGGAGAATCGCACGCTGGCCCGGAACGCGCCATCGGCGGTCTGCTGGCGGATCGCGTCCTCGAGCCGCCGCCGCAGCGGGTCGCCGCCGTGCAGGTCGAAGATCGATGTGCGGATCTCCTGCACGACCTCCTGCAGGCCATCCATCTCCGCCGAAAGTCGTTGCCGCACTTCCGGATCGTCGGTGCGGGCCGCGGTGGCCCGCAGCCCGAGCCCGACCGCGAACAGCCGTTGCACGACATGGTCGTGCAGATCGCGCGCGATGCGGTCGCGGTCGGCGAGGACGTCGAGCTCACGCATCCTGCGCTGGGTCTCGGCCAGTTGCATGGCCAGCGCCGCCTGATCGGTGAACGCGGCGGTCAGCTCGATCAGTTCGCCGGAATACGGGGCACAACCGGGCGGGCGGACGATGATCAGCACACCCAGCACGAGATCCGCGGTCTGCAACGGCAGCACCAGCGCGGGCCCCGCCGAGCCGACCGGAGCGCCGAGATCGACCGCTCCGGCGTCGGTCACCTGCACCGGCGCACGCTCGGTGAACGCCGTGCCGGTGGCGGTGCCGGGGATACGCACCCGCTCCGGACCCGGGCCGGGACCGAACCATTGCGCCACAACGAGTTCGGTGGCCTCGTCGGGCGGCGTCGCGGGCGCGACCACGGCCAGCAACGCCTGCTGCGAGCCGGTCAGCGCGCGGGCGCGCGCGACCACCTGCGCGAGCACCAGGTCCGGCGCCGTGCCCGCGAGGAACTCGGTCGCGATGTCCCGGGTGGCTTCGATCCACGCCTGCCTGGTCCGCGCGGATTCGTACAGTCTGGCGTTCTCGATGGCGATGCCCGCCGCGGCGGCCAGCGCCAGCACGACGGCCTCGTCGTCGTCGGTGAACGGTTGCCCGCCCGCCTTCTCGGTGAGGTAGAGATTGCCGAAGATCTCCTCGCCGATCCGCACCGGGACGCCGAGGAAACTGCCCATCGGCGGGTGGTTGGGCGGAAACCCGACGGATGCGGGATGTTTCGACAGATCGTCCAGCCGGATCGGTTCCGGGTGCAGGAACAGCAGTCCGAGGACGCCTTGTCCCTCGGGAGACCGGCCGATATGGGCGGTCGTCGTGTCCTCGATCCCCTGGAAGATGAATTCGACCAGTTGATGATCGTGTCCGCGGACGCCGAGCGCGCCGTAGCGGGCGTCGACCAGGCGGGTGGCCGCGCGCACGAGGGCGCGCAGGGTGTCGAGCACCGTCGACGTGAGGGCGGGAGTGACGTCCGTCATGAAGAAGCCGGGGAGGCCGGTGAGATGCGCACAGCGGGCTCAGTCTAGTCGGCAGCCGGTGCGCACGCGGCGAAGTCGACCGACCGAGGTCGGCCGCTGGACGAATTCCCGGCAGCGCTGTGCCGATGCCCGGACCGCGACGGCGGTACTCGGCAGGTTCTTCCGCACACGAGCGGGAGCGTGACCTCGAGCACTCGCCGCCGAGGCGGGCCTCGGACAACTGCCCTCCACCCGCAACCCGGGATCGACCGTTGCCGCGGTCATCGGCCTCAGCCGCGCGGTCGCGGCGGCGGAACGGCGGGCGGCGAGGGGAATGACGAGGACCGTCCCGCTGTTGACCAGGGGCGCCGGGAGGGCGATGCTACGGGGGCGTCCTTGCCAGTTTCCCCGGCTCGATCCGTAACGTCCGGCCGCCGGGTTCCCGCCATTCGTCGAGGTGACGGGCGGTCCGCGAAACTTGTCGGTGCCCATGCCTAGCATGGCGGCCGGGGGTATGTCTGGACGCCGAACACGAAGGAGAAGGGACGACCTGTGGCGGAACGCCTCACTGTGCGCGGAGCTCGGGAGCACAACCTCAAGGGTGTCGATCTCGACTTGCCCCGCGACAGCCTCATCGTGTTCACCGGTCTGTCCGGCTCCGGAAAGTCGAGCCTGGCCTTCGACACGATCTTCGCGGAGGGGCAGCGGCGCTATGTCGAATCGCTGTCCGCGTACGCGCGGCAGTTCCTCGGCCAGATGGACAAGCCCGACGTCGACTTCATCGAGGGTCTCTCGCCCGCGGTGTCCATCGACCAGAAGTCGACCAACCGCAATCCGCGCTCGACCGTGGGCACCATCACCGAGGTCTACGACTACCTGCGGCTGCTCTACGCGCGGGCCGGCACGCCGCACTGCCCGGTGTGCGGCGAGCTGATCGCCAAGCAGACGCCGCAGCAGATCGTCGACCAGGTGCTGGCGATGGAGGAGGGCATCCGCTTCCAGGTGCTCGCTCCGGTGGTGCGCACTCGCAAGGGCGAGTTCGTCGACCTGTTCGACCAGTTGAACACCCAGGGCTACTCCCGCGTGCGGGTCGACGGCGTGGTGTATCCGCTCACCGATCCGCCGAAGCTGAAGAAGCAGGAGAAGCACGACGTCGAGGTGGTGGTCGACCGGCTGGCGGTGAAGCCGAATTCCAAGCAGCGCCTGACCGATTCGATCGAGACCGCGCTGCGGCTCGCCGACGGCATCGTGGTGCTCGACTTCGTCGATCGCGACGAGCACGCGCACGACCGGGAGCGCCGCTTCTCCGAGCGCCTCGCCTGCCCCAACGGTCACCCGCTGGACATCGAGGACCTGGAGCCGCGCTCGTTCTCGTTCAACTCGCCCTACGGCGCGTGCCCGGACTGCACCGGCCTGGGCATCCGCAAGGAGGTCGACCCGGAACTGGTGGTGCCCGACCCGGCGCTGAGCCTGAACGACGGCGCCATCGCGCCGTGGTCGCGTGGCCAGACCGCCGAGTACTTCACCAGGCTGCTGTCCGGTCTCGCCGATGCCATCGGCTTCTCCATGGACACCCCGTGGCAGGATCTGCCGCCGAAGGCGCGCAAGGCGGTGCTGGAGGGCAGCGCCGACCAGGTGCACGTGTCCTACACCAACCGCTACGGGCGCAAGCGCTCGTACTACGCGGACTTCGAGGGCGTGATGCCGTTCCTGCAGCGGCGCATGGAGAGCACCGAGTCCGAGCAGATGAAAGAGCACTACGACGGGTACATGCGCGACATCCCGTGCCCGGTGTGCAACGGCGCCCGGCTGCGCCCGGAGATCCTCGCCGTCACCATCGCCGCCGCGGGCGACAAGAAGTCCATCGCCGACGTCAGTGACCTGTCCATCGGCGAGTGCTCGGCGTTCCTGAACTCGCTCACCCTGGGGGAGCGCGAGGCGGCGATCGCCGGGCAGGTGCTCAAGGAGGTGCAGGCACGGCTCGGCTTCCTGCTCGACGTCGGTCTGGAGTACCTGACGCTGTCGCGCGCGGCGGCCACGCTCTCCGGCGGTGAGGCGCAACGGATCCGGCTCGCCACCCAGATCGGCTCCGGGCTGGTCGGCGTGCTGTACGTGCTCGACGAACCGTCGATCGGCCTGCACCAGCGGGACAATCGCAGGCTCATCGAGACCCTCACGCGGCTGCGCAATCTCGGCAACACGCTGATCGTGGTCGAGCACGACGAGGACACCATCCGCGCCTCGGACTGGGTGGTCGACATCGGCCCGTACGCCGGCGAGCACGGCGGCACCGTTGTGCACAGCGGGCCCTACGAAGAGCTGCTCATCGACCCGAACTCGCTGACCGGAGCGTATCTGTCCGGCCGGGAGCGGATCGAGGTGCCGCTGGTGCGCCGCCCGGTCGGCAAGAAGCGGCAGCTCACCGTGGTGGGGGCGAGCGAGCACAACCTCAGGGGGATCGACGTCGCGTTCCCGCTCGGCGTGCTCACCTCGGTGACGGGCGTCTCCGGCTCGGGCAAATCGACGCTGGTGAACGACATCCTGGCGACGGTGCTGGCGAACCGGCTCAACGGCGCGCGGCAGGTGCCCGGCAGGCACACCCGGGTCAACGGGCTCGATCACCTGGACAAACTGGTGCAGGTGGATCAGTCGCCGATCGGTCGGACGCCACGGTCCAACCCGGCCACCTACACCGGCGTCTTCGACAAGATCCGCACGTTGTTCGCGGCCACCACCGAGGCGAAGGTGCGCGGATACCAGCCGGGCCGGTTCTCGTTCAACGTCAAGGGCGGGCGGTGCGAAGCCTGCTCCGGTGACGGCACGCTCAAGATCGAGATGAACTTCCTGCCGGACGTCTACGTCCCGTGCGAGGTCTGCCACGGCGCCCGCTACAACCGGGAAACCCTCGAGGTGCACTACAAGGGCAAGACCATCGCCGAGGTGCTGGACATGTCCATCGAGGAGGCCGCCGAGTTCTTCCAACCGGTCACCTCGATCCACCGCTACCTCAAGACCCTGGTGGACGTCGGGCTCGGTTACGTGCGCCTCGGTCAGAGCGCTCCCACCCTCTCCGGTGGCGAGGCGCAGCGGGTGAAGCTGGCCGCTGAGCTGCAGAAGCGGTCCACCGGCCGCACCGTGTACATCCTCGACGAGCCGACCACCGGTCTGCACTTCGAGGACATCCGCAAACTGCTCAACGTCATCAACGGCTTGGTGGACAAGGGCAACACGGTGATCGTCATCGAGCACAACCTGGACGTCATCAAGACCTCCGACTGGGTGATCGACATGGGCCCGGAAGGCGGCTCCGGCGGCGGCACGGTCGTCGCCGAGGGCACGCCGGAGGAGATCGCGGCCGTCGAGGACAGCTACACCGGCCAGTTCCTGAAAGAGGTGCTGGACGCGCGGCCCGCGCCGCAGAGCGCCGCGAAGAAGGCCGCGGCGAAGAAGGCTCCGGCGAAGAAAGCGGCAGCGAAGGCGACCAAGCGGGTGGCGAAGAAGACGGCACCGGTCGGCTGACCATCGCGCGGCGCGGCCCGGATCGCACGGGCCGCGCCGCTTCGGTCAGCGGTTGGCGATGGTGTGGATCAGTTCGGCCAGTTCCTTCGGCTTGGACCACATCGGCCAGTGCCCCGTGGGCAGGTCGACGTATTCGGCGTCGATGCGGGCCAGTTCGGCGAAGATCGCCGCTTCACCGTTGTCGCGCAGCTTCTTGACCAGCTCGGCGGTCATGCTGCTGCAGATCACGGTGGTGGGGACGGCCAGCCGCGCGGCCGAATCGCTCAATCGCAGCGGCGCGCCCGCGACGGACGCCGGCTCCGAGACGGCCCGGTCGCGGAAGCGCGCCAAGGCGGTCTCGTCCAAGCCCGCCAGGCTGCTGCCCTCGGCCTCCAGTTCGGACCAGTCCGGCAGGTTCCATTCGCGCACGGCGGCGTCCAGCGCGGAGTTGATGACGAACCCGTTCGGCAGCGGCGCGCTGTCGACGTAGATCGCCCGGCGGAACAGGTCGGGCGCACGGTCGATGGCGAGATAGGCGGGCGCCGCACCACCGGAGTGCGCGACGAGCACGACGGTCTCGCCCGCGGGCACCGCGCCGATGATGGCCTCGGCCTGGGACTCCAGAGTGGCCGACAACCGATCGGGGTCGGTCGCCTCCAGACCGGGCAGCGTGAGCGCCAGCACCTCGTTGCCCCGCCGGCGCAGATCGGGCGCGACTTCGTCCCACGCCCATGCACCGAGCCAGAATCCGGGAGCGAGAAGAATCCGAGAAGCCATGGACTCAACTGTGCCCTACCCGTTGGGATATTTCCTAAACATCGTTGTCCCCATAGGTATTTCGCCCATAAATTTCCGGCCGCGCTTCGAAATCCTGGATGGATCGGGTAGAGGGCGCTGGAATGGGCCGAGGGCTTCAGCGCACGGCCCGTGGTCCGCTTCCTGGGTCAGTAGACCGGGCCGGTGTACTTCTCGCCCGGGCCCTTGCCCGGCTCGTCGGGATGGGCGGAGGACTCGCGGAAGGCGCGCTGCAGCGACTGCAATCCCTCGCGGATCGGTCCGGCGTGCGGGCCCAGGTATTCCACGGACGCCGTGACGAGACCGGCCAGCGCGGTGATCACGCGGCGCGCCTCGTCCAGATCGCGGCGCGGGCTGGCGTCCGGGTCCTCGTCGGCCAGGCCGAGCTTTTCCGCCGCCGAGCTCATCAGCATGACGGCGGCGCGGCTGATCACCTCCACCGCGGGGATGTCGGCCAGTTCGCGTACGGAGGCGTCGAGCTCGTCGGTCATGCCTTCAGGCTAGCGACGCCGCGCGCAGCATCCGGAGGTGGCCGATCTCCGTGACGTTTTTCATCAGCTCCGCGTTCACCCACCCCGCCATGTGCGCGATGGTCAGCCCGGCGTCGGCGGGCCACGGGTAGGCACTGGGGCGGTCCAGGTCGGACTCGGCGAGCCCGTCCAGTACGCGCACCCACTCGGTGTGCAGGTCGTGCAGGCAGGCGATGGTCGCCGCGCCGTCACCGGGCCAGTGCACGTCCTCCCGCGCGGGCGGGGTGAGTCCCTCGGCGTGGTCGATGGCCGAGCCCCACCACCAGCCGATGTGCCAGGTGAGCCAGGCGATCGTGGGCACGGGCACCGGGTCGGGCTCGGTGTCGGCCCAGTCCGGTCGCCACACGCCCTCGGAATCGGGATGTACCGTCCAGGTGAGTTCGGCGGGTTCCCAGAGGAAGTCCTCCGGCGTGAGCGCCTCGAGATGGATTCCGGCCAGCGACCAGGTCAGGTCGAGCTGCCAGCGCAGCAGGTCACGGCATGGTGTGCGCACCGGGGGAGCGTGGCACGCGGTGTGCGGCCCGGCAAGGGATTTTCGGGCCGATTCGGCGATAGCCGAACGGAATGTTAGACTTTCCGCTGACGACCGCCCCGGGCTTGCCTCGGGGCTGATAAGTGGAGCCCGACTCCCACCGCTGCCGCCGAGTCATCGTACGGCCAGCGGTCCGGTCACCCGCCCCGCGAGGGTGGGTTTCTCGTGCCGAGTTCTCGTGAAGAACCGGATACGAGAGTCGACCCGAGTGCGCTCGTGTCGGCGATCGGTCGACATCGGGCCCTGTGTGCGGAATATCGCACCGGGGCCTTCGTGTTGAACAGGGGTTGCAGTTATTGCGCGCGGTCGTCTGACGACACCGCTTGACCTAGGAGGCCCCATCAGCACTGAGACCCGCATCAACGATCGCATCCGTGTTCCCGAGGTTCGGCTCATCGGACCTGGCGGCGAGCAGGTTGGGATCGTGCGTGTTGAAGATGCACTACGCGTCGCCCTCGAAGCCGACCTCGATCTGGTCGAGGTGGCACCCGATGCCCGTCCGCCGGTCTGCAAGATCATGGACTACGGCAAGTTCAAGTACGAGACGGCGCAGAAGGCGCGCGAGTCTCGGAAGAACCAGCAGCAGACGGTGATCAAGGAGCAGAAGCTCCGCCCGAAGATCGACGACCACGACTACGAGACCAAGAAGCGCAACGTCGTTCGCTTCCTCGAGGCCGGGTCCAAGGTCAAGGTGACGATCATGTTCCGCGGACGCGAGCAGTCCCGGCCCGAACTCGGCTTCCGGCTGCTGCAGCGGCTGGCGTCCGACGTCGCCGAGCTCGGCTTCGTGGAAACCTCGGCCAAGCAGGACGGTCGCAACATGACCATGGTCCTCGCCCCGCACAAGGGCGCGAAGACCCGCGTGAAGGCGCAGCAGGAGTCGGCCCCGCGTCCGGCGCCCAGCGCCGCACCGGCCGGTCAGCCCGCCGCGGAGCAGGCCGAGACGGCCGGCCCGCAGTAACACCGATCAGAACACCGGCGGTCCCGGAGGACCGCCGGGACGACAGATAGAGGAATCCATGCCGAAGATGAAGACCCACAGCGGCGCCTCGAAGCGATTCAAGGTGTCCGGCAAAGGCAAGCTGCTTCGCCAGCAGGCGAACCGTCGCCACCTGTTCGAGCACAAGCCCACCCGCCGGACTCGCCGTCTGGACGGTGTGGAAGTAGTCGCGCCCGCCGACGTCCGTCGCGTGAAGAAGCTGCTCGGTATCTGATCGCGCCCGCGCGCAGACCGAACGGCACCCCGCGACCGGAGCACCTCCGTCGCCTCCCGACCCATTTCCCGGGCGCTGCCCCGCGCCCCCAGATCGAACAGGACTGACCAGTGGCACGCGTCAAAAGGGCCGTCAACGCTCAGAAGAAGCGCCGTTCCATCCTTGAGGCCTCCAAGGGTTACCGCGGCCAGCGCTCGCGGCTGTACCGCAAGGCCAAGGAACAGCAGCTGCACTCGCTCACCTACGCCTACCGGGACCGCCGGGCGCGCAAGGGTGACTTCCGCAAGCTGTGGATCGCGCGCATCAACGCCGCCGCGCGCATCAACGACATCACCTACAACCGCTTCATCCAGGGCCTGAAGGCCGCCGGTGTGGAGGTGGACCGCAAGATCCTCGCCGAGCTCGCGGTGTCGGACGCCGAGGCGTTCGCCGGTCTCGTCGCGGTCGCCAAGGCCGCCCTGCCGCAGGATGTCAACGCGCCGGCTGCCTGAGTCGCATCCGTTGGCACACGGACAACTTTCGGAACGGCCCGTGGAAGCGCTCAGCGAGCGCAATCCACGGGTCGTTTCCGCTGTGAAGCTGCAGCGCAGCGCACAGCGCCGCAAAGCGGGACGATTTCTCGCCGAGGGCGCCAACGCGGTCGCGGCGGCGCTGGAGACCGGGCGCGTCCACGAGCTGTTCTACTCGAAGGCCGCCGCCGAACGCGACCACGCGCTGATCGCGGGGGCCGCGGCCACGGGGATCCGCACCACGCTGGTCAGTGATCGCGCGGCACAGCACCTCGGGGAAACCGTCACGGCCCCGGGATTGGTCGCGGTCTGCGATCTGCTCGACGTGCCCTTGGCTCACATCCTCGACGTTCAGCCGCGGATGCTGGCCGTTCCGGTCGAGATGGCCGAGCCGGGCAACGCGGGAATGCTCGTACGGGTGGCCGATTCCGTGGGCGCGGACGGTGTGGTGCTGGCGGGCGACACCGTCGATCCGCACAACGGCAAGTGCGTGCGGGCCAGCGCGGGCAGCATCTTCCACGTGCCGATCGCCCGGCACCGCGACGTCGCCGAGACGCTCGATTCGATCGCCGCGGCGGGCATCACCATCCTGGCGACGGCGGCGAACGGCGAAGTCGACCTCGACGACGCCGACGGATTGTTCACCGCCCCCGTCGCCTGGCTGTTCGGCAACGAGGCGCACGGCTTGGATCCCGCTGTCGCGCGCCGCGCCGACCATCGCATCCGCATCCCCATCCGCGGCCGCGCCGAGAGCCTGAATCTGGCCACTGCCGCCGCGATCTGCCTCTACGCCAACTCGCGCGTTCGCTATGGTGTTTGATTTCCAGCGCCTGCGGCGCTGGATGTCCGCGGCCCCCTATGGCTCGCCGCGAACGGCGCATGCTCGGTCTCGCTGCGCTCGAAACCCTGGGGCTGAGGTGTGCTGGGCGCGGGTGGACGGGTAGTTGTGGTTCGCCAAGGGGAGTGACGGCCCGCTTGGACGCGGCGGACCGGGGAAGCTCGGTCATGCTTCGCTCGGGAGGCGGGTTCGGCTGGTATGGGTGCAACCGCGGTGGGAAATGGCGCTTTCGCGGAGCGATCCCGGATCGTCAATCGCCCTGCGTGCTCAGGTTCTGGAGAATCTCGTCCGCCCATGCCGCGGGCACCGCGTCCGGTCCCGCCACCTGCATCGCGCTCATGACGGTGAGCAGCATCCCGGTGGAAAGGAAGCGCCGCGCCTCGGTTTCCGGCGTTCCGGTGAGTTCCCGGATCAGGTGGTAGATCCCGCCGAATCGGGCCCTGACCTGGTCGCCGATCGCAGGGTCCGCGCTGGCGGCGAAGCCGTGCAGCAGCAGCTGGAGCAGTTCTCGTTCGGCGAGGAAGACCGAATAGCCGTTGCCGAGCGCGGCCAGGGCTTCCTCGGGGCCCGCATCGGGCGCGGCCTCGGTACGGGCGGTACGGAAAATCTCCTCGATCCGGTCGCACACGCGGTGCAAGGCCGCACGGAACAGGTTCTGCTTGGTACCGAACAGCCGAATCACGTACGGCTGTGACACACCCGCGCGCCGGGCGATCTCGTCGGTCCGGGTGGCGGCGTATCCGGATTCGGCGAACGCGGACACCGCCGCGCGAAGTACCTGCTCGCCTCGCTCGCCGGCAGTCATTCTGGTCCTGGTCGCCATCGTGCTCCGTTTTCGCTGGTTCCTGGTCTGTCTTGACATGTTATCAGTCGATGCATACTGTTCTGGACATTAGTTATCAGTCGATTACAACAAGGACTGGATATGACCGAGACCCTTCCACTCGCCACGGCGCCTGTCGTGCCGCCCGCGACCACGATCGGCGGTCGCAGGCTCGCCGCCGTACTGGCCGCGGTCGGTACCCCGATGTTCATGGTCACGCTGGACAACCTCGTGGTGACGAACGCGCTGCCGGTGATCCGCACCGAGCTGGGCGCTTCGCTGGCCGACCTGCAGTGGTTCGTCAACGCCTACACGCTGTCGTTCGCCTCGCTGCTGCTCACCGCGTCCGCGATCGGTGACCGGCTCGGCAGGCGCCGGATCTTCCTGCTCGGCATTGCCCTGTTCACACTGGCGTCCGCGGCATGCGCACTCGCGGCCGGACCTGGCATGCTGATCGCGGCGCGGGCGGTGCAGGGCTTCGGCGCGGCCGCCGTGATGCCGCTGTCGCTGACCCTGTTGTCCGCGGCCGTCTCGGAACGGATGCGCAACGCGGCCATCGGGATCTGGGGCGGCATCGCCGGGCTCGGCGTCGCGCTCGGCCCGCTGGTCGGTGGCGCGGTGGTCGAGGGGCTGAGCTGGCAGTGGATCTTCTGGCTCAACGTGCCGCTCGGGTTGGTCGTGCTGCCGTTCGCCGCGCGGGTGCTCGCCGAATCGCACGGCCGCAGCCGCCGCCTCGACCCGGCCGGGCTGCTGCTGTCGGCGGGCGGCGTGCTCGCGATCGTGTGGGGCGTCATCCACGGCGCCGACGACGGCTGGACTTCGGCGAGCGTGCTGTCCGCGCTGGTCGGCGGCGCCGTGCTGCTGGTCGCGCTGGTCGTCTGGGAACTGCGGGTGCCCGAGCCGATGCTGCCGCTGCGGTTGTTCCGTTCCCGGGCGTTCAGCGTGAGCAACGTGGTCGGCTTCGCCTTCTCGGTCGGCGTGTTCGGTTCGATCTTCCTGCTCGCGCAGTATTTCCAGGTGGTGCAGGGTTACAGCCCGCTGGAATCGGGCGTGCGCACCATGCCGTGGACCATGGCGCCGATGGTGGTCGCGCCGATCGCGGGTCTGCTGGTCGATCGGGTGGGTGCGCGCACGTTGATCACCACCGGTCAGGTGCTGCTGGCCGCCGCGCTGGCCTGGATGGCCGCGATCACCACGGTAGAGGTCGACTACGGCGCGTACGTCGCACCGTTCCTGCTCGCGGGCGTCGGCATGGGACTGACCTTCGCGCCCGCCTCGACCATCGTGATGGCCAGCGCGACGGCGGAGGACCAGGCCATGGCCTCGGGTACCAACAACACGGTCCGCGAGGTGGGCGTCGCGATGGGCGTGGCGGTGCTGGCCTCGGTGTTCGCCGGCTCGGGTTCCTACCTGGGGCCGCAGAGCTTCGTGGACGGCCTGGTGCCCGCGGTGTGGGTCGGCGCGGCGATCGTCGCGGCGGGCGCGCTGACCTCGCTGCTGTTGCCGAGGCGGGTCACGGCCGCGAACTGACCCGATCCGTGCGCCTCTCGCTGTGCTCCGGCACGGGGAGGGGCGCATTTGTGCATGTGCGGCGACCGGTCGTTCCGCCCGGGTCCCGATGCGCTCCGCGGAACGCCGACGACCTGGGCGATCGGATCCGGTCTCCGTATCGTCGTGCCGTGCAGGAGGCGGATCGGCCGCACTCGACAGACCGTCTGGTCTGTACAGGCGGGTAATCCGCGTGAATCGCGCCCGAGGCATCGAATACGATGCGACCAGCAGCAATGCGGGTCGGCGATCAGCTGTGCCCGCGAATCGATCCCCAGGGGAGAGACGGAGCATCGTGGCCGACGACATCGACGCAGGCGAGCAGAACGCAGCGCTGACCGAGGAGGCACTGGCCGCGGCCGCGGCGGCCGCCGAGAAGGCGTTCGCCGCTGCCGCCGACCTGGATGCGCTCGCGGTCGCGAAAACCGAGCACCTCGGCGGCAAGGCGCCGCTGGCTCTGGCGCAACGCGCGCTGGGCAGTCTGCCCAAGTCGGAGAAGGCCGACGCGGGCAAGCGGGTGAACGTTGCCAGGTCCAGGGTGTCGGAGGCGTTCGAGGCCCGCCGCGCCACGTTGCTCGCCGAGCGCGATGCCGCCGTGCTGGTCGCCGAAGCGATCGATGTGACGCTGCCCGCTCGCCGCGTGGCGGTCGGTGCCCGGCACCCGATCACGGTCATCTCCGAGCGAGTCGCCGACGTGTTCGTCGCGATGGGCTGGGAGGTCGCCGAGGGTCCCGAGGTGGAGACCGAGCACTTCAACTTCGACGCGCTGAACTTCCTGCCCGACCATCCGGCGCGCACCATGCAGGACACCTTCCACATCGCGCCGGAGGGCTCGCGTCAGGTGCTGCGCACGCACACCTCGCCGGTGCAGGTGCGCTCGATGCTGGAACGCGACCTGCCGATCTATGTGGTCTGCCCGGGTCGCACCTTCCGCACCGACGAGCTGGACGCCACGCACACCCCGGTGTTCTCACAGGTCGAGGGCTTGGCGGTGGACAAGGGCCTGACCATGGCGCATCTGCGCGGCACTCTCGACGCGTTCGCCAGGGCGCTGTTCGGACCGGACACCCGCACCCGCATGCGTCCCAACTACTTCCCGTTCACCGAACCCTCCGCCGAGGTGGACGTGTGGTTCCCGGACAAGAAGGGCGGTGCGGGCTGGGTCGAATGGGGCGGCTGCGGCATGGTGAACCCGAAGGTGCTGATCGCCAGCGGGATCGATCCCGAGGTGTACAGCGGATTCGCGTTCGGCATGGGCCTGGAGCGGACGCTGCAGTTCCGCAACGGCATCCCGGACATGCGTGACATCGTCGAGGGCGACGTGCGCTTCACGCTGCCCTTCGGTATCCGGTCCTGACCCCACCCTTCGATCGAGAGAGCGAAACGACAAGTGCGAGTAGCGCAGTCCTGGCTGACCGACATCATCCAGCGCACCAACCCGGAGTGGTCGGTGACGCCGGAGGAGCTCGACGCCGGATTCGTCCGGGTCGGGCTGGAAGTCGAAGAGGTCGACAAGCTCCAGCGCGTCGCGGGCCCGCAGGGGAGCGCCGCGGAAGCGGGCGGTGAGCCGCCGCTGGTGGTCGGCCGGGTGGCCGAGATCACCGAGTTGACCGAGTTCAAGAAGCCGATCCGGTTCTGCAAGGTGGACATCGGCAAGCCCGACTTGCAAGAGATCGTCTGCGGTGCACGGAATTTCGAGGTCGGTGACCTGGTGGTCGTGGTGCTGCCCGGCGGCGTACTGCCCGGCGGCTTCCAGATCGCCTCGCGCAAAACCTACGGTCACGTCTCCAACGGGATGATCTGCTCGGTCGCCGAACTGGGTATCGGCAAGGACCATTCCGGCATCCTGGTGCTGGAGCCGGGCACCGCCGAGCCGGGCACCGACGCCAACGCGCTGCTCGGTCTCGACGACACCGTCATCGAGCTGAACATCACGCCCGATCGCGGCTACTGCTTCTCGGCGCGCGGCCTGGCCCGCGAACTGGCCTGCGGTTTCGATCTCGAGTACGCCGACCCCGCGGTGCGGACCCTGCCCGATCACGAGCAGGAGGCCTGGTCGATCCGGGTCGAGCCGGATTCGCAGTGCACCCGTTTCGCGGCACGCCGGGTCACCGGCATCGATCCGAAGGCGGTCAGCCCCTGGTGGTTGCAGCGCAGGCTGCTGCTGTCGGGCGTGCGTCCGATCTCGCCCGCGGTGGACGTCACCAACTACGTGATGCTCGAGCTGGGGCAACCGCTGCACGCCTTCGACGCGGCGAAGGTGTCGGGCGGCTTGGTGGTCCGCGCCGCGAACAAGGGTGAGACGCTGCGCACCCTGGACGATGTGGAGCGCGCCCTCGACGCCGAGGACGTGGTGATCGCCGACGATTCCGGCGTCGTCTCGCTGGCCGGCGTGATGGGCGGGGCGAGCACCGAGGTCGGCGCGGAGAGCACCGACATCCTGCTCGAGGCGGCCACCTGGAATCCGCTGCTGGTCTACCGGACCGCGCGCAGGCACAAGCTGGTCTCCGAGGCGGGAAAGCGGTACGAGCGGGTCGTCGATCCGGAGATCAACGTCGCCGCCCTCGATCGGGCGGCCGCCCTGCTCGCCGACATCGCAGGGGGCACCGTGGAACCGGTGCTCACCGACATCCGCATTCCGGTTCCCGCCGCCGAGCCCATTCGCATGGACATCGACTTGGCCGACCGCGTCGCGGGCGTCACCTACCCGACCGGGACATCGGCGCGCCGCCTGGCCCAGATCGGCTGCACGGTCGAGGTCGGCGTCAGCGAGACCGGACACGGTCAGCTGGTGGTGACTCCGCCGAGCTGGCGGCCCGACCTGGCCCAGCCCGCCGACCTGGTGGAAGAGGTGCTGCGGCTGGAGGGCTTGGAGCAGATCCCCTCCGTGCTGCCCGCCGCACCGGCCGGGCGGGGGCTCACGCCGGCCCAGCGCCGGCGCCGCGCCGTCAGCCGCGCGCTGGCGTTCGCGGGGGCCGTGGAGGTTCCGCCGCCGGTGTTCCTGCCCGCCGGGGTGTTCGACACCTGGGGTCTGGACGCCGACGATCCGCGCCGCGTCACCACCAAGGTGGTGAACCCGCTGGACGTGGAGCGTTCCGAGCTGGCCACCACACTGCTGCCCGGTCTGCTCGAGGTGGCCGCCCGCAACATCTCGCGGGGGGCGCGCGATCTCGCCATCTACGGCATCGCGCAGGTCGTGCTGCCCGGGGCGAACACCAGGGCGGTCGAGCCGCTTCCGGTGGACCGGCGTCCCACCGACGACGAGATCGCCGAACTGCTCGATTCGCTGCCCCACCAGCCGGTGCATGTGGCCGCCGTCCTCACCGGACGCCGCGAGCCGCGCGGGCCCTGGGGACCGGGCCGTCCGGTCGAGGCCGCCGACGCGTTCGCGCTCGCCGACGCCGTCGCCGACGCGGCGGGTGTGACCATCGAGCGCCGTCCGGTGGCGCATCTGCCCTGGCACCCCGGCCGTTGTGCCGAGCTGGTGGTCGACGGAACGGTCGTCGGCTACGCGGGTGAACTGCACCCCGCCGTGCTGGAACGTTCCGGTCTGCCCGCGCGCACCTGCGCCGTCGAGCTCGACCTGGACGCGTTGCCGCTGCGGGAAGCCCGGCCGGTGCCGACGGTGTCGCCGTTCCCCGCGGTGCTGCAGGACGTCTCGGTGAGTGTCGAGAAGACGATTCCGGCGGCGTCCGTCCAGGCCGCGCTGTGTACCGGCGGCGGCGAGCTGCTGGAGGACATCGCGCTGTTCGACGTGTACGAGGGCGCCCAGGCGGGCGAGGGCCGAAAGTCGCTCACCTATGCCCTGCGTTTCCGCGCCACCGACCGGACCCTCACCGAAGACGAGGCCAGTGCGGCGCGCGACGCGGCCGTCGCGGCGGCGGCCGAGGCGGTGGGTGCGGTACTGCGCAGCTGATCCGGGGGAGCCCGACCGATGCGCCCGCGCGGGACGCGTGGGCCGGGACGGCTCGACCGGTATTGCGGCACCCCTCGCCCTGGTCTCGCTCGCCCAGGAGTAAGAACGTGAGCATGCGACACCCGGCCAGTCCGATCCTCAACGCGCTGACCTACCTACCGGAGCGGACCGTGCTGCAGACCCCGGCGCTGCTCGGCATGGAGTACGCCGATCTCTCCCTGCCCACCTCGGACGGGGAGATCGTGCACGCCTGGTGGATGCCCGCGCGGGATTCGGTCGGGCACATCCTGTTCGCGCACGGCAACGCGGGCAACATCGGCGACCGGGTGCCGATCTTCGCGTTGCTCACCGAGGCCGGTTTCGATGTACTGGCCTTCGACTACCGCGGGTACGGGCGCAGCACCGGGAAGCCCACCGAGCGGGGCACATACCTCGACGCCCGTGCCGCGCGCGAGGCATTGCTGGCCCAACCCGGGGTCGACCCAGCCCGGGTGCTGTACCTGGGCAAGTCGCTCGGCGGCGGCGTCGTCCTCGAGCTGGCGCAGCACCATCCGCCCGCCGGAGTGATGCTCATGTCCACCTTCACCGGCCTTCGCGACGCCGCTCGGTCGGTGTATCCGTTCCTGCCCGCACCACTGGTCCCGAACGCCTATCCGAACGAACGCCGCATCCGCGCGCTGCGCGCTCCGGTCCTGATCATGCACGGCGACCAGGACGAACTGCTGCCGCTGCGGCACGCGCAACGGCTTTACGCCGCGGCGCGGGAGCCGAAACGGCTCGTCGTCTTTCCCGGCGCCGGGCACAACGACCTGATCGTCGTCGGCGGCTCGACCTGGTACGACCTCGTGCGCGAGTGGGCGGGCGCGCAGGTGCGGTCGTGAACCGCGTGCGGTCCGGTCGCGGCTGCGTAGCCTGGCGGTATGAGTGACGACAGCGAGATCGTGAGCCGGTTGGCCGGCCTGTCCGACGCGGAGCTGGCAGGTGTCCTGCTGGTCGCGACGGCGGCGCGCCCCGGGTTCGCGGCGGTCCACGCGGCGCTGATGGGGCTGGTGGAGACGGGTGATGCGATCGCCGCTCCGGATGTGACTCCTGCCACTGCGCCCCGCGTGCCCCCGCCTCCCGGGCAGGCGACGGAGATATCCGGCCAGGTCGGCGGCACTTCCGCGGTACCGGCGGTACCGGTACCGCCGCCGGGTATGCCGAGTGCCGCCGCGAGCGGCGGATATTCGACCTCCGGCGTTCCTACTTTCGAGTCAGTTCGCGATAAGGTCGAGCAGCGCTACGGCACCGCGCAGGGGATGGACGAACTCGACCGGCAGACTCCCGCGGGGCGCAGCGTGGACGAACAATGGCAGGCGCGCGAGAAGGCCGCGCGTGAGCGGCTGGACCGGATACGGAAATCGTTGCGCGACAACGACGTCGACCCGAACCAACCGTGATCCCGGCCGGCCGCGCCGGACGAGCAGTGATGGGTGGAATTCGATGAGCGAGCCGCGTGAGATCGCCGAACGGCTATTGGACGCCCAGGTGGAATTCCTGCTCGCCGAGGTCAGTGGTGAGCGTTTCGCCGAGGTGATCGCACGCGACACCGAAGCGGTGCTCGCCGTCGCCGACACGCTGGTCTTCCGCGACGTCGTCGAGATCGAGCAGGCCAAGCAGACCGTCCGCACCATCGTCGAGCTGATCGGTGGCAGCCCGGTGATCGCCGACATGGTCGGGGTGTTCGCCGACTCCATCTACGACCACATCGCCGCCAACCACGACTACCGGCTCGGCGAGGTGGTCGAACGCGAGCCGGTCGAGGCGCTGCTGGAGAAGATCTTCGGCATGCACCAGGCGCAGGAGCGCATCCTGGACCGGCTCACCGAGAGCCCGCTGGTGGCCACCGTCGCCTCGAAGTTCGTGGACAAGCTGATCAACGACTTCATGCAGGCCAACCGGGAGCGCGCCGAGAAGATCCCGGGCGTCTCGTCGCTGATGTCGCTGGGCCAGTCCGCGGCCAACCGTGCCAAGAAGGTCGCCGCCGACAGCACCTTCGTCGGCGATCTGGCGGGCAAGGGCGCGCTGTTCGCGCTCAAGCGCACCAACAACGCCATCCGGGAAATGCTGCGCGACGCGCCGGTGCACGACGCCGCGATGGAGTTCTGGGATCTGCACGCCGACGAACCGGTCAGCGGGCTGCGCGACTACCTCACCCAGAAGGACCTCAACGAGCTGGCGCTGCTGTGCTACGAAATCGCGGTCACCACCCGCGAGAAGGAGTACTTCGGGCTGCTCGTGGACGAGTGCGTCGAGGTGTTCTTCACCAAGTACGGCGATTACACCCTGGCCGCCATGCTGCCCGAACTCGGGCTCACCGGTGACGACATCGCCAAGGAGATCCTGCGCTACGGCCCGGCGGTCATCGAGGGCGCGAAGCGAGACGGTGTGCTCGCCGGGCTGATCCGCGAACGCCTCGCGCCGTTCTACACCTCGGACAAGGTTCTCGACATCCTGGGTGCTGTGTGATTTGCAGCGCCTTCGGCGCTGGTTGTTCGCGGCCCCTTTGTGGCTCGCGTTTGCGCGACCGCCGCTTGCTTCTTCGCCGCGAAGTCACCGTCGCGCGGGCGTTCGGATGTCTACCTGGCCGGTGACCGGGGAGTCTGTGCCTTGCCGAGCGGGCGCACCGCTACTTCGGGAGGGCACGGACGATCGCTTCGCCGACGCTCGCCAGGCGGTCGCAAGGGTTCTGGCCCGCGGTCTTGTTGACCAGCGTCAGTTGCAGCAGTCCCTGGCGGGCCGGGAACAGCACGTCGCACATCTGGTCTTTGGCGGCGTCGTCGACGCGGAACTGGCGGCCGGGGCGGCCTGCGATCGTGACGTCCTGGAAATCGACATTGCCCGGCTTGCGCTCGAACTCGGCTACGGACGAGGTGTTGGAGAAGACCCCGAGGGTGAAGTCGGCGCCCTTCCATCCGCAGATCTCCCAGCCGGGCTGCTTGACGCCGCCGACGCCGACCTGCTTGCTCGCCGGATCGAGTCCGGCGCTGGTCAGCGCGTTGTCGGGAATGCCGGTGCAGGGATCGAACAGCGCGGCGGACGTGCTCGCGGCGGCCTGCGTGGTGGTCGTCGCCGATGACCCGCCGGAATCGTCGCCACAGGCGGCGAGTCCGAGTACCAGTGCTATTGCCAAGGGAACCAACGTGATTCGGTGCGCCATCCCGCCCTCTTGCCTCCGGTGTGTCGCGCCGGACTGTATCAGAGTCGCGCCGAGGGGTTTTGCGGCGGGCGAACGCGGGTATGAGGCAGCGTGACTCGGCTTCTCTCCGCATCCGCGCGGAGGCCGGAATCGTCGCGCCCGGTAACCCTTCGTTGCCAGTGTGTTTAGAAGTCCGCACAGTGTCCGGTTTGTCCGATTTTCGCGTTGACACTGGTATGTCCCTGTGAAAGTTTGCCCCTGATTTCCGTGTCCTCGCCGTGCAGCGGTCACGGCGGCCGAGCGGAGGAGCAGAGGGTGGTGCGGTCAAGTCGACGACCGGAAATATCCGGCGGCACACGGTTGTCCACGCCCGAAGCTTCCCTCGGCGAACGGCAGGGGTCGGGCAGCGGAATCGTCCGCCCCCGCACCATTCGCGGACAGTTGGCTCGAATCCTCGTCGTCTCCTTGGTTCTGGTGCTCGCGCTGCTGGGCGCGATGGTCGCGCGGGAGGTCGACGCGTACCGCGGGAGCCGGGACACGGCGGCTGCGGTATCGCTGGCGCTGGCGGTGCAGGACTTGGTGCACGAGGCGCAGCGTGAGCGCGGCCTGACCAACGGCCTGCTCGGCGGCGACGGGCGATTGCTCCAGCCCGTCGCAGACCAGCGCGGCGCGGTCGACCGGGCGCTGCGCGAGCTGCGTAGTGCGATAGCGGACAACCCGCCCGGCGCGGACCGGGTGCGCGCGGCCGCCCGGCCGCTGACCGACCTGGACGCGACCCGTGCCCGGATAGATGAGCGGCGAACGGCCCGGCAGGCGGCCTTCCAGTACTACACCGACGCCATCGACGCGCTGAACCACCTGTCGCTCGGTCTCGACCAGGCCGCCGATCCGGTGGTCCGGCACGGTCTGCAAGCGTTGTACGCGCTGGGCGAAGCCAAGGAACAGACGGCGCGCGAACGCGGCTTCCTGAACGGCGTCTTCGCCGCCGACGCTTTCGGGCCCGGCGAGTACGTGCAGTTCCTCGACATCCGAGCGGCCAAGCTGGCCGGTCTGGCCGCATTCGCCCGCGACGCCACCGCGGCCCAGCAGGCGCGGTTGGACGCCGTGCTGGACAGCGACAGCGCGGTCCGGGCCGCGGAATCGGAGAACATCGCGATCGCCTCGAGCGCCGGACCGCTGGTGCGGCCGGTCGACCCGATCACCTGGTGGGCCAGGATGACGGCGGTCATCGACGAGCAGCGCACCGTGCAGCAGGTGGTCGGCGCCGACATCGGCTCGCGCGCGGAGGTATCGCGCCGCAACGCCGCCTTGATCCTGGGCGCGTTCGTGCTCGCCGCGCTGGCGGCGATCGCGGTGGAAGTGGCGCTGGTGGTCTCCGCGGTGCGCGCGATCGTCCGGCCGCTGGCCACGCTGGCCGCGGACGCCGACGACGTATCGAGCAGGCGGCTACCCGACGTGATCGCGGCCTGGCGCACCGGCGATGACACCCGCCCGCCGGACCCGCCCGCCCCGGTGCGGACACCGGCGGGCGCGAGCGTCGAGATCGCCGCGGTGGCACGAGCTCTGGACCGGGTGCAGTCCACCGCGTTCGACCTCGCGTCGGAGCAGGCGCTGGTGCGCCGCAACACCACCGAGTCGATGGTCAGCCTGGCCCGCCGCAGCCAGAACCTCGTGCGCCGCCAGCTGGGCCTGATCAGCGAATTCGAGCGGGAGGAGCTCGACCCCAAGGCGCTGTCGAACCTGTTCGAACTCGATCATCTCGCCACGCGCATGCGCCGCAACGCCGAGAGCCTGCTCGTGCTGGTCGGCGAGGCCAGTCCGCGCCGCTGGGCCGAACCGATCCCACTGAGCGACGTGATCCGCGCGGGCCTGTCCGAGGTCGACGACTACCGCAGGGTGGTGCTGCGCCGGATGGACGACCTGCTCGTCACAGGCGCCGCGGCCAGCGAGCTGGCACACATGCTCGCGGAGCTGATCGAGAACGGACTCGCCTTCTCCCCACCGGATCTCGAGGTCGAGATCTACGGGCGCGCCGGTCCGAACGGGTACCTGCTCGCGGTCGTCGACCACGGCGTCGGCATGCCCGCCGAGCACTTGGCCCAGGCCAACGCGCGACTGCGCGGCGAACAGGATTTCGTCGTCGCGCCGACCCGCCATCTCGGCCACTACGTCGTCGGCAGGCTCGCCGAGCGACTGGGAATCGGCGTCGAGCTGAGCGTCTCGCCGGTGAGTGGCATCGTCGCGCGTCTGACGCTGCCGTCGAGCATGCTCGAAACCGGACAGGAGCAGCGCGCCGACCCGAGCGAGTCCGCGCCACGCGCCGCCGCGCTCCCGAACGGCTCGAGTTCGCCGAGGCCACGTCCGTCTGCTGCCGCTACCGAAGCACCCTCCGCTGGATCTGGGAACGCCGGGTCGTCGGCCTACACCCAACTCGTCTCCCCGCGCACCGAGCCGACCGCCGCACCGAGCGTCACCGCCCTCGACGCTCGCAGCGCGGCAGCGGATTCGGAACCCGCGATGCGGCACACCAAGAACGGCTTGGTCAAGCGCAACAAAAGGGCCCGCCCGGCCGCTACCGGTCCACGTCCGGCCCCGGTGCCGCGATCGGAGCCCGCACCCGCGGTCGAGCGCTCACCCGAGGAGATCCGCGGCATGCTGTCCGCCTTCCGATCGGGTTATCAGCGTGGCGCGCCCGGACGGCACGCCGCCGCCCCGCAGGACGACCTCGTCCGCGCCGCCGACACGGCGCACGAATTCCAGCCCGCCGCGACCATGGCAGAGGAGATCCGGTGACCACCCACATATCGAGCGCCGACCCGCACACCTTCAATTGGATGCTGGCCAACTTCGTCCGCGAGACCGACGGTGTACGCGAGGCGGTCGCGGTCTCCTCGGACGGCCTGCTCATCGCCATGTCCGACGGCCTGGACCGCACCTCCGCGGACCGGCTGGCCGCCATGGTGTCCGGGCTGGTCGGGCTCGCCCGAAGCGCCTCGCGCAGTTACTCTTTCGACGGTCTGAAGCTGATCATGATCGAGATGAAGCGCGGTTTCCTGCTCGTCTCGGCCATGGGCGACGGCAGCTGCCTCGGCGTGATCGCCGACAGCGGTTGTGACGTCGGTCTGGTCGGGTACGAGATGGCGATCCTCGCCGAGCGCGCAGGCGCGCTGCTGGATCCCGCGCTCATCGCCGAACTGCGCGAGACGCTGCGGCGATGAGACGCGAATCCGCCGCCGACGATCGATTCGTGCGGCCCTTCGTGGTCACCGCCGGACGCACCACGCCACTGCTGGACGGGCTGCGCATCGAGACGCTGGTGCGGGCCGAGCCGGCCGCACTGTCCGCACCGCTGCGCTTCGAGCAGCGCACCCTGGTCCGGCTGTGCCAGCAGCCGCACTCCATCGCCGAAATCGGCACCGCGCTGCGGGTTCCGATCGGAGTGGCCAAGGTCGTGGTCAGCGACCTGGCCGCCACCGGACACGTGACCGTGCGCGCCGCCGACCAGCTCACCGCCGCTGCCATCGAAAGGATCAGGGACCTTGTCCGGGCACTCTGACATGCGAACGCCGACCATGCCGTCTTCGGTGAAAATCGTGATCAGCGGCGGGTTCGGCGTCGGGAAGACGACGTTCATCGGAGCCATCTCCGAAATCGAGCCGCTGGTGACCGAGGCGGCGATGACCGAAATGGCCGTCGGCGTGGACGATCCCGGACACCGTGCGGACAAGACGCGGACCACGGTCGCCCTCGACTTCGGCCGCATCACCCTGGACCGTTCGCTGATCCTGTACCTGTTCGGCACGCCGGGCCAGGACCGCTTCGTCTTCTTGTGGGACGACCTGGTCGACGGTGCGCTCGGTGCGGTGATCGTGGTGGACACCAGCCGCGTCGACGACTGCTACCCGGTGCTGGACTACTTCGAGGAACACGGCACGCCCTTCGTCGTGGCGGTCAACCGCTTCGACGGCAGCACGCACTTCGACCTCGGCGAGGTCCGCGAGGCGCTGGAGCTGGAGGATTGGATCCCGGTTCTGGAATGCGATGCCCGGTCTCGCGATTCGGTCAAAGAGGTGCTGGTTTCGCTGCTGGAACAAGTACTGCTGCACCGCGCGGATCAGCTCACCGCGTAAGACATGGGCTGAGCGCCGTACCCTCGGGGGCCGTGGGTCCGAAATCTCCGGCCGGTGCCACGTAGTCGGACAAGGGGGCACGCTCACCCCGCGCGGCACCCGTCGAGAATCCGAACGTCTTCGCCGATGAATTCGCCGCGCGTCCGGCGTCTGTACTGTTGCCCCGCCCGAACGACGACAAGGAGCAACATCATGAGCAACGGCGCGGATCTCGCCCTCACCCACATCGGCGTGCTGGTCGGTGACCAGGACAAGGCCCTGGAGTTCTATCGCGATGTCATCGGACTCGAGGTGCGCGCGGACCTGCCGTTCGCCGGTGGGCGCTGGGTGACCGTCGGTCCCGCGAAGCAGCCGGGTATCGAGTTCATTCTGGAGACCCCGGAGATGGTGCCGGACGAGGCCGCCGGTGCGGCGGCGCGGGCTCGGCTGGCCAACGGCGCGCAGGGCACGCTGATCTTCACCACCGACGCGGTGGACGCGACCTTCGCCCGGCTGCGCGACGCCGGGGTCGAGGTGACGCAGGAGCCGATCTCGCAGCCGTACGGGGTACGCGACTGCGGATTCCGCGACCCGTGGGGCAACCACCTGCGCTTCTCCGAACTCCCGGGCTGATCCGGGGCCCGGCCGGTGTGGGCCGCGTCGCATACCCACGCAGGCCGGAGGGCAATACTGTCTGATCATGGGCGAAACGATGAGCGAGACCCAACAGGACGCCATCCGGCCGCTGCGCGACGACATCCGGTTCCTCGGTGGCGTGCTCGGTGACACCATTCGCGACCACGAGGGGCCGGAGGTCTTCGACCTCATCGAGCGGGTGCGCATCGAGGCCTTCCGGGTGCGCCGCGAGGAGGTCGAGCGCAGCGCCGTCGCGGAGATGCTGGACGGTGTGGACATCGCGGTGGCCCTTCCGCTCATCCGCGCGTTCAGCTATTTCGTGCTGCTGGCCAATCTGGCCGAGGACATCCAGCGTGACCGCCGCCGCGCCGCGCACGAGTCGGCGGGCGAACCGCCGCAGGAGTCCTCGCTCGCGGCGACCTACCGCAGGCTGGACGCGGCGGCGCTCGACGGAGACCGGGTCGCCGATCTGTTGGCCGACGCGCTGGTGTCGCCGGTGATCACCGCGCACCCGACCGAGACGCGCCGCCGCACCGTCTTCGACGCGCAGGCCCGGATCACCGAGTTGATGCGCCTGCGCCAGCGCTACGCCGAGAGCGAGCGGGAGCGGGCCGATCTGGAGCTGCGAATCCGACGCCAGGTGCTGAGCCTGTGGCGTACCGCGCTGATCCGCTTGGCTCGTCTGCGCATCCAGGACGAGATCTCGGTGGGCCTGCGCTATTACGACCTCACCCTGTTCGACGTGATCCCGGCGATCAACGCCGAAGTGCGCGCCGCGCTGCGCTCGCGCTGGCCCGGAGTGGAGCTGCTGGCGCGCCCGATCCTGCGTCCCGGCTCGTGGATCGGCGGTGACCGCGACGGGAACCCGTACGTCACCGCCGAGGTCGTGCGTCAGGCCGCGTACCGCGCGGCCGGCGTGGCTTTCGAGCGTTACCTGCGCGAGCTGGTGGAACTGGAGAAGACGCTGTCGCTGTCGGCCCGCCTGGTCACGGTGACGCCGGAGGTCGCCGCCCTCGCCGAGACCGGGTACCCCGATCCGGCCACGCACGCCGACGAGCCGTATCGCCGTGCGCTGCATCATGTTCGCGCCCGGCTGACCGCTACCGCCCGCTCCGTGCTGGGCGAGGTTCCGCCGAACGGCCTGGACTCCGGGGCGCGGCCCTACCCGTCCCCGCAGGCGATGCTGGACGATCTGGACGCCATGGACGCCTCGCTACGGCGCAGCGGCGACGGACTGATCGCCGACGATCGCCTCGCCGCGTTGCGCTACGCCGTGGAAACGTTCGGCTTCCATCTGCAAGCCCTGGACATGCGGCAGAACTCCGAGGTGCACGAGCAGGTCGTCGCCGAGCTGCTGGCCTGGGCCGGGGTGCATTCCGACTACGCGAGCCTGCCGGAGTCGGGCCGGGTGGAACTGCTCGCCGCCGAGCTGCGCACTCGGCGCCCGCTGCTCGGCCCGCACGCACGGCTGAGCGAACTCGCGGTCAAGGAGCTCGACATCGTCCGCGCCGCGCGGGAGGTGGTGGACACGCTGGGCGCGGAGGCGGTGCCGAACTACGTCATCAGCATGTGCACGTCGGTCAGCGATCTGCTCGAAGCCGCCCTGCTGCTGAAGGAGGGCGGGCTGCTCGACCCGGGGGAGCCGGACGGGCCGCCGAGCTGCCCGGTGGGCATCGTCCCGCTGTTCGAGACCATCGAGGACCTGGGCGCCGGGGCGGCGACGCTGTCCGCGGCGCTGGAGGTCCAGGTCTATCGCGAGCTGGTGGCCGCGCAGGGGATGCGCCAAGAGGTGATGCTCGGCTACTCCGACTCCAACAAGGACGGCGGATATCTGGCCGCGAACTGGGCGCTGTACCGGGCGGAGCTGGACCTGGTCGAGGTCGCCCGCAAGACCGGCATCCGGCTGCGGCTGTTCCACGGCCGGGGCGGCACGGTCGGTCGCGGCGGCGGCCGGAGCTACGACGCCATCCTCGCGCAGCCCGCGGGCGCGGTGCGGGGCTCGCTGCGGCTCACCGAGCAGGGCGAGGTGATCGCGGCCAAGTACGCGGAGCCCGGTGCGGCGCACCGTAATCTGGAGTCGCTGATCGCGGGCACGCTCGAGTCGACCCTGCTGGACGTGGAGGGCCTCGGCGCCGACGCCGAGCCGTCCTACGGAATCATGGACGACCTCGCCGCCCGCGCCCGCGCCGCGTACGCGCGGCTGGTGCACGAAACCCCGGGATTCGTCGAGTACTTCCGCCAGTCCACGCCGGTCGCCGAGGTCGGCGACCTGAACATCGGCAGCAGGCCCGCGTCCCGCAAGCCGACGAATTCGGTCGCGGACCTGCGCGCCATCCCGTGGGTGATGTCGTGGAGCCAGGCGCGGGTGATGCTGCCCGGCTGGTACGGCACCGGCACCGCGCTGGAGGAGTGGATCGGCGGCGACCCGCAGCGCCTGGCGACCTTGGCCGACCTGTACCGCCGGTGGCCGTTCTTCCGCACGGTGCTGTCCAACTTGGCTCAGGTGATGGCGAAGAGCGATCTGGACATCGCCGCGCGCTACGCCGAACTCGTGGACGACGTGGCGCTGCGGGAGCAGATATTCGGCATGATCCGCGACGAACACGCCCGGACCGCCCGCATGCACGCCGCGATCACCGGCAACGATCACCTGCTGGCCGACAACCCGTCGCTGGCCGAGTCCATCCACAATCGTTTCCCCTACCTGGAGCCGCTCAACCAGATGCAGGTGGAGCTGCTGCGCCGCCTGCGCGCCGGTGACGACTCCGAACTGGTCAAGCGCGGCATCCTGCTGACCATGAACGGCCTGGCCACCGCCTTGCGCAACTCGGGCTGAGCCGCCGAGCCGGTTCCGGTAGGAAGGAACGTCGTGTCGATCGATGAAGCAGCCGTGGCGGCGCTCGCGGACCGCCGGATCGGTCCCGAGCACAAGGGCATGCCACCCGCCTCCTGGGGCCGCAGCGTGCGGGAATTCCTCACCACCGCACCGACGCTCGACCAGCTGGAGACGCCGGTGCTCACCGTCGATCGAGCCGCCCTGTCGGCGAACATCGCGGTCATGGCCGAGTGGGTGCGTACGGCGGGTGTGCGATTGGCGCCGCACGGCAAGACCACGATGGCCCCGCGGCTGTGGGCCGACCAGCTCGCCGCGGGCTCGTGGGGGATCACCCTGGCCACCATCTGGCAGACGCAGGTGGCGCGATCCTTCGGCGTCGCGCGGATCCTGCTGGCCAACGCGTTGGTCGACCCGGTCGGATTGCGCTGGGTGGCGGCGGAACTGGAGCGTGACCCGTCTTTCGAGTTCGTCTGCTGGGCCGACAGCGTCGAAACGGTCGCGCTCATGGACGCGCACCTGCGCGAGACCCCCGGACGGGAGCGAATCCGGGCGCTGGTGGAACTGGGCGGCCCGCACGGCCGGACCGGCGCACGCACGGTGGACCAAGCGCACGCCGTGGCGCAAGCGATCGACGCGGCGTCCCGGCTGACGCTCGCCGGAGTGGGCGGTTACGAAGGCGCGCTCGCGCACGACCGCACCGCGCCCGGCATCCGCGCGGTGCGCGACTACCTCGGCGAACTCGCTCGTCTGCACCGCGAACTCGCCGCGGCCGGGCGATACCGGTGTCCGGCGATCGTCACCGCCGGTGGCAGCGCCTATCCGGAACTGGCGGTGGAGTACTTGGCCCCGCTCTCCGACGAGCAGGGCAGACATGGTGTCGCGACGACGGTCGTCCTGCGCTCGGGGGCGTACGTCATCCACGACGACGGCTTCTACGCGAGCATGTCGCCGCTGGCGTCGCCCGGGTGCGCGCGGCCACTGCGCTCGGCGATGCACGGCTGGGCGCGCACCCTTTCCCGCCCGGAGCCGGGGCTGGCCCTGCTCGACGCGGGCAAACGCGATCTGCCTTTCGATGAGGGGATGCCGGTTCCGCAACGCGTCGCGGGACCCGGGGGCGGCGCGCTGGACGGGGACGCGACCGTGTCGGCGCTCAACGACCAGCACGCGTTCCTCCGGTTGCCGCGTGGCGCCGCCACGGAATTGCCGATCGGCGCGGTGGTGCGCCTCGGGCTTTCGCATCCGTGCACCGCCTTCGACAAATGGCGGCTCATTCCCGTGATCGATGACGCCGACGCTCCGGTGCCTCGGGTGGTCGATTTCCTGCACACGTTCTTCTGAAGATCCGGAACGAAACCGGACGATCTCCTTGCACGGCAGGGTAGTGCGAACCGTTCGTGACCGAGGTGAGGTGCCGCGTTCGTCAGCCGTTCGAAGCGAGCAGAGCGCGGACCAACCGGTCCAGCGCCGGGCGCGGATCGAAGTCCGGCGCGGGGTTCACCAAATGGTGCAGGATGATTCCGTCGAACTGGCCGACCAAGATCTGGGTCATCGCCTGATCGCCGCCGACCTCCGCCAGCAGGCCCGCGGCCCACTCGGTCAGCCTGCGATGCCCGCGCCGGACGCTCTCGCGCAGCGCGGGCATGGTCTGCGCCTCCAGGAACAGTGCGTAGCGCGCCAGTGTCCGCACGCGGTCGGTGCGTGCCGCGTGGACGACGAAGGCCGCCATGCCGTCGACGAGTTCGGTGATCGTGCCAGGGGCGGGTTGCCGGTTGAGCGCTTCCCAATCCGCGTAGTCGCGGGCCTCGAGACGCTCGGCGATCCCGATCAGCAGCGCTTCCCGGGTGCGGAAGTAGTTGGAGGCAGAACCGGCGGGCATGCCGGCGACCTCGTCGACCGCGCGGTGGGTGAGCGCGCGGGTGCCGCGGGAGCCCAGCAGTTCGATCGCGGCGTCCAAGACGAGTTCGCGCTTGGTGGACATCTCTCGATACTACAGCGGTAGTGATGCAACTTACACTCTCGGCACAGGCACTACATTCGTAGTAGCGTCCGGGGCAGCTGCTCGCCGAGCGGTCCGGAGAAAGGGGAATCCATGCCCGAGGCACTCATCGTGGGCGGTGGCATCGGCGGGCTGGCGACCGCCGTGGCCTTCCTGCGGCAGGGATGGCGAGTGGAGGTGCTCGAGCGCGCCGCCGAGATCACCGAGGTCGGTGCCGGCCTGTCCCTGTGGCCCAACGCCCTTCGTGCCCTCGACGCGCTCGGCGTGGGCGGCCAGGTGCGGGCTCGGGCGGTCGAGCAAGGGGCGGCGGGCATCCGTGACCGCGCGGGACGGTGGCTGACCAGGATGGACGCCGAGGCGATCCGGGCGAGGTACGGCAGCCCGATCATGATGCACCGTGCCGACCTGGTGGACGTGCTGCGTTCGGCGATCCCGGCGGAGGTTGTGCGCACCGGCGTCACCGTGGCCGAGGCGAGAGCCGACGGCACGGTCGTGCACTCGGCTGGCACGTCCGGCGGCGACGTCGTGGTCGGCGCCGACGGCATCCGCAGCGTCGTGCGCCGTGCGGTCTGCGGCGAGGTGCGGCCACGCTACGGCGGCTACACCGCGTGGCGGGTGGTCGTCACGCCGCACCGGCCGGTCACCGAGATGGGTGAGAGTTGGGGGCGGGGTGAGCGTTTCGGGTACGTCCCGCTGGTGGACGGCCGGGTCTACTGCTTCGCCACCGCGAACATGCCCGAGGCAACGCCGAGCGGCGGGGCGGCCGAGCTGCGCGCCCGGTTCGGCGAATGGCACGAGCCGATTCCCACTCTGCTCGCCGCGGTCGGGGACGCTGAGGTGCTGAAGCACGACCTCTACGACCTGCCCGCGCTGAAGACCTTCGTGGCAGGGCGGATCGCGCTCGTCGGCGACGCGGCGCACGCGATGATGCCCACTCTCGGGCAGGGCGCTTGTCAGGCGCTGGAGGACGCGGTGGTGCTGGGCCGGGTGGCCGCCGCGGGCGGCGGCCTGGCCGGTTACGACCGGGAACGCGGGCCGCGCACCCGGATGATCGCGTCGCGTTCCCGCCGGATCGGCGCGGCGGCGCAACTGTCGTTTCCGCCCGCCGTCGCGCTCCGTGACGCCGTGGTGCGGTCCATCCCCGACTCGGTGCAGCTCAGATCGCTCGCCTCCGTCCTGGATTGGAGCTGCTAGCCCGCTGTGGCCACTACGGCGCGGGGAAGTCGCGCAGCGCTCGCCGGCATCGGGCGGCCTGCGCCCGGAGGGCTTCGACGAGTTCCGGCGGACCGGCCAGCAGTGTGAAGTCGAGATCGACCGAGGTGATCATCCACACCAGCTGCTCAGGTGTTTCCGCGCCCACGAGCAAGCGGCAACTGTGGTCGTCGACGGCCTCCAGCACGCCCATCCCGGGCCACACGCGATCGGCGGCATACTCCGCGGACCGGTGCAGCAGTACGGTCGCCTGCTGCGGCCAGGCCCGGGTGGACAGGCGCATCGAAAGATATGCCGCGACATCGCCTTCCGGCGGCTCACGCGGTGCGAATCGGGGACCGGTCGGGATCCGCGGGGTGATCCGGTCGGCGCGGAAGGTGCGCCAGTCCGCGCGGTCCACGTCCCAGGCGACCAGATACCAGTGCCTGCTGAAGTGCACCAGGGTGTGCGGCTCGACCGTGCGGACACTGGGCGCGCCGTCGAGCGCGCGATAGTCGAACCGCAACCGTTCGTGGCGCTGGCACACTTCGGCGATGGCCAGGAGGGTGTCCGGACGGACCTCGCTGCCGGGCGCGCCGACGCGCAAGGTGGCGCCGCGCAGCGTGCGGACCCGGTGGCGCAAGCGGGGCGGCAGCACCTGTTCCAGCTTGGTCAGCGCGCGCAGCGACGCCTCCTCGAGCCCGGTCACGGCGCCGGCGGAGGCGCCGCGCAGGCCGACCGCCACCGCGACGGCTTCCTCGTCGTCGAGCAGCAGCGGCGGCAGCGCGGCCCCCGCGCCGAGGCGGTACCCGGCGGCGCCCTGCGTGGCGTGGACCGGGTAGCCGAGCTCCCGAAGCCGATCGACGTCGCGGCGCACCGTGCGCCCGGTGACGCCGAGCCGTTCGGCCAGTTCGGCGCCGGTCCAGTCGCGGTGGGTCTGCAGCAGGGCCAGCAGTTTGAGCAGTCGAGCCGACGTTTCCAACACTTCGCCAGAATGCCGGAAAGTTAGGAACGATCGCGTCCTAAGCGGTTTCTACCGTGGTGGACATGACTACCGACCAGGACATTCGCCCCTTCCGCATCGATATCCCGCAGGAGAAGATCGACGACCTACACCGCCGCCTCGCCGACACGTCGTGGCCGAACGACCTGCCCGGCGCCAAGTGGGACAAGGGCATGCGGGTGTCCTATCTGCGTCCGCTGGCCGAGTACTGGCGCACCGAATTCGACTGGCGCGCCGTCGAAGCGAAGCTGAACGAGCTGCCCCACTTCGTGACCGGCATCGACGGGCAGCAGGTGCACTTCCTGCACGTCCGCTCCCCGGAGCCGGACGCGCTGCCGCTGGTGCTCAACCACGGCTGGCCCGCGTCGTTCGTGGAGTTCCTGGAGGTGCTCGGACCGCTGAGCGATCCCCGCGCGCACGGCGGCGACCCGGCCGACGCGTTCCACCTGGTCGTGCCCTCGCTGCCGGGCTTCGCGTTCTCCGAGGTGTCCCCGGACCCGGGTGCGGGTTCGACCGATCGGTTCGCGGAGGTGGTCGCGACGCTCATGGCGCGCCTCGGCTACGACCGCTACGGCGTGCAGGGCGGCGACGCGGGGTACTTCATCGCCGCTCGATTGGGTCATATCGCCGCCGAGCACCTTGCGGGCCTGCACGTGAACGGTCCGATCACGATCCCCGCC
Organism: Nocardia abscessus; assembly: GCF_015477775.1. GTDB lineage: Bacteria > Actinomycetota > Actinomycetes > Mycobacteriales > Mycobacteriaceae > Nocardia > Nocardia abscessus_A. Next base: position 48,873 of record NZ_JADLQO010000017.1, on the reverse strand, counting down.
TGGGACAGCGGCGAGGCCGAATCGTGGGGTGGGGCGGAGGAATCGGGGGCTGAGGGCGAGTGGTCCTCGGCGGATGCGCAGGCCGAGTACAGCCCGGAGGATCAGGCGAAGCTGGCCACGCTGACCGGCCCGGAGAGCTATGCCCGCTACGACTACGCGACACTGCAAGCCAACCGTCCGCAGACGCTGGCGATCGGCATCCAGGACTCGCCCGCCGGGCTGCTGGCCTGGATCACCGACCTGTTCCGGCAGTACACGAATCCGGCGATCGAACTGCCCGAGGACGCGGTGGGCCGGGACGCGCTGCTGACCAATGTCAGCCTGTACTGGTTCACCGGAACCTTCGCCTCCTCGCTGCGCCTCTACAGCGAATCCGCGGCCTGGGGAGCGCCGGTGCAGAAGTCCGACGTGCCGACCGCGGCGGCGCTGTTCCCCGGTGACCTGTCGATCCGCAAACTCGCCGAAGACGCGCACAACATCGTCCGGTGGACCGAATTCGACCGCGGCGGGCATTTCGCGGCGATGGAGGCGCCGGACCTGCTGACCGCGGATATACGCGAGTTCTTCCGCACCCTGCGCTAGCCGAACGCGGACGGCGCGACGGACCTAACCTCCGCAGTAGCGCGCGTGCATGGCGGCGGCCGTCGCCGCGAGCTGTGCGCGCAGCTGCGGCGGTTCCAGCACTTCGACGAACTCGCCGAGCGGCAGAAGTCCGTGCGCGAGCACCTCGAAGGACTCCGACGGCACGGTCACTTCGACCCACCCTTCGGCATCGGGCGGTCCCGCGGAGGCCTGTGCCTCCGCGACCGCTGCCGGATCGTTCATCAGCCGCAGCAACCGCAGGTGGGTGGCGGCGATCCGGCAGCGCGCCCGGACCCGCAGCATCGAACGCGCGAAATCGTCGGCAGCGCCGGTCCAGTGCGCGCGCAGGTCGAATCCGGCCGGGCGGGTAAACGATGCGCCGGTCGGTTCGGCGGAGCGGATCCGGCCCACCCGATACGAGCGGGGCGTGTGCCCGCTCCGGGCGACCAGGTACCAGGTGCCTGCCTTGAGCACCAGCCCGAGCGGGTCCAGCAAGCGCTCGACAACCTTGTCCTCGCGGCCGTAGCGCACGCGCAGCGTGCGGTCGTGCCAGAGCGCGTCGGCGATCGTCGCGAGCGTCGGCGTCTCGTCCGGCCGATGGAACCAGCCCGGCGCGTCGACGTACACCCGCTCGGCGATGCGCGTCGCGCGTCCGCGCAGTTCCGGCGGCAGCGCGGCGAGCACCTTCAATTGCGCGGTGGCCAGCACGGTGCCGAGCCCGAGATCGGCGGCGGCGCCGGGCAAGCCGGCCAGCAGCACCGCGTCGGCCTCGTCGGTGGTGAGGCCGGTGAGCCGGGTGCGGTAGCCGTCCAGCAGCCGCACGCCACCCGCGCGGCCCGGCTCGCTGTAGACCGGGACGCCCGCCGCCGAGAGGGCTTCGACGTCGCGATAGACGGTGCGCACCGAGACCTCCAGTTCCCGGGCGAGCTCGGGCGCGGTCAGCCTGCCTCGGGTCTGCAACAGCAGAAGCAGTTGCACCAGTCGACTCGCCCGCATGCCCGCGACACTAGCCGGAAACCCTGACACGAGACGGCAAGTTTTCCCCGTACCGTCCTCGGCATGACCACTTGGAGCCGATTCACCGAAGAAGCGCCGCACATCGCCGAGGTCTTCCTGCGCAGGCACCGCGCCGCGGGGAATCTCTGCATGCTCGGCACCCTCCGTTCCGACGGTTACCCGCGGATCAGCCCGATCGAGCCGCGGGTCTTCGAGGGATTGCTCGTGATCGCGGGGATGCCGGGCACGACCAAGTTCCGCGACCTCGCCCGGGATCCGCGCTTCTGCCTGCACACCGCCACCGTCGACACGAACGTGTCCGACGGCGACGCGAAGCTGTTCGGCACCGTCGTGGACGTGCCCGACCGGGACGTGCACGCCCGCTTCGCCCAGCAATTGTTCGACGAGACCGGTTTCGACATCCGAGGTCAGGAGTTCGACCGCTTCTACGTCGCCGATCTCACCGGGGCGTCGACGGTGGAGGTAGCGGGCGACCACCTCGACATCACCATCTGGAAGCCCGGCGAAGGAGAGCGCGTGGTGCAGAAGCACTGACCCGGCGGCGGAAACGGCGCTGCTCCGGCCGGACGCGTCGGGGGCACCGCCGACTCGTGCGTCGCACACACACCGCAGCCGGAGTGGACTCGCCGTCGACGACTGAGGCGAAGCCCCGCGCTTACGGGCGACTTCGGCTGTCTCGGCGGCGTGTGAGAAAGGTTCGCTCGGCGGCGTTCTCGGTGCCGGCGATGGCGGCGTCGTAGGCGGCGGTGGCTTCGGCGGCGCGGCCGAGCCGGGTCAGCAAATCGGCGCGGATGGCGTGGAACAAGTGGTAGCTGTCCAGGGCCAGGGCGTCCACCAGTGCCAGTGCGGCTGCCGGGCCGTCCACTTCGGCGACCGCGACCGCGCGGTTGAGCGCGACGATCGGGCTGGGCGTCAGCACGGTGAGCTGGTCGTAGAGCCGCAGGATCTGGAGCCAGTCGGTGGCCGCCGCGACGGGTGCGTCGGCGTGGACCGCGTTGATCGCCGCCTGCAGCTGATACGGTCCGGGCCGGTTGCGGCGCAGGCACTGCCGGACGAGCGCGTGCCCCTCGGCGATGAGATCGCGGTCCCACCGGCTGCGATCCTGTTCCGTGAGGGGCACCGGAGACCCGTCGGTGCCGGTGCGCGCGGACCGGCGGGAATCGCTCAGCAGCATCAGCGCGAGCAGCCCGGCGCCTTCGGGTTCGTCCGGCATGAGCTCGACCAGCAGGCGCCCGAGCCGAATCGCCTCGGCACACAGGTCGCCCCTGGCCAGCCGGGCACCGGAGGTGGCCGTGTGTCCCTCGGTGAAGATCAGGTACACCACGGCGAGTACCGCGCGCAGCCGGGCGGGCAGATCCGCGTCGGCGGGCACCCGGTAGGGAATGCGGGCGTCGCGGATCTTGCCTTTGGCGCGAACCAGTCGCTGCGCCATGGTCGTTTCGGCGACCAGGAACGCGTGGGCGATCTCGGCGGTGCTCAGTCCGCCGAGTAGCCGCAGCGTCAGCGCCACCTGCGCGGACAGCGCGAGGGCGGGGTGACAGCAGGTGAAGATCAACCGGAGGCGGTCGTCACGCACGGCGCTCACCGGCTGCTCGGGCTCGTCCTCGGCGTGCAGGAGGGCGGCTTGGGCGTGCCGGTCGGCGCGGGCGGCTTCCCGGCGCAGGCGGTCGATCGCCCGGTTGCGCGCGGTGGTGATGATCCAGCCCGGCGGGCTCGGTGGGAGACCGTCGGCGGGCCAGCGCTGGACGGCGGCGGCGAACGCGTCCTGCACCGCGTCCTCGGCGACGCCGATGTCGCCGAAGACGCGGATCAGGCTCGCGACGGCACGGCCGTAGTGCTCGGCGAAGACCGCTTCGATCACCGAGCCGGTCACGGGCCTGCTCACTTATTCGTCCTGGATAGGCCGGACTTCGATGGGCAGCGTGAGCACGCTGGTGAGTTTGCGGCCCCACTCCAGCGCCTCGTCGAGATCCGCGGCGCGGATGACGGTGAACCCGCCGATGTGCTCCTTGCCCTCGACGTACGGGCCGTCGGTGATCAGCACGTCGTCGCCTCGGGCGTGCAGCACGGTGGCGGTGCCCGGCGCGTGCAGGCCCGCCGCGAACACCCACGCTCCCGCCGCCCGCATCTCGTCGTTCAGCGCGCCCAGATCGCGCATGATCTCGTCCAGGTTGTCCGGGACGCCTTCGCCGTCGGGCTGATAGATGCTGAGCAGGTAGTGCTTCATCGCCTCGTCCTCCTCATCCGCGCCGGTACGTGGTGATGATGACACCGGCGCCGGTCCACCCGTGGGCCGTCATGTGCCTTCCCATGATGTCGGCCTGCGCCGGGCTGTCGTACCGGTGCGCCCAGCCGCCGTGGGTGAATGCGTCCCTGTCGGCCCGCCCCGGGGCCTGCACCCCGTCCAGGGCGAGGTGTTCCACCGCGATGCTCTCGCTCATCTCCGCTCCTTCCGCGACCGGCCCGGCGCCGGTCTCACCACCTACACGAACGAAGCCGGGGCGGATCGACAGCGGTGCGGAAATTTCTCCGAGATCCGGACAAATCGCTGCTCACGACCTGGTGTGCGCGGGCAGGAGGCGTTGAATATCGGTGTAGCTCACGATGCCGGACGCAACGGGGGCGTCGTCCCGCACGGCGCGTGCGACCTCCATTGCGGCCGACAGCGCCGAGCGGTAGAGCAGTGATCCGGTGCTGATTCGGCGCACGCCGAGTCCGGTCAGCGTCGCGATGCTTGGGCCGGTGGCGGCAGCGAGAACGTTGACCGGCAATTCGGTCGCCGCCACGATCCGCTCGATGCGCTCCGGGTCGGTCAAGCCCGGCACGAAGACGCCGTCGGCTCCGGCCGCCGCGTACCGTCGCACGCGGTCGTGGGTCGAGCCGTGATCGAGACCGAGCCAGTAGGTGTCGACGCGGGCATTGACGAACAACTCCGGCGTGCGCTCCTTGATCGCTGCGATCAGTGCGGCCTGGTGCTCCGGCGCCGCCAGCGCCGATCCCGCACGGCCGTCTTGCAGGTTGACGCCCGCGATCCCACAGGCGGCGAGTTGTTCGACGAAATCCGCGACAGCGCCGGGCTGCTCGTCGAAACCGCCCTCGATGTCGACGGTCACGGGGATCGGCAGCCGCGCCAGGCGACGGGCGCAGGCGAGCGTTTCCGCCTTCGTGAGGCCCGCCCCATCGGCCAGCCCCGCCGCGGCTGCCACACCGAGGCTGGTGGTGCCGATCGCCGGGAATCCCTCGGTCGCCAAGAGCGCGGCCGACGCGAAGTCCCAGGCGTTCGGCAGGACGAGGGGCCGGTCACGGTGATGCAGGTCGCGGAAGATCTCGAACTTGGTCGGCGAGGTGGCCGCGCCGGACGCCGGAGAAGACGAAGTCATGCCGCGACGGTAGCCACGGGACGTTTCGGCGCCCGCCGAAACGACGGGTCGCCATCATGGAGTGGTGCCGACCAGAGGAGCCGAACTGGCGGGCTTCGCCGCCCTGCTCGCCGATCGCACGCGCGCCGACATCTGCCTCGCACTGCTGGACGGACGGGCATGGACCGCGGGGGAGCTCGCGCGCCACACCGGTGTCGCCGCGTCCACCGCGACCGAGCATCTGGACCGCCTGCGCGACGGCGGCCTGCTGGTCGAACACCGTCAAGGCAGGCACCGCTACGTCCAGCTGGCCGGTCCCCAGGTCGCGGAACTGCTCGAAGGCATGGTCGCTCATCTCGACCCGTCCGGCCGCCCGGTGACCGGCTTGCGTACCGCCACGGTCGCCGCCGCGCTGGCTCGTGGCCGCACCTGCTACGACCATCTCGCGGGCCGGCTCGGTGTGGCGATCACCGACGCCATGACCGCGCGTGGCCTGCTCCGCGGCGACGGCGGGTTCGCCCTCACCGATTCCGGCTCGGCGTGGCTCACCGGCTCGATGGGCGTCGACCCTGCCGCGCTGCGTGCCACGCGCCGCCCGGTGGCCAGGCCCTGTCTCGACTGGACCGAGCGCCGCGTGCATCTCGGTGGCGCGGCGGGCGCGCAGCTGTGCCACCGACTGAAAGAGCTGGCGTGGATCAAGAGCGTCGGTAGCGGCCGTGCCGTGCGGGTCACCGCGCGGGGCGAAGCCGGGCTGGCGGAAGCGCTGGGCATAGACCCGGCGGTGCTGCGCTGAGCCGTGACATAGGCCGCTCGCGCCGGGCGTCTCGGTCGCTCGTGCGGGGTGTCTCGGGCACGCGCGATGGCCAGCCGCAGGGCGCCTGCCTGGCCGGGCGGACTGCCGCCGACCGGTGTCTCGGTGGCGCGGTTTGGTCGGCGAGGCGGCGGGTATCAGGTGGTCGTGACCGGGCACGGCAACCCAGGCTGTGAATGAGCTTGCATGGTCATGCATAATCATCACATGGTTGATTCCTCGGATGCGTCCCGGCCCGTCGTGCGGGTCGCGGTAGCCGGCGCCAGCGGGTACGCGGGCGGCGAAGTGTTGCGTCTGCTGCTGGGGCATCCGGCCTACCGAACCGGGCGCCTCGTCATCGGGGCGCTGACCGCGGGCTCTAACGCAGGCACCGCACTGGGGGAGTTGCAGCCGCATCTGCTGCCGCTGGCCGATCGAGTGCTCGCGCCGACCACCGCCGCCGAACTGGCCGGCCACGACGTGGTCTTCCTCGGCCTGCCGCACGGCCAGTCGGGGGCCATCGCCGCCGAATTGCCCGAGTCCACGGTGGTCATCGACTGCGGCGCCGACTTCCGGCTCACCGACCCCAAGGTCTGGGAGAAATACTACGGCAGCCCGCACGCGGGCAGCTGGCCCTACGGCCTGCCCGAACTGCCCGGCGGCCGGGAGAAGCTGCGCGGCGCGACCCGGATCGCGGTCCCCGGCTGCTATCCGACCGTCGCCAGCCTCGCGCTGGCTCCCGCTGTCGCCGCGGGCATCGTGGAGCCCGCCGTGCACGTGGTCGCGGTGAGCGGCACCTCCGGCGCGGGCCGCAAGCTGGACATCGGGCTGCTGGGGTCGGAGGTGATGGGCTCGGCGCGTGCCTACGGCATCGCGGGCGCGCACCGGCACACGCCGGAGATCGCGCAGAACCTCGCGGCCGCGGGCGGCGCCGAGGTCGCTGTGTCGTTCACTCCGGTGCTCGCGCCGATGCCGCGCGGCATCCTCGCCACCTGCACCGCGCCGACCCGCGTGGACGCCGCGCAGGCCCGTGCCGTCTACGAAAAAGCCTATGCCGACGAGCCTTTCGTGCACCTGCTGCCGGAGGGCGCGCTGCCGCAGACCGGCTCGGTGCTCGGCTCCAACGCCGTCACCCTGCAGGTGGCGGTGGACGCCGACGCCGGCCTGCTCGTGGTGATCGGCGCGATCGACAACTTGACCAAGGGCACCGCGGGCGCCGCGGTGCAATCGATGAACCTGGCCCTCGGATTCGACGAGACCGCAGGACTTTCCACCGTAGGAGTGGCACCGTGACGACAGCCGACATCGCCAGCGGCAAGCTGGTCCGGACCCAGGGCGTGACCGCACCGCTCGGCTTCCGCGCGGCGGGCATCGCCGCGGGCATCAAGGCCAGCGGCAAGCCGGATCTGGCGCTGGTGTTCAACGAGGGGCCGGAATACCCGGCCGCGGGCGTGTTCACCCGCAACAAGGTGAAGGCCGCCCCGGTGCTGTGGTCGCAGCAGGTGCTGACCGGCAAGCGGTTGCGCGCGGTGATCCTGAACTCCGGCGGCGCCAACGCCTGCACCGGACCGGGCGGCTTCCAGGACACGCACAAGACGGCCGAGGAACTGGCCGCCGCTTTGAGCAACTGGGGCACCGAGACCGGCGCGGGCGAGATCGCGGTCTGCTCGACCGGGCTGATCGGCGACCGGCTCCCGATGGACAAGCTGATCCCGGCCGTCACCGAGATCGTGCACGAGATGGGTGGCGGCCTGTCCGGCGGTTCGGATGCCGCCTGGGCCATCATGACCACCGACACCGTGCCGAAAGAGTCGGCGTTCCACCACCGCGACAAGTGGAACGTCGGCGGCATGGCCAAAGGCGCGGGCATGCTGGCCCCGTCGCTGGCGACCATGCTGGTGGTGCTCACCACCGACGCGGCGGTCACCGCCGACCAGCTCGACCAGGCCCTGCGCAACGCCACCGCCCGCACCTTCGACCGGCTCGACGTGGACGGCTCCTGCTCCACCAACGACACGGTGCTGCTGCTGGCCAGCGGCGCCAGCGAGGTCACCCCCAGCCAGGAGGAACTCGACGCCGCCGTGCTCGCGGTCTGCGACGACCTGGCCGCCCAGTTGATGGCCGACGCCGAGGGCGTCACCAAGCGGGTGCTGGTCACCGTCGCGGGCGCGGCCACCGAGGACGAGGCCGTGGTCGCGGCGCGCACCGTCGCCCGCGACAGCTTGGTCAAGACGGCGCTGTTCGGGTCCGACCCGAACTGGGGTCGCGTGCTGGCCGCGGTCGGCATGGCTCCGGTCACGCTCGATCCGAACCGGATCTCGGTGTCGTTCAACGGGAAGCCGGTGTGCATCGATGGTGTCGGCGCGCCCGGCGCACGCGCGGTCGACCTGTCCGGCACCGACATCGAGGTGCTGATCGAGCTGCACGTCGGCTCCGCGAGCGCGACCATCCGCACCACGGACCTCTCGCACGGTTACGTCGAAGAGAACTCGGCCTACAGCTCATGACCAGTGAGGTGTTGCACAGGCTCTCCGCGCTGGACAAGGCGCACGTCCTGGCCGATGCCCTGCCGTGGCTGCAGAAGTTCCGGGACAAGATCGTCGTCGTGAAGTACGGCGGCAACGCCATGGTCGACGAGCATTTGAAGCAGGCCTTCGCCGCCGATATGGCGTTCCTGCGCACGGTCGGCGTGCACCCGGTGGTGGTGCACGGCGGCGGGCCGCAGATCAGCGCGATGCTGAAGAAGCTCGGCCTGCAAGGCGAATTCCGCGGCGGCTTCCGGGTGACCACCCCCGAGGTGATGGACGTCGTGCGGATGGTGCTGTTCGGTCAGGTCGGCCGCGAGCTGGTCGGCCTGATCAACTCGCATGGCCCGTACGCGGTCGGCATCTCCGGTGAGGACGCCGGGCTGTTCACCGCGACCCGCCGCACCGTCGAGGTGGACGGTGAGCCCACCGATATCGGCCTGGTCGGCGACGTCACCGAGGTGAACCCGGACGCGGTGCTGGACCTGATCGGCGCGGGCCGCATCCCCGTGGTGTCGACCATCGCGCCGGACGTCGACGGCGTGGTGCACAACATCAACGCCGACACCGCCGCCGCGGCGCTCGCCGAGGGCATCGGCGCCGAGAAACTGGTGATGCTCACCGACGTCGAGGGCCTCTACACGAATTGGCCGGACCGGTCCTCGCTCACCTCCCGCATCGATACGGCGGCGCTGGCCGAGTTGCTCCCGCGCCTGGATGCGGGCATGGTGCCCAAGATGGAAGCCTGCCTGCGCGCCGTGTCGGCAGGGGTGCCGACCGCGCACGTCATCGACGGTCGGGTCCCGCACGCCGTGCTGCTGGAACTGTTCACCGGAGAAGGAATCGGAACGATGGTGACTCCCGCCCCGCTCATCCCGAGCGGGTCCGGCGCACCGGACGGAACGACACAATGAGCACAGCTGAATTGCAGAAGCGGTGGTCCGCCGCGCTGATGAACAACTACGGCACGCCGAAGGTCGCGCTGGTGCGCGGGGCGGGGGCCGTGGTCTACGACGCGGACGGCAAGCGCTACGTCGATTTCCTCGGCGGCATCGCGGTCAACAGCCTGGGCCACGCCCATCCCGCGATCCTGGAGGCGGTCACCCAGCAGCTCGGCACGCTCGGGCACGTGTCGAATCTGTACGCCAGCGAGCCGGTCGTCGAGCTCGCCGAGCGGTTGCTCGCGCACTTCGGCGACGGCGAGGGCCGGGCGTTCTTCTGCAACTCCGGCACCGAGGCCGTCGAGGCGGCGTTCAAGATCGCCCGGCTGACCGGGCGGCACAAGATCGTCGCGTGCGAGGAGGCCTTCCACGGTCGCACCATGGGCGCGCTGGCCCTCACCGGCCAGCCGTCCAAGCGGACCCCCTTCGAACCGATGCCGCCCGGTGTCGTACACGTGCCCTACGGCGACGCCGCGGCGCTGGAAGCCGTGGTCGACGAGGACACCGCCGCGGTGTTCCTCGAGCCGATCATGGGGGAGAGCGGTGTGGTGGTACCGCCGTTCGACTACCTCGCCAAGGCACGCGAGATCACCGCGCGCAAGGGAGCGCTGCTGGTGCTGGACGAGGTGCAGACCGGCATCGGCCGGACCGGAAAGTTCTACGCCCACCAGGCCGTCGGCATCGTGCCGGACGTGATCACCCTGGCCAAGGGACTCGGCGGTGGCCTGCCCATCGGCGCCGTGCTGGCCAACGGGCGGGCCGCCGATCTGCTCACTCCCGGCCTGCACGGCACCACCTTCGGAGGCAACCCGGTGTGTGCCGCCGCGGCGCTCGCGGTGCTGCGCACGATCGACGAGACCGATCTGCTCTCGCATGTCGAATCGGTCGGCAAGCGGCTCAGCGACGGCATCGAGCTGCTGGAGCACCCGCTCATCGATCAGGTGCGCGGTGCCGGCCTGCTGCTGGGCATCGTGCTCACCGACGAGGTCTCCGCGCAGGTGGAGGCGCGGGCTCGAGAGGCGGGCTACCTCGTCAACCCGGCCAAGCCGGACGTGATCCGGCTGGCGCCGCCGCTGGTGCTCACCGAGACCCAGGCCGACAACTTCGTCGCCGACCTGCCGGAGATCCTCGACAGCGTGCTCGCGGACGCGAAAGGGGCTGCGGCGCAATGACCTCCCAGCCCGTGCGGCACTTCCTGCGCGACGACGACGTCAGCCCGGCCGAGCAGGCCGAGATCCTCGCGCTCGCCGCCGAACTCAAGAAAGCGCCGTTCGCGCGGCGCCCGCTGGACGGCCCGCGCGGCGTCGGCGTGATCTTCGAGAAGAACTCCACCCGCACCCGGTTCTCCTTCGAGATGGGCATCGCCCAGCTCGGCGGGCACGCGGTGGTCGTGGACGGCCGCGACACCCAGCTGGGCCGGGAGGAGACGCTCGGCGACACCGGCCGGGTGCTGTCCCGGTACGTCGACGCCATCGTGTGGCGCACCTTCGAGCAGTCCCGGCTGGACGAGATGGCCGCCACCGCCACGGTGCCGGTGGTCAACGCGCTGTCCAACGAATTCCATCCCTGCCAGGTGCTCGCCGATCTGCAGACGCTCGCCGAGCACAAGGGCGACCTGACCGGCCGTGAACTCGCCTACTTCGGCGACGGCGCCAACAACATGGCGCACTCGCTGCTGCTCGGCGGCGTCACCGCGGGGCTGAACGTGACGATCGCGTCACCCGCCGGGTTCGAGCCGCAGCCGTGGGTCGTGGAGGCCGCGCGCAAGCGGGCCGCCGAGACCGGCGCCGCCATCACGCTGACCAGTGATCCGATCGCCGCCGCGTGGGGTGCCGACGCACTGGTCACCGATACCTGGACCTCCATGGGGCAGGAGAACGACGGTCTGGACCGGGTCGGCCCGTTCCGGCCATTCCAGCTCAACGCCGAGTTGCTCGCGCACGCCAAGCCGGATGTCGTCGTGCTGCACTGTCTTCCCGCGCACCGCGGCGACGAGGTCACCGACGAGGTGCTCGACGGGCCGCACAGTGTGGTGTGGGACGAGGCGGAGAACCGCCTGCATGCCCAGAAGGCGCTACTGGTCTGGCTGCTCGAGCGACGATCCGGGGGCGGGGCGTGAACGAGGGTGGGCGAACCGGCGCGGCGCTTGCGCGTCGCGGCGAGCCGGGCCGGACAGCGCACGGAAGCAACGGCGTGCGATCGCGGATGATGCTGCCGGGACTTGGCGAGGCGCGGTCGTGAGCGTCTCGCAGTCGGAATCGGGACGAAGCGGTCCGGCCATCGCGCGCACCCGCGCCGGAAGGCAGTCGCGCATCATCGAACTGCTGACGGCGCACGCGGTGCGAAGCCAGACCGAGTTGGCGGCGCTGCTCGCGGCCGAAGGCATCGAGACCACCCAGGCGACGCTGTCGCGGGATCTGGACGAGCTGGGCGCGGTGAAGCTGCGCGCCGCCGACGGCGGTGCGGGCGTCTACGTGGTGCCCGAGGACGGCAGCCCCGTCCGCGGCGTCACCGGCGGCACCGACCGATTGTCCAAACTGCTCGGCGACCTTTTGGTCTCCACCGACGCCAGCGGCAACATCGCGGTCCTGCGCACTCCGCCCGGCGCCGCGCACTACCTGGCCAGTGCCCTCGACCGCGCCGCACTCCCGTACATCGTCGGCACCATCGCGGGCGACGACACCATCGCCGTCATCGCCCGCGAGCCGCTGACCGGGGCCGAAGTGGCCGCGAAGATCGAACAACTAGCCTGAGACGCGGTAGTCGGGACAGTGCGTGTTGCCTGCGCTGGGCAGCCGCCGTGCGGGTGCTTCTGAGAGGGTAGAGGCACAACTGTTGTCCCAGCGTAAGGGTGTAACCACCCGATTATGAATGGGCTTGCATCGTCGTGCATAATCATTTGTAGGACGTGCGGGCCGCTGTGGCGGGAAGCCGGTCCGATCACGCAGACGAGCACCGAAACATCGAGGAGCACACGAACATGTCCGAGCGCGTCGTACTCGCCTACTCCGGTGGGCTGGACACCTCCGTCGCGATCAGCTGGATCGGCAAGGAGACCGGCGCCGAAGTGGTGGCGGTGGCCATCGACCTCGGCCAAGGCGGCGAGGACATGAACGTGGTGCGTCAGCGTGCCCTGGACTGCGGCGCCGTCGAGGCGATCGTGATCGACGCCCGCGACGAGTTCGCCGACCAGTACTGCCTGCCCACCATCCAGGCCAACGCGCTGTACATGGGCCAGTACCCGCTGGTGTCGGCGATCAGCCGCCCGCTCATCGTCAAGCACCTGGTCGAGGCGGCCAAGTTCCACGGCGCGACCACGGTCGCGCACGGCTGCACCGGCAAGGGCAACGACCAGGTCCGCTTCGAGGTCGGCATCGGCGCGCTCGCACCGGACCTCAACGTGATCGCCCCGGTCCGGGACTACGCGTGGACCCGGGAGAAGGCCATCGCCTTCGCCGAGGAGAACTCGCTGCCGATCAACGTGACCAAGAAGTCGCCGTTCTCCATCGACCAGAACGTCTGGGGCCGTGCGGTGGAGACCGGGTTCCTCGAGGACCTGTGGAACGCTCCGACCAAGGACGTCTACGACTACACCTCCGACCCGACCGTCAACTTCGAAGCCCCGGACGAACTGATCGTCACCTTCGACAAGGGTGTGCCCGTGGCCATCGACGGGCGCCCGGTCAGTGTGCTGGAGGCGATCGTCGAGCTGAACCACCGCGCGGGCCGCCAGGGCATCGGCCGGCTGGACATGGTCGAGGACCGCCTGGTCGGCATCAAGAGCCGGGAGATCTACGAGGCTCCGGGCGCCATCGCGCTGATCACCGCGCACCAGGCGCTGGAGCACGTCACCATCGAGCGTGAGCTGGGCCGCTACAAGCGGCAGGTCGAGCAGCGCTGGGGCGAGCTGGCCTACGACGGCCTGTGGTTCTCCCCGCTCAAGCGGGCACTGGACGCCTTCATCGGCGACACCCAGCAGCACGTCTCCGGTGACATCCGGATGGTCCTGCACGGCGGCTCGGCCGTGGTCAACGGCCGCCGCTCGGAGCAGTCGCTCTACGACTTCAACCTGGCCACCTACGACGAGGGCGACACCTTCGACCAGTCGCTGGCCAAGGGCTTCGTGCAGATCCACGGCCTGTCCTCCAAGGTCGCCGCCCGCCGCGACCTGAACCAGAAGTAACCGCCGCAGTGTGCCGGTGCCCGACCCGGCACCGGCACGCCAGCGGCTCTTACGCGGTCCTGGTCTCGAGTCGGCCACCGGTGTGTGCACCGAACGGCAGCAGTGCGTCGCCCCGGAAGCAACCCGTACGCCGGGGTGCAAGCGCATTTGCTCGGGCGCGCGAGACCGCTGTTCTCGATAGACGACGTCGAGCAACACCCCTCGGACCAGTCACGTCGAGCACGAACGCAACAATCGATCTCACAAAAACAACGCAACAACTGATCTCGCAACAACATGGGTAACTCCCCGGGTACGCCCAAAACCCGGGCAGCACCCAACGCAGGACCTGAACGTAAATTGCTTATCTCCTGACTCGTACGGCCTAAGGCCCGGAGAGGCGGGGGAGCCTGAAGACCCGGAGAGGCGGAACAGCACATGAGCGGCAGCACGAACCGAGGCGCGCTCTGGGGCGGGCGATTCGCCTCCGGACCGGCCGAGGCCATGGCCGCGCTGAGCAAGTCGACGCACTTCGACTGGGCGCTGGCCCCCTACGACATCCGTGCCTCGAAGGCACACGCGCGCGTGCTGCACAAGGCGGGCCTGCTCTCCGAAGCCGATCTCACGGGCATGCTGGACGGGCTGGATCGCCTCGCGGCGGACGTGGCCTCGGGCGTGTTCGGTCCCGCCGAATCGGACGAGGACGTGCACGGCGCGCTGGAACGCGGCCTGATCGAGCGGGTCGGCGCGGAGCTCGGTGGCCGGTTGCGGGCGGGGCGTTCGCGCAACGACCAGGTGGCCACGCTGTTCCGGATGTGGCTGCGCGATGGCGTGCGCCGGGTGGCCGCAGGCGTGTTGGCGGTGGTCGACGCGCTGGTCGAGCAGGCCGCCGCGCACCCGGAGGCGGTGATGCCGGGCAAGACGCATCTCCAGGCGGCGCAGCCCGTGCTGCTGGCCCACCACCTGCTCGCGCACGCCCATCCGCTGCTGCGCGACATCGACCGGCTGCGCGACTTCGACCGCCGCGCGGCCGTGTCGCCCTATGGTTCCGGCGCGCTGGCGGGCTCCTCACTCGGACTCGACCCCGAGGCGATCGCCGCCGAACTGGATTTCGACGCGGCCGCCGCGAACTCGATCGACGCCACCTCGGCGCGGGACTTCGCCGCCGAAGCCGCGTTCGTGCTGGCCATGATCGGCGTCGACCTCAGCCGCATGGCCGAAGAGGTGATCCTGTGGAGCACCCCGGAATTCGGCTACGTCACCCTGGCCGACGCCTGGTCGACCGGCTCGTCGATCATGCCGCAGAAGAAGAATCCGGACGTCTCCGAGCTCACCCGCGGCAAGGCGGGCAGGCTGATCGGCAACCTCACCGGCCTGCTGGCCACGCTCAAGGCGCAACCGCTGGCCTACAACCGTGACCTGCAGGAAGACAAAGAACCACTGTTCGACTCGGTCGCGCAACTCGAACTCCTGCTGCCCGCCATCGCGGGGCTGGTGTCCACGCTGACCTTCCACACCGACCGCATGGCCGAACTCGCGCCCGCCGGTTTCACGCTGGCCACCGATATCGCCGAATGGCTCGTCCGGCAGGGTGTTCCGTTCCGGGTCGCGCACGAGGCGGCGGGCGCGTGCGTGCGCGCCGCGGAGGCTCGCGGCGTCGGCCTCGACGAACTCACCGACGAGGAGTTCGCCGCCGTCGACCCGGCGCTGACCGGAAAAGTGCGCGAGGTGCTCACCGTGCAGGGGTCCATCGCGTCTCGCGACGCCCGGGGCGGCACGGCCGGTGTCCAGGTCGCGGCGCAGCTGGCGGAGGTGCGCGAAGCGGCGGCAGCGGCGCGGGCCTGGCTCGGCTGAATCCGCTCCGGCCCGCCGGATGCCGTCGTCCGCGAACAGGTGCGGCGAATCGGTCTATCCGGCGATGGTGACATCGGCGCCGCTGAACAGCAGATCGCGGCGACGCCGGGCGGTGCGACCGGGATCCGGCACGATCTCGGCTTCCGGCGCGAGTTCGTGCAGCTGCCGGAGAAACACTTCGACGGCCAGTGTCGCCATGCTCTTGCCGGGACAGACATGCCTGCCGAACCCGAAGGTCAACGGCAGCTTCCCGGTCCCGTGCAGTGCCAGGTAGTCCGGGAAGACCTCCGGGTCACGATTGGCCGCGGCGAACAGCACCAGCACCGGTCCGGCGGGCAGCCGCGTGCCACTGGACAGCACCACCGGCTTCCTGGCCCGACGCTTCCACGCCACCAGCCCGGGATCGAGCTGCAGGATCTTCGCCGCGACCCGTGCGCCGCCCTCCGATTCGGTGAGCAGGTCCCACCAGGCCCGGTCCGGATCGCCGAGCAACCGCTGGACGCCCTGCTGGATGCTGCCGCTCACCGTGTGCACTCCGGCGGCGAGCGAATTCGCCATGGCCGACACCGCGATCCGATGGGAGAGCCCCGCTTCGCGGAGCCTGCGCGCGAATCCGGGCGCCTCGCTGCCCCGGCCCTCCCGCACCGCTTTGCCGCTCACCGTGAACAGCCAGCCGAGCGCGCTCACCGCGTCGGCCAGTTCCCGTCCACGCAGCACCCTGCCGAGCAGTCCCGATTGCGCTCCGCTCCAGGCGGCCACATGCGGCCAGTCCGCCGCGGGCAGGCCGACCGCCGCACCGACGGTCCGGGCGGCGTAACCGATCGATAGCGCGGTCACGTCCAACGGCGAGCCGGGCCGGAATCCCGCGTCTCGCACTGCCTCATGGAAGTGCTCGACCATCGCCGCGACCCGAGCGGGCCGATCGGCCGGGGAGATGGTGAAATGCCCGGACGGTCCGGCCATGGTGTTCCACACGCGCTTGTGCAACCGGTCGTCGGCCAGGTTGGCGGTCGCCTTCGCGGGCGGCGGAACCAGGTGCCGGACGAAATGCGGGACGGCTCGGGGTGTCGCCGCGATACGTACGTAGCCGACCAGCGGGTCCAGCGAATTCGCGGTGGAGATGCCCGGCGTCGTGGCCTCCAGCACCTCGCGCACGTCGGTGTATTTCCAGATCATGCGCAGTCCGGACCGGTGCGCGTAACTCGGCTCCGGCCAGTCGTGCAAACGCCGATACCGTTCGTCGCGCTCGGCATACGGCAACTCGTTGCAGGTCACTTCATCGAAGGGAAAACCGGTTACCGCAACGGCCGAGCTACGCATCGGCCGATCGTATCGACGCGGTGACCGTGGCCACCGGAACGCGATTCCCCCTGCTGGGAGCGGCTGCGCCCGTGGACAGCTGTCCGGCTGTGCGCGCGCCGCGGCTGTGGCTACGCTGCGGAAATGACCTTGCTCCTGCTTGCTTTGGCCATCGCCTCCGAGGTGACCGCGACCGTTTCGCTCAAGCTCTCCGAGGGTTTCACCAAGCTCGTCCCCTCGATCGTGGTGGTCGTCGGTTACTGCGCGGCGTTCTTCTTCCTGGCCCAGGCGTTGAAGCGGGGCATGCCGATCGGGGTCGCCTACGGCATCTGGTCGGCGGTCGGCGTCGCGGCGATCGCGCTGATCGGCGTGCTGTTCCTGGACGAGCGGTTGACGCTTGTGCAGGTCGGTGGCATAGCGCTGGTGATCCTCGGCGTGCTGGCCTTGGAGGTCGGTGGCGCGCACTGATTTTGCCGCGCCGCACTCGGCGCGCGCCGACCGACGGCGGCCGGGTCAATCGGATACGCGGACCGCGTATCCGGCGTTCGCGAGTGCGGTGAGTACGTCGTCACGGTGGCCGGAACCGCGCGTTTCCAAAGTGAGCGCCACCTCGACCTCGTCCACCGCCAGCCAGGTCCCGGTGCGCGAGTGCGCCACGTCCACGACACTGGCGCCCGTCTTGCCGATCACCGCGAGCAGCGCCCCCAGCGCTCCCGGACGATCGGAGATCGTCACGCGCACGGCGAGATAGCGGCCCGCCGCGCTCAGACCGTGCCCGACCACGCGGGTCAACAGCAACGGGTCGATGTTGCCGCCGGACAGGATCGCGCAGACCGGCCCGCGCAGGTCGAGTTCCTCCGGCGCGTGACTCATCAGGGCGGCGACCGCCGCGGCGCCCGCGGGCTCGACGATCAGCTTCGCGCGTTCCAGGCACAGCAGCAACGCCTGCGACAGCGCCTCTTCGTCCACTGTCACGATGCGTGCAACATGCTGCGCCACTTCACTGAACGGCACCATGCCCGGTTGCCCGACCGCGATGCCGTCGGCCATCGTCGACATCCGCTCGACGCGGACCGGACGGCCCGCCGCCAGCGAATCCGGCCATGCGGCCGCTTCCGCCGCCTGGACTCCGATGACGCGCACGTTCGGCATCAGATGTCGCAGCGCGACCGCGACTCCGGCCAAGAGACCACCGCCGCCCGTCGAGACGAGCACCGTGCCGACCTCGGGCAGTTGCTCCACGATCTCCACGCCGACGGTGGCCTGACCGGCCACGATGTCGGGATGGTCGAACGGATGGATCAGCCTCGCACCGGTCCGGTCGGCGAAATCCAGTGCGGCGTCCAGTGACTCGTCGATGGTCTCACCGACCTGGCGCACCTGCGCGCCGTACGCCTTGGTCGCCATCAGTTTCGGCAGCGACGCCCCGACCGGCATGAACACCGTGGACGCGATGCCGAGCGACGACGCCGACCACGCGACGCCCTGCGCATGGTTCCCGGCGCTCGCGGCCACGACGCCGCGCTCCCGTGCCTCCTGCGGTAGATTCGCGATCCGGTTGTAGGCGCCGCGCGGCTTGAACGATCCGGTGCGCTGCAAGTTCTCGCACTTCAGCCACACATCGGCGCCCACCCGCTCGGACAGCACCCGCGACGCCACCAGCGGCGTACGCCGGATCACCGGGGCGAGCAATCGCGCGGCCGCTTCGATCCGGGACATGTCGACCGACTCCATACCGCCATGCTGCCACTCGTTCACAGTTGGTCAGGCGGCTCGGGCGAGGTTGTGGGCCAGTGCGCCCAACCGGGCCAGGCGGGCGTCACCCAGCGGGGTGATCCTGCTGCCGAGGCGATTGGTGACGAAGCCGAGCGACATACCGGTCGCCGGGTCGGCGAAACCGCCGGAGCCGCCGAGCCCGAAATGGCCGAACGCCGAGATCGGTTCGGCCTTGGACGGCTTCATCGGCACGCCGTGGTAACCGAGGGCCCAGGGGATGCGGAAGGCCAGCACGTAGTCGGGAGTGAACACTTGCCGCCGGGTCATCTGCTCGATGGTGTCCGGGCGCAGCAATTGGTATCCGTCCAGCCGACCGCCGTTGGCGAGCGCGCCGTACACGCGGGCCACCGCGCGGGCGGAGAAGACGCCGTTGAGGCCCGGCATCACCGAATCGTGCAGGCGCGGGTCGGCCACCAGTTCGGCGAAACCCACCGGGGTGGTGTCGGCGGCGGCCGCGAATCGGGTGCGTGCGAGCAGCCGGGAACCACGCTCCCAGCTCATGCCCGCGACCGTCAGGCGCGGGAAATTCGTGGCGACGCGCCCGCGCTCGGCGGCGGGCACCCGGAACCAGAGCTCGTCGGCCGCCAGCGGTCGGGCGATCTCGGTGCGCAGCACATCGGTGAATTCCGATCCGGTCACCCGGCGCACCAACTCCGCGGCCAGGTGCCCGTAGGTGATGCCGTGGTAGCCGCTGGTCACCTTGTGCCGTGGATCGGGAGCGGCGGCCGCGAGCGCCGCGGTGACCGCGTCGTCGTCGAAGAATCGCTCGACCGGCCCCGGCAGCAGACCGCGCAACCGGTGCAGCCCGGCCCGGTGGGTCAGCATGTCCCGCACGCTGATGCGCTCCTTGCCCGCGACCGCGAACTCGGGCCAGTACGTCGCCAGCGGCTCGTCGTAATCGATCAGCCCGCGCTCGGCCAACCGGTGCACCACCGTGCTGGCGATACCCTTGCCGGTCGAATACGCCATCGCGACGGTGTCGTGCGCCCACGGGACGTCGGGATGCGCATACCCGGCCCAGACGTCGACCACCGGCTCGCCGTGCAGATAGATCGCCAGCGCACCGCCGCCGTCGGACGGCCGCCGGAACAGCCGGTCGAACTCTGCGACCAATCGTGCGAACCGGCGATCGACGAACTGTCCTGCCGAAACTGTCATCGAAAACCTCTGTGTCCAATTGCCGCGACTTCGTCGCGAACAATCAATGCTAGGTCTCGCTTCGCTCGAAACCTGGGGTCGGGCCGGTGTGGGGGCGTCGGGCCGTGGCCTCGCGACTGATGTTCGCGCTGCCGTGTCCGTGCCACCTCGGCGCGCGGAGTCGTGGGGGCGCGCCCTCGTGGTCTGGGGACGCGATGGCGTGGGTCCCGCTCGAATGCCGAGTGAGACGTTGCCGGGGTCAGCGGCCAGAGGCCGTTGCTCGGACGCGAGCCGGACCGCGACCAGACAATGCCACTGCTTGCTTCACTCGAACCTGGGTCGAACCGGTATGCGCCCCTACAGAACACTCACCGCCAGAAACACTTTCGAGGGCGGGACGGAGTCGAGGGGGACGGTCACGCTGTTCGACCGCACTCACCACGCGACCGGTCGGTACTGTGAGACGTTTCCTGACCGTCACACGGAGGACCGGGAACGCAACACCGTTCGCCTACCGTGTTGCCATGCCCCCGAGACGACGTTCGGCGCTGCTCGCGAGGTTGGTTGTCGACTCGCCCGGCCGCCCGCAGATCATTCTCGGCGAACTGCGCCGGGTGATCCTCGACGGTGCGGTGCCACCCCGCACCGTCATTCCGCTGCGCGAGGTGGCGGAACTGTTCGGCGTCAGCCATATTCCGGTGCGCGAGGCGCTCAAGACCCTGATCGGGGAGGGGCTGGTCACGCATGAGCCGCATGCCGGATACGTGGTGGCTCAGCTGACCGCCGCCGAGCTGCGCGAGATGTATATCGTCCGGGAGACGTTGGAGACGGCGTCGCTCGCGGCGGCGGCCATGAACCATTCCGCCGCGGACCGCGCCGAACTGCTGGAGGTGAACGCGAGTCTCGAGCAGGCGATTCGCGACGACGATCCGGCCGCCTACCACCGCAGGTCGCGCAGCTTCCATGTCGCGCTGACCCGGCCGTCGCGACTGTTCCGGCTGCTGCACATGCTCGAATCGGCGTGGAACGTCACCGAGCCGGTGCAGTCGATGGTGCACATCGGGCGGGCGGACCGGGTGCGATTGCACACCGATCACGCGCTGATGCTGGATGCGTTCCTGGCCCGGGACGTCGATCGCCTGCTGCTCGTCGCCGAACAGCACCATCGCAGGCTGGAGGCCGTGATCGCGACGCTGCCCACCGACACCGGGCTGCTCGCGCCGGAAGATATATCTGCGGCGCAATAGCCGGGCAATAACGGTGCAACGGACGGGCAATAGCCGATTCCTACCGTCGTTTCGATCACAGTTTCACCCCTCGGACGGGAAACACCATGACCGAAACCATCGCTCCGGTGCCGCCGGGCCTCGCGCCGGCGACCACCACCCCCGCCGACTACGATCCGCGGCTCACCAACGAGGACCTCGCGCCGCTGCGCAAGCAGCACTGGGGCTCCTACAACATCTTCGCGTTCTGGATGTCGGACGTGCACAGCGTCGGCGGCTATGTCACCGCGGGCAGCCTGTTCGCGCTCGGTCTGGCCAGTTGGCAGGTGCTCGTGGCCCTGCTGATCGGCATCACCGTGGTGTATCTCTTCTGCAACCTGGTCGCCAAGCCGAGCCAGGTGACCGGTGTGCCGTACCCGGTCATCTGCCGCAGTGCGTTCGGCGTGCTGGGGGCCGATATCCCGGCGATCATCCGCGGGCTGATCGCGGTGGCCTGGTACGGCATTCAGACGTTCCTCGCGTCGGCGGCGCTGGATGTCGTTCTGGTGAAGCTCTTTCCGTCGCTGGCGCCCTACGCGGTGGCCGGGGACTACGGGTTCCTCGGTCTGTCGCTGCTCGGCTGGGGTAGCTACTTGACGCTCTGGGTGGTGCAGGCCTGCGTCTTCTGGCGGGGTATGGAGTCCATCCGCCGATTCATCGACTTCTGCGGACCAGCGGTGTACGTGGTGATGTTTCTGCTGTGCGGCTACCTGATCGCGCAGGCGGGTTGGGGCGCCATCGATCTGAGCCTCGGCGCGGTGCGGTACACCGGTTGGGATTCGGTGCCGGTGATGCTCGGCGCCATCGCGCTCGTGGTCTCCTACTTCTCCGGGCCGATGCTGAACTTCGGCGATTTCTCCCGCTACGGCAAGTCCTTCGCGGCGGTACGGCGCGGCAACCTGCTCGGTCTTCCGCTGAACTTCCTTTTGTTCTCGCTGCTCGTGGTGATCACCGCCTCGCTGACGGTGCCGGTCTACGGCGAGTTGATCACCGATCCGGTCGCCACGGTGGCGCGCATCGACAGCACCTTCGCGATCGTGCTCGGCGCGCTGACCTTCACCGTCGCCACCATCGGCATCAACATCGTCGCGAACTTCATCTCGCCCGCCTTCGACTTCTCGCACGTGAGCCCGCAGCGGATCAGCTGGCGGGCGGGCGGCATGATCGCCGCGGTCGGTTCGGTGCTGATCACGCCGTGGAATCTCTACAACAACCCGGAGGTCATCCACTACACGCTCGAGGTGCTGGGCGCCTTCATCGGCCCGCTGTTCGGTGTGCTCATCGCCGACTACTACCTGGTGCGCAAGCAGCGGGTCGTGGTGGACGACCTGTTCACCATGTCCAGCAGTGGACGCTACTGGTATCGCGGGGGCTACAACCCCGCCGCCGTCATCGCGACCGCGGTCGGCGCGCTGGTCGCCGTGATCCCGGTGCTGGCCAAGGACGTCACCGGGATGTACACCGCTGCGCAGTACAGCTGGTTCATCGGCTGCGGTCTCGGCTTCGTGGTGTATTACGTGCTGGCCACCCGCACACGGCTGGCGGTGCGGGAAAGCGCGGCCTGATGCATATCCGCGTGGTCAACCCCAACACCAGCCGGGCGATGACCGACACGATCGAGCAGTGCGCCAGGGCCGTCACCGGTCCTGGCACCCTGCTCGACGCGGTGACCTCGGAGATGGGGCCGGCTTCGATCGAAAGTCACTACGACGAAGCGCTGAGCGTCCCCGGCCTGCTCGCCGCCATCCGGCGTGGTGAGGCCGACGGCGTCGACGGGTACGTGCTCGCCTGTTTCGGCGATCCCGGCCTCGATGCGGCCCGCGAGCTGGCCGGGGGACCGGTGATCGGGATCGCCGAGGCCGCCATGCGCACCGCCGCCCATCTCGGTCGCGGGTTCAGCGTGGTCACCACGCTGAGCCGCACCGTCGGCCGGGCCGCCGATCTGGCCGAACGCTACGGGATGCGGCGTTTCTGCCGCGGTGTCCACGCCTGCGAGATTCCCGTGCTCGCCCTCGACGCCGATCCGGACGCACGCAAGATCGTCGTCGAGGCGTGCCGGCAGGCGGTCGAGGCGGACGCGTCCGACGCGATCGTCCTGGGTTGCGCGGGCATGGCCGAGCTGTGTGCGCAGGTGCGCGCCGAGATCGGCGTGCCGGTGGTGGACGGCGTGACGGCGGCGACGCTGATCGTCCAATCGCTGCTCACGCTCGGTCTCCGCAAGTCCGGCCGGGGAGAGTTCGCCGCACCGCCGCCCAAGCCGTACACCGGCTCGCTGCGATCGTTCGGCGCCTGAGCGATCAGGCGGCCACGGCGGTGGCGAGCTTGCGCAACTCGGCATCCGGATCGGCCACGTCGACCACGAGCCGTGTGACATCGGCGCCCGCCAGGTCGATACGGATGGCATGTCCGTCGAAACGGGTGTCCCAGAATTCCTTGCGGCCTTTGCCGCGGAATGTCCCCGCCGCGATCACGCCCGGGAAGAACGTGCCGGGCGCGCGCACCCACGGCGGGCGACGGTCGACTCCGGCCAAGCCGAGCGCGGTGATGTCGGACAAATCGAAGGTGAGCTGATCGCGCAGCGCGAGCAATTGATGCGTACCGCGCACGTGCACCGTCACCGTCGTTCCGGTGACCTCGAACTCGACCATCACGCACCTCACTTCACCGAGAACTACTACAGCTTCAACGATGCAGAACGGTCCTGGCCAAAGCCTGTGCCGTTCCTATGAGTTCTCTCAGTTTCGGGCCATGGTGTTACAGGGATATGCGCATCTATCGATGTGATCTGCTCGACGCCGTAGCGGAAGGCTCGAATGCCGACTTGCCACAAGCACCGACAAGGAGGCCGAAACGACGCCGCGAGGCCGGATCGAGGCAGCCGGGTCGGCATCGCGCTCGACTGTGCGCAATCGAAGGCGCGCGGCTGCCTCGGGCCGGGAATCGCGGACGATCAGGGTGTCGAGGGTTTCGTGACGTGCGCATGCTCGGCGACGTCGAGGACTCCGGCCAGCCACGGCGTGTAGGCCGCCGGATTGTCGGCCAGCGCGTCGCGTAAGGCGTCCGGCTGGATCCAGGCATAGTCGGCGACCTCGGCCGGATCCGGACGAGGGGTCCCGATGTCCAGCCGTCCGATCAGCACGTGATCCCACTCGGACTCGACGCGGCCGGTGCGGAGGTCCGCCGCGTGGTAGCGGTAGATCCCGGCCTCGGTGAGCGCGGTGGCCAAGCCCATCTCCTCGGCCAGGCGAAGCGCCGCCGCGGTGGCGACCGGTTGACCGGGTGCGGGGTGGCCGCAGCAGGTGTTGGCCCACAGCGACGGGAACCTGGTCTTCACCGCCGCACGCTGCTGCAACAGCACCCGGCCCGCCGAGTCGAACAGCAGCACCGAGAATGCGCGATGCAGTCGTCCCGGGGCCAGGTGGGCCTCCGCGACCGAGCACGCGCCGACCGCGCGCCCCGCGTCGTCGACGAGCTCGACGGGCAGGGCCTCGCGGTCGGTGCACGGCTGGGCGAGGGCGTCGGTCACCTGCTCACCTTATCGGCGGCGATGAGCAGGTAGTGGAAGCTGCCCTCCCGGTACGCGGTCAGGAACGGCTTCTCGACACCGGTGGCGAGCTCTGATTTCGTGCGCAGCTCCCAGTAGGGGATGGTCGCCGCGGTGAGTTCGGTCACGGCGATCGGCACCAAGTTGTTCTCGGCCATGGCGCGGAAGTACTCGCTGCGCGGATGGATCATGCAGCCGTAGTGCGCATCGATCCAGCTGACCGAGGACGAGCGGCCGCCGGTGACGTCGTTGGAGCAGCCGGTGACGCACACGTAGCGTCCGCCCGGTTCCAGCAGGCGGGAGAACTCGGCGAACAGGTCGAACAGGTCCACGTACATGGTGGTCTCGTTGGTCCAGATGCCGCGCATGGAACCGGTCTCGAATCCGGTGTCCAGCATGTTGCGGAAGTGGAACTTCACCTTGTCCGCGACGCCGCGATGGGCGGCCTGGTCGTTGGCGAAACCAACCTGGTATTCGGAGATGGTCACGCCGTCGACCTGGCAGCCGAAGCGCTGATTGGCCATGAAGCTGGTGCCGCCGCGGCCGGAGCCGCCGTCCATCAGCCGGTCGCCGGGGCGGACGTCGCCGAGGTGGTCGAGCAGGAAATCCGCCTGCGCGGTTTCCAGGCGGTGCAGCTCGGCGACGATGCGTTCCTCCCGGGTGTCCTCCGGGCCGGTCAGCACGGACAGGTCCGGATCGCCGATGCCGTAGTGATGGTGGTAGAGCCCGTCGACCTCACCGAGTTTGGTGTTGACCCGGTCGTCGTTCGGGTTGTTGTTCCAGTACGCGGCGACGGATTTCTGGTAGCTGGTACGCAGAACGGTCCCGGTCTCCGGGTTGAGCATGGTCATGCGCGATCATCCTCTCTCGGTGCGGTACTGCATTTCTTGCTTCAGTGCGGGTCTCTATAGCGTTTGCTGTCGGCGTGCCAGGCGCGGTTGCCGCCCATCCAGGCCCACAAGCCGGCGAGGAAGCGGCGTAATTCCGGCGAACCTGCCGCGGCCAAGGGCGCCGCCTCACGTTCGAACCGGTGCACCAGCTCGTCGTGCACCTCGGCCGTGCGCAACACGGCCTCGCGGCGCGAGCAGCGCTCCTCGGCGGCGAGGACGGTCGGCAGGTTGAACTCCCTGCCGTTCGAAAGGTCCTCGCGCGCCATCGAATACAGGTCGTTCACCATCTGGCTGGCCAGGGCCGCCGTGGTGACCACGCGGCGTACCGCGGGATCGGTGTACTCCGCGGCCTGCAGCTCGTAGCCGCCGAGTACGTCGGTCGGCGCCATGCACGGCAGGAAGCTGTGCGGTTGCCGGTTGGTCAGGTACTCCCAGACCGGTGGCATCCGTCCCGCCGCCCGCCAGCCCGCTTCCGCACCGAGCGCGATGAACCAGCCCGCGATCTCGGTGCGCAGCCGGGCCAGTTGCGCCGGGCGGG
Organism: Nocardia abscessus; assembly: GCF_015477775.1. Classification (GTDB taxonomy): domain Bacteria; phylum Actinomycetota; class Actinomycetes; order Mycobacteriales; family Mycobacteriaceae; genus Nocardia; species Nocardia abscessus_A. The sequence continues at coordinate 23,194 of NZ_JADLQO010000017.1, read as the reverse complement.
CGTAGCGAGCCAGATGGTCGAAGGAGGTGCGGAACGCGCGCAGGATCGGGTCGGCCTCCAGGGCCGCCTCGAGCTGGGCGGCGTAGCGCGCGGGCAGATGTGCCGGATCCATGGCGGCGGCGGCCAGTTCCAGCCGCGGACCCAATTCGGCCTCGGCGCTGGAGGGGGTGCCGTCCGGGGCCCGGTCGTCGGCATCCTCCTCGCAGTAGTAGTCGTCCACGGACCATTCCGAGACCGCGCACTTCGCCGCTGCCAGCAGCTTGTCCGCGTCGTCGCAGTCCGGATGGGCGAGCATGATCAACCGGCCGAAGTCGGCGTCGCGCAGCTCGTCCAGCCGCCCCTCGTACAGGCCGATGTCCCTGGCCCACTCCACGATTCCGGTGTTGACGGCCTCGGCGAGCACGGGATCGTCACGCAGTGGTGGCGGGCAGTACAGCGGCGGGATCGGATCGGGTCGATCGCGGTGCACCGTGGCGGTGCCCAGACCGGTCGGCCCTCGTGGAATACGCGCGGGTTCACCGGCGGATTCCGGTTCGGTGTGGCCGGTTCGTGGCACGGGCGCCGCGGCGCCGGGTGCTCCGAGGAACGCCGACGCCGTGCCGAGCCCGGTCGGCCCGGCAGGGATGCGCGGCGCAGTCGGTAACCGCAGCCGTCCCGCCTGGACGATCGATCCCGCTACGTCGCCGGACGCCGCCGCTGTCCCTGTGCCGCCGGTGGCGGTAGGCGCAGTAGCGGTGCGAACAGCGGCCGGATGGGGGGCGGGTGCCCCGGCGCGCACCGGAAGCAGCAGCGCGGCAGCGCCGAGGCCGGACGGACCGAGCAGGCGGCTGGGTTGCGCGCGGGGGTGCTCGTCCGGAGCCGAGTCCGGCGGGCCGGCCGGGTTCGCCGGAAACAACTCGGTGGGAGCGGTCGTCCGGGTGTTGGTGAGCAGCGCGACGACGGTCGCGGCGACCTCATTGGTGGCCTGCGCCGCCGCGGCGCGGGAGAGCACCGACATGCTCATCACCCCGGTCAGTCCGCTTGCCGGGCGACCAGGACGTTGTCGAGCACGCCGAGGGCGTCCGGCACCAGGACGGCCGCCGAGTAGTAGCAGCTGATCAGGTAGGAGATGATCGACTGGTCATCGATGCCCTTGAACCGCACGTTGAGGCTGGGTTCGTACTCGTCCGGAATCCCGGTCTGGTGCAGGCCGATCACGCCCTGGTCCTTCTCGCCGGTGCGCATGGCCAGGATCGAGGTGGTCTGGGTGTCGCTGATTGGGATCTTGCCGCACGGGAAGATCGGTACGCCGCGCCATGCGGGAACCCGGTGGCCGTCCACCTCCACCGGATCGGGGTAGAGCCCGCGCTTGCTGCATTCGCGCCCGAACGCGGCGATCGCTTTCGGGTGTGCGAGAAAGAGTTTCGTGCTGCGGCGCATGCTGAGCAATTCGTCCAGGTCGTCCGGGGTGGGCGCGCCGGATTCGGTGTAGATGCGCTGTTTGAGATCGCAGTTGTGCAGCAGACCGAAGTCGGGGTTGTTGACCAGGTCGTATTCCCGCCGTTCGTAGAGCGCCTCGATGGTCAGGCGCAGCTGCTGCTCGACCTGGTTCATCGGGTCGTTGAACAGGTCGGCGACCCGGGTGTGCACGCGCAGCACACTCTGCGCCAGGCTGAGCTCGTACTGCCGGGGGGAGGCGTCGTAGTCGACGAACGTGCCTTCCAGCAGCGGCTCGCCGGAGTGGCCCGAGGAGACCTCGATGTCGGCCTCGCCCTTGTTGTTCTGGCGGTGACTGGGCGCGGAAGCGACGCGGGAAAGTTGCTCACTCAGCGCCGGCGTGCTGTCGACGAACTCGCTCAGCGATTGCCGCGGGAGGACCAGCAGGGTGGTTCGCGTGACCGTCTTGATGGTCACCGGCCAGATCGCCGACGGCTCGGTGAGGATCGTGTCACCGAAGAAGCCGCCGCCGCCGAGCAGGCCGAGCTTGGTCTGTTCGCCGTACTCGCCCGAACCGATCTTGCTCAATTTGCCGTGCACGATCAGCAGGATCTGATCCATGGGATTGCCGAATTCCGCCACGACAGTTCCCGGTTCGAGATCGCGCTGCTCGAAGCGCTCTGCGAGGCCACGCAACACTTCCTCGTCGTCGAAGCCGCGCAGTGCAGGAAGCTCCTGCAATTCCAGCGGAATGACCCGGGCGGTGCCGCCGTCGATGACGAATTCCACCTCGCCGTTGCCCACCGTGTGGGTCAGGCGGCGGTTCACTCGATACACACCGCCGTTGACCTGGGTCCACGGCAGCGCGCGGGTGAGCCAGCGCGAGCTGATGCCCTGCATCTGCGGTTCGGATTTGGTGGTGTGCGCGAGCAGCCCGGCCGTACTGGTACTCAGGCTCTTGCGCGCGTTGTTTTCCGTTTGGACTGGCATTTCAATGGTCATGCGTGGTCCTCACCTCGAGACGGCCACCGAGACACGGTGACGGGTTTGGGGCAGGGGGAATTCAGAGGCGTCGATAGTTCAGAGTCGCTGGGTGTTCACATCAAACAGCAGCGGGCATGCCCGCGGAGAGCTCATCGAACGAAATTGCCGACGCGCGAAATTGCCTACGCGCCATGGCGTTCCAGACGAGATCGATCGTAGACGCCGAAAGCGGATGAGCACAGGAGAATTTCGAAGATCGCCGCGAGACGCCACGGATGGTTACGACACGCGATCGATTGCGGTAACGCTGGGTGGCATCCGGAGCAGGCGACCCGAATTGCCCTGGTATCGCTGAAAATTAGCTGTGGCTGAACCCGCCGTCGCCGACGTGGTTCGGGTGGGTGCAGGGCGGGTGGAATCCCGATCGGTTCGACGGCCGCGGCGGGCGGAACCGCACCGCCGCGACGTCTCGTCGCCGCGAACGCCGCCGCGCCCGGAAGGCGGTAGTACGAGCCGGCGGATGGGCCGGGCCGGAGGCGGCCACAGCGCCGGGATCGAGTGCTCCTCGATCCGACGCCGGTCCACGTGCCGTGCGCGCGAGGTGAGCCGCAGGGCGGCATGGCGTGCCGATGAGGCCCGTACTATCCGTGTGGATGCCGGGAAGTTCCCGGGTGCGTGGGTCGATGTCACGAACGGGCCGACCGCGACAACCCGGCATGTGACGTGTCACAGCGGACACATAATGGACAGGTGTTATGGAAAGCTCGTCTGAACACCTCGCAGCGTGTGATGCGGGTCACGTTCTAGGGTAGGGGCCAGGAGCGATGGTGAAGTTGAGTGCGAAGGATGTGGTCGGCTCGGTGCAGCGGTTGATGGCGACCGCGCAGAACGGCCTGGAGGTCATCCGCTTCGGCGGGCTGACCCACGACGTCGCGTCGTCCCCGTTCGAGGTCGTGGAGCGCAGGCGTATGTATCGGTTGCGCCATTACTTCCCCGACGACACCACGCCGGGTCGTCCGGTGGCCCTGCTGGTCCCGCCGCTGATGGTGAACGCCGACATCTGGGACGTGAACGCCGAGGACGGCGCCGTCGGCATCCTGCACCGCGGCGGCGTCGACTGCTGGGTCGTGGACTTCGGCTCGCCCGCCAGTGAGGAGGGCGGCTGGCAGCGCGATCTCGCCGACCACGTGCTGGCCGTCAACAGCGCCATCGACACCGTCAACGAGGCCACCGGCAGCGGCGTGCACCTGATGGGCTACTCGCAGGGCGGCATGTTCGCCTACCAGACCGCCGCCTACCGGTACGGCAAGGGCGTGGACAGCATCGTCACCTTCGGCAGCCCGGTCGACATCGTCGCGGGCATGCCGTTCGGGCTGCCCTACGGCATGGTCTCCGACGTCGCCGACTTCCTGGCCGACCACGTGGTCACCCGGCTGCCGATCACCGACTCCATGGTGCGGATCGGCTTCCAGCTGCTCGACCCGGTGAAGACGGCCAAGTCCAGGATCGACTTCCTCCGTCAGCTGCACGACCGCGAGGCGCTGCTGCCGAAGGAGCGCCAGCGGCGCTTCCTCAACAGCGACGGCTGGGTCGGCTACGCGGGCCCGGCCGCGGCGGATCTGCTCAAGCAGTTCGTCGCGCACAACCGGCTGATGCTCGGCGGTTTCGTGATCCGGGATCATCCGATCTCGCTGGCCGAGCTGAAGTGCCCGATCCTGGCGTTCGTCGGCGAGGTGGACGACATCGGACAGCCCGCCGCGGTGCGCGGCATCGTGCGGGCCGCGCCGAACGCGGAGGTCTACGAGGCGACGCTGGTCGCGGGCCACTTCGGCCTGGTGGCCGGGAGCACGGCCACCAACCACACCTGGCCGCTGGTGCGTCAGTGGATCGAGTGGATGCACGGCGACAAGCCGCTGCCCCAGGAGATCGTGCCGATGACCGAGCACGTGGCGAGCAATCGCCCGCGCTCGGCGGCGACCCGGGTGGTGCACACCGCCGCGACGCTGGCGGAAGCGGGCACCGGGGTGGGCAAGGCGCTCGAGGGCATCGCGAACAACACCGTGCGCGGATCGATCGAACTGGCCGGCGAAGCGGCGCGGGCACTGCCCAGGCTGACCCGCCTCGGCATGATCCAGCCGCACACCCGGATATCGCTCGGCCGGTTGCTCGCCGAGCAGACGCGCCGCGCGCCGCAGCGCGACCTGTTCCTGTTCGACGACCGGGTGCACACCAACGCGGCGGTCAACACGCGCATCGACAACGTGGTGCGCGGCCTCATCTCGGTGGGCGTGCGCCCCGCCATGAGGGTCGGTGTGGTGATGGAGACCCGGCCCAGCGCGCTGGCCTCCGTCGCGGCGCTGTCGCGACTGGGCGCGGTGGCGGTGCTGCTGGCCCCGAACAGCGAACTGGGCCGCGCGATCGAGCTGACCGGCGTGGAGGTGCTGATCGCCGATCCGGAGAACCTGCGCCAGGCCGCCGCGACCGGCGCCAAGGTGCTGGTGCTCGGCGGTGGCGATACCCGCGAGCTCGCGCTGCCGGTGAGCGACCGTTTGATCGACCTCGAGAAGATCGACCCGGCGCAGGTGCGGGTGCCCGCGTGGTACCGGCCCGACCCGGGCTTGGCGCGAGAGCTGGCGTTCGTGCTCGTCACCGGCACCGGTGAGCGGCTGGAGACGAAGTACATCACCAACCATCGCTGGGCGCTGTCGGCCTTCGGCACCGCGACCACGGCTGATCTGGATCGCCGCGACACGGTGTACTGCCTCGCGCCGCTGCATCATTCGTCCGGGTTGCTGGTCAGTCTGGGCGGGGCGGTCGCGGGCGGAAGCCGGATCGCGCTGGCCCGGTCGCTGGACCCGGAGCGCTTCGCCGAGGAGGTGCACCGCTACGGCGTCACGGTGGTCACCTACACCTGGACCATGCTGCGCGACATCCTCGACGCCGAGGTGTTCCCGTCCGGCCATCGCCACCCGATCCGGCTGTTCATCGGCTCCGGTATGCCCGCCGGGCTGTGGCGGCGCACCGTCGAGCAGTTCGAGCCCGCCCGGGTGCTGGAGTTCTACGCCTCGATCGAAGGCGACGTGGTGCTGGCCAACGTGGCCGGTGTGAAGCGTGGGTGCAAGGGCAGGCCGGTTCCCGGCACGGCGAAGGTGGAACTGGTCGCCTTCGACCCGCTCACCGAACGCATCCTGGTCGACGGATCCGGCTTCGCCCGGCGTTGCGCGGACAACGAGGTGGGTCTGCTGATCGGCAAAGCCTCCGACGGCGTCGACCTCTCCGCGGGCGGCCTGCGCGGGGTCTTCGCGGCGGGCGACTCGTGGATGCCGACGGAGAATCTGTTCCGCCGCGACGGCGACGGCGACTACTGGCTGGTCGACCGCACCGACACGGTGATCCACACCCGGCGGGGACCGGTGTTCGGTCAGCCGATCGTCGACGTGCTCAACGACATCACCGCGGTCGATATGGAAGTCACCTTCGGACTCAACGTCGGCGACCACTGCCTCGCGGTCGCGGCGGTGAGCGTGCGCGAGAACTTCCGGCTGGAACCGAAGGACGTGACCGAGGCGTTGCGCGCCCTGGAACCGGATCAGCGGCCCGACCTGGTGTATGTGGTGGACGACATCCCGCGCAGCCCGTCCTTCCGCCCCTCCGCCCGTGCGGTGCAGGCGGCGGGCCGTCCGGAGCCCGGTCCGGACACCTGGTGGTACAACCGCGCGTCGGACGCCTACGAGATCCTCACCGCCGACCAGGCGAGCACGCTGCTCGGCGACTGACTCGATTCATGTTGCCGAAGCGCCGGATTCACCGACCGATGGCATAGTGAGTGTCTGTGCGAACGAGCCTCATTTACCGCAACGGGACCGTCTACGAGGTCCTGATGCGTGGGTTGTACGGCAAGCACTACACGGCTCGGTATCGCGCTATCGCGGAACTCGTCCCGCAGGGGGCGAGCGTTGTCGACCTGTGCTGCGGACCGGCCACGCTGTACACCCGCTATCTGCGTCACAAGGCGGTCGACTACACCGGGCTCGATCTCAACGAGCGCTTCGTCGCGCGGGTGAACGAAGCGGGCGGGCGCGGCGAAGTCTGGAACTTGCGTGCCGAGGACGCGCTGCCGACCGCCGACTACGTCATCATGCAGGCCAGCCTCTACCACTTCCTCCCCGAGCCGCAGCCCCTCATCGATCGGATGCTCGCCGCCGCCACCCGGCAGGTGATCGTCGCCGAGCCGATCCGCAACCTGGCGACCAGCGACAACCCGCTGCTAGCCACGATCGGCAAGCGGTTCACCGACGCGGGCGACGGCGAGCAGGCGCACCGCTTCACGGAGCGGACCCTGGACGCGCTCTTCACCGCGTACGAACCACGGGTGGCCCGCCAGTCCCTCATCGCGGGCGGCCGGGAGAAGCTCTACGTGCTCACCGCGTGACGCCGGTGGCCGTCGTCGCGGGATGCGAGGGCACGGTCACACGGTGAACGCGGTGACCGCGTCGACCACGCGCGCAACCTGCGCGTCGCTGAGATCCGGCCAGAGCGGCAGGCGGACGACGGTTCCGGAGAACTCAGCGCTGCGCGCGCACGGCCGCGGTGTGCGGCCCAGCTTGAAGCCGGCCGGGCTGGAATCCAGCGGAATGTAGTGGAACGGCGCGGAGATGCCCTGGGCGGCCAGGTGCGCGATGAGGTCGTCGCGGCGGCGCTCGGTCGGGGTGCGCAGGTAGTACAGGTGCGCGGTGTGCCCGCGATCGGCCGGTACGGACATCAGGCGCACGTCGTTGCGCTCGGCCCAGTCCGGCAGGGCGGCGGCGTAGGCGTCCCAGACCCGGTGCCGACCGGCCTGGATGGTGTCGAACTCGTCCAGTTGCGCGTCGAGCACGGCCGCGTTCAGCTCGCTGGGCAGATAGCTGGAGCCGATGTCCTGCCAGGAATACTTGTCCACGGCCCCGCGTAGGAACCGGGCACGGTCGGTGCCCTTCTCCCGGATGATCTCCGCGCGCGCCATCAGGATCTCGTCGGTGAGCAGCAGCGCGCCGCCCTCGCCGCAGTGCACGTTCTTGGTGTCGTGGAAGCTGAGCGTGCCCATCGAGCCGATGGTGCCCAGCTGCCTGCCGCGCCAGGTGCCGCCGAGTCCGTGCGCGTTGTCCTCGACGACGGCGAAACCGTGCGCGTTCGCCAAGGCCAGCAGTCCGGCCATGTCCGCGGCGACGCCGCCGTAGTGGATGACGACCACGGCCTTCGTCCGCTCGGTGAGCACGGCGGCCACCGACTCCGGGTCCAGGTTTCCGGTGGCCGGATCGATGTCGGCGAAGACACAGGTGGCGCCACGCAGGGCCATCGAGGTGGCGGTGGAGGTGAAGGCGAAGCTGGGCACGATCACTTCGTCGTCGGGGCCCAGCTCGAGCAGCAGGCCGGCCATCTCCAGCGCAGAGGTGCACGAGGTGGTGAGCAGGGCGTGCGGCGCGCCCGTGATCGCCTTCAGCTTCGCGGTGGCCGCCGCGGTGAACTGGCCGTCGCCGTGGCTGTGATCGGAGGCCAGCACGGCCTCCAGGTTCGCAAGTTCCCGGCGCGCCCGGAACGGGCGGCTGAAGATGACGCGGTCAGTGCTCAACCCGGTCGGTCCCCCTGCTGGCGGTTGCGGCGGTCAGTGGCGAAGTATCGGCCGGACGCGGGGTCGGCGTCTCGACGGTGAGGTAGAGCGGTTTGCCCACCAGGATGTGCAAGGCGACGCCCAAGTACTCGGCGATGAGCCCGAGGGAGAACAGCACCGCACCGGAGCACAGCAGCAGCACCACGATGGTGGAGGCCCAGCCTTCGGGCGCCCAGCCGTCGGTGGTCAGCGCTTCGAACACGACGATCGCGGCCATCACCACGCCGGCGAGCGCCAGCGTGACGCCGAGCATGCTCACCAGCCGCAGTCCGCGCGTGCCGCTGCACAGCACCATTTTCCAGAACAGCGAGAACAGGCGGCGGTAGTTGTAACCGGACTCCTCCCTGCCCTCGGCGCGCAACACCACCGGGGCCTGGGCGACGGCGCCGACCACCCAGGTCAGCGCGACATCCAGGTAGACGCCGTTGGAGGCGACCTCGGCGAGCTGCCTGCCGATGTCGCCGCGGATCAGCCGGTAGCTTTCGAACCGGGTGGAGTCCGGGAACGCGAACAGCGTCGCGAGCACCAGCTTGGCTCCGCGCGAGGTCAGATTGCGCAGGAATCCGTGCGGCCGGGTGTTGCTCGGCTTGGAGTACACCAGGTCGGCGCGCTGCGCCAGCGCGGTGTCCAGGAACGTGCTGATGAAACGGGGATCGTGCTGGCCGTCCTCGTCCATGGTGACGATCCAGTCACCGGCCGCGACCGACATCCCGGCGATCGTCGCGGCGTCCTGGCCGAAATTGCGGCTGAGCCAGACGGTGCGCACCGCGGGATAGGTCCGCTGCAGTTCCTGCAGTACCACGTCGGAACGGTCGGGGCCGTGGTCGTGCACCAGGATGATCTCGGCGACGGTGAACGCGGTGCCGCCGGGAGTCTCGACGGGACGCGTGAGATCGTGCAGCTCGGCGACCAGACCCGCGATCGTGTCCTCGCCCCGGTACACCGGCACCACCACCGACACCGTGTGCGGCCGGTCGACGCCGGGCCGTGCCGGATCACCGTTCGTCGCGGAGGCGCCGGAACGGAATGTGCGGGCGGAGGGAATCGGCATCAGCTGGATCGACTTTCGATGACGGTGCGTGCCGGTACTCGTTGCAGGACTGCAGAGCCCGAACCGCTGTGGACTCTAGCACGGGGCGATACGCGGCCACCGGAGCAGCTGATCATGCCCTCATCTTGGTGGCGTCCGCGACCGATGCCAAGCGGAGGGCCGCCCTGTAGGGTTTGGAACTCGTGACGGACAGTGCAGTGCCCGGCTCGCGGCCGGATGTCTATTCGCGGCGAGATGTCTACCGGTGGGGGGTCATCACCGCGCTCGGAGTGGTCGCGGGTTACCTCGCTGTCCTGCTCGCCAACGCCCGGCATTTCTTCACCGACGACACCGAGTCCCAGTACACCTCGCTGTGGGTCGGCCTCGGCCGTGCGCTGCGCGCGGGCGAGTTCCCGGTCATGGTGCCCGAGCAGTGGATGGCGGGCAACAACACGATGGACGACGCGGGCCTGTTCAACCCGCCGCAGTTGCTGATCGATCTGATCGCTCCCTCGGTGGACAACGTCGCGCTGTACGCCACCGTCGTGAAACTGATCTTCTCGATCATCGCCGCGCTCGGCGTCTACCGGATCTGCCTGGTCTACGGTGGGCGGCCGGCCTGGTCGGCGGTCGCGGGTATCGCGCTGCCGCTGACGGGTTTCTTCCTTTTCTTCGACGAAGCCAGCTGGATGACCGCGCTCACCGGCACCGCCTGGATGGTGCACGCCTGGGCGGCCTCGGTGCGCTACACGCGAGGGCTCGGCGGGCCGATCCCGGTCTTCGTCTACCTGTACCTGACCATCTCGACGCAGTACATCTTCCCCGCGGTCGAAGCGGTGCTGATGCTGCTGGCGGTGGCCGTGGGCGAGCTCGTGTATCAGCGCAAGTGGCAGCCGGTGCTCCGGCTGACCCTCGCGGCGGGCTGCGCGGGCCTGGCGGGCCTGCTGACCTTCTTGCCGTCGATGCTGTCGGCGAAGGTGACCTGGCGCGGCACCGCGCAGATCAACAACGACCAGTTCCTCACGGTGCCGTGGTCGGAGTCGCTGAACGCGAGCCTGCCCAGTTCGCTGCCCGCGTTCAGTTCGTGGTGGGGTTACGTGCAGCCGCTGCCGGTCACCTACATCGCGTGGTTCCTGATTCCCGCCCTGGCGTTCATCGACTGGCGCCGTGCCAGGGAGGCATGGCGGGAACTGAGCGCGGTCGCGATCTTCGCGATCATGATGCTGATGTGGACCGCGGGCCCGGGTTCGGTCGGCCCGCTGCGCTGGCCCGCGCGTGTGCTGCCGATGCTGGCCATCGGCCTGCTCGTGCTGGTATGCGTGCTGCTGGGCCGCTACGGGACGGTGCGCGACCCGAAGAACCGCGGCATCGCGGCGGGCGTGCTGATCCTGCTGCTGTGGGTGCGCTCGTTCTCCGCCGACCCGCACGACGCGATCTGGCACGTGATCGCGGCGCTGGCACTGGGCGCGCTGGCGGCGGGAGCGGTGTGGCTCGGGCGCACCAAGGGGACCGCGGCGGCGTGCGCGCTGACCATCGTCGCGATGTTCCCGATCGCCTATTTCCAGGTCGAGGCAGCGCAACCCACTCCGATGTCGTGGAACCTGCCCGCGAAGCGTTCCGTGGCGAAGACGGCGTTCCCGGATTTCGCGGGCAACACCATCCAGCTGGGCGATCGCGGACTGTTGCAGCCGCAGGACAAGAGCATCGAGGGCGCCTACGGCTCGCTCGTCTTCGGAAACTATGCCCGGGGACTCGAACTGGATTACGTCAACGGTTACACCCCGAGCGGCCATTTCTACTTCGGCGAGATGCTGTGCATGCGCTGGGACGGCAGCGTCTGCCCGGACGCCTACCGGCGGATGTTCGCGCCGGAGCCGACCACAGGGCGGCCGCTGGTCGATCTGATGAATCTGGACCGTGTGGTGGTGCAGCGGGCGCTGTTCCCCGACGCGCCCGGTCAGCCTGCGCCCGAGGGTTGGAAGTGGGTCGACTACCCCGGGCACGAGCGCTACATCGCGGTGCTGGAACGCGTGAACGGACCCATCTCGACGGTGAACGGCCGCGTGACCGATGCCGAGAAGGTGAGCGCGACCTCGATCTCCGAAACCGACACCACCAGCCGGGTGCGGGTGTCCTCGGCCGAAGGCGGCCGGGTCGTGTTCGCCCGGCTGGGCTGGCCCGGATATCGAGTCACGTTGAACGGCAAGTCGATTCCGATCACGACGGTCGCCAAGTCGTTCGTCGCCGTCGATGTTCCCGCGGGCACCCAGAACGCCGAACTCGTGCTGACCTGGCGGCCGCCCGGCTGGAAGATCGGTCTCGCGACCGCCGTGGCGGGTGTGCTCGGCATCGGCGTCCTGCAATGGCTCCATGTGCGGTCCCGGCGTCGCGACGAGCCGGAGGAGTCCGGCGACGACGAGCGCGCCGAGCCGGATCGCGAGCTGGCGGACGTCGTCTCGTGAAGACGAACGCGCGTGCGGTCGCCGCGGATGCCGACGCGATGAGCGACGGGCCCGCTGCGGGGCTTCTGGTGCGGGTGGTGCGCCGACAAGAGATCGCGTTCGCTGTGGTCGGGGCGTGCAACACCCTGCTCGGCATCGGGCTGACCGTGGTGTGGCTGGCGGTGCTCGGCGACGCGTGGCCGCCCGCCGTCGCGGTCGTGCTGGCCTACGCCGTGGGCATCGTCATCGCTTTCGTCCTGCACCGGACCCTCGTGTTCCGGGTCCGCGGCCGGGTACTGCGCGACTTCGCGGGCTTCGTCGTCGTGAATTCCGGCGGGCTGCTGATGAACACCGTGCTGCTGTCGCTGGCGGTCTCGGTGCTGCACCTGCCACGGATTCCGTCGGCCGTCGTGGTGATGGGCCTGGTCGCGGTCGCCAGTTTCTTCGGCCACCGCTACATCTCCTTCCGCCGCGGGCCGGAGGCGCGCCCCGCGAGCACGGCCGGGTAGCGGTTTCCCGGACGGCGGCTCGGCACTGGCTTGCCGGAACGGCGCCGAGTTGGAGGTAGGGTCTGTGACTCGTGGCCGAACGTAGAACCTTTCCTTCGCGCGAAGTCTTCACCTGGGGCGTCATCGCGGCGCTCGGAGTGGTCGCGGGATACGGTGCGGTTCTATTCGCCAACGTCCGGCATTTCTATACCGACGACACCGAATCGCAGTACGCGCCGCTGTGGGTGATGCTCGGTCGGTCCCTGCGCGAGGGACGATTTCCCACACTCGTTCCCGAGCACTGGATGGCGGGCAACTACACCATCGAAGAAGCAGGGTTGCTCAATCCACCGCAGCTGCTGATCGATCTGATCGCGCCGTCGGTCGGCAACCTCGCGCTGTACGCCACGGTGGTCAAGCTGATCTTCGCGATCATCCTCGCGCTCGGCGTCTACCGGATCTGCCTGGCCTACGGGGCGAAGGCGCCCTGGGCGGCGGTGGCAGGCGTCGCCATGCCGTTCACCGGATGGCTGCTGTTCTTCGACGAGGCCAGCTGGATGACCGCGTTCACCGGCACCGCCTGGATGGCCCACGCGTGGGCCTCCGCAGTGCGCTACTCCCGCGGGCGCAGCGGGCCGATCCCCACCTTCGTCTTCTTGTATCTGGCCATCTCGGTGCAGTACATCTTTCCCGCGGTCGAGGCCGGACTGATGGTGGCCGCCGTCGCGGTCGGCGAACTCGTCCATCAGAAGGCGTGGCGGCCGTCACTGCGCCTGCTCACGGTCGCCGCGTGTGCGGCGCTGGCCGGCTTGGCCACCTACCTGCCGAGCATGCTGTCGGCGAAGGTGACCTGGCGCGGCACCGCGCAGATCAACAACGACCAGTTCCTCACGGTGCCGTGGTCGGAGTCGCTGAACGCCAGCCTGCCCAGCACGCTGCCCGCGTTCAGTTCCTGGTGGGGCTATGTGCAGCCGATGCCGGTGGTCTACATCGCCTGGTTCCTGGTTCCGGCGCTGGCCTTCGTCGATTGGCGCAAGGCGCTCGGCTCGGCGCGTGAGTTCGTCGCGCCCGCGCTGTTCGCGGTGATGGCGCTGATGTGGACCGCTGGTCCCGGCGCGATCGGCCCGTTGCGCTGGCCTGCCCGGGTGCTGCCGATGGTCGCGCTGGGTCTGCTGGTGCTGGTGTGCGTGCTGCTCGGCCGCTTCGCGACCGTCCAGGACCGGCGGCGGCGCGGCATCGCGGCCGCGGTGCTGATCGGTCTGTTGTGGGCGCGGTCGTTCTCGGCCGCGCCGCAGGAGGTGACCGGGCACGTCGTCGCGGCGCTGGGGGTGGCCGCGCTCGGCGCCGTCGCGGTATGGCTCGGGCGCAGCCGCGGCGCGTTCGCCGCCTGCGCGCTGATCGTCGTTTCGGTCTCCCCGATCGCCTACCTCCAGGTCTGGGGCGCGCAGCCGACGCCGATGGGCTGGCATCTGCCGGAGAACCGCGCGGAGATGAAGGCCGCGTTCCCCGATTTCTCCGGCACCACGCTCCAGCTCGGCGACCGTATGCTCATCCCGCCGCAGGAACGGAATCTGTCCGGCGCGTACGGATCGCTGGTATTCGGCAACTACGCGAAGAATCTCGAGCTGACCTACGTCAGCGGATACACCCCCAACGGGCACTACTGGTTCGGCGAGACGCTGTGCATGCGCTGGGACACCAGCGTGTGCCCCGATGCCTACCGGCGCGCCTTCACGACCGAGCCCACCACCGGCCGGACCATCGTCGACCTGATGAAGGTCGACCGGGTCGTGCTGCATCGCGCGCTGTACCCGGACGCCCGCGACCAGCCCGCCCCCTCCGGCTGGCGCTGGGTCGACTATCCGGGGCACGAAAAGTACATCTCGGTGCTGGAACGCACCGACGGGCTGATCTCGAGCCGGGACGGCCGGGTCGCGGCTACCCAGGGCGTGACGGCCACATCGGTCGCCGAATCGGACACGGCCAGCCGGGTGCGGGTGAGTTCTCCGGACGGTGGGCGGATCGTGTTCGCCCGGCTCGGCTGGCCGGGCTATCGGGCGACGCTGGACGGCCGCGAAATCCCGTCCACCCTGGTGTCGAAAACTTTTGTGGCCGTTGATCTTCCGCCCGGTTCCTCCGGCGAGCTGGTGCTTTCCTGGCAGCCGCCGGGATGGCGGATCGGCGTCGCCGCGGCACTGCTGGGACTGCTGGGCATCGGTCTGCTGGAATGGGCGTACCTGCGCGGCAGGCGCCGGGAGGATCGACCGGTCGAGGTGACCGACCAGCCGTCAGCACCCGAGACGGCGGAGACCGACCTGGCCGACGCCGTCCGATGAGCGGCGGCGCGGCGGATCGAGGAGACGCGCCGACGTCGGACGGGGCGCAAGTGTGGTGCTCCGGCTCCGCGAGCGAGGGGAGCGCGGCTCCCATTCCCTGGCCGGATGCCGGAGAGCAGTCGAACCTTCCGCCCGCCGACCCCGGTCCGCTGCTGCGATTGGTGCGCCGCCAGGAGATCGCGTTCGCCATCGTGGGCATGGTCAACACCGGCCTCGGGATGGCCTTGACGGTGACCTGGCTGGCGGTGCTCGGCGATCGGGCGCCGGCCGCCGCTGCGCCCGCCCTGGCTTACAGCATCAGCGTGGTAGTGGCGTTCGTCCTGCACCGCACCCTCGTGTTCCGCGTGCGCGGGCGTCTGGTCCGGGATTTCGTCGCGTTCGTCGGGGTGAACTCCGGCGGGCTGGCGCTGAACATGGTGCTGCTCCAGCTGGGTGTGTCGGTCCTGCACCTGCCGAGCATTCCGTCGGCGGTCGCGGTGATGGCGCTGGTGGCGGGCGCGAGCTTCTTCGGGCATCGCCACATCTCGTTCCGCCGCACGCAGGGGCTCGACGCGGACGGTTCTCGCTCCGCCCCGGCCGGAAGGTAAGTTTCCTGGTATGCCTGAGCACACCACCCTGGACGCCACACTGCTGCGCCTGCTGGCCTGCCCGCAGGACAAGGGCCCGCTGGAGCTGGTGCGTGCCGCCGACGGCAGCGCGCTGCTCTACAACTCGCGCCTGCGCCGGGCATACCCGATCGAGAACGGCATCCCGGTCCTGCTCATCGATGAAGCCAGGGACGTCACCGACACCGAGCACGACGCGTTCACCGCGCAGGCCGCCGACTGACCCCACCGTCCTGCCTTCCCCCTCTCGACTGACAACTCGCCTGCCGCACGGTCGGCGGACAACGGATGAGTCACGGTCGTTTTGCGTCCATTGACCGTTTGAAGCCGGGTCCGCCATGATCATTTGCACCTCGAGACGGTCCACTCGCTCCAGCAAAGGGGTGACGCGACCAGCCTGCTGAGCTGCACGCGTGGCATTTGAGGAGAGAGAGGTCGGGAACGTAATGAGCGATTCGCGTTTACGTAACTGGACAACTCGATGTGCGATTGCCTGTGCAGTCGCGGCGGGATTCGCGATGGCGGCCCCCGCACAGGCCGAACCGCTGTGGCCGGGTGGCCCGGACATCCCAGGTCTGCCCGCGCTGATCCCGCCACCCCCGCCCGTCGCGCCGTGTTCCACGGCGGCCCGGGCATGCATGCGCCTTTCCACCGACGAAGCCTGGTTGATGGACGAGGGCCGCGTGGTCTACGGCCCGACGCCGATCTCCCACGGGATGCCGGGATACGAGACACCGCCCGGAGTCTTCCGTGTGTCGTTCAAGAAGGAGTTCCACTGGAGCACCATGCACAACGCTCCGATGCCGTACGCCACCTTCTTCAACGGCGACATCGCCTTCCACGTCGGCCCGATCGAGAAGAAGTCGCACGGCTGCGTCCGGATGACCCACGAAGGGGCCAAGGCGTTCTACGAGTACCTGTGGCCCGGTGACGTCGTCGAAGTCGTGGAGTAACGGTTCCGGCGCCGTTGCGCGATGATCGGCCGGATCATCGGGACGGAGGTTGCCGCCCGATGTCGCCGGTCAGATAGCGCTGCAGCGTCGGGCCCACGGCCGCGACCAGCTCGGCCGCCGGCATCGATGCCAGCGGTTCCACCCCGACGATTTTGCGGCCGACCAGCACGCCCATCATCTGCGACGCGACCAGTCCGACCCGGACCCGGCCGTCGTCCTCCGGGGTGGCGATCCGCAAGCGAACGCGTTCCAGCACGACCTCCAACACGAACGTCCTGGCCAGAACCGGGTCATCGGTGCCGGCCAGGATGCTGCGCACCAAGGCGACCACACCGGGCCCCGCCGGCGAATCCCACACCCCGAGCACCGCGCGAATGATGGTCTCGCCCAACTCCTCCAGCGGCGCGGCCTCGATGATCCGCAAGGTCGCCTCGGGGTCCACCGGCAGTTGCACCACCGCGGCGAAGAGCTGCTGCTTCGTGCCGAAGTAGTGGTGCACCAGGGCCGGATCGACCCCGGCGTCGGTGGCGACCGCGCGCACCGAGGTCTTGTCGAAGCCTGCGTCGGCGAATCGGGCGCGGGCGGCCGCGAGGATGGCTTCGCGGGCGCCCGATTGCCCAGGTCGGCGGCCTGTGCGGGTGGGCCGCTCGGCGCCGCCGGAACCATTGCCCGCGGTCACGTGGTCCGCCGTCGTAGCGTCGCCGCGCCCAGGCACAGTGCGACGATCGCGAATCCGGCGACGATGGCGAGGTCGCGCCACATCTGGCCGGTGACCTCGGGATGCGCCGAGACCTGCTGCAACGCGTCGACCGCGTAGCTCAGCGGCATCACGTTGCTGATCACCTCCAGCCAACCGGGCAGCTGGCCGCGGGGAACGAGCAAGCCGCACAGGAAGATCTGCGGCGCGACCACGACCGGCATGAACTGTACGGCTTGGAATTCGGTGCGCGCGAACGCGCTCGCGAGCAGTCCGAGTGCCACTCCGCACACGGCGTCGACCACCGCGATCAGCACCACCCAACCGGGACTGCCCGCCGCGTCGAGCCCGAGCAGCCCGAAGGAGACCGAGCAGGCGACGACCGCCTGCGCGGCCGCGGCCAGCGAGAACGCGGTGCCGTACCCGGCGAGCAGGTCGAGTTTCGTCAGCGGTGTGGACAGCAGCCGCTCCAGCGTGCCCGAGGTGCGTTCGCGCTGCATGGCGATCGCGGTGATCAGGAACATCACGATGAACGGCAGGATGCCGAGCATGCTGATGCCCACCCGGTCGAACAGCGAGACCGGGTTCATCGGGTCGGTCGGGGTGTCCTTGTAGATGAAGTACAGCAGCGCCATCAGCAGAGCGGGGACCACCAGGATCATGGCGACGGTGCGGTGGTCGTTGCGCAGCTGGCGCAGGATGCGACCGGTGGTCGCGGCGTAGGGACGCAGCGTGGGCGTGCGCCGCGGCGCGGATTCCAGGGTGGCGGTCATGCGTTCTGTCCCATCGTGATCAAGGTGAGGAAGGCGGTCTCCAGGTTCTGCTCGCCGGTCTGCGCGCGCAGTTCGTCGGGGCTGAGCTGGGCGAGCAGTTGCCCCTCGCGCATCAGCACCAGCTGGTCGCAGTGCTCGGCCTCGTCCATCACATGGCTGGACACCAGCAGCGTCGTCCCGTTGGCGGCCAGCTCGTGGAACTGCTTCCAGAGCTCGACCCGCAGCACCGGATCCAGGCCGACGGTCGGTTCGTCCAGGACCAGCAGTTGGGGTTGGGCGACCAGCGCGCATGCGAGCGAAGCGCGGGTCTTCTGGCCGCCGGAGAGCTCGTCGCCGCGCTGGTGGGCGTGGTCGGAGAGGCCGACCGCCGTGATCGCGTCATCGACGTCGGCGCGGTCACGGCCGTAGAGCGCGGCGAAGTACGCGACGTTCTCGCGGACGCTGATGTCGTTGTAGATGCTCGGCGCCTGGGTGACGTATCCGATCAGGTGGCGCAATGCCGCCGAGCCCGCCTGGAGGCCGAGTGCGCTCACCTCGCCCGCTTCGGTGATCTGAGTGCCGACGATGCAGCGCATGAGCGTGGTCTTGCCGCACCCCGAGGGACCGAGCAGTCCGGTGATCGAGCCGCGCGGGATGGTCAGCGAGACGTCGTGCAGTACTTCGCGGCCGCCACGGCGGACCCGCAGGTTCCGTACCTCGACGGCGGGAGATGGAGTGGCTTGCGACACGGTCGCCTCAATTCATCGAGTGTTGAATTCACTGTGTGATGAATTTATCGCGACCAGGCTGACCAGGCAAGGGTGTGGTGACGGGGAATATCAGTGGCCATGGTGCGTCGGCGGGCTCCCGGCCTCCTGGCCCGGGTTCACGACCACGAATTGGCCCATCATTCCGCGGTCTTCGTGCCAGAGCAGGTGACAGTGGTACATGTACGGCGTGTCCGGATCGGCGGGGCCGTCGAATCGCACGGCCACTCGCACCGAGCTGTTCGGCGGAAGGAAGACGGTGTCCTTCGGTCCGGCCAGCGCCGCGGGCGGTGGGCCGTCGTCCACCGCGAGCACCCGGAACTGCACGTCGTGGATGTGGAAGTTGTGCGGCATGCCGTCGATGTTGCGCACCACCCAGCTCTCCGCGGTGCCGCGCGTCACCGCGAAGTCGATGCGGTCCATGGCCATCGGAACGCCGTTGATTCCGGCGATGTTCAGGTCGAAATGGCGCTCCCGCACCGAGTCGCCACCGTCCGGCGTGCTGGGCGCAGCCAGCGTCGCGGGAAGTTCCGGTGACGGACGCAGCGTGGCGGCCGCGCGCAATTCGAGGATGTCGAAAGTATCGTCGCCACCGGCGAAACGCTGTGTCCAGAAATCGAGTCCGGCGTCGAGTTCGCCGCTGCGCAGCACCGTGCGCTCGCCGGGCCGGAACCGCACGACGATTTCGGCGCGCTCGCCCGGCGACAGCCGCAACCGATTCAGGGTGCTCGGCCGCTCGAGGAGGCCGCCGTCGGTGGCGACCAGAGCGAACGGTCGCTGGTCGGCGAATTCGAAAGTGTAGGTCCGCGCGGTCGAGGCGTTGAGCAGTCGCAGGCGGACGAGTTCGGCGCCGACCTCCCGGTACGGCGCCAGTGTCCCGTTGACCATGGTCCGGTCGCCGAGGAACCCGACATCGCGGAAGATCCCATGGGCGGAGTCGAACGCCGCGCCGTCGAACCTCACATCCTGGACGATCACCGGGAGGTCGTCCACGCCGTAGGTGGAGGGGAGGGCGAGGGACGTGGATACCTCGTCGTCGAGCAGGAACATGCCCGCGAGCCCGCGGCGTACGTGAGTCTCGGTCGCACCGTGCGGATGCGGGTGGTACCAGAGGGTCGCCGCCGGTTGATCAATGGTCCAGCTCGGCGTCCAGGCGGCGCCGGGCGCCATCATCTGGTGCGGTCCGCCGTCCATCGCGGCGGGCAGGTGCATGCCGTGCCAATGCACGGTCGAGGACTCCGGCAGGTTGTTGCGGACGGTGACCGCCACCTTTTCCCCGCGCCGCGCCCGCAGCGTCGGCCCGAGATAGTCGCCGTTGAAGCCCCAGGTCTCGGTGACCTGTCCGGGCTGGAATTCCCTGTGCCCCGAACGCATCTCGAGTTCGAACGTGCGCGTGCCGTCCGCGCCGATCCGCGATGGGGCAAGCGGCGGGATCGTGAGCTCGTTCCGGAATTCCGTCCTACCGACCGTGGAGACGGTCGCCCCGATGTACACCCGGACGACGAGACCGGAGATCGCCAGAGCCAGCAATGTCACGACCGATGTGAGAACCATGAGCGACCGCCGCCCTCTGCGCGGCCGGGAATCCGAAGACATGGACCGACGGTAGAAATCGGCAGTGCCCCAACACATCCGGGAGCGTCCCTATTTACTCCCCGGTCCGCCCCTGATGCCGGTGCCCGGACCGTCAGGGTGCAGGAAGGACTCTCTTCGGGTGTCGACAGCCTCGAGTGATCTCCCTCGGCGGTGGTGCCGGAGGCGTTCTGGGCTCCAGCCGTGACCAACCAGAGTGCGGCGCTGTCGGCCGACGGCGGACAGCCGCGGGCCTCGACGCTCGAGCTGTTCTCCGACCTCGTCTTCGTCTTCACCATCACCCAGCTCACGCACGTCTACACGCATCATCCGGGCTGGCAGGCGCTCGCCCAGGTGGCGTTGCTGTTCGGGCTGATCTGGTGGATGTATTCCGGCTACGTCTGGCTCACCAACGAGGTGGCGCCGAACAGTTCGACGCGACGCACCTGGCTGCCGGGCGTCGGCGAGGGTGTCCCCCGAACCGCGTCATACCGTGCTCTGCCGATGCAACGGACCGTGTCAGGGCGGCAGCTACGGCATCACTGCGGATCGGAGCCCGACCTGCGCCCACGCCGGTCGGCGAGTGGCTGCGCGACCGCTTGTCGTCGCCGTCGAGGACAATGGCGGCTGTGTGTGCCCAGTCTGTCGAGGAACTCGCCGTCGAACCGCCCGCTGCCGCCCGGCGTCTGCTCGGGGCGACGTTGCGGTCGGGTCCGGTCGGTGTACGGATCGTCGAGGTCGAGGCCTACGGGGGAGACCCGGCCGGCCCATGGCCGGACCCGGCTTCGCATTCCGGGCGCGGCCGGACCAAGCGCAATGACGTGATGTTCGGTCCCGCCGGTGTGCTGTACGTCTACCTCAGCTACGGCATGCACACCTGCGTCAACGTGACGAGCGGTCCGGACGGAGTCGCCAGCGCCGTACTGATCCGCTCCGGTGAGGTGATCGACGGATTGGAGACGGTGCGCGCGCGACGTCCGGGCGCCCGGTCCGAGCTCGACCTGGCCAGAGGGCCGGGCAATCTCGGTAGCGCACTGGGAATCACGTTGAGCGACTATGGAACCCCGCTGTTCGATCCGTCATCGCAGATCCGGCTGGAGTTGCACGACCCGGTCGAAGCCACCGAGATCGCCTGCGGTCCGCGGGTGGGCGTCAGCAGCGCGGCTGATGTGCCGTGGCGCTTCTGGCTCCCGAGTTCGCGAGCGGTGTCGGTCTACCGGCGCAGTCCTCGCGCACCACTGTCCGCGGCGAAGTCGGCCTGACGGCGCGTCGAGAATTCCCGGCGCGGCGCGATGAGTTTGCCCGGAGCGCCCCGTTCTGCCAGTGACCGCGCCACCGACCCGTCGCGGCCGACCAGAGGGCCAGGGACATGACCGCCGTCTCCGCCACCAGCCCCCGCCCGCCCGGGAATGTGCTCGATCGCACCTTGTTGACGCTGCAGATCCTGCTCGGCGATAGGTCTCCTGATCCGGTTCGGCGCGGGTCGGGCTCGCCCGAAATCGCTCGACGGATGCCGCGCCTCGCGAGGACACTGAGGCGCGCACGAAGCCGCGGACCTCGTGCGGAAAGATAGGACAGCGTGAGCGGCGACATCATCGACGAACTGACCTGGCGCGGCCTGATCGCGCAGTCCACCGATCTGGATGCCTTGCGTGCGGCGGCGGCCGCCGGGCCGCTGACCCTGTATGCCGGCTTCGACCCCACCGCCGCCAGTTTGCACGCGGGCCACTTGGTGCCGCTGCTGGCGCTGAAGCGTTTCCAGCGTGCCGGGCACCGCCCCATCGTGCTGGCCGGCGGCGCCACGGGCCTGATCGGTGACCCGCGTGACGTCGGCGAGCGGACGATGAACTCGACCGAGACCGTCGCGGGCTGGGCCGAGCGGATCCGCTCGCAGCTGGAACGCTTCGTCGACTTGGACGACTCGCCGACCGGCGCGGTCGTCGTCGACAACATGGACTGGACCGGACCGCTGACCACGGTCGACTTTCTGCGCGACATCGGCAAGCACTTCTCGGTGAACGTCATGCTGGCGCGCGACACGATCAAGCGGCGCCTGGACGGGGAGGGCATCTCCTACACCGAGTTCAGCTACATGCTCCTGCAGGCCAACGACTACCTGCAGTTGCGCCGCAACTACGGCTGCACGTTGCAGGTGGGCGGCTCCGACCAGTGGGGCAACATCATCGCGGGCGTCGAACTCAATCGCCGGGTGGATGGCGCGGCCGTGCACGCGCTGACCGTTCCGCTGGTGACCTCCGCCGACGGCAAGAAGTTCGGCAAGTCCACCGGTGGCGGCAGCCTGTGGCTCGATCCCGAGATGACCAGCCCGTACGCCTGGTACCAGTACTTCGTGAACACGGCCGACGCCGATGTGGTGCGCTACCTGCGCTGGTTCACGTTCTTGTCCCGCGAGGAACTCGACGAACTGGAGCAGGCGACCGCCGAGCGCCCGCACGCGAGGGAAGCGCAGCGCAAGCTCGCCGCGGAGATGACGACTCTGGTGCACGGGGAGGCGAACACCCACGCCGTGCAGTTGGCCAGCCAGGCGTTGTTCGGCCGAGGGGAACTGCGCGACCTCGACGAGGCGACCCTCGGCGCCGCGCTGCGCGAAGCCGCGATCGACGGCGAGGTCGCCCAGGTCAAGGCGGGCGAGCCGCACACCATCGTGGACCTGCTCGTCGCGACCGGCCTGTCCGAGAGCCGCGGCGCCGCCCGGCGCGCGGTGAACGAAGGCGGCGCGTCGGTGAACAACGCGAAGATCTCCGACATCGAATGGACCCCCGCCGACGCCGACTACCTGCACGGGCGCTGGCTGGTCCTGCGGCGCGGCAAGAAGAACCTCGCCGGGGTTCTGCGGGCAGGTGCATGAAGATCGCGGTGGCCTGAATCACATGCGTGTGATTCAGGCGCTCGATCACCCGGATCGCACGCCTCTGACCTGCGGAAACGCCCTGCTGTTCAGGCGATTTGACGTAGCGTTTTCCGCCGCGTAACTTAGTTCAAGTCAGAGCGACACGGACACCAACCCGGAGCCGAAGCGAGGCGGAGACGCCGAGCGGGACCGGGAAACGAGGTAGGACGAGGAGCGCCTGTCAGCCCAGTGTGACGCGGATCGGCCGATAGTCTTGACTTCGGTTGATAGCTTGGTTAGGCTGGGAAAGTTGCCTCACAGAAGGTCTGGTTGAGACTGGCCCGGATGTGTGTGCGTGTGTTCTTTGAGAACTCAATAGTGTGTCGATGAATGTCAGTGCCAAATGTTTATTTGGTTCCGGCTCTTCCGCTCCCCGTGTGGGAGGGTCGGACTTTTTTGTCAGCTTTTTGCTGGCGATTGTTTTGCTGGGTTTTCGGACTCTGGTTTTTGATCTGATTGCACCCTTTTGGGGTGTGGTTGTGAGTCTTCAACGGAGAGTTTGATCCTGGCTCAGGACGAACGCTGGCGGCGTGCTTAACACATGCAAGTCGAGCGGTAAGGCCCTTCGGGGTACACGAGCGGCGAACGGGTGAGT
>NZ_JADLQO010000016.1 GCF_015477775.1 Nocardia abscessus | reverse complement strand
CAGTGGCACCACCACCGGCGATGTTCACCTGGCAACCCACGGTGTAACCCGGGAAAATCTTGCCCCCGGCCGCACCCGACAACTCGACCTGCGCACTACCCGACACCCACGCATTGCGATGCAACGGGGTCGAGCCCATGGACGGGTTGATGTTGGCCGACTCACCGACCAGACGGATGGTCACGACGGTGCCGTCCGACAGCGTCTTGGTCAGCTCCCCGCCCGGCAGCGGAACGAAGGTGTCGGCGTTGGCCGCACCGGTGGAGAACAGTCCCATGGCAATGGTGGCAGCGGCGCCGACGCCGGCCATCCGCGCCAGGTTCTTACGGTTGATCATGGTTGATATCCCTCGAGGGTTGAGTCCGCTTCAGCGGGAGGATGGTTCGTTGGATTCGACAGACGTCAGCCGATGCTGAACGGCATCCCGTAGAGGGTGGTCTTCGAGTAGTGATCGCCGATGATCTCGACGACCGTGTACGAACGCGCCTGCGCGTAACCCGCGCAGCCCTGGATCTGGATCTCCGCATCCTGGTACTCGACGGAGTACACACCCGGCTTCAGGATGTCCTTGTAATCGATCTGAACGAACTTGACCTCACCGGGACCGAGGTTGATACCGATCGAACCACCGGCGCTCGCGCCGCTGAGGTTCACGCTGCCGGACACACCGGCGGAGATCGCGTCATCGGCGATGCTGACCTGGCAGCCGACGATGTAGCCGGTGCTCAGCTGCGACGCGCCGTGCGTCGAGGAGTTGTTGGTTCCGGGGTTTCCGGTCGGACCGTTGTTCGGCCCGATCTCACCTTCCGGGGTGACGGTGACATCGGCGACCGCGTTGCCCGACACCCAGACCACGCGCCCGGCGCCGTTGGCGGCCAGCGACGGCGAGATCAGGGCCCGCTCTCCGTTCCGGGTGATCGTCACGCCGGGTCCCACCTTCTGGCCGTCCGGCAACGGCACGAAGGTGTCGGCGTTGGCAGCACCGGTCGAAAGCAGGCCCATGGCAACGGCCGCGGCAGCGCCGATGCCCGCGACGCGGGCACCGCGGCGCAGACCTTTGGTGCGGTTCTCGCTCATACTTCCCCTCATCAGGTTCAAACAGTCAACCTCGACCGTCGAGGCTGGACAGTGGTCCTCTCAGGCCCAGCTCAGTGTGTCGCTCCTTTGTTGCCGATGTGTAACCGGTTGTTATTTCGGCGCAACGGACTAGCTGACGACGGAACCGAGCCGGGTTCCGCCGAACGGCTTCGTACATGCCGTGTCCCGGGCCTGTGGGGTCCATTCGTCGATTGGCTCGATGGGGAGATTAAACGTTCCATAACGACGCACGCAACGCGGCGTTTCGTAAAGTTCAAGGTGACCTGCATCACAGTTGCGCACATTTGAATATGGCTTGACGTGCATAAATGCAGGCTCGCTACAGCCGAACCGGACGAATTGTCCGATCGATCGGCACAGGAGCGCCAGTGATCAGGTACGGGACACAGCCGTAAGGATCTCGTTCGGATTACTTTCACCCGGAAGCGGTCACCGGGAGATAACGAACCGGGGCCACGCCTAGTACGTAGCTACTACGTAGATAACGGTCTCAGCCGTGATGCGGGGGGACCTGGCGGCGCAGCCAGTCGTCGCCGGACCGGTTGTCGTCACGGTCGTCGCGTTCGTCGCCGGTGGTCTCGGGCAGCGTGTCACCGAAGATCTTCGCCAAGCGCGCGGCATCCCTCGCCCGGCGCGGGGCCGGGCGAGGGTTCTCGGCGGGGGTAGGGGCGGTGATTACTCGACCAATCCGGAGAGCTCGCCGATCACCCGGCTGGCGAGCGGGCCGAGAGTCGCCATGCCGTCCCGGATCGCGGACCGGGTGCCGGGCAGGTTGACCACCAGGGTGCTGCCGGACACGCCCGCGACACCGCGGGAAAGGCCCGCGTCCAGCGAGCCGGCCACCCGGCCGGAGGAACGAAGGGCCTCGCTGATTCCCGGCAACTCGCGGTCGAGCACCTGCGAGGTGGCCTCCGGCGTCACGTCACGCGGGGACATGCCCGTGCCGCCGACGGAGATCACCAGATCGACGCCGCCGATCACCGCGGTGTTGAGCGCATTGCGGATCTCCACCTCGTCGGCCTGCACCGACACCGACGCGTCCACGAGGAAACCCGCCTCGGTGAGCAGCTCGGTGACCAGCGGGCCGAGCGAGTCAATACCTCCATGCGCCGTTCGATCGTCGACGACCACCACCAGTGCACGCCCCGCCACAGGAGCATCGATTTCCATGGTGCTCACCGTAGCGCCTGCGTCGAGCAACTCGGCGGCCGCGCCGAGAACGTCGGCGTCGACATCGATCAGCCGGGCCCGGCCTGCCGGGACCGCGCGGATCACCGGCCGCCCTCCGCGGGCGCGCCGGAGAGGGTCACCTCGACGGTCTTGGCGTTGTTGCCTTGGTCATCTGTGTAGGTGACTTTCACCTTGTCTCCTGGCTGGTGTGAGCGGACCGCGGCGACGAGCGCGTTCCCCGAATCGATCGGGCGGTCGTCGAGCTTCGTCACCACCGCCCCTGGCGGAATGCCCGCGCGCGCCGCGGGCCCGTCCGCCGTCACGTCGCGGACCTTCGCGCCGGAAACCTGCTGCGCCGGGTCCTGCTGACGCGACACCGTGATCCCGATCTGGGCGTAGGTGGCCTTGCCGGTCTTGATCAGTTCGTCGGCCACCCGGCGCGCTTGATCCACCGGGATCGCGAACCCGAGTCCGATCGACCCGGTCTGCCCACCCGCCGTCTCGGTGGGCCCGAGCGTCGCGATGGCGGTGTTGATGCCGACGAGCTTGCCGTTGCCGTCCACCAGCGCACCGCCGGAGTTGCCCGGGTTGATCGCGGCGTCGGTCTGGATCGCGTCGATCACCGGGCTGACCGCGGGACCGGGCTCGCTTCCGTCGCCGGAGGTCACGACGGGACGGTTCAGCGCCGACACGATGCCCGTGGTGACGGTGCCTGCCAGGCCGAGCGGCGACCCGATCGCCACGACCGGCTGGCCGACCTGCAGACTCGCCGAGGTGCCCAGCTCGATCGGGGTCAGACCGGTTTTCCCGGACACCTTGATGACGGCCAGGTCGGAGACCGGATCGGCGCCGACCAGCGTCGCGGGCGCGCTGCTGCCGTCGGAGAAGACGACCTCCATCTTGGCGCTCGGCCCGCCGCCCGCGGCCACGTGGTTGTTGGTGAGAATCAGCCCGTCGGAGGACAGGACCACCCCGGAGCCCTCGCCCTCGGCCTTGCTGCTGGCCACCTTGATCATCACCACGCTGGGCAGCACCTTCTGGGCGACCGCCTGGGTGGAGCCGGCCGGAGCGTTGACCGCGTTGCTGACGTTCGGCTTCGGCGCGTCCAGCGCGTTCGTCACCGGGGCGCGCCCGTCGTCGGCGCGGGTGACCAGGGCGCCGACCGCACCTCCGACACCACCGCTGACCAGCGCGAGCGCGACGGCGCCCACGGCGAGACCGGTGCGGAACGGACGCCGGGCACCGGCGGGCGCGGCGCCGTAGGCCGGGCCGTGCGGTTGCGTGGCCTCCGCCGGACCGAACGACGCCGGATATCCCGGAAACGGCGGAGCCGGATCATGCTGCGGCGGATACTGCGGGGCCGTGTGCGGGCCGTAGCCGTACGCGGGCGCCGCGCCGGGCCCCGGCACGCCGCCGTGCGGCGCCTGGCCGGGCGCACCCGCCGCTCGCGCGTCGGGCCCCGCGCCGCGGATCTGCTCGGTCGGCCGGCGATCGGGTCCGCCGTCCACCGGACCCGGCTCCCGCCGATCCTTCGAATCCTCGGTCATGGACTCCTCGTTTCTGCTCACGTCTCGACCAGGTTGACCATGGCGGCTGAGAGCGGACTGAGACCGTGCTTTCAGTTTTCCGAGATCTGTCCCAGGCGCCGGTACGCGATAGAACCACCGGCAACTTGATGTCTCAAATCCTGCGGCAAACCGATCGGAGCAATGTGCGAAATACCCCGCCGACGATGAATATTCCGCACCGGACCGAACATTATGCGGAAAAGAACTTCGAGTCGCCCGTATTGCGTCAATCGGGCGCGGGCGCGCCCGGCTCGCCGGGCAACACGATGCGGACGACGGTGCCGCCGCGTTGCGAGGTATCGATGGCGATGGTGCCGCCGTGTTTCGTCACCACTTGCTTCACGATCGCCAGACCGAGACCGGAGCCGGGCATGGATCGCGAAGACATGACCCGATAGAAACGCTCGAACACCAGCTCGCGCTCGGCCGCGGGAATGCCGGGGCCCGCGTCGTCGATGGACAGTTCGAGCAAGCCGGGGCCGCTCTCCCGCATCAGGATCCGGACCTGCGCGGCCGCCGGGCTCCACTTCGCCGCGTTGTCGAGCACGTTCAGCACCGCGCGCTCCAGGCCTGCCTCGTGCCCGTAGACGAACCACGGGCGCAGGTCGGCGACGAACTCGATGCCGGTGCGCCTGCGCCGGGCGCGCTCGAGCGCGCGTTCCACGACCTCCCCGAGATCCACGCGCTCGTAGACGGTTTCCGGCGCGTCCTCGCGCGCCAGATCGACCAGATCGCCCACCAGCGTCGACAACTCTTCGATCTGGGCCATCACGTCGGCGCGCAGCCCGGCCATGTCCTCGTCCGGGAGGCGGGGAGCCCCGGGGCGACTCGACGCGATGAGCAACTCCATGTTGGTCCGCAGGGACGTCAGCGGTGTCCGCAGTTCGTGCCCTGCGTCCGCGACGAGCCTGCGCTGCCGATCGCGCGACTCGGTCAGCGCGCGCAGCATGGTGTTGAAACTTTCTGTGAGCCTTGCCAGTTCGTCGTCGCCCGTGACCGGGATCGGCGTCAGATCGTCGGTGCGGGCGATCCGCTCCGTTGCCGCCGTCAGCCGCGCGATGGGCCGCAGACCGGTCCGCCCGACCGCCGTACCAGCCGCGGCGGCGAGCACCACGCCGCAGCCGCCGACGACGAACAGCAGCCAGGCGAGCCGGTCGAGCACTTCCCTGGTGCGGTCCAGTCGCTGGGAGATGACCAGCGTGGCACCCGAGTCGGTGTTGACGGCCAGCACGCGCTGATTGCCGACCGTGCGCAGCGACGAACTCCGCTCGCCGCGCGCCACGGCCACCTCTTGGGCGCCGACCGGCGGATCGGTGGACTGCGGCGGCAGCCAGCGCCGCAGGTCGGGGTAGATCAGCGCGATGCCGGTGTCGTCGTAGAAGGCCGCGGCGACCATCAGATTCAGATTGTTGAACCCGTAGGGATTGCTCGCGATCACGGCCGTGGACCTGCTGCGCAACTGGGCGTCCACGTCGGCGTACAGCGCGCGCGCCACCAACGCGTAGGCCGCGATCGAGGTGACCGCCACCGCGATCGCCACCACGGAGGCGGCCAGCAGCGTCACCCGCCACCGCAGCGAGACCGATCGCGTCAGCGGCATGGGCGGCCGCATGTCCGCGGACTCGAGCGGTCGCTGGCCCAGCGCGGCGACCACGGGACGCTTGGGAACTGTCCGTGCCATGACCTGCGACCTACGGTGGTGTTTCACGCAGCACATAACCGACGCCGCGCACGGTGTGGATCAGCCGCGGCTCGCCCTCGGCCTCGGTCTTGCGGCGCAGATACCCGATGTAGACCTCGAGCGCGTTTCCCGAGGTTGGGAAATCGTAGCCCCAGACCTCTTCGAGAATGCGGCTGCGGGTGAGCACCCGACGCGGATTGGCCATCAGCATTTCCAGCAGTGAGAACTCGGTGCGGGTGAGACTGATCTGCCTGCCGCCGCGGGACACCTCGCGAGTCACCGGATCCAGCGACAAATCGGCGAACTTCATTGCCTCCGACGCGTCACCCGGATCGGCGGTCGTGCGGCGCAACAGCGCGCGCAGTCTGGCCAGCAGTTCCTCCAGCGCGAAAGGCTTCGGCAAATAGTCGTCGGCACCGGCATCGAGCCCCGCGACCCGCTCGGATACCGAATCTCGCGCGGTGAGAACCAGAATCGGCAAATCATCGCCGGTGCTGCGGAGACGACGGCAGACCTCGAGCCCGTCCAGCCGGGGCATCATCACGTCCAGCACGAGGGCATCGGGTCGCTGGACGGTTGCCTTCTCCAGTGCGTCCACACCATCCACTGCGAGATCGACGGAGTAGCCGTTGAAGGTGAGCGACCGGCGCAGCGATTCCCGGACCGCCCGATCGTCGTCGACCACCAGAATGCGCATGTCACCAGTTTGACCGCACCGACTGAGAGGTAACTGAGAGGGCGCTCCCGACACGCCGAGGTGAGCAGGGCCGACAACCCTCGGCGCGTCGCCCGTGTCAACCCCGGGTGACCAGCATCTTCCGTGGCCCAACCGAGAAGTTGACGCGTCCCTTACACATTCCACCGCGAATCTTGTTCTCTATAGCCATATTCGGTAATTTGCGGACGGGCTCCCCCGGATTGCCGATGACCCCTCTGCACGGTATGTTCCGTGCGGTAAAAAGAAGACCTCTAGTTGGTTCTTTGCGGGTTGAATCAATACCGAACAGCCACGCGCGCCCGAGGTCACTGGTGAAGCGGAGGCGACGGAAGCGGATGGAAGCTGCACCGCGGTCCTGGCAATTCAGCCTGTCGAACTGGTCGGTCACCCGCAAGGTTGGCGTGGTGCTGGTGCTTCCGGTGCTGCTGGCCACCGTCTTCGCCGTGCTCCGAATCAACAACGAACTGCGCACCATGGCGCAGTTGGACGCGGCGACCGAACAGGCGATCATCATCCGGCCGATCGTCAAGTTCGGTTCGGCCACCGAGCAACTCGGCGTCACCGCGACCGCCACCTGGGGCAACACCGCCGACCCGCAGACCGACGCGGCGCTGACGAAGTTCGACCAGGCGCTGGCCGAGCTGGAGGCCGCGTTGCAGACCACGAAGGTCAGCGGCCGGGTCACCTCCGAACTCGCCTCGGCCATCGCCACCGGAACCACGATGCGCAACAGCCTGCGCAACGGCTCGCCCGCCATGGTCGGCGAGCAGTCCGACGAGATCATGGTGCGGATCGGCAACGCGCTGGCGCTGTCGCCATCGGTGGACGACCTGGTCATCCAGCGGTACTTCCTGCAGCTGGCGTCGGTGCAGACCGCGCGGCGCGTGCTCACCCAGCAGCGCATGCTGATCGGCTCGCCGGACGCGGGCCGCAACCCGAGCGTGCGGCCCCGCGTGCTGGTCGCCGCAGGCGCCGAGATCACGATGATCTACCAGTACGCGCAGATCCTGCCGGACTACGCGGGCAATATGCGCCCGCTGCTGGACGCGGTGCAGACCCGTCTGGGCACCTTCAGCCAGAACGTCGCCGATCCGGCGAGCAACCCCGCCGTGCTCGACTCGCTCCTGGTCAGCTCGGACACCTACGAGAAGACCACCGCGCAGCTGATCGACACCATCGACGGCGCGCTGGCCCACCGCACCACCGAGGCGCAGACCGGTGCGCTGCGCGAGACGACGATCGTCATCGGCATGCTGCTCGCGGGCCTTGCCTTGGCCCTGTCGGTCGCGCGCACCCTGGTCGTCCCGGTCCGCAGGCTGCGCCGGGACGCGCTCGAGGTCGCGCACATCAAGCTGCCCGACGAGCTCGCCGTGGTGCGCGCGGGCGGCACCACACCGGAGATCACCCCGGTCGCGGTGCACACCACCGACGAGATCGGCCAGCTCGCCCGCGCCGTGGACGAGATCCACGAACAGGCGCTCAACCTGGCCGCCGATCAGGCCCGCCTGCGCCTGCAGATCGGGAACATGTTCGAGACCCTTTCGCGCCGCAGCCAATCGCTGGTCGAGCAGCAGCTGGCGCTGATCGAGGATCTCGAGCACGACGAGGACGACACCGACCGGTTGCAGAGCCTGTTCCGCCTCGATCACCTGGCCACCCGCATGCGCCGCAACGGCGACAACCTGCTGGTGCTCGCCGGTACCGCGCTGCGCCGCGGTCAGCTGCACCCGGTGCCGCTGTCGGACATGCTCTGGAGCGCGGTCTCCCAGGTCGAGGACTACCAGCGGGTGGAGATCGGCGCGGTGCCCGACGGCATCGTCGCGGGCGAACCCGCCGTCGACATCGAGCACCTGCTGGCCGAGCTGATCGACAACGCGCTGCGTTACTCACCGCCGACCACGCCGGTCACCGTGATGGTGTCGCGCGCGGTGGACGGCGGCTACCTGATCGAGATCACCGACCGCGGCCTCGGCATGTCCTTGGAAGACCTGCAGACGACCAACGACCGGCTCGCCTCCGGTGGTGAGGTCACCGTCGAGACCGCGCGCCGCATGGGTCTGTTCGTCGTCGGCCGCCTGGCCAAGCGCCACACCATCACGGTCAGCCTGCGCCGCACGTCCACGATGGCGCAGCAGCCGGGCATCACCGCCAGCGTGCACCTGCCCGGGACGCTGGTTGCGCCGCCGATGGACGTCACCGACCCCGCGGGCAAGCCGCTCGACCTCACCGCCGAGCATCAGCTGCCCTCGGCGGTCCCGCCGCCCACCGGTGCGCAACCGCGCAACCTGGTCCCGGTGCCGAGCTTGCCGCAGCGCGACACCGCGCGGTTCGGCGTGACCAGTTCCGGCCTGCCCCAGCGTCGTCCGGCCATCCGCGTCGCCGACGCTCCCGACCAGCCCACGGTCTCCACGCCGGTCGGCCGGGCGGTCAACCCGGCGGACCAGCCGCCCACCCAGCCGTGGCCGGTACTCACGCCGCGCTCGGACGACCGCACCCCGACCGGTCCGTTCGCACCGGTGACGCCCGCCACCGGTGAGCAGCCCGTCGAGCGGGACCAGCCGCGCACCGATCTGTGGGCCGAATTCAAGGACGACGAACCGACGACCGGTCCCGCTCCGGCCGTGCCGAGTCAGGCGCCAGCGCCGCAGACCACCGCCCGGTCCGGTCTTCCGATCCGGAAGCCGGCCGTCCCCGCCGACCCGCCGCAGGAGGCCGCACCGGAACCCGCGACGGTGACCTCCTCCCGGCTGCAGCCGGTCGCGGGCGCTTCCCCGACCCCGATCTATCAGCGCATGGTCTCGGAATGGCTGGTCGAGCCCTCGACCTCGCAATCGCCGGAGAGCACGTGGTCCTCGCCCGGTGACGCGGGCTGGCTGGCCGCGGAGGACGCCAGCCATCCGACCACGACCGCGCGCACCGTCGGCGGACTGCCGATTCGCAGGCCCGGCGCCCAGTTGGTACCCGGCGGTCTGGCGCAGGCCGAGGACGCGGGCACGCGTGATCCGGAAGAAATTCGCAACAACCTGACCAGGCATCTCAGTGGGGTCCGCAGCGGGCGGGCCAATGCGCAGTACAACGACGGAGGGCTTGCATGACCAACGCGAACAACAGCACCACGGACGAGAATCTGAACTGGCTGGTCGCCCGCTTCACCCGTGATGTGCCCGGCGTTTCCCATGCGGTGCTGGTATCGGCGGACGGCTTGTTGCAGGCCACCAGTCCGCATCTGCCCAGCGATCGCGCCGAACAGCTCGCCGCCGTCACCGCCGGGCTCGCCAGCCTCTCCATGGGCGCGGCCTCGCTGTTCGACGGCGGCAAGGTCATGCAGTCGATCGTGGAGATGCAGCGCGGCTATCTGCTGGTGATGAGCGTCGGCAACGGCTCGCATCTGGCGGTGCTCGCCAACAAGACGCACGATATCGGACGTATCGGCTACGAGATGGCGCTGCTGGTCGATCGGGTGGGTTCGGTGGTCACCGCGACCGCGCGCACCGCTGTTTGAGTGTGAGATGTCCAACCCATACGGCCCCGGACCACGACCGACTACGCGCGTCCGGCCCTACGCCCTGACCTCGGGGCGCACCGAACCCGCGATCGACCTGCCACTGGAGGCGGTCATCGAAACCTTGTCGTACACTGCACATCTCGACTGGCCGACCGGCGACATCCGCACCGAGATACTGCGACTCGGCACGCACCGGCTGTCGGTCGCGGAGATCGCGGCACATCTGGACCGGCCGCTCGGCATGGTCCGAGTGGTGATCGGCGACCTCGTCGTCGACGGCACCATGCGCGTGCATTCGACCCTGACCGAAGAGGCGAGCTATGACGAGCGCCGTTCCCTGATGGAGAGGACATTGCGTGGACTCCGCGCCCTATAGGAATCTGGGGCCCAGTGGACATCCCGGGCCAAGTGGAATTCCCGGACCGGGAAACGCCCCCGGGCCGGACGGCTTCGAAAACCGGGTCGCCTCGACGAAGATCGTCGTCGCGGGCGGCTTCGGCGCGGGCAAGACGACGTTCGTCGGCGCGGTGTCGGAGATCGTTCCGCTGCGCACCGAGGCGATGGTGACCCGTTACTCCGACGGCATCGATGATCTCGCCGAGACGCCGGAGAAGGAGACCACCACGGTCGCCATGGATTTCGGCCGGATCATCCTGCCGGGCAACCTGGTGCTCTATCTGTTCGGCACGCCGGGTCAGCGGCGGTTCTGGTTCATGTGGGACGACCTGATCCGCGGCGCGATCGGCGCCGTGGTGCTGATCGACACCCGGCGGCTGGAGGACAGCTTCGCCGCGGTCGACTTCTTCGAGGCGCGTAAGCTGCCGTTCCTGATCGCGGTCAACCGCTTCCCGGACGCGCCGCGCTTCCCCATCGCCGAGCTGCGCGAGGCGCTTTCGGTGCGCGAGGGCGTGCCGATCGTGGACATCGACGCGCGCAACGCGATCGAGGTGCGCCAAGCGCTCGCCGCGGTCACCGAGTACGCGATCGCCCAGCTGAAGGCGAGCGAACTGGAAGGAACAGCGCGGCATGCGTGAGGTCGCGGTGCAGGCCGCGGGTGGTGGCGCGGGAACGTCCGTCGACCAGTTCGCCCTCGGCTATTGGCTGGTCGGGCTGTCGCTGGGCATTTCGGTGCTGGGCGCGGTAGTCGGTCTCGCCTGCATCCTGCACGGTGCGCGCTCGGTCCAGTTCCGATTGGTGTGGCTGGTTTCGGCGGCGATATCGCTCGGCGGCGTCGGGGCGTGGCTGGCTACGTCGGTGGCCATGCTGGGCCTGAAAGTGCCCGGCAGCGCGATGCGTTACGACACGGGCAGACTGGTCTCGGCCCTGGTGGTGTCGATCGTCTCGGTCTTCGCCGCGCTGCTGATCATCGGGCGCACACCGCGGCTGACGCTGCTGCTGCCCGGCGGCGCGGTACTCGGCCTCGGCATCGGCCTCACGCACTACCTCGGCATCGGCTCGCTGGAGATCCAGGGTTCGGTCGGCGTGACGATGTGGCTGGCCGTGATCTCCGCCGTGATCGGGGTGATCACCGCGACCGCGACGCTGTGGCTGTTCCAGACGATGCGCTTCCCGTTGGCCCGCGCCGCGACAGTGCTGCTGTTCGGCGTCGGCGTGGCCGCGACCTACTACACGGCGCTCGCCGCGTTGCACTTCGACGTGAACCGGTCGGCGAAGGTGCCCGATGGCGTGGAGTTGTTCGACTTCGTGTTCCCGATGTTCGTCATTGGGTTGCTGGCGCTGACGGTGCCGATCTCCGCCGTGCTGATCGCTCCGGACCGCCGGGAGCTGGCCGGGCCGCCGAAGGCCCGCAGGCCGAAGCTGGAGCCCGCCCGCTGATCTCCGCGCTGATTCGAGGCCCCGTCAGGAAGACGGCGGACGGCACCCGAATCGCACGGCCGGCGATCCGGTTTCACGGGGTGCGTCGAGTCTCCTCGACCGTTTTCCGCTGAGCGATCCCCCCGCGCATCCCGGATTCGGCGATGGCCCGAATTCACCTGCCCGGCCGACTTACAGTGGAGGCCATGCGTTTCGGTCTGGACTACGCCGCTGGACGCCCCGGGGGCGCGGCGATTCGGGCGGCGGGGTTCGATTTCGTGGTGCGGTACCTGTCCGACGGTGGCCCGAGTCTGCCCGGCAAGCTGCTCACCCCGGCCGAGGCGAACGATCTGCGGACGCACGGCGTCTCGATCGTGTCGAATTGGGAGACCACGGCCGCGCGGATGCTGGACGGCTACGGTGCGGGCATCGTGGACGCACGCGCGGGCCTCGCCCAGGTGCTGCGCTGCGGCGGACGGGTGGACCGGCCGATTTATTTCTCCGTGGATTTCGACGCTTCACCCCAGGACCAACTACCCATCAACGCCTACCTGGACGGGGCGGCGACGGTGCTGGGGCGCGCGAACGTCGGTATCTACGGCGGGTACTGGCCGGTCAACCGCGCGCTGGACGCCGGATACGCGACGTGGGCGTGGCAGACCGACGCCTGGTCGGGCACGAACGTGGAGACCAGACGCGCCATCCATCAGACACGGCGCCAAGTGACGGTCGGCGGCGTGCGCTGTGACGTGAACGAGGCCGAGGCGACCGATTTCGGCCAGTGGGATTTCGTGGGACGGGAGGATCCGGACGTGACGCCGGAACAAGAGGCAGTGCTGCGCGACATCCAGATTCAGCTGCGCGGACCGGGCTTGTCGGGCTGGCCACAACTGGGCGCCGACGCGGACGGCCGGAACCGGACGCTGGTGGACGGGTTGGCCGCGGCGCTGGCGCGCATCTCCGCCTTGGAGCGCGAATCCGCCGAGTTGCGAACGCAAGTAGGCGAATTGCGCACCGAGATCAGCGAACTGGAGGCGACGACGGCCGAGCTGACCGAGCAGGTGCAGCGCTGGAACGGACGGCACTGGCCGTGGCCGCTGTCGCTGATCGAGGGGCCCGCGGCACTGGTCGGCGAGCAGCTGGCGCGTCTGGAGGCGCTGTTGCCGGACCTTCCCGGACTGCCGGGACACGACGGCGGCCAGCGGCGCGCGGCGAGCGACGACGGCGGACCGGCCGAGTTGACCTCGAAAAACTGAGCCGCACACCGGCGCGACCACCGGACGCGCGCAGTCCGGCAGGGCGAGAGGGAAATCAGGAGAGCGGCAATCGGCGTAACGCCCCGCAGAGTGGCGATGAGCGGGTTCTCCTGGAAACCAGGAGAACCCGCCCTCGAGCACGAGGGTACCTCCCTCCGGCCGCGAGCGCATCCTTTCCGGGGACTTTTCCGTAGTTCAAAAACCAACCGTCAGTGTGCAATTCACCATCTGGCTACCCGGTCGCAATCGCATCCGGCGCAATAGTGCGACGTGATGCAGAGCACATCGGTAGCTGAAAGATAGCTGTCATGGCCGTTGTTCGCGCGAATATTTTTCGCATAACGCCCTCGAGTGCGCGTTTCCGGACGATCGACCGACACCCGGCGCGTCCGGTCGCTCACCAGTATCCGGCGAGCTACCGCCAGTTGGCACAAGGTGGATCCAGCGGCGCTGGTGGTTCGCACAGAAGCGCCACAAGCAACTGCTCGACCCGCTGAAGATAGAGGCGATCGGCGTGGTCGCCGAATACGCAGGTCGACCGACACGCAACGCAGCGAAGCGGGGCCGATCCGGATCACACCGGCGGCCCCGCTTCCGTTTCGCGAGTTTCGGATTACCGGCTCAGAGCCGCTCGACGTCGATCAGTCCGCGCCGCACGGCCGCGACCAACCTGCGCGGCACCTTGTGCACGACGCCCCCGACGGTCACCGGCACCAGGTCCACCGGGGCGGCCTTCCAGTTCGACCGGCGGCTTCGGGTGTTCGACCGCGACATCTTCCGCTTCGGTACCGCCATCTCAGGACCCCTTCCGTGCGCGCTTGCCGTATTTGCGTTCGAACTTCTCCACGCGCCCCTGGGCGTCCAGCACGCGGTGCGCGCCGGTCCAGAACGGGTGCGAGTCGGCGGTGACGTCCACCGTCAGCAGCGGATAGGTGTTGCCGTCGGTCCACTCGACGCTGCGCGCGCCGGTGGCCGTGGACCGGGTGAGGAACCGCTTGCCGGTGCTCGCGTCCTCGAAGACCACCGGGTGATAGTCCGGATGGATTCCCTTCTTCATTTCGCCTCTCCTCTCGGGCTTTTCGCGTCTTCCACGGGCTGGCCGGGCGCCTCGTCGCTCGCGCACGGGTCGGCGTGCCAGTCGCCGAACGGGTCCTCCCACTGGGCCACTCGCTCCGGCGCGCGCTCGACCAGGCGCAGTTCGTCGTCCTCCACCAGGGCCCAGTGCAGCGCTTCGCGGATCTGCGCCGGATCGGCTTCGTGCACCAGGATCGACAGCGAGATGTCCCGGTCGCCGAACCGGTCGTCCCAACGCAGGGCCGCCATCGCGCGGCGCTCCGGATCCGCCTCGGCCAGTTCGGCTTCCGGCATCGCGGCCAGCCAGCGCCCCGCTCCGCCCACCCGCAGTCCACCACCGGCGGATTCGAGCCACACCACCTCGTCGGGTTGGGTGGCCAGCCAGATGCGCCCGCGCGCGGTCACCACGCCGTCGAGCAGCACGTCCAGCGCCTCGTGCAAGCGAGCGGGATGGAACGGCCGCGCCGCGGCGAACTCCACGAGCTCGACGCCGTAGTCGCCGGTCAAGGGCGGTCGGCCGCGCAGCAGCGGCGCGTGCGCGTCGAAGACCCGGCCGCGCCGCGAATCGGCGGGGATGCGGGTGAGCAGCGTCTCGACCAGCGCCGGGGTGAGCCGGGACAGCTCGTCCACCCAGGCGACCGGAGCGCCGGGCACGAGCCTGGCCAAGACCGCGGCCAGCTTGGCCCGTGCGTCGCCGAGCAGCGCTGCGGGAGCGTCGGCGGCGCCGAGGGCGATGACGGCATCGGCGAAATCGACCTGACCGACGGCGACCTGCGCCACCGTGCGGTCGTCGTCGGCGGTGGCGAGGCCGCGCTCGGCGAGCGTGTCGTCTCCCGTCGCGTCGGCGAACCAGGCGTCGGCGTCCAGGCAGGTCAGCACCGCGTCCACGCGCACATCACGCCCGGCGGGTCCGTCCACCCGGCCGTGCACGCCCGCGACCACGACGTTCTCGATGGCCTGGCACACCGCTTCGGCCTCGAACGCGGGGTCCAGCGCGAGGACGATGCGATCGACCGACTCACGCCGGGCGAGAGTGCACAGCAGTGGAAGCAGATCCATCCGCAGCGTGCAGGAGACGCAACCGTGCGCGAGCTCCAGCACGGCCGAGGTCTCCTGCGTAGCGGTGCGCACCGTGCGGTGCACGATGCCTTCCCGCAGCTGGGTCAGGTCGTGACGGACCACGACGGTGCCCGGCGCCATGCCCAGCACCGCGGCCGCGCGATCCACGCCCGCCGCGGCCGGTCCGGCGAAACCGGCGAGCGCCACCACGGGCGTTCGCCGGTCGGACTCGGGTGGGATCTGGGTGGAATCTGCCGAGGCCACCGGACACCCCTTTCAGTAACGATTTTCATTTGCTTTACGGCAACGGTACATTGTGCGGCAGCCATTGTCGAAAATGATTGTCATCTACTGGAGGGAGTCCGCATGTCGGCCCACTGCCAGGTCACCGGGCGCAAGCCCGGCTTCGGCAAGTCCGTGTCGCACTCGCACAAGCGGACCAGCCGTCGCTGGAACCCCAACGTTCAGCGCAAGACCTACTACCTGCCGAGCGAAGGCCGTCGCGTCACGCTGACCGTCTCGGCCAAAGGCATCAAGACCATCGACCGGGACGGCATCGAGGCCGTAGTCGCCCGGATCCGGGCCCGCGGCGACAAGATCTGAGGAGGGACCCATGGCGTCGAAATCGACCGACATCCGCCCGATCGTCAAACTGAAGTCCACCGCGGGCACCGGCTACACCTACGTCACCCGCAAGAACCGCCGCAACGACCCCGACCGCCTGGTCCTGCGCAAGTACGACCCGGTCGTGCGCAAGCACGTCGACTTCCGCGAGGAGCGCTGAGATGGCCAAGAAATCGAAGATCGCGCGCGACCAGCAGCGCAGGGCGATCGTGGCGCGCTACGCCGCTCGCCGCGCCGAGCTCAAGGAGCTCATCAGGAAGCCGGGCACGCCGGAGGGCGAGCGCGCGGCCGCGGAGGCTGAACTGCGACGCCAGCCACGCGACGCCAGTCCGGTACGATTGCGCAATCGGGACGCCGCCGACGGACGACCG
This sequence comes from Nocardia abscessus, assembly GCF_015477775.1. GTDB lineage: Bacteria > Actinomycetota > Actinomycetes > Mycobacteriales > Mycobacteriaceae > Nocardia > Nocardia abscessus_A. The sequence continues at coordinate 212,508 of NZ_JADLQO010000016.1, read as the reverse complement.
CGCGGTCATCTCCGGAAGTTCGGGCTCTCCCGTGTGCGTGTGCGCGAGATGGCCCACCGTGGCGAGTTGCCCGGTGTGCACAAATCGAGCTGGTAGACAACCACTGTTCTCGTGAGAAGGAACTCGTCATATGGCAGTCAAGCGAGCACCGTCGAAGAAGGTTCGCGCCGAGCAGGCCCGCCGTCCGAAGAAGAACCCGCTCATCGCCGCCGGCATCGAGACGGTCGACTACAAAGACGTGAACCTGCTGCGTACGTTCATCTCCGATCGCGGCAAGATCCGCAGCCGCAGGGTCACCGGGCTCACCCCGCAGCAGCAGCGCCAGGTCGCTGTCGCGGTGAAGAACGCCCGTGAGATGGCGCTGCTGCCGTTCACCAGCCGCTAGGCGCACTTCGCGACACCAGCGAGACGAAGAAGACCCCCGAGGCCAGAGCACCGGGGGTCTTTGTCGTCGTCGCTACCGAGCCGACCGGCTCACGGGATGGTCAGCACCTGGCCGGGGTTGATCGCGTCCGGGTTCGGGATGCCACTGGCGTCCGCGATCTCCTGGTAACGGTTGCCGTCGCCGTAGAAGCGCTCGGCGATCGCCCACAGGGTGTCGCCCGGCTCGACGGTGTAGGTGCGCGGCTCGGGGGCGGGCGGCGGAGGCGGCACCTCCTCGGCGGCCGGAGCCGCGACCTGCTCCTGCTCGTGGACCGCTTCCGGCTCCGGGGCAGGCAGCGGGCTGTCGGTATGAGTGCCGGAAGCCCACAGCGCGCTGCCGTCGGCGCCGTACAGCACGACGTTGCGATCGGCCTGCACGACCAGCCGGTCGGCCGCCTGGCCGTTGGTCTCGGTCGCCCACGCGGCGCCGTCGCCCTTGTAGAGGACGAAGTTGCCGTCGTCCTGCAGCACGGCGCGCTCCACGCCCTGATCATGAGTTTGCGTGGCCCACACCACATTTCCGCCCGGCTCGGACAGCACCAGATTGCCGTCCTCCTGCAGGGTGAGGGTGTAAGCACCACCCTGGAGGGACTGGCCCCGTCCGAGTTCTTCGCCTACGCGCAGCGTGTCGACCACGTTGATTCCTTTCCGGAAAAGCTGGTAGAGCATCCGACTGGATGAGCGCCACAACTCCCCTGGCGCGCACCCCCGCCGAACTTACTGCCCCCGAAGGGTTTACGGAGCGATTACGCGCACGGTTCGCGGAACGTTCACTGTGGGGTTCGCCCTAGTGCACGATGCGCCCGGCGTGTGCCGTGCGCAGGGGTGCCGGGACTAGGGTGTCGGTATGGATCGGATCCGGGCCGGACGCGCCGCCACAGCTGTCGCCGTAGTGCTCGCCTGTCTCACCGCAACGGGCTGCGGCGACTCGGACGACAAGGGGGCGGCGCCGGACGCGAGCACCACATCGACCGCCGCGCCCCGCACGCCGACCGAGGACCCACGCGGAAACGAGGGCAAGCCGTTCATCGCCGACCCGACCATCGTCGGCGCGCACCCGATCCCGTTCCAGTCGTGGACTCGGTTGGCGGACAACAAGATAGCGGTCAATTTCGAAACCGGGTCGCCGGAGTGCTACGGCGCGGATGCCACGGTCACCGAATCCGCGTCGACGGTCACCGTCGAACTGCGTTCGGGCAGCCGAGCCGAGGCGGTCGGCCGGATGTGCACGATGATCGCGGTCTTCGGGACCCTGGAGGTACCGCTGAAGGAACCGCTCGGCAACCGCACGGTGCTCAGCGCGGTCTAGAGCGCCACGCAGCACGGTCCGGTGCGGCGCACGGCACGGACCGCCCTGGGCCGCCCACACCGTCGCTCGGGTAGCTGTCAGCTTGCGAAAAGCCGCTATTCGATCTGGGAAAACGAACCGTACTGCGCCACAACGTAGTTCATGGTCCGGATCCGCGAGCATACACCGAATCTCTTGCCTCACTGGGCGATACGGCTTCCGAACATCGTCGCGACAACGCGGAGACGCCGCGCCGGATCATCGATCCGACGCGGCGTTTCGAGCTACCGGTCTCAGTGGGCGAAGTGGCGGGCCCCGGTGAGATAGAGCGTGACGCCCGCCTCGCGCGCGAGGTCGATGGTCTCCTGGTCGCGCACCGAACCGCCGGGCTGCACGATGGCGCGGACACCGGCTTGGATCAGGGTCTGCGGCCCGTCCGGGAACGGGAAGTAGGCGTCCGAGGCCGCCACCGAGCCCTTGGCGCGGTCACCCGCCCGCTGCACCGCGAGACCGACCGCGTCCACCCGGTTGACCTGCCCCATGCCGACACCGACGGAAGCGCCGTCGTGCGCGAGCAGGATCGCGTTGGACTTCACTGCCCGACAAGCGCGCCAGGCGAACGCCAGATCGGCGAGCGTCTCCGCGTCGGCGGCCTCGCCCGCGGCGAGGGTCCAGCTGGCCGGGTCGTCGCCCGGGGCGTCGAGCACGTCGCGCTGCTGCAACAGGGCGCCGCCGCTGATCGGCCGCAGCTCGGCGCCCGCGCGCCGGGGCGGTTCGGCGACGAGGATGCGCACGTTCTTCTTGCGCTGCAACACTTCCACCGCGCCGTCGGCGTAGGACGGTGCGACGATCACCTCGGTGAAGATCTCGGCGACCTGCTCGGCCATCTCCACGGTGACCTCGCGGTTCGCGGCGATCACCCCACCGAACGCGCTGACCGGGTCGCAAGCGTGCGCCTTGCGGTGCGCTGCGGCGATGTCGGCGCCGAGGGCGATGCCGCACGGGTTGGCGTGCTTGATGATCGCGACGGCCGGGGCCTCGTGGTCGAAGGCGGCACGCCAGGCCGCGTCGGCGTCGACGTAGTTGTTGTACGACATCTCCTTGCCGTGCAACTGCCGCGCCTGCGCCAGCCCGAGGCTGCCGTCGCCGTTGGTGTACAGGGCGGCGGACTGATGCGGATTCTCGCCGTAGCGCAGCACCGCCGACCGCTCCCAGGTTCCGCCGAGCCATTCGGGGAACCGGATCGCCGTGTCATCGGCCGCGCCGTCGCCGGTCAGCACGTTGGTCATCCAGCTGGCGACCGCCACGTCATAACTCGCGGTGTGCTGGAACGCCTTGGCGGCCAAGGCAGTGCGCTCGGCCAGGGTGAAGCCGCCGGACTTCACCGCGGCCAGCACGTCGTCGTAGTCGCCGCTGTCGACGACCACGGCCACCGAGGGATGGTTCTTCGCCGCGGCGCGCACCATCGACGGCCCGCCGATATCGATCTGCTCCACGCACTCGTCGGGGGTGGCGCCGCCGGCCACGGTCTGAGTAAAGGGGTAGAGGTTCACCACAACCAGCTGGAACGCCTCGACGCCGAGCTCGACCAGCTGGTCGACGTGCTCCTGCTTGCGCGAGTCGGCCAGGATGCCCGCGTGCACCCGGGGGTGCAGCGTCTTGACCCGGCCGTCGAGGGTCTCCGGGAACCCGGTCAGGTCTTCGACCTTGGTCACCGGGATGCCCGCGTCGGCGATCCTGCCCGCGGTGGACCCGGTCGAGACCAGCTCGATGCCCGCGGCGTGCAGACCGGTCGCGAGTTCCACGAGACCCGTCTTGTCGTAGACGCTCACCAGCGCCCTGCTGATCGGCTTGCGTTCACTCACCGGAGAACTCGCTCATCTGGGATAACTGCCTTTCGTCCGTCGGAGACAATGCCTCGCGTCGCGACGGCGGCGACGACCTCCGCCAGCAACCGTCGCTCGACAATCTTGATGCGCTCGTGCAGGGTGGCCTCGTCGTCACCCGGCAGCACCGTCACCGCCTCCTGCGCGAGGATCGGGCCGGTGTCCACGCCCTCGTCGACCAGGTGCACGGTGCAGCCGGTGACCCGCGCTCCGTAGGCGAGCGCGTCACGCACACCGTGCGCGCCGGGGAAGGCGGGCAGCAGGGCGGGGTGGGTGTTGATGATCCGGCCGCCGAACCGGTCCAGGAAGGCCGGGCCGAGCAGCTTCATGAAGCCCGCCGACACTACGAGATCCGGCTGGTGCGCGGCGACCGCCTCGGTGAGCTCGACATCCCACGCGGCGCGGTCGGGAAAGTCCTTCAGCGACACCCGGAAGTGCGGTACGCCCGCGGCGTCGGCATGGGTCGTGGCGGCGCAGAGCCGGTCGACGCCGACGGCGACGACCTTCGCCGGGTAGCCGGGTGCGGAGGCGGCCTCCAGCAGGGCGCGCAGCAGCGAACCGGTGCCCGACGCCAGCACGACGACGGTGGCCGGCGTCGCTGCGGGCTTCCACGGGGCATGCGGGGACGTCAGCGCTCTACTCCTGCGATCGATCGGATGGCGGACGGATGCGGCACCGCCGGGTTAGAGCCTAACGACCGTCCATCCGGTCACTGTCCGGCAGGTCCGCCTCGACCACCTCGGCGTCGACGATGTCCGGGGTGGCGTGGTGGTGGTATCCGCCGCCGGTCTCGATCGCGGGCTGCTCGTCCACGAGCTCGGCGTCCAGCGGAGCCTCCAGCTCGCGCCGGTCGTAATCGTCGTAGGGGTCGTCGCGGTAGTCGTAGTAGTCGTCGTCTTCGTAGTAGTCGCGGTCGTCCGCCTCGTAGTAGGCGTCGTCCTCGTCGTCGTAATCGTCGTCGTCGTAATCGTCGTACGGATCGGTGTAATCGACCGGCGGGATGCCGACGGGCACGAGGAACCAGCGCGCGAACGCCAGCCCCGCGTAGCCGGGAATCGCGAGCCAGGCGAACGTGATCAGGGGGAAGATCGGCAGGTCCAGGCCCACCCGGCCGACCTCGCCGAGTTCGCCGCCCGCGACCACGCCTGCCACCGTCGTCGCGAGCGCCGCGAGCGCGGCGGAGGTGAGCGTGGCCCACGGCGCGGTGATCCGGTCGGTGGAGGTGCGGGCGAGATCCAGCCCACCGAGCACGCCGACCACCGCGGGGACCAGCAGCAACACCGGCCACCATCCCGCCGCGGGACCGGTCGGTACCGCGGTGAGCAACGGAAAGGCCGGGATCGGACCGCCGACCACGGAGAACACCCCGAAGGAGGCAGCGCCGATCTGCACACTGGAACCGACCAGCACACCGACGGTCTGGATCGCCAGATTCGGCAGATACGCCAGCGAGAGCACCGTCAGCCCGAGGACGCCACCGGCGTTTCCCGCCGCCTGGTACATGTCGCCGAGCCGAGAAATGTGCGCCAGGAACGAGATCACCACCACCGCCGCCGCACAACCCAGCAGCCGAGCCACGGACCGGCCCGCGCCGTAGAGGCCGGAAACCGCCCAATCGGGCAGGCGCAGCAGCACGAACAGCTGCCGCCGCAGACGGACGGCGATACCGATCGCGGCGGCGAGCAGGTACAGGACCGTGACCCACGCGAACGCGGCGAGGGTGTTCGGCGGTTGCAGCGGGAGCACACCGGAGGCGTCTTCGGTGACCGCGAGGCAGACGGAGGTGACCAGCAGCGGACCACCCACCGCGGCGCCCGCGATCCACCCGAGATCCGCCCTCGTGCACCGCGGTTCCACGGCGCGGGCGCATTCCCGCGCGGCCAGCCAGACCAGCAGCGCGGTCGGCAGCAGCGGAAGCAGCCCGAGCGACGTCTTGCCGATCACCAGCGGAACCTGGTGCACGCCGAGCCAGGAGGCGGCGATCGCCCCCGACGTGCCCGCGAGATCACTGCCCGAGGCGAGCAGCGCGCCGAACACGAGGACGACGAGGGTGGTCAGCCCGAAGGCCGACGGACGGCCCGCGACCGCGATGAGAACCCTGGACCGCTCCGGAGTGAGGGACAGAAACCCGGCTTCGTCCGCTTCGGGGTGCGGCTGCGACGCGCGCGACCCGCCGATCCGGCGGGTCGAAGAGTTTCTGGAGGAGCTCATGGCAATTCAGCGTGGCACTCTCCCCGGCGCGAGCGGGTCAGGCGCGCCGCAGGCGCCTGGCCGCCGCGCCGGGGAGGATGCCGCTGAGTTCTTACTTGTTGTTGTCGTCCGAGGGACGGAATGCCTGGGTGGCGTCCGACGAGGGATCGCCACTCTGCTCGCCGCCGAACGGCTTGTTCTGCTGACTCGGCTGGGCCTGCTGCTGCCCGTAGCCCGGCGAACCGTAGGGCGCCTGCTGGCCCGCTTGCTGCTGCTGCCCGCCGAAGTGCTGGGTCACGCTCTCGTCCGGGCGCGGCTGCGCGCCGTACGGCGAACCCGGCTGCTGGGCCGCGCCGTAGGCGGTCGTCGGCTGGCTCTGCCCGTAGGGCGACTGCTGCTGCCCGTACGACTGGCCCTGCTGGCTCTGGCCGTAACCCGGCTGGCTCTGCCCGTAGGGCGACTGCTGCTGCGCCTGGGACGGGAACTGCGGCGGAGCGGACTGAGCGCCGTAGCCGGACTGCCCGTACGGGCTCGCGCCGTAGCCGGGCTGCCCCGGCTGGCCCTGTCCGTAGGACTGCTGTCCGTACGACGGCTGCTGCTGGCCGAAGCCTGCCTGGCCGAAGCCGCTCGGCGCGGTGGCCGGGCGCGGCGCGGGCGCCTTGAGGATGCCCGTCTCGAACAGCGTCGCGGCGATCGCCACCGCGGCCTGCACGAAGGCCAGCGCGAGCAGGATGAACGCACCCGCCTTCAGCTCGCTGCCCTCACCGAAGTTGAACGACTGGAACAGCAGCGCGAGGAAACCCGCGGTCGACGCCGCGGCGGCCGCACCGGTCCAGTTCTGCTTCGGCAGCAGCGACAGCCCGGCGAGCAGACCGCCGAGCAGCAGCAAGCCCAACAGCGGCGAGCCGGAGGCCACCTGGAAGAGGTTGGACGACTCCGGGGTGCCGACCGTGCGGCCGCCGAAATCGATCGGCTTGGTGCCGAGGAACGGCAGGAAGCCGAGCAGGAAGTTGATCACGCCGAGCGCCGCTACGCCGACCACCAGGAAGAACGGCAGACCTTTGGCATCGGAACCGGTAGCGCTCGAACCTGCACTGGCACCACCGGTCGCCGGGCTCTGGCTGGATGGCGCTGAGGGCGAGGGTGTGTTGTACCCGGAGCCCCCGGTCGGGTAGGACATGTCGTCGTCTCCTAAATCGAGTCGTACATGGTCTTCACGGCTGGATTACTTCTGACGCTACTGCACTCCCACGCCCAGGTCACCCCGCCGCGACGGCCGGGACGAGCGAGTTCGCCCATATCCCGGCAGGTCGCGGGGCGTGTCCGGCGCCGAGCCGTCAGCGAGACCACCTACCGCTCATTGAACTGTTGCCCGCGATGGCGCTTTTCACACCACGCGGGTTCTCAACAGCGGGGAATTCCCGGTGACGAGTCGATGAACCATCCGTCCGGCTGTCTCGTGTGGACAGATAAGGGGACGACGAAACCCCGCACACCTTCGATTCCGCACGTGGCTGGTCCGGACGCTCCGCTACTGCCCGAGCCGGAGCCCACCGCCACACATGACGAAGGCCGCCTCCCGAATTCGGAGGCGGCCTTCGTGCGCGGTGGAGATCAGGCGCTGATGCTGGCCTTCTCCAGGATCTCGCGAGCCAGCGCGGCGGTCTCGGACGGAGTCTTGCCGACCTTCACGCCCGCGGCCTCCAGCGCGTCCTTCTTCGCCTGGGCGGTGCCCGACGAGCCGGACACGATGGCGCCCGCGTGGCCCATCGTCTTGCCCTCGGGGGCGGTGAAACCCGCCACGTAGCCGACGACCGGCTTGGTGACGTTGGCCTTGATGTAGGCCGCGGCGCGCTCCTCGGCGTCGCCGCCGATCTCGCCGATCATCACGATCAGCTTGGTCTCCGGGTCCTTCTCGAACGCCTCGATGGCGTCGATGTGGGTGGTGCCGATGACCGGGTCGCCGCCGATGCCGATGGAGGTCGAGAAGCCGAAGTCACGCAGCTCGTACATCATCTGGTAGGTCAGCGTGCCGGACTTGGAGACCAGGCCGATCGGGCCCTTGCCGGTGATGTTGGCCGGGGTGATGCCGACCAGCGACTCGCCGGGGGTGATGATGCCGGGGCAGTTCGGGCCGATGATCCGGGTCTTGGCGCCCTTCTCCACGTTGTAGGCCCACGCGTACGCGGTGTCCTGCACCGGGATGCCCTCGGTGATGACCACGAGCAGCGGGATCTCCGCGTCGATGGCCTCGATGATGGCGTCCTTGGCGAACTTCGGCGGCACGAACGCGATGGACACGTCGGCGCCGGTCTCCTTGATGGCCTCCGCGACGGTGCCGAACACCGGCAGCTCGACCGCGTTGCCGTCCTTGTCGGTGTGCGCGACGGTGGTGCCCGCCTTACGCGCGTTCACACCGCCGACGATCTGGGTGCCCGCCTTCAGCATCAGCGCGGTGTGCTTGGTGCCCTCGCCGCCGGTGATGCCCTGGACGATGACCTTGGAGTCCTTGTTCAGGAAGATAGACATTTCTTTTCGTCCTTACTCGGCCGTCGTTATCGGGCGGCTGCCAGTTCGGCGGCCTTGTCGGCGCCTTCGTCCATTGTCTGCGCCAGCGTCACCAACGGGTGCGCGGCATCGACGAGAATCTTGCGGCCCTCGTCCACCCGGTTGCCGTCGAGCCGGACCACCAGCGGCTTGTTCGCGTTGTCACCCAGGATCTCCAGCGCCTTCACGATGCCGTTGGCGACCGCGTCACAGGCGGTGATACCGCCGAACACGTTGACGAACACGCTCTTGACCTGCTCGTCGTTCAGGATGACGTCGAGACCGGCGGCCATCACCTCGGCCGAGGCGCCACCGCCGATGTCGAGGAAGTTGGCCGGCTTCACGCCGCCGTGGCCCTCGCCCGCGTAGGCGACCACGTCCAGGGTCGACATGACCAGACCGGCGCCGTTGCCGATGATGCCGACCTCACCGTCGAGCTTGACGTAGTTGAGGTCGTTCTCCTTGGCCTTGAGCTCGAGCGGGTCGGTCGCGTCCCGGTCCGCGAACGCCTCGTGCTCCGGGTGGCGGAATCCGGCGTTCTCGTCGAGTGTGACCTTGCCGTCGAGCGCGAGGATCTCGTCCTGCGGGGTGCGCACCAGCGGGTTGACCTCCACCAGGGTGGCGTCCTCGGCGACGAACACCTCCCACAGCTTCTGGATGGTCACAGCCGCGGCGTCCAGCACGTCGGCGGGCAGATGGCCCTGCTCGGCGATCGAGCGCGCGAACGCCAGGTCGACACCCTTGACCGCGTCGACCGGAACCTTCGCCAGCCGCTCCGGCTTGGTGGCGGCGACCTCTTCGATCTCCATGCCGCCCTCGACCGAGCACATCGCCAGGTAGGTCCGGTTGGCCCGATCCAGCAGGAAGGAGATGTAGTACTCCTCCGCGATGTCCTTCGCCTCGGCGACCAGGATCTTCTTGGTGATGTGACCCTTGATGTCCAGGCCGATGATGTTCTGCGCGTGCGTGAGCGCGTCGTCCGGGGTGGCGGCGTACTTCACGCCACCGGCCTTACCGCGGCCACCGGCCTTCACCTGGGCCTTGATCATCACCGGCTTGCCGATTTCCGCCGCGATGGCGCGGGCGTCCTCGGCCGTGTCCGTGACGCGGCCCTCGGACGAAGGCACTCCGTGCTTAACGAAGAGCTCCTTCGCCTGATATTCGAAGAGATCCATGTACTCACCGTCTCGTCTGCGTTGTGATGACAACGTCTTTGTTGGCGGCCCGACGTCGGAAGCGGGTCGGGTCGGACTCTAACCAGTCACATGGAGGGCCAATCGGCCACGTTCATCCTAAGTGGCGCAGGTCACCCGGCGCTGCCGGGAGCGGTAAAACCGCTGGCCACCGCTACTGGCGAGTAGGTTGCCGGCACCGCGCCAGGTAGAGCGGGCGAAGCCGGGAGCGCGCCGCGAACTACTACAATTCGTCGTTGAACGACCTCTCCGGAGTGCCCATACAGCAGTGAGATATTCCGGGGGCTAAGCGTGATCAATCTCACATGTTTGTTACGGACCCGTCGCAGCGCTTGTGGGCACGACATCGTTTCGTTACCGTCATTGCGGTCGATGTCACAACACGGTCACGACTAGGAGGACGGCAAGCTTGACGCAGCACAGCACTCCGCAGCAGGAGAGCCGCTCCGCATTCGACCGATCGACGCCGCTGGTCAGGCGGCATTCGAGTTCCATCCGCTTCACGATGTGGCACCGCCGATGAACCACAGTTCCACCTTCGCTTCCGATGATCGGGTCCGCTCGGGACATCGTTACCGCTCCGACGACGAGCCCTTCGATCCGGTTGGCAGCCACGCCGATCCGTCGTTCGACCAGCACCACGCCGGATACGATGCGCCGCCGCAGGCGCACTACGACTTCCACCCCGCGAGCGGTGGGTACGACTACGCGGCCGATGCGCCCGTCGACCCGAGCTACGCCCAGCCCGCCTACCAGAACGAGTCTTACGCCGCCCCCGCCGCGGCCTACGACAAAGCTTGGGACACGAACAACTCGTGGGCGCAACAGGATTGGGCTCAGCAGGGCACCTGGTCCGATGGCGGCGCCTGGAACGCGGGCGACGCGTGGGCAGAGAACTCCGGCGACGCGTGGGCCGAGAACTCCGGCGACGCATGGGCCGAAGAGGGTTCCTGGACGCCCGACGAGACATCGTGGGTTTCCGACACCGGTTGCTGGGCACCCGAAGAAGCCTGGGCGACCGACACCACCGAGCCCGTCGAGCCCGAGGCCGTCGATCCCGAGCCCAGCGCTCCCGCCTTACCGACCGTGATCCCGGCCCGCCGCGCCACGAACAAGCGTGGCGGCGCGCACCGCGTGCCCGCCCCGCCCGCAGCCCTCAAGGGTCGCGCCGCGGTCGCGGCCGTCGCCGCAGGCGCGGTGGTCGCCGCCGGGCAGGCCGCGTTCGCCTCGCCCGAGCAGCCGTCGCAGGCCGTCGACTACGAAGCCGCGGGGCAGATCCACGAGATCGCCGCGCAGTCGATGAACGTGGCCGACCCCACGGCTTCGCCGGAATCGCCTCAGGTGCTGAATGTCTCGGCCCCGGCCCATCTCGATCAGTTCAACGACATGCTGCAGAAGGGCCAGAAGTACGCGGAGGACCTCGCGGCTCAGGAGTCCGCGAAGCTGCGCCCGCTCTTCCACAAGTTCTTCGCCGCGGGCACCTTCACCTCCGGGTTCGGCGCCCGCTGGGGTGTGCAGCATCTCGGCATCGACATCGCGGGCCCGATCGGCACCCCGATCTACGCCGTCGCCGACGGCACCGTGATCGAGGCCGGTCCCGCGTCGGGTTTCGGCATGTGGGTCCGCCTGCTGCACGACGACGGCACCGTCACCATCTACGGCCACATCGATACCGCCACGGTGTCGCAGGGCCAGCGCGTGATGGCCGGAGACCAGATCGCCACGATCGGCAACCGCGGATTCTCCACCGGTCCGCACTGCCACTTCGAGGTCTGGCTGAACGGCGTCGACAAGGTAGACCCGCTCCCCTGGCTGGCGACCCGCGGCATCAGCCTCGGCCCGCAGCGCGACTGAACGACGCTGCCGCGTCACCGGGTCCGACCGCTTCCACACCCGCGCCGCCTCAGCAGAAGCGCCCAACCGCCTCGGCACGGTGATCACGCAGGTGACCCACCCCGGTTCGGCATCGAGCCCAGGTGTCCCGCCGCGCACGGCTGCGCGACTATCGAGGCGGCCTCGCCGACCAGCTGTTGCGCACGGTGATTCGTCCGTCCGGGCCAGAGCGCATTCTCGCTCAGCGGTCACAGCGGCGGTACATGACGATGCGCACGTTTCCACGACGACGGACGACGGATTAGCGTCGGCTCATGGCTCGACGTACAACGACGTACACGCAGTTCATCGCATTACCCGCCGAACGCATCTGGCAAGTGCTCGCCGACCCGGCGCGGTGGCCGGAATGGAACCCGGATATCACCGCCGTGCGGCTGAGCGGTCCGGTCACGGTCGGCAGCACGGGAACGTACGTGCCGAGCGGGCGCACTTACCGCGTTCTGCACGCGCGCACCGCCCTGCCCTTCCTCGTCGCCGCCGCGCGGACCGGGCGAGAATTCCGGATCGAGCAGCCCGAACCGCTCGGCCGAATGCGACTGTCCTGGACGCTGACCCCGCGTGACGGCGGCACCGAACTCAGTCAGCACCTGACGTTCCTGGGCGCCTCCGCGGGCGTGGCCCGCCCGCTCGCCGCGTTCCCGGAGTCCGAGGTGCGCGTGCGCTTTGCCCGTCTGGCCCGAGTGGCCGGTCTGACGCCCGGTCCCGACGCGCTCACGGTGGTCATCCCGGGCGGCAGTGGAGGACTCGGCAGACACGTCGCCGCCGACCTGACCTGTCGCGGCCATCGCGCGATCATCCTCACCCGCCACCGCGATCCCGAGCTGCCGTTCGATCAAGTGGAATGGGACGGCAAGACGGTCGGCGAATGGGTTGCGGCACTGCGCGATCCAGGGAAAACCGCGATCGTCAATCTCGCGGGAAAGCTGGTCGATTGCCGCCCCACCCAGCAGAACATCGCCGAATTGCGCGACAGCCGAGTGGATTCCACCCGCGCGCTGGTCGCGGCCGCAGCGGCACTCGACGCGCCGGTCGACTACTGGGTGCAGGCGAGCACCACGGCGATCTGGTCCGATGCGGGCGAAACCCGTTGCATCGAAAGCACTCCGCTGCCCATAGGGCTGCCGCAGATGACCGGCGTAGCCGAACCGTGGGAGCGCGCGTTCGACCCGGCCCGCGCCGCGCGCTGGACCGTTCTGCGCACCTCGATCGTGCTCGACGCGCACGCGCCCGCCCTGAAGCGTCTCGGCCAGCTCACCAAAGTGGGGCTCGGTGGACGGGTCGGATCCGGCGAGCAGTGGTTCAGCTGGATTCACATCGAGGACTGGCTCGCGATCGTCCGCGCCGCACTCGGCCTCGATCCGGCAGTCGAGCTGCCGAACGGAGTCCTGGTGGCCGCCACCGACGCCCCGGTTCGCAACCGTGAACTGATGCGCGTCCTGCGCAAGCTCCTGCACCGGCCACCGGCACCGCCGACACCGAAGTTCCTGCTGTCGCTCGGTGCGGTCCTACTCCGCTCCGATCCCGCCCTCGGCCTCACCGGTCGTCACGCCACCTCGGAGGTGTTGCAGAAGGCCGGCTTCACTTTCCGTTATCCCACCCTCGACAAGGCGCTGGCTGACCTGCTACCTCACTGACCGTTCTCTATGGTGGACGGATTCGAGGTGCGAAAGTGCCTGTGCTGCGGGGCATGATGAGGCCATGACAGAACCGATGCCGCCCCTGGAACCGATGCGGCCCGTGGAATCGATGCAGCGCCTGGCGCCAGCCGGATCACGAAGACCCGCATTCGGTTGGCCGTCGGCGTTGGGGATGGCGCTCGGTCTTTTTCTCGGCGCGCTTGTGACCATCGTGGCGGCAGTGGGACTGTTCATGCATCGAACAGACACGGTCCAGACGTATCCGGCGCTGAACAACACGTATGCCGCCGCCGTGAAGCGCTCACACAGCCCCATGGACATCGACTCGTACGAGGTATGGCTCGGACCGATGATCGACGGCGGGGTGCCGCGCGGTCACGTCATCACGATCCCACTCGGCTGGAGTACCGAGCCGCTGATCGACTGGAACAAGGACATGGTCGTCCTGCGTTTCACCCCCGGCGGCGAAATCCGTGTTCCCATGGCGATGGTGCTGGATAACCGCTAGGGAGTGTTTGATGAACAGCGACGATGCCCCCGCCCTCCTGCGCGAACGCTTCGTCGTTGAAATCGGCATTCGACAAGCGTGGCCGTACGTGACATTCGCCGATAGCCGTGACGGAGCATCTCCGCAGGAAGTCCGCCTCTACATCGACAGCAGTTTTACCGTGATACCGGACCCCGCTGTCCTGGGCTCAGGGGAAGAGGACGACGAAAAACTCAGGCTGCTACGCCTGGCCGAAGTACTCGACCTGACCGTTCACGAGGTAACCATCGATGACGACGGAAGCTTGATGGTGAGTTTTCACGACAACGTCTGCTTGCGTGTGTCTGGGCACGGTTCACTCTGGACTACACACGACGTATGGTGGCTCGACTCGTATCCTGCTGGATAACAGCCAAGACGGTCAATGGCGGCGGCATCGGCCGGACCGCTGTCGCCGTGGCATCCGCTGAGCGTTTCCGAAGCGCATCGACACATGCAGCAGCACAGGGCATGCCGCGCGCCGATCAATGCCGCGAAAGGCGGCGGTCCAGCAGACGCGCATTCGGGCGCATGAAGCCGGACACCTCGCGGGAGCCGCATTGACGTATGTACACGGCCGCCCTGCCTGTCCGATCGATTCGGTCGCAGTGGGCAACGCCTTCGAATGGGGGCGGTTACAGACTTCACGAGATGAGACCGGACTGCGTGAAAGGTTGCGGCTGACCGGCCGGTGACGGTTCAGTTCCTTATTCTCACGGGCACATTGGTCCAGCCCGCGACGCTGGTTTGTTTCGCTCTCCGCAGACCCGTGCGATCGAGTTCGTATTCGGGCATGAAGTCGAGCATCGCGTCGAGGGCGATGCGGCCTTCCAGGCGCGCGAGGGCGGCGCCGAGGCAGCTGTGGATGCCGTAGCCGAAACCGAGGTTGTGACCGGAGTGCGGTCGGTCGATGTCGAAGCGGTCCGCGTCGCGGAATGCCCGCTCGTCGCGGTTCGCGGAGGCGAGCAACATGAGCACGGGACTGTGCGCCGGGATGGTTTGTCCGTGCAGATGTACATCGCGCTGGGTGTAGCGCAGGTCGTATTGCACCGGCCCCTGATAACGCAGCAGTTCCTCGAAAGCGCCGGGGATTTTGGAGCGGTTGGCGCGCAGGTCCTGCCATTGCCCGGGGTGGTCGGCGAAGATCACCGCGGCGTTGCCCAGGAGTTTGGCCACGGTCTCGGCTCCGGCGCCGGCCAACAGGGAGGCGAAGCCGAGGATTTCGCGGTCGGTGAGCCGGGTGGGAGTGCCGTCTTCGCGCTCCACCTCGACTTGGGTGAGACTGCTGATCATGTCGTCTCGCGGGTCGGCGCGGCGTTCCAGAATCAGCTGGTAGTAGAACTTCGCGGTCGCCTCTACAGCCAGTCGCCCCTCCGCGGTCGGGCCGATGTGTCCGGGCTTGCGTTCCATCGGCGCCGCGAGCCACAGACGGAGCTGCTGGCGATGTTCGGGCGGTACGCCGAGCATCGTGGTGATGACCTCGATCGGGAACAGCGCCGAGAAGTCCTCGACCACATCGAAATCGGTCGGATCGAGTTGCTCGGCGAAGCGGTGGACGGTGTCGCGGATCATCGACTCGAGTCCGGCGATGGCGCGCGGGGTGAACACCTTGCTCACCAGCTTGCGCATCCGGGTGTGCTCGGGCGGGTCCATCATGATGATCATCGGCGTCGTCCGGTCCGGCGGATCGGGATCCAGAACCATCTCCAGCGTGACCCCTCGCGCCGAGGAATACGTCTGGAAGTCCTTCATCGCCGGTGCGACGTCTTCGTATCGCGACAGTGCCCAGAAGCCGTACGCCGGGTTGTGATAGACGGGGGCGTGGTCGCGCAGCCGCCGGAAGGTCTCGTCCGGGTCGGCGAGGAATTTTTCGGAGTAAGGGTCGAAATCGATCGTGTCGTCCGGGACAAGTGTGTCTGTCATGGGTATCTCTACTGTTCCGGGGAAGGGACCGCACCGCACCGAGTCCGCCGGTGGTATGCCTGGGATTCGGCTGGGAAGCGGCTGGTATGAGAATCTCATTCTCACAAGGAGATGTTACAGTTTTCACGAAAGTTGTAAAGGACGAACGTTGGATGCCGACGGCGGCACGAACTCGGACACCACTACCCGCACGCGGATTCTGCGGGCGACCTTCGAGGTGCTCGGCCGCCGAGGGCACAGCAAGCTGAGCCTGTCGGATGTCGCCGCCCAGGCCAAGGTGTCGCGGCCGACGCTGTATCGGCTGTTCTCCTCGAAGGAGGAACTGCTCGCCGCGTTCGGCAGTTACGAGCAGCGCAACATCGAAGACGGGCTGCGCGCCGCGACCGAGGGACTGACCGGCCCCGACCGGCTGGACGCCGTCCTGCGCTTCATCGTCGATTTCCAGGACTCGTACTCGCTGAGCCACCTGGTCGGCGTCGAGCCCGATCACGTGCTGTCGCAGATCACGCGGGTGCTGCCGATCATGCGCGGGCTCATCGCGCCGATGGTCGACGGCGACGACGCGGAGCTCGTCGCGGGCACGATCGTGCGCCTGGCGGTGTCGCACTACCTCGTCGCGGGCGACGACAAGGCGACGTTCCTCGCCCAGCTACGACATGCGGCGGGCATCGGCACGACCGGCCCGCCGAGGCTGCGGCCGGATCGGTGAGACGAGCGAGCCTACGGCGTCGCCACGATCGCGAGACCCAGCAGCGCGACGACCTTCGCGACCTCGAGGCCGATGTACCAGAAGTGCGCGTGCGAGCGCGGTAGCTCCTCGCCCGCCAGCACCCGATCGGCGCGGCGGGACAGCGGCGGGCGCACCGCGAGGATCTGAACGGCCAGCAGCGCCACTGCGGCGCCCAGCCACAGCCAGGTCGCCGTGCCCGGCGCCGCAATCAGTGCGGCGAGCACCAGCAGTACCGCGAGCACCGCCTCGACGGTGTTCAACGCCCGGAACACGAGACGGCCGATACCGAGACCCAGCGGCAGGGTCACTCCGGGCGCGCGGAACTTCAGTGGCGCTTCCAGGAACGAGATGGCCAGCACCATGCCGAGCCACAGCATGGGCAGAAACCACAGGATGTGCTGCGCAACCGTGTCCATATCGCGGACGTTACCGGCGCGAAGCGACCGCGCGGCAGGGTCGGAAGCCCTCCCGCGCGGACCGACCGCCGCGCAGGCTCAGAGCTTGACCAACGTCCGGCTGTACTGCGGAATCAACCGGATCTTGCCCGCGGTGCCGAAGTCGATGGTCACCGTGGCCAGTGGGCCGAAGCCCTCGGCGGCGATCACGCGGCCCAGACCGTACTTGTCGTCGCTGACCCGATCGCCCACGGCGAGCACCAAGTTCGTGTTGTTGCGGGTCGCGCCGCCGGGAGCGGGCCTGCGCGGTCCACGATCACGCAAGCCGGGCCGCTGCTGCGACCACCCGTCGCCGCGCGTCCAGTCCCGCTCCAGGCCGTCGTCGTCGCCACGCCGCCGGATACCTCTCGTTCCGGGCGATCCGGCCGGCTCGAGCCGCCGCCAATCGATGAGGTGGCCGGGGATCTCTTGCAGGAACCGCGATTCCGGGTTGGACACCGGTTGCCCCCACCCGGATCGCACCACCGCCCGCGTCAGGTACAGGCGGCGGCGAGCCCTGGTGATGCCGACGTAAGCGAGGCGGCGTTCCTCGGCCAGTTCGGTGGGATCACCGAGCGCCCGCATGTGCGGGAACTGCCCGTCCTCCCAACCGGTGACGAACACCACCGGGAATTCCAGCCCCTTGGCGGTGTGCAGCGTCATCATCGTGACCACGCCGGAGCCCTCGTCCGGGATCTGGTCGGTGTCGGCCACCAGCGAGACGCGCTCCAGGAACGCGGCGAGCGAACCGGGATCCGGCTCGCCTTCACCGACTTCGGGCAGCAGGCCCTCCTGCCGGGCCGCCTCCGCGTTGTTGTGCGCCTCGGAGCTGAACTCCCGCGCGACGCTGACCAATTCGTTGAGGTTGTCCAGGCGGGCGCCGTCCTGCGGGTCGTCGGAGGCCTCCAGCTCGGCGCGATAACCGGTGCGCTCGAGCACCGCTTCGACGACGTTGCCCACGTCGGGGAAATCGGATTCCGCGCGTTCGCCCGCGGCGCGGACGTCGTCGAGCAGGTCGAGGAAGCTCGCGATGGCGCGCTGGGCGCGCGTGTTCAGCAGCGCCACCTTGCCTTCGGCGGCGTCGCGCAGCGCGGCGGCGAAACCGATCCCGCGCTGTTCGGCATGGACCGCCACGCAGGCTTCGGCGCGGTCGCCGATGCCGCGGCGGGGGGTGTTCAGGATGCGGCGCATGCTCACCGCGTCCTCCGGGTTCTCCAGCACCCGCAGGTAGGCGACGATGTCGCGCACCTCTTTGCGCTCGTAGAAGCGGACGCCGCCGACCACCTTGTAGGGCAGGCCCATCCGGATGAAGATCTCTTCCAGCGCGCGGGAGTTGTTGTTGGTGCGGTAGAACACCGCGACGTCGGCGTAGTTGGCCTCGCCCTGGTCGACCAGCCGGTCGATCTCGCGCGCCACGAACGACGCCTCGTCGTGCTCGTTGTCGGCGACATAGCCGGTGATCAGATCGCCCTCACCGGAATCGGTCCACAGCTTCTTCTCCCGCCGGTTCTCGTTGCGCGAGATCACCGCGTTGGCGGCGGAGAGGATGTGCTGGGTGGAGCGGTAGTTCTGCTCCAGCAGAATGGTTTCGGCGTCGGGGAAGTCGCGCTCGAACTCCTCGATATTGCGGATCGTCGCGCCGCGGAAGGCGTAAATGGACTGGTCGGCGTCACCCACCACGCACAGTTCGCTCGGCGGGACCCGATCCTCGGCCGCCTCGTCCACGTGGTGGCCGACCAGCTCGCGGACCAGGACGTACTGCGCGTGGTTGGTGTCCTGGTACTCGTCCACCAGCACGTGCCGGAACCGGCGGCGGTAGTACTCGGCGACCTGCGGATGGTTCTGCAGCAGCGCCACCGTCTCGCCGATCAGGTCGTCGAAGTCCAGCGCGTTCGCCGAGCGCAGCCTGCGCTGATACTCGGTGTAGACCCTGGCCACCAGGGCGGGCAGCTCGGTGTCGTCCGATTCCGCGTCCGCGGTGGCCCGGGCCGGATCGATGAGCTCGTTCTTCAGGTTCGAGATCGCGGTGGCGAGCAAGCGCGCCGTGTACTTCTTGGTGTCGATGTCCAGGTCGCGGCTGATCATGGTGAGCAGGCGCCGCGAATCGTCCGCGTCGTAGATGGAGAAGTTCGAGTTCAGGCCGGGCAGCAGCGCCGCCTGGGTACGCAGAATGCGGACGCAACTGGAGTGGAACGTCGACACCCACATGGTGTTCGCGCGCGGTCCGACCAGCCCCGTCACCCGCTCCCGCATCTCCGCGGCGGCCTTGTTGGTGAACGTGATGGCGAGCACTTGGCCCGGCGTGACGCCACGGGCGGCCAGCAGATAGGCGATGCGGCGGGTGAGCACGGCGGTCTTTCCCGAGCCCGCGCCCGCCACGATGAGCAGGGGGGATCCGGTGTGCACCACCGCTGCCCGCTGCTGCGGGTTCAGGCCGTCGAGCAGGCGCTCGGCTTCCTCGGCGCGCCGCTTTTCGCGCTCGACACGCTGCCGCTCGCGTTCGGCGTCCGTCGGCGGCGCCTCGGGCACGGCGGCAGGCCGCGACCCCTCCGCTGCGTCACCGCCGGGAAACGGCGGTTTCGGTGTCGGGTCCGGGTGCGCGATCCGACCGGCCTGCGTCTGGGGAGCCTGTGTCTGGGGAGCCACCGTGATGTCCATCGTCCATCCACGCTACCGGCGGCCACCGACACAGATGAAGCCCCGGGGGACATCGGTATCGGTTCGGCGCCGGATGTCTGAACGCCGCGTTAACTCCCGCTGGTGGGAAGCCGGGGTGAAACGACCTGCGTCTGTCCCGCGATTTTCAAACGTATCCGTTTTGCATACCCCCCAGCCCGTGGCACACTGGCGACATGCTCAGCGCTTTCGCAAGACATCCGATTCGGCTGCCTGCCGGACACCGGGATCGCGGAGCCTGTACCTGAGCACACCTTTCTGGGGGGACAATACAAGGCCCCACCAGGTCTGTTTCACGGTGAAAGAACTGATCGGTAACGAGCCCCGCGCACGCGCCGATCGATGTTCTGACACGAGGAGATGAATGATGAGCACCCCTGCCACGACGACCGGGTCCGAATCCGCGTTGCCGCAGACCGAGGCCGAGATCGACAAGCTCCGTAAGGAGATCGACCGTCTCGACGCCGAGATCCTGGCCGCGATCAAGCGGCGGACGGAGATTTCCCGGATCATCGGCCGGACGCGCATGGCGTCGGGCGGGCCGCGCCTGGTGCACAGTCGCGAAATGAAGGTGCTGGAGCGGTTCAGCGAGCTCGGCCAGGAAGGCCACACCCTCGCCATGCTGCTGCTGCGCCTCGGGCGCGGTCGCCTCGGCCACTGACCTGACAACCACGCGGCGCGCTCGCGAGACCGCCGCTTCCACCAGGCCGCCCCGGGTGTGCGCACCCCGGGGCGGTCGTTTCATGTCCGCGGTCGGATGCGCGAGCGCTCCCCGCCCGGGGCAGAGCGTTCAGGTGAGCGCGATGTACTTGGTGGACAAGTACTCTTCGATCCCCTCGGTGCCACCCTCCCGGCCGAAACCGGACTGTTTGACGCCGCCGAAGGGGGCCGCGGGGTCGGAGATGACGCCGCGGTTGACGCCCACCATGCCGGATTCCAGGCCCTCGGCGATCCGCAGGGCGCGATCGAGGTCGCGGGTGTAGACGTAGCTGACCAAGCCGAATTCGGTGTCGTTGGCGGCGGCGAGCCCTTCCTCCTCGGTGCTGAATCCCACGATCGGCGCGACCGGGCCGAAGACCTCCTCGCGCAGAATCCTGGCTTGCGGCGGGACGTCCCGCAGGACGGTCGCCGGGTAGAACCAGCCGGGCCCGCCGGGCGCCTTGCCGCCGATCAGCACCCGCGCACCGGCCGCGACGGCGTCGTCCACCAGTTCGCTCACCGTACGCAGTTGCTCCTCGTTGATCAGCGGGCCCAGCGTGGTGTCCGGGTCGGCGCCCGGTCCGAGCCGCACGCTGCTCGACATCGCCTCCACCAGCTTGGTGGAGAACTCCTCGAGCACGCTCTCGTGCACGTGGAAGCGGTTGGCCGCGGTGCACGCCTCGCCGCCGTTGCGCAGCTTCGCCAGCATCGCGCCCTGCACGGCGGCATCCACATCGGCGTCCTCGAACACCACGAACGGCGCGTTCCCGCCGAGTTCCATGGAGGTGCGCAGCAGCCGGTTCGCGGACTTCTCCACCAGCTTCTTGCCCACCTCGGTGGAGCCGGTGAAGGTGAGCTTGCGCAGCCGGGGATCGTCGAGCAGCGGCTGGGTCACCGCGCCGGAGCGGCTGGAGGTGACCACCGAGAGCACGCCGTCGGGCAAGCCTGCCGCGCTGCACAGCTGAGCCAGCAGAAGCATGGTCAGCGGTGTCGCCGAGGCGGGTTTGACGATCATCGTGCAGCCCGCCGCCAGCGCGGGGCCGATCTTGCGCGTGCCCATCGCGAGCGGGAAGTTCCACGGCGTGATCGCCAGGCAGGGGCCGACCGGTTGCTTGTGCACCATGATCCGGCCGGTACCGGAAGGCGCGTGCAGGTAGCGCCCGTGCACCCGGGCGGCCTCCTCGCTGAACCAGCGGAAGAACTCGGCGCCGTAACGCACCTCGTTGCGGCTCTCCGGCAGCGCCTTGCCCATTTCCAGGGTCATCAGCAGGGCGAACTCCTCCGCGCGGGCGGTGATCTGCTCGAACACCTCGCGCAGGATCTCCCCCCGCTCGCGCGCGGCCGTGGCCGCCCATTCGTCCTGTGCCGCTACGGCCGCGTCGAGCGCGCGCACCGCGTCCTCCGGGGTCGCGTCCGCGACGTGCGTCAGCACCTCCCCGGTCGCGGGGTTGTGCACCGGGAAGGTGCCCGCCCCGATGGCGTCGACGGGCCGGCCCGCGATCCACAGCTGCTTCGGTACGGATTCGAGAAGTTCACGTTCGGAGCCCATGAGGCCAGACTATGCCTCGCGAGACCCGACTCTCCGCGAACGCACCCGTGCGCGCGACCGTGCCTGCTTGTACTCTCGGCGAACGTGAGCAGCGACATCACCGCGACGGCGGCATGGCGGAAACTGCACGATCATCACGGCACTGTCGCCGATCGACACCTCAGGGAGTTCTTCGCGGACGATCCGGCGCGGGGCAGCGAGCTGACCGTCGGGGTGGGCGATCTGCACATCGACTACAGCAAGCACCGCGTCAACCGGGAAACCTTGCATCTGCTGGTGGAATTGGCGCGCGAGGCGGGTGTGCCCGAGCGGCGTGCGGCGATGTTCCGGGGCGAGCACATCAACACCTCGGAGAACCGCGCGGTCGGCCATGTCGCGCTGCGGCTGCCCGCGGGCGAGACCGTGATCATCGACGGCGTCGACGCGGGCGACGATGTGCACGAGGTGCTGCGGCGGATGGGCGAGTTCACCGACGCGCTGCGCTCCGGCGCGTGGCGCGGGGCGACGGGCGAGCGCATCACGACGGTGGTCAACATCGGCATCGGCGGCTCGGACCTCGGGCCGGTCATGGTGCACCAGGCGCTGCGGCACTACGCCGACGCCGGGATCGGCGCCCGGTTCGTCTCGAATGTCGACCCGGCCGACCTGATCGCGAAGCTGGACGGCCTGGATCCGGCCACCACGCTGTTCATCGTCGCCTCGAAGACGTTCTCCACCTTGGAGACGCTGACCAACGCGACCGCGGCCCGGCGCTGGCTGGTCGCCGCGCTCGGCGAGGACGCGGTGGCCAAGCACTTCGTGGCGGTGTCCACCAACGCCGAACGAGTCGCGGACTTCGGTATCGACACCGCGAACATGTTCGGTTTCTGGGATTGGGTCGGTGGCCGATACTCGGTGGCCTCGGCGATCGGGCTGTCGGTGATGGCGACCATCGGCAAGGAACGCTTCGCCGAGTTCCTCGCCGGTATGCACGCGGTGGATCGGCACTTCGCCACCGCGCCGCTGGAGGCGAACGCCCCGGTGCTGCTCGGCCTGCTGGGGGTCTGGTATTCGAACTTCTTCGGCGCGGCCTCCCGCGCGGTGCTGCCGTATTCGAACGATCTGGCCCGCTTCCCGGCCTACCTGCAGCAGTTGACCATGGAGTCCAACGGCAAGTCGGTGCGCGCCGACGGAACCCCCGTCACCACCTCCACGGGCGAGATCTTCTGGGGCGAGCCGGGCACCAACGGCCAGCACGCCTTCTACCAACTGCTGCACCAGGGCACCCGGCTCATCCCCGCCGACTTCATCGGATTCGCCCAGCCCACAGCGGATCTGGCGACCATCGACGGCACCGGCAGCATGCACGACATCCTGATGAGCAACCTGTTCGCCCAAACCAAGGTGCTCGCCTTCGGCAAGACCGCCGAGGAGATCGCCGCCGAGGGCACCGATCCCGCACTCGTGCCGCACAAGGTGATGCCGGGCAACCGTCCCTCCACCACCATCCTCGCGCCCCGGCTCACCCCGTCGGTCGTCGGTCAGCTCATCGCGCTCTACGAGCACCAGGTCTTCGTGGAGGGCACCATCTGGGGCATCGACAGCTTCGACCAGTGGGGCGTCGAGCTCGGCAAGCAGCAGGCACTCGCCCTGGCCCCGCTGCTCACCGACGCGCAAGAGCCACCGCCACAGGATGATTCGTCGACCGACTCGCTCATCCGCTGGTACCGCGCGCACCGCTGATCGGTCCGCGACGCTAGACAGTCCCGTCGGGCGGGCTTTTGCGCTGCGCCTCGTCGAGTCGACGGATGATGAGCGAAGTGCCGATCGCGATCAAGGTGCCGATGACGCCGAGATCGAAGACGACTTGCACCATGGTGGCCACTTTCGCCGCCGGCCCGACCGCGTGCACGTCGCCGTAGCCGACGGTGCCGAGAGTGACGATCGTGTAGTAGAGCGCGTCGGTTCGCGTGTGCAATCCGTCGAACTGGCCGGGCGCGCGCTGTTCGAGCACGTAGTAGTAGATGGCGAAAAACGTCACCACTACGCAGACCACGAGCAGCACGTCGTTGATCCGCCCGCTGCTCGCCCGCGGATCGCGGAAGTAGCGGCGCACACGCCACCGGGCCAGCCAGATCAAGCCGGCGACTCCGACGACGAAGGCGACCAGCCCGAGCACCGCGGCGGGGCGACCGAGCGGCACGCTCTCCAGCGGCAGAAAGTAGTAGAACAGCAGTGCGCACACCACGGCCGGCACATTGTGCACAACGCGCGATGACCTGCCGACTGCGCGATTCTCCGTCATCGCTCCATCATCTGCCCAGGTAGAGCGCATGAGCCGCCGCACGCGCCGGGACGCGATGCGCGGTCGGCTCGTCGGATGCCGCGGGGCCATGTCTCGGCGTCCCATGGACGTGACCTGGCTCACCAGGCGTCACAACGATCGTTCACGCGGTGTCTTGTGTGCGAAGCCCTCGAACGAAGGAGACGCCATGACTGGAAACATCGATGTGGTCGTGGTCGGCGGCGGATACGCCGGCGTCTTGGCCGCCAATCGCCTGACGCAGCGTGACGACGTGGCAGTGACTCTGATCAACCCGCGCCCGACCTTCGTCGAGCGCGTCCGTCTGCACCAACTGGTCGGCGGTTCGCATCAGGCGGTGGTCGACTACCGGGAGATCCTGGGCGGGCGTGTCCGGCTGATGGTCGACACCGTGACCCGGATCGACGCGGCCGAGCGCAGCGTGGGGTTGTCGAGCGGCGGCACGGCGAGCTACGACTATCTGGTGTACGCGGTGGGCAGTGGCAGCGCCGATCCGGGCGTGCCTGGCGCGGCCGAGTTCGCCTATCCGGTCGCCACTCTGGAGGAGGCGCAGCGGCTGCGGCCGGTCTTGGACGCAACGCCCGTGACGGCCGCGGTGACCATCGTGGGAGCCGGTGCGACCGGCCTCGAGATCGCCGCCGAGCTGGCGGAGCAGGGTCGCCGGGTGACCGTGGCGTGCGGCGGGGCGCTCGGCCCGTACCTGCATCCCCGAGGTCGGCGCTCGGTGGCCAGGCGGCTGGCCGCACTAGGGGTGACCGTCCTCGAAGGCCCCGACTCGAAGGTGACGGGCGTGACGCCGGATTCCGTGCGGCTCAGTGGCGGCCACAAGCTGCGGAGCACGGTGACCATCTGGACCGCCGGTTTCGGCGTGCCGGATCTGGCCGCCCGCAGTGGGCTGAGCACCGACGCGCTCGGCCGCCTGCTCACCGACGAGACGTTGACGAGCGTGGACGACTCGCGCATCGTCGCTGCGGGGGATTCGGCGGCGCCGTCGAACCTGCCGTTGCGAATGAGCTGCCAGACCGCGCGTCCGCTGGGCGCTCACGCCGCGGACACGGTGCTGGCCCGGATCGCGGGCACCCAGCCCGCGGCCATCGACGTGGGTTACTTCGGCCAGTGCATCGCCCTTGGCCGTCGCGCCGCCACCCTCCAGGTCGCCTCCAGGGACGACACCGCGAACAGGTTCTACATCGGCGGTCGCCTGGCAGCGAAGATCAAGGAATTCGCTTGCAAGAACGTCGTCGCGGAACTGGCGGACGAGGCGCGTAAGCCCGGTTCGTTCACCTGGGGATTCAAGAACGACAAGCGCAGGCAGCTGCTGCGGGAGCGCGGCGAGGTGCGCGCCGTCGTGCCTCAGCGGTCGAGGACCGCGTAACCTCCCGCATGCCGGCGCAGCACGAGGTCGGCGCGCTCCCTTGTGGTCGCGACGAGATCCGCGTTGCGTAAGTCGCTGTCGTGCACTTTGGCGCGGGCCGCCGCGGGGGGTGCGACCGCCGCGGATGTGCCTGTCCAGCAGGCGTTTCTCGATTTCGTCGCGCGCCGCGTCCAAGTACCAGCATTCGTCGAGCAGGACGCGGACCGCCGACCATCGCCGCCCTTCGAAGTCGTCGAGCAGCAGGTAGTTGCCCTCGGTCAGGACGATGGACTGCCTATCGAGCACCACGCCGCCGGGCACCGGCGCATCGATGGACCGATCGAACGTCGGCCATGGCACCGGGTCACCCACCGGCGTGGTGCGCAGGCGTCGCAGCCCCGCGACGTAGCCGTCGACGTCGAAGGTGTCGGGCTCGCCTTTGCGTGGAAGGCTTTCCATCGCGCGCAGCACGTCGTTGCCCAGGTGATACCCGTCCATGGGTGCGATCTCGGCGACCATGCCGCCCGCCTCGGCATTGATCGCATCGCGCAACGCGGCCGACAAGGTGGACTTGCCCGCGCCCGGCGGCCCCGCGATACCGAGCAGATACCGCCCCCGCGCGGCCCGGTCGAGCACCCGCCGGGCCAACCAGCTCACCGGTCGCTGCACGAACTCCCCTGCCATCGCCGCCACACTACCGCCGTGGGGCGTCTCATGGCTCACCCGCGAACTCGCGCGGACGATCGCGCCGCACGGCGGTCTTTCGCCGCGCGCGACATGACCGATATCGGCGACGTTCACCCGCCATCGCGAAGACGCCGGCGCACCTGGGCGGACAACTCCGCCGCCTGGTCGCGCAGCGCCTCGGCGAATACACCGCGGGGTTCGGCGGCGCGGTGGTCACCACGATGCGCGAGGACAGTTCGACGCACCGCGGCCGGGTGATCGATCCGGAGCAGCGCGATGGTCGGCGGCAGGACGGGAACGGCGATGCCGGGGACCACGGTGATGCCGAGTCCAGCCGCGACCAAGCCGAGTTTGGCGAACCAGTCGCGGGCGACGAAGGCGATCTCCGGCTCCCACCCGGGATCGCGCCACGCACCGAGGAGGGTGTCGGCCGGTTCCTGACTGCCCGCGATCCAGCGTTCGGCGCGCAGCAGATCGGGCGGCGCGCTGGTGGCTCCCGCGAGCGGATGCGTGGACGCGACCGCGACGAGCAGCGGATCGTCCAGCAGCGGTTCGATCTCTACGCCGCTGGGCAGGGTGTCCGGCGCGGTCACCACGGCGAGGTCGAGGCGTTCACGCGCGACGGCGGTGAGCAGCCGGGGACTCAGCCCCTCCCGCAACGAGATCCGTAGCTGCCGATCGCGGACGGCCGTGGCGGCGATGGCCCGGGGCACCAAGGCGGCGGTCGCGGTGGAGAACGCGCCGATGCGCAGGCGGCCTGCCGGGCGCGTCGCCAGATGCCGGATGTTGTGCCGGGCGTGCTCCAACTCGCCGAGAATCGCCTCCGCGTGCCGCAGCACGACGCGTCCCGCCTCGGTCGGCTGCACCCCGCGGGCGTGCCGCTCGAACAGTGGGCGACCTGCGGCCCGCTCCATCAGCGCGATCTGCCGGGACACCGCCGATTGGGTGTAGCCGAGGTTCTCCGCCGCGGTCGAGAACGATCCACAGGCAGCCGCCTCCCGTACCACGCGCAGGCCCGCGACGGTGAATTCATCCATGCGTATTGCTCATACCAGATATGCCAGACAGTTGCTTGTCGCATGTGTCGGGCGACTTTAGCGTCGAGTCATGACCGCGATGGAGAACAAGAAGCTGCTCGCCGACATCTTCGAGCAGATGTCCCTCGGCAACACCCGCGCGCTGAGCGACGCCATGGCCGACGACTTCCGCTGGGTGTTCCCCGGCGACTGGTCCTGGAGCGGCGCCTGGGCACCGAAGTCCGCGGTGCTGGACCGCCTCCTTCGTCCGCTCATGGCGCAGTTCACCGAGTACCGCAGCGCCGCGGAGCTGATCCTCGCCGTGGACGACCGCGTCGTCGTGCGGGCCCGCGCCCAGGCCGTGACCATCCGCGGCGAAACCTACGACCAGATCTATTGCTTCCTCTTCCGGGTCACCGACGGGAAGCTGCGCGAGGTGGTCGAGTACTGCGACACGGCATTGGTCGAGCGCGTGCTGACCCGCCCTGTCTGATCCTCCGCCCGCACCGGATACGCGGCGAGCCGAGCCTCGCGCCGCTCGCCGCCACCTCCGGTCCGGCACCTGATGCCGAGCCGCCGCTCGCCACCACCCGCACGACCTCCGACACCGAGCCGCCACTCGCCACCACCCGCACGACCTCCGACACCGAGCCGCCACTCGCCACCACCGGTCCGGCACCCGACACCGAGCAACCACTCGCTACCACCCGACAACGAGCAACCGTCCCATGTCCCGGCGGCCTTTGTCTCGGGCCGAGACACGACGTTCACGGAGACCGGTTGCACACGAACCGGTCTCCGGGGACGCGAGCGGGTCAGATGAAGGCGCGGTCGATGATCGCGCCGGTGTCCACTCCCGTGGGCAGCGTGCCGAAGGCGATGCCCCAGTCGTCGCCGAGCCGGGTGGCGCAGAACGCGTCGGCGACCGCGGGGTGACCGTGGCGAACCAGTTGCGCGCCCTGGAGCACGAGCGCCATCAGCTCCACCACGCGCCGGGCGCGGTACTCGATGTCGTCGAGATCCGACAACTCCTTGCCGACCAGGGCGATCGCGTCGTCCAGGCGCGGGTTCGCGCCCTTGGCCAGCGAAACCTCGTTGAAGTACGCCTCGACCGTCTCCGGTTGGCGTCCCATGGCGCGCAAGGCGTCCAGCGCCGCGACGTTGCCCGACCCCTCCCAGATGGACATCAGCGGCGCTTCCCGGTACAGCCGCGGCATGCCGGATTCCTCGGCATATCCGTTGCCGCCCAGGCATTCCAGCGCCTCGGCCGCGTGCGCCGGGGCTCGCTTGCACACCCAGTACTTGGTGACGGCCAGCGCGATGCGCCGCAGCGCCGCCTCGGCCGGATCCTGCCCGGCCCGGTCGGTGGCCCCGGCCAACCGCATCATCACGGTGGTCGCGGCGTCGGATTCGATCACCAGGTCGGCCAGCACGTTGCGCATGGCGGGCTGGTCGATCAGCTCGGCGCCGAACGCCTTCCGGTGCCTGGCGTGATGCACCGCGTACACGGTGCCCGCCCGCATGCCGGTGGCCGAGCCGATCACGCAGTCCAGCCGGGTCATGTTCACCATCTCGATGATGGTCTTGACGCCCGCGCCCTCCGCGCCGACCAGCCAGCCGACGGCGTTCTCGTACTCGATCTCCGAGGAAGCGTTGGACTTGTTGCCCAGCTTGTCCTTGAGCCGCTGGATGCGGATGGGGTTGCGGGCGCCGTCCGGCAGCACCCGGGGCAGCAGGAAGCAGGACAGGCCGCCGGGCGCCTGCGCCAGGGTGAGGAACATGTCCGACATCGGCGCGGAGGTGAACCATTTGTGCCCGACGATCCGGTAGGTGCCGTCCGGCTGCGGCGTCGCGGCGGTGGTGTTGGCGCGCACGTCCGAGCCCCCCTGCTTCTCGGTCATCGACATGCCCGCGATGAGCCCCGCCTTGGTGGACGGTTCCCGCAGCCCGAAGTCGTAGACGCGGGAGCCGAGCAAAGGTTCGAACCTCGCCGCCAGTTCCGGGTTGTGCCGCAACGCGGGGACCACCGCGTAGGTCATCGAGATCGGGCACATGTGGCCCGCGTCGGCGATGCCCCAGGTGTAGAACTTCGCCGCGCGCGCCACGTGCGCGCCCGGGCGGTCGTCCAGCCACGGGGCGCCGTGCAGGCCGTGCTCGACGGCCACGCGCATCAAGTCGTGCCAACGCGGATGGAACTCCACCTCATCGATGCGGTGACCGTAGCGATCGTGGGTGCGCAGGACCGGCGGATATTCGTTGGCCAGCCTGCCCCACTCCTGCGCCTGCGCGCCACCGGCGAGCGCGCCCAGCTCTCGCACCTCGGATTCGGCCCAGCCCGCGCCTTCCCGGCGCAAGCCCTCGAGCAGCGCCGGATTGCGCGCGGCATCGAAGGGGACGATGTCGGGTACCTGGTTGAAGACTTCATGCGTCTGCATCGGACACTCCTGATTCCAGCCGGGCGCGGCCGGCGCCCGGGTCGTCGCGCACGCCCAGCGCGCGGATCGCGAAAGCGATGAGTTCGGGGACGACGGATTCGCCGTGCGGCGCGTCGGCGAGCGGGCCGACGAGCACCTCGCCGATCGCGCCGACCAGCGCGGCCGCGCTGATCCTCGGGTCCTGCGGTGGCAGTTCGGCCCGCGCGATCCCTTCGGCCACCGCCGATTCGAAGGTCTCGGCGAATGCGCGCCGGAAGCGCAGGCGTTCGCTGTCCACGGCCGCGTCGACCGGCTCGGCGAGCAGCACGTAGGCCAGATTCGGATTCTTCAGCGCACGACCGGCGAAGGTCTCCACCGCGGCGGTCACCCGTTCGATCGCCGTCCCGTGCGCACCGGCCGCGGCCACCGCGGCGACCTCGCGGGCGACGACTTTCCGGAAGACCGCGCGCACCAGAGCGGTCTTGCCGTCGAAATTCTTGTAGACGGTGCCGGTGGCAACGCCCGCCTCGGCCGCGACCGCCGCCATGGACAGCGCGGCGTACCCGCCATCGGACAGCACCTTGGTCGCGGCGTGCACGATCAGCCCCGCCTGAGCGTCCAGGCGGGCCTGCACAGCGGGGGTTCTGCGGTAGGCCACCCAAGAAGTGAACCATGAATTCATTTCTTCCCACAAGGGTGCTTTTACGGCGTATGGTCGAGCTCGTGACCGTACTGATCGAACGCAACGGGCCCGTGACCACCGTGATCCTGCATCGCCCCGAGGCGCGCAACGCGGTGGACGGACCGACCGCCGCAGCGCTGGCCACCGCCTTCCGCGAGTTCGACGCCGATCCCGACGCGGCGGTCGCGGTGCTGTGGGGCGACGGCGGCACGTTCTGCGCGGGCGCCGACCTGAAGGCGCTCGGTACCGAGCGCTCCAACCAGGCCACCGAGGACGGCGACGGCCCGATGGGCCCGACCAGGATGCGATTGTCCAAGCCGGTGATCGCCGCGGTCTCCGGTTTCGCGGTGGCGGGCGGGCTCGAGCTCGCGCTGTGGTGCGACTTGCGGGTCGCCGAGCGCGACAGCACCTTCGGCGTCTTCTGCCGCCGCTGGGGCGTTCCGCTGATCGACGGCGGCACCATCCGGCTGCCGCGCATCGTCGGCGCGGGCCGCGCCATGGATCTGGTGCTCACCGGACGCGCGGTCGGCGCGGACGAGGCGCTGCAAATGGGGTTGGTGAACCGCGTGGTGCCCACCGGCGAAGCCCGCGCCGCGGCGGAGGCGCTCGCCGCGGAACTGGCCGCGCTGCCGCAGACCTGCCTGCGCTCGGACCGGATGTCGATGCTCGAGCAGGACGGGATGACCGAGGAGGCCGCGCTGCGCAACGAATTCCGGCACGGACTGACGGCACTGGCCGATGGCGCGCTGGACGGCGCCGAGCGCTTCGCGGCGGGTGCGGGCCGGCACGGCGCTCGCGCCTGAGCCCGATGGGCCGACTGAGCGTCGTCGACGAGATCTTTCTGCGCACCCATCGCGGGCTGGGCACCCCGATCGCACTGCAGGGGCTGTGGCGAACGGCGGACCGGGTCGACCCCGCGCTGCTGACGCGGGTGCACGAAGCGCTGCGCTCGGGACCGCTGGGCCGCAGAGTGGTTCCAGCGCGGGTGCCGGGCGCTCGCCGGGCCTGGCGACCGAACGTCCGCGCCTATCCGATCGACCACGCCGATGGCGTGCTCCCGGTCGCGGAGCTGCTCGACTGGGCAGACGCGCAAGGCGCCGGGCTCGATCCGGAATACGGTCCCGGATGGCGGCTTTCGACCGCAGCGCTGGACGACGGCGGATCGGTCGTCTCCCTCACCTGCTCGCACGCGCTGGCCGACGGGCGGGCGCTGGTGCTCGCGGTAGACGACGCTCTGGGCGGCGCTCGGGTGCCGCTAACGAAACTTGCTACGCGAGAGTCGGATTGGTCCGATGCCAGGCGCCAGTGGTCGATCGTCCTACGCGGGACCGCGGCGGCACTGCGGCACGGGATACCGCGACAGCCCGCCGCACCGATCCGCGACGAGCAGTCGCGCGGGGCCCGGAAGACGACGCACAGCGCGATCCTGCAATGCCCGGCCGCGCAGTGGGACCGCGTCGCCGCGCGAGACGGCGGCACGGCCAACAGCCTGTTCATCCACCTCGTCGCGAACATACTGTGGGACAGCGGATTTCCCCGCGAGACGATCGAGGCGAGCCTGCCCGTCGACACCCGCGACGAACCCCGCGTCGACAACGACCTCGCCATGACCCGCATCGCGATCACCCGCGCCGACACACCCGCGACGATTCGCACGCTGGCCCGCTGCGCCTACGACCAGCGCATGTCCGCGCCGAGCGGCATGCCCGAACAGCTCCTGCAGGTGATCCCGGACCGCTTGGCCTACGCGCTGTCCAAGGGGGCGGGCGAGCGGGACATCCTGTGCTCCAACATCGGAACGCTCCCGGCGTCGTTGCGCACGCTCGGCCCGCACCACTGCACCGGCGTCGCCGCCCGCGCCATCCATCCGGGCCTCGGCGCCGCGCGACTGCCCCGCACCCGCCTCTCGGGCTACCTGTGCCGCATCGGTGACGACTACGTACTGAGCCTGGTCGGCCTCGACCCTGCGCGGATCGCGACGGCCGACGCGTTGCGCGAACTGGCGGCGCGCGCGGTCGGCTCCGCGGGCTTGCGCGCCTTCGCGTGGTGATTTCGCACGCGGGGCCTCTCGCTCCATCGTGCAGCGACGCGCAAAACAACGGCGAACTTCTGGCGAATTTTTGGCAATCTGGTATTAAGTCCAATTGTTCCTTCGCCGATCCCGGTGGTCGGCGCGATGCCGACGACGACCGTCCACCGGTCGCGCCGGCCGACTCGCCGTGTCGGCGCCTCACCGCCGCGAGCCGCGCCGCCGGATAGAGTCTCACTGCCGCGCACGCCGAATGGAGTCCGCGACGACCCATTTGCCGTGCGAGTCCGTTCGCGTACGAAGTTCCGATTCGATCGATACTCGACTGGAGCATGATGAACCGCAAGCATTCGCGTACTCTCGCCGCGATCATCGCGGTAATCGTCGCCGCTACCGGCTCTTTCGCCGTGTCCGATACCGTGGCGGGGGCCGAGCCGGGGGAGGTCGGCACCCGCGGGCTACATCTGATCGCGTCGGTGGACTACAACAACGTCGTACCCGGCGGTGACGTCGCGTTGGGAGTTCCGTTCGCGCACGCGGTCAAGGTATCCGGAGACTTTTCGGTCGTTTCCGACGGCGCCGCGGCGATGCGTGGCGGACAGATCGTCGCCGGATATCTGATCGGCTGTGCGGTGGACATTTCCGACGGCATCTCGGTGTCCATCGCCGGGGCCGTCGGCGCCGGTGTCGAATTCACGCCCGGCATCGTCATCGAATTGGGTGGAATCGATTTCGGCGGATTCAACGAACACGGAATGCTCGAGGAGTTGCCGGTGATCGTCGCTCCCGTCATCGCCCTCGGCGCGGACACCACCTTCGGCGTCAACGGCGAACTCGGCGGTGAGATCACCGTGAATCTGGCGCCCGGCAGCGTGACCGCGGCGGTGATCGCCGAGGCGGACCTCGACGAGGAGTCGACGTTCCCCTTCACCTTCGCGCACAGCAATACCCCGCTGAACGTCAACGGATGCCTTTCCCCCGCCTCCGCGATGCCATTCATCACCGTCCGCGCCGAGGCCCGCAACGGTATTGCGCAAACGACGGGCTACGGTCCCCAATTCGTCTTCTGAACCCGCGCCGCACAGCACAGGAGATTCAGCACAACGCATTTCGAAACTTCGGAACCGGGCGCGGTGTGATTCCGCGCTCGTCTACGACCGCCGATTCGTACTTCGCACCGCCGCTCGGCCTCCCGCGCCCGCTCTGGCCGGTACGGAGGATCGAGCCGGACGGTGCGAAGTACGTGAGAGGTGCTCAGGAGTCGGCGCGCTGGAGCACGTCGGCGGGGACGCGGATGCCAGGCGCGAGGTCCGGGGAGTCGATGGCGGAGTCCCATACCTGGCGCAGGGGAAGGACGCCCGCCCAGACGCCGCCCGCCTCGATGTCGGCCTCGTCGTCCCTGGGGCCGCCTTCGCGGATCTTCACCGATGCCTCGGTGAGATCCAGGGCGAGCACTTCGGTCGCGGCGAGCTCCTTCTTGCTGGGCGGCCGCACCCGCGACCACGAGCCGGGTGCGGCGTGCTCGACGATCACGCGCAGTCCGTGCACGCGTTCTTCGTGGTCGGTCACCTCGCGAGCGCGCCCGAGCACGACCGCCGAGCGGTAGTTCATCGAGAAGTGCATGGCCGAACGCGCGTAGACCACGCCGTCCACCAGAGTCACCGCTACCGAGATGTCGGCGGCGAGTGCCGCGCGCATGTTTCCCGCGCCGGTGGAACCGTGCAGGTAGAGCGTGTCACCGTCGCGGCCGTATGCGGTGGGCAGCACGACCGGCGTGCCGCCGAGCAGCACACCGAGGTGGCAGATCAGCCCGGCGTCGAGTACCGCGTCCAGGTCGGCGCGATCGGTCCTGGCGCGGTCGGTCAACCTGGTCGGCGTGCTGCGCGATGTCGGCGAGAGTGGAGTCCGTGGGCTGACTGTCTCGGTCATGGACCCAGCATCGGGCCGCGAATGGCATTATCAAAGTGCCAATTCAAGCAAATTTCGGCGGTCCACTTCGAGGAGAAACCGTGCTGGAGGACCTTCCCCTCGCCCTCGATCGTGAGCTGACGCAACCGCTGTCGGTGCAGATCGCCGACCAAGTGCGCCGTGCCGCGACCACCGGACCGCTGCGCAGCGGCGACCGCCTGCCGTCCACCCGCGCGCTGGCCGAGCGGCTCGGCGTGAGCCGCACCGTGGTCGCCGCCGCCTACGACCAACTGCACGCGGAAGGCTGGATCACCGGCAGACGCGGCTCCGGCACCTATCTGACGACCGCGCCTGCCGCGGCGCCCGCCCGCGCCGATGCCCGCCACGACACCGCCCCCGCGCCGCGGCTGTTCGACCTGTCCCCGGGAGCTCCCTGCATCGATGCCATCGACCCGGCCGCGTGGCGTCGCGCCTGGCGTGCCGCCGCGGATCATCCGCCGCTCGTGCGCAAGGACCGCGCGGGCGAGCCGGAATTCCGGACGGCGGTCACCGAGCATCTGCTGCGCCACCGCGGGATCGGGGCGGGCAGCGACACACTGCTGCTCGCCACCGCCGGAACCAGTTCCGCCGTAGGCGAATTGGCTGCGGCGCTGCTGCGCCCGGGCGCTGCCGTGGCCATGGAGGACCCGGGCTACCAGCGCGCCGCGGGCGCCTTCGCGGCGGCAGGAGTCGACGTCCTTCCCGTCCCGGTGGACGAGAAGGGCCTGCGCGTCGATCTGCTGCCGCCCCGGATCGAAGCGGTGTACTGCACGCCTGCGCATCAGTTCCCGCTCGGCGCGCGCATGCCCGCGGCGCGGCGGGTCGAGCTGGTCGAGCATGCGCGGCGATCCGGGATCTTTGTCATCGAAGACGACTACGACGGGGAATTGCGCTACGACACCGCCCCGCTGCCGTTGCTCGTCACCATGGCTCCCGATGTCGTCGTTCACTTGGGCACGACGAGCAAGATCCTCTCCCCCGCCCTCGGGGTCGGCTGGCTGCTGGCCGCTCCGGCCGTCGCCGAGGCGGTGCTGGCCCACCGGGAGCGCACCGGCACCGGCCCGAGCCCGGCGGGCCAGCGGGTGCTGCTCGCCTTGGCCGCACACGGTGACCTGGCCAGGCACCTTCGCAGGCTGCGCCGCGCGCTGCCACCGCGCCGGATGCTGGTGGTGACCGAATTGCGCCGCCGCGGGCTCGGCGTGCTCGGCGACGACGCGGGTTCGCATGTCGTCGTGCCGGTGGAGTCGGCCGAGGCCGAGCGGCGCGTGGTCGCCGCGGGGCAGACGCGCGGTGTCGCGCTCGACGGTTTGGCCAGGTATCACCTCGGATCGCGCCGCGCGCACTTCGGCGTCGCGCTCGGCTACACGGCCCTGTCGTGGCCGGAGCTCACCGCGGCCGTTCCTTTGGCCGCCGAGTGCCTCGCCCGGCCGTAGCATGGTCCGCATGAGCGAACAGGACATCTTGGCCCGCATCAAGGAACTGGTCGACCAGGAACATCAGCTGCGCTCGCAGGCCACCCACGGCGAGTTGGACCCGAAGACCGAACGCCAGCGGCTGGCCGAACTCGAAGTGATGCTGGATCAGGCCTGGGACCTGCTCCGCCATCGCCGGGCGCGGATCGACCTGGGCGAATCCCCGGACGGGGTACAGGCGAATTCGGTCTCGCAGGTCGAAGGCTACCTGCAGTAGGCGCGGCGATGTCGAGCACAGCGACCGACTACGACGTCATCGTGATCGGTGGCGGACCCGCCGGTGAGAACGCCGCCGCCTACGCCATCGCGGGCAGCGACCGCACGGCCGCCATCGTGGAGCGTGAACTCGTGGGCGGCGAATGCTCCTATTGGGCCTGCGTTCCGAGCAAAGCGCTGTTGCGTCCGGGCCATGTCCTTGCGGCCGCGCGGGCGATGCCGGGTGTTTCGGCCACCGGCCTCGACATCGAGGCGGTGCTGCGGCGCCGCGACGCCTTCGTGCACGAACACGACGATTCCGCGCAGGTCGACTGGGCCCGCGGCAGTGGCATCGACGTCGTGCGCGGCACCGGCCGCCTGACCGGTGCGCGCTCGGTGGAGGTCGACGGGCGGCAGCTGCGCGCCGGGCATGCGGTCGTGCTGGCCACCGGCACCACCGCGAACATCCCCGACGTACCGGGCCTGCGTTCCGCGCTGCCGTGGACGTCGCGCGATGTCACCAATCTGCACGAGGTACCGCGCCGGGTCGCCGTGGTCGGCGGCGGCGTGGTGGCCGCCGAGGCGGCGACCTGGCTGGCCTCGCTCGGGGCCGAGGTCACCCTGCTGGTGCGCGGCTCGGCGCTGCTGGCCGCGGCCGAACCGTTCGCGCGCGATCGGGTGGCGGCGGCGCTGACCGACGCCGGCGTGCGGGTGCGCTTCGGTACCGCGCCCGCCGCCGTCGAGCGCCCGGCCACGAAGGACACCGGTGAAGGCCGGATCCACGGCGGTCCGGTCATGATCCGGCTGCGCGGTCCCGAAGGCGAGTCGGCTCTCGAGGTGGACGAGCTCGTGGTGGCGGCCGGACGCGCGCCCGCCGTGGCGGGCCTCGGCCTGGACACGGTCGGGCTGTCGGACGGGTATGTCGCGGTGGACGACCACCTCACCGCGCGCGACGTCGAGGGCGAGTGGCTGTATGTGGTCGGCGACCTCAACCACCGCGCCGCGCTCACGCATATGGGCAAGTACCAGGGCCGGGTTTGCGGCGACGTGATCGCGGCGCGGGCCGAGGGCAGGCCGCTGGACGACCCGCGGTTCGTCGCGAGTTCCGACCACGGCAAAGTGCCGCAGGTGGTGTTCACCGCACCCGAGGTCGCCTCCGTCGGTCTGACCGAAGCCGCGGCCAGGGACGCCGGCCATCCGGTCGAGACCGTCGAACTCGACATCGCCGTGGCCGGGTCGTCGCTGTCCCGCGACGACTACGCAGGCCGCGCGAAGCTGGTGATCGACAGCGCGACCGACACGCTGCTGGGCGCGACCTTCGTCGGCCCCGAGGTGGGCGAGCAATTGCACGCGGCGACGATCGCGGTGGTCGGCGGGGTGCCACTGGCCACGCTCTGGCACGCGGTGCCAGCCTTCCCTGCGGTCAGCGAGTTCTGGCTGCGACTGTTGGAGGCGCGCCGCTCATAGCTACCATTTGAAAATGGTGGCAACAACGGATATCGCGACCGCCGACGGAATCGTCCGCGGCCGCAGGGGCCGCCGCGTACTGCGCTGGCGGTCCATTCCCTACGCGGCTCCTCCGATCGGGGACCTGCGATTTCGCGCTCCACAGCCGGTCGAACCGTGGTCCGGCGTGCGGGCGGCGACGGAATTCACCTCCGCGGCGATGCAGCACCGCTCCGGGGCGCGGATCGGGCCGCGCGCCTACCAGCCGACCAGCGAGGACGCTCTGACACTGAATGTCACCGCGCCCGCGACCGCGGCGGCGGGCCCGCGACCGGTGCTGGTCTTCATCCACGGCGGCGGCTACCTGATCGGGACCTCGGCGCTCGGGCTGTATTCCGGCGCGCGGCTGGCGGTGCGCGGTGACGTGGTGGTGGTGTCGCTGAACTACCGGTTGGGCGCGTTCGGCTATGTCGACTTCAGTGAGTTCGGCACCGCCGAGCATCCGTTCGACGCGAACCTCGGATTGCGCGATCAACTCGCCGCCCTGAAGTGGGTGCAGACCAACATCGCGGCCTTCGGCGGCGACCCCGGCAACGTGACGATCTTCGGCGAGTCCGCGGGTGCGCACGCCGTGCTCGGTCTCCTGGCCACCCCAGCGGCCGAGGGCCTGTTCCATCGGGCGATTTCGCAGAGCCCGCCCGCCGACTGGGCGATGACCGCCGAGGAGGCGCGCGGCTTCGCGCGCCGTTGTGTCGCCGCGCTGGGCGCCACGCCGGACACCGCGCACACCGCGCTGCGCACCGCGGCCCCCAACGACATCCGCCGCGCCGTCGACCGCACCATCGCCCAGGTGCTGCGGGAACAGCCGGGCGTCTTCCCCGCCTGTCCGGTCGTGGACGGCGAGTTCCTGCCGCGCTCCCCCGTCGACGCGATCAGCGACGGCTCCGCCCACAAGGTTCCGCTGATCATCGGCACGAACCGGGACGAAGGCACGCTCTTCGCCAGGTTCGCCGACGAACTGCCCACCACGCCGCAGCGGCTGCGCTCCGCGCTCGGCCGCTCCGCCGAGGCCGAATCCCGGATCGCCGCGGCCTATCCCGGGTATCCCATGCCGAAGGCCGCGGTGCAGGCGGGCGGCGACTACACCTTCTGGCGTCCTTCGCTGACCGTCATGGAAGGCCACAGCAGGCACGCGCCGACCTACGCCTACCGATACGACTACGCCCCGCGCGCGCTGCACCTGGCCGGGCTCGGTGCCACGCACGCCACCGATCTCATCGCGGTCTTCGGCGTCGGCGACACCCCGATCGGCCGGGCCGTCACCGCCGCGGGCGGACGGCGCGGACTGCGCGCGGTCACCGACCAGTTCCAGGACAATTGGCTGGCTTTCGCGCGCACCGGAGCCCCGCTGCCGTCCTGGCCCGCCTACACCGAGGCCCGCAGGTCCACGCTGATCATCGACTACCCCACCCGGGTGGAACACGATCCGGACCGGGCCAAGCGACTCGCGTGGCAAGGCGTGCGGGTACCCACGGTGACCTGAGCCGGGCGGCTACTTCAGCAACCGCGACATCCGCCGGTCCGCGAGGATCTTGCCGCCGGTCTGACAGGTGGGGCAGTACTGGAACGACCGCTCGGCGTAGGCGACCTCGCGGACGGTGTCGCCGCAGACCGGGCAGGCCAGCCCGGTCCGGGCGTGCACCCGCATGCCGGAGCGCTTCTCGCCCTTGAGGCGGGCGGCGTCCTGGCCGACCGAGCGGCCTACCGCGTCGGTGAGCACGTCACGCATGGCGGTGTAGAGCTCGGCAACCTTGTCGGCGGGCAAGGTCTTCGTGTTCGCGAACGGCGAGATCCGCGCGGTGTGCAGGATCTCGTCGGAGTACGCGTTGCCGACGCCTGCCAGCAGCGTCTGGTCGACGAGCGCGGTTTTGATCCGTTGCGAAGTGCCGCCCAGGATGTCGGCGAACTGCGCCTCCGTCACTTCCAGCGCGTCGGGACCGAGCCGGGCGATGCCGGGCACCGCCTTCGGATCCTCCACGACGTACACCGCCAGCCGCTTCTTGGTGCCCGCCTCGGTCAGGTCGAACGCGGGCGTCGCCCCTTCGGGCGTGAAGAAATGCACCCGCAACGCCAGCGGGCTCTTGCCGCCCGGCTTGGGCGGCGTCGGGCTCGGTTCATCGATCCAGCGCAGCCATCCGCCGCGCGACAGATGCGTGACGAGCCACAGCCCGTCGCATTCCATCCCGAGGAATTTCCCCCAGCGCCCCGCACCGGTGACGTCTCGGCCGGACAGCGCGGTGACGGCAGGCTCGAAGGTCTTGACGGCGCTCAGCGCGGCCACGTCGACACGGCCGACCACGGCGCCGACCGCATGCTCCCGCAGGAACTGCGCCAACGCCTCCACTTCCGGTAGCTCTGGCACGGGGACCAGACTACCCAGCCCCGCCGACAACCTCCCGGTTCTCGCGCGGCGCCGTGCGGCTCACGCGCCGCGGCGCAGCAGGTAGATGTCCATGATCCAGCCCTTGCGCTCGCGCAGCTCGGCGCGGCGGCGGACGATCCGCTCCCGCACCGCCGGCAGCGGCCCCTCGATCAGCGTCTCGTCCGGCATACCGAGATAGGCGCCCCACCAGATGTGCACGTTCTCGTCCGCGATCGCCGTGAACGAGCACTCGCCGTCCAGCATCACCAGCGCGTTCTCCGCGCCGAGTCCCTCCTCGCGCAAGCGGCGGCCGGTGGTGATGCACACCGGTTCACCGATTCCGTGCAGCACGATCCGATGCCGCGCGGCCAGCGCCTGGGCACTGGTGATGCCGGGAACGACCTCGTGCTCGAAGTGCACCACGCCACGGGCGAGCACCCGTTCGACCATGCGCAGCGTGCTGTCGTACAGCGCGGGATCGCCCCAGACCAGGATGCCGCCGACGCCGTCGGCCGCGGCGAACGCCGACTCCAGCAGCGCCGAGCGGCGATCGTGCCAGTCGTCGACCACGTCGAGGTAGTCGGCGGGCGTCCGGTCGCGCGGCGGGTCGGCGATCGGCACGATCCGGTACGGCCGGTCCATGTGCGCGTCGAGGATCGCGGTCCGCACGTCGACCAGCTCCCGCTTGGCCTCGCCCTTGCCGATCACGAAGAACGTCTCGACCCGGCGCATCGCCTTGATCGCCTGTACGGTGACCTGGTCGGGATCACCGGCGCCGATGCCGATCACGTAGAGCTTGCGCATGGGTTCGAGCTTGCCAGGTGGGCGGTGGACTACCGGGGCCGGGCGGCGACGGGGACGCGGCCGATCCGGCTCGCCGAGCTCGGCGAGGGCGACGACTAGAGTGGCGAGGCGTGGCTCATGACGCGCTCGATCCGGCTTTCGCCCCCGACACCCAGTACGAAGACCTGCTGCGGCTGGTACTGGCGTCCGGCACGAAGAAAGCCGATCGCACCGGGACGGGAACCCGCAGCATCTTCGGTCACCAGTTGCGCTACGACCTCTCGGCCGGGTTTCCGCTGATCACCACGAAGAAAGTCCACCTGAAGTCGATCGTCTACGAGTTGCTGTGGTTCCTGCGCGGCGACTCCAACGTCGGCTGGCTGCGCGACCACGGCGTGTCCATCTGGGACGAATGGGCCGACGCGAACGGCGAACTCGGGCCGGTCTACGGCGTGCAGTGGCGGTCATGGCCGACGCCGGACGGCACCCACATCGACCAGATCTCCCAGGTGCTGCAAACCCTGCGCACTGACCCGGACTCCCGGCGCATCATCGTCTCCGCGTGGAACGTGGCCGACCTGGACAAGATGGCGCTGGCGCCTTGCCACGCGTTCTTCCAGTTCTATGTGGCCGACGGCAAACTGTCCTGCCAGCTCTACCAGCGCAGCGCCGACCTGTTCCTGGGCGTGCCGTTCAATATCGCCAGCTACGCGCTGCTGACCCACATGGTCGCCCAGCAGGCCGAGCTGACGCCGGGCGACTTTATCTGGACCGGCGGCGACTGCCACGTCTACGACAACCATCTCGACCAGGTCGCCGAGCAGCTCAGTCGCGACCCCTACCCGTTTCCCACATTGCGGCTGCGTCCCGCGCCGACGCTGTTCGACTACCGCTACGAAGACGTGGAAGTGGTCGACTACCGGCACCACCCGGCCATCAAAGCTCCGGTGGCGGTGTGAGCAAGAGCCGCACGATCGGATTGATCTGGGCGCAGACCCTGGACGGGGTGATCGGGTTGCGCAACACCATCCCGTGGCGGTTGCCCGAGGACATGGCGCAGTTCAAGGACGTCACCTGGGGACATTGCGTGGTGATGGGCCGAAAGACCTGGGATTCGCTGCCGCCGCGGTTCCGGCCGCTGGCCGGGCGGCGCAATATCGTGGTGACCAGGCAGCCGGACTGGTCGGCCGAAGGCGCCGAGCGCGCGGCGTCGGTGTCCGAGGCGCTGGCCCGGTGCGCCCCGCACACCGTCTGGGTCGCCGGTGGCGGTGAGATCTACCGCGCCGCACTGGAATTCGCAACCGACCTGCGCGTCACCGAGATCGACACCGCGGTCGAGGGCGACGCCTTCGCGCCGCCGATCGGGCCGCAGTGGCGACCGGACGACCCGGAGCCCTGGCGGACCTCGGCCACCGGTCTGCGGTTCCGCATCAGGCACTACGTGCGCGAGCGACCCGCCTGACGCTCGCAGCCGTCGACGCCACGCCGCGTCGGCCCCGGGAACGCCGCCCCCAGCGGCGGGGCCGGTCAAACCCGGCCCGCACCGCGGCCGACTCGGGCATACTCCTCGTTATACGGCGATCGGACCCGTGTCCGGTCGGACGCCTCGAGCCGTTGCCACCAGCCCGGCATCGGCTGTGGTGATCTGCGAAAGGCGACCCATGGAAAAGAAATCGCTGACTGCGGTAGCGCGCCAGCAGCTGAAGCTGGCAGCCGTCGCCACGAGCGGACGCAGTTCACAGACACTCTATGGCGGCCATGCGCACTCGCTGCGGCAGACGGTGGTCGGCCTGACGGCCGGGCAGAGCCTGGCCGAGCACGACAACACGGGCGAGGCGACCTTGCTGGTGCTCAGCGGCACCCTGATCCTGATCAGCGGCGCCAACGAGTGGAAGGGCTCCGCGGGCGACCTGATCGTGGTCCCCAAGGCCCGCCACAGCGTCAAGGCGATCGACGACGTCGCGTTCCTGCTGACCGTGGCGATGTAGTCGCCACGGCGCGGGTCCGCACCGCGGCCGGACCGGCCGGGCGTTAGGGTGTCGATCATGGGTGAGCCGCAGCCGATCCTCGAACCGCTCACGCCGTCCGCGATCTTCTTGGTCGCCACGATCGACGAGGGTGGCGAGGCAGCGGTCCGCGATTTGCTCGCCGACATCACCGGCCTGCGCCGGTCGGTGGGCTTTCGCCTGCCGGGGGCGAACCTGACCTGCGTCACGTCGATCGGCTCCGACGCGTGGGACCGGCTCTTCGCCGGGCCGAAACCCGCTGAGCTGCATCCGTTCCCC
Source organism: Nocardia abscessus (assembly GCF_015477775.1). Classification (GTDB taxonomy): domain Bacteria; phylum Actinomycetota; class Actinomycetes; order Mycobacteriales; family Mycobacteriaceae; genus Nocardia; species Nocardia abscessus_A. Next base: position 169,880 of record NZ_JADLQO010000016.1, on the reverse strand, counting down.
GGTTACGTGGGCGCACGCCACACCGCGCCCGCGACACCGGGCGACCTGCTGTTCCACCTCAAGTCCGAGGTGCAGGACGCCTGTTTCGAACTGGCCATGGCCATCGCCGACCGGCTCGCGGGCGCGGGGACGATCGTGGACGAGACCGTCGGCTTCCGCTACTTCGAGCAGCGCGACCTGCTCGGCTTCGTGGACGGCACCGAGAACCCGGAGGGCCGTGCGGCCGCCGCGGCCGCGCTGGTGGGCGAGGAAGACCCGCGGTTCACCGGCGGCAGCTACGTCATCGTGCAGAAGTACACCCATCCGCTGGCGGACTGGCGCGCGCTGTCGGTCGAGGAGCAGGAGCGGGTGATCGGCCGCACCAAGCTGGACGATTTCGAGCTCCCCGACGAGATCAAGCCCGCCGACTCGCACGTCGAGGTCAACACGCTGATCGATCCGGACGGCACGGAACGCCAGATCCTGCGCGGCAACATGCCCTTCGGCAGCGTGCGCGAGGGCGTGTTCGGTACCTACTACATCGCCTACGCGGCCACGCCGAGCGTCACCGAACGCATGCTCACCCGCATGTTCCTCGGCACCGACGAGGCCGCCTACGACCGCATCCTGGATTTCTCCGTCGCCCTCACCGGCACCTCGTTCTTCGCACCCACCGTCGATTTCCTCGACGATCTGCCACCGGCGCCGTGGGAAACGGCGGAACCCGCGGTGTCCGTGGACACCGACGGCGCCGGTCCAGCGGATCTGCCCGGCACCGCCGCGCCCACGGGCGACGGCGCCCTCGGTATCGGCTCGTTGAAAAGGAGCACCCGGTCATGAACAACCTCCATCGCGAACTGGCGCCGATCACCGCCGAGGCGTGGGCGGCCATCGAGGAGGAGGCGACGCGCACCTTCAAGCGGCACATCGCGGGCCGTCGCGTCGTCGACCTGTCCGGCCCGCACGGCATCGACTACTCCGCGGTGAGCACGGGGCACACCACGGCGATCGACTCGCCCGACGCCGGGGTCTTCGCCCGGCAACGGGTGGTCGCGCCGCTGATCGAACTGCGCGTGCCGTTCACGCTCTCCCGCGAGGAACTCGACAATGTGGAGCGCGGCGCCCAGGACGCCGACCTGGACCCGGTGAAGGACGCCGCCAAGAAGATCGCGTTCGCCGAGGACCGCGCGATCTTCGAGGGGTACCCGGCCGCGCAGATCACCGGCATCCGCGCCAGCTCGTCCAACGAGCCGATCACGCTGCCCGGCGACACCCGGCTGGTACCCGAGGCGATCGCGCAGGCGCTGAGCGCCCTGCGGCTGGCCGGTGTCGACGGGCCGTACTCGGTGCTGCTCAGCGCCGAGCTGTACACGGCGGTGAGCGAGACCTCCGACCACGGCCACATGATCCGCACGCACATCGAGCGCCTGATCCCGGAAGGCGAGATCATCTGGGCGCCCGCCATCGACGGCGCGATCTTGCTCACCACCCGCGGCGGCGACTTCGATCTGCGCATCGGCCAGGACCTGTCCATCGGCTACCTGTCGCACGACAGCACGTCGGTCCAGCTGTACTTCCAGCAGAGCCTGACGTTCCTGGTGTACACCGCCGAGGCCGCGGTCCCGCTGAACGTCTGAGCACCGCCCGTCGCATCGGCCACAGCTGGGAAACGGCCAGGTGTGCGCCGGTGCGCGAGGCGGTAGCCTGAGCCGGAGATGCGCCCGAGGCAGGTAGGTGAGATGACAACGGTGCGGGCAGGTGTGGTCCCGACCCAGCGCGCCGCGCTCTACAGCGTGTTCGGCGTCCTGGCGACCGTCACGATCTGTGGCTCGTTCGTCGTCGCGTTCGGGGTGAACCGGGTGTTCACCGGCCTGCTGGCCGGGGCCGTCGTCGGAATCGCGGTGCTGGCCGCGCTGTTCACCAGAGACGCGATCGTGCTCACCGACCACGCCATCTACCGGCGCACGCCGTGGACGGTCTCCAGCATCCCGTGGGACCGGGTGGTGGCCGGGCGGTTCACGCTCGACGAGCGCGCCCGCTGGTCGCTGGCGCTGGATCTGTCCGGTGGCGACGAACCGCACGGCGAACTGGTCCTGCTGTCCATCCCGCCGGTGGTCCGCCCGGTCGCGGGCGCTTACGACCTGCGCAAACGCGACCAGGTGACGGAGATCCGGGCGATTCTGCGGCACAAGCGGATTCCGGTGACCGTGCTGCCGCAGATCGCGGGGGCACTGCAGGAACACTGGCAGATCGCGCCGCCGACGCACTGAGACCGCGTCGGCGTCCGGCAGAGCGCGCGGATGCGAGACGCCGTACGCCGGTTTCGGTTACGTTGACAGACGTGTCCATGCCGAAGGGCGCCAACGTGCCGGTGCCGAGTTCCGCCGTCCGGATCGAAGTGGGCCGGCGCGCCGGGGCGGGTGCGCCGGACGCCGATGCCTCCGCACTGCTCGTGGTGTCCGGAAAGGTGCGCTCCGACCGCGATTTCGTCTTCTACAACCAGCCCGCCCACCCCTCCGGCGCGGTCCGGCACGAAGGCAAGCGGCCGGGATCGATCGTGCTGGACGTGCTGTCCGCGGACTTGGCGCAGATCGAATCGCAGATCGACGGCATCGTGATCGCGGCGTCCACCGAGGGCGGCACGGTCGGACTGCTGGAGGGACTGTTCGTGCGCGTCGTGGACGCGGGAACCGGAGCGGAGCTCGCCCGCTTCGACGGCATCGGCGCGACCAGCGAGACCGCGGTGGTGCTCGGCGAGCTGTACCGGCGCGACGGCGGGTGGAAGTTCCGCGCGGTGGGCCAGGGGTACACGTCGGGTCTGGCCGCCCTTGCCGCCGACTACGGCATCGCCGTGGACGACGCGCCGGCCCCGCCCCACGAATACACGCCACCGCCACCGCCCCCCGCGCCGCCGCACGAGTTCACGCCGCCACCGCCACCGACCGCACCGGTGCCGCCGGAGCCGGGTCGGCTCGTCGCGCCCGTTCCCGGGACCGGCTCCACCGACCCGCACCAGGTCCCATCACCGCCCGGCACACCCTCACCGCCGTTCGCTGGACAGCCGCCATCGGTCTCCGCACCGGGTCCCGGTACCGGTCAGTCCGCCGTGCCGCCACCGATGACCGAACCCGACCGGTCCGGCCCGGCGACCGGCCCAGGCACCAGCCAGTACGCCCCGGCGGGCGGTCACACACCACCGCCCGCCCCGCCGAGCCCACAGACGATGCCGCACCAGCCCGACCCGTCCGGCGCGACGACATGGCAGGCCCAGGCCGTACCACCACATGGTCAGTACGGCCCGCCGGGTGGGTACGCACCGCCCTCCGGTTCATCCGGGTCTTCCGGCCCAGTCCCAGGACCGCCGAGCGGTTTCGCACCACCGGGGCAGCCGATACCGCCGGGCTCGTATGCGCCCTTCGGTCAAAGCACGCCCGGCAGTTACCCGCCACCCGGCCGGTACCCGGCATCCGGGCACCACGCGTCGCCCCCGGCGTACTACCCACCTGGCGCGTACATGCCAGCGGGACAGTCGGTGCCGCACGGACGCAACGTTCCCGGCTGGGTAGCGGCGACCGGACAGTCTTCCGGCAAGCTCTCGCTGACCGAGGACTTCCCCTCGGTGTCGCTGACCGCGCTGGGCGCGACCTCCGGCATCATGCGGGTCAACCTGAGTTGGACTTCTCCGTCGGGCACGAGCGAGGGCGCCGCGCTGGATCTGGACCTGTGCTGCTTCTGGGAATTGGCCGACGGCCGCAAGGGCGATATCCGTCCGGTCGGCGACTTCGGTTCGCTGGAGCGGCCGCCGTTCATCCGGCTGGACGCGGACGACCGTTCCGGGACCGGCGCCGCCGGGGAGAACCTGGAGATCGATCTCGGCCACACCGCCGAGTTCCGCCGAATACTGGTCTTCGCCACCCTTTACGACGGCGCGGCCGACTTCCGCGGTATCCGGGCGACCGCCGCGCTGTACCCGGCAGGCGTGCCGCCGATCGAGCTGACCGTGGACGGTTGCACGGACGGCTCCAGGGATGTGGTGCTGGTGCTCATCGAGAACACCGGCGCGGATCTGGTGCTGCGCCGGGAAGGACGCTTCGTCCCGCCACCGCCGAACCGGCCGCGCTGGGGCGTGACCGAGGTGGACAAGGCGTACCACTGGGGGCTGGACTGGGTAAGGGGCACCGGCAAGTCCTGACGCTCAGACAGCGGGGGCGGCCAGCCGGTCCAGCAGGACGACCGCCTCCGCCCGTATCGCGTCGAGGTCCCCGGTCCAGCCGAGCGCGCGCAGCACCGCCCCCGGGATGGTCCGCTCCGCGTACCTGGGCGCGGCGCCCTCGTCGGAGCGGATGCTGATCACGGTCTCCACCAAGCGGAACGGCAGCAACTCCGTGCCGGGCACGCTCGGCGCGCCGCCCTCGGCGAGCACCTGCGCGGCCAGAGTCTCGTACTGCCCGCGCAATTCGTCGCGGCGCAAGCGGAAGGCGGCGAACCGCTCGGTGCGCAGCTCCGGCAGCAGATACAGCGCACCGAGGTTCCAGCGCGAGGCGCACAGCTGCCGCACGTCGAACACGGCCAGCGCGTACAACCGGACCGGCGCCGGGTCGGGCGCGGCGCGCAGCCGCTGCGCCAGTTCGATCGGGGCGGCGACGGTTTCGGCGAGCAACGCGTCCAGGATGTCGTCCTTGGCCGCGAAATGGTGGTAGAGCGAAGCCTGCCGGATCCCGACGGCGTCGGCGATCGCGCGGGTGGAGGTGTTGGCGTAGCCGTTGGTGGTGAACAGTTCGCCTGCGGCGTCCAGGATCTCGGCGCGCGGCGTCGATCCGCGTCGGCGTCGCTGTTCGACGCGCGGCCGTCCGGGACCGAGGTTCGCCACTGTCCCATTCTGGCAGGTGGGCGGGCGGCGGCCGTCCGCGCCGTGCGTGAACGGCCGGCGTGCGTTTCCTGTCACTTGATAGAAATAGCGGCAACACAAAAGTTACCGGAGGTACCGGAAGCGATACATCGAGGTCACCGAAAGCGCGATCACGGACGCAAAACTGTCACCTGATAGTTATTGGCCGCACGCCGAAGGACCGCCCATGGCCACCACGCTCGCCCCCACCCCGCCCTCCGACCTCAGCGGCGACGGCGCCGACCTCGCCCGGTTCGGCTACCAGCCCGTCCTGCACCGCAAGCTCGGCCGCTACGCCTCGTTCGCGGCCGGCTTCTCGTTCGTCTCCATCCTCACCACGATCTTCCAGTTCTTCGGCTTCGGCTATTCGTTCGGCGGAGCCGCCTTCTTCTGGACCTGGCCGATCGTCTTCGCCGGGCAGTTCCTCGTCGCGCTGAACTTCGCCGAACTGGCCGCGCGCTACCCGATCTCGGGCTGCATCTACCAGTGGTCACGACGGCTCGGCGGCGAACTCGTCGGCTGGTTCGCGGGCTGGATGATGATCATCGCGCAGATCGTCACGGCCGCCGCTGCGGCGATCGCCCTACAGGTGGTACTGCCCTCGATCTGGAGCGGATTCCAGCTCGTCGGCACGGACACCGCGCTCAGCTCGCCGTCCGGCGCGACCAACGCCGTGCTGCTCGGCAGCATCCTGCTCATGATCACCACGCTGATCAACGTTTTCGGCATCGATCTGATGGCGCGGATCAATTCGATCGGCGTCACCGTCGAGATCGTCGGCGTCCTCGCGATCATCGCGCTGTTCTTCACCGGCACCGAGCGCGGGCCCGGTGTGGTGCTGCAGACCGATCAGGCCGCGCCGGGACCCTACTGGGCCGCGTTCCTGGTGTCCGGGCTGATGGCGGCTTACGTCATGGTCGGATTCGATTCCGCGGGCGAGCTTTCCGAGGAGACCAAGAACCCGCGCCGCGTGGCGCCGCGCACCATCCTCACCGCGCTGGCGGTCTCGGCGCTGGGCGGTGGGCTCATGCTGCTGGGCGCGCTGATGGCCGCGCCGAGCCTGTCCGACGGTGCGCTGGCCTCCGACGGACTGGCCTACGTGCTCACCGCGAAGCTGAACAGCCCGGCGGGCAAGGTGCTGCTCGGCTGCGTCGCGGTCGCGATCACGGTGTGCACCTTGGCGATCCAGACGGCTGGTTCACGGCTGATGTTCTCCATGGCACGGGACGGGAAGCTGCCGTTCGCGGGCAGGCTTGCCGCCGTGCACCCGCGATACGGCACGCCGGTGCTGCCCGCCGTCGTGATCGGTGCGCTCGGCATCGGCCTGCTGGTGCTCAATCTCGGCAACGCCGCGATCTTCGCGACGCTGGCAAGCGTCTGCATCGTCACGCTGTACCTGGCCTACCTGCTGGTGACGGTGCCGCTGCTGGTTCGCAGGTTCACCGGTCTGCCGGACGCGGACACCGACGCGCGGCTGTTCAGCCTGGGCCGGTTCGGCATTCCGGTCAACGCGCTCGCCGTGGTCTGGGGGGTCGCGATGGTGGTGAACCTGGCCTGGCCGCGGGCGGAGGTCTACGCGCCGGACGGCGGCGGGTGGTGGATGCGCTGGGCCGCACCGCTTTTCGTGCTCTTGGTGCTGTCCGTCGGCGTGGTGGTGCATCGCTTCGTCGTCGGTTGGTCACGCGACGTCGCGAGCGGCGAGCCCGCACCGCAACCGGCCTGAGCGACCCGGTGCGGCGGTGCACCACCCGGCGCCGCCGCACCCGGCCGCATGCCCAGGACAACCAGCACGAAAGGAATCACCGTGACAAGCACTGCGGACACCTCCGGCGCGCGAGCACACGCCCGAGCGCAGGCCGCGGCCGCGACCATCGCGCAGCCCGCGCTGCCCGCCGGGGTCCTCGCCTCGAAGATCACCTTCGCCCAGCGGATTCCGGCAGGCGGCTACGCGAACATCGCGCTCGGCCGCGGTACCCGGATCCGCCTGCGCGACCCGGACGGCGCGGCCTGCGCGCACCTGCTGCTGGTGCGCACCGAAGCGCCGTGGGAGCGGCTGAATGTCGCCGACACGATCAAGGTGCCGTGGCAGGCGTACCTGGGCAGCGGTCACCCGCTGCTGTCGGACCAGGGTCGCGTCCTGGCGACCGTGCTCGCCGACACCTCCGGCCACCACGACACACTCTGCGGACCAACCGCCCAGGCCCGTGACCTGCTGCGGCTGGCTGGCGCCAAGCACGGGCTGCATCCGGCGGACATCGGGCCGACGGTCTCGTTGTTCCGCGGCGTGCGGGTGCAGCGGGACGGAGCGCTCACCGCCACCGGCAGCGCCGCTCCCGGCTCGTCGGTCGATCTGCTCGTGCACCTGCCGGTCACCGTGCTGATCGCCAACGCCGCCCATCCACTGGACGACCGGCCCGCGACCGATCTCGATGTCGTCGCGTGGGCCGCGCCGGAAGACCTCGCCGTACCCGCAAACCAGGACCCGGAATACCGACGGGCCGTGCAGAACACCGAACAAGCCTGGACGGCCGCGCTGACCATGGAGGCAACCGCATGACTTCGGCCCGCACCATCGTGCTCGACGAGACCGTCCCCGCCCGCGCGCCGTGGTCGGCCGTGGTCCGTGCGGGCGAGCACCTGGAGATCATCGATCTGCACGGCAACCAGGCGGTGGACTGCCTGCTGTACTCGGCGGCCGACCACTGCGACCGCTACAGCGCGCAGGCCACGGTCGCCGCCCAGCGCAACATCTTCCTCACCACAGGCAGCGAACTGCGCACCGACGCGGGCACCACTCTGATGACCGTGGTGGCCGACGAGGTGGGCAATCACGACACCATCGCGGGCGCCTGCTCCCAGGAGTCGAATACGCTGCGCTACGGCCACCACACCCGCCACCAGCACGCCTGCGTGGAGAACTTCTTGACCGAAGCTCTGCGCTGGGGTCTGGGCAAACGCGACCTGGTGTCGAACATCAACTGGTTCATGAACGTTCCGGTCGAGGCGGACGGCACGCTGGGCATCGTGGACGGACTGTCCGCGCCGGGCAAGCGGGTCACACTGCGCGCCGAGGTCGACACGCTGGTGCTGGTCTCCAATTGTCCGCAGATCAACAACCCCTGCAACGGCTTCGACCCGACTCCGGTACGCATGGTGGTGTCGCGATGACGGTCGCCGAGCTACCGGTGGCCGGGACGGCGCAGGCCGAACCGCCGCACCCCAGCCGGGTGGAGGTTGTTCGCCCCGGCATGCTCACCACCGTGCAGGACTGGCCGGGCCGGGTCGGGTACTGGCACGTCGGCGTCCCGCCGTCGGGACCGATGGACGATCTGTCGTTCCGTCTGGGGAATCGTGCGCTCGGCAACGACGAGGGCGCCGCCGGGCTGGAATGCACCCTCGGCGGCCCCGCGCTCCGGTTCACCGCGCCGACCTGGGTCTGCGTCACCGGCGCCCCGGCGGACGTCGTGCTGGACGGCGTCCGGGTGCCCCAGTGGCGCACGGTCCGGGTGCCCGACGGCGGCGTGCTCGACGTCGGCGCGGTGCGCGGACCGGGCATGCGCTGCTACGTCCTGATCGCGGGCGGCATCGACGTGCCCGAATACCTCGGCAGCGCGGCCACCTTCACCCTCGGACGCTTCGGCGGCGGCACCGGGGGCGCGGTGCGCGCTGGTGCGTCGCTTCCGCTGGGCGCGCACCGCGGCCGGGTCGCGACCGCCGTGCCGATGGACGAGCAACCGGTGCTCACCAGGCATTGGGAACTCGCGGTCACCGAGGGGCCGCACGGCGCGCCGGACTTCTTCACCCGCGCCGACTTCGACACCGTGATCGGTACCGACTACGAGGTGCACTTCAACTCCGACCGCACCGGCGTCCGGCTGATCGGGCCGAAGCCGGAGTGGGCCCGCGCCGACGGCGGCGAGGCGGGCCTGCACCCGTCCAATATCCACGACACCCCGTATTCGGTCGGCGCGCTGGACTTCACGGGCGACACCCCCATCCTGCTGGGCCCCGACGGGCCGAGCCTGGGCGGTTTCGTCTGCCCGGTCACGGTCGTGGCGGCCGACCGCTGGAAGCTGGGCCAGTTGTCGCCCGGCGACCGGGTGCGCTTCGTGCTGGTCCGCAGTGACCGCGCCGCCTCGATCCGCGAGCTCGGGGCCGCGCGCCGCGCCGCATGGCCCACCGTGCTGTCGGCGGGCGGCGACGGCGACGACGGCGTGCTGCGCCGCGCCGAGGTCGACGACGAGACCGCGGTGACCTACCGCCGCGCAGGCGACGACGGCGTGCTCGTCGAATACGGCGCGATGACGCTGGATCTCGGCCTGCGCGCCCGGGTGCACGCCCTGCACCAGCATCTGCTGGCCGCGGCAGTGCGTGGCGTGACCGAGCTGACCCCCGGCATCCGCTCGTTGCAGATCCGGGTCGATCCGCACGTGCTGCCGGTGCCCGCACTGCTCGACCAGCTCGCCGAGGCCGAAGCGCGGCTGCCCGCCTCCGATCGGCTCGTCGTGCCCAGCCGGGTCGTCCATCTGCCACTGTCCTGGGACGACCCGTCCACCCGCGAGGCGATCACCCGGTACATGCACGGGGTGCGGGCAGACGCGCCCTGGTGCCCGTGGAACATCGAGTTCATCCGCCGCGTGAACGGCCTGGCTGACGTATCCGACGTCTACGACACGGTTTTCGGCGCCGAGTACCTGGTGCTCGGCCTCGGCGACGTCTACCTCGGCGCGCCGGTCGCCACCCCCACCGATCCCCGCCACCGGCTGGTCACCACGAAGTACAACCCCGCCCGCACCTGGACGCCGGAGAACGCGGTCGGCATCGGCGGCGCCTACCTGTGCGTCTACGGCATGGAGGGACCGGGCGGCTACCAATTCGTCGGGCGCACCACGCAGGTGTGGAACCACGGGGCGGGCGCGGCGCCCGCGGTGCCCCCTGGTGCCGACCGCAGCGGATCCGGAGGCGAAACACCCTGGTTACTGCGCTATTTCGACCGAATCCGCTGGTATCCGGTGGAGGCGGAGGAACTGCTCGACATGCGCGCCGACTTCGCCGCGGGCAACGTCCGGGTGCAGGCGGAGGACGGCGAATTCCGCCTCGCGGAGTATCGGACGTTCCTTGCCGACAACGCCGAAGACATAGCGAGCTTCCGCGCGAAGCAAGCCGAAGCTTTCACCGCCGAACGCAATTCCTGGCGCTCGGCGGGTGAGCTCACGGCGTGAGTTCTCAGCGCAGGTCCTGACCGCCCGGAATCTCAGCGCAGGTTCTCACGGCGTGACCGCTCAGCGCAGGCTCCGAAAGAACTCGCGGATGTCGGTGGTGAGCAGTTCGGGTTCCTCCATGGCGGCGAAATGGCCACCGCGGTCGACGTCGTTCCAGCGGGTGATGGTGTTCTCGGTCTCGGCGTAGCGGCGGATGCCGATGTCGTGCGCGAAGACCAGGGCGGCCGTGGGCACGCCGGAGTTCTGCTTCGGCTCGCCCCACGGGGCGTTCTGGGCGTAGCCGACGTAGGCCGCCGAGCCCGCCGTACCGGTGAGCCAGTAGAGCATCGCGTTGGTCAGCAGCCGATCCCGGTCGAGGATCTTGTCCGGCTCGACACCGCGCGGGTGGGTCCACTCCCGGAACTTGTCCATGATCCAGGCCAGTTGCCCCACCGGCGAGTCGACCAGTCCGTAGGCCAGCGTCTGCGGGCGGGTGGACTGGATGGCGATGTAGCCGAACTCCTCCTGCATGAACGCCTCGATCCGCCGGATGCGATCGCGTTCCAGATCGGTCAGGCTCGCCAGTTCTTCCTCCCCGAGCGGCAGCGGCGGAAACGGACCGGGCCCGCCGTTGGTGTGCACGCCGACGACCCGGCCCGGCGCTGTGCGGCCGACCTGCGGGCTCACCGCCGCTCCGATGTCGCCGCCCTGCACGCCGTAGCGTTGGTAGCCGAGCCGGTCCATGAGTTCGGCCCACGCCGCGGCGATGCGCTCGACGGCCCAGCCCGCCTCGGCGACCGGCCCGGAGAACCCGAATCCAGGCAGCGAGGGAATCACCAGGTGGAAGGCGTCGGCCGGGTCGCCGCCGTGCGCCCCCGGGTCGGTCAAAGGCCCGATGACGTCGAGGAATTCGGCCACCGAGCCCGGCCAGCCGTGCGTCAGCAGCAGTGGCAGGGCGTCCGCCTCGGGCGAGCGGACGTGCAGGAAGTGGATGGTCTGCCCGTCGATCACCGTCGTGTACTGCGGGTGACCGTTCAGCTGCGCTTCGGCGGCCCGCCAGTCGTATCCGGTGCGCCAGTAGTCGACCAGCTCGCGCAGCCAAGCGGCCGGTACGCCGGTGTCCCAGCCGTCGCCGGGGAGCGGGGCGGGCCAGCGGGTGGCGTCGAGCCGGGAGCGCAGATCGTCGAGCTGCTGCTGCGGGATGTCGATGCGAAAGGGGCTGATCTCGTTGCTCATGAAATAGACGGTATGACCCGCCTAGGACAACTTCCGCCCTAGGTTTCGGGCAGACTTTTCCCATGTTGGAATCCTCGGCGCGACTGTTGCGTCTGTTGTCGCTGTTGCAGACACCCCGTGACTGGACCGGCGCCGAACTGGCCGAGCGACTCGAGGTGGACGTGCGCACCGTGCGCCGGGACATCGACAAGCTGCGCACGCTGGGTTATCCGGTGGACGCGACGCCCGGCGTCGCGGGCTACCGGCTCGGCGCGGGAGCGAATCTGCCGCCGTTGCTGTTGGACGACGACGAGGCGGTGGCGGTGGCGCTCGGCTTGCGCACCGCGGCGGGCGGCACCATCGCGGGCATCGAGGACAGTTCGCTGCGCGCTCTCGCCAAGCTCGAGCAGGTGCTGCCTTCTCGGCTGCGCCACCGCGTCGGCATGCTCCAAGCGGCCACGGTCACGGTGCCCGCGGGCGGCCCGACGGTCGACCCGGACGTGCTCACCGCCGTCGCGGCCGCCATCCGCGACTGCCATCGCCTGCGGTTCGACTATCGCGCGCACGACGGCGCGATGTCCCTGCGCACCACCGAGCCACATCGCCTGGCGCACACGGGCAGGCGGTGGTACCTGATCGGCTGGGACGTCGATCGCGCGGACTGGCGCACCTACCGCGTCGACCGCCTGCACCCACGCATCCCGACCGGCCCCCGCTTCACCCCACGCGAAGCCCCCGACGCCGACCTGTCCGGGTACCTGTCCCGCGGCGTGACCACCGCGCCGTACCGGTACGAAGCCCGCGTCACCCTGGGTGTCCCCGCCGAGGTGGCCGCCGAGCGCATCGCACCGACCGTCGGGGTGATCGAGGCGTCGGACGCCGAGAACTGCGTGCTGCGAACCGGCTCCGACTCGCTGGACGAGCTGGCGATCTATCTCGCCACCTTCGGTTTCCCGTTCCGGGTGCACGAACCGCCGGAACTTCTCACGCACATCCGCGAACTCGCCGCGCGTCTCGGCGCGGCGGTCGACTGACGCGCTTCGGGCCACACCGGCGGCGAGGGCTTCCACGAATCGATTCGCCGGTCCTGCGAGCGCTGCGCCCCGCGCCCACCGGTGCGGTCTACGGCCTTGGCGGCGGGAGATGAGTCGCGACCGGGGACAACGCGACGATCGACGCCGTCGCCACCCGGCCACTACTGATCCCGGAACTGCGACGCGACAGCGCTACCGGATGGCCACTCCCGAAGCGGCCGCGACCCTGCCGACACCCGCCCGCCACGCCATCCTCCGGTTCTCCATCCGCGTGTGCGCAGACGACGATCGCGGCCTGCTGTTCATCGACTCCTGTCTCGGCCGCCGCTGGCGCTCGAACCTCGCGCAGCGGGCGGGCGCCGTCCGGGCCGGATGACCGGCCGACCGGCTCAGACGACGATCACCGTCTTGCCCTGGGCGTGCCCTTCGGCGACATGGCCCACCGCCGCGGCGGCAGCGGTGAGCGGACAGCGCCGCTCGATCACCGGGCGCAGCTTGCCTTCCGCGGCCAGCCCGGCAAGGAATTCGAGGTCCGCCCGGCGCGGGCGCATCAGCAGGGGGCGCATGGTCTGGCCGACCACCAGGCCGGTGAGCACCACCTTGCCCACCCACAGCACCGGTCCGAGCCAGTCCCCGCCGGGCGCACCCGCCGAGGAGACGAAGACGCCCTTCGGTGCGAGCACCCGGCGGCAGGCGGTCAGCGACCGGTTGCCCACCAGATCCAGCAGGACGTCGTATCGATCGGTGTCGCGCGTGAAATCCGCCGTGGTGTAGTCGATCACCCGGTCCGCGCCCAGCGAGCGCAGCGTCTCGACGTGACGCGTGCTGCACACGGCCGTCACCTCCGCCCCGAGCGCCTTGGCAATCTGCACCGCGCTCGTTCCCACGCCGCCCGACGCGCCGTTGACGAGCACTTTCTGCCCGGCACGCAGTCCGCCGACATCGCGCAAGCCCTGGAGCGCGGTCATTCCGGAATCCGGCAGGGCCGCAGCCTCCGCCATGGTCACACCGTCGGGGACGCGCGCGAGCCGCTCGACCGGGACGCACACGTACTCGGCGAAGGCCCCCGCGTCGACAGCGCCGAAAACCGGTTCTCCGCACTCGAACTCGACAACTCCCGCGCCGACCTCGACCACTTCGCCTGCTAGATCGTGCCCGATGATCGGGTCCTTCGGCCGCCGCAGCCCGAAACCGAGCCGGATCGCGTAGGGCTTGCCGGTGAGCAGGTGCACGTCACCGCTGCACACCGCCGCCGCGCGCATGCGAACCAGTACCGAACCGGCGCCTGCGACAGGGCGCGGCACCGTCTCCGTTCGGAGGACTTCGCTGGAGCCGTAGCGCGGCGCGACGACCGCGCTCATCGTCGCGCGCTCGAGGGTGGACTGCTGGCCGTCGGACATGACATTCCTCGTCTTCACCGGGCACTTACAGTGTAAGTGCGACACCGCCGACGGTACGCTTACGCTGTAAGTGCGTCAAGAGGGGAAACCATGCCGGAGGCTCGCCCGCCGCTCACCAGGGACGCGGTGCTGCACGCCGCCGTCCGGCTCGCCGACGAGTACGGCTTGCCCGCGCTGTCCATGCGACGCCTGGCGCAGACGCTCGGCGTCGAGGCGATGTCGCTGTACAACCACGTGCGGAACAAGGACGACCTGCTCGACGGCATCGCCGATCTGGTGGTCGCTGAGATGACGCCGCCCGCCGTCGGCGGCGATTGGCGGGCCGCCCTGCGCGCCCGGTCGGTTTCGGCCCACGAGGTCCTGCTGCGCCATCCGTGGGCGACCGGGCTGATCGGCACCAGGATCAACGTGGGCCCCGCCATGCTGCGCTACGTCGACGCCACCGTGGGCTGTCTGCGCGCAGCGGGCTTCTCCCTGCCCCAGGCGGACCGTGCGTGGAATGCGCTGGACAGCCATCTCTACGGCTTCACGTTGCAGGAGTTGAGTTTTCCGCTCGAGCCGTCCGAATACGGCTCCGCCGCAGAGCAGTTCCTGCCGCGCATACCGGCCGACGAGTATCCACACATGCACGCGCTCGCCCAGCTGGTGATCGACGGAAAGCACTCGGGCCTCGCCGATTTCGCCTTCGGACTCGAACTGATCCTGGACGGCCTGGAGCGGCTGCTCGCCGCGAAGGCGGACTGACGTTCAGTCCATCCGGAACGTGGCCTCGGGGTTGGCCGTGTCCCGGACGACCCGCAGCGCCTCGGACAACGCCGCGAGCTGGGCCGGAGTCAGCAACCCGACGAACCAGCGGTCGACGGCGGCGAGATAGTCCGGCAACACCTGCGCGAGCCGCGCCGCGCCCGCCTCGGTGAGCACCGCATAGGCGCTGCGCCGATCCGCTGTGTCCAGCTCGCGTTCCACCAGGCCCGCACGGGCCAGCCGATCGACCAACCGGGTCACGCCGCTGGTGGACAGCGCGGTCTGCACCGCCAGCTCCGACATGCGCAACCGACGGCCGGGCGAACGACTCAGCCGCATCAGGGCGTTCAGATCCAAGCCGGACAGGCCGTGGGCTTTCCACACCGGCTCCAGCTTCGCGACCACGCCACCGTACGCCTCGAACAGCAGGCCCATCGTGGTCAGGCGCGGGTCGTCGAAAAGCTCGGTCACGGTCATGGGGGGAACCTACCCGAAGATCGTCGAATAGTTGACACGCGGAATAACTAGCCGGTAGAAATATGCATACGCATTATTCCTCGCGTCAACTAGTGGAGGTTCCCATGTCACAGACCGCCTGGATCGCCGGATTCCGCACCGCGGTGATCCGTCCGGATGAGCAGATCAAGTTCGCGGACTCGCGCGCGTTCACCGACCAGACGGTGCGCCAAGTACTGCACCTGGCGGGCGGCGGCGCGCAGGTACGGGTGGGCCTGACCAACCGTTACGGGAAGACGCCACTGGTCGTCGGCGCGGCGCGGATCGCCCTCCGCAAGACCGGCAACGAGATCGTCGCCGAGACCGACGCCGTGCTGCGGTTCGACGGCGCCGAGCGGGTCGTCGTCCCGGTGGGCGGCGAAGTTTTCAGTGATCCGGTCGATCTGGCCGTCTCGGCGGGAGCGGATCTGGCGTTGAGCCTCTACCTGCCCGGCCCCACCGGTCTGGCGACGTTCTCACACCAGCCCGGCGAAACCGCGTACATCGCCGACGGTGACGTCACGGCCCAGCCCGCGCTCACCGTCGTCGAGGAGGTGCCCGCGCGGTTCTTCGTCGTCGGCGTCGACGTGCTCGCGCCCGCGGCAACGCCGGTGGCCGTGGCGTTCGGCGATTCCTGGTTCGAAGGCGTCGGCACCACGCTCGGCGCGAACCGCCGGTCGGTGGACGTGCTCAACGCGCGCCTGGACCGCGGCTGGGTGGTCAATCAGGGCATCGCGGGAAATCGGCTGCTGACCGACGTGGTCGGCGAGCCCGGCCTGGCGCGCTTCGACCGCGACGCGCTCGGCGTGCCCGGCGTGACCAGCGTCCTGGTCAACTTCGGCATCAACGACCTCAGCCTGGGTGGCATGCTCGGCCAGCCGCCGGCGACCGCGGACGACCTGATCGCGGGCTTCACCACCCTCGCGCGGCGGGCGCACGCCGCCGGACTCACCATCCACGCCGCCACGATCGGCCCCTACGCCGGCGTCATCTACGAAGGGCTGCACGTCGACGAGGCGCAGCCGACCCGTCGGCGCGTGAACGAATGGCTGCGCGCCAGCGACGTCTTCGATTCGGTGTTCGACGTGGCGCGCGCGGTCGAGGATCCGCAGCGGCCGGACTTCATCCGCCCCGAATTCGACAGCGGCGACGGCATGCACCTCAACGACGCCGGAGCCCGCGCCATGGCCGAAAGCGTCGACGTGACGGCAATTTTCGGCTGAAGAGCGCACGCGGGGCGGCGGGGCGCGACCCGGCCGGCTCCTAGGGCTCGAGACCGCGCAACACGATCTCGACACCACCTCGGAATTCGTCCTCGGCCGACATGCCCTTGGCCTGCCCCGCGGTCTGCGCCAGATGCGGATAGTCCGCGGCGGGGAGATCGGCCATCACGATCGTCCCCCGCCCCGGCAACGGCGCGTAGTGCTTGTTCTGGAGGTAACCGATCAGGAAGGCGACCAGCGTGCGCTGGGCGATGACGCGGGCGCGTCCGGTGAATCCGCCCTCGGTGAGCACGGCGAGCATCGCCTCCATCACGCGCAGCGATTCCACCGACGACTGCCGATGCCGCAGCACGAGCGGCACAGCGGCCGGATGGGCCGAGAACCCGTCACGGATGTGCTCGAGCAGCGCCGTCACCCGCGCTTTCCAGTCGCTTCCGGCGGGCAGCGACGTGTCGATCGAAGCGAACACGTGGTCTGCC
Source organism: Nocardia abscessus (assembly GCF_015477775.1). GTDB lineage: Bacteria > Actinomycetota > Actinomycetes > Mycobacteriales > Mycobacteriaceae > Nocardia > Nocardia abscessus_A. The sequence continues at coordinate 153,222 of NZ_JADLQO010000016.1, read as the reverse complement.
ACGAGCACCTCCAGCGCATCGCGGTCGCGGACGTAGCGGTACAGCGCCATGGTGGCCGTGCCGAGTTCCTTCGCCACCGCACGCATCGTGAGCGCGGACAAGCCGTCGCGGTCCAGCACGGCGAGGGCCGCCGCGGCGAGATCGGCGGTGGTCAGCGAACGGGGACGGGGCACGGATTGACAGCGTACAAGCTACGCGCATACTTGTCGTAGGCGTACGAAGTACACCTACGACGAAGGAGCCCATCATGTCGCTGCCGACCGCAGTCTCCGGTCGCACCCTGCTCACCATCTCCGGTGCGCGAGTCCGGATACCGGACCCGGACCGCCTGATTCACCTCCAGTTCCGGCGCTTCGCCGGATGCCCGGTGTGCAGCCTGCACCTGCGTTCGATCGTCACCCGGCGCGACGAGATCGCCGCCGCGGGTATCCGCGAAGTGGTCGTCTTCCATTCCAGCGCGGAGGAATTGCGCAAGTACACCGCCGAACTACCGCTGGACGTGATCGCCGACCCGGACCGCAAGCTGTACCGCGAATACGGCGTCGAGACCTCGCCCCGCGCGCTGCTCGACCCGCGCGGCTGGCCCGCCATCCTGCGCGGCGTCGCCCACGCCGCTTACGCGACCCTGCGCCGCAGGCAGGTCGCTCCGCCCGTCAAGCCCGAGGGCGGCGCCCTCGGACTGCCCGCCGACTTCCTGATCTCCCCCGACGGACGCGTGCTGGCCGCGAAGCACGGCGCGCATGTCGACGACCAGTGGTCGGTGGACGAACTGCTCACGCTCGTCCCGGCGGAGCGTCGCGCGTGAGAATTGCCGAAAGACCCCTGCCGGCACGGGCATTCGCGTTGCTGTTCGGTGGGCTGCTCGCCGGTGCGTTCGGCTATGGAGCGGTCAACGTCCTCTACGCGTTCCGCAAAGTCCCGCTGGAAGTGCGCTTCACCTTCCACACCGCCTTGATGAGCGTGAACGGCCTGGTCATGCAATCGCTGATGGGCCTGACCATTCTCAGCACGGCGGTGCTCGCCATCCGTTCCACGGGCCGGTCCCGCCTGCTCGCCGGTGGCGCGGGCATTCTCGCTGTCGCGGCGTTCCTCATCACCCGCCTCGGCAACGTCCCGATCAATCAGAAGATCAAGGCGTGGGCGGTCAGCGGCCCACCGGCCGACTACGCCGAAATCCTCAGCCGCTGGGAGGCTTTCCACTTCGCGCGCACCGCATGCGCGCTGGTGGCGTTCCTCCTCGTCGTGCTGACCACCCTGCTTTCCGCGAAAGAAGCACGCCCATGATGACCGTCGAACTGTTCGTCTCCGACCCCGCTCTCACCACCGACCGCAAACGCGCCCTCGCCGACAGCATCCTGCGCGTCTTGACCACCGAGCCCAGCGCTCCGGACTCGGTCATGTCCAAAGCCCGCGAACTGACCCACGTCCTGGTGCGCGACACCGACGTGTGGGCGACCGGCGGACCGGCCCTGGACGACGCGCCGCGCTACCTGGCGCGGCTCACCGTCCCCGGATCATGGGCCAACAACACCGAATTCGGCGGCCACGTCATCCCGCTGATCACCGAAGCCATCGCCGCAACCGAGGCCGACCCGGACCGCCTGACCCGAGACCCGCACTGCGTGGTCCAGATCATCGGCCTGCGCGAGAACAACCTCGGCACCTTCGGCCACACCCTCACCGCCACCGAGATCACCAAACTGATGACCGAGGACTACCGAGCCTCCGGCACCCCCACCGACGCTCCCGAAGGTCACGCCATCGACCCCGTCTGCGGCATGGCCGTAAACCTGTCCACCGCCCGCTTCACCCTCACCCACAACGGCACCCACTACGCCTTCTGCGCCCCTGTCTGCCGCAAGGTCTTCGCCGAAGACCACGCCGTCCCCCTCTGAACCGTCCCGCGAGTGGTACGTGGCGGAGAGGCCTCCTCGCACCTTGCCGCAGCCATGGGCCACTCGCGGCTACTTCGAGCTTTGCGGCGGCTTGCGCGAGAGGTGGTCAGGGCTGTTCGAGTACGTCGAATGGAATGGTCGCCTCGACCGGGTCGTCGAGGAGCAGAACACGTCGGTGAACCGTGTGGGCAAGATAGCGGCGACCGGACCAGTCGAGACGGTATTCCTCGATTTCTTCGATGCGTTCTTCCTTCTGATCGAGCCGGACGATCAGATACCGGGGGATACCCGCGGCTGCGTATTGAATTCGCTTGTCGCTTATATCGGCGTCGATGGTCGACTCGGAAGTGACCTCGACCACCAGCAGTAGGTGCTCACGCACGGTGTTGACGTCGTAAGGTTCACAGTCCCGGATCCAGATGTCGGGGTAGCGGATGTTCAACCGCCGATCGGCGGCTGTGGATTCCGCGTCAGCGAATCGTGCGGCAACGTCGGAGTCCACGACCATATACGGCCCGCCGTCGCGCCGGGCCGTCTCCAGCATCCCGGCCAGCCGCCGCACCACTCGGCTGTGCACGGGGCTCTGGGCCATCAGTCGCACCACACGCCCGTCGACGATCTCGATGTCACCGAGCTCGGCAGTCGCCCCTTCGGCGAACTGCTCGGCCGTCACACGCAGTATCTGTTGCTCGTCGGGAGCGCTCATAGCGGACATCATTGCAGTTCGAATCCGAGCAGACGAGCCCCTCCCGTTCAGAGGGGACTCGTCTGCTCCGACTGGCAACACCTGATCCGGGTGCTCATCCAGAGCCCACGGAGCTGGACTCGCCTATTCCGCGATGACGATCCGAATCTCGTCGCCCGCCGCGTCGGTCGCTTCGCCCGGCGCCGCGAACCAGTGGGTGACCTCGCCCTCGGAGAGGTCGGTGTCGGGGTCGCCGGTCGGGACGACGGACAGAGCGCCCGCGGTGGCGGAGGTGAGGAACTCGAGTATGGCGGCGCGGCCGGATACGGCGGTGGTGTACGTGGTCGACTCGTAGTCGATCTCGTACTCCTCGCGTACCCGTTCGGCCTCGTCCAGCGCCTCGGACTGGGTGATCGCGACCACCCCGTCCGCCGTGGTGACGACGAACGCGGGGTGTTCCTCGCCGAGCGGGCGCACCCGGTCGGCGTAGGACACCGGGTGCGACGGGGCCGCGGCGATGTCCTGCTTCACCTGCGCGTCGGACAGCGCCACCCAGCGGATGTCGCTGTCGGCCACCGGTTCGGAGGAGATCCCGAACCCGGCGCCCGCGCCGGTCAGCTCCTCGGCGGTGAGGTCGCCCGCGAACAGGCATGCCGCACCGGCCTTCTGCACCGCCCAGGCCGCGACCACCGCGTCCACCGAACGCGGCAGCGACACCGCGACGACGTCGCCCGGTCCGGCACCGCGATCGATGAGCACCCGGGCCAGCTGGGAGGAACGCCGGTCCAGCGTGTGGAAGGCGACTTCGTCCTCGCCTGCCAGCAGCGCGGGGGCCTCCGGGTCCTCCTCGACGACCTCGGCGAGCACCTTGGCCACCGTGCGCGCACCGACCCGGCCCACCGGCTCCGGCGTGGAAGTCGCTGCCGCGACCCCGGATTCGACCAGCAGCCGCGCCCGTTCGCCCTCGTCCAGGATGTCGATGTCGCCGACCAGGGCGTCCGGATCGCCGATCAGCGCCTCCAGCACCCGCACCAGCCGCTCGGCCAGTGTCTCGACCTCTTCGGCGGTGAACCGGCTGCCCAGGTACTTCAGGGTCAGCTCGATCGTGGACTCCGAGATCACCAGCAGCGTCATCGGGTAGTGCGTGGCGTCGTTGACGCCGACACCGGTCACCGACATGCCGTCGATCGAGCTGGCGGCCGAGATCGCTTCCTTGTCCATCGGGTAGGACTCGAACACCAGCAGCGTGTCGAACAGCGACCCGGTGCCCGCCACCCGCTGGATGTCGGTGAGCCCCACGTAGTGGTGCTCGAGCAGGCCGGCCTGATCGCCCTGCAACCGCGCCAGCAGCTCGCCGATCGACTGACGGTCATCGATGCGCAGCCGCACCGGCAGCGTGTTGATGAACAGACCCACCATCGACTCGACGCCGGGCAGCTCGGCCGGGCGGCCGGACACCGTCGCGCCGAACACCACGTCGCCCCGGCCGGTGAGACGCCCGAGCAGGATGCCCCAGGCCGCCTGCACCAGCGTGTTCACCGTGACGCCGAGTTCGGCGGCGTGCTTGGTGATCCGGCGCGTGCGGTCGGCGTCGAGCTCGGTGACCACCTTGCCGATCTCGTAGCTCTCCGCGCCCCGCGGTTGCGGTGCGAGCTGGGTGGGTTCGTTGACGCCTTCCAGCGCCGCCGACCAGGCGCGCAGCGAGGCGTCCCGGTCGCGCCCGGCCAGCCAGCCGAGGAAGTTGCGGTAGGAGGCCACCCGCGGCAGCGCGGTCTGGTCGCCGCGCACCGCGTACAGCACCAGCAGGTCCCGCATGAGCAGCGGCATCGACCAGCCGTCCAGCAGGATGTGGTGGGTGGTGATGGCCAGGTGCCATTGCGCCTCGTCGCTGCGGAACAGGGTGAACCTGATCAGCGGCGGGGTGGCCATGTCGAAGTGCGTCGCCTGGTCGGCCGCGACCTGCCTGCGCAGTTCCGCGGTCCGCTGCTCGGCGGGCAGATCGGTGAGATCCACTTCCCGCCACGGCGCCTCGACGCGATCCAGCACCACCTGCACCGCCTGCCCGTCGGCGTCGGTGACGAACGCGGTGCGCAGGTTCGGGTACCGGTCGACGATGCCCTGAGCCGCCGCCCGCAGCCGTACCGCGTCCAGCGCGCCACCCAGGTCCACCACGGCCTGCATGGTGTACACGTCCACGGTGGACTGGGTCATCATCGCGTGGAACAGCAGACCGGACTGCAGCGGCGAGAGCGGCCACACCTCGGCCAGCGCCGGGTAGGTCCGTTCCCACTGCTCGATGTCGTGCTGCCCCACCCGCACCAGCGACATGTCCGACGGCGTGAAGCCGCCCGCGTCCGGCCGCCGCGCGTGCGTGGCCAGCGCGGTGAGCGCCTCGACCCAGAGATCGGCGAACTCCTGGACCCGCTCCTTGGTCAGCAGACCGGTCGGGAAGGCGAACGACGCGCCCAGCCGCGGCCCCTCGTCGGAGTCGGTGACGATCGCGTTGATGTCGATCGTCGCGTTGGCGGGCATGTCGAGGTCCATGTCGACATCCAGCTGTCCCAGGTCGGCCACCGGCACCCAGCCGATCTCGGCGAGCTGCTCGGGGATCTCCCCGGCCGACATCCGGCCCAGGTAGTTGAAGCTGATCTGGCCGGACGAGCCCAGACCCGCCGCGGTCTCCGGATTCAGCTGCCGCAGCAGGCCGTAGCCGAGGCCCTTGTCGGGCACCGCGAGCAACTGCTCCTTGATCGACTTCACGACCTCGCCCAGCGCGGCGCCACCGGCGAACGCGTCGGTGAGGTCGGCACCGGCCAGATCGAGCCGGACCGGGTAGGCCGAGGTGAACCAGCCGACCGTGCGCGACAGATCCGCGCCCGGCACCACGTCCTCTTCACGACCGTGGCCTTCCAGCTTGACCAGTGCGGCCTGCGAGCCATCCCCGCGCCAGCGCGCGACCGCCATGGCCAGCGCCGAGAGCAGGCCGTCGTTCACACCGCCCCGGTACAGGCCGGGGATCGCGGTGAGCACCGCGTCGGTGACCTCGGCGGGCACGGTGACCTCGACCCGTTCGACGGTGGCGAACGTATCGACCGCCGGGTCGAACGCGCGCTCGCCGAGCAGCGGGTCCGGCGTGGCCGAAACCTGCTGCCAGAACGGCAGTTCCGCGACCCGGTCCGGGGCGCTCGCCGCCTCGACCAGGCTGTGCGCCCAGCGCCGCATCGACGTGCCGTTGGCCGGCAGCGCCACCGGCTGACCGGCGACCAGCTGCGACCAGGCGACCGCCAGATCCGGGATCAGGATGCGCCAGGAGACGCCGTCGACCACGAAGTGGTGCGCGACGATCAACAGCACGTCCCGCCGCGGGCCTTCGAAAGCGAACCAGACGAACTGCGCCATCGCGGCGTTCGCCGGATCGAGCCTGCCCAGCGCGCCGTCGAGCGCCTCGGTGGCGACCCGGGCCAGCTCCGCCTCGTCGACGTCGGCGGCCAGGTCGACCCGGTGCACCAGGGCGTCGACGTCCACCGCGCCGTGCGGCAACGCCTCGAACGTCCAGTCGGAGCCGTTGCGGCGCAGCCGCGAACGGAGCACGTCGTGGTGGTCGAACACCGCCGCGATGGTGGCGACCAGGGTCTCCCGGTCGATGCCATCGGGCAGCCGCAGCGCCATGGTCTGCGAGAACCGCTGGTAGGACGAGCCGCTCGCGAGGATCTGCCGCATGATCGGGGTCAGCGGGATCTCGCCGACACCGCCGCCGGGCAGCTCCTCCAGCTTCGCCTGCTCCGTGCCCGTGCCGAGCGCCGCGATCTCGGCCAGCGAGGCCACACTGCGCCGCTCGAACACGTCACGCGGAGTGAACAGCACGCCGCGCGCCTTGGCCCGGGACACCAGCTGGATCGACAGGATGCTGTCGCCGCCGAGTGCGAAGAACGAGTCGTCCAAGCCGATCTGGTCGACGCCGAGCACCTCGGCGAACACCTCGGCGATGACGGCCTCGACCTCGCTGGCCGGCGCGCGGAACTCGCGCGGGGCCAGCTCGGGCTCGGGCAGCGCCTTGCGATCCAGCTTGCCGACCGGGGTCAGCGGGATCTCGTCGATCACCACGATCGCGGTGGGCACCATGTGCGGCGGCAGGCTGCGCGAGGCGTACTCGGTCAGCCTCGCCGTGTCGATCTCACGGCCGGGCGCGGCCAGCACGTAGGACACGAGAATCGTCGCGCCCGCATCGGTCTTGCGGCCGATGGTGATCGCGTACTCGACGTCCTCGTGGCTCGCCAGCACGGTGTCGATCTCGCCGAGCTCGATGCGGAAGCCGCGGATCTTCACCTGGAAGTCCGAGCGGCCCACGTAGTCCAGCTCCCAGCGCACCGACGGCAGCGCGGCGTTGCCCGCCCGCTCGCCGGGTTCGGCGAACCAGCGCACCACGTCACCGGTGCGGTACATCCGCGCGCCCTCGTTGCTCCACGGGTTGGCCACGAACCGTTCCGCGGTGAGGTCGGGGCGGTTGTGGTAGCCACGCGCCAGCGCGCCACCGGCCAGGTACAGCTCGCCCGCGACGCCCGGCGGCACCGGGTTGAGCCGGTGGTCGAGCACCAGCGCGGACATACCGCGCACCGGGCGGCCGATGGTGATGTGCCTGCCCGGCGTGAGCTGGGCGTAGGAGGAGATGATCGTCGTCTCGGTCGGGCCGTAGGCATTGAAGTACTTGCGGCCCGGCCACCACTTGGCCAGCAGTTCCGCCGTGGTGACGTCACCGCCGACGGAGGCCACCTCGAGCGCCTCCATGCCTTCCGGATCGACCGTGCCCAGCACCGCGGGGGTGATGATCGTGTGGCTCACCCGCTCGGTGCGCAGCAGCTCCGCCAGGTCCGGGCCGCCGATGATGGTCGAGGGCACGACCACCAGCGTGGCGCCGGTGTATGCGGCGCACAGCCACTCCAGCACCGACGGGTCGAAGCTGGGCGAGCAGATGTGCAGGAACCGGTGGTGCGATTCCAGCTGGTACAGGTCGGTCGCGACGCCGACCAGGCCGCCCATTCCCGCGTGGGTCACGGTGACGCCCTTGGGCATACCGGTCGAGCCCGAGGTGTAGATGACGTACGCCGGGTGGCGCATGGCCAGCGAGGAGATCCGGTCGGCGTCGGTGACCTGCTCGGCGGACTGGCTCTCGATCAGCTCGCCCAGTGCCGGGTCGTCGATCCGCAGCCACTCGACGTCGCGCGGCAGCCGGTCCACGTACTCGCTCGCGGTGATGCCGATGACCGCGCCCGAGTCGTTGACCATGTGCCGCATGCGGTCTTCGGGGTAGGTCGGGTCGATCGGCACATGCGCGCCACCGGCCTTCGCCACCGCCCAGAACGCGGCGACCATCTCGTAGGAACGCGGGAACGACAGCGCCACGATGCGCTCCGGTCCCACGCCGCGCGCGATGAGCACCCGCGCCAGGCGCGAGGAGTACTCGTCCAGTTCGCGGTAGGTGATCGAGCGGCCCTGGTAACGCACCGCGATCTGCTCGGGGTCCAGCCGCGCGCCGTACTGCAGCAGGTCCGGCAGCAGGCCGGTGGCCATGACGTCCTCGCCCGCCACGTGTGTGAGCAGGTGGTACTCGGCCGCGTCCAGCATCGGCAGGTCACCGATCGGGGTCTGGCGGTCGGCGGTGATCGCGGTGAGCAGCCTGGTGAAGCGCTCCGCGAACACCTGCACCGTCTCGTCGTCGAACAGGTCGCGCGCGAAGGAGAACTCCGCGTACATGCCCGCCTCGTCGGGATTCTCCCCCGCCTCGCGGATGGTCAGCGACAGGTCGAACTTGGCGGTGTCGACGTCGAAATCGACCGCGCCCACGTGCAACCCGGGCAGTTCGAAGCTGCTCTCGGGCAGGTTCTCGAACGACAGCGCCACCTGGAACAGCGGGTGGCGCGCGGTGGAGCGCTCCGGGTTGAGCAGTTCCACCAGCCGCTCGAACGGCAGGTCCGCGTGCGCGAACGCCTGCAGGTCGGCGTCCTTGGTGCGGGCCAGGAACTGGCCGAAGGTCAAGTCGCCGTCCACGTGCGAGCGCAGCACCAGGGTGTTGACGAACATGCCGATCACGTCGTCGAGTTCGGCTTCGCCACGGCCCGCGATGGGCGTGCCGATGGCGATGTCGTCGGTGCCGGACATGCGCGCGAGGAACAGCGCGAGCGCGGCGTGCACGACCATGAACAGCGTCGCGTTCTGCTCCCTGGCGATCTCGGTGAGCATGCGGTGCAGCTCGCCGTCGATCGGGAACACCACGCGCCCACCGGCGAACGACTGCGTCGTCGGACGCGGCCGGTCGGCGGGCAGGTTGAGCTCGTCGGGCAGCCCGGCCAGCGCGGTGCGCCAGTACTCGGCCTGCTGCGAGATCAGGCTGTCGGGGTCGGTCTCGGAGCCGAGCACGTCGCGCTGCCAGAGGCTGAAGTCGGCGTACTGCACCGGCAGCGGCGCCCAGCCCGGTTCCACGCCGGCCGAGCGGGCCGCGTAGGCCAGCATCACGTCGCGGGTCAGCGGGCCCATCGACCAGCCGTCCGCGCTGATGTGGTGTGCGACGAACACGAGCACGTACGCGGTGTCGGCTTCCGAGCCGCCCGCATCGGTCACGCGGAACAGCTTGGCCCGCAGCGGAACCTCGGTGGTCACGTCGAATCCGGCCGAGATCACCTCGATGATCCGATGCCGGATGTCCCCGGGTGCGACCGCTTCCGGCGTCAGGTCCGGCAGAGCCCGCTCGACGGGCACGATCACCTGATGCGCCGTGCCGTCCTGTTCGGGGTAGACGGTGCGCAGCGTCTCGTGCCTGGCGATGACGTCGCCGACCGCCGATTGCAGCGCCTCGACATCCAGTTCGCCGGTGAGCCGCACGGCCACCGGGATGTTGTTCACCGCCGAAGCGGTGTCGAACTGGTTGAGGAACCACATGCGTTGCTGTGCCAGCGACAGCGGAATCCGCTCCGGTCGCGGGCCCGCGACCAGTTCGCGACGGCCACCGGCGCCCGCGTGCTGCTCGACCTTGGCGGCGAGCCCGGCCACGCTGGAGGCCTCGAACAGCACACGCACCGGAACACGCGCGTCCAGCGCCGCGCCGATACGCGCCGCGACCTGCGTCGCCAACAACGAGTTACCACCCAAAGCGAAGAAATCATCATCCGCGCCGACACGCTCCACACCGAGCACCTCGGCGAACACCGTCGCCACGATCTCCTCGATCGGAGTCGACGGCGCACGGAACACCTGAACCTCGAACTCCGGTTCCGGCAACGCCCTGCGATCCAACTTGCCGTTCACATTCAACGGCAACGCGTCCAACACCACGAACGCCGACGGCACCATGTACGACGGCAAACCGGCAGTCAGCTCCGACTTCACCTGCGCCACATCGACACCGGCATCAACATCCGCGGCAACCAGGTAAGCCACCAGGCGGTCACCGGTCCTCGGATCCGACTTGGCGATCACCGCCGTCTGCGCGACCACCGGCAACGCCAACAAAGCAGCTTCGATCTCACCCAGCTCGATACGGAAACCACGGATCTTCACCTGGAAATCCGTACGACCCCGATACTCGAGTTCACCGTTGCCGTTCCACGCGACCAGGTCACCTGTGCGGTACATCCGAGCACCGGGCTGGAACGGGTTGGCCACGAACCGATCCGCGGTCAGATCCGCACGACCGAAGTATCCGCGTGCAAGCTGCGCACCGGCCAGGTACAGCTCACCGGAAACACCGTCCGGCACGGGCCGCAAGCGGCCGTCGAGGACGTAGACCTGGCTGTTCCATTCCGGCGCACCGATCGACACGGATGTCTCATCGGCGAGGGTGACGCGGTGGCTGGTGATGGACACCGCCGCCTCGGTCGGACCGTACAGGTTGAACAACTCGGTGCGCGGGTTCTCCCGCAAGAACCGCTGCGCCACCGAACCCGGCAACGCCTCACCGATCGCCAACACCCGCCACAGCGAATTCGGCATACCAGCCGTCAACAACGCATCCAACATCGACGGCACCACATGCAACGTGGTGACCCACTCGCGTGCCATCAACTCGTTCAGATACGCCGGATCCCGATGACCGTCGGGCGATGCGATGACCAAACGACCACCACACACCGCCGCCGACCAGAACTCCCACACCGAGAGGTCGAACGTCGCGGCGGTCTTCAGCAGAATCGCATCCGCAGCGTCCAAACCGAACTCGATGTTCTTCCACTGCAACTGGTTCGCGATCGCGCCATGCGGAACGGCGACGCCCTTCGGGCGACCGGTGGAACCGGAGGTGAAGATCACGTACGCCGTGTTCTCCGGACGCAACGGAGCGACCCGATCAGCATCGGCGATCGGGGTGGCGGGGATACCCGACAGATCCAGTTCATCGATGCGCACCACCTCGGCGACATCGGTGCTGAACTCGGCATCGGCGTTGGTCAGTACACAGACCGGTGCCGCCGTCTCCAGGATGTAACTCGTGCGCTCGGCAGCCTGATCCGGATCCACCGGCACATACGCACCACCGGACTTCGCCACCGCGTACATCGCCACGATCAAATCGACCGAACGACGCAACGCGAGCGCGACCCGCGACTCCGGGCCGACACCCATCGAAATCAAGTGCCGCGCAAGCCGGTTCACCCGAACATCGAGCGCACCGTAGGTGATCGACTCGCCGTCCTCGGTGACGAGCGCGACTTCCTTCGGTCCGGCCGCCACCGTGGCGTCCAGCAGCGACACCAGCGTGGCGGAGGTGTCCACCGGCTGGTCGGTCGCATTGCGTGCGGTGAGCAGGCGGGTCCGTTCGGCGGCGTCGAGCAGTTCGAGGTCGCCGACCGGGGTGCGCGGCGCGGCGACGATCTCGCCGAGCAGACGCGCGAACCGGTCCACGAAGCCCTGCACCGTCGCGCGATCGAACATGTCGGTCGCGTAGGTGAAGAACCCGGTGATGCCCTCGGGCGCGCCGCCGTCGTCGTAGCGGTCGGTCGCGATCAGATGCAGGTCGAACTGGGACAGCTCGGTGTCGATGTCCAGGCCGGACACGCTCAGACCGGGCAGCTCCAGCGCGGACTGCGCCAGGTTCTGGAACGACAGACCCACCTGGAACAGCGGGTGCCGCGCGGTCGAGCGCACCGGGTTGAGCACCTCGACCAGGCGCTCGAACGGCACGTCGGCGTTGGCGAACGCCTGGATGTCGGTCTCGCGCTGACGGGCCAGCAGGTCGGTGAACGCCTCGCCCGCCTCGACCCGGGTGCGGAACACCAGGGTGTTGACGAACATGCCGATCAAATCGTCCAGCGCGGCTTCGCCACGACCCGCCATCGGCGTGCCGATCGCGATGTCGTCGGTGCCCGACAAGCGGGCCAGCAGCACCGCGAGCGCGGTGTGCACGACCATGAACAGCGTCGCGCCCTCCGCACGCGCCAGCTCGATCAGCGCCTGATGGGTCTGCGCGTCCACCCGCAGCTCGACCTTGCCGCCCGCGAACGACTGCACCGCCGGACGCGGCCGGTCCGAGGGCAGGTCCAGCTGGTCGGGCAGCTCGGCCAGCGCCTGCTTCCAGTAGGCGACCTGCTTGGCGGCCAGCGATTCCGGATCGTCCTCGTCGCCGAGCAGTTCGCGCTGCCAGATGCTGTAGTCCGCGTACTGGACCTGAAGCGGCGCCCAGTTCGGCGCCTCGCCCGCCGCGCGCGCGGCGTAGGCGATCATCAGGTCCCTGGTCAGCGGGCCGACCGAGGAACCGTCACCGGAGATGTGGTGCACCACCATGGCCAGCACGTAGTCCACCGACCCGTCCGGCCCGGTCGGCGCGCCCTCTCCGGCGATCTGGAACAGCGCGACCTTCATCGGCACCTCGGTGGTGACGTCGAAGATCGTCGACGTCAGCGCCACCACGGCGGACTCGATCTGCGTGGGCGCGACCACCCGCACCTCGAGACGCGGCATCGCCTGCGCGGGCGGCAGGATGACCTGCACCGGACCGGACTCGGTCTGCGGGTAGACGGTGCGCAGGATCTCGTGGCGGCTCACCAGGTCCGCGATGGCGGCGCGCAGCGCGGCCACGTCCAGCGCGCCCGACAGCCGCACCGCGATCGGCACGTTGTAGGCCGCCGACTGGGTGTCGAACCGGTTGAGGAACCACATGCGCTGCTGCGCCAGCGACAGCGGAATGTGCTCCGGCCGCTGCCCCGCGGTCAGCGCGCGGCGGCCGCCCATGTCGGCGTGCTGCTCCACCCGCACCGCGAGCGCGGCGACGGTGGACGCCTCGAACAGCAGGCGCACCGGCACCCGCGTGTCCAGCGCCTCGCCCAGGCGGGCGGCGACCTGCGTGGCCAGCAGTGAGTTACCGCCCCAGGCGAAGAAGTCGTCGTCCAGGCCGAGGCGCTTGGACTCGCCACCGTCACGATCGGAGATGCGCAGCACCTCGGCGAAGGTGTTCGCCACGATCTGCTCGATCGGGGTGACCGGCGCGCGGAATACCGCCTTCTCGAAGGTGGGCTGCGGCAGCGCCTTACGGTCCAGCTTGCCGTTCGCGTTGAGCGGCAGCGCGTCCAGCTCGATCAGCATCGACGGCACCATGTACGACGGCAGCTCGGCCGCCAGCGCGGACTGCAACGCGCGCTTGTCCAGCGTGCCGGTCCTGGGCACCACGTAGGCGACCAACCGGTCGCCGATGCTCGGATCGTTGTGCGCGACGACGGCGGCCGCGCTCACCACGTCCTGCCGCAGCAGCGCGGCCTCGATCTCGCCGAGCTCGATGCGGAAGCCGCGGATCTTCACCTGGAAGTCGGTGCGGCCGCGGTAGTCCAGTTCACCGGTGGCGCTCCAGGCCACCAGGTCGCCGGTACGGTACATCCGCTCGCCCTGCGCGCCGAACGGGTCGGCGACGAACCGGTCGGCGGTCAGGTCGGCGCGACCGAAGTAGCCGCGCGCCAGCTGGGCACCGGCCAGGTACAGCTCGCCGGAGACGCCGACCGGCACCGGCCGCAGGCGGGAGTCGAGCACGTAGACCCGGCTGTTCCACTCCGGCGCGCCGATCGAGACCGCCGCCTCGTCGGCATCGGTGACCAGGTGACTGGTGATCGACACCGCCGCCTCGGTCGGACCGTAGAGGTTGTGCAGTTCGGCGGCGTTGTTGCGGCGCAACCGCTGGGCGGTCGCGGCGGGCAGCGCCTCACCGATGGCCAGCACGCGCCGCAGCGAGGCCGACAGGCGGCCACCGGATTCGGTGAGCAACGCGTCCAGCATGGACGGCACCACATGCAGCGTGGTGACGCCGGTGGCGCGCATCAGCTCGTTCAGGTACGCCGGATCGCGGTGCCCGTCGGCCGCCGAGATCACCAGGCGGCCACCGGAAACCGCGGCCGACCAGAACTCCCACACCGACAGGTCGAACGTCGCCGCCGTCTTCAGCAGCACCGCGTCCTCGGCGCCGAGCTCGAAAACGGCCGTCTCCCATTGCAACTGGTTGACGATCGCGCCGTGCGGGACGGCGACGCCCTTCGGCTGGCCGGTCGAGCCGGACGTGAAGATCACGTACGCGGTGTTCGCGGGGGTCAGCGCACCCGTGCGCTCGGCCGCGGTCACCGGCGTGTCCGCGTACCCGGCGAGGTCGAGCCCGTCGATCTGCACGGTCTCGGCCGCCGCGGTGCGGAAGCCGTCGCGCGCGGTGGTCAGCACGCACACCGGCGCGGCGGTGCCGAGGATGTAATCGGTCCGCTCGGCGGGCTGATCCGGATCGATCGGCACGTAGGCCGCGCCGGCCTTCGCGACCGCGTACATGGCGACCACGAGATCGCTGCTGCGGCGGATCGCCAGCGCGACCCGGTCCTCCGGGCCGACGCCGCGGCCGATCAGGTAGCGGGCCAGGCGGTTGACCCGCGCGTCCAGCTCGGCGTAGGTCAGCTCGCGGCGCCCGGTCGACTCGTCGGCGACCAGCGCCACCGCCTCCGGCGTCGCGGCCACGGTGGCATCCAGCAGCGACACCAGCGTCGCGGTGCGCGTGGAGCCCGCGGAACGCGCCGCGAGCAGAGCGTCGAGATCGTATTCGGTGTCGTTCCAGGCGGTGAGGATGCGCTCGCTCTCCTGCGGCGCGAGCAGATCGATCTCGCCCACCAGCACCGAGGCGTCGGCCAGCACGGCGTCGAGCACGCGCAGGAACCGGTCGGCGAAGCCCTGCACCGTGTCCTCGTCGAACAGGTCGGTGGCGTAACCGAATTCGGTGATGATCTCGGCCGGTGTGCCGTCCTCGGCGTACCGGTCGTACAGCGTGACGTGCAGGTCGGTCTTGGCCAGCTGCGAGTCGAAGTTGACCGCGCTCACGGTGAGCCCGGGCAGCTCGAAGGTGGTCTCGGCCAGGTTCTGGAACGACAGGCCCACCTGGAACAGCGGGTTGCGCGCGGTCGAGCGCACCGGGTTGAGCACCTCGACCAGGCGCTCGAACGGCACGTCGGCGTTGGCGAACGCCTCCAGGTCGCGTTCCTTCACGTCACCGAGCAGGTCGGCGAAGCGCTCGGCGGGCCGCACCCGGGTGCGGAACACCAGGGTGTTGACGAACATGCCGATCAGGTCGTCGAGTTCGCGTTCGCCGCGACCGGCGATCGGGGTGCCGACCGCGATGTCGTCGGTGCCCGACAGCCGCGACAGCAGCACCGCCAGCGCCGCGTGCACCACCATGAACAGCGACGCGTTGTGCGCGCGCGCCAGCTCGTGCAGGCGGGCGTGCCGCT
Source organism: Nocardia abscessus (assembly GCF_015477775.1). Lineage (GTDB taxonomy): Bacteria > Actinomycetota > Actinomycetes > Mycobacteriales > Mycobacteriaceae > Nocardia > Nocardia abscessus_A. The sequence continues at coordinate 137,914 of NZ_JADLQO010000016.1, read as the reverse complement.
GCGGGTCGATCTCGAAGCGGATCGCCTTGCCCTGGAACGACTGCGCGGGCGGGCGCGGGCGGTCGGCGGGCAGCTCCAGCTGATCGGGTAGATCGGCCAGCGCCGAGGTCCAGTAGGCCACCTGCCGCGCGGCCAGCGATTCCGGGTCGTCCTCGGATCCGAGCACCGCGCGCTGCCACAGCGCGTAGTCGGCGTACTGCACCGGCAGCGGCTGCCACTGCGGCGCCTCGCCCTGCACACGGGCCACGTAGGCGGCCATCACGTCGCGGGCCAGCGGGCCCATCGACGAGCCGTCGGCCGCGACGTGGTGCACGGTGAACGCGAGCACGTGGTCGCTGTCCGAAATACGGAACAGCGCCACCGCAAGCGGCACCTCGACGGTGACGTCGAAGGTGGTCAGCGCGAAGCCGATGACGGTGCCGAGCAGATCCTCCTCGGCGACGTCGATCGGGGAGAGCGCCGCCGCGGACCGGTCCGCGGGACGGATCACCTGGTGCGGCCCGTCCGCCGAACGCGGGTAGGTGGTGCGCAGCACCTCGTGGCGGGCGAACACGTCGCCGATGGCCTGTTCCAGCGCGGCCACGTCGAGCGTGCCGGACAGCCGGACGGCCAGCGGGATGTTGTCCACCGCCGAGGTGGCCGTGTCGAACTGGTTGAGGAACCAGTACCGCTGCTGCGCGGGCGACAGCGGGATGCGCGCCGGACGCTCCCCCGCCTCCAGGCGCGGCCGGTCCCGGCCGGACCCGGCGTTGTGCTCCACCCGGGCGGCCAGCGCCAGCACGGTGGACGCCTCGAACAGGTCGCGCACCGCGAGCCCGGTGTCCAGCGCGGCGCCGAGCCGCGCGGTCACCTGGGTGGCCAGCAGCGAGTTGCCGCCGAGTTCGAAGAAGTCGTCGTCCAGGCCGACCCGCGCGACGCCGAGCACGTCGCCGAAGGTGCCCGCCACGATCTCCTCGATCGGGGTGGACGGAGCGCGGAACACCTTGGCCTCGAACACCGGAGCGGGCAGCGCCTTGCGGTCCAGCTTGCCGGAGGCGTTCAGCGGGAACGCGTCCAGCACGACGAACGCCGATGGCACCATGTACGCGGGCAGCTCGCCGCCGAGTTCCGCGCGCACGCCCTCGATGTCCACCGAACGGCCCGCGGTCGCGATGACGTAGGCGACCAGCTGGTCGCCCAGCCGATCGTCCGAGCGCACCACGACCACCGCCTGGGCGAGCGACTCCAGCGCCGTGAGCGCCGACTCGATCTCGCCCAGCTCGATGCGCAGACCGCGCAGCTTCACCTGGAAGTCGGTGCGGCCCAGGTACTCCAGCTCGCCCTTGTCGGTCCAGGTGACCAGGTCGCCGGTGCGGTACATCCGCGCGCCGGGCTCCCCGTACGGGTTCGCCACGAACCGATCGGAGGTCAGATCGGGACGCGCGACGTAGCCGCGGGCCAGTTGCACGCCCGCGAGGTACAGCTCACCCGCGACGCCCACCGGCACCGGGTGCAGGCGCGAATCCAGCACGTACACCTGGGTGTTGAACACCGGAGCGCCGATCGGCACCGACACCGTGTCGTCCTCGGTCACCTCGTGATAGGTGACGTCGACCGCGGCTTCGGTCGGGCCGTACAGGTTGTGCAGGCGCGCGCCGGTGAGTTCCTGCATCCGCTGCGCGGTGGCGGCGGGCAGCGCTTCACCGGAGGCGAAGACGTTGCGCAGGCTGGTGCACTCGTCGGCGCGTTCCTCGGCCACGAACACCGACAGCATCGAGGGCACGAAGTGCGCCGTGGTGACCTGCTCGTCGGTGATGACCTGCACGAGGTAGGCCGGGTCGCGGTGGCCGTCCGGCTTCGCGACCACCAAGCGGGCGCCGACCTGCAACGGCCAGAAGAATTCCCACACCGACACGTCGAACGTGGCCGGTGTCTTCTGCAACACCACGTCGGTGTCGTCCAAGCCGTACTCGTCCTGCATCCACACCAGGCGGTTGACGATCGCGGCGTGCGAGACCGCCACGCCCTTCGGGCGGCCGGTCGAACCGGAGGTGAAGATGACGTACGCGGTGTTCGACCCACGCAGCGGCGCACGGCGTTCGGCGTCGGTGACGGGCTCGTCGGAATAGTCGGCCAGCGACACCAGGTCGATCTCGATCGCCCGGGTCGCGCCCGCGTCGAATCCGTCGCGCGAGGTGGTCAGCACGCACACGGGGCGAGCGGTGTCGAGCACGTAGCGCGTGCGGTCGGCCGGGTGGTCCGGGTCCAGCGGCACGTACGCGCCACCGGCGACGCTCACCGCGTACATGCCGACCACCAGGTCGATCGAGCGGCGCATGCCCAGCGCCACCATCGAATCCGGGCCCACGCCCAGCGCGATCAGATGGCGGGCCAGGCGGTTCACCCGGGAAGCGAACTCGGCGTAGGACAGACTCGTCCCCTCGAACGTCACCGCGGGCGCGTCCGGGGTGCGCGCGAGCTGCGCGGCGAACATCGACACCAGGGTGGCGGCCGGGTCGACCGGGTGCGCGGTGTCGTTCCACCGCTCGATGACCTCGGTGCGCTCGACACTGTCGAGCAGCTCGACGTCGCCGACGGTGACGGACGGATCCGCGGCGACCGCGGTCAGCATCCGCACCAGGCGCGCCGCCACGCCGGCGATGGTGTCGGCATCGAACATGTCGGTGGCGTAGGCGAATTCGGCGGTCATGCCGTCGACCGCACCGGCGGCGTCGAACCGGTCGGCGAGGTTGAGATGCAGGTCGAACTTGGCGGTGACCACGTCCAGCGGCACACCGGCCACCTCGAGCCCGGGCAGCTCGAACGCGGCCTCACCGGTGTTCTGGAACGACAGCATCACCTGGAACAGCGGGTGACGCGCCTGCGAGCGCGCCGGGTTCAGGATCTCCACCAGCCGCTCGAACGGCAGGTCGGCGTGCGCGAACGCCGCCAGGTCGGTGTCCTTGGTGCGGTCGAGCAGGTCGGTGAACGACGTCGCTGGATCGACCGCGCTGCGCAGCACCAGGGTGTTGACGAACATGCCGATCGCGTCGTCGAGCACCGCCTCACCGCGGCCTGCGACCGCGGTGCCGATGGCGATGTCGTCGCTGCCGGACAGCCGCGCCAGCAGCGCGGCGAACGCCGCGTGCACCACCATGAACAGGCTGGCGCCGTTCGCGCGGGCCAGCGCGTTCAGCTCGCGCAGCAGCCGCGCGTCGAGCGAGAACTCGTACACGCCACCGCGGTTGGACGCCACCGCAGGGCGGGAGCGGTCCGACGGCAGGTCCAGCTGATCCGGCAGCCCGGCCAGGGTGTCGGACCAGAACGCGACCTGCTGGGCGATCAGCGAACCGGGATCACCTTCGGAGCCCAGCGTCTCGCGCTGCCACAGCGCGTAGTCGGCGTACTGCACCGGCAGCGGAGCCCAGGCGGGCGCCTCGCCGCGCGAACGCGCCGAGTAGGCCACCATCACGTCGCGCGCCAGCGGACGCACCGACCAGCCGTCGCCGGAGATGTGGTGCACCACGAACACCAGCACGTGGGTGTCGGGCTGCGAGCCGTCCATCGAGCCCGCGATGCGGAACAGCTCGGCCCGCACCGGAACCGCGGCGGTGACGTCGAAGCCGGTCAGCACCAGGTCGCTGATCCGCTCCTGGATCTCGGCCTCGGACACCTCGATCGGGGTGAGATCGATGGCGCTGTGCCCGGCGGGCAGCACGACCTGCACGCCCTGGCCGTCGGCGGTCTCCGGGTAGACGGTGCGCAGCACCTCGTGCCGGTCGACCACGTCGGCGACGGCCTGGCGCAGCGCCTCGGTGTCCAGGGTTCCGGTGAGCCGGACCGCGAGCGGGATGTTGTTCACCGCGGTCCGGTTGTCGAACCGGTTCAGGAACCACATCCGCTGCTGGGCCAGCGACAACGGGATCTTGGACGGACGCGGGCCCGCGACGAGCTCGCGGCGGCGGCCGGTGCCCTGGTGCGCCTCGACCCGTGTGGCCAGCGCGGCCACGGTGGGCGCCTCGAACAGCACGCGGACCGGGATCCTGGTGTCCAGCGCCGCGCCGAGGCGGGCGACCACCTGGGTGGCGATCAGCGAGTTGCCGCCCAAGTCGAAGAAGTCGTCGTCCAGGCCGACGGCTCGGTCGGCCTGCGCCAGGCCGAGCACCTCGGCGAAGACGTCGGCGACGATCTCCTCGACCGGTGTCGACGGCGCACGGAACGCCCGTGCCTCGAAGACGGGTTCGGGCAGCGCGCGCCGGTCCAGCTTGCCGTTCGGGTTCAGCGGCATGGCGTCGAGCACGACGATCGCGGCGGGCACCATGTACGACGGCAGCAGCGCGGACAGATGCGCGCGCACCTGCTCGACATCCACCGTCGCGCCGCCCGCGGGCACCACGTAGCCGACCAGCTGATCGCCGGTGCGTGCGTCGGAGCGCACCAGCGCGACCGACTGCACGACCGATTCGTGCGAGGTCAGCGCGGCCTCGATCTCGCCGAGCTCGATGCGCAGACCGCGCAACTTCACCTGGAAGTCGGTGCGGCCCAGGTATTCGATGGCGCCGGTGTCGTCCCGGGTGACCAGGTCACCGGTGCGGTACATCCGCGCGCCGGGCTCCCCGTACGGGTTGGCCACGAAGCGGTCGGCGGTCAGGTCGGCGCGGCCGACGTAGCCGCGCGCCAGCTGATCGCCGGCGAGGTAAAGCTCGCCCGCGACGTTCGGCGGCACCGGGTGCAGCCGCGCGTCCAGGACGTAAGCCTGCGCGTTCCACACCGGCAGGCCGATCGGCACAGCGCCGTCCACCTGCTCGGCCACCGGACCGTGCGTGGCGTGCACGGTGAACTCGGTGGGGCCGTACAGGTTGTACAGGGCGGCGTCGCTCACCCGGCGGATGGCGACGACCGCGTCGGCGGTGAACGCCTCACCGGCGACGAACAGCGTCCGCAGCGAGGCGAGTTCGGCCGCGTCGGCCGGGTCGATCCCGCCCGCGAAGACGGTCAGCATGGACGGCACGAACGAGGTCATGGTGACCCGCTGCGCGGCGATCACCTCGGCGAGATACTGCGGGTCGCGGTGCCCGTCCGGGCTCGCCACCACGATCCGGCCGCCGGTGCTCAGCGGTCCGAACAGCTCCCACACCGACACGTCGAAGGTGGCCGGGGTCTTGAACAGCACGACGTCGTCGGCGCCGATGCCGTATTCGCCGGTGATCCAGCGGATCTGGTTGACAACCGCGGCGTGCGGCACGGCGACGCCTTTCGGGCGGCCGGTGGAGCCGGAGGTGAAGATCACGTACGCCGGGTGCTGCGGGCGCAGCGGCGCGATGCGATCGGCATCGGTGACGGGTGCGTCCGGGTAGCCGGACAGGTCCAGCTCGTCGATGCTCAGCGTCGCGCGGCCCGCGCCGTCGAACGCGTCGCGCGCGGTGGTGAGCACGCAGACCGGGTCGGCCGAGTCGAGCACGTAGTGCACGCGATCGGCGGGCTGGTCCAAGTCCAGCGGCACGTAGCCGCCGCCCGCGGCGTGCACCGCGTAGGCCGCCACGACCAGGTCCACCGAGCGACGCAGGCCGAGGGCGACCAGCGTCTCCGGGCCGACGCCCGCCTCGATGAGGCGGCGCGCGAGCCGCCGCACACGCGCGGCGAATTCGGCGTAGGTCAGCGACGTTCCGGTGGCCGGGTCGATGACCGCCACCGCGTCCGGCGTTGCCGCCGCCTGCGTGGCGAACTCCTCGACCAGCGTGGTCGCCGGGCCGAGGTCGCGGACGGTGTCGTTCCAGCCGCGCAGCGCCTGCGCGGTCTCCTGCTCGTCCAGCAGCGCGATGTCGCCGATCGGCCGGTCCGGCTCGGCCGCGACGGCCTTCAGCAACCGGCCGAAGCGGCGGCCGAACTCCGCCATGGTGGCCGGATCGAACAGGTCGGTCGCGTAGATCAGTTCGGCGGCGATACCCGCGGGGGCAGCGCTCGTACCGACAGCCGCCTCGGCGGCGTCGCGTTCGGACAGCACCAGTTGCAGGTCGAACTTGGCGACGTCGATCGGCAGGTCGACACCGCTGACCGTGAGGCCGGGGAGTTCGAGGCTGTTCTGGCCGGTGTTCTGGAACGACAACATCACCTGGAACAGCGGGTGGCGCGCCTGCGAGCGCGCCGGGTTCAGGATCTCCACCAGCCGCTCGAACGGCAGGTCGGCATGCCCGAACGCGGCGATGTCGGTGGCGCGCACCGAACGCAGCAGGTCGGTGAACGTCGCCGCGGGCTCGATCGGGGTACGCAGCACCAGGGTGTTGACGAACATGCCGATCAGGTCGTCGAGCGCGCGCTCGCCACGGCCCGCGATCGGGGTGCCGATCGCGATGTCGTCCTCGCCGGACAGGCGCGACAGCAGCACGGCCAGCGCGGTGTGCGCGACCATGAACAGCGTCGCGCCCCTGGTGCGGGCGAGTTCGGTGAGCTGGGCGTGGGTTTGGGCGTCGATCTCGAAGACGTGCGTGGCGCCGCGGCCGGAGGCGACCGCGGGACGCGGCCGGTCGGCGGGCAGGTCCAGCTGCTCGGGCAGCCCGCGCAGCGTGTCCGACCAGAACGAGATCTGCTCGGAGATCACCGAATTCGGGTCGTCCTCGGCGCCGAGGACCTGGCGCTGCCACAGCGCGAAGTCCGCGTACTGCACGTCCAGCGGACGCCAGGCGGGCTCGCCGCCGTCGACGCGGGCGCCGTAGGCGGTCATCACGTCCCGGGTGAGCGGGCCCATGGAGAACCCGTCGGCCGAGATGTGGTGCACCACCAACGCGAGCACGTGCTCGGTGGGGCTGATCTCGAACAGCCGGGCGCGGAACGGCACCTCGGCGGTGACGTCGAACGCCGTGCCGATCAGCTCCGCGAGCCGCTCGGGCAGTTCGGCTTCGGTCACGTCGACCGGGGTGAGGTCGGGGATGACCTTCGCGGTGGCCACGGTCTGCTGGTGCGCGGCGCCGTCCACCTCGGGGTAGAACGTGCGCAGCGACTCGTGGCGGGCCAGCACGTCGGCGACGGCGATCTGCAGCGCCTGCCGGTCGAGCAGGCCGGACAGCCGCACGGCGGCCGGGATGTTGTCCACCGCCGAGTCGGGGTCGAAGCGGTTGAGGAACCACATGCGCTGCTGAGCCAGCGACAGCGGCACCAGCTCCGGCCGCTGCTGCGGCGCCAGCGGCGCCCGGCCGCCCGCGCCCGCCTTGGTCTCCGCGCGCGCCGCCAGCGCCACCACGGTGGACGCCTCGAACAGCTCGCGCACGCCGAGGTCGGTGTCCAGCGCGGCGGACAGCCGGGCCGCGACCTGGGTGGCCGACAGCGAGTTACCGCCGAGGGCGAAGAAGTCGTCGTCCAGGCCGACCCGCTCCAGGCCGAGCACGTCGGCGAAGGTGGCGGCGACGATCTCCTCGACCGGCGTGGTCGGGGCGCGGAACACCGCGGCCTCGAACACCGGCGCGGGCAGGGCCTTGCGGTCCAGCTTGCCGGAGGCGTTGAGCGGGAACTCCTCCAGCACGATCACGACCGACGGCACCATGTACGCGGGCAACTGCCGCGCCAGGTCCTCGCGGACCAGGTCGGTGTCCAGCGCGGCGTTCGGCGCGGGGATGACGTAAGCGACGAGCTGATCGCCGGCGTGCGCGTCCGAGCGCACGACCACGACCGACTGCGCGACCTCCTCCAAGCCGGTCAGCGCCGACTCGATCTCGCCCAGCTCGATACGCAGACCACGCAACTTCACCTGGAAGTCGGTGCGGCCCAGATACTCCAGCTCACCGTGCTCGGTCCACGCCACCAGGTCACCCGTGCGATACATCCGCGCGCCGGGCTCCCCGTAGGGGTTGGCCACGAACCGGTCACTGGTCAGATCCGGGCGCGCGACATAACCGCGCGCGAGTTGAGCACCCGCCAGATACAGCTCACCCGCGACACCCACCGGCACCGGACGCAACCGCGCGTCCAACACGAACACCTGGGTGTTGAACACGGGAGCACCGATCGGCACCGTCTCGGTGTCTGCGTCGACAACTTCGTGGAAGGTGACGTCGACCGCGGCTTCGGTCGGGCCGTACAAGTTGTGCAGCGCGGCACCGGTCAACTCGCGCAGGCGATGCGCCGGTTTCGGCGGCAGCGCCTCACCCGAGGCGAACACCAACCGCAACGAGTCACACCGCGCGGCAGCCGCATCAGCGACGAACACAGCGAGCATCGACGGCACGAAGTGGGTGACGCTCACCTTCTCGCCGCTGATGACCTCCGCGAGGTAGGCCGGGTCACGGTGCCCGTCGGGCTTGGCCACTACCAGGCGCGCACCGATCTGCAACGGCCAGAAGAACTCCCACACCGACACGTCGAACGTGGCCGGGGTCTTCTGCAACACCACATCATCAGCGGTCAACTGGTAGGCAGTCTGCATCCAGACAAGGCGGTTGACGATCGCCGCATGCGACACCGCCACGCCCTTCGGGCGACCCGTCGAACCCGACGTGAAGATCACATACGCCGTGTTCGACGGACGCAGCGGCGCGCGACGATCGGCATCGGTGACCGGCGCCTCCGACAGGCCCTTCAGGTCGAGCAGATCGATACGCACCTGCGCGGTGTCGATGTCGAGGTCACTGCCCGAGGTGAGCACGCACACCGGATCGGCCGTGCCGAGGATGTATTCGGTGCGCTCGGCCGGGTGATCCGGGTCCAACGGCACGTACGAGCCACCGGCCACGGCGACGGCGTACATGCCGACCACCAGATCGATCGAGCGCCGCATGCCCAGCGCCACATAGGATTCCGCGCCCACGCCGCGCGCGATCAGCCAGCGCGCCAGCTGGTTCACCCGCCAGGAGAACTCGGCGTAGGACAGACTCGTCCCCTCGAACGTGATCGCGGTCGCGTCGGGGGTGCGTTCCACCTGGTCGTAGAACATCGACACCAGAGTCGCGCCCGCATCCACCGGGTGCGTGGTGTCGTTCCAGTCCGACACCACGAGCTCGCGCTCGGCGGTGTCGAGCAGCTCGATGTCGCCGACGACCGCGCCGGGCTCGGCGGTGATCGCGGTGAGCACCCGGGTCAAGCGGTCGGCGATGCGGCGCACGGTCTGCTCGTCGAACAGGTCGCGCAGGTAGCCCGCGCGCACCCGCAACCGCGAATCCAGCTGCGCGATCAGGGTCAGCGGGTAGTGCGTGGCGTCGGCCGCGTCCAGGCCGACCACGGCCATGCCGTCGATGTCCGCGGCCTGCGCCTGCAAGCCCGCCGCGTCGACCGGGTAGGACTCGAACACCACGAGGGTGTCGAACAGGCCACCGATGCCGGTGACAGCCTGGATGTCGGCCAAGCCCACGTAGTGGTGGTCGAGCAGATCGGCCTGCTCACCCTGGGTGCGCACGAGCAGGTCGCGCACCGACTCCGACGGATCGAAGCGCACCCGCACCGGCACGGTGTTGATGAACAGACCGACCATCGCCTCCACGCCGGACAGCTGCGCGGGACGGCCGGAGACGGTGGTGCCGAACAGCACGTCGTCGCGGCTGGTCATCCGGCCGACGAGAATGCCCCACGCCGTCTGCAGCACGGTGTTCGGGGTGACGCCGAGCGAGCCGGCCAGCGCGGTCAGCCGCGCGGTGGTCGCCTCGTCCAATTCGAAGAAGTACTCCCCGGACAGCGAGGTGATCTCGCGACCGGCGTCCGGACGCGCCAGCAGGGTCGGCTCGCCGACGCCGCGCAGCGCGTGCGCCCACGCGGCCAGCGACGCCGTGTGGTCCTGCTGCCGGGTCCAGTCCAGGAAGTGCCGGTAGGAGCGCACCGCGGGCAGCGCGGAGGCGTCCGCGTGGGCGGCGTAGAGCACCAGCAGGTCCCGCATGAGCAGCGGCATCGACCAGCCGTCGAGCAGGATGTGGTGGTTGGCCACCACGAACTGCCAGCGGTCGGGCGCGACCTGGATCAGCGTGAAGCGGATCAGCGGCGGCGCGGTCAGGTCGAACCGCTGCATGCGGTCGGCCTCGATCAGGTCCTCCGCCGCCCCGGATTCGGTCCGGTCGTGCTCGGTCCAGGCGACGCGGACGCTGTCCAGCACGATCTGCACCGGGTTGCCGTCGTGGTCGCTGACGAACGCGGTGCGCAGGTTCTCGTAGCGGTCCACCAATGCCTGTGCGGCCGAACGCAACCGGGCGGCGTCCACCCGGCCGGTGAGCGTCAGCACCGCCTGGGCGGTGTACACGTCCACCGAGCTCGCGGCGAGGCGAGCGTGGAACAGCAGACCTGCTTGCAGCGCCGACAGCGGCCAGACGTCCGACAGTGCGGGGAAGCGCCGCTCCCAGGTGTCGATATCGCGTTGCGTGCTGCGCACCAGCGCGAAGTCCGACGGGGTGTGCCCACCCGCGCCGGTCGAATTGGCGTGGCGGGCCACCGCTTCCAGCGCCGTGGTCCACAGCTCGCCGAACTCGCGCACCTCGGCGGCCGACAGCAGGGTCGACGGGTAGCCGATGTTGGCGGTCAGCTTGTCGCCGACCACGATCGCGTTCACGTCCAGCGGCGCCATCGCGGGCATGTCCGCGTCGTAGGCGCCGCCCAGCGCGCCGAGTTCCGGCGCGGGGATCCAGCCGAAGCCGCGCAGCGACTCCGGCACGTCGCCCTCGGAGATGCGACCGAGGTAGTTGAAGCTCACCTGACCGGGCAGTTCGCGCGGCAGCTCGGCCGCGGTCTCGGGGTTCAGGTAGCGCAGCAGGCCGTAGCCGATGCCCTTGTCCGGCACGGAGAGCAACTGCTCCTTGACCGCTTTGACGGCCGCGCCCAGCGCGGGCCCGCCCGCGAACGCCGCGTCGACGTCGATGCCGGACAGGTCGAAGCGGACCGGGTAGATCGCGGTGAACCAGCCGACGGTGCGCGACAGATCCGCACCCGGCACCACGTCTTCCTCGCGGCCGTGACCCTCCAGGCGGATCAGCAGCGAGTCCTCGCCGCGTGCGGCCACCCGGCGCGCCCGCCACTTCGCGGTGGCCAGCGCCAGCGCGGTGAGCAGGCCGTCGTTCACGCCGCCGTGGAACAGCGCCGGAACCGTGGTGAGCAGGGCCTTGGTGACCTCGGCGGACACCTCGACCTGATGCTTCTCGATAACACCCGAGGTGTCGAGCGCGGGGTCCATCGGACGCTCGGTCAGCAGCGGATCGGCCGCGGCGACCACCGAACGCCAGTAGTCGAGTTCGGCCAACCGGTCCGGGGCGGCCGACTCGCGCTCCAGCGCGTGCGCCCAGGCCCGCATCGACGTGGCCGGGGCGACCAGCTCCGGGGTCTGCCCCGCGGTGCGCTGGCCCCACGCCGTGACGAAATCCGGCACCAGGATGCGCCAGGAGACGCCGTCCACCACCAGGTGGTGGGCGACGACGATCAGGCGTCCGGCGCGCTCGGCGGAATCGGGTTCCAGCCAGACGAACCGGATCACCACGCCCGCGGCGGGATCGAGCCGGTCCAGCGACTCGTCCAGTGCGGCAGAAGCGATCTCGACCAGTTCGGCGTCGGTGACGTTCGCGGCGAACTCGGTGCGATCGATCAGGGCGTCCACCTCGACCGTGCCCGGCGCGGCGGTCTCGACGATCCAGTCGTCGCCGTCGCGGCGCAGGCTCGCGCGCAGCATGTCGTGCCGATCGATGACGGCGCCGACCGTGGCGGCGATGCCCGCCCGATCGATGCCTACCGGCAGTTCCAGCGCCAGCGTCTGGTTGAACCGGCCGAACGAGCCGCGCCGCTCGGCCATGAACCGCACGACCGGCGTCAACGGCATGACGCCGATCCCGCCGCCCGGCGGCTCGGCCAGAGTCGTGGCCGACGCCTCGGCCGCCTCGGTCGTCTCGGCGACCGACGCCAGACCGGCCACCGTGCGCTGCTCGAAGACGTGCCGCGGGGTGAACACCACGCCGCGCGCCTTGGCCCGCGACACCAGCTGGATGGAGACGATGCTGTCGCCGCCGAGGGCGAAGAAGGAGTCGTCCACGCCGACCCGCTCCACACCGAGCACCTCGGCGAACACCTCGGCGATGGTCTGCTCGACCGGGGTGCGCGCCGCGCGGAACACGACCTCGGTCGCGAACACCGGCTCCGGCAGCGCCTTACGATCCAGCTTGCCCACCGGGGTGAGCGGCACGTGGTCGATCACCATGATCGACGAGGGCACCATGTAGGCGGGCAGGCGATCCTCGACATGCGCGGTCAGCGCCGCCACGTCGATCGAGTGCCCCTGCGCGGCAACGACGTACGACACCAACGACACGGCGCCCGCGGCGCTCTTGTGGCCGACGGTGACGGCGAAGTCGACGGTCTCGTGCGCGGCGAGCGCGGCGTCGATCTCACCGAGTTCGATACGGAAGCCGCGCACCTTGACCTGGAAGTCGGAGCGACCTACGTATTCGACGACGAGCGATTCGACTCCTCCAGCGGGCGCGGAGCCTGCGGAGTGCCCGACCCGGGTCCAGCGGACCACGTCACCGGTGCGGTACATCCGTGCGCCGGGCACATACGGGTTGGCGACGAAACGCTCCGCCGACAGCCCCGGGCGCGCGTGGTAGCCGCGCGCCAGCTGGACGCCCGACAGATACAGCTCACCCGCGACACCCACCGGAACGGGCCTGAGCTGGGCGTCGAGGATCAGCGACTGCATGCCGCGGGTCGGGCCACCGATGGTGACCCGGTCGCCGGGCGCGAGCGCGTCGCTGATGTTGGTCATGATCGTGGTCTCGGTCGGGCCGTAACCGTTGTGGAAGCGGCGGCCCGAACCGTCCGGCGCGCCACCCCACTTGGTGACCAGATCGGCGGGCACGGCCTCGCCGCCCGCCACGATCACCCGCATGCCCGCCAGCGCCGCCGAATCCAGCGAGGCGAGCACCGACGGGGTGATGAAGGCGTGCGTGACCCGCTCGGCGCGGATCAGCTCGGACAGCTCCTCGCCGCCGTAGACGCCGGGCGGGCAGACCACCAGGGCGCCGCCGCGGCCGATCGCGAGCAGGAATTCCAGGATCGACGCGTCGAAGCTGGGCGAGGCGAAATGCAGTGCGCGCGTGTCGGAATCGACGTCGTAGCGGGCGTTCTGCTCGTCCCGGAAGTTGGCAAGACCGGCGTGGGTGACCACGACGCCCTTGGGCACACCGGTGGAACCGGAGGTGTAGATGACGTACGCGGGATGCTCCGGCCGCACCGGGCGCACCCGATCGGCGTCGGTGACCGCGGCGTCGTCGAATCCGTCGAGGTCCAGCTCGTCGAGCACCAGCCACTCGACCGACTCGGGCAGCTCGGCGCGCACCGAGGCCACGGTGAGACCGATCGGGGAGCCCGAGTCGGTGACCATGTGCGCGATGCGGTCGGCCGGGTAGGTCGGGTCGATCGGCACGAACGCGCCGCCGGACTTGGACACCGCCCACTCGGCGAAGTACGACTCGTCCGAGCGCGGCACGGCGACCGCCACCAGATCCTCGGTCCCGATGCCACGCTGAATCAGCAGGCGGGCCAGGCGGTTCGAACGCGCGTCCAGCTCGCCATAGGAGACACTTCGCCCCTGGAACACCACGGCGGGCGCCCCCGGGTCGATGGCCGCGGCCTCGGCGATCAGGTCCGGCAGCGTCCGCGCGGGCGTGGCGGGCGCGCCGGTGCGGGCGACCAGGTCGGCCCGCTCGGCGGCGTCGAGCACGTCGATCGCGCCGACGGTCACCGACGGATCGGCCGCGACGGCCGCGAGCACGCGTTCCCAGCGGTCCACGATGGCCGCCGCGGTCGCCTCGTCGAACAGCTCGGTGGCGTAGGTCAGCGCCAAGGCCATGGCGCCGGAACCGTTTTCGCCGCGCTCGGCGAGGGTGAACTGGAGATCGAAGCGAGCGACGTTCTCTTCCAGGTCCAGCGCGGACACCGACAGACCCGGCAGCTCCAGGGTGGTGCGCTCCAGGTTCTGGAACGCCAGCATCACCTGGAACAGCGGGTTGCGGGCCTGCGAGCGCTCCGGCGCGAGCAGTTCCACCAGCCGCTCGAACGGCACGTCGGCGTTGCCGTAGGCATCGAGGTCGGTGCGGCGCACGCGGTCGAGCAGGTCGGCGAACGACTCGCCCGGCTCGATACCGGTCCGCAGCACCAGCGTGTTGACGAACATGCCGACCAGGTCGTCGAGCGCGGCCTCGCCGCGGCCCGCGATCGGCGTGCCGACCGCGACGTCGTCGCTGCCGGACAGACGCGACAGCAGCACCGACAGCGCGCCGTGCATCACCATGAACAGCGACGCGCCGCGTTGCCGCGCGACCTCTTCCAGCGCGGCGACCAGTTCACCGGACAGCTCGCGATGCAGCGTCGCGCCGTGGTGCGATGCGACGGCCGGACGCGGGCGGTCGGTGGGCAGGGTCAGTTCGTCGGGGACGTCGTCGAGCGCGCGCCGCCAGTACGCGACCTGCTTGGCCAGCAGCGAGTCCGGGTCCTCCTCGGACCCGAGGATCTCGCGCTGCCACACCGCGAAGTCGGCGTACTGCACCGCCAGCGGAGCCCAGCCGGGGGCGCTGCCGGTGCTGCGCGCGGTGTAGGCGGCCATCACGTCGCGGGTCAGCGGGCCCATGGAGAAGCCGTCGGCCGCGATGTGGTGCACCACCACGACGAGCACGTGCTCGTCCGGCCCGGCCGCGTACAGCCGGGTGCGCAGCGGAACCTGTTCGGCCACATCGAATCCGGCGGTGACGAACTCGGTCACCGTCTCGATCAGCCGCTCCGGGTCGACCGCCACGGGATGCAGGTCCAGGACGATGTCCTCGGCGGGCACGATCACCTGGACCGGGGTGCCGCCGTGCTCGGGATAGCGGGTGCGCAGCGACTCGTGCCTGCGCACCACGTCGGCCACCGCCAGCCGCAGCGCCTCGACGTCCAGCGCGCCGGTGAGCCTGATCGCGATCGGCAGGTTGTAGGCCGCCGAGGCGGTGTCGTACTTGTTCAGGAACCACATGCGCTGCTGCGCGAACGACAGCGGCACCAGTTCGTCGGCCGCGCGCTCGCGGGCGACCAGGCGGGCCCTGGCCGCGCCGTCGGCGTGCGATTCCACCCGCGCGGCGAGCGCTTCCACCGTGGAGGCCTCGAACAGGGTGCGCACGGCGACGGTCGTGCCGAGCGCGGCGCCGATGCGGGCGACCACCCTGGTCGCGATCAGCGAGTTGCCGCCGAGGTCGAAGAAGTCGTCGTCCACGCCGACTCGGTCCAGGCCGAGCACGTCGGCGAACACCGCCGCCACGGTTTCCTGCACCGGAGTGACCGGCGCGCGGAAGGCGCGCGCCTGTGCGGTCGGGGCGGGCAGCGCACGGCGGTCCAGCTTCCCGTTGACGGTCAGCGGGATCCACTCCAGCCGCACCACGGCCGAGGGCACCATGTAGGCGGGCAGCTGCGCGGCCGCGCCGTCGCGGACCGCGTCGAGCACGGGTTCGGCGCCCGGCTCGGACACCACGTAGGCGACGATCCGCTGATCACCGGGCTGGTCCTCGCGCACGATGACCGCGGCCTGGGCGATGCCGGGCTGGGCGAGGATCGCGGACTCGATCTCGCCGAGCTCGATGCGGAAGCCGCGCACCTTGACCTGGTCGTCGGCGCGGCCGAGGTATTCCAGCTCGCCGAAGCGGTTCCAGCGGGCGAGGTCGCCGGAGCGGTACAGTCGCCCGCCCGGCACGTCGCCCATCGGGTCGGCGACGAAACGAGCGGCCGACAGATCGGGACGGCCGAGGTAGCCGCGGGCCAATTGCGGTCCCGCCACGTACATTTCGCCCGCGACGCCGACCGGCACCGGGCGCAGCCTACTGTCGAGCACGTACACCCGCAGACCGGCGATGGCGCGGCCGACCACGCTGCCGGAGGCGGCGGCGATGGTCGCGGCGTCCAGCGCGCGGTAGGACACGTGCACCGTGGTCTCGGTGATGCCGTACATGTTGACCAGCAGCGGCCCCGCGGCGGACGGACCGGTGCCGTCGCCGTGGCGCGCGACCCAGTCCGACAGCCTGCGCGGCTCCAGCGCCTCGCCGCCGAACACCACGTAGCGCAGCGCCAGCGGCGCGGCGTCGGGCGCGGCGTTCCGGTCGGCTTCGGCCAGCTGGTAGAACGCCGACGGGGTCTGGTTGAGCACCGTGACGCGTTCGGCGCGCAGCAGTTCCAGGAACTGCTCCGGCGAGCGCGAGGTGTAGTAGTCGACCACCACGAGGGTGCCGCCGAACAGCAGCGGGCCCCACAGCTCCCACACCGAGAAGTCGAAGGCGTAGCTGTGGAACAGCGTCCAGGTGTCCTCGGGCCCGAAACCGAAGTCGCGGTCGGTGTTCGCGAACAGCCGCACCACGTTGCGGTGCGCGACGGCGACGCCCTTCGGGCGGCCGGTCGAGCCGGAGGTGTAGATCACGTACGCGACGTTGTCGGGCGTGAGCGCCGCGTTGCGGTCGGCGTTGGTGATCGGGGCGTCGTCGGCGTCCTCGACATTGCCGGTCTCCACCGCGAACCCGTCCAGCACGACGGCGGGCAACCCGGCGGGCACCTCGACCTGCACCGTGGAGTCGAGCACCACGCTGGTGGGCCGGGAATCGGCGAGCACGTAGGCGATGCGCTCGGCCGGGTAGGTCGGGTCGACCGGCACGTAACCCGCGCCCGTCTTCACCACGGCCAGCAGCGCGACCACGAGATCCAGCGAGCGCGGCAGGATCACCGCGACCAGTGTCTCGGGCCCCGCGCCGTCGCTGATCAGCCTGCGCGCCAGCACGTTCGCGCGCCGGTCCAGCTCGGCGTAGGTCAGCGTCTCCACGCCGAAGCGCGCCGCGACCCGGTTCGGGTGTGCGGCAACAGCCGCGTCGAACAGCCCGACCAGCGTGATATCCGGATCGGCGAACGCGCCTGCGACGCTCTCCGCGCCGGAGGACACCCAGCGCTGCGACACGTCCAGCCGCTCGCTCTCGCCGAGCAGGTCGATATCGCCGATGGCGGTCTCCGGGTCCTCCGCGATGCCGCGCAGGATCCGCACGAGACGGTCGGCGAAGGCCGTTACCGTCTCCGGGTCGAACAGTTCGGTGGCGTAGTTCCACGACAGCGTCAGCCCGCCGTCGGCGGCCTCGCCCACGGTGAGCTGCACGTCGAATTTCGCGGTGCCGGGGTCGAAGTCGACGGCGGCGAGTTCGAGGCCGCCGGGCAGCGCGACGGCGCCGAGCTGGGCCGCCGAAGCGGCCTCGAAGGTCAGCGCGACCTGGAACAGCGGGTGGTGCGCCTGCGAGCGCGCCGGGCTGAGTACGTCCACCAGCCGCTCGAACGGCACGTCGGCGTTGGCGAAGGCGGCCAGATCGGTGCGGCGCACCTGGTCGAGCAGCGCACCGAAGTGGGCGCCCGGGTCGACCTCGCTGCGCAGCACCAGCGTGTTGACGAACATGCCGACGACGTCGTCGAGCGCGCGTTCGCCGCGGCCCGCGATCGGCGTGCCGATCGCGACGTCGGTGCTGCCGGACAGCCTGCCCGCCCACACCGCCAGCGCGGCGTGCACGACCATGAACAGCGTCACGCCGCGGGCGCGCGCCAGCTCGGCGAGCGCCTCGTGCACCTGTGCGTCGACCGAGAAGTTGTGCGTGCCACCGGCATTGGAGGCGATCTCCGGCCGGGGCCGATCGCTGGGCAGCTCGATCTGGTCGGGCAGGTCGCGCAACTGCTCGGTCCAGTAGGCGATCTGGCGCGCCGCGACGGAGTCCGCGTCGTCCTCGGCGCCGAGCGCCTCGCGCTGCCACAGCGCGTAGTCGGCGTACTGCACCTCGAGCGGGGCCCAGGAGGGCGCCTCTCCGCGGGCGCGCTCGGTGTAGGCGAGCACGACATCGCGCAGCAGCGGCCGCAGCGAGAAGCCGTCCGCGCTGATGTGATGCACGACCAGCACGGCGACGTGCTCGGTGGAAGACAGCGCGAGCAGGCTCGCCCGGAACGGGATCTCGGTGGTGACGTCGAACCCGACGCTCGCCAGCTCGACGACCCGCGCGGACAGCTCGTCCGCGCCGACCGATTCGGCGACCAGGTCGAAACCGACCTCGCCGACCGGCAGGACGCGCTGGTAGCCGGTGCCCTCCACTTCGGGGTAGACGGTGCGCAGCGCCTCGTGCCGCGCGAGCACGTCGCGGATGGCCGCGCCGAGCGCGGCCACCTCCAGCTCACCGGTCAGCCGCAGGGCCACCGGGATGTTGTTCACGGCGGTGCGGTTGTCGAACCGGTTGAGGAACCACATCCGCTGCTGGGCGAGCGAGAGCGGCACCAGCTCGGGGCGCTCCCGCGCGACCAGCGGCGTCCGGCCGCCCTGGCCCGCGGCCGATTCCACCTTCGCCGCCAGCGCGACGACGGTGGACGCCTCGAACAGCGCGCGCACCGGGACCTGCGTGTTCAGCGCCTCGCCCAGACGAGCCGCCACCTGGGTGGCGACCAGCGAGTTGCCGCCCAGTTCGAAGAAGTCGTCGTCCAAGCCGACCCGCTCCGCGCCGAGCACCTCGGCGAAGGTCTCGGCCACGATCTCCTGCACCGGCGTCGCGGGCGCGCGGAACACCTTGGCCTCGAAGACCGGTTCCGGCAGCGCCTTGCGGTCCAGCTTGCCGGAGGCGTTCAGCGGGAACTCGTCGAGCACCACATAGGCAGCGGGCACCATGTAGCCGGGCAGCCGCGCGCCGAGCTCGGCCTTCACCGACTCGACGTCCACCACCCGGTCCGGGTCCGTCACCAGGTACGCGACCAGCTGGTCGCCGGTCCGCTCATCGTTGCGCACCACGACCACCGCCTGCGCTACCGAGTCCAGCGCGGTGAGCGCCGCCTCGATCTCGCCCAGCTCGATGCGCAGACCGCGCACCTTGACCTGGAAGTCGGTGCGGCCCAGGTACTCCAGCTCGCCGTGTTCGGTCCAGGCCACCAGGTCGCCGGTGCGGTACATGCGCTCGGCGTCGCCGAACGGGTTGGCCACGAAGCGTTCGGTGGTCAGGTCGGGACGGCCCACGTACCCGTGCGCCAGCTGCGCGCCCGCGAGGTACAGCTCACCGGGCACGCCGACCGGAACCGGCCGCAGCCGCGAATCCAGCACGTACACCTGGGTGTTGAACACCGGAGCGCCGATCGGCACCGACACCGTGTCGTCCTCGGTCACCTCGTGGAAGGTGACGTCGACCGCGGCTTCGGTCGGGCCGTACAGGTTGTGCAGACGCGCGCCGGTCAGCTCGCGCAACTTCTGCGCGGTCACCGCGGGCAGCGCCTCACCGGAAGCGAAGACGTTGCGCAGGCTGGTGCACTCGGCCGCGCGCTCCTCGGCCACGAACACCGACAGCATCGACGGCACGAAGTGCACCGTGGTGACCTGCTCGTCGACGATCAGCTGCGCCAGGTAGGCGGGATCGCGGTGGCCGTCCGGCTTCGCGACCACCAAGCGGGCGCCGACCTGCAACGGCCAGAAGAACTCCCACACCGACACGTCGAACGTGGCGGGCGTCTTCTGCAACACCACGTCGTAGGCCGCCAAACCGTA
Source organism: Nocardia abscessus (assembly GCF_015477775.1). Classification (GTDB taxonomy): domain Bacteria; phylum Actinomycetota; class Actinomycetes; order Mycobacteriales; family Mycobacteriaceae; genus Nocardia; species Nocardia abscessus_A. The sequence goes on along the minus strand of NZ_JADLQO010000016.1, from coordinate 118,431 downwards.
TTCGGCGTGCATCCACACCAGGCGGTTGACGATCGCGGCGTGCGAGACCGCCACGCCCTTCGGGCGGCCGGTCGAACCGGAGGTGAAGATCACGTACGCGGTGTTGGCCGGACGCAGCGGCTTGTGCCGGTCGGCGTCGGTCAGCGGCTCGCCGGAGAACTCCGACAGGTCGAGCTGATCGATGCGCACCTGCCGGGAGACGGCGGTCTCCAGGTCGGAGCCGGAGGTCAGCACGCACACCGGGCGCGCGGTCTCCAGGATGTAGTCGATGCGCTCGGCCGGGTGGTCCGGGTCCAGCGGCACGTACGCGCCGCCCGCGGCGTTCACCGCGTACATGCCGACCACCAAGTCGATGGAGCGGCGCATGCCCAGGGCCACATAGGATTCCGGCCCGACGCCGTTGACCTTGAGCCAGCGCGCCAACCGGTGTACCCGGCGGGCGAACTCGGCGTAGGACAGACTCGTCCCCTCGAAGGTCACCGCCGGACTGTCCGGGGTGCGCGCGACCTGCGCTTCGAACAGCGAGACCAGGGTCGCCGCGGCGTCGCCGACCGGCGAGGTGAGCGCGGCGTCCACCGGGAACTCGGTGGCGTTCCACCGCTCGATCACCAAGGACCGCTCGGCGTCGTCCAGCAGGTCGATGTCACCGACGGCGACCGACGGATCGGCGGCGATGCCGCGCAGCACCCGCACGAACCGCTCGGCGAACGTACCGGCGAACAGACCGTCGAAAAGGTCGGTGGCGTAGACGAGTTCGGCGTCCATCGCCGCTTCGGCGCCGGGCACCTCACTGAGCGTGAGCTGGAGGTCGAACTTCGCGGTCGGCTGGTCGATGCCCAGCTCGGAGACGGTGAGACCGGGCAGCTCCAGCGCGGTGCGGCCGAGGTTCTGGAACGACAGCATCACCTGGAACAGCGGGTGGCGCGCCTGCGAGCGGGCCGGGTTGAGCACCTCGACCAGCCGCTCGAACGGCACGTCCGCGTGCGCGAACGCCTGCAGGTCGCGCTCGCGGACCCGGGCCAGCAGGCCGGCGAACGACTCGGCGGCATCCACCTGCGCGCGCAGCACCAGTGTGTTGACGAACATGCCGACCAGATCGTCGAGCGCCTGCTCGCCACGGCCGGCGACCGGAATGCCGACGGCGATGTCGTCGGAGCCGCTCAACCGCGCCAGCAGCGCGGCGAAGGCGCCGTGCACCACCATGAACAGCGTGCTGCCGTGCGTGTGCGCGACCCGGTTCAGGTCCTCGATCAACTCGCCCGGCACACGGAACCGGTAGGTCCCCGCGCCGTAGGAGGCGACGGCGGGGCGCGGGCGACCGGCCAGGCGCAGTTCGTCGGGCAGACCGGCCAGCGCTCCGCGCCAGTAGTCGAGCTGCTCGGAGATCAGCGAGGTCGGGTCGTCCTCGGAGCCGAGGGTGTCGCGCTGCCACAGCGCGAAGTCCACGTACTGGACCGCCAGCGGCGGCCAGCCCGGCTGGGCGGCCGACGTGCGCGCCACGTACGCGGTCATCAGGTCGCGCACCAGCGGACGCATGGAGAAGCCGTCGGCGGCGATGTGGTGCACCACCACGACCAGGACGTAGTCGTCCGGACCGAGCCGGTAGGCGCGCAGGCGCACCGGCGGTTCGGTGGTCACGTCGAAGCCGCGCTCGACGAACTCGTAGAGCACGCCGAGCAATTGCCCCTCGGCCACCTCGACGAGATCCAGCTCCGGAATGGCCCGGCCCGCGTTGAGCACCCGCTGGTAGGCGACACCGTCGCGGGACGGGTAGACGGTGCGCAGCGATTCGTGCCGCCCGACCACGTCGGCGATCGCGCCGCGCAGCGCGTCCAGGTCCAGCGCGCCTTCCAGCCGCACCGCCGCCGGGATGTTGTTCGCGGCGGAGTCGGCGTCGAAACGGTTGAGGAACCACATCCGCTGCTGCGCGAGCGACAGCGGCGGATGCTCGGGACGGACCTGTGCCGTGAGCGCTTGGCGCGCACCGCTGCCCGCGTGCGACTCGATCCGGGCGGCCAGCGCGGCCACGGTCGGGGCTTCGAACAGCACGCGCACGCCGACGTCGGTGTTCAGCGCCGCGCTCAGCCGCGCGACCACCTGGGTGGCCACCAGCGAGTTGCCGCCGAGTTCGAAGAAGTCGTCGTCCACGCCGACGCGCGGCACGCCGAGCAGATCGGCGAACAGCTCCGCCACGATCTCCTCGATCGGCGTCGAGGGCGCGCGGAACACCCGCGCCTCGAACACCGGCGCGGGCAGCGCCTTGCGGTCCAGCTTGCCCGAGGCGTTGACCGGGAACGCGTCCAGCACGACCAGTGCGGCCGGGATCATGTAACCCGGCAGCACGGCCGCCAGCGCGGCCTTCACGTCGTCGGTGTCGACGGTCGCGAACGGCTCGCAGACCAGGTAGCCCACCAGCTGATCGCCGGCGTGCGCGTCCGAGCGCAGCACCACGACCGACTGCGCGACACCGGCCTGCGCCAGCAGCGCGGACTCGATCTCGCCGAGCTCGATGCGCAGACCGCGCAGCTTCACCTGGAAGTCGGTGCGGCCCAGGTAGTCCAGTTCGCCATCCGAAGTCCAGGCCACCAAGTCACCGGTGCGGTACATCCGGGTGCCCGGGGCGCCGTACGGGTTGGCCACGAACCGGTCGGAGGTCAGGTCGGGGCGGCCCAGGTACCCCAGCGCCAGCTGATCGCCCGCCAGATACAGCTCACCCGCGACACCCGGTGCGACCGGATGCAGACGGCTGTCGAGCACGAAGACGCGGGTGTTCCACACCGGGCGTCCGATCGGCACCGACACCGTGTCGGCTTCCGTCGCCTCGTGATACGTCACGTCGACGGCGGCTTCGGTCGGGCCGTACAGGTTGTGCAGCCGGGCGCCGGTCAGCTCACGCAAACGCTGCGCCGTCTGCGCGGGCAGCGCCTCACCGGAGGCGAAGACCTGCCGAAGCCGCGACGCGGGCAGGCCGTCGCCGTTCTCGTTGCCCAGCGTCGACACGAAGACCGAGAGCATGGACGGCACGAAATGCGCTGTCGTGATCTGCTTCTCGGCGATGATCTGGGACAGGTACACCGGGTCGCGGTGCCCGTCCGGGCGCGCGACGACCAGCCTGGCCCCGGTCTGCAACGGCCAGAAGAACTCCCACACCGACACGTCGAACGTGGCGGGCGTCTTCTGCAGCACCGCGTCGTCGGGGCCGATGCGGTATTCGTGCTGCATCCACAGCAACCGGTTGACGATCGCGGCGTGCGAGACCGCCACACCCTTCGGGCGTCCGGTCGAACCGGAGGTGAAGATGACGTACGCGATGTTCTCCGGCCGCAGCGGCTGCGTGCGCTCGGCGTCGGTGATCGGCGCGCCGCTGGTCGCGGCGAAACCGGGCACGCCTTCGATGCCCTCCACCGACAGCGCGGTCACCCGCGGCTGCGGGTCGAGGCCGAAGCCGTCCGCCGAGCGGTACAGGATCATCCGCGGCCGCGCGGTCTCGATGATGTAGTTGACGCGGTCGGCCGGCTGGTCCGGGTCGAGCGGGACGTAGGCCGCGCCGGTCTGCACCACCGCGTACATCGCGACGACCAGTTCGGTCGAACGCCGCAGCGCCAGCGCCACCAGCGATCCCGGGCCGACGCCCGCGCCGATCAGCTGCCGGGCGATGCGGTTGGCCCGCTCCTGCAACTGGCGGTAGGTCAGCCGCTCGTCCTCGAAGTCCAGCGCGATGGCATCGGGCGTGGCCGCCGCCTGCGCGTCGAACAGCGAAACCAGCGTCGCGAGCTGGTCCACCGGGTGCCCGGTGTCGTTCCAGTCGACCAGCACCCGCGCTTGTTCGTCGGGCGCGAGCAGGTCGATGTCGCCGATCGGCACGTCCGGGTCGGCGGTCACGGCCGCGAGGATGCGGTCGAGGCGGCGGGCGAACGCCGCGACGGTCGGTTCGTCGAAAAGATCCAGCGCGTAGGAGAACTCGGCCGACATGCCCGCCGATTCGCCCTGTTCGTCCTGGGTCTCCGAAAGGGTCAGCTGCAGGTCGAACTTGGCCAGCCGGGCGTCGTAGTCGATGCCGTTGACCGAGAGTCCGGGCAGTTCCAGGCTGGCCTGCCGGGTGTTCTGGAAGGTCAGCATCACCTGGAACAGCGGGTGGCGCGCCTGCGAGCGGGCCGGGTTGAGCACCTCGACCAGCCGTTCGAACGGCACGTCCGCGTGCGCGAACGCGTGCAGGTCGGTCTCGCGGGAGCGGGCGAGCAGATCGGCGAAGCTCGACGCGCCGTCCACCTCGGTGCGCAGCACGAGCGTGTTGACGAACATGCCGATCAGGTCGTCCAGCGCGGCCTCACCGCGACCGGCGACCGGGGTGCCGATGGCGATGTCGCTGGTGCCGCTGGCGCGGGCGAGCAGCACCGCCAGCGCGCTGTGCAACACCATGAACAGCGAGGCGTTGTGCCTGCGGCCCAGCTCGATCAGAGCGCGCTGGGTCTCGCCGGAGATCACGAACGGGTAGGTGCCGCCGCGGTAGGAGGCGACGGCGGGGCGCGGCCGGTCCGAGGGCAGCACCAATTCGTCCGGCAGGTCGGCCAGTTCGCGGGTCCAGTACCGGATCTGGTTGGAGATCAGCGAACTCGGGTCGTCCTCGGCGCCGAGCACCTCGCGCTGCCACAGCGCGTAGTCGGCGTACTGCACCGGCAGCGCCGACCAAGCCGGCGCCTCCCACGACGTGCGGGCGGCGTAGGCCACCATGACGTCGCGGGCCAGCGGTCCCATCGACCAGCCGTCGGCGGAGATGTGGTGCACCACCATGCCGAGCACGTACTCGGTCTCGCTGATCTCGAACAGCCGGGCGTGCAGCGGCACTTCGCTGGTCACGTCGAACGCCATCGAGGCCAGCTCGACCAGGTGATCGATCAGGTTGTGCTCGGTCACCGGCACCGGGGTCAGGTCCGGCACGATCTGCGCGGCGTCCAGCACCACCTGCACGGGGCCGGTCCTGGTCTCCGGGAAGACCGTCCGCAGCGACTCGTGCCGATCGATCACGTCGATGACCGCGACCTGCAACGCGGCGATGTCCAGATCGCCGGACAGCCGGATCGCGACGGGGATGTTGTTGACCGCCGAGGACGTGTCGAACCGGTTGAGGAACCACATGCGCTGCTGCGCGAGCGACAGCGGCACCTGCTCCGGACGCTGCCTGGCGACCAGCGCCTTGCGGGCGCCGTCACCGGCGTGCGATTCCACCCGCGCGGCCAGCGCCGCGACCGTGGACGCCTCGAACAGCATGCGCACCGGCACCCTGGTGTCCAGCGCGATGCCGAGGCGAGAGGCCACCTGGGTGGCGATCAGCGAGTTGCCGCCCAGCTCGAAGAAGTCGTCGTCCACGCCGACGCGCGAGATGCCGAGCACCTCGCCGAAGATCTGCGCGACGATCTCCTCGATCGGCGTTGTCGGCGCGCGGAATTCGCGCACCTCGAACACCGGAGCGGGCAGCGCCTTGCGGTCCAGCTTGCCGGAGGCGTTGAGCGGGAACGCCTCGAGCACCATGATCGCAGAGGGCACCATGTACGCGGGCAGCGTGCGGTGCAGCGTGTTCTTGATGCTGTCCAGGTCCACCGGGCCACCCCCGGTGACCACGTAGGCGACCAACTGGTCGCCCGCGACGGTGTCCATGACCAGCACGACGGCCTGGGTGACGGCCGGGTGGTCCAGCAGGGCGGTCTCGATCTCGCCCAGCTCGATGCGCTGACCGCGGAACTTCACCTGGAAGTCGGTGCGGCCGATGTACTCCAGCACACCCGCGCTGCCCACCTCGGGATCGCGCGGCTGCACCCAGCGCACCAGGTCGCCGGTGCGGTACAGGCGGGAACCGGGCGCGCCGAACGGGTCGGCGACGAAGCGCTCTGCGGACAGGTCGGGACGGCCGTGATAGCCGCGGGCGGTCTGCACGCCGCCGAGGTACAGCTCGCCGGGCACGCCGACCGGAACGGGCGCGAGGCCCTCGTCCAGGACGTAGGTCTGCGCGTTCCACACCGGGCGGCCGATCGGCACCGACGTGGGCGCGACCTCGTTGAGGTGCCAGGCGGTGGCGTGCACGGTGAACTCGGTGGGGCCGTACAGGTTGTGCACCGCGGCGGTGGAGAACTGCCGGAACGCGGTGACGGTCGCGGGCGGCAGCGCCTCACCGGCGACGAGAACCGCACGCAGCGAAGCGCATTCGGCCGTGGACGCGGACCCGGCGAACACCGAGAGCATCGACGGCACGAACGAGGTCATGGTGACGCGGTGCCGTCCGATGATCTCCGACAGGTAGATCGGATCGCGGTGGCCGTCCGGCGCGGCGATCAGCATGCGGGCGCCGACGGCCAGCGTGCCGAACAGCTCCCACACCGACACGTCGAAGGTGACCGGCGTCTTCTGCAGGATCACATCCGCCGGGCCGATCCGGTATTCGGCGGTGATCCAGGCGATCTGGTTGACCACCGACGCGTGGCTGACCGCGACGCCCTTGGGGCGGCCGGTGGAGCCGGAGGTGTAGAGCACGTACGCGGTGTTGGTGGCGCGCAGCGGCGCGCGGCGCTCGGCGTCGGTGACCGGCCCGTCGCCGAACTCGTTCAGGTCCAGGGTGTCCAGCGTCAGCACCGGGATGCCCGCGGCGGTGACGTTGTCGGCGGTGGTGGTCAGCACGCAAACCGGCGCGGAGCTGTCGAGCACGTATTCGGTGCGCTCGGCCGGGTGGTCGGGATCGATCGGCACGTAACCGCCGCCCGCCGTCATCGTGGCGTAGATCGCCACCAGCATGTCCACCGACCGGCGGATGCCGACGGCGACCAGCTTCTCCGGGCCGACGCCCGCGTCGATGAGCTTGCGCGCCAGGCGATTCACGCGCGCGGCGAACTCGGCGTAGGTCAGCTCGACCGGCGCGCCGAACTCGTCCGCGCCGCGAAGGCCGCCGTCGAACACCACGGCCGGGTCGTCCGGCCGGGCCCGCACCTGCTCCTCGAACAGCTCGAGCACCGTCGCGGCGGGAACTTCGCGGGTGGTGTGGTTCCACTCGGTCAGCACGCGGGCGCGCTCGGCCTCGTCGAGGATCTCGATGTCGCGCACGGCGGTTGCCGGCGCGGCGACGGCGGCTTCCAGCACACGCAGGTAGCGGCGGCCGAACTCGGCGACGGTCGGGGCGTCGAACAGGTCGGTGGCGAAGGAGATGACCGCGCCCATGCCCGCGGGCTCGCCGTTCGCGCCGCGCTCCTCGGTGACCGTCCACTGCAGGTCGAATTTGGCGATGTCGACCTCGAGCTCGTCGGCGGTGACCGAGAGACCGGGCAGTTCCAGGGTCGCGTGCGACATCTCCTGGAACGACAGCATCACCTGGAACAGCGGGTGACGCGCCTGCGAGCGGGTCGGGTTGAGCACCTCGACCAGGCGCTCGAACGGCACGTCGGCGAAGGCGAACGCGGCGAGGTCGGTTTCCCTGGTGCGGCCGAGGAATTCGGCGAACAGCTCGCTGCCGTCCACCTCCGAGCGCAGCACGAGGGTGTTGACGAACATGCCGATCAGGTCGTCCAGCGCCTGCTCGCCACGTCCGGCGACCGGCGTGCCGATCGCGATGTCGTTGGTGCCCGACAACCGGGCCAGCAGCACGGCCAGCGAGGCGTGCATGACCATGAACAGGCTGACGCCCTGCGCGCGGGCCAGCGCGACCAGCCGCCGGTGCAGCTCGATGTCGATGTCGAAACTCACCCGGCTGCCGTGAAAGCTCTGCACCGGCGGACGCGGACGGTCCGCGGGCAGGTCGAGCTGATCCGGCAGGCCCGCCAGCGCCCTGCGCCAGTAGGCGATCTCGCGCGCCGCCATCGACGCGGGATCGGACTCCGCGCCGAGCAGTTCGCGCTGCCAGACGCTGAAGTCCTGGTACTGCACCGGCAGCGGAGCCCAGCTCGGCGCCTCGCCCGCGGCGCGGGACAGGTAGGCGGCGGCCACGTCGCGCGCCAGCGGGCCGAACGAGAAGCCGTCGGCCGCGATGTGGTGCACCACGAACGCCACCGCGTAGTCGGCGGTGCCGTTGCCGCGCCCGCCGGTGACCGCGAACACCCGCACCCGGATCGGCAGCTCACGCGAGACGTCGAAGCCGCGTGCGGCGAATTCGGCCAGCGCGCCGTGCAATTCGGCCTTGTCGATCGGCTGCAACTCGATGCGGAGATCGACTTGGTCGACCGGAAGCACCTGCTGGTAACCGCCGTCGCCGGACTCGGGGAAGATCGTGCGCAGCGACTGCTGCCGCTCGACCACGTCCAGCAGCGCCGACTGCAACGCATCCAGGTCCACCTGGCCGCGCAACCGCACCACGAAGGGCAGGTTGTAGGTCGGCACGGTCGGGTCGAACTGGTTGATGAACCACATGCGCTGCTGCGCCAGCGACAGCGGCACCCGCTCCGGTAGCCGCTGGGCCACCAGCGGCGGACGCGATTCGCCGACCGGAGCGGCGTTCTCGGCCCGCGCCGCGATCCCGGCGACGGTCGGGGTCTCGAACAGCGCGCGCACCCCGATCTGGGTGCCGAAGGCCGCGCCGATGCGCGCGACCACCTGGGTGGCGACCAGCGAGTTGCCGCCCAGGTCGAAGAAGTTGTCGTCGATGCCGATGCGGTCCTGGCTCAGCACGTCGGCGAAGATGCCCGCCACGATCTGCTCGGCCTGGGTGCGCGGTGCGCGGAAATCACCCGCGTCGGCGCTGAACACCGGCTCGGGCAGGGCCTTGCGGTCCAGCTTGCCGCTGGTGTTCAACGGGAAGGCGTCCAGCACCATGATCGATGCGGGCACCATGTAGCTCGGCAGCTGCTCCGCGGCGAACCTGGTCAGCTCCACCGGGTCCACGGTGTGGCCGGGAGCCGGGACGACGTAGGCGACCAGCTGCTGACCGGTGGCCGTGTCCGTCACCAGCACCACGGCCTGGCTGACCGCCGGGTGGGCGAGCAGATCGGTTTCGATCTCCCCCAGCTCGATGCGCTGACCGCGGAACTTCACCTGGAAGTCGGTGCGGCCGATGTATTCCAGCGTGCCCGCGTCGTTCCAGCGCACCAGGTCGCCGGTGCGGTACATGCGTTCACCGGTAGTCGACAGGGGGTTGGCCACGAAGCGGTCGGAGGTCAGGTCCGGACGGCCGCGGTAGCCGCGGGCGAGCTGACGCCCGCCGAGGTACAGCTCACCCGGCGCGCCGATCGCGGCCGGGCGCAGTCGCGAATCCAGCACGTAGACCTGGACATTCCACTCTGGGATGCCGATCGGCACGGTCACCGTGTCGGCGGCCGTGGCCTCCCAATAGGTCACCGAGACCGCCGCCTCGGTCGGGCCGTACAGGTTGTGCAGCCCCGCGTCGGTGATCGCGCGGAAGCCCGCGGCGGTCTCCGGCGGCAGCGCCTCGCCGATCACGAAAACCGCGCGCAGCGTGGCGCATTGGGCCTGCGTGGCGTGGGCCACGAACACCGTGAGCATGGACGGGACGAAGTCGGTCACGGTGACCCCGTGCCGGGAGATCATCTCCGCCACGTACAGCGGGTCGCGGTGCCCGTCCGGCGACGCGATGACCAGTTTCGCGCCCACCAGCAGCGGCAGGAAGTAGCCCCACAGCGACACGTCGAACGTGGTCGCGGTCTTCTGCAGATACACGTCTTCCGCGGTCAGCCGGTACTCGTCGAGCATCCACAGCTGCTGGTTGACGATCGCGTGGTGGGTGACCGCCACGCCCTTGGGGCGACCGGTCGAACCCGAGGTGTAGATGACGTAGGCGGTGTTGTCCGGGCGCAGCGGCGCGAGGCGCTCGGCGTCGGTGACCGGGGCGGCCGAGTACGCCGAGGTGTCCAGGGTGTCGATCTCCACCCGGCGCACCGCCTGCGGCAGCTCCAGCTCGTCGGCCGAGTGCGTCAGCACGCACACCGGCGCGGCGCTGTCGAGGATGTAGGCGGTGCGCTCGGCCGGATGATCCGGATCGATCGGCACGTACGCGCCACCGGCCTTCAGCACCGCGTGCATGCCGATCACCAGCTCCAGCGAGCGGCGCATGCCCAGGGCGACCAGCGATTCCGGGCCGACGCCGTCGGCGATCAGGAAGCGGGCCAGCCGGTTGACCCGCGCGTCGAACTCCGCGTAGGTGAGCGTCGCGCCCTCGAAGTCGAGCGCGATGTTGTCCGGGGTCAACGCCATCTGCGCGTCCAGCAGGGCCGCGAGGGTGGTCTCCGGGACGTCCTGCTCGGAGTCGTTCCACTCCAGCAGCGTCCGCTCGCGCTCACCGGCGGTGGTGACCGGAAGGTCCCACACCGTCTCGTCCACCTCGGCGGCGAGGAAGCGATCGAAGAACTCGAGGAAGCGGCCGTGATGGCGGCGTGCCTCGTCCTCGGTGTAGAGGTTCGGGTTGGTCTCGAAGTCGATGTGTGAACGGGTGCCCGCGACGGACTGGTAGAAGTTGACGCCCAGATCCTCGATGCTGCCGGTGGACAGCACGCTGAGCTGCCCGACCATCGGGCCCATCACCAGCTCGTCACCGAACAGCATGATGTTGACCCACGGCCCGAAGAACTCCGTGGTCACCACGCCGTCGCCGGCCGCGTCGCGGCGGATGTCCTCGTGCCGATAGCGCTGGTGGCGCAGCGCGCCGGAAACCTCGACCTGGACCTGCTTGAGCAGCTCCGACACCGTGGTGTCATGACCGACGTGCAACCGCAGCGGCACGATGTTCGACGACACACCACCCGAGCGGCGCATCGCCGCGGTGGTGCGCGCGGTCACCGGCAGGCTGAGGATGACGTCCTCGACGCCGTTCCACTGCGCCAGATACGCGGCGAAGCCCGCGAGCAGCAGACCGGCGGGCGAGGAATCGTGCCGGGCCACGGCCGCGTCCAGCAGAGTGTTCTGCTCGTCCGACAGCGCCGCACTCACGATGCCGTTGATCGCGGCGGGCGGGGCGGACCGGCCGGTCAGGCTGGTGCCCTCTTCCAGGCCCGCCACCCGCTGCGCCCAGTACTCCTTATCGGAGACGAAGCGGGAGCTTTCGCGATACGCGATCTCCTGCTCGTAAAGAGTGTGCAGGTCGGTCGCCTTGGACGCGGCGGGTTCGGTTCCGCCGACGTAGGCGGTGTAGAGCTCGGCGATGCGATTCAGGTTGGTCATCGCGCCGAAGCCGTCGAGCGCGATGTGGTGGGCGCGGGAGTACCAGTACCAGTGGTCGTCGGCCAGTTGCAGCGCCGCGATCATGATCAGCCGGTCACTGGTCAGGTCGAGCGGGCGGCTGTACTCGGCGCGCATCCATGCCATCGCCGCGGCGGCCGGATCGGCCTCGCCGCGCAGGTCGACGTAAACGACCTTGTCGTAATCCGCGATGGAATGATCGATGAACTGCAACGGCTCGCCGTCGCGCTCGATGATTCGGAGGAAGCCCGAACCCAGCTCGTGCGAGGCGTCGATGCTGGCGCGCTCGAGCACATCGATATCCAGCTCACCGTGCAGGTCCACGTACTGCGCGATGGTGACCGGCACCTGCGGGTCGACATGCTGCGCGTACCAGATGCCCAGCTGAGCAGGAGACAACGGGAAAGCGCCGGACAGGCCGGGTTCTACCCCAGAACCAGCGTGTGCCCGTTCGCCACCAGTTTCGCCGTTTCCGCCGAAATCCAGCCGGTCCAACCGTAACCTCGCTTCCGGAACACCACGCAAGCGCTCCCCGACCACACCCGGAGGGGGCGCGCACCTATCCGAGCGTGGCGCCTGCGTCCCCAGGTTCAGTTCTCACATCAAATCAGGCAAAAAATGTTCATTTGAACTATCTGTCCAACATGCCGGGCTCGTTACATGGGCTCGACCGTGCCCAGAACCCACCGACCGGCTCCGCCGGGACCTTCTTTGCGAATCACCGGATCAATCTACCGTCGCCCCCGGCACCCGACCAACCACCGGACATAGCGAGCAAACATCACCGCAGGCAGGGGCATTGCAGTGAGTTCGCCAGATGATGTTGCGGTTCTCACATACGTCACTCCTGCGCCATCAGGGCACTTTCGCGCCGCGCTCCGGCAGGCGCCTACGGCACCCGCCCTCGGTGGACCGCCCGCCGGACGACCAAGATCATCGCGGCCGGGTCGGGCGCAGGCCGAGCCGAGCGTCTCGAACCTCGAGCCGAGCGCGCCTCAGCCGAGCAGCGCGCCTGCCGAGTTGCGCCGACCGCAGATCCGAGCACTCGAAGGCCGCAGGTGCCGCTGCGCTGCGCGACCCGCGAACCCGCCGGGTTCCGGCCCGAACGAGAGCCGCACGCTGCGCGCGGAGCTGCGCGGCAACGCGCCGCTGCCGGGGTCGTATCGGAGTAACGGGCCGCTTCCTACTTGTCGCCGGTTCAGGCCACCCACCTGCGCCGTTGCTAGTTGCGCTGCGCACTGGCCAGCCGCCCGCAGCGTCGGAGCAATGGGCTCGCTGCCGCTGGCATTCGCCGTTCAGGCGGTCCACCCGCGCCGTCGTCATCCGCCCTGCGCGCCGTCCAGCCGCCCGCAGCGTCGGAGCAACGGGCCGCCGCTGCCATGAACCGTCCAGGCGACCCACCCGCACCGCTGTCAGTCGCGCTGCGCACCGGCGGGCTTGCGTACCCGCGAGGGGTCGTAGAGGTGGGATTCCGCGCACGAGACCGCAGGTGTGAGCGCGCGGCCCACCAGGATCACCGCCGCCTGCCGCAGTCCGGCGGCTTCGACCTGGTCGGCGATGTCGGTCAGGGTGCCGCGCAGGACCAGTTGCTCGGGTTGACTGGCGCGGTAGACGACGGCGACCGGGCAGTCGGGGCCGTAGTCGGCAGCCAGTTCGGTGGCCAGGGCGCGGACGCGGGTGATGGCCAGGTGCAGCGCGACGGTGGCTCCGGTGGCGGCGAAGTTCGCCAGCGCTTCGGACTCTGGCATCGCGGTGGAGCGGGCCTGGGTGCGGGTCAGCACGACCGACTGCACCAGCTTCGGCACCGTCAGCTCCGCGCCGAGCACCGCCGCGGCGGCGGCATAGGCGGGCACGCCCGGCGTGACGTCCCACGGCACGCTGTGCGCGTCGAGCCTGCGGGTCTGCTCGGTCAGCGCCGAATACAGCGACGGGTCTCCCGAGCACAGGCGAGCCACGTCCTTGCCTTCCGAGGTGGCGCGCACCAGACGCTCGGTGATCTGGTCGAGGTCCAGGTGCTGGGTATCGACCAGCTCGGCGTCCGGCGCGCAGTACGCCAGCACGTCGGGATCCAGATAGGTCCCCGCGTACAGGCAAACAGGCGACGCGCGCAGCAACTCGACCGCGCGCACCGTCAACAGATCGGCCGCGCCCGGCCCGGCCCCGATGAAGTGCACGGTCATGCGCGCGAGTGTATTGACCGCCGTCCACCGCCAACCCAGCGACCGAGCGCCGAAGCTTGCGACTCGATCGCGGCAGGGTCGACAGCGAACCAGCCGCGCCCCGGCCGCGGTACTACGACGACCCCCGGCGACGAGCGCCGAAGCTTGCGGCCCGAACGCCGCGAACCAGTAGCCGGGCAACGGCGGCACCTGGCGACCAAGCGAAAGTTTGCGGCCCGATCACACCGGCTCGACGGCGAACCCAACCCGAGCACCGGTATAATAGCGACACCCCGCGACGAGCGCCTGAGCCCGCGGCCCGAACGCGGCAGGATCTGCGGCGAACCGGCTCGAGCACCAGTAGCGGATACGCCTGCGACACCCGACCACCGGCGAAACGCAGCGGCGGCGATTCGGCCGGTCAGGCGGTGGCGTCGAAGTGGGCGATCACTTTCGTGGGTCGCAGCCGGACCACCAGTTCGCCGGGGACGCCGTTGCGCTTGCCGAATTCCTCGGCGCGGTCCGCGCCCATGTAGCGGCCGCCGATCTCGGTGGCCGTGCGCAGCAGCTCGTCGGGGTCTTCCGAGAGCGTGACCGAGCCCTGCAACTGAACCGACGCATAGGGCGGTTCCTCCAGGTCCACGCACACGGCGATGCGCCCGTCACGGGCGAACGCCTTGCCCTTCGCGGTCGACTTGCCGGTGTTGAAGACCAGCTCGTCTCCCTCGAGGACGAACCACACCGGACTCACCACCGGCCTGCCGTCCGCGGCGACGAACGCCACCTTGCCGGTACGGGTGCCGTGGGTGAGGAACTCGCGCACTTCGGGATCGGAAAGAGAGGCCATCCGCTCACCCTAGGTCGCGGTCGGCCACAGATCACGCGACGAATCGCCGGAACGACTTGCCGGACGACTCCAGCCTCTGTCGTCCACAAGGCGGCAGAGCGCGGCAAATCGTGTCAGTGGCCGTGTCAGGTCGGTGTCAGGGTGTTGTCAGGTCAGACGCTGAAAGTTGTCGCCATGACAAAGGACAACACTTCCTCGACCATCTCGAAGTGGACCGGCATGGTGTCGGTCGACGATACGGCCTTGGCCGTCACCGACACCGGCGGTGCGGGTATCCCCGTGGTCTATCTCAATGGCCAGTTCGCCACTCAGAGCTACTGGCGGAAGGTCATCGCCGAACTCGGTTCCGGGTTCCGGCACATCACTTACGACGAGCGGGCTCGCGGCAAATCGCGGCGTTCGGCGGACTATTCGTTCGAGGCCGCCGTCCGGGATGTCGATGCCGTCCTGGCGGCCAGGGGTGTGGACCGGGCGCTGGTGGTGGGCTGGTCCTACGGGGCAGTCGTCGCGGCGCACTGGGCCGCCCGGAATCCGGACCGTGCCGTGGGTGCGGTGCTGGTCGACGGCGCGTTCCCGCACGACTGGCTCGATGAGGCCATGGAGCAGCGGATCCGCAAGTTGTTCAAGCGGCTGGGCTGGATCACCCCGCTGCTGCGCCCGACAGGGCTGACCCCGCGGATGACCGCCGAACAAATGGCCGACAGCAACATCGAACTCGGCAAACTCTCCCGCGAGCAGGAGCTGGGGCCCGTGCTGGACGACATCACCGTGCCGATGCGGTATGTGGTCGCTTCCGGGACGTCGTTCGGAAGCCGCGGTGATGAGCAAGAACGGATCCGCACCAGCCTCGACGCGGTGACCGTCCGCAACCCGAACATCCGCATCAGCGCGAAGGTCCCCAGCAACCACGGCGCCCTCCTGCGGAAAGACTTCCGCGCCATCGCCGAAGCCGTACACGAGACGGCAGCGGCCCATGACCAGCAGGGTTCGCCGAGCCGATAACCATCGGGTACACGACCGGTCGGCCGGGTTCACCGACGCCGCGACGTACCCCGACCCACCCTGCTAATCCAGACACCCCGGGCATCGACCCGCCCGAATTCCACCATCCGTTCGATCGAACACCCCTAACAGATTTGAAGGAGCACACCACCATGTCCATCACCCTGACCGACCAGGACAAGAGCACTCTGCGGACCGCCGCGTACGGTGCCGTGTCGCTGATGGCCGCCGCTGATGCCACCGGCAAGCCCCACAAGGTCGCCACGAACGGTTCCATCGCCTTGTCGTCGGCGACCGGCCTGGTCGGGCACGTGCTCGCCGCCAAGTCGAAGGACATCAAACTGCCGGGCAAGTCCGTCGCCGAACTCGCCGATCAGGTACTGCCGGCCCTGACCGCCACCATGAGCCTGCTCGAGAAGCAGGATCCGTCCGAGGCCGACAACTTCCGCAACACCGTCCTCGTCGCCCTCGACGCAGCCAACCGGACCCACCAGGGCGAGCCCAGCCCCACCCTGGCCGAGATGACCCGCAAGATCACCGCAGCCCTCGATGCCGCTTGATGGAATGTCGACCCGCAGCGACAGCCGTGTCACGGAGTCCTCTCCGGACCCGTGAGACGGCGTCGCAAACGCGCGCTTCACGTCGGTTCTCGTCGGTCAGCGCACTGTGTTCACGGCCACCGGCCCCACCCGACCACTGGGCACAGCTGAAACCGAACTGATGAACGGTCGTGAAGCCGAGCGTTGCGGCAGGCGCTATCGCGCGGATGCTTTACCGCACCTTTGCTCCTACAAGGCGCCGATGGACCAGGTCGCGCCGAGCTGGTCGACCATTTCGATTGCGGTCACAGGACGCCGAGTGGCGTGGGTGATCTCGGCGGCGCGGCCGGCCGGGCACGTTCTCAGGCTGAAGACTGTGGCGCAGACCGTGCAGTCCTCGACACTGTCGGTGAGGTGGGCTTGGATGTTGCGGCCGTCGAGTGCAGCAACCAAGCCGAACAGGCTGAACGAATTTATGGACATCAGGTATGGAGTTTCTGGTTCGTGGCGTTGCGGAACCCCGCCGCGCGACCGACTCCTTTGTCGGCCTACCGACGCCGTTGTCGAGGGCGGATTCAGGTGACGGCGCTGTCACCACTTGTGCTTGCTGCACGGCAACCAGCCTCATCGAATACGTACCGCCCCCGCATCCGTAGATTCACCTAGACATATACCTATCTATGCAGTCGGCGTTCAGATGAACGACACATGTGTACTTGGGGTACACCAGCCGGTCGACGACTCGTTCCCGCACAATCTCGTGTACCCGCTCGCTCTCTTCGTGCTCGCGCCGTCGATCCCCCGTCTCCGTCCTCGTCGATCTATCCAAAGCCATCCCCACCACCCAACGGCTTCGGACGCGACAAGGTGCCGATGCGCGTCTAGGTCGGTGGCCTCAATTCGACCGCCGCCGTGCCCGGCCGACGACTCCACGGCTGGGCACGCTGCACCGACGGCAGCTGGGTCGGCTTGGTCGAGCTCCTGGCCGCACGGTCACGCCGACCGCCACGGCAGGAGCCGACGAACCGCCTTTCGTCCCGAGGTGATGTGCGGGGGTTGCGACATCAGGGAATCCTTGCCCCGAATACACCACCCGAACGCCAATTCTCGACACCTCAGCTTCTGCGGCGAGGGTGGAGGAGGTGGTGGTTTTCGCGGGGGCGCGGTGGGGGTATGTCGTCGCCGAGATAGTGCTGTCCTGGCGGAGGTCGGTACTGGGCGTATGGAAGGAGGGGTGCAGGGTGGGCGTTTCGACACTGAATCCGGCGCGTACCGATGAACGCGTGGACGGCGCTGTCGTGGAGTTGGATCTCGAGGCCGTGTCGTTGGGGCAGCTGCGTGCCGCGGTGCGGTGCCTGCTCGAGGATGTCGCCGGTCTCGGGATCGAGGACGCGGTGCAGGTATGTGATGAATTGGCCGGCAACGCCGTCGTGCATGCCCGAGCGCCGCGCGGGTGCCGGTTGATCGTCGCCGGCCACGGCTGGTTCCGGGTGGAAGTCGACGACGCCTCACCCGCGCGAGCCCGGATCCGTCGGCCCGATCACACCGGCGGGCGCGGGTTGATCTTGGTCGACCAGCTCGCCACCCGCTGGGGTGTGGACTACCACGGCGGCGGCAAGACGGTGTGGGCCGAACTCGGTACCCGGCGCGGCGGCTGGTGACGTTCAGCTGTCGGGGTCCGGTGCGGGTGGGTCTTGTCGGGAGAGTTCGGCGTTGAGTTCGAGGGCTTCGGCGAGCTGGTCTTCCGGGACGATGATCCGGCACGCCGCCTCCAGCGGGGTGCCCTGATCGACCAGCGCGCGGGCGCGGGCGGCGATACGCAGCTGGTAGCGGGAGTAGCGGCGGTGCCCGCCTTCGGAGCGTCGGTGGGGTCTGTGTTCGGTTGCTGCGCAACACCTCTGTTTCAACGCCGACGGGCCCCGGCGCACAGTGCGCCGGGGCCCGGGATCGAGGGGTTTCTATATCAATTCCAATCGCCGACCCGCAGAGCCGACGTCGAACACCGCGCCCGGCATTTCTTCCCGGGCGCGCAAGGTGTATGCAACTGCTTCAGCGACCACCTCCCGGATCGACAGTTCTGCCTGCGGTAGTTCTTCATCCCCTCCGGCGGCCCGGCCGACTGCACCGGCTTCTCTTCTCCGCCGGAGGGGACGGTAGTTCTTGCTTTCCGGGCAGTTCACCTGCCCGGCCAACCAGACTCTTCATCTCCAACGACAGTGACTGTATACCGGCCTTCACAGAATGTCTACATCCTGGAGGGTAGTTTTTTTCATCCAGGTGAGGTGTTCTTCACGCCGGAACTTCGGTAGAGGTGGAGTGTGGACATCGAAGCGCCCCCAGACGAAGCCGATCGGTTCGCGTTCGAGGCCGGCCGCACGGTGATCGAGCAAGCCAAAGGCATGCTGATGCTGGTTTACGGGATCGGCGAGCAGCAAGCGTTCGAGCTGCTGCGGTCCTGCTCGCAGCACATCAACGTGCGAGTACGCGAGCTCGCCCAGCGCATCCTCACCGAACTACCGACCGCAGGCGGGCAAGCCCCCAAAGCCCCGCTGCGCGTCGATATGAACCGGATCCTCGCCGGACGGTCCCCCCAGCCCGACCAGTAGAGCGCACCTCGGATTCTGCACGACGATGGCCAGGCCGCCCCTGCCTCAACCAATCATCGCACCGCCTCATGGTGTTGAGAATCGATCGATTCTCGGACACCCGCTTTGGAGGGCCTGCCGCGCCCGATCCTGGAGCCGAGACCTTGCCGGCCGGCACTCACCGCCCACTGTTGTTGCGATACGGATCCCTGGACGGTGGGTAGCGCCCTTAAGACGCGCACCAAGAGTGCGATGACAGCGACTCGTCGGTATCGACGTATTCGGCACCCCTCGGATGGCGTGACACTGCTGCGCGCATCATCCACCTGCGCAAACGCCCCGCAGCCCAGGGCGTCTCGCGGACATTCGTTGCCGTCACGCCTCGATTGCCTCGTGTGGCGTGATTCTTACCGGCACCCCGATTTCGGGCCCGCTCGAGCGACCAGCTCGGCGCTGCCGGCCTCGACCGGGCGACGCAGCGGGGCATTACCGGATCCGCAAGCAAGCTGCTCCACGAAATCTACAGTGGGGGTGTGAGAGTGAAAATTTGCGCTGGGCGAACTCGGCACCGAAACGCATGACCCCACCCGACGGCCGAACTGTAACGCTTCGCAACCCCATACTACCGAAACCCACTGTGCCGCAACATTATTGACATACCCGCAAACCGGCGTGTCGGACCTGCGACCGACGTAGACTCTCGAACCGAACCGCCTGTAAGCAAGTAGAGGGAGTTCGGCCATGCTCACAAATGCGCTACCGACTCAACGGAAGTCGACTTACCGTTTATGGAGACGCACTCATCGATGGAGCGATCGTCGTCAGTGTTCGCTATGCCTTGCACGACCATCGTCGGCAACGGTGGACGACACATGAAGTGGGAAAAAAAGATGGCTATACCGTGGTCCGAATTGAAATCTCCGACGACAAGGATACCTACTGCCTCGATGCGGGCAACGCCCAGATCAACTCCGAAGTCAATCTCAGGATCAAAAAATCTAACGGCTCCGACCAGCAGAAATGGTGTTATCGCGAAGACTCACGGGGTCCCAAGATATTCAACTACATGCCCTATTTGAATACGTCCGCCGCATTGAGCCTCAGAGGCGATTTCGGAAACGTCCAGTACGACGCTGTTGTACTGGATAGAAGTTTTTCCGCCGTAAGTCAACTCTGGTATTTCAACGCAAACGATTATCTCGACGAAATCCCGAACTGACGGATCCCTCCCAGGGCCATCGGTGGCGCCACCGTCTAGGGGCGCAGTGGGCAGTCGAACGCAGTCTGACTGTCGCGATTTCACATTCTCAGTGCCCTGATACCGCCGCACGAACGTGCCCCACGAGTAGGTGACCACTTCCACCCTGACAGTGACCGGCCTCGCCGCAAGCTCATCAAGTCGGGGGAAGGCACCGAAGACTTACCGACGCAATTCGTGCACAAGCACGGCCTGGGATCCCGCATCACCGCCAGCGCGACTGGCGCTAACAGGACCATTGCAAAAACGAAGGCTACTGCCTTGAGGAGCGTCCACGCCCCGTGGATAACCGGCATGACGACCGTCCACGCCGCGTAGATTACCAACGCGAGGATCATCCACGCCGCGTGGAACAGCCGTCGTACGGACCGCCGAAACGCGCGCCAAGCGATCTCCAGCCTCCACTGCAACAGCAGCCGTGTCCATGGCGGCCTCTCTGGGGTCTGGGTGCGCTGGATCGCTGGTGCACGATCATCCAGGACCACCGGTCGGCCGTCTAGGGATTACAGCTGGACCAATGAGCCGCCGCCGCGGCCGGCTGATCCGATGACAGCTTTGAGAATCCGGGCCTGGTGCTTCAGAGGCTGGAGCACCTCAACATTTACGAGGGTGCCAGCGGCACTGCTACGGTCGGTGGCCAATCCTGTGGCTCGACATTGGCGGGCTTCTGGCTGAGGTCCTGATCCCAGTCGAATGCCGGTGCCGGTGGCCCCCATTGTCTTGGAGCAACGAACGAAGCAGTCCCGCTACCGAAGCTCACCTTCATGAACCGGGCATCGCCGGTGAAGCTCGCATCGTGGAACGAGACATCGCCGGCGAAGGTCGCACCATTGAACGAGACGTCGCAGGTGAAGGTCGCACTGTTGAACCAGGCGCTGTGAGCAAAGGTCACATAGTGGAACCAGATTTTGCCGGTGAAGGTCGCCTCTCCGAACTCAGCGGTGCGGGTGAAGGTCGCCTCCCCGAACTGAACGTCGCCGGTGAAGGTCGCATCGTGGAACCAGGCACCGCTACTGAAGGTCGCATTCTGGAACCATGCACCGCCGGTGAAGGTCGCACCGCCGAACTGGGCTTTGCGGGTGAAGGTCGCGTCTCCGAACTCGGCGATGCCGGCGAAGGTCGCGCGGCTGAACTCGGCAGAACCCGTAAACGTCGCATTGCTGAAATCGGCACCTTCCAGGTAGGCATTGCGGAAGTCGAAATCGCTTGTCGACCAGCTGTATTCGGTGCGTGGGCGGAGGCGGTTGGCAATGACACGGAGGATGGTCGCGCGGACTTCCCGGTCGTTCTGCCGGTACTCGATGTGATCTTCTGTCTCACCGCGAACTCGCCCATGTTCGATCCGGGGGGCTTTGACCACGAATTTGGTGCGCCCGCTAGCGCCGTGCTCGGTGTCGTAGGGCAGCCGGAGGTATCCGCACAGCACGTCGATGCATTGCTGGCGGCGGAGGCCTTCGGATTCGTCGGCGACGCCGGCCATGGCATAGACCCCTGCGATACGGACCGCGACATCGGTAGCGCCGAGTTGAGCAGCTGCGGCACCGAAGCGTTCGACGAACCGACTCTGCTCGAGGTCGCGCTGGCGGCGGTAGGCGATGACCAGCGCGACGACGCCACCCACGCCGGCGACGACGGTTAAGGCGATGCGGGTTATGTCGATCTCGGCGGCGGTCTTGCTCACGTCGACGGGTGTAATCCACCGTAGGAACCCGTAGGCGGCGACGGCCACCCCCAAGCCCGCAGCAAGGGCGAGTAAGACCGCCGGCAGCAACCGGATCCGTCCCGTGCGGCGCCTGAGCGACGAGCGGGAGTCTTTGATCAGCCACGTGCGCAACGTGGTGGTTCTTGAACGTACTTGCGCGCCAATAGCACTCACCCACCCGGACATTGCTCAATTCTGCTCGACACAACGCCCTGCCACCGAGTGCTCCGTTCAACCCGATGACGAGCAGCACGTTCGAGAGGCCAGAATCGGCCGATTGTGGAGACGCGGCCGTAGCCGATGAGCACACCACCGCCACCGATCGGATCGAGCGCGTCGCTGTCGAGGGTGTCGGTCTCTGCCTTCTGCTCGAGTTGGATCCGGGCGTTCGCGAATTCGGGAAACTCGGCGACCTTCGTTGTCAGCACCGAACGGATAGCGTCCGCCTCCGCAGGGGTGCAATACAGTTGGATCACCACGTAGCTGCTCACTTCGTCGTGCATTTCTCAGATTCTGTGGCAGTGCCGCTTGTGGTAGAACGACCCAGCCAGCATGAAGCCGATCATCGATGCTCTCCGTATGTTTCCCATGTCATTCCCTGAGTTCGGCCTACTCCACGGCTGATCTCGCCGGGCCGCAGGTTGCTTGAACGTGGCGACGGTGTCGATTCCTTACCCCGTGAGGAATGAGCCCGAAGTTGTTGGCCGTCAATGGGTTGGACGGAGAGAACGGCGGAACGATTCCAGAGAACGACCCCCCTGTGGCGCAGGTCACTACGCTGGCGATGTGTGCCTACCGGGGCGAGCGTCGGTGGCAGGGGCCTTGGGGAGGCTCCGGCCACGTCTCGGAGATGGAGACGAGAAAGTCGAGGTGCCGAAGAAGCGATCAATCCGCACACCTCGTCCGAAGTCGGCTGAACTTATGCCTGAACTCGTGCAGACGGTTTCACCAGATGCCATCACAACGCTGCGCCGAGTCTGTAGCTTGACTGGACGACGACGCCCCAGTACCAGCGGACGTACGAGATGGGTGGCTCCACGCGGAAGGACCGGCATGTCCGAACACGCTGACACCGAAGATTCAGACGCTATCCGCAACACACGGTCGAGGCTCGTGTCGTTGGTACTGGCTGGGACCGGACTAGTGCTGATCGTATGGGGCATCCTGCTTATACAGACCAGCCACATGAACATCGCCACTGGCTACCGGACCGGAGGACGGCCGGAGATCGGCGTTGGGATTGCATTGCTCATCGTTGCCGCATCAGTCTTTCTGTGGTCAACCGGCAGGTTGAAGTCCTCGGCAGCCACTACCGGGGTACAGCCCATCGGATTCACCGAAACCGGTCAACCGGTCTATCCGGTCGTTGGATCCACACTGGATGGGCAACCGGTAACCGCGAACCAGGTTCCAGGTGGAGTCCGAGTCGCGTCAGCACGCACGAATACCTTGGCGATTGTCGCGCTGGTGTGTGGTTTCGTGCTCGCACCATTGGCGATCCCGATCGGCCACATCGCGCTGGTGCAGATTCGCCGGACTAGCGAACAAGGGCGGGTGCTAGCGATCGTCGGCCTGACGCTTGGGTATATCTGGACAACACTGATAGTCATTGCCGTGCTGGTGGTCTCAGCAGGAGCCTAGAAGCAGCGACACAGAGTCGGCTACGCAGCTCTCGAACTGGGCTACAGGACGTCGCGCACGGCTCTGCGTCGCTATCCAAGCCGACGGACGATGTCCAAGAATCGATCGATTCTCGACACCCTTGCGGTGCGGCTACGAGGCTGTTGCGACAGCCGGTGGCCAATCTTGTGGCTCGATGTTGGCAGGCTTTGGCTGACGTCCTGGCCCCAGCCGAATGGCGGTGCCGGAGTTGGTTGTGTGGCCGCGCTGGTGATCACCTACCGGCCGCAGCGCATTTCCGAGCAGGACGGTTTGTGGGGCACTGCCGCGATCGGGGTCAGGACGGGGTACTCGTGGTCGCGGCAGGATCAGCTCGAGCGCACCGAGCAGTTCGGAGACACCGATGAGCCGCAGTGTGCCGCCCGAGACGTCTTCGACCCATGGCAGCTCCTCGGCGAGCTGATCCCTGGACTAGGTGGACTTCGCCACCCTGGCCATACCGGACATTGCGGCCGACACCCGGCCACGGCCCATCGGGCAATGTCCACCGCACAACTCCTTAGTCATCAGGTGCGGGATGTGATGTCCCAGGCGGGTGTCGTCGCAGGCGGTCGTCACAACCGCTACCAGCGATTGCCGATTTGATATGCGTCTGCATATCATCTGTAGATGCATACTAATTCTGCCGACCACACACCCACTGACGCGCACGGTGCCGCAGGTGAACAGCCGTTTTCCGAGGGCACCGTGCTCATGCCATGGCAAGCCGGGCCGCGACACGACAGCGCAGGTTCGGTGTTCGTCAGCGTGACCGACTTTCTGGCCGCCTCCGAAGAAGACGTTCAGGAGATATACAAGACAGGGATGCGGCTGGGCCGGAACTGGCCCGTGATGCACGGTGCGGTCGGCTTGTGGCTGTGGGCTCGACCGTCGGAGGCACGCGGCGGCTCGATCTCGGTGTGGGAGACCGAAAAGGACATGCGGCGGTTCGTGCGCTGGCCGGTGCACGCCGACATCATGCGGAAGTGGCGCGGGCGGGTCGGCCTTGCCACCGACTCGTGGAAGGCCGCCCGGTTCGACGCCCAGGAGGTGTGGGCACGGGCGCGCGACACGATCGATGTGCGCCCACACCCCCAGGCCGGATGACCCATACGGCGGCCGTTCACCGGGTCTGCGATTAGACCACTGCTCCGGAAGATCCTTGTGGCCCAGAGGCGTCCGGTAGACCGGTCTACATCACGGGCGGCGCATGAACGCCATCAGGCAGCACTCCTTGGTTCTCTCGCTGTCGACGCTCCGTTCGATCACGCTGACCAGCTCCCAACCCTGGGATTCGAGCAGTTCGATGCCATTGAGCAGGTGGACAACCGGCTCGAAGATCACGGACGTGTTGTCTCCCATGGTGCGGAACTCCAAACGCGGAGGCGAGCTCAGAACCAGGTTCCGGCGCGGATAGGATCGCAGGTCCACCGCGCCGTTCAGCACGGCGATCACGTCGAAGACAGGTCCGGGCGCAGGAGTGCTCACCTCCCCATAGTCCTGCATACGCGGCACTCTCGACTCTCCGGCCAAACCAAAGACTTTCTCGCTCAGTGCGTGCGGAGGGATTGTCTGGTGCGCGGATCAGGGTGGCATCCCGGCGAACTCTGTTGTGGATCAGCGCTGCCAGGGCAGGCAGCCCGCGGCGCGCAGGCGGGTGGCCAGGCCGGAGCCGATGGTCGTGCTGGAACCGTTGCCCGCGGTGAGAGCCAGCAGCAGGTCGAGGCCGAGTCCGGCGCCGAGGGAGCAGCCCAGCAGGTTGATGTCCACCGAGATGATCTCGTCCTTCGGTGCGCCGGGCAGGGTCTCATCGGCATGCGCCGAACTCGCTCCGGCCACCGTGGCGGCAACGAGCATCACGACGATGAGACCGGCTCGGATGGATCGCACTTGTCCTCCTTCTGCGCCCTGATCGGGCGCGATCCTGGTGCCGGGCAATGGGTGCAGTCGCCGTCGGCGTCCGCGCCCCCGACCGGCGGTCCGCCGCATGGTTTGTTGACCGATCGACAGCGCGGGAAACCCCGTTTCCGTCCGGAGCCGGTGACGCAGATCCTCGGCGACGATATCGGCAAATCATCGGGCAATCGGTCGGCAGATGATCGGACACTTCGTCGGCAGATCGTCGGTTTGCGGGGTTCGAACTGCGCTCGGACGCGCCGGCGCAGCATGTTCTTGCGGCGACGGCTCGATTTCCGATCGCGAAGAGCGGAAACCCGCGCTCGTCTGCGACGGCGTTCAGGCGCGGATGTGTTCCGGCCGGACGCCGAGTCCGATGAATCGGCCCACCGCGTGCCGCAACGCGGGCAGCCGCCGGAAGATTCGGAAGATCGGCGGGACGTGGGTGGCTGTGTCGTCGTGCAGATTCTTGGGGTAGAGGTCGCGCAGAATGGCCAGCTGAAACAGCTGAGTCAGTTTGACGGGCAGTTGGCGGCGGGCCTGTACGCGGGGCGGATCGGCGTCGGTCAGGTTGTGGGCGAGCAGTTTCGGGCCGAGGATGTTCGCGGCCGCGACGGCATCCTGGATCGCCAGGTTGATGCCGACGCCGCCCGCCGGTGACATGGCGTGCGCGGCATCGCCTATGCAGAGCAGGCCCGGTCGATGCCACTTGTCGAGCCTGTCCACACGGACCGTGAGCTGATGAACGTCATCCCAATCGGCGAGTTCGTGGACGCGATCCCGCAATGCGGGGGCGAGCGCGCCGATTCTGTCGCGTAGCTCGCCGATGCCGAGCGCGCGCAATTCTTCGTAGGCGTTCGTGGGAATGGTGTACGCCACCTGCCAGTAGTCCCCGCGGTCGATGGCGACCATCGCCCCTTTACCGCCTTGGAAGAACTCGACCCGGTCCGTCGCTCGCCGCGACAGTCGAAACCACAGGACGTCCATAGGTGGCGAGCTCGCCGCTGCCTGCAAACCGGCCGCTTCTCGCATACGCGAGTGGCGGCCGTCAGCGGCCACGACGAGATCGGCGCGGATTTCGAAGCTTCCGGAGTCGGTGCTCGCCCGCACACCGAGGACTCGATCGTTCTCGATGACCAGATCGATTGCTTCCGTGCGCTGTAGGAGCCGGAAGCCGGGGAAGGTCGCGGCTTTGGTCGCGAGGAAGTTCAGGAATTCCCATTGCGGCATGAACGCGATGTACGGGCTGCGGACCGGCAGTTTCCGGAAATCCGCGAACGTCACGGGCGTGCCACCCACAGCGACGGTGACCCGATCCATGGTGCTGTGCGGGAGGCGGTGGAATTCGTCCAGCCAGCCGAGTTCGTGGATGAGTTCCTGAGTGGACGGATGGATGGTGTCGCCCCGGAAATCGCGCAGGAAGTCGGCGTGTTTCTCGAGCACGATCACCTCGACACCCTGCCGGGCCAGCAGCGTGCCCAGCATCATTCCGGCGGGGCCGCCGCCCACCACGCAGCATTGCACGTTCATGTCATGCACCGGCGATCTCTCCTTCTTCGGATGGCGCGCTTCGAACAAGTCCGTGGAGCACGAGATCGACCAACTCGGCGACATCGACCGGGATGCCGGTGCTGCGGCCGACGGCGAGAGTCGCGAACAGGGCGGTCGCGGTCGTGTGCGCGTCGTGGTCACGCAACTCCCCCGCAGCCACGCGGGAGCGCAGATACTCGGCCATCACGGCCTGCCCTTCCCCGACGAATTCCGCCAGCACCGCCCGCACGTTCTCGTGTGAATGCCCGGCGGCGAAGAACAGCCTGATCAGCTTGGCGTTGGCGGCAAGAACGCCGTCGAACTCGCGCATGACCCGAGGCAAAACGTCGGTAGCCGGCCTGCCCTCCGCTCGCTCCAGCGATTCGCGCAACTGCCGGGAGAACCCGCGCTCCCGCAGCAACGCGGTGACCAGCGCCTCTTTACCGGCGAAATAGTGATACAGCAGGCCCGGCGCCACCTCGGCGGCAGCCGCGATGTCCTTGACCGAAGCTCCGTCGATCCCCTTGTCGGCGAACACTTCCAACGCCGCGTCCAGCAAGCGTTCGCGCCGCCACTGCGCCTGTTCCCGTCGACTTGCCACGCCACTCCATTGATTGAACGATCATTCAACGAAGTGAACGTACCACGCGAGTCACGAGAATCGAAGCTCCCCCGACTCACGTGGGCATGGATCACGTCAGGCATCCCGTCGATCACTCATGCGTGGTCCGAGGGGCCATGGGCGGCGAGGGGCTACATGCCCCGCAATGGAATGTGCCTCGAATCGAGGGTGATCAGCCCGCACACCGACATGATCACGTCCGTGCGGTCCTCCAAATGGCCCCGCGACGGGGTGATCACCGCGACCGCGCCGACGCGGCCGATCACGACGAGCAGGGCCTCGAGTGACGCGGGGGCGGTCGGGCCCGCGACCAGCGTTCGCGCCAGATCGAAACCCGACGCCTTCGCCAGCGCGCGGATTTCCAATTCGTGCCTGCGTGCGCGACGCCCGGAGATATCGCGGCGCAGATACCCGACCACTTTCGGCTTCATGATCACCTCTCGTTCGATGGGTGCGCCCGCCGCCGGGGGCTTTCGCCACCGCTCGCGGCTCACCGCGTCCGGAGTGCCCTGCCGACACGACATCACCCCGGCGGCGCGCGCACCTCGAGCCTCGAGGAACGGGCGGGACATCGCGACGCTGTCAAGCGCGCGACACCGGATGTGCGATATCTGCGGTTGCCCCTCCCCGCCTGCGGTTTTGTGCTTAAAGTTCGCGCATCACAGTGGATTTCGGGACAGGGGGCCGAACGTGATCGACAACGAGATGGACGGCGTGTGGACGACGCCGCAATTCCGCAAGTTGCTCGCCGAGGGGCGGCCCGGTCAAGCCCTGGCCCTCGTCCGCAGAGAAATGGGCCTGTCCCAAGCCGAATTCGGCGCACTCCTGCACTGGGACCGCACCCACGCGGGCCGGGTGGAACGTGGAGAAGTGGGGACCATCTTCGACATTCGCGAACTGGTCCGAGCCGCCGACGCGCTGGGAGTGCCGCGTACGGCCTTGCTTCCAATCTTGCTGGGACCGGTTGATCCGAGGACCATCGAAGACAGGGGTAAAGGAGCCGACGACATGGACCGCAGACAATTCGGCCTGGCAGCAACAATCACCACGGTGGCCGCAAGCGCACCTGCACCGTCTGTGCCGCCCCGGGTCGGGTCCGGTCATGTCGCCTACTTCCAGACGCTGACGCAGCGCATGTGGAATCACGACAATCACTTCGGCGGCGCGGACATCGCCGAATTCGCGCTTCGTCAATACGGTTCGGCTCGCCGCCTGCTCGACCACGGTGGCTACGGCCGACCTACCGGCCTGCGCCTGTTGGCCGAAACGAGCCGCCTTGCCCGCTGCGCCGGCTGGCTCTGCCTGGACGCTGGGCGAGCAACTGTCGCGCGGCAGTGCTACGTCGAAGCGGTGCTGATGGCCGAGCAGGCCGACAACGACGAATTGCTCGCCAATGCGCTCGCCAGCTTGACGTTTTTGACCACCGACAGACCGACCAGCCGCGAACCCGTGCGGCTGGCTCAGCGCGCCAGCCATCTGGCTCGCCGAATCCCGTCGGCCCGGCTGAACGCGGTGCGATCTGCCCGCGAGGCCGTGGCGCACGCGGCGATCGGGGAACGCCAGGACTTCGAGCAGGCGATGACCCGGGCCTGGCGCGAGGTCGAGCGAGGACTCGACGATGTCGACGAGCCGGTCTGGCTGCACCACGTCACACCATTCGAGATCAGATCGATCGAGGCCCGTGGCCGCGTCTACTTGGGTCAGCACGACCGGGCGGTGTCCATCTACCGAGAAACGATCGGCGAACGCGGCACCCAGCGTCCACGCGACGAAACTTCGTACCGCGTCTATTTCGCCGCCGCTCTCGCCGGTCTCGGCGACACGACTTCGGCGATCACCGAAGCGCACGCCGCCCTGACCCTGCTGGAAGGCCCGGTCAACTCTCCGCGCCTGCTGGCCGAGCTGCGCCCGGTTCGCGTAGCCGCCGCCCGCACGCGCGGCGACGACGCGGAGCACTTCCGACTCCGATTCGACGCCCTCGCCCGCGCGGCGTGATTCGGCATATCGCCGCTGCTCGAGTGCGCGAATAGAGGGTTCGCGCGAAGTCAGGCCGGGCGGCCGAGGAGGGTGTCGCGCTGTTCGGCGACCATGGCTCGGATCGCGGCGACGACGGCGGCGACCTCCGGACGGCGGAGGGTTTCGGTGCGGGCGACCAGCCAATAGCCGAGGGTGACGGTGACCGAATCGGCCAGGACGCGAACGAGATCCGCGTGGCGGTCGGCCATGAAGCAGGGCAGCAGGCCCAGACCCGCCGAAGCGCGCGTGGCCTCCACGTGTACGAAGACATTGGTGGAGGTGACGGATTCGCGCATCGCGGGGGCGAAGCTGGAGGCCAGGTCGAGGTCATCGACTTGGAGCATGGAATCGATGAAGTACACCAGCGGATACTCGGCCAGGTCATCGATGGTTCCGGGAGCGCCGTGTTCGCGCAGGTATTCACGGGAGCCGTAGAGGCCGAGGCAGTAATCGGCCAGGTGCGTGGCGGTGGCGCGGTGCACCTGCGGCTCGCCGACGACGATCTCGAGGTCGAGTCCCGAACGCTGTTGTGAGGCACGCCGTGTCGTCGCCACGATCTCCACGGTGATCTTCGGATGCCGCCGCTGCACGTTCGCGGCGGCGGGTGCGGCGATGTAGGCGCTGAAGCCGTCCGTCGCCGAGATCCGGACCACCCCTTCCAGCGATCGGTCCCCGCTCCCGTCGGCGGCCAGCGACTTCACGGCCGACTCCACCGCCTCGGCCGCGGCGAGCGCCTCCCTGCCGAGATCGGTCAGCTCCCAGCCACCGGCCACCCGGGTGAGCACCCGTCCGCCGAGGGTCTGTTCCAGCGCGGCGATGCGGCGGGAGATCGTGGTGTGGTTGATGCCGAGTTCCTCGGCCGCGGTGACGAAGCGGCCGGACCGTCCGACCGCGAGCAGAACGAGGAGGTCATCGGCGCTGGGACGGCGAGCAGACCCTGCGGAAGCCGGGCTCATATCTGCATCTTGGCAGAACGCTCGACGCGCGCAGAACGTCGACACCACCAGATTTGCGCGTCACTGGCACATACGCCAACGAACAACGGATCGCTGTCTAGGTGTCTAATTGACTGCGTCGTGGCACCGAGTGTGAAGCAGCGGTGCACCTTACGCGCGACTCACGCACAGCTTTGGACGTTGACGTGCACTGACCTCGCGTGAGCGCCAAATCTGTTGCGCCTCAAGTTGCGCCGTCAACTATGGTTCCGCTGACCACTCAACCGCCATACAATGAGCCATCGTCTAACGGCACTATATGTAAGTAGATGGAATGGTCGGGGCCCGTGCCCGTAGCCGGTCGCGGCCCTCGGCGGATGGATCTGGGCATGGCAATGGCTTCAGCGAAACTTTCCAAGTGGTCCTTCGAGCGAAAAGGCGCCGAATGGGTCGCCGATGAGGAGCGTCGAGGTAGTCCGCGCGAGCAGTTCTGGCCGTGGGCGGGCACCAGTTGCAACGTGCTCCTGGTGTCGTTCGGTCCGTATGTCATGGCGCTCGGCCTCGACTGGCACCTGGCAGCGCTGGCGGCGGCGGCCGGCGCCGTTCTGTCCTTCCTGCTGCTCGGCCTGGTGTCACTGGCCGGGCAGCGGGGCGGGGCGGCGACCATGGTGGCCGGCCGCGCGGCGTTCGGATTCCACGGCAACAAGATCCCGACCTTCATCAGCTATCTGGCGTTGGTCGGATGGGAGACCTTCTCCGCGGTTCTGGCGACGCTCGCGGCCCGCACCGTGGCCCACCGGCTCGACCCGGACATGGATACCAGGCCTTTCATGATCGTCACCCTCTGCATCGTCGTCCTGGCCAGTACGGTGGTCGGAATCTACGGGTGCCACGTGATCCTGCGGATTCAGAAGTGGTTCGCCCTGGTATTCACCGCACTGTCGGTGGTCTATGTCGTGCTGACGCTGCCCGAGATTTCGTTCGCGACGCACGGCCAGGCCAGTTCGGGCGCGTTCATGGGCGGGATCATGCTGGCCGCCAGTTTGCTCGGCCTGAGCTGGGTCAACTGCGCGGCCGACTACACCCGTTATCTGCCGCGCGAGACCGGTAAACGCGCACTGGTGGGATGGATCACCTTCGGCGGCACCGCGCCCGCCATCGTGTTGATGGGCTTCGGGACATTGCTGGCCTCTGGCAACCCCGAGGTCGCGGCGGTGGCCGCGACCGACCCGATCAGCGCCCTGTCGGCCCATCTGCCCACCTGGTTCCTGGTGCCGTATCTGATCCTGGCGCTGGTGGGTTTCGTGTCCGGGTCCATCATCGGCCTGTACTCCTCGGGCCTCGCGCTACAGACCTTGGGCGTGCGGATGCCCCGGCACTACACCGTCCTGATCGACGCGGTCCTGATCGCGATCGCTGGCGGCTATGTCGTCTTCGCCGCGCCGGGCTTCTTCGCCCCGTTCCAGGCATTCCTGACCACGACCGCGGTGGTGATGGCCGCGTGGTCCGGAATCTTCGTGGTCGACCTGTGGCAGCGCCGCCATATCGGCTACGACCGGACAGCCCTGTTCAGCCCGGTCGGCAGCTACGGCAGGGTGAATCGTGCCGGGATCGGCTGCCTGACCGTCGCGACCATCGTGGGGTTCGGCCTGATCACCTCTCCCGATCCGCATGTCGGCCCACTGCTCGGATATCTGTTCACTCCAGCCGCCCGCGCCGGCAGCCTGGGCAGCAGCAACCTCGGCATATTCGCCGCGCTGGTCCTCGCGACCGCGGGCTACGCGGCCCTGCACCGAGTACGTCCGCCTGCCCAGCCGAAGACCACCGAACAGATCGAGAACCGTGATACGGACCTGATCCGGGCCACAGCGTGAAGTTCTTCGCCGCCGGACCGGTCGCGGTCGTCGCCGAGTAGACGCGCGCCGGGCGAAGTCCGGATCCGCGCCGTTCTGTCTCCCGTGAACGCGTGCCGCCATCAGCCCGAATGCTGGTGCAGCGCAGCCCGTATCTGCATCTTTGCAGACCTGAACTGCACTAATGGTCATTGCGACGCCAATCGTCTGCACCAATACTCGGTGCAGCCGAGCATGTGTGGGCCGTCACATCGAGTCCGAAGTGTGGCCCCGGGCACGAAGGAGTAGCGCGATGAGGGAGCACAGCGCCGGAGCGACACCGGCGGAGGATCGGGGCGGGACGACCAGCGGTTTGCGCCGCGTGGTGGCCGCGTCGATGGCGGGCACGGTCGTGGAGTGGTACGAGTTCTTCCTCTACGGCACCGCCGCCACGCTGGTGTTCAGCAAGGTGTTCTTCGCCAAGGACACCAGCGATCTGGACGCCATCCTCGCCGCGTTCGTGACCTACGCGGTCGGTTTCGCGGCGCGCCCGCTCGGCGGCGTGGTCTTCGGGCATTTCGGCGACAAGTACGGCCGCAAGAAGCTGCTGCAATTCAGCCTGATCCTGGTGGGCAGCGCGACGTTCCTGATGGGCTGCCTGCCGACCTTCGGGCAGATCGGTTACTGGGCCCCCGCACTGCTGGTGACGCTGCGCTTCATCCAGGGTTTCGCGGTCGGCGGGGAATGGGGCGGCGCGGTGCTGCTGGTCGCCGAGCACAGCCCGAGCCGCAGCCGCGGCTTCTGGGCGAGCTGGCCGCAGGCGGGCGTGCCCGCGGGCAACCTGCTGGCGACGGTGGTGCTGCTGGTGCTCACCTCCACGCTGTCGGACGAGGCGTTCCTCGGCTGGGGCTGGCGTGTGGCGTTCTGGCTGTCGGCGGTGGTGGTGCTGGTCGGCTACTACATCCGCACGAAGATCACCGACGCACCCATCTTCGTCGCGGCGCAGCAGGAAGCCGAGCAGATCAAGGCCACTTCGCTGAGCGTGGTCGAGGTGCTGCGCCGCTACCCGCGCGGCGTGCTCACCGCGATGGGCCTGCGGTTCGGCGAGAACGTCATGTACTACCTGGTGGTCACGTTCACGATCACCTATTTGAAGGTGGAGGTGCACGCGGACACCCAGGTGATCCTGTGGTGGCTGCTCGCCGCGCACGCGGTGCACTTCGTGACGATCCCGCTGGTGGGCAACCTGTCCGACCGGTTCGGCAGACGACCGGTCTATCTGATCGGCGCGCTGACCGCGGGCACCTGGGGCTTCTTCGCCTTCCCGATGATGGACAGCGGCCACAACGCGATCATCATGTCCGCCATCATCATCGGCCTGATCTTCCACGCCTTCATGTACGCCGGGCAGCCCGCGATCATGGCCGAGATGTTCCCCACCCGGATGCGCTATTCCGGGGTGTCCCTCGGCTATCAGGTGACCTCGATCGTGGCCGGCTCGCTGGCGCCGATCATCGCCGTCCGGCTGCTGAACACCTACCACTCGGCGGTGCCGATCGCCTGGTACTTGGCGGGCGCGGCGGCGGTGAGCGCGATCGCTGTGCTGTTCGCGCGAGAGACGAAGGGACTGAACTTGGAAAGCATCGATCACGCCGACGCCCAAAGCCTCGGCGCGCGAGCCGAAGTGACCGTGCGATGAGCGATCTGGCGGGACGCAGCGCCCTGGTCACCGGCGGCGCGAGCGGTATCGGCGCAGCGTGCGCCCGTGCGCTCGCGGCGCGCGGCGCCACCGTCACGGTGGCCGACGTCGACGAGGTCGGCGCGAAAGCCGTGGCCTCCGAACTGGGCGGCAAGTCGTGGGCGGTGGATCTGCTCGACGTCGCGTCGCTCGAGCAGCTGGAACTCGACATCGACATCCTGGTGAACAACGCCGGGGTGCAGCACATCAGCCCGATCGAGGAGTTCGCGCCGCAGCGGTTCCGCGATCTGCTCGCGCTGATGGTCGAGGCGCCGTTCCTGCTGGTGCGCGCGGCCCTGCCGCACATGTACCGGCAGGGCTGGGGACGCGTCGTCAACATCTCCTCGGTGCACGGCCTGCGCGCCTCCGAATACAAGGTCGCCTACGTGACGGCCAAGCACGGGCTGGAGGGGCTGTCGAAGGTCACCGCGCTGGAGGGCGGCCCGCACGGCGTGACGAGCAACTGCGTCAACCCGGGCTACGTGCGCACGCCGCTGGTGGACAAGCAGATCGCCGACCAGGCCAGGGCCCACGGCGTGCCCGAACAGGAAGTGGTGGAGAAGATCCTGCTCACCGAGAGCGCGATCAAGCGCCTTGTCGAGCCGGAGGAGGTCGCGGCGCTGGTGAGCTGGCTTGCCTCGCCGAAGGCGGCCATGGTCACCGGCGGGGCCTACACGATGGACGGCGGATGGAGCGCGCGATGAGGGCGCGCTCACCCGAGGGCGGTCAGCGCCATCCTGCGCAGCACCGGACGGGCCCGGGCAGCGGTCGCGTTGCCCGCGCTGTGCGGGGTGGAGTTGATCAGGCCGAAGGCGGCGTGGGCCTGCACCCGCGCCGTCTCCTCGGGTAGTTCCGGATGCAGCTCGCGCAGCACGCCCACCCAGATCTCCACGTATCGGCGCTGGGTGCGGCGGATCTCGCGGCGGGCGGCGGCGGGCACGTTGTCCAGGTCGCGGTCCTGGATGCGGATCAACTCCGGTTCACCGAGCGCGAAGTCCAGGTGATGGTCGACCAGCCCGGCGAGCGCCCGCTCGGCGGAGTCCGCGCTCGCCACCACCGCCGTGCCGCCGTCGAGCAGGCGCTGGCTCACTCCGACCAGCAGCTCGACCAGCAGCGCCTCCTTGTTGGGGAAGTGCCGGTAGACCGCGGGGCCGCTGATGCCGACGGCGGCGCCCAGGTCGTCCAAGCGCATGCCGAGGAAGCCGCGATCGGCGATCAACCGCGCCCCGGCTTCCAGCAGTTGCGCCCTTCGTTGCGCCTTCAATTGCTCACGACGCGTGGGCGCGACGGATTCGGCACTGGTCACACGCGTTCCTTCCCGCCGACCTGGACATCTCGGTTAATCAACACTAACCTGAATTTCAGTTACCGTCGACTAACTGGACGACAGGATGGCGTGATGACCGTTACCGAAGAGGCCGTCGGCAACCGCGCCGCGCACGCGGCGTTGGTCGACGACCTGCGCGCCCGGCTGACCGCCGCGGCGCTCGGCGGGCCCGCGAAGGCGCGCGAGCGCCACGTCGCGCGCGGCAAACTGCTGCCCCGGCAGCGCGTGGACCAGTTGCTGGACCCGGGGAGCCCGTTCCTCGAGCTGTCCCCGCTGGCCGCGACCGGGATGTACGGCGACGAGTCCCCCGGCGCGGGGATCATCACCGGGATCGGGCGAGTGTCCGGGCGCGAGTGCGTGATCGTGGCCAACGACGCGACGGTCAAGGGCGGCACCTACTACCCGATGACGGTGAAGAAGCATCTGCGCGCGCAGGAGATCGCGTCGCAGAACCGATTGCCGTGCGTGTACCTGGTCGACTCCGGCGGCGCGTACCTGCCGCGCCAGGACGAGGTGTTCCCCGACCGGGAGCACTTCGGGCGCATCTTCTACAACCAGGCCACCATGAGCGCCAGAGGCATTCCGCAGATCGCCGCGGTGCTCGGCTCGTGCACCGCCGGTGGCGCCTACGTGCCGGCGATGAGCGACGAGGCCGTGATCGTGCGCAACCAGGGCACCATCTTCCTCGGCGGCCCGCCGCTGGTGAAGGCCGCGACCGGTGAGGTGGTCACGGCCGAGGAACTCGGCGGCGGCGAGCTGCACTCGCGCACCTCGGGCGTCACCGACCACCTGGCCGAGGACGACCAGGACGCGCTGCGCATCGTGCGCCGCATCGTGGCCACGCTCGGACCGCGTACTCCGGTGCCGTGGGACGTCCGGCCCGTCATCGCGCCCGCCGCGCCGGAATCCGAGCTCTACGACGTGGTGCCGGTGGATCTGCGCACCCCGTACGACGTACGCGAGGTGATCCACCGCCTGGTCGACGGCACACCCGAGGGCGCGAGCGGCTTCCACGAGTTCAAAGCCGAATACGGCAAGACCCTGGTCACCGGTTTCGCGCACATCCACGGGCATCCGGTGGGCATCGTCGCCAACAACGGCGTGCTGTTCAGCGAATCCGCCATGAAGGGCGCGCATTTCATCGAGCTGTGCGACAAGCGCAGTATTCCGCTGCTGTTCCTGCAGAACATCACCGGCTTCATGGTCGGCCGCGACTACGAGGCGGGGGGCATCGCCAAGCACGGCGCGAAGATGGTCACCGCGGTGGCCTGCGCGCGGGTGCCGAAGCTCACCGTCGTGATCGGCGGCTCCTACGGCGCGGGCAACTACTCGATGTGCGGGCGCGCGTATTCGCCGCGATTCCTGTGGATGTGGCCGAACGCCCGGATCTCGGTGATGGGCGGCGAGCAGGCGGCGGCAGTGCTGTCGACGGTGCGCGGCGATCAGCTCGACAGCAGCGGGCAACCCTGGTCGGAGGCAGCCGAGGAAGCGTTCAAGGCCCCGATCCGGGAGCAGTACGAAAGCCAGGGCAACCCCTACTACGCGACCGCCCGGTTGTGGGACGACGGAGTCATCGATCCCGCCGACACCAGAACCGTGCTCGGGCTGGCGCTGTCGGTGTGCGCGCAGGCCCCGCTCGAACCCGTTTCCTACGGCGTTTTCCGGATGTGATGGCGATGCTGAACAGATCTGTTCCGGTCGGATTCGACACCGTGCTGGTCGCCAACCGCGGCGAGATCGCGGTGCGGGTGATCCGCACACTGCGCGCCTTGGGCATCCGCTCGGTGGCCGTCTACAGCGATGCCGACGCCGACGCCCGGCATGTCCACGAAGCCGACACGGCGGTGCGCCTCGGCCCGGCCCCCGCGCGGGAGAGCTACCTCGCGATCGACCGGGTGGTGGCCGCCGCCGTGCGCACCGGCGCGCAAGCGGTCCACCCCGGCTACGGGTTCCTCTCGGAGAACGCCGCTTTCGCCGCCGCGCTGGCCGAGGCGGGCATCGTCTTCCTCGGCCCGCCTGCCCGCGCCATCGAGGTGATGGGCGACAAGATCACCGCGAAGAACACCGTCGCCGCGTTCGGCGTCCCGGTGGTGCCCGGCATCGCCACACCCGGCCTCACCGACGACGAGCTGATCGCCGCGGCCGCCGAAGTCGGCTACCCGGTGCTGGTCAAGCCGTCCGCGGGCGGTGGAGGCAAGGGCATGCGCCGGGTGGACGATCCGGCGCGGCTGCCGGAGGCGCTGCGCAGCGCCCGGCGGGAGGCGGCCGCCGCGTTCGGTGACGACACGCTGTTCCTGGAACGGTTCGTCAGCCGGCCGCGGCACATCGAGGTGCAGATCCTGGCCGACCAGTTCGGCAACGTGCTGCACCTGGGCGAACGCGAATGCAGCTTGCAGCGCCGCCACCAGAAGGTGATCGAGGAGGCCCCCTCCCCGCTGCTGGACGCGGCCACCAGGGCCAGGATCGGCGCCGCCGCCTGCAACACCGCGCGCAGCGTGGACTACGTGGGCGCGGGCACCGTGGAGTTCATCGTCTCCGCCGACCGGCCCGACGAGTTCTTCTTCATGGAGATGAACACCCGCCTGCAAGTGGAGCATCCGGTGACCGAACTGGTCACCGGCGTCGACCTGGTGGAATGCCAAGTCCGGGTGGCGGCCGGGCAGAAGCTGGCGGTGGCCCAGGACGACATCCGGATGGTGGGGCACGCGATCGAGGCCCGGGTGTACGCCGAGGACCCCGGGCGCGGGTTCCTGCCCACCGGCGGCACCGTGCTCGACCTCGACGAGCCCGAGGGTCACGGGGTGCGGGTCGATTCCGGCCTGCGGATCGGCACGCACGTCGGCAGCGACTACGACCCGATGCTGTCGAAGGTCATCGCGCACGCCGGTGACCGCTCCGCCGCGCTCGCGAAACTCGATCGGGCGCTGGCCGACACCGTGCTGCTCGGCGTGACCGGCAATATCGAATTCCTGCGCTTCCTGCTGGCCGATCCGGACGTGGCCGAGGGACGACTGGACACCGGCCTGCTGGACCGGCGAGTGGCCGACTTCCGTCCCGCCGCCATCGGCGACGACGAGTTCGCCGCCGCGGCGGCCTGGCACTGGCTGCGCCGCTGGCCTGCCACGCCGCGCGATCCCTGGGAGATCCCGTCCGGCTGGCGGATCGGGGCCGCCGCGCCCACACCGATCCGGCTCGCGGGCGGCGAGCGGATCGAGCACGTCTACATCTCGAGCACGCCCGACGGCGGCGCGGTGCGGGTGGGCGAGGGCGAAACCCGCTCGCTGACCGCGACCTTCACCGCTTCCGATCGCTATGCGGGCGTGCTCACCCTGACCCTGGACGGGCTGCGCCGCACCTACCGGGCCGCCGAACACGAGGGCCTGCTGTGGGTGGCCGGACCGTCCGGCATCGCGGCGCTGCGCGAAGTGGCCGAGGTCAACGTGCGCGGCGGTGACGAGCACGTGGGAGACGCCGAGATCCGCTCCCCCATGCCGGGCTCGGTGATCGCGGTACCGGTGGCTTCGGGCGCCGCCGTCGCCGCGGGCGATCCGGTGGTCATCGTGGAGGCGATGAAGATGGAACACTCGCTCACCGCGCCGGTCGCCGGAACCGTGGAACTACTGGTCGAGCCGGGCGCCCAGGTGCGCCTCGACCAAGTGCTGGCGCGCGTCGTCGCGCAGGCCGCAACGAACCCCGCCGAACAGGCCGAACGAGAAGGAATCCCCACATGACCGACTTCCTGTCCACCGGCACGCTGCCGGAGGAGTACCGGGATCTCGCGCTGACCGTGCGCGACTTCGCACGGTCGGTGGTCGCTCCGGTGGCGGCCGAGCACGACGCGAACCACACCTTCCCCTACGAGGTGGTCGCGGGGATGGCCGAAATGGGCCTGTTCGGCCTGCCGTTCCCGGAGGAGTACGGCGGCATGGGCGGGGACTACTTCGCGTTGTGCCTGGCGCTCGAGGAACTGGGCAAGGTCGACCAGAGCGTGGCGATCACGCTGGAGGCGGGTGTCTCGCTCGGCGCGATGCCGATCTTCCGCTTCGGCAACGACAAGCAGAAGCAGGAATGGTTGCCGCAGCTGACCAGCGGCCGCAACCTCGCCGCGTTCGGGCTCACCGAACCGGGCGCGGGCAGCGACGCGGGCGGCACCAGGACCACCGCGGTCGCCGACGGCGGTGAATGGATCATCAACGGCAGCAAGCAGTTCATCACCAACTCCGGCACCGACATCACCGTGCTCGTCACGGTGACCGCGGTGACCGGGCAAGCCGGTGGCAAGAAGGAGATCTCGACCATCCTGGTGCCGGCCGACACTCCCGGTTTCGTCGCCGAGCCCGCGTACAACAAGGTGGGCTGGAACGCCTCCGACACCCATCCGCTCAGCTTCACCGACGTGCGCGTGCCCGAGGAGAACCTGCTCGGCGAGCGCGGGCGCGGCTACGCGAACTTCCTGCGCATCCTCGACGAGGGTCGCATCGCCATCGCCGCGCTCTCGGTCGGCGCCGCGCAGGGCTGTGTGGACGAGAGCGTGCGCTATGCCAAGGAGCGCGAGGCGTTCGGCCAGGCGATCGGGCGCAACCAGGCCATCGCGTTCAAGATCGCCAGGATGGAAGCGCGCGCGCACGCCGCCCGCACCGCCTACTACGACGCGGCGGCGCTGATGCTGGCGGGCAAGCCGTTCAAGAAGCAGGCCTCCATCGCCAAGCTGGTGGCCAGCGAGGCCGCCATGGACAACGCCCGCGACGCGACGCAGATCTTCGGCGGCTACGGCTTCATGAACGAATACCCGGTGGCCCGGCACTATCGCGACAGCAAGATCCTGGAGATCGGCGAGGGGACGACGGAGGTGCAGCTGATGCTGATCGGACGGGAACTGGGCCTGTGACCCGGCGGACGGTCGTGCAGCGCGGCCTGTGGTTCGAGGAGTTCGACACCGAGGTGGTCTACGAGCACCGCCCCGGCCGCACCATCACCGAGGCGGACAACGTCCTGTTCACCACGCTGACGATGAACACCCAGGCGCTGCACCTGGACGCGGCGTTCAGCGATCGGCTGCCCCCGTTCAACCAGCGACTGGTGAACTCGATGTTCACTCTGTCCACGCTGATCGGGCTTTCGGTGGCGCAGCTGACCCAGGGCACCATCGTGGCGAACCTCGGCTTCTCCGAGGTGGCGTTTCCCAAGCCGCTGTTCCACGGCGACACCATGTACGCCGAGACCGTGGTCACCGACAAGCGCGAGTCGAAGAGCCGTCCGGGCGAGGGCATCGTGACCTTCGCGCACACCGCGCGCAACCAGCACGGCGACGTCGTCGCCACGGCTGTTCGCAAGACGCTGGTCCGCAAAGCCCCGGAGGCCGGGGCATGAGCGGTCAGGACCGGAGGCGGCAGCGCAGCGTGACCACGCCGGGCCCCGCACATGCCCCCAGAAGACACAGCATGAGCGGTCAGGACCGGAGGCGGCAGCGCAGCGTGACCCCGCAGGGCCCCGCACATGCCCACAGAAGACACAGCATGAGAGCGGTCAGGCCAGGAAAGGACACAGCATGAGCTGGCAGATGGCGGGTCCGGCGTGGTTGTTCTGCCCGGCGGATCGCCCGGAACGCTTCGCGAAGGCGGCCGCGGCCGCCGACGTGGTGATTCTCGACCTGGAGGACGGCGTCGCCGCGCACGACAAGGCGGCGGCGCGCAAAGCGCTGCTGGACACCCCGCTGGACCCGCAGACCACGGTGGTGCGGGTCAACGCGGCGGGCACCGATGATCACGCGCTCGATCTGGCGGCGCTCGCCGACACCGCATATCGGCGGCTCATGCTGTCGAAATGCGAGTCGGCCGAACAGATCACGGCGCTGTCGGACTACGAGGTGATCGCCCTGATCGAGTCGCCGCTCGGTGCGCTCGCGGTGGGCCAGGCGGTGACGGCGGGCAACGCGATCGGCGTCATGTGGGGCGCGGAGGACCTGGTTGCCGGGCTCGGCGGCACCGGGAGCAGGCACGCCGACGGCAGCTACCGCGACGTGGCCCGCCACGTGCGTTCTGCCACCCTGCTGGCCGCCAAGGCGTACGGCAAACTCGCGCTGGACTCGGTGTACCTGAACATTCGCGATCTGGACGGCCTGCGCGCCGAAGCCGAGGACGCGGTCGCGGTCGGCTTCGACGCCAAGGTCGCGATCCATCCCAGCCAGGTGGCGGTGCTGCGGGCCGCCTACGCGCCCTCGGAAGAAGAGCTCGCCTGGGCCAGGCGGGTGCTGGAGGAGGCGCCGAAGCACCGCGGGGTATTCGCCCTCGAGGGCAGGATGGTCGATGGCCCCGTTTTCCGGCACGCCGAGCAGATCGTGCGGCGCGCCGACCACGCCTGATCACCGAGTTCCACAGCCAGGAGGAATGCGATGCAACCCCAGTGGGTGCCGACCGAGCAGGACGTCACCGAGGCCAGGATCACCGACTTCGCGCGGTTCGTCGCGGAGCGCACCGGCGTGCGCTCGCGCGACTATCACGCGCTGTGGCAGTGGTCGGTCGAGGATCTCGCCGGATTCTGGCATGCGCTGTGGGACTACTTCGAGCTCGGCGACATCGCGGGGGAAGTGCTGCCGAGCGCCGAGATGCCGGGGGCGCAATGGTTTCCCGGAACCAGGCTCAACTACGTGGATCAGGTGATCCGGCAGCTGAACACCGACCGGCCCGCGATCAAGGCGGTCAGCGAGGACGCTCCGATCCGGGAGGTGTCCTGGGCCGAATTGATCGACCACACAGCGGCTTTCGCGCAGACGTTGCGCTCGCTGGGTGTGCGTCCCGGTGATCGGGTGGCCGGGTATCTGCCGAACATCCCGGAGGCGGTGATCGCGTTCCTGGCCACGGCGAGCATCGGCGCGGTGTGGAGCGCCTGCGGGCAGGACTATTCCCCGAAGGCCGCGCTGGATCGGCTCGGGCAGCTGGAGCCGACCGTGCTGGTCACCGCCGACGGCTACCGTTTCGGCGGCAAGGCGCACGACAAGCGCGACGACATCGCCGCCTTGCGTGCGGGCCTCGCCTCGCTGAAGGGCACGATCGCGGTCTCCCGGCTCGGGCTGGACGTACCGGACGCCACCTCGTGGGACGACGCGATCACCAGCACCGAGTCGCTGCCCCCGCTGATCACCACGGAATCGGTGGATTTCGACCATCCGCTGTGGATCGTGTTCTCCTCCGGCACCACCGGCCTGCCCAAGGGCATCGTGCACGGCCACGGCGGCGTACTGCTCGAACACCTCAAAGCGGTTGCCCTGCAATCGGACATCGGCCCCGAGGACACCTTCTTCTGGTACACCAGCCCGAGCTGGATGATGTGGAACTTCCAGATCGCGGGCCTGCTGGCCGGGGCCACCATCGTCACCTACGACGGCAGCCCCACCGCACCGGCTCCCGACGCACTGTGGCGCATCGCGGCCGAGGTCGGGGCCACCGTGCTGGGCGCCAGCCCAGGCTACGTGCTGGCATGCATCAAAGCGGGGTCCGTCCCGCGCACCGATCACGATCTGTCGGCGCTGCGTACGGTCGGTATCACGGGTTCCTCGCTGCCCACGTCGTCGGCGCTGTGGCTGGGCGAGAACGTAGGCGAGCACGTGCAGGTCTCCTCGATCAGCGGCGGCACCGACGTCGTGTCGGCGTTCATCGGCGGCGTGCGCACCGTGCCGGTGTGGCCGGGTGAGCTGTCGGCGCCCTATCTCGGCGTCGCGCTGGACGCCTACGACCCGGCCGGGCAGCCGGTGCGCGGCGAGGTGGGCGAACTCGTCGTCACCGCGCCGATGCCGTCCATGCCGGTCGCGTTCTGGCGCGACGAGGACGGAAAGCGTTATCACGACGCATATTTCGACACGTATCCCGGCGTGTGGCGGCACGGCGACTGGATCACCATCACCGACCACCACAGCGTCGTCGTGCACGGGCGTTCCGACTCCACGCTCAACCGACACGGCATCCGGATGGGTAGCGCCGACATCTACCAGTCGGTCGAACGGCTCCCGGAGATCGCCGAGGCGCTGGTGATCGGAGCCGAGCAGCCCGACGGCGGATATTGGATGCCGCTGTTCGTGGTCCTGGCGCCCGGCGCGGAACTCACCGACGAACTGAAAGCGCGCATCAACAACACCATCCGCACCGAGGTGTCCCCCCGGCACGTGCCCGACGAGATCATCCTCGCCCCCGGCATCCCGCACACCCGCACCGGCAAGAAGCTGGAGGTGCCGATCAAGAAGCTGTTCCAGGGTGCCGACCCGGACCGCGTCGTCGAACGCAGCGCCGTGGACAACCCGGACCTGCTCGACTGGTACGGCACGGTCCGGCCCGGCGGGCGCGCCTGAGTCGCTCTCGAGTGCGGCTGATGGGTGCGGTTGGCGCACCTTTCCACGGCGACCGCGTGTGACGCGACCACCTTGCCGCCCTGTGGCTCGATTGCACTCGTCGCGAGTTTCGCTGCGGTACAGCGGGTTCGGTTCTATCTGCGGTAGGCGCGTCCGCCGATGGACGCGGTGAAGACAGCGGGTCGCGCGCCGCGGGCAGCGTCCAGGTTGCGCTTCTCCTGCGGGGTGAGCCGATAGCGCGCCGTGAGCCGCCGTATCGCGGCGATCACGGCGCCGAGCACCGGGATGGGATCCACCGGGCGCAAAGCCAACGCCATGACGAACTCCTTACCAGAAAGACGCACCGGTACAGTCCAATTCGCGCAAACGAGCGCGGCGGACGCCGATTCGGAACACCGTCGGAGCGTCGGGCGGTTACCGCTCACCGACGCACCAACGAACGCCCCAACGCACCAACGCGCGACGCACGACGCACGACGCACGACGCACGACGCACGACGCACGACGCACGGACGCACGGACGCACGGACGCACGGACGCACGGACGCACGGACGCACGGACTCCGACGTCGCGATGTCCCCGTCCGGACCACCTCCTCGACGGTGAGTGACGCCGAACACCTGGCTACCGTTCGGCGTCGGCAATGCGGCGGCGCGGGATTCTCGCTGCCGAAGGGCGCCACCGTGCTGCGGGGGATCCTCCTCCGTCACGATCTTTCGCTTCCGCCGGACAGCAGGCCCGAGCGCGGCCAGACCCGCAACATCACCACGGTGCCGCGCGGTAGGCCCGGGTGGTCATCCGCATCCGAAGACTCACCTATGTGAACAATGATTCTTTCCAGAATCACCTCTTGTACTGCACGTATATTCGTGTAAGTTTGTCCCTGTTCGACATCCCGTCACGGCACGGCGTTCCTGGTGCCCCCCGCTCGGCCGCGTCGGGTTGTCGGCTTCCGGACGCATCGGCACACACATCCCGCCTTGTCGCGGGCCGGCGCGCGCCGGAGAACAGGTACTGCTCCCGGGGGCCGCTCATCCCCGGGAGCGGTACCGGCGTGGCACGGCCCGGCCCGGCCATACGGCCAGGTCGTTACGATGTTCGTCATGAGTGTCGACAATCGCCGTACGGCGCGGAAGGCGAGCAGCGGCGACTCGGCACCTCGGGAGATCCGGCGCAGGCCGAAGAATCGGCGCGCACAGATCGCGGCGGCGTCGGCGGCCGCGTTCGGCGCGCTGGGCTACCACGGCGTGAGCATGGACGACATCGCCTCCGGGCTCGGGATCAGTTCCGCGGCGCTGTACCGCCACTATCCGAGCAAGTACGCGTTGTTCCGGGAGGAACTGCTGCGTGTGGGCCGGGCGATGACCGAATCGGTGGAGCTGCCCGAGGAGGCGGCGGACTGGCCTGCCGAACAGCGGTTGCGGCACGTGCTCGACGCGCTCGTCGCGGTCACGATCGAGAACCGCCCCACCGTCACGCTGGTGCGCTGGGAGGTCCGATACCTCGAGCCCGACGACCAGACCACGCTCAACCAGCAGCAGGCCACGGTCCTCGGCGCGCTAGGCGGTCAACTGGCCGCGCTGCGCCCTGAACTCGACGAGGCGGACCTGCGCGTGCTGCGCGCCGCGCTGCTCAGCACGATCACCAGCATCGCCGACCACCATGCCGCCCTTCCCGCGAAACCCCTTGCCCGCCTGCTGCATTCGGCCTGCTGGTCGATCGCGC
Source organism: Nocardia abscessus (assembly GCF_015477775.1). Taxonomy (GTDB): domain Bacteria; phylum Actinomycetota; class Actinomycetes; order Mycobacteriales; family Mycobacteriaceae; genus Nocardia; species Nocardia abscessus_A. Next base: position 73,554 of record NZ_JADLQO010000016.1, on the reverse strand, counting down.
ACGCGAAGCTGCCCGCACTGCGCGCGGTGGAGCCGGTCGCGGTGGTGGAGATCCCGGACTCGTTCAAACACGAACTGCTGCTGCGCAAAGCGGTCGAGCTGTTCCACGAGCGCGGCTACCCGAACGTCAGCGTGGAGGACATCGCCACCGCCGCCGGGCTGTCGGCCGCGTCGGCGGTGTACCGGTTCTACCGAGGTAAGAGCGACATCCTGGCCGCCGCGTTCCGCCGGGCCGCCGAACGGGTATCCGGCGCCGTGGGCCCCGCCGTGGCGGCGGCCGCCGATTCCGAGGACGCGCTCACCGCGTTGATCGCCCAGTACGTCACGGGATCGTTCGCCGAACGCGCCCTCACCTTCGTGTATTACACGGAGTTCCAGCATGTTCCGACCGAGGAACGCACCGTGTTGCGCAATATCCAGCGGCTCAGCGTGGAAGAGTGGGCCAGGTTGCTGCGCGAGGTGCGCCCGGAGCTCACTCCGGCCGAGGCGCGCATCCTCGTCCACGCGGCGTTCGCGGTGGTAGTCGATCTGGGCCGCTCCTTCGGCAACGAACCGCTGGCCGCCCAGGATCGGGTGCGTCTGCTGATGCAGCTGATTCTTTTCGACCGACCCGCGCGTTAACCGTTTATGTGATCGGTGATTCTCACCCCACCGTGACAATTGTGCGATATGAAGGCCCAATCGTGGCCATCTTGTGATCTACCATTCATTTAGCACCAGGCGGGGTGAGCGGCGAGGTACCGAGCATCGGGTTGGGCTACCATCGCCGCATGGGTGTCCGGGACGACCGCGCTGCGGACGAGGCGGCCGACGGGACACCGGCACGGGTGATCCGTCGCCGACCGCGCGACCGCCGCGCGCAGATCGCGGCGGCGTCGGCGGAGGCGTTCGGCGCGCTGGGCTACCACGGCGTCAGCATGGAGGACATCGCCTCTCGGCTCGACATCAGCTCGGCGGCGCTGTACCGGCACTACCCGAGCAAGTACGCGCTGTTCCGCGAGGAAGCGCTGCGGCTGGGCACGGTCAGCGAGGAAGCGGCCACGCTGCCGGACGCCACGGGCCTGCCCGCCGGGCAACGACTCGAACGAGTGCTCGACGCGCTGATCACCGCCGCAATCGCCAACCGGCGCAGCGCAGCGCTGCTGCGCTGGCAGCGGCGCTATCTCGAGGATGCCGACGCGGCCACCCTGACCGATCAGCTCGCGTCCGTGAACGCGGCGCTCACGTCACTGATCGCCGCGACCAGGCCCGCGCTGCCCAAGGCCGACCGCGCCGTGCTCGCCGCGGCGGAGCTGAGCGTGCTCAGCAGCATCGGCGATCACCACGTCTCGATCCCGGTGCGCGCGCTCACCGCGCGGCTGAGCGCGGCCTGCCACGCGATCGCCGCGTGCGAGCTGCCGCCGCCCGGCAGCGCCGAGAACTTCGCCGCGAGCGAGATCCCGCTGACCTTCAAGCACGAACTGTTGTTGACGCGCGCGGTCGAGCTGTTCCACCAGCACGGATACCCGAACGTCAGCGTGGAGGACATCGCCACCGCCGCCGGGCTGCCCGCCTCCTCGGCGGTGTACCGGTTCTACCGCGGCAAGGGCGACATCCTCACCGCCGCGTTCCGCCGGGCGGCCGAACGGGTGTCGGCCGCCATCGGGCCCGCCGTCGCCGCCGCCGAGACGCCCGAGCAGGCGTTGCGCACGCTGATCGAGCTGTACGTGGCGGGTTCGTTCGCCGAACGCGAGCTGACCTTCGTCTACTACGCCGAGATCAGCAACGTGCCGCCGGAGGAGCGCACCGTGTTGCGCAACATCCAGCGGCTCAATGTCGAGGAGTGGGCCAAACTGCTGATCGGCGTGCGGCCCGAGCTGTCCGCGGCCGAGGCACGCCTGCTGGTGCACGCCGCGTTCGCCCTGGTAGTGGACCTTGGTGAACGCTTCGGCTCCGATGACCCGGCCTGCTCGCCCCGGCGCGTGATCCGCCTGATGCAGGTGATCCTGTTCGAACGACCGGCGGAGTAGGGCAGGGTCGCCCGGGTATTACGCCACCGGCGAACACCGCGCCGGGAATCGACCTCGCGACGGCGCTGTTGCGGCAGGAGAGCGCGCCGGACCGGCGCGACACTCGTGCAGCGTTCGCAGTTTCCGACTTCGGAAGGTAGACCCTTTATGAGCACAGACCTCGACGCGCAGCCCGCGGCGGCCTCCGGAACCTTTGCCATCGGCGGCGATCTTCCGGTGCACCGGCTCGGATACGGCGCGATGCAACTGACCGGCCCCGGTGTGTGGGGCGATCCGAAGGACCCCGACGAGGCGGTACGGGTGCTGCGCCGCGCGGTGGAACTCGGCGTGAATTTCATCGATACGGCCGACTCCTACGGCCCGTTCGTCAGTGAGAACCTGATCCGCAAGGCTCTGCACCCCTATCGCGAGGACCTGGTGATCGCCACCAAGGCGGGACTCACGCGGCAGGGGCCCAACGAGTGGCGTCCGGTCGGCAGGCCCGAATACCTGCGCCAGCAGGCCGAGCTCAGCCTGCGCCACTTGGGCCTCGACCGGATCGACCTGTACCAGCTGCATCGCATCGACCCGCAGGTGCCGCTGGCCGACCAGCTCGGCGAACTCGTCGCGCTCCAGCAGGAGGGCAAGATCCGGCACATCGGCCTCTCGCAGGTGAGCGTCGAGCAGCTGCGCCAGGCGCGCGAGCACGCCACCATCGCCTCGGTGCAGAACCTGTACAACCTGGCCAACCGCGCCGACGAGGACGTGCTGAACTACGCCGAGCAGGAGAGCATCGGCTTCATCCCGTGGTTCCCCATCGCCACGGGTGAACTCGCCGCTCCCGGCGGTCCACTCGCGGCCATCTCCGCCGAGCACGGCGCGAGCCCCGCGCAACTCGCCCTCGCCTGGCTGCTGCGCCGCTCCCCCGTCGTGCTGCCGATCCCGGGCACCTCCAGCGTCGCGCACGTCGAGGAGAACATCGCGGCCGCGCGAATCACCTTGACCGACGACGAATTCGAGGCCTTGTCCGCTGTCACCGGGGCGACTGGGAAATAGTCGGTCCCGGACGAAGATCGGGGGCACCCACGGCGGCGAGTCCGGGTGCCCCCGAGCCCTTTGGACGGAGCGCGGAGAACTGCGGTAGCGAATCCCGATGCCCGTGATCGATGGCGGGCGCTGAGGATGGCCGGTATTTCGCCGTCACATCAGATGGAGTTCGGTTGCCGGGGGGCGGTCGCGGAAGTAGGCGAAGTCGTTGCAGGAGACGATGATCGCGGCGACCAGGGTTGAGCAGGTGGTGAAACCGCAGGCGCGGTGCAGGGTGGCGGCGATGGCGGCGTTTCGGCGGCTCGATACGGCCCACCGGGGGTTGTCGTGGGCGTATTTCGAGCGCGATCGGTCGGCGCGGACGGGGAACGGGTTGATGGTCGCGTTCGTCGCCGGCTCAGGCATAGCGGGCCGACCTCCTGGGCCCGGGTCGTCGGCCGCAGGCGCGGATCGCCTGGACCACGAGCAGTCCGGACGGGCGGATCGGTCCGCGCGGTGGCTCGACCCAGCGGCGCAAGTGGGCGGACCGATCGCCCGGGCTGGGGAGGGCGATGATGCCGCCGGTGCGGCCGATCGAGAGAATTCACAAGAGGGTATATGAAGACTGCGCAATCGTGCGCCGCGAACTGCGGCGATAGCGATGGGAAATTCGGCAAATTCTGTTGGAGGTTTCCTACTTCTCCTTTCTCCTCTTTCTTCTCCCAGTAGGATGTGCCAACTTTCTTCTGCTGCGCTACAACGAATCCCGAGAACATCCCGCACCCCACTAACCCGCGAATGCTCCCTTGCATCCGAGGACGAGCGGACGCGAAGGGCTGGCACTGCTGCCGCACAACCCACCGTGCGACCCGAACCCATTCCCAACCAGGGGGCGGCCCCACTGTGAGCCGAGCGAGCGCGGACGGCTATTTTTCGCGGGATAGTCCGCGTGAGCGTTCCTGTCCTTGTCCGGTGCCGCCACGAACAACGCCCGGCGCAGAACCAGGTGGCTGTCTCACCGCTGCTAGTGGGTGCTGCGCCTGCCCAAGCCAGAGAACTTTTTCCACCTCCGACAGACGCCCTTTCTCGTCCAACTCCTTGAACGCCGCGTTCCGCGCCTTGTTCAGCTTCTGCAAGGAAGCCTCGCGTTCCTTCTCGGCTGCCGCGCGTGCCTCGGCTGCTTCCCGCTCAGCCGTGGCGGTGTCGGCCGCTTCTCGAGCCGATTGTTCTCCGGCGTCGACGGCTTCCCGTTGCGGGTACTGCCCGGGTGGCGGGAATTCCCGCGCGACCCGTTCGGCTGCTTCCCTTTCCACCCGCGCCCGCTCGGCTTCCGGCGTTCGGAGTGCTTGCCTGGCTCGCTCGGCTTGCTCGCGGGCCTGCCGGTCGCGTTCGACCTGCTGCGGGGCATCCGCCCGGCCGCGCACAGCAGCTTCCCGGAACTGCTGCATCTTCCGGAATCCTTCGGCGCGCTCCTGTGCTCGCACAATTTCGCGTATCTTCGCCAGCCGTTCCCGCGCTCGGTCGGCTCGATTCAGTTCGTACGGCTTGATCAGTTCCAACTGCTGAGATGCCAGCGATTGACCGAGTTGCATTGCGCGGAGTGCGTCGGCGCGAGAAATGATCACGTGCTGGAATTTGTCACCGAAATCACGGGCCATGTCCCGCAGGTCTTCGCGGACTTTGTCCGGAATTGTTTCACCGGCCACTGTTTCCCATCGGGAATGAGTGATCTGGCCGGACTTTAGTCCGTCCCGCTCCTTGCGTAGTTGAGTGCGGGCATCTGCCTCGTTGACGCGACCCGATTTACGTTCGACCCCTTGGACGCCTCGGCCCTGGGTTCGAGCCGAATCCAAGATTCGCGCGCCTCGATCAGTCACTATCCTGAACTGGCGAACCCAACCTTTTTCCGGGGTCTCTCCCCGCTCGTGCGCTCTGCCTAGTTCGAAGTACAAACCGAGTTCGTACCTGGACAAGCTCTTGCGGACGGCGTTGTATTCATCGGGCACGGATGCCCACCCCCGTTACGCAAAGAAATTCAGGTCATTATGTGATATTGCGCGATTTCCGTGTTTGGCGTACAGCCTCAGAGATGTTGTATTCGATCAATCTGGGGCCGTCGCTGTCGGCCAGGTCTTGCGCGATCGCTACCATGCTGCGGGTATCGTCACCCTGCACAGCTGGGCCGAAATCGGTATACAGTGGCTGACCCCATCCGGGCCGGTTCGTCCATTGCAGGCCGCCACGCCGCACATAGCATTCGCCCAGGAATCGGATAAACCCGTCGGCGAGCTCGCGGTTTTCTGTGGCAGTCAATCCGGGCTCGCCGAACAACTGTTTCGCCGCTTCCATGGTCCGGGTCGAAAGCGGCGGCTTCCACCAGGCCGCGTCATCCGCCATATCCGGAACCGTTGCCGAGAGGAATGCGCGCACCCCTGATTCCATGCGTTCGGGCGCAACCCAATCAAGGAATGCTTGGGTTTTGTCATCGAATTCGATATCGAAACCGATCTGTTCGTCGTCCACTGGCCGGGCCTTTCCCTCGTGTTGGCTGTATGGGTATCGCGGGTTCGAGCAGTCAGTTTCGCGCCCGCACGCGTCACCGGGCAAGCGACGCCGGGGGCGGGTGTCGTAGTCGTCGGATGCCGGAACCGGAGTCATCATCGCTCTACATACAGCCGTTCTCCGGGCAACATTGTTGCTCAGAGCTTTTGAGTCAGATCGTGGGAAGGCTGGGGGCGGGTTCGGTTGGGCACACCGATGTGGAGTCCCGTCCGCGCAGCCTTCCCCTTTTGGGTGCCCCTGCACGTGGGTGCTTCCCCTGCGGTGCAAAGGGGGGACCAGGGGGCGCGTGGCGTGCCGGGGCGGTCCGGGGAGGTTGTTGTCAGGTGCCGGTGATGTGCTGGCCGATGATCGCGGGTATCAGCAGATCGAGGAAAGTGAGGTCGTCAGCGGCGGGGATGTTGTCGATGATCGGATCGAGCATCGGCGCGGCGTACAAGCGGCCGGTGTGCGGCGCGGCGGCGGTGCGGGCGCTGGAGATCAGCTCGAAGACGACCATCGCCATCAGGCGGACGCGGGTGGTGTCTGTCATCCCGTCTCGCACGGCATCCGCAGTGGCGGTCATGAGAGTGCCGATCACGTCGGTGAGGACTTCGAGTTCGGCGGCGTTGCGCTCGGCGTCCTGGTCGTCGGTCACCGTCCGGCCTGCGGCGGCTGGACTGGCGGCGGGCCGGGCTGGGTGGCGTGTCCGGGGTATCGCGTGGTGTCGAATACGACGCGGATGCCGATCCACGGGCATTTCTGGCCTGCGAGTGCGATGTCCATCGGGGAGTCGTGATCGGCCATGCGGCCGTTGACGATCTTCACCATTTGTCCGAAGCAGTTCATGGATGGGCATTTCACCGAGGAGACCTCACCGGTTGCCGGATTCAGGGTGGCCATGCCGCAGTGTTCGACGGTGATCCACGGGTCACAGCCTGGGCCGCATCCGAATGGCACTGTGGCCGTGCTGCTGTGGTCAGGCATACGCCATCGCCCGGCGCTGACGCGCGTGCTGGGCGGCGCATCCCCGGATGGCCTCGACCACGACCCGCCCCGGTGGGCGGTAGGGGTCACGGGGTGGGTGTACCCATGCCCGGAACAGGCCGGGGCGCTGTCCAGGTCCGGGCAAGCTGATGCTGCCTCCGGCACCGAGGATGGACACGTTCAGCCGTGACAGCTCCGCATACAGCCGGACGTCGGTCGGCAGGTCAGGGCGGGTCAGGAACGTCCAACGCTGATAGCGCGGGTGAGTCAAGATCGGCCCCACGCGGTAGTCGTGGCGGTGCATCCATGCCTTGACCTCCGAGCCGATGAAGGCGGGCATCATCAACCCACACACCCGGCCCGCACGCAGCGTGATCCGCCCCAGATGTGGCGGGTGAACCTCGGCGGGCAGATCACACACCTTTCGGTAGAAGTGGCACACCGACAATGGTGTGTCCCCAATTCTTTTCGGCGAATCCATAAACATGTCCCCTGACTTGAACGACTGACGCTGCGTCCTGGATGGAATGGTGGACCCGAAACCGGGGCGGGCATTTGCCACCGGAGACAATGCGCCGTGCTCGTCTCTGGTGCCCTCTCGCACGGGGGTTGGGTTGTGCGAGAGGTTTTCCCGGTTCCGGGTACCTATCCAAGGTTGCCGGGGGAGGATTCTGGGTGGAAGGTAGGGCAGGCGCAGGTATTACCAATCGATACCAGTGGAGTCGACAGGGGGCACGGTGACGGGCGTGACGGTGTGGACTGGTGCTGATGTGAAGGCGCTACGGACTGCATGCAGGCTGACACAGAACGGCCTTGCGGAGGCTTTGCGTTGCAGCCAGCGAACGGTCAGTTTCTGGGAGGGCCGTCCTTCGGTGCAAGTGGGTGTCGCCCATCAGGCGGGTCTGGACAGACTGCTGGCGGACGCGGACCATGGGGCACAAGATCGGTTCCGGAAGTTGATTGGAGACGACGTGGATCGGCGACAATTCTTTGCCGCAACAGGAGTGTTGGTGGGTGCATCTGCGCTGCGCGGCGATGATGTACCGATAGTCACCCCGGATGCGATCGGTCATTTGCGCACAACCATCCACTCGGCGATGCTGTTGGATGATCAGCTGGGCTCGAACGCGGCACAGCCGATCATCGAGGCTCAGTCGCGGGCCTGTACTGCGCTGCTGCGTGACTGCCCGTCGAGACTTCGCCCGGAGCTTCAATCCCTCACCAGCGAAGCCACCGCAAGCAATGCATGGGCAGCATGGGACCAGGGCCAATACGAGAAGTCCGATCGGCTCTTTGTTGCCGCGTACGACCATGCGACGGACGCAGGTGATCAGGATGTGGCGGTTGGGATGCTGTGCCACAGAACCCAGCTCGCGATCTGGACCCATCGGTACCAGGCAGCGGCCGACTTGGCCGATGCAACGATGAGGCTGCCCGTGGCAGATCCGAGAATGGCCGACTACATGCTTCTGCAATCCGCGCAGGCGTATGCGTACGCGGGGCGGTCACGTGAGGCGTGGCCGCTTCTGGATCGAATCTCAGGGAAGCACTCCAACCCGACAACGCCTGACGTCTCGTACGCGTACTACATGAGTGATTGGCTCACCGGTCTCCTGACGAGCAAGAGTCTGGAAATGGCAGGCGAGACGCGCGCGGCGGTCGAGACGATCGAAGCATCGATAGATCGCATCCCCGAGACTGACGTACGGGATCGTGCGCTTGCGCTGCTCCACCTGACAAAACTGACTGTCCGGGAGGACCTTGATCGGGCATGCCGGGCAGCGGAACGTGCTGTTGAGCTGTCGAAGATCAACACATCGCCACGCCTGCGGGAGGTTTACCTCAATACACGTGCCGCGCTCGCACCATGGGCACGATCGAGTGCGGTTCGCCGATTGGACTCGATAGCGGCTGACGTGTTGTAGAGGCTGCGCTCTCAGCGCTCCGCGTCGATAGGCACAACTGGGACAACAGACCCGGCCACAATCGGGTCTGTTGTTGTTCCCGCGTGCAGGCGTACCGTTGATGTTGCTGTTGTTGTTCATGTGATTGAGCTAACTTCGGTTAATCAACTTTTCTTTCGTGCCGCAACGGCGTGTCGCCTGTTCGGGTCAAGTGCCAATGGCCGGTTCCGATGCAAGTGCGCAAGTAGCCGCCTCCTGTGAAATCCCATCTTCTGCAACACCTTTCACAGACGCTGGCGGTCGCATGAACGGTTGTTCATACCTTATCGCGGTCGCTTGGTCAATTCGACACGCTCGTACCGGTTTCGCTGCGCGATACGCAGTAGGGATATGGCTGTTGCGAAGTAACTCGGCCACAGCCGTATCCCTACGAGCGAGAGCTCACATGCGTTCGGGCGCTGCGATGCCCAGCAGACCCAGCCCGTGGGCCAGGGTGCGGGCGGTGAGCGCGCACAGGGCGAGGCGGTTGGTGCGGGTCGGTTCGGCGGCGGTCAGGACCGGGCAGCTGTCGTAGAAGGCGGTGAAGTCGCGGGCCAGCTCGTAGAGGTAGCCGCACAAGCGGTGTGGTTCCAGGGTGGCCGCCACTTCGATGACTGTGTTTCCGTACGCGTCCAGTTCGAGCGCGAGTGCGCGTTCGGCCGGTTCGAGCGCCTGTCCGGCATCGACCACAGGGGTGGGTTCACCCGCTTTGCGGAGGATGGAGCGGATGCGGGCGTGCGCGTATTGCAGGTAGACCGCCGTGTTGCCGGTGAGGGCGGTCATGCGGGCGAGGTCGAAGGTGTAGTCCTTGACCCGTGAGGTGGACAGGTCGGCGTACTTCACCGCGCCGATCCCGGACTGCTCGGCGATCGAATCCAGTTCGGCGGCGGTCAGATCGGGGTTCTTCTCCTGTACGACGCGACGGGCATCGGCCACGGCGTCATCGAGCAGGTCCATCAGCCGCACGGTGCCGCCCGCGCGGGTCTTGAACGGCTTGCCGTCGCGGCCGAGGACGGTGCCGTAGGCGATGTGCTCGGCCTCGACCGCCTCGGTGAGCCAACCGGCGCGGCGCGCGGTCTCGAACACCAACTGGAAGTGCAGGGCCTGGCGGGAGTCGGTCACATACAACAGCCGCTCGGCACGCAAAGCGCCGATCCGGTAGCGGATGGTCGCGAGATCGGTGGTGTCGTAGCCGTATCCCCCGTCGCGTTTGCGCACCATCAACGGCACCGGCTGATCGTCGGGGCCGGTCACCGTCTCGGAGAACACGACCAGCGCGCCGTCGCTTTCCACCGCGATGCCCTTGGCGACCAGCTCATCGATGGTGTCCGCGAGCATCGAGTTGTAGAACGATTCGCCCACGCTGTCCTCGGGGGTGAGCAGGACGCCGAGGCGGTCGTAGATGTCGCCGAACGCCTTCTCCGACTCGGCGACGATCTCGCTCCACCGGGCCAGGGTGGGCGGATCACCGGCCTGCAAGGCGACCACCCGCGCGCGGGAGCGGTCGGCGAAGTCCGGGTCGGCGTCGAAGGCGGCCCGCGCCGTCCGGTAGAGCCGGTCGAGGGCCGAGACCGCCGAATTCGCGCCGTCGAGCTCGTCGTGCCGCCATCGCGCCTCCGGGTGCTCGTCGAGATATTGGATGAGCATCCCGAACTGGGTTCCCCAGTCGCCGAGATGGTTCTGGCGGATCACCCCTGCGCCGAGAAAGTCCAGTACGCGGGACAAGCTGTCACCGATGATCGTGGTGCGTAGATGCCCGACGTGCATCTCCTTGGCGATGTTCGGCGCGGAATAGTCGATCACCGTGCGGCGTCCGTCCTCGGTGGCGGGCACGCCGAGCCGCGCGTCGCTCAGCCGCGCCGAGACCTGCTGCCAGACAGCTCGATCGGGCACCGTGAGATTCAGGAATCCCGGGCCGGACAACTCGACCGACCGGAACACCTGCCCGGGCGCGGAAGCCAGTGCCGTCGCCAGTTCGGCCGCGTAATCCGACGGCCGGAGCTTCAGCCGCTTCGCGAGCGCGAGCGCGGCGTTGGACTGGAAGTCGGCGTGGGTGGATCGTCGCACCACCGGGTCTGCCCCCGCCGTCTCCGGTCGGGTTCGGTCGATCGCGTCGGAGACAGCGGCGGCGACCTGATCGAGCAATGGCAGAACCCCGGAATGGGTCACGGGACGAATCCTCCTGGTTGTAGGGATGCGCCAGTATCCCAATGAACCCGGCATCGTTCACGTGACTTTCAGCGCGCACCGCCGTGGCGGATCGCCCGGTGGCCATCGACGCGGTCGAAGCACAGCCCACAGCGCCCCGACACCCTGACCCGCCCGATCGAGCCGCACCGTCGACTGCCCACGGTCGGCCCGACCGCACAATCGAACCGCACCGTCGACTGCCCCACGGTCGGCCCGACTGCCCGATCAGTCGTCGTCGGTATCGGGTAACGGCCGTTCCCGCACGCTAGGCGTGTCGGACGGCCCGGTAGACGAGGAAGACGAGGCTCGCGCCGACGGTGCGGGCGTCGACGAGGCGCAACTGTTTTTCGGCGACGGTCTCGCCGAAGAGACGCCGACCGGCCCCGAGCACCAGCGGATACACGGTCAGCCGCAGTTCGTCCACGAGGTCGTGCTCGAGCAGCGTGTGGACGAGCTGGGCGCTGGCGTAGACGACGATGTCACCGCCCACCTCCCGCTTCAGCTTCGAGACCTCGGGCACCACCTCACCCGCGAGGACGGTCGCGTTGCTCCACTCGGGCTGCCGGAGCGTCGAGGACACCACGTACTTGGGCAGGCTGTTCAATCTGTCCGCCCACGCGCCGCTCCTGGACGGCCAGCGCGCGGCGAACCACTCGTCGCTGCGCCTGCCGAGCAGCAGGGCCTCGGCGGCCAGCGCCTCGCCGAGCAAGAGCTCGGCCCACGCTTCGCGGTCCTCGTCCCCGATCCCGAGGAACCAACCGCCACGCCCGAAGCCCTCCTCACCGGTCGGGTCCTGGATCACTCCGTCGAGGGAGACGTTCTCGCTGATGATGATCTTTCCCATTCGGGTCGCTCCTGGTTCGGCGTCGACACTTACCAGTGATGTAGACACCGCTATGTCGGGGAAGTGGCGCCCCGCGACCGACCCCTTTGCGTCCCGGGTGGTGTCTGTACACGATGGAAGTGCCCCGAGATGCGGGAGAAGGTGACGCGAGGGTGGTAGCCGGCGACCTGAGGTCCCGGGCGCGAGCCGGAGACGGCGAGGCGTTCCGGGAGCTGATCGAGCCCTACCGCCGGGAGCTGCAAGTGCATTGCTACCGGATGCTCGGATCGTTCCAAGACGCCGAGGACACCCTGCAAGAGACGTTGCTGGCCGCCTGGCAAGGCTTCGGCGAGTTCCAGGGACGCGCCTCGCTGCGCACCTGGCTCTACCGAATCGCCACCAACCGGTGCCTCAACGCGCGCCGGTCGGCCGGCCGCCGCCCGGCCAAGGCATGGGATGTGCCCGGCGTCGAACCGCCCGAGCCGACCCGGCTCGGCGAAATCGTCTGGCTGGAGCCGTTTCCCGATGCGCAGGGCGAGGGTGTCATCGAGGCGCCGCTCGGCCCGGAGGCCCGCTACGAGCAGACCGAGGCCATCTCCCTTGCCTTCGTGACCGCCCTCCAGATCCTGCCACCTCGCCAGCTCGCCGTGCTGATCCTGCGCGATGTCCTCGGATTCCGCGCCGACGAGGTGGCGGCGATGCTGGACTCGACCGTCGACTCGGTCAAAAGCGCCCTCAAACGGGCGCGGGCGGGCCTGCAATACCGACGGCCCGCGCCCGACGGCGAACCTCGGCCCGCCTCCGACGCAACCGCGGAGGAGGCCATCGTGGCGAAATTCGTCCGCGCATGGGAATCCGCCGATGTCGACGCGCTGGTGACCTTGCTGACCGACGACGTCTTCGTATCGATGCCACCGATGCCCTTCGAATACCGAGGCCGAGACATCGTGGTCCGCTTCTGCGCCGAAATCTTCCGCGCAGGCCGGAGATTCGACCTCGTAGCGACACGAGCCAACGGTCAACCGGCGTTCGGAGCCTATCTGCGCACGCCGACCGGCATCCGCTACGGAACCGGCCTCTACGTCCTCACCCTGACCGGTGACCGGATCAGCGCCATGACCCGCTTCGACAACAGCGTGCTCCCGTCGTTCGGGCTCCCGCGATCGCTCCCGAGCCCCTGGTCGGCCTCGTAACCGCACCGAGTGCCGGATTCGAGCGCTGACCGAGCAGTGGCGCTCGCCCGCATCCGGGGCCGGAACAGTCGTGCCACTTTGACACCCGACACATCTCCCGCAACTCGCAGGTTATCCACAGTGCTAACTGAGAGCGAATCAAACCGACGGGTCGATTTCGAGTAGTGCATTACGCATGTCCCCCGCAGATGGCCGCGGAAGAGTTCTCGTCGTCGGAGCAACAGCTTCCGACAGCTTCTAGCAATCGTATGGCCAACGCGGACACGGCCGGATCGGGCCGGGTCATCACCATCCGTGGCACCTCGAGATTGGAGAAAACCGATGAACAACGATTTGAAATTGCAGGGCCACACTCCGGTGTCGAGTGCGGGAACCCTCATCGAAGAGGCCGAGCAGCTACCCGCGACCGGCTCTCGCCCCGGCGTCACCGCGGCCGCGGACGATATCGAGGACATCGAGGGCTACGCCGTCTCCGGTGGGGCGGCCGAAACCGACCTCGCCGAGCTTTCCGAACTGCCCGATATCGCCTGGGCGTCCTACGGCTCGCCCGAAGTATCGATGATCGAGAGGGTCATCGGCGACGACGACCGCGTGCAGGTGACGGCCACCGCGGACTACCCGTGGCGAGTGCACGCCTCGCTGCTGATCACCGCGGCGGACGGCTCGCATTGGGGTGGAACCGGCTGGTTCCTCGGTCCGCACACGCTCGGCACGGCGGGACACGTGGTCTTCATCAAGAACAGCGGTGTGCCCAACCGCGACGGCTGGGTGCGCTCGATCCAGGTGATCCCCGGCCGCAACGGCGCCGCGCAGCCGTTCGGGTCGGTCGTCGCCTCGGGCGGCGCGTTCCGGTCGGTGACCGGCTGGACCGTCAACGGCAATCAGAACTTCGACTACGGCGCCATCGTGCTGCCGACCAACCTCGGCAATACGACGGGCTGGTTCGGTTTCGGTGTGTACAACGACGCCACGCTGAGGGCGGCGACAGCGAACATCTCCGGGTATCCGGGGGACAAGCCGGCAGGCACGCAGTGGTACCACGGCTCCAGGGTCTCGGCGGTCAACGAGCAGAAGGTGTTCTACGAGACCGACACCGTCGGCGGCCAGAGCGGCAGCGCGGTGTACCGCCTCGTCGACGGGCAACGGATGGCGTTCGCGATCCACGCCTACGGCGGTGCGACCTCGAACTCCGGCACCCGGATCAACACGTCCGTGTACAACAACCTGCTCGCCTGGCGGGCATGACTCCGGCGGTCATCCGGGGTGCGGTCGACTCGCCGGAGGGGCCGGTCGCGTTCGCGTCGGTCTACATCGAGTCGGCTCCCGCGCCGACGCCGGACGTGGCCGCGATCACCGGCGAGGACGGCGAGTTCGTCCTCACCGGCGTCGGGCCCGGCCGCTACCGGATCGGGGTGAACGCCCCTGGCTACGACCCGCAGCACGTGGAATTGACGCTCGGCGTCGAGGACGCCTTCGTCCGTGTGCGGGTCGGTTGAATCGGCAATCAGCTGCTCAGGAAAGGAATACGACAGTGAACAGCAACGACGACATGGTCGCGGTCGAACGGGTGAGCCCGGTCGAGGCCCCGCTGCAACGCGAAACGAGCAATCCCGAACTGGTCCAGGTCGACGCACTGATCCGCGCGACCGAAGCCCGCCTCGCCTTCGGCGTGGACGGCAGGCGCACCACCGTCGCGGTGCTCGACACCGGTCTGCGCACGACCCACCGCGACTTCGCCGGCCGGGTTCGCGCGAGCCGCAACTTCACCGCCGACAACCAGGGCGACCCCACGGATGCCGGCGACGGCCAGGGGCACGGCACCAATGTCGCGGGCATCATCTGCGCGGGCGACCTGCACGTCGGCATCGCGCCCGGGGCGAGGATCGTCCCGGTCAAGGTGCTCGACAACACGGGCAACGGCTCCTTCACCGCCATCCGGGACGCCTTACGGTGGGTGCGCACCGAGCGCGCCGCGCTCGGCATCACCGCGGTCTGCATGTCGTTAGGAGCCTCCGACAACAGGACCACCGACAGCGACTTGGCCGAGGACGCGATCGGGCGGGCGATGACGGACCTCACCGCAGCCGGGGTGGTCTGCTGCGTCGCCGCGGGCAACGACTTCTTCGCCCACAACAGCGCCCAGGGGATGAGTTATCCGGCGATCTTCCGGCAGACGATCAGCGTCGGGGCGGTGTACGACTCCGATGTGGGGCCGTTCAGCTACGGTTCCGGCGCGCGGGTCACCGCGTCCGGTCCGGACCGCATCACACCGTTCTCGCAGCGCCTGCACGATACCGTCGGCGGCGCGTGCGCGACCGACATCTTCGCCCCCGGCGCACCGACCACCTCCTCGGGAATCGCCGGCGACACCGGTGAATCCGTCCAGCACGGCACCAGTCAAGCGACTCCGGTCGCCGCCGGTGTGGTGCTGCTGCTGCAGGATCTGCACCTGAAGATCACCGGCACCCTGCCCACCGTGGCGGATGTGCGGCGCTGGATGCTCGCCGGCGCGGTCTCGATCAACGACGGCGACGACGAACGCGACAACGTCCGCAATACCGGACTGGACTTCCCCCGGATCAGCGCGGTGGGCGCGCTGAACGCCTGCGCCCGCGATATCGGTGCGGAGGTCGGCGGCGCGGCGGTCGCCGCATCCACCGAATAGCCCACCGCCCGGCCTCATTCCCCTCCGACGAGCCGTACGGGAGGGTCGAGCGGGCACCGGTGAGTCCTCGTATCCCCGTCGTACGGGGATACGAGGACTCCGTCGCTGTCCGGGATTCCCTCGCCACAGTCCCGATCAGCGGGTGACACTCGCCGCCGTGCGGATCACGCTCAACGGCAACGAGTTCGGCGCGCCGACGCTGGTCAGCGCGAGTATCCGTCGGCCCGGCTGTCGGGGACGACGCGGCCGGACGCGACCAGGGTGCGGAAGGCCGCCTGCTTGCGGGGGCAGGCGTCCGCGCGGCAGGGTCGGTGGCCCTGCATCACCCGGTGCGCCTGTTCGATGGTGAACGGCTCATCGGGGGGACGGTGCGAGTCCTCCGCGCCGCCGTGTGACAGACAGGAGCCCACGGCGACTATCGCCGCCACCAGCAGTGTGCAAGCGCCGAGCATGCTCAGCAGCGGTTCCACGGCCGGTCACCGGCCGGTGGCCTGCCCGGAACAGAACGCCGAGGCGGCTAGGTATTGATGGCAGGTCGCGCCGTGCCCGCCGTGGACAGCGCAGAGGAAACGCGCGCGCTCATAGGTCAGACCGAGTGGTTCCTGAGTGCAGTCGCGGCTCTGGATCAGCCACAGCTCCCGGACATCCGAGGGCAACACGTCCATCTTTCACCTCCATTAGGGCAGTGCACCCGGCACCGAGAAGGCGCCGCCGGACCGCGCTCGACACGGATGGATCGGGCCGTGCCGGGACCGTGCGCCGGGTTCCGGACATCGGGCGCCCTCGACAGGGTTTGGGCGGACCCCCGATGCCGGGTGCGATTCAACAGTGCGCGTTGCGATTCGGTAGATAACAGACCCGAATGCGGTAATTGCGAGTACTTTCCGTTTGTAGCGGCCTGGAGGGAGGGAGAGAGACCTATGGTGGAGGTCGACTGGACGGGCGAAGCTGTACATGCGCTTCGCACGGCGATGAAGCGAAGCCGTTACGAATTCGCGCGTCTGGTGGGCGTCACACCGCGCACCGTGGTCCTGTGGGAGAACGGCCGGACGACCCGGATGCACGCCGCTAGCCAGCGTCTCCTCGACAGGGTCCTGTCGCAGGTGGATTCCGTCGTCTCCGAACGATTCGAGCGTGCGATCACCACGGGCCGGACGACGGCCCACGACTACGAAAGCGCCGATTCGGCGCCGGAAAGGCACACCAAGCTCGGTAGGGAAATCGGGCTCGACAAGGAAGTCGAGGATGACGACGTGAGAAGGCGAGAACTGCTGGCCTGCATCGGCGCAGGCCTGGCAGGCCAGGCGGCAGACCTGGTGGCGAGCGAACCGGAGCGGATGCTGGCAACCCTCGACGCGGGGTCGATCAGCGAACGGCGATTGGCGTTTCTGGAGCAGTCGGCCGAGGTCCTCGGCACGCGGGTGGTCCAGGTGCCGCCGCACGAACTGCTGCAGACGGGGCTCGAGCAATTCCGTATGGTGCGTGGCTGTCTCGGCGAACGGCAGCCCACCCATCATCAGGTCCGGCTGGTGCGCACCGCGGGCCGGCTGGCGAACGTGGTCGGCGAGATCCTGTTCAACGAGGGCCATTTCGGCCAGGCGCGCATGTGGTACGCCACCGCGATCCATGCCGCGCAGGACATCGGTGATCGTTATTCGGAGGACATCGCCCTGGCCGGACTCGCGTATTTGCCGACCTATAGCGATAAACCAAAGGAAGTCTTGCAGTTACTCGACGGTCGCTTGCAAGAAAATCCGTCCTACGGCCCGGCTGCCGCATGGTTGTGGGGAATGGCGGCGCGGGCGCACGCCAGCCTCGGGCACGCCGATGAATTCGCACGGTGTATCGCGCGATCGGCTTCGGCTCTGGAAGACGTCGGACCGGAAGACCTTTCGGTCGGTATTTTTTCTTTCCGCCCGGAGAAACTCGCTTTTTATCAGGCGATCGGATATTCCCGGCTCGGCCGCGCCGAGGAGACCGCCGTGGCGGCCGCGCGCGCGATGGCGCTGTACGACCCGTCGGAGACCATGGAACCCGCGCTGGTCCGCTTCGAGCACGCCACGGCGCTGCTGGCCTCCGGCGAGATCGACGAAGCCTGCGCGGTGGCGACGAGCGCGATCACGAACTCCCGCACCTATGTGGGGTTGACCGTGACCAAACGCGCCAAGCAGTTCGACTCGGCGCTGGGCGGACTGCGCACCAGAGCCGTCAGCGATTGGCGGCAGCACGCGCACGCGGTGATCGACTCCGCGCACGCCGAAGTCTGAGTCCCGCATCGCGAGACGGGGCGGGGCGCGCCGGTCGACAGGGGGGTGTGGACCGGCGCGCCCCGTGTAATTCAGGTGGTCAGTTCGCCTCGCTGGACATGGCCTCGATGAGCGAGTTGGGGCGCATGTCCACCCAGTGCGTTTCCACGTACTCCAGGCAGGCTTTGCGGTTGGCGGCGCCGTAGGCGATGGTCCAGCCACCGGGGACGGCGGCGAAGACCGGCCACAGGGAGTGTTCGCCGTCCTGGTTGATCAGGACGTAGAACTTGGCGTCGTCGTCGTCGAACGGATTCTTCATCTCGATTTCCTTCTTCCCGGTCAGGTCAGGGATAGGGGGTTCAGTGCGGGCCGGTGTCGGCCAGTACCGCGGTGAGGACGTGGCCGATCCTGGCCAGCGCGGATTCGGAGGTCATCCGCCAGTGCGAGGCGTGCACCGCGTGGTTGTGCACGGTGCCGTCCACGGCGTCCGCCCAGCTCGCGGCGCCCGTGGCGCCGGACGGATCGTCCAGCGCGGCGGTGAAGTACACGAGGTTGCCCTTGTACGGGCGCGGGCGGTATCGCCGGATCAGCTCCAGTGACCCGGCTCCCGCGCGCAGCACGCGATCGAGGCGGTCGGCGCCGAACGAGGCGAACGGTTCGGGCAGTTCCGCGATCCGGCGCGCGAGCCCGGGCAGGTCGAGTGCGGCGTCCTGCTCGTCGGCGGCTTCGCCGAGCAAACCGCCGAGCAGGTCGGCGACCGGCAGCGGTGCGTTCGCGTCGGCGCAGGCCCGCAGCGAGCTGTCCATCATGGCCAGTACCGCGACCCGCTGGCCCTGTTCCTGCAGTCGCACCGCGACGGCGTGCGCGAGTACGCCGCCGAGCGACCAGCCGAGCAGGTGATACGGGCCTTCGGGCTGAACCGCGCGGATCTCGCGCACGTACTCGCGCGCCCAGTCGTCGATGGATTCCGGCAGGTGCGTAGCGGACTCGAGCACCGGTGACTGGATGCCGTACACGTCCCGTTCCGGGTCCAGGTGCGCCGCCAGACCGGCGAACGACCACGCGACGCCGCTCGCCGGGTGGAAGCAGAACAGCGGTTCTCGAGCGCCTCCGGTGCGTAACGGAAGCACGACGTCGAACGCGGCGGCCGCGTCGACCCGGCCGCGCCCCGACCGGTGCTGCTCCAGCCTGCCGGCCAGGAGGGCGGGCGTCGGCGCGGCGAACAGCCAGAGCACCGGGATCTGTTCGCCGAGCGCCGTGCTCAGGCGCACGGCCAGCCGGGTGGCCAGCAGCGAGTTGCCGCCGCGTTCGAAGAAGTTGTCGTCCAGGCCGACCCGCTCGGCCGCGAGTACCTCGGCGAAGCCCGTGCACACGGCACGTTCCAAGTCGGTGCCGGGGGCGCGGAATTCCCGGCCGCGCAGCCGCGGGCGCGGCAGCGCGGCCCGGTCGACCTTGCCGTTCGCGGTGAGCGGCAACGCCTGCACCTGCCGCAGCACCGCGGGCACCATGTAGCTCGGCAAGACCTCCGCCAGCACCGCGCGCAGCGCGGCCGGGTCGAGCGGGCGCACGGCGGTGAAATAGGCGGCCAGCACGGCATTCGCGTCGTCGGTGTCGTAGGCGAGCACGATCGCCTCGCCGATCTCGGGCCGCGAACGCAGGGCGTGCTCGATCTCGGCGAGTTCGATGCGGTGGCCGCGCACCTTCACCTGGAAGTCGCGCCGCTCGACGTACTCCAGGTTGCCGTCCGCGCCCCAGCGCACCATGTCGCCGGTGCGATACAGGCGTGCGCCCGCGGGACCGAACGGGTCGGCCACGAAGCGCTCGGCGGTGAGGTCGGCCCTGCCGTGGTAGCCACGGGCCAGTTGCGCGCCGCCCACGTAGAGCTCGCCGGTCACCCCGGCGGGCACGGGATGCAGGCGATCATCCAGCACGTAGACCCGGGTACCGGACTCGGGTGTGCCGATGGGCACCACCGCGTGTCGTATGGACGCGCCGGTGCGGAACCGAGTCACCGAGACCGCGGTCTCGGTGGGTCCGTAGAGGTTGTCGATCCTGGCCGTGGTGAGCGCCGCGGCACGGCGCAGGGTCGCGGCGGGCAACGCCTCGCCGATGACGAGCAGCCTGCGCAGCGAGCGCGGCATGCGCCGTTCGCCGGACGATTCGGCCAGCATCGCCAGCAGCGACGGCACCAGGGTCAGCGTCGTCACCGAGGCGCGGCGCACCAGGTCGAGCAAGCCCAGCGGGTCGCGTTGCCCGTCCTGCGGCGCGAGCACCAGCCGGGCGCCGGTTCGCAACGCCCACCAGTACTCCCACACCGACAGGTCGAAGGCCGCCGAGGTCGTCACCATCGCCGCGTCGTCCGGGCCGAGCGCGTATTCCGACTGCATCCAGTCCAGCTGGTGGGTGACCGCCGCGTGCGGCACCGCGACGCCCTTCGGCGCGCCGGTGGAACCGGAGGTGAAGACGACGTACGCGGTGTTCGCGGGCGTCAAGGGGGCGATCCGCTCGTCGTCGCGCACCGGCCCGTCGGCCACGGTCTCGGCGACGGTCGATATATCCAGTACCACACTGTGTTCCGACGCCGCCGCGGGCAGCATCGGCGCCCGCGCCGAGGTGAGCACCAGGCGCGGCGCGGCAGCGGCGAGCACGCTCGCGGTGCGCTCCAGCGGATGCGCCGGGTCCAGCGGCACGTAGGCGCCACCGGCCGTCACCACCGCGTACATCGCGACGAGCAGGTCGAGGCTGCGTGGAACGGCAAGGGCCACGAGCGATTCCGGGCCGATCCCGCGTTCGATGAGCACCCTGGCCAGGCGGTTGACCTGCGCGCCGAACTCACGGTAGGTCACCGTTCGCGCGTCGTCGACGATCGCGATCGCCTCGGGCGTGCGGGCCACCTGCGCGTGGAAGGCGGTGAGCAGCGTGTCCGGGGCGAAGCGGCGGTCGGCCTGGTTCCAGGTGACCAGCATGCGCTCGGTCTCCGCCGGGTCCAGCAGCGCCAGATCGCCGACCGGCAGCCGCGGGTCGGCGCACACCGCGCCGAGCAGCCGTTGCAGGCGGGTGGCGAACCCGGCCACCGTGGACTCGTCGAACAGCGCGGTCGCGTAGGTGAGCGAGGCGGCCATGCCGGCGGGCGTCCCGTCGGAGGCGTAGCGGTCGGTGACGACCAAGTGCAGATCGAACTGGGCGACCTCGGTTTCGAAATCCGCGGCCGTCGCGGTCAATCCGTCCAGGGTGAAGTCGGCCTCGGCCTGGTTGTGGAAGGAGAACCCGACCTGGAACAGCGGATGGCGGGCGGTGGACCGCTCCGGGTTGAGCACCTCGACCAGACGCTCGAACGGCACGTCGGCGTGGGCGAAGGCCGCGACATCGGCGGCGCGGACGCGGGCGAGCAGATCGGCGAATCCGTCGGCCGCGTCGACCCGGGCGCGCAGCACCAGCGTATTGACGAACATGCCGACCACGTCGTCGAGTTCGGCCGCGCCGCGCCCGGCGACCGGGGTGCCCACCGCGATGTCCGGGGCGCCGGACAGGCGGGCGAGCAGCACCGCGAACGCGGCGTGCAGCACCATGAACAGCGTCGCGCCGGATTCGCGGCCGATGTCGGTCAGCCGAGCGTGCACGTCAGGGGCGATCGCGAAGTCGACGTGCCTGCCACGGGTAGCGACAACGGCGGGGCGCGGGCGATCGATGGGCAGGTTCAACTGCGGGGGCAGATCGGCCAGCGTCTCGGTCCAGAACCGGATCTGCCGGGCCAGTAGCGAGCCGGGATCGTCCTGCGCACCGAGCAATTCGCGCTGCCACACGCTGAAATCGGTGTACTGCACCGGAAGCGGCGGCCAGTCGGGCGCGACGCCGCGTCTGCGGGCGGCGTAGGCGCGCATCACGTCACGAGCCAGCGGCGCCAGCGACGAGCCGTCGGCGGCGATGTGGTGCACGACCACCACCAGCACGTGCTCGGTGACCGGAGCGGTCGCGTCGCCGTCGACCGGAGCGAACAGCCGGGCGCGGACCGGGACGGTCTCGGTGACGTCGAAGCCGCCGCCGACGAAATCGGCCACCGCGGCGCCGAGATCGTCGGCGGGGACGGCGACGGGCGAGAGCACGGGAGTGCTCGCCGCGGCGGGCAGCACCACCTGCACCGGTCCGGACGCGTGCTCCGGGTACACGGTGCGCAGCACATCGTGGCGGGCGACGACATCGCCGATCGCGGCAGCGAGCGCGGCCACGTCCAGGTCGCCGATCAGCCGCACCGCCAGCGGGATGTTGTAGGCGGTGGACTGCCGATCGAGGCGGTTGAGGAACCACATGCGCTGTTGGGCGAGCGAGAGCGGCACCGGCCCGGTCACCGCGCGCCGGGTGAGCGCGGGACGCCCGACCGCGCCGGAGGCGGTCGCCAGCATGCGGGCCAGGGCGGCGACCGACGGATGCTCGAACACCGCGCGGACGCCGACGGCGACCGCCAGCCGGTCACCGAGCCGGGCGGCCAGCTGGGTCGCGGTGAGCGAGTTGCCGCCCCTGGCGAAGAAGTCGTCGTCCAGGCCGACGCCGTCGTCCAGGCCGAGCACCTCCGCGACCGTCTGCGCCACCACCCGCTCGACCTCGGTGCGGGGCGCGCGGAACGGCGCGCCGCGAAGCCGGGGCTGCGGCAACGCTTTCCGATCCAGCTTGCCGACCGGTGTCAACGGCAGTTCGTCCAGCGTCAGCACAGCGCTGGGCACCATGTACGACGCGAGCGAGTGTGCGGCATGGGCCAGCAAGGCGGCGGTATCGATGGTGTGGCCGGCCGCCGCGACCACGTAGGCCACGAGGGACACCGCGCCCGAGGCGTCGGTGTGACCCACGGTGACGGCCGTCTCCACCGTCTCGTGCGCCGCCAGCACGGCATCGATCTCACCGAGTTCGATGCGCAGGCCGCGTACCTTCACCTGTTGGTCGGAACGTCCGACGTAGTGCAGCGCGCCGGATCGGTTCCACCGCACCAGATCACCGGTCCGGTACAGCCGTCCTCCGGCGGGGCCGTAGGGGTCGGCGACGAATCGGGACGCCGAGAGCCCCGGCCGCGCGTGATAGCCCCGGGCGAGGCCGGGACCGCGCAGGTACAGCTCGCCGGTGACACCGATCGGCACCGGCCGCAGCCGGCCGTCCAGCACCACCGCGGACATGCCGTGGATCGGCGAACCCAGATCGAGCGGATCGCCGGGGCGCAGGGCCGCGCTGATGGTGGCGATGACGGTGGTCTCGGTGGGGCCATAGGTGTTGTGGAACGAGCGGCCCTCCGCCCAGCGGCGCACCGTGTCCGGGCCGTAGGACTCGCCGCCGACGGTGAGCTGCCGCAAGCACCCCAGCTGGGCCGGGTCGAGGGTCGGCAGGACGGCGGGGGTGAGGAACGCGTGCGTCACCCGCTGGTCGCGAATGAGCGCGGTGAGCTCGGCGCCGCCGTAGACGCCGGGCGGCGCGATCACCAGCGCCGCCCCCGCCGACAGCGCCAGTAGCAGTTCGAGCATGGACGCGTCGAAGCTGGGCGAGGCCACGTGCAGCACCCGCGCGTCCGCGGTGACCCGGTACCGATCCCGCTGCGCGGCGGCCACTCCGGCGAGGCCGCCGTGGGTGGCGACCACGCCCTTGGGCGTTCCGGTCGAGCCGGAGGTGTAGATCATCCAGGCCGGGTTCTCCAGCCGCGCAGGACGGATCAGCTCGGCCGCGTCGACCGCTTGCCCGCTGTTGCGGCGCATCCTGGCAGCGGTGGACGGCGCGTCGAGCACCAGCCAGTCGACCTCGCCGGGCAGCGCCGCGCGGCAGGTGGCGATCGTCAAGCCCAGCGCCGCACCGGAATCGGTGAGCATGTGCGCGATCCGCTCGGCCGGATAGGTCGGGTCGACCGGGACGAACGCCGCGCCCGTCTTGGCCACCGCCCACACCGCGACCACGGAGCTGACCGAGCGCGGCACCGCGACGGCCACCACGTCCTCCGCGCCGAGACCGTGCCCGATGAGCATGCGCGCCAGCCGCGAGGACTGCTCGTCGAGCATCCGGTAGGTCAGCTGCCGCTCGCCCGCGATCAGCGCCACCGCGTCCGGGTCGACCGCGACCGCCGCGGCCGTCAGCTCGGCCAGCGTGCGGGGCGGCACCGGGGCGTCGCCACGACGGCCGAGCAGGTCGGCGCGTTCGGCGGGCGCCAGCAGGTCGGCTTCGGCGACGGGCCGGTCGGGCGCTGCGGTGAGCGCGCCGAGGAGTCTGCCGAAGCGGCGCACCAGCGCGCTCGCGGTGGCCGCGTCGAACAGGTCGGTGGCGTAGTCCAGCTCCACCGCGAGGTGACCGTCGGCGTCCGGCTCGGCGGACACGGTGAACTGGAGGTCGAAACGGGCCACGCGCTCGTCGAATTCGACCGCCGAGAGTTCGAGGCCGGGCACGGTGAAGGCATCGGGCTCGGTGTTCAGGTAGCTCAGGGCCACGGTGAACAGCGGATGCCGGGCCAGGGAGCGCTCGACGCCGAGTTCGTCGACCACCCGGTCGAACGGCACGCTCGCGTTCCCGAACGCCGCGAGGTCGACGGTCCTGGTCTGTTCGAGCAGATCGGCGAAGGGGCGGTCCTGATCCGGCCGGGTGCGCAGCACCACGGTGTTGACGAACATGCCGACCAGGTCGTCCAGTGCCGCCGCGCCGCGCCCGGCCACCGGAGTGCCGATCGGGATGTCGCCGGAGCCGGTCAACCGGGCCAGCAGGACGACGAGGGCGGCGTGCACCACCATGAACGGCGTGGCGGCGTGCCGTAGCGCGAGTTCGCGCACGCGCGCGGCGACACCGCCGCCGATCCTGGCCCGCACGCTCGCGCCGCGCTTGCTCGCGACGGCGGGACGTGGGCGGTCGGTGGGCAGCTCGAGCTCGCCGGGCAGGTCGCGCAGCGTCTCGGCCCAGAACGAAAGCTGCGCGGCGCCCGTGATTTCCAGTTCGGCGGACTGCCACAGGGCGTAGTCGGCGTACTGGGCCGCGAGCGCGGGCCAGGCGGGGTCCGCGCCGAGGACGCGGGAAAGATAGGCGGCGAGCAGGTCGCGCAGCAGCGGGCTCATCGAATGGCCGTCCGCCGCGATGTGGTGCACCGCCGCGACCAGCACATGCCGGGTGTCGTGCTCGCGCAGCAGCGCCGCGCGCACCGGGACCTCGGCGGTCACGTCGAAACCAGCGCCGAGGAATTCGGCGATCCGGTCGTCGACGGCGCGGCCGTTCAACGCTTCGACCGTCAGGCGCGCCCCGTCCTCCGGCGGCAGGATCAGCTGGTGACCGGCACCGGTCTTGTCGGCCGGATATACCGTGCGCAAGCTCTCGTGCCGCGCCACGACGTCGGCGAACGCGGCGACCAGGGCGTCGGTGTCCAGTTCGCCTTCGATGCGCAGCGCGACCGGGATGTTGTGCGCGGGCGAAGCCGGATCGAGCCGGTTGAGCAACCACATGCCGCGCTGGACCGGCGCCAGCGGAATCGTCTGCGGGCGCGGGCCCGCGACCAGCGGAACCACCTGCTCGGTCGCCGCGGCCTGCATGGCGAGCAGCTCGGCCAGAGCCCGCACGGTCGGGGCCTCGAACAGCAGCCGCACCGGAACCCGGCGGCCGAGCCGGTCGCCGAGCCGGGCCAGCACCCGGGTGGCGCTGAGCGAGTTGCCGCCCAGCGCGAAGAAATGGTCGTCGAGGCCGATCGGCCCCGCGCCCAGCACCGATTGGAAGGCGTCGGCCACCACCCGTTCGGCGGGTGCGACCGGGGCGCGGTAGGCGACGCGGTCGAAAACCGGTTCCGGCAACGCGTTCCGGTCCAGCTTCCCGGAGGCGTTGAGCGGGAGAGCATCCAGAGTGACCAGCGCCGACGGAAGCATGTACGACGGCAGCGTGGCCGCGGCAGCGCGCAGCACCTCGTCATCGGACGGCACCGCGCCCGGCTGGACCGTGACATAGCCGACCAGGTGGTCGTCGCCGGTGACGGTGGTGACCACCCGGGCGCACGCCTGCGCCACACCGGGGGCGGCCACGAGCGCGGCTTCGATCTCACCCAGTTCGACCCGCTGGCCGCGCAACTTCACCTGGAAGTCGCTGCGGCCCAGGTATACGAGTTCGGCAGCGTCGCCGCCGGTGTCCCAGCGCACCAGGTCGCCGGTGCGGTACATCCGCTCGCCGGGCGCGCCGAACGGGTTGGCCACGAAGCGGTCCGCGGTCAGGTCCGGCCTGCCGTGGTAGCCGCGCGCGAGCTGGACGCCCGCGAGGTACAGCTCGCCCGCGACGCCGGGAAGCGTCGGGCGCAGCCGCGAATCCAGCACGTAGACGCGGCTGTTCCAGGCCGGGTTGCCGATCGGCAGCACGATGCGGTCGCCCTCGCCCGTGACGTCGCGGTGAGTGATGCTCACCGCCGCCTCGGTGGGGCCGTACAGGTTGTGCAACCGTGCGGCGCTCACCGCGCCGAACGCCCGCACGGTGTCGGCGGGCAGGGCCTCGCCGATCACGAACACCGTACGCAGCGACTCGAGTGCGGCGCTCGCTCCGGCGGAGGCGACGTGCCCGGCGAAGACGCTCCACATCGACGGCACGAAATCGGTGACCGTCACCCGCCTTTCGGCGATCACCCGGGTGAGATAGCCGGGGTCGCGGTGGCCGTCCGGGGTGGCGAGCACGAGCGTGGCGCCGACGCGCAGCGGCAGGAAGTAGCCCCACAGCGACACGTCGAACGTGGAGGCCGTCTTCTGTAGGTACACGTCGTCGGCGGTGAGGCCGTACTGCGACTGCATCCAGGTCATCTGGTTGACGATCGCGGCGTGCGAGACGCTGACGCCCTTGGGTTTCCCGGTGGAGCCGCTGGTGAAGATCACGTAGGCGGGGCTGCCCGGGTGGATCGGCTCGGGACGCTCGTCGGCCGCGATCGGGTCGTCGGAGTAGCCGTCCAGCGCGACGGCGTCGACCAGGACGGTGGGCACGTCGTCGCCGAGGTCGATCCGATCCGCCGTCGTGGTGAGCACGGCCACGGGTGCGGCGGTGCCGAGAATGTGCGCGATGCGCCGCGCGGGGTGGTCCGGGTCGATCGGCACGTACGCGCCGCCCGCCTTGAGCACCGCGTACATCGCGATCACCAGCTCCGGTGAGCGCCGGATCGCCAGCGCCACCAGCGCTTCCGGGCCGACGCCCGCCGCGATGAGGTGGCGGGCCAGCCGGTTGGCACGCCGGTCCAGCTCGCCGTAGGGCACGGTGACCGGAGGCATCGCGCTCTCGGGGACGAACACCAGCGCCGGGTCGTCGGGCGTCGCGGCGGCCTGCGCCTCGAATTCGTCGAGCAGCAGTTCGTCGGCCAAGGCGGTGTGCGCGGAGTCGTTCCACTCCGTGACCACCCGGTGCAGCTCGCCCGCGCCGAACAGATCGATGTCGCCGACCACCTGTTCCGGGTCGGTGGTGACCCCGGCGAGCAGGCGGGCGAAGCGCGCGCCGAAGGTTTCGACGGTCGCGGCGTCGAACAGGTCGGTGGCGTAGGTGAAGCGCAGCTCGTCGCCGCTGACGGTCAGCTGGAGATCGAACGGGGTGGCCTCGTAGTCGAATTCGTGCTCGGTCACCGTCACGCCCGCCATATCCAAGGTGACCGGCGCGAGGTTCTGGAAGAACAGCGCGATCTGGAACAGCGGGTGCCTGGCCTGCGACCGCGGCGGGTCGAGCACCTCGACCAGGCGCTCGAACGGCACGTCGGCGTGGGCGAAGGCGTCGAGGTCGTGCTCGCGCACCCGGCGCAGCACGGCGGCGAAGGTGTCCGAGCCGGGCACCTGCGCGCGCAGCACCAGGGTGTTGACGAACATGCCGACCAGATGGTCGAGCGCCGCGTCGCCACGGCCTGCGACGGGCGCGCCGATCGCGATGTCGGCCGTAGCGGACAGCCTGGCCAGCAGGGTGACCAGCGCGGCGTGCACGACCATGAACGGGGTGGCCTCGTAGCGCGCGGCCACGGTGGCGATACCGACGCGGACCTCGTCCGGCAGGACCAGGTTGACGCTCGCCGCGGCGTGGGAGGCGACCGCCGGACGCGGCCGGTCGGCCGGTAGGTCGAGCTGAGCGGGCAGGGCGCGCAGCGTCTCGCGCCAGTACTCCAGTTGGCGCGCGGCCACCGAGTCGGGAACGTCCTCCGCGCCGAGCACCTCGCGCTGCCAGAGCGCGTAGTCGGCGTATTGCAGGTCTAGTGGGGTCCAGACCGGCGCGGTGCGCGTCGCGCGGGCCGCGTACGCGGCGGCGAGATCGCGGGCCAGCGGGCCCATGGAGAACCCGTCGGCGGCGATGTGGTGCACCACCAGGGCCAGCAGGTGATCGCGGTCGGATCGGGTGGCCAGGCCGACGCGCAGCGGCACTTCGGCGGTCAGGTCGAACGGGGCGGCGACGAACTCGCGCAAGGCGCCCGCCGCGTCCAAGCGCTGGATCGCGGGCACCTTGGTGGGGTCGAGGATGCGCTGGTAGCCGATGCCATCGATATCGGGGTAGACGGTGCGCAGCGTTTCGTGCCTGCCGACCACGTCACCGACGGCGGCGGCCAGGGTGTCCGGGTCCAGGTAGCCGGTGAGGCGGACCACCACCGCGATGTTGTGCACGGTCTCGGCGGGGTCGAAGCGGTTGAGGAACCACATGCGCTGCTGCGCGGGCGAGAGCGGAATGCGCTCGGGTCGCGGCCGGGGCGCGAGCGCGGGCCTGCCGCCGCGGCCCGCGAGGTGTTCGGCGCGCGCGGCCAGGGCGGACACGGTCGGCGCCTCGAACAGCAGTCGCACTGGGATCTCCGCGTCCAGCTCGGCCCCCAGCCGGGCGGCGACCTGGGTCGCGATCAGCGAATTGCCGCCGAGGGCGAAGAAGTCGTCGTCCGCCCCCACGCGCTCGACGCCGAGCAGGTTCGCCACGATCCGCGCGACGGTCGCCGCCACGCGCGTGGCCGGTGCCCGGTAGCCCACGGTCGTGAACTCCGGGGCGGGCAGCGCCGTGCGGTCCACCTTGCCCGAGGCGTTGACCGGGAGGCGTTCCAGCACGACGAACGAGGTGGGCACCATATACGCGGGCAGGGCGGCGCCCAGCGCGGCGCGCACGTCCTCGGTGTCGAGCACGGGGCGGCCCGAGGCAACCAGATAGGCGACCAGCTGATCGCCCCGCCGCTCGTCGGAACGGACCAGCACCACCGCCTGCGCGACCGCGTCCAGCGCCAGCAGCGCCGCCTCGATCTCGCCCGGCTCGATGCGCAGACCGCGCAGCTTCACCTGGAAGTCCGTGCGACCCAGATACTCCAGCTCGCCGTCACCGCGCCACGCCACGAGATCGCCGGTGCGGTACATCCGCGCCCCGGCCCGACCGAACGGATCGGCCACGAACCGGTCCGCGGTCAGCTCCGGGCGCTCCACGTAACCCCGAGCCAGCTGCGCGCCCGCCAGGTACAGTTCACCGGGCACGCCGACCGGCACCGGCCGCATGCGGGCGTCCAGCACCAGCAGGCGAGTGTTGGCCACCGGCCTGCCGATCGGTACGGACACCAGGTCCGTATCGGTCACCTCGTGATAGGTGACGTCGACAGCGGCCTCCGTTGGGCCGTACAGGTTGTGCACCCGCGCTCCGATCACCTCTCGCGCCCGCTGCGCGGCAACCGCGGGCAATGCCTCGCCCGACGCGAAGACGTTGCGCAGCGTAATGCACTCTCCTGAGCGTGGCTCTGCCAGGAAAACCCCCAGCATGGCCGGTACGAAGTGCACCGTTGTGACGCGCTGCTCGATGATCAACCGAGCCAGATGGGCCGGGTCGCGATGGCCATCTGGACGTGCGACCACTAGTCGCGCACCGAAAGCCAAGGGCCAGAAAAACTCCCAGACGGAAACATCGAAGGTGGCGGGCGTCTTCTGCAACACCACGTCGTCCGTGGCCAGCGGATAGGCCGCCTGCATCCAGGTGAGGCGATTCACGATCGCCGCGTGGGTGACCGCCACGCCTTTCGGGCGGCCGGTCGATCCCGAGGTGAAGATCACATACGCGGTGTGACCCGGCCCCGGCGTACCGAGCCGGTCCGCCGTGGTCAGCGGATCGCCGGAGTAGCCGGTGAGATCGAGCCGGTCGATCCGGACCTGCCGCGCCGCGCCCGCGTCCAGGTCGAGGCCCGAGGTGAGCACGCACACCGGCCGGGCGGTCGCCAGCATGTACTCCAGCCGCTCGGCGGGGTGGTCGGGGTCGAGCGGGACATACGCGCCGCCGGTCAGGGTGACCGCGTAGATGCCGACCATCAGGTCCAGCGAGCGGCGCATGCCGAGCGCGACCGGCACGTCCGGGCCGACGCCCTGATCGGTCAGCCAGCGCGCGAGGCGTCGGGCGCGTCCGGCGAACTCCGAATACGTAAGCGTCGCGTAGCGACTCGATGAGGGGTGGTGGTCGGGCGACGGGTGGGCCGGTGGGTGCCCTTCGACGGTGACCGCGGGCGCGTCCGGGGTCCTGGCCACCTGTGCCTCGAACAGCGAGATCAGCGTGGCGGCGGGGTCGACCGGGGCGGCGGTGTCGTTCCACCGGTCCAGCACGAGCGCCCGTTCCGCGTCGTCCAGCAGTTCGAGGTCGCCGACGCGCACCGACGGGTCGGCCGTCACGCCGCGCAGCACGCGCACGAACCGAGCCCCGAACGCGGCGACGGTGTCGCGGTCGAACAGGTCCGTGGCATAGCGCAGCACGCCGCGCAGCGCGGCTCCGGCGTCGGTGCGGTGCTCGGCCAGCTCCACGGCGAAGTCGACCTGCGCGACGCGATTGTCCAGCGGATAGGCCGACACCGTGAGGCCGGGCAGCCGCAGCACGGTGTCGTCGTGGTGCTCGAAGGTGAGCAGGGTCTGCACGATCGGCGCGTGCGCCTGCGAACGAACCGGGTTCAGCTCCTCCACCAGCCGCTCGAACGGCAGGTCGGCGCGTGCGAAGGCCCGCACGTCGACCTCGCGCACGCGGGCGAGCAGCTCGGCGAAGGACGCCTCCGCCGCGACCGGAGTGCGCAGCACGAGGGTGTTGACGAACATGCCGACCAAGTCGTCCAGCGCTTGCTCGCCACGTCCCGCGACAGGGGTGCCGACGGCGACGTCGTCCACTCCGGCGAGCCGGGCGAGCAGCGTGGCGTAGGCGGCGTGCAGCACCATGAACGTCGAGACCCCGTGCCGCCGCGCGAGACCGGCGATCGCCGCGGTGAGGTCGGCGGGGATCGCGAATTCGACGGTGGCGCCCCGGCCGGAGGCCACCGGCGGGCGCGGGCGATCGGCGGGCAGCTCCAGCACCGGGGCCAGTCCGGCGAGTTCGGCCCGCCAGTAAGCGATCTGGCCGGCCAGCACCGAATCCGGGTCGTCCGCCGAGCCGAGCGCCGCGCGCTGCCAGAGGGTGAAATCCGGGTACTGCACGGGCAGCGGACGCCACGCGGGCTCCTCCCCCACGACGCGCGCGGAGTAGACCGTCATCAGATCGCGGGCCAGCGGGGCGGTGGAGACGCCGTCGGCGGCGATGTGGTGGACCACCACCGCGAGCACATGATCATCCGGGCCGACGCGGAACAGGCTCGCCCGCACCGGGATACGGGTGCGCAGGTCGAAACTCTCGGCGGTCGCCGCAAGCACCGCGTCGCGCAGGTCCGGCTCGGCCACCTCGATCGGGTGCAGCGGCAGCTCGGGCAGGTCGGTCTCGGCGAGAACCACCTGGACGGGGCCCTCGGCATCCGCGGGGAAGACGGTGCGCAGCGACTCGTGCCGGCCGATCACGTCGCGCACCGCCGCCCGCAACGCCGCCACGTCCAACGCGCCGGTGAGCCGGATGGTGATCGGGATGTGATAGACCGCCGAGTCCGGGTCGAGCCGGTGCAGCAGCCATATCCGAGTCTGCGCCAGCGACAACGGGATCCGTGCGGGCCGCTCGCCCGGGACGAGAGCGGGCCGGGCAGCGTCCGGTCGCTCCGACCGGACGACCCGCAGTGCGAGCCCCGCCACGGTCGGCGCGTCGAACACCTCGCGCACGGTCAGCGCGCAGCCGAAGGCGGCGTTCGCCCTGGCGACCAGCCGCATGGCCAGCAGCGAATTGCCGCCGCGCGCGAAGAAGTCATCGTCCGCGCCGACGCGCGCCGTGCCGGTCAGGTCGGCGACCAGCGTGGCGAGCACCGCTTCGATCCCCTCCCGTGGCGGGCGGAACTGCCCTGCCGCGCCGGTGAATTCCACGGCGGGCAGCGCCGAGCGGTCGAGCTTGCCCACGGTGGTCAACGGCATCTCGTCGAGCACGACGACGTGGGCGGGCACCATGAAGGCGGGCAGCTGAGCGCGCACCTCGTCGAGCACCGTCGCGGGGACGACGGCCGCGCCGGTGACGTAACCGACCAGGCATTCCTGCCCCGCGCTGTCGCGAGCCACCAGCACCGCCGCGTTGCGCACTCCGGTGGCGGCGGCGAGCACGGCCTCGATCTCGCCCAGCTCGATCCGCTGCCCGCGCAGCTTGACCTGGAAATCGTTGCGGCCCAGATACACCAGATCGCCGTCGCGGTTCCAGCGCACCAGGTCGCCGGTCCGGTACATCATGCGGCCGGGCACGCCGAACGGGTCGGCGACGAACCGCTCGGCGGTCAGTCCCGGGCGGGCGTGGTAGCCGCGCGCCAGCTGGTCGCCCGCGAGGTACAACTCCCCCGTGACACCGATCGGCACCGGACGCAACCGCGCGTCCAGCACGTAGGCCCTGGTGTTCCAGCACGGGCGGCCGATCGCCACGTCCCGGCCGGTGTCGGCGTCGGTGAATTCGTGATAGATCGCCGAGATCGCCGCCTCGGTGGGACCGTAGGCGTTGTGCACCGCGCCGTCGAAACTGCCACGCAGCGCGGCCAGCAGATCCGGGGTGAGCGCCTCACCCCCGCAGTGCAGGTGCCGGAACGACCGCAGCGCGTCGCCCATGCCCTCACCGATCAGCGCGGCCAGCACCGACGGCACGTACTCGGCGATGGTGATCCGATGTTCGCGCAGCAGATCCGCGAAATAGGTGAGGTCGAGGTGCCCGCCGGGCCGGGCGATCACCAGCGGCGCGCCGACGGCGATCGGCAGGAAGCATTCCCACACCGACACGTCGAAGGTCAGCGGGGCCCGTTGCAGGATGCGGTCGGACGCGGTGACCTCGTAGCGGTATTCCAGCCAGCGCAGCTGGTTCATGATCGCGCGGTGGGTCACCGTCACGCCCTTCGGCGTGCCCGTGGAACCGGAGGTGAACAGCACATAGGCGGTGTTGTCCGTACGCAGGGCGGCGACCCGCTCGGCATCGGCGACCGGCCCGTCGGGGACGCCGTCGATGTCGAGATCGGCGAGGTCGAGCACGGGCACGCCGTCCAGGGCGGGGAGCGCCGCGCCGCCCACGGTGAGCACCAGCCGCGGCGCGGCGCTCGCGACGATCTGCGCCAGGCGCTCTGCTGGATGCGCCGGGTCGATCGGCAGATACGCGCCGCCCGCCCGCACGATCGCGTACATCGCCACGAGCATGTCGATCGAGCGCCACGCGGCCAGTCCGACGATGCCCTCCGGGCCTACGCCCGCCTCGATCAGCCTGCGGGCCAGCCGGTTCACCCGGGACGCGAACTCGGCGTAGGTCACCGCCGTGTCCTCGTAGCGCACGCCGATCGCGTCGGGCGTGGCGGCCACGCGTGCGGTGAGCAGGTCGTCCAAAGTCTCGGCGGGCAGGGCGTGCGCGGTGGCGTTGCGGTCCGACAGCAGCATGCCGCGCTCGGCCACCGACATCAGCTCGACCGCGCCGACCGGGGTGCGGGCGTCGCGCACCATGGCGCGCAGCACGCGTTCGAAGGCGGCGAGGAACCCGGCGGCGGTCGGTTCGTCGAACAGGTCGAGCGCGTAGTGCAGGTGCACGTCGATGCCGTCCGGCGCGCCGTCGGCGGTGTAGCGGTCGGTCAGCGTCCAGTCCAGGTCGAGCTGGATCGGCGCGGCGTCCACCTCGAGCGCGGCGATGGCCAGCCGGTGCAGCCGGAACTGCGGCGCGGCCTGGTTCTGCAAGGTCAGTGCGACCTGGTACAGCGGGGCGTGCGCCTGCGAGCGGACCGGGTTCACGACCTCGACCAACTGCTCGAACGGCACCTCGGCGTGGTCGAAGGCGGCCAGGTCGGCCGCGCGCACCGACGCGAGCAGTTCGGCGAGGGTCGCGTCCGGGCGGACCTCGGTGCGCAGCACCAGCGTGTTGACGAACATGCCGACGAGTTCGTCCAGCGCTTCGGCGCCCCGCCCGGCGACCGGCGCGCCGATCACGACGTCCGAACCGGCGCCGTAGCGGCTGAGCAACACCACGAGCGCGGTGTGCAGCACCATGAACGGGGTCGCCCGGTGCGCCGCGGCGAGGACCTGGATCTGCTCGTGCAAGCCGGCGTCGAGCCGTGCGGTCCACGCGCCGCCCCGGTTGGTGGCGACCGCGGGGCGCGGCCGATCGGACGGGAGCGTCAGCACCTCGGGCAGCCCCGCCAGCCGATCGATCCAGTACGCCAGCTGGCGGGACAGGACCGAGGCCGGGTCATCGGCGGAACCGAGTGCGGCACGCTGCCAGATGGCGAAGTCGGCGTACTGCACCGGCGGCGGCCCGGAGGCCGGTGCGATGCCCGCGCACCGCGCGACGTAAGCGTTGGCCAGGTCCCGGGTCAGCGGTGCGAAAGACCAACCGTCGGCGGCGATGTGGTGCACGACGAACAGCAGCACGTGGACCTGTTGCCCGCCCGGCCCCCACTCGTCCTCGACGCGCAGCAGACGAACGCGCAGCGGCACCTCGGCGGTCACGTCGAACCCGGCGCGCGCCGCGGCGGCGACGAGTTCGGGCACCTGCGCCGCCGGAACCGGCCGCGCGACCAACTCGACCAGTTTCGTCCCGGCGGGGAGCACCACCTGCGTCGCGCCGCCGTCGTGTTCGGGGTAGATCGTGCGCAGCGTTTCGTGCCGTGCGATCACGTCGGCTATCGCCGCGGCCAGGGCGGGCACGTTCAACGCCCCGGTGAGGCGCAGTGCGAACGGGATGTTGTACGCCCCGGTGGTGGTGTCGAACCGATTCAGGAACCACATGCGCTGCTGGGCGATCGACAGCGGGACCGGCCCGCTGCGCTCCTGCGGCGTGAGCGGCGGCAGTGCGACGGGGGCGTCATCGATCGGGCCGTCGACGGTGATCCGCCGCGCCAGCGCGCGCACCGTGGGCGCGTCGAAGATCGTGCGCACCGCCACCTCGGCGCCGGTGGCCCTGCCCAGTCGCGCGGCGAGCTGGGTGGCGCTGAGCGAGTTGCCGCCCAGTGTGAAGAAATCGTCATCGGCGCCCACGTCGGTCATCCCGAGCAGATTCGAGAATGTCTCGGCGACAAGTATTTCCGCTTCGCCGGTGGGCGCCTGGAACACGGAGGGCGCGAGCGCGGGTGCGGGCAGTGCCGCGCGGTCCAGCTTCCCCGACGCGTTCACCGGGAACCGTTCGAGCACCACGAACGCCTGCGGCACGAGGTAACCCGGCAGCCGCTCGGCCAGCGCGTCACGCACCGCCGCGATCTCGATCGGCCCGTCCGCCACGAGGTAGGCGACGAGTCGCTCTCCGGCGCCGCGATCGTCGCGTACCAGCACGGCGGCCTGCGTGACGCCGCGCGTCGCGAGCAGGGCCGACTCGATCTCACCGAGCTCGACGCGCAGGCCGCGGATCTTGACCTGGAAATCGGTGCGGCCGAGGAATTCCAGCTCGCCCGCGGCGCTCCACCGCACCAGGTCGCCGGTGCGGTACATCCGTTCGCCGGGCGGCCCGAACGGATCGGCGACGAACCGGTCTCCGGTCAGGTCGGGGCGGCCCAGGTAGCCGCGCGCCAGCTGCACGCCCGCGAGATACAGCTCACCGGGCACGCCGACGGGCGCCGGACGCAACCGCGCGTCGAGCACGTAGGTCCGGATGTTCCAGATCGGCTTGCCCATCGGCACGGTCTCGAAATCGGTGTCGCACACCTGGTGGAAGGTCACCTCCACCGCGGCCTCGGTCGGGCCGTAGCCGTTGTGCACCCGTGCGCCGGTGAGTTCGCGCATCCGCTGGGCGACACCCACGGGCAGCGCCTCACCGGAGCAGAACACCTCGCGCAGCGTCGGCACGTCGAGCGCCTCGTCGGCGAAGACGGCCAGCATGGACGGCACGAAGTGCGCTGCCGTGACGCCCTCGGTCCGGATGAGCCGGGCCAGGTAGGCCGGGTCCCGGTGCCCGTCCGGCCGCGCCAGCACCATGCGGGCGCCGACCTGTAGCGGCCAGAAGAACTCCGGCACCGAGACGTCGAAGGTGGCGGGCGTCTTCTGCAGCAGGACATCGCCGGGTCCGAGCGCGACGTACGCGGACTGCACCCAGCGCAGCCGGTTCACGATGCCGCGGTGACTCATCGCCACGCCCTTCGGCCTGCCCGTGGAACCCGAGGTGAACAGCACGTACGCGGTGTTCGACGGCCGCAGCGGCGCGCGCCGGTCGGCGTCGGTGAGCGGGAGGTCCGAGTAGGCGGACAGGTCGAGCCGATCGATTCGCGTCTCGGCGAGACCGCAGTGCAGGTCCGCGCCCGCCGTGAGCACACGTACGGGCGCGGCCGTGGCGAGGATGTGCGCGGTGCGCTCGGCGGGGTGGTCGGGGTCGAGCGGCAGGTAGCCGCCGCCCGCCACGGTGACGGCGTACATGCCGACCACCAGGTCGAGCGAGCGGCGCATGCCCAGGGCCACCAGTGATTCCGGTCCGACGCCCTGTTCGACGAGCCAGCGCGCCAGCCGGTTGACCCGCCCGGCGAACTCGGAATACGTCAGCGTCGCGGAGCGACCCGTCGAGGGGTGGTGGGCCGATGTCGTCCCCTCGAAGGTGACCGCGGGCGCGTCGGGGGTGCTCGCGACCTGGGTCGCGAACAGCGAGGCGAGCGTGTCCGATTGGGGCACCGGATGCTCGGTGGCATTCCATTCCCGCAGGACCAGGTGACGTTCGGCGTCCGACAGCAACTCGATGTCACCGATGCGCGCGCCGGGATCGACCGCGACGGCGACGAGCAGCCGCCGCAAACGGGCGACGTAGGACTCGGCGGTGGCGGCGTCGAACAGATCGGTCGCGTAGCGCAGGGTGCCGAACAGTTCCGCCGAACCGGCCCGCTCCTGCACGACCAGGTGCAGGTCGAATTTCGCTCCGGTATCGGGGATCTCGACCGGCCGCACCGACAGCCACGGCACCTGCACGGCCTTCCCGTCCAAGGCGGGCGTCGCGGCCTCGAAGCTGAACATCACCTGGAACAGCGGGTGCGCGCCGGAGGAACGGTCCACCGCCATGGCGTCCACCAGGCGCTCGAACGGCAGGTCGGCGTTGGCGAACGCGGCCAGGTCGCCCTCGCGCACGTCCGCCAGCAGCGCGGCGAACGCGACGTCGCCCGAGACCCGCGTGCGCAGCGCGAGAGTGTTGACGAACATGCCGACGAGCGCGTCCAGCGCCCGCTCCCCGCGCCCGCCGACCGGCGTGCCGATCACGATGTCGGCGCTGCCGCTCAACCGGGCCAGCGTGGCGGCGAACGCCGCGTGCAGCGTCATGAACAGCGTCGCGCCGCTGCGCCGGGCCAGCGCCCGCAGGCCCGCGGCCAACTCGGGCTGGATGACGAAATCGACGACGGCTCCCTCGTGAGAGGGCACGGCGGGCCGCGGCCGGTCGGCCGGTAGCGGCAGTTGCGCGGGCGCGCCGTCGAGGACGTCGCGCCAGAAACGCAACTGCTGGTAGGCCAGGTCGCCGGGGACGTCCTCGGCGCCGAGCAGTTCCCGGTGCCACAGGCTGTAGTCGGCATACTGCACGGGCAGCGCCGCCCAGTCCGGACGTCTGCTGGTCAGGCGCGCGAGGTAGGCCCGGACCAGATCGGTGACCAGCGGAACCATCGACAACGCGTCGGCGGCGATGTGATGCACGACGAAGACCAGCACGTATTCGTCACCGGTGACGCCGCGCGCCTCGTCCACCCGGTCGACCGAAAGCAGGGCGACCCGGCACGGCAATTCGGCGGTGACGTCGAACCCGGCGCGGACGATCCCGGCCACGGCCTCCCGGACTCCGCGACGGTCGATCGGCACCGGATGCAGGCTCAGGCCGATGTCGGCGGCATCGAGCACGGATTGGTAGGGGCCGCTGTCGGTTTCGGGGTAGGTGGTGCGGAGCGTCTCGTGCCGGGCCAGCACGTCGAGCACGGCGCGCTCCAGCGCGGTGACGTCGAGTCGGCCGGTCAGCCGCAGCACGATCGGCAGGTTGTAGACGCTGTCGGCGCCGTCCTGGCTCTCGATCCGGTTGAGGAACCACAGTCGCTGCTGCGCGGGTGACAGCGGCACCCACTCGGGCCGGGCCCGGCGGACCAGCGGAAGCCGGGTAGACCCGGCGGCGCGGAGCCGATCGACGGCGGCGGCGAAGCCCTCCACCGTCGGCGCGTCGAACAGCGCGCGCACCGGAACGCGCACGCCCGCGGCCTCGCCCGCGCGGGCGGTGACCTGGGTGGCGTCCAGCGAGCTGCCGCCGAGGGAGAAGAAATCGTCGTCCAGTCCGACCCGCTGAACCCGGAGCACCTCGGCGAACACCGCGGCGACCAGACGTTGCGCGGCGCGCACGGGCGGGCGGAAGCGCTCTGCCACGAGCACCGGGACCGGCAGTGCCGCGCGATCGAGCTTGCCGCTGGTGTTCAGCGGGAACTCGGCCAGCTGGACGAGCACAGTCGGCACCATGTAAGCGGGAAGACGCTGGGCGACGGTTATTTTCAGGTTGTCGAGATCGACTGCCGCGCCGGGCGCCGCGATCACGTAGCCCGCCAGGAACTCACCCGTCGGACCGGTGACCAGCCGCACCGCGGCCTGGCTCACCTCGGCCGCCGCCAGCAGAGCGGTTTCGATCTCGGCCGGTTCGATGCGCTGTCCACGGAATTTCACCTGGAAGTCGGTGCGGCCCAGATAGATCAGCTCGCCATCACGGCTCCAGCGCACCAGGTCACCGGTGCGGTACATGCGCGCGCCGGGCGGGCCGAACGGGTTCGCGACGAATCGCTCGGCGGTGAGGTCGACGCGGCCGTGGTAGCCGCGCGCCAGTTGCGCCCCCGCCAGGTACAGCTCGCCGGGCACGCCGATCGGCGCGGGCCGCAACCGTCCGTCCAGCACGTAGACCTGCGAATTCCACTCCGGCTCACCGATCGGCAGCTGCGGGATATCCGTCTCGGTGACCGCGCGGTTGGTGATGGACACCGCCGCCTCGGTCGGGCCGTAGAGGTTGTGCAGGCCCGCCGCGCACACCTGCCGGAACGCGGCGGCCGTCTCCGGCGGCAGCGCCTCACCGATGACGAACACCTCGCGCAGTGAGTCGAGTTCGCCGGTCTGCGCGTGCGCGGTGAAGGCCGCGAGCATCGACGGCACGAAGTCGGTGAGCGTGACGCGGTGGCGGGCGACGGTTTCGGCGAGGTAGCGCGGATCGCGGTGCCCGTCCGGCGCGGCCAGCAGCAGGGTGGCGCCGGCCCGCAGCGGCAGGAAATATCCCCACAGCGAGACGTCGAAGGTGCTCGCGGTCTTCTGCAAGTAGACATCGCCGGTGCGCGGACGATATTCGGCGTGCATCCAGGCCAGCTGGTTGGCGATGGCCTGGTGGCTGACCGCCACGCCCTTCGGCTTGCCGGTCGACCCGGAGGTGAAGATCACGTAGGCCGGATGCCGCGGGTGGAGCACACCGAGGCGTTCGCGGTCGCCGATCTTGCCGGAGGGGTACGCCGAGAGATCGACCTCGTCCAGGTGGAACACCGGGGCGGAAACGGTCGACGCGGCGACGAATCCGGCCGCCGTGGTGGTCAGGACCGCGTGCGGGCGCGCGGTGTCGAGAATGTGGCCGACCCGCTGGGCCGGATGCGCCGGGTCCACCGGAACGTACGCCCCGCCCGCCCGCGCCACCGCGTACATGGCCACCACCAGGTCGACCGAGCGCGGCAGGGCCAGCACGACCAGCGCTTCCGGGCCGACGCCGATCCCGATGAGCATCCTGGCCAGCCGGTCGGCCCGGTCGGACAGTTCGGCGTAGCTGTAGCGCTCGGTGTCGGTGACCAGCGCGACGGCATCCGGTGTGCGACGCACCTGCGCATCGAAACCCTCGTGCAGGAAGCGGTCGGGCACGCGATGCCCGCTGGCGTTCCAGCTCGCGGTGACGTAGTCCAGTTCGCCCGCGTCGAGCAGCGGGATGTCACCGACCGCCACGGCCGGGTCGCGCACCGCCGCGCGCAGCAGCCGCACGAACTTCGCCGCGAACTCCCGTACGGACGCGGCGTCGAACAGATCGGTGGCATAGGTGAACTCGGCGCGATAGCCCGCCGCCGCGTCCGACACCGTGAGTTGCAGATCGAACTTCGCGAAACCGGGATCGAAGTCGACCAGGCCGGTGTCGAGGCCGGGCATGGCCAGCGCGATCGGCCCGATGTTCTGCATGAACAACGCGACCTGAAACAGCGGATGCCGCGCGGCCGAACGCTCCGGGTTCAGCGCCTCCACCAGTTGCTCGAACGGGATGTCGGCGTGCGCGAACGCGCGCAGGTCGCGGTCGGCGACCTGCGCGAGGAACTCGGCGAAACGGCGGGCGCCGTCGACCTCGGTGCGCAGCACAAGGGTGTTGACGAACATGCCGACCAGATCGTCCAGCGCGGCCTCGCCCCGGCCCGCGACGGGCGTGCCGATCGCGATGTCGGCGGTGCCCGACAGCCGCGCGAGCAGCGCCGCCAGCGCCGCGTGCAACACCATGAACGGCGTCGCGCGAACGCGGGCCGCGAGCGCCTCGACGTCGGCGCGCAGGGCGGCGTCGATGGCGAACTCGTGGGTCTCGCCCTGATACGACGCCGTGGCCGGGCGTGGCCGATCGGCGGGCAGCTCGAGCTGCGCGGGCAATCCGGCCAATTCGGTTCGCCAGAAGGCGAGTTGGCGTGCGGCCACCGAATCAGCGTCGGTCTCCGCGCCGAGCACCCGCTGCTGCCAGAGCGCGTAGTCCGCGTACTGCACGGTCAGCGGAGCCCACTGCGGCGTCTTGCCCTCGTGCCGCGCGGCGTACGCGGTGGCCAGATCGCGCATCAGCGGACCGAGCGAGACGCCGTCGGCCGCGATGTGGTGCACGACGAGCACCAGCGTGTGGTCCTGCGGCCCGCAGCGCAGCAGGCGCACCCGCACGGGGATCTCCTCGGCGACGTCGAAGCCCTGGCCCGCCGCGCGGCGGATCGCCGCGACCAGCCGGTCCTCCGGCACCTCGGCGGGTGTCAGGTCGAACACGGCGTGCACCCGCCGCACCGACTGCACGGGCCCGTCGGCGGTCTGCGGATATACGGTGCGCAGCACTTCGTGCCGGGCCACCAGATCGGTGATCGCCGCCGACAGCGCCGACACTTCCAGCGGGCCGCGCAGGCGCAGCGCCACCGGGATGTTGTCCACGGCGGCGGCGCCCAGGTCGCGGGCCTGCTCGGTGTCGGCGCCGAACCGGTTGAGGAACCACATGCGCCGCTGCGCGGGCGAGAGCGCAACGCGCTGCGGGCGCGGACCCGCCGACAGCGGTGGACGCGCTGCGGCAGGCCGCGCCTGTGCGGCCGATTCGGCCACCGCGGCCACAGTGGAGCGGGCGAAGAAATCACGCACGTCCACGGTCGCGCCGAGGGCCGCCGTGATCCGCGCGATGGCGCGGGTGGCCAGCAGCGAATTGCCGCCGAGGGCGAAGAAATCGTCGTCCGCGCCCACGCGCGGTACACCGAGCAACTCCGCGAAGACAGCGGCGACCGCAGCCTGCGCCTCGGTCGCGGGCGCGCGATACACCGGTGCGCCGGAACCGAATTCCGGTTCCGGCAGCGCCCGGCGATCCAGCTTGCCGCTGGCGTTCAGCGGCATCGCGTCCAACTCGACCAGCAGCGTCGGCACCATGTACTCGGGCAGCTCGCGCCGCACCGAATCCAGCACCTCGGCGGTATCGATGGAATCACCCACGAGGTAACCGACCAGCTGTTCACCGCTCGCGTGCCGGTGCAGCACCACCGCTGCCCGGGATACCTGCCGGTGGCGCAACAGCGCCGCCTCGACTTCGCCGAGTTCGATCCGCAGCCCGCGCAACTTCACCTGGAAATCGGTGCGGCCCAGGTATTCCAGTTCGTCCGGCCCGCCATCGGCGCCGGGCGCCCAGCGCACCAGGTCACCGGTGCGGTACATCCGCTCCCCTGCCGGTCCCTCGGGGTTCGCCACGAATCGCTCGGCGGTCAGGCCGGGGCGAGCCAGGTAGCCGCGGGCCAGCTGCACGCCCGCCAGGTACAGCTCGCCGACGACGCCGCGCGCCACCGGACGCAGGCTGTCGTCGAGCACCAGCAGCTCGGTGTCGTCGGCGGCGACGCCGATCGGCACCCGGGTTACATCCGCTCCGGTCACCTCGTGCGCGGTCACGTCGACCGCGGCTTCGGTCGGCCCGTACAGGTTGTGCAGGGTCGCGCCGCAGATGTCACGGAAGGCCGCGGCGGTGGCGGCCGGGAGCGCCTCGCCGGAGGCGAAGACCAGCCGCAGCGAGTCTGCCGCGGCGGCCTGCGGCTCGGCGACGAACACCGCGAGCATGGACGGCACGAAATGCGCCACGGTGACACCGCGCTCGCGGATCACGCGGGCCAG
Organism: Nocardia abscessus; assembly: GCF_015477775.1. Lineage (GTDB taxonomy): Bacteria > Actinomycetota > Actinomycetes > Mycobacteriales > Mycobacteriaceae > Nocardia > Nocardia abscessus_A. The sequence continues at coordinate 31,297 of NZ_JADLQO010000016.1, read as the reverse complement.
GTACGCCGGATCGCGGTGGCCGCCCGGCGCCGCGACGACCAGCCGGGCCCCGACCTGCAACGGCCAGAAGAACTCCCACACCGACACGTCGAAGGTGCACGGCGTCTTCTGCAGCACCACGTCGTCGGCGCGCAGCCGGTACATGCGCTGCCGCCAGCGCAGATTCGCCACGATCGCGCGGTGCGACACGGCCACGCCCTTCGGCCGGCCGGTCGAGCCGGAGGTGAAGATCACGTAGGCGACGGCGTCGGCCGACCGGGTGACCATGGGCGCGTCCACGGTGGGCGAACCGGCGAACTCGTCGATCCGCAGCGTCCGGACCGCAGGCCCGAGTTCGGGCTCGTCGTGCGTGGTGGTCAGTACGAGCACCGGTTCGGCGACCGACAACACGTAGGCGATGCGATCCGCCGGATGGTCCGGGTCGATCGGCAGGTAGGCGCCGCCCGCCTTCAGGATCGCGTACATGCCGACCACCAGGTCGATCGAGCGCCGGACGGCCAAGCCAACCAGCGTGTCCGGGCGGACACCGAGTTCGATCAGGTGGCAGGCCAGCGCGTTGACCCGGCCGTCCAGCTCGGCGTAGGTCGAGGTGACGTCCGCGCATTCGAGCGCGGTCGCGTCGGGGCTGCGGCGCACCTGCTCTTCGAACTGGCTCACCAGCGTCTCGACCGGAGCGGCGGTGGCGGCCAGGACATCGTGCGCCGCGGTGAGCGCGTCGTCGAGCAGCGCCGCCAAGACCGCGCCGAGCGCGCCGTCGCCGGATTCCAGCAGTGCGGGCAGGCGGCCGGAGACCACCACCGGCACCAGCGCGTCCGCGCCCAGACCCGCGCCCATGACCTCGGCCAGCGCCGCGAGTTCCTCGGCCAGCGCGGCGTAGGTGACGGTGTCTTCCCCGTGGCGCAGCGCCACCCGCTGCGGCTCCCGTCCGGCGACGGTCGCGATGAGGCCGGGCAGATCGTCGATGCCGTAGGCGCGGCGCACAGCCTCTGCGTGGGTCATCAGCGGTTTCCTTCCGAATCGACAGCCGACCCCGGGTCGGCGAGCAGCGCCTCGGCGGTGATGGGCAGGGTCCGCAGCAAGGCCGCGAGTCCGCTGCCGCCGAGGGCGGCGAGCAGGCCGGGCACCAGCCCGGCGAGCGAGACGTGGATCAGGGCCTCGGGTTTGGCCGCCGCGCCCATCGCTTTGGCGACGCCGGCGAGCTTCGCGTCGAGCTCGCCGAAGGAGACCACGCGGTCGCCGTGCTCGAAGGCGGGGGCGGCGGGGGCGGCCTTCGCCGCACGGGCGACCAGAGCGGGCAGGTCCGCCGCGGTCGCGGTGGACCGGGGGCGCCGTTCGTCCGCGGAGCGGATGTCGATCGCGCGGACGGCCACCGCCGGGTTCTCGGCGATCGTGTCCAGCACCCGCAGCAACCGGTCACCGAACGCGTGCGCCGTCGGCTCCTCGAAGATGTCCGTCGCATAACCGAAGCGCAGCTCCAGGCCGACGCGGTCGCCGTCGGCGCCGAAGCGCTCCAGCACGGTGACCTGGAGGTCGCACTTCGCCTCGGTGAGGGTGAGATCGAGCGCCTCGACCGCCAACCCGGGCAGCTCCATTTCCGCCCTCGGCAGGTTCTGGAAGGCGAGCAGCACTTGGCACAGCGGCGCGTACGAGCCGGAACGGGTGACGCCCAGCGCGTCGACCACCCGGTCGAACGGGACGTCGGCGTGCGAGAGCGCCGCCAGATCGCGCCGGGTGGCCTGGCGCAGCAGCTCGGCGAAGCTCGCCCGCGGGTCGACCTCCACGCGCAATGCCACGGTATTGACGAACATCCCGACCAGCTCGTCCAGCTCGCGGACACCGCGCCCGGCGACCGGCGCGCCGACCGTGATGTCCCCGCCGCCGGACAGTTTCGCGAGCAGCACCGCGAGCGCGCTGTGCACCAGGGTGAACAGCGTGCCGCCGTGCGCGCGGGCCAGTCGCTCCAAGCGAACGGTCCGCTCGGCGTCGAGCTCGCGAATGACGCTTGCCCCCCGCATGGTTCGGTCGGCCGGTCGCGGGCGATCGGTGGGCAGGGCGAGCAGTTCCGGCGCACCGGCCAGTTCCGTTCGCCAGAAGGCGAGTTGCCGTGCGAGCAGACTGTCCGGATCGGCGGCGTCGCCGAGTAGTTCGTGCTGCCAGGCGCTGTAGTCGCGGTAGCGGATCGGCAGCGGGGCCCACCGCGGCGCGTGTCCGGCGGATCTGTCGAGGTAGGCCCGCACCAGGTCGGCGGTCAGCGGGGCGATGGAATACCCGTCCGCGCCGATGTGGTGCAGCACGACCACCAGGACGTGTTCGTCGGCGTCGGTCGCGAACAGGGCGGCGCGCACCGGCGGCGCGGCGGCGAGATCGAAGCCCTGGGACACGAACGCGGCGATCCGAGCGTCGAATTCTTCGCGCGGGAGCGGAATCGGCGTCAGGTGCACCGGGGCCGCGGGCACGACCTCCTGGACCGGCCCCTGTTCGGTGTCGGGGTATCTGGTGCGCAGCGTCTCGTGCCGGTCGATCACGTCGCCGACGGCCGCGGCGAGCGCCGTGACGTCCAGCGCGCCACGCAGCCGCAGCGCCGCGGGGATGTGGTAGGCCGACGATCCCGGCGCGAGCCGGTCGACCACCCACAGGCGCTGCTGCGCGGGCGCGAGCGGCGCAGGCCCGGCGAAGGCGCGGCGGGTCAGGGCAGGCAGGGACGCGGCGCGCTCGGTGTGCGCGAGGCGCCCGGCGAGCGCGGCAGGCGTCGGCGCTTCGAACACCGCGGCCACCGGGACGTGGCCGCCCAGCGCCGCGCCGAGCCGAGCCGCGAGGCGGGTGGCCATCAGGGAATTGCCGCCCCTGGCGAAGAAGTCGTCGTCCACGCTCACCGTGTCCAGGCCGATGACCTCCGCGAATGCGTCCGCGATCGAACGCTCCAGCTCATCCGCCGGTGCGCGGTGGCCCGCCTCGGCGTAGACGGGTTCGGGAAGAGCGGTGCGATCGATCTTGCCGTTGGCGGTGAGCGGCAGTGCCGCCAGCACGACGACGGCGGCGGGCGTCATGTACCCGGGCAACCGCGCGGCCACGGCCGTGCGCAGCGCTCCGGCCAGTGCGGCGTGGCTGTCCGAATCCGCCTCCGGTACCGCGGCATACGCGATGAGCCGGGTTCCGGCGCGCTCGTCGGCCTCTACCACCGCGACCGCCGCGGTGACACCCGGCTGCCGCAGCAACGCGGCCTCCACCTCACCGAGTTCGATCCGGAAACCGCCGATCTGCACCTGGAAGTCGGCGCGCTCCAGGTATTCCAGCGTGCCGTCGGGACGCCAGCGCACGATGTCGCCGGTGCGGTACATCCGCTCGCCCGCCGCCGCGCCCAGCTCCCCGGCGAACGGATCGGCCACGAACCGGTCCGAGGTCAGCCCCGGACGACGCTGATAGCCGCGCGCCAGCTGCGCACCCGCCAGGTACAGCTCACCGGGCACCCCGATCGGCGCCGGGCGCAGCCGCGCGTCCAGCACGTAGACCCGGCTGTTCCAGGCGGGCGAGCCGATCGGGACGACGTGCTCGGGCTGCGTGCGGACTTCGAATGCGGTGATCGACACCGCCGCCTCGGTGGGACCGTAGAGGTTGTGCAGCGCGGCCCCCGCGCGGTGACGGCGCAGGAAGTCCGCCGCCGTGGCCGGCGGCAGCGCCTCGCCGATGGCGAGCACGTGGCGCAGGGTTCGCGGCAGCGGCGCGCCGGGCTCGACCGCCAGCAGCATGCCGAGCAGGGCGGGCACCGCGTGCAGCACGGTCACGCCGTGCTCGCGCAGCAGCGCGCGCAGCAGGTCCGGGTCGCGTTCGGCGCCGGGCGGGGTGACGATCAGGCGTCCTCCGGTGACCAGCGAGGACCAGAACTCCCACACCGAGAGATCGAACGTCGCGGGCGTCTTCAGCAGCACGCGATCGTGTGCGCCGAGTCCGAATTCCGCAGCCAGCCAGCGGAGCTGGTTCACGATGGCGGCGTGCGGGACCGTCACGCCCTTGGGCAGGCCCGTGGAGCCGGAGGTGAAGACGACGTACGCGGGATGCTCGGGACGCAGCGGGCTGCGCCGCTCGGCGTCCGTGATCGGCGTAGCGGCGAACTCGGTGAGGTCGAGCCGGTCGACTTCCACGGTGGCGCAACTCGTCTCGATCGGCAGTCCGTCGCGTGCGGTGGTCAGGACGATCGCGGGCGCGGCGGTGGCCATGATGTGGGCGATCCGCTCGGCCGGATGGTCGGGATCGATGGGCACGTAGGCGCCGCCCGCACGCACCACGGCGTACATCGCCACGACCAGCTCCGGCGAGCGGCGCATCGCCAGCACGACGGTCGCCTCCGGTCCGACACCGGCCGCGATGAGCCTGCGCGCCAGTCGGTTCACCCGTTCGTCGAACTCGGCGTAGCGCAGCTCGGCTCCGGTCACCGCGTCCACCAGCGCGACCGCCGACGGGCCGCGCGCGCTCTGCGCGTCGATCAGATCCGCCAGCGTGGTCCGTGGGACCGGCTGCCTGGTCCGGTTCCATTCGGCGAGCACCTGCGACCGGTCGGTCCCGAGCAGATCGATGTCGCCGACCGGCAGTTCCGGCCGGGCCGCGACGGTCTCGAGCACCCGGCGCAGCTGGGCGGCGAACCGGAATGCGGTCGGCCGCTCGAACAGATCGGTGGCATAGCGGAGGGTCAGATCGATGCCGTCGGGTGCGCCGTCGGAGTTGTAGGCGTCCACGGCGAACAGGTGCATGTCGAATTGCGCCACGCCGTTGTCGACGTCGAGTTCGCGGACGTCGAGCTCGGGCAACCGCAGCCGGCCGCGCTCGTGGTTCTGGAACGAGTAACCGACCTGGAACAGCGGGTGCCGGGCGGTGGAGCGCACCGGATTGAGCACTTCCACCAGGCGTTCGAACGGCACGGTCGCGTGTTCCAGCGCCGCGAGGTCGGCGGCGCGCGCCCGCCCGAGCAGCCCGGCGAACGACTCGCCGCCCTCGACGCCGACGCGCAGCACGAGAGTGTTGACGAACATCCCGATCACGTCGTCGAGTTCGGCCGCGCCCCGGCCCGCCACCGGCGTGCCGACCGCGATGTCCCCGGTGCCCGACCAGCGCGCCAGCAGCACCGCGAAAGCGGCGTGCACCACCATGAACAGCGTGGCGCCGTGCCTGCGGCCGAGCCCCACGAGATCCGCGTGCAGCCGCGCGCCGATGGTCAGCGGCACCTCGGCTCCGCGCAGGCTCTGCTTCGCGGGGCGGGGACGGTCGGTCGGCAGCGCCAGCTGGTCGGGCAGCCCGGCGAGGGTCTCGGTCCAGTACGCGAGTTCGCGGGCCGCCACCGATTCGTCGTCGTCTTCGGCGCCGAGTAGGTCTCGTTGCCAGAGCGCGTAATCGGCGTACTGCACGGCAAGCGGGGTCCATCGCGGCGGCGCGCCGTCGCGGCGGGCGGTGTAGGCGACCATCAGGTCCCGCACGAACGGCGCGATGGACGACCCGTCGGCGGCGATGTGGTGCAACACCGCGGCGAGCACGAACTCGCCGCGTCCGTCCTCTGAGTGCGCCTGCGCGCGGGTGACGCGGAACAGCCGTATCCGCACCGGGATCTCGGCGGTGACGTCGAAGGTCGTCGCGGCCAGCTCCCGGAGCCGTTGCGGCAGACGGTCTTCCGGCAGGTCGATCGGCCGCAGTGCCGCGGCGGCTGTGGCAGCTGTGGCGAAGGGGGCGACGAGCTGCACCGGTTCACCGTCGACCTGCGGATACCGGGTGCGCAGCGCCTCGTGCCTGGCCACCACGTCGCCGACGGCGGCCCGCAACGCGGGCACGTCCAGCCGCCCCGACAAGCGCAGGGCCACCGGAATGTTGTAGGCGGTGGCGGACTGGTCGAACCGGTTGAGGAACCACATCCGCCGCTGCGCGGGTGAGAGCGGCACGCGCTCCGGACGCGGTCCCGCCACCAGCACGGGTCGTGTCCCGCCCATGGCCACCGTGCTCGCCAGGGCCGCGAGATCGGCGACCCGGGGAGCTTCGAACAGCGCCCGAACACCCACCGTCCGGCCCAGCGCCACGCCGATCCTGGCGACCGCCTTGGCGGCCAGCAGAGAGCTGCCGCCGAGTGCGAAGAAGTCGTCGTCCGCGCCCACGCGCGGTACACCGAGCACCTCGGCGAACACCTCGGCCACGGCGCGCTCACCCGGCGTGGACGGCGCCCGGTAGACGGTCGATACGAACCGGGGCGCGGGCAGCGCCGCACGGTCGAGTTTGCCGTTGACGGTCAACGGGATTCGTGGCACCGGCACGATCGCGGCGGGCACCATGTGCTCCGGCAGGCGGTAGGTCAGCGCTTGGCGCAGCGCGGCGGCGTCGATGGGCTCGTGGGCGGCCACCACGTACGCGACGATGCGCGGTTCGTCCACCAGATCGGTGCGCACCACCACGGCCACCTCCCGGACCGCCGCGGACGTGTCGAGCAGCGCGGCCTCGATCTCGCCGAGTTCGATGCGGAAGCCGCGCAGGTTCACCTGCTGGTCCGCGCGTCCGAGGTACTCCAGGCCGCCGTCGGGCGTCCAGCGGGCCAGGTCGCCGGAGCGGTAGGCGAGCGATCCGTCGCCCGCGTACGGGTCCGCGACGAAGCGTCCCGCGGTCAGCGCGGGACGGTGCAGGTAGCCGCGCGCCAACTGGCCGCCGGACACGTAGATCTCGCCGGGCACGCCCACCGGCACGGGCCGCAGCCGGTCATCGAGCAGGCGAACGGTCAGGCCGGGCAGCGCCGTGCCGATCACGCTCGCCGAGCCCGCGCGCCCGTCGATCTCGCGAAGGGACACGTGCACCGTGGTCTCCGTGATGCCGTACATGTTCACCAGGCGGGGTGCGTCGGGGTAGCGCGCGAACCATCCGGCCAGCCGTTGCGGCTCCAGCGCTTCGCCGCCGAAGACGACGGCGCGCAGCGCGAATGCGGCGGGTTCCGGCTCGGCCAGATCGGCGGCGACGAGCTGATAGAACGCCGACGGGGTCTGGTTGAGCACGGTGACCCGCTCGGCGATCAACACCTCGCGCAACTGCTGCGGCGAGCGCGAGGTGTAGTAGTCGACCACCACCACCGTCGCGCCGGTCAGCAGCGGGCCCCACAGTTCCCACACCGAGAAGTCGAAGGCGTAGGAGTGGAACAGCGTCCACACGTCGGCCGGGCCGAAATCGAAGTGCGACTGCGCGTTGTCCAGCAGTCGCAGCACGTTGCGGTGCGGCACCACAACGCCTTTGGGTTTGCCGGTGGAGCCGGAGGTGTAGATGACGTAGGCGACGTGCGCGCAACGCAGCGGCGCACGCCGGTCCGCGTCGGTGATCGGCCCGCCGCCGAACTCCGCGAGGTTGGGCGCGTCGACGTCGATCACCGGTCCGCCGAACCAGCCGCGCGGTAACTCGGTGGCCGCGCCCGCGATCGCGCAGATCGGGCGAGCGTCGTCGAGGACGTACTCGATCCGGTCGCCGGGGTAGGCCGGATCGATCGGCAGATACCCGCCGCCCGCTTTGAGCACCGCGAGCAGGGCGACCACCAGTTCCGCCGAGCGCGGCAGCGCGACCGCCACCAGCGTTTCCGGACCGACACCCGCGGCGATCAGCCGCCGCGCCAAGCGGTTGGACCAGTCGTCCAGTTCGGCGTAGGCCAGCGACCGCGCGCCGTCGCGGACCGCGACGGCGGCCGGGTCCAGCGCGGCGGCGCGCGCGAAGCGCTCGGCCAGACTGCCGTCCGCGTCCGCGACGTCGCCGCCGCCGAACGCCCATTCGTACAGCGCCCGATGCTGCTCCTCGGCGCTGAGCAGTTGGATGTCGCCGACGACCACCGTCGGATCGGCGGCGACGGCGGCGAGCACCTGGGTGAACCGCCTGCCCAGCACGGCGATCGTCGGCGCGTCGAAAAGGTCGGTGGCGTAGCGGATCTCGACCTGCATGCCGTCGGCGCGACCGTCCCGGTCGTTCGACTCCAGCACGGTGAACTGGAGGTCGAATTCGGCCACCGGCGTGTCGAACTCCTGCGGGCGCACCCGCAGACCCGGCAGCTCGAGTTCGGGCAGGGCGAAGTTCTGAAAGGTCAGCGCCACCTGGAACAGCGGATGACGGTTGCGCGAGCGGGTCGGCGCGAGCGACGCGACGAGACGTTCGAACGGCACGTCGGCGTGTGAGAGCGCGTCGAGGTCCTGGTCGCGCACCGCGTCCAGCACGGTCTCGAACCTGGCTCTGGAGTCGACGGCGGTCCGCAGCACCAGCGTGTTGACGAACATGCCGACGAGCCGGTCCAGCGCCGCGTCGCCGCGTCCGGCGACCGGGGTGCCGATCACGATGTCCGAGCCGCCGGACAGGCGGGCCAGCAGCACCGCCAGCGCCGCGTGCACCGTGCTGAACAGCGTGGTCTCCCGCTTGCGGGCCAGCTCGCCAAGCTCGCTGTGCAGATCGGAGTCCACGCGCAGGCGGTGGGTCGCGCCGCGATGGGACGAGACCGGTGGGCGTGGGCGGTCGGTGGGCAGTTCCAGCTGCTCCGGCAGACCCGCCAGAATGTGCCGCCAGTAGTCGAGTTGCCGGTCCAGGTCGGCGAACTCGGCTTGCCAGAGCGTGTAATCGGCGTACTGCACCGGCAGGGGGTCCCATGCGGGTGCCGCGGCGGCGCGGCGCGCCACGTAGGCGGTCATCAGGTCTTCGGCCAGCGGTCCGAGGGAGAACCCGTCCGCGGCGATGTGGTGCAGCACCAGGGCGAGCACGTACTGCGGCCGTGGTCCGTCGCCGATCACCAACAGCGCGGCGCGCAACGGTGTCTCGGTGGTCAGATCGAAAGCGGTGGCCGCCAGCTCGCGCAGCCGCTGCGCCGACGCGGTTTCGGTCACCTGCTCGACCGGCATGGGCGGCGCCGCCGTGGGCAGCACCACTTGTTCGGGCCCCTCCGGGCCGCCCGGGTAGACGGTGCGCAGGGTCTCGTGCCTGGCCACCACGTCGGCCACGGCCGCGGTCATCGCCGCCACGTCGAGGTCGCCGGAGAGCCGCAGTGCGACGGGGATGTTGTCGATCGCGTCCGACGGTCCGGCTTGCTCGCCGGCGTGGAAGCGGTTGACGAACCAGATGCGCTGCTGGGCCGGGGACAGCGGCATCCGGTCCGGACGCGGTAGCGGACGCAGTGGGGCGCGTCCGCCGCCACCGCGATGCGTTTCGGCGCGCGCGGCCAGCGCGGCCACCGTCGGCGCGTCGAACAGCGCCCGCACCGGCAACTGGGCGTCGAGCGCCGCGCCGAGCCGGGCCACCACGCGAGCGGCGGTGAGCGAGTTGCCGCCGAGTGCGAAGAAGTCGTCGCCCAGACCCACCCGGTCGAGGCCGAGCAATTCACCGAAAGCGGCGGCGACGAGTTTCTGTACCGGCGTCGCGGGCGCGCGGAACCGCGCGGACTCGACCGCGGGCGCCGGTAGCGCTTTGCGGTCCAGCTTCCCGGAAGCGTTGACCGGGAACGCCGCCAGCGTCACGTACGCCGAGGGCAGCATGTACGCGGGGAGCCGCCTGGCGAGTGTCGCTTCGACCGCGCCGAGATCCAGCGGCGCGCCGGACTCGGGGACCAGGTAGGCGACGAGCCGGGCACCGGCGTCGTCGCGCACGACCACGACGGCTCGCGCGACCTCGTCCAGATCCGTCAGCGCCGATTCGATCTCGCCGAGTTCGATGCGCAGACCACGCAACTTCACCTGGAAATCGGTCCGGCCGAGATAGGCCAACTCGCCACCAGCGGTCCAGGAAACAAGGTCCCCGGTGCGGTACATCCGCGCGCCGGGCTCCCCGTACGGATCGGCCACGAACCGATCGCTGGTCAGGTCGGGGCGGCCCGCGTAACCGCGTGCCAATTGCGCGCCTGCCAGGTACAGCTCACCCGCGACACCCACCGGCACCGGACGCAACCGCGCATCCAACACGAACACCTGCGTGTTGAACACCGGAGCACCGATCGGCACCGACTCGGTATCGGCATCCACCACCTCGTGGAAGGTGACGTCGACAGCCGCTTCGGTCGGGCCGTACAAGTTGTGCAACGCCGCACCGGTCAACTCACGCAAGCGATGCGCGGGCTTCGGCGGCAACGCCTCACCCGAGGCGAACACCAACCGCAGCGAACCACACCGCGCCGCAGCCGCATCCGTTACGAACACCGCCAGCATCGACGGCACGAAATGGGTGACCGTCACCTTCTCTGCACTGATGACCTCCGCGAGATACGCCGGATCGCGATGCCCTCCGGGCTTCGCCACCACCAGGCGCGCGCCGATCTGCAACGGCCAGAAGAACTCCCACACCGACACATCGAACGTCGCAGGCGTCTTCTGCAACACCACGTCAGCGAGGGTCAACTGGTAGGCGGTCTGCATCCAGACGAGGCGGTTGACGATCGCGGAATGCGCGACTGCCACACCTTTCGGGCGGCCCGTCGAACCCGACGTGAAGATCACATACGCCGTGTTCGACGGCATGAGCGTCCCGAGCCGGTCCGCGTCGGTCAGCGGTGTGTCCGCGTAGTCCTCGGTGTCGAACAGGTCGACGTCCAGCACCGCCCACAGTCCGGCGCCGGTGTCCTGGCCGGGCAGGTCGAGCCCGTCCTCGGAACGGGTCAGCACGCAGACCGGACGCACGATCCGCAGCACGTCGGCGATCCGCTCCGCCGGATGCTCCGGATCGATGGGCACGTAGGCGCCCCCGGCCGCGAGGACCGCGTACAGGGCGACCACCAGATCCGCCGACCGCCGCATGCCCACCGCCACCGGCTTGTCCGGCCGCGCGCCGATGGACACCAGCAGCCGGGCCAGCCGGTGCACTCGGCTCGCGAACTCGGCGTAGGTGAGCGCTGCGCCCTCGAAGCTCACCGCGATCGCGTCCGGCGTGCGCGCCGCCTGCGCCTCGAACAACGACACCAGCGTCGCGGCCGGGTCCACCGGGTGTCCGGTGGCATTCCAGGTGTCCAGGATCAGCGCGCGTTCGCCCGGGCTCAGCACGTCGATCGCGCCGAGGGACACCTGCGGATCGGCGACCACCGCGTCCAGGACCCGCCGCAAGCGCAGCGCGTACGACGCCACGGTGGCGGGGTCGAACAGATCGGTCGCGTACTCGAAGACCGCGGCGAGCCCGGAACCGTCCGCCGCCTCCGCCAGGGAAAGGTGCAGATCGAATTTCGCCGTCCCCGTGTCGATATCGAGCGCGGACGCGGTCAGGCCGTCGAGTTCCAGTTCGGTCCGCGCGGTGTTCTGGAAGTCGAGCATCACCTGGAACAGCGGGTGCCGGGCCGCCGACCGCTCCGGCGCGAGGACCTCGACGAGCCGCTCGAACGGCGCGTCGGCCTGGGCGAAGGCGGCCAGGTCGCGATCGCGCACCGCCGCGACCAGCTCGGTGAACGACAGCTCGGCCCGCACGTCCGAGCGCAGCACGACGATGTTGACGAACATGCCGACCAACTCGTCCAGCGCACGGTCGCCCCGCCCGGCCACCGGGGTGCCGACCGCGATGTCGCGCTGCCCCGACAGCGTGGCCAGCAACGTCGCGAACGCGGCGTGCAGCACCATGAACAGCGAGGCGTTCGCCCCGTCCGCGATCTCGCGCAACCGGCGCCGCGTCCCGGCATCGATCGTGAAGGCATGACGCGCACCGCGGCCGGACGCGGCAGCGGGGCGCGGGCGATCAGCCGGTAACGGCAGCACGTCCGGCAGACCGGCCAGCTCGCGCTCCCAGAACCGGATCTGTTCGGCGAGCACCGAATCCGGGTCGTCCTCGGAGCCGAGTGCTTCCCGCTGCCACAGCGCGTAGTCGGCGTACTGCACGGCGAGCGGCGTCCAGTCGGGCGCGGCGCCGTCGCGGCGAGCGCGGTAGGCGCGCATGAGATCGAGCGTCAGCGGCGCCAGCGACCAGCCGTCGGCGCTGATGTGGTGCATGGCCACGACGAGCACGTGATGGTCCTCGGTGAGGCGCAGCAGGGTGAGCCGCACCGGTGGCTCGCGGTCGACGCGGAAGGGCGTCGCCACCAGTTCGCGGATTCGCCGCGTCAGCCGCTGTGCCTCGACCACTTCCGCGACCAGCGCGATCCGCGCCTCGTCCACGGGCAACACCAATTGATACGGAATACCCTCCGCCGCAGGGTAGGCGGTGCGCAGTGACTCGTGCCTGGTCACCACGTCGGTGACGGCGTCGCCGAGCACGGCCGCGTCGAGCGCGCCGCGCAATCGGATGGCGGCGACCAGATTGTTCGCCACCGACGCCGCGTCGAACTGGTTCAGGAACCACATGCGCTGCTGCGCGTAGGACAGCGGCACCAGCGTGGGGCGCGGCCCGGCGACCAGTGGCGTGTGGTTGCGCGGGCGCCCGCCGCCGGACAGGTGCGCGGCGAGCGCCGCCACCGTCGGGTACTCGAAAAGCGCGCGTACCGGCACCTCGGTGTCCAGCGCGTCGGCGAGGCGGGCGGCGATCTGCGTGGCGACCAGCGAGTTGCCGCCGAGGGCGAAGAAGTCGTCGTCCAGGCCGACCGGATCCACACCCAGGCTCTGCGCGAACACGGCGGCGACGGCACGCTCCCCCGGCGTGCCCGGCGCGCGGAACGCCTTCGTGACCGGCGCCGGATCGGGCAGCGCCTTGCGGTCCAGCTTGCCCGACGGGGTCAGCGGCATCGAGGTCAGCGCGCTGTAGGCGGTGGGCACCATGTACGAAGGCAGCGTCAGGCGCAGCCGCTGCTCGAGCTCCGCGGCGAGCCGATCGGGCGCGATGGCGCCGACCACGTAGGCGGCCAGCACGTCACCGGACGGCTGCGCGACGACCCGCACCGCCGCCGCGCGCACCTCGTCCATGGCGAGCAGCGCGGCCTCGATCTCGCCGAGTTCGATCCGCTGCCCGCGCAGCTTCACCTGGAAGTCGCCGCGGCCCAGGTATTCCAGGGCGCCGTCGCGGCGGCGCACCAGATCGCCCGTCCGGTACATCCGGGCGCCCGCCGGTCCGCAAGGGTCGGCGACGAAACGCTCCGCGCTGAGGTCGGCTCGACCGTGGTAGCCGCGCGCCACTTGCACGCCGGCCAGGTACAGTTCGCCGACCACGCCGTCCGGAACGGGCCGCAGCCGGGCATCGAGAACCATTGCCCGGCTGCCGGGGACCGGACGCCCGATCGGCGCCGGTCCGCTCGCGGCCGGGTCCACGGCAGCACGCGTGGCGTGCACGGTGAATTCGGTGGGGCCGTAAAGGTTGTGCAGCCGCGCGGAGCTCACCGCGGCGAACGCCGCGGCAGCCTCACCGGTCATCGCCTCGCCCGCGACCAGCACGGTGCGCAGCGACGCGATCGCCTCCCGCGCGACGGCGTCGGCGAACACCGTGAGCATGGAAGGAACGAACGAGGTCATGGTGACCCGGTGCGCGGCGATGGTCGCCGCCAGATACCGGGGGTCGCGGTGTCCGTCGTGCTCGGCGACGACGATCCGTGCGCCACGGGCCAGGGGCGCGAACAGCTCCCACACCGAGACATCGAAGGCGGCCGGGGTCTTGAACAACACGACGTCGTCGGCGTCGACGCGGTATTCGTCCGCGATCCATTCGATCTGGTTGACCGCCGAGTCGTGCTGCACCGCGACGCCTTTGGGCTGTCCGGTGGAGCCGGAGGTGAAGATCACGTAAGCGGTGTGCAGTGGGGACGCGCCGTGCGCATCGGTCACCGCCGCGTCGGAGTACTCCGCGACATCGGGGGCGTCCACCGTAATGATCGGCGTCGCCGGACGCTCGGCGAGCGCGCACCGATCGGCCAGTTCGGAGGCCAGGTCGTCACCGGACCGGGCCAGCACGCAGACCGGGCGCGCCGCCGCGATCACCTGCGCGATCCGGGCAGCGGGCTGGTCCGGGTCCACCGGCACGTACGCACCGCCCGCCGTCAGCACCGCGTACGCGGCCACCACGAGGTCGGCCGAGCGCCGCATACCGAGCACGACCAGCCGCTCCGGGCCGACGCCCGCGCCGATCAGCCGGCGCGCCAGCCGGTTGACCGCGCCCGCGAACTGCGCGTAGGTCAGCCGCCGCTCGCCGTCGAGCACCGCGACCGCGTCCGGAGTGCGCCGCACCTGCGCATCGAAGGCGGTGAGCAGCGTCCGCGCCGGGTCGTGCGCGCCGACCGGAGCCCGTCCGGCCGCGATGACGCGCGCCTGCTCGTCGCGGTCGAGGAGGGGCAGATCGAGCACCGCGATCTCGGGATCGGCGGTGACGGCCCACAGGAAGCCGATCAGCTTGCGGGCGTAGCCCGCGACGGTCGCTTCGTCGAAGAGATCGGTGGCATAGGTGAATTCCGCTGGAACGCCCGCCGATGCCGAACCTTCCCCGAGTCCGGCACCGGCGGAGTTCTCGGTGACCGTGAGCTGCAGATCGAGCTTGGTCACTCCGGTGTCCAGGGTACTGGTGGCAACCGACAGTTCGGGCAGTTCGAAGGCGATTGCCTCGGCATTGTCGAAGGCGAGCAGCACTTGGAACAGGGGATGGCGCGCTTGCGAGCGCGGCGGGTCGAGCGCCGCCACCACTTGCTCGAACGGCAGTTCGGCGTGGCCGAACGCGGCGAGGTCGCGCTCCCGGACCTGCGCCAGCAGCGCCGTGAACGGCGCGGCGAGCTCGATTCGGGTGCGCAGCGCCAGGGTGTTGACGAACATGCCGATCAGGTCGTCGAGCGCGCGGTGGCCCCGGCCCGCGACCGGGGTGCCGACCACGATGTCGTCGCTGCCGGACAGTCGTGCCAGCAGCGCGGCCAGCGCGGCGTGCGTCAGCATGAAGGTCGAGACGCCCTGGGCTCGCGCGAGTTCGGCCATCCGGGTGACCAATTCGCCGGGCAGCTCGAAGCCGAACACCGCGCCACGGCCGGAGGCGACCGCCGGGCGGGGCCGGTCGGCGGGCAGGTCCAGCTGGTCGGGCGCGCCGGCCAGCGCGCCGGTCCAGAACGACAGCTGAGCGGCCGCGAACGGATCCCGCGCGGAGCCGAGCATTTCCTGCTGCCAGAGGCTGTAGTCGGCGTACTGCACCGGCAGCGGGGCCCAGGTGGGTGCGACGCCGCCGCGACGCGCCCGGTACGCGGTCATCACGTCGCGGGCGAGCACCCGCAGCGACAGCCCGTCGGCTGCGATGTGGTGCAGAACGAGCGCGAGCGCGCAGCTGCCGTCGTCCACCGCGAAGACGCGGGCCCGGATAGGGATCTCACGTTCCAGATCGAAGCCGCGCGCGGCGAACGCGGCCAGGTGACCGTCGAGGTCGGCGGCGCCGATCGCCTCCGGCGCGCCCGCCACCTCCGCCACCGACAGCACGACCTGCCGTGCGGCGGGCCCCGCGCCGTCACCGGGCAGCAGTGCGGGGAAGATCGTGCGCAGCACCTCGTGCCGGATGACCAGGTCATCGAGCGCCTGCCGCAGGGCGGCGATGTCCACCGCGCCGCGCAGGCGCACCACGAACGGCATGTTGTAGCTCGCGCTGGAGCGCTCGAACCGGTTGAGGAACCAGATGCGCTGCTGCGCAGGAGAAAGCGGAACCAGCGGCGGCCGTGGCCGTGCCCGCAGCTGCGCGACCAAGGACGCGCCGCTGGATCCACCGGCCCGCTCGACAAGTGCGGCGAGTTCGGCCACCGTGCAGGCGGCGAACACGTCGCGAACTCCGAGCGGGCAGTTCAGGTCGGCGGACAGCCGGGCGGCGACCTGTGTGGCCACCAGACTGTTTCCGCCGAGTGCGAAGAAGTCGTCGTTGCGACCGACCAGCTTGTTACCGAGCACTTCGGAGAACACGCGCGCGACCGCCTGCTCGGCGGCGGACGCGGGTGCGGTGTAGTCGGCGGAAGCCCTGCTGGGAACGGGTAGCGCGGCGCGATCCAGCTTGCCGGAGGCGTTGACCGGAAATGTGTCGAGCACCACATACGCGGCGGGCACCATGTACCCGGGCAGCGCTTCGGCCGCCGCGGCCCGCAGCCGCTCGGGCCGCACCGCGCCGGGCTCCGCTTCGACCACGTAGGCGACGATTCGCGCGCCGACACCCGCGTCGTCGCGCGGCACCACCACGGCGCGGACCACCGAGTCCACCGCGGCGAGCACGGTCTCGATCTCGCCGAGCTCGATGCGCAGGCCGCGCAGCTTAACCTGGAAGTCGGTGCGTCCGAGGTACTCCAGCTCCCCGTGCGTGGTCCATCGCACCAGGTCACCGGTGCGGTACATCCGGTCCCCCGTAGGCGACGGCCCGTCCGGGCCGCCGAACGGATCGGCCACGAACCGTGCCGCGGTCAGCTCCGGTCGCGCGACATAGCCCCGGGCGAGCTGTACCCCCGACAGATACAGCTCACCCGGCGCCCCGACCGGTACCGGCCGAAGCCGCGAATCGAGGACGTAGAGCCTGGTGTTGAACACCGGCGCGCCGATCGGCACCGAGAGGGTATCGGTGTCGGCGACTTCGTGAAAGGTGACGTCGACCGCCGCCTCCGTCGGACCATACAGGTTGTGCAGGCGAGCGCCGGTCAGCGCGCGCAGCCGCTGGGCGAGCGCGGCGGGCAGCGCCTCCCCCGAGGCGAACACCGAACGCAGCGACGTCCGATAGGCGACCTGCGGGGCCGCGAGGAACGCCTCGAGCATAGACGGCACGAAATGCGCTGTGGTGACGCCGTATTCGTCGATGACCCGATGCAGATAAGCGGGATCGCGGTGCCCTTCCGGCTGGGCGAGCACCAGCGTCGCACCGATCTGCAACGGCCAGAGGAATTCCCACACCGACACGTCGAACGTGGCCGGAGTCTTCTGCAGTACAACGTCTTTCGCGGATAGTCGATAGGTGTGCTGCATCCACACCAGCCGGTTGACGATGGCCCGATGGGTGATCGCGACGCCCTTGGGCTGACCGGTCGATCCGGAGGTGAAGATCACATACGCCGGATGCTCCGGCCGAAGGGCCGCGACACGTTCCCGGTCCCACACCGGCCCGGCCCCGACGGTCTCGTCGGCCTGGTCCACCCGCACCACCGGCAGGCCGGACAGCTCGGGCGCCGCGTCCGGTCCGGCGGTCAGCACACACGCCGGACGCGCCGTGGCCAGGATGTGCGCGGTGCGCTCCGGTGGATGGTCCGGGTCCAGCGGCAGGTACGCGCCGCCCGCCGCCAGAACCGCGTACATCGCGATCACCAGTTCGGGCGAGCGCGGCAGGTGCAGCGCCACCAGCGTCTCCGGTCCGACCCCGAGGGCGATCAGGCGGCGGGCGAGCCGATTGCTGCGCGCCGCGAGCTCGCGGTAGGTCAGGTCCGGCGCACCGGCGGCCCGCAGCGCCACCGCGCTCGGCGTGCGGGCCGCCTGCGCCTCGAACATCGACACCAACGTCGCGACGGGAGCGAAGCCCGCGCAGCGGCCCGGCAGCTGCGCTTCCACGTCGAAACCCGTCTCGTTCCAGATCCGGGTGCTGACCTCGAGTTCCAGCTCGGTCGCCACGCCGACCGCGGCGAGCGCGACGTCCGGGTCGGTGGCGACCAGGCGCTGCAGGTAGCGGAGGAACCGGGCGTGGTGGCGTGCGACGTCGTCGGCGGTGTACAGGTTCGGATTGGCCTCGAAATCGACGTGCACCCGGTCCCGGTCGCCGTAGTAGACGTTCATGCCGAGGTCCTCGACCGGCCCGGTGGACAGCACGTGGTAGCGCCCCACCGTCGTGCCGAGGGTCAGATCGCTGCGGAACAGCATGATGTTGGCCAGCGGCCCGAACAGCCCGCGCTGGGCGGGGGCGCCCGCGCTCTCGGCGTCACGGCGGATGTCCTCGTGCCGGTAGCGCTGGTGGCGCAGCGCGCCCGCGACCTCGACCCGGGTGGCACGCAGCAGCCCGCCCCAGTTCCCGCCGACCGGCAGCCGCAGCGGCACGATGTTCGACAGCATGCCCGCCGACCGCCGCGGCGCCGCGGTGGTGCGCGCGGTCACCGGCAGGCTCAGCACCGCCTCGTCGCGGTCGGTCAGCCGTCCCAGGTAGGCGGCGAACGCCGCGAGCAGCACCACAGCGAGGGTCGAATCCTGGCGCGCGGCAAGGGCGTTCATCCGCTCGACCAGCTCCGGCGCGAGTGCGCGCCCGGCGATCAGGTTGCTCGCGCAGCGGGGCGCGCGCCGCCCGTCCAGGCTGGTCGCGCCGTCCAGCCCGATCACCCGCTCGGCCCAGTGCGCGCGATCGGATGCGAACCGGGCGGAGTCCCGATAGGCGAGTTCGGCCTGCGTGAGCGAGGCGAGCGTCCCGGGCCGCACGGCTTCGGGTTCGGTGCCGAGCACGCGGGCGGTGTAGCGCTCGGCGACCCGCGTGGTGTTGGTGAGCGCGCCGTAGCCGTCCAGCACGATGTGATGGGCGCGCAGATACCAGAAGTGCCGGCGCTCGGCGATGCGCAGCACCGCGCCCGCGAACAGCCGGTCGGTCAGCAGGTCCACCGGCGCGCTCGCGTCGGCGCGCATCCAGGCGTGCGCCGCGGCCACCGGGTCGGGGTGTTCGCGCAGGTCGATCAGCGGAATGTCGACCGTGAGGCCGAGGTCGACCGCCTGGTGCGGGACGCCGCCCGCTTCGCCGATCCGCACCAGCACCGACTCGTACTCGCGGGCCGCCTCGACCGTCACCTCCTGCAGCAGCGCGGCGTCCAGTTCGCCGTGCACGTCCACGTACTGTGCGACGTTGATCGGCACGTCCGGGTCGAGCAGCTGCGCGTACCAGACGCCGAGCTGGGCGGGCGCCAGCGCGAACGGCTCGGATGCGGCCGGCGACGGCTTCGGCTCGACGGAACGCTGCGGCAACGCGCTGAACCCACCCAACTCCGTATCCTGCACCAGAGCCTCCTACTCGGCGAAACAACCGCTGGCCGAACGCTTTTTGGGCAGCACGAACAAGCCGCTGCACTCGGCTGCCCAGGCCGGGCGCATGGCGTCGACCACCACGTGCGATTCGATGAGAGCGCGAGCGGTACGAGGCGCACTCGCGCGGAATCCGGCATTCCTCCAACGTCATCGCCGCGGACCGGGCGCCACGGCTATGTCAGCTACGTCACACGGTCGTAATCCGTGCAGTGCGAACATTAGGCGCTTCGTTAATAAAAAGGAACTAATTCCCCTAAAAACTTCTGGACGGATGTCCAGTGCGGCTACCAGGGCCGGAACTCGAGGCGAAACAGTCCGCGCGATCCCCATTTCGACCGCGGCGGCGCGCTCTCGCGCCGATGGCTGTGCAGACTATGAGCCGAAACGTTGCATCCGCGTTGCATCGGCGCCGAGGCGGCGGTCCAGCACCCGGATCTTGGCTTCGATCTGCGCATACAACGGCGAATCACGATCGACAGTGGCGCGGTAGGCCGCCCACGCCGCGGCGTCCTCGCGCCCCTCCGGGCAGGCGGTCCACCGGCGCAGCACCGTGGCATCGCAGGAAGCCAGCACCGCGGTGCGCAATCGCACCCGCAGTTCGTCGCGAATGTCGATGATTCCCGGCGCGGTCGACCGAGGCAGCACCGGCCCGACATAAAGTCGCAACGCCGAATCGACATCACCGGAGTCGAGCGCTGCGCGCAATGCCTCGACATCGGTTGCCACCGGAACGCGCAAACGGTAGGGCCGCGAACCGAACACCGCCGGGCCGACCACCGCCCGCAATCGGGACACGGCCGCGCGGATGGTGCCGTTGTCCAGATCGGTGTCGTCGAGCAGCAGCGCGAGATGGTCGGCGCCGAGCCCCTCCGGATGTTCGGCCAGCAGCAGCAGGATCTCGGCATGCCGCTGCGACAAGGGAACCCGATCGTCGGCGACGCTCAACTGCGGCTGTCCGAGGCCGAGCACGTCGAGCCCGAGCCTGCCCGCGGGGTGCGGCTGCGCCGGGTCACGGCGGCCCCGGCCGTCCGCACCGCGCTCTCCCGCTCGCATCACGGTGAGCAGCAAGTCCATCTCCGCCGCGGTTGCGGTGGCTTTGACCAGCGCGAGGATCTCCGGCTTTGCCACACGGACGCCGCCCGCGATCATCAGCACACCCACCAGCCTGCCGTCCGGATCGTGCACCGGCGCCGCGGCGCCGGTGATCTGGTGCATCCGGTGCAGGAAGTGTTCCGGGCCGTGGATCCATGCGGCGCGACCGGTGCGCACCACCAAGCCGACCGCATTCGTTCCGATGCGGCGCTCGCTCAGATCGTCACCGGCGCGCAGGCCGATCTCGGCGGCCGCCGCGACCTGCTCGGCGTTTCCGTGCACCGAGAGCACCCGGCCGAACTGATCGGCGACCACGACGATCAAACCCGTTCTGGCCGTGTCCTGTACGAGCAATTTGTCGATCAGCGGCATCAGCGCGGCAATCGGATGGGCCTGGAGATAGCGCTGGAGATCGGCGCCGCGCAGACCGCGGCCGTCGAGGGCATCCATCGGGTCGACCCCGCCGCGCACACTGCGCAGCCAGGACTCCAGTACGGCAGGACGCAGCAAACCGGCGAGCCGGGCAAGTTGATCGCCGCCCGCACTGAGATATCCGTGCGCCTGCGCGGCGTAGACTTCGAGCGCACCGAGTTGGGCGCCCGGCTCGACGCCCTGCCGTGGGGGTCGCCCACCTGCGATGTTGCTGACCATTTGCCTTTCTTTCCGCCCCAAACTGTACCGGCGCATACAGGGCGGTACCGACCGATGATGGGGTTTGTCCGCCAGGTCACACCCGAATCACATCCCAGCAAATTGTGACCCAACCGTCTTTCACTTTACGAGGTAAGGTGCGCGGCCGCCTTTTCCGCGATCATCATGGTCGTGGCCTGTGGTCCACGACCGAGTGGCACCGGCACTACGGACAGATCCACAACGGACAATCCGGTGACGCCGTGCACTCGGCACATCTCGTCCACTACCGCCGCCGCGTCGTTTTCCCGCCCCATTCGGCAGGTCCCGGACAAATGCTGCGAAGTGGCGAGATTCGCCCGTAGCCAGGCGCCGACATCCGCGGGCTCCGGAATCGGATCGACCGGCCGGGCGTTCATTCGTCGCAGCAGCCCGCCCGCGGTCGCCACCGCGTCGCGCAACCGGGCACGATCCTGCTCCGCAGTGAGATAGCGATAGTCGATCAGCGGCGCGGCATCCGGTTCGGCAGATCGCAGGCGCAGCACCCCGGAGGAGAGCGGGCGCATCAGCGTGACGCCCAGCCGGTGCACCCCGGGCGTGAAGGAGACCGCGTAAGGCCGGATTTCGACGTCGTCGACTTCCAGCACCGTCTCCAGCGGGACGGTCGGCGGTTCGGCCACATCGAGCAGGTAGGAGATGCCCACCTCGGGATGGTCGCTGAACCACGCGCCGACCGGGGCCGGGTGCACGACCGGGATGTCCAGTGCGCGAAGCTGTCGCGGGTCGCCGACGCCGGAGCGCAGCAGCAGCGCGGCCGACTCGATCGCACCGGCGCAGAGCACGACGCGGTCGGCCCACTCGATGTCGGTCTCGCCGTCGCGCACGCACTCCACGCCGACCGTCCGCGTCCCGTCGAAGCGGATGCGCGTGACCACCGTTTCCGCGGCGACGGTCAAGTTCGGGCGTGTCAGCGCGGGCAGCAGATAGCCGACCCCGGGGCCGATCCGCCTGCCCTGGTCGCAATTGCACGGCACCGCCCCGACGCCCTCGCCGCTGCCGGGCGCGTTGAGATCCGGTACTTCGGCGAATCCGGCGGCCAGGCACGCCCGCGCGAATTCCGCACTGATCGGAGCGGGGTCCGTCGCGCGCCGCACCGGAATGGGGCCGTGGCCGCCGTGCCAGGGCTGATCGCCGAAGTCCAGGTCCCGCTCGATCCGGCAGTAGATCGGCAGCACGGAGGCGAACGACCAGGCGTCCGAACCGCCGAGCACGCGGGTCCAGGCGTCGAAGTCCGCCACCGTGGCCCGGACGAAGTAACCGCCGTTGACCGCCCCCGAGCCGCCGATCAGCCTGCCGCGCACGATGGTTCCCGGCACCGGCGGGTCGTCGGCGAGGACGACCTCGTAGCGCCACAGCCACTGCGCCTCCGGACCGATGGGAAGCGCGGCCGCGTCCATCAACTCGGCTGGCATCGCGTCCAGACCGACCCACAGGGCGCCTGCCTCGAGCAGCCGCACCGTGTGCGCCGGATCGGCGCTCAACCGCTCCGCCAGTACGCACCCGGCGGTACCGCCCCCGACGATGAGCGTGTCGGCCATTCGGACTCCCGTTCGGTATCTCGGCGCGGCGCCGGTGCGGGCCGGATCAGGTCTCGCGGGTGGTTCGGGTGGCTCAGCGCGACGGTGTGGTGGGTTTCAGCGCCTCCAGGCTGCGAGCGCGGAAGGCGCCCAGCCACAGGCCGGTGCCGTAGGCGATGTCGTCGAGCCGCTTGTAGGCCACGTAGCGCACCGGATCCAGGCCGCCCGCGTCGCGGTGGGTGAACCAGTCGGCCAGTCCGTCCGCGATGGCCATGGTGACCGCGATCCGCCGGATGCGCCGCGATACGACCATCGCCAGCAGCGTGATCGGCCAGTAGTGCCTGCACATCGCCGAGGCCAGACGCCACAGCCCGGCGAAGAAGCCACGCGCCAAGTAGATCGCGGCGATCCGGGTGGGGTTGTCCAGCCCGGCGAAGACGCGGCGCAGCCGGGCCAGCGCGGTGATCAGGGTGACGACGCCGCCGAGCAGTCCCCACTTGGTCAGGGTCGCGAACAGGAACGCGGCCAGCAGCGTCCAGGACGGCACCGACAGCGGTGCGACCGTTCCCGCGTGCCGCTCGCCCAGCGGCGCGGCGCCGGTGCCGTAGAACAGCTTTCGGCCGAACCAGGCCCGGAAGCACACCCGGTGGTCGTGCGCCACGTGCGCGGCGGGTTCGTAGCGCAGCCGCCAGCCCGCCTGCTCCAGCCGCCAGCACAGGTCGACGTCCTCGGCGACGTGCATCGACTCGTCGAAGCCGCCTTGGCCCAGCAGCGCCCTGCGCCGGGCCAGCAGCGCCGCGCTCGGCACGTAGGACACCAGTCCGCGCGAGTGCACGGCCGCCTCGCGCCGGCCCAGGTCCAGCGATGAGCGGGTGTGCTCGTAGCGCGCCAGCGCGTTGGACTCCGGGTCCAGCGCGACGATCCGCGGGGCGACCAGCGCCACTCCCGGGTCGCTGAAGTGGCCGAGCATCACCTCCAGCCATCCGCTGCGCGGCACCACGTCCGAATCCAGGAACGCGACGAAGTCGGTTGTCGCCGCCCGTAAACCGGCGTTGCGGGCGGCGGCAGGCCCCTGTTTACGGTCGTGGCGCAGCACGGTCACCCGGCAGCGGGTGCCGCGGTTGCGCGGGATCCGGACCGGCTGATCGGACCCGTCGTCGACCACGATGACGTTGTGGCCGCGCAGCGCGGCCAGCAGCCGCGCCAGCCCCTCGGCGTTGTTGTGCAGCGGCACGATGACGGTGACGTCCTCCGGCGAAGGCAGCAGCCGGGGGCGGGGATTGGCCACTCCGGAGTCGAGCAGCCGTCTGGCAACGACAGCGGATTTCGGGCCGGTCACCTCGAGGTACCCGTCGCCGATCATCTCGGCGGCCTCCGGGGCAAGTCGCAGCAACCGGGCGGGCGAACCGCCGATCAGGACCCGCCCACCGGAGTATGCGCGTACCCGAGGATCGATCCGCACCCCGAATCCATCGGGCAGGCGATCATGGCGCATTCCTGGCATGCTAGGCGGAGTTTCGGGTGCGGACATCAACAGTCCGGAAAAATCGGCAGAATTCCGGGCGAAACCGGCCCGCCACCGGAAGCGACCCGCCCCTCCTCCGATGCCGGGAGTTCGCCAACGGACTTGTCCCAGCATCCGGCAACGCGGCGGCTATCACCCGGTAGCAAACCGGGCGATAGTCGAATCCGGTCATTTAGCATACTTTCAGCAAACTGCACGGCGTCATGCCAGCGGACTCTCGTCGCAGGCCCGCGACGGACGCCGGTCCGGCGAGAATCCGGCCGGGCGCGTCGCGCTCAACGTCAACGGGACCGGCCCGCCCTTGCGCCCGCCCGGTCGCGGCGCGACCCGGCGCGAGTGGTCGACCGACGAACGCGGGATCATCCGCGCGGTGTCGGCCAGCGCCGCCTCGCCGTAGCCCTGGACGCACTCCGGGTCCGGTCCGTCGGCGGGCAGCCCGGTGAAGAACTTCGCCGCCATGCAACCGCCCCGGCAGGCGTCGTAGTGGCTGCACGACGCGCACGCGCCGCCGCCACTGGGCTCGCGCAGCTCCCCGAACAGTTGCGAGGACCGCCATACGGCGCCGAAACCGCCGTCGGTCACCACGTTTCCCGCATGGAACCGGTCGTGGATGGCGAACGGGCAGGCATACACGTCGCCGACCGGGTCGACCAGGCAGACCACCCGCCCGGCGCCGCACATGTTCAGGCCCGGCAGCGCCTGGCCGAACGCGGACAGGTGGAAGAACGAGTCGCCGGTGAGCACGCCCTCCCCGTTGCGCAGCAACCAGTCGTAGAGCACGCGCTGCTGGTCGGGAGTCGGATGCAGCTCGTCCCACACGTCCGCGCCGCGCCCCGACGGCCGCAGCCTGGTCAGACGCAAGGTGGCGCCGTACCTTTCGGCGATCGCCCGGAACTGGTCGAGCTGTTCGATGTTGTGCCTGGTGGCCACCACCGACAGCTTCGCGTCCCGGAACCCTGCCGCGGCGAGGTTCTCCAGTGCGCGAATGGCCATGTCATAGGAGCCGGGACCGCGCACGGCGTCGTTGACCGCCGCGTCGGCGCCGTCCAGCGACACCTGCACGTCGACGTAGTCACTGGCCGCCAGCCGGGCCGCGACCTCGGGCGTGATCCGAACCCCGTTGGTGGAGAACTTCACTCCCACGTGGTGGGCGGTCGCGTAGTCGACCAACTCCCAGAAGTCCGGGCGCACCGTTGGCTCGCCGCCGCCGATGTTCACGTAGAACACCTGCATGCGCTCGAACTCGTCGATCAACGCCTTGCACTGCTCGGTGCTCAGCTCGCGCGGGTCGCGCCGGCCCGAGGAGGACAGGCAGTGCACGCAGGACAGATTGCAGGCGTAGGTGAGTTCCCAGGTCAGGCAGATCGGCGCGGCGAGGCCGGATTCGAAGCGGTCCACCAGGCGCACCGCCGCGTCCGACGGCGGGACCACCCCCGCCGTGGACGGCGCCGGAGCCGCGCTCGCAGCGGCCGCTACCGCCGGTGCGCCGGCCGGTGCGCCGACGATCATCTCCGAATCGGCGAGCTGTGTCAGCGCTTCGACGTAGGCCGCGGTACCGGACTCCGGCACGCCCGCGGCGCGCAGGGCGGTGCGGGCCGAGACGTGCTCCGGCAACGAGCGGACGACCTCGACGATCCGCGGACTCTTCAGGAAGGAGAGTTTGCGCGTGCCGAAGTGGTAGAGCAGCGCGCCGAAGGGCTCCGGCCGCAGCGCCACTCGCGGGTGCAGCTGCCAGCGGGTATCGAGATCGAGCATGGTTGTCGACCGCCTGTCAGTAGACGCCGCACATGCCGTCGATGGACACCTCTTCGATGAGGCTCTCCTCGACCAGCGGCGCCTCTTCGGCCGACCGCGCCGCGGCGGTCTCCATCCGTCCGGTGTTGTCGGTGTCGGCGTGTCCGATGGACCCGTATTCCGGCATGGCTACCTCCGCGAGGACGATCCGTGTGCCGGACTGCCCGGTGCAGTCCGTGCTCACACAATAACGTCATAAACTGACAAAAGAACAGGTTTCACTCATCGAACCGGCGATCGGCGCATTCCGGCCGCCGCGCACCCGGGACGACCGGCCGATTCGGCCGCACGCCGAGGGGAACAGGCGGCGACGGCGTCCATACCCGGCGCTCTAGACTGCGGGTGGCAAGCAGCTGAACGGAATGTGACGGGCGGCACACGCCCGCAGTGGTAGAGGTGGCATGGGAGTCGGACGAATGCAGGCGAACGGGGGCAGCAGCACACGGTGGTGTGCGCATCAGGCCCGGAGGCGGAAGCTTGCGTAACCACGGAGGGTCTGCGAGCGCCACGAATCGAACACTGTCGGAGTCCGAGATCGTCGAGGCCGCTCTGCGGGTGGTTCGCGAGGACGGCGTGGAGAAATTGTCGATGCGGCGACTCTCCCGCGAACTCGGCGTCTCCCCCATGGCGCCCTACTACTACGTCGCGGACAAGCGCGAGCTGCTCGACCTCGTCGCGAGCGCGGCGCTGACCGGAGTGCGCACGCCACCGCCCGAATCCGGGTCGTGGCAGCACCGGCTGCGCGACCTCGTCGACCAGATCGACGAGAAGCTGCGCAAGCATCCCGGTCTCGGCGACATCCTCATCGAGCAGATGCTCGGCAAACAGCTGGACCTGATCGCAGCGATCATGGACATCCTCGACGAAGCGGGCTTCGGCGACCGCAACATACTGGCCGCCTACGCGACGATCCACACCTATCTGTTCGGCCGCAGCCGGGTGAACCCGCGCGACCGCTCCGCACCGGCCGACGTGACCCTGCCCCCCGTCGTCGAGCGGGCTACCCGCTACATCGGCGACCTGCGCGGACGCTACTCCTACGACTTCGGCATGGACGTGCTGATCGCCGGTCTCGAAGCCCAGCTTGTCCGTCAGGCGACCACCGACGTACGATGAAACTGAAACACGTTCTAGTTTTGGCGTAGCGCAATGCCCATGCCATGTTCGAGAGGACGACATGACCACTGTCGAGGTTCCACACGGCTCGCGCTCGGTCGTG
Organism: Nocardia abscessus; assembly: GCF_015477775.1. Lineage (GTDB taxonomy): Bacteria > Actinomycetota > Actinomycetes > Mycobacteriales > Mycobacteriaceae > Nocardia > Nocardia abscessus_A. The sequence continues at coordinate 4,615 of NZ_JADLQO010000016.1, read as the reverse complement.
CTGCGGGTGTCCGCGGTCATCGCCGAGACGGCCGACACCCGCTCGCTGGTCTTCGACGTTCCCGACGAGCTGGCCGAGAAGTTCCGCTACCAGCCGGGACAGTTCCTCACCCTGCGCATCCCCAGCGACCGGACCGGCTCGGTGGCGCGGTGCTACTCGCTGGCCAGCTCGCCCTACACCGATGACCGCCCGAAGGTGACCGTCAAGCGGACCGACGGCGGCTACGGGTCGAATTGGGTGTGCGACAACGTGCAAGCGGGCGACCGGATCGAGGTGCTGCCGCCCTCGGGCGTCTTCACCCCGAAGAACCTGGACGACGATCTGCTGCTGTTCGGCGCGGGCAGCGGCATCACCCCGGTCATGTCCATCCTGAAGTCGGCGCTGGCCCGCGGCACCGGCCGCATCGTGCTGGTCTACGCCAACCGCGACCACGAGTCGGTGATCTTCGCGGGCGAACTGCGCGACCTGGCGGACAAGCACCCGCAGCGCCTCACCGTGATCCACTGGCTGGAGTACCTGCAGGGCTTGCCGACCGCCGACGCGCTGGCCACCCTCGTCGCGCCGTATCGCGGCTACGACGCGTTCATGTGCGGGCCGAAACCGTTCATGGACCGGGTGCACGACGCGCTCGCGCAGCTGGGCGTGCCCCGCTCGCGCACGCACGCCGAGGTGTTCAACTCGCTGGCCGGCGACCCGTTCGCCGATCAGGCGCCGGTCGAGGTCTCCGACGAGGAGGCGGCCGACGCGGCGACCGTCGAGGTCGAACTCGACGGCGAAGTGCACGAGCTGAAATGGCCGCGCAAGCAGACGCTGGTGGACATCATGCTGGCCAAGGGATTGGACGTGCCCTATTCCTGCCAGGAAGGCGAATGCGGTTCGTGCGCTTGCACGGTGCTGGAGGGCAAGGTCGAAATGGACAACGCCGAAATTCTCGACCCGGAGGATATCGAGAACGGTTATATCCTCGGCTGCCAAGCGCATCCGGTGACCGACCACCTGAAGATCCAGTTCTGAGCCGACCGGCATTTCGAACGCAATTGTGCGTTCGCCTAAACAGTCGCGGTAACCGATCGATTACCGGCCTGCCGGGCGGTGACTGCGTCAGCAGCGCGGCCGGAGTCCGTCGAGGATGAGGGCGGTGACTCGTTCGGCGACGTCGGGCGTGTGGCTCTGCACGGCTTGGCAGCCGACGATGATCGCTTTGGTTTCCCGCACGGTCAGCTCCGCGCGCACGGTCCCGGCCTGCTGCGCGGTGGTGAGCAGTTCGCCGAGCAGCTGTAGGAATTGAGCTTCCGCGCCGGGGGCGAGGTCCTCGATGTCGATGCCGTCGCCCGCGATGGCCTGGGCCAGTCCTTGGTCGGCCGCGCCCCAGTCCAGGGCCATGGCACGGATGAACTCGAACAGCGCTCGACCGGGTTCCCCGGAATCCAGCAGGGCGCGCCCCGCTGTCACGACCTGGTGCAGGCGGTGTTCGATGACGGCCCCGAACAGGGCCTTCTTGGTCGGGAAATGCCGGTAGAGGGTGCCCGGTCCCACACCTGCGCGGCGAGCGATCTCGTCGGTCGGCACCGACAGGCCCCCGGCGGCGAAGATTTCGTAGGCGGTCTCTAGGACCAATTCCCGGTTGCGAGCGGCGTCGGCCCGCAGCGGCTTGGCGCTGTCAGCCACTCCGAATCACCTCCTGCGCACTACCCACCAGCAAACGGATGATGCGCTCCGTATAGTTGAACTAGAAGCGGAGCTCTCGCTCCGATTGCTGATCATAGTGAGGACAACCCCATGCCGAAATGGACCACCACCGACATCCCCGACCAGACCGGGCGCACCGCGATCATCACCGGCGCGAACTCCGGGCTGGGATTCGAAACCGCCACCGCGCTCGCCGCCAAAGGCGCGCGGGTGGTGCTGGCCGTGCGCAACCTCGACAAGGGAAAGGACGCGGCCAACCGGATCACCGCGACCACCCCCGGCGCCGAGGTCCGACTGCAACAACTCGACCTGGCCTCGCTGGCCGGAATCCGCTCCGCCGCGGAAGAACTCAAAGCCGACCACCCGCGCATCGATCTGCTGATCAACAACGCCGGAGTGATGTACCCACCCAAACAGACCACCCAGGACGGTTTCGAGCTGCAATTCGGCACCAACCACCTCGGGCACTTCGCCCTGACCGGCCTGCTGCTGGAGCGGCTGCTGCCCGTCGAAGGCTCGCGGGTGGTCACCGTCAGCAGCGTCGGGCACCGCATCCGCGCCGCGATCCACTTCGATGACCTGAACTGGGCGAACAACTACAGCCGCGTCGGCGCCTACGGTCAATCCAAGCTGGCCAACCTGCTGTTCACTTACGAACTGCAGCGCCGCTTGGCCTCCACCGATCGAACCCCGATCGCCGTCGCAGCCCATCCCGGCGGCTCGAACACCGACCTGGGCCGTCACATGCCCGCACTGCTGGGAGGGCCTGCTATGCAGCTGCTCACCCAATCCGCGGCCATGGGCGCGCTGCCGACCCTGCGTGCGGCCACCGACCCGGCCGTGCACGGCGGCCAGTACTACGGGCCGGGCGGGTTCGGCGGCCTGCGCGGCTACCCCGTGCTCGCCTCGTCGAGCAAGCAGTCCCACGACCCCGACCTGCAACGTCGGCTGTGGCAGGTCTCCGAAGAACTGACCGGCGTCACCTATCCCATCGACTGATCCGACGTGCGCGCACTCGGGGCGGCTGATCGGACGGCCTCAGCAGGACCGACTGTCGCACTGGGCTTCCGCTTTTGCCGCGCAACCGGCTCAGGTCACGGCAGGCTCTCATTCTCATGTTCGAAACCGGACAATCCGCCGACCAGGAGCGGTGGGTTCATCGAGAACGCGAGGATGGAACCGCCCTCACCTTGTCGTATCGCCTGCGGAACGCGCGCGGTATCCGGCGCGGGCCTCGGGCGGCAAATGCTCGGTCGCGTAGCTCAGTGCGGTGCGTCCCATGGCCGTGGCGTGCCGGTCCAGGAAGCCGGTCAGCAGGCTGCGGTCGACGCGCTTGCCCACTTCGCGCAGCATCCAGCCCAGCGCCTTCTGGATCAGGTCACGCCGGTCGCCGAGCAGCAGTTCGCTCAGCGCGAAGGTGGTGGAGGCGTCGCCCGCTTTGATGAACGCGAAGGTGGACAGCAGCGCCACCCGCCGCTCCCACAGCGAGTCGGCTCGGGCCAGCTGGAACAGCAGTTCACGCGGCTTGTCCAGCAGCCACGGGCCGAGGATGTTCTCCGCCGACACGTCCACGAGATCCCAGTTGTTCACTCGGCCCCGGCGCACGGCCGCCAGGTACAGCTCCACGATGGCGGCGCGGGCGGCATCATCGAACGAGCGCGGCTTGGACGCCGCGGCGAATCGGGCGTTCAAGATGACCAGCGCGGCGAACCGGTCCTCGTGCACGTCGCTGTCGAGCAGCTTGTCGATCTCATCGAGCGGAAGCGCCGCGAACCGTTTCGCGACAACGCGGCTCGCCGGGACCCGGACGCCGAGGAACACGTCACCCTCGCCGTATTCGCCGGGGCCGGTCTTGAAGAACCGCTGCAGGTGCGTCGCGTCGGCCGGATTCGCCAGTTCCCGCAGGGCCGCCCGCACGTCGGCCGCGGTCAGCGCGTCGGTCATCGAACCACGCTCCTGTTCCGAATTGCTCGGCGGCTCACCCCGGTGCGCCCAGCACCCGTCCGGACTCGAACGCGGCCGCGCTGGCGGGCAATGCGCCGGGCTCGCCGCTGTTGAGCACCCGGACCTCGCCGGTGCCGGTGCTGGGGCGGCCGAGCGCGTCGATGCGCCGAATGGTCTGCGCGGCAACAGCTTGCGCGCTGTCGAACAGGCGCACTCCGTCCGGCAGCGCGGCCACGATCGCGTCGGTCACCAGTGGGTAGTGAGTACAGCCGAGCACCACGCCTTCGACGCCCGGCGGCGTCCGCGCGGCGGCGTCGGCGATCGCGTCGTGGGCGGCGGCCAGATCACCGCGGTCGATGGCGTCGGCCAATCCATGGCACGCCACGCCGACCACGTCGGCGTCGCCGCCGAATTTCGCGATCAGATCGGCCTGATACCGGCTCGCGGTGGTCGCCGCCGTGGCCCAGACCGCCACCGACCGGCATACGGCCGCGGCGGGTTTGATCGCGGGCACGGTGCCGATCACCGGCACGTCGGGCCCGACGTCCGCGCGCACGTGCTCCAGCGCCGTGACGCTGGCCGTATTGCACGGTAGGACGATCACCTCGGCCCCCATCCGGAGCGATGTCCGCGCGGCGTTCACCACCCGCTCGACCACCCAGTCCTCCGGCTTCGGCCCCCACGGCGCGCCCTCCGGGTCCAGTTGCAGCAGCAGATCCACATCCGGCCGCAACTTGCGCAACCAAGCGGAGGTGGGCAGCAACCCCAGACCAGAGTCGATGAGCGCGACGATCACCGCACCACCGTATTACAGCCCCACCGACAGCCACGCACACCGCTCATGCCCCGGCGCACCCCCGTTACCTTTTTCGTGGGTACCGCGATCGGGCCCACGGTCGCCAGGCTCGGTATGACTTCTTGCCCCTGTCTTTCTCATGATCCGGGGGGTGGTGTCGCTGGGCTCTGGTGGCGTTGACGGACC
>NZ_JADLQO010000015.1 GCF_015477775.1 Nocardia abscessus | reverse complement strand
CGACCACGAGAAATCCACATCGTCCCCGAACTCCCCAAAACCCGCAGCGGCAAAATCATGCGCCGCCTCCTGCGCGACGTCGCCGAAGGACGCGAACTCGGCGACACCTCCACCCTGGTGGACCCGAAGGTGTTCGAATCGATCGCCCGCGGGTAACCACCCCAGAGCGGCGGACCCGGCCACAAAGCAGATGAGGGGGTCCGGGTCCGCCGCTCGCCCCTCGGTTCGCGGCATCGCTGTCCTACGACACGCCCGGTAGCGACGTATGAGCACACCGGATTGAACCGCAGGGCTGCCCTACTCCGTTGACGAGGCGAAAGCGGCACCGACGCGATGGCGGCCGCGCCTTCGAGGAGATCCGATGAAGAGACTTGGGCCCTTGCTCACCCTGGCGGCGGTAACGGAACCCGACATGACATTCGACGAACAACCCCATACCCGCCGCAGTGTGGTCATCGCCGGTGTGGGCGTCGCCGCCGCGACGGCGCTCACCGCCTGCGCCACCTACGGCAAAGATGAGGCCGCACCCGCGCCGAATCCCGCTCCCGCCACTCCCGGCAACCAGCCCTCCGACGCGGACCGGCCCGCGAACGCGCTCGCCAGAACGGCCGACATCCCCGTCGGTGGCGGCGTGATCGTCGGTGACACCGTGGTCACCCAGCCCAGCCCGGGCAGCTTCCTCGGCCTCTCCTCGGTGTGCACGCACGCGGGATGCAAGGTCGCCACCGTGTCCGGCGGCACCATCAACTGTGCCTGCCACGGCAGCAAGTTCGCGCTGGACGGCTCGGTGGCCAAGGGCCCGGCCACCAAACCCCTTTCCCCGAAAAGCATTCGGGTCGACGGTGATTCGGTTGTCGCCGGGTGAATCGGACGGCCGGGTTCAGGCGCCGCCGAACAACTCGGCCATCCGGCGGTCCATCTCGTCGGGCGGCACGTCCTCCACGTGGGTGGCCACCGTCCAGCGGTGGCCCCACGGGTCCTCGAAGGCGCCGCTGCGGTCACCGTAGAACTGCTTGGTCATGGGCGTGAGTTCCCTGGCGCCTGCGGCCAGCGCGGCGGCGAAGGCGGCGTCGGCGTCCTCGACGTACACGTACAGGTTGACGGGGGTGCCACCCACCGTCTTCGGATCGAGAAAATCCATATCGGGGGCGGGATCGCCGAGCATGACGACGGAATTGCCGAACATCAGCTCGCAATGCGCGATCTTGCCGCCCGGCCCGGGCATTCGCATGCGCTCGGTGGCACCGAAGACGTTCTTGTAGAAATCGATCGCCGCCGCCGCGCCGTCGATCGCCAGCCCGGGCGATATCACCGGATATCCATCGGGGATGGGTTTGACATCAGACATGGGGAACCTCCGGTCGAGGCTTGTGTCGGACCATGTCGAGCCTATTCCCGCGACCGGCGCACGTGGCCGGTTCGTCGGAAATCACGGACCCGCCACCCCTCGCAGCCTGCGCACCTGGGCCGCGGTGAGCGCGCTGAGGACACCGGGGTCCACCGACTCCGGCGCGGTCACCGCGACCTGCACCAACGTGCTTCCCACCTGGACGATCGTCACCGACGACCCGAGCGTCAGGTCGTCGCTGGTGGTGCGCACCTGGAAGGGGGCGCCCGCATCGCCCGCGGGCGGCTGGTCGAGCCCGCCGATGCGGTAGTCCACCGCGATGTCGGAGTCGTCGGCGCTGGAATAGTGCGCGCAGCGCCGCAGGATTTCCTGCACGTCCGAAAATGCGACCCCGACGGTGTCCGGCGGATAACTGGCCGCGTCGATATCGATGCTGGAGAAATTCGGTCCCGCGAATTGCGTGGACGCCCGAGCGAGCGCGCCGGTGCGTTGCGTACCGAGCGGGGCGAGCACCTTCCCGCATTCCGCCGGATTCGTCGGCGAGGAGCCGATAGCGCTTCCCTCGGCGTCGGCGGGCGGCGGGAGCGCGGTGAAGCCCGCGGGTAGGTCGGCGTCGCCGAGCAGTCGATCGCGCAGCCGAGCGGAATCGGTCTCGGGGCCCGTGGTCACCGGGGCCGCGGCCACCACGGACCCCAGCGTCGGAAGGTCGGGCGCTTCGGCCGCTGCGCGGTCCTGCGCGCCGCATCCGGCGACGACCACGAAGGGTGCGACCGCCGCCACCAGGCCGCGGGCACGGATCATTCGGTCCACGACACCTGCGTATCGATCGTCTGCCGCAGCGTGCTGCCGCTGTTCGGGTCGCGGTAGGCCTGATGACCGCCGACGGTGATGGACCCGGCCACCGGCAGGGGCAGCCCGAGGTCCACCGTGATGGTGCCCGCGCCCTGCATCACGTAGTCCCGGATGTCCAGGGTGCCCGCGTTGTTCGGGAGGTTCCACACCGGCGACTTGGGCTTCTGGGTGACGTGCAGTTCGATGGTGAGCCGATCCCCCTCGCGCTTGCTCAGCGTCGCGGTGGTCACCTGGTCGAGCAACACGCCGCCGGTGACCTCCTGGCGCACCGTCCACACCGCGCCCTCGCCGACGGGCTCGTCGGGAAAGGCGATCGAGCGATAGACGGCCTGGTAGAACGCTTGCTCGAGGGCGGCGCGAGCGGTGTTGGACGCGTCCGGAGCCGGCTCGAGCCGCAGTGCGGTGATCGTGCCCAGATCGCTGAGATCGAAGCCGGCGTGCGAGCCGCCGATCTTGGTCAGCGCCTTGGCCAGCGTCGGATCCGGCGAGGTGACCGTGCCGAGAGTCAGATCGATGCCCTCCGCGGTCGTCTGCGCGGTCATCGGAATGGTCAGCGCCGGGGTGGAGAAGTCGCGCTTCGGCTGCTCATCGATCTGCTGTTCGATGTGGTGCGCGGTGTACAGCGTGACCCGCTGCACGGTGCCCGCCGGATACTCCGGCCGCAGCAGCGACCTCGGCTCGGCACCGGCCGATTCGACCGTGGCCACCGCGGCCGCGATCGGCACCGTCACTTCCTTGCCGATTCCCAGCGGCTCGGTTCCGTCGGGTTCGCCGAGCGATTCGGCGCCGTCGCCGCAACCGACACCGAAGGCCGAGAGCCCGACCGCGAGCACCATGAGCAGCACACCCGAGCGCGCGATCCGGGGAAGGTGGGGGGAAGACAACACCGTCACGTGCAACAGGGTACGACCGCTTCCTGAGTGTCGGCTGGGACATGCGGGTGCGCGCCGGTCGGCGTGCCACGCGAGCACGGCCGGCCACCCCGGCCGAGGCAATCGGACGGCGCGCACCGGGCGTGATCGCGCTCGAGAGATGATGGTCGGCGTGAGTGACGACCGGCCGCCCGAGGAAATCCCAGCGAACACCGCCGATCCGACGACCTCGTCGGCTCCACCCCAGCGCTTGCGGACGCTGCTCGTCCTCGCCGCGGTCGTGCTCGGCCTGGATCTGCTCACCAAGACCATCGCGGTCGCGAACCTGACACCGGGCGATCCGGTGCCGGTCATCGGTGATTTCGCGCGCCTGAGCCTGGTGCGCAATCCGGGCGCGGCGTTCTCCATGGCCACCGGCATGACCTGGTTGCTGACCCTGGTCGCCGCCGCCGTCGTCGTCGGTGTGGTGCGCATCGGCCGCACGCTGCGCTCGCTGGGGTGGGCGATCGGATTGGGTCTGGTGCTCGGCGGCGCGCTCGGCAACCTGATGGACCGGCTGTTCCGTGCGCCAGGCCCGCTCCAGGGACACGTGGTGGATTTCGTCGCGGTGGGCTGGTGGCCGGTGTTCAACGTCGCCGACTCGGCCATCGTGTGCGGGGCGATCCTGCTGGTGGTGCTGACCGTGTTGGGTTTCGAACCGAACGGCACCCGGGTGGGTCACGGCAAACCCGGCGAAGCGAGCGAGGGCAGCGCGGCATGAGGGAGACCAGGACCATGCCCGTCCCCGACGGGCTCGACGGTATGCGCGTCGACGCGGGTCTGGCCCGGCTGCTCGGGCTGTCCCGCACCGCGGTGGCCGCGCTCGCCGAGGAGGGCTCGGTGCAGCTCGACGGCCTCGCCGCGGGCAAGTCCGACCGGCTGACCGCGGGCGCCTGGCTGGAGGTGGTCTTCCCCGAGCCGAAGCGGGAACTGACCATCGAGGCCGAACCGGTGGAGGGCATGAAGATCCTCTACGCCGACGACGACATCGTCGCGGTCGACAAGCCGGTCGGCGTGGCCGCGCACACCGGCGTCGGCTGGAGCGGGCCGACCGTCGTGGGCGGGCTCGCCGCGGCCGGATACCGCATCTCCACCTCGGGCGCGCACGAACGGCAGGGCATCGTGCACCGCCTCGACGTCGGCACCTCCGGAGTGATGGTGGTTGCGCAGTCCGAGCACGCGTACACGGTGCTGAAGCGCGCGTTCAAGCAGCGCACGGTCGACAAGCGGTACCACGCGCTGGTGCAGGGGCATCCGGACCCGAGCAGCGGCACCATCGACGCCCCGATCGGCCGGGCCCGCGGCAACGACTGGAAGTTCGCGGTCACCGCCGACGGTCGCCCGAGCATCACGCACTACGACACCGTCGAGGCGTTCCAATCGGCCAGCCTGCTGGACATCCACCTGGAGACCGGGCGCACCCATCAGATCCGCGTGCATTTCTCCGCGATCCGCCACCCCTGCTGCGGCGATCTCACCTACGGCGCCGACCCGCGCCTGGCCGAGCGGCTCGGGCTGCAACGCCAGTGGTTGCACGCCCGGCAGCTGGGCTTCCAGCATCCCGCGGACGGCCGCTACCTGGAGATCACCAGCGAGTACCCGGATGACCTGAAACACGCGCTGGACGTCCTGCGCGATGCCTGAGCGCCGGGTGCCGCCGTGGCGCCGGGTCCTCCTCGGCGCGGCGGCGGTCGCCCTGGTCGCGTCGGTGTTCGCGCTCGGAGCGCTGAATCCGCCGTACCGTGCCCCGGTCTCCACCGATCGGCTGGGACCCGACCGGGGCGAGCAGGTCGCGGATTACCTTGCCCGATCCGTTGATTCGCTGAACGTGCAGGACGACGAACAGCACTGGGCGCTGGTGTCGTTCACCGAACCCCTTACCTCCGAACGGATTCCCGCGCACAGCGGCGGATTGCGCATCGCCCAGGTGCTCTACCGGGTGCCGATTCCCCGCGTGCAGACGCCGCTGGTCGTCGTGCCGGTCCCGGAAGGGATTGCCGCGGCGATGGATTCGGCGCCGTACGCGGCCTGGCTGCTTCCGCGGCCCGCCGACGACCGCTCCGCGCGTGTGATCGAGGTCTCCGCCGCACGACTGCGGGGCGGCTGCGCCTGCGTCGTCGGGCTCGTCGTCCGAGGTTCCCCGGCGCAACTGCGGAACCTGGCCGTCCAGAACGGTATCCGCGCGGTCCAGGCACTGCCCGCCGACGCCGTGGCGGGCAGCTTCGCGGTGGTACCCCTGTTGCCCGACTACCGCGACGTCGTCCTACCGGGTCCCGACGACGGACCTGTCCCGGAGCCGTGAGCGTCAGCCTGCCGGTCTCAGTCCGGCAGGGTGACGACTCCATCGAGGTAACGGCGGCATCGTCCGAACAGGAGCACGCGGTCGCCGGTCAGTTCGCAGCGCAAGCTTCCTCCGCGGCGCGAGAGCTGCCTGGCCCGCAGTTCGGTGCGGCCGAGTCGCTCGCTCCACAGCGGAACCAGCTGGGCGTGCGCCGATCCGGTCACCGGATCCTCCGGGACGCCCACGCCCGGGGCGAAGAACCGGGAGACGAAATCGACCGAGTCGCCGGGCGCGGTGACGATCGCGGCCCGCGGCAGCGCGGGGAACGCCGACAGCACCGGCGCGACATCGCGCACCTCCTGTTCGGTCGCCACGACGAGCACCTCGTCGGTACCGGAGTACGCGCGCACCGGGCGCACCCCGAGCGCCGCGACGAGCGCCGGATCGGGCCGCACCGGAACGCTCGGCACCACCGGCAGATCGAGGACGAACTCGTCGTCGTCGGTGCGGTCGACGTGCAGCCAGCCGCTGCGGGTGTAGAAACTCACCCGGTCCTCGCCGGGGTGCATGTCGGCCAGGATCTGCGCGGCGCTGGCAAGGGTGGCGTGCCCGCACAGGGCGACCTCCACCCGCGGTGTGAACCACCGGAGGTGGAAAGCGGGCCACTCGCCCGGCGGCACGCCCGCCTCGGGAGGTAATTGCGACGTATAGAACGCGGTCTCGGCGAGGTTGTTCTCCTCGGCCAGCTGTTGCAGCAACGCATCCGGCAGCCACGACGGGAGCGGCATCACCGCGGCCGGGTTGCCCGAGAACGGTGCGTCGGCGAACGCGTCGATCTGGTGCAGCAGTACCTCCATAATCTCCAGAAGGTACTCCAACTCTGAATGGCCGCTTCGCACAAGGCTTCTCGTGGCGCGCCGAGTCAGGCGTCCAGTCTGTCAGGCGGCTCCGCCGGGCGAACTCGGCAACAGTTGCCGCTCGTCGCCGCGCAGCGCCGCGCTCACCCACCAGACGGCCTCCACGAGCACGATGCCGACCAACCCGCAGACCACCGCCGCACCGGTGAGCGCGAGGTTGGAGGGGTCGAGTTTGAAGAACTCGCGGGTGAACGGAACGGTGAACAAGAAGACGTACGCCGCCACCGACACCGCGATCAGCACCACCTTCCACCAGACGTAGGGCCGGGCGACGATGGCAAGCACCCAGACCGCGATCATGATCAGCGTGATGAGGGCGGTGGTGCCCGCCTGCACCTTCTGCTCCTCACCGGCGTTCGGCCCGGCATAGGCGATCAGGTACGCGACGAAGGTGGCCACGCCGATCACCACGCCCGACGGGATGGCCAACCGCATGACCCGCCCGACGAACCCCGTGCGGGCGCGCTCGTTGTTGGGCGCGAGCGAGAGGATGAACGCCGGGATGCCGATGGTGAACCAGGCCGCGATCGTGACGTGGCGCGGCAGGAACGGGTAGCCGATGGGCTCGTAGCCGAAGATCTGGGAGCCGACCCCGGCGGCGCCGACCAGAAAGGCGAGCAGCACGGAATAGACGGTCTTGGTGAGGAACAGGTTCGACACCCGCTCGATGTTGCCGATCACCCGGCGCCCCTCGCCGACCACGTACGGCAGGGTGGCGAACTTGTTGTCCAGCAGGACGATCTGCGCCACCGCCCTGGTGGCGGGGCTGCCCGCGCCCATGGCCACGCCGATGTCCGAATCCTTCAGCGCTAGAACGTCGTTCACTCCGTCGCCGGTCATCGCCACGGTGTGGCCACGTGATTGCAGGGCTGCCACCATGGCGCGCTTCTGGTCCGGACGAACGCGGCCGAAGGTGGTGTTGCGGTCCAGCACGTCGGCCAGTCCGTCGCGGTCCTCCGGCAGCTCCCGCGCGTCGATCGGGCGGTCGCCGCCCGGCAGGTCGAGCGAGGAGGCCACCGCGCCGACCGATACGGCGTTGTCGCCGGAGATGACCTTGATCGAGACGTCCTGGCTCGCGAAGTAGTCGAGCGTGTCGCGGGCGTCGGGCCGGACCTTCTGCTCCAGCACCACCAGGGCGGCGGGCCGCACGACGCCGGGCGCGTCCGGCGCGTCCACCGGACGGTCGCCGCGCGCCAGCAGCAGGACGCGCAGACCGGAGGCGCCGAGTTCCTCGGCGACTCGCGCGTCCGGCGAGCCCGGGTCGAGCAGCACGTCCGGCGCGCCGAGTACCCAATCGCCGTGCTCGCCGTACGAGCAGCCGCTCCACTTCTTGGCCGAGGAGAACGGCGCGACGGCGGTGCGCTGCCAGCCGGGACCGTTCGGCAGTTCCTCGGCGATCGCCTGCACGCTCGCGTTCGGCCGCGGATCGTCGGCGGCGAGCGCGGCCAGCGCGGTGCGGACCTCGCTGTCGTCGAAGCTCGCCAATGTCTTGATATCCGACAGCCGCATGCCGTTCTCGGTCAGCGTGCCGGTCTTGTCCGCGCACACCACGTCGACGCGGGCCAGCCCCTCGATCGCGGGCAGCTCCTGGACCAGGCACTGCCGCCGGCCGAGCCGCACCACGCCCACCGCGAACGCGATCGAGGTCATCAGCACCAGCCCCTCGGGCACCATCGGTACCAGCGCCGCCACCATGCCGGTGACCGCGGGCCGCCAGGTCTCCTCGCTGGAGACCAGCTGGTTGTAGATGCTCAGCAGACCCGCGGGAATGAGCAGGTAGGTGATGAACTTCAGGATCTTGTCGATGCCGCTGCGCAGTTCGGAGTGCACCAGGGTGAACTTGCTCGCCTCCTCGGCCAGCTGCGCCGCGTAGGCGTCCCGGCCGACCTTGGTGGCGCGGTAGGCGCCGGAACCGGAGACCACATAACTGCCCGACATCACCGGAGCGCCGATCGCCTTGTCGATCGGATCGGCCTCCCCGGTGAGCAACGACTCGTCCACCTCGAGCTGGGCGGACTCCTCGACCGTGCCGTCCACCACGATCTGGTCGCCGGGACCGAGTTCGATCAGGTCGTCGAGCACGACCTCGTGCGGCGCGACCTCGACGGCCACGCCGTCGCGGCGGACGGTCGGCTTGGCCTGGCTGACGATGGCCAACCGGTCCAGGGTGCGTTTGGCCCGGATCTCCTGGATGATGCCGACCGCGCTGTTGGCGACGATCAGCAGGCCGAACATGCCGTCGATGATCGATCCCGTGGCCAGCACCAGGACGAAAAGGACGCCGAGGATGGCGTTGATCCTGGTGAAGACGTTCGCGCGCACGATGTCGCGGACCGAGCGGCTCGCCCGATCCGGGACGTCGTTGGTCCGCCCGTCGCGGCGACGTTGCTCGACCTCTGCGGCGGTGAGTCCGGTGGCGCCAGAGGCCTGCAGGGTAATCGACATGACCGCAAGGCTACGTGACAACTACGTTCGTCCTCGTGCGGCGAAGCAGGTCCATCCCCGGTGTGACGTTCGGAACGAGCGCGTACTTCCTGTGGGGACTGTTCCCCGCGTTCTTCGGTTTGCTGGCGTTCGCGAGCCCGGGTGAGGTGGTGGCTCAGCGGATCGTCTGGACGCTGGTCGTCGTGCTCGCGGTGCTCGCCGTGAGCGGTCGGGTACGCGAGTTACGCGGCATCGGCGGCCGCGTCTGGCGCCTGGCTGCCGTCGCCTCCGCCGCGATCACGCTCAACTGGGGCGTGTACGTCTACGGCGTCATCTCGGGTCACGTCGTGGAGTGCGCGCTGGGCTACTTCATCAACCCGTTGGTCACCGTCGCGTTCGGCGTGGTGATCTTCCGCGAGCGGCTGACCGGGGCCCAGTGGGCCGCGCTCACGCTCGGCGCGACCGCGGTGGCCGTGCTCACGGTCGACTACGGCAGGCCGCCGATCATCGCCCTGGCCTTGGCCTGTTCCTTCGCCACCTACGGTCTGGTGAAGAAGGTGATCCCGTTGGACGCGCTGCGCGGCATCGCCGCCGAGGGCATCGTCGCCGCGCCGTTCGCGCTGGCGTTCGCGATCGGGCTCGCGGTCACCGGGCACAGCGACTTCACCTCCAGCCCCGCGCACACCGCGCTGATGGCGGCCACCGGACCGGTCACCCTCGTCCCGCTGCTGCTGTTCGCGGTGGCGGCCCAGCGGGTCGCCCTGTCCACCATGGGCCTGCTGCAGTACCTCACGCCCGCACTCCAGATGGCCTGGGGCGTCGCCGTCGCGCACGAGCCGATGCCCGCCTCCCGGTGGGCCGGTTTCGCCCTGATCTGGGCGGCGCTGGCGATCTTCACCACCGACGCGCTGCAACGAACCCGGCGCGCGCGTCGCGCATCGCACGCCGATTCCCCGGCGTCCGACCGCCTCTCCGGCTAGGCAGGCTGCCGCGCCTTCCGGGCGGGAGGATCCGGGTGGGCGCGACGAACCGGTTACGAGCGCAGCGCCGACCGCCGCATGCGACGAGACGATTCGGTACTACGACGACGGGCCGGCCGCCGAGACGAACCCGGCGACCGGCCCGACCGGTCGTGCGAAATCAGCCGCAGGCCACCGACTGCTGGCCGAGGTTGGTCAGCATGGTGCAGGCCCACTGCTTCTGGATCTTCCACTTGCCGTTGTCCGCGACGAACGGCACGTCGACGATGTTCTCTTGGCCGTTGAGGATGAACTTGGCCTTCGCGTTCACACTGTCGCCGAACGAGGTGACGTCGGTGACCTCGATCTTCACGTCGGCGCCGGCCGCGGCCTGGGACAGGCGGTCCGGCAGCGTCGGATCGGCCTCGGCGCCCTGGACGTTGTCCAGCTTCTCCGAGGCGGGCACCGACGGGTCCAGCGCACGGGCGAGGGCGGTGTTCAGCTCCGCGGGGGTCGGGACCGCCGGCAGGTTCGCGCTCGCGGTGGCCGACGCCTTGGCGCTGGTCGACGTCTTGGCGGCGGGCTTGCTGTCCTTGTCGTCGCCACCACAGGCGGTCAGGCCAAGCGCGGCGACGATGGCCAGTCCGGCGATCGCGATGCGTCCAGTCTTACGAAGCTTCAACTGCTCGTCCTTTGCGTTCGAGAGGTGCGTGTCGGGTTCCACCGTGGCAGCCGCCACCCGAACCGGCGGCGCTGCACGAGGTCCCAGGCTACCGGCACCGGGCGGCGGCGCCCGGATCCACACGGAACCGACGAATGTCGTCGGCAGCGAACGTACGCGTCGGGCGGGGGTATGTCGAGCCGTCGGCGCGGCCGCGTCAGAGCAGACTACCCAGCGGATCGGCCCGGGTCAGCGCCGCATCGTCGGCGGCGAAGGTGCGCGCGGGACCCGGGCCGGTGGAACGGGTTTCGAAGCGCACGGTCACGACACCGTGCCCGGCGCCCTGCACCCAGCCGTGGCCGTGCTCGGGATGTGTCACATCCATGCCGGGATGCCAGACGGCGACGGGCAGCGCGGGCGCGACGGTGTGCGAGGGCTCGCCGAGGTCGGCGGGCAGCGCCGGTTCCGGCTCCGGTTCCGATTCGGCGCTCGCGACGGCCGGGCCGCGATCGAGTTCGGGGAACAGCGACTCCTGGCGGACAGTGGACAGGCCGCCGTAGCCGACCCCGACGAGCCGGATCGGCCCGAGTTCCCTCGGGTCGAGCGCCGACCGCTGCGCGGCGGCGGCGAGCGTGGCCAGGTCCTCGGTGGCGTAGGGCAGCGTGAAGGAACGGGTGACGATGGTCATATCGGACTTCTTCAGTTTGAGCACCACCGTGCGGGCCGCCCGGCCGTCACCGGTCAGGCGACGGTGCGCCGCGGCGGCCATGTCCTCGATGGCCGGGCGCAGCTGGTCGAGACTGACGATGTCGGTTTCGTACGTGGTCTCGGCACTGATCTGTTTCGCTTCGGTGCGTTCGGCGACCGGGCGGTCATCGATGCCGCGGGCCAGCCGGTGCAGCGCCGCGCCCACGCTGCCGCCGAGGATCGACATCGCCTCCGATTCCGGCAGAGCGGCGAAGGCGCCGACGGTCTCGATGCCGAGGGAGCGCAACCTGCTCTCCGCGACCGGCCCGATCCCCCACAGCTTGCGCACCGGAAGACCCGCGAGCAGACGGGGCTGCTCGATCGGCGAGATGACCCGGATTCCATCGGGTTTGGCCAAGCCGGAGGCGATCTTCGCCAGTTGCTTTCCGGTGCCCGCGCCCACCGAGGCGGTCAACCCGGTCCGTTCCCGCACCACCGCGCGCAGTTCCTCGCAGAACGCGTGCACCTGCGCCACCGTCGCGCCGGCCAGCTCGGCCGGTTCGCCGAACGCCTCGTCGAACGACAGTGTCTCCAGCACCGGGATCCGGCCGCGCAGCGCGTCGAAGACCTGACCGCTCACCACGCCGTAGACCGCCCCGCGCGGCGGCACCACCACCGCGCCGACACCGACCAGCCTGCGCGCCTGATGCATCGGCATCGCCGAGCGGGCGCCGTACACCCGCGCCTCGTAACTGGCTCCGGCCACCACCCCGCGCCCGCCCGTCCCCCCGACCAGCACCGGCCTGCCGCGCAACGTGGGCCGGGTCAACTGCTCGACCGAAGCGAAGAACGCGTCCATATCGATGTGCAGCACCCAGCGCCGGGCGGCGCTGTCGGCGTCGGCGAGGGCGGGAGGATGCTGCCTGCCCACCGGGATGTCGCCGTGCGGGCCGATCCCGGTCGCCGCCGCGGGCGCGCGCTCGACGCTCGGCTTCTCGGTACGCACGGCTGCAATGTACGCCCGTCCACCGACAGCTCGGGGCAGGCGGTGACGCGGTGGCTGTGCGCTAGCTGTCGGTTCCCTGCCGGTATCGGCGCCTGCCGCGTTCGGTCCCCGAAGCGCCTTCCGGTCCGCCGCGGTGGCCTTGATCTGCCCTTTTCCGCGCCGCACCGTGTACTGCACAGTCCTGAAACAACCGCCGACGTACCGCGGGGACAGAGCTGGACTGGCGGTCCGATATGTGATGATCGGACTCATGAATATCCGCAAGGCCGTCATCCCGGCCGCTGGTATCGGCTCCCGGCTGCTTCCGCTGACCAAGGCCATCCCGAAGGAGATGCTGCCGGTCGGTGACAAGCCGGTGATCGAGCACACGGTCCGCGAGCTGGTCGCTTCGGGCATCACCGACATCACCATCGTGGTCAGCGGCGGAAAATCATTGATCCAGGACCACTTCCGTCCCAACCCCGCGCTGGTGGCCCAGTTGCGCGCGGACGGCAAGACCGCCTTCGCCGACGCGGTCGAGGAAGTGGGCGAGCTGTCCCGGCTCGGCCACATCACCTACCTCGACCAGCACGGGCCGTACGGCAACGGCACCCCGGTGCTCAACGCCGCCCGCAATCTGGGCGACGAGCCGATGCTGGTGCTGTGGCCGGACGACGTGTTCGTCGCCGAGGTGCCGCGCGCCCAGCAGCTCATCGACGCCTACGAGGCCACCGGGGCCCCCGTCCTCGCGCTGATGCCGATGGACCCGTCCGAGTCGCAGCGCTACGGCGTGCCGGTGGTGGCCGACGACCAAGGCAACGGCCTGCTGCGCATCACCGGACTGCGGGAGAAGCCGAAGCCGAAGGACGCGCCGTCGTCCTTCGCCGCGATCGGCGGCTACGTCGTCACTCCCGGCATCATCGAGGAGCTGCGCACGCAGACCGAAGCGTGGTACGAGCACCGCACCGGCGAGGTGTACCTCACCGACGCGATCAACGTGTACGCGGCCGCCAATCCGGTGTTCGGCCAGGTGATCCGCGGGCGGTGGTACGACACCGGCAACCCGGCCGACTACCTGGTCGCCCAGTTCGCCTCGGCCTTGGCGCATCCGCAGTACAGTCCGCTGCTGCGCACCCTCGCCGAGGACCTCGACGCCTGACCGGAACCAGGGCCACGACCGCAGCTGCCAGACGTCGTCCAGTTCGACCGACGAGCACCGAGCGGCCCCGATCGCGTTCGCGGATCGGGGCCGCTGTCATCGTGCGTGAGTCACGATCTCGTCCCGTCGCGCACCGGCACTTCCCCGGCCGGTGCCCGCTCAGAAGCGGCGGATGGCGTAGATGTCGAATTCGCTAAGTGGGGTGAACCCGACCGGTACACCCCAGTCGTACGCGTTGAGCACCTGTCCGCCCCCCGCATAGATGCCGACGTGCGAGCCGTCGCTGTTCAGCACGACCACGTCGCCGGGCGACAAGGAGGCCCGCGGAACCGGCGTGCCCGCCTTCGCCTGCTGCCAGGTGGTCCGCGGAATGCTCACTCCGACCTGGCGGTACGCCCACTGCACGAGGCCCGAGCAGTCCCAGCTGGAGGGGCCGGTCCCGCCCCATTCGTAGGGCTTGCCGATCTGCGTGGTCGCCGCGGCGAGCGCGCCGAGGCCGAACACACTGGGCACCGGCAAAGCGGCCGAGCCGCTGGCGCTGCCGGATTCACCGCCGGGACCGCTGCCCGAGGCCGAACCGGAGGAGGCGCTGCCCGGCCCGCTGCCGGAGGCGCTGCCGGTGTCGGCCCAGGTGGGTCCAGCGAGCAGGAGGATGGCGATGGTCGATAGCAGGAATCCGAGCGCGATGCGGTGCAACGATTTTCTCGGCACGTACTCGCCCCTTCCATGGGCGCGGTTGACTGGCCACCGATCGGCGGCCTGGCTAACACATGGCATCAGCAGCGGTCATCGATGTGAAACCGCAGCCACCCGCGCCGGACGCGTTACCGACACGGCCGATTTCCCAGTAAGACATGCCAGAAAGAGGAACTGCCGCCCCCAGATATCACCTGGGCAACAGCAGCGACATCGCAGATTGTGCCTGGCATTTCGGCGAATTGTCGGGAATCAGCAAATTCTCAGCATGTGATCTATGTCACTACACTGAGTGCCGTTGACGCTCTCGGGAAGTGAGTTCGACCGACGACGTCGAGTGGACGGCGTCGGTGGGCCGGAAACGTGCGGCGCGGTGGCCGCTCGGAACAGCAGCCGGGGCGGGACCGTTCGGTCCCGCCCCGGCTCGCTCGGTATCCGGCGCTCAGGCTTTGGCGATCCTCGCCCGCACGCCGCCGACCAGATCGGCGGCCCCCGGCCCCGCGTCGCCGAAGATCAGCGTGGTCGCGAGGATTTCGCCCGCGATCAGGTCGCGATGGGTCTCGGCCCACGCGGCCCGGTCCGCGGGCACGTCCAGGACCACGGTGATGCGGTCGGAAACGTCCAGCCCGGCGGACTTCCTGGTCTCCTGGAGGTCGCGGATCAGATCCCGCGCCCAGCCCTCGGCCTCCAGTTCCTCGGTGACCACCGAATTCAGCACCACGAGACCCGCGTTACCGGGCAGCGCCGCGGTCGACTCGGGTTCGGCGGCGACCAGGCGCTGGGTGTACTCCTCGGGCAGCAGGGCGATTCCGGCCGCCCGGACGGTGCCGTCGACGTCCTCGGACCACTCCCCGGCCTTCACCGCCTTGATCACCGTCTGCACGTCCTTGCCCAGGCGCGGCCCCGCGGCGCGGGCATTGACCACCAGCTCGAACCGGCCGTGCGAGTCCACGTCGGTGGTCAGGTCCACCTTCTTGACGTTGACCTCGTCGGCCACGATGTCGGCGAACTGCGCCAGCCGCTCGGCGTCGGCCGCCGCGATGGTGACCTCGGCCAGCGGCAGCCGCACCCGCAGGTTCTGCGCCTTCCGCAGGCTCAGCACCGTCGAGCACACCACGCGTACCTCGTCCATGGCGGCGACCAGCTCCGGATCGTCCGGCAGTTCACCCTCCTTCGGCCAGTCGGCCACGTGCACCGAGTCGCCGCCGGTCAGCCCGCGCCAGATCACCTCGGTGATCAGCGGCAGCAACGGCGCCGCCAGCCGGGTGACCACCTCGAGCACCGTGTGCAAGGTGTCCACCGCGTCGCGGTCCTCGCTCCAGAACCGCGACCGCGACCGCCGCACGTACCAATTGGTCAGCGCGTCGGCGAACGAGCGCAGTTCCTCGCATGCGCCCGCGATGTCGTAGGCCTCCAGCGCCGCGGTGATGACGTCCCTGGTTCGCGCCAGCTTCGCCAGGATGTAGCGATCGAGCACATGCGGCGAATCCGTGCGCCACACCCCCGGCTTCGAGGCGTACAGCTGCAGGAAGGTCCACGCGTTCCACAGCGGCCGCAGCGCGTGGCTCACTCCTTCGCGGATGCCGCGCTCGGTGACGATGAGATTGCCGCCGCGCAGGATCGGCGAGCTCATCAGGAACCAGCGCATCGCGTCCGAGCCGTCCCGGTCGAACACTTCGTTGACGTCCGGGTAGTTGCCCTTGGACTTGCTCATCTTCAGGCCGTCGTCGCCGAGCACGATGCCGTGCGCGGCAACGGTCTTGAAAGCCGGGGAATCGAAGAGCGCCGTCGCCAGCACGTGCAGCGTGTAGAACCAGCCGCGGGTCTGCCCGTTGTACTCGACGATGAAATCGCCGGGGAAGTGGCTGTCGAACCACTCCTTGTTCTCGAACGGGTAGTGCACCTGGGCATACGGCATCGATCCGGATTCGAACCAGCAGTCGAGCACCTCCGGAACCCGGCGCATGGTCGACTTGCCGGTCGGGTCGTCGGGATTCGGCCGGGTGAGCTCGTCGATCATCGGGCGGTGCAGATCGGCCGGGCGCACACCGAAGTCGCGCTCCAGCTCGTCCAGCGAGCCGTACACGTCGACGCGCGGATAGGCCGGATCGTCGGACAGCCACACCGGGATCGGGCTGCCCCAGTAGCGGTTGCGGCTGATGTTCCAGTCCCGCGCGCCTTCCAGCCACTTGCCGAACTGGCCGTCGCGGATGTGCTCGGGCACCCAGGTGATCTGCTTGTTCAGCTCGACCATCCGCTCACGGAACTTGGTGACCGCGACGAACCAGGAGGGCACCGCCATGTAGATCAGCGGCTGCCCGGAACGCCAGCTGTGCGGATAGGAGTGCTCGATCGTCTCGTGCCGCAACAGCTTTCCGGCCGCCTTGAGATCCTTGATGATCACCGGATTGGCGTCGAACACCATCAGGCCCTCGTACGGCGGAACCATCGAGGTGAACTTGCCGCCCGGATCCAGCGGCTGCACCAGCTCGATGCCGTTGGCCGTGGCGACGTCCATGTCCTCCTCACCGAACGCAGGCGCCAGATGCACGATCCCGGTGCCGGAGTCGGTGGTCACGTAGTCGGCGTTGAGCACACGGTGCGCGTTGGGGTGGCCGAGGAAGAAGTCGAACGGTGGCGCGTAGGACAGGCCGGCCAGGGCGGCGCCGTCGAACTCGCCGAGCACCTGCGGGTCCTCGCCGAACTCCCGCGCGTAGTGCGAAACACGTTCGGCCGCGAGCAGGTAACGCTTGCCATCGGCCGCGCGCAGGTGCACGTAGCGGACGTCTGGGTGCACCGCGATCGCCAGGTTCGACGGCAGCGTCCACGGCGTGGTGGTCCAGATCAGCGCGTTGGCGCCGTCGAGATCGTGCAGCGGATGCTCCGCGGGCACGCGCAACGCCATGTCGACGGTGACCGCCGGGTCCTGGCGCATCTTGTACGCGTCGTCGAGGCGGGTTTCCTGATTCGACAGCGGCGTCTGCTCATACCAGCTGTAGGGCAGCACCCGGAAGCCCTGATAGATCAGTCCTTTGTCGTACAGCGACTTGAACGCCCACATCACCGACTCCATGAAGTCGGTGTCCAGCGTCTTGTAGTCGTTGTCGAAGTCGACCCAGCGAGCCTGGCGCGTCACGTAGTCGCGCCATTCGCCGGTGTAGCGCAGCACCGACGATTTACAGGCCGCGTTGAATTCCGCGAGGCCCATCTCATCGATCTGTGATTTGTCCGTGATACCGAGCTGCTTTTCGGCTTCGATTTCCGCGGGCAATCCATGGCAGTCCCAACCGAATCGCCGTTCGACCCGCTTGCCGCGCATGGTCTGGAAACGCGGAACGAGGTCCTTGACGTATCCGGTGAGCAAATGTCCGTAATGCGGCAGACCGTTGGCAAAGGGCGGTCCGTCGTAGAAGACGAACTCCGCTGCGCCGGAACGGTTTTCGATGCTGGTGCGGAAGGTGTCGGCGGCCGCCCATGCGTCGAGCACGCGGCGCTCCATCTCGGGGAACGACGCCCCGTTGCCGACGCTCAGGTCGACGCGCGGGTACGCGCTGTTGCTGGAAGTGTGGTCCGCCATGGCGGATGCGTCTCCTCGTGCCGTGTTCGTTGGCACGGGGACGATGACGGCGCCCGGTGCGCCGAAACCGCGGTACCACCCCGCTTGTCCGGCGTGGCGAACACCGGACCTCTCGTTCACGAGCTGTGACGGGCTCACCCGTTCGGTTCTACTGAGCGCCCGCCCCGAAGGCCGAGCCGCCGTTCTTCCGAAGACTCCCCGGTGATAGCCGGATCGACGCCGTGTTCATGTTTGATTCTAGCCGTAGCGGTCAACTCATTTGAGGAGGCGGGTCAGCGCTCGGCCGGTGCGGACGCCTTCACCGTTTGGCATGACGACCGGGAGGCGGCGGAGCATCACCATCCGGACTCCGCATGGACAAGGCGCTCACCAGCAAGAGCATCGCACCGATGACGCACACCACGATGCAGCCCCACGCCCAGATCACCGATCCGGTCGTGAGCGCGGCCACGAGCAGGGCGAAGCCGATCGCGGCAAGGACGAGTGTCAAGACGAGCATGGTGACCCCCAAGGCATGCCGGGCGGCTCGACAGTTCCTCTAACGGTATGCGAACTGCTGTGCTGGGGCGCGGCGCGTTACTTGCCGCCCTTGGCGAACGAGGCCGGTGCCAGGTTGTTCGCCGTGTTGGCATCCGCGAAGGCTTCGCCGCCGTCGACCGGAACGGCCGAGCCACGGTTCTCCAGCTCCTCGAGCTGCGACTCCAGATACGACTTCAACCGCACCCGGTACTCCCGCTCGAACGTCTTGAGCTGCTCGATCCGGCTCTCCAGCACGCTGCGCTGCTGAGTGATGGTCGCCATGATCTCGGTGTGCTTGCGCTCGGCGTCCGCCTGCAGCGCGTCGGCCTTCTCCTTGGCCTGACGCAGCTGGCTGTCCGAGCGGGTCTGCGCGTCCGACAGCATCGCGTCCGACTTCTGGCGGGCGTCGGCGATCATGGCCTCCGACCGTGTCCTGGCGTCTCCGACCAGTCGCTCGGAATTCGCCCGGGCATTCGACAGCAAACTCTCCGCTTCGGCCTTGGCGTCGCTGGTCAGCCGATCCGCCATCTCCTGGGCGAGGCTGAGCACCTTGGCCGCCTGCAGGTTCGCGTCCGCACCGGGTGCGTCCTTGGCCACCGGCGCGGCGGGCATCGGGGCGGGCGGCGCGGCGGGAACCGGGGGCTTGATCGGTTCCGGCTGCGGCGGCGGAGCCTGCGGGACCGGCGGTTTCACGGCGTTCACCACGCCGGGACCACGGTTCTTCTTGGCATCGGCCAGTTCCGCGTCGAGTTCGGCGACCCGCTGGCGCAGATCCGCGTTCTCCTCGATCAGACGCGAGAGCTCCTGCTCGACGAGATCCAGGAACGCGTCGACTTCATCCTCGTTGTAGCCGCGCTTCCCGATCGGCGGTTTGCTGAACGCGACGTTGTGCACATCGGCTGGGGTCAGCGGCATGGAAGGATCCCTTCACGCGTCTTTTGGAGATCTAGCAGATCTAGCAAGCTGTCTTCTCGGCCCATTCTGTCACACCGGAGCTACCGGCTGCCCGAGCCTGCCCACGATCGACATCAGGATGAAGACGATGAAAAGCAGGACCATAATCGACAGATCCAGGCGAATTCCGCCCAGCGACACCGGGGGTATCAACCGCCTCAGCAGTTTCACCGGAGGGTCGGTGATCGTGAAGATCACCTCGAGGACGACGACCACGACACCGGTAGGACGCCAGTCTCGGGCAAAGCTACGGATGAACTCGACGATCACCCGGCTGATCAGCAACAGCCAGAAGATGAACAGTACGAAGTACAGCACCGCGAACAAGGCCACGACTTCACTCTGCCGTAAAAATCGCTTCGCGCAAAATGACCGCGCCGCACAACCTGCGTGCGGTCTGCTCCACCCCCCAGATCACGAGCTTATTTCTGGTTGTAGAAGCCGGTTTCCGCGATGCGCCTGCGTTCTTCCGCTGATACGTCGACATCCGCCGGTGAGAGCAGGAACACTTTCGTCGCCACCTTGTCGAACGACCCGCGCAGCGCGAAGGCCAGGCCCGCGGCGAAGTCGACCAGCCGCTTGGCGTCGGCGTTGCTCAGATCCACCAGGTCCATGATCACCGGGTTGCCCTCACGGAAGCGCTCGCCGATGATCCGAGCCTCGCTGTAGTCGCGCGGGCGCAGCGTCGTGATCTTGGACAAGGGGCCTCCGTCCTCGAAGATCCCGGGCCGCCGCACCGGGGCGGGCTCGGGACGCACGCGCTCCTCCAGCCTGCGCTCCTCGGCGTCGGGATCGACGGCGAGCGCGCCACGGGTGGTGCCGCGCAGCGGAGGCGCCGTCCCGCCCGCCCGGAACCGGCCCGACGGGGCGGAGTCGATCCGGGTAGGACGCCGGGGCGCGTCGTAGCGGTCGTCACCGTAGGGCTCGTCACCGTAGTCGTCGCGCCGAGACACCGAGTAACCCGGCTTGTACGGCGACTTGTACGCGGGCTCGGGGTAGTCGACGTCGTCGAAACGGCCCGCGCCGTAGCGGTCCTCGCCGTAGCGATCGACGTAGCCGTCGCGGTCGGTGTAGTGACTGGGCCGGGGCCGGCGAGCACCGCGCTCGTCCACGCCTCGGGGGGCGCGATCGTCGACGTAGTCGTCTTCGTAATCCTCGAGCGGAACCATGCCGAAGTACGCCTTGAACTTGTGCAGCGTGCTCATTGGTCGACCTTCCTTCGGCCCCGGTGGCGGCCGGGTGTTGAAGTCTTGCTCAGCCCTCTTCAGTTCCCAGCATATGTGTCGAATGTGACTGATGAGGTTTCTTTGCTAGGCCGAGGTTATCGGTCGGATACCCATCAAGGCGGTACCGACACGCACAACCGTCGAACCGTGTTCGATCGCGGATTCCAGATCGCCCGACATTCCCGCGGAAAGCTCCGTCGCGTCCGGATGAACGGCGAGCAACAACGTGTGCAACATCGCAAGTCGCGCAAATGCGGCATCAGACTCCACCCCCAACGGCGGAATGGCCATCAGACCCGACAAACGTAATCCCGAAGCGTTCGCAATCCGTTCGGCGAGCACGGGAAGATCGGCCGCCGCGACACCCCCGCGCGCCGGGTCGTCGTCCAGGCTCACCTGGAGCAACACCCGGACCGGTTCGGTACGCTCCCCCGCCTCCAGCGCGGCAACCGCACCGGCGTCGAGAGCGGTTGCCAGACGTTCGCTGTCGACCGAGTGGACGGTGTGCGCCCAGCGGGCCACGCTGCGTGCCTTGTTCCGCTGCAACCGTCCGATCATGTGCCAGCGGATGTCGGTGAGGTCTTCCTCACGCAGGGCCGAGACCTTGGCGGCGGCCTCCTGCTCGCGCGACTCGCCGAACTCGCGCCGGCCGAGCCGGTGCAGGATCGCCACATCGGATGCGGGGAAGAATTTCGTCACCGGCAGCAGCCGCACCGAATCGGGCGCCCGGCCCGCCGCCCGGCAAGCCGCGTCGATGCGGGCGAGCAGACCGGCCAGGTTCTCCGACAGTTCGGCGGTACGGGCCGCGATCGAGCCCTCCACCGCGATCCCCGTTTCGGCGCTCATGCCCGCACCTCGCCCTGCTCCCGGATCGCGCTCCCGCTCATGCGGTGGCCTCCATCCAGATCACTCCGCCGATCCGGCCGGTCGGCGCACCACGGCGATGGCTGAACAGGGTGTGGTCCTCGATGGTGCAGCGCGGGTCGACCGCGATCCCGGCGACACCGGCCTCGGTGAGTTGGCGGTAGATGCCCGCGCGCAGGTCGAGGCCGGGCCTGCCGCGGACGGTGGTGGTCGCGCTGCCGGGCAGGTGCGCTTCGACGTCGTCGCGCATCGCGGCGGGAACCTCGTACTGACGACCGGAGGCGGCGGGCCCGAGCAACGCCCCGACCCGGTCCAGGCGAGCGCCGACCGACACCATCGCCTCCAGCACGCGCGGCACGATGCCGATGCGGGCGCCGATCCGCCCGGCGTGCACGGCGGCGATCACGCCCGCCTCGTCGTCGGACAGCAGGATGGGTACGCAGTCGGCGGTGAGCACGACCAGCGCGAGGCCGGGCACCGTGGTCACGAGCGCGTCGGTGGCGGGGACCGGTTCGGCGCGCGGGCCGTCGACGATCTCCACGTTGCGGCCGTGGATCTGTTCCATCCAGACCAGCCGGTCGGGCGTCAAGCCGATCCCATCGGCCAGCCGGTCGCGGTTGCGCCGCACCGCCACCGGATCGTCGCCGACGTGGTCGCCGAGATTGAACGAGTCGTAGGGTGGCGCCGAGAAGCCTCCGGACCTGGTCGTGGTGACCCGTCGGACAGTGATGGTCGGCGCGATAGTCATGGCCACGAGCCTAATGGCGCTCGGCGAAGGCCGTCGAAATGCCCAGGTAGGGGCGGAATCTTCCCCCGATCGATCGCGCACGGCCGTCTCCCGGCCCGCGCTTCCCCCTGAAATTGCTTGTCGGTCGTCGTACTTCGCCGACACCACCCCCGTGTCCCGCTCGCGCGTCCCGGCACCGGCCGGGATCGCTCTTTCAGCTCGGTCCCGGCCTGCGCCGGAACCTCGTTCCAGCGCTAGCCCCTCCGCATGAACGAAGGCACGTCCACGTCGTCGTCATCGTCGCCGGCATCCGGCGGCGTGATGTGCGATCGCGAGTTGCTCGTCACCGTCGGCTCGGCCAGGGTGCGCGCCCGCTCGGTGTCGCGGTAGCTCGGCACCGCGCCGCGCCCGGCCGTACTCGTGCCGGACGTGCTCGGTGTGCTGTCGCTGCCGCGCGCCGCGATCTCACTGGTGCGGCTCTGCCCGATCTCGCCCGAGCGCGCCGTGCCGATGGTGCTGCGGCCCGGCGTCTCGAAGGTGCGCCGGGCGGGCCCGCCACCGTCGAAGCCCGCCGCGATCACGGTGACCCTGACCTCGTCTCCGAGCGAATCGTCGATCACCGTACCGAAGATGATGTTGGCCTCGATGTGGGCGGCCTCCTGCACGAGCGAGGCCGCCTCGTTGATCTCGAACAGCCCGAGGTCGGACCCGCCCGCGATCGACAGCAGCACGCCGTGCGCACCGTCCATGGACGCTTCCAGCAGCGGCGAATTGATGGCCGACTCGGCCGCTTTCACCGAGCGGCCCTCACCCCGTGCCGAACCGATGCCCATCAGCGCGCTGCCCGCCCCCGACATCACGCTCTTGACGTCGGCGAAGTCGACATTGATCAGACCGGGGGTGGTGATCAGGTCGGTGATGCCCTGCACACCGTTGAGCAGCACCTCGTCCGCGGAACGGAACGCGTCCATCAGGCTCACCGCCGCGTCACCGAGCTGCAGCAGCCGGTCGTTCGGAATGACGATCAGCGTGTCGCAGGACTCGCGCAGCAGGTTGATGCCGACCTCGGCCTGGTTCCCGCGCCGCTTGCCCTCGAAGGAGAACGGACGGGTGACCACGCCGATGGTCAGCGCGCCGAGTTTGCGCGCGATCTGCGCGACGACCGGGGCGCCGCCGGTGCCGGTGCCGCCGCCCTCACCCGCGGTCACGAAGACCATGTCGGCGCCCTTGAGCACCTCTTCGATCTCGTCCTTGTGGTCCTCGGCGGCTTTGCGTCCGACCTCGGGGTCCGCGCCTGCTCCCAGACCGCGGGTCAGCTCGCGGCCGACGTCGAGCTTGACGTCGGCGTCACTCATCAGCAGCGCTTGGGCGTCGGTGTTGACCGCGATGAACTCGACACCTTTGAGTCCCTGCTCGATCATCCGGTTGACGGCATTCACACCGCCGCCGCCGATACCGACGACCTTGATCACCGCAAGGTAGTTGTGCGGGGGCGTCATGGGCTCTCGCCTTCCTTCGATCTAAAGCCTGTCGTTTTCGGATGCTCGGCACGCCGCTTCGGCCCGTTCCGCGGGTGGGGTCGCTGCGAAGAAGCGAACCGCGGTTCGGCAAACCCTAAAGCTGAACCATAGGGTTAGCGTTATGTCAAGTATCCGACTGGTGCGGAACGCTATTCGCAGCCGACGCGATACGCGCGCAGGCGCGCCGAGACGAGAGCCAGAATCTTGCCCGATCCCGCTCGTCTCGCCGCTCCACACGTCGTATGGTGAACGGTTGCCCCCCGGCCCTGTGCTCGGCGCCGGAACAGCTCCCGGACCGCCGAATATTCCCTGGGCGCAATGGGTGTGGATCACTTTACCGTGACCAGATTGGGACTCGAAACATCGAACACCGTTCCGGGGCGCGTCAACAACGGCAACACGACCGCCGACTTCCGTTCCGCGTCGTTGGTCCCGCCCCAGAGTACCGTGCGCCCGTCCTTCAGATTCAGCGAAATATTCGAAACGGACCGTGCGGCAACCTCACCCACCTGAACGGCCAGCGCAGGCGGCACGATGGCGAGTATCGAGACCGCCGCCCTGGTCACCGGATCGGCGTCGCCGGGGTGCTCGGTGATCAACTTCGGCACACCGATCGGCGTGGGCTCGACCGCGAATTCCACGCCGTCGGCATCGAGCAGATGCGCGCCCTGCGGGCTGTCGTAGAACAGAACCGCGGTGCGTTCGACGACCGTCACCCGGACGGTGGACGGAAATACGCGCTGCACCCGCGCCGTACGCACCTTCGGAATGCTCGCCACCCGTCGCGCGACCGCGGTGGTATCGATTCGCAGCATCGAACGTCCGGACGGAATTTCGAGCACATCCCGCACCTGCTGTTCGGAAACCGCCACCGCGCCCTCGATCCGCACCGTGCGCACCGAGAGCACCGGGGTGAACCAGGCGACGACACAAACCACTGCAAGGACGCACACGGTCAGCAATCCCCACAGGCGAACTCGGCGCCAGTCGATCGCGCCGAACCGATCACCCGCGCGGCGCCCGGCCGCGCGCGCCGATCCGACCCCGCGCACGCCTGGTCACCGACCGTGCTGGGGCCGCGCCCGTAATCCGTCGAGAATCTGGCTGCCCAGCATCGTCACGTCGCCCGCGCCCATGGTGATCACCACGTCGCCCGGCAACGCCAAGCCGGCGACCTGGCGGCCGACTCGCGACATATCCGGCTGGTAGTGCACCGGTTTCGTCACCGACTGGGCCACCAGCGCTCCGTTCACGCCGGGCAGCGGCTTCTCCCGCGCGCCGTAGACGTCGAGCACGACGACCTCGTCGGCCAGGCTGAGCGCGGCGCCGAAGTCCTGCGCGAAGGTCGCGGTCCGGCTGTAGAGGTGCGGCTGGAAGACCACGATGACCCGGCCCTGCCTGGACCGCGCGCCGTCGCGGGCCTCCTGCTGGACCAGTTCGGCGGCGGCGCCGAGCACGGCGCGCACCTCGGTCGGGTGATGGGCGTAGTCGTCGAAGACCCGCACGCCGTTCTCCCTCCCGGCGAATTGGAACCGGCGGTGCACGCCACCGAACCCCTCCAGGCCCTGGATGACCTCACCGATCTCGGCACCGGTGGCGTGGGCGGCGAGCAGAGCGCCGAGCGCGTTGAGCGCCATGTGCCTGCCCGGCACCGACAGGCGCAGGGTGCGCGGCGCGGCCTCGTCGGCGAGCTGGAACTGCACGAGCCCGCCGACGTCGCGCGGCTCCCAGCTGTGCAGCCGCGCCCCCACCGGCACCGGCGCGTCCGCGAGGTCTCCCGAGCCGTAACCGAGGACCCGGACGTTCCGCTCGGCCAAGCGCTCGCCGACCCGCTCGGCCAGCGCCCGCGAACCCGGATCGTCCAGGCACACCACCAGCAGGCCGCCCGCGGCGATCCGGTCGGCGAAGTCGTCGAAGACCTGCACGTAGGCCTCGTCGGAGCCGAAGAAATCCAGGTGGTCGGACTCGATGTTGGTGACCACGGCGACGTCCGGCTCGTACTGCAGCAACGAGCCGTCGCTCTCGTCGGCCTCGGCCACGAAGATGTCGCCGGTGCCGTGGTGGGCATTGGTGCCCGCCTCGTTCAGCTCCCCGCCCACCGCGAACGACGGATCGAGCCCGCAGTGCTGCAGCGACACGATGAGCATCGAGGTGGTGGAGGTCTTGCCGTGCGTTCCGGAGACGAGCAGGGTGCGATGCCCCTGCATCAGCGACGCCAGCACCGTCGGGCGCAGCAGCACCGGAATGCCGCGCCGGTTGGCCTCGACGAGTTCCGGATTGGTCTTCGGGATGGCCGCATACGTGGTGACCACCGCGGTCGGGCCGCCGGGTAGCAGGTCCAAAGCGGTGGCGTCGTGCCCGATCCGCACCTGCGCGCCGCGAGCGCGCAGCGCCAGCACGCCCCGGCTCTCCTTGGCGTCCGACCCCGACACCGCGCCGCCGCGCGCGAGCAGGATCCGCGCGATGCCCGACATTCCGGCACCGCCGATGCCGACCATGTGCACGCGTTCCAGCTCCGCGGGCAGCGCGGTCCGTTCGGTGGCGGTGTCCGGCGTCACCCGGTCGGCGGTGGTGTCGCTCATCGGCGCGCCACCTCCGCGGCGATCCGCGCCACTTCGTCGGCGGCGTCGCGGTGCCCGGCGCCTGCGGCGGCCCGGCCCATCTCGGTCAGCCGTGCGGGGTCCATGAGCAGCGGAATCACCTCATCGATCACGTACTTCGGCGTCAACTCGGAATCGGGGACAATTCTGCCACCGCCCTGGCGCACCACCGGCCGGGCGTTGAGTTCCTGCTCCCCGTTGCCGTGCGGCAGCGGCACGTAGAACGCGGGCAGTCCGACCGCGGAGACCTCCGCGACGGTCATCGCGCCCGATCGGCAGACCACCGCGTCGGCGGCGGCGTAGGCGAGGTCCATCCTGGACAGGTACGGCACCGCCACGTAGCGAGCGCCATTCGAGCCGTCCGCGGCGGAGTCGTCCAATTCGAGAGTGTTCTTCGGGCCGTGCGCATGCAGCACCGAGATGCCCGCGGCGGCGAGCTGGGGTGCGGCGCCCGACACCGCCTCGTTCAGGGTCCGCGCGCCCTGCGAACCGCCGAAGACCAGCAGCACCGGTCCTTCCGGCGGCAGGCCGAAGTGCGCCCGCGCCTCGGCGCGCAGCGCGGCGCGGTCCAGACCGGTGATCGAGGCGCGCACGGGAATGCCCACCACTCGGGCGTTGGCCAACCCGGAGTCCGGTACCGCGGCGAGCACCCGCGCCGCGCGACGGGCCCCGACCTTGTTCGCGATGCCCGCCTTGGCGTTCGCCTCGTGCACCACCACCGGAACCGCACGCCTGCGGCGCAGCACGCCCGCGCCCGCGGCGAGGTACGCCGGAAGCGCCACGTACCCGCCGAAACCGATGATCACGTCGGCCTCGACCGCATCGATGATCGCTCGGGTCGCGGCCACCGAGGCCCGCACCCGACCGGGCAACCGCAGCAGGTCGACAGTGGGTTTGCGTGGCAACGGGACCGGTGGGATCAGCTCGAGGCGATAGCCGCGTTCGGGGACCAAGCGGGTCTCCAGACCGCGTTCGGTGCCCAGCGCCGTCACCCGGATCGAATCGTCGAGCCGCCGCAACGCGTCGGCCACCGCCAGTGCCGGTTCGATGTGGCCCGCCGTGCCGCCGCCCGCGACGATTACCGAGATCACCTAGATCTTCCCCGTTCTCTTGCGTGATTGACCGGATAGCTGGGTTCCCAAGCCCTGGTGGCGCGCGCCGAGCTGGTTCCGCGGCTCTCCGGCGAGCGGCGCCGCGGCGGTTCCGCACCGGACCGCCCGCGCCTGCCCGGCGGCAGCGCCGACGGACCGCGATCGGCCGGGCGAGGCGCACGGCCGCGACGGGCCGCGCCCGCCCGAGCCGGTGCGTACACCTCGGGTTTGGGCAACCGCAACAGCCTACTGAAACGACCGTCCTGTCCGGCGTGCAGCGCCGCAACCGCCTCCGGCTCGTGTCGGGCGGCATTGGCGATGAGGCCGAACATGAGCAACGTGATCGCGAGCGACGAGCCACCAGCCGACACCAATGGAAGCTGCAGCCCGGTGACCGGCAACAAACCCACCACATACCCGATGTTGATCATGGCTTGTCCCGCGATCCAGGTCGTCGCGGAGGCGGTGAGCACTTGGAGAAACGGATCCGCCGACCGGCTGGCGATGCGCAAGCCCGTGTAGACGAACAATGCGAAAAGCCCGAGCACCAGTGCGCAGCCGAGGAACCCCAATTCCTCCCCGATGATCGCGAAGATGAAGTCGTTGTGCGCGTTCGGCAAGTAGCTCCACTTGGCCCGGCTCTGTCCCAGACCTCGGCCCCAGATTCCACCGTCGGCGAGGGAATACAGCGCCTGGCGAGCTTGGTAGTTGTCGCCCTGCGGATCCGAACCCGGGTTGAAGAAGGACCGAACTCGATTCGACCGATATCCAGCGGACATCGCGAGCACACCCGCGGCCACGACACCGGAAACCGCGATCGTCACGAACAGCCGGACCGGCAGGCCGCCGAACCACAGCAGAGCACCGAGGACGATTCCCACCGCGACCGTAGTGCTGAGGTTCGGCTGAACCACGATCAACAAACACACCAGCACACCGGCCGGGACGAGCGGAACCAGAATGTCACGCACACTCGAACCGCTCGCTCGCCGAGAAACCAGCAGGTGTGCGCCCCAGACGATCAGGGTCACCTTCACGATCTCCGACGGCTGCACCGAAACAGGACCGAATATCAACCAGCGACGTGCGCCCTGCACGCGGGTACCGATACCCGGGATGAGAACCAGCACCAGCGCCAACACCGAGATCGCGAACAGCGGGAACGAGGCTTGGCGCAACAGGCGCAGCGGAACCCGCAGAGCCAGATAGAACAGTACGGCGCCGATCGCCGCGAACAACGTCTGCTGGATGAACAAGGAGTACGCCGACCCCCCTCCCGCGTACTCCACGACTCCGGATGCCGACAAGACCATGACCAGTCCGAGAGCCGTCAACAGCGTGGCGATCGTAACGATCAGGTGGAACGACGCAAGCGGCCGCGCCAGCCACGCCCCGGGGCCCATACCCAATGCTCGGGCACGCCGTGGTTGCGAGCCGACTTGTCGTGTGCCGGCCGCCTTGGCGGCCCCGCGCGCGCCGCTACCCGGACTCACAATGCGCCCCCCGGCCTGCTCTTTGTCGTCGCTCCCAGACCGCCGCTGTGATACCGTGCGGCCGAACGCATTTCGGCGATGTCGGCGATGTCGCCGAGTCGTTGCTCTGGGAGGGGATTCCATGGTACATACCAGGTACAAGCATGCCTTGGCCGCGGCTGGTATCGCCGCGTTGGCGTGGACCGGCGTCGTTTGTCGTCCAGGCGCCCACGGCTTCGGAATTCCAGCGGATCGACTGGGCGAACGCCGAAGGAGCCTGCTAGTCCGCGGAGGTGACTCGGCCGACCGGGGTGGGCGTCCACGCCGCACCCGCCCCGGTCGGCAGTCATCGCAAACCCCCGAGGTCGGTGGTCCCCAGGTCACCGTCTTCCAGAGCGTGCACCGCCGCGGCGAAGCTGCGGCCGCGGTGCGTGTAGTCGGTGAACATGTCCAGTGACGCGGCGGCGGGAGCCAGCAGCACGGTGTCGCCGCGGCGGGCGAAACCGGCGGCCGCTCGCACGGCCCGCGCCATGACGGCGTCGGCCGCAGCGGTTCTCGACGCTTCGTCACCCATCGACGCTTCGTCACCCATCGACGCTTCGTCACCCATCACTGCATCGTCTCCCGAGACCAGCTCGACCACGGGGACCTCGGGTGCGTGTCGGGCCAGCGCGGCCGCGAGCACCGGCGCGTCGGCGCCGATCAGCACCGCCGCGACCAGACGGTCGGCGACCTCCTCGACGAGGTCCTCGACGTGCGCGCCTTTGAGCTGGCCACCGGCCACCCAGACGACCTGCGGATGGGCCAGGATCGATGAGCGCGCGGCATGCGGATTGGTGGCCTTGGAGTCGTCGACGAAATCGACACCGGCCAGCTCGCGCACGAACGCGGCGCGGTGCGGGCCGACCTTGTGCTCGATCAAGCCCTCCCGCACGAACTGCGGAGCGACGTCGATCGCCCTGGTCAGCGCGGACGCGGCCAGTGCGTCGGCGACGCCCGCCGGTCCGGGCGGGCTGATGTCGCCGACCTCGGCCAGGATCGCGGCCTTGGTGAACGCGCGGTCGAGCAGCTTGCCGTCCACCACGCCGAGCTCGCCGTCGGCGGGCACCCCGACCCGGAAACCCACGGTTCGGCGGGCCTTGGACTTGCGGGCCAGTGCGGCCGCGACCGGATCGTCCAGACCGACCACGCCGACCCGGCCGACCAGCGCCCTGGCCTTGGCCGCGGCATAGGCGTCCAGGCCGCCGTGCCAATCCAGGTGGTCCTCGGCCACGTTCAGGACGACGCCCGCCTCGGGGCGCACCGACGGCGCCCAGTGCAGCTGGAACGACGACAGCTCGACCGCGAGCACCTGCGGACCGGGGTTGCGGCGCAACGCGTCGAGGATGGGAAGGCCGATGTTGCCGCAGGCGACACTGGCGATTCCGGCGGCGCGCAGGATCGCGTGGGTCATCTGGGTCGTGGTGGTCTTGCCGTTGGTGCCGGTGATCACCAGCCACTTGCGCACCGGACCGTAGATCCTGGCCTGATCCACCCACCAGGCGAACTCCACATCGCCCCACACCGGCGTGCCCTCGGCCACCGCCGATGCCAGCACCGGCGAGTCCGGCCGCCAGCCCGGGCTGGTGATCACCAGCGCGAACCGGCTCCAGTCGGCGTTCTCCAGCTCCGCGCCGGTGGCCACGTCCAGTCCGAGTTCCGCGGCCTCGGCCAGGGCAGCGGCGCCGCCGTCGGTGACCACCGGGCGCGCGCCGATGTCGCGCAGCGGTTCGACCAGCGAGCGTCCCGACACACCCCAGCCGGCCACCAGAACATCGCGGCCGCGCAGGAATTCGAGCATGGGCCCTGGTGAGCGCAGAGCTCGCGGAGAATGTTCGACCATCTCGTTCACCCGACCGCGGAGAGGTATTCGCTGTAGAACAGCCCGAGCCCGACGGCGGAGGCCATCGCGGCCAGGAGCCAGAACCTGATGATCACCGTCGTCTCGGCCCATTTGCTGAGCTCGAAGTGGTGATGGAACGGCGCCATCTTGAACAACCGGTTGCGCGTGGTGCGGAAGACCGCGACCTGCAACACCACCGACGCCGTCTCGGCGACGAACAGCGCGCCGATCACGATCATCAGCAGCTCGGTCCGGGTGGTGATGGACAGCCCGGCCAGCAGGCCGCCCAGCGCCAGCGAACCGGTGTCGCCCATGAAGATCTTGGCGGGGGCGGCGTTCCACCACAGGAAACCGACGCACGCCGCCGCGCCCGCGGCGCAGACCAGGGCGAGGTCCAGCGGATCGCGCACGTTGTAACAGCCGGCCTCGGGCTTGGTTTCGCAGGCGTGGTAGTACTGCCAGAACGTGATGATCACGTATCCGCCCAGCACCAGGCTCATCGATCCGGCGGCCAGCCCGTCGAGTCCGTCGGTGAGGTTCACCGCGTTGGACCAGGCGACGACCACGAAGCAGACGAACACCAGGAACACGACCACGCCCATGGTCACCGTGCTGATGTCGCGCACATAGGACAGATGCCTGCTGGCGGGGGTCAGCCCGCTCGCGCCACGGAACTGCAAGGCGAGAATGCCGAAGATCACGGCCGCGGACAGTTGGCCGAGATACTTGCCCGCCGCGGTCAGGCCCAGGTTGCGTTGCTTGCGGATCTTGATGAAGTCGTCGACGAAACCCACCGCGCCGAGTGCCGTGGCCAGGCCGAGCACCAGCAATGCCGACGCCGACGGGCCGTCGGCGTCGTAGCCGATGCCGATCAGGTGCGAGCCGAGGTAGCCGGCCCACATGCCGACCAGGATGGCGACGCCGCCCATGGTCGGGGTGCCGCGCTTGGCCTGGTGGCTGGCGGGGCCGTCGACCCGGATCTCCTGCCCGAACCCCTGCTTGGCGAACAATCGGATCAGCAGTGGCGTCAGCAGGATCGAGACCGTCAGCGCGATCGCCGCGGCGAAGAGAATCTGTCTCATCCTGCTGCCTCCGTGTCCTGCCCCACCCGGGTGTCCGCCGCGCCGCCGCGCGCGAGCACGGCGTCCGGGTCGGTCAGATGCTCGGCGACCTCCCAGAGGCCGACCGACTTCGATGCCTTGACCAGCACCACGTCACCGGGGGCGACGTCCTTGTCCAGCAGTGCGATCGCCGCCTCGATGTCCGGTACGAGGATCGATTCCTCGCCCCACGACCCTTCCATCACCGCCCCTTGGTGCAGCGCGCGGGCGGGCCTTCCGGTGCCGACGACGACCACGCGGCTGACGTCCAAGCGCACCGCGAGCCGCCCGATGGCGTCGTGCTCGATGACGGACTCCGCGCCGAGCTCGGCCATCTCGCCGAGCACCGCCCAGCTGCGCCGCGGCGTCTCGCCCGCGCGCGCCATGCTCACCAGGGCTTTGAGCGCGGCACGGACCGAGTCGGGGTTGGCGTTGTAGGAGTCGTTGACGACGGTGATCCCGTCCGTGGTGGTGCGCACGTCCATCCGGCGGGCGGACGCGGCGCGCGCGCCGGACAACGCCGCCGTGACGGTCTCGAGGTCGGCGCCGCAGGCCAGCGCGACGGCGATGGCCGACAGCGCGTTGCCCACCTGGTGCTCACCGTGCACGGCCAGTCGCACCGGGGCGCTGCCCGCGGGCGTGTGCACCGTGAAGGCGGCCCTGGCCTGGTCGTCGAGCTGGATGTCGGTGGCCCGCACCTCGGCGTTCGCGGCCTGCCCGACCGAGACCACACGCGCCGACGTGCGCGCGGCCATCGCGGCGACCTGCGGATCGTCGGCGTTGAGCACGGCGAGGCCGGTCGGCGGCAGCGCCTCGACCAGCTCGCCCTTGGTCTTCGCGATGGCCTCGCGGCTGCCGAACTCGCCGAGATGCGCGGTGCCGACGTTGAGCACCACGCCGATGCTCGGCGGCGCCACCTCGGCCAGCGCGGCGATGTGGCCCGGCCCGCGCGCGGACAGCTCCAGCACCAGGAAACGGGTGTCCGCGTCGGCGCGCAGTGCCGTCCACGGGTGACCGAGCTCGTTGTTGAACGAACCGGGCGGAGCCACCACCGTGCCCAGCGGCGCCAGCACAGCGGCCAGCAGGTCCTTGGTGGAGGTCTTGCCGGACGAGCCGGTCACGCCGACGACGGTGAGGCCGCCGTCCGCGGCCAGGCGCGACACGCTGGCGCGGGCCAGCGCGGCCAGCGCGGTCAGCACGGCGGCGCCGGAACCGTCCGAGTCATGGCTCAAGGCAACCGAACTCGACGGCACGGCGCCCCGGCTCGGGGTGACCACGATCGCGGGCACGCCCACCGGCCGCGCCGCCAGCACCGCCACCGCGCCCGCGGCGATCGCCGCGTCCGCGTAGTGGTGGCCATCGGAACGCTCGCCCGGCAACGCCAGGAACAGATCGCCGGAACCGATTCGGCGCGAATCGAATTCGACCGAGCCGGTTACGCGCACCTCCGGGTCTGCGACGTCGTGCAGCGTGCCGCCGACGACCTCCGCGATCTCCCGCAGTGTCATCTCGATCATGAAACCGTCAAGTCCTCCGCGTGATTGCCTTGCGGACTACGTCTTTCCAATGCGGCCGCGAGTACATCGCGGTCGTCGAACGGGTGCTTCACGCCCTGGATCTCCTGCCCTGCCTCATGTCCTTTGCCCGCGATCAGCACCACATCACCGGGGCGCGCCCACTCCACCGCGGCCGCGATCGCTTCGGCCCGGTCACCGATTTCACGCACTTCGCCGCGTTCGGTCTCCGGGACCTCCAGCGCACCGGAGCCGACGGCGGCGCGGATGGCCGCCGGGTCCTCGGTGCGCGGGTTGTCGTCGGTGATGATCAGCAGGTCGGCGCCCCGTGCGCCCGCGGCGCCCATCAGCGGCCGCTTCGCCGCGTCCCGGTCGCCGCCCGCGCCGATCACCACCGCGAGCCGTCCCGCGGTGTCGGCCGCGAGATGTCCACGCAGTGTGGCGATCACGGACTCCAGCGCCGCGGGCTTGTGCGCGTAGTCGACGATCGCCAGGAAGTCCTGCCCGCGCTCCACCCGTTGCATCCGGCCGGGCACGTCCACCGTCGCCAACGCGGGCGCGGCGACCGACGGCTCGACGCCCGCCGCGGCGCAGACCGCCACCGCGAGCAGGCCGTTGGCGACGTTGTAGGCGCCGGGAAGCCGCAGGCGCACAGCGATTTCCCCGTGCGGACCGGTCGCGGTGAAGTCTTGTTCGCCGCCGTGCGCCGACACCGCGCCGGTGACGCTCCAGGCGGCGGTCCGAGTGGTCGACACGGTGACGGGGTCCGGCAGACCGGCGGCCAGCCGTCGGCCCCACTCGTCATCGACGCAGACCACGGCGGTGCGCGCGGCGACCGGCGAATCCGGTTCGAACAGCTTGCGTTTGGCGGCGAAGTAATCGTCGAAATCGGCGTGGAAGTCGAGGTGGTCCTGGGACAGGTTGGTGAACGCGCCGACCGCGAAACGCACCCCGTCCACCCGGCCCAGCGTCAGCGCGTGGCTGGACACTTCCATCACCACCGCGTCCACGCCCTGCTCGACCATCAACGCGAACATCGCGTGCAACTGCGGCGCCTCGGGCGTGGTCAGGGCGCTCGGCACCCGCCTGCCGCCGATCCTGGTCTCGATGGTGCCGATCAGCGCGGTGGACAGCCCTGCGGCGGCCAGGCCCGCCTCCACCAGATAGGAGGTCGTGGTCTTGCCGGAGGTTCCGGTGATCCCGACGATGCGCAGCCGCTCGGACGGATTGCCGTAGATCGTCGCCGACAGCTCGCCGAGCACGGCCCGCGGGTTCTCCCGCACCAGCACCGGCACCGGCAGCGGGCCGGCCAGCTGCGCGCCCGCCGCATCGGTCAGCACCGCGACCGCGCCGTTGGCGACCGCGTCCGCCGCGAAACGGGCGCCGTGCGCGCGGGCGCCGGGCAGCGCGGCGAACACGTCGCCGGGGAGCACGGCGTCGGACCGCTGCTCGATGCCGGTGACCGACACGCCGCGCACGTCCGCTTCGGGGCTCGTCGCGGCCCCGATGACGGCGGCCAGCGACGCCAGCGGCGTCGACGGCGAATGCTCTGGCCGCAATGCGCGCGGTTGACCGGACTGCACAGAAACCAGGCTCCTTTCGGGGGCATCGATCGACGTGTCAGGTTACCGGCGACCGGTCACGGCGGGACCATGCGCCCCATCGCAAGGGCGGGGAGGTCGCCCCCGCACCCTACGGGTTCGTCCGCCCGGCGCAGACCGCGCCACGCGGCACCCGGACACGGCCGGGCGCAGCCCCGGCGCACACGCCCGCCTCGCGCCGGGCCAGGGGGCCGGATCACCCCGCCTGCAGGACGAATTGCCTGGACGGCTGCGGGGACGGCGGTACGCGGTCACGCTGCAGCGCCCACGAGGCGATGTTGTGGAACAGCGGAGCGACCGAACCGCCACCGGAGCCGTCGGAACTGCGGACGGGCGCGTCGAGCATGAGCCCGATCACGTATCGCGGATTGTCCGCGGGAACCATGCCCGCGAAAGTGATCCAGAACGACGACGTGGAGTAGCACCGGCAGTTCCGGTCCACCTTCTGCGCGGTGCCGGTCTTGCCCGCCACCTGGTAGCCGGTGATGGCCGCGGGCCACCCGGTGCCGTTCTGGTTGGCGTTCATCGGGTCGCGCTGCACCACCGCCTGGAACATCGTCCGCAGCGTGGCGGCGGTCTGCTTGCTCACCACCCGCACGCCGTCCGGCTGGGTCTCCTCGGTGCGTGCGCCGTCCGGCGCGATCTTCGCCCGGACGATCCGGGGCGGAATGCGGACGCCGTCGTTGGCGATCGCCTGGTACATGCCCGCCATTTGCAGCGTGGTCATCGAAAGACCCTGCCCGATCGGGAGATTCGCGAACGTGCCGCCGGACCACTGGTCACGGTCGGGCATCAGGCCCGCGCTCTCTCCGGGCAGGCCGATGCCCGTGCGCTGCCCGAGCCCGAACCGGTGCGCCATGTCGGCGAAGCGGTCCTCGCCCACCCGCTGCGCGAGCATGAGCGTGCCCACGTTGGAGGACCTGCCGAAAATGCCCGTGGTCGTGTAGGGCTCGACGCCGTGCGTCCACGCGTCGTGCACGGTGACACCCGCCATCTGGATCGCGCCGGGCACCTGGTGCACCTCGTCCGGGTCGGTCAGGCCGTATTCGACGGCGGCGGCCGCCGTGACGATCTTGTTCACCGAGCCGGGCTCGAACACGTCGGTGACCGACGGATTGCTCAGGTCGGTGTCGGCCCACTTCTGCGGGCCCAGGTCCGGGTTGAAGGTGTTGTCGTTGGCCATGGCCAGCACCTGCCCGGTCTTGGCGTCCAGGACGACCGCCGAGGCCGAGCCCGCGCCCGACATGTCTTTGGCCTGCTGCACCTGTTGTTGCACGTAGTACTGCAGATCCGAGTCCAGGGTCAGTTCGACGGCCGATCCGTTGACCGCGGGCTGTTCGTCCCGCCAACTGCCCGGGATGACCGCGCCGTCGGAACCGCGATCGTAGGTGTAGGAACCGTCGGTACCGGCCAGCACCGAGTCCAGTGACGACTCGAGCCCGACCGTTCCGTGGCCGTCCCACCCCGTGGCGCCGATGACGTTCGCCGCCAGCGAGCCGCCGGGGTGCACCCGGGGGCTCTGATGATCGGAGCCGACTTGGGGGAACTTCTCGATGATCTCATCCGCGATACGCGGGTCGACGTTTTGGGCGAGGAACACGAATTGCTCATCACTGTTCAGCTTGGCGAGCAGATCCGATTCCTTCGGTGCGTCTTTGCCGAGCTTCTCGTGGATGGTGCGCGCAATGTCCCGCAACCGCTGGTCCGGATCGGGCGCCTTGTCGCTCTTGGCTCTGGCATCCGCCAACTCCTTCCGGACAGAGACCGGTCGAAAGTGCAGGGCCTTCGCCGAGACGCTGAAGGCCAATGCCTTGCCGTTGCGGTCGGTGATCGGCCCACGGGTGGCCGGGTCCGGTTGGTGGGTGGTGCGCTGACTGGCCGCCTGCGCGGACAGTCCGGGCGCCGCGACGCTCTGCACCCACAGCAGTTGCAGCGCGACCACGGCGAGCGCAACGAGCATGACCACCCGGCCGACGCCGAGGCGTAACCGGAGCGGACCGTCCGAGACGGTGGTGCCGGACTGGCGCGGCCTACCCGCGGCGCGGGGGGCGGAAGGCCCGCGCCGCGGGCGCGGCGCAGGCCTCGGGTGCGTCACTGCGGCACTCCGCCGGGTGCCGTCTCAGGCTGCGCCGCGTCCGATCGCGGCACCGTTTCCGCGGGTGGCTGCGGCGCCTCGGCCGGTGGCGCGGGCAGCGCCGACGGCGGGACGACCGCCGCAGGGGACGTCGGGACCGGACTTCCCGGCGCGGGCGCCGCGTTCACCTGCGGGTTCTGCGGCCCGGTGCTCGGCCTGCCCGGCGCAGGAGCACCGGGCGTGGTGGTGACGGGAACCACCCGCTCGCCCCACGGCCGCGCCGAAGGCGAGGCGTTCAGCGGGGGCACGGGAGTGCCCTGGGCCGGAGTGGGCTTGCCGATCACCGTGACCGAGCCGTCCGGGCCGACCAGCAGGCGGGCCGGGTCCCTGGCCGGGATCATGCCGAGTTCGCGTGCTCGCGCGGCCAGTTCCGGCGCCGAATCGGCGGCCTCTACCTCCCGCTGCAGCGCGGCGCGCTCGTCGGCCAGCCGCCGATTCGTCGCCCGCGCGTCACCGAGCTGATAGCTGTCCTCCGCGGCGCGCGTGGTCAGCAGCAACGTGAGCGCGAGACCGCAGCCGAGCAGGGCGATGATGGCCGTGACGAACGGAATGCGCGCGGCCATCGCCGAGCGCCGCACAGTGGGCAGAAACGCGGTGTCCGAACCGCTTTCGGCACGAAGGCGCCGCCGCGCGTAGGCGCGCTGCGCCGCACCCGACTTCACCCGTTCGGCATCCTGGACCCGCCGGGCGACCCGGCCCGGCGCTTCGACGGTCCGCGTCCGCACGCTCATCGATTCCCCTCCTCTGTCCTCCCGGGACGCCGGAGAAGCACAGCGCGACGCTGTCTCATCCGGCCTCCGATATCTCTGCGGGACATCCGCACGCAGCCGGCGCGATGAGGCGCCGCGCACAGCTTCCTCACCCGGCCTCCTGGATCCGCTCGGCGGCGCGCATGCGCACAGGGGCCGCCCGCGGGTTGTCCTCGATCTCCTGCTCGGTCGCCTTCTCCGCGCCGCGGGTCAGCATC
This sequence comes from Nocardia abscessus, assembly GCF_015477775.1. GTDB lineage: Bacteria > Actinomycetota > Actinomycetes > Mycobacteriales > Mycobacteriaceae > Nocardia > Nocardia abscessus_A. The sequence goes on along the minus strand of NZ_JADLQO010000015.1, from coordinate 192,507 downwards.
CGGAACTCCGGTCCCATCCCGGGCAACTCCACCGGCAGGCCCACCGGCGTCCTGGACGCGGTGTGCGTGACGAGCTCGTGCTTGACCACCTTGTCTTCCAGCGATTGGTAGGACATGACGACGATGCGGCCGCCGACACGCAGCGCGGCGAGCGCGGCGGGCAGCGCGGCGCGCAAGGAGTCGAGTTCCCCGTTGACCTCCACTCGCAGGGCTTGGAAGGTGCGCTTGGCCGGGTGCCCGCCGGTACGGCGCGTGGCCGCGGGGATCGTCGCGTACAGCAGCTCCACCAGTTCGGCGCTCGTGCTGAACGGTTTGACCTTGCGCCGGCGGATGACCTCGGCGGCGATCCGGCTCGCGAAACGTTCCTCGCCGTAGGTTTTCAGCACCCGGGCCAGGTCACCATGGCTGTAGGTGTTGAGCACGTCGGCGGCGGTGAGCCCGCGGGTCGGGTCCATTCGCATGTCCAGCGGGGCGTCGACGGAATAGGCGAAGCCGCGATCGGCCTCGTCCAGCTGCATCGAGGAGACGCCCAGGTCCATCAGGATCGCCGAGACCGAACCGGTGGGCTGCAGCCCTGCCTCGCTCAGCGCGTCGGCGATGCCGTCATAGCGGGTGTGCACCAACGTGACTCGGTCCGCGTACGGCTCGAGCCGCTCGCCGGCCAGCTTCAACGCGGTGGTGTCGCGGTCGAGCCCGACCAGATGGATGCCGGGGTACGTGCTCAGGAAATGTTCGGCGTGGCCGCCCAAGCCCAGGGTCGCGTCGACGTAGACCGCACCAGGCTCGGCCAGAGCCGGACCCAGCAACGCGTCGGCTCGCTCGAGCAGAACCGGAACATGGCGGGGACCGCGCTGTTCACGGTTCACCTCGACCTCCCGGAGTCCTGCCTCGCGTCGTCGCGCACCGCACACGGGTCGCCTTGTTACACAGTGCTTTCGATACGGATACGAATGCCCCGTGGTCTCTGACCGAACCTCGGCACCTGGCGTCGGGGAAGTACGTCAGGGTCCGCGTCCGGGCAGAGACCGCGTGGCACTCGTTCGCCCGCGGCTAGAAGATTCCGCCCAGCGACTCGTCTCTGGCTTGCGAAAAGTCCTCCTCGTGCTCGGCGAGGTAGGACTCCCACGCCTGCTTGTCCCAAATCTCCAGGAAGTCGACCGAACCGATCACCACGCAATCCCTTTGCAGGTTGGCGTAGCGACGATGGTCGGCGGACAACACGATCCGGCCCTGCGCGTCCGGACGCTGCTCGTCCGTTCCGGCCGCGAGGGCCCGGACGAACGCGCGTGCCTGCGGGTTGCTTCGAGACGCGGCCGCGGCACGCCGAGCGAGCGCGGTGAACTCTTCCTTCGGGTACACGGCAAGGCTGTGGTCCTGCCCCTTCGTGACCATCAACCCTCCCGCCAGATCGTCTCGAAACTTCGCAGGCAACGTGAGTCGCCCCTTGTCATCCAAGCGAGGTGTATAGGTACCGAGAAACAACTCGATACCTCCCTATTCGATCACCTCGATGGTCGGCCCTTCAGTACTGCGCGCTCCACATTACCCCACTTTCCCCCACTTTCAATCGAAACAAGCGGTGATCTGGCTCCCGACTCAGACGATTCCGCAGGTCATCCCAGCTATCACTGCCGTGGAGAACTTTCACGAGTTCTGCCGACACGCGCAGACCCCACGGACAAACGCCCGAAAACACCCAGCAAACCCCCTGGCGCCCGGTGCGCGGGGGCGTGGTGGGGGAAGTTTGTGGGGAGGTGTGGGGAAGGGGGAAAGCGCCCGCCCGAAGATCATCCGCGACACGATCGGCCGCGCACACGAACCGGCGACGCCGCACCTCTGCGGTGCGGCGTCGCCGGTAATGCTGAAGTTGTCAGGCTACGGGCGAGCTACTCTTGCTCGAAACGCCGCCGGAAGCGATCCTCCATACGCTCGGAGAAACCGCCGGATTTCCGCTGCCGCCCACGGGCGCCCGCGCCGCCGGAGGAGGCTTCGCCACCCGAGCGGTCGTTCTTGGCGGCACTCTTGGCGGTGCCGAGCAGCAGGAGCACACCCGCACCGAACATCACGATGAACCCGATCAGGCTGATGATCGGGAAGCCGCCTGGCTTCACGGGCGCTGCGATGCCTGCGACTAGGAGAAAGAGGCCGAGGACGAACAACGCCGCGGCCTGGAGTCTGCGACGACTCGAGGTCGAACGAAGCCGTCCGCCGCGGACGGACGAGGCGAACTTGGGATCCTCAGCATAGAGAGCGCTCTCGATCTGTTCGAGCATGCGCTGCTCGTGCTCGGAGAGTGGCACGGTACCTCCCCCGGCACTAGGCGTGGCTGTCGCCTCCGGGTAGGCGACAGATAGCCGACCTTGGCGGCCATCTGACACCAATGATACGAGTTCGATCAGGGCCAGACCACCTTATGGGCCCAGTCGGCGTAGTCCGTCTTCAGACCGCGCAGGGCCGGAGCGAAACCGGAGGTCCGCCGATAGACGCCGATAGACGCAGCCGGACATAGTCCGTCCTCAACCGCGCACGGCCGCAGCGAAGGCGGAGGTACGCAGATAGACGCAGCCGGACATAGTCCGTCCTCAACCGCGCACGGCCGCAGCGAAGGCGGAGGTACGCAGATAGACGCAGCCGGACATAGTCCGTCCTCAACCGCGCACGGCCGCAGCGAAGGCGGAGGTACGCAGATAGACGCAGCCGGACATAGTCCGTCCTCAACCGCGCATGGCCGCAGCGAAGGCGGAGGTACGCCTGATCGCCGATGAGCTAAGCGGTCATACCGCCGGTGACTCCCGGGGCCGGGCGCAGCCGAGCCGACGCCGCGAGGAGGTCTTCCACGTCGTGGAGGAATGCCGCCACCCGCGAAGAGAACTCGTCGGCCTCGTGTTCGTCGACCTTTCGGTCCAGCCCGGCCTCCAGCGCGGCCCGGATCTCCGAGCGCGCGCTGAAGTAGTCCGCCCACATCACGAACTCGGGCGCGGCGCGCTGCATCAGCACCCACGCGTTGCGCGAACGCGCGCGGGGTGCGGCGTCGGCGCCCGTGAGCGCGATCACCGCGCCCGCGCCGCGCAGGGCTGCCAGATAGGCGGTGCGGAACCGCTCGCGCGGATCTCGTTCGCCCGCCGCCTGCATGAGCAACCCGTCCGCGCGCTCCAGCAGCTTGCCGGCCCGGCCGGGCCGGCCCGGATGTTCCACTCGACCAGACATCGACATCGCCGTCCCTCCACCATCGCGTACCTTGGCCCGTATCCGCGCTGGAGGCGGCGTCCCCCACCGCTTTCCAGCAACCGCCCGGACCGAACAGGTATTCGAACGTTTGAATTGAGCTTCAATATAGAGACGCCCACCGACAAACTTCCGCGTCCGCGCGACCGACGAGAGCCATGACCGCCGTCAAGCCCAACCACACTCCCGCACCCGCCGTCATCGATCTCTCGGTAGCGGCTCTGCGCTCCCGGCTGCACGACGCGCTGGCGGTCTACGTGGCCGCCATGGACTATCCGCACGGGACCGAGAACCATCGCGCACCGATGTGGACCGAGCACACCACCCGGCCCGGCTGGCAGGCGGTCGCCGCGGTGCTGCCCGACGACTCCGGCCGGATCGATCTGCGCCGCGCACCGATCGTGGCCATCGCCTACGGCTACCGTGGCGCCGCGCACCAGTGGTGGCACCAGCAGGTGCACAGCGGAATGCGACGCTCGGGCTGGCCGGAACACTCCACGCGCGAACTGCTCTCGGACTACTTCGAGCTCACCGAGCTGCACGTGCATCCGACCGCGCAGGGTCGGGGTATCGGCGCCACGCTGCTGGAACGACTGCTGCGCGACCGCACCGAGCGCGCCGTGCTGCTGTCGACGCCCGAGGTCGCCGGTGAGGACAACCGCGCCTGGCGGTTGTACCGCAGGCAGGGATTCACCGACGTGGTCCGGAATTTCGTGTTCGCGGGCGACAACCGTCCGTTCGCGATCCTCGGCAGGCGGCTACCGCTGTGAGGGTCACGTGACGGTGGTCGTCGTCGGCTCGGGCCACAACGCCTTGGTCGCCGCGTGTTATATCGCCCGCGCCGGCCACGAGGTCGAGGTGCTCGAACGCGACGAGGTCCTCGGCGGCGCGGTGTCGACCGTCGAGCGGTTCCCCGGCCATCGGGTCGATCGCGGCTCGTCGGCGCACATCATGATCCGCCACACCGGCATCGTCGAGGAACTCGAGCTCGATCGCTTCGGGCTGCGATACATCGACTGCGACCCATGGGGTTTCACGCCCGCGCACGCGGGCCGCCCCGCCCTCGTGTTCCACCGTGACCTGGAAGCGACCTGCGCGTCGATCGCGGCCGCCTGCGGCCGCCGGGACGCGGCGGCCTATCGCCGGTTCGTCCAGGTGTGGGGTCCGCGCAGCGCCCGTGTGATGCGAGCCTTCGGTGGCGGACCGACGCCGGGCAGGCTCGTGCGGTCGTTCTGGGGACTGGACGCGAAAGACGGCGGCAGCGCCCTCTCGCGGGAATTCCTGCAATCCGGGGACGCGCTGCTGGACGCCTCCTTCGAGGACGAGCGCCTGAAGGCGTCGCTGGCGTGGTTCGGTGCGCAGTCCGGGCCGCCGATGTCGGAGCCGGGCACGGCGCCGATGGTGGGCTTCGCCGCGCTCATGCACACCCTGCCGCCGGGCCGGGCGGTCGGCGGCAGCGGAGCGCTGACCACGGCGCTGGTGGCGCGGCTGCGCTCGGACGGCGGGGTGGTGACCGCGGGCGACGCGGTGGTGGCCCTGCGCCGCGACGGCGAGCGCTGGCGGGTGCGCACCGCGTCGGGCCGAGAGCTGTGCGCCGACACCGTGATCGCGGGCAGCCATGTGCTGACCACGCTGGACCTGCTCCGCGACGGCGGATTCGACGGCGCGACGCTCGACGACTGGCGGCGGCGCATCCGCGTCGGTCCCGGGATCGGGATGGTGGTGCGGGCCGCCACGTCGGCGCTGCCCGGCTATCCCGGCAGCCCGATCGATCACTCCGCTCGCGGCCTGCAATTCCTGGTGTCCGACCGCGCGCAGTTGCGCCGCGCGCACGGCGCGGCGCTGGCAGGGGACCTGCCGCCGCGGCCGGTGGTGCTGGCGATGAGTTTCAGCGCCCTCGACCCCACCATCGCGCCGCCGGGTGAGCATCAGTTGTCGCTCTGGGCGCAGTGGCACCCGTATCAACTGGCCTCCGGCGCCGATTGGGCCGGCCTCGCGCAGCAGGAAGGCGACCGGATCATCGCCGAAGTCGATTCGTACGCACCCGGTTTCGCGGAGACGGTGTTGCGCACGCACGTGCAGACGCCGGTGGACCTGGAGCGTGAGCTCGGGCTCGTCGGCGGCAACGTCATGCACGTGGAGATGTCGCTGGACCAGATGATGCTGTGGCGGCCGCTGCCGGAACTGGCGGGGCAGCGGGTGCCCGGCGCGCCGGGGCTGTACCTGACCGGGGCGTCCACCCACCCCGGCGGCGGGGTCTCCGGCGCGAGCGGCCGCACCGCCGCCGCACTCGCGCTGCGCGACCTGAGACGGCGTCGGCTACCCCGGTGGCTGCGATGACGGACTCGGCCGAGCGGGCACCGGTGACTGGACAGATCACACCGACGCGCGAACACCCCGCGTATTCGGTGCCCTGCTATCGCTCGGTGCGCTTTCTCCTTCCCCTCGTCTTCGCCGCCGCGACGATCGTGGCGCAGATCGGATATCCGCTGACCACCGGCGGCGCGCGCGACCGGATCACGGTCGCGGTCGTGCTGCTGTCCGCGGGCGCCGCGCTGGCACACGCCACCGCGACCAGAGGACCGCGCTACGCCCTCGGCTTCCTGGTCGTCGTCTCCGGCCTCGGGCTCACCGCCGAGGTGATCGGCACCGCGACGGGAGTGCCGTTCGGCTGCTACGAGTACGCCGTCGACCGGCTCGGCCCTGCCTTGCTCACGGTGCCGTTGATCGTGCCGCTGGCCTGGACCGGCGGAATCTACCCGGTGTGGGTGATCGCCGGGATGGTGTCGCGGCACACGCGCGCACGGATCGTGGCGACGGCGGCCGGCGCGGTGGGCTGGGATCTGTTCCTCGATCCGCAGATGGTGGCCGACGGTCAGTGGACCTGGTGTGACACCCACTCCGGACTCCCCGGGCTGGACTGGATTCCGGTGACGAACTACCTGGGGTGGTTCGGCGTCGCGCTCGTGATGGGCGGATTGCTGGCGGCCTGGGAGCAGGCCGCGCCGGATCCGGTGCGGACGCAGCCGGAGAACGGTCGCGCGTCGGCACGCATCGTCCCGGTGACCTTGTTCCTGTGGACCTGGCTGGGGTCGGCGCTGGCCCACGGGGTCTTCCTCGGCCTTCCGCCCTCCGCCGGATACGGCTTCGCCGGTATGGCTGTGCTGGGCGTTCCCTTACTGGTCTCGGCTGCTCGCGCGCGCCGCTGACCCGGCGCGGTCCGCCCGGCGCGGCAGACCGACGCGCGTTGCGACTGGTGCGTTTCATTCCGGGCCGACGGCCTGGCACGATGTCACCCGTGCAGCCGAGTCCCGTCACCACGAAGCCCGATGCCCCGGACCTCCCGCGGCGGCGGGCCCGACACCGCGGCATGCGTGTCGCGGCGGCCGTTCTGCTCGCGGCGATGCTGGTGCCGATGCTCGCGAGCTGCCTGCGGGTCCAGGTGTCGATGGGCGTCTCGTCCAACGACCGGGTGTCCGGGCGGCTCGTCGCCGCCGTGGTGCCCGCCGACCCCGGCGACAAGGGTCCGCAGCTGAAGGCGCCCGAGACGCTGGCCGCGAAGGTGCGGGTGGAGCCGTACGCCCAGGACGGATACACGGGCAGCCAGGTGTTCTTCGAGGACCTGTCCTTCGGTGAGGTGCAGCAGCTCGGCCAGCTGTCCGAGCAGACCCAGGGCATGTTCCAGTTGCAGTTCCAGCGCACCGGCGACCTGGTCAGCATGACCGGGCGCGTCGATCTGAAATCCGTTCCGCCGCACGGCTCCGACGTGCAGTTCACCATCGCGTTCCCGGCCCGGGTCGCCAAGACCAACGGTAGCCGCGACGGCGACAACGTCGTCTCCTGGAAGCTGCCGCCCGGCGATGTGTCCACGCTGCGCGCCGAGGTGAGCTACGCGGACCCGAACACCCGCTCGTTCGCGGGCTGGGCGGGCATCGCGGGCGGCATCACGCTCGCGGTAGCCGCCATCGTGGCCGCGCTGGCCTACATGGACCGCAACCCCGCCCCGCCCGGAGCGCCGGAAGTCGGCTTCTCGTTGAGCCGCTGGTGGCGCTCGGTGTCGCAGAATCGCTGAGCGGTAGGTCGGTGTGCCGGGATAGCGTGGCGCACATGGTGAGTGCCGACCTGCCGAAGACGTTGCGCGCGACCTCGATCCTGCCGACCTGCGCTACCGCTCTGGCCGTGCTCGGCGCGGGTATCGCGCTGTACAACCGGATCACCCTGCGGCGGTTGGCGGACACTCCGACGACTGTGATCGAACCCGTCACCGTCTGCGTCCCGGCCCGGAACGAGGCCGACCGGCTACCCGACCTGATCGCCGACCTACGCGCCCAGGTGGGCGTACCGCGCCTGACGGTGCGCATCCTCGACGACGCGTCCACCGACGACACCGGCGCTGCCGCCCGCGCGGCGATCGGCGACGATTCCCGTTTCACCCTGCTGCGCACCGAATCCGGCCCGCAGCCCGGCTGGACCGGGAAGGCCGCCGCCTGCGTCCGGCTGGCCGAGGAGGTGACGGCGCCGGTGCTGATCTTCGTGGACGCCGACGTACGACTGGCCCCGGCGGCGATCGCCGCGGCGGTCGGGGCTCTGCGCAGACGAACAGCCGCGCTGGTCTCCCCGTGGCCGCTGCAAGTGGCCGGTTCGGTGGCGGAGGCCGTGGTGCAGCCGCTGCTGTGCTGGTCGTGGGCCTCCACGCTGCCGGTCGCGGTGGCCGACCGGAGCCTGCGGCCGTCCACGGCGGTGGCGTGCGGCCAGTTCCTCGTGTTCGACAACGCGGTGTACCGCGCGGTGGGTGGCCACGCGGCGGTGGCCGGGAGCGTCACCGAAGACCTCGACATCGCCCGTACGCTGCGGCGAGCCGGGCACGCCACCGTTGTGGTGGCCGCGGGCCCACTGGCCAGCACCAGGATGTATCGCGGCGCCGCCGACCTGGACGCGGGCTACACCCGCTGGCTCTGGTCGGCCTACGACGGCACGATCGCGGGCGGCGCGGCGGTGGGACTCGTTGCCGCTCTTGCCTATTGGGTGCCGCCCGTGGCCGCGGTGCTCGGCAGGGGCGCGGTTCGGCGGACGGGCACGATCGGCTGGCTCGCCGCCGTCGGCGGGCGGCTGCTGGCCCGCTCCACCGAGACCGGCGGTCCGCTGAAGGGCTCGGATGTGCTGGCCGCCTCCGCGCATCCGGTGTCGGTGGCGGCCTATCTGCTGTTGTGGGCGCGTTCACACCGGGCCCGCCGCCGCGGCACAGCGCGCTGGAAAGGTCGCGCGCTCGACTGAGCGGTCAGCGCCGCGGCGGCCGAGACCTCATGGCACCGGGGTGATTCCGACCGTCGGCAAGAAGAAGCAGGACTTGGCGCCGTTCTGCACCGTGCCGAACACCGCGGCGAGCACCGTGCCCTTCCCGGTGTCCACCGGGACCGCGCGCACTCCGCCCATCGGCAGGGCCGCGAAGAGGAAGTCCCTGATCGCCTGCTCGGCCGCGGGCCGCAGGTCAGCGGGAACGGCCGCGGGGATCATCGTACGGGCGACCTCCGACAGCGGCCCCATGGCGGCCGTGCCGCCGCGGCCGGTGTTCAGGTTGAGCCAGGCGACCTGCATGCCCGCGGTGTTCGGGCCGTCCGGACCGAGGCCGTAGGGCACGAAGGTGAACATGGCCTGCCCGGCCTTGACGGCGCTGAGGTCCTGGCCGGGAATCTGCACGGTGTTCTTCGGCCATGGCCCCGGAATGGCGCCCGCCACGGCGGGCGCCAAACCGCCCGTGGTGTTGTCGAGGCAGAACGCCGACGCGGTCGGGTACGCGAACGGCGCGATTCCGAGCGCGCGCAGTGCGTCGAGCGCGGCTTGGTAGGCGCCGAACAGGTCGCCAGGGGCGGCCACCTGCACCGGCTGGTCGGAGAACGCGGGAATCGGGGCATCCGGAGCCGCGAGCGCGGCGCCCGGCCCGGCGAGCACGAGAGCGATGGAACCGGACACGACAGCGGACAACTGGGTGAGAGAGCGCATTGTGATCACGAAACCTCCTCATCGGCGAAACGATCGAGGGGCACAGTACTCCGGCAAACGCGTCCAGCAGTATGGATTACAGACAGCAATTTCGTGGCGAGTCCCGTTTGCCCGGAACGACTCAGCCGTACGCCCCACCCGCGCCCCCCGCCCTCGGCAAGAGCCGTATGCTGCATCGGGCCGTCGGCATTCGGCGCTGGACGCTCGCCGGCGATGACGCGGTGGGCTCGCCCACCCTTGCCAGAGCAGCGCATGCCTGGTTACTACAAAGATCCGATGAATCCGGGCGCGACAAGATCTACGCTCACGGTGATTACTTCTCTTGTTCCCGGCTTCACTTGCTGGGCATCATGATTCGGCTCGACCCTGTCACCGGTTGACGGGGGGTCGGCGCCAACCATCCAGAGCGACCGAGAGACCTGGCTCGTCGACGTCGCAGCAACCCCCCGGTCACCGGGTGCGGGTGCTTCCGCCGGGACCGATGGAGGAACCGAAGTGATCATCGAGGACCCGTCCTGGCCGGCTGCGGCCGCGGTCGCGGCGAAGCCGAGCGCGGCCGCGGCGGGCGAACCGGATCCGACCGGCACACCCGTCCTCATCGCCGCTCCGGCCGTCGCAGGCCCGACGCCCACCGTGGCCAAGACCCGGCACCCCTGGCGCTGGGTGGTCAGTGCCGTCGCGCTGATCCTGCTCGCCCAGTTCGTGCACGGGCTGGCCACCAACCCCGGCTGGGACTGGCCGACGTTCGCGCAGTACATCACGGCGAAGTCGGTGCTGACGGCGTTGCGGGTCACCTTGGAGCTGACCATCTGGGGCACAGCGCTCGGCTTTCTGCTCGGCACCGCGCTCGCGGTCGCCCGGCTGTCGAACAACCCGGTGCTGCGGGTGATCTCCTGGGTCTACATCTGGGCGTTCCGGTCGATCCCGCTGATCGTGCAGCTGCTGTTCTGGTTCAACATCGCCTACCTGTACCAGACCCTCTCGGTCGGCATCCCGTTCGGGCCCGCGCTGTTCAGCTTCGAGGTGAACGGGGTGATCAGCGGATTCACCGCCGCTGTGATCGGGTTGGCGCTGCACCAGGCGGCGTATTCGGCCGAGATCATCCGGGCCGGGTTCATCTCGGTGGATGCCGGTCAGCTGGAAGCCGCCGCAGCTCTGGGGATTCCGCGTCTGCGGCAATTCCGTACGGTGGTGGCGCCGCAGGCGATGCGCTCGATCCTGCCGAACGCGACCAACGAGGTGATCAGCCTGTTCAAGGGCACCTCGATCGTCTCGGTGATGGCGATCGCCGAGCTGTTCTACCAGGTTCAGGTGATCTACGGGCGCAACGGGCGGGTGGTGCCGCTGCTGATGGTCGCGACGGTCTGGTACATCGTGCTCACCACCGTGCTCTCGGTGGCGCAGTACTACATCGAGCGCCACTACGCCAAGGGCGCGCACCGCACGCCGCCACCGACGCCGCTGCGACGCGCGTGGCAGAAGCTGCGCGAGGTCGCCGAGGCCGGTCCCGCCGCGCCGCGCGGAGCGACCCGATGAGCGCCGCACCCGCCGTGCAGGTCCGCGGCGTCCGGAAATCCTATGGCGCCCACCAGGTGCTGCGCGGCATCGATCTCACCGTGCGCTCCGGCGAGGTGGTCACCGTGATCGGTCCGTCCGGTTCCGGCAAATCGACCCTGCTGCGGGTGGTGAACCACTTGGAGTCGCTGGACGCGGGCACCGTGCACATCGACGGCGAGCTGATCGGCTATCGGCTGCGCCGTGACCGGCTGCACGCGCTGCCCGACCGCGAGGTGCGCAAGCAGCGCTCCCGGATCGGCTTCGTGTTCCAGCAGTTCAACCTGTTCCCCCACCTGACCGTGCTCGACAACGTCACGCTCGCCCCGCTATCCGCGCAGCGGCGCGACCGTGCCGATGTGGAGCGCGAAGCGCACGCGCTGCTGGAACGCGTCGGCATCGGACAGCTGGCGGGCGCGTATCCGCGCAGGCTGTCGGGTGGGCAGCAGCAGCGTGTGGCGATCGCCCGCGCGCTGGCGCTGCGGCCTCGCGTGATCCTGTTCGACGAGCCCACCTCCGCGCTGGACCCGGAACTGGTCGGCGAGGTGCTCGACGTGATCCGGGATCTCGCGCACGGCGGCACCGCCCTGGTGATCGTCACCCACGAGATCGGTTTCGCCCGTGAGGTCGCCGACACCGTGGTGTTCCTCGACGAGGGCCGCATCGTCGAGCAGGGCCCGCCCTCGGTCGTCCTCGACCACCCCGAACACCCGCGCACCCGCGCCTTCCTTTCCCGAGTCCGTTGACGAACAGGTATCCGATGAAGCTTTCCGCCCTGGTCACCGCTGCCGCGACCGCGGTAGTGCTGCTGGCCACCGGCTGCACCGAACCCGAGGCGGACCACGCCGCGCAACCCGCGGGTTCGATCACCTTCGACCTCTCCCCCACCCAGTCCGGTCGCGTCCGGGCCGCCAAGGTCGATGCCATCGCCGCCGAGGTGCCGCAGGCGATCCGCGATCGCGGCACGCTGATCGTGACCGGCGCGTCCGGCGCCGCGCCGCCGCTGCGGTTCTACGCCACCGACGACAAGACGGTGGTCGGCTCCGAGGTCGACTTCGCCTCGCTGATCGCCGACATCCTCGGCCTGAAACTCGATGCGCAGGTGGCGGATTGGTCGCAGAACTTCGTGCGGGTGGATTCAGGTGAGGTGGACGCGTTCATCTCCAACGTCACCGTCACCGAGGAGCGCAAGGAGAAGTACGACTTCGCGACCTACCGCAAGGACAACGTCGCGCTGGAGGTGCCGATCCAGAGCAAGCTCGAGTACACCGGCCGTACGAGCCTGGCGGGCAAGCGGATCGGCGTCGGCAGCGGCACCAACCAGGAGCAGCTGCTGGTCAAGTGGAACGAGCAGAACCGGGCCGAAGGGCTGCCCCCGATCGACATCGCCTACTTCCAGCAGGTCACCGACTACTACCTGGCGCTGGCCTCGCAGCGGTTGGACGGTTACCTCGGCCCCAACCCGACGGCGATCTACCACGCGGCCACCGCGAAGCAGACCAGGATCGTGGGCACCTTCTCCGGTGCGGGGGAGGCGCTGCAAGGCGAGATCGCGGTGCTCACCAAGAAGGACAACGGGCTGATCACCGCCGTGCAGCACGCGCTGGCCCACGCCATCGAGCACGGCGCTTACCAGCAGGTGATCGACCGCTGGGGTCTGCGGAGCGAGACGGTCACCGAATCGCGGATCAACCCGCCCGGCCTGCCGAAGAAGCGGTGAGCCGATGACCCGGCAGCGCCGCCGCATGCCCAGCAGACCGTTGGCGACCGGTGTCGCCGACGCCGATCCCCGTCAGGGCGAACAGCTCGCCCGCACCGAAGTATCTGGAGTTGTCTCGTGATCCGAACCCGTCACCGAATCCTCGCGCTGGCCGGCGCGCTCGCCGCGGTCACCACCGTGGCCGCTTGCGGCAGCGATTCGGCCGCGCCCGGCGGCGACGCGGGCCCGCCCCGGCCGGGCGGCACCCTGCGCTACGGCCTGTCCCAGGCGCCGACCTGCTCGGACCCCGCCCAGGCAGGCACCAACCAGACGGTGTACGTGGCGCGGCAGATCGTGGATTCGCTGACCGACCAGGATCCGGCCACCGGCGAGTTGAAGCCGTGGCTGGCGCAGAGCTGGGAGGCGACCCCCGACGCGAAGGTCTTCACCTTCCGCCTGACCGACGGCGTCACCTTCAGCGACGGCACGCCGCTCACCGCGGACTCGGTGCGCAACACCTTCGATTCGATCGTGCGGCTCGGCTCGGGCAAGGCGCCGCTCGGCAGCAGTTATCTCACCAATTACGTCGGCACCACGGCCGTCGACCGGCTCACCGTACGGGTGGAGTTCAGCAAGCCCAACGCGCAGTTCCTGCAAGCGTCCTCGACCGCGCAGCTCGGCATCCTGGCCGACGTGACCACGGCCAAGCCCGCCGAGCAGCGCTGCCTCGGCGACAACGTCGGCAGCGGGCCGTTCACCTATGCGGCCTATCGCCAGGACGCGGCGGTGACGCTGGCCAAGCGCACCGGCTACCAGTGGGGGTCGGCGGTGTTCGCGCACCGCGGCGAGGCCTACCTGGACAAGATCGAGTTCACCGTGGTGCCCGAATCCGGCGTACGCACCGGCAGTCTCGCGTCCGGGCAGCTGGACGCGATCAGCGACGCACTGCCGCAGGACGCCCCGCAGATCGAGGCGGCGGGCGGGCGGGTGCTCAGCACGGCCAACCCGGGTGTGCCGTTCGGCCTGCAGCCCAACGTCACCCGCGGACCGCTGCGCGACCCGGCTGTGCGCCAGGCACTGCTGCCCGCGATCGATCGCAGGCAATTGGTGGACACCGTGCTCGGCCCGCAGTTCAAGCCCGCCACGAGCGCCCTGGCAGGCAGCACACCCGGCTACACCGACCTCTCGGCACGCCTGGCCTACGATCCGGCGAAAGCGCGCACCATCCTCGACCAGGCCGGGTGGGTGCCCGGCGCGGACGGCGTGCGCACGAAGAACGGTGAGCGATTGTCGTTCTCGGTGCTCTTCAGCCAGGTGTTCGCGGGCAACCAGGCGATCCTCGAGCTGGTGCAGCAACAGCTGCGGCAGGTCGGCGTCGAGCTGAAGCTGGATCTGGTGTCGGTGGCCGAGACCACGGCGCGGCAGAACAGCAAGGACTTCGACACCTTCTACGGCAACACCACCCGCGCCGACGGCGACATCCTGCGCACCTCCTTCGGTCTCGAAGGGCGCAATCTCAACGTGCGCGGACCCATCCCCGCGTTGGACGACGCGCTGAACGGGCAGGTGAGCACCGTGGACACCGCGACGCGCAACGGGCTCATCCGCACCGCGCAGCAGCAGGTGCTCGACGCGGGGCTGTTGATCCCGACCGTGGAGCTGTCCCAGGCGATCGGAGCGGGCGGCAACACGCAGGATCTGAAGTTCGAAGCCTCCGCGCGATTGCAGTTCTTCGACACCTGGCTGAGCGGACGATAGTCATGGCACGCTATCTGGCCCTGCGGGCGCTGCAGGCGGTCTGGGTGCTGTGGGCGGCGTTCACGCTGTCGTTCGTGGTGCTGTACCTGCTGCCCGCCGACCCGGTCTCGATCGCGGCCGACGGCGGCGGCTCCGGCACACCGGTGGACCAAGCCGCCATCGCCGAGTTGCAGGCACGCTACGGGCTGGATCGGCCGCTGTGGGAACAGTATTGGACCGCACTCGGCCATGCCGCCCGCGGCGATCTCGGGCATTCCATCGCGACCGGGCAGCCGGTCACCGACGCGATCGGTGACGCGCTGCCCGCCACGCTCGAGTTGACCGGCACGGCGCTGCTCTTCGCGGTCATCGGCGGCGTCACGCTGGCGTTCGCGGCGACCCAGACCCGTCGGCCGTGGCTGCGCAACGCCTTGGCCGCGCTGCCCTCGCTGGGCGTCTCGGTACCGACCTTCTGGACCGGACTGCTACTGCTGCAGGTGTTCTCGTTCCAGCTGCGGCTGGCGCCCGCGTTCGGCGGGCACGGGTTCGCGGGCACGGTGCTACCCGCCCTCACCCTGGCGCTGCCGATCGGCGCGGTCATCGCGCAGGTCCTCACGGCCGGGCTGGAGACGACCTGGCGTCAGCCGTTCGTCGACGTGGCCCTGGCCAAGGGCGGGTCGCGCTGGTGGGTGCGGCGCACGCACGTGCTGCGCCCGGCCAGTGTGCCCGCGTTCACCATCGCCGGGGTCCTGGTGGGCAACATGCTCGCCGGATCGGTGGTGGTGGAGACGGTCTTCGCCCGCCAAGGCGTGGGGCGGCTGACCCAGACCGCGGTGCTGGCGCAGGACATCCCGGTGGTGCAGGGCATCGTGCTGCTCACCTCGGTGGTGTTCGTCAGCGTGAATCTCGCTGTCGACCTGCTGTATCCGCTGCTCGACCCGCGTATCGCGGCCCGTTCGCGCGGCGCGAGCGGCGAGTCCGAGCAGACCGCCGCCGACGCCGCCGAGGAGGCGATCATCCGTGCCTGACGCTGCTCCCGTCGTCCGTACCGGTGCTCGGCGCGCCGCTTGCCCAGGAGGTGCGTACTCGTGGTCGACGTGACCGAAGAACAGCGCAGAGCGGTACTGCCCCGCCTGCGGCGACCGGCCGTGAGCTGGAAGGCGTTGCGCGACAACGCGGGACTCGTGGTCGCGGGCGCGGTCGCGCTGCTCGCCGTGGGATGGGCACTGGCGCCGTCGGTGTTCGCCGGCGGCGACCCGCTGACCGGCGTGCCCGCGCAGAAGTTCCAGTCCCCCAGTGCCGAACACTGGTTCGGCACCGACAACCTCGGACGCGACCTCTACACCCGGATGGTGCACGGAGCCGGTCTCTCGCTGACCGCCACCCTGGCCGCCGTCGGCATCGCGCTCGTCGCCGGGTCGCTGCTCGGACTGCTGTCCGGCGCGATCGGCGGCGTGGTCGACGCCGTCGTCATGCGGCTGGTCGACGTGCTGCTGTCGGTCCCCGCGCTGCTGCTGTCGCTGGCGCTGGTGACCGCGCTCGGCTTCGGCACCGGCAACGTGGCTGTCGCGGTGGGTGTTTCGCTGGTGGCCAACTTCGCGCGTGTGATGCGTTCGGAAGTGCTGCGGGTCCGCCAGGCGGTGTACGTGGAGGCGGCGCACGCCGCGGGCGTGCGCTGGTACACGGTGCTGGCCAGGCACGTGCTGCCCAACTCCTACCAGCCGGTGCTGGCCTTGGCCGCGGTCGAATTCGGCATGGCGGTGCTGGCCGTGTCGGCGCTGAGCTTTCTCGGCTACGGCGCGAAGCCGCCCACCCCGGAGTGGGGCACGCTGATCTCCGAGGGCCGCAACTACCTCGCGACCGCATGGTGGATGACCACGCTGCCCGGCTTCGTCATCATCGCCGTCGTGCTCGCCGCCCAGCGCCTCGGCCGCGCGATCGCGAAGGGGGAACACGCATGAGCGCCACGGCGTCGCCACTGCTGCACATCGAGGACCTGCGGGTTCGCTATCGGTCCGAGGCGGGCCCGGTCACCGCGCTGTCCGGCGTCTCGCTCACCGTCGCCCGCGGTGAGGTGGTGGCGCTGGTGGGCGAATCCGGCTCCGGCAAGTCCACCCTCGCCCAGGCCGTGATCGGGCTGTTCGGGGCGAACGCCGAGATCACCGGTGGAACCGTGACCTTCGACGGCGCGGTGGTCGACACCGGTGACGAACGCGCGCTGCGCCGGCTGCGCGGCGCCCGGATCGGCTTCGTCCCGCAGGACCCCGGTCTGTCGCTGAACCCCGTCCGCCGCGTCGGCGATCAAGTGGCCGAAGCACTGCTCGTGCACGGGCGCGCCGACCGCAAGGCGGCCCGGGCACGGGCGATCGACCTGCTGGCCGACGCGGGCTTGGATCGGCCGGAACTTCGGGCGACCCAGTATCCCCACGAGTTGTCCGGCGGTCAGCGCCAGCGGGTGCTGATCGCCGCGGCGCTGGCCTGCGCACCGGAACTGGTGATCGCCGATGAGCCGACCAGCGCGCTCGACGCGACCGTCGCGCGCCGGGTGCTGGACCGCCTCGCCGAGCAGATCGCGGCACGCGGCACCGCGGTGCTGTTGATCACCCACGATCTGGCCGTCGCCGCCGAACGCGCGGACCGGCTCGTCGTGCTCAGCGGTGGCGAGGTGGTGGAGAGCGGCCCGACCGCCGAGCTGCTGGCGGCGCCGCGCCACCCGTACACCAAGCGCCTGCTCGCGGCGTCGCCGAGCCTCGCTCCGGCCGGTGACTACCGCGCACCCAAGCCGCGCGCGGGCGAACCGCTGCTGGTCTTGCGCGAGATCCACAAGACCTTCCGCGCGCACGGCGGCGACACCGTGACCGCGGTGGCGGGCGTCGGCTTCGAACTCGGCCGTGGCGAGACGCTCTCGCTGGTCGGTGAATCGGGGTCGGGCAAGTCGACTACGGCGCGGATCGCGTTGCGGCTCACCGAACCCGACCGCGGTGAAGTCACCTTCGACGGGCAACCGCTGTCGAAGGCCCGCGGGTCGCGACTGCGCACGCTGCGGAAACGCTTCCAGGTGGTGTACCAGAACCCGTACGCCTCGCTGGACCCGCGCTGGCGGGTGGGTGCGATCATCGAGGAACCGTTGCGCGCGTTCGGGGTCGGGGATCGCGCCCGGCGGCGGGATCGGGTGGCGGAGCTGCTCGCCCAGGTCGCGCTGCCCTCCGAGTTCGCCCAGCGCAGACCCGCCGAACTGTCCGGCGGACAGCGCCAGCGGGTCGCCATCGCCCGGGCGCTCGCGCTGCATCCCGAGCTGCTGGTGCTCGACGAGCCCGTCTCCGCGCTGGACGCCTCGGTGCAGGCGCAGATCCTCGAGCTGCTGGACCGCCTGCAGGCCGAGCTGTCGCTGAGCTACCTGTTCATCTCGCACGATCTGGCGGTGGTGCGCCACATCAGCGACCACGTCGCGGTGCTGCGGCACGGCCGCATCGTCGAATCCGGCCGCACCGCCGAGATCTTCGACAACCCGCGCCACGAGTACACCCGCGAACTGCTGTCGGCCATCCCCGCACCCGCCGTCGCGAAAGGCGTGGCCTGATGCCGGATCCGACGTACCGCCACAGCCGGGTACTGAACCGGCGGGAGCGCTGGGCGCCGTGCCGCAGCCGCCCGGAGCCCGCCCTTCCCTCCTCCGCGACCAACCGTCCCCGCCTCCCGGAACCCACCACCGGCCACAAGCCCGACACATGGTGGCACCGACCGAAAAGGATCGCTCTGATGGTGTACTCCGCCTTCAACCCGAAACCGGCCGCCACCGACGCCGGAACGTCACCCGCGCCGGAGATTCCGGCCGATCTCGCCGCCCCGGACGCCGGTCCGGGGCGCTGGTGGCGCACCCGCCTGCGCGCCCCGCGTGCCGCCGACACCTCCGGCAGCGGCCGGGTGCACGCCGTCGCGCCCGTGCGCGCCGAGCGGGACCGCCGCGTCGTCCGGTCCTCGCGTGGCGTACCCGCCGCGCTGTGGCAGGAAGCGTTGTTCCTGGCGCCCGACGTCGCCGGAGCGGGGACGCATCCGGCGCTGCGGCGGCAGATCGACGCCGAGGGCACGGCCTGATGGCGCACCCCGGCTTCTTCCTCGCCCTCGAAGCGGCGGGCACCGGCGCGCATCCCGCCTCCTGGCGACGTGCCGACTCCCGCGCCGAGGACCTGTTCACCGGGCGGTACTGGGTCGAGCTGATCGTCGCGGCCGAACAGGCGGGCCTCGACGCGGTCTTCCTGCCCGGTGCCTTCGAGGTGCGGCCCGGCGGCCCCGGCGGCAGGCTCGACGCGGTCGCGATCGCCGCCCGTGTCGCCGCCGCCACCCACCGCATCGGCCTGATTCCGCAGGCGCCGGTCACTCACACCGAACCGTTCCACGTGGCGAAGGCGATCCAGAGCTTGGATTTCGCCACGCTCGGCCGAGCGGGCTGGGAGGTCACCGTCTCCGAAGGAGACGAGCAGGCGCGGGCATTCGGGCGCAAACCGGCACAGGACGCGGCGTCGCTGTGGCACGAGGCCGATGAGGCGATCGAGGTCGTCACCCGGCTGTGGGACAGCTGGGAGGACGACGCGGAGATCCGCGACGCGCCGACCGGCCGCTTCATCGACCGGGACAAACTGCACTACATCGACTTCACCGGTGACAACTTCGCGGTGAAGGGCCCCTCGATCACCCCGCGCTCGCCACAGGGGCAGCCGATCGTCGCGGTGCGCGCCGACAAATCCGCCGCGACCGAGATCGCGCTGCGCCGCGCCGACCTGATCCGGATCGGCGCGCCGGACCTCGACGCGGCGCGAGCGCGGCGCGCCGAGTTGCGTTCGGCGCTGGCCGACGTGGGGCGCGATCCCGAGAGCGTGCGCATCCTGCTGGATCTCGACGTCCATCTGGCCGACTCCGCGGATGCGGCGGTCACCGAACTGCGCACCCTGGACGGCTGGGCCGCCCCGATCGCCGCCGCGCCGACCGCGCTCCGCCACCTCGGCACCACCGAGACACTGCGCGAGTTGCTCGCGGCCGTGCACAGCGCCGAAGCCGCCGACGGTGTCGTCTTGCGGCCCCTCGCGCTCCCCGCGGTGGTGCGCCTGCTGCCCGCGCTCGACCGGAAACCGCAGTACAGCGGCACCTTACGCGATCGTCTGGGCTTGGCCCGCCCGGCGAGCCGCTACGCCGCCAGCACGGAAGGCACGCCGTCGTGACCGACAAGCCCCGCAAGCCCGTCCACCTCGCGGCCCACTTCCCCGGGGTGAACAACACCACCGTCTGGAGCGATCCCGAGTCGGGCAGCCAGATCGATTTCGCGTCGTTCGAGCATCTGGCGCGGACCGCCGAGCGCGGCCTGTTCGACTTCTTCTTCCTCGCCGAAGGGCTGCGGCTGCGCGAACATCGCGGCCGCATCCACGATCTGGACGTCGTGGGCAGGCCGGACACCTTCACCGTACTCAACGCGCTGGCCGGGGTGACCGAGAAGCTCGGGCTGGCGGGCACCATCAACAGCACCTACAACGAACCGTTCGAACTGGCCGAGCAATTCGCCTCGCTCGACCACCTCTCCGGTGGACGCGCCGCCTGGAACGTCGTGACCTCCTCCGACGCGTTCACCGGCGCGAATTTCCGGCGCGGCGGCTACCTCGAGCACGGTCAGCGCTACCACCGCGCGGCCGAGACCGTCGAGGTCGCGCGGGCGCTGTGGGACAGCTGGGCCGAGGACACCCTGGTCATCGACCGGGAGGCGGGCGTATTCGCCCGTGAGATACCCGAAACCCGCTATCGCGGAACGCAGTTCGACATCGCCGCCCGATTCGCGCTGCCGCCGAGTCCGCAGGGTCACCCGGTGCTGTTGCAGGCGGGCGACTCCGACGACGGCCGAGAATTCGGCGCGGCCACAGCCGACGCGATCTTCACCGGCCACGGAGCCCTGGAAGACGGGCAGCGCTTCTACGCCGACCTGAAGGGCCGCCTGGCCAGGTACGGCCGCACACCCGACGAGCTGAAGATCTTCCCCGCGGCCACGTTCGTCCTCGGCGACACCGACGCCGAGGCACAGGAACGCGCCCGGCACATCCGCCTGCAACAGGTCGGCCCGCAGACCGCGATCGCCTTCCTCGAGCAGGTCTGGGGCCGGGACCTCTCCGGTTACGACCCGGACGGTCCGCTGCCCGACATCGAGCCCACCGACAACGTCGAGATCACCCGCGGCCGCGTACGTCACGCCAAGGATCCCCGCGCGGTCGCCGCGGCCTGGCGGGCCAAGGCGGAGGCCGAAAAGCTCAGCATCCGGGAGCTGATCATCGAGGTCACCGCGCGCCAGCAGTTCGTCGGAACGCCCGCGTCGGTCGCCGAGCGGATCGACACCTACGTGCAGTCCGACGCCGCCGACGGCTTCATCCTCGTCCCGCACCTCACCCCGCACGGGCTGGACGAATTCGTCGACCGGGTCGTCCCGGAACTCCAGGAACGCGGCAGCTTCCGCACCGAGTACACCGGCACAACCCTGCGCGACCACCTCGGCCTGCGCCACCCGCACCGTCGCACCACCGCCCACGAAGGAGCCAAAGCGTCATGACCACCAGCATCACCAGCGTTTTCGAGACCGAATGGGCGCACTGGCACCATGCGCGCGAAGACCAGTTGCGCGACCCGCTCGGCTTTCTCGGCCTGACCGGGCTGCACTGGCTCACCGACAGCCCCGAGCGACTGCCGGACGTGCCCGGCACTTGGTGGGTCACCGACGACAAGGTGTTCATCACCGCACAACCGGCCGACCGGCTGCAATTCGACGGACTGGGCATCGCGGGCGTGCAGATCGTCATACCCGTCGAGGGCGCGCCCGGACTGCACGTGTTGCACGAGCGGCGGGTGCTCGAGGTGATCCGCCGCACCGGCCGCTACGCCGTGCGGGTGCACGACCCGGCCGCGCCCGCCCTGCTCACCTTCGACGGCATTCCGGCCTACCGGCCCGATCCGCGCTGGGTGGTTTCCGGGCGGTTCACGCCGTTCGACACACCGCAGACCGTGATCACCGGCGCCGTGGTCGAGGGCCTCGAGCACCACCACAGCGCGGCGGGCACCATCGAATTCCGCATCGGCGAGGTGACCGAACGCGTCGTCGCGTTCGGCGACCGGAACGACCTGCGGGTGCTGTTCAGCGACGCGACGAGCGGTGTGACGACCTACCCGGCGGCGCGTTCACTGACCGTCGGAACGCCGGGCCCGGACGGCACGGTGGTGCTGGACTTCAACCGGGCGGCGAATCTGCCGTGCGCCTTCACCGATTTCGCGACCTGCCCGGTCGCGCCCGCGCAGAACCGGCTGCGCGTGGCCATCGAGGCGGGCGAACAGGATCCACGGCAGGGACGTGCGGCATGACCGTCCCGCTATCGATACTGGACCTGTCCCCCATCAGCGCGGGCTCCACCGCGCAGCAGGCGCTGCGCAACACCGTCGATCTGGCCCGGCACGCCGAACAGTGGGGCTACCACCGGTACTGGCTGGCCGAGCACCACTTCGTCTCGGTGGCCAGCTCCTCCTCGATCACGCTGATCGGGTTGGTCGCGGCGGCCACCCAGCGCATCCGGGTGGGCTCGGCGGCGGTGCAGGTGGGGCATCACACCTCGGCCTCGATCGTGGAAGCGTTCGGCACCATCGACGCGCTGTACCCCGGGCGGCTCGACCTGGGCCTGGGCCGGTCGGGTCATCGGCGCAGTCAGTTCGGGGCGGAAACCGCGCGGCCCAAAGGCGGAAAGCCGGTGGTCGGCACGGTGCGCGGGCGCACCGAGATCCGTGACGGCGTGGTGGTTCCGCCGCCGTTCGACCCGGGCCGCATCCTGGACCGGTCGAAATTCGTCGCCTCGGTGGGCGCATTGCAGCAGCCCGGCGCGCAGCCGCTGGACTTCGCCGAGCAGGTCGACGAGGTGCGCGCCCTGCTGGAGGGCACCTTCGTCAGCCCGGAAGGCGTCGCGCTGCACGCGGTTCCGGGTGAGGGCGCGCAGGTGCGGCTGTGGCTGTTCGGCAGCACCGCGGGTGAGAGCGCGGAACTGGCCGGGCGGCTCGGGCTGCCGTTCGCCGCGGCCTATCACGTCTCGCCGGGCACCGCGCTGGACGCGATCGCGGCGTATCGCGCGGCGTTCCGCCCGTCCGCCGAGCTGGCCGAGCCGTACGTGGTGATCTCGGCCGACGTGGTGGTGGCCGAGAACGACGCGACCGCGCAGCGGCTGGCGGCGAGTTACGGCCACTGGGTCTACAGCATCCGCAGCGGCGCAGGCGCGGCCGACTATCTCGACCCCGCGACCGCGGCCCCGCTCACCGCCGAGCAGCGGCGCCTGGTCGACGATCGCCTGGCCACCCAGTTCGTGGGTTCGCCGGGCACCGTCGTGGAGCGGCTCGCCGCGCTGCAACGGGTCTCCGGCGCGGACGAACTGCTGGTGACCTCGATCACCCATCGGCACGCCGATCGCCTGGAATCGCACCGGCTGCTCGCCGAGGCATGGGGGCTGCGCGCGGCCCGCGCGGCCTGATCCGGAGCCGGTCGGCGTGCCCTCGGGCGCACCGACCGGCGAGCCGGTTCGCGACGCCGTCGACGCCGCTGCGGCGGACGTCGCCTCGGCCCGCGCACACCGGCCCCGTAGCAGTCGCAGTGCGCGGTCAGGCGCTGACCGGCGCGGCCGTGACGCCGTAACCGAGGTTGGTCAGCACCTCGCTGGTGGCCTTGGCGAAATTGAGCGTGATGAAGTGCAGGCAGGGCGCGCCCTCGTCGATCAGCCGCTGCGCGATCTCGGTGGCGATCTCGATGCCTGCCGTGCGCACCGCCGCGGCGTTCTCCTCGCGCCCGTCGCCCGCCGCCGCGCGCAGCCGCCGCATCACGGAGTCGGGCAGCGGCCTGCCGCACAGTTCCTCGGCCCGCTGCACCGTGCGCAGCGACGTGATCGGCATCAGCTCCGGAATGATCGGCTTGGCGCCCTCGATCGGGTCCAGCGCCACGAGCCGATCGCGCAGGCGCAGGTAGTGCTCGACGTCGAAGAACATCTGGGTGATCGAATACTCCGCTCCCGCACGCAGTTTCGCAGCGAGGAACGCGGTGTCGGTCGCCAGGTCCGGCGAGCGGTGGTGGCCCTGCGGGAACGAGGCGACGCCGACGTGGAAATCACCGAGGTCGCGCACGATGCGCACCAGCTCCTCGGCATAGGAGACGCCCTCGGGATGCCGGTGCCACTCGCCGAGCGGGTCGCCGGGCGGGTCGCCGCGCAGGACCAGGATGTTGCGGATGCCGCAGTCGGCGTACGCGCCGACCAGCGAGCGCAGCTCGGCGACGCTGTGGTCCACCGCGGTCAGGTGCGCGACGGGCAGCAGCGTGGTCTCCTGCGCGAGCTCTCCGGTCACGCGGACGGTGCGGTCGCGAGTGGAACCACCCGCGCCGTAGGTCATCGACACGAATGCGGGATGCATGCGCTCGAACTGCCGCACGGCCCGCCACAGCCGCGCCTCGGCGGCGGCGTCACGGGGCGGATTGAACTCCACGGAGAACGGCACCGCGCGCCCCGTGTGAGCCCGCAGACTCTGTACGACCGAAGGTGTTCCAGAGACGTTCGGGTGCGTCCGGGACGGCCGGCCAGGGGTCGAGCTTCCCCGCACGTTGTCGAAAGTCACCGGTTCAGTGTAGAGGTGGCCGGTGGCGGCCCCGTGGGGTCGCTCGGACACCCCGCGTATTCTTCGCATCGGGCGACCCGTTCGCCACGCCGGGCGACACGCGCGACCGTTTCCGTTCGGCCCCGAATCACCCGCAGCGCCCGGGCACCCTCCGCGACCCCGTGCGTCCACCATCCGCACGACCTTGGAGGCTCCTCTGTCCGCCGGAACCGGGACTCAGACGCCGCGCCCCGCCGTGCCCCAGCCGGGCACCCCCGCCTTCGTCACCGCCGTGGAAGACGCCCTGACCGGCTTCTTCGCCACCCGCCGACCGACGACCGAGCGCCTCGGCCCGGTCTTCGTCGAGGCCACGGACGCGCTCGAGCAGTTCGTCCTACGCGGGGGCAAACGCACCAGGCCCGCGTTCGCGTGGACCGGGTGGCTCGGCGCGGGCGGCGATCCGCACGCGCCCGAGGCCGCCGCGGTGCTCACCGCCTGTTCCGCGCTCGAGCTCGTCCAGGCCTGCGCGCTGATCCACGACGACATCATCGATTCCTCCCGCACCCGCCGCCGCTTCCCCACCGTGCACGTCGACTTCGAGCAGCGCCACCGCGACCGCGGGTGGGCGGGCGACCCGGCGCACTTCGGCGCCAGCGTGGCCATCCTGATCGGCGATCTGGCGCTGTCCTGGGCCGACGACATGGTGCACGCGTCCGGTCTGGCGCCTGCGGCCGTCGCCCGGTTCGCGCCGGTGTGGGCCGACATGCGCACCGAGGTGCTCGGCGGCCAGCTGCTCGACGTCAACGGCGAGGCGGGCGGCGACGAGTCGGTGGAGGCCGCGCTGCGGATCAACCGCTACAAGACCGCCGCCTACACCGTCGAACGCCCGCTGCATCTCGGCGCCGCCATCGCCGCCGCCGATCAAGGGCTGATCGGCGCGTACCGCACGTTCGGCACCGCCATCGGCATCGCCTTCCAGCTGCGCGACGACCTGCTCGGTGTGTTCGGCGACCCGGCGGTCACCGGCAAGCCCTCCGGTGACGACCTGCGGGAAGGCAAGCGCACCGTGCTGCTGGCCGAGGCGCTGCGCCGTGCCGACCAGACCGATCCGGCCGCGGCCGCGCTGCTGCGCGCGAGCATAGGCACCGACCTGAGCGGCGAGCAGGTGCAGCGGCTGCGCGCCCTGCTGGTCGAACTCGGGGCGGTCGACGAAGTGGAACGCCGGATCGCCGAACTCACCGACAGCGGATTGGCCGCCATCGAATCCAGCTCGGCGACGGCCGTGGCCAAGGAACGACTGCGCGCGATGGCCCTGGCCGCGACCAAGCGGGCGGCGTGAGAGCGATGGTTCGCGCCGCGACGACGAGAGGAACCGGATGAGAACCGTTGCGGGGCGGACCGATCGCGTTGTCGTCGTCGGCGCGGGACTGGCCGGACTCTCGGCCGCCCTGTATCTCACCGGCGCCGGTCACACGGTCACGGTGCTCGAGCGGGCCGACCACCCCGGCGGCCGGGTGGGGCGCTACCGAGGCCGCGACTACGCCATCGATTCCGGCGCCACCGTGCTCACCTTGCCCGAGCTGATCACCGACGCGCTCGCCGCCGTCGGCCGCACGCCGGAGACCTGCCTGCCCCCGCTGCGTATCCACCGGCTGGCGCCCGGCTATCACGCACGGTTCGCCGACGGCGCCGAGATCAGGGTGTTCGCCGATCCGGACGAGATGGCCGCGGAGGTCGAGCGGACCTGCGGCCCGGCCGAGGCACGCGGATACCGGCGTCTGCGCGCGTGGCTGGCACGGGTCTACGCGGCCGAGTTCACCGAGTTCATGGACACCAACTTCGATTCGCCGCTGGAGCTGGTGCGTGTCCCCGAAAAGCGCCGCGCGCTGGTCGAATTGGCGCGAATCGGCGGCTTCGGCAGGCTCGGACCACAGGTGCGCAAGTTCCTGCGGGATCCGCGCCTGGCGCGCCTGTTCACCTTCCAGGCGCTCTACGCGGGCATGCCGCCCGCTCGGGCGCTCGCGGTCTACGGCGCGATCCCGCACATGGACACTTCACTCGGCGTCTACTTCCCCGAGGGCGGCATGCGGGCGATCGCCGCGGCGCTGGCGCAAGCGTTCACCGAGGCGGGCGGCACGCTGGAACTGAACGCCGAAGTGGCGGGGATCGACTATGCGGGCAGGCGGGCCCGGCGCGCCCGGACCGCCGACGGTCGCTCGTTCGACTGCGACGCGCTCGTGCTCACCGCCGACCTCGGGTCGCTCGACCGCTTCGGCGTGCGGCCCCGGCGCGGGCTGCGCGCCTCGCCGTCCGCGGTCGTCGCGCACGGCACCGTCCCCGCCGCGGTCGCGGCGAGCTGGCCGGTGCAGGCGCATCACACCATCGAGTTCGGCCGGGCATGGGACCGGACGTTCGCGGAGATCACCGCCCGCCGCGGCCGCGGCAAGTTGATGAGCGACCCTTCCCTCCTGCTGACCCGGCCCGCCCTGACCGATGCCAACCTCTTCATCACCCGCGGCGGCGAACGACACGAACCGTTCTCGGTGCTCGCGCCCTGCCCGAATCTGTCGGCGGCGCCACTGGACTGGCCGCGGCTCGGACCCGCCTACCTGCGCGAGCTGCTCGCCGTGCTGGAAGCGCGCGGCTATCGGGGCATCGCGGAGCACTTCACCGTCGACCGGCTCGACACGCCGCAAACGTGGTTCGACCACGGCATGCTGGCCGGCACACCGTTCTCCGCGGCCCACCTTTTCCGGCAAACCGGTCCGTTTCGACCGAGCAATTTCCCGCGTTCGAGCGACAACGTGGTTATCGCCGGTTGCGGCACCACTCCTGGCGTGGGTGTGCCGACCGCACTGTTATCCGGAAAACTGGCGGCAAACCGCATAGCGGGCGAGTTCGGGCGTGCTTCGCGTGGAACCCCCCGCACCAGCCGGATAGTGTTCGAAGCGACGCCGTAAACTAAGCGCCGACCTATTCGCTCGCGGTTGCGACCGCCGACCACTCGGGGGGACCGACACCAGATGGCATCCCCCGAAACGCGCACCGCAGAGGCCGCCTCCACCGGTGTCACCGACCCCTCGTCGCCCGCCTCCGCACGCCGCGATTCGGCCACCCCCCGTGGCGTCCTGTGGTGGATGCGCGCCTCCGCCGATTTCGCCAGAAGCCCGGAGGGTCACGCTGCCCTGCTCGGTTTCTTCGGCGCGATCATGATCACGTTCGGCGGGTTCGGCGCGGGCAGCGTCCGCAAGCGGGACCCGCTGCTCGAGGCCATGCACCTGTCCTGGCTGCGCTTCGGGCACGGCTACGCGCTGTCCACGATCTGCATCTGGATCGGCGTGCTGCTCATGATCACCGCCTGGGTCCGGCTCGGGCGCGCCACGATCGGCACGGGCGACCGGACCGGCGCCGAGGTGACGCTCAACGAGTTGCGCGCCATCGTCGGCATCTGGATCGCGCCGCTGCTGTTCGCCGTGCCGATGTTCAGCCGCGACGCCTACTCCTACCTCGCCCAGGGGGCGCTGCTGCGCGACGGTTTCGACCCCTACCAGGTCGGGCCGGTCGCGAATCCCGGTGTGCTGCTGGACAACGTGAGCCCCGTGTGGACCACGACCACCGCGCCCTACGGCCCGGTCTTCCTGCTGCTCGGGCGTGCCATCACCGCCGTGACCGGCGACAACGTGGTGGCGGGCACCATCGCGATGCGGCTGGTCATGCTGCCCGGACTCGCGCTGATGATGTGGGCGGTGCCGTATCTGACCAAGCACCTCGGCGGCAAGCCCACCGTGGCGCTGTGGCTGGCGGTGCTCAACCCGCTGGTGCTGATCCACCTGATCGGCGGCGTGCACAACGAGATGCTGATGGTCGGCCTGATGTGCGCGGGCATCGCGCTGGTGCTGGAACGTCATCACGTGGCGGGCATCGTGGTCGTCGCGATCGGCGTGGCCATCAAAGCGACCGCGGGCGTGGCGCTGCCGTTCCTGGTGTGGATCTGGATGCTGCACGAACGCGAACGCCGCGCCGCACAGCGGGTCGGGCGCGATCCGGCGCACCTGCCTGCCAGTGAGCAACCCGGCGACGCGGCGGAGCCGACCGAGGACATGCCGCATCCGGCGCTGATGTTCGCCAAGATCGCGGGGCTGGGCCTGAGCGTGTTCGCCGTCGTGTTCGTCGCCGCCTCGGCCATCGCCGGGGTCGGCATCGGCTGGCTCACCGCGCTGTCCGGGTCGAAGAAGATCATCAACTGGCTGTCGCTGCCGACCGTGATGGCGCACGCGATCACCTGGGTGACCCCGCTGCGGCTGGAATCGGTGCTCGAGGTGACCCGCGCGATGTGCGCGCTGGCCCTGGTCGCGGTGCTGGCCTGGACCTGGTGGCGATTCCGGCACAGCGAGCGCGAGGCGGTGCTGGGCATCCTGATCGCGTTCGTCGCGATCGTCATCCTCTCGCCCGCCGCACTGCCCTGGTACTACTCGTGGCCGCTCGCGCTGGCCGCCGGGTTCGCGCTGTCCACCACGACGCTGATGGGCCTGGTCGGCGTGTGTACCTGGCTCATGCTGGTCTTCCAGCCGGACGGTTCGATCGGCCTGTACAACTTCTGGCACGTCGTCGCGGCCACCTTCGCCGCGGTGGTGGCGGCGCTGTCGCTGCGCACGGTGGACCCGCTGCGCCTGCGCGCCGCACCGCCGAGCAACCTCGCGGTCACCTCCGGCGACACCGCCGCTTCGCCCGCCACTCCATGACCGAAGGCCGTCTACCGGGTTCCGCCCTGCTCCCGCTCGCCTATCGCGAGTGCAGGCAGATCGCCGCCACCCACGGCCGGACCTACTTTCTGGCCACCCGGCTGCTGTCGGCCGAGCGCCGCCCAGCGGTGCACGCGCTCTACGCGTTCGCGCGAATGGTGGACGACGTCGTGGACCGCGCGGGCCGGGCTGCGGCGCACGAGGATCCGGCAGCGGAGCTGGATCGGATCGAGCGGGACCTGCGCGCCGCGCTCGGATCGGACCCCAGCGAGACGGGCACTTCGAGCAGTGCTCTGCTCCCTTCTGCCACGGATACGGAACACAGCAGGGCACGGGAAGCCGACCAGCGGCCGCGCACCCTCATCCTGGCCGCCGTCACCCACACCATCCATCGCTACGGCATTGCCGCACAGCACTTCTGGACGTTCCTGGATTCCATGCGCATGGACGCGCCGGGGGCGCCGGGCTTCCGGAACCGCTACGCGACCATGGCCGAGTTGCGCGAATACATGCGCGGCTCCGCGGCCGCGATCGGATTGCAACTGCTCCCCGTGCTCGGCACGGTCGTCCCGGTGGACGAGGCCGAGCCGTCCGCCGCCGCGCTGGGCGAGGCGTTTCAGCTGACCAACTTCCTGCGCGATGTCGCCGAGGACCTCGACCGCGACCGGATCTACCTGCCCGCCGATGCCCTCACCGCGTTCGGCGTCGACCACGACCTGCTGCGCGAGTGCCACCGCACCGGACGGACCGATCCGCGCGTGCGCCGTGCGCTCGCCCACCTCATCGCGGTCAACCGCGATCTCTACCGCCGTGCCGAACCCGGCATCGACCTGCTCGAACCACGAGTGCGCCCCGCCATCCGCACCGCCGCCACCCTCTACGCCGACATCCTGCGCCACATCGAACGCAGCGACTACGCCGTCTTCGACCACCGCGCCGTAGTCCCCCGCCACCACCGTCTCCGCGTAGCCGCCACCGAATTCACCGCCGCCACCCTCCGCAACCGCCTCCCCCGCCTCTCCGCGCCTTGAACCGGACCGCACCTATCGTCCGCCGCACTCCCGCAGCCCTCTGATACGACCGCCACCCGCGCCGGAGAAGCGAGCGGCGAACACCCGCCCGGCCCCTACATCAACGGCGAACTTTCACGCGACAGGCCCCACCGCACGCAACCACACTGGCTCAACCACCGGTTTCGAGCGAAGCGAGACCTAGCATTGCCCGTTCGCGGCCCGGCTCGCGTCCGAGTGGCCGCCGCGTACGCCACGAAGGAGCAAGCGGCGGCCACTCGGACGCGAGCCACAAGGGGGCCGCGAACACGCCGCGCCCGCGCGGCCAAAATCTCAGAACGGGTCCGCAGCCGCCCGGCGCAGGACTTCGCGGGCCAGGGGGCCGTGCAGGGCGTCGACGGGTTTGCCGGGGAGGCTCTCGTCTTCGGTGAAGATCCATTCCAGGATCTCCTCGTCGGTGTACTTCGCGTCGCGCATCACGGTGATCAGGCCGGGCAGGGGTTTCACGACCGCGCCGGTGTCGTCGAAGAAACGCTCCGGGACGCCCGCCACGCCGTCTCTGCGGACGGCGAGCAGTTGGTGGTCACGCAGCATCTGATGGACCCGGGTCACCACCAGCCCGAGGCGGTCGGCCACCTCCGGCAGCGGCACCAAGGTCACCG
This sequence comes from Nocardia abscessus, assembly GCF_015477775.1. Classification (GTDB taxonomy): domain Bacteria; phylum Actinomycetota; class Actinomycetes; order Mycobacteriales; family Mycobacteriaceae; genus Nocardia; species Nocardia abscessus_A. The sequence goes on along the minus strand of NZ_JADLQO010000015.1, from coordinate 162,236 downwards.
ACTGCGGAAGGACGTCGTCACTGCAGGGAAATGCACTCACGCGGACAACCGTAGACGGTGCCGCGCCGCACGTCGTGAGACACCCGGGGTGGTGGGAGTCGATACCATCGTGGGGGCCGCACGGAGCGGCGAACTTTGTGAAAGCCGGAGGACTTCTCTTGATCGGCCAGATGCTGGAAGGGCGCTATCGGATCGATGCGCCGATCGCCCGCGGCGGAATGTCGATGGTCTTCCGCGGGGTCGACACCCGCCTGGACCGGCCGGTCGCCATCAAGGTGATGGATCCGAAGTTCGCCGGCGACCCGCAGTTTCTGACCCGGTTCGAGTTCGAGGCGCGCGCGGTCGCCAAGCTGAAGCATTCGTCGCTGGTCGCGGTGTACGACCAGGGCGTCGACGGCGACCACCCGTTCCTCATCATGGAGCTGGTCGAGGGCGGAACACTGCGCGAGCTGCTGCGCGAACGCGGTCCGATGCCGCCGCACGCGGTGCGCGCCGTCGCCGAGCCGGTGCTGGCGGCGATCGGCGTCGCGCACTCGGCGGGTCTGGTGCATCGCGACATCAAGCCGGAGAATGTGCTGATCTCCGACGCGGGCGAGGTCAAGATCGCCGATTTCGGGTTGGTGCGCGCGGTAGCCGCGGCGAACACCACGTCGGCGAGCGTCATCCTCGGCACCGCCGCTTACCTGTCGCCCGAGCAGGTCACCAGCGGCTCCGCCGACGCACGCAGCGACGTCTACTCCTTCGGCGTGCTGATCTTCGAATTGCTCACCGGCCGGGTTCCGTTCACCGGCGACACGTCGATCTCGGTGGCCTATCAGCGCATCGAGAACGACGTGCCGAGCCCGAGCGGATTCATCTCCGGGGTGCCGCCGGAGTTCGACGAACTGGTCGCCAAGGCCACCGCGCGCGAGCCTGCGCATCGATTCGCGGACGCGAACGAGATGGCCGCCGCGCTGCGCCAGATCGGCGTCGCGCTGCAACTGCCCTCCTATCGGGTGCCCGCGCCGCAGGAGTCCGCCGAGCATCTCAGCGCCGGCTACCGAGCCGTTCAGCCGGATCACGACGACCGGCCGGGGTTCGCCGGGGCGTCGGCCCACGAGCCTCAGGCAGCGCAGCCGGTGCAGCACACCAGAGTGGTCACCGCCCAGCGGCCCCGGCTCGATTACCCGCCGGACGCCTACGACCGTCCGCAACCGGTGCGCCAAGCCCATCCCGCGTCGCCGTACCCGCCCTATGCGGACGTCAACCGGTCCCGGCGCACGGTGTGGCTGTGGGTGGCCATCGTCGCGATTCTCACGTTGGTGGTCGGTATCGGCGGCTGGTGGCTGGGTGTGGGCCGGTACACGGCCGTGCCGCCGATCGCCGGGCTGGACACCGACAAAGCGGTCGCCACGCTGCAGAACGCCGGGTTCGAGACCGAGATCCGGCAGAAGGCCTCGGACACGATTCCGGTCGGCGGCGTGGTCGGCAGCGACCCGTCGGCCGGATCCAAGATCACCCAGGGCTCCACGGTCGCCGTCCTGGTTTCCAACGGCAAGCCCAAGGTGCCGGACGTCAAAGCGGGTGACCAAACCTCGAAGGTCAATCAGCTGATCCGGGACAACGGCTTGCAACCGGTCGACGCCGGGGAGGAGTCGAGTTCAGCGCCCAAGGGAACGGTGGCGCGGGTGGAGCCGAGGCCGGGCACCGTGTTGCCGCTCGGCGCGCAGGTGAAGGTGTACCGCAGCAAGGGGTCTCAGCCGGTGAAGATCCCCGACGTGCGCGGCAAACCGACCGCCGAGGCCACCAAGATCCTCACCGACGCCGGAATCGCGATTCGCGAGACCACGACTCGGTTCGACCGCGCCGTCGAAGCGGACAAGGCGATCGGCACCCAGCCTGCCGCGGGCGCCACCATCCAGTCCGGCGACGGCGTCGTCCTGCTGGTGTCCAACGCCCTGCAGATGCCCGATGTGCGCGGGTGGACCGTAGGCAACGCCCGCACCAAACTGGAAAGCCTCGGCTTGCAAGTCGAGGTGAAACAGTTGGCTAAATCGGACAGCTCGCTGGTGGTCTCACAGACCCCGGCCATCGGTGTCAACCTCGAAGCGGGCGACACGGTCACCATCGTGGCGCTGCCCTAGCAGGTTTCGTTGCGGCTCCGGGCGCGCAAACGCCCGGTCCGATTCTCAGCGCAGCATCTCGGCGACGAGGAACGCCAGCTCCAGCGACTGCTGAGTGTTCAGCCGGGGGTCGCAGGCGGTCTCGTAGCGGCCGGACAGATCCAGGTCGGAGATGTCCTGCGCGCCGCCGAGGCATTCGGTGACATCCTCGCCGGTGAGCTCGATGTGCATACCGCCAGGGTGGGTGCCCAGCGCGTGGTGCACCTCGAAGAAGCCCTGCACCTCGTCGACGATGCGGTCGAAGTGACGGGTCTTGAAGCCGGTGGACGCTTCGTGCGTGTTGCCGTGCATCGGGTCGCACTGCCAGATCACCTGATGACCGGTGGCCTGCACCTTCTCGATGATGGGCGGCAGCACGTCGCGCACCTTGCTGTGGCCCATGCGGGAGACGATGGTCAAACGGCCCGGCTCGTTGTTCGGATCCAGCCGCTCCACGTACTCCACGGCCTGCTCGGGCGTGGTGGACGGGCCGATCTTCAGGCCGATCGGATTGGCGACCAGTTCCGCGAACGCGATGTGCGCGCCGTCGAGCTGACGGGTGCGCTCGCCGATCCAGAGGAAGTGCGCGGACAGGTCGTAGAGCACCGGCTCGCCGATGGCGTTCTCGCTCAGCCGCAGCATGGCGCGCTCGTAGTCCAGCACCAGCGCCTCGTGGCTGGCGTAGATCCGGGCGGATTTCAGGCTCGGGTCGTTGACCCGGCACGCGGTCATGAACGCCAGGCCGCGGTCGATCTCCTCGGCCAGCGCCTCGTAGCGCGCGCCGGCGGGCGATTTGGCCACGAAGTCACGATTCCAGTCGTGCACCTTGTGCAGGTCGGCCATGCCCGCGCCGGTGAGCGCGCGCACCAGGTTCATCGCGGCGCTCGCGTTGGCGTAGGCCCGTACCAGGCGCGACGGGTCGTGCTCGCGCAGCGCCGCGTCGGCGGCCAGCGCGTTCACCATGTCGCCGCGGTACGACTTCAACCCGAGCGAGTCGACGTCCGAGGAGCGCGGTTTGGCGTACTGACCGGCGATCCGCGCGACTTTCACCACCGGCATACTCGCGCCGTAGGTGAGCACGACCGCCATCTGCAGCAGGGTGCGAATGTTGCCGCGAATGTGCGGCTCGGTGTTGTCGGCGAACGTCTCCGCGCAGTCGCCGCCCTGCATGAGGAACGCCTCACCACGGGCGACCTCGGCCAGCTGCTCGCGCAGCTCCTCCACTTCGGCGGGCACGCAGATCGGCGGCACGCTCTCCAGTACAGTGCGCATTTTGGCCGCCTGCTCCGGATCCCAGGACGGCTGCTGCAGCGCGGGTCGCGCCAGCGCGTCGTCCAGCCGCCTGCGCAGTTCTGCGGGCAGCGGCGGCAGTTCCGGCAGGCGATCGATGGGTACGTCGACGGTCCAGTTCACGTGTTTCAGAATACGGACCGCTACCCCTGCGGGGATAGCCGGTAGCAGTGCCGAAAGACCGCACCAAGGTGGCGGAAATCTCCACCGCATGGGCCCTTGCGCACCCGGCGCCGCCGTCACCATAGGGTTGCCAGGAACCCGTACCTGCCACAACGGCACCTGAAGCCGAGGAGAGACCGATCTCGCTGCGATATTTCTACGACTGCGAATTCATCGAGGACGGTGTGACCATCGATCTGGTCTCCATCGGCGTCGTCTGCGAGGACGGCAGGGAGTACTACGCGGTGTCCACCGAATTCGATGCCGAGCGGGCGGGCCCGTGGGTCCGTAAGTTCGTCCTTCCGCAATTGCCTTCGCCGTCCTCGCCGCTGTGGCGCAGCCGCGACCGGATCCGCGACGAGCTGTACGCGTTCCTGGTGCCGCGGCCGACCGTGCAACCGGAGCTATGGGCCTGGGTTTCCGCCTACGACCACGTCGCGTTGTGTCAGCTGTGGGGCTCCATGGTCGATCTGCCGAACGCGCTGCCGCGCTACACCAACGAGTTGCGTCAGCACTGGGAGGCACACGGCCGTCCCGAGCTGCCTCCGATCCCGCCGGACGCGCACGACGCGCTGGCCGATGCCCGGCACAACCTCGCCAAGTTCGACGCCATCGAAGCCGCTCGCCGCGCCGCACCGCGTCTGTGACGAGCGCGCCGTGACGCGCGACGGCCCCGAGTCGGATTCGACTCGGGGCCGTCGTGTGGCTGGGGTCAGTGGCCGTGCTTGCCGTTGGCCGCCTCTTGCGCCTGCTGCAGCACCTTCAACTGCCGGTGCTCTTCCTCGTGCTCGATCTCGAAGTGCCGATCGCTCTCTTCCTGCGGGTCGGGCCGCAGGAAGCTGCCGGTGCCGGGCTTGCCGGCCGAACCGAGCTGGTTCATCTTCTTCGGGACCGGGGCGCCCTGGTATTCCAGCGGAATCGGGTGCCCGTGGTCGTCGACCGGGCCGAGCGGCTGGTGCACCTCGATGTACTCGCCGTGCGGCAGACGCTTGATCACACCGGTCTCGATGCCGTGCTCGAGCACCGCGCGGTCGCTGCGCTGCAAACCGAGGCAGAACCGGTAGGCGATGTAGTAGGCCGCCGGCGGGGCGACGAGCAGGCCGATGCGGCCGATCCACGTGGTCGCGTTCAGCGAGATGTCGAACTTCAGCGCGATGATGTCGTTGACGCACGACAGCGTCAGCACCACGTAGAACGCGATCGCCATCGAACCGATCGCGGTCCGGACCGGGACGTCACGCGGACGCTGCAACAGATTGTGGTGCGCGCTGGTGTCACCGGTGAGCCGCTTCTCGATCCACGGGTAGGCGATCAGCACGGCGAACACCAGACCCATGATCAGCGCCACCCAGAACACCGCGGGCACGGTGTAGCGGCCCAGGTACAGCTCCCACGGCGGCATCAAACGGGCCAAGCCGTCGGTCCACATCATGTAGAAGTCCGGCTGCGAACCCGCCGACACCTGCGACGGGTTGTACGGGCCCAGGTTCCAGATCGGGTTGATCTGGAACACGCCGCCCATGATGCCCACGATGCCGAGGGTGAAGGCGAAGAACGCGCCCTGGTCGGCGGCGAACACCGGCACGATCCGCGCGCCCACCACGTTGTTCTCCGTGCGGCCAGGGCCGGGGAACTGGGTGTGCTTCTGGTACCACACCAGGGCCACGTGCGCGGCGATCAGCGCCAGGATGATGCCCGGGAACAACAGCACATGCGCGATGTACAAGCGCGGGATGATGATGTCGCCGGGGAAGTCACCGCCGAAGATCAGCCAGTGCATCCAGGTGCCGACGATCGGGATGCTCATCGTGATACCGCCGAACGCGGCCCGCAGGCCGGTGCCCGAGAGCAGATCGTCGGGCAGCGAGTAGCCGAAGAAGCCCTCGAACATGGCCAGGATCAGCAGCAGCGAACCGATCACCCAGTTCGCCTCACGCGGCTTGCGGAACGCGCCGGTGAAGAAGATCCGGAACAGGTGGATGATGATCGACGCGGCGAACAGCAGAGCCGCCCAGTGGTGCACCTGCCGCACGAACAGACCACCGCGCACCTCGAAGGTGATGTTCAGCGCCGTCTCGTACGCCCGCGACATCGTCACACCGCGCAACGGCTGATACGCGCCGTCATAGACGACGTGGCTCATCGACGGGTCGAAGAACAGCGTCAGGTAGACGCCCGACAGCAGCAGGATGATGAAGCTGTAGAGCGCGATCTCGCCGAGCAGGAACGACCAGTGGGTCGGGAAGACCTTGTTGATCGACCGCTTCATGAACGCGGCGGCGCGATACCGCTCGTCCGCCTCGTTGGCTTGGGCTGCGACAGAAGGACTCATGAACGGCGCTCCCAGTAGGCCGGGCCGAGCGGCTCGATGAAGTCGCCGTTGGCGACCAGGAAGCCCTCAGCGTTGACGGTGATCGGCAGCTGCGGCAGCGCGCGAGCGGCGGGACCGAAGACCGGCTTGCCCCACTCGGTCGCGGAGAACTGCGACTGGTGGCAAGGGCACAGGATCCGGTTGGTCTGCTGCTCGAACAGCGAGGTCGGGCAGCCGAGGTGGGTGCAGATCTTCGAGTAGGCGAAGTAGTCGCCGAAGTTGAAGCTCTCCTGGCCCTTGCGCTTGATCGCCTTCTGCGCGTCTTCGGTGCGCAGGCGGATCAGCATGACGGCGTTGCGGATGCCGCGCAGGGAATCCAGCGTCGCGTGCTCGTCGCCGCGCCACTTCTCCTTCCACGGGAACACCGTCTCCATGGCGCCCGCGTCGAGATCCTCCGGACGCACCAGCACCACGTCATCCGGGCGACCGGTGTCGCGGCGGATGTAGATGGTCTCGCCCGGGAAGTCCGGGGTCCAGCCGGAGACCCACAGCGGCGACTTGTCGCCCTTGGCCCACGGGTTCTTGATCATGCCGCCGACGAACACCAGCAGCGCGCCGATGCCGAGCACGCCGACGCCCGCGCCCGCGGTGCGCGTGATCATCTTGCGGCGGCCGAGGGTGGAAGTGTCCAGCGCGTCCTGCAGCTCGGCCACCAGGGTGCGGCGCTCGACCTCGGGCGACGGACCGTCGTGGCGCTGCTGGATGGACAGCTCGGCGGGGATGAACAGCTTGCGGATCAGCACCACCGCGACGCCGATGACCAGCACCGAGATGCCGAAGGTCAGGCCGACCAGCGGGGTGAACAGCGAGTAGGCCGCGTGGCCCTCGTCTTCCTTGCTCTTGAACTCCCACGGCCAGAACAGGAACACGCCGACCAGCGCCGCGGCCGCGATGCCGGACACCGCGAACCAGAAGGTCACGGCGCGCTCGGCACGCTTCTCCGCCCGGGTGCCCGGGATCGGGAAGCGTTCGCGGCGGTAGGCGACGTCTACGCCGTCGCGCTCGGTACCGAGCTTGACCAGTTCGTCGCGCGACATCTTGTCGAGATCGGCCTCGGTCGGCTCCGCCGCGGGGGCGTTCACCGGCTGCTCCTTCGACTGGTGCGCGTCGTGGCCCTCATCCGGGCGACCCATGTCGTCTCGCTCCTTATCCCTATCGCTCATGACCTGTGTCCTTTCGGCATGACCGGGGCGCCCTCCGTGGTCACGCGAGCTACCGACTCCGGGCGCTGACCGGTCACGACCGGGATCCGATCCACATCGCCGCGCCGACCACTAGCGTGATGCCGACCACCCAGATGGCCAGGGCCTCGGTCGCGGGACCGAATCCACCGAGATCCCAGCCGCCCGGGCTGTGCTCCTCGGAGGAGTTCTTGACGTAGGCGACGATGTCGCGCTTTTCCTCCGGGCTCAGCTGGCGGTCGGAGAACTTCGGCATGTTCTGCGGGCCGGTGAGCATCGCGGCGTAGATCTGCTGCTCGCTGGCGGGCGCCAGCGGCGGTGCGAATTTACCGGAGGACAGCGCGCCGCCGCGTCCGGTGAAGTTGTGGCAGGACGCGCAGTTCATCCGGAACAGCTCCGACCCGCGGGCGATGTCCGCACCGCGCAGCGATTCCTGGGCGACCTCGCCGTCGGCGTCGCGGAGCACGGTCGGACCGCCGCCGTTGGCCGCCACGTAGGCGCTCAGCGCGTCGGTCTGGTGAGCGTCGAACTTCGGCGGCTTGCGCTGCGCCTGGGCCTCGTTGCGCGCCATCGGCATGCGGCCGGAGGACACCTGGAAGTAGACGGCGGCCTCGCCGACGCCGATCAGGCTGGGACCGCGGTCGGCCACACCTTGCAGGTTCGCGCCGTGGCAGGTGATGCAGGACGTGTCGTAGAGCTGCTGGCCCTCGCGGATGAGCGCGGACTGGTCCTGGTGCGCGGTCGCGCGCTGCGGGTCCGGCGTCAGGGCCGATGCCAGGAAGCCTGCTCCGACGAGGCCCACCAGCAGCGCAAGTCCGCCCGCGATGCGACGGCGAACGCGGCGCTGCCTGCGCGTCCTGCTGGCCTGGCCGTTCCCGGGGCTGGCGGGCTCTGGCGCTGACGGGGGAGATGAACTCATCTGTGTCCCTTTGGAGTAGACGGAACCGACTTGTGCGAAAGATCTTGGGTCTCGCCGCGCCCGCTCGGCGGCGCGACGTCCACGATCAGCGGACGAAGTAGATCGTGGCGAACAACCCGATCCACACGATGTCGACGAAGTGCCAGTAGTAGGAGACGACGATCGCGGCGGTGGCCTGCGCCGGTGTGAACTTGCTGACCTTGGTGCGCACCAGCAGGAACACGAACGCGATCAGACCACCGATGACGTGCAGACCGTGGAAGCCGGTGGTGATGTAGAACACCGAGCCGTAGGAGCTGCTGGAAATCGACGTTCCCTCGTGCACCAGGTTCATGTACTCGTAGCCCTGGCCGAGGACGAAGAACGTGCCCATCGCCAACGTGACGACATACCAGCGGCGCAGGCCGAACACGTCGCCCTTCTCCGCGGCGAACACGCCCATCTGGCAGGTGAACGACGACGCGACCAGCACGGCCGTGACCGGCACGGCGAGCTTCAGGTTCAGCTCGGTCGGCTCCGGCGGCCAGTGACCGTGCGCCTGGGCGCGCGCGACGAAGTACATCGCGAACAGGCCTGCGAAGAACATCAGCTCGCTCGACAGCCAGATGATGGTACCGACGCTGACCATGTTGGGCCGGTTCAGCGAATGCACACGCTGGGTAATGGCCGATCCTGGGGTCCCTACTGCGGTCGTCACGGGGGTAAGTATGACTCGTCGTAGTACGACGCCAATACCCGGGTACGAAACTCGTTTCTCCGTGTCGGAAAACGCAGGGAAGGGCGGGCTCTCGACCAGGCGAGGGCGTGGGGCGAGCGGTGTGCGCGAGCCTGGAACCGGTCGCACCCGCGGACGAACGCCCGGACAGCATGACAGGCGAGAGTAAGGAGAACCTGAGATGGAGGCTCATGTGGCATCCCGGCTGTGGCGGCGGCTACTGCGGCGGGACCGGCCGACGACGCTGGACCCCGACCGCGCGGACCTGATCGTGGTCGCGTCCTGCTTCGACGACGCGGAGGCGTGTTCGACCGCGCTGGCGCGCGCGACCGGACTGACGCCGGACGCACCCGCGGTGCTGCGCCACCACCTGCGCATCCCGCCCCAGCACGTGGACACCGTCTGCGCGATCGCCGCACAGGACGGCTACTCCCCCGCGCCCCAGGTGGGCGGCCCGGCCGCCGACGCGCTCGAAACGGTGATCCTCCAGCGCATGCAGCTGCTCGACGCCCTGCACTGCGCCCAGGAACGCTCGCGCATGGCCGGTCTCGCCCAGCGTCACGACGGCACCGCCGACGGCTGGGACGCCCTGCAACCGCGGCCGCACCCATGAACGGACCGCCGACCCACGTCTCCGGGCGATTCCTCCGGGACCGCGGCGCCACCCCGATCGGCGGAACCACAGCACACCGACCACGGGTTTCGAGCGAAGCGAGGCCGAGCATGCGCCGTTCGCCACAAGGGGGCCGCGAACACGCCCGCGACGGAGTCGCGGCCGATCGAACACAGCTAGGCTCCTCGAGGAGAAACTGGTGCGCGAAACCAGTGTGACGGGAGAAGTGGAATGAGCGTGCGCAGCTGGCCCCAGGTGCTCGGAGTCCTCGCCGACGGTGGCGACCTGGCCGCGGACGACACGTCGTGGGCGATGAACGAGATCATGTCCGACAACGCCACCCCCGCGCAGATCGCCGCGTTCGGCGTCGCGATGAAGATCAAGGGCCCGACGCCCACCGAGCTGACCGGCCTGGCCACGGGCATGCTCGAGCACGCCCGGCTGGTGCGGATCGATGGCGACGCGGTCGACATCGTCGGCACCGGCGGTGACCGGTCGGGCTCGGTGAACATCTCCACCATGTCCTCGATCGTGGTGGCCTCGGCCGGGGTTCCCGTGGTCAAGCACGGCAACCGGGCCGCGTCGTCCAAGAGCGGCGGCGCGGACGTGCTCGAGGCGCTCGGCGTGAAGCTCGCGCTCGGTCCCGAGTCGGTGGCGCACTGTGTGCGGGAGGTCGGCATCGGCTTCTGCTTCGCGGCCGTGTTCCACCCCGCCCTGCGGTACGCGGGGGCGGCCCGCAGCCAGATCGGCATCCCGACGGTCTTCAACGTGCTCGGACCGCTGACCAACCCCGCGCAGCCGCGCGCCGGGCTGGTCGGCTGCGCGTTCGCCGACCTGCTCCCGGTGATCGCGGGCGTATTCGCCGAACGCGGTGCCAGCGCCCTGGTGGTGCGCGGCAACGACGGGCTCGACGAGATCACCACCTCGGACACCACCGAGGCATGGATCGTCTCGGGCGGACGGACGCGTCAGACCACCATCGACCCCACTCGCATCGGCATTCCCCGGGTCGACCTGGACGCGCTGCGCGGCGGCGACGCGGAGGTGAACGCGGGCGTGGCCCGCGACGTGTTCGCCGGTCGCGGCGGAGCGGTCCGCGACGCGGTGCTGCTGAATTCGGCGGCGGCGATCGTGGCCTACGACTGGTCGCGCGGCGCGGGCGATCCGGATGCGGACCTGCACGCCGCGCTCGCCGCGGGCATCGACCGCGCCGCCGAGGCGATCGATGCGGGCAATGCGGCCGCGCTGCTGGAGCGCTGGGCGAAGCTGACGCAGACGCTCGGCGACAGCTGAGGCGGGGTCGGTCGAGGCCTGCGGGGCGTTCGACGACGGTGCGTACATGAGGACCCTGACGGCTGTTCGAGGTCGGCGACGGGGTCCGACATGGAGACCGCGACCGCACCCACGGCGTCCGGCACCTGGGGATGACCCGCCGGTCCGCTCGGGCGGTGTGGTCGGAGAACTCGCGCCGAACGACGCCGCCTATTTCGCGGTGCGCCGCGGCCGGGTATCGAGCGGCACTACTCGCCCAGCGAGAACCCGGCCTCGACTTCGGCTCGTGAGTACGACTTGAAGGCGATGTGCGTCGTAGTGCGCAGGACACCGGGCGTCTTGTCGATCCGGCCGGTCACCACCTCGGCGATCCGCTCGTGATCGCGCACCCGCACGATCGCGATCAAGTCCACGTCACCGGCGCAGGAGTAGACCTCGGCGACGCCCTCGGTGTCCGCGACCGCCTGCGCGGTCTCGGGGATGCGGCCGTTGTCGGCGTGAATCAAGACGATCGCGGTAATCATGGTGCTCAGCCTAGGCGGTCGAGATAGGCCTGCTCGGTCGGTTGGGCGCGGACCGCCGCGTCGGCGAGCTGCGCCCAGCCCAGCCACCGCGCCGCGCCGAACATGGGCTCGTGGTACCCCTCGGTGGTCCGCACGATCCGCACCCCCGGCCGCGCCAGCCAGCGGACGACCAGCGCCACTTCCTCCGGCACGGCGCCCCGCAGCGGTGGGGCGGCATCATCCGCAGGAGAGCCGGTGTGGCCGGAAACCACTGTCGGCATCACCGTTTCCGCGGCGGCCACGATCTGTTCGACGATGGGCATGGGCGGTACACCGCGCGGCGCGGTGCCGGCCCCGGCGAGGCGGCCGTAGCGGATCACCGCGAACTCCCACCCGCCGTTGCCGTCGGGATGCGCGGCGATCAGTTCGGCTATGCGCGCCAGCGCGGCCAGGCGCTGGGTACGGCGCAACGCGCGCACCACCCGCACGGCGCGGTCGCGTACCCGGGCCGCCGCCTCGAAATGCTCCGCGCGCGAATGAGTTTCGATCCGATCGAGCATGAGCCGAATCGGCGCGTCGCTGCGCCCGGCGAACAACGCGCGCACGAGCGCGGGCACGGGTGCGTATTCCGCGCTGCCCAGCGCCCTTCCCCCTGAGCCCGCCGGACACCCGCCGACGAGCGCGGGCGGGCACTCGTGAATCGCCTTCCTGGACAACCGCGCCGTACAGGTGCGCAGCCCGGTGAACTCGGCGATGATCACCCCGAGGTCGACGGCATCGTTGCGGGAATTGAACGGCCCCAGCGCATCCCGGGACGGTTCCCGCACCACCGAGAACCGGGGGAACGGCTCGTCGGTGAGGGTGAGCCACCATGCCCGCTTCGGGAACTTCGATCGGCGGTTGTAGGGCGGGGTGTGGGCCACCAGCAACCGCAGTTCGCGCACGCCCGCCTCGAGCGCGTGCGCGCACACCACATGGTCGACCCGAATCGCCAGCGACACCATCTCTTTCATCCGGCCGCGGGTCTCCGAACCGGTGAAGTAGTTACGGACACGGCGGCGCAGGTTCACGGCCGTACCTATATATAGGACTTCATCGGAAGGACCGCGGAACAGATACACCCCGGGCGAAGCGGGGAGGTCGGCCGCCAGGACACGCTTGGAGCGCTGCCGGGGCGTGACGTCGGGCAGATAGTCGAGCAGCTCGGTGAGACTGTGGACGCCCTGGTTCCCGACTCGCCCGATCAGCGCGTGCAGCACGTCGACGGTCGCACGGGCGTCTTGCAGCGCACGGTGGGTCGGCTGGGTGGCGGCGCCGAGCAACCGAGCCAGCGAACTCAGCCGCACCGAGGGCGCTTCGTCGCGCCCGAGCACCCGCCGCGCCAGTTTCACGGTGCACAGCACCTGTGCGGGCGGCCACGGCGTGTCGCACTGCGCCGCGGCGGCGCGCAGGAACCCCATGTCGAACCGGGCGTTGTGCGCGACCAGCACGGCGCCCGCGGCGAACTCCAGGAAGCCGGGCAGCACCGCCTCGATCCGCGGCGCGGCGTACACCATCGCGGTGGTGATGCCGGTGACGTGCACGACCGCGGGCGGAATCGTGCGCCCCGGGTTGACCAGCGTCGCGAACTCGCCGAGCACCTCGCCGCCGCGCACCTTCACCGCGCCGATCTCGGTGATGCCGTCCGTGCCGGGACTGGTCCCGGTGGTCTCCAGGTCCACGACCACGAACGTGGTGTCGTAGAGGGGCGTGTCGAGCTCGTCGAAAGCCAGCTGCTGGGCGGCGGCCGGGCGCGGCGCGGGGTCGGGCACGGCGTGCAGCGTAGGGCCGAGGTCCGACAGAAACGGGCCCGCGAACACGGCACGCGATGCGCGAATAACACCGTGCGGATTCTCGGGCGATACCCGGGAAATGATCTAGAAATACCCGAAAGAGACCCAGATCACATAAGAGAGAAAACTGTATCAAACATTGCGGCGCGTCCAGAGGAACGGGATCGCCCGCGGCCGGGTGTGTCGACCATGCACGGCTCTACAGCGTACGAACGGGCGACCATACTCGGATCTACGGCAGATTCCCTGCCGCCACCTGGCAAAACACCCCATCGACCACCGGAGCGTCGACGGCCGGATGCAGCCGCCCGAACTCGGCCTCGGCACGAGATTTCCCCGTCGTTATCTTTTCGTGATTCGATGGGACATATCTCACACCGATTAGCCGACAATTTGTTGAGCATCGCCTTTTCGCATTCCCCGCCGCTTTACAAATGACCGTGATGTGTTCGTAACCTTTTCGAGACCTCACGGAGTCCGCCGCGCCGATCGGTGCGGTGCCGACGAAGTCCCGCGGCACCACCGGGTGCCGGCGTCGTGAGGCAGATTGGGAGTACCGCATCATGACGACCAACGCCGTCAAGCGTCACGCACAGCGCGCTGTTGCCGCCGGGGCCGTCGGCGCTGCCACCATCGGCGCGTTCCTGCTGCCCGCAGCCCCCGCGTCGGCCCAGCCGGTGAGCATCCCCGGCGTGGGAACCTTCGACGTTCCGAACGAGATCCCGGTCCCGCCGGCTCTCCCGGGCCTCGAGCTGCCCGGTCCCGCTCCCCTCCCGTTCACCGCCCCCAAGTCCTCCGGCGAGGTCGCCCTGGACGCCGCGCTCAGCAAGGTCGGCTCGCCGTACGTCTACGGCGCCGCGGGCCCCAACGCGTTCGACTGCTCCGGCCTCGTCCAGTGGTCCTACCGCCAGGCGGGCGTCGAGCTCCCGCGCACCAGCGGCGCGCAGCTCGCCGCGGGCAGCCCGGTGTCGCTGGACAACCTGCAGCCGGGCGACGTCGTCTCGTTCTACGGCGGCGGCCACTCCGGCCTCTACGCCGGCGACGGCAACGTGGTGCACGCGGCCACCTCCGGCACGCCCGTGCAGGTGGCGCCGATCTCCTCCATGCCGATCGCGGGCGCTCGCCGCTTCTGAGAAGCAGCTGGTCGGGCCGCGATCGCGCGGCCCGACCGCGACACGGTCGGCGTGATCGTTTCGTTCTCTACTGGACATCGACCACGGCCGTTCCGTAACCTAACCGAGACCTTCCACTGATTACCCCGGGTTTTCGGCGCGCAAACCCCGGAGTTCAGGAAGGCCTCCGCGTCGGTTTCACGAGAGATCGCTTCACGAGAGAACGGGGCACCGCGGGCTGTGGCTGCACATCACCGGAGACAGCACACCAAACGTCTGGTGGGAGGGGCGCTGGCCGCCGGAATGCTGGCCGCGGGCCTCTACAGTGGCGGTCCGGCCGGAGCGGATCCGGTAGCGCTTCCCAGCACCGCCACCGAAGCCGTGCAGCGGATGATCGATCTGTCCCGTCAGTCCGAGCAGCTCAACCAGCAGGTACTCGGCGCGGAAGCCGAGTTGGACGCGAAGCTCGCCGTGCAGCGCGACGCCGACGAGCGGCTCGCCGCCAGCACCGACATGGTCGACCGAGCCCGCGACGAAGTCCGCCGGTATCAGCCCGTCATCGACCGCACCGCTATCGCCGCCTATCAGGGCGCCCGCACCAATCGCCTGTTCGCCGTGCTGGTCAGCGACTCGCCACAACAACTGCTCGACCAGATGTCCACCCTGGATGTGGTGTCCGCGCAGACCTCCGAGCAGCTCGAGCACTACACGAAGGCCACCGACGCCGCGACCGCGGCCGAATCGGCGGCCCGCACCGCCGCCGACGCCGCCCGCGCCGCCGCGCAGAAGGCCGACGCGGTGCGCATCGACCTGGAACGCAAGCGCGACGACCTCGGCGGCGCCGTCGCCGAGGTGGTGGAGGCCTGGGGCGCGCTGTCGGCCAAGGACAAGTCGGCCCTCGCGGGCTCGCCGTTCCCGCCCGGTTTCGACCGCGACACCCTCCTGCAGGGTCTCGTTCCCGGCAGCGGCACCAGTGCGCTGGCCGCGGGGCTCACCCGGGTCGGCGACCCGTACGTCTGGGGCGCCACCGGTCCGAACCAGTTCGACTGCTCCGGTCTGGTCCAGTGGGCGTTCAAGCAGGTCGGCAAGAACGTGCCCCGGACCAGTTCGCAGCAGGCCGGCTACGGCACCCCCGTGGCCAAAGACGATCTGCAGCCCGGCGACGTCGTGTTCTTCTACTCCGACATCTCGCACGTGGGCATCTACGCGGGCAACGGTCTCATGCTGCACGCCTCCACCTTCGGCGTTCCCGTCGCGGTCGCACCCCTCAGTTCGACGCCCTACCATTCGGCTCGGCGATACTAGGCGTCGTGAGCGAGCCAACCAGCGGCAAAGCGCCTTCCACGGCACGACCGACCGGCAACGGACGACGATGAGCGGTCCGCGCGGTCGATTCGTCACACCGGCCGCCGCGCGGCGCCTCGCCGCCGCGCGCCGGGCCGGAGTCCGCGGATGAGCGGAATGCGGAAGTTGCGGGCCTGGTGGTCGGCGCGGCGGCGATTCGAATTCTGCCTCACCGTCGCGATGGTCGTGGCGCTGACCGGCGTGTGCGTCGCGCTGATCATGCTGCCGAACACGGCGCTACCGAAACTGCGAGCCGCTGAACCGGGTGCGGCCGAGGCCGTGGGCCAGGCCGCGGCCGCCGATCCCCGGCTGGCCGAGGTGCGGCGCATCGTCGAACCGTTCGGACCGATCGTCGCCCGCCCGGTGCCGACCGGTGACGGGCGGCAGTCCCTGGTCGTCGGCCATCCCGACCAGCGGATCGAGATCGATGTCCTGGAGCGCGCGCTCGCCGATGCCATCTCCGCGGTGACCGACGTGTGGGGGCCGGGATGGGCGCAGTCCGCGCTCGTCGTCGTTGCTTCGTCCCCGTCCGAGTTCGCCGCTCTGTTGCGCTCGGCCGATCTGCTGCCCGCCGAGGTCGCCGCCGCCTCGATCGCCGACCCGTTCACGCCGGGCAGCCGGCCCACCGGTCAACGCGTCGTCTTCGGTCCCGACACCGGGCGCCGCCTCGATCCCGAGGGCATGGCCAGCCTGCTGCGGCACGAACTCACGCACATCGCGGCCCGCGCCGACACCGTCGACGGCGCCCCGCTGTGGATGCTGGAAGGCTTCGCCGACTACACCGCGCACCATCGCGAGGCGCTGCGGTTCGCCGAGGTCGCTCCCACTCTCACCGCCCATGCGCACGCGGGCCGGATTCCCGCCGATCTGCCCGCCGACGCCGATTTCTCCGGCCCAGACGCCGCCTTCACCTACGAAAAAGCCTGGTCGATCTGCGCTTTCGTAGCCGAGAAATACGACCGGCCCCGCCTCGTCCAGCTCTACCACCGCATCGCGGCGGGCAAGCAGGATCCGGCCACCGAGGACCAGATCCTCCGTGAAGTCCTCGGCGCCACCCGCACCGAGTTCATCGATGACTGGCGCGCCTGGCTCCGAGCCCGAACCGCCTGACGTCGAGTTCCCACGAATCAAACAGGCTCCGGCGACGGTTTCGGGCGAAACGAAGTCCGTGTACGGCCCTCTCCCTCGCAACCACACCGGCCCAACCACCGGTTCCGAGCGAAGCGAGACCGAGCATGCGCCGTTCGCGGCCCGGCTCGCGTCCGAGTGGCCGCCGCGTCTGCGACGAAGGAGCAAGCGGCGGTCGCTCGGACGCGAGCCACCAAGGGGCCGCGAACACCCAGCGCCGCAGGCGCTGGAAAAACCAACACAGTATTTTGTTGCGCATGGCCCGAACTCTGCTGGTTACCAATGATTTCCCGCCGCGGCCGGGCGGTATCCAGTCATATCTGCAGGCTTTGGCCGGTGAGCTGCCCCCGGATGACCTGGTGGTCTACGCTCCGCGCTGGCGTGGCGACAGCCATCTGAAGTTCGATGCCAAGCAGAAGTTCCAGGTGGTTCGCCACCCCACCACGCTGATGCTGCCGACGCCGCTGGTGCTGCGCCGCGCCACGCGTCTGCTGCGCAGCGAGAAGTGCGACACGGTGTGGTTCGGTGCGGCGGCGCCGCTGGCGCTGATGTCGCCCGCGCTCCGGCGTGCGGGCGCCGAACGAATTCTGGCCAGCACCCACGGCCACGAGGTCGGCTGGTCGATGCTGCCGGGCGCCAGGCAGGCGCTGCGTGCCATCGGCGAGCACACCGACGTGGTCACCTACGTGAGCCGCTACACCCGCCGCCGGTTCGCCTCCGCGTTCGGGGCGAACGCGGCGCTGGAGTATCTGCCGCCCGGCGTGGACACCGAGGTGTTCCGTCCGGATCCGGCCGCACGGGCCGAGCTGCGCGACCGTTACGGCTTGGGCGACCGTCCGACCGTCCTGTGCCTGTCGCGCCTGGTGCCGCGGAAGGGTCAGGACGCGCTGATCCTCGCGATGCGCGAGGTCCGCGAGCGGGTCGAGGGCGCGGTGCTGGTGATCGCGGGCGGCGGCCCCTTCGAGGACAAGCTGCGCGCCCTCGCGGTCGCCGCGGGCGTCGCCGACGACGTGGTGTTCACCGGCCGCGTCCCGTCCGGCGAGCTGGCCGCGCATCACACCCTGGCCGACGTCTTCGCGATGCCCTGCCGGACCAGGGGCGCGGGACTGGACGTGGAGGGTCTCGGCATCGTCTACCTGGAGGCGTCCGCGTCCGGCGTCCCGGTGGTGGCGGGCAATTCCGGTGGCGCGCCGGAAACGGTGATCGAGGGCAAGACCGGCCGCGTGGTGGACGGCCGCTCCGTGCAGCAGATCGCGGACGCGCTGGTGGCGATCCTGTCCGATCGGGACGCCGCCGCACGGATGGGCGCGGCGGGGCGTGCGTTCGTCGAGCAGCAGTGGCGCTGGGACACCCTGGGCGCGCGCCTGCGACAGCTGCTGCGGTGATCCGCGTCGCATCTACTACGCTCAGCGGAGTGAGCAGTATCCAGGTCGCAGATCAGACGTTCGTCGCCGCATCGGGGGCCGCCGTGGCCGAACTGCTGGCGGGACCGAACACGTGGCGCCGCTGGTGGCCGGACCTGGACTTGGAGGTCCGGGAGGACCGGGCCGAGAAAGGAATCCGCTGGGCGGTGGCGGGGGCGCTGACCGGAACCATGGAGGTGTGGCTGGAGCCCTCGCTCGACGGGGTGATCCTGCACTACTTCCTGCATGCCGAGCCGCAGCCCGCGTTGCCCGTCGGCAAGCTGGCCGCGGCCAACCGGGCACGCCGGGTCGCGGGCAGGAACATGGCGTTCGAACTGAAGTCCCGGCTGGAGGCCGATCGCCCCGCCGGTGTCGCTCCCGCGCCGCTGGCGTGATCTACCAGCACCGACGCTGAAAGGAACCGCTGTCCGCATGGCCGACAGGACCCAGAGATCGATCGTCATCGAGGCCCCGTCGCAGCAGGTGATGTCCGTTATCGCCGATCTGGAGTCCTACCCGGAGTGGGTATCGGCGGCGAAGTCGGTCGAGGTGCTGGAGGCGGGCCCGGACGGTTTGGCCAAGACCGCGCGGTTCGTGCTGGACGCCGGGGTGGTCAAGGACACCTATGTGCTGTCCTACGACTGGCGCGCCGACCGCAAGGCGGTCAGCTGGCGGTTGCTCAGCGGCGATCTGCAGAAGGCGCAGAACGGCACCTACGAGTTGATCGATCGGCCCGGCGGCACCGAGGTCGTCTACACGCTGACCGTCGACCTGAACATCCCGATGATCGGCATGTTCAAGCGCAAGGCCGAGAAAGTGATCACTGATACCGCGCTGAAGGAACTGAAGAAACGGGTCGAAGGCTGACCGCGCACGAGACCCGGGTCGAACTGTTCATCGGCAAGGGTGGCGTAGGCAAGACCACGCTCGCGTGCGCCACCGCCATGGCCGAGGCCGGAGCGGGCCGTCGTGTGCTGGTCGCATCGCTCGACCAGGCGCATTCGCTCGGCGACGCGCTGGGCTTCCGTTTCCCGCACGACCCGGGCGCGGTGCCCGGCGTCGCCACCGTGCTGCCCGGTCTGGACGTGATCGAGGTGGACTCGCTCGCGCTGCTCGAGGACCGTTTCCGCGACGTGGTGCGGATGGTCGCCACCGGCCGCGGGCACGAGCACGGTTTCGACCTCGCCGCGCTGGACCCGGCCGAGCTGACCGGATTGCCCGGTGTGCAGGAACTGCTGATGCTGGTGGAGATCACCCAGTTCGCCGCGGAGGACGATTGGGATCTCATCGTCGTCGATTGCCCGCCCTCGGCGGACATGCTGCGCATCGTCACCGCCCCCGGCACCCTGCTCGGCTACGTCGAGCGGATGTGGCCTCCACACGCGCGGGCGATGAGCGCCGTCGGCACCGACCTGCGCCGCGCCGTGCTCGCCGCGACGGTGGAGCGGATCGTCAAGGCGGTCACGGAGGTTCGCGACCTGCTCGCCGACCATCGGCGCACGGGGGCGCGGTTGATCACCGTCGCCGAGCGAGTCGCGGTGGCCGAATCGGAGCGGGTGCGTTCCGCCGCGGCGCTGCTGGGCCTGCGGCTGGACGCCGTGGTGGTGAACAAGGTGCTACCCGAACTCGCACCGCCCGGCGATCCCGCCGGAGCCGAACATCCGGCGGTGCAGTGGTATTCGAATCGGCGCGGCGAGCAATCGGACGTCATCGCCGAGTTGCGGAGCAAGATGCGGGGTATCCCGGTGCTGATCGCGCAGCACGCCGGTCCCGAGCCGATCGGGCTGAACTCGCTGGCCGCGCTGTCGTACGCGACGGACTCGGCGGGCGATACCGGCGACGCTGCGCTTATGCTGAGCGACAATCAGACGGAGGTCGACGCGAGTTCCGGCGAACCGCTGGTTCTCCGGGAATCCGGCACCGGATTGCACGCGGTGTACGCGCTGCGCATGCACCTGCCGGTGGTCGACGCCGCCACGTTGCGCCTTGGCCGAGTGGAGGACGATTTGATCGTGGGAGCGGACGGTGTCCGGCGCCGGGTGCGCCTGGCGCCGGTATTGCGGCGGTGCACGGTCCACAGCGCCGAGCTCGATGACGGAAACCTGGTGGTCCGCTTCCGGCCCGATCCGCTGGTCTGGGCGCACGCGTCCGAAAGTCACGACCATGACCGGTGATCCGCACCCGCCCGGTGGCGGCGCGGCAGGCGCACACGCGGACGGTGTCGCCGAATTCGCCGCGGAATTGAAGCTGCTGGCCGAGGCGGTGCTGGAACGGGTCGAGCCGGTGCTGCGGCGGGCCGCCGCCGACGGACAGGTCGAGTGGGCCAGTTGCAACTGGTGCCCGGTGTGCGCGGCCGCGGCGCTGGTGCGTGGGGAACACCACGAGGTGCTCGCCGCGGTCGCCGATCACGGCACCGCGATCGTCACCGTGCTGCGCGAGGCGCTGGCGGGGGTTCCGGTCGAACCGGTCATGCCCACCGACGCCGATCCGGAAACCGGTGCGCCCCATCGCCACGGTCCGGGCTCGGACGACGAACGCCCGCGGTATGTCGACATTCCCGTGACTATCAAGGTATGACGCACCAGATGGCCGGTACGCGACCGCTGACCGTGGGAATCGACGTCGGCGGCACCAACATTCGGGCGTCGGTGATCGACGACAGCGGCGAGGTGCTCGACACGGTCCAGGCCCCGACGCCGCAATCGGCGCGGGCGCTGGAGGACGCGCTGGACCGGGCCGTGCGCGACCTGTCCGGCAGGCACCCCGTCGGCGCGGTCGGCTTGGCGGTCGCCGGGTTCATCAACGGCGATCGCTCCACGGTGCGGTTCGCCCCGCACCTGCCCTGGCAGGACGCCCCGGTTGCTCAGCGGCTGACCGAACGGCTGGAACTGCCGGTGATCCTGGAGCACGACGCCAACGCGGCGATGTGGGCCGAATACCGGTTCGGCGCCGCCGCGGGCGGACACAACGTGGTGCTCGTGGCGATCGGGACCGGCATCGGCGCCGCCCTGCTGATCGACGGCCAGCTGTACCGGGGCACGCACGGCGTCGCGCCGGAACTCGGTCATCTGCAAGTGGTTCCGCAGGGGCGGGCCTGCCCGTGCGGCAAGCACGGGTGCTGGGAGCGCTATTGCAGCGGAACCGCACTGGCCGACACCGCGATCGAGATGCTGGCCAGCGATCCGGTGCGCTCCGTGCTGGCCAGGGATGTGGCGCGCGATCCCGGTTCGCTGACCGGACGGCGGGTCGCGGGCGCGGCGCAGGACGGCGACCCGCTCGCGACCCGGGTGATGGCCGACTTCGCGCGCTGGCTCGGGCTGGGGCTGGCGTTCGTCAGCGACATCTTCGATCCCGATCTGGTGGTCATCGCGGGCGGTGTCAGCAGTTCGGCGCCGCTGTTCCTGGACGAGGCGCGCGAGGAGTACGCGCGCGCGATCACCGGCGCCGGACACCGGCCGCTGGCCCGCATCCGGACCACCCAGCTCGGTGAGGCCGCGGGCATGATCGGGGCCGCCGATCTCGCCAGGGCGGCCCTGCCCACCGGGGCGCGCAAGTCCGCGCGGATCGCGCGGACCAGCCGTTGACACCATGCCCATCCCCCGGTCGGCCGGGCGACACGCCGACCATGGCCATCGGTCGGCGTCGAGGCCGTAGTGTGGTGAGATTCGCCGCTGCGGTTGGATGTGATCTTGCACCAGCGGTAAAGTCGGCAATTGACGCAGGTGCCCGCTACTATCCCGGTCCCGGGGGAAGGACGTCATGTTCTACTGGCTGCTGAAGTTCGTGCTGCTGGGACCGTTCATCCATCTCTACAATCGGCCGACGGTCGAAGGTGTGGAGAACATTCCGGCGGACGGGCCGGCCATCATGGCGGGTAACCACCTCTCCTTCGCCGACTGGCTGTTCGCTCCGTTGCTGAGCCCGCGCAGGATCAACTACCTCGCCAAGGCCGAGTACTTCACCACCCCCGGCATCAAGGGCCGGTTCCAGAAGTTCTTCTTCAGCGCGACGGGCCAGTACCCGATCGACCGCAGCGGCGCCGACGCTGCCGAGGACGCCCTGAACGCCGCGCGCAAGCTGCTCGATCAGGGCCGCCTGGTCGGCCTCTACCCGGAGGGCACCCGCTCCCCCGACGGCCGCCTGTACAAGGGCAAGACCGGTTTGGCCCGTCTCGCGCTGGAGACCGGCGTCCCCGTCATCCCGGTCGCCGTGATCGGCACCGACGAGGTCAGCCCGCCCGGACCGTTCCGCTGGCGCCGCCGCAAGGTGACCGTCAAGTTCGGCGAGCCCATCGACTTCTCCCGCTACGAGGGCATGGGCGGCAACCGCTTCGTCGAACGCGCCGTCACCGACGAGGTCATGTACGAGCTCATGCAGCTCACCGGCCAGGAATACGTCGACGTCTACGCCCACAGCCTGAAGAAGGGCGTCCCGAGCGGCGGCCGCCCCGAAGCCGTGTCCGTCCGCATCCCCGACACCGCCGTAGGCTGATCCACTCCCCCGCGGGCCGATCGCTGTTCCCCCGCGCCGGGACGTCGAGCATGCGGACGAAGATCTGTGGCATCCGTTCGGAAGCCGACCTGCACGCCGCCGTCGCCGCCGGTGCCGACGCGATCGGATTCATCTCGGGCGTCACGCATATCAGTGAGGACGCGCTCGATCGGCGCCGCGCCGCCGCCCTGTCGGCGGCCACTCCGCCGTTCGTCACCCGCGTCCTGGTCACCCATCTGGAGGACCCGGCACTGATCATCGACCTTGCCGACCAGATCGGCGCCGACGCGATCCAGGTGCACGGGCTCGTCTCCGTGGCGGTGGTGGCCCGGGTCAACGAGCGGGCCGAGGGCCGCCCGATTCTGGCCGCCGTGCACGTGACCGGCCCGGAGGCCGTCGACTCCGCACGCGCCGTGGCTCCGTATTGCGATGCCGTCCTACTCGATTCACGGACCGCGGACCGGCTCGGCGGCACGGGACGGGCCCACGACTGGTCCATCAGCGCGACCATCGTCCGCGCGATGGCCGAATGCGGTCGTCCCGTCGTGCTCGCGGGCGGCCTCACACCCGCCACGGTCGCCGCGGCCGTGCGGCGGGTCCATCCGTACGCCGTCGATGTGAACAGCGGCGTCGAAACCCCTGATGGCGACAAGGATCCCGCCGCTTGCGCCGCCTTCGTCGCCGCCGCTCGATCCACGCCTTGACGAACGCCGCCGCGCACTGCCCGGTGCCATAGACTCGGCCCCGGTTGTCCAGGGCGACAAGGTAACGACAAGTCTTCGGTAAGACGGGGCGGCGAGAGTACGAGCATGTTCAAGAAGTTGCTGGCTGCGGCCGGGGTCGGTGGGGCCGAAGTGGAGACCGAGTTGTTCACGCCGGGTGTGCAGCCCGGGGGCGCCGTCGAGGGCGTGATCCGGTTGCGGGGCGGTGCGGTCGCTCAGGAGATCGCCTATGTGGCCGTGGAGTTCGTGACCAGGGCCGAGCAGGAGTACGAGGATCACGAAGGCGTTCGGGATATCGCGTTCGGCCGCACCGGGGTGCACGGCCCGCTGCACCTGCCTCCGGGCGCGGTGCTGGATTTCCGGTTCGCGGCACGCGCGCCGATGGAGACGCCGATCACCTTCTACAACGGCCGCCACCTGCCCGGCACGGTCGTCTCGCTGCGCACGATCGTGGAGATCCACGGTGCGGTGGACGCCGCCGACACCGACCCGATCGGCGTCGGGGCGCTGCCCGCCCAGCACGTCGTGCTGGAAGCCGTGGAACGCCTGGGATTTCACCTGCGCAGCGCGGACGTGGAGCAGGGACGGGTGCACAACACACCCCAGACGCTGCCGTTCTACCAAGAGATCGAGTTCGCCGGTTCACCGCGCTACCCGCGCCTGAACCAGCTCGAGGTGACTTTCGTCCCGACCGAGACCGGCATGAGCGTGGTCCTGGAGGCGGACAAGCGCGGCGGCTGGATCGCCGAGGGCCGCGATGTCTTCGACGCCCTGTGGGTGGATTACCAGCACTTGGGCGGCGTGGACTGGGCGGGCGAACTGCACCACCGGCTGGCGCGTCTGGCGCACTGACGAACGAGCGCGCTTGTTGGCCGCACGGACCCGGTGCGTTCACGTGACGTTGACGTGATTGCGCCAAGGTGGCCTCATGACCGGCTCCCCCTCCCGGCGCACCGTCTTACGCGCCTCCGCGCTCGGACTCGTGGCGGCCCCTGTGCTGACCGCGTGCTCGTCGGACAGCGGCCCCGGGCTGGTCCGGCAGCGGCCTGTGCTCACTCATGGCGTGGCGGTAGGTGACCCACGCACCGACGGCGCGCTGATCTGGGCCCGCGCGGATCGTCCCGCCACCTTGATCGTGGAGACCGCCGCCACGGAATCGTTCACCGATGCCAAGCGTTTCACCGGGCCGCTGCTCACGCCGGATTCCGACGGCACCGGCCGCGTGCGGGTCAACGGCCTGCCCGCGGGACAGCGGGTGCACTACCGCGTGACGCTGCAGGGCGAGGACGGCGCCACCTCCGAACCGGTCACCGGCGTCTTCCGCACCGCGCCCATCGCCCCGGCGGACATCAGGCTCCAGTGGAGCGGCGACGTCGCGGGCCAGGGCTACGGCATCAACCCGGAGCTGGGCGGCATGAAGATCTTCGCCGCCATGGCCGCCCGCGACCCCCACCTGTTCGTGCACTCCGGCGATTCGATCTACGCCGACGGACCGCTGAAGGAATCGGTGCCGCTGCCGGACGGCCGGATCTGGCGCAATGTCGTGAGCGAGGCGAAAAGCGCTGTCGCGCAGACCTTGGATCAGTTCCGCGGCAACTACGCCTACAACCTGACCGACGCGAACTACCGCCGCTTCAACAGCTCGGTCGCCCAGGTGGTGCAGTGGGACGACCACGAGACGGTGAACAACTGGTACCCGGGCGGCCTGGTCGCCGAATCCAAGGGTTACACCGAACGGAGCATGGACACCCTGGCCGCCCGCTCCTGGCAGGCCTTCCACGAGTGGATGCCGCTGGAACCCAGGGAAGCGGTGGACGGTCGCCTGTATCGCAAGATCGCCTACGGCCCGCTGCTGGACGTCTTCGTGCTGGACATGCGCGCGAACAAGGACGCCAACGACGCCAACGACGGTCCCAGCGGTCGCATTCTCGGTCCGGCGCAGACGAAATGGCTGATCGACAGTCTGCGCGAATCCACGGCCACCTGGAAGATCATCGCCAGCGACCTGCCGCTCGGCGTGATCGTCCCGGACGGCGAACAGAAGAACACCACCGCCTACGAAGGTCCGGCCAACGGCGATCCCGGCGCACCGGCGGGCCGGGAACGCGAGGTCGCCGAGGTGCTGTCGTCGATCCGGGCGAACAAGGTGGTCAACGTCGTCTGGCTGACCGCCGACGTGCACTACACGGCCGCGCACCGCTATTCCCCCGAACGCGCGGTCTTCACCGACTTCGACGAGTTCTGGGAGTTCGTCTCCGGCCCGCTGAACGCGGGGGCGTTCGGCCCGAACCAGCTGGACGGCACATTCGGCCCGGAGGCGGTCTACGTGCACGCGCCGCCGGTGCAGAACAGCTCCCCGCTGGACGCCTTCCAGCATTTCGGCGAAGTGCGCATCGACGGAAAGTCAAGGGAACTGACCGTCGACCTGTGCGATGCCGCCGGATCCGTCCTGTTCAGCAAGAGCCTTGCGCCTGCGCCGCGGTAGCCCTCGAGTTCGGGGAAGCGGCGCGGGCCGCGCTGTGGTTAGCTTTTCTGCCATGAGCACGCCGCAAACTGTCTCCCACGCCGAGGAATACCTCCCCCGGGACACCGCAGATGTCGTTCGCACGGTGCGGGATTCACGCGGGCGATCGGAACGGCTGATGGTGTGCGGCGGCGAGCTGCTCGACGAGGGCCTCACGCTGCCCGCCCAGCCGACCGTGGTGTCGCTGCGCCGGATGAATCAGGTGCTGGACATCAACCTGGGCCGGCGCACCGTGCGGGTGCAGGCGGGCGCCAAACTCTCCGACATCGACCGCAGGCTCGGCGCGCACGGCCTCGGCCTGCCCATCGTCGGTGACCACCGCGACATCACCGCGGGCGGTTTCGCCTCGGTGGGCGGCGTCAGCGCGGCCTCGCACAAGCACGGCCTGTTCATCGACCAGATCGTCGATCTGGAGTACGTGGACACCGACGGGCGCATCGGCACCTGCGGGCGCACCCACCACACCGAGCGGTTCCAGCGCATCCTGGGCGCGGGCGGGCGCGCGGGCATCATCACCGCGCTCACTCTGGACGCCATCGAGATCGACAAGGAACGGACCTGGCTGACCACCGACGCCGACCGGTTCCTCGACTTCGACTCCTTCGTCGAGCACGCCTACGCCGAGATCGCCCGGCCGGGCAATGCCGAACTCCAAGTGGGCCGCTGGGTCGACACGGCGCCGTTGAAGGTGGCGCGTCCGGTCGGCACCGGGCACGTGCAGCTGGGAACCGTGCGCTTCGGTCAGTGGTCGAGCCTGTACCCCACCGCGCCCACCAGAGGGCTGCGAGCCCGGCGCGAGGTCGGCTCCCGTGCCCGCAAATCGCTGGGCGCCATCGCCTCCGCCGCACCGGGCAAGGCCGGCATGCCGGTGCGCAACGCGGCCGCGGGCGCGGTGCTGTTCGCACCGAAGGTGCAAACCCTGCGGGACGCCGAATATCTGGCCGATACAGCGCTCAGCTCCTCCGAGCGTGGTCCCGCCTACCGGGTGGGCGTTTTCGCGCCCCTGTCGAGCTATACGTCGGTGTTCTACCGCCTCCACGACCTGTTCTCGGGGCACCGGGAACGCTCCGGCTGCTTCACCGTCATCTCCGCCATGACCTACGGCGTGCGCTCGCGCTACCTGCGCGCGGAATCCGCCGCCCGCGGCCTGCCCCCTGAAGACCACGGCCTCATCACCTTCACCTGCCGCCTGCGCCCCGCCGCCCTGCCCTCGGAACTGCTGCGCGACATCGTGTCCGGAATCGAGGAGATCTGCCGCTCGGAGAACGCGCTGCGGTACGAGGGCGGCAATGGATAGCCCGTGTCCGAAGGCTGGCAAGTCGTAATCGTCACCTGTACCGCTCATTTGGCCGATTGTCGCCAATGCGACCCGACCGCGGTGACTGGACGAAGCAACTCATCGCCGGCCTGCCGGTTCGCCAGCCCATGGCCACTTTCGTACGAAGGCTCCAGGCGAGGCGACCGGGCCGAGCTCTGGTGGTGGCTCAGCGACGTCGAGCAGCACGATGCGCTCCAGGTTGCTGCACAACGAAGGACAACGCAGCCTGTCAGTCGCCGCTGACGGGTTGAGGAGCACAGCCGTTCGTGGGACGACAGGATCGGCGGAAGCAATCCTGACAATGGATGGCCCGGTGCTACCAATGGTCTGTCCGTTGACAGCTCTCGGTACCGCCGAGTTCGACCGATCATCAAGAGGCTATTTGCATCGATGAAATAGCTTACTCCCCTACACTATGAGGACTGCCGATAGGGGGAACGCATGCCTCGAGTCGTGATGTGTCACGGTATCGGGTACCAGTACAAACATCGCGAAACATCGCATACAGACTGGTACGAAGCGTTGCGAACGAGCATGACGGATGCTTCTCTTCCAGTCCCGTCACCCGACCTCGTCTCCTCGGTGTTCTACGGCAACTGCTATCGCAGCCTGAACACCAAAGGAGTTCCGAGCGAAGACGAATTCGCGGACATTCCCCATCTAAGGGTCGGGGATGTGCGGGATCCACTGGAGAGCGCTCTGCTGGAGGCGTTCGCAGAAGGCGCCCGGCCTCCGGCGCCGGACGGCAAGGGTATGACGCAGGCTGCGCTGCGTCGACTCGAGAAGTCCGAGGCGCTCGGCCGCCCGCCGGCGCGAGTGTTGATCTGGCTCGTACGTCAGGTCCGCCGGTACCTGGACGCCAACGACAGTGTCCGTGCCTGCGCCCAGCAGCGGTTCGAGCGGGTGGTGACGCCCGAAACCAGAGTGGTCGTAGGGCATTCGCTCGGCTCCGTCGTCGCCTACGAGGCACTCTGCGGCGACCATCCGGACTGGAACGTCGACACCTTCGTCACGCTGGGGTCGCCGCTCGGCCTCGGGCTGGTGCAGGAACGTCTGATCCCCGCACCATTGCCGGACGGCCGCCGGTGCTCGCCTCCGGTAAAGAATTGGATCAACATCGCGGCCACCGACGACCCCATCGCTCTGGTGAAGAAGCTGGAACCGGCCTTCGGGGACTGCGTGGACGACCAACTCGTTGTCAATACACCCTGGTACCACCCTGGGAGATACACGCTGGGCGGCCACTCGGTCATGCGCTACCTGACCACAGGTGAGTTCGCCGAAGCCATCGGGAGCGCCCTCCTCATCGGAGAGCCGTGACAACAGCAGGCGTTGGCACCGACTCCTTCGGTCACGCTGCGAGAGTCGCGCTCGTTTCCGGTACAAGTACCTTCGGAGAGGGTTTTCCTCCACTGTTACGGGTGCCGGACGAACTGCGAATGATGAAGGCCGTGCTGGTGGAGTCGGCCGGCTGCACGATCCATCGCGACTCCCAACTGGACCCGACCGTGGACCAATTGCTGCGGAGCTTCGAGCGGGCCCTCGAAGGCGATGACGGCACGCCGCCCGACTTACTGGCCTTCTACTACTCCGGGCACGCTGAGGAACTCAGCGACGGAGATCTCGTCCTCGCCGCTCACGACAGCGAGAAGCGGTGGCGCAGCAGCCACCTCCGGGTTGATGACCTCTTCGCGATGCTCATCGCAGAAAACCGGCAGCGCCCGCGTGAAGTGGTCATCCTCCTGGACACTTGTCATTCCGGGATCGCCGTGACGCGTTTCGAGCAGGCCCAAGCCAACGAGCGTGCCAAGGGTACCGCGCTTCCCGTGTTCACGGCCTTCGGCTCTATCGACCGCCTCCGCAAGGCCCATCAGTTGCACTTCGCCGATTCCTTCTCCGCCGCCGTTCGCACCGCCCCGGGCAGCGAGAAGGACGAATTCCTGCCGATGGACGTGCTGTTCGACGCACTTGTCCGCCGCATGAGGGATTTGCCGGGTGACGACGGGAGACCGCCCGAGCCCGAATACCTTCCACCGCGCTCGAAATCCCGGGCCTTCTTCAACCCCTGGTACCTACCGCAGAGAATCCGTAGACCACAGGAAGCCAACGGCACAAGCGGGTGGGCATTCTGTGGCCGAGCCAAGGCTGTCAATGAGGCCATAAGCTACCTGACCGGAGATCAGGCCGGCGCCCTCGCGGTCGTCGGAAGCGCGGGATCCGGCAAGTCCGTTTTGCTCGACTGGATCCACACCACAGCACACGCCGACCCACTGCCTGCCGGCCCTAGGGCACCTGAATCTGCGCCACTCGGCTGCCTCGACCTGCTCCTGGACGCCCGCGGAATGACCGTGGACTCCGTCATCCAGAGACTGGCCTCCCACTACGGAACGGGAACCGAACGCGGCGACGCACAAGCTCTCATCGATGAGCTCGCGGCCAGGCCCAAAACGCTGAGCATCTGCTTCGACTCCATCGACGCCTGCACCGATCCGGACAGCCTCTACGCAAGCCTGCTGACACCACTCGCCGCCCTCGAGCAGGCTCGCGTCGTCCTAGCCGGTACCCAGGCGCCGCCGGGCTTCACCGGCCCCCGGATCGACCTCGACCACCCGGAATTCTTTGACAGCGACGACATCACGGTCTTCGTCGAGCACGTATTGTGGCACCGGAAGGGCACCACATGGACCCACGTGGACCCAGAGTTGGTCACCGAGATTGCGCACGCCACGGCTGGCGCAGCCGGCCTCTCATGGCTCCGGGCGTACCTCTTCGCCGTGTCCCTCAGCTCGGAGGACCCTGCCACCGCACGCGTCCGGGCAGAGCGGTCCACGGCGGAGTTGTTCCTGGCGCAAATGCGAGCCCTAAATGAGGACGATCCCCAGTGGGCGCTGGACCTGCTCCTCCCTGTGGCACTCGCACAGGGCGAAGGCCTGCCGACGGACGGGCATCTCTGGGCAGCCGTCGTGAGCGAATCCAGCGGACGAGATGTCGGGGCCGCTGACCTGGAGCGGGTAAGGCAGAAGGCATCGGATTTCCTCGCTGCTCCAGAGAGCGGCATACACGGGCACGGTTGGAGGCTCGAACGGTCTCCCAACGCCGACTTTTTGGTACAGGCCGCGGGAAAGGTCCTCTCTCACGCCGCCTTTGTCCGGGCGATGACCGAACGCCTGCCCCTGCGCCCGTCGGGCGCGCTCGACTGGACCGCGGCCGACCGCTACACCCGTGAGTACTTCGCTTACCACGCACAACTGGCCGGCGTGCTGGCCGACTATCTCGACGACCCCGAGTTCCTGCTGATGAACTCCGACGCTCTACGCCGGGTCCTGACAGTCCTGCACGACAGCCCGTTCGGCCACATTGCGCGCGTGCGGTCGTTGTGCGGCGAGCTGGCCAGGACGGATCGGACGGACGGACACACGCTGTCTCGCATGGCTTTGCTCGCCCAAGTGTACGAACTTCCCGAGCTTGCCAGACGTGCCGGCGAGTCCGCGGCAGGATGGCAGCCCACTCTCACCTACCGCCGTCCGGTCACGGCTGTCTACTGCCTTCCCGATGGCGGCGAACTCATCGTCGACGAGGAGGCGGCTATCCTCAGCAAGTTCGCCGCGCTGGACGGCCACGCCTGGAAGACGCTGACCCCGCGCAATCGAACAGCTGGCATAACCGCCACCTCAGTCATCGATGCCTCCGGCCCCGCCCTGTTCGCCGGGCAGATCAACGGCCAGGCTTGGGTCGAGCGTCTCGCCGATGGTGCGTCTTTTCAGGTTCCGGGTCTAACGCTCGACTGCAGGGTAGTCTCCTGCGTCCAGTTGAAGTCGCGAGGTCTCCTCATCGCCGGCACCGAGGGATGGCAGTGGCGAGCCGACCAGGTCACCGGCCCGATGGTGCCCAGAGGTCAGCTCCGGATAGGTGGCGCCGCGACCGCCGTGAGCAATAACGTCCCGCTGGTCGCGGCCCACACGGCGAAAGACGTCAGCGTGTGGCGCGCCGACGGCCAGTTACTACACGTTTACGAGCCTCCACAGAAGCTGGCCCTCACAGCCATCGCCGCCGACGGTGACGGCATATATACCGGAGCGGGCGACGGGTCGGTCTGGTTGACGTCCTGGGACGGCGCTTCCAGTCGCCAGATCGCCGCACATATCAGCCAGGTCGCTGAGTTGCGCGTGCATACGATTGGTAGCCACCGAGTCCTGGTGAGCGCAGGGCAGCAAGGCGACATCGAGCTGACCCCCCTCGTCCCCCGCTCGGGTACCTCCTTCCACGCCGAACTCGGGTGCTATGTCTCTTCGGTGGACGTCGACGCCAGCGGACACCTTGTGGTCGGCACCAGCGCGGGCGTGGTTCATATCGCCCATTGAACAGCCCGAGGCGCGTCCTCGGGGCGGCGATGAAGGGAGCACATCGTGAGCATCAACGAGTCCGGAACAAACCTCCGGCACAATGACAATCCGCTAGGACATGAGCTCCGCATGGCTCTACATGCACTGACTGTCACCTTGCATACGACACAGATCGAAGCCGACAGGGTGGGGCAACTCCTGCGCACCGTAATCGACCTCGGGAACCGCACCGTGCGCCAAGGACAGTCGTTGCCACCTCGCCCCTTCGACTACACGGGTAGACGACCCGCGATCGGTGTGGGCGCGTTGCTGGCCGCGTACGGTGACCCTGCCGGCGGCGCGTTCGAAGAGCTCCTGGCCGAACTGGACGCCGGTTTACTGGCGGAGCTCGATGTGCTCATCACTCGATCCGAACAACTTCCGGCTGTCACCACAAGCGCTGAACGCTGGGCAGCGGACGCCGACGAGGTACCGCTGCTCCTGGAACCGATCGACGACTGGTGTGCGATCGCTCGTGCGACCGTCCACTTCCACGCGGGCAGCGCGGCCACCTCCGAGGGGACGGACCGCCCCGTACGTGTCGCCTGGACCGCGCTGCCGCCTATCGCCGTCTCAGAGGTGGAGAACGGTCTCGATGCGGCGCGCAAGCTCGTTGCCGACGCGGGTCGGCCCCAGCCACCGTCGATCAGCGCGCTCATCGACATACGTAGCGTCTCGAGTCCATCGGTGGTGGCCCCACGTAGTTGTGCGGCCGCCATCGCTCTCACTTACTTGGCTCATGAGAGTGGGCTGCCTACCCCCGGTCAGCTCGGTGTGCTGCCTCTCGCGGGATGTACGAAAGATGGTTCATGGAGTCGGTACATCATCGGCAGCGAGATTTCGCCGGACACGGCCGAGGGGGGCCTCCACTGCCTGTGGCACGACGACGAGGTTTGGAAGCTGCGGACCGGATCCGAGACACGATCGGATCCCGATTCCACCCTGGCCGGCGCGGCCCGTCTGCTGTGGGGTGAGGACTGGCAGGAGACTCGCAGTAAATGGGCTCAAGAGACCTTGGACGCCTACCAGTGGGGCATTCTCCACTACACGGAGGCCGCGGGGGACGACGATATCGGCGACTGGTTGCACGATGGCGACACTCTATTGGTCGAGTTGGACCAGGCGGGCTTCCTCGCCGAGCTTTTCCTGCAGCGGCCGACCTCGCGTGTCATTCAGTCGGGCATTCGCAACAGCGGCAAGACGGTCTGCGCTCGCCAGCTGGTCCAACAGCTCGAGGCCAGCGGCTGGCAGACTCTTGTCCTGTCACCTGCGCATCGCCACCTGCCCACCGACGGCAGTCTGCTTTCGGTGGTCCGGGCTGCGCTTGTCACCATGCAGGCCGACGCCGGACGCCGCACGCTGGTCGTCCTCGAGGATCTCCATGCGCTGCAAGACGGCAACATCGGAGAAGCGCTCGAATCGCTGGGAGAGCTCAACGTCGGCGTACTCGCATTGACCCGGTACTTCGACGGCGCCGCTTACAACTGGGACAACCATGGTGTGACCGCGTACCCGTCGCCCCTGTCACCGGACGAGATGCCCGATTTGGCCCGGCGTCTGATCGAGCGCTACCCCGATGCGTGTGGGGCCGTCGACGGGGACGCCGACATCGAGCTGGTCGTCGATGCCTGCCAAGGCGACTTGAGTGTGCTGGTCGACCTGCTTCGTGTCGGTGTCGCCGCCGGCTCGGCTGGAGAAACCGGGGGGCGCGATGCCCTCCGCCTCCTGCGTCAGCAGGTCGAAAATGCCTGTGCCTGCCTGGACGAGCCCGCACGGGCGGCCACGGGCCAGCTCGCCGCCGTGTCCACGCTGGACGAGAGCGTGCCTGCTTCCCTGGTGGAGTACCTCACGGACGAGACCCTCACGGCGCTAGGGGTCGTCGTGGATGGGGGTCTGGCCCAGATTCCCAGTGAGGTGCGCGCGAATGTCGTGCTCGACTGCGCAAATCGGCAAGGCGGCCGGGATAACCTGCTCACCTGGCTGGAGCAGTATCTGGTGGCAATGCTGGCAGATAGAGAACATGACAGAGTGCGGGCCTTGCTGACCAACTGTGCCGTGTACGCGCCCGGAGCCCTTGCCGAACTGCTCGAGCGGGAGACGGTGCGGCAGGCTTTCAGCCCCTGGTCCGCCGACGCCCACCCGCCGATGGCTCTCCGTGTGCTTCAACTGTGCGCGCGACAAAGCGAGCCATTCTGGATCGCCGCCGCGCTACCGGCGATCGTGACGCGGATCCCCAGCCTGCCTCACCTGGTCGTGCCTGAGCTGACGACCGTGCTCAAGGTGCTTTGGGACTATCAGGACCAGCTCACCGGCACCGAGGTGACCGATTTGCTGACCTGGTTGGGCACCGCGAATGAGGGGCTGGACGCTGTGCTCGCACGGCGTGCCACAGTCGCGCAGCGTCGCCACCTTGCCCACGCTCTCCTGCGACTGGCCTCAGAAACGACCATTCCTCTGGCGACGGTCTGCCAGTGGCTGGAGGAACGCGCCGCCGCGCTGGTCCGCGGAGCGGATGCGCGCAACCACGACGACCTCATCAACGTACGGCGGCTGGACGACCTGATTCACCGCTGGTCCCAGGAGGCACGGGGGTCCGACAGCCCCGAGAACACGAGGCACGACCGGCTGCGTCCGTTGGAGAAACCCGCGCAAGCACTCCTCGAGCAGCTCCCCAACTCACGGACAACGCTGGCTTCCATGCTGGCCTGGATGTCCCTGCGGCTGCACTTCAACGGCCTGAGCGATTGGGACGATCTGGTCAAGCGGTACGAGAAACAGATCATGGCAGCACTGGCACACGCGGACGCGATCCAGATCAGCAGTGCCTTCGCCGACCTCGCGCGCAACGACCGCGGACGAACCAATCAGCTGCTGAACCACTTGCTGAACTCCATGCGGCTGGGACCCGCGCTGGCGGCGATTCTCCGGAGATCGACACCTGCCGAGGCGGCCATCCTCCTGTCCACGGTGCGGAACATTCACGGCGGCACCATCAAGAAGGTGCTCTACCAAGAGACCGCTCAAGGTAGCCAGGTGGCCGACGTCAAGCTGGCTCGGGACTTGGCCGAGTCGATCGACAACTTCAAAGACGCGCGCGGCGCCGGGATGCTGCTCAGCAGCGTCAGTCGTGCCGACGATCTCTACTGCGATACGAAGGACCGCTTCGGCTATCGCCTGGCGTGTGAACTGGGACCCAAGTTCGCAAAAACGCTGATGACGAAGAGAAAAGAACGCCGCCCCGCGGTCATGTACCACTTCCTGCGCGGGCTGTGGGAGGCGGGCGCCGACTACCGCACCGACTTGGAGGAAGAGGCACTGCAACTGGTCGTCTCCAGCATCCAGGCCCAGCGTGGCACAGCTCGGCCGTGGGGGCCACAGCTGGCGACATTGCTGATCGATGATGACTACTTCGGCCAAAACTTTTTGCTGCAACTGGCGGAGCGCCTGGACACACGCATACTGCTCGAGCGCATGGGCAATCCGGCCCTCGACTCGCAGAGCATGATGCATACACACCAGTTGAGCATGGCCGTCGCTCCCCAGATCAGCGAGGAGTTCGCGAAACGCCTCAAGATTCAACACGTCGTGCGCAGTCCAATGGCGACGAATGCAGGTGAGATCGCACAGAAGCTCAATGTTCTGACTCGCACGCTGCGCGGGGCCGCAATGCCCGATGCGACCGCCTTGGTGCTGCGCCACTTCAAAGCGGAGAACCCGCAATGGGACTGGGCGCACAGCTTGCGCGCGCTGTCAGGAATCGGCGCGTTCACCACCGCGCTCAACCAATTACACAAGTTTGACCCGCGCGAGGCTGCAGACGCCATCAACATCCTCAGCCACCCCGAGGGTGGCCAGAGAATTTCGCACCTCGAGGGCCTCCTGATCCGCAGCGTGGTTCACCCGCCATTGATGGCGGATCTGCTAGCGGCGGCGGAACGATGCCAACCGGGCCTCGGCAGGGCCGAGTTGGAGTGGTTGCGCGACAGCAGAAAGGACCGCTGGCGCACATTCACCGACAGTTTCAGATTCGAGCAAGACCCGGTCACGCAAGGTATCGTCGGCCGGACGCTGGCGAACCTCGGCGTGGTGCCAGCCCAGGAGTCACAAAATTGGATGGGGACGGTGGTCAACCGGGTCTGGTCCTCCACCATGCACCTGTTCGCGAGCCCCCGGGTAATCGCAGAGTTGCTGACGCTCGCGTACATCTGGGAACCCCAATGGGGCGAGCAACTCGGCGAGAAGGTCAATGCGAACAAGCTGCTCAAAAGGCTGAGCCTGCGCATGCGTCCCGACATGCGCGGACTGCCCAACCTCGTGACGGCGCTGCGGCTGACCGGGCGTAACGATCTCGTCGAGGACATCGTCCGTGACCTGACCACGGTCCATCCTGCGCTTCTCGTCGAGGCAATTGGGCTCGAGCAGGCTGGGCGCATGCTCAAGTCGCTGTGCCGCGCGAACTCGTCTGTGGAGTTTCTCGCCCCGGCCGTGGGGCAGCAACTCGACAGGACACTGAAGCGGCCCAAGGTGGCCGACATCGAGCAGCACTGGACGACTATCGGCTGGACGGCGCAGGCGCTGACCGAATGCTCTCAGGAGAGTGAGCTGCCCCTCAGCACACCTGCCATGGAACCGAACATCGTGGCGTACCCAGCTTCGGCAGCTTGGGCAGCGGTGTGGTTGCCACGCACCGAATGGTCCATCACGGTGGCACAGAAGGCGCTGGACGTTTTCGACCGAATCGGTGTCGCCCACTGGTATCCCCAGGAGACATGCATGGCTCTTGTCGCCTCGGCCCGACTGGGCCGCCTGCAGCCTGCGGAGTCACTGTCCAGCGGTTGGACAGCGGCGACAGATGCCGGCTACGAACTGCTGACACTGTTGTGCCGGGAGGCGGCACACACGCCTGCTATCGCCGACCACCTTGCGACGCCCGAGGCGTCGAGGAGAATGAGGGAGCGGGTGGCTGTTCCCGGCGTCGCCGCGCTCCCGGTTTATCGAGAGCTGAGGTCGGCGGTGGACCGTCTGTGCCCTCCACCGGCGACGATGGCCTCAATGCCAGCAAACGAGCTCGATCTCTGAGTCTTATCGCGGGAAACGGTTGAGGCCTCAGACGCCCGCGGGGCGTCAACTACGAGAAGCACTGGCCACATGCACGAAGCGCCCCACCAAACCCGGTGGGGCGCTTCGGAAAGAAGACAGATCAGTGCTTTTCGGGCCCGAGGTAGTACTCGAACACCAACCCCGCGGCAGCCGCGAGGACGCAGACCACGCCGATGCCGATCAGCCAGAACTGGAAGAACGCGAGGCCCAGGGCGGTCACCGAGCCGGCGGCGGCCAGGGTGATCGGCCAGAAGCTGCCGGGCGAGAAGAAGCCCAGGTCGCCGGCGCCGTCCACGATCTCGGCGTCCTCGTAGTCCTCCGGGCGCAGGTCGAGACGACGGGCGACGAACCGGAAGTAGGTGCCGATGATCAGCGACAGACCGGCGGTCAGCACGGTGGCCGTGGTGCCCGCCCATTCGACGCCGGTGCGCGACTGGCCGGTGAAGAAGCCGTAGACCACCGCCACGATGATGAAGAACACCGTGAGCAGTTCGAAAATCCGCGCTTCGATCTTCATGTCAGATCAAATCCTCACTTGCTCTCGGCCGAGGCCGCGCTCTTGGTGTCGCGCCTGGTGTTGAACGGCGTGGTGGACGTG
This sequence comes from Nocardia abscessus, assembly GCF_015477775.1. GTDB lineage: Bacteria > Actinomycetota > Actinomycetes > Mycobacteriales > Mycobacteriaceae > Nocardia > Nocardia abscessus_A. The sequence goes on along the minus strand of NZ_JADLQO010000015.1, from coordinate 125,115 downwards.
GCGACCGGGGACTCACCGATGGACTCCAGCGCCTCGGCATTGGTCTTGCCCGCCTGGCGCGCGTCCAGGTACTTGGTGAACTTCTCCGGCGTGACCGCGCGCACCTCGAAGTTCATCATCGAGTGATAGGTGCCGCACATCTCGGCGCAGCGGCCGACGAACGCGCCTTCCTTCTCGATCTTGGTGATCTGGAAGACGTTGTCGGAGTTGTTTTCCTTCGGGTTCGGCATCACGTCGCGCTTGAACAGGAACTCCGGCACCCAGAAGGCGTGGATCACGTCGGCGGCGGCGAGCTGGAACTCGATGACCTTGCCGGTGGGCAGCACCAGGACCGGGATCTCGTTGCTCGAGCCGATCGTCTCGACCTTGTCGTAGTGCAGGTAGGACAGGATGTCGTTCTCCGGCTTGCCGTGCACCGGGCCCGGCTGCGGGTGACCGTCCTTGGTCCGCTCCTGGTACTCCTCGAGCTGTTCCTGGCTCAGCGACTCACGCGTGGTGTCGATGCCGTCGAACTTGTACCCGTCCTTGAAGTCGACGTTGCGGTAGCCGAACTTCCAGTTCCACTGGAAGGCGGTCACGTCGACCGTGACATCGGGGTTGGCCACCTTCTCGTGCACGTAGTTCTGCACGACCACGGTGAAGTAGAACAGCACGGCGATGATCACGAACGGGATCGCCGTGTAGGTCAGCTCCAGCGGCACGTTGTAGCCGGTCTGGCGCGGGAACTCCGGGGAGTCCGCCTTCTTGCGGTGGAACGCGACGGTCCAGAAGGTCAGGCCCCAGACCAGCACGCCCATCGCCAGCGCGGCGACGACCGACCAGGTCCACAGTTCCCGCATCCGGGTGGCCTGCGGCGTGATACCCGAGGGCCAGCCGAACCGCAGCCAAACATTGTCGATCGAGCAGCCCGAGACGAGCAGCGCGGTGATCCCCAAGGACACCGCCAGCCCGGCCCGCCGAAGGATGCGGCCCTGCCGACCCCGGGCGGGTCGTGCCCCGATCTCTTCGCTCGCCTTGTGCGCCACGCTCACGCCTTCCTGGTCGCCACACATTCCGACAGTGCATCGTGCGGGGCTGCGATCGGCCCCGACGATACGTCCTAAGCTTGTTTCAGGACGCCCCCCGGGCCAGCGCGTCCGCGCGGGTCGCCTGAGAGAGACCTGAGTACTACGCAGCGTAGACCAAACGCACCCCCCGTTCGTCGTCGGGTCGGCTTCGGCACCTCGCCGAGCGCACCCGGATCACCGTCACCAGCGATTCCGGCCGGGACGCGATGCGCACGACGCGCGAATCCGGTGGGTGCGGCATACTCGGACACTAGATTTCGTCCCCTCGCGCGCCATCCGGTGAGCGCGTATCCCGACTGCGAGAAATGAGGTTGCCGACGCCGTGTGTGGACTGCTCGGATTCCTGGCATCTGACGAGGCGGCACCCGACACGGTGGAGCAGGTCTACGACGCCTTGCACTGCGTGCGGCACCGTGGCCCGGACGAGCGCGGCACCTGGCACGACGACCGGGTGATCTTCGGCTTCAACCGTTTGTCGATCATCGACATCGAGCACTCGCACCAGCCGCTGCGCTGGGGCCCGCCCGGTCAGCCCGACCGCTACGCGCTGACCTTCAACGGCGAGATCTACAACTACCTGGAGCTGCGCGCGGAACTCACCGAGGCGCATGCCGAGGAGTTCCCGGACGGAAAGATCTTCCGGACCGAAGGCGACAGCGAGGCCATCGTCGCGGCGTTCCACTACTGGGGCCCCGAAGCGGTGCGGCGCCTGCGCGGCATGTTCGCGTTCGCGATCTGGGATACCGCGACCAAGGAGTTGTTCCTCGCTCGCGACCCGTTCGGCATCAAGCCGCTGTTCCTGGCCACCGGACCGGGCGGCACCGCGTTCGGCAGCGAGAAGAAGAGCCTGCTGGAACTGCTGCCCGCGTTGCGGCTGAGCGACGCGCTGGACCCGCGGGCGCTGGAGCACTACACGGTGCTGCAATACGTGCCGGAGCCGGAGACGCTGCACAAGGACGTGCGCAGGCTCGAATCGGGCAGCTACGCCACCGTGCGGCCCGGCGCGGCTGCGGAGGTCACCCGCTACTTCACCCCGAAGTTCGCGGTGCGCCCGTTCGCGCCCGGTTCGGCGGCGGCGCGCTACCGGGAGATCGCCGCGGCGCTCGAGGACTCCGTCGCCAAGCACATGCGCGCCGACGTGACGGTCGGCTCGTTCCTGTCCGGCGGCATCGACTCCACCGCGGTCGCCGCGCTGGCCATGCGGCACAACCCGAAGCTGATCACGTTCACCACCGGGTTCGAGCGCGAGGGCTACTCGGAGGTGGACGTGGCCGCCGAGAGCGCCGAGGCGATCGGCGCGCGGCACGTGGTGAAGGTGGTCTCCCCCGCCGAGTTCGCCTCGGCGATCCCGGAGATCGTCTGGTATCTCGACGACCCGGTGGCCGACCCGGCGCTGGTCCCGCTGTACTTCGTGGCGAAGGAAGCGCGCAAGCACGTCAAGGTCGTGCTCTCCGGTGAGGGCGCCGACGAGCTGTTCGGCGGATACACCATCTACCGGGAGCCTCTGTCGTTGAAACCCTTCGAGAAGCTGCCCCGCGGACTGCGCAGGCTGGCGGGCAAGCTCTCGGACCGGATTCCGGAAGGCACCAGGGGCAAGAGCCTGCTGCACCGCGGCTCGCTCACCCTGGAGGAGCGCTACTACGGCAACGCGCGCAGCTTCAACGACGCGCAGCTGCGCGCGGTGCTGCGCGAGTTCCGGCCGGAGTGGACGCACCAGGACGTCACCGCGCCGCTGTACGCCAAGTCCCGAGGCTGGGACCCGGTGGCCCGCATGCAGCACCTGGACCTGTTCACCTGGCTGCGCGGCGACATCCTGGTCAAGGCCGACAAGATGACCATGGCCAACTCGCTGGAGTTGCGCGTGCCGTTCCTGGACTCCGAGGTGCTGAAGGTCGCCGAGGGCCTGCCGTTCGACCAGAAGATCACCAAGGAGACCACGAAGTACGCGCTGCGCCAGGCGCTGGAGGGCATCGTGCCCGCGCACGTGCTGCACCGCGCCAAGCTCGGCTTCCCGGTACCGCTGCGGCACTGGCTGCGCGGGACGGAACTCTACGACTGGGCTCAGCAGCAGATCGCCGAATCGCAGACCGACCACCTGCTGAACAAGGCCGCGATCAGCGAGATGCTGGTCGCGCACCGGGCCGGGACCGCCGATCACAGCCGCAGGCTGTGGACATTGCTGGTGTTCATGGTGTGGCACGGCATCTTCGTCGAAGACCGGATCAAGCCGGAGATCCAGGAACCGGTCTACCCCGTTTCGCTGTAGCGCTCCCCCGCCCAGCCGGGTCTCGAGGCCGCGGGACCCGCCGTCATCGACGGCGGGCCCCGGTAAGCAGAATCGACCTCAGAGCAGCGGCTTGATGTCGGCCGCGGCTTCGGGGCCGTAGGCCTGGGCGAGCCGCTCCAGCGCGGTCTCCTTGTTGAGCGTCCACTCCTGGGTGCCCATGGTCTCCAGTACGAGCACGGCGATGAGCGATCCCAGCTGCGCGGAACGCTCCAGGCTCAGCCCGGCGGTGTGCGCGGTGAGGAAGCCCGCGCGGAAGGCGTCGCCGACGCCGGTCGGCTCGACCTTCTCGGTCTCGGGCACCACGCCGACGGTCACCTCGGTGCCGTCGCGGTCGATGATCCGCACGCCCTCCGCGCCCAGGGTGGTGACACGGATGCCGACCTTCTGAGCGACCTCTTCCTCGCTCAGACCGGTCTTCTGCAGCAACAGCGCCCACTCGTACTTGTTCGTGAAGAGGTACGCGGCGCCGTCGATGAGCTGCACCGACTGGTCGCCGTCCAAGCGGGCCAGCTGCTGGGAGGGATCGGCGGCGAACGGGATGCCGAGTTCGCGGCACTCGGCGGTGTGACGCAGCATCGCCTCGGGATCGTTGGCGCCGACCAGGACGAGATCGAACTCCCGGGTCTCGGCGAGCTCGGCGATGGAGATGTCGCGAGCCTCGCTCATCGCGCCGGGATAGAACGACGCGATCTGGGCCATGTCGTCATCGGTGGTGCAGACGAAACGGGCGGTGTGCGCACGATCGGACACCAGCACGGTGGAGCAATCGACGCCGTGCTTCTCCAACCAGGCGCGGTACTCGCCGAAATCGGCGCCGACGGCCCCGACGAGCAGGGGCGCGCGATTGAGCAGGCCCATGGCGTAGACGATGTTGCCGCCGACGCCGCCGCGACGGATCTGCAGATCGTCGACGAGGAAGCTCAGCGACACGTGGTCGAGCTGATCGGCCAGCAGTACGTCGGCGAACCGGCCGGGAAAACGCATGAGGTGGTCGGTCGCAATGGACGCGGATACGGCGATGGACACGTGGCTGGGCCCCTTCAACGGTAGGCGGCAGGCGGTGCAGACCGGGACGCGAGTCCCGATCTCACCGTAGCTCAACCGCGTCTCCGGGTCTTCAGGCCGTACTGGTTGGGCGGCACCGGATTTGCGTTCAGGTCCTGCGCTGAGTGCCGCTCCAGTTCTGGGCGTTCCCGGGGAAGTTACCCATGTCCTCGCTACATCAGTCGTCGCGTTCGGCCACGCTCACACGCGGCCGATCAGCGCTCAGTTGAAGGAGTCGCCGCAGGCGCAGGAGCCGGTGGCGTTCGGGTTGTCGATGGTGAAGCCCTGCTTCTCGATGGTGTCGACGAAGTCGATCGAGGCGCCCTGCACGTACGGCGCGCTCATCCGGTCGACGGCCAGCGTGACGCCGCCGAAGTCGACGGTCAGGTCGCCGTCGAGCGAGCGGTCGTCGAAGAACAGCTGGTAGCGCAGGCCGGCACAACCACCAGGCTGCACCGCGATCCGCAGCGCCAGGTCGTCGCGTCCCTCCTGGTCCAGCAGTGCCTTCGCCTTCGAGGCGGCGGCGTCGGTCAGAGTGACACCGTGGGTGGCGGTCTCGTTCTGCACAGTCATGAACTCTCCTCGAGGAACCTGTGGTCAACCCGTGAACAGCGCACGGGTCGTGTTTGTCAACACCACTCGGCCGGCTGCTATTCCTCCATCTTGCCATCACCTGATCCGTGGTGACACGCAACCTGCGTGAGCCCGCACACTCCCGGCGAATCGGACCGCATTTCCCGCCGCGCAACCCATCGAATAGCCTGGTCGATGTGAAATTGTTCCGTCGCGGCGAGTCCAGCACCACCGACGCGACCGCCGAATCGACGGTGGTCACGGACGGCGACTCGGCCGCGGGCACCACCCGCACGGCCACAACGGCCACCTCGGGCAAGGGCCGTCCCACCCCCAAACGCCGTGACGCACAGAGCAAGCGCCGCGGACCCGTAGCACCCGCTCCGCTCACCGCGAAGGAGGCCCGCGCCCGGCGCAAGGCCGCGCGGGGCACCAAGCAGGAGCGCAAGGCGGCCGCCGCCAAGCGGCGCGAGGCCGCCGCGGATCGACGCGAACGCATGCTCGCGGGCGAGGACAAATACCTGCCGCACCGCGACCAGGGTCCGGTCCGGGCGTTCGCCCGTGACATCGTCGACGCCCGGCGCAACCTGGTCGGCCTGTTCATGCCGATGGCACTGGTGCTGATCCTGTCGATGTTCGTCGCGCCCGCGCTGCAGACCATCGTCACGCTGGCCATGCTCGTGATGATGCTGTTCATGGGCATCGAGGGCTTCCTGCTCGGCCGAGTCGTGAACAACCGGGTCAGGGAACGCTTCCCGGAGACCACCGACATCGGCTACCGGCTCGGCTGGTACGCCTTCGTCCGCGCCTCCCAGATCCGCAAGATGCGCGCCCCGAAGCCGCGCGTCGACCCGGGCGACGCTGTGTAGTTTTTCCAGCGCCTGCGGCGCTGGGTGTTCGCGGCCCCCTTGTGGTTCGCGTCCGAGCGACCGCCGCCGGCGACTTCGTCGCGGACGCGGCGGCCACTCGGACCGAGACGGCCCGTTCCATCCTGCTCAGCGGTGGTGGTTGTCGCGGCCGAGCATTGCCGCCAGTTCGGAGTGCAACCGCTGCGCGTCACGGTCTATGACGTCCGACGAGCCGGCGTGCCCCGTGCTGCGGGCGATGACTGTGACGAAAGCCACGATGACTGCCAGGGAGACGAGGAAAGTAACCATGGCAGTAATTTTGCGCTCCGTGATTTACCGCCGAAAGTGGCGGTACTGACATTGTTCGCAAAAATACAGCCAGTAGACTGGCGTCATGCTGTCGAAGGTCGCCGTGGTGCTGTCCGAACGTATGGCCATGTTCGAATTCGGGGTCATCTGTGAGGTTTTCGGGCTGGACCGTACGGCCGACGGACTGCCCGCCTTCGATTTCCGGGTGTGCGGCGCGGAGCCAGGGGTTCCACTGCACTCGACCAGTCCCGGGATAACCGTCACACCGGAGTACGGCCTCGGGGAGCTGTCGGCGGCCGATCTGGTGGCCATCCCGGCCGCCGCGACCGACCGAGGGTTCGATCCGCGGGTCGTCGCCGCCGTCCGCGACGCGTCGGCAGCCGGGGCGACGGTGCTCACCGTGTGTTCCGGAGCTTTCCTGGCCGGGGCAGCCGGACTGCTCGACGGCCGCAAATGCACCACCCACTGGCGCTATGTCGAGAAACTCGCCGACGAGTATCCCGAAGCGACCGTCGATCCGGACGTGCTGTTCGTCGACGAAGGAGATCTGATCACCAGCGCGGGCACCGCCGCGGGTATCGATGCCTGCCTGCACCTGGTGCGGCGCGAGCTCGGCAGCGGCGTGGCCAACGCGATCGCGCGGCGCATGGTGGTCCCGCCGCAGCGCGACGGCGGGCAGCGCCAGTTCATCGAACGTCCCGTCGCCGCCTGCACGTCCGACAGCCTCACCCCCATCCTGGCTTGGATGAACGAGCATCTCGACCTGCCGCACACCGTCGAAGACCTGGCCACCCGCGCCAACATGTCCACCCGCACCTTCGCCCGGCGCTTCGCCGCCGAGACCGGAACCACTCCGGTGAAATGGCTCACCAACCAGCGCGTGCTGCTGGCCGAGCAGCTACTGGAGGAAACCGACCTCGGACTGGAGCACATCGCCGCCCGCTCCGGCTTCGGCTCCGGCGCCCTCCTGCGCCACCACTTCCAACGCCTGGTCGGCATCGCTCCCACCGAATACCGCCGCCGCTTCGGCCGCAGCCCGGAGGAATCGGCCTGATTTCTGCGCGCCCTGAGGGGTCGGCCCCGCGGCGTCCCGTTCAGAGCTGCCACGACACCAGGGGGCAAGTGTCACGGAAATCCGCGAGTGATGGCGGCACGCCGGGGCGAGGTGGCGCGGCAGACGTAAAGGGGTTGGCTGTTCGGTTGATAGCGTGCACCCGTGTCACAAAGTCCCGCATCGGCAGCGCCACGAAGCACCCTCGTTCTCGGTGGCGCGCGATCCGGGAAGTCGGCGTTCGCGGAGGACCTTGCGGTGCGGGCGGGAGGCCCGGTGCGCTATCTCGCCACCGCGGTGCCCGACCCCGACGACCATGATTTCGCCGAGCGCATCGCCAAGCACCGCGGCCGACGCCCGGCGGGCTGGTCGACCATCGAAAGCGCCGATCCGGCAACGATTCTCACCGAACCCGCGCCTTCGGCCTGCACCCTGATCGATGACATCGGCACCTGGCTCACGGCCCGCATCGACGCGCGCGAGGCCTGGGAAGCCCCACGCGGCACGGTCTCCCCCGACACCGACGCGCTGGTGGCGGCCGTCGCCGCCTATACCGGCGATCTCGTGATCGTCAGCCCGGAGGTCGGCATGGGCGTCATCCCCGCCACGCGCTCCGGCCGCCTCTTCCGCGACGAGGTCGGCACCCTCAACCAGCGCCTGGCCCAGGTCTGCGACGAAGCGTTCTTCGTCATCGCCGGTCTTCCGCTCCGGCTCAAATAGCAGCCGCGTGCAACGCCCCTCGAACCTGCCTGCCATTGGAGGGGCCGAACCGACCCGCGAACTCGGCCGATCGCCGTCGTCTCCCACCGACCCGCTCGTCGAGCGTCGAGGCCAGGTCCGCCCGCACCCATCTCGCGCGGTGGCGAAGCAAGCCATCGAGCGGGCTCGCGGACCCGGCGGCGCTGCCGAGCGGGTGCGGCGGGGCCGGACATCCGGCCGACGCCCCGGCGGGGCAATGGCAAGATTGGGCGGCGTAGTCGGCGGAACCGCCATGACCGAAAGGCTCGATAGTGACGCACGGATTCGGACCGGTAGCGCCTCCGGACGCACAGTTTCGTGCGGCGGCCGAGCAGCGGCAGGCGCAGCTGACCAAACCCCATGGGGCACTGGGCCGACTGGAGCAACTCGGTAACTGGGTGGCGGCCTGTCAGGGCGCATGCCCGCCCGCGCAGTTCGAGCGCGCCCGGGTGGTGGTGTTCGCCGGGGATCACGGCGTCGCGCGGCACGGGGTGTCGGCGTATCCGAGCGAGGTCACCGCGCAGATGGTGGCGAACTTCCTGGGCGGCGGGGCCGCGGTGAACGCGCTCGCGGCCGTGGCGGGCGCGACCGTCCGGGTCGCCGATCTCTGCGTCGACGCCGACACCGAGCCGCAGGTTTCCGAGCACAAGGTGCGCCGCTCCAGCGGGTCGATCGATCGCGAAGACGCGCTCACCGCCGCAGAGGTCGAGTCGGCGCTCGCCGCGGGCCGTGCCATCGCCGACGAGGAGATCGACGCGGGCGCCGACCTGCTGATCGCGGGTGACATGGGCATCGGCAACACCACTCCGGCCACGGTGCTCATCGCCAGCCTCACCGATACCGAACCGGTCGCCGCGGTGGGCCGGGGCACCGGCGTGGACGACGCCGGATGGATCCGCAAGGTCGCCGCTATCCGTGATGCGATGCGCCGCGCCCGCCCGGTGGTGAAGGACCCGGTCGAGCTCCTTCGGGTGGCAGGCGGCGCCGACTTCGCCGCGATGGCCGCGTTCCTCGCCCAGGCCGCCACCCGGCGCACGCCCGTCATCCTCGACGGTGTCGTCGTGACGGCCGCGGCGATGGTCGCCGAAGACCTCGCCGCGGGCGCGAGCGCCTGGTGGCTGGCCGGTCACCGATCCACCGAACCGGCGCACGACCTCGCGCTGCGACACCTGCGACTCGAACCCTTGGTCGACCTGACCATGCGCCTCGGCGAAGGTTCCGGCGCCCTGACCGCCCTTCCCATCCTCCGCTCGGCGGTGGCGACTCTCGCGGAGATGTCCACCTTCGCCGAGGCGGGCGTCAGCACCGCGGAACCCGAACCGGCAACCCCCGCCCCGAGCCTGCGCAAGTGAAGTCTTCCCGCTCCTGCGCCGTATTCCCCCACCCGTCGACGCCGGGTGCGGGGCGGGCTCCGGAGTATTTCGGCCTCACGGCGGGCGGGCCGCTGAACTACCACGGCCCCGCCATCACCTCTCGAAGCCCCGGCAAGACGCGCCGAGTGCCGCCTGCCGATCGAGGATCGGCGTGAACGGGGTTCGGTTGGCGATTTCCTGGCTCACGGTGCTGCCGGTCCGGGGGCCGGAGGCCGTGGATCGCTCGGCGGCGGGCCGCGCGATCCTGTTGGCGCCGCTGGTCGGCGCGCTACTCGGCGCGGGGGCCGCGGGCCTGCTCTGGGCGCTGACCCGGGCCGGAACGAGCGCTTCGCTGGCCGGGCTGCTGGTGGTCGGCGCACTGGCGTTGATCACCAGGGGTATGCACCTGGACGGCCTGGCCGACACCTTGGACGGGCTCGGCAGCTACGGGCCGCCCGAGCGGGCCAGGCAGATCATGAAAAGCGGCGGGGCCGGTCCTTTCGGCGTCGCGGGTCTCACGTTCACCATTGGGGTGCAAGCGTTTTCGTTCGCGTCCCTGGCCGATTCGGGCAGATGGCTCGCGGTGGCCCTCGCCGTGGCGACCGGCCGTGTCACGGTGATTCTGGCCTGCCGGGGTATTCCCGCCGCGCCGGGCACCGGGTTCGGCGTTCTGGTCGCGGGCACGCAATCGGCTGTGGCCGCGGTGTGCTGGCCGGTGGCTGCCGTCGCCCTCGCCGTTTTCGCCGTCCCCGGCTGCCCGTGGCTCGGCCCCCTCGCCGTGATGTTCGGCCTGGCCGCCTCGGCGATCCTGGTCCGGCACTGCGCCCGCCGCTTCGGCGGACTTTCCGGTGACGTCCTCGGCGCCGCTGTCGAGACCGCCGTGGCGCTCACGGCGGTCGTGCTGTCCCTCGCCGTCCAGCCCGGCTGACCTGCTCGCGGCGCCTGCTCGGCATGCCCACTCGAGCATGGGACCGGTTCGGAACCGCCCGAGAGTCTGGGTCACTGGAATTTTTCCGGCCGCGGCGCGCGGATCGTCTGGGTCGGGCAATAAGGTGGGCGGTATGTCTTCTGAGCGCCTGTATTTTCGCCAGCTGTTGTCGGGACGCGACTACGCCGTGGGCGATCCGATCGCGACGCAGATGCGCAATTTCGCGTATCTGATCGGCGATCGGGAAACGGGCGAGTGCGTGGTGATCGATCCGGCCTACGCGGCGGGTGATCTGGTGGACATCGCCGAGGGAGACGGTCTGCGGCTCAGCGGCGTGCTCGCCACCCATCACCACCCCGATCACGTGGGCGGGACGATGCTCGGCTTCACCCTGCGCGGCGTGCGCGAGCTCCTCGAAAAGACAAGCGTCCCAGTGCATGTCAACGTCACAGAGCTGCCATGGGTGGCCGATGTCACCGGTATCGCCGAAAGCGAGCTGACCGGTCACGAGCACGGCGACAAGGTCACCGTCGGGGCCTTCGACATCGAGTTACTACACACGCCCGGACACACTCCGGGCAGCCAGTGCTTCCTGTTCGACAACCGCCTGATCGCAGGCGACACCCTGTTCGTCGACGGCTGCGGCCGCACCGATTTCCCCGGCGGCGATTCGGACGAAATGTTCCGCAGCCTGCGCTACCTGGCCGGACTCGCCGGCGACCCGGTCGTCTACCCGGGCCACTGGTATTCGCAGGAACCCAGCGCCGCACTCTCCACTGTCCGGGACAAAAACTACGTCATGCGCCCGCGGACGCTGGAGCAGTGGCACATGCTGATGCCTGGCTGAGTCACATACCCCGCATCCAGCCGTGCTTGTCGGCGAACGTGCCGCGCTGGATGCCGGTGAGGGTGTCGCGCAGAGCCATGGTGACCGCGCCGGGCTCTCCGCCGCCGATGGTGAACTCGCCCGTACCGGAACGGACCCAGCCGACCGGGGTGATCACCGCGGCAGTCCCGCAGGCGAAAACCTCGGTGATCTCACCGGATTCGGCGCCCTTGCGCCATTCCTCGACCGAGATCTTGCGCTCCTCGACGGGGAAGCCGGAATCGGCGGCAAGGGTGAGCAGCGAATCGCGAGTGATGCCCGGCAGCAACGAGCCGGACAGCTCCGGCGTGACCAGCCGCGCCTCGGAACCGGACCCGAAGACGAAGAACAGGTTGTTGGTGCCCATTTCCTCGACGTAGCGGCGCTCACACGCGTCCAGCCACACCACCTGATCGCATCCCTTGGCCGTTGCCTCGGCCTGAGCCAGCAGCGAAGCGGCGTAATTGCCCGCGACCTTCGCCTCGCCGGTGCCGCCCGGCGCGGCGCGCACGTACTCGGTGGACAGCCAGACCCGCACCGGCTTCACACCGCGCGGGAAGTACGCTCCCGCCGGGGAACCGAGCAACAGGTACTTGTACTCCGCGGCGGGCTTCACACCGAGCCCGGCCTCGGTGGCGAACATGAACGGCCGCAGGTACAGCGATTCCTCGCCGCCCGCCGCGGGCACCCAGTCCCGGTCCACCTCGAGCAGTTGGCGCACCGACTCGATGAACAGCTCGTCGGGCAGTTCCGCCATCGCCATACGGCGAGCCGACCTGCGGAAACGTGCGGCGTTGGCATCGATCCGGAAGCAGGAGACACTGCCGTCACCCTGACGGTAGGCCTTGAGCCCCTCGAAGATGGCCTGGCCGTAGTGGAACACCATGGTCGCGGGATCCAACGCCAGCGGGCCGTACGGCTCCACCCGCGCGTTGGTCCACGTGCCGCCGACGTAATCGATCGAGACCATGTGGTCGGTGAAGTACCGCCCGAACCCCGGCTCCGCCAGTACCTCTTGTCGCCGCTGCGCCGCGAGTGGCGCGGGATGCGGAACACGGGTGAACTGTGCGGCAGCGGTCATGGCGACGATCCTATCGGGCGCGATTCCGGCGATTCCGCCACGGTCCGCGCCCCTGGTCCCCCGAGGCACCCGGCGCAGACCACGGCCGATCACCCGAGCGGCGCGGCGGGTAGCGGCCGGAGTCACTTGGTGTTGGTGCGGACGAAAGGTGGGCGCACGGTTTCGCAGCGCAGGCGGCGGCCGCGAACGTCGACCTCCACCTCGGTACCGGGTTCGATGTCGGCGGAGGTGTCCAGCAGGGCCAGCGCGATGCCGACCTTGAGGGTGGGCGAGAAGGTGCCGGAAGTGGTTTCGCCGACCGGTTCCCCGCCCCGCAGCACGGTTTGCCCTTGCCGGAGTACACCGCGGTCGAGTGCCTTCAGGCCGAGCAGGATTCGGCGCGGACCCTCCGACTTCTCCTGTTCCAGAGCGGCCTTGCCCCAGAACTCCGGCTTCTTCCAGCCGACCGCCCACCCGCAGCGCGCCTGCACCGGGGAGATCGCAGGCGAGAGTTCGTGCCCGTGCAAGGGATAGCCCATCTCGGTACGCAGGGTGTCGCGGGCGCCGAGCCCGGCTACCTGGCCTTCGGCGGCGCGCACCCGCTCGACCAAGGCGCCGAACAGCGGTTCGGCGTCGTCCCAGCGCGGCAGCAACTCGTAGCCGTGTTCGCCGGTGTAGCCGGTGCGGCAGACGCGGACCGGCCGGCCGTCCCACACGGCGTCGGCATAGGCCATGTACTCGAGGTCGGTGGGCAGGCCGAGCGCGGTCAGCACCTCGGTGGAGCGCGGGCCCTGCACGGCGAACACGGCGTAGTCGCGGTGTTCGTCGGTGACGGTCACGCCGTCGGGCGCGGCCTTGCGCAGTTCCGCCACGACCGCCGCGGTGTTGGCGGCGTTCGGCACCAGGAAGATCTCGTCGTCGCCGACGTAGTAGGCGATCAGGTCGTCGATCACTCCCCCGTCGGGAGCACAGCACAGCGTGTACTGCGCCTTGCCCGCCTGGATGCGGCCGAGATCGTTGGTGAGCGCCGAGTTCACGTACGCCGCGGCGCCGGGGCCACGCACCGCCGCCTTGCCGAGATGACTGACGTCGAACAGGCCCACCGCCGTGCGAACCGCCTGGTGCTCGGTCACCGTGCCCGCGTAGGACACCGGCATCTCCCAGCCGCCGAAGGGCGCGAAGGTGGCGCCCAGCTCGACGTGCACGGCGTGGATGGGTCCTTGCAGAAGGCTCGTCTCGGTCACCAGCCGAGCTTATCCGCCGACCACGGCGTCCGAGCCGTGGTCCTCGCCCCGCGTCAAGGCCGGAACCACATCGGGATCAGGGTCGGGCCGTTGTCCGGCAGGGTGTGGGTCTTTCCGGTCGCGGCGAATCCGCAGCGGCGGTAGAGCCGGGCGGATCGTTCGGTGCTCGCCTCGAGAAACGCCGGAACGCCCGCTTCGGAGGCCGCTTTCAGCCGGTCGGCGAGAATCGCCGCACCGGCTCCTTTGCCGCGGTGCTCCGGCACCGTGACGATCACTTGCAGGTACCGGTGCGGGAACTCGCGGGGGTGTTCCCGGGCCAGCAAGCCCGTGACCATCTCCAGCCGCTGGAGCACGCGCACGCCGGGAGCCTGCTGCGCCATGGCTCGCGTCTCGGCGGCTTCGGCGGCGAATCGCTCGACCGAGGTGACCTGCTGCCAGATCGACATGGACCAGATCTCCGCACCCGCGCCCGCGACCCAGATCTCGTCGTCCCGCAATGCTCGGTCGACCAGACCGGGCACGAACGCGGTGCGGGACCCCCCATCGGGTTGGCCTTCGAGCACCCACGCGGTCACCACCTCGTCCGCACTGGCGATGCCGAATGCCTCGATCAGCGCGTCACGCTCCTGCGCACCGGCCCGGCGAGCGGTGATCTCCATCCGCGTCCCTTTCTTTGTGAACACCGTATTTGTTCGCAAATCTAGGCAGGTCAGAGTCATCTCGCTAATATTTCGTCACACCTGTTCGTGTGTCGAAATGGAAGCTTCATGACCTGTGCGCTCTGCCGGAACGAACTGCTCCAGCCGACGCTCGGCCGTCGGCGCAAGTACTGCTCCCGTTCCTGTCAGGCCCGCGCCTACCGCGCCCGCCGCGCGGCGATCCCCGTGCGCCGCGCCGCCCGCCCGACGCGGCTCACCGCCGTCGGCATCACCCGCGCGGCGGTGGAGCTGGCCGACCGCGACGGGATCGACGGCCTCACCATGCGCCGCCTGGCGGGCTTGCTCGGTGTCGCGACGGCCGCCCTCTACCGCCACTTCCCCGACCGGGAAGCGCTGCTCGCGAGCATGGCCGAGCTGGTACTCGACGAGATTCCACCGCCGCCCGCCGAGCGCACCGGCTGGCGGCCCCGATTGCGGCACGAGGCGCACGAGGAGTGGCGCCTCTATCGAAGGCATCCGTGGATGCTGCCGCTCCTGGCGCGCACCCGCCCGCCGCTGGGCCCGGCGCTGCTGGACGTCCTGGAACGAAACTTCGCCGCTCTCGACCGCCCCGGCCTCACCCAGCGGACCGGATTCACGATCTACCTCGCGCTGTCGGGCCTGGTCCAGGGACTCGCGCTGCTGTGGAGTTCCGAGCGCGTCGACCGCTTCGGCGATCCGCGCGATGCCGCCGAGGCGACCGCGCCGCAGCACGACCTCGCCGAGTGGCTGGACCCGGCGATCCGCCCCGTGCTGCATCGTCTGCTCACCGACCAGGACTCCGGTTTCGAGATGGACTTCGACGACCTGCTCGTCGCCTCGGTGGAACTCCTGCTCGACGGCGTCGCGGTGCGTCATCTGGAACGGAGCGAATAGCCTGTGCCAATGACCGCTGTTGCAGATCGCTCGCTCGGACCGGAACTGGCACGCACCGAGACCATCGGCGCGGACACCGATGTGCTCGTCATCGGACTGACCTCCTCGGAGGACGGCCCCGCCATCGTGCCCGAGGACCTGTTCGGCGACGTGCTCACCGCAGAACTGCGCGGGGAACTGCTCGACCAGCTCGGCACGGTCGGGGCGAAGGGCAAGGCCGAGGAGCTGACCCGCATCCCGGCGCCGTCCGGTCTGGACGGGGTGGCCAGCGTCCTCGCCGTCGGCCTGGGGTCGGCCGACAAACTCGACGCCGAGCAGATCCGCCGCTCGGCCGGTGTGGCCGCCCGCGCGCTGTCCGGCACCGAACTGGTCGTGACCACGCTGTCCGGACTCGACATCGGCGCCGCCGCGGAAGGCTTCTACCTGGGCGCCTACTCGTTCACGCCGTTCCGCTCGGGCAAGTCCGCGCCCAAGCCGGACGAGCGCCCGGTGGCCCGCGTCGAGTTGCTCGTGCCCGAGCCGGGATTCGGCGAAGAGGCGTTGTTCCGTGCGCAGCTCACCGCCGAGGCCGTCGCCACCGCACGGGATTTCGTGAACACCCCGCCCAGCCACCTGTTCCCCGCCGAGTTCGCCTCCCGCGCGCAGGGACTGGCCGAGGCCGCGGGCCTCACCGTCGAGGTGCTCGACGAGAAGGCGCTGGAAGCGGGCGGTTACGGCGGCGTGCTCGGCGTGGGCAAGGGCTCCTCGCGCCCGCCGCGCCTGATCCGGATCACCTACGCGGGCGGTCCGAAGAAGGTCGCGCTGGTCGGCAAGGGCATCACCTTCGACACCGGCGGCATCTCCATCAAGCCCGCGCAGAACATGGAGAACATGACCTCCGACATGGCAGGCGCCGCCGCCGTGATCGCGACGACGCTGCTGGCCGCCCGGCTGAGCCTGCCGATCACCGTCACCGCCACGGTGCCGATGGCGGAGAACATGCCCTCGGCCACCGCGCAGCGCCCAGGCGACGTGCTCACCCAGTACGGCGGCGTCACCGTCGAGGTGCTCAACACCGATGCCGAGGGCCGGTTGATCCTCGCCGACGCGATCGTGCGGGCGAGCGAGGACGAGCCGGAGTACCTGATCGACGTGGCGACCCTGACCGGAGCGCAGATGGTCGCGCTCGGCACCCGCACGCCCGGCGTGATGGGCACCGACGAATTCCGCGACCGGGTGGCGCGCATCTCCCGCGAGGTGGGCGAGAACGGCTGGGCCATGCCGCTTCCGGCGGAACTGCGCGGCGACCTGAACTCCAAGATCGCCGACCTGGCCAATGTCGCGCCGCACCGCTGGGGCGGCATGCTCTCGGCCGGGCTGTTCCTCAAGGAGTTCGTGCCGGAGAACGTGCAGTGGGCCCACCTCGATGTGGCCGGTCCGGCCTACAACACCGGCGGCCCCTTCGGCTACATCGGCAAGGGCGGCACCGGCGTCCCGGTCCGCACGCTGATCGCCGTGCTCCAGGACATCGCCGCGGAGTGAACGCGCGGGGTGCGTCGTCCGGCACGATCCCCGGACGACGCGCTCGGCCCGCCGGGACGGCACCGGAAGGGCCGCGCGCTCACCGGTGGTGATCAGGCGACCGCCGGAGATTCCCCGCGCCGAACCGATCTGCGGCAAGGGTGCCGGGCCCCGTGTCGGACGACGGCCTGCCTCCTACGGTTCGGAGAGCGGCTCACACGTCGGCGCGAGCCCTGTGAGCCCGCGCGAGAACCGGGCGGAACGGACATATCGACGACTCAGAGGTCGTACAGATCCCGTTCCAATTCGCGCTGCCGCTCCACCCGTTTCCGGGCGTCGTAGTCGCGCATCCGCTGCGGATATCCGGTCTTGTGCACGTCGTAGACGGGGATGTGCAAATCCTTGGCAAGCCGCTGCGCCCCGCGCTCGCCGACGATCCGGCGCGTCCATTCACCATCAGCGGCAATAAGCACGACTGTGACATCTGTCACCGTGGTCTTCGGCTCGATGTAGCCCTCGACGCCCACGTGGGTGCGCACCCACTCGGCGAGATAACGGGCATCCTGCCCGGACACCGAACCCCCACGTAGAACGCCGCCACCCCGAGCAGCGCCGCCTCGGAAACGATCCAGCAAACTCAACGACGCCGACCTCCTTTCCTGCACCGGAGAATGTTCACCGCCGGTCTTCCCATACTGCCAGCTCTGTATAGTTCGCCGCCCTGTGCTACCTGGCTTGCGTACGAGTGCAAGGATGGACCGCGGTACAAGAACCACACGGATCTCCGGTGCCACCACAATGATCGGTGGCTTCCGGACTCCCGGCGCGACCCGCGGCGGGCGTCCGCAGCGAGATCAACTGTTGTAGAACCCCGTCGAGCAGTCAGAGGAGTCAACGGACATGGCCTTCTCCGTCCAGATGCCCGCTCTTGGTGAGAGCGTCACCGAGGGAACGGTGACCAGGTGGCTGAAGCAGGAAGGAGACACGGTCGAGGTCGACGAGCCGCTGCTCGAAGTCTCCACCGATAAGGTCGACACCGAAATCCCGTCCCCCGCGGCGGGTGTGCTGTCGAAGATCGTCGCGAACGAAGACGACGTGGTCGAGGTCGGCGGCGAACTCGGCGTCATCAGCGAGCCCGGTGAGGCGGCTTCGTCCGCGCCCGCGCCCGCTCCGGAAGCCGCCGCGCCCGCGCAGGAAGCCCCCGCGGAGGAGGCGCCCGCGGCCGAGCCCGAGGCTGCTCCCGCCCAGGAGTCCGCGCCCGCCGCCCAGGCCGCGCCCGCGTCGTCCGGAGACGGGACGTCGGTGAAGATGCCGGAACTCGGCGAGTCCGTCACCGAGGGCACCGTCACCCGCTGGCTGAAGGCCGTCGGCGACGAGGTCGCCGTCGACGAGCCGCTGCTCGAGGTCTCCACCGACAAGGTCGACACGGAGATCCCGTCGCCCGTCGCGGGCACCCTGCTGGAGATCACCGCCCAGGAAGACGACGTCGTCGCGGTCGGCGGACAGCTCGGCGTGATCGGCAGCGGTTCCCCTGCGGCCGCCGCCCCGGCCCCCGCGCCCGCCCCGAAGCCCGAGCCCGCGCCCGCCCCGAAGCCCGAGCCCGCGCCCGCGCCGAAGCCCGAACCGGCTCCGGCTGCCGCCGCGCCTGCTCCTGCGCCCGCTCCCGCGCCTGCTCCGGCCCCCAAGCCCGAACCGGCTCCGGCGCCCGCCGCCACGGCCGCCGAATCCTCCAACGGCGCAACCCCGTACGTCACGCCGCTGGTCCGCAAGCTGGCGGAAGAGAACAACATCGACCTCTCGAGCGTCACCGGTTCCGGTGTGGGCGGGCGCATCCGCAAGCAGGACGTGCTGGCCGCCGCCGAGGCGAAGAAGGCGCCCGCCCCCGCTGCCGCCCCGGCCGCGTCGGCACCGGCCGCCGCGAAGGCGCCCACCGCCGCCCCCGCCGCGGCGCGCCCGCAGCTGGCCCACCTGGTCGGCACGGTGCAGAAGGCCAACCGCATCCGCCAGATCACCGCGACCAAGACCCGCGAGTCGCTGCAGACCACCGCGCAGCTGACCCAGGTGCACGAGGCCGACGTCACCAAGATCGCCACGCTGCGCAAGCAGGCCAAGTCGACGTTCAAGGAGCGTGAGGGCGTCAACCTGACGTTCCTGCCGTTCTTCGCCAAGGCCGTCGTCGAGGCGCTGGGCGTGCACCCGAACGTCAACGCCAGCTACGACGAGTCCAGCAAGGAGATCACCTACCACGCCTCGGTACACCTCGGCATCGCCGTCGACACCGAGCAGGGCCTGCTGTCCCCCGTGATCCACAACGCCAGCGATCTCTCGCTGGCCGGCCTGGCACGCGCCATCGCCGACATCGCCGATCGCGCCCGCAACGGCGGCCTCAAGCCCGACGAGCTGGCCGGCGGCACCTTCACCATCACCAACATCGGCAGCCAGGGCGCGCTGTTCGACACCCCGATCCTGGTTCCGCCGCAGGCGGGCATGCTCGGCACGGGCGCGATCGTCAAGCGCCCGGTGGTGGTGACCGACGAGACCGGCAACGAGTCCATCGGCGTCCGCTCGATGTGCTACCTGCCGCTCACCTACGATCACCGCCTGATCGACGGCGCCGACGCCGGTCGTTTCCTGACCACGATCCGGCACCGCCTCGAGGAAGCGGCGTTCGAGGCCGACCTCGGCCTGTGAGGAAGGTCCCGCGGCACGTATGAAGGTCGTGATCGCCGGCTCGTCCGGGTTGATCGGGACGGCGCTCGTCGCGGCTCTGCGCCGCGACGGGCACCAGGTCGCCCGGCTGGTCCGCAGGAAAGCGGCGGGCCCGGACGAATTCGCCTGGAACCCGGTCCGCGCCCATCTGGACCAGCGGGCGCTTCGCGGCGCCGACGCCGTGGTCAACCTGTGCGGTGCGAGCGTCGGCCGACGCCGCTGGACCGGCAGCTTCAAGCAGGAGTTGCGCGACAGCCGGATCACGCCGACCGACGTGCTGGCCGGAGCGGTAGCCGCCGCGGGCGTGCCCGTGTTGCTCAACGCCAGCGGAGTGCATTACTACGGCGGCGACACCGGCGATCGGGTGGTGGACGAAACCGCTCCCGCCGGTACGGGTTTCCTGGCCACCCTGTGCCGGGACTGGGAGAAAGCCACCGCGCCCGCCGCGGCCGCCGGGGTGCGCACGGTGCTGTTGCGCAGCGCCGTGGTGCTGTCCCGCGCCGGCGGCATGCTCGGCATGCTGCACCCGCTGTACGCGCTCGGGTTGGGCGGGCGGCTGGGCAACGGCCGCCAGTACACGCCGTGGATCTCGCTGGCCGACGAGATCGGCGCGATCGTCTTCGCGCTCACTCACGACACGGTCTCCGGTCCGGTCAACGTGGTCGGCCCCGCACCGGTCACCAACGCCGAATTCAGTCGCGCGCTGGGCCGGGCGCTGCATCGTCCCACTCCCCTCGTGGTCCCGGCCTTCGCGCTGCGTGCGCTGGTCGGCGAGATGGCGGAGGAGGCGATTCTGCGCGGGCCCAGGGCGATTCCCACCGCCCTCGAGGAAGCGGGCTACCAGTTCCACCATCCCACCATCGGCGCCGCGCTGGCCGACGCGGTGGGACGACCCGGAGATGCTCGATGACCGACCGACTCGACACCAGGCCCACCACCGTCGTCCGGGACGCGACGCCCGAGGACCTTCCGGCGATCCTGGATATCCACAACGCGAATATCGCCACGTCCACCGCGATCTGGGATACCGAGCGGGTCGGCTTGGACGAGCGCCTCGGCTGGTTCCGTGCCCGCACCGGCGCGGGTCTGCCGGTGCTGGTCGCCGAGATCGACGGCGAGCTGGCGGGTTACGCGAGTTATGGCCCGTGGCGCACCAAATCGGGCTACCGCTACACGGTCGAGAACTCCGTCTACGTCGACGAACGCTTCCACCGGCGCGGCATCGCCACCGCCCTTCTCGCCGAGCTGATCGACCGTGCCCGCCGGGGCGGTACCGTGCACGCGATGATCGCCGCCATCGAATCCGGCAACTCCGGTTCGATCGTTCTGCACGAGCGCTTCGGTTTCCACACCGTCGGCGTCCTCCCCGAAGTGGGCCACAAATTCGGCCGTTGGATGGACCTGACCCTCATGCAACTGACACTGCCTATCGAGGTCGCCTGAACCGCTGCGGTCCGGCGTCAGCCGCGCTTCGCACACCTCATTCGCATCCCGCAAAACTCATCGCAGCGGGGCGAGCGCCACGGACTCCGGTGCGACAAGACGGTCGGCGAACGAAGGTGGCTCGATCTGCCTACGTAAGTGCCGTCTCGAGGTCGATAGGTGTTTCAGCACGTGACGCGAGGCCTGACCGGGATTCGTACCCTGCGAGGCCGATCCGCAGCGCGCTAGCCCACTACGAACGGCGACCGGGCACTCGACGCCCTCGATCCGGTCCACGCACTATGCCAATCGGCACAAGACCGTACGCTCGCTCCGTACCTCGCTGCGCGCGAGACCGTCCCGATGCATACCCCGCGAGTGGCACCTCCCCAAGAGGTCTACTTGCGATTCGCCGCAGCCATGTGCCACTCGCCGTTCGGCGATGATTGCGTGTGGCCGTGCCGGGGGGAGTGCATCGCCGAGATCTCCCAGTTCTCTCTTGGCAACTTCCCTCCGGCTGTGGGGGTTCCCACATCGAGGTGCTGGAAGTGGCCGATCTCCGGGGCGTACCGTCATGGCTGTGACCGACACGCGCACCACCCTGTCCGCCCGATTCGATACGACCCCGATCGTGGTCGAGGATCTCGGACTCATCGACTACCACGCCGCCTGGGGCATGCAGCGCACCATCGCCAACCAGCGCGCCGAGGGCAACGGATCCGATCATCTGCTGCTGCTCGAGCACCCCTCGGTCTACACCGCGGGCCGCCGCACCGAGGCCGAGGATCTGCCGATCGATGGCAGCCCGGTGGTGCAGGTCGACCGCGGCGGCAAGATCACCTGGCACGGTCCCGGCCAACTCGTCGGCTATCCGATCGTGCGGCTGGCCGAGCCGGTCGATGTCGTCAATTACGTGCGCCGCCTCGAAGAGGCGCTCATCGCCGTCTGCACCGACTTGGGCGTGATCTGTGGCCGCGTCGAGGGCCGCTCCGGCGTCTGGCTGCCCGCCACCGAGCTCTACGCCGAACGCAAGATCGCGGCGATCGGCGTGCGCGTGCAGCGCGGCGTCGCCTTGCACGGCATCTCGTTCAACTGCAACTCCGCCTTGGACGGCTTTCAGGCCATCGTCCCGTGCGGCATCCGTGACGCGGGCGTCACCACCCTGACCCGCGAGCTCGGCCGGGACGTAACCGTCGCCGAGATCAAGCCACTGGTGGCCGACGCCATAGTTCGCGCTCTCGACGGCGACCTGCCGGTCCGCGAGCACAACATCGCGCGCGTCATCCCTGGTGACACCACCCCGCAGCCCCCGAGCGCGACGGCGTAAGGTCGATCGAGTGACCACAGTCGACACCCCGACACCACACAGCGCTGCCGCGGCCGAACCTGCTGCGGCACTCCCGGGTCCCTCCGTGGCTCCGCAGGCTAGCTCCTCCGGGCCCGACGCTCGTGCCGCGAACGGCCGCAAGCTCTTGCGCATCGAAGCCCGCAACGCGGAAACCCCCATCGAGCGCAAACCCAAGTGGATCCGCACCCGCGCCACCATGGGCCCCGAGTACTCCGAACTCAAAGGCTTGGTGAAGCGCGAGGGTCTGCACACCGTCTGCGAGGAAGCGGGCTGCCCCAACATCTTCGAATGCTGGGAAGACCGCGAGGCCACCTTCCTGATCGGCGGCGAACAGTGCACCCGCCGGTGTGATTTCTGCCAGATCGACACCGGCAAGCCCGCCGCCCTCGATCGTGACGAGCCCCGCCGCGTCGCCGAAAGCGTCCAGGCCATGGGCCTGCGCTACTCCACCATCACCGGCGTCGCCCGCGACGACCTGGAAGATGGCGGCGCCTGGCTCTACGCCGAAACCGTCCGCGCCATCAAGCGTCTGAACCCGCACACGGGCGTGGAGCTGTTGATCCCCGACTTCAACGCCGACCCCGACCAGCTCGCCGAGGTCTTCTCCGCGCGCCCGGAAGTGCTGGCGCACAACCTCGAAACGGTCCCCCGCATCTTCAAGCGCATCCGCCCGGCTTTCCGCTACGAGCGCTCCCTCGCGGTCCTCACCGCCGCCCGCGAAGCCGGGCTGGTCACCAAGTCCAACCTCATCCTCGGCATGGGCGAAACCCCCGAGGAAGTCACCCAGGCCATGCGTGACCTGCACGAGGCGGGCTGCGACATCCTCACCATCACCCAGTACCTGCGCCCGTCCCCGCGCCACCACCCGGTCGACCGCTGGGTGAAGCCGGAGGAGTTCGTCGAGCACTCCAAGGCGGCCGAGGAAATGGGCTTCGCAGGTGTGATGGCCGGTCCCCTGGTCCGCTCCTCCTACCGAGCGGGTCGGCTGTACGCCCAGGCGATGGCCCACCACGGTCGCGAGATCGCCTCGGAGATGGCTCATCTCGCCGAGGAAGGCACAGCGTCGCAGGAAGCCAGCTCGGTGCTGGCCCGCTTCGGCAGCTGACCGAGGGCGTCAACCAGCCTCCGCACGTCGCCTTCCCGCGGCGTGCCCGAGGACCGATTCGTCTGCGCGTCGACATCTCTCGTGCCCGTCAGGCGAAACCCTGCCATGCCCGGACCAGATCTACCGGACGACAGTGCTCGGCCAGCGGCAAATTATTTGCGATGCCGGATCGGGTGACAGCTACCAGCGCGGTCTCGCGATCGGCGCCGGGTACCGCCGGCAGAGATCAGGCGAGGGCGTCGTAGTCGTGGCGGTCGAAGGGGCGATCAAGGGTTCGATCACCCGTCCACGCCAAGTCGTCCACGAGCGTTCTATCCGGGGCAGTGCGAGGTCGCGGCAACCACGTTCGATGAGTGGAATGCCGCGTTCCAGGAACGCCAACCAGAATCGGAGCTCATCGCTCCCGCATCGCAGGCCAGCCCGACACACGGCCCTCGTCCCCACTGCCGTCGGCTTGACGACTCCGCCCGAACTCACGGAGGCGAGCGTCGCCATTTCGAGTAGCGGGCGGCACCCGTCGCCATTTTAGGTCATCTGACCTATATTGAGAGCGTGAACGATGCGCTGCGGTTCGACGCACAAGGCCCGGTTCTTCTGGTAGGCGGCTACGGAGTGGTCGGCGCGGAGGTGGCCCGGATGGCGGCTGCGTCGCTGCCGCTGCTGCTCACCGGCCGGGCCACGGAGCGCGGCCGGGAACTGGCCACGGAAACCGGGGCGGCGTTGCGCAGCTGGGATCTATCCGACCCGGCGTCCTTCCGCGCCGACGTGCGAGCGGTAGCCGGACTGGTCAACGACCCGGATGACCGCGTGCTGCGCGCTGCGATCGCGGGCGGAGTGCCGTTCGTGGACATCACGCGCTGGACCGCTCGGCTACAACGAGCCGCCACCGTTGCCGCGATGCTCGGCCCGACCGCGCCGGTCCTGCTCTCGTCGTCGTGGATGGGCGGCGTCAGCAGCCTGGTCGCGGCCCATCTCGCCGACGAGCTCGGCGGCGCCGACACCGTCGACGTCGCGATCCGCTGGGACCTGCGAGACCGAGCCGGGGCCGACTCCGTCGAGTTCATGGACCGCCTCGGCCTGGACTACGAGGTGACCGAGGACGGGCGACGGCGCACGATCATGCCGCTCAGCGACAGCCGCCGAGTTCGTATCGGCGACAACGTCACCCGGGTCGCCCGTATCGACACCCCCGAACAGTTCACCCTCCCGCTCACGCTCGGCACCGCTACAGCGGCCACGCGCATCGGATTCAATTCCACCGCAACAACTTCAGCATTGCTCGCGGTCAAGCGCCTCGGCTTCTTCCGCTGGGGACGCGGCGATCGCTTCACCGGCGCGCGGAGGACATTGCTCTACGCACCGGGCGAGGGCGGCATCGCGCGACTCCGCATCGATGTCACCCACAACGGGCTGACCCGTAGCGCGCTCGTCACCGATCCCTCCGGGCAAGCCCACCTCACGGCGGTAGGCGCACTGCTCGGAATCCGCCGCGTCCTGGGGCTGGACGCAGCACCCACCCGTGTCGGCGTGCACTTCCCGGAGCAGACACCCATCCCCGCCGAGGTACCGACCATGCTGGCGAATCACGGTGTCGCGCTGCGGATCGAGACTTCAGCCGAGAACGGCGTAGCCGCGTGACCACCCCCGAGGCTCGATCTCGCGGCCCACGAACCAGCAAGGGAACTCGACGCCGGACCGAGCTCCTCGACATCGCCGAACGCATCCTGATCGAATCCGGGCACGGCGAGCTGACCATGCGCGCGGTCGCTACCGCAGGCGAGATACGGCTGGGCCACCTGCAGTACTACTTTCCGGGCCGGAGCGAACTCGTCGTCGCGGTCTTGAACCGCACACTCGAACGGTCCCTGCGGCGACTCGCCCCCATACTGGCCTGCGCCGATTCGGCCGAACCCCTTTCCGACCTGGTTCGAACGCTGCTCGCCGAGCAGGATGATCACGGCCTGGTGCGCATCTACACCGAGATATGGGCGCTCGCCGCTCGCGACGAATCGATAGCCGAGGCGGTGCGCGGGTACTACGGGACTTACCAGGAGCACGTCGCCGATCTGATTCGCGATCACAACCCCCGAACGCCCGAGGCAGTCTGCCGGACGAACGCTCGCCTCTTCACGGCGCTGATCGAAGGCGCCGCGCTCTTCCGCTCCGGCATCGCGGGCTCGCCCGATCCCGATACCGACAAAGCCCTCGTCGCGACCGCCGTCGGCCTGCTCACTCCGGCCCAGGACCGCTGAGTCGGGCGTCGCCATCTCGAGCACTCCCGCTTTATCCGGCGACGCCGTATAACTGGGAGCGGCAACGGATTTCCGTTCACTCGGCGGATCTCGTACACACTCGAGTCCCGGCCGTAGCCGGGGGCTGTCGAGATCAATATCCATGCGCGTACACCGACGACGACGGATGAGGGTTCAATCGAGCAATCGAAGGAATTGCCGATACATCGGCCGACCTCGTAGACATTCGCACGATTCGACGGGCCTTGCCGTGGCCGAGTCGCATCCAAGTTGCATTTCGTTACTAAAATTCCAACATGTGATGCATCTCACGTTTTCGCGCATACGGCCTGCATAGACGCTGTCTATGGGAGTGTGACCAGACGATTTCAAGATCGCTTATATCTGTCATTAACTATTTGTTTGCCCTGCGTTCACCCTCCGTGATAAAGCTGAGATCCGGGTCGGACAGACCTGAGAAATCAGTGGCGTAGCGCTACCGGATTCTCCCCGCATGACAGCGGCACCCCACGGGCATCGACCCCGGGAAGCTCACCGCGTCGCGCCGCCAGGAATTCACACTCTGGCTTTCACAACAAAATCCGAAAACAGCACATGAGCTCGGACGGGCGAGTTTCCCTGCCGGATGCCCGTCGTCGATACCCCCTGCCGCTTGCGGCTGAATCGCTGCACGATCGAGGACCTGATTTCGCCATGCCTGACGCACGCCACTCCGTTTTCCGCCATCTGTCATTCCGCAACGGCGCCTTCGTGGTAGCCGCAATGGGCGTCATCGCCGTCGGCGCATCCTCCGGGGCGGCCCTGGCGGATGACACCGTTCCGTCCGCCCCCCAGCCGGTCGCCGCCGCCGCGCCGATCGACGCCCCGGCCTTCGCGCTGCCCGGACTGCCCGAACTGCCTCCGCTGCCCGCGCTGCCTGCACCCGGCTTCCTGCCCGCGCCGCCCCCGGTCTACGAGGACAACCTCGACGGCTGGATTCGCCAGTCGCTCGACATCATGCGCGCCCACAACATCCCGGGTAGTTACGAGGGCATCCACCGCAACATCATGCGCGAATCCGGCGGCAATCCCCGGGCCATCAACCTGTCGGACTCCAACGCCGCCAAGGGCACCCCTTCCAAGGGCCTGCTCCAGGTGATCGACCCGACCTTCAACGCCTACCACGTCGACGGCACCGCCTTCGACATCTGGGACCCGGTCGCCAACATCACCGCGGCGTGCAACTACGCGGCGCACCGCTACGGCTCGATGGACAACGTCAACGGGGCCTACTGAGTTCTGCGGCATCCGGATTCGGTCCTCGCACAATTCTTCGGTATGTGCGAGGACCGACGGTGACCGAGCCGAAACAGCTCCAGGCTCAGTCGGTGTGACGGTGCGATTTCCGCCTCTGAATCCGTTGTGCGACCGCCGTCACGGCGGAGAACATCGCCGTCGCGCCGGCCAGTATGGCCGCATTCGTGAGCTTCGCGGTGGAGAATTCGACTTTCCGCAACCCCGGCAGTGGGTATTGCCCGTTGCCCGAGGCCCATCGGATCACGAAGCCCATCTGCGTACCGATATCGGTGGGCGGGCCGGAGCCGATCATGCCGCGAAGTTCCGGTCCCTTTCCGTTGAGGTAGACCAAGGTGCAGGCGATGAAAAGCGCCACGGCCACAGCGGATCCGGCTGTCAAGCGAGCAAGCGCTTCGGTGCGTGCCCAGAGGTTGATCACCGCGGCGAGAACGGTGAGGAAGATCGCGATGGTAGCGAGAATGGCCCACTTGCCGCTGAGATTGGTGTGAGCCGGCGGCTTCTGTGACCAGAGGCCTACGAGGGTGGTGGTGATATGGGTTTGACCGAAGGCATTGCTCCAGATCGTGCCATCCGGTCCCCCGGTCGCCAACCACGGCTTGAACAACAGGATGAACGTGACGATGCTGCCGGCCGCGGCACACAGGTATCCCCAGTTCTCCCGGAGACATGTGACGAGCCGCCGGACCCACGTGCGACGTTTCTCGATGGCGGCACGAAGTCTTCGGCTCTCCCGGCGCCAGCGGCTTGTCGAGGCGGGCTGTTGGTGACGAATCTTCCTTGCTTGCCATGGAGTTGGACGCGTCATGTTTTGATCTCCATTTCATCGGCCCGACATATAGCGAGCCGATAGACATCGGCAGTAGATGAGCTGGGCCAGTCCGAGCACGATGCCCGGGTGCGTCCGATCGGGCCTGGGAGTACGCACTTCGTGGCAGCCTCGTCAGTCGCTGACGGCCACAGTGGGGTTCGGTTCCGGCTTCGCCACCGAAAGCGGATCCGCGATGTCCTCCAGAGACTTCCGCTCGGCGTTCACTCCGAAGAACCAAGCGACCAAACCACCGAAGATCATGAATGCACTCCCGACGAGATAGCCCACCGTGAGCGGGAACCGGTCGGGTGTCGGGTTGTCCGCACCGCCCACCAGGTGACCGAAGAGAAAGGGTGCGACGACGCCCCCGGCACCCTGCGCAATCGCGAAGAAGAACGAGATGGCTTGACCACGCAGTTCGAGGGGGAAGATCTCGCTCACCGTCAAATAGGCTGAAGAAGCTCCGGCTGAGGCGAAGAAGAAGATGACGCACCAGAAAACCGTCTGAGTGGTTGCGTTGAGTATGCCCGCATTGAAGGCCCAGGCGGACATGAAAAGCAAGAAACCGGACCCGACATACGTTGCGCAGATCATCTTCCGGCGGCCGACACTGTCGAAAAGCGGGCCGAGTACCAGCGGGCCGATCAGGTTGCCGACGGCAAACGGGAAGAAATAGTAACCCGTATGATCGGCGGGCACGTTGTAGAAGTTCGTCAGAACCAGCCCGACGGTGAAGAATATAGCATTGTAAAGAAAGGCCTGCGTAGCCATCATCGTGAAGCCGAGAAAGGAACGAGAAGGGTACCGACCGAAAAATATTCGGCCCATCTGCACGTAGGAGAGCCGCTCCGTGTCCGTGATGTCGATGGCTTTGCTCTCGTCGACCGGAGGGAGGTCGATTCCTTGACTTCGAACTTGCGCTTCGATGTCGTCCACGGTCCGCTCGGCTTCCTCGGCCCTGCCGTGAGTGAGCAGCCAACGCGGGCTCTCGGGAATGTGCCTGCGCAAGAAGATGATGACGAGTCCGAGGACCGGCCCGATGAAGAATCCGAGCCGCCATCCCCAGCCTGTCGGGATGAGGCGCTCGTTGTACAGAACCAGACTGGCCGCCGCTCCGAGTGCCGCGCCGCCCCAGTAGGTGCCGTTGATCGCGATGTCGACTCGGCCGCGATATTTCGACGGCATGATCTCGTCGATCGCTGAATTGATCGCCGTGTATTCGCCGCCTATTCCGGTACCCGCGATGAAGCGGAACAAGTACAGCGACCACGCGTTCCACGAAAGACCGGCCAATCCGCTGCCGATCAGATAGATCGCCAGGGTCAGGATGAAGAGTCTCTTGCGGCCGAGTTTGTCGGTGAGACGGCCGAAGACGAGGGCGCCGACGACTTGCCCGGCCAGATACCACGACGCCATGGCGCCGACCTGCCCGGACGTCAGATGCAATGCTTCGGCGTCCTGGAGCGGTCCGCCCATGCTGCTGACGATCTGGATCTCGATTCCGTCCAGAATCCAGGAGACGCCCAATCCGACGACGATTAGCCAATGAAATTTCGTCCAAGGAAGCCGGTCCATCCGAGCGGGGACCAGGCTCCGGACTATCTTGGTTTGCGTTTCCGGCATTGAATGATCACCTCAGTTCCAAAACAATTTTTTGATAGGCCCGCAGGTTCGCGACCACGGCGACGTGAACAGCACGAACCGAGATGCGACGAAGAACGGGCGCGATGACTGCATTCGGGCCACCACGTGCCCGGGGCCGGGGGCTGGTCCGAGGCGAGTGCTCGGCGCCCGGTGAACCGGACGCCGCGCCCCCGGGGCAGCCCGGCGGCAATCGCGTCTCGACATCTGCACCTTGGCGTCGCCCTCACCGCCCGGGCCCGCAACATGGTGCGCCGTGGCTACGAGTGTTGACTCAACAGTAATCGAGCCATTGTATGACGGTACGTTAAAGAGCGGGTCCATATTTCGGATACTCCCGGGCCGGTGCGTCGCTGCGGCACTTGACATCTCGGCCCACATGGCGGAGTCCCCGGTAGGCGGGGCACACCGACTGCCGTGCTCACTGGAACGGTTGTAGTACTCGGTCTCCGGATCCGGTTCGTCCGGGACGACGATCCGGTCACGATCGGGCTTCCGGCTGCACAGGGCCACCTGCGCCCCGAGAGCGATATCCGTTGGTGCACAGCATGTTCGGATCCGATGGTGACGAGCGGTCCTGCTACCGTCCCTGCGCGATCCACCGAAGTGCCGATGATCACCGGTTCGCCCTGGTCACACCGGTACTCCCGCCAGTGACAACAAATCTGGGCGCAATGACACCTACGCTTGGCTCATGCCTCGCTGGAGTACGCACGGTCGCAAGGCAGCGGAAGTAGGCCGACTGGCGCGGCTCGGCGGCGATCCCGAAACCCTCTCGGCGGCAACTATTTCGAGGGCGCGAACGAGATCGATCACCGCTGGCGCGAGCAGACCCGGTGCATCGTCGAATGACGACAGCGAGGCAGCGAGGTCCATCCCTTCCGCCCCGCATCCCGGCTCGCGCCCACTGAAGCCCGAATCCTCCTCGCGGACAGCGGTAATGGGGATGCCTCCGCTGCCCCCGCGACGTCTGGACGACGAGCCGCACCGGTTGCACAACTCGGGTGCGGCCGCCTTCGTCGGACTTTGCGTCGGTGTGCTGATCCTGGTGGTGTCCGGGTGGCTACTCGTCGGCCCTTCCCCGGAAACGGCGGCGTCGCCCACGACAACCCGGGCCGCTGCCCCGAGCACCACCCCGCCGCCGTCCACCGTACGCACGACCACTTCCGTACCCCCCCGCCCTATCGCACGAACGGGCATCGCGGTGACGGTCGGGAAAGTCACCGCCAACGACGGTACGACCCTGGTGGTCAAGAACGCGGTGACCGGCAACAGCGTCAAGGTCCGCACCGACGCCGACACGAAGGTGTACGTCCTGGTCGCCAAACAGGCGAGAGATATCCGCGTCGGCGCTGCCATCGCCGTTTACGGGCGGCAACACCCCGATCAGACGATCAACGCCGATTTCATCACCGGCATCTCGCTCGGCGCCGCCCCCAATTGATCCCGGCCGCGCCGATCTCACCCGCGTAGTGCGGCTTCCACCACCCCACTGTCGACCGGCTCGCCGTGACCCCACACGGCCCGCGCCAGCCGCAACTTGCCGACCATGCCGGCCACCAGCGCCGCCTCCGCGTCCGCGTCTGAACCGGGCCAGTACCTGTTCCCGGTCGACGAACGGACGGCTGGTGGATCCCGGCCGGAAGCGCGCGGTCAACGCCATGGTGTGTCCCCCTCGTGACGAGCCCGGCACGATTCTGCCAGACCGGCCTGCGGTGATCCGCCGAATGTCGGTCCCCCTTGCTAACTTTCGTTCCGTTCTGATCTGACGAAAACAGGCGAGGCGCTATGACAATCGGGGGAACCACCTATCTCGAGCTGTCCGAGGACAGCGGATCCGCGCACAAGTTCTACGAGGTGATCGTCGCGGGCACGCAAGTGAGTGTCCGTTTCGGTCGCATCGGGGAGCAGGGGCAGACGAAGGTGAGTTCGTTCGCCAGCGAGGAGAAGGCGCAGGCCGCTGCCGCGAAGAAGGTCGGTGAGAAGGTACGGAAGGGCTACGCGCCCGCGGTGATGGGGGCGCGGACCAGGCGCCCGGTGACCCGGCGGGCGATCACCAGCGGTCGCTCCACCGCGAAGGCCGCGCCCGTGCTGTGGAGTTTCGATTCCGGCGCCGCCGCCTTCGGTATTTTCGTCGACGAGCGCCGCTGCTGGGTGGGCAACGAGAGCGGTGACGTGTTCACCCTGACCCCGGACGGCGTGGTCACCGGCCGGTACCGGCTGCCGGACGCCGTGAAATGCATCGTGGCCGACGATTTCTGGATCTACGCGGGCTGCGACGACGGACGCGTCTACGACCTGTCGGGCAAGGTGCCGCGGGCGGCCTACGACATCGCGGCCGAGGTCGACATCTACTGGCTCGACATCCACGACGGCGTCCTCGGCGTCTCCGACCGCCAAGGCGGCATCACCGTGATCGACTACGAGGAGGAGTCGCTGTGGAACCGGCGCAGCGCCGGCGACTCGGGCTGGATGGTGCGCATCGACGCGAACGGCGTCTACCACGGACATTCCGGCGGAATCACCAAATACGACCTGGACAGCGGAAACACCCTCTGGCAGCAGGGCACCGGAGGCCCAGTCCTGTTCGGCTGGCAGGAATCCGACGCCGTCTACGCGGGTACCGCGCGCAACCAGGTCCGCATGGTGGCCAAGAGCGGCCGGGCCGAACGCACCTACCAGTGCGATGCCGCGGTCTTCTCGTGCGCCACCTCACCGGACGGCCGCTACGTCTTCGCAGGCGACAACTACTCCTCGGTGTACTGCTTCGACGCTCTGGGGAGCCGCGTGTGGAAACTGGCCACCGGCTGCGGCTCGGCCTACTCCATGCAGTACCACGACGAGAAGCTGTACCTGGTCACCACGACCGGCACCCTCGCTTGTCTCGACGTCCGCGAAACAGCGATCCGCGATGCGGAGCAAGGTGTGCTGCCGGAAACGGTGTCGGTGAAAGCGCCCGAGATCTCCGCGGTGGTGCCCAGCAGTACCGTCGAGGTCACCTCCGATGCCGGGTCGGGCGTCATCGTGGAGTGCGTCGACCACGGCAGTTCGCTGCGCGTGCGGGTCGTCTCGCCCGGATATCAGCACGGGTGGAACGTCCAGTTCCCCAAGGATATTCGCCGGGCCGGAGCTCGCTACGTGGTGGACGGGATAGCCGAGTCGGCGCGCGGCGGTTTCTACCGCGTCCGCGGAGATATCCGCCGACTGTCCTGACGGCGCCTACCGCCGTTACCCCAGCGAAGCGTTCCTCGCACGTCGTGTGAGACGTGCGAGGAACGCCTCTGGTAAGTGCCCGGTTTTCTGCGGTCCTGGCAGATGGCGAGAAAGTCTCCGCTTCTGCTCGGGTAGCCGCCTCGATCATCTGGCTCGGCATCGTCCGTCAGCCGTATCGGGACGGTGGCCGACGGGCCGTCGAACGCTCAGCCCAACCCGCCGGTTCCTTCGGTTGCCGACCTCGACGACCCACTCCGGCGCACGCTCGCGCCGGAGGTTCCGGAGGCGGTGACGCCGCTGCGCGTCGCGGACGGCGACAACCAGCCCTCGACCGCCTGTCATCGACCGCCTGAACACCCTGATCTGCCGATTCGTGGACGGAACGCAACGCCCGGTGGGAAGGTGGATGTACGGCAGGTGTCGGCGAAGGAGCGGGACACATGGTGGACAAGACCAACGGAGCTGCCGCGGGTAACGGCGGCGGGGTGACAGCGGAGCGGCCCGAGCAGATCCGCAACGTGGTCCTGGTCGGGCACAGCGGCTCGGGCAAGACCACGCTGGTCGACGCCATGGCGCTCACCGCGCGGGCGGTCAATCGCGCCGGACGGGTCGAGGACGGCACCTCGCTGTCGGACTACGACGAGATCGAGCATCGCCAGCACCGGTCGGTGCAGTTGTCGGTCGTGCCGGTGGCGTGGGACGGGATGAAGATCAACCTGGTCGACACGCCCGGATACGCGGACTTCGTCGGCGAGCTGCGGGCCGGGCTGCGCGCGGCCGACGCGGCGCTGTTCGTCATCTCGGCCGCCGAGGGAGCGGACGGGATCGCGGGGGCGACCAGGGCGCTGTGGGAGGAGTGCGCCGCGGTCGGGATGCCGCGCGCGATCGTGATCACCCACCTGGACACCGCGCGCGACGAGTTCGACGTGATGACCGAAACCTGCCGGACCGTGCTCGGCGGCGGATCGTCGGAGAACATCCTTCCGCTGCATCTGCCCGTGTACGGGCCGAAGAACCCGGATGGTCACCGGCCGGTGACCGGCATGGTGGAGCTGCTGCCGCACTGCGTGGGCGACTACTCCTCCGGAGAGGAGGTCCAGGGCGACCCGACGCCCGATCAGGTGCCCGCTCTGGAGGACGCGCGCAACCGGCTCATCGAGGGCATCATCGCGGAGAGCGAAGACGAGAGCCTCATGGAGCGCTACCTGGAGGGCGAGGAGATCAGCCTGGCGACGCTGGTCGCCGACCTGGAGCGCGCGGTGGCCCGCGGCAGCTTCCATCCGGTGCTGTTCGCCGCGCCCGCCCCCGAAGGGGCCAAGCAGGGCCTGGGCACGGTCGAGCTGCTCGACCTCATCACCGGCGGCTTTCCGACACCGGCCGAGCACATCATCACCGCCAGCAACGGCGCCGAACCGCACCCGCTGCGCTGCGACCCGGCCGCCGAGCTGGCCGCGGAGGTCATCCGCACCGCGTCGGACCCGTATGTCGGGCGCGTCTGCATGGTCCGCGTGTTCTCCGGCACCCTGCACGCCGACGACACGGTGCACGTCAGCGGACACGGCCTGGAGGATCGGGGCCACGAGAGCCACGAACTGGACGAGCGCGTCGGCGCGATCTCCGCTCCCTTCGGCAAGCAGCAACGTCCCTTGCGGCAGGCGATCGCGGGCGACATCGCCTACGTCACCAAGCTCGGTCACGCCGAAACCGGCGACACCTTGTCGTCCACCGACAACCCCTTGCGCATCGAGCCGTGGCCGATGCCGGACCCGCTGCTGCCCATCGCCATTCGCGCGCACAGCAAAACCGACGAGGACAAGCTGTCGCAGAGTCTCGCCCGGCTGGCCGCCGAAGATCCGGCCCTGCGTCTCGAGCACAACGCGCAGACCCATCAGCTGGTGCTCTGGTGTCTCGGCGAAGCGCATCGCGACGTCGCCTTGGAGCGATTGCGGACCCGGTTCGGCGTGCAGGTCGACGTTACCGAGCATCAGGTGGCGTTGCGGGAAACGTTCGCGGGCAAGGCGACCGGGCGCGGCAGGCACGTCAAACAGTCCGGCGGGCACGGACAGTACGCGGTGTGCGAGATCGAGGTCGAACCGCTGCCCGGGGGGTCGGGAATCGAGTTCGTGGACAAAGTGGTCGGCGGAGTCGTTCCGCGCCAGTTCATTCCGTCCGTCGAGAAGGGTGTCCGAGCGCAGGCGGCCCGCGGATTGACCGCCGGTTACCCGCTCGTGGACGTGCGCGTCACCCTGTTCGACGGCAAAGCCCATTCGGTCGACTCCTCCGACGCCGCGTTCCAGACCGCAGGCGCTCTCGCCCTCCGCGAGGCGGCGGCCACCGCCGGAATCAGAGTGCTGGAGCCGCTGGCGGGAGTCTGGGTGCTGGTCTCCGACGAGTACGTCGGACCGGTACTGAGCGACCTGTCCGGCCGCCGCGGACGCGTCCTCGGCACCGAGCCGCACGGCACCGGGCGCACCCGCATCCACGCCGAGGTGCCGGAACTCGAACTCAGCCGCTACGCCATCGATCTGCGCTCGATCTCGCACGGCACAGGCGATTTCACCCGCAGTTACGCGCGCCACGAACCGATGCCGAACCAAGTCGCCGCGTCGGTGCGCGGGGAGAAAGCGCGCGCCTGATCCGCCGTGACTATCAGGCCGTGCCGATCTCCGGCGACGCCATCGCACCGCGGCTGATCATCGTCGCCGGTGCCGAGGCCCATCCGGCCGGTGCCGAGGCCCATCCGGCCGGTGCGGACGACGAGCTGGCGCTGTGGCTCAGCGGCAGTCGCGGCACGGAAGAGACGGCGGTGACAACCAGCGGCCGGGTCGTCATCACCGACGACCCGACCGATCGATCGCGGCGAAGTTGCTCGCCGCCGGTTGCTCAGACCTGGGGTGGCGGGCCGATCGGGGGCGGGCCGGCAGGCTGTGTCGCGCTCACCGTCGGTGGAGGTGGTGCCGTAGCTGTGGGGTCGGTGGTATTGGAACCGACATCCAGACCCGTCGGGTGCGCGTAGCCGGTGAAACTTCCGTACTTCTCGGTCAGCGGCGGGTTGTTGGGATCCAAAGGAATGAGTTGACCGTTGTCCAGGATGTTCAGGCCGTTCTCGTTTTTGACGATCAGCGCACTGTGCTTCTCCCACTGCACCACATCGCCGGTCTTCAACTGGGCGACATCGTTGACCGTCGCCCACGGGTGGTCCGCTGTCGAGGCGCCCGCGGTTCCCTCGTATGCGGCTACCGCATTCGTGGCGGTGTTCTGCGTTTGCCGCTGCAAAGCCTCCGCGACCGGCTGGGAAACCTGCACCGTCGAATTGCCGATCTTGTAGTCCACCATTCCGCCCGGTGTCGTCACCGCCGGCGGTGCGCCCGCGTACGTGGGCGCCGTCACGCCAGGAGGGCTCGTCTGCTGAACCGCCTGAGTCGCGGTGGTCGCCTGAGCGTTGCGGTTCCGCTCGCGTTCTTCGCGCTTCTCCCGTTCACGCTCTCGATCACGCTCCGCGTAGGCTCGCTCGATTCGGTCGTCGTCGGGCTGACGATTCCCCTGGTTCATCATCCCGCTCATGGCGCTCATCATCGCCATTTGCTGCATCGCATTCGCCATACCGTTGTCGCCGGCGGCGTTGGCAGCGGGTGCGACAGAGCCGGTGTTCGCACCGGTATTCGTCCCGGTCCCGGTCCCGGCGACGTTCTGCAACGCAGCACGAGCCGCGGCGAGCGGGTCCGAACTCGTGGACGGGTCAGTGCTTCCGGTGTCCGAGATGGGCAGGGTGCTCGTACCTGTACCCGTACCCGTGTCGGTCAGCGAACCATCGGTGTCGGTGGAGCCGCCCAGCAAATCGTCGTACGTCGAGCTCCAGTCGTCGTTCGTGGTGCCGGACGGTTGCGTGGAAGTATCCCCGGTCGGAGGCACATAGGTGTTGTTGTTGCCGTTGTTGCCATTGTTGGCGTTGTTGTTGGCGTTATTATTGTTCGCGTTGTTGTTGTTATTGTTATTGTTGTTATTGTTGGCGTTATTGTTGTTGTTTTGGCCATCGACGTCGGCGGCTTTCTTCTGGAACTGCTTGGTGGCGTTCTCGTACTCCTTGTCCCATTTCTCGGCGGCCGCATCGATATGCCTGACGTAATAGGACTGCTCAGCTTCGGCAGTCAGGAAGTAGTTACCCGACTCCTGATTCTTCTCATAGGCGACGATCTTCGTCATGGAATTGTCGGCGTCCTTGAAGCTGTACTCCATCTTTCCGTCGACCACCTTGGCGCCCGGAAATGCGAATTGCAGCTTTTCGTTGAGGCCTTCCGTGATCTTCTTGAGGTTTCCGAAGACCTCCGAGTTGAGGATCGCGGTGTCGTTGGTGTCGCCATTGACGTTCTTGTGCGCGTCGGTGTACTCGGTCTGCCGCTTACCCAGCTGCTCCTTCAGCGTCTCGTGTTTGCTTCTGACCTGTGACCACCCGTCCGCAGTCGTGACCTGCTGGCCGTCGAGTACGTTGGTGAAGTCCGGGGCGGCCTTCGGGTCACGAACACCCAAGGTGTCGAATCCCCACTGCATAGTGAACTCGGTATCCTCGATCAGGCTGATCAGCGCCGCGCTGGCACCTTTCGGTTGATACAGATCGACCCGGAACAGATGTTCTTTCTCGTCGGGCAGTTCCCAGCCGTAACCGTCCGCGTACTTGGGCGTGGCCGCCTCGTCTTCTTTCGTCTTCTTGGCGTCGACGACATGTTTCGGATTACCAGTCTTGAGGGCCTCGACGATATCGCGATATTCATTGCTTTTCGCGAGATCGCTGCTCGTGTCCCTGGCGAGCATTTCCCGCACCGCGGGCTCGAGCCGGTCGAACGCCTCTTTGAATTCGGTCGAATTCAGGCCGGACAGCGCCTTCAACGAGTCTTCGGCTTGACCGTCCTGGAAACCGGCGCCATCCCACGTGCTCGACTCGTAGTGCTTGTTGATCTTGTCGACGGTGTCGTCTACCTTGCTCACCAGGTGCTCCTCTGTTCCCTGGAGCCCTCGGACCCCGCCGGACCGTTCAACAATTCCGCGACGGAGGGGGGTGTCCCGCCGGAGCCGCTGGAAGCGACGCTGATGCCGTGCACACTGGACTCACCACCGCGAGGTACCTCGGCGTAGCGCGCCGCCCTAGCCGCGACGACCGACTCCGCCACACGCACGGCCGCCGGTGCCTGCGGGTGGTCATCGATCTGCCCATATGCGTAGAGCGCGTCGCGCAGAACCTGCCGATCGGTTTCGCCACCGGAAAGCAAGAGCAGCAGTTCGTCGGCTCGGCGCTCGAAAACTATGCCGCGAAGGACTTCCGCGCTCGAGACGTCCGAATGGACGCCACCGGCAGGATCATAGTAGGCACCTGCCCACTGCGACCGTAATGCCGCCATCCTGTCACCGGCGGTGCGAATCTCGTCCCACCAGCCCGCTGGTATGGGCCGACCGGCGTGCAACCCATCGAGGATCCGTTGGCGCCCAGCGCGGTGTGCGGAAATCTCCCAAGGGAGATCGGGCGCAGCGGTGCGAACCCTGGCATCCGCCGCTCGCGCCAGTTCGAGACACTTGGCTCGAATTTCCGTATCCGGCACCGTCGTCGCCTGTATCAGCGACTCGTCCGAACCGGCCAGCGCCAGCCGGTCGACCAGCCCGATGCCGGGAGAGGCGAAGTCGACGGCGGACGCAGCCGGCGATACCCGGTCTTGGATGGCGACGTCGTCGCCGAGCACTGCCCGCAGGTCATCGGAGATCGCTGCGGACGAGACCATCGCACTGATTCGAGCACTCCTGAGCCGACCTGTCGAACCGAACTCCGCGAGAATCCGAGCAGGATCGGGTGTACTCTCCAACGCCGCGACAGCCCTTCGAGCCGCGTTGTCGAGGACCGCGTCCCACCGCCACGGAAGAGTGACCTCCGCCGGAAGAAACAGTCCGGAAGGCAGCCAACCCCGGCCCTCGGTGGAAGTCAGCAGAATGATGGGCCCAACGGGAGTCCGCATCACCGCCACGGCCCATTCGAGACCGGGCGCCGCCTCTGACACGGCGGCAAGGGTCGCGGCAAGCAACGTGCGGGCGAGCACCAAGTCGTCATCGACCTGTTCACCTACCACCAACGACGGTAGCGCCCGCTTGTCTTCGGACAGGTGGACCGCTGCTGCGAACGGACCGGTCGCCAGGGGTGCGGGCATCCCGCCGGCCATTCCTCCGACAGTGACGGCGGGCGCCGCCGCGATCGGATGCGGCACCGGTGGCGCACCGAGCCCGTCTGCCGTGCCTGTGGCACCGTTCGGAGCGACGGCCACAGCTGCGGTGCTGCTCGGATCGACGGCGGGAGTGACGGTCCAATCGTCGTCGCCCGGCTGCGATCCGCCGACCGAGTGCGGCGGCGTCCCGACCGGCGCGATGAGTTCGGTGGACCCGGCCTCGTACGTCTGCGGAGCCGAGGCGGTGGTGGGCAGCAGCGGCTGGTCGGAGCGGCCGGCGTCATTGTCGAGGGCGCTCGGTACGGCGGGGGAAGCGGTGGAGGGCGAAGTGATAGAGGGCGGCTGCACCGGCCGAGTGTCGTCTGCGGTGGGTGTGGGTGTATCCGGGCCGCCCTCCGTCGGTGTGGCGGGATCCGTGGAAGGTCCTGGCGTCGGACCGCCCCGAGGAACTCCGCTACCGAAGTCGCCGGCGCCGGTGACCTGCTGCCCGCCGGACTGATCGGCGTCTTCGAGCGCACTTGCGGCTGCGAGCAATTCGTCTCGTGACCGCTCATGGTTTGCCGCAAGGCGTTCGGCAGTGTCATGGCGCCGGTTGTAGTAGTCCACCAGAGCCGCCCGCACCGGATCGGCGATCATGCCGTAACCGGATTCGAAGTCGGCGAGCCAGGCATGCGGGATTTCACCCCACTTCCGGATGTTTGCAGCCGCCAGATCGTGCTGCTGCGCGATCCTGCGCAGCTGATCCGGCTCCACATCCAGGTAATTGGGCATGCTCGGTCGATCCCTCCCGCCAGCTATCTCAGGTTCATTGTTCCGCCTTCCCAAAGTTGGGAACCTGCTGGTCCGACGCATTTCCAGCCCGCCATTCCCGCATGACATCCGCGATCGGCCGGGGCAGATTGCCCGTGCTGTTCATCGCAATGTGATACTGCCGCCGCGCGTCCTCGGCGCTCTCGGTGATGGCGGCCATGATTTCGGCGGTCAGCTCTTGATTGTCGAACCGCGCGCAGGTTCCGGGCGCCAGATAAAGGTCCAGCAGCCGTCCGGTCGCGTCGACTTCCGGAATGACCAAGCCGCTCGGGGACGGTCGCCGCGCAACGATCTCGTCGGACCGTTCGCGCATCTCGGCGATGCGGTGCCGCAACTCCCGCGCCATGCCGAGTGCGGCGCGTACGTTCGGGTGGATATCTCGCATGGATCCTCACTCATCCGCTGGCAGAACGTCCGCGTGGACTGCGGACCGACGATCCTACTTGCGCGACAGCCGACGCGGTCTTATCCGTCGTGGTAGGTCTTGGCGACGCTGCGCGAGATGCGCTCGCGCACTGTCGATGCCTGAGGTCGGTGCGATTGCCGACCGCCTTCCGTCAGTCCGACCACCGACTCACCGTTGCGACGTCGACCAGGGCCTGCACGGCCATTGCCGTGCTGAGTAGCCTGCGATCATCGGCGAATATCTCGGTGGCCGGACTCCGCTGGCCTGGAACCAGCAGCCCGAGCGAGGCGGGCCAGCCACCGTCTGGCAATTGCGCCGCCAGCAGCGCCCGGCGGAGCAGATCGACGTACCCGGACACACCCAGACGCACGGCGGTGATCAGGCGGTGAGCGATGTCGAAGGGTGACTCCCGCGCAGCGGGCGAACTTTCGTCCGCCGCGCCGACGGCTTCGCTCAAGCGCACTCGCTCCGCTGCGGCGATCGCAGGCGGTATGCCGCCGGTAGACGCCAGAAACGTCAAGTTGTGGGCTGCCACGTAGGCCTCCGAACGCCACCAGAACGGGTGCCATCTGCCGTGATCCCGGTAGCTGCTCACGGTATGCGCCCGGATGGTCTCGGTTGTGCGCTCGTCGCCGAGCGCGAGAAGGGCGAGCCCGGCCATCGGGGCGACTTCGTCGTGTTCGTCTGCCCAGGAACCGAAGACCGCGGGCGACGGGAAGGTGCGAACTCCGCCGGTCGAAGTTACGTAGTCGGTAAAGAGATTTGGCGCCACGGATGGTTCGCGATCACGTGTGGCGATCAGCCGCACCACCCATGACGTGGAGTCGGCGTCGCACGCAACTTTCCGGTTGTATCCCCATCCGATGGGTCGTTGCGAGTTCCGCAACGCGGCGACGGCGCGGCCGACAGCGCCGGTACGACTGGAATCGGGCGGGAGGAGCACCTCGGCTGAATCCAGCGCGATACCCACACATCCGGTGATCCAAGATTCGGACCTGCCGGGCGGCAATTCGTAGTCGCGCCAATGACCGTCGGGGTCTTGATGTCTCACCAAGAACTCGCATGCCGCGGCGACCGCTTTGGTGAGATCAGTGTCCACGATTCCCTGCTTTCCATCTCAGACCTCGACCGACAGGCTGGATCCCGCAAAGATACTCGCCACAGGCGAGGTCGACCGTGGCTGCAACAAGCACCAGACCGCCACCGGGCGGCGACGATGGGCGCCTCTGGACATCCGCACGACTCGATACGCCGCCCCCGTGCTGATAGGAGCCGTCAGCCGCGCCCGAGCGCCGCAGCGCCACATCCGCCCACTACTCCCAACAATGGGAATGTGAGGGAAATGAGGGCGCAGGCTGGAATGAGAGAGTTTGCCGATATGGGTAGAAGTCTCGATCCGCCACCACCGGGCCCCTTCGACTCCGGACGATACTGACAATCCCGATGACTGGACCTGCCGGAGAATTTCTGGCCGACTTGGCCGAACGATTGTCGCTGGGCGATGACCCAGCGCCCATGCGCACCCTGTTGGAACGCGCCTGTGGAGGACAGCTGGATGCGCTCGGGCCGGATGGTCACCGCGCCAGCATGCTGACGATCTCCGGCATTCCGTTCGAAGCCAGTGTGAGCGGAGGGCGGGGGAAGGTCACTCCGGCCGTTAGGTATATCACCGAGACCGCGACGCAGCAGACACGGTTCGGCCTTCGCCTCGCCGCTCAGCTCGCCACGATTCGGGAGCTCGTCGCATGGTTGCCGAACGGCGATGAGGCCGTCGCCGACATGCTGCAGTCGTTCGTCACGACGCTTTATCCAGATCCCTCGGAAGTCTCTACGCGCCACCGCTCGGCGACGTGGATAGGGGTTGTCCATCATGCCGCAGCGCCACAGTACGCGGCGCGTCTCAAGGTATACGGCGGCCTGAAGATAGTGCCGGGTGCATTGCAGAGGCTGTGCAGTGCGTGGCCCGGTTTCGCCGGATTGGCAACGGTACCCGACCACGAGAAACTCATTACACCTGTTGCCGCCGCGATCGAGGTAGACGCGCACGGCAACGTGAACCACAAGATCTACCTGAAGGCGCGCTACGACGATGTCGCCGTGCCGATGAAACTGTCCCGCTACTTCGGGCATCCCGCGTGGGAACTGCTGTCGGAGTTCGTTCGGTGTGGCATCGACGCAGCCCAGCTCCACCGACACGACTGGTTCGTCTGCTGCTCACGAGGTGCGGGCGGCACCGGTTTCGGGCTTTCCCTTGGCTCTAGGCAACGCACCGACCTCGACGGGCTCGTGCGCGAACTCGCATCCGAACACTACGGCACCCCATATGCGGTCGACGCACTTGCCGGGGCCGCCGAAGCGTGTGGGGCGGCGTGGCGCTACTCGGCGGTCGGACTGGGCTTCTCCGCAGACCATGGCATCGACAAACTCAACGTCTACGGCACACCGACGTGGGGCACCGCATCGTAGGTCGGTGACTTGATGCGATCCGGCCCGCTTCCTGTTCCCGAACGCAGACGAGTCCACCCGCCCGGCAATCGGTGAAACGATCGCGGAGCGGATGGACTCGCTGGAACCTACTGCGAACGGAGCACCCTGGTCAGATACTCCGCCGCAGGTCGAAAGCCCGGAAAGGCTTACACGTCGAAGTACAGCTCGAACTCGTACGGGTGCGGCCGCAGGTTCACCGGCGCGATCTCGCCCTCGCGCTTGAGGGTGATCCAGGTCTCGATGAGGTCCTCGGTGAAGACGTTGCCTTCGGTGAGGTAGTCGTGGTCCTGCTCGAGGCGGTCGATGACCGACGCCAGGCTGGTGGGGGCCTGCGGGATGTTCTTGGCCTCCTCCGGCGGGAGCTCGTAGAGGTCCTTGTCGACGGGGGCCAGCGGCTCGATCTTCTTCTTGATGCCGTCCAGGCCGGCCATCAGCATGGCGGCGAAGGCCAGGTACGGGTTGCCCGAAGAGTCCGGTGCGCGGAACTCGATGCGCTTGGCCTTCGGATTGTTGCCGGTGACCGGGATGCGGACCGCGGCGGAGCGGTTGCGCTGCGAGTACACCAGGTTGATGGGGGCCTCGTAGCCCGGCACCAGACGGTGGTAGGAGTTCACGGTCGGGTTGGTGAACGCCAGCAGCGAGGGCGCGTGGTGCAGGATGCCGCCGATGTAGTGGCGGGCGATATCGGACAGGCCACCGTAGCCGGCCTCGTCGTGGAACAGCGGCTTGCCGTCCTTCCACAGCGACTGGTGGGCGTGCATGCCCGAGCCGTTGTCACCGAAGAGGGGCTTCGGCATGAAGGTGACGGTCTTGCCCTCGGCCCACGCGGTGTTCTTCACGATGTACTTGAACAGCTGCAGGTCGTCGGCCGCACCGAGCAGGGTGTTGAACCGGTAGTTGATCTCGGCCTGACCGGCGGTGCCGACCTCGTGGTGGCCGCGCTCGAGCTCGAAGCCCGCGTTCTGCAGGTTGGTCGCGATCTTGTCACGCAGGTCGACGTAGTGGTCGTAGGGCGCGACGGGGAAGTAACCGCCCTTGTTGCGCACCTTGTAGCCACGGTTGAGAGTGCCGTCCGGGTTGAACTCGGCACCGGTGTTCCAGGAGCCCGAGACCGATTCGATCTCGTAGAAGGCGCCGTTCATGGCCGAGTCGTAGCGGATCGAGTCGAAGATGTAGAACTCCGCCTCGGCGCCGAAGTACGCGGTGTCGGCGATACCGGTGGAGCGCAGGTACTCCTCCGCCTTGCGCGCGATGTTGCGCGGGTCGCGGCTGTAGGCCTCCCGGGTGAACGGGTCGTGCACGAAGAAGTTCAGGTTCAGCGTCTTGGCGGCGCGGAACGGGTCCACGCGCGCGGTGGAGAAGTCGGGCAGCAGCAGCATGTCCGACTCGTCGATGGACTGGAACCCACGAACGGAGGAGCCGTCGAACGCTAGCCCTTCCTCGGCGAGGTCGGTGGTGAAAGCCTTCCCGGGGATCGAGAAGTGCTGCTGCACACCGGGCAGGTCGCTGAACCGGATGTCGACGTACTCGATGTCCTCATCAGCGATGAATTTGATGACCTCGTCGGCCGTGCTGAACGTCACTTGTTCTCCTTACGGATCGGTTCCCAGCCAGTGTCGCTTGCATGGGTTCGTCGCGACCAGACGCTATGGATGCCGTGTTTCCCTGCAGTCAAGGCTGTGTTTCGCCGGTGTTACACGTGCGTCTGGCAGCGTGGTGCTGACCACCCGGACTCGAAATGCATGGTAGTCCTGCCCCCGCCGCGGCGCGCGCCGACGCTGAACTCCGCTTATGCGGTACCGGACGCCCGTCCGGGCGCGCCTATTCTTGGGTGCATGGCACGCATCACCGGCTCCTGGCTCTCCGGACCCCCGGCAGACTCCGGCGGCCCGGCAACTCCCGAGTTCCCCGGTGAGCACCTCGGCCTCCCGAAGACGGGAGCGGGCTCGCTGGCAGGCATGGGTCGCCGGATCGCCGCCCTCTTCGTGGACTGGATGATCGCGCTCGGCATCGCGGCGCTCATCGCGCGCAGCACCTCGGCGTCGAGCCTGACGCTGCTGATCTGGTTCGTCATCGGAGTCGGCGCGGTGACCCTGTTCGGCTTCACCCCGGGGCAGTACTTCCTGCGGCTGCGCACGGTCCGCATCGACGAGCCGGTGCCGGTCGGCTTCGTCCGCGCGCTGGCCAGACAGGTGCTGCTGCTGTTCGTGGTGCCCGCGCTGTTCACCGACGCCGACGGTCGCGGAATGCACGATCGTGCGACCGGCACCGCACTGGTGCATTCGCGCTGAGCC
Source organism: Nocardia abscessus (assembly GCF_015477775.1). Classification (GTDB taxonomy): domain Bacteria; phylum Actinomycetota; class Actinomycetes; order Mycobacteriales; family Mycobacteriaceae; genus Nocardia; species Nocardia abscessus_A. The sequence continues at coordinate 80,681 of NZ_JADLQO010000015.1, read as the reverse complement.
GCCCCGGCATCGAGCCCGCCGGCCGCCGGGTCACCCCACTAGGCTGCGCCGGTGTCGTTGAATCCGGTGATGCTCGTCGTCCGTTTTCTGCTCGAGCTCGTTGCTGTCGCTTCCTTCGGCGTCTTCGGCTGGCGCGCGTTCGAAGGGCCGTGGAAGTTTCTGCTGGTGGTGGCGCTGCCGGTAATCGCGGCAGTCGTATGGGGCGCTTTCTCGGTGCCCGGCGACCCGAGCCGCAACGGGCAGCCCAGGGTCGCCGTGTCCGGCTCGGCGCGCCTGGTGATCGAACTCTCGGTGCTCGGCGGCGGGGCGCTCGCGCTGCAGTCGGCCGGCCTGCCGCACTGGGGTTTGGCGCTCGCGGTGCTGGTGATCGTCTATCACGTGCTCGCCTACGACCGGGTCGTCTGGCTGCTCGCCCGCAAGTGACGCGGCATCCGGACACGCGCGCCGTCGAGCGTCGCGCCGGTAGCTAGAGCACGTGCGAGGAGCCGGTCAGCGGCGGCGGATGGTCCGCTGCACGCCGCGCATCTTCGCGCCCGCGGGCATCGGCCCCTTCGGCAGGGCGGGCCCGCCGCGCGCGCTGAGCGCTGCCAGCCTGCCTTCGATGAGATCGATCCGCTTGGTGTCGATGTTGCGCGGCAGCTTGGTGAGGTAGCGCTGCAAATCCTTGAGCGGAACCTGGCCTTCGTCGTTGCCGATGACGACGTCGTAGATCGGGGTGTCGCCGATCAACCGGGCCGTGCGCTTCTTCTCCTGGGCGAGCAGCGACTTGACCCGCTGGGGGGAGCCTTCGGCGACCAGGACCACGCCGGGCAGGCCGATCACCCGGTGCACCGCGTCCAACTGCGTGGTCGCGGCGATGCCGTTGCTCACCCGCCACTTGCCCTGGAGGTTGTCCAGCACCCAGGCCGCGGCGCCCGCCTGGCCCTCGGCCTTGCGGTAGACGCTCTTCTGCACCCGCCGCCCGAAGATGATGAACGCCACCAGCGCGCCGAGCACCACGCCCAGCGGGACGAGGAACAGGGTCAGCCCGAAGATCAAGCCGATCACGACGAAGACGGCGGTGATGCCGACCAACGCGCCGATCATCAGCGGCAGCAGCAGCTTGTCTTCCTTGCGCTGCATCTGGAACGCCTGCCACAGCTGTTTGCGGCGTTCTCTCGACTGCTGCTTGCGGGCCGCTTTCGCCGCGGCCTTCGCTTCCTTGGTGGGCTTGCCTGCTGCCATGTCTCTCAGAATAGTGCCCAGGTAGTCGCGGCTATGCCGTGGGACAGCGGCCGACGGCGGCGCTACCCGCGGCGGGCGATCGGGCCGAGCACGGTGAGATCCAGGTCACCCGACGCCTCGGTCCAGCCCATCGCGCGCAACTCGACCGGCGCGGCCACACCGAGGGCGTCGCGCAGGCCGACGGCGACCGAGCGCGCGAACTCGACCAGACTGTTCGGCGCGATGGGCCAGAAGAGGGTCCTGGTCCAGTTGTCCGCATCGCGCCGCACCGCGGGCTCATGCCAGCCCAGTGTGCGCAACTCCTGCGCGGCGGGCTCCGGGATCGGGTTGCTCAGGTAATGGTTCCCCGCCAGTTCAGCGGACAATTTGATGTCGTATTGGACAAATTGGACATAGCGATTTCCGGGTGCGGCGATGATGAGAGTCGCCCGGGATGGCAGCTCTGAAAGACAATGCGCCAGCGCTTGCACGAACTGTTCCCAGTCCGCGGTAGCCGGCTCGCTCATTCTTCCCCCGGGTATCGGCACTGGCCTGATCATACGCCGACCGGCCCGGGACACCAGACGAAATTCGTTGCGCCGCCGCCCGGTTCACCCGAGTCATAGCCGTTTGCCATATCCCGCGTCTCATCTGTGCAGAACCGCTCCGACCTGCGGCTTCTCGTCCCCGTAATGCTCTTCCTGAGCAGTCTCGACTTGCCTTCGTCGCCGAAGCGATCCCGAAGATGCATTTCCTCGGATGCACGGCGTCGCGACGTGCGTCGAATTCCGCTGTGATTCCGGCCAGTTCCTCTCGACAGATACCGAGATGCCAAAGCCCGAGGGTTGAGTGGGCGCGCTGTAGGGTCCGGGTTCGCGCTTCGAATCGCAGGATGGTTTCGTCTCGCTCTCGGAAGGAGTTCGTGTTCTCGGAGTTCCGCCGGGGACGGGCGGCGTCGTTGCAGGCCCGGTTTCCGGAGGGCGCCTCGGTGCCGATGCCGGCGCGCGGGCGCACCGCGGCGTTCGATCTGCCGGTGCGACCGGCCTGGGCGGATATCTGGTGACCGGCTGGACGCGCCGGAATGGGGTGCACCGCACCCGAGGTGAATGGGGTGCACCGCACCCGAGGTGAATGGGGTGCACCGCACCCGAGGTGAATGGGGTGCACCGCACCCGAGGTGAATGGGGTGCACCGCACCCGAGGTGAATGGGGTGCACCGCACCCGAGGGGTCTGAGCTGGGCCGAAGGTACGCAGCTTTCAGACGAGCGCATTGCGCTGTTCAGCTCGCGGCCATCGGGCGGTGTTAGCTTCCACGACGTGTGTGCGCGGTTGGTGGTGAGCGTCCATGACGTCGCACCGGCGAGTGCGGCGGAGACGGCGCGCTGGTGCGCCGACGCCGATCGATTCGGGATTCCCGTCTCGTTGTTGGTGATTCCCGGTCCGTGGCGAGGGAAGCGGTTGTCCGGCGATCCGGATTACGCCGCGTTCCTGCGGGAGCGCCGACGGGCCGGTGACGACATCCTCCTGCACGGGTGGTCGCACCGGGCGGGGCCCGAAGGCGGATGGCCGCGCCGCGCGGTAGGGCACGCGGTGGCGCGCGGTGCGGCCGAATTCGCCGCCTTGAACGTCGACGAGGCGGCGGCCAAATTGCACGCCGGCACCGAGGTGATGTCCGAAGCAGGATTGCCCACCACGGGCTTCACTCCCCCGGGCTGGCTGGTCTCACCCGGCGCGGAGCAGGCGCTGCGCAGGGCGGGGTTCACCTACACCACCTCGCACTTCGCAGCCAAGGATCTCCGCACCGGACGCCGGTATCGGGGATTCGCGCTCTCGCACCGTCCCGGCGGCGGGTGGTCCGAACGGTTCGGCGCGACGATGGTCGAAACTCTGGCCCGACGCATCGCCGAACGCGGCGGGTTGGTCCGGCTGGCGCTGCATCCCGACGACCTGAGCAGACCGGGTCTGCGCGACACCACCCTGCGCGCCATCGACGCGGTGCTGCGGACCGGCGCACAGGCGACCACCTACGGCGAACTGGTCGGATCGGCGGTCGGCTGATGCGGATCGTGCAGATCGCCAACTTCTACACTCCCGCCTCCGGCGGTTTGCGCACCTGTGTCGACGAGATCGGGCGCGGCTATTCGGCGGCGGGTCACGATCGGGTGCTCGTCGTGCCCGGTCCGCACGACGACGACGAGCACACCGCCTCCGGACACCGGATCACCGTGCGCAGCCCGAAGTTCGGCGACGCCGGCTATCACGTGCTCACCGCCCGCCGCACCCGGCCCGTGCTCGATCGGCTGGCCCCGGACGTGCTCGAGTGCAGCGACAAACTCAGTGTCCGCTGGCTCGCACCTTGGGCGCGCGACGCGGGCGTCCCGCTGGTGCTGTTCTCGCACGAACGCATCGACGCCATCCTGCGCTCGCGGGTGCCGCGCGGCTTCCCGCTCACCGCGGCGGCCGACCTGGCCAACCGGCGGCTCTCGGTGCGCGCCGAAAAGGTCGTCGTAACCTCCAATTTCGCCACGGCGGAGTTCGACCGGGTCGGCGCGCGCAACGTGCGCCGGGTCCCGCTCGGCGTCGACCTCACGACCTTCCGACCATCCACCGAGAGCCTGCGGGAAGCAGGGCGCTCCGACGATCCGGTGCGGCTCGTGCTGGTGAGCAGGTTGTCACGGGAGAAGCGAGCCGAACGCGCCATCCAGGCGGTGCGCGTCCTGGTCGACTCCGGTCTGCGCTGTGCGCTGTCGGTTATCGGTGACGGCCCGCTGCGTTCTCGGCTGGAACAGATGGCGGCTGGGCTTCCGGTCGTGTTCCACGGCCATCTCACCGACCGGACCGCGCTGGCCACCCTGATCGCCGACGCCGACATCGCGGTGTTCCCCTCCCCCGCCGAGACTTTCGGCCTCGCCGTCCTGGAAGCGCTCGCGTGCGGGACTCCGGTCGTCGTTCCCGCCGCGGGCGCCGCCCGTGAACTCGTCGGCGACCCCGGCTCCGGCATCGTGTGCGACGGGACTCCGCGCGGCCTCGCCGACGGGGTCGGCGCACTGCTCTCTCTCCCCGCGGTCCAGCGCCGGCACGCGGCCCGCGCGGCGGCGGAACGTTTTCCGTGGTCGGCGACGGTCGAGCGCATGCTCGAGCTCTACGCCGACTACGAGATCCCGGCCCGCTCCGCCTGACGCGCACTCCGGCGTGAAGACGACGGAGACAGTCCGACCCGACCACTGCGAGTCAGCAACGCGCTTCCGCGACCAGACGCACCGGCAGCCCCGATACCGCAGCGTCTATGAGGGATACCGGCACATGGCAGATCGCGGTCAGTAGTAACACCACGCGAAGTTCGCACCGCGTGCCGCGCGCCAGGTGCGGCCGAAATTGTTCGGGTTCCGCCCGGGACCGCGCCTACGCGATCTTCGCCCGCACCGCGGCTCCTGCGGCGTTCGCGGAGATCTCCCGTTCGTCGTGCAGCGTCGGCGAGTTCGCCAGCAGCGCGACGCCCACGATCACCGCGGTGGCCGCGCAAGCCAGCAGTGGCGGGCTCGGGTGGATCGTCGCGGTGAAAAGGGTCAGCCCGGCCAGGTAGCTGAGTACCGGGTCGGTGATCGTCATCGCGGTCAGCGCCGTGGGCAGCGAGCCGCGGGCGTATGCCTCCTGGGTCAGGATGCCGCCGAGCACCGTCGACACCGGGATGCCCAGCAGCGCCCAGCTCGGCTCCGGCAGGGTTTTCGTCGCCACCACCACCAGGACCGCGGTGGTGGCGAAACAGCAGCCCGCCGCCACGGCCACCAGCGCGGACCGCAGTTGCGTGGAGCGGGCCAGCCGGGACGCACCGAACAGCACGACGATCACGGCCGCCACACCGGTGCCCGCGACGGGCAACAGCTCGCTCCGCACCGCCGAATGCGGGGGAATCCCCTGAGCGACGAGCAGTATCAGCCCGGCGCACACCGCTGTCGTTCCGGCCCAGTCCTGCGCGAGCAGCGCGCGCCTTCGCCGCCGCGCGGCGAACGGCAGCGCGAACAACAGTTGCACGACCAGCAACGCCTGCACCACCGCGATGGCTCCGAAACGCAGCGCGAACGCGTGCACGACGAACCCGGCCACGTTCGCCGCCTGCCCGGCCAGCCAGCGAGGGTCGGTGATCAAACGGCGCGCGATCGCGGCGATCACCAGGAACCGTCCCTGCCCGGATTCGACGGCGGCCTGCCGCGCCGCGCCCTGTTGCAGAGCCGCGGATACCGCGAACAGGAACGCGCCCAGCAACGCCAAGGTGATCGTCGCCACCGCGTCGGCGGACCCGAAATCACGCTCCGGCATAGCGCCGATGCTGGTCTGCCCGGATGAACACCGGATGGCGTGCGTCCGGCGACTGGACGACTACCCCGGTTCCGGGGGCTGGACGGCCGTCCGGGCAGACTCGATAGTCCTATGGTGACCGAACGAGCCGTCTTGTCGCGTGCCCTGTGCGGCCTGCTGTTGCTGCTGGCCGCGATCACCCCGGTGACCGCGACCGCCGAACCGCTGCCGGTGCCCTACCAGTGGAAGCAGGTGTACATCGACGGCAAGGACGGCACCCGGCTGCACGCGGACATCCTGCGCCCGGCCGGTGTCTCCGACGACACCCGGACGCCCGTCATCCTCACCGTCAGCCCGTATCGCGCGCACCTGGCCTACCTGAGCGAGCCGCGCCTCACCGGCGGCCCGTCCACCGACAATCTCACCGCCGAACTGTTCCTGAACGCGGGATACACCTACGTCGTCGTAGACCTGCGCGGATTCGGCGGCTCCAACGGCTGCCCGGACTTCGGCGGCCCCGGGGAGCGCGCGGATGTCACCGCGGCCGTGGAGTGGGCCGCGAGCCAGCCGTGGTCCACCGGCAAGGTGGGGCTGTTCGGCACCTCGTACGAAGCCTGGACCGGCCTGATGGGTCTGGCCACCGCACCGAAGGGCCTCGCCGCGGTGGGCGCGTTCGAACCGGTCGTCGACCCGTACTCCTACCTGTACATGCAGGGCGTCTCGTGGAAGTTCTCCGGCAAACCGATCACCGAGAGCGGTGTACGCCCCGCCGACTTCGCGGGGCTGGAGCATCTGCTCATCGCCTCGACCCCGCCGCGTCCGGAGGACTCCGGCGAATACCGGGCGAACGCGACGCAGCTGCCGTGGCCGTGCTATCAGCAGTACCTGACCGAGATCGGCGACCACGACGCGGACACCGCCTTCTGGCGCGACCGCGACCTGGTGGCGCGACTGCGCGGCAACACGATTCCGCTGTTCCTCGGTCAGGGCTTCGTGGACTACAACACCCGGGCCTACCGGGTGTTCGACCTGTGGAACGGCCTCGGCCCGGGCGACCACCGGGCCTGGTTCGGCCAGTGGGGACACCGCACCTGCCACGACAAGTGCGGGACACCGCACTTCGACACCGAGCTGCTCGCCTTCTTCGACAAGCACGTCGCGGGCCGGGACGTGCGGATCCCCGGTCCGCGGATCACCGTCGGCCAGTTCGACGGCCGCTGGCGCGCGGAGACCGCGTGGCCACCCGCCGACGCCCAGCGGATCTCGGTCGAGCTGCGGCCCGGCGGCTATACCGACCGCGGCCTGGTCCCCGGGCCGGACCGCGAGATCTGGTCGGTCTCAACGCCGCTTGCCCAGGACCAGCACCTGTCCGGCATACCGACGGCCACCCTCCGGCTGAGCGGCCCCACCAGCGCGACGGTCGCCGTCGAGCTCTACGACATCGCACCCGACCTGCGCGCGACCGTCATCACCCGGGGCATCGCCCCCGTCCGCGACACCGCCGAGGTCCGTTTGCTCGCGCAGGACTGGCCGATTCCCGCCGGACACCGAATCGGTGTTCGGGTCACCGACGTGGTCGACGACGTGTGGTCGCACGCACCGGCCTTCGCTCCCGTGACGGTGACCTCGGCGAGCGTCGAGCTGCCGCTGCTGACCGCGACGCGTCGACCCGAGTTGCCGGGCGGGCTCACCGAAGGCATCGTGAAGTGGCGAAACGAGAAGACGATCGCTCTCGATCCGAGTGTGTTGAACAATGCAACGGTGCCCATGAATCTGCCCGACCGCACCGGTGACCGATGACGGACCCGGTCGACGACCCGACCGCCGAGCGCCTCGCCGCCGCGCTGCGGTGTGCGACCGTGTCCACCGACGACCCGCGGGACGCCGACAGCGACGCGTTCGACCGCCTCGACGCGCACCTGCGGGCGTCCTTCCCGCGCGTGCACGCCGAGCTCGAACTGCAGCGGTTCGCGCACAGCAGGCTCTACCGCTGGCCGGGCGCCGAACCGGACCGAGTGGCCGCGATCCTGCTCGCGCACCAGGACGTGGTGCCCGTCGACGACCCATCGCGCTGGACCCATCCGCCGTTCGCGGGGGTGGTGGACGACGAATTCATCTGGGGCCGTGGCGCGATCGATGACAAGAGCCGCGTGCTGGCCATCCTGGAGGCGGTCGAGTCGGCGCTCGCCGCGGGCCTGCGGCCCCGGCACACCGTGTATCTGGCCTTCGGGCACGACGAGGAGGTCTTCGGCGGCGAGGGCGCCGAGCGGATGGCCGGACATCTGCGGCAGGCGGGCGTGCGCGCGGATCTGCTGCTGGATGAGGGCGGGGTGATCACCGCGGGGGTCGTCGAGGGCGTGCGTCAGCCGGTGGCAACGATCATGCTCGGCGAGAAGGGCTACGCCACGGTCCGGCTGTCGGTCACCGAGGTGGGCGGCCATTCGTCCATGCCGGGCAAGCAGACGGCGGTCGGCCGGATCGCGCGGGCGGTGGGCCGCATCCAGGACCATCCGATGCCGCTGCGCCTGACGCCGGTGGTCGCGGACATGCTGGCCAGGTTGCGCGAGGTCATGCCGGGACCGCGGCGACGTCTGCTCGGTCTCGCGCGCATCGCGGGACCGGCGATCACCCGGGTGATGGCGACCCAGCCGCAGACCGAGGCGATGGTGCGCACCACCACGGCTCCGACGATGATCCGCGGCGGCGTGCGGGCGAACGTGCTGCCCCAGCGGGCGGAGGCGATGGTGAACTTCCGCATCCTGCCGGGCGACTCGGTCGCCTCGGTGCTGGCGCACTGCCGGAAGGTGGTGCGCGACAACGGGATCGAGTTCGAACTGGTCGGCATGTCGTCGGAACCGTCGACGATAGCCGGGCCCGGCCCCGCCTTCGAGCTGATCGCCGATCTCGCCCGCGCCGTCGTCCCCGGAATCGCCGTGACCACCGGCATCGTTCCCGGCGCGACCGATTCCAGGCACTACGACGACCTGGCGGCCACCCGCTGCAATTTCGCGCCGATCGTGCTGGAGGAGCGCGACCTGGCCTCGATCCACGGAACCGACGAACGCCTCTCCCGGGTCAACTACGCTCGACTCATCGAGTTCAACCGGCGGCTGATCGAGCATTTCGCGAGGGTCGGCGCGCCATCGACGGCAGGAGCCGAGGCATGACGACCGAGCCGACGGCGGGCGACGCCACGCCCGCCGAGCCGCCCACGATCCGCACCGAGACCGGCGAGTTCGACGGCATCGGCAGCGGAGTCGCCTGGCGCGCGTGGCTGCCCGACGGCGCAGCGCGGGGCGTGATCGTGCTGGTCCACGGCGTGGCCGAGCATTCGGGCCGCTATACCCATGTCGGGCAGCGCCTGGTCGCCGCCGGTTTCGCGGTCTACGCGCTCGACCACATCGGGCACGGGAAGTCCGCGGGCGGCAAGGCCAACATCGGCTCCATGGACGGCGCCGCCGACAATGTCGCCGCCATGCTGGCCATCGCGAGCCGAGAGCAGCCGGGCGTGCCGCGCTTCGTGGTCGCGCACTCGATGGGCAGCCTGATCACCTTGTATCTGGCCACCCGCGCGCCGATCGATGTCGCGGGCGTCGTGCTGTCCGCGCCGCCGCTGGACATCCCGGTGGGCAATCCGGTGCAGCGCATGCTCGCGCCGGTGTTGAGCAGGTTCACTCCGAATCTCGGTGTGCTGAAGCTGGATTCGTCGCAGATCAGTCGCGACCCCGCGGTGGTCGCGGCCTACGACAACGATCCGCTGGTCTACCGGGGCATGCTGCCCGCCCGCACCGGCGCCGAGATGCTGAACGCGACGAACACGGTCAAGCAGCGGCTGGCGCGGCTCACCGTGCCGCTGCTGGTGCTGCACGGCACCGCCGACTCGATCGCCGCGCCGTCCAGCTCCGACCTCATCGAACGGGGCGCCGGGTCGAAGGACCTCACCGTGATCCGCTACGAGGGCCTCTACCACGAGGTGTTCAACGAGCCCGAACAGCAGAAGGTGCTCGACGATGTCGTCGGTTGGCTGGAAGCGCACCTTACCGAACCGTAGTATCCCGGCATGAGCAATACCGGATCCATCGCGTTCATCCGTGCCAGCTGGCACAGCTCGATCGTCGGCAAGGCGTACGAGGGTTTCCGCACCGAATACGCCGACCTCGGCTTCGATCCCGCCACGATCGACGTCTACGAGGTGCCGGGCGCCTTCGAGATCCCGCTGCACGCCAAGCGGCTCGCGCACTCCGGCCGGTACGCGGCGATCGTCGCGTCCGCGCTGGTGGTGGACGGCGGCATCTACCGGCACGACTTCGTGGCGTCGGCGGTGATCGACGGGCTGATGCGGGTGCAGCTGGACACCGATGTGCCGGTGTTCTCGGTCGTGCTCACCCCGCACCACTTCCATGAGCACAGCGAGCACGTCACGTACTTCACAGAGCACTTCGTGACCAAGGGCGCCGAGGCGGCTCGCGCGCTGGCGAGCACGCTCAGCTCGTTGCGATCGCTGCCGGTCTAAGGCCTGCTACCGGAACTTGGCCAGGCAGGCGCTCTCGCCGTCCAGGACGCCGGTGCGGAACGCCTCCAAGCGCTGATAACCGCTCGCCACGACCTTGCCGTTCACATCCGCGGCCGCCAGCCCGTCCGCGAGCAGGCCGGACACCGCTTCGTCCAGGTCACCCGCGGACAGGTGCGGATCGCTGCCCGGCTCGCTCAGCTTCGTGGTCACCGCGCCGCTGAGGCAGGCGGTACGCAGGCCCGCCGTCTCGGCGCCGGTCAGCGACAGCTTGCGGTCCTGCTGCACGGCGAGCACGTACCGCGACACGAAGACGACGAACGCGTTGTAGTCGCCGTCCACGACCGCCGAGAGCGGGTCCTCCCCCGCCATCGGTCCGCCACGGCGGGCCAGGGCAGGAACATCGGTGCCGATCCGGTTCGCGCTCGGGCAGTACGACACCGGCCGGGTGACCGTGACCTCCGAACAGTTGCGCCCCACCCCGGAGTAGTCGAACTGCGGCGGCCGCGCGATCGGGAATATCTCGGCCAGCGCCTTGCTCAGGCTGGTCAGCGCGGCCGCGTCCACCGGCAGCTGCGCCTGCTCCTCACCGGGTTCGAAGGTGGTGGGCAGGTTGCCGCGGCGCTGGGCGATCTCCTTCCTGGTGATCTGCTTGCAGCCGTCCGCGCCGTCGGTGTAACCGATCTGCACCGCGGTCACCCGCTCGAAGGCCGACCCGTGCACGTTGTCCGGATCGTTCGGATCCTGGTCACGGACGGCCACCGTGGCGCCGAGCACGGCGTTGAGGCCGTCGGTGGTGTTGAGCGTGAAGTGCGCCGAATCCCCCTCCGCCACATGGCGCAGGAAGACACCGGCGAGGCAGTCGGCCTGCTGTTCCTGCACCAGCGGCGGAGTCAGGAAACCGGCCAGCTTCGCCTGCCCCTGAATGGCGTGGCCGTACTCGTGGGCCAGCACCATCACCACCGCCATCTCGCCGTACTTCTGCACCAATTGCGGCAGCAGCACACCGCGATCCCAGCCGATGGTGTGGTCGCCACCGCAGTAGGCGGCGTTCACCACCTGGTAGGTGTCGGACTTGCAGAACTTGACCGATTGCGTCTCGGGCGCCTTCGCATCCCAGGAGATGTACCTGGTCACCGGCTTGAAGGTGCCGGGAAAGTGCTCGGGGTACCGGGCGGTCCAGAAGTCCTGGACGTCGGCGACGGCATTCAGGGCGAGCTTGTCGATCGCGCCGCCGTCACCGTTGTCCGCCGTGAGCGGCGCGTCCGGCACGCCCTTGCGCGGACCGTTCGGCCCGGCAGCCGTCATCGATCCGGCCAGCTCCCAGGTGTCGGCGGGCGGCGAGACCTGCTGCGCCGCACGCCCGTTCGTGCCTTGCGCGCATCCCGCCAGCACCATCGCTACCACCGCGAGCACGGCCACCACACCGAATCGCTTGTTCTTCGCCATCGAGCCGCCTCCCCGAGTACCGCGTCTCGGGCCCGCCGAGCGCTCATATCGTAATCGCGGCGAATCGGTCGCGCGCATCAATCGCCACGCGGTTGTCGCGAAATAGCGCATGTGCGTGCGGAAACGAGGCCGCGGCCCCGCTGCGGCCAACGCCGCAGTAGGAAAAACCTTGCGGCTGATAGCCATACAGACCCGCCGCAGCCGATGCCTCGAAGTGAACGTCGGGCCGGACCGGCTCTTCCGCTCCTTCCGCTGCCGCTGACCGTCCCCGGCTGCTGAAGCCGCCCGCGAGGCGACCGTGTCCACGTATGAGGGTGCGTCGGCGACGTCCAGCGGTGCGATCTACCGGCCCTTCGTCATGCTAAATTCGTCGCCAATTGCGAGGAGTAGGGGGCGGATTTGCTACAAGCCGATGTGGACCAGATCCGTGCGATGGCAGACAAACTGCTCGCCGCGTGCAACGAAATCGACAGCATCGATGTACGAACCTCGGCGGCGGGGCTGCAGGCGGCTGCGCCCGGGTCGGATATCCCGCGAGCGATCGAACTGGCCGCCGAGTTCGTCGAGGGCGCGTACCTGCGTGTCGCCGAGCGGCTGCGCGAGGTGGCGAACAAGTCCAAGGACGCGGCAGGCAATCTGCAAACCAGCGATCAGCAGTTCGCCCAGATGATGCATGCCATGGACGTGCACCATGCTTAGCCCCGGCGACGTCGAGCGCTGGGATCTCGGGGCGCTGAACACATGGACGGGCAAACTCGCCGAATCCCGATCCACGCTGACGGAGCAGCTCGACAGCGCCCGTAAGCACTTCGACGAGGTCAGGCACGACTGGCAGGGCGTCGCCTACGACGCCGCTTACAACCGGGTCGGCCAAGACCACGACCAGGGTAAGAAGCTCGGGTACGAGATCGACGAGCTGATCGACATCCTCACGCGAGGAGTCGGTGCGGTATCCGGGTTCCGGGACACGCTGCTGGCGAAGCTGAACGACGCGCGCGCCGCACAGCTCACGGTGGACGACACCTGGAAGGTGCTCGACAAAGAAGGCGTCGATTCCGAGGTGATCCGCACCCATCAGGACGCGATCAACGGTGCGTTTTCCCCGTTCCGCGACGCCGTCGAGGACTTGGCGAAGCAGATCGGCGATCAAGCGCTCGAGATCAGATCGGGCGGCGACCTTCTCGGCTCCAGCCTCGACGTCGCCGACGCCGACAACCAGGCCGCCCGGTTCGGCAAGCAGGACGGCAAGGCGCTCGCGGACGCGGCACGCAACGGCGACACCGCGGCCATCGATGAGATCGCCTCCGACATGCCCGAGCACGTGCTGAGTCCGGACGAACTGCGCCGCCTGGCCGCGGGCGAGGAGATCAGCACCGTCCCGGCCAGTGTGCAGGACTATTACAAGGCGCTGTACCAGGAAGCGGGCAAAGACGGCATCCTCGCGCTGAACCAGCGATTGCTCGAGCGGGAACAGGCTGGTGATCCCGTCGCGGCGATGAAGCGCGACAACCTGGCCAACTCGCTCATGGTCGTGTCGAACGAGAAGATCGGATCCGGTACCAGGCGAGGCTCCTACGCCGACCTTCCGCCGGGAGTCCGTGAACTGGTGTCCGGCCGCTACGAAGAACGCGACGACACGGTCATCGACGGACAACGCCCCGTCAAGGAGCAGATGCTTCAGCAGGCCGCATTCGCCGAACTGCTGACCCAAGCCAACCCCGGCTACGAGCCCGGCCGAACCCTCGGCATCGAACTGGGCAGACAGAGCGCCAGCCTCGCCGAATACGTCGAAGCCGGCGAGAAGGATTGGCACGGCTACCCGCCCGGCTTCGACAAGGGCGACCTGGACAAGGTGGAGGCAGCGAGCCGGCAGTTCTTGGAAACGAGCACCCGCAACAACGAATCCAGTTACGCCCTGCTGACCGGCAAAGATCCGAACACTGGGCAGGACATCCCCGGCGATCTGTCCTTCGGCGCCACGGACAACCTGTACAACCCGCAGAACTTCGACCCACAGAAATTCACCTCGACCGTCTTCTCCCACGAGTGGGACGACGACGGCAAAACCGCTGCGGGACTGTACGAATGGATCGCGGACGGCACCGACAAGCCGGGGCAGGAAGGACTGCTGGCCAAGCGTGCGCTGGCGGAGCTGCCGGACGTCTTCGCACCGGAAGAGAAGGACGATTCCGGACGACCGAAGCTGAAGGCGGGCGAGGACGGCACGGTATTCGAGGACAATGCGAAGGCGTTCGTCACCAATCCGAAGCTGGCGGACGGGCTTTCGCATGTTCTGGCTACGAACATAGAAACCTATCTGAACCCCAATGCGGATAGGACCGAGATCCACGACGATCCGCTGACTCCAGGCGACCAGGCCAATGTCATCTTCGACAGGACAGACGCCGACCGTTTGCTGTTCCTGGGCAGCCAGTCCGAGACCGGCAGGTTCAATCTGGAATTCGCCCGGCAGGCCTACGAGGCCGAGATGCTGGACCGGGCGATCACTGAAGGTGGCGGCGACCCGCAAAAGTGGCTGAGCATCCACGCACCCGAACTCGCGACGCTGGACGCGCGGACCACCAATGCGTCCTTGAACGCGCTCACCTACCAGCTGGAAAAGACCGCCGACGACGATTTCAGCGCCAAGCAGGACACGTACGAGATGCGCCAGAAGGTCGGCGACATCGTCAAATCCCTGACCTTGGACAACCTTGAACTTCCCGGCCGGACACCGGTAAGCGTGATCGGCAACCAAGTACTCGAAGTCGCCAAGGAAGAGGGCTACAACGCCGCCATGGAGAAGTTCAACCCCGAACCAGAGAAGGAATATCCCACATATCCCGACCGGTCTCAGGCAACCGCCGAAGCGAACCAGCAGATTATCCAGCAATTGTTCACCACATTGCACGCCAGCGGACAGCTGCCACCGGAATTCGTCGGCCCGGACGGCAAACCGCTCGACGTCGCCCCCTTCATGGCCCCCTCGCTGCAGCCGACGCTCAACCGGTTCCTCGACGACCGCAACCTGCTGGACTTCACTCGCTCTTACGTGAACGCGCATTCCTTCGAAATTCTCTCCGGCATGGCGCGAAAACCTGGGGACATGACGTACTACATGACAGGACAGCCCCCTGTGGAACCGGCGAAGAAATGAGGAAACCGTCACGGGTAGCGATAATCTGCGTCCTGCTCTGTGCGGCATTGAGCGGTTGCACACGGGATAAATCCGCTCCTGTCGACACCACATCGGCCGCCTACATGTTCGATAATATATTCAATCCCTGCCGCCAAATGCCGCAACCATTCCTAGATAAGCACCAGTTCGGCAGCAACCCAGAGAGCACTGATAACCGCATCGAGGACTACGTCTCTCTGGGATGCTTCTACCAGAGCCCGAAGTATCACCTCGCCGTGGGAGTAAGCAACGCACCGCTCAGCGAGGTCGGCCGCACGGCCCCCCACACATTCCAAACGATCCGTATCGCGGGGCGTTCCGCGAAAATCCAATCCCTACCGCTGGAGCAACGATTCTGTGTGCTGAGGGTCGAAATGACAGGCGGAATTCTGTCGCTCTACCTGTCTCACGATGTCGCGCTCGATCCGTGCACAACTCTGACAGAACTGGCAGAGGAACTCGTACCACTACTCCCACCGGGAGTCTGAACAGGCACGGCGTGGCAGTTCGGCCTCCCGTAGACCTGTCAGATGATGAGCAGCCCAGGCGTTCAGTTCGTTTCCAGGGAGCGCTTGATCTTCGTATCCACGTAGGCGATGAGGCATTGCAACGGCCAGCGGCCGTCGTCCATCGGCCCGAAAGTGTCGACGCGGTCGCGCAGCTCCCATAAGAGGTTGTCGATCTCTTCGATATCGTGCTCGGTCAGACCGACACGCTGACTTTCGGCCAGTGCCGCCAACAGTTCTCGATCGATGTCCGCCAGGTCGCCGCGAAGCCATTGGGTGCGGCCCAGGACGGCATCATGGCTCTTCAGCTCGAGGTAGTCGAACAGGTTTCGTAACGGCGTCTGCTCGATGGTGTCCGGCGGCGGGAAGGGAACGCGATTGCGAACGGCGTCGAGCTGGCGCCGGACCTCGCGGGCACTGTCTATCGAGAAGTCCTCGCTCAGATAGGCCGACAGACGGAGAAGCAGTCGCTCGATATCACTCACTCTGCGGGCTCCCCTCTTTCGATACCCGGCAGGCCCAGCGCTGGGGCGGCAACCCACGAACGCTGCGGTATCGGCAACACCGGAACCTGTGCATCATAGCGGAGAGCCGTTCAGTGGAGCCGGATTCGGGCGATGAGGGCTCGGTGGTCGGAGCCGGGGACGGTGAGGCTGTGCAGGTCTTCGGCGGTGGCGTCGGCCAGGAGGATGTGGTCGATGCCGATCACCGGGCCCCAGCTGCGGTCTTCCGGGTAGGTAAGTAGCAGACCGGCCCCGGTCTGGTCGGCGGCCGAGGCGAAGCGGCCGCGCAGGAGGTCACGATAGGCCGCGTGGTCGCGAGTCGCGTTGAAGTCGGCGCCCACGATGGCGGGACCTCGATGCGCGTCGAGGATTTCGCGCGTTCTGCGCATCTCCGATTGCCACGCCGGGAAATCGAACGGCGGCGGGACCGGGTGGAACGCGAAGACGGTGATCGGCCCCCGCTCGGGGTGATCCATCGTCGCGGAGACGTTGTGCAGGATGTATCCGTCGTACTTCTTGGTGTCCCGCAGGGGATATCGGCTGTAGATGCCGGTGCCGCCACCGCCGTCGCGGGTGGGCTCGGTGTAGTGATGGGGCAGTTCGCCGAGCAGGCCCGCGCCCGCCAGCCGCTCGATCGCGGCCTCGGTCAGTTCGTCGACGGTCAGCACGTCGACGTGGTTGTCCCGCACCGCGCGCACCACGGCGGCCGGATCGGCGCCGCCGAACAGCAGATTCGACTGCATGACGGTCAGCTGCGGACCACTCGCGGCCCGCCCTTCCGGCACGAACGCGGGCACCAGCGTCCACAACACCGCCGCGGCCAGCACCCCGGCGACGGCCGCGCTGCGCCACCCGCGCGCGATCAGCAGCAGCACCACACCCGCGATCGCGCCGATCATCAAGTACGACGCCCCCGAAGCGAGCAACACCAGCCCGCGCCGCTGCCACGCGCCGAAATGCAGCACGATCCCGACCGCGCCCACCGCGACAGCGCACCACCCCACACCGAGCAATGCCCGGCCCATCCATTTACGCATGCGGTCGAGCCTAAGCAATGCAGGCGAAGACGCGGTGGAGCGCAGGGGTGGGTTCTGTGTGGCTCGAGCGAGATCCGTCCCATGTCTACACTGGCTCACTACTGTCGGCAACGTGACGAGGTCGAGAATGTACGTCGAGGAGTTTCCCGCGAAGGGACCGCTCACGGCCGCGATCGCCGAAGACCTGGCCTTCGTTCCTGGCGTATCCCGTTCGTCCATCACGATCAGCAGTAACGGGCGCAGCGTGCACGCGCCCGTCCTGCCGGTGGCCTGGGACGTCCTGCGCATCGACTCCGGCACCATGGTCACCGTCACCGCCGCCAACGGGCTCGATGACGAAAACCGGCTGGCCATACGCCAGTTCATCGACCGCTTCCACGCGTTGACCGATACCCCGGGCACTCAGTCGGCGACAGGCGCGACCGATCTCCCGGACAGGGCCGGCAAGCGCATGTTCCGGCTGCGAGGCGACGGTGGAAGGACCGCTACCCCGCGCGGATCGCGGCCCTCCTGACCATCACCCACCCGGTCGTCGGCGCGATGCGGGTCCAGCGGAGTACCGGCGCGGCGTAGTCGAGCTTCCACGCGATGGCGGCCCCGGCCGGAGAACGCGGAATGGATCGCGCCGCGTGGAACGCGCTAGGGTGCGCGGCGACTCATCAGATCGCTCAGTGCGGCCGTGTCGGTGGTGAGCGATCCTCCCGCGAATTCTAGGGTGGCGTAAGACCTTTCGGCGGCTTCCGGGTGGCCGGCCCCGCAGGCGTCGGGGACGATGATCGGCAGATAACCCAGATCCAGGCTGTGCCGGACCGTCGGCTCGATGCCCACCTCCATGGCGATGCCCGCGATGGCGTAGGTGTCGATGCCGCTGTCGCGTAGGGCGAAGTCCAGTGGCGTCGACGCGAATGCCGACATGGTGATCTTGTCGAACACCACCTCGTCCGGGCCGGGCGTCAACTCGGGGACCAACTGGAACTGCGGTGAGCCCTGCGGAAAGCTGGAGCGCAGGGCGGCCGGGTCGTCCACCCGCTGCCAAGACATCGCGGTGCGCAGCTGCGCGACACCCGAGGCCGCGACCGGCAGCGACATGTGCCGGGTATAGAACACCCGGAAACCACCTGCCCGCGCGGCGTCACGCAAGCGCACACACGCGCGCACGATCTGCTCTCCCTCCGGGATCTGCCGCACGACGCCGACCTGCATGTCGTAGATGAGCAGCGCCATCCGCGCGGGATCGCAGGCGTCGGATACGGTCTGCGGGATGTTCAGGCCGAAGGCGTGTCGCATGCTCACGCGGTCCGGTCGTAGGGCTCGGCGACGTCGACGGCCGGGTCCATCAGCGCTTCCAGCGGCAACGGCGCCTGCACCGGGACGTAGGTCCACTCCAGGTACCCGGCCTTGGTGAGCGGGAAGTCGGCGACGTACTTCTGCGCCTCCTCGACGCTGTCGACCTCGAACACGATGACCACGCCGGGCTCGTCGGCTCGCGCGTAGTTCTCCCGGACGATGCCCGCCTTCCACAGCCGCCACACGTTGGCGACCTCCTCGGGCAGGTACGGGTTGATCGTCTCCAGCGTGACGCCGGGCTTGAAGCGGTCGAAAACGATGACCTTCATTGCTGTTTCGCTCCATGTCTGCGGTTGTCCAGGTGAACGGCATCCATGGAATCGTGATGATTACAGTGTTACAAGAACGCACTTTTCGGTGAGTAGGTAGCCAGGAGGTCCGCCGCGTGCCCGACAAGCTCTACCAGTGCGCCGTGGAGGTGACCGTCGACCTGATCGGCGGCAAGTGGAAGCCGGTGATCCTGGCCCACCTCAAGGAGGGCGTGCACCGCTACGGTGAGCTGCGCAGGCGGATGCCGACGACCAGCGAGAAGATGCTGGTCCAGCAACTGCGCGAACTGGAATCCGACGGCCTGGTCCGCCGCACCGTCTTCGACACGGTGCCTCCGCAGGTCGAGTACACCCTCACCGACGAAGGCCGCACCCTCGTGCCCGTCCTCACCGCGCTCTACGACTGGGGCGAACAGCGGGCGGCCCGCACCGGCCTCACCCTCGGCTCATGAGCCCGGGTTCTGGGTGCAGCCGTAGGACCCGAACCGTCACCCGCCGAAGACTCGCTCGACGACGGCTTTGGCACGCCGCGTGACGCGCATGTAGTGGTCGAGGAATTCGCTGCCGTCGTCGTTGGGCCAGCCCGCGACGCGCGCGACGGCGGACAAGAGGCGCCCAGGGCCCGGGAGCTGGTCGCTCGGCTTGCCGCGCACCAGGACCAAGGCGTTGCGCGCGTTGGTTGCGGTCAGCCACGCGTCACGCAGCAGCGCCACGTCGTGGGCGTCCAGCAGCTCGGTCTGCTCGATCACGTCCAGCGCTTGCAGCGTGGAGGTGTTGTGCAGGCCGGGCACCTCGTGGGCGTGGCGCAGCTGCATCAGCTGGACCGTCCACTCGATGTCGGCCAGGCCACCACGCCCGAGCTTGGTGTGCGTGGCCGGATCCGCGCCGCGGGGCAGCCGCTCCGCGTCCACCCTGGCCTTGATCCGCCGGATCTCGCGCACCGCGTCGGCCGACACACCGCCCTCCGGGTACCGCACCTTGTCGATGACGTGCAGAAAGCGCACCCCGAGCCCCTCGTCACCGGCCACCTGGTGGGCGCGCAGCAACGCCTGCACCTCCCAGGGTTGCGCCCACTGCTCGTAGTACGCGGCGTAGGCGGCCAGCGTGCGCACCAGCGGGCCGTTGCGCCCCTCCGGGCGCAGCCCGGCGTCCACGTGCAGCGGCGGGTCGGTGCTCGGCGCGCCGAGCAGCTGCTGCACCCGGTCGGCCACCCCGATGGCCCATCTCATGGCCTTGG
The DNA here is from genome assembly GCF_015477775.1 of Nocardia abscessus. Taxonomy (GTDB): domain Bacteria; phylum Actinomycetota; class Actinomycetes; order Mycobacteriales; family Mycobacteriaceae; genus Nocardia; species Nocardia abscessus_A. The sequence goes on along the minus strand of NZ_JADLQO010000015.1, from coordinate 61,145 downwards.
TCTCGTCCTCGCCCGGCCGCGGGTCGCAGACGAACAGCACGTCCGCGTCGGAACCGTAACCGAGTTCCATGCCGCCGAGCCGGCCCATGCCGATCACCGCGATGTCGGCGGGCGCGGGCGCACCCCGCTCCGCCTCGCTCGCCCGGATCACCGCGAGCAACGATGCCTCGAGTACCGCGACCCACACCGACGACAGCGCCCGGCACACCTGCGGCACCTCGAGCATGCCGAGCAGATCGGCCGAGGCCACCCGCGCGAGTTCGTGCCTGCGCAGCGAACGCGCCGCGGCCACAGCGCGTTTCGAGTCGTCGTAGCGGGCGGCGGCGGTGAGGATGCCGCGGGCCACCTCGTCGGGCTGCGGGCCGAGCAGCAGCGGGCCGCCGGGGCCGTCGGCGTACATCCGGATGGTCTCGGGCGCGTTGATCAGCAGATCGGGCAGATACTCCGAGGAGCCGAGCACGATCATGAGCCGCTGCGCGATGGCCCCCTCGTCGCGCAGTTCGCGCAGGAACCAGATCTGGTCGGCGAGCCCCTCCGACACCCGGCGGTAGGCCAGCAGGCCCGCATCGGGATTCGGTGTGTCGCTGAGCCATTCGAGCAGCGTCGGCAGCAGCAGGGCTTGGATGCGGCCTTTGCGGGACACTCCGCCGGTCAGCGCCTTCAGATGACCGAGCGCGTGCTCCGGCGCCGCGTAGCCCAGGGCGGCCAGCTGCCGGATCGCGGCCTCGGGGCTCAGCCGCAGCGCGTCGGAGTCCAGGCGCGCCACCGATTCCAGCAGCGGCCGGTAGAACAACTTCGCGTGCAATCGCCGCACTCGCACCGCGTTCCGGCGGATCTCGCTGCCGAGCACACCGACCGCGTCCTGCCTGCCGTCGGGCCGGATGTGGGCGGCGCGGGCCAGCCACCGCATGCCTTCCTCGTCGTCGGCGGCGGGCAGCGTATGGGTGCGCCGTAGCCGCTGAAGCTGGAGCCGGTGTTCGAGCAACCGCAGGAATTCGTACGACGCCGTGAGATTGGCCGCGTCGTCGCGACCGACGTACCCGCCCGCGGCCAGCGCGGTCAGCGCCTCGACCGTGCCCTGCACGTGCAACGTCTCGTCCACCCGCCCGTGCACCAATTGCAGTAGCTGCACGGCGAATTCGACATCGCGGAGGCTGCCGTGCCCGAGTTTGAGCTCACGCTCGCGCAGGTCGGCCGGCACCAGATCCTCCACCCGCCGGCGCATCGCCTGGACGTCGGCGACGAAGTCGGGACGTTCCGACGCCTGCCAGACCATCGGCATCAGCGCGGCGCGGTACTGCTCGCCGAGCGCGAGATCACCGGTCGCCGGGCGGTTCTTCAACAGCGCCTGGAACTCCCAGGTCCGTGCCCATCGCTTGTAGTAGGCGACGTGCGAATCCAGCGTCCGCACCAGCGCCCCGGCTTTGCCCTCCGGCCGCAGCGCCGCGTCGACCTCGAAGAACGCCTGGCTCGCCACGCTCATCATCTCCGCGGCCAGGCGCGTGGCGGTGGCGTCGGCGGGTTCGGCCACGAAAACCACGTCGACGTCGCTGACATAGTTCAGCTCGCGCGCGCCGCACTTGCCCATCGCGAGCACGCCCAGCCGCACCGGTACCGGCTCGTCCTTGCAGACCCGCGCCACGGCGACCGCCAGCGCCGCGGTCAGGGCGGCGTCGGCCAGGTCGGTGAGCTGCCTGCCGACCACCTGGTAGGGCAGCACGGGCTCGTTCTCCACGGTGGCCGCCAGATCCAGCGCGGCCAGCAGCATCAATTGGTCCCGGTACCGCCTGCGCAGCAACGCCACCACTTCGGGGCCGGAGATCCCGGCGCGGAACAGCAGCGGCGCCGCGTTCGGCCCCTGCTCGGGTTCCGCCTCGACCACCGCGAGCAGATCGGCGATCAGCTCGTCGCGTTCGGGCAACTCCTTGCGGCGCAAGGTCTCCCAGGCCGACGGCTCGGCGACGAGGTGATCGCCGAGCGCGCTGGACGAGCCGAGCAGCGCGAACAGCCTGCCGCGCAGCGACGTATCCGCTCGGATCGCCGAATCGATGGCGTCCCACCCGCTTCCGATGCTCTCGCGCAGCCGCATGAGCGTGCTCAGCGCGAGGTCGGCGTCCGGTGCGCGGGACAGCGCCCACAGTACGGGGATGCTCTCGACGTTGTCCCAGCCCAGTTCGCGCAGCGACGCGGCAGCGGACGGCTCGAGCAATCCGAGCCGGCCGACACCGGGGACGGCGGAGCGCGCAGACGGTGGCCGGACCATGGTTCTCAAATTACATGGCCGGGACCGGGGGCACGCCGCCCACGGACATCGCCCGGGTTACAACCCCAGGTATTCCTTGAGCTCGAACGGCGTCACCTGGCTGCGGTAGTCCGCCCACTCCCGGCGCTTGTTGCGCAGGAAGAAGTCGAACACGTGCTCACCGAGGGTCTCGGCGACCAGTTCGGAGCGCTCCATCGCCTGCAGCGCCTCGTCCAGCGTGCCGGGCAGCTCACGGAAGCCCATCGCGCGCCGCTCCGCGACGGTCAGCGACCACACGTCGTCCTCCGCTTCCGGCGGCAGCGTGTAGCCCTTCTCGATGCCCCGCAAACCGGCCGCGAGCAGGACGGCGAAGGTCAGGTAGGGGTTGCACGCGGAATCCGGGCTGCGGATCTCGACACGGCGCGAAGAAGACTTGTTCGGCGTGTACATCGGCACGCGGACCAGCGCGGAGCGGTTGGACCGGCCCCACGAGGCGGCCGTGGGCGCCTCGCCGCCGTGGATGAGGCGCTTGTAGGAGTTCACCCACTGGTTGGTGACCGCGCTGATCTCCGGGGCGTGCTCGAGAATGCCCGCGATGAACGCCCGCGCCGTCTCCGACAGGTTGATCGGGTCGTCCGGGTCGTGGAAGGCGTTGGTCTCGCCTTCGAACAGGCTCATGTGCGTGTGCATCGCCGAGCCCGGGTACTGGGCGAACGGCTTGGGCATGAAGGTCGCGCGCACGCCCTCGTCGATGGCCACTTCCTTGATCAGGTAGCGGAAGGTCATCACGTTGTCCGCCATGGACAGCGCGTCGGCGTAGCGCAGGTCGATCTCCTGCTGGCCCGGTGCGCCCTCGTGGTGGCTGAACTCCACGGAGATGCCCATGGACTCCAGCGCGTCGATGGCGTGGCGGCGGAAGTTCGGCGCCGAATCGTGCACGGCCTGATCGAAGAAGCCGCCACTGTCGGCGGGTACCGGCGTGCTGCCCTGCGGGCCGTTCTCCAGCAGGAAGAACTCGATCTCCGGGTGCACGTAGCAGCTGAAGCCGACATCGCCCGCCTTGTTGAGCTGGCGGCGGAGCACGTGGCGCGGGTCGGCCCAGGACGGCGAGCCCTCGGGCATGGTGATGTCGCAGAACATGCGCGCGGAGTGCTGGTGGCCCTTGCTGGTGGCCCACGGCAGCACCTGGAAGGTCGACGGATCCGGCCGGGCGACCATGTCGGCCTCCGAGACGCGGGCGAAGCCCTCGATGGCCGAGCCGTCGAAACCGATACCCTCTTCGAACGCGCCTTCCAGCTCGGCGGGGGCGATCGCGACGGACTTCAGGTAACCCAAGACGTCGGTGAACCAGAGACGTACGAAGCGGATGTCCCGCTCTTCGAGCGTCCGCAGCACGAATTCCTTCTGGCGATCCATGCCCGCGAGCGTAAGCATCCGGCGTTAAATCTGTGTTACATACACGCTTAAGATTGCTGACCTGGATTTTTTCGAAAGACTCCGCACAGCCGGATCGTCCGGTTTGTGAGATTTTCCGCCGCGAACCGGGCGGCGTCACCCGTCAGCAACCGCCGCCGGGTTCAGCAGGTGAGGCCAGGAGCGGGTTCGGTCAGATCGATCAGATAGGCGGTGACCGCGTCGTCCACACACGGCACGCCGCCCGCCAGCGCCACCGTGTGCCGGTTGCCCTGGTAGGTGATCAGCGCGGCGCCCAGCTGCCCGGCCAGGTCGACGCCGGCCTGGTACGGCGTGGCCGGATCCTCGGTCGTGGACACCACCACCGTCTTCGGCAGGCCCGTCACGGAGATGCGGTGCGGTTCACTCGTGTTCGGCACCGGCCACGCGGTGCACAGCTCCAGCGGAGCCGCCCCGGTGGCACGGCCGTCGTCCAGGAACGGTGCCGCCTTGCGGTACTCCGCGTCCTGGCGAGCGGTGACCTCACGATCGCCGATGCGCGGGTCGTCGACGCACCGGATGGCGTTGAACGCGTCGGTGGTGTTGGCGTAGCTGCCGTCGTCGCGGCGGCCGTCGTAGATGTCGGCCAGCGCCAGCAGCGTGTCGCCGCGTCCGTCGCGCAGCTCGGACAATCCCAGCGTGAGCACCTTCCACAGCTCGTCGGTGTAGAGCGCTTGGCGCACGCCCGTGAGCGCGTCACCGTAGGTCAGCCCGCGCGGGTCGGTGGTCGGGGCCGGCTTGTCCCACAGCGGGTTCACCAGCGCGCGGAAGCGCGGCACCGCCTGCGCCGGATCGGCGCCGAGCGGGCAGTCCGGCTGCTTCGCGCAGTCCGCGGCGTAGGCGTCGAACACCTTCTGGAAGCCCGCCGCCTGCCGCAGCGACTCCTGCACCGGGTCCTGCGAGGAGTCGATGGCGCCGTCGAGCACCATGGCGCGCACCCGGTCCGGGAACCTCTCCGCGTACGCCGAGCCGATCTTCGTGCCGTAGGAGTACCCGATGTAGGTCAGCTTCGCGTCGCCCAGCACGGCACGCATGACGTCGAGGTCCTGCACCACTTCGCGGGTGCCGACGTGCGCGAGGAAATCCTTCCCGGTGCGCTCGGCGCAGCGGTCGGCGTACCGGCGATTGTCGGCCTCGGCGTCGGCGATGCCCTCCCGCGTGTAGTCCTCCTGGGGCTCGGCGCGCTCGGCGTCCTGCTCCTGCGGGGTCTGGCAGACGATCAGCGGTGTGGAGGACCCGACGCCGCGCGGGTCGAAACCGACCCGGTCGAAGCGCTCGGCCAGCGGCGTCTTGTTGCCGAGCGAGGACATGGCGAGCCCGGACTCCCCCGGTCCGCCCGGGTTCATCAGCAGCGAACCGACGCGCTGTCCGGTCGCCTGGATCCGGGACACCGCGATCTGCGCGGTCGGGCCGTCGGGCGCCGCGTAGTCCACCGGCACGGTGATCCGCGCGCACTGCGTGTTCGGGGGCAGCCGGTCGTCCGGGCCGCCGAAGTCGGCGCAGTCCCCCCACTGCACGGCCTGGCCGTAGAACGTCTCCAGTCCGGTGGGCGCGGCCGGCATCGGCTGACCCGATTCGGTGCGGGTGACAGCGCATCCCGAGACCAGGACAGCGACCAGGGCGGGCACCGCCATCACGAGCGCACCGCGCCTACTCCGCACCGTCGACATGTCTCGATATTGCCATCGGGCAAACCTGGACGCCGACTCGGGCGAGCCCGCGCGCCGCTGTGACCAATTGCACCGATCATCGGCCTTAATCCGGCACCGTGGCGGGTGGCACACTGAATCTCGTCAGACACTCCCGGGGACCCGCACGGGCCCCGAGGCGACACAGACGAAAGGGACGATGATGTCCGTATCCGATTCGGAAACCCCTGCCTACGGTGCGGCGCCCGCGGAGCCCAAGAAGGTCACGCGCAAGACCCGGGTGCACCACCTGCAGCAGATGAAAGCCGACGGCGAGCGCTGGGCGATGCTGACCGCCTACGACTACTCCTCGGCGCGGCTGTTCGAAGAGGCAGGCATTCCCGTACTGCTGGTCGGCGACTCCGCGGCCAACGTCGTCTACGGCTACGACACCACCGTGCCGATCACCGTGGACGAGCTCATCCCGCTGGTGCGCGGCGTGGTGCGCGGCGCACCACACGCGCTGGTGGTGGCCGACCTGCCGTTCGGCACCTACGAGTCCTCCCCGCAGCAAGCCCTGGCCACCGCGACCCGCTTCATGAAGGAGGGCGGGGCGCACGCGGTGAAGCTGGAGGGCGGCGAGCGGGTCGCCGAGCAGATCGCGGTGATCACCGCGGCGGGCATCCCGGTCATGGCGCATATCGGCTTCACTCCGCAGAGCGTGAACACGCTGGGCGGATTCCGGGTGCAAGGTCGCGGCGACGGTGCCGAGCAGTTGATCGCCGACGCCATCGCGGTCCAGGAGGCCGGCGCGTTCTCGGTGGTCATGGAGATGGTTCCGGCCGAGCTGGCCGGGCAGGTCACCCGCAAGCTGACCATTCCGACCGTCGGCATCGGCGCTGGCGCCGACACCGACGCGCAGGTGCTGGTCTGGCAGGACATGGCCGGCTACACCAGCGGCAAGACCGCGAAGTTCGTCAAGCGCTTCGGCAACATCGGCGACGAGTTGCGCACGGCCGCCGCCGCGTACGCCGACGAAGTGCGCCGGGGCACCTTCCCCGGCCCGGAGCACAGCTTCTGACCGGCGGCTCCGAGGAGACGACGCCCGGCCGGGCAGCGCACGCACCAGCCACGCTGCTCGGCCAGCCGCTGCGACCGCTCGTGGACTGGGCGCGCAGCGTGCTGCACGCCGGCGACATCGAGGTCACCGGCGCCGCGGTGGAGACCAAGCGCCGAGCCTGGTCGCTGCTGGCACGCATCCCCACCGACGCCGGGCCGATGTGGGTGAAGGCGAACGCGCGCGCCTTCGCCCACGAGGGTCCGCTGGTGCTCCGCCTGGCCCGCCTGCGTCCCGGCAGCGTGCTGGAACCACTCGCGGTGCGCGGACCACGGCTGGCTACTCAGTCCGGACGGTGGCGCCACCTCTGCTCGACGAGCTGCGCGGGCGCTTCCGCTGACTATTCCCAGCGAAATCGGTGGGTTCGGGCCGGTCGGTGAAATCAATGGCAGACTCGATGCCGACAATACCGACACGACCAGAGGTACCGATGCCGCACAGCCGTTGGATTTCACGCAGCACCCTGCTGGTGGCGGGCGCTCTCGCCGCCGCGGCGTTGACCGCTTGCGGCAGCGAGACGAGCCCGGCCCCCACCGGCAGCTCGAGTTCGACCACGGTGTCGGCCACCGCCGCGCCCGGCACGACCTCCGGCCGCGTCACGCCCGCCAGCCCGGAGATCTCCGACGCGGCCGCGACCCAGCTGTGCGACTTGATCCGGCCGGAGCTGTCCAACTGGCGCATCCAGGGCGGGACCCTGGGCAAGATCGGGCTGAACGCGCTGGTGCACGAATGGGCGCTGCGCAACGGCGGCATCAACGCCGCGGTGCTGGGCGACAAGCCGATCGTCGACCGCGTCACCACGAAGAGCTGCCCTGACGTGCGTCAGCAGGCCATCGAGGCGTTGGGCATCCCCGATCTGGCCTCCGGCCTGGCGTTCTGATCCGGCCGGCCCGATGCGCACCCTCTATCCCGCGATCGAGCCCTACGAGTCCGGCATGCTGGCGGTCGGCGACGGTCAGTCGGTGTACTGGGAGGTCAGCGGCAACCCGGACGGCAAGCCCGTGGTGTTCCTGCACGGCGGCCCCGGTGGCGGCACCGCGCCGTTCCACCGGCGATTCTTCGATCCGGCCGCCTACCGCATCGTGCTGTTCGACCAGCGGGGTTGCGGCCGCTCCACCCCGCATCTGGCCGATGGCGCGAGTCTGGAGCACAACACCACCGGGCACTTGATCGCCGACATCGAGGCGCTGCGCGAGCATCTGGGCGTCGAACGCTGGCAGGTGTTCGGCGGCTCCTGGGGTTCCACGCTCGCGCTGGCCTACGCGCAGCGGCACCCCGAACGCGTGACCGAACTGGTGCTGCGCGGAATCTTCCTGTTGCGCCGCAAGGAGATCGACTGGTACTACAACGGCGCCGCGGGTTACGTCTACCCGGACGAGTGGGAGAAGTTCCTCGCGCCGGTGCCCGAGGACGAACGCGACCAGGACCTGGTCGAGGTCTACCACCGGCTGCTGCACTCGCCCGACGAGGACCTCGCCCGCGCGGCCGCGGTCGCCTGGTCCACCTGGGAGGGCGCGACGAGTTCGCTGCTGCCGCACCCGGATCGAGTGGCCGAAACGGCCGAGCCGCGGTTCGCACTGGCTTTCGCCAGGATCGAGAACCATTACTTCCGCCACGGCGGGTTCCTCGACGAGGGCCAGCTGCTGCGCGACATCGCCGCCATCACGCACATTCCCGCCGTGATCGTGCAGGGCCGCCACGATATCGTCTGCCCGGCGGTCAGCGCGTGGGATCTGCACCGGGCCTGGCCCGGGTCGATCCTGCACATCGTCGACGACGCCGGGCACGCGGCGAACGAGCCCGGCATCACCCATCACCTCGTGGAAGCGACCGACCGATTCGCGAAAGTGGGAGTGAGCACGGTGACCACAGCCGGGGACGCACTGATCGGCGCACTGCGGGACGACATCGACCGGCTCTCGGACGCCGAGCCCGAAGTCCGGGCCGACGCGGAGGATTCGGTTCACCAGATGCGGGTGGCCACCCGCAGGCTGCGCAGCGTGCTGCGGTCCTACGGCACCCTGCTGGTCAAGAAACCGGCCGCCGCGATGAACGCCGAACTCAAGTGGCTGGCCGGATTGCTCGGCGAGGCGCGGGACGCGGAGGTGCGCGCCGAGCGGTTCGCCGCGCTGCTGGCCGAGCACGGCGAGGGCGCCGAGCCGGCCGATCTGGACGCGGTCACCGCGCGTCTGGTGAACGCCGAGCGGGAGCGCTATCGCGCCGCGCACGACGAGGTGCTGGCCGCGTTGGACGGCAAACGCTACCGCAAGTTGCGCGACGAACTGGACCGGTGGCGCACCGCCCCGCCGCTGCGCCACTCCCGCGCCGACGCGCCCGCGACGGACGTTTTCGGGGAGGTGCTGCGGCGTGATCTCGACCGGGTGGCGTCGCTGGTCCGCGCCGAGCCCACCGTGGACCCACACGAACGGGTCGAGCTGCTGCACGATATCCGCAAGAGCGCCAAGCGTTTACGTTATTCCTGTGAAGCAGCGGAGCAGGTGATCGGGGACGAAGCCGCCGAGCGAGGCCGCCGAGCGAAGAAGCTGCAGACGGTGCTCGGCGACCATCGGGACGCGGTGGAGTCGCACAGCGCGATCGTGCACCGGGCGGCCGAAGCCACGGCGGCGGAGGAGGATGCGGGCCTCTACGACATTCTCGCGGCCGCGGAGGACGCGGCGGCCGGGCGTGAACTGAGCCGCTACCCGGCCACCGCCGCGGCGCTGTTCGGATGAGCCACCTCGGGTGACCGCATCGCCGACCGACGCACCGGCCGTCCTCGTTCACGCCGGGTAGGCGAAGGACACCTTCCGCTCCCTCGGGTCCGCCGACACCAACCGCACCCGTACCGTCTCCCCTTCCGGCGGCCGGCCCGCGCACGGCCCCAGCACCGGCGGATCCGCGATGAAGACCACGGCCGGGCGATTGCCGTTGGCCTCACGGACCACCACGGCGTCGAACTCCGCGCCGGTCCGCCGCGCCAGCAGGGTGGACTCGGTCAGGTCGATGCAGGCGCGTTCGATCTTGCCCGCTACGCCGTCGCTGCGCCGCATGGCCTCGGCCGCGCCCGCCAGCCCGTCCCGCACCCAACTCGGCACCTCGGCGCCCGCGCACCTGGCCAGGCATATCTCGGTCGCGAACCGGTCCGACAACCGCCGCAGCGGGGCGGTGACGTGTGCGTACGGAGCGCCGATCGCACTGTGGCGCAGCGCTGCCGGTGCGGGCGGCTCGTCTGCCGCGCCGTCGACCACGGTGTAGGAGGCTCCGCGCAGCAGGGTCGTCGCCTCGGACATCAGCACCAGCGCGGCGGGCGTGTTCGGGTCCAGCCGGGCCAGCATCCGCCCGACCGCTTCGTCGGCGGGCCAGGCCACGTCCAGCGCCTGCGCGGTCCGGCGCATCGAATCGATCGCGGAATCCGACGGCGGCGGCATGGTGCGCAACAGCGCGACCCGCTCACCCGCGGGTGCGTCCGCGTTCAGCATGATCTGCGCCGCGCACATACCGGTCAGCAGCGAGACCTGCTCGTTCCAGTCGTCGGCGGCGGTGCGCGGTTCCACCACCAGCCGCCAGTGCCCGTCGGCGCGCTCGTCCTTGACGACGGCTTGCGCGGGCAGCCGCAGTCCGATCGCACCGCGCGCCAGCCCCGCCTCCATGCGCCGCGTGCCGAATTCCGGCAGGGCCGCGATGGACGGATGCAGCCGACCGGCCTCGGCGTCGCCCTGCACACGCAAGTAGTCGAGCCGGGCACGGGAGCGCACCAGCGCCCGTACCACTGTGAACCGCACCGGTTCGGCTTGCTCGTCGAGTTCGATGGTCCACAGCGCGGCCGGACGCGTCCGTTCGGGAAGCAGGCTCGCGGACCCTTCCGACAGCGCGCGTGGGTGCAGCGGCACCGTGCCGTCGGGTAGATAGAAGGTTTGACCCCTGGCGCCGGACTCTTTGGCGAGTGCGCCGTCGGGAGGGATCACGGCACCCACATCGGCGATGGCGTAGTGCACGGTGAAGCCGCTGGGGGTGCGATCGATGTGCAGGGCCTGGTCCAGATCCATGGCCCCGGGTGGGTCGATCGTCACGAACGGGATGTCCGTGCGATCGACCCGGGTGCCCGCGAACGCGTCCACCGCGTCGCGGGCCTCCGCGCCGGCCTCGGCGGGATACGCCGAGGCCAGCCCGAACTCGGAACGTATGGCGCCGAAATCGACCGGCGCCGAGACGATCCGCTGGTGGAGTTCCACGCTGAGGCGCCGGTCCTACTGCAGCGCCAGCATGGTGCCGTTCAACTGGTCGAACGGCCCGTAGACGGTGAAGGTGACCCGGCCACCCGGCACCGAGGACGACACCTCGGCCGCCGCGTCCAGCGCCTGACCGAACGAGGCGGCGGACGGGTGCGGCAGCCCGGCGATGGCCAGGCCGACGTTGTTCTGGTGCACGAATACCGTGTCGGCGGGACTGAGGTCGACCTGAACCCCACCCGGCAGCGGGGTCACCGCGACCGCGCCGGCGGAACCCGCGCCCAGCACCGCGAAAATCGAAGCGGCGCCTGCGACCAATGCGCCGGCGACTATGGAGCGAACTACTCGCATATGTGTTGAGACCTGCTTTCCCGCGATAGAAGTATGAATGGCCCGGTGCTGCCCCGCACCGCGCCTTACCAACGGCGACTACTTTATGACGTCGATCACGATCAGGGCCAGTTCCGCACGAATCGGACAGACCGGAATCTTGCCTGACGGCATGAGCGCGCCCACGCTGCTAACGTGGCCCGCCGTGACGGGCGTCGCGTTCGCCCTCGCCTCAGGAAAATGTCCCGTACGTCGACAATTGGGAGTTCCACACCTATGTCATCGATTTTGTTCGACTACCTGCTGCCTCTGCTCGGCCCCGAGCAGGCCGCGTACTGGGCTCAGGTTTTCGTGATCAACCCGGTCTGACCGCGCGATTGTTCTCCCACTACTCGTCGCCTCCCGTTCACCTGACGGGAGGCGACGGTGGTTGTCGGCCGCTAGCATCCCGCTGCGTGACCAGAACTACCGCCGCGCTCGCGGCCAGCGCCACCCTCTTCGCCCTGCTCCTCACCGGTTGCGGGGACGACAAGACCAGCGATGCCACCTCCCCCGCCACCACGACGGCGGCGCAGGCCACCGCCCAGGTCGACAGTGTCAAGGCGGGCGCGTTCGTCGTCAGCTTCCGCGGCGCGTTCCCCAAGCTGGCCGACGGAAAGGACGACGCGAAGATCGCGAGCATCCTGTCCGAGACGTGCGGCGACATCAAAGCGGGCAAAGCCGAGGACGAGGTCGTCGAGAACATCACCAAGCGCGCAGGCGGCGCCACCCAACCCAGCCCCGAGGAAGCCAAAGCGATCTACCAAATGGCCAAACTCATGTGCTGACCTCCCGCTCCTGCCAGGCGTGCTTCGCACACCCGCCGATTCCTCGCAGACGTGAGGAATCGAGCCGGTGTGCGAAGCAGGCCGTAGCGGGCGGACGAGTTGGTCTGTAAGCCGGATCCTGTCCCCGGCCGTGTGGCCGGGGGGCGACCATCCATCTGGGCACTCCGTTGCCGGGTGCCTCGAGCGGTCCACCCGCAGGCTCGGGCGAGCAGCCCTCGAACGCCTGCGCAGCCGCACCGCGAACGGTGCGACCTTCGACCTTGCTCCGGGCGGGGTTTACCTAGCCGCCCCGGTCACCCGGGGCGCTGGTGCGCTCTTACCGCACCGTTTCACCCTCACCGCACGGCCCGCGAAGGCCGTGGGCGGTCTGTTTTCTGTGGCACTTTCCCGCGGGTCACCCCGGGTTGCCGTTAGCAACCGCCCTGCTCTGTGGAGTCCGGACTTTCCTCGGCGCCGGGCGGCGGCACGACCGTGCCCGTTCCCAGCGCCGCGGCCGCCCGACCAACTCGTCCGCCACAACAGGATACTGGGTACGGTTGGTGGCCATGGAACGTGTCGAGGTCGGCTTCCCTTCCGGAAGCGAACAGTGCGCGGCGTGGCTATATCGCCCGGACGGCGCACCCAAACCCCGCCCACTAGTGGTGATGGGACACGGCCTGGGGGCCAATCGGGAAATGGGACTGGATCGGTACGCGCGGCGTTTCGCTGCGGCGGGGATTGCGGTCCTGGTATTCGACTATCGGCATTTCGGCGCCAGCCAGGGCACACCGCGCCAGTTGCTGAGCATCGCGCGGCAGCGCGAGGACTGGCATGCCGCCATCGCGTTCGCGCGCACGCTGCGCGGCATCGACGCGACCCGGATCGCGTTGTGGGGCACGTCGTTCGGCGGCGGGCACGTGCTGTCGGTGGCGCCGGACGACGCCTACATCGCGGCCGTGGTCGCGCAGGTGCCGTTCACCAGCGGCCTGTCCTCGGCGTTGGCCAAGGGACCGATCAGCTTGATCAAGGTCTCCACCATCGCGGCCACCGACCTGCTGCTCGGGCCGATCCGGCGCAAGCCGGTCGGCATCCGGCTCGCCGGACGCAAGCGCTCCGCGGCGCTGATGAGCGCGCCCGACGTGCCGGAAGGCTTCCGCAGGCTCACCGACGAGAGCGAGACCTACGAGCCGAAAGTGGCCGCGCGCGTAGCATTCTCCGCACTCTTCGACGCGCCGGGGCGACGCGCGAAGGCGCTCAAGATGCCGGTGCTGTACGCGCTGTGCGACGACGACTCCGTGGCGCCGGTGAAATCGGCGCTGCGTGCCGCAGAACGCACCAAACACGCGGTGGTGAAACGTTATCCGGCCGGGCATTTCGACATCTATTTCGATGAGGTCTTCGAGAAGACCGTCTACGACCAGACGGAATTCCTGGTATCGGTACTGCGGCCCTAGGTGATCCCCGCCATGAATTCCGCCACCGCCGCGGTCGCCGAGATCGTGAATCGAATCGAACCGCTCGACGAGGTGGAGCAACGGCACATCGACACGACACGAGCCTGGCTCGCGTCGACCGACGACATCTTTCGTCGGGTCAAACCGGCCACACCACCGCGGCACCTCGTTTCCTATGTCGTGCTGGTCGATCCGCAGGCGCGGGCGGTGCTGCTGGGCAAGCATCGCCTCGCCGGGCTGTGGCTGCCGACCGGAGGGCATGTCGATCCCGGCGAGCATCCGCTCGAGACCGCGCGGCGCGAAGCGGCCGAGGAGATCGGCATCGAGGCACGGTTCGACGTGGTCGGACCGGTTCCGCTGTTCCTCACCGTCACCACCACCGTCGGCTCGGGCGCCGGGCACGAAGACGTCAGCCTCTGGTACGTCATCCGCGGTGACCGCACCGGTGGCCACACCCTCGATCCACGAGAGTTCCACGGTGAGCGCTGGTGGGACGTCGACGAATTCGCCCTGCCCGACGCCGACCCCCACTTCGGACGGTTCCTCACCAAACTCGGCACCGCTCTGCGCCGCACCGCCGACTGAGGCCGCCTCGAGTCGACGGCGTGCGCCGATGCTGTCACCATGGCGCGAATGATTGTCAGGCTTGCGCGAGAGGACGACCTCGCCGGATTCGTCGAACTGGCGGGGCAGGTCGAGCACTGGTTCGGTGCGGCGGCAGACGACGCCGACTTCCGTGCCGCGGTGCTGCGGCACGTCCAGCGGGGTACGGCACTCGTCGCCCGGTCCGCGGGTGCGGAGGTGCTCGGCGGCATCATGTTCGGCGCGAAGCCGCCGGTCTATCGGGTGCACTGGCTGGTGGTCGCGGAGCAGGCGCGCGGGCACGGCATCGGCCGGGCGTTGACCACGGATGCGATCCGCCGCTACGTGCTCCGCCCGGGAACGCTCGAGGCGGTCACCTTCGGGCCCGATCATCCCGGCGCGGTGCCGAGCGGTGCGCGGGCGTTCTACCAGAAAATGGGCTTCCACCCCGCCGAGGACGCGGCTGCCGGGCCGGACGGCGGTTCCCGGCAGGTCTATCGACGTCGCGTGTGACGCGGATCAGCGCCCGCGGAACGCGCGCCAGAAGATGAAGGCGAGGACCGAGGCGGGTATCGCGGCGAGGACAGGCTTGTCTCGAAGCGTTTCCAAGAGCGTGCGACCCGGGCGGCTCACCGGCCCGGGAAGTCCCGCCGCACCCCGTTCGGCCGCGGTGGCGGTGTCCGCCTGCACCTGCTCGGCGCGCTCGGTGGCGCGTCGAACGGACTCCGCGATCGGTGTGTCGTGCCAGCTGTCGTCCACGGCCGACGAGCGCGCGGATGCCCATTCCGCATTCTCTGCCGCGCCCGGGGTGTGGCCCGGCTTCGCGGCCGGGACCTCAGGAATCTGGGCCGAGGTCACCGTCTCCGGCTCCCCACCCGCGGCACGACCCGGCTTCGGAATCTGTGCCGCATCCCCTGCGCTGGGCTCAGTTTCCCGTCCTCCGGCATCGGCACTGCTCGCCGTGGCAGGAGCATCCGTTCCCCGTGCCGCGCGGGGCTCGGTGTCCCCGCTCGATCCGGCGGACGCGCCGTTGGACGGCTGCACCGCGTCGGGCGACGTGCTGGAGACCTCCGGAGTGCCCGGTGCGTCGTCGGTCCCCTTGTCCGCGGGTTTGCGATCGTTCATCGCTGTCTCCTGTCCTCGGCGTCGCGGTGCGGGACGGATGTCTCGGCTGCCGTCGAGGCCCGGATACCCTGGGGATGGTCGGGCAAACCGGGCCCGAGCGGCCGCCACTCCATCTCGAATTCCGTTCGCGGGTCGCCCGGAGCGACGGGCCCACTCACCCCGGTCCGCACGAAGCCGTGGCGCAGGTACAGCCGCTCGGCAAAGGAATTGTGCTCGGCGAACTCCAGGCGGACCGCCTGGTGCCCGCCCGCCACCGCCCAATCCAGCACCGCGCGAACCAGACGGTCCGACACACCGGTTCCCCGCGCCCGTGGCGCCACCCACATCGAAATCAGGTGCACGCCGCCGCGTTCCGGGTCGAGCATGCCCGCGACGGTCCCCACCTCGGTACCGCGCGACTCGGCCAGGAACTGCGCCCGATCCGTCAACGCGTGCCGCCACTCGCGCTCGGTGCGGGCCTGCGCCTCGGTCAGCGTGGCGCCGAAGAACTGCGGCGCGTCGGTCAGCGCCGCGAGCCGGACGCGCCGGAACACCGCCCAATCGTCGGGGACGAGCAATCTGATCTCGGATGCGGAGACGCCCATCCGGATTTCTCTACGTGATCGGCGGCGGCGTGCGCAACGAATTTCCGGCGCGCGGCCGAGACGGCAGGCGCTGTCGACTCACCCCGTGGCCGGGACGGGGACGGCACTCGTCGCTGCCAGGGCGCAGCACGATGAATTCGCCGATGACCGAGAAGAAATCGGCGTCGGCGGTGAAGGTCGCGGCGAATGCGGGCCCGCCACCGGCCGCCCACGCCGCCCTCTGCGCGTCGAGCAGCCGGACGAGATCGGCTTCGTCGGCGCCAGGTGATCGGTCATCGACATGCACGGTCATCCGCGATCACCCGAGCCTGCGCAGCCCGGCGAATTCCAGCCCGGCGAAGCTCGCGACCGCGGCCGCGCCGACCAGCAGGAACGCCACGCCGAGACCGGTCAGCGCGAGCGCATCCGAGCCGGCCAGACCGAGCATCCCCGCGGCCGACAGCGCGTTGACGGCCACGACCGCCCGAGCCCGACGCGCGGAGATCGCCGGGCGCCTGGCGATCGACAGCAACGCGAGCGCGCCGCCCACCATGACGACGCCGAACACGATGCTCCAGCCGATCGGCAGTCCGAGCGGGTCACGCAGCGATCCGGCTCCGGCGAGCAGCACACCGCCGAAGACTCCGGTGCTCCAGCCGTCCACGCGCAGCGCGGCACGCAGCAACGCGGCGCTGCTGCCGCGGTCGGCCAGGGTCGTGGTGCTCATTCGTACTCCTGTCGGTCGATCCGGCGGGGCCGATCGGCTCCCGGCACCAACCCTGCTGCCCGAAGGTGGGTGTCTCAATAACCTCGGAGGTCATGGCCGCACCGCGCGACCGGGTGCTTAGCTGGTCGAGTGACATCAGTGCAGACCCCATCGAGAGCGGGCGTCCTGCTGCGCGAATGGCGGCAACGGCGCAGGCTGAGCCAGCTGGACCTGGCACTGGCGGCCGACACCTCCGCACGGCACCTGTCGTACGTCGAGACCGGCCGGGCCGCCCCCAGCCGCGCGATGGTGCTGCGGCTGTGCGACACGCTGGATGTGCCACTGCGCGAACGCAACACCCTGCTGGTGGCGGCCGGTTTCGCGCCCGCCTACCGGGAGAGCGGTCTCGACGACGCCCATCTCGCCTCGGTCCGCGCTGCGCTGGACACCATGCTGACCGCGCACGAACCGTACCCGGCGGTGGTCATCGATCGACTGTGGAACGTGGTGGCGGGCAACGCGGCGATGAGTGTGCTGATGGACGGCGTGCCCGAGCACGTGCGGACGCCGCGGCCCAACGTGTACCGGCTGGTGCTGCACCCGGAGGGACTCTCGGCCCGCCTGGCCAACCTCGCCCAGGTGCGCGAACTGTTCCTGGAGCGGCTGGGCAGGCAGGTCAGCGCGAGCGGCGACGCGGAGCTGGCCGCGCTGTACGACGAGGTGTCCCGCTACCCCGACCCACCGGAGACGGCCGGCGCGGAGGCGGAGGACGGAGCGCCGCCGAGCCCGTTCGAGGTGCCGATCCGGATCCGCACCCCGGCGGGCGAACTGTCGATGTTCAGCACGATGGCCACCTTCGGCGCTCCGGCCGACGTCACCCTGTCGGAGCTGGCCATCGAATTGTTCTACCCCTTGGACGAGTTCACCGCGGCCGTGCTGCGCGCAGCGGCGGCCGCGGTGAAGGCGTGAGCGGAGCTCAGGCGTCCAGCATGGATTCGTCCCATTCCCGGTCCAGATCGGGATCGGCGGCCGAGAGCACCTCGTCCAGCCGCAGCCCCAGCTCGCCGATGTTCGGCTCGGTCATCATGTTCAGGTGATCCCCCGGCACGTCGATCACAGTGAACCGGCGCGCCGCGTACTTTTTCCAGCCGTTGTCGGCGCTGTCGAACATGCTGCCGACGGTCTTGTGCGCCAGGTCGACGCCCGGCGGCAGGCCCTCGGTGGCGCGCATCAGGGTGATGTCACGGTCGTACGGCTCGAGCTTGTAGTCCAGCATCGCGGAGTAGTTGGCGAAGAACACCTCGTAGAGCCGCCGGATCGCCTGCGGCGAGCTGTCGGCGGGCAGGATGCCCGACCGCACCGACTCCTCCAGCATCGCCGCGAACAACTCCTCGGAGTTGTGCACGTCGGGCTCGAAATCGACCAGGGCGGTCTGGCTTCCTCGCGCGTACCAGAGCAGTTCGAGGAAGAACCACCGGATGAGTTTCTCCTCCGGGATCGGCGTTCGCGTTCGTGCGCGCAGCGCCATCGTGTCCAGCAGCGTCACGCTGGACACCTCGTGCTCGGGGAGCTGGCGGGCCATCTCCAAAGCGACGTACCCGCCGAACGACCAGCCCGCCAGGTGGTACGGACCGTCCGGATGCACCCGTCGCACCGCCTCCAGGTACGACTCGGTCATCGCCGCGATGGACTTCTCCGGCGCGCTGCCCGGATCCGCCCCGGCCGCCTGCAACCCGTACACCGGACGGTCCGGGTCCAGGTACCGCGCGAGAGCCAGGTAGCACAGCACGTTGCCGCCGATCGGATGCACCAGGAACAGCGGTGGCTTGCTGCCGCCGACGCTGATCGGCACCAGCGGGTCGAATGTGCGCTGGACGTCGCCCGACCGCACCAGCGCGGCGAGCCCGGCGGCGGTGGGCGCGCCGATGAACGCGTCCAGCGGCACCTCGACTCCCCAGCGGCGCGACAGCGCCATCACCACGCGCATCGCCCCGATCGAGGTGCCGCCCGCCGCGAAGAAGTCGTCGTCCACGCCGATCGCGCGCAGCCCCGCGTACTCCGCCAGCAACCCGACCGCCGACCGTTCGTACTCATCGGCCGGTTCGCGCCGCGCCGCCACCGAGTCGGTGGCGTCGTCCCCGTAGCCGCGCAGCGTGGCGTCGTCGCGTTTGCCGCTGGGCGTGCGGGGCAGTTCGTCGAGCCAGACGAACCGTGTGGGCACCATGTGCGCGGGCAGCATCGAGCGCAGGTCGTGCCGCAGCGCGGCGAGGTCGGTCTGTTCGGCCGCGCCGACCAGGAACGCGATCAGCGAGCCGTCGATACCGCCGAAACCGCGGGCCACCACGGCGGCCTCGGTGATGCCGGGGAACTTCTCGACCAGACCGAGAATGCACAGCTCTACCTCCGCGGGCTCCACCCGGAACCCGCGGATCTTGACCTGGCTGTCGCTGCGGCCCAGGCAGACGATGTCGCCGGAGAATAGTCGGACACCGAGATCACCGGTGCGGTAGCGGATTCCGCCCGCGTGCGTGGCGACGAACCGCTGCGCGGTGAGCGCGGGCCTGCCCTCGTAGCCGCGGGCGATGCTGCGCCCGCCGAGATAGAGCTCGCCGATCACACCGTTCGGCACCGGACGCAGCGCGCTGTCGAGCAGTTCCACGGTGTCGCCGTCGACGGCGCGGCCGATGGGCGGCAGGGCGGGGAATTCGTCGGCAGGCCCGGTCAGCGTGAACTTCGTCGCGACGTGGGATTCGGTGGGGCCGTACTGGTTCTCCAGCACCAGGCCGGGAACCACCTTGCACAGCGCGCGGATCTCGTCGGTGATGCGCAGCTGTTCGCCGGAGGAGATCAGCACCTTCAGCTCGGTCGGGAACATTCGCCGCCCCACCGCGGCCTCGGCGAACGCCTGCAGGGCCACGTACGGCAGGAACAGCCGCTCGATGCCCTCCTCCACCACCGTGTTCAGCAATTGCTCGACATTCGATCGCAGGTCGGCCGAACTCACCCGCAGCGTGGACCCGGCCGCGAGGGTGGTGAAGATCTCCTGGAACGACACGTCGAAACTCAACGGCGCCAACTGCAGTGTGCTGAGCAGCCCGGTGCCGGTGGCCGCGCGATTCTGCCAGTCCACCAGGGAGGTCAGGCCGCGGTGCGGCATCGCGACTCCCTTGGGCTCGCCGGTCGACCCGGAAGTGAACAGCACGTAGGCCACCGCGTCGGGCGAGACGTGGTCGGGCAGGAGCACGTCCGCGTCGGGCGCGGAGTCGTCGAAGAGCGCAGAGTCATCGAAAAGCGCAGAGTCATCGAAGAGCGCGGCGGTGTCCAGGACCAAGGCGGCGTCGTCCACGATGTCGCGATAGGCGGCGTCGGCGATCACCCGGTGCGGGCGGGCGCGGTCGATCATGAGATTCAGCCGGGCGCGCGGGTAGCTGACATCCAGCGGAACGCACGCGGCCCCGATCCTGGTCAGTGCGAGCACCAGCAGCACCAGTTGCGGACGGCGCCCCATCAGGATGCCGACCCGGTCGCCGGGCGACACCCCGAGTCCGACCAGGCGGCGCGCCAGCCGATCGGAGCGTTCGATCATCTCGTCGTAGGTGACCGATTCGTCGTCACCGGCCAGGGCGACGCGGGCGGGGTTGAGCGCGGCGGCCTCGGCCACCAGCGTGCCCACGTCGCGGGCGGTGGCCGGGCCGACGCCGCGGTCGATCACCGCGTCTGGGTCGGCGACGATGCCCGCCAGCATGCGCAACTGTGTGAGCGCCACCGTTTCGCACTGTTCGGCGGTCAGCGTGTGGTCTCCGTTGACCCGCAACCACATCCGGCCGTCGCGCGGGTCGGTCGCCGCGGTCACCAGCAGCTGGAAGTTGGTCTCCTCGCGGACGTCGAAGTCCAGCAGGCGCACGCCGTCCAGCACGAGCATGGGCTGGAAGACGTGATAGTTGACGAAATTGAACGCCGTCTCGAAGACCGGCCCGCCGTCGGCGAGGATCGACCGCAGCGGGTAGCGGCGGAACGGATAGGCCTCGCGTTCCCGGCGCGCGATCTGCTCCACCGCCGCGCGCCAGGTGGTCGCGGCGCTGTCCAACCGGATCGGCAGCGTGTTGAGGAACAGCCCCGCCACCCGCTCGGCGCCCGCACGGTCCGGGCGGCCGTGGCTCACCACGCCGGTGGTGACGTCCGTGCGCCCGGTGAGCGCCCGCAACGCCAAGCAGTGCGCGGCCAGGTAGACCGATTTCTCCGGAACCTGGTGACGCGCGGCGAACGCCGAGACCCGCTCGGCCAGCCTGCGCGGCACCAGCGCCCGCGCTTGCGGCACGCCGGCGACCACCGGCTGGTGCACGCCGAGCGCGGTGAGCGCGGTGGGTTCGGCTCCGGCGAGGGCGGTCAGCCAGTACTCGCGGGCCGCGGTGTCGTGCGCGGCGCCCTGCTCGGCCTGCGCGTACTCGGCGAGCACGGTCGCCGGGTGCGGCGTGGCCTCGATCCGGGTCCTGGTCATGCCGATGTGGTTCAGGTAGTCCAGCAGCAGTTCCAGCACCGACGTGGCGACGCTCCAGCCGTCCAGGATGGCGTGGTGGAAGCTCAGCACCAGGTCCACCGTGCCGACCGGGTCCTGCGGACCGGGGCGGACGAACACCCGGATGGCGAACAGCGCGGCGACCGAGATGTCGTACTGGGCGTGCGTGCGTTCCTGGAGATAGATCTCGATCAGGTCTTCGCCGGTCGCCTCGTCCATATCGCCGAGGTCCACGATCTCCAGCTCGTAGGGCGGCGCGACGTGCACGACCTGCAGCGGGACCGAATGCCTGCTCAGTTCGAACGAGGAACGCAGCGCGGGCTGGCGCCGCACCAGCCGGTCCACGGCTTCCCGAAATCGCTCTCCGTCCCACGGGATTTCGAGCCGGTAGCGGAACGCGTCCTTGTAGGTGACCGAGTCGGCGCGCTCGATGCTGTGATACAGCATGCCCAGTTGCAGGGCCGTGGCCGGGAACGCGTCCTCGACCTGGTGCAGTGCCGCGCGGTCGATCAGCGGCACCGTCTCCAGGGGCGTCCCGATGTGCCCGCGGTCACCGTGCCGGTCGTCGCGCACCACACGGGCCAGCTCGGCGATGGTCGGCGCCTGGTAGAAGGCGTCCACGTCGAAGTAGAGCCCGGCGCGTTCGGCGGCGGTGCGCACGGCCAGCGCGAGGATGGAATCGCCGCCGTGGGTGAAGAAGTTGTCGTGCACGCCGATCGACTCGACGCCCAGCACCGTGCGCCAGACCCGCGCGAGCCCGGCTTCCACCTCGGTGCGCGGATCGCCGCCGCCGGTGAACGGCTCGCCGCCGTGGCCGAGGACGAGTTGCGCGGCGAGCGCGCGACGATCCAGTTTCCCGTTGCGGGTCAACGGGATCCGGTCCACCCGGATCAGCCGGGACGGCACCATGTAGCGGGGCAGCGTCGCCGCGAGCTGCTCGGCGATCTCCTCGCCGGAGACGTCGGCTCCGACGAAGTAGCCGACCAGTTGGACGCCGTGCGCCTCCGAGACCTCGTCCACCACGGCCGCCGCGCGCACCCCGGTGCAGCCGAGCATGGCGTTGTGCACCTCGCCGAGCGTGATCCGGTTACCGCGGATCTTCACCTGGTCGTCGAACCGGCCCAGGTATTCGAGGTTGCCGTCCGGCAGCCACCGCGCCAGGTCGCCGGTGCGGTACCGGCGGCGTCCGGGCACCGCGCGATCGTCGACGAACGCCGCGGCGGTCAGCTCGGGCCTGCCGCGGTAGCCGCGAGCCACGCCCACGCCCGCGATGTTCAGCTCCCCCGGCACGCCGACCGGCACACGGCGGCCGGTGTCGTCGAGCACGAGCAGATCTATGTTGTCGATGGGGCGGCCGATCGGCACCACGTCGAGCGGGTCGTCGGCCGGGCAGTCGAAATAGGATACGTCCACGGTGGCTTCGGTGGGGCCGTAGAGATTCACCAGCTGCGGCGCTGTGGCACCGGCCGCGGCGAAGACCGCGTGGAACCGGCGCACCAGCGCCGGCGGTAACGCCTCACCGCTGCAGAACACCCGCCGCACGCTGCCGATCCGCGCGATCGTCGCGGGATCGGCCGCCAGCTCGTCGACGAACGCGACCAGCATGGACGGCACGAAGTGCAGCACGGTCACGGCGTGCGCGGCGATCGCCTCGGCGATGCGGCGCGGATCGCGCTCCCCGCCCGGTTCCAGCAGCGCCAGCCGGGCGCCGGTGATCGCCCACCAGAACAGTTCCCACACCGACACGTCGAAGGTGACCGGGGTCTTCTGCAGGATCACGTCCGTGGCGTGCAGGGGGTAGCGCCGCTGCATCCAGGTCAGGCGGTTCACCACCGACCGGTGCTCGATCATCACGCCCTTGGGCACGCCCGTGGAGCCCGAGGTGTAGATGAGATAGCTGAGATCCGCCGGGTGCGAGACGTTTTCGACGCCGCGCGCCGGGCCGATGTCGGCCACCGTGATCCGGGTGACGCCGAGTTTGTCGAAGACCGCTCGATGCCGCGGCCCCGCCGCGACGAAGCGCGCCCCGCAATCGGCGAGCACGGTTTCGATGCGGGCGGCCGGGAAGTCCGGGTCCAACGGCACGTACGCACAGCCCGCGCGCAGCACGCCGAAGATCGCGACGAGCATCTCCGTCGAGCGGGTCAGCACCACCGGAACGCATTCGTTGCCGGTCGCGCCCAGCGCGCGCAGCTCGGCGGCGACTCCGTCGGCCAGCGCCGACAGTTCGCCGTAGCGCAGCGGCCGCTCCCCCGAGCCCGCGACCGGTTCGATCGCGACGCGATCCGGATGCCCGGCCGCCGCCTCGGCGAACAGCCGGTCGATCGTGGTGTACGGGAATTGTTCGCGCGGACCGGATTCGAACGCCGCGATGGCGGCCAACTCCCGAGCGGGCATCAGCGGCAGCGCCGAGATCGGCGCTCCGGGCCGGTCCAGCGCCGCCACCAGCAGGGCGCCGATGCCACGCACCACCGACTCGAACGGGAAGTTCGCGTCGAAGACGTCTCGGTCGTAATAGAGCTGGAGGTTCAGCGAGCCGTCGCGGGCATGCTCGACGCCGAGGATGTTCAGCGCCTCGAGCACCGTGCCCGGATTGACGATGTCGAGGGTGCCGAGGATCTTGTCCAGGTGATCCGACGGCGGCATCTTGATGTAGGAGTACGCCACGTCGAACAGCGGCGGCGCCGTCGGATCACTGCTGAGCGCACGGGCCAGGTCACCGTACGGAAAACGCTCGTAGCGCTTGAGTTCCCGGATCTGCGCGGCCACCTCGGTGGCGACCGCCGACAGCGGCTCGGCCGGGTCGACCCGGATGCGCAGCGGCACCACGTTCGTCCGGTGCCCGGAGGTGCGGAAGGTTTCCGCGCTGTGCCGGTTGAGCATCGGGACCCCGATCACCACCTCCTCGGAGCGGTGGATGGTGGTCAGGTAGGCGGCCAGCGCCGAGACGGTGAACGCGAAGACGGAGAAGCCGGTGGCCCGGATCCGGTCGAGGAACGCGGGTTCCACGACCACCCGTCTGCGTCCCCGGTTCACGTTCGGCGTGCTCGCACGGCCGGAGAACAGCGCGGGGACCACGCCTTCGAAACGACGCACCAGCGCGTCCCGGTCCGCCACCCACTGCGGCGAGGACAGGTATTCCTCGTGCTCGGCGGCGATCTTGCGGTAGGTGGCCGCGCCGCGGTCGGTCTGCTCGGTCGCCGGGTCCGGTTCGGCGAGCAGTTCCAGCGACAGGTCCGTGCGGCTGTAGTTGTCCACCAGCGCGCTCCACAGCGCGTTCACGCCCCAGCCGTCGATCATCGCGTGGTGCATCGCCACGTAGAGATGGAAGTGGTCGGGGCCGTCGACCAGCGCGGCGATCCGGAACGGCTGCCGCGGCGGGGACGGCGTCACGTTGGCTCGGTGCACCCAGTCCCGGCGCGCCGCGGCGGAGTCGGACGCCCAGCTGAGATCGACCAGTTCGACCTCCGGTAGCTCGTCGGACACCCACTGCCAGAAACGGCCGTCGGAGAATTCGAACCGCAGCCGCAGTGCGTCGTCGCCGAGCAGAGCCCTGCGCACCACGGCCCGCAACCTGGCCATATCGAAAGGCTCGTCCAGAAACGCGCAGTAGGCGTTTCTGGTGACCGGCGCCGGGGCATACCGGTAGGCAACCGACAACACGTCTCGCTGGTACGCGCTGACCGGCCAGGCCTCGGGAGGTCTCTCGGAAGTAGCACTCGGTTCGGATGTCACAGTCACTCCTATCGCGACAGTCGCGGCACCGGCCGTGCGCGGATCTACCCAAGCCCACCCTGATCGCTGACACGCAAAGCTGCTACCACACTTATCCAGTTATCGATATCGCGAATCACGGCATCGGCTGTGCCGATGCCGCGACTCTGCTGTTGTATCGCGGTGTATGCGGGCCGGTCAGCAAGCCGACAGCAGCGCGCGCACGCTTTCGTCGGCGAGACGATCCGCTCGGTCGCGCGAGACCGCGGGCTCGACGTAGCCGATGTTGAAGGACAGCTCGTTGTGCGTCGCGTTGGCAGTGGCCATGATGAAGCCGCTGACGGACATGCCGGAGACGAACTGCGCCCCCTCCAGCTGCCAGGAGCCGACCTTGTCCGGGAAGGGATAGCTGCCCAGGTAGGTCATACAGAGATGACCCGGGCCGCGGGTGTCCATGAGTTTCACCGTGGACGCGCTGGCGGCCACCGACTTCGGTGCGGCCACCTTGAGCAGGTTCAGCGCGGACAGGTGATCGCGTCGATCCATCCGCGCGCCGTACTCGCGCTCGATCTCGGCGGCGATCTCCCACAGCGAGGCCCACGGCGCGTACTTCGCCGGAGTGGCGATCATGCCCTGGTACGTGCCGACCTCGGTGTCGGCGGCGGCGCCGTCGAGATGGTCGCGGAAGTTGACCGAGCTGCCGACGGTGAACCAGGCGGCCTTCTCGGTGCCCGCTTCCCTGGCCGCCGCGATCAGCAGCGCCGCGGACAGCGCCGCCTGCAGGCCGACGCCGTGGCGGGCGCAGCCTGCCTTGAGCGCGTCGAGCCGGTCGGCGTCGAGGCTGCGGTGCACGACCCGGCTGCGCCGCTGCGCGGGAGGCGCCAGCGAGGTCGGCTCGAGCCTGCGCGGCTTGCGCAGCTGCGACTTCTGGTCGCGCAGGAACGAACCCGCGGTGCGCAGCGCACCTCCTGCTCCCTGGAAACGCGGCGGGAACAGCTCCTCCGGCCCCGGCCGTACCGGCGCGGGCGAGAAGTCGGCCGCTTCCCCGGCGGCCGCCTGGAGCACCTGTTTGGCCACCGACAGCGCGCTCTCTCCGTCGGCGATGGCGTAGTGCAGCGTGACGATCAGCTCGTTCGTGCCGTCGGTCTCCTTGATCAGCACCGCCCTGGCCAGCGGGCCGGTGCGCCAGTCGAACGGCTCGCGCAGTTCCACCTCGTCGGCCTCGGCCAGCCAGTTCGTGCTGTCCTCGGATTCGATCACGCGCAGCGGAATCGGCGCATGCACCGGCACGAAACGCGGTGCGGTGCCGTCCGGCTCGGCGGCGACGGCGACCCGCAGGAGCGGATGTCGGCGCTGCACCTCGTCCAGGCCGGCACGGATCTGCTCGACCTCGACGTGGCCGCGGATCCGCACGCGCGACAGGATGTGCAGCGGCGCGAGCTGATCGGCGATCCAATGCCAGCGCTCGACCGGCGACAGCGGGCGCGGCAGCCGGGCGGTCGGCCCGTCCGGCGGCGGGAAGGACATCGGCTTGCCGAGCTCACGCAGGAAGAATTCGGTGGGCGCGTGCCGGAAGTAGGTGTCGCGCACCCGCACCAGCCGTGGGTCGGTGGTCTGCTCGATCTTGGCCAGCGAGGCCGACCCGTTGACGAACATGGCGGTGCGGTCGGCGCGCAGTTTCTCGTAACGGCGCAGGCCCGCAACCGGATCCAGGGAGTTGCGCAGCACGCTCGCCAGCACCACCGCGTCCTCGATGGCCGCGTTGGCGCCCTGGCCGAGGCTGGGCAGCATCGGGTGCGCCGCGTCGCCGAGCAGCGTCACCCGGCCGCGGCCCCACTGCGCGAGCGGCGGACGGTCCTGCGCGGGCACGGCCAGGATCGCCGATTCGTCGGTCTGCTCGATGCAGGCGCGCACCTCCGGCGCCCAATCGGCATACAGGCGCAGCAGGTCCTCCTTGCCGCCCTGCCAGTTCGCGGCCTCGTCGGCGGGCAGCGTCTTGGTGCCCCACCAGTACACCCGGCCGTGGCCGATGTCGTGGATGCCGAAACGCATTCCGGTGCCCCAGAAGTGCGCCGACAGCCCGCGGGCGACATTGGGATGCTCGAACGGGATGCAGGCCAGCCAGCACACGAAATTGCCGGGGCGCGGCTCGGCGCGACCGTGCAGCTGGGCGCGCACCACGGAATGGATGCCGTCGGCGGCGACGAGCAGATCACCCTCGGCGATCCGGCCGTCGGCGAACTCGACGCGCACGTGTTCGCCCTCGTCGACGAAGCGGGTGGCTTGCGCGCCAACGTAAGTCGGCGTGTCGCCGATCGCGCGCAGCAGGACGTCATGGAGGTCGGTGCGGTGCAGCGCCACAGCGGGGGCGCCGAGCTGGGCATCGAGCCGGTGCACCGGAAGCACCCGGATCGGGCTGCCGTCGGGATTGCAGAAACGGAAGGTCTCGACCCGGCCGCCGCGTTCGAGCAGTTGCTCGTCGATGCCGAGGCCGAGGGTGCGCAGCGCGTTGATCCCGTTGGCCTGCACCGAGAGTCCGAATCCCTGGGCCCGCAGCTCCGGCCCCGCTTCGTATAGTTCGACGCCGAAACCCGCATGCCGCAGAGCGGCCGCAGTGGTGAGCCCTCCGATCCCCGCCCCGAGAACGACAACCTTGATCGGACTGCTCATCGAACCTGCACTCTCATCGAACCACTCGACGGCACAGGTGCTTCCTACGACGCGGCCTGCGGGCGTCGCTGCCCGTGAGCCATCGTCCCCTGAACAGCACTGACCGAGGACGCTGCGTCGACCCCGACCGGGCAAGCCGGTAGGACGCCTGTGCCTGACCGTCCGGAAGCCTACCGCTACTCGGCGCGCAAGGCAGAGTTGAAGTGAGATTCACCGCATCGCGCGAATGTGAAACGCAAATGTGTTGCAATAGGGCATAATTCGCGCTCCGCGCACCGCATACGCCCTCGATTCGGGCCTGGCGGCGTCCTCAGAGGTAGGACGTATCGTTCACCAGACGCACCGAAGACCCGCCGTCGGGATAGAACTCCGCTATCGATAGCGACGCCAGATCCAGGTGCAACCGATACAGCAGCGCAGGACCGACGTCGAGGGCCAGCCGCAGCAGCGTCTTGATCGGGGTCACATGACTGACCACCACCAGGTTGGCGCCGGGATACCGCTCGAGCAGGTCGCGACGAGCCGCGTCCACCCGCTGCGTGACCTCCTCGAAGCTCTCCCCACCGGGCGCGGCGACGGCGGGATCACCGATCCAGCGCGCGTGCAGCTCGGGGTCGCGCTGGGCGGCCTCCGCGAAGGTCAGTCCCTCCCACACGCCGAAGTCGGTCTCGATCAACCCGTCGTGGACCTCGACCGGAACCCCGAGCGCGGCGGCCGCCGCATCGGCGGTCTCCCTGGCTCGGCCGAGCGGAGAACTGACCACGGCCGTGATGCCGCCTTTGGCGGCAAGCATCTTCGCGGCACGGGCGGCCTGCTCCCGGCCCAGCGGGGTGAGCGGTGGGTTGCCGCGGCCGGAATAGCGGCGCTGTACCGACAACTCGGTCTGGCCGTGGCGAAGCAGCAGTAGCCGGGTGGGACGGCCGGTGGCGCCGGTCCAGCCCGGGCTGTACTCGGCGGGTTTCGACTGCACCGCGTTCGCGTCCCTGACTTCGTCGATCCAGCTCGGCCGGTCGTGCTCGGTCGCCTCGAGGGCCGGATCGGCGGCCTCGGTCGACCGCGCATCCGCGACGCTCGCACGGCCGTCACCGGTGCCGGTGCCCTCGTCCATGGCTTCGTTCGCCAAGCGGTCGGCGGCGGAGTTCTCCGCGCGGGGAATCCAGGTGTAGGTCACCCGCGCGAACCCGGCGGCGATCCTACGGGCACGGTCGGCGAGCGGGATCAGGGCCGCGTGCTTGATCTTCCAGCGACCGGACATCTGCTCGACGACCAGCTTGGAATCCATGCGCACCACGACCGACTCGGCGCCCAGTTCCGCCGCCGCTTCCAATCCGGCGATCATTCCGCGATATTCGGCGACGTTGTTGGTCGCGATGCCGAGGAACTCCCGCCGCTCGGCGAGCACCCGGACGTGGTCGGCGTCGTAGACCACCGCGCCGTATCCGGCCGGACCGGGATTGCCCCGCGAACCGCCGTCGGCTTCGACGATCACTTCGGAAAAGCTCATCGCCGAGCTTCCCCGGCACGCGGTCGCGGGGAGCTCACAGCCCCGATTCCTTGGTCCGGACCAGGATCGCGCCGCACTCCGGGCAGCGCACGACCACGTCGGGAGCGGTCTTGGCGATGCGCGCGATCTCACCGCGATCGAGCTCGATGCGGCACGCCCCGCAACGACGAGCCTGCAACAGCGCGGCGCCGACGCCGTGCTGTTCGCGCTGACGGTCGTAGATCGCGAGCACTTCACCGGGCAGCTTCGCCACCACGACGGCACGGTCGTTGTCACAGCGGGTCTGCGCCACGTCCAGATCCGCCAGCGCCTCGTCGCGATGCCGCTGCGCGGCCGCGAGCTCGTCCTCGGTCTTGCTCAGCCGGGCGCCCGCGTGCTCGTGGTCGGCGGCGGAGGCTTCCCGCCGCTCCATCACCTCCAGCAGTTCGTCCTCCAGGACCGAGCGGCGGCGCTCCAGACTGCCCAGCTCGTGCTGGATCTCCGAAAGCTGTTTGGCGTTCACCGTTCCCGCGGTGAGCATGCCTTTGTCGCGGTCCTCGCGCTTGCGCACCGCCTCGACCTCGCCCTCCAGCTTGCGAATGTCCCGGTCGAGGTCGTCCAGCACGATCTCCACCGCCACCGCGGCGTCTTTGTGCGCGTTGCGCTCGGCCTCCAGCCGGGCCACCTCCTGCTGCTCGGGCAGCACGGTGCGCCGGTGCGCGATCCGGGTCAGCTCGGCGTCGACGGAGGCCAGCCGCAGCAGCTCGGCCTGGATCGTGGGTTCGACATTCAACGCGGACAAACTCCTGGATGGGGTGGACGGGACTGGTGTTCAACCGTACCCCGCCGGATCGGCGGACCCGCGTCAGCCGCCGACCGTGCGGGTTTTGATGGCGTCCCGCGAGATGTAGACGTCGTATTCGCCGGGCACCGCGATCACCGCGTTCCCGTAAGCGGAGCGCACGAACGGCTGGGTCCACCAGCGGCCCTCGCGCATGTCGGCGAAGAAGTCCCGGTCGCCGTCGTTGAGGAAGATCTGGTTCTGCGTGGTCGCGACGCCGTCGAGGCGCTGGCCGTACAGGCGGCTGATCCGGTAGCCGGAATGGAAGCCCATGGCGTTGACCCATGGTTCCAGCTCGACGATGCCCGCTTGCAGCACCCACATGTCGCCCTCGACCCGGTAGGTCAGGCGCTGGTCGGGGTGGTCGTCGTCGCCGAACAGGGTGAGGTCGACGTCGAGCTGGTGTTCCTGCCCCGCCACCGGCTTGGCCACCACATGGGCCGCCTTGATCTCGCCGGTCAGCCCGAGATACGTCTGCAGCAGGGTCGCTATCCACAGCAACACCGCCGCGACCAGCAGCAACGCGAGCCCGCTCGTCCCGCGCGCGAGCAGCGGCCGTATACCCACCCGGCGCGCGGCGAGCAGACCGGAGACGATCAGCGCCACACCGACGACCAGCAGCAGGATCAGCCCGATCTGCACGAGCCCGAAATCAACCGGGAAGTTCATGCGGTAGTTGTACCCCGCACGAACTACTCGATTCACCCGAACCGCCCAACCCGTTCCGGCCGCGGGCGGACACGCACCGACACGCCGTCGTCAGTTCGTCGCCGGGACAACGGCATCGGACGCAGGCGCTCGGTGCTCAGCTGGGCGCACGCACCGTCCACGGGTCGGTGCGCAACGTGGACACCCTCGTCTCCAGGCCGGGCAGCGCGCTCCGGACGAGCGCTTCGGCCTGCGCGCACCAAGGGAATTCGGTGGCCCAGTGCGCGGCGTCGACCAACGCTGGTCCACCCGCGCGCAAGTGCTCGTCGACCGGATGGTGGCGCAGGTCGGAGGTGACGTACACGTCGACGCCGAGCCTGGTGGCCCTGTTCAGATAGGAGTCGCCCGCTCCCCCGCACACCGCGACGGTGTAGATACTGCGCTCCGGGTCGCCCGCGGCGCGAACGCCCCACGCGGTGTGCGGGAGAGAACGGGCCACGCGATCGGTGAACGCGCGCAACGTTTCCGGTTCGGGCAGTGTGCCGACCCGGCCGATGCCGAGCGACGACGGCAGCTGGGCGCGTTCACTGATGTGGTAGGCCGGGTCTTCGTAGGGATGCGCGGCGCGCAGCGCGGCGAGCACGGCCGAGCGCACCGCGGGCGGGGCGACCACCTCGATCCGTTCCTCTTCGACGTGCTGGAGTTCGCCCAGGGTGCCCTGCGCCGGAGCCGCGTCGCCCACCGGACGGAACTGCCCCGTCGCGGGCACCCGCAGCGCACAGTCGCAGTAGTTCCCACTCCCGCCCGCACCGGCGGCGAAAATCGCGGCGAGCACGGCCTCGGTGTGCGTACGTGGCACCTGGACCACCCAGTTGTCCACGGCGGACTCGGGTTTCGCGTCCAGCGGTCCGGTCACCGTGAGACCGAGGGCCGCGGCGAGCGCGTCGGAGACGCCGGGGGCGGCGGAGTCGGCGTTGGTGTGGGCGGTGAACAGCGCGCAGCCGGAACGGATCAGCCGGTGCAGCAGTGCGCCTTTCGGCGTGCTCGCCGCGACGGTGTCGACACCGCGCAGCAGTAACGGGTGATGCACCACCAGGGCCTGCGCGCGCCAGTCGATCGCCTCGTCGACGACCGCCGCGGTCGCGTCGACCGCGAACAGCACCCGGGTCAGCTCCTCGGCCGGGTCACCGCAGACCAGGCCGACCGAGTCCCACGACTCGGCCAGCGCGGGCGGGTAGGCCGCGTCGAGCACCCCGATGAGATCCGCGAGCGTGGTCATCGTCCACCTTCCTTCACATCGCTCCTGCACTGCTTCGCCTGGCTCGTTTCCCGACCGCCCCGGTGTGGGTTCGGGCACTGCCCCACCTCCAGCGCACCGGACGCCCGAAATCGCCGCGCGGAACCTCCGTCCGGCCGGCGCGGGGCATCTGATCCGCGCACAGCCCGCTGTGCGCTCACCGGACATCCGCCGACCGGATCGCGGCGACCAGCCGATCGACCTCCCCACCGCCACGGACCGCGACGCGCAGATGATCCGGGCCGAGACCGGGGAAGGTGTCCGCGCGACGAACCGCGATGCCCTCGGCGGCCAGATGTTTGCGCAGCAATTCGCCGTCCGCCACGCGCAGCAGCAGGAACGGGCCGTCAGCCGGGGTGTGGACGTCGACGCCCACGCCGGTCAGTCGCTCGATCATCGCGGCGCGCTGCACGGCGAGCGCCTCGGCGACGCGTCCGGCCTCGGCGACGGCCGCCAGGCTCGCGGTGGCGGCGATCGCCTCCAATTGCAGGGTGCCCAGCGGCCAGTGCGGTCGCCCGTGCTCCAGTCGCGCGAGAACCTCCGGCGCCCCGAGGAAATAGCCGCAGCGCAGACCGGCCAGCGCCCAGGTCTTGGTGAGACTGCGCAGCACGAGCAGGTCGGGTGCGGAGTCGGCGGCGAGGGATTCCGGCTCGCCCACCACCGCGTCGGAGAAGGCTTCGTCGACGACGATGACGCGGCCCGGCCTGCGCAGGGCGCGGATGGTGTCGGCCGGGTGCAGCACCGAGGTCGGGTTGGTCGGGTTGCCGAGCACCACCAGATCGGCCTCTGCGGGCACCGCGGCGGGATCCAGCCGGTAGGGCGGCCGCAGCACCACCCTGGTCACGGGGACGCCCGCCTCGCGCAGCGCGAGTTCGGGCTCGGTGAACGACGGGTGCAGCACCGCGGCCGAGCGCGGGGCGAGGCGGGGCAGCATCGCGAAGCCTTCGGCGGCGCCCGCCAGCAGCAGCACCTCGCCGGGATCGCGGCCGTGCCGGGCCGCGACCGCGCGGCGGGCGGCTTCGGCGTCCTCGGCGCTCGGATAGCGGCCCAGATCGCACAGCCGCGCGGCCAGACGTCGCCGCAGCCACTCCGGCGGCGCGGTCCCTCGGACGTTCACCGCGAAATCGAGCATGCCCGCACGCGCGTCCACGTCGCCGTGGTGACGCAGTTTCGCGCGATCGACGGTGTCCTCGGCCACGAGATCACACCCTACGTGGCGGTCCCGTAGCAGGACCGGCCAGAATGGCAGGCGTGGGTCAGCTGCACGTCTCGTTCGTCTGTACCGGCAACATCTGCCGCTCTCCGATGGCGGAAAAGATCTTCGCGTCGCACCTGTACCGGGCCGGACTGGCCAATCGGGTACGCGTCAGCAGCGCGGGCACCGGTTCGTGGCACGTCGGCGCCGACGCCGACCCGAGGACCAGCGCGACCCTGCGCAAGTACGGGTACCCGACCGGCCACATCGCCGCCGTGTTCGGCGCCGCGCACAGCGACGCCGACCTGGTGATCGCCTTGGACCGCTCGCACCAACGGGACCTGGCCCGCCTGGGCATCCCGGCGCGGCGGCTGCGGTTGCTGCGCGCCTTCGACCCGGACGCCGACGGTCAGGACGTGGCCGACCCCTACTACGGTGATGCCGCCGACTTCGAACTCGTGCGCGCTCAGATCGAGGCGGCGGTGCCCGGTCTGCTCGACTGGGTGCGCGCCGAACTGGCCGCCGCCGAACCGCCCGATCCGCGCCTAGTCGCCGACGAGCGATCCTGATGCGCAGGCTCGCCTTCCTGCTGCGCCCCAGCTGGCTGATCCTGGCGGTGCTGGTCGCCGCGTTCGCTTACCTGTGCTTCACCGTGCTCGCGCCGTGGCAGCTCGGCAAGAACACGGCCACCTCGCACCGCAACCAGCTGATCGCCGACTCGGTGAAGGCCGAGCCCGTCGACGTCACCGCCGTGCTGTCGGAGACCGCGAGCGGCACGCCCACCGAGTGGCGGCGCGTCACCGCCTCCGGCAGTTATGTACCGGACTCCACGGTGCTGGTGCGGCTGCGCCACCTCGACGGCGCTCCGGGGTACGCGGTGCTCGCCACGTTCCGGTTGGACGACGGCCGCGTGCTGCTCGTGGACCGCGGGCTGGTGTCGGCGGTCGACGGCACGCGCCCGCCGCGGATCATCGAGCCGCCCGCCGGGCCGCAGCGCATCGAGGCCCGCGTCCGGATGTCCGAGGGCGTCACGCCCGGCAAGGACCCGAGCGTCCAGGACGGCTACCGCCAGGTGTACTCCATCGACACCACGCAGGAGTCGGCGGTTCTGAACCAGACCTTGACCACCCTCCCGACCGGCGATCGCGGCGGCTACCTGCAGCTGAGCGAGAACCAACCGGGTGCGTTCACCCCCACTCCCCTGCCCCGGCTCGACGCGGGCCCCTACCTGTCCTACGGCCTTCAGTGGCTCGCCTTCGGCATCATGGCCCCGCTGGGCCTCGGTTACTTCGTCTACGCCGAGATCCGGGAGCGAAGGAAGGAAAAGGCCGCAGCACAGCCACCCGGCGCGACATCCCCCGCCGAACCGGCCCGCTCCGAGCCGACCCCAGCGACCACGCCGAACCCGCCCGCCGCACCGACCACCCAAGCTCGCCTCGCCGACCGTTACGGCCGCGGCCGCGGTTGATTCCGGCCCGGTGGATGCTCGCCGCGGACGTTCAGCGCTTGGTCGCCGCGACGGCGGCGGCCAGCAGGGTGGCGGCGAGTTGCACGGCCTCGGAAAGGCGGACCGCGCGGCGCAGATCGTGCACGGTGGGGGCCGGGCCGTCGCCGAGGACGGGCCGCAGTTCGACGCCGTGCGGGTACTGCGTGCGGCCACCCAGTCGGACGCCGAGCGCCCCGGCCATCGATGCTTCGACCACCCCGGCATTAGGGCTGGGGTGCCCGGCGGCGTCCCTGCGCCACGCGTCGAGAGCCGCCGCGGGCCGTCCGCCGATCATGGGGGAGAGCGCGGCGGTGAGCAAACCGGTGATTCGTGCCGGGATCAGGTTGGCCACGTCGTCGACGCGCGCGGCCGCCCAGCCGAAACGCCGGTAGCGCTCGTTGCGATAGCCGATCATCGCGTCGAGCGTGTTGATCGCGCGATACCCGAGCAAACCCGGGACGCCCGCCACGGCGCCCCAGACCACCGGGGCCACAGCCGCGTCGGAGGTGTTCTCGGCGATGGACTCCAGGGCCGCGCGCGCGAGTCCGTTGGCGTCGAGCGCCTGCGGATCGCGACCGCACAGCGAGGGCAGCAGCGCGCGGGCGCCGTCGAGGTCGCCGTCCGCCAACCGGTCGGCCATCGCGTGCCCGGTCCGGGCCAAGCTGCGTCCACCCAGGACGGTCCAGGTCGCGACCGCGGTCGACACCACCCCGCCGCGCCGAGCCGCCACGCCGAGCCCGACCACCGCGCCGACGGCCAGCGCCTCGTGCGCCAGACCCGCCGCGCGCCGGTCGGCGTAGGTCACCGACTCCAGAGCCGCCACCGCCGAACCGAATCCGGCCACCGGGTGCCACCGCCGCGGATCGCCGAACGCCCGGTCGAGCGCGAATCCGAGCAGCAACCCGATCGCGGTGGAGGTCCCCTTCTGCACCCGGCGAGGCTATCGGGTGGGCGACCGGCCCCGCGCACACGGCTCATCCCCCGCGGCCGTGTCACACTCTTTCCCCTGCGTTGTCGACCTGACGACGCACCATAGAATCGCCCCGGCAGGGGCCGAACGACGAACGGGCGAACAGCAGTGACCTCCGAACAGCCTTCCCGCGAGCCCCTCGATCAAGCCGAGCTGGCCCGGCAGTTCGAGGAGCACCGGCCGTACCTGCGCAGGCTCGCCTACAGCACCTTGGGCAGTCTCAGCGACGCCGACGACGTTGTGCAAGAGGCGTGGTTGCGGTTGCAGCGCCAGTACGAGGCGGGCGCCGCGGGTGAGATCGACAACCTGCGCGCCTGGCTTTCCACCGTGACCGGCCGCCTCGCCCTCGACCACCTCGGCTCCGCGCGCGTCCGCCGCGAACAGTACGTGGGCGAATGGCTTCCGGAGCCCGAGGTCACCACCTTGGACGGCCCCGCCGACCGGATCACCCAGGACGAGCGGGTGACCACCGCGCTGCTGGTGGTGCTCGAGTCCCTGTCACCGGCCGAGCGCACCGCATTCGTGCTCCAGGACGTCTTCGGCATGAGCGGACCGGAGGTCGCCGACGTGGTCGGTCGCACTCCGGCCGCCGTCCGCCAGCTCGCCTCCCGGGCGCGCAAGCACGTCGAGAGCGGCACGCCACGCTTCCCGGCCTCGCCCGACGAGCAGAAGAAAGTGGTGTCGGCCTTTGCGCTGGCCTGGCGTTCCGGCGATCTCAGCGCACTGCTCGGCGTGCTCGACTCGAACGTGAGCCTCACCGCCGACGGCGGTGGCAAGGTGCCCGCGATCCGGCAGCCGGTGCACGGCGCCGAACTCGTGGCCAAGCTGCTGCTCGGGTGGTACCACGCGCCGTCCGCCGCGGGCGCCTGGGGACGCGCGGTGCTGGTCAACGGCCAGCCCGGGCTGGTCGTCTTCGACGGCACCCACACGGGCGTCTTCTCCTTCACCGTCGACGACGGACACATCGTGGCGATCGACGTGGTCCGCAACCCGGACAAGCTGCGCGACCTGCCCACCAGCGGCGAGCCGGACTGGTATCTGGGCGAGGGCCGCGCCGAGCAGGAGTAGGCCGAGCAGGAGTAGTCAGCCCGCGACGCCGAGCGGCCGCGAATACCCGTGCGCGGCCGCGACTTCGGCCGACAGCAGCCGCCCGGCGTCCGCGGTGAGCCCGTGCGCCAGATCGGGGTGCGCCGCGCACGCCTCCTTCCAGCCGAGATCGGCGATCGCGCGTACATAGGGCAGGGTCGCGTTGGTCAGCGCGATCGTCGAGGTGTGCGGCACCGCTCCCGGCATGTTGGCGACGCAGTAGAACAGCGCGTCGGCCACCCGGAAGGTGGGGTCCGCGTGCGTCGTCGGACGCGCGGAGGCGAAGCAGCCGCCCTGGTCGATGGAGATGTCCACCAGCACCGCACCGGGGCGCATACCCGCGACGAGGTCGTCGGTGACCAGTCTCGGCGCGCGCGCACCGGGGACCAGCACCGCGCCGATCACCAGGTCGGCCGACAGCACCGCGCGCCGGATCTCCGCGGCGTTCGACGCGACGGTGATCACCCGCCCGGCGAAGCGTGCGTCGAGTTCGCGCAATCGGTGCAGGTTGGTGTCGAGCACGCTGACGCGGGCGC
This sequence comes from Nocardia abscessus, assembly GCF_015477775.1. Taxonomy (GTDB): domain Bacteria; phylum Actinomycetota; class Actinomycetes; order Mycobacteriales; family Mycobacteriaceae; genus Nocardia; species Nocardia abscessus_A. The sequence goes on along the minus strand of NZ_JADLQO010000015.1, from coordinate 24,469 downwards.
CCATGCCCGCCGCGACCGCGGCCGCGTTCGAGCCCGCGACGCCGCCGCCGAGCACCACCACCTCCGCCGGACGCACGCCGGGGACGCCGCCGGGCAGCAGTCCGGCGCCGCCCAGCGGCGCCATCAGGTGGTACGCGCCGACCTGGGCGCCGAGCTTGCCCGCGATCTCGCTCATCGGGGCCAGCAGCGGCAGCGATCCGTCGGCGGCACGGACCATCTCGTAGGCGATCGCGGTGATCCCCGAGCGCAGCACGGCGTCGGTGCATTCGCGCGACGCGGCCAAGTGCAGGAAGGTGAACAACACCTGCCCGCGACGCAGCCGCGGATACTCCTGCGCGATCGGCTCCTTGACCTTCAACACCAGTTCGGCTTCCCGCCACACCTGGTCGGCGTCCGGGACCAGACGCGCCCCCGCCGCGGCGAACTCGGCATCGGGGAACCCCGATCCGACGCCCGCGCCGGCCTGCACCAGCACGTCGTGTCCCTGGCCTGCCAATTCCCCGGCGCCTGCCGGAGTCAGGGCTACCCGGAACTCCTGCTCCTTGACCTCCCGTGGTACTCCGATCCTCATACCGCCATCGTGGCCCCGCCACCGTGCCCGCGCCACGAGCGACGCGCCGGTCGCGCACGCCGACCACTCGGAGCCCGCCCTTCGCGCCGGTTTCTCGGCACGTTGCTCAGGTGAGCGGCCGCGCAGGCGTCATACGGTGGCCGCCTGCCCCAGGGGCGGTATGCGCAGTTGGTCGGCGCGACCGGCGTAGCGGAACGCTCGGCCCAGATAGTCGAGCGTCTCGCTGAAGTGGGCCCAGCCTTCGCCGTGCACCGCCACGATCACGGCGTCGCCGAGCACTTCGGCGGCCTGCAGGGCGGTGCGCGCGTTCAAGGTGACGTCGGCTTCGATGAAGCGGCCGACGTTCGCGGCGCCCACGTTGAGCACGGCGATGTCGATCCGGCCGATCCGCTCGACGATGCGCCGCACCACGTCGACGGAGGCGTTGTCCCCCGAGACGTACACCGTCGGTTCCCCCTCGGCCCGCAGCACGAACCCGGTGACGATTCCGGTGATCGGTTCGCAGCCCTCGGGGCCGTGCAGGGCGGGCACGCCGGTCACCTGCACCCCGTGCACCGTCACGGTCTCCCAGTTCTCCAGGCCGCGCACACCCTCGATCCTGGTCGCCGCGCCCGGCGTGGACAGCACGGTCGGCACGGTGCCCAGGAATTCCCGGCCGGAGTTGTCCAGGTTGTCGGCGTGTTCGTCATGCGAGAGCAGCACGACGTCCACCGGGCCGACCTCTTGCGGCGACACCGCGGGTCCGATGAGTTTGTGCAGCGTGACGGGCCCCGGGTAGTCGCCGGGCTCGTCGAAGGTGGGATCGGTCAGCCACGTGCGGCCGGCGTAGCGGAACCGCAGTGTCGGGCCGCCGACGTGCAGGACTTCCAGGGTGGTGCGTTCGATCGTGTCGCTCATGCCGTTGATCTTGTCCGGCCCGCACGCCGATCGACAGTGGCCCGCGAGTCGCTCATCGTTAAGATCGGGCCATGCGCACCGTAGCCGTCTTCGCGTACGACGGGATCAGTCCATTCCACCTGTCGGTACCCAGCCTCGTTTTCGGGCGGATAGGGGTGGGCGGGTCCGCGCCGTATCGAGTCGACGTGTGCGCCGAGCAACCTGGAAGCCTCGCCACGCCCGCCGGATTCGACATCGATGTCCGGCACGGCCTCGATACGCTGACCCGCGCCGACACGGTCGTGATCCCGAGCTGGCGAGCCGGCCTGCCGCTGTCGGACGACCTGCGCGCCGCGCTGTACGCCGCCCACGCGGGCGGCGCGAGGATCGTCGGGCTGTGCCTCGGCTCGTGGGCGGTGGCCGCCAGCGGGCTGGCCGACGGACGCGAGGTCACCACGCACTGGGCCGCCGCCGCCGAACTGGCCCGCGCGTTTCCCGCGGTCCGCGTCCGCGCCGACACGCTGTGGTCGGACCTGGGCGACGTGGTGACATCGGCCGGCGTGGCCGCGGCACTGGACTGCTGCCTGCACCTGGTCCGCGGCGATCTGGGCAGCAAGGCCGCCACCGAGCTGGCCAGGGCGCTGGTCACCGCACCGCACCGCAGCGGCTCACAGGCGCAGTACATCCCGGTCGCGGTACCCGACGCCGCCCAGGACGATCCGATCGAGCGCGCCATGGTCTGGGCGCGCACCCATCTCGGCGACCCGATCGACCTGGACGGTTGGGCCAGGGTCGCGCTCATGTCGCGGCGCACCTTCACCCGCCGCTTCCGCGACCGCACCGGCAGCAGCCCGCAGCAGTGGTTGCTGCTGCAGCGCACCGACCGGGCGCGGCTGTTGCTCGAGTCCACCGCCGACAGCGTGGAACGCATCGCCGCCGACACCGGCTTCGGCACGGCGGTGAGTCTGCGCCACCACTTCCACCGCATTCTCGGCACCAGCCCGGCCGCCCATCGCACCAGCTTCCAGGGGCGCGGCTGAGCGGCCGCACCGCCTTCGCCCGGCCCGGCACGGGCTGCCCGGCCGCGCCTGTTGTGTTCAGCCCGATATGTTCATGAGCATGCGGATTCAGCTGGGCGAGCATGCGCCGGAGATCGATGAGAGCGCGTGGATCGCGCCGAACGCCACCGTGATCGGCCGGGTGCGACTCGGCGCCGAGGTCAGTGTCTGGTACAGCGCGGTACTGCGTGGTGACCTGGAGACGATCGAGGTCGGCGCGCGCAGCAATATCCAGGACGGCTGCGTGCTGCACGCCGACCCAGGCTTCCCGCTTGCCGTCGGAGCAGGGGTGTCGGTGGGTCACAACGCGATCCTGCACGGGTGCACGATCGGCGACGACGTACTCGTCGGCATGGGCGCCACCATCCTCAACGGCGCCGTCGTCGGTTCGGGCAGCCTGATCGCGGCCAACGCGCTCATCCCGGAAGGCGCGCAGATTCCGCCCGGCTCGCTCGTGGCGGGAGTGCCCGGCAAGGTGCGCCGGGAACTGCGCGCCGAGGAACAAGATCGCATTCGCCTGAATGCGACTGTCTACCTAGCAAATACAGCTCAGCATCGCACGGGAAATACGGTGTGAAACAGGACACACTGATCAAGTGTCCAGTAGAGATCGCTGATAGCATTCAGCCAGCGTGCCCGGCGACCCGGGCTCTCCTGTCGACACGGTTGTCGTGCGACTTGTAGCGCAGTGGTGAACCCACCCGGGTCGGTGGGTGGGTGAGCGTGCAGGCAGGAGGTAACACGGTGTCGTACGTGCAGTCGGGCGTGCATCGGCCCATGGGCCGGATCAGCGTCGCCGACATCGCGGCCCAACCCGGCGGAGTGGAGGCACTCCAGCGCCGGGTTCATGAATTGCGTTCGCGCGGTGTGGATTTCGCCGCAAATGCGATCGAGAAGGAAATGGCCGAGCTGGATCTGCCGCGCCAATGACTTCGACGCCACGGTCACCGCGGTTCATGATGCCGCGGTGACCGTGGCGAGTCCGGCCGTGGTGTGCTGATCCAGCGCCATCAGCGCGGCCCGTACCCGTACCCGTTGCCAACCACCGTCGAGTCGGCGCAAGCGCACCGTCCCCTCGGTGCGATGCCGCGCCAGCTCGCGCGACATGGTCTGCGCGGTGGCCAGATCGTCCGGATGGATCTGCGGTCTCGGCTGCCAGGGAAGGTCCTCCCAGGCGATTTCCGGCATGGGCGCGCCGATCCACCGGATCAGCCGCAACGAGCGCAGATTGACGATCGCGCGGTATTCGCCCGGCTCGGTGGCGGCTTCCAGCACGGCGTACTCCAGGATCGTCGGCGGCGGGGCCGCGGAGACCGCGGTGGCGGCGCCGATGTCCTGGGTCACGCCGCGCAGCAGCACGTGCCGCATGCCCGAGTCGTCCGGCTCGGCGACGATCCGGCAGGCGAAATGGCCGGCCCGCAGCGCGTTGTCGTCGCGCCGGATGGTCCAGACCGCCTGGTGCTCGGTGCCCGGCGCCGAGTTGACGATCTTGGCCAGCGCCTCGCTCTCGTCACGGTTGGTGACCAGCCGGGTGAACGCGCTGGCGATGGCCAGCTCGGCGGCGCGGTTGTGCGGCGCGACGCCGTACAGGTCCAGCAGGTCGTCGCTGCGCACCGAGCGGTTGGTCGTGAGATCGAAGTACCACGCGCCCATCGGGTCCGTGGCGGCGACCGGCTCCTGCGCCGGGCCCACCCACACCCGTACGGCGTGCGCCTGCCCCGGCGCGATGAGCAGCGGCTCGGCCCGCACCGTGCGCCTGCCGTCGTCCGAGGCCCGCGCGACCGGCGCACCGGTGACGCAGACCCGCCGCAGCGCCGACTCCGCGTCGGCCAGCGACAGCGGATTGCGCACGATGTTGGTCAGCGGCACGAACGACTTCGGCGTGGACCCCACGGCGATCACTCGCCCCGGCGAACCCGAAAAACACTCCAGGAGAATCCACTTCGTCACCGCTCGCGCCTCGGCGTGCCGTCCCGATGCGGCGCGGCGGCCGTCCACCATAACGTGAGATACGTTCGGCCAGTTATCATTTCGTCATTCCCATCCGTGACCGCGTACCCTGCGCGCGGTCAGGAACGGAATACCATGTCCAGCACCTTCTCGTGGTACGACCCGGCGATTCTTGTGACCAGGTCCACAACGACGGCGTCCAGTCCCACCAGGACCTTCGCCTCGCCGCGCGCCGCCCCGCGCAGAATGGTCCGCGCCGCCGCGGCCGGACCGGTCCGCGCCACGCGCCCTTCGAACCGGCGCACCACCTGCGCCGCGTCGACACCCGGCGCGACACTCGCCGAGCGGGCGATCCCGGTGAGCACGCCGCCGGGGTACACGCCGGTGACCCGCACGTTGCCGCCCGCCGCCCGCATGTCCTGGCGCAGCGAGTCGGTGAAGCCGCGCACCGCGAACTTCGCCGCGTTGTACGGCGCGTGCCGCGCTACCGCCACCAATCCGAAGGCCGAGGACATGTTCACGACATGCGCGCGATCGGCGGCCAGCAGATGCGGCAGGAACGCCTTGGTTGCGTTGACCACACCCCAGAAATCGACGGCCATCACCTGTTCGAAGTCACTGAACGGTGACTCCAGCACGCTGCCGACATGCAGTATGCCCGCGTTGTTGAACAACGCCTCGACCCGCCCGAACCGCGCGACGGTCCGCTCCGCGTACCCGAACACGGCCGCGCGGTCGGTGACGTCCACCGTGCTCACCTCGGGCTCCCGGCCCGCGGCGGCGCACAACACGCCCGTCTCGGCGACGGCATCCGCCGACTTGTCCGACAGCGCCAGCGATGCCCCCGCACCGGCCAACGCCACGGCCAATTCCCGGCCGATACCCGAGCCCGCACCGGTGATCGCCACGACACGATCCGCGAAATACCCCATGGCCCAACCCCTTTCCGCACCGGCCGATGGTGCGGCCGGACGCCAACCACAGGCTAGTCAGTCGAATCTGGACACGCGACCTGTTGTCCGAGGACGGCGCGGTTGGGCAATGCCCGATCACACCGTGCGGAACCGATGAAATAATGGACGTCCCGCCCGCACCCGTCGCGATGCCGCGCCTACCGGCCACGGGCCGGCCACCGCCGCCGAAACCACTGGAGATCCGATGCCAACCGTCTCACCCATACTGCAGCGCATTCTGGAGAAGCCGGTCGCCGACGGGGAAAAGCTCCTGGAAAGCGCGCTCTCGGCATTCCTCGACTTCGGCATCAAGCGAACCAGCATGGGCGAGATCGCCCGCCGCGCGGGAATCAGCCCGGCCACGCTGTACCGGCGCTACGAATCGAAGAACGACCTCGTCGAGGCGGTCAGCGTCCGGGAGGCGCAACGCTTCGTCGCCGCCATCGACAAGCAGGTGCACGCCGTCTCCGGCACCGACGATCAGCTGGTCGAAATCTTCGTCGCGTTCATCCGCGCCATCGCGGGCAACGAATTGCTGCGCAGGCTGCTGCGCACCGAACCCGACCTGATCCTGCCCCGCCTCACCACCGAAGCCGGACCGATACTGGCCGTCGGCCGTGACTACCTGGCCGAGAAGCTGCGCGGACTACGGGAGGCCGGTGGCACGCACGACTTCGACGCCGATCTGGTCGCCGAGATCATGGCCAGGCTCGCGCTCTCGCTCGCCCTCACCCCCGACGGCCTGATCCCGGTCAGCGACCAGAGCGCCGCGCGCGAGTTCGCCCGCCGCACCCTGCTGCCGATGGTCGGGGTCCGGGTCAACGCGTAACCGTACGCCGAACGCGGCGGCCACCCGCTCGTCCAGTTCCGCCTGCGCCGCCGGGTCCGGCGCCCGGCCCTGCACGAACTCGCGCACCAGGTCGATCACCCCCGCCGACGGGGCGGCCGCCGGATCGGGCACCGGCAGCCGCGACACGTACTGGGTGATCCAGCGCCGCCTGCCCGAGTACAACCGGTTGCCACACACCGCGTCGTAGAACCGCAGCCCGAGCGCCGAATTGGCCACGCCCATCAGCAGATACGCCAAGCGCGTCGCCTCGGTGGGCACATCCGACAGATCGGGTAGCGAGATCCAGTAGCAGTCGCCGTTGACCACCGCGCCCGAGTTGTCGAGCGCGAAACGCGGACGGTCGCTGATGTCCGGGAACACCAGTTTCGGCTCGCGCCACAAGTGCGGGCGCTGCGGAACCCAGATCTCGTACCAGGGGCGACCGCTCTCTACGACGTAGCGACGCCCGGCCAGCGTCTCCCGATGCGACAGCAGATACGCGGCGGTGTCGGGGAACTCGGCCAGATCTATCGGCGTCCGGCGCGAACGGGCCAGGTCGTAGGGATACAGCACGCGCACGTCGCGGGCGCGGACAGTCCGCCACGGCGCGAGGTCGTGGTGGGTGATCAGGTCGAGCAGCAATTCCGGTTCGGGGCATGGTCGCGCTTCGGCCCAGCGGTCGGAGATGAACACGTGGTCGGCGGTCGTCTTGATGCCGACCCGGATACGTGCCAGGTCACCGAAACTGCGCCAGGTCGCCGCCGCTACCTTCGTCAACCAGGCATCGACCGCGTCGTGCGACATCCGCCACGCGACATCCGGTTCGTGGGACACGTCCCGGCGATTCGCCCCCTGCGCCTGCCCGCCGCGTGTCGCCGCGCGGGCGGTCGAACTCTCGCCGGCCCGAGCCACGGAATCGTCGCTGGGCCTCGCCGTCACCAACTCGCCGACCTCCACGGCGAAGGTCCGGCCGTTGAACTCGACAATCGAGCCGTCCGCGTCGGCAAGCGCTTCGAAAAGCGTCTTCGCACCGGGTGTTCCGCCGCTGACCTGGTAGGCGGAGACATAGCGGCAGCCGTCGCGGTGGCTCGCGCGGCGCGCGATGGTGATCGCGGGCAGGACAGCGGCGGTGAAGAGCTTGGTGTCCCCCAGGTCGTACAGCTCGACCGGCGCCAGGTCGGTCAGCAGCAGCCGCCGGATGTTCGCGCCCGCCTTGGTGGTCAGGAAGCGGTTGGCGCACAACAACCCCAGTGCGCCCTCGTAGGTCAGCAACCGAGGCAGCGTCGCGACGAACGGATGGGTCAGGTCGATCCGGCCGCGCAGGCCGAAGCGCTTGCTCAGCAACTGCGCGGTCGATCCGCCCAGCTGCTGGGTGCGCACGTACGGCGGGTTGGTGATCACCGCGTCGAACGAGGCGTCCGCGAGCCGGGATTCGACCGCGAGGAAGTCGGCTCGGTGCCAGCGCGCTGCGATCCTTTCCGCACCGGCGCGTTCGCGGGCGACCGCGAGCGCTCGGGCATCGAGGTCGTAGCCGGTCAGTACCAGCCGGATGCCCGGGAACCGCGCCGCGACCTCGTGATGCACCGCGAACAGCAGCTCGCCGTCACCACAGGCCGGATCGAGCACGCGCAGGGCGCCCTCCGAGGGCTCGACATGGCGTAACAGCCGCTGTGCGAGAAACCGGGCCAGCGCCGGGGGCGTGTAATGCCTGCCGTGCCGTTTGCGGTCCCGCGCGGCGGGGGCTTCGGACGCCATATCGGGATTCTGCCTCGTCCCGCCGCGCCGATTGCCGCAACGCGGACAACCGGATCACACGGCTGCGCGCGTCGCGCTCGACGCGCCCGTCCTCGGCGAGCGTGCGGCCGCCCGGCTTTCGCGCGGGAGTGTTCGATGCTAGTTTTGGTCTCGAAATAAGACTGACAAAGGAGGCGGGGGAATGACAGTGACGACCGACGACTTCACGGCGCTGACCCGGGTGCTCGATGAACGGTGGACCTGCAGGCAGTTCCGCGCGCAGCCCGTCGAGCGCGACACCATCCGTGCCCTGTTGCGGCTGGCTCAGCGGACGCCGTCGTGGTGCAACACCCAACCGTGGCAGGTCGTGGTGACGGAGGGCGCGGGCACCGATCGCTTCCGGAAGGAACTGGTCGAACACATCGCGACCGCCCCGCCCGCACCGGATTTCGCGTTTCCCGGCCAGTACACCGGGGTGTATCGCGACCGCAGGCGCGAATGCGGGAAGCAACTCTACGACAGCGTCGGCATCGTCAAAGGCGACCACGAGAAGACCATGCGGCAGGCGGTGCGGAACTTCGAACTCTTCGACGCGCCGCACGTGGCGATCGTGACCAGCGAAGCGGACCTGGGCGTCTACGGGGCGGTCGACTGCGGCCTCTACATCGGCAGTTTCCTCTTGGGCGCACAGAGCCTCGGTCTCGGCGCGGCGCCGCAGGCCGCGTTGGCCTCGTACTCCCCCTTCATCCGGGAGTACTTCGGCATTCCGGACCACCGCAAGGTCGTGGCCGGGATCTCGTTCGGGTACCCGGACCTCGACCATCCCGTCAACGGCTTCCGCACCGCCCGGGCCGAGCCCGAGGAAGTCGCCACCTGGTTCGCCGACTGATTCCCGCGCGACCTCGCCCGGCGGGGTCACGCCCACACGGCATGCGCCGCTGCGACGATTTCTAGCGTGTGCTGTTCGCGGTGGCCTCGGCGCCGGTGACGTTCAGCAAGCCCGGTCCCGGCTCCGGGGTGACCTCTCGGGCGGTGAGTTCGCTTCCGCACGTATCGCATTCGAGCTTGACGTGCGCCTCCCCCGAGCACTCGCGGTGGCTGTAGCGCACCGGCGGCCCTTCGGGCGCCATGTAGGCATCGCCCCAATCACGGATGGCCAGCAGGATCGGGTAGATGTCGTGGCCCTTGGGCGTGAGCCGGTATTCCTCGTGCGCACCCACGGCGGCCTTCTGCTTGACCAGGATGCCGTTGTCGATCAGCCGGTCCAGGCGATCCTGCAACCTGCTGCGCGAGATGCCCAGCGTGCTCTGAAACGCGTTGAACCGCCGGATGCCGGAGAAGCAAGACTTGAGGATGAGCAGAGTCCAGCGATCACCGAAGATCACGAGGGGGCGCGTGATCGAGCACGGCACGTCGGCCAGTTCTTCGTAGCGCACCTCCCGATGCTACCGACCACTCCCCCGAGCTCGCCCCGTGAAGCCTCACGATCTCGGCCGCCTCGGCCGAGGACACCCCACCACACCACCGAATCGGCTCACCACTCGACCGGGCGAGCGCGATCAGCGCCGCGCCGCTGCGGGAGGCCCGGAAACGCGAAGCGGGCCCCGGCAGTGCCGTGGCCCGCTTCAGTGGGTCGATCAGAGCGGAATGTTCTTGTGGTGGCTGGCGCGGGCCGGAGCCGCGGCGAGTGCCGCGGCGATGGTGCTGCGGGTCTTCGCCGGGTCGATGACCTGGTCGACGACACCGATCGCGATGGCGCGCTCCACGCCGCCCGCGATGCGCTCGTGTTCGGCGGTGAGCCGCTCGTGCAGCGCCTCGCGCTCCTCCTCCGGCGCGGCCGCGAGAGCCTTCTTGTGCAAAATGCCGACCGCGGCCTTGGCGCCCATGACGGCCACCTCGGAACCGGGCCACGCGTAGACGGCCGTCGCGCCGAGCGAGCGGGCGTTCATCGCGATGTAGGCGCCACCGTAGATCTTGCGGGTGACCAGCGTGACCCGCGGAACGCGCGCCTCGGCGAACGCGTGCAGCAGCTTCGCGCCACGCCGCACGACGCCTTCCCACTCCTGGCCGACACCGGGCAGGTAACCCGGCACGTCGGTGACCACGATCAGCGGAATGCCGAACGCGTCGCACAGCCGCACGAAACGCGCTGCCTTCTCCGCGCTTTCGGAGTTCAGGCAGCCGCCGAGCCGGATCGGGTTGTTCGCCAGCACGCCGACGGTGCGGCCACCGAGGCGACCCAGACCGGTGACGATGCTGCGGGCGTACAGCCCCTGCAACTCCTCGAACGACGACTCGCCGTCCACGTTGTCGAGCAGCTCGTGGATGATCGGCTTGACGTCGTAGGCGCGCTTGGCCGATTCCGGCAGCAGGGCCTTCAGGTCCACGTCGCCGTGCTCGGCCGCGACCAGGTCGAACTCGCCCTGCTCGGCGAACATCGACACCAGCCGGCGTGCGCGATGCAGCGCGTCGGCCTCGTCGTCGGCCACGATGTGGGTGACGCCGGACTTCTTGCCGTGCGTCGCGGGTCCGCCGAGGGTGGCCATGTCCACCTGCTCGCCGGTCACGCTGCGCACCACGTCCGGGCCGGTCACGAAGACGCGGCCTTCCGGAGCCATGATCACGATGTCGGTCAGCGCCGGGCCGTAGGCGGCGCCACCGGCGGCGAAGCCGAGCACCACGGAGATCTGCGGCACCAGGCCGGACGCGCGGACCATGGCCTCGAAGACCAGGCCTACCGCGTGCAGCGCCTCGACGCCCTCGGCCAGGCGGGCGCCGCCGGAGTGCCACAGGCCGACCACGGGGACGCCGGAGCCGATGGCGGTGTCGATGGCGTCGACGATGTGCTTGCAGCCCTCCACGCCCATCGCGCCGCCCATGACGGTGGCGTCGGAGCAGTAGGCGACGGTGCGGACGCCGTCCACCTCGCCGATGGCGGCGAGCACGCCGGACTTGTCACGCGGATGGAGCGGAAGAATGGTCCCGGGATCGAAGAAGCGCTGGAGTCGACCCAGCGGATCGCGCGGGTCGGTCGCCGTCTCTTGATGCAACGCGGGAGCGATGATTGTCATCGCGTGGTCTCCTCACCTCGATGAGTGTGCCGCTGCTGCGGCTGCGTATGTCGAACCACGGCGGGGCCGGGCCACTTCGAATGGCCGACCCCGCCGGGATCGTGTGCAGTCGATCGCGCGGCTATGCCCGACCGAAGGCGAGCGCCACATTGTGCCCACCGAATCCGAAGGAGTTGTTGATCGCGTATTCGATCTCCTGGCGGCGAGCTTCGCCCTTCACCACATCGAGGTCGATCTCCGGGTCCTGGTTCTCCAGGTTCAGCGTCGGCGGCACGATGCCGTCGCGGATGCTGAGCACGGTCAGCACGGACTCCAGGGCGCCGACGGCGCCGATCGAGTGACCGAGTGCCGACTTGGGCGCGTACACCGAGGCATGGTTGCCCACGGCCTTGTTGATCGCGTTCGCCTCGGCGGTGTCGCCGATCGGCGTCGCGGTCGCGTGCGCGTTGATGTGCGCGATGTCCTTCTTGGTCAGACCCGCGGACTGCATCGCCCTGGTCATCGCCCGCGCGGCGCCGTCACCCGTGGGATCGGGCGCGACGAGGTGGAAGCCGTCGGAGGTGATGCCTGCGCCGAGCAGTCGCGCGTGGATGGTCGCGCCGCGGGCCTTCGCGTGCTCTTCGGTCTCGATGACCATCAGCGCACCCGCCTCGCCGAAGACGAAGCCGTCGCGATCCTTGTCGAAGGGACGCGAGGCGCCCTTCGGATCGTCGTTGCGGGTGCTCATGGCGCGCATCATGGTGAACGCGGCGATCGGCACCGCGTCGATGAAGCCCTCGACGCCACCGGTGACGACGATGTCGGCGTCACCCATGACGATCATGCGCCAGGCATTGGCGATGGCCTCGGAGCCCGACGAGCACGCCGAGACCGGAGTGACCACTCCTGCCCTGGCCTTCAGTTCGAGACCGACAACGGCCGACGGGCCGTTCGGCATGACCATCTGCACAGCCAACGGCGAAATCTTGCGATAGCCGCCGTTCTTCAGCTTGTCCACGGAATCGATGAGGGCGTCGCCGCCCCCTAATCCGGTGCCGATGGCCACACCGAGCCGTTCCGGGTCGACTTCCGGGCTGCCTGCGTTCCGCCACACCTCGCGACCGAGCACGGTCGCGAGCTGCTCGACGTACGCCATGCGCCGGCATTCGACACGAGACAACAGAGTGTCGGGCCGGACCTTCAGGTGGCCGCCGATGCGGACCGGAAGGTCGTATTCCTCGACGAAGGAATCCTCGAGAACGTCGATGCCGCTCTCGCCGTTGAGGAGTCCCTTCCACGTCGCATCGACGTCACCCGCGATCGACGTGGTCGCCGCAAGGCTGGTTACGACGACGTTGGGGAAATTCCCGTTCAAGGTGGAAGGAGTGGTCACTGTTTCGGCCCTACTCGGCGTCGAACTTGGCCTTGAGCTCCGCGGCCGCGTCAGCGTTCTCGGCCTCGAGCTTCTGGATGTAGGCGACGGCGTCGCCGACCGTCTTCAGGCTGGCCAGATCCTCGTCGGGGATCTTCACGCCGTACTTGTCCTCGGTCTGAACCGCGATCTCGACCATGGACAGCGAGTCGATGTCCAGGTCATCGACGAAGGACTTCTCGATCGTCACTTCGGAGGGCTCGATACCGGTCACCTCTTCGATGATCTTGCCGAGTTCCTCGACGATTTGTTCCTGGGTCAGAGCGGCCACTTCGTGGCTCCCTTCTTGATACTTTGTAGGGCTCTACTGGTTTTTTTCGGATCGAGCGCGGTAATAGTTACCGCCTCTCGGTCACGACCTCGCATCTGAATGCATGGTCGCGGAGGAAAGCTAGCCGGACACGGTCAGTTCAGCCAACGCGGGGAGGTCTTGCGGGGTCTTCAGGGCCAGCGTGGGCGTGCCCTTCAGCTCCCGCTTCGCGATGCCGACGAGGGTGCCCGCCGGCGGCAGTTCCGCCACAGCCGAAACGCCGGCCTGCCGGACGGTTTCGGTGCACAGATCCCAGCGAACGGGCCGGGTGACCTGCGCGGCGAGCTTGTCGATCGCGTCCTGTCCGGACGTGACCGGCTTGCCGTCGAAGTTCGAGAGCAGGGTCCTGGTCGGCTCGTTCGGCGTGATCTTCGCTATGGCATCGGTCACAGCATCCTGCGCCGGGGCCATGAACGCCGTATGGAAGGCGCCCGCGACGGGCAGCGCGCGAACCCGGGCCTTCTCCGGAGGGTTCGCGGCGAGCTCGGCGAGAGCGTCCAACCGACCCGCGGCCACGATCTGGCCCACCGCGTTGCGGTTGGCCGGGACGAGGTCGAGTTCGGTGAGCCGTTCCAGCACGGCGGCTTCGTCGCCGCCGAGCACCGCGGACATACCGGTCGGCTCCAGTGCACACGCCTTGGCCATCTCCGCTCCGCGGATTGCGGCCAGCCGGACCGCGTCGTCGGCGGAGATGACTCCGGCGACCGCGGCGGCGGCGAGTTCACCGACCGAGTGCCCGGCGACGATGGTAGCGGCCGGAAGCGCGTCCTGCGAGATCTCCGCGAACGCGAGCAGCGCCGCGGCGACCACCAGCGGTTGGGTAACGGCGGTGTCGGTGATCTCCTCGGCCGTCGCGGTGGTACCGAGACGGACCAGATCCAGGCCGGAGGCCTTGGACCACAGCGTGAGGCGCTCGTTCGCGCCGGGAAGGTCGAGCCAGGGCGCGAGCATGCCGGGTGTCTGGGAGCCCTGTCCAGGGGCGAACAACGCGATCACGCCTCTAAGAAAACACTGTGAGGCGGGCCGCACGAGATGTCGACGCGAATGAAGGTTCGGAGGCGCTTTTGTGGGGGTCCCACAAAAGTCCACGTGGGCTGTCCGAATCGACCGATTCGACGGATGCGTTACAGCCCCGCGTGACCGATAGGGACTCGAGCGTCCTCTGGGGCAGAAGTTGACGATTCGTTACGGGTTCGTGTCAAACGACCTACTGTGGCGGCAATCCGTAGCACGTAGGCGTCCCGAGGATTCATCGGATCACGGCCCGTGATCTCGGCGATGCGCTTGAGCCGATACCGAACCGTATTTGGATGGACGTACAGCTGACGCGCACACGTCTCGACAGCTCCACCGCAATCCAGATAGGCATCGAGCGTGTCCGCCAGCGACGACCCCGCCGCGGCCAACGGTAGGACAAGGTACTCGTTCAGCGCGTCGATCGCAGCTCGATCACCCAACAAAGCGCGTTCCGGCAACAATTCCGCCGCGTGCACCGGCCGCGGCGCACCGCGCCAGCCCACCACGGCCTCCATTCCGGCCAGCGCTTCCACCGCACTGGCGTGGGCCGCGCCCAGGGTGCGGGTGGTCGGCCCGATCACCACCGGACCGTCCGAGAACACCTCGGCGAGCAGGTCGGCCAGGAACGGGGAGACATGCGAGGTCTCCCCCAGGTGCCCGGAGACGACCATCACCAGCCTGGCGCCCTGCACCACCGCGAGCGCGGCCCGCCCGTGCCGCGCCGCGATGGAATGCACCGACCCCACCGAGGAGACGCCCTGCTCGCCGGGCGGGGTGCCCACCAGCACCGTCGCCGGTGCGGTGGCATCCCAGTTCAACGTCGCTGCCCGCGACAGCATGTCCGGGCCGGTGTCGCCGCGCACCACGGCGTCCACGACGAGCGCCTCCAGCCTGGTGTCCCACGCACCGCGCGACTCCGCGGCGCTGGCGTACACCGAGGCGGCGGCGAATCCGAGCTCACGCCCGTACCGCAGCACCGCCTCGGTGAGCGCCACCAACTGCCGGTCGTTGCGCGCGAGCGCGGGCAACCACTGCTCGAAGAACTCCATGGCGACGCGGACCATGTCCACGGTCTGGCGCAGCGTCAACCGCCGCGCCAGGTCCTGCGGGATCACCTGGAAGGCATCCAGGCTGAACCGGATGTCGCTGTCGGGGTCTTGCAGCCACTCCAGGAAGTTCACCACCGCGGTCTGCACCAGCATCTGCACGCCCGCCCGCTGCGCGGCGTCCAGATCGGCGAAGAACGGCAACCGATCCTGCATCGACCCCACCGCCTCGGTGGAGAGGCGGCCGGAGAACTGCTTCACCCGTTTGAGCAGCGTGTCCGGAAGGGGGTCGCGAGTTTGCCGGTTCGGGGAGAGCGCGCCCGTCGGCAGATACACCTCATGCTCGGAAGAGCCTTCGGAGATCCGTCGCGGCCGCGGCGGTTTACGGTCCACCATCCAATATTCCGCTACGCGAGTTCTTCTTCGGCGCTTGCCGCGGGCTTCGGCGCGGCGTCGACGTCATCGATCCGGTACTTCGCCGCCGCCTCGACCGCCTTGGCGGGATCGATCCCGCCCGTCCGGCCCAGACCGGCGAGTGCGGCCACCACGATGGACTGCGCGTCGACGTTGAACACCCGTCGCGCGGCCGGGCGGGTGTCGGAGAAACCGAAACCGTCCGTGCCGAGCGTGGTGAAGTCGCCGGGAACCCACTTGCGGACCTGGTCGGGCACCGCGCGCATCCAGTCGGTCGCCGCGACGTACGGGCCGTCGACCCGCGACAGCGCCTCGGTGACGTACGGGACGCCGGGATCGGCGCCCGGGTTGCGCAGCGCGGCGATCTCCTTGTCGAGCGCCTCCTTGCGGAGCTCGCCCCACGAGGTCACCGACCACACGTCCGCCTGCACACCCCACTCCTGCGCGAGCAGCGCCTGTGCGCGCAGGCCGTCCGGCACCGTGACGCCGGAGACCAGGATCTGGGCGCGCGGGTCGCCCTCACCTCCGCGCTTGTACAGGTAGATGCCCTTGAGCAGACCCGCGACGTCGAGGTCTTCCGGCTCGGCCGGCTGCGGGTACGGCTCGTTGTAGAGGGTGATGTAGTAGAAGACGTCCTCGCCGCCGAACTCACTCGCGCTGCCGTGCGGATGGGTGCCGGGCAGCGGAGCCGCGCCCTGCGGGGCGGTGCCGCCGCCGTACATCCGGCGCAGGCCGTCCCGCACGATGTGCGCGATCTCGAACGCGAACGCCGGGTCGTAGGTCACCACGGCCGGGTTGGTCGAGGCGAGCAGCAGGGAGTGCCCGTCGTTGTGCTGGAGGCCCTCACCGGTCAGCGTGGTGCGCCCGGCGGTCGCCCCGAGCACGAACCCGCGGGCGAGCTGGTCGGCCGCGGCCCACAGTCCGTCACCGGTGCGCTGGAAGCCGAACATCGAGTAGAAGATGTACAGCGGGATCATCGGCTCGCCGTGCGTGGCGTACGAGGTGCCCGCCGCGGTGAACGACGCCGTCGAGCCTGCCTCGTTGATGCCCTCGTGCAGGATCTGCCCGACGGCGCTCTCTTTGTAGGCAAGCATCAATTCCGCGTCGACCGATGTGTACAACTGGCCGTTGCGGTTGTAGATCTTCAACGAAGGGAACCAGGAGTCCATACCGAAGGTCCTGGCCTCGTCGGGGATGATCGGGACGATCCGCTTGCCGATCTCCTTGTCCCGCAGCAGCTCCTTCATCAGCCGCACCAGGGCCATCGTGGTGGCCACGTTCTGCTTGCCCGACCCCTTGCGCACCGACCGGTAGGCCTCGTCGCCGGGCAGCTTCAGCGGCTTGGCCGCCGCGCGCCGCTCGGGCAGGAACCCGCCGAGCGCCTTGCGCCGGTCGAGCATGTACTGCACCTCGCGGGCCTCCATACCGGGGTGGTAGTACGGCGGCAGATACGGATCCTTCTCCAGCTCGGCATCGCTGATCGGAATCCGCTGCAGGTCGCGGAAGTCCTTGAGGTCCTGCAGGGTCAGCTTCTTCATCTGGTGCGTGGCGTTGCGGCCCTCGAAGTGCTTGCCGAGGGTGTAGCCCTTGATGGTCTTGGCCAGGATCACCGTCGGCTGGCCCTTGTGCGCCATCGCGGCCGCGTAAGCGGCGTACACCTTGCGGTAGTCGTGACCACCGCGCTTGAGGTTCCAGATCTCCTGGTCGGACAGGTCCTGCACCAGCGCCTTGGTCCGCGGGTCACGGCCGAAGAAGTGGTCGCGCACGTAGGCGCCGTCATTGGCCTTGTAGGTCTGGTAGTCGCCGTCGGGGGTGCTGTTCATCAGGTTCACCAGCGCCCCGTCGCGGTCGGCGCCGAGCAGCGCGTCCCACTCGCGACCCCAGATCACCTTGATGACGTTCCAGCCCGCGCCGCGGAAGAACGACTCCAACTCCTGGATGATCTTGCCGTTGCCGCGCACCGGGCCGTCCAGGCGCTGCAGGTTGCAGTTGACGACGAAGGTCAGGTTGTCCAGCCCCTCCATGGCCGCCACGTGCGCGAGGCCGCGCGATTCCGGCTCGTCCATCTCGCCGTCGCCGAGGAACGCCCACACGTGCTGGTCGGAGGTGTCCTTGATACCGCGGTCGTGCAGGTAGTGGTTGAACCGCGCCTGGTAGATGGCGTTCATCGGGCCCAGGCCCATGGACACCGTCGGGAACTCCCAGAAGTTGTTCAGCAGCCGCGGATGCGGGTAGGACGGCAGCCCGTGGCCGGGGCCGCCGTGGCTGTACTCCTGCCGGAACCCGTCGAGCTGATCGGCCGACAGCCTGCCCTCCAGGAACGCGCGGGCGTAGATGCCCGGCGAGGCGTGACCCTGGATGAAGATCGAGTCGCCGCCGCCGGAATGATCTTTGCCACGGAAGAAGTGGTTGAAGCCGACTTCGTACAGCGCGGCCGAGGACGCGTAGGTGGAGATGTGGCCGCCCACGCCGATCCCGGGTCGCTGGGCGCGATGCACCATGATCGCGGCGTTCCAGCGGATCCAGGCGCGGAAGCGCCGCTCCACCTCCTCGTCGCCGGGGAACCACGGCTCGTTCTCGGTGGGAATGGTGTTGACGTAGTCGGTAGAGGTCAAGGATGGGATGGCGACGCGACGTTCACCGGCCCGCTCCAGCAGACGGAGCATGAGGTAACGCGCACGGCCGGGACCTTCCCGGTCGAGCATTTCATCGAACGACTCGAGCCATTCGCTGGTTTCCTCCGGGTCGATGTCCGGTAGGTAGGACGCCACCCCTTCGCGGATCACCCGCACCCGGCCACCCGGCTGCGGCGGGTGCGACCCGTTCGGATCGCGGCTCGCGGCGGGCGCGGGGGCGGAGCTGGTCCCGGCGGATTTCGCCGGCGCGGAAGAGTGGATCAGGTCGGTCAAATCTGCTCCTCGTACAGGGGTGGACATGCTGATGGCGTCGGTATCCCCGGGCGGTTTCGCTGGTTGGCGGACCGCCCGTTTACGAAAGGTTCGGGCGCACCATCCATCCTTGCCGATGGCGCGTCCCAAATCATCATGTCAGCCGTAAATCCAGTACCGTTCGACAGGCAAGGTGAGTCGAGCGTGGCAGCCCTGAGGAGCGGGAGGACGATGAAGCTGCTGAACCCACGCGGGTTCGGAATGGTGTGCGCCACCGGAGCCGTCGCCATCGGATTGGTCGTCGCGGGATGCGCCAACCGGGTGGACGGCGTGGCCGGTCCGAACGCGAGCGATCTGGCGGCGTACAAGACCGAGGCGGCGTCCTCGTCGGCGGCCGCGACCTCCTCCCGGCGCGCGGCGGCCGAGGCCAAGGCCATCGCCGACAACTGCGGCCAGTTTCCCGGCACCACCGGTGCGGGCGTCAGCAGGTACAACGAGTTCGTCGACGCGCACGATTCGAACGCGCCCGATTACGTCGCCAAGCGCGACGCGGCGGCGCAGACCCTCGAGGACGCCGCGAACAAGGTGGAGAGCGGCGTGAACTCCGCCAAGGAGGCGCTGCCCGCGGACCTGGCGGCCAAGCTCACAGAATACGTGAACGCGGCCCGCGCACTCGC
Organism: Nocardia abscessus; assembly: GCF_015477775.1. Taxonomy (GTDB): domain Bacteria; phylum Actinomycetota; class Actinomycetes; order Mycobacteriales; family Mycobacteriaceae; genus Nocardia; species Nocardia abscessus_A. The sequence goes on along the minus strand of NZ_JADLQO010000015.1, from coordinate 5,664 downwards.
CGCCGAGACGCGAACGATGACCTACACCGCGCCGGTCGCGGCGCTCAACGACGCCAGCAGGCGGGTCAACGATGCGCGCAACGTCGTGCGCGACTCGTGTCCGAAACGCTGAGAAAGCCCTTGACACACCATCGCAACGCGACATTCGGTACCTATTTCGCCGGATCGGCTTGCGCTGAAGCCCATAACCATGTTCGCTTGCAACTACCTACTGTCGGGAGTTGAGGAGGACACCACCGTGGTCGCCGCGGCGGACGCGCAGAACTACGCTCAGAAGCTTGGCATTACACACGGCTTGGTTGTCCAGGAATTGGGCTGGGACGAGGACGTCGACGACGACCTGAGGGCCGACGTCGAGGACGCGATCGGCGGCGAACTCGTCGACGAGGACTCCGACGAGGTGATCGACGTTGTGCTGCTGTGGTGGCGCGACGGCGACGGTGACCTGGTGGACGCACTGATGGACGCGATCGGCCCGCTGGCCGATGACGGTTTCGTCTGGGTGCTCACCCCCAAGACCGGACAGCCCGGCCATGTCGAGCCGAGCGAAATCGCAGAATCCGCACCGACCGCCGGTCTGACTCAGACCTCGGCGATCAGTCTCGGCTCGTGGACGGGTAGCAGGCTGGTTCAGCCCAAGGCGCCCTCGAAGCAGCGCTGAGCCACCGCGCTATGGTTTCCACCAGGGTTGGTCTCACAGGGCCGCCCGGTGGAAACCCGACACGATGGAGGATTCGCTATGCCGCTCGAGGTTGGCACTCTCGCGCCGGATTTCACGCTGAAGGACCAGAACAACCAGGAAGTGTCCCTGTCGGACTTCCGCGGGAGGAAGAACGTCCTCATCGTGTTCTACCCGCTCGCGTTCACCGGGATCTGCCAGGGTGAGTTGTGCAAGGTCCGCGACGAGCTGCCCAAGTTCCAGAACGACGACGCGGAGATCGTCGCGATCTCGGTCGGCCCGCCGCCCACGCACAAGATCTGGGCAGCCGAACAGGGCTACACCTTCCCGCTGCTGTCGGATTTCTGGCCGCACGGCGCGGTCGCCCAGGCCTACGGCGTCTTCAACGAGAAGTCCGGCTACCCCAATCGCGGCACGTTCGTCGTCGACCGCGAAGGCTACATCCGCTTCGCCGAGATGAACGGCCCCGGCGAGCCCCGTGACCAGGCAGCTTGGGAGAAAGCGCTCGCCGCGCTAGATTCATAAACCGCCGGTAACGGCACGGGCGTATAGCTCAGCGGTAGAGCACTGGTTTTACACACCAGCGGTCGGGGGTTCGATCCCCTCTGCGCCCACCGAAGATGCACGTAGAAGATCAGAGCCGGCGTCGAAGGCTCGCTCCACGATGATTCCGTGGGGCGAACATCGGCCAGTTCGATCCGATGCGGCCACAACGGGCATCCCGCAATGGCATCACAGGTGGCCGCCCCCGGTGGGGTTGAGCAGGGCGGCGAGATCGGGTGGGGTCGGCATGGGTTGGCGCAGCCCGACCGTGGCGCGGCCGGTGTTGCCTTCGGGGTAGCGGCCCGCCAGTGATCCGGGAGCGGCCACGATGATGCGCACGACCTGGCCGAGGGCTTCGCGGCGGTCGCGTTGACCCACCGCTAACACGAACATCGCGGCGTGGTTTCGGGTGTGCAGCCACGGATCGGGCTGGGACAGGATGTGCGCGCGTTCCAGATGGGTCCACCGCTGCTCGGCGCTGGGCGCGGTTTTCGCAGCGCGCATCTCTTCGAGGTAGCGAGCGCGGGCGGGGTCGGAGATACGGGGCATCAGGAGTCCTTTCCGGCAGCATGGTTTTCGCAGCAGTCGCAGTCGTGCCCGGCCGCGCCGGTCTCGCCCAAGGCGGCGGTCGCCGGGCAGCAGGTGTCACCGCGCCAGGCATTCACGCCTTCCTTGACCGCGATCACCGCGATCACCAAGGCGGCGATCGGGTCGGCCCACGACCACCCGAACAGAATGTTGAGCAGCAACCCGACCAGCAGCACCGCCGACAAATATGTGCACAGCAGGGTCTGCTTGGAATCCGCGACCGCCGATGCCGATCCGAGTTCACGTCCGGCGCGGCGCTGCGCAGCCGACAACACCGGCATGATGACCGAACTCGCTGCGGCCAAACCGATCCCGATCGGCGAGTGCCGCGCCTCCCCGATGCCGGCCAGAGCGCGGATCGAGTCGACGGTGACATACAGCGCCAGCGCGAAGAACGAGAACGCGATGATCCGCAGCGCGACCTTCTCCCGCGCCTCGGGATCGCGCCCGGCGAACTGCCACGCGACCGCCGCGGCGGAGGACACCTCGATCACCGAATCCAGCCCGAACCCGATCAACGCCGTCGAGGACACCCGCGCGCCCTCGGTCAGCGCGACGACGGCCTCGATCACGTTGTACGAGATCGTGCCCGCGACCAGCCAGCGGATTCGACCGGACAGCACCGCACGCCGCGCCCCGCTCGCCGCGATCACCGGCGACGACGGCAGCGAGGGCATCCCCAACGAGGCCATCCCCAACGAGGCCATCAGCAGCACGCCTCCGCATCGGCGGCCGGGCAGCACGCCGGATCCACCGCCAGCACCAACCCGAGCAGATCCCCCAACGCCCGCCCGATGCGGGCATCGGCCAACTCGTAGCGACTACGTCGGCCCTCGGGCACCGCGACCACCAGCCCGCACCCACGCAGGCACGCCAGATGGTTGGACAAGATCTGGCGCGACACCCCGATCCGCTCGGCCAAGTCCGACGGATACGCCGAACCCGTCCGCAGGTGCAACAGGATCTGCGTGCGAGTCGGATCCGACAGCGCGTGCCCGAAGCGGGCCAGCGCATCACTGTGCGACAAGGTCTCCACACCACCGACAATACATGCAAATCTGTATTCAGAAAATAATGAATCGTTTCCGTCCACAAGGCCGGCGATGCCTCGGGCTGGCGACCGCCTGCACGATCGCCCGCTTCGCGAAAGTGGGTCAGGGCGCGGGCGGCGGGTCATCTTCGTCCTCGATCCGCTGCCGGATCGCCTCTACCGTCCGGTCCGGTGGAACACGCTCGGGCCACAGGACGGCCACGACGAACACAACCGCCGGGATGCCCACGGCCGCGACGAATCCGAGCCACACCCACAGATCACTGGTCATCACGCACCCGCCAGATGCGCCCGCGAGGGCCGCGTGTGCCCTGGCCCGTAGCCGACGTACCGCCGAGTCATCCACTGCGTGTGCAGGTCCGCGACGCCGGTTACGGCGAGTTCGAGCCCGTGTAGTTCGGCGAGTTCGCGCACGATCACCGCGTGCGCACCGAGTAGGTGTACGGCCGTGAGCAGTCGGAATATCCAGCCCGATTCGGCCGAGCGGAACGTCATCACGTCGGTGAGGTCGAGCCCCAGCCCGGTCGCTATCCGGCGCACCACACGCCGCGCCTCATCGAGGTCGGATGTCGAATCGAGGTCGACAACTCCGAGCGCGTCCATTGCCCTGCCCTCCCTGACGTTGGCAAGCCACGCCGCCGAGGACTTCGCATCAACCCGGCGGCGGGGCTGAAAAGCACGCTAGGCGTGCGCAGTTCACCGACAACAGAAAATTGCGGCATATTGCGCCGAAGAGTCCAGCGCGGTGAAGCCGTACGGCCGATGATGGGTATTCACGCACTCCACTGGAGGAACCATGAAGCTGGAACGACTTGGCGGCGACAGCACGGACGGGCAATCGCCCACCCTCTTTCGCAGTGATCGCCGGACGTACGTGGTGCAGGGCTGGAGCACCGACAGCACCGGCACCATCGAAATTCCGCACCGCCTGATCAGGCACCTTGTTCCGGGGACGTGTCTCGGTGCATTGCTGCGCGACACCGGACACGGCACATTCATACTCACCGGGTCTCCGGTCACCGATGCCGAAGCGCTGGAACAGATTCGGTTGCCCGGCCACGAGTCGGCGGTGGAGGTCGCGATCGGAACGGAGTTGAGGCGCGATGCAGCACCTGGCGTTCGATGACCTGGCGGACGTCTTCCGCACTCATCGCCGCGCGTTCCATCTGGAGGTTCGCGACGACTACAGCGGCGTAGCCGGAGAGACCGACCGGGTGCGGCGATTCCTGAACGGCGAACCGCAAGACCCGACGGCCAGTACGACGTGGCACGCGCTCATGCGAGAGGTGATCGGGTCGGGCTGTGCCGTGCAGCGGGTCCGGGTAATCACCGAGCCGCACGGCGATTACACCCGGTTCTCGGTCGGCACGACCGCCGCAAACATCGACGTCGGCGAAGACATCCGGTGGTTACCACGCCAGGACGCGCCGCCTGATCTTCCCGATGACGATTGGTGGCTGTTCGATGATGCTCTAGCCGCGTACACGGTGTTTACCGCAGACGGGGCTGCGCTGCCCGGGTGGGTGGCGATCACCGACCCCTTGATCGTCGCCCACTACGCCCGGCGGCGGGACGCACTGTGGTCCAGAGCGATTCCGCACGCCGAGTACGCCAAGTGACCAACGTCGGCGAGGCGCGCCGCGACCTGGGAGCCCGACTACGTGGCCTTCGGGTGGCGGCGCGCTTGCGCGGCTACCAGCTGGCCGAACAAGCAGGTTGGCATCCGGCGAAGGTATCGCGCATCGAGAACGGCACACAGTCGCTGTCCGAGGACGACCTGGCCGCGTGGTGCCGAATCACCAGAGCGGAAAAGGAATATCCGGACCTGCTGGCAACCGTGCGCAATATCTCCGCTGCCTGGATGGAGTGGCGGCGCATCGTCGGGCACGGCTACGCGAGTCATCAACGGCAGATCAACGGCCTGGAAGACCGGAGCGAACTGCTACGCGGTTACGACCCGCAGGTCTTCCACGGGCTGTTGCAGACGGCCGACTACGCCCGGGCGCTCCTAGCGGCGGGCATGGCATTTCTGAACACCAATCGCGACCTGGACCAAGCCGTGGCCGCGCGGATGGAACGTCAACAGGTCCTCCGCCACGGTCGGCACCGGTTCTACCTTCTGGTCGGAGAGCAGGCGCTGCGGACGACGGTCGGCGACGACATGGTGATGATCGAGCAGTTGCGGCACATCCTGGACCTTATGACGCTGCCCCGGCTCGTATTCGGCATCGTCCCGGCGGACAGCCCGTACTTTCGGCGCACCACCGACTTCGTGCTGTACGACCGCCGCAAGGTCCTGGTGGAGACCATCACCGCCGAGTCCGCCGTCACCCAGCCCCGTGAGATCGCCCTGTACGAGAAGGTGTTCAACACGCTGACAGAGCAGGCCGCCCATGGCGAAGCGGCCCGAGAACTGATCACGGCCGAACTGGAGCGGCGAGAGGGCCGCTCGGCCGGCGATAGACCTGCCACCGAGTGGACCCGACCGCCGCGACTCGAGTGAGTGCCGGGCCCAGGGTCGGGTGGGCGTGTAGCCCGATCGGCTACTCCGCGCCTTCAGCGCTCGGCAAGCTTCGCGCTGCCACACTCCGTGCAAACGCCACTTCCGACGACCTCGATCGTGTTTTGGAGATCCTGTACAGCAGCGCCATCTCGCTGATCAGATCGACACCTAGTTGTATGAGGCCTGGACGTTGGTGACGCCGGTGTGGAGGCGGCTGGCTGGTGGCTGGTTTCCGGCGGTGGAGTGTGGTCGATGGTAGTTGTAGTGGATGTTCCAGACGCTGAGCGCGTGGGTGCGTTG
>NZ_JADLQO010000014.1 GCF_015477775.1 Nocardia abscessus | reverse complement strand
CGGCGGCCATAGCGGTAGGGAAACGCCCGGTCCCATTCCGAACCCGGAAGCTAAGCCTGCCAGCGCCGATGGTACTGCACTCGACAGGGTGTGGGAGAGTAGGACACCGCCGGAACATCCTTCACGAAGGGCCCTCGACACAGTCGAGGGCCTTTCGTCGTTTGATCGGTAGAATTGTGTTCAGTAGCAATTCGCAGAGAAATTCGAGAGGACGTAGCGCGCGGAGACCGAGAATGGTTGGCGGTGTGGCACTGCCCGCGCGAACAACGGAGGTATGCATGACCGTCGTGACGACGCCGACTCGGTCGGCGGCGCTCGACCCCAGCACACCGACGCGATCACGATGGTGGTCGCCGAGGTTGCCCGCCACGGCTGTGTACCTGTCGGGCCTGATCGTCGTCTCGGTGGTCTTCTCGGTGCTGAGTGACTCCGCGCAGACGAGGATGGTGCTGCACGCGAGCACGAATCTGCACAACCTCCTGAGCGGTCGTATCGGGACGTTGCTGGCCAGCGCGTTCGTGATCGGCGACGTCGTGGGGGCCTGGGTCATCATTCCCCTGCTCGCCTGTCTGCTCGCCCTCGCGGAACTGCGCTTCGGCGCGCTGCATTCGGTGCGCGTCTTTCTGGCCGGTCACCTCGGTGCCACGGTGCTCGTCGCGGCGGGCCTGTGGATCGGTGTGGAAGCCGGGTGGGTGCCTGCGAGCATCCGCTGGGCCGAAGACGTCGGCGTGAGCTACGGCGCCATGGCGCTCATCGGTGCGCTCGTGGCCGCGGTGCCGTACCGGTGGCGGATCGCCTGGGCCACGCTGTGGTTCATCGTCGCGGTCGAGGGCGTGCTGATCGGGCAGACCTTCACCCACGTGGGACACCTGGTGGCGTTCACGATCGGCGCCGCCGTCGGATTCTTCACGACCCGGCCCGGGGCGGCCGTCGCTCGGCGGCTCACGCGGGTCGAGAACGCCCTGCTCGCCATGAGCGCGATCCTCGCGGCGATTCTGCTCATGGGCTGACGGCAGCCGCCGAAGGGCGCTCGCCTACAGTGCTTGGGTGCGCCTAGTGATTGCTCGCTGTCAGGTCGACTACGTAGGGCGACTCACCGCCCATCTTCCGATGGCCCGCAGACTACTGCTGATGAAAGCGGACGGCTCGGTGCTCGTGCACTCCGACGGCGGCTCGTACAAGCCGCTGAACTGGATGAGCCCACCCTGCCGGCTGGAGGAACGCAACGGCGACGCCCAGCTCCCGGACGGCGCGAAGGCGCTCTGGGTCGTCACCAACAAGGCAGGCGAAGAACTCCGCATCACCATCGAGGACATCGAGCACGATTCCTCCCACGAGCTCGGCGTCGACCCGGGTCTGGTGAAGGACGGAGTGGAGGCCCACCTCCAAGAGCTGCTCGCCGAGCACGTGCACACCCTCGGCGCCGGTTACACGCTCATCCGCCGCGAGTACATGACCGCGATCGGACCGGTGGACCTGCTGTGCCGGGATGCCGACGGCGGCACGGTGGCGGTCGAGATCAAACGGCGCGGTGAGATCGACGGCGTCGAACAACTCACCCGCTACCTCGAGTTGCTCAACCGCGATCCGCTGCTGGCTCCGGTGGTGGGCGTCTTCGCCGCCCAGCAGATCAAGCCGCAGGCGCGCACGCTCGCCGAGGACCGCGGCATCCGCTGTCTCACACTCGATTACGACGCCCTGCGTGGCACGGAGAGCAACGAATTCCGCCTCTTCTGAACTCAGGGCTGTGCGGGGCTCGCGTGGGCGAGTAATACGCTTGTCGCATGCCCCGCCGGAAGCCGCGTTCGGATCGCCATGCTGATCACTCGTGGTCGGGTGGCGCACTGGGGGACATCTTCGGACGGACCGAGTCAGGTCCGGACGGGGACGAGACCTATGTGGTGCGCGCCGTCCCCGGCGCACGTGCCATCAAGACCTATCGCTGCCCCGGCTGCGACCACGAGATCCCACCCGGGGTCGCTCATATCGTCGCTTGGCCGGCATACGGCGGAGAAGACGACCGCAGGCACTGGCATCGCGGCTGCTGGACCGGGCGCCGGACCCGCCGAATCACTCGTCGGTGGTCCTGACGCATCGAGTCGCGCCCCCGAGACGCCACCGCAAGGGCTATAGGGTCGGGGACCTCTACACCGGCTGGACGAATCGAGCGTTACGGTAGATCCTGCTGGGTGCGGAATTAGGGAAGGCCGCCCTGGTGAGGGGCGGCCTTCGGTGAATTCGGTTGAGATTGCTGCTGTGCCGTCGGTCCGACGTCAGTTGCTGATGTCGGCGCTCTCGCGCTCGTCCGAGTCGATGTCCTCGTCCTCGGTGGCAACCTCGGGGATCGCCTTCTGACGCGAGCCGGTGACGGACTTGGTGTTGCCGCCGATCGACTTACGCTGATCCGGCACACCGTCGAGCAGTTCGCTCTCCCGGTTGACCGCGGCGAGCATCGCGGGCACCGAGTCGAGCTGACCGCGGATACCGAGCAGCTGGGCGAGCACGCGGCCGCGCAGCACGCGCATCTCCTCGGCCAGTTCCTTCGCGTGCGCGATCTTGCGCTCGGAGGTCTGGGTGGCGGAGGTGATGAGGCGGTTGGCCTCGTCGGTCGCGTCCTTGATCCGCTGGGCGGCCTCGGCGCGGCTGGTGGCCTCCAGCTCCTCCATGGCGCGGGTGAGCTTGGTGCGACGCTCGGCCATGGTGGCCTCGAAGTCCTGCTGGGTGGCCTTGCGCTTCGCGTCGGCTTCCTTCGCGATGCGGTCGGCCTCGGCCTGGGCGGCCTCGATGATCTTGGCGGACTCGGTGCGTGCGTTCGCGAGGGTCTGCTCGAACTCGATCTCGAGCGCCTCGCGCTTCTCCTTGGTCTCCGCGAGCAGCGACTCGTACTTGCCACGCATCTCGGTGGCCTGCTGCTCGGCGATCGACACCATCTCCGCTGCCTCGGCCTGGGCCAGGGCACGGACCTCGGATGCCTCGTCGGAGGCGAGACGGAGCATGCGGGAGATGCGGTCGGACATGCCTTCCGCGGTGGTCGGCGGCACCGAGAGTCGGTCGACCTCCTTGCGGAGTTCGTCGATCTCGTCGCGCGCGTCTTCCAGCTGGCTCGCGAGGTTACGTGCTTGTGCCGCAGCGGCATCGCGGTCGGTGGCGGTGACTCTCAGTTCCGCGTCGAAGCGGTCGAAGTAATTACGCACCTCGTCTTGCGCATAACCCTTGCGCACAACGGTGAAGGGCAGTGCAACGAAGCGATTGCGATCGGACTCGGGTGACGACATGGCACACAAACTACAGCCTGAAGACAGCCGATGGTGACTCGACTGCGAATGTCATTCCAACGAGTTTTCCCGACCTGACGTCGATACTAGTGCGTAACATTCGCGTTCGGTTCGACCAACTCGATCAGCACACCTCCAGCATCCTTCGGGTGAATGAAATTGATGCGGGAATCCGCCGTTCCATGCCGTGGCGCCTCGTACAGCAAACGCAGACCCTTGGCGCGCAGGTACGCGGAGACGGCCTCGATGTCGGTCACCCGGTAGGCCAGTTGCTGCAAGCCGGGCCCGCTACGGTCGATGAACTTCGCGATGGTCGACTCGGCGTTGAGCGGGGCCAGCAACTGCAGAGCGGTGGCGCGATCCGGTGCACCGGGCAGCGACAGCATCGCCTCGTGCACGCCTTGGGCCTCGTTGACCTCCCGATGGGTCTCCACCATGCCGAGGTTCTCGGCGTACCAGGCAACCGCGGCGTCCAGGTCCGGCACCGCGATGCCGACGTGGTCGACCGCGGTCACGTAGTCCGCGGGGATGAACGATGACTGTTCGATAACGTTGCTCACCATTCGAAAGTAGCGCGACCTGGCACCGGTCGCGCGGGCCACACCCGCTACCGTTGAGTAGAACACCTGCTCTCGCGCTACCTCGCGGGTGGGCGCGGGCAGGTCCGATCTACGAATGCGAGGCTCGTCGTGACCACTTCCGTGATCGTCTCCGGTGCGCGTACCCCGGTCGGCAGGCTGCTCGGGGGTCTGAAGGACTTCAGCGGTTCCGAACTCGGCGGGTTCGCCATCAAGGCGGCGCTGGAGAAGGGCGGTGTCGCGCCCGACCAGGTCGACTACGTGATCATGGGCCAGGTGCTCACCGCGGGCGCGGGGCAGATCCCGGCCCGGCAGGCGGCGGTGGCGGCGGGCATCCCGATGGACGTGCCCGCGCTGACGCTGAACAAGGTCTGCCTGTCCGGCATCAACGCGATCGCCCTCGCCGACCAGCTGATCCGGGCGGGCGAGTACGAGATCGTGGTCGCGGGCGGGCAGGAGTCGATGAGCCGGGCGCCGCACCTGCTGGAGAAGAGCAGGGAAGGCTTCAAGTACGGCGACGTGACCCTGCGCGACCACATGGCCTACGACGGCCTGCACGACATCTTCACCGACCAGGCGATGGGTGCGCTCACCGAGCAGCGCAACGAGACCGACCGGATCAGCCGGGAGGACCAGGACGCGTTCGCGGCGGCTTCGCACCAGCGTGCGGCGGCGGCGTGGAAGAACGGCGTCTTCGACGACGAGGTGGTCGCGGTCGCGGTGCCGCAGCGCAAGGGCGATCCGGTGCTGGTGACCACGGACGAGGGCATCCGCGCCGACACCACGGTGGAGTCGCTGGGCAAGCTGCGCCCGGCCTTCCGCAAGGACGGCACGATCACCGCGGGCACCGCGTCGCAGATTTCCGATGGCGCCGCCGCGGTCGTCGTGATGAGCAAGGAGAAAGCGCAGGCGCTCGGGCTGAGCTGGATCGCCGAGATCGGCGCCGCGGGCGTGGTCGCGGGCCCGGACTCGACGCTGCAGGACCAGCCCGCCGCCGCGATCGCCAAAGCCTGCGCGCGCGAGGGCATCTCGCCCGCCGACTTGGACCTGGTGGAGATCAACGAGGCGTTCGCGGCGGTCGGCATCGCGTCCACCCGCAAGCTGGGCATCGACCCGGAGAAGGTGAACGTCAACGGCGGCGCCATCGCCATCGGCCACCCGCTGGGCATGTCCGGCGCCCGCATCCTGCTGCACCTGGTGCTCGAGCTGAAGCGCCGCGGCGGCGGCGTCGGCGCGGCCGCCCTCTGCGGTGGCGGCGGCCAGGGCGACGCCCTCATCGTCCGCGTCTGACCAGTGCGGGACGACCCCGCGCCGCATCATCAACCGATGGCCGCCCCGACATGGGCGGCCATCGGTCGTCCCGCCGGACTACACGCCGTGTCCCGGCAATGCGTGCGGCCGGTACGACATGCCCGCAGCAGTGTCGCGAGCAGTGGTCGCCGCACCAACTACGCGGTGATCTGCGACCCCCCAACCGCCCACGTATCACGTCGGACCTGCCGCAGCTTTCGGGCGGAGCGAGACCTAGCCCAGCCCCTTCTCGACCCGCATACGCGGGAGTGATCGCTGTGCGGGTGACGAAGTCGACAGCAGCGATTGCCTCCCGCCGAGGTGAACCCTTGTGCTCCGCGTGTCACCGCCGCTGTGCATGGTTGCGTGGGCTCGGCTGCGAGCTTCGGTGGAGCGATGTCGAGTGGTGACGTTCCGGCGCGCATCTCGGGGATTGCTGTGTCGGTGACGAGGTCGTCAGCAGTGGTTTGCTCCCGCCTGCGGTGAGTTCTCGTGTCCCGCGTGTCCCGCGTGTCATCGCCGCTGTGCATGGTTGCGTCGGCTCGGCTGCGGGTTTTGGGTAGAGCGAGATCAAATGTGTGCCGTTCCCGCGCGCAAGATCGCTGTGTCGTTGACGAGGTCGCCAGCAGCGGTCGTTTGGCCACTCATGGACGGCGAACTTCGGGGCCGCAGGTCACCGCCCTACGCGACCACCACAGCCCGACCACAGGTTTCGAGCGAAGCGAGACCGAGCATTGTCCGTTCGCGGCCCGGCTCGCGTCCGAGCGGCCGCCGCGTCCGCGACGAAGTCGCCAGCGGCGGCCGCTCGGACGCGAGCCACCAAGGGGCCGCGAACACCCAGCGCCGCAGGCGCGGCCAAACGACACAGCAAATTAGACACAGCTCACTACGACAGTGTGTAGTGCATCCGGCAGAATGGGGCGCATGGGCAATGTCTTCGACCTGAGCACGGTGGCCAAGCGTTTTCGTTTCATCGCGGTGCTCGAGGCGATCTCCTGGTTTCTGCTGATCATCGGCATGGTGTTCAAGCGGATTCCCGAGCCGGTGCTGTGGCCGGTCAAGGTGTTCGGCATGACGCACGGCATCGTGTTCGTGCTGTTCGTGATCAGCGCGATCGTGGCGGCGCGCGAGCTGGGCTGGAACCTCAAGACCACCGCTCTCGCGCTGCTGTCCAGCCTCCCGCCGTTCTGCACGGTGCTGTTCGAGGTCTGGGCGGTGCGCACGGGTCAGCTGGGTGAGCTGAGCGTCGCCGGTTCGGCCGAGTCCGGGGCGCCCGCATCCGCCACGTCGTGACAAACTGGAAGTCGTGAATCGACCAGCCGCACGCCGTCCTTCGCCCGCTGTCGCCGCCGCCATGTCCGGCGCGGTCGATCTGTCCAGCCTGAAGCAGCCCGCGGGGGGCGCGGGCGCAGCGGCAGGCGGCGACCACGCGGTGTCCGAGGCCGATTTCGAGACCAGGGTTCTGCGTCGTTCGATGCAGGTGCCGGTGGTGGTCGTGCTGTATTCGCAGCGCAGCCCGGGCAGCGTCGAACTGGTCCGGACGCTGGAGCGTCTGGTGGCCGCCGACGCAGGCGCCTGGGACCTGGCCACCGTCGAAGCCGAGGCCAACATGCGCATCGCGCAGGCGCTGCGGGTGCAGGGCATTCCGACGGTGATCGCGATCGCGGCCGGGCAACCGCTGGCCGATTTCGAGGGCGCGCAGCCGGAGCCGCAGGTGCGGCAGTGGCTGGACGCGGTGGTCGACGCGGTGGCGGGCAAGCTGGAAGGCGGCGGGCAGCCGCAGCAGCCCGCCGAGGACCCGCGTTTCGCGGCGGCCGAGGCGGCGCTGGAGCAGGGTGACCTGGCCGGCGCCGAGGCCGCTTACCAAGCGATTCTCGACGCCGAGCCCGCGAACGAGGAGGCCAAGGGCGCGCTGCGCCAGCTGCGGTTCCTCGCTCGGGCGCAGGAACTGCCGGAGTCGGCCATCGCCGACGCCGACGCCGATCCGTCGAATGTCGACGCCGCGATCCGGGCCGCCGATCTCGAACTTTTCCAGCAGCGGCCCGAGGCGGCCTTCGACCGGTTGATCGCCGTCGTCAAGCGGACCTCGGGCGACGACCGCACCAAGGCGCGTACTCGGCTGCTCGAGTTGTTCGAGCTGTTCGACCAAGCCGAGCCGTTCGTCGTGGCCGCACGCCGCAAGCTGGCCGCCGCGCTGTACTGAGGTTGCCGCGCGACTGAGTTCACCGCACTGAGTTCACCGCGCGACCGAGTTGACCGCGCGGCGCGGTCGCGAACTGGATCGCCGCGGCTTCCCCCCACTCGCACGGTCGTTCCTGGCGCGGGGCGCGGCGAGCTGGTCAGCCGTGAGCTGCATGCCCTCGCACCTTGCTCGATCACTCCGAGCGAGTGGACCTGCTGTTCGATGCCCACCCGGTTCTCGGTCGGGCCGCGCTGTCGGTCCATCCGCCGCGCCTGACGTGGAGCGCCTGCGACACGTGCTCCGGGTCGCGTACGCGGAACTGGCTCGCCGTGCAGGTGCTCGGCGGAGCGGGCGCACGTTCGGTGCTGTTGACGGGTTCGAAGCGGCCTGTGAGTCGTTAGGCGGGGCGCAGCCAGACCGCGCTGTGCGGCGCGAGCGTCACGGCGGCCGAGGCCGGTCGGTCGTGCCACGGCTCGTCGGTCGCCGTCACCTCGCCCAGGTTGCCGAGGCCGGAGCCGCCGTAGTCCGCGGCGTCGGTGTTGAGGATCTCCAGCCAGCGGCCCATGTGTGGCAGGCCGACCCGGTATCCGTCGTGCGTCGCCCCGGAGAAGTTGTAGACGCAGGCCACCGCGGAGCCGTCGGAGCCGTGGCGCAGGAAGGCCAGCACGTTGTTCGTGTGGTCGTTCGCCTCGATCCAGGCGTAGCCGCCCGGGGTGGTGTCCTGGCTCCACAGGGCGGGGTGGGCGCGGTAGACCGCGTTCAGGTCCCGCACCAGCGTGCTGATGCCCTGGTGCAGTGGATTGTCCAGTTCCTGCCAGTCCAGTCCGCGATCGTGCGACCACTCCCGGAACTGGCCGAAATCCTGGCCCATGAACAGCAGCTGTTTGCCCGGGTGGGCCCACATGTAGGCCAGCAGCGCCCGCACGCCCGCTGCTCTGGCGAAATCGTCGCCCGGCATCCTGGTCCACAGGGTGCCTTTGCCGTGCACGACCTCGTCATGGCTGATCGGCAGCACGTAGTTCTCGCTCCAGGCATAGACCAGTGAGAAGGTGACCTCGTTGTGGTGCCAGGAGCGGTGCACCGGGTCGCGGCCGAGGAACCCGAGGGTGTCGTGCATCCAGCCCATGTTCCATTTCATGGTGAAGCCGAGACCGCCGACGTCGGTGCCACGGGTGACGCCGGGCCAGGTGGTGGACTCCTCGGCGATCGTCACGACGCCGGGATGGTGACGGTGCAGGGTCTCGTTGAGGTCCTGCAGGAAGTCGACGGCCTCCAGATTCTCCCGGCCACCGTGCACGTTGGGCTCCCACTCGCCGTCGGCGCGGGAGTAGTCGAGATAGAGCATGGAGGCGACCGCGTCGACGCGCAGGCCGTCGATATGGAATTCCTCGATCCAGTACCGGGCGTTGGCGACGAGAAAGTTGCGCACCTCGTGCCTGCCGAAGTCGAACACAAAGGTGCCCCAGTCGAGTTGCTCGCCCCGGCGCGGGTCGGCGTGCTCGTAGAGCGGGGTGCCGTCGAAGCGGGCCAGCGCCCACTCGTCGCGCGGGAAATGCGCCGGGACCCAGTCCAGCAGGACGCCGATGCCCGCCGCGTGCATGCGGTCGACGAACGCGCGGAAGTCGTCCGGGGAACCGAATCGCGCCGTCGGGGCGTAGTAGGAGGTGACCTGATAACCCCACGACCCGCCGAACGGATGCTCGGCGATGGGGAGCAATTCGATGTGGGTGTATCCGGCGGCCCGCACGTACTCGGCGAGCTGCTCGGCCAGCTCGCGGTAGCCCAGGCCGGGCCGCCACGAACCGAGATGCACCTCGTAGACGCTCATCGGGGCACGGGTCGGGTCGGTGGCCGCGCGACGCTCGAGCCACGCGCGATCGTCCCAGACGTGATGGCTTTCGGTGACCACCGAGGCCGTCGCAGGCGGGTGTTCGGTGGCGAAAGCCAGCGGGTCGGCGTGGTCGACGGTCCGCCCGTCGGCGCCGTGCACGCGGTACTTGTATTTGGCGCCGGGGCCGACGTCCGGAACGAAGACCTCCCAGATCCCGGACGAGCCCAGCGCGCGCATGGGCGCGGTGTGGCCGCGCCAGCCGTCGAAATCGCCGATCACCGTGACGCCGCGCGCGTTGGGCGCCCACACCGCGAACGATGTGCCCGACACGTCGCCGTCGAGGGTGGTGTAGCGGCGCGGGTGCGCGCCGAGCACGTCCCACAGGCGCTCGTGGCGACCTTCTCCGATGAGGTGCAGATCGAGTGGGCCGAGCGTGGGCAGGAAGCGGTAGCCGTCCGCGCCGACGATCGTCTGTCCGCCGGGATAGGTCGTCACGACGCGGTAGTCCATGATCTCCGGGTACGGCAGCACCGCCGCGAAGACGCCGTGGCCCAGGGACTTCAGCGCATGGTCGACGCCGCCGACGCGCACCGCCACGGTTTCCGCGTGCGGGCGCAGCACTCGGACGGCGGTGCCGTCGGGATGGGGATGCGCGCCGAGCACGGTGTGCGGGTCGGCATGGGTGCCTGCCGCGAGCAGCATGAGGTCGCGACGTTTCATCGCAGCGTCCTGCGGTAGGCCAGCTCCGTGCGAGCCTGCTGTGACACCGGAGGCAAGGTGATGATGTGCGCGACGGCGCGCGCGGGGTCCAACCGCACGTAATTGGTCTGCGCCCAGTGGTATTCCTCGCCGCTGATCTCGTCGTACACCACCGGATGGTCGTGCCACTCGCGGCCGATCGCGGGCAGGTCGAGTGAGAGCATGCCCCATTCGGCCCCGTACGGGTTGAGGTTCACCACGACCAGCACCGCGTCGCCACTGGCGGGGTCGATCTTGGAGTAGGCGAGCAGCGCGTCGTTGTCCACGTGGTGGAAATGCAGGCAGCGCAGTTGTTGCAGGGCGGGGTGCGCGCGGCGGATCTCGTTGAGTCTGGTCAGCCAGGGCTCCAGCGATTCGCCGCGCGCGAGCGCTTCGGCGAACGGGCGCGGCCGCAGCTCGTACTTCTCCGAGTCGAGGTACTCCTCGCTGTCCGGACGCACCGCCTGATGCTCGAACAGTTCGAAACCGGAGTAGACGCCCCATGTCGGTGCGAGGGTGGCGGCCAGGACGGCCCGAATGGCGAACATGCCCGGTCCGCCGTGCTGGAGGCTCTCGTGCAGGATGTCCGGGGTGTTCACGAACAGGTTCGGACGGGCCTCGTCGGCCTTGGCGGCGAGTTCGTTGCCGAACTCGGTCAGCTCCCACTTGGCCACTCGCCAGGTGAAATAGGTGTAGGACTGGCTGAATCCGCGCCGGGCCAGCCCGTAGAGCCGGGCAGGCCGGGTGAACGCCTCGGACAGGAAGATGACGTCCGGGTCGGCGCGCCGCACGTTCGCGATCAGCCACTCCCAGAAGTCGGCGGGCTTGGTGTGCGGGTTGTCGACGCGGAAGATGGTGACGCCCATCGCGATCCAGTGCCGGACCACGCGCAGCACTTCGGCGTACAGGCCGTCGGGATCGTTGTCGAAGTTGACCGGATAGATGTCCTGGTACTTCTTCGGTGGATTCTCCGCGTAGGCGATGGTGCCGTCGGGCAGGGTGGTGAACCATTCGGGGTGCGCCCGCACCCACGGATGATCCGGCGCGCATTGCAAGGCGAGGTCGAGCGCCACCTCGAGGCCGAGCCGCCGTGCCGCCGTGACGAATTCGGCGAACTCGGCTTCGGTGCCCAATTCCGGGTGCACGGCATCGTGGCCACCGTGTTGCGAGCCGATCGCCCACGGCGAGCCGACGTCGCCCGGCTCGGCGGTGAGCGCGTTGTTGCGGCCCTTGCGGTTGACCTCGCCGATGGGGTGGATCGGTGGCAGGTACACCACGTCGAAGCCCATGGCGGCGATGCGCGGAAGTTCTCCGGCCGCCGTGGCGAAGGTGCCGTGGACCGGCTTGCCGGTGGCGTCGCGTCCGCCGGTCGAGCGGGGGAAGAACTCGTACCAGGAGCCGTAGAGCGCGCGGTGCCGCTCGACCAGGACGGTGTGCTGGGGCCCGCGGGTGACCAGGTCGCGCAGCGGCGTGGCGCGCAAGATCTCGGCGACCTCCTCGGTGAACGCCGGAGCCACCCGTGCGGGCAGTTGGTCGTCGCCGCGCAGGGCGGCCGCGACCGCGCGCAAGCGTTCGAACTGTCGCTTCGGGACGGCCTGGGCCGCGCGTTCGAACAGGCGGGCGCCCAATTCCAGGTCGTTGGCCAGATCGGCGGCGCTCTGCCCCACGGACAGCTTCGCCTCGATCGCCGATCGCCAGGTCGCGATCGGATCGCTCCAGCCTTCGATGCGGTAGGTCCACGCGCCCGGCGCGTTCGGGGTGAAGGTCGCGTTGAAGACGTCGGGCTCGTAGTCCGGCGTCATGCGGATGCGGATCGGTCGCGACGCGCCGGGCGCGCGGACGACCAGTGTGGCGGCGACCGCGTCGTGCCCCTCGCGCCACACCACGGTGCGCACGGGGAAAACCTCGCCGACCACCGCTTTGGCGGGCCGGCCGCCGGGGATGGACGGGGCAGTGTCATCGATAGCGATGCGGCCGGTCACGGGACCAACCTACCGGTAGCCGGACGTGCGGATCGGATCAGCGAGCTTTTCGTTCGCCGCCGAGGCTCGCCGCGCCGATCGCTGAGCTGGGGTGTTCGGGTCAGCGCGCGTCGGCGGCAAGGCCGAGGCCGAGGGCGACCAGGAGCGCGCCGAGCGCGCGTTCGACCCGCTGCCGGATGCCGGTGCGGCGCAGCAGGGCGCCCGCACGGTCGGCGACCACGACCACGCCCACGCACCAGGCGGTGTCGACCACCAACTGGATGAGCGCCAGGATCACCACGGTCGGCAGCACCGGACCGTCGGACGGCAGGAATTGAGGAAGGATCGTCAACCCGAAGACCGCCGCCTTCGGGTTGGCGGCGATCGAGAGCAGCGAGGCGCGAAAGGCGGCCGCGGGCGTGCGACCCGCGGGGAGCATCTTCGTCATCGCACTGCCGAACTCGTCGCCGCCGCGCGCCCCTCGCCAGGCCTGCACGCCGAGCCAGATCAGAACCAGCGCGCCGATGACGTGGACGGCCGTGTTCATGGCTCGGTTCGCGACGAGGAGCACCGACAGCCCCGCCCCGCCCGCCAGCGTCCAACCGAGCACGCCGATTTCGTTCCCGGCCACCGCTGCCAGACCCGCGGTGCGCCCGTCACGCACAGCGCGCTGCAAGAACAGGGCGGTCGCGGGCCCCGGCAGTGCGGCCAGGAGCAGGCAGGCCGGCAGGAATTGCGGAAGAACCTCGACCCAATGCGGCATCAGCCGATGCTGTCACCTCGGCCCTGCTCAGGCCACACATTTCCGGCACCCCCTCGGTGCCGATCGCAATTCACGGGCCGGGAGACCGGGAGGGGCCCGGGCGGCCACGGCTGGAGAGCTGTGCGCGCGTGGCCACCTGGGTGCTCACTCTGCCGCTCCGAAGCACATCGAGCTCTACGGCAGGACCACGCACGCCATGCCGAGGTTGATTCCGTTGCCCACCGTCATCACCGACGAGGTCCAAGCCGGGCTGGTGCCTTGCACAGCGGAAATGGTGTGCTGCCCGGTCGCGTCAGGTATCCAGATGGTGGTGGCCTGGTTGCCGCTCACCGGTGCGGGGTTCGGGGAGAAGGTGCCCGCGGCGCTGTCGGAGAACTGGACGGAATCGGCGGAGGGAATGTTGTCCACCGTGGCCGTCACCCGGTATTGGCAGTTGGTGCCGTAGTTCCCGAAGCCGAGACTCATACCTTGGGCCGAGTTCGCCGTCGCCGTAGTGACGGCAGCCCCGGCGGCGGGTGCGGCGAGAACGAGTGCAGCCGTGACGGCTCCGAAGCCCGTGATGGCCGCTCCAGCGCGCGACCAGCGCAAATCGCGGGCGCGATTTGGGTGTGCAGTCATCCACATCTCGATCACTCCCGTACTGATTCGGTTGGTGCGGCCGGTTGGTCCGCACAGCTTGTGGGTTTGCCCCGCGTTCCGGAGTTCACAAGCGAGCGCGGGTCTCGATCGGGTAGCGGGAACGACGGCGCCGGGCGCGTCGTGTGGCCGTTCCGTGACGGTAGAAGGCGTTACGCAAGATCGGGCGCGCGGCTTTCTTCGGCGCGCTCGATCACGAAACACGCTGGTCGGAAGGTTGTTCCGGGTCGTGGTCAGGCGGGGCGGGTGCCGCGGGTGCCGTGTAGTTTCTACCCAATGAAGGCATTGCGTCGATTCACCGTCCGTGCCCATCTGCCCGAGCGTTTGGCCGCTCTGGGTGAGCTCGCCACGAATCTGCGGTGGTCGTGGCACCCGCCGACGCAGGACCTGTTCGCCGCGCTGGATCCGCGGCGGTGGCAGGAGATGGGGCACGATCCGGTCCGGATGCTCGGCGAGGTACCCGCGGCGCGGCTGGACGAGCTGGCCGCCGACCCCGGCTATGTCGCTCGGGTCGACGCGGCGGCGGCGGACCTGCGCGATTACCTGGAGGCACCGGGCTGGTTCCAGCGCAGGGCGGGGGAGGAGGGGGTGCGCGGCATCGCGTACTTCTCGATGGAGTTCGGCGTCACCGAGGTACTGCCGAACTACTCGGGCGGTCTGGGCATCCTGGCCGGTGACCACCTCAAGGCCGCCTCCGACCTGGGCGTACCGCTGATCGGTGTGGGCTTGCTGTACCGCTCGGGTTACTTCCGGCAGTCCCTGACGGCGGACGGCTGGCAGGCCGAGCACTATCCCGCGCTGGACCCGCAGGGCCTTCCGCTGCGGGCGTTGACCTCCGACGGGTCGCCGGTGCTCATCCACGTCGCCATGCCCGACCGCAGGGTCCTGCGTGCGCGGGTGTGGATCGCGCAGGTCGGCCGGGTTCCGCTGTTGCTGCTCGACTCGGACATCGCCGAGAACGATCCCGAGCTGCGCGCGGTCACCGACCGGCTCTACGGCGGCGACCAGGAGCATCGCATCCGCCAGGAGATCCTGGCGGGCATCGGCGGGGTGCGCGCGGTGCGGGCGTACACCGCGTCGGCCGGACTGCCCGATCCCGACGTGTTCCACATGAACGAAGGTCACGCGGGTTTCCTCGGCGTCGAGCGCATCCGCGAATTCGTCGCGGCCGGAAGGGATTTCGATTCCGCGCTGGCCGCCGTGCGGGCGGGCACGGTGTTCACCACGCACACGCCGGTTCCGGCCGGCATCGATCGGTTCCCGATGCCGATGGTGCGGCGCTACTTCGGCGGCGCGCACGGCGAATCCGAATCGGCGCTGCTGCCCGGCCTTTCCGTGGACCGCATCGTGGCGCTCGGCCGGGAAGCCGATCCCTCCGTCTTCAATATGGCGCACATGGGTCTGCGGCTCGCGCAGCGCGCCAACGGCGTCTCGAAACTGCACGGCGAGGTGAGCCGGTCCATGTTCGCCTCGCTGTGGCCGGGCTTCGATCCGGCGGAGGTGCCGATCGGTTCGGTCACCAACGGTGTGCACGCCACCACCTGGGCCGCGCGGGAATGGGTGGACAAGGCGCGCGAGCACATCGGCGCGGAACTGGTCGAGGAGTCGCGTGGCTGGGAGCGGTTGCGCGACATCGATCTCACCGAGCTGTGGTCGACCCGTAATACCCTGCGCGGCATCCTCGTCGACGAGGTGCGCCGCCGGGTGCGCGCGTCCTGGCTGGAGCGTGGCGCGGCGGAAGCCGAACTCGGCTGGGTGAACGGTGTCTTCGACCCGAACGTACTGACCGTCGGGTTCGCGCGCCGGGTGCCGACCTACAAGCGCCTCACCCTCATGCTGCGCGACCCGCAGCGGCTGCGCGCCCTGCTGCTGGACCCGCGGCGGCCGATGCAGCTGGTGGTGGCGGGCAAGAGCCACCCCGCCGACGACGGAGGCAAGGCGCTGATCCAGCAGGTGGTCCGCTTCGCCGACGATCCCGAGGTGCGCCACCGGATCGTCTTCCTGCCCGACTACGACATGTCGATGGCTCGCTACCTGTACTGGGGCTGCGACGTCTGGCTGAACAACCCGCTGCGCCCGCTGGAAGCATGCGGCACCTCCGGCATGAAATCCGCGCTGAACGGCGGGCTCAACCTGTCCATCCGGGACGGCTGGTGGGACGAGATGTACGACGGCGAGAACGGATGGGCCATTCCGACCGCGGCGGGCGTCCGTGACGAACACCGCCGCGACGACCTGGAGGCAGCCGCGCTCTACGACGTGTTCGAGCGTGCGGTGGCGCCGCGCTTCTACGAGCGCGACGCCGCCGGGATGCCGGTGCGCTGGGTCGAGATGGTCCGCCACACTCTGCAGACCCTGGGACCGAAGGTCCTGGCTTCCCGGATGGTCCGCGACTACGCGGTGGAGTACTACGCTCCCGCCGCCGCGGCGTATCAGCGGGCGACGGCCGACGATTTCGCGGTCGCGGGCGCCATCGCCGAGTATCGGCGCCGGGTGGAGTCGGCGTGGCCCTCGGTGAAGGTGATCCAGGTGGACAGCGCGGGCCTGCCGGATACGCCGGTGATCGGCGCGCGGCTGGCACTGGCCGCGCGGGTCGAGCTCGGCGGATTGAGCGTGTCGGACGTGGTGGTGCAGGCGGTGCTCGGCCGGGTGTCGGCGACCGACGACCTCTCCGACACCACGACGGTCCCGATGACGCACAGCGGGTCGGACGGCGGCGCCGAGCTGTTCACCGTGGACACCCCGGTCCCGCTCTCCGGCGCGGTCGGCTACACCGTGCGCGTGCTGCCGCACAACGACTTGCTGGCCTCCGACGCCGAGCTGGGCCTGGTCTCCGCCCCGAGCGCCTGAGGCCGGTGGCGCTGGTCACGAGCGGCCGTCGCGAGTTGCCCCTGGTAGTGAACCGTCGGCTACCGTGCCCTGGCACGCCCGAATCGTTCTCGACTGGAGTCACCCATGGTCACCGACGTTCTGCACCGGACCCGAGGACGCCTCGACGGGTACTTCGGGATCCGGTCGGCCGGCTCTACCGTCAAGCGCGAACTCATGGCGGGAACGGTCACGTTCCTCGCCATGTCGTACGTGCTCGCGGTCAACCCCGCGGTGCTCGGTGATCAGGGAGCGCTGGGCGACAAGGGCATTCCCATGCAGGCGGTGTTCACCGCCACGGCCGTCGCGGCGGTGTTCGGCACCCTGGTCATGGGATTGTGGGCCCGGTATCCGATCGCGCTCGCGCCGGGTATGGGGCTCAACGCGTTCTTCGCGTACACGGTGGTGCTCGGCATGGGGATTCCGTGGCAGGTCGCGTTGTCGGGCACGTTCCTGTCCGGCGTCATCTTCTTCGTCCTCGCCGTGACGAAGGTCCGCGAACGCATTCTCGATGCCATTCCGATGCAGTTGAAGCTCGCGGTCGGCGCAGGCATCGGATTGTTCGTGGCGTTCCTCGGCCTGAAGAACGCCGGGATCGTGGTGAACAGCGAAGCGACGCTGGTCACGCTGGGTGACTTCACGAAGGGCACTACGCTGCTCGCGCTGTTCGGGCTGCTGGTGACCGTGGTGTTCCTCGTGCGGGGATGGCACGGCGCGGTGCTCTACGGCATCGTGCTGACCACGATCGTCGGCATCGTCAGCGGTTTGGTCGATCTGCCCAAGGGCGTGTTCGCCGCGCCGAAGGGGCTCGAGCAGACCTTCGGTCAGGCCATCGTCCATCTGCCCGACGCGTTCACCGGCCAGATGGCCGTGGTGGTGCTGACCATGCTGTTCGTCGACTTCTTCGACGCCTCGGGCACCCTGATCGGCGTCGCGAACCAGGCCGGTCTACTGGACGAGGACGGCAAACTGCCGCGGGCCGCGAGCGCGCTGGCGGCGGATTCGGTGGGCACCATGGCGGGCGCGGTGATCGGTACCTCGACCACGACCGCCTACGTGGAATCGACGGCGGGCGTCTCGGCGGGCGGCCGGACCGGGCTGACCGCGGTCGGCACGGCGGGCTGGTTCCTCGTCGCGATGTTCTGCTATCCGATCTTCGCGGTGGTCGCGGGCTCCGGCGAGGTGACCGCGCCCGCGCTCATCGTGGTCGGCATCCTGATGGCCCGTGCGCTCGGCCAGATCGACTGGAACCTTTTGGAGTACTCCGTTCCCGCGTTCATCACCGTCGTGATGATGCCGCTGACGTACTCCATCGCCAACGGCCTGGCCATGGGCATGCTGCTGTACCCGGTGGTCATGGCGGCGAAAGGCCGGTTCAGGGAGGTACATCCGGCGATGTGGGCCCTGATGCTGGTGTTCCTCGGCTACTTCTTCTTCCTCGCGGAGTAACTTTCCGCTTGCTTGCGCGCTGAACCATCCTTCCCGTCCGACCGTGGAATAAGACCGAGGGGTTGGGCAGTTGGGCCTCTTGATGAAATAATCGGACCGTAGTCCGCTTCTTCGCGGAGCTAACGATCATGTCCGGGAACGACTTGCAGGGATGAGGACCAGCATGACCATCAAATCCGTACTGGAACGACGCAGCACGAACACCGAGTTGGACGGCATCGCCACCGACATCGGCCTGCTGATCGTGCGAGTCGTCTTCGGCGGCTTGCTCGCGGCGCACGGGGCGCAGAAACTCTTCGGCTGGTGGGGCGGGCCCGGCCTGCAGGCCAACGCCGACGGCTTCGAGCAGATGGGTTACAACCCGGGCAAGCTGTTCGGGACGCTGGCGGGCCTGACCGAACTCGGCGGCGGGCTGCTCCTGCTGCTCGGCCTGCTGACGCCGCTGGCGGGGGCGATCGTGCTGGGCACGATGATCAACGCGATCAACGCCACCTGGGCCGGTGGGCTGCTGGGCGGTTACGAGATGGGCGTGCTGTTCGCGGTGGTCGGCGCGGCGCTGCCCTTCACCGGGCCCGGCAAGTTCTCGTTGGACGCCGGTCGTCCCTGGGGACGTCACGGATTCGTGTGGGGTGTCGGCGCGCTGATTCTCGCGGTTGTGACGGCCGTGCTCACGCTGATCCTGAAGTGGGCGCTCTGAGCCTGCGGCACAGCCGAATTCGCGGCGCGGTGACTTCGGTCGCCGCGCCGCGGTCGTTTGTGTCCTTCGTCATGTCACACCGCGGACTGCTGGATCGTCGTCGTGGTGTTGCAGCACTTGTCGACCGAGCGAGGAGAAACGATGGGCGTCGAAATCAGCAATCCCGGTGATCTGCACGATCCGACCGGGTTCGGCTACAGCCACGTGGCAGTGGCGCGCGGTGAGTTGGTGTTCATCGCGGGGCAGTACGACTCGGACGCCGAGGGGCACACCACCAGCACAGAATTCGCGGTTCAGGTGGACAACGCGTTCGCCAACCTCGGAATCGCCCTGCGCTCGGCCGGGTTGGACTTCGCAGACGTGGCGCAATTGCGGACGCACATCGTCGACCACGACCTGGACAAGCTGGCCGTGCTCGGCAAGAAGATCGCGGAGATCTGGAGTGAGCGGCCGCCCGCGCAGACGCTGACCGGCGTGGCCGCGCTCGCGCTGCCGGGCATGCTGTTCGAGGTCGACGCGGTGGCCGTGCGCGGCTGAGCTACCGGTGCCGGGCCGGGGCCAAGTGATGGCCCCGCGCCGCGTGCAGGGCTTGGCGCGGGGACCGGCCGATACATTCGGTGTGGGAATTGGGGGTACACCGAAGTACCGACCAATAATCTACTTCCGTCTGGAAGTAGATGCCGGGAGGTGTGTTCGGTATCACACCGTGGCGGCGGCGAGCCTGCGCAGCGCCTTCACCACGACCTCCGGGTCGGCCGTCTCCCAGTACGGCGGCAGCGACGCGCGCAGGTATCCGCCGTAGCGTGCGGTGGCGAGGCGGGAATCGAGGATCGCGACCACGCCCCGATCGTCGACGCTGCGCAGCAGGCGGCCGGTGCCCTGGGCGAGCAGCAGAGCGGCGTGACTGGCGGCCACGGTCATGAACCCGTTTCCGCCCCGCATCTCCACGGCGCGTTGCCGGGCCGCCAGCAGCGGATCGTCCGGGCGGGGGAACGGGATGCGGTCGAGAATCACCAGGCTCAGCGACGGCCCCGGCACGTCGACGCCCTGCCACAGCGACAGCGTGCCGAACAGGGAAGTCTCCGGGTCGTCGGCGAATTTCCGGACCAGTGCGCCCGTCGAGTCGTCACCCTGGCACAGCACCGGGGTCGGCAACCGGTCGCGCAGCGCATCGGTGGCGGCGCGGGCCGCGCGCATCGAGGAGAACAAGCCGAGGGTGCGTCCGCCCGCCGCCGTGACGAGCCGCTCGATCTCGTCCAGGTAGGCCGGCGCCAGCCCGTCGCGGCCCGGCGCGGGCAGGTGCTTGGCGACGTAGAGGATGCCGGACTTGGCGTGGTCGAACGGCGAGCCGACGTCGAGCGAGCTCCAGCGCACGGTGTCGGCGTCCGAGGGCGCCTGCGCGCCGTTCGCGGTGGCCGGATCGGTGCGATTGCCCGACTGGGCAGGCAGGCCCCAGGTGAGCGCGAGCCCGTCGAACGAGCCGCCGATCTGCAAGGTGGCCGAGGTCAGCACGACGGTGGCGGTGCCGAAGAGCCTGCTGCGTAACAGCCCGCCCACCGACAGCGGCGCCATCCGCAGCGAACGGCGCGCCACGCCGCGGATCTCGTCGGCGGCCAGCCAGATCACGTCGCGCCGGGCGGCCGGGTCGGGCTCGTCGAACGCCGTCAGCGCGCGGACCGCGCTGTCGTGCACCTCGTCGATCGCGGCCAGCGCCATGTTGCGGGCGGCGGAAGTCTCCGGATCGCCCTGTGCGGTGCTGCTGCCCTGCGGTGCGAGTGCGGTGCGCGCGTTCCACGCGGCATCGCGGATCAGGGCCAGCGCCGGGGCGACACCGTCGGGCATGGTGTCCCAGCGGGTGGCGGGCAGCTCCTCCAGCACGGTGTGCCATGCCTCGGCGGCGCCCTCCAGGCGATCCACCTCCTGCTCGTCGATGAGCTTGGCGCAGCGGCGGGCGGCCGCGCTGATCGCGGAGGAGGCCAGTTCGGCGGTGGCCACCCCGGTGACCCGGTCGACCAGCTCGTGCGCCTCGTCGATGACCACCACGTCGTGTTCGGGCAGCACCTGGATGCCGCTGATCGCGTCGATGGCGAGCAGTGCGTGGTTGGTCACCACCACGTCGGCCTGAGCCGATTCGGTCCTCGCGCGCTCGGCGAAGCAATCCTGCCCGAACGAGCAGCGCGACTTGCCCAGGCACTCCCGTGAGGACACGCTGACCTGCCGCCAGGCGCGGTCGCTCACGCCCGGAGCGAGTTCGTCCCGGTCGCCGGTCTCGGTGTCGGAGGTCCATTCGTTGAGCCGTTGCACTTCGCGCCCGAGGCGGGAGATCGCGAACGCGTCGAACAGCTCCGCCTCGGCAGGCTCGTCGGGCACCGCGCTGTTGATCTTGTTCAAGCACAGATAGTTGTTGCGGCCCTTGAGGATCGCGAACTTCGGCGTGCGCCCCAGCGGGGTGCTCAACGCCTCGGCCAGCCGGGGCAGATCGCGGTCGACCAGCTGACGCTGCAACGCGATCGTCGCCGTGGAGACCACCACCGTGCGGCCGGTGCGCACGGCGTGGCGCAGGCTCGGCACCAGATACGCCAGCGACTTGCCGGTGCCCGTCCCGGCCTGCACCGCGAGGTGCTCCTTGGTGTCGATCGCGTGATCCACCGCCGCGGCCATCGTCACCTGCCCGGTGCGCTCCTTGCCGCCGAGGGCCTGCACGGCGGTGGCCAAAAGGTCGGAAACGGGCGGCAGTTCGGGCACGCGAGCAGCCTACTCGGCGCCTCCGACAGAGCTGCCCGGTCGCCGAGACCGGACGGTCTACCGGCTGATGCTGCCCTCCAGATCGACGCCCGCGCCGCGCATGCGGTCCAGCGCGGCGCTGGTGGTGTCGGCAGCGACGCCCGCGGTGAGATCGAGCAGGACGCGGGTGTCGAAACCCTCGATGCGTGCGTCCAGGGCGGTCGCGCGCACGCAGTGGTCGGTCGCGATGCCGACCACGTCGACGGCCTCGACACCACGGTCGTGCAGCCAATCGGCCAGCCCCGTGCCGTCCTCGGTGGTGCCCTCGAACCCGGAATAGGCCGCGGAGTACGCGCCCTTGGAGAAGACCTGCTGGATCTGCCCCGTGGCCAGAGCGGGGTGGAACTCCGCGCCCGGCGTGCCGACCCGGCAGTGCGGCGGCCAGCTGTCGATGTAATCGGGCTCGTCGGAGAAATGGGCGCCGGGATCGATGTGATAGTCGCGGGTGGCGACGACCGCGCTGTACTTCGCCGCCGCGAGGTGCTCGCTGATCCGGGACGCCACCGCAGCGCCTCCGCGGACCGCGAGCGACCCGCCCTCGCAGAAATCGTTCTGGACGTCGACGATGATCAGTGCCCGGGTCATGGCGACCTCCCGCGGTATGTCTGAATGTCTGCTCCAGATTCTGCCGCTCGATCAAGCGCTCGGTTCACCCGACTCGCGGGAAATTCGGTTCCGATGTAAACGCGGCCGCCGCCCACGGTGATTACCGAGTGCACCCTTGTTTCCAGACCCGGTTCGCCGCTTTCCCATGGAGACCACCCATGAGCCCTGCCAACCTGTTCCGCAGCGTGACGATCGGTACCACTGTGTTTCTGGCGGTCTTCTTCCTGGGCTCCCGGCCCGCCGAACCGGCGGCATGGGTGTGGTTCGCGGTCACCGGGGTGGTGTTCGCGCTGCTTTTCGCCGTCGGACTGCTGCTGGTGTGCCGCGTCGACGAACGCAGACGCTGACCTCAGACGAAGGTGGTCACCACGGCGGGCTCACCCGCCGAGAGCTTGAGACCCTCCCACGGCAGGCTGATCAGTCCGCGCGCCACCAGATCGCGGCTCTCGGCGAGGGTGGGCAGATCCTCGACCGGCTCACCGCCGCGGACCAGCGGCACGAGCGGATCCCTGGCCTGGAAGCCGTTGCTCGGCGGCACCGGCCCGATCGCGGGGTAGACGATCTCCTCGACGATCGTGCCGGTGTCGCGGGCCAGGCGGACCACCTTCTTCGTGCCACCGCGGGACTGCTTGTGACTGCTGCGTTTGGCGACCGGCACCCCTTCGACCTCGACCAGCTTGTAGACCATCCCCGCTGTCGGCGCGCCCGAGCCGGTGACCAGCGCCGTGCCGACGCCGTAGACGTCGACCGGTTCGGCGCGCAGCGCGGCGATGGCGTACTCGTCGAGATCGCCGGAAACCACGATGCGGGTCTTGGTGGCGCCGAGCGCGTCGAGCTGATCGCGCACCTGCCGGGCCAGGACGCCCAGATCGCCGGAGTCGATCCGCACCCCGCCCAGCTGCGTGCCCGCCACCTCGATGGCGGTCGCGACGCCCCTGGTGATGTCGAAGGTGTCGACCAGCAGAGTCGTCCCGACGCCGAGGGTCTCGACCTGGCTGCGGAAGGCTTCGGCCTCGTGCGCCCCATCGGCGCCGCTGTGCAGCAGGACGAACGCGTGCGCGCTGGTGCCCGCGCCCGGAATCCCGTAGCGGCGCACGGCCTCCAGGTTGGAGGTGGCGTCGAAACCGGCCAGGTAGGCGGCGCGTGCGCAGTCCGGGGCCGCCATCTCGTGGCTGCGCCGTGAGCCCATCTCGATCATCCGGCGGCCGCTCGCGGCGCTGACCATACGGGCCGCCGCGGCCGCGATCGCGCTGTCGTGGTTGAGGATCGACAGGATCAGCGTCTCCAACACGACGCATTCCGCGAAAGTGCCGCGCACCGAGAGGACCGGGGAGCCGGGGAAGTACAGCTCGCCTTCGGCGTAGCCGTCGATATCGCCGGTGAACCGGTAGTCGCGCAACCAGTCGAGCGTCCGCCGATCCGAGAACGAGGCCGCCACGGACAGTTCCGCCTCGTCGAACCGGAACTGGCGCAGCGCGTCGAGCACCCTGCCGGTACCCCCGACGACGCCGTACCGTCGGCCATTGGGCAAACGTCTAGCAAACACCTCGAAGGTGCACTGGCGATGCGCCGAACCATCGGCGAGCGCTGCCGCGAGCATGGTCAGTTCGTACTGGTCGGTCAGCAGCGCGGTGCTGGTGACGCCGTCGGGCAGGTCCACGCTGTCACTGTAGACAGAACGGTCGGCTCATGGTGTCCGGCATCGGTCCGGTGAACCGGCGAAACGCGAATCGGGGCTGCGTGGGTGTTGTTTATCCGGAGTCGAGTCGTACCCTTGACCTTATGGCCTTGTGCAACACAGTCCGGGGTGACGTCGTTGTGGACGCCGCGAACGCGACATTGTCGGCGGCACAGGCGACACCCGAAGCGGTCGAGTACACCGAGATCCTGGAGGCGGAGGACCGTCCCTGGGTGACCGTCGTCTGGGACGATCCGGTCAATCTCATGCACTACGTCACCTACATCTTCCAGAAGCTGTTCGGCTACAGCAAAGCGAAGGCGACCGAACTGATGCTGAAGGTCCACAACGAAGGCAAGGCAGTGGTCTCGTCCGGTTCCCGGGACAAAATGGAGCACGACGTCCAACGGCTGCACGCCGCGGGGCTCTGGGCCACCATGCAGCGGGACGACTGACCTGGACGACTACCCTGACGCCGTGCGCAAGTGGAGCAGGAAGAACTCGCTGAGCGGTCTCAAACTGCGATCCGAAATGGACGCACGTGAGGCCAATGTGCTCCGGTCGCTGGTCGGTGTGGTCTCCGGGCTACTGAACGAGCGTGCCGAGTCCGCCCCCGACGACGACTTGGCCGCCCTCACCGGACTGCGATCCGGCAACACCGTCCCGCCGGAGGACCCGCGGCTGCGCAGACTCCTGCCGGACTTCCACCGCAACGAGCCCGGTTCGCCCGACGCCGAACGCGCCGACCTCAACAGCGCGCTGCGTGGCCTGCACGAGCCCGACATCATCGACGCCAAGCTGGCGGCGGGCTCGGTGGTGCTGGACACCGTGCCGAGCGCGGGCGGAAAGATCGTCCTCACCCCCGAGCAGGCCGACGCGTGGTTGACCGCGCTCACCGACGTGCGGCTGGCGCTCGGCACGGTACTGAACATCGACGCCGACACGCCCGACCATCTCGACCCCGAGGATCCGCGCGCCCCGCACCTGGACGTGTACCACTGGCTGACCTGGATGCAGGACTCGCTGCTCCAGGCATTGGCTCCCTGACCTGCCGCGGTGCGAAGATCGGCGCGAAGTGATCCGCAGAGTCGCGCCGCGAGGAGCAGAAATGGCGAATGCCGAGCCGGGACAACATAATTCGATCACCGACGTGCCCGGAGTGCTGGTCGGGCACCACCACGTCCTCGACCCGAGCGCCACGCTCGGGTCCGGGGCGGCGACCGGATGCACAGTCGTGCGCGTGCCCGGTGGCGCGGTGGCGGCGGTCGACGTGCGCGGCGGCGGACCGGGAACTCGCGAAACGGACCTGCTCGACCCGATGAACACCGTCCGCCAAGTCGACGCGATCCTGCTCACCGGCGGCAGCGCCTTCGGCCTCGCCGCGGCCGACGGCGTGATGCGCTGGCTGGAGGAGAACGGCGCCGGCATCGTGATGGACCCGTCCGAGGCGAGCCGGGTGGTGCCCATCGTCCCCGGCGCGGTGATCTTCGATCTGCCGGTCGGCGCGTGGGACATCCGGCCGACCGCCGAATTCGGTTATCGCGCGGCCGAGACGGCCGGGGTCGATTTCGCTCGCGGCTCGGTCGGCGCGGGCGTCGGCGCACGCGCCGGATCGATCAAGGGCGGGATCGGCACGGCCAGCATCGTGCTCGGCGAAGGCCCCGCCGCCGGGATCACCGTCGCGGCGCTGATCGTGGCCAATCCGGTCGGCTCGGTGTTCGATCCGCGCACCGGACTGCCCTGGGGTTGCGGTACCGACGGACCCGACTATTTCGGTCTGCGGCCGCCGACCGCGGAGCAGTTGGCGGCGGCCAACGCGCTCCCGGTGAAGGGCACCGTGCTCAACACCACGATCGGCATCGTCGCCACCGACGCTCCGCTCGATCCCGCGGGTTGCAAGCGGGTCGCGGTCACCGCGCACGACGGATTGGCCAGGGCGATCCGCCCCGCGCACTCGCCACTGGACGGGGACACACTCTTCGCGCTGGCCACCGGCACGGCCGAGGAGGACACGGACCTTCCGCTGCCACCCGCCTTTCCGGCCGATCTGCTCGTCCTGGACGAGATCTGCACGGCCGCCGCCGTCTGCGTCGAGCGCGCCATCGTCGACGCGATCCGCTCGGCGGAGACGGTGGCCGGCATCCCGGCCTATCGCGATCTCTTCGGTGGCTGAACGGGCGATGCTCGCAACCGGGATGGCGTAGGCGTCGTCATCGGAGTGCGCGGTCGGTTGTGCGCTGGTGGAGGCGGAACCGGGGACCGGGCGACGTCGCCGGGGGAATACCCGAATATCCTGGCTCGTTGTCGACTGCGATGGGTCGGCGTGGTGGAAAGGTGTGCGACTCGTGCTGGTGATCAGGGCCGACCTCGTGGAGGCGATGGTGGCGCACGCGCGCGCCGATCACCCGGACGAGGCCTGCGGTGTCATCGCGGGACCGGAGGGCTCGGACCGTCCGGAGCGCTTCATCGCCATGGTCAACGCCGAGCGTTCGCCCACGTTCTACCGCTTCGACTCCGGTGAGCAGTTGAAGGTGTGGCGCGCGATGGACGACGCCGACGAGACGCCGGTGGTGATCTACCACTCGCACACCGCCACCGAGGCCTACCCGAGCCGGACCGACGTGTCGTACGCCTCCGAGCCGTTCGCGCACTACGTGCTGATCTCCACCCGTGACCCCGAGCAGCACGAGCTGCGCAGCTACCGGATCGTCGACGGCGAGGTCACCGAGGAGCCGGTGCGGATCGTCGACGCGTACGAGAACTAGACCCGATGCCCGTTCGCGAAACCGAGGAGTACCCATGCCGGTAACCGTGTCCATCCCGACCATCATGCGGGGCCTCACCGGAGGTGAGAAGCGCGTGCAGGCCGAGGGCGCCACGCTGTCGGCGCTGATCGACGATCTCGAGGCCAACCACCCCGGGCTCGCCGAGCGCCTGCTGAAGGACGGCAAGCTGAACCGCTACGTCAACATCTACGTCGATGACGAGGACGTGCGCTTCGCGGGCGGGCTCGAGGCCGAGGTGCCCCAGGACGCCAGCGTCACGATCCTGCCCGCCGTGGCCGGAGGCTGACCCGTCCCGTGGCGCGCTACGAATCGCTGATCGCGACCCTCGGCAACACCCCGCTGGTCGGTCTGCGCACCCTGTCTCCCCGGTGGGACGGTGACGACCACGTGCGGCTGTGGGCCAAGCTGGAGGATCGCAACCCCACCGGCTCGATCAAGGATCGGCCCGCCCTGCGGATGATCGAGCAGGCCGAGGCCGACGGGCTGCTGCGACCAGGGTGCACGATTCTGGAGCCCACCAGCGGGAACACCGGCATTTCACTGGCCATGGCCGCGAAGCTCAAGGGTTACCAGCTGATCTGTGTGATGCCGGAGAACACGTCGGTGGAGCGGCGGCAGCTGCTCACCATGTTCGGCGCGCGGATCATCGATTCCCCCGCGGCGGGCGGTTCCAACCAGGCCGTCGCGCTGGCCAAGCAGATCGCCGCGCAGAACCCGGACTGGGTGATGCTCTACCAGTACGGCAATCCGGCGAACGCGTCGGCGCACTACGAGACCACCGGTCCGGAGATCCTCGCCGACCTGCCCGAGATCACGCATTTCGTCGCGGGTCTCGGCACCACGGGCACGCTGATGGGGACCGGCCGTTTCCTGCGGGAGAAGGTGCCGGGCATCGAGATCGTCGCGGCCGAGCCGCGGTACGGCGAACTGGTCTACGGCCTGCGCAACATCGATGAGGGATTCATCCCGGAGTTGTACGACGAGAGCGTGCTGACCACCCGTTTCTCGGTCGGCCCGTACGACGCGGTGAAACGCACCCGCGAACTGGTGCTCGAAGAGGGCATCTTCGCCGGCATCTCCACCGGTGCCATTCTGCACGCCGCGCTCGGCGTCGCCCGCAAGGCGGTGCAGGCGGGCGCGCGCGCCGACATCGCGTTCGTGGTCGCCGACGGTGGGTGGAAGTACCTGTCCACCGGGGCGTACGACGGCACGCTCGAAGAGGCGGAAGAGCGGCTCGACGGCCAGCTCTGGGCTTGATTCCCCGGCCGCGCCGGTACCCTCGGTGTGGCGGGGCCACGACCCCGCCACGGCGAGGAGGTGGCCATGACCGGCGCGGGGCTCGGGCCGTCGTTCGACCCTGATCGGATCGCGGCGATGCGTGCGCAGCTGGACAAGCCCATCGGCATGCCGGGGCCGCCCACGGCGCAGGCGACCGCAGGATTCGGCGCGATCAAGCAGTTGTGGTTGCGCGCGGGGGTGCTGATCGCCGGTTTCGTCGGGGTGCTGTACGGGATCGAAGGGGTCGATGCCGTCGTCGACGCGCGGCTCGACGCCGCGGGCATCGAGCCGCGCCGGGCCGACGGACTGACCGGCATCCTGTTCGCCCCATTGCTGCACGATGGCTGGCCGCACCTGATCGGCAACACGGTTCCGGTGCTGGTGCTGGGCTTCCTCGCGTTGCTGGCGGGCATCGGGCGCGGGCTGGCCGCGACCGTGATCATCTGGCTCGTGGCCGGGCTCGGCACCTGGCTCACCGGAGCGACGGGCAGCGTGCATGTCGGCGCGTCCTCGCTGGTATTCGGCTGGCTGACCTTCCTCATCTCGCGCGGCTGGTTCGCCAGGAACCTCGGACAGATCGTGCTCGGCCTGGTCGTGCTCGCGCTCTACGGGTCGCTGCTGTGGGGCGTGCTGCCGGGAGACCCCGGAATCTCTTGGCAGGGGCACCTATTCGGCGCGTTGAGTGGATTGCTGGCCGGCTGGGTACTCTCTGGAGATGCACGACGAAACCGCCGCGGGGATCGAGCCGGAATCGGCGCGTCGCCGCGGTGAGCACGCGGCCCGCCGGAGAATGTGGGGGATCCTTTCTTGAGTGAGAATTCCGCGTGGCAGCATGGGGGAATGCGCCTTACCGTCCTCGGGTGCTCGGGCAGTGTGTCCGGCCCGGACTCTCCTGCGTCGGGTTACCTGCTGACCGGCCCGGACATGCGGCCGACGGTCATCGATTTCGGCCCGGGAGTGCTCGGCGCGTTGCAGCGCCACGCCGACCCCGGTGAGGTCGACATCTTCCTGACCCATCTGCACGCCGACCA
The DNA here is from genome assembly GCF_015477775.1 of Nocardia abscessus. GTDB lineage: Bacteria > Actinomycetota > Actinomycetes > Mycobacteriales > Mycobacteriaceae > Nocardia > Nocardia abscessus_A. Next base: position 225,575 of record NZ_JADLQO010000014.1, on the reverse strand, counting down.
CTGCCTCGATCTGCCCGGTTTGCTGGTGTGGCGTCGCTACCACCCCACCCCGCCGGAGGGAAAGGCGATCGTGCGCGGCCCCTCGGACACCTCGCTGCGCATCGGCAACGCCTCCGCCGAGATCGGCGGCGAATGCGACGACTGGTCCGATGTGATCGACATGCGGCCCTGGGCCGAAGGCGAGCCGATCTCGTTCGGGCCGGGCCACACGGTGACCGCGCGCCGCATGTACCACCCGCCGGAGTCCTACGGTCTGCGGATCGTCACCGCGGCCGGACGCACCTTCGTCTACACCGGCGACACCGCACTCTGCCCCCAGGTCCACGAACTCGCCCAAGGCGCCGACATCCTGATGGCGGAGGCGTCCTGGACCCATGACCCGGCGAATCGGCCACCCGGCATTCATCTTTCGGGCACCGAGGCCGGCCAGATCGCCGCCGAGGCCGGCGTGAAGGAATTGCTGCTCACCCACATCCCCCCGTGGACCTCCCGCGAGGACGTGATCGCCGAGGCGAAAGCACAGTTCGCCGGCCCCGTCCACGCCGTGGCCCCCGGCGAGACCTTCGACCTCTGACCGAATCCGCCTCGGATCACCGCCGCGAGAAGAAGGGCGCGCTCCGAACGCGCCAACCGCACCATTCCCGGCCCGGCACCCGTGTCTCCGCATCGATGCCGCGGTGACCGCCGTACCTTCCGCGCACATGGCCGTCACCAGCAGGGCACCATCGCCAGAAACCTGAACCTGAACGCCGATCGCTTTCGGGAACCGACGGCCCTCTGATCCTCGGCAAGCGCTCAGGAGCAAGCCTCATCACTCGACGCAACCAGCACCGGCCCAACCACGTCTTCCGAGCGAAGCGAGACCGAGCATGCACCGTTCGCGAGCCACAAGGGGGCCGCGAACACGCCGCGCCGCAGGCGCGGCCAAACGACCCAGTAGGCTGTGGCCGTGTCGAGACGAGCCGATGGCAGGGCGGACGATGAGCTCCGCGAGGTCCGGATCACCCGTGGATTCACCACGCATCCAGCCGGTTCGGTGCTGGTGGAGTTCGGTCAGACGCGGGTGATGTGCACCGCGAGCGTCACCGAGGGGGTGCCACCGTGGCGGCGTGACTCCGGATTGGGCTGGCTCACCGCCGAATACGCGATGTTGCCCGCCGCGACGCACACCCGCAGCGGGCGTGAGTCGGTGAAGGGCCGGGTCGGCGGACGGACCCAGGAGATCAGCCGCCTGGTCGGCCGCTCGCTGCGCGCCTGCATCGACCTGGCCGCGATCGGCGAGAACACCATCGCGATCGACTGCGATGTGCTGCAGGCCGACGGCGGCACCAGGACGGCCGCCATCACCGGCGCCTACGTCGCGCTGTCGGATGCGGTGACCTACCTCGGTGCGATCGGTGCGCTGGCCGACCCGCAGCCGATCTCGTGCGCGATCGCCGCGGTGAGCGTCGGCGTGGTCGACGGCCGGGTGCGCTTGGATCTACCGTACGAGGAGGATTCGCGCGCCGAGGTCGACATGAACGTGGTCGCGACCGACACCGGAACGCTGGTGGAGATCCAGGGCACCGGCGAGGGCGCCACGTTCCCGCGCTCCACGCTGGACAAGCTGCTCGACGCCGCGCTCGCGGGCTGTGAGCAACTGTTCGTCGTGCAGAAAGAGGCGCTGGCGCTCCCGTATCCCGGCGGGCTTCCGGAGCAGGCCGAAGCGAAGAAGAAGTGATGACTCGCCGTCTACTGGTTGCCAGCCGCAACGCCAAGAAACTGAACGAGCTGCGCCGCATTCTCGACGAGGCGGGTATCGCCGGAGTCGAGATCGTCGGGCTGAACGACGTTCCCCCGTACGACGAGGCGCCCGAGACCGGCGCGACGTTCGAGGAGAACGCGCTGGCCAAGGCCCGCGACGGGGCCGCGGCCACGGGATTGGCCTGTGTCGCCGACGATTCCGGCCTCGAGGTGGACGCGTTGAACGGGATGCCCGGCGTGCTGTCGGCGCGCTGGTCCGGCAAGCACGGCGACGACGCGGCCAACAACGCGCTGCTGCTGGCGCAGCTGTCCGATGTGCCGGAGGAGCGCCGTGGCGGGCGGTTCGTGTCGACCTGCGCGCTGGTGGTGCCAGGCGGCGTGGAGACCGTGGTGCGGGGCGAATGGCCCGGCACGATCGGGCGCAAGCCGGTCGGCGACGGCGGTTTCGGGTACGACCCGCTGTTCACGCCGGAGGGCGGCGAGGTCACCGCGGCTCAGTTGACGCCCGCCGAGAAGGACGCGGTGTCGCATCGCGGACGGGCGTTGGCCCAGTTGACGCCCGCGCTGGCGGCGCTCGCCGAAGGCTGACGCGGGCGGCGATCCGCCGGGTCAGACGCCGAAGTTCTGCTTGACCTGCTTGGCGTTGACGTGTTCGACGAAGAACGACAGCAGCGGGATGGTGCCCGCGAGCAGGGTGCCGACGGTGCGCAGGACCGGCCAGCGGACCTTGACCGCGAGGTCGGCGGTGAACAGCAGGTAGACGAAATACACCCAGCCGTGCACCACGGCGATCCAGCTGGGAGTGTGCACGTCGAAGCCGTACTTGGCGATCATCTCGCCGGTGAGCAGCAGCAGCCAGAGACCGGTGATCCAGGCCAGTGCCCGGTAGCGCAGCAGTGCCGGACCGATTTTGGCGGCGTTGCCTGCTCGGGCCGGGGCGGTGGTGGTCTCGGTGGAATTCTCGCTGGTGGTCAACCGGCGCTCCTCTCGCGGGTGTGCAGGCCTGCCGATCGGACCTGCTCATCGATGTCGTCGGCGTGCAGCGCGGCGAGGTACCGGTTGTACTCGGCGAGCACGGGGTCTTCGCCCCGGACGGCCTTCGGGCGCTCGGGCAGCAGGCCCGGCGGGAGTTCCGTGGGAGCGGCCGGTTTCGCGGCGCGCCCGGCCGGGGCGGAAGTGCGCCGCGTGGCGTCGGCGGAGGCCTCCTCTTCGGCGGCCGCGCGCTCGAGCCGGACGAACCGGAAGTAGGCGAAGACGGCGAACCCCGCGAACAGGGGCCATTGCAGCGCGTACCCGAGGTTCTGGCCGGTGCCGGTGGCGGAGTCGTACCGTTCCCACTGCCACCAGGCCAGTGCCAGGCAGCCCAGCGCGGCGAAGATCACCAGCGCGATGAGGGCCGGGCGATTGTGTGCCGAGCGGCGGGGTGAGGCGGACACGGCTACTACGGTACCCGTTCTACTACGCGGGCCGTAGTGCCAGGTACACCGTGCCGAGCACGCTGTGACCACGATCATCGCGGCATCTCTCGGCCCACTGACCCTAGTAGACCCAGGGGAGGGCTTTGTCGGCCGAAGAATCAGCGTGTGGACGCGCTGCCGGGGCCCGCTCGGGCCGCCCACTGCGGATGACCCGCTGCGATCGAGCGGGCTCCTCGGTCGCCTGGATGAGCGGCCCGTCCCGGACGTCGGTGGTCCCGGTGACCGCACCGGGAGTCCGTTCGGCTCAGAACGAGTAGATGACCCCGGTCTTGCGCTCGGACTCGGCCCACAGCCGCTGCCACAACTCCTTGTTCTGGGAGAGGCGGGTGGACGACGCGGGCTTGACCGGTCCCTGCGTTCCGAACAGCCAGGTCGGCCCCCAGTAGACCTCGGGGTCGGCGTCGGGCATGGTCGCGGCGAACAGCGTCGAGTGCGCGGCTTTGGCGGGTGAGTGTCCGATGAGGCGGATGAACGGCTTCGAGATGTAGTCGAGCGGGGTCTCGGTGTGCGCGAAGAGATCGGTGGCCGAGACACCGGGGTGCACGCCGTAGGAGCGCTTGGCCGAGCCGGATTCCGACAGCCTGCGCTGGAGTTCCCGCGCGAACATCAGATTGCACAGCTTGGCTTGCGCGTACGCGAGATTGCGCTGGTAGCGCCGGTTCTCGTAGTCCAGGTCGTCGATCCAGAGCTTCGGGGTCTGCTTGTGCGCGATGCTGGAGAGCGTGACCACCCGGTCGGTGATCCGGTCCAGCAGCAGGCCGGTGAGCGCGAAGTGTCCGAGGTGGTTGACACCCCATTGGGTTTCGAATCCGTCCTTGGTCCGCGAGAAGGGGAGGTTCATCAGGCCCGCGTTGTTGACCAGGACGTCGAATTCGCCGCTGTCGTCGGCGAATTTGCGCACCGAGGCCAGATCGGCCAGATCGAGTTCGGCCACCCGGACATCGCCGTCGATTCCGCCGGCGACCTCTTTCGCTTTGACCGGGTTGCGGCAGGCCATGATCACGGTCGCGCCCTTGGCGGCCAGGACTTTCGTGGCCACGGCGCCCAGACCGCCGTTCGCGCCGGTGATGACAAAGGTGCGTCCCGTCTGGTCCGGGATCTCAGTAGGTTTCCACGCCATGGCTCAACCTTACTTTGGAGTAAGTTACGGGGGAAGGTGTGAACGGTATACCAGTTCTGATCGTCTCAGACGCAAGGGCTCGTGTCGTGGAACACCGCCGCGACACGAGCTTTCGTGCGCCACGTGCTAGCGGCCGCTGCCGATGGGTTGCTGGAAGGCCGCGGCGAGGACGGCGCCCGCCGTCTCGCCCCACACTTGCCAGGTGGCGGGGTCCAAGGTCATCGAGCCCACATCGGTGACGGTCACGCCCTCGGCGACCGGTATGCCCGCGAAGCGGTCCTTCAACCAGAGCATGGCGCGCGGCGCCCCGATCGGGTCGAGCGTCAGGTGCTCGCTGAAGTGGTCGCGGATGTATTCGACCCGGGCGCCCGGATCCTGGGCGTAGGTGGCGACGAGCTCGTCGACCGGTCCGACGGGGATCAGCCAGTCGGCGTTGGCCTGGTACATCAGCATCGGCATGTCCGGCACGGCCTGGCCCAGTTTCGTCTTGTTCAACACGTCGACGACCGCGGGATCGGTGAACGGATTCTTCGCCAGCATCCCGAGGTTGTTCGCGAACGGGAACAGCGCGGCCTGGTAGCTCGCGCAGAGCTGTTCCTTGCCCGCGATCATGAGCTTGCCGAGGCCGTTCGCGTTCTCGTCGAGGAATTTGCGCAGTTCGGGATACTCGCGGGAGACGCCGAGCGCGCCCGCGAAGATCAGCCCCGCGGACAGATTGCCGTTGGCCATCCGCAACGCGGCCGACAGGTCGGCTGGGATGCCGCCCTCGGCGGTGCCGACCACACGCAGTTCGGGCGCGTAACTTCGCTTCAGCTCGGCGGCCCAGCCGGTGGCGATAGCGCCGCCGGAGTAGCCCATCATCCCGACCCTGGTCGCAGTCCCGGACAATTGCATCGGCGCGAAGTTCTCCGCGGCGCGAATGCCGTCGAGGGTGATGCGCCCCGCCAAAGGTCCTGCGGCGTACGCCGAGTCGGGCCCCTGGTGATCGGGGACCACCACGGCCCAGCCCTGGGCGAGTGCCGCCTGCACCTCGAGGAATTGCGCGGCCACCAGGGTGGAACCGGTCAGGGTCGCCGGGATCGAACCCATTTGGAGCTGATACGACGGCATGCAGTAGTTGCCGGTCGAGTCCTCCGCGATCTGATACGAGAACAGCGGCCGGTCGGCGACGTGACCGCGGGGCTTGATCACCGTGGCCACGGCGGGGATCGGCTCGCCGCGGGAGTTGGTGGAGCGGTAGGACAGCTGCCAGGCGTCCACGTTCACCGGGATGAGCGACAGGTTGGCCAGGTTGACCTGGCGTGCGGCGATGATCCGGCCGGGCGTCAGATCCGTGTACGTCTCCGGGGCCGGGCGATAGAACGCCGGGTCGAAGCCGGGCGGCAGCGGTGGAACCGGGAACGGCAGGGCGGGCTGGATCACCGGATCGTTCGGGGCCGGTTCGGCGGACGCCGGCCCCGCAGGGAGGACGGACAGCCCCACGGCCACCGCGGCGAGGGCGGCGAACAGCTTCGGTGCGTGCCTACGGGAAATGACCACGCGAGAACCTCTTCGTTCTATGAGCCACATATGTGAGCCCCATCGGTTTCAGACTGGCACGAGTATGCGGTGTCATGACCCGGATCACAAGAACGAATCTCGCCGGACCCTCGGCCGGCGAGGTAGTTCGTGGTCGCCGCGATTTCGCTACGGTGAGAGATGTGACGGCGACAGTGGGTAGGCAATACGGCGGGCGTGCCGTCGTGGAGCGGAAAGCCGAGCGGCGTCAGCGGTTCCTCGAGGCGGCCACCCGGATCTTCGCCGAGCGCGGTTACGCGAATTGCTCCCTGGCCGACGTGTGCGCCGCCGCGGGCTTGTCCAAGCGGCAGTTCTACGAGGAGTTCCACGCCAGGGAGGACGTGCTGGTCGCGGCCTATGACCGGATCCAGGACGAGGCCGCGGCCGCCGTGCTGGCCCGCCTCGGGGAGCTCGACCCCCGATTCGACCTGCCCGCCGCGATGACCGCCGTGGTGACGGCCTACCTCGAATCGATCGGCTCCGATCCGTACCGCGCGAAGGTCGCCTTCATCGAAGTGGTCGGTGTGAGCGACCGGATGGAGCAGCACCGTCGCGAACGTCGTCACGCCTGGGCGGCGGTGCTGGAGTCCCGGGTGGTTCCGGTGGTCGCGCCCGGTTCGCGGGTGCGGGGCGCGCCCGGGTGGGGCGCGAGCGCTTTGATCGGCGCGATCAACGGGCTCGCGCACGAGTGGGTGCTCGCCGACCCGCGCCCGACGGCGGCCGAACTCGTCGATCTGCTCGTCCCGATGGCGATGGCGCTGATCGAGCGGCCCGCGGAGAGCTAGCCGCGCACGGCGTAGTCGCCGATCGCCTGCTCCAGCGTGTCGAACGCGGCGCCGATGTACTCGATGAGGGCGGCGGCGATGTCGTCGTCGGATTCGCCGTCCAATGTGCGGCGCAGGGTCTCGTCGAACAGCACACGATGTACGCCGCCGAGCAACGCGGCTGCCACCCGGGGCGTGATATCGGTGTCGGCGGTGCCCGTTTCCGCGGCGAGGGCGGCGGCCAGTGCCTGTTCACGCTCGTCGTGGAACTCCCGCAGCCGGGCCACCAGTGCGGGGCTGTCGGTGATCATGCGGGCGAACTCGGGTCCGGAGAAGCCGACCACCGGATCGTGCCGGGCCACGGCGGCCAGATAGTCCCGCCGTAGGGCCGCGCTCGCGGACTCGCCGCAGGCGCGCTCGCGCACCACGCGAGCGAGCTGTTCGACGAACACTTCGTGCAGGTCGAGCGCGAGATCTTCTTTGCGGGGGAAGTAGTTGGTGACTGTCATCTTGGCGACCTGCGCCGCGGTGGCGACGTCGGCGATGGTCACCTTGTCGAAGCCGTGCTCGAGGAACAGCAAGGTCGCGTGGTGGGAGATGTTGTCCCTGGTCTGTTGCTTTTTTCTGGCACGAAGCCCGAGGTCCGACGTGGTCATGCGGCCACTATATCTGAAGTCGACCTAAAAATTGTCTTGACATATTTTTATGCTCGTTCTAAGTTTGTGCTCGTCATCGAACGAAGGGACGCCACCATGCACCACGGACTTGTCGAAGCGACCTCGGCTCACCTCAGCTCCAGCGCCGACCGAAAGGGATCAGCCGTCATGGCCGACAAGACCACCGCGCCCACCGTCGTCGAAACCGCGGTTCGCCTGCTGCTCGCCGAAGCGCACGGCGCAACCGGAGCTCCCCGCATCGCCGGTGCCGAACGCACCGCGCCGCCCGCGCGCTCTTACCCGGGCTCGCGGCGCCGCGACCGAAAGGGTGTCGAACCGATCCGGGGCACCAGCGGTTATCGCGCCAAGCCGCAGCGTCCGCTGCGTATTCCGGGGCGTGGCTGACCGCTCGCCGCCCCATCCCACCGTTCGGCGGCGTGTTCCCGCACGCCGCCGGACGGTTCGCTCCGCCAGGAAGGACGTTCCGTGACCAAGTTGTGCACCCGCCCCCTCCGCTTCACCGGCACTGTCAGCGACGACCCGATCAAGGACTATCTGCGGCTCATCGGCCGGACCCCGCTGCTCACCGCCGCGCAGGAGGTCGAACTCGGCGAGCGGATCGAGGTGGGCGAGCAAGCCGCGCTCCGCCTCGGCGATGCCGCCGCGGCCGCCGAACTCGACGTGCGGGAGCGCCGGGAACTGCGCCGCCGGATCGCGGACGGCGCGCGTGCCAGGGACCGTATGGTCGAGGCCAACTTGCGCCTGGTCGTCTCGATCGCCAAGCGGTATCCCACGCCGACCGGCATCTCGCTACTGGACCTGGTCCAGGAAGGCACGCTGGGCATGATGCGCGCGGTGGAGAAGTTCGATCACCGGCGCGGGTTGAAGTTCTCGACCTACGCGACCTGGTGGATCAAGCAGTCGATCGGTCGAGCGCTGGCCGATCAGAGCCGCACCATCCGCATTCCGGTGCACGTCGTCGAGGTGCTCAACCGACTGAACCGTGCGCAGCGGGCGCTAGCGCAGCAACTGGGTCGCGCGGCCACGGTCGCGGAACTCGCCGCGGAGCTGGAACTGTCCGCGGGAAAGGTGCGCGAACTGCTCGATCTCGCTCGCGACCCGCTGTCGCTGCACACCCCGGTCGGCGACGATGCCACCGAGTTCGGCGCCCTCATCGCCGATACCGGGCCGGACCCGTCCGAGTCGGTGGCCGCGTCGGCGCTGCGCGATCAGCTGGACCGGGCGCTCGGCGCGTTGACCGAACGGGAGGCGGCGGTCATCGCGTTGCGCTTCGGGTTGGGCGGCGCGGAGCCGAAGACGCTCGACGAGGTCGGCAAGACCTACGGGGTGTCCCGCGAGCGGGCTCGGCAGATCGAGGCCAAAGGCATGGCGAAACTGCGGCAGCCCGCGCGGGCCAAGGCGCTGGAGGGCTTGCTCGGCTGATTCGCTGTCGTGTCGCTGGATGTCCATCGCGGCGGCAAAGTCCCATACTGGGCTGATGGCCGGTTCGGTTGCTGTCGCCGCTGACCCAGTGGCCCCGATGGGCAGGGCCAAGACCAACATCGTGTTCGGCACGATCGTGCTCGGCATGTTGATGGCGGCGCTGGACCAGACCATCGTCTCCACCGCGCTGCCCACCATCGTCGCCGACCTCGGCGGTGCGGGGCACATGGCCTGGGTGGTCACGTCGTACCTGCTGGCCGAGGCGGTGGCGACGGCGCTGGCGGGCAAGCTGGGCGACCTGTTCGGCCGCAAGCTGGTGTTCCAGGTCAGCGCGGCGATCTTCATCTTCGGCTCGATGGTCGCCGGTCTGGCCAACGGCATGCTGCTGCTGGTGCTCGCCCGTGGCGTCCAGGGCTTCGGTGCCGGTGGGCTGATGGTCACCTCGATGGCGCTGATCGCGGACATCATCCCGCTGCGCCGGCGTGGCAAGTACCAGGGCGCGCTGGGCGCGGTGTTCGGTGTGACCACGGTGATCGGCCCGACGCTGGGCGGCCTGTTCACCGATCACGCCAGCTGGCGCTGGTGCTTCTACGTCAACGTGCCGGTCGCAGTGGTCATGATCGCCTTGGCGGCGCGCACCATCCCACGGGTGCGGGCCGTGGCCAAGCCGATCATCGACTACGCGGGCATCGGTCTGGTGGCGCTGGGCGTCTCCTGCCTGATCCTCGGATTGGAATGGGGCGGACAGCAATACGCATGGGCCTCGCCGATGATCGTCGGATTGTTCGCCGCGGCGGTGATCCTGCTGGCCGCGTTCGTCGCGGTGGAGTTGCGGGCCGCGGAACCGATGCTGCCGATGGGGTTGTTCCGCAGCCGGGTCTTCACGGTCTGCTCCCTGCTCAGCTTCATCGTCGGCTTCGCGATGCTCGGTTCGATGACCTACCTGCCCGCCTACCTCCAGTACGTCGACGGGGTTTCGGCCACCATGTCCGGCGTGCGCACCCTGCCGCTGGTGGTCGGCCTGTTCGCCACCTCGATCCTGTCCGGACAGGTGGTCGGCAAGACCGGGCGCTACCGGTACTTCCCGATCGCGGGCACGCTGGTCATGGCGCTGGGCCTGTACTCGATGTCGACCATGGGCCGGACCACCGCCACGTGGCTGGAGTCGCTGTACATGCTGATCCTGGGCCTCGGCATCGGCCTGGCCATGCAGGTGCTCACCATTGTCGTGCAGAACACCGTGCCCTACGCCCAGCTGGGCACCGCGACCTCCGGCGTCACGTTCTTCCGCACCCTCGGAAGCGCCTTCGGCACGGCCGTTTTCGGCACGCTGTACAGCAACGAACTCGAGCCGAACCTCGCCGCTGCCCTGGCCCGCGTGCGGGTGGTGCCGCCGGACGTGGCGGCCGACCCGCAAGCTTTGCGCGCACTGCCCGCCGAACAGTCGGCCCCCATCATCGACGCGTACGCCGACTCCATCGATCACGTGTTCTTCTGGGTCGTGCCGGTGGCGCTCGCCGGATTCGTGATCGCGTGGTTGCTGCCCGAGGTGCCGCTGCGCGACAGCGCGCGAGCGGGCGCGGGCGACGTGGGCGAAGGGTTCTCGGTGCCCGACTCTCCCGACCGGCTGGTGCAGCTGGAGCGCGCGATCGCGGGCACCATGCACAAGGCCGGGGCCGAGGACCCGATCGGACCGCGCATCCTCGCCGACGCGGACAGCGATCTCACGCGAGGCGAGGCATGGGCTCTCGGGCAGGTGTATCTGCGCGAGCGGGTCACAGGCGACGCCACGCTCGCCGCGATTGCGCGGGCGCACCGTTTGCCCGAGGAGGTGATCGAGCCGATCTACGACCAGGTCGGCGCGGAGGGGTATCTGACGCGGGACGAGAACCGGTTGCGGCTCACCGACTCCGGTGCCGCCGAGATGGATCGGATCAAAGCGGCTTGGCGGCGCTGGCTCGACCGCAGACTCGACGACTGGAACGAAGCCGATCCCGTCGACCGCGCGCTACTGGACCGGGCGCTGACGAACATCGCCACGAAGTTGCTGGAAGACGAAGCGCGCGGGCAGGAAACAGTGCGGGTCTGACTACTTGCGTCCGAATACTCGTGCACGTATATTCGTAGACGAGTAAGGAGGCGCCGCGATGAAGAAACGCAAGGTCGACAACCTGCTCGCGCTCGCGGTGCTGTCCGTGATCGTCGAGCGCCCGATGCACCGGTACGAGATCGCGCAGACGTTGCGCGACCGGGGCAAAGACCACGACATGGCGATCAAGTGGGGTTCGCTCTACACGGTCGTGCAGAACATGGCCAAGGTCGGCTTCCTCGAGGTCGTCGGCAGCGAACGGGAGGGCGCCCGGCCCGAACGGGTGATCTACCGGATCACCGACGCGGGCCGCGCCGAGATGGCCGATTGGACCAGGGAGCTGCTGTCGACGCCGGAACCGGAACCGCACCGGTTCGTCGCGGGTCTGTCCATGCTCGCGGTGCTTCCGCCCGCCGAGGTGGTCGAACTGCTCGGCGCCCGGCTCGAAGCGCTGGAGCGGACCATCGAGACCGTGCGGCGTGAACTGGGCGAACTGGCGGGCACGCTGCCGCGACTGTTCATCATCGAATCCGAGTTCGGGCTGGCCATGCTGGAAGCCGAAGCGGCGTGGACGCGTTCGCTGCGCGACGAGCTGACCGAGGGCGCCTTCCCGGGGCTGGCGCACTGGCGGGAATGGCACGAGCGCGGGATGCGTCAATCCGAGGTCGCCGAGCTGGTGGAGAGGGGGATGGCCGAGAACTAGCCGAGACCGGACCCGGCGAGGTGCGGCAACACCGCCGCCGGGCCCGATCGAACAGTCTCGAACCGCGCCCGCGAACGCGCACCCGGCTACAAGGCTGGCAACCACAGGATAACCGGGTGGGTGGCGCGTGGGTCGGTTCGGGGAACCGAAAACCCGAATCGCACGAATCCTGGAGACACCTATGTCCACAACACGTACCGCCCTGGTGATCGGTGGCGGCATCGCCGGCCCTGTCGTCGCGACGGCCCTGCGCAAAGCGGGCATCGAAGCCCGCGTCTACGAGGCCTATCCCGGCCCGTCCTATGGCATCGGCAGCGGGCTCGCCCTGGCGCCCAACGGCATCGCCGCCCTCGACATCATCGGGGCGGGCGATCCCGTCCGCGCGATCGCGCAGCCGGTGACGAAGATGAACATGGGCGTCGGAGACAAGGTGCTGGCGCTGCCCGGCCTCTCCGACGTGCCGCCGCTGCAACTGGTCGATCGCAGCGAACTGCACCGAGTGCTGCACCGGCACGCGATCGCCGCGGGGGTTCCGTTCGAGTACGACAAGCGCCTGGTCGACGTGCACGAGGACGCCTCGGGCGTCACCGCCCGCTTCGCCGACGGCAGCACGGCCACCGCCGACGTGCTGGTCGGCGCGGACGGCATCCGCTCGGCCGTGCGCACGCTGATCGACCCGAACGCGCCGGGGCCCGATTACACCGGCATGCTCGGCTTCGGCGCGATCACCGAGTGCGACGCCGACATCGCGCCCGACACCATGACTTTCGCGTTCGGCAAGCGGGCGTACTACCTGTACTGGCCGGTGGGGGACGGACGGGTGGCGTGGGGAGCGAACCTGCCGCACAAGCAGTATCTGTCGCTCACCGCGGCGCGGGCCGTGCCGAACGCGCGCTGGCTGGAGATTCTGCGCGAGACCTACCGCGACGACACCCCGGGCGGCGAACTCGCGCGTCGCACCACCGAGGAGCAGTTGGAGGTGGTCGGCGCGCTGCACATCATGCCGCCGGTGCCGCACTGGCATCGCGGGCGGATGGTGCTGGTCGGGGATGCGGTGCACGCCCCGTCCAACAGCTCCGGCCAGGGGGCGTCGCTGGCGATCGAGAGCGCCGTGCAGCTGGCCCGCTGCCTGCGTGACCTGCCCGCCGCGGGGGCGTTCGCCGTCTACGAGCGCTTGCGCCGCGCCCGGGTGGAGGGCGTCGCGGCTCGCGCGGCGAAGATCAACCACAGCAAGACGCCGGGGCCGGTGGGGCGCAAGATGATGCAGCTGCTCATGCCGCTGATGGCCAAGACGGTGATGAAACCGGAGAAGTCCATGGGTCCCGAGCAGCGCTACCGGATCGACTGGGACGCGCCCGCCGACCGCGAACTCGCGGCGGTCTGAGTCCTGCTGAGCGATCCCGCCGGTCCGGCCGACCGGCGGGATCGCTCGTTCTCCGCGTGGCCGCCGACCGGAGCCCTATCGGCGGAGAAATAGACTGACGCGGTGAACGATAGGGATTCCGATGGGAATGTCGATCTGAATCAGTTGCGCACGTTCCTGGCCGTGCACCGGGCCGGTTCGATCACGGCCGGAGCGCGGCTGGTCGGGCTGTCCCAGCCGACGGTGACCGGCCAATTGCAGGCCCTGGAGAAGCGGCTCGGCGCCAGACTTTTCGAGCGACTGCCGCGCGGCGTGACACCCACCGCGGCGGCGACGGAGCTTGCGGCACGCATCGCCGCGCCGCTGGACGCGTTGGACACCGTAGCGGATCCGGCCCGCCGCGCCGAGCCCGTGCCGCAGCCCGCGGTGCGGCTGGCCGGGCCCGCCGAGTTCCTCGCGCTGCTCGCCCTTCCGGCGCTGGCGCCGCTGGTCGCCCGGGGTGTGCGGCTGGCGGTCGGAGCCGGGCTGTCCGACGACCTGCTCGGCGGACTGCGCGTGGGGCATTTCGACCTGGTGGTCTCGACGGTCCGGCCCCGAGGCCGGACGGTGGTCGCCGAACCGCTGTTCGACGAGGAATTCGTGCTCGTCGCCGCGCCGCCGGTCGCCGCACGGATCGACGGCGGGCTGTTGCGGGCCAAGGGCCCGGTCGCGCTGTCCGGTGTCCCGCTGGTGAGCTACGCCCCGGATCTGCCGATCCTGCGCCGGTATTGGCGGCACGTCTTCGGCGTCCGGCTCGCCGCCGAGGCCGCGGTGGTGGTCGCCGACCTGCGCGCGGTCGCCGCGACGGTGGCCGCCGGAGCGGGAATCAGTGTGCTGCCGCGCTATCTCTGTGCCGCCGCGCTGGATTCGGGAGCGCTGGTCGCGCTGCTGGAACCGGATGACCCGCCGATCAACACGGCCTTCCTGGTGCGCCGTCCCGGTCCGGTGGCCCGCCCGCACGTCGAGCTGGTTCGTCAGCGGCTGAGCACGGCGGCGGCGCGGTGGTGAGCGCTGTCCCGCTCAGCGGCGTGCGGCGCGGTCGCGCAGGATCCGCGTGGTCTGCTCGTCGCCGGGCAGGAACGCCTCCAGTTGCAACTCGGCGAGTGTGACGTCGACGGCGGTGGCGAACGAGGTGAGCGTGGTGATCAGGCGCAACTCGCCTTCGTCGCAACGCAGCCGCAGGGGCACCGCGAAACCGAGATGGTCCGGCCCCGGTTCGGTTTGCGGCAGATAGGTTTCCAGCTCGTCGATCAGTTCGTCGAGGGCGGGATCGGGGCTGCGGGTCACCCGATTGCGCAGCGCCTCGGTGACGTGCCTGCCCCATTCCGGCAGGTTGAGAACGCGGGCGGCCAAGCCGTCGGGGTGCAGTGCGAGCCGGAGTACGTTGACCGGAGGTTCCAGCAGCCAGGGGGCGGCGCCCTCGGTGAGCACGTCGAAGGCGGCGTTGGCGGCGAGCAGAATGCCGTAGGGCCGCACGACCAGCGCCGGGTAGGGCAGATGACCGTCCAGAATGGCCCGCAGAGCCTCCAGCACCGGCGCCAGTTCCACGGTGTCGAGCTTTGATTCGGGAAAGACCGGCGCGTATCCCGCGGCGAGCAACAATCCGTTGCGTTCCCGTAGCGAGAGGTCCAGTGATTCGGCCAGTCGAACCACCATGGTGCGGCCGGGGCGCGAGCGGCCCTGCTCCAGGAAACTGAGATGTCGCTGTGTGGTGTCCGCGCGGATCGCGAGGTCGAGCTGGCTGACCCGGCGCAGTGTCCGCCAATGCTTGAGCTGCCGGGCGAACCCGGTGGACTGAGTCGCCGTCGTCATAGCAGCAGTATCGGGCGAGTCGGTGACCGCTCGCCATACCCTGCGGGGAATCGCACACATGCCGGACGACGGCAAAACTCTGCCGTATGAGCAAACAACTCGATGAGCAGGAACTGTCGCGATTCGCCGAGCGGTACATCGCGCTGTGGAACGAGCCCGACGCCGAAGCCAGGCACGAGCAGATCAGGCGTCTGTGGTCCGAGGACGGCGCCCAGGTGCTGGTGGATCCGCCGCAGGCGATGCGGGAAGCATTGGCCCAGTTGTCCTTCCCGATACCGACCGTGGAGATCCGCGGTTACGAAGCGCTGGACCGTCGCGTCGATCGCGCATACGACGAGTTCGTCGCCCCTGGCGAGCACGTGTTCGTCGGGAAGGGGCCCGCAGTGCGGTTGTCGGTGAACCTGATCGGCCTGACCTGGCACATGGTGGCCAAGGCGGACGGCGCCGTCGTCGGCGGTGGGTACGACGTCATCGCGCTCGACGACGAGGGCCGGATCCGGTGGGACCACCAGTACATCGGCGTCGCGTGAGGAATGCTCAGGGGCAGGCGGTGAGGATGCGCACCATGGCATCCTTCTCGGCCGGGGTCACCCAGAGCTGGTAGGCCGCCTTCACCTGGATCTGCCTGGTCACGTAGGCGCAGTGATAGCCCTTGACCGGCGGCAGCCATTCGGCCGCGTCGGAGTCGCTCTTGGACTGGTTGGTGGGACCGTCCACGGCCTGCAGGTTCAGTGGGTCGTTGGCCAGGTCACGGCGGCGTTCGGCGGAAAGCTGCTGTGCGCCTTTCTGCCAGGCGTCCGAGAGCGCGATGACGTGATCGATCTGCACGTCGTCGGAGGACTTCGTGCCGCGTTTGAAGTTGATGGTCTTGCCGGTGTACGGGTCGGCGAGGGTTCCGGTGGCGACGATGCACTTGCCCGACTTGAAGGTCACGTCGGTCAGGTCGCGCTGCAGGATGTCGTTGCGGGTGTCGCAGCCGTTGCCGCCGCCGGGCACCGAGACGTTGTCCGACCACGGAGGCCCGAATTCGTCTCGGCTGTAGCCGGTTTTGGGTGCGCGATCCGCGACGCGCAAGGAGTTCATGAGGGCGATGGCGTCGCGTCCGGGAATCGAGGCGGGCGCGTCGGCGCAGGCCCGGCCGTCGGAACCGCACTGCGCCGCCGTCGACTCACTGGGCCGAATGGAGGAACAGGCGACGAGTCCGATGGAAGTCGCGACCATGACACCGATCAGAGCCAGCCGCTGCGCTGTGGACTTCATCGAACTTCCTAACGCCGAATCCACTTGAAACTGTAACCGGCGTCAAAGTATCCAGTCCCGGTCTTCGCGCAACCGAATGGCGCGTATGAGATTCGGCACAGGCGGTCGATATCCGGCGGCTCACAAGGCCGTCGGGGCGGAAAGTGGGCCCGCCCCCGAATCGCCGTGCCGGCGCCGATTCGGGGGCGGTCTATCACGAGGAGACCTGTGGAGCCGCGCGGTTGTGCGGATGGTTGTCCACTCCGAATTCCGCACTGGGACGACACCACGGGGCTGATGAGGGGGAGGTCCCGAGGTGTCGAGCCGCGCCGGTTCCGGACTCACTCGTGACGATCAGGGCGATCGGGATCCGCTCGGTGCCGGTGACCGGAGAGGCCGTACCCTATTGGGCGCCAGCACACATCAGCTCCATCTCGATCTCGCTTGATCCTACGTATCAAGACAGTAGATATGCGAGATGTTGATTGGCAAGTTCGTTCTGATGGTTCGAAAAATTTCTCAGCGGATCTTCAGTTTCGGCCATGCATCTACTGCATGACTACGGATGTCTCCACGAGATGACGGCGCAGCGCTGGTCGTTGTCCATCCGCTCGGGAATGTGACGATGCTCACTTCGTGTCCGGTCACAGACAAGCGAAATCGTGTGTCGAAACGGGTGCAGGCAAGCAGACCGGATCCGGAAGGACCACATCATGCCGACCGTCGACGTACTCGACTCCTTCATGCACTACCGCGACACCGGTGTGGGCGACACCCCCGTGGTGTTCCTGCACGGCAATCCGACTTCGTCGTACCTGTGGCGCAACGTGATTCCGCACGTCGCGGACCGGACCAGGGCGCTGGCGCCCGACCTGATCGGCATGGGGGAGTCGGGCAAGCCCGGCAGTGACTACCGGTTCACCGATCACGCCGCCTACCTGGACGCCTGGTTCGACGCACTCGGGCTGGACCAGGTGGTGCTGGTCGGCCACGACTGGGGTGGCGCGCTGGGCATGGACTGGGCCGCCAGGCATCGGGGCAGAGTGCGCGGAGTCGCGCTGATCGAGACGTTCCTGCGGCCGATGCGCTGGGACGAGCTGCCTCCGCTCGGCGCCGAGCTGTTCCGGAAGTTCCGCTCGGCGGAAGGAGAGCGAATGGTGCTGGAGGAGAACACTTTCATCGAGTTCAACCTGCCCAGGGGCATCGCCGATCTGTCGGCCGAGGATCACGATGTGTACCGCGCGCCGTACCCCACACCGGCCGCACGCAAGCCGCTGCTGGCGTGGCCGCGCGAGTTCCCGCTGGACGGGGAGCCCGCCGACGTGGTCGCTCTGGTGCGCGACTACGGCGCGTGGGCGGCCGCGACACCCGAGGTGCCCAAATTGCTGATGGCGCTGGAGAACGGCGTCGGGTTGGGGTCGGCGGAGATGATCGACTGGGCCGCAGACGCCTTCGCGAGCGCCGAGGTCGCGCCGATCGGTCCGGCCGGCCACCACGCGCCCGAAGACCGGCCGGACGAGATCGGCCGGGCGGTCGCGGCGTGGCTGGACCGGCACGCCCTGATCGGGGCCGCCGCTCGCTCGTGACCCGCGCCACGGAGAGACCCCGCCCTGCTTGCGTCGACAGCGACGCAAGCCGAATGATGGCCCGATGAGTACGCAGCACGAGCGGGTCGCGGCGGACGAGCAGGTCATGGTCGCCCGCGCGGTCGCGGGCGACCGGGACGCCGTCGCCCAGGTGGTGCGCCTGCTGCAGGACCCGCTCTATCGGCTGGCGCTGCGGATGGTCTGGCGTCCCGCCGAGGCCGAAGACGCGACACAGGAGATCCTGGTTCGCGTCCTCGACCATCTGCACACTTGGCGCGCCGAGGCGAAGCTGCTCACCTGGGCTTACCGCATCGGCGTCAACCACCTGCTGAACCTGCGGCGGCAGTCCCCGCACGAGGTCGCGCAAGTGAGCCTGGACGCCTACCGGGACGGGCTGGCCGACGGCTTGTCGGAGGCGGACTATCGCGGACCGGAAGCGGTGCTGCTGACCGCCGAAGTGCGGCTCACCTGCAGTCAGGGCATGCTGCAATGCCTGGCCCGCGACGAACGGGTCGCCTTCGTGCTCGGCGACGTGTTCGAGCTGAACTCGGCGGAGGCCGCCTGGATTCTCGACATCACTCCGGCCGCCTACCGAAAGCGGTTGGAACGCGCCAAGAAACGGCTCGGGAACTTCCTGAACGCCACCTGCGGCCTGGCCGACCCGCAAGCGTTCTGCCGCTGCTCGCGCCGGGTGGACAGAGCACTGGCGCTGGGCCGGATCGACCAGCGCCGTCCGGTGTATGCGCGCCATCCGGTCAGCCCGGGCGGGCGCACCGCGGCCGAAGCCGAACAGCAGATGATCCGGTTGCACGATGCGGCGTCTGTGCTGCGCGCGCACCCGGACTATGCCGCGCCGCAAGCGAAGATGGACGCGATCGCGGGGCTGCTCGGTTCCGGTCGCTTCCCCCTGCTCGACGAGAAGTGACCGGTTCGGCAGTTCCCGTCGCGGTGGTCGGCTGGAGGACGCGGCTTACTCGTCGTCGGTCGGCTGGGCGGTCGGGGGAACCCCGGTGTCGAGGAAGCGGATGAGCCGATCGATGCGTGCCGTGTGGTCGATACAGCGCTCCAGGTGATGACCCAGCAGCGCGATATCGATCGCGACCTCGGTGGACGGCTGGGACTCCGGCTCGCGCAGCGCGGCATGCAACTGCTGGTGCAGCGTTTCCATCGGGCGCGCGGCGGGCGTCTGCTCCTCGGCCTGCGCCTGGTGGCCCGCGACCGCCTGCGCGGCCAGCGCCGTGCGCTGCGCCGCCAACTGCCCCATCGCGGCGAGGATGTCCAGGATGGGTTGCGTCGCCACGTGTCCCGGATGGCTCCGGTACACCTGGTCGGCGACCCGGCTGGCGAGCCAGCCGATGCGGGACAGTTCACCGGCGATCTGGATCGCGGTCACCACGTGCCGTAGGTCACGCGCTACCGGCGCCTGTAACGCCAGCAGCACCACGGTGCGCGCCTCGCACGCGCCGTACATCTTCTGCAACTGCTCGTCGAGCGCGAAGACCTCGTAGGTCGCGGTGAGGTCGGCGTCGACGAGCGCGTCGGTGACACGCTCGACGGCGTCGTGGGCGAGCGTGCACATCAGCGTCAGATCTTTCGTCAACGCGATGAGCTCGGCAGTGAACTGAGTGCGCACCGCCAAATTCTCACCTATCGACCGGTGCGGGGTCGATTCCTTGTCGGATGTTCTTCGGTAACGACCTCGCCTCGGCGCGGCGCCCGACGCGCCGCCGCGATCGCCGACCGCGTGGTACGGGCGCTCGGGTCGGGTGGAATGCCCTGGTACTGCTGGTTGTTTCGGGCAGCGTGGGCATCGGCGGGGCCGCCGGCTCGGCGCACGAGCCCGAGGGCGTCGCACGCGTCGACTCCGCGTGATTGCGCTGGTCGGACACGTGGCGGAGAGTTATTGCCGGACCGGATGATTATGGTGCACATCACAGAATGCTGTTGCTGCGCACACCGACTCGTCCGATTGCTCACCGCATGCCCCGTCCTGCCCGCGGCGGCGGCGCGGACGGTCGATCCTGCGCGGTGCCGCGAGCGGGTGTTTGCGATCCGGTGCCTGCGCGCGCCACGGCTCGGCGCGCGTCTGCCCGAGCCCTGCTCAGCGCCCGAATCGCGCAGGCGGCGAAACCTGCCCGCGGATGCCGCCGGTGTTACCGTCGCGGCATGCCGAACTTGCGCGACATTCAGCATCGGGTGGTGACGGCGTTCCAGCGCCGGGTCGGCAACCCGATCCTTCGCACGCTGCCGGGGCAGACCCTGCTGGAAACCACCGGCCGGGTCAGCGGGCAGCCACGGACCACCCCGATCGGCGGGCGGAAGATCGGCCGGGAATTCTGGTTGGTCGCCGAGTTCGGCGAACGTTCGCAGTACGTCCGGAACATCAAGGCGGACAACCGGGTCCGGCTGCGGCTGCACGGGCGGTGGCACACGGGCACCGCGCACCTGCTGCCCGATGACGATCCGCGTGCCCGTCTCGCCGCCCTGCCGCGAGCCAACAGCGCCGCCGTCCGGCTCGTCGGTACCGACCTGCTCACTCTGCGCATCGATCTGGACGACTGAGCCCGCGCCCGCGGCGTGGACAGTGCTGACCCGACCGGGATGCGAATAGTTTGCTGGGACGATGGTGGGCATGATCCGTGTGTTGACCGCCCGCTGGACCGTACTCGTACCACTGCTCGCCGTGCTCGCCCTCGCGGCCACCTGGGGCCGAAGTCTGCCCGCTGTCGCGGTGACGATCGTGGTGGTGGCGTTGATCGGCGCAGTGCTCTCCGCGGTGCACCACGCGGAGGTGGTCGCGCTCCGGGTCGGTGAACCGTTCGGCTCGCTGGTGCTGGCGGTCGCGGTCACCGTCATCGAGGTCGCCCTCATCCTGACGCTGATGGGCTCGGGCGGCGACAAGACCGCCACCCTGGCCCGCGACACGGTCTTCGCCGCCGTGATGATCACTTGCAACGGCATCTTCGGTCTCTGCCTGCTGGTGGGCGCCCTACGCAGACGGGTGGCGGTGTTCAACGCGGAAGGCACCGGTGCGGCGCTGGCCACCGTGGCGACCCTGGCCACGCTCAGCCTCGTGCTGCCGACCTTCACCACGAGCAAGCCCGGCCCGGAGTTCTCGCCCGCGCAGCTGGCCTTCGCCGCGGTGGCCTCGCTCGCGCTGTACGGCCTGTTCGTGATGGTGCAGACGGTGCGTCATCCGGACGATTTCCTCCCGGTCGAGGCGGACGGTGTCGTCGCCGAGGGCGACGAGCACGCCGAGCTGCCCAGTGCGCGCGCCGCGCTGGCCGGCCTCGGTCTGCTGCTGGTCGCACTGATCTGCGTGGTGGGGCTGGCGAAGGTGGTGTCGCCCGCCGTGGAGTCGGCCGTCGAGTCGGCGGGCCTGCCGCAATCGGCGGTCGGTGTGGTGATCGCGCTGTTGGTGCTGCTGCCCGAGACGCTGGCCGCGGTGCGCGCCGCGCGCCGCGACCAGGTGCAGATCGGTCTCAATCTCGCCCTGGGTTCGGCCATGGCGAGCATCGGCCTGACCATCCCGGCGATCGCCGTGGCGAGCATCTGGCTGGAGGGCCCCTTGGTGCTCGGCCTCGGCGCGACCCAGATGGTGCTGTTGGCCCTCACCGTCGTGGTGGGCGGGCTGACGGTCGTCCCGGGAAGGGCGACGCTGCTGCAAGGCGGCGTCCACCTGGCTGTGTTCGCGGCCTTCGTCGGCCTGGCCGCCAGCCCTTGACCGGCGAACGCGGGAACCACGAAGCGGTCGGCCCACGCGCGTTCCGTGGCCGCGACGGAATGAACCGCTCAGTGCGGGTGCTGCGCCGCGTATCTCGCCCGCTCCAGCTCTCGGCGCCGGGCCCGCCGCGGGTTCTCCAGATCCGCGGGCAGCCCGTGCTTCGCGAGCCGGTGCGCGCGGTTCATCGGCATGAACGCGACGGTGTAGAACAGGGCCAGCAGCAGCGCCAGCAGGACCATCGCGCCGCGCAGCCACAGCTCGCCGGGGAACAGCAGGAACGCCGCGAACAGGGGTGTGAACGGCACCGTCCCGCGCAGGATGTGCCGGACGGCTGCGAACCTTCCGGTCAGGTCGTCACGTACCCACTCGCGCATCGAGTCGGGCAGGCGGCGTCCGAAGGCGTAGCCGATCCACTGGATCGGATCGGGCCGTCGTCGCTGTCGGGTCATGCCTGAACTCCTCGGTCGGCGGCGGGGGAGCCGGACTCGGCGAGCACCGACCGGCGGGCCGCCTCGTTCACCCGGGTGAGGACGTCGCGCAACTCCTCGAGGTCGGCCATAGTCACGCCGAGGCGGCGCACGACGGCGGGCGGGATCCGCTCGGCTTGCTCCCGCAGTTCGGCTCCGGCTCGGGTGAGGTTCACCACCAGGTTGCGCTCGTCCCGGCTGTCGCGTTCGCGGCTGATCAGGCCGGCCGCTTCCAGGCGTTTGAGTAGGGGGGACAGGGTGGGGGAGTCGAGCCGGATGGCCTCGGCGATCGCTTTGACCGACATCGGCGCCTCGCCCCAGAGGGCGAGCATCACCAGATACTGCGGGTGGGTGAGCCCGAGCGGTTCGAGCAGCGGCCGGTAGACGGCCAGCACCGCGCGGTTGGCCACCGCCAGCGCGAAACACACCTGCCGGTCCAAGCGCAGGGGATCGTCCATCTCGGTCTCCATCGGTCCTCCTTGTCCGCGCTCTAAGTTAGCGCATTAATAGTTAGTGCGTTAATCAATGTGCGCGACATCTCCGCGCGAGATCCCGGTGCGGCGGCGGCTGCTCGATACCGTGAAATCCATGCACAACCACCCGGGTCCGCTACGCATCGAGGAACTGGACGCGGTGCGTGGGTTCGCGCTGTGCGGAATCCTCGTCGTGAACATCTGGCAGATCGCCGAGATGGCAACGACGGACGGATCGGGCGTGGTGCTCCCGGTGCGGCACGCGCTGTCGGTGGTGTTCGAGGGACGGTTCTTTCCGATCTTCGCGTTCCTGTTCGGGATCGGTTTCGCCTTGCTGATGGACACCGCGGTGGAGCGCGGCGAGCGGCCGCGGCTGGTCCTGATCCGCCGACTGCTCGCGCTCGGCGTCATCGGCCTGGTCCACCAGCAGTTCCAACCGGGTGAGGCGCTGCTGCCGTACGCGCTGGCCGGATTGGTGATCCTGGTGCCCGCGTCGGCGCTGCCGAACTGGGCGGTGCTGCTGGCGGGCCTGGCAGGCACCTTCGGCGTCGCGCTGGCCCTCGGCGGCGGACTGGCCCTGGTGCCCGGGTTGTTCCTGCTCGGCCTGGCCACCGCACGCGCCGGGATCGTGGACACGCTGGACGAGCGGGGTTGGCAGATCGGTGCGGTCTTCGCTCTCGCCCTGCCCGCCGCGATAGTGGCGGGCAGGTGGGAGTTCCGCACGCCGTATCTCGAGCTGTGGTCCACCCCTGCCATAGCTGTGGCGGGCCTGATGGGCGCACTGGCTTATCTCACCGGACTGCTGCTGTTGCTGCGCATCGAACCCGGCCAGGTGCTGGCGGAGGTGTTGCGGCCGATGGGCCGCATGGCTTTGACCAACTACGTCGGCGCGACCGCCCTGATCCTGCTCGCCGCACCGCGTCTGGGATTGACCGGCTCCGACGACTACGCGACGGTGCTCGGGTTGGCGGCCGCGATCGTCGCGGTGCAGGCGGTGTGCAGCGCAGGGTGGTTGCAGTTGTTCGAGTACGGCCCGCTGGAATGGGTGTGGCGCTGCGTCACCTGGTGGACGGTGGTGCCGATCCGGCGGGTGCGGGTGCCGAGCCGTCGGTACTGAACTCAGCGCCCGGCGTCGGGATCGCCGGTCTTCTCCAGCGCGGCCAGCGTCGCGGAAACCAGTGGCGCGGTCTCGAACTGGACGGCGACCTCGACCAGCCAGGCCAGCTCGGCGGCCAGCGTGGGCCGGCTCGGCTCGGCGAAGGATTCGTCGTCCCCTGCGGGTGGCAGACCGAGCCGGTGCGCCCGCAGCGCGGCGGCGATGCGGGCGGCCTCGATCGCGGCGGCCCGGGTGCGCTCCGGGACGGCCGGTTCGGTGGCCAGGCGCTCGGCGATCGCCGTCGCCTCGGCGGACAGGTGCGGTTGCAGGCGCAACAGCCAGTCCCGGATCTCGATCACCCTGCGATACACCCGGTCTCGGGCCGCTGTGCTCCGGTCCGGCATGGGCGCCAGTTCCGGATCCACCTCACGCAGGGCCAGCCACAGCGGACGCAGTCGCGGCAGCGCCCGCAGCCGGGCGATCGTGTGCAGCAGCCACGGCGCCAGCGAGGGGCACAGGTAACCGACCAGCATGACGGTCGCGCCCAGGCTCGCGAACGCGGGCGCGATGTCGGTGTTGAGGGGGCGCAGATCGATGTCGAACCACGCCGCGCCGACCGCGATCACCTTGCCCGCGCTGTAACCCAGCGCGACGGCGCTGCCGACCGCGAGCAGCCGGAGGCCGCGCCGCAACCACAGCCGGTCGACCTCGCCGATCCACCTGCGGCACAACACGATGATGCGGATCAGCGCCGCGGAGTACACCGCGAGGTAGACGCCGAGGAATGCCACCGCCAGGGGGACCCGCGCGTAGTGGGCGTCGAAGTCGGTCGGATGACCCTCGTCGTGCACCGGGGACGCCGCGAACAGCACCGCCAACACCGCGAGCACGAGCAGCGGCAGCGTGAGGACGCGCCGCCCCGCCCCGGCGTCCGGCTCCTGGGGCGCCACCATGAACCCCGTCCACACCACCTGGGCGAGCACGGCTCCGGCGATGGCCCCGTATACCACGAGGGAAGCGAGATTGGGAATGCCCGAGACGTCCCCGATCCAGGTATAGGTCTGCGGCACAGCCGCTTCGAATCCGATCCCCGCCGCGAGAATGGCGAACGCGACGGCCCAGCGTGCGGGGCTACCTGGGTTGCGAAGAGCGAGGGCGACCCGCCACAGGAAGGCTGCGAAGGCGAAGGCGGCCACGCCGCCGTAGACCAGTCCGAACCACATGGGCTCAGCCCTGCCCCGGGCCCAGCGCGTCCAGCAGGCGGCGCGCGGCGACCGGCGCGGAATCGGGCAGGACCCACTCCTCCCGGTCGGTCCACTGCGTGATGTGGTGCGCCATCAGCATATTCGCGAGGTGCTCCGCCTCGCGCTCCTGTGGCTGCGCGTAGCTGGTTCGCCCGAGCATCCGCCGCACGACCGCGGGATCGATGTTCGGCGCGAGCAGTCGCACCGCTTCCGCGCCGCCCACGTCGACGGTGCGGTGCCCGGCGAGCAGATGGCCGAGCTCGTGACAGACGATGTGGTCCTGGTGCACCTTCGAGGTGTTGCGCTGGTAGGCGATGAAGTCGATCGCGTCGGTGACCAGCAGGCCGCCGGTGAGCCCGGTGACCGGGAAGCTCTCCGGACGCAGGCGCAGCGGCCGGGCGCGGCGCTCGGCCACCGCCTCGGCCAGCTCTCCGACGGTGAACCGGCCGGGCAGCCCGAGACCGCGCAGTTCGCGACGCAGCCAGCGACGATCCAGCACCGGCTGGTCACCTCCGTCCTTGCTCCAGGCCGCGATCCGCATCGCTCACTCGCGTTGTTCGTTCTCGATGCGCCGCAGGACATCCAGCATCGCCAGCACCGACTCCGCGCGGACCGTACCCTGTTGCAGCCCGTCGCGCAGCACCAGCTCGAGCACCTCGTGCTCGGCATTTCCCTTGAGCGCGTTGATCAATGCCAGCTCGCTGCCCCGCGCCGCCGCCAGCTGCGGATCGGTGAACGGGTCCAGGCTGTCGAGCCCGAAGTAACCGCGGAACACCTCGAGCGTTTCATAGGACGGGTTGACCGCCTGTCCGGTGCGCAGCTTCCAGAGGTAGTTGGCGGACAGGCTCGCCCCGGTGGTGCGGTGGATGTCCTCGGCGAGCGCTCGATGGGTGATCTCTTGCGGCCGTCCGTCTTTGCTCGCCGGGGGGTGCATTCCGTTGATGAGCGTCGTGAGAGCCCGCGTGAACGGGTGTGGATCCTCCCCCATGGTCAGCGTGTCTCCTGTAGTTGACAGCGTGTGTGTCGTAGATCATACTCGTCCGTGCTCCGCCGGCGCATGCCGGTGTGGTCGCCCCGAAGGGGTGGGTGACCGCGAGAGGCCCGGCATCCGAGAGCGGGAGCAGGTGGGGCGATCATCGTCGCTCGCCCCATCTCATCGCAGATCCACCGGCAGCGCCAGTGGACCTCGATGACGAAAACCGGAGCGCCAGACGATCTCTCGCTCGTCCACCGCGAGGGCCGAATCCGGCCACCGGCTGAAGACGTGATCGACGGCCGCGGCGGTGACGGTGTGCACCAGCGCGTTGCCCAGGCAAGCGTGCATGCCGTAGCCGAGCGCGAGCTGGACGCCGCGGTCTCGATCGAGGTCCAATTCCCAGGGCCGGTCGAAGGTTTCGGGATCGTGATTGGCCGAGGCCAGGCACAGCAGAACGGTCTGTCCCGCGCAAATCGTGGTGTCGCCGATGGTCAGCTCGGTGGTCGCGAAACGTGGCCCGGCCAGCACCTGCGGAGACAGATAGCGCAGCAGCTCGTCCACGGCGGACTGCTTGTCGTCCGTCGCGCGCCACACCCGCAACTGGTCCGGACGGCCCAGCAAGGTGAGCACCGAACCGGCGATCAGGTCGGCGAGCACTTCGTACCAGACGAACAGCAGGTAGAACAGCAGCCCGGCCAGCTCGTCGGCGGTCGGCGAGCCGGAACTCCGGTGCGCGGCGACCCAACGGCCGAGCGCCGTCTCGGGCCGAGCTCGCGCGGTGGCCTCGGTGATGATCGCGTACATGGTGGCCAGGGTGTCGCGGGCGCGCGGCGGCGATGGCGACGCAAGCAATGTCGAATTCGCCCAGTCACGAAGACGTTCCGAGACCGGGTCATCGAGGCCGAGCAGCTCGCTCAGCACGGCCGCGGGGAGGGGCACCGCCAGCCGTTCGACCAGATCGACCGTCACGCCCGGATCACCCGCGCGCAGCAGCGAATTCACCAAGCCCGGAGCGAGTGCGGTCCACTCGGCCAGCCTGCGCGGCGACAACTCGGCGGTGACCAGGCTGCGCAGCCGGGCGTGGTCGGCCGGAGCGGCATCGAGCATCTCGTCCAGCGGTCGCGGGACGAGGAATCCTCGGTAGTCGTCCCCGTGCGCGTGCCGGGCCTGGGTGGACAGCCGGTGATCCAGCAGTCCGGCCCGCACGTCGCGGTAGCGCGTCACCAGCCAAGCCGCGGGGCCGTCCGGCGTCCGGACGCGGTGGACGCCCCCAGCGGTGCGCAGCCGATCCAATGTGGGCCACGGGTCTCGCGCGAATTCGGGGTCGAACACGTCCGTCACCCGGTCATCATCTCGCACCATACGGTGCGCGCGGGCGGGCGATGGTTACCGCACGGGCGGCGATGCCGTGGAGTGCGGCGGAACGCTCCGATCAGGAGGCGGACGCTCCGGTCTGCCGTATCGCGTCGAGAACCTCGCCGTAGGTCAGCGTCGTGGAGTTGATCAAGGCGCGCTCCGACGGCACGTCGATGTCGACGGAGTCGATGCCGTTGACGCCGCGCAGTGACGATTCGATCGCCGACGCGGACTCGCGGGTAACGTTGTGCAGAGTAACTGTGTACGTCATGTGTTTCGCATTGCCCGATTCGTCCCGATCAAACTTTCCTTTTCGCCGCGTTTGATCGCCCGGACCCCGGGAATAGCGGTGTTGTCATTACGACTCGACGCCACAGGGATTGTCATGATCATCATCATCGGGCTCGTCGCCCTGATCGCGGCCGTGATTATCGGTGTTGCCGCCGTAGTCGGCAACACCGGCCCCGCTCAGCAACTGACGAGCGATTTCGCGGTATTCGACTACCACTTCCACGGTTCCAGCGGAGCGCTGTTCGGCTACGGGGTCGTGCTCGGCGCGATCGGGATGTTCGGACTGGCGCTCGTCCTATCCGGTGCCTGGCGGGTGACCCGCCGCGGCATGGTCGCGCGTCGTGAGCTCGCGCAGTCTCGTCGCGAGATGGCGGCGGTACGGCGTGATCTGGCGACAGACACCTCCGTCCCGGCCAAGGGCACAGCCCAGGAGCCGGCTTGGCGGCGGTGGCTGCGCACACCCGGTTCGGGCGGCGTCCGAACCGATCGCGGCGCGACGGTATCGACCTCCAAACCCGTGACCGCGAAATAGTTATCGAGAAAAGGAAAACGACAATGATTGTTCTCGGCCTCATCCTCCTGGTTCTGGGCTGGCTGCTCGGAATTTCGTTGCTCACCACCGCGGGCATCATCGTGCTGATCATCGGGCTGGTGCTGCTGGTGGCCGGTTCGGTGGGCCGTCCGGTGGGCGGCCGACGCTGGTACTACTAGAGGAATTCGCGATGAAGTTCGAAGATCGCCTCGCGCACCAGGTGCAAGCAGCCAGGGGCAGCATGAAGAAATTCCTCGGCAGAGCGACCGGAAACTCCCGGCTGGAGGGCGAGGGACGGCGTGAGCAGGCTCGCGGCAACGTCAAGCGGGCCGCGGACAAGCTGCGGGGCGCGTTCAAGCGCTGACCGCGTAACCGGCGACCGGTGCCGGGCGAAGGCCGAAGCCTCCGCCCGGCACCGGCGTGCGTCGGGACCGATGCGCAACAGCGCTGCGCCGAAGTCAGATTCCGGCGACGTCGGCGAGCTGCCCGATGCCATAGGTGACGGCCATGGCCAGCGCACCGCCCAGCGCCACCCGCAGCACCGCCCGGCCACGGGAGCTTCCGCCCAGCCGGGCGCTGACCGACCCGGTGAGCGCGAGCGCCGTGAGCACGGCCGCGAAGGTCACCGGAATGCGCGCGGTGACCGGCGGCAGCAGGATGGCCAGTAGCGGCAGCAGTGCGCCGAGAGTGAACGCCACCGCCGAGGACAGCGCCGCCTGCCAGGGGTTGGTCAGCTCGGCGGGGTTCAGGCCGAGTTCGGCCTCCGCGTGCGCGGTGAAAGCGTCGTGCGCGGTGAGTTCTTCGGCGACCTTCCGCGCCGTTTCGGGCGTCAGCCCCTTCGCTTGGTAGATCCCCGTGAGTTCGGCCAGCTCGTAGTCCGGCTCCTCACGCAGTTCCCGGCGTTCTTTCGCCAGCAGGGCCCGCTCCGAATCGCGCTGGGTGCTGACCGACACGTACTCGCCCACCGCCATCGAGATCGCGCCCGCCGAAATACCCGCGATGCCCGCCGTGAACAGCGCCGCGGTATCGGTTGTCGCCGCGGCGACGCCGACGACCAGCCCCGCGGTGGACACGATGCCGTCGTTCGCGCCGAGCACACCCGCGCGCAGCCAGTTGAGCTTCGCGGCGAAGCTGTCGCCGTGCGGTTCGTGCGGATGCGCGCCGGAGGCGCTCGTCGTGCGAGCCATGAACGCACCCTAATGACACCGCGACGCGCGGACGGGAAGTCCGTGCCGCCCGCGCGGTCGGCTAACCGCCCGGCTGACGGGGAACGGCCAGCGGATGCGGAAGCATCGTGCGGTGGATGATCTGCAGGATCAGCAGGAACAGGACCGAGAGCGCGGCGGTGGTGTAGTCCCCGAGCAACACCGCCAGCACCGCGAACCCGCCGAATACGGGGAACTCCAGCAGGGCGCACCAGCGCAGGATCCGCAGCCGCCTGGCGTTGGCGGTCAACCGTTGCACGCCGTCGTCGATGATGGTCAGCGCCGTCTCGTAGCGCACCATGCCGTCGCCGACCTGGACGAACATGTGCACCGCTTGGTCGCGGCTCAGTTCGCCGAGCCAGGCCCGGTCGATGAGCCGCTTGCCCTCCTCGGCGACCTCCTTGATAACCGCGTCCATGCGGCCCCCTTCCCAGTCGTCCAGGAGTCTAGCGGCCGAATCGTGCCTTCCCAGTGGCGATTCAGGCGGGCGGGAAGACGTAGACGCGCTCCGGGACGATGCGCACGATCAGCCGGTGCGCCTCGGGTTCCGGCGGGGGCGTCGCGCCGCCCATGTACTTGGCGTACATCGCGGCGTGCAGGGTCTTGTCCGGGTCGGCGGTGATCTCGACCCGGCCGCGCACCTCCACGTACCGGCCGTCGGTGCGGCTGAGCACCAGCAGGCTCACCCGGGGATCGCGCGCCATGTTGCGGGTTTTCAGCCTTCCCTCGATCGTGCTGAACAGCAGGGTGTCGCCGTCGTAGTCGACGAAGATCACCGATGACTGCGGACGGCCGTCCGCGTTCGCGGTGGCCAGGACGGCGGCGTGGGGGCCGTCGATCAGGGTGCGCACGGTGTCGTCGAGTGGCATGGGAATTCTCCTCGGTCGATGCGGGAACCACGGTGATCCCCGTCAGGTGGACTCGCGTCGCGAGCCGGAGGAATCGGGGTCTGCGATTCTTTTTCGCGTCTCGCTCGGTCTCATCTGTGACGGCTCACGCTCGGTGGACCGGGAAAGGACCTGCGGATGACCACGACCGGCGCGCTGCCCGACGCCGAATTCACCCGCCGCACCCAGCCGTACCGGCGGGAATTGCTCGCGCACTGCTACCGCATGCTCGGCTCGGTCCACGACGCCGAAGACCTGGTGCAGGAGACCTATCTGCGGGCTTGGCGCTCCTTCGACACCTTCGAGGGGCGCTCCTCGGTGCGGACCTGGCTGTACCGGATCGCCACGAATGCGTGCCTGACCGCGCTCGGGCACCACGGGCGGCGCGTGCTGCCGTCCGGCCTCGGCGCGCCGGGCACGAACCCGTCCGCGCCACCGGTGGCCGCCGCCGCGGATGTCCGGTGGCTCGAGCCCCTGCCGGACGCGCTGGTGACGCCGGAGTCGGCGGACCCGGCCGGTGTGGCCGTGGCGCGCGACAGCCTGCGCCTGGCGCTCATCGCCTGCCTGCAACACCTGAACGGCAGGCAGCGCGCCGTGCTGCTGCTGCGCGACGTCCTCGGACTGCCCGCGGCCGAAGTCGCCGAGCTGCTGGACACCACCACCGCGGCGGTGAAGAGCACGTTGCAGCGTGCCCGGGCCCGGCTCGCCGAGGTCTCCTCGGCCGCCGAGCAGGCGGTGGCGCCGAGCGATCCGGGACAGCGCGCGCTGCTCGAGGAGTACCTGATCGCGTTCCGCCGTGCCGATCCCGCGGCCATCGAACGACTGCTGCACCGCGACGCCGTTCTGGAGATGCCGCCGTCGGGCACCTGGTTCGCGGGCAAGCGGACGTGCGTCGCCTACCTGGCCGAGCAGGTCCTCGGAACCCCCGGCGAGTGGATGCTGTTACCGGCCGCGGCCAACGGGCAACTCGCCGCGGTGGCCTATCACCGCGAATCCGGCTGCGACTACCGGGCTTTCGGCGTCGCGGTGCTCACCACGACGAAGGACTCGATCATCCGGATCACCGCATTCGGCGATCCCGGCCTGGTCACGGCCTTCGGATTCGCCCCGGTCCTGGGGATGACCCGCTAGGCCCGGTCGGCGCCTGGACGGTCGTCTCGGATGCCGATCCACGCGTAGTCGCGCGCTCGGGTGATCGCGACGAGCTTCTGCCGGTCGGCGAGTTCGGCTCGTTCGCGGCTCGCGCCCGCCCCGGGCTGCGTGCCGCCCGACCAGGTCGGGTGGAAGACGGCCGCGAAGTCGAGGCCCTTGGCGCGGTGGACCGTGCCGACCTTGACCGCGGCCACCGGTGTGCCGTCGTACTCCTCGAGGCGCAGGGTCGCGATGCCGACGGCGTCGAGCGCCCCGACGAGCCGGTCGGCCTCATGACGCGTCCTGGTCAGTACGGCGATGTCCGACAGCGGTTTCCCGCATTCGCGGATGCCGCGCACCAGCGCCGCCTCCAGGTACTGGTCCGGTCCACGCCAGACGTGCACCAAGCCGTCGGGCAGGGCCACGTCGGCGTCGCGCAACAGCACACCGGGCGCGTCGTCGAAATCGCCCAGCGCGTTCACCGCTTCGATGCCCGCCGCGTTCTCCCACACGCGGCGGCGATTGCGGTAGTTCACCCGCAGGATCTCCCCGCGGCCGCGCAGGTTGATGCCCGCGTCGGCCATCCGCCAACCGCCCGCGTACACCTGCTGCTGCCCGTCGCCGAGCAGCAGCAGCGGACTCGATCCGTTGCCCCCGGCGATGGCGTGGGCCAGCCGCAGCCCGGCCAGCGTCATGTCCTGCACCTCGTCCACGACGACCGCGTCGTACGGTTGCGCCAGTGGTTCGTTGCGGATCTCGGCCAGCGCGACGGCGATCACGTCGCTGTAGTCGGAGATGCCGCGTCTGCGCATCTCGGTCACGTAGGGGACGTAGAGCTTGCGCCACACCTCGGCGCGCCGCTCCCCGTCGAGGCGCACGCCGTCGCGTCCGAAGCGCTCGGTGCGCTGATAGACGTCGAGATCATCGATCTCCCGGCCCTTGATGACCCGGTCGATCTCCTCCCGCCAATAGCTCTCGTGCGGCTCGATGTCCTCGAAGTCCGCTCTCGCGCGCTCCCAGACCCGGCCGAAGACCTGATCGGCTCCCTGCGGATCGAGTCTCGGCGCCGCTATCCGGCGGCCGAGGAAATCCAGAGCCCAGGAATGCAGCCCGGCGAACTGGACACGGCCTTCGGTTCCTGGCGCGAGCCGGCGGAAGTAGGTTTCCTGGCAGCTCGCCAGCGTCTTGACGAACGTCGTGTAGAGCTGACGGCCGGTGGATCGCTTGGCCTGTCTGGCCATGCGGTGCAGGGCCACCACCGTCTTCCCGGTGCCCGCAGGGCCTGCCACCCGTGCCGGGCCGGTGTAGGTGCGGGTGACAAGGAGTTCCTGTTCGGGATCCAGGAAGGTCATCCAGTGCTGGAACGGCATCCGCAGCGCGGTGTCCCGTTGCGGAGCAAGCACATCCGATCGCTCGAGCAGGGCGAGATCGGGTGGGCCGTCCTCTTCGATCTCCAGCAGGTCGTATTCGCGTGCGGACTGATGCGCGATCGTGTTCGCGATCGCCTGTACCCGGCTCGGGCGCAGCCGCCGGTTTCGTGTGCGGATCACCCGATCGAGCTCGCCGGGCCCGGCGACGGCGAACCGGCCGTCCTCGCGCAGGCCGACGCCGGCGGGGACGAGCAGGACGATCTGCACGTCGTGGGCGACCACCTTCTCCCGCCCGAACTGCAACTTGCCGAACCTCGCTTCGACGTCGCGCCGGATGTCGTCGAGCTCGGCAGGTACGTCGTCGGCGAAGCGCAACGCGAAAAGACCTGTGCCGCAGACCAGCAGCGCATGCGCGTGGTCGGCGGGCGCGCGTCCCGCGTCCCGGTGCGCCAGCAGGTACCGCCCCGGCTGCGCCAGCGCGTCGGCGAGGAATGCTCCCTGCTGAGAGGTGAAGCCGGGGATGCGGGCCAGCGTGTCCGCGACACGGGCAAGCCAGGTATCGGTGCTCATGGGTCCCCCTTCGGTGCACACCTACCTCGTCTTCGACGGTAAAGACCCGGCGTCGAGGAGGGAATGGACCGATCACTTTCCGTGGCAACCGTTACCGAAACGGGCGAATCGTACGCCGTTCCGTTGTCGCGCCGTCACCCGAAAGTGTTGTGCGGCTATGTCCTTCCCTGCGATCCGGTGCGGCGCAGCGCGGTAGGCGTTGTGCCCCACCACCTTCGGGCGCATCGGGTGAACGTCGCCTGTTCCGACAGCCCGATCAGCGAGGCGACCTGACTCATCGGCATATCGGTCGTGGTCAGATACCGGCGCGCCGCATCACGGCGCACCTCGTCCAGGATGGCGGCGAACGAGGTGCGCTCGGCCGCGAGACGTCGTTGCAGTGTGCGCGGGTGCACGGTCAGCAGCCGGGCGACAGCGCCGATCTCGGGCGCGGACGTGCCGAGCAGCTGCCGGACGGCGGCGCGCACCTTCGGAGTGATCGCCGCGTCCGCGCCGCCGGACTGTTCGGCGAGAAACGCGATGGCCAACCGGTGCAGGTTCTCGTCACCGCCGGTCAGCGGTCTGCTCGCCAGGCTGCTCGGCACCCGCAGCGCCGCGAACGGCCGCTCGACGCGCACCGCGGCGCCGAAGAACTCCTCGTAGCCGGCGACCGGCGCCTCCGGCCGATACGGCAGCTCGACCGAGCGCAACCCGTAGCGGTCGCCCACCAGACGCTGAATGGTGCGATGCACGAACGCCAGTCCCAGGTCGGTGCCCTGAACAGGGGTCGGCAATCCGGGCTGCACGCCGTACCGCAGCGCGATCACTCCGCGATCGCCGTAGGGGTCCGGCTCCAGCGTGAGGCTCAGCGACCGCGCGTGCAGGAACAGATACCGGGCCGAGCATTCGAGCACGTCGGCCAGTGACGGCGAATTCCGGATGGCCAGCGCCAGCGGGCCGAGCATGTCCAGGTCCTGCCGCTGGGAGATCCGCAAGCCCAGGTCGGGGCAGCGCAGCTGGTGCGCGGCCAGCTCCAGCACGCCCGCGACCCGCTCGTCGGGCACGAGCAGGTCGTCGGCATCCAACGCGGCCACCGGCAAGCCGCACGCCGCGGCCAGCGCCTCGGCGTCCCCGCCCAGCTCTGCCACGGTGGCGCGGAACCCGCGCAACCCGGCGGACCGAATCACCGACATGTCGTCGAGGATCAAATACTTGTCGTGCAAAGTCAAGAAAGCCATCCGCGCGGCTCGCACACTGGAGGACATGACCGAGACCGTCGCAGTACCGGAACACCTCGATGTCGTGATCGTCGGCGCCGGCCTCTCCGGTATCGGCGCGGCCTACCGGCTGCAGACCGAGTGCCGTGGCAAGTCCTACGCCGTCCTCGAGGCCCGCGACGTGCTGGGCGGCACCTGGGACCTGTTCCGCTACCCGGGGATTCGCTCGGACTCCGACATGTTCACCCTCGGCTACCCGTTCAAGCCGTGGCGCGACGCCAAGTCGATCGCCGACGGCCCGTCGATCCTGCGCTACATCACCGAGACCGCGACGGAGCACGGCATCGACCGGCACATCCGCTATCGCACCAGAGTGGTCGCCGCCGACTGGGACAGCGGCACCGCACGCTGGACGTTGACGCTAGAGCAGCGCGACGGGTCCGGCGGCACCGAGACGCGCACGCTCACCTGCGGCTTCCTCTACGCCTGCGCCGGGTACTACGACTACGAGCAGCCGTACGCGCCGGAGTTCCCCGGCATCTCCTCCTTCGCGGGCGAGGTGGTGCACCCGCAGTTCTGGCCCGAGGACTTCGACTACCGCGGCAAGCGCGTCGTCGTGATCGGCAGCGGAGCCACCGCTGTCACGCTGGTTCCGGCCATGGCGCAGCAGGCGCAGCTGGTGACGATGCTGCAGCGCACGCCGACCTGGATCAGCGCCGTACCCGGCCGGGACAAAGTGGCCGACAAGGTCCGCGAACTACTCCCGCCGCGGCTGGCTCATCGCGTGATCCGCACCAAGAACATCCTCTTCGGCATCGGCTTCTACCAGTACTGCCGACGGCGTCCGGAAGCGGCGCGCAAGCTGCTCACCGGCCTCACCACGCGCATCCTGAAGGACGACGAGGCCGTCGCGGAGCACTTCACGCCCAGCTACAACCCGTGGGACCAGCGGCTGTGCGCGGTCCCGGACGCGGATTTCTTCAAGGCGATGAAGAAAGGCAAGGCCGAGGTCGTCACCGACCACATCGACACCTTCGTGCCGGAGGGTATCCGGCTGAAGTCGGGGCGTGTGCTGGAGGCGGACGTCGTGATCACCGCGACGGGGTTGAAACTGCTGGCCTTCGGGGGTATCGCGCCCAGTGTCGACGGCGCGCGAGTGGAGTTGTCCGACCAGTTCGTCTGGCAGGGGACCATGATCACCGGCGTGCCCAACTTCGCCGTGTGCATCGGGTACACCAACGCGTCCTGGACGCTGCGCGCCGATCTCACCTCCCGGCTGATCTGCAAGGTGCTCAACCACATGGATCGCAAGGGCTACGCCGCCGTGGTGCCGCAGCCGCAGGGCGAGCTCGCCGAGCACCCGCTGCTGGATCTGGCCTCCGGTTACATCCAGCGCTCCATCGGCGACTTCCCGCGCCAGGGCGATCGTCATCCGTGGCGGGTGCGGCAGAACTATCTGCTCGATTCGGCCACCACGTTGCGCACGGACTTGGACAAGACGCTCACCGCGACGCCGAAATCGGCGGTGCGGCAGCCTGCGCCGGTCGCATAGCCCGGCAGGCGTGCTCGGTGCGGCCTATCGCGCGCGGAGGACGACGATGCCCGGGGTGGACCGGACGTATTCGGCGAAGGGCGAGTCCACCACCCTGTTGTTGCCCGCGAGCGAAGACGCGTTGCGGAAGACCGCGCCCGCGGGGGTCATGACGAAGATGCCGACGTGGGTGACGTCCAGGCCCGGTCGGTCGGTGTAGGCGCCGATGTAGTCGCCGGTGCGAAGCCTGCTCACGACGTCCTGGTCGACCGCGGCGCTGGGCACGTAGGTGACGGCGCGATCCACCACGGGCAATCCGGGCAGATGGTTACCGCCGTCGGCTTTCGCGTTGAGGTGCTTGGTGACCGTCACCGCCTCGGTGCTCAGGGTCGCCGTGATGTCGGTGGCCGCGACTCGGGCGGTGTGGGACCAATCGCTGAAGAAGTGTTTGCGCTGGCGGAAATCGACTCGGCCATCGGCATAGCGGGTTTCGATCAGATTCGTCGTGAACTGGTCCCGATCGGTCGATCTGCTCAGCGCCTCGACATAGTCGAGGTAGGTGAAGCAATCCACCCGGCGGAAGTCGATGACCAGCTGTTCGGGCTCGGTCGCCGACCCGACGAGCATGTTCGCGCCGTACGGCGTACCGAGGAACGGCCGCGACAGCAGCTCGATCAACTCCGCCTTGCTCGCCGAGGCGGGCGCCTGAGCACGCACCGACAGCAATTCGTCGAGCTTGCGCGAGGTGGCGTCGTCGAGGTGACCGGCGGGTGGCGCGCCGAGCGCCGCGGGCGGAATCGACACGGCGGCGCAGGCGAGAACCGCCAGGACGAGCAGTACGCGAGCGATGGTGCGCAAGACGCCTCCAGCAGAGGTGATCGGTGATACGACAGCGACACCCACGGTAGCGGGGGAAGGGCAGTCGAGGTTGCCGATGACCCAGCGCCGTCCCTCTTCCGCTCTTGGGTGGCTGTTGGTTCACAAGCCTGGGTAGGCTCGCGCACGACCCGGCGCACCCGACTCCCAGGAGAGACAAGTCATGGCAGGCGATTGGAACGCCCAGATCATCGAAGAATTCCGCGCCAACCAGGGCAAGGTCGGCGGTCCCTTCGCGGGTCGCGAACTCCTGCTGCTCACCAGCATCGGCGCCAAATCCGGTCTGCCGCGCACCAATCCGCTCGCCTTCATTCGCGACGGCGAGGACATCGTGGTCATCGCCTCCAAAGCGGGCGCTCCCACCAACCCCGACTGGTTCCACAACGTGCGGGCCCATCCCGAGGTCACCCTCGAGATCGGCACCGAAACGCTGGGGGCGACGGCGACTCCGGTCACCGAGGGACCGGAACGCGATCGCCTCTACGCCGCGATGGTCGAGGTGATGCCCGGCTTCGCCGAGTACCAGGAGAAGACCGACCGGGTGATTCCGGTGGTCAAGCTGACGCCGCGCTGAGGTCGCGGCCCCGGCCGAGTCGCCCGTGCACGGCGTTGCGAAGTGTTCGACCCGAGGTCGTCAGCCGACTACGCCGCGCCCACCGAGGACAGCAGCATGGGCAGGGCGGCGCGCATCTGGAACTTC
Organism: Nocardia abscessus; assembly: GCF_015477775.1. Taxonomy (GTDB): domain Bacteria; phylum Actinomycetota; class Actinomycetes; order Mycobacteriales; family Mycobacteriaceae; genus Nocardia; species Nocardia abscessus_A. Next base: position 188,358 of record NZ_JADLQO010000014.1, on the reverse strand, counting down.
CAGGCGTCCCAGTTGTGGCCATGATTCGGGACATACCGCTCGTCCACCTGCGCCCCGAGCTGTTGCAGACGGTCCACGAAGCGGAAGTTCTGCTCGTAGGCGGCGGACTCCACCGGATCGCCCTTGCCGTAGGAGACGAACAGCGGAATGCCGGTGAGGTCGGCGGCCCGGCTGTACGGGTTGTTGGCGACCCAGAGATCGCGGTGGACGGCGTAGTCGCCCCAGACCCGTTTCCAGTCGGCGGCGCAGCCCTGGCCGGGCTTGTCGGGTTCGCCCGGTGCACCGGAGTCGTGCAGCGGGTCGACGTTGCCGCTGAACGAGGCGGCCGAGTTGAACCAACCCGGGTGCGCCGCGGCGAATTTCATAGCGCCGAGGCCGCCCATGGAGTTACCCGCGATGGCGCGTGTCGAATTGGCGCGGTAGCCCGATTCCAGCAGGGTGCGCACGTCCTCCAGGAGGTAGCTCTCCCAGGCGGGCGGACCGCCGCGACCGTCGTTGTACCAATTGGAATAGGCGCTGCACCAGCTCGTTTCGGGCAGCACGAAGATCGCCTCCTTGCCCGCGGTGAGCGCCTCGAGATCGCCCTTGTCGGTCCAGGACTTGTGGTCGTCGAAGCCGCCGTGCAGCACCCACACGGTGGGCCAGGTCCGGGCGGCGTCCTTGGACCAGCCCGGCGGGAGCAGCAGCCGGACCACCTTGACCGACCAGTCCGGGCCCTCGAGGTTGGGCGAGGAGAGCCCGATGTCCAGGATCCGGTCGCTTACCCGGGTCTCCCAGCGCACCGTCGGCGCCGCCTGGGCGGGCTGAACGGACAGGAAAGGCACGGTGAGACCTGCGATGACGGTGGCGATGGCGAGGGCAATCCGGCTCAGGCGACGCAACGATCGGACCTTTCGCTCTGCGGTCGTGTCGAAATGTTCACTCTCACAACTGAATCTAGAGCACGTCGGTCTCTATGAATAGCGCTGTTCGCAAACAATCTCGGCGCCGGCCGCTATCCGCTGCGTAACCGGCATGTTCCGGCCCGGGTAGCGCCGAGCCGAGCGAATCAGCCTGCGGTGATTCCCGTGATCAGCGTTTGGTCCGTACCGGTCCGGGTCGTGATGAACTGCGTGAAGGTGTTCGGGTCCTCGTCGGGAAATTGCTGGGTCAATCGGACTTCCCACCGCGCTTGGCCCTCGGGGCCGTCACCGGCCCGGGAGATCTGGACGCAGTACCGGGTGCCCGCCGGCACTTGGTTGATACCGCGCTGGATCTGATCGGCGGGCGCCACCGCCGCGTCGGGCGCGACCACAGCGCGGGCCCGGTATCCCGACCGCTCGGCGTAATAGGCGTACTCGAAGGCGAAGATGGCGTCGGGGCCGCTGCCGGTGCCGCCCGGATCGGTGCCGGAAACGACATCGGCGGTGCGCTTCTGCTCGCATCCCGGCGTCGCGATGGCCCACGGTGGCTTGACCCGGGACGTGGACGTGGCGGGGACGGCGGCGGGTCCGGCCGCGCGCGCGGGCGACGTGACCGCCGCCTTACGCGAATTCGATCCGGAACCGTAGATCATGGCCAGGCCGATCGAGACGGTGGCGACCACGATGGCGAGGACGATCAAGGCGGTCAGCGAGCGATTGCCGCGCTGTTGATCGGAGCGCCGCGGATGGCGCACGGGCGTGCCGGGATGGCGACCGGATCGGTTGACGATGGCGGGCGCCTTGACAAGGCCGTCCTCGACCTGGGGCGGTTCCGCGGCGACGGGCGCGCTGCGCTGCTGCGCGGTCTGCGGTCGCGGCGCTCGCTCGGCCGGTGGCGCGGGATCGAGCCATTGTTCCCACTCGCCGAACTGCGGCCGGGAACTCTGCCGCTCCGGCTCGCGCGGCGGCTCCGCGACCTCGTACTCCGGCTCGCGGCGCCGAACCTGCTTGCGACGGCCGGGTGAACGACGTCGCTTCGACGGCTTGCCCGCGGGAATGCGCAGCATCGGCAGACCCGTGTCGAACGGATTGCTCTGGCTCGCGCCCTGACTGGGATGGTCCCGGTCAGGGGGTGTCATCGTCGAATTCGCCCAGCACCGGTACGACCGCTGTCACAGCGGACGGGATGGTCACGCCGAGCTGTCCGTCGCGCGGCTTGTGCTCGTGGTCGTTGCCGCCGGGCGGCGGAGCGGGCGGCAGCACCATGCCGCCGCTGTGACCGGGCTGACCGGGGTAGTCCGGACGGCTCGCGGGCGCCGGTGCCGTGGAGTCGGCGGGCGGCGCGACCGTGGGGGCGGGCCTGCTTTCCGGCTTGGGCACCTCCGGCCGCGCGGCGGGCGAGGAATTGCCGGGCGGGATCACCGAACCGGGACCGGTGGACGACGGCTTGTGGTCCTGCGATCCGCCGAAGTCGAACAGCTTGGAGGAGTTCTTCGAATCGTCGCCGCTGGTGCCGGAGTTGGTGGTGGAGCCGGGGTTGATCAGTTCCGGGATCGCCTTGTCCGCGGCCGCCGCGACCGTATCGATGCCGTGGATGCCGACCTCGGCGATCTTGTCGATGATGTGCGTGCCGATGTCGACGCCCGCGTTGATGGCCGTGGTGCCGAGTTGCACGCCCGCGGAGATCAGCGCCTGCTGCAACTGGAGCTGGGCGGCCATGGCCGGGTCCATGGGCTGCGTGGTGGCCGGCGACGCGGCGCCGGGCGCGACCGTGCCCGGCGTCGTCGTGCCGGGCACGACTTGCGCCGTGCCGCCGGTGTGAGCGGACTGACTTTGGCTGACGCCGGACGGTGCGGTGACCGTGAGCGGGCCCATGTCGCCGAGTTTTCTGGTGTGGTCGTCCATTTCGGTGCGCGCGGCCGTCACGGTGGTGAGCGCGTCGCGCAGCGCCAGGCTGGCGCGGGCGATGACGGCGTCGGTCTCCGGCGCCGAGGTCGCGTTGGCCAGGATCTCCCGCGCGTCGCGGCGGAAGTCGGCGATGATCTGGTCGACGCGCCGCGCCGCGCGCCCGGACGTGGCGTGCGCGTCGGCGAGGACGGACAGGTAGGCGGGCCCACGATCGGAGATGTCGCCGATCTCGGTCTGCGTGGTGCGCAGCGCGGGCACCGCGGCGTCGGCGGCGCGGGAGGTCCAGGTCGACTCCAGCGCGTGCAGACCTTCCCTGTGCGGCGCTTCGGTGTCCGCGACCTGCGCGGACGCGGCCGAAAGCGCGCCGGTCGCAGCCGCGCTCGGCACGCCGACACCGGTGCCCAGCGAGGAGCGCAACGTCAGCAGTGGGCGCACCAGCGCGGCGATGATCGGCGGATCGACGCCCGGTTCGGTGCTCTGCGGCCGGGGGGCGTCGGTGGCGGGCTGGGTGGCGTGCGCGCGTTTGCGCAGTCCCATCAGGCTTCTCATGCCAGTGCCTCCCCGGAGCGGGTGATCGCGGCGGCCGTCGCGGCGTCCACATCCTGGGCGTCCTCGCTGTAACCGCGCAGGACCTGGCCGTAGGCGCCGACCAATTGCCCCGCGGTCGACAACGCTTGCGCGTGTTCGGATACCGCGGCGGAGAAACGCGCCGCGAATTCCGCGCCGACGAGCCCGAGGTCGGCGGCCAGCCGATCCGGATCCACCGCGCCGGAGGCGACCGTGGCCGCCGATGCCAATTGTTTCGCCACCGCGTCCGCTATCGCGGTGTAGGCGGCCACCGCCGCCGGGTCGAGCCTGAGCGTGTCCACTGTTCCCCTCCCGGATCCCAGTCTGTCGCTGCCGCGCCAAGATTCACCGCCAAGCGTACTGTGCCGGAGGGCTGCTATGCGCCCGATCCTCGGTGGTCTGTTCCCCGCGACTGCCACGCTCCGCGTCCGCGCTGCGCATCGGGTCTCTGTCGGATCCGTCCGAGTCCGCGGACGTGGCCCCGCGCGCTGGGCCGACATCCCTGTTCACGAGCCCTCCTCGGCGGCTGCCACCTGAGCGGATGCCCGCGTGTCGAGATTGTTATGCGGAACAACAAATTACCTGTTGTGCCCTGTGTCACAGTCGAATATGTTGCTGTGAACAACATTCGCTCCACTCCGACCGGCCCCGGGACCTTCCCGGGGCCGGTGATGAAAGGCCCACTCATGCGTAAGGGCATGTTCAGCGCCGCGGCGCTGTCGTTCACGCTGCTCGCCGCCACGCTCACCGCGTGCGGCGACGACTCCGCGGAATCCGGCGGCAAGACCCAGATCGGCGTGATCCTCCCGGACAGCAAGACCTCGGCACGCTGGGAGACCGCGGACCGCAAGTATCTGCAGCAGGCTTTCGAAGCCGCGGGCGTCAAGGCCGATATCCAGAACGCGCAAGGCGACAAGAACGCCTTCCAGACCATCGCCGACCAGATGATCACCAACGGCGCCGCGGTGCTGGTGATGACCAACCTGGACAGCGGTACCGGCAAAGCCGTGATCCAGAAGGCGAAAGCGCAGGGGGTCACGGTGATCGACTACGACCGGCTCACCCTCGGCGGCGGCGCCCAGTACTACGTCTCCTTCGACAACGTGAAGGTCGGCAACCTGCTCGGGGAGGGCGTCGCGCAATGCCTGACCGACCGCAACGCCCCGCGCCCGGTGGTCGCGTATCTGAACGGCGGTCCGACCGACAACAACGCCACCCTGCTGAAGACCGGTTACGACGGGGTGTTGAAGCCCCGGTTCGACGCCGGACAATACGTCAAGGGACCGGATCAGGCTGTCCCGGAGTGGGACAACACCAAAGCGGGCACGATTTTCGAGCAGATGCTCACCGGACGGCCGGACATCGGCGGCGTCGTCGCGGCCAACGACGGATTGGCCAACGCCGCGATCGCGGTGCTGAAGAAACAGAAGCTCAACGGTCAGGTGCCGGTCAGCGGACAGGACGCCACGGTGCAGGGCCTGCAGAACGTGCTGGCGGGTGACCAGTGCATGACCGTCTACAAGGCGATCCAGAAGGAGGCGGAGGCGACCGCGAAACTCGCGGTGGCGCTGGTGAAGGGGGAGCAGGGCACGACCAACGGCGCGGTGCGCGATCCGGAGTCGAATGCCGACGTGCCGTCGGTGCTGCTGGAGCCCAAGGCGATCTACCCGCGCGACGTCAAGGATGTGATCGCCGACGGCTATGTCACCGAGGCCGAGCTGTGCACGGGCGAGTTCGCGAAACTCTGCGCGGACAACGGGATCTGATATCGCACGCCCCTTCCGCGGTTCGATGAGGGGATTGCGGAAGGGGCTCCATTCCTGCTCGAGGAGTTACCCCAATGTCCGAACTGCCGGTAATCGAATTACGCGGAGTACAGAAGAGTTTCGGTCCCGTGCACGTCCTGCACGAAGTCGCCTTCAGCGCCTATCCCGGCGAAGTGACCGCCCTTGTCGGTGACAACGGCGCGGGCAAGTCCACGCTGGTCAAATGCATCGGCGGCACCCATCCCATCGACGCGGGCGAGTTCCTCTTCGAGGGCTCCCCGGTGCAGGTGCACAGCCCGCGCGACGCGGCGGCGCTCGGCATCGAGATCGTCTACCAGGATCTCGCGCTCTGCGACAACCTGGACATCGTCCAGAACATGTTCCTCGGCCGGGAGCGCAGGCGCGGTCTCGTGCTCGACGAATACGCGATGGAGGAACTGGCCGGAAAGACGCTGGCCGGTCTGTCGGTACGCACCGTCAAGTCGGTCCGGCAGCAGGTTTCGAGCCTGTCCGGCGGTCAGCGCCAGACGGTGGCCATCGCGAAAGCCGTGCTGTGGAACAGCAAGGTGGTGATCCTCGACGAGCCGACGGCCGCGCTGGGCGTCGCGCAGACCCAGCAGGTGCTCGAACTGGTCCGCAGGCTCGCCGACCAGGGTCTGGCGGTGGTGCTGATCTCGCACAACATGAACGACGTCTTCGCGGTGTCCGACCGGATCGCCGCGCTCTACCTCGGCCGGATGGCGGCCCAGGTCCGCACCTCCGACGTGACGCACGCGCAGGTGGTCGAACTGATCACGGCGGGCCGCAGTGGCGCGCTCGGCCTCGAGACGAGCGGGGTCACCCGATGACCGCGGTGGCGACCCAGCGGCGACCGGCGTCGGCGCCGGTGACCGACCTGGTGAGCGACTACGTCGGCCGCGTGCGCGGGGGCGACATGGGGGCGCTGCCCTCGGTGATCGCGCTCGTCGTTCTCTCGGTGATCTTCTGGGCGGCGCGCCCGGTCTTCATGTCCGAGGCCAACTTCGCCAACCTGTTCACACAGGGCGCGGCGATCGCGGTGATCGCGATGGGACTGATCTTCGTGCTGCTGCTGGGCGAGATCGACCTGTCGGCCGGATTCACCAGCGGCGTCTGCGCGGCCGTGCTCGCCGTACTGCTCACCGACAAAGGGTGGCCGTGGTATCTCGCGGTGCTGGTCGCGCTGCTGACCGGTGTGGCGATCGGGCTCGTGATCGGCACGGTCGTGGTGAAGATCGGCATCCCGTCGTTCGTGGTGACGCTGGCGGCGTTCCTCGCGCTGCAAGGCGTGGCACTGAAGATCATGGACAACGGCCGCAACATCTCCATCCGCGACGAGACGATCGTCGCGATCGCGAACAAGAACGTCCCGCCCGCGATCGGCTGGGCGCTGTACGCGGTGCTGGTCGCCGGGTTCGCGCTCGTTCAGTACCGGAAATTGCGGGCCCGCACGAAACTCGGGCTCACCGGCACGACGGCGCGCACCGTCGTGGTGCGTGTGGCGCTGCTGGCGTTGGTGGCGGGTGCGGCGGTGCTGGTGCTCAACGGCGAGCGCAGCCGCAATCCCGCGCTGCACTCGCTGGCGGGAATGCCCATCGTGGTGCCGCTGATCGTGGCCCTGTTGCTGCTGTGGACGTTCGTGCTGGACCGCACCGCGTTCGGCAGGCACATCTACGCGGTCGGCGGCAACGCCGAGGCCGCCCGGCGGGCGGGCATCGCGGTGGATCGCGTGAAAATCACCGCCTTCGTGCTGTGTTCGACGATGGCGGCGGTGGGCGGGCTGATCGCGGCCTCGCGCGCGAACTCCGTCGATCCGAACACCGGCGGCAGCGACGTGCTGCTCACGGCGGTCGGCGCGGCGGTGATCGGCGGCACCAGCCTGTTCGGCGGCCGCGGGCGGATGCTGGACGCGGTGCTCGGCGCGGCGGTGGTCGCGGTCATCAACAACGGGATGGGGCTGATGGGCTACAGCGCGGGCACGAAATTCGTTGTGACAGGATTTGTGCTGCTCTTGGCCGCCGGAGTGGACGCGCTGTCGCGTAAGCGTGCGCTCCTGCATCGATGAATCCCCGACCTCGTGACGAAAGCCCGGTGAATGCGAGCAGCACCTTCTCCCGAGGAGATCCGCACGCGCAACCTCGCCGCGCTGCTGCGGAACGTCCACCGTGACGGGGCGGTGTCGCGCGCCACGCTGGCCGAGCGAATGGGACTGAACCGCAGCACGATCCTCGCGCTCACCACGGACCTGGCGGCGGCGGGCTTGGTGAGTGAGGAACTGCCCGGCCAGACCGGCCGGGCAGGCAGGCCCTCGCTGGTGGTGCGGCCGCGCGCGGAACGGGTGTACGTCGTCGCGCTGGACGTCGGTGCCGACCGCCTCGCCGCCGCACGGGTCGGGTTGGGCGGTTCGGTGCTCGATCGCACCGAGACCACCCGTCCCCGCGGCGCGTTCGACCCGGACGATGTGATCGCCGCGCTGGTGACCATGGCGCGGGCGATGATCGCCGCGGCCGCGGCGGACGCCGTGTGCGTCGGCGTCGGTGTCGCGTTCTGCGGCATGGTCCGCGAGGAGGACGGCGTGGTGCGGTACGGGCCGAACCTCGGCTGGGTGGACGTCCCCTTCGGCGCCGCGATGACCAGGGAGCTCGACCTCGGCCTGCGGGTCGCGGTCGGCAACAACGCCAATCTCGGCGCGCTGGCCGAACGGGAACGTGGCGTCGGCGTCGGCTTGGCGAATCTGATCTACCTGCACGGCGACGTCGGCATCGGCGGCGGAATCATCGTCAACGGCGAGTTGCTCGGCGGGGAAGGCGGTTACGGCGGAGAAGTCGGGCACATGATCGTTCATCCGGGTGGGCGGCACTGCGCCTGCGGATCCCGGGGCTGCCTCGAGGCCGAAGCGGGCGAACTCGGGTTGATCGCGGCGGCGGGACGCAGCGATCCTCCCGGGCAGGCGGCGGTCGACGCGATCGTCGATGCCGCCGCCCGCGGCGATACGACAGCGCGGGACGCGCTGCACCAGGTCGGCGAATGGCTCGGATACGGCGTCGCCAATCTGGTGAACGTCTTCAATCCGTCGGTGGTGGTGTTCGGCGGCGTGTTGCGGGAGATCTATCTGGCGTCGGCGGCGCAGGTGCGCAGCCGGGTGGCGATGAACGGCCTGCAAGCCGTCCGCGAACGGGTTCGCCTGCGCACCAGCGCACTCGGCGGGGACGCGACCCTGATCGGCGCCGCGGAGCTGGCCTTCACCGACGTGCTCACCGATCCGTTGCAGACGTTGTCCCGCACGTCCGCCGCGCGCGCCTGACGGTCAGGTTCGGACGCGACCCGGCCTTATGCGGCGCCTGCCGCGCTGAACTCCGACAGGTGCGCGGCGAGCAGCCGGACCCGCACCCGTTGTTCGTCGGTGGTTTCCTCGGGGTGGTGGATCTCGATGCTCAGCCGGTCGTCGAAGGTGCTGATGATGATGGTGCCGCTCGGCTGCTGCAGCCGGTGCCCGGTCTTGTCCGGTTTGCCGAGCATGATCGAGCGGAAGTCGGTGATTCGCAAGTCGTCCGGGACCCGGGGTCTGCGCACGCGTCCCCAGTTGGTGGCGAGCACGATTCCCGGTGCGCGTGGCGGAGGGCCCGCGGCGATCTCGGGAATGTGCAGCGGGGTCTGCTGCACGTCGCCCGTGTCCACTCCGGCGCGCAGCGTGTCGCTGATGCCGCGAGCCAGCTCCACGAGCGACGTGCCGGTCCGCGGCGCCGGGACGAAGTTCGCGAAGCCGAGTACGTTGGTGCCCTCTGTCGTCCCGATCGGCGGCGTCACCCGGGTGCGCAGGTCGACGGAGTAGGTGTAGGCCAGTTCGGCCAGGGGCAGCCTGCGCAGCTCGGCCTCGGTGAGCAGAATCGCGGCGGAGGCCAAGCCGTTGATCGTGGTGTTCTCCCGATGCCCCAGCTCGACCAGCGCGGCGGTCTGTTCGCGGGTCAGCCTGCACCGCGCCGTGCGGGGCAGGAGGTAGTCGGGATCATCGGGGCCGGAATACATCTGGGCGACGCCCATCGGGCGGTGCGGCATCACCGGTGTGTCGGTCTTGCGCACGCCGCGCTCGCGGAGCAGGTCTTCCACCGAGCGTGGGAAGCCGTGCGGCTCCAGCTCGGGCGGCCGCCCCCGGGCGAGGTCGGTATAGCACGACCACAGCTCGGCGAACACAGCCAGCGAATGATAGGCATCCGCGACACTGTGATGGGTCACCAAGGTGACACCGGCGGCGGCGCCGTCGCGGACCACGCACAGCGAGCCGAGCGCTCTGCGCTGATCCAGCCGCGCGCCGGTGAGCAACCGCTCGGGATCGCCCTCGGCGACCGTCATCTCCGCTGCGGCGCCCGGGGATTCGAGCAGGAGGTGCCCGCCGCGCCCGTCCGGCTCCAGGTGGGCGCCGAGGATCGGGCGGGAGCGAACCACGGCTTCGAACGCCGCCGACAGCGCGGCGAGATCCAACCGGCCGGCAACCCGAATCGAATAGCCGACGAGGACTTCGCTGTTGGCGAAGATCGCCTCGCTCGGCGCCAGCGGACGGATGACGGTTGCTGCGGTCATGTCGCTTCCTCCACCTGAGCCTGTCCCAGAGGCTAGTCCGAAGCCCGGACGCGCCAGGCTCTTTCGGCAGCATCATCTGTGTCCTGTATCGGGAGACATGGACCCGCTGTTTCGCGTCGTTGCCACAACGACACCTTGTCCGGACCGGACCCTCCGGCGCGGAGCCCAGCGTTAGCTGCCGCAGCTCTAGAGTGATACTCTAGAGCCCTGCTCTAGAGGAGGTTGGAATGACCGAACTCGTCACCTACCGGCTCGATGCCGGGGTCGCCACGATCACGCTGGACGACGGCAAGGCGAATGTGATGTCGGAGACCATGATCGGGGCCATCGCCGCCGCCCTGGACCGGGCCGAGGCCGACCGGGCTGTCGTCCTGTTGACCGGCCGCCCGCGCATGTTCTCCGCCGGCTACGACCTGGCGACGTTCTCCCGTTCCGCCGACGACATCCGCCGTACCCTGCGCGCCGGAGGCGACTTGGTCCATCGGCTGCTCGGGTTCCCGTATCCCGTCGTCGCGGCATGCCCAGGGCACGCGATCGCACAGGGCGCGTTCACGCTGCTGGCCACGGACGTGCGGTTCGGCGTCGCGGGGGATTTCAAGCTCGGTCTCAACGAGGTCGTGATCGGGCTGACCATTCCGCACTACGGCGTGGAGACGGCGCGGCATCGGCTCACCGCGCCGGGCTTCGACCGGGCGGCGAATACCGGCATCCTGGTCGGTCCCGAGGAAGCCAGGGAGCTGGGCTTCCTCGACGTGCTCGCCGCCGATGCCGACGAGCTGCACGAACTCGCTACCGCCGAGGCGCAGCGATTGACCGGCATAGACTTCGCCGCGCACACCGGCACGAAGCTGCGGGTACGTGCCCAGGTGCTCGCCGCGGTCCGGTCCGGCATCGACGCCGAGTTCGGGGCGTAGCGGCTCGTGCGCACCCGCGAGCGGATCCTGGCCGAGGCGACCGAACAGCTCCTGGCCAAAGGTTATCCGGCGTTCACGGTGGCGGGCGTGCGCGATCGGCTCGGTTTGTCCAGCGGCAGCATGTTCCACGCGTTCGGTTCGAAGGCCGAACTGGCGGCCGCCGTCTACGTCGCCGGGATGCTCGACTATCAGCGCGCGGTGCTCGACCACCTCGACGCGCACGGCATCGGCGCCGAGCAGGCGATCCGCGCGATGCTCGCGGCCCATCTCGGCTGGGTGGAGGACCATCGTGAGCTCGCCCGCTTCCTGTTCGCCACGCTTCCGGACGAGGTCGCGCGCAGCGCGGAGCCGGAACTGGCACAGCACAATCGAACCTTCTTCGGCGCGCTGGAGCGCCGGTACCGTGAGCTGCTCACAACCGCGGACGTGGGCGGCGACGGCTATCCGGTGGCCCACGCGATCTGCGTCGGACCGGCGCAGGAGTACTGCAGGCAATGGGTGCGCGGACGCGTCTCGGCTCCGCCGCGCACACTGACCGCGACCTTCCAGGATGCCGCCGTCGCCGCGCTCGCCACACTGAGTCGCTAGCCGCAGCGTATTTCGGCGTCCGGGCGCGGAGTACCGAGTGACGGTGCCGGGTCGATGCGCGCGCCGGTTGCGGATCTGCGATGTGTGATCAACAGTGGTTGTCGAGTTACGGTGCGGCGACGGGAGGCCACCATGGACCGTGCGGACGTCGTTGTCGTCGGTGCGGGATATGCCGGGCTGTGCGCGGCGCGCGCCTTGCGGGCGTCCGGTCGGGATGTCGTCGTGCTGGAGGCGAGCGATCGCGTCGGCGGTCGCACCCTGGCCGCGCGCGTCGGCGACGGATGGGCAGTCGACCTCGGCGGACAGTGGATCTCGGGTGCGCACACGCGATTCGCCGCGCTGGCCGAGGAGTACGGCGCGGCGATGTACGCACCGCCGGAGGGGATCGACCTGCTGGTCGAGGGAGTGGTCCGGCGCCGGTTCACCGGAGCCCGGCCGCCACTGCCCGCGCTGGTCCTGGTGGTACTCGCCCAGGCCATGTGGCGGCTGGAACGCATGGCCGCCCGGATCGACCTCGCGCGCCCGTGGACCACGCCGGGCGCGGATCGGCTGGACGCGATGACCGCGGCGACCTGGCTGCGCCGGAATCTGCCGGAGCGGCGCGCGCGGAACCTGGCCGAGGTGATGATCGGCGAGGAGTTGTGCGTGGACGTCGGCAGCATCTCGATGCTCGGTCTGCTGACCACGATCCGCTCGGCGGGCGGTGTCGAGGCCGGGATCACCGCCGAGACGGTGACCCGCCTTTTCGTGGACGGCGCCGACGGGCCCGCGCTGGCCATCGCCGCGGAACTCGGGGACGCGGTGCGTCTCGGCGCACCGGTCACGAGTATCCGTCAGCGGGCGGACGGCGTCCTGGTGAGCGCGGCTTCCGGTGACGTGCTCGCCGAGCGCGTGATCGTGGCGGTGCCGCCCGTCCTCGCCGGACGCATCGCCTACGATCCGCCGCTGCCCGCCGCGCGCGACCAATTGACCCAGCGCATGCCGATGGGTTCGGTCCTGAAAGCCTTCGCGGTCTACGAGCGGCCCTTCTGGCGCGACGACCGGCTCACCGGCCAGGCGCTGAACCTGCACGATCCGGTACCGGTGACCTTCGACGCCACCCGCCCCGGCGGCCCCGGCGTGCTCGGCGCGCTGGTGCCCGGCCGGGCGGCGCAGCGGCTGGCCGCGCTTCCCGCGAGCGAGCGACGCGCCATGATCGTCGGCTCGCTCGTGCGCGCCTTCGGTCACGCCGCCCGCGAGCCGCTGGAGTGGCACGAAAAGGTCTGGGCCGACGACCCGTACACCCGTGGCGGCTACGGCGCCTTCTTCCCGCCGGGCGTGTTGACCACTCTCGGCTCGGCCTTGCGCCATCCGGTCGGCGCGATCCACTGGGCGGGAAGCGAAACCGCCACGGAGTGGTCGGGCTACATCGAAGGAGCGATCCGATCGGGCGAGCGCGCGGCCGCCGAGGTGCTCGCAGCGGACCGATCCGCGGCCACCGCATGATTGCCAACAGATTGCCATAGCGCTGGCTCCGGCCGAGCCGAGGGATCACAATGGAAAGGTGTTCCAGCGGATCGTGGTGGGCTACGACGACTCACCCGGCGCCAGGGCCGCCTTGACGATGGCGCTCGACTTGGCGACGGTGCATCACTCCGTGCTCACGGTGGTGGCGGTCGAAGAGTATCTGCCGCACTACGGCCCGGTGGTCGGCGAGATCGAGGACGAACGGTCGATCGGCGAGCAGACCTGCCGCCGGTGGCTCGGCGCCGCCGCCGAATCCGCGCAACAGCGCGGCATCGCGGTGCAGGCTGAGGTTCGCGCGGGCCAAGCGGCGAAGGAGTTGGCCACGGCCGCGGCCGAGCATCAGGCCGACCTGCTGGTTCTCGGCCGCAGCGGGCACTCGGGCATCTGGGGCCGGTTCATGGGCAGCACCGCGGAGAAGGCCGCGCGGCACGCGGGCTGTTCGGTGCTGGTCGCGCACGACGGCGACGGACCGCCCGAAGGCCGGTGAGCGCGCCACGTCGTGACGGCGGTGGCGCGGCGCCGGGCCGTTCGTGTTAGAGATGTGCGTGGCCGGTGAACCGACCGAGGAGCCGATGCACGCCGCCGAGCACGCCGAAACGCCCGCGCGGTGGCGGGAATTCTGGCGCTCCCAAGGTGTGGTCCTGGTGGTCGTCGCCGTGGGTGGCGCGCTCGGCGCGCTGGCCCGCTACGGTCTTGCCCAAGGGTTGCCCGGTCGAGCCGGACACATCCCGTGGGCCACGTTCGTCACCAATGTCTCGGGCTGCTTCGCGATCGGCGTACTCATGGTGGCGGTGACCGAGATATGGACGGCGCATCGGTTGCTGCGCCCGTTCCTCGGCGTGGGCGTGCTGGGCGGATTCACCACCTTCTCCACGTATGTCAACGAGATCCGCGAGCTCATGCGTCCGGAGACGATCGTCGCCGCGGCCTGCTACCTGGCGGGCACGCTGATCTGCGCTCTGCTCGCGACGCTCGCGGCGATGTGGCTCACCAGGGCGGGCTACGAGCGCGCGCGAAGGAGGGCGAAATGACCGTGCTGCTGGTCCTTTCGGGCGGCGCGATCGGCGCGCCGCTGCGATATCTGATCGACCGGGCGGTGCAGAATCGCCGCGACAGCCTGTTCCCCTGGGGCACGTTCCTGGTCAACCTGATCGGCTGCCTGATCCTCGGCGCGCTCAGCGGAGCGGGGGCCGCGCTGGCCGCGCCGCTGTTCGCGCTGCTCGGCACCGGATTCTGCGGAGCCCTGACCACCTACAGCACCTTCGGTTACGAGACGGTGCGATTGGCCGAGCGGGGCGCCTACCTCTTCGCGGCGATGAACGTGATCGCCAGTGTCTGTGCGGGACTGGTCGCCACCGTGTCCACCTATGCCGCGGTGCACGCCCTGTTCGGCTGACCAGGCCGTCTCGCTCAACCGATATGGGACGTGATCCAGTTCACTCGGCCGACCTACCGTGGGCCGGTCGGGGTCGGTTAAGCTCTGTCCTGACAGATGCAAATATGCGCATACATTGCGGTGATGGGAAGGGTTGGGTCGATGGGACACGAACATGGTCACGCGCACGGACACGGAGTGTCCGGTGAGGCCGACCGCAGGTGGCTGACCATCGCGCTGGCCCTCATCGTCGGATTCATGTCGGTCGAGGTCGTGATCGGCGTGCTGGCGAATTCGCTGGCCCTGCTGTCGGACGCGGCGCACATGCTCACCGACGCCGCGTCCATTGTGCTCGCGCTCATCGCGATCCGGCTGGCGGCACGGCCCGCGAACGGCAAGTACACCTACGGCTACAAGCGCGCCGAGATCCTCTCGGCGCAGGCCAACGGTGTCACGCTGCTCGTGCTGGCGGGCTGGCTCACCTATGAGGCCGTGCGCCGCCTGTTCGAGCCACCCGAGGTCACCGGCGGTCTCGTGTTGGTGACCGCGCTGGCCGGCATCGTGGTCAACATCGCGGCCACCTGGGCGATCAGCAAGGCCAACCGCTCCAGCCTCAACGTGGAGGGCGCCTTCCAGCACGTGCTCAACGACCTGTACGGGTTCATCGCCACCGCCGTTGCCGGACTCGTCGTACTGACCACCGGCTTCGCCAGGGCGGATGCGATCGCCACCCTGATCGTGGTCGCGCTGATGGTCAAGGCGGGGCTCGGCCTGGTCCGCGAATCCGGCCGGATCTTCCTGGAGGCGGCGCCCGCCGGGGTCGACCCGGACGCGCTGGGGCGCAGGCTCGTGGACATCGAGGGTGTCGACGAGGTGCACGACCTGCACGTCTGGCAGATCACCTCCGGCGACATCGCCCTTTCGGCACACGTACTGGTCCGCGCGGGCGCGGACTGCCACGGGTTGCGCCAGCGGATCGAGCACGTGCTCGATCACGACTACGGCATCACCCACACCACGCTGCAGGTCGACCACAGCCACGCCGTCGCCGCCGCGCCCGCCGCGGACGCGCAGCGCCTGCTGCCGGTGCTGGAGGACCACTGCGACGACGCGCACGGCCCGGTGCACCGCGACCGTCCGTCGTCCGCGGCGGGTATCGGCGCCTCCTGACCTACTGGGCGCCACGCGCGTGCACGATGCCGGGCGGGATGTCGCGCAGCACCGGAAGGCGCTCGAACATCGGAAGACTCACCGCGAGCGGACCGCGGGAAGGGCCGAAGGACGACATCGTCACCTCTGCCACCCGCGGGCTCCATTCGCGCAGCAGCCGCGCCGCCCGGCTGCGCTCGACTCCCCACGGCATCGGCGGCGCGGTGTAGTGGGGTGTCTTGTCGAAACCCCGCATGGTCTTGCGGGAGAACCACGGCGGGATGATGTCGAACATCAGCTCCACGCCGGGCAGCCGGTCGAAGATCGTGGTGCACAGGCGCCGTACCTCGTCGGGCTCGAAGTACATGAACAGGCCCTGCGCCGTGACGAACACTCCGCGTCCGGTGTCGATCTCGTCGAGCCAGGCCGGGTCGAGCGCGCTGATCGCCAGATGACGGCAGCGCTCGCTCGGCGGCAGGAGCCGCTCGCGCAGCGCGATGCCTTCGGGCACGTCCACGCACACCCATCGCACCTGCCCGTCGTCGCACCGCTGGAATTGGGTTTCCAACCCGGACGCGAGTTCGACGACGGTGCCGCCGGGATGCGCTGCCAGCCAGGGGCGCAGCGCCTGGTCGAAACGCAGCGACCGCATCGCATGCGTGCCGTCGGGTGCGCCGAAGGCCCGCGCGTAGTCGTAGTCGAGCGCGTCGAAGATCCGGACGCAGTCCGGGTCGCGCAGGATTCCGTCCGCCCGTTTCGCTTCCGACGCCCGGTTGTAGAGCGTCCACAGCATGGTCTCCGGGACTCCCGCCAATTCGACGCTCGCGCTCATGATTTCGTCCTCTCCGGCCCCCCCGGCCGTGTGCCCGCCGATCTCGAAACAAGCGAACTTAGCCTAACCTAATTCGGGCTGAAGCGGGTCAGCGACGCAGGCGCGGGAACGGCTGCTCGGACTCGATCAGGTAGGCCAGCTCCAGCAGAGTGCGCTCGTTGCCGCGCGTGGCGGCGAATTGGACTCCGATCGGGAGCCCGCCCTCGGTCAGTCCGCCCGGAACGGTGATCGCCGGCGTTCCGGTGATGTTGTTGATCGGGGTGAAGCAGACGTAGGCGCGCAGGCGGTCGATGAGCTCCTCGAACGGCACCGTCGGGCTGAGATGTCCGAGTTCCGGCGTGGTGTGGCCGAGCGTGGGCAGCAGCACCGCGTCGTAGGGGCCGAGCGCCTGCTCGTAGGTGGCCGCCGCCGCCCGTAGTCGATAGAGCGTGAGCGGGGCGCGCAGGGCCCGGCGCAGGAAGAGCGCACGCAGGCCGACGGTCAGATCGTCCACCCGGCGCGCGTCGAACCGGCGGTCGAGAAATCTTCCCGTCGTGCTGATCGCGGCCGCGAGCAGACCCCAGTAGTGCAGAAAGGCGCTTTCGATCGTCGCGTCGAACGGCAGCGGCACCGGCTCGACCGAATGGCCGCTGGATTCCAGTACGTGGGCAACCCGTTCGACGGCTGCCCGCGTCGGACCGGCGGCGAGCGGCCCCGCGAGGTTGTCGAGCACGAGCGCTATCCGCATCCGCCGGGTTGCCGGTCCCTCCACGACGCCGATCGGTTTCAGCGCGGGATTGCGCCAATAGCGTTCGGCCGCCTCGGCATATGCCGCCGTGTCGCGCACCGTTCTGGTCAGCACTCCTTCGCTGACGATGTCGACCGGCAGCGTGCGGGCCAGCCCGGAGACCACGTGCCGTCCCCGCGTCGGCTTGAGACCGACCAGCCCGGCGCAGGCCGCCGGAATCCGGATCGATCCGCCGCCGTCGTTGCCGTGCGCGATCGGGACAACGCCCGCCGCGACCAGCGCGGCCGCCCCGCCCGACGAGCCGCCCACCGAATAGCCCGTGTGCCACGGGTTGCGGGTGGGCGCGGCATGGGGCGGCTCGGTGCTGGCGTTGAAGCCGAACTCGGGCATGGCGCTCTTGCCGAGGACGGTGAGGCCGGTGCTGAGGAACTGCCGGGTGTAGCCGCTGTGCGCGCGGGCGGGTGTCGCGCGGAAGGCGGCCGTGCCCTGGTTGGTCGGCATGCCCGCCACGTCCGTGTTGTCCTTGACGAAACTGGGCACGCCGTAGAACGTGCCGGTCCGCTCGGCGGGCAGCAGTGGGTTCGCATAGCTCGGGTAGGCGACGGCCGCCAGCTTCTCGACCTGCTGGGCGCGCGCCACGGCGGCGGCGGCGAGTTCGCGTGGTGAAACCGCCCCGTCGCGCACCAGCTCGGCGAGGCCGACGGCGTCGTGATCACCGAGCGCGTCGTCGGCGAAGGCGTGGACGCGCGGGGGTAGCGGTATTTGAGCGTCGGCGGTCATCTCCCGAATCTAATGTGTGCACCAGGCAGTTCGTCCAGACCAGAGTCCAGACCAGAGAGGGCAGCAGGTGGCCGCGACATACCCGGATCCGGTGCCACCGAAGGGTCGGGTCGGCTCGCTGTTGTTCGCCCTGCCACCCGCGGGACGGCGGTGGAGTGTGGCGCTGCGCGCTGCCGTGGCGTTCGCCGCCCCCGCCGCGATCCTCACCGCTCTCGGCCGTCCGGAGACCGCGGTGTTCGTCATGTTCGGCGCGTTCGCCGTGCTCTACGGCGAGGGGCGACCGTTCCGGGTGCGCGGCTGGGTCGTCCTCGCGGCCGGTCTGGCCCTGCTGGCCGCCTGCGCGATCGGCGCGGTGGTCGGCGCCGCGCTGGACACCGGACTCGGTTCGGCCCTGCTCATGGTGATCGTGGTGTCCTCGATCGCGGTGGTGGCCGTCTTCGTCATCGACGCGCTGCGGCTGGGGCCGCCGGGTGCGCTGTTCTTCGCCCTGGTCTGCGCGGGCGCGATGAAAGCGGTCGAATCCGGGACCGCGGTGGCGACGCTGTTGTTCAGCGCGGCCTGCGGTGTCGCCGCGTCGATCGTCGTTTCGATGGCCGGGGTGATACGGGACCGCCGCAAACCCGAACGCACGGCGGTCGAGGCCGCGGTGCGCGCGGTGGACGCCTACGTGGCGGCGCGAGAAGCGGGGACGCCCGCCATCGAGCTGCGCCACCGGGCGGGCGCCGCGATGGCGGAGGCGTGGGCCGCGGTCTACGACGCCGGTCGGCCCTCGGATCCCGGGGAGGCCGAGCTGCTGACCACCCTGCAGGACGCACGGCGCAGGCTCGCCGGGCACGCTCCCGCCGACGACGACACCGAAGACCTGCTCGTCGACCCTTTGGTCTCGTTCGCCCGTCCTGGCGTCGGCTTCCGGCTGGGGCGTTCGCTGTCGTTGTCCTCGCACGCGGCGATCAGCTCGATGCGCGTAGCCGCGGGCTGCCTGGGCGCGGGTGCGCTGAGCGCGCTGCTCGGTCTGGAACGGCCGCACTGGGCGGTGCTCAGTGCACTGATCGTGTTGCAGACCGGGCCGGACCGGGTGCGCGGCCAGGTGCGTGCCATCCACCGGTTCGTCGGCACGATCGCGGGCCTCGGACTGTTCGCGCTCATCTTCCAGTTCGGGCCGACCGGGTACGCGCTGATCGTTCTGATCGCCGCGCTGCAGTTCTGCATCGAGCTGTTCGTGCCGCGTAACTACGCCCTGGCCGTCGTCTTCATCACGCCGGTCGCGCTGATCGCGGGTGGGGTCGCCACCACGGGCGGGCCGATCGGGCCCGTGATCCGGGACCGGCTGCTCGAGACCGTGCTCGGTGTCGCCGTCGCCGTGCTCGCGCTGCACGGCGTCGCGCCGCGCGGCCACCGGCGCACCTTCCACTGGATGGAACACCGGGTGCGTGCCGCCGCCCGCGACCTGCTCGACCGGCTGCGCCGCAAGCCGATGGACGGCCAAGCCTGGGTGCTGGTCCAGCACCTGCAATTCGAGCTGGTCGGCGTGGTCCGCAGCGGCATCGACTCGGCGACCGACGACCCCGAGTGGACCCGCGAGTACTGGCCGGAGCACACGGCCGTCGCGCACTACGGCCACGATTTGCTCGCCGCCTGCTGGGTGCTGCTCCCCGGCCAGTGGCTGGCGGACGTGGACGGCTGGACGGCCCGGCTCGCCGCGGCCCGGTCCGGCCCGGACGCGACGGCCGGACCGCCTGCTAGCGTTCGGCGCATGCACGACAGCGTGACGGTACGAATGGCTGCACCCGCCGACAAGATCTGGGCACTGGTCAGCGACATCGAGAACACCGGGCGGTTCAGCCCGGAGACGTTCGCGGCGGAGTGGCTGGGCGGCGCGACCGGTCCCGCGGTGGGCGTGAAGTTCCGCGGTCACGTCAACCGCAACGGGTGGGGGCTGAAATACGCGACGGTGTGCCGGATCATCGCCTGCGAGCCCGGTCGCGAGTTCGCGTTCACCGTGCTCGGCCCGCGCGGCATCCCGATCAACACGTGGCGCTATGTTTTCGAGCCGGTCGAGGGCGGCACCGACGTCACCGAGTCGTTCCAGCTGCACAGCAACCCCGTGCTGCGGCTGTACTGGTTGCTCGCCGGATGGGCGCGGAACAAGACCAATGTCGAGGGGATGCGCGAGACGCTGAACCGGATCAAGGCCGTGGTCGAATGATCCCGGTCCCCAGCCGCCGGACTCGGGCGCGGCGACCGTGAGCGCTCCCGTGCTGCTCGTACTCGGCGCCGGTCCCGGCGTCGGGCTGTCGGTCGCCCGCCTGTTCGCCGCCGACGGCTTCGCCACGGTGCTGGCCTGCCGGCTCGCCACGGAGGCCGAACCGCTGGCGGAGCAACTGCGCGGGCAGGGATTCGAGGCCGACGGCGTCGGAGTGGATCTGAACGATCCCGCCGACGTGGCCGAGGTCGTCACCGGAGTGGGCGAGCGCCACGGCCGCATCGACGTGTTGCACTTCAACCCCAGCGTCTTCCGTCAGGCCGATCCGCTGCGGCTCACGGTTCCCGAATTGCTCGAGGACTTCACCGTCGGCGCTGCGGCGCTGCTGCCCGCGGTCCAAGCGGCGCGGCCCTTTCTGTTCGAGGGCGCCCGCGTGCTGGTCACCGGCAGTGCGGCCGCGGACAAGCCATGGCACCAGGCGGCCTCGCTCGGTGTGCAGAAGGCGGCGGTGCGCAACCTGGTGACCAGTGTGGACGCCACGCTCGCACCCGCGGGTATCCGGGCCGTCGCGGTGCAGATCAACGGAGTGCTGGGCGAGGGCGCCTTCACCAGGGACCGGGTAGCCGAGGCGCTGCACGCCGCGGCCACCCGACCGGCCGAGGGATGGACGCCGCACGTCGACTACGACGGCTGACCTGCCGGGCGGGCTACCTGGGCCGGATCGCCGCGAATTCGATGGGCAGGTGCGCGGGACCGCGCAGATTGACGTGTTCCCGATACGGCGGCGGGTCCACGGTCAGCGCCGGGGAATCGACCCGTTGCGCGAACCGGGTCAACGCCACTCGCGCCTCCAGGCGGGCCAGGGGAGCGCCGACGCAGAAGTGCGCCCCGAGGCCGAAGGCCAGGTGGCGGTTCTCGCGGGCGGGGTCGAATAGGCCGGGATCGCCGAACACCGAGGGGTCGCGGTGCGCGGCGGCGATCAACAGCACCACCAGATCGCCGCGCTGGATGTCCGTGCCGCCGATGGTCAGATCGTCGGCGGCGATACGCGGGATCAACTGCACCGGCGGATCGAAGCGCAGTGTCTCCTCGACGACGCCCGCCGCCCGGTCCGGATCCGCGCGCAGCGCGGCGAGTTCCTCCGGCCTGCGCAGCAGGGCGAGGGTCGCGTTGGCGATCAGGTTGACCGTGGTCTCGTGCCCGGCGACCAGCAGAAGCGCGCAGGTCGAGATCAGTTCCGCGTGCGTCAGCGCGTCGCCCGCGTCTTCGGCCGCGATGAGTTCGGACAGCAGATCCTCGCCCGGGGTGTGGCGGCGGCGCTCGATGAGATCTTCGAAATAGGCGTGCAGTTCGGTGCCCGCGCGCTGGATCTGCGCCGGGTCGGCGCGGAATTGCGATGCCGCGCGGGAAGTCGGGTCGAGTGTGCGCGACAGCAGCGCGGACCACGCGCTCAGCCGTGCTTCGTCCGCGAGCGGGACGCCGAGCAGTTCGCAGATGACAGTGACCGGCAGCGGGTAGGCGAAGTGGTCGACGGCGTCGAAGCTCCCCTCGCGGGCACGCTGGTCGAGCAAGTCGTCCACGATCTCGGTGACCCGCGGCTCCAGTCGCCGCACCACGCGGGGCGTGAACGCCTTGGCCACCAGGCGGCGCAGGCGAGTGTGATCGGGCGGATCGAGGAACAGGAACGAGGGCTTCGCCCGTGCCGCGCCGTCTTCGCTGGTCGCGTCGTAGATCGGCATCGAGCCGAGCTGCAATCGGGCCAGTGACCGGTCGACGCTCGCGCGCGGATCGCGCAGCATGGCGGCGCAGTCGGCGTAGCGAGTCAGGACGACCACCGGGGCGGTGCCGATCCGGAACGAACCGGAGTCGCGCATACGCGCGAAAAGGGGATAGGGATCCGGCCGCACGGCGGGGTCGAGCAGGCGCACGTAGTCGTCGGTCGGGTGGTTCGTGGTCGTCATCGACACTCCCAGTCGTCCGGCCCGGATGGGCATCGGTCCTGGTGGTATTATTCCGATACCAGCAGTAGGAAAGCAATACCGATTCGAGATGCGAAGATGTCGCCATGACACTGCGGCGCCCGGTCGACGATTCGGTCACCCGCGTCGTCGAACTGCTCGGCGACCGGTGGACCATCCTGCTCATCGCCGAGGCGTTCTTCGGGGTGCACCGGTTCAGCGATTTCGCCCGCAACATCGGCATCAGCAATCGCAACCTGCTCACCAGCCGCCTCCGCATGCTGATCGACGCGGGAATCTTCACCCGCACCGACCACGGCGGCGGGCGCGTCGACTATCACCTGACCGCCGCGGGCCGCGAGCTCTATCCGATCGTCACCGCGATGATGGTCTGGGGCGACAACCATCTCGTCGGGCCGGAGGGCAGGCCGATCGTCCTGGAACATCGCGGCTGCGGCCACGAGACCTCGCCGATGCTGGTCTGCGACCACTGCCGCGAACCGATCGACCCGCGCGACGTCGAACCCAAGGCGGGCCCCGGATTCCATCAACCGCCGGGCGCTGAACAGGTGGAGTGAGAAGTTCGCCGGTGACCGAGTGCTCGGCAGGGCAATAGGGTGGGGTCCATGGCGCAGGCGATCGCCGTCGACCGGGCGCGGTGGCTCGGATTCCGCTGGCATGGCCAGGGTCTGGGCGGTGCGGTCCGCGTGGAGGCACTCGATGATCTGTTGCTGCTCGGCGTGCAGGGCGGCCGCGGCGGCGGACCGGAGCAGTCGCTGATCCAGCGCACCGCCACGGTCGGTGCCACGCCTGTCGCCGACGCGGTTCGGCCGGAGGGCCCCTTGGTGAGCATCTGGTCGGTGCGCGGCGCACCGCACGCACATCCGCTGGCCCGATTGGACCTGGTGTGTGACGGTGTGGCCCCCGTGGCGACCGACGACGGCGGGACGGCGTATCTCGCGGCGGTCGACGAGGTCGCGGCCGCGTTGACCACGGTGGTTACCGCGCCGATGACCAAGGCCGAGGCGAGCGCCGCCGTCACCGCCCGCGTCGGCCCCGCACTGGTGACCTGGTGCGAGCGGTGCCGGGCCACGCACGTCCCCGACGGTCTGTTCCGGGCCGGCGGATGCCGGGCGCGGATCGTTCTCGAAGCGCGAGGGCGAGCGACCCGGTTGCACCCTGCCCCGGCCCATCCGGGTGAGCGGGCCGAGCATCCGCGAGTGTCGTTGCTGGAGGCATACTTCCGGGTGAACGGACCGACGGCGCGACCTCAGGTGCGCGACTGGCTCGGCAGCGATCCCACGGCCGCGTGGAATCGGATGGACGATCTGGTGGGTGTCCGAGTCGATGGACGCGGCTTCGAACTGCCCGGGGAACTGCTCGATGCCGTGCGAACCGCGCCGGAGGCCGAAGGGGTGGCGCTCGTCCCGCCCAACGACGGTTATCTCCGTCAGGTCGATCGTGAACTGCTCGCCCCTGATCGTGCGCGCCGCCATGCGGTGTGGCGCGCGCTGTCCGCGCCGGGGGCGGTGCTCTCGGCCGGTGAGGTGGTCGGCACCTGGCGCTACCGGCGCGTTGATCGGGAAGTCACCGTCACGTGTTTCGAGCGACCGACGGCGCGGGAGCGGGCGGGCGTCGAACACAGCGCCGCGCTGATCGCGCAGGCCACCGGAGCGCGGCCGCCCGTGGTGCGCTGGAGCTGACCCGCGCTCAATCCAGCGCGTTGAGCAAAGCCTCGGCCAGGTACAGCGGTAGGAGTAGGTAGTACAGCAGCATCGCCATCGAGCCGGCTCCGATCGTCAACGCGGGTCCCACGCCGTGCCGTCGCGGGTACGTCGCGCAGGGATTGGAGACCGGGTGGTCTCGCGAGAGCAGGAATGTAGTGCAGCGGGGGGACGTCGGCAAGACCGGACCGCGTGTCGGCGCGAGGCGGCTACCGCAGCGCGCTGCCCCGCACCCACTGGTCCCAGGGCAGTCCCCAGTCGCCGTTCTGCCAGACCTCCAGCGGGGCGCCGCCGGTGTTGCGGATCTCCACCACGTCGCCGGGGACGGAGAAATTGAAGAACCACTGGGCGTTCTCGCCGCTGAGGTTGAGGCATCCGTGCGAGACGTTGGTGTTGCCCTGCGCCCAGACGGTGGAGTCGAGTTGATGCAGGTAGATGCCGTCGGAGCTGATCCGGGTCGCCCAGCCGATGGTCTCCTTGTAGCCGAGGCGGGAATTGATCGGCAGGCCGTAGGTGGAGGAGTCCATGATCACCGGATTGGCCTTGTCCATCACCGTGTAGATCCCGGGCTGGGTCCAGAACGTGATCGTCTTGCCCGCGACGACCTCGCTGCCGCCCATGCCCATCGAGGTCGGCATGGTGCGGATCAGCCGCCCGTTGTCGAAGACCTGGATCTGCTTGGTCGCGTCGTCGGCGATGGAGACGTGCGAGGCGCCGATGGTGAACGTGGTCTCGGTGTCCTCCTGGCCGTAGAGCCCTCGGCCGAGTTCCTGACCGTAGATGTTCGCCGCCACGGTGACCTCGGTGCCCGGCGTGTAGTACTCCCTCGGACGCCAGCGCGCGTTGCGGTCGTCCAGCCAGTACCAGGAGCCCTGCACAGGCGGGTCGGTGGTGACCGACAGGTGCTTCTCGGCGGTGGCGCGGTCGGGAATGTCCTCGTCGAA
This sequence comes from Nocardia abscessus, assembly GCF_015477775.1. Taxonomy (GTDB): domain Bacteria; phylum Actinomycetota; class Actinomycetes; order Mycobacteriales; family Mycobacteriaceae; genus Nocardia; species Nocardia abscessus_A. The sequence continues at coordinate 163,919 of NZ_JADLQO010000014.1, read as the reverse complement.
GTGCGCCACCACCACGGTGCCGACGCCGAATGTGCCGCCGTCGGACAGCGGCGTGCCGCCGGTGGTGGTCAGCGACACCTTCGTCTGGTTGTTCGGCGTCAGCGTGGAGAACGTGGCGGTCGCCGGGCCGGTCTTGCCGGTGACGGTCAGCCCTTCCGCGGTGACGGTGTAGGTGCGGCCGTAGCCGAGCGGTTCGGTGGGCTTCCAGGCCGTCCGGTCCGGCGTCAGGACCCCGTCGATCACCTTGCCCTGTTCGTTCGTCATGGTGACCGAGGTCAGCTGGCCCTCCGTGGCGCTCACCTGCACCGGTGCCAGCGGATCGACCTCGCGCGCGCCGGAGGCGGGCGTGATGGCGATCGGCACGGGCGCCGAACCGGTGGCTCCCGGTGCGCCATCCGGCGGGGAGGAGGACGAGCAGGCCGCCACGATCACCGCCATGACCAGGGCGAACCCTGCTATGGCCGCGGATCGGACGCGACTGGTCGCCATACATTCTCCTGTGTTTCGCCCAGCGCAACGAATGGCGCGTCCGCGCCTCATGTCCCCCCTCGCAGTCTACCGGCCGAGCCCTTGACCCGAACCTGTCCGACGAAGCGCAGTGGCCGCCGGCGAGATTCGTCTACGTGGCGTGGGACGGCGGCGACCCACGGCAGCGGGGCTGGTGCGACTGCGCGGCCAGGGGTGACGGCCGAAACTACCGATCGGGGCGGCAGCGGTGCGTGCCATGCTGAGGGCCGGAGTCGACCGAGGGGAACGAATGCAGAATCGCCCATCGGCAGCGGAGTTGCTGGAATCGCTCGCCGAACTGCTCGAGCAGACGCTGCTGCCCGCCCTGCCCGCGGATCTGCAGCACAAGGCGCGGGTCGGGGCCAATCTCGCCAGGATCGTGCGCAGGGAGATCGAATCGGGCCCCGCCGCGGCGGAGCGGGAGCACGCGCTGCTCGCCGCGGTGGCCGAGGGGGACGACGAACAACTCTGGGAAGCGTTGGTTTCCGTGGTGCGGGCCGATCTCGCGATCGCGAAACCCGGGTACGACGCCTGGGCGGGCGAGTGAGCGCCGACCTGGCCCGCGGTTTGACCGAGTTCCTCACGGCGGGGAGCGGCCGGCCGGTGACGGTGTCGAACGTCGAATTCCTCTCGGCGGGCGCTCGCCGCCGAAACGTCGCCTTCGACGCCGATGCCGGAAGCGGGACACGACGCTTGGTCGCGACCATCGTGCCGAGCGCGATCGAGCTGGTCCCGGTGGACGTGGAGGCCGCGGTCCGGGAACTGGCGCGCACCCACGGTGTGCCGGTGCCGCCCGTGGTCGCGATCTGCACCGACAGCGCCTATGCGGGCGGGCCGTTCGTGATCTCCGAGCGGGTGGACGGAGAGACCGTGCCGCGCCGAGTGCTACGGCTGACCGAGGCGGCGGACCTCGGCGAACGAGTCGCCGCGCAACTGGGCGAGGCCATGGGGCGCCTGCATGCCATCGACCCGGCGAGCGCGCCCGCTCGGCTGCCCGCGGCGGCCGCCGATCCCGAGCGTCAGCTGAGCGAGGCCGCCGAGCAGGTGCGCGCGCTCTTGGCGGACCGGCCGGTGTTCGCCCTTGCCCTGCGCTGGCTGGAACGCCACTGCCCACCGCCGCCGTCGCGCACGGCGCTGCTGCACACCGACATGCGCAACGGCAACATCGTCGTCGGTCCCGACGGCCTGCGCGCGGTACTCGACTGGGAAGGCGCGCAGCGTCACGGCGATCCGATGCGCGACGTGGCCTGGCCCGCGCTGCGCATGTGGCGCTTCCGCGCGGACGAGCGGGAGTTCGGCGGACTCGCAGGCCGCGCGGCGTTCGTGCGCGGGTACTCCCGCGGCGGCGGCGACTTCGACGAGGACCGGTTCCGCTGGTGGAAGGTGATGTGCACGCTGGCCTGGGGCGTCGGACTCGCCGGGCAGGCCGCGGCGCACATCGACGGCAGCGTGCGCGACATCGTGATGGCGGCCAGCGGGCGCCGGGTGTCGGAAATCGAATGGGACCTGCTGATGCAGATCCGACCCACTGCGAAAGGGTAGATACCGCGATGGATTTCGAGTTACCCGCGGAACTGGTCGATTACCTGGCCGAACTCGACGCGTTCATCGAGCGGGAGATCGAGCCGCTCGAGCAGGCCGACGACAACATCCGGTTCCTCGACCACCGCCGCGAGGACGCCCGCACCGACTGGGAGCGCGACGGCCTGCCGAACGCGGAATGGGAGGAGTTGCTGGCCGAGGTCCGCAGGCGGGCCGACGCCGCCGGGCACCTGCGTTACGCGTTCCCGGCGCGATACGGCGGCCGGGACGGCACCAACCTGGGCATGGCCGTGATCCGCGAGCACCTGGCCCGGCGCGGTCTCGGCTTGCACTGCGACCTGCAGAACGAGCACGCCATCGTGGCCAACAACGTCGGCCTGCTGCTCATGCTCGAATACGGCACGCCCGCTCAGCAGGCGCAGTGGGTGGACGGGCTGGCCTCGGGGACGAAGTTCTTCGCCTTCGGCATCACCGAGCCCGAGCACGGCTCCGACGCGACCCACATGGAGACCTCGGCGGTCCGCGACGGCGACGGTTGGATGATCACCGGACAGAAGACCTGGAACACCGGCGTGCACATCGCCGACGCCGACCTGATCTTCGCGCGCACCTCGGGCGGCCCGGGCGACGCGGCGGGCATCACGGCGTTCCTCGTGCCCATCGACGCGCCGGGCTTCGTCGTCGAGGAGTACCTCTGGACCTTCAACATGCCCACCGATCACGCCCGCGTCGCGCTCAACGGCGTCCGGGTGCCGGACACCGCCGTCTTCGGCGGCGAAGGACGCGGCTTGGCGGTGGTCCAGCACTTCTTCAACGAGAACCGGATCCGCCAGGCCGCGTCCAGCCTGGGTGCGGCGCAGTACTGCATCGACGAGTCGGTGGCCTACGCCAAACAGCGCAAACCTTTCGGCAAGCCGCTGGCCGCCAATCAGGCGATCCAGTTCCCCCTGGTGGAACTGCACACCCAGTGCGCGATGCTGCGCGCCCTCATCCACAAAACCGCGTGGTCGATGGATGCCTACGGCACGTTCGCCGTCTCCGAGCAGGTCTCGATGTGCAACTACTGGGCCAACCGGTTGTGCTGCGAGGCCGCCGACCGCGCCATGCAGGTCCACGGCGGCCTCGGCTACTCCAGGCACAAGCCGTTCGAGCACATCTACCGCCACCACCGGCGCTACCGGATCACCGAGGGCGCGGAGGAGATCCAGATGCGTCGCGTCGCGGGCTACCTGTTCGGCTTCATGGGAAGCAAAGCGCCCAAAGGGGTGTGAGGCGGTTCAAAGGCGGCGGATGCGAGCCAGCCACGCGGCGGCGTCGACCCGGCCCGATGCGGAGACGTCCAGGTCTTGCGTGTCCTCCTGCGCCACCAGGTCCGTGATGCGCCCCCGGTAACGGGCCGGCCGCAATTCCTCCAGCGCCCAGCCGTCCCGGAAGGAGTCCCGGATCAGGGTGTCGCTGATCCGCGGACCGAACCCGGGCTCGACGTCGGAGAGCGCGAGCACATGGACCGTGCCGCCGGGCTTGCAGACCGCGTGCAGGCTGCGGACGTACGCGGCGCGCGCCTCGTCTTCGGTCCCGAACACATGGAACAGCGCGCTGTCGACGATCGTGTCGAACGCGGGCGCGGAACCGGGCGGGTCACCGGCGAAATCCGGCCGGTCACCGAGCGCTAGCGCGTCGGCGACCTCGAACGCCGCGTTCGGTACACCCTGCTCGGCCGCGTTGGCGCGTGCGTACGCCACCGCACTCGGCGACATATCGATGCCGCGTACGTCGTATCCCAGTCTGGTCAGCAGGATCGTGTGCTCACCGGCGCCGCAGCCCGGGTCGAGCACGCGGCCGGTGATACCGCCCGCCCGCTCGAGCGCGACGATGGCCGGTTGCGGCTCGCCGATCACCCAGGGCGCGGTGTCGTTGTCATAGACGGTGTTCCAGAAATCAGCTGGACGAGTCATGCACTCATGCTCCATCCTCAACCCCGCTCGAGGTCAACCCCCGCACCTGCCGCCGCGTGTTCGGGCGCGAAGAGTGTGAACAGGCGTGCTCTGCGTCAGGGTGGCGTCGCTGGGTACGCGCGGGTTATGAGCACACCGAATATCGATCCGACGACGGCGGAGTCGATGCAGCAGGACGCGGATTTCGCCGACGAGCACACCAAGCCGACCCACGCCGACGAGCACCCGGCCGGTGCGGAACTCGAGACCGACGAGTCGACGCCGCGCGGGCACAGCGGTATGGATCGGTGAGTCCGGCGTGGCACGGTTTCGCGCGGGAACCGTGCCACGCCGTACTCAGACGACGGCGACCAGCCGGGCCGCGTTGGCGGACTCGTCGTCGGCCGCCTGATTGGCGGCCAGTTCGGCGTGCACCCGGTCGCGGTAGCGGGTGATCTCACGCTCGGTGGCGGCGGCGTCCCAGCCGAGGTGAGCGCCGATCAGCCAGGCCACCTCGGGGGCGGCGGCCAGCCCTCGGTCGGCCGCTTCGATGGAGACGCGGGTACGGCGGGTGAGCACGTCGTCCAGGTGCAAGGCGCCCTCGTGGGTCACCGCGTACACCGCCTCGGCGCCGAGGTAGCCCGGTGCGCCGGTGAGCGGCTTGCCCAGTTCGGGTTCGCGGGCGATCAGGTCGAACAGGTCGGTGATCGCCGAGCCGTAACGGCCGAGCAGACGCTGCACCGTCGCCCTCGGCAGGCCCGCGCGCTGCGCGAGGCTGTCCAGGTCGGCCGCCAGTTCCTGGTATCCCACCGCCCCGAGGATCGGCAGGTGTTCGGTCACCGAGGGGGCCACCGCCCGGCCGAGCCCGGCCACCGCCGCGTCCACGACGTCGGCGGCCATCACGCGGTAGGTCGTGTACTTGCCCCCGGCGATCACGAACAGCCCCGGAGCCGGTTCGGCCACCGCGTGCTCTCGCGAGAGCGTCGCGGTGTCGGCCGACGCGCCCGACAGCAGCGGGCGTAGTCCGGCATAGGTGCCGACGATGTCGTCCCGGGTGAGCGGCTCGCGCACCACCCGGTTGACGTGGTCGAGCAGGTACTGCACGTCGGCGTCGCTGGCGGCCGGGTGATCCTTGTCCAGCGACCAGTCGGTGTCGGTGGTGCCGATGATCCAGTGCCCGTGCCACGGGATGACGAACAGCACGCTCTTCTCGGTGCGCATGATCAGGCCGGTGTCCAGGTTCAGCCGGTGGCGCGGCACCAGGATGTGCACGCCCTTGGACATCCGGACGTGGAACGGGAACTCGACGCCGGTCATCCGGTTCATCTCGTCGGTCCACACGCCGGTCGCGCTGATCACCCGGCGCGCGCGCACGGCGTGCACGCGGCCGGTCTCCAGGTCGGTGACCTCCGCTCCGACGACGCGTTCGCCGTCGCGCAGCAGAGCCGTCACCTTGGTGCGGGTGAGCACGGTCGCGCCGTGCTGTGCCGCGGTGCGCGCGATCATCATCGTGTGCCTGGCGTCGTCGACCTGCGCGTCGAAGTACCGGATGGCGCCGGTCAGCGCGTCCTCACGCAGCGCGGGGGCCAGCTCCAGCGCGCGCGTGCGGGACAAGTGCCGGTGCATCGGCAGCGCGCGGGCGCCGCCGAGGGTGTCGTACAGCGCGACGCCCGCGCCGATGTAGGCGCGCTCCCACACCCGATGCCGCAGCGGCAGCAGGAACGACACCGGGCGCACCAGGTGCGGGGCGAGCCGGTGCAGCAGCAGGCCGCGTTCCTTCAGCGCCTCCCGCACCAGCCAGAAGTCGAGCTGCTCCAGGTAGCGCAGTCCACCGTGGATGAGCTTGCTGGAGCGGCTCGAGGTGCCCGCGGCGAAGTCCCTGGCCTCCACCAGGGTCACGGTCAGGCCGCGGGCGGCGGCGTCGAGAGCGGCTCCCGCGCCGACCACGCCGCCGCCGATGACGAGCACATCGATCTCGGTGTCGCCGAGTGAGTTCACCGCGCGGGCGCGGTACTGGAGGTCCAATCGTGCGGACACAGCGGTATCTCTCCTTGTTTCGGTGTTATTCGGGGAGGACGGCGTCGCCCCTCATTCGTCGACGTCGATCCAATCGAGGGTGCGGGCGACGGCCTTCTTCCAGCGCGCGTAGCCCCGCTCGCGCTGCTCGTCCGACCAGGTCGGGCTCCAGCGCTTGGCTTCGTTCCAGTTCTGCTCCAGTTCTTCGGTGTCGCTCCAGAAGCCGACCGCCAGCCCCGCCGCGTAGGCCGCGCCGAGCGCGGTGGTCTCCGCGACCACCGGACGCGACACCGGAACACCGAGGAAGTCGGCCTGCAACTGCATGCACAGCTCGTTGGCCGTGACGCCGCCGTCCACCCGCAGCACGTCCAGCCGCACGCCGGAATCGGCCTGCATCGCCTCCACCACGTCGCGGGTCTGATAGCAGATCGATTCCAGCGTCGCCCGCGCTAGATGGGCGTTGGTGCTGTAACGGGACAGGCCGACGATCGCGCCGCGCGCGTCCGAACGCCAGTACGGCGCGAACAACCCGGAGAACGCGGGGACGAAGTACACCCCGCCGTTGTCCTCGGCCTGCCGGGCCAGCGATTCGCTCTGCGCCGCGCCGGAGATGATGCCGAGCTGGTCACGCAGCCACTGCACCGCCGAGCCGGTCACCGCGATCGAACCCTCCAGCGCGTACACCGGCTTCTCCGAGCCGAACTGGTAGGCGACCGTGGTCAGCAGGCCGTGCTGCGACCGCACGATCTCGGTTCCGGTGTTGAGCAGCAGGAAGTTACCGGTGCCGTAGGTGTTCTTCGCCGCGCCGGGACGGAAGCAGACCTGCCCCACGGTGGCGGCCTGCTGGTCGCCGAGCACGCCGGACAGCGGGACCGCGCCGCCGAACGGGCCGTCGGGGCGAGTGGTGCCGAAGAGCTCCGAGTTCGCGGAGGGCGCGATCCTGGGCAGCATCGCGCGCGGCACCCCGAACAGCGACAACAGCTCGTCGTCCCAGTCCAGTGTCTCCAGGTCCATCAGCATGGTGCGGCTGGCGTTGGTCGGATCGGTGACGTGCACGCCGCCGTCGACCCCGCCGGTCAGCTGCCACAGCAGCCAGGTGTCGGTGGTGCCGAAGAGCGCGTCACCGCGTTCGGCGTCCTCGGCCACCCCCGGCACGTTGCTCAGGATCCAGCGCAGTTTGCCGCCGGAGAAGTAGGTGGCGGGCGGCAGACCCGCCTTGCGCCGGATGGTGTCGCCGTGCCCCGCCCGCTCCAGTTCGGCGGCGATGCGATCGGTGCGGGTGTCCTGCCAGACGATGGCGTTGCAGTAGGGCCGCCCGGTCTTGCGGTTCCACACCACCGTGGTCTCGCGCTGGTTGGTGACGCCCACCGCGGCGAGGTCGCTCGCGACGAGATCGGCCTTGGTCAGCGTGGTCTGGATGACCGCGCGGGTGCGTTCCCAGATCTCGGTCGGATTGTGCTCCACCCACCCGGGACGCGGCAGGATCTGCTCGTGTTCGAGCTGGTGGCGGGCCACCTCGTTGCCGCTGTGGTCGAACACCATGAAGCGGGTGCTCGTAGTGCCCTGGTCGATGGCGCCGACGAACTTGCTCATCGCGGTCCTTTCGGAAAAGTGCTGTCGGAGAGAAGGATTCAGAACAGGAACTGGGCGGCGATACCGGCGAGCGCACCGCCGACCAGCGGCCCGAGCACCGGCACCCAGGCGTATCCCCAGTCGGAGTCCTTGGTGCCCGGTGTCGCGTGGGCATCGGGAGATGCGGTCGGCGCGGGAGCGCCCGCACCCGCGGGGACCAGGACCGCTTCGGCGGGGGCGTGCTTGCGTACCGGCAGCAGCGCGTGCGCGAGGCGCGGACCCAGGTCGCGAGCGGGGTTGACGGCGTATCCGGTCGGGCCGCCCAGCGAAGCGCCGATGCCGACGACCAGGAGCGCGGCGGCGGCCGGGCCGAGCCCGCTCGGGGTGTGGCCGAAGGTGAGGATCACCAGGACGAGGGTGAACGTGCCGATCACTTCGGTGGCGAAGTTCCAGCGCAGGGCGCGAATCGCGGGTCCGGTGGCGAACACGGCGAGCTTCTTGTCCGCGTCGGTCTCCGCGTCGAAGTGGCGTTTGTAGGCCACGTAGGCGATCGTCGCGCCGACGAACGCGCCGAGGAATTGGCCGCTCAGGTACGCGAGCGTCGCGGAGCCGGAGATCGCGATGCCGGGGGCGAACTCGTCGGCGCCGCTGAACAGGATGCCGATGGTGACCGCGGGATTGAGGTGGCCGCCGGTCTTGTAGGCGACGTAGACGCCGGCGAGAACGGCGAACCCCCATCCCACGTTGATCAGCAGCCATCCGCCGTCCAGTCCTTTGGACTTGGTCAGCAATACGTTCGCGACCACGCCGACCCCGAGCAGTACCAGCACTCCCGTGCCGAGTGCTTCGCTGAGAAAGATCGAGCCGAAGTTCATCGTTGAGCCTCCGTTCACCCCGCAAGCCGCGGACGCGACCGTGCGTGAAACGGAAAGTACGGCGGAATGACGGACCCGGATACGGCCCCCGTTCGACAATGTCGAACGGCTCGACTGGTTGCCGGGAGGCAGCGCCACTACCGTCCGACGCGCGAGGAGGATGTATGGCGCAGCTCACACTGGGTTTCAATGATGTAGCCCAGGTATCACCAACCGTTCGACATTGTCGAATCACGACGCGGGGGATAGGTTTCCCGACATGCCGGGTGCGATCCAATCGATCGAGCGGGCGGCGGCCGTCCTGCGGCTGCTGGCCCGCGGCTCCGGGCGTCTCGGCGTCGGCGACATCGCGGGTGCGCTCGAGTTGCCGAAGCCGACCGCGCACGGCATCCTGCGCACCCTCCAGGGTGTCGGGTTCGTCGAGCAGGACCCGGCGACCGGCAAGTACCAGCTCGGCGCGGCGCTGCTGCACCTGGGCACCAGCTACCTCGACGCGAACGAGTTGCGCTCCCGCGCGATCAATTGGGCCGACGCGCTGGCGGCGCGCACGGGCGAGTCGGTGCGGATCGGCGCGCCGATGGACGGCGCGGTGGTCGTGGTCCACCACGTGTTCCGGCCGGACAACACCGAGCAGGCGCTCGAACTCGGCGAGCTCCTGCCGCCGCACGCCACCGCGCTGGGCAAGGTCCTGCTCGCCTACGACACCGACCTGGCCGCCACGGTGCGCGGCGCCGAACTGGCCCCGCTCACGCACCGCACCCTGGTCGACCGGGCGGCGCTCACCAGGGCGCTCGGCGGTGTCCGGCAGGCCGGATGGGCCGGCGACACCGAGGAATTCCGGACGGGGGAGGCGGGTATCGCGGCGCCGATCCGGGCGCCCGGTGGCCTGGTGGTCGGCGCCATCGGCATCACCGGCGCGGTGGACCGGCTCTGCGACGCCCAGTTGCGGCACCGGCCCGCGCTGGTCGGTCAGGTGCTCGACGCCGCTCGGGCGGTATCACGGGATCTCGGTGCGGCGCACTGACCGCCGTCGGGTGGACGACCGGCGGATCTCGACCAGGAGCAGCCGAGCATGAAGCAGCGTTACGTGCTGGCGATCGATCAGGGCACCACCTCTACGCGGTGCATCCTGTTCGATCAGCGTGCCCGGCTGGTCGGCGTCGCCCAGCGGCGGCACCGGCAGCATTATCCGCGTCCGGGGTGGGCCGAGCAGGATGCGCTGGAGATCTGGCGCGATGTCGAGCGGATCGTGCCGCAGGCGATGCGCGATTCCGGCGTCGCCGCCGACCGCATCGCCGCGCTCGGCATCGCGAACCAGCGCGAGACCACCGTGGTGTGGGACCGCCGCACCGGGATACCGATCGGGCGCGCCATCGTCTGGCAGGACGTGCGGACCGAGGAGTTGGTCCGGGAACTGGAGGGCAAACCGGGCGCCGCCCGGATCCGCGAACTCTGCGGTCTGCCGCTGGCCGGCTATTTCGCCGCGCCGCGGCTGCGCTGGATCTTGGACTCCGTGCCGGGGGTGCGCGAGCGCGCCGAGCGGGGAGAGGTGTTGTTCGGCACCATGGAGACCTGGCTGATCTGGAACCTCACCGGCGGTCCCGACGGCGGGCTGCACCTCACCGATGTCACCAATGCCAGTCGCACCCTGTTGATGAACCTCAGCACCCGCACCTGGGACGCCGAACTGCTGGAGTTCTTCGGCATCCCCGCTCGGATGCTGCCGCGCATCCAGCCCTCGATCGCGTCCTACGGCACGACCCGCCGGGTGGTCCCCGGCATCCCGATCGCCGCCGCGCTGGGCGACCAGCACGCCGCCCTGTTCGGCCAAACCTGTTTCGCCCGTGGGGAAACCAAGTGCACCTACGGCACCGGCGGATTCCTCATGATGAACACCGGACCCGAGCTGGTGCGCTCCGAGCACGGCCTGCTCACCACGATCGGCTACCAGATCGGCCCCGAGCCGGTCTACGCGCTGGAAGGACCGATCGCGGTCACCGGTTCGCTCGTGCAGTGGGTGCGCGACAACATCGGCCTGGTCACCAGCGCGCCGGAGATCGAAACCCTCGCCCGCACCGTCGAAGACAACGGCGGCTGCTACGTGGTGCCCGCGTTCTCCGGTCTGTACGCGCCGCATTGGCGCGGCGACGCCCGCGGTCTCATCGCCGGGCTGACCTCCTACATCACCAAGGGGCACATCGCCCGCGCGGTCCTGGAGGCCACCGCGTGGCAGACCCGCGACGTGGTCGAGGCGATGAACGCCGATTCCGGCCTGCAAGCCGCGGCGTTGCGCGTGGACGGCGGCATGACCTCCAACAACCTGCTCATGCAGATCGTGGCCGACGTCCTGGACGTTCCGGTGTCGCGTCCGTTCGTCGCCGAAACCGTCTCCCTCGGCGCCGCATACGCCGCGGGCCTCGCCGTCGGCTACTGGCCGGACCTGGAAGGACTGCGCAACAACTGGCGCCTCGCCGCCCAATGGGTTCCACGGATGGACCCCGAGTTACGCGAGGACGAGTACGACAACTGGAAACGCGCCGTCGAACTGACCTTCGGCTGGGTCCGTACGAAGAAGCGGGCGCGGCAATGAGTCCGGGGCCGCCGGGGTGAGCGCTCGACACTCGTGTCGGGACGGTGGGTTAGCGTCGGAAGCATGCGGCTTCACGTGGGATGTGCGATGTGGACGCACGCGGCTTGGCAGGACAAGCAGCTCGCGCCGGGGGAGCGGTTGCGCTGGTACGCCACGTGGTGCAATGCGGTCGAGGGCAACACGACGTTCTACGCCACGCCGTCGCGGCGAACAGTGGAGTCGTGGGCGAGCCAATGCGATCCCGCGTTCCGGTTCGTGCTCAAGCTGCCCAAGCCGATAACCCACGAACGCAGGCTGGTCGGCGCCGAGGAGGATCTGCGGTCGTTCCTCGGCGTGATGGAACCCCTCGGGGAACGCATCCACGCGCTGTGGGTGCAGCTGCCCGGCTCGTTCGGCCCGACCGATCTCGGTGCGCTGGCCGGATTCTTGCGGCAGGCGCCGCGCGATCGCCGGATCGCCGTCGAGGTCAGGCATCCCGCGTTCTTCGCCGACGAGCAGGCGGCGCGCAGGCTCGAATACGTGCTGTCCAGGGTCGGCGCCGAGTGGGTTCCGTTCGACACCACCGTGCTTTTCGACGGTCCGCCCACCAGTGCGGCGGAGCAGGAGGCGGCGGCGAAGAAGCCTCGGGTGCGGCGCAGGATGCGCGCGCTGACCGAATACCCGATCGTGCGGTATCACGGCCGCGACGACGTGCAGCGCACCGTCGATGGCTGGCAACCATGGGTCGCCACGGTCGCGGAATGGTTGCGTGAAGGCCGGTCGCCGACGGTGTTCCTGCACACACCGGACAATGCGGGCTCGCTGGAGCTGGCCCGCCGTTTCCACGACGAGGTCCGTGCCCGTCTGCCCGAGCTCGACCCGCTGCCCGAGCCCGCTGCGGCCGAGCCGATGACGCTCTTCTGATCGAGAGAACGCCTTCCGCGGGAGCTCGAAGCTCCTGCGGAAGGCGTCCGAAGCACTCAGGCCTGCAAGCCGACCTCCACCTCGAGGGTGAGGGTGATCTTGTCGCCGATCACCGCGCCGCCGTCGGGCAGCGGCATGTCGATGGTGATGCCGAAGTCGCGTCGGTTGATCACGGTCTTGGCCTCGAAGCCCGCGACCGGCCCGTGGCCCATGCCGAGGTTCACGCCGAGGAATTCCACCTCCAGCGAGACCGGCTTGGTGACGCCACGGATGGTGAATTCACCGTCCACCACGAAGTCCTCGCCGTTCACCCGGAATCCGGTGGACTTGAACGTGGCCACCGGGAACTGCTCGGCCTGGAAGAAGTCCGCGGTGCGCAGGTGCGCGTCGCGCTGTTCGTTGTCGGTGGTGACCGACTCGACCCGGATCTCGGCCTCGGCCGAGGCGCTGCCGTCCTCGCCGATGACCAGCTTGCCGGAGAAGTCGGTGAAGCGGCCGCGCACCTTGCTGACCATCAGGTGGCGTACCGAGAAGCCGAGCGTGGAGTGGGCGGGGTCGATGGCCCAGGTGCCCGCGGTCAGAGCGTTGGTGGTTCCGGTCGACATGTCGTTCTCCTTCTATAGTTGAGTTTTAAACTAGTTAGGTGTGGATCGGGCGGGGTCGATCGAGGGAAAGATCAGCCGAGCAGCTGTGCGAACGGTACCGGGTCGTCGTACGGATCGGTGGCACGCGGTCGTGGCGTGTTGGTCAGCATGGCGGCGAATTCCGCTGCGGCACGGCTGATTCGGGTACTCAGCCCGCCCTGGGCCGCGGACGCCCAGTCCTCGGACGCCGCGTAGACGGCCGTCGGCGCGACCGCCGCGTGCAGGTAGCTGAACATCGGACGCAGCGCGTGCTCCAAGGCGAGGGAATGGCGCGCCGAGCCGCCGGTCGCGCCGAGCAGCACCGGCATCCCGGTCAGTGAATCCGGTTCCAGGACGTCGAAGAACGTCTTGAACAGGCCGCTGTAGGAGGCGTTGAAGATCGGCGTGACCGCGATCAACCCGTCGGCGGCGGTCACGGTATCGATCGTCGCGCGCAGCTCACCCGCCGCGAATCCGGTCAGCAGGTTGTCGGCCAGATCGCGGGCGTGGTCGCGTAGCTCCACGACGTCGACGGTGACGTCCTCGCCGGTCGCGGCCAGCGCCTCGCCGGTGGCGGCGGCGAGGCGATCGGCGAGCAACCGGGTCGACGAGGGCTGCGACAGGCCCGCGGAGACGACGGCGATGCGGGTCATCGGTTCGCCTCCACCGCCGCGTCGCGGGCGGCCACCAGGCTCGTGTGCGTCGGCGCGTCCGGAACGTGCGCCGGGCGCAGCGCCGCGAATTCCTTGCGCAGCACCGGGACCACTTCTTCGCCGAGCAGGTCCAGCTGCTCCAGCACGGTCTTCAGCGGAAGGCCCGCGTGATCCATCAGGAACAGCTGGCGCTGGTAGTCGCCGAACGCTTCGCGGAAGGTGAGCGTCTTGTCGATGACCTCCTGCGGGCTGCCCACGGTGAGCGGGGTCTGCTCGGTGAACTCCTCCAGCGACGGGCCGTGCCCGTATACCGGCGCGTTGTCGAAGTACGGCCGGAACTCGCGTACGGCGTCCTGGGAGTTCTTGCGCATGAACACCTGTCCGCCCAGCCCGACGATCGCCTGGTCGGCCGAGCCGTGGCCGTAGTGCTCGTAGCGCTGCCGGTACAGCGCGATCAGCCGCTGGAAGTGCTCTTTCGGCCAGAAGATGTTGTTGGCGAAGAATCCGTCACCGTAATAGGCCGCCTGCTCGGCGATCTCGGGGCTGCGGATCGAGCCGTGCCAGACGAACGGCGGGACGTCGTCCAGCGGGCGTGGCGTGGAGGTGAACGACTGCAGCGGCGTGCGGAACTTGCCCTCCCAGTCGACCACGTCTTCGCGCCAGAGCCGGTGCAGCAGGTGGTAGTTCTCGATCGCCAGCGGGATGCCGTCGCGAATGTCCTTGCCGAACCAGGGGTAGACCGGGCCGGTGTTGCCGCGGCCGAGCATCAGGTCCACGCGTCCCTCGGCGAGGTGCTGCAGCATCGCGAAGTCCTCGGCGATCTTCACCGGGTCGTTCGTGGTGATCAGCGTCGTCGCGGTAGAGAGCTGGAGCCGCTCGGTCCGCGCCGCGATATAGCCGAGCATGGTGGTCGGCGACGACGGCACGAACGGCCGGTTGTGGTGCTCGCCGGTGGCGAACACGTCCAGGCCGACCTCTTCGGCCTTGCGCGCGATCGTCACCATGGCGGTGATGCGCTCGTGCTCACTCGGCGTCCGGCCGGTCGTGGGGTCGGTCGTCACATCACCGACCGTGAAAATTCCGAACTGCACGACGCCTCCTTCGTTCTCAGTCTGACCTAATTTGGTGGATATGGCAACCAAAGGAACCGGGCGGGGTGCGCGGGTATTCCCGGGGCGGTGGTGTGGCGTCGGTTACGCCAGGTATTCCGCCAGCCAGGTCCGGGTGAGCTCGCGGGTGACCTGGGCGCCTGTGTCGAGTTCGGTGGTGCCGAAGGCGTGGTCCAGGAAGGGGAGTTCGACGTAGCGGTGCGGGATGCGGGCGGTCTCGAGCGCGGCGGCGTAGGCCGAGGTGTGCTCGGCGAGCACGAGATGATCGCCGGCGCCCTGGATCAGCAGCGTGGGCGGAGTGTTGCCGGTGACGTGTGCCGCGGAGCCGGTCGCGGTGTAGCGATCCGGGTATTGCTCCGGCGTTCCGCCGAGGTACTGCCGGGCCGCGTCGACGCCGAGCGCGGTCTCGGTACCCGACGCGGCCAGATCGACCGCGGGGTACAGCGCGATCGCCGTGCGCACCTTCGGCAGCTCGGCGGCGCTGCCGCAGCTGGGCCGCAAGGCACCCGCGTTGATCTTGTTCGCGACGTTGATCGCGAGATTGCCGCCCGCGGATTCGCCGAACGTGGCGACTCGCCGCATGTCCCAGTTGTACCGCTGCGCGTTCGCCGCGGCCCAGGTCAGCGCGCAGGCGATGTCGGCGTCCTGGGTGTCCCAGCGGTGGTGGTCGGCGTCGGCGAGGCGGTAGTCCACGTCGAGGACGGCGTATCCGTTGCCTGCCAGCCAGGTCGTGTAGGCGTCGGTGCCGCGGCTGCCGCCGACGAAAGCTCCGCCGTGGATGCTCAACACCAGCGGGGCCGGTACGGGCGCGGGTGCGGGCAGGTACAGATCCGCCTGGATCGGCTGCCCGTCGACCGTCGCGTACGTGACGGTCTCGTCGGGCGCGTCGCCGACCGTACTGAACGGGACGAGCGGGGCGAACGGAATCCAGACGCCCGCCGCGTCGCGCGCCGCGAACACGAGGGTCGCACTGGTCAGGACGGACAGGACCAGGCCGGCGGCGGCCACGCCGGTCACCGCGCCCGCGAGGCGCCGTCTCCGCCCGCCCGTGCGAAACGCGATCAGCGCGAGTCCGGTCGCGAGCACGGCGAGCACCATGTTCCACGAGCCGAGGGCGTCGCGGACCGCGCCGAGCAGGAGCACGGCCGATTGGACGATCGCGTCGCGCAGCAGGGGCATCAGCCAGGAAACCGGTGCGACCGCGAGCAGTTGGCTGAGCGCGAGGTACCCGGCGAGCACTCCGGCGAGCGTCAGCAGCGCGCCGCGAGCCATTGGACGAGGGGGCGCGGATTTTCCGGGTACGGTCGCGTCCGCTCGTCGCTCGTCGGTCATCCGGGATCTCCGTTTCCGTGTCGGGCTTGCCGACTCCAACATAGGTCCGCCTACGTGCCCGCCGACTCCCGGTGGTGGTCGGTCCGGCCGGAATCGGGTAGCCGACTACGCGCGATATCCGGTGGGCCGTCCGCAGAATCGTCGACACAAGGGTTCGACCACTGGGTTTCGAAGGGGATCTGCATGGCTGGTTATCGCGATTGGTTGGCGCCTGCTCCGAATCCGGAGCCGCCGCTGGACAGTCGACGGCGCGCGGAGGCGGAGCGCTCGGTAGGGGACCCGGCGCCCACTCGAGCGCTGACGTGCAGGCCGCGGCCGCACGCGGCATCCGCTCGGTCCAGTGCGGGGGTGCGCAATGTGGTGCGCCGAAGTCACGCGGCGCCGGCGCAGGCCGACGAAACACAGCCGGCCGCACACCGGTTCGCCGAGTCGGCGGTGCGCATCGTCCTCGAAGTGCTCGACCGCAGGCGGCCCGTGCCCCAACTCGCCGTGGTCGCCGACGCCACGGTCGTGGCCGCGGTGCGCACGTTGATCGACAACGGTCTCGTGCCCGGGCGTGCCCTCGGCGCCGCGGTGCCGGTCCGGGTGAGCGTGATCATCGTGGACGCCAAGACCGCCGAGGTCGTCGCCGCATACGGCCGTGGCAGGCGCCGTTTCGCCTTGGCGGCACGCATCGCGCGGACGCGCTCGGCAGGCTGGCGGATGACGGCGCTGCGCATCCGATGACGGTCCGAATGGTCACTCGGTCCGAACGGTCACCGATCCGAACGGTCACTCGATCTGCGGTCGGTCGGGCTGAATGGTCGGTCGGGCTGCACGGTCGGTCGGGCTGAATGGTCGGTCGAGCAGGGCGCCGTCGCGGAGGTTTGCGGAGAGGCCGCGCGGCGGCGCGCCCGCTGACTCAGGCCAGCGATGCCAGCCAGTCGTGCATCCACGACAGCGCGGTCTCGCCGCCGCCGACGGGATAGCTGCCGTAGGCGGTGTGCGCCTGCGAGCGGTAGAACTCGTCGAACAGCCGAGCCCGTTCCTGATTGGCCGATTCCGACAGCTGGCTCTGCAGCAGCGTGATGCCGCCGTTGGACATCAGATCACCGACGATCGCGCCCATTTCGAGCTGGTAGCGCCAGAGGAAGGCCGGGTCGGGGTGGGAGGTCTGGGCCAGGAAGCCCGCGAAGCGGGTCACGAAATCGTCCGAGGCCGTTGCGCAGTACAGATCGCCGATCGCGCAGATGGTGCGGGTCTGCGGCGTGACGAAGCCGAACCCGCCGATGCGGGGACCGCCCGCGCCCGCGCCGCCCACCGGCGGCCCGACCAGTGCGTCGGTGGGGGAGCGGCGCGGGTCGGAGATGAGTCCGACGGCGGCGATCCGGTGCGGCGGCACGACACCGAGACCCGTGCCGATCTCGGCGGCGAGATCACCGGCGGCGTCCGCGCCCTGGCTGTAGCCGAGCAGCGCGATTCTGGTCGCACCGCACTCCCGGCCCATCGCCGCGATCATGCCGCGCGCGTTGTCGGTCGCCTCGCGCTTGGAGGCCCCGTATACCTCGCTCTCCCAGGGGAATGCGGTCGCGGCGTAGCTGACGTAGTCCACCCGCGTCGAGGGCGGCAGGCCGCTGGTGACTCCGGCCAGCATCCCGGGGCCGTCCAGCTGGTCGGTGGTCTCCCAGGTGCCCGGGATCGCCACCACGTACAGGGTCGGGCAATCCGGTGCGGCGACGGCGGGTCCGCTGCCCGGTCCCACACACGACAGCGCCATCGCCGCGATACCGATGGCCGCCGAGATCAACTTCGATCGCATGGCGTTTGCTCCTGGTAGTCCACGCGCCGCAGGCGCTCCCCGGCAGGAATCGGCCTCCGCCGGAGCCGTGCGGTGGTCGAACCCGGCCCCGTCGAAGGCTGCATTGAGACTCGGTGGTCTCAAAGTGCAGCCAGGATAGCGACCATGTGGGAGACGGCACAATCGGAGGCGCAAGTGACGCGTGTCACAACCAATTCGGCTACGGCCACGCCCGATGATTGCTATCGATCCTGTGCGAGTAGAACTGTCATGGCCTCCGCCCATCGGTCGATGGTTGCCGTGGCGGCGCGCTCGGTGCTGCGCAGCGGACGGGACATCGCGGTGCCGCGCAGGATCGCGATGGTGAGGTCGCGCACGGCCGGATACCGCGGATGGGCGACGACGTCGGGACCGAACAGCGCATCCACCACCCGCCGCAAGTCGCGCCCGGCTTTTCGTTCGGCCGCGCGCAACGCTTCGGCAAGCGCTGGGTCGGTCCGCGCGGCCGCCCACAGTTCGAACTCGGCTTGCGCAGCCGGGCGAGCCATCGACTCGTACAGGGCGGTCAAGGCGCGCGTCAGGGGATCGGTCCCCTCGCCGAGCCCGGCCGCGATCTCCCGGACGGCTGCTTCGTTGCGTGCGACCAAATGGCTGACCAGTTCGGCGATCAACGCGGCGATGGTCGGGAAATGGTGCAGCAGCGCCCCGCGGCTGACGCCCGCGGCGCGCTGCACGGACAAGGTGGTCAGCGCCCGGTAGCCCTGCTCGGCCAGCAGATCGGCGGCGGCGTCGAGGATGTGGGCGCGGGTCGCCCGTTTCCGCTCCGCGCGTACTCCGGCCATTCCAGCTCCCTCCGTCGGCGCGAGAATTTCACAGTCACTGTTGACTGTCAAATGGTGGGTGCGCCAGACTGCGTGGACGGGTTCCGGACCAGCGTCGAAGGGAAAGCGATGACCGACAGTGACATCCAGGCCGATGGCGGATCGGGCGCTTGGTATCGCGATTGGACCGAGACGGCGGACTCGCCGTGGGCCGGACGCCCCGAGCCGAACGGCGCACGCGAGTACCGGACGCTGACCTACGAGCGGGACGGCCGCATCGCGCGCATCACCTTCGACCGGCCGGAGAGGGGCAATGCGATCACTCCCGACACCCCGCACGATCTGGCGCACGCGGTCGAACGCGCCGACCTCGACCCGCGGGTGCACGTGATCCTGCTGTCCGGGCGCGGCAAGGGATTCTGCGGCGGATACGACCTGAGCATGTTCGCCGAGCAGGGTTTCGGGGCGGCCGGCGGTCCCGGCGACGTGGCGGGGACGGTCGTCGACCCGGTGGTGCAGGGCCGCAACCACGATCCGGCGCAGACCTGGGACCCGATGATCGACTACGCGATGATGAGCCGGTTCAACCGCGGTTTCGCCAGCTTGATGCAGGCGAACAAGCCGACCGTGGCCAAGTTGCACGGCTTCGCCGTAGCGGGCGGCAGCGATATCGCCCTGTTCGCCGACCAGATCATCTGCGCCGACGACACCAAGATCGGCTATCCGCCCACCCGGGTCTGGGGTGTGCCCGCGGCGGGCATGTGGGCGCATCGCCTCGGTGACCAGCGCGCCAAGCGCCTGCTGTTCACCGGCGACTGTCTCACCGGAAAGCAGGCGGTCGAATGGGGCCTGGCGATCGAATCCTGGCCCGCCGACGAACTCGACGCGCGCACCGAGGAATTCGTCGCCCGGATCGCGCGCATGCCGATCAACCAGCTGATGATGGCCAAACTGGCGCTCAACTCGGCGCTGTACGCGCAGGGGGTGGCCAACTCAGGCATGATCAGCACGGTCTTCGACGGCATCTCCCGGCACACCAGGGAGGGCTACGCCTTCCAGACGCGCGCCGCCACCGCCGGTTTCCGCGAGGCGGTCCGGGAACGCGACGAACCGTTCGGCGATCACAAACGGGGCCGGTCCTCATAGCCCAGCCGCACATCGTGCGCGACTTCGCCGCCGCGCACCGTTACCTGGCTGGTCACCGGCGGGTAGCCGCGCGCGACGACCGTGTAGTCGCCTTCGGCGAGATCCGTGACGACATAACGCCCGTTCTCGTCGGTGCGCGTCGTGGCGGTCGGGACGCCCGCCGCGTCGAGCACGCTGATCTGCACGTCCGAGACCGCACGGCCGCCGTCGGTCCACGCCGACCCGGCCAGCACCGCCATCGGCGTGAGATCGATGTCGTGGTGCAGCAGTCCGCTGTCCGGCACGGTCAGCGCGGTCGCGCTCGGACGCATGTGCTCGGCGACCGCGACCAAGGTGTACGTGCCGGGCACCACGCCCTGGCACAGGTAGGCCCCGTCGGCCGCCGCGGTCGCCGAGCCGACCACCTCGCCGTCCAGGTCGGTCAGTGTGATGGTCGCGCCGGGCAGCGGCTCGCGGAGGGTGGCGGACCGGACCACCCCGGACAACTCCCCGGAGCCGAGCAGGGTGATGTCGAACTGCTGCGGCCGGTCACCGACGGTGACGTTCACCGCGGTGGGCTGATGCCCGGCGGCCGACACGATCAGCACGTAACCGCCCGCGTCCGGCGCGCTGACGAGGTAACCGCCGTCGTCGCCGCCGCTGGTCCGAGCGGCCTGCCGCCCGTGGTGGTCGATCAAGGTGAGTGCGGCGGCGGGCACGGGGCGGCCGTCCTCGCGATGGACGTAGCCGCTGAGCGAACGACTTTCGTACTCGGCGTCGTCGAAGCTCGCCTTCGGCTCACGCCGGTAGGCGCCGTTGCCCGCGGGATCGCCCGCGGCGTGGCCGCTCGCGGCCGCGGCGAGCACCGGTTCCGGCTCCGACAGCGCCTGCGCGGCGCCCTCCCAGACCCGATCGGCGTCCCAGTGTGACTCTTCGGCTTCGGTCTCCTCGATCGGAGCCTGCGCCGGGACGTCCTGCAGCGGGATCTCTTTCATGAACATCAGCACCACGCAGGCCAGCAGCGCGACACCGGCCGCCGCGTAGAAGACCCCGTGCATCGCGTCGGTGAAGCCGGTGAGAACGGGGATCCTCACCTCGTCGGGCAGCGTCGCGATACCGCTGGTGTTGGACTGGATGCCGCTGAGCTGGTCGGGGCCGAACCCGGGCGGCAGCGCGCCGCCGAACGCGTCGATGATCCGGTGCGGCAGCAGATTGAACAGAATGGTCAGGAACACCGCGACGCCGAGCGTGCCGCCCATCTGCCGGAAGAACGTGGCCGACGCCGTGGAAACGCCCATGTCCGAGCGGGGTCCGGCATTCTGCGCGGCGATGATCAGCGTCTGCATGCAGCAGCCGAGCCCGAGCCCGACCACCGCGCCGTAGACGAGGGGTTGCCATAGCGGGCTGTCGTAGTGCACCTGGGCGTACAGCAGCGCGCCCACCGCGACGATGAACGTGCCCGCCACCGGGAGGATCTTGTAGCGGCCCGTCTGCTTGGTGATCCGCCCTGCCAACTGCGAGCCCACCGTGATGCCGAGCACCAAGGGCAGCATGAGCAGACCGGCCTTCGTCGGCGAGTAGCCGCGCACGACCTGGAAGTACGTCGGGACCATGGTGATCGCGCCGAACATCGCGATACCGACGATGAATCCACCCGCGATGGTGACGCTGAACGTCGAGTTCTCGAACAGGCGCAGCGGGATCAGCGCAGAGTCCTTCATCAGGAACTCGACCAGGACGAACAGCAGCAGCCCCGCCGCCCCGATGCCGTAGCAGAGCAGCGACCGCTCCGACGACCATCCCCAGTGGCGTCCCTGTTCGGCGACGATCAGCAGCGGCACGACGCAGATCGCCAGCGTCAGCGCGCCCAGCCAATCGATCCGGTGGTTCTGGCGCTGGTGCGGCACGTTGAGCACCTTGGCCACCACGAGCAGGGCCAGCACGCCCACCGGGACGTTCACCAGGAAGACCCACCGCCAGCCTTCGATGCCGCCCAGTTCTTCGTAGTCGGAGAAGAAGCCGCCGAGCACCGGGCCGAGCACGGTCGCCGTGCCGAAGACCATCATGAAATAGCCCTGGTAGCGCACGCGTTCCCGCACCGGGACGATATCGCCGATGATGGTGAAAGCCAGCGACATCAGTCCGCCCGCGCCCAGCCCCTGGAACGCGCGGAACGCGGCGAGCTGGTACATCGAGGTGGCGAAGGTGCACGCCACCGAACCGATGATGAACAGCGCGATCGCGGTGAGGTAGAACGGCTTGCGGCCGTAGATGTCGGCCAGCTTGCCGTACAGCGGCGTGGTGATCGTCGCGGTGATCAGGTAGGCGGTGGTCGCCCAGGCCTGTTCGTCGAAGCCGTGCAGGCTGTTGGCGATCCTGACGATCGCGACGCTGACGATGTTCTGGTCGAGGGCGGCCAGGAACATGCCGAGCAACAGCCCGGACAGGACGGTCAGGATCTGCCGGTGGGACAGTGCCGTGTCCGCGCCTGCGTCCGGGTTCCGCGGAGCCCGGGTGGTGGAATTCGTCATGGATGAGCCCTATTTCGGATCGGCTTGGTGTCGGGGAGTGGTCTCTATTCCTGCGGTGAGCCGGTCGAGCAGAACGGTCAAGGTGTCGCGGTCGGTCGCGGGCCAGTCGGCCAGGATGTCGGCCAGCCATCGGTTGCGCAGCGCGCGGTTCTCCTCGAAGACGCGCACGCCCTCCTCGGTGGCCGTGAGCACGCACGCGCGTCCGTCGACCGGGTCGGCCCTGCGCTCCACCAGGCCGTGCGCCACGAGCGATCTGCTCTGCCTGCTGATGGTGGACGCCTCGGCGTGCAGCAACTCGGCAAGCCTTCCCGCGCGCTGTGGTCCGTCGTGCACCAGGCAGAACAGCACGGCGTAGGCGAGTCGCTCCAGCCCTTCCGGCCCGGGCCGGGCAGGCTGCCACTTCGACCGGTTGATCGCGCGCATGAACCGGACCAGCCGCTGACCGAGTTCGTCGGCGGCCGCGAGTTCGGCCGCGGACGCGCGGTGCTCGCGAGCGGTTGCGGACATGACACTCACCTCGACGTTCCCCACCGGCAGATTACTTAGCAACCTCAACTAGTTGCTTTTGGCAACTATACATCTGGTTTGCCGACGGTCTGCGAGGTGGGCCGGTCCGGTGCGCGTTGCTACCGTCGATGGCGTGTCCGAGTCGCTTGTTCGCTTTCCGGCCGCTCTGCCGTCCGATTGCCGATGGGAGCCGGTTCGTGGCGGGGAGTCCGGCGCCGACGTGTTCCGGTCCGCCGACGGATCCCGCTACGCCAAATGCGTCGGCCCCGGCCTGGTCGCTGCCCTCGCGCTGGAGCGCGACAAGATCACCTGGCTCGACGGCCAGGATATTCCCGGCCCTCGAGTGCTGGACTGGCGGATCGGCGACGAGGGCGCCTGCCTGGTCACCAGTGCCGTCCCCGGCGTCGCCGCCGACGCCGTTTCCGCGCAGACCCTGTCCCGCGCATGGGAATCGATCGCGGACGCGGTGCGCCGCCTGCACGATGTGCCGGTCGCGGAGTGCCCGTTCGACCGGGGCCTGGCGCGGATGTTCGCGATCGCCCAGGACGTCGTCGTCCGTGGCGCGGTCGATCCCGAGTTCCTCCCAGAAGAGCAGCGGGACACTCCACCCACCGTCCTGCTCACCAGGCTGGCCACCGAGCTCGAGTCGAGGATGACGCAGGAACTCGCCGAAGCCGTGGTGTGCCACGGCGATCTGTGCCTGCCCAACATCATCCTCGACCCGGACACGGACACCGTCGCCGGTTTCATCGACCTCGGCCGCCTCGGCATCGCAGACCCGTACGCCGATATCGCTCTACTGCTGGCCAATTCGCGGGAGTCATGGCAGGACGAACGGCGCGCCGAACGCGCCGACCGGATCTTCGCCGACCGCTACGGCATCGGTCTGGACGCCGAGCGTCAGCGTTTCTTCCTCCACTTGGATCCGCTGACCTGGGGTTAGCCGGTCACGCCACGGGCGTGATCAGAACGGCGGTGCCGTATGCCACCTCGCTCATGGTCCCGGCGATCTCGTTGCAGTCGAAGCCGCATCGCGATGATCGCGTTCGCGCCGTCGAGAGGGCGTGCCGGCACATCGAGTTCGAGGCGAAGCTGCGGCAGCGCACGGTGAGCCCGGCCACTTCGCCGAACACCCGGACGATCGCTCGGCCGGGGACGTCGTTCATGGGGGACACCAGGATCGGACCGAACCGCACCGACCGCCCGGTCCTGATCAGCCGGTGTTTCGGCGCTGCGCCGACCGCTGTGCGTGGTTCGGCCTTGCCTGTTGAGCATTCGACCGACAAAATCCAGGGAGATATGCAATGTTGTTATTGCGCAACGGCATTGAGAGGGAACCCACGGTGGCCGAGTAGGCACCGTAAAAGGGGGTGCGGCGAGATCATGTCGTCGAACACGTCCGAGCCCGGCGGCCGACGCGCCCGGCCGGGCCGTGACCGGGGCGAACGCGTGCCCACCTGGCCCGGAATGCTCTCCGCCCAGGAGCCGCCGCCCCGTTCGCGCGGGGACCGGCATCGGGCGCCTCGCTCCCGGCGTCGCGCTCGGCGCGGGCCACGCCGCGCCTGGCTGGTCGGCGGTGTCGGTGTGGCCGCCTCGCTCGCCGCCGCCGCGTTGGTCCTGGTCTACACGGACGCGGCCTCCGCGCCACGGCAATCGGCCACCGTGGCGGACCCGGTACTCGGCGGCGGCCCCGGTTGCGAACCGACTCGCGGAGAACAGTTGGTGCGCGGCAACGGAACCGGCTCGACAGCCTCGGGACCGGAGGTGATCCTGGCGTTTCAGCACGCCTATTACGTGACCCGCTCGGGAGCGGTCGCACGATCGCTGACGGTGCCGGACGCCGCGGTGCCGCCGGTCACCGTGATCGACGCGGGCATCGCCTCCGTCCCCGCGGGAACCCAGCACTGCGTCATGATCACGCCCATGCTCGACGGACGCTACGACGTGGTCATCACCGAGCTGCGGCCCGACTCCGGCAACCGCACCTACCGTCAGTTCGTCACCGTGGCCGACACCGGCGGCGAATCGACCATCGTCAAGATCGCCCCGCCGACCTGAGCCTCTTCCAACTCGCCGCGACGATCCGGTGATACGCCGCTCGCGCACAGCGGCTTTCGCTACGACGCCTCTGGCGGGGCGACCGCCACCGCGGCGATGACGGCGCGACGTCGCCGCCCACGGGTATCGCCACTGCCGACCGCCGCGATCGCCTACGGCCCGCTGGCCGCGCGGATCGCGCTGGACGGCATCCGGGCCGCGGAGAATTCCGGTCCGCTCGCGCTGCCCGGGCCGGATACCGAGGTGGCGATGTGGGGTTACTCGGGCGTCACAGATGTCGGGCTCCATCGCGCTCGGACGCTGACTTCGGCGGCGGTGCCGGGGTCGCGGGCGCACGGGTGGTCGGCGCCCGCGCCGGTGGTCGGGGTGCACGGCAAACCCATCGCGACGTTGCGGTGAGTCGGGAGGCCTGGAAGCGCCTGCGCGACAGAGCCGAGCGCGACGCCGGACGCACCGACGACAGTTATATGGGTGGGGCTGCCCTACTCGAGCCCGGCGACCTTCCGGCAGCGCCAGTCCAGGTAGTTGATCACCATCCAGAAGTCCTTGAACGCCGGGTTGGTGGTCTGCCCGTGGTGGTAGCGGTAGTAGATCTGCTGGGCGATCACCGCGAGCCGGAACAGCCCGAAGACCTCGTAGAACGGCCAGTTCTCGGCGGAGCGGCCGGTGCGCGCGCAGTAGTGCTCGACGATCTCGGCGCGGGTCAGCATGCCGGGCAGATGACTCGGCTGACGGCGGGCAGCCCGCATGGCGTCGTCGTCGTCGGCCTGCACCCAGTAGGCCAGCGCCCCACCGAGATCCATCAGCGGATCGCCCAGTGTCGCCATCTCCCAGTCGAGCACGCCGACGATCGCGCCAGAGCCCGACGGGTCGAGCACCAGATTGTCCAGCCGGAAGTCGTTGTGGATGACGGTGGTGGCGACGTCCTCGGGCCGGTTGGCCTCGAGCCACGCCATCACCGCGGCGAAATCGCTGACATTGTCGGTGCGGGCGTCCACGAAGCGCCGCGACCAGCCCGCGACCTGGCGGCCGACATAGCCGGTGCCTTTGCCGATTTCGGTGAGCCCGGCAGCGACGGGGTCGACCTCGTGCAGTTCGATCAGGCAGTCGAAAGCCGTGGTGGACAACCGCCGAGCCTGGTCGGGCGACAGAGCCGTCCCCTCCGGCAGATCGCCACGCAGGATCGTGCCCGCCACGCGCTCCATGACGTAGAACTCGCTGCCGATCACACTCGGATCGGCGCAGTGCGCCACCATCCGGGGAACGTAGCCGTAGTGCGGACGCAACCGCTGCTGCACCAGGTACTCACGGCCCATATCGTGTGCGGAAGCCGCCTTCTTGCCGCCGGGCGGGCGGCGCAGGATCAGGTCGCGATCCGGGTAGCGCAGCAGATACGTGAGATTGGACGCGCCACCGGAGAATTGACGCACCTCGGGCGGCTCGCTCAGACCCGGCACCTGGTCGGCGAGCCAGGTGTGCACAGCGGCGACGTCGAAGGCGTCCTCGGCGCGGACGGCGGTGGCCTCCGGGGCGCTCACCGGTCGTTTCCGTATTTGCGTAGTTCCTGCCGGGCGATCACGCCGAGGTGCACCTCGTCGGGGCCGTCGGCGAAACGCAACGAGCGAATGCCCGCGAACGCGCGAGCCAGCGGGAAGTCGTCGGAAAGCCCGGCGCCGCCGTGCAACTGCATCGCCATGTCGAGCACCTCCTGGGTCATCCTCGGCACGACCGCTTTGATCTGGGAGACCTCGCTGCGCGCGCCGGCCAGGCCCTTGGTGTCCAGCAGCCAGGCGGTGTGCAGGACGAGCAGCCTGGCCTGATCGATCGCGACGCGGGCGTTCGCGATGCGCTCCCGGTTCCCACCGAGGTTGGCCAGCGGCTTGCCGAACGCGGTGCGCGAAAGGCTGCGGCGGCAGGCCAGTTCGAGCGCGCGCTCCGCCAGGCCGATGGCGCGCATGCAGTGGTGGATGCGGCCGGGGCCGAGGCGGCCCTGGGCGATCTCGAAGCCGCGTCCCGGCCCGGCGATCACGGCGTCCAGCGGAAGCCGCACGTCGGTGAAGGTGACCTCGCCGTGGCCGAAGGGCTCGTCCAGATAGCCGAAGGTGGTGAGCATCCGTTCGACCCGCACGCCGGGCGTGTCCAGCGGGACGAGCACCATGGAGTGGCGCTGGTACGGGTGCGCTTCCGGGTCGGTGAGGCCCATGAAGATGACGAACGCGCAGTTCGGATGGCCGATGCCGGTGCTCCACCATTTGCGGCCGTTGAGCACGATCTCCTCGCCGTCCACCACGGCGGTCGCGGCCATATTGGTCGCGTCCGAGGACGCGACCTCGGGTTCGGTCATACAGAACGCCGAGCGGATCTCGCCGTCCAGCAGCGGCCGCAGCCACTGCTGCCGCTGCTGCGTGCTGCCGTAGTGCAGCAGGACCTCGGCGTTGCCGGTGTCGGGGGCATTGCAGTTGAACACTTCCGGCGCCCAGCCGGAAGCGCCCATCGCCTCGGCCATCGGCGCGTACTCGACATTGCTCAGGCCCGCGCCGAGTTCCGGATCGGGCAGGAAGAGGTTCCACAGCCCCGCGGCCCGCGCCTTCTGCTTGAGCTCTTCGACCACCGGCGGGACCGCCCATGGCGATTCCCGCAGGAAGGCGGCGTGCTCCTCGTCGCGCGGCTCGATCTCGTCGCGCACGAACTGCCGCACCTGATCGGTGAGGCGGACGGCTCGGTCGGAATGCGTGAAGTCCATACCCATCCTCGAGGCTCGCTGAGCATTGCTCAACTTCCGGTCGAGTCATTGGTAGCATATTATTGAGCATTGCTCAATAGAGGAGGGTGGATGACCGAGGTTGCCGCGGAGCCCGGCGGCCGCCGCTCGGCGGACGACCGGCGCCGACAGTTGATCGGCATCGGCCTCGGCATGTTGATCGACCGCCCCTGGCACCAGATCACCGTCGACGCGGTCGCGCAGCAGGCGGGCATCTCACGCGGCCTGCTCTTCCACTACTTCCCGACCAAGCAGGAGTACTACGCGCAGCTCGTCCGGGCCGCGTCGCAGCGGTTCCTGCGCGCCACCGGCCCCGATCCGGACGCCGCGGACCCGCTCGCGTCGATGATCGCCAACTTCGTCGGCTACATGCGCAGGCGCAGTGGCCCCCTGGTGGGTCTGCTCCGCGCCGCGGGGCAGGATCCGGTGCTCGAGGCGATCATGGAGCAGATGCACGACGAACTCACCGACCGGGTGTTCGCCGCGCTGGGCGGGCCCGCGCCGTCGACCGCCGAGCGCCTGGTGGTGCGCTCGTGGTGGGCGATGGCGGAGGATCTAACCGTGCAGTGGCTGTCTCGCGACGACGTCGATCAGGACCGGCTGGGCAGACTGCTGTTCGGCACATTGTCCCAGGTGCTCGACGCGGTGCGGGACGAACCGGCCGGCGCCACTGACCGGGCTCTTATCCGCGAGTTACGTCGCGCGACGCGAAATCCGCGGCTTTTGCGCGACGGCTGAAGAAGTGCTCGCGACCGGCGGAAATCACGCCGCGCCGCGTGTGTCGTCCGCGGCACGCCGAATAGTTTTGCGAGATGGCAAATGAACAGTTTCGCCAGTAGCGGTGGATCGACTATGAATGAAACGTGCCGTTGCCATTCGTGATCACTTGTCTGCCATCGACTCTCCCGTGCGGGGAGCGCTGATGGTCATCGAACATCCCATCGAGGACGAGGTTACACAGCTGGCGAGGCGGGTCGAGAAGGCCCGTGGACGGCTCGCCTACCAGTTCGATCCCGCGCTCACCGAGGCGCTGTCGGAGGACGAACTGCATGCCGAACGTGAGCTCGCCGAACGGATTCGCACTCAGGAGCGCGGACAGCGCTGGAAAGAGGCGCAGGCTGCCGCCGCGGCATCCGACCGCGCCAGGCAGACCACCGAAGCGATCGAGAAGGCCGACATGCGAGATCTCCTCCTCGCCCGCAAGGCGATTGCCGCGCAGCGACGCGAATCCAGCCCGCACGCGAAACTGGCCTCGCTCTACCGGCATCGGTCCTGGTCGCTGCGCGCGCTGGCCGGTGTCGTCGCGGCGGGCATGCTGTGGTCGGCGGTCAACGTCCAGCAGAACATCGCTCCCGGCGGCGCGACCGATCCGCTGTACTGGTTCAGCTACTTGCTCGAAGGCATGATCAGCGTCTGCCTGATCATCATCATGATCGGCACCAACAAGGTCGCCGAATGGGGTGTGGTCGACAACCGCCGTCAGGTCGCGGCGGCCGAGGTCGCCCTGCTGGCGCTGACCGTCAGCCTCAACACCTATCCGTATCTGCGCACGGGCGCGTGGTACGACGCGGCCGTGCACGCTATCGCCCCGGTGATGATCGGTGTCGCGCTGCTCATCCACGACGCCGCGAGCGCCCGCTACGGTCTCGCCATCGCCAGGGCCACCGAGCAGGTTCGCGACCTTCCGGACCCGGCCGAACAGATCCGGCTCACCCTGCCCAGGTACCGGATGCCGGTCGCCCCCGAGGCGCCCGCCGTCCCGCACGAATACGTGGAGCACGAGCCGCAGCCCGTCGTGGCGGCCGCCCCGGTGGAGGTCATCGAGCAGGAAGTGGCCGAGGTCGCCGAAACCGATGGCGCACCGCAGGATTCCGACGAGCAGCCCACGGTCGTGGTGACAGCCGAGCAGAAGCGGGCGCCGGTCGAGGCGCCGCGCAAGCCGGTGCTACCCGAGTCCATCGAAGACCTCGACGCGATGGAGGTCGTCGCGGCGCGTCCCAGCACGCCGGTGAAGGTCAAGGACCTGGACGTTCCGATCGCCGCCAAGAACGGTGCGTCCGCCACCAACGGAAGCAAGCCCCTGGCGAGCGAGCCCGTGGCGCCCGCGCCGGTGTCGTCGGTCAAGGTCGACGAGCGGCCGGCCACGCGAGTGCCCGTCGAAGAACCCGCCGCGGCGAAGGTGGTCGTCCGGGAGGCGGCTCCGGCCAAGCCGCGCACCCCGGAGGCCGAGGTTGCGACGGCCGAGATCCCGGCGGTCACCCGACGCCCGCTCGCGGACGTCAAGACCGACAGCCCGGCGCCGGAATCGAAGAACGGCAAGGACACCCCCAAGCCCGACATCGCGCAGCCGCCGACGGCCCGCACGCCGGACATCTACGACACCGGTTCGTTCCGCGTCGCCGACATCCTCGAGCAGGAACTCGCCGAACTGCAGGCCGAACGCCGCCGCGCTCGCACCAGCAGGCAGCGCTCCGCCTCGACCGCGGGCCGCGAGTCCTAGCGAGCCGCGTTCCATCGACGATGCCCGTCAGCGCGGTAAGCGCCGACGGGCATCGCCGTTTCCCGGGTACCGCTGCCATCCGGACTTCTGGCCGGGCGCGCCCGCGACGACGATCTTCGCGACACCCGCCTCCGGGACGGCAGGCGGCGCTGCGCCCCTCCGCCGCACCGCAACCCGACTGCTGAGAGCAGATCTGCCGTGGGCAGCGCCGGGCCGGTTTCGCGCCGCGGATGCGGCACCGTGGGGTCATGGCTCACGATGACAACACCCCGATGTTCAGCTGGCGGGCCCGGGAGCAGCTGCTCAGCCGCCGGATAGTCGTGCTGGACGGCGCGCTCGACGACGACAACGGCACGCTGCTGATGACCCAATTGCTCACCCTCGCCGCAGAAGACGCCGAGGCGGGCATCTCGCTGTGGATCCATTCGCCCGGCGGCTCGGTTCCGTCGATGCTCGCCATCCGCGACGTGATGCGACTGGTCCCGTGTGAAGTTTCGACGCTCGCGCTCGGATTGGCTTGCAGCGCGGGTCAATTCCTCTTGTCGTCGGGGAGCAAGGGCCGCCGTTTCGCGTTGCCGCACGCCCGGGTGCTGATGCACCAGGGGTCGGCGGGCATCGGTGGCACCGCCGTCGATGTCGAGGTCCAGGCCGACGACCTGCGTTACACCGTGGACACGGTGCTCGGCATCATCGCCGAGGACACCGGTCAGCCGTTCGACCGGATCTACGAAGATTCGCTGCACGATCGCTGGTTCACCGCGGCGCAAGCCAAGGAGTACGGCTTCATCGACCACATCGTCGACTCGTTCGGGCAGATCGTCCCGCAACGCCAACGGATCGGGATCTCGGCATGAGCGGTCAGGCCTGGAGGCGGCAGCGGAGCGTGACCACGCAAGGCCCCGCTGATGCCGGAAACGGATACAGCATGAGCGGTCAGGCCTGGAGGCGGCAGCGGAGCGTGACCACGCAAGGCCCCGCTGATGCCGGAAACGGATACAGCATGAGCACCTACACCATCCCCAATGTGATCGCGCAGCATCCACGCGGCGGCGAGCGAATCACCGACATCTATTCCCACCTGCTCGCCGAGCGGATCGTCTACCTCGGCACGCTGATCGACTCGGGCGTCGCCAACGCGCTCATCGCGCAGTTGCTGCACCTGGAATCGGAAAGCCCGGAACAGGAGATCAACCTCTACATCAACTGCGAGGGCGGCGATCTGTCCTCGATGCTCGCCGTGTACGACACCATGCAGCACATCCAGTCGCCCGTGCAGACCACGTGCGTCGGCCAGGCGATCGCGGTCGGGGCGGTGTTGCTGGCCGGTGGCGAGCCCGGACGCCGCGCACTGCTGCCGCACGCCAGGGTGGTGCTGCACCAACCCGCCGCGCGCGGGCAGGGAACGATCCCCGATCTGATCCTGCAGGCCGACGAGCTGGTGCGAATGCGGGCGGAGATCGAGTCGATCCTGTCGCGGCACACCGGGCAAACGGTGGAGCGGCTACGGCGCGACACCGACCGCGACCGGGTCTTCACCGCGTCGGCCGCGGTCGAGTACGGGCTCGTCGACCGGGTCCTCGGGCGGCGTGACTGACCAGGCGTCCCTCCGCCTTCGCCGCGGCCGTGCGCAGGGCTGTGTCCGGCTAGGCCGCAAGCAGCATGAGCGTGGGCCCGGTGCCGGAGCGGGGCTCCGACCGTTGCAGGAAGGCGACCCGGCGCCGGGCGCGGAGTTCGTCCGCCACCTGGCCGGTGATCTCACCCAGCGTGGTGCCGAGAGAACCGGCCAGGGCGGCGATCATCTCGCTCGACGGCTCCTTGCGTCCCCGCTCCACCTCCGACAGGTACTGCGGGGAAATGCCTGCCCGCCGGGCTGTTTCGACCAGCGTCTCGCTCCGGTCCTGCCGTAGCGTGCGCAATTGTTCGCCGAGCACCTCGCGCCAGAGGGGTTCCGGGGGCATCTGCGGTTCCGGCTGCCGAGGCCGGTCGTCGCGTCCACCGGGGATCGAGTGAAGTCTCGGGTGCTCGGTCATGGTCCGAGCGTACGATCCCGGGCCGCCGGTCTGCCCGCCATTACGCTCTGGGCGTACGAGCGGGCGTTTCCGGCGCGGGCGTGCAGGGGTTCGGCGTGGTCACCGCCGCGATCGGGCCGGACCGAGGATGATGGGGAACCGTGCCCGAGAATACGAAGGTCTCCGATCTCAAGCCCCGCAGCCGCGACGTCACCGACGGCCTGGAGAAAACCGCTGCCCGCGGCATGCTGCGCGCGGTCGGCATGGGCGACGATGACTGGGAGAAGCCGCAGATCGGCGTGGCCTCCTCGTGGAACGAGATCACTCCCTGCAACCTGTCGCTGGACCGGCTGGCCAGAGGTTGTAAGGACGGCGTCTTCGCCGGTGGCGGATTCCCCATGCAGTTCGGCACCATCTCGGTGTCCGACGGCATCTCCATGGGGCACGAGGGGATGCACTTCTCCCTCGTCTCGCGCGAGGTGATCGCCGACAGCGTCGAGACGGTGATGCAGGCCGAGCGGCTCGACGGTTCGGTGCTGCTGGCCGGGTGCGACAAGTCGCTGCCCGGGATGCTGATGGCCGCGGCCCGGCTGGATCTGGCGAGTGTGTTCTTGTACGCGGGTTCGATCCTGCCCGGCATCGCCAAGCTCTCCGACGGCAGCGAACGCGAGGTGACGATCATCGACGCGTTCGAAGCGGTCGGCGCCTGCTCCCGCGGCCTGATGAGCCGCGCCGACGTCGACGCCATCGAGCGGGCGATCTGTCCCGGCGAGGGCGCCTGCGGCGGCATGTACACCGCCAACACCATGGCCAGCGCGGCGGAGGCGCTGGGCATGTCGCTCCCCGGCAGCGCGGCGCCGCCCGCGACCGACCGTCGTCGTGACGGTTACGCCCGCCGCAGCGGTGCGGCCGTGGTGGAGTTGATCCGGCAGGGGATCACCGCATCCGACATCCTCACCAAACCCGCCTTCGAGAACGCCATCGCCGTCGTCATGGCATTCGGCGGCTCAACCAACGCCGTGCTGCACCTGCTCGCCATCGCGCACGAGGCGAATGTCGACCTGAGTCTGGACGATTTCGCCCGCATCGGTCGCCGGGTTCCGCACCTCGCCGACGTCAAACCCTTCGGCAAGCACGTGATGACCGATGTGGACCGGATCGGCGGCGTGCCCGTCATGATGAAGGCGTTGCTCGACGCCGGCTTGCTGCACGGCGACTGCCTGACCGTGACGGGAAGAACGGTGGCGGAGAACCTGGCCGACATCACCCCGCCGGATCCCGACGGCAAGGTGATCCGGGCGATGGCGTCGCCGATCCATCCGACCGGCGGCATCACCATCCTCACCGGTTCGCTCGCGCCCGATGGCGCGGTCGTCAAGTCGGCGGGCTTCGAGTCCGACGTCTTCATCGGCACCGCACGGGTTTTCGACCGGGAACGATCCGCGATGGACGCCCTCGAAGACGGCACGATCGCGGCTGGCGACGTGGTCGTCATCCGGTACGAGGGACCGAAAGGCGGTCCCGGCATGCGCGAGATGCTGGCCATCACCGCCGCTATCAAAGGCGCGGGCCTGGGCAAAGACGTCCTGCTGCTCACCGACGGGCGGTTCTCCGGCGGCACGACGGGTCTCTGTGTCGGGCACGTCGCACCGGAATCCGTCGACGGCGGCCCGATCGCGTTCGTGCGCGACGGTGATCGCATCCGCCTCGAGGTCGCCGCGGGCACCCTGGACCTGCTGGTCGACGCCGACGAACTCGCCCGCCGCCGCGACGGCTGGGAACCCTTGCCACCCCGCTACACCCGAGGCGTCCTGGCCAAATACACGAAGCTGGTCGGCTCGGCATCGATCGGGGCAGTCTGCGACTGACGGCCGCGTCGTAGCCGCACCGTGCCCGGCCTGCGTGTGAGGCGGGTGGTCGCATCGTGTCCGGTCGCGTGTGAGGCGGGTAGTCGCACTGTGTCCGAGTCGCGTGTGAGGCGGGTAGCCACGTCGTGCCCGGCCCGCGTGTGAGGCGGTAGCCGCACCGTGCCCGGCCTGGGTGTGAGACGGGTAGCCGCACCGTGCCCGGGCCTGCGTGTGAGGCGGTAGTCGCACCGTGTCGGGTCGCGTGTGAGGCGGGTAGCCGCACGGTGTCCGGTCGCGTGTGAGACGGGTAGTCGCCCAGTGCCCCGCCGCCTGCCAGGCGGGTGGTCGCACCGTGCCCGGGTCGCGCTCTTGACGGGTCTTCCTGCCGCGACCTCGACTTTGTCCTCTGAGTGCGGGCTGCCGGAATTAAGCTACTAATTCGTAGCTACGCTTGTTTAGCTACTAAAACGTAGCTATAGTCGGAGGCGTGAACGCGATGAAGCCCCCCGAAAAGGGCCGCCGCACCAAACTCGAGTTACGCGCCGACTGTCATACGGCCGTCATCGCCGAGGCCGCCGAGGCGGGGGTGGGACGTCTGGCGATGGAGGGGGTCGCGCGGCGCGCCGGCGTCGCCAAGACCTCGCTGTATCGGCACTGGGCGACGGTCGAGGAGTTGCTGATCGAGGCGCTGGCGCAGGCGTACCCCGTCGAAGTGCCCACCCCGGCCGGCGGCAACCTGCGCGGGGACCTGCTGCGCGCATTGCAGCAGTTGACGGAATGGTTGTCCGGTCCGACCGGCTCGGCCACGGCCGCGATCCTGAGCGAGCGGCAGCGGCGGCCCGAGCTGGTCGAGTCGTTGTACCGCAATGTCTTCGACCTGCGCGGCGGCCGGTTCACCCGCACCGTTCTCGACCACTACGCGGCGCTCGGTGAAATCGACGCCGCGCTGGTCACGCCGATAGTGAGCGATATCGGCGAGGCGCTGGTGATCAAGCACCAGATCGACACCGGGCAGTGGCCCGACGAGCGCGTCCGGGCGGCGATCGTCGACGAAGCCCTGCTCCCGGCGCTCGGATTCCCAACCCCCGCAGCGAAGAGAAGGACGAAATGACGGGCGCACCACTGAATTCGATCCACATCGATTGGGCCGCGATCACCGGCGTCTCGCGCACCACGCTGACCACGCACCTGTGGACAGCGCCGCCACTGCGCCGAAGCTCACCGATCCACGACAAGGCCTTCGACGCGCTACGCGCGCTCGATGCCGACCTCGTTCGATTCCTGCCCTGGTATTCCCACCCGCGTATCGCTGTCGCGGAGCTGAACCCGCCCACCGCGAGCGAAACGTTCTGGAGCTTCGAGCTGCTCGATCCGCTGGTCGAGGACTTCATGGAGGCCACGGGCGGTAAGCCGGTCGTCGCGAACTTCGCGACCATCCCGGCCTGGATGTTCCGCACCGAGGAGCCGGTTGCCGTAGCGGAGGACCCGGACGAAATCCACTGGGACTACGAGCGGGGCACCGAGTTCCGCGACCCCACCTTCACCGAGGCCGCGGACTACTTCTACCGCGTCGCCAGCTGGTACATCGCGGGCGGGTTCACCGACGAACTGGGTCGCCGTCACGAGTCGGGGCACCACTACCGCTTCGCCTATTGGGAAGTGCTGTGCGAACCCGACCTGGGGCACCGGATCGCACCGGCCGACTACACGAGGCTCTACGACGCGATCGTCGAACGTCTTCGTCCGCTGGACCCCGACATGAAGTTCGTCGGGTTGTCGCTGAGTCATATCTACCGCGAGCCCGAGTACTACTGGCATTTCCTCGATTCGGCCAACCACCGGCCCGGCGTCCCGGTGGACGCGTTCTCCTATCACTTCTATGCGTCGCCGGACATCCGCAACCCGTTCGGCCCGGAGGGCAACGCGCCGTACGCGCACTGGCGCGACATCTTCTTCGCGCGAGCCGACGGATTCCTGGAGCAGGCGCGGTTCATCGATGGCATCCGGCGCAGGCTCGCTCCGGCCGCGAAAACGTTCGTCAACGAAATCGGTACCTATCCGGCTGACGTGATGAATCCGAGCCCGGAGATCCCCGAGGAGTACTGGGCACTCAGCGCCGCGGTCCAGTCCTATCTCTGGGCCGAACTCGTCGCGCTCGGCACCGATCTGGTCGGGATCGCCGAGTTCATGGACTACCCGGGCATGATCCCCGGCACCTCGCTGATCGACTGGGAGACCGGCGCTGCG
This sequence comes from Nocardia abscessus, assembly GCF_015477775.1. Lineage (GTDB taxonomy): Bacteria > Actinomycetota > Actinomycetes > Mycobacteriales > Mycobacteriaceae > Nocardia > Nocardia abscessus_A. Next base: position 128,080 of record NZ_JADLQO010000014.1, on the reverse strand, counting down.
AACCTGCGCTACGAGGCCCTGGCCTTACTGCTGCGGCACTTCGGCCCCGGCGACGAGCTCGCCGCCACTACCACCGCCTTCCCCGACCCACGGATGCACGCACAAGCTTTCGTCACCGAGTCGGGCGAGCGAAAACTCGTGGTGATCAACAAGTCCGACACTCCGCTGATGGTCACCCTGGCTTCCCCGTCCGCCCCGGTCACCCTCGAACAGGTCGGATCCCACGGTCCGCGAGCCACGCCGATCACCGACGCCGTCCTGGTACTCGACGGCTTCGCCACAGCGGTGGTCACCTGCTGAGAACGAAGACGGATCGCCGCTGCCTTCGACGCGGTCCGGCGCGTCCGATCGCGCGGACCGGGCGCGCTACGGAGCCCCGCGCGGAGGGAAATCCCTGGCGCGCGGAGCTCCGAGGCCGTACTACTCGACTACTCGCCTGCGGCTGCCCGGATGATCAGGTCACCGACCGCGTCCGGCATGGAAACCGAGACCGCGTGGGAGGCCGACACTTCGGCGGTGACGGCTCCCGCGCGTTCTGCCATGAACCGCTGTGCTTCCGCGGGGATGTTCTTGTCCTCGCTGGTGACCAGCGCGAACGACGGGATGTTCCGCCAGGCGGCGGCAACCGCGGGCTGCTGCAAGGCGTCGAGGGCGACCGGCCGCTGTGTCGCGGCCATCAGCTCGGCGGTAGCGGCGGGCACGTCGGCGGCGAACTGCTGGTGGAATTCCTCCGGCCGGATGTAGAGCTCGGTGCCGGTGCCTCCGTCGGGAAGCGGATAGGAGGCGGGCCTGGTGGTCGGCCCGAGCGTCGAGCCGGGGAATTTGTCGGTCAATTGCAGTGCGCTCTCGCCCTCGTCGGGGATGAATGCGGCGATGTAGACGAGCGCTTCGACCTCGGTCTTCCCGGCTGCGGCGACCGTGATGACGCTGCCGCCGTAGGAATGGCCGACCAGAACGCACGGCCCTTCGACAGAGTCGAGGACCGAGGCCACATACGCGGCGTCACTGTCGAGGCCGCGCAGCGGATTGGCGGCCGCGATCACGGAATGCCCTTGGGCGCGCAGGCGTTCGACGACCCCGTTCCAGCTGGAAGAGTCGGCGAACGCGCCGTGGACCAGCACGATGGTCGGCGCGGAAGAACGGGTGGGCTCGGTGCTCAAGAGTGGGTTCCTTCGATTTCGATCGTCGGTACGTCAGGCGGAGTGCAGTGCGGCCCGCAGCGTGGCGACGGCCTGCGCCACCGCGGCTTTGGCGGCGTGCGTGTCGTGCAGCGAGTTCACCATCACGAAGTCGTGCACGATGCCGCCGTAGCGCACCTGGGTGACGGGCACGCCCGCGGCGCGCAACTTGCCCGCGAAGGCTTCGCCCTCGTCGCGCAGCACATCGGCTTCGGCCGTGATGACCAGCGCAGGCGGCAGTCCGGTCAGCTGCTCGGTGGTGGCCCGCAGCGGCGAGGCGGTGATCTGCGCACGATCCTCCGCGCTGGTGGTGTACTGGTCCCAGAACCACTTCATGCCCTCGCGGCTGAGGAAGTATCCCTCGGCGAACTGCTCGTAGGAGCCGGTGTCGAAGTTGGCGTCGGTCACCGGATAGAACAGCACCTGCTGAACAAAGGAGACGTCGCCGCGCTCCTTGGCCATCAGAGTCAGCGCGATGGCCATGTTGCCGCCGACCGAATCACCGGCGATCGCGATCCGGGACGAGTCGAGACCCTTCTGCGCGCCCTCCGCGGTGACCCACTGGACCACCCGGTAGGACTGCTCGTTGGCCACCGGGTAGCGCACATCCGGGGACCGGTCGTATTCGGGGAATACCACGGCGGCGTGCGCGCCGACAGCGAGATCGCGCACCAGGCGATCGTGGGTGTGCGCGTCGCCGAAGACCCATCCCGCGCCGTGGGTGTAGACGATCACCGGCAGCGTTCCGGTGGCGCCCTGCGGTTTGACGATCCGGACCCGCACCGAGCCGGTCGGTCCGCCCTCGACGGTGATCCATTCCTCGTCGATCTCGGGCTTGAAGATCGGCGAGTCCTGCACGCCGTCCACCGCTTTGCGGCCCTCTTCGGGCGGGAGCTGGTAGAGGAACGGCGGCTGCGAGGTCGCGTCGACGAAATCCTGCGCCGCGGGTTCGAGCGAGATGCCCAGTGGGTTTCCTGACATGATCGTGCCTCTCTAGGGGTGGGAAATGCTGCGGCTCAAGCCGAGTGGGCGATCGCCTCGGTGATGACGGCGACGACTGCGTCGGGGTGGGTCTGCATCACCAGGTGTGGTCCGTCGATCTCGACCACGGCGCGGAATCCGGCTCGCTTGTAGCCGAAGCGTTCGACATCGGGATTGATGGTGCGGTCGGCGCTGGACACGATGCCCCACGCGGGTTTCGTCTTCCACGCGGCCGCCGAGGCGGGCTCGTTGAACGCGATCGCCGACAACGGCCGTTGCGAGACGGCGAGGACCTTGGCTTTCGCCGGATCGAGACCGGCGGCGAAAACCTCCGGGAAGGCGTCGACGTCGACCGAGACGTCCGTGCCGGGCTCGGCGCCCGCGACCGGGTAGGGCGCGTAGACGAGGTTGGCGGCCAGGTCGGAGTCCGGGAACCCGCCCTGCAACTGCCCCAGGCTCTCGCCTTCTTTCAGCGCGTAGCCGGACACGTAGACCAGACCGACGACATTCTCGGCGACACCGGCGACGGTGATGACAGCCCCGCCGTAGGAGTGCCCGGCCAGCAGCACCGGGCCGTCGATCTGCCGCACGAACGACTCGATGTAGGCCGCGTCCGCGGACAGGCTGCGATTGAACACCGGGGGAACCACGACCCGATGGCCCTGGGCGAGCAGCCGTTCGGTGACGGGAGACCAGCTCGAGGCATCGGCGAACGCGCCGTGCACCAGGACGATGGTGGGACTTGCCGGGGCGGACATTGGCATTCCTTTCTCCAGCGCTCGGTAGGGAGCGCTGCGGGTGACTCAGTTTCGGCCGGAACACCCGCCCGGCGCCCCTCCCCACGGGCCACAAAAGCCTCTGATCAGGACACGGCCCGTGCCATGGCCTGCTCCATCCCGGTGGTCGAGCCGGTCGACCGGAACCGCTGCTGATACTTGCGCGGGGAAATGCCGAGGCGGGCAACGAAGGCTCGGCGCAGCGCCTCGCTGGTGCCGTAGCCCGCCGCCATGGCGGCCTCCGTCACGCTGTATCCGGCGTGCAGCATGTCCCTGGCCGTCCCGAAGCGGATGAACGCCACGTATTCCGCGGGCGAGCGCTCGAGTTCCGCGCGGAACAGCCGGGTCAGGTGCCGGACGCTGACTCGCGCATGGGCGGCCAGGGTCTGCACCGTGTGCGGATACGCCGGGTCGGCGCAGATCAGGTCCACCACGCCGCGGACGAGCGGGCTGCGCGGCGCCGGTCCGCTCAGCGACGCCGAGAACTGCGACTGGCCGCCGGCGCGCTGCATGTAGACCACCATCGACTGCGCCACCCGACGAGCCACGTCGGCGCCGTGGTCCTCTTCGACCAGTGCCAGTGCGAGATCGACGCCCGCGGCCACCCCGGCCGAGCTGTACAGATTGCCGTCCCGCACGAAGATCGCATCCGGATCCACCTCGACCGCGGGGTACCGCCGCGCGAGTTCGGTCGCGAATTTCCAATGGGTGGTCGCGCGCCTGCCGTCGAAGAGTCCCAGCTCGGCGAGGACGAACGCGCCGCTGCAGATGGATGCCAGCCGTCGTGTGTTGCAGGCCAGATGCCGCGCGGCCGCCAAAACCTCCGAGGTCACGAATTTCCCCGGTGGGAGCTCGCTTCCCGGAATCACCACCGTGTCGAAACGACCCGCGTCGGCGGCCGCGCAGCTCACCTCGACCCGTGCGCCGATCGAGGTCTGGGCGTCCTTGCCGTCGGCCGAGACCACGACCACCTCGTACCCCGCCATCGACTGGTTCGCCTCGACGAACACCTCCGCGGGCCCGACGAAATCGAGCATCTTGACGCCGTCGAAGACGAGAACGCCCACCCGTCTGCGGGGCCGGGTGGCGAAGTTGGAAGACATGTCCACCAGTATTGTGGAGGCACGCCTCCAGAACAAGTTGTGTGGGATACCTCGCAGGTCGATTGGTACGGTGAGCACATGGGACGGCCGCGACAGTTCGACGAATCGAACCTGCTCGACGCCGCGACCGAGCTGTTCTGGTCGAAGGGTTTCGACAGCACTTCGGTGGAAGACGTCTCGCTCGCCACGGGCATCGGGAACGGGAGCATCTACGCCGCCTACGGTAGCAAGCGTGGCCTCTTTCTCGCCGCGTTCGAACGCTATTGCGAAGGTCGCGCGCAACTGGTCCGCGGGGCGATCGGTGCGGCGGGCGGATCGGCGCGATCCGCGGTGCGCGCGCTCTATCAGGCGATCATCGAAGACTGTGCCGCGCAGCCGGATCGGCGCGGCTGCCTGATGATCAACAGCATCGCCCAGCTCGGCACCCGGATCCCCGAAGTCGCCGCCATCGGCGCTCGGACCACCACGGCGATGGAGCAGGGTGTCGCCGACCGGCTGCGGCCCGCGATGCACGACGCCGGAGACCACGACGAGGCCGCGCTCTCCGCCCTCAGCGCCACCGTCGTAGTGGTCGCGCAGGGGCTGATCCAGTTGAGCCGCTTGGGAACTCCCGCGCAGCGGTTGCACGAAATCGCCGACGTGTCGAGTGCGACCCTGCCGCAGGCATGGGCCGACCAGCTCGTCCACTGACCCGGCGTCGTGGGATCGACCGCCTGCCGGACGATCCGCCTTGCCCTGGCCCGAGTGACGAGACCGATTGGCCTGCTACTGGATTGGTAACTCAGGGGAGCGTGGTGGCCGCACGGCCGTCCGTGACGCGCAGGAGGTCGAGTTTCCCCGCGTCGCTGCTCGCGCCTGCCGCCGTGTAGGTGACCATGCGCAGATCCGCGCCGGGAACGACGAGCACGTCGCAGTCCAGGGTGATCTCACCGACCTCCGGATGCCGGATCGTCTTCCGGTCGCTCGTGTGCTGGGACGCCGTCGCTGTCGCCCAGAGGTGGGCGAAGGCGGCGGACGTGGTCCGAAGCTCATGGACGAGGCGATCGAGCCGGTCGTCGGCGGGATAGCGCGCCGCCGCGTCTTTCAGATCGGCGACGATCGACGCGGGGAAGGCGTCTTCCGCTCGGTCGGACCGGAAGGGACGTAGCGCGGCGCGAGCCGCGCCGGTACCGAAAACGGCGCGCGCGAGGTTCCGCTCGGCGGCCGGGACCAGCGCCGGGTCACCGTGCAGGGCGCTCCACATGCCGTTCCACCAGACCAGCGTCCAGTCGGCGGTGAACACTCCGATCGGGACATCGCCGAGCCGCGCGACGAGCCGCTGGATGCCCGCGGGCACATGCGTGCCGATCGTCCCGTCCTGCGGCGGCAGCAGCCCGGCGCTGCGGTACAGCTCGTCGCGCTCGGTCCGGGACAGCTGAAGGGCGCGGGCGAGTGCGCCGACCACCTGAGCCGAGGGGTTTCGCGCGCGTCCTTGCTCCAAGCGCAGGATGTAGTCGACCGAGAGCCCGGCCAGTTGCGCGAGTTCCTCCCGGCGCAGTCCAGGGGCGCGACGGCCCGCGGTCACCGCGAAGCCCGCGTCGGCAGGCGACAGCCGATCACGCCAGGCGTGCAGGAGCCCGCCGAAAGCGGAGCGAGAGGTAGCCACGCGTTCATTCTCGTCGCCGCGGGCCCGACCAGCCTGGGTACTGCCGGTCCTGGTGACCGGCGCGGCACTGGCAGCCGACGGGGTCGGCGACGAAGGTCGGATATGCCCGTCCGGGCGCTTTGCCACGCCAGTGAAGGAAGACGACATGCCGTCGACCATCGTGATGACCGGAGCGAGTCGCGGGATCGGCCGGGTCGCCGCGGAGCACATCCTTCGCCGGGCGCGGGAGACGCATCTGGTCGTCGCCGCCCGCGGGTCCACCGGCGCACGGCTGGCCGCGGAACTCGGCGGGGATGGGCGCCGGGTCTCGCACGTCGCGGCGGACCTGGGCGCACTGGACAGCGTGCGGTCGGCCGCGGACGAGATCCGCGCCCGGCTCGACAGTGGGGATCTGCCCCCGCTGCACGGTTTCGTGGGCAACGCGGGGATGCAGTACACGAACGCGCGCACCGCGGGGCCCGACGGTTTGGAGTCCACCTTCGTCGTCAACGTGCTCGCGAACCATTTGTTCGTTCGCCTGCTGGAGGATCGCTTCCGCACCCCGGCCCGGATAGTGGTCACCGTGAGCGACACCCATTTCGGCGATTTCCGGCACAACTTGGGGATGGTGCCCGGCCCGATTTGGCAGTCACCCGACGTGCTCGCCCGCCCGGGCGCGTTTCCGAAGCCGGGCACCACCGCCGCCGGACGCACCGCGTACTCGACGAGCAAGCTCGCCGCCATCCACCTCGTGCACGAGTACGCGCGTCGACTGCCCGCCGGGATCGACGCCATCGGCTTCAACCCGGGGTTCGTCCCCGGCACCGACCTCGCCCGCAACGCGGGGCCGGTCTCCCGGTTCGCGATGCGCCGTATCCTGCCGGTGCTGGCAGGCACGCCGTTGGCGACCAGCCGCGCGGCCGCGGGGCGATACCTCGCGGACGTCGTCCTCGGCGCCACCGCGGCCCCCACCGGCTCCTACGTCGATCGCGGCCGTGTGTCCCGGTCGTCGGAGGAGTCCTACGACCGGCGGCGTGAAGCCGAACTCTGGGCCGCGGCGGAACGTCTTGTCGCGCCGTACTACGGCTGAGCGACATCGGCTGCCCCCGCGCGCTGTGGGCGCACGTTCGGCCGCGCACTCGCGTATCTGTCCTGGTCGGCCCAACCGATTGCCGACACCGGCTCCAGCAGGAAGCCCCCTTTCGCCGCTCCGGAGGCGACCGGCGGATTGGTGGATGGCGTGGGTTACGGCCGACTCCGGATTGGTTGGCGACTGGCTGACTGTTGGTCGGGGTTGGCGGCTGGCTGACTGTTGGACGGGGTTGGCGGCTGGCTGACTGTTGGTCGGGGTTGGCGGCTGGCCGACTGTTGGACGGAGTTGGCGACTGGCCGACTGTTGGACGGAGTCGGCGACTGGCCGAGCGCTCTACGGGACCGATGACCGGTTGACTGTTGGACAGAGTCGGACCACGGCCGGGCCGATACCGCTGACACGCTTCGGCGACGACCGCCCGCACGAAGGGGTGCTCGGCCCGTGACGCTCAGAGGTAGGGGAAGCAATCGATGTCGCGGTGGGTGAAGCACGGCTGCTCGACCGGTCGCAACCAGCGGGCGGGAACCCGTAGTGGTTCGACCTCGGGCAGGCGCACGGGCCGGTCCTCGCCGTCGAACAGGGTCCCGCGCACCCGGAACACCCCGACCGGCAGACCCAGCTCGGTGGCCTGCTCGGCGGTCAACACCACCGCGATGCGAGAGTTCGCGGTGATCCGCAAGCCTTCGACGATGGTCGGAGCGCTGGTGTCGTCGACCTCGGTCACGGTGAGCCGGAACCGGCCGCCCCGCAGCCACGACCACGCCCAGGTGAGCGAGCCCGGCTGGTCGCAGTCGGGGTACCGCCTGCGCGGCAGACGCTGCGGGACCAGCACCATATAGGTGCACCCGACCTCGATATCGCGGGTCCGCATACCTTTCAGCGTGACGGCGCACCGGCTCCCTCGCAAGGAAACCAGCAAATACGGCGTCCCAGCTGCGCAGCTGTCGAGTACGTGGCTCGGTGGGCGGCCGCGGGCCGGTGTCCGCCTCGCATCGGACGAGCTGTCGAGCCGGGTGGTCGACTGTGCATCGCCTGCGCGCCGAGACCAGGTCGGATCGGACCGCCGGTGTGGACACTCAGAGCTGCACACTCAGAGCTGCGCTGAGTCACCCGGCAGGAGCGCCCTGATCGGCGTCGAACTCTTGCGCGGGCTGAGCGGCAAGCGTGCACCAGGACCCCGCGCTTCCGGTGGCGTTGCTCGACCCGGCCTACGCGGCCGAGCGGATGACGGAGGTCGCCACGATTTCGTCAGCGTATGACGCGGGCGCCGAACCCCTTGCCGCCTATCCGCCCCAAGGTGGCATTCATCAATGGCGCTCGGCTCAACGCCGCTTTCACGCGGTCCAGTACAGGGGAGATGGGGCGAGGATCAATGTCCTGAAGTATCTCGCTGACCAAGCGGATGGGCTCGGCGCACGAGTCGTAGCGGGCGCCGGGCTCTTTGTCGAGCGACCGGTGCAGGATCGCATCCACCTCCGGCGGGATCCAGCGCCTGCGGCGGGAGAGCTCGGGCGGTGGATCGTGCAGCTGGGCCTCCGCGGTGGCCATGAGGGTGCCGCGGGCGAACGGCGTGTGGCCCGTGAGCAGTTCGAAAGCCGCACAGGCCAGGGCGTATTGGTCGGTCGCCGGGGACACCGTGCTCGCCCGGAGCAGTTCCGGCGCGGCGTACGGTACCGACACGACGACGAAACCGTTGGTCGCCAAGGGCGGTTCGGGCCGTTGCAACCATCGGGCCGAATCGAAGTCCGAGATCTTCACCGTCGCGGGCTCGTCCGTGCCGACCAGGATATTCGCCGGTTTCACGTCGAGATGGACTACGCCGTTGGCGTGCGCGAAATCCAATCCCGCTGCGACATGGGTCAAGACGTGCAGCACCAGTCGCAGATTCGGGGGCCGGTGCGGCGCAGGCACCAGAGTCGAACCGGTCGCACCGGCCACGTACTCGTGTGCCGACCACAGCCTGCCGTCGCTCTCCCCGTGCGTGTACATCCGCACGATGTCGGGGTGCCGCAGCGCCGACAGGATGTCGAACTCGTGCACGAATCTCGCCCGCGCCTCGGGCGATCGGCTGTCCTCGGGTCCGAGGATCTTCAGCGAGACCGGCCGCGATTCTTCCGGGTCCTGCGCGAGATACACCTCGCTGCTGCCGCCGTGCCCCAGCCGGGCCTGCACGATGAATCCCGCAAACTGGTCACCTGGTTCGAGCGGCACCGCATCACCATAGTTCGCCGTCAGCGACCACATGCCCGGGTTTGCCCACGTGTGCCCGACGGCACTGGCGGATCCGGGGTCACCGCCGCGCGTGTGCTGTCTGTTCCGCGTCGCGGCCGCTCGGCCGAGCGGCAACTTGTAGGGTTGGCTCGGCAAGTCATGAACACCGGTTCGGGGGAGCACTGATGCCTTCAAAACCCACTACGCGTTGGCAGGTGAGCGGTTACCGCTTTCTGGTCCGGCGGATGGAGCATGCCCTGGTGCGCCGGGACGTGCGCATGCTGCACGACCCGATGCGCTCGCAGTCGCGCGCCTACGCGGCAGGCCTGATTCTGGGCTGTGTCGTGCTCGCGGGCTGCGGTGTGCTCGCGTTGTTGCGCCCGCAGGACAAGATCGGCGACAGCAAGATCCTCATCGGCAAGGATTCCGGTCAGGTATACGCGTCGCTCGACGGTGTGGTGCATCCGGCGCTCAACCTCGCGTCGGCTCGCCTGGCGGTCGGCGATGCGGCCAAGGCGGTCATCGTCAAGGAGTCGGAGCTGTCGAAGCGGCCGCGCGGCACGCTGATCGGCATCCCGGGCGCGCCTTCCGCGCTGGGCTTCGACACCGGCGGCAAGGGCCGTGCCTGGACAGTGTGCGACGAGCTGAGGACGGACGGCTCCAACGCGTTGAGCAGCACGGTCATCGCAGGCGATCTGAACCTCGGTGACAAGGTGGGCGTGCTGGCGCAGGAGCGCGCCCTGCTGGTGCAGGGCAAGGACTCGGCGTATCTGATCTACGCCAACCGCCGCGCCCGCGTGGACATGGCCGACCGTGCGATCACCGACGCGCTGAAGATCCGCGGCATGACCCCGCGCCCGATCAGCCAGGGACTGCTGAACGCGATTCCCGAGGTGCCGCCCATCGAGCGTCCCAAGATCGATGATCCGGGCGGGTTCCCGCTCAAGCCCGTCGACAACCGCCGCAACGGCGACGTGGTGCGCGTCATCAGCGTGAACCAGCACTACGTGGTGCTGAGCACCGGGCTGCAGCCGATTTCACCGTTGACCGCCGACATCATTCGCAATTCCAACCCCACCGCGGGGAACTACGAGATCACCGACTACGCCCGCTCCCACACCGACCTGGTCAGCACGCTGCCCGTGCAGGACTACCCCGAAACCGCCCCGGCCATCGTGGACATGAAGGACCAGCCGGTGCAGTGCATTTCGTGGAAACCGCTGCCGGTCGCGTCGGACAAGGCCGACGGCACCCGCCGTGCCGAGCTCTCGCTGATCACCGGGCGCGCGCTGCCGATCCCCGACAACGCTCGCCCGGTGCAGCTGGCCCAAGCCGACGGCTCCGGCGGAAACGTCGCCCAGTTCTACACCAAGCCCGGATCGGGAATGCTGGTGCAGACCACGGGTATCGAACCAGACAGTCAGCGCAAGGACAGCCTGTTCTACATCGCGGATACCGGAGTCCGCTACGGCATCAAGGACGCCGACGCGCAGAAAGCCCTCGGGATGGATTCCGAACACGCTACGCCGGAACCCGCGCCGTGGCCGATCGTCGGTCTGCTGCCCGGCGGCCCCGCCCTCGGCCGTCAGGAGGCGATGGTGGCGCACGACGGTGTGGCGCCGGACGCCAACCCGGCCAAGCAACTGGTGCAGTCCAAATAGCGGCGGCGGCGATGGCCGTTCAGGAGGGGTGACCAGGCTCACGATTAACTATCGACGGCTTGTGAGAAGTAGTCCTGACCAGCAGTTTGCGATGAGACTGCGCGGTGGGGCGGCGGAATAATCGAGTGATTTGTGTCGGTGCCGACCGGAATACTGACCCGCGCCCGATGAGTTCGAGCAGTTGACGGCGTCTGCACCACTGTGGCGCCGGGACGCGAATCGATGACTGGGCAACGGGCCACATGTTCCTGTCGACGACCCACACTCCGGAGGTAACCGATGTCCGCCGAACCAACCGCTCCCGCCTCGGGAGGGCGGACACCGACCGTCATCCGGGTGCTGGTCCTCGCGACGTTCGTGGTGATCTTGAACGAGACCATCATGATCAACGCCATTCCGCGGCTGATGGAGGATCTCGCCATCACCGACCGTGCGGCGCAATGGGTGTCGACGGCGTTCATGCTGACGATGGCGGCGGTCATCCCCACCACCGGCTGGTTCCTGCAGCGTGTCTCGACCCGGACGGCGTACACGGCGGCGATGGGGGTCTTCCTGGCCGGCACCGCGCTGTCCGCGGTCGCGCCGTCGTTCGCGGTGCTGCTGGTCGGACGGATCATCCAGGCAGGCGGTACGGCGGTGATGATGCCGCTGCTGATGACCACGCTGATGACGGTGGTGCCCGAGCGCGATCGCGGCAGGGTGATGGGCAATGTCACCCTGGCCATTTCGGTGGCGCCCGCGATGGGTCCGGTGATCTCCGGTGCGGTGCTGCAGATCGCCTCGTGGCGTTGGCTTTTCGTGCTGGTGCTGCCGATCGCGGGTGTGATCGCCTGGCTGGGTCTGCGTCAGCTGGAGAACGTCGGTGAACCGCAGGCCGGGCAGATCGATGTGTCCAGCGTGGCACTGGCGGCGCTCGGATTCGGTGGACTGGTCTTCGGGCTCAGCCGGTTCGAGAGCGGCAACCTCGCAGGTCCGGCACTGATCGTGGCCGTGGGCGCGGCGCTGATCGCCGCGTTCGTGTTGCGTCAGCTGCGCCTGCAGCGCACCGGCACTCCGCTGCTGGACCTGCGGGTCCTGCTGTCGGGCATCTACACCAAGGCGCTGATCCTGATGTCGGTGGCGTTCATGGCGATGCTCGGATCGATGATCCTGCTGCCGCTGTACCTGCAGAACCTGCGCGGCCTGAGCCCGTTGGCCACCGGCTTGCTGGTGATGCCGGGTGGGTTGGCGATGGGTCTGCTCGGACCGACCGTGGGCCGTCTGTTCGACCGTTTCGGTGGTCGCTGGCTGGTGATTCCCGGCTCGATCGGGATCGCGGCGTCACTGGCCGGTTTCACCCAGATCTCGATGACCATGCCGTACTGGCAACTGCTGGCCCTGCACATCCTGCTGATGGTGTCGCTGGCCGCGGCCTTCACCCCGGTCTTCACACTCGGCCTCGGCGCCCTGCCGCACCAGCTGTACTCCCACGGCAGCTCCATGCTCGGCACGCTGCAGCAGGTCGCGGCCGCTTTCGGCACCGCCCTGGTGGTGACGGTGATGTCGGCGCGCGCCACCACGCTCGCCGCCGACGGCGTCGATGTCGTCTCCGCTCACCTCGACGGCATGCGCCTGGCGTTCGGCGTCTCGGCTGCCCTGGCGCTGATCGTGATCGTCACGGCAGTGCTGCTGCCGAGCCGGTCCGCCGCGCCGGAAGCCGCCGAGGAGCCCGAGACCACCACCCCCGAACTGGTCAAGGGCTGAGCGAGGTTCGGCGGCGGGAAGCTGCGCCTGCCGCACCGACCCTGCGGGCGGTCCGAAGAAGCTGAGTGACGGCGCGGTCGGGGCGCGCCGTCGCTCTTCTCCCTTCGGAGAGTCGGTCATTGGCACGCGTCGTGCCTGGCGGTTCCGGTGCTCAGCAATGTGAAGCCGGTGCCGCTCAGCAGGCGCTCGTCGAGCAGATTTCGGGTGTCCACGATCACGGCCCGCTCCACGTCGGTCGCGATCCTCGCCCAGTCGAGCGAACGGAACTCCGGCCATTCGGTGAGGATTACGATCGCGTCGGCCTCTTTCGCCACCAGATATGGGTCGTCCACCACTCGAATGCCGTCGAGGCCGGGGGCGCCCGACTCCGGGACACATGGGTCATACGCGGTGACCGTGGCTTCGTGAAGGGAAAGCTGCCGCGCGACCGCGACGGCGGGGGACTCCCGCAGGTCCCCCGTCCCGGCCTTGAACGCGAGGCCGAGCACGCCGATCCGCGTCCCCGACAGCGAGCCGTCGACCGTACCGGTGGCCGCGCGGCGGATCTTGCGCAGCACCATCGCTCGCTGATGGTCGTTGGCTCGCAGCGCGGCACGAAGCATGGCGAAGTCGACCCCCGCCGCCTCCGCGGCCCGTAAGAGCGCGCGCGTGTCCTTGGGCAGGCACGAGCCGCCCCAGCCGGGACCTGGCGCGAGGAAGGCCGGACCGATCCGATCGTCCATTCCCATCGCGCCGGTGACCTTCGTGATATCGGCGCCGACCCGTTCGCACAGTTCGGCCAGCGTGTTCACAAACGAGAGTTTCACCGCGAGAAAAGCATTGCTGGCGTACTTGGCGAGTTCCGCGCTGGCCGAATCCGACCGCAGGACCGGCGCGCCCGTTCCGGCGTAGAGCGCCGCCACACGATCGGCCGACTCCCGATCCTGCTCGGCCGCGCCGAGGAGGACGCGATCGGGGCGCAGGAAGTCCTCCACCGCGTGGCCCTCCCGGAGGAATTCCGGGTTGCTGATGACGGCCGTGCTCGCGAGACCGGACAGGGCAGGGATGCGCGCCGCGGTGCCGACCGGAACGGTGGACTTGGTGACGAGCACGCAATCCGGCGGCAGGACGGTGGACAATCTCGCGAGCGCGTCTTCGATCACGCCCAGGTCGGCCGTACCGCGGGCGCCCATGGGCGTAGGAAGGCACAGCAGGACCACTTCGCATTCGTGCAGCGCCCGTGGGTCCGAGGTGAAGACGAGCCGGTTCTCCGAGAGCCCTTCCCGAACCAGTTCCGGCAAGCCGGGCTCCACGATCGGGACCGTGCCCGCGCGAAGAGCCTCGACCTTGGACTCGTCGTTGTCGACACAGACCACGTGGTGTCCCAGGTGGGCGAGGCAAGCGGCAGTAGTGAGCCCCACGTAGCCTGCGCCGACCACACCGACACGGCTACCCATGGCGCACCTTCTCCCCGAGCAATCCGGCCGCGGCCGTGAGCACCTGCTCGGGTCGCACCATGAGCAGGCCGGGATCCGGATAGGCGGCATGCGGATCGCCGACGGCGCCCGCCCACAGCGCTACATGGTGTTTCGCGGCGGCGGGCGGCCCCCATCGGTGCGGCGGCGTGGGGCCGAACAGCACTACCGACGGTGTGCCGAAGGCGGTGGCGAGATGCCCGACGCCGGTGTCACCGCACACGACCAATGCCGCGGCGGCCACCAGTGCGGCGAGTCCCGCCAGGTCGGTGCGTCCCGCGTACACCGCTGAGGGCGGTAAGCCCGCCTTCTCCGCGACCGCCCTCGCCAACGGGATCTCGGCGTGCGTACCGGTGATCACCACTCGGTGGCCGTCGGCATCGAATGCCCGTGCCACGCGAGCGAAACGTTCGGATGGCCAGCGGCGTGCGGGATAAGCCGCGCCGGGATGGATCACGATCGCGTTCGGCTCGGGGGCGGGCTCCGGCGGCTCAGGGAGCTGCAACGCGGTCGGATCGACGTCGATTCGTCCGTATTCCAGTAGTCGGCACCAGCGATCCACCTCGTGCAGGTCGTCGCGCCAGTCGAGGCCGGGAAGTTGGGGGAAATCCGGATGGCGATGGGTCAGCAGTGCGTCCGGACGTTGCGCCAGCAGATCACGAATGCTTTCCGGCCCGCTGCCGTGCAAGTTGACCGCCAACCTCGGCGATGCGCCCTGCCATCGGAGCACACCCAATCCCGCCGTCGGCAGCAGTTCGTCGACGGCGTCGATGAGGTCGACCAGATCGCGAAGCGCTTCCGGCGCGGCGAGCACCAGGCGGTCGTCCGGGTAGGCGTTCCGCAGTCCACGCAAGGCGGGGACGATGGTCAGCAGGTCGCCGAGCCCGAGCGCGCGGAGCACGAGAATCGAGCCGGTCAAGGCCACGATCCCTCTTCCGATGCGCACACGACCATTTCCCTGACCTCGCAGCCCGGCGGCTGGCGCAGCGCGAAAACGACTGCGTCGGCGACGTCCTCGGGTTGGTTGAGTTTCGCGTCGGGCGGCGGTTTGTACTGCTCGTCGCGGTCGTCGAAGAAGGCGGTGTGCATTCCGCCAGGGATCAGCAGGGTCACCCCGACGCTGCCCGCGGTTTCGGCGGCGAGGGCCCTCGTGAAGCCGATCACACCGAATTTCGAAGCGCAGTAGGCGGTCGCGTCACCGACGGCCTTGATGCCCAGGGTGGAAGCACAGGTCACTACCGTTCCCTTGCTTCTCCGCAGGGCAGGAAGGGCGGCCCGCACCACGGCGGCCGTGCCGAACAGATTGACCTGGACCACGTGCTCCCATTTCGCGGTGGGCACCTTGTCCAGTGGACCGCAGGCGTCGGTTCCCGCGGCGGTGAACACGCCGTCGATCCGGCCGCCCGCGCGCTCGACGAGGTCGCGCACAGCTCGTTCGGCGGCGGCCGTATCGGCGAGGTCGGCACGCGCGAAGTCGACGGGCGTCTGGGGCTCCACCCGGTCGATCACGTAGGGGCGGCCCCCGTTCTCACGGACGGCGGCGGCCACCGCCGCGCCGAGCCCCGAAGCACCGCCGGTGATCACGATATTGCCGAGGGTTCGCATCGCGCTCCTTCGTTCTCGGGTCAGCCACGGCCCTCGGCCGCGGCGACGAGCTGTGAGGTCGAGTAACCGGGAACCGTTGGGATCAGCGCGATCTCGCCGCCGTAACCGCGAACGACCTCGGCCTCGGGAAGCTCCGCGCCGGAATAGTCGCCGCCCTTGACCCAGACATCGGGGCGAAGACGGGCCAGCAGTGCGCTCGGTCCGGCTTCGTCGAACACGACGACGGCGTCCACCGAGGACAGTGCGGTGAGCAACCGGGCGCGGTCACCCGCGGGGACGATCGGACGGCGCGGCCCTTTCAGATGCCGCACCGACGCGTCGGAGTTGAGGCAGACCACCAACGCGTCGCCCATGGCGCGAGCCTGGCGCAGCAAGCTCACATGACCGGGATGCAGCAGATCGAAACAGCCGCCGGTGGCGACGAGTCTGCCGCCGCGCGCTCTGATCCTGGCCGCCACCTCGAACGCCGACCGGCCCTCGTCCGCGGCGTGTGCCTTCGCGGCGGCCGTGCTGTCGCAGACGGACAGCGTGGCCGCGCCTCCGGCCGCGACGAACCTGGCCGCCTCGTCCACGGCGTGCGACACCGCGTCGGCCACTGTGGAGCCGTCGAAGAGCGCTGCGGTGGCGGCCGACGCGAAGCGGTCGCCCGCGCCGCAAGTGTCGGAACGGGCGTGGCCACGTAGCTCGGCGGGCACGGGCACCATGGTGAGCCGCTTCCCATTGGCCAGCACCGCACCGCCCGGTCCGGTGGTGACTGCGACGGAATCCGCCTCCCACTCGTCGCGAAGTACCTTCGCCAACTCATCGGGTTCCGCGTATCCCGGCGCGAACCGGCGCGCCTCCTTCAGATTCGGCGAGACCAGTGACATTCCCGGCGTCGGCGCCGGGCCGCGCGGGTGTGGATCCCACACCACCGGCACGGACCGGGCCAGTTCGGTCAGCAGTTGCCGGATCTGCGGATGCGCGGCGACGCCTCGGCCGTAGTCCGCGACGAGGATCGCGCCCGCCGCCCGCAGTGTCTCGGTGACCGCAGCGCTCACCGAGCCGCCATCCGCCGTCCCGTCGCCGGTGTCCAGCCGCAGCAGCGACTGACCGGCGGCGCGGATGCGGGTCTTGCGCACCGTCTCGCCGCGCAGCAGCATCGGAACGAGCTGAACGTCTCGGTCGAGCAGCTGCGCGAGGGTGCGGCCGTCCTGGTCGTCGGTGGTCGCCGTGACGAGCGAGACCCCGTCGACCGACCGGGCGGCCAGCGCGGCGGCCAGACCGGCGCCGCCGGGGCGTACCCACTGGCGTGTCACGTCCACCACGGGCACGGGCGCTTCGGGCGACAACCGGTCGGCGACACCCTCAATGTCGACGTCGAGGATGGTGTCGCCGACCACGACCAACGGCTTCATGTGGGTATTCCCAGCGCCTCGTCGAGCGCCGAACACAGGGCGTGCACCAGGACCAGGTGCACTTCCTGCACGGTGGCGGTGGTGGGTGCGTCCACGGCCACCGCGTCGTCGCACAGTGCCGCGAGCGGATTCGGCGCTGGTCCGGTCATGGCCCACGTGGTGACGCCGATGTCGTGCGCCGCTTTCGCCGCGGCCAGGACGTTCGGGCTGGCGCCGCTGGTGGACAACAAGACGAGGACATCGTCGGGCCTGCCGTGCGCGCGGACCTGACGCGCGAACAGTTCGGTTTCGCCGTAGTCGTTCACGATCGCGGTGCTCGCCGAAGTGTCGGCGTGCAGGGCGATCGCCGACAGCGGGCGCCGCTCGTTACGGAAGCGGCCGACCAGCTCTCCGGTCAGGTGCTGGGCTTCGGCGGCGCTGCCACCGTTGCCGCACGCGAGCAATCTGCCGCCGTTGTCGAGTACGTCCGCCAGTTCGCGCCCCCATCTGCGGATGTCGGGTGCGACGCAACTGGTGCGCTCCAGTGCCGTGTGCAAAGCCGCGAAATGTTCCTCGATCACCGCACACCTCCTGTCCGCAGCTGCGAATGCCTGCCTGCACCGAGTTCTTCGGCCACCATGACGACCCGCTCCGGAGTGATCGACTCGAGGCACGGATGATTCACCACCGGGCATTCCCGAGCCCTGCTGCCCCGGCACAGTGCTCGCTGGTCACCGAGCACGGCCACCGGCACGCCGTACGGCGCCCACCGCTCGGCGGGCACGACCGGCGCGAAGAGGGAGACCACGGGTGTCCCGACGGCCGCGGCGAGATGCGCCGGACCGGTGTTGGGCGCCACCACGACGCTCGCGTCGCGCAGCACGGCGGCGAGCTCGGGCAGGGTGGTGGCTCCACCGAGGTCGAGGGCGTGGCTGCCCGCGACAGCGCCGGTGAGCGGTCGGTCGGAGGCGGCGCCGGTCACGATCACCCGGTGACCGGCGCTGGTGAGTGCGGCGACGATGGCCGCCGAACAAGACGAGGACGGCTGCCGCGCCGGTACCGAAGCGGCCGGGTGCACCACCACGTAGCCCGGCTCGCCGGTCAGGCCGCGGACGTCCGGCAACGGCTGCCGGACGGCGAGTTTCCCGTCGTCACCGGGCGGTAGCCGGAAACCGGCCGCCTCGGCGAGCGAAAGCGCGCGTTCGGCTTCGGGTGGATCGCCTTCCACGCGGTGGCGCAGATCCAGCAACGAACCGGGGTAGTCCTCCGAGATCGCGCCGATCCACGGAACACCGGCCATCCTGAGCAGCAGTGCCAGCGGCAGCGGCGACTGGTGAAAAGACGTGAGGATCAATGCCAGATCCACGTCGATGGCGCGTATCCGATCGATGAACGCGGTGATACCCGCCGACGCGACCGGGGGCGGTTCCGGATCGATCCAGGGAGCGCACCAGGTCGAGATCTGTTCCACACCCGGCAACAGCTCCCCGGCGCCACGACCTCGGGGCCCGGTCAGCAGCGTCACCGAATCGACGTGCGCCGCCACCGCACGCACGCACGGCCCGGCCAGCAGCACGTCGCCGAGGTTGTCCATGCGCGCCACCAGCGCCCGGCCGGTCATGGCACACCGGCCATCGCCAGCCGTACGGCTTCGGTCAGATCCCGCGCCACGGTCGCTTCGCGATGCGCGCGGTGCACCTCTTCGGGGCGGGTTCTGGCCGTCGGCACCAGAATCGCCCGTGCGCCCGCGGATATCGCGGCGCTGACATCGGCGCCGGTGTCACCGATGAGCACACACCTGCCGATGTCGACGCCGAGGTCCGCCGCGGCCCGTCGAACCAGGCCGGGCCGAGGTTTGCGGCACGCGCAGCCGTCGCCTTCGCCGTGCACGCACACCTGCCAGGTGGCGAACGGTCCGAGCAGTTGCTCGACCCGGGAGTTCACCGCGACGAGCTGTCCCGGGCTGATCAGTCCTCGCGCTACCCCGGACTGGTTGCTCACGACGCCGAGCTGAATGCCTGCCGCGCGCACCTGCCGGAGCGCGTCGACGGCGCCCGGCACCGGCTGAACCTTGGTGGGATCGGCAAGGTACGGGACATCGATGATGAGGGTGTCGTCCCGGTCGAACAACAGCGCCAGCGGCGAATCGTGGGTCGCCTTCCGGTGGCGCCACTCACCGCGCAGCCGGTGCCAGCACGCGGCAGGCGGAATCAGCGCACTGCTCACTGTCATCCGGCCGATCTCGCTGGGCGTGCGGGGCCCGGGCAGGATCCTGCGCGTGGCGAATTCGCCGGTCAGCGCCGTCCAGAGCGCCGCGAACCCGAGGGCGGAGCGTTCGCGGCCCGCGATGCCGGTCGCGATGGCCGCGATACCCGCGGCCGTGGTGAGCGCGTGGCGGGGGAGACGTCCGGCGTCTTCGCCGATGCGCTGACGCCAGCGAGCGCCGTACTTTCGCCGCAGTAGCGCGTTGTCGGCGTTCCCGCGTTGCACGCGCACACTGGCCATGGGCCCTGAGCCGCGGACCGGGTGGCAGGTGAGCCGTTGTCCGGACGCGATGACGTAACCGGCGAGGCAGACCCGCAGCGCCAGGTCGGCGTCCTCCCGGAATGCCCTGGGGAACCGTTCGTCGAAGCCACCGACCTCGACCAGCACGCAGCGGCGATAGGCCATGTCCGCGGTGATCCACCGCGCGGTGGCCAGTCGCGCGGTTCCCCGTTCCGCGTCGGTCGGTCGGCGGTGCCTCGGCAACGGGACTTCGATACGGGCCGTGGACGCCGCCGTTCTCTCGTCGAGAGCGTGCAGGTCCTCGGCCAAGCGGGCAGGCCAGTCCGACGCGGTGAGCACATCGTCGTCGAGGAAGGCGATCCACGTGCCCGCGGCGTGCTGCCACCCGGCGTTCCTGGCTGCGGCGGGTCCGCGGCCACCGGAGCGGACGATCCGTACCGGAGGCACGGTGTCGGGCAGCGGTAGCGGTCCTGCGCTGGGCCGATCGTCTACCACGATGATTTCCCGTGGCTTCGGGCCGGTCGCGCTGTCGAGCGACTCGAGTAGCGAGCGAAGGCTCTCCCGGCCCGTGGTCGGGATGACGACGCTGTAGTCCACGGTGTGGCCGTTCATGGGCGACGCACCAGAAAGGAGCCGATGGCGAGCAGATCGATCGGAGCCGAACCGAAGCACTCGAGGGCGTCGCGGGGCGAATCGACCATCGGCCTGCCCGCTGTGTTCAGGCTCGTATTGACCACCACGGGCAGACCCGTGCGCCTGTCGAACTCGGCCAGCATCCTCGCCAGGACCGGGTTGTCGGCGGGGTCGACGGTCTGGACGCGCGCGGTGCCGTCCACATGGGTCACCGCGGGGATGCGTGCCCGCCACGCCGGGGCGACGTCGTGGACGAACAGCATGTACGGGCTCGGCAGCGGCCCGCGTCCGAAGATCTCGGACGCCCGGTCGGCGAGCACCATCGGCGCGAGCGGACGGAATTGCTCGCGCCCTTTCACCTCGTTCAGGCGTTCGAGATTCGCGGCCCGGCCGGGATGCGCCAGCAGCGAGCGATGCCCGAGTGCGCGCGGGCCGAATTCCGCCCTGCCCTGGAACCAGGCCACCACCTGGTCCTCCGCGAGCGCTCGCGCCACGTCGGTCGCCACGTCCGCGGACCTCGTGTACCCGACCTTCGCCGTGCGGAGAACACTTTCCAGCTCGGGATCGGTCCACTCGCGGCCCAGGCCGGCCCCCCGCATCGGGGTGGCGCGCTCCCCGAACTCGGCAGCCAATTGCAGCGCGGCGCCCAGTGCGGTGCCCGCGTCACCTGCCGCCGGTTGCACCCAGATCTGTTCGTAGGGGCCTTCGGCGTGCAGTCGGCTGTTGGCCACGCAGTTCAGCGCGATCCCACCGGCCAGCGTGAGAGTCCGATGCCCGGTCTGACGATGCAGCCAGGAGGTCAACTCCAGCAGCACGTCCTCGAGTCGACGTTGCACACTCGCGGCCAGGTCGGCATGGTCGCGCCCGGGCTCGCCACCGGTCACGGCGGGTGCGAAGCCCGCCCAGTCCACCGGCTCGGTGCGGAAACCACCGTCACCGGTGGGGTACAGGAGGTCCCGGAACCGGTCGAGGAACCGGGGCGTGCCGTAGGAGGCGAGAGCCATCACCTTGTATTCGTCGCTCGACCGGGTGAACCCGAGATGTTCGGTGAGGTCCTCGTACATCAGTCCGAGTGAGTGCGGCAGCCGCTGCGACGCCAACTCCACGAATTTGCCGTCGCGGTATTCTCCGGCGAGGTAGGACTGGCTTTCGCCGCGTCCGTCGGCTACCAGAACCGCGCAGTCACCCGCCGGGGCCGCGAGCGCCGCGGATGCGGCGTGCGCCAGGTGATGTCGTACGAAGCGCACGATCGCGGGATCGAGGCCGGGCAATGCGGCCGCGAGGAACCCGGGCGCTCGGAAAGCGTAGTCCGTACGGGTCTCTTCGCTGTTTCGATCGAGACCGCCGAGCGAATGATCGACCAGCCTCGGGTCGTAGGAGTAGCCCACCGCGTCGAGCTGATCGGGACGTAATCCCGCGCGGTCCAGACACCAGGCGGCCGCTTGCTCGGGCAGCTCCCACGCGGAGAACGGCACCGGTCGCTTGCCGTGCTTGCGGCGGGTGAACCGCTCTTCTTCGGCCGCCGCGACTATTTCGCCGTCCACGATCAGGGCGGCGGCGGGATCATGGAATATCGCGTTTATTCCGAGAATGCGCACGGGCCCGCCTTTCTGGTCGAGACGCGGGACCTGTCGGTCTGCCCGCTACATATGTGGGGCGCTACCCGCTGAAGTCACCACTAAACCGATCTGCTGCACGGCGCTGATCAGCGCAAAGACCCTTCGGCCGACTTCGCCGCGCGTCCGGCGAACCAGTCGATCGTGCGGCGCAGTCCTTCTGCCCGGGTGACCAGTGGCCGCCAACCGAGTACGCGCCGAGCCAGCGAAATGTCCGGGCAGCGCCGCTGCGGATCATCGGTCGCGCCCTCGACGTACGTCACTGGGGACCGGCTGCCGGTCAACGCTCGGATTTCCGCGGCGAGGCACCGCACGGAGACTTCGTGCGGATTGCCGATGTTGACCGGCCCCGGATGGTCGGTCGCCGCCAGCGCGAGCAAGCCGCGCACCGTGTCCTCGACGTAACACAGGGAGCGGGTCTGCTCGCCGGTTCCGGCGATGGTGAGTGGCGCGTCCGACAGCGCCTGGGCGATGAAAGTGGGCACCATTCGGCCGTCGTCGGTGCGCATGCCGGGGCCGTAAGTGTTGAAAATCCGGGCTATTCCGGTATTCACGCCTCGTTCCCGGTGAAATGCCATTGTCAAGGCCTCGGCATACCGTTTCGCCTCGTCGTATACGCTGCGCGGACCCACCGGGTTGACGTGACCCCAATAGTTTTCGGGCTGGGGGTGGACCGCCGGGTCACCGTAGACCTCGCTCGTCGACGCGAGCACGAATCGAGCTCGGCACCGTTCGGCCAGCTCGAGGGCGTTGGCGGTGCCGAGCGAACCGGCTCGCAGCGTCTCGATCGGCAGCCGTAGGTAGTCCGGCGGTGACGCGGCCGACGCGAGGTGGAAGACGACGTCGAAGCAGCCGAGGGTGGGCAGTGGTTCGGTGACGTCGTGCCGTAGGAGATCGAATCCGGGCCGCTCCAACAGCCCGGCGACGTTGTCCGGGGCGGAGGTGACGAAGTTGTCCACGGCGAGCACGGCTGTTCCCGCGTCGAGCAACTGTGCACACAGGTGCGACCCGACGAATCCGCAACCGCCGGTGACCAACGCACGTTCACATGGTTCGGACACGGCAACCACGCCGATCACGCCCTTCATTCGGTGACCTCGGCGAGGAGGGAATCCCAC
This sequence comes from Nocardia abscessus, assembly GCF_015477775.1. GTDB lineage: Bacteria > Actinomycetota > Actinomycetes > Mycobacteriales > Mycobacteriaceae > Nocardia > Nocardia abscessus_A. The sequence goes on along the minus strand of NZ_JADLQO010000014.1, from coordinate 105,403 downwards.
CGGCGCAGGAAGATCCCCAGGCCGAAATGCTCCAGCGCGAACTGCCGGCCCGACTTGCCCGCGAGCACCGCCAGGTCGGGTTCGTGCAGGTATTCATGGAACTTCGCGGTGAGCGTGGCGATGTCGGAAGAGATGGCGCCTGCTTCCGGCGGCACCGCGCGCACGGCCTCGGTGGTGGCGACGGCCACGACCGGCATGGCCAGGTGCATGGCCTCCAGCAGCGACAATCCGAGCGAGGTCCACCGCGCGGTGTGCAGATAGACCCTCCGCCGCGCCATGTCCGGATGCAATGCGGACTGGTCGAGGTCGCCGATTCCGCGGATCGGGTGTCCGGCGGCTCGGTCCGGCGTGAATTCGTCGGCTCCGATGCCGTACAAATCGATCGGCCCCGCCATCGCGAAGTCGGGCAGCAGATCACTTCCGGTGATCCTTCCGCGGCGCATCGGTTCGTTGATCAGTGCGACGCCGTGTGGCACTTCGCCGGTGTAGAGCGCGCCGGGGTCCACGATGCCGTGCGGCACGATCCGGGTGGGCGCTTTCCCGTTGTCCCACATCAGATTGTTGAAATGCGTGACGTGCACGATCGGGATGTCGGCGCGATCCGCCAGCGGATGCCGAGTGGTGGCCGCGCTGGGACGCGGAGTGTTGTGCTCGACGTAGACCGCCGGAATGCCCGCGCCAGGACGACGACCGAGCCATCGCTCGGTGAGGTCGAGTTCTTCCGGGCGTTGGAGGACGACCACGTCCGGCTCGGTGTCGCGCAATCGCGCCACGGGCACCTCCGCGGCGGACGGCCAATCGCGGCCGCACCGCCCTCGACCCCACGGCCCGCCGCCTTCCAGCACAGGGACCAGATAGCGGTGTGGTCCTCGGACGAAAGACGTCGTCCAGGAACCGTGCACGTGCCACAGCAACACCGTGAGCCGTCCGGCCATGTCGATAGCTCTTGCCTCTTACCGCAGGTTCAAACCGGCCTGCCCACCGACAGCTACCACGTGGAACACGCTCGAGCGCCGGGCGGCGGATCGGCGCCGACGTCGCGCCCGCTGGGTTTGAACCATGTGAGCCAGGTAACGCCCGCGATATGAGCGCACCGAACGCTGTCACGTTTCCCTCCGACCATCGGGCGACCGACACGATCGAGATCCTCGACCCCGCGACCGGTGCCACCGTCGGCAAAGTGCCCATGACCGGTATCGCGGACATCGACCGTCAGCTGGTGCTGGCCAATCGGGTTCAGCCCACGTGGGCACGCACCCCGGCAGCCGAGCGGGCCGGCGCACTGCGTGCGGGCGCTGCCTCGCTTCGTGAGCGCGCCGATGAACTGGCCGAGCTCAACCGCCTCGAAACCGGACGCCCGCAATCGGAGAGCAAAGCGGGCGTGCTGGCCGGCGCCGGAACGCTGGAGCAATACGCCGAACTGGGGCCGGTGCACCGAGGGAAGAGTCTTCAGGGCGACTTCGAAGCGACCGATCTCATGGTGTGGGAACCTCGCGGCGTGGTCGTCGCCCTGACGCCTTGGAACGATCCGGTGGCGGTGTCCTGCGGTTTGCTCGGCGCGGCGCTGGTCACCGGGAACACGGTGGTGCACAAGCCGAGTGAACGCGCACCTCATACCGGCGGTCTTCTCGGCGATCTGCTCGGCCGCGCGCTCCCCGAGGGTGTTCTGCAGACGGTCCAAGGTGACGGGCGCATCGGCGCACTGCTCGCCGCACGCCCCGATGTGGACGTCGTCGCGCACGTCGGCAGTACGGCTACCGGACGATCGATCGCGAAAAGCGCCGCGGTCACAGGCGCCAAGGCATTGCTGGAGAACGGCGGCAACGACGCACTCGTCGTCGACACCGGTGTGGACCCCGTGTGGGCCGCCGGGCAGGCGGCGCTCGGCGCGTTCGCGAACTCCGGTCAGATCTGCGTGTCCGTCGAGCGGATCTTCGTGCACCGCGACGTCGCGGAGGCATTTCTCGCGGCGCTGGTAGCCGAGGCCGAGTCCTGGACGCCCGCGCCGTTGGTCGACCGGCGCCATCGCGATCAGGTGCACGCCCAGGTGCGCGATGCTGTGGAACACGGGGCCGATCTGGTGACAGGCGGCGTGGTGCCGGACGGCGCCGGTGCGCACTATCCGGCAACCGTACTGACCTGCGATCCGACTGTGCGGATCATGCGTGAGGAAACGTTCGGTCCGGTCGCGCCGGTGCGGGTGGTGGACACGTTCGAGCAGGGCGTCGCCGAGGCCGCGAGCGACGAGTACGGTCTCGCGGCGACCGTCCTCACCCCGTCGCTGGCCAATGCCCAGTACGCCTGGCGCGAACTGCCGGTCGGCACGGTGAAGATCAATGCGGTGTTCGGCGGGGCGCCCGGTGGAGCAGCGCACCCTCGCCGTGCCAGCGGAACCGGCTTCGGCTACGGGCCGGAACTACTCGACGAGATGACTCAGACGAAGGTCGTGCACCTGCGCCCGGCGGTGACGGCCTGACCGACACGCGCCGACGCGCGGGTACTTCGACCGGGTAAGGCGGCCGCTCATCGAGGTCGCAGCGCCGCCTCGAGCATCGGATCGAGCAGGGCGTCGGGTAGCCGGTGCATGAGCACCCGCCGTAGGTCGGGCCGGACCGAGTAGCGCCTGCGCGGCCGGGATGCGGTGGCGGCCTTCCACACGGCGCGAGCGAGGACATCCGGGTGATGGGCGCGGCTTTGCTCGCCTTCGGCGAGGGCTGCGACCTTGCCGGTCAGTTCGGCGAAGTGAGTGGACCGCTCGCGTGCTCGTTCGAAGGTGGCGCGGATGCCGTGCACCATGTCCGTGCGGAAGGGGCCCGGCTGGATGACGCTGACGGGGATGCCGAGGAACATCAGTTCCCGCCGCAGTGCGTCGGAGTAGGCCTCGATGGCGTGTTTGGTCATGGCATAGGGCCCGTTGAGCATGAGGGCCTTCTGCCACCCGGTCTCGGAGCTGACGGTGATCACCCGTCCGCGGCGACGGTGCACCAGCGGGAAAGCGGCTCGCACCACGCGGTGGGTGCCGAGCACGTTCACCTCGAAGATGCGTTGCAGGTCCGTGTCGTCGACCTCGACGAGGGCGCCGACGAACATCGTCCCTGCGAAGGTCACCACCGCGTCGAGCCCACTCGGCGCGTGCTGTTCGGCGCTGGTCAGTGCCGCGTCGACCGACGCGGGGTCGGTCACGTCGAGTTCGAGCGGGATCGTGTTCGGCGCGGGTGCGGGCGGGCGCAGATCGGCGGCGAGCACTGTCCAGCCGCGGCGGGCGAACAGGGCCGCGGTCGCACCGCCGAGCCCGCCACCGGCGCCGGTGATCAGCACGGTTCTCTCGGTCATCGGCCGTCTCCTTCGTCAGCGGGACTCCGGCCCGCTCGACTTAGAAGTAGAACATGCTTCAAGAGTTGATTCAATCAATGATTGAACCGGTTCGTGGCGAGGCTGTGCGGATGCGGCGAGACGTTGCTCGCGGTTCGCCCTTCGCTCCGGTCCGTGTCGCCGTCACGCATTCGGGTGCGCGTCCACCGGAACGTGACCGTGCGCGAGTTCGCGCAGGGCCGTGGACACGGCATCGGCGCATTCGAGCGGTGCGCAGTGCCCGCAGTCCAGTCCGAGCAGTTGCAGCAACTGCGGGAGCCGGGACGCGATCAGGCGGGACCGTGCCGGTGGTGCGATGCGGTCCGGCGCGCCCGGCGATGACCGAAGCGGGGACGTTCAGCGCGGCCGGGTCGAGGGCCGTCAGCAGGTTGACCAGCAGGCTGCCGTAGCCGCCGCGACCGCGGGCCGAAGTCGTGGCGACCATGCGATCCAGCCCGGAGCCGACTGTCGCACCGGCCGCCCGACCGACCGCGACGTGGGTCAGGAGCCGGCGGCGCAATGGCATGCGGCGCGGCAGCGGTATGCCCGCCAGCGGCACCACGGTCCGTGCCAGACGCCGTCGCACGCCGAGCAGGCGGTCCGGGCCGCGCAGCACGTGCATGTGGTCCAGGATCACGCCGGGTGTGGTGTTGACCAGCGCCACCGCCGCGGCACGGGCGGTGACTTCGTCGGGATGCCGTGCGGCCCAAGCCATCACCGCGATTCCACCCAGGGAGTGCCCGGCGATCACCGCCCGCTGGTTCCCTGGCACGGTGGCGGTGAGAACCGCGTGCAGGTCGTCGGCGAGATGCTCGATGCCGTAATGCCCGGCGCGGGGCGCCTCGCTGCGGGCCGTGGCCGCGCTGGTCGTAGGCGACGATCCGGAATTCGCCGCGAAGGTCTTCGATCTTGTTGCGCCAGAACTCGAGTGAGCACAGCACGCCGTGGGCGAGCACGATCGTCGGTGCGTCGGCCTGGCCGTGCACCTCGACGTGCAGCCGCGTTCCGTCGCTGCTGCGCACCTCGAGGATCTCGGCCGCGGTGGCGAGGCGGGAGGGTCGGCCCGCGGGTGAACCCTCCGGCACGGCGTGAGGTCGGGAAACTCCGCCGCGCCGCGCACGCGGGTGTGCGCGCCGCGCCTGCGGCACCAGGCGCAGCGGCGCGGGCAGTCGCGGCACCGTCGCGCGAGAGAGCGCGGCGAGTACGCCGAATGCCAGACGGCGCCGACGGTTCCACGGGACGCCGAGCAGTTCGCGTAGCCGTGGCGTCAACAGGCCCGCCGTCGTCAGCACCAGCACCCGCCCGGCGATCGGGCCCAGCGTGTGGTTCCACACGAAGCCGTGCCGGAGCACCGCTACCGGTGGCGGCTTCGGTGAGCCGACCACGGCCAGCACCCGGTCGGTGATGTCGCTGCGCTCCAGGCACGAACGTCACGTCGCCGAATACCGCCCACGCCACCGAATCCGGACCCAACGGCACCGGCTCGGCCGGCGATGATCCCGCATCCGATTCCACACTCTCATGAGACTATTACGAGCATAGTAGTCTCATGAAGGATACTGGGCGGGTGACCCGTCCCGGCGCCCCGCTGACCAGCCTGTTCGAACGCGCCGTCGGCCGGGCCGCGACCCCGGGCCCCGCGACGGCCGACGACGAGCGCGTCTACGAGGCCGCCATGCGGGTGCTCGCCGAGCGTGGCACCCGGACGGCGACGATGGACGACGTCGCCGCCGCCGCCGGAATCGGCCGCGCGACCCTGTTCCGCCGCTTCGGCGGCAAGGACGCCGTGTTCGAGGCGGCCATCGCGCACACCCTGCGCGCGTTCCTCACCGAGATCGCCACGACCTTCCTCACCGTCACCGACCCCACCGAGCGGATCACCGAGGGATTCCTCGCTTGCCTGCGGCTACGCAGGAGATTCCTCGCCGCCGACGCCGACGTCACACGCACCGGCGAACTCCTCGCCATGTTGTCCGCGGGCGACCCCTCACCGCTGGACACGGGTCACCGGTTCATCGCGGCCCACATCGTCGCGGGTCAATCCGAAGGCGTACTGCCACAAGCGGATCCCGACATCCGAGCCGACGCGATCATCCGCCTGACCCTCGGCTACCTCGTCCTGCCCCACACCCGCTACGACCTCGATGACGAGGCCGTCGCCCGGCGCATCGCCCGCCGTGCCATCGCGCCACTGATCACCGGCCGCCCGTCGTGATCAGCGAGTCCGGTCGAGGGCGCGGCGCCGCAGCGGTGACGGTGGCGCGTGCTCGCCTGTTCGTGTCGGTGCGTACCGCTAATCTGCTCGCATGGTCGGACCGGACGCGGCGCTGCGCCGACTGACGCGAGAAGCGGGAAAGCTGCTGCAGCCGTACGGCTTCGATGGCTCGGACGCCAGGTGGGTGCGGGTCGTGCCGGGCGGTGTCGCCTCTGTCGGCCGCAGCCGGACGCTGCGTACCTGGACCGGAGGGCAGCAGGAGCTGAAGTTCGGTTTGACCCTGAGTGCCACACCGGCCGCCTGGTGGGAATTCTGCAACTGGCGCAATACGCGGCTCGGTCTCCCGATAGCGCCGCTCGAGCAGGCGACCGGCCCCGGACCGATCGACGATCACGGATTGCCCGACGATCTGACCGAGTTGTGGTCCCTGAGGGTCGACCCGGCGCGACCGGGCCAGGCGCTGCAGGCCGACATCGACGCCATCCGCGCTGGGCTGCCCCGGCGGGTGCACGCCTACGCGCGACGGGCGCTGCGACTGCTGGAACCGGGCCGGTACCTCGACGAACTACTGGCCCTCCCGGACCCGCGGATCGAAACCTGGGAGGCGATCGTCGTCCTGCTCACCGACCGCGGACCAGGACCGCAACTGGAGGACGCGCTCGTCCGATACCAGGCATGCTGCGCGGAACAGGGCACGTCGGCCTACGCGGAGAACGTGATCGCATACGCACAACGCCGCGCGGCTGAGGTTTGAGCAGTGACGAGCCGAGGCACATTTGCTTGTCGAGTAACGCTTGATCGTGCTGCCCACAATCGCCGGAATAAGTCACCGAGATTTCGAATCCGCACAGCGCAATATTCGATTCCGGCGTAAATCCGTCGACGTGCACCGAGACTCACCGGCGTGGGGCGGTGTTTTCGGCGGTGATCACCGGTAGAACTTTGATCATGCCTGATCAGATCCGATTTGCGCGGTTGGCGCTGGACCAGGTGGCCGCCGAGCTGGACCGAACCGCTTTCGGCGGCGGCTACCTCACCGCCGAGCGTATGCGGTTCCTCGCGACCAAAGTCCGCGACGCAAGCCAGGTGTACGACAAAGCCGTCGAGTCGGCAGAATCCGCCGGCTGAACCGAGCGCATTCACGCCGAAAGAGCACCGGACACGCGCTGTGACTGCGACGATCGCGTCCTTTTCCCGCCGGAATCCGGGCCTCGGCGTTCCTAGCGTCGGTGCAATGGAAACCGATCTCATTCCCGGCGCAAGGGGCGCCACCGCCTTGCGGACACCCGTCGTCTGGTTCATGGCGCTCGCGGCCGCGCTGGCCACCGCAAGTATCTATCCGCTGCAACCGGCCATCGCCGAGGTGGCTGGTTCGCTGCACACCTCGCTCGCGGCGGTCGGCATGGCCCTGGCATGCGGACCGATCGGCTATCTGGCAGGCCTCGCGCTCCTGGTACCGCTGGTCGACCAGTTCGCGCCGCGCATCGTGGTATCGGCCCAGTTCGGTGCTCTGGCAGTCGCATTGGCGGTGAACGCGGCGGTCGGTTCGCCCTGGCTGCTCGGCTTCGTCGTCGGCCTGATCGGCGCAGGATCCTCGGCCGGCGCCCAATTGAGTTCGATCGCCGGGCGTTTCGCGCAACCGTCACGGCAGGCCACGGCACTGGGAATCGTGACCGCGGGCATTTCGGCGGGGATTCTCATGGGCCGGATCGTCGGAGGGTGGCTGACGGATTCGATCGGCTGGCGCGGGATGTTGTCCGTCTTCGCGGTGGCTTGCGCCGCCATCGCCGCCATCGCTCGCATAGTCCTACCCGCCGCGGCGGGAAGTGCCACCGTCGGCTATTCGGCGACGCTGCGCGAAATTCCGGGACTGTACACCCGGTTTTCGGCGCTCCGAGTGGCGGCGGGTCGCGGGGCCCTCTGGTTCTTCGCTTTCTGCACCGTCTGGGCAGGACTCGCGGTCGCGCTGTCCCAGCCGCCGTTCTCGTATTCCGCCGAACGGATCGGCATGTACGCCTTCGCCGGGCTCCTCGGCGTTGTCGCCACTCGCATTGCGGGGACGTGGACCGATCGCATCGGTGCGCGGCGAGTGATCCTGGTCGGGCTCGCGCTCGCCCTCGCCGCCGCCGCGGTCCTGAGCGCTTCCCTGCCGCACACCGCCGTAACCCTTTTCTGCCTCGGCCTCTTCGACGCAGGACTGTTCGCGGCGCAGGTAGCCAATCAGAGCACGGTGCTCGCCATCGACCCGGCCGCACCGGCCCGCTTCAACAGCGCCTACATGATCGTCTACTTCATCGGCGGCAGCTCGGGCACCGCCGCCGGGGCCGCCGCCGTCGGCTGGTTCGGCTGGCCTGCCACCGCCGCCCTCGCCGCCGTGGCCATCGCAGCCGCCACGGCCGTGACCCTGACTCCTTCGCGCACCCGGCCCTAGCTATGCACGGGCATCCTCCGGGCAGCGACTCGCTTCGACCGTGCGGTTCCGTTCGCGACGACCGAACCAGGAGTAGGCCTCGTCTAACAAGGGGCGCTGGTAGCCGCACGGATACGGAGATGGGCTGGTCATGGGCCCCGGGGGGTGGAGGGTGCCCACCCCCCGGGTGGGTGGGTGAGGCGCCCTCAGGGGGTAGGCACCTTGCACCCACCTCGGACGGTAGCGGCTCGCGGGTCGGCCGCGAGGCGAATCCACTGCGGCGTTCCGCGTGGCACGACCTTGTCCGCATTGCCCTCTCACGACTGAAGGGTCGCCGCCGCGGGCGGTAGCGACCCTTCAGCAAGCGAATTCACTCCGCAGTGGGCAGAATAAGTCGCCTCCGCATCCGTGGGCCCAATGGACGGCCGGGTAGCCACTCACGCTGACCGACGGGGCCAGATTCGTTCTGCCACGAAGAGATCAGGAGCTTCCGGTCGAGGGACGAGAGTTGCGCAACCGCTCACATTCGGCGTGGTCGGCATCAGGGCGGTCCTCACCGGTGCGGGCGCAGCCCTGCGCGGTGTATCCCGATCTGTCGTAACCCCATTTGTCGTAACCGAACCGGTCCCGTCCGGACCGGTCGTAGCCGGATCGGTCCCTGCCGGAGCGGTCGTAGCCGAACGAGTCGTAACCGAGGGAGTCGTAGCCGGATCGGTCCCTGCCGGAGCGGTCGTAGCCGAACGAGTCGTAACCGAGGGAGTCGTAACCGAACCGGTCACGCCCGGAGCGGTCGCGGCCGAAGTCGTCGAAGCCGTCCGCCCCGTATCGGTCTTCGATGCCACCGGGATTGTGGGCACAACCGGCGGTCGCGGTCCCGTGGCATGGAACGGCGAAGGCCGGCACGACGACAGCGGCAGGAGCGAGCGTCAACGCCGCGATGACCGCGGTGCGCGCAATCATGCGCCCAGCCCTCCCACTGCCCATGGTTCTCGTCAACAACCTCGACCTCCTGTTCACCAGTTGCACAACGCTTTCCGACGTCATGTCGCGAAGGCCGACCGAGCGTATCCAAGGCGATCACACTTCCACCTCAGGGGAATCCCCCATATCGCTGCTGCCTCATCGGCCACGATTCACGCCCCACCCGGCTCGGCAGCACGACCGGTCAGCGGAAGTCGGTCGCGTGGTCCTGCGCCCACTGCGCGAAAGTACGCGCCGGGCGACCGGTGATCTCCTCGATGATCGTTGACACCTGCGGCGGTGCAACTGTTCCGGCTTCCCATCCGGCTATGACGGCCTCCACGCCGATCGCAGGCATGCTCGCGCTCAGTGCCGTACGCGCCTGTTCGACGGAGACCGCCTCGAAAGCGATATCGCGGCCGATGGCCTCACCTATGTGCCGCACCTGCTGCCGCAGGGTCAGCGACTCGGGACCCCACACAGAGTAGGCGTGGCCGTGGTGACCCGGCTCGGTCAAAGCGGTCACCGCGATTGCCGCCAGGTCCTGCTCGTGGATGGGCGCTGTTCGCGAATCGGGGTACGGCATCCGGACGACGCCCTCGTCGCGAATGGACTTCTGCCACCACCACAGTGCGTTCGTGGCGAACATGCCGGGCCGGATGAATGTCCATTCCAGATCGGACTTTTCGATAGCGGACTCAACGACGGTATGCATTCGAGCGATCGGGTTGTCGGCATTGTTTTGCAGGACCGCCCCGGACGACAGGAGCACCACGTGCCGTACTCCGGAGGTCTCGGCCGCCGACACGAAACCGTCGATCCCGTCGGGCTTGGCGTAGAGGAACACGCGCTCCGCTCCTTCGAGCGCGGCGGGCAGCGTGTCGGGGCGCTCCAGATCAGCCGCGACGACCTGAGCGCCCGGCGGGAAGCCCGCCGCGTCGGGTGCCCTGCCCGTCAGACGGACCTGCTCACCCCGCGAGATCAGGCCCGCCGCGACGTGGCGGCCGACATTGCCCCTTGCTCCGAAAACGACTGTGACCATGGCGGCAGCGTAGGCCGTCCGGGTTACTGCCAGTAAGGACATACCTCTGGGTAAGCTCCGGATATGGCGGTACGTTCGCAGGTCCGAAACCCTGCCTGGCCCACGACAAGTGACGCATTCAACAGCGAGTGCCCCGCGCGAGAGGTGCTCGATCACATCACGAGCCGCTGGGGCATGCTGATCTTGACCGCCCTGGGCGGCGGGCCACTGCGGTTCTCCGAGCTGCACAACATGATCGGCGGGATCAGCGAGAAGATGTTGTCGCAGACGCTGCGCACGCTCGTGCGGGACGGGCTCGTCGCGCGCGCTGTGGAGCCCACCACGCCCCCACGGGTCAGCTACGAACTCACCCCCCTCGGCCAGGGACTCACCGAGTCCTTGTGGCAGTTCCTGGAGTGGATCCGTCAGCACACGGCCGATGTCGTCGCCGCCCAGCACCGCCACGACGAGCAACGCGGATGACTCCACGGCACCCGGTTGCGCCCCAACGCAACTGGTGTAAGTGGTAATCAGGAACCGATACCCGGTTCTCTTGAACGCCGAGCAGGCCGCCGCGCCGGTCGCGACCCCGGACCGTGATTGCTTCGAGCCGTCGGTCGGTTGGCTGGTGGTCAGATGATTTCGTTGTTGCGAGGGTTCGCTGGCCGGATTGCTATACGTCAGGGGAGTACTGACGCTTACTCGCCCACTTCAGCCAGTGAGCCTTCTCGCCCATCAACAGTTCGTAGGATCTGTATCGGTCGTTCGGATCGTATAGGTCGGTCTTGATCAACAGCTCGTCAGCGCCAGTCTCATGGATGAGTGCCTGTAACTGTGGGCGCACGGTTGCGGTTCCCCCGACGAACACGCCGGTCAGCTCATCGTGTGCGGTCCGATTCTTCGCATACCCGTTTGCCTCAGCGGCTTGTGGGCTGGGTAGCTGTATCGGTCGGCCCTGCTGTCGCCGAGCGATCTTCATCCTCAGCGGTCCGGCCAGCCACTGGGCTCGCTCGTCGCTTTCAGCGACGATCACCGCCACACTGATCGAGATCCGCGGAGTCGCGCATATCGCTGACGGCTGGAACGTCTGCAGATAGGTTCGCACGGCCTCAACGGTGTTCATCGGCTTCAGATGGTGGGCAGCGGCGAATGGGAGCCCAAGGCTCCCAGCAATTCGGGCGGTATGGTTGCTGCTGCCGACCAGCCAAACCTCGGGCCTGTTGCCTACGGCAGGCACAGCCGCCGCTCGGCCGTCGGAGTTCTCTGCGTCGAACAGCGCGAGCAATTCTCGGATCTGATCTTCGAACGGTTCGGCTGTGCGGTCGTGCTCGCTGCGCACGCGGTCGGCAATTTCGCGAGGTCCGCCGAGTGCACGACCGAGTCCGAGGTCGATGCGGCCCGGGTGGAAAGCCTCCAAAGTGCCGAACTGTTCGGCGATCACGATAGGCGCGTGGTTGGGCAGCATCACCCCGCCTGCTCCGACTCGTATCGCCGTGTCACCGAGGCAACACGTTCGGCAACGACTGCTGGTGCTGCGCTGGCCACGCCTGACATTCCGTGGTGCTCGGGTACCCAGTACCGGTAGTAGCCGAGGTCGTCGACGAACTGTGCCAGTTCAACGCTGTTACGCAGCGCCGTGCTCGCGTTCGATCGCTGCGTGATCGGCGCCGTATCCAGAACCGAGATGCGCACCTTGTGCGAAGGATCCATGCTGCAGAAGCACCTTTCCGCGCCGTGACCCCGCGCTAGCCCAGTTCCCAACTGACATCCAGCATCTGCCCCACTCGGGATCTCCGAACCTTCGGGATGACCTCCCCGGAAGGCTCTCCCTACCAGTCGGTGATGCATTTATCCAGGACGCGGGACGCCTCACCAACGGAGCACGTGCTTTCAAGTGAACCCGAACGCAGCGTGCGTGCCTGTTGTGAGGGACGGAGCTGCCGCGTCGACGCTGCTGGTCACGACCCGAGGTACAACCGTTCACACGGCAGACGCGGCAGCGACCAGACCTCGATGGTGTCGCGGATCAACTCGATCGTGAACCAGGCCTTGCGCTCCAGTCGCAGATCAAACTGCGCACCGCCTCTCTGGATGCGGCGTAATCGAGGGCCGCGTCACCCAGCCAGATCCGTAGGTGTACATCACCTAGGGATCGTGTTGATCCGGTCGCGGTCATCGCCGATCACCCGCTGAGGCGATGCGTCGCAGAGTTGTTCGGCTTCTGGCCTTCTTCCTCCGAGCGCTTCGGGGACGAACGCCACTGGCCGCGGGCCCACCCGGCGCAACGACCGCCTGTAGGTGAACCCGCTCGGATCGGTGCGCTTGCTGCGACCCGACCCGCTGCCTCCACCCGCCCCGCCCCGGCGCGCGAGGCCGCGAAACCCCCGATGCCCCTTCTCGTGCGGCGGGTCATGAGTTCGGGGCGGAACACTCGACCCCGGCGGCACCGGTGTGCCCGAAGCCAACCTGCGCTTGCCCAGCGGCTCCGCCGGTGGCCTCAAAACAGGATCCTCGGGCGGCTGACCTGCCATCGGTTGCGGCGAGCACCGCCGAAGCAACCCTCCCGGAGCCCGCGCCGGGAGGGTTGCGTCACTGACCGGTCAAGCCCAGCAGCCGCTGCGACGTCACCGTCAGTGTGTCGACCAGCCGCTGCTCGGTGGCCTCGTCGGCGGGCTGCAACGAATGCTGGTAGGCGCTCTGCAGCAGCATCGCGAACAACGCATCTGCCAGTTCCCGCGCCGCCGGTGGCGCCGCCGCGGCAGTACCGGCGCGCTGGGCCCTTTCGATCGAATCGGCGACGTCATCGAGGATTTCGTCGCGGATCTGCGCCCAGAACTCGCGTAGGTCCGGGTCCGACTCCACTTGCACCCGGATCGCCCGCAACACCTGCCCCGCCCCCGCCACCGGGGCAGGTATCCCGCGATCAACGGAGCCAGATCACCGACCCGACCCTCGGCATCGGTCGCGAAAGCGCCGGTGGAGGAACGGATCTCGGATCCGGCCCGTTGCACCAAAGCGCGCAGCACCGCTTCCTTGGAATCGAAGTAGAAGTAGAACGACGACCGGAAAATGCCGGCTCTCTGTGTCAGGTCACTCACTGTGATCTCGGCCAGCGACTTCTCCGCCAGCAGCGCCCACGCCGCGTCCAGAATCGCCGCCTCCTTCAAATCCCCCTTGCTCGGTCCCCGCCGACGCCCCGCCGACCGCCCCACCGCAGGCGTCACTCGACCACCTCTGTCACGCCGTACTCGTCGCCGTACTGAAAGCCGGGAGTGTGCCTGCCGACAGCCGGATTTCGGGATACTTCACCGAATGTGGGGACATTCGTGCCGCGGTGACGAGACCGGCGGGGGAGATGGCCATCTGGTTCAGCGGCTGTTCGATCCGGACGATCGTCTCGGCCGCTGTCGCTGCGGTGACCGGTACGGGTTGTGGGATCTGTTCGATCCGCTGATGCCGAAGTTCGGTTCCGTCGGGGTCGGTCGGGTGCGGGCGCGATTGCGTAACGCCGTCCCGCTCGGTCCGAATAAGAGGTAGTGTCGGCGTCACGGGAGGGAAATGAGCATCAACCTGGAGTCGCGAGATTTCGCGCGGGTCGTTGAGATCCTCAGCGCTCTACCGGAATTCCGGACCGGTCGGTCGCGTATTGATCTGATGACGGATGTATTCGCCGGAACGTCGCGAGCCGACGATGTCATCACCACACTCGATCTCGACGGTTCGCCGCGCGCGGTCGCCGTTCGGGTGGTGCAGCGATTGCAGTCCTTCGGGCAGGACGAGCCAGGGCGGGAGACGCTGGGCGTGCTCATCAACAAGATGCTGGCGTATCTAGGCGCGGGCGAGCACGCCGACGACCTGCGTGACATACTGGCTCGCTATCCGTTCGAGACGACGCCGACCGCGGATTCCCGAGGGATCACCGGATGGTCCGGTCGGGAGTCGCCCGGCGCGGTGCACGAGCGAATCATCGGAGAGAACACCCTCCGCGATGTGTTCATGCTGGAAATGGCTTTGGAAGCGGCTCGCGCCGTCGTCAGGATCCGGACACCTGCCGGGCTGGGCACCGGATTCCTGATTTCCCCGACGCTCGTGATGACCAATAACCACGTGATTCCCGATGCCGCCAGTGCGATACGCAGCGAGTTCGCCTTCAACTACCAGATCGATAGATTCCGTAAGCAGGTGCCCGGCAATACCTACGGTGCCGCGAGGGACGGACTGTTCTATACGAATCCGGAATTGGATTTCACAGTGGTCGAACTACGCGACGCCGACGACGTCACACCACTGGAATTGCGACCTCGGCGCGCCGTCCGCGGTGATCGGGTCAATATAATTCAGCACCCCGGCGGGCACTACAAGAAGATCTCCATGCAGAACAATTTCGTCGCGTACGCAGATGACCGGATCATCCAGTACACGACTTCCACGGAACCCGGCTCGTCCGGATCGCCGGTATTCGACAACGCGTTCGAGGTCATCGGCGTCCACCATGCGGGCGGCATGCTGACCGAACCAGGAAACGACGAACGCTATCTGCGCAACGAGGGCATCAGCGCGATCGCCATCCTCGCGGATCTGAGGAACAACGGTCCCCTGATCGCCACCAGGATCGCCAGGTGACACGCTGTGGCCGATCTCGAATGGCACCTGTGGCGGGAGGTGCGAAGTTGGCTCGCTCCGCACTTGATCGAAGAGGATCAGCGCCTGGCCTTGTCGCACCTGCTGATCCGATGGCCGGGACACACAAAACTGCGTCGGAATACAGATGCTCAGACATTCACCAACGACTTGCTGCGGCTGTTGTCGAACGAACTACTCGTCGAAGTGCTGCGGACAGTGGCTGAAGGTTTGGGAGTCGAGCAGCGACGAACCGCCGAAGATTTGTGCGCGCGCATCGAGGAAGCCGATGCCGCAGGCAGTTCCGGTAGATTACCACCACTGGGTTCGAAGCGGGTGCCTGCCCAGCTGCAGAATATCGGTGAGTCCGTTCTGTTCCATCCCGCTGACACAGCCGCGGACCCGGATGCGACACTCTCGGTCGAAGCCATTGGAGCGGAATGGCGGGATCCGCTCGTCCTGATCACCGACTTCCCAGCGGATGCCGAACAATCGCTGGTCGCACTCGCCCAGGTCGGCGGCCCGGTGATCTGGGTCGCGGGCGAGGATCTGGTGGGTGCGAGTTCGTCGGCACCCTCCAACGGCTCCGGCCACCGGGATCTGGCAGCTACTCCGCCGGGGCTGCTGCTGGTGGATTTCTCCGGGATTCATCCTGAGTCGGCGTGGGCCGAAGACGGTTCGGGGGCCGAAGCGTTGTCGATGGCGCTCGCTTGGGCCGAGGCCAAAGGACACCGTGTCGCACTCGCCTTGCCCCGCCATGTTGAGCCCGGCCTCGGTTTGGATTCACCGCACCACCGGCCCTGGCGTGTATATCGAGCCGTCAAGCTCTATTCGCATCGCTACGCCCATCGTGCGGAACATTGCGAGAGGCTCTACCGCGCACCGTTGCCGCTTCGCGATGTGTTGTTCCCACTGCTCTCGGCCAACAGCGCCTGCCTGGCCGCGCACGTGGCCGGAATACTTACGAAGGAGACTCCTCGCAGATCCCGTACCGAGTCGGATGAGATCGCCCTCGCCATGTCGCTGGCCCGCGGTCTCACGGCGCTCGGGTTCTACGAGATCGCCTACCGACTCGAAGTGCACTGCCGAACCAGATCGGTACGCGCCGGGCTCATTCCGCTCGCGGTCGACCTCCTGCCGACACCCGGAAGCCCAGAAAAAGGCCGAGTAGTCGGCTTCGTGGCATCGGCCTCCGATCTGCCAAGCCGAGTGCAACGGGCGACCCTGACGGGTCCTACCGGCGCGGGTAAGTCGATCACGCTGCGCGATATCGAGAATCGGTGGTCCGTGCCGGGGGCGGGGCAGCTCGATGAGTGGATTGTGCCGTATGTGCCGGTGTATGTATCGCTGAGCGGGGCAGACGCTCCGCGACGAAGAATCGATGACCACCTCGCCGATGTAGGGTTCCGGTCGTTCGTCCATGGCGACACGTGGTTCGAACTTGTCTGCCATTCGATGGTCTCGCGCCTCGGATCGCTCGACGGTATGCGTCGCCTGTTCAGCTCGCCTGTTCTGCTGCTGTTGGACGACGCCGACGAGCTCTCGCCGGATGCCGAGAGGGAACTCGAGCTGAACGCGCCGTCCGAATCCGACACGGCCCTGCTCCTGGCGTCCCGCGTCAACCGCGGGGGACCTGCGTTGCGGCTCAGGGAAGCTCGTATCCGTGAACTGGACGAGCAGCAGGTTTCCTTGCTGCTCCAGAAGCGCGGCGGGCATCGGTCCCTGTCGGACCTGCTGGGCCCGCACGGTCGTGGGATCGCATACCACATTCGGAATCCCCGATTGCTGACCGTACTATGCGAATTGGAACTCACCGTCGACGATCTCGCCGAGGCCGATCTCGCGACGATCCTCGAGAGGTTCGTCACGCGCCGGTCGACCGAGAGCGGTTTCGCGCGGGCGGCCGGTGAAGACCCCGATCTGCTGACACAGTGGCTGGCCGACGTGGCGTACGAATTTCTCACGATTCCGCAGCGAGCGCGTCGCGCCGCGAAGTCGGAACGAGGGCTCGTCGCCGAGGCTCGCAGTATCGGATTACTGCGCGAGCGTACCGATCGCGACCTGATCGAGTTCGAATTCGAGACTCTCGGGGCCTATTTCGCCGCGCGACGGCTCGCTGCCGAGGTGGGCCGACATGGGGTGAATGCGGTGATGGAGCCGCATGTGCGGCGAATCGTCGCCGATTCGTCGGGGCAATGGCAAGATGTCTGCAGAATTCTCGTAGCCCTGCTCCGGACGCAGGACACTCGAAAGTTCATCGAACTGCTCGCCCGAAACGACTTGCGTCTCGCTCACGAATGCGCCGCCGAACTATCGGGAGAGCGCCGCCGGATCGGTTCGGAGACCGCTGCCCTCCTGATGCGCCGGATGACAGCCGAGCGTGACACCGATGATCGCATCGACGACGCACGGGCGCTTGGTCGCCATGATCCGCGAATCGACGCGGACAAACCGCGCGACGGCATGGTCGAAGTGCCTGCCTCGACACTTCAGGGTTCGTACCGCATCGGCCGGTATCCGGTCACCGCCTTGGAATTCGCCCGGTTCGTCATGGCCGATGGGTATCGGAACGAGGATTGGTGGAGCCCGGCCGGTTGGCGGTGGAAGCAGCGGCACGGCATCGCTTTTCCGAGGTACTGGCACAATCGCGCGATCGGTGGTCCCAACTATCCCGTGACAGGGGTCAATTTCTTCGAGGCGAGCGCGTACTGCTCCTGGCTGACGCACAACCATCGCGATCGCGATCTCGTTTTCCGCCTGCCGTCGACCCTCGAATGGGATCGAGCCGCATACAGCGACGATCGTGTCCTGCAACTGGTACTCGACATCACCGCCGGTGCATTGGCGCCGCGAGCCGAGCACGGACAGCCGCCGGGCCAGCAATTCGGCAGACAATTTGCCGCCGCCATGTTGACAGCTGCTGACGACATGGTGATCGCGAACCTGCTACGAGCGGATATGGATCGTGTACGGCAGGCCAAGACGCTGATCGAAGAATACCTCGCACCGCACCAGGAACAGTTGCGATTCGAGGCGCCGACCCCGGTCGGGATCTTCACTGCGAACAAGCTGGGTATCCACGACCTCTTCGGGGGCGTCTGGGAATGGTGCAACACCGCTGTTCGCCAGATCTCGCAAAGTGCACAGCAATACGACGATATTCCCCATAATACGACTGTGGCCGAGGGCGTTACGGTAGGCATCAAGGGAGGCGGGAACCCTTCGGGGTCCTACAACCCGATATGGTTGCTCATCGGTGGATGGTTCGATCCGCTGGTGCGCTCGCACCGCCTCGGCTTTCGCGTGACCTGTCGCCCCGGATCATCCTCCGGGTTGGTAGCAGAATGAGGTGATCCCATGGACCGAGAAGGCGTCATCCGCCGGACCCGATTTTGGCTCGCTGACCCCGCCGACCTGCCGAATAGCCCTTTCATCGGACGAGAAAAGGAGCTACTCATGTGCTGGACCGCGTGGGGCGTCGGTGACAATGGCACGCGGCTACTCGACAACGGTGTCCCGCCACTGAGTTTCCGACTGGAGGGAGCGCCCGGACTCGGAAAGAACGAGATCGTCTACGAACTAGCTCGTCGGCTCGATATGCCACTGTATATCCTGCAGGGCCACGAGGAACTCACGCCAGAAGATATGGCGTTGATGTTGACCCCGGACCCGGACATCGTCGAAGGCGATCCGGTGCGGCTGACCTTGCGGGCGAGCCCGCTGGCGACTGCTCTGTACGAAGGGGGGCTGTTCTTCTTCGACGAAATCAATCGGGTCCCCGAGCGGGCTCTGAGTCCACTCGCATCGGTGTTGGACGGAAGGCAGTATGTCTATTCGGCCATCACCGGGACCAATATCGGTCCGCAGGACGACGAGGCGAGAGCAAGGTTTCGATTCTGCTGCGCGCTCAATCCCGCGGTGAGTGACGCAGGCTATGCGTTGCCGGAATACATCGAACAGCGGACGCTGCCGGTCATCGAGATCGGGAAGCCGCCATTCGAAGACATTCTCCGGATCATCGATACGGCGCTCGAACCGTCGCCGGAATTCCTCGATGCCTTTCAGACGTGGTACCTGCAAGAGGAACCCGAGGATGTGTCGGTGCGACAGGTGATGGCACTGATGAGATATGCGATGAACTACTCGGACCAGGTCGGCGGGGACAAGGTCAAGATCCTGCGGAGGATGATGTCCCTGTTCGTCGGTCGCAGGCACTGAATCGGCGGCGCACCGTGAGCACCTTGTATATCGAACAGGGCAATGTCTTCATGGTCCCGGTCCTGCGGAATCGGCTCAGTTTCGCGGTGCAGGTGCAGCGGGTTGTCGATGATATCGGGCTGGGCGAGTCCGACATCATCGCCGTGGCGCTGCCGGAGTCCATCCGCGCGCGGACCTTGCAGGCGATACGTCAGCTTCCGCGAGTCTCGCTGGTGATCTCTTCGGTCAGCGACTCGGAACAGCGCGAAGTCTTCCCGGTCACGCCCGCCGACGGCATCGTCGAGGCGGTTCGCATTGCCGTCGAGCGAGATATTCCGCTCTATTTCGTCGACCAGGAAGTCGCGCCAGGACACTTGATCGACCACTTCTGTGTGAACGACCGAGACTGGCCGGACGATGGTTTCGCGCTGGTGCGCGGTGCGCAAGCATATCTGGACCTGATCGCCGACCGGCTCACCCATCAGCCGTCGCGCTTCGAACCGGTGGACAGTTGGCGCGAACTGCACATGGCCGCCCAGCTGCAAGGGCTGGTGACCAGAAACCGGCGCATCCTCTTCGTGTGCCACGCCACTCATATAGAGCCGATCCGTCGGCTCATGCGCCGACCGGTTCCGCTGCTCGACGATGCCCCCGCGCCGCTGCCGCGTCTCGAATACAAGATCAGGCAACCGAGCCTCGCCATGTTGATGCGCTACCTCGACCACATTCCGCGTTTGGTGGAGGCATACGAACGGCAACGCGCGAAGGGGAAAGCGCACCTGTTCGACAAATTCGACGAACTCGTGCGGATCATGCATGAACTTGCAAACGAGTCGGCGCATCTGGACGTCTCGATTCGACATTATCAGGCGTTCACTCGTATCTTGGCCGGCTTGCTCACATACTCGGGGCAACTGTCCCCGGATCTCGAGACCGCGGTGCAGGCATCGGAATCCTGTTTTCCGCCTGCCTTCCGGGTGCATGCCGAAAGGCACCTGCTCGGCTACTTCGACCAGGTCAAAGTCCAGCGAATCGGCCGGATCCGCGGTTCGAAAGAGTCGGTGTTCGAGATCAGTAATACGGCCGCGCAGGCCACCGGCCGCGACCCCTACGTCGCGCGTAGCTGTACAAAGCTGGACCATTACTACGAGATCATCCGCGTGCCCGGTGAACCCGGCGACCGCGACGTCCCCGATATCGCGCCGGATATGACGCCTTCCACCGTCATCGATCTCGATATCCCGGTGCCGCCGCGTAGTTGGTTCAGAAGGTTGATGGGATGGAGCGAAACGTGGGCGCCCCAAGACGAATTCCGTATCAGAATGCGGCACAAAGCTTTTCGACTGGCCCGGCGTCAGAACGCGAACCGCTTGCGCAGTCACGAGTTCCGCGGCTCGATGCAGGACGGTGTGGACCTCCGTAGAACGCTGCGCAGCTACTACCGGGGGCAACCCCAGCTCTACGTCAAGCATGAGATCCGCACCAAAGTACCGGAAATCGACCTCGATGAGCCGGTGCTGTGGCTGTTCGACGGGTACGCGTCGGCCGATCTGAACAACCCGCGTGTCGACCCAGATTACGACCGGGTAGGTACACGGGATCTGAATTATCTACTCGGGATGATTCTAGATGATTCCGCACGGGATACCATTGCCCTGGAGGACCGGGCGGGAAATCCGGTAACAATTCTGCCTAAAACCGTACACGCTCTCCTCACATTCATCGACTGGGACTTCAAGAAAGCCACCGAGGAGAATTTTCGACGGCTGGGCGGTCAGCTCGCCGTGCGGATGCCATCGCAAGAGGTGGGGGAGGCATGGCACGACTTCGACGAGATTTGCGCCGAGTTCTCGGACCGCTACAAACTCACCCTGACGGCTGCCCGATGGTGGGAAGTGCTCCTGGTGGCGGCGCTGCGCTATGCGAAGGACCGTATGGTGCTGGTGGCACCGCAGAATTTCCTTGTCCCCGATGCCATTGTGCGCCGGTTCGCGGCTGAGCGAAAAGGTATCGAGCGCGTATCCGTGAACTATTTCACGCGGGCTGAACAGCGAGGACTCCAGACCATGCTGTGGCTCCAGCACGCCTACGAGCCGATCAACCGCGACCCTACGTCCCTCCATCATCGAGCCTTCATGACGGACCATTTCGGAGACCTGATGCGGCCGTACTGGGGCTGAGTCGTTCTCCGATGCGCACCCGTCGTCATCGACGACGTACCGGCCGAGTCGTCGGAGAGCGTCGAGTTCGTCGTCTGTAAGGGCACGGCGGGTCTATCCTTCTCCGCCACAGGCCCTACGGGCCGAAACGTCCACTACACCAACTCGATCGACGGGGCGACAACAGCAACACTCCACAGCGGCCGCGGACGCCACGGCACCGACCCGTGCCAGGTGCCATATGCGGCGCGTCGGTCCGTGCATCCCCGCCAGGTCGGCATCTCGATTCAGCGGTCGGGTCCGCGTAAGTGCGGTCGACCCGCTCGGTGCGGGAGGACGCGAAATCCGCATGCCCGCCGCTGCCGCGGTGCGGTGGACAGAGCAGTGGTGGTGATTCCCATCAGAGTGCACGAGAGGCGAGGGCGACTGCGAAGGCGACCGATGCGGAAGATCCGCCGGCATCACGGAGCGGTCAGCGAGCGAGCGAGCAGGCCACCTGCACCCCCATGTCCGTCTACGGCGTCACGGAAGCTCACGCCGCCGCGATCCGCGACTCCCGGGCGGGTGTCCGGCCGCCAATCGAGGGCGGCGAAGGGGATCTTGTCGAGGACGCGGCCTCCGTCGCCGACGGTGCAGATTCGGTGGACGACATCACCGTCGGCGGTACGAACCACGCGGTTCGTGACCTGCGGTCCGTAAACGAGTTCCCGCAACGGCGACTCCGGCGGGATGACCGGCGCGATCACCGCCGATACCCCGGTCAGCAAACTTTCGCGGGGAGAACGCGGGGAGAAGATGTGTCGCGATCTGGCAGATGTGCCAGCAATCGGTCCAGGTCAGAACGTGGTTCCACGGATGGCCTCCGTGTGTGCGAGTGCACTCCGACACGCGGCTGGGGAAAGTGTCACGTATGACGGGAATCTGTGCGCGAGAGGGGACTTGAACCCCTACGTCCGTGGACACCAGAACCTAAATCTGGCGCGTCTGCCAATTTCGCCACTCGCGCTTGATGGTACGACCGTCCAAACTCTACCGGGCGATTCGCCCATAGCGAAGCATTGGGAGGGTGTGGCGTACTCGTCAGTAACCTTACCTGGGATTATAACGATTTGGACAAAGGCAACATGAGGGGCGCTCATGTTTCGTACGCGTTGGTAACCCGAGGGACCAGCGAGTTCAAACATGAGGCAGGGTCATGTTCATTACTATTCTGGTACGGACGTACGCGAATACTCCTAAGTAACGGCTTCACCTGGAAGCAAACGTGAGGATTTCCTCATGATTTTGTGCCATCCTCGCCGGTATCAGGCCGATCACCCGCGATCACTCGTGAACCGGTAGGGACCGGCGTGTCGCCGAGGCATGTCGCATGGAGAAGGAAGTCGAAGCGTCTTGACGATCAACGAGAGCACCAAGACCGAGTCCGGACAGAGCACGAAGGTGGTAGCCGCCGCCGGGAAGGCCGCGTCGGGCGGGGCGCGGTCGCCGCTGTTGGATCGTCTGCTCGGCGGCGCGCCGTACGCGCTCGCCTTCGGTGGGCAGGGTGCGCAGTGGCTGAGTGAGCTGGAGGAGATCGGGCGCGACAGCGCGCTGGAGCCGGAGCTGACCGCGCTGGTCAACGAGGCGGCCGCCTTGCTCGAGCCGGTTGCGGCGCAGTTGCTGGTGGTCCGTCCCGTCGGCTTCGACCCGATCGGCTGGATGCTCGAGAACGAGCTGGCCGACACCGACGAGGGCGAGACCTCCGCCGCCCCTTCCGAACATGTGCTGCGCTCGGCCGCGGTGTCCATGCCCGGTGTGCTGCTGGCCCAGGTGGCGGCCGTGCGGGCGCTGCGGTTACAGGGTCTCGATCCGGCCGAGCACGCGCCGGTCGCGATCGTCGGACACTCGCAGGGCCTGCTCGCGGCCGCCGCGGTCGAGGCCGGTGGCGCTCGTGACGCGGAGCTGCTCGCGGTGGCCCAGATGATCGGTGCGGCAGCGGGTTTGGTGGCACGGCGGCGCGGGCTGATGCCGGTGGGTGATCGCTCGCCGATGGCCGCGGTGTCGAACGTCGATCCCGAGCAGCTGCGTGCCGTGGTGGCGGAGGTGTGTGCGGGAGTCGATCCGGCCGCGTCCGTGGTGATCTCGATCCGCAACGGGCGGCGCCGCGCGGTGCTGTCCGGACCGCCCGCCCAGCTGGAGCGGGTGCAGCAGCGGTGCGCCCGGATCCACGACGAGCAGGCGCGTGAACGCGACGCAAAAACGCGTGGTGGCTCAGTGTTCGCTCCGGTCTTCGAGGACGTGGCGGTCGACGTCGCGTTCCATCACCCGGCGCTGGCCGACACCGTCGATCTGGTGAGCAGCTGGGCCACCCAGTGCGGCTTGGACGCCGAGCTGGCGGGCCGGCTGGCGCGGGAGATCCTGGTCGACCCGATCGACTGGGTGGACGTCGTCGAGAGCGTGATATCCGCGGGCGCGCAATGGATCCTGGACCTCGGGCCGGGCGATCTGCTGTCCCGCGTCACCGCGGGCACGTTGAAGGGCACCGGCCTGGGCATGGTCGCGGCCGCCACTCGCGCCGGTCAGCGCAGCCTGCTCACCCCGGGCGCCGCGCCGGAGCCCGCGACCCCGTGGTCGGCGTTCGCGCCGCAGCCGGTGCGGCTGCCCAACGGGCGCATCGTGGTCGAGACCGCTTTCACGAAGCTGACCGGGCGCTCGCCGATCCTGCTCGCGGGTATGACCCCCACGACGGTCGACGCGAAGATCGTCGCGGCCGCGGCCAACGCGGGCCACTGGGCCGAGCTGGCCGGCGGTGGCCAGGTGACCGAGCAGATCTTCGCCGACCGGGTGGCCGAGCTGAAGAAGCTGCTGCACCCGGGGCGCTCGGTGCAGTTCAACTCGTTGTTCCTCGACCCGTACCTGTGGAAGCTGCAACTCGGCGGTAAGCGCCTGGTGCAGCGGGCGCGCTCGGCGGGCGCCCCGTTCGACGGCGTCATCGTGACCGCGGGCATTCCGGAGCTGGAGGAAGCCGTCGCGCTGATCCAGGAGCTCACCGAGGTGGGCATCGCGCACGTCGCGTTCAAGCCGGGCACGGTCGCCCAGATCCGGGCCGTGCTGCGGATCGCCGACGAGGTTCCGGACTACCCGGTGATCATGCACATCGAGGGCGGCAAGGCCGGTGGGCACCACTCGTGGGAGGACCTGGACGATCTGCTGCTGGCCACCTACGCCGAGCTGCGCAACCGCGCCAACGTGGTGGTGTGCGTCGGCGGTGGCATCGGAACCCCCGAACGGGCGACGGAGTACCTCACCGGTCAATGGGCGGTGCAGCACGGCTACCCCGTGATGCCCCTGGACGGTGTGCTGGTCGGCACGGCGGCCATGGCCACGCTGGAAGCCACCACCGCGCCGGAGGTCAAGCAACTGCTGGTGGACACTCCCGGCACCCCCGACTGGGTCGGCGCGGGCACCGCGTCCGGCGGGATGGCTTCGGGCCGTAGCCAATTGGGCGCCGACATCCACGAGATCGACAACGCCGCCTCGCGCACCGGCCGCCTGCTGGACGAGGTCGCGGGCGACGCCGACGCGGTCGCGGCGCGCCGTGCGGAGATCATCGCGGCGCTGAACGCCACCGCGAAGCCGTACTTCGGTGACCTGGTCACCATGACCTACCAGGACTGGCTGGAGCGCTACGTCGAGCTCGCGGTCGGGCTGGACCGGCGCAAGGACTTCGACTGCGGCAGCGACCTGGGCGACGCGATCGCGGAGGCGACCAGCTCGGTGTGGCTGGACATCACCTGGCGCGACCGGTTCGCGGAGATGATGCGCCGCACCGAATCTCGGCTGCATCCAGCCGACCGCGGCGAGATCCCCACGCTGTTCGCCAGCGACGAGGACTTCGAGGACCCGGTCGCCGCGCTGTGCACCCTCAAGGACGCCTACCCTGCGGCGGAGCAGACCCTGCTGCATCCGGCGGATGTGCCGTTCTTCGTGGCGCTGTGCAAGACCCCGGGCAAGCCGGTGAACTTCGTGCCGGTCGTGGACGCCGATGTGCGCCGCTGGTGGCGCTCGGACTCGCTGTGGCAGGCGCACGATCCGCGCTACTCGGCCGATCAGGTGTGCGTCATCCCCGGCACCGTCTCGGTCGCGGGCATCACGCGGGTGGACGAGCCGGTCGGCGAGCTGCTCGACCGCTTCGAACAGGACACGGCGTACTCGCTGGTGCGCGCGGGCGTGGTGCCCGCCGCGGTGGACGCGCGCCGCACGGCGGGCGTCACCAGCGGCCCGATCGACGCCGTCCTCGCCGCGCCCGACGTCCAGTGGGCGGGCCGCACCACGATCAGCCCGGTGCACCGGCTCGGCGATCTGTCCGAATGGGTCGTCGACGGCAAGGGAGCGGTGCATCCGCCCAGCGGCGCGACGCTGGTCGAGACCACCGGCCCCGAGCCGGAGCACGCCTACCTGGAGTTGACCGTTCCGCTGCTGGCGGGCAACGCGGTGCGCATCCGGATCACCGTGCCGACCTCGGTCCACAACGGCGGCGCCCCGGTCGTCACCGAGGCCGACGCGCACGAGGCCATGGCCGCGCTGCTCGCGGTCGCAGCGGGTCAGGATCTTCCGGAGGTCAAGGGCAAGGTCGCGCACGTGAACCTGGCCTGGACGCCGGACCTGATCGCCGATCACGCGGGCGTCACCGGCTCCGGCCTGCCCACCACGCTGAGCACGCTCGGCCGAACCGTGCCCGACGTGCTGGTCGGCGCCTGCTGGCCCGCCGTGTTCGCGGTGCTCGGCGCGACCCGCACCGCCAAGGGCGAGAGCGTCATCGAGGGCATGCTCGACCTGGTCCACCTGGACCATCAGGTGCACATCGCCGCCGACCTGCCCGCCGAGACCAGCGTGCTCGCGGTGCGCGCGGAGGCCGGGGAGACCCTCGACACCGACCTCGGCCGCGTCGTCGAGGTGCACGTGCGGATCACCGCCATGCTGGACAAGCCCGAGACCGGGATGTCGATGCCGGTGCTGGCCACGCTCACCGAGCGGTTCGCGATCCGCGGACGCAACGGCACCGGCGAACTCACCGATCCGCCGCGCGCCGGGGGCACGGTGTCCGACGCGGCCACCGACACTCCGCGCAGGCGCCGCCGCGATGTCACGATCGTGGCTCCGCGCACCATGCACGCCTTCGCCACCGTCTCCGGTGACCACAACCCCATTCACACCAGCGATTCCGCCGCGAAGCTCGCCGGGCTCGGCAGCCCGATCGTGCACGGCATGTGGCTGTCGGCCGCCGCGCAGCACGTCGTGTCGGCGGTCGATCCGGCCGGCTCGGTGCCCGCGCGGACGGTGACCGCGTGGACCACCCGCTTCCTCGGCATGGTCCGCCCCGGCGCGTCGATCGATGTGCGCGTCGAGCGCGTCGCGGTCGACGCGGGCAGCGAGATCGTCGAGGTCTCCTGCCGCACCGAAGGCGAACTGGTGATGACCGCGACCGGTCGCACCGCGGCGCCGAAGACCGTGTACGCCTTCCCCGGACAGGGCATTCAGCGCAAGGGGATGGGGCTGGACGCTCGCTCCCGGTCGAAGGCGGCCAAGGAGATCTGGGAGCGCGCGGACAAGCACACCCGTGCCGCGCTCGGCTTCTCGATCCTGGCCGTGGTGCGCGACAACCCGACCTACCTGAAGGCGCGGGGCGTCGAGCACCGGCACCCCGACGGTGTGCTGCACCTGACCCAGTTCACCCAGGTCGCGATGGCGACTCTCGGTGTCGCCCAGGTGGCGGAACTGCGCGAGGCCGGCGCGTTCGTCGAGGACGCGCTGCTCGCCGGCCACTCGGTGGGCGAGTACAACGCGCTCGCCGCCGTCGCCGGAGTGCTTCCGCTCGAGGCGGTGCTCGAGGTCGTGTTCCAGCGCGGTTCCGCGATGCACGAACTGGTGCCGCGTGATTCGCAGGGACGCAGCGACTACCGGATGGCCGCGATCCGGCCCTCGCAGATCGGGCTGCCCGACGGCGAGGTCGTCGACTTCGTCAAGGAGGTCGGTGATCGGGTCGGGGAGTTCCTCGAGGTGGTCAACCTGAACCTGCGCGGTTCGCAGTACGCGATCGCGGGCACGGTGGCCGGGTTGGACGCGCTGGAGGAGGAGATCGACCGTCGCCGTGCCGAATTCGGCGGCAAGCGGGCGTTCATCCTGGTTCCCGGCATCGACGTGCCGTTCCACTCGACGGTGCTGCGCAAGGGCGTTCCGGAGTTCCGGCAGAAGCTCGAACAGCTGCTGCCGGTGGACCTGCGCCCGGAGGTGCTGGTCGGCCGCTACATCCCGAACCTGGTGCCCAGGCTGTTCTCGCTCGAGCGGGCGTTCGTCCAGGAGATCGCGGACCTGGTGCCGTCCGAACCGCTCGCGGACGTGCTGGCCGACTTCGACAGCTGGGCGGCCCGCCCGACCGAGCTGTGCCGCGTGGTGCTGATCGAGCTGCTCGCCTGGCAATTCGCCAGCCCGGTGCGCTGGATCGAGACGCAGGACCTGCTGTTCACCGACCCCATGCACGGCGGACTCGGCATCGAGCGGTTCGTCGAGATCGGTCTCGGTGCGACGCCGACGGTGGCCAACCTGGCCTCCCAGACGCTGAAGCTGCCCGCGTTCAGCGGCGCAACGGTCGAGGTGCTCAACATCGAGCGCGAGGCGGCGATCGTCTACGCGACCGACACCGATCCCGCGCCCGTCGACGAGCCCATGGAGGAGCCGGCCGCCACCGCGCCTGCGGCAGCGGCCGTGGCCGCCGCTCCGGTCGCCGCGCCCGCTCCGAGCTCGGGCGGCCCGCGTCCGGATGACATCGCGTTCACCGCCGCCGACGCCACCCGCGTGCTGATCGCGCTGTGGACGAAGCTGCGGCTGGACCAGATCGGCCCGGTGGACACCATCGAGGGCCTGTGTGACGGTGTGTCCTCCCGGCGCAACCAGCTGCTGGTCGACCTCGGCTCCGAGCTGTCGCTCGGCGCGATCGACGGCGCGGCCGACGCCGACATGGGCGCGCTGTCCGCGACGGTGGAGCGGCTGGCTCGCACCTACCGTCCCTTCGGCACGGTGCTCACCGACGCGATCGGCGATCATCTGCGCAAGGTCTTCGGTCCGTCCGGTAAGCGTCCCGCCGCCATCGCCGATCGGGTGAAGAAGGTCTGGGAACTCGGGGACGGCTGGGCCAGCCACGTGACGGCCGAGGTGTCGCTGGGCACCAGGGAAGGCGCCAGCGTGCGGGGCGGTGACCTGGGCGGGCTGGTCTCCGGCGCGCTGGGCGACGCCGCCTCGGTCGACGCGGCCATCGACGCCGCCGTGCAGGCCGTCGCGGCCCGCCGCGGTGTCGCGGTGTCGCTGCCCTCGGCGGGCGGCGGTGGCGGTGCGACCGTCGACGCCGCCGCGCTGGGGGAGTTCACCGAGCAGATCACCGGACGCGACGGCGTGCTGGCCACGGCCGCGCGCGTCGTGCTCGAACAGCTCGGCCTGTCCGAGCGGGTCTCCGCGCCGGAGGCGTCCGAGGACTCCCTGGTCGATCTGGTGTCGGCCGAACTGGGTTCGGACTGGCCGCGTTTGGTCGCGCCCGCGTTCGACGCGCGCAAGGCGGTGCTGCTGGACGACCGGTGGGCCACGGCGCGCGAGGATCTGGCCCGGCTGTGGCTGGCCGACGACGCGGGCAGCGCGAACGGACCGGTCACCGGTTTCCTCGGGGCAGGCGAAGCCGTTGCCGCACAGGCGAACTGGTGGCGGCAGCGGGCGATGCACGAGGCCCGTTCGGTGCTCGCCGGGCTGTACGAGCGCATCGCCGAGGCGGCGCTGAGCGTCGACGAGCCGGGCCTGTGGTCCTCGGACATCGCGGTGATCACCGGCGCCAGCAAGGGATCCATCGCCGCGGCGGCGACCGGCATCCTGCTCAGCGGCGGCGCCACGGTGGTGGTGACCACCTCGGCGCTGAACGACGAACGCCTCGCCTTCTACCGGAAGCTGTACCGGGACAACGCCCGCCACGGCGCGGCCCTGTGGGTCGTGCCCGCCAACATGGCGTCCTACCAGGACGTCGACGCGTTGATCGACTGGATCGGCACCGAGCAGGTCGACAGCGCGGGCGGGGCGAAGATCAAGATCAAGGACGCGATGACGCCGACGCTGCTGCTGCCGTTCGCGGCGCCGCGGGTGGCCGGTGACCTCGCCGACGCGGGCGCTCGCGCCGAAATGGAAATGCGAGTGCTGCTCTGGTCGGTCGAGCGGCTGATCGGCGGACTGTCCAAGCTGGGCGCCGATCACGACGTGGACGCGAAACTGCATGTGGTGCTCCCGGGTTCGCCCAACCGCGGCATGTTCGGCGGCGACGGCGCCTACGGCGAGTCGAAGGCCGCGCTGGACGCGGTGGTCGCCAAGTGGCGGGCCGAGAAGTCGTGGTCGACCCGGGTCACCCTGGTGCACGCGCTGATCGGCTGGGTGCGCGGCACCGGCCTGATGGGCCACAACGACCCGATGGTCGAGGCGGTCGAGAAGGCGGGCGTGCAGACCTGGTCCACCGCCGAGATGGCCGCCGAACTGCTCAAGTGGTGCACTTCGCGGGCACGTCAGGTGACCGCGAGCGGCCCGCAGCAGATCGACCTGACCGGCGGATTGGCCAGGGCCAAGCTGGACCTGCCCGAGCTGGCCAAGCAGGCCGCGGAGCAGGCGGAGGCGCAGACCGACGCCGACGCCGACACGGGTCGCACGATCGCCGCGCTGCCCGCGCCGCCGACGGTGACCTCCGCGCTTCCGGTGCCCGAGTGGGGCGAGGTGACCGCCGATCCGGCCGACATGGTGGTCATCGTCGGCGCGGGCGAGCTCGGGCCGTACGGCTCGGCGCGCACCCGCTTCGAGATGGAGGTCTCCGACGAGCTGTCGGCGGCGGGCGTGCTGGAGCTGGCCTGGACCACCGGCATGGTCGCCTGGGAGAACGACCCGAAGCCGGGCTGGTACGACACCGACTCCGGCGACTACGTACCGGAGCACGAGCTGGCCGAGCGCTACCACGACGCGGTGGTCGCCCGCTGCGGTGTGCGCCGCTACGAAGACGACGGCGCCATGACCGACAACTCGGCGCCCCTGATGACCTCGGTCTTCCTCGACCAGGATCTGTCGTTCACGGTGGGCGGCGAGGCCGAGGCCCGCGCCTTCCACGCCGCCGATCCGGAGCACACCGTCATCACGCCGGTCGCCGATTCCGGCGACTGGACCGTGACGCGCAAGGCAGGCACCGAGATCCGCGTGCCGCGCCGGGCCAAGCTGTCGCGCACCGTCGGCGGCCAGATCCCGACCGGCTGGGACCCCACCATCTGGGGCATCTCGCCCGATATGGCCGGCTCGGTGGACCGGGTCGCGCTGTGGAACATCGTGTGCACGGTGGACGCGTTCATCGGCTCCGGCTTCAGTCCCGCGGAGCTGATGAGCTGGGTGCACCCCTCGCTGGTGGCCAACACGCAGGGCACCGGCATGGGCGGCATGTCCTCGATGCGCTCGCTGTACATCGACAACCTGCTCGGCGAGTCGCGCCCGAACGACATCCTGCAGGAGGCGCTGCCGAACGTGGCGCTGGCGCACGTGGTGCAGTCCTACGTCGGCAGCTACGGCGCGATGGTGCATCCGGTGGCGGCCTGCGCCACCGCCGCGGTGTCGGTCGAAGAGGGCGTCGACAAGATCCGGCTCGGCAAGGCCGATCTGGTCGTGGCCGGCGGTTACGACGATCTCGGCATCGAGGGCATCGTGGGCTTCGGCGACATGTCCGCCACCGCGGATTCGGCGGCCATGAGCGCCAAGGGCATCAGCGACCGGTACTTCTCCCGCGCCAACGACCGCCGTCGCGGCGGGTTCGTCGAATCGCAGGGCGGCGGAACGGTGCTGCTGGCGCGCGGCAGCGTCGCGCTGGAGATGGGCCTGCCGGTGCTCGGCGTGGTGGCCTACGCCCAGTCCTTCGCGGACGGCGTGCACACCTCCATCCCGGCTCCGGGCCTGGGTGCGCTGGGTGCGGGTCGCGGCGGGACCGAGTCCAGGCTGGCGGTCGAACTGCGCAAGCTCGGCGTGACCCCGGACGAGATCGCGGTGGTGTCCAAGCACGACACCTCGACGGCCGCCAACGACCCGAACGAGTCCGAGCTGCACGAGCGCCTCGCCACGGCCATCGGACGCTCGGACGGCGCTCCGCTGTTCGTCGTGTCGCAGAAGTCCCTCACCGGGCACGCGAAGGGTGGTGCGGCGGCCTTCCAGCTGATCGGCCTGTGCCAGGTGCTCGAGCAGGGCGTCATCCCGCCCAACCGCAGCCTCGACTGCGTCGACGAGAAGATGCGGCCGTACCCGCACCTGGTGTGGCTGCGTGAAGCGCTGCGGCTGGGCGATCGGCTTCCGCTGAAGGCCGGTCTGGTCACCTCGCTCGGCTTCGGCCATGTGAACGGTCTGCTGGCGGTCGTGCACCCGCAGGCGTTCATCCAGGCCATCGAGCCGGGGCGGCGTGACGAGTACCAGCGCAGGGCGCAGGAGCGTCAGCTGAGCGGCCGCCAGCGGTTCGTGGAGGCCATGTGCGGCGGCGCGCCGCTGTACGAGCGTCCGGCGGACCGCAGGCTCGGCGGGGAAGGCACGCCGTCCGGGCGGGCCCGGCAGCTGGAGGCCGACGTGCTGCTCTCGCAAGAGGCGCGCCTGGCGCACGACG
The DNA here is from genome assembly GCF_015477775.1 of Nocardia abscessus. Lineage (GTDB taxonomy): Bacteria > Actinomycetota > Actinomycetes > Mycobacteriales > Mycobacteriaceae > Nocardia > Nocardia abscessus_A. The sequence goes on along the minus strand of NZ_JADLQO010000014.1, from coordinate 73,789 downwards.
GCGCGTACCGGGCGAACGGCCCGGGATGCGCGTAACCGGTAGCGCGGCGGGGCAACCCGTCGCGCCGGGTTCGCGCACGGGCTCGCCGAGTAGGTCGTAGGCTGCCCGCCTATGACGATCCTCGGTATCGGCTTGGACTTGGTGACCATCTCCGATTTCGCCGAACAGCTCGAACGTGCCGGAACCACCATGCTCCGGGAAAGCTTCACCGCGGGTGAGCGGCGCTACTGCCAGAGCAAGGGAACCGATCCGGCGCGCAGCTACGCGGCGCGGTGGGCGGCGAAGGAGGCGGTGCTCAAAGCCTGGGCATCGTCGCGGTTCGCCCGCCGCCCGCAGATCGGGGACAACCCCTATCCGCTGATCGAGGTGGTCAACGACGCGTGGGGCAGGCCGAGCATCAAGCTGCACGGCCTGGCCGCCGAGTTCCTGCCCCGGGTCCGGGTTCACCTGTCGCTGACGCACGACGGCGACACCGCCGCCGCGATGGTGGTGCTCGAGGACCCGGGCGAGCTGGCCGACCTCATCGAAGGCCGCGACAGCGCGGGCTGAGCCGCGCGGTGGTCCCGGTTCCCGCCGGGACCACCCGCTATCGCTCGCTGCCGGTGCGCGATTCCTTCTCCGCGACGAGCAGGTAGGCGACCATCAGCCGCTTGAGTTCGGCGACCGCTTCGGCGCTGCTCTGCTCGTCCTGCACCGAGAAATTGAGCATCGAATAGACCACATGCACCAGCACTTCGGCCATCATGGTGCGCCGGACCCGGGGGGTGCGCGGGGTGAGCGGCCGCAGCATCTGCGACACGACCTCGGCGAACTGCTTCTCGTGGATCGCGCCGGTGGCCCGGGTGGACGGGGTGGACTGCATGGCGAGCCACACTTCCCGCCGGGACGGGTCGGTCATCCAGAGGTTGGCCAGGTGGTCGACGAACTGGTTCATGTGCCGCAGCCAGTCCAGCGACGGGATCTCGCCGTGGAAGTCGGCCAGCTCCTGGGAAACGGCAACCAGGTCTTGACGATTCAGCTCACAGACGATGACGTACTTGTTGGCGAAGAACTGATACAGCGTGCCGATCGGCACCTCGGCCCTGGCCGCCACCTCCTCACAGGTGAACGACTCGAACCCGACCTCGACGAGCAGTTCCCTGGACGCCTGGAGTAAGGCGTCGAACTTTCGTTTGCTGCGTTCCTGCGTCGGCCGGCGTCGCGGCATGAGCTCCTGTGGGTCGTCCTGCAGCTCCAACGCAGGGTCCAGACGGTGCTTCGACCTGGCCTCCGCGCGTACTTCCACGCATCCAGGCTAACGGTAGGGACACGCGTGCGATACGCGCATCCGTCGTTCGAGTCCAGGCGGCTGGATTTCCGCTACCCATCCGTAACCGATGTGGTGCCGAACACTTACCGAGCGCGCGTGCATCGCGACGTGTGTTCCGAGCAGGGGAATCCATGGGGCTCATGGCTTTCGGCAAGTCCGTGAGCTCGGTCAATGCGCAGAGGGAAGGCGTGATCAGTGGTAGCTGAATCTGTGGTGACTCTCGGCGTTTCCACCGAACGCGGCGCCGTGCACGCGGTGGCGCTCGCGGACGGCGAGAAGCTGGCCGACCGCGTGCTGCTGCGTCGGGTGGAACGAACGGACGGTGACGGCAAGGCGGAGGTGGCCGCGGCGGTCGAGACCGTGCTGGACACCCTGGCCGCGGGCCTCGGCTCGGACCGGGAGATCGGCGGCGTGGCGGTCGCCTACCGGGACGCCGCCGAGCGGCGCGCCATCGTGACCCGGTTGGCGACCGGTCCGTGGCACAGCGCCTCGATGGTCTCGGCGAAATCGGCCCACCTGAGCGCGGCGAGCATGATGACGTGGCTCGACGCCTACGACAACCTGCTGATCTGCGAGGTGGTGCCCGGCTACCAGGCGTTCACCCTGGTCGATCGCGGCCGCCGCCGAGTGCTCGCCGCGGTGGGGCAGGCGGGGCGCGCGACGCCGCGCTCGCTCGGCATGGGCGTGGCGGCGGCGTGGGATCAGCTGGAGGCGGCCGCCGCCCGGCCGGACGCGGTGGCACTGATCGGCTCGGCGGGCGCCGGCCCGGCGGTGCTGAAGGCGTTGGAGGACTTCGGGGCGCCGGTGATCCCGTGCACGGTGGGCGCTTTCGCGTCCGCCGCGGGTGCGGCGTTGAGTGCGCGACTCGAGCAGGACGGCTGCGCCGAGCCGGTGAGCGAGCCGTACCGGGCGCGCGGCGGAGTCGCGGTGTTCGCCGCGGCCGGTGTGCTGGCCAGCGGAATGGTCGTCGGGGGGAGCTATCTGCTCAACGATTCCTCGTCGCCGATGCCGACCGTCGTCGTGGCGGACGGCCGTATCGAGAGCGCCGGTGCGGTCCATCCGGGGGAGCCGGTCCATGCGGGGGGCGCCGGGGCACACGGTTCGTTCGACGGACCACTCGACTCCGGCACGACCGGAGCGCAGTTCCCGGAACAACGCTGGGGCGCCGCCGCGCGCAATCGCCCGCTGCCGCTGGTGCCCGTCGACGCTGCGAACGAGGCGGAGACGAGCGCGCCCGCGCCGCTGGTGCCGGGCACCGGGATCCCGGCCGAAAGCAAGGTGGGCGCGCCCGACGGAGCGCTGCTCTTCCCCGGTGAGACCCCGCCGCCCGCCGCGTTCACCCCGGAAGCCGCGGATTGGTGGGACGAGCATCTCCGCTTGATGGCGCAATGGGCCGCCCAGCAGGTGTGGCAGAGCTGAGCTACCCGAGCGGGCTCCCGAACTCGGCCCGGCGCCGCTGCGGCGCCGGGCTTTTCGCTGCCCGCGGGTTACACCGACAGGTCGCGGCGCAACTTGGCGACGTGGCCGGTGGCGCGGACGTTGTACTGCGCGACGGCGATCTTGCCCGCTTCGTCCACCAGGAAGGTAGAGCGGATGACGCCGACGACGGTCTTGCCGTACATCGTCTTCTCGCCGTACGCGCCCCACGCCGTGAGCACGGCGCGGTCGGGATCCGACAGCAGCGGGAAGGTCAACTGCTCGGCGTCCCGGAACTTGGCCAGCTTGGCGGGCTTGTCCGGCGAGATGCCGACGACGTCGATGCCCGCGCCGTCCAGGTCGGCCAGGTTGTCGCGGAAGTCGCAGGCTTGCTTGGTGCAACCGGGCGTGCTCGCGGCAGGGTAGAAGTACACGATCACCTTGCGTCCGCGGTAGTCCGACAGCGAGACGTCCTTGCCGTCGGCGTCGGAAAGCGTGAAGTCAGGGGCGGTGTCGCCGGGGGCGAGTCGTTGGGTGGTGGTCACCTCCAGCACGGTATCCGAACGTCGCGACCGGAGATCCTCGCGCGGCCGGATAACGCGGCGCGGGGGCGGATAGACTCGTCCGCGAGCCCTGGGCGCTCCACGAACGGCCGAGCATGCGGCGTGCTTCGTGCCCCAGGTGCGGCAATCGACAACAGGAGGGTGGAACGTGGCAAGGGATACCGAGCGGATCGAGCAGGAGATCGAGGCCGCCCGCACTCGGCTGGCGAGCACGCTCGACGAACTCGCGGTACGCGCGGACCCGCATCGCATCGCGGACGACACCAAGCACATCGTGGTCGCGAAGCTGAACGAGCCGAAGGTGAAGTACAGCCTGATCGGCGCCGCCGCCCTGTTCGTCGGGCTGGTGCTGCTCAAGATCTTCCGCTGAGCTGGAAAAACGACGACACCCGGTGGGCAGCGCCCACCGGGTGTCGTCGTTCTTCCACCTTCGGTTCAGACCGTCGGGCAGGCGAAGCCGTCACCGTCGGGATCCAGATGCGGGCCGAAGCCCGGTTCCCCGCGGAACAGCGGCGCCCGTCCGGCATTGCGAGCGTCGTCGCAGTTGGCGAAGGCACCACCGGCCGAACCGGTCTGCGACAGACCGGCCGAGCCGGTCGCGGCGGAGCCGGTGTCGACGGCCGAGGAGCCGGTTCCGGCGGAACCGGACGGGGGGGCGGCTAGGGCGGCGGGAGCCGCGAGAAAGGTCAGTCCCGCGACGGCCGCGCTGACGGAGAGCCGGCGAACGTTCATGTATTCCTCTATGTGGTTGCTGCGGTGGATGGGGCGTCCGACCGGACGCCGCATCCACTGTTGTGACGGGCCGCTCTCTTGTCAACCTCGGGGGGATGGAACTAGGGCATTAGGGGATTGCGCCCGCGCTGCCGATCAGGCGGTCGTCGCAGCGCCGCCGATGTGCTCCGCCGGGATGTTTCCCATGCGTCCGGCCTGATAGTCCGTCATCGCTTCGATGATCTCCGCGCGCGTGTTCATCACGAACGGGCCGTACTGCACCACGGGTTCCCGGATCGGTCGTCCGCCGAGCAACAACACCTCGAGCGATCCGGTCCGATTGTCTTGCCGCGCATCGGCTGTCACGGTGACCGCGTCTCCGCGGCCGAAGACCGCCAGCTGCCCTTCGCCGAGCGGTCTGCGCTCCGCGCCGACCGTGCCGCTGCCGGACAGCACGTACGCCATCGCCGTAAACTCCTGCGGCCACGGGGTTTCGAGAAGTCCGCCGGGTGTGATCGACGCGTGGGCGTAGGCGATCGGGGTGTAGGTCGAACCGGGACCGGTGAAGCCGCCGACCTCCCCGGCGATGAGCCGGACCAGCGCGCCGCCGTCGTGCGAGCTCACCAGGGTCAGTTCGCGGGCGCGCAGATCCTGGTAGCGCGGCGTCGCGAACTTCAGTGCGCGCGGCAGGTTCACCCAGAGCTGGATGCCGTGGAACCAGCCGCCCGAGGCGACCATCTCCTCCGGCGGCACCTCGTCGTGCAGGATGCCGGAGCCCGCGGTCATCCACTGGGTGTCGCCCTCGCCGATGACGCCCCCTCCGCCCTGCGAGTCGTGGTGCACCATGGTGCCGTCGAGCATGTAGGTGACCGTCTCGAAGCCGCGGTGCGGGTGCCAGGGCGCGCCCTTCGCCTCGTGCGGTTCATAGGCGACCGGGCCCATCTGGTCGAGCAGGATGAAGGGATCGGCCGCGCGCAGGTCCATGCTCGGGAACGGCCTGCGCACCTCGAATCCCGCGCCCTCGCGCTGCTTGTGGGCGGTGACCACGCTCCGGACCGGCCGTTGACGCAGAGTGACGTCGGGGCGGGCCAGCCGCGGCAGGACCATGATGTCGGGAACGGTGACGGCGGGCATCGGGACCTCCTCGGGAGTTAGTGTCCATGTCAACCAACTGTGACTACACTTCATTCCCATGGTCCGGTGGCTGAGTGACGACGAGCAGGCGACCTGGCAGGCCTATGTGCGGCTGCGCCAGCGTTTGGATGGGGCGATTTCCGCCGGGCTGGCCGAGGACGGCCTGTCCCTGGCGGACTACGAGCTGATGGTGGCGTTGTCCGCGGCCCCGAACGGCTGTCTGCGCGCCAAGGAGCTGGCCGCCGAGGTGTGCTGGGAGAAGAGCCGGTTGTCCAAGCATCTGGCCAGGATGGACGCCCGTGGACTGGTCGAGCGCAGGCCCGCGGAGGAGGATGCCCGCGGCATTATCGTCGAACTCACCCCGGAAGGGCGCGTCGCCCTGGAGCGAGCCGCGCCGAACCACGTCGATCTGGTCCGTCGCGTCTTCGTGGAACCGATGACGTCCGGCGAGGCCCGGGTCCTGCGCGGGCTGGCGGACAAGGTGGTCGCCGAAGTGGAGCAGGTGACCGAACTCGGCGCTTGATCGGCGGCGTTCGTACCGGCGCAGGTGGGCGCTAACCGGTTGCGTGCCCCCACCATCGGCGCCACCATCGGCGGGGTGGACGCGCCGTGCCCTCGTCGGACGGCGCCCGCGAAGGCGGTGTGGTCTGCCCGTACGGGTGGGCACGCATCCGTGCCGCCTCGCGTTCACCGCGCCATTGCGCGACGATCTCGTCCGCGTTCACGGGGGCGATCGGGACGTACGGCCCTTCGGGCATCCGCAGCCAGTCCACGATGCGTTGGTTGAGTTCGCTCACCGTAGCGCGCACCTGCCGTTCGGTGGCCGAGTCACGCACCGCCTCGGGGAGATGCTCGATATCGCGCCGCAGGACGAGCGACGGCGGTAGCAGGGCATCGCCGCTGACTCCCTCGCGGCGTAGATACCCGCGCAGCCACCAGTCCTCGTCGTAAGCCGAGCCGACCCCCGGAATCGGCTTACCCGCGCCGGACAGGTTGTCGAAATCGCCACGCTCGGCCGCCTCGTGGATCTGCTTATCGATCCACGATTCGAAGGTCTCCTTCGGCGGCTTGCGCTCGGTCATCGCGACGGCAGTGTCGGCGGGTGCATGAGACCAGTCTACGGAAGTCCGTAGTAGGCATGGGAAATGTTGTGCTGCAACATATTTCGCCCAAATATCAGGTCCAAGGCGTGATCGGCGGCTTCACCCAGAGCAGCTTCTCGTCGGTGTGTTCACGCCGGGCCGCGGGATGCTCGGGATGGCGGGCGGCCCAGCTGTCCTTCTCTGTCAGCAGTTGCGCCACCGTCGTCCAGGTCTCGTCGGTGCTCGGCGGATTCGTTTCGGCGGCCCTGGCCAGTTTGCGCCGTACCGACGCGGGCATCGCGAGCACCTCGGCTCCGGTGATGCCGCGCTGCCAGAGGTAGCTCGCCAGCCGTCGCGCTTTCTCGGCGCGGCTCTTGGCCGCCGTGTCGCTGTGTGCGTAGTCGGTCATCGCCTGTCCACAGGGTCGCAGGTGCATCGACCTTAATGGACGCAGGTGCATCGACTTCAGTGGACGCTGTCGGACGTCGTCCGTCGTTCGCCTGCGCATGGCCGGAGCGAAGGCGGAGGTACGCCTTGATGGACGCTGGCGGACGTCGTCCGTCGTTCGCCTGCGCATGGCCGGAGCGAAGGCGGAGGTACGCCTGGACGACCGGGCGACCGGCCGGAAAACGCCGCAGCCTCCCCATCGGTGGATGAGGAGGCTGCGGAGCGATATAACTCAGTACGCGCTGTTGACGTTGTCCATCGAGCCGTAGCGGTGCGCGGCGTAGTTGCAGGCGGCGACGATGTTCGCGACCGGATCCCAGATGTCGAAGGGCGTGCCCGCGACGTGGTAGGTGGCGAAGGTGGGGTCGATCACCTGCAGCAGGCCCTTGGACGGGATGCCCATGGCGGCATTGGAGTCCCACAGGTTGATGGCCTGGGGGTTGCCGGTGGACTCACGCATGATGTTGCGGTGGATGCCCTCGTAGGTGCCCGGGATGTTGTTCGCCCGCATGACGTCGAGCGCCTGGCGGATCCAGCCGTCCAGGTTGTTCTCGTACACCGGCAAAGGCGGGGCGGGCATCGGGGCCGGAGCGGGCTCGGGCGCGGGAGCGGGCGCCGGAGCAGGGGCAGGGGCCGGGGCCGGGGCCGGGGCCGGCAGCGGCGCGGGGATCGCCTCCGCGACCGGTTCGGCGACCGGAGCGGGTGCGGCGGCGGGCTGCTGCTCGGCCACCATGGCGATGCGAGACGGGACGCTGTCGTCGGCAACGGACGCCGCGGAGCAGGCGGCCACGGCAACGACACCCGCGGCCGCGACGGCGACGGTGATGGTCTCGCGAAGCGAGGGGCGGCGAAGGGTGGAAAGGCGTCTGTCAGGCATTGCGAATCGGTTCCTTGTTCGGGGACATACTCGATCCGGCCGCGGTCGGGCAGCACGGATCCTGCGGCGCGTACGCTGGTAGCGTTCGCCGAAACGGCCATGTGCTGTTGTGTGGTTTTGTTGTGGGGGACGTACAAGTCCCCGGAACGCGACGTTTCGTGCGTGCGGCGCCGGATCGCCCTCGGTGGGCTCGGCCGCGGTGTCGCGCGGGACTTCGCATCTCGATGCGAAGAGACGGGCGGAAGTGTGGGATTGCGGGTCCGTTGCCGGATTCCGCTCCGCCGATCACGTGGCCGGCTTGCCTGCCGTGTGATCGTTACCGAATCGGTGTCTACAACTCCTCGGGCTGACCAAACTTCAGGTCGCTTTGTGACCTGATTGCAGAATGGTCACGCTTGGTTAACGGAGGATGAACGAATCCTGAACGGGAGACGCTGCCGATCTTGGAAAGCCCAGGACGCGGTTGCCGAATCGTTATCCAAGCTGGGAGTTTGCTGCTAAACCTCTTGTGTGGTAGATCACAGAACTTTTCGGCCGCTGGACTGAATTCCGGCGGCTTCGGGTGCGTGTCGCTGTCCGAATTGAGACCCGTGGTGCTTCTGGGAAGAGTCCAGGTCACGGTGATGTCACGGAATTCTGGCTGTGCGGAGAGAGAAAAACCGTGCCCTTGCCAGCTGATGTCTGACAAGGGCACGGTTTCTGATTGTGCGCCATCAGGGACTCGAACCCCGAACCCGCTGATTAAGAGTCAGCTGCTCTGCCAATTGAGCTAATGGCGCTTGCCCGTGTTCCGGTGCGGGACAAACCTTAACAGGCGGGGCCCGCAGAAGTGAAATCGCGTCCTGACCGGCACTGACGTGATGTGCTCCCGCGCCGGTAACACCGGGGGTCGTGGAGTTGATCTACAGGTGGTAACGCTGCAGTGACGGACGTGGTGTTCACATTGGCCTGGACGTGACGCACTGGCAGAATGTCCGGTTGTGGTCTCGACCGCCCGCGTACACGGCGGGGTGAGCGGCGTGGCGGTCGGCATCCGAAGCCATCGGTGTGTCCTGGAGCACCGAGACTTTGAAACGGGGTTGAAATGAATGGTGGTACGGGTCGGCGCAAGTCGGCCACACGGTGGTCGATACGCACTATCGCGGGACCGGTGATCGTCGTCGCCGTCGCCGCACTGGCGTTGACGGGATGCTCGGCGTCCGACGCCACCGAGGCGGCGCAGGCGGCCATCGACCGCAACCCCATCACGGAATTGATCAAGCCCAAGCTGATGTCCCCGGTGAAGGACGGCGAGGTCGGCGTCTCGCCGGGCGTTCCGATGACGTTCAAGGTGGAAGACGGCAAGTTCACGAACGTGACCTTGGTCAGCCCGCAGGGCAAGACCGTGAACGGCAAACTCGCCGCCGACGGAAGGTCGTGGGAGACCACCGAGGTACTCGGTTACGGCAAGACCTACCAGTTGAAGGCGGACGCGATCGGCCTCGGCGGCGCGAACTCCGCGACGCTCAGCTTCACCACGAGCTCGCCCGGAAACCAGACCAAGCCCTACCTGATTCCGGGTGAGGGTGAGGTCGTCGGTATCGGCCAGCCGGTGGCCGTCCAGTTCGACGAGAACATCCCCGACCGGAAGGCCGCGCAGGAAGCGATCAAGATCACCACCGAGCCGCCGGTGGAGGGCGCCTTCTACTGGGTGAACAACCGCGAGGTGCGCTGGCGGCCGGAGCACTTCTGGGCGCCGGGGACGAAGGTCACGATCGACGTGAACGTCTATGGACGTGATCTCGGCAACGGTCTGTACGGCCAGGACAACATCCATTCCTTCTTCACCATCGGCGACGCGGTGATCTTCACCGCCGACGACGACACCAAGCAGGTGACCGTCGAGCAGAACGGTCAGGTGATCCGGACCATGCCGACCTCGATGGGCAAGGACAGCACGCCGACCGACAACGGCATCTACATCGTCGCCGACCGGCACGAGAAGATCATCATGGATTCCTCCACCTACGGCGTGGCGGTCAACTCGCCGGACGGGTACAAGACGCCGGTGGACTTCGCGACGCGACTGTCCTACAGCGGCATCTTCTTCCACTCGGCGCCGTGGTCGGTGGGTGCGCAGGGCTACAGCAACACCAGTCACGGCTGCCTGAACCTCAGCCCGGCGAACGCGCAGTGGGTATTCCAGAACGCCAAGCGCGGTGACATCACGATCGTGAAGAACACCGTGGGCGGCACCCTCTCCGGCGTGGACGGCTTGGGTGACTGGAACATCCCGTGGCCGGTCTGGAAGGCGGGCAACGCCGACGACAATCGCTGAGCGGCAAGAACGCCGAACGGGCCACCGGAGCGAATCCGGTGGCCCGCTCGGCGTTTCGGGGAGGTGGTCAGGGCAGCATGTCGCAGCCCAGGTGGGCGTTGCCCAGGATCGCGATCGCGCTGCCGGTGGCGGCGCACAGCAGCTTGCCGGCCGCCGAACCGGTGCCCGCCGAGCCGGTGGTGGCCAGGCCGCCCGCCGATCCGCTCGACGCCGAGCCGGAATCGGGCAACGGGGGAAGCCCGATGCCGGCCATCGCGGTCCCGCTGGATCCGGTGAGCAGGGTGGCGCCTACGAAGGCTGCGATAACCGCAGAACGCATCACGAGGTGTCTTTCTGGTCGAACCGGGAGGGCGCCCCAGCGACGCCGTCCCACGTGCACCGCAGTCTACGGTCGCGGGCCCAGTTCTGGAGCAGATTCGTTTCACATATCGGGCGATGTCCGTCCGGGAAAGAACGTGGGACGCAAGGGAAAAGGCCCGGGCGGCTCCGATCTCTCGGAGCCGCCCGGGCCCTTGGGGTGAGCGACGGGACTCGAACCCGCGACAGCCAGGATCACAACCTGGTGCTCTACCAACTGAACTACGCTCACCATCACCGGTGAAGAACCGGCGGGCTAGATATTAGCGTGTCAACCCGCCCGCGCCCTAATCGGTTTCTGGCGAGCCGTTGACCTGGGCCGATTCGGTCCGCTCTGCCGTGATATCGGGGGCTGGGGGGACCTCGGAGACCTCGGCGGCCACGGCGGCGATCTCGGTAGTGGAGGGCCCGGGGGGCGCGACGAACGCGGTTCGCCGGTAGTACTCCAGCTCCCGGATGGACTCCTGGATGTCGGCCAGCGCGCGGTGGCTCAGCCCCTTCTCCGGCTGACCGAAGTAGATGCGCGGGTACCAGCGGCGGCACAGCTCCTTGATCGAGCTGACGTCGACCATCCGATAGTGCAGGTGCGCATCGAGTAGGGGCATGTCCCTGGCGATGAAACCGCGGTCGGTGGCGATCGAGTTACCGGCCAGCGGCACGGTGCGAGGGGTGGGGATGTACTGGCGGATGTAGTCGAGCACGCGCTGCTCGGCCTCTTCGAGGGTGACCGTGGAGCGGCGGACCTCGTCGGTCAGCCCGGAGCGCGCGTGCATCTCGGCGACCACCGCGGGCATCGCGGCCAGCGCGTCATCGTCGGCGTGGATGACGATGTCCACGCCCTCGCCGAGGATGTTGAGATCGCTGTCGGTCACGAGCGCGGCCACCTCGATCAACTTGTCGCTGTCCAAGCGCAAGCCGGTCATCTCGCAATCCATCCACACCATGTATTTGTCGGACACCCGTGCAACATTAGCCGGGCCGACGCCCGGGGCAGGCGATGCGGCAAGGCAATCGCAAAGCTACTGATGCGGCCCCGAATCGGAACAGCGGGGATACAGTGCTCCCAGATCGGCACTCGGCGTTTTCGGTGCGACAGCAAACACTGCGTGACGCAGTTCGAGTCGAACCAGGACGGAGGACGTGCGATGACCACCCCTCAGGAGAAGGCGGCAGCGGCGCGCAAGGCCGCCGACGAGGCCGCGCAGGCCGCGGCGGAGGCGGCCGCGGCCGCGGAGGCCGCGGAACGCGAACTCGCCGAGCAGACGGCGACCGCGGCGCGCGCCGAGCCGGTCGCCGAGGCGAAAGACCTGCCCGCCGCGCAGGAGATCGCCGCGGGCTACGCCTTCGAGGGCAGTGCGCTGGAGCTGGGAGCCGTCGTGGTCGACGGCACGGTGGACCCCGCCGCGCACGTCCGCATCCCGATGCGGATGATCAACCGGCACGGCCTGGTCGCCGGGGCGACCGGCACGGGGAAGACCAAAACCTTGCAGGGCATCGCGGAGCAGCTGTCGAGCGCCGGGGTTCCGGTGGTGCTGGCCGACATCAAAGGCGACCTGTCCGGCTTGGCCGAGCCGGGGCAGCCGAGCGAAGAACTCACGGCGCGCGCCGCGCAGACGGGCGCCGCGGACTGGGCGCCGGCCGGCTTCCCGACCGAGTTCGTCGCGCTGGGCTCCACCGGCACGGGGCTGCCGATCCGCGCGACGATCAGCTCCTTCGGCCCGGTGCTGCTGAGCAAGGTGCTCGAACTGAACGAGACGCAGGAATCCACCCTCGGCTTGATCTTCCACTGGGCCGACCGCAACGGTCTCGCCCTGCTGGACCTGAAGGACCTGCGCGCGGTGATCACGCATCTCACCAGTCCCGAGGGCAAGGAGGACCTGAAAGGCATCGGCGGCGTCTCCGCGGCCACCGCGGGGGTGATCCTGCGCGCGCTGGTGAATCTGGAGGCCGACGGCGGCGACACGTTCTTCGGCGAGCCCGAACTCGACCCGGCCGACCTGGTGCGGATCGTGGACGGGAAGGGCGTGATCACGCTCTTCGAGCTGGGCGCGCAGGCGGCGCGGCCGGTGATGTTCTCCACCTTCTTGATGTGGGTGCTCGCCGACCTGTTCCAGACGCTGCCCGAGATCGGCGACGTGGACAAGCCCGAGCTGGTCTTCATCTTCGATGAGGCCCATCTCCTTTTCTCCGACGCCTCGAAGGCTTTCCTGGAGCAGGTGGAGCAGACCGTCAAGCTGATCCGGTCCAAGGGCGTCGGTGTGTTCTTCTGCACCCAGCTGCCCACCGATATCCCGAATCAGGTGCTCTCCCAGCTCGGCGCGCGCATCCAGCACGCGCTGCGCGCCTTCACCCCGGACGACCAGAAGGCGCTGGCGAAGACCGTCCGCACCTATCCCAGGACCGCCGTCTACGACTTGGAGCAGGCGCTGACCTCGCTCGGCATCGGTGAAGCGATCGTGACGGTGCTCTCCGAACAGGGCGCGCCGACACCGGTGGCCTGGACCAGAATGCGGCCGCCCCGGTCACTGATGGACACCATCGGCGCGGACGCGATCACGTCGCGGGCCCTGTCCAGCCCGCTGGCCTCGAAGTACGGCCGGGCCATCGACCGGGAGTCGGCCTACGAGATGCTCGCCGCGAAGATGGCCGCGGCGGCGCAGGAACCGCAGGCCGCTCCCGTTCCCGGGCGGTCCGCGACGCGCGCGGAGGAGGAGTCCGCCGCCGAACGGATCATGAAGAATCCCGCGGTGCGCAGCTTCCTGCGCTCGGCCGCCAGCGCGGCCGGCCGCCAGATCACCCGCAGCTTGTTCGGCACCAGGCGCCGCTGAGCGCCGCGGCGCGCAGGCCGGTCAGCATCCGACGTCGCGGGCCAGCAGGTCCGCGGTCGTCTCCCTGCGGACCAGTTCGCGGGCGCGGCCGTGGCGGACGGCGATGATCGGCGGTCGGCCCACGCTGTTGTAGGTCGAGGCCAGGCTGTGGTGGTAGGCGCCGGTGCACGGCACCGCGAGCACCTCGCCGGGGCGCAGGTCGGCGGGCAGCCGCACGTCGGTGGCGAGGACGTCACCCGCCTCGCAGAAGCGACCGGCGACGGTCACGGTCATCTGCGGACCGCACGGGTGCCGGTTGGCGACCACGACGTCGTAGCGGGCGCCGTAGAGCGCGACGCGCGGGTTGTCGCTCATTCCGCCATCCACGGTGACGTAGGTGCGCCCGCCTTCGACGTGCTTGATCGAGAGCACCCGGTACAGCGTCACCCCGGCCCGGGCGACGACGGCGCGGCCTGGTTCCAGGGCGATGACGGGGCGCGGAAAGTGGTGGCGGGCGCAGGCGGCATCGAGGGCGTCCTCCAGGATGTCGGCGAGTTCGGCGAGGTTCAGTTCGGCGTCGCCGCCGCGATAAGCCACCGCGTGGCCGCCGCCCAGATCCAGTTGGGTCAGGATGACGCCGTAGTCCTGCCGTACCCGAGCCATCACCCCGACCATGCGCCGCACCGCCTCGCCGTAGTGGTCCGGGTCGCAGATCTGCGAACCCAGATGACAGTGGAAGCCGACGAGCGTCAGATTCGGCTGACGCAGCACCCTTTCGATCGCCTCGGCGGCCGAATCGCTGCCGAGCGGGAAGCCGAATTTCTGGTCGTGCACACCGGTGCGCACCGCGGGATGACCGTGCACATCGATCCCGGGGGACAGCCGCAGCAGCACCCGCTGCGGCGTCGTGGCCAGCGCGGACAGCAGGGTGATCTCGGTGAGCGAGTCGATCACGATCCGGCCGACCCCGCTGCGGACCGCGGTGGTCAGCTCGTCGAACGACTTCCCGTTGCCGTGCAGGACGAGGCGCGCGGGGTCGACGCGGGCCGCGAGCGCGACGGCCAGTTCGCCACCCGAGCACACGTCGATCGAAAGCCCTTCCTGGGTCACCCATTCCAGGACGGCGCGGGTCGTCAGCGCCTTGCCCGCGTAGATGATCTCGGCCTCGGGGAAGGCTTCGCGGTAGGCGCGGCAGCGGGACCGCACCTCCTGCTCGTCCAGGACATAGGTGGGTGTCCCGTACTGATCGGCGATGTCGGCCAGCGTGACGCCGCCGAGAGTGATCCCGCCGTCGCCGTCGTAGTGCGTGTCCCGGGGCCAGATCGCGGAATCCAGGCGCGAAGGTGATCCCAAGGACGGGAGGATGTCGAGCAGCGTCACGGTGTTCTCCTGGGTCGCCCCCGCTTTCTCGGATTGCGGGGCCGATGCCAGGACTACGCCGGGTGCGAGGCCGGTGGGCTGGTCGTTTGCGGATCCTTGACCACGCGGCGTCGCTTCTTGACAGCTCGCTGACGCCGGTCGTTCAGTTGCCGAGCTTCTTGTAGAACGCGCCGGCGATGGGTGCGGTGACCGCGCGCGGTCCGTACTGTCCCGCCACGCTCATCCCCTTGCTGATCAGGCCGGGAACCACGCGCATCTTGTTGCGCGCGAGCGCGTCGATGGACACCTTGGCGGTGTATTCGGAGGAGACCCACATGAAATCGGGCACCATCCGGTCGACGATGGACGCCTCGGCGGGGTCGGGGATCTCGGTGCGCACCGGCCCGGGCGCCAGCAGCGTGACGTGCACGCCGGAGCCCTTCAGCTCACCGCGCAGCGATTCGGAGAAGGTGTTGGCGAACGCCTTGCTCGCGGCGTAGGTGGCATTGTTCGGGATCGGCATGTTGCCCGCGGCCGAGCCGCTGATCAGGATGCCGCCGCCGCCACGCGCGAGCATGCCGGGCAGCACGGCGAGGGTCAGATCGTGCACGGCGACGGCGTTGAGCTCCATCTGCGCGCGCTCGTAGGCCGGGTCGAGTTCGGCGACGGCGCCGAAGGTCGCGATGCCCGCGTTGTTGCACAGGATGGCGATGTCGCGGGCGGACAGCTCCTCCACCAGCGCGCCGCGCTGGTCGCGGTCGGCCAGGTCGACAGGGCGCACCTCGGCGGTGATGCCGTGGGCGAGGGTCAGCCGCTGCGCGAGCTCGGTGAGCAGTTCGTCGCGGCGGGCGACCAGGATCAGCGAGTAGCCGCGAGCGGCGAGCTCGGCGGCGAGCGCGGTGCCGATGCCGGAGGAGGCGCCGGTGACGACCGCGCGGTTCTCGGAGGTGGGGGAGGGCAGGCTCACCCGGTGCAGCCTAGGCGATGCGGCGACGGTGGCCGGGCATCGAGCCCGGCCACCGCGCTCGATCACAGCCGTGCGGCCAGCCTGGTGCCCTGGTCGATGGCTCGTTTGGCGTCCAGTTCGGCGGCGAGTTCGGCGCCGCCGATCACGTGCAGGCTGACACCGGCGGCGCGCAGCGGGGCCTCCAGATCGCGCACGGATTCCTGTCCCGCGCAGACGACGACGTTGTCGACCGGGATGAGCTGGGGCCGTTGCCGGTTCTCGCCGAAGCTGATGTGCAGGCCGTTGTCGTCGATGCGTTCGTAGTTCACGCCGCCGATCTGCTCGACGCCCTTGGCTTTCAGCGCGGCGCGGTGCACCCAGCCGGTGGTCTTGCCCAGGTCCTTGCCGAACGGCGTGGTTTTGCGTTGCAGCAGGACGACTTCGCGTGCGGCTGGGGCGGGCCGCGGCGTGGCGAGCTGTCCGGGGACCTGCTCGTCGTCGGAGGTGACGCCCCACTCTTCTTTCCACTCGTCCAGCTTGAGCGCGGGATGCCCTTCGACCGTGAGGAATTCGCTGACGTCGTAGCCGATGCCGCCCGCGCCGATCACGGCGACGCGCTTGCCCACCGGCTTCTCCTCCCGGACCAGTTCGGCGTACGACAGCACCATGGGGTGGTCGATACCCGGGATGTCGGGGATGCGCGGCTGCACACCGGTGGCGAGCACCACCTCGTCGTAGCTGCCCGCGATCAGTTCGTCGGCGCCGACCCGCTTGTTCAGGTGCACCGTGACGCCGGTCAGCTCGAGCATCCGGTTGTAGTAGCGGATCGACTCGCTGAACTCCTCCTTGCCCGGGATGCGGCGGGCGATGTCGAACTGGCCGCCGATCTTGTCGTCGGCCTCGAACAGTTCGACGCGGTGGCCGCGTTCGGCGAGGTTCACCGCCGCCGAGAGCCCGGCCGGGCCCGCGCCGACCACGGCGATGCGCTTGGTGCGACGGGTCGGCAGCAGCGTCAGTTCCGTCTCGTGCCCGGCGCGCGGGTTGAGCAGGCAGGAGACGGTCTTGCGCTGGAAGGCATGGTCCAGGCAGGCCTGATTGCACGCGATACAGGTGTTGATCTCGTCGACGCGATCCTGCGCGGCCTTGTTCACCCACTCCGGGTCGGCGAGGAAGGGGCGGGCCAGCGAGACGAGCTGCGCGTCGCCCCGGGTCAGGATCTCCTCGGCCACCTCGGGCATGTTGATCCGGTTGGACGCGCACACCGGAATGCTCACCCGCGCGGTGATCTTCGCGGTGAACTCCACGAAGGCCGCGCGGGGCACGGAGGTCACGATGGTGGGCACCCGCGCCTCGTGCCAGCCGATATCGGTGTTCAGGATGTTCACCCCGGCGGCTTCGAGTTCCTGTGCCAGCGCGATGATCTCGTCGAAGCTCTGCCCCTGCTCCACCAGTTCGGCCATGGACAGACGGAACACGATGACGAAGTCCGGGCCGACCGCGGCGCGGGTGCGGCGCACGATCTCCACCGCGATCCGGCGCCGGTTGCTCGGTGAACCGCCCCACGCGTCGGTGCGCTTGTTGGTGCGCGGTGCGAGGAACTGGTTGATGAAATAGCCTTCACCGCCCATGATCTCGCAGCCGTCGTACCCGGCGAACTGGGCGAGGCTCGCGCAGCGGGCGTAGTCGTCGATGGTTCGCTCGATGCCTTTGGCCGACAGTTTGCGCGGCCGGAACGGATTGATCGGCGCCTTGATCGATGACGCCGACACACTGCCCGGCATATAGGAGTAGCGGCCCGCGTGCAGGATCTGTATGGCGATCTTGCCGCCCTCCGCATGCACCGCTTTGGTGATCGTGCGGTGCCGGTAGGCCTCGGTTTTGTTGGTCAGCTTGGCGCCGAAGGGCAGCAGCCAGCCCGCGCGATTGGGCGCGTAGCCTCCGGTGATGATCAGGCCCGCGCCGCCACGTGCGCGTTCGGCGAAGTAGGCGGCGAGCTTGTTGGTGTCCCAGGCGCGGTCCTCCAGCCCGGTATGCATCGATCCCATCACCACTCGGTTGCGCAGGGTGGTGAAGCCGAGATCGAGCGGCTCGAACAAATGGGGGAAGGAACTCATCGGTGAGGTCGCCTTTCTCCGTCAATCCGCATGCGGGGCTGTCGCGCGCGGGTGCAGTGCGTGCAGTACTTCGTCGCACCATTCGACGAACCCCGACTCCACGCGGATGCCCGCGCGCAGGACGAGGTACTGGTGCAGGGCCGTCCCGCCGAGCCGGTCCGGGGCGGGGAAGTCACGTTTCTCGATGTGCCGGTACAGCTCGAGCCGCTGCGCGTGCTGGTCGCGGTGGCGGGCCACCTCGGCGCGCAACGCGGTGATGTCGCCGTAGGCGGCGGCGCGGATCTTCACCGCGAGTTCGTTGCGCGGGGTGCCCGAGTCGCTCGGTTCGGCGATCCAGCGCGCGAGTTCGCCGCGCCCCGCCTCGCTCACCGAGTACACCTTCTTGTCCGGCCTGCCCTCCTGCGCCACCGACTCGCCGTCGACCCAGCCGGACTCCTCCATACGTTTGAGGACGCGATAGATCTGCTGGTGGGTCGCGCTCCAGAAGTAGCCGATGGACTTGTCGAAGCGACGCGCCAGCTCGTATCCCGATCCGGCGCGCTCGGTGAGCGATACCAGCAACGCATGCTCGAGGGCCATGCGGCGAGAATAACCGTGACACTCGGTACTATGCAACTGGGTGCATACAAACCGGCCGCTCCGCGGCGGCACACGATGTGGCTGAGAGCCGACTCGGAACGTCCGCGCGCATTAAGCTGCGCGCATGACCGAGGTGAACGCCCGGGCGACGGTCGGGCAGGCTGCCGGGCGCGGGCAAGTGGTGGCGTGGGGGCTGTGGGACTGGGGATCTTCGGCATTCAACGCCGTGATCCTCACGTTCGTGTTCTCGGTGTATCTCACCGACAAGGTCGGCGACGACCTGCCCGGCGGTGTCTCCGCCAGCGCCTGGCTGGGCTGGTCGCTGGGTATCGCGGGATTGATCGTGGCCTTGACCGCGCCGGTCAGCGGCCAGCGCTTCGACGCCTCGGCGAAACGCAAACGCTCCCTGGGTGTACTGACCGCACTCACCGTGGCGGCGATGACGCTGATGTTCTTCGTGCACGACGACTACCGCGACCTGTGGCTCGGTCTGGTGCTGCTGGCGTTCGCGTCGGCCTGCTTCGAACTGGCGAACGTCCCGTACAACGCGATGCTGCGGCAGGTGTCCACACCGCGGACGGTGGGCCGGATCTCCGGATTCGGCTGGGCGATGGGCTATTTCGGCGGCATCTTCCTGCTGCTGATCTGCTACTTCGGCTTCATCGCCGGCGAGGGCGACAACCGCGGGCTGCTCGGTGTGCCCACCGACGACGGAATCAACATCCGCCTGGTCGCCGTACTGGCCGCCGTCTGGTTCGCCGCCTTCGCACTGCCGGTCCTGTTCGCGGTGCCGGAATTGCCCCGCACGGACGCCGATCCCGGCGCGGCGAGCGCCGGATTCCTCGGCTCGTACCGGGTGCTGCGGCGCGACCTGAACGAGCTGTGGCGCACCGACCGGCGCACGGTCGGCTTCCTGGTGGCCAGCGCCGTGTTCCGTGACGGTCTCGCCGGGGTGTTCACTTTCGGGGCGGTGCTCGCCGTCCGCGTCTACGGCATCGCCGACTCGGACGTGCTGTTGTTCGGCATCGCCGCCAATGTCGTTGCGGCGCTGGGCGCGATCGTCGCGGGACGCTTGGACGACCGGGTGGGGCCGAAGATCGTCATCGTGTGGTCCTTGGCCGCCATGCTGGTGTGCGGGCTGGCGCTGCTCGTGGTGTCCGGCCCGCTGATGTTCTGGATCTTCGGCTTGCTGCTCACGGTCTTCGTCGGTCCCGCCCAGGCGGCGGCGCGCTCGTTCCTGGCCCGTCTCGCGCCGCCGGGGCGTGAGGGCCAGCTCTTCGGCTTGTACACGACCACAGGGCGTGCGGTGTCGTTCCTCGCGCCGACGCTGTTCGGCCTGTTCGTCTGGCTGTTCGGCGCGGACCGTGCGGGCATCGCGGGTCTGCTGGTCGTGCTCGCCGCGGGGCTCGCGGTGCTGCTGCCGGTACGTCCGCCGGATCGGATCGCGGTCGGCGACGGTGACGCCGGGCAGTCCCGATCCGCCGGGTGAATCGCGGCTCGTGGCCGAGCGCCGGATCAGCGGCGCTTCGGCGGCCGCCAGCCGCCCATGCCGAGCGCGATCAACCGCATCTGCTGGACGGTGCGATCGATGATCGCCTGCTCGTCGCGCGTCGCGGCCGATACGTAGGCGGCGATCCCGTCGGTCACCGTGGTGACCATCAGGTCGGCGGCGATCTCCAGATCACGCGGCGTCCAGGAGTCCAAGGCCCTGATCCGGGACAGATCGGCGACCAGTTCCCGCACGATCAGCTGGATCTCCCGTGCGATGGCCGTGCGCAGCGCCGCGGACCCACCGTGGCGCTCTCTGGTGAGGAAGCCGAACAGTTCTCGCTTCGGGCCCACCTGCGCGAAGACGAAGCGCACGGTGTCCGACAGGCTGGCGTCCGCGTTGCGGCGGACTTCGCGCAGGGCCAGCCGCAGCGCGGTGACGCCGTCGTCGACCAGGGTGGCGCCCAGGTCCTCCAGCGACGCGAAGTGCCGGTAGAACGCGGTCGGCACGATGCCCGCCGAACGGGCGATCTCACGCAGGCTGAGCGCGGCGAATCCGCGGTCGGCGGACAGCGCGAGGGTGCCGTCCAGGAGTGCCTGCCTGGTCCGCTCCTTGCGTTCGCCTCGGGTAGCCGCCTGCTCACTCATCCCGGTGAGCATACATCCGTTCACCATTCGCCCTATCTCCAGATGTAGTTCGAGTCACATGTTTCGCCGGTTGACACCAGGCCCCCGTCATCCGTCACACTAGTTGAGTGTACAGACGTGCACTGAAATTGGTCGCACGTCGTCAGCCCCGACAAGAGGCACGGAGAACGAATGGTGGATCTCATCAACCTGGTGCAGACCCTGACCTCGCCGCACCCGCTGGACCGGTATCTGGAACTGGTCCGCCCCACCCTCACGGTGCGGGACATGCGGGCCGAAATCACTCACGTGCGCCGCTCGGCGCCGGGTTCGGTGACGCTCACCCTGCGCCCGACCCGGCAGTGGAAGGGCCATGTCGCCGGACAGTACGTCCAGATCGGCGTGGTCATCGATGGTGTGCGGCACGCGCGGTGTTACTCGCCGGTGAATCCGGAAGGCGGTCGGGATCGTCATATTCAGTTGACCGTCAAGGCGCATCCGGACGGCTTGGTGTCGCAGTACCTCTACCGCCACGCCGCTCCCGGCATGGTGGTCGATCTGACGCCCGCCGACGGTGTGTTCCGGTTGCCCGATCCGCGGCCGGAGCGCGTCTTGCTGATCAGCGGCGGCAGCGGCATCACGCCGGTGCTGTCCATGTTGCGCACGCTGGCCGCGGAGGACCATCCGGGCGAGGTCGTGTTCCTGCACTACGCGAAGTCGCCGGCAGTGCTGCCGCACCGAGCCGAACTGGACGCGATCGCACGGCGGCACAGCAACTTTCGCATCGAGCTGCGGTATCCGCACCGCACCGAGGACGTGGCGCCGCGAGTCGACCCCGATGCGCCGTGGGTGGACCTGGCCCCTGCGAAAGGCGGCGGGTACTTCGACTACGACGAACTGGAGCGCGTCGCGCCCTGGTTCGCCGACGCGCAGACCTACGTCTGCGGCCCGCAGTCGCTGATGGACGCGGTGCGCACGATCTATCAGGCCGAGCAGCTGGAAGACCGGCTGCACACCGAGGAGTTCACGATCGCGCTCGCGCCGGTCGACGCCGCGGAAGCGCACGGAACGGTGAACTTCTCGGCCAGCGGGGTGAGCGCGCGCAACGACGGCGCCACGCTGCTGGAACAGGCCGAATCCGCCGGGCTCAGTCCCGAGTACGGCTGCCGCATGGGGATCTGCTTCTCCTGCACCGCGGTGCGCCGCTCCGGCTGCACGCGCAATCTGCGCACCGGCGAGACCGACAGTGACCCCGACCAGCCGATCCAGCTGTGCATCAATGCGCCGGTCGGCGACGTCGAGGTCGACATCTGACCCCGAAAGGGAGCTAATCATGACCATCCTGACCGAAACCGACAACGGACCGCTGGTCCTCAGCCCGGATCAGATCGAGGAACTCGGCCGCGAACTCGACGAGCTGCGCGCCGCGATCGTCGCCGATCTCGGCGAACGCGACCGGGAGTACCTGTACTCGATCATCAAGGCGCAGCGCGGCTTCGAGATCGCCGGGCGCGGCCTGATGTACCTCGGCTTTCTTCCGCCGTTCTGGCTGGCCGCGGTGGCGTCGCTGAGTGTGTCGAAGATCCTCGACAACATGGAGATCGGCCACAACGTGATGCACGGCCAGTACGACTGGATGCGCGAGCCCGGCCTGAATTCCCGGGTGTTCGAGTGGGACACGGTCTGCCCGGCCGACCAGTGGAAGCACTCGCACAACTACTTGCACCACACCTACACCAACATCCACAACAAGGACCGCGACATCGGCTACTCCATCCTGCGCATGGACGAGGCCCAGGAGTGGAACGTGCTGCGTCTCGGGCAGCCGCTGTACGCCTTCGTGCTCATGATGCTGTTCGAGTGGGGCGTGATGGGCCACGACCTCGAGGTGGAGAACATCCTCGCGGGCAAGAAGAAGTGGCCGGAGGTCAAGCAGCTGATCCTCGGCCAGTGGAACAAGGCCGGCAAGCAGGTGCTCAAGGACTACCTGGTGTTCCCCGCGCTCACCGGGCCGCTGTTCTTCCACACCCTCGCCGGAAATGTCACCGCCAACCTGGTGCGCAACGTGTGGGCCTTCGCCATCATCTTCTGCGGTCACTTCCCGGCCGGCGTACAAACGTTCACCGAGGAGGAGACCGCCGACGAGACCCGCGGCGAGTGGTACATCCGGCAGATGCTCGGCTCGGCGAACATCACCGGAAGCAAACTGTTCCACATCATGTCCGGCAATTTGTCGCACCAGATCGAGCACCATCTGTTTCCGGACCTGCCCGCCAGCCGTTATCCGGAGATGGCGCCGACCGTGCGCGCATTGTGTGAGAAGTACGGTTTGCCGTACAACACCGGCCCGCTCGGTAAGCAGATCGGCTCGGTATGGAAGAAAATCTTCAAGCTGGCTCTGCCGCCGCGCTGGGTCAGGAGCGAGCCGTCTCCCGGTGTTATCGTGATGCGTCAGCCGAAGGCGAGCGAAGCGGGCGTGTGAATGATCGGGAAATTCGAAAGCAACAAGGATCTCATTCAGGAATTGACGTCCTCCGGCGCCCGGCACGTCGGCAATATCGCCAACATCATCACGGGCACCGTCGCTGAGGTCACCCGGGAGATCGGTGAGTGGATCACCGACGCGATCGAGATGAACGAGGCGGCCGCCGCGGCTCGCCGGGACGCGGCGGCGCGGGAGGATCTCGATCACGACCTCGATACGGAGACCGAAGTAACGGTCACGAAGCCGCCGGTCGCCGAGACGGAGGGGTTCCTCGACGCCGAAGTCGTCGAGCCGGGGGTCGACGAGCCGCGCTGATCACCACACCGGCAGCCTGCGCCGGTGTGCGACGACGTCGGCGATCAGATCCTGATAGCCGTCGATCAGCTCGGCCAGCCGGGTCCACTGCAGGTGGGCTTCCCCGCCCGCCTGCATCGGATGCGGCCGAGTCGTGACTTCGTCGCCCAAAGAGTGTCGGGCCGCAACCCATTTCGCCGCGATTCGATCGATGACCGCCCCGAGGGTTTCGGTGTGCAGTGAGGCGCCCTCCCGGTGCTGCACGTTCGCGGCGACCCAGGCGTCGATCCGGCCGACCCACTCGACCCGGCAGCCGTCGATGTCCTCCACTTGCCGGCTGCACGCCGCGACATGAGTGCTGGAGGCCCCCGGTGCGTGCGCTCGCTCGAGTGCGTGGTGCCGCCGCTCGTGGCACTCGACGAGTTTCCGGGCGGCGTGCAGCACGCTGTGCAGGTGCTGGTCCTCGCCGGGTTCGCGAATCGCGCGAAGCAGGGCGGCGGGCGGTGGCAGCTCCTCGGCTCCGAAACTGCGCTGAGCGTATTCGGTGGGCATGGCATACCTTCTGCGACGCGATAAATCCTGGGTACGCCAGGGCCGAGGAGGATTTCGGGGAGGGGCGCCCCTCGGCTCCGGCGCAGTCCCGCAACCGGACGCCATCCCACGGTCCACCAGCACGGCAGAGCAAACCGGGAAATCCGCGACGATGCGAGAGAGGGCGGTCCGGGATATCGGGACACTTTCAGGAAAGCGCGGTAGTCGAATCGGCGCAATACTCTGCCGGACAAATCCGAAAGCTGCCGGGAAATCGTTATGTTTCGTTACGGATCGGTCACCCGGCGCCGCGCCCGCGGCAAGCGCACCCGCCAATTATCGAGCGCACTATGGGCAACCGATTCGATCCGACCGCTGCGCGTGGTCGCCCGATCCGCTAGCCTCGGTGTTCGTGCCCGCCTACGTGTCATCGCCGGAGCTGACATTCGGCTTCATGTTCGCGCTGGAAGATCCCGAGCGAATCGCGGAGGTCGTGCGCAACCTGATCGTCCGCAAGACCGTCTCCGTCTTCCGGCTCGCCCGGCTGTCCGACGACGACGGCCCGCCGGAGCGCTACGTGGTCAACTGGGCGGTCATCCCACAGATCTCGATCACCACCGCCGCGCCGGATCAGGAGGAGTTGCGGGCCACCCGCACCATGCTGGTCAACGCCTTCCTCAGTGAGGACGGCGAGGTCAGCCTGTATTCGGCGCAGGCGAACGGACCTGCCTGACCGGACTGCCCTGAGGCAAGCGGCCGGGACGCGACGATCGATCAGCGGGTCGGGATCGGCGGGGCCGGGACGGACGAGTCCGAACCTTTCCGTGAGGACTGCGTTGTGCCGGGTCCACCCGCTGGGCTCGGCGTCCCGGCAGCGACTCGGGTGCCGAGCGGAGCGCCGAGGCTGGTGCTTCAGCGGTCGTGACCGACTCGTTGTCCGGCGATCGACCACGACGTGCACGTCGAGCGGAAACCACGCCGCCGCATGGACTCTCGGCCCAGCGAGGATCGACAGCAGTGTGCCGACGGCCGTACTTCAGCGAACCGGAGTATCGCCATGCTGGGTCCAGGCCAGTGGTCCAGTGATCCAAAGTCTCTGCATCACAGTGTATTTCGGTTGATTCGCTTGCCACGGCCGCCCACGCGCCGTAAGCACGCCGAGGTCGGCCCGCGCTGAGGGGCTCGTATGAAACAGGCGGCTTCGCAGAGTGAGTCGGGCTTCGGTCCCGATCTGCCGCCGTGCGCACCGATTCGTTGGCATCTCGGTATCAGATGGTGCCGTTCCCGATCGGCCCGATACGCGACAATCAGGACATTGGACTGTGGCTTGGATCACAGCAATCGTGAGGAGCGTCGATCATGGAACTCGAGAAGCCCGTGCCGCCCGACCCGATTCGCGTCCGGGGCGATCTGGACCCCGCGCTGTCGCGATGGATGTGGCTGGTCAAGTGGCTACTGGCCATACCGCACTACGTCGTGTTGCTCTTCCTGCATATCGCGTACCTCGTCCTCACGATCGTCGCCTTCTTCGCGATCCTGATCACCGGCAAGTACCCGCGCGGGCTGTTCGACTTCAACGTCGGCGTCATGCGCTGGGGATGGCGGGTGACCTTCTACGCGCTCTCGGTGCTCGGCACCGACAAGTACCCGCCGTTCACTCTGCGGCCCGACGCGGACTACCCGGCCGACCTGGAGATCGACTATCCGGAAACCCTGCACCGCGGACTGGTGCTGGTGAAGTGGTGGCTGCTGGCCATTCCGCACTATCTGATCCTCGGCGCGGCGGTGAGCGGCGGCGTCTTGATCGGGGGCGGCGACGACTGGGGCGGCGCCTCGATCTCGCTGCTGAGCATCCTGCTGATCGTCGCGCTGATCGCGTTGCTGTTCACGGCGCGCTACCCGCAGGGCGTCTACGACTTCGTGATGGGCATCAATCGCTGGATCATCCGCGTGCAGACCTACGCCGGTCTGATGCGCGACGAGTACCCGCCCTTCCGGCTCGACCAGGGGGCCCGCGAGTCCGACTGAACCGGTAGCGCCGACCGTGCCGAGTCCGCCCGCCGCCTCAGCGGGCGGACTCGTATATCCGGCGGACCACGTCCTCGATCTCGGGCTCTTCGATCGACAGATCCCGGACCTCGGCGCGGTCCGACACGGCGGCCAGCAGTTGCGCGGCGGTGATCTCTTCCGGATCGAAGGCCAGCCGCTGCCGCATGCCGTCGCCTTCGGTGCCCAGCAGTTGAGCCGCGGGGAGATCGTCGAGGTCCGGCGCCGGTTCGGCCAAGTCGACCACCAGGACCCGGCGCGCGCCGACCGTGGCCGCCAAGCCCGTGAGCGACCCGTCGTACACGAGGCGGCCGTGGTCGGCGACGAGCACTCGTCCACAGAGCCGTTCGATGTCACCCATGTCGTGCGTGGTGAGCAGCAGGGTCGTGCCGCGCTCGGCGCGTTCGGCCCGGAGGAACTCGCGCAGCCGCTGTTTGGACAGCACGTCGAGGCCGATCGTGGGTTCGTCGAGGATCACCAGCTCGGGTGAATGCAATAGTGCGGCCGCCACTTCCGCGCGCATGCGCTGGCCCAGCGACAGCTGCCGCACCGGTGTGTCGAGGGTGTCGGCCATTTCCAGTTGCTCGATCAGTTCGTGTGCGCGCTCGCGTGCGGCCTCCGGCGCCAGCCGATGGATCGCGGCCAGTATCGCGAACGATTCGCGCAGCGGCAGATCCCACCACAGCTGCGAGCGCTGGCCGAACACCACGCCGATCCGCCCGGCCAGTTCGCGGCGCTGCCGCACCGGGTCCAGACCGCAGGTGCGCACGGCGCCGGAAGTGGGCACCAGGATGCCGGTGAGCATCTTGATGGTGGTGGACTTGCCCGCACCGTTGGCGCCGATGTAGCCGACGGCGGCGCCCCGCTCGATCCGGACGGTCATCCGGTCGACCGCGGTGAGCGTCTCGCGCCGCCTGCGCCAGCGGGTGCCGTCCTTGCGATACAGGGTGAACTGCCTGGTCAGTTCGTTCATGTCGATGATCGCTTCCGGCTGCCCCGTGCTCATCCGCCGCCTCCCTGGTAGTGCCGTGTGCCCGATCGCCACAGACTCAGTGCCAGCACCCAGACCCACAGTGCGGCGACCGGCGTCAGCCAGGCCAGCCAGGCGGGCAGTAGCGGCGGGCCGGGTAGCCCCAGCAGCGCGAGGGTGGGGAGGTAGGCCGTGAACGACACCGGGATGGCGAACCCGAACAGCAGCCGCATCGGGGCAGGGAACACCGACGCGGGTTGCGTCGCCGCGAAGGAGCCGCCGTAGGTGAAGCTGTTGGTGAGTTCGGAGCCGTCGATCAGATAGAACTGCAACCCGGCTGCGCAGACGAACACCCCGCCGAACAACGCGATGCCGCCGACGAGCGTGAGCGTCAGCAGCGCGGTCGTGGTCGAGGACCACTCGATGTCGTTGCGTGCCAAGCCGACTCCGAGTGCGACGATCGAGACCGAAGCGCGAGCGAACCTGCGCAGCGAGATGTCGCTGGTGATCAGTTGCAGCAGGAGCGGTTGCGGCCGTAGGTGATAGGCGTCGAGCTGGCCCATCCTGATCAGTACCGGCAGCGTGTCGAGGTGCCCGAACAGTACCTGGGACAGGGCGAAACTCGAGTGGCTCAGTCCGAACAGCAGCAGTGCCGCGTCCAGGTCGAGCCCGCCGAGGACGCGCGCGGTGCGGAAGATCAGCCACACTTCGGCCAGTTCGACCAAGCCCACCATGAAGGCGCTCAAAACCTCGGTGGCGAAGGACAACCGGTAACTGCGCTGGGCTCGGATCCTGGAGCGCAACACCGCCACGTAGGGCGTCGACCACGACCCGGCGCGCGGGGGCGCGGCATCAACCACCCTGCACCTCCAGCCTGCGGCGCCCGGCGATCAGCAGCACCCGCCCGGCGATTCCGGCCACGAGCACCCAGAACACCTGGACGCCGATGACCGAGAGCGCCTGCGCACCGGTGACCCGCCCCGAGAGCACGTCGACCGGAGACTGCAGGATCGAGGGAAAAGGCGTGGCGGCCGCGATCGCGCCCAGCCACGAAGGGAACATGTGCACCGGCACGAAGAGTCCGGCCAGGAAGGTGCCCGAGGTGTAGTAGAGCAGGCGGATGCCGCGGGTCTCCACGACCCAGAATCCGATCAGCACCATGACGAACCGGCACAGGAACGAAACCACCACGGCCAGCAGCACACTCACCACGCCGAGCAGGTACGGGCCGGGCGTGACCGGCATCGCCAGGCCGAAGGTGAGCGTGCCGACCAGCACGCTCGGCACCCCGCGCGGCAGGAAGGTGCACGCCGCTCGCCCGAGATCGTCGGCGAGATAACCACACTGGATATCGACCGGGCGCAGGAAATCGATCGCGATGTCGCCGTTCTTGACCCGATCGTCCAGCTGTCCCAGCGGTCCCATGAACTGCATCGCACCGAGCAGTCCCTGCGAGAGCCACACGTACGCGCCGATGCTGCCCTGGTCGTATCCGCCGAAGTCGCCCGCGGCGTCCACCGCGGCCATCAGGACGGCCGCGCGGACGAACCCGAACACACAGTTGGTGAACAGCCCCGCGAACATGGCCAGTTTGTATTGCCACTGCCTGCGGAATCCGGCGCCCACGAGCGATGCGTAGAGGGCGACGGCGCTGCGAAATCGTTTCCCGACGGCACGCTGTCCGCCCCCCTCCGGTCTGCCGCGCACAAGAATTTGACTTTACTGACCCCGGTGAGCGCGGGGAAGGCTTCGGCGCTGTTTGCGGAAAAGCGCCACATCCAGCCGTCGGCGGTGTTAGAAACACTGTCACTTCAGATTTTGGCGCGCTCGCGCACGCCGAGTAAGGATCGCCGATGACCGTCGCCGAGATGACTGTTTTCGAGGCACTCGAATCGAACGTGCGCGGGTACTGTCGCTGCTGGCCCGCGGTCTTCGACACCGCCAGCGGAGCGTGGCTGCGGGACGAGACCGGCAAGGACTACCTGGATTTCTTCGCGGGGGCGGGCTCGCTCAACTACGGCCACAACAATCCGGTGCTGAAACGGGCGCTGCTCGACTACATAGCCGGGGACGGCATCACCCACGGGCTGGACATGTCCACCGTCGCGAAACGGCGTTTGCTGGAAGCTCTGCGCGACACCGTCTTCGGTCCGCGCGGGCTGGACTACAAAGTGCAGTTCCCAGGGCCGACCGGAGCGAACGCGGTCGAGGCCGCCCTGAAACTCGCGCGCAAGGTCACCGGGCGGCAGACCGTGCTGAGCTTCACCAACGCGTTCCACGGAATGTCGCTGGGTGCGCTGGCCGTGACCGGAAACGCCGCCAAGCGGTCCGGCGCCGGGGTTCCGCTCGCGCACGCCATGCCCATGCCCTACGACGGATACCTCGGCATCGCCGACGACTTGCTGTGGATGCGCCGGGCGCTCGACGATCCGTCCTCCGGGTTGGACAAGCCTGCCGCGGTGATCGTGGAGACGGTGCAGGGGGAAGGCGGCATCAACGTCGCCCGCGCGGAATGGCTGCGCGGGCTGGCCGAGCTGTGTGCGGCCCGCGGCATCCTGCTGATCGTCGACGACGTGCAGATGGGCTGCGGCCGTACCGGACCGTTCTTCTCCTTCGAGGTCGCGGGTGTCACGCCCGACATCGTGACGTTGTCGAAGTCGATCGGCGGCTACGGGCTGCCGATGGCGCTGGTGCTGTTCAAACCGGAACTCGATCAGTGGGCGCCGGGTGAGCACAACGGCACCTTCCGCGGCAACAACGCGGCTTTCGTCACCGGGCGCGTGGCTCTGGAGCACTACTGGTCGGATTCCGTACTGGAACGCGCGACTCTGGCCAAGGGGGAGCGGCTCGCGCGGGCGCTGAGCGAGCTCGCCGCGGCGTTCCCGGGCGTCACGACGCGCGGACGTGGCCTGGTGCACGGCGTCGTCTTCGAGGACGCGTCACTGGCGGAGAAGGTCGGTCAGGCAGCTTTCGACCGCGGTCTGCTCGTGGAGACCTCGGGTTCGGCGGACGAGGTGATCAAGCTGATGCCGCCCCTGACGGTCACCGACGAGGAAATCGATCAAGGCATTCGACTGCTGGCGGGAGCGATGGAGGCGGTCTGCGGCTGAATGTCGCATGGCGCGTTATGTCGCATGGCGCGTTGCGGAAACCACGCAGCGCTGCCCACCGGCGTACGGCCGCGCCGCCGCTCGGAGCACGGCGGGTCTGATCGGGCTGCCTGGTCCTGCAACCGGCTCGCAAGTCTCGGGGCGGCTTCGGCTGGATCGCCGGCACCGTCCCCGCGATGCGAGGCACCAGGCGAGAATTTCTTCGTGTTTGAGCGGCCCGCTCCGCGGGTAATAGCACTGGAGACCCGCATAGCTGCGGGTCTCCAGTGTGCTGCGCCCCCGGCAGGAATCGAACCTGCGACCTAGGGATTAGAAGGCCCTTGCTCTATCCAACTGAGCTACGGAGGCAGCGGGTTCCACGATGGCCGACATTGGCCGTGCTGTCCAGCGGGTCGATTATAGCGACCGTCCAGGTGCCCAGACTCTTAGCGTTAGCAACGTTTCAGCCATCCCGAGACAGTAGGTGACGCGCCCGTGGTGGTGCGCGGCCCACAATATCGGTACAAACCCGACCGGGCCACGGAATACTCGCCGAACTACGCTCAGTCGTATGTCGTCCGCCGCCACCTCGTCCGTCGCTCCCGAAGCCGAGACCTCCCGGTCCGGGGCGACGTTCGCGACGGTCACCGCGCTGGCGGGCGCCATCGCGGCCGTGGTGGCGGCGCTGGTGGTGGGGCTGTCGGCGGCGCAGGCACTGAGTCTGCTCGGCATCCCCGATCCGGGCGCGCCGACCACCTACGGCCTGCCCGCGGTGCGGGCGCTCGCCGATCTTTCGGCGGCGCTGACGGTCGGTTCCCTGCTTTTCGCGGCCTTCCTCGTGCCACCGCAGCCGAACGGGCTGCTGGACGTGGGCGGGTACCGCGCGGTGCGCCGGGCGTCGAACTTCGCCGTGGTCTGGGCATGTTGCGCGGCGCTTCTGGTGCCCCTGACGGTGTCGGATACCACGGGTCAACCGGTGGGGGAGGTCCTGCGGCCGGAGGGTTTGTGGCGGGCGATCGGTCAGATCGAACTGGCCGGAGCCTGGCGCACCACCGTGATCTTCGCCCTGATCGTCGCCGTGGGCGGCCGACTCGCGTTGCGCTGGGGCTGGACCCCGGCCCTGCTCGGGGCCGCGATCGTCACCATGATGCCGCTGGCGTTGACCGGGCATTCGTCCTCGGGCGGGTCGCACGACGTGGCGACCAACAGCCTGATCCTGCACCTGATCGCGTCCGCAATGTGGGTCGGCGGCCTGTTCGCGGTGCTCGCGCACGCCCTGCGTGGCGGGGCGTACACCGACGTGGCCACGCGGCGCTTCTCGCTCACCGCCACGGTCGCGTTCGCCGTGATCGCGATCAGCGGCGTGATCAACTCCTGGGTCCGCGTGCCACCCGAGGAGTTGTTCACCAGCACCTACGGCAGGCTGGTGCTGGCCAAGGCCGCCGCGTTGACGCTGCTGGGCGCGTTCGGCTATCTGCAGCGCCGCGCCGCGTTGCCCGCCCTCGCGGCCGATTCCCGCGACCGCTCTGCGCTGGTCAGGTACGCGGGCGTGGAGGTGCTGATCTTCGCCGCGACGATCGGTCTCGCGGTGGGGCTCGGCCGTACGCCGCCGCCACCCCCGGATTCCGTCCCCACCCCCGTCGAAGTGGAACTGGGCTACGAACTGGCCGGGCCGCCGAACCTCGCCCGGATGCTGTTCGACTGGCGCTTCGATCTGATCTTCGGAACGCTGTCGCTCGTGCTGGCCGTGCTGTACCTGCTCGGGGTGCGGCGGCTGCGGGCGCGGGGTGACGCGTGGCCGGTCGGGCGCACGCTCGCCTGGCTGTCCGGTTGCGTGGTGCTGCTGGTCGCGACATCGTCCGGAGTCGGCCGGTACTCGCCCGCGATGTTCAGCGTGCACATGGGGGCGCACATGGCGCTGTCGATGCTCGCGCCGATCCTGTTCGCGCTGGGCGGTGCGGTGACGCTGGCGCTGCGCGCGCTGCCGCCCGCGGGCCGTGGTGGCGTCCCGGGGCCGCGCGAATGGCTCCTCGCCGCGGTGCACAATCCGGTGTCGCGTTTCCTGACCCACCCGATCGTGGCCTCGGCGATCTTCGTCGCCGGGTTCTACGCGCTGTACCTGGGCGGCATCTTCGACACGTACGCCGACTCGCACGCCGCCCACCTGCTGATGAACGTGCACTTCCTGCTCAGCGGCTACCTCTTCTACTGGGTGGTGATCGGCATCGATCCCAAGCCGAGGCAGGTGGAGCCGCTGACCAAGCTGGCAATGGTGTTCGGCTCGCTGCCGTTCCACGCCTTCTTCGGCGTCGCGCTGATGAGCATGACCACCGTGCTAGGCGGCTGGTTCTACCGCGGTCTCGGCCTCGGTTGGAACGGCGACCTGCTCGGCGACCAACGTACCGGCGGCAGCCTCGCCTGGGCCAGCGGTGAGGTCCCCCTGGTGGTGGTGATGATGGCGTTGCTGATCCAATGGTCCCGCAGCGACCATCGGCTCGCGCAACGTACCGACCGAGCCGCCGAACGCGACAACGACGCCGCACTCGCCGCATACAACGCGATGTACGCCGAACTGGCCAAGCGAGATGGAGAAGTGCGTAAGTGAGTGAACGCGCCACCGTGGCCTCCCCACACAGGCCGGTCGGGCGGGTGGAACGGTCGGACGTGCGCTCCGCGCGCAAGCGGCTGGCCGGGCAGATCCGCAAAACGCCGGTCTTCCACACCTCCGTCGCGAGTCCGTCCGGGCCGGTGCCGGTGACGATGAAGCTCGAGCACCTCCAGCACGGCGGGACATTCAAGGTGCGCGGCAGTCTCAACGCGCTGCTGGAGTCGGGCGGCGGCATCGATCGCGTGGTGATCGCCTCCGCGGGCAACGCGGGTATCGCGGCCGCGCTGGCCGCGGCGCGGCTGGGCAAGGCATGCACGGTCGTCGTCCCGGAGACGGCGCCGCACACCAAGGTCGCCGCGATGTGGTCGCACGGCGCCGAAGTGCTCTGGTACGGCACCACCTACGGCGAGGCTTTGCAGCACGCCACCGAGTTGGCCGCCGAACGCGGCGCGCTGCTGCTGCACGGCTACGACCTGCCCGCCGTGGTCGCCGGCGTGGGTGTGGTCGGCCTGGAACTCGAGGAGCAGGTGCGCGGGCGGCCGCCGGTGCTGGCGGCAGTGGGCGGCGGCGGACTGGTGGCCGGGATCGCGGCCGCGCTCGGGCGCCGTCAGCAGGTGATCGGGGTGGAGCCCGAAGGCGCCGCGATCCTGCGGGCGGGCCTGGATGCGGACGGCCCGGTGGACATCCTCGGTTCCGGCATCACCGTCGACACCCTCGGCCCCACGCGGATCGGCGACATCGCCCTCGACGTCGCGCGCCGCCACGGCGTGCGGTCGCTGCTGGTCAGCGACGACGCGATCGGCGCGGCGCGGGAGTACCTCTGGCGCGAGTTCCGCATCCTCGTCGAACTCGCCGGCGCCGCGGCGCTGGCCGCGGTGCACAGCGGCGCCTACGTTCCCGCGCCGGACGAGCGGCCGGTGATCGTGCTCTGCGGCGCCAACACCGACGTGGCGGTGTTCTGATCGCACGGGCGTGAAAGGCGCGATCTTCACACTCCGGCAGGTTGTGCACATTTGCGGATCGGAACGCTCGGCGCCCGCGGATCCGGCGCACCCTGGAAGTGCCTCCTGAAGGGGGAGGAAATTCCGGGCATTTCCAGGCGGGCCCGGATCCGAATGTGAAGGGGCGTAATCATGTACGAGGCCAACGCGACCGTGATCGGCACGATCGCCACCCATCCGGTCAAGCGCGACCTGACCAACGGGGAGCAGGTGGTCACCTTCCGGCTGGCGAGCAATTCCCGCCGGCTGGATCACGCGTCGGGTCAGTGGGTGGACAACGGCACGCTGTATCTCACGGTCAGCTGCTGGCGTCGGTTGGTGGCGGGTGTCGACGCCTCGCTGCGGCGCGGCGATCCGATCATCGCCTACGGTCAGCTGCGCTCCCACGAGTACCGGAGCAAGGACGGGGTGGAACGGCGGGACCTGGAGATGCGTGCCAGTGTGGTCGGACCGGACCTGTCCCGCTGCGCCGCGCAACTGACCCGGTTGTCCGACCTGCCGTCGCGGAATACTTCCGGGTCCGCGAGCGCTGAAGTTCGGGTGCCGGTCGGCGAGGCGCCGGGGGAGAATGTCGCAGCCGCCGGTTCGGCGCCGCCCCGCGGCAGCGCACCCCAGCCCGTCGACGCGTGATCGCGCGACCGGTTTCCGTCCCGGCGGCAGGGTAGCTCTGCTTCGTCCCCCCATCTCCCGCACCGATAGGCTTCACACTTATGGCTGAGTTCATTTACCAGATGAAGAAGGTTCGCAAGGCGCACGGCGACAAAGTCGTGCTCGACGATGTCACCTTGAACTTCCTTCCCGGCGCCAAGATCGGCGTCGTCGGCCCGAACGGCGCAGGTAAATCCAGCGTGCTGAAGATCATGGCCGGACTGGACCAGCCGAACAACGGTGACGCGTTCCTCGCCGCCGGCGCCACGGTCGGCATCCTGCAGCAGGAACCTCCGCTCAACGAGGAGAAAACCGTCCGCGGCAACGTCGAAGAGGGCATGGGCGAGATCAAGGTGAAGCTGGATCGCTTCAACGAGATCGCCGAGTTGATGGCCACCGACTACTCCGACGAGCTCATGGAGGAGATGGGCAAGCTCCAGGAGGATCTGGACCACGCCGACGCGTGGGACCTGGACTCCCAGCTCGAGCAGGCGATGGACGCGCTGCGCTGCCCGCCGCCGGACGAGCCGGTCACCAACCTCTCCGGTGGTGAGCGCCGCCGCGTCGCGCTGTGCAAGCTGCTGCTGAGCAAGCCCGACCTGCTGCTGCTCGACGAGCCGACCAACCACCTCGACGCCGAGAGCGTGAACTGGCTCGAGCAGCACCTGGCGCAGTACCAGGGCGCTGTGCTCGCGGTCACCCACGACCGGTACTTCCTGGACAACGTCGCGCAGTGGATTCTCGAGCTGGATCGCGGCCGCGCCTACCCGTACGAGGGCAACTACTCCACCTACCTGGAGAAGAAGGCCGAGCGGCTGGAGGTGCAGGGCAAGAAGGATCAGAAGCTGCAGAAGCGGCTCAAGGAAGAACTCGCCTGGGTGCGTTCCGGCGCCAAGGCCAGGCAGGCCAAGAACAAGGCCCGCCTCGGCCGGTACGAGGAGATGGCCGCCGAGGCCGAGAAGATGCGGAAGTTGGATTTCGAGGAGATCCAGATTCCCGCGGGCCCGCGCCTGGGCAACGTGGTGGTGGAGGTCGAGCACCTGGACAAGGGCTTCGGCGACCGCCAGCTGATCAAGGACCTGTCGTTCACCCTGCCGCGCAACGGCATCGTCGGCGTGATCGGGCCGAACGGCGTCGGTAAGACCACGCTGTTCAAGACCATCGTGGGGCTCGAGCAGCCGGACAGCGGCGAGGTGAAGGTCGGCGATACGGTCAAGCTGAGCTACGTCGACCAGAACCGCGCGGGCATCGACCCGAAGAAGACGGTCTGGCAGGTGGTCTCCGACGGTCTGGACTTCATCCAGGTCGGCCAGCAGGAGATGCCCTCGCGCGCCTACGTGAGCGCGTTCGGCTTCAAGGGCCCCGATCAGCAGAAGCCGGCCGGCGTGCTGTCCGGTGGTGAGCGCAACCGGCTGAACCTGGCGATGACCCTCAAGCAGGGCGGCAACCTGATCCTGCTCGACGAGCCGACCAACGACCTCGACGTGGAGACCCTGGGGTCGATGGAGAACGCGCTCGAGAAGTTCCCCGGCTGCGCCGTCGTCATCTCGCACGACCGCTGGTTCCTCGACCGCACCTGCACCCACATCCTCGCGTGGGAGGGCGACTCGGACAACGAGGCCAAGTGGTTCTGGTTCGAAGGCAACTTCGAGGCGTACGAGGCCAACAAGGTCGAGCGGCTCGGCCCGGAAGCGGCCCGCCCGCATCGGGTTACGCACCGCAAGCTCACCCGCGGCTGAGTTCGCCGCGACGGGTGGGTGCGGTTCCGCCCGCACCCGCCCGGGGCTTGCTCGCCGCACCGGCCGGGCTCCGCGTTCGTCCGAGCGTCCATCTCGGTGTCGGCGAGATTATTTCGTTGTGCGCGACTCCCTCTGCCGGTGCGGGGGAGCGCTCGAAGCCGGACGGGCCTCAGGCACTGCCCGGCGTTTGCTGGTGTATCGGCGCAGGGGGAGATCCGGCCGGAACCACGCCCAAATCGAGGGAATAGCGCCTCGGCAAGGCGGGGCGACGAGGTTTCTCGCCGAACGCGGAACAGGAGTGACACCTACCCGCGCGTAGCCCACTAGGGTGGAGTCGTGAATGCGCAGGCGCAGTTCGAGCAACCGGTGGCTTCGACCGCCGATGCGGTGGCCGAGCTGACCCGAGGTACCGGTGCGGCGCCGCTGCCGCCGCGGATACGACCTGTAGCGCTCACCTGACGTTCGCGGGTCCGATTCTGTGCTGTGCCCGAGGTCATCCCGTCCGATCTCGGCACACGAGCGGCGAACTCCGCGGTCGTGGTGAACACCCGGATATCGAAAGGGAATTCACCCACGCGTCATCGGCGCACAGTTACCCTCGGACCGGCGTCACTTTGTTACGGAACCGATATCCGAGGGAGTTGGCGAAAAATGACCGTCTCGTCCGAATTGTCCAGCGCGGCGTGGGCCGCGGGTTTGCCGCAGACCTTGCGCGGCGAACTCGCGACGCTCGAGGAGGCATACTTCCGCCACGTCGACGCGGGCGATGTGGACTGTGCGATCACCGGCATCACCCAGATCTTCCGCAGGCACCTGGAATTGGCCGTCACGCGTCGCCCCGGTCGTGCGCTGGTGCGGGTGTATCACCCGGATGACGGCTCAGGCATCGGTGCGGCGCTGCAGGTCGTCACCGACGACATGCCCCTGCTGGTCGAGTCGATCAGCTCGTCGCTGAGCCGGATCGGCGTCAGCGTCAGCGAGATCATCCATCCCATCTTCGAGGTCGAGCGGGACGAGGACGGGCACCTGACGCACGCCGCCGCGCACGAGGTGGACGGCACCGGCACGGCCGGGCTGCGCGAATCCTGGATGCACGTGCAATTGCATCCGTCGACCAGCGCGGCACTGCTGGCCAAGGTCGAGAGCTCGGTGCCGGACGTGGTGGACGACGTCCGGCAGGTGATCGGCGACACCGAAGCCATCGAGGACGTCCAGGGCAAGCTGGCCGACGACCTGGAGCTGGCCGCACAATCCGGGTCCGCGCCGTTCGAGCAGGGCGAGCTGATCGACACCGCCAAGCTGCTGCGCTGGCTGGCGAAGGGAAACTTCACCCTCCTCGGCTACGCGCGCTATCGGCTGAACAGCGACGAGGGCCGCGAGCTGTCCACCGTCCTGCCGGCGACCTGCCTCGGCGTGTTGCGGCCGGACGTCGGCACCGACTTCCACGTGCCGGTCAACGGCGGCGACCGCCCGCTGCTCACGCTGACCCAAGGGCTGGTCCCCGCCACCGTGCACCGTGCGGTGTACCCGTACTTCGTCAGCGTCGCCGACTTCGACGCAAGCGGATCGGTCATCGGCGAGCACCTGTTCATCGGCGTCTTCACCGTCACCGCTGTGCACGAGAACGTCCTGGATATACCGGTGATCGAACGCCGGGTCCGCTCGGCGATCGAGGAGAGCGGTTTCGACCTGGATTCGTTCTCCGGTCAGGCGATGCTCGAGGTCATCCAGTCCTTCCCGCGCACCGAGCTGTTCTCCGCCGACGCCGAGACGCTGCGCCGCACCGCCACCGCCGTGATCAGCGTGAGCCTGCGCCGTCAGGTGCGCTTGTTCTTGCGCGCGGACACCTACGGGCGCTACGTCGCCTGCCTGGTCTATCTGCCGCGGGACCGGTACACCACCAGCTCGCGGCTGGAGATGCAGGAGATCCTGGTTCGCGAACTGGGTGGGGTGTCCATCGATTACTCCGCCCGGGTGGGCGAAAGCGATTTGGCGCGAGTCTATTTCACGGTGCGCATGCCGGAAGCGGAGCACGGCGTCCCGAGCCGGACGCCGCCGGCCGCCGACACCTCCGAGCCCAACCGGCTGCGTCTGCAGAATCTGCTCGCGGAGGCCAGCCGCACCTGGGACGACCGCCTGAACGACGAGGTGAGCACGTCGACCGTGCTCGATCCTGCGGTGGTGCAGCGGTACGCGGAGGCCTTCCCCGAAGGCTACAAGCAGGACTTCGCCGCTGCCCGCGCCCTGACTGACATCGTGCGCCTGGAGCGGCTCCGCGAGGGCGGGATCGACCAGTACCTCTACCGGAAGCTGGATTCGGCGCCGGGTTCGTGGCGTTTCACCCTCTACATCGGCGGCAGCGGAATCTCCTTGAGCCAGGTGCTCCCGCTGTTGCAGAGCCTCGGGGTCGAGGTGGTCGACGAGCGGCCCTACCAGCTCGAGCTGGAGGCCGCGGCCGATGGCGGCGCAGGTGGGGAGCGCTGGATCTACGACTTCGGTCTGCTCGCCCGTCCCGAGTTGTTGCGCAGTTCGCTCGACCGGGATCTGGACGCGGAACTGCTCGAGTCCTCCAATCGCGCCGCCGTGCTGGAGGCGGAGGTGCGCGGGTTGCGTGAGCGGTTCGTGGAAGCGTTCGAGGCCATGTGGTACGGCCGCGCGGAGGCGGACGGGCTGAACGAGCTGGTGCTGCGTGCCCGGCTGCCGTGGCGGGCCGTCTCGATCCTGCGTACCTACGCGAAGTACTTGCAGCAGGCCGGTTTTCCGTACAGCCAGGCGAACATCTGCCGCGTGCTGCTCACCTATCCGGATATCGCGCGCCTGTTCGCCGACCTGTTCGCCGCGCGTTTCGACCCGGACACCGTCTCCGCCGAGCACGCCGCCGAGTTGGAGACCCAGGTGCGTGGGCGGATCGACGAGGTGGTCAGTCTGGACGCGGACCGCATCCTCCGTGCGATCCTCGGCCTGATCACGGCGACGCTGCGTACCAACTACTACGTGACCGCCGCGGACGGCAGTCCGCGCGACTTCGTCTCGGTCAAGGTCGAACCGCACGCGATCGCCGAACTGCCCAAGCCACGCCCGCAGTTCGAGATCTTCGTGTACTCGCCGCGGGTGGAAGGCGTGCACCTGCGCTTCGGGCCGGTGGCGCGCGGTGGTTTGCGGTGGTCGGATCGTTTGGAGGATTTCCGCACCGAGATCCTGGGTTTGGTGAAGGCGCAGGCGGTGAAGAATGCCGTGATCGTGCCGGTGGGCGCGAAGGGCGGGTTCGTGGTCAAGCAACCGCCCACGGCCACCGGTGATCCCGTCGCGGACCGGCAGGCGTTGGGCGCGGAAGGCGTCGCCTGCTACCGCACCTTCATTTCGGGCTTGCTGGACGTCACCGACAACGTGGATCGGGCGACCGGGGAGGTATTGCCTCCCGCACGAGTCGTGCGCCGCGATGGTGACGACACCTATCTGGTCGTGGCGGCCGACAAGGGCACCGCGACGTTTTCGGATATCGCCAATGATGTGGCGCAGAGTTATGGTTTCTGGCTCGGTGACGCGTTCGCTTCCGGTGGTTCCGCGGGTTACGACCACAAGGCGATGGGCATCACCGCCAAGGGCGCCTGGGAAAGCGTGAAACGCCACTTCGGCGAGATGGACATCGATACGCAGTCACAGGATTTCACTGTGGTGGGTGTCGGTGACATGAGTGGTGACGTGTTCGGTAACGGCATGTTGCTGTCGGAGCACATCCGCTTGGTGGCCGCTTTCGACCACCGCCACATCTTCCTCGACCCCAACCCGGACGCGGCTGTCTCCTACCGGGAGCGGCAGCGGATGTTCGCGTTGCCGAGGTCGTCGTGGGCGGACTACGACACAGCGCTGATCAGCGCCGGCGGCGGCGTGTGGGACCGCACTGTCAAGGCCGTGCCGATCAGCCCGCAGGCCAGGGCGGCCCTCGGTCTGGGCGACGACGTCGTCTCGCTGTCGCCGCCGGACCTGGTCCGCGCGATCTTGCTCGCGCCGGTAGACCTGCTGTGGAACGGCGGAATCGGCACCTATATCAAGGCGAGCGCGGAGACCAACGCCGAGGTGGGCGACAAGTCCAACGATGCGGTTCGTGTCAACGGAAACCAACTGCGGGCCAAAGTGATCGGTGAGGGCGGCAACTTGGGCGCGACGGCGCTCGGCCGGATCGAGTTCTGCCGCAACGGCGGCAAGATGAACACCGACGCGCTGGACAACTCGGCGGGTGTGGACTGCTCCGACCACGAGGTCAACATCAAGATCCTGCTCGACGCCGTGGTCTCCGGCGGTCAACTGCCGCCGGACGAGCGCAATCCGCTGCTGGCCTCGATGACCGACGAGGTCGCGCAGATGGTGCTGCGCGACAACGTGGCGCAGAACTTCCTCATGGGCATCTCGCGCACCGAGGCGCCGCAGATGCTGAGTGTGCAGATGCGGCTCGTCGAGGATCTCGAACAGCGTCGCGGCTTGGACCGCGAACTCGAGGCGCTGCCCTCGGACCAGGAGATGAAGCGCAGGCTGGAAGAAGGTTCCGGACTGGCTTCGCCGGAGCTGGCGAATCTGATGGCGCACGTGAAGCTTTCGCTCAAGGCCGATCTGCTCGATTCCGACCTGCCCGACAGCCAGTATTTCGCCACGCGGCTGCAAGACTACTTCCCGGCCCCGCTGCGCGACCGTTTCGGCGCGGCGATCAAGCGCCACCGGCTGCGCCGGGAAATCGTCACGACCATGCTCGCCAACGAGATGGTGGACTACGGCGGTGTCACCTACGCACACCGGTTGAACGAGGAGGTCGGCGCCACCGCCACCGACGCGGTGCGCGCTTTCGCCGCGGCCAGCGGGATCTTCGACCTGCACCAGATGTGGACGCGAATCCGCGCGTGCGACGCGCCCACCTCGGTGCGCGACCTGCTCGAGCTGGAGACGAAGCGCACGCTGGACCGAGCGTCCCGGTGGCTGCTGAGCAACCGGCCGCAGCCGATCGCGGTGGGCTCGGAGATCAGCCGGTACTGCGCCGACGTGCGCGAACTCGCCCCCAAGGTGGCGGGCTGGCTGCGCGGGCACCACGTGTCCATCCTCACCGACCGGTCCGCCGAGTTGATCGCCCGCGGCGCCCCGACCGATCTGGCCACCGAGGTCTTCGGCCTGCTCAACCTCTTCCCGCTGCTGGACATCGTGGACATCGCCGACATCACCGACCGGGACGGCGACGAGGTCGGATCGCTGTACTACGCGCTCAACGATCACCTCAAGATCGACTGGCTGTTACAGGCGGTGAGCCACCTCGAACGCGGCGACCGCTGGCATGCGCTGGCGCGGCTCGCGCTGCGCGACGATATGTACGGATCGTTGCGCTCGCTCACCCTCGACGTGCTCTCCGGCGGCGACCCCGAGGAGACGGCGGATGAGAAGATTGCATACTGGGAGTCGAAGAATCAGTCCCGCCTCGGCCGAGCCAGGGCGGCGCTGTCGGAATTGTTCGAGTCCGGAACCCACGATCTCGCCACGTTGTCGGTTGCAGCGCGGCAAGTGCGGAGCATGGTGAGCGGGGTGGGCGCTCAATCGGAGGTACCACGTTGACGAGTTCGGTGAACCGGAACGGGACGGCGGCGGGCAGCCTCGTGCTGCCCAGGCGTTTTCACGCCAAAGTGGATGTCAGATGGTCGGACATGGACGTGTTCCAGCACGTCAACCATGCCCGGATGGTGACGCTGCTGGAGGAGGCGCGAATCCCGTGGCTGTTCGAGGACGGCCGCCCGACCGCCCCGTTGCGCGAGGGTTGCGTGCTCGCCGACCTGCGGGTCCGCTACCGCGGCCAGTTGCGTCACGAGGACACGCCGCTGGATATCGCCATGTGGATCGAACAGTTGCGCGCGGTCGACTTCACCATCGGTTACGAGGTGCGGGCCGCGGGCGCCGCGCCCGATTCGCCCGCGGCGGTGGTCGCGTCCACGCAGATCGCCGCGTTCGACATGCCGGCGCAGCGGTTGCGCAGGCTCACCGACGCCGAGCGTGATTATCTGTCCGAGTGGATGGAATGAGCGACCCTCGTCGGTGATCGTCGAATGCTGACGGCGGAGCGGCCGTGATATCGGAACAACGGGTACTGCACGTGCCCGATCCCGCGGAGCGGGAGAATCTCGCCACGTTCCTGACCAGGGCCGTGCGCTTGGACCCGGCGGCGGTGGTGCGCCTGCGCCGCCGGGGGGAGCACTATGTCTCCGCCTGGGTGGCGACGGGCTTCGAGGCGCTGGCGATGCGCACCGTGGTCGGCGAACTCGGCGTCGACGACGTGACAGTCGGCGCCGATGTCGTGCTGGCCGGATCGGCCGGCGGCGGTCCGATCGACCTCGGATACTCGATGGACTCCGCGTGGCGTGGCGCGTTGCCGCCGACGGACGGTTTCGCGCACGTCGAGGACGTGCCGGCACGCACCCTGGTCGAACTCGCCGAACAGGGTGCGCAGCTGGCGAAGGAACACGGCAGCGGCCACGGTCCGCCCGCCTCGCTGCTGGATCAGGCGGTGCTGACCGTGTCCGGCGCGGGCACCCGGGTGCAGGTGCCGATGCGAGTCGTCTTCGCGCTCACGGCGATGGATTTCATCCCCCACTCGGGGGACAAGGCCGATTCGCGCCGCATCCCGCCCGCCGAGATAGTCCGCGTCCGCGCGACCAGAACATGGCTGCGGATCGACGCCCGCTACGGTTCCGTCGCCCGCCGCATCGGTGGGGCGATTCCCCTGCTGCCGCAATGACCGCGCCGTGCGCCGAAGGTGGGCCGGGCTCGGAAGTCCGCGACGAACTTCGCTGGTGTGCCGGGCGTAAGGGCCATGGACGAAATGCCCGGTAGCACTTGACCGCCCGGGAGCGATCGATGATGTAGGCGGCGCCGTCGGCAGGAGGGGACGGCGCCGCCTTCGTCGGCGAAGCATGGTGGCGGGGACGGTGTTCCGGTCAGTCAGGAGACGCCGATCAGGCGAAGCAGTGCCGTCGTCGCGGCGGCGGCGAGAATCACCACCAGAATGGGACGGCGGAACCAGGCCAGCACGCCGCCGACGAGAACGCCTGCGGGCACGGCGAATCCGAGGCTCGTGGTGCCGAGCGGCAGCGTGGTCACCGCCACCAGTGCGGTCAGCAGGACGACGGCGGCGATTTCCAGCAGGCGCACCACGCGCGCCGGAGGACGCACTCGGTCGCGCAACACGGGCCCGGCCCAGCGGAACGCATAGGTGCCCACGGCCAGGGCGACGATTCCGGCGGCCAGCATCACGCCGCTCCCGATGTGGTCGCTGGTTCCGGTTTCTCCCGTGCCGCGACCAGCACTCCGGAGAGGGCGAGCAGGACCGGCAGTCCCGTGGGCAGGAACGCGGCGGTGATCAGCGCGATGGCGGTGCCGACGCACACCGCCGCGAGGGTGGTTCGGTCACGCAGGGCGGGCAGGACCAATGCGAGCAGAACCGCGGGGAACACCGCATCGAGTCCGAGCACCGAAGTGTCGCTGACCACCGATCCGATCAATGCTCCGATGGCCGCGCCACCGGGCCAGGCCAGAAGCACGCCCACGCCGGTGATCCAGTACGCGGCTCGCCTGCGGTGTGCGTCGGACTGTGCGATGGTCATGGCGACCGACTCGTCGTTCATCAGATGGACGCCCAGCGGCCTGCGCCATCCCGTGCCGACCGCGTCGGGAATCGACAAGCCGTACGGCACGTGCCTCGCGTTCACCAGCAAACCCGCCAGCACCGCCGCGAGCGGGCTACCACCTGCGGCGACAATCCCGATGAACAGGAATTCCGAACTCCCGGCGAGCACCACGCATCCGAGCAGGACCGGAAGCCACACCGGGAAGCCCGCGCTCACCGCGGTCGCTCCGTAGGAGATCCCGATCACGCCGACGGCGAGCAGCACCGCCCCGATACCCGCCAGCGTGTCCCGATCCAGTGTTCGCCATATCGAACGCATGTTGTTTATAGTGAACATGGCGCGGCGCTTCGTCAATGTGGTTTTCTGTCGAGGGTTCCCAAGGGCGAACACCCAGCGCCGCGGGCGCTGGAAAACCAACAGGGAGCGGGAATGACGCGGCAGGACGCGACGACTACACCCCAGGCGGTGATCGCCGCCGCGCTGCGCCGTGAGCGCACGCGGGCCGGGTTGTCGTTGAGCGAGGTCGCCGGCCGGGCGGGCATCGCGAAATCCACGCTGTCGCAACTGGAATCGGGAGCCGGGAACCCGAGTCTGGAGACATTGTGGGCGCTGTGCGTCGCGCTGGACATGCCGTTCTCCCGATTGCTGGATCCGCCGCGCCCGAGCGTGCACGTCATCCGCGCCGGGGAAGGCCCCGTTGTCGCGGCCGAGCAGTCGGAGTACCGGGCGACCCTGCTGGCGGCCGGGCCCGCCAATTCCCGCCGCGACCTGTTCCGCATCACCGCCGAACCGGGGCATGCGCGCCGATCGGACCCGCATATCGCCGGGGTGGTCGAGCACGTGCTGCTCGCCGAGGGGCGCGCGTTGGTCGGCCCGGTCGAGGCGCCCGTCGAACTACACCCCGGCGACTACATCGCTTACCCGGGCGATCGGCCGCACGTGTTCGAAGCGCTGGCATCGCCGACATGGGCGACGCTGGTGGTGGAGTACACCTGAGCGGTCAGGCCGCGCCCTCGCCGAGATACTGCAACCACAAGGGGTCGAGTTCCGTGGTGGTGGACAGCAGGCGCCAGTGCGGGCCCTTCGGTGAGACCAGCGGAGATCGCAGCGTCCAGCCCAGCTCGCTGAGCAGCTTGTCGGCCTTGCGGTGGTTGCACGGCGCGCAACTGGCGACGCAGTTCTCCCAGGAATGCTCGCCGCCGCGGCTACGCGGGATGACGTGGTCGATGGTCTCGGCTTTGCCGCCGCAATAACCGCACCGATAGCGATCCCGGTGCATGAGGGCCGCACGGGTCATCGGGACCCGGGCCCGGTACGGGACGTGGACGTAGCTGCGCAGGCGGATCACCGAGGGAAT
Organism: Nocardia abscessus; assembly: GCF_015477775.1. GTDB lineage: Bacteria > Actinomycetota > Actinomycetes > Mycobacteriales > Mycobacteriaceae > Nocardia > Nocardia abscessus_A. Next base: position 29,233 of record NZ_JADLQO010000014.1, on the reverse strand, counting down.
GGCCACCGCCGTCTCGGCGGAGTGCACAATCGGCCCTTCGTCGTTGTGGTGAACGGCGTCGGCCTTGTCGCAGATGAGCAGGACGATCGCGCGGCGCGCGGACAGAGCGGTGAGCGGCTCGTAGGTGGCGTTCAACAGCAGCACCCTGGTCTTGAGCCAGTTCGTGCCCTCGACTGGCGGGGCGGTGGGGCGGGGGCCGTGGTCGTGATGGCCACGATGTCCACCCGGATGATGTTCGGACAAGATGTGCAGCGGAGTAGCCCCCGACCCACGATTGTGGACGTCGGCGGGCTGGAGTTGTCGGTGTGCTCGCGCCTCGTGTGACCGGGCGCTGTGCCGCTGCTTCATCTCGACCTCGATTTCATGATTGGCAGGATCATGTGGTATCTGCAAAGCAGAGACTGTCCCCCAGTTGACCATGGAATGTCGGGCATTGCACGGTGATTTTCGACAATGTCCGGTTAACTGTGGCTGAAGTGCCATTTCGGCGCGATGTTCCGGTTGCCGAGCGGCGGCGCAAGGGCAGTGCGGCGGCGGTGCCCCGGCGCGGGCACAATGGACACCGGCGCATCCGGTGAATCGAGAGGGTCTATGACTTCGGGCGAGCAAACGGCGACGTCGTTCTACGAGGCGGTCGGTGGGGCGGAGACGTTCCGGCGGCTCGTCGCGACGTTCTATCGCGAGGTGGCCGCCGACGAGGTGCTGCGCCCGCTCTATCCGGAAGAGGATCTGGTCCCGGCGGAGCGCCGGTTGCGGATGTTCCTCGAACAGTACTGGGGCGGTCCGCGCACGTACTCCGACGAGCGCGGCCACCCGCGCCTGCGCATGCGGCACATGCCCTTCACCATCGGGCCGATCGAGCGGGACGCGTGGCTGCGGTGCATGCGTATCGCGGTCGCGGAGATCGAGCCGGAGACGCTGGACGACGAGCACCGCAAGGCGCTGCTGGACTACCTGGAGATGGCGGCCAACTCCTTGGTGAACGCGCCCTTCTGACAAGGTGATCGCCGTCGAGCGGATGACTTCGCCGGAAATGTGTTTTCTACCGCGTTGAGGTCGCGGCGAATTCGCTGATGAACAGCAGGTGACGGGGGCGTTGCCGTCGAGAGGCGTGGCAGCGGCGGCATTTTCACTGCGGCGGACTGTGGTGCTGAGGATTTGCCCGCAGTTCGCGGCTGCGCGTCGCCTGGAGGCTTTCACTACAAAACTTTGGCACTATTGCGGATGTGAGTGATGCACCAGCCTTAACGGCGCCGGTGGATCCCACCACGCAACCGTGGTGGCGGTCGGCCGTGTTCTACCAGGTTTATCCGAGATCCTTCGCGGACTCGAGCGGCGACGGGGTCGGCGATCTCGGCGGCGTCCGGGACAAACTCGGCTATCTCGAACTGCTCGGCGTCGACGCGCTGTGGATCTGTCCGGTGATGCGTTCGCCCATGGCCGACGGTGGCTACGACGTTGCCGATCCGCGCGACATCGATGAGCTCTTCGGCGGGCTCGCCGCGATGGACGCGCTGATCGCCGCAGCGCACGCCCGCCGGATCCGGGTGACGATGGACCTGGTGCCCAACCACACCAGTGACCGGCATTCGTGGTTCCGCGCGGCGCTGGCGGCGGCTCCCGGCAGCCCGGAACGCGACCGGTACATCTTCCGCGACGGCCGCGGACCCGGTGGCACCGAGCCGCCGAACAACTGGCCGAGCATCTTCGGCGGGCCCGCCTGGACCAGGATCACCGAACCCGATGGCACACCAGGCCAGTGGTACCTGCACATCTTCGCCCGCGAGCAGCCCGACCTGAACTGGGCCAACCCCGAGGTCGCCGCCGACTTCGAGCAAACCCTGCGGTTCTGGCTCGACCGGGGCGTCGACGGGTTCCGGATCGACGTGGCGCACGGCATGGCCAAGCCCGACGGCCTGCCCGACATGCCGCAGCTGAGCGTCTCGGCCCTGCTCGCGCACGACGACAGCGACCCGCGGTTCAACAACCCCGCCGTGCACGACATCCACCGCCGGATCCGCAAAGTGGTCGACGAGTACCCCGACGCGGTGCTCATCGGTGAAGTGTGGGTGAACGACAACACCCGCTTCGGGGAGTACGTCCGCGCCGACGAACTGCATCTGGCCTTCAACTTCCGACTCGCGGAATCGGCGTTCGACGCCGAGGCGGTGCGCGACGCGATCGACAACTCGCTCGCCGCCGTCGGACCGGTTTTCGCCGTGCCGACCTGGACGCTGTCCAACCACGACATCGAGCGCGAGGTCACCAGGTACGGCGGCGGCGCGATAGGGGTCGCTCGGGCGCGGGCGATGATCCTGCTGGAACTCGCGCTGCCCGGCGCGGTGTTCCTCTACAACGGCTCCGAGCTGGGGCTGCCCAACGTCGACGACCTGCCGGAGGAGGTGCTGCAGGATCCGGTGTGGGAGCGCTCCGGGCACACCCAGCGCGGCCGCGACGGCTGCCGGGTGCCGCTGCCGTGGGAGGGCGCCGCGCCGCCGTTCGGGTTCACCACCGGTACGCCGTGGCTGCCGATCCCGTCCGACTGGGCGTCGCTGACCGTCGAAGCGCAGCTGGAGGAGCTCGGCTCGACGTTGTCGCTGTATCGCCAGGCAATCGAACTGCGGTCGGTACGGCCGGAGTTCGCCGGGGACCGGATCGAGTGGTACGGCAGCCCGCCGGGTTGTCTCGCGTTCCGCCGTCCGGGTGGGCTGGTGTGCGTACTCAACGCCTCCGACGCGCCCATCCAGTTGCCGCCGGGGGATGTGCTGCTGGCGAGCGCGCAGGCCGAGGGCGGTCAGTTGCCGCCGAACGCGGCCGCCTGGTTGGTCTGAGGCACGCCGAAGTCCCAGCTCGAGCCGGGTGAAGCCGACACAGACGGCCTCCCGGCTCGACCGGACGGAGAACTACTACAGAGCATCGTCTACCTTTGACCCGTGAGCATTCTCGAGACAGTGCTGATCTTCGCCGGCATCCCGCTGGTGATCTACGGCGTGATCGCCGGATTGTCGTTCCTCGGTAAGCCACTGCCTGGCGAGAAGCCGGTCCACTTCGCCCTCGGCCAGAAGTGGACCCAGCAGCCGGTGCTGTGGAGTGCCACTGAAGAGGTGATCGGCTCGGGTCACCACTTCGCGGAAACGCCGCATGGACAGCATGCGGCCATCGAGTCCACCGAGGTGGAGCTGATCGGAGGACGGGCAAGTGGCAGGTTCTAAGTGGCCCGCGGTGGTCGAAGCCGAATTGCCGCACGGATACGCGATCACCAGCAGCGGGCGCGTCTCCGGCGTGCACGAGGCGGGCGACGTGTTCAAGGAAGCGCCGTTCAACGATGACGAGCGGCTCACCATGGACAACGTGCTCACCGAGGCGACCCGCGCGACCAAAGTGCGGTTCAACGTCTACATCGGCGATCTGGGTGCGGACCCGGCCGCGGGCGCGGACGCGATCTTCCCCGGCACGCCCGAGGCGGCGCACTCGGTGCTCATCGCCGTCTCGCCCAACGACAAGGCGATCGAGGTGCGCTCGGGCCGCGCGGTCGCCGACCGCGCCAACGACCGCGTCTGCCAGCTCGGCGTCACCGCCGCGCTGAGCTCGTTCCGACAGGGCCAGCTGATCGACGGCCTGGTCTCCGCGGTTCGCGTGATGGCAGCGGCGATCGGGAGGTAGCGGTCGGCTCCCGTCCGTGTCGTGATCCGGCGCGTCCCCCGATCATCGGGTGGACGCGCCGGTCTCGTCTACGGCTGGGCGTCGAAGGCGCGGGCGCGCAGCGAGCGTTCGATGCCCGCTTTGCCCTCGCTGACCAGGCGGCGCAGCGCCGGAGGGTGGTCGCCCGCGAGGAACTTGTCGGCGACGGCCACCGCGTCCTCGCTGATCGCCCAGTGCGGGTAGAGCCCGACCACCACGGTCTGAGCGACCTCACTGGAGCGACGTTCCCAGACGCCGGGGACCTCGGCGAAATACCGTTCCACGTAGGACGTGAGCAACTCGCCCTGTCCGGCGGGCGCGAAGCCGCCGACGATCGAGCGGGCGGTGATGTTCGGCACCGAGTCGTCGCCCATCACCGTCGCCCACGCCTGCTCCTTCACCTCGGCGATCGGACGCGCCGTCGCCGCCGCGGCCGCTTGGCGCTTGCCCGCGGCGGTGGAGTCGTTGGACAGCTCCTGATCGATGACCGGCGTGTCCAGCCCGTCGGCATCGATCTCGCCCGACGCCGCGAGCGCGGACAACAGCCGCCACCGCAGGTCGGTGTCGACCGCCAGGCCCGGCAGCCCGACCTTCGCCGGATCACCGTCGAGCAGTTCGCGCAGCACCTCGGTGTGCCAGGCCGACAGCTTCGCGCCGGTCAGCGCGTTGACGAAGGCCAGTTGGTGGTCCGAGCCCGGCTCCGCTTCGCGGGCCAGCTCCAGCAGCCGGTTCGCGTATTCCGGCCAGCCGGTGGTCGCGGCCCACTCCGGATCGGCGTAACTGCTCAGCGCGGTGTTGGCCTGCATCAGAAGCCGCTGCACCACACCGATCTCGCTCTCGGCGCCGACGCCACGTTCGACCAGAGCGACGAAGTCGCGGGCGCGGAACTCGGCCTGGCGCGTCATCTCCCAGGCCGCCGACCAGGCCAGCGTGCGCGGCAGCGGCTCCGCGATGTCGGCGATGCGGTTGACCAGCACGTCCAGCGAATCGGCGTCCAAACGGATCGAGCAGTAGGTGAGGTCGTCGTCGTTGACCAGCACGAACTTGCCGCGCGGCACGCCGACCAGCGCGGGCACCTCGGTGCGCTCGGACGCGTCGAGGTCGAGCTCGACGCGTTCGGTGCGCACCAGCTTTCCGTCCTGGTCGTCGTACACGCCGATGGCGAGACGGTGCACGCGCCGCTCGCCCGCACCCGGCTGCGCGCCCTCCTGCACGACCGCGAACGAGCTGAACCGCCCCTCGGCGTCCACCTCGAAGTCCGGGCGCAGGATGTTCAGTCCGGTGGTCTTGAGCCACTGCGCGCCCCAGGTGGACAGGTCGCGCCCGGAGGACTTCTCCAGCGCCGACAGCAGGTCGTCGAAGGTGGCGTTGCCGTAGGCGTGGTCGGCGAAGTACGCGCGCAGACCGGACAGGAACGGCTCCAGACCGACGTAGGCGACGAGCTGCTTCAGCACGCTGGCGCCCTTGGCGTAGGTGATGCCGTCGAAGTTCACCTCGACGGCGGCGAGATCGGGGATGTCCGCGGCGATGGGGTGGGTGGAGGGCAGCTGGTCCTGCCGGTAGGCCCAGGACTTCTCGACGTTCGCGAACGTGGTCCATGCGTTGGTGTATTCGGTGGCCTCGGACTGGCACAGCACCGAGGCGAAGGTGGCGAACGACTCGTTCAGCCAGAGGTCGTCCCACCACTTCATGGTGACCAGGTCGCCGAACCACATGTGCGCCATCTCGTGCAGCACGGTCTCGGCGCGGCGCTCGTAGGACGCGCGGGTGACCTTGGAGCGGAAGACGTAGTCCTCGAGGAAGGTCACCGCGCCCGCGTTCTCCATCGCGCCCGCGTTGAACTCGGGGACGAACAGCTGGTCGTACTTGCCGAACGCGTACGGGACGCCGAAGTTCTCGTGGTAGAAGCCGAAACCCTGCTTGGTCTCGGTGAACAGCCGCTCGGCGTCCATGTGCTCGGCCAGCGAGGCGCGGCAGTAGATGCCCAGCGGGATGCTGCCGTGCTCGTCGGTGTAGACGTCGGTCCACTGGGCGTACGGACCGGCGATGAGCGCGACCAGGTAGGTGCTCATCTTCGGGGTGGTGCGGAAGACGTGCCTACCCGGCTCGGCCGCGAGCGTCTGCACGACGGCGGCGTTGGAGATGACCTGCCAGTCTTCCGGCGCGGTGACGGCGAGGTCGAAGGTGGCTTTCAGGTCCGGCTGGTCGAAGCAGGCGAACATCCGCTTGGCGTCGGCGGTCTCGAACTGGGAGTACAGGTACACCGCGTCGTCGGCGGGGTCGATGAAGCGGTGCAGGCCCTCGCCGGTGTGCGAGTACTCGCAGTCGGCCTCCACCACCAGCTCGTTGCGCTCGGCGAGGTCGGTCAGCGTGATCCCGGTCGACTCGTCGTAGCCGGAGACGTCCAGGGCCGCGCCGTTGAGCACGGCCGAGCGCACGCCGCGCGCCACGATGTCGATGAACGTGCTCGCACCGGGCGTCGCGGTGAAGGTCACGGTGCTGCGGGAGAAGAAGGTCTGCTCGCCCGGTTTGCCCGCCCCGTCGGTGAGATCCAGCTCGACGCGGTAGTTTTCGACCGACACCGTCGCGGCGCGTTCGATCGCCTGGTCGCGAGTGAGGTTGGGTGCGGACATAAGGCTCCTTCGTGGTCGAAGAACTGGCACGGGCGACACCCACAATGCCACCTCGGCGTGGCAGGCCGCGCGGGACTTTCCCGACCAACCCTAGTGACACCCGCCCCTCACACGCCGGTACCGCGGCCGAGACCGACGGCGTGACGGCCTCGCTCCGGCGGCGGCGGTATTCTGCCTGGTGCAGCGCAGGTTCACCACCACGGATTCGGAGGCTCGACGTTGAAGCATGTGCACGCCGGAAAGGTGCGTGACCTGTACGAGGACGGCGACACGCTGCTGCTGGTCGCGTCCGATCGGGTGTCGGTGTACGACGTGGTGCTGCCGACACCGATCCCGGACAAAGGCGCTCTGCTGACGCAGTTGTCGAACTGGTGGTTCGAGTACTTCACCGACGTGCCCAACCACGTGGTCTCCGCCACCGACGTGCCCGCCGAGTTCGCCGGCCGCGGCATCCGGGTCAAGCCGCTGAAGATGGTGCAGGTGGAGTGCATCGCGCGTGGCTATCTGACCGGGTCGGGGCTGGTCGAGTACCGCCGCACGGGCTCGGTCTCCGGGGTCGCGCTGCCGCCCGGGCTGCGCGAGGGCGACAAGCTGCCCGAGCCGATCTTCACACCGACCACCAAAGCCTCCGAGGGACACGACGAAGCGATCACCTTCGCGGACGTGGTGAACCAGGAGGGGCGCGAGGTCGCCGAGCGGCTGCGCGAGCTGACCTTGCACATCTACACCCGCGGCGCGGCACACGCCGCCGAACGCGGTGTCATCGTCGCCGACACCAAAGTCGAATTCGGCTGGGACGGCGATGTCCTCACCCTCGGCGACGAAGTGCTCACGTCGGATTCCTCGCGGTTCTGGCCCGCCGACGAGTGGGAGCCGGGCCGGGCGCAGCGCTCGTTCGACAAGCAGTTCGTCCGCGACTGGTCCACCTCCACCGGCTGGGACAAGGAGCCGCCCGGCCCGGAGATCCCCGCCGACGTGGTCGCGGCGACGCGGCAGAAGTACGTGGAGGCCTACGAACTCATCACCGGCCTGACCTGGGCGGGCGTGGCGCGCTAGCGGTCAGTGCGGCAGGTGCTCGGCCAGCCGGTCCAGGCAGGGCCGCTGGCCCGCGACCAGCTTGTCGCGTGCGGTGGCGGCGTCGAACCATTCGGCGCGATCGATCTCGGGGAACTCCGTGAGCCGGCCGGAGCGCGGCGGCCATTCCAGCTGAAAGGTTCCCGGGACGACGGCGGCGGGATCGAGATCGCCCTCGACGGCCCAGACGGTGAGGGTCTTCTTGCTCGCGCCGCTGCCGTACCGCACTTCGCCCAGCGGCAGCCACGGGCCGTCCGGAACCGGCAGTCCCAGCTCCTCGGTGAACTCGCGGCTCGCCGCGAGCCGGGCGTCCTCGGTCTCCGGCTCGTACTCGCCTTTCGGAATCGACCACGCGCCCAGGTCTTTTCGCGCCCAGAACGGGCCGCCCATGTGCCCGAGCAACACCTCGACGGCTCCGTTCGAGCTCCGGCGGAACACCAGGACTCCCGCACTGTGTTTGTCTGCCACACCGGGTAGTCTGCCCGGCCGCGCGTCACGCCCGCCTTCGACCACCCGGCGCGTCGCCTCAGCGACCGCTGCCGATGCATGCCACAGCCACCGCCGTGCGCCGGGTTTCGCTCTCCCGCCTGGCTGCTCGATTTCCCGATTGGGCAGCGCTCGGGAATTCGCTCACCCGGCGAGATTCGCGCGAGCGTCGTGGCGCAGCCGTGCCGCACGAATCGTGAGGTAGTCGCGCTCGGGCACGCTCGTCGTGCGGGCAGCGGCCTTGGTGTAGCAACCGACGGCCGCGTCGAGGTCGCCTGCCATCTCGTGCAGGTGGCCGCGCACGGCGTCGAGCCGGTGCGTAGTCGCCAGGTGCGCGTCGAGCGTCCCGGCCAGCGCGAGACCGGCTTGCGGCCCCGCCACCATCGCCGTGGCCACCGCACGGTTGAGTGTCACCATCGGATTGTCCGTGAGCTGTTCGAGCCGGTCGTACAGCGCCAGGATCTTGGGCCACTCGGTGTCCTCCGCGCGCGCGGCCTGCGCATGCAGAACCGCTACGGCTGCCTGGATCTGATAGGGCCCGCGCAAACCATGCGCCAGCGTGCTGGTGATCAGGGTCGTTCCTTCGGTGATCAGCGCCCGATCCCACAGCGAACGGTTCTGCTCGGCCAGCGGGATGAGTTCGCCGTGCGTCCCGGTGCGCGCCGCGCGACGGGCATCGGTGAGCAGCATCAGCGCGAGCAATCCGGCGACCTCGGTGTCCTCGGGCAGCAGCCGGTGCACGGCCCTGGTGAGCCGGATCGCCTCGTCGGACAGATCCGTCCGCTGCAACGTCTGCCCCGAGCTGCTGGTATGGCCTTCGCTGAAGATCAGGTACAACACGTGCAGGACAGCGCCGAGCCGCTCCCGCCACCGCACGTCACCCGGCTGGGCGAACGGGCGCTCGACCGTGGCCAGCTTCTTCTTCGCCCGGGTGATCCGTTGCGCCATCGTCGCTTCCGGCAGCAGGAAGGCGCGGGCGATCTGGTCGGTGCCGAGCCCGCCCACCGCGCGCAAGGTCAGGGCGATGGCGGCGGCAGGCGACAGCGCCGGGTGACAGCACAGGAACAGCATGGTCAGCGTGTCGTCTGTGTCCACGGGGACGGCATCGGTCACCTCGCGGTCGAAGGCCGTGGTCTCCCTGCGGCGCCGGGCCACCTCCGCGCGCACGGCGTCGGCCATGCGGCGCTGCGCGACCTGGATCAGCCAGGCCCGTGGATTGTCCGGCAGGCCCTCCCGCGGCCACTGGGTCGCGGCCGCCAGCAGTGCTTCCTGTAGCGCGTCCTCGGCGGTGTCGAAGTCGCCGAACCGGCGGACGAGCGTTCCGAGGACCTGCGGCGCCAGTGCGCGCAGCAGGTCCTCGGTGCTCGCCGGGAGCGGTGTGTCGTCGGGCACCGCACGCCGGTCGCTCATTGCTCGGTGGCGGGGGCGCCCATCACCGCGCGAACTTCGATGTACTCGCCAATCGGTTTACCGCCCGGCCCGGGGGCGGCGGAGGCCTGCGCGGCGATCTCGTAGGCCCGTTCGGGGCTGTCCACGTCGACGATCCAGTACCCCGCCAAGAACTCCTTGGTCTCCGGGAAGGGCCCGTCGGTGACCACCGGCGCCGACCGCCCGTCCGAACTGACGATTCGCGCGTCGTCCGGACCGGCCAACCCCTGCGCGTCCACCAACTCGCCCGCTTCGGCCAGCTGCGCACCCAGTGCGCGCTGGAAGTCTATGTGTGCCCGGATCTCTTCCGGGGACCATTCGTTGATCGGTGTGTCGCAGTAGGCGGTGGGTCCGTAGGTCTTCAGCAGCATGTACTTCATGATTCGTTTCCTCTCCTCCGGCGCTCGGCCGTGTGGAGCGCCTCGGTGGCGCTCGCGAGGAGGTCGGAGCCCAATGTTCGGATTCGACCCATCCTCTCGGTGATCCACGTCACAAATTTGTCGTCGTGTCGGCCAGCCGGTCCGGGTCGACCGGTTCGCCCGCCAGGATCAGTTCCTTGATCCGGTCGGTCACGTCCCAGACGTTCACGTTCATCCCGGCGAGCACGCGGTCGGCGGAGTCCAGCCAGAACGCCACGAACTCGCGCGCCGCCGCGTCGCCGCGCACGACGACCTTGGTGTACTCCTCCGGCGCGGCGAACCCGGTGTACTCCATGCCCAGGTCGTATTGATCGGTGAAGAAGTAGGGCAGCCGGTCGTAGGCGGCCTGCTTGCCGAGCATGGTCGCGGCGGCGACCGCGGGTTGGTTGAGCGCGTTGGCCCAGTGCTCTACGCGGATCCGCCTGCCGAGGACCGGGTGCTGCTGCGCGGCGATGTCGCCGACCGCGACGATGTCGGGATCACTGGTGGCCAGGCGCTCGTCGACGAGCACGCCGTCCTCCACCGCGAGCCCGGCATCGGCGGCCAGTTCCACGTTCGGGCGTGCGCCGACGGCGATCAGCACCGCGTCGGCTTCGATCGTGCTGCCGTCGGCGAGCCGGACGCCGTTGGCCACATCGGTCGCGATGGCTTCCTCGGTGGTGATCGCCTCGACCTGTGCCTCGAACCGGAAGTCGACACCGTTGGCCCGGTGCAGGTCGGCGAACACCTGGCCCATCTCCGGACCGAGTACCGCCCGCAGCGGCAGGTCGGCGCGTTCGACGATGGTCACCTCGACGCCTGCGGCGCGGGCCGCCGCCGCGACCTCCAGGCCGATCCAGCCCGCTCCGACAATGACGATCCGCCGCGTCGCACTGCGGAACAGCTCGATCAACGTGTCCGAATCCTCGATGGTGCGCAGCGTGTACACGTTGGGCGCGTCGGCGCCCGGCACGGGCAGAGTTCGCGGCGTGGAACCGGTGGCCAGCGCGAGCTTGTCGTAGGACAGTGTGGAACCGTCGGGCAGGGTGACCGTCTTGGCCGCGGGGTCGAGCCCGGTGACGGTGGTGCCGAGCCGGACATCGATGTGGTGGTCGCGGTACCACTGCGCGGGGTCGACGATGAACTCGGGGAACGCCTTCTTGCCCGCGAGATGCTCCTTCGACAGCGGCGGCCGCTCGTAGGGCAGGTGCTCCTCGGCGCCGATCAGCGTCACGATTCCGTCGAAATCCTTGGCCCGCAACGCTTCCGCGATCTTGGCCGCGCCCAGTCCGCCGCCGACGATGACGAAATGCTGGTCAGAACTCATAGCGGACTCCTTCTCCGAAGGGAACCAGGCTCCTGCCGACCAACCCTACTGGCAGCCGTACGGGCGGCTCGGGAAAACGGCGAGCCGGGTGGGAACGAATCGGGAGCCGCCGTGGTTGCTCGGTAGGGCGGCGACGTGTGCGTGCCGTCCGTCCGCGATGCGATCGAGAGGAAGCCGCCCGTGACCGACAAAGCTGCCAAGGACGTCGCCGATTTCTGGTTCGACCCGTTGTGCCCCTGGTGCTGGATCACGTCCCGCTGGATCCTCGAGGTCGAGCAGGTGCGCGACATCGAGGCCAAGTTCCACGTGATGAGCCTGTCGGTGCTGAACGAGGGCAAGGACGTGTCCCCGCAGTACCAGGAACTGCTCGAGACGGGCTGGGGCCCGGTCCGCGTCGCGATCGCCGCGGCGCAGGAGCACGGCGACAAGGTGCTCTCGCCGCTGTACACCGCGATGGGCACGCGTATCCACAATCGGCGTGACGAGTACGAACGCGAGAGCCGCAAGGAGTCGCTCGCCGCGGTGATCGCCGATTCGCTGGCGGAGGTGGGTCTGCCCGCCGAGCTGGCCGCGGCCGCCGAGAGCACCGACTACGACGAGGCGCTGCGCAAGAGCCACCATGAGGGCATGGACAAGGTGGGACCGGATGTCGGCACCCCGACCATCCACATCAACGGCACCGCGTTCTTCGGTCCGGTCCTGTCCCGGATTCCACGCGGCGAGGAGGCGGGCAAGGTCTGGGACGGTGCCGTGGCGCTGGCCTCCTACCCGCACTTCTACGAGCTGAAGCGCACGCGGACCGAACCGCCGTCGTTCGACTGAGTGCAGGGGGCGGGTGGCTTCGCGGCACCCGCCCCGGTCAGAGCACGGATTTCGGCGGGCTCGCCGGTACCTGACCGTAGGAACTCGGATAGCCGCCCATCGGCGCACCGGCGCCCTTGGGCCGCTCGGGGCGCATGAACAGCTTCCCGTGCCTGCTGCGATCGCGCAGCGCCCACATCCGCCAGGTGAGCACCGGGTGGCTGGACAGGGCGTTCACCATCCAGACGAAGAAGCCCTTCTCCGACGGCGCCCGGTCGGCCATCTCGTCGAAGCCGACCAGCCTGTTCATGTACTTACCCGCGGCCAGGGTGCCCATGGCGCCGGGCGCCCCGGTATGCCGGTGACAGAAACCGTGGTTGTCGGCGGTGTACTCCTGCGCGCGGATCAGGCTGCTGCCGATGATCGGCAGGAACGGCACGAGGAACATGCCCAGCTGCCGCCAGTACGACGTGTGCCCGGCCGCGATGTGGCCGACCTCGTGGCCGATGATGAATGCCAGCGCGTCGGGTTCGCGTGCGGCGCCGCCGATCTCGAACAGGTCGCTGTAGACCACCACGTAGCGCCGGAAGCCATGTCCGCTGGCGAAGGCGTTGATCTGGCCGTTGCCGAGCACGACGTACGCGTCCGGCACCTTCGCCATGCCGAAGCGAGCGGCGGCCTCCGCCACCAGCTGGTAGCCCTCGGGGAACTGGGTGGGTGACATCTTCACGCCGTTCACCCGCTGGCTCGCGTAGTTGATGCCGCGACCGAACCACAGCAGCAGCGGGGCGGCTGCGAACGCCAGGACGTACTGGTCGAAGTTGCCGGTCGCCAGCAGCAGCAGCGCGATCAGGTAGGCGAACACCGTCAGCACCACCACGAGGACGAGCATCGGGATCTCCCAGCTGTGCCGAGCGGGCATCCCGAACGGCGACAGACCCCGGGGCCGGCGCTGCGGCGGCGCCGGGGGCGGGACAGGAACGCCGGGGTAGGAGCCGTAGGGCGCGGGATACGGAGCCGGGGGTGCGGCCGGATACGAGCCCGAGGTGTACGGCTGGCCGGAGGGCGCGGCGGGCGAATCCTGCACCGGGACCCACCCGCCCTGCGGGGCGTACGGGTCGGCCTGTCGGCCCGCCTGATCGGGCGGCTGGGGTTCGAACGGCTGCATGGGATGAACTCTATTCAGTTGCCGGGAACGGGGTCGGCGCCTCCGCCGTGTCGCCGGGCCCTGTGGCCGCGAACACAACTGGCGTATCAGTCGATTCGCGCAGGGCTGCCGCGGTGTTGATCGTGGGGTACGCCCTCTTGGCGTTCGCGCCGCGGCGGCCTGACACAATGCCTGCCATGCGCGTTTACCTGGGTGCCGATCATGCCGGTTTCGAACTGAAGAATCACGTCAAGGCCCATCTGGAGCAGGCGGGTCACGAGGTCGTCGACTGCGGCGCGCTCGAATACGACGCGCTCGACGACTACCCCGCCTTCTGCATCGAAGCGGCCCGCCGCACCGTCGCCGACCCGGGCAGCCTCGGCCTGGTCTTCGGCGGCAGCGGCAACGGCGAGCAGATCGCCGCGAACAAGGTGCCCGGCGCTCGCTGCGCGCTGGCCTGGAGCGTGGAGACCGCGAAGCTGGCCCGCCAGCACAACAACGCGCAGCTGATCGGTATCGGCGGCCGGATGCACTCGACGGAGGAGGCGCTGGCCATCGTGGACGCGTTCGTGACCACCCCGTGGTCGGACGAGGAGCGCCACCAGCGGCGCATCGACATCCTGGCCGAGTACGAGAAGACCGGAGTCGCCCCGGCGGTTCCCGCGTACTGAGCGCATCGCGGTTGTAACCGGCTGTGCCGGAAGGACATACGCTGCACCGCCTCGCGCGGCTGCATCAGCGTCGCCTCGCGGGCGGTGTGGTGCGCGTATCCAGCCCGCAGGGCAAATTCGCCGAGGGCGCGGCCCGGGTGGACGGCCGGGTGCTGACCAGGTCCGAGGCGTGGGGCAAACACCTGCTGCACCACTACGACTCCGGGCTGGTCGTGCACGTGCACCTCGGTCTCTACGGAGCGTTCACCGAATCCGGGCTGCCGATGGGGGAGCCGGTGGGTCAGGTGCGGATGCGCCTGTTCGGCGGGCCGGACGGGCAGCCGGGATTCGGCACCGACCTGCGCGGGCCGACCGCGTGCGAGATCCTGCTCCCGCCCGAGGTCGCCGCGCTCACCGACCGGCTCGGCCCGGACCCGCTGCGGCGCGGCGCCGATCCGGATCGCGCATGGCGGCGCATCCGTCGTTCGCGCAGACCGATCGGCGCCCTGCTGATGGATCAGCAGGTGCTCGCCGGGGTCGGCAACGTCTATCGCGCCGAACTGCTGTTCCGGCATCACATTTCGCCGCATCGTCCCGGCACGGATCTGTCGGTCGGCGAATGGTCCGAGATGTGGACCGATCTGGTAGCGCTGATGCGAGTGGGGGTGCGCGTCGGCAAGATGGTCGTGGTGCGACCCGAGCACGATCACGGCGAGCCCTCGTATGCTCCCGATCGTCCGCGCACCTATGTCTACCGCCGCGTGGGCGCGCCGTGCCGGCTGTGCGGCACGCCGATCGCCCATCAGGTGATGCAGGCGCGAAATCTCTTCTGGTGCCCCACCTGCCAGCCCAGCTGACCGGACGGGGACCGTCAGCCCGCGACGGCGGTGTCGATATCGGGCTCGTCCGCGATGGCGAAGCGGCGTCCGCCCGCCGTCTTCGCCGAGTACATGGCGCGATCGGCGCGGCGGAGCAGATCGGTGAAGTCGAACGGGCTACCCGGCGGGTTGTAGGCCGTGCCGACGCTGGCCGAGACCGGAACGGGCCCAGCCGACGACCAGACCGGGTCCCGCAGTGCGGCCACGATCCGGTGTGCGAGGTCGCCCAGGGTGTTGCGGTGCGGATTGGTCGCCAGCACGAACTCGTCGCCGCCGTAGCGGCAGATCACCGTGTCCGGGGGACAGGCATCGCGCAGCCTGCCCGCCAGCTCGACCAGCACCTCGTCGCCGATGGCGTGTCCGTATCCGTCGTTGATCTGCTTGAAGCGGTCCAGGTCGATCAACAGCAGTCCGACGCCGCGGGTCGGGTCGGTGGCCATGATGCGCACCTTGTCCTGCAGCAGCGTCCGGTTGGCCAGGTCGGTGAGCGCGTCGTGGGTGGCTTCGTGGCGCAGCCGGTGCTGCAACGCGGCGATCTCCTGCACCCGCAACGACACCTTGGCCGACAGGTTCTGCTCCTGCTGCGCCAGCGCCCGCTCCTGCAGCGCCTGTGCGTAACTGTCGATGGCCTGGCTGGCGATGAAGGGCCAGCGTGTGGCCACCAGGGAACCGGGCGCGCCGGAGGGGAAACCGAGCAGCCAGCGCGTGGCCTGGGCCAGCATCCGGATCCGGTCGAACGGCGCCTCGGCGAGCCTGGCTCCGAGCATCCGTGCTTCGGGCACCGGGAAGGGCTCGGACCTGGCGAGCGTGAGCAGGCGCTCGACGATCTCCACCAGCGCCGGTTCCAGCTGTTGGGGCACCGTGCCGCAACCGGGCTCGGCGCAGACCGCCCGGGCCCATGCTCGGGCCATGGCGGCTACCGGGGGCTCGATGTCGGTCGACATCGGACTCACCCGCTGTGGACGACGTCGGTACCCAGGTGCCCTGTACTGACACAGGTGCCGGCGTCACCCTGATCGTTCCCACTGCTACGCGGTTGTGTCCACCTGGTTCGGCGCACGCTCACCGCCCCCTTTCCAGATACCCCCGTCCGGCAAAAAGGATCCTAGCAAGCCACTCGGCATCGAAAAGCGGCGATTTGCAACGTGTTCTCGATACCTCGCGAATGGCGATCGGGTATGTGATCGTTCCCGACGCGTTGGTGTTACACCCGATCTTTGTTCGCTGCAAAATCGCGCCGCGACGCGCTGGCGACACGCTGTAAGAGGTGTGCGGACAGCGGTGCGCCTGCCAGGCGGGTGGTCCGGACCGAACCAGCGCCGCCGGCTTCACGAGAATCTGTTCCCGCACCCGAGGTCCTCGTCTTCCGTGTCGTGTTCCCGATGATGGTTCTGAGCGGTCGCGCGGCGGTGGGCGCATGCTCGTGGTCTTCGCGCAGGCGCGGCGCGGGCCGCTGCGTACGCCGCCCGCGGGTGGCCATAGGCGTGCCGACGGCTGCGCGGGGTGGTCCCGGGCGGTGCGCCGGGTCACCGGCCGCCGAGGCGGCGCACCCGGAGCCGAGGTTGCCGCGCGATCAGCCGAGGGTTCGCGGGACGGCCTCGCGCTCGCGGCGGATCGCGAACATTCGCTCCGGGGACGGTGGGCGCGGCTCTGCGACACGCCGAGTGCGTCGGCCGTGACGGCGAGTCGTGCGGTCCTCATCCGAATTCCCTCGAGCGACGTTCCCGGCGTGACAGGTGGCGGTGGGCCACGCTTCCCCGACGGGGTCGTCACGTGTCATTCGAGTTTCGCCCACCGGAATCCGACACGCCAGAGTTTCAATGAAAAAGAACCTCTAAAATTTCCGTCAGCGCGCCGCCCGGCGCCGGCGGGACAACCGTGCGAGACTGGATGCGGCAACCCCGGAGCGCTCCGGCGGGCAACCTGCGAGATCTCGCTGCGCGGGGGGCTGATTGGCGTTTCGGAAGCAGGGTTCGGTACAGTCGGATCGCACACGGCATCGTGGCGATCCCATCGGTGTCGTATGCCTGCGGGTGTAGTTCAATGGTAGAACCTCAGCCTTCCAAGCTGATGGTGCGGGTTCGATTCCCGTCACCCGCTCCACGGAGCAATCATCCTCGTCGGCGGCCGCCCCGCCGCCGCGAGGGCCACGGGGTGTAGCGCAGCTTGGTAGCGCATCCGCTTTGGGAGCGGAGGGTCGCAGGTTCAAATCCTGTCACCCCGACCATCGTTCGGGGGGCGGGATTCGCGGGGGTTCGCGTCGTCAGGTTCTTGTCCGCTTCGGCGTCTTCGCTCGTTCGGCTCGGTATGCGTAGGTATGCCGAAGGGGTGTGCCCTGCCGTGTCGCTGCCGGGGTTCGCCGGGGGAGTTTCGCATCACCACTGCCGCCCGAACGGTCTGCTGTCGGATACCTTGTGGCAACTCTTCGGCACAGGTCATACGTAGGTGACTTCGTCGATTCGCCCGCCAATGTCTTCGATGAACAAGACCGGGGATACGAGACATTCGGACCGCCGCTGCCGGCGAGCCGGCAAAAGATGTGGGCGCGTTTGTCTACGTAAGTATTCGACAGTGCCGGATGGAAATACCGGAACAGTGGGCGGCAGCGGAAGTTCGCGGCCGCGCTGTTACTGCTCGGCCTGCGCCTTGGGGCCGGAGGCCACCGAGGACGGCGGCAACTCGGAGTGCCGGGCGAACGCCTGATCGATCAGTTCGGAAGCGGCACGGGTGACGATCAACCGGGCGATCGCCAGGTCGGTCTCCAGCTTGGTGCGGTCCCTCGGTGTCCGCGCGGATTCCTCGTAGGTCTGCCCGGCCAGGCGGTAGAACAACTCGGTGGCGAAGCGGTCGGCGATGCGATCGCAGTCGGTGCGCAGGCGCTCGACCAACTGGAAGGTCTCCTGCATCGGGAGCCCGGTGTCGGTGAGCCGAGTCGCCAGATCGCAGCACCGCGGGTTGGTGACCCGGTAGGCCTCGAGCGGGTCCTCGCTGGAGGCCAGCGCCTGCTTCGCGTAGTCCGGCAGTTCGGCGTAGCTGTCCTGAGGTTCGGTGGTGGCTTCCGACTCCGCTTCGGCTGCGTTCGCGTTCTTCACCCCGAGCACGTCGGCGAGGCCGTCGCCGCGGTCCCAGGCTTCCAGCAACTCCCGGATCCCGTTCAGCTTCATGCCCCGCCCCAGCAGGCGGCTGATCGTTTGCAGCCGGTTGAGGTGGTCCGACCCGTAGTACCCGATCCGCCCGCGCACCTCCGGCGAGGGCAGGAGACCTCGCTCGTGGTACACGCGGACGCTGCGCACGGTGGTGTCGGCTGCCCGTGCCAGTTCGTCGATCGTGAATTCAGAGTCTGCAGCCATGTTTAAAAGGAAACCATAGTCGGGCCTCCGTGGAAAACGTTCCGTTTCATAACGTGCCGTTAAAGACGGTAGCTGGGTGTTGCTTCAAGGTCAACGAGCCGTTACATAGCGGCACAAGAGGTTGTGTGCTGGGCAACAGTGGGCTACCGTGCGTAGACCAGCTTATCGCGGCTGGGTTCCGGGGACTGTTGAGCAGCCCTGATGACCGTCCGATTCATGGGCCACGCACCTGCCAGAGGTGTGTGCTCGGCATCCCCGGAGATGGCTATGAGCATTACGCGAACCCTTCCGATGGACACGGGATCCATTGCGTCAGCAAAGATCTCGTCGATTCCGGCAAAGTCGAACCTGCGGCCCCCGTGCGCCGATGTCCCCGACAACTGGGACATGGACACCGGCAATCCGGACGCCTGGAGAGCGGCAGTGCGCACCTGTCAGAGTTGCCCGCTGCTCGCGCAGTGCCAGCAGTTGGCGCAGACCCTCACGGCACGCGGCGACGGTCCCCGCGCGATGATCTGGGCCGGCGTCGCCTACGACAACTCCGGCGGCGTCATCGAGAACTTGGACCGGCACCGTGCCGCCCCGATCGACCACAAGCGCCCCATGCGCATCATCCGCAATGGGCCTCGCCCACTGCGCACCGTGTCCACGCTTCCCGCTCCCCGTCGCCACATCGTGCTCGGGCAACCCCTGAAGCCGACCGGGACCGACGGTCTGTGACTATGCTGCGTGCAGTTTTTCGCGTCGAGACCTTCGGTGGTGTGTAACTCATGACAGTGCTGGCATTGGAGATCGGGTCGTCGGGTTTCGCGGCGACCAGGGTCGCCGACGATGTCGGCACCGACGACATCCGAAGGATCCCGATCCCGGCGACGGGCGCCTGGGACCGATGCCAGGAGCTACTGCTCGAGGTCGCGGGCGGTGGCCAGGTCACCGCCCTCGGCATCGCTTCGGCCGGGCCGATCGACATGGCGGCCGGGGTGATCGCTCCCGCTGACGTTCCGGAATGGCGAGCGGGTTTCGGCATCGTCCGAGCCGCGCGGCAGCTGTTCCCGGAAGCGCAGGTTCCGCTCGCGCTGGACGGCGTCTGCATGGCGCTGGCGGAGCGAGGTTTCGGCGCGTCGAGCGAAGTGATGGACAGTGTGGCGATCGGCGTCTCCGATCGCATCACCGGCGGGGTCGTGGTAGGCGGCTTCAGCTTGGTGGGGCGTACCGGCAACGCGGGGCACGTAGGTCATGTCCTGGTTCCCGGCTTCGACGATCGGTGCTCCTGTGGCGGGCGCGGATGTCTGGAGGCGGTCGCCGGCGGCTTGGCCGTGGTGCGCTGGGCCCGGGAGCAGGGCTGGGCGGGCACATCGGTGCGGGAGCTGCTGGACGCCGCGCGCGTGGGCGAGGACATCCCGGCCGCGGCGCTCGGCCGGGCGGGCACTGCGCTCGGCCGGGCGATCGCCTCGGTGGCGGCATTGCTCGATATCGACCTCGTGGTGCTCGGCGGCTCGCTCGCCGGAGCCGGCCCCGCGTTGTGGAAACCGCTGGGCGAGGCCGTCGCCACGCATGCCAGGCTGAGCTTCCTACCCGGACTGCGCGTGATTCCTTCGCAGCTCGGGGACACCGCGACGATCCTGGGCGCTGGTGTGCTGGCGCTGGCCGGAAGGAACGCCTGATCTATCGCGAAACCGCATAAGCCTTGGGCTGGACGGCATTCCGGCTGCGTGCGAAATTAGCTACGCGAATGCCACGTGCCTCGGATGACGGCTGCTGTTGATCTTGTGCGCCGGTTTGCAGCGGATGTGCCGTTGCGCTGCGCGCCGGTACGAGCGCGGCTCGACCGAACTTAACGTGAACAAAATGAACACGCCTGCGTGTTTCCCATGAACATGACGGAGACTTCATGAGAACAGACGGTTCTCTCACGAGTTGATTGAGCCGCTAAATAACGGTACATTGCCTGAGTCACAAGATGTCTCATCCGGGTTGAGGCGGACCCGGAGGAACGGCTGGTCGGGCAAGTGCGAAGCGAAGTGGCGCAGTGATTCCATGGGTGACGATCGAGACGTTGGCGCCGGACGGCATGTCCGTGGCCTCGGTGGGGGATGCACCGCGTGAGTTCGCGAACTGGCAGCGGGTGTTGCAGCGGACGCTGTCCAAAACGCCTGCGTTGTACGACAAGCTGACGACGGCGGGCCTGACGGAGGCGATCCATACCGCGCACGACCAGGCGCGGGATGTCGACCTGGCCATTCAGACGCGCGCGGGACGGCACCAGCTACTCATCCGTCCGATCTTCGGCCCGGCCGGCGACGTGCACGCGGTGCGACTGTGGCTCGGCCCTGCCTCGGAGCGCGTGGCCGTGCCGCGCCCCGCGGTAGGCGCCATCTGGGACCTGAGCAGTCAGACGATCCAGCAACCCAGCGGCATCACGCGGCTGTCCGGCAGCACCGCCGAACAGTACGTCCCGAGGATGTCGATAGCGGAACTGTTCCACCGGGTCTCGAGTTTCGATCGGCACGCCGAGGTGCTCGACCTGCTCTACGACCCCAAGCCCGGTGAGCGAATGCAATTCGACACCACCGTGGTGCACGGATTCGGACGCCCGGCCCAGTGGCGGATCACCATCCGGGCGCGCGACGACGAGCGCACGCGCGGCGCGTGGTGGCTGATCGAGGACGTGACCTCGGAGAACGCGCCCGCGGCGTGGCCCACTCTGGAGCGCATCGGATTGCGTGAGGCGCACCGCCGGGCGGGTACGCATCTGGCGGTGATCCAACTCGAGCACACCAGCATCTCGCACTGGCTCACCGACCCCGCGCCGTGGGTGCGGTGGGACTATCTCTTCCGGCCCGTCGACGTCTTCCATCCGGAGGACCGTCCCAAGCTGGCGGAACTCGGCGACCGGCTGCGGTCGGGTGACAGTTGCGGTGTGACGCTGCGAGTACTCAACTACGGTGGCGGTTACACACCCACCTCGCTGCTCCTGTACCCCTATCCCGGGTACTCCAGCAGACAGCTGGCGATCGCTCAGTTGGTCCGGGTCGCCGACGATGTTCCGTTGCTGGAAACCCATCGGCAGGTGCTGGAACCGCGGCAGCGCAGCGCGCCGATCGGCTATGACGAACAATTGCGGCATTGGCTCGCGGGCCGAATGAAAAGCAGCCCGGCCTGCTGACGATTGATTCCCAGGAGTGGGAACTACCGGCCGGTTGGGAACGCCTTTGCTCTCTACCATCTCGGGAGTGAGGACAGTGGTTCGGGGACCGGCAGATTCAGGTGAGGCACTGCTTCGCCGGATGGCCGCTCGCCGCCGTCGCGACAACATTGTGGTCGCGGTGCTCGCCGTGCTCGCCGTACTCGGCGGCGGCCACGCGATCCTCAGTGTCTTCGACTCCGGTCCGCCTGCGCCGTCGGATGATTCGACGACGGCAATCGTCGGACATGCGCAATTGGCGGGCTCTTACGCGGAGCAGTTCGTCGTCGCATACCTGACCGCCGTTGCGGGACAGCAGGATCGGATCGGCGAATACGTCGGCTCCAATCAGCAGATCTCGTTGCCTTCGTCCGCGCGCCAGGTGTCCGACCCGTCGGTCGTCTATGTCTCGCGTGCGCTCGCGGCCGGCGGGCTCGAGGTCTGGTCGGTGACGGTGTCGGTCCGCGTCGGGAAGGCCGGCGCCGCGACCGCCTCGGATCAGCGGCATTTCTATCGTGTGGCGGTGTCGGTGTCCGACGGGCGGCTCCGTGCGCTGTCGACGCCCGCCCTGGTCCAGGCTCCGTCGAAGGGCGTCGATCTCAAACTGGCCTATGGCGCGCCGTGCGCACCGGATACGCCGCTCGGACAGGTCGCCGCGGGCTTTCTGAGCGCCATGCTCGCCGGAAACGGTGACGTGGCCCGTTACACCACGCCGGATGCCGGGCTGGCCGCGCTGAAGCCTCCTCCCTTCACTGCCGTCGAGCTGACCTCGCTCACCACCGATGACTCGGGCTGTGGCTCCAGCGGTGCGAAGGCCCAGGTGCTGGCCACGGTCAACCCCAAAGCCGACACCGGCGCCACCGCGACTCTGGCCTACCCGCTGACCATGATGCGCAACGCCGGCCAGTGGCAGGTGGTGTCCATAGACCCGATTCCCGCCCTGGCCAGTCCGCTGGCGGTGGTCGCCGGTCAGGACTCTCGTGGCGGATCACCGCCCACTTCTACCTCGTCCCCCTCGACGTCGGTGACGATTCCGCCGGCGACACAGAACTGATCCGAGAGGCAGCCCGATGGGTAACTTGAGCAACATCCTCTATGGCATCCTGATCTTTGTCCGATGGGGCGGAATGATCATCATCGCCATCGTCACGATCGGTGTGGTGATTTCCGAGGCGGCGAAATCCAGGCTGTCGCCTGCGCGGATCATCGTCGTCTTCGGCTCGGGATTGATGGCCGGGGTGGTGATCTGGATTCTGCCTACGACCATCAACTACGCGCGAACGGACGCGAACCTCATCGTTCCCGATCACCCCATCGGTGGTTATCGATGACCCAAGTGATCAAGGTGTTCACGCCGATCAAACGTGTGCCCACGATGATCGGCAAGGCGCAGAACGGGCAGAAGCTTCCGTTCGGCCCCTACACCCTGCCCCAGGTCGCGGCCGCCGTGGCGATGATGTCGGTGACGTCGGTGGGGGCCATGACGTTGCCGCTGAACCCGGCCGTCACCTTCATCACGGGTCTGGCAGTCACCATCCTGGCGGTTTTCGTGCTCGGGCTCGTGCCGTACACGGGCGTGCGGATGCTTTCGCGCGCTTTCTGGCTCAGCAGGCTCATCGTCTACCGCAAGCCGGTGTCGGCCTCGGGCATGCCGATCACCAGTGACTCGGTGCGCCACACCATGTTCATCGAAGAGACCGTGGTCCTCTTGCTGCCTCACCGTTCCGACGCGGCGGTGGCCGCCGTGCCGAAATCCGGCATCCGCCTGCTCGAGGTGGTGAGTGGAGGCGGTAAGGCCACCGACCTGTGGCGGCGATTGAACGGCAACGGCGACAGCAACGGCACGGCCTCCGGAGGAGGTCCCTGATGGCACTCGGACGAGATCTACAGCCCACCGCGGCGATTCGCGGCAATCTCCAGTTCACCCATTCGGGTCTGGTCACCGCGACCTATTTCATCAATCCACTCGGCTACGGCCTGCGCAAGGCCGGTGACAAGTACGACGTGAAGATGGCGCATCACGCGCTGGTCACCAATTTGCCGAGCGGATCGCTGTTGCTGGGCATCCAGGCGCGGCTGAACACGATCGACGTGCTCACCAAGATGGTGGAGGGTGTCGACCTGGACGAGTGCGAGGACTACGCCGACGAGGTGGTGGCCTCCTACGAACGCGTGCACGCGATCATGCCGCAGACCCGCATCTTCCTGTTGTCGATCCCGGTCGGAGCGAGCAACTCCAGCATCTCCGCGCTGTCGCGCCTGTGGCGTGGCAGCACCCCCACGATCGATGCGACCGCGATCGCCCGCGCCGACCTGGACGAATACGACGAAAAGGCGAACGAGATCCTGTCCAGGATCGGCGGTGACTTCGATCCGGTTCCGGTGCCCGCGGCACTGTTCCAATGGCTGTGGGAGCACTATCTCTCGCGCGGCGCCGCGGGGGATCCGGTGGCACCCACCCGTGCGGGCGCGCTGGACGACGCGACGGCGGCGGTGTTCCGCTCCGCCGCGCTCGACGAGGGGGCACAGGCCGACAGCAACCGGCGTATCCGTCCCTCGTTCGTTCCTGTGGTCAAGGTGGTACAGCCGGATTTCGAGTACCGCCCGTCCTACCAGGCGATGCTGACGCCGCACTCCTTCCCCTACGCGGGCATGACCTTTCCCGGCGGCAGCGAGTTCCTCAACGTGTTGGAGGGTCTCGGCGACGTCACCGTCGACTGGGGCATGCGGATCTCGACCAAGCCCGCCGAACAGGTGTTGAAGAACAACGAACTCAGTTTGCGCAGGCTCGGCGAGCAGATGGATCAGCGGGACCAGGAGGTCTCGTTCGCACAGAACACATTGGCCTCGAAAGCGCGCATGCTCGGCGAGTACAACCAGCACTTCGAGGTCAACGGCGGGGAATCGGAGGTCTCGTTCACGACCGTCATCGCCATCGGCGGACCGACGCGGGACGCCACGATGGACGCGGTCAACACGCTCAAGCGGCGCTACAAGCGGTTCCAGGTCGACATGACCGCTCCGGTGGGCGCGCAGGTCGACCTGTGGTCGATGCTGATTCCCGGCAGCCCGCCACGCCGTGCGTTCGACGACTTCGCCCATATCGTCCCCTCGGACATGTGGGCCGGTTTCGTGCCGTTCACCACCAGCCAGATCGGTGACGACAGCGGGCCGGTGATCGGGGTCAACCTGCTGTCGGGACATTTCGAGCCGATCCACTTCGGCATCATGGAGGCCGCGCTGCACGACCTGTCCGCCTCGTTCGCGGTGACCGGCGAACTCGGTTCGGGCAAGTCGTATTTCCTGAAACTGATGGCGGTGCTCGTACACGACATGGGCGGGCAGTTCCTCGCCATCGACCGCAGTCAGGTCGGCGAATGGGAGCACTTCGCGCGGTCGATCGACGACGCGGTCATCATCGACCTGGCCAATCCCACGGTCTCGCTGGACCCGCTGCGGTTGTTCAACCCCCGGATCGCGGGTGAACGCGCGCTGGACTCGATTCTTCCGCTGCTCGATCTGTCGCCGACTTCCGGCGCGGGCGCGGCGGCGAGCAATCTGCTGTCACCCAGAGGCATGGCCGAGCACAAGATCAAGAGCCTGCTCGATCTGTACCATGTCGTGCGCCGGTTACGGGAGCATCCCGAGCGAGGCGAGGAGTACGCCGATCTCGCGGCGCGGCTGGGCACCGTGGTGGAGCGGGTGCCGGTGCTGTTCGACCCCAAGCTGCCACCGCTGCGCCTCGATGCCGCCGCGACCGTCGTCCGCAGCCACAACCTGCAACTGCCGAGCGCAGAGGAACTCACCACCCCGCACCTGTACAACCGGCTGCCGTTGACGAAGCGGCTCGGCACGGCGCTGTACGAATTGGTCGGCGTCGCGGCGCGGGAGGCGTTCCTCTCCGACAACGGCAGGTTCGGCCTGCTCGTCGGCGACGAGGCGCACCACTTCACGCAGACGCAGGTCGGCTCGGCGGTCACCTCGGACTTCAGCCGCGACGGCCGTAAGCACTTGGCCGCGATCGGCCTCGCCTCGCACGACCCGGCCACGGACTTCCAGGGCGCGGCGCACAACTTGATCCCGAACCGATTCGTCTTCCGGCAGCGCGACGAGACGCTGGCGCGCAACAGCTTGGAGTGGCTGGGCGTCGATCTGGAGGAAGCCCCGTTTCTTTTGCAGATTCTCCGCGAAGAGACCTCGCCACCCGTCGGTCCCGGTCGTCAGATTCCCGAGGAGCGTCGTGGTGAGATGTTCATGCGTGACGCGTTGAACCGCATCGGTCGCGGCAAGGTGCTGGGTCCGGCGCGTCCGGACCGTGCCGCGGCGATCACCAGCACCCCGACGAGTGTCACCGGTGCGCGTTCGGCCCTGCCCGAGCGATTGGGACGCTGATGAGATCTGCACTCGCCTCCAGAATTCGCCCAGACCAGACTTCCTTCGGGATGCCTTGGGAACCGCAGTTCTGGGACGCGGACCGCTGGCGACCGCAGATGGTGTTCCGGCGTTTCCGGGCTTGGATCAATGCTTCCCGCCGTCGCCGCCGGACCACGTGGATCGTCATCGCACTCTTCGTGCTGTTCGTCTTCCCGGGTCTCGTCCACGCGGTATCCATCGCGCAGACGGGCACGGTCACCACGGGGTCCGCACCCAACAGTGCGACCAGCTGGATGAATGTCAAAGACTCCTATGGAGTCAATGTGTCGAGCTACATGCTGGTCGTCGATCGCGGCGGAGTGCTGAACATCGGGAATTTCGCGCTGTGGATCCTCCTCATGCCACTGTTCGCGGTATGGCAGCTCTTGACGATCACCGGGGTCTGGCTGCCCGGCAAGGCGCTGGACTTCCAGTGGCTGAATCTGATCAGCGCGCCGTTGCAAGCGATGGCCCGCAACCTGACGGCGCAGATCGCGACGCCGCTGCTGGCGTCGACGGCGCTGGCGATCGGTGCGTTCTTCGTCGGCTACTTCATCGTTCGCGCCTTTTACGCGAAGGCCGTTCTACAGGTAGTGACGATGATCGCCTTCGCGATCGCGGGCGTGTTCTTCCTGACCAACCCGCTTGCCGAGGCGTTGTCCGACCATGGTGTTCTGGTGCAAGGCCGTAACGTCGGGCTTTCGGTCGCGGCGGGTCTGAACGGGGACAACAACCCAAATCCGGACCAGTTGGTCGGCACGCTGCAAGCGACCATGGCGACCAATATCATCCGGCTCGGGTTGCAGGTCTGGAATACCGGGCACGTGGTGGACAACAACCCTTCTTGCCGGGCGGCGTGGTCCGCCGGCATGGCGGCGGGCAGCGAAGACCGGGTGCGGAACGGGATGAAGTCGTGCGGCGACAGCGCCGCGTATGCCGCGATGGGGGATCCGAGCGTCGGTCAGATCGGCGCCGGACTGCTGCTGTTGCTGTGCGCGCTCATTCTCCTGGCCTTCGCCGCGTACCTGTCCTTCAAGATCATGTGGGCGGCGCTCGACCTCATCTACTACGGGTTCGCGTCGATCTTCGGGTTCGCCGCCGGTGGCTACATCTACGGTCCGACGCAGACATTCACCGTGCGTTGCGTGGTACACGGCTTCATCTCCGGCGGGAAAATGGCCTTTTTCGTCATCGCCCTCGGCATCTACGAGCTGTTGCTGGGCAGCCTGTTCCGAGCGGCGAACGGTCAGATCATGGTGGTGTTCGTGATCGGGGCGGGCGTCGAGATCGTCGCCATCGTCCAGGTGCGGCGTCTGAGCAGGAATATCGACGAGGCCAATGACTGGGTGACCCACCGCATCGGCGCGGCGATCCAGAACCCCGGATCGGCGCAGGGTGCCGGAGGTGGCGGCGCCCCATTGGGTATGGGTTTGGGCATGGGCAACTCGGGTGCGGCCAACTCGCTGACCCCGCTCGCCATGCTCGGCGCGATCAGCACCATCAACAGCTCGCCGGTCACGGCGTGGATGGCCGGTGGCCGCCTCAACCCGCTCAATCCCTTCTCGCGGGTGGACCACATCGACAAGAGGAACAAGGCGAGGGGCCTGCGGACACGCGACCTGAGGGCGGCCACGCACGGCGCTGCGTACGACCGTGTGGCTGCCGCTGAATATGCGAGGGAGGGGATAGGCAGGTCCGGGTCCCGCCGTGGTAGCGAGAGGTCTGCCGCCTACGCCGCCGAGAATGTCGCGCATATGTCCGGCATGATGGGCAGCGTGCAGTACGCCCTCCGGATGGCCGGTATCGGTTGGGGTCGAGGGCAACGGGCGACTATCGCGCGCGCGGATATCATCCGGCACGCGGATGACGAGCCGCTCGCATCGAAGCACCTCGGCCGGGTCGTCGCGGCGCACAAGCACTTCGAGCGGGACTTCCATACGAATCCGAGAATGATGATGGCCAGGTTCCACGGGTTGGAGGCCAGCGTCGATCGGTATCGAGGTGACTACCAGGGCGGTGTGCGGATTTCGGAAGAGCTGGCCCAGCTCGGCAGGGATTACATCGACAATCCGACGAGGGAATGGATCGATGCATTGCAGGCCCATGCATCGGGGCCGATCAGGGACCCTGCCGCCGCGCGGCTACGGGACATCAATGGCCGTGAAATCTCCCAGAACGATGCGGACCGGTTGAGGCAGTGGATCGCCAACGAGCATGCGCTGCGGATCCAGGCGGCCACCAACTGGGTAGCCGAGAATCCACAGGACTTCGATCGGATTCGGAGACTGCGTTCCGAAATCGACAAAGCGGCCCAGACCGACCAATGGCAGGCGGGCCGGAATATCACCGGTGCTGTCTCGCTCCCGCAGCCGGACCCCGCGGCAAATGCGCTGCCCGACATTCCGGACAGGATCCTCAATCCCCTCAGGAACCCGCGCGGTCGCTGATCAGCCCTCGATAGGGGCAAGACAATGGGGCAGATATCACAGAGAGGCACACGATGATCGGTCGTCTTCTGACGCTCGTACTTATGCCGATCTGGGTATGGGTGGTGATGGGGGGCGTGGGCGTCGTGCTCGTGTTGATGATGGTTTTGCTGGTGGTCATCGGCGGTGCGACGTCGGCGATCGCCTCCGACCTGCACTATCAGTGCGACAGTGCGGTGGGGCCTGACCCCTCGCAGACGGTGACCCCCAGCCGCGCGACCACGGCGGCGCGGCCGACCGCGAAGAGCGCACCAGCGGGTGGAGTGACCTCCACTCCCACCACGAATCCGTACGCGGAGCTGACCATCGCGCCGGACGATACCAACGCCTCCGAGTGGGATCGTGCCTGCGCGACGGCGATGAAGTACGCGCCGCGCCAGGATCCTGCCTTGCTGTACGTCAACGGGGGCATCGGTGTGGAGTGTGCGCGTGAGCTCGCTCTGGCACGGCTGGCGGCGAGTGGAGCCGGGAACGACTCCGGTAGCCGAGCAGGCGCGACGGAGTTCACCAGATCTGTGATCTACCAGGCGTCGGCCGCGCAGACGACGGGTCGATGCACGACTACCGAGGCGGTGGCGCAGCCGTCGGCTGTGGACGGCGCGGGCCGGCCGAGCGGTCCGGCGCGGCGGGCATGTGGACAGCTCGGCGAAGCGTCGGTAGTCGTGTTGCCGAACACCATTGCGGCACAGGCCGCGTGCGGTCAGCGAGTGGATCCCGTCGCGGTCTCGGCGGGCGATCTGGTGTTCTGGAATTTCCGAAACAACGCGCCGACCCAGGTCGGCATCGCGGTCAGTGACACGCGGCTCGTCACCACAGATGCGGCGACCGGTGAATTCATCGAACTGACCATCCCGAGCACGAACGATGTGCGGGTGAAACGAGTACTCGGCAGCGGGATGTGATGAGTAAGCGATGCCGCCAACAGAGGTAGAGCCACAGATAGAAACCGGCGAGGATGCCGAGGCGCCGCCGGTACCGATGACGCCGTGGTCCAACCGGCCGGATCAGCAGCGGCCGCGGGCGGGTGGGGTGCCGGGTTCGCCTGGCGGTCCCGCCCCTGGACCGGGGCAGTCTCCTGGACCGGGGCAGCCGGGATCCGGTCAGCCGAATGGTGGCGGCGACGCCGGGGTCCCGGGTTCGCCGGGTGTTTCGGGTTCGCCGTCTGTGCCTGGTCAACCGGCGCCTGGTCAGTCTGGTGTGCCTGGTCAGCCGGTGCCTGGCCAATCTGGTGTGCCGGGTCAGCCGGTGCCGGGTCAGGGTGTGCCTGGTGAGCCGGGTGGTGTGGTGGCTCCGCGGG
>NZ_JADLQO010000013.1 GCF_015477775.1 Nocardia abscessus | reverse complement strand
GCAGTCGCCGACGAACTCAACAACCGACCCCGCAAATGCCTCGCCTGGCAAACACCCACCGAAAGACTCGATGCTTTACTGAACGCTTCGTAGTTCGAACCGTTGCGACGACCACTGGAATCCAAGCCCGCGAAGGGAAGGTGTTCTGCGCGGTTGTGCTCGACGTCTACTCCCGCCGCGTCGTGGGGTGGTCGATCGATTCGACCCAGACCGCGACACTGGTCACCAACGCCCTCGGCATGGCGATCGCCAACCGATCACCGCGGCCGGGCACGATCATCCACTCCGACCACCGGTTGAACCTGAGCAGTTCACCTCATGGGCCTTCACCGAACGCGCCCGGCGATCCGGGCTGGTGCCGTCGATGGGATCGATCGGCGACTGCTACGACAACGCCGTCATCGAATCATTCTGGAGCAGAATGCAAACCGAGCTACTGAACCGGCAACGGTGGAAGACTCGGATCGAGCTGGCCAACGCGATCTTCGAATACCTCGAGATCTTTCACAACCGCCAGCGCCGACATTCGGCCCTCGGCATGCGCACCCCGATCGAATACGAGAGGATGCAGCAGTCCATCCAACCCGTGGCCTAGAGTCAAGTCTCCCGACTCCGCAGAAACCGGGGTACATCAAAGTCTCCGGACATGCCGGGGCGATTCAAAAACCGGATCTACTCCGGAAGCGAATCCTGTTGAGCGACTGAGCAAACCCGACCGCCAGTATCACGAAAATTGTGCCCGATCCAGGATTCACCCGGCGTTGACACGGCATAGCGACGACGACGTTTCCACACCGTCTGCCACGGACCGAATGCCTCCGGCAGGTCCCGCCACGGCACTCCGGTCCGTAATCGGAACAGCATCGCCTCTACCACCAGGCGTTGTTGGTGAAGTTGCGGCCCACGCGGCCATCGGATTTCGGTAGCAGCAGATCGAGCAGCTCCCATCTGGTCTGTCCGTCAGAACTTGATGCCGATCACCGACAGCCGTCGCCACGGCGAACATGATGCCCGACCCGGCGATCTACCAGGCACGATCGGAGAAACTCGACTAGGAAGATTTCGCCAGGCACCAGGCAATGCGATTCAGTGGGGGCTGGTCGATCACGAATGCCCACGACCGACACCCACACCAAGTGCGTGAACCGTTCTCAAGAGAGTCCCGCTGCCGTGGATTTTGCGACGCTGACGAATGCTGCGGTGCTGGACTCCCACCACTTACGCTTCGGCGTGTGAGGTGATATCGCCGTCGGGCGTGGTGCTTTCAGGGTTGTCGGCGCTGGTTGTGGGGGCTGTGGTGGACGAGGGTGACCGGCTCGTTGTGCTGACGAGAACACCGGGTGGGCCCACTCCTTGCCCGGCTTGCGGTGCCGGGTTCGGCCGGGGTTGCCGCCCGGGTTGTTGGCGATCGCGGCGATCGCGGCGACCAGGATAATCCGACTCCGAACTGCCGCCATGTGAGTCGCTTATTTCGTCATCAGCCCGGTCTGGCTCCAACGAGCCGTCGGTAAGAGCCCTGCACAACTCGGTAAGGCTGGTCCAGGCGGTAGTGTTGGCGACTGCCTGAAAGTATTTCGCGCCGCGCGCTCCGGTCATGTGATCGACAACCGGGGTGATGACCCCGGCGTCCCGGAGGCGCCGAAGGATCGGCCGCACCACGCTGTCCGGCAGTCCGGTTGCACCCGCGATTTGCCGATTTGTGAACTTTGGTGTCACTTGCCCGCTGCTGATCGCGTGCACCACGGTCACCAGATGACGGTTGTTGAACAACGCTGCGGATCTGTCGGCGTGGGGACCGTCCAGGGGCAGCGTCACACAGATATGGTGACACGTATAGCTATCCACGTCACATTAGGATTTGCCCATGCCGATCGCAGCCACCTCTGCTTCCCGTCCTGATGTCACGGTGCGTCGGCAGAGTGCTCCGGTGACGATCCGCGTCAGCGGCCGCTCATTCGGTACCACTCCGGTGTTCGATACCTACTGGAGATTCGCGGCGGCGCGCCAGTCGGTATATGAGGCGCGGCTGGCCGGGAAGCCAGGTCCGTGGACTGAGGATCCGATCCTTCGTGACCATCGGTTCACCAACTGCTACCGAGCTGCCGACCGCGTCAGCCAATTCTTGATCCGGCAGGTCGCCTACGAAGGGCCGCAGGACACCGACAACCTTGTGTTTCGGGTGCTGTTGTTCAAGATGTTCAACAAGATCTCGACATGGACCTTGCTCGAAAGCGAGCTAGGTGCACTGACTGTGGACTCGTTCGACGTCGGACGGTACCGCGAGGTCCTCGACAGGGCCTTCGCAGCGGGACAGCGCCTGTATTCAGCGGCCTATGTGATTCCGCCACCCTCGATGGGTGAACAGCGCAAGCATGCCAACCATCTGCGGCTGATTGCCTGGATGCTCGATGATCAGCTGCCCCGCAAGCTGGGAGAAGCTGGGTCGATGCAGGCTGTTTTCCAGCAGCTACGGGGGTATCCGGCTATCGGCGACTTCCTGGCATTCCAATTCACGATCGACTTGAACTACACCACCGCGTTGGCTTTCGACGAGATGGATTTCGTCGTTGCCGGCCCGGGTGCCCGCGACGGTCTACGGAAGTGTTTCGGCCCGTCGGCAGCTGGGCATGAGGTCGAACTCATCGAATACATGGCCGCCAGCCAGGAAGAGCACTTCGAACGGCTTGGTTTGCGATTCAGCGGGTTGTTCGGCCGCAGACTGCAGCTGATCGACTGTCAGAACCTGTTCTGCGAGGTCGACAAGTATGCGCGGGTAGCCCACCCGGACATCAGCGGGCGGAGTGGCCGTATCCGGATCAAGCAGAAGTTCGCTCCCGTGCCAGCGGCAACGCCTGCGTGGTTTCCGCCGAAGTGGGGCTTGCGCACCGATGCTGCCCGATCGGGCGGCCATTGCCGCCCGTAGGGTGGCAACACCACAGGCAACGATTGGAGTGACATGACATCACCAGCACAGCCGCGCCAGGATCGTGAACTGTTGCTCGTCGTTCAGGCGCTGGAGCGGCTTACTGTCCGGGTCGAAGCGCAGTTCAATCCCGAACTCGTCGAAAGCGGAGACCAGACCCCCTCTGGCGATCAGCTGCTGGCCTATGCACGGACGTGTCGGGAAGTCCTCGACGACCCCGCATTGTCTGCCCGTCTCAAGGCGAGCAGACCTCGGTGGTGAATCGCGTCAGGCGCCAACACAGAACAAGGCCCGATGAGCCGGCGCTCAGCTGGGGACACCGAGATCGTCAGAAAGCGTGCGCAACTCCTCGGCAAGGTCTTTGCGAAGGCTCTCCACGTGGGCGAGTCCGACGACCACTGTCAGGCTTCCGGGACCGAGCCCGACCTGGCCGGCGATGTAGGCGAGCAGTCGGCTGATGCCGAGATAGTTGCCGTATCCCCGCTGGACTAGATATTGGGCGCGATAGTGGGCAACCGCATGTACTTGTGACCCGTCGAGCTGGAACGACAGAAGTGACAGGCATGGGAACGCCATCGCAGAAGTGTCACGGCCAGGCACCAACACCGGGGCCGCGCCGTCGAAGTCGGGCACGGCGAACCCCGTCTCGTACCGGGCTCGTTTCGGGCCACGTCCCGCCAGCTCTTTATCCAACGTGGTGATGAGGTGACCCAGCTGGTTGAACGATCCGCCCGACGATGTGGGGTAGTCGACCAGGCGCTGAAAATAGGTGCCCTTACTGTTCTTCGGGTCCAGCCGTTTGAGCTGCGGGAACAAGTTGCGGTAGCGAGCGGCCAACCTGGTCGGGTCGGGGTGTCGATCGGCGAGCGCGGCCGGGAAGATCGTGTTGGCGACGGTGGTGACCGGTTGCAGTCCCGCTTCGACGAGTAGATGATCGGCGGCGGCTCGAATACGTGGCTCCTCCGCTTTGCCGGCATCGGCGATATGGGTGACCGTGTGGAAGGCATGCTTGCCGGCGGAATGGACGGCGAGGGTTGTCGCGAGCCACGCGGTGGACAGATCGGGGGCAGTGATGTGGATCGGA
The DNA here is from genome assembly GCF_015477775.1 of Nocardia abscessus. GTDB lineage: Bacteria > Actinomycetota > Actinomycetes > Mycobacteriales > Mycobacteriaceae > Nocardia > Nocardia abscessus_A. The sequence goes on along the minus strand of NZ_JADLQO010000013.1, from coordinate 257,473 downwards.
TCGCTCACGAACTGAGTCCTATCGAGATCGGTGATGACGTGGAACCGAGATAGAGGCCGTGGGGATGGGGTTCGACCACCACCGTGATATCTACCCCGCTGGCCTGGATCACGGCCGTGCCAGGACGCCCGTCCTCGGGGACGCCGCAGCGCACCGCGGTGTTCCCGCGGATGTGGCCTGCCGCCTCGGCTGGGCCGGTGATGTCGCGCACCCGGTGGCGCTGCGGGAGGATCAACAGATCTCCTGGGCTGGTGTACAGCACTCGCTCGGCACCCCGCTCCAGATGCCAGACGTCGGCGTCGCGGGTGGATTCCAGCAGGTCACCTGCCAGTGCCCGCTTGAAGGTGCCTGGCACGATCGCAGACCACGATCTCGCTGTTGTCTGCGAAATCAGCCGCAGCAACGTCAGCTGCCGGATGGTGGCCATGTAGGCGGTACCCAGGTGCAAGGACAACTGGTACACCTGCATCGCACTGGAGAAGTCGGTCAACCCAAGGCTCGTCATCACGGCTCTCACGCCGCGGTGCGGCATCAAAAACCAAGCAGCGAACGCCTCGGCCGCCCTCTCATTCGGCAACCGCCGATGCTGATCTGGCGGCAGCCCGAGCGGATCACCGATGTCCCCGTCGGGATCCGCGGTGGTGGGGTGACGCAACCGATGGTGACCGAGTTCATGTGCGGCCGTATGTCGTCGGGCAGCTCGGGTCAGCTTCTCGCTCACCAGGACACCACCGCCCTCGCGGCCGGCCAAGTACAGTCCCGACAGGCCGTCCAATTCCTGCCACATCAGGCGCAACCCCGCGCTGTCGATGGCCGGGGAGACCTGGATCGGGGTGTCGGTGGGGTCGACTCCGAGTTCGCCGTGCGCTTGGGCTGCCGCCACAGAGGCGATCCGGTTGGCCACCTGCCAGGACATGGGTCCCTTTCCTACGTGCGGTCGGATCGGCTGGAGAAGTTGAGGAACTCGGCGAACTTGCGGACCTGCTCTTGGTCCTTCGTAGTCATGTCGACAAGCAACCGACCCAAGACCGCATCTGGATGCTCGGCAGCAACACGACTGCCGAGGAAGTAGTCGGTCGGGTACTGATACAGCCGCGCCAGCTTCGCCAGTTCCAAGCTGTCAACCTTGCGGTTGCCCCTCTCGATCTCCGAGATCGCCGAACGAGGGATGCCGGTCACCGAGCTGACGTATTGTTGCGAAAGCCCCAGGTACTCGCGGACTTCCTTGAGCCGCTGGGCCAGTTCGGGCTGCCCGATCTCCGGTTCAGGGTTGTTCACGACGCCTCCGATCGTTGCGGTTGCTGTTGCGAAATCACGGCATGGGCGAAACTGCGGACCGACCGCATTGCGGCCGCAGTCTCTTCCGTGGCCGGCAGGGTCACTCCGGTCGCCTGCTGCAAGCGCACCAGGATGTCGACTGCGAGAAGCGAATCGATCGGCATGTCGGCGCCCAGCTCCAGCAGTTCGACGCGAAGGAGTCCGGGATCGCAGCCAGCGTCTTCGGCCAGCAGCTCCACGATGTGGTCGACCACGTCCTCCTCGGTCATTCAACCCCTCCGGCATTGTCGGGTTTTCCATCTGACTGTTCGATGGTACAACATTGATGGGCGATCCGACAGCGTGTCAGAAATTCCAGCGGGAGGGCGTATGAAGTTCACCGAGTTCCAACGTGAGGCGAAGAAGACCGATTACACCGATCACCCGATCCACCTCCTCGGCCTCGGTGCCGCCGCAGGGTCGGTGGCCGCGGTGGCCAAGACCAGGAACGATTACGGAAACTCCTTCGGCGGGTTCCGCAAGCAGATGCGTGAGGAGCTCGGCGATGTTCTGTGGTACGTCGCCGCGATCGCCGACGATCTAGACCTCGATCTCGACGATATCGCCAAGGCCAACTTGCACCGCACCGGCACACGATGGCAGGCCACGTCGTCGGTGCCATTGGGCGCCGACGCACCTGCTGATGAACAGCTGCCGCGCCGCGGCGCCTACGACTTCCGGCAGCGGATTAACGACGCTGGTCGCGCCGAAGTCACGGTCACTTTCGCGGGAGAGCCGGTGGGCGACCCTTTGACTGACAACTCCCTCAACAGCGACGGCTACCGGTTCCATGACGTATTCCACTTGGCCTACGCCACCGTGCTCGGCTGGTCACCGGTCACCCGGGCGCTGCTTAAGCGCAAGCGCAAGTCCGTGGCCGACATCGACGAGGCCGAGGACGGCGGAAGGGGCATCGTGATCGAGGAAGGCGTCGCCGCCTTCGCCTTCGCCTACGGCGCGATCCACAACCACCTAAAGGGTATCGAGCGTCTGGATCACACGTTCCTCGACTCCATCACGATGATGACCTCGATGCTCGAAGTCGGCGTGCGGTCACACGCCGACTGGGAGTCCGCCATCATTCAAGGGCATGCCATGTTTCGCGAGTTGGTTGCCCACGACGGCGGTACGGTGGAGTTCGACGCCGACGAGCGACGCTTGTGGTACGTGCCGTCGGCGCCGGTGTAGTCAACTGCCAGGCGATGGACCTCACGCCACGTCGACCTGCGATGCTTTCGCTCCTTCGTAAGCCATCAGTTTCTCAATCTTCGCGATCGCGAAGTACTGCGTCCACAAGCTCCAAATATGCTGCCACTGAGCATCTTTCGGACTCAATTCGGTCACCGGAAGCCCAGCATCGACGGCTTCGCGGGCGCCGATCAACGCGCCATGCGAGTGCGGGGCGCTGATGAGCGGTTCATCGAGCTTCCCGCATAGCGTGGTGATTTCGTCAGCATCGCGGTCCGGATTCGATCCGACCGCTTGGCGGGCCAGATCGCCGGTGCGGGCCAGCGCCGACCGGGCGAACTGCACGGTCGTGACGTCGATACCGGCAAGCATCGCCGCGTGCAAGGGGAACGTATTCGGTTCTGCCGCAACCTGCGCTAGCGAGCGGTCGACTGCGGCGATGATGTCCTTGGCGCTGACGTAGCCGCGGTCGGGAATCACGATCTGCGGATCGATGGGACCCAGATCGGACGTCGGGCCCATGATGATCTCATGCGCACCCAGCGCCAGGATGGTGCCGGCGCTCTTGGCCGACTCGGGTACCAGCACAACGAACCGTCTGCTGGCAGCCTGTGCCATACGGGCCAACCTGACTGCTGTCTCGCCGTCACCGCCGGGCGACCCGAGAAGCATATGCAGATCCTTCTCAGGATCCAGGTCGTGTAACAACTCCGCCAGCAGCGTGACGCTGTCCATCCGGATCTGGTCGATCATCACGACCAAATTGCAGTCGTATGTCTGCTGGTACTGGGCGATCAGCGCCTGCCGTAGGTAGCGGGGTTCGTTCTGTGCCCGGAAGAGTGGGGTGTAGGTGTGGCCGGCGGTTCCGGGTCTTGCCCCTTCCGCTCCGCCAGCCGAGATTGCGGCACCGGGCGTTGCGGTTTGGGCGCCATCATCTCCCGTCCCCACTCCCACGCTCGGATCGCCAATTGCCGTTGCCGTTCCCAATCGAGATCCCCATCCTCGATGAGCGGAGCCCGCAGGACGGCGTCACTGTCACGAGCCTGCTCGTCACGCGCCACTGTGTCCCTCCATCCGCCCCGCTCGTAGCCAATGACCGCACGAACGGGACTCACCCTAGCCCGCGACGGGGGGCCAACTCCACAATTCCGCTACGACACCCATCGTGCACTAGAGGTCTGACACATATGTTCGAAACATGATCGCGACATGGCGACGATGTCGAGAGATTCGGAGGTGTGGCTGGCCGCCTAGCGTCACCAGTCGATGGGCTGGAGGTGGCGGTGTTGCGATCTCCAGCTAAGTATGGCCGTGCCGGAACTGCTGGCGGCTTGGTGGCATTTCTGTCGCTTGCTCGCCCACCGCGTCGCAGGCCAAGACGGTTCCATCCCGACCCAACGAAGGAGGTACCACACCCGACGTCGATTACCTACCTCCAGGTCCAGTTCGGTTCAGAGGACGTGCGTGTGGGTACGGACAGAGTCGAGGCAGTCCTGCATCGACGGCTGGGAGCCGTACACCAGCTGCATCGCACGGCGATAGCCCAGCTCGAGGGCCACCTTGCCGGTATGCTTGTCGGCCAGTAACGGGCTGTCCGCGAAGTCCGCAGCCGGGCGCGGGGTGTAGTTGAATCCCGCCGCTGCACTGTGCTCATCGGCGTCAGCGCACAACTGCGCGATCCCTTCGAGACCCAACGCGGCGAGCGCGCCCAACACCTGCTCGTCGCCGAGCAGGTAATGGACGTTGTAGAGGTGACGCGCGTTGCGCTGAAGTGGCGACACCTTGCGGGGTTCCCGAAGCGTTCTCCGGTTTGGCGCACTGCCCTTGCCAATGGTGCGACAGATGCCAATGTACACGCCAGCCCCCGCGGTGCACACGGCCGGTGATGTTCATGGTGTGCCGAAATCCCGCCGATGGCAGGCTGTTACACGTGGCAGGAAGGAAACAGGTGGTCTGTTCCCGTCGATAGGTGCGCCGATCAGACCCGTGTACTGCACCGGTGGTGGCGGCCGGATTCCGACAGGGCGTCGATGCTCGATGCCTTAGGCCACCGACTCCGGCAACGCGAATTAGCCCTGCCAGCGACGGCACTCGGCCACTGGCCTCCCAAGCGCACGATAAGGCCGATGGCGGGCGTCTGTCGCATGGCGCGCTGACAGAACAAGCCAGAGCGACGCTGGACGACCAAAGCACAGAGATCGCGGAGGCGGTCCAGATCAAAACTCGGTGTTCCGCAAGAGACGATCTTGCGAAGATGAGCCGTGTGGCTAACTACAGCAGCGACTACCTTCAGCGACTGCGCGATGCGGTGACTGAATTCGACAGCGCCTTCGAAGCGTGGATGCAAACTCAGGTCGAGTCCGATCACATGTCGGCGCGGGGCCTGTTCCCCACGGTCTGGGTGAGGGACGGGCAGGATCCCGCCGAGGTGCGCCGCCTTGAGCTCAAGGTCGCGGAGACAGCTGGAGCCGCGGCAAAGGCCGTAGCTGTGACGGGAACCTACATCGCCGTCGCGGGGATCGGAGCCATCGACCCGATTGCCAACTGGTTCATGATGGCGAACCCGAAGGCCACGCTCAGCCCTAAAGATGTTCGCATGACCACAGCTACCACTCGCGGGCGACTCGACACGCTGATCGCTGAAGCCGAATCCGCCTCGGAGTCGGGACTTCCGGGTTTCGTGCCCTCCCAACTGCATCCCATGGTCTGGGCATCCGCAGCTGATCACTGGACGTCACACCAGTACCGTGTCGCGGTGGTTGAAGCCGCTGAGGGGCTGACGATCCATTGGAAGACCAAACTCGGCCGCAACGATGTTGACGGCACCGAGTTCTGGCAACAATCCCTCTCTCCTGGGGAGCCGACCCCCGAGCGTCCGAAACTGCACTGGCCCGGTGATCGCACCGACAAGACGGTCCGCAGCATGCGCGGCGGACTCGAACCGATGGCACGCGCGCTCAATGACCTGGCAACCGGGCTAAATCTGACGGTCCGCAATGTTGCGACTCATACTCGTGAAGAACTATCCGAGCAGGAAGCCCTGGAGAGGCTGGCGGCGTACAGCTATCTGGCAAGGCTCCTCGACCAGTGCGAGATCCGCCGTGCAGACGATGAATGAGGGACCTAGCAATGGGACCTGCCTCCCAGTCGGTCCGCTGCGGCGACGCCGACGGGCGAGCGTGTCCTCATCGCCCCTGCGAGGGTTCGCAACAGCACTGCGATCAACGAGCCTGTGGAGCGGGCCAGGGTCCTCATCGCCCCTGCGAGGGTTCGCAACTTGGTAGTCAAGGTGATTCGCCCCCTAGGGTAGGGTCCTCATCGTCCCTGCGAGGGTTCGCAACCGCTCCATCTTCTGCACTGCACCCAAAGCGTTGCCGAGTCCTCATCGCCCCTGCGAGGGTTCGCAACCGGCGACGAACTCGATCACCGTCACCGACACGGTCCAGTCCTCATCGCCCCTGCGAGGGTTCAACGTGAGGATGCGCTCCATCTCGATGTGTCCGGTGGCTTGTCCTCATCGCCCCGTGCGAGGGTTCGCAAACCGATCAGGACGAACCCCTTGTTGGGGCGCCGAAGTCCTAGTCGCCACTGCGAGGGTTCGCAACAACAGCCTGCTTGTCGCCGGCCACGGGTTTGTGACGCGGTCCTCATCGCCCCTTCGAGGGTTCGCAACGCGGTGGAGCGCGAGGCGGCGCGGATTCTGGTGTGTCCTCATCGCCCCTGCCAGGGTTCGCAATCGGTCGATCCAGTCCGGCCACGGCAGCGGAAGCTCGCGTCGAGCTAGAACACATGTTCGATTGGCTGTATGGTCGGGCTATGCCCGAGTTCAGTCGACTCGATTTCGCCAAGATGCAGCTAGAGGACGTGCGCCGCCACCTGCTCGACGCCGCTGCATTCGGCAAGTTCGTCACGCCGGAACAGCTAGAGATCATGGCGCGAAAGCTCGCCGAAGGCCTGCGCATCTACACCGACGCCACACAGAGCAAGGAATGACAGGAGCCGACGATGAGCTGATGACCACCGACCAACAGGCACTTGTCCGCGCGGTGGTCGACGCGATCAACACAGCAACGCGGGAAGTCACGGCCGTCGAACTCGCCGGGTACCTGGCCGGGCGAATCGCACCGGCGCCAAGTCCGGAAGATGTGGCGGCAGTGATGCGGATTCTCGCGCTGCCCGCCGTCGCGTTCCGGCGCGGCGAACCAGGGACTATCGTGCTCGCGCGAATACTGGACGTGATGGAGGCCGCGGCGGGAGGCGAGGATTACTCCCCACCGTCGGCGGAGACGGATTCGCGCTACTGATCGGGTGGAACCGATGTGGCGGCGAGCGCGTCAGAGAATGCATGACACCCGAGTTGCGTCCTGCGCCGAATCCTGAACCGCCGCTGAACGGCGGCCCTCCCGCAGCAGAGTCTGCCCGAATTTGGGCTGATTTCCTCCGCCAACTCTCCAGCCCTCATCAGACCTCACCCGATGGCGGTGGTGGTGACAATATGGCGCGGTGATTGCCCGATCCGCGCACCAGTCGAGCACCCGGGGCCGCTTTCATCCGAGGAGGAACCAAGGGCCACCAGTCGTTGGTGCCGCAGTGGCTGCACTGATAAGGGGGCGGGACGGGTTAGCCGGGGCCGTCGATGCCTTAAGGCTCCAGTAGTAGGGGTGGCGGGGTTCGGTGCCCCAGGGTTGGTTGATGCCCCAGCGGGCGACCGTGGCGAGTTTGAAGCCGATGCCGATGTAGTTGCCGTGGAACCCGACGCCGTAGATGTCGCCTTGGCGGGCGTGGATGGTCGGGATGTCCAAGCGGTACTGGATGGATGCGGCGGTGAGGACGGGCTTGATGTGCCGCTGTGCCAGACCAAGGTCAGGGCGCCGTTGGTTTAGTCGAGGCTGCAGAAGTGCGACGTAGGCGTTAGTGATGTGCAACCATCCGGCCGGTCCGATATACGCCAGAGGTGGCCAGCCGTCCTGCACCATGAGCACCCCTGCTTCGGCTGAGCGCGCCCACCCCGGCCGGTGCGGACTCTCCGCTACGAGCACTCAGGTGAGGAGGGCGGTATGCCTCGGTGCTCCGGATCGATCGAAGCACGCTTGTGTGCACAGATCATGTTCGGGGCACGGCGGGGCGGCCGGGTGTCCGAAAGTCTTGTTGATGCAATGGTATTGCCGTGGGCGCGGTGAGTGAGGAACCCTTGTTCGTGTCGATCGAGGAGGCGGGGAACGGTTGTGGTGTGTTGCGGTCGGAGATCGCCGCGTTCTATGCGGGTTTCGGCCAACCCGACGTGTTGCATGCAGCGTTCTTGAACGCGGTCTTGGTGGTGGGTGTGAGCGACGATGGCCGGTTGATCGTCAGTGAATTCGGTGGTGTTGATTGGGTCTGCGCGTTCACCAGCGGCGAGGAGTTCGCCCGCTACATGGCCGCGCGCGGTGTCGCCCAGGACCGCGAATACCGGTACCACACGCTGTCGGGTAGGCGGATTGTGGAGGAGTTCACAGTGCGCTGTGCGCGGCCGACGGGCGTGGCCGTCGATATCGCGGGAGCGGCGCCGATGGCGTTCCCACCAGTTCTGCCTAGCGCAGGAGGTGGCTGATGGGTGACAACCTCGATGTTGATCCGCAGGTGCTGGTGAAAGCGGCTGAGGGGATCAACGGGATCATCGGTGAGCTGTCGGATCTGGGGGTGAAGGAGACCGGCGCGAGCGGCCGTGGTTTTTCGTTGTTGGCGCTGTCGCCGATGCAGGCCGGTCGGCAGAACGTTCAGGCGGCGCTGGAACGGTTCGCCGAACGCTGGTCGTGGGGTGTGCGGCATCTGGTGCAGGCGGGTAACGAGATCGCCAAAGTCTTGGGTTTGGCCGCGGGCCGCTATCACATGATGGACCAGCAGGCGTCGGACACGATGAAGCAGATGTGGACGCATCTGGTCGGCAACCCACATCTGTCCGGTGATGAGATCAAGGCCCGATCCTGGCAGGACACCCTGGCAGACAACGGAATCAATCACATCCGCAACGCCGACTACAGCGCCGCTTCGCTCGATGAGGCGATGACCAAGATCGGCACGAATTTTCAGGTGGTGCAAGCGGTCGGGCCGCAGGCTCTGGCGAATCTGGGCAGCTACGGCACCGGCGCGCAGGCCGGGTGGAATACCGGTGCCGCGCAACAGGCCGCGGCCATCACGCAACCAGGGGAAGGCTCGTAGGTGGGAATCGGGTTCGACAACTTCCTCAACAGTGTCGGCAACGCGATAGAGGGCGCCGTCGAGGCGGGTGTCGAGGCGGCGGGGCAAGCCGCCGACGCGGGTTTGGACGCGCTGGCTTCTGGTGCCCGCGAGGTCGGTGCCGATGGCGTGGCGGAGTCCCTGGATGATCTCGGTGATCGGATCGCGTCTGCGACCGGCGGTCGGGTCGATGAGCGCGACCTCGGTGAGACCCGCGATCCGAAGGAGCTGATTCGTGGGGAGCCCTCGGCCATCCACGACGCTGCGGAAGCGTTGCGGGCGATGGGCGCCAGCATCGATTCCACGGGTGATGCGCTGCGCAGGATCGACACCGCGAACTGGACCGGTTCGGCGGCGGATGCTTTCAACGCGGTCTTCGACAAGCAACCGAAGTTGTGGTGGGACGGCGCCGACGCCATGGCCAAGGCCGCGTCAGCGTTGGATGGCTGGTACAGCGAAGTCGTTGCCGCGCAATCCAAAGCAGCCGATGCGATCGCCAAATGGGACGACGCCGACGCTGAGGAGCGCATCAAGAAGAACGAGTGGAACGCCCTGCCGGACAGCCAGAAATCCCGTCGCACACTGACCGACACCTGGACACCGATCCGCAACGCTGCCCGCGACATCCTCAACGGCGCACGCGCCCAACGTGACGACGCTGCCGCCACGGCAGCGAGCAAGCTGCTCGATGCGGCGTCGACCGCGCCGACGGAGCCGCCGTTCACCGAACGTTGGTCGAACAATCTCAGCGACCTGACCGGCATCTACCAGCACGGCAAGCAGAGCTTCGATTCCGGCGTGCTGACCAGCCTCACTTCCATGGTGCAGTTCGTGCGCGCGGTCAATCCCTCCGACACCTACAACCTCACGCATCCGGCCGAGTACCTGTCGAGCATGTCGAGTCTGGGCACCGGTCTCGTGGTGGCTGCAGCCGATCCGGGTGCGGTGGTGTCGTCGGTGGTGTCGGACGCACGCCGCAACCCGTTCGAGTTCGCCGGCAGCATCACCGGTGACGCCCTGTTGACTGCGGCGACCGGCGGCGCGGGTAGCGCGAAGACAGCCGCCACCGCGGTCAACAAGATCGACGACGCTGTGCGCCTCACCGACCGCGCCACCGAACTCGGCACCCGCACGCCCACACCGGCTGCCCGCGACATTCCGACACCCGGCCATGACACACCGGCGCCCACCACGCAACCGGCCCTCCACACCAGCCCCGAACCGCCCTCCCACACCTCCACAACCAACACCACCGGTGACCACCCCACCGAACCCGGGCACCCGGAATCACCACCGCAGCAAGCACATCCGGGCACAGCACACACACCGGATACCGACACCACATCGCCTCACGCCGATCAGGACACCACACCCGCCCCGCACCCCGACACACCCGAAACCCCACCACACCGATCCGAGGATTCCGCAGCCCCGACACACCCGGACCCCTCGCCTCGGCATGCCGACACCGACACTCCGGCACACCCCGACGCGGACCGCCCACCAGCCCCAGCGCACCCCGGCTCCGAACCCGGTCACCACGCCGATACCGACACCAACCCACCAGCGGCGCATCACGACTCCCCGGGCGCTGCCGATCGTGCCAGCGACACCGACACCCATCCCGGCGGCCACGACCAACCGGCCCCGCACCACGAACCCCACGACAGCCCGCCCACCGATCCGACCCCGCAACAGCGCGCCGAGGCCGACCACAACGCCTACGACCGTGCGCAGGACTCCAGCCACGAATCCGATCGGACACAGGAACAGAAGACCTGCACCGACGACCCGGTCGACATCTCGACCGGCGAATTCCTTCTCCCGGAAACCGACCTCGATCTACCGGGTGTCTTGCCGATGGTGCTGCGGCGCACGCATCGCTCCAACTACCGATTCGGTCGCTGGTTCGGGCCTTCGTGGTCCTCGACGCTGGACATGCGGGTCGTGGTGGAACATCAGGGTGTCACCTTCCTCGGTGAGGACGGGATCATGCTCGCCTACCCGCACACCGAACCCGGCGTCGCCGCCGAGCCGGTCACCGGTGGACAACGCTGGACGCTGACCCGCACCGACACCGGCGGGTACCGCGTCCACGATCAGCAGCGGGAACTCATCTGGCACTTCGCCCCCGAACCCACGCTGGCCGGGTTGGAGTCCCGGCTGGGCAATTACGCCATCTCCGCGATCACCGACCGCCACCACAACCGAATCCGCTTCCACTACAACACCGACGCGCAACCGGTCGCCGTGTCGCATTCCGGCGGCTACCGGATCAGCATCGACACCAACGCCGGACGCATCACCGCGCTCTCGCTCCAATCCACCACCGCTGACGAAGGCGCGACGCGTGTGAGGGAGTTCGGTTACGAGGCCGGGAACCTGGTCACGGTCCGCAACGGTGTCGGTGCGACGATGCGCTACACCTACGACGACGAGCATCGGCTGATGTCGTGGACCGATTCCAATGGCAACCAGATGGTCAACACCTACGACGAGGCCGGGCGGGTGGTCTTCCAGCGCGGCACCGGTGGGGTGTTGAACACCGACTTCGCCTACCTCGACTTCGCCGACGCCACCGGGCGTCTCACCACCGTCACCAACTCCCTCGGCGCGGTCACCAGCCATGGTTTCGACCGCGACCTACAGCTACGGGACCTGATCGACCCGCTGGGTGGGCGCACCCGCATCGCCTACAACGCCGACCGTAAACCGCTGCATGTCATCGCCGCCGACGGCACGACAACCAGCTACCGATACACCGTCGACGGTGACATCGCGACCCTGACTCGCCCGGACGGCCGTTCCCTCACTGTCGACTATCTGTGGCGCAACCGGCCTAGCAGCATCACCCGCCCCGACGCTACCGTGTGGCGGCAGGAGTGGGACCGACACGCCAACCTGGTTGCCGCCGTCGACCCGGCCGGCGCCCGCACCGAGTACACCTATCACCCCAACGGTGCGCTGGCCACGATCACCCACCCCAGCGGCGCCCGAACTCTCATCGAGGTCGGCCCCGCCGGGCTGCCGATCCGCGTCACCGATCCCCACGGCGCGATCACCCGCATCGAACGCGACGCCTTCGGCCGCGCCACCGCAGTGACCGACCCCCTCGGCGCCACCACCCACTACCAGTGGTCACCCGAAGGCAGGCTCCTGCAGCGCATCGACCCCGACCAGCACACCGAAACCTGGACCTACGACGGCGAAGGCAACGTCGTGACCCACACCAACCGCGCCGGTGAAACCACACGGTTCAGCTACGGCGCCTTCGACCTGCTGGCTACACGTACCGAACCCGACGGGTCCACCACCCGCTACAGCTGGGACACCGAACGACGCCTCAGCACCGTTACCAACCCGCTCGGCCACACCTGGAGCTACACCTACGACCCGGCCGGGCGGCTGATCGCCGAAACCGACTACAACGGCGCCACCACCCGCTACACCCACGACCCGACCGGACGCGTCACCACCATCACCGCACCGACCGGCATCACCCGCCACCAAAGCCACGACCCCCTCGGTCGCCTCACCGAAATCGCCTCCGACACCGGCGACTGGGTCCGCTACACCCACGACCCCGCCGGCCGGATCCTCACCGCCGCCACCGGCATCAACGAAACCCTCATCCACACACTCGCCTTCACCTACACCCCTACCGGCGCGCTCGCCACGCAACAACTCGACGACCGACCGGTCACACGCCATGAATACGACCACCTCGGTCACCGGATCCGCCGCACCAGCCCCACCGGCGCCACCACCACCTGGACCCACGACCTCACCGGACGCGTCCGCTCCCTCACCACCGGCCACCACCAGCTCAGCTTCTCCTACGACCCACTCGGGCGCCTGGCCCGTTGGCAGACCGGCGACATCGCGGTCGCGCTCGACTTCACCGCGGGTGGTCGACTCGCCCACCAAACCGTCACCGCACACCCGGCCACCTCACTGGACCTGGGCCCCGCGACAGCGACCCGCCCCAGCCCGCGGCTGCTACGCCACGACGAATACACCTACCGCCCCGACGGATACCTCACCAACCACACCCTCCACCACCTCGGGACACCCCCGCCACACCACGACTACCACCTCGATGCCCTCGGGCGAGTCACCACCATCACCCACGACCACGCCGCCACCGAGCACTACACCTACGATCCGCTGTCCAACATCACCAGCTCAGCGCTCCCCGAGACTGTCCGCCCTGACCCCGCGGCCCCAGGAGCTGGCTCGCACCATCGCGTCGACCCGGCCGCGGGGCGGGAGTACCGAGGCAATCTCCTCATCCATGACGGCCGCACCCGCTACCACTACGACGCAGCCGGTCGGCTGATCCGCAAGACAACCACCCGGCCCTCGCGCAAACCCGACATCTGGCACTACCGCTACAACAGCTTCGACCAACTCACCGATGTCTGGACCCCCGACCAGCAATGGTGGCACTACACCTACGACGGCATCGGGCGCCGCACCACCAAACAACACCTCGCCACCGACGGCACCGTCCTCGAACGCACCGACTACACCTGGGACGGCACCCGCCTCATCGAACAAACCAAGAGCGACACCACCACCCGCTGGGAACACCAACCCGGCTCCCACACCCCGATCACCCAAACCACCAACCAAACCAGCGTCGACCGCGAGTTCTACGCCATCATCACCGACCTCGTCGGCACACCCACCGAACTCATCGACCCCACCAGCGCCGACCCCGCGGCGAGCGCCACCACCGACCTGTGGGGGCGCACCCACTGGAACGGCCACACCGACACGCCACTGCGGTATCCAGGACAAATCCACGATCCCGAAACCGGCCTGCACTACAACCTGCACCGCACCTACGACCCCGCCACCGGCCGCTACCTCACCCCAGACCCCCTCGGCCTTGCTGCCTCACCCAACCCCAGCACCTACCCCCACAATCCCACCACCTGGACCGACCCCCTCGGCCTCATCCCCAACGAATGCGCCAACACCCCACCCAGCAATCCCCACAGCCCCGCGCCCGCCGACCCGACACCGGGCACAGCAGCCCCGCAGAGCCTCTACCACTACACCAACCAGACCGGCCACGACGCCATCCTCGAAAGCCAAGAACTGCGGCCATCACTCCGCGACCACAACCCCAAAGACGCCCGATACGGCGACGGCCAATACCTCACCGACATCGAACCCGGCACCCGCACACCCGCCCAACTCTCCGCAGCGTTCCTACGCGTACCCTGGGCCGGCCAGAAGTTCTCCCACTTCCTCGAAATCGACGTCACCGGACTCACCGTCATCCAAGGAAGACCCGGCGTCTTCGTCATCCCCAACACCGAACCCCTCGACCTATCAGGCCGAATCATCCGATCGGGAAGGAACTGAGCATGCGGTACGTGAAAGTCACCTGGCACCACGACTTCCCCGACGAACCCATCCACTACTTCCACGAAGTCGGCGAGGACAACTACGAAACACGCCGCGTCCAAACCTACCGCGACGGCCACACCGAATGGGCCGACGAAACCCACGAAACCCCCACCGCCGGAGTCGCCGAAATCCCCATCGCACCCCTGGAAGAGATCACCAGCCAACCAGAATTCGAAGCCGAAGAGATCACTCAGGAAGAATTCGAACAGCAGTGGACAAAGGCGCGACAGACATCCCACTGAGTCACCGGCACTGACCAGACAGTCGCCATCTTCAGAAATGCTCGCGCGCTATGAAGTGCTTCCGGTTCTAATGTTGCCTCTGACGCTGCCGACCCGCGAGGACCCGAACCCTCGACCCCCGCGTTCGAGAAGCGCTGACCAGCGATCCGATGTCGCCCCGGACCTGCTCGTCGCATGCCGCAACAACACAAGGGTCAGCGGCCGAGTACGCGGGTCTTCTTGTGACTCGCATCGGCAGTTGGCCGGCCTGACTGGTTCGAGGTGCTGTCGGGGCAGCAGCTCGCTCAACAGCAGCTGGCCAGGAACAGTGCTAGTTGGCCATTCAGGGGATGAGGCTGCTGGCCAGCCAACCAGACGATCGCCCGAACTCCTCCACCGATCGTTCGTCATGATGACTCGATGGACAAACTCCTGGTGCTGGTCAACGGACTTCCCGGCTCCGGCAAATCAACGTTGGGCCGATCATTGGCCCGGACGCTGAACGCCCAGTTCCTGTCGAAGGACACCGTCAAGGAAGCACTCGCAGCCTGCCTCGACAACGCTGCCGACCTGCACGCGCTGGGCGGAATCGCGATGGACACGGTTTGGGCCCTAGCGCAGGCAACCCCGGACAATGTCGTTATCGACTCCTGGTGGTTCAAACCACGCGACCTGCACTTCGCCCGGATCGGAATCAGGAAGACCGAAGCCTGTCGCGCTGTCGAGATCTGGTGCGATGTCCCCTCCGACATAGCCAAAGCTCGTTACGCCAGCAGACACCGCCCAGTCTTCTACCAAGACGAGCAACGGCTCGTCGACGACTGGGACATATGGGCCCAGCACGCCGCACCACTCGAACTCACAGCCACCCTCGTGGTCGACACCACCGGCCCGGTCGATTGCGCCCACCTCGCCGACCAAATCCAATGTGCAGCCGCCCCCATCGACAATCACCCTTCGCTGGCCGACCCTCAATGAAAACAGCGAACTATCGCTGCGAGTCGCACTTGTGCTGTCCGAACTCGGCGGCGGTGATTATGCCTGCTTCGAGCAGTGTTCCGGACAACTGCCGTACCTCACAGTCGCTGGCCACGGAGGTCGTTTCTCGATGTTCAGCACTTCGTGACCTCGGACGACCGTGTTATCGATCCGCCGCCCGCCGCGGTCGCTTACCGTTCGAAGGTCAGGACTCTTCTGCGAGGAGGTGTGGCCGCATGTCGACAACGCTGTACGTCGCGTGGTGGAATGTGGAGAATTTGTTCGACCACAAAGATGCTCCCCGGAGCGACAAACTCCAGCGCGTCCTACAGAACGATCTGAAGAACTGGACCGTCACGATCCGGGATCAGAAGATCAGCCAGCTCGCCTCTGTCATCGCGCAGATGAACAACGGCGCCGGACCCGACCTTCTCGGGGTCTGCGAAATCGAGAACGAGACCGTCGTGCAGCTGCTGGTCGACAAGGTCAACACCCTGCTGCCGGCTGCGCGTAGCTACAAGATCGTGCACGCCGACACCGGCGACGAACGCGGCATCGACGTCGCGTTCATCTACGACACCACTCTGCTCGAAGTCCCTGCGCCGCTGTCGGATTCGGTGTTCTTCCATGTGGTGATGCGCCGAAACGCCACCCGCGAGATCGTCCAAGTCACCTTCACCACCAAGACCGCAACCCCGCGAACGTGGGCGGTGTTCGGTAACCACTGGCCCTCACGCCGCGGCGGCGCTGAAGCCTCCGCCGGCTACCGCGCCATCGCCGGGGAAACCCTCGCCTACTTCCATCAGCGCGTCCTCGAAGTCCACGGCCCCGCCACCCCGGTGCTGGTGATGGGCGATTTCAACGACGAACCGTTCAACACCTCCCTCGACACCCACGCGCTCAGCCGCCGCCAACGCGAACTCGTCGTCAACGGCGACAACCCTTACCTGTGGAACCTCGCCTACCCGCTGCTCGGCTCCCCGGACGGCACGTTCTATTTCGAGAATCAACCGAACATGCTCGACCAGGTCCTGGTCAACAAGAACATGGCCAAAGCGACTTCGCCGATCAAGGCCGATTCCGCGGCCGTGCACATCGTCCGCTTCCCCGGGATGACCTCCACCGGCCGCTACAAATCACCCATCCCGTTCAAAGGACTCGGCGACACCACCGCCAACCCCGCCGGGTTCTCCGACCACTTCCCCATCGCCACCACGGTGACCCTCAGCTGAGGTTCTACGTTGCTGCGCACCGGAATTCACCAGTAACGGCGCCATCGAGTCCGGCACCTGGTCACGGCATCGTGGTGAACTGGACGCATGACAGATGATCACCAGGCACGCTGTAGCGACGTTCCGGAGCCGGTGCACGTGGTGCTGCGCGACGCGGTTGCGGGGTTGCGCGAGTGTGGTGCTGTGGTCGTCGCCGGGTTCCCGGCGTCCGGGAAGTCGACGGCCGCGGCGTATCTCGCGGGTGTGTTGGGTGCGCCGGTGTTGGACAAGGATCGGTTCGCGCCGTTGTTGGAGGAGTCGGTCATGCAGAAGCTGACCGGCGATCGGCACGATCGTGACTCCGACACCTACCGCACGCTCGTCGGACCCGGCATCTACGACGGGCTGATCCGGACCGGGCTCACCGTCGCTACCACGCACCCGGTGGTGTTGGATGCCCCGTTCCTGTCCACCATCCGCCAAGCCGCCGCGGCTGGCATGACGTTGAGTGATCACCTGCGCGCCTACACCGGGCTTCCGGAATCGGTTCCGCTGGTCACGGTGTGGCTGGATTCGGCCGCGCCGGTGATCCGAGCGCGGATGATCGCGCGCGGCGCCGAACGCGACACCCCCAAGCTGGCCGACTGGGACACCTACCGCAAGGAAGTCCTTGACAGCGGAGTCCGCGACCTCGCCCACACCTTCTGCGACCTCGTCATCACCACCTGACCGGTCACACGCTGCGGGCCTGGCGATTCAACCTCGAGAGGCGCGTAACGTCTCGATCGCGGGCAGTGTCTCATCGTGCAGCAACCGGCCGATGCCGAGGCGCTGCTGGGCATCCGCGGCGATCAATGGTGCGCGCACCGCCAGCGGGAACCCCGGCAGCCGCGCGGCGGTCGCGGCCTTGGCAAACGCGATATCCGACAACCCCATCGCTTTGCGGAGATCGCTGTAGGTGTCGAAGACATGCTGCCAGCGGCTCGCGGATTCTTCGTCACCGGCCGCGGAGGCTGTGGTGATCGCGACCGGAAGCTCGGCGACCGGGCCGCCGGCGCCGGTGACGATCCCGTCCAGTCCGAGTTCGCCTAACCGCGCGGGAGCGCGGTCGTCGCCCACGAACACCGACAGCCGCGGACATCCGCTCTTGTAGGCCTGGGCGACGGCGTGATCCTTGCCCGAGTCCTTGACTCCCATCAACAGTGGGTACTCCCCCGCCAGCCGCGCCACCACGGCCGGGGTGACCGGGTTGCCGGTGTGGCGCGGGAAGTTGTAGACCAGCCACGGCACTTCGACATCGGCCATCGCCTGCCGGAAGAACTGCTGGACCCCTGACTCGGGTGCGTCGGCGAAGAAGTACGGGGCGATCACCGCCAAACCATCGGCACACTCCTGGTCATGACGAGCCGCCGCACGAACATCGGCAACCGCTGTCGCCCCGACGTGCGCAATCAACGTTCCCGCCCACCCGCTACGGCAGTGCTCGACAACCGACCGCCGCTCACCATCGGTGAGACTGGCGAATTCCCCGCTCGTCCCGTTCACCAAAATCGTGCCCACACCCGCACCAGCGAGCAACTCCAGATAGTCGGTCAACGCCGCGAAGTCCACCGCACCCGAAACCTGGAACGGCGTGACCACAGCAACGATCACAGAATCCACAACGCCCGACCTCCACCGGCTCGCCCTGCCACAGCGTCACCCACCCCCTCCCCGTGCTCCTGCATGACATCACACCAACGCCGAGACCCGATACTCAGTGACCGAACGCAGCCTGTCGAGAAACCAGATCGGACACCGACAGACCAACCACGTCATCGGGACGCACGGGTACACCTCGGCAACTTCAACCAGGCATCGAGAACCGATCGCCGGACAGCACCGACCCGGTTGTCGTCGGCTCCAGCTGTGCACTGTCCCGAGATCCGCTCGATGTATGCGCCCCCGCCAGGTCATTCGTCCAGGCGGTCCGTAGCGTCCGAAGAAGAGTTGGCGGCAATCGGTGTGCCCTGGTGGAAGTACATTCGCCAGCCTTCGTCGGTTCGCCGCCACAGCGAACTGCGTAGCGACCGTTGACTAATCCGGCACATCAGGCACGAATCCGGCGAATCAGCCAGCTATCGGAAGGGGCCCATCGATGCAGAAGCTCACACATATCTCTCGACAGCGGGTCACCGAAGGTGTTGGATACCCTGCAGAGCTTTCGTTGCAGGTACAAGCACCCCAGACACGCCGCGACAGCGCAACAGCTTGGGAGGGGGATCCCCGCATGAGCATCGACATCACATGTCCGCACTGCCAGCGGCTGGACTTGGTGCAGAGCGTGCCCGCCCTGCACGCGGACGGTGTCTCGACCAGCTTCGGCATGAGCAGTTATTCCGGCGTCGGAGTAGCTTCCACCGGTCTGGTTCCGGTCTTCGGCACTGCGGCAGTGGAGCGCACTCTCACCACCGAACTCGCGCGAAGCCTCGCGCGCGAGCCTGCGCCGCAGCCCACCACGCGCCTGACCCGAGTCGGGCTGCTGTTGTTGATTCCGGCGCTGTTGGCTCTCGTCCCGTCGGTTGCCTCGCTTGTCATCGAGGACCCGCAGGTACCAAGGTGGGCGGCGCTTGCGGCCGCCACCTTCTTCATCGGTGCAATCGCTTCGCCGGGGCTGCTCGTGCTCGGTGTCGCTGTTGTTCGTTCTCGACGGAACCGGAAGATTACACGGGGACGCCGAAGCGCGCACGCGGTGTGGCAGGCCGGGTTCTACTGTCATCGCTGTGGCGTAGCGTATTGGCCGCACTCACCAGCACCCGGCATTCCTGCCCGGCAGGCATTCACACCACACCACTTCCGCTGGTTTGTGTGGAACGCCGGGGGCTACATCAACGCCGCCTGATTTGCTACCGCGAAGCCGCTGCCAATTACCCGCATGTCTGCGCAGGTAGCCCGATTCGAGCCAAGGGTTCGTAGGTAGCGCAACTCCGGCAGGCGGACGTCGATCGCCTTGGTCTCGGCGCCGAGCCCGCGCCAGCTCAAGTGCCGCAGCGCTCCGGCGTACTCGCGGTATTCGACAGTTCCGACCAGACGAGGCTTCCCCCACTACCTGGAGACAATTCTGGTTCTCGGGGTAGGTAGCTCGAACGGCGACTGCGCCACCGCAAAGCCCGCAAGCTGGAATCCGGCGCCAACATGCCCGACATATAGCAGACGTCCGCGGTCGGCGGACTACTCCTCACCAGCGTGCTTGCACCCGTCCCACGGACGATGCGGCAAATAGTGCGCATTCCGTGCCACTCCATCACGCCGCCCGGCCAAGATCATCGGGCGACTACCCGACGGTGGTCGCGGGCGGGGTGAGCGTGTTTCGCATCATCGAGATCGGCGTCGACGGCGACTCGGCCAAAGCGCTCGTGCAAGCGGTCGCCGACACCCCAGGGACCTATCCTTGGCCGACCGATCTCACCCACGCGGTGCCCGCCGAACAGCCTTGACGCATCCCGGCCTGCTGCCACGGCGCGACTGGTCACCGAGTTCACCGCCGGTCCCTCGGCACTCGCCACCCGTCTGCCGGTGTCGGCTGGCTCGGTGACCATCGGCGAGAAGACAGGGCCAGTTTGGCCGAGGATTGATGCGCCGAACCAGTGCATGTCGCTCGGCGCTGGTTCATGTCCAGTAGATGTCGAGCATTGTTCGCGCGGTGGTGGGCCTTCCGTTCGGGCGCATGGGCACGGTGATCTGGTCCAGTACTCGCCAGAGCTTGCGGTCGTGGTGTTCGGGGATGGTGAAGGTGTCGGCGAGGGCTTGTTGGTGCCGGTCGATAGCGTGGGCCAGGGCACATAGCCCTGCTCGTAGGTGTTGTTCCCGTTCGGCGTGGTCGCCGTTAAGACGTCGGCGGATGTTCTTCACCTCCGACAGCGCGGTTTGCACCAGCTGAGAGAACTTCACCGCACCCACCCGCTAGTACTGGTACTCGCCGTGCTGGCGGCGCTGTTGTGCGGTCAAAGGTGTGCCGGGTCGCCTCTCGGCTGCTGCTGCCTGGTGGCGGTTGCGTCGGGTGACCATCGCGCGCGCGTTGCGTTGGAAAGCGGTCGTCAGCGCGCTGTAGGTGCGTTCGATCACCGCCGGTGTGGTCAACGCGGCCCAAACCCGCGGGTCACGCCTGCTGTGGTGCATGTTGTCCAGCACGAGCCGTTCGAAGACGTCGTCGGCGTGCTCCAGCAGTGTGGACCCGGACAGGTCGGGACCGTTCTCGATAGACATTGCGGGTTCCTCTCGTAGCGATCGAAGTGACGAGCCGGGCCGTGTCTGCCGAGCGGCTCGTTGGGAAAGTCGCGACCCGCGCAGCACACACCCTGGGCCCCGCTCGACGGACCTGGTCGCACAACGGGTGCTGGAGCCGGTTAGTCGCTGTCGTCTTCCGGCGTCGATGCGGCGGTGAGTTCGTCCGCCGATTCACGGCGTTCACCGCCCAGCGCCCCGACCTCGACCGGCGCAGCCTGCCTTTTGGTGTTGCTTGCCTGTCCCGGCCCGGCGGACCGCCGTTCCGGGGTGTTCGCAGCCGCCGGTGGGGTGTTCGCGGGTTGTGTGGCCGATTCGCGGGTGCGCTGCGGTACCGGTGCGCTCGGCGGGCTCGCGTCGGGGTGTGTGCGTGCGGCGTTGATCAGCTGCCGGGCCTGCTTCGGGGATATTTCGAGCAGTTCGGCGACCTCGTCGTCGGATTGACCTTGCTCCCGGATCACCGCTGCGGCGGCGGCTTGGTCGGCGTGGTAGCGGGCGATGTCCTGTGCCGCTTGTGTTTCGATCGCGCTGATCTGCTCGCGCAGTATGTCGATGTCTTGGTCGCGTTTGGTTTCACACGCGGTGATCGCTGCCCAATCACGCAGATACCGCTTCACCGCGTCATCGATAGTGCGCTCTCTCTGACGCACAAGGACGCGGCGTTCACGCAACCGTCCGCGCGAGCGTTCCAGCCGTTCAACAAGTTCCGGGGATCGAGCCGCGCGAGGGGAACGCGGCGGGCGACGCGACGACATGGCCGGCCTCCTAGCTCGGGCCCGCCTGCTGATTCTCCCGCCACCAATCCTACCGCCGCCATGACCCTTCACACCGCCCCCCGTACCGAACCACCAGGGAAGAACTTTCGGCGCATCCATTCCGGACCCGCAACCGCGGCAACAAACGCCACGACACCCCCGAGTCCCGACCTATCCATGGCGGATCCGATGACCGCCTGCGACGGATCATTCGAATTCTCAACCGTATTCGATGTCGGATCACACCGGCGTACGGCACGGGTCTTCAACCAGTTCCAGGTTGCGGCGCTCACGGCATCACCACTGGACCGGTCACCACCACACCACCGTCCCGCCCGCCGGGCGCAGACGCCGTCGGCACCGGACCCGCTGTCGCGCTGCTTGCTTCGTTCCCGATCCCGGTGGCGTATGCCATCGGCGACCGATTCCTTCCACCCGCGACCGACGAGACCGTCTGATGACAGCAACCGATACGCAGCTACGCCGAGGAAACGGCGTCTCCCACGCTCGGGAACTGCTGCGTGCGCGCGGCGGCGATCTCCCTCTGACGCCCGGAACAAGGCGAAGCGCCTGCACAAGTGACAAACCACTTTTCTATCTGAAGTGGCACACCGAAACACACTAGAAGGGATCTCGACACCATGAGGCAGTACTACACGGCAGTCTTACCGCCGACGACGGCGCGACCATCGCCAGCCGCTTCAACCCCCACGACCACGACGAGTTCTACAAACTCGCCGAGCACTCATAGCTGGGCAACCCGTTCGTCGAAGCGGTCGAGCGGGCGCTGAACACGCCGGCTCGGGTCGTGTGGGCGGGCGACAACGCCGCCAAATAGCCCGGACGCGACATGAATCTCTTTCGCCTGGCCCAGTTCTCGGCCAACACCCCACCGCCGGACCCCGCTCCAGTAGGCCGTTACGTCATCAACCATGACAAGCGGATGTTCGTCGACAAGCGCTCCGTCACCGAGAACGCCAGCGGATTCGCCCGGCACCCGCTGCCAGTGCTCACTGCGGAAGGCAACGGCCGCGGCAGCGGTGATCTCCATGAGGCGAACACGACCGGGAATTTCACTCTCGTCGGAACATGGGCGCGCGATCGGAT
This sequence comes from Nocardia abscessus, assembly GCF_015477775.1. Lineage (GTDB taxonomy): Bacteria > Actinomycetota > Actinomycetes > Mycobacteriales > Mycobacteriaceae > Nocardia > Nocardia abscessus_A. The sequence continues at coordinate 234,796 of NZ_JADLQO010000013.1, read as the reverse complement.
CGCTGTCGGCGGCAGCGTGCCGGAACGCTACCAGGAGCTTCGGTTCGATTTGGTCGAGCTCTGGTGATACCTGTCTGCGGCGAACGACCAGGCAGGAGCAATCTGCCTGGTCCTTCGCACTGTAAGGCTACAGAGTGCGGGCAAGTACATGTGGGCGTGGGAGTCACCTGGGGGCTTGCTATACGAATCGACGGCGACGGCAGGATGTGTGCCTGACCGAACCATCGACGACCTATCCGCGGCTCGGGTAATTCGTCCTCGCACCACCAGAGGCGGTGACCCGGACGCAACGGACATAGTTCGAGGCCCGCTGGCAAAAGCAAGCCGACGACCGCTTGATTGCCCTTGAGCAGATTGCAGACGCCGTCGTCGCGGTCCGCGCCGCGGCATGGCCGCCGCATTCGCAGTAATCACGCGCCCGGCGGCGGCCCCGCGCTATTCGATTCGTCTGCGTCGCAGGCGAACAGGATCGGTCCATCCGACGCCTGTCCGGGCTCGCCAGCGGGCCGCGTTGTTGTGAGCCCGCCCCTGTAGCCAACACCCTGTTGCCCCTGAACGCCAGGCCGGGAATCGCTTCCGGTCTGGCGTTCTTTCGTATCCGGAAGGTGGCGCGTCATGCCCGATATCCCCTCGAATCCGCCGTGCGCGGTCTGCGGGAGCTGTGACCCGGGTGATCGGTACCCGGTCGACGAACAGAATGTCTGTGGTCGCTGTGTGCGGCGGCTGTCGCGGTGCGATCACTGCCGCGCGCTGTCTCTCGCGTTGACCGAGACTGCCGACGAACGCCAGTTGTGCGCCGAATGTGTGACCGGGTGGCTGCCGTGTGTGTCGTGCCGGGTGGTGACCAACCCGCGGGTGCGTACCGACACCGATGAGCCGGTGTGCCTGCGGTGTGCGGCGGTGTTGTTCGACCTCTGTTACCAGTGCAGCCGCTACAGCGCCACCAGCCGGTATGTCTCCGGCGGTCACCGCGCCTGCGGCCGCTGCGTGGACCGGTTCGACTCTTGCCCCGACTGCGGCACCCTCACCCGGCGCGGCCGCAGCTGTGAGTGCCGCATCCACCGCGAGCATGTGTGGCATTACAGCTACAAACCCGATCCCCGCTTCCACGGCGAGGGTCCGCTGTATCTGGGGATGGAGCTGGAGGTCATCGTCCCGGACCACCGCTACAGCGAAGCCGTCTCGGTGGTCGGTGACCATCTCGGGCGGCTGGGTTACCTGAAGCAGGATTCCTCGATCCATCCCACCGGATTCGAGCTCGTCACCCATCCGATGAGTTACCGGTATGCGATCGAGAGGTTCCCGTGGCCGCTGCTGGGAGCGTTGGAAGAGCTCGATTGCGAAACCGACTCCACCGTGGGCCTGCATGTGCACGCCAGCCGCGACGGGTTCGATTCCCCCGCGCACGTCTACCGGTGGATGAAGTTGTTGTACCGCAACGAATCCGCGGTCTCGACGCTCGCGCGGCGACGTTCCCCCTACGCGCCGTTCGACCGAACGGCGCGGGCGCGGGTGAAGGACACCGCCAAAGGCCCGCAGCACGCGGTGGGGCTGGCCCGCAATCAGGCGATCAACCCCTACCCCCGCAAAACCCTCGAGCTGCGGGTGTTCGCCAGCTCCCTGGATGTCGTGCGGGTGCAGGCGGCGCTGGCGTTCACCGCCGCCTCCATCGACTACACCCGCCGTCTCCGCGTCTCAGACGTGCGCGCCGGTGGGTGGGACTGGGCCCGTTTCGCCGCCTGGGTGCACACCCAGCCCGACTATCAGCCCCTGTGGGCGCAGATGGAGGACCTCGCATGTGCCTGTTGACCTACCTGCCCGCCGGGGTCGCGCCTGATCCGGTCGCGTTGGCCCACGGTGCCGCGGCGAACCCGCACGGGCACGGTTTCGCGATCATCGCCGGGCGCCGCATCCTCGTGGCTCGCGGCATGAATCCCACCCGCGTGATCGCCGAGTTCACCAAACTGCGTGCCCAGTACCCGCACGGGGCGGCGTTGTTCCATTCCCGCTACGCCACCCACGGAATGATCGGGCTGCGTAACTGCCACCCGTTCCGGCTCGGCAAGGATCCGCGAACCGTTTTGGCGCACAACGGAACCCTGCCGAAACGGGTGCACCCCGGCCCGTACGATCCGCGCTCGGATACCCGCATCGCGGCCGAGGAGTACCTGCCGAAACAGCCGTTCGGGTCGATCGACACCCACCGCGGCGCGCGGGGTCTGGCGTCGTGGCTGGGGTCGAGCAAGCTGGTGATCCTCACCATCGACCCGGCCTATGACCGTCACGCCTACCTGTTCGGCGAACCGGCCGGCCAGTGGGTGGAGGGGGTTTGGTACTCCAATACCAGCCACCTGCCACCCGCGCTGCGCTGGCCGACGCGGCGCCGCAGGTATCTGTGCGGGTACTGCCAGAAGCTCGACATCGACCGCGCCAGCCGCTACTGCGGCGGCTGCGGCTGGTGCTTCGACTGCGAAACCGCGTTCCCCGACTGCACCTGCCACGCGCCTGAACCCGGCACGGCAACCTCACGCCACCGCGGGCTACGGGCGTTGAACCCGGCCCATCGACCTACCCGCCAGCAGGCCACAGCGCCGTGAAGCGGCGGCCTGCCACCAGCCGCTGATCCACCGATCCAGAACCCCGCATCCCCTCCCATATCGCGGAGCGGGGTGCGGGGTTCTTTCCATTTCACCGAAAGGAACCCCGATTCGTCATGCCCGCATCCGCCCTGGCCGACCCGTTATGTGAGGAATGCTCCCGCCCCGCCGCCAGCGGCCACCTGATCGCCACAATCGACGGGGACCGGGTGTGCCCGGACTGCGCCGCCGACCTGTTGCGCTGCGACGGCTGCGCCGCCCACACCCACACTCTGAGCCGCACCGTTGAGGACACGCTGCTGTGCCGCGAATGCCTCACCGGTTGGCAGCGGTGCGGCGAATGCGACACCTACACCCGCGACACCCGTACCGTCGTCGGCGCCGTCGCGGAAGTCTGTGCCGAGTGCGCTTCGGGCTACGAGACCTGCGACGACTGCGGTGAACTCGCCGTCGACCTGCAGCCCGTCGATGGAGGCAACCGGGTCTGCGGCAGCTGTGAGGACGAGGACTACCGCGAGTGCTTCGACTGCTTCACCCTCGTCCCGCGCGACCAAGGCTACTGCGACAGCTGCACGGATTCCCCTGCCCATGACGGAGTTCACGACTCGTACTACAAACCCGAACCACGCTTCCATGGTGACGGTCCACTGTTCCTCGGTCTGGAATTGGAAGTCAAAACTCCTGGCAGCGGTTATCGCGATGCGGTCGACACCGCCATCGCCCACATTGGGGACCTGGCGTATCTGAAGGAGGACGGCTCGATCTCCTGCGGGTTCGAACTCGTGACGCACCCGATGTCGTATGAGTACGCGCTCGAACGGTTTCCGTGGACGTTGCTGCGCCGTCTGCGGTTGCACGGCTGCTACACCGACACCGGCGTCGGTATCCATGTCCATGTCTCCCGCGCTGGGTTCTCCTCCCCCGCGCATGCCTACCGGTGGCTGAAGTTCGTGTACCGCAACGAACACCCGGTGACCACGCTGGCGCGGCGGCGGGACTCGGAGTGGGCGGAGTTCTCCCCGCAGCAGCGCTCCAACGCTCAGCGCTACGCCAAGGGCAGCCAAGCCGGATACGGCCGCTATCAGGCCATCAACGTCTACCCAGAAGCCACGTTCGAACTGCGGATCTTCGCCAGCTCCCTGCACCCTCAACAGGTCCAAGCAGCCCTCGCATTCGCCGCCGCGTCAGTCGAATACACCCGCGAGCTGTCGGCGGCGGATATCGCGCGCCGTCGCGGCTGGGAATGGACCGCCTTCACCACCTGGGTTCGTTCGCGCCCGGAGTACTCCCCGCTGCTGGCTGAAATGGAGGCCCTCGCGTGTGCATCCTGACCTTCGTCAAACCCGGCATCAGCCCCGACCTCGACGCAGTGGGCAACGGCGCGTTGGCCAACCCGCACGGCCACGGCTACGCCGTGCTCACCGACACCGGCATCATCGTCGGCCGCGGCATGAACGCCGACGCGGTAATCAACGAGTTCGCTTGCGTACGTGACCACTACCCCGACGGTGCGGCGTTGTTCCATTCCCGGCTGGCCACCCACGGCCACCGCAGCGTGGACAACTGTCATCCCTTCCTCGTGGGCGGTGACGAGCGAACCGTGCTCGCACACAACGGGATCCTGCCCAGCAGCGTCCATCCGCGTCTGGGTGACCGGCGCAGCGACACCCGCATCGCCGCGGAGGACTTTCTGCCGACCCGGCCGTTCGGGTCACTGGATTCGTGGGCGGGCCGCGAGCGGCTGGAGCGGTGGCTGGGCAGCGACAAGATGGTGCTGCTGACCGTTGATCCGGCCTACAAGCATTCCGCGTACATCTTCAACGAATCCTACGGGCACTGGGATGGCGGGATCTGGTACTCCAACCGCACCTACCAGCCCCACACCTGGGGCTACACCGCCGCGGACTGGGAGTACTGCCTGGCCTGCGGCGAACTCGACCCCGAGCAGCCCGGCTCGCACTGCACCGCGTGCGGATTCTGCGCCCAGTGCCTGCGACCATTCCCGCGCTGCGCATGCGAGGCGCTCGATGGCCTCGAACGCTACGCCGACCTGATCGAACTCGAGAACGCCTGACACCACCGGCGTCTGTCCCTCCATGCCGCCTTTCGGCCTTTTGCCCCCACCTCACGAGAGGGGATCCTTCCGTGACCTATCACCCGAATCTGGCCACGATCCTCATCCGGCTGCGCGATGTCGACGGGCACGCGGTCATCGCCAGCACCGACGGCCACCATGTGCGGCTGCTACTGCGTGACCGCGACGATCCCGTCACCGACTGGCGCTACGCCGACCTGAGCCCGAACGCCGCTGACATCCTCGCCACCACGCTGGCCACTCGCTCCCGGCCCGCCCCGATCCGCCGAGCCGCACGGTGGCGCCGTCTGCGGCGCGATCGCCGATGAGCGACCACCACACCCCGCCAGCGCCGATCGCTGACGCGTCCGAGTCCGAGTTCCTTCGCCAGGCCCTCGCTCGCATCGACCGCTGGTTCGACGACGACACCAACCTCGACGAGCTCGAGGACGCCCGCGATCTGCTGCGCCAGCGCTTGGCCAACACCGTCGCCGCCGCAGCCTGCGAGACCAGTGACGGCGGTGATCCGGTGGTCGCGCTCATCGCGACCGAACTGCATCGGCTTCGCCGCGCCCGGGTGGCGGCCACCGTGATCACCCGCGGCGGGTACGTCCACGACCACGTCCGCGTCCAGGCCGTGCACCGCCACCACACCGTGCTCACCCGCAACGGCCAGCAGGCCGGGGTGCTGCTGCCGCTGGCGTTCATCGAATCCGTCACCCCGCTCAGCGGCGTGATTCCAGCCTGCCCACCGTAATCCCTTCAGGAAAGGAGATCTGCCGATGACATCGGTGACCCTGTGGTTCCCACTGTCGAAGGTGATCGACCTCGCCGAGCACGCAATGGCGGCTGCGGGCCATTCCCGCTCGCCGTATGACGATCCCGGACCGGCGGTGCCGTCGCTGATCTGGGTCAAAGACGAGGGCATCTATTTGATGAGCAACGGAATCCCGCGCCAGCCCGGCCACCCCGGTAGCCCGGCGGGTATGGCTCGCGTCGTCTACGCCCTCGGTCACGGACCCGAAACCCACTGGCATCACGGTGAACCGCTCGGTGACGACTTCTCTGAATACCTCGATCTCACCGAGGACTTCGACGGCCACCCTTTCATCGAGTTGATCCGCACCCACGCCGCGATGAACGACTGGTTCTCCATCACCGTCTCACCCAGCAACTTCGCAATGATGTTCAGCCCGACCCCACCCGCCGCCTTTCCACTTTCTGGCGGTGACCACCGCTCTTCCCGTGGTGCGGGGTGATTGCGGTGGAACTCGACTCCAGCCCCTACCTCGCACGTCTGCAGACCGATCCTCAATATCGGTCGGTTCTGCCCGACGTCGCCCCCACCGCGCGGGTGCTCGTCGCGGGGTATCACGCCGCGTTCGCGGCCCCGCCCCAGCCGGGGACCTCGATCGGCGTGTTCCCCGGTGTCGACCCTGTCCCCGCGAAGGCGGGGGTTGCGGCGGTGATGGCGTTGGTGCGCATCGAGTACGCCACGCAAGTCGACACCCTCGATGAGGACGCCGGCAGCCGAACCGGCTGGAAACGGCAGCTGTTCGATCGGTTGCCGACCGGGTACGGGTGGCGACTGCTGCCCGCCGAGCTCGACGAGCGTGCCCGGTGGGTGATCGCGCGCGGCAACCTTGCTACCGGTGGCTTACAGGCGTTGCTGCCGCGGTCGGTGAGCACCCAGGTACCCGGCGCACCCATCGCCGTCGCGGTGCACGACCTCGACCCGCACACCAGCCGACGCTGGCCGTGGTGATCACCAACGCCACCGATCTGGTGGCCTGGATAGAAGCCAGCCTTCCGGACCTGGACCCCGACCGGTTCGAGCCCTGGGTCGTCGAACCACCGGTCCCGGGCGCGCTACGCGCGGTGATCGAGATCCGAATTCACGCCCCCGCCGTCGCCGCGCGGGTGATTCGTATCGAGGTGTCAGCCGCACCGATCCCGGCCACCGACTCCTGACACCCCTCCCCCACGCCACTTCGGGTGGCGCATCCGATCGATTCGAGGTGATCTTCGTTGACCGAACCCGTACCACCGGCGCGGCCACCGGTCCCTGTGCGGTTGGCGCACGCGCCGCTGTCGCAGGGGTTGGTGGTTCCGCACGTCACCCTCGCCCACCGCGACCGGACCCGACCGGTATGGGGCAAACTCGACCAGCGACGACTGCGGGACACCCTGTCGCGCAAACTGTGCCAGATCTGCGGGCAGCCCCTGGATGACCGGGTCGTGCTCTACATCCGGCCCGCCGACCACCTGCGCGGGATCGCCCCGGAGCCGGGCGTGCACCCCGAATGCGGCCACTACTCCCGCCGCGCCTGCCCGATGCTGGCCGGACGGCAGCACCGCTACAACCCTCACCCGCCCGAGAAATTCGCCCGCTGCGAGGACCCCGCCTGCCCCTGCTGGCGGTGGCAGGCGAACGAACGTGACTCCCGGGAGGCGCCGCGCGAAGGCCAGCCCGCCGACGCCTGGTACGAGGTATGGATCCCGATCTCGGACTACACCGCCGTCCACGATCCCGGCACCGACACCACCCCACCGGTGACCGGTATCAAGCTGCGCGGGGCGAAACTGCTGAAGATCCGCAAGGTCCGCGACGCCGCGCCCGCCGCCGACGGGATGTCCGGTCCAGTCGACCTGCTGCGCGCCCACGTCGCCTTCGCGAGGCTGTTCGGCCTGAAAGGGATGCGACTGTGACGGCCTCACAAAGGATGGTTGCCCGCATCGGTGCGCTGCCGCGGAAGGCCGAGGGCACCGAAAACGAGCATGAGGCCGAGGCGTTCTCGGCGATGGCGCAACGGCTGGCCACGCAGCATTCGATCGATTTGGCAATGGCGCGGGCCGCGTCACCGCGCGACTGCTACACCGCCCACAGCAGCGCCCGCGGAAAATGGCGCGGCAGCCGGACCAGCCGCCCCCGACCGGCACCGGCCGCGACCGCCGCCGGTGATGCGGCCGGTCGCCGCGACCGCCTCACCGATCCGTCCGCCCTGCCGTCCACACTGCGACGGCTGCCGTCATGACCGGTATCCGGCCGCGTGATACGCAGCGGCAGCGGGTGTATGACGCCGAGCAGGACGTGCGGGAGATTTTCGACCTGGCCGAGAAGGTGCCCGGGCGGATGGTGGAGGTGTTCGGGTCACGCATCAACCTGCCCGCCGAACGGCGGATGGTGTCGCTGGAATCCATCTCGGTGTACCTCAACTCCGTACTCGCGTTGGGCTGGGTTCAGGATCGCTACCCTCGCGCGCGTATCCCGGTGACCGTGCGCGCCCGCCGCGGCGCGGCGCACGCGCACTACGAACCGGCCACTAGCATGGTCGCCGTACCGCTGCACCATAGGGCCGCATTGCGCGAGTTGCTGCTGCTGCACGAACTGGCCCACCACCTGCAACCACCGGCCAGTGCCGGGCACGGCCCGCAGTTCTGCGGCGTGTTCGTGGAACTTCTCGACGGTGTCATGGGCCCCGAAGCCGGATGGCTGATGCGTGCCGCACTCGCCGACAACGGAGCCCGGCTCAGCGACATCGGATCGCGTCCAGGAAGGAGCCGCCCATGAACACCGTGACCACCCACCGACCTGCCCGGGACGCCGTGTGACCGGATCGGCTACCACCGCCCGGAACCGTAGAGCCGCCGCGGTTGGGCTCGACAACACGAACGCACCTGGCGGTTTGCCTCGGCGGTCGCATCCGGGCGGTGGGGTGGTTTTACTGAGCGCGGCGCTGGACAACGCCGAGCGTGGCTTCCACGTGTTCCCGCTGCATCCGGGAACGAAGGTCCCGGCCATCAAGCAGTGGGACCGGGCCGCCACGCAGGATCACAGCCGGATTCGCGCGTGGTGGCGGCGGCGGCCCCGCGACAACGTCGCGGTCGCATGCGGCCCGTCGGGACTGCATGTACTGGATCTCGACACCAATCACGGCCACACGCCGCCGCCGGAGTGGCGTGCGGCGCGCAATGGCCGCGAGGTGCTGGTCCGGTTGGCCGCCGAGTCCGGTCAGCCGATGCCGGTACCGACGTACGCGGTGGCGACGCCGTCGGGCGGTGTGCACCTGTACTACCGTGCGCCGCGTATACCACCGCTGCGCAACACGATCGCCCGCCTCGGCTGGCGCATCGACAGCCGCGGCCACGGCGGCTACGTCGTCGCCGCAGGATCCCAGCTGCCCGAAGGCCCGTACCGCCGCCTCGACGACCGGGCACCGATCCTGTTGCCGCAGTGGCTGACCGAGCTGCTGAGCCCGCCGGCGCCGCCGCGGGTTCCCCGCAATGCTCCGGTGGTCGTTCATCCTGACGCCTACGTGCAGGCGGCGTTGGTCAATCAAAGCGCCCGTGTCCATGCCGCCTACCCCGGGATACGGCATCGCACCCTGCTGTTGGCGGCCAACTCCCTGGGTCGGCTCGTCGGCGCCGGGCTGCTCGACCACAACCAGGCACACGCCGTGCTCAGCGAGGCCGCACGCATCCACCTCGGCGTCGAGGGTTTCACCGCCGCGGAGTCCGACCGCACGATCACCGACGGGTTGACCTACGCCGCCCGCCGCACCCTCGCAGGCACCAACCCATAACGGGCGTGGATACCCCGGGCCGAGTCCCACCCGGCGCGGCGCCCGCTTGCATGGGGCATCGCCGGTGGCTCGGCCGGGGGTGGCGGGGTTAGTCTGCCTGCAGGGGTCGGGGTTCGCCGGGGGGACAGTCACTTTCGCTTTCCGTCGGTCGAAGCCCGATGCTGCCCGCGCTGGGCTGTTGCCCGCTGCTTCACCCGGCGCCGAGGCGCGACGGTGGATGCGCCCCGCCCCCTCCAGGACGCATCCACCCTCCCCGCCTCGCCCGTCATCCCCCGCCAGCGTCGGGCGAGGCCGCGCCGCTCTGTATGCGTGCCGTTGCTGTTGCGTCTTCCCGCCGTGGTGACGCACGCCCCTTCCTCCGTCTTCGAGGAGGTTCGTCGTGTCTTCTTTTGAGAATCCCGGCCGGTTCATCGCCGAGGCGCTGGCGTGGTTGCCGAAACCGCCACACCAGTCGCTGGTGGTGATCGGCCTTCGGGAGGGGCGTGCTGGCCGGATCCGCAGATCGCGGTCGAACGCATCCGCCGCGAAGACCTCTACCTCACCCGGGATTACCTGGCCACCATCCCGATCCTGGCTCGCACCCGCGGCTGGTGTGCACAGCATCGCCCCGCCGTCGCTGTTGTCGTGGTGGATGATCCGAGGCCGGACACCGCGTTTCCGCGCGATGAGCACCGCCAGCTGGTGACCCTGCTGCGCGACCAGGTGGCCGAACTGGGCGTCGAGGTGTTCGCGGCGTGGTCAGTGACCGGCCCCGACGCGGGGCATCCGTGGGCGAGCTTGTTCGGCAGCGAGCACGGGCTGCTGCCCTATACCGAGCCGCGGCCCCAGTGTCGAGGACCTTCCGCCGGACCTGGTTCCGGATGGTGAGCTGGCCGCCGAGGTCGCGGCGCTGCTCACGGTGCGTGGTGGCGATCGTGAGCTGTCGCAGGAACGGCTGCGGCTGGCGCTCATGCAGTGGACGCGGTCCGCGCCGAGGGTGTGCTGTCGGCTGCGGAGGTGGCCGAACTCGCCGATGCGCTCGCCGACGACATGGTCCGCGACAGCCTGTATGCCTTCGCCGTCAGCGCGAAAGGGGCGCGTGGGCACCGATGGTGGGCGTTGCTGGTGCGCGCTCTGCCGTCACCGCACCGGCCCACGGCGGCGATGTTGTGCGCGGTCACCGCGTATGTCGCCGGTGACGGGGACCGGGCACTGGCCGCGGTCCGGATCGCGTTGGCCGACGACCCCGACAACCCGACGGTGCAGGCCATGGCCGCCGGAATCCACCGCACCGTGCCTGTCGAGGTCGTCCGCGCCGCGCTGACTGCCGGGCGCGCCAGCGCCACTCAACTCGGCATCGACATCGACATCGACTGAACCCGTACCCGCATCGACCACCGTGGAGGTTTCATGAATCCCGCTGCAGCGCACGGCCCCTCGCGTCGGCTGGCATGGGCAGTGATCGCCCGCGCCGCGCTGACCGCCGCGCCGGTCGTGCGCGAGTTGATGCGCACACTCGAGGTCGAGGAGGCCGCCGCCCGGCTCGTGACCGGGCAGGCTGGCCCAGTTGATCTTCCCCGTGATCTGCGTGGCGGGGCGGAACGGGATCTGGACCGCGCCGCCGCGCTCGGCGTCCGCCTGGTCACTCGCGACGATCCCGAGTGGCCCGGGCCTGCGGGATTGGCCGACCTCGACGCACCCGGCGTCACCGGTGGCAGTCCGGTGGCGTTGTGGATGCGCGGGACACCGCGGCACAGTCCGCTGTCGCAGTTCACCGTCGCGGTTGTCGGCTCCCGTGCGGCCTCCGACTACGGGGTGCACGTCACCCATGACCTCGCCGGTGATCTGGCCGAGTGTGGATGGACGGTCATCAGCTGCGGTGCGTTCGGTATCGACGCCGCCGCCCATCGCGCGGCGCTCAACCGTGGTGGTCGCACGATCGCTGTGGTCGCGACCGGGTTGGGTCGCGCCTACCCGGCCGCGCATCGTGAGCTGTTCGACCGGATCGCCGAGACCGGGCTGCTCATCTCGGAGTACCCGCCCGATACTGCGGCGGCCAAACACCATTTCGTGCAACGCAACCGGCTGGTGGCCGCGCTGGCGCGGGCGTTGGTCATCCCGGAATCGGCAATCCGTGGCGGCACCCGCAATACCGCCAACTGGGCGCGCCAGCTCAACCGCCCGGTGTTCGCGATTCCCGGCCCGGTCCACTCCGCCGCCTCGACCGGCTGCCACGACCTGATCCGTGACGGGCACGCCCGCCTGGTCACCGATGCCCAACAGGTCATCGACGACATCACATCGACCCCCGCCCCACCGCCACTGGGCTGACCAGCCCACCGCATAACCGGCGCGCGCTCGTCGGCTCATCCGCCGGCCGGTCAGGAAGTTCTCTTCTGCTTCACCCACACCCGTCTTCCGGTGGCAGTTGTCCGCCGACCGATCACAGGAGGTTTGTTCATGTCCGCGTCCACCCCTGCCGTGCAGTCCCTCACTCGCGGCGAGTTCGAGCGTCTCGAGCATCTCGGCTACGCCGGAGCCGCGCCCGCGATCACTGATTCGGCGGTGCTGGATCGCTGGCGCGGCGACTACCCCGGCTGGCGGGGCCGCTACTGGGCGTTCCTCGACGACGGCGAGCTTGGCGTGCTGCGGCTGCGCCCGGTCAACGTCACCCGCCACAGCGCCCAGCGAGCCGCCTGACATCTCATCCGCGCGGGCACTCGCCCGTGTCCTGTTGTCCCGTTTCGTCTTCCGGCGCGGCGGCCTCACCTGTGAGTGGTGGGGTCGCCGCGCCGCTTGCCGTGAGGAGCCGTGTTGACTACTTCCACCCTGACCGCCGTCGCCGACCCGGCCACCGATCCCGGTCCTGACACCGACCCGGTGGCCGTCGAGGAAACCGTGCCTGCCGCGCAGCCCGCCCCCGCGGTCGAGGAATCCATCATGGTCGAGGAGCCCGTGGTGCTCGATGTGCCCGAGGCCAAGGCGGAGTACCTGGATCCGGCGGAGTTGGTGATCGCCGAAAACGTCCGTAAGAGTTTCGATCTCGCGGCGCACCCGGAGGAAGCGGCGTCGATCCGCGAGTTCGGTGTCGGCAACCCGATCCGAGCCGAACGCGAAGCCGACGGCTCCGTTCACGTCGTCGATGGGCAGATCCGCACGCTCATCGCCCGGGAGGTCGGTTTGACGCGGGTGCCGGTGTGGGTCACCGACGCCCCCACCGACATCGACCCTAAGGAACGCCGGATCGCGCGGACGTTGACGCAGATCAACCTCAACGACCGCCGCATCCCGCTCACCGACGCCGACCGCGCTACCGGTATTGCGTTGATGCTCGACCTCGGCGCGTCGGCGACCCGGGTCGCGAAAGGGTTGCAGCGCAAACGGTCCGAGATCCAGAAGACCGCCGCGGTCGGTGCGTCCGACACCGCCAAACGGCTGCTGGAGGAACGCCAGTACGGCCTCGATCAGCTCGCGGTGATCGCCCACTACGAGAACCTCGGCGACACCGACGCGGTGCAGCGGCTGGCGACGGCGGGACGGTGGAGCTTCGCCTCCACGGCGAAGCGGATCGAGCACGACCGCGCCGAAACCCGCGCCCGCCTGCACGAATCGCTTCTCTATGGCGCGTATGGGTTCGGGGTCCTCGCCAGCGAACCCGATACCAGTGAGCCGGATGCGGCCTACATTCCGGCCAGCGAGCTGGTCACCGCCGCGGGTGAGCCGGTGAGTGAGGAGCTGATCTACGCCGACCCGGCCCGGTGGGTGGTGTTCGTCGAGGTGCAGGAGAACGGGCTGCTGGTGGACAAGGACACCGGCGCGATTATCGACGCGGGCACCGTCGACTGGAGCACCCGCGGCGACCTGTCCGCCGAACCCGCCGACGGGCAGGTACACGCCGAGCAGGTGCAGTGGCGCGACCGGTGGATCCCGTCCTACTTCCTGCCCACCAACGCGCTGGCCGACAGCGGCCTGCAGCAGATCGTCCCCGACACCGGTGACGGCTCCGAAGAAGCCGCCGCGAAGGCGGCCGCCGACCGGGAGCAGGCGCGCCAGGACCGGCGACGGGTGATCGAGCTGAACAAACGAGGCGATGCGGCCAACGCGCGGCGACAGGAGTTCCTGCCGCGTCTGCTGGCCGGGCGCACCCCACCGCGGCAGGCCGCGGCGTTCGTCGCCGAATCCATGGCCCACACCCTCGATCCGACAGTGTTGCAGAAGGTGACCAAGCTGCTCGGGGTCGGCGGTTCCACTCAGCAGCTGGTCGCAGCCATCCATGCCGCGACACCCTCGCAGGCGTGGATGATCGTGCTCGCCATGCAGATCGCCGCCGCCGAGGCACCGATCGGCAAAAGTTTCTGGCGCGACAGCTCCGCGGCCACGAAACGGTATCTGCATTTCCTCGCCGAAGCCGCAGCCGGAACCGAGCTGGACTTCGCGCTGGTCGATGTCGAACAGGCCGCCGCCGGAGACATCGACTACCACGACATCGACCTCGCCTCCTGACACCACCACCTTTGATTCGCCCGAGAGGTGAGGCGATCCGGTCTGCCGTGGTCCCACCGTGGTCATTGCCCGGTGGCACCACGGCCACCGATTCATCCCCCTGTCCATACCTTGTGAAGGAGCATGCTCATGGCCGGAGACACCCCGCTGACTGTGATCGGTAACCTGACCGCCGATCCGGAGTTGCGGTTCACCCCCGCAGGTCACGCGGTCGTGAATTTCACCGTCGCGTCCACGCCGCGATACCTCGACCGTAACGCCAACGAGTGGAAGGACGGCGAGGCGTTGTTCATGCCGTGCAGCATCTGGCGCGAGGCCGCAGAGAACGTCGCGGAGTCGCTGACCAGGGGTGCGCGGGTGATCGTCACTGGTCGGTTGAGGCAGCGCAGCTGGCAGACCCCCGAGGGCGACAAGCGCAGCCGGGTCGAACTCGAGGTAGAGGAGATCGGGCCGTCGCTGCGGTTCGCCACCGCGAAAGTCAACCGCACCACCCGCCCCGGCAGCCGCAGCAGTGACGCCAGCGGCTTCGGCGAGGACCGGTCACGCTCGCGGGAGCTGGTCGGGGCGACAGCCACCGGTGGTGGTGATGGGTGGTCGTCGGATCCCTGGGGTAATGCGGGTGCGGGGTCGTTCGGCGGTGGATCCGGCGACGACGTCCGATTCTGATCGGAGGCGTTGAGGGCATGTTGGGGGGGCCGGGCTGGTCGTCTGGCCGCTCGCCCCGCCTTCCTGAGGGCTACCAGGGTGGCGCCCGCCGCGGCTGCGGGCCCGCGCCCGATCGTGAACGAATTCCCCCGGCGCGCCGTCCACCGGCCATGTGGCCGTCGTGTGTTCCAGCGCAGGGAATTCGTTCCCGCCCGCAGCTGGCGCGTTCCCTCCGCCGCGTCGTTCACCACCCTGGCCGGTCGCCCTCAGGCGGGTCGCTCGACCAGCCACCCACCCCTCGTGTCGTAAGAGGACGCGCGTCGGCGGGGTGGGTTCGTTTTCCTTCGCGAGACAGGACATTCGTCATGACCGAACGCAGTGCCTTCCTCGACGCCATCACCCACATCGACCACCTGTTCACCACCGACTCCGCCGCGGCGCGGCGCGCGTTCCCCGCGGCGCTCGCGCTGGCCACACCCGAAGACCGGGCGTTCCTCACCGGGCTCGCCGACACCTTTACCCGCTACCCCTTCCAGATCGCGCACCGCCGCCTCGAGGCGGTGTGGAAAGCCCACCCCGAGCACCGTGACCGCATCAGCGTATGCGCACCCGACACCGACCCGGGCCTGCACCATCGGCAGCTGCTCGGGTTGTTCGAAGTGTCGTTCGCCGCTGCCGAGCTGCCGCCGCTGCCGGTGCGTGACCGCTACCGGCCGCTGGTGACCCGCCGTGCCCCGACCCACCGGGTCGACGCCGCCCGCCTCGCCCCCGCGCGGATCGCCGCACGGGTGGCGGCGCGGACCGTCCGCGTTGGTGATCATCGCGGGCCGGTCCTCACCCGTGCCCGCCTGTGCGACGCGCTCGTCACCGACTACGCCCAGACCCTGTTGTTCACCGACCTCGGCGCGACCGACGACGAGCACGAGGACGACCCGCTCGCCACCGTCTCGGTCGCGCCCGTCGCGCCCGGCATGCGGGTCCGCTCCGCCGACCAGCCGCGGGATTCCGAGGCCGCGGCGCAGATGTGGGACCGCGTCTATGTGGCGTACGTCGCCGCCCAGTACGACGACGAGCTGCGAGCCGCCTGGGACGAGCAGCGGTGGCGCGCCGCCGAACGCGCCGACCGCGACTCCGCCGAGGCTTCCCTGGCCCAGCGCGCTCGCGCCTACCTCGACGCGGCCGAACCCTCCAACCTCCTGCCTCGCCGCTCCGCGCCGCGGACACCGCGGCGGCGTAGCCGCATCAGCGAGGAGGAACGCTTCGCCTTCGCCGCCGCCCGCACCACGCTGCGGGTGCGCGATGACGACCGGCCCGAAATCCCCGACCAGGGCAACGGTCTCGACTACGACCGCGCCGCGATGGTCGCTGTCACCGGGTGGTGGTGCGTGTCCTGCTTCATCGAACGCGCCACCAGCGACCAGCGTGCGATCCACACCCGCAGCGGCCGCCTCGTCTCCGACGACGGCCTGTGCGACCTCTGCCGCGCCGACGGCCGCCCCGGCATCCCGCCGCTGCCCGAGAACTTCACCCTCGAACAGTTCGTGCTCTCCCGGTGTGAGTACCTCGCCGCGGCCTACCCGCGTGCGGCGCACGGCCTGCTGAAGGAGGTGTGGCATCGCGCCGCACCGCACCCGATCTGCCGCATCATCAGCCGCTACCTCCACCAGCACCCCGAACTCGGGCCCGCGCCCAGCCCCGCTGCGTCGCGGCGGGCCGCCGCCCCGTCGGTGCGCCGTACCTCCCGCCCGCGGCGTCCGCAGCTGGCCGCCGACCAGCGCCACGGACGCTGCGACGGCTGCACCCACCTGACCGTCATCCACATCGACGGCTACTGCACCACCTGCCGAGTTGACCTCGGCCTCATCCCCGCCCGCCGCGCTCAGCCGCGGGCGGCCTGACCCGAGCACTCGCTGCGCCCCTCGATCACCGGTCCGCCGTGGCTGCCCCGCGCCCACGGCGGACCGGTTCACCACACAGGAGTCCACTCATGCACCGCCGATTGGCACGCCGCCTGCGGATCCACTTCCGCCACGTCACCTACCAGCTGTACCTCCCGACCTGGCTGCGGCCTGCCGCGACGATCTCGGTTTTTCTCAACGTCGACGGCCCCTCCATGCGCCGCCACTACCACCGAGGGGCACCGCTCCTGGCTGCGTACGAGTACACCGTGCCCGCCGCCAAAGTGTGGTCCGACGAGCTCATGCTCGAACGCGCCTTCGCCACGTTCAACGGACACCCGCAACACCTCGACGACCACGCCCACGCCGACGCCTGGGCCGCCCAGCGGCATCGCTCGCTCTCGGTCGGCGACGTCGTCGCCATCGACAACCGCTACTACGCGTGCGAGCGGTTCGGATGGGCGCGCATCCCCTCTCCGCGCGCCTGAGCGTCGGCTCCACCGGCCGCCGGGCCGGGACCGCACCACGGTCCCGGCCCCCCTGATCAGCCCACCGCCACTACCCCAGGACCGCCATGCCATACCCACATCTCCCTGCCACGCTCACCACCTACCTCAACCCCATCAATCCACAGCTCTGCTCCCCATCTCCTACACTTCTTCACCGCCACCCAATGCCTCCCTCTACCTCTTTTCTCAAGCAAACCTCTTGCATCCAGGATAACAATCCCATAACGACCAGGGGAAATGCTTGATTTGACTAAAAAATAGTCAAACTCGACCCCTAGCGCTATTCCTACAGCGGGCGCTTGATGGATGCATGACCGCGACAATTCATAAAGTCGTGGCAGGCAATGGCTACCAATATTACCTGCGTAATGTCGCCGCGCACGACGCCAGCTCGCGCGGCCGTGACAGCCTGGCCGACTACTACTCCGCACACGGAGAAGCACCCGGTGTCTGGCACGGCACCGGCTTGACCGCACTGGGCATCGACGACGGTGCTGAAGTCAGCGAAGAACAGATGAAATCCCTGTTCGGACTGGGGCGTCACCCGAACGCCGAACTCATCGAAACCGAGGTCTACGACGAGCAGATCAGCCTCGGCGCCAAGCACGACCACGCGGCACGCGCGGCCGATCAAGCGTCGCGTTTAGGCAATCCGTATCGGGTTTACGCCGAGGTTTCCGCGTTCCGAAAACGATGCGCGAAAGCGTTCGAGCAACACAATATCGCGCATGGAGCAGACCCGCACGACGCCATTCCCGCTACCGAACGAGCGCGGATTCGCACCCATGTCGCGTTCGAAATGTTCTGCGAAGAGTACGGTCGTGCGCCACTGAATGCGCGGGAGTTGTCGGGGTGGGTGGCGAAGAACTCGCGGCCGAACACGACCGCGGTCGCGGGTTTCGATATCACTTTCTCACCCGTCAAGTCGGTGTCGGCGCTGTGGGCGGTGGCGCCGCGGGCGGTCGCGGACAAGATCGAGACCGCGCACCAGCGTGCGGTGCGTGACGCGTTGGGGTGGCTCGAACAGCACGGGATCTTCACTCGGTTGGGTCGCAACGGTGTGCGCCAGGTCGATGTCGAGGGCATTGTCGCGGCGTGTTTCACCCACCGGGACTCCCGCGCTGGGGACCCGGACCTGCACACGCATGTGCTGATCGCCAACCGCGTGCGCACCTTGGATGGGAAGTGGCGCACTCTGGATGGCTCCGCGATCTACCAGGTGGTAGTCACGGTGTCGGAGATCTACAACACCCGTCTCGAGCACCACCTGGAGGATCTCGTGGGCGTGGAGTTCGCCGCACGTCCCACACCGGATCCGGCGAAGCGCCCGATCCGGGAAATCGTCGGCATACCAATGGGATTGATCGAGGCGTGGTCGCGGCGCGAAACCGCGATCAAGGGGCGGGTGGGTGAGCTGGCTGCGGAGTTCCAGCAGCGGTTCGGGCGCGAGCCGATCCCGGCGGAGATGTATGAGTTGGCGCAGCGCGCCACGCTGGAAACCCGCCCCGCCAAACACCAGTTGCGGTCACTGGCCGAGCAACGCCGCACGTGGCGCGCTGAGGCGGTGGCGTTGCTCGGCGGCCGCGACGCGCCGTCGCGGATGATTGCCGCGGTGTTGAATCCGGTGCGCGCGCCGCGGATCGCGGTGTCAACGCAGTGGATTGCGCGCACGGCCGACCAGGTGCTGGAGGTGGTGGCCGAGCACCGCGCGACGTGGCGGGCCACCAATGTGCGCGCCGAAGTCGAGCGGCAGCTGCGTGGCCGCATCCGCGGTGAAGAGTGGGAACAGGTCACCGACGCCGTGCTCACCGAAGCGCTCGCCCCGGGCCGGTCGATCCCGCGCGGCGACCCGGATGTTGCCGACGAACCGGAATTGGGCACCGTCCCGGAGCTGTTGCGACGCCGCGACGGTGCCAGCGTGTACACCGCCGCCGGCTCGCCGCTGTACACCTCGGCAGGCGTGTTGTCGGTGGAAGCGGCGTTGATCGAGCTGTCGGTGCAGTCCGGCGCCCGCCGACTCTCCCCCGACCTGGTGAGCGCCGCGGTCGACAACTACAACGACCAGCACGCCGACCGGTCATTGAATGCCGGGCAGATCAGCGTCATCGACAGTTTCGCGACCTCCGGGTTGCGGGTGCACACCGCCAACGCCCCCGCCGGATCGGGCAAGACCACCGCGATGGCCGTGCTCACCGACGCCTGGCACGCCAGCGGCGGCCAGGTCCTCGGCCTGGCCCCCACCGCGGCGGCCGCGGCGGTGCTGGGTGAGTCGATCGGCGCCCGCACCGAGACCGTCGACAAGGTTCTCGACGTCCTGTCCCGGCACACCCCGCACCCCGGCAACCCCGCGCTGGCGCGGGATATCCCGCCGTCGCTGCCGGAATGGGTGCTGCAAATCGGCTCCGACACGTTGGTCATCGTCGACGAGCACGTCAAAGTCGGCAACCTCAAACGCCTACGGCTGCTGCGATTTCTGACCGAGCGCGGGGCTACGATCCGCTGCATCGGCGACGATCACCAGCTCCCCGCGATCGAGGCCGGCGGCGCGGACGCCGACATGAACGCCGCAGCCCCCGAACAGACCTTGACGCTGACCCATGTCGTGCGGTTCGCCTCGACCGCGGAAGCGACCGCCAGTTTGCAGCTGCGCGAGGGCGATCCGGCCGCGTTGGGCTGGTATCTGGACAACGCTCGTGTGCACGCCGGGCACCTGGGCGCGACCCAGGACGACGCCTACACCGCCTGGGCTGGCGATCATCTCGCCGGCCGCGACACCATCATGCTCGCCGCCACCCACGAGGTCGTGACCGCGTTGAACGAGCGTGCCCGCGCCGACCGGATAGCCCGCGACGGCGGTGTCGTCGGCGCCGAAGTCATGCTGGCTGATCGCTTGTCGGCGTCGGTCGGGGACACGATCCGCACCCGCCGCAACAATCCGCGTCTGCGTGTGGGCGCACACGATTGGGTGCGCAACGGCTACGCCTGGACCATCACCACCGTCGACAACGACGGCAGCCTCACCGCCACACACCAGCGTTCCGACGGAAAACCAGGCCAGAGTGTGCGACTTCCCGCCGACTATGTCGCCGCCCACGTGCGGCTCGGGTACGCGGCGACGATCGATTCCGCGCAAGGCATCACCACCGACACCTGCCATGTCGCACTCACCGGAACCGAGTCCCGCCAACAGCTCTACGTCGCGATAACCCGCGGCGTGCACGCCAACCACGCCTACATCCCCACCGCGTTGGACGGGGATGAAGGCTCGTTCTGGAGCGAACCGGCGGCGTATCCGCGCACCGCGGTCGAAGTTCTGCAGCGCATTCTCGGCCGGGACGGCGCACAGAAATCGGCGCACACCCAACTACGCGACGCCCTCGATCCGCGCGCGCGGATCGGTCGCGCGCTCGATATCTACCTCGACGCGATCGGTGTCGCCGCCGAAGCCGCGCTCGGCCCCGACGGGCTACAGCGCATCGATGCGGCTGCGGACGCGTTGCGCCCGAACCTCACCGACAGCCCCGCCTACCCCGTGCTGCGTCAACATCTGGCGACGATCGCGCTGTCCGGGCGCGATCCGACCGCCGCCCTGCACGCCGCCGCCGGCGCGCGGGAACTCGACACCGCCGACGACATTGCCGCCGTTTTGGATTGGCGCCTGGATCCCTCGGGCGCGCACTCCACCGGCATCGGACCACTGCCGTGGACACACGGGATCCCGCGCGGCCTGCGCGAGGACTCCGATTCCACCCAGCTCGCGTCGCGTGCGCGCATCGTCGGCGACCTCGCCGCGCAGATCCGCCGCGACACCCAGCACTGGACGCCGAGTGCCGCACCGCACTGGGCGCGTCCCCTCGTCGGCGTCGACCCCGGGCTGCTGGGTGAGCTCGCGGTCTGGCGTGCGGCCCTGCATGTCGACGACCGCGACATGCGGCCCACCGGGCCACGCCGCTACAGCCCGCTCGAACGCGACCATCAGCAGCTGCTGGACGCACGCGTCACCGACGCGCTCGGCGACATCCACCTGCCGGTCAACACCTGGGCCGCCACCGTCGAACGCCTCGACGCCCGCATCATCACCGACCCGTACTGGCCGGTCCTCGCCGACAAAATCGCCCTCGCCGCCCGCGCCGGACTCGGCATCGCATCTCTGCTCACCGACGCCGCCGCGAGACGACCGCTGCCCGACGAAATGCCCGCCGCCGCACTGTGGTCGCGCCTGGAACTGGAACCCTCGGCCCTCGACACCGGCGTCGGCCACCGCACCCTGCAACCGGACTGGATCACCGATCTACACACCGTGCTCGGCGCGGACGCCGCCGACCGCGTCACCACCGACCCCGCCTGGCCACGGGTGGTCGCCGCGATCGACCGCGCCACCGGCACCAACTGGACACCCCGGCAACTGCTGGCCACCGCCCACGAACTACTCCTCGCCGCCCAACCCGACCACGCGACCGGCCTGCGCCCCGACCAACTCGCCTCCGCGCTGGCCTGGCGCATCGACGCCGTGCTCCACCACACCCCTCACACGCCAACCAGCACACCCGCCGACCACCAACCACCCACCGCAACCGAGCCGATGACAACCACACCACCACAGCCGCCCGAACCCGATCAGGTCCGCAACCCGCACCTCATCCCCGAACCCGCACACCCGCCGGAACCAGCGACACAAGCAGCACACCCTGATGAACTCGGGGCCGAGGTTCCTGACGGCATCCGCCGGGTGGCGCAACTATTTCAGACCGGCGAGATCACCGCCGCGGTCGCCGCGTTCGGTGACATCACCGGCATCGCCACCGACGAACAACGCGCGATCCTCACCGACATCGCCGACACCCTCTACCGCCACAGCTTCCCCGTCGCCCGCGCCCGCCTGCGGTGGGCCGGCGAACGTTTCCCGCAGCACCGAGCACTCATCGACGCGTGCACACCGACCACCGACCCGCACGTCTACCAACCCGCCACCACACCCACCGAACCCGCCTACCGGCGCGACCGACGCCACGAAACCGCCCGCGACCACCACGAATACACCGACCCCGACGCCCGCCGCGACCCCCTCACCCACGCGCAGACCGACGCCCGCCGAGCCGAGCAGGACTACCGCGACACCCGCGCTGACGTCGACGACCAGCCCTACCACACCGTCATTCCCGACGGGGTCGCCCATCACTACTACCGCGAAGTCCTACCCGACACGCGCGCGAAGTACCGCCCGCTCGACTACGACCTCGCCGCCCTCCCCGACACCCGCGGGCTCGGATGTGTGGCGTGCGGCCTCGAACGCACCCGCACTGACGCCACCCCCGTGCCACCACGCCGCGCCGACGACGGCCTGTGCGGCGAATGCCGCGACACCGGCGAACCCGGCATCCCCGACCACAACCCCGCCGACCACATCACCGCCCGCTGCGACCACATCACCGCCACCAAACCCGCGACCGCCGCCCGCGCGATGCTGCGCCGCGACTGGCGCAACACCCGCAACCCCACCCACCGCGCCGCCATCGAAGCCTGGATCCGCAACCACCCACTACTCGGCGCCGAGCACGAGTCACGACCCAACGACGCCGCCGATCCGGCCGCGGACAATCCGTTGTTCGCACTCACCGACGACCAACTCGACGAGCGCATCGATCAGCTGCAGCAGAGCCTGGCGCTTGCCGACACCGACACCGTCCTGTACGGCCCACCTCAGCACACCCCCGACAACCAGGCAGATACCGACGAACTCATCCGCCGCCATATCGCAGCACAACAAGCCATCCGCGACTCCCGCACCGCCGACCAACAACTCCACACCGCCGCGAAAGCCTTCCACGCCACCGCCACCGAACTCGCCGACACCCGCACCGAACTCGACGCCACACCCGCCTACCGCCGCAGCCAACGCCGGACACTTCAGACCCGCATCGACACCCTCATCACCGAACAAACCACCCGCAGCCGCAACTACCGCACCGCGCGCGCCGCCGCGCGCGCCGCCAACCGCGAGGCCATCCTGCTCGCCGGGACCGCCGATAACTGGGACCACCTCTTGGACACCGACCCCGAACCCGTCCCCAACCATCGACGCGCAGACACGCGCGCCGAGACAAACGACGAGGCCCGGACGAGGATCACCGACATCAGCCAACAACTTGACCAATACCGCGCCGAACAGCAACGACGGCGCACCCTCGACCCGACCCAGTTAGCGCGAGAACAACAACTCCGACCGCACACCGCACCGGCCAACGACGGCGACCAAGAGATCACCAACCAGCACACCGAGCCCTCCCATCGGCAGCGAGATGACGACCTCGGTCTGTAAGGCGCGGATCCGCTTCCGGCGTCTTGGCTGCGCACCCGTAGCAGGCCATCCTCTCGATGGCTGCGGCACGGTGGACGGGCCAGCGCGCTCACCGGCTGCCGAATCGGTCCGCGTTTACCGTTCGAAGCCCATGTAGATGTCCTTGCCGGTGCGCCACTGGCCCTTCTTCAGGAACTGCGGATAGATGCGTTCCTCGGCCTGCATCTGCTGTGGAGTGAAGAACCGCATGTGCTCCACGGGCCCGTCGAGATCGGCCCAATCCTGGTCGACTGCCCCGGATTCCAGGTGCGCTTGGAAGTAACACTCGACTTTGTGGCGGTGGTGCTTCTCTTCCCAGTATTCGAAGACATGCACCAGCTCACCGGCGGTGACATGGAGTCCGGTTTCCTCGTGGACTTCGCGACGGATGCAGTCGTGCAGCGACTCGCCGGGTTGCAGGCGACCGCCGGGGGTGTACCAGATCCGTCCGTCGTTGGACACCAGCAGCAGATCCTCCCCGCTGGTGACCAGAGCGCGTGCGGTGACCTGGATCTGGAACTGTTCGATGGTGTCGCTCATCCATAGTGTCCTTCCCTGGGCTGATCGTCGACGAGCCATCGCCGGATGCATGCGCGAGTTCTGTGTGACGAATAACTATTCGAGCCGCGAGTCCCGTCCAGGTTGGCTTCGTTCTGCGGCGATGCGCGCTGCCTTCCCGCCGGCGGTCGCGGTCGGGCACGGTCTGGGGGTTGTCCGGCGATGTTGAACCATCGGCCGGAGCGGTTGAATCAGGACATGCTGAGTTCTGCGATCGTGGCCGCGGTGACACCGTTCCAGCCCTCCGCCGAGGTGGATTTCGCCGGGTTGACAGACTACCTGAAGTTCCTAACGGCCACTGGCGTGAGCGCGATCCTCGTGAACGGGACGCGGGGGAGTTCGCCAGCCTCACCCTTGGTGAACGCCGGGCGGTGACCGAGCACAGTCGCAGCACGTGGGCTGGCACACTGATCGCGCACGTCGGCGCAACCGCTACGGCCGATGCCATCGCGGCGGTGCAGCATGCTCAGCAGCATGCCGACGTGCTGGCGGCGATCACCCCGTACTTCTTCGCCGCCGCACCCGAGGCGGGAATCGAGCAGTTCTTCCGGCAGGTACTGGCCGCATCCGGCAAGCCGTGGCTGCTGTACAACTTCCCGCGTCACACCGCGAACCCACTCTTCCCACCGTGGTGGCGCGGCTGGCCGCAGATTTCCCGCAAGTAGTGGGGGTGAAAGACCCCGGCAAGGATCGTGCGGCGACGCGCGAGTACAAGACCCGCTGCCCGCGACTGTCTGTGTTTCTCGGCGACGACCGCGCCCCAGTGTGACTCACCGAGCTGGGACTCGACGAAGTCGTCACCGGCGCGGGCGGCCCGGTCGCCGAACTGCTGGTGGCGATCACCGCAGCAGCAGCTCGTGGCGAGTTGGACTGTGCGCGGTCGTGGCAGCGCAACCTCGACGACTACACCGATACCCGCAAGGCGGTGCCATTGTCGGACATCGCGTTTATCAAGGCTGCGGTTGACGCGCGATTGCCCCGGGTTCCCGGCTCATGTTCGCACACCGCTGGTACCGAGGATGCACTCCAGCGCAAACGAATTCGACGGTTCATGCGCGCCGACGTCATACCCGCAATAGATGCCGTGCTCTGCCACCGCACACGACGTACGGTCATCGCGCCTGCCTCGAAAAAAGAACTGGAGGTCGGCGGTGCTCGAGCCCACGATGGTGCCATGGCCAACGACGCAGGCACCGCGACGCGGATCGAATGGCATGAGCTGCCGCAGCCGGTACGCGCCGGGATCGAGCGCCGCCTCGGCTCCCGGGTGCGGTCAGCGGTCACGCAGCCGGGTGGGTTCAGCCACGGCACGGCCGCGCGGCTGCTGTTGACCGACAGCCGCAGGGTTTTCGTGAAGGCGATCAACCGTGACGACGCTCTGTGCGGGATGTACCAGACCGAGGCAGGCACCGCAGCGCGGTTACCCCGCACAGTGCCGACACCGTCGGTGCAGTTCATGATCGACATTGCCGGGTGGTTCGCCGTGGTGTTCGACGACGTCGACGGCCGCCATCCCCGCCTCGACCGGCCGGGCGAGCTGAACGCGGTGCTCGCCACCGTCGAACAGTTGGTGAACGCGCTGACGCCCAGTCCCCTCCCCGAGGCACCCACTATTGCCGACAGCTACGGGCCGGAGCTGAACGGCTGGCGACAGTTCGCCGAGCACGGGCCACCTGCCGACCTCGACAGCTGGTCGCTGCGCAATCTCGACCGGCTCGCCGCCCTGGAATCGACCTGGCCCGAACACGCTGACGGCGCAACTCTGCTGCACACCGACCTGCGGCCGGACAACATGCTCCTGCGCCCCGACGGCACCGTCGCGGTGATCGACTGGGCCTGGCCGTGCCTCGGCGCCGCCTGGATCGAACTCGTCTCGCTGGCACCATCGATAGCCGCCAGCGGAATCGACCCCGGCCCGATCCTCACCACGCACCCGGTCACCCGCGCAACCGATCCGGTCGCTGTCGATGCCTTCCTCGCTGCGCTGGCCGGCTACTGGGCGCGCAACAGCCGCATGCCCGCACCGCCACGGTCACCGAAACTTCGCCTCCACCAAGCACGCTCAGCGCAGGTGTCACGAGAATGGCTGCGTCGACGACTCGCATGGCCGTAACCGCCACACGGCCGCACAATGCGGAGGTTGCACACCCATACGATGGGAGTACCCGCTGGCAAACCGCCCGGCGCGAAGCCGCCGAGGAACTACCCATCGACCCGAACTTCAGCACGACCGGTTCCAGATCCGCTGTTCCTCAATGTGACCACCACGGTCGGCCGCGACGCCGGACACGTGGAGGTTTCACTGTGGCATGTCATCACAGGAGACGGGTCGCGCGAATATACCCTCGACCCAGCGGAATTCGATAGCGGCTACTGGTGGAACATCGATGGCTACGCTCTTTCTGAGTCCGACCCGCATTTCGGCCGGTTCCTCCGCAAACTCGATGCCAG
This sequence comes from Nocardia abscessus, assembly GCF_015477775.1. GTDB lineage: Bacteria > Actinomycetota > Actinomycetes > Mycobacteriales > Mycobacteriaceae > Nocardia > Nocardia abscessus_A. The sequence continues at coordinate 208,662 of NZ_JADLQO010000013.1, read as the reverse complement.
GCCTGTAACCGACCGAGATCTTTCGACTCCATGGTTGACCACACCACAGCGGTGAATACTGTCCTGACACCGTGGCGCAGCGGTGCTGGCCGGATCACCTCTACTATGACGACCGGGGAAGGGCCTTGCATGAGCCAGTCGATGTTCGACGACAGATTGTCGGAGTTCCGGCAGTGGCAGTCGAGTCCGTGGGGACGGTTGCGGTACCGGATCGTCGCCGCGAACCTGTCCCGGCACCTCCCGGACCGGCCTTTGTCGGTGTTGGATATCGGTGGAGGCAACGGGCTCGATGCGATCGAACTAGCTGCGCGCGGGCACCATGTCGCCATTGTGGATATCTCCGAAGAGTCACTCGCCGAAGCACGTTCGACTGCGGCTGAACGAGGACTGACGCCACGCATCAGCACTCACCTTGGTGACGTCGCCGCCATTGGCCGCGATTTCGAGGCCAATGGCGTCGATGCGGTCATGTTGCACAACGTGCTGCAGTACGTCTCCGACCCCAGCGGGGTGTTCGAGGCGATGGCCAGCCCGCTCCGCGCTGATGGCGTGGTTTCGGTGCTGGCACCGAACGCGCACGCCGACCCTCTGCTGTCTGCGGTCCGCACGTTGGATCTGGATGAAGCGTTGCGATTGCTCGATTCCTCAGCTCGGTACAGCGCCGCTTACCAAGCCGGGACGCGAGCATGCTTTCCCGAGAATGTCGAAACCGACCTGGCAGCCGCTGGTCTGCAGGTGATCGCCAGGTACGGGGTCCGTAGTGTCTGCGACTACATCACCAGCGAGTCTCAAAAGGCCGATCCCGAGTTCTACACAAAGCTGGAACGACTCGAACTCGCCCTGGCCGATCGCGTGCCCTACATCTACACGGCCCGGTTCTTCCACATCATCGCCGCCCCGGCAGCACTACGGGAGGGTGTCCCGGAGCGACGGTGAGCGCCAACAGGCTCCTGATTCGGGTGTTACTGATGCAGCGTGTCGACGTGATCTCGGTAGATGGCATCCGGCTTGCGGCCGCCGTTCACCCGGCTACCGCGCCGACTCGTGGAGCGGTGCTGCTGGTGCATGGCATCACCGTGGACATGGACGAAGGCGCAGGCATGCTCGTCCGGCTGGCCGAACATGTGACGGCAGCGGCGTTCGACGTCGTGCGGTTCTCTTTCCGCGGCCACGGGAATTCCGGCGGAACTCAACGAGGAGTGACGATATCAGGCGAGTGCCTGGATCTGCAGGCCGCGATGGAGCGCGTGCGTGCACGCTTCGCGGGCCCCGTCTCGATCGTCGCGGCCAGCTTCGGCGCGGTCCCCACGGTTCTATCGTTGCCGTGGCTAGCCGATGGTCTGCATCGGTTCGTGTTGTGGAACCCAGTACTTGATCTCCGGCGCACCTTCGTCGAACCGCAATTGTCGTGGGAAATACAGAACTTCGGTCCTAAGCAGCAGCAACGGCTCGTCGACGACGGCTTCCTCGTTGTCGACGGCCAGTTCGAACTAGGCAGCGTGCTGTTCTGCGAGTTTGCATGCTATCGGCCGCTGGATGATTTCCTGGCCAGCCGGATTCCGACCCTGATCGTCCACGGCGACCAGGACACAGCCGTCGCCTACCGGATCAGCACCGACACCGCGCCGGCGCGGCCGGATACCACGCTGCACACCATCAGCGGATCAGACCACGGGTTCGACTCGCGGGAGCGGGAAGACAAAGCCATCGCGGCGACGATTGACTGGCTGATCGGAGAATCCGCAGCCAGGCCGTGAGCCCCCCGGCCAGCACGCGCAGCCGAGCGCCAATACCGGTAGGGGCGAAAATCCGTCGACGATGCGCCGTCTCGCTGGCTACGGTTCGGGTCATGTCACCTGCCCCGAAGACCACGACCGTCCTCGATACGGTGCGGCTACGGCCGCTGCGGGAGTCGGATGAACAGGTGGTCCGCGCGGCGCATGAGGCCATGGCCAACAGCGACGAGTTCACCTTCGCGCTGGGGCTCACACCGGCCATGCCCTGGGAGCTGTACCTGTCGGTGCTGAAGGACTACCGGCAGGGAATCAATCTGCCCGGCGGTACCGTCGCGGCCACCTACCTGGTCGCCACCGTCGACGACCAAGTCGTCGGCCGCACGTCTATCCGGCACACCCTCAACGACGCATTACGCCGGCGAGGCGGTCACATCGGCTACGGCGTCCTCGCACCATTTCGGCGCCGCGGCTACGGCACCGCGATCCTCCGCCACAGCCTCACCGTTGCCCGTGCGATCGGCATCGACCGGATCCTCATCACCTGCGACGACGCCAACCTCGCTTCTCGGCGCATCATCGAATCCTGCGGCGGCGTACTGGAATCGGTCGAGCCCTGGACAGACGGCAGTCAGATACGGCGATACTGGATCGACTGATCACCCACGATCGAGGACGAATGCCGTGGCGAGCCTGCCGTGTGAGATCACTGCCGCTACCGAGGCCGCCGGAATCCGCATCGGCGCCGTGCTGCACCGGCAAGACGCTGCTGGGGACAGGCGCCCTCGGCGGCCTGTGGCAATGAAATGCTTGCTCGGCCTCGATCCGTTCTGGGCCGATAGATGGCAGCATGAGCTCGGCGTGTACGAGATGCCGCCAGCGCCCCGCCGCCGCTACCGGTGCCGCGTCTGCTCTACACCGACCGCAGTCGGCTCATGGCGTTGAAATGGGTGAACGGGCGGCCGCTCGATCATGATCGTTATCCTGAGAGGCAGCTCACCGACAACGAGATCGACGCGATACTGCAGACGATCGAGGGCTTGAACCGGTGGGTTCCGCCTACCGGAGCGTTCGACGTGGTTTTCGACTACCGCGACCGGATCCACCGCTATCACTCTCGGGGCTACCTCAGTGACGCCGACCGCGACGCTCTCCTGCGCCTGCTGGATCGTGCCGGTACGCCCGACGAGGTCAATCACGGCGATCCGTTGGCCAGCAACATCCTACTGTGCGACGACGGCACCACAACCCTGGTGGATTGGGAGTTCACCGGCCTGTTCCTGCCCGGATTCGACCTGGCGATGCTGCACACCCAGCTCGGCGCCGCCATGCCGAAGCTGAAGAACCGCAGCGACACCGTCGCCGCGGCCACCGGGATCGAGGCGCCCTTCGTCGTCAACCTGGCCATCGTGCTCACCCGGTAGCTGCGTCTCCACCACGAACCACCGGATAGCCCACTGCGCCGCGCCCGGCTGCACACCCTCGAAAATGCCTGGCAGCAGACGCAAGACCGGTTGTACACGAGGGAGATTCCAAGCGCAGCCGAATAGGACGGCAACAGCGTCAGGAAGATGCCGAGTTCCGTCGGTGAATCGGATCATGTAGCGCCTCGGCGGCGCTGCTTGGCCGTGGCCTGCCTTACGGCAGGTCTGATTCGGTAACAACCCATCCCGTGGCCGGTCGGCGCACCCTTGCGAGCCACTTGCTGGCTTCGCCCTTCAGGTCAGGGGCAGTTCGTAGACTGCACGGCTGCGGTCTGGTCCTTTGAAGTGGGTGGTGACGGATATGCCGTTGATCTTGTGGTCGCCGGGCAGGTTAGCGAAGCCGAGCGCTATCCAACTGGCGTGCGCTGCCTGGTTATCGGGTTCGGACGTCAAATACAAGCGTTCGCAGCCCCACTTCTCGGCCTGCGATCGCACGCTGTGCAGCAGCGCTCGTGCGATGCCTTGTCGCCGGTGCCGCGGGTGGGTCACAACGTCCTGGACGTACACGTCTACGGGGTCGTCTTGGCTGCGGAACGCGATCACTGCTCCGGTGATTGTGTTGTCGTCGCCGATCGCAATGGGGCAGGTCGAGGCGAACAGTTCGGCATAGAGCCAGTAGTCAGAGAGGGTGCGTGCGCGAACAAAGGGCTCCCCGACCCCCATGAGTTGGAGGACTTCGCTGATGTGCGCGACCTGCAGTGGTGTGACTATCACGGGCCCTCCTCGTTGCGGATCTTTCGGACCAAACCTGGTAGGAACTGGCGTGTCATGTCGGCTGGGACGACGACGCTTCGGCCGACTAGGCGTGACAAAAGGCATCGCGGCAACGGCGCAACTTCTTCTGCGCGATCGTAGGGCGCAGCGACGCCCGTATTCGACGTAAGAGTGTCAGGAAGATGCAGAGTTCTGTCGGTGAATCCGATCTTCGGGGCCACCGACAGCGGGTCCCTCGGGCCAGAGTTCTTCGAGGTCGGCCGGTGTGAGTGGGGCCTGGTAGGCGGCATGAAGTACGTTCCGGATGACCGTGGCGTTCGCATCGGCGAGGTTGATGAACCAGTCGATGCCCGCGGCGTATGCCCACATGTAGGTCCTCAGCAGTGGGTTTGTACTCCGGTCTGCCAGCAGGTCGGCGATGTGGCTGTCTTTCCACCATGGGATCCGAGAGCGTGCGTGTCGTGCACATTCTTCGATGGGCGTTCCGGCATTCACAGCAAGGTGCAACTCGGCGCGGACGAGTTGTGTGTAGTGATCGATCCGGACCCGCGCAACCAATGCCTCATCATCAGGCACGATGAACAGCGGCATTGCCTGTGCCCAACCTTCCAACAAGACTTGTTGCGGACCGTGGACAGATGACAGGCGTACCCACGGGACATCCTCGGTAGCGCAACGGGCGGCGATGCTGGCGCTCTGCAATCCATGGCCCAAGACCTCATGCAGTGCGAACTGCCGGGCCTGGGTCTTTGTATAGATCGCGTTGCGCGTGTTCAGCCGCAGCCGGACTCGTTGCCCAGCCCCGTCGAGCCAGTACGCCCAATAGGCGTCCACATCCGCTTCCTCGATCGTGAGCTCGTATGCGGCCTCGGTACCAGTCGCGCGGCGGACGACCGGCTCGTAGTCGACTGCGGCTTCGCGGATCGCGTCGGGCGCGGCGGAGGCATCGAGTGGGCCTTCGATCGCGGCGAGATCAACCGCGGTAGTTTCACCCCACCTGACGCCGAGAGCATCGAGGCATCCGCGGGCGATGTCGCCCTTGGCGGTGACATAGTCGGCCGACCATCCGGCTGCCGGACATCCCTGAGTGGCACGGACATACTCGTCGAGGGCCGGCCGCTCGCCCATGAGCGCGCGCAAGTAAGCGAGATCACCTTTGACTCGCTGCACAACCGAGGATTCGTCGATCTCGTGGAGCAGGTCGTTCAACCGTCCGAAGGTGCCGAGTCGGTCGACGGGGCCTGGCGGCTCACCCGTAGGAGGGAAGAAATCGAAGTCGATCACGGCCGGCGCGCCTCGATCGATCTCGTGCTGATTCCATGCCCGGATAGCGTGCTCGACGGCGTCACGAGTGCTCATGAGAAACCTCCCAGCGTAGTGTGACGGATTGGCTCGGGCGTAGATACTCCCGGGTGAGCGTGACGATGACGTCGTCTCCGTCGTAGTCCCAGATCAGGTCTTCGGTTGCGGAGTTCTCCGCGCCGTCTTGATGTTCTTCGACCGCGGAGCAGCTGATCAAGTCCCCGGCATCGCCGTGTCGGAGGTGGATGCTGAAGCGTCGGGTGTATCGGTGAATTGATTGCCGCCAGTACAGCTCGTCGACGAATTTGCCGCCTTCGCAGGTGTAGCCGACTACGGCAGACTCGCCCGGTTGGATGGCCGGTGAAAGTTGGCATGCAAATTTCGATAGGCTTGGTGTGTCGTGGATCCGCTGGATGGCGAGACGACGGCTGCTCTCACGCAGCGGTCTGATGTCCAGCTTGCCGTCGGTGTATTTGAACCACAGCTCTCGAGACATACGAGTCAGCGGCCGGTCCGTCATATTCAGTGTTTCGTAGCGGTAGGTCAAGCGAGCCGATCCGTCGCCCCTAATCTGGATTTCAATGCGGGTATCGAGATCGATGATATGACCGGCCAGGTGGGCGAATTGGCTGACCTCGCGACTGTTGACACGCTGGGCCCTCTCAAGCCGCAGTAATCGTTGTGCGAGTTGCTTGGTTGCTTTGCTGATGCCTCGACCATCGTCTGTTGCCAGCCCAGCATCCCAGCCCGAAGCGTCCCCTGGCTGTTCTGATGTCCAGTCGACGACACCGAAAGTTGGTCGGGTGAGGCGGTTCTCGATGACGTCGAGCAGTCCTCTGGGGCTGTCGACTTCCGTAGTGCCGGTGTCGAGGAGCGCGGTCGGCTCGTCGTCGGTGCACGGCTCGAACAACTGCGCCGCAGTGTAGCCGGGGAACATCTTCTCCAAGACCCGGCAATGGTGGGGGTAGGGAAGCCCTTTCAATGCACCGGATAACCAACGGTGGAACTGTGCGCGTCCGGGTGAGGTGCCCACGAGGGCCGGGTCGATCGTCTGGGCAACTCTGTCGTACTCGCGGCAGAAGGCGCTGTGTGTCTGCAAGTGTTTCTGACGCAGTTCGACTTTCAGGCGAATGAGCGCAGCAGCCACCCTCCGACCCTCCATTATCCCTCTGGACTGCCGAACGTAACACAGAGGAGCCGCAGAGGAGACGGCACCGGACCCAGAAGTTCGAGACGGTGGATAAGCGGTATCGAGATGTGACACCGCTTTTCGGCATCGTCGTACTCGTCGGCTACGGCAAGGAAGCACCAGAACACCGTGCGGATGGAAGGGTCCGGGCCGGGCTCCCGAGGGCGGGCCCGGATCGGGAACGTCCGGGTGTCTGTGTGGCCGTTCCTGCCTCAAATCGTGAAGGAGGTCTCTTTCGTGCGGTTCGCAGGCGAGATGAGCCGTCAGGTCGTTGACGCAGGCCGAGCTGCCTTCGATCGATAGCGACCCGCACCGAATCCATCAGACGCGCTTCGCTGGCTGTGCCCCCACGAGCCGTTGCCGCGGTAGCGCTACAGCCAGCGAGAACGTGGCGAGAGCAACGCACTCTGATCAGAGTGCGAGAAAAGGAGAAGGAAGTGACACAAAAGTTGGACCAGCGCAGCAAGCTTCGGACAGCCGCGAAGGGCAGCTACGATCCGCCGGTCGTGGTGGCGTCGTTTGCTCGGACGGAGTTGGCGGACGAGCTTCCACAGATCATCACGCCGCACATCCACACCTCGCAGAGCAGCTGAGTCAGGAATCGAAGTGACGTGATGCGATACAACACCCTGGGCATTCATTTGACGAATGCCTGCAACCTCACCTGCGGCCACTGCATCACCGATTCCTCACCGCACGCACGCGGTGAATTGACGTGGCCGCAGATTGAGGCGGCTGTCCGCAGCGCCGCGACGCACGTCGACGGCGTGTGCGTAACCGGCGGCGAGGCTTTGCTGCGCCGTGAATTGGCGCTGCGGACAATCCGTCTCACCCGATCCCTCGGTCTTCGGTCGTCGCTGGTCACCAACGGGTTCTGGGCCCGCTCACCGCACGAGGCGAAGAAGACCGTGGCCGAGCTGGTCGATGCGGGGTTGGACAAGCTGGCAGTTAGTTTCGACCGATTCCATTTCACGCCCAAGCATCGTGGTATCAGGGCCGCGCTTCTCGATACCCTGCTAGCGGCCGCAGCAGCGACGAACCTGGAGCTGGTGCTCCAGTATTGCGGCTCAGGAGACGACGACGCATTCCAGATCGCTGCGCAAGCGACGGCACGGCATGGGGCGCGGCTGGAAACGGCTGCCGTGCTGCCGTTCGGTCGCGGCCGAAATCTCTTGCTGCGGCGCGGAGCCAACATCGAGGATGTCCCGGCTGGCCCGTGTGGGGTGGTAGGCCGACCCATCCTGACACCGGAAGGGGACTTCTACACGTGCTGCGGGCCCGCACGCGGCGCACCAGCCCACTCGCCACTGCGGCTGCCAATCGGAACGTCCGCCGACGTGGGTGAGGCGCTGGCCACCGCCGAGGTCGATCCGATCATCAACACGATCCACACCCAGGGCCCGAAGGCGATGCTTGAAATGCTCAGCGAGCCCGTACGGGAGCGGGTTACCCAGAAGCTGCTGGATGGGTCGATGTGCTCACTGTGCCGCGCGATCACCGACGACAAAGAAGCGGTCAGCGAGATCCGAACAGCGCTAGCCGGAAAAGAAGTTCGGCTCGTCGCTTTGTCGGCAATGTTGAGTGTTGCGCAGAACGAGTTGAAGGAGAAACAGGCACCGTGTCCTCGTTGACAATCTCTGTGGCAGGCGCGGCCAGCAACGCGCACCGCGACGTTATGCGCATGACTGAAGCGATGACCGACCGATCCCCTGCGTGGGCGGTTGTCGGAGAATCTGCCGCCGCATCGGCTGCAGTCGGTGGCGAGAACGAAGAGGCGGCCCGGGCAGGCCTCCGATTGCTGGACAACGGAATTCGACTGGCCATCGCCGGACCAGAGTGGCTCCGACGTGAGTTGGACCCCTTAGCGCAGATGCTCGACAGCCCGGATTTTTCACTCGAGATGATCGCGGCCATTCTGGCGGGAGTCAGCGGTGACGCCCATTGCGCCGCACTAGTCGGCTCGCGATGCGCCGTCGTCTACCGGTCACCGATGTCGGCGCGACCACTGTTCTACGCCATCCGCAGCGACCGGACAGTGCTGATTGCGTCGCGGATCAGAGGGATCCGGGCGGCGCTGCCTGCAGTCGGCATCGACATGGCTGGGTTGGGGCCGTTTCTTGTACCGGCGATGTGTGACCCGTCCGGCACAGCGTGGGAGGGTGTGCGGCGGCTGCCGCCAGGACATGCGTTGATCGTTCGGTACGGGCGGGTCACCGTGCGTGAGATGCCGCCGCTCGAGGCCCTCGATATCGAGGGCGCTGTCCGCGAGGACCTGGTCGCGGAGTTCCGCCGGCGGCTACTGACCGCGGTTGAACGCAATAGCGGCCCGCCCGACGCGGTGCTCCTCAGCGGCGGGATCGACTCCGCGTCGCTGACTTGCGCAGCCAAAGCAGCAGGTCTAAAGGTGCGAGCCTTCTCTCTCACCTACAGCAGCCCGTCGCTGGCCGCGTGCGACGAGCGCCGGTTTGTTGATGATGTCGAACGGTCCGTCGGTGTACCCGTGACGCGAATGCCAGCCGATCATCTACTGCCACTGCTCGCCGACTACCCGATCGGCGACGAACCCGAGGCATGGACCTACGCCGCCCGGAACTCCGCCATGCTGCGCCGAATCACCAGCAACGGCTCACGGGTGTCGACTGTCATCGCTGGCGAAGGCGGTGACGAACTGCTACTGGGGCAGATATTCGCCGTCGCCGACCGGCACGCACGCGGCGACACTGGCGGCGCGGCCCGCGAACTCGCGACCTTCCCCGACCCGGTTGCCTCCGCACGGATCGTCGACGGTCTGCTCGCGGGCAGCTACAACCGTCACGGCACTCGCGTGATACGGGCGCTGGCCGATATCCCACCCTGGCTGTCCAGCCGCTACCTCGCAGATACTGGGCTGGCCGATCGCCTCGCCGACGGCTACCCGCAGCTGACCCAGCCTGGCCACCTGACCATCGACTACTCACGAGCACTTATAGCCGAGGCGGGCGCCGCCGGTCGTGTTCACTGTGGCGGCTGGTGGGAAGACGTCGGCCGCCGCGCCGGACTCAACATCACCTACCCCTTCCTCGATCCCGACCTCGCGACACTGACCTGGTCGCTCCCCCCAAACATGCTGCGAGACAACGGAATCGAAAAGGTGATCCTGCGCGATGCGCTCACCAATGAACTGCCCGACAGCATTGCGGCACGCGCGGACAAAGCCGACGCGCGCGCCATGATGCACGCCGGTCTCCGCCAAGCTCCCGATCAGCTCCGCTGCGTCGCGCACGGTGGGCCGCTGGTCGATCACGCCGTCGTCGACCCCAGCAAACTGCTCACCGCCATCAACGAATACTTGGCTGGCGACGACAGCCACGGTCCCGGCCTGTGGGCCACAGTCGCAGTGAACACCTGGATGTCCTACCACGAAGGAGATGCCCCGTCATGAGCACACCAGCTCTAACATCCGCCGCCGCATCAACCGTCACCTGCAACGGCGATATGTGGATACTCGTGCCCGAAGCCACCAGTGGTGAGGTTCTCGTTGTCAACGACACCGGATACCAAATCTTTCAGCACTGCGACGGCACGCACTCCTGCAGCGACATCGCATACAAGCTCGCTAAGGCAACCGACGCCCCCGCGGAGGATGTGACACACGACGTGACGGTGTTCGTGAGCCGTCTCCGCTCGGCAGGACTGCTGGCCGGTTGAAAGCGGCGGCGCAGGTCCTACTGCGGCGGCGTCAGTAGCGTCCGGACACGGTCTGGGCCGAGGGAAAGCACTAGCGTCGGCAGCCGGGGCCCGGTGTCTCGGGAGCAGAGCAACTGGTAGAGGGCCTTGAAGAAGCTCCGCTGCGCCTTCTTCAGCTCGGGCGTCGGCTCGGCATCCTCCGACAATCCCTCCAGTAGTTTCGGCACCGCGTACACGCACTTGGTCAACCCGTCGAGGGTCCAGTTGTCGGTCATCCTCTCGACCAACATCCCCACCCCATCGCGGGTTCTGTCGTCCAGAGCTGCCCATGCCTCAAGGTTGAACTCGGACCGGATAATCGTCCGGTCCTCCGGCGGCAGCGCCCGAGCGAAGTTGACCGCATTCGCCAGCCGCGGCTCCAGCTCGTCCAACAGCACAGCGTCATCCGGAAGCTCTGCGTCATCGGATACGAGATGTTGACGGACCAGCCGCTCTACCTGTTGCGGGTTTGCATCCGTGATATCGGCGGCCGAGGACAGCAGCCGGAACGACACCGGCCTCGCGCTGCGTTCCACCGGTCCGGCCGAGGTCCGTACACACACTTCGTACAGGTGCCGCTCAACCGCTGACGCGGTATCGTCCTCCGCCCGCGCGGCGAACCGGTCCCACTCGTCATACAGGCGCAGGACCGCAGGCGGGGACATATCGATGGTGAAGGACTGCGACGGCAGCCGCCGCGCGTACAACCACCGCACCATCGACGGCTCCAGGATGTCGAGGGCGGTATCGGGAGTTGCCGCCCCGCCCGCAGACCCCGACATCTTTGACCGCCCGCCAGCCAGGCCGACGAATGAGTACACGATCGAATTCGGCGCCGATGCGCCAAAAATTTCCGGCGCCAGCACCCGCCCCGAGGCGAAGCTACTGCTCGGCGCGTGGTGATCCTCACCTGCAGGCTCGAAGTCGACGCCCTCGAACGCCCAACGCATCGGCCAATCGACCTTCCACACGAGCTTCCCGGCAACCCTTACCCCGTCGACCAAGCTCATCTGGCCCTCATGCCCACACCGGCACCGGTACGTCACAGCGCCACCGTCCCAGCCTGCGACTTCTGTGAAGTCTTTCCCACAAATTTCGCAGTACGGCTTGAACGGAAAGTACGCCGCACGCCGTTCGGCGACCGGCCGCTCGTGACGTCCTTCTGTCTGAAAGCGCTCCAAGATATCGAAGATTTCGCCGCGCGCATCCATCGCCCGCCGGATAGACGCGTTATAGATACCGGCCGGATACTGCTGCGACTGCCGAATCTCCCGCATCTCAACACCGAGCCGTTGCAAGGCCGTGGTGAACTCCGCAATAAAATGGGACGCGTACGAATCGCGCTGGCCATACGGATCCGGGACCTCTGCCAGCGGCTTCCCAATGTGCTGATCCCACTGCTCCGGCAAGCCCGCCGGAACTTTCCGGAACCGGTCGTAGTCATCCCAGCTGTGGATATGCTCAGCCGCGATGCCGCGGGCCTTGATCTCCTCCGCGACCAGATGCGCGGTCATCACCTCACGCAGGTTACCTAGGTGAATCGGTCCGCTCGGGCTGATACCAGACGCGCACACAATCGTGGTGGCCGACGATTCACGCGCGTGCTCGATCGCGGCGTCGGCGGCGCGCTGAATCCAGCTCGCCTCTGTCTCCGTACTGCGAGGATCTTCCACCCTGGTCGTCGAAAGCACCTGCATACGCTACCAGCGCCGGGATATGACTATCGGGGCAGGTACAGCATCCGAGATACCATGGCCACATTCGAATGCTGCTCGATCCGGTTCCCGCGAAACCTTCGAACAGGTCGAGCTAAGCTCGGACGCTCCGAGAGCACTGCCAGAGGAAGAGATCCAGGCCGCAGACGATGCCAAAAGATGATCCGCACGCGCAGCCGCCAGCGCACAGGCAAGCAGTCGTCTCCACCGGTGAGTGACGTTCACTGTACCCGGCTTCGCATGGATGCCAGAATCCTCCTGCAGTCAGCGGACCATGCCCGATTTCCTGTTGACGGCCAGTTGCAACGGGAGGTGCATCGCGACGACGAGCGTGAGAAACGGCATTTCTACGGCAACGAGTTGTCCTGCACCGCATCCGCGGTGAGGTCTTGCCCACCTATGGCACGTTCCCTGGTGCCCAGGGGTCAGCGGACGCAATAATTGCGCGGTGGCACCAGCCCATCGTGAGTTCGATCCCCGTGACACCGCCGAAGCTCTGTTCGGTGCAGAGCTTCAGGCTCGCCGTGTCGCAGCGGGATTTTCGCTGCGGCAGCTGGCACCGCTCGTTCTTGTCAGCCATGACCTACTGGCAAAGATCGAGAAGGCGCAGCGGCGCCCGCAACCTGACGTTGTTGACCGCCTCGACGACATCCTGAAGGCGAACGGGCATTTGAGGCGGCTTGCCGCACCATTTACAGACTTCGCCCGACCGACGAGGCGGCGCATTGTACTGGAGCCAGACTCGGCAGAGTTCACGCTTCGCGATCTCATTGCGGAGGTGCGCGCGGCGGATCACACGATGGCCGCTGAGCATCTCGACGAAATCGTCGCCTACGCTGACGCTGCGAAACAGGTTGTCGCCCGGATAGGGGAAGCACATCGGAATCCGTTGCTCCGCCTTATTTCTGAGGCACATCAACTGGCGGGTTGGATGCTGTTCGATCGTGGCAGTGTCGTGCTGGCCGAAAAGTCGTTCGCCGCTGCTCGGAAGGCAGCCGAGCACGCTGATGCCTTGGATTTGCTCGCGTTCGTCGGTGGACCGAATGCGGGGTTCATGAGCACCTGGACTGGCGATCCCGGCCGCGGCGCGGAGCGTTCCTATGCGGCGCTGGCATGGGCACGGCGGAGTGGAAACCGTCGTTTGACCGCGTTTGTCTCGACTATGGCCGCGCGCGCCCACGCCAAGATGGGTGAGGCTGATTTGTGTACGCGGATGTTGCTCGATGCGGAGGCCGAGTTGTCTCGACATCGCGCGGGTGAGCCCGATCCCGTGTGGCTGGAGGTGTTCGATGATGCCGCTCTGGCGGGTCATCGAGGGTCATCTCTGCTGGATCTCGGTCAGCTCCGGCCTGCAGTCGACTCGCTGCGCCAGCAGGATTCAGCTAGCCCAGCGGTGTTCGTTCGCAACCGGACTATTTGGCAACTCGAGCAGGCTGAAGCCCAGTTGCGGATGGGTGAATATGAAGCGGCTGCTGTCTCACTGGAGCAGGCAATGAATGGGGTTGCTACCGGGTCCGTTACACCACGGGTCCTGCGTGTGTTCCGCTCGATCGACATGAAGCTGCGCGCCTGTGTAGATCCCGCCATCTCTGATACCAAGGCTCGCCTGGAGGTTTTCATCTCGGTGTGCGCGTGAGAGGGTAGGTCGCCCAGCGCATTTCGACACCCGCACGAGTCTCGGTGACGTGCAGCAGCTCGCCCTGGAACCGTCCCTGGGCAGCTCGGAATCGTCCGGGGCCTTCTGCCACGAAGCGGGTATCGCCAGCGACGGGGTCACTCACGAGGCTCGCATGCAAGCCGTCACGCTCCCAGCGGAACACGATTTCATCGGCTTCCGACCACCACCTGCCGAGCATCGGTTGGATGTGCTCGGGACAGTGCGCCGGGCGCCACGGCGGAACGGGCTTCGGCGGCTGCGCGGCGATGGCCAGTTGCAGGGTTTCCACGGCGAGATCAGCGGGCTTGATGCCCCGTGTCGCATTGGCCAAGGCCACGACGGTCACGTTGGCGCCACGATCGAGCATCAGCGCCGCCTGGAATCCAGGCATAGCGCCCGTGTGGCCGGCGAAGATATGGTCGTCCCGCCGCTCCAAAATCAGGCCCAAGCCCCACCCGCGTGTCCAGCCAGCGGTGTCGACCATGACCTGGAGGGTGTGCATCTTCTCAACGACCGCCGCAGGCAGTACAGCTGGTTCACCGCCGACCAGGGCGTGTCCCCAGCGCAGCAGATCACCCGGCGTAGACCACATCTGGCCGCCGACACCGATCGCAGCCTGGTCCATCACTGGCTCGCGGTGCACGGCGTCGACGTATGGGTCGAGCCTGTACCCGACCACGGCGTTCGATGGCGAAGTCCAGCTCGTCTGGTTCAGGCCCAACGGTGTGAGCAGCGTTTGCTCAATCGAGGCTTGGCACGCTTGGCCGGTGACGGATTCGATGATCTGGCCAAGGATGGCGTATCCCAGGTTGGAGTAATGCCAGCGCTGGCCGGGTTCCGCGACTAGCTCGACCTGCTGGAATACCTCACGAAGTTCCGCAGCCGACGGCCCGCGCATGGTCTCCCACATGTCGGTAGGCGCTTCGCGTTGCAGGCCGCTGCTGTGTGCCAGCAGCATGCGTAACGGAAGGTGCCCAAACGGCGTGCCCGGCAGATACCTGCCCACAGTGCTGTCCAGCGGTAACTCGCCATGGTCGGCCAGCACGAGGGTCAGCGCTGCGGTGAACGTCTTCGTGATCGACCCGATGCGGTAGCAGCTCTCACCGGTGGCCGGAACGTGGTTCTCGATGTCTGCATATCCCGCGGAAGCGGCCGACCACTGCACGCCATTGACGCCGACAGCTATCGTCAAACTCGGGATCCGCGCGCTCGACTGCACCTCGGCGACACGAGCGGCGAGCGCCGTTTGGAAGTCGCTATCCATGAGCCCCTCTCCGTCGAAACCAGCATCCCACACGCCTGAGCTGCTCCATGTGGACAAGCTTTTTGTCGACAGCAAAAGCCTTCCACGCGCGATTACCGCAGGCCAGGCTGACATCAGCACTCGGTGTGAGCCGTTCGGTTTCATCCCGCAGCACCGCAGCGGCTAGGCGGTCCAGTTGTTACATCGGACAACAGGTCGGCTCAGCCGTGTCGCCGAGTGCCCCCGAGACAAGGAGGCCCTCGAATGCACAACACGCGAGTATCCGAGTCACCGACAGCGACCGCGCCCACACCAGCGATGCTGGCCGACCGGAACGAGAACGAGACCGCTGTATCGCACACGGTGCTGACCGCCACGGCTGCTCGGGCAGTACTGCACACGCAGTCCGGTGTGCCTTCGGAGTTGTGGGCGCAGGCTGCGGCTCTTTTGTCGGCCGGACTGGATGAGGACTAGCAGGGGTCATTGTCATGTGGTTCGGATACGCACAAGCGGAACTGTTGCCCGTTGATGGTCGTGATGCGGTTCACCGCGCGATGCAGGAGTATGCGGCGTACTTCTCTTTCGGCCCCGGCCAGGTGGTCATCGAACCGACGGCGCCGGAGCTGGTGTTGCGGGCGATGCTCGAGGAGGCCGACCGCCGGAATCCCGCCGCAGCGATCATGTGGCGGTTGGAGCAGGTTGCTCAGTCCTGGAATGTCGACCTGACGCGTGTGTTCGACGCGGATGCGCCTCGCACCCAGCTGTTGTGGCAAGTGATGGAGGAGATCGAGGGCTATGGCGGTAGTCATCTCATCGTGCCGTCACGGACCCATCTCACCAGCCTCGGCCCGTCCGGCAAAGCGGTAATCCAGCGGCTCACGCGAATGCCGCGGGCGCACATCCATGTCCTGGATGCTTCCACCAGCCTCCCGGAGAGTGGACAGCCGGAGGGCAGCGCACCCGAGGGTGTGTCCCGCCGGGGCGAGCGAGTGCTTGTGGAATCGCCTGTGGGTGCGATTCCGACTGTGACCCGGTTCGACATGGTCGCAGAACTGACCCGTCGGGGCTGGCCCCAGGTGATGAACGCGGTAGACGCGTTGTATGTGGCGTTGGTCGATGACGCCAACGCCGCAGCCAAGGCAGCAGGTGAACCCGGGTTCGGACCAGGTGGCCAAGACGGTGTCATCCGCCTGATTCAGCGCGATGACGGGCTGCTGGTGGTCGAGTTGGCCGAATCCCGCCACCGCATCGAGGACCCGGTCGCGGCGCTGACAATGCTGTGTACGCACACCGAACGGTTCACCGACCGGGGGCACACGATCACTCGCTGCACGCTGTCCTCCGAGAACTCCCCGCCGGTTGCTGTGCCCGCTGAGTGTTCGGGTGGCCAGTTGTGAGCGGCGCGATTCAGCTGGGCCGGGTGGTGCCGATGTCACCGCAACCTGGCGGGAATCCTGCGTCGGGTCCGGCGGCGCTGTTGGCGCCGGAGCAGTTGCTGGCCGCGATCTCCGGTCATCTCCAACAAGACTCGCCGTTGATCGGGTGGGCGCGTGAACTCGGTGACCTGCATGCCGCGCTACTGCCCGGCCATCCGGATGCACCGCGACATTCGCCCGACTCCGATGAAACGGCCGTGCGCAAACTGATCGCGGAGGTGGTCGAGCAGGTCAATTCGTGGGCGGTGTTTCACCTGCCGCGCCCGACCGGCGCGCGCAAGCATACCCATTCCCTCGGGGAGGTGATCAGCCACGTCGCCAAGACCTTCGCCGACGCCTGGTGGACCGTTCGGCATACCGGCGACGAGCAGACACGCCACGAAGCCTGGTTCCACCTCGCCGAAGTCCGCGAGGGCTACGCCGATCTGCTGGCCGACATTCATGCCCGACGCATCGAGCTGCCCCTGGGCTGGCGGGGCGTCAACCCAACATCATGAGCAGCACGACAGGAGCGACACTACCGGTGCATTCGCATCTTCCGAACCCGGCCGGGATGCCACAGGCCGGGGAATGGATCACGCACTTCGCCGTGTGGCTGCCAGCGCACTCCACACCGACCACTCTGCGGGAAGCCTTCGCCGCGGCTGGGCGGCGAGCGAAGGCATGGGTACGTGATCGGATATCCAGATCCGGTCCGGCTCGTGCGGGTCACCGTAGTCCGGATTGGGTGGCGATGCTGTCGGCGTCGATCGTGGATGCGCATCACCGCCGGAGCCAGGTGACCGGTTCGGGTCGGGATGCGGTGGACGACGAGATCACGTGGTGTGAACGGACGATCGACGCGAAGCTCGCCGCGCTCGTCGGTGTCCCTGCCGCGCGGGTTGGTGTCGGGGAGCTGGTGTCCGCCATGGCGGCGCGGTGGGTGTCCTACGCACAACAGCCAGTCGATGACACCGCCGTGGCCGGTGTGCTCGCCGCCCAACGCGCCTATAACGCCCGGGTTGAGCAGCTCTCGACCCTGGCGCGCGGAGGAACACCGTGACGCAACTCGACTGGTATGCCAGCATTCCCAGCGCCCGCACCGTGTGGCGGGCGCTGCGCGCACGAGTGTTCGATCGCGCCGACTACGCCCACCCGGAAATCGTCACGGCAACGGTCGGGCTGCTGCCGGCGCACCACCGGCAGCTCAACGCCTTAGGTCAGATCGCGGCGCTGATCGGATGCAAGGCAGCGCGGCCGGAATGGCGGGTGGCCGCAGACGTTCTCGTGCGGGCTACCCGTGATATCCAGGGGCTGATCGCCCGCATCGATCACCGCGTGCACGACGCGCTCGGCGACCAAGCCTTGGACTCCTCTCACGCTTGCCCCCAGCCGCACGGTCTCGGTGCGATGCTGTCGCGCCATACCCGCTATTGGGCCAGCGAAGTGACCGCAGACCGCGACTTCCGTCCCAGCTCGGACGCGGCGAACACATTGATCGAGCAGGCCGCCGCCTACAACCGGCTCGCCGCGCGCATCGTCACCGGCCCGGCGAACATTCCGTGGGCTACTCGTTGCGGCGGGAGCGTGTTGTGAAGTTCTTGCCCCACCGCAAAACGATCACCCCGACGCCCCCGGTCGCGCTCGGTTACATACACACCGCTCACCTGGCACCCGGTGCCAACCTCGCCCGCCTCGGCGCGGGGATGCGCGCCCGTGCCGAGGGTTGGGGCTATCTGTGGGGTGGAACGCATCTCGACCTGACCACCCACGGCGGCACCGTCGCGGCGCTGACCCGCCACGCCACCCGTGATCCGGACGTCTGGCTGATCGTCGTGCCCGACGACGCTCACCTCCCCCACGGCAAACGTGTTCTGACCACCAGTGCTGCGTTCGTGCGGGTTGTCACCGCCGACAGCCACGACGGCGCCACCATCTGCCCGCCCACTCCAATCCCTGCACGCCCCTGACCCACCACAACAGAGCCTCCCCGGCGCTGGGGAAGGCCGACTGCAAAGGACTCATTGTGACTGCTGAACTTCTGACCCCGTCCGCATTCGCCGCAGAGTCGGCACCGATCGTGGTGTTCGACACCGATATCGGACACGACCTCGACGATGCCCTCGCTCTGTGGATAGCGGCGGAATTGGTGCGCAACCTGATTGTGGTCACCAACGACGAAACCAACGGCAATCACCGCGCCCGATACGCCCGAGAACTACTCGACCAGATGGGCCGCACCGATGTGCCGGTCGTCGCTGGCCGTGCACTCGACGGCGCCGAGGACCGGTTTGTCATGCATGGCCGGGTACCCGACGCTCGGCCGGTGCTCAGCGATGTCGTGGAGGTCGTGGCCAGCGCGTGTGAGAACTCCACGCGACCGCTGATCTGGGTCGGATGCGGCCCCGCCAGCAACGTGGCCGAGTTCTTCATCACCTGCCCACATCACATCGAGCAGATCGAGTTCACCGTGATGGGCGGTTGGCTCGACTTCTACCGCAACCCCAGCCGAGCCTCGCACAACCCGCGCATGGACCCCGCTTCCTTCGGGCTCGTGCTGCGCGCCGCCCACCGGCCCCGGCTCGTGCTGTCCACCCACACCAACGCCGACCACCTCGCCATCACCCCCGACTCGCACCTCTACACCTGGCTGACCGCCGTCGATGCACCACCGCACGTCGAGCTCATCGCCGCCAACGCCACCCAGTGGTTCGGACATCGTCCCTCCAGTTGGATGAACGACCCAGTCACCCTGGCCGCCGCGCTCGCAGTCCCGATTGTCGAGTTCGGCACCGAAACCGTGCGCATCGCCAAGGACGGCCGTATCCACCGTGACCCCGCCGGACGTGTCATCGAAGTCTCCACCCGCATCGACTACCCCGCCGCACTCTCGTGGCTGTCCGGGCTGCTGCCCCTCACCCCGCCAACACCCTGACTGCTCGACCCGACGCACCCGTCCCACCACGTCGACAAGGAACCCGGACACCATGAGCCCCCGCACCGTTCTCACGACACTGCTCTACTCGATCACTGCCGTCCTCATCTACGCGGCGATCGCCACGCTCGCCCGCCGACGCGCCCAGGCCGCCTCCCACGACGTGCTCACCAACTACGGAACCGACCGCGACGACACCCCCGCACCTTCCACACGTGGCCACTGACCCCCGAACAGCGGTGACACCGCTCGCCACACCCGCACACGGCTTTCCGCACGTCAAACACCACACTCCCTCGACCGCAAGGACACCCAGGATGGAACACGGCACCGTGAAATGGTTCAACGCCGACAAAGGCTTCGGGTTCATCGCCCGCGACAGCGGCGGCGACATCTTCGTCCACCACTCCGAAATCCTCGCCGACGGCTTCCGCACCATCGAAACCGGCCAGCGCGTCCAGTTCACCATCGGCCAAGGACCCAAAGGACCTGCCGCCCAGAAAGTTCAGCCGCTGTGACCGCGTCCAGCCCGGCTCGCTGCGACAGCACGGACATCACCGCGCCTCCACCGCGTGCGGAGCGGCAGAAGCTGACCCGTCAACGGCTCCTGCATGCGGGCACCGAACTGGTGCTCACCCACGGCTACACCGCGACATCGATCGACCGGATCGCTGAGCACGCGGGATGCACCCGGGGCACGTTCTTCGCCCACTTCGGCCACAAACAACAGATCGGCCACGAAGTCGCCGACACCCTGGCCCGTCACGCCATCCAACGGGTTCGGCGCTTCCAGCCATGCGACGGCGACCACATCCTCGCCACTCTGGCCAGGTGGGCTTCCATACTCGTGAGGCGGCCGGGTTGGATCCGCCTGGAACTCGACCTCGCCGACCTCGACCCCTCCAGCCGCGCCCAAGCCAACCAGCGTCTGCACCACCTGCGCGACACCGTCCGCGACATGCTCGCCACCGCCACCGCACCGCCTGATTCGAGGGTCGATCTCGACGTCACGATCTCGTTCCTGCTGTCGGTGCTCGTGGGCATGGCCACCCAACACACGCACAACCCCGGCATGCCGCAGACAGCGATACGCCCGCACATCGCGCTCATCCTGCGTACCGCTGGAATCGGCTGAACCCGCCAGAAGCCCGCAGCGCGGAAGCATTTCCAGAAGCGAGAAGACGCACCGACCTCACCAGATACGCCGACAGAAACAGCTGCGACATCTCGCTGCCTATCGCCGTCCGTGTTCACCCGAGCCCCTGGGTGCCCAGGACTAGGACTTGCGTGCCCTGGCCACGTTTGTACTGACCTCAAAGGTTCCCACATGATCGAGACCGATCTTGCACCCAAACTGGTGTCCGCGTACCGGTCAGCGTCGACACCACCAGAGCGAGCATCGCCCACGTCTACGACTATTCGGGGACGACTGGAAGAGGGGAAGGCCGGGTTGGAACTGCTGTCAACTGGCAGGGATTTCGGGGGTTTGTTCTTCTTCAGCAGAGCCAGGAAGGGCTATGACCTTTCGATTCGAACCGCCCATCGACCTCACCGACCTGCCGAACTTCAGGAAGACGGACACGCGTCTCCGTCGCCCGGTGTTCGTCGGCCGCGTCTCCACCAAAGACAATCAGAATCCCGCCTCATCGCTGCCACGGCAGGTGGTCCTCGCCTCCGAACGACTGGAGGCCGGCGAGGAGTTCGTCGGCTACTTCTGGGACGTCGAGTCCGGGATGCTCCCCCCGCAGCTACGCAGCCTCGCACCGCGGGAGATGTATGAGGCGCTTGCCGTGCCGGTTCCCAGGGACGGTGGACTGCAAGATCTTGTGGACCGGGCTGAGCAGCTTGGCGTCACCCATGTGCTGGCCGAGCGCTCGGATCGCGTGGCACGCGCCATGCTGACCAGCCTCACCGTCGAGCACGAGTTGGGGAAGGCTGGGGTGGAGGTGGTGTACGCCAACGAACCAGTCGGCGGCACCGAATCAGGACGGCTACGCACCCGTCGCTACAGCCAGGTCGACGCGGAAATCTACCGGACCACGCTGATGGAGATGTCGATGGGCGGGCAGATCCAGCACGCCATCAACGGCTGGAACCACGGGTACCCGCCCTACCCCTACACCACGGTGGTCGACGAGACCGCCCCGGTGCCGGCGAGGGGACGATTCGGTGCGACACGGCCGAAGCGGAAACTCGCTCCCCATCCCGACTCGCGCCGGTTCGACGCGGCCCGGGAGTTGTGCCGTCTGCGACGAGAGGAGCAGCTGAAGTCGGCGCAGATCATCGCCATCCTGGCTGCGGAGCCCGACCGGTACCCGATCGAGGGCCGGTGGACACACAACTTGGTGGAGGGCCTGGTAACGAACCCGAAGCTCACCGGCCACCAGGTGTATAACCGGCGGGCAACCCGAACCGGCCGGCCTGGGTATTCCCGGCAGAACCCGGTTTCGGAGTGGGTGTGGTCGCCCGGAATCGTGCACGAGCCGGTGGTCAGCTTGCACGAGTGGAAGCAGGCCCAGGAAGTCACCGCGGCGCTGCGCGCGGGGTCGCAGGACGGCGGCGCTCTGTTGCGTATCCGCGCTGCGGCCCGTCGGCTGGGGCTCACGGTCACCGCAGTCAGTAGCAGTGAAACGCACACGGTGTGCCGGATCGGGGCGCGGAAGGTCGTTTTACCCACCCCGATCCCCGACATGGTCGTGCAACAGGTAATCGCCGACATGGAGAAGCCGACGTGAGCGAGAGCATCGAGTGCCGGGCCAACAGGCGCGGTCGGACCTGGGTGGCGCACGTTCCCGAGCACGGAGTGTACGGGTACGGGCGGACGCTGACGGCGGTGCGCAAGAGCATCAAGGACGGGCTCGCGCACGTCGGCGTGACCGCAGAGGTCACCATCATCGCGGTGACACCGGAACTGGAGAACCTGCGGTCCGTCGAGGACACCTACACAACGGCCTTGCGCGAGGCGGTGGCTGCCCTGGCGCTGCACTCGACAACGCTGGGGGACATCGCCCTGGCAACAGGAGCGCCGACCAAACGAGTAAAAGCGCTCCATGCCGAACTCACCGCGGCTCCTGGCATGTGATCCAGTGGTTCGAACTCCCCGACCGGATCGACGCGCTCGGCTCCGAGACTACTGCCAAATCGAATGCATTCTCGATGCGATCCCGACCATCCGTGACGCTCTCCACCCGACGGAGCGACGGCGCTCTGCCGAGAACTAGGAGACACTCGACGAGTGATGCGCCGCGGCGCAATATATTCCGCGTCAGGGCCCTCTTGGTTAATCGTCCCGCGTTTGGGGCCGACACAGCAGATCTACTGACATCGAGAACCAGACATCGCCGCCGTCCTGCGGGAATGCGCGATCACCTCCACTCTCACCCCGGACCGCGCCGAAAGCGCTGCCGAACTCCTCGCTGAGGGCCGGATCGTCGCCTGGTTCCAGGGGCGGATGGAGTATGGACCGCGCGTCCTCGGTGCGCGCTCGCTGTTGGCCGACCGGTCCACCGCGGTGATGCGAGAACGGGTGAACCGCATCAAGCGGCGCGAAGAGTTCCGCCCCTTCGGGCCGTCGGTGCTGGCCGAACATGTCCAGGAGTTGTTAGGCCGCAGCGATATTCGCGCACCGTTCATGTCGTTCACCCTGCTCACATCTGATCGCGGCCCGATCGTGGCGGCCACGCATGTCGACGGCACCAGCCGGCCTCAGACCGTGCCGCCGGGCTCGGGTGTGTACCGGAGGCTGATCGAGCGGTTCCATGCGCGCACCGGGATTCCCGCGGTGTTGAACTCCGGGTGGGAACCGATCATCGCCGACCCAGCTCAGGCGCTAGCGTTCTTCTACTCCTGCCCGGCCGATGCCCTGGTGATCGGTTCGCACATCGTCACCGAACACGACGGCCGGCGGTGACAACCGGTGTCCGAGCCGCTGGGGCTGCTCGCCGAACAGATCGCCACCCACGCGCAGTACTCCGAGCACCGATTCGATCTCAGCACCGACGTCCGCACCAGCTTGGCACCCACCGGCACTGAGCGAATCCTTGATATCGTTTGCGGCACAGTACAATTCCTGCGGACCATCCGTGACAGCGGGCACCGCGGCTTTCTCGTCGGCACTGATATCCGCCCCGCCGCCGTCGCTCTGGTCACCGCGCTCGACACCGTGCACGCCTTCCACGCCGATGCCCTGCATCTGCCGTTTCCCTACGCCGATTTCGATCGCGCGAGCGCGATGCACGTGCTGTACTACCTGTCGGATCCGGCGGCGGGGCTGGCGGAAATGCATCGGGTGACCCGCCCCGGAGGCCGGGTCGCTGTCACCCTCAACCACACCGCCACCGCACCCAGGTTGCGGGCCCTCGTCGCCGAACACGCCGCCCGGCACGGGTTCGAGACACGCTCGGCCACGCAGATATGGGCCAGTACACCGACCACGGCTACGCCATTGGACGTTGATGCCGCCGCCGAGTTGATGCGCATCGAGTTCGGGCATGCCACCGTGTGGCGGCGTGACAATGCCCTGGTCTTCCCTACCCCCGACAGCGTGCTCCGGCATGCGGACGTGCTCGCCCGCCTCGCGTGCGGTGTCCCCGAGGACTCACCGCACCGTCAGCAGATCGCACACAGCCTCAGCGTCGAGGTGCGTGACTGGTTCGCCTGCCACCACGGACCGTGGCGCGACCGGAAGAGCTACACCGTGTTGACCGCCGAGACCTAGCGCGGGGTCGACGCCGGACCGACCTGGCTCCAGTCGAAGCCGAGCTCGCCCTTGTCGGCAATGATCTGCTCCCACCATGCGCGGTGCTCGACATACCAGGCGACGGTCTCGGCGATCCCGCTCGCGAAGTCATGGGTCGGCGCCCAGCCCAGCTGGGACTCGATCTTGTCCGGGTTGATCAGATACCGGCGATCGTGGTTCGGCCGATCCGGGATGTGCTCGATCCACTCGTCCGGATTCAGGCCGAGTGCGGTGACCACCATGGCGGCGATGTCGATATTGGTGACCTCGAACCGGGCGGACACGTCGAAGATCGGCAGCAGCCCCGGGTCGGTCGCCGCCGCGGCCGGGATGGGGTCGAGCTCGGCGTGCAGCACCCGATGCACCGCGGCACAGTGGTCGGCCACATGCAGCCAGTCCCGGCTCTGCAGCCCGTCGCCGTAGACCGGTACCTTCTTCCCGCGCAGCACGTTCGTCACCGCGAGGGGGATCAGCTTCTCCGGCAGCTGGAACGGCCCATAGTTGTTGGCGCAGTGCGTCATCCGGATATTCATCTCCGGATAGGTCTGCATGTAGGCGCGCACCATCTGATCCCCGGCCGCCTTCGCCGCCGAGTACGGCGTCTTCGCGTTCAACGCCGACCTCTCGGTGAACCACTTGTCCCCGGCCGCCAGCTCCCCGTACACCTCGATCGTCGACACGTGCACATGCGAACGGACCGGCACCAGACGGCTGCACTCCGCCATCACTTGCGCGCCGAGGGCGTTGCTGCGCATGAACGACGACGGACCCAGAATCGCGCGGTCGTTATGCGACTCCGCCGCGAAATTCACCACAAAATCCGGCTGGCGCCGACGGTAGAGGGCCTCCATCACCTCGAGGTCGGCGATATCGGCCTTCTCGAACACGATGCGGTCGATCACCGCGTCCAGGTTCGCCAGATTGCCGGCGAAGCCGATGTAGTCCACCGCCACCACCTGAGCGTCCGGCTCCCACTCCAGCAGGTGATGCACATAGTTCGCGCCGATGAAGCCCGCGGCGCCGGTCACGAGGTAAACGGACATGGCTGCCCAGCCTAGTGGGTGGCTGGCCAGGTTACTGGTGATGCCGAGGCGCACGTTGGATGTCGGGCACACGTCAAAGACGATGCGGTGCTCGGCGAGCTCGTCGAGGAGGCCCGGATCGGCGACCGCGCGGACGCGGTGCGCGATCCGATGCGGTCGCATGGCGGCGACGGCGGCGCGGATCTCGATTGTGGTCCTTGGGTTTCCCTGAGGTGTCGTACGACGAGCAGGCCGTGTGCGCGCAATCGCGGCAGCCCGGGAGTACCGCTCCAATCCGTCGGTCGGCTCCAGCCCTGCCACACCGAGCCACGCGAAGGTGTCAGCAATGGACCGCATTGTTCTCGTCGGCCGTGACTGATCGGCAATCCGCAGGTCCGACGATTGAACGCCATTTCGAACTTCGGTCGCGGATTATCGGCTGTTCGCAGTGAATCGCAGGTACTGTCCCGCCGGTGCGAAGCCCGCGCGTAGGTAGAAGCCCACCGCTTCTTCGTCCGCTGCCAGGCTGGTGTGCGGAATGCGCCGACGTTGCGCCCAGGCAGTCAGCCGCGTCACCATAGTCGACCCGATGCCCTGGTGCTGATGGTCGGGCGCTACCACAACGTCGACCAGTAGCGCATACAAGGCGCCGTCTCCGATCACCCGGGCCATGCCCACTGTCCGCCGATCTGCCGACACGGCGACGACCCCGGCAAGGGACGCCTCCAGTGCAGCAGCACTGTGCGATGGCGACGGCAGATGCCAGCCGGCGGCCCCGCGCAGGGCCAGATACTCCTCCACCGTCGCATGTCGGTCGAGGAAAGCGATTCCCCCGTGTTGCTTGGCCGTTTCGTTCTCCCGTGCCGTGTTGTCGAATGGAACTTCTAGGTCCTCGCGAGCGACTGCATATGGCAGCGCACCAACTAGCGGTTCTTCCGGATATCTCACAGCGCTTCCAATCGTGTGTCATTGGACGTACCGAGCAGCCTTGCTCAGGCGTCGAGTGTCGCTCGCTGAATCCCTTGGCGTGTATGGATTCCGGACTCACCGGAGTGGGTTGACGCATGTGGGCGAGGCATGGGAATGCAACTCCATCCCATTGGTCGGGTTTGCCGACTACAGCGACCAGGCGGCGGAAGTACTGGCTTTTGGCTCCGTTCGCGATGGCGATTGCTCCGCCGTGTTTTTGCTCTGCGTGTGTACAGGTAGGGGTGACGTGGGCGACGGCCTCTCGCGCCGACCCTCCTCTCTCGTCACAGTTTCGGAGCGTGTGACGGCTGTCGGGTGTGGTGGTCTGGCGGGCGACGGCTGTGGCGCGCTGCTCGGATCCTGGCCACGCCCCTGCCTGGAACTATCGCCGATGCTGTGGAAGGTTTGTCGACATCCCCGTTTCGGCTACCCGTCTCCAGCTGGTTGAGGAACTGCTGCGTGACGCCCAGTGTCCGGCGTCGGCGGTTTGGCTCATCCCGATGGCCGGGGGACTCCCGAACGGCCCTCCTCGACGTTGCGAGTGTGGCCATGCTGGACATCACGCTGCAACCAGGTGGGCTCTGTCTCATCCACCTTCGACTCCTCCGGAACAAGCCTGTGACTGTCGATTCGACTCATACCGCGTTCGACTGCTGGCGGGCTGTGCTGTGCACGCCTGTGCGCAGTGGAGGCGACTTGTGAAACTGCACCGGCAATGTGGTCAATGCCCGGTGGAAGGGGCCGGGCCGCCACTCCAGTTGCTTCCCAGGCACAGCGAGCTGCATTTCGGGAAGCGCATCGAGGAGTTGGTTGATGGCGTGTTCCGCGGCCAGGTACGCCACGTCCTTGGCAGGACAGACGTGCGGCCCGGCGCCGAACGCCAGATGTGAGCGGTTGCCGGTGCGGTCTGCGCTGGCGATGGCGGGGTCATGGTGGCAGGCGGTGAGGCTGATGAGGACCGGCTGGTGGGCCGGTATCCAGGTTTGGTCGACCATAATCGGCTGGCGCGGGTAGGTGGTGCAGAAGTTCGCCATCGGTGGGTCGGTGAACAACACCTCATCGAGGGCGTCGCGAGTTGTCAGGGCTCCGCTGAGCAGACCGCCGCCGAAACGTTCGTCGGTGAGCATCAGCAGCAGCGTGTTGGTGATGAGATTGCGCGTCGGTTCGATGCCCGCGCCGTAGAAGCTCATCAGCTGGGCCAGGATCTCGGCGTCGGTGAGGCTGGCCTTGTGGTGCGCCAGCCGTGAGGTGATGTCGTTGCCGGGCTGGGCGCGCTTGTGCCGGATCAGCTTGATCAGCGCCGCCTTGAGTTTGGCCATACCGTCGGCGGCTTCGGGGCCGGAGTTGAAACGTGCGGCCGTACCGGCCGCGACGTCGCGCCCGATCTCCGGCGAGCAGCCGATGATGTGGTTGAGGACCGAGAAGACGAGCGGGAATGCGTAGTCGGCGGCCAGATCGGCGCTGCCGCGCCCGCAGAAGGTGTTGATCTGCGGGATAGCGATTGTCTCGATCATGGCGTGCAGGCCGTGCAAATCAATCCCCGCGATGCCGGCGACTGAGGCTTGCCGGTAGCGCTCGTGCGCCGACCCGTCGTGGAATCGGGCGGCGGGCTGCCACCCGAGCATCGCCCGAATAGGTGAGTCCTGCGGGATCGTCTGCTCCCACTTGCGTGGGTCGGCGGGGAAGCGGGCTGGGTCTTGCAGAATGTTGACGGCCGTGCGGTAGCCGAGGACCAAGGTCGCTGGGACGCCCGGTGCCAGTTCGATCGGCGCTAGTGGCCCGAACTGGTCACGCATCGACCGGTAGGCGCCGTGCGGGTCACCGGCGAACTCCGGGTTGTACAGCGGTACTCGGCGTTCGTCGCCGTTGTCGTTGGGTGATCCGTGGCCGACGGGGCATCTGCCGGACATCGTGAGGTGAGGTGGGGTGGTCAATGTGACTCCAAAGAGAATGCAGGGCGGCCCGCTAGAACCGGGCATGCCAGCAGGCCGTCGTCTGAACCCGCCGGGATTCGCGCCTGGGGCAGAACCGTTTCGGCGCGCGACAGCTCAGGACCGTGTAAGCGGGGCGGCGGGCTGCGTGTGCCGCGGTCAGGTCAAGACGGCGCCGAGTGCGGTGAGAAGTGTTTGCTGCTCTGGTATGCCGCACAGTTGGTGGATGTGGGCGTCGGGACGCAGCAGGCACAGGGTGTCGGTGTCATCGGCGCCGTACAGCTTGTGGGCTGCGTCGGTGTCGGCGATAACCGCTCCGGATGGTGCGACGCTGCGCTGTTGGGGGGAGGTGATCACCGACATTCGCACCCGGTCGCCGAACCGCTGAGCGAGCCGGGTTCGCAAGGCCACCAATGCTGGTGTTGCCTGTGTTGTGCGTTGGAATGCCAATACCGTGTGCCCGGGGTGGTGCAGCAGGTGGTGCACGCTCTGGCGGGAGGTGAGGGCAATGTCGGGGGCGCGGTCTCCGGCCAGGAGACCGGTGCGCGGCGTGCCGGTGCTGTCGGGTGCTGTGTGCCGATACGTGGTGGAGATTCCGGAGATCCCCTCCACAGCCTGCTGAGTGAAGCCCGGCGCTCTGAGGATCGCCAGGCGGTCGGCGATCGGCATGTCGGGGTTCATGAGCAGGTCATGGAGCCGTTTCGTCCGTTCGATCACCCGCGTGGCGACCGGGATGCGTTCTGGTTCATAGCCGTCAAGGACCGACTCGTGGGCGCCTGCCTTGGCGACGAGCGCGAGCCGCCACCCCAGGTTGGCGGCGTCCTGCAGTCCCAATAGCAGTCCCTGCGCACCGGCGGGTGAGTGGATGTGGGCGGCGTCGCCGGCGAGGAAAACGTTCCCGCGGCGGTATGTGTCCGCGACGCGATTGCGGATGTAGAACTTCGCTGCACCTTCCGGCTCCCCCAGGATGGTCGTGCCGGGGAAGTAATCGTCGAGCGCTCGCTGGAACGCCTCGCGGGTGATTTCGGCTTCGGAGTTCTTGCCCAGGTCGCTGACCAGTACCCGGTAGTTGGGGCCGGGCAGGCGAATGAGTAGCACCATGCTGCGGTCGCCGATGAGGTAGTGGAGACGATCATCGGGCAGCGGGAGCGGATGCCCGAGGTGCGCGGCCAATGGTGTGTCGCCCATGCGCATCCAGTCGGCGGTGTACTCGCCGCCGACGAAGCCGATTCCCATCTGACGTCGGACGGTACTGTGCAGGCCATCGCATCCCATCAGCCACTGTGGATGCAGTACCTCTGCGCGACCGCTGGTTTTGTCGATCACCTGTGCGGTAGGGACACCGGCGCTGTCGGTGGCGACCCTCCGCAGTTCGATGTTCCATTCGATCTCGCCTCCGAGGACGGACAGATACTCGCCCAGGATCTGCTCGATGCGGTTCTGAGGGATGGTGAGCATGAAGGGATAGCGACTGTCCTGCAGTTGCGTGAAGTCCAGCCGCACAACCTCTACCCCTTTTTCTTGGAAGAAGTGGTAGTCCATCGAGAGGGCGCGACGTCCCTGCTCCAAGAACGGGTCGACGATCCCGGCCTGAGCGAGCAACTCCAACGACCGTGCATGCACGACGCACGCACGTGACGTCGGCGCCGGACCGCTGGCCTGATCGATCACTCGGCACTCCACTCCCCGCAACCGCAACTGGATAGCGAGCATCAACCCGACCGGACCCGCGCCGACGATGACGATCCGGTTGCAGGCATCGAAATCATGAGACATGAGTTGGCCCTCCTTGCTGTTGCGTTGACGGTTTGCGGGCGACCGCGCCATAGGCGGAGACCGGGCGGATCTCACCCACTTCGGTGTCGCCGGAGCGCCATTGGGTGATGGACAGGAAGCCCGGCGCGACCAACTCCAGGCCGTCGAAGACGACTTTGATCTGTGCTTGCGGGCGAGGGATATAGGGGGTGGCGCCGGTGTGGGTGTAGTTCTGGCACAAGGCGACGTAGGCCCGGCTGTCGTCGGTGCCGTCCCACATCGCCAGATAGCTGCCCGGCGGCACGGCGTCCATGACGGTGCCCACGATCCGCAGCAGCTCGTCGTAGGTCTTGGCGTGGCCGAGGACGCCCATGAACATCACCGCGATCGGCTCGTGGAAATTCAGGACGTTCTTGGCGTCGGCGATGATCCGCTCGGGATCGTGGTAGTCGGCGTCGATGTAGGTGACCGAGCCCTTCGGAGTGGTCGAGGTGAGCAGCGCACGCGCGTGCGTGAGCACCAACGGGTCGTTGTCCACGTAGACGATCCGCGCCTCCGGGCAGACGGCTTGGGCGAGCTCATGGGTGTTATGCATCGCCGGTAACCCGCAGCCGATGTCGAGGAACTGCCGCACCCCGGCCTCGCGGGCGAGGAAGCGCACCGTGCGGATGAGGAACTGCCGTGACTGCACGGCCATGGTGGTGATGTCAGGGTCGACGTCGATGCCGGCGTCGCCGGCGATGCGGTCGATCTCGTAGAAGTCCTTGCCGCCCATCCAGTAGTTCCAGATCCGCGCCGATTGCGGGATATCGGTCCGGATGCGGCGCAATCGGTCGCCGACTTCTGCCGCCATTTACCTTCCTCCCTCCTGCTGCTTCGACACCGCCGGACGGCGGTGACGACCAGCGTCTCGGGCGGATGCGATCAGCGACAGATGAGAGGACACCGCACGGATATGGGTGTGCTCCCCGCGCATTGCCACTGGCCCAACGGGTTTTGGGCACAGACGGTTGCGGGGATGGAGGCGGGCTCTCATCTTGAAATCCGGCACACGGGATGATCACCGCGCGCCGGGATTAGCCGGTGTGCCCGGCAGGGTCGGACTACCGTGGGGCCTGTTCACCGGGTACGTGGCAGGGGCGGATGAGGGATGGGTGACAACGGGTCTCGGTCGTGCGCGCCGATGTGCGCCAAGCGCATCCGTGACACAGCTGTGGGGCAGCTGGCTGACGGGCAGCTGCCGCCCATCGAATCGCTGCATGCGATCGCCGGTGAAATCGCCAGCCACTGCGGGCATTCAGCATTCAAGTCTCATCGGCTCGCCTGGGGATGGACTGTCGTGCAGGCGGTCGAGGAGTTCCACCAGATGTGTCGGCGCGAGAACCTCAAACCCCGCGGCCTGGTCGTGCGCTCGTGGATGGAATGGGAGGCCGGGGCACGACCGAGCTGGGACTACCAGGACCTGCTGTCACGGCTGTTCTCCACCAACCCCGTCGCCCTGGGCTGGGCCCCCGACTACGCTCCGACCCCACCGCCACCATCCCCTGGTGATCTGCCTTCTGCTCGGACGCTGATGCACCTGCCTCCGGACACCGAGGTGTTCACCGGGCACGATGACGAGGTCGCTCGGCTGAGGGGTCTGCTGGAGAGTCAGTCGACCACTGCGGTCACGATCGCCGCGGTGTCCGGCACCGCCGGTGTGGGCAAGACCGCGCTGGCGGTCCACGTCGCCCACCAGGTCCATCACGTGTATCCCGACGGGCAGCTGTATGTCGACCTCGCCGGTACCAACCCCAGCCCGGCCGATTCGGCCGAGGTTCTCGCAGGGTTCCTGCGCGAGTTCGGTGTCGAGGGCGCCGACATTCCTGAAGGTCTTGACGAGCGCGCCCGCAAGTACCGGGGTTGTCTGGCGGGGCGTCGGGTGTTGGTCGTGCTTGACAACGCCGCTGACGAAACTCAGCTGCGGCCTTTGCTTCCCGGCACCGCCGGGTGCGCTGTCCTGGTCACCAGCCGCACACCCGTGGCCACGCTGGGAGGTGTGCACGTGCCTGTCGATGTTCTGCCCGAAGCCGAGGCCATCGGATTGATCTCGGCGCTCATCGGAGCCGACCGCGCAGACGCCGAACCGGACGCGGTGCGGGGGGTGGCGCGGCTGTGCGGTGGGCTTCCGCTGGCGTTGCGGATCGCGGGCGCCCGGTTGATGTCGCGCCCGAGTTGGACGGTGTCGTGGTTCGCCGACCGTCTGGCCGATGAGAGCCGCCGCCTCGACCTGCTGGCCGTGGGCGATCTGGAAGTGCGTGCTTCGTTCGGGTTGAGCTATCACAGCCGCAGCGACGAGGAACAGTCCGCGTTCCGGATGCTGGCGTTGACCGCGGCGAGCTTCCCGGCGTGGAACCTCGCCGCTGTGCTCGACACCGACCTCAGCAAGGCCGAGCAGCTGCTGGAAAGCCTCGTCGATGCCCAGCTGGTCGAGATCGCCGGACTCGATGCCACCGGCCTGGTTCGCTACCGCCTGCACGATCTGATCCGCGTCTTCGCCCGCGAATGCTCCGCCCGTCACGACACCGACGAGGCGCGCCGCCACGCCGCGCGACGACTCATCGGCGACTACACCACCGCCGTGCACACCGCGGCCTCGATCCTGCACCCAGGAACCGACCCCGAACTCAGCGACCTCGACGGCGCCGACCGTGCCGCCGCCGCAGTCGATCTCGCCCGCACCCACCCGCGGCGATGGTTTACCGTCGAACAGGCCAATCTCGTTGCCGCCGTGGACCTTGCCCATCACTTCGGGTTGTGGGAGCACACCTGGCAGCTCGCCGCCGCGCTCTCGGCGATGTTCGATTGGCGCGCGGACTGGCAGGCGTGGGCACACACCCACGAGCTGGCCTTGGACGCCGCCCGCGCCGTCGCCGCCGACGGCTATGCCGAAGCAGTCATCCTGCGCAGTCTCGGTGCGCTCCACCGGGAACACGGCAGGTTCGAAGAAGCCGCCACGATGCTGACCCGCGCAGCCGCAATCTTCCGTCAGCTCGGCGACCATCGCCGATGGGCCGCGACCATGAAGCTCATCGGCGACACCCGCCGCTACCAGGGCCGTCTCGACGATGCCCTCGACGCGTTCTCCGCCTCACTGCTGACCGCCCAGTGCGAGTCCGACGACCGATCCGTCGCCGGAATCCTCAACGGACTCGGCGACGCCAGCCGCGGCCTGTCCCGCTTCACCGACGCAGGCCGCTACTTCGAAGAAAGCCTCGCGCTCTACCGCCGCCTCGGTGACGAACTCGACCACGCTCGCACCCGGGTTCGCTACGGCCTGGTGCACCGCGACCAGTGGAACAACACTCGAGCACTGGGCATGTTCGAGCAAGCGCTGCGGGTCTTCGAGGAGTTCGACGACCAGCGGTGGCAGGCGCGCACCCTGCGGCATATCGCGGTCGTCCACCGCAACGCCGGCAACCTCGCCCATGCACTGGAGAGGTTCGACGATGCGCTGTCGCTGTTCGATCGGCTCGCCGACCGCCGCGGCATCGCGGTCACCCTGCGCAACAGAGGCGATGCCTATCGCCTGGCCGACAACCGCGCACACGCGGAAGCCGACCTCACCCGTAGTCTGGTGATCTTCGAATCCATCGCTGATTACCGCTGGATCGCCCGCTGCCATCTCAGTCTGGCCGACCTCCACCGCATCAACGGCGACTACGACCAGGCACACCAGCACCTCGACACCGCCTTCGACATCATCTACCGCACCAGCGGCGACCGTCCCGCCCAAGCCCGCGCGCAGCGGCAACTCGGTATGCTCTGCCGCGATTGCGGCGACTACGACACCGCCACCACCGCCCTGGTCGACGCCCACGCCCTGTTCACCACCCTCGGCGACGACCTGTGGATCGCCCGAGTCCACGCCAGCCTCGCACACCTGAAACAGCGACGCGGCGAGGACCCGGAACCGGAAGCGAAAGAAGCACTGGCGATCTGCCATCGCCACGGAATCACCGACCCCGACAGCATCGAGATGGTGCTGAAAGAATGGTGACAATGCCCGAACCCGCCGCCGCGACCCGCTACGAGCGGATCATGCTCGACCACTCCCGACACCCCGGCGACACGGCCGCCCTGTTCCGCGACGCCAGTCGGGCAGCGCGCGCCCTCGTTGCGGCAGCCAGCGAACACCAGCGGGTGATCCGGGATGTCGCGGCCGGTGTGGCGGCACCAGCGCTGGTCGGTGCCGTCGTGTGGATGCTGCGCGAAGCCGATCGACGCGGCCTGGCGCGGCTGCGGTTTCTGTCCCGCGACGGGCAGATCTTCTGCGAAATCACCCGACGCCTCGCACCTGTCCTCGGCGTGGATATCGAGGTGGAGTACGTCTACAGCAGCCGCCTGACCTGGAGCCTGGCCGCCAGCAACCCCACGCGGCTCGACGAGGAGGCGTGGCTGTTCAACAGCTTCATGAAATCCAACGCCGTCGATCTGTGCGCGCGGCTGGGCCTTCGGCTCGACGACTACACACCGATGCTGGTCGCTGCCGGGGTGTCGCTGGATCCCGACGCCCGCGCCGATCAGCCTCGGCAAGCCGACGCCATGCGACGGTTCCTCCGCACACCCCAGATCCGGGATGTCGTCGGCGATCGCATCACCGAAACTCGCAGCCTGCTCGTCGATTACGCCACCGACCGCCTTCTCATCGACCCACGAACCGGGTTGGTGGATGCCGGATGGACCGGTCGCATGATCGACTCCCTGCTGCGCGCCTGCCACACCACCAGACCACAACGGCCGCATGTGCTGCTGTGGGGCTACGAGCCGCGTGCGGTCGACCCCGCCAACCTCGACCGGGTCGCGGCGTATATGTACAACACCGCCACCGGCGACGGCCTGCACTGGCGGGTGCCCGACGCACCCTTTCTCGTCGAAACGTTCTGCATGGGCGACCACGGAATCGTCACCGGCTACCGCAAAACCCCAGCAGGACAGATCGAACCAGTACAGCAAACCCCCGACAATCCCGCGGCCCAGGCGTGGGGACTCCACACCTACCGAGCGACGCTGTACGCCTTCACCGAGCAGCTGACCAAGCTGCCGATCGAGGATCTGCGACCACTCATCTACGAACTCATGGCCGCGTTCTGGTGTCATCCCTCGTGGCGCGAAGCAGCCACATGGGGAGCGTATCCCTACGACAGCGACCCGGCGGGCACCGCAGTTCGCCCGCTGGCCAGGCCCTTCGACGAACAGGACCCGACGCGTGAGGACCGTGCCTGGATCTCCGGTGCGCTGGCGTTGAGTGCGCCTTCGGTGCGCGAGCGGTACCTGGCGCAGGTATCTGCTGGCGAAATGAGTGGAACTCCCGCCACAGACTGACCTATCTCGCAGGCAAACTGCCCGCTCACCTGCGCCTCTCGATTAGCCGACGGCGTGGGCGCGACACGTTCAGGTCCATTCGTCGTGGCTGCCGTACTGCTCGGACCAGCGGGCCAGGTCTGTGACGGCGATGGTGATGTCGCGGCGGGCGACGTCGGCGAGAGCTGCGCGTGTGTCCTCGAGGTGGGTGTAGGCGCTGGACTGGGACAGGAACTCCGGACAAGCGGTGATCGGGACCAGCCCGCACGTGCGCCAGTAGCGGGAAAGCCGTGCAGTCGCCAGCTGATCCGGCTGGCCAATCGGATCGGTGTGCTCGGCAACGGGTGTCAGCACGACCAAGCCGTCGTGGGAGGACAACATCCGATCGCTGATCTCGCTGATCATCCACGCGCCGAATCGATGTCCGCGCACTGGTGGCGCCAACTCTGCTGAGCCGGTCGACGCCCCCGCCGCAGCGCCACACCCATGCCGAACCCACCGAATCCCGATCCAACAGATCGGGGAAATCGGAAAGCGGTGTAGCGGTTGTTGTCCGTTCGCCTATAGCGGTCGATCTGGCCGGTCACTGGTTCACCACCTGATGAAACAGAGTCTCCCCTGGTAGAGACGCGACAATCGCGGGCAGGTCGATGAGCGTATCCAGGTCCAGTGGTGCGCCGGGTTCGGACAGGTTCACACCGCAGCGGCGGTAGAACGCGGCCAGTCCGGCAGAGCTGCTGTCGAATTGGCCGTACACGATGCGTGCTCCGGCATTGCGGGCGGTGGTCATCGCGTGACGCAGCAACGCGGTGCCGATGCCGAGCCGCTGGTAGTCGGGCTGGACTGCGAGTGCGTGGATTTTGATCGTCGTCAGCGCGGCTTGCAGGGTCACCGCGGGACCGAGGGCCGCGATCTGCGCGCACAGGAAGAACGAGGGGCCAGCGGACAGGCCGCCGACCGGGCGGCCATGGGCGAGCGCGACCAGCGCCATCGTTCGCGCGGCCAGCACCGTCGGCACGCTGCCTGGCGTGCTGGTGGCGTTCTGAACCGACACTGCGTAGCTGCGTGAGAGCCCGGTGGAGAGGATCCCCGCATCGCTGACATCGACAAGGTTGCGTCCGGCTCGGCGTGCTTGCGGCACACCGGCCAGGCGATGCCATCGAGTGAACTCGCGTAGCTCGGCGCGGCTGCTGGCAGGGCGGATCTGAACGGTCAGTCCGGCGGATCGGGGGGCGGGTTGCATAGCTGTCTCCAAAGTCTTTTTTGGGGGTGCGGATGGTCTTGGAGTCGTGGTGTGAGGCGTCGAATGCCGTTGGGCAAGTGGTTATTGCGGCTGCCACGTCCGGTGGCCATCGGGGTGGATGGTGACTCGGCCGAGTTGGACGTCGGCGAAGTGCAGGCCGAAGCCGAGGACGCCAGGCCTGGTGAGATCGTCGATCAGTCGGTGACAGGTGGCGACGGATTCGCCCGGGTCGTCATCCATGGCACCGGTGAGCTCGGGGTGGGTGATCTGCAGCGGGGTTTGCATGGCGTCGCCGAACACGATCAGCCGGTGCCCGGGTGAGGTGATGGTGTAGGCGAGGTGTCCAAGGCTGTGACCGGGTGTGGCCACGGCGTGGACGCCGGGGAAGATTTCCTGCCCGTCGGCGACGGTGCGGACTTGCGCGGCGAACACGTCGATCATCTCCGGACTGGCGCCGTCGGCGACAGCGAGGTCACGCTGTTCCCATTCGGTGTCCCCGACCAGGACCGGGATATCGGCGAACGGGCTGCTCGAGGTTCCGGGCGAGGATTGCCAGAGCCAGCCGATGTGGTCGAGATGTAAGTGGGTGAGGGCGACGAGTTCGATATCGGTGAGGCTCTTGCCTGTTGCGGCGAGGCTGTCGAGCAGTCGCCCACCGCGCAGCAGCCCGAATGGTGTCGGGACGGCCAGCGGCCCGACTCCGGCGTCGATGAGCAGGGCGCGGTTGCCGTATTCGACCAGCAGCGCACCGACGCTGGCGACCAGGTAGCCGTCGGCGTTGATCAAGTGAGGGTGCTCGGCCCACATCTGGTTGTTGGAGCCGGGCAGCCAGGCTTGGGGTTCGAGCAGCGCGACACCGTCGGGCAGGTAGGTGATGCGGTGGTCGCCGAGCTGGTGGCGGTGAGCGGCGGCGGGCCGGGTGTAGTGGTCGAAGCTGAGGGTCATGAATCGGTCTCCTGATCTCGAGGGCGGAATGCTGGGCGGTCGGCGCCGGATAGTGAGTCGGTGACCTACCCATCGGCGGATCTTCGGCCGGGGCGAATCTCGACGGCCGGGCGGGCGGGTCATGGCGGCAGCGTGCGGGTCGACGCGGTCTTCGCGTGCTGTGGGGCGGTGTCGGCAGTGCCTCCGGTGTCAGGTGCGCGCATGGGGTCCTCACGGGCGAAAATCGAGGCGGACAACACGTTCGGATCCGGATCGGCTAGGGATCAGGCCCTGCCTCGGGGTACGCCTCGACTCCTGTGAACTCGCTGTCGCGGACGTGGGTGCCGGTGTCCCAGCGATGGGTCGCCGCATCGGGCATCGCGGCGGTGACCGCTGTGCCGATCGCGGCTCCTGCCTCGGATTGATCGGTGCTTGCGGTGTCGAGGGCGTGGCGGGCGTGGTCGAGCAGGACGCTCGGTGTCGGGGTTGTCTCGCTCTCGGCGTCGCTGCTGTTGGCGGCGCGGTTGGTGCGGCGCAGGCTTTTCAGTGAGCGCCGCACACCATCGGCGATGGCCGGTGTGGTGTAGGTGCGCCACTGTGCGTCGAGGTCATCGAGGCGGTAGTGCCGGTAGCGTTCGACGTTCGTGTCCACATCACCGACGGCAGCCTCGAATGCGTGGGCGCGGTCGGTGCGGCTCATGCGGATCGAGGTGGCGGTGGCGGTGGCGCGGGTCCAGAGCGCTTGCATGTTTCGCCGGAGTTGCTGCGCCGCAACGGGGTCGGGCTCACCGGCGATCCCGCCTGTGGCGAGCAGGTGCTCGCGGACGACGGTGATCGCGGCCATGTCGGCCAACTGGCGGATGTCGTCGAGGACCCGTTGGGCGCTTCGGCGGCCCGCCACCGGCCGCAGTGTCGGGAGCAGGTGGTCGTCGGTCCATGCCTGGCCGGTGTGCCCGAGGCGGCGAGCGAGATCGACCCAGCTCGCCGGCATACCGCTGGCGCGGGCGTGGATTTCGGTCAGGTCGCGGTCCCGGTCGATCGCGGCGATCTGCGCGAGAACCTGCGTGCTGGGCGTGGCGTTGGGGTCTGCGGTGTCGTTGGTCTGGCGCAGGCGGGTGGCCTCGGCGGCCAGTTGGTGGACCCGGCGCAGCAGCGTCGCGTATTCGGGCGCGATATCCCGGACGCGTAGTCCCGGTCGCGGCCCGGTCATGTGTCGATCCCGTCGATGGGCGACAGAAATTCCGGCGGGCGGAGGTCGAGGTCGGCGGCGGTGTCGTAGCTCGAGTCGTCGACGGTCGGTGCGTCGCTGAATTCCGCTGGACCGAGCAGGGGATCGATGTCAGGGCTGCTGGTGAGGTTCGCGGCGCTGATCGCGGTGTCGATGTCGGCACCAGTGGCGGCGGACCGGAACAGCGGCTGCGGGAGGGTGAGCGCGGCACTGATGCCGGGTGCCAGGTCCTCGTGGTCGGGTAGGGCCGCCGCGGTGTCGATCGTGATACCGGCAGCGGCCAAGGCTGTAGCTTGCAGGGCGTAGGCGCTGCTGTCGGTGTGTGCGACCGCTTGCCAGCGCTGCACCAGCCGCTCGGCGGGAACGCCATCGAGGGTGGTGTGCCCGGCCTGCACCCAATCAGATGTGGTGCCCCACAACTGCTGGCCCTGCTCGGCGGTGAGTCCCAGCAGGTTCGCCACCCCCGCGGTCCGAGTCCGCAGGGCCCGCAGATTGCGGTCGAAGTCGGTGGCGACGCCGGTTTCGGTGGCCGGGTTGATCTGGCGGTAGGCCGCGTCCAGGGCGGTCCACTCGCGTAGCCGCTGCACGTCCGCGTCGAGGCCCCCCAGTATCCGGTCCCAGTCGCGTGGTTCGGGGGCGCGCAGGTACAGGTCGGCGCGCCAGTGGATGCCGCGGGCGCCGCGTTCACCGACGTGATCGATCCACGCGCGGGGCACCCCACCGGCGTGGGCGGCGGTGGTCAGTTCCTCGCGCAGGATCGCGCGGCGGTGGAAGTCCTCATACCAGGACTGCGGCGGGCGTTGACCGGTCCGCTGCTGGCGCTCGGTGGCGGTGGCCACCATCCGGTTCAGGAACAGGGTCTGGTTCTGCAGCGACTTCAGCACCTTCACCTGCGCGCGTGTCGGCGCCCTCATGACCCGGGTCCTTCCACCGTCCCGTTGGCGAGGGCTCGGAAGTCGGGCCCGAACCCGAGTCGTTCGATCGGGGTTTTCGCGCCGGGGGCGCCGAACCAGGCAGCCGGGATCGGTGCCGCGGGCAGGCCGGGGGTGTCGATGTGCTGATCGGGAGTGCAGCGGTGCAGGGGTCCGTTGGCGGCGTCGAGGATGTGGCGCAGGTGCGGGTCGATGTGCCGGGTGAACAGGCTGCTCATCGCGGTCTTGTCCTCGGCGCGGCGGGCGGCTTCGAACACCTTGTGCAGCCCGGCGAAGCGGACGGTCACGCCGTGGTGGGCCCACCATTGGCGGCACCAGGTGTATTGGCCTTCACGGTTGTTGCCCGCGATCCGCACCGCGGTGACCGGCAACAACCACTCCTGCACGAAATCGCTGTAATGGGCGAACCGCGGCGGCGGCCCCTTCTGCTCCCCCTCCGTGCCCGCTGCCCCGGATGCGGCACCGGCTGGCTGGGAGGCGGATGTGAACCAGCCGACCGGGACCGGATCGAATGACAGTGACGGCGTGGCGACGTGGACGGTGCGGGTGCAGCGATGCAGGGGCCCGTTGGCGGCGTCGAGGATGGTTTTGACGTGGGCGTCGACGTGGGAGAGCACGAAGGTGCTGAAACCGTTTCCGGTGCGAGCGCGGCGTTGCGCTTCGAACGCGGCATGCAAATGCGCGATCCGCACCGCGACCGGGCGATGCGCCCACCACTTGCTGCACCAGGTGTAGGTGTTCTCCCGGTTGGCTTCGGCCAGCCGCACCGTGATGAACGGCAATAGCCACCGCTCGGCGAATTCGGTGAAGTGGGGGTAGCTCGGCGGCATCGGCGGCTTCTTGCCCGCCGTACTCGGCGCGGTCACGACTGCTTACCACCCGCCGGGCCGTGGTCGACGTCGCTGGCGGGCAGCGCGATCTGGTTGGCGGCTTTCTCGAACCGCGCCAGGGACTTCCGGATCAGTGGCGCGTATCCGGTGTGCTGCCACCAGATTTTGCGAACCACCACCGGCCCGTGGTTCGGGAGACGGACCAGCGCCCGGTCTTTCGGCAGTGCGGCCAGCAGGGCGACATCGAGGATGGATTCCGCGCGCCAGGACAGGGTCCGGTTGACTCCTTGGGCGCCGCGGCTGCGGGAGCGGTCGGCCACATCGTGCGGACCGGTCATCGCCGACCAATGCTCCAAATAGTCCGTCGCGGCGATGCCGCCGCCGTAGACCTCGATACTTTGGGCGCGCATCGTCGCGAGTCCGTTGACGCCCCACAGGTCTTCGCCCTGCTCGAGAACCTGCAAGATCGTCATCAACACGATTCCGCAACCTCCGGCGTAGGTGTAATACGACGGCAGTTCCGAGATCCGTGCGCAGTTCGCGGCCTCATCCAGCACAGCCAGCATCGGCACCGCTAGCCGGCCGTCCGGGCGGGCGCGCGCCGCGTCGAGCGCGGCTTCCAGGATCTGCCCGACCAACGCCGACGTCAGTGGGGTCGCGCCGTCGGGTCCGGCCATCGACAGCGCATACAGCGTGTCGCTGGAGGTCACGAAGTCGGCGGGTTCGAACTGCGGAAGATCATGCGTGCGGTCTTGTTTGGTCTTGCCGATGACGACACCGGTCTTGCGAGTCTTGGCGTCGGTTTCCTCGCGCACCGCCAACAGGACACGCTGGGGTGGGGTGATCATGCGGGCGTAGCCCTCATCGGAGAGCACGTTCAAAAACCGCCGCGCCATGTCGTAGAGACCATCGCGCTGGCGCGCATACAGCCCTTGGGATTCGAGGATGCGGTCGGCGGAACGATGGTGGCCGTAGTGGCGCAGGATCAGCGCCGGGGTCTGGTCCTGATCTTTGCCGAGCCATTCAGCAACATGCAGCAGATCCCCGCCCGCGCAGGCCGCGGCATACAGATACAAGCTCAACAGTTCTTGCGCGCCTCCGTCGAAATAGCTGTCCACCTTCGCGTTTGCCGACTGGGACGCAGATCCGGAGGCGGCGGAGACGAAGAACCCGGCCAGCTTGCGGGCGGCAGGCAAGGTGGTGACCTGGGTGAGGAGGTTGACCCAGAACCCGCACTCCACCCGGCCGGTCACTGCTTGCAAGTCACACAACCAGATCCGGCCACGCTGCTCGCGCCCGTAGACGGTGTGCCGGTACAAATCGGGCTTGTTCGAGGTGGCCAGGCACGGCCCCCACGCCGACAACACCGCCGGGATCGCCCAGGCCATGGTTTTGCCGGTGCGGGTTCCGGCGGCGATTGTCACCCCGAGTTCGGCGGGCACGAACAGCTCCACGCCACCGATCACCGTCTTTCCGAGTGGTGGCCCTGTGAGGGCTTGGATCTTCGGGTCGGCGTCGCGCAGCAGCCGCCGATTAGCGGTCATGTTGTCGCGGGTACGGGCCATCCGGATCTGGGCTGGGCGTTGCATGGTGCGCGCGGCGGCGTCGATCTCGCTGCCCGCGGACAACGTTCGCCAGCACGCGACCACGAGCGCGACTCCGGCGGCAGTGAACGCGACGGCCAGGACGCTGGCCTGCCAGGGCCAGGGGTGCTGGCCGGCGACGACTTCGAGTAGCGCGGTTACCGGGTGGCGGGTGACCGGCAGTCCGGCCCACCAGCTGCCCAGGCTCAACGCCGCCCACAGTGACAGCGCGAAGGCCATCAACGCCAGAAACGCCAGCAGCAGTGTGGTTTCCTCGCCCAGACCACGTGTGGTGCGGCGGCGGGTTTCTCTGGTCGAGATCATGATCAACCCCTTTCGGGGATAGTGGGAAAGGTTGGAGAGGCGGGTTTTCACCGCGACATGTCGGCGTCGAGGTCCAGGCCCGGCGCTGGCGCCGCGTGGGGTTCCTCACCGCCGTCGGTGGGGCTCCAGTCGCCGACGTCGGCCTCGGGCAGGGCGGCGCCGATGGCCTCGTCGATCTCGGCACCGCCGGGAGCTGTGCTCGGTTCCCCTGCGGCCATCTCGCCGAGCGGTGGCGGCAGGTCCAGCCCCTGGTACGCGGTCGCGGCGGGCCCGCCCGTGCTGGGCGCCTGCGGGTTGCCGGGTTGTTGATGCCAGTAGCTGCCGTCGCGTCCGGCGTGGTAGACGGCTTCGATGTCGGCGGCCGGTACCCCTGCCAGGGCGGCGGCGATGCGGGCGGCGCGGGCGGCGGCCAACAGGGATTCCAGCCGTGCGATGTGGGCTTGGCCCTGTTCGGGTGAGCCGGGCCACGCCTCCGCCAAACGGGTGTGTTCGGCGGTGGAGTCCTGCAACTGCCGCAACGCCGCGTTCTGCCGTGCGGCGCGTTCGTCACGACCGGTATCGAGGTCACCGGCTGCTTCCTCGGCGTCGAGCAGCTGATCGGTTTCGGCGATGATCGCATCGACCTCGGCCAAGCTCGCCGGTCCCGGGGCGCGCCCGCCGAGGGCCCGGTCGAGCAGGCTGGCGCGGTCGGCTTCCTGCCCACGGGCGCGGTCGGGTGGTCTCCAGCGGGCGCCGTCCTGTTCGGAGCCGCTGACGACGGGTTCAGCGTGACCGGTGATTTCGGCGGCTTGGCGGAGGTTGCGCTCCACGACTGGGTCGAGGTCGAGGTCTCCGTCGGCTTTGGCTTGGGTGATGCGGTCGTAGGCGGCGCGGGTGGATTCTGGGCGGGCCTCCCATCCGGCGACCGCGGCTTGCAGTTGTGCCCATAAGGTGCGGTGCTCGGGGGATTCGTGGCGGCCCCATCGTGCGGCCAGCGCATCGGCTTGGGCGGTGAATTCCCGCTGCTGGGCGGGTGTTTCGCCGTGCGGCGCGATCTCCCGCAGCTGGTAGTAGCGGGTGAAATCGGCCCGGAGTTCGGCTTCGGCGCTGGTGGCGGCGTCGCGGTAGTAGGCGGGGTCGGTGGTTCCGTGTCGCGGATCGGGCCAGCTCATTGCTGAACCCGCCGATCACAGTGACGATGGCGCCGCGGTCGGTGGCGTCGCGGGAAAACGGAATCGGGTGTGGTGTCGGACATCGTCGGTCTCCGGTGAGGGAAGGCGGCTGCCGCGTGCCGTTATGCGATGGCTGGTGCGGCGGTGTTCGGATGTCCCCTGGCAGTGCGGTTTCGGCGCCCCCGGTCAGTACCCGTGACCGGTGCGTCGACATGAGCGCGTGAACGAATTCGTCAACTGAGATCAGTGGTCGGTGGCGTGGTCCTTTCCCTGGAGGCTGTTAATACGGGTCGGTGCCCAGGTCGGTCCGCGACTGTGGGTCGCCGAATTGGCCGGGGTGGTCGGGTTCGCTGTCCCAGGCGTGCTCGCCGTCGGGGAGGGCGGCGTCGACGGCGTCGGTGATGGCGGCCGCGGCGGCGGGATCTGTTGCGTCGGCGTGATCCAGGGCGGCGTCGATGAACTGCGCGCGCAGCGAGGCTGCGGCTGTGTCGATCATCTGTTGCGGTGTCGGCGGGGTGACCTCGGCGCCAGCGATGGGGGTGCCGGTATCGGGGTCGGTGGGAATGTAGGGCGGTACCACGAGCTCGCCGCTGGTTTTCGCGTAGGAGTTCCATTCGTTGACCAGCGCCACTTCGTCGTAGGTTTCCAGATGGATCGCATGCCCGCGCCGTTCGCCTTCCGCGCTCGCCCCCCACAGCACGTCGGCTTCGTGCGCGGTGATGTGCGCGGCGTGCGCCAGGGCGGTGACGCGTTCGTAGCGCAACTGCATGTTGCGCGCGAACTGCGCGGCCGCTTCGGGATTGGTGCCGAAGCTCCACCGTCCGGTGGCGATACGGTCGGCGCGGGCTGCGGAGATAGCGGCCATCCGTTCCAGATGCCACAAATCCAGGTGCAGCATGTCCACGTAGAAATCCTGGGCAGCGTTATCCCGCGACGGGTTCTGCCGGACCCCGGCATCCACGCGCGGACGGGTGCTGCGAATGCCGATCTCACGAGCGTCC
Source organism: Nocardia abscessus (assembly GCF_015477775.1). Classification (GTDB taxonomy): domain Bacteria; phylum Actinomycetota; class Actinomycetes; order Mycobacteriales; family Mycobacteriaceae; genus Nocardia; species Nocardia abscessus_A. The sequence goes on along the minus strand of NZ_JADLQO010000013.1, from coordinate 164,596 downwards.
TCGATCCACGCCGGTTCGATCCCCGCCGTCAATGCGGTTTGTTCGGCCTGCTCACGTTGGGCCTCGAGCCCATCCAAATGCGTTTGCCACGCCCGCCGAGAATCGCTGTCGCCGCTGAGGGCCTCGAAGTTGTCCCACCCGGCGTCGAAGATGCGGGTGTGCTCGGCGGCCAGCAGCCGGATGCGCATCAGCAGCTGGGATTGCCACTGCACCACCGTCTGCGGGGTAGAGAATTCCGATTCCGGAGTCGTCATCGTCTACGCGCCCTTACAGCTCGTGACCGGTCGACGCGCCGGGTTCGGGCGGGCGGGCATCGGGTTCGATGGCCGCTTCGCTCCCCCATGCCGCGCTAAGATCCGGCGGCAGCGCGGCGTCGACCGCTTCGCCGATGTCGGCGTCCGCGCACACCTCAGCAGGTGTGGTGGTCGTGAGAGCTTCGGTGGCGCGGTCGATGAGCAGGTGCGGGGTCGGTGGCGCTGCACCCGGTTCCTGCGGCGTCACCCGGTCGGCGGCGAGGGCGTCGATGCTGCGACGGACGTCGTGTTCGATACCGGGCCAGGCGTAGGTTCGCCAGCGTTCGTGCAGGGCGGCGTCGCCGTAGCGGTGGACAGTCGCCGCCACCAGCTGCCGCCAACCGGCCTGGTCTCGGTCCCACAACTCGGCGCGCTCGTCGCCGGTCAGGCCGATGACGTGGGCGGTTTCGTTCGCCCGTGCCCACAGCGCCGCCATGTTCCGGTCGAACTGCTCGACCGCTACCGTGTCGGGCGGGAAGCGGTCACCGATGCCCCGGAGCCGGTGTTCGACGCTGATCGCGGCCATGTGCTCGAGCTGCCACACATCATTGGCGATGCCTTCGACCAGGTGGGCGCGCACTGGATCCTCCCGGGTGCGAATCGTGCGCGGCCCGTGCCCGCTGTCGCCCCACCGCAGTCCGCGGCCCCCGTCCACGCGTGCCTGATCGATCGCTGCCCGCGGCACACCGACTGCGACGGCGTGGATCTCGATTTCGTGACGGGCAGCAGCGAGGGCGTGCAGCTGAGTGCGCCACGATTGCATCCGGATGTCCCCGCCACCGTCGCGCGGCTCGTAGTTCGGGTGGCCAGCAAACAGCAACCGAGCGTGGTCGACGGAGGCGGCTTGGATGCGTTCGAGCAGCCGCAGCTTCCAGCTGGGTAGAGAATCCAACCCCGGTATCGGTTCACTCATGTCTTTGTGCCTCTCTCCTGGAAGGATTGGTGTTCAGTCGTTTCGGATGACGTGCAGCGACCACATCTGCGGACACAGCCGTCATGGCTCGTGCCCGTGGTCGACGTCACGGCATGCGGTGGTGGGCTCTGGTGCGGTCATGCCCTCGGCTGGCCCGACAGCGGTGGACGGGTCGCCGGTCAGGCCAGCGGCCTCGATGGCGGCGTTGATCCCGGCGGCTTCGGATGCGCGAGCAGGTTCGGTGAGCAGGGGCAGCACCGGGCTGCGCTCATCGGCGGCGGTGAGAGCGCCGACCACGAGTTCGACCATGCGGTCCGGGGACACCGGCATCTGCGCGGCGATATCGTCGTGGGCGATCCCGGCGGCTTGCAGCACGATCACCGGCATCGCGACAGCGGTGAAGTCCGAGCCCGCGACCTCATTCCACCGCGCTGCCAGCTGGCCGGCACTGTGATCACGGAACTGCTCGGCCACCGCGGTCGACCAATGCTGGTGACCGCGCTGCCACACCTGGTGGCGTTCTTCGACGGTCAACGACAGCGCGTGGGCGACCGCGCCCAGACGCTGCCAGGTCATCCCCATCACCCGCCGAAACCGCACCACCTGATCGCTACCCGCCTCTTCATGGCGGCTGGAGGCGGCGGCGACACCGGCCATGTCCTGCAAGTGATGGACGTCGCGGCCCAGTGCCGCGATCAATGCGCCGCGCTCGACCTGTCTGGATCCGAGCATCACCTGCCCTGGCTGCCACGGGTTGCCGCGTTCTCCGGCGGCGCGGGAGTAGTCGATCCACGCCTTGGGCACTCCGACCGCCAGCCCCACTTCCTCGAGTTGTTCGCGAGACCGGTCGCTGATGTCCAAGTGCGCCAGTACTTCTGGCGGTGGGTTGGTGTGACCGGCGTGGCGGACGCGCTGAAGAGCCTGGTGGTTGTCGTAGGCGAGGTTCTGGACGGCTTTGAGCAGGTGCGCCTGCAGCGGGGTCGGCGTGGCCATTTCACCGACTCCCGCCCTCTGCAGACGGCACCGCTGTCGTCGTTTTCGTGGTCATGGCTGTATCCCCAGATCGGGGGTCGGCGACCCGTGCGCCACGTGCGGGTCTGGTTCGGGTTCGAAATCCATGGCCTCGGCCAGGCCGTCGCCGGTGAGCCCAGCAGCTTCGACCGCATCCCCGATCACCACCCCCTGATCGGGGTCGGTGTCCGAGTCGCCGGCCAGATCAGCGAATTCATGGGTGAGGTGGGTGGCGAAACTCAGTTCCTCGGTGAGCCCGACGATGTCCTCGATCGCCACCGCCGATGACCTGGTCTGCTGTCTCGCTGTCACGTCGAGGTCGTCGAAGTCGTCGATGATGTCGGCGTCGATGATGTCGGTGTAGTCGCTGCCGGTGTCCCCGGCGAACCGCTCGGCGTAGGCGTCGAAGTCGTCGTCGAGTTGCTCGGACAACCCGTCGGCGCTCTTGGCTGCGGCGAACGCCGCAGCCGAGGCCATCGCTTCGCCGGTTTCTCCGTGTGAGGTCAGGGTGTCGCTGAAACCGGCTGAGCGGCGGCGGATATCGATGAGCAGTTCCTTGTATTCGACGTCGAGCGCGTGCAACTCGTCTGCGCGGGCCTCCCGGTTGGCGTAGGCGTCGACCTTCCACCCTTGGATTTCGATGTTGTGTTCCCGCTCGAGTTCGCCCGCTTCGTCGCGGCGGTCCAGGTCGGCGTCGGCACGTTCGGCTTGCCGTTCCTTGATCCACTGCTCGAGTTCGTGCATGTCATCGCCGCGCTCGATGCGGGCACGCACTTCCTCGACCTTGGCGGTGTTCAGCTCCCGCGCTTGGCGCGCTGAATCCACCGCGTCGATCACGCGCAGGCGGTGTTCGATGAACGAGCGCCAATCTTTGGCACCGGCCAAGCGCATCCGCTGCTCGGACTCCGCCCTCGATCGTGATTCCCCACCCCGTCCCCGCATCAGGGCAGCGGTCGTATGCGCGGTCTGCAGCGCTTGAACGAAACCCTGGCGCATCGCCTGAGTGGATTCCTCGACCGGATCACCACTCATGCCTGCACCTCCAATCCGGACAACAACCACGCCGATCCCGCCGTGGTGCGGGTGGCGTGGGCGTATACGGCCCACCGGACCGGCGGCTGGTTACTGGGTTCGAGTTCGACGGCAAGCACGCGGCTGACTGCTGTAGCGGTATCGGCCGGATGGTCGTCGCTGGTCACGCGAGCCGATGCCGCGAGGGTGGTGGCGTCGGTGCGCCACTGGTGCCACTGCATGGCGCTCACCGGCGCCCACACCAGCGCCGCGGGCTGCGCGCGCTGCGCGAACCCGGAATCCATCAACGGGCGCGCCACCCGGAACGCTCCACGCTGATCGAGGTGCTCACTCGGCCGATAACCGAACACGGCCGTCACCGCCGCGGTCAGGACCGCTTCGGCCGAACACGGGTCCACCGCACCGAAAGGAGGCGCGAAACGTGCGGCACGGCAGGGTAGTTCACCGTTGGGTGTGGCGGTATTGGCGGCGCATCCTGCCGCGACGGCGGCGACCGCGATCACTACGGCGCGGAATGTCGTTCGGGTCATGCCGCCCCCCGGTGGGGGTGCCGCAGGCCGCCGAGGTCGCTGCTGCGCCAGTCGACTGCGTCGCGGCGGGTGCATTGTTCGGCGGCCGGGTTGTGCACCGGGTTTGTGGCCACGTCCAACACCAGGTCGGCGGTCGCGGCGGCACGGTGCAGGTTCTCGAGGTCGACGCCGCGGCTGCGAGCCAGGATCAGGCGCAGAGTCGCCGCTTCAGCGCCCCACCCGGTACGGGCTCGACCCGCAAGCCAGATCGCTTGGCGCGCTGATGCTTCCGCAGCCGCCGACCCAGTGCATGGCGCAGTGTCGCGGAGGAACAGATCGTGCCAGATGACCTGTCCGTCGGCGCGGCAGACGGTGAAGGTGGTCATGGTAGCGGCTGACCACAGCATCAGCCGTGGCCCTCGCGCTGCCACGGCCACCAGTCGTTGGTGCGCGCTGCGGCGGGCGGCCTCGGTTTGCCGCAGTCCTTCGTAGTCGATCCCGGCTTCGACCAGCAGCGCGGTCAGATACCGCTCGAAGCTGCGCGTGTCGGTGAACTTGTGCTCAGCCGCCACGCGATCGAACTGGTGGGTGCTGGTGAACCCGTGCAACTCGGCCGCGCGAACGCGCACGACCATCTCGGGCGTGACGCCGGGTTGCGGGCCGGTAGGGTTTGGTGGAGTTTTCATGTTCGACCTCCCGGGGTGGTATCGGGGGCTGGTGTGGTGGTTGGTGCGCTGTAGCGGCGCACGTCCATGCGTTCGCCCTCCCACGCGCTCAGCGGGGTGAGAGTGACGGTTTGCCCGGTCTGTGGGGCGTGCAGCAGCAGGTCGCGCCCCTGGGAGTCGCGGCCGTAGTAGATGCCGACGTGATGGGAATCCGCATCGCCGGGGGTGGTGAAGAAGATCAGATCCCCTGGTGCCCGATCGGCGAAGGGCACCGGTTGTGCGGTCGGGTGGTCCTGTTGGGCTTGGGTGTAGTGCGGCAGACGGATCCGGCCGCCGGAGGCGTGGTAGACCGCGTACAGCGTCAGTCCCGAGCAGTCGAACCCGCCGCCGGTCGGACCGGTGGTGTCGCCGCCGCCCCACACATAGGGTGTGCCGATCCAGCGGGAGCCGTGCTCGATCACCACCCGCCCGAACGCACTCGCCTCCGCCGGCAACGGCGTGCCGGAGCCGCTCGGCCCGCACCCAGCCGCCGGTGACCCGGCCGCGGTACGGGGCAACGAGCCGACGTCGATATCGGCGAACAAGACGTACAACCTGCGCGCCAACTCCAGCTGCCCGGCATAGGCGTTGGGTGCGGAACGTTCGATCGCTTGGGCAAGTTCGGCCGGCGACATCCGCTCGGCCGCGGCACCCAATTGCTGGGCGTGGTCGTAGAACCAGTTGATCTGATACACCGGGTCCATGAGCGTGGCGATGCCGACCGCACCCCAGACGCTGGCGCGCATCTGGTGCGGGCCAACCGAATCGTGGTCGTACCCGAGCCCGTCGTTGGCATAGTTCAACGACTCCGGCACCGACGGGTTGGCCAGATTCCGAAAGGTGCTCTCGGTGGCCTGGGCCGCCAACTCGGCGATGATCACCGACTCGCCCATCCCGCGTTGTTTGCCGATCGCGACACCGTTGCGCGCCAGCTGCAACTGCCGCTCCGACAGCCCCGCCACCGAAATACCGGTCTGTCCCCCAACCCCGGCCGCGGCGCCCGTGGAAAGCGGGCTCGCGCAGCTCAATGCTGGGTCGGCGCCGATGACCACCAGCAACAACAGCAGCAGCGCCACCGGAAGACCCAGCGCGGTCGCGGTCACCGCTCGCGAGGAGGTATCCATGAACGTTCTCGCTATTCCTTGCGTCCCTGGCCATCACGACTTGGACGAACCATGGGGTTGTCGCATCGGTTTTGCGGCCGTGGTGTCGCATCGGTTTTGCGCTTTCCGCCAGCACTTGGTCTCGCGCGCCAGCCGTCGACGCAGTGGGGTGTTGATCGGTCACAGCCCGGCCTCCGGCATGTCCGGCAGCGCGACGTCGTCGGTCGCTGCGTCCGCGTTGACGCCGGACTCGGCGTCTGCGCGCGGGCTCTGGTCGAGACCGGCCGCGGTGATCAGCCGGTCGCTGTCGGTGTCGGCCTGGGCCAGGCGCGGGTCGGGTTCGTTGCTGTCAGCGATGCGCTCGGTGATCTCTTCTCGGAGAGCGGCGACCTGGTCGGTGAGGTCGGCGATGATGTCGTCACGAGCGCGCACCATTCCCAGCAGCAATGGAACTCCGGCGACAGCCGCGATGTCGTGGTCGAGATCCTGGCGGATGTTGTTCCAGTACCTGCCCAGCGTGTCCATCGGCCGCCCGTACCAGAAACTGGAGTCCGGTTCGCCCAGGAGGTTCTCCAGCGCCCGCTGCCGGTCGCTGGCGGGAGCAGGCACATGTCGCACCATGTCCGCCAGCAGATGCCGCACCCCCCACATGTAGATGTGGCGGGCCTTGTGCTGCTCATCGGACGGGTCCATACCGGTCATGTCCATCGCTTCGCTCACCGAGTTCAGCCGCCGATACCGGGCGATGACCTCGGCGATGGTTGTAAGCTGGCTCGCGCCCCGCCACCGCCGGTTGCTGCCGCTCATCCAGGCGGCGCCTCCGTCCGTCGTGGTCCATCCGTCAGCCATCACCTGCTTGCCTCCCCCGCCGCGGGCAGATCATCGAAGCGCCGGTTCGTGTTGTGCACATCCGCGGCGCGCTCGGTCGGCGTGAATACCAGACGGAATGGAATTCCCGGCTCGTTGGCCTCGCCGGTCTTCAACAAGAAGCAACCGGTGCCGGGCGGGGTTTCACGACGCGTGGGATCCAGGTCATCGTCGCTGGGCGGGCGCGGCGCAGCCCACGAGGTGACCAGCAGTTTCTCGGTGTCGGTGAGTCCAACCGCATTACGGATGCGATCGGTCTCCTCCGGCCCCACCGGCCCGATCAGCTTCGCGCGCGCTCTTTCGAAGAACCCCACCGCCTTTGCCTGCGCGGCCGGCGAGTCGAAAGCGGCGAGATCTTTGATGGTGTGGCTGCACATGATCAGTCCCGTGCCCAACGTTCGGTTGAGCCGGGTGAGGGCATCGACGCGGTCGACCATGAACGGGCCCACCGACAACACGCGCCAGATCTCGTCCATGACCACTTCGAACGTCCGCTTCGGCGCAAAACCCGCGTCAGCGAGCGCGTGGGCAGCCGCGACCGCGCCGAATCCCTCGCTCCAGCACACCATCAGCACCGCCGCGAGCAGCTTGGTGTCCCCTGAAGGGATGCGGGAGACATCCACACACACCGCGGGGCTGGCCAAATTCAAGCGAGTGGTGGTGGGGCCATTGAAGATCGCGCCGAAGGGCCCCTCTACCAGTGCCCGCAGCGAGCGGCGAAGGGTCTTGGTGCTGGCGCGATAGGTGGCGTCGTCGTCTTCTTCGGCGAACTGGCGTAGTTGTTCCCCGCCGCCGGAGATGACCTCGAGCAGGTTCGACAGCAGCGGTGGGTGTTCGTAGGTGAACCCTCCTGTGGGGCTGTAGAGTTCGCGCAGTCCGGCGGCGATCAGGACTTCTTCGTAGTCGGCCACCCGGGATCCGCGCACGAGTTCGATCAATCCCGCGACGATGTTGACCTGTCCGGCTTCGACGCGGGCGGTGACTTGGCGGCGCTGGTCGGGGTCGGTGAGCTGCTCCACGACCGCGCCGAGCGCGCCGACATCCAGCGGGTTGATGGTGCCGTGCCCGTACCCGACATCGACCACTTGACCACCGAGCTTGATCACCAAGTCTCGGTAGTCCGGCTTGGTGTCGCCCATGCACAACACCACTTCCCCGGCCGCCACCGCGCCGGTCACCATCCGCCGGATCAGGCTGGATTTGCCGAAACCGTTGAGGCCCAGCACGAACGCGATCGGGGCGGTGATGAACCCTTTGAGGAACCACGACATCGGGTCGAACGCCACCGGCGCCCCGGTGATGTAGTGCGCCCCAACAGGTGTGCCGACGGTGGGGGCGCTGGCGCCGACGGTGAATGGCCACAACCCGGCGACTTGTACGGTGGTCGCGCGCCATTCCGGTGTGCTGGGTACCACCGAGGCGCGGCCGCCGCCGAGCCCGCGGTATCCGCGGTCGGTCAGCTGTCGTGGCGATCGGTCGAAGCCGTCGCCTCTGACATCCTCTGCGCGGCGAGCGGCAGTGGTCCGGCGATGATCATCGCTCGATATCGCCAGCCGTGCCCGCCAACCGCGCAGACCGGGCTGGGCGGCGGCTGCCTCGGTCGCGGCGCGCGCCGAAGCGGTGAGCACCCGCACACCAGCGACCGTTTCGGTGCGCGCGGGCCGAGAAGAATTGCGGCTGTGCGCGTTCATGCCGACACCCGCTTGGAGATGGAGGTGTGTTCGGGCAGGATCAACCCGATCCCCAACGAGGCGGCGAAGGCCGCGGCTTGGGTGCCGTAGCAACGGCGCACCCCCAGCCGCGACGCCGCGGCCATCCCCTTGACCGACGCTTCGATGCCCGGCAGGTCCCCGTCGAGGTGGTCGGTGACGGTCACCAGCGCTCCGAACCGGGTCAAGCCCGCGCCGCGTGCTTGCTCCTCGCGGGAGGCTTGGGTGTTGGCGACCCGGATCCGCGCCGACGCCGAGGCGATGCCGCGTTCGGTCTGCTCGGCCGCGACCGCGTCCCGGAAATCGGAATCGACCAGCGTGGTCGCCTCGGCCGCGCTGTGCAATCGGTACACGATCGCCACCCGCTTGCGGGGCACGTCCGCGCGCGGGCGCAGTAGCTCCTCGAGCACGGTTTCCATGACCGCGCCGCGCGGTGCGGCGTCCATTTCCCAGGTGATCGAGCGGGCGCCGTCGTGGACGTAGTGATCCCACCGGTCTTGGTGCGCCAACGGTCCCACCGAGTCCCACGACTGTGTGCGGGTGATGTCCGGGCCCGCGGCTTCGACGTCGCGTTGGGCGGCCAGGTCGTAGCGGGTGCGCACCAGCCCGAGCACTTCCCATGCCTGCAGCGGCGTCGCCGGAAGCCCCGCGCGGGCGAGCTGGGACAGGACCCCTTGCAGGCGTTGCCCGATCTCGCGGGCCTGCTCGGCTTCGTCGCGACGGATGCGGCCTTTGCCGATGGGGCGGTAGGTGATCGCGATGCGGGCTTCGATGCGCACACCGACCCCGCCGATGTCGGCGGCGGCTTCGCGCATCACCGCCTGCGCATAGGCGGGGGCGTCGGGGCGGACCAGGCGGGCGACTTCCCGGGCCTGTTTGAGGCGGGTTTCGACCACGTTCTCGAGTACCGAGGTCACCGCGACCACTTCCCCGCCGCGGCTCTGGGTGGCCAGGAATTGGCCGTATCCCTCGACCCAGGCGTCGATTTGGGCTTGGTCGACCAGCTCTTTGCCGCGCGGAATGACCCGTAGTACGACGGTGTAGTGGTCGCTGCGGCGGATGTGGAGCATCGCGAACCGTTTGCCACCCGCGGTCTCATACTCCGACAGCCGCGAATCAGCCAGCAGCCCAGGCAGTTTCGCGATTCCGGGGATCTTGGAGAAGCGACCCGCCTGGTAGACGTGCTCACCCCGGGCGCGGGCGGCAGCGAACTGCGCCCGCAGCAACACCAGCTCCCAGCCGGTGCGGCCGTTGCGAGTGATCGCCAAGGGCGTGAACACCAGCGCGGCAGCCACGACCAGACCGGCGGCGATCGACAGCGATCGGGTGATCATGAACCCGACCATCACCATGACTATCAGCGCCAACCCGAGCATCGACACACCCCAGGTCAACCCGAAGAACCCGGCCGAACGAGGGCGTTCCCAACGGCCATACATGCGAGCCGTCATCGCCGGACCTCCCCCGGCCCCAACGCGTCCGGATCCAACGCACCCTCGGTCGCATCACGGGTCTGGCTGTCGATCGCCGAAATACCTTGCTGCACCGTGTCTTTCGCCATCTGCGCGCCCATGATCAGCGGTGCCATCGGGCCAGCGCCCGCGGCACCGGCCGCCTCACCGCCGCTGCCCGCGCCGGGCACGCTCGACGACCGTGCGCCTGCGGCTCCGGTGGGCCGCGCACCGCCCCCACCCACGCCGCCGCTCGAACCGCCGCCAGAACTCACCGCTCCCGCAAAGGAAGAACCGCTGTCGCCGCTACCACCAGACATCGGACGACCACCGCCACCACCACCGCCAGGACCACCGCCCGGCCCAGAAGAACCGTTGGAGACCCCGCCACCACCGGGCGCGTTCTCTCCTTCACTGACCTTGCGGCTGCTGGAGCGATCACCCATCGACGCCATCGCCACACCGGCCGCGCCGCCGGCCAGCACAGCCGCCGCGCCACCACCGCCACCAAGGGTGGCGACCGCGGGTGCGACCAGCCGGATCAGCGCGGGCAGCACCACCACGCTCATCACCAGCAGGATCAACCCCAGCAGTACCAACTGCGGATCGCGTTGCTTCTCGTTGCCGATCACTGTGAACGCGATCGCGTAGACGAGCGCGCCGACGGGTTTGTACAGCACGAACGCCAACGACCAGCTCAATAGCTTTTTGTAGGCTTGCGAGCCTGGTCCGGTGCCGGACGCGGCGGCCGCCAGCGGGATCACGGCCACGACCAGGATCAGCAGGGCTTGGCGCACCACCAGCATCACCAGCTGGATCAGCGTGCTGATCACCCCGAGCAGCCCCACCAGCAGCAGGACACCGGTCCCCAGCCCGGAGCGGGTGTCGGCGTCGAACTGCGTCAAGCGGTTGACCGCGCCGGTCCAATCGCCGCTACTGGCGTCGAGGATGACCCAGTCGGCGAAGGCGTCACCGGCGCGGGTGCCGGCGGTGATCACTGCGGCAAACGCCATCGAGGCGAACACCGCTCGCGCCAGCATCAGGAAGCTTTCCTGGGCTTCGCCCGCGACGCCGCCGCGTTTGGCCAGCGCCAACCTGGCGGCGGCGAACATGATTCCGGTCGTCAGCAACAGCACCTGAAGTCCGCTGCTGTAGTCACGGATCGCCGACAGTGCCGCACCCGGCTCTTCCCCGGCAGTGGTCAGTTGCGGCGAGGGAAGGTCGGTCCACCACGTCATCGCCATCCGCAGCAGTCGAGTGAACGCGTCCATCAGAGTGCCGGCGAGGTCGTCGAGGGCAGAGCCCGCCGCGTCGGTTGCGGCCTGCCCGAGTTGTTCGCATGCCTGTTGGGGGCCCAAAGGTATGTCGCACACATTGGTCGGGGGCAGCTGCGTCTGCCATGGCGCGGCCGCGACCGGCCCGCTGGCGCGGATAGTTCCGGTCATGGCATTGCCTTCCACGACCCGAAACCACTCAGAGTCGGTGTGGAAGTGCCTGGGCCCCAGAGTGTTTCGATGTCGCCTGGGACGCGGACACGCCAGTCTCCGTCGATCCAGGCCATCGGCCAGGTCGCGATCGTGTATCCGAGGTCGTCGCGGGTGGCGAACTGCACGACCGCGAGGTCGTCGCGGTAGCCGGGTTGAATCCGCACGCCGTCGGGGACCACGACGTAACGGGCGGCGTTCTGGGTGCGCTCACGTGAACGGCTGAAGCGATCCAGTAGCGGTTCACCGCCGCCGTAGTAGCGTTCCCGCACGACCTGCTGCCAGATGCCATCGGGGGCGGCCAGTGCGCGGGCGAGCGCGTCGAACGCGGCCAGGGCCGCCCCTTGGGGTGTGCGCGCGAATCCACTGGCGAGCCCGTCGTGGATGCGGGCCGGTCCGTCGCTGCCCGATACCGGCAGCGCGGCTCCGCCCCAGCCGCGCTGCCACTGCATCCGTGCGGGCGCGGCGGTCAGGAAGTCCGGGCGGGTGGGGTCGGGTCGGCCAGAGGGGTCTTGGGGAAGGACGACACCGGATTCGTCGTGTGGCACCTCCAGGCGATTGCCGAACAGGTCAGTGGTCGGCGGCAACGTGCTCGGCGGCAGGTCAGGAAAAGTTCGCATGGTGGGCGCAGTCGTGCTGCCGGGGTCGGCGGGGATATCGCCGGATCCGTTGTCGTTGGTGACGGTCAGTACGAACGCGGCGATCACGACGGCAGTGATACTGGCGAGCAGGACGATCAGCAGGCGATGGGATCTCATGGGCTAGGTCCTTCTCAGCGGGGCGTGAGCGCGACCATGTCGGCCGGTGGCACGTCGACGGCGGTGACCGAGGCGGCGGTCGGGTTGTCGGGTAGCTGTAGGCGCCAGTCGTCGCTGTGCCAGAGGACGTGGGTGCGGTTGCGGGTGACGGAGTTGTCGGGGTGCAGGCTGTAGATGTCGACGTCGCTGGCGCCGAGGGTGTAGCGACCGATCACATAACCGAGGACTTTCGGTGCGCCATTGGCGATCGGGGCGGCGATCGAGATCTGGGCGCGGGCGGTGGCCCAGGCGTCGCGCCCTGGTCCTGGGGCGAGCATGCGTTGGCCCACCATCGGCCATTGGCTGTCGGTGGCGATCGACATGCGCACCGTGGATTGGATGGCGGCCAGCGCGGCACCTGCTGGTGAGTGGTGGTATCCGGTGGCTACTGGTCCCTCGATGTGGTGGGGACCTTGGTCGGCGACCGGAAGGTCGACGCCTTGGAAGGGCTGCCAGCGCAATCGCGTGGGTGCGGCCGTTGTTGCCATGGAGGGCATCCCATGGGATTCGCTGGTGTTCTCGGTGCCGCAGGCGAGCAGCCCGGCCGCGGCAAGGGGTGCGGTGAATGCCAGCGCGGCTACGACGCCGATGCGGTGTGCGTGGGAGGGGTTCACGGGGGTTGGTCTCCTCGAGTGGATCAGGTGGGTGGGAGGACGGCGAGGGCGAGGGAGCTGGCGGAGCCGAGCAGGGCTGCGCCGAGCAGGGCGCCGAGGAGTCCTTCGACGCTTTCTTCGCGGTACATCCGGATCGCCAGCAGCCCACCGACCCACACTGCGCGAGCGATGCACAGCAGCAGCACGAACCAGCACAACCAGCCCAGCAACTGGGTGAGTGGTGAAAGAACCTGCGCGGGAAGTGGTTTGGCGATCACCATGGGCCGTCGTCCTGCTGGTGGGTGCGGTAGGCGACCTCGAGAGCGGCCAGAATCGGCGCGCTCGCCGTGGCCGGGTCGCTGTGCGGAAGCGAGTGCCCGGCACCCGGGACGCTGTCGTAGTCGCCCCAGATGTGTTCGGCGAGGTGGCGGGAGCTGCTCGGTTCGACCACCGGGTCGAGTTCGCCGGTCAACACCCAGGTCGGGATGCTGCGCATGATGCTGGCCGTCTCGCCGGTCAGCGCAGCGCTGCCATAGGCCGCCAGAGTCGCCAAAGTCGCCTCGAGGTTCGCGCTGCGCCTGCCGCGACCGAGGCCAAGAAACACACTGCGGCGAGGCAAGCCATAGCGGGCCGGCGGCTCGTACAAGTAGCTGGTCAGTTCCCCGACGAGTTGGCTCCCCCGGCGCCTCGAACGCCTGCCGGCGTCATGCACCTCGGAAGCTGGGAGCCAGGGGAATTCGGGGCAGCCGTTGAACAGCACGATGCCCGCCAGTGCGCGAGCCCGGCGGGGGTACTGCTCGACCCATGCCTGCACCAGCAGCGATGCCACCGAATGCGCCACCAGCACCACCGCGCCGTGCGCGTGCGCCAGGACCGCGTCGAGGTCATCGACGAGCATCGGCAACGTGATCCGCACCCCCGGATCAGTGTGCCCGGAGTGGCCGTGTCCGCGCTGGTCGTAGACGATATGGGCGATACCGCCGTCGAGGCGCCGGTGCAGATGTCCGGTCAGCGGCCTCCAGTAGCTGGAGTCGGTGAGCATGCCGTGGACATAGACCACGCTCGCCGGTGCCGACGCCGGGCCGATGCGGCTGGCCGACAGCCGGATTCCATCCGGGGCAGCCACAGCGAACGCGATGGCGTCGAGGTGGCCGGTGGTGAGCGATTCGCGCCGTGAGGTCGATGCGGACGGAAAGCCGCGCCCGGCCTGGCTGCTGGAGGTGTCGAGGGCGTCGTGTTGTCTGACTGTGGAGGGTTGGGAATGAATGCGGAAGCGGCGCATGGCTTATGCGCCTCCGGTGACGACGGCGTTCATGATCCCTCCGGCGCCGGTGGCGATGATGCCGCCGACCAGCGCGCCGAGGATGATCTTGGGTGACTCGACCGCGCCGCCGTGGAATCTCTCCCACCCGAATTTGCCGCCGGCGTAGACCAGGGCGGCGATCCCGGCGAGCATGACGATCCAGGACAGGTAGTTGACCAGGTTGATCAGCTTGTTCGCACCCGGCGGCGCGACGGGGGTGATCGGGATTTCTTGGGCGAGCACGGTCAGCGCCTCGCCGACCGCGTAGGCGGTGGTCATGGCGAAGTCTCCGAATCCTTTTGTGCAGCAATCGAACGGGTGGCTGCGAGGTGGGTGATGATGTGTGTTCCGGCGCGGTGCACGTCGGCAGGAACCGCTTCGCGGAGGCTGGAGCGGCGCGGCGGTGCCGGGTCGTAGGGCATGTACTGGGCCAGGTCGGTGAGTTCGCAGGTGACGAGTTCGTCGTGCCAGCCGATCTCGTAGACGTGCTCGACCAGCTCGGCGACCACCGCGCGATACCGGCGCACGACGGCAGGAACTCGCCCCGGCCGTGCCGCTGTCAGTACCAGCCCGATCACCTGCACACCGTCCGGTGCCAATCCGGCGTGCCATTCGCGCAACCGTTCGGCCGCGGCAGTCAGACCTGGCATGCACAGCCTCGCGGCGAGGATCACGTGCTGGGTGGTGGCCGGTGAGGCGGGCCATTCCAGGCCGGTGTCGGCGGCCGGCGCCCACCATCGGGCCAGCGTGGAGGTCCCGGAGCCGCCGTGCGCGCCGAGCACGGCGAACAGCGGTGGGTGCGCTCCCGTGGTCGGCAGCGGAGTCTCCCGCACCGGCGCCAACCGTTCCGGAGCGGCGACGGTGCCCGGCTCGAGCCGATTCGTTCCCACGGTGGGGTCGTCGTGGTGCAGGTGCAGCGGTGCGGCCATTCCTCAGCCCCGCTTCTGAATATTGGTGATCACGACACCAACACCGTCGTGGCGGACGTTGATCAGTTGCAGGTAGTCCACCCGCTGCCCGTCTGGGTGCCGCTGCACCACGTGCACGTCAGCAACGCCGTCGGCGATCGGGGTGATCGCGACGCAGTGCGTGGTGCCGGCCGGGATGGAGGCGATGCCCGCCGCCAACGCCTCCGGCGCGAGTCCGGCCTCGGGGGCGACCAGTCGCAGCGCTGCTTCGGCGTCGCGTTTCACGTAGTAGGCGTGCTCGAAGGCGGCGATCACTCCGGTAAGGCTGTGGGTGTCGCCCGCGGTGTCGGTGACGGTCTGCCCGGCCAGTCCGGTGCACGCGCCGCCGAGGGGTTGCGTGGTTGTCGGTGGGCCTGCGGTCAGGGTGGGGATCGCTGGCACGGTGTCCGGGTGGTCGGCGACCGAGCTGATTCCCACCCCGACAAGCACGGCGGCGAGCCCGAGTGCGGCGCCAAGCCCTATCCAGACGCGCCGAGGGACGCGCGTGCGCGACGATCCCGATGGCAATGGCGCGGAAGGCGGTTGGTTGAGCCACTGCCATTCGTTGCCATCGATGTCCGGGCCGTCGGTCGCGTCCGAAACAGGTTGCAGGGCAGTGGGTTCGCTGCGGTGCAGCCAGCCCCAGCCGTGCTGACCGTTGGTGTCGGTGTGGGTGTTCGGCATGTCGGGTTCTCACCTCCTCGATGGGGTTGATGACCGGTGCAGGGCCCTTCGGGCGGGGTGCCAGGGGAGAATCTGCAGACCGGGTGTGGGTACGTCTGCGGAATGGGGCTCCGCCCGAAGGGGTCTCAGGGTCCGCCGCTCGATGTCGGGGCCGCTGGTGCGGCCGGGCTGCTGCTGGATGCGGTGGCAGGTGTCGTGGGCGTCGAGCGGGCGGTGGACTGCGGTGGGGCCGATGGTGTCCCGGTGGCGGCGAGGTCGCGGGCCAGCGCGGTGAACCAGTCGGCGGTGGCGGCCAAGGCTGATCTGCCGGTTGGTGTGGCGGGCACGGTGCGGTAGGAGCCGTGGCGGCCGGTGGTGTCGCTGTATTGGGCTGAACCGGCGAGGGTGTAGAGCTCGCTGCGATCGGTGATGGTGCTGGTGATCGCGGTGAATGTCTCGTTGACCCACCGGCTGGCGGTCTGGGGTGGAATGAGCTCGACCACCGCGGTGGCGAGTTCGGCGCCCAGCGCGGCGACCCCCACTGCGGGGTTGGCCATGCCCACTGTGGCGAGTTCGGCGATCGTGGCCGGCGTGAATACCTTTCGCGCGACCGAGATCACCGCGTTCAAGCCGATGGTGCCGATCTTGAACAGCGCCGCCAGAGCATCGTTCGGCCCGGGTGGGATGGTGTTCGGGTCCGAGGCTTCGGCCAGGCGCTGCCCGAGGGGTTTGGCGGGTTGGTAGGACAGTTGATCGAGGCTGCTGCCGGTCAGGTCCTCGTTGACCACGTTCACGGCGGTCGTGTAGACCGTCGCCGATAGAGCTTGCGCGATCGTGGATACCGCCGCTATCGGATCGCGCAGGTCCGAGCGGGCGGCGATATTCGCGGCAGCGGTGGCCAGGGGACCTGCGACCGGCGCGTCGCAGGTCGCGTCGCCCGGCACGCACAGCTCCGCGACTCTGCCGGTCAACTCCGCGTAGTCGTTCGATCGCTGTCCGGGGGTGATACCGGCCCCCGATAGGGGCGGGTTGAGCAGCGCGACTTCGGCGACCTTCTGCCCCGAGGTCCCGGGTGCGGCCGAGGGAGTGATGGCGCCTGGGCGACCAGGCAGCACGGGGGTATCGGTGTCGCGGTTCGGGTTGGCCAGCAACGCGATCCCCGCGACCTGGTCGGCGCCGACGAGCGCGTTCCCAGCTCCGACTCGCTCGGCGAACTGCGCGACCGCGGATGCGCCCTGCGCGTATCCGGCGGCGGCGACCTTCGTGGCCGGGCAGCGCTGCACGATCTCGCCGGCCATGGTTTCCAGGCGCTCAGCCGCGGCGGTGACCGCGGTGTCATACGGCAGCACGGTCCCGTCGGGTGCGCGGCCGTAGGGTACGTACGCACGCTGCACGAGATCCCCCGCCGCGGCGGTAAGCGGACCAAACACGAGGCCGAGCGCGCCGGAATCGATGGTGATCGCGGCGTCGGGGGCGGCTTCCTCGCTGCCCTGCACCCCCAGCGCATACAGGCTCGGGCACCTCCCGCCAAGGGGGACACCGGTATCGGCGGACACAGCGCCGACACCGGCCACCAACACGGTGACCAACGCCAGGACCATCGCGACGGCGCGCCGCAGCATCGGTGTTCTGGTGGTGTGCGGATGCATGGACTTTTCGACCTCGATCTGTCGGTTCGGGGGCCTGCCCGCACCCCGGCGAGGGGCCCGCAGGTGCGGGCAGGCGATTCAGGTGGTCTGCGGGCTGGGTGGTGCCGGGCGAATGGCGGTGGGTCGGCGATGCAGGTAGCTGGCCAGCCGCCTGACGGCTTCGGCGGCGCCGTCGGCGGCGGCCGCGATATGACTGTTCGTGTATTCGCGCCAGCTCAAATCGACTCCGAGCGCGCGGTATTCGGCGAACAGGCTGCGGCCCATGCTCACGGGGACGAGGGCGTCTTCGGTGCCGTGGTAGAGGTGCACGGGCACCTGCGGCGCGGCACGGCCGCTGGTCTCATTCGCCAGGGCGTAGCGCCACATCGCGTCGTTCCACGGGTCAGGCCGCTCGCACCAGTGCCCCAACGGGGTGTTGCGGTAGGCGACCAGCAGCTCCGCCGCGTCGAGCTCTCCAGCGCGCTCGACGGTTTCGTGGCCTTCATCGGTGAGCAGGTGTCCCATCGGGAGATGCGCATACGCGCGGGCCAGGCCGATCAGTCCAGCCAACGCCAGCCCGGCCCACGGCCCGCCGTCGATTTCAGCGATCAGCGCTCCGGGGTCGGCGACAACGGCACCGGCGGCGACGCCGCGCAGATCCAGTTCCGGGGCATACCGGGGCTGTTGTTCGGCCGCCCAGACCGCGGCGCGCCCACCATCGGCATAACCCCACGCCACGCACGGCGCCTCCGCGCAGTCCAGTTCCGGTAGCAACCGCACCGCGCGTGCGAGGTCGAGCACGGCATGCGCGGCGGCTCCTCCGGCCAGGAACTGGTGTGCGCCAAGCCCGGTCAGGCCCAGGCCCAAACCGTCCGGCACCGCCACCGTCCAGCCACGCCCGAGAGCCGTCGCGAGGAATCCGGTCTCCGCTTCGGTGCCCTCCCCCGCCAGCAGCTGCGAGGGTGCGCATCGCCCGCCGAGACCGTGAAAGACCGGGCAGTACACCAGGATCGGGTTGGGCCCGGCGGGACCGGCGACGTCGGGGGTGATCACGATCCCCGATGCCGGGATGGGCGCGCTGAACGCGGTGCGGGTGGCGTACACCAGCTGCCACGCACGGTTGGCGCCGGGCAGGCGCGGGGTGGTGACCGCGCGGCGGCGCAGGATCTCCCCCGGATGCGGAGTGAAGTCCAGCGCGGGGCTGCGGTAGAAGTCATCGAGAGTGGTCGGGTCGGTCATGTCATCGGCTCCCGGCGATGTCGTGGGCGAGGGCGACCATCCAGGCGATGCCCGAGGCGAGCTGCCCGGTGATGGCGTAGTTGTTGTGGCGGGCCACGGTGTCGGCGAAGCGGACCCAGACCGCGGGGTTGACCAGGTCGGCGTTATCCGCGACCAGCTGCCCCCACGCCGCGCCGAGTTGGCCAGCGAGCTTGGGAAGCAACCCGAGCGGGTTCGCCGCGACAGTGGCGGTGATCTCGTTCCACCGAGCGGCGGCAGCGTCGATGTCGTGCGGACTGGGTGCGGGAATGCGCGGGTCTGCGGCGGCGATCAACCGTGCCGCGAGCGGCAGCTGCGGCGCGTAGTCGACGGTGCCGCCACCGACCTGGAAATCGCCCAGCACCACCGTGGTCCAGGTATCACCCAAAGCCGCGGAAAACAGGGCGGCCAGTGACCCGACCGCGGCGAACGGGTCGCGCAAGTCGGCTTGGGCGGCGATCTCAGCGCCGACGCGCAGCAGCGCGGCCCGCTCAGGTGCCGAGCAGGCCAGATCGCCGTCGGTGCAGATGTCGGCGACCCGCCCAGTCAAGGCACCGTAGCTGGGCGCGCCATCGGCAATCCCGCCGCCACCGGCCGCCGGGTTGGTGATCTGAACCCCGGCGACCGCGGCGCCGCTCGTTCCCGGGGCCGGGTCCGGCACCGTCTGACCTGGGCGTCCGGGGAAGATCGGCGCGTCCGGTGCACGATCGGGATGGGCATACAACGCGATCCCCGCGACCCGCTCCGGCGCGACAGGGCCCGCACCCGTCCCGACGTCATGTGCAAACGACGACATCGCCTGCGCGCCTTGCGAATACCCGATCCCCGCGATCAAGGTGGCGGGGCAGGTCTCGGCGATCTCGACGGCGGCGGCATCCAACTGGCGGCGCGCGTCGGTCACCGACACCACATACGGATCCGGGCCACCACCCGGCACCGCGCCGCCGAAGCCCGCGCCGTAGGAGATATACGACCGTTGCACCAGCCCGGGAGCAGCCGACAGAACCGGT
Organism: Nocardia abscessus; assembly: GCF_015477775.1. Classification (GTDB taxonomy): domain Bacteria; phylum Actinomycetota; class Actinomycetes; order Mycobacteriales; family Mycobacteriaceae; genus Nocardia; species Nocardia abscessus_A. Next base: position 145,322 of record NZ_JADLQO010000013.1, on the reverse strand, counting down.
GCAATCAGCGCACCGACCACGCCGGTATCCGCAAGGGGGTCCGCAGTCGGTGAAGACTGGCCTGTGCCCTGCACACCCAGGACGTAGAGCGCGGGGCATCCAGGACCGATCGGCACCGCCGCAGCAGGGCCAGCAGTGGTAGCCGCAGCGGGGCCGAGCGCGGTGGCGACTGCTGCCGCAGCGAGGAAGATGCGTGCACGATGGGTGGTCTCGGTGCTCATGGCTGCCCGACTCCGACTCCGGCACCGAATCCCGCGCCGACCGTGCCCGCGGCAACTGCGCCGACGACCGCGGCCGGGACGCCGGCGACCGCGGCACCAGCTGCCGCGCCGGTGGCGGCACCGAGCGCTGTTCCGGCGACGCCGGAGGTCACCGTGCCGATGACCGGCACCGGCACCACGGTGCCCAGCGCGGCGCCCGCGATGCCACCGGCGGTGCCGCCGATCAGGCCACCGACCACCGCGCCCGCGGCTGCTGCGGGGACACCGGCGACGGCCGCGCCCGCAGCGCCACCGATACCGGCACCGGCCAGGGTGGCGCCGCTGACCCGGTCGGATCGTCCGGCGGGAATTCCGATCGAATCCAGTGCGGTGGCGACCTGTGCTTCCGCGCCCGCCGCGACATCGTTGATCGCATCCGCGCATTCCGGGGGCAGCCACTCCGGGCGCGGGGCCTGCCATTGCCCGATGCGGATCGTGTCCGGGGGCGGCTCGATCGGCGCGACGGGTTCGACCGGCTCGGGCAGGTGCAGCTCCTCGATCCGGACCGGCTCCACCGGCGCTTCGGGCGGCGGAGCCGGGCGCGACGGCGCCGCGTTGCGGACCTCGGGCGGTTGTGCGTAATACACCGGTGGCGCCGGTTGCATCGGCACAGGTTCGGGCTCGGGTGCTGGCGGCGGGGGTGAGGGTGGTGTGGTGGTGCCCGGCTGGGCTGGGCTGGTCACGCCGGGCTGATCAGCGATGGCAGCTGGAATGTCGGCAGCGTGTGCCGTTCCTGCTGCAGCCAGCACCATCGCGATGGGAACCGTGCCAGATAGTAGGGCGCGGCTGCCACGAAAGGTTCTGGTACTGGTGTTTCGAACTGTTCCCGCGCTGACGCCGTAAAGGGCGGATGTGCGGAAGCGGGTGGAGTTTCTGGATTTGGGCATGCCGAAGAGACCCTTCACTTGATCAGGGCGGGATGGGGATTACCGATGAATGCGCCGAGGCGCGGTATTTCGCATGCCTCCCAGAAGCGGATCCGCCTCTGGGAGGCCGCTTCTCAGGCGAATCGCGTCAGATGAAGGGCAGGATGAGTGCCAGCGCCTGCGCTGCCACCGAAAGACCGTGGGACAGCACCGACAGACCGGTGTTCACCCAACCCAATATCACGTAGGGATCCAACGTGGTTTCCTCTCGATCGGTTCGGACTTGCGGATCCATCCAAACCCCGAAACATGCTGGAATACCAGGGTTTCAGCTCTCCTACTTTTAGGTGAGGGTGAAATAGTCAAACCGCTATCCGGTCTGCGTGCAGGGCGTTTGCCAGAAGTTTCATACTGGGATCATGAAGAAAAATTCTCGCCAGATCTGCTGCACGGCAACTCGCTCCACGGGCGGGCGAACCACGGGGCGCCTCTCGGCGAGCAACTTCTTTGCGATCTCTCAGACGGTAAGACCTTGCCGCGCTATACCCGTTCTGGTAGGAACAGAAACATCATCCTGGGGGCAACCGACCATCGTAGCTTCGCCCACCCCTGTGACGGAAGACACTAGGAAGGGGGGGACTCCCCATGACCCGGAATCCCGCACATCGTTCATCCGACAACGCCAGAGGCGGGCGACTACCCCACATCCCGACTCTCGGCAGCACATGCCGACTGATCAGGGAGGATCTCGGACTGTCGCGTTTCGGCGCCCAGCAGCGCCACGGCATCAGCCCCTCCTACCTGTTCAACATCGAGAAGGACGAGTACACACCAACCTTCGAAACCCTTGAAAAGATCATCGCCGGATACGGACTCAACCCGATGCAAGCACGCCACCTGCGCGAACTGCGCACCCCTGCCGAGGAACTCGCACCCACGGACAAACTTCGCCAGTGCGTGAACGAGAACGTCGACCTGGTCAGCCACCTCGACGACCTCGAGCAACGAGAAGTGCTCGCGGCCTACCTCGACCCGCTCTGGAACGTGCTGGGCCGCAACGATCTATTTCGAGCGGCAACACCCGGCCTGGAGGAAACCGACTGCATCCCGGTATGGCTGTTCACGCCGCAGGCCAAGACCGCCTTCGTCCAGTGGGACCACGAATCCGCCTACAGCGTAGCCACACTCAAGGCCACACTCGGCCGTTACCGCGACTCCGAACAAGCCAAGAACGTCATCCGCCAGCTCCGCCCGGTCAAGGAAGTCCGCCAACAGTGGTCTTCCAGCATCGACGTCGCCTACGGCCGCGACACCAACGACCTGCTGCACCTACGCGACCCCGCGACCGGTGAGCTGGCCTCCTACCGACTCACCGTCGCCGACGTCACCCAGACCCAGAACGTCCTGCTCCTTACAGCAATCCGCAAGCCCTACTCCGGACCCGAGCCCTCCTAGCCGTCGAACTCGACATCGACACGACGATGCGACACGCCGGATACTGCCGCCGGAATCGCGGATCTGTCATCCCATCGATGATCTTTCCGCGTCGCCGAGGCCACCTCATGCCATGTCTGGTTGGCACGCGGCACACTAGGGCGAGCAACGCCACGAGTCCGAAAACCGATGCATGACCACTATCACCAATCCGCGCCGAATGCGCCTGTTGTCGAATACCTACGATGAGATTTGCTGGCACCCAATGAAATAAGGGCGCTGCCATCGACTGATGAAAGAGGTGCCGTCGATGATCTGACATCGGACTGGCATAGCGGGTTCCAGATGCAGCATGTGCCGCTATTGGCCGAGCAGGAGTCGGTCCTGGTCGAGGACATCACAGATCTCGTCGAGGACTGTGGGGTCGACGTCGCGGCACCGTGAGCGGTTGATCACGGACAGCCGGGCTGGCATACCGACGGGCCACATCGCCTCAAAGACTGCCCATTGGTGAAAGCGAACCCGGCAGTGCGGTCGCGGCGCGGACCGGGCCAGCGCCGACGGGGCAAGCTCCACGCCGACAAGGCTTACGACCAACCGGAACTGCGGCTGCGAGTCCACCGACGCGGCATGGCAGTTCGCATCACCCCCAAGGGCATCGAGTCCGCGCAGCGACTCGGCCGGCACCGGTGGTTGATGGAGAGGACGGTGTCGTAGCCGACCGGCTACCACCGACTCAACATCCGCTACGACCGCGAGGGAACTCATTACCTGGGCTTCCTGACATTGGCCGTTGCCCTCACCCGCTTCAAGAAACTGACGAAGGCCAGAACGACCATGTGAGACGTCGTCTAAGTTTGCTTAATTTCCTGATCTCAGCTTGAAGACGTCGATAAATTCTATGCCATCATCTCGCAGTTTCTCTGTTACTCCTGAAAGTATTTTGTCATCACGTGTAATATTGGCGTTAGTGACTACCTTTCTATAGTTTCCTCTCTCTATTGCAGTGATTGCACTTTGCAGCACACTCCGCTCCTCTGCCGAACCAGCATTAGCAAGTGCGTCCTTGAACTCCTGAAGCGCCACCGTCTTATTCCTTTCGAAATTGGTAATAAGTGCCGACACAGAGGAAACATTCCCGCCTCGCGACAGCGCCTTGTTGTCAACGAAATGCACGACCCCATCCTTCATCGTCACAATATCTATACCGCCTTGATTGGTTCCGCGGATATCCGGTTTGTACGACAGAATGGCATGCCCTTCAGCGGCCAGCGATTCCGTTGCTAGCTTCTCTCCTAAGTTTCCACGCGCTAAGCGAGGCGCTACTGCCTTTTCCGCCTTAGCTGCGACCTCTGTGGCAGCGGCCTTTTCAGCCTGCTTGGCGACCTCTGGAGCGGCTTTTTTTCCGAGCTGTTTTGCAACCTCCGGCGCAACCTTTTGCTCAACTTTTGCCGCAACGGTTGACGCCACCTTGCTCTCAATGGCAGGAACCACCTTTTCGGCGATAGCCGCTCTCGTAACCCTTCCCGCGTCGTCAATTGGTCCTGGAAGGTCGAGGGGCGAGGCTCCTGGCGGGTGCGGATCAACCAATCCGACGCCGAAGGCCCCCGCAGCGGTCACTATTCCCGGGTTAGCTGCCGCCCATCCAATGGCAGCTGGCGCAAACTCGACGCCAGCCATGACTACAAATGCGCCGCCGACACCCAGGAAGACCGATGCAACTGGGTTCTCGCCAATGAAACGAGTGACCGAGTTCTCACGAAGAGTCTGAGCCAGCTGCCCCATCTTCACATACGGCCCCCATGGACCAGCTTGCAGTCCGTTTGTGTCATGGAGATTCACCGGAGAGTCGTGCGCATACCGGTATGCGCACGGCCCGTCAGCCAGCCCAGCCGGATCGCAGCTTCCCCATCGTCCTATCCATGGCGCGTAGTACCTCACCCCGTGGTAATACAACCCACTTTCCTCATCTCGCTCCTTCCCCGTATATCGATACCGCGTCGCCGATTCTGTATGGCTGCGCACCGCCTGATAGGTCGAACTGCCATACGGCGCATATTCGGCGTACGAGATGACTTGGGCGGCCTCGTCCAGCTCCAGGCTGGCTGAGCCGAGATGGTTTCGAAATTGGTAGCGGATTAGCTTTCGGGGGACGTTCGGCTCGGCGCCCAGCGTCCGCGTCTCCACCAGAACGATGCGCTGCTTGTCGTCCATGACATGCAGCGTCTCCCGCTCAAGCGTCGCGCTGCCGCCGCTGATCGCGCCGCTATGCTGACGGAAAATCTCGAAGCCGTCGAGATAGATGCGCTCCTCGGTGACGCCCGGCTTCTCCCAGACCTTGCGAACACGCTGGCCCGAGGCGTCATAGACATAGAAGGCCGCTCCGCCCCCGCCCTTGTCGACCCGGCGCAGCTGGTCCTTATGGTCCCAGTGCATGTTGGGGCCCGGCAGCGCGCCTCCAAGATGCGGCATGCGCAGCATGTTGCCGTGGGCGTCGTGCAAAAAGGCCTCGGGTGCGTCGGCGATCCCGTTGCCGACCTGGGTGCGGCTCAGCCGATTGCCAGCTTTGCCCGCTTCGATAAGGCTGGCATCAGCATAGGTGTAGCGGCGCGTCCAGCCTGGGTGGAGTGGGTCGCTGCCGCGGTGCTGCATCTGCAGGATGTTGCCCACGGCATCATAGACATAGCGTTCCGTGTAGGTGCCAATCGCGTTGCCGTCGTTCGGGGCGAAGGCTCCCGCCGCATTCGCGCTGACCAGGCCGACGCGGCCGGCATCGTCGTGCGAATGGGGGATGGGCGACCCGCCGATCTGGCCGAGATGCTCTCGGCCTTTCGCCGCGACCAGCCGGTAGAGCGCGTCGTAGACAAAGTCGCCACTTGGCTCGACACGCTTGTTCCTGAAGTAGATCGTCTGCTGCACATCGTCGTGTATGTGGGTGATGTTGCCGGCCGGGTCATAGGTGTAGTGCATGTTCTGCAGGCCGCAGCCCTTGCCCGCGGGCGGCTTCTCGGGCGCCGAGATAGTTCCCGGCGGCGGGTTTGGATTATCGCAATCCTCGGTGAAGGCGACGCCCTGCGCCGTGTTCGGGTCCACGCCCCGGCGCGTGTAGAGATGCGTCAGGCGGAAAGTGAGGGGGTCATAGGCGTAGGTGGTGCGGATAACGGTCGCATCGCTGGTCAAGTAGTCGATGAGGGTTCGCTGGCCCTTGGCGTCATAGTCGATATCGGCCACACCGACCGGGGACGGCGCTTCGCCCGCCGGGTCGATCAGCCTGGCGGGCTCGGCGGAGCGCTCCAGCCACACGTCCACCCGCTCCAACAGATTGGCCTCGTTGTAGACCGGCTGGATGATGTTGACCTTGCCACGCCCCAGGCTGCTGCGCGGGGCGACGGACTGGATCGGACGGTTGAGGGCGTCGTAGCGGGTGCTGGTCTCGAAGGTCTCGGCTTCGAGCTGGGGGTTCAGCAGCCAGTCCGGGATGGCGGTGTAATCGCTGACCAACTGCCGCGTGCTGCGCAGCAGGTTACCCTGGAAGTCGAAGGCCTCGGTCGGGTTGCCGCTGGCATCGAGCCGGGCGTTGGTGACGATTCCCGCAGAGTCATGATGCCGGTAGATACGGGAGCGCAGATTGAGCGCTTCGGCGTTGGCGACGCTCTCGCCGTAATCGATCCTGTCCACGACGATGCCGCGGCCGAGCGTGCGCGGATCGGAATTGGGCTTGAGCGGATTGGGGTCGCTGAACGTTCCCCGCACATACTGCTCGACCGGGCGCCGCAGCGCGTCATATTTGGTCGAGAGATTGTGGCCGCGGCTGTCCCAGGCACGAATCGGCTTGCCGGCGACGTCATTGAGCATCCAACGCGCGCCGGCCTCCATGCTGTGCTGGTGGATCCGGTTGCCGAGCATGTCATACGCATATTGCATGACGATCCGTTGCTCGGAGGCGCCCAGCGGGAGGTTGTCAGTATCGGGCAGCTTCCGTTCGTCGAACACCTTGCGCTGGTTACCTTCGATGTCCAGCTCGACGCGAGTGCGGAATTTCTCGTCGGGTTTGTTGTGAAGCAGATGGCCTTCGCAGACCACCCGGTTGCGCGTCACGGTCAGGAAGGGTCGGCCCAGTGCATCGAAGTGGGCGGTGGTGGGCGTGTCGGTGTGTGCGAGCGTGCGTACGGCTGCGTCTTGCTCTGGATTGGTTCCGCGCGAGTCAGCCGGGGGATTCTGAGAGTCGGCGATCCGCTGCTGCACCCAGGTCTTCCAATCGTTCGGCTGAGTCTTGAAGTATTCCTTCACGTAGCCGCAGATGTCGGGATCGGTGCGCGGGTCCCCGGTCTGCAGGTTGCGCGGCGCGCAGGTGTCGTTGACGTCGTACGTCGTCTGCTGCCAGGGGTCGAACGCCACCTTCTCGTAGGTGTGGTTCGGGTGCAGTGTGGCGATGACGCGCTCGGCCGGGTCATAGAAAAGCACGGGACTGACGCCTACCGCCATGCCGAACTCGAAGCGGTGATCGCTGTAGAGGGAACCGTCGGGGCGCTGCCGCTTGCTGAAGAAGGGCTCGTACTGGCGGACCGGCTTGCCCTTGTTGTTGAAGATGGTCCAACCGCTGCCGACCCAACGCGGGCTGATGTCGGGGCCGCCTTCGACCAAGGGGCCGGGCTCGGCCTGAATCTTCTTCTGGATCTCGCGGCCGAAGCCGTCGGAGTAGCTGAAGCTGAGCTGGAGCTTCAGTCCCTGCGGCGGCAGCGCGGCGTGGAGGTGGGTTTCGCGGACGAGCGCGGCGGCGCAGGCGGGCAGCCACTTCTCCGGTTCCTTGGGATGCGCCTGTTGCGTGCGCTGGAAGCGGTCGAGGTCGTAGACGATGCGCGTGCTGGCGCCCTTGAGCAGCGCCTCGGCAGCCGTGTGCGCATCGTTGGCATCGAAGAAGCCGTCGAGCTCGCCTTGTGTGAGGTCCGTGGCGAAGCCGGTGAGCGAGTCGCCTTCCGCCTCCGCCGGGTGCGGCTTGCCCATCACGGCCGTGCCGACCACCATGCCGAGCGCATCGAAGACGACTTCGGTCCGGTTGCGGTTGGGGTCGCTGACCAGGCACGGCTGCAGCAGGCGGTAGTCGTTGGCGTCCACGGTGACGTGGTTGTTCAGCGCGTCGCGGGTTTCGACCATCAGCAGGTCCTGTGCGTCGAAGCTGACGACGGCGTTCTGGCCGAATGGATCGCGGTAGCGGCGTGGCAGGAAGAAATGGGCGCGGGCCTCGGCCAGCTCGACGGGGGTGGCCACATCGTCCGGGTGATAGAACGATCGGCCGGAAGGAATCCACCAGAGGCCATTGCCATCGAGATCGACGTAGCCGCCTTGGTCACCGGCATGGCCGCCGAGAATCGTCGCCCGCGCTGCTTGCGGCAACAAGGGTTCGTCCGGTTGTGTGTGGAGCGGGCGCTTGAACTTCTGATCCAGCAGCCCGGGAGTTAAGGCGAGCTTGTAGCTTTCGCCCGAGAGTGCGAGCGGTTCGAGCTTGTTAAAGGGTAGCAGACCGCTGAGGTCGTCCTTGCGATAGAGCGTACGGACGTGCTCGATGAGGCGTTTCTGCTTTTCCCCCGCGGCGGGGTCCTTTTCGTAGTTCAGTGATGACGCAGCGGCGGCGTCATCTAAGACCTGCTTGAAACTCAATCGCTGGTCGCCTGCGGCGACTCCGGTCAGTTCATAGGTAATGGCCTCGCAGGGCAGAGGTGTGCGATAGCTGTCGTCCCGATCGATAGCGTCATTGCCCGTATCGTGATCATTGGTGAACCGATTTTCGGTATAGGTGACGAGCGGCGCAGTTTGCTTCGCTTGATCGACGGGATCGAGCCCGTTCAATTCGGGATTCGGCACCAGTCGCACATTTCGCTGATCGTCGACAACACGAATCTCCTTGCGCCGCCCGTAGCCGATGGCGGCTTGCTTGAGCACATTCCCAAAATCATCGACTGCCAGGGTCAGCGCGTGCTGGATGCGTGGGTCGGCGTGGTTGCGCTCGTAGTGATAGCTGAGTGCCTCGCGCGCATGGGTGAGAAAGACGGCGTGGCGGTTGGCGCCTCGCGGTTGCAGGCGTCGGACGGTAAAGTTCCGCTCGGCGACGGTGTAGGGCGTGCGAGCGCGCTTGATCTGCTCAAGCGTTGCGCCTGGATGGTGGGCGTCGTCGGCATAAACCTCCTGACGCAGCATCGAGCCCCTGAGGGCCCGGCAGGCTTCGCGCTCTTCTTCGAGCGCAAGCCCTTCGGGAAGCTCGGTATCCGGCAACAGCAGGGTCCGCGCTTGCAGGTCCGTGAGGCCGGGCTCGCGAAAGTATTCGCCTTGGTCGGTGCCATTCAGCAGGCCGGCGAGGTAGTCGGAGACGTGCTCCCGGCCAAGGTAGAGGCCGGTATGGAACCAGCTCTTGGTGTGGACAGGTGGGACATGCGAGGCGGCATCGAGGTTGTCGGCTGGTACCGCGCCATCGGCAAGGGTCGCAAACTGCTCGGTGTCCCACTGCTCGACCATGCCGAAGCCGCGGAACTCGCGCTCCTCGCCGTCGAAGTAGCCATGGTGGTAGGCGTAGCGGGTGACGAAGCGGTTGCGGCTGATGTGGTCCCAGGTTTCTACGCGCTCGACCACGTGCACGGGGAACGGCAGGCGCATGATCCAGGGCTTTCCGGCCTGTTTGTCCTGTAGGTAGAACTTGGTCGAAGGGGCGTAGTCGACGCGGGTTTCGGCACCGAGGTTGTTGACGGTCTTGACCAGCAGATGGGGCTTGAGGCCGCCCATGAGGTTGACGTAGCGCATTGGCGACTGTGCGTCGCCCGGCAGGCGGGACGACCAGACCAGGCAGGCGGTGCCGTTGCCCAGAAGGTCGATCGGCACAATGCTCACCAGGTCGTTGACGCGCGGGAACGCTTTCAGCGTCTGCGGCTGACTCCAGCCATTGCCGGACTGGTTGAAGTACAGGCGCACGCCATCGCGGTGCAGGTAGATGATGTCGGTGGTGCCACTACCGTCGATGTCGGCCAGGCGGATGCGCTTGTGGTCGAACTGGTCGGGGTTGTCGAACCAGGGCGCGTTGTCCATCGTCACCTTGGCGCCGAACCGGCCATAGCCAAGGTTAGGCCAGTAACAAACTTCGCCGTGGCGGATGCGAACGATGTCGGTCAGGCCGTCGCCAGAGAGATCGGCCAGATAGATGGATTGGGTGCCGTCGGCGAAGACGATCCGTGGGCCTTTCTCCTCGTCCAGCGCCTGAGCGACACGAAGGGCCGGACCGAAGCCTTCTTCGGCGAGCGAGGCATGCCACACGAGCGCTTCGTTCTCGGTGATCAGCACGTCGGCACGGCCGTCACCGTCGAGGTCGACGAACTTGAGGTTGGGGTCGCGGAAGTCGCGATTCGGGCGCGAGGTAAAGGGGCGGAAGGACTGCCAGCCCTCGTCCCCGTCGTGTTCGTATAGGCCGGGTGTTGGGCCTTCCATGACAACGACGTCGGGCTGTCCGTCGCCGGCCAGGTCCATGAATTCTGCGCCGGTATTCAGGGCCAGGTGGGGCTTGAGAGCAACGGTTTCGAGCGGGGCGAACCTGACTTTAACGGCCTTGCTGCCGTCGGTTTGCGTCTGCGGAATCGGGCTCCAGTTGCGCTTGTAGAACCAGGTGCCGGCCTGCTCGGTGAGGATGCCGGGGATACCTTCGCCGTGCAGGTCGGTCCAGCGGTATGCGCTGCCGTCCAAGCCGATGGGCAGGTTCTCCAGGCTCGCCGGGTCAACCTCTTCGACGACCTCCTGCACGATGGGCACGGTGTATGTGAACTCCACTGGCGGCAGGCTGCGACAGGTGATCGCTCCGCCTTCCTGCTTCCACCCCGTTTGCACCACCTGCTTCAGGAAGCTGTAGACGGGCTGGGAGGCAATACCGGGGTCGATCTCGTCGTCGTAGGTGAATTCGGTGCTGCGAACCACGCCCCGGTAGCCGCGTTGCGTCGGCTGGTCGGGTATGTGGTGCAGCATCAGGACCCGCTCGCATCGGCGGCATGTGCGCACCTCGAAACCCGAGCGGTAACTGGAGAAGGCATCCGGGCGATAGAGCCAGGGCTTCTCCGGCTGGCCCGTCGGATTGGACTCGTCCAATTCCCCGTAGTCGAATCGCACCTCGAACAACCAGTCGGCGTCGGCGTCCGACGGCGGATTCGGCAGGTCACTCAGGAACCGGGGGCGCTGGCCTTGGGCATCGAGCAGCGGCTTCAGGTTGCCGTACAGCACACGCTGCACGTAGCGATCGGCGGTGCGGCGCGGATCGGAGGCGAGGCCCCGGTTGCGCTGGTGGGCCTGACTGAACGGATCGGCTTGACCTGGCCGTAGCTGGCAGTCGCCATCCTCCTTCTTGAAGAGATAGCGAATGCCATTGCCCTTGTCATCGCGCGACTCGCAGATCAGCCACGAAAAAATGCGGCTGGCGTCGAGCGGGTCGGCAATACGCGAATTCGTGTCATAGCCATATAGTGTCAGGATGTTGTCCTTGGAGATCGAACGCCAATGGACATCGCCGGGCGAGCCGATCTTGCTCCAGCGCTCGATACGGGCGAAGAGCCCTTCTATGCGTGGCCGATAACGCCGCACGCGGTAACCGTCGAGTTCATCTTCGTGTACGACGAGGCGACCGGATGAATCCCGTACCCAGAAGCCTTCCGCGTCACGCTGAAAACCGTCGCGGCCGGCGACCCAGGTGCCCTCCGGGTCTCGCCGATAGACCGGCACCAGATCTTCCGCCCCCGAGAGGATGAAGACATCGGAATCGACAGCGTCGAAATACTGCGGCAGGCCTCTGTCGGTCTTGCGCGTGATCGACGGCAGCGACAAGCTCCACCCGAAGCCGAAGGGGCCATTACCCGAACCGGAGTCGTAGGACAGCGAGAGCTGCGGCCCGAAACCCGAACGGCCCGGGCTGGTGGCGATGGGCACCGACATCGAGCCGGTGCCGGTGACCGCGTTGGCCGCGAACTTCTCGCCGATGCCGCGGATGGTGCCGCCACCCTTGGGAAGCTCGACTTTGGGCGCTGACACCGCGAATGGTGTATCTGGCCTTGACTCCTGCTGCTCCGGAGTCGGATTCGATGTTGGCTGCGGGATCACTGTTTACCTCGGGTCTTGAGTCGTTTGGACTGGGCAACTCCACCTACAGCTACTCGTTCGCCCCCTGATGGTCATCTTCGTCATCACGCATACGGTTGGACTGTTGCGTATGCGTAATACCTCCCTTCTTGCGCGCGCAGCACGCACCCTCCTTGCCCGAACGAAATGGCTCGGCGCAGTACCGACTACTCTTCGAGTCCCCAATGAACCAGCAGCCACGCCTCCTCGATGCCGTCGGCGGTGAGCGCGACGCTCCATTCACCGTTGAATGGTGGTTTCGGCGCATTGGTGATTTCAGTGCGTGTCAGGTCACCGAGGAATGCGCCGAGAGCGTCGGTGTTTCGGCCGTCGGGCGCAGCGACCGTGACGGGGCCCGTGGCTCGGGCAATGAGCGCCGCAGCGATAACTTTGCCCGTCTTCGACGTGCTCCAGAAGGGATAGTGTTGCGGCCCGAGCTTCATCGTGAACGCTCGGAAGTCGCCTACCTTGGGGGCCGCTTTGTACGCGGCCCAGGCATCGGGAAAGTCATGGCGAAGCGAGAACAGTCGGACCGACCCGATCGCCATGGCTTCGTTGATCTTTGTCTGTAGGTCGTCAACCGCCGCCTTCCGTAATGCTTCGCCGCCTTCGCGGGCGGTGTAGCGCACATGTAGCACTACATCGCTGATGGTGTTGTAGTCGAACTGCGTCGGCTCGCCTGCGCTGGGATTGGCCGGTAGCTGTAGCTGCCAGTCGCTGATTACGCCCGAGTTCTCGAAGGGCAGGTAGCGCTCGTCGCGCAGGTTCGTGTCGAACATTCCACTGTCGTTCTGTCCGGAGCTGGTGACGATCGACTGCATGCTGCCGTGGTAGTTCGCGAACCGGTCGTCCTCGGAATTCTCCCAGGCGTACGGCCTGTCCCCGGGGACGCTAGTCTTGCGGATGCTGCTCTTGAGCAGGGTCAGTGTGCAGTTGACGCCGGCGTACGGTCCTGTCACACAAGGGATGGTGACGGCCACATTTTTGATGCGACGGAAGTAGTGGCTCGGCCCGTCCATGTTGAAGATGTCTTCGTTGAGTCTGATTGTGCAGCGGCCGGTCTCGCGCAGTTGGATCAGCGCCTGCGGGTCCAGCTGAACGAGGCTCACGTGTTTGGTCAGTTCATATTCGCGGCGGTTGAGTTCCAGGTAGGCCATTTCCATGCGTTTGAGGTCGAGGTACAGTCGCTCACCCGCGAGCAGTCCCTCTTTGCCTGCCAGGTAGCCGAACTGCAGATATGTCAGACTCGTGTCACCGAGTTCGTGCTGGAGGGCGCGTTCCGCCTTCTTCGCGGCGTCGAAGGCGAACTGGAAGCACTGGGCGTAGAGTCCCTTGACTTCGCGTTTGAGCCAGGTGTAGAGCGCCTTGTTGGTCCTTTTGCCCTTTTTGTTCGTTCCTTCCTCGTTGAGGAAGTGCTCGATCTCCGCCGCGTGCTTCATCTGCGTTCGGTGGTTGGCGAGTTCCATCTCTGCGATCGCCTGCCGAATCTCAGCTGCCCGGATCTGTTTGAAAATCTGGGTGATTTCTCCCGCGGCGAGGTTGCTCTGGAAAGCCCACTCGCGTTCGCGGCGGGCGAACCCGTCGATGCGGGCCGCGCGCCGCGCCTCGAAGTTCAGCCGGTCCGCTACCCCTCTGGCCAGGGTGGCGGTGGCTTGGATGCCGGCGCCGACGTTCGAGCCGCCGAAGCTCGTGCGGCCGCCCACGCCCCACGGTTCTGCGGCCACATCGAACTGGGGGACGATGGAGGCTGCGGAGCCAAGGCTGCTGAGCAGGTTGCTTGCGTCGGTGGCGATTTGTGCGTACTCGAGCAGCTCGTCTTCGAGCGCCTCATGTGAGCTCAACAACTTTCCGCTACCAGGTTGACCGGTCGCATCGGAGGCGATGTCCACATCGATCTCGCGGATAGGCACCGCGCCTTCATCGGCGGTGAACTTCAGTTTCTCGAGTTCGTCGGCCTTCAGGTCCACGAAACTCGGCACGGCGTGGGTGATCTCGTCGGGCGACTTGCCGAGTTGCCGCTCGTAATAGGCGTAGCGTTGCAGCGCGTTCTGCAGGGAAGTTGTCAGCCCTTCCTTCGATTTGATGGCATCCTGCAGTTGCGCATACTTGACGCGCTCGACGAGCTCCAGAACGGCTTTCTCGTGTCTGGCGCGTAAAAGGGCCACCGCCTCCCCGTCCTCTTTCTCCATGTTCGCGAGCAGGCTGCCCCCAAGGGCTTTGACTTCCTGCGCGAGCTCGAGCGCTTTCTGCAGGAGGAGCTGGAACCGGACCAGGGGCAGCGGTTGGTTCAGGCCGCTGACGATCGCCGAGATGTCCACCCCGGCCGCGGCGGCGCGAGCCAGCAGGGCGGGGTCGATGGGCGGCTCGAAAAGCGCCAGCTGACGGAATACACCCTGCAGATTCAGGCTGTTGCGGATCTTGAACAGCCGGTCGGATACGGTGTCCCAGTAGCCCATGAGTTTGTCATTGCGCGGCACGCAGAAGTACAGCGCTTTACCCAGGCTGCGCATCGAGCCGGCTTGCGGGTTGGTGGCGCCGTCCTGGGCAGGCAGTGGCATCAGGTCGTAGGGCGCTTCGGCTTCGACGTCGCGCAGGACTGTGCCGAATTGGGCGAGGTCCTTGCGGAGGTTGTCATACGTTTGCGGCTTCACTGTCCCCTTTGCTGGCACAGCTTGTGGCCGCGGGCCCAGGATGCTGGCGGCGAGCACGTAGAGCATGAGCGCCTCGTCGATCGTCTCACCGGTGTCCTGGCTGAACAGCGAATCGCCCCAGGCGATGAGGTTATCGAGGTACGCCATCACAGTCTTGTACATGAACGCCTGCTGCCGGTGGCGCGCGATCACATGCGGCCGGAAGGGAGTTTGCTGCCAGTCGCTGATGCTGTCTGCAGTCTCGGCTTGGAGTGTGGCGTCTGTCGGGTTCGCTAGGTTGACCAGGATCTCCTCGACCTTTTTCACGTCGGTGGTGTGGAACGGCCGCACTTTCCAGAACCGCTCGGGTGTGGGTCCGTCGCTGTCGTCGGTGGGGTCGAAGATGTAGTGGAACCAGCGTTGTGCCTCCGCGAAGCGCTGGTTTTTGCTGAGGTGGATCGCCATGGTCAGTGGCGCATGGAAGAAGAGTTCCCAGTTGTAGACCGCGTATGCGCCCCTGCTGGTGAAGTCGAGATCGCGGACGGGCCGTGGTCGCTGAACGAGCCTCGGCGAGGGGCTGTAGCGGTCCATGATGTTGCCATACAGGAGCGGCCACGGCGTGCTCTTCTGGATTACGGCGGGGGTGTTTGCTGGGATGGGGAACTCCATGGCCCGCGCTGCTAGTACCTTGGTTCCTGCCGGAATGGTGCCCTTCATTCCGTTGAACAGGATGACCCCGGTCGTGCTTTTGAGTGTGACGATGGTGTCGCCGAAGAGGAACGCTTGCTGCGCAGCCAGCGTTACCGCCTCGTTCGGCCCGGGAGTGTGGACCATCCCGCTGACCAGCGTGGCGCGCAGTCCCTGGGGCGCTCTCGCGGCGGCCGCGGCTGTGGTGCGCAGGTGCATCGATCGGGGCAACGTGATGACCGCGCCGTTCTGAAGTGTCGCTGGGGTCTCTTTCGCCAGCAGCACACCGGCACCGTCTGGCACGGTGATCTCTGCGTCCGGTGCGAGGGTGAACTCGACGCTCTCCGGCAGTGCTTCACCGTTCGGACGGTATTCGGTGTCCGCGGCCTGCAGCCCGCGCGTCCCCTCTCGGATCAGCCGGTCCGTGAGCTGGCCGACGAACGGGTGGAAGTGCGCAGAGAAGCGGTAGGAGACCTCGCGCTCCTGCACGATGAAGTACTTCTGCTCCGTGGTCTCTACATACCGCTGCCGGAGGAACGAGTTCTCTCTGTCCAGGATTCCGTGCATCCGCATCGCTGGCTGTGTGATGGCCATTGGGATTCCTTCCGCGTCACTGCACCGGGCCGGTTGGGCTCTGTAATCTGGCGAGGCCCTCGAGGGTGAAGGCCTCCACGTTCTGATGCAGCGCCGCGTTGTAGCCGCCGTGGCCGATGATGTTCATCCCGTTTCTGACCTGAGCCAACCCCGTGTTCCCCGCGATTGCGGCGGATGGCACGACGACTGTGGACGCCGCGGGGATGCCGCTCCCCGCATTCACTGTGATTGTTGCGGCACCCCGTGCAATCAGGTCCGCGGCCTTGGCCGTCGGGACGACCTCTATCGGTGCCTTGCCCTGCGCGTCGATCACTTGCCCGTCGAAGATCAGTCCGGTCCCCGGGTTGATGAGCAAATCGATCCGGTCCGTGCCCTGGAGGATCGAGTCGCGGTCGGGGAAGATGACCGGGCCCAGTGGGTCCGGGATGAGTGACTCGGGTTCAAGTGGTACGACGTGTCGCTCCCACCACGTGGGATCCAAGTGGAACTTGGGAAGCTCCGGTTCGGGTACCGGGGTGCGGGTCACCCACTCCTGCCATTCCTCGATCGTGCGTTCAGTCACCTCGGGTTCGACGAACAAGGTGTGGTTGTTGTCCTGGAAGAAGACCGGCTTCATCAGCCTCTCGATGATCGCGATGCTCTCTTCCATCGCCTTTCGCACTTCGCCGGGCTTCTCCGCGTCCTCGTATGCCTCGAGAGAAACGCCCAGTGTGAGAGCGTTGTTGCAGGGCAGCAGCGTGAATGCACCTGTCTGCCCCAGAATGTCCAAATAGTCCCACGTGGATTTCCCGGGCTCCGTGCTGGTGTGCAGCGCTGTGATAACGGTAAATTTGCTGCCTGCGCCCGCGTAGCGAGTCGGCCGTAGTTTGGACGAGGTCCACCAGTCGACGGAGAAAGGCGGCCATGGCCGCTGGCTGCCGCCAGGCATCGCCTCTGGCGAGCTGTTACGACTAGCCAGGTAGTACTCCTGCCAGAAGGGGGCGCCGAGCGTGATGTAGACGCCGGCTTGGGCCGTCGTTGCGAGGGTTTCCTGGTCGAGTTCGGGATCTTCGACCACCTTGACGTGCACAAACACTTGCTGCGGGTCGAAGTCTCCGCTCACGATAGTAGTGATCCGTTCCTCGGCAGGTGCGCTGTAACCGCCGGATTCGTGCGTGTTCCATTCTCCGTCGACGTACTCGCTCCAATGCAGCTGCACTTCCACCTTCCGTTGCACGGTGGGCAGCTTGTCGAGTTCGCTCGTATCGGCAGGTCCTGTGCCGAATGGTTTTCCGCTTTCCAGGAACGTCAGCCAGAAAAGGTAGAGCCGATTGCGCCACACCACCGGGGCCAGGTGGTCACCCTCGATCTCCGCGCTCACGGGCTCCCACGGGCTCCAGACGTGGTCGGCGAAACGGCGGTAGAAGTATTTGTGCGGCACGCTGAAGGTCCGACCGATGACATGCAGCGTGTTCTTGGAAAAGTCGGGCTTGTCCTCCAAATGCATCGCCACGATGTCGAGCCGCGCCAGTTCTTCGAGCTTGCGTAGATAGTTGAGGAACGCATCATCGACCCGGTCGGCTGTGACGTCGCCCTGCATCAGGGCGGACTCGAGCTCGGTGCACAGGTGCGTTTTGTCGTCGCGGAACTCCGGTTCCAGCCAGTTCTCCGGGAAGAGGAAGATTTTTCGGTTGGCTTCCCACACCCGGTAGCGTTTCATCCAGTCCCACTGGTCGGCGTTGAGGATCGCGGACGGGTGGACCTGTGGCTCCAGATTGAGCAGGCAGCGCTGAACGAACAACTGCGCCGTGCCGATGGCCAGCCGGATGCGCGAGGTTTGCACAACCGGCTCCATGCCGGGGTCCACCAGGAAGTACTCGTACAACTGCTCCGATCTGGTGAAGTTATCCCGGTGCATGATGTGGCCGACGAGGGCGTCGCGCTGCCGCTTGCGGAGTTGGTCGAAGATGGGCTGCGCCACCCGTTGCCACGTCTCCGAGTCGTAGCGCGATTTGATCGCCTCCCGGACGCCGCGCGCGATTTCGAAGTGCGGGTCCTCGGCAGGTGGCGGGCCGCCGCCGCTGGGCGCCAGGATCCGGGTCCAACTCTGCAGTGCGATGGGCGCCGCGCCGAGCCGTTCGACCAGTTGCAGCGCCCCCCACAATTGCCGCAAATGCTCGTCGTTGGCGAAGTTCGGCGCAGTGAAGAGCGCCTCGGCGGTCGCTTGCACCACCGTCACGTCGCGCCGCGCCAGCCGCGCGATCAGCGGGTACACCGTCTTCGGCAGCCGGTCGGCCTCAGTTGTCCCGTTGGCCTCGAACACGCTGATGAGGTCGTCCGTTCCGCCCGCAAGCTCGCGCTTGAGGTGGGCGTACGCGGCCAGACGCCGGAACTGCCCGAAACGCTCGACCGCGGCCGCCTTCTCTTCGGGTGTGTCCTCGGTGCGGTTGGTCAAGTCTGTCGGGAGTCCGCTGAGGTCGACGCCGCCCCATTGTGTGGAATGGGTGAGGATGTATCGCGTTTCGCGTTCGGTGAGGCCGAGCGCATCCAGCAGCACGAGTGCGCTGCCCAGTAGCTCGTGGGCCTTCTCCGCCGCGTCGAGCGCGGCCGCGGAGTAGAGGTCGAGCTGCGTCAGGCTACCGCGTGGTGACGTCTCGCTCTGGACGAGTAGCCGTGCGCCCCCTCCGTCGAGCTTGTCGAGGGCCAGTTCGAAGCGGTATGGCACACCGGTTTTCAGGTCGAGGTACTCGTCTTTCCCTGTTCCCAGGGGGGCGGGCGGATTCTGCGCGGTTCCTTGAAGGAAGAGCGGCTGCGGCAGGTGTGGGAATGTCAGCCGGGCCTCGGCACCGGCCTTGTCGAGTTGGATGTAGAACCGGTATGTGCCGGTCGCGGGGGCAACGAGGTAGCCGACAAATCTGGCGCTGTTCGCGGGGGGAAGGTCGTTGCCCTGTGGATCCTTGTTCTCTTTCAGGTCGGTGTCCGCGCTGTCGGCGCGTGCGGCAGTGGGCTGGCGTGGTCCCGTACCGTCGGAGGAGGTGTAGAAGTCGGCGTCGAGGCCGGTCGCTCCTGCAGTCATCAGCGTGCTGAGCAGTGGCTCGTCGTCCATGGTGAGCAGGCGGGCGTCGACGACAAGGCTTTCCACCAGGGCCGGGTCCGCACCCGATTCCGCGGCGAGCGTCTGCACCAGCAGTTGACGGATGAGACGGTTCTGCAACACGGGCAAGAACGCCTCGGCGGTCCGCTGCCAGCGCCGTTGCGTTTCCGTCCGGTTCGAGGCGATGATCTCTTCGTTTCTCTCACGCTTGGCGTCGATCTGCTCCTGTGTGTCGGTGGGCGCGATTTCCTCGAGCTTCGTCAGTGAATCGAATAGATCGGGGTAGTCGGCTTCGGTCAGGAAACCTGCCTCTTCGGGCAGCCGTACCTGCTGCTTCTTGAGCACGTTGTCGAAAAATGACCTGGTCAGCAAGTTGAGTTCCTCTTGCCCGCGCAGCATGCGCAGCAGCTGCTCCACGTTGCTCGGTGACAGCAGCAGCCCCAGCTTCTGCTGCAAGAATTCCTCTGTCAACGCCGCTGGGTCTGCCGGCACCGGATGCTCGGCCTGGATGGCGCGCACACCATCCGCGAGGGTCCGCAGCAGTGTGTGCGTAGCATTCCGGTCCCGGCGATGCGGCCCGAACTCGTCGAAGTGTCGTCGCAGCAGGAAGTCCAGGTCCTCGATCTTCAGTCCGCTCTGCTTGACCTGTTCGGCAATGTCAAGAAACTCAAGTGTTTCGACGAGCGGGTAGTCCTGGTCCACGGTGGTCAATGGGTGTGGATCGAGCGGCCGGAACGGATTCTTGCCGACGAGCGTCTTCAGGGTGATCAGGTTGTGGACGCTGATCTTGAGCGCCTTCGCAAGCAGCCCGTAACGGTAGAGCAGCGACACACGTGGGAGTGAGAGTTCCGCGGTGTCGATAGAGGTTCCGGCGTCGGCGAGGATCTCGTCGACCTCGCCAGGTGTCAGTCCGAGCGCAGCTTGGATGGCCAGCAGGTGACCCTTCACCAGCACGAAATCCGCCGGCTTGTCGACCCCGTGTGCGGCCACCCAGGCGGGGGCGAGGTAGTCGCCCTGCGGGTGGTCGAAGATCGGGTCGGCCTTGAGGACATTGCGCGTGAGGAAGAGCTGACTGTACAGCGAGCCGTTCCCCTCGGTTGGGATGTCGGACCACAGTGTGAGCAGTCTGATTCGGCTCGGCTTGCCCACTTTCACCCGGCCGTCCAGCTCCTTGAGGTGTGCCAGGTAGATGAGTGCCGAGTCGAGTGGTTTCTGAGCGAAATGCGTCTCGTCGTATGGGGTTTCGGCGGGTACGAAAAGGCGCAGCGCCTGGTCGGTCTCGGCGATGCTCCAGCCCAATTTGCGCCACAGGCGCACGAACAGGTTCAGACGCAGGAACGCGGCGGGATCCGCTGGCTTCGTGTCGGCGTAGCGGAATGTGGTCTCATCGAAGTTGCACCCGGTGTCGGGGTCGGCCAGCACGAGGGCTTTGTCGAGGGGTAGAGCTGCCAGGTCCGCCAGAACGTCGGCCGCCTGGAGCTGATACGCGGCTGCGTATGCGGTCACCCGATCCGCATACGCGCCGAGGTCGGAGAGTTTCTCCCAGTCATCCTTCGGCAGCGCTTTGAGCCGCGCCTTCTGAGCGGCGTTGAGGTTCTTCTCGAGCAGGTCTTTGTTGGCGGTGTAGAACGTCTGATTGTCCGGGGCGAGAAAGAATTTCGTCTCGGCGATGCTGGCTGGGAGTTGGTACAGCAGGGCCAGCCCGGTCAAGTGGGGGTTGACGAACCGGGTTTTGATCAGCTGGACCAATTCCTTATAGGTCACTCCCAGGCGCCGTGAGAGGGCCTTCGCGGAATTGAGGTCGATCCGCTGCTCGGTGTGCGGGTCTGATGCAACGTTTCGGGCCTCATCCACCGTTGCATACCCGTACAGCTCCCACCATGTGGTCAGTGGGTTGGGATCGGCAATGATTGCGCGTTCGACGGGCGAGAGCCCCAGCGACTCGATGAAGATGGCCGCCCGGTCATAGTCGTTGGCGGGGTCGAACAGCTTTTCGGTGGTGCGGAACGTGTCGAGCAGGGTTGGCAGCGGCGCTTCGCTGTAGTTGCAGAACTGGCGCACCGTTTCCAGCCACAGGTCGAAGGGCAGGTTGAGCGGATACTTGTCGTTCAGTAGTCGTGTGTAGGCCTCGGTGATGACGTTTTGAGGTTCGGCGAGTAACTGCGCGCTCGTGGCCTCGCCGGTGTCGCGGGCTGCTTCCTTCGTGAGCGTGTCGTTCGCGACGTAGTATTCGAGGATTTCGTTGACGATGTCGATGTAGGGCAGTGCGACGTTGGTGTTCTCGCAGGTGAGCAGGATGTGCGGCAGATCGGGGCGCCGTTTGATCAGCGCATCGTAGGGCGACAGGTAGTTGTCGGTATACGCCGTGCCGTTGCGGTCTTTCCACCGGTTGAGGAAGTTGGTCCGGGCGCGCGGTTCGGCCTCGATGAACTGGAGTAGGTCCACCAGGTAGGCGGCGGGGCTGAGCACCGAGCGGCAGTGTTCACACTCGCAGAAGTCGAGCGACCCGAACAGCTGCTCCATCGTGGGATACCCCTTGAGGGCGTCCTTGAGTCCCTTCCTCTCCGCGGCGTGCTTGCCGGGAGTGCCGGAGATGACCGGGAGGGGTGGGTCGCTGTCGAGCTTCTTCGTCACCGCGAAGATGTTGTAGGTCATGCAGCTGACCTGCTGCGCCTTACGCCATACCAGCTCGCGTTCCGGTTTGCTGGGCGGCTTGTGGTACAGCTCGATGTATTTGTCGGTGAACAACGTGTAGAACTCGTCCTCGCGTAGCGAGGTCACGTCGTATGCGGATGTCAGCCCGAGCGCCGCCAACACAGGCATGCTGGCGTTGTTCGGTGTGATTTGGTACAGGCGTTGCAGCGATTTCACTTGCTGTTTTGCGGCCGCGATGTCGCGGTCTGTCATGTCGTCGGGCAGCGCGGCGACGCCGGAGTTGAAGAACGCTTCCACGGGTGTCTCGCCCAGCTTGAATCCCTGCGGCGCGGCCTCCTGCAGGAGCTTGATAGTCGCGTCCTTGTCGCCGTCGAGCTGGAGGGCGTCGTTTTCGACCATCCGGGTGACTACTTGCGTGGGGTAGCTGATGCGGAGTTTGCGGGCCATGTCCTCGGAGTAGGCGTCGAGGCGATCATCGACCGTCTTGCCGCCGTAGGCGGCGGGGATCAGTGCCGCGAGCTCGTCGTCGTTCCGGGCCAGCCCACGTAACTCGGTCTTCCACTGCTCCGGCTCGTAGAGGTCCTGATTGACCAATTCGACTGCGCTGTTCAGCTGCGGTGCCTCGCCAGGGTGCAGGGGTTCGCCGACCAGCTTCTGCATGAGGTGCTTGGTGACCGTGCCGCTGTTGCCGGTCAGGTACGCCAGCTTGCCCTGCCACTGCAGCTTGCCGATCGCCTTGTCGTCGACCTTGGCCGCGCGTGCGGCCTGCCAAAGGTCTGCGGGGTCTCCGCGGTGGTTGAGGAAGACTCGCGTAAATTTGTCCCGGTCATCGCCGATATCGGCCGCGTCCAGCAGCTGGCCATAGGTTGTCTGCGTTCCCGGCGCGGAAGCGGCCAGCCGCACGGTGTCGGCGAACGTTTTGAAATCGCGCTTGAACGCCGCGATCTCCTCCGGGGCGAGGTCGATGATTCCTTTCTTGTCGAGGTTCTCCAGCGCTTGCCCCACGGTCTCGGTGTCCACTTGGGCCAGCAGTAGCTTGTCGGTGGGCAAACCCGCGCGGAACAGTCCGTAGAGTCCCTGTGGGGAGAGCCCGACGTGCGGATCCGCCCCCAGCCTCTGTGCGGTGGCAGCCAATGCCAGGGCGCGCGCGTCCCAGCCCGTGGCTGCATGGAGTGCGGATAGGTCACGCTGTTCGGCGTTCTCGCGCGCCCCCGCGAGCTTCGCCATGCTGCCGATCTCACGAGTCACGTCAGCCGACAGCCGGGCGTATTCGGGACCCGATGGGCTGAGCGAAGTCGGCGCCATAAGGTTCAGGACGGTGTTCTCCCCAACCGCGAGTTTGGTTTTCGACAGCGGGATCTCGCGATCGCCGGCGACCGCGCGGATTTCGATGTTGGCGAGGCCTTTCGACACGCCGTATCGCGCGTCGTACAAACCGCGCTCGTCGGTCCGTACTTCCTTGAGAAGAGTTGCCGCACCGCCGAACCCGCGCTGGTAGAGCCGAAGCCTGACATTCGCCGCGGGGACGCCGTGCTCGAGGAAGATTCGCCCGCTAACGCTCCTCTCGCCCGAGGCAGCCGCTTTCCGGCTTGCGCCGACCGGCGAACGTTCGGCCGCCACCACCGTGCCAACGCCAGGCGTCGGTATCCGTCGCGGGGCATCCTCGGCCCGAGCTGATGAGGCCTCCGGGCCAGGTTTCGGCGCACGCGGGGCCGCGCGGGCGGCCGTCGCGCCGGGACTCGCAACGCGGCCCGCCCCCGGTAACGGGTTCCCGGACAACAGGGCGGTGGTCGGCTCGTCCACCTCGCCGCTGCATTCGATTCCGTGTTCCCGTTGGCATGCCAGGACGGCTTCGCGTGTGCCCGGCCCAAAGAACTCGCGACGCAGCTCCGAGTCCGGGATTTCGAGCTTGTGCCGCCGGAGCTCTTCATGTAGCCGCGCCACCTCGGCGCCGATCGCGCCTGCACTAAGTTTCTCAGCCACGGACGCTCTCCTTGGACGGTTGCCGACAGTTCGAGAGCGCAGTTACGCGAACTTCAGCAGCACGAACGCGCGCGCGTCGCGAGCGACGAACTGCACTCGCTCCACGACTCGAAAGACAAAAGTCGCGCCCGCTTTTCGGACGAACTCGGTAACGGCCTCGCGACCGACGTAGAGACTCGTCGGCTCACCGCCGAGCGCCACAAGTAATCCCTCGTCCTTGGGCAGGGTGCCGGTGCCGTAGAAGCCACCTTCTACCAAGGGCTTGATCCGTTCCGCGGTCGTGAGCAGACTGGCCGGGCTGGGCGGCACGAACGTGTCCGCGTATATCGCAGTCGGCAGGACCAGCGCGTAGTTGGGCGCCTGACCCTGCGCGGTGAGCTGCGCGATGCCGTCGGTGACCGCGGCAAATGTATTCTCCCCGTACACCAGACCTGCTCTGGCCGGGGCCAACTTCTGCACTTTGATGGTTGTCGCCGCAGCCTCTCCTAGGAGCCCCTTGCCCGCCGAGCTACGTTGCTCTGTCTGGACATTCGGTGGCAGCGCTCCGTTTGCACCTTGGAGGATGACCGTGTCCTCGGCTAGGGCGATTTCCTTGGCTGCCATTCGAGCCAGCGTCTTACCCGCCTTCTTCTCGCTCTCTTTGCTCACCTGAGCACTGGTCAGTGGGAATTCACGGTAGATCTCGACGAACGGTTTGGTGCTGCCCTCTTGGATCGTCAGAGCAGGGAAAGTGATGACGTCGTTGAGCACCTCGGTCGGGTCGCTGTCGAACACCGTGGTCGGGAAGACTTTCTGGGCAATACGGACTTTAGCCACTTCCTTGACGACGGCTTCGTTGATTTCAGTCCATACCGCCTCTGGCCAATCCACTTCGTTTGGCATGACGCTCCCTTATCGGTACGTGCGGTCATCGACGGAGACAGGCCCCGCCAGGGCCCGCACCATGCAATGGCTAATGATTCGATTCGTAGTTGATCGCCTTGCCTAGCCATCTCAGAATCATAGTTTCTTCGCCTGTCGAAGGACCTATGCATCTCCAGACGTTTTCGTGCAAGATCCATCGTCTACTGCGGACTCGAACTCAACGCGAGTAGTGGCCTACTCGAATCGCATGGTCGACCACCGACTTTCGTGCGGCAGTTGCCTATAGTCCCATAGCCCGCAGCGGCCACCGACCTTTTCTCGCAAGGTGTAGAGGAGGAAGCATTTGTTTCTCCATTTAGTTGACAACTAAATCTGCCCTGGCGCGGACCGCGCCCCCAAGCGCTTTTTTGGGATCTTGCTAACCGCACACCCGCGCATCCCGTCGGTGTCTTCGCGCTCGGCCGCGGCTCCATCGAGTAGCTGACTACCTAATTCGCAACCGACTGACTACCTGCAATTACCGTACTCTCCACTATGGCGCATAGCATCGAAGCTGCGAACAGTTGATCTAAGGCAGCGAATAGCAACCGTAATGATCTAATCTTGAGATCCGCAACGTGGCGATCGTGTCCCGCTTCCTGCTTTCTCACAACGTGACTGTCGCTGCAGAATAACCTCGTGACAGTTTTGAGAACCATCTATAATCGGGTCTGCAAACCGGAAGTTGAGTAGCTGGCTACGCGCATCAGTATGCGGCGGGATTTGCGCGGAGGTTGGTGTGGCTCTTTCCTTATCGGCGGAAGGGATGCTCCCCGCCAAAGGACCTCAGGCGGATGGTCAACGCATCGGTGTCGAGGGTTTACCCAGCGCGGCGAGCGCTTGCTGCGTGAGCGCATCATCTTCTGCATCCAGGTCGACGACGACATCGCGAACAAGCTGTGCTCTTTCAAGCACCAGGCGGAGGTGAATCCTCACGGTGAGGGTGGGTTCACTGGCTTGTGCACCGGATCATTCATAACTGCAGCACAGAGCTCTGCCCTCCGGTTTGCCGAGCCGACACAGCACGGATACCGAGACTGGCCGACGCCCCGTCCTGCCTGTGCGTACACAAGGGCGGCGTCGCACACTGCTACAGATCTCTGCCGCCACGCTTTCCCAGGTCGATCCCCGTGGTTAGCGCATGTGTCCCTCCGGACACCAGTGCTAAACACAGGATCGGCCCCGACGACTGAATCGCCCCGGTGAGTTCGGAGACTTTGATGTACCCCGGTTTCCGTGGAGGTGGTGCCGGTGGCTCGGAAGCCGGATGTGTTCGTCAGGGCGGTGACCCCGGAAGAGGGCCGCAGGCTGGCCCAGATCGCCCGCCGCAGCAAGCAGCTGGTCCGGATGCGGAGGGCGGTGGTGGTGATGGCGTCGGCGCAGCATCAGCCGGTCGGGTTGATCGCGAAGCTGATGCAGGTGTCGGAATCGTATGTGCGGCAAGTGATCCACGACTTCAACGAGAAGGGTTTCGAAGCACTGGACCCAAAATGGAGCCGGGGGCAGACCGGCGAAGACCGATCGAGCGACGCGTGATCGGATCTGTCAGATCGCTCGGTGCTGGCCCCGTGACCTGGGCTGGCCGTTCGCGACGTGGAGCCTATCGAAGCTGGCGGAAGTGTTGCGAATCAACAAGGTTGCTGATGTCAGCCGCGAAACTGTCCGGCGGATCCTGAAGGCCGGTGGAGTGTCGTGGCAGGCCACCAAGACCTGGAAGGCGAGCAATGACCCGGACTTCCAGGAGAAGATGGCGCGGGTGCTCGACCTCTACGACCACCCGCCCGCCGATGGACGCGTGGTCTGTGTGGACGAGTGCGGGCCGCTCAACCTGCAACCGAGGTCAGGCCGCGGCTGGTTCCCGAAACGCCGACCGGTCAGGCTGCGGGCCACCTACAACCGCACCCAGGGCGTTCGGCACATGTTCGGTGCGCTCGACCTGGCCACCGGGCAGCTGTACTACCGCATCCGCGACCGGAAACGCTGGACGGAGTTCCTGACGTTTCTGAAATCCCTGCAGACCCGATGGCCGGGTGAGAAGTTGTACCTGATCCTGGACAATTACTCCGTTCACAAGCGCCGCGAAGTGCGCGAATGGTGTGCCGGCAACCAAGTCGAGCTGGTGTTCCTACCGACGTATTCGTCCTGGTTGAACAGGATCGCATGCGAGTTCGCCGCCCTGCGGTACTTCGCACTCAACGGCACCGACCACCGCAGCCACAGCGAACAGGACGACGCATCGCCGACTACATCCGCTGGCGTAACCAGCACACCGCACCGATCCGAGACTTCGCCGTCGGTTCCAAGATCCGGTACCCGGATTATCTAACCAACGTTGCGTGACGCGGCACTAGCGAATCGCGCTTCCGAATCGGTCGTATCGCGCCTTGAACAGCCACTCGTACGCCCGGTCGGTGTGCGCGGGGTCCTGGATTCGGCCGGAACCGTCTGCGCGTCGACCGAAGACTGCGATACTGCCGTCGGGTCGCCGTACCCGCCAGTGCACACAACCGTCGGTGTTGGAAGTCCACTGCGCGATCCGCTGGAAGGTGGCCTCGCGCCGGCTTTGGAACCGCCGAACATGGTGCGTCGAGGTGTCCCATGTCCTGTCTCGTTGATCATCGGGTTGTCACGGACACCCCTCATTGGATGCTGATTGATCATGCGGTGGTTGATGGCAGTCGGGATTCGACCGGCATGATTCGGGGCTTGCCGTCGAGATATGCATCCAGGGCCGGCGGCCGGTAATCCGGTTTCTCCTGGCGCCGCTCAACTGCACTTGAAGCGACGTATTCGTGAGCCTCATCGCTGACGCCAAGGCTTCGGACGAATGGAGGGATCATCCGATAGGCGCCCTTGCGGGACTCGTGTAAGTCGCCGAGCGGATCGGGGTGGACAGCCGTGCACACGCCCATCATCTCGTCGTCTGTGGATGGTTCAGCACCGCCGGATGCGCGGTGGGTGAAGGCGTCCGGACGGAAAGCCAAGCCGCAGCCACGGGCGCGATCCACCATCCACATGAGCGGAATGTCGCTTATCCCATGTGTCGGATAGCCGCCGCCGACATCGGAGTGAACGCCGGCGAACCATACCTGCTCCACTCGCTGACCTGCCGGGGGGTCCTCCTGGGGCGTCCAGAGAGCCGGCCGGAACGGTCCCCGTTTTTCGTCGATCGCCAGTGCCTGAAACGCCGCGTCGACGCTGCGGCTCAGTTTCGTGTCGTGGAACTCCCACCGGCGGTTGATCAACTTGGCCAGGCCGAGCCCGCCGAGCGGAATACCAAGAGAACCCACGGTATCCCAGACACCGATGAAGCGGATGCGTGTTTCGTGGGAGTACGAGCGCCTGAAGAGTGTTGCCTCGATCCCGCGCGGATGTGTCTTACTGCTCTTGCTGCGGTAGAGCCCATACGCCTCGTCGACGCGGTCATAGTGCTCTCGCCGCAGAATGCCACAGTTTCGGACAAAGCCTGCCGTGCTACGTGCGGTGAATGCGCCGCGGCTGAAGCCGAAGAAGAAGAGCTGATCGCCAGGGTCGAAGTTCTGCACGAGGAAACGGTAAGTGTCGCGGACGTCGCGCGAGAGCCCGAACCCGAACGCACCCCCACGCATTCGCTCCCACCGGTTGGTTCCGACCCCGAGATGGTAGAAAGTCCTCTGCTCTCGGCCGCTGTGATCCGTGGGCGCAATTGCCAACGAGACCTTCGTCACGTTCGTCGGGCTCTGCTGGTCCGGGCTGTTCCACGTGCCGTCGCAGCACACCACCAAACTTTTCGACATCTCCGCTCCTATTCGACGCACGCCTAAGAGCTGTCGATCTAGCTTTGCGCCGTTCCAGGACAGCTGCTGCAAATTTCCGCCACATCGCCCAAACGGTGATCACAACGTGCCCGACCCGAAACCAGCGACGCGGGGGCGGGGAACCGCGTGGAAAGAATTTTCCAATACCCATGCGCAGAGCACGTGCGCTGAGCGAGAATCCAAAAATGGCGCAACTCGGGTAGTGCTCGCCCAGTCCGTCCGGGTGGTGTGAAGGTGGCACTCCTAAGGGCGGCCCCTTCGGGGTGGCAACCATGACGGGCGGTCGCCTCGGGTACGACCGGCTTGTCGAGCAGCGCGCGGGTGGTTTCGGAGAGGTAAGGCCGGGCGGCGCCTGCCTTCGTCATGGACTTCGACGAGCATCCGAATCCGCCAAGCGCACGGCGGTCGAGTTCGAGATCGAAAGCATTCAGCACTGGCGGCGGCATGACGGTCAGCTATCGACCCATGACACCGCCCGAGGGCTTACTGTAATATCGTGAACGCGCTCGATGATCCTTCGGCCGCGGTATCGGGCCGAGGCGAAACTCGGTGCGCGAGCACCGCTGGGTCGCGCGCCACAACGCGGAACTGTGCCCGGAACAGATCGTCTCGGCGACAACACCTTCGAAGACACTCCCAGCGACATCCCGCGAGATAGTTGGACTTGCTCGATCCGCGTGCGAACATTTAGTAGAATCGGCAGGATATCGGCGACGCAGCCGCTGAGACGCTCGCGACGATACGACAATCTGGGCCATCCACCTCGGCGGGACGCAGCCGTAACTAATAGACGTGTCTGCGAGGTGCCACAATCCCCTTTTCGACATGTGTTGCTCAGAATCCAAACCAACTGGAGGTACGGAAATGCCTACCGATACCGAAGCAGCCGAAGCAGCGCTTACCCGTCTCGCTAACGTGGGAGTGGACTTCAGCGTGCAGCGTTCAGATCTTATCTCCTGGCTGGGTAACCCCGACTTCACCCCCTTTCCGGCGATAGCGGCTGCGGTTATGAACCTGTTGAGTCCGAAACCGTTACGACGTCCGGTGTACCTTGATGTGGTCGTCTTCAACTATGAGCAACGATCGGGCAGCTCTCCGCGCCGCGTCGAGGACATCGATCAATCCATGCTGATGGCAGCGGTTCTGGAGGCTTCGAACTCGCGCTACGGCACGGGCGAAACAGACTTCACGTCTTTGTTGAAGAATTAATTGTGACGGCCGTGGCGGCGCGTTCCCTGGCGGAGTGAAAGTTGAGGTTTGCCATGCCATCTGACTTCGGCGACCCCGAATCTGTGATCGAGGCCCTCAACGCGGTGGGCATAGATTTCAGCGTGGCTAAGATCGCCCTGCTGGACTGGCTGGGCAACCGCTCGTCCACTCCGTTCCCGGCCATCGCAGAGGCGCTGCTGCAGTTACTTGGCGCTAGAGCGCTGCCGCGGCCAGTAGCTATCGACGTAATCGTCTTCAAATACGAACAGGCACCAGGCAATCCGTCCCCGCGTCGTGTTGAAGACGTTGATATGGAGCTGCTCAAGTGGGTGATCCTGGCGGCCTTCAACGAGCGGTACGGGGAGCAGAGCACCGACTTCGAATCATTGTGTTCCCCCGCGGAGTGAAAGTTAAGGTTTGCCATGCCACCTGACTTCGGCGACCCCGAATCTGTTATCGAGGCCCTCAACGCGGTGGGCATAGATCACAGCGTGCATAAGATCGCCCTGCTGGACTGGCTGGGCAATGCCTCGTCCACTCCGTTCCCGGCCATCGCAGAGGCGCTGCTGCAGTTACTTGGCGCTAGAGCGCTGGCGCGGCCGGTGTATATCGACGTAATCGTCTTCAAATACGAAGATTCACCCGGCAATCCGTCCCCGCGGCGTGTTGAAGACGTTGATATGGAGCTGCTCAAGTGGGCGATCCTGGCGGCCTTCAACGAGCGGTACGGGAAGCAGATCACCGACTTCGAATCATTGCTGCAGCCGCAGTCTCCATCCGGACCGGATCTACCACCGCAGCCGATCGCATTCCGGCTGCTGCGTCCCGCCGACTTGCTGGACCTTCGATGCGAGGCCAACGGATGTCGCATGGTCACGGACAACCGGACCTCGCGTCTGGTCGCGGTCACCGACGACGCCCACATCATCGTCCGCTTCGGCAGCCAGAACCTGCTCGAGGAGTGGTTCGCTGGCCCGCCGACCACGACTGCGAAGGCGTTGGCGGCGAACGACTCCCGGGTCGTCTTCGCAGTCGCGAAGGACACCGGGATCGAATATTCGATCACCGGTGTCCTCGCCGCGCTGACCACCTTCCCGCTGCGGGTCACCAAGCTCGCGACACCCGCCCCGGAGCCGAATGTTCCCGTTCCGGCGGACACGCCGACGACACCTGCACCGCCGGACCCGGATCAGACGGCCATCGAGGCGCCCTTCCGCTTGATCGTCTCCCCGAGCCCGTGCGGCGGCTTCGTGCACAACAGCGAATTGTCCGCCGCCCCGGGCGATCCCACCCGTCTCGAGCTGTGGGCGACCCGGCTCGGCGTACGCCGGGAGGTCGACGGAAAGTTCGCGCAGGTCGACGAGCAGGACGACAAGCAACGCATCGTGCGGGCCGTCTGGACCCGCGATCTGGACGCCGGCACCGCAGACCAGTCCTTCGACGCGTCCCTGGACCGGCTGACCCGTCAGGCCATCGTGCGGCAGACCGCGGACCGCCGGGAAGCCACCAAAGACGGCACGCCGATTGTGCCCACTCCCCTGTCCGTGCGGCGGCTGCATCTCAGCGCGATCGGCGCGTGGGTGGACTGGCACGCGACGTGGCCCGAGACATATCAGCCGGGCAAGGACCCGGTCACCGGCCAGCCCTTCACACCGCTGAGCGCCTATCGCCACCTCGCGCCGATGGGCCGTGACGCCTACGTTCGCGTCGAGACCCCGGCGATTCTGTTCCCGTTCGGCAATCACGTCACCCTGGTGAACCTCACCGAGCGCCGCATCGACGTCGGCGACAACCCGGTCGCATATCTGAAGCGGCGGACCTTCCTCGTGGTGCGCGAACGCACCAGGGACTACGCGGCGAACCCCGCGTTCAAGTCGGTGCTCACCTCGTTCCCGTTCCCGATCGTGTCGGTCGACCCACCGGTGACCCCGGACCTGGACTTCATCGACGTCAATCACACGGACCCGATCGTTCCGACGATCGGCGGCAAGGACTACCGGTGGAAGGTCACCGGTATCGACCACAGCGGTCAGCCGGTGGACATGCTCGCGGTGTTGTGCCTGGTGCCCGAACTCGCCGACGGCGCCGACACGAACAAGATCCTGACCCACTGGCAACCCGCACAGCGACGAGTCGCGCTGAACGACGCCGAAGTCGCGATGGCGCCGCCGACCGCCAAGGGCGACACCACCTTCCGGGTCAACGTCTTCGACCTCGGTGGCGTGCACTTCCCGAACTCGCGCACCAGCACTCCGCAGATGGCGCGAGCCTTCGTCGCGATCCCGGCGCTCAACGTCATCAGCGGCGGCCGGCAACCCACCCAGGTCGGCTACGAACCCACCTACCAATCAGTTGGTTTCGCCGATCAGGCGGAAGTGTTCCTGACGCTGACCGACCGCCAGAAACTGGACTTCGCCACGGGCACCGACAAGGGCGGTGGTTTCATCGAACCCAGCGTCGGCGTGTCCGCGCTGTCCCGCAAACACGGTGCGATCGGCGACTCGAGTGTCGGCCCGGGAAGTGCGCTGAGCCAGGGGCACTTCGATCCGACCGCGTTCCTGGCCGGCGCTCTGCCCAAACTCTTCGGGCTCTTCCCGCTCCTGGACATCCTCGTGAAGGACGCCGTCGACCTGGTCCGGGCACCGAATCTGATCACCGAGCAACTCGGAATGATCGATTCGCTGACATCGGAATTCGCCCGGCTGATCGCCACCTTGAACCAGGCGAGCAGCGATCTGGGCGTGGATGCGGTCAACAGTGCCAACGATGCGGCCAAGCAACGGCTGCAAGCGCTGCAGGCGAAGGTCGACAATGCCCGCACCACCCTGGTCGGCGCCGCCGACGATCTGCACAACGCCCTGACCAATGTCCTCGACGGACAAGCACAGGCCGCTGCTGCGGAGGCCGCCGCCTTCTCCGGCAAGCTGGCGAGCCTCGACGCGATCCTCGCGGATCCGGTCCTGCCCGCCATGATGCGGGGTGCGCTGGAAAAGCCCGCGGCCGCGTTGCACACCATCTCCACCCTGGCGCAGGGCGCGAATCTGCTTGCCGCACTGCGCGCACCGACCTTGTCGAATGTCATGCGGTTCGAATGGCACCCGCTGATCCACAATTGGACGCTCTCCGGTCTCGATCCGGAGACGGCTCCGGTCTTCAAAACGGACAAGGACGGTTTGACCCTCGCCGTCGAGGTCCGCACCACCGATCACGACAAGCCGCGGGTCGACGTCAGCGCCCAGCTGCGGGCGTTCGAACTGATCCTCATGCCGGGCGACGCTGCGCTGATGTCGATGCGCTTCGGCCGCTTGGGTTTCCGCACCTCCACCGGCGGTAAACCCGAGGTCGACGTCGTCTTCGACCGACTCCAATTCCTCGGCCCGCTCTCGTTCATCGAGAAGATCCGTGAGCTGATCCCGTTCGACGGCTTCTCCGACCCGCCGTACGTGGACATCTCCACCGACAGCGTCACCGCCGGATTCGACCTGGCCCTGCCGAGTGTCGCGGTCGGTGTGTTCAGCCTGCAGAACATCGCGCTGTCCGCGGACTGCCGCATTCCGTTCCTCGGTGAGGCGGTGACCGTCGGATTCGGCTTCTGCAGCAAGGAGAATCCGTTCCGGCTCACCGTCATGTGCATCGGTGGAGGCGGCTGGGTGGCGTTGCGCCTGAGCCCGCAGAAGATGGTCGTGCTAGAAATGGGTCTTGAGGCCTGCGCCTGCCTGGCCGTGGACCTCGGCGTGGCCTCCGGATCGGTCTCCGTCTCGGTCGGGGTCTACCTGCGACTCGAGGACACCAACGGCCAACTGACCGGGTACTTCCGTATCCGCGGCCAAGTGGACGTCCTCGGCTTGATTTCCGCGTCGATCACGCTGGAACTGTCGCTCACCTACCACTCCGACTCCGGCAAGCTGATCGGCCGCGCTAGCCTCACCGTCGAGGTCGAGGTGCTGTACTTCTCGGCATCGGTGGAGGTCACCTGCGAACGCCAGCTCGCCGGATCCCGCGGCGATCCGCGGATGCTCGACATCATGCCGCCGGACGCCGGCGGGCAGGACATGTGGAATTCCTACTTCGAGTCGTTCGCGATGGGGGTCTGACGATGACCGGCACAGTGCAGTTGATGACCACGGTGCTACCGCACTCCGTGGATCCCGGCGCGGATTTCCATGTGTCACTGTTCTTCACCCACCGGCTGACGCCCGGCGACACCAACACCCTGGCCGACGTGGCTGCCCTGGCGAATTGGGTCGCGCTGCTGAAAAACGCGCAGATCTCACTGCAGACTGATGCCGGAACCGTGGCCTGCACACCGATTCTCACTCCGCTCAGTGAATCGGCTTGGCACACCGCGTTTCCGGGAACGACACCGGTCCGCGACTTCCCGAAACCGCTGACATCGCAGGCGCCGTGGAAGTCCTATCCTGCCAATCGCCTGCCCGAGCATGCCCTCGCCGCGCACTACGCCTCGGTATTCTCCTCGCCGGTGACGCGGCCGGGTGTGGACGCGAGCCGGCTGGCGCAGGCGGTGCTGGCCCAGCTGCGGGATACCATCGCCACCACCGGCGACCGCCCGAATCTCAGCCGCACGATGCGCGACCTCGACGACTACGCCGGGAACAAACGAGACCGACGTGCCGGATACGAACGGGGAACGTACGACCAGGCCGGCGCGGCAGTCGATTTCACGCTGCCCGCCCCGCCGGCCGACCCGCCTGCGCCCCCGCCGCACATCGCGCTGCATCTGACCGAGGAGGTCGTCGAGCAGCCCTGGCGTTCACCGATCGAGGCGCCACTGGACGCCTGCGACACCGAAATCACCGACTACCTCGACAGTTCGATGAACGACAGCGCGTCGGTGGAGGATCCGGCCCTCGCGATGGTTCGCGACGCGCACATGACCCAGCGCTTCTACCACCGCACCGAGGAACAGACCGCGCCGAAGCCATCGCCGACCCCGGGCGTGCACGAACCGCGCCCGACGCCGGTCGTGCCTGACTTCCACGCTCGCGCGGCCACCGTCGGCAGCACGCCGGCGCTCGCCCGGCAGCTCGGGTTCGTCCTGGATCTGAAGGTGTCCGATCTGGACAAGCTGGCCGCCGCCACGCTGATCTGCTGTGACGTGACCGTGCCCGGTGTCGGCCTGCTCGTCGGCCCGGCCACCCGGTGCGTCGTGTCCGGCACCCGGTTCCTCGCCGCACCCGAAACCGACTCGTGGGTCGACGGCTTCCTCGCCGTCGGCCGGCCCGATCGATACCGCGTCATGGACCTCGACCCCGATGCCTCGGGCTTCAAACTCGAACAACTGCTGCGCGGTGTGGTCCGGGCCTACGCCACGGAACTGAACGGCGACTCCACCTCCTACGCCCCCGGCACGCTGCGTTCGTCCGGGTTCTCCATCGCACACATCGACCGGCCGGAGGACCTGCGGACCCGCGTCGAAGCGGCGGAACAGTTGCAACCGCAGGTGGCGGCCGGGGAGGTCCCGATCGATCAGCGCACCCGTTTCGGTTTCGAGCAGCTCGCACGCGGCTTCCGCGTCGAGGTCTGGGACGACGCCACCCGGCACTGGCACAGCCTGCACGAGCGCCGGGTCGACGCGGATTTCCAAGGCGCGCCGTTGCTTTCCGGCACCCCGGACACCGGGTATCTGCAGAACACCCCGATGAGCCGAGTGCCCGGCAATGCCGCGAACCCCTACTACGTGCACGAGGTGATCGCGGGCTGGGACGGCTGGAGTCTGGCCGCGCCACGGCCCGGCCTGGCGATCGTCCACGACAGCGGACAGGACGGCCATCCCGGCAGCGAGGTCGTCAAGGCCGACCAGGAACGCCCGTCCGGCGCCGCCGACGGCATCGGCATCCGCGGGGTCGCCGCCCCGAATACCCTGCCCGCCTTACGGTACGGCCGCAGCTACTCGTTCCGGGTCCTCGGAGTCGACCTCGCGGGCAACAGCGTCGACCATCGAATGGACGTCTCCCCGGTCGATCCGGCCGATCCCGCAGTGGGGGCCGCGACCATGCATCTGGCCGGCCTGCGCGAGGCCACCGACGCCCGGGACGCGGCCGGTCTGCTCGAACAGCAGCGCAAGCAGGTGATGCAGCAGCCGCCGCCGGCGAACGCTCATATCGCCAAGGTCGAGAACGCGGTGTCGGCCATCGAAGTGGCGGCGCAGCGGCTGACCACCCGGCCGCAACTCGACGTCGACCCGGCCCACTTCGCGGGTCTGTTCGCCACCGAGTCCAGCGACCCCAACACCGTGACCACGCCCCGACTGTTCCTGCGCTGGGAAGCGGTGCTGCCGCCGACAGTCGTGCCGCGCAACCCCTACACACTCGGAGAGTCGCTGAACCGCTTGGTGATTCGAGACAGCGTGGACGGGTCGGTGACCTCCCAGCGCCATCTCGTCCCGGCGAAATCCACCCAGCTCGACGCCGAATTGGACGGCTGCTTCGACGCCCTGATGACCTCGGCGAACCCCGACGATCGGCGGCGCGCGTACGCCACCGCGCTGAAGGAACGCGGCAGCCTGTTCGACATCCGCATCCAGAGTCTCGATGATCCCTCGGCGACCGTCGATCAGCCCGGCGTTTCGCTGCAGGCATCCGCCGGCGCCGATCCGCGTCCGTTCGTGACTCCCGAGCAGCTCCAAGACCATCCGGAGGTCCAGCCGGCCGAAGGCCAGTATGTTGTGCACGATGTGGACACCCTGGTGCTGCCGTATCTGCCGGATTCGATGGCCGACGGTGTCGCGCTCGTGTTCTACCGGGCCGGCGCCGGACATCACCTGCGCACGGCGCAGATCCTGCAGTCGGTCGTCATTCCCTTTGCGGGACAATGGCCGAACGTCGAGCCGCTGCGCCTGGTGGTGCACGGTGCGCCGGTGCTGCACGCCGAACAGGACGGCAACGTGATCGACGTCGGCATCCCGCCCGGCGAGCAGGTCGCCGTCGCGGTGTCCACGACATTGGACAAGGACCATCTGGATCGCCTGGGGCTGTGGCGATTCCACGCGGTCCACGACCCGAAGGTCGCCGACGCCGACCGGATCCTGTTGGAACGCGCCGCACTCGACGGCTGGCTGTGGTGGTTGACACCGAGCATCGATCTGCGCCTGGTGCACGCCACCGCACGTCCGGCGGTACCGCCAGCCATCACCGCCCTGACCGCGGTGAGCCGCCAGCAGGGTGTCGCCACCGCCGAACTCGTGGGCACGCTGCGCATGCACAGTGACAGCACCGAGCGGGCCGAACTGCACGCCACCTGGACCGACATCGAAGACGACGTGAGCAAGGATGCGGCGCAACCGGTGCAGCGCACCGAGATCGTGTCCGCATTCACGGTCGGGCCGGACGAGACGGATTCGCTGGTCTTCACCCGGAGCAATCCGCCGTCGGGCACTCGCGATCCCGGTGTACCCGTCCGCCCGATCCTGCACACCATGCCGGACACCCGGTTCCGCACGGTCGACTATCGGCTCTACGGGTCGTCCCGCTATCGCGAATTCTTCGACGCCGCAGAACTGCCCGCCCCGAACGACGAGGCGTCGGCCGGAAACACCGTCCGGGTGACACATCTGAACAGCGCGCCGCCGCTGCCGCCCCAGGTCCACGATGTCGTTCCGATGTTCCTGTGGGAGGAGGACAGCGAGCCCGAACAGCCCTTCGCACGACGGCGCACCCGTCGCAGCGGCGTCCGGATCTGGCTCGATCGGCCATGGTTCTCCAGCGGCGACGGGGAACTGCTCGCGGTGATCGTCGGCCCCGACAACATCCCGCCACCCAAGAACAAGGACGCCACCCTCGACAGCATCAGCCTGTGGGGCCGCGATCCCGCCTTCGTGACGCCCGGCGCGCGCAATTCCACCGACGTGCACCTGGTCCCGGCCTGGCAGCAGCGGGCCCTGCAACTGCAGCTGGATCCGCAGCGGCGTCCGGGACGTCCGGTCGGCTACAAGGGCCTCCAGTTCCTGCAGACCGATCCCGATCTGCGCAGCGCCTACCTCTATCAGCCGGAATATCACCACGATCGCAAACGCTGGTTTGTCGACGTCCTGTTCGACGCCGCCGACACCGCGTGGCCGTTCGTGCGGTTGACTCTGGCGCGGTTCCAGCCGAATTCGATCCTCGATTGCTTCGTATCGCCGACCGTCACCACCGATTTCGTGCAGTTGCTGCCCGAGCGCATCGCCACGCTGAGCCGCCCCGAGGCCGATCAGGTCCGGGTCACCGTGTCCGGCGCGACGGCGTTCACCAATATCCCCGGCATCTTCGGCACACCGAACCCGCCACCGGATGTCACCAATCCGAACGTTTTCGTCGCCTGGGCCCTGCCCACCAGCCGGCAGGTGGTGGCGACCCTGCAGTCCAAGGACCCCGGATCGGACAGCGACCTCGGCTGGACGAAGGTAGAGCAGGTCCAATGCACCGTCGAGGGTGCGCGGGTGGTGCTGAATTCCACCAACGGCAGTATCACGGAGCTGGCCGCGAGCTGGAGCGGCGTGTTGCAGCTCGATCCGGCGAATCAGCTCCGGACACCCGGCACCGTGCCGGAACTGCGCGTCCTGGTCGAGGAGTACGAGATGCTCCCCGCCGATCCCGAGAGTCGGAAGGCCACGATCTCGCGCCTGATCTACGCCGACCATCTGTATCTATGAAACAGACGGAGTAGTGAAATGCCGCTACATTCAGCACAATTCGCCGGTGATTCCACAGCTCGAGGCCGCGCTGGTCGACAACTCGGCGCACATCGCGCCGGGCGCCGTTGGTACCCATGTCCTGAAGATCCAGCTGGCGCTGGAGACGCTGGAGCAGATCCAGCTCCCCAGCGACGAGAAGGACAACTTCAAGTACGGACCCGAGACGGCCGATGCGGTGCTGCACTACAAGAGCATTCGGCGCAGCATCAACTTCGCCATCGAGCAGACCGCCGACAATATCGTCGGCGAACGCACGATCGCCAGCATGGACGCCGATCTGGTGGCCGGCGGTGACACCCGCGGCACCCAGCTGTCGGTCGCACACCGGGCCAGCCGCGAGTCCCTCGACGCCGTCCACACCCGGCTGCAGGGTCTGCGCGACGACATCGTCACCGCCGCAGCACTATCGGAACCGGAGCGGACCTTTGAGGCTGGCATCGTCGCCACCTCGCACGCGCGCGACCTGCAGGTACTGTCCCGGCGGCTGGTGGTGTCCGCCGACCCGCTCGACAACGCACTGCGCCAGGGCATTTCGGCGACCATCGACCTGATCACGCAGAACCTCGCGCAACCAGTGACGGTCATCGACGAGGGCGTATCCGGCCGGTGCGGCGTGTTCGCCGATCCGCCGTTCGCCGCGTCGGTGGCCAGTGACCCGGATCCGAAAGTGAGCGTGTGTGATCCGTTCTTCGCCAGCGCCGCGGACCTGCGGCGCGACATCGTCACCCACGAGTACTTCCATCTGATCGGGCTCGAGGACCACTCAGTCACCAATCTGGCGGAGGCCCTGACGAACGCGAACACCATCGCGCAGATCGTCGCATTCCTGTTCGACCGCGACCGCCAGGTGAACTCCGACGGTAACGAGGCCGCCGTGCCGCCGTTCCCGTCACCGTAGGCCTTCGCTCCGTACGAGAGAGGCCAACCCGGATCTGATCCACCCCCGGAGAGATTTTGGTCATTCCCCCGCCTCTGGTGGGCCCGCGATAGGGACGACCCCGGCGCCTCCGCTCCGGGGTTCAAAGGATCGTTGAGACCAGAAGAGCGCATAGCGATCCACCGCCAAAGCGCCAATCACACTGCTTATCCCGAGATCGAACCCGAGCCACTGCGCGTCGAGCGGTTCTAGCTCAGCGCCCTGGGCGCATGGATCGATTGGCGGGTGGGCTGGGACCCCCTGTCGCCGACGACGGCACTGGCGCGCTCTCGGCGTATCGGCACCTCGCACCGCTGGGCCGCGACAGCTACGTGCGCGTCGAGAAACCGGTATACCTGTTCCCGTTCGGACATCGCGGCACCCTGGTACGGGTCACCGAGCGCAAGATCACCGTCGGCGAGAAGAATCCGGCGGCCAACCTGTTCACCCGCAACTTCATCGTGTTGCGCGAACACACCCGCACCTACACCGGAATCGACGCCCGCCGGCTGCCGTTCACCTCGGTGACGATCGACCCGGTGGTGTCGCCAGACCTGGACATGGTGGACAATGACTCGAAGGTCTTCATCCCGTCGGTGGCGAAAACCCACTACCTATGGAAGGTCACCGGTACCGATCACGCCGGCCGCCCGATCACGATGATGACCGCGCTGGTGGCCGTCCCGCGCCACGCCCACCCCGACGCGCTGAACACCTGGAACAGCAACATCGTGGCCAAGGGCGTGACCGACCTCGGCGGCGCCGAGGTTGCGTTCGCGCCCGCCGCCACTCCCGGCGATACCACGACCCGCGTCCAATACATCCAGTTAGCTGGCGCCGCAGAGGAATTGACCAGCACACCGTCGATGGTCAAGGCGCATGTCACGGTCCCGGCGCTCACGGCGCTGAACCGCGGCGGCGGCCCGGTCGCCGTGCGGTACCCGGATTCCTACGTGAACCACGGGTTTCCGGCCGACGACCCAGCTCAACTGTTCCTCACCCTCGAAAGAGAGAACGAGAACAAGCTCGACTTCGCCGGCGCCACCGACCGCGGCGGCGGATTCATCGAACCCAGCGTCGCGGTCAACGCACTATCCCGCACCCAGGGCGCGGTAGGCGACGCGGGCAAGACCGCCGATGGCATCAGGGCCGGCAAGTTCGATCCGGCCGCGTTCCTGGGCGGTGCCCTGCCCAAGTTGTTCGGCCTTTTCGACCTCAAGGACATCCTCGTCGACGAGGACGTAAACCTCGGTATGGCACCCAAACTCATCACCGAACAACTCGGTCTGATCGGCTCGGTCGCGTCGGAGTTCGCCAACCTGGCCACCGCGATGGAAAAGGCGCGCAATACGCTGGACTCCGATATCGCCGACACCACGACGGCCGAGGCCAAGAAGCGCCTCCAGGACCTGCGCACCCAGGTTCAGCAGGCCATCGACACGCTGGCGGCTCATCCCGTGCAACCCCTGCTAGAGGCGCTGCACCTGGGCCCACCCACCGACGACGGCCCCAATCCGGCCGCCGAGCCGGCACGCCGGATCCTCGACGCCCTCCAACCTCTTGACGCGCTGCTGACCAATCCGTTCCTGCCGGCATACCTACGCGCCCTGATCGAACGGCCTTACCGCGCCGTCAAGTCCGCGCTGACAACCGCACAGGACGAGGACGCCAGGAAACTGGCCACGGCCCTGAAGTCGGCCGTGGAGGCCGCCACCATCCGCTACGAGTGGAATCCGCTGATCAAGGGTTGGCCGGCCACCGGCGACGAGGTGTTTGACCCCAAACAGCCGGACAAGGCACTGACGATCGCGGTCGAGATCCGCACCAGCAAAAATGCAGACCCGCAGTCCGACGTCAGCGCACAGCTGCGCAACTTCCGACTGCAGCTGCTGCCCGAAGCACGTTTGATGGACATGAAGTTCGGGCGCATCGGATTCCGCGTCGCCACCGGAGGAAAGCCCGAGGTCGACGTCCAATTCGACCGAATGGAATTCCTCGGCCCGCTCGGCTTCATCGAAAAGCTGCGCCAGCTCATCCCATTCGACGGTTTCGCCGACCCGCCCTATGTCGACGTCACCGCCGAGGGCGCGACGGCAGGTTTCGACTTGGCGCTGCCCAGCGTCGCAGTCGGCGTGTTCACCCTGGAGAACATCGCCCTCGGCGCCGACTGCCGGATCCCCTTCCTGGGCGAGGCCGTCACAGTCGGATTCATGTTCTGCAGAAAGGAAGCACCCTTCCGGCTCACCGTGCTGGCGATCGGTGGCGGCGGTTGGGTCGGAATCCGCCTGGCGCCCAAGGGATTGGTGCTCTTGGAGATGGGGCTCGAAGCTGGTGCTGCGCTCAGCGTCGACCTGGGCGTGGCCTCCGGCTCGGTGTCGGTGATGATCGGGGTGTATCTGCGGCTGGAGGACAAGAAGGGTCAGCTGACCGGCTACTTCCGGATCTGCGGCGAGGTGGAGGTGCTCGGGATCGCCTCCGCGTCGATCACCCTGGAACTGTCGCTGACCTACGACTTCGACTCGGGCAAGCTCGTCGGCCGCGCCACACTGTGTGTCGAGGTGGAAGTCGCGCTCTTCTCGGCCTCCGTCGAGATCACCTGCGAGCGCAAACTCGCCGGCTCCAAGGGCGACCCGACGCTGGCGCAGATCATGCCCCCCGATGAGGACGGCCAGGCCCTGTGGCGCCAGTACTACTCGTCATTTGCGATCGGAGCGTGACCGCATGCCCACCACCCGACTGATGAGCACCGTCCTGCCGTACTCGGTGGATCCGGCAGACCCATTCCATGTGTCGCTGTTCTTGTCCCATCGACTCGAGGGCGGCGGTCAGCTCGACGACTACCCGGTGATGCGGAACTGGGTGAGCACGCTGCGCGGTGCGACGATCCGGCTGCGCACCGACACCAGCCCCCTTCCGATCGCATGTACGCCGCTGCTGGCACCGAGCGATGACCCGCGGATCATCGCACCGAGCGACACCGCCTGGCAGACAGCGTTTCCCGCCGACACCGTCGTGCGTGACTACCCGCAGCCAAAGCTGACCGACGTGGCGTGGAATACCTATCCGGCCAACCGAACACCTGATCATGCCCTCGACGCGCACTACGCATCGATATGCTCGTGCCCGGTCAGCAGGCCGGGCGTGCTCGGCAACCCGCTGGCAGAAGAGCTGCTCGACGTGCTGCAGCGCATCCCCGAGGCTGAGGGCGTCTCTGATCTGGTCCGGGAGCTGCGCGGCTACCTCGACGCACGTGATCGTCGGCGGCTCGCGCTGATCGTCGGCCGCGACCAGGCCGCGCGCGACAGCGTCGCGCCCACGAAACCCGACCCGGACCTCCCCGGACCTGGTGACGGTGGTGGCGGTGGCGGCGCCGGTGACGGAGGGGTGCACCTTCGCGCCGCCGAAATCCCCCGCGGCTGGCGCTCCCCCATCGAGCTGCTGCTGGACCGCGACGACACCGATCGTCTGATCACCGAGTTTCTCGACCGCCTGCTCACCGATCCCGAGGCGGCCGGCGACAACCCGATGCTGGTCATGCTGCGCGACGTCCACGCCGCGCAGCGCTACTACAACCGCCCCGAGGAGCAGCGACCACCCCGCGACAAACCACTTCCGAACGTGCATCCGCCGCGCACACCGCACGACGCACCAGACTTCCACGAACGCGCGGCGGCGGCGTGCAACGTACCCGCGCTGGCCCGCGCGCTGGGCTTCGTCGTGGACGTGCACGTCGAAGATCTGGACGCGCTGCGTGCCGCCCACGCGATCCACTGTGACGTGATCGTCGACGGCGCCGAAGCGTACCTATCTCCCGAAACACGCTGCAACACCGTCGGTCCACGATTCTTTGCTGCCGCCCAGACCGACCGCTGGACCGCTGGTCGGCTACGGCTGGGCGATCCTGCCCGCTACCGGGTGATGGACCTGGATCCGGATGCGGCGGGCCTAGCGCTCGAGCAACTGCTGCGCAGCGTGATCCGCGCCTTGGCGGTCGAGGTCAACGGCGACCGCAGCTCGTTTGCGCCCGCGGCGCTTCGCGCACATGGTTTTTCCATCGCCGAGCTCAACCGGCCCACCGCGCTGCGTGAGCGCGTCACCAAGGTCGAGCAGCTGGAGCCGGTCGTCGAGGTGCCCGGCACGGTCCAGCCGCACAACCAATTCCACTTCGAAGACCTGATGCGCGGAACCCGGGTCGAGGTGTGGGACGACACCACACGGATGTGGCACAGCCTGCACCAGCGCAGGGTGAGCGCATCGTTTGACACCACCCCGATCCTGGCCGCCGTGCGCGACGTCGGCTTCCTGCAGAATCCCCCACCGAGCCGGGTGCCCGGCAACGACACCAACCCCTACTACGTGCACGAGGTGCTGGCCGGCTGGCACGGGTGGAGCCTGTCCGCACCGCGACCGGGTCGACACGTCATCCACGATGACGGCACACGCGGACGCCCAGGCACCGAGTACATCGCCAGCCAACCCCAGCCCCAGGACGGCGGGCTGCGGGTGCAGTCCACGGCCGAGCCGGGGTCGCTGCCGGCGCTTCGCTACGGCCGCCGCTACTCGTTCCGGATCGCCGGAGTCGACCTGGCCGGCAACAGCGTCCCCCTCGACCCGATCCCCACGTCGGAGCCACAGGAGTCGACCATCGCCAACGCCACGGCCCACCTGGTCGCGCTGCGCGCCGAAGCCGCCCAACGCGACCAGGCGGGCCTGCTGGCGTCGCTGCGCGCCAGGGGACTGGCGCACCCGCGCGCCCTCGACCGCCACGGGACGCCTGGCGAGATCGAGCGGGCGATGGCTTCGGTGGTCGACAACGCGACGTCGCTGCGGCAGCATCCGCAGTGGGATGTCGATCCCAAGCAGCTGGCCGCCCTGTTCGCCGATTCCGGTGACCCGAGCACGATCAGTTCGCCGCGTCTGTTTCTGCGGTGGGACCCGATCCCCGCCCCGACGCTCGTGCCCCGGATCGCCTACACCACCGGAGAATCCCTGCAGCGCATGGTGATCCGCACCGGACTGACCGGCACACCGGGGCTATGCGAGCGCCACATCGTGCCGCCGAAGGGAAGCCAACTCGAGGCCGAGCTGGACGGGCGCTTCGACGAGCTGATGCGGCTCGGCAACCACGCCCGCGCCTACGCGATCGCGCTCAAGGAACGTGGGAACCTGTTCCACACCCGCATCCAGGACCTGAACTCACCCACCGGAACCATTGCGCAGCCGGGGATCTCGCTGCTGCCCACACCGGGCGCC
Organism: Nocardia abscessus; assembly: GCF_015477775.1. Lineage (GTDB taxonomy): Bacteria > Actinomycetota > Actinomycetes > Mycobacteriales > Mycobacteriaceae > Nocardia > Nocardia abscessus_A. Next base: position 101,232 of record NZ_JADLQO010000013.1, on the reverse strand, counting down.
ACCGATCCAACCCTCGACGACATTCAGAATCCCGATGTGCAGCCCGCCGAGGGCCAGTACATCGCCCACGACGTCGACAACCTGATGCTTCCCTATCTCGCGGACCCGATGGCCAATGGGGTCGCGCTGGTGTTCTACGAAGCCGGCGCCGACCACCGGTTCGCCAATCCGCGTGTGCTGCAGTCGGTCATGATCCCATACGCCGGGAACTGGCCCGAACTGCAGCCGCTTCGGCTGGTGCTACATCATGCACCGCGACTAGATGCCCGACAGGACGGCAACGTCATACACGTCGGCCTTCCTCCCGGCGAGCAAGTCGCGGTCACCTATTCCACCACCCTCGACGCCAACCATCTGGAGAAGATGGGGCTCTGGCGGTTCGACCCCGTGCACGATCCGCAGGTACCCGACGCCGATCGGCAGGTCATCGAACGCGCCGCCCGGGACGGCTGGCTGTGGTGGCTCACCCCCGACGAGCATCTGCGGTTGGTTCACGCGACGGCCCGGCCCGCGATCGCGCCGGCGATCTCGCGGCTGACAGCAAAACCCCGCAACCCCAACGTCGTCACCGTCGATCTCGACGGCGTCATCGACGTGCACGGCGCCAGCACCGAGAAGGTGCAACTGCGCGCGCGGTGGGACGACGTCATCGATGACCCCGACACCGACGCTCCTACGCCGCACGGCACCAAGGAGATTGTGGTGGACCACCGCATCGAGGAGCACGAGCGCTTCTCGCTGCTCACCCTTGACAAGAAGGCGGAAGAGGTCGGCAATCGCATGTCCGAGGTGCCCATCCGTACCGCCATCCACAACCTGCCCGACACCAAGGCGCGCACCGTGTTCTACCGGCTGCACGGCTCGTCGCGATACCGGGAGTTCTTCACTCCCGAGGAGCTTCCGCCCCCAGACGACGCGCGGTCCGCCGGCAACGAGGTCGCCGTTAACATCCCCAGCTCGGCCGCACCGGCACCGCCGGTGGTGCGTGATGTGATCCCGATGTTCATGTGGGAGCAGACCACCGAGCCCCAGCACCCGTTCGCGATCAGGCGCATCCGCCGTAGCGGTGTGCGGATCTGGCTGGACCGGCCGTGGTACTCCAGCGGCGACGGCGAGATGCTGGCCATCATTACGACCGGTGATTCCGCGGCCGCGGAGGGCAATGCGGAAAAGGTCAGCCTGTGGGCGCGCGACCCGATCCTGGTCGGACCGCAGCTAGCGTCCTCACAGCCCAAGTTGGACGGGGACAACAAACCGCTGCCGCTGACTTCCAACGAAGTTCCGGTACTGCCAGCCTGGCAACAACGTGCGGTGCAGCTGAGCCTCGACCCCCAGAATGCGCCCGGCCGGCCACTGTTGCACGTCGTCAAGGAACGCAAGTCAAACAGCCCTGACGATAAGGACAACGTCATCAACGCCTACGCGTACCGGCCGGAGTTTCACCGCGAGCGCAAGCGCTGGTTCGTCGACGCGGTCTTCGACTCCGCCAGCGCGATCTGGCCATTCCTTCGCCTCTCGGTGGCTCGCTATCAACCCAATTCGATAACGGGCATGGCGTTCTCGGAGGTCGTGCCAACCGACTTTGTCCAGTTGCCGCCGGAACGTATCGGCACGCTCAGCAGGCCCGAGGCTGGACAGGTGCGGGTCACGGTTACCGGTGTGACCGCCCTGACAAACGCACCCGGCCTCGAGATGCCCACGCAGCCACCAGACCGCGCCAAACTGCTGGAGCTGCTGCCGAAGTCGCGACAGGTCGTGGCAACCCTGCAGGTTCGAAATTCCCTGTCCGGCTCCGACATCGACTGGGTCAACGTCGCTCAGGTGCCGTGCGAATTAGCCGGCGTCGACGAGCAGACGTTCAAGGCTACGTGGTCCGCCGTGCTGAATTTAGAACCGGCGCAGCAGCTGCTGACACCAGGCACCGCTCAAGACCTGCGCGCACAGGTCGAGGAGTACGAGATTCTGTCGGCCGACCCGCACCCGGGCGAGGAAACCCCTACCGGCACGACCCGATTGGTATACGCCGATCACTTCTACCTGTAGCCAACAGACTTCTGTGACGGCTGACGCCGACAACTTCGCCGTGCACCCCCGTTCTCTCTCCGTATCCTGGGCTTCCCCTCGTATCGTGGAGACATCGCCATGAGGAGGTGCGGCGATGGAGACGCGGCGGATGTTCGATCCGGAGTTCAAGGAGGGCGGGGTGCGGGATCGTGCGGGAGACCGGGAAATCGATCGCGCACGTGGCTCGAGAGCTGGGCATCAACGACGGCACACTGGGCAACTGGGTGGACAAGGATCGGCGGTCCCACGATGGCGGCGACGGGGCCATCGGCAAGAGCGAGCGCACCGAGCGTGCCAGCGGCGGCGACGGCTTTCGATTCGCTGCCGCTAAGCGGTCCAAGCAGGTGGGGCCACGGGCCCAGCCACGCCGTACGGGTCACGCCCGCCAACGCCTGCACCATAAGCCCGTGCCGGCGTCGCCGACCTCACTGCCTTGTCCGAAGCTGGCCTCGACCTCCACGGCCGCGTCCTCGCCACCGCCCTCGGCGTCGCCGAACAAGCCGCACGGGCCCGCTCACCCTCACCGAAGGCCAACAACTCACCGCCCTCATCCGCAAAGGACGCTAAACCAACCCACCCTCTACCTCCGAAAGCAGCGCCTGCGATCACCGGAGATGCGCCTACGCCGTCTATCGTCAGCGCGATCGTCCTTCTGTGTGGTGTGGTGGCTGTCGCCGGATCGGGATCACCGCCGTGTCGGGGTTCGCCGCCGCTTCCCGCAGCTCTTGGTTCTCCAGTGTGAGTTGATTCACCGCCCGGACAAGGGCGGGGACGTCGACCCGAAGTTGGGCGAGTTCGGCATTCTTGTTCGCGATCGTCTCTTCAGTGCGGCGATGGTGGCCCGGCGTCGGGTCTCCACCTCCGATGACGCACCGCGCTCAGCCACTCGCGTGTAGAACTTGTTCTTCAAGTCCGTATGTCGTTGTGTCAGGGCATATCTAGGGACACCGGCTTCCAGGGCGAGCCCGACGATCGTGAGCGCACCGGCGTTGGCGCGTAGGCGCTCACCCAGTGGACCGGGAACCCGGGTGGCCCCATATCCAGGGCGACGATGGACCCGGCATCGTCACTTCGGTTGACCTTCAGAGCCTAAACGGTATGCCAGTTGGCGATCAAGGCGCCGCCTCGCTGCTGGATCTGACCGACGCCAGGTTGTTCACGTTGTCGGACGAAGAGGCGCCTCCCACTATTCCACAGCCAGAATGGCCGGTGAAGCTCGTATTGGGTGGGTTTGCATTCGCGCAGTGGATAGTGACTTTCAATGTGCCGGTCGATTCTTTTGATATCGACGGTCGGTGGGCACGTCCACCACAGCCGTGACGGCCCGAACGGTCAGCACTAAAGGGATTCGGGACTGCAGGCTGAAAGCCTGGCATTTGGTGATCCTTCCTCGTCAGTTGCTTTCGCGGAACCCGCTGCTTCCGGAGTTCACCGCGCGTCCGCAGGGTGGTGGCACCGCCCCGGCCGATGAGCGTGCGGGGTTCACAGCGGTGGTGTTCATGCTGACCAACGGCTGCACGTGGCGGATGCTGCCGCCCGAGTCCGAGGTCACCCTGCCGAGGGCCCACCACCGGTTCAGCGTGTGGACCGAGACTGGGCTGTGGCGGCGTCTGCACAACGCCGTCCTGGACGAGGTTCTCCCCAAGCGAGAATGATCAGCGTCCCGCCGCCGATGTACGGCTCGGTTAAATCCAGATACTAGGACCCCCCCGTTGCCACGATCCACTGCGGCCCAGAATCCGTGATCGGTGCCGGTATTGACCTCGACCTGGAATATCCATGCCTTCTGGGGGTCGTCGCCGGTCTCGCTGTGTTCCCCCATAGGCAGCAGCGCGAAGCTGCCCGCGGCGACAATGGTCGACGCTGCTGGTTTGCGGATGCAGGGAGCTGCGGGGCGGTGAAAGCGACGTTCGCCTCTGCCAAGGCGTCCCAGTAAGGTTCCGAGACCGCTGCCAGGTGCGCGAAGTCCGCTCGAGACAGGCCGGTCAGAGCCGGATCGATGCTGCCGGTCAAGGGTTTTGCGTGCGTTCCGGGGTGATTGCGGGGTTAGGGTGCCGTAGATCAAGGGTGTGAGCAATGACATTGACACCGTCTCCCGTGCACTGTGTGTCACTACCGATGACATGTTGATCGCCGGGCCGGACTATGTGCAGTTGCTCCCGGCCGAATTTTCGGCTATCCGGAATTCGAATCGCACCGCCCCCGGCGGCGAGGCCGGCAGGATGATGGCGGCGCCGCGTTGCGTCGGCCAGCTCCGTGGCAGCAGCACGTACTGGTCGCCGATGTGCGCAAGCAGGACCAGCCCGTCGTAGCGGAACCGATAGGCCGAGCGGAACGAGTAGGCCGAGCCCTCGGCAGGGGCGCATTCGACTTTCCGCACGTCGGGGTCGGACAGATAGAGGTCTTTCTCGCTGTAGACGACGACACCAGGTTTTTTGTGGATTTCAGCGGCCGTCAGCTGTGCCCGGGATTGGCCGACGGCGGCGGAGTAGTCGGCAGTGATCCAGAACAGGCTGATGCCGATGACGATGAACAGGATCGTCCATTCGATGACCGCGGCGGCGTCGGAGGCGACCGGTTGTTCGGGGATGCGTTCACGCAGCTGTTGCCGTCGTTGCAGAACGACATACCAGAGCAGCGCGACACCGGCGATGATCGATATCGGTGCGACTGCGAGGGCGTTGTTGAGCGGGGTTTTGAACAGTAGCCTGGTCAGGCCGTTGACGAGAATGATGACTGCGACCGCTGTGATGGTCAGCAGCTGCCATCGTTTCCGGTGGCCGCGGCGTAGGGAGTCGGGCAGCGCGAGATAGCCCCATGTCAGTGCCATCCCGATGACGCCGATGGCGATGAGGGGGATGAACAGGGCGTCGACGCTGCGCATTAGGTAGTCGCTGAGGCTCGGGTGCAGGGTTGTGGAGTCGACGCCGAAATAGTCGAAGAACCAGTAGACGTGTGCCCAGCCGAAGTAGAACAGCAGCGCGGTCACCAGTGTCGTTGGCGCGGCGAGTTGGCCGAGTGCTTTAGCTACCTTGCCGAACCCGGCAAACGGCGATGCAGCAGCGCGGGCCGGATCGCTGCTGCCGGGCTCCGGTGCCGTCTCGTGGCCCTCAGCTGGTCGGGACATTGGTGCCCAATGGCGGGAGAGTGGCTTCTGGGATGGTGGGCTGTGGTGTGCTTGGCACCACGTCCGGCGGCGTCGTGCTAGGCGCCACGTCCGGCGTCGTCGTGGTGGAGCCGTCGCTATTGCCCGTCTCTTCGGACCCGTCGGGTGTGACGTCGGCGCCTTGAGAGCAGGGCGTCTTCGAGCCGGTGTACAGAACCAGCGTCGCTCCACGCTCGATGATCAACATTCCGTTCGGGGCCCCTTCGACCGGTGTCCAGTCGACCTTGGCGCCGCTGTAGGACACATACTGGCAGCGGTCGTAGTTCGGGTTATCGCCCGTCCGTACCTCGACCTGGACACAGAGGGTCCCCCCGCAGGCCTCCATGATCGGTGCGATGACCCAATCGTTCTTCACGGAGTCGATCGACGCTGAAGCAAGCTCTACGAGATTCGGGATACGAATCGGCGCACCTGGCACCGAACCTGAATCGGGCTTGCCTGGTTGGCCGGGCACACCGCCGCGAGCCGACGGCGCGGTCCCGGTCGACCGCCCGTGGGTGAGAGGGGCCTGCTTGGGCGGGGAAGTGGCGCAGGCCGCGGCGAGTGCCGCGATTAGAAGGACCCACAGAATCACTCGTCGACAGCCCATGACTATCCTCCCCTCCGCGGTCACGGCACCACAACTGCCGCGTGGGCGATGGCGCGGCCGATGATGCCGCGTGGTGTCGGCAGACTGACTTCGCGAGATATTGACAGCCATCTGATCCCCTCTCTCAGTGGGTACTCCTGTTCCAGGACCGAAAGAGTCCATGTCAAAAATCCTCGGATGCCTGGCGCGCACCTAACATGCGTAGTCGACTACTCGACTGTCAGGGGGTTATCCAGCCGCCGAAGAGGTAACTTTTCGGCACCGACTTGTCCCACGCCGACTCATCGGCGCGGGGCTGACCTCGGCCAACCTGCACAACACAACGCTGACCGGCGCGGTCACGACCCCAACCGGCCTCTACGGCGAGGAACTGTCCGACGCTCCACTGGCCGCGACGCCTACCTTTCGCGCCTTTCGCGCGCACCTCGTGCGCGCGGACCCGTCCAGAGCGAACCTGACCGGCGGCCATTCTCAACCCGCGCGGTCCTCATCGACGCCGACCTCATGCTGGCGGTGTTCTACGGGCCGCTGGACCATGCCCGAAACCCGGGAGTGCGACGGTACCCCACACGACGGAGGCCACGGGATTCCGACAGGTAACAGCTGATGTTCGGTTCTCGCCAGCCGCTGAATACGCGAACGGCGTCACGACACAATACGCAGGCAATCTGTGCGTTATCGGAAGGAGGTGGCCTCCGCTGCCGACGGCGGCCCACCGGTCTTCGCCGATAGCTCGACCAACCCACTTTCGTGAGTCCGGGGCAGCGCTGTCCCGGACATCTCGGAATCCGGGTTAGCGCTGTGTAACTCAATCATGTGCGCTGGATTGAGGAAGCCGACCTAGAGACTGTCTAGCTGTGGCGCGGTCGACGCGGCATCTCGGACGGCGTACTTGTCGTGTCCGGACGGAAGCGCGATGGTTGACCGTATACCGGCATTCAACGACAAGAACTGCGCGATCGGGTGCATTGGCCGCGCAGGACGCCAAGTTGGGCTGTCACCTAAGACGTTGTCTCACGTCGACGTACTCCGTATCCGGTGTGTCGGGATCGGTTGTGTCGCAGGATGTTCGATCGTGGCAGACGAGTTGTCGAAGCGGCTGGTGCCCGACGAGTTGTGGGAGCTGGTGGAGCCGTTGCTGCCGGAGTTCGTCCCGCGCATGCAGGGTGGCGGTACCGCGCCGGTCGACCAGCGTGCGGTGTTCACCGCGGTGGTGTACGTGCTGACCAGCGGTTGTGCGTGGCGGATGCTGCCACCGTCGTTCGGGGTCACCGTGCCGACGGCGCATCGCCGGTTCACTGTGTGGACCGAGGCCGGTCTGTGGCGGCGCCTACACCGCGCCGTGCTCGATGAGCTGGGTAGCGACGGCTTGATCGACTGGTCGCGGGCGGTGATCGACGCGGCGTCGGTGCGAGCCAAAAAGGGGGCGACATGACCGGGCCGAGCCCGGTCGATCGTGGCAAGTCCGGCTCGAAACTGCACGTGCTGTCGGATCGGGCGGGAATTCCTCTGGCCGTGGGCATTTCGGCTGCCAACACCAACGATGCCGAGGCGCTGCGCCCGCTGATGCGGGCGATCCCGTCGGTCCGGTCGCGGCGCGGTCCGCGACGACGCAAGCCCGCCAAGTTGCACGCGGACAAGGCCTACGACACCGCAGAACTGCGCCGATGGGTCCACGACCGCGGCATCGGCATCCGTATCGCCTGCAGAGGTATCGAGTCCAGCCAGCGACTCGGCCGCCACCGTTGGGTGATCGAGCGGACGATCTCCTGGCTCACCGGCTACCACCGGCTCAACCTGCGTTACGAGCGCAAGGGCATCCACTTCTGCGCCTTCCTGACACTCGCCGCCGCGCTCACCTGCTTCAAGAAACTGACGAAAGCGAGGTCAGCGACATGAGACAACGTCTAATACTCCAGCATCACTTCGTGATGTAATCGGCGTCGTAGCTGGTAGTGGGCCTGTTTTGCCCGGTGCTGGTGGCGTCTGCGCCAGGTTGACCAGTGCAGTGCATTGGTGAGGTTCGGTGATGGTGTGGTCAGGTGTGCCAGGAGACGTCTGATCTCACCAAGTGTGAGTGGGATGAGTTCGCTGCCAATGCTTTTGGGGAGATAGCGGCTGTCACGGCGAGGTAGGTGTGGGCGAGCAGGGCGAGGGTGATGTGGCGGTACCAGGCGTCGTAGCGGCGGACCTGGTATTGGTCGAGCCCGACTTCTGTCTTGGCGGTCTGGAAGCAGTCCTCGACCGCCCAACGGGCACCCGCGACCTTGATGAGCTCGTCGTCACTGGTGCCGATCGGGGCGCCGCACAGGTAGTACGCGGTTTCGAGTTCGCCTTTGACGTTAGGAGTCAGTGACCGGCGGGCCAGCAGCCATCGTCGCCAGCCCGGCCCGGCCTCACTGACGGTGGGCACCGTGGCCACGGCCCAGTCGAACATCCGAGGGCCTTTCGCGCCGTCTGCGCAGCTACGGCGCTTCCATGCCTGCGGTGGCGCGTCGGCCACGATCTGGCCGGCGCGGCGGCTACCGGCCAGCGACATGACGACCGGCGCGTTACTGGGCACCGCCACCACATAACCGATCCGTCGCCGCTCGAGCCAGGTACGGAACTTCGAATCACCACCATAGGCCTCATCGGCGCTCACCCACCGCGCAGGCACCCCGGCATCCAACGCACGAGCCAGCATCCGCTGGGCCAGAACCTGTTTCGTCGCGAACTCGACATCCTCTGGCACCCCGGCATCGCGGCAGCGATCCCGATCGGCGATCCACGACTTGGGCAGATACAACTCCCGATCGATCAGCGTGCGCCCCTTCACGCTCGTATACGCGCAGAACACCCCGAGCTGACAATTCTCGATCCGGCCCGCAGTCCCCGAGTACTGCCGTTGCACCCCAGCCGATTTCACGCCCTTCTTCAGAAACCCGGTCTCATCGACCACCAGCACACCGTCGCGATCACCCAGATGCTCCACCGCATACGCCCGCGCGTCATCACGCACCCCATCGACATCCCACGCCGCCGCGTTCAGAAGACGCTGCATCCCGATCGGCGTGAACTCACCCGCGACTTCGGCCAATGTCCAGCCGTTCTTGCCCGCCAACGGCGCCAGCAACCCCCGCACATACGCCCGCGCCCGCCGCCGCGGCTCGGACCGCACGAACCGGCCCGCCACCCGCCCGAACAACTCCTCCAACCCCGCCGACCACGCCACCAAATCCTCATCAACCACCACGAAAACACAGGCTACCCAACAACATCACGAAGTGATGCTGGAGTACTAATACTCCAGCCGCACTTTGTTATGTTGCGCGGTAGCCTGTTTCGTTGTGTCGATCGATGAGGATCTGGCTGCGTGGGTGGCTGGGCTGGATGATCTGTTCGGGCGGGTGACGGGCCGGTTCTATCGGGCGGAGCCGCGGGCTCGGGCGCGGTTGTATGTGCGGGGACTGTTGGCGCCGTTGGCGGGTAAGAACGGCTGGACCTTGGCGGAAGCGGCTGGTGATACGACGCCGGACGGGATGCAGCGGCTGTTGAACAAGGCTGCGTGGGATGCCGATGGGGTGCGTGACGATCTGCGCGCCTACGCGGTCGAGCACCTGGGCGATCCGGACGGTGTTTTGGTTGTCGATGAGACCGGGTTCTTGAAGAAAGGCGTGAAATCCGCTGGGGTGCAACGTCAATACTCCGGCACGGCCGGACGTATCGAGAACTGCCAACTCGGTGTGTTCTGCGCCTACACCAGCAGCAGGGGGCGCACGCTGATTGATCGGGAACTGTATCTGCCGAAGTCGTGGACCGAGGATCGACAGCGCTGCCACGCGGCGGGCGTGCCGGACGAGGTTGCTTTCGCCACGAAGGCGACGCTGGCCAAACAGATGCTGGCGCGGGCGCTGGATGCCGGGGTGCCTGCGCGGTGGGTGACCGCGGATGAAGCCTATGGCGGTGACTACAAGTTCCGGTCCTGGCTGGAAGACCGGTGTATCGGGTATGTGGTCGCGGTCCCGCGCAGCCAGACCATCCCGATCACTGCGGGCTGCACGCGTGCCGATCATCTTGTCGCACAGGCACCTTCGCAAGCGTGGAAACGACTCAGCTGCGGTGCCGGGGCGAAAGGGCCGCGACTGTTCGACTGGGCGGTGGCCTCGCTGCCGACCTACCCATGGACGACGACCGCTGGGTGGAGCCGCTGGCTGCTGGCACGCCGCGCGCTCACCCCGAACAGCAAAGGCGAGCTCGAGATCGCCTACTACCTGTGCTGCGCACCGACCGGGACCAGCGACGACGAACTGATCCGGGTCGCCGGCGCCCGCTGGTCGATCGAGGACTGCTTCCAGACCGCCAAGACCGAAGTCGGCCTCGACCAGTACCAGGTCCGCCGCTACGACGCCTGGTACCGCCACATCACCCTGGCCATGCTCGCCCACACCTACCTCGCCGTTACCTCCGCTATCGCCCCAAAAGCATTGGCAGCGGCCTTATCTCGCTCACCCTCGGCGAAATCCGACGTCTACTGGCACACGTGATCACCCGCAATCTCGGCCAAGCCGCCATCTTGCAGTGGTCGATCTGGCGCCGACGCCACCAATACCGAGCCAGACAGGCCCACTACCAGCGGCGACGCCGATTACATAACAAAGTGCGGCTGGAGTACTAATACTGCAACGGCAGTCAGGTGAGTGGGTGTCCTCGGCGTCGGTAGTGGGATAGGCGGGCTTGGTGTTGTCGTCGGCGGCGCCAGTTCGACCATGCCCAGACACGGTGAGTGCAGCGGATGGCGGGTAGGAGCAGGGCGATGGTGAGGCGTCGGATCTCCGGTAGCGTGAGTGCGATCATGTCTTGATCGCTGTCACTGTTTCCCCTTTTGCGGCAACGGCTTTCGTCCCGGTGAGCCAGGCCAGCGCGAGCATGGACAGGGTGATGTGGGCATACCATGCCCGCCAGCTGCGGACCTGGTAGTGGTCCAGGCCGGCTTCGTTCTTGGCCTGCTGGAAACACTCCTCGATCCGCCACCGCGACCCCGCGATCCACGCCAGGTCCGCGATGGTGGACCGGCGCGGCCCGTAGCAGATGTAGTAGGCGATCTCGGCCGGATCACTGACCGAGCGTCGCGCCAGCAGCCAGTGCCCGCGCCCGGGTTGCCAGCCGATACGGATCGGGACTTTCGCCCAGTCGTAGTCACGCGGCCCGTGCGCGCCGGCACCGGCGGAGATCCGCTGCCAAGCCCGGGCCGGGAGCGCGGCGACGAGTTCGTCAGCGCGGGCCTGGCCGAAACCGGTCGTGATCAGGGTGTCGTTGCGGCGCGTGGCCAGCACGTGGGCGATGTCGTGGTGTTCGAGCCAAACCCGCAGGTATTTGACCTGGCCGTAGGCTTCATCTGCGGTGAACCAGCCAAACGGCATCTTCGCGGCCAGTGCCCGTTCCAGCATGGCCATCACCAGCCGCGGCTTGGTCGCGAACCCGACCTCCTCGGGGACACCGGCCGCGCGGCAGCGGTCGCGATCGTCGGTCCAGGACTGCGGCAGATACAACTCCCGATCCACCAGCGCGTGCCCGTGGCCGGAGGCATAGGCAAGGAACACCCCGATCTGGCAGTTCTCTGTCCGCCCCGCGGTGCCGGAGTACTGGCGTTGCACCCCCGCCGACCGCACCCCCTTCTTCAGGAACCCGGTGTCGTCGGCGATCAGCACCGCGTCCCGGTCGCCGAGCCGCTCGGCCACATACGAGCGCACGTCGTCGCGGACTCCGTCGATGTCCCAGTCCGCCCACCGCAGCAACCGCTGCATCCCGTCCGGGCTCACCTCACCAGCCCGCTCGGCCAGCGTCCACCCGTTCTTCCGCTCCAACCCCGCCACCAGCCCCGTCACATACTCCCGGGCCCGGCCCCGCGGCTCCGACCGCGTAAACCGGCCACCGATCCTCGCATGCAACGAATCCAACTCCGCTGCAACAACATCCACCACCACACCAGCAAGCTACCGAACCGACTGCCGTTGCAGTACTAAGGCTTTCGTATGCATGCTTCCCAGGATCCGGGGCGGGCGGTGATCTGCGCGCTCCTAACGGCGCGACTGGCCGTGGCCGCTGTGGCGCTGATCAACGAATTGCTCATTCGCACAGACGGAACCGGCGGCAAGGTCGGAAATATCGAAATTGTGGTTCACGGGGAGTTCGGTGTCGACGCAAGATCTGTCCCCTGGCCCCAGGCCCGGCAGGTCGCCGTGGAGGACGGGAGACTGCGCGTCGGCGCGGAGGGGCGCTGGCTGACGCTGACCAGTACCCCGGTGCGCAAGATCCCCAACTTCTACATGTTCCTGGCCTTGGCCCGCAATCTGGGCGCGGAGAATCGCGGGCCGGGCGGCGATCCAGCGCCGAGCCCGGCGCCGACTTCCTCCGAGATCGAACCAGACGGCTTCCGCGTGCTGCTCACCATAGTGAGGTGGGAATCCGTTTTCCACCAGGGTGCATATTTCGTGTCAACCGTGCCAGCAAATAGGCATGGACGAGGCCTTCGGCAGAGGGTGTCCAAAGCCGTTGTCTCACCGATGCACGCCTTGGTAAACGACGCCGTGGCATTGCTCGATCCGGCTTGTTGCGAGTGTGGAGGCGCTAGCCCGCCGCGTGCGGTGGCGGCCGGCAAGATCATCTGCGGACGAACAAAAAACGCGCACGACTGCCTGTTTCGGCGTGTCGTCCGCGTGTGTCGGTGTTGGTTGCTCGCCGACGCGATCGCGCTGGAGATCCTCACTTCGGGCTCTGCTTCCACGCGATCAGCCGAGTGTTGGTGTATCCACCGAAGCAGTCGATCGGTCTCACCACGAGCGCGTTCGGTGACTTCACCTCCACCCGGCGGTTTCTCGACCCCGCTGCTGCCGGACACGGCCGCCGCGCCGGTGACGGTCGCAAGCCCTGCTACGGCGCAGCGGCAGTGTAGTGCTCCACGAAGAAGGCCTTCCATGGTTCGGATGGCAGGCCTGGACAGTTGAGCACGCAACTTTGGGACTGCGGTATCACTCGCAACGTGCAGGTCTTCATCGGATGCCGGCAGTCGTAGAGGAAGAAGTCGGTTGCCACTGCGGCATCGGGTGGGGCATCGTCGTATCCGGTTGCCACGACGACGTGTGAGTCCAGAATCGACGTGGCAGCGACCAATCCGAACGGAATCGGCCTGCCTGTGCGCAACGCCGCGATCGTCGCGGCAATCTGTTGCGTCAACTGGGCGCTCGTCCAGAAGGTGTTTGGCTTCAGAAACTGGAGGACGTTGTGGGTGTCCGCCGGGATGGGTAACACCGAGATCGGGATCGGAAGTCCCGGTAGCGGGACGGCCAGCGGCGTGAACGGCGGGACCACGTTCAAACCGAGCGATGCAACGTGCCGCTCGAGGATCTGTCGGTACAGCGGCGTACTCGTGGGCGGAAGGCCGCCTGTCGCAGTGAAATTTTCGGTCGGGATCGGCTTACCGGCATTGAAGTAGTCGAGCGCGGCATACGACATTCCACCGCATAGCCCACTGAGCGTCGGCGGTTTGATGATGTTTCCGGGAACCGTGATCGGTGTGACGAAGCCGTTGGCAAATCTGAATCCATTATTGTCGGCGGTGAATGCGGTGAACTCGAGCGTCATGATCGTCTCCTGGTTGGGTCGGCATAGTGCGGCGTCAGGTGGGCAAGCTGAAGCTGATGCCGAGCGCCTGCTCGATGACGGAGATCGGCGTCATCAGTCCGAAGCGAATGGGATTTCCAGGCGCGTCGTAGCCGCCCGCGAAGTAGAGTCCGACGATTCTGTTGGCGCCATCGACGACGACGGAGCCCGAGTCACCCTCCTCACCGAAGACTGCCGACTGGGGAAAGTCGATCATCACCTGAACTTGATTTTTGAGTTCGCGAGCGATTGTCGGTTGAGCGGTGAGTGGATTGTTGACCGGCGGAAGATGCTTATAATCGACGTAGTAGGTGCCGAAAAGCTCTTCCGCACTGTCCGTGGTCACGATCCCATGTGTGACGCCCGTCGTTCGACCACGTTTGGTCACCGGCAGGCCGAGCGACACCGGTCTCGTGCCCGCCGTCAGACCGATATCGGTGATCGACGGGAGCGCGACCGTGGGTAGGTCGATGGAACAGATCGCCGCGTCCGCAATCCCCGAATACACGATCTCGGGAAACTCCCAGCTCAGCAACCTTCCGATGAGATCGTTCGGCACACGTCCGAAGGGTGTCGGTTCCGGCTGGATGATTTCGTCGCCGAAGTTTCGATCGCCGTCGTGGGCCAGGACGTGATGATTCGACAGTCCGATGACCATCGGCGGAAAGGTCGTTGTGGTGCGACCGATTGCCCCCAGCGTGCCGACGGGAAAGTTGCCGGTCGCCACGAAGCGTGCGGCGCCGACTGATACGCCGCCGACGACCGGGCGATGCGCACTCGTGTCGAACGCGGCCGTCGGTTCGAACGTCCGCTGAATCACCCGGATCGGCATATCGCCCCCGCCGATGACATCGTCGAGCACCGCGGGAATCGAGGAAGCATCGCGGACGAAGACCCGTACCGCGAGGTCATCCGGGTCGCGTGCCTCCTCGTCGGCAAATCCGATGTCGATGCCGGTGACCCCGTCGATGCCGGGGAGTGCAGGTTCGAGCGCCGCCCTGGCGGCGAGCAATTCCGGTGATGCTGGCATTTCCGCCTCCAATTGTCGAGTTCAGGTTCTTACGGCCACGCCTCGCTCTGGAGGATGTCGAACGCGTTCCGCTTGAGTTCTCCCCGCTGCCTGGGTTCTTCTCCCCACGGGTCCACCTGTGGTTGGATCCGTCGAACTAACGAGCGACCACTGGTCGACGGGCGCCGGTGAGCTTGAGTACACCCAGTCCCCACGGGCTGGGGATCAGGATCTCGGCGTGCCCGTCGCCGTCGAAGTCCGTTCGCTGCTTCGCGGTCATGGCCCCTCCTTCCGTCTGGATGAGTGGCTACCCAGCAGCGTAGGAACGGCAGGCCAGCACAGCGCGAGTAGCGGGCTACGTGAATCGGCCGCAGCGAGCTGAGGCAACAACTCACACTTCGGTCGCCTTCGCGCCGATGTATACGCGGTGCTCGATCGTCCGCGTCACGTCGGCTTTGACGATGATCGCTACCTCGAGACGGCCCAACCGGAATACCGGCAGTGCCGTGGCACCGAACGTGACCCGGTCGAGTACAAGTAGGACGAAGCCCTTGCCGACCATGCGCTCCGGTTGGAATCCATTTGTGCGGCGCCGTTCGTCTTGCCAAGCCAGGGCTGTTCGAGGCACGGTGTGCTCAGCCAGTGCTTATTGTGATCACCGCGACGAGGTCTGATGTGGGTGACGCGGCGTACAGCCTCAGGCCGTCTGGGCTGATTGCTAGCAAATCGACCCGACCGGCGGCGACCGGGATCTCATCGATGAGCTCTGATGTCTTGGCAGAGAACACAAGCACCGACTTGCCGTCGGGCGCGCTGGCCCCATAAATCCTGCTGCCGTCCGGGCTGACGGTGAATGAAGTGAACGGCCGAGCGGTCTTGACAGCAGCGGTGACGACAGCGGTTTGGACCGTGGGTGTAACCGTCAGTCCTGAAATGTCGATCACCGAGATCGAATCGGCCGGGGCCATGATGTCCTCGTCGGGCGAATGCGCGACAAACACGCGCCCATCCGAACTCACCGCAAGAAATGCGGGCCGCTCCAATGCGATGACCCCGCGCAGTTTTTCATCGACGCCGAAATCGTGGATCCAAAGCTGAGAATCACGCAAGCCCGAGACGATGCACCAGCCGTCCGGAGTGGTGGCCAGACATTGGGGCCCGTTGGGATCTGTCCCGGCGTGCGTTTCTGCGAGGCTATGTCCGTTCGATGTGTCGACTTTAGCGAGCCAACCAGTGCTTCCGTCGAGCGTGAACACGTGCCCGCTATCGCGGCCGGCCGCGACATCGCGCGCCGGGACGCGCGCGATGAGGGTTTCGGTGACTGATTCGGCGGCGGTATCTAGAATGCGAATGCTGCGGAAACTCTGTCCATGCTGTTCCGAAAAAGCGTCCACCGTCGCGTACAGTCGTGCTCCGTCCCGGCTGACTGCTATGCCATGGACGCCTCTCGGGGACAGTCGACCTCCACCGACCTGAATAACTCTTTGGTCGATGTTTCTCAGTCCGTGGGGTGAAATCTGGTCCGCCATCACTTCTTCTCCCTCGCGCTCCCGTTTCGGCGTGGTGGGTGATGCTGATGAAGAAAGGCAACTCTGACCTGCGATACTTCGACTGTTTCTGGTCTAATTCGGTTGAGAAGCATCATTTGCTGGGAAGCCGTACGTTCAGCGTATGCAAGATTCGCGGCAAATGTCGCAGATTCGTAAACCATGCTCATGACTGTCCGACAACGCGATGCGCTCCCATCGCCCTTCGATGCCGAGCTGCTGACGGTAGCCAACTTCATCTCTCCGTCCACACCGCGGCCCTGCGCATTCCCCGGCCAGCGCCCCGCTACAACCCCCACCTACCAGCGCTCGAGGACTTGGACATATGGTTATGCCTGACCATCGAGCACGGCTACCGATTCCGTCACGGGCCCGTGCCGACGGTGGACTACCACGGGGTGTCAGGGCAGGCTGGCGTGTGCGGCAGCACGATGGAGGACACTGCGGCGCGGCGCTGGCAGGGTTGGGCACGCTGGTCGAGCGGATCCGGGCACGCTTGCCCCGCGCCCACGGCCCGAATACACCGTCGACGCGCCTTCCTCACCCTTCGGCGGGCGGAGTTGCGCGCTGCTCAGGGTGCAGGGCAAGGGAGTTCGGCAGATCGTGCAGGTGTTGGGCGGCAGCCCGTCGACCATCTCGCGGGAGTTGCGGCGCAACGCAGCGACGCGGGGAGGAAAGCTCGATTACCGCGCCTCGGTTGCGCAGTGGAAGGCTGAACTGTTCGCAGACGCCCGAAGACAGCGAAACTCGTTGATAACCAACAACTTCGGGAATATGTCCAGCATCGACTATCGGGGCGAATCGCCGACGCGAACGGCAGGATCGCTGCTGGCCCGGCGATCGGAACATGGACCGGCCGGAACAAGCCGCACCGCGCGGACCGGCAATGGGTGCAGGCGTGGAGCCCTGAGCAGATCTCACGGCGGCTGCGGATCGACTTCCCCGATGACAAGTCGATGCGGATCAGCCACGAAGCCATCTACCAGGCACTGTATATCGAAGGACGGGGTGCTCTGGACCGAGAACTGATCTTGAATCTGCGGACCGGCCGGTCACTGCGGATGCCGCGGGCCCGCGCCAAGCGTGTGGCCTGCGCCCACGTCACTCCCGACGTGCTGATCGGCGAGCGCTCGTCCGAGGCCGACGATCGCGTGATCCCGGGCCATTGGGAAGGCGGCCTGATCATCGGGACCGACCGGTCGGCAATCGGCACCCTCGTCGAGCGGACCACCCGGTTCACGGTTCTGGTCCGCCTGCCCCTTCCGCATCTGGGGATGCTTTTCGATCAGCAACTCGGCACGAGAGTGGCGGCGAAATCGGCCCTCGAAGAACATCGCGGTGCAGAGCATCGCAGAGGTGTGCGGCGGCTGCGTTAACGTTGCTCGGTGCCGTATCGGCCCATGGTGCCCGAATCGCGAAAGTCGCGCTTACAGTGCGATGTGATCCGCATAGACCAGCCGCTGGGTGGTAGTCAGCGTCTACATTGCCGACACGTACCCATGCGCGATACCGACCTGCCCAGCCAGGGCTGGTGGTCTATCTGTTCCTAGCGTGCCGGTGGAATGGCATCCGGGAGGATTCTCGCTCAATGGATGAGCGCGATTTCCAGGCACTGCGTGGCTGTTGCAGCCGGGCGTTGATGGGGCACCCATCGTGGAATCACCAAGCGATTCGTGGAACTAGGGATTACCGGCCCAGGCCCCGACGACAGAACCAAACACGAGAGGGTTGTCGCAGCCATCCAGGATGACGAGTTGGACCTCAACTTGTCTGACTCTACCGAGCGGCCTTGGTACGAGGTCGCGGTGTTGTCGCATCGGGGGCGGCAATGGCTCAAGCCGGTTGTAGCATCGTTGGACGACATCGCGGCGCCCGGTAAAGTGGTCCGGTCGAAGGCCGGTGGGCGACAACCGGCACTACCCGGCGGCGACGTCCCAGGTTGGGCTGGGACGTCGCGCCGCGGCACTCGGCCCGGGTCCGCCACCTGATGCCGTCGATCAGCTGCCGCTTCGTCCACATCGTCGGACGTCCCGCTGAGGCTACGGTTCTTCGACGCCCTCGTCATTCTCGCCGAGGGCCGACCCTGCCTGCCCGCACAACGTGACCAGCTACCAATCGAGTAGCCCGGTACTCGCGAAAAGCTCGACACCCGAAAATATGGTGGATTTCAAGCAGGCCCCTTCGACCTCCTGGACCGACTATGAGTCTCGGCAATCCTCGCTTCGCGAACGGCAGCGTCCTTGAGTCGTGTGCGGCCGGCACTCGCGTCATGGGTCGCGGTGACAACGGCATCTCTGTCCGCCGTGTCCAGTGGGCCCTGATCGACCTCGGATTCGATCTGCCGAAATTCGGCGCCGACGGATCGTTCGGTGACGAAACCGCCACCGCTGTCTCGGCGTTCAAACAGTCGCGAGGCATCGAGCCCTCAGACGGCAAGGTCGGTGTGAAGACCATGGCCCGCCTCGATATCGAACCGCTGCCCAGCCTCGACGATCAGCAACTCCACTATTCGGACCGAAAGTCCTTTTACACCAATCGAGCGCTGGCCAAGGCCAACGACGCTGCTCATGTCGAGTGGGAACCCACGCTCGGCTGGGCCGCGAACCGTCCGCGGATCATCGACCTCTACGGCTACTACCGCGATCTCTACGTCACCGCCCCACTTGAGCTGCTCTGGGCCGGGTTGGGGCGCATGGCCGGAGGTGCGGTCGTCGGTGGTCTCGACACAGATCCTGGCGTCATCGAGCAATCGATCATGGTGCGGATCGGCCGCGACATCTTCTTCGACCTCGCTTGGCTCCACGAGGCGTATCTCGACCATCCGACCGAGGCGATCAAACTCGGTCATCTCCACGATCGGTTCGCCGAGTACACCGCCTATCTCGGTGGCATCCCGCAATTTCTCCGCGGATTCCCGACACGTTCATACGGCGCCGCGTGGAACAAGATCACGACCGGGCTGGTTGTGGAAGGTAACCAGGAACTTCTCGAGAACGAGCAACGCACCGTCATTCAACCCCACTACGACGTGCTCATGACGATGTTCTTCGCGGGCCTACCGACACCGTTCACCAACAACATCCACCCCTACCACCGGGCCTTTGTCGTCGATCTCCCCGGCGCCGACATCCTGGTCTTCGTGGATAGATGGCGGTGGATCACCCTGCCCAATGGCATGCTCCAGCGCTGGGGCGACATCGGCGTCGACGAACGGCTTCGGTTGGCGACATTGCCAATGGACGACATCATCGCCGGCCGATTCGGCACACCAGGACGGCCGGACCTCCTACCGCCCGGAGGGCCCTGACGTGAACGGCCAGCCATCCGACCAGGTGGACACATACGTGATGTCGGCAACCCATATACGGTTCGGCGCCGGCGGCGTGAACTTCCGCTGCACCAGGTCCGCGGGCCGGTCAGCGGCCGGATCCGGGATCGTGGTGCGTGTGACGCGGCCTCGCGACACCCCGCGCAGGCCGAGCTCACGCATCAGCCTCTCGACCGTGCAGCGGGCCACTCGGTGGCCTTCCCGGTTCAACTGCAGCCACACTTTCCGGGCGCCGTAGACACCGAAGTTCTCGCGATGCACGCGCTGGACTTCCAGTTTCAGGTTCTCCTCACGCACCTGACGCTTGGTCGGGACTCGCTTGCAATGTTCGTAATATGTCGAGGGGGCGAGGTTTACGCCGAGCTCGGTCGGAAGTGACACCTGAGCGGGCGCCCTCGTCGACCTCGGCCTGACGCACCCACGTCCGGACCGTTTCCGGATGCGTCACTCCCAGCAGTTCCGCGACCGCCCGCATCGCGGCCCACTCCGACGGGTGCTGGTCACGGACCTCCACAAACATCCGCACCGCCCGCTCACGCAACTCGGCCGGATACTTCTTCCTCGACGACACGACTCCATCCTCTCCAAGAGATCAAAGTCTCCGGACATGCCGGGGCGATTCACACTATGAACCGAATACTGACAGTCTCCCTGAAATGTACACTCGGGCCACGGTGCAAACAGCGTCTTTGTGCGAGCACACTCGTCATCGACGCCGAGTGTGGGCGTTTGCCGAATCGGTGAGTAACGATTTGCAATGAAGCTCGCCAGAGCGGCGGGCGAAAGAGTGAGGAGGCGATTCATGGCCGTGCTGAACTCACCGCGATTCCACGGGAGCGTCACGATCGAGCAACAGAATGAGGTGATGGGATGCACGGTGGCAGCGGTCTCCGGGACTGCGGTCGTCGGCGATGCCAGTGCCAGGGTTGGATATGCTTCGCGACAGGTGTACCGATCGGCTCCCGTCCGAGGGTGTGCCCGGTTCGTCACTGCCTAAAGGTGTTCTGTCGGTAACGTTACGAGGTGATGAGCACGAAACGAAGAGGTTCCTCGCCAGATCAGTCATTCGAATTGTATGCAAACCACAGTCAATTGGTCGCCAGTGCAGAAGGGGAGCAATAACGAATGGAGTCAACATGACCAGGCTTGAGCAGCGCTACAACGAACTGGTGGCGAGCGGTTGGGGACCAGGTGTCGACCTGCCCTTTCTTAACGTCCCGACCGGAGATGGTGTCGGTACGTGGTTCACCTGGACAACAACTGGCGGCGTCAACGTCGCCCTCTACGACAGCCCTGACACTGAGCCTTTCGAGGTGCACGGGGTCATTCTGCTGACTTATCAGGCTCAGGAAGGTCCGTTGGGAATCCTCGGGTACCCCACTTCAGATGAATACGACCACGTCGTCGGACCGACAGTTGTGGGACGGGTCAGCGACTTCGAACGAGGGGCTATCTTCTGGTCGAGCGCCGACGGCCAGACCGCAGTCTTCGAATTTCTCGGTGGTGCTGACCCCGAGCATGAGTTCGAGGAGGTGGATTGACCGATGCCGCCGCCAGGATTCCTCCCAATGACCTGGAGTGAATGGAACCCTATAGATGCCCCGCCGCTTCCGTTCGATGCCTTAACGAGGTTCAATCATTCCTTCTTCTTCAGCGAGAAGTGGATCACAGCGCAGTTCAACGCTTCCAGCTCCTGGGTGCGTAGATCGTTTCTAGCTTCTGCACCACAGAGCGCACAAGACCAGCTGCTGCGGCACGAGCAGTACCACCTCCTACTCGTGGGCGCCATCGCGGCACAGGCAATCACAGCGATGCGGAGTGGCGGCACGCCGCCACGGACGGCGTGGCAGCAGTATAAGGACGCGGTCGACAGGGAAACCAAACGGTACGACAAGGAAACCGACCACGGGAGGAAGAGGACAGCACAGCAGGTATGGGAGTCCAACATCGACAACCAGAACGTCGTATTCCCCTGACGAACCGCTCCGGTCACAGCGGGTTAATCGAAGATGCACACCACACTCGCAAACCGGCCAGACTGAGTATGACGAGCGCTCTTGGTGCAGCCGGGTCTACCGTCTGCAGGCAACAACCGAAATTGATACGACCTGACCAAGGGGTGAGTGAACCGTCCCTGGCCTGCCCCCGATGAATGAGACCGATTGGTTCTAACCTCAATCTTTCGCCGGGTGGCCAGCCTGGCTTGATTGGGTTCGGATTGGTTTCCGGCTGCTGATCAGCGGCCGGTGGGCAACACAGGTTAATACTGCAACTGCACTCGTGTGGTTCGGTGCTGGTAGACCTGTCGTGTGGTGTTGGATCGGGCTGCGGCGAGCTGGATTCGTTGATGGGGAGGATCCGGGAGCGGTTCACCCGGGCGGAGCCGCGGGGGCGGGCGCGTGAGTATGTGTCGGGCCTGCTGGCGGGTCTGGAACGCAAGAACGGCTGGACGCTCGCGGAGCGTGCTGATGAGGGCTGTCCGGACGGGATGCAGCGGCTGCTGCGGGCCGCTGACTGGGACGTCGACGGGGTGCGTGACGATGTGCGCGACTACATGGTCGAGCATCTCGGCGACCCTGAGGCCGTGCTGGCCGGTGATGAGACCGGGTTCCTGAAGAAAGGCATCAAATCCGCAGGGGTGCAACGCCAATACTCTGGCACGGCCGGGCGTACAGAGTCCTGTTGGCCCTGATGAGGGTCGGAAGGGACACTGAGGGACATGGCAGGACGCAAGCGGCATTCCGCGGAGGAGATCGTGCGGAAGCTGCGCCGTGCCGACGAGCTGGCCGCGGAGGGCCGCTCGGGTGAGGAGATCGCCGCCGAGTTGGAGGTCTCGGCGGCCACGCTGTACAACTGGCGCCGCCAGTACGGCGGGATGGACACCGACGCGGCGAAAGAGCTCAAGGAGCTGCGGGAGCAGAACGCGCGGTTGAAGCGGTTGTTGGCCGATGCCGAGCTGGAGAAGGACGCGCTGCGGGAGATCGCCAAGGGAAAATGGTGAGCCCGGCCGCTCGCCGCCGCGTCGTGGACATGCTGAAAGACGGTTTCGGTATGTCGGAACGCTTCGCGTGCAGGGTGGTTGGGCTTTCGCGTTCGACCTATCGCCGTGTGCCGGTGGCGGCCACACCGGCCGATCCGGATGCTGGTGTGCGGGCCTGGCTGCGCGGCTACGCCACGAAACATCCGTGTCACGGGTTCCGCCGTGCCTGGGCGGCGTTGCGGTTCGACGAGGGCCACGCGGTGAACAAGAAACGGGTGCATCGGCTGTGGCGGGAGGAGGGCCTGCAGGTGCGTGAGCATCACCCACGCAAACGCGCGGGTGTTTCGTCGATGTGGCCGGTCGATGCCGATGCGCCGAAGGTTGTGTGGGCGTTGGACTTCCAGTTCGACTCCACCGTCGATGGGCGGGTGGTGAAGATCGCGTCGATGGTCGACGAGCACACCCGCGAGTCGCTGCTGCACCTGGTGGAGCGGTCGATCACCGCCGATCGGCTCGTCACCGAGCTGGAGAAGGTGTTCGCGGCCCGTGGCGCACCGAAGGTGCTGCGGCTCGACAACGGACCGGAGATGATTTCGGTAGCGCTGCAACGATTCTGCTCGAACCGGGTCGGAATGGTCTACATTCCACCGGGCACGCCGTGGAACAACGGCTTCGTCGAATCGTTCAACCGGCGGCTGCGCACCGAATGCCTGAACCGCAACCACTGGACCAGCCTGCTCGAGGCCCGCGTAGTGATCGGCGACTTCAAAGACGAACACAACCGAGCCCATCGCCACTCGGCGCTGGGGTATCTCACGCCCGCCGAATACGCTTCCCGCTGCACCCACCGCCACCACCCGGTGGCCTGCACCATCAACTGAAACTGGATCGACAACAACCCGGACTCAAAGACCGGGTGGTCCCGTCATCGGGGACCGGTCAGTCGCCGCCGGGCTGCTCAAGGACGAGGTGAGATCTGGGGAAGTTCGCCTAGCGGCGGAACTACACTTATGCCCAGGGAAGTTACTAGACATAGGTTGCGGTTCTGGCCGACTTCACGATCATCTCCAGCGCCCGCAACTCATCGGTATCGATTACGCACGGAAGCAACTTGCCAGCTATCGACACCGCGTGCCTGCGGCAAAGCCGGTGTAGCACTGCTACGAAATTGCCATTCGCCGCCAATGCATTCGACGTTGTGCTACTGATCTATCACTTGATTGAGTCGATTCTCCCGGCCGCAGCACGTGAGTCCGCGCTTCTCGAAGCCGCCCGCGTCCTGAACCCCGCAGGTAGCCTGTTCCTCACTCGCCATCAAACGCGTGCGGTACAAATTGTGGCAGCAAGTGATCGACCGCGTTACCGGAAAGGTCGGCAATTTCGGCGATTTGCACGGAAAGGGCCTCAGTCGAGCAGGCGGAAACAATCTACTAGGATTCGCGATGCACATCCTCTCCTCTCGGGAAATGCGTCAACTGGCTCGGACAGCCGGCCTGGCACGGGTAGGTATGTGGGATTTTGATACCGGCAATCGTCAGCGCTGGACCAGTCGTGCAATCGTAGAGAAATACCGAGTCCAGTAAATTCAATGACAATCCAGTGTGCGATGCTCGCAATTCATGATAAATCTTTTGGCAACGCACCGTTGGTACGCCTATTCGCAACCTCGGATGCAGCCAATATCCCTGGGAGTTCGAAATGGCCACAAGGCATAATACCCGAAGCCTTCACTTTCGACGCAAATTTATAGCAAACACGCGGCGTTCTAGTTGTGGCACTCGCTGCTGGCTAACTCGAAAAATCCCGGATTTTGAACACGCCTCAGTGGCCAACATAAGTGAAGGCGGCCCAAATGCGTGGGGTCGTTCATAAGCGTGGCGCGCGGACCGAACGGCGAAAGCCACTCGGCAAAATTAGTTTTTACGACGTATTGCCTGCAGCCGATTCCAACCGAGGATCAACGCAACGCGATGTCGAGTACGTCGCCGAGCCGACAGTGATCCACACGCCCGCTCCTTGAGTGGCCGAACGGTCGGCTTGCCACCTCACTGCCGCATGCCACCGGCGCACCGGACACCGGCGTCTCATCTTCTCCAGCTTCGACTGGACTCGGGGGTTGCTGAGTGTGGCTGCGCTGCGCGGTGGGAACCGCCTTGGTTTGGGCGTGTCGTCGACGTAGCAGCCAGCCGGTTATTCGGCCCTGAACTCGGCATAAAAAGGAGTGCTCCCCTGGGGGGATGCACTCTCCTTCTGCACCATAAGCGCGCGTGGAGGGACAACTTCTGTCAAGTCCTACACCGTGGTGCGGCCTTCCTGCCACGCCCGGTGTCGGCGGCCACGGATCTCGTATGTTTGCGGGCCAACCTCTTCAGAATTGCTGAGGACGATCGGAAGCCAATCGCCGGGCCACTTCGTTTCGCTGTTCCATCGAACGCCATCAAGGATGACGCCCCTCAGGTCAAGAGCACTTAAATCGCTTGCGCCGAATTCACTGGCCGCCGAGTCGAGCACATTGGAAACCCTGATCAGCTCTTGGATAGTGATAATCCAGTAACCCATGCCCATCGAAACCTGAATAGTACCACTTTCATACTCAAATGCGCGCAATTTTTGAAGCCCCGCGAACAGACGATAAAATGCTCTATCGCCTGGATGGAAGAGGCCACCCATTACCTCTCGGAGACGGTGAATCTTTGCATTCAAGGATGCGACTTCAATCGCCTCGACGTCTGAGCTACCCAGCATTATAGTGTCGAACGATTGGAGGTGATTACATACCTCAGTCAACATTCCTACCA
This sequence comes from Nocardia abscessus, assembly GCF_015477775.1. Lineage (GTDB taxonomy): Bacteria > Actinomycetota > Actinomycetes > Mycobacteriales > Mycobacteriaceae > Nocardia > Nocardia abscessus_A. The sequence goes on along the minus strand of NZ_JADLQO010000013.1, from coordinate 76,110 downwards.
AGCTGAGTATTTCCATTCTTCCCGTCATGCGCACTTGGCCGCTGACGTTCTTGAAATTTTCGGCAGCCCATACAGCGGGCGACATTTGTACGAAATGCGCTGCCGAGAGGTTTACTCCCAACATACCCGCGATCACACGTCTAACAAGGGAAGTTTCCTTGACTTTGGGAGGTATGAGATAGTAAGTCATATAATCGCCGACGCCGATGATCTGAAACAATGCACGGCGGACTCGGGAATTGTGCCTCATCCTCGCCCACCTTCTCCCGTAGCGGGCTCGCCTTCTACCACGAATGAAACGGTTCCCGACTCGGTCACGCGCTGGGCAATTTGTGGAAATTGACCGAGTTGGCTCAACACGGATGGCGCTGCGAAACCCAACGCTACCGCAGCGAACGCCCCGCTGATCTCACCGCTCAGCCCAAACAAGCCCGCAGATATAGAGCCAAGCGCGGCCCGGAAAATGAGCATCCATACGTGAGCGTGGACATCGATATACGCCCGGAAGGGCGCAGGCTTGGCCTTCAGCCTTCCTGCCGGCGTCCGGCGCGCAGCCTGCCATACCGCGACGCATCTGAAGATCACTAGCGCTTCGACAAGAGTCCCACCAGCGGCGCCAAGCGCGGCGAACTCCGACCAATGCACCAGCCGACCTCCGTCTTCGAACGACTGAATCCCTAGTGGCTAATGATGCCCAACGACGGCGTGTCGCACGGAGGAACTACGCGATTGACTGGGGCCGCCGCGGCCGCCGCGGGTGCTGGACGTGTACCGCAAGAACGTCACCGAGCCGGTAGAACTTGGTTTCACCGTCTCGGTCAACTTCTTGAAGTCCTTTCTTCGTCAGGTAACGCACTCGGTCGCGGTTGAGTCCCTTGCCGACGTCGCCGAGCTTGGCCGCGAGCTTCTCGACTTGATATGCGGTAACGACCTTGTTGTTGGCCGCCCGCAACCGTGCTTGGTCGATGACGATGTCGTCGTCCAGCGGCAAATCCATCACGATCTCGCATTGGGTCCCCGCGGCCTTGATGTCGTCGAGCGCGGTCTCGGACCCCTCGGTCATCGCCAGCGATACAACGTGCCGGTCGAGCCAGCGAGCCGCGCGGCGAGTGTCCCTGATGCGCGGTGGGGTGAGCGCCCGTTGTTCGGCGACCAGTTTCACCCAGCCGATCAGTTCGATGTACAGCGCTTCGGCGGCGAGGTACGCGCCGATGTGCATCGGTAGCTGGGGTTCCTGCCGGCATCGGGGAGCGCCCAGGCCGGACTTGACGACGGCTTGGCGCGTCTCGGTGATGGCGAGCTCGTTGATGAGCGCGGGTATCCGGCGCAGCAGGGCGATGAGCTGCTTCATTTCGGCGCGGGACAGGTACAGTTGATCGACGTCGGCGGCCATGTGCCTATGCCTCCCAGGTGATTTCGAGCCACAGTGCGCCGGTCTCGCCGCGCTCGGTGGAGTGAATGACCGGTTCGGGGGTGGAGACGTGCGGTGTGGACTCGTCGGGCACGAACCCATAGCCTGCGTGCACGTTGAACCCGCGCTTGGTCTTGACGACCTTCTGCGGCGTCAGTCCGTCGACTACCGCATTCAGAGTCGGCGCGAGGCTCACGCTGTCGCGCGGCTTGTTGTCCCGTGGCCGGTAGTGCAGCGTGATCGTGGCGTAGCCGACTCCCTTCGGCAGGCGAGCTTCGCGGGCGAGAGTGACCACGTCGCCGCGGATGACCGCAATCTTACGGGCCTTCGCCATCCGTGCACCTCGGCTGGCGCCGCTGTCGTTCATCGACAACGGCGGGCTTGGTCAGGGCAGGCCGAGGATCCGCTTCAGCCATCTCGATCGGCTCTTTCGATGGCGGCCCGGGCCCGCTCACTCAGGTTGTTCGGGTTGTAGCCGGTGCCTTCGGAGTGCTCGCGGCGTGGCCGATACAGGGGGCATGGGACCTGCACATCAGCCTCTTCGGGAGTGAGCCAGCCCCCCTTGCGGCAGTTGTGCGGCAGGTGTCCGGTTCGATCGGTTCGCCGGTGCGGTCGAGGGTCACACAGCCTGGACCAAGCCGTCGCCGTGGACATGCCGCCGCTCCCGCGCACCGAGGCGAGCGTGGTATGCGTCAGCGGCCGGGTAGGTGTTCACCCCATGCGGGGTGCGGTGCTCCCACGCGTACTCGATGCAGACGACATCCCCTGGGGTGCGACCAGGAATTCGGCGGCGATCATGTCAGCGACGTATTCGGCATGCTCGCCCTCGTGGATAAATTCCAGGCCGAGGCACGCGCGGCAACCGACGCTGATACGTGCTGTGCGCTCATGCTCGGAAAACAGGCGCGCCAACACTTGCCGGGTGTCACTCATAGCGACGTCTCGTCCGCGAGTTACCGCTCCTGCCCACGAGGGCGCTGATGGCATCACGCACGAGCCCGAGCAGGCCGGGCCGGTGCAGACGCGTCAGCGGCTCTTCGAGCGGTGACGGGCAGTCGTCGCGGCGCCCGCCCCGCGGCTGAGTTGCCAGTCGACGAGGTCGTCGATCTCGTCGCCGGCGGTCTGGTCAGGCATGGGTGTGCTCCTCGCTATCGGGCACCGGCCCGGCACTGGCTGGTCCGCGCGCGGGCGTTCGGGGGTGTCGGTGGGTTCTGGTATGGCCGAGCCGCGTTCGGCGCGCTGCGCGGCTTTCTCGGCGAGCACGGCGCGGACGGCTGCCGAGCCGCGGCGGGCGCGCTCGGCGGTGCCGGGGTCGTGGTCGCAGACACGGCCGCCGATGTAGCCGCCGGTCTCGGCGCAGCCGAGGGGGCATGCCTCGATGGCGCGTACTCGGTCCTCGGCGGCCTGGCGGGCGGCGGCTGACTCGATCGCGGCTGCGGTGCGGCGCCGTTCGTCGTCGGCGCGCTCGCGGTCGGTCTGCCATCGGTTGTGTGCTTGCCGGAGTTCCGCACGCCGACGGCGTCAGCGCTGAGCCGGAAAACGCACCGGCGAACATGCTGGTCATACCACGCAACATGTTCGCAGTCAAAGACATTGAGGACCTCGCTCGCTTGCGTACCCACGGCGCCGAACTGATCGGCGCGCTCAAGCAATACGAGGACAGCCATCGGCTCTGTTACGTCCGCGACCCCGAAAGCATCATCGTGGCATTGGCCGAGCAGCTCAGCTGAGGGCGCCGGCCAGCCGCCCACCGCCTCGCCGGCGTCAATGGTCGTCCACTGGATGTGGTTCGAACACCGAGGCAGAATCCGCCGCCGAGACCAACGAAGTCAAGCGGGCCACGCCCTGCGGAGCGGTCCATTCCTAGCGTTTCCGCAGGTCGATCTCTGTGGTTAGCGCATGTGTCCCCCTCCGGACACCAGTGCTAACCCCACAGGGGGTGGCACCAACGATTGCGAGTTGCTGTTGGTGCTGGTAGCACACTTCTAAGGCCAAGGCTCGGTACAACCGGGCCTTATCGGCAGGATCTCCCGCAGCGAGCACTGCGCGGATGTCACCCAGCGAGTCGATCAACTTTCGGATCTCGTTTTCGGTGAGCCGATTGATCTTGGGCAGACTCTTCAACTCGGCTTGAGCTGCCGCTTTGTCTGCCTGTGCCGCGTTCATGGCTGTGACGAGGGCTTGCGGATCGACTCCGGCCTCGATGGCGGCGAGGTGGCGCGCGAGTCCGGCATCAGCAGAGTCTTGACCACCGCGTCACCAATGTCCTGAGAGACCGCCATCTGCCGGTCAAGAAGTGGGCACCGATAGTCCGAACCCTCGACCCACGCATCATCACCGACCCCTACTGGCCCACCCTCGCCTCAGAACTAGAGACCGCACACGAAACCGGAATCGACAACCGGTCTTCGGTCGTCGAGTGCCACGGGCGAGCTCGCGGCTGACGGTCGAGGCGGACCTTCCGATGGACCTGGCGATCGCTCGCACGCTCTCGCCGGCCGCTCGGCGACAAGCGATCTCTTCCCGCTCGGCGAACGACAGTCGGGCCGGGCGAGTCGATCGCTCACACCATTGTGGCGGCATCACTCCGCCAGCCTCGCGGAACCACCGCCAGCCGACCGTCTTCGACACATCAACCGACGCGGCCGCGGTGTCGATGATCTCGCCCTCACGGATCCATGCCCAGAACGAACGCTGAACCTCGACCGATATCGCGGGACGTCCCAACATGAACCCCCACGTCATGAAGGGTGTTGCGTTGACCTCTTGAACCTAGGCCGCCTTGAAATGCATCTACCTGGCCGTCATGGCCCTCGACCCCACCGGAACCGGGCGACAACGCTGGAACACCAGATGGAAAGCCGCGCTGAACGCCTTCGACATCACCTTGGAAGGCCGACTCTCAGCCGCACGGACCTAACCAAAACACCCCTGGTTACACCGTTCTCTGGACAGACCCTTCAATGGTGGACAACTGGGTCGCCTTGGCCATGCCCCTGCGGCCGGGCACCAGCCCCCCGCGAAGGTCGCTCGGTGCCCTGCTCGACGAGATGGCCGCAGCTGAGGTCGAAGCCGACCGGCTATAGCGTCACAACACCAGCTTGGCCAGCTCCGCGCGCGAGGCGACGCCCAGCTTGGGGAACGCCTTGTACAGGTGATAGGCGACGGTGCGCGGGCTCACGAACAGCTGCGCGCCTATTTCGCGGTTGGATGCCCCCGTGGCGGCCAGCCGAACCACCTGGAGTTCCTGCGGAGTCAGCACGCCGAGCGGATCGCCGGCACGGGAGTGGTCGGGCATGGAAAGCCCGGTCGCGCGCAGTTCGGCGGCGGCGCGGTCCGACCAGACGGCCGCGCCGAGCCGGTCGAAGGTCTCCATGGCGGCGTGGAGTTGCGGGCGAGCCTCGGCGCGACGCCTATTGCGGCGCAACCACTCTCCATATACCAGGCGAGTACGTGCCTCATCGAAGGGCTGCCGGTGTCGGGCGTGCAGCGCCAAGGACTGCTCGAGAGCTCCCCGGCCGCGTTGTCCGGGGCCAGCAGCGCACGTGCCCGATGCAGAATGGCGAGTGCCGCCGCCTGGCCCGTGCTCTCGACCCATTCCGCGAGAGGGCGCAGCCGATCGTGGCCCCGTCGCGAATCGCCCAGCCGGATTGCGGCTTCGATGTAGTCCGGCCACGCATACCACCACAGGAAGGCGTGGCGGGTGGGACCGGTCATCGCCTGGTCCACCCGATCGAGCACCGCATCGTAGCGGCCCAGTCCGAGATCGAGGATCACCCGCGCGTACTCGACCCAGCAGGCCGCCGGCATCCACGCACGCTGGTCCGCGTCCTGAATCGCCTGCTCCGCCAGAGCAATACACTCGGCTTCCGCCCCGGCGATCGCGGACAGCCAGGCGTGCACGCCCGCCAGGTATCCGCGCCACATCGGCTGGCCGACATCTGATGCCAAGGTCATGCCCGCGGTCGCTGTGGCCCGCGCGGAGGGGTGCCGTCCGTTCAGGAGCTGGGCGATGGCGAGGAGCGTCATGGCCTGGGGCATGCGTCCCAGTCGCCCTTCGGCCCGGCATTCCTCGACGAGCCCGGTCGCGCGATCGAGCATGCCGTACGCGCCGGCGCGGGCCAGGTCCTGAAACGCGATGAGGTAACGCAACTCCGACGGTAGGTGACCGGCCGGGATCACGAAGTCGGCCGCCGTCGCGGGCTTGCCTTCGACGAGCAGGCGCAGCGCGCGGTTGGCCGAGCGCACCATGGCAGGCAGCCCCGCACCGTCCGGGCACATCTCCTCGGAGCGGCGAGCCAGCGCGAGCTGATCCGGGTGTGTGGCGCTGGCCCAGGTGTAGTAGCCCGCCAGTGCGATCAGCGACAGCCTGGCCGGCATGTCGTCCGCCGCCTCGGCCCCTTCGTGCATGAGCCGCACGGCCGCCAACGGCCGAGCGGATCGGAGTTCCAGTTTCGCGCGTACGTAGGCGAGCTGTGCCAGCACAGTGCCCGTCGGTGTCTCCGCCTCTGCCCGGTCCCGTGCCCTGTCGACCAGTTCACCCGCGCGTTGCCACAGTCCGGCTTCGGTCGCGGCTTCGGCCGCGGCCGTCCACCGTCGGACGGCCTCAGCAGGATCTGTGGACAGCTCGGCCGCACGTGCGTACGTGGCCGACACCGCCGCCTGACCACCGCGTTGCCGCGCACGCAGCGCCAGCCTTTCGAGCTTCCCGGCCAATTCCTCGTCCGGCTGGAGGGCGACGGCAGCGAGATGCCAGGCACGCCGGTCGGCGTCGACCGCCGCGGCCAGCGCCCGGTGCGCGGCCATCCGGGTGGCGATGTCGCAGGCCAGCAGCACCGCGGTACGCACCAGCGGATGCCGGAAGGTGACACCGTCCGGGCCCACCCCGACCAGGCCCGCCCGCTCGGCCACCGCGAAGTCCTCCAGCGAAGCGCCGAGCAGGCCGATCGTGTGCGTGAGCACGTCCAACTCGTCGATGTTCTCCAAGACCGCCACCAGCATGCAGGACCGAGTGTCGTCCGGGAGCTCTGCGATCCGCGCGCGGAACCCCATCAGTACCCTGTCCGTCACGGGCTGTTCCGCACTAGGAGAGAACGGCGGTAGGACCAGAGCGCCCTTGCGTTGCTCGCGGGTGAGCATGCGGGGCAGTTCGATCAGGGCGAGCGGATTTCCCATCGCCTCGGCGATGATCTGGTCACGTACGGCGAGTGGCAGGTCCGGGGCTTCGTCCTCGAGGAGTTTGCGGGCAGCCTCGTCGTCCAGGCCACCTGGTCGCAATTCGGGCAAATCCCGTGCGGGACAATCTTCCCCGGAACACCAGCCGTTCCTCGATGCGAACAGTACGGCGACGGGCTCGGTATGCAGGCGGCGCGCGGCGAACAGCAGGGCGTCGGAGGATTCACCGTCCAGCCATTGCGTGTCGTCGACCAGGCACACCACCGGGCTCGCCACCGACAGCTCCACCAGCAGGCCGAGCGTCGCGAGCCCGACGAGGAATCGGTCACCGTGCACGACGTCACCCAGACCCAGGGCGGCGCGCAACGCATTCGCTTGCTGCGGCGGCAATGCCTCCACCTGATCGAGCACCGGGCGCAGCAGTCGATGTAGGGCAGCGAACGGCAGATCGGCCTCAGACTCGACACCAGCCACCCGCAATACCCGTGCCTCCGCTGTTGCGGCAGCGTATTCCAGGAGAGCCGACTTGCCGACGCCCGCCTCGCCACGGATCACCAAAGCGCCGGACCGGCCCTTCAGCAGCCCGTCTATGGCCGACTGCTCCGCTTGCCGGCCGAACAGCATGGATCCCATCCAACAACGCCTATCCCTCGTGCCGCACGAAACACGGCACGGTTCAGATTAGCGTGACGTTGGCCGGCGTTCTCGACGCCGGATTAGGTGGTCAGCTCCGCACGGGTGGGACCGGGCCGCGGTCAGGTCCAGTTATCCAGTGCCGCCTTGCATTCGGCCGCGTCCTGACGGTCGCTGGCCCAGGCCACATAGCCGTCCGGGCGGACCAGCATCGCCGGATGCGCCGGATCGGCAGGCCTGACGACACGCACGTGGTCAACCCAACCAGCCTCCGCCACTGCACCATTGGCGACCAGTACGAACCGCCCGCCCCGCAGCGCCTCGTACAGCCGCACCGGTGTGCCCTGCAGCGGAGTATCGCCGACCCGACTGCCGACGAGGCGATGCGCACCCTCGGGGCGTGGGTAGACGAACCCGATACCCGAGATCGACCCCGCGGCCTTGCGCGCGATCGGGGGTAGTTCGAGTGCCGTTCCCGCGACGACATTGCGGGCCAGCTGACCGATCCGCGATTCCAGCATGGCGCCGCGAATAATCGCGCCGCTGCTGCGCAGCACTTCCCGTCCTACCGGGTGTCGTTCGGCGTGATAACTGTCCAGCAGCCCGACCGGGGCCCAACCCTGAATGGCCGCAGCGAGTTTCCAGCCCAGATTGGCGGCGTCCTGCAGTCCGGTGTTCATGCCTTGACCACCTGCGGGCGAGTGCACGTGCGCGGCGTCACCGGCCAGGAACACCCGGCCGACTCGATACGACTCGACCTGCCGTTCGTCGCTGTGGAATCGCGACATCCAGCGCGGGTCGTGCATCCCGTAATCGGAGCCGAGCGCGCGGCGGGCCACCTCCCGCAGCTCGTCCAGTTCCACGGGTTCGGTGTCGGGCAGCTGATTGCGGCGGTTCCAGGCGAAGACGCGGTACCAGCCGTCACCGAACGGGGCGATGAAGGCGAAACAGTCCCCGACACCGTTGACGGCCAGCACATCCTCCGGCGCAGCGGTGAGCCGGACATCGGCCAGCATGATCGACTTCAGTACCGATTTGCCCGGGAATTCCAGGCCCAGTGCTTCCCGGACCCGGCTATGGTAGCCGTCCGCGCCGACCAGATAATCTGCGCGCACTCGCTGCTTCGAATCCTCGTGCTGCACAGTGGCGTCCACACCTTCGTCGGTCTGTGCGAGCTCGGTCAGCACGGCCCCTGGTGCCAGGTTGGCGCCGAGTTCCATTGCCCGACGGCGCAATACGTTCTCGACGTGGGTCTGTGGCACGATGAGCAGGTACGGGAATCGGCTGTCGAGCAGCCCTGCCAGATCTATGCTCACCGACCCGAACAGTCTGAGTCTTCCTACTTTCGCGCCCGCAGCCACGATCTCGTCGGCAATCCCGCGCGCATCGAGCTGTTCGAGAGTCCGGGCGTGCACGCCGAAGGCGCGTGTCAGGTCCGACCCGTGCTGATGCCGTTCCACCAGGGTGACGGCCACCCCCGCCCGGGCCAGGTCACCGGCCAGCAGCAGCCCGGTAGGGCCGCCGCCGACGACAAGTACATCGGTTTGCTCAGGAATCATATTGTGCTCCAACCAAAGTAGTTTGTTCGTGATTCGGCGTGTGGAGTGCTCATGTGTCGCGTCATGCCGTTGTGGATGCGCGGCGGTAGAAGTCGATCTGGTCGGCGACTACACGGTCCCGGAACTCGGTGTTGGTGTAAAAAGTGAAGTGGGTGCCGGGATAGACACGGAGTTCGCCGTGGGGGGCTCGGCGGGCCAGCTCACGGCTTTTTTCCAGGGGTGTTTCTCGGTCCTCGGCGGCTACGCAGACCAGTAGCGGGCGGGACAGGCGGGCGGCGGACTCGGCGGGCCGGTAGCGCATCATCCGCAGTAGAGCTCTGGGGGCTACGATATTGCGCCACAACGTGTTCTGATTTCCACCGGTCAGAGCCTGGATATGCTGTTCGGCCTCCGGGCTCGCAGTCACGGCGAGCTCTCCGGGGTGGCCCACCATGGGGATGTAGTAGGGGCGAAGGCCCAGCTTGCCGCGGAGGGCGTCCCAGATGATCGCGGTGAGCAGCTTCAGTGTGTCGGCGGTCGATCGGCCCTCGACCTTCTTCGGGAATCCGTTGAACGGGATCTGCGCCACGATGGCTGCGATGCGGGGATCGCCGGCGGCCACGGTGATTACGTGGGCTCCGCCCAGCGAATTGCCCCACAGCAGCACCCTGCCGGGATCGACCCGTTGATGTTCTCGAGCGAAGTCCACAGCGGCCGCGATATCGGCAAGCTGGGCGTCGATATCGGGGAGCTGGCGCGGTTCGCCATCGCTCTCTCCGAACCCTCGGTAATCGAAAACCAGCGCCGCGAAGCCCGCGGCGGCGAAGCGCTCGGCGTAGTCGAAGAGGCGGTCCATCGTTCCGCTGAAGCCGTGGCACAGCACCACGCACGGCACCGGACCGGATTCGGCGGGCAGGTAAAGGTAGCCGACGCACCGGACGCCGACAACGGTGAACGACACTTTGGTTCGCATGCAGATCATCTCCACGGCTGTAGACCGGCTGCCAGTAGCCGGCGATTGGTTCAGGAAAGGAGTTCGCGTGCGGCGGCCCAGGCTCGGGCCAGCCCGAACTCGGCCAGCCCACGGAGCAGGTCGCGGAAGGTCTCCTCGGTGGCCCCGGCTGCCCTGGCCAGCTCAGCGTGCAGGTGCATCGATTCGCCCAGCGTCTGGTAGAAGACGTCCACGGTCAGGCACGCGATTGCCCGTTCCCGGACGCTGAGGTGCGGGCGGGCCCAGCGCTGGGCCAATTGGTCCTCTGTGAAGGCGGCCAGTCTGGGGTCCACATCCTCCAGTGCACGGACAGTACTGGACAGCGCACCGGTCAGCGGCACTGGCGAGACCAGATCGACGTCCTGCGCTTCGGGTAGGCCGAGTTCGCGCAAGCGCTGAAAGGCTGAGACGACGACGGGGTAGCCCACATACGGGGCCAGGTGGCGGTAGAGCTCCCTGATGGCCTCGGGTTCAACGCCGTTGGTGAGGGCCATCCGCACATGGATGCTCAGGGGCAGGTCCAGGTGCGGGTGGCACAGGTCGGAAGTCAAACAGACGAAGGCTTTCTCGCGCATCGTCAGATGCGTCAGGCCCCAGAGGTTGTCGCCCGCGCCGACGGCGAGCTGGGCGAAGACGGGGTCGAGGGCGGTCAGCGCGTCGGCTCCGGAGAGCTGGGTCATGATGTACCCCGTTCACGACAGGCCCAACGCGCGCAGGCGCAGGGCATCGAGGGTGTACTGGGGGACGACGCGGCCGAGTGTGCTCATCAAACGCGACTTCTTGCCGACCGGATAGCGAGAGCGCGGCTTGCGTGCGGTCAGTGCGTGCAGCACGGCCCGTGCGATCACGTCGGGGCTCGAGCCGGTGCGTTCCTCTTCGAGACTGCTGGCGACCATGGTCCGATAGGCCCCGCCGTACAGCCGCTTGCCTTCGGGTCCGAGAGAATCCACGCGGGGTTCGACCTCGTCCTCGAGTTTGTCGACGGCGTCGGTTCGGGTGGATCCGGGTTCGATGAGGACTGTGTGCACGCCAAAGGGTTTCAGCTCCATGCGCATGGCGTCGTTGATCGAGCGGATGGCGTGCTTGGAGGAACAGAGCGGACCGCCGAAGGGCAGGGTGATCCAACTACCCACCGAGCCGACGGTGACCACTCGGCCGTGTGAGATCCGCAGCATCGGCAGCATGGCCTGGGTGACGGCGATCTGGCCGAACACGTTCACCTCGTACTGCCGACGCCACTCGTCCAGCGGAACGAACTCGACTGGTCCGGTCACGCCGATTCCGGCGTTGTTGACCAGCGCGTCGAGGCGGCCCAGACCTTCAGCGACCTCGGCGATCCGGCCCGGATCGGTGACGTCGAACTGGAGCGGGATGACGGTCTTGCCGAGCGCCTGCCCGTCGGCCTCCTTACGGACGCCGGCGTAGACGGTGAAGCCCTCGTGGGCCAGCAGCAGCGCGGTGGCCCGCCCGATGCCGGTGGAAGCACCGGTCACCAGCACGGTCGCCGAGCGCGCTTCGGATCGTTTCGCCATAGTCCGACGCTACGAAGGTCGCGGAAGCCGTCGCGTCCGTCAGATGACTGGTATGCGCCCGCGCTCGTATCGGTCAGGTGACGCAGGCCCGTCGCGACGCGGGGCCTGCCACCCCGGCGTCGCCGAGCCAGCGACGAGCCCACTGCCGATTCCCGAAGGATTCACCGCCTACCCGGTGCGCGATCGGCCACTGTCTTTCCGGAACGTCTCGCCCGCCGAGCTCGATCGCCTCGGAGACCGGGAAGCTGTCGTCGATGTGCAAAAGATCGACAATCGGGTCGACCTGACCGGTGCAGCACCCGTTGCACCGAGCCGCAGCCGGCATGCACGAGATCGCCCCGGACCCGGCCACACCGAACCTGTGCCCGCTCGACCGACGTCGTTATAAGCAAATCGGATTCGAGAACAACGAACACGCCCACGCCCGATGCACGGCGGCGATCTCCGCAGTTGGGAGGCGACCGCATCGACTTCGCCGGTCCGACGATCACCGCGCTTCTCGGTACCATCACGGGCGAGATAGGCCAGGGTTGTCGGACGCTCGAGGCAGGTGGAGCGCACGAAGTTGGTCAACAGCAGTTTGCCGGTGCTCTCCCGTGCGATGCGCGCCAGTCGATGCAGCGCCACCACGGTCTTTCCCGTTCCGGCCGGTCCGATGATGCACTCGGGGCGGCTGATCGATCCGTTGACTTGGTTCAGGAATCTGGGCCTCACGAAGATCTCTGAATCCGCTGGAGTGCGCAGGCCCCGAGATCAAGGAACTGGCACGCCGCGACGGTGGCGCGATCGAGGCATCGACGACCTGGACCGTCAACAGTGACACCGGCACCGAGTCGCAGCGGGTGGCGTGCCGCACTAATCGGAGTGAGCCGGTATGTCGATCCTGAGTTCCCTGACATTCCAGCTGCTGTCAACAATGTCGTGGACCTTTACCGGCTGCTGACCGCATCCACCGGAAGCGCGCTTGCCGAACGCCAGTGCAGTGTCCTGACCGATCCTGAGCACAGCGCGCAGGTCGGTCAGGTGGTTGCGACCGCTGCACGGGAGGCCGATGACGTCCTGTTGGTGTATTTCGCCGGACATGGTGTGGTGGATCGACGTGGGCGACTGTTCTTGGCGCTGTCCGGCACCAGCCGAGACCACCCTGAGTGGAGCTCGGTGCCGTTCGCAACGCTGCGCGATGAACTCATCGCGAGTCCAGCCCGTGCACGCATCTTGATCCTGGATTGCTGCTTCTCGGGACGAGCGTTCGAGGCCATGGGAGCGTCCTCCTCGCTCGTCGATGGTCAAATCGACATTCAGGGGACCTACACCATCGCATCCTCTGCCAGAAACGAACCTTCGGTCGCGCCCGAAGGCCACCGCCACACCGCCTTCACCGCGGCCTTGCTCAGCACCGCCACCAACATCGGCCTTACGCTCGATCAGCTCTACCAGAAGGTCGACCAGACTCTGCACCGTGACGGCTACCCCCGCCCTCAGCGACGAACCGTCAACATCGCCGGTGAACTGCGGCTGTTCACCCCGCCTGCCACCCGACCGGTATCTGGCGGCGACACCTCGATTGCGCCGATCACCGATCTGGGCTCGACCACAGTGCCAGCCATGCTGGCCACTCATCGGCTGGTCCTCCTCGAGTTGGTGAGTACATCGACCAGGTACGTACGAAGGTCCCGCCTAAGACGCTGAGGACCTATGAGTCGGCATGGCGTGCGATTAACGGGAATTGGCGAGACCGCGAGAACGGATCTGATGCGCATCCATCAGTTCTTCTATCTCCCTGGTGGTCGGCTCGCTCAACGCTCGGTCAGCCCATACCTGGCCTGGCGCTTCACGATCTCGACCGCGACAACTGCCTGGTGCGGCTACGGACGCGGGGCGGGGGTTCCACTGGCATCCGGTTTCGCCCCGTCTCATGGCCGCCCCTGGGAAAGCATGCCGAACGTCGGGGAGGTGAGAACGCTACGCATCGAGTGCTGCGCAAACGCAGCGGGCGCCCGATCAGCTATAGGCGTTACGACGGGTTGTGGAATCGAGTCCGTGAGAACCTGCCGTGGGCGAAGGAGTTGGAGGTCACCACCTCCTCGATCACGGAGACCGTGCATGCCCACGTCCGCCCGTCGTTCGGGGAGACGGTCGAGCGGGTCTATGTCGGCAGCACCACGAAGACACAGCTGTCCTGACCCACCTGCGCGGGGATGTCATCGAAGCACTCATGACGGTCACCGGCGAACCCCATCCACTCGCCAGGAACCAACGGCCGCAGGCCTCACCAGTCGATAGCCGGCCAGCCTTGTTCTCGGGACGCGGGCAATCATCTCTCATGGATCAAGTCGATCGCTCGCCGGAGCGTTGAATGCGCTTGCCGGGCGGGAGATCCGCGCTTGCCGATGTGCGCTGACCGCCAACCGATCCTCTCGGGTTGGCAGCATACCGGCCACCGGAACCTCAACCTGCTCGAGATCGCCCATTCCGGAGGTCCGGATGTCCCGTCGGTGGGGAACGCCTTATTCGAACGGGAATTCGGCGTGCTCACCGACATCGACATGAGAGCGGAACTCGTGAGGACATGGAGGGCTACCCGCAACCACGGTTCACGTCGAGGTAGGCCGGCCCGATCGAGATGAACATATCGCGGTCACCCGCGGTGGTGGTCATGCGCCCGGCAAGAGCATTCCGGTCTCCGGGTCGTACCAGCGGCATGCCTCGGGTGGCAGGTACAGATTCGAGGGGCCGCCCTCGTCGGCGCGGAAGCCCGGCGGTGCTTGGACTTTCACCGTCTGCCCGCTGACGCGGGTGGTGAGCAGAGTCGAGGAGCCGAGGGGCTCGAGCACTTCGAGTTCGCCCCGCACCGTCGCGGCCGCCGGTCCGTCGGTCACCACGATGGCCTCGGGTCGGATACCGAGCCGCAGCGTCTCGCCTTCGAACGAGGACAGCGCGGCAGGAACGGCGAGCGATTGCCCACCCAGGTCGATGCGCAGCCCCGCCTCCGCCGCGCGGACTGTGCCGGTGAGGAAGTTCATCGGCGGGCTGCCGAGGAAGCCGCCGACGAATTCGGTGGCGGGGTCGTCGTAGACCTCGGTGGGCGGGCCGCATTGGACGATCGCCCCGTCGCGCATCACGGCGACGCGATTGCCCAGCGACAAGGCCTCGACTCGCGGAAGCGAGGAGTCCTCCTTCGGCGCGGCCAGGGACACCGATCGTGTTCTGGGACCTCACGTGCAAGCCGTCGCGGCCACCGCATGGGCATTCGCCCCCCTGCGCCCGCCGCTCGCGCTGCCACTGGATGCCTGGACCGCTCAGTACCCCACGGCCACAATGCCTTCGGTCCCAACCGTCTGCCACGCCACCGGGTTGCCGGACCGGAACTCGACACCCGTCCCGCCACACCCGAAGGAAGCCAGCTCATGACGTCGAGTGATCACAACAGGATGCGGCTCGAGCATCTTCGCATGGCATTGGGATGGGATCCGGTGCGGCGCAATTGGTTCGGCCCCGACGCCAAGGACATCGATCTGAACGCTTCGGCATTGATGTTCGCCGAGGACCACATCACCGATGTCGTCTACCACCAGCAGCTCAGCTCGCGAGACGGCTCGGTGCGCCACCTCGGGGACAGCACTACTGGCGAAGGCAAAGGCGACAACGAGGTGATCACGATCGACCTGACCCGGATACCGCCGCAGATCACCACCATCGTTCTTCTCGTCACCTCATATACCGGCCAAACCTTCGACCAGATCGACAACGCGTTCTGCCGCGTGGTCGACAGCACCTCCGGCACCGAGATCGCTCGTTACGACCTCAGCGCAGACGCTTCCCACACCGGCCTGGTGATGGGCAAAGTGTCCCGGCCTGGGGGAACGTGGCGTTTCGAGCCGATCGGCGAGGCCATCAGCGCGCAACATCCGGTCGAGGCGATCCCGCACATGACCCGATTCCTGACCTGATCGGATAGCTGACGCGCAGTGCAGTCGAACGCCTTTCCACCTTCGGTCGCCTCCGATGATCCGGCTACACAGGAATCAAGCGATCGACATCGACATTCACCACATGGAGCCCTGGTGCTCGTAGGAGCCACGCGGTGGTGTGTGGGTCGATATCAGCTCAACCTGTGCTGGAGGCACGCTGGAAACAATTCGATCGCGGCGCCCTATGAACCGATGCCGGCTTCGGAGACGGACCAGCCCGTGGAGCCCATTGCTGCGCCCCGCGGTTGGACAGACCGTAGACCGCGAGAGGCCGCCCGCAGTCTTCGGGGGACGCCGCCGAGAATGGGTTGTTCACCCGCGGTGCAGACCGGGCTTGTTCGGCCGCGGCCCCGCTACGGAATCAGCCCGGGAGCCGGGTTCCACAGGGCCTGGCGTGTCGGCTATCCGGCGCTGACTGTCTGCTTCCGCGGCTCGGGCATCGATCTCGCGTCGCGCGAAGGCGATATCGCGTGCGCTACGCACTGACAATCGGCCGAGCGAGGCCGCGGCGAAGAACAGGATCAGCGCACCGAGACCATAGAAGTAGGTCAGCTGCAGCACGGCATGCTTCAGGTCGGACGTAGCGACGGGTTCCCCGACGTCCCCGATCCCCAGTGGGTCCGCCAGCAGCGGCCCGATCACGAACCACACGCCCGCCGCCACTGCCAGCCACCCACCGAAGCTCGCCACGAGCCGGTTGCGGCTTGCCAACATGAGCAATCCGCCGATGATCGCGGCGACGCCGGGCAATACCTGGAGCCACCCACGCGCCGCCGTCCACACCCATGGCTCGTCCGGAGTGAACGCGAAGTCGAAGTACGGCCCGACGAACGGGATCAGCGCACCCCACACGCCCAGGAGTAGCACACCGAGCCCGCCGAGAGCTCCCCGGCTACGCGGAATCCGAAGCGGACGACCGCGGCCTGCGGAAACATTGTCGTCGACGTCCCTCATGACGCCTCCATTCATCGAAGTAGATGCATATATCGCCTACCCTCTGTCCACCGCGATACGCACGAACACCGCAAGCGGCGTCCACAACCTCCAGTGACCGGCGTTCGTGCGGCTGCGAAACAACACCTGGGCCGAGCTGCGGGGCAGGGCAGGGCGAGATACGCCGCCGTGACCAGGCCGCTCACGCGTCCGGTTACGTCGTCGGCGACGACCGCGTCAAGGTCGGGTCGAAGCTGCACTCCGGTCGCCGCGTCACACCAGCTCGTCCTCACTCGTGACCGCTCCGGTCGGCAATCGGCGCGCGACCGCTGCCAGCGTGGTGACGCACGTGTCGGTTCGACTACGCCGGCCAGGTTCAGCCAGGTCAGCACACCCACTGACCGACCGTGGCCGTGACAACAGGGAAGACCCGATAAGCAGGGCATTTCGAATTTCCCGGCGATCCGGGCGCTGCCTGCAAGCCGAGCGACTCCGCAGCAGAGCAATATCGTCGCGTCGCGATGCATCCATACGGCGGCCAAGCCTCATACCTCGCAGTCCGCAGTCCTCATCACCGCTGGACTGTCACCCAGCTCCGAGACATGGCAAGTGACAACTCGGCGTTGCGACTCACCCCTGGGGTGCAGCGCCCGCAGTCGCGAGTCGAGTATTTTCGGTACCGCTCGAGCTCCAGTCGGGTATAGCACCACTGCCGCTTCAGCCCCGGATTCATGCTCCCCGGGGCCGAAGCGCTGCTCTCGCACTCGGAGAAGGATCGGCGCCGATGATCCGCGCTGACCCTCGCGAGCGCCTCACCCGGTGGTGAGTTGCCCCGTAGTGGCGTTCCATTCGATCCAGCCGCGTTGGAAATCCATGCGACGGCCAGGGGACGTCGAATTCGTCGGAGATGGGGAATCCGAGTCGGCCGTTCTCGTAGCCTTGCCGGGCCCATTCGCCGAAGATACCGCCGTAGACGGCGTCGGTTCCTGCCGGGGAGTGATAGATGTTGCCGGTCTGGAACCGGTTGAACCGGGCCGGACCGTTCGGCGTGGACAATTCTCCGCTGACCGGCCACCGCAACGCGGACGTACTTGTTCCCGATCAGCCCAAACACTTCCCAGGCCCCGGTCTTGTCTGTCCAGTAGATGGCACCGTTGTCGAAGTCTTGAACGGAGAAGCCGGGCTTTGACCCTGTCCGACGGTGGCGGGATGCAACGCACCACCGCGCGCGTGATGACCGCCTTGCTCTACACCGAACAAGCCACAATGACCGCTGTGGACCTGTGCGCAGAGCTGTCGATCAGCTCCGGCGCGGTCTCCGCCGCGATCAAACAACTCATCCCCGTCGGCCTGATCGAACGCGTCCCCGCCCCCGGCAGCCGCCGCGACCATTACCGCTTCCGCGCAGGCGCCTGGGCAGCATTGATGTCGCAGCAGAACACGATGCTGGCCACCATGCGTGACGCCGCCCAGGAAGGCATCGGCGCTTCCGCCCCGGACACCGCCACCGCGGCGCGCCTGCACGAGATGCAGGACTTCTACACCTACATGACCAACGGACTGGTTCCGCTCGTTGATCGCTGGCGCGAGCAGTACGCCGCCGAACACGACTCAGCCGAGCTTCACCGCCATAAGCTCAGCCGGCCTCGCATCCGCCGAGCCAGGGGTGATACGGCCGCCCGTGGCGTAGTCGGGAACGGTGATCGAGTCGTGTACTCGCAAGCCCGGCTATTGAATCCTGCCACGCCACGGCTCATCACTGCTGGCAGCGCACTGATCAGCAGAATGCCTCGACTCCGGGTCACGTGTGGCGACCGTCTCTGTGCACCCGGTGCTGGAGTGGACCTAGGAGGTTCACCCTCCCAGACGCGTAGTCTCTACGGTAGTCTGAGAATGTGGCGATCGAGTGGTACTGGGCGCTCGCCCAGATGCTGGCGCGAACAGGAGTCGACCCGGACGACGTATTCGACTTGGTGGATGCGTGGATGAAGGGGAAGCGACCGGTCTGGCTACGATCGGCTGCCGACCCGGCGACCGGGCTGGTATCGCTGGTGATCTGGGGTCGCGCTGACGACGGCACACCGATATCGGTGTTCGCCCGTCACCTCGGTCGCGACATCGAGGTGTACAACGCCGCATACCTCACAGCAGACCAGACCGCGGACTTCGAGAAGTGGGAGGCGACCCGCAATGACTGATCCGTTCTTGAACATGAGCCCCGCCGAGGTAGCGGCGATGACCGAGCGCCTCGAGTTCACCGATGAACCGGTCACCCCGCCGATCGAGACCGGCGCGGGCGCGGAACCGGTCCTCATCCCCCGATCGGTGAAGCTGACCCGTGACCTCGATCAGGCGTGTAAGCGCCGCGCGGCGAACCTCGGCATGTCGCAGTCGGCCTATATCCGTTCGTTGATCGAACGCGACGTGGCCGAGGCCGGAACCGGCGCGCAGCGACCGGCGTGGGTGCGCGAACTCTTGGCCGTGATCGCTCAGCACGAGAACGACGAGCACCGCAAGGCATCCTGAGCCGAGTTCGGCGGTCGACGTCGACCAGTCGGGATGACCGGTTTTGTGTGACTACTCGCCGGGCTTGGAGCCGCTCACTGTCAGCGAGCGTCTGCTCGCGCAGTGCCGCCGGACCCGGGCGGATGACTGATTGGTTCGACGCGTTCTCGTCAACCAGCGTCCTCATCCGTCTCGAGCGAAGCTTCACTGTGCCCGCATCCCGCCGCGATGCCGACCTACGAGGACGACATCAACGTGCGTGTCCGGTCCTTGCCATCCGCACCGGGTATCCCAGCTTCCCGGAGCAAGTGGGCTTACATCGCGCTGCAGGCGCAACGAATCAACGAGAAGCCGCACATCAGTCTGCGGGCACCCGGCCTTTCGGACCCTCGCCAGCCCGGGACGAGACAGCCTCGGCCTCCCCTCATCGAATCGCTGAACATTCGCGAACTAGTAAAAGTCAATTTCAGCTGGATGACCTTGAACCATTGACAAAAGTACCGGCATGTAGCAATGCTGAAACTGTGTCAGGGCAGCATGATCCGACCCCAAGTAGCCGTAGGAGAAACTACAGCAGCGGCATTCGGTCAGCCCCCCAACCACTCCCCGTGGGCTTGGGACGGACTCGATCTCCGCGATTCTCAGATAGTTCCGCAGTCTCGCGATGGCCCACTCGTGGTTGATGCCGCGGTTCATCTCCGAAATGTTCCTCCCACAGGTGCGCTCCGACCAAAACGCTCAGCGTCGACGGCCGCCGTCGCGCCGTCGCCGCGCGGCGCGGATCTTGCCATCGGCGACTGGCCTGCGAGCAGCGCGTAGATCTGAGTGGGTTTCGCTGGAGGCGTGCCCGAGCCGTCTTGCCCGATAACGGTAGTTATGGGGCAACACACCTCCGGCGGGGACGTTCTACCCGCGCACGTAACTGCCGCCTAGACGGCCACATCCCTGCCGAGCTAGGGGTAGTTCCGCTTTGCGTACCTGACGAGGCGGACGATATCGGCCCCGCCGGAGCACCAATTGATCCTGAAGGTCGGCGGGTAGAAGCCAAAGCTCTCCGAAGATATGACTGCCGTGACAAAAGGCCAGGGTCGAGTGCCGGTGCCGTCGTCGTAATTCCACCAGCCGAACATGGGGGATCCTGACTGACCTTTCATCATGTCGACGTTGCTGTTCATGGCGCGGCCGGAGCCGAAGTCCCACTCGTCCTCGTCCATACTCTTGTTCCCGATGAAGATGGGCTGGACTCCGCTGGCGACGTCCCCTGGGTACCCGATCGAGGACCAAACGTCGTCGTCATCCCAGTCGCTGTCGTACTCCCGGACGCCGAGCCAACCGAAGGCCTCGCCGAGCGGTTTTTCGAGCACGAGACAGGCGTAGTCCTCATCGACTGTGGTGGACGTAACCGTTGTGATGTCGGTATACGCGATCGCTCGCGTGACGTAGGACCAGTCACGAGCCGTCGCGCCGAACAGGTGGACTTCGACCTTCATCAACCCGCCCGACCAGTCGACGCAATGACTCGCGGTGAGCACGTGACGCGGGCCAACCCCGAATGCCGTCCGGTGCACCGTCATCCCATCTTGCGGGATAAAGCGTTTCGGCAGATCTGCCTTGTTCTCGCCTCGCCTCAGCTACGCCGCTGCCGCAGTGCCCGATAGAACGTCCTCGACTCCATCGCCAGCATCCAAATCGGACAAAAACAGATCGGAGATACGTTGCCCAGCAACTAGTCCTGGGGCGTTAATGGAGAAGGCGGGCCGCCGATCGAGTCGTGCACCAATCCGGTGCAGAGGATTAGCACCACGGCAACGAGGAGGCTGCGCCATGCCTACCATCACTTCCATCTCCCCCACGTCAGGGCCGACGACGGGGGGTACCAGCGTCACGATTACCGGTACCGGGTTCACCGGTCCGACGACAGTTCGGTTCGGGAGCACCGCAACCACTTTCACCATGAACTCCCCCACCCAGATCACGGCCATCGCGCCCGCCGGTTCGGCCGGTACCGTACAGGTCACCGTCACCACCGCGGCCGGTACCAGTAACGGGGTCTCCTATACCTATCTGCCGGTCCCGTCCCTGAGCAGTGTCAGCCCCAGCCAAGGGTCCACCTCCGGCGGGACGACGGTCACACTCACCGGATCGGGCCTGACCGGAGTCACCTCGGTCAACTTCGGTGCCACACCGGCAACCTCGTTCACGGTCAACTCCGACACCCAGATCACCGCCGTATCCCCTGCCGGGAGCGGAATCGTGTCGATCACCGTCACCGGTCCAGGGGGCACCAGCAACCCGGTCACCTTCGTCTATGTCACAGTTCCGACCATCACGTCCATCTCCCCGACCGCGGGTCCCGCGTCGGGTGGTAACAGTGTCACGATCACCGGCACGAACTTCACCGGTCCCTTGACGGTACGGTTCGGCAACACCGCAACCATTTTCACCGTCAACTCGCCAACACAGATCACGGCCACCGCCCCCGCCGGGTCGCCCGGCACGGTACAGGTCACCGTCACCGGCTCGGGCGGAACCAGCAA
This sequence comes from Nocardia abscessus, assembly GCF_015477775.1. Taxonomy (GTDB): domain Bacteria; phylum Actinomycetota; class Actinomycetes; order Mycobacteriales; family Mycobacteriaceae; genus Nocardia; species Nocardia abscessus_A. The sequence goes on along the minus strand of NZ_JADLQO010000013.1, from coordinate 54,884 downwards.
CGGCGTCAACTACACCTACGCCGGAGTCCCCAGCCTCACCTCGATCAACCCGAATACGGGGCCGGTCACCGGCGGCACAACGGTCGTCCTCACCGGCACGGGCCTGTCCACCACCAGCGCGGTCACTTTCGGTGGTACGCCGGCGACCTCGTTCACGGTGAACTCCAACACGCAGGTCACGGCGGTCGCTCCCGCAGGAACAGGGACGGTACAGGTCACCGTCACCACTGCCGGGGGCACGAGCAACGGACTCTCCTACACCTACGTCGCGGTGCCCACGCTCACCTCGGTGGTGCCGAACTCCGGACCAGTGGCAGGCGGAACGACGGTTGTCCTCACCGGAACAGGATTCACCGGAGCCACCGCGGTCACTTTCGGTGCCACACCGGCAACTTCGTTCACGGTCAACTCCGCGACACAAATCACCGCCGTCGCACCGGCCGGAACGGGGACCGTCCAGGTCACCGTCACCGCCCCAGGCGGAACCAGTAACGGGGTGTCCTACAGCTACATCCCCGTTCCGACTCTGACCACAGTGGTCCCGAGTGCGGGACCAGTGGCAGGCGGAACGACGGTCGTCCTCACCGGAACAGGATTCACCGGAGCCACCGCGGTCACTTTCGGTGCCACACCGGCAACTTCGTTCACGGTCAACTCCGCGACACAAATCACCGCCGTCGCACCGGCCGGAACGGGGACCGTCCAGGTCACCGTCACCGCCCCAGGCGGAACCAGTAACGGCGTGTCCTATACCTACGTTCCCGTTCCGACTCTGTTCTCGGTAGTGCCGAGTTCGGGACCAGTAGGTGGTGGGACAACGGTCGTTCTGACCGGAACGAACCTGACCGGAGCCACCGCCGTCACCTTCGGCGCCACACCGGCAACCTCGTTCACGGTCAACTCCTCTACCCAGATCACCGCTGTCGCACCAGCCGGAACAGGCACGGTGCAAGTCACCGCCACCACCACGGGCGGAACCAGCAACGGGGTGTCCTACACCTACGTTCCGATTCCCGCTCTGTCCTCGGTAGTGCCGAGTTCGGGTCCGGTCACCGGCGGGACAACGCTCGTGCTCACCGGGACAAACCTGACCGGAGCCACAGCCGTCACCTTCGGCGCCACACCGGCAACCTCGTTCACGGTCAACTCCTCTACCCAGATCACCGCTGTCGCTCCAGCCGGAACAGGCACGGTGCAAGTCACCGCCACCACCACGGGCGGAACCAGCAACGGGGTGTCCTACACCTACGTTCCGATTCCCGCTCTGTCCTCGGTAGTGCCGAGTTCGGGTCCGGTCACCGGCGGGACAACGGTCGTGCTCACCGGGACAAACCTGACCGGAGCCACAGCCGTCACCTTCGGCGCGACACCGGCCGCCTCCTTCACCGTCAACTCCGCGACGCAGATCACCGCGGTCACCCCCGCGGGCACGGGGTCCGTTGCGGTCACCGTCACCACAGTCGGCGGAGCCAGTAACGGCGTCACGTACACCTACGTCGCGGCTCCCACCCTGAGCACGGTGGTACCGAGCTCGGGCCCGGTCGCTGGTGGGACGACAGTCGTTCTCACCGGGACAGGGCTGACGGGAGCTACAGCGGTGACTTTCGGCGCGACACCGGCCGCCTCCTTCACCGTCAACTCCGCGACCCAGATCACCGCCGTTGCTCCAGCCGGAACAGGCACGGTGCAAGTCACCGCCACCACTGCGGGCGGAACCAGCAACGGCGTGGCCTACACCTATGTTGCGCTTCCCACCCTGGCCACCTTGGTTCCCAGTGCGGGCCCGGTCACCGGCGGAACGACAGTAGTGCTCACCGGCACCAACCTGACCGGAGCCACCGCCGTCACCTTCGGTGCGACACCGGCGACGTCGTTCACCGTCGACTCCGCCACCCAAATCACCGCGGTCACCCCCGCAGGGACCGGGTCCGTTGCGGTCACCGTCACCACAGTCGGCGGAACCAGTAACGGCGTCGCGTACACCTATGTTCCGGCGCCGGCTCTGACTTCGGTGGTGCCGAGTTCGGGCCCAGAGAGTGGTGGGACGACGGTCGTTCTGACCGGCACGAATCTGACGGGAACGACCGGGGTGACTTTCGGTGTGACACCGGCGGCTTCGTTCACGGTCGATTCGGCGACGCAGATCACGGCGGTTTCTCCCGCTGGAACCGGGACGGTGCAGGTTACCGCCACCACCGTGGGCGGCACGAGTACCGGCGTCGCGTACACCTATGTTCCGGCGCCGGCTCTGACTTCGGTGGTGCCGAGTTCGGGCCCAGAGAGTGGTGGGACGACGGTCGTTCTGACCGGCACGAATCTGACGGGAACGACCGGGGTGACTTTCGGTGTGACACCGGCGGCTTCGTTCACGGTCGATTCGGCGACGCAGATCACGGCGGTTTCTCCCGCTGGAACCGGGACGGTGCAGGTTACCGCCACCACCGTGGGCGGCACGAGTACCGGCGTCGCGTACACCTACGTACCGATTCCGACTGTGGCCACGGCCGTACCGAGTTCGGGCCCGGAAACCGGCGGGACGACAGTCGTGCTCACCGGAACGAACCTGACCGGAGCCACCGCCGTCACCTTCGGTGCGACACCGGCGACATCGTTCACGGTCGACTCCGCGACGCAGATCACCGCCGTCGCCCCGGCAGGCACGGGATCCGTACAGGCCACCGTCACGACAGTAGGTGGAACCAGTACCGGCGTCACGTACACCTACGTACCGATTCCGACTGTGGCCACGGCCGTACCGAGTTCGGGCCCGGAAACCGGCGGGACGACAGTCGTGCTCACCGGAACGAACCTGACCGGAGTCACCGCGGTCACCTTCGGTGCGACACCGGCGACATCGTTCACGGTCGACTCCGCGACGCAGATCACCGCCGTCGCCCCGGCAGGCACGGGATCCGTACAGGCCACCGTCACGACAGTAGGTGGAACCAGTACCGGCGTCACGTACACCTACGTACCGACTCCCGCTCTGACCACAGTGGTCCCCAATTCGGGGACAGCAGCGGGCGGAACGACGGTTGTCCTGACCGGAACGGATCTGACCGGAGCGACCGCGGTCAGTTTCGGTGCGACACCGGCAGCTTCGTTCACCGTCGACTCGGCGACGCAGATCACGGCGGTTTCTCCCGCTGGAACCGGGACGGTGCAGGTTACCGCCACCACCGTGGGCGGCACCACCAACGGCGTCGCATACACCTATATTCCGGTTCCGGCTCTCGCCAATGTGGTTCCCAACTCGGGACCGGTCGCGGGTGGGACGACGGTCGTTCTCACCGGAACGGACCTGACGGGAACTACCGCAGTCGATTTCGGTGCGACACCGGCTGCTTCGTTCACGGTTGATTCCGCGACGCAGATCACGGCGGTCTCTCCGGCGGGTACGGGAACGGTGCAGGTTACCGCTACCACCGCGGGTGGGACCAGCAATGGCGTGGCCTACACATTTGTTCCGGTTCCCGCTCTGACCACGGTGGTCCCGAATTCGGGGTCGGCAGCGGGCGGGACGACGGTCGTTCTCACCGGAACGGATCTGACGGGAGCGACTGACGTCAGTTTCGGTGCGACACCGGCGACATCGTTCACGGTCGACTCCGCGACGCAGATCACGGCAGTCTCTTCGGCGGGTACGGGGACGGTACAGGTCACCATCACCACCGCGGGTGGTACCAGTAACGGCGTCTCCTACGACTACGTCCCGGCCTTGGGTTCGGCGTTCCCCTTCCAGGGGCCGGAAGCAGGCGGTAACCAGGTCTTCCTCAACGGGAATGGCCTGACCGGAGTCACCGCGGTCACCTTCGGCGGCACACCGGCCACCTCGTTCACCGTCGACTCCGATACGCAGATCACGGCCATCGCAGCCGCGGGGACGGGCGCCGTGCAAGTCACCGCCACTGGCCCGAACGGCACCAGCAACGGCGTGACCTACACGTACATCCCGGTTCCCACCCTGACCTCGGACAGCCCGACTTCCGGGCCCGAAGCAGGCGGAAACACGGTCATCCTGACCGGGACGGGCCTGTCCACTGCGGGCGCGGTCCTGTTCGGTATCTCCGCGTCCGACTTCACCGTCGACTCCGACACGCAGATCACCGCGACCGCTGTTCCGGGGACGGGGACTGTGCAGATCACCGTCATCACGGCGGGTGGAACCAGCAATGGTGTCGCGTACACCTACATTCCGGCTCCCACCCTCAGCAGCGCGGTTCCGAATTCGGGTGCGGCGGCCGGTGGCACGACGGTCGTTCTCACCGGAACGGATCTGACGGGAACTACCGCAGTCGATTTCGGTGCGACACCGGCTGCTTCGTTCACGGTCGACTCCGCGACGCAGATCACGGCAGTCTCGCCCGCCGGAACGGGCACCGTGCAGATCACCGCCACGACAGGAGGTGGGACCAGTAACGGCGTCGCCTACACCTTTATCTGACAGGAGATTCGGCTGGGCCGTCGGCACAATGTGCCGGCGGCCCGGTCTCGTATCTGGTTCCTTGGCCTCTGTTCGGCCACACACCTGCAGTGGGATGCGGTGAACCGTACGCGTTGCTCAGGATATGCCCAGCAGTTATACCGGGCGGTCGGAACGGAAATTCGAAACGGACAAAACGGATTGAAGATGCATTGCTCAGTAAACGGCCCAGGGGAGTTAATGGAAAGGGCGGGCCGCCAACAAAACTCGGGCGCCACACGGTGCAGAGGAACCATTCAGCAATAAGGGGCAGCGCCATGCCTACCATCAATTCCCTCTCCCCAACGTCTGGCCCCACGACAGGGGGTACCAGCGTCACGATCACCGGTACCGGCTTCGCCGATGCCACATCCGTGCGTTTCGGTACCACCGCAACCAGCTTCAGCATTGATTCCCCCACTCAAATCACTGCCATCGCTCCCCCCGGTTCGGCCGGAACGGCGCAGGTGACCGTCACCGGCCCGGGTGGAACCAGTAACGGTGTCTCCTACACGTATTTACCGTTTCCGAGTGCCGGGTCGACGGTCTGCGGGGTGACCGTCACTCTGACCGGGACGGTGCAGATCACCATCCCGACGGGTGGTCCCTGCAACTGTGTCCCTTGCCCCGGTGGCGCGCCTCCCACTCTGACCACGATCAATCCGGGTGCGGGTCCGGAGGCCGGCGGGACAACCGTCACTTTGACCGGGACGGACTTGACCGGAGCCACTGCGGTCAGTTTTGGTGCGACACCGGCGACTTCGTTCACGGTCGACTCCGCTGCCCAGATCACGGTCGTCGCCCCCACGGGGTCGGGAACCGTGCAGGTCACCGTCACCACCGCGAGCGGAACCAGCAACGCGGTCTTCTACTCCTATGTTCCGGCCCCTGCTCTGACCTCGGTCAGCCCGAGTTCGGGACCGGCCGCCGGCGGGACCACGGTCACCCTCACCGGTACGGGTCTGCCTACCGCTGGTGCGGTCTCGTTCGGTAGTACACCGGCGACTTCGTTCACGGTCGATTCCGATACGCAGATCACGGCCGTTTCCCCCGCTGGAACAGGGACCGTGCAGGTCACCGTCACCACTGCAGGTGGTACCAGCAACGGTGTCTCCTACGCCTATGTCCCGGCCCTGGCCTCGATCTTCCAGTTCCAAGGGCCCGAAGCAGGCGGACACCTCGTCTACCTCAACGGGACCGGCCTGACCGGAGTCACCGCGGTCACGTTCGGTAGTACGCCGGCGACGTCGTTCACCGTCAACTCCGATACGGAGATCGCCGTTTTCACCCCTGCGGGGACGGGTACCGTGCAGGTCACTGCTACTGGGCCGAACGGCACCAGCAACGGTGTCTCCTACACCTATGTTCCGGTTCCCACTCTGACGTCGGTCAGCCCGACTTCGGGGCCCGAAGCAGGCGGGAACACGGTTGTCCTGACCGGGACGGGCCTGTCCACTGGGGCCGCAGTCCTGTTCGGCATCGTGGCGTCCGATTTCACCGTGGATTCCGATACGCAGATTACTGCGACCGCTGTTCCGGGGACAGGGACGGTGCAGATCACCGTCATCACCGCGGGTGGAACCAGTAACGGCGTCAACTACACCTACATCTGACAGCTGATGCCGCTGGGCCGCCGACAAGTTATTGTCGGCGGCCCGGTCTCGTTGGGATGCGGCCGAGCGATATGCCGACGCACAGGTCCAGGCTGGGCGGCGATGTCAGCTGGTCGGCCCTCGATTCGTCCCGCAATTGGGGGTCGTCGGCCGCAGCGCTCAGCGACTCCGACCGTGGCTGTAGTCAATACGGTAGGTGGACGCCGTCTCGCACTTCCGTAACGGCCCGGCTGATCAGCTGAAGAATTGCTCGAACTGCTCGCGTGGTGTCGGCCGCCAGGCGTCGCGGGCCGGCGGGCGTGGCCGCGTCAGCTCCTCGGCTGTGGCCTGCACTTGCTTGCCCCGCCCCGCGCCGCATCTGGGGAATACGTCGACCACCGTGCGCGCCACCTCTGCGGCGGGCAGCAAGGTCAACACCACATCGCCGGGTTCGTGGCCGGGACCCGGTTCCTGCACCGCGACCGCGCCATGCTGATAGTGCACCCCGGCGTGCGCACGCAGCTTGCGGTCGCGGCGGGCGCCGGCGAACCCGGCCAGTTCCACTCGGGCCTCCGGCGCCAGCAGCACTTCGACCGCACGCAGCAGATCGTCATCGAGGCACGGGTGCAGCGACCGCGCCGCTCCCTGCCGCAACCGCAAACTTTCCGGCCGGAACTCCGTCGTGTACTGGTGCCGCAACGGATAAGGCAGCACATCCCGTCCGGTGGACTCCCACAGCGTCCGGAATTCGAGCGCGGTGAACCGCCAGCTCCGCACTTCAGGCATGGAAAATTTCCTTACGGCGCCGTGTTGTCGCCGATGACCGGCGGCACTGTCCTGGGCAGGTCATCCAGCCCGGTGAGCTCATTGCCGTGTTCCTGAGTGATCAGGTAGTCCGGAATGCCTTTGCTGGATTCGTCGTCGGACTTGCCGCCGCGCGAACCGGGCGCCATCCCGCCCGGCATGCCGCCCATGCCGGGGCGGCCGGACGGGTTGCCCGACCGCGCCGCGGCCGGGACAGCTCCGGGAGTATTCGGTGTGCCGGGACGCCCCGAAGGCGGCACCGACACACCCGGCCCGCCGGGACCGGTGGGACTACCGGGACTTCCTGGGCTTCCCGGCGTGTTGAGATTCGGGCTGCCGGGGGTCTCGGGCGTGGTGGTCGAGGCGGGTGTGTCCCACCGGGGTGAAGGTGGCATCCCGCTGAGGTGAGGAAGCCGATGTCGGCCGCCTCGAAGGTGCCCGCGCCGAGCGGCCCAATCTGACCGCGGCTACCCAAGGCAGCCTCGAGTCGGAGCTGGGGCTGTTGGAGCAAATCGCCGGCCAAGGCCGGATCGTGCTCGCCGCGTCTGCACCGAATCTGACCAGCAAAAGCTAGCCCGCATCCGGGAGCGTGGACCGCGCTCAACGATCGCCAGCAAGGGCCCTTGTCCGACATCTACGACATCGAGCAGGGCATCGAGGCTTCGCGCAAGCGCGACGGTGCCCGTGGCGCTCGGTGTTGGTCCGACAGTTGGCCCGCATCGTCGAAGCGCGAACACATCGCTGTGTCTTCGAGCGTTTCTGCCGCCAGAAGGAATCCGTACGATCGGACACTCGAATCTAAACCTGATCCGAAGGGCCAGGTGGAGCGCGGTGAGTGAGTCACGAGCAACTGGTGGAGTGTAGGTATTCGAGGCGGGCGCAATTCCTCGGCCACTCCACAGATGCTTCCGTCCCGCTCATCGTCGTAGTGTCCGGGCCGAGTGACACTCGTCCGCATTGGTCGGCTGCTGGGATGGTTCATTTTGCAGCCGGTCGGCCCCGCCACTGATTGCCGCCACTGCATTTGCACGCAGTTTGCTGCAACGTGCGGAAGTGTCTATGGATCGCTTCGAACTGGGCCGAGCCGCGGCTGGCCGAACGCACCATAGTGTCGAATACGGCGTGTGGGACGGTCGTCCAAATCTTCTGGCCCAGGCGACGTTTCTACCCGAAATCGGCCACAGGTGACGGCATGGAGTTTACGGCTGGACGAGTGTCCGAACGAGCACCGCTTCGACCTCTCGTGGAGCACCGCCGGCAACATCCACGGCGCACACGGCCTCGAACGGGTCGCCGGACCGTACCGCCGGATGATCAAGGAGCTCGGCCTTCTGGCACAGCATGGCCGCGCCTGCGGTACCGAATGCTGTGCCGCCGGCCAGGATCAAGATTGTCCGCCGTGCATTGAACGGGCTGATGGCACGGACCACGATGCCGTAGTCGGTGCGGGTCCGCTTGCCGTCGGGAGTGCGCACCCTGGACCACGTTCGACTCGACTGCACGTCATGCACATCCGCAAGTTCCGTCGAAGGCTGCGCGAGACTGCCGAATCCCACGTTGATATCGAGGCGCGCCAAGGCGTCTCCGGTGACAGTGTTGGTCCAGGGACCGCCGATCAAAATCAGGTTGCTGCGCCAGTCGTCGTCGTTCAGCCTGTTCGACGGGCGCACAACAAGTTTGTCGATACCCAGCGCGCTCACCGCGTCCTGCAATGTGACGAGAGCAATGACGTCGCCGAGGCCGACCCATTCGGCTCTTTCGATCGTCTGGTCTTCGCCGACCTGATGGATCGGGGTGATCACTCGAAACTCGCCGTTCGCGTATGGCTTCCAGAACGCTCGGGTGCTTCGCGTCCGCCACCGGTTGCGGGCCTGATTGCTCGACAGCCCTACACCGAACGCGATGCCCGCGGCCAGAAGATTGATTCCCAGATCCTGCAGCTCCTGCACCCGTTCATCCTGCCGTACCCGCCGCACTGTCACCGTCGCACCGAGGGCATCAACTTCCGGGGGACACAGCGAGTTTGGTTGTGCGACCACGGTTGGTGTCGTCGGGGACGATCGGCGGAGTTGACGGGTTCCCGATTCGGCCAGCTCAACGTCACAACACAGTCATCACATGCGAGATTCCAAAGCCGGTCCCCGACTCGTGACGGTTCAGAGTGCTTCGCCCAGGGCGGTGGTCTGGGCCTTGACGAAGGCCCGGGAGATGGCGGCTTTCGCTTCAATGGAGTCGAAGTTGTGGTAGGCGCCGGGCACTACGTGAAGGGTGCAGTCGACGCCGGCCTGCTGCAGTCGCCGGGCGTAGGTGACGTCCTCGTCGTGGGGTTAGCGCACGAGTGCCGCAAGTCGTGCAACCGGATCGGCCGGGCGCCGGCCTTCTTCGCCAGCTGAGCGAAAGCCCAGGTCTGATTTGGCCTTGGCGAGTGCCGTACGAAGGCCACGGCGCTTGCCGGTGACGGGGTCGGCCGGAAACCGATCTGATGTCGCATGCTGGCTCGATACACCGATGAATTTGAGTTCAGAGCTGGTCTCAGGCGCGTCGTCAGCGGTGCGACGCAACAACCTATCGGGCAGCGCAAGTTTATGGATCGTCCGCAATGCCTGCAAAAATTGCTTGGTCAGCGAGCCACTGGTGTAGGGCAAGTCGTATTCGTCACACAGCGCACGTACCCGCACCGCGATCTCGGCATAGCGGTTACTCGGCAGGTCGGGAAACAGATGATGCTCGATCTGATAGCTGAGATTTCCTGACATGAACGCCAACACCGGCCCCGCCTCGAAGTTGGCGGTGCCTAGCAGTTGCCGGAGATACCACTCACTACGGGTTTCGTTGTCGAACTCCTCGATAGTGAACTTCTCTGCACCGTCGGGGAAATGCCCGCACATGATGACGATGAACGACCACAGGTTCCGCAGCAGCAGCGCGGCGGCATTGGCGCCGAGCGTTCGTTTGAACGCTGGACCTGTCAGCGCCGGATAGAAGACGAAATCTTTGCCTAGTTGGCGGACGATCTTTCGCGCGAACTCCCTGTTCGGCTTCGATAACAACCGCTGGCGCGATGTGTGCGTGAACCGGCGTTCCAGCGCCCAGTCGTGCACCGAGATCGCCCACTCGAAAAACGCCGCGACCACAAGGCTCGACACCGGTTGGAACAGGTGAACCGGACGCCACGGTTCGTCCCGAGTCATTCGCATGACGACGAAGCTCAGGTCGTCGTCCATGCCGAAGACATTGGTGTATGTGTGGTGGAAGTGGTTGTGCGACCGCTTCCAATGCGCCGACGAACCGACGAAATCCCACTCCCACGACGTAGAATGAATCTCCGGATCGTTCATCCAATCCCACTGGCCGTGGCTGATGTTGTGTCCGAGCTCCATCATTTCGATGATCTTCGCTAGAGCCAACATCGCTGTGCCCACCAGCCACGCCGGTCGCCGTCGACTCGCGAACAACGTCAATCGTCCGCCCAACTCCAGCATCCGCTGCGCTCTGATCACACGCAGAATATAATTGGCATCGCGTTCACCTCGCGACAATTCGATGTCTCGACGAATCGCGTCCAGCTTTTTGCACAGGGCATCGATATCTGCTTGGTTCATATGAGAAAACGTCTGTATGTCCGTGATCGCCACGGGAGTCCTTTCTACTGCTTGGAGCGTTCACTCGTTGCCGTCGAGTGCCGTAGGGCCGACAGGCGAGTTCGACAGCAAGTCCGCCGCGGACTCGGGGCCTCACCGGCGCCGCTGACGCCACCGTGAATCGCGAAGCGACAAGCATCCGCACCTCGAGTTCCGGTCTACCGTTATCGCCGAGGGCCGAGCGCCGCGGAATCTTCGGCCGGTGACACCGGCATCAGCTCACCGAGTACATCTGGATCGACGACGGCGAAGAGCTGGTCGGCGGTGCGGGTGTCGACCCACGTTGCCGCGATGTCGTAGCCGTAGTCGAAGAGCTCCTCGGGCGAACGCGTCGGGGACTGCAGCGCCGACCCATATGGCATCTCGGCGAAAATGGTTCGCGCGCAAACATTTTCGTCACCGAAAGGTCGTGGACGACGGGGGATCATCGGCAGTGACGAGTGGACCACTGGGAGGAGTAGACCGCCGCGGCTGTAGTGCGGCTCCGGGCCGTAGAGGTCGAGAATCAGCGCGGGATGAGACCCGAATAACTCATACGGGACACGATGGTGTGTTCCGCCGTCGAAGATATGATCGAGCGCGGTGACCGCGGGGAAGGCTCCCGGTATCCGTGTCGCCGCGACCAGTGCATCGGCTACGGGCATATCGGTCAAACCCAGCTTCGGCAAATCCTGTGGAAGGAATAACGTGCCGTGCTCGCCCGAGTAGACCGGAATGATCAAGGAGGAAACGATCCCTGACGGCTGCCGCCGAGCCAGGTTCGGTTCCAGCACGAAATCAGCGAATGTCCGATCGCCGACAACCGCGTGTGCGAGTTCGCGTAGCCGAGCATCGGGGTAGAGTGTGCGTTTGGTCAACATCGCGCGAAGGCTTCGGTTGCCGACTACTTCGTTTGCCGGATGATCGGCGGCGATCTGACGTAGCTGCGCGCGACCCATTCCCAATGCTGCGGCTGCAGCCCCGATAGCCCCTCCGCTGACACCTAGTACAACTGGCTGAATAGGTGTCGGCCGTGTGACACCATGATCAGCCAGAATTTTCGCCCTCCTGGAATTCAAACTATCCACGGCGCCATTGACCATCCCCGCCATAAGAGCGAGGCTGAGCCCGGCTACACCGGCCAGAATGCGAACCGTCACCCGTTCCTCAATCAACAGACTATCCTTCTCGAAATCGAATCAGTTCGGAGCACAAAGAATTTCGCAACGCAGGCAGTCATGCCGATCGACCCGGCGAATGATCTCGCCGCCGGCCACGGAGCTCGATTGAAGGAGATCGCCCACCACGGTCGTTCTATTGTGGGCCACTAGAGCCGAAATGCTCACTGCAACCTACCGTAGTCACCCACACCGGAAAATCATTATTCCGCGTCATTGATTTCGGTGTATTCGTAACACTTTTCTGCCGGTGGTGTAGCACCGCGTGCCGTGCCTGCAGAATTATCGGATGATCAGGAGGGTCGGCGCAGGACGGTGGCACCGAGGAAGCGGCAGACCTGCAAAGCCAGCGCAATATCGAGTTTGTCGTGTGGGGCGGTGCCGACGCGGGTGGCCTCGATCGCCTTGGTGACGCGATATTTGACCGTATTGCGGTGCAGAGTGAGGATTTGGGCGGTACGCACATGGCTTTCGCTGGTGGTGTAGTAGGTGCTGAGGGTGCGGCGCAGAGTGGCTGCCTGGTCGGTGTCGAACGCCAGTTCGCCCAGGACTTCACGGACCCATGCGCGGGTGGAGTCCAGGTCCTTGGCCAGCAAGGAGATGACGGCCACACCGGGATCGCCGAAGCCGACGATCATATGCGAGGACGAGATCCCGGGAACGCTGGCGACGAAGTATGCGGCGATGGCCTGTCGATGCGAGCGGCGAAATCCGCCGAGCGCGTGTCCGGGCAGTCCGACCGTCAGTCGCACCCCGTCGGCGGGATCCATCATGGCGTGCAGTTCGGTGGTGTCGATCACCGGGTGGCGGTGGCCGAACGGCAGCCACGCCCATGCTGTGTGGCGGTCGATGGCCGTGACCAGTGCCGGGCTCTCGGCGCGCAGGCCACGGGCGAGCGTCCGTGCTTGGGCATCCAGGAGTTTCCAGGTGCTCGGCTTCTCATGGCCGGGGCGCCACAGGATGAGAGCCAGGTGGGTTTGGTCGAGCCGGTAGCCGGTTTCGGCCTCGAAGGCAGTTGCATCGGCAGTGTCCTCGGACAACACGGCGTGGACGGTGGAGGAGTGCACGCTGCCGCGGGCATTCACCCACCGGCTGCGCTCAGCCTCGTAGGCAGCTAGGACGTAGAGGGTGATCCATTCGACGTAGGTGTAGACGATCTCGGTGAGCCTCTTGACGACGGCGAGCGCGAGCGGCGCGGGCAGGCGGCGGCGATCGATCTCGTCGTGGCAAATCCGCAGCATGTAGTTCTGCCCCATGTGGTACGCCCGTACCAGAGAATGGGACGGAACGTCCCGCTGGGCGAGTCGTGATGCGTTTTCGACGGCCGCGGTGGTGGGTTGCAAATGGTCGACGGGGATACCGTCGGCCAAGACATGGAGGAGGGTGGCGAGGTTGCCGTGCACACTGGCCTCGAACATTTCCATCAATTGTGGGTCGTTGTCGAGGTGGTCGACTTCTCGCGCAATCATGGCGCTCATCGCCTGGGAGATCTCCCGTTCGCGCGACTTCAGCGTGCGTGCGATGTCTGCTATGACCGCGACGGCATCATCCATGGCCGGGACCTGGGACAACTGACGCTGATGGGGGGAGCTGGGAAAGGCGGTCATAGGTGCGCCTCCTGCTTGACCGGCGAACGAGGAGGTGTCCGCGGATACCGCAGTGCCGAACTTCGCCGGCTGCGGTGGATGACGGTCGACTGCCTCCGCCGGTTGACCTTGGACACCGTGCCGGGATATGCGGACGGCTGCGGCGAGCCATCGGGTCCGCCGACGACGACGGCCGTGGTCACGTCCGCCGAATCTCGGCGGGCGAGGATGCGGGGTCGTGCATAGAGACTCCTGCAGATCGGTCTGCTTGACGACCGAGTCGGTACGCGAGTCCAACACCCACTCCATGTCGAATGGTATGGGGTTGTTGGGCAACCAGGGCCGTTCGGCGACCGCGTCGGCGACCCGGTCGGTGCCGGTCTCGATCGTTTCGAGTGCGGCGCCGATGACCATATAGCGTCGGATAGTGTTTCGCATCGGCTGAGATCCGACGGGTGACCGGTGCACGGCTACGTCGGCGGGGTCGGGTGGATAGCTGGTCAGGAATTGAGTACGGGTACTCGAGACTGGCCGGGGTATGAACTGGTCCAGTTCGTCCTCCGCCCCGGGCGCGAAAGCCCATGTCGTCGTCGCCCAGTTGCCTGTGTACTGGCACATCGACGGCAGGAATGAGACCAGGCCGAGCCGCAGACTACCCAGCATTGGGAAGTACCCCAAGCCGGACGTGGCCAGAAGCGGCAACCACGGAATCGACCTATCGGTGACCTCGAATCCATCGTGGTTCGGAAAACCCGGAACAGGAATACCGCAGCGTAGGCGAACAGAATATTCCACTTCGTCGGCACCGCGAGCGGGAACGTCGACACGATGAAGAAGTGGAACGCGACCGCCACGCCGAGCAGGATGATCACCGGATGCGTCGCGCACAACAACAGCAGCGGGGCGCTGATCTCCACGAACGTTCCGAGTACATATGGCACCCCGCCAGCCGCTGCGGAGCGACGCAGATCGTCGGGATAGTTTCGATAGCACACGTATCCGGTTCGGAAGAGGCCGTTGCTGGAATGTCGGCGGGTCGACCGGCGGAAGATCCCCCGTGGTCAATCCCACATTTCCTCCTCAGGAGACCACGAGCGCGAAAGCAATTCGGGGAAAATGAACTCGGATGGCGTCCGTGCTGCCGAAACGGCCACCTCGAGTGGAGCCGCGGAGGGCCCCGAAACGCTCGGTGAACTCTCAGACATCCTTGTCCTGGAATATACGGATAACCCGATTCGGAGGCGCGCCGCCATATGATTTCAATGGCCGCAGCCGTGACCTCGACCATTTTCGACTTGCCACGAAGTATGAGGGTAATGGGTGTCTCCGGGGCCGGAAAGGTCTGCGGGCACACACTTTCGGACGGGCTTTGTGCTTAGTGCACATCCACCGCTGGATTGGTGCGGGAGCGGTATTCGGCGGAGGACGTTGTGGCTGGTGGGCCCCTTCGGCACCGCGGCGCTGTGCGGGCAGCCACCGGCCACCCGCCTGCGGATCCTCGGTGGCGTCGTGCGTGTGCTGCGTCGGCGAGGAGGCTGAACGTTCGGCAGGTGATGTGCCACAGCGATTCGGACTCGTGCTGGAACCCCGCCGGGGATTGGCCTGGCGGATGCGCGAAGTGGGGACGCCGACACCCACCGATCCTGCCTCGCACGACGGCTGCGGGCACCGCAAGAAGGCTTCAACCTGCCCTTTGCCCGCCGCTTCACCCAGGCGCTCGACATCCCCGTGATCGCGGTCGGAGGCTTCCATACGCGGGCGGGCATGGAACAAGCGCTGGCCAGCGGTGATGCCGACGTCATATCGGCCGCCCGTGCTTTCATCGCCGACCCGCACCTCTACCGCAACGTCACCGGCGAACCCACCCCGGGACATCCGGTCTGCGGCTACTGCAATGGCTGCATCGCGCGTTCAGTGGCTCGCGCATCGGCCCCGCCGATGGCCCGGCGTCCGCTGGATTCCTCGTTGGCCGCGACGGTGCAGGAGCTCGCCGAATCCGACCCCGGATTCGTAGCCTTGCAGATCCCGCAGCCCGGGGGCGGGTGGGGCGACGTCACCGCCGCACGCTTCGCCGAGGAAGTCGGTGCGGTCGCAAAGGGCTTGATAGCGTCCGGTATTGGCCCAGTCCCGCATCGCGAAGCAGCCAGCTCCGGGCCGTTGTCGCAGCGCAGCGCCGCCGGGTATCCACGATCGACGGAGATACGGTCGAGTGTCGATCAACCGGTCGGCGGTGATCGAGCGTTCCACCAGCCCGCCCAGGCATTCGCGGGTGTGTTCGTCGACGATCGACACGATCTTCACCGGCCGCCCGTCCTCGGTGGCATCGAACTGGAAATCAACCGCCCACACCTGGTTCGGCGCATCCGCGACCACCGTGGTCACGGTGGAGTCACCGACGCGTATGCGGCGCCGCCGCTGCGGCACCCGCAACCCCTCCTCGCGCCACAAACGCTGGACCTTCTTGTGAACCCCTGCCGCGGGCGAGTTTTCGGACTCACCCGCTACCGGCCGGTGTGCGTGCGCGACGCCTGTTCTGAGTGCAGGGCACGGACGGCGCGCGGCTCGTCAGTGACGTAGCCGGGCGGCTGCGGCCAGGATTGGGGTGCTCACGGCGGTGGCTGCGGCGCCGAGTGTGGTGTCGGTGGCCAGGATCCACCGGACGGTCTTCATGGCCAGGGTCAGGACTTCGCTGCCGCGCTGGCGCATGCCGGCCTCGAAGTGTTCCACGGCGTCGGTGAGTGTTTCGGTGCCGGCGGCGGCGTCGCTCACGTGCTCGAGCAGGCTGGCGGCGTCGCGGATGGCTGCGCCCGCTCCCATTCCGGCGGTGGGTGGTGTGGCGTGGACAGCGTCGCCGATCGCGGTGATTCGACCCGCGGGCCAGGGCGCGAGATCGTCCGCGCGGGTGGAGGCGGCGTTGAAGCGGAACCCGGCCACGCTGTGCGGGTCGGCCTGGGCGATGACCTCGAGTGTGCGCTCGGTCCAGCCCCGCTTGCGAAACCGGCTCAGCAGTGCGGCCTGCAGCGCGCAGCCACGCAGGTCGCGCAGGGAATCGGTCACGGCGGATTCGGGGAACATGGCGCCCCAGATGTAGGTGGGTCCGGTGGTGACCGACATTCGTAGCTCGGGAGCGTCGAGCGCGGCGTTGCCGACCGGGTCGAGGAAGCCGATATAGAGCGCTGCCCCGCGCGGGCCGATCGCCAGCCCTGATCGTGGCCGCAGCCGCTGCTGTTCGCCGGAGCTGAGGTCTCGCAGGAGGGTGCGGCCGGAGAACCCGATGATGCCCGCCGGTCTGTTGGTTGGGCCTCCTGCCAGGTGGCGGGCTACTACCGAGTGGGTGCCGTCTGCACCCACCACCAGATCCGCTGACACCGGCGCACGATGGGTGAACAGCACCTGGGGCGCGCCGTGGTCATCATGGCCGACGCCGGACGCGCTGCATCCCAGGTGCAGGCTGTCACCCACCGCTTCGGCCAACAACATCCGCAGGGTGATCCGATCCACGTCGACACTGCCGTTGCCGCTGAGGTCCGGCCCGTGGCCGAGCAGCCGGCCGCGGCGGTCCCAGAACGCGTCACGCTCGCGCAGCCGCAGCGCCGAACCCGATGCGAGCAACCGCTGCATGATCTTCGGTTCGACTAGATCTCTCAGCGCCGACTGCGACCGCTCGTCCAGGGTGATGTGGTAGCCGCCTGTCGCCGTCACGTCGGTGTCGCGGTCGAATACCGCGACCTCGAACCCTCGGCGACGCAGCCCCGCCCCCAGTGCAAGCCCGCCGATCCCGCCACCTACCACGACCACCCGCATACCCGACCGTCCTCTCCGCCGCCACTCGCGCTGAACAGAACCCACCATGACATCGGTAGTGGACACCGAGTGTCCACTACCGGTCATGATGAGACGATGGCGAACACCTCACACCGGGCGTTGCGACTGCTGTCTCTGCTCGGGTCAGGACGGCAGTGGCCGCTGCGCGAGCTGGCCACCCGGCTCGGAGTCAGCGAACGCACCGTCCGCCGCGACATAGAAACACTGCGCCAGCTCGACTACCCGATCACCACCATCCACGGCCCCGACGGCGGCTATCGGCTCGGCGCGGGGCACACCCTGCCGCCGCTGCTGTTCGACCACGACCATGCCCTCGCGGTCGCGGTGGCCCTGCAGACCGCGCCCAGCACGATGTTCGGCCTCGGGGACGACGCGGCGCGGGCACTGGCCACTCTGCACCAGGTCATGCCCCCTGCACTGCGGGCATCCATGGAATCCCTGCGCCTGACCCGGCTGCAGAACTACTGGGAATTCTCCGCACCTCCCATCGACCCGGCCGCTCTCACGGCCGTCGGAACCGCGGTATGCTACCGCCGCCTACTCGTCACCGAGACACTGCGTCCCGACGGCACACGCCCCGAACCCGGGGATCCCGATTTCCTGCCCGCACACCGCATCGAGCCGCATCACCTGGTCGTCTGGGCCGCCCGGTGGTACCTGGTCGCCTACGACCTCACCGACCACGAATGGCGAGTGCACCGCGTCGATCGACTGAACCCCCGCCCCACGCAACACTTCTCCGCCCGCGCGCTTCCCGACGACGACCTCGCCCACTTCGTGATGAGCACCCACAACCGCGGCGACACCCCCGCCGACTGGCAATGCACCGGCACGGTGGTCATGGTCGAGTTCGTACCGGAACTGGGAATCCCGGTGGTGGAGGCGATGTATTGGCACCCGCTGCATGACCACCGACCCTGCCAACACCTGGCTGCGGAGCTCCATCCAGCAGGCCTGCCGCGACGTGCGCGGCGACGCCCCAGCAGCGACGCATCCGATCTGCATACAACCCGCACCGCCGCGGTGACTCGGCCGCGCCCTCGGTCTACACCAGCACGATCCGCGGTGGTTCGGTGACCTCGACGGGATAAACGACGAGAAGGACGGCGATCTGCAGAAAACCGCGACCTGCAGAAAGAAGTGCGTCGACAAGTCGAAGAGCGAGGGCATAGCGGACTCCGGGGCAGGCGCGGGCATTCGGCACCGGGGCCCGCGGTGGTCGGCCCGGTGTGCTCCGGGGCCATTCGGACTGGCGGACCCGAGAACCGCAAGCTACGCTAATTGACAATGATTGTCATTTCAGTGTCTTGCATTACGGAATCGAGACTGCCCGGCGCACCGAGGATCTCGCTCTGGAGGCGCAGCGGAGGCACCGCGGGAGACAGATGGTGAGCCTGGCCTTGTTCGACCGCCGGTACGAGCCGGTGGTCACGCGGCGCTACGTCGAGGGCGCCGTACTGCGGTCGACGCCCCGGGCCGGGGAGGTGTTCTCGTGACGGTTCACGAAAACGTCCGGCACGGGCGGTTCGATCCCGCGGCGCTGGCCGCCGGGATCGCGAGTTCCGGAGTGCTGCGCGAGTACGTAGTGTACGAGCGGGCCGGCACCTGGCATGTCGGGGCCGACCCGGTCGGCACCGTCAGCGTGAGCCCGGCGCGGATCCGCTCGACGATCGGTGGCGACTTCGAAGAACCGTGGTCCGGTACGCCGTGGCCGCAGGTCCGGGCGGCGTTGCAGCGCGCCCCGCGCGGATGGCGTGCCTACGGGTGGGGTTGCTTCGAACTGGCCGATCCGGTGAGCGCGGATGTCGGGGACCTACTGGCGCAGATGATGATTCCGGCGCTCGAACTCGAGATCACCGCGCACAGTGTGACTGTTCGATCACGTGACGAGTCCCGCGTGGCGGAAGTGTGCGAATTCCTCAGTGAGCACGCACCTGCCACCGGCCTCGCCCCGGTATCGGTCGAGCAGACCGATACCGCATACCTCGACGCTGTCGAACAGGCCGTCGCGCGAATCCGGCGCGGACAATTCCAGAAAGTGATTCTCTCGCGCCGGGTGGAGATCCCGCACGAGGTCGATATCGCGGCGACGTACCTGACCGGTCGCCGGGCGAACGATCCGGCGCGATCGTTCCTGCTCGACCTCGGCGGTTGGCAGGCCGCCGGGTTCAGCCCGGAAACGGTGCTGGAGGTCGACGAATCGGGGTACGCCGCGACCCAGCCACTGGCGGGCACCAGGGCTCACCGCGGACTCGCCGCGCTCGACCGCGCACTGCGCGAGGACCTGCTCGCCGATCCGAAAGAAGTCTTCGAGCACGCGATCTCGGTCAAACTGGCCTTCCAGGAACTGGCCGCGCTCGGGGCTCCTCGCAGCACCAGGATCAGCGAATTCCTGTCGGTGAAGTGCCGGGGCAGCGTGCAGCACCTCGGTTCGCGGGTGGAAACCCAGCTCGCGGAGGCCACCGCCTGGGACGCGCTCACCGCGGTCTTCCCCGCTGTCACCGCCTCGGGAATCCCGAAAGCCGCTGTCTACGAATCGATCCGCGACCTGGAGGTCGATGTGCGCGGGCTGTACTCCGGCATTGTGCTGATCGCCGACAGTCACGGCATGCTCGACGCCGCACTCGTGCTACGCGCCGTGTATCAGCGCGACGGCCGAGCCTGGCTGCGAGCGGGTGCGGGGGTGGTCGCCACGTCGACTCCCGAGCGCGAACACGAGGAGACTCGGGAAAAGCTGAGCAGCGTCGCACCTTATGTCGTCGCCGCCCGGCCACGTCCGCGGCGCGCGCCCGACGGCGAAGTCCGCGCCGGGCACATCGCATGACCGGCCAGGCCGGAAGTTCACCACCTGGCGCGCGGGTCGACCGTCGAGTGGACCGCACGCACTCCCCAGACATCACCGCCGCAGCATCGAGCGCGAGGCCATCCTCGGTGAACTGTGACGCAACGAATCCGGACTCGGCGTCCGGCAGCTCCACGTTGCGCGGCGAATCCCGATCGGCACCTACCGGCCGGGATCGACGATTACTCCGCATGGCCGGAGCCCGACCGGCGCACGCAGGCGTAGGCGGTGCCTTCGGGAAGCAGATGACGGCGGACGAGTTTGCGCCGACGGTACTGCCGATAGGTGAAGATTCCGCGCACCACCACCGCGACTACGCAGGTCAGGGTTTCGGCGTCGATATCGACCGTGTCGGTATATCGGCAGCGGCGTTCGCCGAGCGGTTCGACCCATAGCGTGTGATTCCATGCCGTCAGCAGGCCACCGTGTTCGTGGGTCCGGTCAGCTTCCCGTCTTCGCCTCCACCGGTGCGGTTTTCGCCGCGGCCTGCGGGATCAGCAGCCCGGCGATCACGGTTCCGACCGCGATGAGCGCGCCGCCCAGCAGGAACGCGGTGGAGTAGCCGTCGCTGAGCGCCGCCGGCGAGCGGTCGTCCCCGGTGACCGTGGCGGCCACCGTCGTCAGCACGGCCAGGCCGAGCGCGCCGCCGAGCTGGCGGGAGCTGTTCAGCAGCCCGGACGCCATGCCCGCCTCCTCGCTCGCGACGCCCTGCATCGCGATGGTGCCCATGACCACGAAGCTGACGCCGATGCCGATGCTGGCCACGATCGAGGGGCCGAGGATGTCGGTGAGGAAGCTGCCGCCCGGCCCGCCTGCGCCGAACCAGCCGATCCCGACCGCGCCGAGCAGCCCGCCTACCACGAGTGTGGCACGGTGGCCGAACCGGGCCACGAGGACCGCCGCCAGGCGCATACCGACCACGGCGCCCAGCGCGAACGGCACGAAGCAGACACCGGCGACGGCGGGCGAATACTGCAGCACCGACTGCATGTGCAGCGAGACGAAGTAGAAGGCGGTCAGCTGACCGGCGGTGATCATGAAGCCGAAAACATTGGCTCCCGCGACACTTCCGTGGGCGAGCAGCCCCAGCCGCATGAGCGGTTCCCGGACCCGCGTCTCCACCGCGACGAACGCTGCCAGCAGCACCGTGCCCGCGGCGAGCGTCCCGATCGTCACAGCGGAGGCCCAGCCGTGCTCGTCGGTGCGGACCACACCGAGGATCAACAGCAGCATCGCGGCGGTGACCAGCAGTGCGCCGACGATGTCGAGTCGCGGCCGCGCGCCCTCGACCGCCCCGCCGATGCCGCGCACGGCCGTGGTCAGTGCGGCGATGACGATCGGCACGTTGATCAGCAGCACCCACCGCCAATCGGCGAAGTCGGTGAGCAGGCCGCTGGCCACCACCCCGAGCGCGCCGCCGAGCATGGTCGCGGCAGCCCACAGCCCCACCGCTTTGGTACGCGCCGGGCCTTCTTCGAAGGTGACTGTGATCAGCGCCAGGGACAGCGGCGACAGCGCGGCCGCGCCCAGCCCCTGCACCGCCCTGGCGCCGATGAGCACGGACTCGTGGGTGGCCAGGCCACCCGCGAGGCTGGCGGCACCGAAGAGCACCAGCCCCGCGATCATCGTGCGGCGGCGGCCGATCACGTCACCGAGCCGGCCACCCAGCAACAGGAATCCGCCGAACACCACGGCGTAGGCGTTGACGACCCATTGCAGCGTGGTGGCCGAGAGCTCGAACTCGGCCTGGATCGCCGGTAGCGCCACGTTCACCACGGACAGGTCCAGGGAGACCATGAACTGCACGATCACCACGGTTGCCAGCACGGCGGCCGGTTTGTTCGATTGCGACATCTGCCTCTCCAGAACTGCTGCCCGATTTTAGTAACGTGTGTTTTTAATATGGTTAGCACAGCCCAACAACCCTGTCGAGAGCGTGGGTTCGGAGACTCGCCGTGATGCCCGAGAGATCGCCCCGCAGACGCGGACGCCCGGTGCGGGTACCCCGAGACGCGGTTGTGGCCGCCGCGACCCAGCTGCTCGCCGCCGAGGGCGAGCAGGCGTTCAGCATGCGTCGCCTCGCGAGCGAGCTGCAGGTCAGCACCGCCGCGCTCTACCATCACTTTCCCACCAAGGCAGCGCTGTTCACCGCCGTCCTCGGCCGACTGGCCGATTCGCTGCGCCGTCCGGCGCTCCCCGAAGGGCCCCGGGAACGTCTGATCGCCATCGTGAGCTACCTGATCGACATCCTGCACCAATTGCCCTGGGTGGCCGGCATTCTCGCCAGCGGTCAGAGCGGTGCGCGATCGGCGTTGTGGATTCTGGAGGAGTTCGTCGTCGCCGCGCGCGAGCTCGGCGCGTCCGACCGGCAGGCCGGGTACATGTATCTGACCGTGTGGCGCTTCGTGGTCGGCGAGCTGACCAGCCGCCACGCCGCGGCCGCGCATCGCGAGAGCGAGCCGGCGCTACCCTATTGGTCGGATCTGACCGGCGCCGATCAGCTCGCCGACTTCCCCGCCGTGGCGCGGTTGCTCCCGCAGTGGGCCGAGGTGCGCGCCGACTTCCGCACCGAGGACGCGGTCGCCGACGTCATCGACGGGCTCCTCGCCGGAATTTCCCGCCGCGCCGCCCCGCAGCACTGACCGTGCCTCACCGCCGGCCGCTCCGCACTCACAGCCACGAGTCGAATGTAGTTGTGGCTAGGAAGCGTTCGAGGTCCACCCGCCACGGCGCGAGCGAGGGGTCGGCGGGTTCGATGGTTGCGTAACGGCCGCGGTAGAACAGCAGCGGGCGCCCGGCGGCGGCGGCTGACAGCGTGTCCACCCGGCCGACGACGATATGGTGATCACCGCCGTCGGCGACGCTCACCACCGAACACTCGATGGTGGCCAGCGCGCCGTCCAGCACCGGGAGTCCGCGCCCGGACCAGCGCCAGGTCGTCCCGGCGAACTTGTCCTCGATCTCGCGGGTGCCGAAGCGCGCGCAGACCGGCTGCTGGGCAGCGGTCAGCACGTTCGCGCAGAACTTTCCGGCTACCTCGATCGCTGCCCCGGTCCGCGAGCCCGTGACCGGGCAGAACAGCACCAACGGCGGCTCCAGGGACAGCGCCGCGAACGACTGGCACGCGAAGCCCACCGGAGCACCCGATGGCCCCGGCGCGGTGATCACGACCACGCCAGTACAGAAGTGGCTCAGGACTTTTCGGAAGTCGCGCGGAGCGATCGTGGATTCGGGGGACAGCCCGAGGGATGGCGACATCACAGACCCTTCCAGCAACTACCGACGAAAGTACGCATAATGATAATCTTTTTCATTAAAGCTGGCTCGTCACACCGCAGGAGATGTGCATGGACGACTTCTACTCCCCCGTCGCCGAGTTCTACGACCTCGTTCCGCGCGCGCACGCCGAAGGCGAAGCGGCGCTGCGGAAGATCCTCGCCGAGGTCGATCCGAGCGCGGGCACGGTGGTCGATATCGGGGCGGGCACCGGGCGTACCTGTCGGGTGGTCGCCGAAGTGCTGCCGACCGCGAAGATCCTGGCCAGCGAGCCCGCTCCGGCCATGCGCGCGGTGCTGACCCACGAGGTGCTCGCCGACGAGGATCTGCGGCGGCGGGTCACTATCGTGCCGGAGCCCGCCGAGTCGGTGGTGCTGCCCGATGCCATCTCGGCACTGGTGCTGTTCGGGGTGCTCGGCCACATCGGCGCCGAGGACCGCCGGGCGCTGTGGGATCGAGTCCTGCCCCGACTGGCGCCCGGCGCGCCGGTGCTGGTCGAACTGCTGCCGGTCAACCGCCCCACCGCGCTGCCCAAGATGCAGCTGGCGCGCGAACAGATCGGCGACCTGATCTACGAGGGTTCGATCGAGGCCGAGCCGATCGGCGGCGATCTGATCCGGATGACCTCGACGTGGCAGATCAGCGGCGACGCGGCGCCGCCGCGGACGGTGCAGAACGTCAGTGAGTGGCACACCTTCGGCATCGAGGACCTGGCGGAGGAGACGGGGCTCGTCGGCGAACAGCTCACCGCGCAGTCCGGGGTGCTGCGGGCGCCGCGCACCTGAGCGCGAGCGCAGTTGCCCGAGTAGCCGCGGGCAGCTGCGCCGCTCGTGCCCGCGGAGCGGGCTACCCCGCCGCATCCGGTGGAGCCGCTCGGGTCCGACCCGCGGCGACGCTGCTCGCGGCGTACCGGCAGCACCGGACCGCGCCGCCCTCGCGTCACCGGATCGCGTTGATGCGCAGAGTGATCCCGTCGCGCGGGTGCATGCCGATCAACCCGCTGGGCGGCGCCTCGGTGGTCAGGAGTTCGGCGTCGATGCGCCGGGCGAGGGCGACGAAAGCTGCTTTGACCGCCATCGTCGCGAAGGCGGCACCGATGCAGCGGTGCGGGCCGACCCCGAAGGGCAGGAATTCGTGCGGCGCCGGGCGCCGGTAGCGATCGGATTCGGGGTCCCATCTGCCGGGGTCGAAGCGCTCCGGGTCCGGCCACACCGACTCCAGCCGATGGGTGTGGAAGGGACTGAAGATCAACAGGTCGCCCGGGACGAATTCCGCTCCGGCCAGGGTGAACTCGGTAGCGACCTTCCTGGAGATGACGGCGGTGGCCGGATACAGCCGCATGGTCTCGGAGATGACATGATCCAGCCTGGGCGGGGGCGGCGCGTCCACCGGACGACCGGCGATCGCGGCGGTGAGCTCCGCCCACAGCGGACGGTCGCCCAACGTGCAGAACAGCATCCACGACAGCTGTGCCGCGGTGGTCTCGGCCCCCGCTTCGAGCAGGCTGACGAGCTGGTCGGGGATCTCGTCGTCGGTGAGCCGGGTTCCGTCGGTTCCGCGCAGCAGCACGCCGAGCACGTCGTCGCCTGGATCGTCACTGTCGCCGCGCCGCTCGATCTCATCGAGGACCCAGCGGTGCACCGAGGAACGGGCCAGCAGCGCCCTGCGCCAGACCGGTGATCCCGACCCGCGTTCGATGCTGCCGCCCACCACGTCGGTGTCGATGGCGCGGTGGATGTCGTGCAGCCAGTCGTCCAGCCCCTCTGATCGATCGACGGCGGATGCGCCGAACAAACTTTCCAGGGTGGCCAGTCGCATCGCACGGCGCAGCGGCGGATGGACGTCGATGACATCACCGGCCGCCCATCCGGCTACCGCGTTCTCGATGTGCCGGGTGACGGTGCCGAGGTGGTGCTCGACCCGGCGCGCCGTGAAGGCCGGGGTGACCTGGCGGCGCAGGTGGCGATGCCGGTCACCGTCATTGACCAGCAGCGCCGAAGGCCCGGTGAGCGGCACCAGCGCAGTGAATGCCGCTTCCCAGCTGAACAGGTCGCTGTTCGCGAGGATGAACGCGCTGGCCTCGGTGCCGAGGGTGAGCCGGAAGCGCATCGGTCCGGCGCCGAGAACCGAGATCGCGCCGTTCTCCCGGTACAGCCGCTGCATCGTGGCGTACGGGTCGGCCGAGAATGCTTGCAGGTCGGACAGTTCGCGCGGGGCATCTGTCCCGGTCACCAGTTATCACCGGCCCGTTGCTCGGCGAGTAGGTCCGGCAGCGGTACCGGCTCGGGGGTGGGCGGCCGGATCAGCTCGGGCTGGCCGAGCACGGCCGTGAGCCGCTGCCACAGGGCGGTGACGGTCATCGCCCACTGACCGGCGCCCGCCGAGCGGCTCGGGTCGGCGATGTCGGCGCGTAACTGCCGCAGTGCGTTTCGGACGCTGTCGGGCCAGAGCTCGTGGAAGACGGTGCGGAAGGTCGGTACCGCGGCCGGTTGCAGAATCTCGGTGCTCGGCACGTCCAGCCGTTCGGTTCCGGGGCCGTCCATGAGCAGCCGGCCGGTTTCGTCACGGCCGGTGTGCAGGCGCGGGCTCCACAGCACCGGGCCGTGCGTGTCGGCCAGGGAGAGCACGCCGCCCTCGAAGGCGATCGCGATCCGGTGCAGCAGCAGCGCGTGGTTGTCCGGGTCGGCGGGGTGGATCTGGTTCTGTACCCGCAGCGACACCGGGACACCGCCGATCACCGCGCTCAGCGAGGTGTAGGGCATCGGCGAATTCGCCAGGGCGGCCACCTCCGGCGCCACGGGCGCGGCCTCGCCGATGGCCCACGGCCGTAGCCGGCCGACCGCCCGGCCGATGATGTCGAGCAACGAGTACACGACCTGGCTCCCGGCCGCCGCGTCCACGTGCAGCGGCCGCTGCCGCTCCCGCAGGATCGCGGCTGCCCGCAGGAACAGCTCCACCGGCCGCACATGCGGATAGAACGCGTTGAGCCGGTAGCGGACTCCGTGCTCACGGGCTACCCGCAGGCAGTCGGTGAGCTCGTCAGGGTGCAGCAGGTGCTCCTGCAGCACATGGATACCGCGACCCATCAGGCTCTGGGCCAGCCTGGCGCCGTCGCCACCGGCGGCACCGGCTCGCACCGCGACGCAGGCGATGTCGACGTCGCCGGGCAGTTCCTCGACGCCAATATAGTGCGGCACTCCCAACGTTTTCGCGTACTCCGCCGAGGTGGCACTGCCGCGGGAGACAACGCCGGCGAGTTCGACCTCCGGATCATCATGCACTGCCCGCAGATACACCCGGCCGAACGACGTGCCGCATACGACGACCTTCGGTTTCGCATCATTCACAGGCTGCCTGCCTCCATCGGCTCGTCGTGGGCAAAGCGGTGGGTCCGGAACACCGGCAACGCGCCGAGGGCGGCCACCGCGTCGAGCAGACCGCGGGGATCGAGCACGTCATCGGCATAGTGCAGGCCCGGCGCGACGCCCCCGGACAGCACTGCCTCGACCGTGTGCGCGGCCGTCGCGGCGGTGAGCTCGAAGCTGCTCGGGGTGCGCAGCACCGCGGTGTCGATGCGGTCCGCCCGGTGCACCGTGAAAGCCATCAGATAGAACGGGTCCAGTCCGGCCAGGTCGAGTTCCGCGGCCGCGCGAATCTCGGTGACGATCGGCGCCAGCGCGGCGGGGTCGGCAGGGACGCGGCCGCGCAACCGGCTGAGCGTCAGCCGCAACGCCCCGCCCACGAAGACGTTGTGCCAGTGCAGTTCGTCGAGCCCGGCGGAGCGGGCCAGCCGTTCGGCGTCGGCGGTGAGGAACGGCATGGTGGTCACCCGCCCGGGGAACCCGGCGACCTCGACGTCCTCGCGCACCGGCAGGGCATTGCGCCGACGGCGCCCACCCAACCACGCGGCCAGGGTCTCGCCGTACCAGTGATCATCGTCGGAGCTGTCCAGCGACAGCGCCAGATCGCCCGCCGACGCCGGCGCGAACGGCTCGATGCCGCCCGCGTAGACGACCAGCCGGGCACCGGTCAGGTCGTCGGCCAGTATCCGGGGAACGACGTTCGCCAGGCCGGGCAGCATGCCGGCCGACAGCACCGCCGTTCGGCCGTCCAGCAGCGGCGAGCCGTCGAGCAGCCGGTGGGCGGGGCCGTCGCCGGAGACGTCGACGTAATCGCTGCCCGCTGCCAGCGCGACCCGCGCCACTCGATCCGTCAACAAGTAGGACGGGCCGGCGCAGTTGAGCACGAGGCGGGTGCCCGCGCAGAACTCCGCCAGCGCATCGGGGTCGCCGGCGTCCACCCGGCGTTGTTCGGCGCCGGGTGGAAGTGCCGACGGCTCGGCCCGGGGCGCCGCGCGCGCACCGAGCCGCAGGTCACCGATCCCGAGCCGGGTCAGCATCCGCACCGCTGCCCGCCCGACCACCCCGGTGGCGCCGAGCACCGCCACCGGGCGCGGGTCACCGCCACCGCTTCGCCCCGCTTCCGTGCCGCGCCCGGTCATGGTCGCAGCTCGTGGCCGGCCGCGTCCGGGAACGGCGCGGTGATCCGGGCGGCGAGTTCGGCGGCGTGCGCGGCGGACATGCTGGTGAGGTGGTCACCGGGGATCTCGGCGATGACCAAGGCGCCGAGCCCGATCCGCGACCAGAACCGCTCCACCTCCGCCCGGGTGCCCATCAGCGTCGCGGTGCCGCTGTTGCTCAGCACCCGCACCGCGCCGAAGTACGGCTCGGCCCGGTGCGCGCCCATGGCGCGCAGGTTGTGCGCGAAGATGTCGAACTGCCTGCGGAACTCCTCCAACGCGAGCCCGCTGGACCGGTACGGGCCGGTCCCGGAGATGGCGGCGGCGTGCAGGGCGGAGAGCCGTTCGGCGCGCGGCACCGCCGCCCGCTCGCGGAATCTCGCCGCCAGCGGCGCCGATTCGCCGTTCAGCCCGGCGAGCGCGCCGGCCGGAACCCGATCCGGGGTGCGGTCGAGGATCGCGCGCAGCGCGGTCGCGAACGCTTCGTCGTCGGCGGGGAACCCGAGGGTGACCGGGTCGATGCCGATGGACTGGGCGAACACGTACTCGGTCATCAGCTCGTCGTGCACGGCGGGCGGCTGGTAGGAGCCGATCACCGTGAGCTCGTCCACTGTCGCGCCTGCCTCGGTGAGAGTGCGGGCGATCTCGGCGGCGAGCAGGCCACCGACGGAGTAACCGATGATCCGGAAGCGGCGGTCGCGGGCGAGCAGCTCGGTCGCGTAATCGGCGGCCTGCCTGCCGATCACGGTGTCGGCGGGCAAGTTCAGGTACTTCGCCGGGTCGGTGACCTCGAGGCCGAGCAGTGCCCCGGGGTGCGCCGTCCGCAGGTGCGGGATCAGCGCGTCGTAGGGCGAGAGCGTGCCGGTTCCGCCGTGCACGAGCACCCAGGTGCCGCTGTCGTGGCCCGGCCGGCCGCCCAGGGTGCGCACCGGGGACTGCTCGCCCACGGGTGTGGAGGCGGGCGCCTGCCCGCGATGGCGG
The DNA here is from genome assembly GCF_015477775.1 of Nocardia abscessus. GTDB lineage: Bacteria > Actinomycetota > Actinomycetes > Mycobacteriales > Mycobacteriaceae > Nocardia > Nocardia abscessus_A. The sequence continues at coordinate 26,199 of NZ_JADLQO010000013.1, read as the reverse complement.
CGGGCGGCGAGCGCGGCGACGGTGGGGTTGCGCAACACGTCACGCAGCAGCTCCTGCCATTCGATGTCGGCGACCTCGGGCACCCGGTCGCGCAGCTTGCCGACCATTTGCGACAGCAGCAGCGAATCCCCGCCCAGGGTGTAGAAGTTCTGGTCGCGGCCGACCTTCGGCACGCCGAGCATCTCCTGCCACAGTTGCGCGATCCGCTCCTCGATCTCGTCGGCGGGCGGCACGTAGGCGGCCTGCGCGGCGGCGGCCGGGGCAGCGCCGATTCGCTCGGCCAGCGCCGCTCGGTCGAGTTTCCCGTTCACCGAACGCGGCAGCGCGTCCAGCAGGTTCAGCTCGGCGGGCACCATGTGGCCGGGCAGCAGGGTCGCGACATGCTCGGCCAGCTGCTGTTCGGTGACGGTGCGCCGCTGCTGCTTGAACCGGGCGATGAAGACACCCTGGCCGGAGGCGGCGAGCGGAGCGTCCGCGGCTGGGAGCACCCGGATGTGGTCGGCGCCGGCGGTATCGAGCTGGCGCAGCCACTGTTCGCGGGTGAAGAACGCCTGCCCAGTGCCCGCTCGCACGTCGGTGAAAGCGGTGAGCTCGCTGAAGAACTCGAACTCCATGGACACCAGCAGCGCGTAGTTGTGCTGCCGGGTGGGTTCGAGGAACACCAGCCAGCCGCCTGGCGCGAGCAGATCCCGCAGCCGGGCCAGCACCTCGTCGGCGTTCACCGAGTTGTGCAGCACGTTGGCGCACAGGATGACATCGGCCGAGTTGGGCCGCAGGCCCTGCTCGAGCGGGTCGGCGTTGATGTCGAAGCGCCCATAGCGCATCCACGGATACTCCGCGAATTTGGCGCGGGCCTCACCGAGGAAGTATTCCGACAGATCCGTGAACAGGTAGTCGGGCTCGAACTCGGCCAGCGCGGGGACCAGATCGGTGCTGGTGCCCGCGATGCCCGCGCCGACCTCGAGCAGCCGCAGCCGGTGCGGTGACTTCTGGGCGATCTCGCGCACGGTGTCGATCACGATGCGATGCGAGCTGCGCGCCACCAGGTTCGTGCGGTACACCGCGTGCGCCGCGCCGGGCTTGCCCGCGGGGAACAGCAGCTCGCGCACGTCCAGAGTGCCGCGCAGCAGGTCGTCCAGCCGGTCGCTGCAGGCTCGGATGTAGGCCAGGGTCTCGCTGCCGTAGCCGACGACGGTTTCCAGCTCGTCGATGCGCTTCCATGCCGCCTCGACCGCGCGCGGGCCGGCCGCGATCAGGTCGCGGTAGCGCCCGGTCTCCGGATCGTGCACCACCGCTGCGCCGTCGGCCAGCGCGGCCAGCCAGCGCCTCAGCAGGCCGTGCTGACGATCGGAAACGCCGGTGGCCGTGGCGATCTCGGCGATGTCGTGGGAGCGATCCCGATCCTCGAACAGGCCGGCGGCGCGCAGCTGGGCGGCGATAGAGAGCATGGCCATCTCGTCGACAGCGTTCATCAGCGCGACGAACGATTCGCCGTCCACCTCGCGCTGCGCCGCGTCGGCGGCGTTCTCGGCGGCGGCGAGCACATCGGCCGCGGCCTGTTCGCCGAAGCCCGGTTCGCCGGCGGCGTCGGTGGCGATCTCGGCGAAGCCGAGCAGCCGCGCTCCCGGGCCTTGGCCGTCGACCAGCACGGCGGCGTCGGCGACGGCGGGATGGCGGCGCAGCGCCGACTCGATCTCACCGAGCTCGACCCGGTGGCCGCGGATCTTGACCTGGGTGTCCTCGCGGCCGAGGAATTCCAGCCAGCCGTCCGGGTGGAAGCGGCCGAGGTCGCCGGTGCGGTAGAGCCGGGCGCCGGTCCGCGGATGCCGCATGAACCGGTGCGCGGTCAGCTCCGCGTCGCCCAGGTACTCCTCGGCCAGTCCGACGCCGCCGATGTAGATCTCGCCGGTCACATACTCGGGGCAGTCCTGCAGCGCGCCGTCGAGTACGTGCATGGTCTGGTTCCGCAGCGGGCTCCCGTAGGGGATGCTGCGCCACCGCGGGTCGATTTCGCGCACCGGGTGGTGGATCGACCAGATGGCGGCCTCGGTGGCACCACCCAGCCCGATCACGGTCAGCTCCGGATGGTCGGCGCGCATCCGGTCGGGCAGGTCCAGCGGAATCCAGTCACCGGACAGCAGCGCCAGCCGGAGTGAGCCGGCGCGGGCTTCGGAGGCGGCGGCTGAGGGGTGAGCCGGAGAAGGAAGCGAGTGTAGCCGCGCAGGCGACCCCGAAGCCGCCGGACGAGGCAGAGATTCGAGGACATCGAGCAGCATCTGCAGCTGCCCCGGCACGCTGTTCCACAGGGTCACCGAATGCTGTTGCACCAGTTCGAGCCAGTGCGACGGGTCCGCCACGCGGTCCTGTTCCGGCAGCACCACGGCGCCCCCGGCTGCGAGCACGCCGAAGATGTCCCACACCGACAGGTCGAAGGCCAGTCCGGCGATGCCGAGCACCCGGTCGCCGGCGGTCACGGCGAAGCGCTGGTTGATGTCGTCGATGGTGTTCGCCGCGGCGCGGTGGGTCACGACGACGCCCTTCGGTTCGCCGGTGGAGCCGGAGGTGTAGATGACGTAGGCCGCGCCGTCGGGGTCGCCGGCGCTGTCCGGCACAGCATCGATCCCGGGCAGCAGGTCCACGGCGAGCGGCCGCGCCGCCGCTGGGACCGCACCGGAATCGCGCAGCCAGGACTGGGTGAGCGCCACACCGGCGCCGGCCCGGTCGAGGATCCGTTCCCGGCGGGCCATCGGCTGGGTGATCGCGATCGGCACGTAGGCCGCGCCGAGCACCGATGTCGCGAGCACCGCCACGACTTGTTCCGGCCCTTTCTCCATCAGCACGGCCACCCGGTCCCCCGCTTGCACCCCGGCCTCGCGGAGGGCGGCAGCCGTCGCCGCGACGCGGCGACGCAGTTCGGCGAAATCGAGCACGGTGTCGCGATGGATCACCGCGACCGCGTCCGGGGCGATATCGGCGCGCTCCAGAATCGCCTGGTGCAGCAGCCTGGGCGCCACCTCGGCGGCGGTGTCGTTGTACTTGTCGCGGCGGCTGCGCTGCGCCGCGGGCAGGGGCACCGGGTACTGCTCGGTCCACGTCTCGGGTGTGTCGGCAAGTCGGGTGAGCAGCTGCACGAACGCGGCGAAGGCCTCGGCGGCGGTGTCGCCGGCGAGCACGCCGCGGCGCACGTCCCAGGCGATCATCAGGCCGCCGTCGTACTGGGTGACCTGGCAGTCGAGCCACACCTGCGGAGTCCGGGTGATGCCGCGCCGTATGCGGCCGCGCAGGGCGCGCGCACCGGCGTCGTCCGAGCCCAGGGTGCTGGTGAATACCACGGGCATGAGCACCGGGTTGCCCGCTCGGCGGGTGAGTTCGCTGAGCACCTCCACGCCGTCGAACGAGCGGTGGTCGAGATCGGTGAAGAGCTGGACGGTGATGCCGCGGGCACGCTCGACGAAGGTGTCCTGTTCGTCCAGGTCGATGCCAAGCAGTTCGACGGAGGTGAAATCACCGAGCACCGCACCGATGTCGGGGTGCGCGGGCAGCCGGTTGAACACCGGCAGGTTCAGCGTAAACTGCCGCTTCCGGCTCCAGCGCCCGATGGCCTCGGCGTAGGCGGCGAGGATCGCGCCAGAGGGGGTGAGGCCGTGCGGTGCGGCGGTGCGCGCCAATCCGGCGAGCACGGAGGCCGGCAGCCAGTGGTTCAGCCGATCGAAGCCCGGGTCGACGTCCGCCGCGGAGCCGTCGTCGCTCGCTCTGGTCGGCAGTTCCGGCGCGGCGGGCAGCGTGTCGATCCGAGCCTGCCAGTACTCCCGGTCGCGCTGATATCGCGATCCGTTGCGCAATTGCTGCATCCCGAGCAGGTAGTCGCGGAAACCGATCTCCGGTGCGGGGCGCAGTGCCGTGTCGTCGCCGCCCGCCTGCACGAGTTCGTCGAGCTCGGCCAGCAGCAGCTGCATGCTGGCCGCGTCGACCACCAGCAGTTCGATCAGCAGGTGCACGATGCACGCGGTGTCGGTGCGGGTGACCCGTACGGCGAACAACGGCCAGGTATCCGTGGCCCCGGCCGGGCCGAGCAGATCGTCGCGCTGCCGGTCCAGCACGGCGTCGACGGCGGCGGAATCGTGCCCCCGCACATCGGTCACCGGAATCTGGTAGTGCGGCACGGACGCGGCGACCCGCTGGTAGCCGTCGCTGTGCACGGTGGCCCGGAGCATGCCGTGGCGGCGCACCAGCGCGTTCCATGCCCGCTCCACGCTCTCGGGTTCGACGCCGTCGTGGCGGACCTCCAGATAGCTGGCGCACGCGACGCCCCCGAAGGGGTAGGTGGGGTCGCGGCCGATCAGGTACGCCTGCTGTACCGGAGTCAGCGGGAACGGGTCGTGCGCGGCGGCCGGATCGGCGGCCACGCTGATCACCGCCTGGTCTCGAGCGAGGTGTTCGAGGACGGCGGGCTTATTCGCTACCAGCTGTTCCCGGTCTTCGGCCGTCAGCACACCCTGGGGGGCGCGGAACCGCAGCTGGTCGCCGTCGGCCCAGAGGTGAACTCCGCGCTGTCGCAGATCGGTTACCAGGTCGGACACGTTCACAGAGCACCTTCTTCGAGTTCGAGCGCGTTGTGCGGTTGGTTGTCGCCGAGTCCGGCGATGGTCGGATCGGTGAAGAATTCGCGCAGGGTCACGGCGATGCCGAGTTCCCGGGCGAGACGGCCGACGAGGCGGGTGGCCGACAGCGAGTCGCCGCCCGCGCCGAAGAAGCTCGCGTGCCGGTCGGCCGGAGCGGCGCCGAGCAGGTCGGCCCAGATCTGCGCTATCCGCGTCTCCAGACCGGGACGAATCGGCTCACCGATCGTGGAAACAGTTGTGTGAGTTGCTGCTTCGGCTTGCCGGACCAGTGCGGCGTGGTCCACTTTGCCGTTGCCGGTCAGTGGTGGGTGCGGCAGGGGAATCAGCTCGGGCATCCAGGCGGCGGGGATGCGGTCGGCGAGGAAACGCGCCATGTCGCCGGGTACCTCCGGCTCGGCGAAGGCGACCAGTCGCGCACTCGCCCGCTTCCCGACCGCCAGCGCGAAGGCCCGCCGCACCCCCGGATGCGCCGCGACGGCCTGTTCGATCTCCCCCAGCTCCACCCGATGCCCACGAATCTTGACCTGACGATCCGCCCGCCCCAGAAACTCCAGCACACCATCGGCGCGATACCGGCCCAGATCACCGGTCCGATACCACCGGACACCCTCGGACTCGAAGAACGACGCCGTCGTCAGGTCCGGCCTACCCCGGTACCCTCGTGCGACTCCCGCACCGCCGATCAGCAACTCACCCGGCACCCAGTCGGGACGGTCCGCGCCGTCCTCGTCGACGACCCGGAAACGCTGATTGCGCAACGGACGCCCGTACGGGATCGAGGTCCACGCCGGATCCACCGAGTCCACCTCGAAGAAGTTCGACCAGATCGCCGCCTCCGTCGCACCGCCCAAGGCGACGAAACGACAGCCCCCGGATCGGGCCGCCAATCGGCCGGGCAGATCCAGGCCGACCCAATCCCCCGACACCAGTACCAGCCGCAGCGACTCGATCGGATCGGGTCCGCTCTCCGCCACCGTGAGCAACATGTCCAGCATCGCGGGCACCGTGTTCCACACCGTCACACCGTGTTCGCGTACCAGGGTCAGCCAGCGGTCCGGATCACGCCGATCCTCATCGGCGACGATCACCGCGCTGCCACCGGCACCGAGCACTCCGAACAGGTCGAACACCGACAGATCGAAATCCACGGCGGCCACGGCCAGCACCCGATCGCCGGCACCGAGCCGGTAACGCTCCCGCAGATCGTCGAGGGTGTTCACGACGTGCCGGTGCTCGACCTCCACGCCCTTCGGCACCCCGGTGCTACCGGAGGTGAAGATCACGTAGGCGAGGTCGGTTTCGGATACCGGATGCAGCGGCGCGGGATCGTGCCGGCCCGCATCCGCGATCGCCACCACCGGCACGGCGTCGGCTCGCCCTTCGGTGCGCCGACCCGCGTCGTCCGCCCCGGGGGCGCCACCGGCCGCGGCAACCAGCCCCGCTCTCGGGGCGAATCGGCTGGTGTCGTCGGTGAGGACGGCGGCGACGCCGGCCTGTTCCAAGATCGCGGCCCGCCGCCGCTCCGGCTGGTCCACCGCGACCGGCACATACGCCGCCCCCACGGCCAGCACCCCGTACAGTGCCGCCACCAGCGTGGCTCCCCTGGCCGCGCACACCGCCACCGCATCACAGGGCCGCACCCCACGCTCGGCCAGCAACGCCGCGATCCGGCGGCTCTCGACGGCGAGCTCGCCGAACGACACGGTGGCATCGCCGACGACGAGCGCCGTGCGACCCGGATCAGCGGCGGCGACCTCGAACATCGCCGAATGCAGCAGACCGCTGCCGGCTCGATCGGCCAACGGCCCGGCGGTGTCGTTGACCTGGTCGCGGACCGCGCGCTGGACGGGCGGCAACACCACCTCCAGCGGCCGGTCCCAATCCAGCTCCCCCAGCTCCAGCAACAGCTGGTGATAGGCGTCGAACATTTCATCGACCAGCCCGTCCGGGAACAGCTCGTCCACCGAATCCCAGCTCAGCACAAGCCCGTCCGGCAACTCGATCACCTGATGATCCAGCCACACCTGTGGCGTCTGCGTCCGCGTGAAATCCGGCCACCGCACCGACCGCGCCAGCTCGTCGTCCACCCCCAACATCGAGGTGAACACCACCGGCACCGGCTCGGCGGGCACCGCGCTGTCGCGGGCGAGTTCGCGCAGCACCCGCACCGCCGACACCTGCTGGTGATCCAGGTCGCTCCACAACTGCTCCTGCAACCGTCGAGCGCGCCCGGCCCAACTCTCATGTGCTTCCGGGCGATCCGCCACCAGCAGCAGCGAACTGAAATCACCAACCACCCGCATGATGTCGGGGTGCACGTCCCGGCGATCGAAACGGGTCAAGGTCACCGTCAGCTCACGCTGCGCACTCCACGCACCGAGCACCCATGTATAACACGCCAGCAGCACCACACTGGGCGTCACACCCAGACCCCGCGCGCGCCGGATGATCCCCTGCCAGACATCAGGATCCAGCCACACCTCCCGGCGGGTGAACCGCGGTCGCTCGATCATCGCGGGCAACATCCGCAGCGGTAACTGCGGACCCGGCGGCAGCTCCGCCAACCGCTCCCGCCAATACGCCAGCCCCGCCGCCACCTCCGAATCCGACGGGGCACAACCCAGCACGTAGTCCCGGAACTCGATGGCCAGTGGCTCCGATGTCACGGTGGGTTCCGCGTACCACCGGAACCAATCGGAGATCACCACCAGGGCGCTCAGGCCGTCGATGACCAGGCTGTCGAAGGCGACGCACAGCCGGGCTCGGTCGGCGGCGCGCAGGACTCGTACGGCGAACAGCGGTCCGGTGGCGGCATCCAGGGCGCCGCTCGCCATGTCGTCTCGCATCGCCGCAGCAGCGGAATCGAAATCGCCACCGGTCTCGACGACCTCGATCCGATATTCCGGGGTGCCGGGCAGCACCCGCTGCCTGCCGTCGGCGTCGATGACGGCCCGCAGCATGGCGTGCCGCTGAATCACCCGATTCCAGGACGCCTGCAACCGCTCGACATCCAGGCCCGGCCAGTCGTATTCGAAGTAGAGCTGCGCTCCGATACCGCCGAGATCGAAGTCGGCCGAGCGGCCCAGCCAGTACGCCACCTGGATGTCGGTCAGCGGGAACGGATCGTGCAGGTGCGCGGGGTCGGCGGTCAGCGCCGGGGCTGCGGGCGCGCTCGGCGGCTGCGTCGACGGCTCGGCGAGACCGGTATCGGTTCGGGTGCGCGCGAGTCCGGCGATGGTCGGGTCGAGGAAGAATTCGCGCAGCCGCACGGTGAGTCCGAGTTCCCGGGCGAGGCGGCTCACCAGGCGGGTCGCCGACAGCGAGTCCCCGCCCGCGCCGAAGAAGTTCGTGGTCCGGTCGGGGCGGTCGCCGCCGAGCACGTCCTGCCACAGCTGCGCTATCCGGTTCTCCAACCCGGGACGAATCGGTTCGTCCGCCCCGGCACTTGCTGTCGCCGTCGCTGTTTCGGCGCGGCGCACCAGAGCGGCGTGGTCGATCTTGCCGTTACCGGTCAACGGCGGATCAGGCAGCGCAATCAACTCCGGCGCCCACCCGGGAGGAATCCGCTCGGCCACGAACTCAGCGAGACCCTCCGGCAAACCCGGCTCGGCGAAGGCGACCAGTCGCGCACTCGCCCGCTGTCCGATCGCCAGCACGAAGGCCCGCCGCACCCCCGGATGCGCCGCGACGGCCTGTTCGATCTCCCCCAGTTCCACCCGATGCCCACGAATCTTGACCTGACGATCCGCCCGCCCCAGAAACTCCAGCACACCATCGGCGCGATACCGGCCCAGATCACCGGTCCGATACCACCGGACACCCTCGGACTCGAAGAACGACGCCGTCGTCAGGTCCGGCCTACCCCGGTACCCTCGTGCGACTCCCGCACCGCCGATCAGCAACTCACCCGGCACCCAGTCGGGACGGTCCGCGCCGTCCTCGTCGACGACCCGGAAACGCTGATTGCGCAACGGACGCCCGTACGGGATCGAGGTCCACGCCGGATCCACCGAGTCCACCTCGAAGAAGTTCGACCAGATCGCCGCCTCCGTCGCACCGCCCAAGGCGACGAAACGACAGCCCCCGGATCGGGCCGCCAATCGGCCGGGCAGATCGAGCCCCACCCAATCCCCGGACAGCAGAGCGAGGCGTAGCGACGGGAGCAGATCGGGGCCGGTCTCGGCGACGGTGAGCAGCATGTCCAGCATCGCGGGCACCGTGTTCCACACCGTCACGCCGTGCTCACGCACCAGCTCCAGCCAGCGGTCCGGATCACGCCGATCCTCATCGGCGACGATCACCGCACTGCCACCGGCACCCAGCACCCCGAACAGGTCGAACACCGACAGATCGAAATCCACGGCGGCCACGGCCAGCACCCGATCGCCGGCACCGAGCCGGTAACGCTCCCGCAGATCGTCGAGGGTGTTCACGACGTGCCGGTGCTCGACCTCCACGCCCTTCGGCACCCCGGTGCTACCGGAGGTGAAGATCACGTACGCGAGATCGGAGCCGCTCCCCGGATGGAGCGCGGCGGGGTCGTGCCGACCCGCATCCGCGATGTCCACGACCGGCACGGATGGAGCGCGTGATTCCGCGCCGGGCACTGTGGCGAATCGGCTGGTGTCGTCGGTGAGCACGGCGGCGATGGCGGCCTGTTCCAGGATCGCGGCCCGCCGCTGCTCCGGCTGGTCCACCGCGACCGGCACATACGCCGCCCCCACGGCCAGCACCCCGTACAACGCCGCCACCAGGCCCGCACCCCTGGCCGCGCACACCGCCACGGCGTCTCCCGGTCGCACCCCACGCTCGGCCAGCAACGCCGCGATCCGGCGGCTGCGCTCGGCGAGTTCGCCGAAACTCACTGTGGTGTCGCCGTCGATGATCGCGGTCCGGCCGGGATCGGTCGCGGCGATCTCGAACATCGCCGAATGCAGCAGACCGCTGCCGGTTCGATCGGCCAACGGCCCGGCGGTGTCGTTGACCTGGTCGCGGATCGCCCGCTGGACGGGCGGCAACACCGCTTCCAGCGGCCGGTCCCAGTCCCGATCACCCAGCTCCAGCAACAGCTGGTGATAGGCGTCGAACATTTCATCGACCAGCCCCACGGAAAATAGCTCGTCCACCGAATCCCAGCTCAGCACAAGCCCGTCCGGCAACTCGATCACCTGATGATCCAGCCACACCTGCGGCGTCTGCGTCCGCGTGAAATCCGGCCACCGCACCGACCGCGCCAGCTCGTCGTCCACCCCCAACATCGAGGTGAACACCACCGGCACCGGCTCGGCGGCGAGTTCGCTCTCCCGGCCCAGCTCGCGCAGCACCCGCACCGCCGACACCTGCTGATGGTCCAGGTCGCTCCACAATTGTTCCTGCAACCGCCGGACCCGGCCCAGCCAGCTCTCTCCCGCCCCCGGGCGATCCGCGACCAGCAGCAGCGAGCTGAAATCACCCACCACCCGCATGATGTCCGGATGCACGTCCCGGCGATCGAACCGGGTCAACGTCACCGTCAGTTCACGATGCGCGCTCCACTGCCCGAGAACCCAGGTGTAACAGGCCAGCAGCACCACACTCGGCGTCACACCCAGACCCCGCGCACGAGCAACGATCCCGCTCCAGATTCCCGGGTCGAGCCGTACCTCCCGCCGCGTGAAACGCGGACGCTCCACCACCGCGGGCAACACCCGCAGCGGTAACTGCGGACCCGGCGGCAGCTCCGCCAACCGCTCCCGCCAATACGCCAGCCCCGCCGCCACCTCCGAATCCGACGGGGCACAACCCAGCACGTAATCCCGGAACTCCAGCTCCGGCACAGGGAGCGCGAGATCGGGCTCCGCGTACAGTCGCGTCCACTCCGACAGCAGCACCAGGACACTCAGGCCGTCGGCGATCAGCGTGTCGAACGCAGCGCAAACCTTCGTGCTCTCGCCGTCCCGAACGATACGGATGTCGAACAGCGGCCAGCTCGCGGCATCGCGGAGGTTGTCGGAGATGCCGTCCCGGACCGCTGAGACGGCCCCCTGGACCACGGGAACCCGATACGCGGGCACCTCGCCGAGCACCCGCTGCGTGCCGTCCGGTTCGATCACCGCGCGCAGCATCGGATGCCGCTCGACCACCCGGTTCCACGCGGCCTCCACCCGGGCCGGATCGACATCGGGCCAGTCGTATTCGAGGTACAGGTGCGCACCGATACCGCCGAGAGCGAAATCGTCCGACCGCCCCAGCCAGTACGCCACCTGGATGTCGGTCAGCGGGAACGGATCGTGGCGGTGCTCGGGATCGGCGACGATCTCCGGGAGCTCGGTCGCGGCGCCGAAGGCCAGCGCCGAGGCGAACGCGGCGAGGGTGGGGGTGGTGAACAGGTGCGCCAGAGCGGCACCGGTCACCCCGTCGGCGAGTAGGCGCCGGATCAGGCGGGTAGCCAGCAGGCTGTCCCCGCCGAGCGCGAAGAAGTCGTCGTCGCGCCGGATCTCTGCGACGCCGAGGACCGCTGCCCAGGCATCGGCCACGATCCGCTCCAGACCGTCCAGCGGTGCGGATCCGGCTTCGCTGCGCTCGTCACCGGCGGCGACGAGCGCAGCGAGCACGGCATCGCGGTCGATCTTGCCGTTGCGCGTGATCGGAAGTTCTGCGCGACGAACGAAGCGCCGGGGAATCATGTACATGGGCAACCGCTCGCCGAGCCAAGCCCGCAGAGCCTGGTCGGGAAGAGCGTCGTCGCCCGCACCGACGACGACGGCGCCGAGGGACCGGGTAGGGTGCTCGAGCACGGCGGCAGCCGCGGCGGAGACCCGTGGATGCTCGGCCAGCACGGCCTCGATCTCGCCGAGCTCGATCCGATGGCCGCGGATCTTGACCTGGTGGTCGACGCGGCCGAGAAACTCCAGCATCCCGCCCGTCCGGTAGCGCACCAGGTCGCCGGTCCGGTACCACCGGAGCCCGTCGCGCTCGACGAACCTGTCGGCGGTGCGCTCCGGATCGTCCCGGTAGCCGTGCGCCAAACCGGCTCCGGTGACCCACAATTCGCCGGACGCCCACTCCGGGCAGTCTCGGCCGCGGGTGCCGACCACTCGGCAGGCGGCGTGCGGGAGCGGTACCCCGTACGGCACGCTCGACCAGCTGGGATCGACGGTCTCGACCTCGCAGACGGTGGCGTGGATGGCGGCCTCGGTCATGCCGCCGAGGCCGGCGAACCGGCAGCCGGGCACCAGCCGGCGCAGCCGGTCGGGCAGATCGAGGGTGACCCGGTCGCCGCCGAGCATCACCACCCGCAGCGCGGCGCCCAGCCCGGTGCCGGCGGCGGCAGTCAGCAGCATGTCCAGCAGCGCCGGGACGGCGCTGACGACGGTCACCTCCCAGCGGCGGATCAGCTCGGCCCAGGCGGCGGCGTCCCGGCGCTGCGGCTCGGCCACCACGACCACCGAGCCGCCGAAGCCCAGGAACGCGAACAGGTCGTACGCGGAGAGGTCGAAGTCCAACGCGGACAGGGCGATCGTGCGATCGTCCGCGCCGATGCCGAACCGGTCGTTCACCGCGTCGACGGTCGCGGCGACAGCCCGGTGCGGAACCTCGACGCCCTTGGGCGTGCCGGTGGAGCCGGAGGTGAAGATGACGTACATCACGTCCTCGGGATCGACCTCCACGATGCCCGACAGCGGGGCGACGGTGCGGGCTTGCTGGAGAAAGACCGCTTCGATGTCCTCGGACCACGCCGGCGCGCTCGCGGTGTCCCGGTCGGTGACGACCAGCCGGGCCCCCGCGGTTCGGTAGACCTGTTCGCGTCGGGCGAGCGGCAGATCGACACCCGAGGGGACGTAGGTCGCCCCGGTGGCGAGCACACCCAGCACCGCCACGATCTGATCCACCCCCTTGGGCAGGGTGATGGCCACGGTGTCGCCCCGGCCGATTCCTCTGTCCCGCAACAGCCGTGCCAGACGTCGGGCCCGCTCGGAGAGCTCGCCGTAGGAGATCGCGGCGTCGTCGGCAAGCAGCGCGGGACGGTCCGGTTCGGCGGCGGCCCGCGCGAAGAACCGCTGGTGCAGCGGAGCGGCCGGCGCGGCGACGATCTCGTCGTATCGGCGGACGGTCACCGGCCACGGTGCGGCGCGATCCCATGCGCCGTCGTCGTCCAGCAGCAGCTCGACGAGGTGCACGTAGGCGGCGAACATGCTGTCCAGCAGGCCGGGTGGGAACAGCGAGACCCGCGCGTCCCAGTTGAGCAGGATGCCGCCGTCGAATTCGGTGACCTGCGCATCGAGCCAGACCTGCGGCCCCTGCGAGATGGTCCAGCACGGTTCGCCCAGACATCGCCGCACCTCTGGCGCGTACAGCTCGCCCAGGCTCAGCGCGCTGGTGTAGACCACTGGCGCCAGGACCCGGCCACCCCCGCCGGCCCGGCTCAGGTCGCGCAGCACCTCCACACCGGTGTAGACGGCGTAACCCAGCACCTCCCGCAGGCGATCGGTGAGCGCGCGGCCCCGCTCGGCGACCGTCATGGGGGCCGACAGGTCCACATCGAGTAGTACCGAGCTGGAGAAGTCGCCGACGAGGCGGTCGACATCATCGTGCAGGGGTTCCCGGTCGAAAGCGGGCATGTTGAGCAGGAATCGGTCGGTGCTGCTCCAGGCCCCGATGGTCTCCGCGAAGACCGTAGCCAGTACACCGGCGGTGGTCAGCCCCGCGCGTTGCGCTCGCCCCCGCAGCCGCGCCGCCCGCTCCGGCGAGAGCCAGTGGCTGCGCCGATCGACTCGTGCGCCACCGCTCGCTTCCTCCGAGGTCAGCAGCGGAAGTTGCGGGGCCTCGGGCAGAGTCGGCAGCTGGGCCTGCCACCAGGCCCGCGCCTGTTCGCGGGCGGTGGCTCGAGTCCGGTTGCGGTCGGCGAGATACCGGCCGTAGGCGTACTCCAGGCCGGGCAGCGCACCGGGGCCATCCTCGTACAGCACGGTCAGGTCGGCGAGGAGATTGCGCAGGCTCAGTGCATCCCCGGCGATCATGTCCAGATCGAGGTGCATTCGGCTCCGGCCGCCGGGCAGCAGCGAGAGCTGGAGATCGATGAGTTCCCCCGCCGCGACATCCATGGCCCGATGTGAGCAGGTGTCCCTGATCGCGGCCAGGCGCTGCGCACATTCGGGCTCAGGCACCTCGCGCAGATCGTGGACCACGAGCCCGGGCCAGGAGCCACGCTCGGCCACCCGCTGCAACCCGGCGGCGTCGATCGTCACCCGAAGCATCGGGTGCCGCGCGATCAGGGCGCGCATCGCACGCTCCAGCCGGTCCGGTTCGAGCCCGCCCTCGTGGTCGAACTCGCTGTAGAAGTGCGCGGCCACGCCGCCGAGTTCCTGTGCGGGGGTGCGCCCGATCCAGAAGGCATGCTGCATCACCGCCAGGGGGAACGACTCCGAGAGTTCACCGGCCGGTTCCGCGACGCCGGATGCTTCGGCGGCAGGATCGCTCTCGCGCAGCAATTTTCGCCAAGCGCCGAGCGTCGGGTTTCGCACCAGGTCGCGGAACTCTACCCGCTTGCCCACGCGCCGCATCAGCCCCGAGATCCGCATGGTGGTCACCGAGTCGAGCCCGAGATCGAGCAAATTCGCATCGTCGGTCAGCTCGCCCGCCGGAATCCCGGTCAGCTCGGCGATATCTCGCCGCAGACCATCGGCTCCGTCCCCCTCTGCCATCGAGCTTACGGCCAGTAAACGGAGCTTTTCCGGCATCACATTCCCCAATTATAAACGAAAATCATTTTCACTATTGCTACAATCTACGGTGCCGCACCGATCAGGTCAAGCGACCTTTTCTGTGCGGGAATGCGAAACAGGCAGGTGGCGAACAACTTTGATGCGGTACAGGAAGTAGGCATGGCAGCTCATCAGCGACTCATGAACATGATGTTCGGAACGATCTGCTCCCAAGTCGTCGGTACCGCCGCCCGCCTGGGGCTCGCCGATCACCTGGGTGACGACGAACTCGGCTACCGAGAACTAGCCGCCCGCACCGACACTCACCCCGGTGCGCTGGCCCGGTTGCTCCGGGCGCTGGCCGCTCTGGAGATCGTCGTGGAGACCCGCCCCGGCACCTTCCGGCTGGGCGAGGCCGGGATTCCGCTGCGCACCGATCGGCCCGATTCCCAGGCGGCGGCGGTGCTGCTGTTCACCGACCCGGCGCTACTGGATTCCTGGAAGCTGACCGAGCAGGCGGTGCGCACCGGTCAGCCGACCTTCGAAAGGCTGTACGGCACCGACTTCTTCAGCTTCCTCGCCACCCGCCCGGAGCTGTCGGAGCGGTTCAACGCGACGATGCGCCAGGTGAGCCTGCCCATCGCGCAGCTTGTTCCGGTGAGCTACGACTTCACCCGGCACCGCACCATCATCGATGTCGGCGGCGGTGACGGCACCCTGCTCACGCAGATCCTGCGCGGTGCACGCGGTGTGCGCGGCGTCGTCTTCGACTCGCCGAGCGGGGTGGCCGAGGCCGCTGCGACGCTGAGCACGGCCGGCGTCGCCGACCGCTGCCGCATCGAAGCCGGCGACTTCTTCTTCGCAGTGCCCGAAGGCGGAGACCTGTACGTGCTCAAGAACATCCTGCACGACTGGGACGACGACCGCTGCGTCACCATTCTCGAGCGCTGCCACAAGGCGGTGCCGACCGACGGCCGGCTGCTCATCGTGGAATCCGTGCTGCCCGACGTGGTCGACACCGCGGACCCGGCCCCGTATCTCACCGACATCAGCATGCTGGTGAACATGGGCGGCCAGGAACGGACCCGGGACGAATACGAAGCACTCTGCCGCAAAGCCGGATTCGCGGTCATCGCGGTGCATCCGACCATCTTCCCCACCTCGTACTCACTGATCGAGGCCATGCCGGTCTGAACGGAATGCCACCGATGCTCCACAAGTCCCGGCCGATCGTGGTCGACCTGCTGTCCGACGACTTCCACGACCGCGCCCACACCATCTACGACGACCTGCGGGCGCGGTCACCGATCGTCTTCGCCGAACTGCCGGAGCAGCCGGGCCGGGGATTCTGGATGATCACCGGCTACGCGGCAGCCGAAGCGGCGCTGCGCGACAGTCGGCTCGCGAACAATCCGCGCGCGCTGCTCACCCCCGCGCAGCTGGCGGCCAGAGCGCGAGCGGGGCTCACTGAGCCACCGAACAACATGCTGTTGTCCGACCCGCCGGAACACACCCGGTTGCGGCGGGCCGCACAGCAGGCGTTCACGCCCCGATCGGTCACCGCGTTGCGCCCCGCGGTGGTCCGGCATGCCGAACGGCTGCTGGACACGGCGGAGCAGGCGGCACGCGACCAGGGCGGCACCGTGGATCTGCTGCACACCTACGCCTACCCGCTGTCGCTGACCGTGCTCGGCGAAATTCTCGGCTTCCCCGAAGCGTGGCACGCGGGCCTGCACGACCTCGCCGTCCGGGCCGCGACCGCCTCCACCCCGCTCTCCGGGCCGGACCCAGCGCTGCGCGAGCAACTCGACGCCTACACCCGCGATCTGGTCGTCCTCAAACGGGATAGCCCGGGCGATGACCTGATCAGCAGGTTGATGCACCCGGAATCCGGCAAGAACACGCTGTCCGACGGCGAATTGCAGTCCATGATCGGCCTGCTCGTGGCCGCGGGTTTCGAGACCTCGGCCAGCTTGATCGCCAGCGCCGTGCTGTCCCTGCGCACCCACCCGGACCAGTGGGCGGCGCTGTGCGACGATCCCGAGCTCGCCGGCCCCGCCGTGGAGGAGACAATGCGCTTCTGGGGACCGGTGGAGTCGGCGACGATGCGCCTCGCGCTCGCCCCGCTGGAACTCGGCGGGCAGCGCATCGATCGAGGCGACCGGGTGCTGGTGTTCACCGCCGCCGCCAACCGCGACCCGGCCCATGTCCCCGATCCGCACCGCTTCGACATCCACCGCAAGCCCCGGCCGCACCTCGGGTTCAGCCACGGCATCCACAACTGCATGGGCGCCGCCCTCGCCCGCACGGAAGTCGCGATCGCACTGACCACGCTGATCGCGCGCTGGCCCGGACTGCGCACCGCCGTTGACCCGGCCGAATTGCGCTGGCGTCCCGGTATGGGGCTGCGCGGTCTGCGCCGGCTGCCGGTCCGTCCCTGACCCGAACACCGCGCCGAGCGCCGTTCGCGGAGCCGGAGCGACAGCACCATCAGCACAAGGAGTTCCACCATGACAATCCCGACCGCCGCCCAGTACGACGTCGCCATTCTCGGCGCCGGGATCGCGGGTAGCACGCTGGCGACGATCCTCGCGCGCCACAACCTGTCGGTCCTGCTCATCGACGCGGGCGTGCATCCGCGCTTCGTGGTCGGCGAATCCACCATCCCGCACGCGACCACCACGATGCGCGTCCTGGCCGAGCGCTACGACGTCCCCGAGCTCGCCGCGCTGGCCACCTTTCAGGACACTGCCGAGAAGGTGACCAAGACCTGCGGGCAGAAACAGAACTTCGGATTCGTCTACCACGAGGAGGGCCGGGCGTACGACCCGCAGCGGGCCAACCAGGTCGTCCTCGGCTCCGAGTACCGCCGCGCCGAAGCGCACTGGTTCCGCCAGGACATCGACGCGCACGTGTACCACCTCGCCGTGCGTTACGGCGCCACCGCCCGCATGAACACCCGGATCGACGAGATCGACCTCGACCCGGCACACGGGGCCGTGCTCCGTTCGGCGGCGGGTGAGTCGTTCACCGCCAAGTATCTGGTCGATGCCACCGGGTTCCGCTCGGTACTGGCCGAGCGGTTCGGGCTCCGGGAGCAACCCACCCGGGCGCGCACGCACTCCCGTTCCCTGTTCACCCACATGATCGGTGTGCAGCCCTTCGACGATATCGCGCCGGTTGCGTACAACCCGCCGACCCAGTGGCACAACGGCACCCTGCACCACGTCTTCGACGGCGGCTGGCTCTGGGTGATCCCGTTCGACAACAACGACGCGTCGATGAACCCGCTGTGCAGTGTGGGCCTCACTCTCACCGGGGACGCGGTCTTCGACGACCGCCCCGGCCCGGAGCAGGAGTTCCGCGCCTTCCTCGACCGGTTCCCGGCCATCGCGAAGCAGTTCCGGAACGCGTCCGCGGTCCGGCCGTGGGTGAGCACCGGGCGTTTGCAGTACTCCGCCTCCGACACCGTGGGCGACCGCTTCTGCCTGACCGCGCAGTCCGCCGGCGCGATCGACGCGCTGTTCTCCCGCGGTCTCGCGAACTCCTTCCAGACCGTGAACGCCCTCGCCTGGCGCATCATCGAGGCGGCCCGCGCCGACGACTGGTCGGCCGCCCGCTTCGCCGGGCTCGACGCGCTGCAGCAGCGGATGTTCGACGTGCACGACGACCTGGCCTACTCGTCGTACGTGGGTTTCCGCGACTACGCGCTGTGGGACGCGATTTTTCGCGTCTGGCACACATACAGCTTCTACTCCGACGCCGCCCTCGAGCACTCCCTGTCGCGGTACTTCTCCACCCGAGACGATCAGGTGTTCCGGAAGCTGGAGCGCGCCGACTCGGCGCTGGCCCGGGCAGTCCGGGGCCTGCTGACCTTCGCGCGCGAAACCTGCGAATCCGTCGACCGCGGGGAAACGAAACCAGCGGCGGCCGCGGAGGCGATCATCGAGCGGATCAACCGGGAACAGTTCTTCCCCGACTACCTGCCGCACGGCAAGCCGGAGCTCAAGTACGTCGACATCAGCCAGGACACGGCAATGCAGTTCATGCAGTGGACGCGCGCCGGAGCACCGCGCTGGATCAGCGAGGCCTTCACCTGACCGCTTCGCGAAGCCGCAAATGCCCTCGGGGCCCGGAGCTCCGGGCCCCGAGGGCATTTGCGCGGGATACCCCGGACTATGCCGACGCGGTGACCCGCCAGTGCCGAGCTCTGGTCTGCGCGGCCCACATCGCGCTGTAGCGGCCCTGCTGCGCCAGCAACTCATCATGGGTGCCGCGCTCGGACACCCGGCCGTCCTCCAGCACCAAAATCTGATCCGCCGCCACCACGGTGGAGAGCCGATGCGCGATCACGACCACGGTCTTCTCCGCGACCAGCGCGTCGATGGCCTCCTGCACGTAGACCTCGCTCTCGGTATCCAGCGCGGCGGTCGGTTCGTCCAGGAGGACGATCGGCGCGTTCTTCAGGATCGCCCGGGCGATCGAGATGCGCTGGCGTTCCCCGCCGGACAGCGCGCCGCCGATCTCGCCGACCCTGGTGTCGTAGCCGTGCGGCAGCCGTTCGACGAAGGTGTGCACATTGGCCGCCCTGGCCGCGGCCTCGATCTCCGCCTGAGTGGCGTCCGGCGCGGCCATCGCGATGTTGGCCCGGATCGTGTCATCGAACAGATACACGTCCTGGAAGACCACCGCAATGTTGCGGTAGATCTCCACCGGGTCCAGATCGCGCAGATCGAGCCCGCCGATCCGGACACTGCCCGCGTCCGGATCCGCGTACCGGGTGAGCAACTTGGTCACCGTCGTCTTGCCCGATCCGGACGGACCCACCAGTGCGGTGAGCGAGCGCGCGGGCGCGGTGAAGGACAGCCCACGCAGCACCGGGGCGCCCTCGGCGTAGCTGAAGTGCACAGCCTCGAATTCGAGGTCGTAACCGGTGATCCGCACCTCCGAGTCGCGGACCGGGAGCGCCGGGGCGTCCAGCACCTCCCCGACGCGTTCCAACGCCGAGTCGATGACTTCGAAGATCGCCGAGAGATTGGCCATGGTCGACATGGGCTCGGCGAATCGGACTGCCGCGGCCACCACGGCGATCAGCAACGCCGCCGACATGTCCAGATCGAGCACTAGCGCCGCGCCGACGGCCACCATCGCCACCAGACACAGCTGGACGACGCTGGAGGCCAGCAGGCCGGGCCAGGTCAGCCGCTTCTGCATGGCCGACATGGCCTCGTTCTGCTCTTCGAGGGTTTCCACCAGGCGCCGCGACGAACTGCCAATTTGTCCGGTGGCCCGCAGCACCGGCAGCCCCTGGACGTACTCGACCACCCGACTCGCGGCCGCGGCGTCGGCCGCGTCGGTCCGACGCGCGCCCGCTCCGGTGATCTGCTGGATCCGCCGGACGAACAGCACCGCGAACGGCAGCGCCACCGCCAGCACCAAGCCCAGCCGCCAGTCGACCGCGAGAATGATCACCGCGATGATCACCGGCACCGTCACCATCTGGATGAACAACAGCGCCATTCCGGACGAGCCCATCGTCGCGTTGGCGACATTGCTCCCCATCACCGTGGTGAGATCGCCAGCGGCTCGGCGCTCGAGCTCGGCCTGCGGCATGGTCCGCAGCTTATCGCCCAGGCGCAGCCGGGTAGCGGCGAGCACATCGGCCCACCTGCCGAACTCGAACCGCAGCTGCCCGTAGTGGAACGCGGCCTGAATCACCCAGCAGGCGACCAGAACTGCGAACCAGGTCCATGCGGCGGTGGTGTCCACCTCCGGCTGGCTCAACTCGTACAGAATAGGGATCAGAGTGGCGTACGCGGCCGCCTGCATGATCGAACCGAGCAGCGCGCACCACAGCGTGCGGCGGAACTCGTCCCGGTAGTCGCCGGCGGCGAGCAGCATGAGCCGCAGAATCCTGCTCATCGGTTCGTGGCCTCCTCGGTCGTGCTGCCCAGGCCCCATCCCCGGGCCCGCTGATGGTGTTCCCAGAGTTGGGCGTAACGGCCGCCGGAAGCGAGCAGCTCGGTGTGCGTACCCGTTTCGGACACCCGACCGGATTCCAGCACCACGATCCGGTCGGCGTCGATGATCGTGGAGAGGCGATGTGCGATCACCAGGACAGTGCGGCCCCGGGTGAGCGCGGCGATCGCGTCCTGGATCGCCGCCTCGTTTTCCGGGTCGGCAAACGAGGTCGCCTCGTCTAGGATCACGATCGGCGCGTCCGCGAGCAGCGCCCGGGCGATGGTGATCCGCTGCCGCTGCCCGCCGGACAACCGCGCGCCCCGCTCACCGACCGGTGTGGCGTAGCCCTGGGGCAGCTCCGTCACGATGAAATCGTGGGCCTGGGCCGTCCGAGCAGCGGCTTCGACCTCCTCGTCGGTGGCCGAGGGGCGGGCCAGGCGGATGTTCTCGGCCACGGTGTCGGAGAGCAGGAACGGATCCTGGAACACCATCGCCAGGTGCCGCAGCAGCTCCTCCGAGGCGATCTCACGGACGTCGACCCCGCCCACCCGCACCTGCCCGGAATCCACGTCCCAAAACCGCGGAATCAACCGCGCGACCGTCGATTTCCCCGATCCGGACGGGCCGACCAGCGCGCACACGGTCCCGCTCGGCACAGTCAGATCCACCCCGTCCAGCGCGGCCCGGCCCGCTCCGGCGTATCCGAATCGGACGGAGCGAAACTCGATCGACCCGTCGGCCGGAACCTTCGGGTTCTCCGGCTCCGGCAACGGCTCGATGTCGAGCAGCTCCACGATTCGCGCGGCGCCGGCCTTGGAGTCGTTGATCAGGTTGGACAGATTCATCAGCGGCACCACCGACTCCACCGGAAGGGTCCCGATGAGAATCGCGGCGATCAACGTCGCGGGCGACATCGACCCGCTCGACGTCAGCCAGATGCCCACCGCAGTCACGATCACGATGGTGGGCAGCGGCGCGACCGTCAGGTTGGCGAAGATCATCGCGCTGCGATTGTTGTTCTGCCAGTTGGTAGTCGCGACGTTGAACTGCTTGACCCGGTCGACGAAGCGTCGGAACGAGACGGTGCCGTCGTCGAAGGTTCGCACCACCGGCATGCCCTGCACGAACTCCACCGTTGCCGCATTGATCGCCTCGTTGGCCTCGTCGTAGCGGCGGCGGGTCTCGACGTAGTCCCGCAGGGTCAGCTGCATCCCGACGAACACCACCGGCAAGAACAGCGCGACCGCCAGCAACAGCCGCCAATCGACGAACCCCAGCGCGATCAACGCCGCGATGGGCTGGGCAATCGTGAACCCCGCGAGCGGCACGGCGTCGGCCACCGCCATGTGCAAACCGCGGACATCGTCCTGGACGACCTTCTTCACCGCTCCCGAGCCCAGGCGCTGCGCCTCGCCCAGCGGGACCCGGCCGAGGTGCGTGGCGAGATCGCTGCGCAGGCGGTGCTCGAGATCGAAGGACGCCAGATGGGAGAGCAGGAACGACCACGCGCGCAGGGCGAACCGGACGAGGAACCCGGCGGCGGCCAGCACCAGGAAGGCCACCACCGTCCCGGTCTCGGCATCGGCCCCGAACAGCTCGCCTAGCGCCAGCGCCAGCCCCACGAAACCGGTCACCCCGGCCGCCCCGCCCAGGGCGGCGATCGCCAGGGAGGCGCCGAGCCGTCCGCGCACCGGCTCGGTCACTCGGAACAGCGCGCTGCCCGGCGTCACCCCGGGCTCGTCCGCAGTCGCCGCCGGTGGCGCCTGTCCCACCTCGTCCACCTGGAGCGATGTCGCGGTATCACTCATTGTCGCGTTCCTGCCGATCACCCACGAGAAGCCCCAGCCGATCTATGAAAATGATTGTCATTACGCTTGTTCGGCACTATAACACGACGTTTTTCTATCGCGTATTTTTATTATGGGATCACACCCGGCGTCCTCCGTCGAGGGCACCGACCGCAGAATGGTCGCCGTGCCGAATCCCGCGCCCCGCAGACGTGGCCGACCGGTTCGCCTCGACCGCGAAACGATTCTCGCCGCCACCGACCGAATGCTCATCGCCGAGGGCGCCGCGACGTTCAGCATGCGTCGGCTCGCCGGCTGCCTGGGGGTCAGCACCGCCGCGATCTACCACCACTTCCCCACCAAGGGCGCGCTGCTCTTCGCCGTTCTCGATGCCCGCTCCGAGCAACTCCCCCAGCCGGAACTCCCCACCGACCCGCGAGACCGGCTGGCCGCCCTCGTCGGCTACCTCATCGACACCCTGCACGGACTCCCCTGGGTGGTGGAGATTCTCATCACCGGCGAGAGCTACGGCCGAGCCGCGTTGTGGATCATGGACGAATTTGTCACCGCCGCAACCGAGCTCGGCGCAACCGACGCGGAGGCTGTCTCCATGTACGCGGTGTTGTGGCGCTTTACATTGGGCGAACTGAGCGCCCGAAAAGCGGCAGCCGAACGCTCCGCCGCCGCCCGCGGCGGCCAGCCACCACCGCACTGGACCGAAACCGCCGCCCCCGACCTGCGCGACGACTTTCCCTCGGTCGCCGCCCTGCTGCCGCGGTGGACTTCACTGGTGGACAACTACGATTCGGACAAGGCTGTCCGCGCCATCATCGACGGGCTGGTCGCCAACCTTGGTTCGGGCGCCGAAGACTGACTCGCTCACACATCTACCGATCAAGCACCTACGCCGCGGGGCATTCCAGTTCCTATGGCGGACAAGCCCTGCTGGACGCGACGAAGTAGGGCCGCGGGACCGCTTCAGGTGGTAGAACCAACGCCGTCTCGGGCTATTCGTCGACGCCGGTCGTGCGCGTCCCGGTCGGCGATGCGGTGATCGTCAAGCAGGTGCTCGACCTCGGCGCGCAGAACATCCTCGTGCCGATGATCTCGACACATGAGGAGGCGAAAGCGGTCGCCGCGATGACCCGGTAACCGCCTGTGGGGGTACGCGGTGTGGGCAGCGCACTCGCGCGATCAGCGCGATGGAACCGTGTCGACGGATATTTGCGCGATGATGCCGCTTACT
This sequence comes from Nocardia abscessus, assembly GCF_015477775.1. Taxonomy (GTDB): domain Bacteria; phylum Actinomycetota; class Actinomycetes; order Mycobacteriales; family Mycobacteriaceae; genus Nocardia; species Nocardia abscessus_A. The sequence continues at coordinate 2,900 of NZ_JADLQO010000013.1, read as the reverse complement.
TTTCCGTGTTCGTGCAGATCGAGACCGTCGAGGGCGTGGCGAACGCCCGCGTGATCGCCGAAACCCTCGGCGTCGACGGTGTTTTCGTCGTCCCATCGACCCCGCGGCCTCGATGGGACTGATCGGGCAGCAGACGTATCCCGGATGTCGTCGCCGCGGTGAAGCGTGCCTTCGCGGGCATCGCCGTGCCGCGCGCCCGGTTGGTGTCGGCCCGAGTGAGGGACGAGGCAGACCTCCTCGTCCGTGCGTGTCCCACACAAGCCCCCTCGCGGGGGCCCGGGGGTGGAGGGCGAACGAACCCCCGCACCGGATGCCGATTATCGCGACCGCCCGCGCATGACCCGTAGGAGGCGAGCGGGCTCACCGGTCGTCCTGCTCGCTCGACGAGTGGGTGGGGTCGGTCGGTGGTCCGGAAGTGGGTGCGGTGGGCGATGTGAACGGTGTGGTCGGCGAAACGTTCGTCGTAGCGGCCCACAGCACGAGACCGACCACGGCGGCGATGGTTTCGCCGCGGGTGTCCTCGATGACGGCGGCCAGCAGGGTGCGGTGCAACTCGTTCATGGTGTCGTCTTGGCCGGCCGGCGGGTGGCATCGGGTGGCCAGCACCACGGCGGCGTTGGTGGCCACCCGTGATCGCGGCCGAGCCCATGCGCGAGGATCGGTCGCACGGAGTCCGGTACCGCGGGCTCGGGGTGGTGGCGGCGGGCGATCTCGGCAATGTGCTCGGCGAGGGCACCCATGCAGGTGAGGTCACCGACGATCTGCACGGCGGTGAGGACCTGCTGCAGTTCCCCGGCCACCGGAGCGTGCAACGCCAGCAGCCGCACCGCGGCGTGCTCATGCTCCTGGCCGACGGTGGCGATATCGTCGCACAGGTCGATGGCGTGTTCGGCCTGCTGTAGATCGGCATCCAGCAGCGCGAGGGTGGCCGCAGCGGTGGCGCTGCGATCACGCAGGCGCATCGCCTGCAGTTCGGCGGCGAACTCGTAGAGGTCGTTGTGGAAACGGGTCCGCACTCTGTCCATCCTCGGCGAATCCGCCTCGCCGGTGTGGGCCGGGCGCGGCCGGTGGCGCTGCCGCCGGCAGGGGGGAATCGTGTGCTTGGTTCGGCGGCAGCGCGCGTATCCGAGACAGGGCACCGGCCACCGGAGGTGGCCAAGAATCGTGCCCACCCGGGTATTCGCCACCGGCGCAGCACCTGTTACCCCTGACACGCCGAAAGACATGTGTGAACCGAGGTTTCAGGCACACACGGGCCGGAACGCCTATTACCTGCGCGGTCTCGGGCACTTTCTCCTCGCCCGGGGTACGCATGAGGACGGCCACCGCCCAGCGGCGATGCGCGGCAAGCAGAGCCATGGGCACGACCGCCGATGCACACCCGTGATCCACACGACACCACGGTGATGGCAGGCCCGCTCAATCCACAGCGAACCCTTCAGAGGGCGGGCCTTCATGCGGCATCACCTGGTGCGTCGGTGCCGGTATGTCGATGCGGCCCCGGCAGTTCCGATACCGGTGCGGATCCCCACCAACGCGCATCAGCACGCACCGGTGTGGGTGCGTGCTCAGGGCGCTGACGCGGGGTTGATGTGGTGTTGACGACTTCGCCGCTGGCGGGAGCCGCTCAGGTGAGGCCGGCGACTTCTTGGGCGATCGCGGCGAGCCGGGTCTGGGCGGCCGATACCACGCCGTGGCGGTTCTTGTGGCTTCCTCGTAGGCGACGATCGCGCGGATGTCGGCTGGGTCGGTGAGGTCCTTGACCGCGGCGACGGCTTGGGAGACGTTCAACTCGTCGTAGTCACCGACCGGCAGTTCCTCGGGTTCCAGAACACCGGTGCTGGTGCGGATCGAACGCAACGCATCAGCGGCGGTGTCGGCGCCTTCGCGGCGGGTGACCTGCTCGGCGGTCTCGAGCGCGGCGTCGCGGGACGCGGAGAGGGTTTTGACCGCGACATCACCCGCGCGTGCGCCTTGGGCGAGCAGCCCGCCGAACGCGGGCGGGGTGGCGCGCACGGTGTCCAGCGCCCGGTCCAGCCCACGAGTCGACCAGGAGACCGGGAGGTTGAACAGCTTCACCGCGGTCCCGGCCGCTGCCTGCGAGGCGGTGCGGCGCGGCGCGGCCGGCCCGCCGAGGGCGTCCTCGGCCAGGACGGTGGTCAGCCAGTCCACCGTCGCCGAGTGCGCGGTGATCAACCGATCTGCCAACGCCACCACCTCGCGTAGCTGCGCGGCGGTGGCCAGGGCCTTTACGCTTCGTGCGATCTGACGACCGTCTACGCGGTTCGTCCGGCGGCCGCGGTGATATCGGCGGTCGGAACGATCAGGTTCGCCGTCTCCGACAGGCCAACGCACGGTGAACATTTCGGTGCTCACGTGACGGAAGCGCAACTGCCGGAGCGGGCGCATGGCCATACCGCGAGTGCAGTGTTCGCCTGTACCCCAACACGACTTTCAGTTGCCTCGGCCGATCGACCCAAAGGCATTCCGACGTGAACCGGGTGTATGGGGCAACGGGTGCGGCCTCGATGCAAGGGACTCACGACCGGTGAGATCCGCGCGCATCTGGCCGAGATACACGCGCCGACATCGCGCGGGAGACGATCTCGAAGATCACCGATGCCGTGGCCGGTGAGCTGGCCGAACGGCAGTCCCGCCTGCTCGATCGCGTGCATGCGGGCGTGATGATCGACTGTATCTGGGTCGAGATCGGGGGGCGGTGAGCCGCCGCAGGCACCTCCCGTCCGATCGGGCCGCTCAGGTTCAAGAGGTCTGAGGTTGCCCCGGTCTTCCGGACACCAATGGTGAGGCGAGATACTCGCCTCCGAAAGGAGTCTGGATGCCACCAGCACACCCGCCGGAGTTCCGTCAGCGCGCGATCGAGTTGGCCCGCAGTAGCG
>NZ_JADLQO010000012.1 GCF_015477775.1 Nocardia abscessus | reverse complement strand
CGCTACTGCGGGCCAACTCGATCGCGCGCTGACGGAACTCCGGCGGGTGTGCTGGTGGCATCCAGACTCCTTTCGGAGGCGAGTATCTCGCCTCACCATTGGTGTCCGGAAGACCGGGGCAACCTCACTCCGGTTGCGCTGCTCGTTCAGCTCGATCAACTCTTCCTCGGTGAGCTCGTCCTCTTTCACCGGTGCGTGGCGCCGGAGTGGCTGGGGCTCGGTGGGATACGGGCGTTCGACGGCGATGTGCAGTGTTTCCCGCACCGCCTCGATGCGGGGATCCTCGGTGAATTCGGCCAAGCGATCGCGCACGTTGGCGCGAGCTTCCTCGAGGGCTTCCCGAGCCAAATCGGTGATCAGCTTGCCGAGTTCGGCCCCGTACGGCGTGACGCTCTCATCGATTCGAACCGCTGCCAAGGTTCCGTCCGCGCCGACTTCGACGGTGACTCCGTATCGGCCTGCGCTGGCGCGATCGGTCAGCAGCGCTCGCCGCACCGCATCCATCCGGTTGGTAATCGGATCGATGTCCCCATTGATCGGATACACCTTCGGACCCCCTCCCACATCTCCAATAGAGTCGCAACAGAGTAGCCCGTTTCCAGGGGAGGGATTCATGACCGAGCTCTATGTCGATCAAGTTGCTGTCGAAGGCATGATCGGCGCGCTGAACAAGTCTCGTGATGCGCTGGCAGGGGTACCCACCAGCAGCTTCATCGCCGCGATCGAGCAGGCGCTGCCCGGCTCCGGTCTCGGGCACGCCTTCATGAAGGCGGGTTGGCGCGCGGGCGCGAGCGTGCAGGGCGTCAATGCTCAGCTGACCGAGATCGCGGACAAGGCGGGCATCAGCATCACCGAGTACAACAACCGTGACCGGATCAACGCGGGCGCAATCGAATCCGTCGAGGACGTGCCGCGATGAGTTCGCTACCGCCGACCAAGCCGCAGATTCGCAGCTGGAACGTCGCGCCTCTAGCGGAACAGGGTTCGGAGTGGGGCCGCGGAGTCAAGGCGATCTCCGACGAACACGGCGCGGTTTCCCGGCAACTCGCCGATTCGCCCGGCTTCTGGCGCGGCCCCGCCAGCGACGCCATGCGCGACAAGGGAACAGAAGCGCTGTCCTCGATGTCGAAAGTGGCTACCGCATTCGAAAAAGGCGAGCAAGTGAGTTCCCAGATCGGGTCCATCCTCGGCTTCGCGAAAACCACTGCGGTGAACGCCATCGCGACCGCTGAGGAACAGAATTTCATCGTCGCGGAAAGCGGTGCCGTCGGTTACGACGACACGACATCGGCTTGGCTGCTGAACCAGTCCGACACCTCGTGGTCGATGGCGGACTTCGTCTTGCGCGCGATCGCCAAGCAGCACCAAACCGACATCGTCGCCGCGCTCCAAGCCGCCGCCGACGCTGCGGAGAATGCCCGCGAAGCCATCGAGAACGCCTTTGCCGACGTTCCGATCCCGCCCGGAGCCGAACTCGAGCGGATCGTGACGGACTATCAGGTCGAGGCCGACCCAGGCGGCATGGTGAAGTGGCCGGACGGAACGCTGGCGACGCTCATGGGCCTGAAGCCCGGGTTCGAACCGCAGAATGTGACGGTGGCCGAAGCCGCCATGCTCGAACAACTCAGCCTTGGCGACAAGATCAGGTTCTACAACCTCAAGACCGAGGCGGAAGACACCGCCAATTCGCTCTTTCCCAACGACAACACCCAGGACAACCACACCGACGCCTTCCGGCACGCGTATTGGAACGCCCTGATGACGCAGGAATTCGGCGAGGACTGGACCAATGAGTACACCTCCAAGCACGAAGGTCGTCCCGACAACGCCGCGGTCCGTGAGGCAATGGACCTGTACAACAACGAAATCGGTCGCAAGATCGCGCTGGCGAATCCTGATGCCGATCAGGAAGAGCTGCAAGTTCTCGTCAAGGACGCCGTCGAACGCGGCGACACCGTGCTGATCGATCAGAATCAGCGCCTCAGCTTCACCAACCAGGTCGAGGAAGGCCGAGCTGTCGATTCGGCCGAATTCGACAAGAACCCGCAGTTCCTGCCCGGCGCACCGTTGCCGAACGATCGTCCTTCGCCGAAGTAGCGCTGACTACCTAACTCGAACATCGGAGACTCATGCGAACCAGTACGGAAACCATTACCGGTTGGGCACTGGGCGTTCTCGGGCTGGCGGCGGTCGTCGCGCTCGCCTCTGGATGCCGGCTCCCCTTCGGGGGTGAGAGTGTGACAGTCGAGGCCGAGAATCCCGCGCTGGCGGCGGCTTTCGATCGTGTGCGGGATACGCGGGGCACCGCGCGGCTGGGGGATGTCGTCACGGATTCGGCGATCGGAATCGGGGCGTGGGACCGGATGTACAGCTTCTATTCGCCGGTGTCGGAGGACAAGGTGAATGCCACGCTGGGGACCGAGGATCTCGAGTGGAAGGGGTTGCCCCAGGATTCGGACTCCGCGATCCAGGTTTTCGTGCTCGCTGGCAAGGTCGTTTACGCGTTCGACGACAAGGTGCCGCGCCACAGTGTGCACGCGAAGAAATACGCGACGCCCGATTCCGTCGTGCGAGCGCGGGAGACGCGACAGGACGGACCGTTGTCCAGCGGTCCGGTCTGGGTCCTGGACATCGAGGAGTTCTCCTGACCGCTGTGGACTCATGGCCCCAGGGACCGATGAGCGGCGGGTGCGGCGCCCACGACAGAATCGATCGCGCTCAGGCGATGGCCGTGCGCAGAGCGAACCAGCCCGTAGTCGGGTCGGCGAAGCCGTGGTATGTCAGGCGGACGCGCTGGTCTACCTCGAAGAGGCGGTAGACGGCGAGCATGGCGCGGGAGGTTGCTTCCTGTTGGAAGTCATCGATGCGGCGGTAGCCGATGGGGTGTTCGGGGAGTAGGGCCAGGCGGATCAGTTCGGCGGGGTCGCTGATGTCGAGGCCCATCGGGGCGGCGGCGGTGATGTGGTGGTCGTGCAGGATGGCGTGGATTCGGCGTGGGTCGGGGCGGTCGGTGTGGAACACCTGGAGTTCGGTGCGGACTCCGCGATCGGGGGGAGCCGGCTCGCTCTGTACCAAGTCGATCAGCTCGGCGTCGGGAGTCGGCGCGCCGGTCTCGGCGGAGAGCGGGGCCTGCTCGAGTAGGTGCAGCATGTTGCCGCCGGGGATCAGTGGCTCCGGGGCCAGGAACAGGGTGACCGTGGGGCAGGCGCAACCCTCGCCGAGTAGACAGACGCGCATATGGAACGGATCGGGCATGCGGCCCTCCTCCATGGAAACCGGGCCGGATGTACCGGCCCATGCCGGATCGGGACTTCGAGTTATGCCGATCGTGGAGTTGCCGGAGCCCTTCGACGGTCGACCGTGCCGCAGTTCCCCAGTCTAGGAGCCGGGCACCGCCCACGCATCGCCATCACCCGCCTACTTTCGCGAAATTGCCCCGACCCGCTCGCGCTGCGGGCGATCGCCGGTCTCCCCATGCACCGATCCCTGCCGGTCTCTCCGCCCGCATACCGCGATGCGCTGACCGTCGGGTGCGCGGCAGTTCCGGATTTGCTCAGCCGTGCTGGTGGCAGAGGGAGAGGGCTTTGGTCCGCATGGCGCCGAGGCTGATCTTGTCGTTTCCCGCGCCGGTGGCGCGCAGGGGTTCGATGTCGGCAACGCCGGCGTCGGACGCGTTGGCGTTCAAGGCGTAGGCGATGCCGTCCGGGGCGATGAACACGGCTTGATCGCCGGGACGGCATTCCACGGTGCCGTGATCGACGGTCAGCGGCCACAGGTAGCCGAGGTTTTCGCTGCGGATCGCCTGGCTGTTGGAGGTGGGTGGTGGGAGGGGTGACGGTGTCGGGTGTGCGGGGTTCTTCGGACCCGAGCCGCCGCCGCATGCGCTGGACGCCAAGGCTCCGGCGATGAGGCATGTGAGCAGTGCTCGGCGGGCTCTTCTCGGCCGAGTACCGCGATTCATGTGTCCCACCTGCGCGGCCATCCGCGTCTCCCCCCTCTGCGGTCGCGCTGTCCCCATGCGCTCGGCAGGCAGCTTACCGACCGAAGCCACTGTGGCGCCAGGGGTTCGGCGCCTGCGCGACCCGACACGCACCCGACAAGAGGGCTTCGGCGATATCGGCCGGGCGCGGTGACTCAGCGGATCTGGATCTCCACGATGGGAGCCGACACGTGGGGGTAGTCGGTGGTGACGTCGATCTGCACCCGTCCCGGGCCGGTGGGCAGGCCGGCGAAGACTGTTCCGGGCGTCTGGTTCCAGGCCGTGTTGTCGGTGACGCGGACGGCTACCGTGCCCGCGGCGCCGGTGTCGAGGTTGCGCCAGTTGGCGAAGGCCGTGAAGGTGCACGGCATGCCCACGGGGGTGTAATTGACGAAGCTGATGCCGAAACGGGCGGCGCCGGGTGTTCCGGTGGGCGAGGAAATGCCCGCTTGGCCCTGGCCGTAGCAGGTGTCGCCGAAGGTGTGGATGACTCCGATGTTCACGAACGCGGGTTGATCGGCCGTCGCAGGGGGTGCGGCCACCGCGAACAGGCCGGTGCCCAACGCCGCGACAAGGGCGCTTCGTCCGGCCGGTCGTCTGCCTGTCACTGTCGATCACGCTCCTTCTGCTTCGAATCGAGCACTCTCGGACGGCCATTGTGCCCCGCGCCGCACCCTGCCCGGCTCCGATTTCCCCGCATCGTGGCCGCCGTGTTTCCGGGCGCGCGCGACCACGCGAATGCTTAGCATCGGAGCGTGGAGCGAGGATCGTTGCTGAAGGCGCGGGCCGGCGGGAAACTGCACGGCGGAAACCACGGGATCGCACCGGAAGACGTGGTCGCCGCGCAGCGGGCCCGCATGCTGGTTGCGATGATCGAGGCCGCCGCGGACAAGGGGTACGCGGCGGCGACGGTGGCGGATGTGCTGAAGCGGGCCGAGGTCTCGCGGATGACCTTCTACCAGCATTTCGCGAACAAGGAGGCGTGTTTCCTCGCCGCCTACGACATGGCCGTGGAGATCGTGATGACCCGCATCGCGGGCGCGCTCGCGGGCGATGGCACTCCGCTCGAACGGATGGATCGCGCGCTCGACGCGTACTTCGCTACCTTGGCGCAGGAGCCGCAGGTCGCGAGGGTTTTCCTGGTGGAGGTGTACGCGGCGGGAAGGCCGGTGCTGGAGCGGCGGCTGGCGACCCAGACCGCTTTGGTGGACGGGTTCGCCGCGGTGCTGGGGGCGACCCGGCCGTATCAGCAGTTGGTCGGCGAGGCGGTGATCGGCGCGGTCGTCTCGTTGGCGACCAATCGCGTCGTCGCGGGGGATTTCGCCGCCCTGCCCGGACTGCGTGAGCCGTTGATGTCCGCGCTGATCAGGAATCTGGTGTGAGGCCGGACAGCCGTCCGGCGACCGCGGGCAGCCGATCGATCATGGCCACGGTGTAGTCCGCGAGCAGCGCGATCAGCCCGTTCCGGTCGACGTCGAGTCCGCCGTCCAGCCAGACCAGCACCAGTTCGGCCGCGCCGCCGGTGATCAGCTGGGAGGTCGCGGCGATCGCGGTGTCCTGTCCTTCGGGCAGCTCGAGCACCAGACGGGTCTGTTCGATGATGACGTCGGCGACCTGGCGCATGCCCGCGAACCGGCTGCGCATCAGCGCCTCGTCCCCGTAGGTCTGGGCGAACGCGACCTTCGCCCGGCGCGGATCGTCGGTGAGTTCCACGATGAGGGCCGCGACCCCGGCGCGGATCCGGTCGCCGGGTGTGCCCGCGGTCTCGGCGATCGCGGCCTTCGCCCGGTCGAGCGCCGACTGCTGGATCTCGACCAGTACGCCGGAGGCGAGTGCGTCGAGGTCGGGGAACGCTTCGTAGAAGAATCGCGGGCCGACCTTGGCCTGTTCGCACACGCCGCGCACGGTCAACGCCGACAACCCCTGGGTGCCGATGATGTCCAGGGCCGCGTCGAGCAGCCGCCTGCGCCGATCCTCGCGGCGCTCGGCCGTGGAGGCTCCGCGGTAGGTGCCGCTGACGGTACGGGTCACCACGCCAGCTTGGCACAGCCACTATTGGGAAACAAACGTTTACGGAAACGATTGTTTCCTATATCGTCGGACCATCGCAGTGTCGCGAAGGGAAGACGGCCATGAGTCTGCTTGTGCCCCAGTCGATCAACGAGGTCTCCGGCACGGTCCGCCAGGCGCGGGTCACCTGGGCGTGGCACGCGCAGCGGGCGGCTGCGCGGCTGGTCGCGTCCTACCCGGCGCCGGTGCGGCCGCTGGCCGATCCGCCGCCGGGCAGCGGGCTGAAACCCGTGCCCGGTGACTTCGGCCTCCCCGGGATCGGTTACACGCTGCACGCGCTGGCCGATCCGATCCAGTTCGCGCGCAGCAGATTCGATCGCTTGGGCCCGGTGCAGTGGATGGGCATGCTCGGTCGGCGGATGGTCACCATCGGCAGTCCCGAGGGGTACGAGGCCGTGATGCTGGACCGGGACAAGGTGCTGTCGGCGCAGCGCGGCTGGGAGTGGCTGATCGGCCCGTTCTTCCGTGGCGGGTTGCTGCTGCGCGACTTCGACGAGCACCTTTTCCACCGGCGCATCATGCAGCAGGCCTTCACCCGGCCGCGATTGATCGGCTACCTCGGCCTGACCACGCCGCGAATCACCCGCGGCATCGCGCGGTGGGAGCCGGGCGAGGACTTCCGCGTCTATCGCGCGATCAAGAAACTGCTGCTCCAGCAGGCCACCGAAGTCTTCGCAGGCGCCGAGCTCAGCGCGGACGCGGCACGGCTGGAGCGCGCCTTCGAGGACGCGGTGCGCGGCGGGGCCGCGCTGCTGCGGGCGAACGTGCCGGGCGGGGTGTGGGCCCGCGGCATGCGCGGGCGCCGGGTGCTCGAGGAGCACTTCCGCCGGGAGTTGCCGGCCAAGCGCGCGGGCGGCGGTGACGACCTGTTCAGCGTGCTGTGCCGGGCGAGCACCGCGGATGGCGAGACCTTCACCGACGCCGAGGTGGTCGAGCACATGATCTTCGTGATGATGGCCGCCCACGACACCAGCACCATCGCCGCGTCCATGCTCGTCTACGAACTCGGCAGGCATCCGCAGTGGCAGGAGCGGCTGCGCGCGGAATCCGTCGCGCTGGGCAAGCCCGCGCTGGACTACGACGATCTCGACCGCCTGCCCTCGCTCGACCTCGCGTTCAAGGAGGCGCTGCGGGTCTATTCGCCGGTGGCCCAGCAGGTCCGCGAAACCATCGCCGACACCGACATCCTCGGTTACTACCTGCCGAAGGGGACGTTCATCCTGTGCGGCACATACGGCCTCATGCGCAACGAGGCGTACTGGCACGATGCCGACACCTTCGACCCGGAACGTTTCGCCGATCACCGCCGTGAGGACCGCTCGCACCGCTTCGCGTGGGCGCCCTTCGGCGGCGGCGCGCACAAGTGCATCGGCCTCTACTTCGGCGGCATGACGGTGAAAGCCGTTGTGCACCAGATGCTGTTGCGGTACCGCTGGAGTGTGCCGGACGGCTACCGGGTGCCGCTGGTCGCCGGAACCGGTCCGGTGCCCGCCGATGGCCTGCCCATCCGGCTGGAAAGGATCTGACTTATGCGGATCATCGCCGACCGCATCCTGTGCGCCGGGCATGGCATGTGCGAAGCACTCGCGCCCGACCTGTTCCGCGTCGGTGACGACGGAATCGTCGCGCCGGCCGACACCGCCGCACCGCCTGATCGGGAACTGCTCGAGCTCGTGGTCGACAGCTGCCCGGTCGGGGCGCTGCGCCTGGCCTGAGGTCGCCGGGCCCGTTTTGCGTCCCCCGCGCTGGGTACCGCGAACTGCGATGCTCTGCCCATCGACGCGAGAGGACCGGTGAAACTTCATGGCCACCTGCGACACGTGCGGAAACGAGTACGACAAGACGTTCACCATCACCCGGGACGGCGAGTCCGCCACCTTCGACAGCTTCGAATGCGCGATCAACGCCATGGCCCCGACGTGCACGCACTGTTCCTGCCGCATCCTCGGCCACGGGGTCGAGGCGCGCGGCGACTACTTCTGCTGCGCGCACTGCGCCCACGAAGCCGGTCATCCGGCTCTGGTCGATCACGTCTGAGCCGCCGGATCGAAGCGGCGGTGCGCGACCGATCACCCGCGCGGTGCCTGACCGCGCCGCACCTCGAGCCCGGCGGCCGCGGCGGCGTCGGCGAGTACCGCCTCGAGCATGGCCGGAGTGAGCCGGCCGGTGAAGGTGTTCTGCTGGCTCACGTGATAGCAGCCGAACAGCCGCAACGGGCGTCGGCCCGCCTCGGTCGCGGCCAGTTCCACATGCGCGCCGTGGCCGAACTTCGGGCGCGGACGCGGTACCACCCAGCCCGCCCGGGCCAGCACCGGGAGCAGAGCCTGCCAGCCGAACGCCCCGAGTACCACCACCGAGCGCACGGTGGGGGCCAGCAGGCGCAATTCGGTGTCCAGCCAGTGACCGCAACGGTCGCGTTCCTCCGGCGTCGGCTTGTTGTCCGGCGGCGCGCAGTGCACCGGGGCGGTGATCCGGACGCCGTGCAGGCGCAGGCCGTCGTCGCGGCTGACCGCCGTCGGCTGATTGGCCAGACCCACCGCGTGCAGCGCCGCGTAGAGCACGTCGCCGCTGCGGTCGCCGGTGAACATGCGGCCGGTGCGATTGCCGCCGTGCGCGGCGGGCGCGAGGCCGACGAGCAGCATCCGTGCGTCCGCCGGACCGAAGCCGGGGACCGGCCTGCCCCAGTAGGTCTGGTCGCGGAAGGCGGCGCGCTTCTGTTGCGCGACGAGTTCGCGCCAAGCCACCAGGCGCGGGCAGGCGAAGCAGTCGGCGACCGCCGCGTCGAGTTCGGCGATGGTCCGGCACATGTCAGTACCGGCCGCCCGGATCGGTGGCACCGCCCGCGGGAGGCTCGTACGGGCGCTCCGCGGCGGCGCGCCTGCGTCGGCCGGAGATCGGCGTCTCGGTCATCAGAACTCCGTTCGGTGGGGCCACGGGATGGGCGAACCGGACGATCGTGCCCACTGTGCCTCGGGGCGGCCGGACGGCGCCGTCGTTCGTCGACCGGTCCCGTCGGGACCGTACCGCTTCGGACATCTGTCCAGTTCAGCGGGGTGATCGCGCGGCGCTCGGGGGCGATATGTGATCGGTACCACCCGGTCCGGGTTGGTAGCATGGCGTTTCCGACCGACCGGACGCGGTGGTTGACCTCCGGCTTCCTTCGAAAGAGTCTTTTCATGCAGTTTGAAATCGTCGAGCGGGACGAGACGTGGGTTGCCGGGCTGCCGGTACGCAGCCCCAAACGCGCGCTCGGGGAACTGCGGGACCGCGATCTGGAGGCCGCCTGGGCGGCGGTGCTGCACCAGGAACTCGGCGGGCCGCTGGCCAGCGCCTATACCGATTACACCGGTGAACTCGGCACCTACAACACTCAGATCGTCGGCTATCAGTGCGCGTCCTTCGACGACGTCACCCGCGGTCACCTGGTCGCCCGGCTGCCGCGCGGCGCCTATGCCCGGTTCTCCTCGGTCGGTAACTTCCCGCAGGTGATGACCGACCTGTGGACGCAGATCGCCTACGCCGAGGAGCACAACCAGATCAAACGGACCTACACCGGCGATTTCGAGTGTTATCCGCACGCCTACAAGATCGATCTGTACCTGGCGGTCGACGCGCGATGAGCTATGCGATCGTGGTGCGTGCCGAGGCGGTCTACGGCGGGCTGGTCGTCCCGCGCGTGCGCCCGAGCTTCAAGGTCAGCAACAGCGACCTGATCGAGTTCCTGAAGGACCGGCTGCGCGACCGGGCGGGCGAGGACCATCCGATGTACACGGTCTACGTGCCGGATCCGGCCGGGAACTACAACGCGGTGGTCTGCTTCGAGTACCCCGCTGCGGACGCCGTGCCGGTGGGCGACGTCTTGGTGCGGGTACCGAAAGGCGTTTACGCCCGTTTCGCGCCCAACGGCGACTATCACGATCCGGTGGAGGACGTGTGGGCGCAGGTCGACGACGCGACGGCCTCGGCGGAGATCACGCGCGCCTACCGTGAAGAGATCGAGATCTGGCACGGCCCGGAGTCGGTCGAACTGTTCATTTCCATCCTCGTTTAGCTTGCTAGACAGTAGCTATCCCAGAACCGACTGGTCTCCATGTTATTTCCGATATTGATTGCACATGGTTTGACCTGCGGAGATATCGCATGTACCGCCAAGTTTTCGGGAAATTAGCCGGACGGCTGGTCAATTCCTGTCCGATGACGGATACTGCCCTGGGCAACTTCATCTCGGCGCAGGGCCGCGGGGGGCTGCATCGGGCTGGACTATCGCGCATGACAGCGCGGCGATGGAGTAGGAACAACATGACTGTGGATCTGATTGCAGTCGTGCCGAGGAACTCCCGTGGGCGGGGAGTGCTGCGGTATTACGACGCGCAATCCGAATGTGCGTTCTTTGTCTCCGAACCGAGCGTTCAGCCGGAGCTCTGGCACCGGTATCTGGACGGGGCGCTGGATGTTTACCGGCGTTTCGGAGTCGAACACGCACTCGAATACGACGCGGTCGCCGACGGTGGATCGACGTCGCTGTTCTTCACCGCGCTCGACGCCGACGGCGACATGCTCGCGGGGGTGCGGATGCAAGGGCCGTACACCGATGCGCGGCAGGCGCACGCGCTGGTCGAATGGTCCGGTCGGCCGGGCGCGGACGCCTTGCGCCGGATGATCGCCGACCGGATACCGCACGGCGTGATCGAGGCCAAGGGCGCGTGGGTCGCCCGGGACGCGGCCAACCGGGCCGAACTCAGCGCCGCGATCTCGCGCACCGTACTGCACGCCGCGCGGCTACTCGGCGCACGCTACGGCTTCGCGACGGTGGCCTCCTTCACCGTGTCCCGCCACGAGGCCTGCGGCGCTGTGCCCGCCGAGCGCGTTCCCGCGGTGCCGTATCCGGACCAGCGTTACCGAACCGTCCCGCTGTGGTGGGACACTCGGAGTTACCCCGCATTCGCCGAGGAATCGCAGCGGTCTCTCACGCAGGCCGAACAGGACGCGCTCGGCTTGCCCGCCGCGCCCGTCACGCGGTGCGGAATCAGCCGGGGGACGGAGGGCCTGCGCGGACATGGACGATGACCGGCCCCGAGTGGCCGACCACCGGCCGCTGATCCTCGACCCGGCGGATCCGGAGGACGCCCGGATACTCGCCGCACTGCGCGCGGACCCGCACATCGAATTCCTCGACCTGCGTGCGTCGTTGCGCGCCGAGCGCGGCGAAATTGTCGCCGCGCCGGATATTCCGGAGGGGCCCGAAGCGGATCGCTGGATCTACTACCCGTGGCGGGCCGCGGTGGTCGGATTGCCGGGGCCGCGAACTTTCCGGGCGATTCGGCTGGATCGCAATCGGAACAAACTGACCAGGGTCGAACAGGATCGTCTCGCCGAACGCACCATCGGGATCATCGGGCAGAGCGCGGGGCATGCGATCGCGCATCTGCTCGCGCTCGAGGGCGTTTGCGGTGGATTGCGCTTGGCCGATCTCGATGAAATCGAGTTGTCCAATCTGAACCGGGTCCCGGGAACGCTGTTCGATATCGGCGTGAACAAAGCGGTGGTAACCGCGCGCCGTATTGCCGAGCTGGATCCTTATCTTCCGGTGCAGGTCTTCGAAGCGGGGGTCGACGAGAATTCGGTGGACGAGTTCTTGGACGGTCTCGCGATCGTCGTCGAGGAATGTGATTCGCTCGATATGAAACTCGTGATCAGGGAGGCGGCGGCTCGGCATCGTATTCCGTTGCTCATGGAGACCAGTGACCGCGGTTTGCTGGATGTCGAGCGTTTCGATCTCGAACCCGAGCGCCCGGCGTTTCACGGATTACTCGGCGACATCCGCGCCGCGGATCTGCGCGGGCTCACCTCCAGGGAGAAGGCGCCGTTCGTGGTGAAGCTGCTCGGCGCCGCCGGGCTGTCGCCGCGGCTGGGCGCGAGCCTGGTCGAAGTCGGCGAGACGGTGACCAGCTGGCCGCAGCTGGCCGGTGACGTCGCGCTCGGCGCCGCCGCCGTGGTCGCCGCCGTCCGCCGTATCGGACTGGGGACGAAGCTGGATTCCGGCCGCGTCCGGGTCGACGTGGAACGGCACCTCGACGAGTTGGCCGACCCGCCGCCGAACGACGAGCCGATCTGGGCACAGGCGCCGCCCGAGCCCGCGGGCGGACCGATCGAGAGCATCCTGGCCTGCGCGCAGCGGGCTCCGTCCGGGGGAAACATGCAGCCGTGGTCGCTGGGAGCCGGGGAAAGCGAGATATCGATCGAGCTGGCGCCGGAACACAGCACGGCGATGGACATCGGCTATCGCGGCAGCGCCGTCGCGCTCGGCGCGGCTGTGTACAACGCGCGGGTCGCCGCGGCCGCGCACGGGATTCTCGGCCCGCACGAGTTCGTCGAGGGCGCGCCGGGGTCCGGTCGCCTTCTCGCCCGCCTTCGGCTCGGGAACGCCCGCAGTGCCGAGCTGGCCGCCGACTATCCGGCTGTCCTGCGCCGCGAGACCAACCGCAGGGTGGGCACCGGAGCCGGGCTGGCCGACGGGGTGCTCGATGCGCTCGAAGCGGTCGCGGAATCGGCAGGCGCGCGGCTGCGCGCGGTGGTGGATCGGCGCGGTATTGAAGAAGCTGCGTGTTTGCTGGCGGATTCCGATCGCATTCGCTATCTCACGCCCCGGTTATACGAGGAAATGCTCGCCGAAGTTCGCAGGCCGGACGACGACCCGTACACCGGGATCGATGCCCGCAGCTTGGAGTTGACCGACGACGAGTGGGCGGCATTCGAGATCACCACCCGCGCCGACGTCATGGCGCAGTTGCGCTCCTGGTCGGGCGGCTCGGCGCTGGGGAAATACACCGCCGACCGGGTACGGTCCAGCTCCGCCATTCTGGCGGTCACCTTCGAGGCGACCGACCCGCGATTGACCGAGTATGCGGAGGCGGGCGCGGCCGTCGCGCGGGTTTGGGTGCGGGCCGAGCGCCTCGGATTGTGCGTGCAACCGATTTCGCCGGTATACCTCTACGCCCGACGCCATGCGGAACTTGCTGCGATTTCTCCCGACTTCGCGGATACACTAGCGTCACTTCAGGGCCGTTTCCTGGACCTGCTGGAAGTGCCTGAGCATGAGACCATGGCGTTGGTGCTTCGCCTGAGCTACGCCTCCGCCGCCACCGTACGCAGCAGGCGGCGTCCGGTGCTCGGTGTGGACACCAGTAGTTAGCGCGATCGGAGACAATGTGCCACGGCGGACACTCGACTCGTTGGTGACCCAGGTCGCCTCTGAGCTCATGGGTGTGGACGCCACGACCATGGTCGCCGCCACCGAACGCGTGCTCGCTCAACTGGTCGAGTACTTCGACGTCGATTTCAGCTACGTGCGACATACCGACCGCGAACGCCGAGCGACCGTGCTCATCGCGGAGTGGCCGCACCGGCAGAACGTGCCCGATCCGGACCCGCTCGGCGTGATCTATTTCGACGGCGCCGACCCGGTGTTCCGGGCGCTGGAGAACGCCACCGAGCCGATGGTCGCGCGCCCGACCCCGGAATTCGCCGACTACCAGGAGACCGTCCGCCGCGGATCCGGCATCGCCGGGGTGACCTCCGCGGCGGTGCCGCTGCTGTCCCGGGGCGAGCCGACCGGCGTGCTCGGGTTCGTCAAGTCGGGCGACCGCGAGTGGAGCAACCGCGAACTCAACGTGCTCACCGCCATCGCGGCGCTGTTCGCGCAACTACAGGCGCGTGTGGTGGCGGAGGAGCGGCTCCGATATATCGCGTTGCACGACGACCTGACCGGCCTGGCGAATCGACGCGCGCTGCTCGAGCACATGGAGGAGCGATTACGCTCCGGCAGCCCCGGCCCGGTGGCCGCCTTCTTCCTCGACCTGGACCGCTTGAAAGCCCTCAACGACTTCCTCGGTCACACCGCCGGGGACAACTTCATCCGCACGTTGTCGACGCGGTTGCGGGAGAACCTGGACCCGAACGACATGATCGCCCGCCTGGGTGGCGACGAATTCGTCATCGTTCCGGCCAAGCCGATGGACGCGGTGGCCGCCGAATACGAGGCCAACCGCATCCAGCAGTTGATCGCCCGGCGGGTCACCGTCGGCGGCGAGTCCGTCAGCCGGGGCGCGAGCGTCGGCGTGGCGCTCGGCTTCCCAGGGGAGACCACCGTCGCCGATGTGCTGCGCCGCGCCGACCACGCGCTGCTGTCGGCGAAATCGGGCGGCGGCAACGGCGTCGCGGTGTTCACCGACACCATGCGCGCTCAGTTCGAACTCCAGGACGACGTGGAGCTCAACCTGCGCGGCGCGGTGTCGGACGGCTCGCTGCTGCTGCACTTCCAGCCCGAGGTGGATCTGCGCACCGGCCGCATCGTCGCGTTGGAGGCGCTGGTCCGCTGGCTGCATCCGACCAGGGGCCTGCTGCCGCCCGCCGCGTTCGTCACCGTCGCCGAGGCCACCAACCTGGCCGGTGAGCTGGGACGCTGGGTCATCCGCTCGGCATGTGCGCAGTTCGCCGAATGGCGCCGCCGCGGGCTGGCGGGCAACGTGGTGATGCGGATCAATGTGTCACCGGTGCAGCTGGTCAGCTTGGATTTCGTCGAGCGCATCGAGGACATCCTGCGCCTGTTCGGCATCGACGGCAGCTCGGTGTGCCTGGAGATCACCGAGCACGTGGTGGTGCAGGATCTGGCCCGCACGCAGGTCACGCTGCGCGGGCTCAAGCGGATGGGCGTGCAGATCGCCATCGACGACTTCGGCACCGGCTACAGCTCGCTGTCGCATCTGAAGGCGCTGCCGGTGGACGCGGTGAAGATCGATCGCGGGTTCGTGCAGCGGCTCGGCGCCAGCACCGACGACCTGGCCATCGTGAAATCCATCATCGGCCTGGCCGGCTCGTTCGGGCTCGGCGTGGTCGGTGAGGGTGTCGAGACGGCGGTCGCCGCGCGGACGCTGGTCGGCCTCGGTTGCTACCGCGCGCAGGGCTTCCTGATCGCGAAGCCGATGCCCGCCGAGCAGGTCGAGGCGCACCTCGCCGCAGGCCGGATTCCGCTCGACCTCGATCTGCCCAGGGCCGGGCGCGGACTGCCCGCGCACTGAGATCACGGCCGCAGCCGCCGGTTATCCGGTTCTTTCACGGCCGTTCACGCACCGTTGGGCGCGGGTAACCCGATCCGCTGCACGATCGGCCACGTGCGCATAGTTCAGCTGGCGAACTTCTACGGCCCGCGTTCGGGTGGGCTGCGCACGGCGCTGCACCACCTGGGTGAGGGGTATGTGTCCGCCGGACACGACGTGGTGCTGATCGTGCCGGGTCCGCGCCGCTCGGAGGAGATCCTGCCCACCGGGGTCGCACGGATCACGCTGCCCGCGTTGGCCATTCCGGGGACCGGGGGCTACCGCGCCGCGGACCCACGCCGGGCGGCCGACGTACTGAACGGTTTGCGGCCCGACGTGCTGGAGGTGTCCGACCGGCTCACGCTGCGCGGCTTCGGTCGCTGGGCGCGGCGGCGCGACGTGACCGGCGTGATGATCTCGCACGAGCGGCTCGACCGGCTGCTCGGCCAGGTGCTGCCCGGTCCGGTGGCGCGCCGCTGCGCCGACGTGGCCAACCGGCGCACCGCCACCGACTACGACATGGTCGTGTGCACCACCGAGTTCGCCCGCGAAGAGTTTCTGCGCATCGGCGCGGCGAACGTGGAGTTGGTCCCGCTCGGGGTGGACCTCGACCTGTTCAATCCGCATCGGCGCGATCGCAGGCTGCGCGCCGATCTCGGCGTGCCAGGTCATCCGCTGCTGGTGCACTGCGGCCGGTTGTCGGTCGAGAAGCGGGTCGACCGCAGCATCGAGGCGGTCGGCGCGCTGCGCGAGGCGGGCATCGAGGCGCGGTTGGTCGTCGCGGGGGACGGTCCGCGCCGGGACGCGCTGCAGCGGCGGGCTCGCGCGCTGGCCCCGCTGCCGGGCGGGGTGCCCGCCGTGCATTTCACCGGGTTCATCTCCGAGCGCGCGATGGTCGCCAAACTGCTTGCCACCGCGGATGTCTCGCTGGCGCCCGGCCCGCACGAGACCTTCGGCCTCGCGGCGCTGGAAGCGCTCGCGGCGGGCACGCCGGTGGTGGCGAGCCGATCCTCGGCGCTGGCCGACATCGTGACGGCCGATTGCGGCGCGGTGGCCGCCGACCATCCCTCCGCCTTCGCGCGGGCGGTCACCGATGTGCTGGCCATGCCGCAGGCCGGCCGCCGCCGAGCCGCGCGCAGCCGCGCCGAGCAGTTCACCTGGCCGCGAGCCGTCGCGGGCATGCTCGCGGTGCTGGGTCGTTAGCGGCGTCGCGGTCGGTGGCCGTCAGCTGGACTACCCTGCGGAGAACCGATTCGGCGATTCGAGATGGGATGCGCAGTGCTGGGTAGAGGTCGCGGGCGAGCGGGTCGAACAACGGTGCGCGAGGCGAGGGTGCTGGTCACCGGTGCGGCGAGCGGTATCGGCCGGGCCACCGCGCTGGCCGCCGCGGGGGAGGGCGCCGAACTGGTGCTCACCGACATCAATGCCGAGGGCTTGGACGCCACGGTGAGCGACATCCGCGCCTCGGGCGGCCGCGTCGCCCTGGCCGAGGCGCTGGACATCACCGACTACGACGCAGTGCGCGCCTTCGCCGACCGGGTGCACGCCGAGTTCGGCAGCCTGGACATCGTGATGAACATCGCGGGCACCTCGGTCTGGGGCACCGTGGAGAATCTGGAGCACAAGCACTGGCGGCGCATGGTCGAGGTCAACCTGATGGGCCCGATCCACGTGATCGAGACGTTCGTGCCGCCGATGGTGCGCGCGGGCAAGGGCGGTGCGCTGGTGAACGTGTCGTCGGCGGCGGGCCTGCTCGCGCTGCCGTGGCACGCGGCCTACAGCGCGGGTAAATACGGCATCCGTGGGGTGTCGGAGGTACTGCGCTTCGATCTGGCGCAGCACGGCATCACGGTGCACCTGGTGGCGCCGGGCGCGGTGAACACGCCGCTGGTGCGCAGCGTCGAGCTGGTCGGGGTGAACAAGGAGGACCCGAAGATCAAGCGGCTCACCGCGGCATTCGCCGAGCACGCGGTGCCGCCGGAGCGGGTGGCCTCGGCCATCCTGCGCGGGATCGAACGCAACCGGTTCCTGGTCTACAGTTCGTTCGACATCCGCTTCGGCTACTGGTGGAAGCGCAAGTTCGCGTTTCCCTACGAGTTCCTCATGCGCCGCACCAGCGCGCGCTTCAGCAGGCTGCTGGCTTCGACGGGCAGTTGAGGTGCACATCCAGCACGCGGGCGCCGGGGCCCTCGGCGCCGAGCCGGTCGTGCTCGTTGACCAGGCGGCAGCTGCCCAGCGACAGGCAGCCGCAGCCGATGCAGCCGGTGAGGCTGTCGCGCAGGCGGATCAGCTGGGTGATCCGGTCGTCGAGATCGGCGCGCCAGACGGTCGAGAGGCTCTCCCAGTCGCGCCGGGTGGGGGTGCGGCCCTCGGGCAGTTGATCGAGGGCGGCCCGGATCTCGCTCAGCGGTATGCCGACGCGCTGGGAGATGCGGATGAAAGCCACGCGCCGCAGTGTCTCGCGGGCGTATCTGCGCTGGTTCCCGCTGGTGCGTCTGCTCGTGATGAGCCCTTCGCGTTCGTAGAAGTGCAACGCGGAGACCGCGACTCCACTACGCTCGGAGAGCTGCCCGGGGGTCAGCTCTTTCGCCCGCCAATCGGCTGCTGTCGACATGCACGCTCCTCCCTATCACCTAAACAATACTTCAGGTTAGGGTGTGCCGGGGCCGGATTCGGTGATCGGCATCCGAAGCCGGGAATCGCGTGCTCTCCGGGCCGTGGCGCACTACGGTCTGATCATGGGAGCTGATGCTGTGTCCGCGCAGGAGGGTGCGCGTCTGGCCGTGACGTCCGAAGTCGGCACGCTGCGCACGGTGCTGTTGCACCGGCCCGGCAACGAACTGCGCAGGCTGACCCCGCGTAACAACGATCAGCTGCTGTTCGACGGGATCCCGTGGGTGGAGCGCGCTCAGCAGGAGCACGACGCGTTCGCCGACGTCCTGCGCAGCCGCGGCACCGAGGTGCTGTTGCTGTCGAAGCTGCTCGCCGAGACGCTCGAGGTCAGCGGCGCGGCGCGAATCCAGGGCATCTCCGCCGCGGTCGACGCGCGCAGGCTCGGCCACGCGCTGGCCGACGAACTGGCCGCCTTCCTGCGCGGCGTGCCCGCCGTAGAACTGGCCGAAATCCTCATGGCGGGTATGACCTTCGACGAATTGCCGTTCGGTCCCGACGCCGCCTCCCTCGTCCGCCGCATGCACCACGGCGGCGACTTCGTCATCGATCCGCTGCCCAATCTGCTGTTCACCAGGGACTCGTCGTTCTGGGTCGGGCCGCGTGTCGCGATCACCTCCCTCGCGTTGCCCGCGCGCGGCAGGGAGACCTCGCTGACCGACCTCATCTACGCATTTCATCCCCGTTTCCTCGGGGTGCGCCGCGCTTACGAATCGCATACCGCCCCGATCGAAGGTGGTGACGTGCTGCTGCTGTCGGAGGGCGTGGTCGCGGTGGGTGTGGGGGAGCGCACCTCGCCCGCGGGTGCGGAAGCCCTGGCGCGCAGCCTGTTCGACGACGACCTCGCGCACACCGTGCTCGTGGTGCCGATCGCGCAGACCCGCGCCACCATGCACCTGGACACGGTGTGCACCATGGTCGACGCGGATGCCGTCGTGATGTACCCCGCGGTGCGGGAGTCGCTGTGCGCCTTCACGATCCGCAAGGAGGCCGACTACGGCGGGCGGCTCGGCAGCGGCCGGGTCAGCATGCGCGGGCCCGAGCCGTTCCTGCCCGCGGCCGCGGAGGCGATGGGCATCGGCAAACTCCGGGTCATCGACACCGGGCTGGACGGCGTCACCGCGGAACGCGAGCAGTGGGACGACGGCAACAACACCCTCGCCCTCGCTCCGGGCGTGGTGGTCGCCTACGAGCGCAACGAGATGACCAACGCCAGACTGGAGGACGCGGGCATCGAGGTGCTGCGCATACCCGGCTCCGAATTGGGTTCCGGCCGAGGCGGGCCCCGCTGCCTGTCCTGTCCGCTGTCCCGAGACGACGTGTGAGTCCGCCATGTTCACCATCACGGTCTCCCATGAATCGGCTGTGCCGCCCTACGAGCAGCTACGCCTGGGCATCATCGCGCAGGTGCGTTCCGGCGAGCTGACCGCCGGAACCAAGATCCCGACCGTCCGCGCCCTGGCCGCCCAGCTCGGCCTGGCCCCCAACACGGTGGCGCGGGCCTACCGCGAACTCGAGGTCGACGGCGTGGTCGAAACCCGTGGCCGACAGGGCTCGTTCATCGCGTCCTCCGGTGACCCGACCCGTGACGTCGCAGGCCGCGCGGCCACCGCGTACGTCGCGACGGTGCGCAGGCTGGGCGTGGACGACGCCACCGCCCTGCGCTACGTGCAAGCGGCGCTGGAGGCTTGACGCACGGCGCGGACGCGGATCCGCGCCATCACACCTGCTCGACCCTGAGCATGCGCCGTTCGCGGCCCGGCACCGCCTCCAAGCGCGGTGTCCATGACGAAGAAGCGAGCATCGCCCCCCCACCGGCAACGGCGAAACCGAGGTAGTGCGATCACCGCCTAACGCGCCACACCACCCCAGCTCCCGGTTTCGAGCGAAGCGAGACCGAGCATGCGCCGTTCGCGGCCCGGCTCGCGTCCGAGCGGCCGCCGCGTCCGCGACGAAGTCGCCAGCGGCGGTCGCTCGGACGCGAGCCACAAGGGGGCCGCGAACACCCAGCGCCGCAGGCGCTGGAGAAACCAACACAGCCGCGAACACCCAGCGCCGCAGGCGCTGGAGAAACCAACACAGCCGCGAACACGCAGCGCCGCAGGCGCTGCCAAAAATCACCGCCAGCTGGGCAGCCAGAGGTGGTCGTGCCAGTTGCTCGGGGTGATCGGCAGGGCGGTGAGGATCGGCCATAGCCAGATGAAGTTGGCGATCACCAAGCCCAGGTAGAGACAGACCGCGAGCAGTCCGAGGCTGCGCCGTTCGTTCGGCGGGGCGGGGAGGTAGGTCCCGGCGGGGCTGCGCGGGATGGTGCTCGGGCGCGCCGGGCCCAGTACGTCGCCGAGCGCCAGCGCCACGCCCATCACCAGGAACGGGGCCATCGGGACGGCATAGAAGTAGTACATCTGCCGGTCGAGGGTGGCGAACCAGGGCAGCAGCGCGGCGCCGTAGCCGACCAGTACCGTGCCGTAGCGCCAGTCGCGGCGCACCACGGCGCGCCACAGCATCCAGACCAGTAGCGGACCCGCGATCCACCAGATGGCGGGCGTCCCGATCAGCATCACGGCCTTCACGCACTGGGTCTGGCCGCAGCCGGTGACGCCGCCGTCGGCGTAGTAGTACAGCATCGGGCGCAGGCCCATGGGCCAAGTCCAGGGCTTGGATTCCCAGGGGTGGTGGTTGCCCGCCGAATTGGTCAGCTCCGTGTGGAATTCCAGCGACCTGGCGTTGAAGTACCACAGCGAGCGCAGCGCGCCCGGCACTACATGCGACCAGAATCCGCCGGTGCCGATCGGGTCGGTCGGCGCCGACGGATTGCCCGGCATGTACCGGTACACGCCGGTCTCGCTGGCGAACCAGGCCCAGTAGCTCGCCAGATAGACGCCGAGGGGGACGAGCACCAGCGCGTACAGCGCGGGACCGACATCGCGCAGGGCCACGCCGAGCCAGGGGCGGCGCACACCGTAGGTCCGCCGCGCCGAGAGGTCGAAGTAGACGCTCATCAGGCCGAACGCGGCGATGAAATAGACGCCGGACCATTTGGTTCCGCAGGCCAGGCCGAGCAGCACGCCCGCGCCGAAGCGCCACCAGCGCACCCCGAGGCGCGGCCCCCAATTCGTCACGCCGATCCGGCCCTGCGCGTCCACCCGCGCGAACCGGGCGCGGATCTCGTCACGGTCGACGATCAGGCAGCCGAACGCGGCGGTGACGAACAGCGCCATGAAGATGTCGAGCATGCCGATGCGGGAGGAGACGAAGGTGAGCCCGTCGGCGATCAGCAGGATGCCCGCGATCGCGCCGATCAGGGTGGAGCGCGCCAGCCTCCGCACGATCCGGATCACCAGCAGCACCAGCACCGTTCCGGCGACCGCCGCGGTGAAGCGCCAGCCCCAGCCGTTGTAGCCGAACATCGCCTCGCCGATCGCGATGAACTGCTTGCCGACCGGCGGATGCACCACCAGTCCGTAGCCGGGGTTGTCCTCCACCCCGCCGCCGGTGAGCATCTGCCAGGCCTGCGGGGCGTAGTGCTTCTCGTCGAACACCGGAGTGCCCGCGTCGGTCGGGTAGTTGAGCATCGTGAAGCGCGTCACCGCCGCGATCGCGGTGAGGAACGCCGTCACCAGCCAGCCGCGCAGTCGGTCGGTGGGGCCGAAGTCGGGCGTCGGCCGCAGCGGTCCCGGACTCGACCAGGAGGGCGCGGTTCCGAACCGTGCGGTCGCGCGCTGGTCGGTCACCTGGGTCACGCACCGATCGTATGCTGTGCCGCCGCTGCGGGTATTCAGGCCGTACGCGTCGGGTGGTTGCACGAGTCGCGTTGAGGTCCTGTGTCGGGTGGCGCTCGAGTTATGGGCGTACCCGGTGAGTTACCCATGTCCGTGCGAGATCAGCTGTCGCCTCGGGTGTAGACCCCGAGACAATCCCACCCGGCCCACGAGACCCGCCCGTAGTCGTCGCCGACACCGGAATACGCTACGAACCGACGCAGGACCGGAACGCGAACCCTTCGGCTCCCGACTTGTACGGCCTGAATACCCTGAACATCCGGAGAGGCGGAACAGCGACAGTGACGACGGGCAGGCTGGTGCTCGCGGCGACCCCGATGGGCGACATCGGAGACGCCTCGCAGCGCTTGCGCGATGGGCTGGCCACCGCCGACGTGGTGGCCGCCGAGGACACGCGGCGCACCAGGTCGCTGGCCAAGGCGCTCGGCGTCGAGATCTCCGGCCGGGTGGTCAGCTTCTACGACCACGTCGAGACCGCGCGGATCCCGATGCTGCTCGACGAGATCGCCGAGGGCCGCACGGTGCTGCTGGTGACCGACGCGGGCATGCCGTCGGTGAGCGATCCCGGCTACCGCATGGTGGCGGCGTGCGTCGAGCGCGACCTTCCGGTGACCTGTCTGCCCGGCCCCTCGGCGGTGACCACGGCGCTCGCGCTGTCGGCCCTGCCGGTGGAACGGTTCTGCTTCGACGGATTCTCGCCGCGCAAATCCGGCCAGCGCCGGGAATGGTTGCGCACCTTGGCCACCGAGTCACGCGCCTGCGTGTTCTTCGAGGCGCCACACCGGCTCGCCGACTGCCTGGCCGACGCGGTCGAGGTCCTCGGCCCGGACCGTCGCGCCGCCGTCTGCCGGGAATTGACCAAGACCTATGAGGAAGTGGTTCGCGGCACCCTGGCCGAACTGGCCGCATGGGCCGTCGAGGGCGCGCGGGGCGAGATCACGGTGGTGCTGGCGGGCGCCCAGCCCGCCGCCGCCGATCCCGCGGACCTGGTCGACGCCGTCGAATCGCTGACCGCCGCGGGCGCTCGCCTGAAGGACGCCTGCGCCGAGGTCGCCGCCGCCCACGCCGTTTCCCGCCGCGAACTCTACGACGCGGTTCTCACCGCGCGCCGCACCTCGTAGCGATCCACTTCCCCGGGCCCGTGCGGTCCGGCTCCGCCGTGGGTGGTCGACCCGAGGTGGTGCGGCGGGCATGATCATCGGTATGACTTCTCTGGAGAGCAAGGCCACGACGTTTCTCGGATTGCACGTGCCGGGGAATCCGGGCGTTTTCCCGACGGTGTGGGATGCCTGGTCCGCGAAAGTCGCCGTGGCGGCGGGCTTTTCGGCCCTGACGGTCGGCAGTCATCCGCTGGCCGACTCGATCGGCCGCGCGGACGGGGAGCAGATGACGTTCGACGAGTCGATGACCCGGGTGCGGCAGATCACGGCGGCGGTGGACGTTCCGGTGTCGGTCGATATCGAGTCGGGCTATGGGCAGGAGCCCACGCGGCTGGTGGACGGGCTGCTGGAAGCGGGCGCGATCGGGCTGAACATCGAGGACACCGTGCACAGCGAGGGCAGGCGCCTGCGCGCGGCGCAGGAGCACGCCGACCTCGTGCACGGTCTGCGCAAGGCCGCCGACGCCGCGGGCGTGCACGTGGTGATCAACGCGCGCACCGACCTGTTCCTGCGCCGGGACGGCGCCGACGCCGACCGTCTCGATCGCGCTATCGAGCGACTGAAGCTGGCCGCCGAGGCGGGCGCTGACGTGCTGTTCCCGGTGGGCCGCCACGCCGAGGCCGACATGCGCCGCCTGACCGGCGAACTGCCGCTGCCGATCAGCGCCACCGTGGCGCCGGATCAGGCCGACAAGGCGGCTCTCGCCGATCAGGGCGTCGCGCGGATCACCTTCGGCCCCTTCCTGCAGGCCGTGCTGACCAAGGAGATCGAGACCCTGCTCGGCCGCTGGAAGTGAGACCCGCGGCCGGTGCCGCACCGGACCACCCGGTGGGGCGCCGGCCCCCACGGCGGAAAGGCCTCTCGGCAGTGGCGGCCGGAATGTTCTCGCGGCGTTCAGGAGGGAACCGATAGCCCTAGGGCGGTCATGACGAACTGGACGAAAAGCGGCGCCATATCCGGCACCCGCGCGGGTCCGTCGGAGATGATGACCCGCCGCGTCCGCTCGCCGATCGCGTCCGGGATCAGGGCGATCAGCCCGTCGGAGACCTCCGGCAGCGTCGGGTCCGCCGCGCGAGCCTGGTCGTAGAAGATCCGATACAGCTGGGCGAAGCGGTCGACGGCGAGGTCGCGGTAGCCGACGGCGGCCTGGTTCACCTTGAACGACTCCACCAGAACCAGCCGGGCGAAATCCGGCTCGGTGGCGACGGTCCGGCAGAAGGTGACCACGATGGACTCGATTTTCGCGTAGGCGTCGGCGTCCGACGGCAGCTGGGCGAGTTCGTCCGCGATCCGGGTCGCCATGATGTCGACACCGGTGTGCACCGCCTCGGCGAAACACTCCTCCTTGTTGGCGAAATGGTCGTAGAAGGTGGTGCGCGAAACCCGCGCGCGGCCGACGATGTCGGTGAGCGTGGTCGCCGGATAGCCCTTGCTGTCCACCGACTCCACCATCGCCTCGACCAGCCTGCCGCGCTGCGACGTGAGCACGGCTTCGCGTGCCGCCCGATGCCGCTCGGCGAAACCCGACCGCTGAGCGGATGCCGTCGCATGCTGCTGGCCCATGTGTGCCCTCTCTGTGCCGGAACCGATCCCGAACGGCAGCGTCGTCGTACCGATCGCACACGGTCCGGGCGTCGCAGGGCCGCGAACCGGTGTTTCATTATCCGACAACACATTCCATGACGGAAAGGCAGGTACGGCCCACCCCTGGGTAGCCGGGGGGCGAGACGGCGAAAGCATTGCGCGCCTTATGGTTCCGGCCCGCCGCGCGGCGGGCCGGACGGGTCATTCCTTCGGCTCGATGTACTTGGGGAACACCGGTTCCGGCGCGGGCAACGCCAGGCCGGGCT
Source organism: Nocardia abscessus (assembly GCF_015477775.1). Classification (GTDB taxonomy): domain Bacteria; phylum Actinomycetota; class Actinomycetes; order Mycobacteriales; family Mycobacteriaceae; genus Nocardia; species Nocardia abscessus_A. Next base: position 241,672 of record NZ_JADLQO010000012.1, on the reverse strand, counting down.
CGATCGGTGTCGCGATATCGGCGAAAGTCCTGCGCTGCTGCCCCAGTTGATCGAGGATGCGGCTCGCCGACCCCGGCAGCACCGGCTGCACCAGGATCGCGACGATGCGCAGTACCTCCAGCGTCACGTACAGCACGGTCGCCTCGCGGGCGAGATCCTCCGGCGTGCCGGACTTCGCCAGCGCCCACGGCGCCTGCGCGGAGAAGTACCGGTTCGTCTCGCCCAGCGTCAGCCAGATCGCTTCGAGCGCCAGATGCATCTGCTGCGCGTCGAATTCGGCGCGGCAGCGCTCCAGCAGGCCGCCCGCCAGATCGAGCAGGGCGCGGTCGTCGTCGGTGAACACGCCTGGCGTCGGCACCGCGCCGCCGCAGTCCCGCGCGACCAGCTTGGTGCTGCGCTGCACCAGGTTGCCGAACTCGTTGGCCAGGTCGCTGTTGATCCGGCTCACGATGGCATCGTGGCTGTAGCTGCCGTCCTGGCCGTAGGAGATCTCGCGCAGCAGGAAGAAGCGCACCGCGTCCAAGCCGTAGTTCTCGACCAGTTCCAGTGGGTCGACCACGTTGCCGACCGACTTGGACATCTTCTCGCCCTTGTGGTACAGGAACCCGTGCACGAACACGCGTTTCGGCAGCTCCACGCCGGCCGACAGCAGGAACGCGGGCCAGTACACCGTGTGGAACCGCGTGATGTCCTTGCCGATGATGTGCACGTCGGCGGGCCAGAACTTGCCGAACGCCGCGGACTCGGTGTCCGGGAAGCCGACGCCGGTGATGTAGTTGGTCAGCGCGTCCACCCACACGTACATGACGTGGTCGGGATGGTCGGGCACCGGGACACCCCAGTCGAAGGTGGTGCGCGAGATGGACAGGTCCTTCAGGCCCGCCTTCACGTAGCTGACGATCTCGTTGCGCCGGGTGGCGGGCGCGATGAACTCCGGATGCTCCTCGTAGAGCGCCAGCAGCCTGTCCTGGTAGGCCGACAGCCGGAAGAAGTAGTTCGACTCCTCGGTCCAGGTGACCGGCGTCCTGGTCTCGGTGGAGACGCGGGTGCCGTCCTCCAGCACCGTGGTCTCCTCGTCGGTGTAGAACGCCTCGTCCCGCACCGAGTACCAGCCCGAGTAGTTGCCCAGGTAGATGTCGCCGCTGGCCAGCATCCGCTCCCAGATGGCGGCGCAGGCGGCGTGGTGGTCCTCGTCGGTCGTGCGGATGAACCGGTCGAAGGAGACTTCGAGCGTCTTGTCCAGCGCCTCGAACACATCGGAGTTGCGGGCCGCGAGCTCTTCCACCGGGATGCCCTCGGCGGCCGCGGCCTGCTGCATCTTCTGGCCGTGCTCGTCGGTGCCGGTCATGAAGAACACGTCGTAGCCGTCGAGGCGCTTGAATCGGGCGATGGCGTCGGCCGAGATGTACTCGTACGCATGCCCGATGTGCGGCGCGCCGTTCGGATAGGCGATGGCCGTGGTGATGTAGAAGGCGGGGCGGTCAGCTTCGCTCATGGTGTGTCTACTGTAATGCGCGTGCATTCTTTCGCTCGCGTGAATATGCCCGTCGCCGATTCGCGGGGCGTGCGGTCCGCGCCGCGTGGTGGCCGCCGATGAGCGCCGGACGTCCCGCGCCGGAGTTGCCCGAGCCGCTGTCGCCGATCCTGGACGCGCACACCCACCTGGACGCCTGCGGCGCGACCGACGCGGCGTCCACCGCGGCGATCGTGGACCGCGCCGCTTCGGTCGGGGTCGGCCGGGTGGTCACCGTCGCCGACGACCTGGCCGCCGCTCGGTGGGCGGTGCGGGCCGCGCACTGGGACGATCGCGTGTTCGCCGCCGTCGCGTTGCACCCGACCAGGGCGAACGCGCTCGATGACGACGCGAAGGCCGAGCTGGAGCGCCTGGCCGACGACCCGCGGGTGGTCGCCGTCGGCGAGACCGGTCTGGATTACTACTGGCCGGGCAAGCTGGAGGGCTGCGCGGACATCGAGACGCAGATCGAGGGGTTTCGCTGGCACATCGACCTGGCCAAGCGCATCCGCAAGCCGCTCATGATCCACAACCGCGAGGCCGATCACGACTTGCTGACGGTGCTGCTGGACGAGGGCCCGCCGGACAACGTTATCTTCCACTGCTTCTCCTCGGACACGAACATGGCGCTGTCGTGTGTGGCCGAGGGTTACGTGCTGAGTTTCTCCGGCACCGTGAGCTTCAAGAACGCGCACGAGCTGCGGGAAGCGGCCAAGGTCGTGCCCGACGATCAGATCCTGGTCGAGACCGACGCGCCGTATCTGACCCCGCACCCGTTCCGCGGCGCGCCGAACGAGCCGTACTGCCTGCCGTACACGGTGCGCGCGCTGGCCGAATTGCGCGGGCAGGATCCGGTGGAGCTGGCGAAGATCACCACGGCCAACGCGCGGCGGGTCTACCGCATCTGAGCGGAGCGTCCACCAGGGCCGCATATCCGAGGGCGTGACGAATGCCCGCAAGGGGACTGGATATGCGCGATGTGTTCTATGTCACTTCGGCGCTTCCGTTTCGTGATTTACCTGCGGGGTCGATATCTGATCGTGATATTGAAAAGGTGCTGTTCCGCAGCTTGTGGTTGTCGGCCCCGTTCCCCCTCGTTATCGTACTGTGACCATGTCCCCCTTCACGCGGATCAACCAGTCGCGTTCGCCGCTGCTGTACATCGCGGTCGCCGCGCTGCTGCTGACGCTGATCGTCGGCGCCGGGCTCGCGATCGTGAACCGCAAGACGGTGGCCGTCGTCGTGGACGGCGAGAAGCTGTTCCAGACGACCATGTCGCGTGACGTGCGCGGCGTCCTGAAGGCCGCGGGCTTCGCCGTGACCGACCGGGACAAGGTGGCGCCCGCCCTGGCCGCGCACATCGCCGACGGCGCGACCATCACGCTCAACCGCGCCCGCGAAGTCGATCTGTCCGTCGACGGGATGACGCAGAAGGTGTGGACCACCGGCGTGACCGCGGGAGAGGCGCTCGAGCAACTGAAGATCCCGAAAGAGGTCTACGTCTCGCCCGCCCGCGACGAGCGGCTCCCGCTGCAGGGCGCCACGCTGCTGATCGCGACACCGCGCATGGTCTCGCTGGTCGACGGCATCGGCAATCCGGTGGACGTGCGCGCCGCCGCCCCCACCGTCGGCAAATTCCTCGAGGTGTCCGGCATCCCGCTGGTCGAGCAGGACACCGTCGAGCCCGCCGCGTCCACGCCGCTGACGAACGGTCTGCGCGTCACGGTGACGCGTAAGCGGGTCGAACAGCACACCGAGACGTTGCCGCTGGATCCGCCGGAGAACGTCATCGAAGACCCGGCCATGAACATGAGCCGCACGGTGGTGGAATCGCCCGGCGCGCCCGGCGTGCAGAACGTCACGTTCGCGGTCACCATGGTCAACGGCCAGGAAGTGGACCGTCGGGCCGTCAATTCCACGGTGACCGTGGCGGCGCAGCCGAAGACCGTCCGCAAGGGCGCCAAGCCGGGCACCGAGGTGCCGCCCGTACGCGACGGCGCGATCTGGGACGCGCTGGCCCGGTGTGAGTCCACCGGCAACTGGTCGATCAACACCGGCAACGGTTACTACGGCGGCGTGCAGTTCGACCAGGGCACCTGGGAGCGCCAAGGCGGCCTGCGGTACGCGCCGCGCGCCGATCTGGCCACCAGGGAAGAGCAGATCGCCATCGCCGAGATCACCCGGCAGCGGCAGGGCTGGGGCGCCTGGCCCGCGTGCACCGGCCGGCTCGGCATCAGCTGACGCTCACCGGACCCCGAGGGTCGCCGCGGCGCGGTTGATAGATTCTCGAGGTGTCCGAACCTGAAATCTCCGCTCGTGGGAGCGCGGCCCTGCTCGGGCCCGCCGAGGTGCGGGTACTGGCCGAGCGATTCGGAGTGCGGCCGACCAAGCAGCTCGGCCAGAACTTCGTGCACGACGCGAACACCGTGCGCCGGATCGTCGCGGCCGCCGGGGTGGGGCGCGGGGACGTGGTGCTGGAGGTCGGGCCCGGTCTCGGTTCGCTGACCCTCGCGCTGCTGGACGTGGTGGACTCGGTGGTCGCGGTCGAGATCGATCCCGTGCTGGCGGGGCACCTTCCGGCAACCGTGGCCGACCGTGCGCCGGAGCTGGCGCGGCGTCTGTCGGTGGTCGAGGCGGACGCGATGCGGGTCACCGCCGCGGACCTGCCCGCCGAGCCCACCGCGCTGGTGGCCAATCTCCCGTACAACGTGGCCGTGCCGGTGCTGCTGCATCTGCTCGCCGAATTGCCCGGCATCGCGGTCGCTTTGGTGATGGTGCAGGCCGAGGTGGCCGATCGGCTCGCCGCCGAGCCGGGCAACCGGACCTACGGCGTCCCCAGTGTGAAGGCGGGCTTCTTCGGCACGGTCCGGCGCGCGGGCGCGGTCGGCACCCAGGTGTTCTGGCCGGTGCCACGGGTCGAGTCGGGTCTGGTCCGGATCGATCGCTTCGACCAGCCGCCGTGGCCGATGGACGCCGGGCACCGCCGCCGCGTCTTCGAGGTCGTCGACGCCGCCTTCGCGCAGCGCCGCAAGACCCTTCGCGCGGCGCTCGCCGGCTGGGCCGGGTCACCCGCCGAAGCGGAGCGCCGCCTGCTCGCCGCGGGCATCGCCCCCACCGCGCGCGGCGAAACGCTCAACACCGCCGCCTTCGTCCGTTTGGCGGCCCAGGCGTAGCACTGCCCATAGGGCAGCGGCTCCGCGCACCGGCATCGGCCGGTGCGCGGAGCCGCGCGGGTGTGCGAAGACCGGATCAGACGGCGACTTCGTAACCGGCTTCGTCGACGGCGGCGACGATGTCGGCCTCGGCGATCGGCGCGGTGCTGTCGACCCGGACCGCGCCGCTGGCGAGGTCGACGTCGACGCTCGTCACACCGTCGATCTTGCCGATCTCGGTCTTGACGGAGCTGACGCAGTGCCCGCAGGTCATCCCCGTGACGGTGTAGGTGGTGGTGGGCATGTCCGACTCCTTCGCATCCAGATTCTCATACGATCCGGGGGTATCCCGACGGTTGAAACATACCCCCTAAGGGTATCTGCGTGCAAGGGTCGCGAGGCAGTGACGGCGGTGCGGCTCACACGCCGTCGGCCAGTTCCAGCCAGCGCTCTTCGGCCGTCTCCTTCTCGGCGAGCACCTGCTTGAGTTCCGCGCCCAGGGTGACCAGCTTGTCCGGGTCGGTGGCCGCGTCGGCCAGCGCGGTGTGCAAGCGCTGCTCGCGCTCGGACAGCTTGTCGATGGCGCGTTCCAAGCGGGTCAGCTCCTTGCGGGCCGCGCGGTAGGTCGCGGCGTCGGTGGCGGGGGCGTCGGCGGGCTTGGCCTCCGGAGCCGCGGCGCGCGTGCGGTTCGCGGCGAGGGTCGCGCGCTTGGCGAGGTACTCCTCGATGCCGCCGGGCAGGTTCGTGAGCCTGCCGTCGCCGAACAGCGCCCAGGTCGAGTCGCAGATCCGCTCGATGAGGTACCGGTCGTGACTGATCACGACCAGCGTGCCCGCCCAATTGTCGAGCAGGTCCTCCAGCTGCTGCAGGGTGTCGATGTCCAGGTCGTTGGTCGGCTCGTCGAGTAGCAGCACGTTCGGCTCGGACATGAGGATGCGGGTGAGTTGCAGGCGCCGACGCTCGCCGCCGGACAGGTCGCCGACCGGCGTGCGCTGGCGGGCGGGCGTGAAGCCGAGCCGCTCGGCCAGCTGGCCCGCCGAGACCTCCTTGTCGCCCAGCATGATTCGCTGGGCGACCTGCTGCACCGCCTCCAGCACGCGCAGATGGGTCGGCAGGTCGTCGAGTTCCTGGCGCAGCCAGCCGATCTGCACGGTCTGGCCTTGGACGCGCTTGCCCGCGGCGAGGGTCGAGCCGTCCGGGCCGGTGTCTCCGGCCAGCGCGCGCAGCAGCGTCGTCTTGCCCGAGCCGTTGACGCCCACCAGGCCGACGCGCTCGCCCGGCGCCAGCCGCCAGGTCAGGTCCCGCACCAGTTCCCGGCCGTCCGGGGTGGTGAGCGTGGCGTCCTCCAGTTCGACGACCACGCGGCCGAGGCGCTTGCGCGCGAAGGCGGCCAGCGAGACGCTGTCGCGCGGCGGTGGCACGTCGGCGATCAGGGCTTCGGCGGCTTCGACCCGGTAGCGCGGCTTGGAGGTGCGCGCCTGCGGGCCGCGCCGCAGCCAGGCCAGTTCCTTGCGGGCCAGGTTGCGTCGCCTGGCTTCGCTCGCGTCCGCCTGACGGGCGCGCTCGGCGCGGGCGAAGATCCAGTCGCCGTAACCGCCCTCGTAGCTTTCGACCTTGCCGCCGACCACTTCCCAGGTGTTGGTGGCGACGGTGTCCAGGAACCAGCGATCGTGCGTCACCACGACCAGGGCGCTGCGGCGGCCGAGCAGGTGCTCGGCCAGCCACTGCACGCCCTCCACGTCCAGGTGGTTGGTCGGCTCGTCCAGCACCAGCAGGTCGAGTTCGCGCACCAGCGCGGCGGCGAGCGCGACCCGGCGGCGTTCGCCGCCGGAGAGGTTGTCCACCAGGGTGTCCATGCCCAGATCCGCGATGCCGATACCGTCCATCACCGAGCGGATCCGCGGGTCGGCGGCCCATTCGTGCTCGGCGACCTCGTCGGTCATGGCGTCGTCGGCCAGGCCCGCCAGCACCACCGAACCGACCGTCGCGCCCGGGGGCAGGACACCGCGCTGGGTCACCACGGCCATGCGCAGGCCGCCGAGCCTGCTGACCCGGCCGCTGTCCGGTTCCTCGATGCCGGTGAGCACCTCGAGCAGGGTGGTCTTGCCGCCGCCGTTGAGGCCGACGACACCGATCCGCTCGCCCGCGTGCACGCCGAGCGAGACGTTGTCCAGCAGCGGCTTGATCCCGAAGCTCTTGTGGACCTGTTCGAGGTTGATCAGGTTGGACATGGATCCTTCCGTGTCTTGCGCGGGCGGCCCGATGATCGCCCCGAGTCAGCGTACCGACCGGGGCAGGGCGGCCGTCGGCCCGGCGAACGGCGGGCAGGCTTGCGGGACGAACGTTGTTCGTTTAGATTCGCATCGAACGAACACTGTTCGTTCACTGAAACCGAATCGGCGCTCCCCAGAAGTACAGCCGCAGAGTGGGTCGCCCGCCTCGTATCGAGGTGTCGGCGGGCGGCCACCGTTCCCATTCGCTTGTCCTCTGGAGGATTCCCATGCACGTCGGCCTCGGCCTGCCCATTTCCGATCCCGCCGCCCTGCTCGCCTGGGCCCGGCGCGCCGACGCGGGCCCGTTCCGCACACTCGGCCTGCTGGACCGGCTGGTCTACGACAATCCCGAACCGCTGATCGCGCTGGCCACGCTCGCCGGTGCGACCACTCGCGTCAAGCTCCAGACCGAAGTGCTGCTCGCCCCACTGCGCGACCCGGTGCTGCTCACCAAGCAGGTCGCCACGCTGGACCGCATGTCCGGCGGCCGTCTGGTGCTCGGCCTCGGCGTCGGCGGCCGCGCCGACGACCATCTCGCCTCGGGCACCGACCCGCGGACTCGGGGCCGCCGCCTCGACGAGCAGATCGCGCTCATGCGCCGCCTGTGGTCCGGGGAGCCCTTCAGCGACGAGTGCGGGCCGATCGGCCCCGCGCCGCTGCGACCGGAAGGACCGGAAATCCTGTTCGGCGGTTTCCAGCCCGCCGCACTCGAGCGCGTCGGCCGGTGCGGTGGAGGGTTCCTCGCCGCCGCACCGCCCTCCTGGGCGGGCGGGCTTTTCGACACCGTGCGCCGTTCCTGGACGGACAATGGCCGGCCGGGTGCGCCGAGAATCGTCGCCCAGGTCAACGTGGCGCTCGGCCCCGACGAGGTGATCGAGGACGCCCGCGCATCGATGGGCGCCTACTACGCGTTCAGCGGCTACACCGAAGGCATTCTCGCCGGAATGCTCAGCACGCCCGCGCAGATCCGCGCGACCGTGGCCGAATTCGATGATCTCGGCGCGGACGAGGTCATGTTCTACTGCTACGGACGCGATGCCGATCAAATCGACCGGCTCGCCGACGTGCTTTTCTGAGCAACGCTGTAGACCGGGTGCGCGGGTTCGATGTCCGAGCGGTGAGCGGACCGCCATCGCCGGCGGAGGGCCCGCGCCCCGATAGGCGCGGGAACCGTGAACGGATTCGCGCGTCCGCGCCGACCGAGCCGCATGTCGCCGCCGCGATGCGCTCGACCCGGCGGCGCTCGCCGCGGCGTGATTGATACCGCGGCGGACTGTGCTCCCGCTGGACCGCGCCCCTGCTCGACCAGCGCGGTGCTGTCGTCACCCGCAAGCCGGCGCGCTGGTCCGCGGCGGTCAGTGCTTCCCGGACGGTTCGCCGCTGAGGATGCGCGCACCCGGCACGGGCCCACTGGCCGTCCGCACGCTGCGGCACACGCCCGCGCCCGCGAGTTCGGCGGCCACCGAGATGGCCGATTCCTCGCTCTCACAGAGGAACGCGCAGGTGGGCCCGGAGCCGGAGACCAGCCCGGCCAGCGCGCCCGCGGTCACGCCCGCCCGCAGCGTGCGGCGCAGCTCCGGCTTCAGCGACACCGCCGCCGCCTGGAGATCGTTGCCGAGCAGTGGCGCGAGCTGCCCCGGGTCCCCGGAGGCCAGCGCCTGCATCAGCCGCTGCGGCTCGCCGAGCCGAGGCGGGTCGCCGTGCTCGCGCAACCGGTCGAGTTCGGCGAACACCGCGGGCGTGGACAGGCCGCCCTTGGCGAAGGCGAGCACCCAGTGAAAGGTATTGCGCGACAGCACCGGCAACAGGCGCTCACCGCGACCGGTGCCGAGCGCGGTGCCGCCGTGCAGCGCGAACGGCACGTCACTGCCGAGTTCGGCCGCAACCGCGCCGAGTTCCTCCCTGGACAAGCCCAGGTCCCACAGCTCGTTCAGCCCGACCAGCGCGGCGGCGGCGTCGGCGCTGCCGCCCGCCATGCCCCCGGCCACCGGAATACCTTTGGCGATGGCGATTTCCACCAGGGGAGCGCGGCCGCCCAGGTGGGCGAGCCGGACGGCCGCCTTCCATACCAGGTTCGTCCGGTCGGTCGGCACTTCCGCGGCGCCCTCTCCGGTGACCCGCACGGCCAGCGACCCCGACGGGGAGATCTCCAGATCGTCGCTCAGGGACAGTGCTTGGAACACCGTGGTCAGGTCGTGGTAGCCGTCGGCACGCAGGTCGCCCACTCCGAGATGGAGGTTCACCTTCGACGGCGCCCGCACGGTCACGGGACTCGGCACTACTGACAGCACGGTGCACAAGCCTAATGGGAGTCGCCGGGCGACGCCGGTCCGTAGCCGGCGCCGAAGAGGAGCGGGCGCAGCGGAGCGCTCCCGGCGCGTCAGAGCAGCCCGCCGCCGGTGGCGTCGATCCACTGCCCGGTCACCCACCGCGACTCGTCGGAGGCGAGGAACCCGACGACGTCGGCCACGTCCGCGGGCTGCCCCACGCGGTTGAGCGGTGACATCGCCGCCACCGCCGCCTGTGTCTCGGCGTTGCGCAGCCAGCCGACGTTCATATCGGTGTCGATGATGCCCGGCGCAACAGCGTTCACGGTGATGCCGCGCGCGCCGACCTCCTTGGCGAGCACGGTGGTGAAACTGTCGATCGCGGCTTTGGTCATGGTGTAGGCGATCAGCTGCGGCATGTACGCGCCGTGGGTCAGTCCGGTGGAGATGTTGACGATCCGCCCACCGGTGCGCAGCCGGTCCAGGCCGAGGCGGGTGACGAAGAAGGGCGCTTTGGCGTTGATCGCGAAGACGCGGTCGAACGCCGCTTCGTCGGTCCCGGCGATCGGCTCCCGGATGCCGTCGGTGCCCGCGTTGTTCACCAGGATGTCCAGTCCGTCGGCATGCGCGTCGAAAGCCGCCCACAGCGCCTCGGCGTCACCGGGCACGCCCAGTTCGGCGCGGATTGCGAATGCCGCGCCGCCCGCTGCCTCGATCGCGGCGACGGTGGCCTTCGCCGCGTGTTCGTCGGCGTTGTAGTGGACCGCGACGCGCGCGCCGTCGTGCCCCAGCCGTTCGGCTATCGCCCGGCCGATGCCCCGGCTGCTTCCGGTCACCAATGCCGTCTTGCCCGTCAGTGCGCCCATCGCGGGCCCCTTTCTCTAGCGGTCACTACAGAAAGGAAATTAGCACATTATCTAGTGAGCGCTATAAAATTGCGCCATGAGCACCCGCGGACGGCCCCGATCCTTCGACCGGGGTGCGGCGCTGGACCAGGCCATGCGGCTGTTCTGGGAGCGCGGCTACGAGGCCACGTCGATCGGTGACCTGACCGCGGCGATGGGTATCGGCGCGCCCAGTCTGTACGCGGCGTTCGGGGACAAGAAGACGTTGTTCGCCGAGGTCGTCGCGAATTTCGGCGGGCGCTACGGCGGATTCGTCGCGCGGGCGCTCGCCGAGGAGCGCACCGCCGACGCGGCCGTGCGGCGCATCCTGCGCGAGGCGGCGACGGAGTACACCCGGCCGGATTGCCCGCACGGCTGCCTGGTGAACAGCGCGGCCGTCAACACCACCAGCGCCGAGATCGCCGATCTACTGCGCGACATGCGCAACCGGAACATCGACGCGTTCGCCGCACGCATCCAGGCCGACATCGACGCGGAGGCCCTGCCGCGCCATCTGGACGCGCGCACACTGGCCCGCTATGTCGGCACGGTGATGCAGGGAATGTCCCAGGCGGCGCGGGACGGCGCGAGCCGGGCCGAATTGGAGCAGGTGGCCGAACTCGCGCTGCGCGGCTGGGGAACCTAGTGCCCCGAGGCCCGTCCGTCCTGCACTACCACCGGCAGGCAGGTGCGCACGAAGTCCGCCCCGAAGTCGGTGAGCACCACGCTGCGGTAGATCACCTTGGTGCCGAAGCCCGACCGCTTCAGCATCTCCCGCACCGGCGACTGCGCCTCCAGCAGTTGGTACCGGTTCGGATTGCCGACCGGCTCGCGCGCGTGCTCGACCAGGCCGAGCCTGCGCAGGTTGGTCAGGTACTGCTGGATCCGGTTCGGGAAGCGCAGGCCGGCGTGCTCGCCGATCAGCGTGAGCATCGAGCCCAGGCGTTCGGAGCCGAGTGCGCGCGGGCGCCCGGTGCGGATGTCGATCGAGGGCTGCGGCCCGTCCAGATGCAGGAAACGCAGGATGCGCGCCTCGTCCGGGGTCAGCTCGGCGATCATGCCCGCGAAGGCCGGGTGATTGTCGTCCTCGCCGTGCGGGTTGGCCGACAATCGCAGCAGCGCGGCGCCCTGTTCACGCAGCGTCGGCACGGCGTCCTGCGCGGTCGGTTCCGCCGCGACCGGGAGGCCCAGCGCTTTGCGCATCGCGTCGCGGACCTCGGACTCGGCCTCGGCCAACACCTCTCGCGGTGGCGCTCCCTCGATGCTGCGCCGCACGACGGTCGAGGTGACGCCGACCGCGGTGCCGACACCCCAGGAGGTCACCCCGGTGACGGCGGTCCACGCGACCCGGGCGACGCCCGTCGCGGCGCGCACGGTGGCCACGGGAACCGTTACCCGTCTGGATAATTCGTCGGTGCGAGCGATGTCCGAAGCCGGCCGCCGGGCGATCTCCTGCGATGGCTCGGCATTCGCCGCCGCCGCGTCGAGGTGCTCGACGGCCTCGATATCGCCGCCGTCCGGACCCGCTACAGCCATGATGTCGCCACTCCCGTTCCGAAGATCAGGATATGAGCGTATCCGGCGAACAGCCCCAACACGCCGCCATGGACGAAAAGGAGCCATTCGTCCTGCTTGATGGCCGCGCGGAGCATGTCGACGAAGTCCGGCGGCGACAACATCGCCATCTGCCTGGCGATGTATTCGTTGATCTGCCTGCCCTGGCGGACGTTGAACTCCGGGTCGGCGAACGCGATCGGCGCGATGGCCATGGCTTCGCTGGTGAACGTGGATTGCAACGAGTCGTATTCGCGGCTGCCGAGCATGAACTTGACGGCGGGACGCGCCGGGCCGAGCGCGCGGTCGGCGGCGGGGCGCAGCGTGTCCTCCAGCATCTGCATGGTGCGATCCGAGCGCGGGCCGTTGAGCAACTCGTCGCCGATATTCGCCACGGTGATCACCTGGCTGGAAACCAATTCCGCGTAGCCGTCGGTGATTTCGGACTTACGTTTGATCAGCAGGCCCTGCCGCCACGGAACCCACCACTTCGGATAGGCGGGCGCGAAGATCATATTGATGCCGATCCAGTTGACCACCCAGCCGATGATCACGCCACCGAGCGGCAGTACGACCAGGCTGGGCCATCCGGTCAGATGCAGGGCGGCGACCAGCACCACGCCCATCGGCGCGCCGAAGTAGAAACCGAAGTTCTGCATGAATCGCAGTTCCTTCGCGCCGAGCACCTGGAACAGCGTGTTGAGCAGATGCGGCCGGGCCTGGAAGTAGCGGATCACCATCTGCTTCACATCGAGCAGCTGATCGATATTCGCGCCCAATTCCTCGGTCAGCTCGCGCAGGATCTCCGGCAGTTGCTGGCGCACCCGGTCGTGCACCATGTCGCGCACCTGGGCGGGCAGGTTGTACCAGAGTTGGGGATGCTCGCGGCGCAGGATGTCCTCGACGATGTCCTTGATCTGCGCGTCGGCGATGCTCGCCAGGTGCTCGGCCAGCTTGTCCGGCTCCAGTTCCCGGTAGAAGTCGGAGACGCTGCCCAGTTTGGCCAGGCCCTTGTCGACCGCGATGCTGGCCATCTTGTCCGCACGGGAGGGGACGATGCCCTGCCAGCCGAAGCGGCCGTCGTAGCTCAGCAGGGGAAGAACTTGAATTCGCTTGGGAAGGAACGGATACACCGCGCGCAGACCGGGAACTCGGAAGCCGTGGAAGGCGACCGGCTTGAACAGCATGAGCACGCCGGTCCAGTTGGTGATGTAGCCGATCACGCCGGTGAAAAGGGGTATGGTCACGAGCTCGAGGAGGATCGTGGGGTGGATTCCGAATACGCTCTCTAACACGACACCCTCCTGCCGATACACCGGTGATCGCCGCCTCACCGGCACCCAAAACTAGCACCCCCTCGGCAAAGAAACCTTATTGTGCGCCGCGTGCCGGTCGGACTGTCCGAGTCAGGTGGTGCGAATGACCCGCGACACAAGGGGAAGTAATCTGTGGAGCGGATTCGTTCCCCCGGCGATATCGGAGAAAACGTGGCAGACGACAGGACCGGACAGGACGTGGCCAGGCCAGGTCCCCGCGCCGTCGAGCGCAGTTCGGATGTCGAACAGCGGCAGATCAGCAACGAGGCCCGGCTGATCCGCGGCGTGTTCCGAGCGGCAGGCGTGGCCGCGGGTACCGTCGTGCGCGGGAGCCAGTGGGCGGTCGGCACGACCTACGAGGTCACCAGGGAGATCACCCAGGCCGCCCTGGACGGGGAGTCCTCGGCCGAGATCGCCGAGCGGACCGGAAACGCGTTGCGCTCCATCGCCCGCAGCGCGCTCGGCGTCACCGAGGGCTCGGTCCGGGAGATCGTCAGCTACGTCCCGACCTCCAACGGCCCCACTTCGCAGCAGGCGCTGCCGGTGAACTCCTACTTCCGCTCGGCCAGCAGCGAGGAACTGCGCCGCCGCGGTGACGCGCTGCTGGCCAGGTCCGCCGACGTCTACTTCACCGAGGACGTGCACCCGGCCTACGACCGCATCCTCGACGAGCTCGCGCCCGACGAGGCGCGCATCCTGCGCTTCATGGCGCTCAACGGCCCGCAGCCGTCGGTCGACGTGCGCACCAACCGCCCGCTCGGGATCGGCTCGGAACTGGTGCAGGGCGATCTCACCTCGGTGCCAGAGCAGGCCGGAGTGCGCTACCCGGACCGCGCGCGCTCCTACCTGATCAACCTCAACCGCCTCGGGTTGACCCTGACCTCGGACGATCCGGTGGTGCTGAGCCGGTACATGGTGCTCGAGGTGCAGCCCGTGGTGGAGGCGGCGCTGAAGAAAGCGGGCCGGGCGCCGAAGATCGTGCGCAAGAGTCTCCGGCTGACCGAGTTCGGCGAGGACTTCTGCCGCACCTGCTTCACGATCGGGTCCTGACGCCCGAGTTGATCTTCGACGGATTGTTTCCCTACGCCGTGATAGCAATCTGATACAACTCTCCCAATCCGGCCTCCGGGATGGGATTGTTGAGGGTATGGATCAGCGAACCGGCGGGCAGGGGCGCGGCGACCCAGGTTTGGGCATCGCTGGGCAAGTGCGTAGTGACCGGGGTACGGGCTCCGGTGGTCAGCAGCGCGACGACCCGGAATTCTCCCCGGGCCGGCAAGGGCGCGGCGGGGTGGACATCGATTCCGGCGGACCGGAGCAGGGTGAGCGGGACGTCGATCCGGGCGGTTCGGGGCCGGGTCGCGGCCAGCGGGCGACGACCACCGGTGAGCGGGATCAGGGTGACCGGCGCGCCGGTGGCGGTCGGCTGCGCTTCGACGCGGGACCGATCGACTTCGGCCAGGTGCGCGGCGATCCGCGACCGGGTGTCGGCCAAGAGCGCGAGGTGGACGACATCGCGGCGATCTCCCGGCTGAAGTACCGCTATCTGCGCACCCTTGACACCAAATCATGGGATGAGTTCGCGGACACCATGATCCCCGAGGCGACCGCGACCTACAGCGAATATCTCCAGTTCGAATCGCGCGAGGCGTTCATCGCGTTCATGCGCAACACGCTCGGGCCGCACGTGATCACCGAGCACCGCTGCGATCATCCCGAGATCGATGTGGACGGCGACACGGCCGACGGCACCTGGTACCTCGCCGACACGGTCCTCATTCCGGGCCACAACATGCTGCTGCGCGGCGCGGCCTTCTACACCGACCGCTACGTCCGCTGCGACGACGGCCGCTGGCGGATCTCGCACACCGGCTACGAACGCACCTACGAAGTGGTGCTCTCGCTCAGCGACCTGCCCAGCCTGCGCCTGACCTCCAGCCGCTGGGGCCTGATCGCCAAAGAAGACGGCATCTCCTCGGTCGAGCGCGACCCGGGCACTCCGCCGATGCGGACGGAGTCCGAGGCCGGCTGACTCAGTCGGCGGTGGCGACCAGGGGCTCCAAGGTGAGCGCCGGGTGCTCCTTCTCGATGTATTGCAGCCGCCATTTGTCGCTGAACAGCGCGAGCAGCGCACCGTCTGAGCGGGTGAACACCTCCACGCCGCGCTGGCGCCCGAGCTCCTCCGCCGACGCGGCATCGGTGCGCCGGGCCAGCGTGTAGCCGAGGTGCTCCATGGTGGTCTCGACGTTGAACTCCGTCAGCATGCGCGCGGTCACCACCTCGAACTGCATCGGGCCGACGGCCGCCAGGACGGGGGAGGCGTCGCCACGGATGTCGTTGCGCAGCACCTGCACCACGCCCTCGGAGTCGAGCTGGTCGACGGCCTTGCGGAACTGCTTGTACTTGCCCGCGGACCGCGCCCGCAGCACGGCGAAATGCTCCGGCGCGAACGACGGGATCGGCGGGAATTCCACCTTCTTGTCCACGAACAGCGTGTGGCCCGGCGCCAGAGCCGTCGCGTTGACCAGGCCGACGACGTCACCCGGGTAGGCGGTGTCGACGGTGGCGCGTTCGCGGCCGAACACGGTCAGCGCGTACTTCGTGGCGAACGGCCGCCCGGTCTGCGCGTGGGTGACCACCATGCCGCGTTCGAACTCGCCGGACACGATCCGCATGAAGGCCAGGCGGTCCCGGTGCGCGGCGTCCATACCGGCCTGCACCTTGAACACCACCGCGCTGAACGGCTCGCCGGTCTCCCTCGGCTTGCCGTCGACGTCACGCCGCGAGCCCGGCGGCGGCGCGAGCGCGACCAGCGTCTCCAGCAGTTGCCGCACGCCGAAGTTCAGCATCGCGGAGGCGTAGATGACCGGTGAGGTCTGCCCGGCGAGGAACAGTTCCTGATCGTGGTCCTGACCGGTGGCCGAGAGCAGCTCGCTCTCCTCCGCGGCGGTGTTCCACGGCTCGCCTTCGCGCGCCTCGGCGGCCTCGGGCGTGAGCGACTCCTCCGGCGCGATGGTCGCGCCGCCCGCGGTGCGGGTGAAGTGGATGTATTCCAGCGGGGCGCCGTCCGGGCCGCGGCGCAGGAGGCCGCGGAAGTCTCCCGCGATGCCGACCGGCAGGAACAGCGGGGTGGGGGTGAGGCCGATCCGCTCATCGATCTCGTCGAGCAGTTCCAGCGGCGCCCGGCCCGGCCGGTCCCACTTGTTGATCACGGTGATCACCGGGATGCCGCGGTGCCTGCACACCTGGAACAGCTTCAGGGTCTGCGGCTCGAGGCCCTTGGCGGCATCGATCAGCATCACCGCGGCGTCGACGGCGGTGAGCACCCGGTAGGTGTCCTCGGAGAAATCGGAGTGCCCGGGGGTGTCGACCAGGTTGATCACATTGTCGACGTCGGAGCCCGCGGCGCGGTAGTTGAACTGCAGCGCGGTGGAGCTGACCGAGATGCCGCGCGCCTTCTCCATCTCCATCCAGTCCGAGACCGTGGACTTGCGCCCGGCCTTGCCGTGGATCGCGCCCGCCTCGGAGATCATCCTGGCGTGCAGGGCGAGCGCCTCGGTGAGCGTGGACTTGCCCGCGTCGGGGTGGGAGATCACCGCGAACGTGCGCCGGCGGGCTACCTCGGCGGGTAACCCGCGGGGTGCGGGCGCGACAACACCCTCAGGGGAGGCGCTCAACGCAAGACAACCTTTCGCAGACGACCGATCGGCAACCCCGCCAGCGTACGCGACGCGCCCGAGCGCGAGCCGAACCGCGGGTGACCACCCGATTCAAAGAGCGCTCGTGCGCTGGGGTATGGTGTTCGGGTTGTCTCGGCGAGGGTGACCGCAGACCAAGTTTGCGACACCGTGATCGACGCGGCGCGGCTTCCGGCCGTCCTCGTTCGGTCTTCGCCCCGACGAGTAGACCACCCCGTCAGGTGTGCGGAACCCCTGACGTGTAATTGCCAGCCCGGAAGAGCCGTAGGAGTAGATCCAGTCATGTCCGACGTCAACCTTCTCGAAGCATCCGTACGCACCGAGTTCGGCAAGGGCGCAGCCCGCCGCACCCGTCGTTCGGGCAACGTCCCGGCCGTGCTGTACGGCCACCAGTCCGACCCGCAGCACCTGTCGGTCAACGCCCAGGCCTTCGCCGCCATCCTGCGCGAGCACGGCACCAACGCGGTGCTGAACCTCGTCATCGACGGCAAGAAGCAGCTGGCGCTGACCAAGTCCGTTGTGGTGCACCCGATCCGCCGCTACATCGAGCACGCCGACCTGCTGATCATCAAGCGCGGCGAGAAGGTCGTCGCCGATGTGAACGTGACCGTCACCGGCGACGCCGCCCCCGGCACCCTGGTCACCCAGGAGGCCACCACCGTCTCCATCGAGGCCGACGCCATGAAGCTGCCCGAGGCCATCGAGGTCTCCGTCGAGGGCATCGAGGCGGGCACCCAGATCACCGCGGGCGCGCTCGAGCTGCCCGCCGGTGTCACCTTGGCCGCCGATGCCGAGACCCTGATCGTCAACGTCATCGCCGCCCCGGCCGCCGAGCCCACCGAGGGAGAGGCCGAGGCCGAGGGCGAGAGCGCTGAGTAGCACCGAATCGTCCGCCGGGCCCGCGCTCGTCGTCGGACTGGGTAACCCCGGTCCCGAGTACGAGCGCACCCGGCACAATGTCGGTTTCCTGGTCGCCGACGTGCTCGCCGAGCGCGTCGGCGGCCGTTTCGGTGTGCACAAGAAATCCGGCGCCGACCTGTTGCAGGCGCGGCTGGACGGACGCCAGGTGCTGATCGCCAAGCCGCGATCGTTCATGAACGTGTCCGGCAGGCCGGTGGCCGCGCTGGCGAAATTCTTCTCGGTGCCGCCGACCGAGGTGATCGTCGTGCACGACGAACTCGACCTGCCCTTCGGCGCGATCCGGCTCAAGCGCGGTGGCGGTGAGGGCGGGCACAACGGCCTTCGCTCGGTCTCCAGCGCTCTGACCACCAAGGACTATCTGCGTACCCGCATCGGCATCGGCCGTCCGCCGGGTCGCCAGGACCCGGCCGACTACGTGCTGAAACCGTTCTCCGCGCCGGAGCGCAAAGAGGTGCCGGTGATCGTCGAGCAGGCCGCCGACGCGGTGGAGCTGCTGCTGCGCGTCGGGCTGGAGACCGCGCAGAACCAATTGCACTGAGCCGCACCCGCACTCGGCGCCGGGACGGTCAGCCCCGGGGTAGATGCATCGCGGTCGCGGCCCTGCGCAGTTTGCCGGAGGAGGTCTTCGGCAGTGCGCCCGGCCCGAGCACGGCGACGGTGCGCGGCCGCGCGCCTACCTCCGCGAACACCGCGTGCACGATCTCGCGCTCGATGCGCTTGACCTCCTCGGGGTTCTGGTGGCTGCCGCTCTCCACCACCACGGCGAAACTCTCCCGCTTCTGGCCCGCGTCCAGCCGCACCGCCACCGCGTTGCCGGGACGGACCCCGTCCACCCTGGTCGCGGCGCGCTCGATGTCGGTGGGGTAGATGTTGCGGCCGCCCATGATGATGACGTCCTTCATCCGGCCGCACACCACGATCAGTCCCTCGTCGGTGAAGTAGCCGATGTCGCCGGTGTCCAGCCAGCCCTCGTTGTCCTGGGCGGGCTGGAACCCGTCCATCGTCACGTACCCGGAAGTGACGGCGGGACCGCGCAATTCGATCACGCCGACCGACCGGGTGGGCAGCGGCTGCCGTTCGCTGTCGACGATCCGGCCCTCCAAGTGGTCGACCAGGTAGCCGAGGGTGGGCAACCGGCGGATGTTGGCGGGGTGGCCGTGCTCCTCCGGTACGGGCACCGCCTTGCCGAGCGCCTCGAGCAGATCGGCGTCGATCACGTCGAGCACCTGGCCGTGGCCGGGATCCGGGATGGACACCGCGAGCGTGGTCTCGGCCATGCCGTAGACCGGCGTGAGCGCCATGGGATTGAGGCCGAAGCGCTTCCCGGCCGCGGCCAAGGCGTCCATGGTGTCCGGGTCCACCGGTTCGGCGCCGTTCCACATGTAGCGCACGCTGCTGAGGTCGAACGCGCCGTCGTCGGCCTGCCGCAGTCGCCTGGCCAGCAGTGAGTACGCGAAATTGGGCGCGGCGGTGACGGTTCCGCGGTACTTGCTGATCAACTCGGCCCACAGCAGCGGCCTGGTGAGGAAGTCCAGCGGCGTCACGCAGACTACTTCGGCGCCGAATTGCATGGGAACACTGAGGAATCCGACCATGCCCATGTCGTGGAACAGCGGCAGCCAGCTGACCATCACGTCGTCATCGAGCTGGAATTTCACCCGGTCGAACATGGCGTGGGCGTTGACGAAGAAGTTCTCGTGCGTGATCCGCACCGCCTTGGGCGACCCGGTCGAACCGGAAGTCAACTGCTGCAAGGCGATATCGCCCTCGGCGGCGGGCACCGGGTCGGTGTCCGGGCCGTCGGGCAGCTGGTCGATGCGCACCACGGTGATGCCGCGTTCGCGCAGCAGCGGCTCGGCTGCCTCGAACGGCGCGCCGAGCACGACCGCGCGCGCTTCGATCATGGTCAGCACGGTCTCGGTGTCGCGCGCCCAGACCACCAGGTCGGTGCGCGGAGTGGGCTGGTGCAGCATGGTGATCGACGCGCCGCGCATCCAGACGGCCTGGCAGGACGGGGCGATGTCGGCGGGCATGCCCGCGAGCACGCCGACCGCGTCGCCGTGCCCGATGCCCGCTTCGGCCAGCCCGCCCGCCATCCGTCGAGCGATACGGTGGATTTCGGCCCAGGTGCGCCGCAGCGGGGCGCCCGGCTCGCCGGTCACCAATCCGCGCTCGGAGGTCCGCGCCGTGGCATACATCTCGTCGGTGAACCTGCTCAATGTTCATCTCCTAACCACCAGCTCTCGCCGGGAACCGGCCTCCCCCAACTATCCCGCCATCGCGGTGCCGCGTTAACCCCCTTTCTGGGGGCGCAGGTCAGCGGCGGGATGCGCGTGTCCGGAAGGTAGCCGCGTAGCGATCGACGTAGTGCCGGCCCGAGCGCGCGGCCATCTCGCGCATCAGTTCGTCGGTGGCGGCGCGCACCAGGTGACGCTGCTCGGTCGCCGGATAGCGGCGCGGGGCCCCGAACTCGATGCGCACCTTGCCGAAACGCGGCAGACGGCTGCCGCGCGGGTTCACCCGGTCGGTGCCCGCGAGAGTCACCGGAACGACCGGCGCTCCGGTGGCCATCGCGACCCGCAAGGTGCCGGTGCGGCCGCGATAGATCCGCCCGTCCGGGGATCGGGTGCCCTCGGGATGGATGGCCCAGACCCCGCCCGCCGCCAGGATCTGGGTGGCGGCGGCGAGTGCGTCCGCGGCCGCGCTGCCACCGGTCCGATCGACCGGAACCTGTCCGGAGACCGAGTAGAACCACCGGTTGAACCGGCCTCGCAGGCCCTTTCCGGTGAAGTACTCCTGTTTCGCCAGGAACGTCACGCGTCGCGGGACGACCAGCGCGAGATACAGCGAGTCGATCACGGCGAGGTGATTGGCCGCGATGATGACCGGCCCGGTGCGCGGAATGTTGTCCAGCCCGGTAACCGCGGGTCTGCCGAGCAACCGCAGCGCCGGGCCGAGCAAGACGTACTTGAACAGCGGATACCACACGGGAACCTCCAGGAGGCGAATTCGTAGACACTGTCTACCCGATTCGGCAGACACTGTCTACTCGATGTGACCCGGCGGTCCCGGCCGTAGACAATGTCTTCATGGTGGAGAGCGAATCGCTGCGGGATCGACTGGTGGACGCGGGCGTCGACCTGCTCGAAGAGGTCGGTGCGGCGCAACTGGGACTGCGTGCGATCACCCGGGCCGCGGGCGTCTCCCACGGTGCGCCGCGGCGGCACTTCCCGACTCACCGCGCACTGCTGGCTGCCGTCGCCGCGCGCGGGTTCGCCGACCTCACGGAACGGTTCGCCGAGGTGGACGCCGGGTCCGCGCGCGAGCGGCTCACCCGGATGAGCGCCGAGTACATCGAGTTCGCCGGGCGCAGGCCGGAAATGTTCAGCCTGATGTTCCGGCACGACCTGCTCGAGGGCTCCGGCGAGAATCTGCGGTCGGTCACCCTGCCGCTGTTCGCGCGCTTCGCCGACCTGGTCGCCGCGGCGGCGACCTCCGGCTCGATCGATCCGCGCGCACGCGCCATCGCCCTGTGGACCAATCTGCACGGGATCGCCACCGTGCGGGCCGATCGCAGCTTGCGTCTGGTCGAACCGGGCGTCGACGTGGCGGCTCTGGTGGCCAGGGCACTCGAAGTGCACCTGGCCTGAACCGCTGTCCGGGACGGGTTTCCGCGTCCGCCGCTCAGGCTCGCAGCGCTGCCACCGCGGCGACGAATCGGTCGAGTTCATCGAAGCCGACGAAGCAGTGCGGCGAGGCGCGCACGACCGACCGCAGACCGCGCCCGGTCATGTCCAGCAGGGTCGAGCCGGCGTGGCTGACCGTGACCGTGATGTCCTGCGCCAGCAGCCGGTCGCGCACCTCGACGGGGTCGACGCCGTCGACGGTGAAGGAGACGATGCCGCTGTGCCGGATGCCGAGGTCGCGCACCGTCACGCCGGGAATCTCCGGCAGCGCCTTGCGCAGGTGTTCGGCGCGGGCCGCGATCGCCGCGTAGACCTCGTGCGGGCCCAGCTCGAGCAGGTATCGCACGGCCGCGCCCAAGCCGAGGCGGCCCGCGACGTCGCACTCCCAGAACTCGAAGCGGCTGGCATCGGGCGCGAGCCGGTAATCGTGGGGGCCGGTCCATTCCGCGCCGTGCAGGTCCAGGCGCGCGGGTTCCATCGAGCGCGCCAATTCCGGCCGCAGGTACAGGAACCCGGTGCCGCGCGGGCCGCGCAGCCACTTGCGGCCGGTCGCCGACAGCGCGTCCACGCCGAGTTCGGCCACGTCGATGGGCAGCTGCCCGGCCGACTGGCAGGCGTCCAGCAACACCAGCGCGCCGACCGAGTGCGCGATCCTGGTCGCCTCGGCGGCCGGGTTCACCAGCCCGCCGTTGGTCGGCGCGTGCAGCACCGAGACCAGCTTGACCCGTTCGTCCACCAGCGCGGCCAGCGCGTCGAGATCGATCTGCCCGCTGCCGTCACTCGGGATCTTCTCCACCGTGGCGCCGGTGGCGCGGGCGCGCTGCAAGGCGGCGATGGCATTGCTGGCGTAGTCGGCCTCGGAGACCAGGATGCGGTCGCCCGCGGCGAGCGGGACCGAGTAGAAGAAGTCCGCCCACGAGCGGGTCGCGCTGTCGCTGAGCGCGATGCTCTCGGGCGTGGCGTTGATCAGCGCGGCGATCGCGGTCTTGACCTCGGCGAGGTCGTCGAGCCGCTCGTTCGCCGCGCGATAGCCGCCGATCTCCGATTCTCGCCGTAGATGCGCGACGACGGTGTCGGTGACGACCCGCGGCGGAAGCGACGATCCGGCGCTGTCGAGGAAAACGGGGCCGGGTCCAGGCCCGGATACGCACCCGGGCGTGTCGGCTCGTACGCGATCGTCATCCAGCATGCAGCCGACCTTATCGGGTGGAATGTTCGGCTTCATGTCGGTTTCTTGTCGGCATGCGTGGCTACGCTGGATGGGTCGCCGCATGCGATTTCGGCCGGGGAGTGGAATACCGCCGCGCCGAACGGCGATAACCGAACAGCAGCGGACTACGTCCCGAACGCCTACTGGAGGTTGGCATGGCGGTCACGCTCGAGAGTCCTGAGTCGGCCGGTTGTGCCACCGAGCAGGGGGAACTGTCCTCCCGAGCGGCGGCGGAGGCGTATATCGGCGGGGTGTGCTTCAAGCTCGGCCCACCCGCGTTGATAGGCGCCGAACTGGAGTGGCTCACGGTGCACGGTGAGTGTTCGGCGTCCGGCCCCGCGGCCGCTCCGCGCCCCCAGCTGTCCGCCTTGGCGGACGCGCTCGGACCGTACGCACCACGGTCCATCGCCCCCGATTCACCGGCGCTCGCTCTGCCGGGGGGCAGCCGGGTCACTCTCGAACCCGGTGGTCAGATCGAACTCTCCAGCGCTCCCTACGACGCTGCCGCGCAGCTGTGTGATCGCCTGCGCGACGATGCCCGCCTGTTGCGGGAACTCCTCGAATCCCGGTCCATCCGTCCCGTTTCCGTCGCCGCGGACGCCGACCGTCGCCCCAAACGCCTGCTCCAGCTCCCGCGTTACCGCGCGATGGAGCGAGCCTTCGGCGGCATCGGGCCGTTCGGCAAGCTGATGATGTGCAATACCGCGGCCACCCAGGTCAGCGTGGACGCGGGCGCCGACCACGCGGACGTCACCGCCCGCTGGACCGCCCTCTACGCCGTCGGCCCCGCGCTGGTGGCCGCCTTCGCATGTTCCCCCGCCCTGCGTGGCGCGCCGCCCGGAACCTGGGCGTCTCAGCGCATGCGGGCCTGGCTGCGGCTGGACAACACCCGGACCCGCCCGCCGGTGCTCGACTGGGCCGATCCGGTGGCCGCGTACAGCAAGTGGGCGCTGGACGTGCCGCTGCTGTGCGTGCGCAGGCCGGAAGGCGTCGCGGCACCCGGTGACGGCCAGGACGGGTGGTTCGCGCCGCCCGGTGCGACTTTCGCCGACTGGTTGTCCGGCGCTCTGGACGACGAGGTGGGCCGCCGCCCCGATATCGGCGACCTCGACTATCACCTGACCACGCTGTTCCCGCCGGTGCGCGCCTCGGGCCACCTGGAAGTCCGCTACATCGACGCCCAGCCCGGCGACGGGTGGACCGTCCCGGTGCACGTGATCGACGCGCTCATGTCCAGCCCCGCGGTGGTCGCGGAGGCGAGCTCGATCGCCGCGCCGCTGGCCGGGCGCTGGGTCGACGCCGCCCGCTACGGATTGGCCGACCCGGATCTGCGAGCCGCCGCGGTCGCCCTGCTGCGGCTCGCTGCCGCGCACACCGCTACCGACGAGGCGGCCCGCGCCGTCGAATCCGCCGCCGAACGATGTCGTCGTGGTCACACCCCGACCGAGGAGGAAACCGAGCACGGCCTCGACGCGCAGCCTCCGGGAGCCGCCACGTGACCAGGAACCAGCCGCGCTTCCCCGACGGCGCCCCGGTCGACCAGGCCGGCGTGTGCCGAATCGCCCGCAGCCGCATCGAGTCCCGCGGCCGTGCCGATGCCGACGCCGATCCTCACGAATCTCGGAGACGTTTCCCGTGACCACTTCGCGTTCCCCCCTGACCGACAACTCCGGCGCCGAACAGCTCCGCGACCGGATCGCCGAGGTCCTCACCCGCGCCAGGCAGCGCACCCACACCCTCACCGACTGCGTCGACGAAGCCGAACTGGTGGTCCAGCATTCGCGACTGATGAGCCCGTTGGTCTGGGACCTCGCGCACATCGGCAACCAGGAAGAACTCTGGCTCGTGCGCGACGTCGGCGGGCGCGACCCGGTGCGTTCCGACATCGACGAACTCTACGACGCCTTCAAGCACGCCCGCGCCAACCGGCCCGAGCTCCCGCTGCTCGATCCCGCCCAGGCCCGCGGGTATGTCGGCACTGTCCGCGACAAAGTGTGGGATGTGCTGGAGCGCAGCGACTTGCGCGGCCGTCCGCTGATCGACGGTGGTTTCGCGTTCGGCATGATCGCCCAGCACGAGCAGCAGCACGACGAGACCATGCTGGCCACCCACCAGTTGCGCACCGGCTCGCCGGTGCTGTCCGCGGCGGGCGCGCCGACCTCGGCGGCGCCGGTCACCGGGGAGGTCGTCATCCCCGCGGGCGAATTCACCATGGGCACCTCCACCGAGGCGTGGGCGCTGGACAACGAGCGCCCCGCCCATCGGGTGGTGGTGCCAGGTTTCGCGATCGAAGCCGCGCCGGTGACCAACGAGCAGTACCTGGCCTTCATCGACGACGGCGGCTACGAGCGCCCTGAGCTCTGGTCCGAGCGGGGTTGGGCGCATCGCAGCGAGGCGGGTCTGGTCGCGCCGCAGTTCTGGGAGCGCGATCCGTCCGGCCGCTGGTGGCGGCGGGTGTTCGGGGTGATGACCCCGCTGCGGCCGCACCAGCCGGTCGTGCACGTGTGCTGGTTCGAGGCCGAGGCGTACGCGAACTGGGCGGGCAAGCGCCTGCCCACCGAGGCGGAATGGGAGAAGGCGGCCAGGTTCGACCCGGACACCGGCGCGTCGCGGCGTTTCCCCTGGGGGGACGCCGAACCCGATGCCGCCACCGCGAACCTCGGACAGCGTCATCTGGAACCGGCGGAGGTCGGCGCGTATCCTGCGGGCGCGTCCGCGACGGGCGTGCACCAGCTGATCGGTGACGTGTGGGAGTGGACCGCCTCGGGTTTCGAGGCGTACCCCGGTTTCCGGGCGTTCCCGTATCGGGAGTACTCGGAGGTGTTCTTCGGCGGGGATTACCGGGTGCTGCGCGGCGGTTCCTTCGGCACCGATCCGGTGGCCTGCCGCAGCACGTTCCGCAACTGGGACCACCCCATTCGCCGCCAGATCTTCGCGGGGTTCCGCTTGGCGCGGGACCTGCGCGCGGGAGAAGGCGAGTGAGCGACGCTCGTCCCGCCGGGCGGCGGTCGGACCGCGGTGCCGCGGTGTGTGATCGGTACCTCGCGGAGGCGGCCTCGGCGGGTGCGGATGTGTAGACACCTGGGTTATGTCGGCCCGCCGGTGCGGGTGGGCGAGATGTTGACCCTAGGCTCCCATTCACTGCGCACCCAGGCGTGGGCCCCGCGCGATATGCGCCATGGCGGCACCATCAATGCCGACGGCTTCGGCGTCGCCTGGTGGCGCGTCGCGGAGAACGACGCGGTCACCGCCAGCCGCTACCGCAACGCCGCACCGATCTGGACCGATCCGGCGGTGGACGAGGTACTCGGGCAGTTGGAGTCCGCCGCGGTGCTCGGCGCGGTGCGCTCGGCCACGGTCGGCATGCCGGTCGAGCGCTCGGCGTGCGCGCCGTTCACCCGCGACCGCTGGGCGTTCAGCCACAACGGCGTGGTTCCGGACTGGCGCCGCACCCTGTCCGGCGTAGCCGCCGAGTTCGCGCTCATCGCGGCCGAGCTCGGCGCCGAGGATCTGTTCACCCCGGCCCGGCTGCTGGAGGCGGAATCGGCCACCGACGCGGCGACGCTCTGGGTGCTGCTGTGCGATCTGCTGGCGACCAGCGCACCGGACGGCGAGTGGTCGGCGGCGCCCGCGGCGCTGCGGCTGCTCGTGTCCGCGATCCTCGACCGGGCGCCGGAAGCGCGCCTGAATCTTCTGCTCTCCGATGGTGCGCAGCTGTGGGCGACCACCTGCCACCACTCGTTGTCGGTGCTGGTCACCGACGAGTTCGCGCTCATGTCCTCCGAACCGTTCGACGACGACCCCCGGTGGCGGGCGATCCCGGACCGCTGCCTGGTGAGCGCCCGGCCCGGCGCGCTGTCCGTCGACGCCCTCCTCTGACCCGAAAGGCCCGTGCCATGACCGCAGCCTCGCTGGACATCCACCTCACCGAAGCCGACCTCGACGCGGCGCTCCGCTCGGACGCCGGGCTGGGGCTGTCCGCCGACCCGAAGTGGTTGCCGCCCAAATACTTCTACGACGCCAGGGGCAGCGAACTGTTCGAACAGATCACCGAGCTGCCCGAGTACTACCCGACGCGCACCGAGCGCGCACTCCTGGAGCGGGTGGTCGACGAGATCGCCGACGCCGCGCAAGCCGAGGTGCTGGTCGAGCTCGGCGCGGGATCAGCGGCCAAGACGCGCCTGCTGCTCACCGCGCTCAGTGCGCGCGCACCCTTGAAGAAATATGTCCCGCAGGACGTTTCGCCCGCGGCGCTGCGAGCCGCCGCCGACGAGGTCGCCGCCGAGTTTCCCGGCCTCGCCGTGCACGGCGTGGTCAGCGACTTCACCGACACACTGGGGAACTTGCCGCGCGGGGGACGCCGGATGATCGCCTTCCTCGGCGGCACCATCGGCAACCTGATCCCCGAGGAACGGGCCGAATTCCTCGCCAGGATCCACGCCGTGCTCGAGCCGGGCGAGCACCTGCTGCTCGGCGCCGGGCTGGTCATCGACCCGGCGGTGCTCGTCCCCGCCTACGACGACGCGGCGGGTGTCACCGCCGAGTTCAACCGGAACGTCCTGCACGTGCTGAACTCTCGACTGCACGCCGACTTCGCGCCGGAGAAGTTCCGGCACGTCGCGGTGTGGGACGCGGCGCGCGAGTGGATCGAGATGCGGCTGGAGGCGAGCGAGGACATGACCGTCACGGTCGCGGACCTCGACCTCACCGTGCGCTTCGGCCGCGGCGAACAGATCCGCACCGAGATCTCGGCGAAGTTCCGGGTCGAGGGCCTCGACGCCGAACTCGCCGCCGCGGGCTTCGCCACCGGTCACGTGTGGACCGATTCCGACGACCGCTTCGCCCTGGTGCTCGCCCAGCGGCGCTGACCGCGCGCCGGTCGGCGGCGGTCACCGCGAGGGTGCGCCGCCGACCACCGCCGCGAGCCATTCGACCAGCGGCCGCATCGTCTCCCACGCGGCGCGGACCTCCTTCGCCGCCCGGGGCGTCTCCAGCCAGGCGGGCGCGCCGAATTCCCTGCCGCACGTGATGGACTTGTGCCGCAGCAGGTCGATGCGCGGGTGGTCGGCGTCGTAGCCCTTGGGTTTGGTCTTCAGCTTCTCGCCGCCGATGGTGAAGCCCGCGGCGGCGAGCTCCGCGAGGATCGCCGCCAGTTCGGGTCCGCGCACGTTGTCATCGATGGTGGCGCGCAGTTGCGCGAGCTGGTCGGGGGAGCCCTGGTAAAAACCGCCGCCGACGTACAGGCCACCGGCGTTGACCTGGACGTACCAGCCCGCGCCCGGTGCGGCCCGCACCACGGCTCCCTGCGCGGTCTTGTACGGCGACTTGTCCTTGGCGAACCGCACGTCCCGGTAGGGTCGGAAGATCTTGGCCGGCCCGAAGTCCGGCTCGAGCTCGGCGACCAGCGCCTTCATCGGCGCGAGCACCGCCTCGTCGTAGATCTGCTTGTGCGCGGTCCAGAACGCCTTGGAGTTGTCGGCTTCCAGGTCCTCGTAGAAGTCGAGTCCGGCCAGCGGGAAGCCCGCGAATCCGGTCATGCTCGCGCACCTGTCGTGCCGGTGCCACGGAAAAGACGCATACCGAAAATCTACGTCGACAAGTCTCCGCCGAACACGGCGAATCCCACGATGAAGCCGATCACCATTCCGACGGCCGCCGCGATCGCTGCCCATTTGCCGAGCGATTCGCCCTTGTTGTGCCCGATTATGCCCAGGATTATCCCGGCCGGGCCGAACAGGATCGGGCAGAACAGCAGCGCGGTGACCGCGCAGACGAACCCGATGATCGAGTACACCTGGCTGCCCGCCTGCCTCGGCTGGGTGGCGTAGGGCTCGTACCCCTGCTGTGGGTAGGACGGATAGCCGTACGGCGGCTGCTGCCCCGACGGCGGGTAGCCGTACCCGCCGCCCGCCGGATATCCGGGTTGACCGGTCGGCGGATACAGCTGCTCGGCTTCGGCGGACTGCCCGGTCGGCGGATAGGGCGGTTGCCCACCGGAGCCGTATCGCGTGTGCTCGTCCGGCGTGAACCGGTGCGTCGATTCGTCGGTGGGCTGCGGCGCGGAGCCCGACAGCGGAGTACCCGGCGCGGCGGGTTCGGCGCCCCAGGACTGCTGGCCACCCGGGCTGTCGGCACCCCAAGGCTGCGGCTCGGCCGGCTGGCCGCTGGGCTCGGCGCCCCACTGGCCGCCCAGCGGTCCGGCGGGCGGCGGCCCGGTCGGCTGCCACCATTGGTCCGGCGGTCCCGCCTCGCTCTGCGGCGGCCGCGCGGCTGCGGGGTCGTGCTCGGTAGGTTGTCCGCCAGGTGTCTGGGCCGGAGCGGCGCCGGTCAGGGGCTGGGCAGGCTCGTGACCGGAACTGTCCCCGGCTCGCTTCGACAACGACGGCGACTCCGACGGCCGCTGCTCGTCGCCTGTGTGCTCCGGATCCTTCGGCGTGCTCATCGCACCCTCCTCGTATCGTCCCGGTCACGCAACCTATGCCTACCACGGTGAACGCGCCGTCATACCCGATTGCGCCAGCGTGGCGCGTCGAGGGAACTCGTCTCAGAGGTCCTGATCGTCGATGATCTCGATCGCGGCGACCTCGGCCGAGCGGTCGTCGGCCTCCACGTCTCCTGCGCGGCCGTCGTTCGGCGTCCACTCCTGGTCCAGCTCGTCGCCGATGCCCAGCCTGCCGTCGTCCTCGTCCTCGTGATAGCGGATGCGCAGATCGTCGGGCGGATCCTCGATGTTGCGCTGATACTCGCGGATCTCGTCCTCTTGGTCGTCATCCCCCATATCGGTGTCCAACGGGTCACGGGTCATACCATCAGTATCCCCAGTGATCGCTGCGCCTAACGGGTGTCGAACGCGAAGACTCGCCGCTTGCAACGCGACACCCGGTCTCGTACGAACATGGGTAACTCGCCGGGTACGCCCAGAATTGAGCGGCACCCGGCGCGGGACCTGAACGCGACTTTTGCGCCACCCTACTTGTACGGCCTGAAGGGGCGGGGAGGCGAAACAGCGAGCGCGCTACGCGTTTCCGTTGAAAAGGCCGGTGACCGAGCCGTTCTCGAAGACCTCGCGAATGGTGCGGGCCAGCAGCGGCGCGATGGACAGCACGGTCAGCTGCGGGAACTTCTTGTCCTCCGACAGCGGGAGGGTGTTGGTCACCACGACCTCCTTGGCGCCGCAACTGGCGAGGCGCTCGGCGGCGGGCGGGCTCAGCACGCCGTGGGTCGCGGCGATGACCACGTCACCGGCGCCGGCCGCCTTGAGCACCTTGACCGCGCCCGCGATGGTGCCGCCGGTGTCGATCATGTCGTCGATCAGGATGCAGGTGCGGCCCTCGACCTCACCGACCACGCGGTTGGATTTCACCTGGTTGGGCACCAGCGGGTCGCGGGTCTTGTGGATGAAGGCCAGCGGCGAGCCGCCCAGCGAGTCGGCCCACTTCTCGGCGACGCGCACGCGGCCCGAGTCGGGGGAGACGACGGTGATGTGCTCGAGGCTGTAGTTGGTGCGGATGTACTCCGCGAGCTGCACCTGGGCGTGCATGTGATCGACCGGGCCGTCGAAGAAGCCCTGGATCTGGTCGGTGTGCAGGTCGACGGTGATGATCCGGTCCGCGCCCGCGGTCTTCAGCAGGTCCGCGACCAGACGGGCCGAGATGGGCTCGCGGCCGCGGTGCTTCTTGTCCTGGCGCGCGTAGGGGTAGAAGGGCAGCACCGCGGTGATCCGCTTGGCCGAGCCGCGCTTGAGCGCGTCGATCATGATGAGCTGCTCCATCAGCCACTGGTTCAGCGGCGCGGGGAAGCTCTGCAGGACGAAGGCGTCGGAGCCGCGGACCGACTCCTCGAACCGGACGAAGATCTCGCCGTTGGCGAAGTCCCGTGCGATCTGCGGCGTGACGTGGACGTCGAGTTCCTTGGCGACCTGTTCGGCCAGCTCAGGATGGGCGCGTCCCGAGAAGAGCATCAGGTTCTTCTGGTTGTCGATCCATGACGCGGTCACTGCTGATTGCCATCCTTTTGCTCTATTGCCTGACCCGACATCTCCTTGGCCGCGATGGCTTCCGCCGCCGCGCGGGCCGCGTCCGTCCCTGGACGGTGTCGCTGCACCCAGCCCTCGATGTTCTTCTGCGGACCACCGGAGACCGCGAGAGCTCCGGGCGGAACGTTTCTGCGCAGTACAGTACCCGCCGCCGTATACGCTCCGTCACCCACCGTCACCGGCGCGACGAACATGGTGTCGCTACCGGTGCGCACGTGCGAGCCGACGACGGTGTGGTGCTTGGTCACGCCGTCGTAGTTGACGAAGACACTGGACGCACCGATGTTGCTGTGCTCGCCGATGGTGGCGTCGCCGACGTAGGTGAGGTGCGGCACCTTCGAATGCGCGCCGATCGAGGCGTTCTTGGTCTCGACGAAAGCGCCGAGCTTGCCCTCGTCGCCCACGACGGTGCCGGGACGCAGGTAGCTGAACGGGCCGATGGTCGCCTTCGGGCCGATGGTCGCGCCCTCGCCGTGGGTGCGGATCACCTTCGCGCCGTCGCCGACGACCACATCGGTGAGCGTGCTGTCCGGGCCGACCTCGGCGTCCTCGCCGAGGATCGTGTTGCCGAGCAGTTGTACGCCGGGCCGCAGCACCGCGTCCCTTCCGATGCGCACGCCGGCGTCCACCCAGGTGGAGGCGGGATCCATGATGGTGACGCCCGCGCGCATATGGCGTTCCAGGATGTAGCGGTTGAGCGTGCGCGCCGCCGCGGCCAGCTGCACCCGGTCGTTGACGCCGGTGACCTTGGCCGCGTCGACCAGCCGTGCGCCGTGCACCGGGTGACCGGCCTCGCGGGCCAGGCGCAGCACGTCGGTGAGGTACAGCTCGTGCTGGGCGTTGGCGGTGGACAGCCTGCTGATCATGGTGCGCAGCACCGCGGCGTCGAACGCGTACACACCGGAGTTCACCTCGGTGATCGCGGTCTGCTCCGGGGTGGCGTCGGCGTGCTCGACGATCTCGGCCAGCTGGCCATCGGCGTCGCGCACGATGCGGCCGTAACCGTTCGGGTCCTCCGGCACGAAGGTCAGCACGGTGACCGCGGGGCGTTCGGCGTAGCTGCGGTGCTCGTCGAGCAGCGCGGCCAGGGTGTGCCCGTCCAGCAGCGGCACGTCGGCGGAGGTGACCAGCACGTCGCCGGTGAATCCGACCGGCAGGGCGTCCAGCGCGCACTGCACCGCGTGCCCGGTGCCGAGCTGCTGTTCCTGGAGCGCCGGGGTGATCTCCCGGCCCAGGTCGTCGGCGACCGCGGTCACCGCGGCGCCGACTTGCTCGCGGTCGTGCCCCACCACGGTGATGAGGTACGCGGGGTCGATCTCGTTCGCCGCATGCAGCGCGTGCGCGAGCATGCTCCGACCGGCCAGCGAATGCAGTACCTTGGGGGTCTTCGACCGCATTCGCGTCCCGGCACCAGCTGCGAGAACGACGACGGCGGTCTGCTGTGGCATGGATCTCCCTCGGCTGCCTGTCATCGTGCGGGTCAGCGTTGTGCTTGGTCAGCGTTGTGCTTGGTCAGCGTCGTGCTTGGTCAGCGATGTGCGGGCCAACGATAGTCATCGTGCTCTCGAGCTCCGCCGCCAGGACTCGAACCTGAACTCTCTGAACCAAAATCAGATGTGCTGCCATTACACCACGGCGGATTGCCACACCGGCGGTTGGCGAACCCCCGCCGCTGTGCCATGGCACGAGATGAATCCTCGCATACTCGGCCGCCTCCCCGCGAATTGTTGGGCGGAGGGTCGAGCGGTCGCGCCGCCGAGCTGTCTGGAACAGTGGTATGCGAACGTCGGCGTCCTGCGTCGGAACCCCGATGCGACGCCGTCTCGCACGCACATGAGTACTCGCCGGGCGCGCCCACGGCTGTGCCGGGCAGGCGATCGGCGGGCCGGACGGTGGACCGTCGATGCACTCGGGTCGGCGAGAACGCGGAGAGGCGGAGGAGTGTCAGTGTCTTCGGGTGAGTCACATCGAGTGTCCCGGCCGCGTATGACCGGCACCCAGCGGCGTCAGCAGCTGATCGAGATCGGGCGCGCGCTGTTCGCCGAACGCGGCTACGACGCGACCTCCATCGAGGAGATCGCGCAGCGCGCCCAAGTCTCCAAACCCGTGGTGTACGAACACTTCGGCGGCAAGGAGGGGCTGTACGCGGTCGTCGTCGACCGCGAGATGTCGATGCTGCTGGACATGATCACCTCCTCGCTCACCCAGAACCGATCGCGGATCCGGCTCGAACAGGTCGCGTTGGCGCTGCTGACCTACATCGAAGAACGAACCGACGGGTTTCGAATTCTGGTGCGCGATCAGCCCGCTGCCGCCGCCGAGGGCAGGTATTCCAGTTTGCTCAACGAGGCGACCAATCAGGTGGCGCACATCCTGGCCACAGATTTCGAACGCAGGGGATTCGACACCAGCCTGTCCACCCTCTACGCCCAGGCGCTCGTCGGACAGGTCGCCACGGCAGCGACCTGGTGGCTGGACGAGCGCAAACCGTCGAAAGAGGTTGTGGCGGCACACTTGGTGAACCTGTGCTGGAACGGGCTGAGCCATCTCGAAGCCGATCCGCAACTGAGCTCGGAGTGGCGCGCAGGCGCCGGTGAGTGACCCGGATTGTTAACTAGCAAATTGCGCGGCAGGTCTGGCCGAATGCTCGAATTGGCTGCCGGGCGCGCGCCTGGTGGTACGGTTCACCCATCCTTTGGGTGCTGTTCGGGCGGTAAGTCGGTCAACTTCGAGATGTCGGTCTACTTCAGGATGGCTGGTTTTGGGATGACAGGCGGATCTGATGGCTAGGCAAGCGCGCGCGGAGATCACCCGCGATTCCGTCCTGGCGGGCGCTGCCGATGTCTTTCTGCGCTTGGGATATGCGAATGCGAGCCTGAGCGAGATCATCGCGCAGTCCAATGTGACCAAGGGCGCCTTGTACTTTCACTTCGGCTCGAAGGAAGAACTGGCGCGCGCCGTGGTCGACCAGGGCAACGAGCGACTGACCAGTTCGTGTCAGGGCTTCTTCGATCCCCGGGTGCCCGCGCTGGAAGCGTGCATCGGCATCACCTACGTCGTCGCCGATCTATCGATGAACGACCCGATGGTCGGCGCCATGCTGAAGCTGACCCACCAGATCGGCGACTACCGCGGCGCCCAGGGCGACAACATCGCCAAGAACTGGGGCGACACCTACCGCCTGCTCGCCGAGCGAGCCATCGCCCAGGGCGACCTGATCGCCGACCTGGACGCGGAGGTCATCGGCCTGCTGTGGCAGGAGATGGCCGCGGGCGTGCACATCATCGCCGTCGGCACCGAATCCATCGACCAGATGGCGGTCCGGATGGAGCGCGCCTGGTACTTCCTGCTCCCGGCCCTCGTCCCGGCGGAAAAGCTCTCGTACTTCCGGGAATTCGCGGCCAGACGGCTGCGGCGCTACGTGCCGTAATTTTTTCCAGCGCCTGCGGCGCTGGGTGTTCGCGGCCCTCTTGTGGCTCGCGTCCGAGCGACCGCCGCTGGCGACTTCGTCGCGGACGCGGCGGCCGCTCGGACGCGAGCCGGGCCGGGAACGGACGATGCTCGGTCTTGCTTCGCTCGAAACCGGTGGTCGGGCCGGTCGGTGGGAGTGGTTGCGGTCATAGGCGGACGTGGCGATCGCGACGCTAGGGTGGTTCGGGTTCGATTCGCTCGTCCTACCGGAGTTGCGCATGCCCGCTTACGTCATCGTCGAAGCCGAAGTGTCGGACGAGGAAGTCGGATTGGAGTACTGGCGGCTGGCGGAGCCGTCGATCCGGCAGTACGGCGGGCGTTACCTCGTCGCTACCGTGCCGGAGGCGATCGAGGGGGCTTGGCCTGCGGGCCGGCGCGCTGTGGTCCTCGAGTTCCCCGATCTGGATCGGGTCCGGACGTGGTACGACTCCCCGGAGTACCTGAAGGCGCGAGAGGTGCGTAAGTCCGGGGTCGAGGTGCGAATGGTCTTCGCGGACGGCGTCCAGGGCTAGACGCTCCGCGGTTCGCGCTCTATCCCGGTTCTCCTGATCAGCCAGGCCGGAGCGAATCCAGGTAATCGTCGCGTTCGAGACCGAGACGCCCGACGGCGGTCGCGCCTGCGCACGGCGAAGGCGGTCTCGAACACGCGTCGCCGCAGGCGCTGCAAAAACGGGACACCCGCTTAACTAGACTCGGTTGGCCGCTCGAACCGTCTCGCCTGCGCTCAGGAGTTGTCGATGTCCACCCACCGCCCGCCGTTGGCGGGACTGGCCGCCGCGGCCGGTGCCGATACCTCGCTACGGACCGTCGCGGAGCTGATCGGCACCTCGTCGGTCGAGTTGGTCGCGCCCTCGGCGGTGCGCCCGTTCGTCGCGGCGCGAGTGGCGGCCGCGCGGCCGCTGGTGGTGGTGACGGCGACGGGGCGGGAGGCCGACGATCTGACCGTCGAGCTGGAGGAGATGCTCGGCCCCACGGTCGCGCAGTTCCCGTCCTGGGAGACGCTGCCGCACGAGCGGCTCTCACCGGGCGCCGACACGGTGGGGCGCAGGCTGGAGGTGCTGCGCCGGATCGCGCACCCCGCCGACCCGTATTTCCCCGCGCCGTTGCGCGTGGTGGTCACCACCGTCCGGTCGCTGATGCAGCCGATGGCGGACGGGCTCGGCGACATCGAGCCGATCGTGCTGCGGGTCGGCGCCGAGCTGGACTTCGACGAAATGCTCACGCGGCTGGTCGAATTCGCCTACACCCGGGTCGACATGGTGGGCAAGCGCGGCGAATTCGCGGTGCGTGGCGGCATCCTGGACGTGTTCCCGCCCACCGCCGACCATCCGGTGCGGGTGGAGTTCTGGGGCGACGAGGTTACCGAGCTGCGGGCGTTCGCCGTCGCCGACCAGCGCTCCCTGCCCGAGGTGACGGTGGACCTGGTGGTCGCGCCGCCGTGCCGGGAACTGCTGCTCACCCCGGATGTGCGCGATCGGGCGGCCGAGGTCGCCGCCGCCAACGCGGCCGACGCGGCGCTGGTGGAGATGCTGGAGAAACTGGCGCAGGGTATCCCGGTCGAGGGCATGGAGGCGCTGTTGCCGGTGCTGCGGCCCGGGCAACTGCGCCTGCTCACCGAGGTGCTGCCGGAGGGCACCCACGTGCTGCTGTGCGATCCGGAGAAGATCCGCACCCGCGCCGCCGACCTGGTGCGCACCGGCGAGGAATTCCTGGAGGCCTCCTGGACCGCGGCGTCCTTCGGCGGCGCCGCGCCGCTCGGCGGGCACGGACTCGACTTGGCCGCCTCGGCCTACCGCCCGCTGCCCGAGGTCCAGGCCAGCGCCGCTGAGCAGGGTCTGCCCTGGTGGACGCTGAGCCCGCTCGCCTCCGGCGATGCGTCCGAGGTCGCGCTGCCGGTGCTGCCCGGTCCGGCCGCCCGCGGCTCGGACGAGCTGGTGGCGACCCTGTTCGCCTCGCTGCGCGCCCACGTCATCACCGGCGGCAGGGCCGCCGTGGTCGTCGCAGGTCACGGCACGGCGCAGCGCATCCTGGAGCGGCTGGCGGACGCGGACGTGCCCGCCGCGGCGCTGGAGCAGGGGGCCGAGCCGAACGAGGGCGTGGTCGGCGTGCTGTGCGGTTCGCTGCACGACGGGCTGGTGTTCGAGGACGCCGGCCTGGTGGTCGTCGCCGAGTCCGACCTCACCGGCAACCGGGTCACCGCGCCCGGCGAGGGCAAGCGGATGCCGGCCAAGCGCCGCAACCAGGTCGACCCGCTCGCGTTGAGCGCGGGCGACATGGTGGTGCACGACCAGCACGGCATCGGCAAGTTCGTCGAGATGATCGAGCGCACCGTGGGCGGCGCCCGGCGCGAGTACCTGGTGATCGAGTACGCGCCGGGCAAGCGCGGCCAGCCAGGCGACCGGCTGTTCGTGCCGATGGAGTCGCTCGACCAGCTCTCCCGCTACGTCGGCGGTGAGATGCCCAGCCTGTCCAAGCTCGGCGGCTCGGACTGGGCCAACACCAAACGCAAGGCGCGCAAGGCGGTTCGCGAGATCGCGGGCGAGCTCGTGCAGCTGTACGCCGCGCGCCAGGCCGCGCCGGGCCACGCCTTCGCGCCGGACACGCCGTGGCAGCAGGAAATGGAGGACGCGTTCGCGTTCACCGAGACCGTCGACCAGATGACCGCCATCGCCGAGGTGAAGGCGGACATGGAGAAGCCGGTCCCGATGGACCGCGTCGTCTGCGGCGACGTCGGCTACGGCAAGACCGAGATCGCGGTGCGGGCGGCGTTCAAGGCCGTGCAGGACGGCAAGCAAGTCGTGGTGCTGGTGCCGACCACGCTGCTCGCGCAGCAGCACCTGCAGACCTTCACCGAGCGTGTCGCGGGCTTCCCGATCACCGTGAAGGGTCTGTCCCGCTTCACCGATCCGGCCGAGGCGCGCGCCGTGCTGGAGGGCATGGCCGACGGCGGCGTGGACATCGTGGTCGGCACGCACCGGCTGCTGCAGACCGGTGTGCGCTGGAAGGACCTCGGTCTCGTGGTGGTCGACGAGGAGCAGCGGTTCGGTGTGGAGCACAAGGAGCACATCAAGGCGCTGCGCACGCACGTCGACGTGCTCACCATGTCGGCGACCCCGATCCCGCGCACCCTGGAGATGAGCCTGGCCGGTATCCGCGAGATGTCGACCATCCTCACCCCGCCGGAGGAACGCCACCCGGTGCTCACCTACGTGGGCGCCTACAACGACAAGCAGGTCACCGCCGCGATCCGGCGCGAGTTGCTGCGCGACGGCCAGGTCTTCTACGTGCACAACCGGGTGGCGTCGATCGACAAGGCGGCCAAGCGGATTCGCGATCTGGTGCCGGAGGCGCGGGTGGTGGTCGCGCACGGCCAGATGAACGAGGACGCGCTGGAGTCCACCGTGCAGGGCTTCTGGCAGCGCGAATACGACGTGCTGGTGTGCACCACGATCATCGAGACCGGTCTGGACATCTCCAACGCCAACACGCTGATCGTGGAACGCGCCGACGCGCTCGGGCTCTCACAGCTGCACCAGCTGCGTGGCCGGGTCGGGCGCTCCAGGGAACGCGGCTACGCCTACTTCCTGTACCCGCCGGAGAAGCCGCTCACCGAGACGGCCTACGACCGGCTGGCCACCATCTCGCAGAACTCCGATCTCGGCGCGGGCATGGCGGTCGCGATGAAGGACCTGGAGATCCGCGGCGCGGGCAACGTGCTCGGCGCCGAACAGTCCGGGCACGTCGCAGGGGTCGGGTTCGATCTCTACGTGCGCCTGGTCGGCGAGGCGGTCGAGGCCTACCGCGCCGCGGCCGACGGCAAGCCGATCATCACGGAGGAAGTCAAGGAGGTGCGCATCGACCTGCCCGTCGACGCGCACATCCCGCCGGACTACATCGCCAGTGACCGGCTCCGCCTGGAGGCGTACCGCAAACTGGCTGCCGCGCAAGACGATTCGGCGCTGGCGCTGGTCGTGGACGAGCTCGTCGACCGTTACGGGCCGCTGCCGGTCGAGGTCGGGCGGCTGGTGTCGGTGGCCAAGCTGCGGCTGCTCGCCCGCGAGTACGAGGTGACCGAAATCGCGGTCACCGGAACAACTTTGAAGATTTCGCCGCTGCATCTGCCGGATTCCAAGCAGCTGCGCCTCAAGCGGCTCTACCCCAGCGCGGGATACCGCGCCGCCTCCGGGGTGGTGCAGCTTCCGTTGCCCCGCGTGGAGGACAGCGTCGGAGCCGAGCGCGTCCGCGATGTGGTGCTGCTGCAGTTCGTGGCCGATCTGCTGCTGGCGCTGGACGGGAAGGCACAGGGCGCGGTGGATCTCACCGTCGCCGCCGAGATGGCTCCCCGATGAGTTCGGCCGATCGCGACGAGTCCGTCCTGCGGGCTGCCCGTCACCGTGCCGCCGAACGCAGGGCCGACGGCGTGAATCGCGCCGCGCCGAACGGCGACGCGATCCCGCGCACGGACACGGCGGTGGTCGCGGCCGGTTTGGCCGGGGCGGTCGAGGTCATGGACCGTCTCTGGCACTTCGGGGGCTGGGAGGTCACCCAGACCCACGATTCGCTGCGACCTTACCTGCTCGAGGAAACCTACGAGTTGCTCGACGCCATCCAGCACAGCGATGCCGAGACGATCAAGGAGGAACTCGGCGACCTGCTGCTGCAAGTGCTCTTCCATTCCCGGATTGCCCAGGCCGCAGGCGAATTCACCGTGGACGATGTCGCCGCCGCTCTCGTCGCGAAGCTGGTCAACCGCAGCCCGCACCTGGCGGGCTCCGCGATCGATCCGTCCGCGTCGGTGGCGGAGAAGATCGCCGCGCAGGAACGCGCCTGGGAAGAACGCAAATCCGCCGAGAAGTCCCGCCGCTCCTGCCTGGACGGCATCGCCATGGCCCAGCCCGCCCTGGCTCTCGCCGAGAAGATCGTCTCCCGCAGCACGAAGGCGGGCCTGCCGTCCGATCTCGTGCCCGAGGCTCTCCGCGTCGTGCGCCTCGGCGGGCCGGAAAGCGCCGAAGAAAATCTCCGCAAAGCGACGCTGAGGTTCGCCGCCGCTATCCGCGCGGCGGAGGACGCGGCGGAAAAGGACCGCGGTGAACGCCTACCCCTCACAGCCGAGGATTGGCGCGCCTTCTGGCCGGAAGGATGTGAGTAGGCTGAAGGCCGGGGTATGCGGCCGCCACGTGACGGCTGGATCAGGGAGACTGGGACGATGCCCTACCCCGAACTCCACGCGCGACCGCAGTGGCAACGGACCGGGATCGGCCGGTTTCCCGTCGCCGCCCTCGTGGACGACCAGTGGTGGGTCCTGCGGATCAACGGCTTCCCGGATCATCCGCTCTGGACACTCTTCGTCGACGGCGCCCGTCGTTTCGACCTCGACGACACGCCGCCGACTTGGGGCCGCCCGAGTGACCGCT
Organism: Nocardia abscessus; assembly: GCF_015477775.1. GTDB lineage: Bacteria > Actinomycetota > Actinomycetes > Mycobacteriales > Mycobacteriaceae > Nocardia > Nocardia abscessus_A. The sequence goes on along the minus strand of NZ_JADLQO010000012.1, from coordinate 202,278 downwards.
CCGCACCGTCGCTGGACCCCCGCATCGCCGAGCAAGCCGTGGCGCCCATCCAGGCCTTCACGGCATACGGCAGCGAAGTGGGAGACCCCTGCGACGACCCGGTCTGCTGCGGCTGAATGTGGTCGGCCGGGCAGGTCGTGTGGTGTTCCACATCGACCGGCCGTGGTCGAGGAGGAGTCAGATGTTCACGCCGTAGTCGCGGGCGATTCCCGCCAGACCGGAGGCGTAGCCCTGGCCGATGGCGCGGAACTTCCATTCGTTGTTGTGGCGGTACAGCTCGCCGAAGATCATGGCCGTTTCGGTGGACGCGTCCTCGGTGAGGTCGTAGCGAGCCAGTTCGACGCCGGTGCCCGCGTCGACGACGCGGATGAAGGCGTTGCGGATCTGACCGAACGACTGGCCGCGAGCGTCGGCGTCGTGAATGGACACCGGGAAGAAGATGTTGGTGATGTTCGGCGGCGTGGCCGTGAGGTCGACATTGATCACCTCGTCGTCGCCTTCGCCCGCCCCGGTGAGATTGTCGCCGGTGTGCTCGATGGATCCGTCGGGAGAGCGCAGGTTGTTGTAGAAGATGAAGTGCTGATCGGACAGCACTTTCAGATTCGACCCGCAGGCGAGCGCGCTGGCGTCGAGATCATAGTCGGCGCCGGTGGTGGTGCGCACGTCCCAGCCGAGTCCCACCGCTACCTTGGTGAGATTCGCCGCCTGCTTCGACAGCGAAACGTTGCCGCCTTTGGCCAGAGTGACGCTCATGATCCCCTTCCGCGCGGCACGGACGGTGCCGCCTTCTTCCTTGCTGCCCGGGGCCGCCGGGCCGATTCAGTTCTGGTGGTCTGCCCAGGTTTTCAAGGTGCTGACCCGGTCCTTCAGCGCGCGCAGCTCGCTCTCGTCGTCGAGCACGGTGCGCTGAATGCCTTGCACGACGGCGAAGGCCGACTGGCGGTGGTCATCGATCACGTCGACGTCGATGCGGACCGCGACGTAGTCGTCGGCGCCGGGCATCTGCTCGGCGACCACATGCGCGGTGCCCCGGGCGCACATCGCCACGTTGCCGCCGCCGAGGATCAGCAGCGCCACTTCGGGATGCTCACGCAGCCGGGCCAGTGACCCGCGATCGTACTTCAGGCTGAGCAGGATTCGCCGATCGCCGGCGCGCACCGGCCAGGACACCGGAATCGCGTGCGGCGCGGGGTCGGTCGTCACCAGCACGCCGATCGTCTCCAGGGGCCATTCCGGGAGCACGTCCAGCTCGGGATGATCTGTCGAGTTGTGCTGACGTTGGGCGGGGCTCGCTCCGGCTGCCATCTTCGTCACCTCATGGATCGTCGAGCGCGGCGGGCTGTGCCGCGCTTGATAGCAGTCTAAGGTGCTGCGCCACTTGTCCGCTGGCGCTGTGCACTTTGTCCGGACCGCTATCGCGTGATCCCCGCCCCGCCCCCGGCGACGGTCAGGCCGAGACCAGCGCGGGAATGTCGAGCGTGGCGGCCCACTGCGCAGCCAGGTCCCTGGCGCGGATCTCCGTCGACGCGTCGTGCCGCGCGTGCTCGCCGACCTGGGTGGCGCCGCACTCGACGAGTTTCTCGGCGATGATCTCGCCGCCGCGATTGAACGTGTCGCCGTAGACGGTGTCGCCGAGCCCGAACACGGCGAACCGCAGGCCGCGCAGATCCGGGCGGTGCCGGTCGAGCGCCTCGTAGAAGGGTTCGGCGCCGGTCGGCAGGTCGCCGTCGCCGTAGGTCGAGCACACGACGACGTGGAAGTGGCGCGGGTCCAGATCCGCGATGTCGAAGTCCGTCATGTCGTGCACCGAGACGTCGTGCGCCCCGTGGAGTTCTCCGGCGATGCTGTCCGCCGCGGACTCCGCGGTGCCCATCTCGGTTCCGAACAGGATGATGACACGCACCGGCACAACCTTTCTCCAGTCAATATGGTGAGCCTACCCTAACTAAGTAGCCTGCGGTGTGCCACGTCGCGCCTGTCCGCACGCGGTCAGCGGCAGCGCACGGGCACGGCCAGTTCAGCAGCGCCGATTGACGGAATCTCCAGCGCGTTGCATCATTCGTAGAGGTGCCCGGTATTTTCTGGGCAGACCACTTTCCGCCGGCCGATGACTGTCCGGCTCCGCGGCTGCCGCCCGTGCCCTTCGAGTCCCCGCACGAGTACAGCGCTTCCATCCACGACGCTTCGCGCGTCCGGCCGTGAGTGAGGTGAAAACGAAATGGTCCACCAGTCGTCTGCATGCCAGGTGATCAATTCGCACCCCCGCTTCGGCACCCTTCCCCATTTCTGAATGTCACCGCGCCGGGCGCGGTCATCTCTGTCGATGCCTCCGCATCGGCGGAACCACGGCTCGGCGCGGTGCCCCGGATGCAATCGGAAACCGGCGGACAGACGGATGTGGAGACAGTGATGGTGGACAGGGGAGCAGTGAATTCGGGGGCGGTGGAAATGGTGACGCGGCACGTGGCGAGCAATCTCGCCGTGTCCGCGGCGATGATCGAGGATCTCGGGTACCTGCGCGCGGAACTGGCGGCGGCGGAGGTGCCGTTCCTGCTCGTGCGCGACAGCGGCCACCGGCTCGTGCTCGCGGCCGACGCGGCGCATCGCCTGATGGTGCGCCGGGTGACCGCCGCCGCGATGTCGGCGGGATTCTCCTGTGTGGAACTGCAGCACAACGTATTCCGGCTCGGGCGCGACCACGATCCGGCGCATCACGTCGAGCTGGAACTGTGGGAGTACCACGGCGACACCGTGACCTGCCCGCGCCCGAACGCGCTGACCCGCCCGGTCTTCGACCTCGCCGACGTCCAGCGCACCCAGGTGCGGCTGTTCGACCGAACCTGGCCGACCCTGGTGGACATGTTCGCGCCGCAGACCGGCGACGTCGGTTTCGACATCGACCTGGTGTTCTCCTGGGTGGACGGCTCCGACCCCGCGTTCCGCGCCCGCCGCGCCGGCATGCTGGCCCAGGTCGTGGTCGGAGAGGGTGACGACGCGGACGCCAGGATCCGGCAGATCGATGAGCTGAAGTACGCCCTGCGGTCGGTGCACAAGAACGCGCCGTGGATCCGCCGGATCTTCATCGCGACCGACTCCACGCCGCCGGACTGGCTGACCGCGCATCCGAAGGTGACCGTGGTGCGCGCGGTGGACCACTTCCGCGACGTGAGCGGTTTGCCGGTGTTCAATTCGCACGCGGTCGAATGTCAGTTGCAGCACATCGAGGGGCTCAGCGAGCACTTCCTCTACTCCAACGACGACATGTTCTTCGCGCGGCCGGTGCGCCCGTCGATGTTCTTCACCCCGGGCGGGGTGAGCCGGTTCATCGAAGCGGACCTCCGGATCGGCCCGGGAAGCAACCATGAGCGGCGCAGTGGTTTCGAGAACGCCGCGCGGGTGAACCGGGCGCTGCTGGCCGACCGCTTCGGTCACGTCATCACCCGGCATCTCGAGCACACGCCCGCTCCGCTGCGGCGCAGCGTGCTGCTGGAGATGGAGGAGGAATTCGCCGCGGACTTCGCGCGCACGAGCGCGAGCCGGTTCCGGGCGGCCACCGACATCTCGGTCACCAACTCGCTGTATCACTACTACGCCCTGCTGACCGGTCGAGCGGTGCCGCAGGAGACGGCGAGAGTGCGATACGTCGATACGACCAGCGACCACGGCCTTGCCCTGCTGGACGGGCTGGCGCGCCATCGCGACGTCGACTTCTTCTGCCTCAACGACGGCAGTTTCCCCGAGGTCGCCGAGTCCGAGCGGGTGCGGATCGTCTCGGAGTTCCTGGCCGGGTACTACCCGGATCCGGCGCCGTGGGAGCGGCTCAGTAGACCGCCTCGTCGTCCGATTCCGGAGTCGACGCCGGGCGCCGCATGACGTGCGGGATGCGCGCGGCGGGCGGGATCACGATGCCCTCCTCCGCGAGCCGCTGCTGCGCCTCCTCCGGCGTAGCGGGAGCGCCGACCGTGCGGCCGCGCTCGATGGGCACCACGGAGTGCACCACGGTGTCCGGGTAGACGTGCACGTAGTTGAAGGCCTGCGCGCCGTCCTGGCCGCGCAGGCCGCCCTGCGCCACGCCGAGATCCTGGCTGTAGCAGGTGGCCGACGCCACCGAGACCGGGATGCCCGCGAAGGTCGCGCTGGTGGAGAAGTGCAGGTGCCCGGCGAGGATGGCGCGCACGTCGCTGCCGTCCAGCACGTCGGCCAGCCTGCGCTGGTCCCGCAGTTCCACGGTGACGGCGAGGTCTACCACGCAGGGCACCGGCGGATGGTGCATGGCCAGGATGGTGCCGAAGGGCGCGGGCTCGGCCAGTACCGAGCGCAGCCACTCCAGCTGGGCGTCGGAGATCTCCCCGTGGTGGTGTCCGGGAACCGAGGTGTCCAAGGAGATGATGCGCAGCCCGTCGATCAGGTGCACCCGGTCCAGCGGGGAGGTCGTGGGGTACTCGCCGAGCAGGCGGGCGCGGAGGGCGGCGCGGTCGTCGTGGTTGCCGGTGACCCAGACGATGGGTGCCTGCAAACTTCTCGCGAATGGCTCGACGATCGCCTTCAGCTTGGCGTACGCGGCCGGCTCGCCTCGATCGGTGAGGTCGCCGGTGAACACGATCGCGGTCGGGCGGATCCGGCTCGCGGCGGCCTGCTCGAGCAGTTGCCGTAACCGCAGGTCGGCGTCGACGTCGCCGTACAGGGGGTCGTCGCCTGCGATGAGATGTGTGTCGCTGAAGTGGAACAACACGTGATCCGGACGCGGGTACTCCGCGACTCTGGTGATGGACACCGGACCGAATCCCTCCTGGCGGTTTGCCCGCCATTGGCTTGGCTCCGTCGCCACGATAGCGTCGGTTACGGACAGGTTTCCCGACGGTTGATGAAGACACGCTTGCGGGAAGGTGAGTTTTCGGTGTCGAACGCTGGGGAAACGCAGGCCGGAGTGGTATTCGTCACTGTCCGAGGGCGTCAGCGGTGCGCAGGGCGTCCACCACCATCGCGGCGTTCACGGTGAAGGGTTCGTTGTGGATCGTCTCGCCCGGAGCGGTCGCCCGGTGCGCGATGACCGAGAGCGTCTCGTCGTCGGCATCGGGCAGCCCCAGTGCGGCGAGCGTGGTCGGCAGGCCCATCTCGACGCAGAAATCGAGCACCACGTCGATCTCCGACGTGGGCGCGCCTTCCAGGACCAGCTGGGTGACGGTGCCGAAGGCGACCTTCTCGCCGTGCAGGAACGGGCGGGTCTGCGCGGCGGCGGTGAGGCCGTTGTGCACCGCGTGTGCCGCGGCCAGCCCGGACGATTCGAAACCGAGCCCCGACAGCAGCGTGTTGGCCTCGACCACGCGCTCCAGCGCGGGTGTGACGCTGTGGCCGCGAACAGCGGCCAGCGCCTGGGCGCCGTCGGCGAGCAGGGTGCGGTAACACAGTTCGGCCAGCGCGGTGGCGCTGCGCGTGGACGCGCCGCCGCGCATGTTGCGCACCTGCGCGGCGCTGCACGTGCGCGCCTCGAACCAGGTGGCAAGAGCATCGCCCATGCCCGCGGCGAGCAGCCTGTCCGGCGCCTGCGCGACGACCGAGGTATCCACCAGCACCAGCGCCGGATTCCGCCGTACCAGCTGATACGCCTCGAATTCACCCGCCTCGGTGTAGATCACCGACAACGCGCTGCACGGCGCGTCGCTGGAGGCGGTGCTCGGGCAGCTGATCATCGGCAGGTCGAGATCGTCGGCGACCGCGCGCGCCGCGTCGAGCACCTTGCCGCCGCCCGCGCCGAGGACGACCGTGCTGCCGGTCTCTTCGACGGCGTGGGCGATCCGGGCGATCTCCGCCCTGCTGCATTCCCCGCCGGACAGGTGGATCGAATAGGCGATCTTCGCATCCGTGAGCGCGCGCTCCCAGGTGCTGGCGAGCAGCCGGAAAGCGCTGGAGCCGCACACGATGAGCACCGGCCCGCCGATGCCGAGCCGGGTCATCTCGGCGCCGAGCGCCGCGGTGGCGTCCCGGCCCTGCACGTAATGTCCCGGTGAGGAGAACACGCTCAGCACCTGGCACCTCCCGATCCGAGGGCTGCGAATCGCACGCGCCATCTCAGTCCGACGACACTTCAACGCTACGTGACGCGCGGCATCCCTCGGGCATGGTCGACGAACTCGTCACGGCCACGCGCCCGCGCCGCACGGTGGCGTACGACGCGTTCGCGGCCCGGTCAGCTCGGGGTGGTGAGGGTTTCCGGAAGCAGGCGCGGACGGTCCCGCTCCATGCCGTCGAGCAGCGCGAAATAGCGGCGCAGCATGAGGACCGCCGTGGTGGCCAGGCCCGCGGTGAGTCCCCACCAGACGCCTGCGGCGCCGAGGCCGGCCGGGTAGGCCAGCAGCAGTGCGACGGGCAGGCCGACGCCCCAGTAGCCGATCAGCGACAGCCGGAAGCCCGCGTTGGTCGCCTTGAGGCCGCGCAGCAGGCCGGTGCCGATGTTCTGGGCGGCGTCGAAGAACTGCAGCACGATGCCGATCAGCAGCAGAGTGTGCGCCACCCGGATGGTGTCGGTGTCGGAGGACTCCAGGAACGGGCGCAGCACCAGATCCGGCGCGACCACGTACACCGCGCCCGTCACCGCCGCGATCACGGCGGCATGGCGCAGCGCGAGCCAGGCCAGCGCGCGGGCGTGCGCGTGCTCGTCCCGCGCCACCGCGTGGCTGACCAGGATCGATGCTCCGTGCGACAGGCCGATCGCCACCTGGAAGACGATGTAGATGATCTGGTAGACGACGTTGTGCGCGGCCAGCGCCGCCGGTCCGATGCTGCCCATGACGAGGGCGAGCACCGAGAACATGCCCGCCTCGGAGCCGTAGGTCAGCGCGATCGGCGTGCCCAATTTCAGCTCGGCGCGAATCGTCGTCCACCGCACCGGCAGCGGGGTCATCGGCAGGGTGCGGCCGAGTTCCTCGTCGCGCCACACCATCGCCCAGAACACGCCGAAGGTGATCAGGAACACCAGCGAGGTGGCGACGCCGATACCCGTGAGTCCGAGTTCGGGCAGTCCGGCCTTGCCGTGAATGAAGCCGAGGGCCAGCAGCAGGTTCAATACCACCGAACCCAGCGTCACCAGCAGCAGCGCCTGCGGGCGCTGCATGCCCACGGTGTACTGGCGCAGCACCTGGAACCACAGGCAGGGCAGCAGGCCGGGCGCGAGCGCCACCATCAGGGGACGGGCGTCGGCGAGCACTCCCGGGTCCTGCCCGAGCCAGGGCAGCACCCAGCCCAGCCCGATCAGCAGCGCCCCGCCGACGAGCCCGGCGACGGTGGCGATCGCGAAGCTCGACCGCAGCAGGTCGCGGATCTCCGGATCCGGCGATTCACCGCGCTTGCCCGCCGCGCTCACCGCGGTGGCGATCTGGTTGCCGCTGCCGGTGATCAACCCGACGCACATGGTGCGGATCTGGTTGAACAGCACGATCGCCAGCCCGCCCGCGGCCACCTGCCGCACGCCGAGCGTGCCCATCAGCGCGATGTTGGTGGTGGATACCGCGATCTGGGCCAGCTGGGTCAGTGCGATCGGCGTCGCGAGGGCGGTGAGCCGCCCGCCGTCGCCGCGGAAGCTCGTTGCGATCACCGGTCCTCCTTCGCAGATGGCGTGCGGGTCGCCCCGCGCTGGGGCAGCGTCGCGCCGTACGAGCGTCCGGAGCTCACCGCACCTCCACCAATGTGTTCCGGGCGGCGGGCGTGTAGCGCCGCAGCATGTCCGCGACCTCGCGTTCGGCATCGGCGTCGAGCAGGTCGCGTTCGATCATCCACTCGTCGTCGAACACCGTGTCCAAGTACTTCTCTCCGCCGTCGCACACGATGGTGACCACGGTGGAACCCGGCGGGAACTCTTCGAGCCGGGTGAGCGCGGCGTGCACCGACCCGCCCGCCGAGCCGCCGATCATCAGGCCCAGCTCGGCCGCCACGGCGCGCGCGGTCGCGAACGCCGCCACGTCGGTGACCTTGACGCCTTCGTCCAGCAGCGAGTAGTCCACCGCGGTGCCGATGGTGGCGCCCGGCGGGGTGCCGGTGCCGGACTGCCAGTACGGGCCGCCCGGCCCGCCGAAGGCGATCGAGCCGACCGGCTCGACGCCGATCACGTAGGGGACGCAGCCGAGCTGGCGCAACCGGGTGGCGGTGCCGAACAGCGATCCGCCGGTACCCACCGCCGAGAGCAGGATGTCGACCCGCTCGACGTCTTCGAGCAATTCCTCGGCCACCGCGTAGTAGCCCACCGCGTTGGCGTCGTTGTTGTGCTGCTCGGTGAAGAACGCGTCGTCGCGCTCGGCCGCCATCGCCTCGGCCAGGTCCTCCCGTGCCGAGGTGGCGAGGTTGTCGTCGCCTTCGTCGGCGACGTACACCAGTTCCGCACCCATTGCCCGCATCGCGCGCAGTTTGTCCTTACATGCGTGATGGTCGACCACTGCGGTGAAGCGATACCCACGTTCGGCGGCAACTACCGCGAGGCCGAGCCCGGTGTTCCCGGACGTGGACTCGATGATATGTCCGCCACTGCGCAGCAAACCGCGACGCTCGGCGTCGAGCACCATCTCGCGCGCCATCCTGATCTTGGCCGCGCCGGTCGGGTTGAACTGCTCCAACTTCAGCAGTAATCGGGTGCCCGTCGCGGTGGCCGCGAGCTCGAACAGCGGCGTGCGACCGATCAGATCCGTCACGCGCGTGACGAGCGGCATTGCTATCTCCTGGTTCGTTTCGGGGAAGTCGGGCTCAGCTGCCGTCGCGGGTCCAGCGGAAGCGGTCGCCGGTCGCGTCGTACAGCACGACTTTCGGTGGGATGGGCAGGTCGTGAAAGGCGGACTCGTTCGAATCCATCTGATAACCGGCGGTATTCGGGTAGATCAGCAGGTCGCCGACCTCGGCGGGCCGGGGCAACGGCACCCGGCGCCAGCTGAGCATGTCGGAGTCCAGGCAGGTGGCCGCGCCGACGCTGGTCGGTGTGACGGCGCCCGGCCGCGCGGGCCACAGCAGCGGATCGGGCAGGTACTCGCTGTCGAACCACTGCTCCGAGAGGCTGAGGCTGGTGCCGTCGACGGTGAGCAACCGGTAGGGCAGGCCGTGCGCATGCCTGGTCTTGCTGCCCTGGACGCGGAAGACGGTGCACCCCGCGTGCGCGAGCAGCGCGCGTCCCGGTTCGATCGCCAGGCGCACGGCGTTGTCGCGCAGCCGTCCGGCGAGATCGTCGTGGTCGAGGATCTGGGCGAGCATGGCCGCACCGGGCGCCGGAAAGTGATACGGATAGTACGAATCGAAGGACTTCCCGGAGTGGAACCACTGCCTGCGCATTCCCTCGGTGAACTCCATCGCGGCCTCCGCCGCCACGTAGTCGACGCCGAAACCCCCGCCGATCGACACGGTGGTGGCCGGATGCCCGAGCGTGCGCGCGTGCAGACAGCGGGCGATCAGCTCGCCCGCGAGTTCCGCGCGCGCCACCGCGTCATAGCCGGACAGGTGGAAACTGAAGCCCTCCAGCCGGATCGAATCGTGCCCGCCGCACACCGCGAGCGCGTCCTCGATCTCGCCGGAGGTCATGCCGAACCGGCTGGCCGAGGCCGCGGGCAGCACGCGGATCAGCACGCGCGCGGGCGCACCCTGCGACGCCAGCGCGGCGAGCCGGCCCAGCTCGCCGAGGTCGTCCACGGCGATCAGCGCACCGTGCCGGGCGGCCAGCCAGAGCAACTCGTCCGCCTTGGCCGGGCCGGTCACCATGAGCTCGTCACCGCGCACTCCCTGCGCCAGCGCGGCGGTCAGCTCCCCGACGCTGGCGACGTCCACGCCCGCACCGTGTTCCGCGCACGCCCGCGCGACGCACGCCGCCTTGTTCGCCTTCTTGCCGTAGTAGATCGTGCCGTGTACTCCGGCGTGGGTGAAGGCGGCGTGAAAGGCGCGGATGTTGTGCGCCACCCGCTCCGGGTACATCACATGGAATGGGCCGCCCATCGCGAATGCGAGGTCGCCGAGCAGGGACGGATCGGCGAGCAGGCGCCGCTCCCACGGATCGAGATGCGCGGGCATCGGGGACGCGCCGATCGCATCGTGCGCGTCCGCCGCCGGTTCCATGGCGATGCTCGCGTGTTCTAGGTCCACCACGCGCCTCCGTGCGCTAGTCCCACAGCGGCACCTCCGTACCACGGCCTTCCGCGATCGCCCGCTCGGCCAGCGCGTGGGCCACGGCGATATCGGTCAGCACCAGCCCGCTGTTGTAGACGAAGATGCGCTCCTCGTCCGAGCGGCGCGCAACCGCACGGCGATTCAGGATCTGCGGCAGCTCGGCGTCCACCGCACGCAGTGTGCCGTCGGGTCCGACCATGTCGGTGCCGGTCAGCGCCATCTGCTCGGCGCTGGTCGCGATCACCCGGTCGGCGTCGTTCAGCGTCGACGGCGCGAGCCCGTAACCGACCAGCACCGCCACCGAACCCGGTGCCAGATCACCGGATTCGAGCGCGACCTCGGTGCCCGGGCCCGCGGTGGCCAGCACGACATCGGCGGCGGCGGCGGCCTCGCGCGGATCGGTCACGGTCTCGAGCAGCGCGTGCGGATGGTGTACGGCGAGTTCGCGGTGCACGGCTTCCAGCCCCTCGCGGTGCGTGCCGTAGACCATCAGTTTGCGCAGCTGCGGGTTCGCGGCGAGCAGATGCGGAAGCGCGTTGCGGCCCTGGGTTCCGGTGCCGATCAGCAGGACGCTCTCCGCGCCGCGCCGCACGGTCTCCCGCACCAGCAGCGCGGATACCGCCGGGGTGCGCAGCGCGCCGACCCGCGCGCAGTCCATCATCGCGATCGGCGCGCCGGTGGCGTCGTCGTAGAGCGTGATGGTCGTGTAGTACCGCTTCGTGCTGCGGTCGTGTCCCGGGTCGAACTTGTAGGAGGTCTTCATCGCCACTACGCGTCTGCGGCCGTCGCGGCCCAGCATGGCGTAGGCGACCGACCACCCGTCCGGGTTCGCGACGCTGAGCTTGCGCGGGTTGTCCGAATCGCCCGCCGCGAAGGCCAGATACGCCTCTTCCACCGCGCGCACCACCGCCGCCGGTGTGATCGGCACGTCGGCGAGGTCGCTGCGGCTCAACACCCGCAGGGGTGTGCTTCGGTCACGCGTGCTCAAGGGGTCCTCGATCATGTCGTACTGCATCCCGCTCATGAGTGCCGTTCTCGACCGGCAGGGTGTCCGCCGCTCGGAACGGGGCCACGATTTGTTGCCCGTAGCCATTCTCGTCGGCTTCCTCGGTCCGCCGCCGTCGTTCCGGAAGCCGGATGTTCACTCGCTTGAGCCACCGGTCGGTGCCGTCGTACCGCGCGGTGAACGGCACCCGGCCGTGCACCGCGACGTCGTTGTCCACCAGCAACAGCTCGCCGGGGGAGAGCACGGCGGTGACGCAGACGCGTTCGAGTTCCGCGGTGAGTTGTTCGTAGGCGGCGCGGAATTCGGGGCCTGCCTGCGCGAGCGGGGTGTACGCGGGATCGTAGCGCAGGGTCTGCTGGTCCGGCCCCGCGGCGCTCCACAGCGTCGGAATCGGTGCGGCGGAATAGCTTTCGTGGCCGTCGCCGTAGGAGACGTCCGGCAGGATCGGCAGCGCGGGTGTGCTGAGCAATTCACGCTGCCGAGTGGAGAGTTCGATCCGGCGCACCGACGAGACGGTGGTACCTACCGAATCCGGATTGCGCAGGCAGCCGAGCATCAGCAGATTCGCGCGCCGTGGGTGGAAGGCGTCCTCGGTGTGCGGGCTCAGCAGCACTTTGCTACTGGCGCCGGACTGTTCGTGTTCGTGACCGGCCGCGGGAACGATGTTGTTGACCAGCCGTCCCTCCTGCTGGCCCTGCCAGCCGAACGGCTCACCCGCGCTGCGCGCGAGCAGCAGCATGGCCAGGTCGAGTTCGAACGAGTGCGCGCGCAGCGCCGGATCGCCGCTCCAGCGCGCCGCCTCCCGCCAGCTCGGCGGCGTAGGCCCGAATTCGTTGTCCTGCAATGGAAGGCGACCGACGACGGCGGCTCCGGCCGTGGTGGCGGGCGGGCGCATGGTGCGGCGCACCTCGGCGGGCAGTTCCGCGACGCCGGCATCGATCCGTTCGATGAGCGCCGGATCCGTGAGGGTGCGCGCGGCGGCGGCCGGATCGGTGAGGGCGAGGTCGAGTGTGGCGGATATCTCTCTGGCGAGTTCGCGCACCGACCGGCCCGCTTCCGCGGACAATTCGCGTCGTTCGAGGTCTTTGGGGTGAAGCGTCTTACGTTCGGAGAGAACGCTTTTCACCGGGTTTCCCTTCTTCGCATCGGTTCGAAAAGCAGGGGTCGCGATTGGTAATGCGAAGGTAGCCCTTCCGGGCTAGTGAAGCAAGGCTTACCTAAGCGAGTCGGAGAAAAGATAGCCGAATCGTATAGCTTCCGCCCGGTAGTCGGCTGCCGGGCGAGGGAGGACTCCGGGACTCGGTCGGCGGTTTGCGGCCGGTACGCCCTTGCGCTGCCGTTTCGGTGCCGGTATCGGCGAGTCGCGCAATCCATTAGGCTAGCCTGTCCTGATCAATACACTAGTTCGCGGGTACCGCAGTGCGTCGGTTCAGGAAGAAGGCAGTGCAATGGTTTTGAATCGACGGCAACTGCTGCGCTCGAGTCTCGGGGTAGGGGCGGTGCTGCTGGTAGCCGCTTGTTCCGACGAAGCCGACTCGTCCGGACCCGCGCGGCGCGGCGGCACGCTGCGGGTCGGCGCGCTCGGCACCGCGGCTCGCCTCGAACGCGACCCGCACGCCAACCTGAGCAACGACAGTGATTTCCTGATCGCCTCCCTGGTCTACGACGCGCTCACCGTGCCGGGCGGAGACCCGAATGTCGTGCCGCGCCTGGCGACGCGATGGGAACCGGACGCCGATCGGCGGCGCTGGAGCTTCACCCTGGCCGAGAACGCGACCTTCCACGACGGGTCGCCGGTGACGTCCGAGGACGTCGTGTGGTCGCTGCGCAGACTGCGCACCGTCGGCGGAGCGTCGAAGATGCCGGTGGCCGTGGAGGACATCACCGCCGACGGACCGAACCGGGTGATCCTCGCGGTGCCCGAGCCCAATACCCAACTGCCGCTGCTGGTCCGGTTGATGACCTTCACGGTCAAAAAGGACACCACCGACTTCACCAAGGCGATCGGCAGCGGACCGTTCCGGCTGGAGTCCTACCAGGGCGGCAACGCCCGGCTGGTGCGCAACGATCGGTGGCACGGCACCCCGCCGCTGCTGGACGCCATCGAGGTCACCATGTTCGAGAGCGTGACCGCGCTGGGCAACGCGGCCCTCGGCGGGCAGATCGACCTCGCCTCCAACGTCGGCGCCATCGCCGGCCGCACCGCGGAGGGGCGGGGCGATTTGACGGTCGTGCGCCGCCAAAACGACACGATGCTCGGCGTGGCCATGCGGACCTCCGACGGGCCGTTCGCAGACGCGCGGGTACGCACAGCCGTCCGGCTGGGGGTCGACCGCAAAGCCCTGGTCACGCAGGTGCATTCCGGCTACGGAACGGTGGCCAACGACATTCTCGGCACCGGCGACCCGCTCTACGACAGGTCCATCGCGCAGCGCACCCGGGACACCGACCGTGCGAAGGCGCTGCTTCGCGAGGCGAATTTCGACACCGGCCGCAGCTATCCGTTCGTCACCAAGGCCGAGGCGCCCGGCGAGGTCGAATCGGCGAAGGTCATCGCCACCCAGCTCGCCGAGATCGGCGTCCGGCTGGACGTGGTCACCCAGGAGCCGAACGCCTTCTACGACCAGACCTGGCTGAAGGCGCCGCTGTACACCGTCTCCTGGGGAACCAACGATTCCGCCCTCTTCTTCGCCAGCAGACTGCTGGCCGGCGGATCCAACCGGAACGAAACCGATTTCAAGGACGCGGCATTCGACGCGGCCACCGCCAAGGCGCTCGCCGCGCACAGTGACGCGGAGTACGAGCAGGCCGCGCAGGAGTTGCAGCGCATCCAGTACGAGCGCGGCGGCTACCTGGTCTGGGGCATGGCCGACGGCATCGACATCGCGTCCTCCCGAGTGCGCGACCTGCCCACGCTCGGCGGGTTCGCCCGCGTTCAGTTGGAAAGGGCTTGGCTGGCCGGGTGATCTCCTTCGCGCGACTCCTGCTGCGGCGCGTCACCCTCCTGGTGACGTTGCTGGCCTGCGTCTTCGTCGCCGTGGACCTGCTGCCGGGCAACACCGCCCGCGCGGTCCTCGGCCGGGAGGCCACCCCGGAGCAGATCGCGGCCAAGGAACGCGAACTCGGGCTGGACCGTCCGCTGGCGGTGCGGTTCTCGGACTGGATAGCGGGCGTCGTGACCGGCGATTTCGGGCGAACCGCGCGCGGGCGGCCGGTCAACGACCTGCTGGTGGACAAGTTCCCGCCCACGCTGCTGCTCGGCGGGCTCGCTCTCGCGGTGACCGTGCTCGCGTCGCTCGCGCTCGGCGCGTGGTGGGCGAGCCGTCCGGGCGGCGCGGCGGCGCGGGTGTTGCAGCCGACGACGACCGCGGCGGTGGCGATTCCCGAGTTCGTGATCTCCACGGTGCTGATCCTGGTGTTCGCGCTGGCTCTCGGCTGGCTGCCCGCGGTCACCATCACCGGCCGGTCCGGATTCCCGGCGGGCCCCGAGATGCTGGTACTGCCGGTGCTCGCGCTCGCGCTGCCCCAGATCGGCTGGAACACCAGGGTGGTGCGCGCCGCCCTGTCCGACGCGGCGCTGGCGCCGCACGTGGAAAGCGCGGTGCTGGACGGGCTTTCGGGCCGCGTGGTCCTGGCGCGGCACGTGCTGCCGTTCGCGTTGCCGACGATCGTCGCCAGTTTCGCCACCACGGTCGGGATGCTGCTCGGTGGCGCCCTGGTGGTGGAGACCCTCTTCAACTACCCCGGTCTCGGCGCGGTGCTGGCCGGTTCGGTGGCCGACCGCGACACCTCGGTGGTCGCCGCGGTGGTCGCGCTGTCGGGAGTCGTCATCATGGTCATGCTGGCCGTCGCCGACGGCATCCGCAGCTGGTCGTTGCGGGGGCGGCGGTGAACGTGATGAACGTATCGATCGACCTCACGCGTCCGGTCCGGCGAGGGCTCGGCCGGCTGATCGTCGCTCCCGCCCTCTTCGTCACCCTGCTGGCGGCGCTGGGGCCGACGCTGGCGCCGCACCCCGCCGAGGAGGCGATCGGCATCCCGTTCGGCGATCCCGGCGGCGGCGCGCCGCTGGGCACCGACCGGCTCGGCCGCGACGTGCTCAGCCAGCTGCTCTACGGCGGTTGGGGATTGCTGCTGGTGGCGGCAGTCATCGCGGTGCTGGTGACCGGCGCGGCCTGCGTGCTCGGCGCGGTCGCGGCACTGCGCCCGCGGATCGGCGCGTGGATCGAACTCGGCACCGAATTCTTCATCCTCGTCCCCGCGGTACTGGGAATCCTGCTCGTGCTGACCTCGTGGCCGGACGCGGGCGTCCCGGGGCTGATCGTGGTGGCACTGCTGTTCGGAGTTCCCTATTGCGCGCGGATCTTCACGGCCGCCGCGGCGGGGGTCGCGGCATCCGGATACGTCGAGAGCGCGCAAGCCGCCGGTGAATCGCTGACGCATCTGGTCTTCCGGGAAGTGATCCCGAATCTGCGTGCGGTGTGGACGACTCAGCTCGGGTTGCGTTTCGTCGCTGGCGTCTACCTGGTGAGCACCGCGTCCTTCCTGCAACTGCCCACCACGCTCGGTGCGAGCAACTGGGCGGTCATGGTGCGCGAGAACGCCTCCGGCATGCTGCTCAATCCCTGGGCGGTGCTCGCCCCGAGCCTCGCGATCGCGATCGTCGCGGTGAGCGTGAACCTGGCGGTGTCGGCGTTCGGACGAGGGGAACGGGAATGAACGTGAGCGTCACGAAACGGGACCGCCGGACGGCGGGGGCGGACGATGCCGAACCGGTGACCAGCGCCCTCGTCGCGGTCGACGGTCTGACCGTGCTCGGCCCGGACGGGCGGGAATTGGCCGGTCCCGCGACGTTCCGGATACCGGCGGGCACGGTCACGGCGCTCACCGGTCCGTCCGGTTCGGGCAAGACGACGGTGATGCGGGCTTTGGTCGGACAGTTGCCCTCCGCCTCGGCGCGGGCGACCGGGTCGGCATCGGTCGCCGGGCACGAGGTATTCGCGCTGAACCCTGCTGCATTGCAGCGGTTTCGGCGTCGACACATCGCCTACGTCGGACAGGATCCGGGTTCCGCGCTGAACCCGCTGCTGCGGGTGCGCGCCCTGCTGCGCGAGGTGGCGCCGAAGGCGTCCGATTCCACGTTGACCGAGACGCTCGCGCTGGTCGGCCTCTCGTCCGAGTACCTGCGCCGCCGCCCCGGTGAACTCTCCGGCGGCCAGCAGCGCCGCGTCGCTCTCGCCAGGGCGCTGATCCGCCGGACAGGTGTGCTGGTGCTCGACGAGCCGCTGGCCGGACTGCACGGCGCGCTGCGCACCGACATCGCCGGACAACTCGCGGAAATCGCGCGGGAGCGGTCGGCGGCGATCCTGCTGTCCGGTCACGACACCGCCCTCGTGCACTCGATCGCGGACGACGTGGTCGAACTCGGCGCCCTCCGCCCATCCGTGTTCTCGGCTGCGATTCGACGAAAAGCCTCCGGGCCCACACCACGTTTCGACATCGCGGCCGAGTCGGCGAAGCACCCGCATGTCTCGTCCGCGGACCCGGCCGACGGCCCGGCGCTCGGTGGCCGTGCCGAACCCGAACCCGTGCCGGTGCCGATCGGCGGCGAATCCATCGGCGGACGCGAGTCGAAACCCGCTGTGCCCGAAGCCTGCAACGACCGCGACCGCGACCGCGACGGCGACGGCGACGGCGACCTCGCCTCGGCTCGGGCGTGGGACGTAGCGGTCTCGCGCAACGGCCACAGCTCTCCGGCCGTTGTCGCGACGGACAACCGGTCGCCGGACGTCGTGCTGCGCGCTCGGGACATCAGCGCTTCGATCAGCGGACACCAGGTGCTCGCCGACATCGACCTCGCGCTGGAGGCGGGTTCGGCGCTCGCGGTGGTCGGTGCGTCGGGCGCGGGCAAGACCACTTTGGCGCGCGTGATCGCGGGCCTGCACCGTTCGGCGAACGGTTCGCTCGAGCTGCGCGGGCACCGGATCGCCGTGGGCGCGAAGAGGCGAATCCGATATGGCGCGGGCGGCATTCAGTTGGTCACCCAGAACCCCAGGTCCGCGCTCAACCCGCGCCGCACGGTCGCGCAGACGCTCGGCCGCCCGCTGCGGCGGATCGGAGGCGTCGCGCGCCGGGACCTCGCGGGGCGGATCACCGAACTCCTGGCCGCGGTCGAGCTGTCCGCCGACCTGGCCGCCCGCTACCCACACGAGCTGTCCGGCGGACAGCGCCAACGGGTGGCGCTGGCCCGCGCCCTCGCCGCCGAGCCCGCCGTGCTCCTGTGCGACGAGATCACCTCGGCTCTCGATCACACCACCGCGGTGGCGATCATGGGCCTGCTGGACCGGATCCGGGCCGAGCGCGGCACCGCCCTGCTGATCATCACCCACGACATGGCTCTGGTCGCCGAATACTGCCCCGCGCTGCTCGTCCTCGATCACGGGCGCATCGTCGAATCCGGGCACACCGCAACGGTGCTCGCCGCGCCGACGCACAACGCCACCGGCGAGCTGCTCGTCTGAGCAGGCCCGGCCCGAGGTCATGCGCGCATCCGACACGCGGTGGACCGCGTCACCGGATCACCGCGGGCACTCGTCCTCATCTGGATCATGGAAAGGGTGTTGCGAAAGATCGGCGCCTCGGCCGCCGTCATGGTGATTCTCGGGCTCGCCGGTTGCGGAATCGACCGCACCCCGATCCCGGAGGGCATTCCGCCCGGGCCGGGTACGCCGCTGCCCTTGATCGACCTGGACGCGCCCGGCCGCACGGCCGTCCAGTTGCGCGGCTGGGCCGACGATCAGGCCGATCGGCTGGGTATCCCGTCGATCGCGCTGGAGGCGTACGGCTACGCGGCGGCGGTGATGACCAGAGCCCGCCCGGACTGCGGCGTCGCGTGGACGACGCTGGCGGGCATCGCGAGTGTGGAGAGCAAGCACGGCACCCATCGCGGCGCCGAGGTCGGCGCGGACGGCTCGGTCCGGCCGCCGATCATCGGCGTCCCGCTGGACGGTTCACCGGGTGTCGCGCTGATCGAGGACACCGACGGCGGCGCGCTCGACCACGACCCGGTGCACGACCGCGCCGTCGGTCCGCTGCAGTTCATCCCGGAGACCTGGAAGCGCTGGGGCGTCGACGCCAACGGAGACGGCACCGCCGATCCGCAGAGCATCGATGACGCCGCGCTCACCGCGGCCAGGTACCTGTGCGCCAGCGGCGGCGACCTCACCTCCGAGCACGGGTGGCAGCGGGCGCTGCTCACCTACAACCAGTCGCACAGCTACCTGCTGACGGTGCGTGACCGGGCCGCGAGCTACAGCGTCGGCCGCCGGGTGTGATCGGCCGGTCCCCGGAGTGCCGGTTACCCGCCGCGCGGCCGGGACGATAGGCTCGCAGCGCACGGCCCATCCCGTGAGACCAACCGTGTCAGCAGCCGAAGGAGTGTCGTTTTCGTGGCCATCATCGAACAGGTCGGAGCTCGCGAGATCCTGGATTCGCGCGGAAACCCCACCGTCGAGGTCGAGATCGCTCTCGACGACGGCACCCTGACCCGCGCGGCCGTGCCCTCCGGCGCGTCCACCGGCGAGCACGAGGCCGTCGAACTGCGCGACGGTGGTGAGCGCTACGGCGGCAAGGGCGTCCGCAAGGCGGTCGAGGGTGTGCTCGACGAGATCGCGCCCGCCGTCATCGGTCTGGACGCCGTGGAGCAGCGCACCGTCGACCAGGTGCTGCTCGACCTGGACGGCACCCAGGACAAGTCCCGGCTCGGCGCCAACGCCCTGCTCGGCGTGTCGCTGGCGGTGGCCCGCGCTGCGGCCGAGTCCTCGGGCCTCGAACTGTTCCGCTACCTCGGCGGCCCGAACGCGCACGTGCTGCCCGTCCCGATGATGAACATCCTCAACGGTGGCGCGCACGCCGACACCGGCGTGGACGTGCAGGAATTCATGGTCGCCCCGATCGGCGCGCCGACCTTCAAGGAATCGCTGCGCTGGGGCGCGGAGGTCTACCACGCGCTCAAGGCGGTGCTGAAGGCCAAGGGCCTGGCCACCGGCCTCGGTGACGAGGGCGGGTTCGCGCCCGACGTGGCGGGCACCAAGGTGGCGCTGGACCTGATCAGCGAGGCCATCGCCAAGACCGGCCTGAAGCTGGGCAGCGACGTGGCGCTCGCGCTCGACGTCGCGGCCACCGAGTTCTACACCTCCGGCAGCGGCTACAAGTTCGAGGGCGTGGTGCGCTCGGCCGAGGAGATGGCGCAGTTCTACGCCGAGCTGATCGGCGCCTACCCGCTGGTGTCCATCGAGGACCCGCTGTCGGAGGACGACTGGGACGGCTGGGTGACCCTGACCGACCAGATCGGCGACAAGGTCCAGCTGGTCGGCGACGACCTGTTCGTCACCAACCCGGAGCGCCTGGAGGAGGGCATCGCCAAGGGCGCCGCCAACGCGCTGCTGGTGAAGGTCAACCAGATCGGCACGCTGACCGAGACGCTGGACGCGGTGGAGCTGGCGCACCGCAACGGCTACAAGACGATGATGTCGCACCGGTCCGGCGAGACCGAGGACACCACCATCGCCGACCTCGCCGTCGCGGTGGGCAGCGGCCAGATCAAGACCGGCGCCCCGGCGCGCAGCGAGCGGGTCGCCAAGTACAACCAGCTGCTGCGCATCGAGGACGCGCTCGGGGATTCGGCGCGCTACGCGGGCGACGTCGCGTTTCCCCGCTTCGCGTTCGAAGGCTGACCTGCGGTGCGAGCGACGGCCCCTGCGGAGGTGGCGTGCGTGACCTCGCAGGGCCACGGGAGTACCGCGAAGTAGAGACCGAGGCGTGAGATGACGGAGCGACGTGCGCGTGGGACCAGTCCGGCCGGACGCGGGGACCGCCGCACGTCGCGTGCCGCCACGTCCCGCCCGGCCGATTCCGCGGCCAAGCGCGGCCGCAGGCGATCGGAGGCGGCGGAGAAGCCGAAGCCGCGCAAGAGCGCGTCGCGTGCCGCCGCCGACCGGCACGACCACACGTTCCTCGGCCTGTCCACCGGCAAGGCGGTGATCCTCGCGATGGTGGTGTGCGGGCTCGCGCTCACCCTCGCGGTGCCGATGCGCACGTACTTCACCCAGCGCGCGGAGGCCGCGCAGCTGGCGCAGCAGCGCGCGGAACTGGAAGCGGATCTGGCCCGGCTGCGGGATCGTCGTGCGCAGCAACAGGATCCGGCTTTCATCCGCACCGAGGCGCGCGACCGGCTGCGCTTGGTGATGCCGGGGGAGACGCCGTACATCGTGCAGGTGCCCGGCATCGAGGCGCCCGCCCCGCCCCCGGCGCCGACCAGGGCGCGGGAACCCGATCCCTGGTACACCGAACTGTGGCGCAGTATCTCCGAGCCGCAGCCCACACCGGCGGCCGCGCCGGCCGCCCCCCGACCGCAAGCACCGGAAGGACTGGAAGGACCCAGGTGACCGCACCGAACGACCAGGATCTTGCGATCATCGCCGAGCAGCTGGGCCGTGCCCCGCGCGGCGTGCTCGCCATCGCCTACCGCACCCCGGACGGGATCCCGGCCGTTGTGAAGACCGCGCCGCGCCTGCCGGACGGCACCCCCTTCCCGACCCTGTACTACCTGACCGACCCCCGGCTCACCGCCGAGGCGAGCAGGCAGGAATCCGCCGGTGTGATGCGGGAGATGACCGAGCGGCTCGCCGCCGACCCGGAGCTGGCCGCCGCCTACCGCGCCGCGCACGAGAGCTATCTGGCCGAACGGGACGAAATCGAATCGCTCGGTACGGATTTCACCGGCGGCGGGATGCCCGAGCGGGTCAAGTGCCTGCACGTCCTGATCGCCCACTCGCTGGCCAAGGGGCCGGGGGTGAACCCGCTCGGCGACGAATCCGTGGCGCTGGCCGCCGAGCACGGCCTGCGTGGCACCGCGATTCCGGCCGACTGGCCGACGCCTCGACCGACCGGCCCGCGAGAGACTGGAGCACAGCGATGAGTGACCGCGTAGCCGCCGTGGATTGCGGCACGAATTCCATCCGCCTGTTGATCGCCGACGTGCTCGGCGACGGACGCTTGGCCGACGTGCACCGTGAGATGCGTATCGTCCGCCTGGGGCAAGGGGTCGACGCGACCGGCTCGCTGGCGCCGGAGGCGATCGAACGCACGCGCGCCGCCCTGGCCGACTACGCCGCGCTGATGCGCGAGGCAGGGGTCGGCCGGGTGCGCATGGTGGCCACCTCCGCCACCCGGGACGCCGCGAACCGGGAGGACTTCTTCGCCATGGCCCGGGCCGAACTCGGCGCCGTGGTCGCGGGCGCCGAGGCCGAGGTGATCACCGGTGACGAGGAGGCGCGGCTCTCGTTCGCGGGCGCGATCGGCGAACTGTCCGAGGCGGCAGGGCCCTTCGTCGTGGTCGACCTGGGCGGCGGATCGACCGAGCTGGTGTTCGGGGACAGTGCCGGGGTGCGGGCCGCGTTCTCCGCGGACATCGGCTGTGTCAGGATCACCGAGCGCTGCCTGGCAGGCAACCCGCCCACCGCCGAACAGGTGGTCGCCGCCCGAGCCTTCGCCACCGAGCGGTTGACCGAGGCGTTCACCCACGTCCCCGTGGACGGCGCCCATACCTGGGTCGGCGTCGCGGGCACCATGACCACCCTGGCCGCGGTGGCGCTGGATCTCCCCGAATACGACTCCGAACGGGTGCACCTCACCCGGCTGACCATGGACCAGATCCACGACGTCTGCGACCGGCTGGTCGCCATGGACCACGATCAGCGTGCCGCGCTGGGCCCGATGCACCCCGGCCGGGTCGATGTGATCGGCGGCGGCGCGGTCATCACCGAGGTGCTCGCGGAGGAATTGTCCCGGCGCGCGGGTATCACCGAAATGGTGGTCAGCGAGCACGACATCCTCGACGGTATCGCCCTGTCGATCGCCTGACCGGCCGCCCGATCAGCCCCGCGGGGCGTTTCCGTCCAGCCCGATCTCGGCGCGCGGCTCGGCTCCGGTACGCGCTCCGGTTCCGGCGCGGGCCGAGCGACGCGCCCTGCCCACCGCGGTGTCGGCGAGCCGGGACAGCGATTCCTTGTTGCGCGGCACCAAGAGGATCTCTTGGAGCACGTTGGGCACCATCGTGCCCAGCCCTTTCTTGGCGTGCTCGTACATGCGGATCTCGGTCTCGCCGGACGCGGTCTCGACGAGTTCCAGGCGGATCCACGCGGAGCCGAGCGGGGAGAGCTTCGCCTCGAGTTCCAGCATGTGCGGCGGCTCCACCGAGATGACCTGCGTGGTGTCGTCCGCGGTGAATGGCCACACGCCGACGCTGTAGTGCAGTCTGGTGCCGACGGCGGGCCAGTCGTCGTCGACGTCACGGATGTGTGTGGCGCCGACCACCCAGGTGGAGAACAGCCACCCGTCGGCCAGGACGGCGAAAACCTGTTCCGGTGTAGTCGGCACGGTGATTTCCACGTGGACCATCAGCTCAACGCTTTCTGGGTGGGGGCCGTGGCTGGTTTGCCTGTCGCTTGCGGGGTGCCCGGACGTGCGGCATGCAAACCTCCCTCGTGGCCCGCTCCGGTTTCGCTTGAACAGAACACACGAATCCTCCGCCACATTGTCCCGGATGGGACTCTTCGGAGCATGGTTGCAGGGCCAACTACGACTACCGACCGCGGCCGGGGCCTACGGCGGTCTCGGGTACTTGTCCACCGGGCCGAGCGGCTGGTTCGCCAATCGGTTGCTCGGTCGCGGAACTGTCATGCGGCGGCATCGTGTCACGGCCGGGCGCCGCACCCCGGTCGACCCGGCGGGGCGCCGGTGGCGCTGGACCCGGACTTGCCGTGACCACCGGGCTCGCGCCGGAAGCTTTCCTGGCTCACGTGACGGCACTGTATTTTTTCTCGGTTGGTACCGAAACGTCGATGTCGGGTAGTTTGACCCGGTTCTATGACCCAGGTCACGAGTTCGCCCACTTCGGCATCACCGGACGGTCGTGGTGTATGCGGGACTGATCGTCACCGCCATCGCACCGCGGATCAGCGAACTCTCGGCAGGCGTGCATCGGCGCGCCGCATGGGTACAGAACACCAAGCACAGCAGCACGATCTAAGGAGAACGCGTGACCAACCCCGGGCCACAAGCCGATCCGGCGGGTGACGTCTCGTCTCGGTGGGGCGGTCTGTTCCGCACCAAATCCATCGAACAGTCGATGCGTGACACCGACGAGCCCGACTCCAAGCTCCGCAGGGACCTGACCGCCTGGGACCTCACCGTCTTCGGCGTGGCCGTCGTGGTCGGAGCGGGCATCTTCACCCTCACCGCGCGCACCGCGGGCAATGTCGCGGGTCCGTCCGTCTCGCTCGCTTTCGTGTTCGCCGCGATCGCCTGCGGGCTGACCGCGCTCTGCTATGCCGAGTTCGCATCCACCGTCCCGGTCGCGGGTAGCGCCTACACCTACTCCTACGCCACCTTCGGCGAGCTCGTCGCCTGGATCATCGGCTGGGACCTCATCCTGGAGTTCGCGCTCGCCGTGGCGGTGGTGGCCAAGGGCTGGTCGCAGTATCTCGGTGAAGTGCTCGGCACCACCTCCCCGGTCGTGCACATCGGCTCGGTGAGTTTCGACTGGGGCGCGGTGCTGCTGATCACCGTGCTCGGTGTGCTGCTCGCGACCGGCACCAAGGTGTCCTCGCGGGTGTCGGCGGTGGCGGTCGCCATCAAGCTGGGCGTGATCGCGCTGGTGCTCGTCGTCGGTCTCACCTATTTCAAGTCCTCGAACCTCTCGCCGTACATTCCGCCGTCGCAGCCGGGCGAGCGCGGCGAGGGCCTGCGGCAGTCGCTGTTCTCCTACCTGACCGGCGCCGGGCACAGCAACTTCGGCTGGTACGGCCTGCTCGCGGCGGCCAGCCTGGTGTTCTTCGCGTTCATCGGCTTCGACGTGGTCGCCACGACGGCCGAGGAGACCAAGAACCCGCAGCGGGCGGTGCCCCGCGGCATTCTCGGTTCGCTGCTCATCGTGACGATCCTGTACGTCGCGGTGTCGCTCGTGCTCACCGGCATGGTGCCCTACACCGAGTTGTCCGGCGGCGACGCGACGCTGGCGACGGCGTTCGGCATCCACGGGGTGACCTGGGCGAAGAACATCATCTCCATCGGCGCCCTGGCCGGGCTCACCACGGTGGTCATGGTGATGTACCTCGGGCAGACCCGGGTGCTGTTCGCGATGGCGCGCGACGGGCTGATGCCGCGCAAACTCGCGCACACCGGCAAGAACGGCACGCCGGTCCGCGTCACCGTGATCGTCGGCGTGGGGTGCGCCCTGCTGGCCGGATTCGTGGACTTCGGCACGCTGGAGGAGATGGTCAACATCGGGACGCTGTTCGCGTTCGTGCTGGTGTCGGTCGGTGTGCTCATCCTGCGGCGTACGCGCCCCGACCTGCCGCGCGGCTTCCGTGTTCCGTTGGTGCCGCTGATTCCGGTCCTGGCGGTGCTGTCGTGCCTGTGGCTGATGCTGAATCTCTCTGTGGAGACCTGGCTGCGGTTCCTGGTGTGGATGGCGATCGGCTTCGTCATCTACTTCGCCTACTCCCGGCGCAACTCCTTGCTCCGGAAGACACCGGTCGCGTAGTCACCTACGGGTCTGTTCGGGCTCACGGGGTATCGGCGGATAGCCTGACGCGGTGTCGCAGCGTGAGTTGGTTGTTCTCGGTACCGCGAGTCAGGTGCCGACGAAACAGCGAAACCACAACGGGTATCTGCTCCGGTGGGACGACGAGTCGATCCTGTTCGACCCCGGTGAGGGTACGCAGCGGCAGATGACCTACGCCGGCGTCACCGTCACCGGGCTCACCCGGATCGCCATCACCCATTTCCACGGCGACCACAGCCTGGGCCTGGCCGGAGTCGTGCAGCGGATCAATCTCGACCGGGTGCCCCATCCGGTCGATGTCGTCTTCCCGGCGTCGGGCGCCGCGTATTACGACCGCCTGGTCAACGCGACGTCCTACTATCACCGCGCCGAGCTGCGACCGCGTCCGGTGATCGGCCCCGGCCCCGTGGACCTGCCCGAGGCGCCGTTCACGGTGACCGCGGTCCGGCTCTCGCACCCGGTGGACACCTTCGGCTATCGGCTCAGCGAGCCGCCCGGCCGGCGCATCCTGCCGGACCGGTTGCGCGCCCTGGGGCTGCGCGGTCCGGTCATCTCCCAGCTGCAACAGCGCGGCAGTGTCGAGTTGGGTGGTCGCACAATCACTTTGGCGGAGATCAGCGAGCCACGATCCGGCCAGAGTTTCGCCTTCGTCATGGACACCCGGTTGTGCGCCGGCGTCCAGGAACTCGCCGCCGACGTCGACATGCTCGTCATCGAAGCCACTTTCCTGGACGCCGACGAACATCTGGCCACCGAGTACGGTCACCTCACCGCGGGCCAGGCGGCGCGGGCGGCCGCCGACGCAGGCGCCCGCGCCCTGGTCCTGACCCACTTTTCGCAGCGCTACCGTGACCTCGACGAGCACTTGACCGAAGCGGCGAAGTACTTCTCCGGCGAGATCCACATCGCCACCGACCTCGCCCGAATCCCGGTGCCGCCCCGCCGCTGACGGCCCGCCGCCGACATTCGCCACGCCGAGATGCTCCGCGGACGCTAACACCAGCCCGCCGCCACCGATCTAGTTCTCTGGGACGCCTGCCAACCCGGGTGCGCAACCACCGCCACCGGCGCCGGTCAATCGACCACGCCGTCCGCCACCCGGCCACGGCCGACGCCCCGCCACCCCGACGAATTGTCGGAATTCCGGTACAGCCGTACGACTCGGTACGCTGTCCCGGACGCCCCTATAGCCCAATTGGCAGAGGCAGCGGACTTAAAATCCGCCAAGTGTCGGTTCGAGTCCGACTGGGGGCACCACGAAACCACAGGTAAACCGTCTTTCCCGCCGCCCGACTCGTCCGCGTCGGCACCCCGCTCCGCAGTGAGTCCGCAGAAGTCGGTGCTGCCCCGATTCAGCCCCGTCCAGGTCCATCGACCAAGAGGCCGCCGTGCTGACATCACGCTGGTCGCCAAGACATAGCCAGAGCGTGTCGGCTGTGCACGAACCCTGGGCAAGCGGGGCGAGGCCAACGGAGCGCCCGACGTTCGTGGCAATGGCCACGACATGGAACCGCGAATATCTGCGTGCAAGCCAGGTCACTCCGGAGATCCGTGAAGTGACATCCCGCAAGGCCCGTGGAACCCGAGTCGCGCAGGCCCTTCAGCACTGGGCGAGCCTTCGGTCGTGAACGAATTGCACACGGCGGCAACGTTCTTACGGGAAGAATACGGGTATGGCGTCCAAACCACGGCCCAGCGGCTATCGCAATTACACTGCGGACGGCACCTACTGGACGGTGCGCAAGCAGGGGCGAACGTACTGGGTCGTACGCATCGATCCGATGGGCGGGGACTATCGGGTGGTCGAGTGGTGGGGCGGATACCACCGGGCGGGGGCCGCCGGTGGCGCCGCCGCACAGCTCGCCTATCAGCAGGCGCTTTCCGCCGCGAAAGAGGTGCTGCGCGACCATCTGCACGAAGCGCTGGAAACCATAGGGTTGGGCGCGCCCGTCTCTGCCGCGCCCGTGTCGCCGAAGGAGGCGCCGTCGCGACTGTCGTCCGACGACGAGGAGTGAAGACGGCCGCTCACGAGGATCGGCCGTCGAACGGAAGGCCGAGATCATGCGGTCGCCTACCGCCGTTATCACTCCCGCTGTCGACGACTCGTCGCTGACCGCCTGGGCATCAACCGAGGTAGTGACGCGCACGCGGTAAGTGCGTGCGGGCTACGACTGCACGATGAAACGGTCAGGCGCACCCGCGCCGTTCAGCCGGGCCGAGGCGATTTTGCCCGCGACGGCACGGAACAGTACGTCGTCGCGGCCGGTCTCGGGGCGGATCGTCTCGGCGACTTTGTCGAGACGAAGGGTGTGCTCGGTCCCGGACACGTCGGTGTAGGCGTAGCGGACTTGTTGCTCGTCCTCTTCTATCTTTCGAACCTCTGCGTACAGCGCCATCGATCGGTCGGTTGGTGCAGATGCCTCAGCGCGAAAGGCCGTGGGCGCGGGCGATGATGCGTTCCATGAGGGTGCGGGGGAGGATGCGGCGGAGGGTGAAGAGGGCGGGGGCGTTGCTGCCGATGGCGTAGAGGGGTTGGGGGTGGTCGGCTTCGATCGCTTTGACGATCGTGGTGGCGACCTTTTCCGGGGTGATGCCTTTCGCCTGCTTCTCATCGAGTTTCGCCATGAAGGTCGTGAAATCCTTGGTGTGCGGCGAACCTTCGGTGAGGTATTTGGTGCGCCGCTCACGGAGGCCGGTGTCGATCTGGCCGGGCTCGACGGCGGTGATCCAGACGCCGAAGGGGGACTCCTCGAAGCGGGCGGCGACCGCGAAGCCGCGCACCGCCGCCTTGGTGGCGACGTAGGAGGAGCGGTAGGGCATCGGGAAACTGGCGAGCATCGACCCGACCATCACGACCCGCCCGTACCCGCGTTCGCGCATGCCGGGCAGCACCGCTTTGGTCAGGGCGACCGGGCCGAGCACGTTCAGCTGGAACAGTCGCTCGACGGCGTCGGTGGGCAATTCGGCCAGTGGACCCGCCTGGCTTTCGCCCGCGTTGTTGACCAGCACGTCGACCTGGTCCAGACCCGCCGCGAAGGCTGCTACCGAGGTCGAATCGGTCAGGTCGAGCGCCCGGTACTCGACCCCCGGCACGCGGGCGTCGGAGCCGATGGCATCGGGGTTACGGCTGGTTCCGATCACTCGGTACCCCCGCTCGGCCAGCGCGGCGGCCGTGGCCTTTCCGATTCCGGACGACGCACCGGTGACCACAGCGACGCGAGACATGGCGTTCCTTTCGACGGCAACACGCTGACGATATCGTCAGAACACCGATCCGCGCTACCGGGAAGTAACTTCGCGCCGCCGCCGACGCGGGCGGTCGGGTGCGCAGCGATCTCGTCACGAGTGCGCCGGTCCGGTTCGCGCGGCGGCGGGAAACGGGAATACAACGCGTGGTGGCGGCTCGGGGATTGCCCATTGAATTCTCCATGGCGGGTTCGGGACCGCACGCGGCGGCACGGCGATGCCGGGTGCGCCGTGCTCCGACCGGTCGTGGGCCTGTGAGCTGGGCGGACGGCTTTGCGTGAGACGTGAGATGTGCTCCGGCGCAGCCGAAATCGTTCACTGGCGGGAAGTCCGTGCGGATGTCGGTGGTCGTGTGATGGGGCTAGGGTTGGCCGGCGCGGTGCAGGCCGGAGACGCTGCCGCGTTACCCCCGACGCCGAGGAGAATGTGGTGGTTGTCGATACCGTCCGCGAGGAACAGGCGATTCGTCAGATGACGGAGCGGCTGGTCGAAAACTACACCGAGACCTATTCTCCTGAGCATATCGAGAGCACCGTGGGCGCGGCCCGGCAGAAGTTCGCCGGCCACCCGGTGCGGCAGTTCGTGCCGATCCTGGTCGAGCGAGTGGTGCGCCGGGAACTGGAGAAGGCTCCCGAAGCGGAAGTGCAACCCGCGACGGTACCGATGGAGAAGGCTCCCGAACCCGCCGCGGCCGTTGCCGGGAAGCTGCCGGATCTGCGTGAGTTGTGGTCGTCGAAGAAGCGTTTCGCGCCGTACGCGGTGGGCGCCGTCGTCATCGTGACGGTGATCGCCGTCGTGCTCGCCGTGCGGCAACCCGCTCCCGAGGCGCCCGCTGCCGCCCCTGCTCCTGCCGCGCCGCTCACGGTGGTCCACGGTGTGGTCGGGTCGGAAAAGATGGCGTTCTTCCAGGACCCGAAGGTGATCGACGCGCTGGCACGCAACGGCGTGCGCGTCGAGGTCGAGCCCGCCGGGTCGCGGCAGATCGCCACGTCCATCGATCTCACGAAGTTCGACTTCGCTTTCCCGTCCAGCGAACAGGCGGCCGAGCGAATTCAGCGGCAGCGCAATGTGACCGCCAAGTACACGCCGTTCTCCTCGCCGATGGCGGTCGCGACGTTCACCCCGATCGCCGATCTGCTGGCGAAGACCGGAGCGGTGCGACCCGGACCGGTGTCTACGCTGGACCTGCGCCGCTACCTCGATCTGGTCCGCGGCGGCACGCGCTGGGACGAACTTCCGGACAACTCCGCGTACCCGGTGCGCAAGAACATCCTGATCTCCACCACAGACCCGCGCAGCTCGAACTCCGCCGCCATGTATGTGGCCGCGGCGAGCTATGTCGCGAACAACAACACGATCGTGCAGGGCCAGAGCGCCGAGCAGGCGGTCCTGCCCGCGTTGTCGCGGCTGTTCGTCGGCCAGGGTTACACCGAGAACACCACCGAGGGGCCGTTCAACAACTACCTCGCCACGGGGATGGGCCCGACGCCGATGGTCTGGATCTACGAGGCGCAGTACGTCGAGGCGACCGTGCGCGGACAGACCAAACCCGAGATGACGCTGCTGTATCCCTCTCCGACGGTGTTGTCCCGGCACACGCTGGTGCCGTTCGGCGCGACGGGTGACCAGCTGGGCCGGCTGTTGTCCACCGACCCGGAGTTGCAGCGGCTGGCCGCCGAGCACGGCTTCCGCACCAACGACGGAGCCCAGTTCGCGAAGGTCGCCGCCGAACGCAACGTCCCGGTCGCGCCGGATCTGCTGGACGTGGTTGCCACCCCGACCTACGACACGCTGGAGCATCTGCTCGACGGAGTGACCAAGACCTACAACTGAAGCCCGTCGTGCCCGCGTTTCGGTGGAGACGACGCGGGCATCCTCTTGGCATCAGATGCCGCGACAACGGCGGGCATCGCGGCGGGAGGAAACACAGGTGACAGCGGACGATGGGCCATGGGAGATCCCCCCGATCGATGACGCTCCGGACATCGCGCGCGACAGCGCGCCGCAACCGGGAGCGGCGATGGCCGACACGAGGAACTGGCCGGGCTACGGATTGTTGCTGGTCGCCGCGGCGGTCGCGATCGTGTCCGCGGTGTTCGCGGGCTGGGGGTTCGGCCGTCTCTCGGTCGTGGCCGCGATCATCGCCGTCGTCTTCCTGATCGTCGGGGTGGGCCTGATCGTGCTGGAGCAGGTGCGCGCCCGAGCGAAGGCGCGACAGCACGCCGAACAACCCGCCGAGCAGGCAACCGTGCCGCCGGGATACTGACGATTCCTCAATCCCGGGGCAGGAAGCCCGATTCGATGAATTCCCGCACGAACGTGTCCACCACCGCGCGGTCCACCGCCGGGCAGTCCACTCCCGTGCCCGCCAACGCGGCGCGGCTGTGCGCGTCGGCCCAGTCGATGTGACCGGCCAATTCGGCGAAATCGGTGCTCAGCAGCGCCGCGCGCACCAGCGAATCGTCGCCCATCGCATCGCGACGCCGGGCCTCCCTGACCAGACCCGCGCGCACCGTGTCCTCCGGCACCGTCGCCACCGGCAGTCCGTGCGCACGCAGACTGGCGAGAATCTCGCCGACCGCTATCGGAGCCCGATTGACCAGGTGGTAGACGGTTTCCGAACGCGGGCGAACCGAGATCTCGACGATCGCGCCGGACACGTAGTTCACCGGAACCAGGGAGACGGTGGCGTCGCCGACATCGGGCGCCATACCCAGTGTCGCGGCGGCCCGCACCATGTTCCACAGCGAATCGTCGGTGCTGTTCACGCCGACGCTCGGGCAGCCGCAGATGGTGCCCGGCCGGTAGATGGCGATGGGCACCCCGCGCTCGCCGGCTTGGCGGACCAGTTCCTCGGCGGCCCATTTGGAAGCGAGATAACCGTTGCCGGACACCTGGTCGGCACGCAGGCGGACGTCCTCGGTGACCACCGGCGCGTCCGGCGTCGTCGCGACGGCCGCGCCCATGGTGGAGACCAGGTGGAACGGCTTGACCCGCCGAGTCGTCGCCAGCCGCAACAACTCTCGGGTGCCCTCGACGTTGGCTCGGCGTAGCCGCGCGTACGGGTCGAGGTGATTGACGCGCGCGCCGTTGTGATAGATCGCGTCGATGCTGTCGGCGAGGCGGTCGTAATCGCCGGTGTCCAGGCCGAGGCGCGGTGCGGTGAGGTCGCCCGCGACGACCACGATCCGCTCCGCGGAGCAGCTTCCGGCCAGCCGGTAGCGGTTGAGCGCGGTGAGGATCCGGTCGATTCCTTCCTCCGCGTCGTCGGCGCGTACCACGCACCACACCCGTGCTTCGGTGCGGTCCAGCAGTTCTTGCAGCAGATGTGCGCCGAGGAAACCGGTCGCGCCGGTCAGCAGGACCTCCTGCGGCGGGCCGGTGTGCGCGGGGGCGCATCCGCCGATGCCGATTTCCGGTTCCAGGACGGCGTCCCGCTCCGGTGTCGCGACGGTGGGCGCGGCCGCCCCGGCCAGCCGTGCGGCGAGGCCGCCGACGGTCGGAGCCGCGAGGATGGCGGACATCGGCACGTCGCGCCGCAGCCGGGCCGACAACCGTCGGTGCAAGGTGAAGGCGAGCAGCGACGATCCGCCGAGTTCGAAGAAGTCGTCCCCGGCCCCGATCGGGGACACCGCGAGCACGTCGGCGAAGACCTCCGCGATCGCACGCTCGAGCGGTGTGCCGGGGCCAGCGCCGGTGCGTGTGGCGAACACCGGCTGCGGCAGCGCGGCCCGGTCGAGTTTTCCGCTGGTGTTCACCGGGAACGTGTCGAGGACCAGCACCGCCGACGGCACCATGTACCCGGGCAGCATGCGCGAGACCGCGTGACGCAACGTGTCCGGGTCGACCGCGACGCCCGGCGTGGCTACCACATAGCCGACCAGTCGATCCCCGGCATCGGAGCTCTTGACCGCCACCGCCGCCCGGCCGACCGCCGGATCGGCCAGCAAAGCCGCCTCGATCTCGCCGAGTTCGATGCGGTGGCCGCGGATCTTGACCTGGAAGTCCGTGCGTCCCAGGTAGTCCAGGGTGCCGCCGCGGTTCCAGCGCACCAGGTCACCGGTCCGATACATCCGCTCGCCGGGGTGCGTCGGATCGGCGAGGAAGCGTGCCGCGGTCGTGCTCGGTGCGCCGTGATAGCCGCGGGCGAGCTGAACGCCGCCCAGATAGAGTTCGCCGGGCACGCCGACCGGAACCGGCCGCAACCGTTCGTCCAGCACTTGGCATCGCGAATTCCACTCCGGCACACCGATGGGAATGCCGGGTGCGGTGCGGCCGGCGGCCGAGACAGCGTGCTGGGTGATGCTGACCGCGGCCTCGGTCGGCCCGTACAGGTTGTGCAGGCCGGCCCGGCACACACCCGCGAAGCCGCGCGTGGTCTCCGGGGACAGCGCTTCACCGATGACGAAAACAGCGCGCAGCGAGGACAACTCGTTCCCAGTCGCGTGCTCGGCGAAGATCGTGAGCATCGCGGGAACGAAATCGGTGAGCGTCACTCGATGCTCGGTGATCAGGCGGCACAGCGCCGCCGGGTCGCGGTGTTCGTCCGGCCCGGCCAGGATCAGCCTTGCGCCCGCGCGCAGCGGCAGGAAGTAGCCCCACAGGGACACGTCGAAGGTCGCCGGGGTCTTGTGCAGATACACGTCGGTGGCGTCGACGCCGTATTCGGCCTGCATCCAGGCGAGTTGGTGCACGATCGCCCGGTGCGTGACCACCACGCCCTTGGGACGGCCGGTCGATCCGGAGGTGTAGAGGACGTACGCGGGGTGGTCGGCGTGCCATGGCGCGCGGCGCCCGGCGTCGGTCACGGGCGACGGATCGAAGCGGTCGAGGGCCAGGGTGTCGACGTCGTAGGCGTCGGTGGCCGTGAAACCGTCCGCGCCGGTGGTCAGCACGCACCGGGGCGCCGCCGATTCCAGGACGTACCGGACGCGTTCGGCGGGGTGGCTGGGGTCGATCGGCACCCAGGCCGCGCCCGCCGCCACGATCGCGTACAGCGCGACGACCTGCTGGATCGACCGCCGCATCGCCACCGCCACGACGGTTTCCGGACCGACGCCTTGTTCGATCAGCCATCCAGCCAGGCGCGCGGACCGCTCGCGCAAGTGCGCATAGGTGAGCGCCTCTTGCCCGCACACCACCGCGATCGCGTCCGGTGTCGCCGTCGCTTGCCGCTCGAATGCGGCGGTGAGCGGTTCGGCCGGGACATCCTGCTCGGATCCCGTGCCCCAGAACCGGATTCGCTTGTGCTCGACCGGATCCATGATGTCCAGGTCGCCGACCGCGGCGTCGGGATCGGCCGCGACCTGGAGCAGGATGCGGAGGTAGCCGTCGAGGAAACGCTGCACGGTGTGTTCGTCGAACAGATCGGTGCTGTAACCGAACCGGATGATGATCTCGTCCGGCTCGCCGTCGGCGTCGCGGGTGTCGACCACGCCGATGTGCAGATCGGTCTTCGCCGTGTCGGCGTCCACGTCCAGGAACGACACGCTCGGCCCGGACAGGTCGAGGGTGGCCTGGGTGAAGTTCTGGAACGCGAAGCCGACCTGGTAGAGCGGGTGCCGTCCCGGCGAGCGCGTCGGGTTGACCGCGTCGACCACGTGCTCGAAGGGAACGTCGGCGTGCGCGAAACCGGCCAGGTCCCGTTCCCGGGTGCGGTGCAGCAGCCCGGCGAAACTCTCGGCGGAATCGATGCCGGTCCGGGAGACGGTCGTGTTGACGAACATGCCGACGACATCCGCGAGCGCGGGCTCGGCCCGATTGGTCATCGGCACGCCGATGGCGATGTCGGTGCTTCCGGAGAGGCGGGCGAGCAGCACGGCGAGCGCGCAGCGCATGACCATGAACAGGGTCGCGCGGTGGGCGCTCGCGACGGCGAGCAGGTCCCGGTGCAGGGACGCGGGCGCCGAGCGCTGGGTGGCCGAGCCGCGTAGCGTGGCCACCGCCGGTCGCGGCCGGTCGGCGGGCAGGTCGAGTTCGTCGGGCAGACCGGCCAGCTCACCGGTCCAGTACGAGAGTTGCCGCGACAGCAGCGAATCCGGGTCGTCGCGCGAACCGAGCAGATCCCGCTGCCACAGGGCGTAGTCGGCGTACTGCACCTCCGGTGGCTGCCAGGCCGGCGGCGCGCCCGCGGCCCGGGCCGCGTAGGCCATGGCTACGTCGCGGGCCAGCGGCGCCAGCGACGACCCATCGGCGCAGATGTGGTGCAGGGCGCAGACCAGGACGTACTCGGTGGGCGTGCGCAGCAGCCGGACACGCAGCGGCACCTCGGCCGATACGTCGAAGCCCTGCCGCAGGATCGAGCGCACCCGGTCGGTCACCGCGTCGTCGGGCACTTCCTCCACCGCGAAATCGGCGGCCACACAGTCGGTGGCGAGGATCTGCTGCCGTGGCCCGGCTTCGTCGGCGGGATACATGGTGCGTAACGACTCGTGCCGTTCGACCGTGTCGGCGAACGCCGCGCGCACGGCCGGGACGTCCAACTCCGACAGCCGCAGCGCGAAGCCGATGTTGTCCACCGAGGACGCCGGGTCGAACTGGTTGCGCAGCCAGAACCGCAGCTGGGCGGGGGAGAGCGGGATGCGCGCCGGTCTGGTGCGTGCGCGCAGCGCCGGGCGGGCCGTGTCGAACTGTTGCGAGCGGATCGCCGTCGCCAGGGTGGCCGCCGTCGAATGGTCGAACACCAGCCGCGGCGGTATGCGCATCCGCCAGGTTTCGCTCAGGCGCGCGGCGACCTGGGTCGCCAGCAGCGAATTGCCGCCTGCCGCGAAGAAATCGGAATCGGCGCCGAACCGCTCCCGGCCGAGCACGCGGGCGAAGATCTCGGCGACCAGTTCCTCGCCGAGGTCGGCGGCGGGCCGGTGGTCCGGCTCGTCGAGGGCACGCACGCGCAGCGCCGGTCGATCGGCCTTGCCGGTCGGGGTGCGCGGGATCCGCTCGAGGACGGTGATCGTGTTGGGCACCATGTACTTCGGCAGCAGCGCCGACAGCGCGTCCGCCAGGGCGGCGGGGTCCGGGACGTGGCCCGGTTCGGGCTGGACGAACGCGGCGAGCGTGGTCTCGCCCGCGGCGGTCTTCCGGTCGACGGTCACGGCCAGCCGGACGCCGGGCCGGGTGGAGAGGATCGCGTCGATCTCGCCGAGTTCGATGCGGAAGCCACGTACCTTCACCTGGTCGTCGAGGCGGCCGAAATAGTCCAGGTGACCGGTGGTGGTGCGCCGGACGAGATCGCCGGTGCGGTACATCCGGCAGCCGGGTGGCCCGAACGGATCGGGCAGAAACCGTTGCGCGGTCAGGCCCGGTCGTCCGTGATATCCCCGCGCGACCCCGGGTCCGGACACGTACAGCTCGCCGACGACGCCGGTGCCGACCGGACGCAACCGGTGATCGAGCACCTGGCAGCGCATACCGCGCACGGCGGATCCGATGGTGAGCGGTGCGTCCGGCGACAGCGCCGGGCTCAGCGTCGCCATGATGGTGGTTTCGGTCGGGCCGTAGGCGTTGTGGAACAGGCGCCCTTCGGTGGCCCAGTGCCGCGGCAACATCGGGGGGCAGGGTTCACCGCCGACCATGACCGAGCGCAGCGCGGGCAGTCCGGCGGGTTCGATCGAGGCCAGGGCGGAGGGGGTCAGGAAGACGTGGGTGATCGACTGCCGCGCAAGCAGTTCCACCAGGGCGCTACCGCCGTAGACGGTGGGCGGGGCGACGACCAGCGTGGCGGCGCGGGCGATGGCGAGCAGCAGCTCCAGCACCGAGGCGTCGAAGCTCGGCGACGCGAAGTGCAGCACCCGCGCGTGCTCGTCCAGCGCGTGCCGCGCCGCCAGTTCGGCGCACAGCGCGGCGAGCCCGGCATGGGTGACCGCGACGCCTTTCGGGCGTCCGGTCGATCCCGAGGTGTAGATCAGGTAGGCGGTATGGGCGGCCCGCAGGCGTGCGGGCCGCTCGAAGTACGCGATCGAGTTCGGCGGGTTCGCCGTTACCCGTGCGATCACCTGGGCATCGTCCAGCGCGAGCCAGTTCACCTCGGTGGGCAGCGTCGCCGCGTGCCCCGAGCGAGTCAGTCCGAGCGTGGCGCCGCTGTCGATGACCTGGAACCGGATGCGCGACGGCGGAAGTGCCGGATCGATGGGTACGAAGGCGGCGCCGGTCTTGGCGATCGCCCACACGGCGAGCACCGAATCGACCGAACGCGGGAGTGCCACCGCGACCGCCGTTTCGGGGCCCGCTCCCGAGGCGAGCAGCGTGCGCGCCAGCCGGGACGAGCGGGCGTCGAGGTCGCGGTAGGTGATCTCGGTGTCGTCGCACACCACGGCGACGCGGTCGGGATCGTGTTCCGCCGCGGCGGCCAGGAGCGCGGCGAGCGTGGGCGGACCCGGATCGGCTGACCTGCGGCGGCGTCCGCCTCGGACGGGTGGACGAGGATCCCGGATACCGCTGGTCATGACTTCGTCCGTTCCGCGTAGCAGCAAACGCGGAGATGCTATAGCCGCCCGGCGGGATTCTTCACTGATGAGAAGGCGCCGCTCACCGACTCCGGCTCGGCGCTCGCGTCATCCGGCGGCGTTCGCCGCGCTGCCGGCCACTACGCGGATGTGCCCGAAGGCGAAGCGCTGGTTTGCGTTTCGATCCCGCGCCTCGCGCACACCTGCGCGAACCGGGGAACTCACCACCGGCGTCGGGGGACGCCCGCTTGTCGCCGTTCGTTCTCGTGCGACCGGTCCGGCGCTCGGCTCGATCGTCGGCCGACCGCACTGAAGACGCACGCCTGCACGGTGTCGACCACCGCGTGCTGTCGGCGTTGACGCGCCCGCGGTACCGGTCCGAACGGCGGCCCGCTAACGGGTGCCGTGCCCCTGACATGCCGTCAGTGCGGTGTTCTTGGTGGCGTTGAACCGGTCGATCACCGCGTTCAGGGTGTCGGTGTCGGCGCGGCGGTCCAGCGTGTCGGCCAACGCATTGGTGTCGTCGCGGTAGGCGCGCAACGGGTTCGCGATCGCGGACGGCACCTCTCTGGACACGTTCTGGTCGACCGAGCGCGCATTGTTGCGCAGCGTCGAGACAGCGGTGTCGGCTTTGCTGTTCGTGTCGGGATCGCCGCGGCCCTTTGTATTGCTGGCATCGATGTAGTCGTTGAATGCCCGCACCGAGCTGCCGTTCGCGGCGAGGAAGGCGTCGCACGCCGATCCGGTCGCGCGTTCCACGGCCGCGGTCCGCGACGACGAGGCGGCGGCCGAGGAGGAGGTGACCTCCGAGGCGTACGCGGCCAGGTCGGTCCGGTTGACCTCTGCCGTGCCGGAAACCTGCTGTGCGCAGGCGCCGATGATCAGCACGCCCGCGGTGGTGGCCGTCGCGGCGGCGAGCAAGCCGGCGCGTTCGAGTAGTCGCATGGTCGGTCCCTCACTCCCCTCGGAAGTCCGGCCGGGACAGATGAGCAGAGCCGGACATTCCGACCGTACGTCGTGCGGGCGAGCGACGCGCGCCCGCGCCGATATCGATGGTCAACCGATATCGGCGCGGGCGGCGGTTCAGCTCTGGCCGAGCATGGCCCGCATCTGCTCGATCTCCGCCTGCTGGGCGGCGATGATCGTGCCCGCGAGCGCCTTCGCGTCGGGGTTCTCGCCATCGGCCAGTTCTGTTTCGGCCATGGCGATCGCGCCCGCGTGGTGCTCGATCATCATGGTCAGCCACTGACGGTCGAAGTCCGGACCCGACGCCGCCTGCAGCGCCGCCATCTGCTCGGCGGACATCATGCCCGGCATTCCGTGGCCGCCGTGCCCGTCGCTCTGGGTGGGCGCCGGCTTGCCGAAGCTCTGCAACAGCGTGGTGATCTGCTGCATCTCCGGCGCCTGTGCCTGCTCGACCTCGGCGGCGAGCGCGCGCAGTTGCTGATTGTCGGTACGGGTGGGTACCAGCCGCGCCATTTCGACGGCCTGGGCGTGGTGCGGATACATCATCTGCAGGAACATCACGTCGGCGTCGTTGTGCTCGGCGCGCGCGGATGTCCCGGGGGCGGCCGAAGCGGTCGTCGAGGCGCCGTGCTCGGTGGTGTGCCCGGTGTCGGCGTCGCCGCATCCGGCGAGGCTCACCGCGGCGGCCGCGGCGAGCACGAGGGGCAGGCGGGTACGGGTGGAGAACATGGGTTGGCTCCTAGCGAGGTGCGAAGTCTGGGGACGGAGTGGACAACGCCGCGACCGTGGTTCGGACACACGGGGGCGGCGGACCTGTCAGATCCGCAGAATCGCCAGTTCAGCCCTGGTGAGCACGGTCCACGGCGGCGGTCGTTCCGGCCGCGGCCGCCAGTGCCGCGGTCGCGCGACACCGTGGCCGGGGCGGTCGACCGCCATGCGGTAGAGCAGCACCAACACGACCAGTGCGACGAGGGAGACCAGGATGAACACGCAGCCGTGCAGGGCGCTGCGCGCGCCGTCGCACCCGCCGCCCGCGCAGTGGGAGTCATCCGCGATGTGGGCCGCCGCGACCATCGAGCGTGCTGTTTCGGCCCAGGACGCGCGGCCGGTGATCGCCGCTGTGACCTGCGCGGCATAGGAATCGTCGGAAGCGACTATCGGCGCTTCACCTGCGCGCGAGGGCGCGCTGCTGTCGAGGGAAGTCGCCTTCCCTGGCTGAAGCCGGTCGTGGCCCATCGAAGCGCTGTCCGCGGGCGGCAGTACTGCGTCTCGGTGGTGCGGTCCGGTCTCGTCAGGGTCGGAGGCCGGTCGCGGAGGGGAGGCGGCCGGTGGTGCGCCAGGCCGTTCAGGGCCGCTGGATACTGCGTCGGAAGCGGGGACCGCGTGTGCACCGGTGACGTGGGCGTGGCCCCCGGACCCGAAGATCACCGAGTGCATGGCGACCACCCCGGCGAGCAGCGCCAGCACACCGAGCAGCCGGGCGAGCCCGGCGGCGCGGCGGATGCGGTGTTCGACCACGAGAGCCGAGTCTAGTCGCCGCCGGTCCGCCGCTGAAAATACCCCTTGGGTGTACCGGTATCTACGGGCTCGCGATGTCGATGACCAGCCTGGTCGGGTTGGACAGCGCGCTGACGGTGAAGGCGGGCCGGTCGGCCCGGAGGCCGATGAACGACTGGGTGGCTCCTTCGAACACCGTCGTCCGGTAGACGCCCGCGACGCCGGGGACCGCCGGGTCGACGGCGGGATCCGGGCCCGCGTACGGTGTCACGCCGCTGTCGAACGGGTAGGCCGAGCCGAGGATGCGCACTTCGAGGATCGACCGGCCCGCCACGGCCACGGGATTGCCGCTGCCGTCCTGCACGGCGGCGTCGGTGTAGCGGACGAGCCAGCCGGGCGTGCCGACCCCGCCGAGGTCGTAGACCACGCGATCGAAGCCGGGCTGCCGCCCGAGGCGAATGCCGGTCACCGTCAGCGCGGCGTCATCGGACGCCTTGCCCTGCTTCGGTGCGGTGTCCTGGGGTAGTGGAGCCTGCGCGACCGCGGCCGACGTGCCGGTGATGGAAGCGACCGGGAGACCCGGCGTGGACCGGTCGTCACCACAGCCCGCGAGCAGTGCCGTCGCGACCGCGACCGTGAGCACCATCCTGTTGCGCATGGCCCGATGCTACTCAGCGGAAGGCCTCGGATGGCGTAACCGGAGAGTGTTGCGGCTGATTCGCGCTCAGATGGCCGCATGCGCGGGCGAGTGTGGACTCAGCTGGTATGCGGGTGCGACCGGGCTAATTGCTAATCGATTGCCATTCCTGGTGTTCGGCGTGTAAGGGTCCTGGCGCCACGCGTGTACCGGTTGCCGTCGGCAGTTGACTTTCGCGGTGACGCCGAGTGGAGCGGATGTCCGCGGCGACGCAAGGTTTCGGTATCGAATTGCGGGGCAGTGATTTACGGATGTGCCAGGGTTGCTCGCGGGCGGCGGTCCGCGGTGATGATCTCCGGTTCGTCGGCGGCGCAGTGCGGCGGCCGAGCCGAGTTCGCTGGTCAGGCGACGGCGCAGTCGATCTCGCGGACGGTGCGCTCGGACGTCCGGAGTGTTCCGGCCGCACCGCACGCGTCGCGGTGATGTCTGCCCGCCGCACTCCCTCTACGACGAGCGCGGCCGGCGGTCGTATCGCACGATCCGGTGACGACGGGCATGCGGCGGCCACGCCCGCTGGCCGAAGTTGTTGCGAAACAGGTCTACCGCGAAACAGT
Source organism: Nocardia abscessus (assembly GCF_015477775.1). Classification (GTDB taxonomy): domain Bacteria; phylum Actinomycetota; class Actinomycetes; order Mycobacteriales; family Mycobacteriaceae; genus Nocardia; species Nocardia abscessus_A. Next base: position 162,113 of record NZ_JADLQO010000012.1, on the reverse strand, counting down.
CTGTCGGCGTGCGCTTCAGCGCGCACACCGGCTCGCCGCGCAGGTCGCGAGATCGATTGGGCGGGGTGGGCGCGACCACTGGGCAACGATCTAGCACACTTGAGGTGTGGGACATGTCGAGGACGTACTGAGCCGGCTGCGGCGGTATCCGGACGTGGAGGCACTGAACCTCTACGCCGTGGACGCCGCTGATCGGCTGATGCTCGACGTCGCGGCCGACGCCCTGGCGACCGTGGATAGCGGAAAGGTAGCCATTGTCGGCGACGCCTATGGTGCGCTGACTCTCGGCGCCATCGCGGGGCACGATCTGCGCGACGTCCGGGTGCATCAGGATCTGCTCACCGGCGAACTCGCGCTGGCCAACAACGCTCGCGTGGCCGGCCTGTCGGACCGCTACACCGCACACCCGCTCGGCGCAGGGTTGCTGCGTGATGCCCGAGTGGTGCTGCTTCGCCTGCCTCGGGTGCTGGCCGGGCTCGCCGAGGTCGCCGACGCCATAGCGCGCTACGCCGACCCGGCGGTCGAGGTGTTCGCCGGCGGGCGGGACAAGTATCTGACCAAGTCGATGAACGACGTTCTGGCCCAATCGTTCTCCGAGGTACGCGCCAGCCGCGGCAGGCAGAAGTCGCGGACCCTGCTGGTGGCCGGACCCAAACCGGTGGCGGGTCAGCCGTTCCCGGTTCGCGATCGGCTGGACGAACTGGGTCTCGAGGTGGTCGCGCACGGCGCGGCCTTCTCCGGGGCGCGTCTGGACATCGGCACCAGATTCCTGCTCGAGCATCTGAAGCTGATGAAACCGGACGCCCGCGACGCCATCGATCTCGGCTGCGGCACCGGCATCCTTGCCGTCGCGCTGGCCACCGCGCGGCCGGGCATCAAGGTGACCGCCACGGACCAATCCGCCGCCGCCGTGGCCTCGGCGCGGGCGACCGCCGAGGCGAACGGCGTCGCCGACCGCGTGTGCGCCGTGCGCGACGACGCGATGTCCTCCGCCGCGGACAACAGCGCGGATCTGGTGCTGTGCAATCCGCCGTTCCACGTCGGCGCGGCCGTGCACACCGGATCGGCGATCAAAATGTTCGCCGAGACCGGGCGGGTGCTGCGCCCCGGTGGGGAGCTGTGGACCGTGTACAACTCACATCTGAACTATCGGGCCGTGGTCGAACGGATGGTGGGCCGGACCGAGGTGGTCGGCCGCAACCGGAAATTCACTGTGACTCGTTCGGTGCGTGGTCTGCACGACCCACGGCAACGGTAGAGTCCGAATTGTCTGGTCTGTGGGACTCCTCCGGGGAACTCGCGACGGATGACAAACGTTGGACAGGGCAGTTGGATATCGAGTGGACCAACTCGATGATCAGCGGCAACGACTCCAGAAAGGGACGCCGTTCACATGCGTACCACGAGCAATCCGGTTTTCAGGAACCTGCCAAGGCAGGAGGGCGGTGGATACGCCAGCTTCGGTTCGGGCGTGACCTCCGCGGGACAGTTCGGCAACCAGTACGGTCAGCAGCCTCAGCAGTACGGTCAGTATCCGCAGCCGTACCAGCAGGCTCCCCCCGCCACGCGGGCGATGACCATCGATGACGTGGTGACCAAGACGGGCATCACCCTCGCCGTGCTCGCGCTGTCGGCGATCGTCTCCTACGGCCTCACCAACGCGAACACCTCGCTCGCCCCGCTGTTCGTGATCGTCGGCGGCCTGGTCGGCCTGGTGCTGGTGCTGATCGCGACCTTCGCGAACAAGATGGACAACCCGGTGCTGGTGCTGTCCTACGCCGTCGCCGAGGGCCTTTTCCTCGGTGCGCTGTCGTTCATGTTCACCAACATCGAATTCGGCGGCGTCGGCGGTAGCGCGCTGATCGGTCAGGCGGTGCTCGGCACGTTCGGTGTCTTCGCGGGCATGCTGGTGGTCTACAAGACCGGCGCCATCCGGGTGACGCCGCGATTCACCAGGATCATCGTCGGCGCCATGATCGGCATCCTGGTCCTCGCGCTGGGCAACCTGGTGGCGAGCTTCTTCATCGACGGCGGCCTCGGCCTGCGTGACGGCGGCCCGCTGGCGATCGTGTTCAGCCTGGTGATCATCGCCATCGCCGCGTTCAGCTTCCTGCTCGACTTCGATGCCGCGGATCAGCTGATCCGCGCGCAGGCCCCGGAGCGGGCGGCCTGGGGCGTCGCCCTCGGTCTCACCATCACCCTGGTCTGGCTGTACGTCGAGATCCTGCGGCTGCTGAGCTACTTCCAGAACGACTAGCGATCCGACGAAAGGGCGGTCGCCGGGAATCCCGGCGACCGCCCTTTTCGTATGGGTCAGCTCAGACGTTCGATGACCATCGCCATGCCCTGGCCGCCACCGACGCACATGGTCTCCAGACCGAACTGCTTGTCGTAGGTCTGGAGGTTGTTCAGCAGCGTGGTGGTGATCCGGGCGCCGGTCATACCGAACGGGTGGCCCAGCGCGATCGCACCGCCGGAGACGTTCAGCTTGTCCTCGTCGATCTTCAGCTCCCGCGCCGAGCCGAGCACCTGCACCGCGAACGCCTCGTTGATCTCCACCAGGTCGATGTCGTCGATGGTCTTGCCCGCCAGCGCCAGCGCGCGCTTACACGCCTCGATCGGGCCGAGGCCCATGATCTCCGGCGACAGGCCGGACACGCCGGTGGACACGATCCGCGCCAGCGGCGTCAGGCCCAGCTCCTTGGCCTTGGTGTCGCTCATGATCACCAGCGCCGCCGCGCCGTCGTTGAGCGGGCAGCAGTTGCCCGCGGTGACGGTGCCGTCCGGGCGGAACACCGGCTTCAGCGCGGAGACCGCCTCGTAGGTGACGCCGGCGCGCGGGCCGTCGTCCTTGCTGATCACGGTGCCGTCCGGCAGTGTCACCGGGGTGATCTCCCGCTCGAAGAAGCCGTTCTTGATGGCCTCCTCGGCGCGGTTCTGCGAGCGCACGCCCCAGCGGTCCTGGTCCTCGCGGGTGATGCCGGTGGAGGTCGCCACGTTCTCGGCGGTCTGTCCCATCGCGATGTAGACGTCGGGGATCAGGCTGTCCTCGCGCGGGTCGTGCCAGATGCCCGAGCCACCCTCCGCGGTCTTCGCGGTGCGCGCCTGCGCGTCGGCGAACAGCGGGTTCTGCGTGTTCGGCCAGCTGTCGGCGGATCCGTTCACATACCGCGACACGGTCTCGACACCGGCGGAGATGAACACATCGCCCTCGCCCGCCTTGATCGCGTGGAAGGCCATCCGGGTGGTCTGCAACGACGAAGCGCAGTAGCGGTGCACGGTGGTGCCGGGCACGAAGTCGTAGCCGAGCTGCACGGCGACGACGCGGGCGATGTTGAAGCCCTGCTCGCCTCCGGGCGAACCGCAGCCCAGGATCAGGTCGTCGATCTGGGTCGGGTCCAGGGCAGGCACCTTGTCGAGCGCTGCCCGCACAATCTGCGTGGTCAGATCGTCGGGCCGCAGGTCGACCAGCGAACCCTTGCGGGCCCGGCCGATCGGGGAGCGCGCGGTCGAAACGATGACGGCCTCAGGCATGAGGACTCCTTGGGTCGGACGGTTCTGACGAACCCTTCGTTCGGTTACTCACGGGTTCGTACCGAATCTACGTCCCGCCGTGGAGTACCGGAAGCGGGCATCCCGCCCAGCGCGCCGAGCAGTACCGGCAGCAATTGCGCAGCGGCCAGCTCGTAGCCCGCCGCCGAAGGATGGAAGCCGTCGGCCGCGAAGAGGAGTTCGGGTGCGGCGCGGAACTCGGGGGCGAGCAGATAGCCCATCCGCACCGGATGCCCGCCCGCGACCGTCGTCGCCACGTGCTGAGCCCTGGCCAGCCGCAAACTCCAGTTGTGCACCACGGTGCGCAGCGGCTGCGGGATGGCCGTGACGGTGCCGAGATTGGGGCAGGTGCCGACCACCACCACCGCGTCGGCGCGGCGCAACCGGGCGACCGCCGCGGCGAGCCGGTGCGCGGAGGCCCGGATCGAATGCTTCTTGGTGACGTCGTTGGCGCCGACGAGGATGACCGCGGCGTCCGGCGGCGGACCCGCGACGAACATCGCGTCCACCTGACCGGCCAAGCCCTTGGACGTGGCGCCGGAGATCGCTTTGGTGCTCAACCGGATCCGCAGGCCGGTCGCGTCGGCGAGGCCGCGGGCCAGGCGGACGCCCGGCACCTCGTCGGCCACCAGGCAGCCGAGGCCCGCCGCGGTGGAGTCGCCGAAGATCATCAGGTGCAGGTCGGCGTGCTTTCCGGTGCGCCACGGCTCGGGCTCGGCGCAGCCCGCTGTGTAGATGCCGTCCGCTTCCGGCGGCTTCGAGGTGTCCCGTCCGATCGCGCCTCGGGCGACGCCCGCCTGAGCCATGAGCAGGCGATAGGTCGCCCACCATGCGGTGCCCGCGCCGGAACCGGCCAGCACGGCCGCGGCGCCGGTCACCGCCGCGGTACGCCAGCGAAACTGAGGTGCGCTCACGGCAGGAATTTTACGAAATCCGGCCCAGACGACCAGTGGCCGACCGTGTCACCCAGCGCCGGTGACCGCTCGGGCGCGGTCGCCCGGATCTGCCGCCGTCAGGCCGGGACCAGGAACGCGCCGCGGGCGGGGACGCTCGCGGCGTCGGTGGAGATGGTGACCTCCACCAGGCCCGGTCCGGTGTCCTGGAACAGCGCGTACTGGATGCTGCCGTAGATGCCGGTGACCACCGTGTTGTCGTAGCTGCCCGTGGCGCCGGTGGTGACATTGCGCCACGCCACCGTGGTGCGCACCTCGCACAGCGGCGCCAGAGGATAGATACCGGGCCCGATGCCGCTCACAGGTAACGCACGGACATTGAGAATGGCGCGACCGGGCCACTCCGGACTGGTGTCGGCCCAGGTACGGATGCTGGTCCAGCACAGACCACCGCGCGCCAGCGTGGGCACCTGCGGGAACTCGACAGTCGCCGCTTCGGCTTGCGCACCGGATCCGATCACTAGAGCCATCGCCGATCCGGCCAGAAGCATTGCGGCGCGGGCGATGTTCGGCTGCCTCATGGCAGCGATCCTAAGGGGACGCGCCCCGGTTCGCCGGTAGTCCGGGCCCGCTGCGTGCGGCGTGCGCGAACTCACAGTTAGTGCGTCTGCAACGATGGGGTCCATGCGCATCGCGGATCATGTCGTGGATCTCATCGGCAACACGCCGCTGGTCCGGTTGAACTCGGTCGTGGGACCGAACGCGGGGCTGGTCGCGGCCAAGATCGAATACCTCAACCCCGGCGGCAGCTCGAAGGACCGGATCGCGGTGAAGATGATCGACGCCGCCGAGCAGTCCGGCAAGCTGCGGCCCGGCGGCACCATCGTCGAGCCCACCTCCGGCAACACCGGCGTCGGCCTCGCCCTGGTCGCCCAGCAGCGCGGCTACAACTGCGTGTTCGTCTGCCCCGACAAGGTCAGCGAGGACAAGCGCAACGTGCTGCGCGCTTACGGCGCCGAGGTCGTGGTCTGCCCGACCGCTGTGCCGCCGGACCACCCGGACAGTTACTACAGCGTCTCCGACCGACTGGTCCGCGAGATCGACGGCGCATGGAAGCCCGACCAGTACTCCAACCCCGGCGGCCCCGACAGCCACTACGAGACCACCGGCCCGGAGATCTGGCGCGACACCGACGGCAAGGTCACCCACTTCGTGGCGGGCGTCGGCACCGGCGGCACCATCACCGGCACCGGCCGCTACCTCAAGGAGGTCTCCGGCGGGAAGGTCCAGATCATCGGCGCCGACCCGGAGGGCTCGGTGTACTCCGGCGGTACCGGGCGGCCGTATCTGGTCGAGGGTGTCGGCGAGGACTTCTGGCCGTCGGCCTACGACCCCGCCGTGCCGGACGAGATCATCGCGGTCTCCGACGCGGATTCCTTCGACATGACCCGCAGGCTGGCCCGCGAGGAGGGCCTGCTGGTCGGCGGTTCCTGCGGCATGGCGGTCGTCGCGGCCGTCGAGGTGGCGCGGCGCGACCCGGACGCGGTGGTCGTGGTGCTGCTGCCCGACGGTGGCCGCGGTTACCTGTCGAAGATCTTCAACGACGAGTGGATGAGCTCCTACGGGTTCCTGCGCGAGCGGCTGGACGGCACAGCCGAGCCGCTCGTGGGTGACGTGCTGCGCGGCAAGTCCGGCGAGCTGCCCGACCTGGTGCACACCCACCCGTCCGAAACGCTGCGCGACGCGATCGAGATCCTGCGCGAGTACGGCGTGTCCCAGATGCCCGTGGTCGGCGCCGAGCCGCCGGTCATGGCGGGCGAGGTCGCCGGCAGCGTCTCAGAACGCGATCTGCTGTCGGCCGTATTCGAGGGCCGCGCCCACCTGACCGATTCGGTGGCCCAGCACATGAGCCCCTCGTTCCCGCTGATCGGCTCGGGTGAGCCCATCTCCGCCGCGACCAAGGCGCTCTCGGACACCGACGCGCTCATGGTCGTGGAGGACGGCAAACCGGTCGGCGTGATCACCCGCCACGACCTGCTCGGCTTCCTCAGCACGGGCAGCCTCGGCAAGTAGGCGAGGCCGCGCGCTAGGCCGGTCTCCTGCCGCGCACCGTTTCCCGTACGCCGCCGGTGATCAGGTCGGTCCATTCGTCGGCCAGCAGGGCCAGCCGGTACCAGGCGGCGTGCACCCGGGCGTCGGACACCTTCTCGGCGGTGTGCAGCAGGTGGCTGGCGTGGACGTGGGCGGCGGCCATGCGGTCGACCGTGGCGCCGAGGGATTCGGCGCGCACGCGGTCGGCCGAACGCTTGCGCGGCAGTCGGTCCACCACCCACGCGTCGATGGTCGCCACCAGTTCGGCTCGGCGGCAATCTATTCCGGCGGCGGCCAGCGGATCGCTGTGGCGCTGCCGATGCAGCGCGGCCAGTGTCCCGGCCCAGGCGACCAGCGGGTGGTCTTCGCCCGAATCGCTCGGGTGACCGCCGAAGGCGGCGACCAGTTCGCGCTGGTCCGGCAGCGTGCGGGTGACGCCGTGCGAGCGCCGCGGCAGGTGGTCACGCACGAACATGGCCGGCTCCCAGTGCATTCGGAACCGAGCGGAGTGCGCTGCGGTCGATCGAGAACGTGTGCATCGTGCACCTCCAATGCGATGGTGGTGGAGGCATCGCCCCAATGCCCGTGTCCTCCTATATCATCCGCGCTCGCGCTGGCCTGAGGGTGACGCTCACATGGCACCTGAATGACAAGAGGTAACAATCCTCTACCGCTTCCCTCTCCGATTCTGTGAGGTCTTCCGCGCCGCCCTCCGATACATCCTCGCTCGGTGTGCGCGGTGCGAGAACCTCGTTCGAGGCGTGCGGTCGGTCAGCCGGGCAGGAGCTGATGGGACATGGCGAAGACGGCGGCGCCCGCGCGGGTGCGCTGGCCGGTCTTGCCGCGGAGTTCGGTGAGGTGGTGGGTGACGGTGCGTTCGGGAAGAAGCAGTTCGGCGGCGATCTCGCGGCCGCTGCGGCCACGGGCGGTCAGGCGGAGGACGTCGACCTCGGTGTCGGAGAGGCCGTGGGCGGCGTGGTCGGCGCGGTCCGCGGCGGCCGCGATCACGGCGGCGCACGCGTCGCCGTCGAGCCGGCCCGCGGTGACCTCGGCGCCCAGGTGAGCCGCGGCTTCGGCGGCCCGGGCCGCGGGACGATAGGGCCGCGCCTCGGTGCAGGCCGCGAAGACATCCGCGGCCGCGAGTAGTCGGGAGCCGGGCGAAGTATCCGGCTTGCCCCTGGGATAGCCGCTGCCGTCGAGCCGCTCGTGATGACCTGCCGCGAGCGCGGCCAGGTCAGCCAGCCCGGGGCAGCGGCGCAGGATGCGCTCGGTCCAATAGCTGTGCAGCCGAACGCGTTTCCAGTCCGCGCGGCCGAGCGGGCCGCGGCGGTCCCAGACCGCGCTGGACACCGCGGCCCGGCCGAGGTCGTGCAGCAGGGCGGCGGCGCGCAGCGCCGCCCGCTCGTCGGCGGGCACACCCATCCGGGTGGCCGCTGCCGCGGCGAGTCCGGCGACGTGCGCCGAATGTCCCAGCAGGTAGCGGCCTTTCAAGTCGACGATCATGGCCAGCGCCAGGCTGGGCCGGTCGCGTTCCTCGGCCGGAAGCGAACTCGGCACACCCGGTTCCGCGGCCAGGACGGCGGCGAGCAGGTCGGGTACGTCGAGCGTCTCCCGGATGACCGCGGCGTCGCAGACGGCGACCAGGTCGGGATCGAGGTGCCCGCCTGCCCGTCGCCGCAGCTCGGCGAGGACGATGTCCAGCCGCCGCGCGATAGTGCCCAAGGCGGCGCGGGGCCGGTCCGGTTCGGTTGCCGGGTGCCCGATGCCACCGGGCGAGGTGTCGCCGTGCCCGGTCGCGGGTTCCTCGCCGACGGCATCCAGCGCGAGCACCGCTTGCTCGGCCACGTGCAGAATTCGGCCGGGAAGCGAAATGGCCTCCCCGCGCAGCTGTTCGGGCACACCGAGTCCGTCCCAGCGTTCCTCCACCTCGGTCATGGCGCGAACGGCGGCGTCCGGCAGACCCAGTCGCGACCCGAACGTCCGGACGATCTCGCACGACGAGCGCAGAGACTGCTGCGGCGCTCCGGCCGGCATCTGCGCGACGAACCGGTTGCGCAGCGCCGATTGGGCCGCGGGCGACCAACTCCCGAACCGGCGCAGCTGTTCGGTGAAGACGCCGGGATCGCCCGGATCGAGCACGTGGCACGCACGCTGGAAGGCGATGTCGTCGGCGTAGGACTCCGCGTTCTCCGAGGCTCGGCCGGTGCACCCGACCGCGCCGAGTAGGGCGGCGAGGAAGACCGCGCGGCGCTCGGCGTCCGGCAGTCCGATCCGTTCGGCGAGGCCGGTGGCGAGCAGGCAGGTGGCCAGCCCCTTCTCGAACGGCATTCCGGTGGCGAGATCGGTGGTGAGCGACAGCGCCGCGAGCACCTCGGTGGCGCGGATCGACGACATGCACCGACAGTAGTGTCCGCGCCCGGGTCGCGCAGGCCCAATTCGCTTCTCGTGGACCGTAATCCGCGTCCGGTGCCGCATGCGGGGAATTAGCCCGCGCGTGACCGCCCCGGGGCTCGCTTCCGGCCTCCGGCAAGGTGAATTCGGAGTCACCGGAGTTCGAAATAAATATGGCAATTTGTTCGCGAATGCGGACTTCGAGGCAAGTCTTGGAGGTATAACCGGGCGGGACGCAATCGTGGCAAACACTCATATCGCCGACAGTCAGCGAAGGGAAGGTAATGCGCACCTCCGGTTGGGCCATCGATTACCAGCAGGGGTTGACCGACGCGTGGAGTTCCGTGGCGACGCTCGTGCCCGAATTCGCCGGGTTCCTGGTCGTCCTGTTCATCGGCTGGCTGGTCGCGAAAGCGACGGCCGCGATCGTCGGCAAGGTGCTGCGGCGGATCGGCTTCGACCGTCTCGCCGAGCGCGGCGGTATCGGGCAGGTGCTCTCGCGCAGCCGGTACGACGCCGGTGAGGTCCTGGCGAAGCTGGCGTACTACGCCATCCTGTTGATCGCGCTGCAACTCGGCTTCGGGGTGTTCGGCCCGAACCCGGTGAGCGAAACGATCACCGGCGTGATCGCCTGGCTGCCCAAGGCGGGCGTCGCGATCGTCGTCCTGGTGGTCGCGGGCGCGGTCGCCCACGCGGTGCGCGACATGGTGGGCAGCCTGCTCGGCGGGCTGTCCTACGGCGCGATGGTCGGCCGGATCGCGGCGGTGTTCGTCTGGGGTGTCGGCGTCGTCGCGGCGCTCGACCAGGTCGGCGTGGCCACCTCGGTGACGCTGCCGATCCTGGTCACGGTGCTCGCCACCATCGGCGGCATCCTGGTGGTCGGCGTCGGCGGCGGCATGATCCGCCCGATGCAGCAGCGCTGGGAGAACTGGCTCAGTGGTCTGGAGGAGCAGATGCCCGCGGTCCGTGAACACGCCGCGGCCTACCGGTACGGCGGCGCGGATGCCGCTCGAGAGCAACTGTGGATGGATCAGCAGGCGGCACGGGGGCAGCAGTGGGAAGACCGGCCCGGCCCGGACGAGGACTGGCTGTGGGACCGGCCGGTCGGCCGTGACGACAGAGGGCCGTGGCACAGCGGCCCGGCGCAGCACTGGGAACAGCACGGCGCGCGGCCCCGGGGGCGGCACCGGGGGGACAGCGCGAAGTCGGTCTACCCACAGTCGGGGGAGTTCTCGGACTACCTCGACGAGGACGATTTCCGCTAGCGAATCGTTTGGAGGCACACCCCGGTGCGATGTGCCTGAACATGGCAATTGTCCAGTTTTCTCGGATCAGCGATTTCTATCCGCCACGGTCCGTTACGCAATCGGACTCCAGAAATTACGAAGACGGAAAGCGTTTTCAGCGGAAGGCATTCGCATCCGTCAAGGCCCGGCCGAGCACCAGCTGGTGCACCTCGGCGGTGCCTTCGTAGGTGAGCACCGACTCCAAATTGTTCGCGTGGCGAAGCACGGGGTAGTCGAGCGTGATGCCGTTGGCCCCGAGGATGGTGCGGCACTCGCGGGCGATCGCGATGGCCTCGCGCGTGCTGTTCAGCTTGCCCGCGCTCACCTGTTCGGGCGTGACCGCGCCGCGGTCCTTGAGCCGCGCGATGTGCAGCGCGAGCAGTTGGCCTTTGCCGAACTCCAGCGCCATGTCGGCGAGTTTGGCCTGGGTGAGCTGGTAGGCGGCGAGCGGCTTGTCGAACACCTCGCGGGTCCTCGCGTACTCGATGGTGGACGCCAGACATTCGCGCGCCGCGCCCAGCGCGCCGAAGACGATGCCGAACCGCGCCTCGCCCAGGCAGGCCAGCGGCGAGGCCAGTCCGCGCGACCCGGGCAGCACCGCGTCGGCGGGCAGGCGCACGTCGTCGAAGTCCAGCTCCGCGGTGACCGACGCGCGCAGCGACAGTTTGCGGTGCATCTCCCGCGCGGTGAACCCTGGCGTGCCCGCGGGTACCAGGAACCCGCGGATCACCTGCTTGCCCGCGTCCTCGGTCTGCGCCCAGACCACCGCGACGTCGCTCACCGACCCGTTGGTGATCCACATCTTCGAGCCGTTCAGCACCCAGTCGGCGCCGTCGCGCTCGGCCCGGGTGCGCATGCCGCCCGGGTTCGAACCGAAGTCGGGTTCGGTCAGCCCGAAGCAGCCGAGCGCGCGGCCGGCGGCCAGCTCGGGCAACCACTGCTGCTTCTGTTCCTCCGAGCCGAATTTGTGAATCGCCGTCATCGCCAGCGAGCCTTGGACCGAGACCATGCTGCGGACGCCGGAGTCGACCGCCTCCAGCTCCTGGCAGGCCAGGCCGTAGGTGGTCGCCGACATGCCCGCGCAGCCGTAACCCTCCAGATGCATGCCGAGCAGGCCGAGCTCGCCCAGTTCCGGGGCGAGCTCGCGGGCCGGGAAGGTACCCGCCTCGAACCACTCCGCGATGTGCGGACGCAGCCGCTTGGCCGCGAAGGCCGCGACGGTGTCCCGGATCTCGCGCTCGTCCTCGGACAGCAGCGCATCGGTGGCGAACAGTTCTTCCACGGTGACCATGGACTCAGCGTAAACGGGGACGAATGCGAGGAGACCGAGCTCACGTCGGCGGCCTCGGACGCAAGATTTCCGGCACAGACGTGATGCGCACGTAAATTCGATCACGTCGGAGGGCGGAAGGGCGCCGTGCCGACGCAGTTGCGGAGGTTTGCCCGATTTGCCCGCGCACCCGGTCGCGATATGCAAGACCGGGAAGTTGCCCGGGCATCGCCCCGATTAGGCTGGCCCTCATGAGCGAGCTGGGATTCTCCACACGGGCCGTGCACGCCGGGTATGAACCCGATCCGCAGACCGGCGCGGTGAATGTGCCCATCTACGCGAGTTCGACGTTCGCCCAGGACGGCGTGGGCGGGTTGCGCGGCGGTTTCGAATACGCCCGCACCGGCAATCCGACGCGATCCGTGCTGGAGGCGAACCTCGCCGCGCTGGAATCGGGCCGCTACGGCCGGGCGTTCGCGTCCGGCATGGCCGCGACCGACTGTGCGCTGCGCGCCACGCTGCGTCCGGGTGATCACATCGTGATCCCCGACGACGCCTACGGCGGCACCTTCCGGCTGATCGACAAGGTCTTCAGCCAGTGGGGCATCGAGCATTCCCCCGCGCACGTGTTCAACGTGGACGAGATGCGCGCCGCGATCCGGCCGAACACCAAGCTGGTGTGGATCGAGACCCCGACCAACCCGCTGCTGAGCATCGGAGACATCCCGGCGCTGGCCGACGTCGCGCACGCCGCGGGCGCGAAATTGGTGGTGGACAACACCTTCGCGACCCCCTATCTGCAGCAGCCCCTGCTGCTGGGCGCCGACATCGTGGTGCACTCCACCACCAAGTACCTGGGCGGGCACTCCGACGTCATCGGCGGCGCGCTGATCACCGACGATCCGGAACTCGACGCGGCGTTCGCGTTCCTGCAGAACGGAGCGGGCGCGGTGCCCGGCCCGTTCGACGCCTTCCTCACGCTGCGCGGCATCAAGACCCTCGCGCTGCGGATGGAACGGCATTGCGACAACGCCGAAACCCTGGCCGAGTTCCTGTCCGGGCACCCGGCGATCTCGCAGGTGATCTACCCCGGCCTGCCGGAGCACCCGGGCCATGCCGTCGCGGGCAAGCAGATGCGGCGGTTCGGCGGGATGATCTCGGTGCGTCTGCACGGCGACGTCGAGGCGGCGCGCAAGTTCTGCTCGCGCACCGAAGTGTTCACCCTCGCCGAGTCCCTGGGTGGCATCGAATCGTTGATCGAGCATCCGGCCGCGATGACGCACGCCTCCACGGAGGGTTCCGAGCTGGAGGTGCCCGCGGATCTGGTGCGGCTCTCGGTCGGAATCGAGGATGTCAGCGACCTGCTTGCGGACATCGAACAGGCATTGAGCTAGGTTCACGGACATGAGGAAGCGGCCGCACCCGATGATCGGGCGCGGCCGCTCGTGTCCGCGGGGGTGTCGGCCGGGCGCGAGGCCACGGCCGAGTGCATCAGCTGTGGTAGGGCTCGGCGCTGAGCAGGGTGACCTTCATCGTGTTGCCGTTGGGCAGCGTGTACTCCCTGGTCTCGCCCACCTTGGCGTCGATGAGCGCGCCACCGAGCGGGGAGTTCGGCGAGTAGGTCTCCAGCTTGGAATCGTTGAGGCCCTCCTCGCGCGTGGCGATCAGGAAGGTCTCGGTGTCCGTCTCGTCGCCGTCGTAGTAGACCTTGACGACCGACCCGGGAAGCGCGACGCCGGATTTGGTGGGGGCGACCCCGACCTTGGCGTTGTTCAGCAGCTCTTGCAGCTGGCGAATGCGCGCCTCCTGCTGACCCTGCTCCTCGCGCGCGGCGTGGTATCCGCCGTTCTCCTTGAGGTCGCCCTCTTCCCGGCGTTCGTTGATCTCGGCGGCGATGACCGGACGGTTGGCGATGAGCGCGTCGAGTTCGCTCTTGAGCCTGTCGTGCGACTCCGGGGTCAGCCAGGTCACTTGCGTCTCAGTCATCTCGATCACTCCCTAGTAGTTGTTCCCGGCGGGCCGGGATTCCCTGAGCACCGGCGTGTACCCACCCGGAAGCGGGCACGCACCAGTCGACGGCTAGAGCGATCCTGGGAAGTTCAACGAACCCCGACAGGCCCTTGGTCGCGGGCATGCTCGCAAGCCCGAACCGTCAGCGCTGGCCGCCAATGCAGCAAACACGGCTCCGAGCCCCGGAACCGTGTATCACGCCATTTTAGCATGATTCACAAATGTGCAGGTCGGAGTTGATTTCGTGGGCAGGTCGCCGGTGGATGCGCGGAAATCAGCCAGCTCGTAGATAGCTGGGTACCTGATCGCTGCACGCGTAAACACTGCCCGAGGCGGGCCGTGCGGACGAGCGCACGACGGTGCTCAGTTCCACCGTCCCGCTGCGCGACGGTTCGACCAGCACCTCGCGGCGGCCGAGTTCGGAGCCGTCGCGCGCCATGGCGCGGACGAAACACACCACCGGCCGCTCCGGGTCGGCCCTGGTGACCTTGAGCCGGATGGTCATCGTCGAGTCGTCGACGACGACGTACCCGAGCTGCTCGGCCTCGATGTCGTCCGGCCCGTACTTCTGGTATCCGAGATAGGCGACGCCGAGCCCGGCGAGCACCACGACCACGCCGAGCGCGGGCGCGACCCATCGGCGCCGCTTGCGGGGCCGGGTGCCGTAGCGGTCGGCAGGCGGGCCGCCCGGCGACGCCGCCCTGGCCTCGGCGTCACCGCCGGCTTCCGGCGCGGGCTGGCTCATGCTGGTCGCTCCCGGGGGGTACGTCGGAACAAATGTGGGTCGAATGGAACTATAGGTAACGAAGCCCCGACACCCGCGACCGAGAGCGACGGAGAACGAGACGTGAGTGGCCTTCGCCTCATGGCGGTGCACGCCCACCCAGACGACGAATCCAGCAAGGGTGCCGCGACGACCGCCCGCTACGCCGACGAAGGACACGACGTCCTCGTGGTGACGCTGACCGGCGGGGAGCGCGGAAGCATCCTGAACCCGGCCATGGACACTCCCGGCGTGCTGGAGCGGATCCACGAGATCCGCCGCGAGGAGATGGCCGCAGCGGCCAGTGCGCTCGGTGTGCGCCAGCACTGGCTCGGATTCGTCGACTCGGGCCTGCCAGAGGGCGACCCGCTGCCGCCGCTGCCGGAGGGCTGCTTCGCGCTGGTTCCGCTGGAGGAGGCCGTCGAGGCCCTGGTGCGCGTGGTGCGCGAGTTCAAGCCGCACGTGATGACCACCTACGACGAGACCGGCGGCTACCCGCACCCCGACCACATCCGCTGCCACGAGGTGTCGATGGCGGCGTTCGAGGCGGCGGGCGACCCGGAGCGCTTCCCCGCGGCGGGGGAACCGTGGACGCCGCTCAAGCTGTACTACGACCACGGCTTCAGCATGCGGCGGATGGAGGTGTTCGCCGCGGAGTACGAGCGTCTCGGCGAGCCGTTCCCGATGCAGGAGTGGCTGGACCGGATGCGCAAGTACGCAGCCGAGCGCGGTGACATGTTCTCCCGGATCACCACCCAGATCGAGTGCTCCAAATACTTCCCGCAGCGCGACGACGCCTTGCGCGCGCACGCGACGCAGATCGACCCCAACGGCGCGTTCTTCGCCGTTCCGCTGGAGATGCAGCAGCGGTTGTGGCCGACCGAGGAGTTCGAGCTGGCCAAGACCAGGGTGCGCACCGAACTGCCGGAGACCGACCTGTTCGCGGGTATCGAGGACGAGCGGTCGTGACGCTGGTCCTGCTCGCCCAGACGCCCGGCACGCCGACCGGCCCCGAGTTCGGCAAGGCGTCGCCGCTCGGCCTGGTCATCGTGCTGCTCCTGCTCGCGGGCACCTTCCTGCTGATCCGGTCGATGAACCGGCACATCAAGGGCCTGCCCGCGACCTTCGAGCCCGAGCACCCCGAGCCGGACCAGGAGGCCGACGAGGGGACCGAGCACGGCATCACCCGGCGTGCCGAGGAGTCGAAGGGCACCGACCCCGAAGGGCGCGCCGAGTCGGGCTGACCGGCGCACGGCCCCGCTGAACTGCGGGTTGTTACCTTTCCGCGCTCTCTTTCGTCATCGAGGTAGTCGCGGCACGAACCACGGCCCCCACGGGCGGCCGGTATCGAATTCGTCGCTCGCGTCTGCTTCCGAAGGCTGAGAGTCAGGACAGAGCAATGACATTCGACGAACTGCGGACCGCGCTGCCCGGCCGCGTGCTGGTGGCCGGTGACGAGGGCTTCGAGAGCGCGGCCCAGCCGTGGACGACAACGGTCGCCCAGCCGGTGGCCGCCGTGGTGCGGGCCGGGGACGCCGACGACGTCGCGACCGTGGTCCGGTACGCGGGCCGCGCCGGCGTGCCGGTGGTCACCCAGCCGACCGGCCACGGCGCGTCCGGCGGAGTGGCGGACGCGATCCTGTTGCGCACCGGACAGTTGGACGGCATCGAGATCGACGCCCAGCGGAGAGTGGCGCGGGTGGGCGCGGGCGTGCCGTGGGGCCGGGTGCAGGCCGCCGCTGCCCGGCACGGGTTGACCGGCCTCGCGGGGAGCAACCCGGTCGTCGGCGTGACCGGCTACACCCTCGGCGGCGGCATGAGCTGGTTCGGCCGCAAGCACGGCTGGGCCAGTGACGCCGTGCGCGCGTTCGAGGTGGTGGACGCCGACGGCGCCCAGCGCCGGGTCACGGCCGAGGACGACCCGGACCTGTTCTGGGCGCTGCGTGGCGGCGGCGGCGACTTCGCCGTGGTGACCGGGCTCGAGTTCGCGCTGTTCCCGGCGCCGGAGCTGTTCGGCGGCCGCGTGCTGTGGCCGGAAACACGCGTTCACGAGGTATTCGACGTCTTCCAGGAGATCACCGCCGCGGCGCCGGAGGAGCTGACGGTGTGGTTGCAGCGTCTGCAGATCCCGGACGCGCCGCCGATGGTCGGGCTGGACGCGGTGTATCTGGGTGATCCGGATCGCGGCCGGTCGCTGCTCGCGGCGCTCGACGCCATCGGGAATCCGATCCTGGACAAGCGGGGCGTTTTCGGGCCCGCCGACATCGGCGCCGTCACCGGCGAACCCACGGACCCGAGCCCGGCGCTGTCGCGTGCCGAGCAGCTGACCGAACTCGGCGATGCCGTGATCAAGACCCTGATCGACGAACCGGTCGCCCCGCTGGCCAACATCCAGATCCGGCATCTGGGCGGCGCGCTGGCCCGAGCCCGGCCGGACGCGGGCGCGCGCGGCCCGATCACCGAGCCGTATCTGCTGTACTGCCTGGGCCTCGGGCTGCCGCATCTGGCCGACGCGGTCCGGGCCCGGCGCACCGCCATCGTCGGCGCGGTGAGCGGGCAGATCAGCGGCCGCAAGCCGTACACGTTCCTCACACCCGAGGAAAGCGCCGCCGCCGCGTTCGATTCCGCGACGCTGACCCGGCTGCGTGAGATCAAGCGCGCCCGGGATCCGCACGGCGTCATCCGGGCCAACTACCCGGTACTCGGGTAGCCGCCGGCCGACTATCCGGGAAGCTGCTGGGCCGGTACTCGGGTAGCCGCCGCCGACGGCAAGACGAATGGCCGCGGGGCCGGGACCGGCGATGGTCTCGGCCCCGCGGCCGTTCAGAAGGGCCAGTCGGCGTCGCGGCCCGCCTCCAGCAGCGGGATCATCCGGAACGCCGCGTCGGTCAGGCCGCCGAAGGTGTGCCGGTACGGCGTGCCGCTGGGGGCGTGCCCGTACCGGTATCCCGCCAGGTTCCAGGTGTAGAGCGGCACCCGGCCGGGCACAGCCCGGCCGACGTCGCCGTCGTGGGCCTGCTCGTCGGTCAGGATGACGACCCGGTCGTGACCAGCGTAGTGCTCGCGCACCGCGCCCACCGTGTCGGTTCCCCAGCCGAGGAAGTAACCGTCCTCGCGCCACCGCCGCACCGCGGCGAGCACCGGCTCGGCGCGCCGCTGCGGGAACACCAGGCTGGCGGGCTGAGCGCGGCCCTGCCGGGTGCCGCCCACGCTGGAGTACGACACCACGTCCGCGTGCGCGCAGCGCCGGGCGAGCGCGAGGCCGAACAGCGCCGCGGCGTCCCAGCGCGCCAGCGAGCCGTCCTTGGCGAACCCGGCCTGCATCGAGCCCGAGGTGTCCACCAGCACCAGCGTCCGCCCGGACAGCGCGGGCACGGCGGCCAGCGAATGTCCGAGCGCCTGCTCGAGCGCGTGACCCCAGCGCAGCGAGGGCGCGGCCCGGTACGCCGACAGGAACCGCATCGGCAGCTGCCGCGAACGGGCGACCCGGCCCGGGTCGGCGAGTTCGGCGGCCACGTCCGCGGCGACGGTGTCGCTCACCCCGGCCTGGTCGAAGTTGCGCAGGTTACGCAGCTTGGCCATGTAGCCCATGGACGGGATCAGCGCCTCCCACACCGTCGCGTCCATCGGACCCTGGAGCCAGCCGGCCACCGCCTCCCAGGTCATGCCCGCGGCGTGCAGGGTGGCACGGGCCCGCTCCGGGTCGTCGAACAGCGCGCGGCGCTGCTGCGCCGGACGGGCCATCAGCTCCGCGCGGGCATGCAGCACGGTCAGTGCGGCGTCCGGTTCGGTCGTGCGTCCGTACCGCCGGTCCAGCGCGTGGGCGAACAACGCGCCCTGCCACGGCCGGTCGGTCGCGGGGGTGGGGTGGGTCAGCTGCAGCACGTCGGCGAACCGGAAGGCTCGCGCGGCACTGTCCCACTTGAGCAGGGCGCGCTCGTCGTACAACCGGCGTACCGCGTCGGCGACGCCGCGCTTGACCGGCTGGGGCAGGGCGCGCCCGTGCACCGCGGTCCAGTAGGCGAGCAGTTCCCCGGCTCGTCGGCGCGCTGCAGCACCGAGTCGACCACCTGCCGCGACATCCCCGCCGCACCCGCGTCCAGCCGCGCCTTGGCGAACTCGGCGGCGCCCACGATCGCGGCGCTGCGCATATTCGCCTCGGTGCGCAGCCAGCGCAGGAAGCGGGCGGTCCACTCGGGAGCGGCGATCGTCGCCGCGCGCACCAGCGCGGCATAGCGATCGTCGCGCTCACCGGCGGACTCGTAGAAGGTGTGCTCGCCGACCATGTTCGTGACGGCCAACAGGAACAGCTCGCTCTGTGGCGTGCGGGCATATCCCACGCCGCCCTCGAAGGTCCGGCCGGTCGGACGGGTCTCGCTGGTGATCGGTGCGGTCGCGCCGGGGCGCGCGAGGTTGAACTTGCTCATGGATTTCCCCCAGTTGCATCGGGGACAGTCGCGGCGCCGCGGCCCGAGATCGGAATCCGTTGCGGCGATGGGCCGGTCGACGCAGGTTGTGGTGTGGCCTGCTCGCGGAAGTAGCCGTATCGGTCGCACCGGGCCGGTGCGTTGCGATGCCCCCCGAGATCGATATTCGCCTGCGGCCTTCCCAAAGGGTCGTGGTCGAGAAGTAGCCGCCTGCTTCGCACCGGGAGGTGCGATGGAATTGTGGCGCACCCGGATTCTCTCCGGGTGCACGAAAACTGTATCGGTATGAATTCGATTGCCGCATCTCATTTTTGCGCGGAGGGCGTCCGAGGAAAATCGGCGACGGCGTGCTCGCCGTATCGAGCGGCCGAAATGGTTCGGCGGGAGTTGAACCCGAAGTAGCCGTTGCCTGCGCACCGGACGTGCCCCGTTGCGAGCACCGGCCCGAGACCGATTACACCACCGCCTCGGGGCGGTCCGGATTCGAACCGGAACTCGGGAATCCCGAAGTAGCCGTGGTCCGCGTACCGGGCCGGTTCACGCGCGCATGAATCGCTTTGTAGCGCACCCGAGATCGAAGGCGGCGACGGAACGTACCGCTCTGCCGTTGAGCTACCGGACCGCGTAGTCCGGGCGGGACTCGAACCCGCAACCTGTCCATTAGAAGTGGAAGTATCCGTTGCCTGCGCACCGGGTGCTCCGCTGAGCGTAGCGAGCGCGTCCGATCCGCGCATCCGATTATTTTTCGCGGTTGCCAGAAGCACACTGCCGGCAACTATCTCGGCGCAGAGTGGTGTTCGCAATGCCGCGCGCTTGTCGGCGTCCTGTGTTACCAATTCAGCCAAACCGCTCGACCTAAGGAAGCTCATGGACAACGTGATCGGACAGATCGACCGCGCACTGGACGCGACCGGAGCGATCGTCGCCGCCGTGGGGGGAGCGGGTCTGGCCGCGCCGACACCGTGCCGGGACTGGGACGTGCGCGCCGTCCTCAATCACACCGTTGGCGGCATGCATATCTTCGCGGCCGCGCTGAGCGGCACCGATGCGGGCGCCGAGCACGAATCCGACTGGCTCGGCGGTGATCCGCAGGGTGCGTACGCCGCGGCGGCGGAGGTGGACCGCGCCGCCTGGCACCGGCCCGACGCGCTGGACGGCACGGTGGGCATCTCGCTCGGGGAGCTGCCCGGCCCGGCGGCGGCACTGGTGCATCTCACCGAGGTTCTCGTGCACGGGGTCGATATCGCGGTGGCCATCGATCGGCCGGACCTGGCCGACGACGAACTGTGTGGCGAATTGCTCGCCACCATGCAAGCCATGGGTGGCATCGAGACCTTCCGCGCGCCGGGCATTTTCGGGCCCGAGGTCGTCGTCGCCGCCGACGAACCGGCGCACCGTCGGCTGTTGGCATATGTGGGTCGAGAGGTGCTTGCCCGGACCGTCTAGTCGTGGTTACGGCCCCGACCGCAGCACGGCAGGGGCCTTGCACGTTCCGCCCGGTTGCCGCGATTCTCCATCGGACGTCTTAGACGTGTTCCGGAGTGCACAATCGGAAGTTATTCGAATCCGGGCGATTCGGCGCAATCCGGGCTGGTGCCTGTAGTTCCTTGCAAGACAATGGCGCGTAGTCGCCGACGGTTCGCATCTCTCGTGGGAAGCGGCCGATATATATCGGCCGCTCCCGCACAGCGCGCTGGGCGCCCGAGATCTGAGCGGCGACGGAATACCGGCTCGAGCGAATCGAGCCCGACGGGTCCGAAGACCCTGCCTTGGATAGCTCTGCCGATTGAGCTACCGGATCACCGCGATCCGGACGGGACTCGAACCCGCAACCCATCCATTGAATACGGAAGTAGCCGTTGCCTGCGCACCGGGCGCTGGTAGGACTGTAACCGGCCGGATCGAAAGGGTGCGAATCAATTTCGATTCATCCGGCGCACCGGTCGGCCGAGGATGGTTTCGTCTTCTCGTTCGGCGCCCGCGGATCGGAGAGATAGATCGCATGGTCAGCAGCCGGTGGCCGTCCACCCCTCGGCCGCCATCGGAGGCGTCCATGCCGTCGCGGGCGTCTCCGGTTCGGTCGCGCACGGGCCCCGGTGCAGCGCCTGGATCGCATTGCCCGCGGTGCGCCGCTCGAAGGTCGCGCCGGTGACCATGTCGGCGGTCACCGCCTCCGGCATGCGGATCAGCAGCTTCCATCGCCCCTGTTCGCGCGGCACCGTCAGCGGCGGGGCGTCGAGTCGACCCGCTACAGGCCCGCCAGTTTCGGGGCGACGAAGTCCTGCCCGGGCGGCCTCGGCCGCCTATGTGGCGCGATGGAGCGTTTGCGCACTCTCTTCGCTTCGAGGCCCGGTGGTCTCCTGTCGCCGGAGAGTCGAGACCACCGGCCCGTGCTGCCCGCGCGGCGCCGGAATGGGCCGTACGGTGGAGCCATGAACCGGCTCGGAAAGGCGACGTCTCCGTACCTGCGCCAGCATGCGGACAACCCGGTGCACTGGCGGGAGTGGGATGCCGAGGCACTGGCCGAAGCACGCGAGCGGGACGTGCCCGTCCTGCTCTCGGTCGGGTACGCGTCCTGTCACTGGTGCCACGTGATGGCGCACGAGTCGTTCGAGGACGCCGCCACCGCCGAACAGATGAACGAGAACTTCGTCTGCGTGAAGGTCGACCGGGAGGAGCGGCCCGACCTGGACGCGGTCTACATGAACGCCACCGTCGCGATGACCGGTCAAGGCGGCTGGCCGATGACCTGCTTCCTGACCGCGGACGGCGAGCCGTTCTACTGCGGCACCTACTACCCGAAGCTGCCACGCGGCGGCATGCCGTCGTTCACCCAGCTGCTCACCGCGATCACGGAGACCTGGCGCACCAGGCGGGACGAGGTGAATCAGGCGTCCGCGCAGGTGGCGGCGGCGTTGCGCGAACAGACGGCGGGATTGCCCGCCGCGGAGCTGACGATCACGCCGGAGCTGCTCGCCCACGCCGTCGCCGCCGTGCTGCGCGACGAGGACGCCGAGCACGGCGGGTTCGGCGGCGCGCCCAAATTCCCGCCGTCGGCGCTGCTGGAAGGCCTGCTGAGGCACTGGGAGCGGACCGATGACCGCGCGGTGTTCGACGCGGTGGCCCGCACCGCCGAGACGATGGCGCGCGGCGGCATCTACGACCAGCTGCGCGGCGGATTCGCGCGGTATTCGGTGGACGCCGCGTGGGTGGTGCCGCATTTCGAGAAGATGCTCTACGACAACGCGCAACTGCTGCGCGCCTACGCGCACCTGGCCCGGCGCACTACATCGGTGCTGCCGGAATCGTTGTCGCATCGAGTCACGCGGGAGACCGTCCGATTCCTGCTCGACGACCTGGGCACCGCCCAGGGCGGCTTCGCCTCGGCGCTGGACGCCGACACCCACCTGGAGCCCGGTGCACCCGGTGTCGAAGGCGCGACATATGTGTGGACGCCCGCCGAGCTGGCCGGCGTTCTCGGTTCGATGGACGGGGCATGGGCGGCCGAATTCTTCGGCGTCACCACCGCGGGAAACTTCGAGCAGGGCACCTCGGTGCTGACCAGGTACACCGAGCCGACTACGGCGGAGGACGCCGCGCGCCTGGACCGTGTCCGCGCGGCGCTGATCGCCGCCCGCGATCGCCGCCCGCAGCCGGAGCGGGACGACAAAGTGGTGACCGCGTGGAACGGAATGGCGATCACCGCGCTCGCCGAGGCCGCGGCCGCGCTGGACGAGCCGGAGTGGACCGCCGCCGCCGTCCGGTGCGCGCGCTTCCTGCTGGCCGAACACCTGGTGGACGGGCGGTTGCGGCGCGCATCGCTCGGCGGCGTCGCAGGCGCGGCGCCCGGCATCCTGGAGGACTACGCCTGGCTGGTCACCGGACTGCTCGCGCTGCACCAGGCCACCGGCGAACTGGGCTGGCTCGAAGACGCGCAACGCCTGCTGGACACCGCGATCGGGCACTTCGCCGACCCCGATCAGCCGGGCAGCTGGTTCGACACCGCCGACGACGCCGAAACCCTCGTCACCCGCCCGCGCGACCCGATCGACGGCGCCACACCCGCGGGCGCCTCTGCCTTGGCCGAGGCGCTGCTCACGGCCGCGGCCACCAGTGACCCGGAACGGGCCGCCCGCTACCGCGAACTGGCCGATCGCACTCTCGAGCGCGGCGCGATCGTGCTGGCGCGCGCGCCCCGTTCGGCGGGCCAGTGGCTCACCGTCGCCGAAGCGGCGCTGCGCGGACCACTGCAGGTCGCCATCGCCACCACCGAGTCGGCCGCGCACCCCACCGAATTGCTCGTCGCCGCCCGGCTGGCCGCTCCGGGCGGCTCGGTCGTGCTCGCCGCCGCCCCGAACACCGTCCCGCTCCTGGCCGACCGGCCCCTGGTGCGTAACGCGGCCGCTGCCTACGTATGCCGCGGCTCCGTCTGCGACCTCCCGGTCTCCAGCCCGGACCAGCTCCGCACGGCGCTGCAACGGAACTAGCCGAGCCGCACCGCCACACGAGACCTTTCGCATCGGCGGGGGACTGTGGGCGCTGCCTAACGCCGAGGCGGGGCGTCGAGTTCGGTGTCCGGCACCTCGGTGTCGTCGGGTGCGGGTGCGGCCGTGTGGATTTCGATGACCGGGTTGGTGTCGGGAGGCAGGTCGTCGCCGTCGAGCCGATCGGTGTGCGTCGCAGTGCGTTCGGGGTCGGAGCCGGGGGTGTCGCTATCGGTCCAGCAGGCCGTCGGCTCCTTCATGCCGCGCAGCACGATGGTGTCGTAGAACGTCCACTTGGCGCTTTCGTGGTCCGCGGCGGCATCGATCACCGCTTGGCTCACCAGGATTCGCCGCGGGACCTCTTTGGCCGCCGTGGTGAGGCGGGCGGCCTCGTTGACGGCGTCGCCGATCACGGTGAACTCGAGCCGGGTATCGGAGCCGACGTCACCGGCGAAGACCGGGCCGCGCGCCACGCCGATCCCGATGTCGAGTTCCCCGGTGGCGATCACCTCGTCCCGGATGCGGCGCGCCGCCCGTAGGGCGGGGGTCGCGTTGTCGCGCAGGGCGATCGGAGCTCCGAAGACGCACAGGGCCGCGTCGCCCTCGAACTTGTTGACCAGGCCGTTGTTCTCCTCGGTCGCCGCGACGACGATCGAGAGCAGCCGGTTCAGCTTGGCCACGAACTCCTGCGGCGGCAATCCCGTGGACAGTTCCACCGAGCCGGTCACGTCGACGAACAGCGCCGACACCTCGCGCACGTCACCGGTGAGGTCGGCCCCGCGGCCGAGCGCGCGCTCGGCCACCTCCGCCCCGACGTGCCTGCCGAAGACTTCCCGCATCCGCTCCCGCTCACGCAGGTTCGCGGCCAGCTCGTTGACCGAGTGCTCCAACCTGCCGATCTCGCTGGTGCTGCCGATCGGCACCCGGGCGCCGAGGTCGCCCTGGGCGATCCGGTCCAGCGCGCGGCGCAGCGTGCGCATCGGCGCGGCCACGGAGCGGGCGAGGAAGGCGGTGGCCAGCGCGCCGACGCCGATGCCGACGCCGGACAGATAGATGGCGGTGCGGACCCGGTCGGGTGCGGCCGCGGCCGGGTCGGCCAGCACCACGATCAGCATGAGCAGCGGAAGCGCCGCCGCCACCGCCCAGGTCACCACGACCCGCACCAGGACCGACGCGCTCCAGTGCATCGTCCAGCCGAGCACTCCGGCCACCACCGGGATGGTCGGCCGGATCAGCCGGTCCACGATCAGGAAGGTGACCGCCGCCGATTCGAAGGCGCCGATCGTGAACAGCGCCGCCGTCACGCCGGGGTCGTTGTCCGGGCTCAGATGCGCGAAGGTCGCGGTCGCCACGATCACGCCGGGAATCCACAGGGCCAGCGCGCGCATGCTGATCGCGATGGGCAGCAGCAGCAGGCGGCGCGCCTCCACCTCGGTCGGTTTGCGCCCGGCGTCGAGCCAGCCGAAGTAGACCTTCCGGTCGCGCACCGCGAGCACGATTCCGGCCAGGAACCCGACCGCCGGGTAGATGCCGACGAAGGCCAGCGCCTTCAGCCAGTCCGGGCCCAGCCGACCGAGGAATCCGTTCAACCACAACTGGGTGACGATCACCGCGAGGCCGCTGAGGTTCGCCGTGGTGACCAGTGCGGCCAGACCACCCCGCGCTTTGAGCGCCCAGACGACGAGCTTCGCGATCATCGGACGCGCGACCCCGATGGACGACGCCCGCCGATGCGCGTCAGGCCCGGTGCGGTGCGCGGCGCGGCGATGCCGCGCGAGGCGGCGACGAGGAACACGAACGAGCAGCATAGAACCAGGACGACCGGTACAGGCGGTTTCCCGGTCATCTCGCCGGACCGGCCCGGGAACCGATCGGCCACATCGCCCCCTCTCGTTCTGCCTCCCCGTCGACTTTAGGCGTTCAACGCAGGACCACCAGCCAGACTGCCGCGTAGTGCGTCAGCGCCGCGAGCACCGTGGCCGCGTGGAAGAACTCGTGGTGGCCGAAGACGGTCGGCCACGGGTTCGGCCACTTGGTGGCGTAGAGGATCGCGCCGCCGCTGTAGAAAAGGCCGCCGATCAGCAGCAGAATCAGCGGCGCGATGCCGATCTGGCCGTTCAGCTGCCCGGCCACCGGCACGATCGCCCAGCCGAGCAGCAGGTACAGCGGCACGCCGACCCAACGGGGAGCGGTCGGCCACAGCAGTTTCAGCGCGACTCCGGCCAGCGCTCCCGCCCAGACCACCGCCAGCAGCGTCTGCCCCGTGCGCCCGGGCAGGCCGAGCAGCGCGAACGGCGTATAGCTGCCCGCGATGAAGAGGAAGATCATCGAGTGGTCCGCCCGCTTCATCCGGATGCGGGCGCGCGGGGTGGGCCAGGTCACCCGGTGGTAGACGGCACTGACGCCGAACAGGCCGCACACGGTGAGGCCGTAGATCAGCGTCGACCATCCCGCGGTCGCCGAGACCGTGGCGGCGGTGGCGACCAGCACCACGGCCGCGATCGCGGCGACGCCGACCGCCCAGGTGTGGATCCAGCCCCGCAAACGGGGTTTGACCAGCGCCTCGGCGAGCGCTTCGTTCGCCGAACCGGGGACCGCCGTGACCGGTGCCGCATCGGACACGAGTACCTCCTAGTGGGCGCGGGCGGACGAAGTTCGTCCGTAGCCGCGCCGGGCCGAGTGGGACGAGACAGCCGCCTGGCTGAACCCGTCGGTAACCTACGCAACCGTAACTTGCGACCTCTTGGCTACTGTACCGGCGTATCGCGGTCGATGCCGTGATCGTGTCGTCGAGGCGTAGGGTTGCCCGCGTGGAACTTCCGAGTCAGGTGCGGGGTCTGCCGTATCGCATCTACGAGGCCCGGCTGTCCAGGCAGCTGGCCGGCAAACAGCATCCCCGGCATGTCGCGGTGATGTGTGACGGCAATCGCCGGTGGGCGCGGGAGAACGGTTTCACCGACGTCAGTCACGGCCATCGGGTCGGAGCGCTCAAGATCGCCGAGCTGGTGGGCTGGTGCGAGGCCGAGGGCATCGAGATGGTGACCGTCTACCTGCTGTCCACCGAGAACCTCCAGCGCGATCCGGACGAATTGGAGACGCTGTTCGAGGTGATCACCGATGTGGTCGAGGAGCTGTCGGCGCCGGAGCAGAACTGGAGCGTGCGCATCGTCGGCTCGCTCGACGGCTTCCCTGAGCTGATCGCCAAGCGGCTGCGCACCGCGGCCGAGCGCACCGAGGGGCGGGGCGGCGTGCACGTCAACGTCGCGGTCGGCTACGGCGGCAGGCAGGAGATCACCGACGCGGTGCGCTCGCTGGTCCGCCAGGAGATCGCCGCGGGCGAGACCGGCGAGGACCTGGTCCAGTCGATCACCGTCAACGCCATCGGCCAGCACCTCTACACCTCCGGTCAGCCGGACCCCGACCTGGTCATTCGCACCTCCGGAGAGCAGCGGCTGTCCGGATTCCTGCTGTGGCAGAGCGCATACTCGGAGATATGGTTCACCGAGGCGTACTGGCCGGAGTTCCGTCGGGTGGATTTCCTGCGGGCGCTGCGCGACTTCGCCGCGCGCCATCGCCGTTTCGGCGTCTGATTCGATCTTGGTCCGGTGAATCCGGCGCCACCGCCGCCCCTCTCGCGTACCGTGCGGTCTCATGAGCTCGTTCGACCACCGGTCCGCCGACGCTGCCGGAGCCGTGCGGCACGGGTCGGACGACTCGATCAGCTATGCGGAGTTCGGTAGGCGCTTTCTGGAGTACGCCGCCTCCGAGGAGCGCATCCGCGGCGCGTTCGATCAGTTGACCGGTACCGCATTCGATTTCGGCCCGATCGGGGTCGGCCCTGCACGGCTGGCCAAGGTGACCGCGCAGGTCCAGCTCGGCGCGGCGCGGCTGCGCCGCCGAGGCGACGACCCGATCGCCTTCGAGTTGATCATCCCGCTGGACCTCGACCTGCTGCTCGACCTGGCGGTCGACCGGCATCGGTTCCACGCCGAGGGCACCGTGCACCTGCACCTGACGGTGCGCACGGCCGCGCCCCTGCGGGTGGTGATCGACATCGCCGAGCCGCGCCCGGGCGACGTGCGCGTCGACGTCGCCGCCGCCACCAAGCGCGGGCAGCTGCTGCGCATCCTCGCCAGCGTCGACCACGAGATCAAGCGTTTCGTCGCCCGCTATATCTCCGCCGAGATCCGTAAGCCGCACATCGCCGCGGTCCGCGATATCGATGTCGCGCGGCGCCTGGACGAGGCATGGAAATTGTAAGCGGAATCACAATTTCCGCAGCCGCAGCCGATTGATGCTGTGGTCGGCGTCCTTGCGCAGCACCAGCGTCGCGCGCGGGCGGGTGGGCAGAATGTTCTCCACCAGATTCGGCCGGTTGGTGTTGTTCCAGATCTCCTGCGCAGCGGCGGTCGCCTGTTCGTCGTTGAATCCGGAGTAGTGGTGGAAATGCGCGTTCGGGTCGGCGAAGGCCGTCTTGCGCAGGGTGAGAAATCGTTGCACGTACCACTTCTCGATGTCCTCGATACGCGCGTCGACATAGATCGAGAAGTCGAACAGGTCCGAGACCATCAGGCGCGGACCGGTCTGCAGCACGTTCAAGCCCTCCACGATCAGAATGTCGGGCTGGCGCACGCAGTGCAGCTTGCCCGCCACGATGTCGTAGGAGATGTGCGAATACACCGGGGCGCACACTTCGGCGGCGCCGGATTTCACCTCGGTGACGAATCGCAGCAGCTTGCGGCGGTCGTAGCTCTCCGGGAAACCCTTGCGATGCATGATGCCGCGCCGGGTGAGTTCCGCGGTGGGATAGAGAAACCCGTCGGTGGTCACCAGGTCGACCCGCGGGTGGTGATCCCAGCGCGCCAGCAGCGCCTGGAGCACGCGCGCGGTGGTGGACTTGCCCACCGCGACGCTGCCCGCTACGCCGATCACGAAAGGTACTTGCTGGTCGGGATGGGTTTCGCCGAGGAAGGTCGCGGTGGCGGCGAACAGCCGCTGACGCGCGGCCACTTGCAGATGGATGAGACGAGCGAGCGGGAGATAGACCTCCGCGACTTCCTCGAGGTCGATCTGTTCTCCGAGGCCACGCAGGCCGATCAGTTCTTCCTCGGTGAGCACCAAAGGAGTCGACTTACGCAGGGTTCGCCACTGTTTCCGGTCGAATTCCACGTAGGGACTCGGCTCGCTCATTCGTGCCACTTACCCGACGCTCCGTTTCGGCAAACACGCACAGTTACCGTGCGGATCCGGTGAGATTCCGTCTAGCTGTCGCCGCATAGCCGAATTCTGCTCCGCGTCAACATCGTGGGATGAGCGGGGTACCACTACCGGTTGGTAACCGACTCGATGAGCCAGGTGTGAGCCGCTAATGTCGGCTGGCATGGAAGCGCATCCGCTCGTGACCGAATACCTGCGGCTCGGCCTCGCCTTCGACCGGTTGGAGGAAGGGTTCGTGGACGCCTTCACCGGCGATCCCGCGCTGCGCCGCGAGGTGCAGAACGCACCTGCGCCGCAACCGCGCGAACTGGCTCGTCGTGCCGCCGAGTTGCGCGCCGCGGTGCCCGAGGCCGGATTGGCGCCGCAGCGCGCCGAATTCCTCGACGTGCACCTGCGCGCGCTGGAATGTTCCGGGCGGAAATTCGCCGGAGACGACATCGGGTTCGTGGAGGAAGTGCGCGCGTACTTCGACGTCGACATCGCGCCCGGTGACGTGGACGACTACCGCGACGCGCACCGGCAGATGGACGAGGTGCTCGCCGGGGACGGGCCGCTGGCCGAACGGGTGGCCGCGCATCGCAAAGCCGACGAGATCCCCCCGGAACGCCTGTCGGCCTGCGTCGAGGCGTTCTCGAGCGCGCTGCGCGAGCTGGTCCGCGCCCGCTATCCGCTGCCCGACCACGAGCACGTCACCTACGAGGTGGTCGGGGACAAGCCCTGGTCCGGGTTCAACTACTACCTGGGCAACTACCGTTCCCGCGTCGCGATCAACTCCGACCTGAAGCAGCACATGGCGCACCTGCCACAGCTGATCGCGCACGAGTCCTACCCGGGGCATCACACCGAGCACTGCCGCAAGGAGGCCGGGCTGGTCACCGCCGGGCAGGCCGAGCAGACGCTGTTCCTGGTGAACACCCCGCAGTGCCTGATGGCCGAAGGTCTCGCAGATCTGGCGCTGCGTTCCATCGTCGGCCCGGGGTGGGGCAAGTGGGCACAGGAGATCTACGCGGATCTCGGGCTGCGCTTCGACGGTGAACGAGCCGAACGGCTTTCGAACGCCTCGGCCAAACTGCTGGGCGTGCGCCAGGACGCCGCGCTGCTGCTGCACGATCGGGGGCGCACGCACGACGAGGTCGCGGAGTTCTTGCAGACCTGGAGCCTGACCACGCCGGAGCGGGCGCGCCAGTCGCTGCGGTTCCTGTCCTCGCCGCTGTGGCGGGCCTACATCTCCACCTACGTGGAGGGTTACCGGCTGCTGGGCGGATGGCTCGATCGCGCCGTCGACGCCGACGACCGCGCCGATCGCTTCCGCAGACTGCTCGACGAGCCGCTCACTCCAGGCGCGGTGCGCGCCGCGGCGTGAGCCCGGCGGGTCGCGCGGCTCGACCTGAGCGGGCCGAGCCGCGCGGGCTCAGGGTGGTAGACGGGCTACTGGATCACCGCGCAGCCCTGCCCGCCTGCGGAGATGCTGCACAGCAGCAGCGAGAGGGTGCGCAGCAGCGCCTCGATCGGGGAGTTGGGTACCGAGACCAAGCCGACCATGTTCGTTCCTTCGTCAGGTGATGTGCACTGTCACCAGGAACACCGGTCGGCGCACCATCGCTCGTTACGGCTCGTAGAGCCCCATGAATCAGGGGCCCGTCCGTGCGGGGCCCGTTCCTCGGCGGCTGTGTGGTCGCCGGTTCGCCGGTGCGAGCTCAGGCGCCCGCGAAGGTGATGCGCACCGAGATCGGGTCGCTCTCCAGCGCTTTCATGGTCCGTTCGGCGACCGTGGCGGCGACGCGCCCCTTGACGAACGTGCGCGAGCGGGCCACCACATCGTCTTCCGGCGCGAAGGCGGCCGTGCCGCTGCGCCACCGGCGGCCCTGCCGCAGCCGGACCTGCGGGTCGGCGGCGATATTGCGGGCCCATCCGGAGCGGTGGCCGTGCTGCGAGATCAGCCACGCGCCCGTCTCGTCGATCGACGCGGTGACCGGCACCCGCCGCGGCAGGCCCGATCTCGCCCCGACCGTCTCCAGTTCGGCGATCAGCGGCGACCGGACGCCGAGCCGGTCCAGCAGGCCGACGACCGGGTTGACCAGGTAGCGGCCGATCAGGCGTTCGCGCCGGAATTTGCGTAACGCGGCGCTCGGTGTTCGTCCGGCCATCGCAGGCTCCTCGGGGTCAGGCTCGTGCGCGGAAGATGACGCAGGTGGTGGTGGCGTGCGCGACCAGACGGCCCTGTTCGTCGATGACCCGCCCTTCGGCGGTCGCGGTGGTGCGCCCGACATGGATCGTGGTGCCGGTGGCGGTGAGGCGTTGTCCGTCGGTGGGCACGGCGCGGATGTAGTTGATCTTCAGCTCCAGGGTCGTGTATCCGACGCCCGCCTCCAGCGTGGTGTGCACCGCGCAGCCCATCACCGAGTCGAGCAGGGTGGCGCAGATGCCGCCGTGGGTGGTGCCGAGCGGGTTGGCGAAGTCGGGCCGGGTGCGCAGGGCGAAGACCACCTTGCCGTGCTCGAGCTCGTCGACCTCCATGCCGAGCAGGTCTCCGATGAACGGCGGACGATCCGCCCTGGTCATCGCGGTGCGCAGGAGTTCGAGACCGGACAGTTGAGCCGGGTCGACCGTGGCTTCGGACATCAATCCCATCCTTTCGATGAACCGATCGGTCCACATCTGACATGATTGCAACATGGACCGATCGGTTCACGCAACCCTCGAACAAGGAGTTCGCATGACCGCAGGGCCGCGCACCAGGCTGATCGAAAGCGCCATCGAACTGGTTCGCGAGCAGGGTGTGCACGCCGCGGGTCTGGCCACCCTGCTGGAACGGAGCAACGCCTCGCGCAACTCGCTCTACCAGCATTTCCCCGCGGGCAAGAGCGAGCTGGTCGAGGCCGCCACCCGGGTCGCGGGCGCACGGATCGGCGAGGTGATCGACAAGGTCACCGCCGCGCCGCCGCGCCGGTGGTTCGATTCGCTGCTCGGCTGGTGGGTCACCGCACTGGAGAAGACCGGCTACCGAGCCGGTTGCCCTGTCGTCGGTGCCGCGCTGGCCGAGTCCGAGCCTCGGGTGCAGGCCGCGGCGGGCGAGGTCTTCGCCGCCTGGCACGAACGGCTCGCCGCGGCGCTCGTCGCCGCGGGCGTGTCCGCCGAGGAGGCGCGCTCCTTCAGCAGTTTCGCGTTCAGTGCGATGGAGGGCGCCATCGTCCAGGCGCGGGCGATGAAGTCCACGCGGCCGCTGGAGGACGCGCAACGGCAGCTGGCGGTGCTGTTGGCGAACTATCTGCCGGAGGACGGCGAATCTCGCTGAGGGCCCGCTCGCCGCGCACCGGCGTGTCGCACGTCACGACCGGGCGGCCGGACCCGCCCGCGGTGACACAAGGGTGAACCCCCTGCTCCGGGGGCTCGGCCCCCGGCCCATAGACTGAGGCCGTGACGCAGACGACCGCCTCTGTCAATTCCCAGTCTCTCGGTGAGCTCGATCCGGAGCTCGCTGCCGCGATGGCAGGCGAACTCGCCCGCGAACGCGACACGCTCGAGATGATCGCCTCGGAGAACTTCGTGCCGCGCGCGGTGCTGCAGGCGCAGGGCAGCGTGCTCACCAACAAGTACGCCGAAGGCTACCCCGGGCGGCGTTACTACGGCGGCTGCGAGCACGTCGACGTGGTGGAGACCCTCGCGCGAAACCGCGCCAAGGATTTGTTCGGCGCCGAATTCGCCAACGTGCAGCCGCATTCCGGTGCGCAGGCCAACGCCGCGGTGCTGATGTCGCTGATGGATCCGGGCGACAAGCTGCTCGGCCTCGACCTCGCGCACGGCGGTCACCTGACCCACGGCATGCGCCTGAACTTCTCCGGCAAGCTGTACGAGGTGCACTCCTACGGGGTGAGCAAGGAAGACCACCGCGTCGACATGGACGAGGTGCGCGAGATCGCGTTGCAGGCGCGTCCGAAGGTGATCGTGGCGGGTTGGTCGGCCTACCCGCGCCACCAGGACTTCGCGGCGTTCCGCTCGATCGCCGACGAGGTCGGCGCGTACCTGTGGGTGGACATGGCGCACTTCGCCGGTCTGGTCGCCGCCGGTCTGCATCCCTCGCCGGTGCCCTACGCCGACGTGGTGTCCTCGACCGTGCACAAGACCCTCGGCGGTCCGCGCTCGGGCCTGATCCTGGCCAAGCAGGAGTACGCCAAGAAGCTCAACAGCGCGGTGTTCCCGGGTCAGCAGGGCGGCCCGCTCATGCACGCCATCGCCGCCAAGGCCGTCGCGTTCAAGATCGCGGCGGGCGAGGAGTTCAAGGATCGCCAGGAGCGCACTCTGTCGGGCGCGAAGATCCTGGCCGAGCGGCTCACCGCCGCGGACGTCAAGGATAAGGGCATCAGCGTGCTCACCGGCGGCACCGACGTGCACCTGGTGCTGGTCGACCTGCGCAACTCCGAACTCGACGGCCAGCAGGGCGAGGACCTGCTGCACGAGATCGGTATCACGGTCAACCGCAACGCCGTTCCGTTCGACCCGCGTCCCCCGATGGTCACCTCCGGCCTGCGGATCGGCACCGCTGCCCTGGCCACCCGTGGCTTCGGCGACACCGAGTTCGCCGAGGTCGCCGACATCATCGCCGGCGCGCTGGCAGGCAGCGCCGACCTGGACTCACTGCGCGCCCGGGTGAGCAAGCTGGCGAAGGACGTTCCGCTGTACGACGGTCTGGAGGACTGGCGCCTGCTGGGCTGACGCTCGCGTCCGCTTCGCACATCCGCTGTCGGTCAGCGGATGTGCGAAGCCGGGAGCGCGAGTCGCGGCGATCGCCGCCGGGCTCAGGAACCCGGTATCTCGACGCCTTTGGCGGCCGCGAGTTCGATGAGCTTCCGCATTTCATCGATGGCTACCGCGACGTAGACGCGGAGCACGTCGTCGTCATCGCGGCGCAGCAGGTATTCGTAGTCGCTGTCGGTGAGCAATGCGCCCGCCGCGTCGAAGAAGTGCCATCGGACGTGCAGGCGGGTGATGCGCGCGGTGAGCTCGACCTGTCCCAGCAAGGTGTGGTCGACCCTCGCGAGTCCCAGCGCTCGATACAGGGGATAGGACTGGCGCAGACCCTCCGCCATGTCCGCGCGGGAAGACAGCGAGCCGACGAATCCGTCGCCCACGATCGTGCCCGGCGTGCCCCACAGCGCGGCCGAACGCTCGGCGTCGAACGAGCTCAACGCCTGTTGATACGCGCCCAGAAATGCCTCGATCTCGTCCCGAGTTGCCATGGCTTCAAACTACGAGCCGACGCGGCGATCCGGAACTACCGATCCATGCGCGCTTTCGCCCGCACGATCGACTCGTCCAGATATCGGGCGATATCGGTGCCGGTACCGGGACGGATCATCAGGGCGCGATTGGCGGGCATCTCGCAGTAACGGCCGTCGGCCGTGTCGATCCAGCGGAGGCGGCCGGTCCGCAGCGGCGCGTCGTTGCGCGGGCCGAGCAGCACGACGGCGGTGCCGCGGGTGGTGCACGACTGCCGCCAGAAGCGCCGGTAGCGTTCCTTGGCCTGGCTGGCGGGCGCGTTGCCGAACAGATCCGGGCGATCGTCGTTGAGATCGTCGAGCAGAAAGCTCTTCTCCCCGACCGTTCCAGCGGGGGTTTGCGGCAGTAGGCGCACCACTTCGGTGGCGAGCTGGTCGACTCGGCAGCGGCGCAGCTGGACTCGGCCACCATCCGGCGCGGGTGATTGCACGGCGAGCACACCGGAGCCGGTGCGTGTCCCGCACGCGACGGCGCGCAGTTCGACGCCCTCGCGCGTGTTGTCGTAGCCGAACAGTTCGATGCGCCAGTCGGGGCCGGCCAGCGTGCCGATCGCGCTGCGCAGGGGCAGCCGCTCGTCGCGGTCCAGCTCGGCGCGGAACTGCCGCTGATACTCCTGGTACTCGTTCAGGCCGGGAAACCGGCTGGTGAACCGGAACGGGAAGGGCATGCGATCGAGCCCGGTCCCGAACCACGCCGCGGCGAACTGCTCGGCCGACAGCGACCATTGCGCCATCATTTCTCTCCGAGGGCGGGCGGCACGGTCGGTTGCACCTCGCCGAGCAATTCCTTCGCGTGTTCCTCGGTGCGCAGGTACTTCGGCGACTTGTGCTCGTCGTCGTCCGTGCGCCTGCCGCGCATCCCCGGCGGGACCATGCCCGGGTAGCCGGGGATGCCGGGCGCCCCGGCGCGCCCGGCCGGAGCGGATGACGCCTGGGACGCGGCCGGGGCGGTGGGCTGCGCGGGACGTGAAGTGCCCGATCGTGCTTCGTTCTCCGCGGCGCTCGGTGTTCCCACCGCACCGGGCGTGCCCGGCCTGGCCTGCGTGCCGTTCGGCCTGCTGTCGAACGACGCCGGGGCGACGGCGTCGGGTGCGGTCGGCAGCGGCGCGGTGGACAGGAACGGTGTAGCCGAAGTCGGCGTCTGCGTCCTCGTGGTGGAGGCGGGCGTGGTGGCCGCCGCGTCCTGACTCTGCGAAACGGCCTGCGGGGTAGTCGTCTCCGGAGTGTTTTCGCTCGCCTGCTGTGACTGGTCGTCCTGGTGGCCTTCCTCCGCCGTGTCACTGGGTGCGGCGGTGTCCTCGGAGGTGGGATTGCCGCCGGAAGACGACTTGTCGCCCGAGGAGGACGTGTCGGCGGGGCGAGTGCCGTCCACCGGCTGCGAACCGGCGTTCACGCCTGCTTCCGTACCGGCGCCGGTCTCGATACCCGTCGGTGCCGCGGCGGCAGGGCTGACCGGGGGCGGCAGCGTGGGAATGGCCGGCGCGGTGGCCCCGTACGGCTGGATGTACTGGGTGTTCATTTCGTCGCGGGCTTGCTCCTCCCGCGAGTTGCGCTGTTCGGGATCGGCCGAGCTACCTGAAGTGTCGGCCAGGTCGGGCACCGACATCTTGAACTTGGTCGCCGCGTCCGCCGCCGCCGACAGCGGCACACTCTGCGCGCCGACTGCCTCGCCGAATTCGCCCATCCGCGCCGCGTAGTCCCGCACGCCGCGAACCGCGCTGTCGGCCGCCGCGCCCTCCCACTGCTGCTCCACGGCCTTCTTGATCGCGGACTCGAACTGCTGCCCCGCGTTCGTGACCGCCGCGGCGATGGCCGACCACGCGGCGAGCGCGCTGTCGAGCCCGGCCGGATTCATCGCGTCGGCCGCCTGCTTGATCTCCGCGTGCGAGAAACTCTGCGCGTTCTCCGGATTGGTGATCGCGCGGCCGTCGGTTTGTCTCATGATCGCTTCCCCCGGTGTTCAGCTGCCCGCGGGCAGCAGTGGTGCGACTGCTCGGGCGATATCGGTGGCGTTGTCACACGGTGACAGTTTGCGTGGGTGCTTGCCGCTCGGATCGTCGACGAGGATGTACAGCGAGCCACCGCGCAACTCGACGTTGACCGTGCAGCCGCCAGGAACGTCGGGACGAGCTTCGTACCGCACTGCATTCCGACTCCCGATCGCGACACCTGTGGCGGAAGGGAATTTCTCCTTCACCTGATCGAGCGTGCCGTTCGTCGTTTGGATCGTGAGGCTGTACCCGGCTCGCGCGACATACCGGCAGCCCTTCCAGCTGATCCCGCTCATGCTGTTCTGCTTCGGGGCAGGCGGCAATGCGTCCCATTGGTGGTCGGCCAAGAACTGGGGCGTCAGGGCGGTGCAGGGATCGAACGATGTCTGCGAGCCCGGCCCGACAGTCGGACTCGTTCCCGTGCCTGCGGCATTCGGCTGCGTCGTCGATGTCGCTGTCTGTGATGACGTGGTCTCGTCCCCACATCCGGTGAGCAGTACCGCCAGTGTCGCCGCTGCTGCGAAACCTGCCGTCGGCCGAAGAACCCTGTGCCGGCTGCCGCTCATGCGCTGAGTTCCCGCATCTTGGCCGCGAACTCGGCATCGGTGCGCTGGTAGGTGTCGCAGATCGCTTTGAACATGGCTCGGATCTCCTCGGCTACGGAAATGTAGTCGCTCAGAGTGTCATAGGCATTGTTCGGGCCCCCGAAGGCTTTCTCCCGGAACAGCCGGACCAGTTCGACCGCTGATGAAAGGCGCGGATTGTCCTCGCCCAATCCCCACTGCGTCTTCTCACCGAGATCGCGAGCATCAGCGCGAGCACCGGTGAGTTGGTCGATCAACTCCTGGCACGCCTGGTCGATCTCGACGAACCCTTGCGGGTCCATCCGCACCTGCAATGCCCCGGTTTTCGCAGCTTCGATGTACCCGGGAAACGGGCTGTCCGCCATAGCCGCCCCTTCCGTCAGTGCCGTCTGACTTTATAGACGCGTCCCATCTCGCTCCGGTTCCATCGAAACACAGCCGATCGCACGGGGCCGCCCGGTCGCGCCTCTCGGGATCGGCGGTGCGGCTGTGGCGAACTGGGATGTCGTGCCCCGCCAAGGCGGACGCGACGGGTCAGAATTGCTGTCAAGGCGGGTGGCGGATGATCAGCGCGCGTCGGCGGTGCCGACCAAGGCGGGGTAGTCCTTCAGATCGATGTCGTTGGCGGCCTTGTCGCCGTACTCGGTCATCAGTGCGAACAGCCGGGATTCGAGGAACCAGTCGCGCATCTTGATGCCGCGCGCGGTCTTCGGCGCCAGGAAACGACCGGCGTTGTTGTTGCCCGCGATCTTCGCGTAGCGCTTCATGAGTTCGTCGTAGCGGGCGAAGGCGGCCGCGTGATCGCCGTCCGCCAGGGCCAGTTCCCCCGCGATGACGTACGCGCCGACCACGGCGAGCCCGGTACCGAAGCCGCCCAGCGTGTTTCCGTACGCGGAATCACCGACCAGGGCGACCCGACCCTTGGTGTATCCGTCCCGCATGCGCACCCGGCTGATCGAGTCCATGTAGAAATCGTCGAATTCGGCCAGTTCGGCGAGCATGCGCGGCACCTCCCAGCCGACCTCGGCGAAGGTCTCGGTGAGGATGCGGCGCTGGGCCGCGCTGTCGTCGCGCGCGTAATCGAGTTCGGGGGAGGCGAACATGTACATCTGCTGTGCCTTCGGGCCGCCGCTGATCGCGAGTCGTCCGGGAGCGTTGTGACCGTAGGCGGTCACGCGTTCGGGTGATCCGGCCGCCTCTGCGCCGCACGGGCTCGCGCCCGCGACGGCGTAGTAGTAGCCCAGGTACTTCACGAAGTCGCGCTCGGGGCCGAAGGCCAGGCGGCGGACCCGCGAGTGGATGCCGTCCGCGCCGAAGACGAGGTCGAAGGTGCGCGCGGTCGCGTGCTCGAATTCGACGCGCACGCCCGCCGCGGTCTCGGTGAGCGCGGTGACCGAATCGCCGAACAGGTACTCGCAGCGGTCGGCGGTGCGACTGTGGAGGATTTCGGACAGGTCGCCGCGCAGGATCTCGACGTCGCCGCCGGTGAACTCGCCCGACATCAGCGCCCGCCGTGAGCCCCGCTCGTCCACGAAGACCGTGTCGGTGGTGCCCGTCCTGCGCTCCTCGACGTCGTGCAGGATGCCCATCCGTTCCAGCACGGTGCGGTGCGTGCGGCCCTTGAAGTCGATCGCCTGACCGCCGGGGCGAAGCCCGGGAGCGCGCTCGACGACGGTGACCGCGAATCCGTAGCGGTGCAGCCAGTAGGCCAGAGCGGGCCCGGCGATGCCGGCGCCGGAAATGAGGACGGTGGTGTTGCGCATGGCGGATCTCCTGTGTCGGCAATCTGTGTCCGATGGAAACTGTATTCGATGGACGCGGATTAGCGTATGGTAGACACAATTTCGGGTCAAGACGTTCTCCGGAAGGATTCGGGCATGCCGACACCAACCACACTCGAACTGCTCTGGGGTACCGGTCACCGCCCGACGCGCGGTCCGAAACCCGCGCTGTCGGTGGAGCGGATCGTCGCGGAGGCGATCGCGCTGGCCGATGCCGAAGGGCTGGCGAACCTGTCCATGCAGCGGCTGGCCGAGCGCCTGGGTTTCACCAAGATGTCGCTGTACCGCTACGTGCCAGGCAAGGCCGAACTCGTCGCGCTGATGCTGGACACCGCGCTGGGCGCACCCCCGGAGATGGACGGCGGCGAGGACGCGGCGGAGGAGGTTTGGCGCGGCCGGTTGAGCCTGTGGTGCGAGACGATCTACGAACGCCTGCGCGCCCATCCCTGGTCGCTGGAGGTATCGGTGGGGGTACGGCCGGTCGGGCCGAACGAGATGGCCTGGATGGAGTCCGCGCTCGCGGCGCTCGTCGACACCGGCCTCACCGCCGCCGAGCGCCTGGACACCATCGTCCTGTTGACCGGGCACGCCCGCAGCCTGGTGCAGCAGACGCGGGTGGGGGACGCCGACGAGTTCGAGAAGCAGATCGCCGGGCAGTTGGCCGAGATGGTGGCCGCCGCGGCCGATCGCTACCCGGCCGCGGTCGCCGCGTTCGCCGAGGAGGGTGCGGCAGCGGGCGGAGAGGGCGCGCTGAAATTCGGCATCGGGCGCATTCTGGACGGACTGGCCGTGCTCATCGCGCGCCGCGGATGACCGGCGCGGCCTACGCTCGGACCATGACCGACGAACCCGATCTGACACAGGACTCGATCACCACCGTGCGGGAGTTCTTCGCCGCGCTGGAAATCGGCGCCGCCGAAGAGGCGATCGACCTGCTGCACCCGGACATCGTCTGGAAGAACACCTCGCTGCCCGACGTGAAGGGCCTGCGACGGGTGGCGGGCGTGCTGCGCGGCCTGCGCCGCGACTGGCTCGGCTTCGGCGTCGACCTGCACCACATCGCCGCCGACGGCGACGTCGTGCTCACCGACCGCACCGACTACCTGCGCTTCGGGCCGGTGCGCGTCGGATTCTGGGTGACCGGCACGTTCGAGCTGCGCGACGGCCGAATCATCCTGTGGCACGACCACTTCAGCTGGGAGAACGTCCTGCGCGGCACCGGAGTCGGCCTCTGGCGCGCGGCGCTGAAGCGGGGCTGACCCGGCTCAGGAGTGCTGAGTCAGGTAGTCCAGGTAGACCGGCCGCAGCACCTCGGCGACCGCGCCGTCGCCCGCGTGGACGTAGTCGTCGAGCATCGGCAGCACGTACTTGATGTCCGCCTCGCTCGCGCCGACGTTGCCCGCCGCGGCCTCCGCGGCCGGGATCGAGGTGAGCAGCCGCCACAGGAACCTCACATCGCCGCGCCGCACGGCCAGCTTCATCGCCCGGTCGTGCAGCTCCTTCGACGACAGCTTCTCCAAATCCTCGTTACCGGACATACCAGCGACTCTAACCGCCGAATGGGCCGACAGCGACCGCGTGGCGAATCATTATCGTGCCCGGACGCCGTGCTGCGATGACTGCTATGACACCGCAAACGCCGCCCGGCTTCCGCGTGAAGCGCGTCTACGACACCCCGGACCCGGACGACGGCACGCGGGTGCTGGTCGACCGGCTCTGGCCGAGGGGGATCACCAAAGCACAAGCGCGGGTCGATCGCTGGCCCAAAGCGCTCACCCCGTCCACCGAGTTGCGCCGTTGGTTCCATGCCGACCGGGACGCGCGCGGCCCGGAATTCGCCCGCCGTTACCGCGCGGAATTGGCGGCGCCGGATGTTCAGCAAGATTTGCGGGAATTGCGCACCTTGGCCGCCGAAGGTCCGGTGACATTGCTCACCGCCGTACAGGATCCGGCGAACAGCCATGTTCCGGTGTTGCTCGACGTGCTGCGTTGAACCCGCGCGAAGTGCGGGTTTACGACAAATTCACGGACACGCCTTCCGGTCCCTGAGCGCGGATGCCCGAGTCGGAGGTAGCGTCGGGTGTGCGGGCCGCGGCGGTGTGGCTCGTACGGGAGGTCCTGACCGTGACTGAGCTACTCAGTACGAGGGGGCCGGTCCCCGGCCCTCGTGGCGCCTGACGGCAACGTCGGGTCCATCAGGACGGACCGGTCCAGCGAGATCGTTCGTGCGACTGCCGCGCGAACACAGAGGAGCCCACCGTGACTGCTGCACGCTCCGTTTCCGCTCCCTCGGCGAACTCCAGCTCCGCGAAAGGCGGAGCCGCCGCGAAGGGGGCCCGCCCCTCGCAATCAGCCGGCAAAACCTTCGTCATCGACACGTCCGTCCTGCTGTCGGATCCCTGGTCCTTCACTCGGTTCGGCGAGCACGACGTGGTGTTACCACTGGTGGTCATCAGTGAACTCGAAGCCAAACGGCACCATCACGAACTGGGCTGGTTCGCGCGAGAAGCCCTGCGCAATCTGGACGATCTGCGCCTGCAGTACGGCAGGCTGGATCAGCAGGTGCCGATCGGCGCCGAGGGCGGAACGCTGCAGGTGGAACTGAACCACACCGATCCCGCGGTCCTTCCGGTCGGCTTCCGTACCGACACCAACGACGCCCGGATCCTGGCCTGTGCGCTCAACCTCGCGGCCGAGGGCCGCGAAGTGGTGTTGGTGTCCAAGGACATTCCGCTGCGGGTCAAGGCCGGCGCGGTGGGCTTGCACGCCGACGAGTACCACGCCCAGGACGTGGTGACCTCCGGCTGGTCCGGCATGGTGGAGCTCGACGTCAGCACGGCGCGCATCGATCAGCTCTACGCCGAGTCGGTGATAGATCTGGACGAGGCGCGAGAGCTGCCCTGCCACACCGGCATCCGGCTGCTCGGCGCCAGTTCCAGCGCGCTCGGCCGGGTCACGCCGGACAAGCGGGTGCAGCTGGTGCGCGAGCGCGAGGCGTTCGGGCTGCACGGCCGGTCCGCCGAGCAGCGCATCGCGCTCGACCTGCTGCTGGACGAGAGTGTCGGCATCGTCTCGCTCGGCGGCCGGGCGGGCACGGGCAAGTCGGCGCTCGCGTTGACCGCGGGCCTGGAGGCGGTGCTGGAACGGCGCACGCAGCGCAAGGTGGTGGTCTTCCGCCCGCTCTACGCGGTCGGCGGCCAGGAACTGGGCTACCTGCCCGGCAGCGAGAGCGAGAAGATGGGCCCCTGGGCGCAGGCGGTCTTTGACACGCTCGACGGGCTGGCCAGCCGCGAGGTGATGGAGGAGGTGCTCAGCCGCGACATGCTGGAGGTGTTGCCGCTGACCCACATTCGCGGGCGGTCGCTGCACGACTCCTTCGTGATCGTGGACGAAGCCCAGTCGCTGGAGCGGAATGTGCTGCTCACGGTGCTCAGCCGCCTGGGAACCGGCTCGCGGGTGGTGCTCACCCACGATGTGGCTCAGCGCGACAATTTGCGCGTCGGCAGGCACGACGGCGTGGCGGCGGTGGTCGAGAAACTCAAAGGTCATCCGCTTTTCGCGCACATCACGCTGACCCGTAGCGAGCGCTCGCCGATCGCGGCGCTGGTCACCGAGATGCTGGAGGAGTACGGCCCCAACGCCTGATCCCGGAGCACCGCCCGAGGGTGTGTTTCACGGCACATCCGACGGGTAATATCCGCCGCGATAGCTGTTCGGTATGACCCGGTGACCTCGTCGGTCACCGGGTCATCGCCTGACAATCGGCCGAGGCTACGCGCGGCGTCACGGAGCCCGTGGTGTGCCGGTAGCCCACAGCGAGAGGATGGACATGCACCACTTCGCTCGACGAACGGCTGGATTCACCGCAGTGCTCGCCGCGGCAGGGCTGGCGTTGGCCGGCTGTGGCGACGATGACGACTCCGACACCGCCGCCACCATGACCGGCATGGTGACGACCATGATGACCACGCTCGCGCCCGGTGCCACCACCACCGACAACGACAGGACCACCACCGAGAACCGTGCGACGGGCACCGCGGGCCCGGCCGCCGAAGGGACCAAGATCCCCACCCCGGCCGGCGAGATATCCGTCGACGGCGACATCTACGAGAAGTACACCGAGCTCGGCGGCCCCACGGGCACGCTCGGCCTCCCGCTGGAAGCCGAGGAGAAGGGCCCCGACGACGGCGAGTACCAGGACTTCGCGGGCGGCACGATCTACGAGGCCAAGGAAGGCGAGCCACACGTCGTCTGGGGCGAGATCCGCAAGGCGTGGGAGGACAACGGCGGCGCGCAGGGCGAGCTCGGCTACCCGATCAGCGACGAGAAGGACATTCCCGGCGGTAAGCAGAGCGATTTCACCGGCGGCACCATCACCTGGGTGGACGGTACTATCACCGTCACGCCGAAGTAGTAACCCGGGATTTCGGCGTCCGGGACCGCACTGCGGTCCCGGTAGCCCGCCCATTCCATCCATCCGCCCCCGCTTCGCGGGCCAAGCCGCTAGGTTATCTCGGTGCAAACTCTCCTGACCGACCGCGAATTGCTCGAATCGCTCGCGGTGGACGTAGAACTGCTGCTGCGCAAGCACGTCGATGTCGCCGACGGGTGGCAGCCACACGACTTCGTGCCGTGGGACGACGGGCGCAACTTCGCCTTCCTCGGCGGTACCGACTGGACGCCGGAACAGTCCGAGCTCAGCGACACCGCCAAACTGGCGTTGACCGTCTCCGTGCTGATCGCCGACAACTTGCCCTCGTATCACCGCGAGATCGGCAAGTACCTGCGCACCGGCGCGTGGTGGCGCTGGGTCGGCCGCTGGACGGCCGAGGAGAACCGTCACGAGATCATGATCCGCAACTACCTCATGGTCACCAGGGCCGTCGACCCGGTGGAACTGGAGCGGTTGCGGATGGAGCACATGACCAAGGGCTTCCGCCGCCCGGCGATGCACCTGCTCGATGTGCTGGCCAGCTGCGCGTTCGAGGAGTCCGCCAGCGCGATCCGGCACCGCAACATCGCCGCACTCGGTGAGAACCCCCTGGTCACCGCCATGGCCGAGCGCATCGCGCAGGACGACGAACTGCAGTCGGTCTTCTTCGCCGACCTGATCGCCGCCGCGCTCGACCTGGCGCCGGACCAGACCGTGCGGGCCATCGCCGACCGGGTCGCCGGTTTCGAGGTCCCGACGGTGACGCTGCCGGGCGGCCGCAGCAGTGACGAGGCGCTCGCCGAGGCGGGGGTCTACGACCGGTCCAAGGAGGACGAGCTGGTCTTCGCGCCGTTGCTGCGGCGGTGGAACATCTTCACCCGCACCGATTTCGGCCCGGACGGTGAGCTGGCCCGCGACGAGCTCTCGCGCTTGCGCGACTGACCTGCCGTCATCCGATCCGGACCCGTCAGCGGGCGGGTCGCCTGCTCCGCGAGCGGAACGTTCCAGTCGAACGCCACCTCGGTAGCCCCACGGTTACCGAGGTGGCGTTCGTTTGCGGTCCCTTCAGCCCTGCTCTTTCACCTTCGCCATGGCCAGCACGTCGAGTCGGCGGTCGAGTTCCTCCTCGGTCAGCTTCTCGTCGAGCAGCCCCCGATCGATGACGGTCTGGCGAATCGTCTTCTTCTCCTTCAGCGCTTCCTTCGCGACCGCGGCCGCCTCCTCGTAGCCGATCGCAGAGTTCAGCGGGGTCACGATCGAGGGGGAGGACTCGGCGAGCGTACGCAGGTGCTCGACGTTGGCGACCAGGCCGCGCACGCACTTGTCGGCGAACAACCGGGAGACGTTGGCCAGCAGGCGAATCGACTCCAGCAGGTTGCGAGCCATCACCGGGATGTACACGTTCAGTTCGAAAGCGCCGTTCGCGCCCGCGAAGGCGACCGCGGCGTCGTTGCCGATCACCTGGGCGCCGACCTGGGTGACCGCCTCGGGCAGAACCGGATTCACCTTGC
Organism: Nocardia abscessus; assembly: GCF_015477775.1. Taxonomy (GTDB): domain Bacteria; phylum Actinomycetota; class Actinomycetes; order Mycobacteriales; family Mycobacteriaceae; genus Nocardia; species Nocardia abscessus_A. The sequence continues at coordinate 118,154 of NZ_JADLQO010000012.1, read as the reverse complement.
CCGGCATGATCGAGCTGCCCGGCTGCAGATCCGGCAGCTGGATCTCGGCCAGACCGGTCAGCGGGCCCGAGCCCATCCAGCGAATGTCGTTGGCGATCTTGGTCAGGCTCACCGCGATCGTGCGGAGCGCGCCGGACGCCTCGACCAGACCGTCGCGCGCGGCCTGCGCCTCGAAGTGGTCCTCGGCCTCGCGCAACGCATCGATGCCGGTGGCGCGCACCAATTCCGCGACAACCTTCGCGCCGAAGCCGTCCGGTGCGTTCAGCCCGGTGCCGACCGCCGTCCCACCGATCGGCAGCTCGCCCAGCCGCGGCAGCGTCGCCATGATGCGGTCGATGCTCGCCGCGATCTGGCGGGTGTAACCGCCGAACTCCTGACCCAGGGTGACCGGCACCGCGTCCATCAGGTGGGTGCGCCCGGACTTGACCACGGTCCGCCATTCCGCCGACTTGTCCAGCAGCGCCAGCCGCAGATGTTCCAGCGCGGGAACCAGATCCGTGATGACCGCCTCGGTGGCGGCCAGATGCGTCGCCGTGGGGAAGGTGTCGTTGGACGACTGCGACATGTTCACGTCGTCGTTCGGGTGGACGGTGACGCCCTTCGCCTTGGCCAGCGAGGCGATCACCTCGTTGGCGTTCATGTTCGAGCTGGTGCCGGAACCGGTTTGGAAGACGTCGATCGGGAACTGATCGTCGTGCTCGCCATCGGCGATCTCGTTCGCCGCGGCGATGATGGCATCGGCCTTGCCGGCATCGAGCAGACCCAGGTCGCGGTTCACCGTGGCGCACGCGGCCTTCAGCAGGCCGAGCGCGCGGATCTGCGCGCGCTCCAAGCCGCGTCCGCTGATCGGGAAGTTCTCCACGGCCCGCTGCGTCTGCGCCCGCCACAAGGCGTCCACCGGAACCCGAACCTCACCCATGGTGTCGTGCTCGATGCGGTACTGCTGCTCCTCGGTCATGATTCCGACCCTATGCCGCAGCCGCCCCCCATGGGGCAGCCACGCCTGAGGTCATTCGCACACCCCAGAGGCCCCGCACCCGGAATACGAAACCGCCTATCCGGCTGCCCGCACCACCCACGACCCGAATGCGGTGGCCACGCCGTACAGGCGAAAGGGCAAACGCTGAGCTGCCGCGATAACTGCGCAAAGCGCTTGCCCGGCCCCGACTCGAGTCTCGTGCCGCGCGAGGCCGAATTCCCTGTGCATGGCTGTGTACAAATTCGGCCGGTAGTCATGCCCGCGAACATTCCGATAGCGATTCGTCGACAAACGGACGGCGACGACACCGAGCATCGCCCATTCGCCGCCGGCTCGAGTCCGAGTATCTGCGGCTTCGCGGGCGCACCCGCAGAGACGCCGCATGCTGCGGTCTGCGCGCGGGCATTCCTGGATACCTGTTTCGCCCCGGGCAGCGAGACCGCGTACACGGGGTGTTGCGGTCCCCGCCCCGCGGCACCACTCACCCCCACTCCCGGTTTCGAGCGAAGCGAGACCGAGCATGCGCCGTTCGCGGCCCTGCTCGCGTCCGAGCGACCGCCGCGTCCGCGACGAAGTCGCCAGCGGCGGTCGCTCGGACGCGAGCCACAAGGGGGCCGCGAACACGCCGCGACGAAGTCGCGGCCAGATATCACGGCAGCGGCGGGACCGCGTGTTCGTCGCCGATGAAGTCGACCGAGGAGTATTCGCGCAGCTTGGTCAGGCGGTGGTAGGCGTCGATCATGCGGACCGTGCCGGACTTCGAGCGCATGACGATCGACTGGGTGGACGCGCCGCCGCCGTAGTAGCGCACGCCGCGTAGCAGGTCGCCGTCGGTGACGCCGGTGGCGCAGAAGAAGACGTTCTCACCGGAGACCAGGTCCTCGGTGGTCAGCACGCGGTCGAGGTCGTGGCCCGCGTCGATGGCCTTCTGCCGTTCCTCGTCGTCCTTCGGCGCGAGCATGCCCTGCAACTCGCCGCCCATGCAGCGGATCGCGGCGGCGGCGATGATGCCCTCGGGCGTGCCGCCGATGCCGACCAGGATGTCGGTGCCGGATTCCGGGCGGGCCGCGGCGATCGCGCCGGCGACGTCGCCGTCGGAGATCAGGCGGATGCGGGCGCCCGCGTCGCGCACCTGCTGGATCAGTTCGGCGTGCCGGGGACGATCCAGGATGCAGACGGTCAGGTCGGACTTCGACAAGCTCTTGGCCTTGGCGACCCGCCTGATGTTCTCGCCGATCGGGGCCGCGATATCGATCACGTCGGCGGCGTCGGGGCCGACGGCGATCTTGTGCATGTAGAACACCGCGGACGGGTCGAACATGGCGCCGCGCTCGGCCACCGCGAGCACCGAGATCGCGCCCGGTACGCCCTTGGACATCAGCGTGGTGCCGTCGATCGGGTCCACCGCGAAGTCCACTTCGGGGCCGGTGCCGTCGCCGACGGCCTCGCCGTTGTACAGCATGGGCGCTTCGTCCTTCTCGCCCTCGCCGATGACGACGATGCCGCGCATGGACACCGAGCTGACCAGCTGCCGCATGGCGTCGACGGCGGCGCCGTCACCCCCTTCCTTGTCGCCGCGCCCGACCCACCGGCCCGCGGCCATCGCCCCGGCCTCGGTCACGCGGACCAGCTCGAGTGCGAGGTTGCGGTCGGGCGCCTCGCGGCGGCTAGGTGTGGGGGAAGTTGCCGTCATTGCGGGGTGCCTCCTGTGCGTCGGTACGTACCGGTCGATTGTCTCATTCGATGTGGCACGGGCGTACACCCCTGCTCGGCGGTGCGGGGTGCGCGGGGCAGTGTCATCTTCCGAGTGGATACTGGGAGCGTGTCGTACCAAAAGCCACGCATCCTGAACGACTACCGGGATCTGTTCTGGTCGCTGATCCCGTTGGTGTTGATCGCGCTGGTTTTCGCGGGCCTGGCCAGCCAGTGCAGCTTCGCCGCGAACGGTCCGACGCAGGGGCAGATCCCGCACTTCGACGCGCGGGCGGCGCTCACCGCCGACGCTCGCTCCATGCCGTTCCCGATCCGCAACCCGGACCTGCCCGCGGACTGGACGCCGAACTCCGGCAGCCGGGAGTCCATCGGCGGCACCGGCGGCGGAGCGGCCAGCACCGTCGGCTACATCACGCCGCAGGGCACCTACATGCGATTCACCCAGAGCAACGCCACCGAGGAAGCGCTGGCCCGGTTCGTGCTCGGCTCCCGGTACGCCAGCGGTACCGAGCAGGTCGGCGCGCAGAAGTGGATCGTCTACGCCGAGCAGGGCTCGGAGACCGCCTGGATCACCGACCTCGGCCGGTCCCGCGTGCTGATCACCGGCGCGGGAAACCAGGCGGCGTTCAGCACGCTCGCCCAGGCGATCACCGCGGCGCAACCGCTGAAGCCCTGAAACCCCCTTGCCTTCGGCCGCGCGTGACCGTTAGGTTTGCCGCGGTACGAGACACGTGCCGAACCGGATCTCGGAGGTCGATGAATATGGCTGCCGTCAGCCGTATTTCGCCTGCCCTTCGCCGGTTCGCGCGCCCCTGATTCTTCCGCAGCGCGTCGACGCGGACCGGTCTTTCATCGATGACCAGGAGTGTCACGTGTCTGTTTCCATCTCTTCCGATCTGCTCACCGAACGCCTGATCCTGCGGCCGTGGACCGCCGGTGCGGTGGCCGCCGTGCTCGACGACCGGCGTCACGCCACGTGGGCGGCGGATTTCCCGGCCGGGGGAGATCGCGTCATCGCGGGGCTGTTCGCCGCGCATCCGGACTGGCTCGGACCGTTCGGGCACCGGCTGATCATCGAGCGATCGAGTGGACTCGTCGTCGGATCGATCGGGCTGTTCTGGCCGCCCGCCGATGGTGAGCTGGAGCTCGGGTACGGCATCGTCGCCTCGCGGCGCGGTCGTGGTTACGCGACCGAGGCCACCGTCGCCCTGACGGCGCACGCGTTCACCGCGCCCGGCGTCCGCGCGGTGCACGCCGATGTTGAACTGGCCAATCCGTCATCGGTGCGTGTGCTGGAGAAAGGCGGGTACGAGCGGGTGCGCAGCGAGGACGGCGTCGCGCGGTTCCGAGCCGTGGCCGCATCGCGGTAACGGCGAGTCCGGGGGCTGTGGTCAGCGGTGGCTCACCACGTTGACCACGGTCCCGTTCGGATCGCGGACGAAGAAGCGGCGCACGCCCCACGGCTCGTCGCGCAAGGGGTAGACGATGTCGGCGCCTGCGTCGACGACCGCCGCGTGCACGGCGTCGACGTCGTCGACCTCCACGCTCATGTCCGGCTGGAGCTGTTCGGCCTCCGGGCCGACGAGCAGGACCTGGGCGGTCGGGTTGGACGGCGAGGCCATGGTGACCACCCAGCCCAGGTCCATCGCCTCGCGGAAGCCGAGCAGCCGGTAGAAAGCGCGGCTCGCGGCCAGGTCGGCGGTGCGGACGTCGGGCGTGGCGCGGCGGATGGTCATTGCGGCTGTTCCAGGTCGGTGCGGTGCAGCGCGTCCTCGACGCGCTTGCGCGCGCCCGCCAGGTGTTCTTCACAGCGGTTGGCCAGCGCCTCGCCGCGCTCCCACAGGGCGAGGGATTCGTCCAGGTCGAGGCCGCCTTGCTCGAGGATCTTGACGACGTTGACGAGTTCGTCGCGCGCGCGTTCGTAACCGAAGCCTGCGATCTCCGCCGATTCGTCGGCCGGGTCGGCTCCCGCCCCGTTCTTCCCCGCGGACTTGCCGGACTCGGCCAAGGTCAGTTCCTCCCTGTGTCGGTGTGCTCGGCGCCCAGCGCCTGGGTGCCGAGCGCGGCGGCCGTGATGGCGCCGTCGGCGACCCGGATGCGCAGCTGGCTGCCCGCGGGCGCGTCCTCGATCGAGCGCACCACCTCCCGTTCCCGGCCGGTGACGCGCTGTACGACAGCGTAGCCACGCGACAGTGTGGCGGCCGGGCCCACGGCGGTGAGTTTCTCGCGCAAGTGCCGGGCAGCCGTGGCTTCGGTGCGGATGAGCTGCTCGGCGCAGCGGTGCGCGGCCGTGCGCAGGCGTTCGACCTCTTCCTGGCGGCGATCGATCTCGCGCAGCGGGTCGGCGAGCACGGGCCGCGACCGTAGCTGGGCGAGCGCCCTGGTCTCCCGGTCGACCCAGCCGCGCAGCGCGGCGGCGGTGCGTTCGCGCAGTTCGTGGATGCAGGCCAGTTCGGCGGCGGCGTCCGGGACGATTCGCTTGGCGGCATCGGTCGGGGTGGCCGCGCGCAGGTCGGCGACCAGGTCGCTGAGCGGGTTGTCCGGCTCGTGGCCGATCGCGCTCACGATCGGCGTGGTCGCGGCCACGATCGCGCGGCACAGCGCCTCGTCGGAGAACGGCAGCAGGTCTTCCACGCTGCCGCCGCCGCGCGCGAGCACGATCACCTCGACGGCCGGGTGGCGATCCAGCTCGGCCAAGGCCGCGAGCATCTGCGGCACCGCGGTCGGTCCCTGCACGGCGGTGTTGCGGATTTCGAAACGGACCGCGGGCCAACGATTCCTGGCGACGCTCAGCACGTCGCGCTCCGCGGCACTGGCGCGGCCGGTGATCAGGCCGACCGTCCCGGGCAGGAACGGGATCGGGCGCTTGAGCCTGGGATCGAACAGGCCCTCGGCGGCCAGCAATGCCTTCAGTCGTTCGATGCGGGCCAGCAGTTCGCCGATGCCGACCGGCCGAATCTCCAGCACGCGCAGGGAGATCGTGCCGCGCCCGGTGAAGAACGAGAGCTTGCCGTAGACGACCACCCGGCTGCCCTCTTGCAGGGGCACGGGGGAATTGCGAATGAGATCGGGGTCACAGGTCACCGACAGCGACATGTCGGCGGACGAGTCGCGCAACACCAGGAACGCGGTGCGGGCGCCGGGACGGAGATTGATCTGGGTGATCTGGCCCTCCACCCAGATGCTGCCGAGCCGGTCGATCCACTGGGCGACCTTGATGGACACCGAGCGCACCGGCCACGGGTGCTCGGCGGAATTGGCCGGTGCGGCGGATTGGCCGGGGGTTTCCCGGCCGATCGCGGGCGACGAGGGTGTCCTGGGTTCGGTCACTGGGCCTGCACGGTGGCGATCCGGTTCGTCAGCATGGTCACGAACGGCGCCCTGGCGCGGGTGTGCTGCTCGTACTCCAGCAGCGCGACGAGGTCTTCGAGGGTCAGCATGCGCAGTCGTGCGCGCAGCTGGGCCAGGGTCATGTTGGCGTAGTCGTACCGGGTGGCGACTTCCGGCTCGGCGATCGCGGGCGCGTCCGCGACAGGGGCGGGATCCGATTCCGGCTCAGCCGGTTTCGGTTCCTCGGCAGGTTGCTCGCCGATCGTCGTCACCGGGGCGGCATGGCCGTTGGTCTCGCCCGCGCGGAACGGTTCCGGATCGTCGGCGGTGTAGAGATCGAATCGGCTGGTGCGAAGCGAGGCGGGGTTCGGCTCGTCGGCGAGGTCCTCGTCGAACGTGGCCCACTCCGGCTGCTCCACCGGGCGGTTGGACAGTCGATCGAAAACCGCGTCGCCCTTCAGCGCCAGACTGGTCACGAACTGCTGGACGTGCATCGTCGTCTGCAGCATCTGACTGATGGCCGTGATAGGGAAATTCATTGCCGCCGTGGGTAGCCGACGGGATTCCTCGAGAGCGTATACGGCGGCTCCGGCTGCGACCCGGGCCAGAAAGGGTGGTCGAAACATGGTCCTAGCCTGCCCGAAATGGTGTGTTATGCAAAGGAGGGACAGGCGTGGTTCGGATATTCGCCCGTTCCGGCGCGTTGCCGATCGGCCGGAATTGCGCGGCGATGTGCTCATAATGCGGAGAATAAACGCAGGTCCCGGCGAAGTGTCCGAGACATTCGCCGCGGCATGTCGGCTACCCCGCCGTGACCGCCTTCCGTCCCAGCTCGCGGCCCGTGCTCCACGGATCTCGCGGAGGATGTGACGGACAACTCCCGGAGGTGGCGCGGTCCCGGGCCGCACGTATCCTGTGGGCATGTCTTCGGCCATTCCCTTGAACGTCGGAATCGCCCGCTCGGCAGGCGCCGCAAACGCCGTCGCCGACGGCGGAAAACGCGTGCTGCTCGCGGAGCCGCGCGGGTACTGCGCCGGCGTGGACCGCGCGGTCGAAACCGTGGAGAAGACGCTGGAGAAGCACGGCGCGCCGATCTACGTGCGTAAGGAGATCGTGCACAACCGGCATGTCGTGGAGACGCTGCGCGACCGCGGTGTGGTCTTCGTCGACGAGACCGACGAGGTGCCCGAGGGCGCGGTCGTCGTGTTCTCCGCGCACGGCGTGTCGCCCGCGGTGCACGCGTCGGCCGCCGCGCGCAGTCTGCACACCATCGACGCCACCTGCCCGCTGGTGACCAAGGTGCACCAGGAGGCCAAGCGCTTCGCCCGCGACGACTACGACATCCTGCTGATCGGTCACGAGGGCCACGAGGAGGTCGAGGGCACCGCCGGTGAGGCGCCCGAGCACGTCCAGTTGGTCGACGGGCCGGACGCGGTGGACAAGGTCAGCGTGCGCGACGAGTCGAAGGTGATCTGGCTCTCGCAGACCACGTTGAGCGTGGACGAGACGATGGAGACGGTGCAGCGACTGCGCGAGCGCTTCCCCGGACTGCAGGACCCGCCGAGCGACGATATCTGCTACGCCACGCAGAACCGCCAGGTCGCGGTGAAGGCGATGGCGCCGGAATGCGACCTGGTGATCGTGGTCGGCTCCCGCAACTCGTCGAACTCGGTGCGTTTGGTCGAGGTCGCGCTCGGGGCGGGCGCCAAGGCGGCCTACCTGGTTGACTTCGCCCGCGAAATCGACCCGGCCTGGCTCGAGGGCGTCCGCACGATCGGTATCACCTCAGGGGCCTCGGTCCCCGAGATCCTGGTCCGCGGTGTCCTGGACATGCTGGCCGAGCACGGTTACGGGGACGTCCAGCCGGTCACCACGGCCAACGAGACCCTCGTCTTCGCGCTGCCCCGGGAACTGCGCGACGCCCGTCGCTGACGCCGGGCCCGCGCCGGTGGTGCGGGCTTAAGTACGTGCGCGTCGGGTCCCTGGGGACGTATCGCACCTTCGTTGGTGCTGCCGCGGCGAACCCGCCTACAAATTCTCCGGCCTGCGCCGTTCCGTGCGGCTCGGATCACGCTCGCGGTAGCGCACATTGGGTTGGGGATGCGGCGGCATGTCGCGTCGGCGGCTCGCGCCGCGCGGTGGTTCGCCTTCGGGACGGGGCTTGGCGGCGGCCGGGCGGCCTCCACCCCGGGCCGGACCCCGGCCTTCGCGCGGACGAGACGGTGCGACACGGGGCGCGGCGTCGGCGACCTGCGCCGCCGGTCGGCGGGCCGGGCGGGGCGCGGGTTCCTCCGCGTCGTCCAGCGTGGGCTCGTCGGGCTCCTTTTTCGGGCGGCGGGCTTTGCGGCGCGCCGAGTCCGCGAGGCCGCCGGACGAACGGGCGGGCCTGCTCTTCTTCGCCTGCGACCTCTTGCCCCAGCTCTCGCTGCGGCGCGACGAGGCCGGGCGGGCGGCCTCCTGCTCGCGGCGGTGCAGGTAGATCCGGGCGCCACCGATCAGCAGGACGGCGAGCGTGGCGAGCATCATCGTCGGGAATCGGTTCACCAGCGGGATCGCCAGGTTCAGCAGGATGTCCTTCATCGAGGTGGAGCCACGGCCGGTGAGCTGCTGATAGGCCAGCGGCACTGCGATGAACAGCAGTAGGGGCGGCAGCACCATCGTGCTGAACAAGCCGCGGTAGCGCACGGCGGCGACGGCCGCCACGCACCCGAGGACGTACAGCGCGGCGAACGTGCCGGTCAGTTCGGCGCTGCCGCCGTTGGCATCGATCAGAAACCCCAGAAACGTGCACGCAACCGCGATCAGGATCGCCGCGCCGACCGGGATCCCCGGCACCGACGGCAGGATCGAGCGTTGCGGCGCGGGCACCCGGGATCGCACACGTTCGGAAGCAGCCACGATATGCACACTAGTTGCCGCCGCGCTCGGCGGCGTGGCGGCACGGCCATCGGGCTGGTTACTCACCCGCGTCGGCGAAGCCCACCGCCCGGGGCAGGCAATCCACTCGCCCGATCGCGGGCACGTCCTGCTCGGCTATTTCCAGGTCGTGCAGTTTGCGCGCGGTGACCATCACCCGTGACTCCACGGAGGCCACGGTGTAATTGAACGCCTCCACGGCTTTGCCGAGTTGCGCTCCGAGCCGGTCCAGATGCTTGCCGGTCATGCCGAGCCGGTGATACAGCTCACGCCCCAGACGCTGCACCGTCGCCATGTCCTCCGACAGCGCCTCCTGCCGCCAGCCGAAGGCGATGGTGCGCAGCAACGCGATCAGAGTGGTGGGCGTAGCGAGGATCACGTTGCGGCCGAACGCGTACTCCAGCAGCTCCGAATCGGTGGTGAGGGCCGCGTCCAGGAACGGATCGCCGGGCACGAACAGCACCACGAATTCCGGCGCGGGCTCGAAGGCGGCCCAGTACGCCTTGTCCGACAGCTGGTCGACGTGCGCGCGCAGATGTTTGGCGTGCCTGGTGAGCAGCTCGGCTCGCACGTCGGGGTCGTCGGTGCCGCAGGCGTCCAGGTAGGCGGCGAACGGCACCTTCGCGTCCACCACGATCCGCCGGTTGCCCGCCAGCCGCACCACCAGGTCCGGCCGCACTGTCCGCTCGTCCTCGCCGCGGCCCGTTCGGTGCACCTGCGTCTGGAAGTCGCAGTGCCTGGTCATCCCGGCGAGTTCGACGACGCGCTCCAGTTGGATCTCGCCCCATCGCCCCCGCACCTGGGGCGCGCGCAGTGCCGCGACCAGTTGGCCGGTCTGGCCGGTGAGCTGGTGGGAGGTGCGCTGCATGCTCGCGACCTGTTCGCGCAGACTCGAATACGCGGTGATCCGCTGCCGTTCGACCTGCTGGATGTGTTCGTTCAGCGCGCCGACCGCCGCGCGCAGCGGCTCCACCATCGCACCGACGGCGTGTGAATGCCTGCGCGCGGCATCCTCGTTGGCGGCGCTGAGCGACTGGCGTAGCAATCGCTCGTTGTCCGCCGCGACCGCCAGGCGCGCCTCCGCCGCCGTAGCGCGGTGACCGGCGCGCGCGGCATGGCCCAGCCAGCCGAGGCCGAGACCGGCGGCGAACACCAGCAGCAGTGCGACGAGCGTCGATGCGGTCATAGCGCCGATAGTGCCGTACGTCACCGACAAGAAGCAGCGGCGGGCAACTGTTCGGCATCGCGTCGGCAACTGGTGCTGCCAGCGCGTTCCGTAAGATCCGCACGCCATTCGAGATTCCGGCATCCGGAATCGCCTGCGTCGTGCGGGACGGGAGGCAAAGGGATGTGCGGTCATTGGGCGCGTCGGCGAATCCTGCCCTCCGGCCCGAACACGTCCGCTCCTTCCAGTGGACACGCCGCAGCCCGGCTGGGCAGATCCGACACATCGGGCGGGGCGATTGAAGTCTGTCGGTGGCTTGCCCTACGGTTTCGCGGCATGCGGATGCTGCACACCTCGGACTGGCACATCGGGCGCACGTTCCACGGGGTCGATCTGCTTGCCGACCAGACTCGTTCACTGACCGCGATCGCGGAGCTGGTGGCCGAGGAGTCGGTCGACGTGGTGGTGCTGCCAGGCGACGTGTACGACCGGTCGATTCCGAGCGCCGACGCGATCGCGGTGTGCAACCGGGGATTCGAGGCCATTCGCGCCGCGGGGGCCCAGATCGTGGCCACTTCCGGCAACCACGATTCGCCTGCCCGGTTGGGGGCGGGCGCGAGCTTCGCCGCGGCGGGCGGGTTGCATCTGCGCACCACCGTCGCCGACGCCGATCGCCCCGTCCTGCTGGCGGACGAGCACGGGCCGGTGGCGTTCTACGGCATTCCGTACTTGGAACCGGAGATCACCCGCGCCGAACTCGAAGTGCCGCAGGCGCGCTCGCACGCCGAGATCCTGGACGCGGCCATGGCGCGTGTGCGTGCCGACATCGCACGGCGGCCGGGCGCACGGACCGTCGTGCTCGCACACGCCTTCGTCGTCGGCGGGGAGGCCACCGGATCGGAGCGCTCGATCTCGGTCGGCGGCGTGGAGACGGTGCCGCTGTCGGCCTTCGACGGCATCGACTACGTGGCGCTCGGCCACCTGCACTCACCGCAGACGCTGTCCGAGCCGGTGCGCTACTCCGGCTCGCCGCTGCCGTACTCGTTCGGCGAGAACGCGCATCGCAAAGCGGTCTGGATCATCGACCTGGACGCCTCCGGCCTGAGCGCGGTGCGACGCCGGGACCTGCCCACCGTTCGCGGGCTGAGCAAGCTCACCGGCACCCTGGACGAACTGCTCAGCGGCGCGGAGCACACCGCGGCCGAAGAGCACTACGTGTCCGCCGTGCTCACCGATGTCGCCCGCCCGGTCGACGCGATGCGCAAGCTGCGCGAACGGTACCGCTACGCCGTGCACGTCGAATGGATGCGGCCCGAGGGGAACCCGGAACTGCGCTACCGTGAGCGGGTGCACGGCCGCCGCGACATCGAAGTAGCCCGGAGCTTCCTCACCGACGTCCGCGGCCTACCCAGCGCGAGTGAGATGACCTGGCTGGAGCGGGCGCTTGCCGCCGCCGTCGCCGAGCCCGAACAGGTGGCCACGGTGAGCGCCACCGAGGAAATGACCGCATGAGCGCACTGCCGAGGCCGGGCGTAGGCGCGGTGGCATGAGGCTGCACAAGCTGGAGATGATCGCGTTCGGTCCGTTCGCCGAGCCCACGGTCGTCGACTTCGACGCGCTCGGCGCCGACGGGTTGTTCCTGCTGCACGGCCAGACCGGCGCGGGCAAGACCACGGTGCTGGACGCGATCGCGTTCGCGCTCTACGGCAGAGTCCCCGGCGCGCGCGGGGAGAGCAAGCGGCTGCATTCCGATCACGCACCGGAGCAGACGCCACCGCAGGTGACGCTCGAGGCGACTCTGGGTGGAAGGCGGCTGCGTCTCACGCGCAGCCCCGAGTTCCAGCGTCTCAAGCGAGACGGCACCGGCCTGCGCACCATCAACCCCAAGGCGACGCTGACCTGGCTGGACGGCAGCGGGGAGAACCTCTCCCGGATCCCCGATATCGGCGAGGAAGTGCTGCGCCTGCTCGGCATGAGCGCCGACCAGTTCTTCCAGGTGGTGCTGCTACCGCAAGGCGACTTCGCCCGATTCCTGCGGGCGGACAACGAGGATCGGGAGAAGCTGCTCGAAAAACTCTTCGACACCGGACGTTTCGGCACCGCGGAGCACTGGCTCGCCGAGAAGCGCCGCGCCGCCGAAGCGGAGTTGGACGCTCGTGCGGACGGCATCAAGCGGCTGATCACCCAGGTGGGTATGGCGGCGGGGGTGGCGGATTCGGCCGGTCTGATGGAATGCGTCGGTTGGTCGCAGGATCTGCTGTCCAGCGCCCGTGCCGATCTGGCTACCGCCGTCGCGGAACTCGAACGCTGCCAGCGGGAATCGGCCCGAGCCCGCGAGCAGGCCGAACAGCAGCGTCGGCTGCACGAGCTGCGCCGCCGCATGGCCGCCGCGCGTGCCCAACTGGACGACTACGCCGCCGGCGCGGAGATTCGGGCCGCGCGACAGGCCGAACTCGACCTCGCGCGCCGGGCCGAGCCGGTGGCCGCCGCCATCGACGAAGCGCGTTCGGCGGTGCGCACCCAGCGACTGCGCGACGGCGAAGAGCGCGGCGCGGCACAGCGACTGGCGGCCCGGCTCCAGGAACCGGCGAGCGTGGAACTCGGCGGCGCCGAGCTGGTCGACCCCGACGGCGCGCAGGTGCGCGACGACGCCGACATCGACGCGGCGATCCAGCGCTGGAGTGGGCGGATCGGCGCACTGGACGAGGTGCTGGCCGTCGCCGCCAGCGCCACCCGGCTCGACGGTGAACTCGGCGCCCTGCGCGCCGAGGACGCGACGCTCGCCCGGCACGTCACCGAACTCGCCGCGCGGCGCGACCAGCTGCCCGCCGCGCTCACCGCGGCCGAGGCCAGGCTGCGCGAAGCCACCGAAGCGGTCGCGGCGTTACCCGGCATCACCAGCGAGACCGAGCGGTTGCAGGCCGCCGCGACGGCCGCGGTCGAACTGGCCGCCCGCCGCACCGACCTCGACCACGCCCGAATCGAGTTCGATACCGCCCGCTCGGCACACCTCGACGCCAAAGAACTCGTGCTGGAGCTGCGCGAGCGCAGGCTGTCCGGCATGGCCGCCGAACTGGCCGGTGGGCTGGTCGACGGAAGCCCGTGCGCGGTCTGCGGTTCCGCGGAGCATCCGGCGCCCGCCCGGCCCACCGACACCGCGGTGTCCAAAGACGAGGAGGAAGCCGCCGTAGCGGCCGAGCGCGCGGCGGAGGACACCCGCGACCGCGCGCTGGCCCGCATCACCGGGCTGGAGCGGGAGATCGAGGCGCTGCTCGCCCGCGGCGGCGACACCGACCGCGTCGAACTCGCCGCTGCCCTACGCGCCGCGACCGACCGCTACGAGGACACGTCCGAACTGGCCGCCGGCGCCGAGGGCCTGCGAACCGAGCTGACCCGTCTCCGCGACGACGAGGCGCGCCTGCACGACGAGCTGCGCGCCTCCGAAGCGCGTCGCAGCGCGGTCGCCGCCACCATCGCGTCCGCGCAGTCGCGCCTTACCGAGCTCACCGAACGGCTGCGCGCCGCGGCAGGCGCCGACGAGACCATCGACCGACGCCGTGCCCGGCTCGCCGCTCTGGTCACCGAGGCGGCCGCCCTGCGCGATGCCCGTGCGGAAGCAGCGGCGGCGCGGGAACAGGTGTCGTTGATCGCGGATCGGGTCGAAAACTTGGCGCGTGCCGCGGGTTTCGTACCGGAAGAGGAGTACGGTGCGGCGCCGGCTGCGGGCTCCTCGTCGGCGGACACCTCCGGTGCGGGGTCGGCCGTGCCCGAGGAATCCGGCGGGGTGCTCCGCCCTGGCTCGGGCCCCGCTGGTGCAGGTGAACGGGTGCACCGCGACGCCGACGGCCGCCCGGACGCCCGTGACAATGTCGCACTCCTGACCGCCTACGCGAAGGTCGTCGCCGCCGCGGCTCGCGGCCCGCAGCGGCAAGCGGAGATCGAAGCGGAACTCGTGGCGGCCGACCGCGCCCGCGCCGCGGCGGAAGCCGTCCTGGCCGAACCGGAGATCCGTGCGGCGTCGGAGCAGGAGCCCGGCGACCTGGCCGAACTCGACGCGCTCGTGGCAGCCGCACAGAACGAACTCAACGCCGCCGTGGCCGCGCACGCCGAGGCGAGCAGGCGGGCGAGCCAGCTCGAGGACCTCGGCGGTCAGCTCTGGGCCGCCGTGGACCGGATCGCGCCGGCGCGGCGGGCGTTCGAGGAACTGGACGGCCTCGCCGACGTGGTCGCCGGACGCGGTGCGAACAACCGCCGCATGTCCCTGCACTCCTACGTTCTGGCCGCTCGCTTGGAAGAGGTCGCCCAGGCCGGGTCACTGCGGTTGCGCAGGATGTCCAGCGGCCGCTACGAATTCGTCCACTCCGACAAAGCCGGTCCGCGCGGTCGTCGAGGCGGGCTCGGCCTCGACATCCGTGACGACTACACCGGAGCCGTCCGCCCGGCCAAGACCCTCTCCGGCGGCGAGACCTTCATGGCCTCACTGTCGCTGGCGCTCGGCCTGGCCGACACCGTCGCCGCCGAATCGGGCGGCCTGGTGCTGGACACCCTGTTCATCGATGAGGGCTTCGGCGGCTTGGACGCCGACACCCTGGACGCCGTGATGGGCGTACTCGACGAACTTCGCGCGGGCGGCCGGGTGGTCGGCGTCGTCAGCCATGTGGACGAGATGCGCCAACGCATCCCGAGCCGCCTGCACGTCCTACGCGGCCGCGCGGGTTCCCACCTGCAAGCGACCCTCGCCTGACAGCGCCCGCTGCGGCGCAGCACCCGAGCCGCCGCCTGTTCGATGCGCCGTTCGCCCAACAGCGGGATCGGCTGTATGCGCGCCGACCAGGGCGCCTGCCATTCAACGGCGCCTCGTCTCGGTCCGAAACCGCTCGATCAACCTTCCGGGCGGAAGGTCTTTCCCTGGGCGGTTCCTTCGACAGCATGCACATACGACTGGGCGACGACCTCGGCGGGAGTTCCGTCGGCAGGATCGAGTCCCATGCTCTCGAGTGTCTCCGCCACCCAGCCCGGCCCGACCACGTTGACCCGCAGGCCGCGCGGCATCTCGATGACGGCGTGTTCGACGAACGCTTCCAGACCGGCGTTGACCAGTGCACCGAACGAGCCGCCCACCATCGGGCGGTCGAACACGCCACTGGTCAAGGTGATCGAACCTCCATCCCGCAGATACCGGATCGCCCGACGGACCAAGTGCAGTTGCCCGAGCAGCTTGCCCTGTAGGCCCTGGAGGAAGTCGTCGTTCGAGTCCAGCGGGGTCAGCTTGCCGCTCGCCGCGGTGACCACCACGGCGTCCACATCACGGACCGTCTCGAACAGCGCGTCGATCGAGGCGGTGTCGTCCATGTCCACCTGCACCGGGCCGCGCCGAGACGCCCGCACTACCTCGTGATTCGGCTCCAACGCCGCGACGACCGCCGAGCCGATGGTGCCACTCGCTCCGATGACGATCACCTTCAACACAATCTCCTCGAGCCGTGACGGGCGAACAAACAGGACCTCCAACCAACGCTCGGACCCGATGATTCCCCAAGAGAACGATGATTCCCCAAGAGAACGATGCGCTGGACTCAGCGCACGCCGAAAGTGCGGCCGAACCGCGACGGCGGGCCTCGACCGTCCGCCTCGGCCCAGCCGAATTGCCCATCCCATCGCTCAGGTCACCGCCAGATGCACCCACCGCGAGGGGGCAACTGAGGCCCGGATACAGCCGCGGTTGCTCGGCTCCGAGCGCACACCTGTTGCGTCGGGCAGTGTGCGAGGGGCACACGGCTCGTGCACCGAATCGCCGTCCGGCGGCTCACCCCTCGTGGTCGAGCAGCCAACGCTTGATCGGCAACCCCCAGCGGAAGCCGCCGAGTGCGCCGCCGATGCGCAGGATTCGGTGGCAGGGCACGAAGAGGGCGGCGGCGTTGCGGGCGCACGCGTTGGCCGCGGCGCGGGTGGCGTCGGGACGGCCGGATCGGGCGGCGAATTCGGTGTAGGTGAGCGGACTGCCCGCGGGGACGGCGCGAAGCACTTCCCACGCGTGCAGCAGGAACTCCCCGGACTGCTGGCGAACGGGGATCGGGTCGATCGCTGTGAGGTCGCCCTCGTGGTAGGCGGCGACCGCGCTGGTCACCTCGCCAAGCGCATCTCGCTGCCGTAGCCCGGCAGGGCGGAGGGCGGGATGGATCAGGCCGCGCAGGTTCTCCGCGTCGGATGTCCAACCGGAAGCCAGGACCGCGCCGTCGGAGTCGACGAGGGTGGTGAACGGTCCGAGCGGGGTATCCGTGACAGCGAAATCCGCTGTGGCGGCGGGGATGCCGCGAACCTCGGTGCGGACGGCGATGCTGGCGTTCATGATTCGACACGGCCTTTCGTAGTGGCGAGCGCGGGAACTTCGGCAGGCGTGGCGCGGCTGGTCAGCGCCGCTTTCCACAAGTGCATCGACAGGTACGACCGCCACGGCGCCCAGCGCGCGGTGTCCGTCAGGTCGATGCCGAGGAGGGTCGCGCCGCGGCGGACGACCAGGTCGGTGCCGAGCAGGATGTCCGGGTCGGCGAGCAGCCGCATGGTCACGTAGTCGGCCGTCCACGGTCCGACGCCGTCCAGTGCGAGCAGGTCGCGGCGCAGGTCGGCGGCCGTGCGACCCTGGTGCAGCAGCAGCTCACCGGAGGCGAGTGCCGCGGCGGCCCCGACGATGGAACGGATCCGCCGCGCCGGTCCGGTCAAGATCTCGGCGCCCCGTTCGGCGATCACCTCCGGCGTCGGGAACAGCAGCGGGATCGGCCCGTCCACCCGCTCACCGAGCGCCTCGACCAGCCGGGCGGTGTGCGTGGCCGCGGCGGACACCGAGATCTGCTGCCCGATCATGGTGCGCAGCAGGAGTTCGGCTCCGTCCAAGCACCCGGGCACACGAATACCCGGCGTGAACGACGGCCGCCCCGCGTCGAGCGTGTTCACGTCGGTGAGCGCCTCGCCTTCGGGCGGAGATCCGGCTCCCGCGTCCGGCAGGTCCTCGGCGGCGCGGTCGGGCACTCGTGCCGCGGAGCCTTCGCGTGCCGCGGCCCCCACACCGAGCGCTTCATCGATCCCGACCGGATCGGCGTCCAGATCCAGCAGGTGCCGCAGTCGCGTCACCGTCGGCGCGAGATCGCGCATGTCGTGCAGAGACAATTCCGCCCGCACATGGTCGCGCTGGAAGCTCAGCCGCGTGGTGGCGTGCCCATGGGGCGTGCGCAGGTTCCTGGTGTAGGTGCGGTTCTCCCACAGCTCCATACCCGGCACGACGTGCGCGGACAGGAACCACTCCAGCCAGGCCCGGTCGAGCGGCTCTCGATAGGGCAGGCGCAGTGTGAGCGAGCCGCTGCCGGCGGGCGCCTGCCGGGCGGGGGCCGCGGTCTTCGCGCGCTGCGCCTCGAGCCGCATGGTGGTGGGGCTGACCGCGAACACCTCGCGCACCGTGTCGTTGAACTGGCGGATGGAGGCGAATCCCGCCGCGAACGCGATATCGGACATGGGCATCGCGGTGGTCTGGATCAGCAGCCGCGCGGTGTGGGCCCGGTGCGCCCTGGCCAGTGCCAGCGGCCCAGCGCCCAGTTCGGTGGTCAGCACCCGGGTGAGCTGACGCTGGGAGTAGCCGAGCGTGGCGGCCAGTCCGGGCACCCCGGCCCGTTCGACCACGCCGTCACCGATCAGCCGCATCGCGCGCGCGGCCAGGTCCGCCCTCGTGTTCCACAGCGGTGAGCCGGGCGCCGCGTCGGGCAGGCAGCGACGGCAGGCTCGGTAGCCCGCCTGCTGCGCCGCGGCGGCGGTCGGCAGGAACGACACATTGGCTCGCTTCGGCGTGATCGCCGGACACGAAGGGCGGCAATAGATTCCGGTGGTCCGCACCGCGGTGAAGAATTGCCCGTCGAATCGCGAGTCCCGGGTCGACACCGCCCGGTAGCAACGTTCGAAATCCAATGCCGTGATCGTCACGCACACCACAATGGCAGCTGCGGCGAACCCGTGCTAGCGGGAATCGGCCACGATCGCGGGCAGTGGTCGCCACCTCGCACAACGGCCATGACATCGCACAACTGTCGCCCTGCCACAGGTGTGGAAACTGCCAAAACGACGTGTGGCGGCGCGCGCCGAAATCGTCCCGCTCAGCAGCAGCGGTTGGCCGGATTGCGATCCGCCTCGGCGTGCCGCTGCCGCCAGTACTCCCGCTCGGTCGGAACGGGGCGGTCCGGATGCCTGCGGCGCAGGTGCTCGACGTAGCGCCGGTAGTCCTGCCCGCCGAGGATCGAGTCGAACCACCAGACGCCCGCGCGGAAGCCGTCGCGGCAGACGCGGGCGGCCGCGCGCAGCCGGGCGCCGACCGGTCGCGCGGACCGGTCGGCGCCCTGGGTCGCGGAATCACTCATTGCGCGTGGACGTGTGCCGCGCCGGGGGCGCGCACCTTTCCGGTCGCGATCAACTCGTCCCACTGCTTCTGGACTTCCTTCTCCGCGGCCGTGGCCACGAATCCGCTGGGCGCGAAGATCTTCGACGGCTCCTCCGGCGTCTCGGTGGTCGTCGTCTCGCCGGAGCGCCAGGCGCGGTAGGCCACCACCGCGCCGACGACCGCCACGATCAGCACCAGCACCGCGAACACGATCGACAACGTGCCCTGGATGAAGGTGTTGCGCACGATCGCGTCCATGTCGTCCTGGGTCTTCGCCGTCAGGCAGAGCTTTCCGGCGTCCTGCGCGGTCTGGCAGATGCTGTGCTGCTTCCAGTATCCGAGCTTCGGGTCGGCTGAGAAGATCTTCTGCCACGACGCCGTCATGGTGACCACGAGGTCCCAGACCAGCGGAACGCCCGGAATCCAGGCCCATTTCGCGAGACCCTTCTTCACCACGATCACCAGCACCACGGTGAGCGCGATGGCCGCGAGCAGCTGGTTGGCGATGCCGAACAGCGGGAACAGCGTGTTGATGCCGCCCAGCGGATCGGTGACGCCCATCAGCAGGATCGAACCCCAGGCGGCGACCACGATGGCGGAGCACAGCCACGCGCCCACCCGCCAGGACGGATCACGGAACTTCTTCGCGGGCCCGCCGAAGTTGCCCAGCGCGTCGGAGAGCATGAACCGCGCCACGCGGGTGCCCGCGTCGATCGTGGTGAGGATGAACAGCGCCTCGAACATGATCGCGAAGTGGTACCAGAACGACTTCATGCTCGCGCCGCCGAGGAACTGGTGGAACACCTCGGAGATGCCGACCGCCAGTGTCGGCGCGCCGCCCGTGCGGGAGATGATCGTCGACTCGCCGACATCGCTCGCCGCCTGGCTCAGCTCCGCCGGCGTCACGGCGGGTCCGCTGAGTCCGAGGCTGTTGGTGTAGGCGGCGGCCTTCTCCGCGGTGCCGCCGGTGAGACCGACCGGCGCGTTCATCGCGAAGTACAGGTGCTGGTCGATGATCGAGGCGGTGATGATGGCCATCACCGCGACGAACGACTCCATCAGCATCCCGCCGTAGCCGATCATCCTGGCGTGCGATTCCTTCTCCAGCAGCTTCGGCGTGGTGCCGGAGGACACCAGCGCGTGGAAACCGCTCAGCGCGCCGCAGGCGATGGTGATGAACAGGAACGGGAACAGCGAGCCCGCGAAGGCGGGTCCGGTGCCGGTGGACGCGAACGACGAGACCGCGGGCGCTTGCAGCACCGGCAGCGTGACCAGGATGCCGACCGCGAGCAGCACGATGGTGCCGACCTTCATGAACGTCGACAGGTAGTCGCGCGGAGCCAGCAGCAGCCACACCGGAAGCACCGAGGCGAAGAAGCCGTAGGCGATCAGCAGCCAGGAGATGGTCACCGGCGAGAGCGTGAACCAGTCCGCGCCCCAGTCGGTTTCCGACACCCAGCCGCCGCTCACGATGGCCAGCAGCAGCAGGGCGAACCCGATGGCGGAGACCTCCCCGACCTTGCCCGGCCGCAGGAACCGCAGGTAGACACCCATGAACAACGCGATCGGAATGGTCATGCCGATCGAGAAGACGCCCCACGGGCTGTGCGCGAGCGCGTTGACGACCACCAGGGCGAGCACGGCAAGGAGGATCATCATGATCACCAGAACGCCGACGATGGCCGACCAGCCGCCGATCACGCCCAGCTCGTCGCGGGCCATCTGCCCGAGGCTGCGACCGCGCCGCTTCATCGAGACCCACAGCACCAGGTAGTCCTGCACGGCGCCGGCCACGACCACGCCGACGACGATCCAGATGGTCCCCGGCAGGTAGCCCATCTGCGCGGCCAGCACCGGCCCGACCAGCGGACCCGCGCCGGCGATGGCGGCGAAGTGGTGCCCGTAGAGCACCCGCCGGTCCATCGGCATGTAGTCCTTGCCGTTCTCCAGGATCTCGGCGGGCGTGGCCAGGTCGTCGCGCGGTTTGGTGATCCTGCGTTCGATGAACCTGGCGTAGAACCGATACGCGATGACGTAGGTGCAGACCGCCGCGATCACGATCCACACCGCGTTCACCGATTCGCCTCGCGAGATGGCGAGCACCGCCCAAGCTATGGCGCCGAGCACGCCGATACCGGCGAAGATCAATTTCTTGGCGGGAGTGATCGGGGACTTGTCGACCACGCCGACGGGCGGCAGATCGGGATCGGTCCGCAGATATTCGATTGTCGCCATCGGCCTACTCTCCTGTGAAACGCGCAGGATCTTGCTGAAACACGTGACAACGTATCCGATCGGAGTTCGCCGTCGTGCCGATTCCGGACGCCAGGCGGGCACCGTGAAATATTGTTCATGTGTCGGCCGTCACCATGTGATTGCCGAACGTATGCTGCCATGCGGTTCGAGAAGCTCCACATCCGCCCTGGGAGGAGGGCTGCGTGCGTGTGAAGTTGCGTGCGAATCCTGTCGCCCGGGTCCGTCGCCGGACGCTGCTCGGGTCGGCGCTGGCCGCCGGGCTGCTGGCGAGCGGCGGATGCGGTTCCGATGACGACGCGTTGACCTTCTTCTTCCAGGCCAGGCCGGAGGAGGCGCGGGTCCGGCTGAAGATCATCGACGAGTTCCGGAAGCTGCACCCGGACATCAGGATTCGCACCATCATGTCGGGCCCGGACCCGCTGCAGCAGATGCTCACCTACTGCGCGGGCGGCAAGTGCCCGGATGTGCTGATGGCCTGGGAGCTGCTGTATTCCGGATTGGCCGAGCGCGGCGTTCTGCTGGATCTGAACACGCTGCTGCATCGCGATCCGCAATACGCGGCCCAGCTCCGCGCCGACAGCTACCCGGCGCTGTACGACACCTTCGGCTACGCGGGCGGG
Source organism: Nocardia abscessus (assembly GCF_015477775.1). Taxonomy (GTDB): domain Bacteria; phylum Actinomycetota; class Actinomycetes; order Mycobacteriales; family Mycobacteriaceae; genus Nocardia; species Nocardia abscessus_A. The sequence goes on along the minus strand of NZ_JADLQO010000012.1, from coordinate 96,756 downwards.
CAGTACGCGTTGCCCGAACAGTGGTCCGGGATCTTTCTGTACTACAACCGGAAACTGTTCGAAGAGGCTGGGATCAGCGCGCCCGTGCGCTGGCGCGATGCCTGGTCGTTCGACGAGTTCCTGGCTGCCGCTACCGCGTTGACCAGGCACGACTCGTCCGGCCGGACCCGGTGGGGCTTCGCCGACGCCTGGGTGCCGTACTTCTCGGCGGCCTGCTTCGGCATGAACAACGGCGCCGAGTGGTTCTCGCCCCCGGTGAATCCGACCAGGACCAACCTCGGCGATCCGCGGTTCGCCGAAGGATTCCAGTTCTACGCCGACCTCGCCGTACGTCATCGCGTGGCGCCGAAAGCCGCCGACACGCTCTCGGTTTCGGCGCCCGACCTGTTCCGGCGGGGCCGGGCCGCGATGGCACTGGGCGGGCACTGGCTGTATTCCGAATTCGCCGGACACGACGATCTCGCCATCGACGTCACGGTGCTGCCGGTCGGCCCGCGCGGGGGTCCCGGCGCCGTCACCGACGTCGGCAGCACCGGGCTTGCCATCGCCGCGGACAGCCCGCGCATCGAACAGGCCTGGGAGTTCGTGAAGTTCGCTACCGGTCCGGTAGGGCAGGCGATCATCGCCGCGTCCGGGCTTTTCGTTCCGGTGCTGAAATCGGCCATGAGTTCGCCGGGTTTCGCCGCCGCGCACCGTGAGATCCGCAACCTGGAGGTGTTCACCGAAGGCCCGGCCAGTTCCCGTCCGCTGCCGGTGACCCCCGCATGGGGCAAAGTCTCGGCCTTGCTCGAGCGCGGCTCCAATCGAGTGCTGCGCGGCGCCGCCACCGCCGCGTCCTTGGACGGGCGTTTCGCCGCCGACGTCGACGCGCTGCTGGACACGCCATGAGCCGGGCGCGGCCGTCGCAAACCGCGGGCAAAGGCCTCGGCGGCGTTTCGTCTCGTCTGGCGCGACGGCGGGAGCGTGCCGGATGGGCATTCGTCGCGCCCAACGTGGCGGCCGTGGCGATTTTCTTGTTGTTTCCGCTGGGCTTTTCGCTCTATCTGAGTTTCCATTCGTGGGACTTGTTCAGCCCCATGCGTTTTGTCGGTCTGGACAACTATCGGCGGTTATTCGGATCCGATCCGTTGTTTCTCATCGCCGTGCGCAACACGGCCGTTTTCACGGTGCTGACCTTGGTGCCCACCGTCACGATCGGACTCGCGGTCGCCGCCACGCTGAATCGAAAGCTGGCCGGTATCGGTATCTTTCGGACGATCGCGTTCCTGCCGCTGGTCGCGTCGGCGGTCGCGATGGCGGTGGTGTGGCGGTTCCTGTTCACCGACGACGGGCTGCTGAACGTCGCGCTCGGCTGGATCGGCATCGACGCGGTGCCCTGGCTGACCGACCCCGATTGGGCGCTGGTCTCGCTCAGCATCGTCACCGTGTGGAAGAGCGTGCCCTTCGCGACGGTCATCCTGCTCGCCGCGATGCAGGGAGTGCCGGAAACGCTCTACGAGGCCGCGAAGATCGACGGGGCCGGGGCGCTGCGGCGGTTCTTCGCGATCACCGTGCCGTTGATCCGGGGGCCGCTGTCGTTCGTCTTCATCATCACGATCATCAACTCGGTGCAGGCCTTCGACCAGGCCTACGCGCTGACCGGCGGCAACGGCGGCCCGGAGACCGGGACCTATCTGCTGGGGATCATGCTGTTCCAGAACGCGTTCGGCTTCTACGAGGTGGGCTACGCCTCCGCACTGGCCTGGGTGATCTTCGCGATGCTGTTCGTGCTGACGCTCGTGCAACTGCGGATGGCCCGGCGCTCGGAGGTGGAACAGTGAACACCTACGAGGTCGTGCGACGCGCGCTGCCGGTCCGGCGTGATCGCGCGATCGTCGCGTCCGGCCGGGTCGACCGCGCGATCGTGCGGCGGGTGGTGCGCGGGACCGCGATGTACGCCGTGCTGGTCGGCATCGCGTGGTGCGCGCTGCTGCCGATCCTGTGGGCGGTGTCCGGCTCGCTGAAGCGGGACGGGGAGATCGCCGACGCCGCGTTCCTCCCGCAGCGGCCGCAATGGTCGAACTACGGCAAGGTCTTCGATCTGCTGCCGATGGGACGGATGCTGCTCAACACCACGATCTACGCGGTGTGCGTCACGGCGGGGCAGGTCTTCTTCTGCTCACTGGCCGGTTACGCGTTCGCGCGCTTGCGCTTTCGCGGGCGCGACATGCTGTTCCTCGCCTTTCTCGCGACGCTGATGGTGCCGTTGACCGTCACGGTGATCCCGCAGTTCCTGCTGATGCGGGCGTTCGGCTGGGTGGACACGCCGTGGGCGATGATCGTGCCCGGACTGTTCGGCAGCGCGTTCGGCACGTACCTGATGCGGCAGTTCTTCCGCACGCTGCCCGAGGAACTGGAGGAGGCGGCCATCCTCGACGGCTGCTCCACCTGGCAGGTCTACTGGCGGGTCCTGCTGCCGCACACCCGTCCAGCGTTGATGGTGCTCGCCGTGCTCACCTGGATCACCGTGTGGAACGACTTCCTCTGGCCTTTGGTCATGATCCAGCGCGAGGGCGTGGCCACCGCGACACTGGGCCTGGTCCGGCTGCAAGGCCAGTACCACACCCAGTGGCCGATCCTCATGGCCGCCGCGGTCGTCATCCTGCTTCCGCTGCTGGTGATCTACGCGATCGCCCAGCGCGCGTTCATCCGCGGCATCGCGATGTCGGGACTGGGCGGTCGTTAGTCGGTCGAACCCCAGTAGGTGCCGAAGCTCCACAGGTTGCCCTCCGGGTCGCGGACCGTGAAGCCGCGCGAGCCGTAGTCCTCGTCGCGCAGGCCACGGACCACTTCCGCGCCCGCGGCGGTCGCTCGGGCGAACAAGGCGTCCGGCTCCTCGCAGACCAGGTAGACCGAGTCGGTGCCGGTCGGGCGGGTGCCGAACGGTCCGTCGTCCTTGCCCGCCGAGCCGAACATGACGCCGCCGCCCAGCGGCCAGCGCAGTTCCGCGTGCTCGACGATCGACGGATCGTCCTCCCGAGCGTAGAGCGCGGCCTCCTGGAAGCCGAACGCCTCGACGAGGAAGGTCGCCATGGCGCGGGCATCGCGGAAGGTCAGGACGGGCCAGACGGCGGTGCGGGTGCTGATTTCTGTCGGATTCGTCATGCGTTCATCGTCATCCGGCGGACTCGTCGGCGGCTTGGACGGATGGAACCTCCTCGGCCAGCCAGCCGGTCGGGCTGGTTCCGGCGAGGTCGGCGAAGTCGCGATCCAAATGGGCCTGGTCGTAATACCCGCACGCGGCGGCCACCTGGGCGATCGTGATGTACGAAGGCGTCTGCGCGAGCATGCGGCGCGCCCGCTCGAAACGGGTGATCCGGGCGGCGAGCTTCGGGCTCAGACCGAACTCACGACCGAATCGGCGCGTCAGATGCTGCCTGCTCCACCCGATCTCCTCGGCCAGCGGGCCGATCGCGATGCCGCCGCCCGAACCGACCACACTGCGCCAAGCCCAGGTGAGTTCGGGACCGACCGCGCGATCCGGATGGGCGAGCGCCGAAAGCACCCGATCACAGGTGGCGAAACGAGCCGGCCAAGTCGGCGCGGATTGCAACCGCTCCCACAACTCCCGGCCTGCGGGGCCGACGACATCGGAGAACTCGACCGACGTGTCCCACAGCGCCGCCGCCGGGATGCCGAACAAGGTGCGGCAACCGAGTGGCGTCAGTGCTACGGCCACGCCCTCTTGGCGACCGTCGTGCGCGATCAGCGCCGTGCTCGCCTGTAGGCCGCTCAGCACGCACCGGTAGTTCTGCGGAGCCTGGCGCGGATCGGTCTGCTCCACGACGTCGATCGTGGGGCCGATCGCGACGATGAACGTCATGTGCCGCGAGGGCAGCCCGCGATGGAGCCCCGCCGCGAACCCGGACATGCGATAGCCGATATAGCGGTCGATGAACGCCGCGAGCGCGGGTGCCGGACGCGCCGTCACCACCTCCGTGGTCGGCTCCATACGGGTCACGCTACGCCGGGAGACCGACATGTGGCCCGTCGCGAGGTCGATCAGTTCGCCACGCCGACGTGCTTGTGAATGGCCGATTCGTCGGTGGCCGGGTCGAGCAGGCAGCCGGCTCGGTCGCCGGCCGCGATGCGGATGCCGAACAGTACGTTCCGCTCGACCGCGGTGCGGACGCCGCACGAGCGCCGGTTGAACCCGCTCGCGAATCGGCACGGACCCTGGTTCGTAGTCTCGGGCAGTGTGCGCGGCGGGTGCGTCGATCGTGACGGCGAACGCTTGCCAGGGAGCCTCTCCGCCGGTGCCAGGGGACGGTGAGATGTACCACTACAGCGTGTAGTTGACTGGGGTCACCGGCCTCGACCCGGTTACCGTTGCGCCTCCTAACGATTTCTGGAGGTGTGATGCGGCGGGTGCAGTACGAGCGCAGCGGTGGTCCCGAGGTGCTCGAGCTCGTCTCGGTCGAGGTCCCGACGCCCGGGCCGGGGGAGCTCCTGGTCCGCGTCGAGGCGGTCGGGGTGACCCTGCCGGTGGTGCGGAAGGTACGTGAGCAGCGCGAACCGATCGCTCTGGGCGGGGAGGTCGCGGGCGAGGTGGTCGCGGTAGGCGAGGGCGTCGACCGGTACGCGCCGGGCTACCGCGTGACCGGCCTGGTGTTCGGCCACGGCTACGCCGACTACGCCCTGCTCTCGGCGGCCATGGCCTCGCCGATCCCCGACGGAGCGTCGGCGGTCGACGCGGTCGCCCTGGTGCGCAGCGGCTTGGTGGCGCTCGGCGCGCTCGACGCCGCGGCTCCCGCGGAGGGCGAGTCCGCCCTGATCACCGCCGCCGCGAGCGGCGTGGGCCACCTCGCGCTTCAGTTGGCGCGGGTGCGCGGTGCTGCGCGTGTGGTCGGCGCGGTGTCGGATCTCGCCAAGGCCGAGTTCGTACAAAAGCTCGGCGCCGACGACGTGGTCGAGTACGGCAGGCAGTCGTGGGGCGCTCCCGCCGACTACGTGCTCGACGCGGTGGGCGGCGACCTGCTCTCTCCCGCGCTCGCGGCCCTCGCCCCCGGCGGCAGACTGGTCGCCTACAGCTCCGGCGGTGGCGCCATTCAGGCCTACGACCTGCTCGTCGGCGCGAAATCGGTGATCGGCTTCCAGATGGCCCGCATCGCGCAAGGACAGCCCGACCGCTACGAGCACTGGCGCCAAGAGCTGTGGCAATACTTCGCCTCCGGACAGCTCCGCCCCGCCGTGCACGCCGAATTCCCGCTCGAGGAAGCCGCCGCCGCCCACGCCGTCATCGAAGCCCGCGCCAATCTCGGCAAAGTCGTCCTCATCCCCTGACGGGGTACCGCGAGTGGCGCGTGGTCGCGGCAAAGTCCCAGAGGCCCCCTCCGCCATGTGCCACTCGTGGAGGTGTAGTGGTGCGCCGTGGTCCAGTTCTCGTGTGGGGACACGGTGTGATTGCGGTCGGTGGGCGGGTGTCCTGGTCAGAAGGGACGTCCGTGCTGGTGTGGACGGGGCGGGCGCGGGGGAGGGGAGCCGGTGCGCCGCGTAGACTCTGTTCCTCGTGAGTCTCACCCTCGGAATCGTCGGCCTGCCCAACGTCGGAAAGTCGACGCTGTTCAACGCGTTGACCAAGAACGACGTGCTCGCCGCGAACTACCCGTTCGCGACCATCGAGCCCAACGTCGGCGTGGTTCCGCTGCCCGACCCGCGGCTGAACAAGCTGGCCGAGATCTTCTCCTCGGAACGGATCGTGCCCGCCACCGTGTCGTTCGTCGACATCGCGGGCATCGTGAAGGGCGCTTCCGAGGGCGCGGGCCTCGGCAACAAGTTCCTCGCCAACATTCGCGAGGCCGACGCCATCTGCCAGGTGGTGCGGGTGTTCGCCGATGACGACGTGGTGCACGTCGACGGTCGCGTCGACCCCAGCGCCGACATCGAGGTGATCGAGACCGAACTCATCCTCGCCGACCTGCAGACCCTGGAGAAGGCGGTCGTGCGGTTGGAGAAGGAAGCCAAGGTCAAGAAGGAGCGCAAGCCGGTCGCCGACGCCGCCAAGGCCGCGCAGGAGATCCTCGACAGCGGCACCACCCTGTTCGCCGCGGCCGACAAGGTCGACGCCGAGCTGCTGAAGGAACTTTCGCTGCTCACCACCAAGCCCTTCCTCTACGTCTTCAACGCCGACGAGTCGGTACTCACCGACGAAGCGAAGGTCGCCGAGCTGAAAGCGTCCGTCGCCCCGGCCGACGCGGTCTTCCTCGACGCCAAGGTGGAAGCCGAACTCCTCGAACTCGACGAGGAATCCGCCATCGAACTCCTCGAATCCATCGGCCAGACCGAACCCGGCCTGCACGCCCTCGCCCGCGCCGGCTTCCACACCCTCGGCCTGCAGACCTACCTCACCGCAGGCCCGAAAGAAGCCCGCGCCTGGACCATCCACCAGGGCGACACCGCCCCCAAGGCCGCAGGCGTCATCCACACCGACTTCGAACGCGGCTTCATCAAGGCCGAAGTCGTCGCCTACAACGACCTGGTCGAAGCCGGCTCCATGGCCGCCGCCAAAGCCGCGGGTAAGGTCCGCATGGAAGGCAAGGATTACGTCATGGCCGACGGCGACGTTGTCGAGTTCCGCAGCGGATTAGCGTCTGGGAAGAAGTAGGCAGTTCTGTTTGATCGTTGCTGGTAGAGACTCTGCTGAGCCCCGGAGGCCCGGGTCGTTCGCCGGTTCCTTTAGATACTGGCGTTCCGCCGGCACTAGCGGGAATCTATCAGTCCTCGGCATGAGTCCAAGGTGCACGCCTCCATGCGGTGGTGTCCTCGTCAACGCTGCTGAGGAATGCGCTGAAATCTGATGCAGCTGATCCAGCCGTACCGTCCGAAGTGTTGTATTGCGTTCTCCAGGCCAGAGGGTCCTTGCCCAAGTGGGATACGGTGCTGAAGTTGAGGTTGTAGAGGTGCTCAGCGGTGAGAGCAAAGTGTGGGCGACCGCTTGGGCTGGACGTACGCTGCCAGATTTCCCCGCACTCAGCCGACGACTGTAGCGTCGCGACGAACGTGGCGGGGGCGTTGACACGATCTGCGAAGTCCCACAACTTCGTAAGATCAGACTCGCGTAGCCCGAGGGCGGTCGTCTTGCACTCACCAACGATCCACCGTCCGTTCGAAAGAATTACGGCGACGTCGGCTTCGGCAACGACTTGCTTGCTTTCGGCATCAACGAGCTCAAGGCCGGGATATGCGCCGAAGACGTTCCGTGGCCCCCCTCCGACTCTCCCATCCCATACCTCGCACAGATAGCGCAAAGCGAGGACATGTGAGAGTACGTCGAAATTCATAGCCCGCAGCAGTGTTTCCCCGGCTCGGTAGCGGATCTGTGCGGTATCGAGACCAAGCGGGTCTGGCACCACTTGCCCGCAGCCATGGCAGATAAGCTCAGGGACGGCATCAGCAAGCGGTCTCCATTGCTTGTGGCTGCAGTTTTCGCAAGAGGACTGGAAGCCGCGCAGTAGCATGCCTCGCCGGTTGGCCCACTGGATCCACTCATTTCCCGCTTCTCGACTCAGTTTTGCAATCGTGCGGATCTCGTTGACGGTCTTGTAGCCGACATCTTCGACGTCTGGCTTCGCCAGCGCCTCCTCAAGGCGGCTTTCGAGGAGGCGGTAGCGGTCGTTTTTTGTCTCGGCATCGTTCTCCACCTTCAAGAACTGGCGGAGCTGCTTCTTGACGATGCTGCTGCTCCGGCCACGGGTAAGTTCGCCAAGGAGTATGGTCACAGTTGGGCATGCCAACCTGGTAATGCCTGGCATGCCGCCAATCATTTCAATCAACTGTGCCGCCGCACGACCAGGTACCGAGCGGCGAACAGTCTGACTCTGATCACGAGCGAGGGCATCCAGAACCTCTAGCCCGCTAGGGTGAAACACCTCTAAAATATTGTCATTGGTCGAGGTCTGCGCAATGTAGCCATGAAGGTAGCCATGGTGCGGGTAGCCGCTACGCCTCAAGGTACGGCTTGGCGGAAGGTAGCTGTCGGTGACAATTGTCGTGACTCTGCTCCAACCACCCGCCTCTTTCAGTGCCGCGCGACCAAGCGCCTCGATTTCAGTTGGAACAAAGCGCGGTATCTCAGCGCGCCCGTTGGTGTAGTGAGCAGTGTCCGTAACATGAAGTTGGCAACCACCGAGCGGGCGCAAGACTTCTGACGCCGATGCCACTTCGAAGCGGGTGTTAGTTACTAGCTCCTTGAGGAGATCGGAGTCCACGCTTGCTGAGATGACTGCCATGTCGCCGCCAGCAAAGCCCCAATGTCGTTGTGCTCCCATATGCTGCCAGCAGCTTAGAGCGGCCGGCACGTCGGCAACTGCTGGAACCGCGAGCGGGAATCCACGGTGGAAGCCGTTCAATGCACGGAGGTACCAGAGTAGGGCGAGGTCCTCAACACTGTCTTGTTCATAGACCACGACAACATTAGGACCGAAACGCCAGCTTTCTGCCCACTCCCGGAGGCCCATAGAATTGGAGTACGGAAACCCGAGATCGACTGGTGCCTCGGTGTATCCAAGCCGACTGAGTGTAAGTTCCACGGCAGTCATGGTGTTCGGTTTACGTAGGCGATTGAGGATGTCAGCCGGTCCAGTCGTCCCGCTGAACTGCTTGATGGGGACCACACCGTCATAGTTGAAACCGGCCGCGATTCCGTGCCACTCTCGTCGATCCTCCGTCACCTCTGGAGGATGATCGCCGAAGGTGCCGAGATATGAGAGGTACCAAGGATCGTCAGGTGAAACGCCACGCGCAGTTTGGACTGTCACGTGGTTGGTGGGGATGGGCAGATCCATCAGCATACGTAGCAAATAGAGCCCTGTCGGGGTGTGCGTGAAGTAGCCGTATCCGAGTTGGGATTGTGTGTCAACTAGGTCCCTCTCGTTGATCCCGTCGACCGGACTACGATCGACTAGCTGGACCCAGAGATCATCGATCGGCTGGCCAGGGTTTATCGGCACCAGAGGCATGTATGCGCCACCCCAGGAGTCGCAAAGTGAGACAACCACTTCGCACGCACTGGCAAAGTTGTCCCTGGCAACAATCTGGGCCGGTGTAGGTGGACGGAAGAGTCTTTCGATCGAATACGTGCCGTTGAGCCGGTCATTCCGCAGCAGAGGCCAACTGTCATGCATACGCCAACTCTTTCATTGGAGTGGCCCACTCGTGCGTCGATCCAGGGAACCAATGCGATGTCAAAGGGTGTCGGGCGCTTGCGTGCGCATCCGCCCGGCTGAGGTCTAGATCTTTCAGGCACGCGACGTTGTCGTCGACGAGAGCGTTCTCGTCGAAGCGGTCACCGACGCGCTAGGCCGCTACCTGTACCCATGCGAATGACCGACCTCGTTCCGGCCGGCACCGAACCGCCTGCCGCGGCGTGTAGCAGTTCCACCACCGTGCGGTTTGCTGCATCGGTCGGCTACCACGAGAAGGGACATTCGGCGACGGAATCCGTGCCGAAGTCGACGTGGTCCCCCCTTCAGCATCAGCAGTCATTCCTGACGCGGGAGGCGCGCTACCGCAAGTTGGCCTGTGGCCAGGTTGGGCCGCTTGGGCTGCGGTCGGATCAGTTGTGGCGTAGTTGGTTTGAGGCCCGGTGCCCTGGTCTAGGTGTGGCAGATACTGTTGCCTGATCTCGCTCCGAGGTGGACCCCTACTGGTGCTGGCGGCCGTGGGCACGGCAGGCAGGTACAGACGTTATTCGGCTTCGGAACCGGAGTTCGTTGTGGACCGGGGGTTTGACGTGCGGATATTGGATGTCAAGACGGTCGAGTTCCGCAGCGGATTAGCGTCTGCGAAGAAGTAGCGCGACGCGCGTATCGCTGCTGGTTTTGAGCCTCCATCTGACATTTGGGTGGGGGCTCGGTCGTTCCTCGGGTCGGTGCGCTGTCCGATTCGGCGTGCGTGGTTTTACCGGCATTGAACGCGCGTTTGCCCGCCGTGGGGGAGTGTCTCGCTCGGCCATCTGATTGAGCCAACCTGTCGATTGGGTCACACGGGGTTGCTGGTGGTATGTTGCGGTGCGTCGAATTGGTCGGTATTGCACCTGGACCGACGATACAGATACCTTATTTCGATGGCGCCACAGTCCCGTTGCGATTGACGCGCACGTCTTACGTGCTGTACTCTACGTAAGAGGGCGTTAGCCGCTACGGATTGCTGAGAGGCCGATCATGACGAATAGCTCCCCAGGGTCCGAATTCGGCCTCAAGCGCCATGAGGGCTTGGACGAAGCGCAGCGTGCCGCGTCCTTGGACGCGGCAGCTTCCGGTGCGCGGGTGTTCCCATGCACCGTGTTCCAGCAGGGCGGACGGACGATGATCGCGACTTCGTTCCCGTATCAGTTCCTCGCCCGGCAGGTTGTCGCAGACTCGGCGGCAAAGGGGGGCGACCCGGGAAATGCCACCAATCGTCCGCTCCTGACAGACCACGTGAAGACGATCAACAACTACGTGAAGTCCAATGCGACCGACTACATCCTGCCGCCGCTGACGCTGAACGCGCGCGAGTTGCCCGCACTCCACGTCCCGAGGGGGAACTTCAAGAGTGTCATGGGCTTCATGGTGATCGGGGACGAAACTCGGTTCCAGGTCACCGACGGGCAGCACCGGTTGGTGGCGATCAAAGGCACTGGTAGCGGAAGGTCCGCGATCGTCGGACTCGTCGACGACGCCGAGCAGAGGTTCGATGGGGACAGCATGGCCGTAGTCATCGTTGTCGAGCCGGACATCAAGCGCGTACATCAAGACTTCGCCGACGCCGCCCAGACCAAGCAGATCCCGGCAAGCCTCCTTGCGGTCTACAACACCCGCGAGCCGCTGAACGCCGTGCTAACCGATATCGTCGAGAAGTCCACGCTGCTCAACGGCCGGGTTGACAGGACGTCGAAGACGCTACCCAAGATGTCGCAGTCGGTGTTTCTGCTGAACCAGGTCCGGCAGTTCGTCAAGGAGTTCCTGTTCGCCGACTACGCCCTTGCCGAGACCACGGTGGCAAAGCAAAGTCAGCAACTCATCGGGGCGCGCCCCCAGCAAGATGAGTTCGTGGCGGACACGCTCGCACTCCTCGACGTGTTGACAGAGAACATGGACCCATGGGCCGCCATCGCTGATCTGCCGAAGTCGGGTGGACCAGCGACCAAGGTTCCCGACTACCGGCAGAAGTACGTGAACATGACCGCCACCGGACTCGTCGTCATCGCTCGGGTCGCCTACGAGATCCGGAAGAACCCGAACGTGGAGTGGCGCAAAGAGCAGTACAAGCGTCTGGCAGTTGAGATCGACTGGCGCCGGAACGCCGCCATCTGGGAGGGCACCATCGTCTCGAGCGACGGAAAGATTTCAACGAACCGGGCGCCCGTCAAGCAGGCGGCCGAGAACGTCAAGCAGCAGCTGAGTTTGCGCAGCTCGGAGTACAGCACGACCACCGAGGCGGGGAGCTGACATCGCCGAATAGTCCCAGCTTGGCCCTGCGATAGACAACGCAAATCTTCGTCCACTGGCCCTCGTGAACAGCGTCTGCACGACCTCGCTCTTCATGTGAGGTTCGGTTCCCTGGGCCGGAGGTTCGCCCGAGCTTGTCGGGAGTCGCAATCGACGGTAGATCCCCCGGCGACTTCTGGCGTCCTAGACACAAAGACGGCCTCTCCAAGGAGAGGCCGTCGAGCCAATCGCCGCGAGGCGGTGGCGGGGTACAGAGTCATCATAACGTATGGATGGTGTGCCCAGTACTAGACCTGCGTCACGCATCCCTACGTCCGAAAGCTGCCATACCGGTGTCCGAAAAGTTCTCGGTCTACGTCGATGGGTTCAATCTGTACTACGGACTCAAGGCGAAGAGCGCGCACAAGTATCTGTGGCTCGACCTGGTCAAACTTGCCGAGCGCCTTCGCCCGCGAAGCACCCTGACCAAGGTTCACTACTTCACCGCACAAGTGCTGAACGATGCACAGGCCGCGGCGCGTCAGAGCGACTATCTGGCAGCGTTGAAAGCCACGAACGGCAGCCGGATCGAGATCGTCCAGGGGCGATACCAGTCGAAGACGATGACATGCCACCAATGTGGAGGGCAGTGGCAGCGCCACGAGGAGAAAGAGACAGACGTCAACATTGCAGTCTCACTCGTCGCCGACGCCGCGAGTAAGTCCATTCACACGGCATTGTTGATCTCGGCTGACAGCGACCTGGCACCTGCGGTACGGATGGCTCGCCGCGTCAATCCGAGCTTTGTCACGATCGCTATGTTCCCGCCGGACCGGTTTTCCGCCGAGCTGAAGACTCTTATGCCCCGCTCTGCGCATCTGGGTATGAGTCACATTCGCAACTCCTTGTTACCGAACACGGTTACCGATAGCGCCTCCGGCCTCTCGTGGAGGCGACCGGCGAAGTGGAGGTGAGGACAGCCCGGGTCGGCAGCGGCGCGGGGAGGGCGCGCCGCGAGCAGGCGGCAGTCCAAGGCAGGGCGTTGCGAGTCAGGATCGAGAATCGCGATCGAACCTCGGTCGACGGGCTCTAGCGGGCGCCGGCAGGCTCTTGAACGTACCGGTGACCGCGATCGTCGCCCATCGTCAGGAGGTCACCCCATATACCGTTGGGATTGCTTACGACATGCCAGACCTGCCCGCAGCGGAGACTGGTGAACCGGATACCGATGTCGTCTCTCCGCTGGCGAACGGGCACTATTACGCCGGATAGCGCCGATCAAGCGTGTCCTCTCGTGCGTCGACGATTGCGGGTGTCGGAGTGAATCGGCATAGAGCGGCCACAGACAGCCCGAGTGTGTGTTAGGCACGAATCCTTGACGAGATGACCATGTTGTCGGTGTGGTCGCCTATCTTGTCGACGTGGCGCTCAAGGACCTGACACGAGAAGCGGTCATCGCGGCGATCGAGGAGTTCGATAGTGCTGGGCGTGAGCAGTTCCTTGCTAAGTACGGGTTCGCCGGGTCTCGGCGATTGTTCGTCGTGTACGAGGGCAAGTTCTACGATTCCAAAGCCCTCGCCGGTGCCGCGCACGCGTTCATGAGCGGGGGGTCTCCTTTGAAGGCCACGGAAATCTCCGGCGGCTGGGGCCATGCTGCGGGGATCTTGCAGCGCCTGGGGTTCGACGTCATCGACCGCGTTCCCACATTGACGGTCCACGACCTGGTCCGCGCGATCGATACACTTCGCCCAGCGACGGTGGCGAGCGGTCCGATGCTCAAGCAGGCAGTCGTGCTGCTGTGGGCGATCGGTCGAGCACAGCGGGGAGAGGACCGTGTGTTGACGTGGGAGCGCACACAGGCCGAACTCATTCCTTTGCTGACCGCACACCATAGATCCGGTGAGCGCGCCGAGGGACGCCCGGACTACCCTATTGCCGCGCTGTGTCGTGTTGGACTGTGGACACTCGATTCCTCGGCGTCCGTTCCTGCCGCTCATGGTGATGCGCTGCTGCGCAGGTGGTTTGACGAACACCAGCCCAAAGGTGGGCTTCCCGAGCCGGTCTATGAGCTGCTCCGCTCGTCTGGTTTGGCTCGGATGCGGGTTGTCGCTGCGATCATCGACAAATTCTTCGATGACTTCGACTACGCCGCGGTGACCAAGGCCGTAGGCCTTGAGGGGGACGCGATTCTCGATGACGATCCCACGCTGGCCGACGAAGACGCAGGCAGCGACGATCCCAAGCGCACCTACCAGGACTTGATCGAGGTAGTCGCGAGACGTGAACCGAGCACTCGCGGTAAGCGACGTGCAGTAGTCGGCAACGATCCGATCCGACTGGCCGCAGCTCGGCAAGCTGTCATCCTCCGCAGCGGAGGTTTATGCGAGAACCCAGCATGCGGCAAGCCCGCACCGGATCACACTGACCGGGGCCAACCCGTCCTAGAGGTCGATCATGTATCCGACATCGCTACAGGCGGCCGGGACCACCCGGTGCAGATGATTGCGCTGTGCCCGGACTGCCATGCGGTCAAGACTCGAGGACAGTCGCGCCACCAGCTTCGTGAGCGGTTGCTCGTCGCTGCAAGGGACCGCCACGAGGCCTGGGCCGGAACTGCGGCGTTACCCGAAGGTTAGGTTGTTCGGGGCTGGGATGCGGAGGTGTCGTGCGCATGGGCAACCTGTACATCCACGCAGGTGAGCCTGGCGCTGGTGACGTTCTCCGGATCTTGCGAGCGGGTCGAATTCCGTAGCGGATTAGCGTCTGCGAAGAAGTAGGGCAGCGCGTGTATCGCTGCAGCAGTTTTCGGTCGCCGGCACCCCGCGCTGGCCCGTTCGGTCAGCGCGGTATGCGGCATGAGCGCGCACTTGAGTGAGCTGAAGCCAGCTCTGAGTTTCTGACAGCTCTTGTCATCTGCGACTGTGTGGCGAGGAATCGGTTGTGTTGCGAGCAGGCGTACTGGTCTCACATCGGTCCTGCGGCATCTCTGCCATGCGAGCGCCCGCACCACTGGCACCGCACATTTGCCTGACGCTCACCAGTCTGGATAAAGAGAGATGACTCGGGCGGTGTACTCCCATCGGGCCAAGAGGTCGTCTGGGAATAGGTCGAATTCAACAATGTAGCTCCATCAAGATGAGCCGCCACCAAGGACGCACCCGTAAGGTTTGCTCCAACCAAGTTTGCGCCCTCCAAATCAGTCAGAGAGAAGCAGGCGGACGAAAGGTTTGAACTGTTCAGATTGGCTTCTCGCAACTCGCACCCTTCAAAATTCGCGCCTCGAAGGTCTGCGTTCCCCAGGTAGGCTCCACGCAGTCGGATTTGCGACAAATCGCAGCCCGCCAATGATATGTGGGCAAGATTCGATTCTTTGGAGAACATCCATTGTTCAGCCTTGAGTACTGATTCACCGGTATCTTCGATTCGAAGCACTCGGCGGTCTGCAATAGCGCGAATAATTGTTTGACGCACCTGCCGTTCACCCAGCACGTCGGCATTAGCATTACTTGCGCCGGTAAATGGTATGGGATGCCGCAAATAATCTATCAAGATGCCGATGCAGACATCTTTCTGCCTGTCGTGGCCGATATCTTCCCAATCGTCGGCCAACGCAAGCAGTGCATGCACACCAAAAAGCCTTGTAGTGTGCGACTTATCCGCCATGTGGCCAGCGATCGTCGAGTACCGACCGTGCAAGGTACTGATCCGTTCGCGGTGCTCCTTGTCGGCGTGCTGACCCCTTTCCTGCTTGCGGCCGAGGTGCCCATTGAGAAGCACGAGACCGGCGGCCACGATTGCACCTGTTCCGGTGAAAACCGTCGCTAAGGGCTGGGCGGCCACGCTCCAAAATGCGCGTGATGAGTGTGCGACAACTAGCGAAATCAGGATGACGACGGACGACGCACCGAGCAGGATGGATGTGATCAACATTATTGGCCGCCGCACCGTGCGGGCAGGGCTTGAAACACTCACGACAGTTGATGTACCACATCCCGCCGACAGTCACCCACCACTCGGCGGCACCGCCCTGATACGCTGCGGCAGCCCTGCTCAAGCCGCCGTGGTCGGACTGGAAGATCACTGCTGGGTCGGCAGCACCTACGAAGCGGACCCGGCGAACCCGCCCGGCTTCGACGCACACAATGTCGATCCAACGGCAGACTTTCGCTTGGACCGAAGGACCTCGGCTTGCCTTGTGCGATGCGCGCACATCGGCATGAGCGCGCACTTGAGTTCGCTAGAGTCAGCCGGACCGTGCGGCCGGAGCGTCGGATCTCACGAGGCGTCGGCGCTGGTTGGGTTGAGGAGAGGCGCAGAGGTTATTCTGCTTCGGAACGTGACGCGATGTGTGAGTAGGGGGTTTGACGTGCAGGTATGGGATGTCAACGGGGTCGAGTTCCGCTTCAATGTCTAGTCGGTGCCGTCGAGAGGGTCTGTGCCTATGGCCTACGTGCCAGCTCAGCCGCTCGTGACTTGTCACGCCTATCAAGCAGCGCGTCCCTGATCTTCGTCGCTCCTTTAATCGATCGTTCATCAGCCGAACTCGCGGCCGCGCGATCGTGAATCTACGTTGCTTCGCTTGGTTCGTGTACGGATGGCTTGCGTTCCCCTTATGGCGCTGCAATTTATCGACCCTGGGCCTGCGGACCTACCTCACCGCAGGTCCGAAAGAAGCCCGCGGCCAGGAGCGAGGTACTCGGCGCTGGTAGGCCCAGCACCGGCTCACCCTGCGGCCCGGATCTGGGTCAGGAATTCGTGATTGGTTTCGGTTTGCGAGAGGCCGGTCAGTAGTAGTTCGATTGCTTGGCGCGGGTCCCGGCCCGCGAGGGTCTTTCGCAGGGACTGGGTTGCGGTGAGTTCATCGGGGGTGAGGAGCAGTTCCTCTTTGCGTGTGCTCGAGCGGTCGATGTCGATCGCGGGGAACAGGCGGCGGTCGGCGAGGTGCCGATCGAGTTTCAGTTCGGCGTTTCCGGTTCCCTTGTATTCCTCGAAGATCACGGTGTCGGCGAGTGAGCCGGTTTCGACCAGGGCGCTGGCGATGATGGTCAGTGAGCCGCCGTTCTCGATATTGCGTGCGGCGCCGAGAAATTTCTTCGGTGGCGCGAGCGCCCCGGCGTCGACGCCGCCGGAGAGGATGCGGCCGGAACCGGCGGCCGCCAGGTTGTAGGCGCGGGCGAGCCGGGTCAGCGAGTCCAGCAGTACGACCACGTCGCGGCCCGTTTCGACGAGGCGTTTGGCGTGTTCGATGGCCAGTTCGGCGAGCGCGATGTGTTCGTGGGCCGGCTGGTCGAAGGTGGCGGCGGCGACTTCGGCCGGCACCGTGCGGGACAGGTCGGTCACCTCTTCCGGGCGTTCTCCGACCAGTACCAGCATCAGTTGGCATTCGGGATGATTCTTGGCGATGCCGTGGGCGATGGACTGCAGCACGGACGTTTTGCCCGCTTTGGGCGGTGCGACCACCAAAGCGCGCTGACCCTTGCCGATCGGCATGACCAGATCGGTGACGCGCGTGGTCAGCTCATGCGGCTCGGTCTCCAGCCGCAAACGGTCCTGGGGATAGATGGGAACCAGGTCGGAAAAGTGCGGTCGCGACTTGGCATTACCGGGGGGCAGACCGTTGATGCTCTCGACTCGGATCAGCGGCGCGAGTTTGGCGCCATCACGTGCGGGTCCGACTGTGCCGGTGACGATATCGCCACGGCGGAGTCCGTGCTCGCGGATCGAACGCGGCGGCACGTGGGCGTCGTTGGGCCCGGGCAGATAGCCGTCGACGTGCAGCGAGGCGTGGTTGGGGGTGATGTCGAGGATGCCGGTGACCGACGTCGTCCGGCTCTCTCCAGTTGTCTTGCGAATAGTGTTGTCCTGCATGATTTCTTCTCCTGAGGCTTGTTATGGGTGCGGCGGGCCGCCGTGAATGCCGCCTGCTGGGAATGGCGCTCGCTGCACGTGCCGACGTGGCGTGTGGCTGGAATCCGTCCAGCCCGGACACTGTGCCGGGTGCACGGCATGCGAGACCGCCGTGGCGAATGTGGACTCTTGTGGGAGGGAGTTGTCACCTACATCCACAAGATGGAGACCGCACCTACAGTAGCGGCACTAGCAACAACACGCAATAGCGCCCGTTTGTTCCATGCCGCCGACCGGCTGGCGAGGCGCCCGGCGGATCAACGTCTGCGGTTACTCGGGCAGGTGACGGAGCAGATGCTCCTCTTTCCGTTTTCAATCTATAGCGCACCGGGGGGCTTGCGGCAAGGCCCGGGGTATGCCGCAGAATCGCTGACCGTTGCAAGAACCAGTGGAAATGGGAGTACCGAGTGACGGATACCGATGTGATCATCGTGGGCGCGGGCCCGACGGGTCTGATGCTGGCAGGCGAACTGCGCCTGGCCGGCGTGCGTCCGCTGGTGCTGGAGCGGCATCCGCAACCTCGCGATGTCCCGAAGGCCAGCGGTCTCGGCGGGCGGATCCTGGACTTGCTGCGCTACCGCGGCCTACTTGACCAGTTCGAGGCGGCCAGCAGCGACCCCAACCTGGCTCCCCGATTCCCGTTCGGCAATTTGTATTTGGACTTCACACACCTGGCTGATCCCCCGATGCGGGCGTTGCCGATCCCACAGCTGGAAATCGAGCGACTGCTCGACGAACGCGCCCGCGCACTCGGCGCCGAGATCCGTCGCGGACACGACGTGGTCGGGCTGAGCCAGGACGACGCCACGGTGACCGTGGACGTGCGTGGGCCGGACGGGCCGTACCAGGTCACCGCCCGATATCTGGTGGGTTGCGACGGCGGGCGCAGCCGGGTCCGCGACATGGCCGGAATCGCGTTCTCCGGTACCACGTATCCGGAGGTCAACAGACTCGGCCAGGTCGCCGTGCACGATTCGGTGACCGTGCTCGACAACGGCGACATCGACGTCCCCGGGTTGGGCAGGATCCACACGGGTTTCACGCGAACAGACCGCGGTGTGTTCGCCTTCGCGGTCGATTCCGGGGTCATGTTCCTGCAAACCACCGAGGACGAGCCCGGCGAATACGACGACGACGAGCCGCTGACCTCGGCTGAGCTCGCGGACAGTGCTCGCCGCGTGCTCGGCGCGGAGCTTCCGTTGGGCGAACCGACCCGGCTGACGCGCTACACCTTCAAGGACCGGCAGGCCGAACGTTACCGCGAGGGGCGGATCCTGCTGGCCGGCGACGCGGCCCACCTGTTCCCCGCCACCGGCACCGCGCTCAATGTCGGCATGCTCGACACGGTCAACCTTGCTTGGAAGCTGGGCGCCGACATCCACGGCTGGGCGCAGGCAGGCCTGCTGGACACCTATCACGACGAGCGCCACTTCGCCGGGGCACGGGCGCGGTTGCAGACCCGAGCTCAGGTGGCGCTGCGGCGCGGACACGACCCGGCGGCCGAAGCGCTTCGGCAGGTCTTCCGGGAACTGCTCGTCGATGAGCCGGCATTGCGCCGGATGGGCGCCCTGGTGGGCCACACCGACATTCGCTATCCGATGCCGGGCTCCGACCACCACCCTTCGGCCGGTACCTTCGCGCCCGACCTCACCCTGCACACCGATCAGGGCATCACCAGCGTCGCGGAACTCATGCGAACCGCACGGCCTGTCCTGCTCGACCTCGCTGACCGTGCGGACCTCCGCGAGGTGGCCCGCGACTGGCAGCATCGGATCGACATCCGCACCGCCAAAACCGACGACCGACCAGCCGATGCTCTGCTGATCCGCCCGGACGCCCACATCGCCTGGGCCGCACCCGTCGACGGATCCGCGGACACCGACGTGCTCGCGCTGCGAGAAGCGCTGTCCTCCTGGTTCGGCGCACCCTCGAAATGACCGCACCCTCGAAATGACGGTGCCGATCGTCGTTCGGCCGACCTGAGCAGCCGACCGGATACCGCCACGAGAACGCGACAGCCGCAGCTATCGTCCCATCGGGTCGATAGCTGCGGTTTCGCCGAGCGCTGCCGGCTACTCCCAGTATCGGGAATGGGCGATTCCCCGCTGCGCGATACTCGGGGTGTCGCAGTGGCAGGCCGCGTAGGGCCTGATGAAGGTTGTCAGGCGTGAGGTGATGATGGCGGTGTTCGCAGGTCGGCAGCCGACCCGGGTTCGGGTGCCGCGATGAGCCCTGAACGCTGGATAGTGAAGCTCGACCCGCCCGCAGGCGTGCGCCCCGGTTTCATCGGTCTCCTCGAGGCGACGCGGGAGGCGATTCAGACCTCCGCGGATCTGCTGGCGACGGGCTCGCCTTCGCAGGCGCCGGATCTGTTGAAACTGCTGCGCGATGAGAAGCTCGTCACCGGTGACGAGAACAAGTCCGTCATGGCCGATGGTTACTCCGACCGCGCGCAAGAGTTTCGCGACATCAAGGATGAAATCCACAAGCAGGACAACAGCGTCGACCTGTCCGCCTACGGAGCCTACGACACCTCCAGCGGCGCTTTCGCGGCGGTCAAGCAGCACGTCACGGATCTGCAGTCCGCCCTGAGCGAGGCCCCGAAACCGAGCCCCGACAAGGAATTCATCGACCGCGACGTCGAAAGGCGCCTGGCGAACACGGTGCTGAAGACGATCGACAACGTGAACGACGAGATCGAGAAAGCCAACGACAAAGTCCAGACCCACGCGAACAACATCAATGGCTCCACCCCGACGTACAGTCCGGCGTCCGCGGGCAGCAACTACGTGCCCAGCAACTACATGCAGCGCAGCTACTCGCCGGGCCCGAGCTTCGTGCCCGCCGCGACGACCGCCGACTACGCCCGCTACCAGGGCAACGTGTCGGTCGACGCCGCGATCGAGGGCGCGCTGGACGCACTCGGTATCACCGATCCGGTGGCCCGCGAATACTGGAAGCGCGGCTATCAGGTGCTGATCGAACGGGAATCGAACGGAAACCCCAACGCCGTCAACAACTGGGACAGCAACGCCGCCGCGGGGAAGGCATCCAGGGGGCTTACCCAGACCATCCCTGGCACGTTCTCGGCCTATCACGTGGCCGGAACGTCCAACAACATTCACGATCCGGTGGCCAATGTCGCCGCGAGTATGAACTATGTCATGGAACGATACGGCGTCTCCCGAGACGGCCACGACCTGCAGGCGAAGGTCCAGCAGGCCGATCCGAACCGTTCGCCGAAAGGCTACTGAGCGACGATCGCGCGAGGAGATCCGCGTCGCGGCCCGAGCTCTGTCCTGGGCGGTTCGTCCCGTCACCCGGCGACGGCCTCCGACCTGGCTCGTTTGCTCGTCGGGTCGAACGGATTTCGATGACGGGTTATCTTTTCGGTCTGGGCCGGGTCGGTCGTCCGGTTCGGCGGAAGTGGTCGACGGCCGAGGCAGCTATGGCGCGCTGCGTCTGGAACACTCGATCGTCGGAAAGGTTCTTTGCTGATGTTCCGTCGTTTCACGACCCAGGCGCCCACTGGGGCGCCGCCGGTGGATGATCTGGTGGCCGGCGCACTGCCGGATCGGGTGCAGATCGCGCATGAGCGGTTGGCCCACCAGGACGATCCTGCGCTGCTCGAAGCATTGTCGGAGCGTGAGCTCGCCGCCTCCCGTGAGTTGGCCGAGCTCGTGCGCGACTACGAACGCCATGAGAAACGGGCGCGCATCCAGGCGGCCGCCGACGCCGCGGAGCGGGTGCGGCGCACGGCCGCCGAGCTGGCCGAACGCGAGGCCGCCGACCTGCTTCGCGCCGCGCAGGCGATCGGTGAGCAGCGCCACAGCAGTAGCCCGCACGCGAAAGTCGCTCGCCTGCACCAGCGCAAGCCGCGGGTGCTGGGGCTGCTCGCGGGTGTGGTCGCGTTCTCGATGTTGTTCTCCGCGGTCACGGTGCAGCAGAACATCGCGCCGACCGGCGGTGTGGCCAATCCGATGTTCTGGCTGTCCTACGGCCTGGAAGCCCTGATCAGTGCGGTGCTCGTCGCGCTGATGCTGTCCACCGGGGATACCGCCGAGTGGGGTGTGATCGATCGGCTGTGGCAGGTCTACACCGTCGAGGGCGTCCTGTTGACGGCGAGCATCGCGCTGAACACCTTCCCGTACTTTCGAGTAGGCGACCTGGCCGGAATCGGTATCCACGCCATCGCGCCGATCATGATCGGCGTCGCGCTCGTCACCCACCGGCTGGTCGCGGAGCGATACGGGCGCGCGATCGAGCAGGCGACCGCCGCCGTACCGGATCACGAAGATCTCCAGGAGCGACTGGCGGCGCTCACTCAGGTCGGCGGTGCCGGAAACCAGATCCTGCCGAGCATTCTCATGGAGCCGCAGGCGCCCGCTCACCACGAGCCTGCCACCGCGCAGCAGCCTGCCTCGAACGCCGAAGGCGCCGCCGGCTCGGCGCAGCCCGCCGATGCGCCGCCGCACGAACGGACCGCGGCGGTGCAGCCTGCCTCCGAAACCGCCGCGCCTGCCCCCGATCCCGCGCCGGAACTCACAGAGCTGTGGCTGGCCACGACGCCGTTTCCAGTGATCGAGCGGCCCGTCGCCGTTGCCGAGGACGGTGCGCAAGCGCCCGCCGAGGCCACTGCGGACGAGGCCGTTCTGGACGCACGATTGGCGGCGGCGGTGCGCCAGACGCTCGACCGGATTCGGTTCAGCAGGCAGCCGGAGTCGCCCGAGCAGCCGGGGGAGCACCCCACCGCTGCGCTGCCCGAACCGAGCCCGGCCGGATTCGCGGAGACGGCCGACGAGCAGGGGGCGCGCGGGGAGACCGCCGAGGCGCGTCCTGACGTCGCTGAGGCGGTTACCGTACGCGCGGCCGCCGAGGAGCACGCGGTGCGGTCGGAGACCGCAGAGACGCACTCCGAGCCGGATGCCCGTGCGCTGGAGCCGATCGGTGCGGGCGTGGCCCAGCACTACGTGCCCAGCTCGGACGACAACGATCGCCCGGCGCGGATGGAGAAGGTCATACCGGTCGTGGCCGCGGACCTGTCACCGATCGCGCCCCAAACCGACGACACGACCGTTGCGGCAGCGCCGCGCGCGAACGGCGAACCTCAGCTCACTATTCGATAGGCGACTCGGCGTTGTCTCGTGGAGTTCGGCGATCTCAGCCCTGAGCCTGCAGACTCCACGTACGCCCGTCCGGGTCGCGCACCGTCATTTCCTTTGTCCCGTAATGGGTTGCCTCGAAGGGTGTGACCACGTCGAGGTCGCTGTCCGGCGGGAACGCGTCGGCGTCGGTGACGGTCAGGATCAGCTGCGTCCGGGGAGTCCGGTTGTTCGGGATCTCCGCGATGAAGACGTAGGGTCCGTCGCCGTTGCGGAACATGCCGGAGTTGTGGTCGGTGGTGAACTCCGGTTCGTAGCCCAGGGCCAGGAAGAACCGCGCCGTCTTCCCCCAGTTGTGCGTCTCCACGTGCACGCCCTCGATGCCCTTCGTCGTCACAGCGAATCTCCTTCAGTCGCGATCGTTGCCTTGGGTGTCCTCGAGGTAGGCGCGCAACGCCTCCGCCACCAGCGCGGACAAGGACGTGCCCGACTCGATGGCGCGGAATTTCACCTGCTTGATCAGTCCGATCGGCAGGTACACGTTGAACTGCTTCACTTCCTCGTCGCCCACCCGCCGATGCTAGCATGCTAGCAAGCTAGCTGGGTGTGGCCGTTCCCGGTCGACCCGATGGCGGAATGGACGTAGCGTCGAATTCGTGAAAGTTCCCGCACACCTGCCCACCACCGCGGGCGAGCTGCGTTCGGCCGGCTACCTACCGCGTGGCGTGAAGACCGAGATCCGCGAGAACCTGCTCGCCCTGCTGGCTTCCGGCGCCGACCCGTGGCCCGGCATCGTCGGGTTCGAACGGACGGTCGTGCCGCAACTGGAGCGCGCGCTGCTCGCCGGGCACGACGTCGTGCTGCTCGGCGAGCGCGGCCAGGGAAAGACCCGGCTGCTGCGTTCCCTGGTCGGCCTGCTGGACGAGTGGACACCCGTGATCGCGGGCGCCGAACTGGGCGAGCACCCACTCGACCCGATCAGCCCGGCCGGGCGGCGGCTGGCGGACGAACTGGGCGACGATCTGCCCGTCGCGTGGCGGCATCGCTCGCAGCGGTACGCGGAGAAGCTCGCCACGCCGGACACCTCCGTCGGCGACCTGATCGGTGACGTCGATCCGGTCAAGGTGGCCGAGGGGCGCAGTCTCGGCGATCCCGAGACCATCCACTTCGGGTTGGTGCCCCGAGCGCATCGCGGCATCGTGGCCATCAACGAGCTGCCCGACCTCGCCGAACGCATCCAGGTCGCGCTGCTGAACGTCATGGAGGAACGCGACATCCAGGTCCGCGGCTACACGCTGCGCCTGCCGTTGGACGTTCTGCTCGTCGCCACCGCCAACCCGGAGGACTACACCAACCGCGGCCGGATCATCACGCCGCTGAAGGACCGGTTCGGTGCGGAGATCCGCACCCACTACCCGCTCAGCGTCGAGGCCGAAGTGGCTCTGGTCCGTCAGGAGGCCGAACTGGTGGCCGAGGTCGGCGATCCGCTGATCGAGGTGCTCGCTCGTTTCGTGCGGCAGCTGCGCGAGTCGTCGGCGATCGACCAGCGGTCCGGCGTCTCCGCGCGGTTCGCCGTCGCCGCCGCCGAGACGGTGGCCGCGGCGGCGTTGCGCAGGTCGGCCGTCACCGGCGAGCGTCCCGCGGTCGCGCGTCCGGTCGACCTCGAATCCGTGCCCGCGGTGCTGCGCGGCAAGCTGGAGTTCGAGTCCGGCGAGGAGGGCCGTGAACAGGAACACCTCACACACCTGCTGCGCCGCTCGTTCTCCGAGACGGCTCGGGCCTTGCTCGGCGGTCTGAACCTGCGGCCGCTGGCCGAGGCGGTCGGCGACGGGCACCTGGTCACCACCGGTGAACGCGTGCCCGGCGAGGACGTGCTCTCGGCGCTGCCCGAGCTGCCGATCCTGCACGAGGTCGCCGGACGGCTCGGCGTCGACGCGGCCGATCCGCCGCCCCGGATCGCCTCGGCCGTCGAATTCGCGTTGGAGGCGCTCTACCTGGCCCGCCAGATCGCGAAGGACTCCGACGACGGCACGGCGGTGTACGGACGATGACCGCCGCGGTTCCCGGCGAGGCGTCGTGACGACGCCGGACCGCTACTCCTACGGCCCCTACCACGACGGGCCCGACCCCTTGGCGCCTCCGCTGGACCTGCGGGAGGCCCTGGACCGGATCGGCCGCGAGGTGATGGAGGGCAGCTCGCCGCGCAACGCCCTGCAAGAGCTGTTGCGCCGTGGCACCCGCAGCATGCCGGGGCTGGAGGAGCTGACGCGCAAACTGTGGCAGCGCCGCGCGGAGATCTCCCGGCGGCACCGGCTCGACGGCACATTGCAGCAGGTCCGGGAACTGCTGGAACAGGCACTGGAAGCCGAGCGCGGCGCGCTGTTCCCCGACCCCTCCGACGACGCCAGGTTCGCCGAGGCGCAGCTGGACGCGCTGCCGTCGAGCACGGCCGCCGCCGTCACCGAACTAGCCGAGTACCCCTGGCGGTCGGAAACCGGCCGCGAGAACTATCGGAAGATCCGCGACCTGCTCGGCCGCGAGCTGCTCGAATCGCGCTTCCAAGGCATGAAAGAGGCCTTGCGGAACACCACGCCGCAGGACGTCGAGCGGGTCAGGCGGATGATGTCCGACCTGAACGACCTGCTCGCCGCCCACGCGCGCGGCGAGGACACCGAGCAGCGGTTCGCCGAGTTCATGGCCGAGCACGGCGAGTTCTTCCCGGAGAACCCGCGCGACACCGAGGAATTGATCGACGCGCTCGCCGCCCGCGCGGCCGCCGCGCAGCGGATGATGAATTCGATGTCCGAGCAGCAGCGCGCGGAGTTGTCCGAGCTGATCGGCCAGGCGTTCGGCGACCCTGGGATCGCCCAGCAGGTCGCCGCGCTGGATGCGCATCTACGAGCGCTGCGCCCGAGCGAGGACTGGGAGTCCGGACGGCGCTTCCGCGGCGAGGACCCGCTGGGCCTCGGCGCGGGCGCGCAGGCTCTACAGGATCTCGCCGAACTCGACGCACTCGCCGAGCAACTCGGCCAGACCTACGCCGGTGCGCGGCTGGAGGACATCGATCTGGAGGCGTTGGCGCGCCACCTCGGCGCGGAGACAGGCGTGGACGCGGCGCGGCTGGCCGAGCTGGAGCGCGAGTTGCGCAGGCAAGGCATCTTCGAGCGGGCGCAGGACGGCTCGTTGCGGTTGACGCCCAAGGCTTTACGGCGGCTCGGCGAGGTGGCGCTGCGTGACGTCATCGGGCAGTTGCGGTCCCGGCGTGGTGAACGGGACACGGCCCTGGCCGGTGCGGCAGGCGAGCCGACGGGCGGTTCCAGGGCATGGCGATTCGGCGACACCGAGCCGTGGGACGTGTCGCGCACCGTGCGCAATGCCGTGCTGCGGTCGGCGTCGACGGGCAGCCGCCAGGTGACGCTGGACGTGTCCGATGTCGAGATCATGGAGACCGAGCAGCGGTCCAGGGCCGCCGTCGCGCTGTGCGTGGATACGTCCTGGTCGATGGTGCAGGACGGGAGGTGGGTGCCGATGAAGCGCACCGCCCTCGCGCTGCACCACCTGATCGGCACCCGGTTCCGCTCCGACGCGCTGAGCGTGATCACCTTCGGCAGGCACGCCACGACCGTCGGCATCGGTGAACTGACCGCGCTGGAAGGGGTGTGGGAGCAGGGCACCAATCTGCACCACGCGCTGCTGTTGGCGGCGGCGCACCTGCGCAGGCATCCGGACGCGGTGCCCGTCGTGCTCGTCGTCACCGATGGCGAGCCGACGGCGCATCTGGAGCCGGATGGCGAGGCGTACTTCAACTGGCCACCTGAGCAGCGCACGCTGGCCGTGACCATGGCCCAGGTCGATGCCTTGGCGAAACTGGGTGCGTCGGTGACGGTGTTCATGCTCGGTGACGACCCGCGCCTGGCCGCGTTCGTCGACCTGGTGGCCCGTCGCAGCGGTGGCCGCGTGGTGGCGCCGGACCTGGACGGTCTCGGCGCCGCCGTGGTGAGCGACTACCTGCGCGGCAGGCGCTGAAGTTCTCCCGCGCCGCGCGGTGTCTTCGGTGACGGACGGCGGGTCCGCCGCACGAAGCGGATGCGCCGGACGGGGCGGTCGATCGGCTCTACACTGAGCGTGTGGTTCTTCGCCGGCTCGTCGCAGTGTCCTTGTTCGCCTTGGTGACTCCGCTCGGCGTGGCCGCCTGCACAACGGAAGGCCCTGGTACGAAGACCGATTGCACCGTGAGCGGTTGCACGGTGACCTTCGCCCGCGGTGTGGACGCCAGAGCGAGCATCCTGGGTATCGAAGCGAAACTCATTGCCGTGAACGGCAACCTGGTCACCCTGTCGGTGGGCGGTCAGGAGGTCACCGTCCCGGTCGGGGAGACCCAGACCGCCGACGGGAGCACCGTCACGGTGCAAGAGGTCACCGACGACAAGGTCGTGGTCAAGATCTCCACCGGCATCACCGGCGGCTGACCCGTCCGGCATCCGGCGGCGCGGCCGAGTCCGCGTCCGCCCGCATCGGCATGTCGCCGATCTTGTAATTGCTACGAGGTGGCTGTTGGGCGAGCAGGGCCCGCGTGCCGGGTCGCGGCGCCACATCGGGAAACTGCGTGTGCCCGTGTGGTTCCGGCGGCGCATGGCCGTGCGTGAATAGTCGCAGTCGTGTCGTGTAAGTGGCACGGAAGCAGTCGGGTGGCCGTATCGAGGACTTATTGTGGCCGGATCCGGTATGTCACCATGGAAAACCGACGGGTATTGAATACCAAAAGGTATTGAATACCGAAGGGTATTATTCCGCGCTGCCAGGGAAAATAATTTTTACCGGAAATTTCTCCCCGATTTGCTGTACAGCCCGCCGCGCCCGTGTGTAGCGTCTGGAACCCGTAAACCCCTCACATGACAAGTGGTGGCGCGTGATCGGTATCGACGGCTCTCTGAAACGCATCATGGATATTCCGGGTGCGCGCAGTGTG
This sequence comes from Nocardia abscessus, assembly GCF_015477775.1. Lineage (GTDB taxonomy): Bacteria > Actinomycetota > Actinomycetes > Mycobacteriales > Mycobacteriaceae > Nocardia > Nocardia abscessus_A. The sequence continues at coordinate 69,331 of NZ_JADLQO010000012.1, read as the reverse complement.
ACGCTGGTGGACGGTGCGAGCGGTCTGGCGATCGCCGCAGACGGCAGGCACGACCTCGTGGACGAGCACGAAGACGCCGCGGCCACAACGGATGTGGTGCGCGCGGTGCTCGCCTGTCCGGCGTTGTCCACCGACGGCGACGACGTCACCGAGATCATCGTCTGCGGTACCCGCGGATATCACCTGCTGAACCTGGTGAACGGCGACTTCGACGGACGGCTTTTCGTGCACGTTCTGTTCGACGAGGACACCGGGAATCTGGCGATGGCGCGATACCAGCTCCGCGGAATTCTCGATGAAATGGCCGAGGACGGCGATGAGCCCTGAACTCGCGGTCGAATTGCGGCGGCTGGAGCAGGAAGGACGAACGGGGGTGCTGCACGCGGGCGACGGTGCGTTTCATCTCGCCGAAGGCGCGATCGTTTCCGCCGACTGTAGGCGTACCACCGGGCTGGACCGGCTGGTCGTCGAGGCGGGGGTGGCGACCGCCGAGGACTGGAGGCGCGCCGGGTCGGGTGATCCCGGTCGTGTGCTGGGGCGGCCACGGCTGGAAACGCTCGCGATGCTGTCGGTTTTCGATGCCGCCTACTTCTTGCTGGCCACGCCGGCCGTTCCGGAATTCCGGCCCGCGCCACCGCACTGGCTCGCTCCCGTCTGCCACATCACGCCCCGGGCGCTGGTACAGGAGTGCGCGCGGCGCGGCGATCCGGAGTCCGGGCCGTGGCCCGCGGAACTGGTCGATCGCGTCCCGGTCATCCCGGTCCGGCGGGTGCGGCGACGGCGCGTGATGCTCACCGGGGGTCAGGCCGAGGTGCTGGCCGCCGCCGACGCCCAGCGCAGCGTCGCGGGGATCGGTCGTGAGCTCGGCCGCACCACCTATGGATGTCTGGTCGCGGTGCGGGATCTGACTGCCGCGGGACTGATCGAGCCGCCCGGCGCGACGTCGGCTCCCATGGCGGTCGAGCCCGCGGTGCTCGCGCCGGCGACCGCCGAGCCCGTAGCGATCGCCCGCGCTCCCGCCGAGCCGGGACGGCTTCCGCGACGCCGGGGGCGGCACTCGGCGCCGGTCCCCGTCGCCGATCGTTCGGAGCCGCCGGACCGCGACCTGCTCGTCCGCCTGCAAGCGGCTTTGGAGGAGCTCGCGTGACCGCGCGGAAGAAACTGCTCGGCGATTTGATGGGAAGGTTGACCAAGGTGGCGATGTCCGGACCCGAACCGAACGCGGCGGTGCTCACGGAACTGAAGGCACTGCGTGATCGGGTCCCGCGGCTGACCGGCGCGCTGGTGGCGTCCAACGACGGGCTGCTGGTCGCCCACGATCTGCCTCCGCAGATCGAGCCCAACGGGATGGCCGCGATGGCCGCCTCGCAGCTGTCGCTGTCGCACCGGCTGGCCGGCACCGCGCACGGCGGCGGGTTCAGCGAGGTCGTGGTGCACGGCACCGGCGGGCACGTGGTGATCTACGCGGCGGGCTGGACCTCGCTGACCGTCTTGGCCGCCCCCGAGGTGAACATCGGCAGGCTGCATCTGGAATCCCGCCCGACGGCCCGTGCGATCGCCGACTTGCTGACGCCGGTAGCGACCGACGCGGGAAGCGAACAGGCAACGAAAACCCACTGAAAGGAACAGATATGTCCAATATGGATCTGGCACTCAAAGACATGATGGTGATCGACGGCGCGATCGGCGCCGCCGTGGTCGACTACAACAGCGGCATGGCGCTGGGCATGCTCGGCAGTTCCAAGTCCCTGGATCTCCAGGTCGCGGGTGCGGGCAACACCGAGGTGGTGCGCGCCAAGATGCGCACCATGGACCAGCTCGGTCTCAAGGAGGACATCGAGGACATCCTCATCACGCTGTCCGGCCAGTACCACATCATCCGGCCGATGACCGGCCGCAAGTCCAAGGGCCTGTTCCTCTACCTGGCGCTGGACCGGGGCCGGGCGAACCTGGCGATGGCCCGGCATCGTCTGAAGGGCATCGAGGAGGAACTGGAGGTCTGACCGGCGATCGCGCCGACTTGACCTGAACCTTTGTTCAGGCTCGAGGCTGTTCCCATATCGATACGCATCGAAGGGAATGTGCCATGCCTGACAATCCGATCCAGCTCGCCGTCATCATCGGCAGCACTCGTGCGGGCCGCTTCGGCCCGACCGTCGCGAAATGGTTCGTCGAACACGCCGACCGGCGCGATGACGTCATCGTGGACGTCATCGATCTGGCCGAAACTTCTCTGCCGGAACATCTTTCCCACAGTCCCGAACCCGAGGCGGCGCGGGCGCTGGCAGCGGTCGGCCCCAGACTGGCCGCGGCGGACGCTTTCGTCGTCGTGACACCCGAGTACAACCACAGCTATCCGGCGTCGGTCAAGAACGCCATCGACTGGCATTACACCGAATGGCGGGCCAAGCCGGTGGGATTCGTCTCCTACGGCGGCATCTCCGGCGGCTTGCGTGCCGTGGAGCACCTCAGGCACGTCTTCGCCGAACTGCACGCGGTCACCGTGCGCGACACGGTGAGCTTCCACGATGCCGGGAGGCGATTCGATGCCGCTGGACAGCCGACGGACCCGGAAATGCCGGTCGCGGCCGCCGATCAACTGCTCGGCCAGCTGTTCTGGTGGGGCAGGGCGCTGCGGTCGGCCCGCGCCGAACATCCCTATACCGCGTGACGCTTGCGAGGTTCGGCTCGTCGACGGGGCGCGCTCAGGGGATCAGGCGATAGAAGCGCCAGAAGCCGAAGTCCGCGATCGGAAGCACCTCCGCGCCGGCGAAGCCCGCTTCGTGGGCGTAACGGCGCAGGGTGTCGTGGCGCATGACGGTGCCGGTGGCGGCCGAGCCGGGATGGGCGCGTCCGTCGGGCAGGCAGATCAGCAGGCTGAACCCGTACATCAGCCGGTCGAGGTCGTCGGCGGGCGCCCGGAACTCGGGCGCCACCGCCTCGTCCATGACGACCACCGCGCCGCCGGGACGCAGCGCCCGGCGCATGGCGGCCAGTACCTGGACCGGATAGGGCATGTCGTGCAGGCATTCGAAGGCGAAGATCGCGTCGTAGGTCCGCTCGCCCAAGGCGGACGCGGCATCGGCGCGGTGGAACCGCACCCGATCCGACAGACCGGCCTGCGCGGCGTGGTGGTTCGCCATGGCCACCGACGGGTCGTCGATGTCGTAGCCGTCGACGCTCAGGTCCGGGAAGGCCCTGGCCAGCGCGATGCTGGACCAGCCGCCGCCGAAACCGACGTCGGCGGCCCGCGCGCCCGGCTCCGACAGTGCCGCGGCGATGTCCGGGGCCTCTGCCAGCGCGGCGGCGAGCCGTTGCTCGAACCACGGCCGGTTCATGTCGGACTGCGCTTCGCGCATGTCCGTGCCGAACTCCGACCAACCGACGCCGCCACCGTCCCGATAGGCCCGCAGCAGTGCCGGTGACTGCACCGCCGCGGCGGCCAGCATGCGCGCCAACGGAGCCAGATAGTTCAGGCTGGTGGCGTCGGTGAGCACCTCCGCGGCGCCCTCGGGCAGCTCGAACCGGCGGTCCGGGGTGACGGCGAGGATCCCGGCGGCGGCCTGTTGCTCCAGCCATTCCCGGGCATAGCGTTCGTCGCCGCCCCCGTGGCCGGTCAGTTCGGCGGCGTCGGCGGGACCGTGCTCGGCCAGTGCTCGATACCAGCCCATCCGATCGCCCAGATGGATCGCGAGCATGTCGATGGCGCAGAGGGCCGATGCCACCACGCGATCGGCGAATTGCTCGGCGGTGGGCGCGTCACTGCTCACGTCGCAACCTTCTTTCTGTCGATACCACCTTCGGTTCGAGATCGCCGAGCCGTCTGCGGGCATCAACGGGCGGCACCCGGCACGGAGCGCTGACCCGCACACCGGTTTCGTCCGAGACTCCGGATTCCTCGGTTCGGTAGGGGGGATCCGGCGTACGCTGTGCGGCGACGAAAGGACTCCACGATGCGAAAAATGCTCGCGGCGTTGGTGATCGCCGGTTCGTTCATGGCCGGGGGAACGGCGATCGCCCAGGCGAATCCGCCGTCGCAGCCACCGACTCCGCTGTGCCTGGTGGTGGGCGGAGCCATCTGGGTGGTGCGCAACAGCATCGACCCCTACGGCCTGTCGCAGGAGCCGCTCGCGGTCGCATTGCGTAATGCGCACCGGCAGGTCTGCGGCGGCTAGCCGAACTGCGTCAGGCTCTGCCACTGTTTCTTCCCCCACCTGCGCAATCCCGGGCTGACGAGCAGCGCGGGCAGGAGCAGAACGAGCCCGATCAGGGTCAGGTAGACGACGAGTTCGCTCACGATCTGCACGACCGTGGGGAGGGCGAAGGGAATGGCCAGCACTCCCAGGGCAATCGCCAGTGGATACGCGCCCGCCTGAGCCGCGGTGACGGCGGCGAAGGCCAGTCCGCCGGCCAGAAGTAGACCGACCAGTGCGACCAGGTAGTTGTCCCACCACGCGGTTCCCTTCGGTCGATGTACCTCTCGCATGGGCGGAGCCTAGCGCCGCGCTCCCGGCGAGAGGGGCAAATTGTCGGCATCCGGTTCGATCGTCGGCACGACGGCCGCACGCGGCTTGCCGTCGCGGGTGTTGAGCCATGCTCCGGCGAACATCAGTGCGGCGCCGAGCGCTTGGACCGGCGCGATGGATTCGCCGAGCAGCACCCACGCGCAGGCGAGGCCGAAGGCGGGAACCAGGAACATGGCGGAGGCGGCGGTCGCCGGGCCGACCTCGCCGACCGCGCGATAGTAGAGGACGTACGCGAGCGCGGTCGGCAGGACGCCGAGATATGCCTGGTTGAGCCAGAACCCGGGGCCGAGCTCGGACCACGCCACGCCGGACAGGTGCGGCAGCGCGACCACGCCCAGTGCCAAAGCGCCGGTGGCCGTGGCATATACGGTGACGGCCGGGGCCGCGAGGCGGGCCAGGACCGGAGCGCCGAACATGGTGTAGCACGCCCAGCACGCGGCCGCGGCGAGGAAGAGGAGGTCACCGAGCAGCCGGTGAGCGCCGCCGGACGGAATACCGAGAAAGAAGACGGCGCCGCCGCAGACCGCCACGGCGATCCCGACGGCGCGCGCCAGCGGCAGCCGGGTGCGCGTCAGCACGGCCGTGACGGCGACGGTGATGACCGGCGCGGCCATCGGCACGATCACACTGCCGTCCGCGGCGGGCGCCATGGCCAGTCCGAAAAAGAAAAGGAAGTTGTAGCCGAAGACGCCGATCAGGCCGAGCGCCGCCACACGCCCGAAGTCCCGTACCGCGATCCTGGGCATACGCAGGGCGACCAGCAGAACGACGGCGCCGAGGAAGAAGCGCAGGAATCCCGCCACCTCGTGCGGGATCTCCTGGATCGCGAGTTTCGAGCACGCGAAGGCGCTGCCCCACAACGCCACGACCACAACGAGCAACAATCGGATACGCACGGATCCGATCCTGCGGAGCCATCGCCCCGCGGTATTGAACGCTGGTGCGCGGCGCACAATGGGACGGTGGCCGACGGTGAGTGGGTGCGGTACCGGCGAATGCCGAACCGCCCGGTGGAACTGATGCACGCGCACTTCGAGCGGCACGTCTATCACTCGCACAGCCACGAGACCTACTCGTTCGGCTTCACCGAGTTCGGCGCGCAGAGCTTCGATTGCCGCGGTGCAGCGCGGACCAGCGCGGCGGGCATGGTGATGGCGTTCAACCCGGACGAGCCGCACAACGGCCACAGCACAACCGAGCAGGGCTTCACCTACTCGATCGTGCACATAGGCACCGAGCTGGTCACCGACCTGCTGTCCGATCAGGCGGGCCGTCCGACCGGGCTGCCGCTGTTCGCCGACCCGGTGCTGCGCGATCCGGTGCTCACCTCGGCGCTACGCCGCCTCTGCGCGAGCCTGACCGGCCCGGCCACCGAACTCGCCGCCGACGAAGCGCTGGCCGCTTCGGTCGCGGCGCTGGTGCAGCGGGGGGCACGGCGGCCGCAGGTTCGCTCGACGGCCCGGCCGGACGCGGCCGTCGCACGTCGCGTGCGCGCCGTCCTCGACGACCGCTATCTCGACCCGCTCTCCATGGACGACCTGGTCGAGGCGAGCGGCGCGAGCCGGTTCGCGCTGTACCGCGCCTTCCGGGCGAATTACGGCCTCGCGCCGAGCGATTACCAGCGTCTACTGCGTTTGCGCGCGGCCAGGCGCCTGATCGCGGCGGGCCGTCCGGTCGCCGAAGCGGCCACCGCCGCCGGTTTCGCCGACCAAGCCCACCTCACCCGGTGGTTTCGACGTTGCTACGCCATCACCCCCGGCGTGTACGCCGCGGCGTGACCGTTCGATCCGGCCTCACTCCAGCCCCTGCGGGCGGGGCCATGGGTTGTCCTCTCGGTCTTCGACCGACTGGTTGAAGCGCGCGATGAGCCTGCTGAACTGATCGACGTCGGCGTCGCTCCATTCGGCTACCACCGCGCCGATACCCAGGCGGCTCTGCACGCGGTCTGCGGCCAGGAAGTCCAATCCCTTGGCGCTGGCGCGGATCTTGCGGGCGATGCCGCCGTCGGGGTCGGGCACCCGGTCGACCAATCCCTGTTTGAGCATGGCCCCGACCTGACGGTTGATCGTGGAAATGTCCAATCGGAACGCTTCGGACAGCTCGCGCAGGCTCAGCGGGTGGTCAAGTTCGAGCCTGGTCAGGATCAGATATGCCGAGCGGTCCAGCCGGAAGCCGGGACGGCGTAGCAGGGCGGCGGGGAAGTGCCTGGACAGCAGCGAGAGTTCGAAGGCGAGACGGGTCAGCGCTGCGCTGTCGCCTGAGCCGAAATCGGACATGCCCCACTATGTCGCGCGCATCACGCCGAGATCAAATTGTGCACCATACACATGATATGTACCGTGCATATGTGACTGTATCTGCCGACGCGTCCTCGACCGTCTCCGGTTCCGGCGATCGGCGCGGTCCAGCGCCGGCACTGCTCATCGCGACGCTCGGCATGGTCGGTGTCGTCGTCTCGCTGATGCAGACGCTCGTCATTCCGATCATTCCGTCGCTGCCCGCCCTGTTGCACACCTCGGCATCCAATGCCTCCTGGGTCGTCACGGCCACACTGCTGGCGGGTGCGGTGGCGACCCCGATCAGTGGCCGGCTCGGCGACATGTTCGGCAAGCGCCGCGTCTTGTTCGCGAATCTGCTTCTGCTGGTGGCCGGTTCGGTGGTCTGCGCGTCGTTCTCCACCCTGCTGCCCGAGATCGTGGGCCGCTCCCTCCAAGGCGCGGCGGTCGGGGCCATTCCGCTGGGCATCAGCATCATGCGGGACGAATTACCCGCCGAGCGGGTCGGTTCCGCGATGGCGATCATGAGCGCCACGCTCGGCGTCGGCGGCGCGATCGGCCTGCCGGTCGCGGCGGCCATCGCGCAGAACGCGGACTGGCATGTGCTGTTCTGGACTTCGGCCGGACTCGGCGTCCTCTGCGCCGCACTGGTCTTCGCGTTCGTGCCGGAGTCGCCGGTGCGGACGCCCGCCCGGTTCGATTTCGGCGGCGCGATCGGGCTGTCGGTCGCGCTGCTCGCGCTGCTGGTCGCGATAACCAAGGGCGCGGACTGGGGCTGGGCCAGCGCGCCGATCCTGATCCTGTTCGCCGTTTCGGTGGTGGTGTTCCTCGGCTGGGGCGCTTTCGAACTGCGTCAACGCTCGCCGCTGGTGGACCTGCGGGTATCGGCGCGCCCGAGGGTGCTGTTCACCAACGTCGCCTCGATCGCCGTCGGGTTCTCCCTCTACGGCATGTCGCTGACCTTCCCGCAGTTGCTGATGGCGCCGGAGCAGACCGGATACGGCTTCGGGCTGTCCATGGTCAGCGCGGGATTGGCGCTGGCCCCGACCGGTTTCGTGATGATGCTGCTCTCCCCGGTGTCGGCGCGGCTGTCGGCGAGCCGGGGACCGAAGGTCACCCTCGCGCTCGGGTCGTCGGTGATCGCCGTCGGCTACCTGTGCGCGGTGGTCCTGATGAACAGCGTCTGGGAGATCATGCTCGCCTCGGTGATCGTCGCGGGCGGCGTCGGTCTGGCGTACGCGGCGATGCCCGCGCTGATCATGGGCGCGGTGCCGATCACCGAGACCGCGGCGGCCAACGGCTTGAACTCGCTGATGCGCTCGATCGGCACCTCGACCTCGGCGGCGGTGATGAGCGTGGTGCTGGCGCACATGACCATCCAGTTCGGCCCGCACCTGCTGCCCTCGCGCGACGGGTTCCACACCACCTTCCTCATCGCGATGGCGGCGGCGCTGGTCGCGATCGCCCTGACCGCGCTGATCCCGATGCGGAAGACGGCCGACGCGGCGACCACTACCGGGCATTCCTGACCTCGTCCGGGATTCAGGCGTCCGGGACGGCAGCGGTGTACCGGCGGCCGAGGGTGCGGATGTGGGCGACGAGTTCCGGCGGGCCGTCGACGCGGAAGTCCATCATCAGCATGGACAGGTAGATGGCGATCGTCTCCAGCGCGTCCGCGCCCGTGTAGAGGACGCAGGTGTCCGCGTTCACTGCCTCGACCACGCCGACGGCGGGGTTGATCCGGGCGACAACGGTTTCGGCGGGCGCGAGCACGGTGACCCGAGCCTGCACCTTCCACCCCGTGGTGGCGATGTGGCGCATGACGAAAGCGACCAGGTCGTGGTCGGGGAGTGAGCGGGCGGCGAAACGGCGGGAATTCGGCTCGGCGCGAAGGACCCCGGCCAGCGCGATCGCGCGCCAGGAGTGGTTTTCCAAGCTGTAGGCGACCAGATACCAGCGGCGCTGCCAGTTGATCAACCGGTACGGCTCGATCTCGACGGAGGATCCGCTTCCGGCTTCCGCGATCCGGACCGTCGCGCCGTCGCGGATGGCGCCGGCCAGGGTGGTGAGCACCGCGGCGGGCACCGGCGCGTCCGGCTCCCGCGATCCGGTCGTGGCCGGGCCGATCGCCGTCGCCTCGCGCAGTGCGGACACCTTGCGCTGCAAGCGTTTCGGCAGGATCTGATCCAGTTTGCCCAGGGCTTTCGTGACGTGCTCCGCGATGTCCGCGATGCCGGTGGAGCCGTCTTCGGCGAGCCCGACCGCGACCGCGACGGCCACCGCCTCGTCGTCGTCGAGCAGCAGGGGCGGCATGGTCGTGCCGCGGCCGAGCCGGTAGCCGCCGATCGCGCCGCGTGTGGCGTGCACCGGGTAGCCCAGCTCGCGCAGACGCTGGATGTCGTGGCGCAGTGTGCGATCGGTGACGCCGAGGCGCTCGGCGAGCTCGCGCCCGGTGTACGCGCGGTCTTGGAGCAGCGCCAGCAACCGCAGCAGACGCGTCGTGGTCGAGGCCACTTTTTCTCCTCGCACTATTAGGAACAGAAATAACCTAATTGCCGCATAGGCTGGTGTCAGCAGCAAGAACGAAGCGAAAGGCTCTGACATGAACGCCACCTCCACCGCCCTGCAGACCGTCTGGCGCGATGTGCTCACCGACTCCTACCGCGCCCTGGAGACCGTGGTCGCGGGCGTCGGCGCGGACCAGTGGCACCTGCCCACCCCGTGCTCGGAATGGGATGTGACGCAGGTCGTTCAGCACGCGGCGGGTGATCAGCTGGCCTTCGCGAAGTTCCTCGGCATCGGCGACGGGCCGGCGTACAACCCGTTCGCCCCCTCGGGTGCGATCGACGGGACCGCGTCGGACCTGGTGCGCGAGGCGGTCGAGCAGACCTCCGTCGCCTGGGCGACGGTCGACGACGCCACCGGGACCGTGCCGACGCCGCTGCCGCACGGCGCGCTCGCCACCCCGGTCGCCGCGGTCATGTGCGCGCTGGACGCCGCGGTACACGCTTGGGACATCGCGGTCGCCACCGGCCAGCCCTCGCCGCTGACCGACGAACTGGCCGGTCATCTGCTCACCGCGGCCCGCGCGATCCATCCGGCGCCGGGGAGCGGCGAGGCGGCCGAGATCGTAGAACCGTTGCGCCAGTGGGGCGCGTACGCCGCGATCGTGGACGGCCCGGCCGACAGCACCGCCGTCGCGGCCCTGCTGCGCTACCTCGGCCGCGAGCCGCGCGCCTGAGCGCCGGTAGGCGGTTTGCCGGTCGCCCGCCCGGTGCGGCGACCGGCAACCTGTCGGTCACACGGTAACCCGAACAGCGACAAGAGCTCGTCGTCCTGGGCCGGCGTCTCCGGGTTCATCGGCATGGTGCGACCGAAGGTGTCGCGGGCCGAACCGTGCTGATCGGGCGCGGGCGGTTCCCGGCACTCGCCCGGCCGAGTAACCCGTGTGTGCCGAGGGTCAGCGCGGGGTGACGAAACCCTGCGCGACCATCCAATCCCGCGCCACATCCGCGGGTTCGCGTCCGTCCACGTCGACCTGCCGGTTGAGCTCGGTGATGGTCTCGTTGGTGAGGCGCTGCGAGATCGGGGTCAGCACGGTGACGACCTGCGGATGCGCCTCGGCGAAACTCGCGCGCATCACCAGCGCGGCGTTGTATTTCGGGAAGAAGCCGCGATCGTCCTGCAACAGCACCAGATTCAGCGCCGGAATGCGTCCGTCGGTGGCGGCGACGGAGCCGAAGCGGCACTGTTTGCCGTCGGCGGTCGCCTGGTAGACCACGGCGTCCTGGACGATCTGCTTGCGCACCTTGCCTGCGTCGATCTCGTATTTGCGGGTCAGGCCGGGGAATCCGTCCTGGCGGACGTTGAATTCGGTGCCGACGCAGATGGACGCGGCGGCTGGGTCGGCGCCGACCAGCCGGGCGTAGTCCGACAGCGTCCGCACGCCCGTCTCCTGCGCGGTCCGGGCGCTCATGACCAGCGCGTAGGTGTTGTTCATCGGCGCCATCGCCGCCCACACCATGCCGTGCTCGGCGAGGTCGGCGTCGCGAACCGCCTCGAACTGGCCGATCTCGTCCGGCACCGGCGTCTCGTTGCCGAGGTAGTTGATCCAGCCGGTGCCGGTGTAGTCGTAGGCGATGTCGATCTGCCCGTGCAGTTGGGCGTCGCGCACGCTGTTGGAGCCCTGGATGTTGGTCAAGTCGCGCACGTCGGCGCCCGCTGCCGAGAGGGCGAACTCGATGAGATACCCGAGGATGTTCTGCTCGGTGAAATCCTTGGAGCCCACCGTCACGCGCACGCCCTCGAGCTCGGGCACCGGTCCGATGCTGCCCGGACCGACCCGCAGCGGCACCGCGCCGCCGGATTGCAGCCCGCAGGCGGCCACCAGCGCCATACCGAGCGCGAGCGCGAGTGCGCGCCACGCCCGGGTCATTTCAGCCCCCTCGGCCCGAGGAACGCTTCGGCGAGCGCGCCGAGCCAGTCCACCAGCAGGGCCAGTGCCACCGCCAGCACCGCGCCGACCACCAGGGTCACGTTGTCGCGCAGCTTGTAGCCGGTGTCGATCAGGATGCCGAGCCCGCCCGCGCTCACCAGGAACGACAGTGTCGCGGTGCCGACCGCGAGCACCAGCGACGTGCGCAGCCCGGCCAGGATGTAGGGCACCGCGAGCGGAAATTCGATGCGTCGCAGCACGGTCGCCGCCGACATCCCCTGGCCGCGGCCCGCGTCGACGAGCGTCCGGTCCACCTGCTGGTAACCCAGGATGGTGTTGCGCAGTACCGGAAGCAGCGAGTAGAGCGCGATCGGCGCCACGCCGATCCAGAAGCCGGTGGTGCGGGTGGCCAGATAGAACAGCACGATCAGGCCGATGGCCGGTGCGGCAGCGGCCATGTTCGCGATGCCGACGAAAACCGGTGCCAGGCGGCGGAATCCCGGCCTGGTGAGCAGGGTGCCGAGCGGGACGGCCACCGCGACGACGATCAGCACCACGGTCGCGGTGATCAGCACGTGCTGCCAGGTGACGGTCGCGACGTTGCCCGCGTTCAGGCTGGCCTGCTGCGTGACGGTGAGGTCGCGGGCGTACGCCCACACCAGCACGCCCGCGGTGAGCGCGAGCACGAGCGCGGGCTGGGCGACCAGCCGGATGCGCTCGGCCCTGCGCTGGGCGGCGGGTGACGCTGTCGTGGTCATGGCGCGCCGTCCGCCGCGGCGTGGTCGGCGCCGTGCTCGGCGCGCAGGGCCGACAGATGGCCGATCAAGGTGTCGATGGTGATCAGCCCGGCGTACTCGCCGCGCGTCCCGGTCACCACCGCGGTCGCGTTCTGATAGGTCAGCAGTGCCTCGAGCGCGTCCTGCAGGGTCGATTTCAGCGACAACGTCTCCGGCACCGGCGAGCCGACGTCGCGCAAGGACGCGGCGTGCGCCAGCTGTCCGGCCGAAACCCACCGGCGTGGGCGGCGCTGAGCGTCCAGCACCAGCGCCCACGGCCAGTCCCGGTCGGCGAGCTCGGCGCGCAGCTGTTCGACCGGGTCCTGCTCGCTCGCGGTGGGGCAGTCGCCGAGTTCGACGTCCCGGACCCGGGTCAGCGTCAGCTGCTTGAGCGAGGCGTCCGCGCCGACGAACCCGGCGACCGTCTCGTCGGCCGGGTCGGCCAGGATCGCCGCGGGCGTGTCGTACTGCAGGATCTCGGATCGGTCGCCCAAGACGGCGATGCGGTCGCCGAGCTTGACCGCCTCGGTGAAATCGTGGGTGACGAAGACGATCGTCTTGCCGAGTTCGCCTTGCAGGCGCAGCAGCTCGTCCTGCAACAGTCCCCGCGTGATCGGATCGACCGCGCCGAACGGCTCGTCCATGAGCAGCACGGGCGGGTCGGCCGCCAGCGCCCTGGCCACGCCGACCCGCTGCTGCTGGCCGCCGGAGAGCTGGCGGGGATAGCGGTCGCGGAAGGTGTCCGGGTCCAGACCGACCAGCTCCAGCATCTCCTCGACCCGTGCCGCGATGCGCCGCCGGTCCCAGCCGATCAGACCGGGCACGGTCGCGACGTTCTTCGCGACGGTCAGGTGCGGGAACAGGCCCGCCTGCTGGATCGAGTAGCCGATGCCGCGGCGCAACCGGTCGGGATGGATCGTGGCCGCGTCGCGTCCGTCGATCGTGATGGTGCCCGAGGTGGGCTCGATCAGCCGATTGATCATCCGCATGGTGGTGGTCTTGCCGCAGCCGGACGGTCCGACCAGGACCACGATCTCACCGGCCGGGATGGCCAGCGAGACCCGGTCCACGGTCGGATCACGTTGTCCCGGATAGTGTTTGGTCACCGAGTCGAGCACGATCTCGACGCCGGAGACGACCGACGCGGCGGCGCCGCTGGTTTCGGTGTCAGTCACGAATTCCCCTCGAGGTGGTGAGCCGTCCGATCAGGACGTAGATCCCGTCGAGCACGAGGGCGAGCACGACGACGAGGATCGTGCCGACCAGAGCCTGCGGTACCGCGTTCGGGCTGCCGAGGCGCGCGAGTCCGGAGAAGATCAGGTTGCCCAGCCCGGGACCTTTGGCGTAGGCGGCGAGCGCGAGAATCCCCATGATCAGCTGGGTGCTCACCCGCATTCCGGCCAGGATGGCGGGCCAGGCCAGCGGCAGTTCGATCCGGGCGAGTACGCGCAGCCGGTTCATCCCGACCCCGCGCGCCGCGTCGGTCACGGCGGGATCCACCGAGGCGAGCCCGATGATGGTGTTGCGCATGATCGGCAGCAGCGCGTACACCACCAGCGCCGTGATCGTCGGTGCGACACCGAGGCCGAGAACCGGGATCAACAGGCCGAGCAGTGCGAACGACGGAACGGTGAGCACCGCGCCGGCCAGGGCGGAGGCGATCGATGAGCCGAGCGGGCTGCGGTAGACCAGGATTCCGATCAGCACCGAGACCACCGTGGCCAGCAGCACCGATTGCACCACGGCCGAGACGTGCAGGTAGGAGTCGACCAGCAACTGGTGCCGGCGGTGCACGATGAATGTCCACAGCGTGTCCAGGGCCGTACCTCCCCATCGGCTGGTCTCTCCGGAGACTAGCGCGGTTGTCCCGGTGCCGTAAACGATTTCGGCTCGTAGAGGTTGCCCTGTCGCCGTGGAATCGAAACCTGCCGTGGGGTGCGGCCGGAACTGTTCGGCGGGTTCGCGCGTTGCATTCGGTACGGTCGACAGTCGGCAGTACGGAGGGACCGGGACGGTGCGACGACAATCGGGATCACAGACGGGTCGGTGGATCGCGCTCGTCTTGGTGGCGCTCGGTGTGGCCGCCGCCGCAGTCGCCGGGGTCTATCTGTGGCAGGACCGCTGGGGCGATCCGGCGATCGGGGAGGAACGTCTCACCGAGTTCCCTGCCCTCGATCGGTCGGCGCTGGATCCGGCTCAGGCCAGGATCGTGGCGGTCGCCGAGCGCGAATTCAACGATCCGGGAGCCGGGACGAAATACGCCGAGGGGGTCGATGAGGCATGGTGCGCCGACTTCGTCAGCTGGGTGTTCCGCGAGGCGGGCGTGCCGCTGTCCAATCCGCATTCGGGCTCGTGGCGGATTCCGGGCGTGTACACGCTGCAGGAGTACTACGAGAGCAACGGACGGTTCTCCGCAGTCGGGTCGGGCTACCACCCGCGCACCGGCGACGTGCTGCTGTACGGAGAGTCCAGTCCCTATGGGCAGCACACCAACATCGTCCTGTGGGCTGACGCGGGCGAGGTGACCACCATCGGCGGCAACGAGTTCGGCGAGGTCCGCATGTACCGGCTCGCCCTGGCCGATCTACCCGGTGTGGTCGGTTTCGGACGACTGTGACGAGCGCCTCCCCGCAGCGGATTCTGTTCGATATGCGGGTGAAACGGCGTGCCGGATAGTCCTACGATGGAGACGGCGGCGCCCGGCAGCGCCGTCGCCGGTCCCCGCCCTGCTTCCCCCTCATCGGCAGGACGGGGATCTCGGGCAGACCAGCGCGTTCCGGGGCGGGACAAGATCGGTCGCGTACCGTGTCGGGTGTCCATCGAGAGGTGAGGGTTCCGGGACTATTGATGCATCCGACCGACGACGCGGGTAGTGCGCCCGGCTGGATCGACTACGCCGAGTTCGGTGCGCGTTTCGTCACGCACGCCGTGAACGCTGCGCGGATCGAGTCCGCCGTCTCGGGCATGGCGGGGCGCGGCATCACCATCGGCCCGGTCTCGATCGGCCCGGCCGGGCTCGCCGGTTTCGTCGCCGAAGGGAAGGTCGGCACCCCGCGCGTCCTGGACAGCGGTCCACGCGTGACCTTCGAGGTCACCGTTCCGGTGTCGCTGACGCTGAAGGTGCTGCTCGGTGGCCGGAAGCTGCGCTTGGAGGCCAGGGTCGAAATAGATCTGACCCTGCACGCCCGCACCGCCGAACCCGTGCTCATCATCATCGAAATCCCGCCGATCACCCAGCGCGACATCAGCTTCGTCCTGCGCGCCCAAGCGGTGGACTCGGCGTGGGAATGGCTGCTCGACCCGATCGCGGGCGTCGTGCAGCGGGAGGTCGCCTCCCGGGTCAACGCCATGCTGGCGGATCCGCACACCCGCCGCGGCCTGGTGTTCGACGTCGAGGCCATGGTCGCGGGCAAGCGCTCGCCGCATCGGGACAAGACCGCGTTCGATTGGATCGGCTACGACGAATTCGGTCATCGATTCTTCTCCCGCATCGTGACGCGCGAACGGGTGTGCGACGTCGTGGAGCGGTTGGCGGGCCGGCCGATCGAGGTCGGGCCGCTGCGGACGGGGCCGCGGGCCGGTGTGGTGGTGACCGTCCGCGGCGCGGTCCGGATACCGCGACTGACGGACCGGGCGGCGGAACCGGTCGCGTTCGACCTGACCTTGCCGGTGAGCCTGGACATCACGGTGGACGTGCTGAAAGCCAATCGCTATCGCGCCGACGTCGAGGTGCCGTTGGTGCTCACCGCCCGCGCCGCCGACCCGTTGCGCGTGGTGATCGACGTGCCGCCGCCGAACCCGGCGGACATCCGGATGGAGTTCACCGCGCACGGCGCGCGGGCGGCCGCCCTCGGTGCGCTCGCCGGGATCAAGAAGCAGGTGGTGGCACAGGTGGCGGCGGTGATCCGCAGAGAACTCGCCGACCCGGCGATGCGCACCATCGACGTCGCCGCACGCATCGACGGCGTCGCCTGAGCCTCGAGACGGCGTTTGCTTCTGTGGCAAATGTGAAACGTGTTTCTCCTGGGTCTAGCGGTTCTAATGTGAATGTGGTGAAATGAGTTCACGTTCGAGGCTCCCGGCGCGCATCAGGTATGGGGAAGGTGCGCCGGGCACGCTGCCATCCATGTCGGGTTGCGCGAAGGAGTCCACGATGCGTTCCAGCTCGGTATCCCGGCGTGATCTGTTCGCCTACGCGGCCGCCGCGGCCGTGGTCGGCGTGACCGCGGCGGCGGCCCCGGCCTCCGCCCGGCCCTCGCTCGGCACCCTGATCGACTATGCGGGCGGCGTGCCATCGGCCGCGGCGATCCGCGACGCGGGACATCTCGGCGTGATCCGCTACGTGTCCGATCGCAGGCCCGGCGCCGAGTGGATGGCGGGCAAACCGCTGCGCTCCGCCGAGGTCGACGACCTCAAAGCGGCGGGTCTGCGGATCGTTTCGTGCTACCAGTTCGGCAAGGGGCCGTCCGCGGACTGGCGCGGGGGTCTGGAGGCGGGCAAGCGGCACGCCGAGCGCGGGCTCGCGCTGCACCGCGCCGCGGGCGGCCCCGACAACGTGCCGATCTACGCGTCCATCGACGACAACCCCTCCCCGGTCGACTTCGCCACCATGATCGCGCCGTACCTGCTGGGCTGGCAGTCCGTGCTCGGCAAGGAGAACACCGGCGTCTACGCGAACACTCCCACCATCGAGCTGGCCCGGACCGCGGGATTGTGTTCCTGGTACTGGCAGCACAACTGGGGCACCCCGAAGGGTTTCGTGCACCCCACCGCCCATCTGCACCAGTTCGAGATCGACAAACGATCCATCGACGGGGTGGGGATCGATGTGAACAACGTGCTCACACCCGAGTACGGGCAGTGGTGAAACGGAATCCGGTTCGACCGGCTACCCGGCCGCTCGCATCCGAAGGTCCGTATCCCCCCAGCGGCTAGCGGCCGCCGCGTCCGCGGCGGAGTCACCAGCGGCGGTTGCTCGGGAGTGAGCCATGAGGGGCCGCGAACACGCAGCGCCCCGAAGGCGCTGCGAATCCTACGTCTGGCAGTGGCTCATCGGTGCGACGCGCAAGTCGGGTTCGTCGTCCGGGACGACGCGCAGCGACGGGCGGCTGTCCGGCGCTTCGTGGTCGCCGAGCCAGGAGAACAGCGACCACCGGGACGCGCCGGAGAACGCGGAGCCGAGGCTGGCGAAGGAGAACGACGAGATCGCCGACCCGAACGATCCCACCGATCCGATCGACAGCACCGAGCCGACGCTGCCGATGGACAGGATGGAGTAGGCCGATCCGATCGACAGGATCGACCCCTCCGAGCGGATCGACAGGATGGATCGGTGTGAGCGCCTGCTCCGGATGGAGTGACCCGGCCGTGTCGAACTGTCCTTGGATTTCGAGCAATCGGTGGTCGCCATAGTTAGCGGTCTACCACAGTGCGGACCGCTCGTGGGGCGAGGCGGCGGATCTTTTCGAGGTCTTCACGGAAACGACGAGGGCGGCGATCCCGATGGGATCGCCGCCCTCGGCCGGAAGGCTCAGCCGACGGTGAAGAATCCGAGTGTCGGCAGGAACGAGCAGGTCCGCGGCGCGTCGTCACCGGACTTGGTGGTCAGCGAACCGGAGACGACCGCGACGACCCGGCCGAAGCCGGTGTCGGCGATCGCGGACAGCGTGGCGGGGCCATCGGGGTTGATCTTGGCCTCGTCGGTCAGCGGCTGGACGCCGGACTGGCGGGTGTCGAGGTTGAGCCACTGCACCGTCATCGGCGGGTTCTGCACCGGCGTCGGCGACTTGGTGCCGAGGGCGGTGAAGACGAACCCGGTCTGACCCGCCTGCGGTCCCGGCGGCGGCAGCGTGGCCGGGCCGGGCACGGCCAGCGCGGTGCCGACGGAGTCGGAGGTCGGGCCGATGCAGCCCTTGCCGATGGTCGGGTACAGGAACTGCGCGATCACCGGGCCGTCCTGCGGCACCTCGGGGCCACCGCCACCGCTGCCGTCCAGGAAGGTGATGATCCGTTCCAGTGTGGACTTGATCTGCGGCGGCAGGTTCAAGGTAGCCAACAGCCTGCGCGCCTGATCCAGGATGGCCGACTGCGGGCCCGCGATCCCGGCGGGGCTCGCGATATCCGCGGGGCCCGCGATGGCGCCGACTATGGCTGGGGCGAGCGCGGCCAGCGCATCCACCGGAACACCTTCGGGAACCATGGGAACGCTGTTCGTTGTCGCCGCGGGGGCGGTCGCGGGGGCCGCGATTGCTGTCGTCGGCGCGGCGAGCGTGGCACTCGCCGCGATGGCGAGTGCGGACAATGCGATCCGCGATCCTCGGGTGCGAAGCACTGGTCTGGCCGTCCTTACCTCGGGTACATCTGGGTTCGATTGCTAAAAGCCATCGTTTCGGGGTCACTCTAGGGACATTGCGGCTACGTGTACAGCCGCGGCGTCCGAAAGGCGCCGGGGACGATCAGTGTTAGCAGAACATACCGCGCCTTTGTGTTACTGGTGTGAAAGTTGATGCAAATGTTACCGGTGGTTCCAGGGGGGCGCCGACCGCATTCGCGCTGCGGTTAATCTAATCCGTGCCGTCCGCGCTGTCGCCAGAACATCGAAGTCCGGGCGCGCCGAACCGACGCACCGCTCCCGAGCCGAAAGCCAGCGATTTGAATCGTCACCTCCGATGGGCTGTGTCGATGCTCGGCCTGTCCGTGCTGGCCCGGCTGCTCTGGATGCTGTTGTCCCCGAATGGGATGAACCTGGTCGATCTGCACGTCTACGTCGGTGGGTCGGCCGCGTTGCTGACCGATCAGCTCTACGACTTCACCTATGCGGAGAAGACGCCGGACTTCCCGCTGCCGTTCACCTATCCGCCGTTCGCGGCGCTGGTCTTCTTCCCCCTGCACTATCTGCCGTTCACGGTGGTCGCGGTGGCCTGGCTGCTGGCCATCGCCGCGGCGCTGTACGCGGTGGTGCACATCGGTTTCGAGTTGATGTTCGGCGCGCAGCGGCTGCGCTCGCCACAGTGGCGGGCCGCAACCGTCGGCTGGACCGCGCTGGGGCTATGGCTGGAGCCGGTGCGGACCACGATGGATTATGGCCAGGTCAATGTGTTTTTGGTGCTCGGCGGGATGCTCGCGGTGCGCAGTTCGCGATGGTGGATCTCCGGCGGATTGGTCGGGATCGTCGCGGGCATCAAGCTGACGCCCGCGATCACCGGCCTGTATTTCGTCGCGCGCAGGCGCTGGGGGACTGTGGCGTGGTCGGCGGTGGTGTTCGGCGCGACGGTCGGCGTGAGTTTCCTGATCGCGCCGACCGAGGCGCGCCGATACTTCGGCACGCTGCTCGGGGACGCCGATCGGATCGGCCCGGTGGGCTCGGTGTGGAACCAGTCGTTGCGCGGCGCCCTGAGCCGGATCCTCGGTTACGACGTGGAATCCGGCCCGTGGTGGATCGCGGCCGTGGTCGTGGTCGCGGCGCTGGCATTCCTGGCTTGGCGCAAGCTCGCCCCCGACGACCGGCTCGGCACGCTGATCATCGTGCAGTTGTTCGGGTTGATGATCTCGCCCATCTCATGGTCGCATCACTGGGTGTGGCTGCTGCCGACGGTGCTCTGGCTGGTCTACGGGCCGCTGCGCCGGGCGCCCGGCGCGCGGATCATCGCCGGATACTGGCTGGTGACCATGCTCGTCGGCGTGCCGTGGGTGCTGTCGTTCTTCCAGGATTCGATCTGGACCATTTCCCGCCCGGGCGTGCTGGCCTGGCTCGGCGCCGTCGACGTGCTCGGCGTCGTGGTCTTCTATCTCTGGGTGATCCGCTTCGGGCCCCGGCACGCGCGCTCGGGCCCGCACGAGGAAACGCGCGTACCGACCGAAGGCCCCGCGCGCGCCGCATAAATGCCACGGTCCATCGGTCAGCCGCTACAAACCGCCCGCACTATGTATCAGCGCCCGAAGACCAACGCGCCCAGCCCACCTCAACCCCAGATTTCGAGCGAAGCGAGACCGAGCATCCGCCGTTCGCGGCCCGGCTCGCGAGCCACAAGAGGGCCGCGAACCCGCCGCGACGAAGTCGCGGCAATTCAACACAACCGATCTATCTCGTGCGCCAGGGCGACGTCCAGCGCGGTGAGTCCGCCCGCGGAATGGGTGGACAGACTGAAGGTGACTTTGCGCCAGCGGATGTCGATGTCCGGGTGGTGATCGGCCTCCTCCGCGGCTTCCGCGACCCGGCGCACGAGTTCGATGCCCGCGGGAAAGGTGGGCGCTTGGACAGTGCGGACCAGGTTGTCCCCTGATCTGGTCCAGTCCGGCAGTTCGGTGAGGGCCTCGGCGATCTCGGTATCGGAAAGCAGTGTCTGCTGGGCCATAACACTCCTTACTACTCGCCTCGGGCCGCCCCGGAAACGGTGGCGGCGGGGGTCAGGCTGCGCGGGCCTGCTTGAGTGCCTTCTTCAGATCCTTGCCGGTGACACCGGCTGCTTCGCACTTCTTCATCCGCATGATGACCACGGGGCACTTCAAGCAGCGCGTCTTCTTCCGACAGCACTTCTTCTTCGGTTTCAGGCTCGAAACCTTCTTTGCTTTGACCTTGCCCACGGCGGTTAGCTTACCCTAACTACAAAGCCTGAAACGCGGCGCGAAACAGACTGCCGGTAGGGTGTACCTGGCCGCGATGCCCGGTGAGTTTCGATTCTCCACCCGTTTGCAAGGAGCCCGGCGTGAGCGTCAGGACCCGGAGGCGGCTGCCTGCGTAACCACGTAGGGTCCACTCACGCCGGACACCGAGCACCGTCGGCGCCCCACACCGAACAGCAGGAGGATTCAGGCGTGTCGTCTGCACGCGATTTCCGCAACGTCGCCATCGTGGCCCACGTCGACCACGGCAAGACGACCCTGGTCGACGCCATGCTGCGCCAGTCGGGCGCCTTCGCCGAGCGGGCCGAGCCCGTCGATCGCGTGATGGACTCCGGGGATCTGGAACGCGAGAAGGGCATCACCATTCTCGCTAAGAACACCGCGGTGCACCGCCATCATCCGGATGGCTCGGTCACCGTCATCAACGTCATCGATACCCCGGGTCACGCCGACTTCGGCGGCGAGGTCGAGCGCGGCCTGTCCATGGTGGACGGCGTCGTGCTGCTGGTCGACGCGTCCGAGGGACCGTTGCCGCAGACCCGGTTCGTACTGCGCAAGGCGCTGGCCGCGTCGCTGCCGGTGATCCTGGTAGTCAACAAGACCGATCGCCCCGACGCCCGCATCGAGGAGGTCGTGGAGGAAAGCCACGACCTGCTGCTGGACCTGGCCTCCGATCTGGACGACGCCGCCGCCGAGGCCGCCGAGCTCGCGCTCGACCTCCCGGTGCTGTACGCCTCCGGGCGAGAAGGCAAGGCGTCCAAGGAACGTCCGGAGAACGGCAACGCGCCCGCCGCCGAGAATCTCGACGCGCTGTTCGACGTGCTGCTCGAACACATCCCCGCGCCGAAGGGCGACCCGACCGCGCCGCTGCAGGCGCACGTGACCAACCTGGACGCCTCGGCGTTCCTCGGCCGCCTCGCGCTGGTCCGCGTCCACAACGGCGAACTGCGCAAGGGCCAGAACGTGGCGTGGATGCACGCCGACGGCGTCAAGCAGGTGAAGATCACCGAACTGCTGCAGACGATCGGCGTCGAGCGTCAGCCCGGTGAGCTCGCCGTGGCGGGCGACATCGTCGCCATCGCGGGCATTCCGGACATCATGATCGGCGACACCCTCGCCGACATCGACGAACCCGTCGCATTGCCGCGCATCACCGTCGACGAGCCGGCCATCTCGGTCACCATCGGCACCAATACCTCGCCGCTGGTCGGCCGGGTGCAGGGCCACAAGCTGACCGCCCGCATGGTGAAGGCGCGCCTGGACCAGGAGCTGGTCGGCAACGTGTCGCTGCGCGTGCTCGACATCGGCCGCCCGGACGCCTGGGAGGTACAGGGCCGTGGTGAGCTGGCGCTGGCCATCCTGGTCGAGACCATGCGCCGCGAGGGCTTCGAGCTGACCGTCGGCAAGCCGCAGGTGGTCACCAAGCAGGTCGACGGCAAGGTCCACGAGCCGTACGAAGAGCTGACCATCGACTGCCCCGACGAATACCTCGGCGCGATCACCCAGCTGCTGGCCGCGCGCAAGGGCAAGATGGTGCAGATGAGCAACCACGCCGCGGGCTGGGTGCGCATGGAGTTCATCGTCCCCTCCCGTGGCCTGATCGGCTTCCGCACCGACTTCCTCACCGAGACCCGCGGCACCGGCATCGCCAACGCGGTGTCGCACGGCTACGCGCCGTGGGCAGGCGAGATCCGGGCCAGGCACACCGGCTCGCTGGTCTCGGACCGGTCGGGCAGCGTGACGCCGTTCGCCATGATCCAGCTGGCCGACCGCGGGCAGTTCTTCGTGGAGCCCGGCGCGGACACCTACGAAGGCCATGTGGTCGGCGTGAATCCCCGCGCGGAGGATCTCGACATCAACGTCACGCGGGAGAAGAAGCTGACCAATATGCGCAGCTCGACCGCCGACGTGATCGAGACCCTGGCCAAGCCGCTGCAACTGGATCTCGAAGGCGCGATGGAGTTCTGCGCCGCCGACGAGTGCGTGGAGGTCACCCCCGAAGTGGTCCGGGTGCGCAAGGTGATCCTCGGGCAGAACGAGCGCGCGCGGGAACTGTCGCGGCGCAAGGCACGCGACCGCGCGGCGCTGTAGTTCTCTTCCGGCTGAACGGGTTCCGGTGTCGCTGTGGTGACGCCGGAACTCGTGCCGGTGGGGTGGCTTTCACGCGTCGTCCGCGTGATCGCCGCGCAGGGGCCGCGCACAGATGGGTCGACCTCGCAATTCGTTCCGATAGGTCGGAAATTGCTGTGGACGCAACTGTCCTAGAACAATTTGTAATTTTCGGCTCCGGGTCGCGGTGGATCGAAAAGCTGAATTCACCGTGTTTGCTGGCCATATGGTTCGGAATACTCCGCTATTCGTGCAGTCCATGTGACGCGCGGCTATGAGAAATGAGCGGTACCGTGTGGATAATCGCGCACGGGTGATTTCCGGCTGTGGGAAAATTGTGAACCATGGGCGACGCGATAGTCATATCGGAGGTCTCCCGTCGTTCGGGAAGATTCGTCGGCGGGGGGTGTGTTCGCGGCATCGTCTCGCACCGCGCATGTGGCGGAGATGAGCTGTCGTCCGACGAACTGCGCGCGGGGACCGAAACCGGCTTGACGTGCAAGTATCGAGCGAGTTGGTCGGATCGTCGGCGCTACCGCCCGATGCCGCTCGAAGGGTCGAGCTTCCGCGCTGTTCGACGTCTCGGCGCAATTGTTCACTTTCGGAGCGCGGCGATGCCTCGTCCGGTTCCGCAGACGCCGCCGCCGTGCATCCTCCGGCCTTCCCTCGCGCGGTTCCGCAACCGTGTATTGCGGCCGTGGCGGGTACGCCGAATATTTGCCGAGGTTTGGCACCGTACGGCGCGTGACCTCATCGACCGGCGGCGCGCTTGCAGTTTCTTCTGCGTTCTTCTACGCCGATAACAGCGCGCTCACGGCGATTCCCTCGACGTCGGCAGGAATCTGCGACCGGACTCGACCGTACGGTAGAGTTCCCGAGCGTGAAAGTGGGCGCAGGAAAACGCGCAGCGTGGCGCACGTTGTTGCCGGCCGTGGCAGTGCTGACCTTGATCAGCAGCTGTGCGGCGAACCCGCCGCCGCCCATCGAGAGCACCGACAGCCCGAAGACCACACCGGTCAAGCCCGCGGAGACGACCGTGGTGGTCGCCTTGGACACCATCGGTACCGCCTTCAATCCGCATCTGCGCTCGGACCAGTCCCCGGCCACCTCGGCGATCGCCTCGCTGGTGCTGCCCAGCCCGTTCCGGCCGGTGCTCGATCCGGCGCGGCCCGGAGCGACGGCCTGGGTGCCGGATTCGTCGCTGCTGATCTCCGCCGAAGTGACCGCGCAGGAACCGTTCACGATCACCTACAAGCTGCGCAACGAAGCGTCCTGGTCGGACGGGGCGCCGATCGCGGCCGAGGACTTCCGCTACCTGTGGCAGGAGATGATCTCCGAACCGGGCGTGGTCGATCCGGCCGGATACCGGTTGATCTCGGATGTGAACTCGTCGGCCGGCGGCAAGACGGTCACCGTCGTGATGTCGCAGCCGTACCCCGGCTGGCACCAGTTGTTCTCCGATCTGCTGCCGTCCCATCTGCTCAAAGACGCCCCCGGCGGGTTCGCCCGGGGAATGAACGGTCAGGTCAACGGCGTCCGCGTGTCCGGGGGCCCGTTCGGGATCCGCTCGGCGGACCCCGGCCGCGACGAGATGCTGCTGGAACGCAACGACCGGTTCTGGGGTACACCGGCGATGCCGGGTCAGATCCTGCTCCGCCGCGGCGGCACCACCGCGCAGCTGGCGGGCTCGCTGCGCACCGGCGACGTCCAGATGGCGCTGGTCCACGGCGGCGTGGCGACGCAGGCGCAGCTGGGGGCGATTCCCTCGGTGCGGACCGCGATCATGCCGCAGTCGCGGGTGCTGCAACTGGTGCTCAACGGGCGCAAAGGTGAACTGAGCGATCCTCGGGTGCGTTCGGGTGTGCTGGCGCTGCTCGATCCCGCCCTGCTGGCGACGGTCGGCGCGCAGACCGGCAATTGGGTGGAACCGGCTCGCGCGCAGGTGCTCGCGCCGTCCGACCCCGGCTACGCCCCGACCGCCCCGCCGCGGCCGTCCGCGGAGGAGGCGTTCGGGCTGCTCGCCGCCGCGGGGTACGGACGTGCGCCGGAGCCGCCGCCCGCGACCTCTCCGACCTCGCCCGCACCGCAGCCGCGCACCATCGGGAAGGACGGCAAGCCGCTGGTCGTGCGCATCGGCGCGGTCGATCGGGACGCGACCGCCTTGGCGGTGGCCAACACCGCCGCCGACCAGTTGCGCAGCGCGGGCATCGACGCGACGGTGCGCAGCGTCGCCGCCGACGAGCTGTACGGCAAGGAACTGATCGAGGGCACGGTCGACGCGATCGTCGGCTGGGAGGTGGCTGGTTCCGATCCGGCGACCGTGTTGGCGTCCCGTTATGGATGCCCGCCGCCCGCGCTGCCGGGGGTCACCGGCCCGGCGCAGGCCATCGCCGAGGCGGCGCAGCGCGCTCCGAGCAACCTGTCCGGAGTGTGTGATCCGGCCCTGCAACCCGCGATCGACGAGGCTCTGCGGGGCGGCGACGTGGCACGCGTGCTGGCCGAAGCGGAGCCCAAGCTGTGGGCCATGGCGACGGTGCTGCCGATCGTGCAGGACAACGCCGTCGCCGCGTCCGGTCCCCGGGTGGACGGCGCCTCGCTCAGCGGCGCGATCCAGGTCGGCGTCTTCGGCGACGCGTCCATGTGGCGCAGGATCCCGTGACGGCGGCGACCGGCGGGCTGCTGCTGGTGCACGCCCATCCGGACGACGAGTCCATCACCACCGGGGGGACGATCGCGCTCTACCGTCGTCGCGGCGTGCCGGTGACCGTGGTCACCTGCACCCTCGGCGAGGAGGGCGAGGTGATCGGCGACGAGTGGGCTCTGCTCGCCGCGCAGCACGCCGACCAGCTCGGCGGTTATCGCGTGCTGGAGCTGTCTCGTGCGCTGAAGGCGCTGGACGCGGGGCCGCCGCTCTTCCTCGGTGGCGCGGGCCGCTGGCGGGACTCCGGAATGGCGGGAACCCCGGCCGCGAACAAGCCGCGGGTCTTCGTGCGTTCCGGGGACGAAGCGGTGCGGGCTCTCACGGACGTGGTGCTGCGCTTGCGACCGCGCGTGGTGGTCGGCTACGACCCGAGAGGCGGCTACGGCCACCCGGACCACATCCGGGCGCACGAGATCACCACGGCCGCGGTGCGGGTTGCCGCGGGCGAGGGCTGGGACACCCCGAAGTTCTACTGGACCGTCACCGACGCCGACATGCTTCGCTCGCACACCACCGCGCTGGCCCGGCGCACGGCTGCCGGCCTGCCCGGCGCGCTGCCGTCGGGCTGGCGGCTGCCCGCGGAAGGCGAGCTCGCCAGCGTGCCCAGCCACGAGGTCACCACCACGATCGACGTCTCCGACGTGCTGGCCGCCAAGCGCGCCGCGCTGCGGGCACATGCCACCCAGGTCACCGTCGCGCCGTCCGGTCGGGAATTCGCGCTGTCGAACAATGTCGCCCAGCCGGTGCTGCCCGAGGAGCATTTCATCCTGGTGCGAGGTCGGCGCGGACCGCTCGGCCCGGACGGCCGGGAGCACGATTTGATCGCCGGAGTGGAATGACGGAATCCCGGCGATTCCGCGTTGCCTGAGGGTTGCCTGAGGGTTGCCACGAGCATCATCTGCGTGGCGCGACCACCGGCGAATACCCGGGTGGTCGCCGACCGGGAGAACTGATCATGCGCCTCGGAGCGCCGGAATAGACTCGGCAGTATGTACAACTGGGAGCTCCAGAACGCGATCGCGGCGTTCGTCGACAGTATGCGGCCGCACTGGCAGGAGCAGCACGATCTGTATATGACCGTGCTGTACGCGTTCGCCGATATGCAGAGCCACCTGTTGACCCTCCTCGGCTATCCTCCGGTGCCGTGACGACCAAGGTCGACGACCACGCAGGCGATCACGCTCCCGTGGCGGCCGGCGCCACCCGGCTGCCGGTAAGCGTCGCTCTGGGCCAGGTGATCGTCGTGCTGCTGATTTTCGACGCCCTGGTCACCTTGGCGCTCGAAGTGCTGTACCTGCCGACCTATCTGGGCTCCCTCGCGTTTCCGGTATCCGTGGTGGCGGCCGGGGTGGTGAACGTCCTGCTCGTCGCGGGCGTGCGAACGGTCACCCGGCGCCCCGCGGTCCTGGGTCTTCCGGTGGTGGCCTGGGCGTTCGGCTTCCTGGTCTGCGCGAGCAGGGGGCCGGGCGGTGACGTACTGCTCGGCAATGATTGGCGCACAGCGCTGTTGTTGTTCAGCGGGCTGCTCCCGCCGCTGGCGTACATCTACATCCAGGCGAACGCGCACATCTTCACCCGCCACTGAGCCGGGCGGCTCGAGCGAGCCGGACCCTGCCCGGCGGCGGTCTGTTACGCGACGCTGGACAGCGCGTCCAG
The DNA here is from genome assembly GCF_015477775.1 of Nocardia abscessus. Lineage (GTDB taxonomy): Bacteria > Actinomycetota > Actinomycetes > Mycobacteriales > Mycobacteriaceae > Nocardia > Nocardia abscessus_A. The sequence continues at coordinate 42,230 of NZ_JADLQO010000012.1, read as the reverse complement.
CGAGAGCGCGGCGAGCCCGCCGATCGCGGTCAGCCGGAACTTGTCCGCGCGCTGCATCTGCCGGACGCGGCGGTCGGCGATCCGCGGCTCCCGCGGGTGCGGCTCGGTCTTGGTCACCACGGCGTCCATTGAACCCCGCAGTCGCTCGGCAACTGATCAGCGACACCGATGCGCGGGTGCTCAGCGCGCGGCGGTCAGCCCCGGGGTGACGGCTTCGATGAGCTGCCATGCTTCGTCGGCGGGAAGGTCGACCACCGCGTAGCGCTTCTTGCCCGCCGCGGTCGCCGCGACCACCGTGGCGACCCCGGCGCGCCGCTGGAACACGGTCTGACGCACTGTCCAGCCGATCACGCCGGGCGCCTCCAGGCAGTCACGATCCCGGTCGAGCGATCCGGTCCGGGTGATCAGCCAGGTCGGGCCTGCTGCCGTGCGGGGGAGCACCGCGTGCCCGAGGCCGCGGTAGCGGTCCTCCGCGAGTGCGAGCGCGAGCGGCAGCGCGAGGCCGGGCAGCAGCCACCACCACGGTGAATAGTGCTGTCCCGCAAGGGAGATAGCCGCCATCACCGCCGCGATGAAGACGACCGGCGCGAGCGCGCGGGTATGCCTGCGGCGCCGCGCGGCCGGGCCGTGCGCGATCAGAGGGGCGCTGCCCGGCGCCGGGACGGTGTGCGCGTCCGACGCCCCTGCTCCCGACGGCCGCGCGTCGGGACCGCCGGGTAGGTCGCTCTCGCGTACGTCGTCGGGGGCCAGCAGATGGCCGAGGGTGTGCTCGACGGCGCCGCGCGGGGCCTGCGGCAGGATCTTCTGCCGCGGGTTCTCACCGGTCATGATCGCTTCGAGTTCGGCGCCGCCCGCCAGGCGCAGCAGCAGCGGTTCCTTGACCGTGGCCCCGCGCAGCCGCGCCCGGTCGAGGGTGATCTGGCGGGTGGTGAACAGTCCATGGCGCAGCTGCAAGGTCTTGCCGTCGTCGCGGACGCGTAGCCCGAAATAGGTGGTCAGATAGTGCGCGCACGCCGCGCCGCTGACCACGAGGACGATGACGCACAACAGTGCGGCCCCGGCGAGCGCGAGGACGAACGCGCCGCCGTCCTCCACGTCGTGCACCGCGTCCGACCGGAAGACGACCTCGCCGAGCCCGTACTGGAACGCGAGGCCGACGATCGGTGCGATGATCGCGAACCCGGTCAGCGACAGCGGGGCGTAGCGCACCCAGGCCGGACTCCAGTGCCCGATCTCGCGCCCCCGGGTACGCGTCCCGGTGAAACCACCGGATACGTTCTCCTGCGATTGTTTTCGATCCTCTGGCGCGTGCGCGGGACCCGCCGTGTGGGCGAGCAGTGCGGTGCGCAACGGCGGTACGCCCCGTGCGTCCAGAGCGTCGAGCTTGAACTGCTCACCCGAGTCGGCCTGCTGGCCGGTCCCGATCGCCAGCACCGCGAGCCCGAGCATCCGGTGCAGCAGGTCCGCCTCGATGTCCACCGAGCGGATCCGCGATCGCGGCACCGACAGTTTCTTGCGTGCCAGCAGTCCGGTTCGCAACTCGACGTGCGTCGGCCCGACCCGGTAGGTCGTGGTGAACCAGCGGGTCAGCGCGAACCCGACGATCAGCACGATCGGGATGATGCTCCACATGTGGTTGCCGCTGCTGGTGCCGAGGATCACCGACCCGATCAGCACCGGGATGAACTTCACCAACTCGGTAATGGGATGGACCAGCAGCATCCGCTTGTCCAGCCGCTGCCACGGTTGCTCGGCCTGCGCGGGGTCCGCCGCCGGCTCGCCGCTCATGTCGCGTCGCCGCGGTGCTGGGCGGCGATGCGGGCCAGCCGCGTCACGGTCTCTTCGGCCACCGGGAGATCCAGCGCGCTGATCTGGACCGCTCCCGCGGAAGACGCGGTGGTCACGGTGACCGTGGCCAGGCCGAGCAGGCGCTCGAGCGGACCGCGCTCGGTGTCGACGGTCTGCACCCGCGAGATCGGCGCGACCCGGCTCTCCTGGGTGAGCCAGCCCACCCGGGTGTAGACCGCCTCGTCGGTGACCTCCCAGCGGTGCACGGCGTACCGCCACCACGGCGCCACCCCGATGTTCAGCGCGGCGGGCACCAGCGCGAGCAGGAACCATCCGAGCTGCCAGCCGCGGTGCGCGGAGTCCAGCACCGCCCACACCAGCAGCGCCGCGAACGGGATCATCCAGGCCAGCGCGGCCTGCACGGTCCACAGGAGCTTCGCCTTCGGACTCGGGCGCCAGGCCGGCTCGGCCATGATCGTGCGCGGCTGCGACATGCTGCCAATGTTTGCACGACCACGCGTGCGCTGTCGCAGGCAATCGTCAGCGGCGCCCGGCGATCCCGCCGACCTGACGGGCAGGCAGGTGCGAGACCGCGGGGCGGCGCATCGACGGCGGCGCGATCACTCCCCACGGCACCACGGAACTCCCGTTCCACCGCATGGGCACGGTCGGCTCGGCGGTGCTCACCGAGCACAGTCGAAGGCTGAGCGCGGGCACGGAGGCGTGCGGTGCCCTGGAATAGCCTCGGGCACCGCACAGTTGTCAACGCTCAACGGCGCCTCCGTCCCCGCGTGGGCTCCGTGGTGAGCGGAGCAGTGGCCCGAGTGGCTCGTCCGCTTTGCCGCAACCAGCACTGGAGGGAGACAGTTCCGGATGTGTAGCGCATGATCGAGGGCGTGACCGACCTACCGAACCCGAGCGTTCCGTCCGCGCCGCCCAGTCCATCGGCCATGCGCCGGGCGCTGCGCAGGGCCCGCGACGGTGTCACGTTGAACGTGGACGAGGCCGCGGTGCTGCTGCACGCGACCGGTGACGATCTCGCCGACCTGTGTCGCAGCGCCGCGCGGGTGCGCGACGCCGGGCTGGCGTCCGCCGGGCGTCCCGAGACGATCAGTTACTCCCGCAACGTCTTCATCCCGCTCACCCGGCTGTGCCGGGACAAATGCCACTACTGCACCTTCGTCACCGTGCCCGGCAAGCTGCGCGCCGAGGGCAAGGGGATGTTCCTCGAACCCGACGAGGTGCTGGACATCGCCCGCCGGGGCGCCGCGCTCGGTTGCAAGGAGGCGCTGTTCACGCTGGGTGACCGGCCCGAGGACCGCTGGCCGGAGGCGGCGCAGTGGCTGGACGAGCGCGGCTACGACTCCACGCTGGACTATCTGCGCGCCGTGTCGATCATGGTGCTGGAGGAGACCGGCCTGCTGCCGCACCTGAACCCGGGCGTGCTGTCCTGGGAGGAGATCGCGCGGCTCAAGCCGGTGGCGCAGTCCATGGGCATGATGCTGGAGACCACCTCGGCCAGGTTGTTCACCGAGAAGGGCAACTGCCACTACGGCAGCCCGGACAAGGACCCCGCGGTGCGGCTGCGCGCCATCACCGACGCGGGCCGGCTCTCGGTGCCCTACACCACGGGCATCCTGGTGGGCATCGGGGAGACGATGGCCGAGCGGGCCGAGTCGATCATGGCGATTCGCAAGCAGCACAAGGCGTTCGGGCACATCCAGGAAGTCATCATCCAGAACTTCCGCGCCAAGGACGACACCGCGATGCGCGACGTGCCGGACGCGGGCCTGGAGGAATTCCTCGCCACCATCGCCGTCACCCGCATCCTGCTCGGGCCCGACGTGCCGGTGCAGGCGCCGCCCAACCTGGTGTCGCACGCCGAGTGCCGCGCGCTGATCGAGGCGGGCATCGACGACTGGGGCGGCGTCTCGCCGGTGACGCCCGACCACGTGAACCCGGAGCGGCCGTGGCCGAACCTGGACACGTTGCGCGAGATCACCGAGGCGGCGGGCTATCAGCTGGTCGAGCGGACCTCCGCGCACCCGAAGTACGTGCGCGCGGGCAACCCGTGGATCGATCCGCGCATCGGCGCGCATGTCGCGGCGCTCACCGACCCGGCGACGGGGCTGGCGAAGCCGGACGCGATCCCGGTCGGCCTGCCCTGGCAGGAACCGGACGAGTCCTGGGAATCGGCCGGGCGCGTCGACCTCAACACCGCCATCGACACCGAGGGCCGCAACACCGAGGCCCGCAGCGACGCGGCGCTCGGGCAGGACGTCGTCGGCGCCTTCGGCGACTGGGACACCATCCGTGAGCAGGCGCGCGACCTCGCCGCCGCCCCGCAGCGGCTGGACGCCGACGTGCTCGCCGCGCTGCGCGCCGCCGAACGCGACCCGGCCGGGCTCAGTGACGCCGACTACCTCGCGCTGGCCACGGCGGACGGCGCCGAGCTGGAGGCCGTCGCCGCGCTGGCCGATCAGCTGCGCCGCGACACGGTCGGCGAGGACGTCACCTACGTGGTGAACCGGAACATCAACTTCACCAACATCTGCTACACCGGGTGCCGGTTCTGCGCGTTCGCCCAGCGTAAGGGCGACGCGGACGCGTTCACGCTGAGCACGGACGAGGTCGCCGACCGTGCCTGGGAGGCGCACGTCGACGGCGCCACCGAGGTGTGCATGCAGGGCGGCATCGACCCGGATCTGCCGGTCACCGGGTACGCCGACCTGGTGCGGGCGGTCAAGCGGCGGGTGCCGTCGATGCATGTGCACGCGTTCAGCCCGATGGAGATCGTGAACGGCGCCTCGCGCGGCGGCCAGAGCGTCCGGGACTGGCTGGTCGCGCTGAAGGAGGCCGGTCTGGACACCATTCCCGGCACCGCGGCGGAGATCCTGGACGACGAGGTGCGCTGGGTGCTCACCAAGGGCAAACTGCCCAGCTCGGCGTGGATCGATGTGATCACCACCGCGCACCGGGTGGGGATCCGGTCCAGCTCGACCATGATGTACGGCCACGTGGACAATCCGAAGCACTGGGTCGGGCATCTGCGGGTGCTGCGCGGAATCCAGGACGAGACCGGCGGTTTCACCGAATTCGTGCTGCTGCCGTTCGTGCACCAGAGCGCGCCGCTGTACCTCGCGGGCGCAGCGCGGCCCGGTCCGACCAATCGGGACAACCGCGCCGCGCACGCCCTGGCCAGGATCATGCTGCACGGCCGGATCCACAACATCCAGACCAGCTGGGTCAAGCTCGGCACCACCGGAACGCGGGTGATGCTGAACAGCGGCGCGAACGACCTGGGCGGCACGTTGATGGAGGAGACCATCTCCCGGATGGCGGGCTCGCAGCACGGGTCGGCGAAGACCGTCGCCGAGCTGGTGGACATCGCCGCGGGCATCGGCAGGCCCGCCCGGGAGCGGACGACCACTTACGGCGTGCCCGACCACAAGAGGCCGACCGCCTCTGCGGGGCTGCAGGCTGTACTGGTCGAGTGACACGGGAACCGGCGCAATGACGGGTCGGTTCCCGCCTCGCTCCGGAACGACCTCGCACAACGCGGCGACCACCGCGTACGCCGGGTGGCGGAGTGGAATACACCACCCGCGTCGGCGTGCGCGACACCCGAAGTTAGGGCAGGCTGACCAGTAGTAACGTGGGGTGCCGGGATAGGGTTTCGCCGGGCGGACTATCCCGCAGGCGAGGACAGACTAGGAGAGCGGCAGTGCCGTACATCATCGCTGAACCGTGCGTTGACGTGAAGGACAAGGCATGCATCGAGGAATGCCCCGTGGACTGCATCTACGAGGGTGGCCGGATGCTGTACATCCATCCCGACGAGTGCGTGGACTGTGGTGCATGTGAGCCGGTGTGCCCGGTGGAGGCGATCTTCTACGAAGACGACACCCCGGACCAGTGGAGCGGATACGTCAACGCCAATGTCGACTTCTTCGACGAGCTGGGCTCGCCCGGCGGCGCTACGAAGGTCGGCAAGGTGGACTACGACCCGCCGTTCGTCAAGGAACTGCCCCCGATGGCGAGTGAGTGAGTTCTGACGTGTCACCGCGTGGCCGGGTCAGCAGCCTGCTGCCCGATTTTCCCTGGGACACCATCGCTTCGGTGAAGGCGCGCGCGGCCGCCCATCCCGGCGGAATCGTCGACCTGTCCGTCGGCACTCCGGTCGACCCGGTCGATCCGCTGATCCGGACGGCGCTGAACTCCGTCGCCGCGGTGCCCGGATACCCGACCACGCACGGCACCCCCGAGCTCCGCGCGGCCGCTGTCGACGCGCTGAAGCGGCGCTACGGGATCACCGGACTCGAGCCGGCGGCCGTACTGCCCGCGATCGGCACCAAGGAGCTGATCGCGGGACTGCCCCGGCTGCTCGGTCTCGGCGCGAGCGACCTGGTCGTCATTCCCGAGGTCGCCTATCCCACCTACGAGGTCGGCGCGCTGCTGGCGGGTGCGCAGGTGCTGCGCGCCGACGGACTGACCAGGCTCGGTCCGCAGACGCCTGCGCTGATCTACGTGAACTCGCCGTCCAACCCGACCGGCCGGGTGCTCGGCGTCGATCACCTGCGCAAGGTGGTGGCCTTCGCCCGCGAGCGCGGCGCGATCGTCGCCTCCGACGAGTGCTACCTGGGCCTGACCTGGGAGGGGCGCGCCGTCTCCTTGCTCGACCCCGAGGTGTGCGACGGCGACCACACGAACCTGCTCGCCGTGCATTCGCTGTCCAAGACCTCCAACCTGGCCAGCTACCGCGCCGGATTCGTGACGGGCGACCCGGCGCTGGTCGCGGAGTTGCTCGAGGTGCGCAAGCACGCGGGCATGATGGTGCCGTTCCCGATCCAGGCCGCGATGACGGCCGCGCTCAGCGACGACGCGCACGAGGCGCGGCAGCGCGAGCGGTACCGGGCTCGTCGCGACGTGCTGCGAAAGGCGCTGGAGGGAGCCGGTTTCCGGATCGATCACTCCGAGGCGGGCCTGTACCTGTGGTCCACCCGCGGCGAGTCGTGCCGGACCACCTTGGACTGGCTGGCCGACCGCGGCATCCTGGCCGCGCCCGGCGACTTCTACGGCCCCGGCGCGAGCGAGCACGTGCGGATCGCGCTGACCGCCACCGACGAGCGGATCGCGGCGGCGGCCGAACGCCTGGCCGCGGGCTGACGCGCAGAGCCACAGCCGCGAGGATCTTCCCGATCCGACTGGGGGTGTGTCGGCACCGGTGCGCGCCTGGCCGGGAGAGCTAGCCTGAGGTATGGACGCTGTCACGGTTGTCCCCACACCCGGCAACGAACCGGTGCACTCCTACGCGCCCGGATCCAGCGAACGGGAGTTGTTGCTCGGCAAACTGGCCGAGCTGTCCGCCGAACCCGTCGATGTGCCGCTGGTGATCGGCGGCAAGCACCGACCGGGCATCGGTGTCCGGCACGACATCGTCGCACCGCATCGGCATCGGCAGGTGCTGGGGACCTACACCGACATCACACCCTCGGAAGCGCACGGTGCCATCGACGCCGCGACAGCGGCGGCCCCTGGCTGGCGGGCCATGCCGTTCGAGGAGCGCGCCGCGGTGCTGTTGCGCGCCGCCGATCTGCTGGCCGGGCCGTGGCGGGAGACGGTCGCGGCGGCCACCATGCTCGGGCAGTCGAAATCGGCCCAGCAAGCCGAGATCGACGCACCTTGCGAGCTGGTCGACTTCTGGCGGTTCAACGTCGCCTTCGCGCGCGGGATCCTGGAGCAGCAGCCCCAGTCCAGCGCAGGGGTGTGGAATCGGATGGACTATCGGCCGCTGGAAGGGTTCGTCTACGCGATCACGCCCTTCAACTTCACCGCGATCGCGGGCAATCTGCCCACCGCGCCCGCGCTCATGGGCAACACGGTGGTGTGGAAGCCCTCGCCGACGCAGACGTTGTCGGCCTTCCACACGATGCGGTTGCTCGAGGCGGCGGGCCTGCCGCCCGGCGTGATCAACATGGTCACCGGCGACGGGGTGCAGTTGTCGGAGGTGGCCCTGGCCGATCCGCGGCTGGCCGGGATCCATTTCACCGGCTCCACCAAGACATTCCAGCACCTCTGGCAGGAGGTGGGCACGAATATCGGTCGCTATCACGGCTACCCGCGCCTGGTCGGCGAGACCGGCGGGAAGGACTTCATCGTCGCGCACTCCTCGGCCGACCCGGGCGCACTTCGCACCGCACTGATCCGCGGGGCCTACGAGTATCAGGGGCAGAAGTGCTCCGCGGCCTCGCGGGCCTACATCGCGCGGTCGGTCTGGCGCACGATGGGTGAGGACTTCCTGCACGAAGCGGCCGAGCTGAGCTATGGCGACGTGGCCGATCTGTCGAATTTCGGTGGGGCCCTGATCGATCGGCGCGCGTTCGACAAGAACGTGGCGGCGATCCGGCGCGCCGCGGACGCGGGCGTCACCATCCCGGTGGGCGGAACCTACGACGACAGCGAAGGCTGGTTCGTCCGGCCCACCGTGTTCCTGGTGGACAACCCGCACGACGAATCGTTCGCCACCGAGTACTTCGGACCGATCCTCTCGGTGTACGTCTACGACGACGCCGAACCCGGCGCTTACAGCGCGATTCTGGCCGAAGTCGAGTCGGGCGCGCCCTACGCGCTGACCGGCGCGGTGTTCGCGCAGGACCGGTACGCGATCGAACAAGCCGACGCCGCATTGCGCTTCGCGGCGGGCAACTTCTACGTCAACGACAAGCCCACCGGCGCGGTGGTGGGTCAGCAGCCGTTCGGCGGGGCGCGGGCCTCCGGCACCGACGACAAGGCGGGCTCGCCGTTGAACCTGCTGCGCTGGGTCGCGCCGCGGACGATCAAGGAGACTTTCGTGCCGCCCGTGGACTACCGCTACCCGCACATGGGGACCTGAGGCGCGGTGTCAGACCAGCGGCTTTCCCTGCCGCAACCGCCTGCGCAGGTCGAACAGATAGGCGTTGAGCGGGAACATCCGCGCCGCTGCGGGCAGCCGCCGGTGCACCGCGCCGATGGCCCGCAGCAGCCGGTCCAAGCGCTGCTGGTCGCGGTCGGTCCAGGTCATGCCCATCTCGTTGCGCAGGTGCTGCGGGAGCAGGCCGGTGACGACGAAGCGCTGCAGCCCGGCGAAGACCACCTGCACCGGTCGCGGCATCATCTTCAGGTCGATCAGGCCGTTGAAGTAGTCCCGCAGTTCCGGCTCGATGCCGCGCTGCTTCAGGTTCTCGTCCCAGTACCGCTGGAATTCCGCGCGATTCGCCGGCCACATCTCCGGCCGCATCTGCAGGGTGGTGCCCAGCCGCGCGGCGTAGCTGTAGAAGGCTTCGGCGGTGGCGGCGTCCATCGGGCCGTGCATCCGGGTGTAGAGGTCATCGATGCCCCAGTACAGGCAGGCGGCGACCCATAATTGCAGGTTCGGGTCGAAGGCGTTGTACTTCACCGGGCTCGCGGCGGTGGAGCGCACCGACCGGTGCGACACATTGACCGCCGCGCGGTAGGCCTCGCGTTCGGTATCCGACCCGAGCAGCGCGACGGCGATGTAGGTCAGCGTGGTGCGCAGCCGCTTGATCGGATGCAGGGTGACCTTGCCGCTGTCGACCGTGCTCTCCAAGACGCCGCGGCCCACGGGGCGCAGGCTCAGCTGCATGATGACGTTGGCGGCTCCGCCGAGGAACGCGGCGATGCCGTCCACGTATTCTCCGACGGTCTCCGGGGTGAGAATCTCGCTCGGATCCGGCTCGTGCTCGGCGGTGCGCAGTGGCGCGGTCATCGTCGACCTCGTCTTTCGTGTCCGCCCGATCCCGGAGAATCGGTCGATGAGAAGATTATGCCCCAACTTTCTCATCGACTCGCGGAGCTGTCAATCGTCGTGAGACACCGGTGACGATGTGCGATGCTGAAAGTGTCATCGTTTCGCTGTCGCGGATAGGGTTGAGGCATGGCCAGGCTGACCAGACTGCTGCCGCTGGTGCGCAGCGCCGCCCCGGAGGACCGCAATCAGACCCGGGTGCTGGACGCGGCGCTACTGGCGTTCCTCGACTTCGGCATCAAGCGCACCAGCATGGTCGAAGTCGCGCGCCGCGGCGGATTGTCCCTGGCCACGCTCTATCGCCGCTTCGCGAGCAAGACCGACCTGATCAGGGCCGTCGGGCTACGGCAGACCCGCGAGTTCATCGAGGAGGTCGACGCCGCGCTCGAGCGGCAGGTCGACCGGGACGCGAGCGCGGAGGACCAGATCGTCGAGCTGTTCGCGGCGTTCATCAACGGGTTGCGCGGAAACCAGCTGATCCACCGGCTGCTGGCTACCGAGCCCGAACTCGTGCTGCCCTACCTCACCACCCAGGGCGCGCCGGTCATCGAACTCGGCCGGGACTATCTCGCCGAGTTCATCACCCGCTTGCAGCGGGAAGGCAAGCTGCCCGACTACGACCCGGAGCCGTTGGCCGAGATGATCGCCCGCACCGCGCTGTCACTGGCGCTCACGCCGCAGACCGTCATCCCGCTCGGTGACGACGCGTCGATCCGGAAGTTCGCACGCGACCATGTGGTGGTGTCGTTCCGGGTGCGATGAGCGCTCAGCGGGGCTGCCCGGTGAGCATCGCCGCGAGTGCGGCGAGCACGTCGGCGGTCTGCTCGGCCGCGGTGCCACGGGTGTGCGCGGTCACCGCGAAACCGGGGCCGTAGGACGCCGAGGCGACCTCCGGCTCGCCCAGATCCGACCACCCCCACTTGGTACCGAGCACGAACGGCCACCGCGCGGTGCCCCAGTCCTGTTCGGTGCCGTCGAGCGCGGTCGAACCCGCGGCGGCCATCCATTCGAAGATCGGTGAGCCGGGATCGGTGCGCAGTTTGGTGGCGAGGAAGTCGGACACGTTCGCGACGCTGGTCGCGCTCGCGCCCCAGTTGGGGCCCGGCACCGTCTCGGTGAGGCCGTACTCGGCGGCGATGGCGGCGATGGCCTGGGGGTACTTGGCCTCCATCGTGGTCGCTGCCCCATCGTCTGAGTAGCGGATCATTTGCTCGGCTAGGAAGCGGTCTTCGGGCGAGCCGTCGCCGTGGCGCAGGGCGTAGTCGGCGAGGAACAGCTTGGCCAGCGACAGGCTCGAGCGTGACTCGTGTTCGTTCGCCGTGCCCCAGCCAGGGCCGACCGCCGTGCGGACCGAAATCGCGGTGCGCGGCGGCACTGCGGCTACCTCGGTTTCCGCAGTTTCTTCAGCGCAGGCGACCGGCGCGGAGAATGCCAGGAATGCGCACGAGACCAGGGTGGTCATCGTCATTCGGTAGCCCATCGTCTCCTCCTGGCTCGCGGCGGCGCGGCATCGGACGGCTATCGGCGACCGCCCTCTGTGGGCGCGATCCGGTTGTACAACTGCGATTGCCCAGCAGTTGCTCTTATGAAACGAAGCCCGGCGAATCCGTCAGACCAGGCGCAGACCGAGTAGTCGCCGGACGCGCATGTCCAGCAGATAGGCGTTCAGGGGAAACGCTCGGATGGGTCGCGGGAGCCGCGACTCGGTCGCGCCGACGGCGCGCAGAATGTGGCCGAGCGTGCGCTCGTCGCGGTCGGTCCAGGTCATGCCCATCTCGTCGCGCAGGTGCTGGGGCAGGAGGCCGGTGACGAAGAAGCGATGCGCGCGCCCGAACGCCAGCTGTGCCGGACGCGGCAGCATGCGCAGGTCGATGAGGTCGTCGAAATAAGCGCGGACAACCGGATCGATGCTGGTCTTCGCGAGATTCGTCGCCCAGTACTCGTCGAAGGCGCGACGGTCGGGAGGCCACATCGCTTCGGGCATTTGGAGGGTGGTGCCGAGCCGGGCGGCCAAGTGGTAGAACGCATCGGCCGTCGCATCGTCCATCGGGCCGTGCATGCGGTCGTACAGATCCCGTGCCCCCCAATGCAGGCAGGCCGCGACCCAGAGTTGCAGCGCGGGGTCGAAGGCGTTGTAGCGCACCGGACTCGAGGCGGTCGAGCGCACCGGGCGATGCGAGACGTTGACCGCCTCGCGATAGGCGGCGCGTTCCTCGTCGGTGCCGAGCATCGCCACGGACAGGTAGGTCAGGGTGGTGCGCAGCCGTTTGACCGGATGCAGCATCACGTTCCCGCTGTGGACCGTGCTCTCCAGAACGCCGTAGCCGACCGGGGGAGTGCTCAACTGCATGATGACGTTCGCGACGCCGCCGAACAGGCCGGCTATGCCGTCGATGTACTGCCCGATGTCGAACGTGTCCGGCGGTTCGGGGTGACGCGTCGCGGGGAGTGGCCTGGTCATCATCGACCTCGCAATACTGAGAAGGCTATGCAACAACGTTCTCACCGCGTCAGCGGCTGTGTCAACCGTCACAACGCAGACTCTGCGGCGTCGGCACGGGACGTCGCGACGCCGCCACGGAACCGGGCGAAGTAGCGTGGTCGAATGTCGTTCGGCCCGCCGTTGCTGCTCAGTTCCCTGAACCCGCTCGCCGTCGCGGGCGGCGCGGATATCCCCGACGCCCTCACCATCGACGGGAGCACCCTCTCACGCAGCGACCTGCTGGGCGCGGCCACTTCGGTAGCCGAACGCGTCGCGCGCGCGGAGCGGGTGGCGGTGCTGGCCGAGGCGACGGTGGAGACCGCGCTCGCGGTGGTCGGCTGCCTGATCGCGGGCGTCACGGTGGTGCCGGTGCCCCCGGACTCCGGCACCACCGAGCGGGGTCACATCCTGGCCGACTCGGGCGCTCAGGCGTGGCTGGGGAAAGCGCCGGAGGGCGCCGAACTGCCCGTGGTGCCGGTGCGGCGGCACGCCAGGTCGTGGCACACCTACCCCGAACCCGATCCGGCCACAACGGCTTTCGTGCTCTACACCTCGGGAACCACCGGCCTGCCCAAAGGCGTGCTGCTCAGTAGGGGCGCGATCGCCGCGGGTCTGGACGCCCTCGCCGACGCGTGGGCGTGGACCGCGAACGACACTCTGGTGCACGGGCTTCCGCTGTTCCATGTGCACGGGCTGATCCTGGGCTTGCTCGGCCCGCTGCGCGTGGGCAGTCCGCTGATCCACACCGGCAAGCCGACACCGCAGGCATACGCGGCAGCCAAGGGCTCGCTGTATTTCGGCGTGCCGACCGTGTGGTCGCGTGTGGTCGAGGACCCCGACTCGGCGAAGCAATTGGCCGACGCGCGGTTGCTGGTTTCCGGCAGTGCGCCGCTGCCGGCGCCGGTGTTCGAGCGACTGCGCGAGTTGACCGGGCACGCGCCGGTCGAGCGCTACGGCATGAGCGAAACCATGATCACGCTGTCCACCCGGGCCGACGGCGAGCGCAGGCCGGGCTGGGTCGGCACGCCGGTGCGCGGGGTGCGTACCCGGCTGCGCGACGAGTCCGGCGCACCGGTCCCGCACGACGGCGAGAGCATCGGCGGGCTCGAGGTCTCCGGGCCCATGTTCTTCGACGGCTATCTGAACCGCCCGGAGGCCACCGCGCAGAGCTGGACCGAGGACGGGTGGTTCCGCACCGGTGACGTCGCCGCCATCGACGCGGAGGGCTTCCATCGCATCGTCGGCCGGGAATCGGTGGACCTGATCAAGTCCGGCGGATACCGGGTCGGCGCGGGGGAGGTCGAGACGGTGCTGCTCGGTCATCCCGCGGTCGCGGAGGCCGCGGTGGTCGGCCTGCCCGACCACGACCTCGGCCAGCGCATCACCGCGTTCGTCGTGCTGCGCGAGTCCGCGACCGAACGCGAACTGATCGACCATGTGGCCGCACAACTCTCGGTGCACAAGCGCCCGCGCGAGATCCGGGTGGTCGACGCGCTGCCCCGCAACGCCATGGGCAAGGTGCAGAAGAAGAAGCTGGGTTGACCTCGAGTTCGGTAGAGGTTCTACGGTCGGGCACATGACTTCGACCCTGACCCCCGAACAGATCGACTACCTGCACACCCAGCAGCTGGGTCGCCTGGCCACCGTCCGGCCCGACGGCACCCCGCAGAACAACCCGGTGGGCTTCCGCTACAACGCCGACCTCGGCACCATCGACATCGCGGGCTGGAACATGGGCGCGTCTCGGAAGTTCCGCAACCTCGCCACCAACGACCACGTCGCGTTCGTCGTCGACGACGTGGCCTCGGTCCAGCCGTGGCGCGTTCGCTGCCTGGAGATCCGCGGCACCGCCGAAGCGCTCACCGACGTCGACCCCTACATCACCGGCGTCTCCCGCGAAATGATCCGCATCCATCCCCAGCGGGTCATCGCCTTCGGTTTGACCGACGAGACTCCGGACAAGCCCTGATCGTCCTCGACGTTTTGCGGGCGGGCGCGTCATAGTCTGTTCGGCGTCTGCCCCACCCGGCGACGGCGACGAGCCGACGCGAGGCTCGGGTTAGCGCGTGCGGCTCTTGTTGCCCTGTACGGTGACCGTGTACCGGTGCCGAGGAGGGCTATGTTCGCGCTCGTGGTGAGGTTCGACCTGCAGGATGCCGAGAAGGCTGCCGAGTTCGATGAGCTGGTAGCCGAAACCGTCTCGGCAGTCACCCAATTCGAACCCAGAACGCTGGTGTACGCCACGCATACCGTCGAGGGAGAACCACTGTCGCGGGTGTTCTACGAGGTGTACCGCGACCGCGAGGCATTCCGGGAGCACGAGCGGCAGCCCCACACGCGTCACTTCCTCAGCCAGCGGGAGAACTACGTCGCATCTTTCCGGGTGGAACTCCTGTCGACCGTCGACACAAAAGGTCTGCCCGCCGCGCGTTGACCGGCTGTAGTCATCCCCTGGCCGCGCCGTCGGGCCACACCCAGACGAAGAAAAACTCCTATGCGGTGACACCGAGGCGATTGGCGAGTACTCGGGCCTCGCGCTCCACGATTCGGCCACCGTGCGTAACCAACTCGGCCGCTAGATTGCGCGACAGCGGATGGCAGCGCATCGATTCCTCGGATACGGAGGCCGCTGTCTTGAGCGCGCCGAGTGTGCCGAGCCAGTCCTTTTGCTGTCCGTAAGCGCGGCTCAATTCCAGCCACAGGCGGGCTCGCCGGTCGACGCTCGGCACGGCGTCCGGATCGACCATGCTCGCAGCCTCCAGCGCGCCACCGGATTTGCGCATGTCCACCTGAACCGACACCGCAGTCACCTCGGTGTTGGCGACACCGAACAGCGTCCAGGGGTGCGAGCTGCCGGAAGGGAGCGCGCGGGCCATTCCCATAGCCTGATCCACGCTTCGCAGCGCGTCGCCTTCCCGTCCCAGCCGGGCGGCGGTGATGGCACTGTGCAGGTGGCAGGCCCCCCACAGGGCTTGTGCCTCATGGTCGCCGTCGAGGCGTGGCTCGAGGAGCGCGACCGCCCCCTGTGTCAGCCGGTAGGCGTCCTCTTCGCGGTTGGTGGAGCGCCAGACGTTACCGAGCACCCACGACGCTGACGCGAGCGTCACAGGGTCGTCGGCGATTTCGGCTGCGGCCATGCAGCGGTCAGCAGCAAGCCACAGCAGCGGTGCGTCCGCGACCCACGCAAGCACCTGTTCGGACAGCGCGTACGCGCCGGACAGCGCGGCGGCGGCGGCGCGGCGTTCCTGCCCGTCGAGTGTCCGGAGCGCGCGGCGGCCGTCACGGATCAGCTCGGGCAGCATGGCGCCTGCGTCCGCGCGCGGTGTCGAACTGGTGTGCCACAGCCGCCAAGCTCGGTCGACGCGGGCACGGAGTTCGGCGGGGGCGACCGGCGAGGGCGAAGGGGTGAGGTCGACCGATTCGATCGCCTTACGGATAGCGGGCACGACAGGATGTCCTGCACGCCGGGCTAATCCGACCAGCAACTCATGCTCTCCAGTCAGCTCGGTGAGGTCTCGTACGCCGAGCGCCTGCCCGAGTCGCAGCAGCATCTCGAGGCCGGGTGCTCCCTGCCTTCCGCGCTCGACATCGCGTAGCCAATCCTCGGACCGGCCGACGAGACCGGCGACGACGGCGCGTGACTTACCCGTGCGCGTACGGATGATCTGGATGCGTTCGCCGATGGAGCGTCCGGCGAGTTCGTCAGGAGTCGGCATATGCCTGTCACCTTCTTCGCGGATCCGGTTCCTCGTCGCGATCTCCCCGGCCCGTCGACCGGGGGCAATTGCCTCCGCGAAGAGGTGACACCAGGATAGCCACCGTTGCGGCCAGGGGCGGGGAGATCGTGCCACCCACGCAGGTCGGGAGACTTCCCCCATCCCGAATGGTGGGGAGATGCAACCAGTTGCGGCGGCTCGCCCAGTGCACGCTTCGAACGGCCCCCGGCGCTGGGCGAGCCTCGGGTCCTCATCCGAGGCACTCCTTCGGCTTCCGTCACCGATCAGCGGTGGAAGCTCCTGTGCCGGGCGGCCTTCCAACTGATACGGAGGGGCGTGGATGGGAGAGGCAGACAAGTTCCGGCTGTCGAAGGTGGGGCAGTGGGAAACGACAGACGGATCACCATACGGGCCGCTATCGCGGGTGCGATGCCCGGAAACCCAGCACTGCCAACGGCTGGCACCCTACGACGACGGGCGGATCGGGCCGCATGACCGCAATATTTCCGGCCTCTGCGTATGGGTCGGAGCCGCCATAGTCGATGACCGCCACGACATCCCGCGCAAATACTTGATCACCCTCGGTGCCGTCACCGGAGTCGACCGTAGGCGCTGGCCGACTGGGGCGAGTTGCCGTGATGATTAAGACGACAACGGTTCTCGCCGACGATGCCACCGTGGTGCTGGCCGACACCCCGGTGTCTCGATGCCGGTTCTACCGGAACGTATGCGGGCTGCCCGCGCGGATCGAGCCGATGGGACGAATCTTTGTGCCGTCGGGCAGCGTTGGCGCGATCACCATGCCTGCGCAACTCGTGCGCTCGTGAAGATTCGGATGCAGAAGTTCGGCGGCCCGGCCGGGCCGATCATCTCGCATCCACGCTCGAAGCGATGGACCTTCCTTGTGGTGCCGGACATCCCGCACGACATGTCGCTGTTCGCCGAGCTGTTCCGGCTCAACGCGACCTTGACGCCGTTCGGAGCGCAGATCGCGCTGCCGTCGCCCGCCGATGACGTTGGAGGCGGGCGATTTCGGGTGTGGGCACAGGCCCCGCGCGACTCCTACCGTTCGTCCGCGCTCGCGGTCGTCGGGGCCATCCGTGATTGCGCTCGACCGCCGCGCAGAACCCACTAGCCATCCCCGGGCACAACCTGGATACCCACAGAGGAAACGATGACCATCGTCACCGCAATCCGCATTGCTCTGCTCACCAGCGTTCTGTTGCTCGGCACGGCCACCGCCGCACACGCTGAACCCGCCTCGGCCGCCGCCGACAATGTGGTGTGCTTCATCAGCGCCATTCCGCCCTACAAGACCGGAGGGGGCAGCATCGCCTCGATCAACTTCGGGTTCCGCGTGCACTGCACCGGCAGGCCCTCGTTGCGCACTGTCAACACGAAGTTGTACAGATACGACTCGGCAGACGGTAAGTACTACGTGCACTCTGAGCGCAACGACGACTCCACAGACCCGGATGTGGAAACCCTCTATAGCGCCTCGTGCTCGACGGCTGGAATCCTGTACCAGTTCCACACCAAAGCGACGATGACGGCGTTCAATGGCAACTGGGACCGGGAGTACGACGACAGCATAACCATCGCGGCTCTGTGCTGACCTGGACGGAAGGGGCACGGCCGATGGACACACTGGACCACCCAGCCGTCACGGTGGCGATCGATGCGCTGGCGGGCGCTGACCGGGACCTCACCCCGGTCCGCGTTATCGTCCGGGACGAGATCGTCGCCGTGCTCGTCGACGGCGAGCGAGGGCGTTACGTCAGTTTCGTGCGGTTCGAGGATGAGGGCTGGATCGCGCCGGGCATGATCATCGGATCACCTCGTCCGGAGGGTCCACGCGCGGACCGCACACCGAACCACCTTCCGCTGCAACGGAAGTCGACCAAGCTGTTCACGCTACCCAACCCGGACGGCACACGCCGAGACGAAAGCTGGTTCGCCGTCACCGGTCTCGCCGCCCGGGATGCCGTCCATGTGTCGGTGACCTCTGAACTCGAAGAGCGGATCGCACCAATCGGCAGCGACGGGCTGGCATTCGCGGTCGTCAGGGCGCGGACGAGTGAAGATCCACGTATCTACGTGCAGACCTGCGACGGACGACGGGTACCGGTTGAGCCCTTCCACGCCTGATCCGAAGCCCCACCTCCGGTGAATTCTCCTCGGAGCCGGACCGGCCCGGGTACAAGTTCAGCCGACGAGGGCCTGAGTCCGGTTTGCGCCGGGCTCAGGCCCTCGGGTCTTGTCGATCTGCGTTCGGTGTCTACCAGCGGATGTGGAATTCAGTCGTTGGCGTGCAGGTCGGCATTCAGTTCGATGCCGGTGCCCTTGCGCGGGACCACCTCGACCGCGCCGGTGGCGGAGTTGCGGCGGAACAGGAGGTTGTCGCGGCCGGCCAGTTCGGCCGCCTTGACCAGGGTGCCGTCGGGGGTGGTGACCTTGGTGCCCGCGGTCAGGTAGAGGCCCGCCTCCACGACGCAGTCGTTGCCGAGCGGGATGCCGAGGCCGGAGTTCGCGCCGAGCAGCGACCGCTCGCCGATGGAGATGACCGTGGTGCCGCCGCCGGACAGGGTGCCCATGGTGGACGCGCCGCCGCCGATGTCGGAGCCGTCGCCGACCACGACGCCCGCGGAGATGCGGCCCTCGATCATGGACGCGCCGAGCGTGCCCGCGTTGAAGTTCACGAAGCCCTCGTGCATGACGGTGGTGCCGGAGGCCAGGTGCGCGCCGAGGCGGACCCGGTCGGCGTCGCCGATGCGCACGCCGGAGGGCAGCACGTAGTCGACCATGCGCGGGAACTTGTCCACGCTGTACACGGTGACCGGGCCCCGGGCGCGCAGCTTGGCGCGGGTCGCCTCGAAGCCCTCCACCGCGGCGGGACCGTGGTTGGTCCACACCACGTTGGTCAGCAGGCCGAACTGGCCGTCCAGGCTCACCTCGTGCGGCTTGACCAGGCGGTGCGAGAGCAGGTGCAGGCGCAGGTAGACGTCGTGCGCGTCGACCGGGGCGGCGGACAGGTCGGCGATCGTGGTGTGCACCGCGATCACGTCGACCCCGCGCGCGTCGTCGAAGCCGAGCAGCGCCGCGTACTCGGCGGGCGCCTCGTCCAGCCGCTTGGTGCCGGTCTCGGCGAACTCGCCCAGCTGCGGGTTCGGGTACCACGTGTCCAGTACGGTCCCGTCCGCGGTCACGTTGGCGATACCGATTGCTGCTGCTCCCTGGATGCTCACGGCCTAGAGGTTACCGACCCGCGCCGGACAACGGTGCGGCTGCTCCGGCGACCGCGGTCACCCGGCTTCGCACGCGTCCGACTCGGGACCGATCGGCGGCGTGCCCGTGCCGGAACCTGCGGCTGACAAGGACCCACGAAGGCGGTGCATCGGCCTCGCCCGACTGGTCCTGGAAGGTACGCCGCCCGCATTTCGGGACCGGCCGGAGGGAAGTGGCGTGCGGGCGTGACGGGTGCGCGGCCGTAGGGTGAAGCGCGTGACCATCGACCTGCATGCCGACCCGATCACGCTGACCGCCGCCCTCGTCGACATCCCGAGCGTCTCACGTGCCGAGGCGGCCGTCACCGACGTGGTGGAGCGGGCGCTGCGGGAGCAGACGACGGGCTTCGAAATCGTCCGGCACGGGAACGTGGTGCTGGCGCGCACCCATCGCGGGCTGCCGACCAGGGTGATTCTGGCCGGGCACTTGGACACCGTGCCGATCGCCGACAATGTGCCGGGCCGCTTCGCCGTGGGCCCGGCGGGCGAGCGGGTGCTCTACGGCTGCGGTTCGGTGGACATGAAGTCCGGCGACGCGGTGTTCCTGCACCTGGCCGCGACCGTCGCCGACCCGGTGCACGACCTGACGCTGATCTTCTACGACGGCGAGGAGATCGCCGCCGAGTTCAACGGGCTCGGCCACATCGAGCGCGATCTGCCGGACTGGCTGACCGGCGACCTCGCCGTGCTCGGCGAACCGTCCGGGGGCTGGATCGAGGCCGGTTGCCAGGGCACGTTGCGCGCTCGGCTGCGCACTTCCGGCGTTCGCGCGCACTCGGCGCGAGCGTGGCTGGGCGACAATGCGATTCACCGGCTGGCCCCGATCTTGCAGCGGCTCGCCGACTACCGCGCACGAGAAGTGGACATCGACGGCTGCATCTATCGCGAGGGCCTGTCCGCGGTCCGGGTGGAGGGCGGCGTGGCGGGCAATGTCGTGCCGGACGCCGCCGAGCTGGACGTCAACTTCCGCTTCGCGCCCGACCGCACTGTCGACCAGGCCGTCGAGCACGTGCGCGAAGTCTTCGCCGGACTCGAGCTCTCCTTCGAGGTGACCGACTCGGCGCCGGGCGCGCTGCCGGGGCTGACGGCACCGGCGGCCAAGGACCTCATCGCCTCGGTGCAGCGCCACGGCGGCGGTGGTGTGCGCGCGAAGTACGGCTGGACCGACGTCTCGCGTTTCGCGGCGCGCGGCATTCCCGCCGTCAACTTCGGTCCCGGCGATCCCAATCTCGCGCACAAGCGCGACGAGCACGTCCCCGTCGACCAGATCACCGCGGTCACCGCCATGCTGCGCAGTTACCTGAGCGGCACGCCGGACTGAACGGCTGGGCGCGCAGCCGTGACGTGCGCCGAGATCGCGGCTGCGTCTCGCCGCCGCGGCGCCCGGCTGAACGTCGGACGACTTCTCTCGTCCGGCCCCTGAGCGGCCCCGGCCGGGCGGTAGCGTGGAACGCATGTCCACCGACGCCGCGGACCATGAGGTCGCCAACAAGCCGAAGTCGACACCGAAGTTCCGTGGGCCGATCATGTTCCGCCGCGATCGTGCGGACGGCGTGGGTACCGCCGACCGGAACCTGCTGGACAAGCGCGGTGACACGGACTGGGTACACACCGATCCCTGGCGGGTGCTGCGCATCCAAGCCGAGTTCGTCGAGGGCTTCGGCGCGCTCGCCGAGGTGCCCCGGGCGGTGACCGTCTTCGGTTCCGCGCGCACGTCGGCCGACCATCCGGAATACCAGGCGGGCTTGGCGATCGGCGCCGCGCTGGCCAGGGCGGGTTTCGCGGTGATCACCGGCGGTGGCCCCGGCGCGATGGAAGCGGCCAACCGGGGCGCCTGCGAAGCGGGCGGCTACTCGATCGGTCTCGGCATCGAGCTGCCGTTCGAGCAGAGCCTCAACGAGTGGGTGGACCTGGGCATCAACTTCCGGTACTTCTTCGTCCGCAAGACGATGTTCGTGAAGTACTCCCAGGCGTTCATCTGCCTGCCCGGCGGTTTCGGCACCCTCGACGAGTTGTTCGAGGCGCTGACGCTGGTGCAGACCCGCAAGATCACCAGGTTCCCGATCATCCTGTTCGGCACCAGATACTGGTCGGGGCTGGTCGACTGGTTGCGCGATTCGCTCGGCGGCTCCGGCAAGATCTCACCGGGTGACCTCGGCCTGTTGCACGTGACCGACAGCGTCGAGGAGGTCGTGCACATCATTCAGGCCGCCGCCGAGGCAGGCGGGGCCGAAGACGCGATCGGGACGGAGGATCAGTGGTGAGCGAACAGCCTTTCGCCGTCTGTGTCTACTGCTCGGCGAGTACGACCGACCAGGACTACCTGTCGCTGGCCGCCCGGGTGGGTACCGAGATCGCCCGGCGCGGTTGGCAATTGGTGTCCGGCGGCGGGCACGTGTCGATGATGGGCGCGGTCGCCACCGCGGCGCGCGCGGGTGGGGCGAACACCATCGGCGTGATCCCGAAACACCTGGTGCACCGGGAGGTCGCCGACGTCGACGCCGACGAACTGGTGGTCACCGACACGATGCGCCAGCGCAAGCAGGTGATGGAGGACCGCGCCGACGCCTTCCTCACCCTGCCCGGCGGCATCGGCACCCTGGAGGAGTTCTTCGAGACCTGGACCGGTGGCTATCTGGGACAGCACGAGAAGCCCGTTGTTGTGCTGGATCCCAATGGATTCTTCCGCGGTTTGTTCTCCTGGCTGGACGAGTTGTACGAGCGGAAGTTCGTGCCCCAGACAGCCCTGTCCCGGATTACCGTGGTGACCGATCTTCCGTCCGCTTTCGCGGCGCTGGAGGGGGTACATACCCGGGATGAGGAGAGCTGAAGACGTGAGCACCGACGCCCGCTCGACGGTGAGTTTGATCGACCTCGCCCGCAACCTGCCCGCGATGGCCCTGGACGCGCCGGGCATGCTGCGCAACGCGCTGGGCATGCTGGTGACGCCGGATTCCAAGGCTTCGGTGGGGCTGTACTTCCAGCGCAACGCCCACCGGCATCCAGACCGTGTGTTCCTGCGGTTCGAGGGTGCGGCCTACACCTACGGCGAGGTCAACGCGCAGGTGAACCGGTATGCGAGCGTGCTCGCGGCGCGCGGGGTCGGCCGCGGCGACGTGGTGGGCGTGCTGATGACCAACCGGCCCGAGACGATGTTCGTCGTGCTGGCCACGGTCAAGCTCGGGGCCACCGTGGGCCTGCTCAACCACCATCAGCGTGACCGAGTGCTGGCGCACAGCTTCGGCCTGCTCGACAGCGTGCTCAACGTGGTCGGCGCGGAATGCGCCGAGGCGATCGACTCGCTGTCCGAGCCGCCCGCCCACGTCCTCCCGGCCGACGAACTCGAGCAGGCGGCCCGCAGCGCCGCCGACACCGACCCGCCGAGCTGCGCGGAGGTGACCGCGCGGGAGCGGGCGTTCCTCATCTTCACCTCGGGCACCACGGGCCTGCCGAAGGCCAGCGTGATGACCCACCTGCGCTGGACCAAGAGCATGGCCGGATTGGGCGGCCTCGGGATCCGCCTGCGCGGCGACGACACGCTGTACTGCTGCCTGCCGCTGTATCACAACAACGCGCTCACCGTCGCGCTGTCGGCGGTGCTGGCTTCCGGCGGCACGTTCGCCCTCGGCCGGGGATTCTCCGCGTCCCGGTTCTGGGACGAGGTCATTCGCGAACAGGCGACAGCGTTCATCTACATCGGCGAGCTGTGCCGCTACCTGGTCAATCAGCCTGCCAAGCCGACCGACCGGCAGCACTCGGTCCGGCTCGCCGTCGGCAACGGGCTGCGCCCCGAACTGTGGGACGAGTTCAAGTCCCGGTTCGGCATCAAGCGGATCGTGGAGTTCTACGGCGCGAGCGAGGCGAATATCGCGTTCGTCAACGCGTTCGGCGTGAACCGCACGGCGGGATTCGGTCCGCTGCCGTACGCCGTCGTGGAGTACGACGACGAGACAGGTAAGGCCAAGCGTGACAAGAACGGGCGCTTGCTCCGGGTCGGCACCGGCGGCGTCGGGCTGCTGCTGGCCAAGGTCACTGACCGCTCCCCGTTCGACGGTTACACCGACAAGGCCGCCTCCGAGGCCAAACTGGTGCGCGACGGCTTCGAGCCGGGCGATGTCTGGTTCGACACCGGTGATCTGGTCCGCGAGCAGGGCTGGCATCACATCGCGTTCGTGGACCGGCTCGGCGACACGTTCCGCTGGAAGGGCGAGAACGTGGCGACCACGGAGGTGGAGGGCGCGCTGAGCAAGGCGGAATCGATCGCGCAGGCGGTGGTCTACGGCGTGGACATCCCCGGGACCGACGGCAAGGCGGGCATGGCCGCCGTGACGCTGCACCCCGACGCGGAGTTCGACGGGGCAGCGGTGGCGAAACTGGCCTACGAGCAATTGCCGGGCTATGCCGTCCCGCTGTTCATCCGCATCGTCCACGAACTGGAGCAGACCTCCACGTTCAAAAGCCGCAAGGTCGAACTGCGCAAGCAGGGCTACACCCCCGACTCCGACAGCGCGCTGTACGTACTCGCGGGCCGCACCGAAGGCTACGTCCCCGCCTACGGCGACTACGCCGCAGAGGTAGCGGCGGGCCGCGCCCCGAAGAGCTGATCCAGCACCCGAACAACCCGGCGCACCCTGCCGGCGTCGATCTCCCCACGACGCCCTCGAACGAGCGAACCGATCTCGCACGCACATGGGTAACTCACCGGGTACGCCCAAACCTGAGCAGCACTCAACGCAGGACCTGCACGCAGATCGCCTGCCAAACTGACTGGTACGGCCTGAAGGCTCGGAGAGGCGGATGGCTTGGCTACAGTCGTTGACATGTTCAGCTCCGTGGCGCCGCTTCCGACGCTGTGCGGACGGCCGGTGGCGACGGATCGAGCGCTGGTGATGGCGATCGTGAATCGCACCCCGGACTCCTTCTACGACCGCGGCGCCACGTTCACCGATGCGGCGGCCATGGACGCCGTGGCGCGCGCGGTGGACGAGGGCGCCGATCTCGTGGACATCGGCGGGGTGAAAGCCGGGCCCGGCGATTCGGTGGACGCGGCCGAGGAAACGCGCAGGGTGGTGCCGTTCGTCGCGGCCATCCGGGCGAAGTACCCGCAGCTACTGATCAGCATCGATACCTGGCGCGCGGAGGTGGCGCTGGCCGCGGTGGGCGAGGGGGCGGATCTGATCAACGACACGTGGGCGGGCGCCGACCCCGATCTCGTTCCGGTGGCCGCCGCGCACGGCGCCGGTCTGGTGTGCAGCCACACCGGCGGCGCGGTGCCGCGCACGAGGCCGCACCGGGTCCGTTACGCCGATGTGGTGGGCGAAGTCACCGAAACCGTGGTGCACGCCGCCGAGAACGCGCTCGCGGCCGGGGTACCCCGGGATTCGATTCTGATCGATCCGACCCATGATTTCGGCAAGAACACTTATCACGGTCTCGAACTGTTGCGCGGAGTCGACGTTCTTGTAAAAACCGGATGGCCAGTCTTGATGGCGCTGAGCAACAAGGATTTCATCGGGGAGACTTTAGGTGTGGGTCTTTCCGAACGGCTGGAGGGCACATTGGCGGCAACAGCATGGTCGGCGGCGGCCGGCGCCCGAGTCTTTCGTGTTCACGAAGTCGCCGCGACCCGGCGGGTGGTGGACATGATCGCCGCGATCCAGGGCATCCGGCCCCCCGCACGAACCTTGCGAGGTCTGGCATGACATTCAAATACCGTGAGCCCGCCTGGGCGACGACCAATACCTGGGACACCCCGGACTGGCGGGTGGACGAACTCGTCTCCGCCAAAGCCGGGCGCACCGTGTCGGTGGTGCTGCCCGCGTTGAACGAAGAGCGGACCGTGGCCGACGTGGTGGCCAGCATCCGCCCGCTGCTCGGCACGCTCGTCGACGAGCTGATCGTGCTGGACTCCGGCTCGACCGACGCGACCGCGCAGCGTGCGCGCGCGGCGGGCGCCGAGGTGATCAGCCGGGAGCAGGCGGTGCCGGAGCTGGAGCCGGTGCCGGGCAAGGGGGAGGTGTTGTGGCGCTCCCTGGCGGTGACCAGCGGTGATCTGATCGCCTTCGTCGATTCCGACTTGATCGACCCGGATCCGGCCTTCGTGCCGAAATTGCTCGGCCCGCTGCTCACGGTCGACGACATGCACTTGTCCAAGGCCTACTACCGCAGGCCGCTGCGGCAAGGCGGCGCGGTGGACGCGCACGGCGGGGGCCGCGTCACCGAGTTGGTCGCCCGCCCCTTGCTGGCCGCGCTGCGACCCGAGCTCTCGCAGGTGTTGCAGCCGCTCGGCGGTGAATACGCGGGCACCCGCGAACTGCTCACCTCGGTGCCGTTCGCGCCGGGTTACGGCGTGGAGATCGGGCTGCTGCTCGACACCTACGACCGGCTCGGCATGTCCGCGATCGGCCAGGTCAATCTGGGCGTGCGCACACATCGCAACCGGCCGCTGGCCGACCTCGGTGTGATGAGCCGTCAGATTCTCGGCACGGTGCTCGGTCGCAGCGGTGTCCAGGACTCCGGTGCGGCGCTGACGCAATTCCCGCTGATCGGCGGCGAATTCACCGCGCACAGCACCGAAGTGTCGCTGGCGGACCGCCCGCCGATGATCACGCTGCGACCCGCGTGCGCGGCGGCCTGAGCCGCTCCAGCGCCCTCGGGTCCGCGCATCGCCTCCTCAGGCGCCTTCCGCGTGCGGGTCCCGCATGTACCCCGCCTCGATCAGGGTGCGGAAGGCGGCGAGCTTGTAGACGCACTCGGACGGTTCACAGATCCGGTGGCGCTGCATGAGTTCGTGCGCTTCCGCGACGGTCAACGGCTCGATGGGCACTCGCTGCGGTCTGCCGATCGGGCAGACCGGTAGCACGGTGGCGGGGATCCGCTGCGGGATCCCGTGCTGGGCCAGGCCGAGCCTGCGTCGCCGGTTCGCCGGTCCGTGCAGCAACCCGATGGTGGCGACCAGGCCGGCGGCGCCGGCGAGCGAGCAGAGGACGGCGATCTGGGTGGCGGTCACGGCGCTTTCTCCTCTCGGTGGGGCGGGCCGGGCAGAGCGTGGCGGGGCCGAAGCGCAACGCACCGTCACCTACTCATAGTTAACTTTCAGCAAATCAAGTGTGCGGCCGCATGCCGCGCGGTGCAAGGCGGATTGAGACTGCAATTGGGCGGTATGTGCGGCTCTATGGTCGGGTATTCCCGGCGATCCGGCGTCCAATCCGCTTCGCGCAGCGAACTTCGAGCTGATCAGCGATGGAGGGGGCCGTCGAGGCGATCCAGCGGAAGGGCGGAGGCGCCGCCGCGGTCGGCCAGGATCTGAGCGGCGATGGAGATGGCCGTCTCGTCCGGCGTCCGGGCGTCGAGGTCCAGCCCGACCGGACTTCGCAGCCGTCCGAGCTGGTCGTCGGTGACGCCTGCGGCGCGCAATCGCTCGACGCGCTCGGCGTGCGTCCGGCGGGAGCCGAGGGCGCCGACGAAGCCGATCCGCGCGCACGACAGCGCCTCGACCAGCATCGGGACGTCGAACTTGGCGTCATGAGTGAGCACGCAGACCACGGTGCGCCGGTCGATCCGCCCCGCCTGCTGTTCCCCGCGCAGATACCGGTGCGGCCAGTCCACGACGACCTCGTGGGCCGCGGGGAACCGAGTGGTGGTGGTGAAGGTCTCGCGGGCGTCCACGACGGTCACCCGGTAGCCGAGCTGGCGGCCGGTGCGGCTGAGCGCGCGCACGAAGTCGTTCGCGCCCGCCAGGATCATGCGGGCCGGGGCCGCGAAGACCTGCACGAACGTCCGGGGGCGTGGTGCCCCGTGTGCCGCGCACTCGTCGGCGCCCACCACGCCGCAGCGGCCCGCGGCCAGCAGTGCCCGCGCGTCGCGGTCCACGCCGTGCCACGGATCGGTGTCCTCGGGCGCCAGTAGTTTCCATTCCGGTGTGGCGTCCAACGTGGTGGCCGCGGCGACGGGGAAGCCGTCCTCGATCCGCCGCCGCAGCGCCGAGAGTAGGGGCAGCCGCTCGCGCGAGATCCGCTCGACGAAGACCTCGATCTCCCCGCCGCAGGTCAAGCCCACGGCGGGCCCGTCGGCATCGGCATAGCCGAACCGGTCGGTCACCGCGTGGCCGCTGGCAAGTACATCCTGCGCCGACGCGACGACGGCGGCCTCGACGCATCCGCTGGACAGTGAGCCGTGCACGGAGCCGGAGCCGGTGACGATCATCGCCGCGCCCGGTTCCCGAGGTCCTGGGCCGGTGGTGTCCACCACGCGGGCCAGCGCGACCGGCCCGTGCGGCAGCAGAGTGATCAATTGCCCGAGTATCGCGCGCACCGCGACCGGTCCTTTCCCGAGCGGGTCCGGCGCATCGGGCCCGAGGCGAACGGCGAATCCGCGCCGTACCGCCAAGCCTAGTTATTCAGAGGCTATTCGGCGCGGCGACGGTGATCCGGCAGCAGCACCTGATCTGCGGGCGCCTCGGCGGGTTTCGCGGT
Organism: Nocardia abscessus; assembly: GCF_015477775.1. Lineage (GTDB taxonomy): Bacteria > Actinomycetota > Actinomycetes > Mycobacteriales > Mycobacteriaceae > Nocardia > Nocardia abscessus_A. The sequence goes on along the minus strand of NZ_JADLQO010000012.1, from coordinate 14,682 downwards.
CCCGGCACTGGGGCCATCCGTGCGAGGTCCCTCGGCTTCCGGACGCGCGGGGTCGACTGCCTCGGCGTCGTCGGTGTGCGGCTGGTCGGCCGCCGGTTCGTCCGAACCGTCGGGTTCGGGCGAGGTGGCCGACTGCTCGTGCGCGAGCCGGGCCTGGAGATCGGCGACGGTCAGATGGGCTTTCGACTTTCCTGGCCGCAGCAGCACGCTGACGAGCAGGCCGAGCAGCCCCACCGCCAGGACGGCGCCGCCGATGAGCAGTAGCGGATTCACGATTTCCTCCTTGCCGGACGCCTCACGCGTCCGTTTCGCGGAGCTGGAGATGGGGCGGGACGGCGTCGGTCTCGAAGTACGCCGTGAAAATCTCGGCGGCCTGCTCCGCCGTGAACACTTCGTCCGGATAGACCCTGCGGGTGGGCACGCCCAGCGGAACCGGGACCTCGACGGCGGGCGGACCGATCCGGTCGCCGGGGAGGCCGACGGTGAAGCGGTGCGGCATGCCGTCCACGGCGGTGCGCATCTCCACGGTCAGCGCGTCCGCCGAGCCGGTGCACTGCAGGTACTCCCGGCCGGGTGCGGCGCTGATCACCGGGTCGATGTCGGCAGGTCGCATCGGCTCGGCGAGCCGGGTCATGTTCACCGAGTAGCGGTGGAAGCCGTCCAACCTGCGCAGAGGACGGAGAAAGCTGTCGAGGGCCGCACCGCGTCCGAGGAAGACCTTCAGCCGGTCGCTGTAGGTGACCCGGTGGGTGGACACCGCCGGATCGCCGGTGCGGGCAGGGGCCGCGATGCCGTACGGCTCGCACCGCAGTACGGAACGAAGGGACACCGAACTCGCAGACATCGACTTTCGATCACGCATCAGAGTTCACCTATCACATGCGGTTATCGTCCAGCTATTCAATCATCTGTGTATGAACCCGCTCGCGGGAGGGCTGGTGACCTGTGCCACACAGGGGTGGGCATGCTCAGGAGACTTCGCATAGGCGCTATGACCTGGTTGTCGGCGGAGGGGTTTGCCGGTCAACCAGGCTGCTCCGCAGCGTTCATCGCGACGGGTGGTCGGCGCTCCCTTGCGGTGCCATCGATTTGCTGAATCGCGTTGCGGCAGTGCGTCCGCCGCCCTTGGTTCGGTCGAACTCGCAGGGACGCTCGGAACCCGGTCTCCGGTAACGGGCGTCGAGCAGCCGGTGGAGGTTCCCCATCGAGAGGCCAGCGGACGACCGGCGCCACCAACCGCACGGGATTTCGGTCGCCGCGAAACGGCGCCGCGCAGGACGAGACTGATGAGGCGTTCTTTGCCCTCGGCTCAGCGACGCAGACCTGTTGCCGGTGATCGGTTCTCGGGGTCGTGACGGTAGACCGGCGTGAGCAGTTCGGCCTCGAGTGGCTCGCCGGTGGCGCGGTCGAAACGACAGGCGATCAGCACCGAGAACAGGTAATTGCCCGCCCGTTCGTGCAGCGTGGCCAGCCTCGTGGCGAGCAGCCGGATGGCGCCGAGCGAGCCGGGCGGATGCATGCCGTCGATCATCAGCACGCTGCCGCGTCCGTCGGGCCGGGGAAGCCTGCCCAGATAGGCGATGTCGTGCGGCTCGGGTCCGCCCGGCCGGTAGACCCGCCGGGCCGCCCGGTCCTCGATTCCCCGTCGCGCGTCACCCATTCGGGCCACCGCGCGCCGCAGTCGGGGATCGGCGGCGACCAACTGGCGCAGACTCGGGGAGAGCTCCGGACCGCCCAACACGATCAGGCCGTCGCGGTGCAGGTCGATCGGGCGGCCCGGGAGGAAATGCTCGACCGCGACACCGAAGCCGAGTTCGCGTAGCAGTTCGGCCAAGCGTTGCGGCGCAGCCGGATCCGGCGCGCCGATCACCCGTCCGGCGCGCACCTCGGGGACGAGCACGGTGAGTGAACCGTGCCCGAAGAACAATCCCTCCGGCGCGGGCCCCTGCGTACTCACCTGGTGGATGCGGGCACGGGAAAGCCCCGCCGCCGCACCGATTCTGGCGAACGTCCAGCCTTCGGCATGGAGCTCCCGGATCACGGCACGCCGAATCCTGGTCAGTTCGTTGATGGTCTGCTGGGCCGCCGCCACCCCATCGGTGGCCGCCTTCAGTCGCTCGACCTTGTCCTCGATCGCGAACACGCGCGCCACGTCATCGGCCGACATGTGCGAAGTCTAGACAGCTGAACAGCGCAATGCGTCTAGACTTCTTGACAAATCAGGTGGCGTCGGTGTCGATCGGAGGGCGTTCGTTGCGCTCCAACGGCTTATCCAACTTGGGCATCGGGTAGTCCGGCATGCCGCTGTTGGTGCTGTAGAGATCCTTCGGATCGGGCAGGGCGCCGTCGAAATCCTTGAACAGCGAATCGTCGCCGTTGAGAAGGTGTTTGGTCACCATCGCCCGCGGGGTCATACCGCGCAATTCGTTCAGGTCGGCCAGCGGCTTGCGCAGGTCGTCGAACTCCGGCCCGAGTTCCTGCCGCAGCTGCGAGGTGGCGCCACTCGCGTAATCGCGCACCTGCCGCAAGCTGCGCGTGGTCCAGCGCACGGCGCCGGGCAAACGCTCCGGGCCGAGGATCACGAGGGCGGCGACGAGCAGGATGACCATCTCGCTCCAGCCGATGTTGCTGAACACGTAACCAGGCTACCCGGCGATCCGACCAGCGGTTCAGTCGGATTCCAGCGTCACCGGCACGTCTACCTGCCTGCCATCGCGGATCAACTGCACGTTCACCGTTTCGCCGATCTCGCGGGATTGCACCGCCACGACCAGTTCGTCCGGGTTGGTGACCTCGCGATCGCCGACCTTCACGATCACGTCGCCCTCCACGATCCCGGCCCGCGCCGCGGGACCGCCCGCCACGACGTCCGCCACGGCCGCGCCGCTCATGACCTCGTTGGCCACCTGCTTGGTGCGCGCGCTCAAGCCGATGGTCGGATGGTGCATGACGCCATCGCGGATCAAGGTCTGGGCGACCTCGGTCATCTTGTCCACCGGGATGGCGAAGCCGAGGCCGACCGAGCCGCCGGTCTCGCTGCGGATGGCGGTGTTGATGCCGACGACCCGGCCATCCATGTCCACGAGCGCGCCACCGGAGTTGCCCGGGTTGATCGACGCGTCGGTCTGCACGGCGTCGATCACGGCCTTCGTGTCGCTGCCCTCGCCCTCCAGCTTCACCGGACGGTGCAGGGCGCTGACGATGCCGGAGGTGACCGTCTTGCTCAGGCCCAGCGGCGAACCGATGGCGAGCACGTCGTCACCGACCTGGACGTCGCCGGATTTGCCGAGCTGGGCCACGGTGAGATTCTTCACATCGACTTTCAGCACCGCCAGGTCGGTCTTCGGATCGCGACCGACGATCTGCGCGGGTACCCGGGTGCCGTCGGAGAACTGCACCTGGATGGCGGCCCGGTTGCTCTTGTCCTGGGCGGCCATCGAGACCACGTGGTTGTTGGTGACCACGTAGCCTCCGCCGTCGATCACCACGCCGGAGCCGGTGGCGCCGTTGTCGCCGACGGTCACCCGGATGGAGACCACCGAGGGCAGCACCGCATTGGCCACCTGCGCGATCAGGCCGTGGGGACGGCTGGCGTCGCCGGACTGTTCGAGGGTGACCTTGCGGGAGGTGAGCGTCGAGGCGGTTTCCGCGGTCAATCGTCCGACCAGCCCGCCGAGCAGCCCGATGACGAGTGCGACGAGCGCGAGCAGGGCCAGCGCCTTGGGCGCGACGCGGGAGCCGAACAGCACTTCGCGCGCGCTGAGCTTCTCGGCCTGCGGCAGCGACTGCGCCTTGGGCGTGGGCACCGCGGGGGAGCCGAGACGAGCGACCGCCTCGGGGTCACGCCAGGGATCGGCCGGTCCGGCGACGGATGCGGGACCATCGGCGGCGTCGGGGTCGCGCTGCAGGATTTCGGTGGAGCCCTCCGGGCGGCCGAACGCCTCGGCCAGCACCGCGTCGGGCGGGCGATTCTGCATCAGGGGGCCGGATTGCGGCGCCGCACCGGCCTTGCGCAGCGGCAGCGGCTCGGCGAACGAGCCGGAGAGGCCCGACGGCCTGCGGAAGGCGCGCGCGGTGTGCGTGTCGACATGGGGCCGATAGACCGGGCGCGGGCCGAGCACGGGTGCGTCCGGCGGACGGAGATTCCCGCGGTTGGCCGCCGAATCCGAGGTGTCGGCCGATCCGGAATTCGTCGATTCGGTGGTCACGCGGAAAACTCTACTTGCGCCACCAAGTAGTCCACCGTGTCGCGGTGAACGAATCGGTCAGAAATCCGAAAACCGCGTCGTTGCGCGGGGACTGGTCGGACGACGAGGACGGTGTGCGCCCGCTGGACGCGCCCCCGGGCAGTTCCGCGAGCGGGATCCTGGTCAGGCTGTCGTGCAGCCCGGTCGGGATCGCGACCTGCCCGGCATGCCGCAGCGCGATGCGCGCCTGTTGCTGGGCATCCACCTCCGCCGCGCACTCCGGGCACAGTGAGAGGTGCTGAGCGGCCCGCAGGTAGGCGTTCATCCGCAGCTCACCGTCCACGTATGCCGCGACCGCCTCACTCGCCAGATGCTCGGTGGGGCTGAAACGGGGCGGACGACGACCGGACGTGCTGGAGTCGCCACTCATTCGGTGCTCACCCTTTCAACCGACCTCGACCGATGTTCGGGCGACGCCGGCGTCCGACGAATCACCCTATGTTCGCGTCAGCGGCCAACCGCTGCTCACTTCCATTATGCGCAAGGTAGTCGCGCAGGGCTTGGCGTCCACGGTGGATCCGACTGCGCACAGTGCCCAGCTTCACGCCGAGCGTAGCGCCGATCTCCTCGTAGGACAGCCCCTCGATGTCACACAGCACCACGGCGGCACGGAACTCCGGCGCGAGCGAATCCAGGGCCGTTTGCAGGTCGGGATCCAGCCGGGCGTCGTGATAGGCCTGCTCCGGCCCCGGGCCCTCGGCGGGCACCCGGTCGTAGTCCTCGGGCAGCGCTTCCATCCTGATCCGGTTGCGGCGGCGGACCATGTCCAGGAACAGGTTGGTGGTGATGCGGTGCAACCACCCCTCGAAAGTGCCCGGTTGGTAGTTCGACAGCGAACGGAACACCCGGATGAACGTCTCCTGGGTGAGGTCCTCCGCGTCCTGGGCGTCGCCGGACAGGCGGTAGGCCAAGCGGTAGACCCGGTCGGCGTGCTCGCGGACGAGTTCGTCCCACGTCGGCATCGCCGACCGGTCACCGGTGGCATCGAAGGCAGCAGTGCCGGTCAGCTCGCCCGCCTCCGCGGCGGAGTCGGCTTCGACCGGCAGGATCTGCTCGGGCAGGGTGGCGTATTCGCGCGCCGCATCGACCATGTGGATGGGGCTACCTCCTACTAGGGACCGCAAACGTCGGAACTCGCTCGGGCCCGGGTCTGCGGACCGTTGCGTACGGATACAACCGACAACCGGTATGTCGTTGTTCCCGCGCCCCGTGTTGAACACGGTCGGTGGTCTTGCGTTGCCCATACTCTTTCTGGTCCTGATATGGCCGGGGTATGGAGACCCTGAGGGACACCTGAGAAAACCGGCGGCGGAAATGGCGGGCGGCGCGTGTTGTCCGGAACGCCGAGATCACCCGCCCGGCGTTAGCCTCATACCCGTGGCATCGAATCTGGAGCGGAATCTCGCCTACGTGGAGGAATCCGTCGTGGAGGACGAAATCCTCGTCAGCGCGCGTGAACGGGCCACCGAACTCGGCGCGGTACCGGTACCGCCCTCGGTGGGCGCGTTGCTGAGCATGTACGCGCAGTTGCTCGGGGCGCGCGCGGTGGTCGAGGTCGGCACCGGCGCGGGAATCAGCGGGCTGTGGCTGCTCGACGGCATGCGCGAGGACGGCACGCTGACCACCATCGATTCGGAGCCGGAACACCAGCGCGCGGCCAAGGAGGCGTTCCGCGCCGCCGATATCCCGCCGGCCCGCACCCGGCTGATCAACGGGCGCGCGCTCGATGTGCTGCCCCGGCTCGCCGACGGCGCCTACGATCTGGTCTTCATCGACGCGGCGCCGCTCGAGCACCCGGAGTACGTCGCCCAAGCGGTGCGTCTGCTGCGCGACGGTGGCGCCATTCTGCTGCACAACGCGCTGCTGGGCGGGCGGGTACCCGATCCGGCGCAACGCGATCCGGCCACCCAGGCGGTGCGCGCCGCGACCCGCGCCATCGCGGAAAACCCGGAACTAACCTGCGTGCTGATTCCGGTCGGCGACGGATTGCTCTGTGCCTCACGGGGTTAGTGATTCGCGCGGCCGCCGCGCCGCGGGCTGATTTCTTCCCGGAATCCGGGGTATGCGCTGAGAAACAACTCAGTGAGGAAAACAGTTATGCGTGAACTAACTCCCATAGAGATGGCGGCCATGGGGGACGTCGTAACAGAACGTCGAACGAGCTGGCTGCGGCCCACGATGCTGGCCCTGTTGCTCGTGATTCTGGGAGCTGTGCTGGTGATGGTGGTGGTGAGCAACACCGATTTCGACACCGGCCCCGAGAAGACCCCTCCGCCACCGGGATCCTGCGAGCCTTTCTGCCCCCAGAACGGCGCCCCGCCCGCCCAGTAGTCATCGCCGCAGCGGCCGTTGTCGTCGGTCGCCCCATTGCGGCCGAATATGCCTGCCGCCGAAGTTTTTCCGGGTATCCCGCCGCTGGACCCTCGTCTTCCAGGAAAAGCGGCCTCGGCCGATGATCGGCGAAGTTTGCGAAAAAGCCACCGCACCGCGACGGTTCGGCGCACTCTGCAATGAAAAGCCGATGATCACCGATACTGGTGAGGTCACGCTCCGAGCGGGTGCGGAAGAGGTGCGGTGTGGTGATGATGATGTTCCTTTGGGACGAGGACGAGCGTCGTCCCAAGCCGATCCACTGGGGGCGGGCCATGGTGGCATTCGCCGCCGTGCTGCTGTTCGCTCTGCTGATGGTCTATTTGGTGAGCACCGCCGATTTCGGTGACGCCTCGAAATCGACCGTGCCGCGCACGCCGGGGCCCTGCGCGCCGTTCTGCATCGGCTCGCCCGCGCCGGAGCCGGGCGGGCCGTGACCGCTCACCGGGGGCGACTACACCCGGCCGGCCGCCTACGCCCATACGCCGACTACACCCAGACGCCTTTGCCGACCGTGACGACGCCGCCGTTGCTCACGGCGAAGCGGCTGCGGTCGCGCGCCAGGTCCACCCCGATGATCTCGCCCTCGCCGACCACCACGTTCTTGTCCAGGATGGCGTGACGCACCACCGCGCCGCGACCGATCCGCACGCCCGGCATGAGCACGCAGCCTTCGACGGTGGCGCCGTCGTCCACCACGACGTTGGCGCTGAGCACCGAGGTGCGGACGGTGGCGGCGGACAGGATGCTGCCCGCGCCCACGATGCACTCCTGTGCCAGCCCGCCCTGGGCGAACTTGGCCGGGGGCAGGTTCTCGGCCGCCCCGCGGATCGGCCAGTGGCGGTTGTACAGGTTGAACACGGGATGCACCGACACCAGATCCATGTGCGCGTCGTAAAACGCGTCGATGGTTCCGACATCGCGCCAGTAGCCACGGTCGCGGTCGGTGGCGCCGGGCACCTCGTTGTCGGCGAAGTCGTAGACGCCCGCCTGGCCCGCCGCGACCAGTGAGGGGATGATGTCGCCGCCCATGTCGTGGTCGGAGTCGGCGTTGTCGGCGTCCGCCCGGATCGAGTCCACCAGGACCTTGGTGGTGAAGACGTAGTTGCCCATGGACGCGAACGTGACGTTCGGGTCGTCCGGGGTGCCGGGCGGGTGCGGGGGCTTCTCCAGGAACTGCGTGATGCGGCCGGATTCGTCGCTGTCGATGCAGCCGAACGCGCTCGCCTCGCTGCGGGGCACCCGGATGCCGGCCACGGTGACGCCCGCGCCGGAATCGATGTGATGGCGCACCATCTGCTCCGGGTCCATGCGGTACACGTGGTCGGCGCCGAAAACCACGATGTAGTCCGGATCCTCGTCGTAGATCAGGTTCAGCGACTGCATGATCGCGTCCGCGCTGCCGGTGTACCAGCGCGGCCCGAGCCGCTGCTGAGCGGGCACCGGCGTGATGTATTCGCCCGCGAAACCGGACAACCGCCAGGTCTGCGAGATGTGCCGGTCCAGCGAGTGCGACTTGTACTGGGTGAGCACGCACAGCCGCAGGAAACCCGCGTTGACCAGATTGCTGAGCACGAAGTCGATGAGGCGGTACGCGCCGCCGAACGGGACCGCGGGCTTGGCGCGGTCGGCCGTGAGTGGAAAGAGTCGCTTGCCCTCGCCACCGGCGAGCACGATCCCGAGTACGTGCGGCTGGCTCCTCACACCTGCCAAACTACCGGGTGGAGCGGCTGTGAGTGGCCGCCGCGGACCCGAACGTCTACTTTGAACCGGTGAGTTTCGGCACGGATGGCGGACGTTCGGCGGTGGATTCCGGCGAGCGGGACCGGCTTCGCGTCGCGATGCTGACCCGCGAATATCCACCCGAGGTGTACGGCGGCGCGGGAGTGCACGTCACGCAGCTGACGGCGCATTTGCGTCACCTGTGCGAGGTGACCGTGCACTGTATGGGCGTCGATCGCGCGGATGCGGTGGTGCATCAACCGGATCCGTCGCTCTACGCCGCCAATGCCGCGCTGCAGATGATGTCCGCCCAGCTGCGGATGGCCGACGCCGTGGGCGAAGTGGACGTGGTGCACTCGCACACCTGGTACAGCGGTCTGGCCGGTCATCTGGCCGCGACCCTCTACGGCGTGCCGCACGTGCTGACCGCGCATTCGCTGGAGCCGCGCAGGCCGTGGAAGGCCGAGCAACTCGGCGGCGGCTACCGGCTCTCGTCCTGGTCGGAGCGCAACGCCGTCGAGCACGCCGACGCCGTCATCGCGGTGAGCGAGGGCATGCGCCGCGATGTGCTCGACGCCTATCCGGCGGTCGATCCGGACCGGGTCCACGTGGTGCACAACGGCATCGACGGGACCATCTGGCACCCGGGTCCCGTGGCCGAGGACGAGCCGTCGGCGCTCGCCGAACTCGGCGTGCGGCCCGACCTCCCGATCGTCGCCTTCGTCGGCCGCATCACGCGGCAGAAGGGCGTCGGCCACCTGCTCGCCGCCGCCCGCCACTTCGACCCCGACATCCAGCTCGTGCTGTGCGCGGGCGCGCCGGACACGCCCGAGCTGGCCCAGGAGGTCACCACGGCGGTCCAACAGCTGCGGCAGCGGCGCGGCAACGTGTTCTGGGTGCGCGAGATGCTGCCTACCGAGCGGATCCGGCAGATCCTGGCCGCCGCGTCGGTGTTCGTGTGCCCGTCGGTGTACGAGCCGCTGGGCATCGTGAACCTGGAGGCGATGGCCTGCGCGACCGCGGTGGTGGCCTCCGACGTGGGCGGCATTCCCGAGGTGGTCGACAGTCGCAACGGTCGGCTGGTGCACTACGACGCGGGCACCGCCGAGGACTACGAGCGGGCGCTGGCCGCCGCGGTGAACGAGGTCGCGGGCGATCAGGCGCTGGCCGCCCGTCTGGGCGCCGCGGGCCGGGAGCGCGCGATCTCCGAATTCGACTGGTCGCGGATCGCGGCGCGCACGGTCGCGGTGTACGACGAGATCAGGAAAGGCTGAACCGGGAGCGCTCAGGCCGCGCGCCGGTAGGTGCCGACCATGACCGACGCGGTCACCTCGACGGATTCCGGCAGCCGCGCGAGGCGTGCCGCACCGGCGGCCGAGTGGTGCGCGGAGGGCCCCATGCCCACCACGTGCGCGACGTCGGTTCCGGCGAGCGTCATCGGGTACTCGACCAGCCTCTGGTCGACCGGCTCGAAATGCCCCGACATCGCGGCCTCGAGCCTGCGGTCCTTGTCCGGGTCGACCCGCACCATGTCCAGCGGCTCGATCAGCTCGCCGAGGTGGCGTTCGGTGGGGGTGGCGACGACGAAACGCCCGTTGTCATCGAGCACCCTGGCGATTTCGCTGGGGTTGCGCGGCGCGAAGACCGAGAGCACGCCGCCGAGCGCGCCGTCGCGGATCGGCAGGTCGCGCCACGCGTCGGCCAGCACCGCCGCGGCGCGCGGGTGGGCGCGGGCGCAGCGCCGGACGGCCGGCTTGGCGACGTCCAGTCCGATGCCGACGGCCGGGGGAGCGGCGTCGAGCGCGCGGGCCAGGTAGTAGCCGGTGCCCGCGCCGATTTCCAGTACCGCGCCGTCGGTCCGGTGCGCCGTGACGGCACGCGTCACAGCGTCGGCGATCGGCGCGAAGTGTCCCCCGCTCTGGAAGGCGGCACGAGCGTCGAGCATGGCCGCCGTGTCGCCGGTCATCTTGGTCGACGCGCCGGTGAGCAAGCTGACGTAGCCCTGCCTGGCGACGTCGAAGCTGTGCCCGCGACCGCAGCGCAGTGCTCGATCCCGCGGTTCCAGTGCCAGCGGCGCGGCGTCCTGGCGCGCCCGGAGACATTCCGGGCAGGCCAGGACGCCGGCCGCGAGGGCGAGGGCCGAGCGCTCAGCCGGGGCCACTCAGCTCGTGACGCTCTTCAGTTCGTCCCCGAGCGCCGCTGCCTCGTCCGGCGTGAGTTCGACGACCAGACGCCCGCCACCCTCGAGTGGAACCCGCATGACGATTCCACGCCCTTCTTTGGTTGCCTCGAGGGGACCGTCCCCGGTGCGGGGCTTCATGGCCGCCATCCTCTGCTCCCTCCAGATCTGCGCGGTCTGCTGCGCACTTTCTTGGAACTCCAGTTGTCACCAACCAGTGAGCTCGCCGGCGTTTGGCGAGCTACACCCGTCCCATTCTTCCCTATCGCTGATGTGGACGGATAGCTGAGTTCAAAAAGTGACCGGTCGGCCCGTGCCGGACCGGTCGCCGCCCACCCAGCAATCGGCCACATGGTCATCGACCATTCCGGTCGCCTGCATCAGGGCGTAGGCCGTTGTCGGTCCGACGAAACGGAATCCGCGCCGTTTCAATTCTTTTGCCAGGGCGGTGGATTCGGGTGTGGTCGCGGGCACGTCGGCGCCGGTGCGCGGGCGCGGGCGCGGCGGCGGGGCGAACGACCACAGCAACTCGTCCAAGCCGACGTCGAGGTCCCGGGCGACTCGGGCGTTGGCGATGGCCGCGTCGATCTTGCTCCGGTTGCGGACGATGCCCGCGTCGGCCATCAGGCGGGCGACGTCGTCGTCACCGAACCGCGCGACGCGCTCGATCGAGAACCCGGCGAACGCCGCGCGGAAGGCGGGGCGTTTCCGCAAGATGGTCAGCCAGGACAAGCCGGATTGAAACGCCTCCAGGCAGAGCCGCTCGAACAACGCGTCGTCGCCGTGCAGCGGCTTGCCCCACTCGTAGTCGTGGTAGTCCCGGTACAGCTGGGTTTCCAGCGGCCAGGCGCAGCGGACCAGGCCGTCGCCCGCGGGGGAGGTCACTTCGACTCCGGCGCGATCGGCGTCTGCCACCGCGCGGCCTGTGCCTCGGCCAGCTGGTGCTGCAGCTCATCGATCCGCGCGGCCAGCCTGGCCAGCGCCCAGTCCACCTCTGCGGCCTTGTATCCGCGCACCACCTGCTGAAACCGCAACGCGCGCACATCCGCCCCGGTGATCCCTTCCACCGGAAGCACGGTGGCCGTCGTCCCCTCCGGCAGCGGACCGAGTTCCTCCGACCGCCCGAACACCGCACTGGCGAGCAGGAACAGCACCGCGGCGACCAAGCCGACGATCAGCACGTACAGCAGCATCGTGAGCATGAGATCAGCTTATTAGTGCTGACTTCCGCGCCCGGTCTCGCTGCGCTCGAAACGCGGAGTTCGGGCCGAGTGGCCGTGCGCAGCGGCGAACCGCGGCACCTCGATGCCGGGTGACTTCGAAGCTGTGGTCAGCCGGCGATATTACAAATGCCTGGTGGTGTCGATGCCGAGGGACATGCCCGCGAGGCCGCGGCGCCGGACGGCCAGTTTGTCGGCCACCTCGAGCAAGGCCTTGGCGGCGGGGTTCTCCGGATCGCGCAGCACGATGGGGGTGCCTTCGTCGCCTGCTTCGCGCAGCGCCTGCTCGATGGGGATCTGACCGAGCAGCGGCACGGTCGCGCCCACCGCGCGGGTGAGCCGGTCGGCGACGGCCTGCCCGCCACCGGAGCCGTACAGGTCCATCCGGGTACCGTCCGGCAGGTCCAGCCAGGACATGTTCTCCACGACGCCCGCGATGCGCTGCCGGGTCTGCAGCGCGATCGCGCCCGCCCGCTCGGCCACCTCCGCGGCGGCGGGCTGCGGGGTGGTGACCACCAGGATCTCGGCCCCCGGGATCAGCTGCGCGATGGAGATCGCGACGTCGCCGGTGCCCGGCGGCAGGTCGAGCAGCAGGACGTCCAGATCGCCCCAGAACACGTCGGCGAGGAACTGCTGCAGCGCCCGGTGCAGCATCGGGCCGCGCCACACCACGGGCGTGTTGCCCTGGGTGAACTGCGCGATCGAGATCATCTTCACGTCGTGCGCGACCGGCGGCATGATCATCCGCTCGACCTGGGTGGGCCGGGCGTCGGTGCCGAGCATGCGCGGGACGGAATGACCGTAGATGTCCGCGTCCAGCACGCCGACCGACAGGCCGCGCGCGGCCATGGCGGCGGCCAGGTTCACCGTGACGCTGGACTTGCCGACGCCGCCCTTTCCGGAGGCGACCGCGTAGACGCGGGTCAGCGAGCCGGGCTGGGCGAACGGGATGACCGGATCGGCCGCGTCGCCGCGCAACTGCTTGCGCAGCGCGGTGCGCTGCTCGTCGTCCATCACATCGAGGTCGACGGTGACCGCGCCGACACCCGGCACGTCGGCGACGGCCTTCGTGACCCGCTGCGTGATCTCGGTCCGCAGGGGGCAGCCCGCCGTCGTCAGGTAGATTTCCACGTGGACATCGCTGTCGGCGCCGATCGCGACGCTTTTCACCATGCCCAGTTCGGTGATCGGCTTGCGGATCTCCGGGTCGTCGACCTTCGCGAGGGCACCCCGCACATCCGATTCCGTAAGCACTGGCATGGCAGAAATTTTAGGCGTGTCAAATTTTCGGCAAGTCCCCGGCCCGGGGTGCGACCCCGGTGCTGTAGGAGGTCTCCCACGCCATGACGTTCGCGACGTAGGCCATGGAGTGGTTGTAGCGCAGGATGGCCTTGGACTGTTGGGCCAGGTCACGCATGTTCAAGCCGCCGTCACACAGGTACTTCCCGGCGGTCAGGGCGGCGTCGAAGAGGTTCTGCGGATCGGCGATGCCGTCGCCGTTGCCGTCGGCCGCGTAGCGCTTCCAGGTTTCGGGGAGGAACTGCATCGGGCCGATCGCGCGGTCGTACCCGTCCAGGCCGTCCAGCGCGCCGTCGTCGGAGTCGCGGATGACGTGGTTGCCGTTCAGCGAGCCGTCCAGCACCGGGCCGTAGACGGGGCTCAGCGGGTTGCCGTCGGTGTCGGCCTTGCCGCCGAACGCGTGGGTGGACTCGACCCGGCCGATGCCGGCCAGCAGCGACCAGGGCATGCCGCACACGGGATTCTCGGCCGCCAGGACACGTTCGGCGTTCTGATAGGCCGCGACCGCCACACCGGGGACGCCCAGCGGCCCTGCGGGCATCGCGGCGCGTTGCCGGCCATTCGGTAACGCAACGGTTTTCACCACCGGCGTGGCGGTGGGCGCGGCCTTCGCCATCGCGTGCGTCACGAATTCGGCGACCGGCTCGGCCGCCACCTGCGGTCTGGCGCCCTGTGCTTCCTGGTCGCCTTCCGTCGGTTGGACCGCGGCCGCGAGTGGCACGGCGTCGCCGACCTCGGAGGCGGCGGTGACGGATACGAGCCCAGCGGGAACCAATCCGGTCAATGCGATAACGGAACTCCGCCGGACGGTGGCAGGCGGTTGTTTTCGATGACGCCCCACGGTGTGGTGACCCTCCCACTGACTCGCTGTGAGCCCTTTGTGATCGAACAAGGGAAGGTTACCGCATCCGAGATAGTTTTGTTACTCCTTCGTGATCTGATATCAGGTTTGAATTACTGTGGGGGCACGGCCGGTGGAGCGGGGAGCGGGATGACGATTCCGAAGGGCAGGGTGATCCCGGGTGGTGGCGTGGGTGGGGCTTCCGCGCTGGGCGCCGGTTCGGGTTCCGGCGCGGGCGGTGTGGCGGTGGTCGGTTCGGGATCAGTGCGCGAGGCGTCGTCGTGAGCGGGCAGGTCACCCGGGATGAGGGCGGGTTCGCTGGTGGCGAGAGTGGCGTCGGGCTGGGCGCATCCGGCGGCAAGCTGGTCCGGGGCGCCGGGCTGGCCCGCGGTTCCGGCATAGGCGGAGGTGCCCGCCCCTGCGGGATCGGCAGGGCCCCCTGCACCGGAATTGCGGGAGTCGGCCGGTGCGCCGCCGTAGGGCTGCCCCGGTACGAGCGGCACGCGTGCGGTCCCGGGTAGCTCCGGGAACGGCATCGGCGCGGGAGCCGGTTGTCCCGCGCAGGGATTCACCGGTGGCGGTGGGCAGAAGATCCCGCACGGAATCGGCGGCAGACCCGGAATCGTGATCATCACCTGCGTCGGCAGCGGCCGCGGCCGCGGGCGCGGCGCCTGACTCGCCGCCCGCGCCTGCTCGCCCGGATCAGTGCCCGGCACACCGGTACGCACCGCCGACATATCCGAACCCGGCGACAACACCCCCGGCGGCACCAGATCCGGCGAAATCCGCACCTGCGTCGGCGAA
>NZ_JADLQO010000011.1 GCF_015477775.1 Nocardia abscessus | reverse complement strand
CCCACCGCAGGCAACGTAAGCTCCTGCAACGGCACCACACCCGCGAACGGCGGCGACACCGCCCGCAACCGCCGCGGCAACTCCGGCGACACCGGCAACAACCCCGCCACCCGCGACTCCCCACCGCCGGCGCCCGTATCACCGGCACTGCCACCCGAAGACGCGGCCGCCAAGACCTCCGGCGCCTGCGGGGCCCCCGCACTCACCGGGGACTGCACCCCCGAACCAGTCACCACCACACCAGCAACAACCAAAGCCGAGACCGTTATCGGAGCAGATACACGCATTCGGCCACACCCAATCCTCGACGTCGTCCGCGTCTCGGGACGGATGAACCGCACGGGACAACGGAGTCCTTCTTGCCTGGCCGCGTCCACGACCCCGGCCCACACCGCTAGCGATGCGAACCTGCGATAACAAACGGTACACAACACCGAGTACATCGCGGGTGGGATCCTGGAAATTCACACTAACTTAAGACTGAGCGCGGCCACTTTCAATCCAGAGTACCGGCCCACCCCACCGCACGCCCGTGTCCGTTTCCGCTCCTCCTGCCACGGACAACGATCCGCGAAGACGTTGGCGCACTTCGCATGCCAGCCGGCGTGGCACATTGCGAGCAATCTCTTGGCGAATCAGAGCAGGGGCAGTCTCCCCGGTTCTTCTCGTGGCGAGCCGCGTCGGATACCGGCGGGTCCTCCGCTGCCGCGATCATCAGCATCATGTCGGCGATCGAGAGCTTCCGCCAGCGGTACTTCACGAAAGATGTTCGGGCGGAACTACTTTTCAGTAGGGCAGTGCCGCCTGGATCTACCCATCCTCGTCCTCGGGCGACTCGCCGGCGATCGGTTCGGTGAGATTGGCGGTCAGCATGCGCACGGCGGCCACGCGCAGATCCGGGCGGGGACGACGGGAGGTCAGCTCCGCCAAGCAGATCTCGCCGACCATGGCGACCTTCAGCCGGGAGGCGGCATCGGGATCGGGCCACCCGGCGGCGACCATGTCCGGCCGCCCCACGGCGATGAACAGCTCGTGGCGGCGGCGGATCTCCTCGCGCAGGTCCGGATCGGTGCGCGCCTGGACCATGAACGCCTCGGTGCCGCGGGCGTCGAGGCAGGCGTCCAGGAATGCGTCGAGACTGGGGCCGATTCGTTCGATGCCCGGTGGGATCCCGTCCAGTGCCGCGGCCACCGACTGCGACAGCGCGTCGAAGAAGCGGCGGTGCAGCGCGATGACGTAGCTGCGGCGGTTGACGAAGTGGTGGTAGAAGGTGCCCTTGGCCATCCCGGCTTCCTCGACCACCGCGTTGATCGAAAGCCGGTGCAGCCCCTCGCGTTCCGCCACCACGGTGCCCGCGATGAGCAGCGCCGTGCGACCGGGGTCGGCAATGACTGTCATGCTTTCGAATTCTCCCCACTCTTTCTGGAAAGCCTAGTGCGGGGCACCGGCCGCACCTACGCTGTGACCGATCGGTCGGTCGTAGCCTAGCCGGGTTCCGGGTGGACCATCGGGTCATCGAGGACCGATCTGATTCCGGGCGTCCCTGGGGGTTCGAAATGTCCGCTGAGTTTAAATTGGTGAGCGGCGATGTGGTGCCGCTGGCATCGAACGCGCACTATTCCGTATCGATCGACGAACTGCTGCCCGCGGATTCGCCGCGGTCGAACGGCGAGGACCGCCGGCATATTGCGCGGCTGGCCGAAAGCGAAACCGAGTTGCCGCCGATTCTGGTGCACCGCAGCACGATGCGGGTCATCGACGGAATGCACCGGTTGCGCGCCGCACAATGGCTCGGTCACGAGCGGATCGCGGTCGTGTTCTTCGACGGGACACAGGCCGAGGCTTTTGTGCGCGGTGTCGAACTGAATACGACGCACGGGCTTCCGTTGACGCTCTCGGACCGCAAAGCGGCGGCCGAGCGGATCATCGAGACGATGCCCCAATTGTCCGACCGCGCCATCGCGACCACCACGGGGTTGTCCGCGCGCACGGTGGCCACGCTTCGTAAACGTTCGAGTGCGGAAGTTCCGCAGTCGAACGTTCGTATCGGCGCCGACGGCAGGCGCAGGCCGATGGACCGCGCGCAACGCCGACGCCGCGTCGCCGAACTCCTGGCGGCATCGCCGGACATGCCGTTGCGCGCGCTGGCCGCCGCCGCCGAGGTGTCCATCAGCACGGCGCACGCGATCCGCAAGCGTCTGCGCGAGACGG
Source organism: Nocardia abscessus (assembly GCF_015477775.1). Taxonomy (GTDB): domain Bacteria; phylum Actinomycetota; class Actinomycetes; order Mycobacteriales; family Mycobacteriaceae; genus Nocardia; species Nocardia abscessus_A. The sequence goes on along the minus strand of NZ_JADLQO010000011.1, from coordinate 290,671 downwards.
GATCACCCGACTGCGACGGGGGCGCCGATCAGCCCGAGGGCAGTGCGCTGCTGCTGCAGCAGCTCACCCGCGACCCCGCGATGCGGCACAGCCAGCAGGGCCGCGACCTGCTGCGGTGGCTGCACACGCACTCGATGCAGCGCGAGGTGTGGACCGCGTTGGTCGCCGCGGTTCCGCCGCATTGCATTCCAGCCGTCGCCGAACTCGCCAGCCGCAACGCCAAGGAGTGGCGCGCACTGGCCGGCTACATCGATTCCGGTTCCGCCGACTAGCACCGAGCCACCGTCGCATTCGCACGGCCGGAGTTCGAGAAAAGGTCACTCATCATGCTCGTTGGTCTCGCACGCCTGGCAACCCGGCGCCCTCGATCGATCCTCTACGGTGCGCTGCTCGTCGGGTTCGTCTGCGTCGCGCTGGGCTGGTCGGCGCCCGCCCATCTGAAGTCCGGCGGCTACATCCCGTCCGACACCGAATCCGCCGGGGTCGCCGCGTTGCTCAACCGCGACTTCCCCGCCGCGGCGCCGAACCTCGTGCTGCTGGTCACGGCGCCGGACGGACTCGACAGTCCCGCGGCGCGCGCGGCGGGCGAGCGCCTGACCGCGGAGCTGCGCGGACGGGGCGAGATCGACGCGGTCCAGTCCTACTGGGAGCTTCCGCCGGATCTGCGGCAGGCCCTGCGCGGCAACGACGGCCGCTCCGGTCTGGTCCTGGCGCACGTCACCGGGGACGACACCGACGCGCCCAAGCGGGCGGGGGCGATCGCCGAACAGGTGAGCGGCGAGTTCGGCGGCGTCACCGTGCGGGCGGGCGGCCAGGCGGTGGCCTTCGACGAGATGAGCCATCGAATCGTCACCGACCTGCTGATCACCGAGGCGATCGCGGTGCCGTTGACGGGCCTGGCGTTGATCCTGGTCTTCGGCAGCGTGACGGCCGCGCTGATCCCGTTGGCCGTCGGCGTGTTCAACATCTTCGCGACGCTGCCGATCCTGCGGCTGCTCACCGAGGTGGGTGACGTGTCGATCTTCGCGCTGAACATGATGAGCGCACTGGGTTTCGCGGTCGCGATCGATTCGAGCCTGTTCATGGTCAGCAGATTTCGGGAAGAACTGGCCGGGGGCAGCGACACCGCCGCCGCGGTCTTGCGCACGGCGCAGACCGCGGGGCGCACCGTCCTGTTCTCCGGTGTGGTCATCGCGCTGTCGCTGTCCACACTGCTGGTCTTCCCACTGTATTTCCTCCGTTCGCTGGCCTATGCGGGACTGGCCGTGCTCGGGGCGGCGGTGTTCACCACGCTGCTGCTGGTGCCTGCGGCGCTCGCACTGCTGGGCCCCCGGGTGGACGCGTTCGACCTGCGAGTTCCGCTGCGCCGCAGGTTGCGCCTGCCGCCGCCGCGGCCGGTGGAGGTCACCGAGACGCGGTGGTACCGGACGGTGCGGCTGGTCATGCGCCGCCCGGTTCCTGCCGCGCTGGCGGTGATCGCGCTGCTGCTGGTGCTGGGTTCACCGTTCCTGTCCATCCGCTTCGGAGCCGCCGACGACCGGGTCATCAGCGGGGCGTCCAGCCACGAGGTCGGCGACGCGTTGCGCACCGACTTCCGGGAGAACGCCATGGCCGGTGTTCTCGTGGCCGTGCCCGGATACCGGGGCGGTGACGCCGAGATAGCCGCCTACGCCGAGCGATTGTCGCGAATCGACGGTGTCACGTCGGTGCTGTCCGCGGCGGGCGTCTACATCGGCGGGCTGCGAGTCGCCGCCGCGCCACCCGGCATGCGCAACGACGCGGGCACGTATCTGCGCATCGGCACCCGGCTCGACCCGTACTCCGCTGCCGCGATCGACCAACTCGACCAGGTGCGCGCGGTTCCGGCGCCCGGCCGGGCACTGCTCGGCGGCGCGGCCGCGGAGAGTGTCGACGCGCTCGACGCGCTCGCGGCCAAAGTCCCCCTGGCCGTTGTCGTGATCGCGCTGTCGACCTTGATAGTGCTGTTCTTCTTCACCGGCAGCGTGCTGCTTCCGGTCAAAGCGCTGCTGCTCAACACGCTTTCGCTGGCGGCGACCTTCGGCGCCATGGTCTGGGTCTTCCAGGAGGGGCACCTGTCCGGCCTGCTCGGCTTCACCCCGACCGGCTACCTCGTGCCGACCATGCCGATCCTGATGTTCTGCATCGCCTTCGGCGTCTCGATGGACTACGAGGTGTTCCTGTTGTCCCGCATTCGCGAGGAGTGGCTCGCCTCCGGCGACAACACCCGCGCCGTGGCCACCGGCGTCGCCCGCACCGCACGCATCTTCACCGCGGCCGCCTGCCTGATGGCGATCGCCTTCGCGGGCATGGTGACCTCGCATGTGTCGTTCATCCAACTGTTCGGCCTCGGCCTGACCTTGGCCGTGCTCACCGACGCGACGTTGATCCGCGGCGTCCTCGCGCCCGCGTTGATGCGGTTGCTCGGCTCGGCCAACTGGTGGGCGCCCCGCCGGCTCGCCCGCCTGCACGAACGCATCGAAATCCCCGAGACCAGCGCCGCTCTCGAACCCGTACCCAAATAGCCCGATAGGAACAACATGGCGAAATTCCGCACAGGCGTGATGGATTCCGGTGTCTATACCCGGTTCGCGCCGGACCTGCAATTTCGCGGCAGCCGCTCGGTGGCGATGGCCGGCGGAGCGGATTCGCTCTGGGTGACCGACCATCTGCCCTCGATCCTGCCCGCCTCGATCTGGACACCCCGCCACGTCGGCATCACCCGGCTGGCGCCGCACGCGGACGGCATCTACGAACCGTGGACCGCGCTGGGCTATCTGGCCGCACAGAACCGCTTGGCCCGGCTGCGGCTCGGCGTCGGCGTCACCGACGCGGGCCGCCGCAATCCGGCGGTGACCGCGCAGGCCGCGGCCACCCTGCACCAGTTGAGCAGGGGCCGGGCCATTCTCGGCATCGGCACCGGCATCCGGGACAACAACGAGCCCTACGGTGTGGACTGGACCGCCCCGGTCGGACGGTTCGAGGAGGCGCTGGCGACGATCAGAGCGCTGTGGGATTCCCACGGCAGCCTCGTGACCAGGGACTCACCGCACTTCCCGCTGCGCAACGCGGTCTTCGACGTGCCGCCCTATCGGGGCACCCGCCCGGAGATCTGGGTGGCCGCGGGCGGGCCACGCATGCTGCGGGCCGCCGGCCGATACGCCGACGTGTGGTTCCCGGGCTTCGCGCAGCGCCCGCACGAGTACCGCCACCGGCTCGAGCAGGTCCGCGCCGCGGCCTCGGACGCGGGCCGTGACCCCATGGCGGTCGCGCCCGCCGCCGTGTTCAGCGTGCTCACCGCGGCGCGGACCGCCGAGGTGGACGCTCTCGTGGACAGTGTGGGCGCGCGAGCGCTGACCCTGTGCGCGCCCGGGGAGATGTGGACCAGGCACGGTGCGACCCACCCGCTGGGCGAGGACTTCACCGGCCTGCAGGACTACCTGCCGCAGACACTCGACGAGCGCACCGTGCTGGACTACATCGAGAAGGTCCCGGCATCGCTGGTGCGGGAATTCTGTTTGACCGGAACACCGGACGAGATCGTCGAGCAGGTCGCGGACTGGCGCGACCACGGTTTGCGCTACGCCGTCCTCATGAATCTCAGCGCAATTCATCCACGCATCGCGCGTGGGATGTTCTCGAACGCGCCACTGGTGGCGACTTTGCGGAAATTGAAAAGACTCTGACGCAAGACAATTGACGGCTCGGTGACAGCGCAATAGCATTGCCATTCGAGCGAAGAAGCTCGTCAGATATTTGTGCTGCTGCGGTCGGGGGGCTCAGCATGGTCCCGCATTTCAGGCCAGGAGAAACAATGGTCGACATTGCAATAGTGGGTATCGGCTGCCGTTTTCCAGGCGGTGTATTCGACCCGAAGAGTTACTGGAATTTCCTGCTCGACAAAGGCGACGGGATCGTCGAAATCCCGCCGGACCGTTGGAGTATCGAGAAGTACTACGACCCGGATCCGGACGCGCCGGGGCGTATGTACACCCGGCGCGGCGGCTTTCTCACCCAGCCGCTCTGGGATTTCGACGCCGACTTCTTCGGCATCGCCCAGAAAGAGGCCGCCATCCTCGACCCCCAGCAGCGGCTGCTGCTGGAGGTGACGTGGGAGGCGCTCGACGACGCCGGCATGGCCGGCCGGGTCTCCGGCCACCGCGTCGGCGTCTATGTCGGCGGGTTCATCCTGGACAACGTGCTCGGACGCAGCGGTCCGCTGGTGCGCTCGGCGATCACCAACCACACCGCGATGAGTGCCTCGCACACGTTGCTGTCCAACCGCATCTCGTATCTGCTGGACCTGCACGGGCCCAGCCTCACCGTCGACACCGCATGCTCGTCCTCGCTGGTGGCCACGCATCTGGCGGTACAGGCCATCGCCAACGGCGAATGCGAGATCGCGCTGGCCGGAGGGGCGAACGCGATGCTGCAGCCGGAGACGTTCATCTCGATGTGCAAAGGCCGGTTCCTGTCCTTCGACGGGCGCTGCAAGACCTTCGACGCCGCCGCCGACGGGTACGGCCGGGCCGAAGGCGCGGGCGCTGTGCTGCTCAAGCCACTGGACGTGGCGCAGCGCGACAACGACCGCGTCTACGCCGTCATCCGCGCGACGGGCGTGAACCAGGACGGCCGCACCATGGCCATCCCGGTGCCGAATCCCGTCGCGCAGGAACAGCTCGCCCGTCAGGTGCGCGACGACGCCGGTGTCGCCGCGCACGAGGTGAGCTACCTCGAGGCGCACGGCACCGGTACGGCGGTCGGCGATCCGATCGAGATGTCGGCGCTGGGTGCGGTGTACGGCGCGGTGGACGGCCGCGGCGAACCGGTGCCGGTCGGTTCGGTGAAGAACAATTTCGGGCACACCGAGGCCGCGGCCGGGGTCGCGAGCCTGATCAAGGCCGCGCTCACCCTGCACCACCGTACGGTGGCACCCCAATTCGACTTGACCACACCCAATCCGGAGATCGCCTTCGACGAGCTGCGACTACGGGTCCCGCTGCGCCCCGAGCCGCTGTCCGCGGCGCCGGGCAAGGGCGTGGTCGCGGTCAACGGCTTCGGCTACGGAGGCACCAACGCCCACGCCATCCTCGTCGAAGCGCCGGCGCGGGCCCCACGGGCCGACGACGAACGCCCGGTGCCGCGAGTGCTGCCGATCTCCGGGCGTCACGAGGCCGCGGTCCGGACGCTCGCCGGCGAACTCGCGCAAGCGCTCGACCGGCATCCCGCCGAGGCGGTGACCGCGGCTGCCTGGACCAGGCGCGCCCACCACCCCCTGCGGGCCGGTTTCGCCTACGACGACGCCGACGATCTGCGCACCCAGCTGCGGGCCTTCGCCGCGGGCGAGGGACGGGCCCCGTCCCGGATCATCGGCGACGGTGCGGTGGAGCCGGTCTTCGTCTTCAGCGGAATGGGACCGCAGTGGTGGGGCATGGGCCGCGAGTTGCTCACCACCGACAGCACGTTCGCCAAGGTCGCACGGGAGATCGACCGGGAGTTCGTGTCCATCGCGGGCTGGTCGATCCTGGCGGAGATGCTCGCCGACGAGGACGGCTCCCGGATCACGCGCACCGCGTTCGCGCAACCGGCCAACTTCCTGCTGCAGGCCGCACTGACCGCCGAACTCGCCGAGTACGGCGTGTATCCCGCCGTGGTGGTCGGGCACAGCGTCGGTGAGGTCACCGCCGCGTACGTGTCCGGCGCGCTGTCGCTGCGCGACGCGCTGACCGTCAGCTACCACCGCGCCCGGCTGCAGGCGACCACCGCGGGCACCGGCGGCATGCTGGCCCTGGGCATGTCCGAGGACCAGGCCCGCGAATTGCTCGCCCGCACCGACAGCATCTCGATCGCCGCGGTGAACAGCCCCGGCGCGGTCACCCTCGCCGGCGACAGCGCGGACCTCGAACTGCTGCGCGACACCCTGTCGGCCACCGGCACGTTCGCGCGCAGCCTGCGGGTCGAGGTGCCGTACCACAGCCATCTGATGGACCCGATCCTCGATGACCTGCGCGGCGCACTGGCCCAGCTCGCGCCGCGGGACGCGAAACTCACCACGTATTCCACCGTGACCGCCGCCGAGATCGCCGGCACCGACTGGGATGCGGACTACTGGTGCCGCAACGTGCGAGAGCCGGTCCGGTTCGCCGATGCCATCGGCGCGCTGGTCGACGCGGGTCACCGGGTCTTCCTCGAGGTGGGTCCGCACCCGGTGCTCAGCGGCAACATCCGCGAGATGTTGATCCATCGCGGAGTGATCGGCGCCGCGGTCACCACGCTGTCCCGGGATCTGCGCGACCACAACAACGTGCTGCGCGCCGTCGCGGACCTGTATGTCGCCGGTTCGCTGGACGGTTCGTCGGTGCCGGGCCGTCCGGACTCGATCGTCGAGCACCTGGATCTGCCCGCCTACCCCTGGCAGCGCAAACGGGTCTGGCACGACGAGCCGGTCACCCTGCGCGATCGCCTCGGCACGCCGCAGGGCTACGCGCTGCTGGGCGACCCCACCACGGCGGCGAACTCGGAATGGGAAGTGCAGCTGTCGATTGCACGGCTGCCCTGGTTGCGCGACCACGTCGTGGCCGGACACGTCGTGCTGCCCGGAGCGGCCTACCTCGACGCCGCGCTCAGCGCCGCCGTCGAGCGCACCGGACGCACGAGCGTCGGCCTCGAGTCGGTGGAATTCGTCGCGCCGCTGGTGATCGACGAGCACGACGTCCCGGTGCTGCGGGTGAGCGTCGAGGAGTCCACCAAACGCTTCCGCATCCACTCCCGCTCGGCCACCGCCACCACATGGACGCTCAACGCGCACGGCAGGCTCATCGAAGCCGACTTCACCGCCGCCGTTGTCGATCTCGACGCCCCGGAGCACGCCGCCGCTGTCGCGGGCGCGGAGCTCTACCGAGGCTTGGCCACGCGCGGACTGGACTATGGCCCCGCGTTCCAGCGCATCGTCTCCGCCGTCGTCGGTGCGGACGCGGTGGTCGCCTCGCTGTCATCGGTCGAGGACGCCGCCCCGGTCCGGCATCTGGCCCACCCGGCACTGGTCGACGCCGCGCTGCAGTGCGTTGCCGCGCTGGCCGCGGACTCCGACAGCGACGTGGCCATCGTGCCCGCCGCCATCGCCGGGGTGCGCTGGCTGGGCACACTGCCGGAGCGTCCGCGGGTGGTCGTGACCCGGCGCGGCGTGGATCCGCTGCGCGCCGACATCGCGATCGTCGGGGAACACGGCGAGGTCGCCATGCGGCTGCTCGGTGTCGAGTTCCGCCCGGTCAGCACGGCGGTCGATGCCGCCCACCAGCTGGAACGCGTTTTCTACCAGCCCATCTGGGAGATAGTCGAGGCGCCGGCCGGCGAGCGTCCCGCCGAGGACGAAGTGGTGGTCGCCGTCGCTGTCGGCGCCGACGCGGCCGACCGCGCCGCCGCGCTCCTGGGCGACCGGACCGGCGTCACCGTCGTGCTCGACGGCCCCGAGGACGGCGGCAACGACGAGCGTCTGCGGCTGGCGCTGCGCTCACCCGAGGGCGCCCCGCTCGCCGAACGGATCCGGGTGATCGGCGTTTTCGGTGCGGCATTCGACGGGGCCCGCAACGTCTACTGGCTCGCACGCGTGGCGCACGCCATCGAGCACCTGCTCGCCGACGCACCGCAGGTCCGTGTCCACGGCGTCGTCGTCACCGAGAACGCGCTGTGCACGCCCGCCGACACCGCCGCGCACGTGTCGCACGGCGCGCTGGTGGGTGCGCGGCGCGCCCTGCTCAACGAACAGCCCGCCGCCCGCTGGCGGCTGGTCGACGCCGGCGCGTGGGATGCGGCGGCGCTGACCGCCCTCGTCTTCACCGACGACGTGCTCGACGAGGTCGGCGTGCGCGGCGCCGACCACTGGGCGGTCCGCCTGGACCGGAACTTCGCCGCGTATCTCGACGAGCGCAACCGGGCCACGCCGCTGTCGGACCCGGACGCCTCCTTCGTCGTGGAGATTCCGAAGTCTCGGTTGCTGTCGGATCTGGCGCTGCGCGCGGCCGATCGCGTGGCGCCCGGCCCCGGTGAGGTCGAGGTCCGGATGGAGACGGCCGGGCTCAACTACAAGGACGCGATGAAGGTCATCGGCGTGCTCACCGAAAAAGAGCTCGCGGGCACCTATTTCGGCACGACGGTCGGCATGGAGGGCTCCGGTGTGGTCGTCCGCGTCGGGCCCGGCGTCACCGGCGTCGCGGTCGGCGACCGGATGATGGTGTGCGCCCGCGACATCCTGCGCAAGTACGTGACCATGCCCGTGGACGCGGGCGCGACGCTGCCGCACCGGCTGCTGCCCGGCGAGGACTACGACCCGCTCACCTGCGGGTCCGGCTTGCCCTTCCTCACCGCGGAATTCGGGCTGCGAACGCTGGCGCGGCTGCGGCCGGAGGAGACCGTGCTCGTGCACGGCGCGGCGGGCGGCATGGGCATGGCCGCGGTGCAGGTCGCGCTGGACATCGGTGCCACGGTGATCGCCACGGCGGGCACGCCCGAGCGGCGTGCGCAGGTGCGCGAACTCGGCGCGCAGTACGTGCTGAATTCGCGGTCGGCCGACTTCGTCGACGAGATCGCCGAGCTGACCGGCGGCCGCGGCGTCGACGTCGTCTACAGTTCGGCTCCCGGCGAGATCCTCCGGCAGAACTTCCGGGTCGCCGCGGAGTTCGGCCGCGTCGTCGACATCGGCAAGGCAGACATCTACACCGGCGGAGTCATCGATCTGGGTCCGTTCGACCGCAATCTCACGTTCTTCTCCGTGGACATGGATCGGGCGCTGGCCCACGACCCGGAACTGCTGCGTACGCCGATGCGGGCGAGCCAAGTGGCGTTGCGCGCGGGCACCTACCGGTATCTGCCGTACTCGGCCTACCCGGTGTCCGAGCTGGCGGCGGCGTTCGAATCGGTCGCCCGCTCCGACCAGATCGGCCGGGTCGTGCTCGATCTGCGCGAACTTCAGCCGATGGTGCGCCCGAAGCTCGCCCACCCGCGCATCGACCCGGACGGCTGCTATCTGGTGACCGGCGGATTCGGCGGCTTCGGCCTGGCCACCGCCCGCTGGCTGGTCGCCGAGGGCGCGCGCAAGCTGGTCCTGGTCGGACGCAGCGGCGCGTCCACCCCGCAGGCCCAGGCGCAGGTCGCGGCGTTCACGGCGGCGGGAGTGGCGGTGATCGAGGAACGGGTGGACATCGCCGACTACGCCGCGACGGCCGCCCTCGTGGGCCGCATCCGGTCCATCGCGCCGCTGCGCGGGATCTTCCACGCGGCGGGGGTGGTGAACAACCTGCCCATCCCGCAGATCACGCCGGAGTCGCTGGACGAGCTGTTCGCCAAAGTGCGTGGAGCGCAGCATCTGGACCGCGCGGTCGACGCGGCGGGCATCGAGCTGGACATGTTCGTGCTGTACTCCTCGATCAGCGCCCTGGGCTGCATCACACCGCAGATCGGGTATGCCGCCGCCAACGCCGCGCTGGACGCTCTGGCCGCCACCCGCCGTGCTCGCGGTGCGGCGGCGCTCGCGGTGAACTGGGGCTTCATGAGCGGCGGCGGCATGGCCGACAAGACCGAGGCACTGGTGGACTACGTGAAGTCGATCGGATTCCTGCCCATCGACATGGACCGCGCGACCGCCCTGCTGCGGGAATGCCTGGCCCTCGACACCGCTCAGGTCGCGGTGGCCGATATCGACTGGACAGTGTGGTCGCGGGTGGCGCGCCCGTCCACCGACACACGGCGTTTCCGCGAGTTGCTCGCCGACATCGGGGTCGGCGGCGACGCCGGCGGCACACTGCGCGCCGAAATCCTCACGCTGCCCACCGAACAGCGAGCCGACTTCGTCGCCCAGCGCCTGGCCGATCAGCTCGCGGTGGTGCTCGGCGTGGACACCGACACCATCAACATCGACGAGCCGGTCACCGACCTCGGCATGGACTCGCTCATGGCGATGGAGTTCGGCGCCCGCACCGAGAAGGAGCTCGACGTGAAGATCTCCGCCCTCGAACTCAGCAGGGGCCTGTCGCTGCGCGGGATCGGCGCCAAGGTGGTCAGCCAGTTCGCCGAGCCCGGCGACGCGCAGGCCGCGGCATGAAAGGAACCGACATGTCCACCGAGCTGATCGCCTACGCCGATATCGACGCCGTCCTGGGCCACCGGGACGGGCGGTTCTTCGGCGAGGGATACAAGCGGATCACCCACCGCATCTTCGACATCACCCTCGACCGCGACGCGCAGGACCGTCCGCGGCTGACGGCGACGGCCGGGGTGCACTATCCGCTGGACTGGTCGCGCAAGAGCAGCCGGGTGCTGGTCCCGCACGTGAGCAGCATCGACTGCTCGATCTTCGGCTACCGCCTGCTCGAGGTGATCCTGCGCGAGTGCTACGGGCTGACCGACAGCGAAATCCGGGCCAGCTGGGTGCCTTTCGTCCAGTTCAGCAGCGGAACCATCGCGACGGAGTCACTGGCGGAGTTCTCGATCAGCGCCACGGTCGTCGAGGTGGAGGGCAAAACGATCAGCATCACCGGAGCGCTGGGCGGCGGAATGAGCCTGGAGGCCACCGTGGCGCTGCCGGTGACACCGCCACCGTGGCGAGCCGAACGACGCATCGTGCACGAGACCGGGCGGGGATACTTCCACGGCGGGGTCTATGACCGCGGGCAGTATCTGCGCAATGTCGTCGTCTCCGACGGCAACAGCCGGGCACGCGCCGATTTCGCGCTCACCGAACCGGATCCGGCGGGCCCCTGGCACGGAGTGGCCGACGCCTACCAACCCTCCGTCACCCTGGTCGACGCGACGGTGATCCTGGCGCAGCTGTCCCAGGTCGTGCTCTACGAGCTGGACAACATCGCCCGTAAGGACAGCGAGACGCTGTGGATGCGCCGGATGACCGCCCGCGCGTCCGCTCCCCCTGCGCCGTTCACCGCCGGCACCGCGACCACGCACATGGTGCGCTCGATGGTCCTCGCTTTCGGCGGCGGCGACTGGCGCATCTCCAGCTGGGCATCGGACTTCGCGGGATGCGAGATCCGCTACGACCTCGCTCACCGACTGCCCGCCTAGCCCGCGCATCCTCGAACGCTCAGAAAGGCATTCCCATGTCGGGAAACAATTATCGACGCATCGTCATCTCCGGGACCTACTCCACCGGAAAGACCACGACTTCCACGGCGCTGTCGCTGCTGACCGGTATCCCCCGGGTGGACGCCTCCTCCGCCCGCGAGGTGGTCACCGAGCTCTACCCTGGCATGCGATTCCAGGACCTGAGCACCACCGAGCTGATGGCGCTCGGTTTCCGCAGGTTGGAGTTGCGCATCCAGGCCGAGGCGATCCTCGACGCGCAAGGCGGATTCATCGCCGACGGCTCGGTGCTCAACGAGTGGATCTACGGCACCACGCGGCTCGTCACCGGACCCAACCCCGGGTCGACCCGATGGCACAAAGCCGTCAAGAACACCATCACCCTGCCCGGCCGGCCGTTCTATCGCCGCTATCTCAACGCCTACGGCGACATGGCCCGGCAGCGGGCCCGGCAGAACTACGACATCTTCTTCCACCTTCCGGTGGAGGTGCCGATGGACCCCGACGGCCACCGTCCGGTCGACGAGCGCTACCGCGCCATCTCCGATCGGCAACTGCTGCACGCGATCAGCGAGCTCGGGCAGCCGGTGGTGACGGTGCGCGGCACGCCGCAACAGCGCCTGGAATCGATCGTCTCGATGCTCGACATCCCCACCGTGATGGACATCGACGTCGCGGTGAAGGAGGCGATGGAGATCGTGCGCAGCAGCCGTGAGCGCGTCCAGGAAACGATCATCGCCCAGCAACAGCCGAACACTCTCCGCCGCAAGATCAAGTTCGCCACCCGCGTTTAGGAGCACGCCATGACCGTCCTGCTGGACAAGACCAAGCGCTACAACCCGATCGACTCGTGGTTCTACGACAACTTCATCTCCGACGCCGTCCGGGAGATGACCCCGACCCTGTTCGACGACATCGTCGCCCAGCTCGACGACGGCGCGCAGGTGCTCGACGTCGGTTGCGGCGGTGGGCAACTCGCGGTCGGGCTGGCCACCACGGGGACGACGCTGCGGCTGACCGGCATCGACCTCTCGCCGCAACAGGTACGCCGGGCTCGCAAACGCGGTGCCGCCCTGGGCAGCCGCATCCAGTTCCGGGAGGGATCGGCGATGGACCTGCCGTTCCCCGACGCCGCCTACGACGCGGTGATCAGCTCGGGTTCGATCAAGCACTGGCCTAATCAGCGCAAGGGGCTCGCGGAGATGCTCCGGGTGCTGCGGCCCGGTGGCCTGCTGCTGGTCATCGAGGCCGACCGCGGTTGCACCTTCGAGGACGCCCGCTCCTTCGTCGACCGCTGGAAGCTGCCGCAGCCGATGGCGCGGGCCTGCCTGCCGTTCTTCCGCACCTACATCGCCGGCTACGGCATCGACCTGGAGGACGGCCGCGAACTCGTCGCCGATCTCCCCGTCACCGACGCCACGGTGCGCCGGATCGCGGGTGAGCCCGGCATTCAGATCACCGCGCGCAAACGGGACGAGTAATCACCGGTCGCCGCGGCAGGTCCGGACGGGGTGGCGTCACCGCCGAGACACCATCCCCTCCGGCTCCGGACGCATACCGGCCACCGCGGCCCAGCGTCTCGGCTACTTACGAGCGCCGGGCACGCTGCGGTTTCCGCGCCGCCTCCTCGGTCACCTCGGCCTGCCGGTCGGCGGGCACGAGGCGGCTGATGTCCTCGCGCGAGCCGATCATCAGTTTCTGCAGGATCGCCGCCATCTGGGCGTCGACGGTCTTGAACGAGCTGCCGCGCCGGGCGGCGATGGCGGTGTTGGTCCAGCCCGCCGCCGCCAGCACGGCCACGTCCTGTTCGGCCGCCGACAGATCCGGCCAGCGCGAGGGGCGGCTGCGCCGCACCGGATGCTCGAGGGGCAGTCGGTCCAGTGACAGGTTCCCCAGCGCCAGCTGCGCCACCTCGCCCAGTTCCGGGCGCAGCAGCGCGCCCTCTCGCTCCGCCTCCGCGAAGGCGGTCTCTCCCAGGACCGCTCGGGCGGCCTCGGTGGCGATGTCGGTCTCGGTGGCGAACGGGCCGAGATTGGCGATGTCCACGCCGATCCGGTCCCGCAGTGTGGCGCCGCCGCCGGTGAGCCGCGCGATGTCGCGCGCCCAACCCGTCACGGCATCGGAGCGCTCGCCGTTCGCGTCGCGGATCAGGCGCGCCAGCGTCCAGGCGCGGATGTGGACGGCCCACACCACTCCCCACTGATCCCGCATCGCGAGCTGCGTCGTCAGCGACGTCCGCACCACGACCGCCGCTTCGCTCGGGTCGCCGTGTTTGGTCAGCGCGATCGCCCAGACCAGGCCCGCCCAGGACGCCGCCCACCGCGCCCCGGAGCGCTCCGCGTGGTCCAGATGCCGCCGGGCGATCTCCAGCGCTTGCGCGGGCGTGCCGAGCAACGCCCCGGCCAGCGCCTCGAACAGCTCGGCCATCGCGGCGGGGCCGTGTTCTCCGTCCATGGCGAATCTCGCCCTGGCGCGGGCCAGGACCGCGATCGCGCGCACGTCGCGGTGCACCAGCATGAGCTCGGCGCCCCTGGCGTATTCGACCGGAGCGGGCAGATCGAGGTCGAGGTCGGGCTGCTCACGCCACCTCGACCGGGCCGCGGCGTCCGGTACGCACAGCGCGACGCACTCGTCGAGCATCCGCTCGGCGTCGTGGTGCATGCCCTGGCACAGGCTGATCCAGGCGATCAGCGACATCGCCGTGAGCTGCAACGGCACCGGCTGGGTGCCGAGGTCCCGGCCGGCGGCCAGCGTGCGCTCGGCCCACCGGCGCGGTTCGCGCAGCGAGCCGGTGAAGAACGGGCTGCGCAGCGCGATCAGCCCGACCGCGATCTCCAACCCGACCGCGGCCTCCTCGGGCGTGGCGAGGCTGCCCGCCATGGCGCACAGCAGGTTGTCCCACGCCGCCCGCGCCCAATCCAGCAGCTCCTGCTCGGCCGGGCCGAACCATCCGGCTCGAGCGGCGACGACTTTGTCGCGGTAGTAGCGACGGTGCCTGCGCTCCAGCCGTGCGCGTTCGCCGTCGTGTTCGCCCAGGCGCTGCTGGGCGAACACACGGAAGCTCTCCAGCAGCGAGTAGCGCACCGTGGTCGGGGTCAGGTGGACCGATACCAGCGATTGGTCCGCCAGTCGCTCCAGCAGGCCTTCGATCTCGGCGCGAGCCAGGCCGTCCGGACCGCCAGGGTCGTCGTCGGCGCAGACCGCCTCGATCGCCTCCAGCTCCGCGCCGACGTCCAGCGCTTCCGCGCTCTCGTGGTCGACGTCGTACCCGGCCGCGAACACCGACAGGCGGTCGAACAGCAGCCGCTCCTTGTCCCGGCACAAGTCGTACGACCAGGCGATGACGTCGCGAATGCCCTGGTGGCGCGTGTCGGCGCCGACCCGGGGGCCGGGCGACCAGCGCAGCCGCCGGTCGCTCGCCTCACCGCTGAGGTCGCGCAGGATCATCGGCAGCGGCTGACGCACCAACCGTGCGGCGGCCAGCCGGATGTAGAGCGGATGGTTGTGCACGTGCCGGCAGATCGCCGCGGCCACCTCGGCCTCGGCCTCGGCGATGGTGTGCCCGGTCAGGCCCGCTCGGGCCCGGAACAGGGTCAGCGCCTGCTGTCCGGACAGCGCGGGCACCGGCACCAATTGCTCGTCGACCCATCCGATCGCCTCCCGGCTGGTGGCCAGCACGGTCAGCCCGGGCGCGGCGTCGAGCAGGTCGGCGATCACCCGGCCCGCACCGTCCAGCACGTGCTCACAGTTGTCCATCACCAGGATCGTCTGCAGCGTGCGCCCGACCGCGTCACGGCGGCGCAGGGTGTCCAGCACCGCCTCCCACGCCGACCTTCCGGAGAAGTCGGCGTCGATCAAGGAGCGAGCGACCTGTTCCTCGACCGCCGCCGCGTCGGCGCCTCTGGACAGCAGTGCCAGGCGCACCCAGTGCACGGGCACGCGCCGGGCCTTGTGGAACCGGTGCACGGCTTCGGCCGCCAGCCGGGTCTTGCCGATACCGCCCGCGCCGATCAGCGTGACCAGGCGACTACCCCCCAGCAGCGCCATCCCGATCTTCTCCAGCTCACGTTCGCGCCCCACGAAATCGCTGGCGGCCGCGGGCGGCAGCCCCGGGCCCGACGCACGTCCTACCGACACAACAGGGCAGCGTAGTCGGATCACGATCCGAAGGCCCGCGGGTCTCTACCGATGCGCCGAACCCACCTATGCGCGGACTATTTCGCTATCGCGGCAATCGATCTCACGACCGAAAGGACACCACGGTGGGACAGATACTGGTACTCGGCGCGGGCGAATGCGGATTACCCCTCGCCCATCGCCTGCTGCGCGGCGGCCGTCCCGTCACGCTGGTGACCGATCGCGACGCCGAGGCGGTCCTCGCGGGCACAGTGACCAGCACCCAGGTCAAGTTCCCGGCGACGCTGGACCTGGAAGCCGACCTCGGCCTCGGTTTCTGGCGCTCGACCGCGCCGAACATCGAGGGCATCCGGTTCACCATGGTCGTCGATCGTGCGCCGGTGGTCACCTGGACCGGGCGATTGACCCGCCCCGCGCAGAGCGTGGATCAGCGGACGGTGTTCGCGCGCTGGCTCGCCGAGTACCTGGCCGAGGGCGGTGACCTGCGCATCGCGACGCCGTCGGTACCGGAACTCGATCGCATCGCCGCGGGCTACGAGTTGACCGTGGTGACCCGTGCCGGGCGCGAGCTCGCCGAATGCTTCGAGCCCGATCCGGCGTGGCCGGTGCCCGCCGGGCCCCTGCGGCGGCTCGCCGTGCTGTACCTGGACGGTGTCGAGCCGGACCCGGAACGCCTCGGCTCCTACACCGCGATGCCCGAGCACGGTGAAGTGATCTCCTATCCCGGCCTGACCGGGCGGCCGGGGCAGGAGCGCCGCTGCGAGATGCTTCTTTTCGAGGCGCGGCCGGGTGGCGCGCTGGACGTGTTCGACCAGCACGGCACACCCGCGCAACGCTGGTCGCAGGCCAGACGACTGCTCGAGGCGCACTTGCCCGCCGCGATCGCCGACCGGTACCGGCACGCCGAACCGACCGATGCCGGGGCGACGCTGGTTGGCGCGGTGACTCCGGCCATGCGCAGGCCGGTGGGCATGCTGCCGTCGGGCAGGCCGGTGCTGGGCGGCGGCGACGTCCTCTGCCGGATGGACCCGGGCGGCGCACAAGGCGCCAACAACGCCGTGCACTGCGCGATCCGCTACGGCGAAGCGATCCTGCACGCTCCGGACGGTCCCTACGACAGTGCCTGGATGGAATGGGCGGCCGCCCCCTGGCTCGCGGCCGTCGCGCACCCGGCCGCGCGGTGGACGGCGACGGTGCTCGATCCGCCCCCCGCGATGCAGGAGATGATGCTGGCCGCCCAGCACGACGCGACACTGGCCGACGCCTTTGCCGACACCTTCGCGCGACCGGCCAACCTGGCTCGGTTCGCCGCGAGCGTGCCGTCTTGACCGATCCCCGCCCGAGTTTCAGGGCTGCCAGGGCGGCGTTGGGGGGAACACCACCGGGAGTTCGGCCAGGGCTCGGTGGAAAGGCCCCGGCCGCCAGCTCAATTCGTGGATCGGCACGGCAGGCCGCAACTCCGGCAACGCGTCCAGCAACTGGTCGACCGCGTCCTGAGCGATCAGATATGCCGGGCTGCGGGCGGGGCAAGCGTGCGGTCCGGCGCCCCAAGCCAGATGCGAACGGTTGCCGCTGTGGTTGTTTCCGCTGATCGCCGGATCGTTGTTGCAGGCCGCGAAGCTGATGACGACCGGCTGGTGGGCGGGCAACCACACATGGTCGATCAGGATCGGCTGACGCGGATAAGTGACCGAGAAGTTGGCCATCGGCGGGTCGGTGAACAACACCTCGTCCAGCGCGTCGCGGGTGGACAGGCTCCCGCCGAGGACTTCGCCGCCGAACCGATCGTCGGTGAGGATCAGCAGCAGGGTGTTGATGATCAGGTTCTGCAGCGGTTCGATGCCCGCGCCGTAGAGCACGACGAGCTGGTGGATCATCTCCGCGTCGTCCAAGCCGGCCGGATGCCGCAGCAGCCGGGTGGTGACGTCCTCGCCCGGCTGGGCGCGCTTGAGTTCGAGCAGCCGCAGCAGTGCGCTGCCGAGCATCCGATTGCCCTCCTCGGCGTCCACGCCGTCGAACACGGCGGCGGTCGCGGCGGCGACCTCCTGCCCGATCTCCGGCGGGCAGCCGAGCATGGCGTTGATCGCCGCGAAGGCGAGCGGAAACGCGTACTGCGAGACCAGATCCGCGCTGCCCGCCTGGCAGAAGGAATTGATCAGCGGAACCGCGATCCGCTCCACCGTGGCATGCAGGACGTGCAGGTCGACGGCGTTGATGCTCGCCGTATTGGCCTGACGGTAGCGGGCGTGTGCCTCGCCCGTGCTGCGCATGGCGTTGGGTCGCCACTCCAGCACCGGCAGCACCGGGCAATCGGCGGGGACGTTCGCCTGCCAGGTGCGCGGGTCGGCGGGAAAGTGCTCCGGATCGTGCATGATTCGCACGGCGGTGTGATAGCTGAGCACCAAAGTCGCAGGCACGCCCGGCGCCAGCTCGACCGGCGCCATCGAACCGTAGCGGGCGCGCATTTCCCGATAGGCGCGCTGCGGATCGGCCGCGAACTCCGGAGAATACAGCGCTACCCGCTCGACGGCGGTGCCGATGGGCGAGCCGTGATGGTGCGCGGTCTGATCGAGGTCTCGGGGCGTGGTCAACGCGTGACTCCCACAGTAGAAGCGTCTTCGGCGAGTGCGCTCGGGCGAGCTCGACGCGCACCGTCGCAACGCCGCTGTCGTTCGATCCGTGCGGTGCACCGATGCGACGCGTCGCCCCGACCGCGAGCGGATCGACACACAGGATGGCCGGGTAGGTAGGTCACGGACATCGGTAGTAGCGGACGACCTGCGGCGATACGACCGCTCCTTGCGCGCGGCAACCGAATTCGAGACCGCGGCGCGGGCGATCCGGCACCGTCGCTCGCGTGACGGTCACCGACGGTTGATCGTCCTACGCTCGGCCGACACCGAATTCCCCGACGGCGCTGCGGTATCCGTCGCAGATCGGCGGGAACGGCATCGCCGCTCCGCCCGAGGCCGGTAGGCCACCGCGCGCTCGCAATACCGGGAACACAAGCACTTCGGCGTGCCGGGGGCTGGTGTATAACTTCCATCGGCCCGGTCGCCTCCACCGACAAGCGATAGCGAGACACGATGCACGGTTACCTGAACCAGGTGCCCCAAAGCACGACGCCCTCCGGCTATCCGACGCGCGAGCCCGAGACACGCGCGGTCGAACCGCCCCGCAGCGCGGATCTCGTCCTCAGCGCACTGCTGTGGTTGCTGCCCGCGACGCTGGCCGCCATGTCGGCGGTCCTCGCGCCGTGGTTCCTGATGGCGGGCGGGATCTGCGACTCCAAGCCGGAGTGCCGGGTCGACACCAGTGCAGGCGTCTGGATCATGGTCGGCGGCGGAATCGTCGGATTCGCCGTGGGCGCGTTGCTCTCGGGTATGGCGGCCCGGCAGGGACGGGCACTGTTCCCGGGTGCGCTGATCGGCGCCGTCCTGGTCGTGCTCGCCTGGTTCGCCGCCTCGTTCCTCATGGGCTGAGACGCTGCTCGGCTTTCACCGCCGGTCACGGGAAGTGGTGCGGGTGTACTATTCGCCGGAATCACTTCACCGCGGGAGCTCGGGCACGGCCGGGCTGAGAGGGCGCACCGCACGCTTCGCCGACCGCATGAACCTGTCCGGGTAATGCCGGCGTAGGGAGAGCGTTTCCGTCATGTCGTCGTCGACCCGCGCCGCCGCGGGGCAGGAAGCCCCGCTGACTCTCGAGCAGCCCGCACCGAAGGTGCTCTCGTTCTGGGACCAGAGCGCGTTCTGGGCCAACCTGGGCGTCAGCCTCTTCGCGTTCTCCGGTGCGTACACGGTGCTCGCACCCAACGCCGAGGGCGCCGCGCAGATCTCGATCGCGGCAGGCATTCTGGCAACCGTCCTCGGCACGGTGGTGGGCGGACTGATGCTCGGCGCGGCGGCGCTGACCGGCGCGCGTACCGGGCAACCCGCGATGGTCCTGCTGCGCGGGCTGTTCGGCGCGCGACTCAGTTATCTGCCCACGGTGCTCAACATCGCTCAATTGCTCGGCTGGGGAACTTTCGAGCTGATCGTCATCGGCGACGCGGCCGAAGAACTCTTCGGCGGCGGCCCGCATTGGCTCTACGTGGTAGCCGCCGGTGTGCTGACGACGGTTCTCACGATCTGGCCGCTCGGATCGGTCCGACTGCTGCGCAGATTCGTGACCGCCGGTGTCGTGATCGCCCTGGTCTGGTTCTATGTGCAGTTCTTCCGGGCAGGCTTGCCCGATCTGCGGGCGAACCCGGGGCCCAGCGGTGGCGGGCCGTTCGGCGTCGACTGGAACCTCTTCTGGATCGCGACCGATGCCGCCTTGGCCGTCTCGATTTCCTGGGTACCGGTCGCGGCCGACTACACCCGGCACGCCCGCAGCGGACGCTCGGCATTCGGTGCGGCCGGCGGCGCGTACGCGCTCACCCAGATCATCGCCTACGTCCTCGGTCTCTTCGCGCTGGCGCTCGCGACCGGCTCGGACGGACCGTACGCGGCGTTCCTGCAGGTGAGCCTCGGCGCGCTGTTCTTCTTCGTCTTCGTGCTGCGGGAGGCGGACCAATCCTTCGCCAATGTCTACTCCACCGCCGTGTCGATCCAGAATCTCGCACCGCGCGTCGACCGCCGTGTGCTCTCGATCGGCCTCGGCACCCTGATCACGGTGCTGGCCCTTTGGTTGGACATGGCGAACTACTTCGGATTCCTCGGGCTCATCGGCTCGGTCTTCGTGCCGCTGCTGGGGGTGCTGGTCGCCGACTTCTTCCTGCGCGCGGGCGGCGAGTGGAACACAGCGAGCGACGCTCCGGCGCGGTGGGGAATGGTCGTCGCGTGGCTGGCCGGGTTCGCGGTGTATCAACTGGTCAATCCCGGTGACGCCGGGATCTGGACCGAATTCTGGGATCGAGTCCGGCAGGCCGTGCACTTCACCGAGCAGGCGTGGATGAGCGCTTCGCTGCTGTCGTTCCTGGCGGCGCTGACGACGGCCTGGTTGGTGGGGCGGATCGCGGCGAGGACCGCATCGGCGTAGCGAATTTGCCACCATGGAGAGATGGGTCGGATCCGGATCGGCACCTCGGGATGGGTGTACCCGCCCTGGCGCGGGACGTTCTATCCGCAGGGCCTGACGCACAAGCGCGAGTTGGCTCATCTGTCGGAGCGGCTCGACAGCGTCGAGATCAACGGCTCGTTCTATTCGCTGCAGCGCCCGTCCAGCTATCTGAGGTGGGCGGAGCAGACTCCGGACGATTTCGTGTTCGCGGTGAAGGGCAGCCGGTTCATCACGCATATGAAGCGACTGCGCGACGGTGACGAGCCGCTGGCCAACTTCCTCGCCTCCGGCGTGCTGGCGCTCGGCCCCAAGCTGGGCCCCATTCTCTGGCAACTGCCGCCGACCTTCCGATTCGAGGCGGACGTGCTGGATGCCTTCTTCTCCCGGCTCCCCCGCGGCACCGAGCAGGCCGCCGAGATCGCACGGCGGCACGATCACCGCGTCGACCCCGCGTACACGAGCACAGACGCCGACCGGCCGATGCGGCACGCCCTCGAGATACGGCACGAGAGCTTCGCGACCCCGGCCTGCACCGAATTGCTCACCCGCCACAACGTGGCACTGGTCGTCGCCGACGCCGCGGGCAAATATCCACTGCTGGAGGAGGTCACCGCCGATTTCGTCTACATCCGGTTGCACGGGCACGACGAGCTCTACGTCAGCGGATACACCGACGAGGGCTTGGACATGTGGGCGGAGAAGATCCGCTCATGGGCCGGATCCGGCGACGTCTATACCTACTTCGACAACGATGCGAAGGTGATGGCGCCGCGCGATGCCATGGCGTTGCGGGAGCGCTTGGAACCGGTCATGTCACCACGGCACCCGGGTTGAAGGACGGAAAGGGGCGCCGGTGCGGCAGGTCGCGGTCTGCGGGCCGAGGGAGTGCACGGAACAGGAAGCGGAGTGGGCGCGCGCCGTCGGCGGGCTCCTGGCGCGAGCGGGGGTGACCGTGCTGTGCGGTGGCGGTACCGGCGTCATGGCCGCGGTCACCGCGGGTGCCGCCGAGGCCGGTGGGCTGGTGATCGGCGTGCGTCCGGACACCGATCGCGGCGCGGCGTGTCCCGGGTTGTCGGCGGTGCTGTTCACGAATATGGGTGAGGCGCGCAATGCGATCCTCGTCGAGTCGGCGGACGCGGTGATCGTCATCGGCGGCTCGTGGGGCACGCTGTCGGAGGTCGCGCTCGCCCGGCGGCGCGGCGGGATTCCGGTTGTCTCCCTCGGCGGTTGGGAGATTCGCGACGCGAACGGGCATCCGCTGACGGCGACGGTGATCGCGGCCGACCCGGTCGAGGCGGTGCGCCGGGCACTCGACGGTGCTGCGCAGCCCGATCCGACCTGAGGCCACCGGTCGGCACGCACCACCAGCGGCGTCTGCGCCGCGTATCCGGTCCGATCGCCGTCGACCTCCGGATTTCCGTGCCGCCCGTCGCGGCAGCAGACTAGGCGGACTGACGCAGTGGATGCAGGGCGGCCAGCGCCCGCAGGGCATCGGCGCGCGAAATGGGCTGGTCGTTCTCCAACGCGGCGAGTTCCAGTTCGATCCAGTCCCGGATGAGCGCCGACATGGTCACATTGCGCTGCTCGGCGGCCTTCTTCACCCGCTGGTGCAGGTCGAGCGGGATGCGCAGGGACGTGGTGACGGTGACCGTGTCCTCGGCGCGCAGCGGCGGGGGCAGCTCGGCCGGGTCCACGGGCGCGTCGGTGTATTCGAGACCGGACAGGAAGTCCTGGACGTCCTTCGGATTCGTCGGATAGTCAGTCATCGGCGTGCTCCCAACGCTCGAGTTCGGCCACCTGAGCCTCGGTCATCTCGACCGCGCCCAGAATGTCCCACTGCCAGCCTTCGGTGCGGCGGACAGCGACGATGAGTGGCCGGCCTGTCTCCGTCCGGCCCCACACCGTCAGGACCGCGAGCTCGTTCCGGCCACGCGCCTGCCGAGGCCATCGGCGGGCGCCCGTGAGCACCTGCAGCACTTCGCGAGGATCGATCCCCACCAGCGACAACAGTGCCCACTCAGGCCAGTTATAACCCACGATCAGCGATAATACAAGTGTATTGCACGGGAGCTCATCGCGCTCTCGCCCGCGAGAGATTCCAGCTCTGCCAGGTGTCCTCGTCGAGGTCGGCGCGCAGCCGGGCGTGCACGTCGGCGCGCAGGGGTTCGGGAAGCCGATCGATCGCGGGCAGGATGTCGGGCGAAAGAGTGAGCAGGTACTCGGTGTCCAGCGATTTGCCCTGTTGCCAGCGATCGATGTTCTCGTCGGCGATCAATCGCTCCGGGTCGAGGACGGCGAGGACGAGCAGCGTGGCCATCGCCGTGCCGAGCACGGCGCGCGGCAACCACGCCCGGTGTAGCCGCACAACTGCGATCAGGACCAGGACATAGACCAGGCCCAGCCACAGTTCGCAGGCTTCCACCAGTAGACGCAGTACCGTGAAGCCGTAGGCCTGCTGGTAGGTCCACATCCGGCCGAGGGCCGAGGCGACGATGACGAGAGCGAGCAGGCTCACCGCCGTGAGCAACCCGCGCAGCCACCACCGGTCGGCGGCGGTGTCCTGGGCAGCCCAGCGCAGCACGATCAGCAGCACCGCGAGGGTCAGGACGGTGACCGCCGAGAGCTGCCAGAACCCGGTGCGGGCGTATTCGGCGTAGGTCAGACCCGACGTGTCCTGGACATAGTCGTCGCCGCCGAAGAGCGCGACGAATTGCGTCGCGACGAACGCCGCGAAGAGGATCGCGAGCGCACCGACCGGCAGCGCCCATTCCGTCCGGCGCAAAGTCCGCCCGCCCGCTACCGCGGCGGCGGGCGGCGGCGGGCCCGCGAGCACGTACATCGCGCCGAGCGCGCCGAGCGCCACCACCACGAACAGGACGACCCACCGCACCATCGACGGCATCTCCACGTCCGGGGTCACGGTCTCCAGCAGTGCGGCGAACATCGCGTCGGCGCTGCCGAGCAGCGGAACGAACACCGCGAGCAGCGCGAGGGTCACCGCCACCGACAGTCCGAGACGCAACCCGGGTGTGGGCTTGCCGGCGCGCGCCCGCACGGCGCCTGCGTACGCCCACGGCACAGCTGCCACCGCCTCCAGCCCGACCGCGAGGGTGTCGTAGAGGATGCCGTTCGCCGACCGGCGTCCGACCACCGCGAGCGAACCGGCGACGCATGCCGCCAGCACGCACAGCGCGAAAAGCCAACCCGCGGCGCGGACGGCCCCGACCGCGAGCAGAGCGAGCGCGACGGTTGCCCACCACAAGCGGCCCGCGTTCCACACGTAGCCGACCACCGCCGGCCGTTCGGGCGCCGGTTTCGCGTCCTCGGAAGCTTCTGTCGTCGTATCGGTCACGTTTTCGCGTGCATTGCGGTCGACGAGAAAGACCGCCGAAGCGGCGATCGCGGCGGCGAGGACCCAGCCGATGCCGGGCCGGTCCCAGTGGATCAGGATCGCCGCCGCGAGTCCGGAGACGAGCGCGGCGAGCACGACGCCCGGCGGGCAGGCGACACGGTGCCACTTCGGCCGCGCGATCACGGGCACGCCCGAGGGCCGCGTGCCCGGCTTGTCGTCCCGGGCGGGCGAATCCCCAGCGGCGGTGCCCGCTGCCTCCTGCTCACGGCCCGCCGACGCGTCCGGTACCGGAGCAGCGGGCGCAGCGGGCCTTTCACTGGAATCGGTTGTCGATCGCGTGGTTTCAGCGCTCGAGGCAGGCGGTGCGGGCACAGCCGACGGCTCGGCCGCCGGGGCGGATTCGGGTTCTGGAGGCATGGTCGGTCCCTTCGATAGGCGTGCGGAACGGCCCCGGGGTCCGTCCTGGCGGTCCGGGTCATGTGATGTGGCAGATCAGCGGCCGGGCAGAACCACCCGGATGCGGGAGCCGGGATCGGCGACGGCGATGGTGCCGCCGTGCAGGTCGACCACCCAGCGGGAGATGGCGAGGCCGAGCCCGGTGCCGCCGCCCGAGGTCCGGCCGCGGGTGAACCGGTCGAACACCCTGGCGCGTTCGGCGGGCGGTATGCCGGGACCGTCGTCCTCGACGTCGATCACCACCTCGCCCGGCGACACGCGCACGGCGAGGCGGACCTCGCCGCCCGCGGGGCCGTGCCGAGCGGCGTTGTCGAGCAGGTTCAGCAGCACCTGATGCAGACGCGCGCGGTCGGCGTATACGCGGGCGGTGCCGGGCAGCACGTCGGTGCGGAAGCGCACGCCGCGCCCGAGCGCGGCGGTCATGACCTCCGCTTCGGCGACGACGTCGGCCAGCAGCGGCGCGATCGGCAGGTCCTCGCGCACCAGCCGCAAAGCGCCCGCTTCGATGCTGGAGAGGTCGAGCAATTCCGAGACCAGCAGCGTCAGCCGTTCTGTCTGGGCCAGTGCGGTGCTCAGGGTCGCCGGGTCGGGTTGGGAGACGCCGTCGACCAAGTTCTCCAGTACCGCGTGCAAAGCAGTGATGGGGGTGCGCAATTCGTGCGAGACGTTCGCGATGAGGTCACGGCGCTGCTGGTCCGCCGCGGCCAGGTCGGCGGCCATCTGGTTGAACGCCTCGGCCAGCTGCCCCACTTCGTCGCGGGAGCTCGCCCGCACCCGCAGGGTGTAGTCGCCCTGGGCCATCCGTTTGGCCGCCGCGGTCATCTCGCGCAGCGGCCTGGTGATGCCGTGGGCGAGGAATTGCGAGGTCACCAGCGCGATCACCACCGCGGTGAGGGTGGTGCGCGGCGGCAGCCACCCGATCTTGAAGCGGAAGAACCCGAATGCGACCCCGCCGGAACACAGCATGAGGATCGCCAACTTCAGCTTGATCGACTTCACCGGGTCCAGCGGCCGCGGCAACAGCTCGGCCGCGCGGTCGCCGACCCGGCGTACCCAGCTCCACCTTTCGCGAACCGCGCCGCCGGGCCGGTCCGAGCCGACCCGTTCCACCTCCGTCGCCCGCCCGGGCTCGGCGCTCATCGGGCTTCCAGGGCGTAGCCGACGCCGCGCACGGTGCGGATCAGGTCGGCGCCGAGCTTGCGGCGCAACGCCTTGATGTGGCTGTCGACCGCGCGGGTGCCCGCCGCGTCGGACCAGTCCCAGACGTCCTCGAGCAGCCGCTCGCGCGCGAGCACCGTGCGCGGACGGCGAGCCAGCCGGGCGAGCAGTTCGAATTCCAGTGGCGTGAGCCGGGCCTCGACGTCGGCGCGCCAGACCCGGCGCTGATCGACATCGATGCGGAGGTCGCCCACCAGGATCGTCGCGCCGTCGCGGTCGGCCACCCGATCCATCCGGCGCAGCAGCGCGTGCACCCGGGCGGCGAGCACACGCAGCGAGAACGGTTTCGTCAGGTAGTCGTCCGCGCCTACGCCCAGGCCGACGAGCTGGTCGGTTTCGTCGGCCCGCGCGGTCAGCATGAGCACCGGTACCGGCCGACGCGCCTGGATGCGCCTGCACACTTCCAGCCCGTCGAATCCCGGCAGCATGACATCGAGCACCACCAGGTCGGGCTCGACGGCCTCGGCGGCGGTGACCGCCGAGGGACCGTCGTGCGCCAGATCAACGGTGAACCCTTCCGCCCGCAGGCGCGCCGCGACGGATTCGGCGATGGTCAGCTCGTCGTCCACCACCAGGATCCGCCGTGCGGCCTGCGCCGGTGCGCTGTGTTCCATGCACGGAACCCTAGCCACCGGCTGTGGAGAGATCCGGCGGCAATTGTGGAGGTTTCGTGTGCATCCGGGGGCCCGCGTTCACGGCCGGGGCCACGGGCGCTTGTCGATGCGTTCGATGTCGGTGTTGAACCGCTTCAGGAATTCCGCGAACGCGGCGACGTCCTGCGCCGTCCAGTCCGCCAGCACGGTCTCGAGCGCGTGCACGTTGTAGGCCCGTTCGGCGTCGAGCTGCCGCCCGCCCTCGGTGGTGATGCGGAACTTGCGCGCCATGCCGCCGTCCGGATCCGGAATGCGTTCGATCAGACCGGCTTTGCGCATGGCGGTCGTCTGGCGGTGCAGCGTGGAGGTGTCCAGACCGAAGGCTTCGCTGAGCTCACCCACGGACATGGGGCCCTGGACTCGCAGCCTGCTCAGCACGGTGTAGGCGCTGCGGTCGAGGTGGCCGCTGCCCCGGCGGGTCTTCGCGCTGAGGCTGTGCCGCCCCAGCAGCATGGTTTCGAACTCCACCGAAGGTACGGGCTTGTCCACGCGACGCTCCTGCCGATCTCGCGAGCCACGGGCTCATCACCCCCGCAGATATATCACATTCATGCGCCTGTACAGGGAATTTGCATAGTACAACTCTTGTGCATAATGCAATAAATATGTACTGTGCACATCGATTCGAGAGAGGGAGATTCGCGTGGCAGCACCATCCGCAGTACGGTCCGAGGGCATCGTCGGCGTGCTCGCGGCGGCGGGCATCGTCGCCGCTCTGATGCAAACCCTGGTGGTGCCGTTGATCGGGGATCTTCCCCGGCTGCTGCACACCACCGCGTCCAACGCCTCCTGGGTGATCACCGCGACACTGCTGGCCGGCGCGGTGGCCACTCCGATCACCGGAAGGCTCGGCGATCTCTACGGCAAACGCCCGATGCTGCTGGTGTGCACGATTCCGCTCATCGCGGGGTCACTGGTGTGCGCGGTCGCGAGCTCGGTCGTCCCGATGATCGCCGGACGCGGTCTGCAGGGCATCGGCATGGGCGTGGTCCCGCTCGGCATCAGCGCGTTGCGCGACGTCCTGCCCACCGAACGGCTCGGCACCTCCATCGCGGTGATGAGCGCGTCGATGGGCATCGGTGGCGCACTGGGGCTTCCGCTGGCCGCGGCGGTCGCCGAGAACGCCAGCTGGCGGGTGCTGTTCTGGGGCTCGGCCGTGCTGAGCGCGGGCGTGGCCACGCTGATCTGGCTGCTCGTGCCCGCCATCCCGGCGCGCGGAGGCGGCGGCTTCGATCTGCTCGGCGCGCTCGGCCTCGGCACCGCGCTGGTGTGCCTGCTACTCGCGGTGTCCAAGGGCGCCGACTGGGGTTGGGCGAGCGGAACCACCCTCGGCCTCTTCGCGGCGGGGGCCTTGGTGCTGGTGATCTGGGGCTGGTGGGAACTACGCACCGCCGACCCGCTGGTCGACCTGCGGGTGACCGCACGCAAGCAGGTACTGCTGACCAACGCGGCCTCGGTCGTGGTCGGGTTCGCGATGTACGCGCAGTCGTTGATCATCCCGCAGCTGCTGCAACTGCCGGTGGTCACCGGTTACGGCCTCGGGCAGTCCATGCTCGCGATGGGACTGTGGATGGCCCCGGCCGGGCTGGTGATGATGGCGGTCTCCCCGCTGGGCGCCCGGCTCTCGGCCGCGCGCGGCCCGAAAGTGACGCTCATCGTGGGCAGCGCGGTGATCGCCCTCGGGTACGGTTCGTCGGTCCTGCTGCTGGGCTCGACCTGGGGCCTGCTCATCGTCACCTGCGTGTGCAGCGGTGGCGTCGGCCTGGCCTACGGCTCGATGCCCGCGCTCATCATGGGTGCGGTCCCGCTGTCGGAGACCGCGTCCGCCAACAGCTTCAACACCTTGATGCGCTCGATCGGCACCTCGGTGTCGGCCGCGGTCGTCGGCGTGGTGCTCGCGCAGCTGAGCACCCGCCTCGGTACCCACACCATCCCCACCGAAGCCGGTTTCCGCACCGGTTTGCTGATCGGCTGCGGCGTCTCCGTGCTTGCCGCGCTCGTCGCGCTCGCCATTCCGGTCCGCAAGCCGACCGCGCCGCCGCAGGACGCCCTCGACCTCGAGCCCGCGGCCGCACGCGCCTGACTCCTCGCGGCGGGCCCCGGGTCAGGCGAACAGGCGCGCGACGAACGGGATGCTGTCGGCCAATGAAGCGGCCATGGTGGCGCTGTGATCCTTCCCCGGATACACATGGACTTCGGGCCGCACACCGTGCAATTCCATGTCGGCCACCAACTTCGCGGTCAGCGGGGCAGGGACATCGGTGTCGTTCGTGCCCTGACCGAGGAAGAGCGGGCGGTCGTAGCCGGTGAGCGGAACGTCCATCACGGGGCGGGCAGTGGCGACGAAATCCCCGTCCGCGAGCGGGCGCGAGAACAACCGGTTGACCGCGATCCCTCGCGCGCGGTCGGCCAGCGGTTGAAAGCACAGTGACTCCGCGGCGCTGGCCAACTGCTTGCCCTCGGGGCTGAGGTAGCTGTCCAGGTCGAAGCCGGGGCGCGCCGCCTTCAGCCCGTTCATCACGTAGGCGAGGTAGGCGGTGAGGTGCGCGTTGTCGATCGCCGGCGCGGTGGGCCCGAGAAACGAAGCGGCGTCGACGATATTGGAGGCCGGACCGGTGGCGACGGCGCCGCGATAGTCGAGCTCGGGGGCGTACCTCGTGGCCAGCGACGCGGTGAACACCGCCCCGCCCCCGCCTTGGGACTGGCCGATCGCGATCCACTTCGACGACAGCGAACCGTCGAGGGCGCGGGCCGCGCGCACCATGTCGATCGCCGCGTGCGCCTCGGCGCGCCCATCCAGGTACGCGTGCGGGCCCGGGGTGCCCAGACCGATGTAGTCGGTCGCCACGACGGCGTAACCCTGCCGCAGCCAGGTCGCCAGGTAATCCAGGTCGCGCTTGCTGCGGCCCACGGTCGAAGGAGCGCATTCGTCGGCGAGGCCGACCGTTCCGTGCTCCCAGGACAGCACCGGCCAGCCGCCACTCGGCGGCGCGCCCGCGGGAACGAACACGGCGCCGCTGGAGAGTGCGGGCTGGTCATCGGAGGTCCGGGTCCAGTACGTCACGCGGCGCGCTGTACCCGTGCCCTCGATCCAGAGCTGTTCGGGCAGCGCCGCGTCGGTCGCGACCGTGCCCGGCGCCGCGCCTGCGGCGACCGGATCGGCCCCCGCCGAACCGACCGACGGTCCCGCGAAGAGCAATGCCGCCACGGCCACGCTGATTCCTGCACGTCGCACCGACATGGCGCCACCTCTCGTTCCCGGCTCGATGTCTCGACGAGACACTGTAGCCCGAATCTCCCCTAAAGTGTCACTTTGAGACACCAATGTCGACGACATCGAGAAGAGGGATTGCGGCATGACGGGTGTGAACGGTCCGCGCGAGCGCGAGAAGGCGCGAGTTCGACGGGAATTGGTCGATGCCGCGCTGCGACTGTTCGAGCGGCACGGGTTCGAGCAGACCACCGTGCAGCAGATCGCCGACGCGGCGCGCGTTTCCCGGCGCACCTTCCACCGGCATTTCCCGTCGAAACTCGCGGTCGTCTTCAGCCATGAGGAAGACCTGATGGCGCAGTTGCTCGCCGCCGTCGACCGGCGCCCCACGAGCGAATCGGTGCTGACCGCACTGCGGGCGGCGCTGAGCGACTTCCTGCTCGACGAACAGAACGCGCGGGCACGCGACCGCCAAGCCGAGACGGCACGGCGGGCCAGGCAACTGCTGGTCGGCAACCCGGAACTGCGCCGCGAGAACTTCATCGGCGCCCTGGGACGCCAGCGCGCGATGGCGCTGAACTTCGCCGTCCGCGCCGGGCTCCGCGCCGACGATCTGCGGCCGCAGCTCACCGCCGCGGCTTGTTTCGCCGCTTTCGGCGTGGGCCTCGATCACTGGATGCTGGGCGAGGACCATTCCGTCGCGGCCTTGTATCGCGTTCTCGATCACGCGGTCGCGTCGCTTCAGCAGGGCATCGACATCCAGGGCGCGGGGTGAGCGCATCGGGCGCGGCCCAGCCCGCGCCGCAACCTGTTTCACCCGGTTCGCCTACGATCGCGAGGGTGATCACGGTGGCCACTTGGAACGTTCTGCATCGCGTCCACGCCGAGAACTGGTACGAGGACGTCGCGACCCGCTGGCCGGACGAGGGCGCACGGATCGCCGCGATCACCGCGCGGGTGGCCGAACGCACCGAGCGGATCATCGCGTTACAGGAGGTCAGCGGCGATCAGCTGGCCAGCCTGCGAATGGCGCTGCCGGATCGGACGTTCCACGCGATGCGGTACCAGCGGTTGCCGACGCCGCGGCGCATGCCCAGTTCCCTGCTCGACGGCGGCGAGTACCTCGTGGTGCTCACCGCCGAACCGAGCAGGGAGCTCGCGGCCGAATCCTTCGCCCACGATCACGGCAAGGGCGCCCTGGTCATCGACGCGGGCGAACTGACGGTGATCGCCACCCATGTGACCGGCGATCGACGGCGCACCGACCAGCTGTCGCGCCTGGCCGAACTCGCGTCGGACGCACCGGCGCCCGCCGCGGTGCTGCTGGGTGACTTCAACACCGATCGCGCCTCGGTCGCCGCCGGGCTGGGCGACGACTTCGTCGTCGCCGAGTGCGTCGCCGGTGCGCTGCCGACCCGCCCGCGCTCCTCGGGCGCGAAATCCCAGTACATCGATCACGTGGTCGTGCACGGCGCGAGCGTCACCGGGGCGTCGGTCGACGACGTCGGCGGAGTATCCGACCACAACCTCGTCCACGCGGCCGTCACGGTGTGAGCGGACCTCGGCTTCCGCATCGCGCGCACCCCCTTCGACACGAAGGACGGTTCCGCGGACCGGCGTTGGTTCGCGGGAGATATTGCGCGGAAAGCTGTCTCGTTCCGTTTCCGCGCCCGTGCGGCTCGAGCCGCCGCCGGGCCGGAATGCCGCCGCGGCCTCGATCCGATGCCCGGCACGGCTACGACAGTCGGTAGTATGAGACGGTGCGAAATCCGACGGTGATGGCGGCGCGGCTACGCGGCGCGTTCGTCGGATCCGCGGCGGGGGCGGTGAGCATCGCCGCGCATGCACTCGGTGGGGGCGCGATGTCTCCGGGCGCCTCGCCGATCGCCACACTGATCGCGGCCTGCGCGGCCGTGGGCGTGTTCGCCGGCGCGCGACGACACCGCCAC
Organism: Nocardia abscessus; assembly: GCF_015477775.1. GTDB lineage: Bacteria > Actinomycetota > Actinomycetes > Mycobacteriales > Mycobacteriaceae > Nocardia > Nocardia abscessus_A. Next base: position 259,546 of record NZ_JADLQO010000011.1, on the reverse strand, counting down.
GGGCTCGGCGAGATCATGGCGACGCTGGCGATCGCGCAGGCTGTCGCACACCTCGCAGCCACCCTGTCGACCGCTCACCACCACGACGCGGGCGCGACATCGGTCATGCTCGGCACGCATCTCGCGGCTGTTCCGCTCGGCGCGCTGCTCATCCACGCCGCCGAACAGGCTCTGCTGCGTGCGGCCTGCGGGATGCGGCAGGCCGTGCGGGTCCTCGCCGATCGGCCCGGCGCACCGGTCCGGATCAGCTCGCTCGCATTCGGCCGTGCACTCCCCCGGCCACGGCGCCTGCTGCTCAGTTCGGGTTCCGGCCTGCGCGGCCCACCGCCGGACTGACCCTTCACATCGCAGGCGGACATCGCGGGCTCATCGCCGCGGTCGCGCGATGCGTTCAGCGCTGCTCACGCTCGATCCGGATCACCCGCCGAGCCCGTGCGGCTCGTCGCGACCTTCGGCATCGATCCGCGCGCGCCACGACATGGCGGCCGACGAACGATTCGTCCCGAGACCCGGTGAGCCGCGGCTCGTTCCGCGCATCAGCGGTCGAAGTTCCGCGTCCGGGCGACGACTCCGGGGCACTGCGCGCGCCGCACTGTCTTCGCCGGTCCACCATGCGCCACATCACATCTCACATCTTCGGAGTTCTCATGCATACCTTCACTCGGCAACGCACCACACGCCTCCTGCCCGGTGCGATGGCCACCGCTGCGGCGGCACTCCTCCTGACCGCCTGCTCGTCGGCCGACGCGACCCAGGCCGCCGCCTCGGCGAACACCGTGACCATTTCCGATCAGTGGGTCAAAGCCGCCGACAGCGGAATGTCGGCCGCGTTCGGCGACCTGACCAACTCCGGCGACACCCCACGCACCATCGTCTCGGCCACCAGTCCCGCCTCGGAGCGGATCGAACTGCACGAAGTGGTCGCCGACGCGAACGGGACGAAGGCGATGCGGCCCAAACGCGGCGGCTTCGTCGTTCCCGCGCACGGGCGCACACAGCTGCGGCCCGGCGGTGACCACATCATGTTCATGGGCCTGCTCGGACCGCTGCGCACCGGCTCGGAGACATCGGTCACGCTGACCTTCGATGACGGCTCGACCACCACCTTCACCGCCCAGGTGCGCGACTTCTCCGGCAACCAGGAGAATTACGTGCCCGACCACGCGGGCGGCGAGTCCCATACCGGCGCGCAGACCCCCGCGCACGGTGGCTGAGCGGAACGAACCGCGACCCGCACGGATCAACCGGCGGCGTCTGCTGGGCGGCGGCGCCGTCGCGGCAGGCGCCGCCGGTATCGGGCTCGGCGCGGCCGCCCGCCCCGGGCGGCGGGACCCCGATCCGTCGTCGGGGGACGCGACGGTGCCGTTCTACGGGCCGCACCAAGCCGGCATCGATACCATCCCGCAGGCCCACGCGGCGTTCCTGGCCTTCGACCTGAAGCCGGGCGCTCGACGCGACGACCTCGTCGGATTGCTGAAGATCTGGACCGGCGACGCCGCCCGGCTCACCCAGGGCAGGCCCGCTCTGGCGGACACCGAACCCGAACTCGCGCTGCGCTCCGCGCGGCTCACCGTCACGGTGGGTTTCGGACCGGCGGTGTTCCCGGCGGCCGGGCTCGAGCGACACCGGCCGTCCTGGCTGCGGCCGTTGCCGCCCTTCGCCATCGACCGGCTCGAATCGGCGTGGACCGGCGGCGACCTGCTCCTGCAGGTCTGCGCCGACGAGGTCACCACGGTGTCGCACGCGGTGCGCGTGCTGTGCCGGAGCGTGTCCTCACTGGTCACGGTGCGCTGGGTACAGCGCGGCTTCCGGGATGCCGCGCCGGGCACGACACCGCGCAACCTGATGGGCCAGGTCGACGGCACGGTGAACCTCGCGCCCGGCACGCCGGAGTTCAACCGTCTGGTCTGGGATGACGGCGCGGCCCGGCCGTGGCTGGACGGCGGCACGTCGTGCGTGCTGCGGCGGATCGCGATGACACTGGACACCTGGGACGAAATCGACCGGGAGGAAAGGGAACTCACCATCGGCCGCACCGTCGCCAACGGTGCGCCGCTGACCGGTGCCGACGAGTTCGACGAGCCGGACTTCGCCGCGGTGGACGCGAACGGGATCCCGGTCATCCCACCGTCGTCGCACATCGCGCGCGCTCATCACACCCACGACGGCGAGCGCTTCCTGCGACGTGGCTACAACTACGACGACGCGCCCACGCCCGGCCGGATCTCCAACTCGGGCCTACTGTTCGCCGCCTACCAGCGCGACGTGGACACCCAGTTCGTTCCGGTGCAGCGACGACTCGCGGAGTTCGACGCGCTCAATGTCTGGACGACGCCGATCGGTTCCGCGGTGTTCGTGATCCCGCCCGGAGTTCCGGCGCCGGGCGGCTACCTCGGGCAATCGCTGTTCGAGGCCTGACCCGTGTTCGGCGCCGGCCGGCACACACCCGCCGGCGCCGAACACGTCAGGTCCACAGGACGGCTACGAAAACGTTGACGATCGCCAGCACGCCCGCGGCGTGGGTCAGCCACGGCACCGACTTGCCGCGCTTGTCGCGCCCGCGCCCGATCTCGGCGAATGCGGCCACCGCCACCGAAACGACCAGCTTCACCCCGATCTTCGCCATGTCCGGGTCCTTGGCCAGGGAGTCGATCGATTCGGCCATGCCGACCAGGATCACCCCGGTGACGATCTGCAACCGCGCACCCCAGACCATGAGTTCCGAGACACGTGGCTGCCCCGCGACATAGCCACCTACCACTGCGGCCATGCCGAGCAGGTGCGTGACGACTACGACGTTGTAGACGAGTTCTGACACGTTCACGCTGCAAACATGCCACGGTTTCGGTGACAGCGCACAGTACCGACTCCTGGATCTGCTGACAGCCACTGGGCAATGCGCGCCTGGCCACCGAAGGCATCACCACCCAGGTCGGCCGGCTTCGTGGCCAGCCGGGTGAGGGCGAGGCAGCGACACCCGTGTGGAGGCGCTACTCCGTGGTCCGGTCCGCGCACGGGCATCAAATGTGATGAAGTCCAACCGTGGAACGTGATGCACGTCATTGCTCGAGAGGGTCTGGTTGGGCATCGTCATCGAATCGTTTTCGGAAAGAGATGCCCGCATGGCCGACCATAATTTTGCTTACGACCTCACGCTGGACGAGGCACGACGGCGCACCGCCGTCGTCGCTGCGCTCGGTGACGACTGGGATCCGGTCGCGGTGCTCGCCGAGGAAGAACTGGCATACGAGATGCTGTACTCGAATCTCGACGATGAGCAGCAGCGGATCTACGAGGAACTCGTCCAGGCCGGGATCCTGCCGGATCGGGCGACGCGCAACATTGCCGACTGACCTCTCCGCCGACACCCGCACGCGGCGGCGGATCCCACCGACCCCGACCGATTCGGTTTCTACTCGCTGAGTGCCGAGCACCGCTGCAACCGGGGTCCGACCTCGGCGGATGATCTGTTCACTGCACCCCCAGCTGATACCGGTCGAGTCGGCGGTTGGTGCACACTGTCAATCGGTTCCACCCATCGGGCACTACCAATTGCACAGGCGCGGTGTCTGCACAAATCTTTGCCGCGGAAAACGGTATTCGTGCTCATGCGCCGGCATGGATGTGTGCCGCCCAGAGCGTCGGGGTAGCGGCCTTCCTGTTGCGAATGTCGAGTACGACACGGTGCAGGATTTCCGCCGTCGAGGCCATGTTCGACGTTCCGTCCGGGTTGGTGATGCTTTTGTACACGTTGGTGGCGATGGTGGTGGCGATGTCGTCGTCGACCTCCCAGAGGGTGCCGATGACGTGCGTGTAGCCCGCGAGCTGGAACGCCGATACGAGATTTATGCCCTCGTCGGCGAGTTGATCGTCGGCGGTGTGCGCGGTTTCGCAGGCGGATAGATAGGCGAGGTCGGCGTATCGGGGGTACACCGTGGCGAGTGCTCCGACGGTGAGGGGCTCATCGTGCAGTAAGAGCGCGCTCCGCGACGGATCTGTGGGGTGGCTGTGCGCATGACAGGCGAAGTGGACCATGGTGCAGGTCTCGAGCAAGGTCAGAATAGTGGATCTGGTGGGCAGCACGTCCGGCGGCAGATCGGTGCCGGAGTTCGCCAAGGCGAGGAGTTCGTCTCGGCTGAACGGTTCGACGTATTCCGGATCGGCGGAGTCGGCTTCGGGTTCGGTCACGACGCAAGGGTTGTGTAGGCATTCCCGGATCGCGCGGACTTCTTCGGGGACGAAATGCAGGCGCCCCGGGATGCCGGGAGTGGTCGGCATGGAGACGATCAGTGCGCGGCTGTCATGGTCGGGAACGCGCATGCGCCGGTGTGCGTAGGCCAGGGCGCGAAGCGTCGGCGTATAGGACGACACGACGCGGTCCAGCACGGATCGTGCGTGTGAGTCGGAGTTGTGGTAGCCGGCGGCGTGGATCGGCAGATTGCCCAGCAGCCCTCCGGGCGCCCACCAGATTCGCGGCCACGCTTGTCCTGCGCTCGGCGGTGCGTCGTGACCGAGGGCCTCGAGCACCGGGCCGGTGGCGTTGTCCCACAGCCATTGCAGAACGCGGGAAAGCGAGCGCTGCGCCGCGACGCGGTGCGCCGGGGTGCCGGCCGGGTTCGTCGCATCGCGCAGGGCTTGGCGAAAGGCAACGACTTGTTCGGTGACGGCATCCAGGCCCATCGTGGGCAGCGAGACGGCGCGCACGGTGCCGCCGGTGACCAGCAGGGCATCGCTTCGATACCGGCTGATGTTGAACACAACGACGGCCCCTGGAAGGTTCCCATCCGGCATATCGATGTCCGGCGAAGCCTGCGCGAAAGAGGAAAAGCCTGCGTGGGAACGGATCTCGTTCAGCAGTGCGGTGTACTGTTCGCCCAGCGTCCTGCGCTCCCGTACGGGATCGGGGAATGTTCTGAGGGTGGGATCGGGGAAGTCGCCGAGCCAGAAGTATCCGAGGGCGTCTCCGTCGCGCGTCATGCCCAGTGTGTGACGCAGTGACTCCAGGCGTGCGGCGAGGTCGGGATGCTGAGCGGCCAGTTCTGTTGTATCGCTGCGAATCTCCATTCCCTGGCCGAACAGGATCGCGCGGCCGGTCTCCAACAACTGCAGCGCTCGACCGGCCCGCTGATCGATGGACTGGCTGGGATCCTGGAGGGCCAGGGCGGCCGCGTCGGTGGCCACCCTGCCGATGTCGCGCAGTTCGCGCTGTTGATCGGACGTCTCCAGATGGCGCGGCACCAGGTCACCCAGCAGATGCACCGCATACGCCAGCAGCTCCGCCGCGCGGGCCGGATCCGCCCCGGCAAGAAGGATCCCGCCGGCGTGCGCGGCCCGGATCCGTAGCACGGGATCGTACTGGCGCGTCACTGCGACCTGCTCCAATGCCGCGAGCCCTCGGTCACGGTCTTCCGGTGTCCCGGAGTGGCCATGGCGCGTCGCGAATGCCGCGCCGAGGTTGAACAGCAGCTGAGCGGGCGGGACGCGCTCTGTCGTGCTGTGCAGTGCCTCCTGCCCCATGTCGATCACTTCGTCCAGATCCGCGATGTCGCCGTACTCGTGGAATCGTTCGCGCAGTCCAGCGGCAAGGGAACTCAGCAACGACAGTCGCTCGACGTCGCTCGAACCGCCGCCCGCGGGTATGGCGGCCCGAATCAACCGGATCGACTGGTCCAGATCTTCGCGGTCTCCGGTGACGAAGAAACGCTCGAACAGCGCCTGGGCCAGACGCCCCGAGCGCCGCGCCCCGCCCGTCGAGTCCGCAGGGGCTGAATCAGCGGCCGCTCGCAAGAACTCGATGGCTTGCTCCAGATCGGCCGCCTCCCCGACGCGACCGAAACGTTCCAGAAGCGCCCGGCCGAGCAACTCCACACCGGTCGGGCGGCGTGGGTGGTCGAGCGGCAACTCTTCCATCGCTTGCCGACAGTGCCAGATCGCCTGGTCGAGATCGCTCAGTGCCCGGTCACGCAGAAACCGGTCATGCTGGATGACAGCGAGCTCGATCAGCCGCCAGGGCCGGTTGGGATGCCCGTCCGGCAATGCCGCGGACATGGCGCGATGCACGGTGAACAATTCGTCCAAATCCGTTGCCGATCCGGTTGATTCGAATCTGGCGTGCAGTGAGCGTGCCAACGCGTCCAGATAGGTCGTGGCGTAGGGGTCGGAATCGAGATGGTTCACTGCGGCCCACCCGGCTTCGATCGCCGCATCCAGGTCAGCCGACGATGCTGTCAATATGTGCCGGGAATGCAAGGCGACGCCGAGATTGGACAGACTGATGACCCGTCGGGGACTGTCGGCCGGAATCCCCTCCGCCGCCGCATGAAACAAGTCGATGGCATCATCCAGGTCCGCTGGGTCTCCGAATGCGTCGAACCGCCGGTGAAACGCCGTGCCCAGATTCGACAGGTGTTCGGGGCGGCTGGGGTGCCCCGCCGGAGTTGTCTCCACGGCATCGCGCCCGGCGCGGATCGCCTCGGCAAGGTCGGTCTCGTCGCCGGTGCGCTCGAAGCGGAGCCGCAACGCCGACACCAGAGCACCGGCGCAGGCCGCTCGGAGTTCGTCGGAGTCTGCCACCGCGGCCCCTCGCCGCAGAGTGTCGATCGTTTCATCGACGCCCCCGTAGTCCTCGTCGAGCTGACATCGAGCCAACAGGACATTTCCGAGATTGATCAGGGATGTCGCGTCGCGGGATCGCTCGAGCAACGACGCACGCAACGACGATTCGGCTCGGTCCAGATCCGTCCGATCACCGAATGATTCGAAGCGGACGAAGCACGCGATACCCGAAGCGGCGGCGCGATGCGCCCGATCGGAGTGGTCGCGTGGCGTCGCTTCGACGATGCGCTGCCAGATGTCCGCGGCGATCTCGACGGCGTGTTCGTCTCGTGTCCGCATGGCGTGTTCGAGGACTGCCGATCCTTCCGGGACCAATTCGTCGGCCACGCGGGCCAGCAGTTCCTCGGGCAAGGGTCCGCGCCCGGCAACCAGACAGTACGCATGCTGGGTGATCGCGGTACTGAGATCCATGGGATCGCCGCCCCCGGCCCGGGATCGGTAGCGATGCCAGTGCACCCATCCCAGCAGCCACCGCGAATGCAGGGCCTCCAGGTCGTTTTCCCGGGGAAGAAGATCAGCAAGTCGCCGCGCCGCCGCGCTGATCCGGTGGTCCAGTACAGGTGCCGCGTCCGGGCCGTTCGCTACCCGGTCCAGCGCATCCTGCAAGGTGAGATGAAGTCCGGCGATCTCGTCTTCTCTCGACAGCATCGCATGCTCCCCCAGTCGCTCGTCCACCGCGAGCATAAATGCCACTCCACCGGACGTCCGCGTGTCGCGGAAGGTCGCACCACGCCTCCGACCGAGCGGACGCGCCAGTGCGCGCAAGTGCTGAAATGGACGATTGTTTAGATAAGTATCTTCACCTCACAGTGAATTCTTCTGCGATCCACCGGCCACCTATTCGCCGCTTGCCCGCCGTCATCGGGGTGACAATCGCCGCATTGCCGGATCTGCCGACTCCAGCCGCCGAACCAAACGACCATTTCGGACAGTGAGAGGCCGGGCGGATTTGTGACCCGCCCGGCCGTGTCGACTACTCGATTCGGTTCTTCAGGATGATGGATCAGAACGGGGTGAAGAAGAAGCCGATCCAGGCACCGATGGCAGCGCCGACCGCGCAACCGACGACGGCGCCGACGACGAAGAACCAGATTCCGATGGCAATGCCGATCGCGCAGCCGATCGCCGCGCCCACCAAGGCACCGCCGAGCAGGGCATCGTGCATCAGGCCCTGCACCTCGGGTGAGACCGCGGCGGGTGACGGAACGCCTGCCGCCGGGGTCATCGTCAGCGTCCTACCCGACGGATCGAGCGACGGCGTGACGCTGAAATTCTGGCCTGTCTCCATACGCAGTGTCGTCGGAATCGCGCCGACGATCGCGCCGTCATCGGCGATCACGTTGACGGCGTCCGGCGTCACCTCGAATCTGCCGGAGGCCAGATCGACTACTGCGCTGCGGTGATCCGCGGCCAGCGTTGTGGTGTAGGAGATAGGACCGTCCACTCCGTTCATCGTGAGGCTTGCCAGAGTGCCCTCACCATGCGCTGTGGCCATTGCTATGCCTGTTGACGCTATGGCCAACAGAGCGGTCGCCACTAGTTTCTTGATAATCATTGGGAGTCCAATCATCGGACCGATGTGTGGATTCTTTCCCCCGGGCGGGCGACGTTGACCGTCAGGTATGATTTACCACCTTCCACCATTGCTGTCGATAGGTGTTCGCTATAGGGGTTTTTTTCGTATTCGAAGTCGGTATTTTCCCCTATTCGCACAGCGGCGCGAATGGCAGATCCGGTACCGACTTGTGGGTCGAAGCGGACGGTAGATGCCGAGAACCGACCGCGAACCACCGGCTCGATGTAAGTGTTGTCGACACTTGCTGGATTGCGGCTATACCAACGTCCCGACGGCAATAAGCTTGTCCGCCGGGCGGCTTCGGCAGGAGTTCATCGGCACGCGCCGGACGCCGACGATCGTGTTGCGACGGGATCCGGCTACGTCTGGTCGAGCATGGTGAGGTAGGTGTCGAGCCGAGCCGCGCCGACGAGAAGGTTGCGGCTGCGCGTGGTCAGCCGATCATGCCAGGCGTCGAGGAAGGCGCTCAACGCGTCCGCCCCGCCTGCCTCGCGCAGCGCATCGATGAACTGCGCGACCTGGGACAGCAAGTACCCGCCTCGGCGCAACTGTCGCGCGATCTCGGCGTCGCGTACGCAGTCCGGTCCGTATAGGCGATAACCCGTTGCTCGGTCGCGTTCGGGGCGCAGGATGCGGTGGGTCTCCCAGGTGCGCAGGGTGGCCGGGTGTACGCCGAGCCTGCGCGCGAGTTCGCCCACGGTCAGCGGTCGACCGTGACCAGGAGTCGGCATCGTGGTGGACAGGCTACCCAGGGCTGCCGCGACCTCGGTGCGCGTATCGCGTTCGGCGAGCAGCGCGACATGTGCGGCGTCGATGAGCCGATAGGCGGACTCGGTGTCGCCGCGGTGGATCGCGCGCATGATCTCGATTGCCCGCTGGTGCCCGTGGCCGCCGCGCAACGCGAGGAAGACGCGTAGGGCCTGCGCGTGCACGGGTGTGTAGCGCCGGTAACCGGTCTCGCTGCGCTCGGTCGGCGGGAAGATGCCCGCGTCGTCGTAGTTGCGGATCGCCTGTGCGGACAACCCGTGCTCCCGGGCGAGGTCGATGGGCCGCAGCTTGCACCTCCTATTGAGGCTTTTGTCTCCAATACCAGGTAAAAGCGGCAGAAGTTTCACTCGAATCTTCAACGATAGTGTCGAGGGTACGCGATCCGGAAAGGGTGCTCATGTCTACTGCCACATCACTGCGTGGAATCGGCCGCCAACTCGACGACCCGGCAAGCCTGGGCCGCGCCCTCGATGAACTGCTCGCCGCACGGAACGAGCCGCCTGCCCTGCTCGCTCTCGGCGAGCCGACCCACGGGATCGAGGCGTTCCCGTTGCTGCGCAACGAACTCCTCCGTCATCTCGTCGACCAGGGGTACCGGTCGATCGTGTTGGAGACCGATATTTTCGCCGCGTCCGTTGTCGAGGACTACGTGGGCGGGGCAACGGCGGACATCGACACGGTGCTCGCGACCGGGTTCAGCCACGGGTTCGGCGCCGTGCCGGGCAACCGGGAACTCGTCGAATGGCTCCGCGCGCACAACGCCGGGCGCACACCGTCGGAGCGGGTCCGCTTCCACGGCTTCGACGCGCCGGTGGAGCACTCCGGCGCACCGAGCCCGCGACGCGCCCTGTCCTCGGCCGCCGACTACCTACCCGAGGCGCTGCGGCCGCGATCGGTCCGCGACCTCGACGCTCTGCTCGGCGAGGAAGCGGACTGGACGAACCAGGCGGCCATGTTCGACCCGGCAGCGTCCATCGGCGACTCCAGCCGTGCTCGCGCCCTGCGCATCGTCGCGGACGATGTCGCCAGCGCGCTGCGTCGCGCGGCCCCCGGCCTGCGACTCGCCGACCCGACCGGCTACGAGCACGCCGTCGCGCACGCGCGCACCGCCCAGGGCCTGCTGCGCTATCACGCGGCCATGGCCGACCCCGGGCCCGATCGCATCGCGACCCTGCTCAGCCTGCGCACCGAGATGATGGCCGAGAACCTGCTCGCGATCGTCGCCCAGGAGCAGCGCCGCGGGCCGAGCCTGGTTTTCGCGCACAACGTGCACCTACAGCGTGCGCAGTCCCACATGTCGGTCGGCCGGGACGACGTGAACTGGTGCGGCGCGGGCGCGCTCGTCGCGCTCACCCTCGGCGAGCGCTACGTGTTCCTGGCAACCGACGCCAACCCCAACAGCGATCCGGGCACCCTCCAGCACGAATTGGCCGAGGCGACCACCCGCCGCACCCTGTTTCCGGCACAGGCGCTGCGCGCCGCGCTTCCCCCGTCGATCGGCACGGGCGAACCGATCGTGCCCGGCCACATCCCGCTCACCCCGGCGGACGCGGCCGGCGCCGACGCGGTCATCTTCGTCGCCGACACCGACGGAAAGCGGCATCAGTACTGGTAGCGGCACTGGACAATTCGGCGGCCTCGTCGTCAGTGCTCACGCAGCAGCGGCTGGGACTGGTAGGTGGTGTCGACCGTGGTGACGTGCGGGTCGAGTGGGCGGTCGGCGCGGCGGGCGACCACGCGGACGTAGCCGAGGTAGTCGCCTCGGTCTTGTCCGAGGGCCTGAATCTCGGCGGTGTTGTCCGGTGCGACCTCGTGCTGCCAGTCCAGCCAGCGCCGCCATCCGTCCGGCATGGTGTCGGCGTGGGTGACGTCGAGGACACCGCTGCGCTGCCAATGGCGCTGCCACCACGGCGCCGAGTGCAGGCAGGCCATGCTCGGTGCCCACCAGGACCGCAGGTGCTCGGGTATCGGGCCGTCGATTTCGCGGGTCAGCCCGGCTCCGGCGATGGCGATGGTGGCGCCGGGGCGGACGAACGATGCCAGGTAGTTGGCGTAGAGGTCGTCGGTGCCGTAGTAGACGAACGAGTCGATGCTCACGATCGCGTCGAAGAATCCGGCGGCGAACGGCAAGGCGCGGGCGTCCGCGCGGATGGAGTACACCGAGTTCGCGACTCCGGCGTCGCGGAACCGTGCCGCTCGTTCGTCGGGGCTGAACCACAGATCGGTGGCCCAGACCTGGACTCCGAATTCACGGTGCAGGAACACCGACGACGCGCCACGTCCGCAGCCGAGATCCAGCACGCGCATGCCGGATTGCAGATCGATGGCCTCGGTGAGCCATTCGGTGAGCCACAACGAGTTCGCGCCGCCGCTGACGCCGGCGCGAATCCAGTCGGGGTGGTAGGCGTTGGTGCGGGGGAAGTTGTCGTTGATCAACAGGGTTCCTTATCGGGTGGGCGGAGTTCGCCTCGGCTTGGGCGCGAGTCGACAGCAGTCACGACCCGACTCCGGCCAGGAGCACCAGGGACGAGACCGACAGCGCGAGGAAGACGGCCGGTGCGGCGACATCACGCCGGCGCGCACGCAGATGCGTGCCGATCGCCGCGACGAAGTAGACAACGAGACCGAGCGCTGCCGCGACCGACACCGGCCACCACAGCGGCCCGCAGGCGAGCCCGCCGGCGGCGGCGAGTTTGACGACACCCAGCATCCACACATGCTGCACGGGGAAGCCGACGGCGGCGACCGTGTCGACAATCTTCGGGTGGCGGACAAGGGGCGCCACACCCGAGCCGGCCACTGAAAGGGCCAGGCAGCCCGTCACGAGTACTGCTGCGATGTTCATTTCCACTCCTGAGTGGTCGGGGAACGATGTGCGGCGGTCGCGAGGATCGCGGCGCCGAGGGCGTAGGGAATCAGCGTCGCCATGAACGGGATGCTGGTGACGAAGGCGACGGTCGCCGGTACCGCGTCGGCAGCGTGTGGCAGGGCAATTGCCGCGCCGGCGCCGGCCGAGAGCGCGACGGCCAGGACGCATCCCGCCGCGGTGAGGACCGTCCCGATCCGGCGTGGCACCGCAGATTCTCCAACGGCCAGCCAGGCCAGTGCCGCCGCGGCGGCATAGGCGGAGACGACGTAGGCGATCTGGACCAGGTCCAGCCAGACCAGGGTGTAGCCGACGAAGTCGACCGGGCCGGTGGTGCCACGCAGATACTGCGCTGCCGACCAGTGCGTCGCCTCCACCGCCAACTGTTGTTCCTCGGCGCCGGTGAGCACGATCGCCAAGCGGGCCAGCAGGTTCAGCACGAACCCACCGGTCCCGAGCCCGAACACGACCATCGCGGGCACGGCCACTCCCACGCGGGGCGACCGCCGGAACTGCAGAAGCAATCCGACCGCGCCGACCAGCACAGCGATCGACACAACCAACAGCACCGCAGTGTTGACAACCATCGATGACGGTCGGCTCGCTGTGGGTTCTCCGGTGAAACCTGCGATCGCGAACAGCACGATCGCGGCCGCCACCAACGTCACCGCTGGCAACTGCCTCGGAGTGACGACACCCCTGATCGCCACTGCGGCGAGCGCGACGTAGATCCCGGCCTGCACCGCGAACATCGGGGCGCTCACCACGGCAACCGCGGCATTGACCAGCGCAAGCGCCAGGCCGACCGGCCACGGCGCCAGCAGGCCGTAGCGGAATCGCGGGGTAGATGGACCACTCATCGACTCTCCATTTCATCAGACATACTGTCTGGCGAAATGATGCGCTTTCATCGGACAGCTTGTCAATCGAAATATGGGAGGATGAGCCGCATGACCAAGCGCAAGTACGACCAGGCCGCGCGGGCGGAGGCTGCGGTCCAGACCCGGCGCCGCATCCTGGACGCCGTCGCCGGCCAGCTCCGTGAGGCGCCGACCGAGCCGTTGAGCCTGGACAAAGTCGCCAAGGCCGCCGGCGTGTCACGGTCGACGATCTATGTGGACTTCGGTTCCCGCGCCGGCCTTTTCGACGCGTTCGTCGCGGATCTGTCCAGCCGCACCGGCTTGCGGGAGCTCACCGCGGCCGTCGACTCGGCCGACGCGCGCGCACACCTGCGCGGCGCGATAGCCGCCGCGAGTCGCATGAAGGCCCGTGACCTCGAGATCTATCGCGTGCTGCACGCCATGGACCGCCTCGATCCGTCCTCGGCCGCCGAAGCGGTGCGGGCAATGGAGGAGGATCGCCGAGGAGGCGTCGCCCACCTGGCGCATCGACTCGCCGCGGCGAACATTCTGCGCGAGGACGTTTCGACGGAATGGGCGACCGACGTGCTGTGGGCGCTGACGAGTTTCGAAAGCCTGGATCTGCTCGTGACCGGTCGCGGCCTGCCCGTCGAGGAGGCGATCGAGCGGCTGACCGTGACCGCCGAGCGGACGCTGTGCCGCCCCGCAGAGTCCGGAGAATCCGGTCGCCCAGCACGGGGCGCGACATCGCCGCCATGAGGCAGGCTCGCCCAGTTCGGCCGGGTTCTGCGATCGGCCTCGCAGGCCGAGGTCCGGGTAAGCACGGGGCATCCACGAAGCCGTGCGGCCCCTCGCCCATTTCACCGATGCCAGCAGCGCGTCAGATAGACGCCGCCTGGATTGCGAGGCACGGCATTGACATCCACCCCGGGCGCGATCTTATGCATGAGTCATGCATAACGAGCGATTGGTGAACCTGTTGGGGGCGGCGGCGCTCGCGATCAACGCCGTGATGCTCGCTCGGGTACACGACGCCGGTGCCGTCAGCATCAGCGGCGCGGGCGCTCTGGTGACGCTGGCGGTTTCGCCGGGAATCAGCGTGACGGAGTTGGGGAAGCGCGTCGGCTCGAGTCAGTCCGCGGCTGCCCGGCTGTTGTGCCGGCTGTGCGATCGTGGCTGCTGTACCCGATCCGCGGTGTGTCCGGTGGGTCAGGCCGAGCGGGACCGGACAGCCTGATCATGGCCCCGCTTCTGGCGCTGGTCTCCGCGTTGAGCTACGGCCTGTCGGATTTCTCGGGTGGAGTCGCCTCCCGCCGCATCGGATTCGGCCGTGTTGCCCTGCTCGGGCAGCTCGGTGGGCTGGCCGCAACCGTCCTCGCCGGGCTGCTGGTCTCCCGCACCGCGCCCGATCCGGCCGATCTCGGCTGGGGAGCGCTGTCCGGCGTGGGAACCGGTATCGCGTGGGCCGGGATCGCGGTTGCCTTGCCGGCCCTCTGGCTCGTCGCGGGGGCACCACCGGTTCCGATCCGGGCACCGGCGCCGGGGTCGGCGATGGACTGAGTCGGCATCGCCGTGCAGTACCTCGCGTTGGCTCAGGCCACGCCCGACTCCGGTATCTGGCCGGTGACCGCAGGCCGGGCAGCGGCCGTCGTTCTCGTCGCTCTGGTCGTCTGGAAGCTCGCATCCGGATCCGGGGAAGCGCCACGGCCCGGCGACATAGGGACGGGTTCACCGCCGTGTGCTCCGGCATCCTCGCCGCCGCCGCGCTGGTGTCCTACCTCTTCGCCACGCGGACCGAGCACCTGGCCGTGGCGGTCGTCTTGTCTTCGCTCTACCCGATCGTCCCGGTGATACTGAGCGTGTCCGCGCTGAAGGAACAATTGCGCCGGAGTCAGATCGTCGGCCTGATCGCCGCGCTCGGGGCCAGCACTGTCATCGCCACATCCTGACCCGCACACATGCGGTAGGGCACCCGCGCCCGCGCGAATCAGGCCCGGTGGCTAAGTCCGATCCGGTCGTTCGTGGACGGTCAGCAGCAGATGGTCGAATTGGGTGCGCTGCCGAACCGGCCCGCCACCCAAAGCCACCACCGCGCCGACGAGTTTCGCCGCCAGATCGCGAAGTTTGGTGTTGGTTTCCTGGGAGCGCCACTGCAACACCCCGAACGCCTGCTCGGCGTTGAGGCCGTACACGAACATCAGGATGCCTTTGGCCTGCTCGATGACCTCACGTGCGGCCACGACTTCCGGCAGGGTCTCCTGCAGCACCCTTTGCCGGTTCTCGTCGAGCCGACCGGTGAGATCGACGTAATAGCCGGTGGTCCCCACCGTCGCACCGGTGGAGTCGTGCAACCGATCTCCCACCACCAGCACGTGATGCACCCGGCCGGCCACATCGATGATGCGGTGACGACTGCAGAACGGCTCCCCCGTCCGCACCGCCGTGGCCAGCGTTTCCGCTACCGTGGCACGGTCATCCGGGTGCTTGTGCGCGAGCAGCAGCTCCGTAGTGGGTTCCACCGTTCCCGGTGCGTACCCGTGCAACTTCGCGACCTGATCCGACCATTCCCACCGCTGGTCGGCAAACCAGAATCGGAAGCTCCCGATGGTCTCCAGCCCTTGCCTGCCGTTGCCGTCACTCCGCGCCGGGCTTCCGTTGCCGAGATCCTCTGTCTTCATCGCAACCCGGGCATCCACTCCCCGAGACTCACCGACGACAAGATCTCGCGTGCCCGCCGGCCGAAGGGCGTGGGTGTTCTGGTCGGCGCCGTCGGAGTCGTTGCCGGCCGGGAGCGTGGTCATGGCGGTTCCTCCTCGGACGTGATCATGTGTATTCCGGCGGAAAGGCCGGGTGGGCCCGGAGGACCATGCCGACCGAGCCCACCCGGGTCCGGCGCGGTGGGCTACCAGCGGCACGGCATGCGGGCGGGTGGGCTGCGCTGGGTAGCCGGTACCGGTCGCGGGCGCCGTCCCCGTAACCGGGGAGGCTGCCGCCATCCCGGTCCACCGCGGCTGAGCCCCTCGCCGGGGCGTTGCCGCCACCGCGCCCTTGCCTCGCACAGGATGTCGTCGACCTCGGCGAACAACTCCTCGAGGTCGGGGTCCAGCTCGAGCAGCCGGGCATCCAGCCACGACACCTCGGGCGAGCCCATACCGGTTGTGGTGGTCATCACCGGACCTCCTGGGGGCAACGCGGCCCGAACGGCTCAGGCGTTGATCGCCTGGCGCTGGTGGCCGTGACGGGCGATCTCGATCTTGCGGGGTTTGGCCTTCTCCGCGACCGGGACGATCAAGCGCAGCACCCCGTCGCGGTAGTCGGCGCGGATCTGGTCGGTATCGAGGTTCTCACCCAGGAACAGCCGGCGGCTGAACACACCGCGGGCGCGTTCCGCGGCGATCATCGACCGCCCAGCGTCCAGCTCCGGACGCGAAGCTCGCACGGTGACCACATTGCGTTCGACATCCAGATCCAGCGAGTCCGGGTCGATTCCGGGCAGATCCAACTCCACGAAGAACTCGTCCCCGTCTCGCCAGGCGTCCATCGGCATCACCGCCGGGCGGGCGGGCGCACCGAACACCTGCTGCGTCAAACGATCCAGATCACCGAACGGATCGGTACGCATCAGCATGTCGACACCTCCACTCACTCTTTCTCTCGCGTGTGACTTCAGCTAATCTGTGCCACCTGACACAGATATTATCTAGCACTCTCCATAGAAGAGTGCAAGTGCTCGAGTCAGATAATGTCGGAACCACACGATCGCCGCAGCCACCGCGAAGGGCACCGAACAGCGCGTATGAGGCAGATGGGAAGAGCGCCCGCTACCCGGACTACAACTGGTCGATGCGCAGGCCGCATGAGCACACTCGGCGGACACATCGCCGGAGTCAGGTGCCGCCACCATCTCGACTGCGCTGCCGCCGACCCGCATGGGGCAACCGCCTTCCACATCCCCACAGCCGCCGACGTCGGAACGTCGAGCCGGGCAGCGTGCCGCGTCCGATCGAATGCCGCCGACGAGCTCACACTTGCGCCCTGCCGCGACTGATCAGCACGGCGGGGTTGCCCGTCACACGCCTAGGAGTCACCCCAGCGCTGGGCCCAAACCTGCAGTGGCGCAAGGGACGCGAGTAGGTCGCGGCCATCGGAGCTCAGCCGGTAACCATCGGCATCGGTCTCCACGATGCCGGCCGCCCGGAGCTCCCGTAGCCGATCGTTGAGAACGCTGGCGGACACTCCACCCGTCCGGGTTTGCAACTCACGGAAGGTTGCGCTCGCGCCGTCGCGCAGTTCCCACAGCACGCGCAGGGCCCAGCGCCTGCCCAGCAGATCCAGCAGCACCATGATCGGGCGGCCGGAGCGGGACCCTCGGACGGGTTCACCGACCGAGGGAGGCTTGTCCGCTTCGAATTCCGAAGCTACCATTCGAGTGCGTCCTTGCTCTGCTTTTCGAAGCAACCGGGCGATCTTAGCAAAACGGTTCGCCGGCTCGACCGAAGCACGAGGTTCTCACCGATGACCACCGCACCGCGCATCGCCCCACTCCACCCGCCATACGCACCGGAGATCGACGCCCAACTGCGAAAGTGGATGCCGAAGGAGACCGCGCTCGATCCGCTGATTCTGTTCCGAACCCTGGCCGTGCACGATGAGCTCTTCTCGCGGATGCGTCCACTCGGGGCAGGCATCCTCGGCCACGGCCGGGTGCCCCCGCGTGATCGCGAGATCGTCATCCACCGCACCTGCGCCAGAGCGGACGCGGAGTACGAATGGGGCGTCCACGCCGTGATCCAAGGGCCCGAGGTCGGTCTGACCACCGCCCAAATCGACGCTGCCGCAACCGGGCCCGCCGACGATCCCGCATGGACCGAGGCGGACACCGTCCTTGTGCGCATGACGGACGAACTCTACGACGCCGCCGACATCTCCGACGAAGTCTGGTCGCTACTGGCCGAACGCTACGCGAACGACCAGATCCTCGAGCTGATCATCACGGCAGGTTGGTATCGCCTGCTCAGCACCGTGATCACCAGCGCGCGCATCGAACACGAACCGTGGGCCCGCCGCTTTCCCGCCCGGGAGTGACGGCAGGGGTACCGACACCCGTGAGCGTGACCGACCTAGTCACCACGGCGTCCGTGGTAGCCGACTCGAAACGGCAGTAGCGCGTCATTTCCGGTATTCGGTCGACTTCGCACCGGGTTTTCTCGACAAGCCCTGCACTTCTGCGCCGGTGAGCGCGGCGAGCAGCACAGCCTCACCGACATTGCCGAGCGGCGCAACGGCCACGGCCGCCGCGGACGCGAGCAGCAGCAGCACGGTTCCGAGCAACGGCGACCGGCGGCCTTCCCTGCGCCACAACACGATTCCGGCGGCCATCAACACGGCGGTCACCACGAGCGCGGGTACCGGAGGGGCAGGGGATTCGGCCGTATAACGAAGGGTGTCGGCGAACCGGCGAGGTACGAGTCGCAGGTGAGGCAGTTCCGCGAGCACGCCCCATGCCACCAATGCCAGGGTGAGCGCCAACGCCGACCGGCGCCACCGCGGACTCGCGCCGGTGCGGTCGGCCGCCCAGAGGACCAGCAGCGGAGTCAACAGGGCGTGGCCGACGAATCGGCCGAAACTCGAGGCGTGCAGCAACGGCCCCTCCCCCAGCATCGCTCCGAGCCCGACGACCGCCGAGTCGTAAGCCAGTCCGATACCCACCAAGCCCAGCAACCAGATCCGGGCGATGCGCGTGGTACGAGCCCACAACAGGAACACGCAGGCCAGCTGGATACAGGCGGTCAGTAGAAGGACAGCGGACACCATAACGATCTGGAGAGTACCCAGGCATCGGGCAACTGGCGCGGGAGGGCGGCGTGATCACCAGGGCTCGGGTCGTGGACGACGGCGATCTCGTCACCACCGGCGACGTCACCTTCGGCCTGCATCTCGCCCTGTGATTGATGCAGCGGGATTCGGGTTCGGCGGCCGTATCACCGATATGCTCGGTCGGTGCCGAACGATCCACACGTGCCCGGCCCCGGCTTCGGGCCGCGTCCGTCGAGCCCACCACCCCTGCCGAGTCGGCAACCGCCGCAGCTGGACCAATTCGGGCGGCCCTCGAATCAGCCGCCACAGTTCCACGACGGTTCGCCCTCAGCGTGGCCCCAGCATCCGCCGAACGCTTCCGTGGTGCCCTCCAAGGGATTCGGGTTCGCCGTGATCGCCTTGATTCTCGGTGTTGCCGCGTTGGTCGTCCCCTTTCTCCCGATCGACCTATCGGAGGTTCGGCAGTACGGGGCATATGTGTTCGCGCTGCCCGGACTCGTCTTCGGCATTGTCGGCTGCACCGGGGCACGCAGAGGCAAGGCAGTGGCGATCACCGGCTCGGTATTCTGCGTACTGGCGCTGGGGATTTGGATGGTATCCGCTGCTGTGCAGCTGTGACCGGCGCCCTGCGCCGTCCGGGAAGGTGCTGGTCGACTCCGCAGAACCAACTCGGCTTCACTGCGACCAGAGGGTGAAATGCGATCGATGATGGTGCCCGCCGATGACGGGACTTTGCTGCACGTCGGTGTCACGGGACAGGGGCCGGATGTCGTGGTTCTGTCGGGTGGACCGGGCTGCGTCCACTACCTCGAGGATGACCGGCTGGCACCTCGCGGAATGCGGGCCTGGTACCCGGAACCGAGAGGTGTCGGACGCTCCGGCGGCGGGCCGCACGACCTCGGTCGGGCAGTCGCCGATCTCGAAGCGGTGCGGCGAGCCGGGGGGATCGACAGCTGGGTGGTGCTCGGCCATTCTTGGGGCTCGGACCTGGCGGTGCGTTACGCGTTGGATCATCCCGACCGAGTCGGATCCGTGGTCGGCGTGGCAGGACACGGACTCCACAAGGACCGCACCTGGTCCCAGGCGTACGAGTCCTCGCGGCACCTGGAAACCGACGTCGAGATCGCTTGGGCAGCGGACGTTCACGCCGCACTGGGCGCGTCGTTCGTGCAGTGGATCCACGAACCCGACGTGCTCCGCCGACTGGCCGACTCCGACGTCGCCATGACGTTCATCGCCCCGCAGCACGACATCCGCCCGTCCTGGCCACTGCGGCAGCTCGCCGCCTTGGTCCCGCACGGCAGGTTCGAGGAGGTACCCGGAGTCGCGCACAACCTGTGGTCGACCGATCCGCAGGTGTGGGTAGAGGTCGTCACGAGAGCATGCACGGCGACGACACCACCGAAGTCGTAGTTCGGTGGCGCCGCATGCCAGACTGCCGGTTCCCCGGTACCCGACGTGGACTGGTCTACCTGGCAGCAGCCGTCGAATCCGGCCCTGTCCCGGTTGACCCGAGACCTCACCGGCTGGCTGCGCGCAGCGCTGTAGGTGTCTCAGCCGTCTGGACAACGGGTCAGGGCTGCTTGACGGCATGGAGAACTCGCAGGCCGCCGGGACCGATGTCGTCGTGGACGATGCTCAGGCCCGCCGTGCGGCACTGAGCGGCCACCACCGGTGCGGCAGCCGGAGTTTGGGGTAGCGGCCGGTCGTCAGGGTCCAGGTATCGTCACGCCGCTCGTGCAGCAGGTCGTGAACCAGGACGGTGTCCTCATCGATGTAGTCAGCTTGCCGGAGCAGTAGCTTGAGTGGCCGGTCCAAAGATCGGACTGGGGTAGGCGCATGCGACAGGGAATCGAATACTGCCCGGTGTCGGCGGGGGTCGACGTGATCGGCGACCGGTGGACACTTCTGCTCTGCTGGTGCGTGAACTGCTGCTCGGCTCGCGCCGGTGCAACGACATCCATCGCGGCTTGCCAGGGATCAGCCGAACGTTGCTGTCGGCACGACTGCGCCGGCTGCAGGTCAACGGGTTGGTGGCACGCGTACCCGACGAGGAGGACCGGCCCGAGTACCGGCTCACACCCGCCGGGGCTGCCTTGGAACCCCTGGTGCGGCAGTTCGGGGATTGGGCGCGTCGCTGGTGCTTCGGCGACCCCGAACGCGAGCAACTCGACACCGCCCGGGCGCTGTGGCGGCTGCGGCAGTTCGTGCGCCGCGACCGGCTGCCCGCTCGCCGCGTGGTCGTCGAGTTCGTTCTGCACGATGCGGGCGAGGAACGCGCCTGGCTCGTACTCGCGCCCGAAGAAGCCAGCGCCTGCCATCGGCACCCCGGATACGACACCGACGTCTGGGTCACCACCGATCTGGCGGAGTTGCACCGATTGGTGGCGGGGACCTCGACTATCGCCACCGCCCTGGGCTCGGGCCGGGTCAATGTCGACGGGGGCCCGAACTCGTCACCGGCTTCCCGGACTGGTTCGCCTGGCGTGCACCGGAATCCGGCGCACGCAACGCCTCGGTCACCTCACCCGGCAACTAGGAACCCGACCCAGCCTCGACCGGCCGACGCTCCACTCGGCGTGTCGCCGGACGGAATTGTACTCGTGCCACTGTCACGCCCCCTCCCATCGCGGACCGTTGCCACACCGGCGCGGTTGGTCGATGCTCGGATCCCCCCGGGATTGTCGGGCTCCTACCGAGGCGCGTCAACGTCGCGCCGCGATGACTCGGGCTGAGGGATTCGATCCCGCCCGATTCCGCCACCCGCGCCGAGTCCTGGGCTTTCCTGCGTCGATTCGCCGCCGTCCACGTCGGAGGCCACCCAGCCGACGCACCCCGCTACAAGGTCGTGGCCCGCGCCGTGGTCGTCGCCGAAGTCGCCGAGACGATCCTCGACGCCGAGAACAACGCATGGCCCCGCGATCCCGGGCGCGTCTGGTCGGCATTCGGCATTTCCGCGTATGCGCGAGAGGTTCGAGACCTGTGGCGGCACAGCAGCACAACCGACCACACCGTCGCCCAGAGCAGCATTCCATTGCGCACGGTCAGAACGATTACCCCAGGCCAGCTTCCGGTGGCCACCCGGTCGTAGAGGAACGGGAATTCCACCTGACTCACCAGCGCTGTCGCCAGTACCAGTCCCAGCACGGGCCGCTGCGTGGTATGCGAGTCGAGCGCGCAGACAGAGGCCACCGCCACTGCCCACACCAGGTATTGCGGGCTGAGTACCCTGCTGGTCGCCAACGCGAGCAGCGCCGCGGCCAGTACCAGATCCGCGGCCGGTGGCCGCATGCGCCACCAGATGACCAGCAACACCGCGCCGCCGAGGACCGTGGCCGCCACGCATCCCCGGGCCACGGCGGACACCGCGGGCCCGGACAACTCCTCGGCCCCGTAACGATGCACGATGGTCCAGCCGCCGTTCACCAACCGAGCGATCAACAGCGGTGTGGCAGCGGGTGATTCGATCTGCAACCCACGCTGGGACTGGAACCGCAGGAAAGACCACGCACCCGGACCCAGCGCTGTCAATACCATGGTCGCCGTCGCACCGACACACGCCATCACGGCGCTCATCCGCCACAGTGCTCGCCGACGCAACCCCAGCACGACCACCACCGGCCACAGTTTGAGCAACGCCCCCGCGGCAGCGGCCGCACCGGCCGCCGCCGGACGGCGCATCGACCACAGCAGCGCCGCGACCGCGGTGGCGGCCACGATCAGATCGAATCGGCCGTAACAGACCCGGCCCAGCAATGCCACCCCCACCGTCCACAGCCACGGACCGGCCTGCGCTGTCTCCCAGCCGTCGCGCCGGGCGGCCCGGATCAGCAAGCCCAGTACGGCCGCGTCCGCCGCGGCGACCAGCGCGAAGAATATCCAGTTGTAGCCGAGCCCGCCGCCGAGCAGCCAGGGCGCCACCAGCAATGCACCCGCTCCGGGCGGGTACTGCCACCGCTCGTCGTCCAGCGGGAAAGCGTTCTGGTACACGATGAACTCGGCCCATCCGCGGTACAGGGTCAAGTCCGCGGCCGAGGCATCCCAGATGCTGTGCGGCAGGACCGTCACTCCGGTGAACACCACCATCAACATCCGGGTGACCACCCACACCAACCACAGCCTCGATACCGACGACAGCCCGCGCACAAGGCCGCAGCCTATCCACCGCGATACTCGACCCGCACATGATGCAGGCACCCCCTGTTCGGCGCGCAGTCGCCCGCGACCCGGCATGCCGACTCGGACAACGAAATCAGCGGAATGACGAGACGTGACGCGGTGTGAAATCGATGGACGGACGAAGGGCTGAGCCTGTCATCGCTGGGCCGCGCTGTGCAGTCCACGATGCCGGACCCGACGGGCCGCATGAGGAGCTCTGCGCGACTGAGGTATCCGCTCGATTCCCGACAGATCGCGACGCACCACATGGTTCCGGTCGGCGAGTGATCCCAGGCTGTAGCGTGACTGCAGCCCGAACAGCTGGGTTCGGGTACGGGCGCTCCAGCGCCGAGCGGCTGCCGTGCGAGTGGTCTGGAAGGTGACCATGTACCCGCCCTCGTAAAGGCGCAGCAGCGAGTAACCAGCGGGGTATTCCTTGATCGAGGCCACCTCCAGGAACTCGACCGGAACGGGGGTGTCCGGGCGCGTACGTCGATTGCGGTGCGTATGCCCGCTGTGGTGCAGGAACACCCCTGGGGAACGCCCGTACAGTTGGTGCACGATCGCCGCGTCCCGCCGGTTGAGCACGAAGCCGGGGCCGCCGAGATTGCCCATCCCGGACTCTCGAGTCACCGGGTGGTGGCCGAAAATCAGGGTCGGCTGGTCCGGCTCGTCGCGCAGCAGGGCGCGCAGGCGAGACATCTGCTCGGCGTCGATGCGCCCGCCGGAGCCGTCGAGATCCGTGGTGTCCAGACCGATCACGCGCAGTCCGGCCAAGTCGTAGCTGTACAGTCGCTGCCGGGGCAGGAAATGCGCGCCCCAGCAATCGTGGTGCGCGGTCCCCGCCAGTCGCGGGCCCGCCTGCCAGTCGGCGCCGACTCGCGGGCGGTCGTGATTGCCGCGGCACACCAACAGGTCTCGGCCGAGGTGGCCCCAATTGTCGAGGCGGCGCCGCAGATTACGACATTCGCTCGGCGTTCCGTCACTGGTGAGGTCGCCTGCCAGCACCAGGTGGTCGACGTCGCGATCCGGCTCGCGCACGTCGGTCAGCAGCGCGTCCAGCATCACCTCCGGATACGGGGCCATTCCCGGCTCCCGCCGCACACCGGTCGGCAGCGCAGCCACGATCTGACCGCTTACCTCCTCGCCGAAGTGCAAGTCGTTGGCCAGCGCGAGAGTGCGCAATAGCCGGCCTGGCGGCGGGGTGAGCGTGCGGAACTCGTGTCGATGCTCGTCATTCCACCAGCGCGTCGTCGAACCGGACACGGCCCGCACGCCTCCCGAGCGTGCCTCCAACCGGTACGGTCGGCCGGGTTCGAGCCCGGTGACTTCGACGTAGTGGAAGGCGGTCGGTGTGGCATCGGAGTGGACGACCGGCAGCGGCCGACGCGAATCCGCGGGTCCGAGTGCGAGTTCGGTGTCCGCCGCGACCGGCCGCCACCGCCCGATCGGATCGGCCGCGGCGGTCGTCCAACTCACCGCCACCGATCGATCGCTCACCGTGATGATCTCCAGATCACTGGCTGTCATCGCCAACGATCGGGTTGCCAGCAGCGCGAATCCGCCTACTGGAAGCGCGGCCGCTGCGGCGAGCGCGGTGAGCACGGTCCTGCGGGATGGATCGTGGTGAACCATCGCAACCCCTGACGTCGGTCTCGCCGATGCATCGGCGGACTCGACGCTATCCAGGCAACCGTGCCGTCCCGTGAACAACGGTTGAGCGGCGCCGGTCGGTTGGCCGCCGGTTTCCTGAATAGGCCGCTGTCCACGTCAACCGCAGTTCACGGTCCATTCGATCGGGATCGCTGCGCTCGACGCCCACCGCTGATCGCGCTCGGCGTGGCCGCTCCGGCCGCCTCCGTGCGTCACGACACCCGGAACGCTCGCCGGTAGGCGCCCGGCGTCGTGCCCACCTGGGTACGGAAGCGGCGGCGCAGGTTGACCGCGGAGGTGAGGCCCACGCGGACCGCGATCGCCTCCACCGGCAGGTCCGTCTCCTCCAGCAAGGTGCGTGCCTCGGCCACCCGGCGCGACAGCAGCCACGCGCCGGGGCTGGTGCCGAGCTGATCGGCGAAGCGCCGGGCCAGCGTGCGGGGTGAGACGCTGAGCTGCGCGGCGAGATCGTCTACCGACAGCGGTGTCCCCAGGCGCGCGCTCGCCCATTCGAGCAGTCCGTCCAGCGCGTCCGCGGGCGGTGGTGGCGGCGCGTACTGCGCCTGCCCGCCCTCGCGGTGTGGTGGCATGACCATGTGCCGTGCGATGAGCGCGGCATGTGCGGCACCGTGGTCCTGCCGGACGAGGTGCAGGCACAGGTCGATGCCCGCGCCGGCTCCTGCGCTCGTCGCGACGTCGCCGTGATCCACGTAGAGCACGTCCGGCTCCACGCGCACCTGGGGGAACTCTCGCTCCAGCTGTGCGGCGCGAGCCCAATGCGTTGTCGCCGAGCGGCCGTCCAGCAGCCCCGTGCGGGCCAGCGCGAACACTCCGGAGCAGATCGTGACGAGCCGCGCACCGCGGGCGTGCGCCCGCAGCAGCGCACGGCGCACGGGGGCCGAGAGCGGCGCCTCCACCGGCGCCCAACCCGGGATGAGCACGGTGTCCGCGGAATCGAGCGCCGAGAGGCCCTTCGCGACCGAGATCGCATACCCAGCGGTCGTGGGTACCGGGCCGGGCTTCTGCGCGCACACCTCGAACTCGTAGTACTGCGGCAGCCCGGGCCGTTGCGTGCCGAATACCTCGACGGCGCAGCCGAGCTCGAACGTCGACTGCACGGGCCGCACCAGGGCCACCACACGATGCATGGCAGAAAAGTACCCTATGACGTCTTACCGGACACTTTCTCCGGGTGGTCACGCACGGCACCGTGGGAGGCATGCACCCCGAGATCCTCGCCCAGGAGGGCTACACCTCCGTCTCCGTCCAGGAATCCCCGGTCCGCGAACTCTTTCCCGGGATCCGGGTACGTCCGCTCTGGAAAGGTCCGTCCGGGGCACACGCCAACCTGCTGGAAATGGACCCGGGTACCTCGTGGCCGCACCGCGATGTCCACGAGCCCGGCCCGGAGGAGGTCTACGTGGTCGCGGGCACGTTCAACGACGGCGCCCGTGACTATCCGGCCGGGACGTTCCTGCACGCCCCGGCCGGATCGTGGCACGTGCCCGCGACCACCACCGGCTGCACGCTGTTCGTCTTCTATCCGGCGGGCTAGCAGCGCGATGGGTGGCGAAGCCGCCGGACGTCTCCACCGGTCAGCTGGTGAAGGGCTCGGGTCCGAATCGGCCCCAGGCCACGTAAGCGGCCAAAGCCAGATAGACCAGGTTCAGCACGATGAATTTGGCTTCGCCGTCGCGGAGATGGGCGACCATCGCGCCGAGCATCAGCAAGACCCAGCAGACGGCTGTCACCGGGACCATCACCGAGGCGATGCCGAGCACGGCAGGCAAGATCAAGCCGACCGCAGCAAGGAGTTCCAAGACCCCGAGGGTCTTCACGAAGCCGACGCTTGCGCGTGCGGTCCATCCCCCACCGGCGGCCTCCGCCAGTTTCTCCTTGGGCACGAATGTCTTGGTGATGCCGCCGGCCACGGCGACTGCGGCCAACAATCCGGCAGCGATCCACAGACCGAGATTCATGAGGTCTCTCCTTGCAGGGTGGTCGGCGACTCGGGGCTGGAAGCCGGAGCCGCGATCGGTCCTGCATGAGATGCCGACGGCCCGATCCCTGTGACAGACCGGCCGGGTGAGACGCGTCACGAGGGTGGCGGCTGTTGGTCTCGGCTGCCGGCATGCGGGCCGGACCCCGGCCAGCATGCCGTTGGCAGGCCCGCGCCAACGCCCGAATATCTTCTCTCTGAGCACAATTCGCGTCCACAGTTACCGTGGGCCGTCGCGATGCTACGTTGGGACCCGACGTTCACCGGAGCGCACGAGACGAGCACCGCGTGGCATCTGGAGTCCGCGACGACGGGGAGGGATCGGTGGAGCCTGCGCAGCGGGATGCCCTTCGAGTGGGCGGCGGCTTGGCGTACGTGTGCCGGAACTTGGCCGAGATCCGCAGCCTGCTCGGCGACGACGGCAGTGACCCGTCCACCCCACTGCAACGGCTGCTCGCTCGCGCGCAATCCGGTGACTCGCCCGGTATTTCGTCCCTGCTGGACGCGGTGCACTCCGCGCTCCAGCAAGCCGGTGACGCCCGAGGGATATTCGGCAATCTCCGCGGTATGGCGGGCGTCGGGCTGCGCCCGATCGAAATTGTCTACCGGTGTCCCAACGCGCTGTGCACCGGCCGTCAGGATGACGAGGTCGGTGCGGAAACTCCCCGATGTGCCGTCACAGACCGGGAACTGATCAGGGATACGAAGCGCTGAATGGGCGGCCTGTGGAGCGAACTCGGCAAGAAGCTGGCCGAGCGATGGGTGTCGTTGCTGGTGCTGCCCGGCGCGCTGTACCTGGCGATCGCTGCGATCGCGGTATTTCTCGGGCAGGGACGCGCGCTCGATATCGGCCTCCTCGTCCGCAAGATCGGCTCTGCTGCCGCGAATCCGACGGTGTCGAGCGCCGGTGGTCAGGCCATTGTGCTGGTCGCGATATTGGCGGGCGCGACAATGGCGGGCCTGCTCGTCCAGGCGATCGGTACGGTCGTCGAGCGGGTCGTGCTCGCCGCGGATTGGCAGAGCTGGCCGCGGCCCCTCTCGACGGTGGCCGCCCGCGTGGTGAAACGACGGCAACGCCGGTGGAAAGCGGCGCACAGGCGCTACCACGAGCAGGATCGGCGTGCTCTGGCACCGGACCCCGCGGACCGGCCGGATCCGGCCGTCCGGCATCGTGCGGCCCGCGACAGGTCAAAAATCTCGGTCGAGGAACCCGAGCGTCCGACCTGGAGCGGTGACCGAATTCATGCCGCGGCATCGCGCCTCGACCGCGACTACCACCTCGACCTCGCCACGGTGTGGCCGTTCACCTGGCTCGTGCTGCCGGATGTGGCCCGCGATCAGGTCGCGCAGACCCGTGCAGGCCTCACGCGGGCGTCGAACCTCGCCGCCTGGTCCGCGCTGTATCTCCCGCTGGGCGTGCGTTGGTGGCCCGCGTTCGTGATCGCGGTCGTCGTCGCCGTATCGGCGCGCAATCGCATTCGCGCCTCGGTGGACGCCTACGCCCAAGCCCTGGAGGCCACCACCCGCCTGTATGCCACCACCTTGGCCGGTGAGCTCGGCATCGGCCACACCGGTTCGCTCACCAAGGAACTCGGCGGCGCGCTCACCCGTGCGCTCCGCGCGTCGCCGCTGCCGCCGCCGGAACCATCGCCGCGGTAGTCGCCCGACACCTTCTTCGCCGCCCTGTAAACAGCGCCACCGTCGCCAGGCCCGGTACGACTTCTCGCCCGGCTCGGCTTTATCCACCTGCCCGATCGCCTGTGGGCAAGCGGCAGCCGACGGTCGCGGTGATCGTCATCGACCGGGTATCGGCGAAGACCGACATCTCGGTATTGCTGCCCCACGCCGCGCCGTCGCCGCCCTCGAAGGTGACGTGCCGGTCCGGCGACGAGCTGCTACCGGGCAGCATGTCCGTCGCGCCGACGGACGCGGCCAGCGCGCGGGCCGTCTGCTGAAATCCGGGCCACGCCTCCTCGGACAACGAACCATCGGCTCGATAGCGCGGTAGGACGACGCGTCTGCCACCGGTCTGCGCGTACGGGCCGTAACAGGGCCCGAGCGCGCGGTCCTCGCTTCGGCTCCACCGCAGCGCCGGATCGATCGCCGAGGCGGCGGCCGCGATCCGCTCGACGACCGACGCCATCTGCTGTTCGGCCACCTCGGAGGACGGCAAATCGGCCAATTCAGCGGTAGCGGCGGCGATTTCCGCCGCGGAAGGCGGCGGGGCGGGCTCACCGAGCAGGGTCGCGCATCCGCTCGCCGTCAGCGCCGCGACCACGAGCGCGACAGGCCGGTGCAATGCCACGAGCGGCGATCGCGATCCGGTCATCATCACCCCCCACGCTTCCGGTAGTCGCACAGAACGCCTCCCCCGCAATCCTATTCGGGACCTGTTCGGCACGACGTCGACGCAGCCGGATCAACCCGCCGCTCAAAGAAGTGCGGGCGACGAACCGGGACCGGCCGCACCCCGTCTCGCGGGTGCGGCACCGGAAGCTTCGCCGGCCGGTCGTCAGCCGGTGCAGATGCCGGGAGCGGCCTGTTTGGTGAAAAGGTGTGGGGAGGACTCCACGCTGTCGGGATACCCCTCGGTGGTCTTCCTGAAATCCGAATCGGAGACAGCGGCTTTCAGCAGGTCGGTCGATTCCCAGACGGCCATATTGACGAACGTTCCCGATGCGCCGATGCCGCGATGCATCTGGGCGGAGATGAAGCCGGGGCAGCCTTTCATGTACGCGGCGTGCACTCGCCACGCAGCCAAGAACTGGGCGATGTCGGCGGGGTCGACGGTGAATTTGTTGATGACGATGACCGGAGCGGCGTCGACGTCCAGTTGGTCGAAGAAGTCGACACGGGGATCCATCCGCGTGAGTGTGGGCATGGCTGTTCCTCCAGCGTGGTAGTTCAGAGCCGGCCGACGATCCGTTCGGGGGTGACCCGCACGGTGACCATCGGGGTGTCGCCATAGGTCGCCGCGGCGTCGGGATTGGATTCGGCGTAGGTCGCGCCGGTGTACTTCAACGACAGCCGATCTCGCAGTTCGCGGCCGCCGTCGACCAGGGTGGCGGTGCCGTGGATCGCGGCGTAGGTGTAGGGCTGCTCGGGTGGGCTGACCAGTACGCTGACTCGCGCGTCACGACGCAGGTTGCGCTCCTTGCGACTGCCCGCGCCCACCGCGAAGAGAACGTCGTCGCCGTCGCGAAGAATCCACACCACCGACTGATGCGGACTGCCGTCGGGCTGGACCGTGGCGACGGTGGCGAACACCGGCGAATCGAGGACCTGCCGCAATCGGGCCTCGGACACACCGAGCGCGGCTGACTGCAGCCGGCCGAGCAGGCTCGCCGTCTCGCGGTACAGTCGCGCCGCCGCCGCGGTATCGAACGCGGGTCCGTGCACGTCCAAGCGCTCGCCCTGCACGATCGCGGTGAGTGCGTCACCCGGCGGGTTGTCCAGCACAGCCAGAATCGGGCCGATCGCCGTATCGACCGATTGCGCGGTGCGGCGCAGTGTTTCGATCCTGGCCGCCATCTCGGCGTCGTAATCGCCGGACAGCGCGGTGTTCACCACCCCGGGATGCAGCAACACGTACCGCACCCTGGCCGACACCGGCCGGCGCGCGAACTCGATGCCCAGCAGATCGTTGAGCTGGCCTGCCTGGGTGAGAGCACGCAAACCGTGGTAATCACGCTCGTGACCGAGGTCGTCCCAGCGGATCTCGCTCGTACCGCTGCCCGGACCGCCCACATTCACGATGACCGGATTCTCGGCCCTGTTCAGCAGGTCGATCAGTTCGTAGCTGAGCACGAATCGGCTGAGGTAGAACAGCGCGAAGGTGTACTCGAACCCTTCCGCGGTGACGAGCCGATCGGACCGGTAGTGCCGGGCACACAGCACAAGGGCGTCCAGTGTCGTGAACCGGGCGCGGATGGCGTCGATGGCACTGCGCGTGTCACCGATGGAACTCAGATCCGTCGACACGAAATGCGCCCGATCTTCGGCACCGAGCGCCGCGGCGGCATCGAGAAACTCCTTACCCTTCACCGGGTTTCGCCCGATGACCAGAACGGCGTCTCCTTCGGCCAAGCGCTCGAGGGCGACAGCCCGCCCGATACCGTCGGTCCCGCCCGCGACAACAACATGCTTCATAGCATCGAAGCTAACGTATCGGTTCACCGCTGTCATCAGAACAGTACATAAATTTGAACCAGCTGGTAAAGATCACGCAGTCCTCCTGCGCCAGGCGAGTTTATTGGCCTATCGCCAATACAGTGCCGACCGCCATATTGACAATCCACCAACAGCGCGGGAGATTTGTTGACGTGACGCCAACAAGGCGTGCGCGAGTCGCTGCGCGCGGCGAGGGGCCCACCACTTCCCCTCGCCCCGCAGTCCCCAACACCTGCCTGGCGAGCCTGCCGCCGTCGTTCGCGATCATGGGCGAGCAGGGCGGTTTCGATGCCGTCGCGCTACAGCGTTACCACTAACACCTCCACTCTGCCGATCACCGATCTGGCCACCGGCGTCACCCGGCCGAAGGATTTCATCGGCCTGCACTTCTTCTCCCCCGTGGACAAGATGCCGCTGGTCGAGATCATCGTCGGCCAGGACACCAGCGACGAAACGATCGCTCGCGCGATTGATTACACCCTCGTTATCAAGAAGACTCCGATCGTCATCAACGACAGCCGCGGCTTCTTCACCAGCCGCGTCATCGGCCAGTTCATGGACGAGGCCGTCGCGCTGGTCGCCGAGGGGGTGCATCCGGCCACCGTCGAACAGGCCGCCACCCAGGCCGGCTACCCGGTCGGCGCGCTCGCGCTCACCGATGAGATCAATATGAAGCTGGCGCAGAAGATCCGGCGCTCTTTGCGCGAGAACTTCCTCGCCGACGGCAAGCGCTGGGTCGATTGCAACGCCTATCCGCTGGTCGATGCCATGGTCGAGGAGTACGACCGTCCCGGGCGGCTGGAAGGCCGCGGCTTCTACCAGTACGACGAGCAGGGCAACAAGGCCGGTCTGTGGCCGGGACTGGTCGAGAAATACACCAAGGAAGACCACGGCATCCCGTTCCGTGACATACAGGAACGCATGCTGTTCTCCGAGGCCATCGACACGGTCCGCTGCTTCGACGAGGGCGTGCTGCGGACGGTGCCCGACGCCAACATCGGATCCATTTTCGGCATCGGCTTCCCGGCCTGGACCGGCGGCGTGATCCAGTACATCAACCAGTACGAAGGCGGTCCGGCCGGCTTCGTGGCACGCGCCGACGAGTTGCGCGCTCGCTACGGCGACCGGTTCGAGGTACCGGAATCGTTGCGCGCCAAGGCAGCGGCGGGAGAAACCTACGCCTGAGCCCGACCCAGCGGGCAACCGGCCCGTGCCCCGTCCGGGGCACGGACCTTCGCGTTTCCGGCCTCCGGGTCCGCCTGCGAGTCGCCGGCTCACTCGGATTCCGGCACGGTGTCTGTCGGTCCACTCGGCTACATTCCCGGATCGGTGAGGGCGCTGGTCCGGGATCCGGTGGCGCCCGTTCTTCTGAGCTCCGGCGCGGCGGCGGTCGTGCACTTCGGGTGACGCCACGCCGCCCCGGCGGGACATAGTTCGGCCGCGGGTCGCATTGGCTACCGTCTGGTGTGTCACAAAACGGCAGGGACCGGTGTCTTGTGGGTGACACAGTCAGCGTGAAGAGGAGCCACTTATGACCGGCACGTCACAGAACGCGCCCGGAGCTCACGACCGGGGTACGAGCCGGGACCACCAAGCGAACCCCGCCACCGAGGCGTTCCTCGCTCACCGCAACCTGCTGTTCACCGTCGCCTACGAGATGCTCGGTTCCGCCGCCGACGCCGAAGACGTCCTGCAGGAGACCTGGCTGCGCTGGTCGGGCGTCGACCTCGGCACCGTGCGGGATCAGCGCGCGTACCTGGTCCGGATCACCACCCGCCAATCACTCGTCCGGCTGCGCACGCTCGGCCGCCGAAAAGAGTCCTACGTCGGGCCCTGGCTACCCGAACCGCTGCTCACCGCACCCGACGTGGCCGAGGACGTCGAACTGGCCGACAGCGTATCGATGGCGATGCTGCTGGTGCTGGAGACGCTCACGCCGACCGAGCGGGCGGTGTTCGTACTGCGCGAGGTGTTCGACGTCGGGTACGACGAGATCGCGGACGCTGTCGACAAGAGCCCGGCCACGGTCCGCCAGATCGCGCACCGGGCGCGGGCGCACGTGGCCGCGCGCCGACCGCGTGGGATCGTTTCCCCGGCCGAGACCCGCGATGCGCTCGAGGCGTTCCAGCGGGCGGTCGAAACGGGCGACCTGCAACGCCTGCTCGACATCCTCGCACCGGATGTCGTCCTGCTCGGTGACGGCGGCGGCATCGTGCAGGCCGTGCCGCGGCCCATCGTGGGCGCAGGCCGGGTGGGCCGGGCGCTCACCATCGGGCTGCGCAGGGTCGCCGCCGCGGTGTCCCTGCGCCCCGCGCAAGTCAACGGCTGCCCGGCGCTCATTCTCCGCCTCGACGAGGAGCTCGACACCGTCTTGGCGGTGCGGGTCGACGACGGCCTCATCACCGGGATCTACGCCGTGCGCAATCCCGAAAAGCTGTCGCGCCTACGGCACGAGACAGCTCTGCGCCGCTGAAGATCCGTGTGCCCGTCCGGGTGTAAGCGGCGGACCCGATCGCATCCGCCCGATGCCGGGCGGGCCCATTGTCCTCGCGCACGCGGGTTGCTTCGAGCCCTTTCCGCCGGGAGTGAAGCGCCCGGACGCGTCGCGTCCTCCGACGCCGTCGCCGAGGGATTCATCGCGAGTGTCACGCCCACCGACACCACGGCGCGCACTGCGCGAGCAGGCCATTTCCCCGGCAAATCGACCGCGCCACAACGTTATCCGTCCGGGCGGTGCATCGCCCGGAGTTGGCCGGAGCGGCGATGAGGTCACCGGCCGAGTAACTCCGGATGAACGGCCGGTGCGATCCGAGCGCCCACCGTATCCTGAATCAGTACGGAAAGCGGGGTGATGTGCAGACGACATACGCCATCGCCGCCTACCTCGAAGTTCCACGTACCCCAGGCGCGTTTCCATCGCGTTGCTGAATCACCCTCCCCCGCAACGGTTTCTGTCTCGTCGACGCTGTCCGTCTCTTTCGGAGTCGCAGGCCGCCCCGAGTGACGCGACTTCGACGGAAGGTCTCCCGCGGGGATCTTAGCGACCCCATAGCAATCCTCTGATCGATAGACCAAGAGTTGCCAAATCTGTTCTCAATATTGAGGATTCGCTATCGATTGCTACAATCAAATCGTGCACCGTTAGCATAGCTAATCAGCGGCAATGCTTTGTCCGGGCTAGCCCACCACCATGGCTCGCCCGGGGTTCTTCCGTCACTGAAAACCGGCGCACGATCCGTTGTCGGCAGTTCCAGGGAGTTTGCTATGGACAATCCGCACGTACTGGTCATCGGCGGCGGCCCAGCCGGGTCGACCACCGCAGCCCTGCTCGCCAAGTCGGGGGTCCGGGTGACCCTCCTGGAACGAGATAAGTTCCCGCGCTATCACATCGGCGAGAGCTTGTTGGCATCGGTGCTGTCGACACTGCGCCTCTCCGGCGCCTACGACGCCGTCGCCGCCCATGGCTTCCAGGTCAAACGCGGCGGCCATTTCCAGTGGCAGAACGACGACTGGCTGCTGGACTGGTCCAAGCTCGTCGACGCGGAGGCATGGTCGTGGCAGGTCCAGCGCGACGTCTTCGACGAGATACTGCTGCGCAACGCCGCCGAGCAGGGGGCGAAGGTGATCGAGCACGCCACGGTCACCAATGTACTGTTCGAGGGCGATCGCCCCACGGCCGTCGAATGGACCCTCGAGGGTGACGACCAGGTCCACACCGTCGAGATCGACTTCCTCGTCGACGCCTCTGGACGGGCCGGTGTGCTGGCCAAAAAGCAACTCGTCGACCGCCAGCAGCACCCGGCCTTCCGCAACGTGGCGGTCTGGTCGTATTGGGAAGGCGCACACCTACATCCGGACAGTCCGGAAGGCGCGATCAACGTCGTGTCCACTCCCGAGGGCGGCTGGTTCTGGAACATTCCGTTGTCGAACGGCCGCCACAGCGTCGGCTACGTCGTCTCCGCGCGCAAAGCCGCCCCGAAACTTCGTGAACAAGGACGCGAGGCGTACTACCTGGACACCATCCGCGACAGCGCGGCCATGAGCAAGCTGCTCGAGGGCGCGCGACAGGTCGCCGAGGTCAAGGCGGAGCAGGACTATTCCTACAGCTCTGACCGGTTCTGCGGTCCCGGCTGGGTGGTGGTCGGCGACGCGGCGTGCTTCCTCGATCCGCTGTTGTCCAGCGGCGTGCACCTGGCGACCTACTCGGGTCTGGTCGCGTCGGCGGCGATCGCGACCATCTTGCGCGGCGAGCTGAGCGAGGCCGACGCCCTCGGCTTCTACGAGCACGCCTACCGGCGGGCCTACACAAGGTTCCTGGTCCTGGTCTCCCGGATGTACGAACAGTATGTAGGGTCGGAGGAGTACTTCGCGCATGCGGGCACGCTGACCACCGGGCACAGTGGTGACACGAAGCAAGCTCAGTTCACCGAGATCATGGCGGGACTCACCGACATGGACGAGTCCTCGGGAGCGCAGCAGCGCGCCACCACCGAAACCATCATCTCCGCGGCCGAACGACTCCACGACGAGTCGGCGAATCTCGAATACATGGGTCACCTGGATATGTCCGTCGTGTGGGATCACTGGCGTGATCCGCTGGCCGACACGACGACCGGCGAACTGCGCATCACGACCGATCCGGTCCTCGGCCTGACCGATCGACCGAGAACGGACGCGGAAGTCTCCGCCGTGGCTCGCCCCGTTCTCCCACCGACGGCGGCCGGCGCCACCACCCACTAGCGCCGGTTCGGTTCGGACTTCTCGTGACAACCACCTCACGGAGCCGGCCGTGACGATCACGCACACCGGCCCCGAACCACCGGGTGATTGCCCGCCCGGTGGTTCGGGTCTCCGTAAACAGGGCGGGGTCGAACGATTCCGCCACCCGCTGACCAGAATGCTGCTGGGCAGTGACGGTTTCACCACCCCCGTGCTCGCGGCGATTCTGGGCACCGAGCTGCAGATTCGGGTACTGCGCCAGGACGATATCGCAGCCGGTCGGTTGCCGAGCACCGTCACCGAGGCCTTGCGTGTATCCGGCGCCGATCGCCTCATCGTCCGTCGCTCGTGTCTGGTCAACGCCGATCTGGTCACCGCATCCGTCAACTACGTCGTCGCCGTGCGCGGGCCTGCGGCCGCGTCCGGGGTGGACGATGTGCGGGTGGCCATCGGGTCCGGCCTGATTTCGCGCGGGATGTCCCAGCGCAGGCAGCTGCTACGGACCGGCGTGACGAGATGGCCGGATGGCAGGATGTGCGCGGCACGGTCCTACGTCATGCTGCTCGGCGATCGGCCTCTCTGCTACATCCGGGAGTCGTTCAATCCCAGCGTCGTTCCACCCGCCTATGCCCCCGCGACCGATGATGATCCGCCTTGGGCCGACGAACCGGAACGCGCGGAGCCCGGATCCTTCACCCTCCGAACAGCACTCCCGGCCACGCAGGAGCCCACGGGCAACGGGCGGACGGATACCCCGCCCGCGACACTGTGGGGCCGCGTGCGGCGCTCGCGCCCACTGCCCGCGCTGGTGCACCCGGAGGAGTGCGAGACGCTCACCGCCGGTTTGGCCAGGGCAGTAAGCGGGCGGGGCTTCGTGCTGCACCTCGGTGGCAGCGGCGACCGATCCACCCGAGGTGGTTCCCGTGCCGTCGATGCCCGCCGGGCGCTGATCTACGCCGCGGCGGCGGTCATGGCGCACGGGTCGGGTGAACCGGTCGTCGCCATCGAACGAGCGGCCGTGCGGTATCCCGGACCGCGCTGGATCCCGGACGTACTCGGCCCCGCGGCGGCGTCTTTCGTCGGCGCTGGGACCGATGACGGAAGCGATCTGCCCGGCCGCACGCCGGACCCGGTGCCGAAGAGGTCCGTTCGCGCGGCTCGTGACGGCCTGCGCGGCGATCGCCTGCCACTCACGCTATGTGTGAACATCTTGCGCCGTGCCGCGGATCGCTGCCACGACCCGGTGCGCCGCGATCTGCTCCGCGAGGTCGGTGGACTGTTGCCCCTCGCCGCGATCGCACCGCCGGGCGCTCACGAACTGCACAGTTCTCTGGGGCCGCTGCACGTCTCACGGGAACCGGTCCCGCCCGACGCGGATATCCTTCCCCCCCACAGCGCCCACCGGCGCGGGTGGGATCGTTCGGCACACCTGCTCTGGATCGGCGCCGAGACCCGCCAGGCCGCGCGCGCCCAGGTACGGTTCGCCGCCGGGGTCGGCAACCCTGTTGCCGTAGCGCTCGGTCCCACCACCACCCCGCACGAGGTCGAGTTCCTGTGCCGCACGTTGAATCCGCAGAAGGTGCCCGGCAGACTCACCCTCGTTCCGGGGCTCAGCGCCGCCTGCACCCGCGACAGGCTCCCGGCCCTGTTCGATGCGGCTACCGCGTGCGGAACTCCGGTCT
This sequence comes from Nocardia abscessus, assembly GCF_015477775.1. GTDB lineage: Bacteria > Actinomycetota > Actinomycetes > Mycobacteriales > Mycobacteriaceae > Nocardia > Nocardia abscessus_A. The sequence continues at coordinate 222,663 of NZ_JADLQO010000011.1, read as the reverse complement.
GCTGGGTGTTCGATCCGCTGCCGCACGCCCCGCGTACCCGGCACGGCCACTTACCTCTGCTCGGCGAGGTTGTCATCGACGGCATCCGAGCGTTCTTCCAGACCTGCCGGGCCACCGGCACCGTACCCGGCGGCCTGCATCTGGAATGTGCGCCCGAAACAGTCGTCGAACGCAACGAAGTGCGGGATGAACGCCGAACGAAGGACTGTCGAAGCCGGCACGGCCCCGGCCTCGATCCGGCGCAGACCCTGCAGTGTGTCATCGCGGCGCTCGAGTCGAGGGCCGCCTGATCGATTGCGGCCCGCGCCACGACGTCCCGTTCCGCGACTCCGGAAAACCGGAGCCGGGCAGCGCGCCGCGAGTTCGTCCGCACCGGCCGCCGCAGCGACCACCGGGAGCCGAGTCCCCCTGACTGGGAAGCATATTCGCGCATCCGGCCACTTCGGGTACTGTCCCATCCACGTGCACTCGACAGGTCGAGCTACACGGTTGGCGGGCTGATGTAATTCGAGAAGAATGGCCGGTAAGTTCGTGGTCGGTCTCCACCGGTCCGGGCAGTTGCGGATTTCACCCGCAGAGCTCGAATCCCGGCACCGGAGAACTCGGCGGGTATCGACGCTGTCGCCCACTCGCGCACGGTGCCACATGCGAGTCACCTGCACTGATCCGCCGTCATCGCCGCCGCCTCTCGCCGCGGACCGCACCGCTGAGCGGACGCGCATCCCGGAAAGAAAGGGCCGCCCCTCCTGCGCCACCCCAGCGGTCCTACGGGAGGTGCAATACAATTCAGGAATAATTGCGGTTCACTTGTGGAGTATCACAAATCCGTGTGATTCGCGATGTGATCGCTACGCTTTCGTTATTCTTCGGACGGGTACAGGTGAGGTGTCGGCCGGCCGGGGCGGCGCCGTGTTGGAGGTAGGCGTTTCCAGCCGTGAGCAAGTGGTCTGAACTACGCACGTCCGCTGTGGGACTGGTGCGGTCGAGTCAGCGCGATGTCCGTGGTCGAGTGAGTGTGCGGGTGCGACTGCTGGCGATCGTGCTCATCTCCAGCGTCACGCTGCTCACCATCGGCGTCGGAGCGGCGGGCTATCTGGTGAAATCCGCTCGTGAGGCGGAGGAATGGGCGGAGCTGGCCAGCAGCACGACAGCGCCTGCCATTCTCATGGTGCAGGCGTTCCAGGAGGAACGCCGGTTGTCGCTGTTGTATCTGGCAGGTGACGCCGAAGTCTTGGCCGGGCTCGCCGCCGCGCGGCAGCGCTCGGACGCCGCGCTGGCGGCGGTGATCGACAAAGGCGATGCCGCCCGCAAACTCAATCCCGGCGGCTCCGCCTCGGATATCGAGGGCTACAACAAGCTGTTCGCCATGGTTCCCACGCTGCGCGCCGGGGTCGACGCCCAGCAGGCGCCACCGAATGATGTATTCCAAGTATTCAGCCAGGTCATCGGCACGATCGTCGCCGCGTCCATGCTGGCCGCCCGGGTGGCGCCGCAAGCCGACATCGCCATCGAACTCGGCCATGGCGTCGAGCCCCTGCGAGCAGCCGAGGCATTGTCGATGGCGGACACATTGGGCGCGGTGGCATTGACCCGCGGCGAACACACTCCCGCGCAACTGACCGAGTTCAACCGGCTGGTCGGCGAATTCCGCAGCCAGGTCGCCTATTCCAGCCGCGTGCTGAAGGGCACCCGGCTCGCCCAGCTCGAGGAGATCACTGCCGGAGCGGCCTACCAGAAGGTGATCGCGATGCAGGATGCGGTGATGGTCCGAGGACCGGTGGAGGCGGGCACCGACTTCGATGATTCGACTCGTTCCACGGACGGTGCCGGAAGAACCCAGGGCACCCGCTCGTCATCCACGACCGCGGCATTGCCCATGAGCGTCGCGGCCTGGCAGGATGCGTCCGGCCAGGTGGGCTCGGCGCTGTTGAAGCTGTGGGATTTCCAGAGCCGCGACGCGCACGACATCGCCCGCGAGCAAGGCGACCGGACCGCGCGGCAATCCCTGCTCGGCGGCGCGGCGGTGTTGCTGGTCGCGACCCTCGCCTTCGTCGCGGCGCTGGTGCTGGCCAATCGCTTCATCGCGCGGATGCGCAGATTGCGGCGCGACACGTTGGAGCTGGCGGACCAGCAGCTGCCCGATCTCATGCACAGGCTCGGCCGCGGCGAGAGTGTGGACTCCGAGAAGGAGCTCACGCGCCTCGATTTCGGTTCCGATGAACTGGGTCAGGTGGCCGACGCCTTCAACCGTGCGCACGTCGCGGCCGTGGCGGCCGCGGCGGCGGAGGCGAAGACACGCGCGGGCGTCAACGCGGTGTTCCTCAACATCGCCCATCGCAGTCAGGTCGTGGTGCACCGCCAGCTCGCACTGCTCGACCAGGCCGAGCGCAAAGAGGAGAACGCCGACCAGCTCGAACTGCTGTTCCAGCTGGATCACTTGGCGACGCGGGCCCGGCGCAATGCCGAGAACCTCATCATCCTCGGTGGCGAACAACCGGGTCGGCGCTGGCGAAAGCCGGTGCCGCTGCTGGACTTGGTCCGGGCCGCGGTCGCGGAAAGCCTCGACTACACCCGCATCCAGATCGGCCGGCTGCCGGATATCCAGGTATCCAGCAACGCCGTGGCCGACCTGATCCATTTGATGGCCGAGCTGACCGACAATGCGACAGCCTTCTCACCCCCGCAGGCGCGCGTCGAGGTGACCGGCGTCGTGGTCGGGCGGGGTGTGGCGGTCGAGATCATCGATCAGGGTCTCGGCATGTCGGACGCCGAGTTCACCGCGCGTAACGAACTGCTGTCCAACCCACCCGATTTCAGTGTGGTGACCTTGTCCAGCGAGACCCGGCTGGGCTTGTTCGTGGTCGCGAAGCTGGCCCACCGCCACGGCGTTTCGGTGCGATTGGGTGAATCGGTCTACGGCGGCGTCCGGGCCGTGGTGCTGCTTCCGAGCGCCCTTCTGCAGACGGAGACGCGGCCATACGAACAGAGCGACGGCGGCCCTGCCGAACCGCCGGAGACACCGATGTCGGACAACGCAGGACCTCGGCAATCTCCGGTAGTGCGACGATCGGCATGGTTCACCCCGCCTTCCGAGCAAACCCCGGCACCGAGCGCGCGCCTCGAACACCGTGGATTCGGCTCGGACACCACACCGTATTCCGAGCCCGCCACGGATACCCGGCCGCCGTTGCCACGTCGCCGCCGCCAATCCCCCGAGGAGCAGGCGGCGCCCGCCGCCGCCCCGGTCCGGCAGCGGACCGCCGACGAAGCGCGCAATCTGATGAGTGCCATCGAGAGCGGAACCCGCCAGGGACGCCGGAAGCGTCCCGACCTCGACTAGTCCGCGATCCACCCCACCATCGGAAGGCGACGATGACTACTTCCCAGGGAACCGGCTTCGGTTGGCTGCTCGACGAGCTGGTCACCGGACTGGTCGGAGCCCAGTCCGCGGTGCTGCTGTCCTCGGACGGACTGCTGCTCGGGCACTCGAACCAGCTGGACAAGGCCGACGCCGAGCGGTTCAGTGCGATGGCTTCGGCCCTGCACAGCCTGTCGCGCAGCGTCGGTCACCATTTCGACGCCGGTGGCGTCTGCCAGACCGTGGTGGAACTCGACCGGGCGGTGCTGTTCGTCACCGCGGCGGGCGCCAACGCGTGCCTGGCGCTGCTGGCGTCCGAAACCGCGGACATGGGTATGGTGGCCTACGAGATGAACCAGACGGTGCAGCGAGTCGGAACACATCTTTCGGTCGACACACGCCCGCACCCACCCGCTTCGACACAGCCATGACTTATCCGCACGATCCCTGGTACGAAGAAGACGCCGGACCGCTGGTCCGGCTCTACGCCATCACGCGCGGCCGGGGTCGTGCCGCGCGACCGGAACTGAACCTGACCACCCAGGTGGTCGATGCCGCGCCCGGTACCGCGCTGCGGCGCACCGAGCCGGAATACGCCGCGATCGTGCAGTTGTGCCACACCCCGCAGTCGGTGGCCGAGGTGTCCGCGCGACTGCACCTGCCCCTGACGATGACGAAGGTCCTCATCGGCGACCTGCTCGACGACGGCCGACTGATCTGCCGGTCGCCCCAGCCCGCGATGGGGTCGGAGTCGGACCTCGGTCTCCTGCGCGCCGTGCTCGACGGCATTCGAGCGCTGTGACCGCACCGGCTCCGACCGACGCTCAGACCAGCTGCGCGGCAAGCCTTTTCGCGTTCATGTAGGCGATCGCCTCGATCGACACCATGGGGTTGACGCCCGACGCCGTTGGGAAGCAAGACGCGTCGGCGACGACGATGTTCGCCACTTCCCAAGTGGCGCCGTCGGGGTTGGTGGCCGAATCCTCCGGCGAGCCGCCCATCCGGGCCGAGCCCATGATGTGCAGCGCGCCGAGGGAACATCGCCCGGGGCCGTACCCGGCGGCCCGGCATGCGGCGGCGAACTCGGCGTGCGAGCCGCGCCGGCCCGGTTCATAGGAGACGCCGGCCTGGTGCCCGGAAAAGATGCGGTGCGCGCCGGCCGCCTCCAGAATGCTCGCCGCCCCCTCGATTCCGGTGTGCAGATGGGCGGCGTCGTAGTCCGACAACCGGTACTCGACGATCGGCTCACCGCCGCGGTCGACGGACACGCTGCCCGGGTCACGGTCGCGCGTGATGATGCCGATCGCGTTCGATTTCGCGAAATCGAGCATGGTGGCCCGATGGCTCTCCGCGCCGCGCCAGCTCATGAACCCGGTGGCGAGACCGGGATGGATCGGACCGGTTTCGTAGATCACGCCGTAGCCGTTGCCGTCCAGATCGCTGTGCCTGCGGCAGATCCGGGTCTGCAAGCCGCCTTCCCACGGCCTGATCTCCTCCTCGAACACGCCGAACACCGCGGCCGCCGGGTGCAGGCGCAGATAGCGACCGATGTTGTCGTTGCGCAACCCGGAACGCCGCAGCAACGCCGGGGTCTGGATCGCGCCGGCCGACACCACGACCGCACGTGCGTGCACCTCGATCGCCACGCCGTCGGAGGTGACCGCCGAGACTCCCTGAGCCCGGCCGCCGCGCACGAGGATGCGCCGCACGTCGGCGTCCACGACGAGGCGGGCGCCCCGGTCGGCCGCATCGGCGAGCCAGGTCTTGGTCACCGACTGCTTGGCGCCGAGCCGGCAGCCATATCCGCATCGACCGCACTCCACACCGGCGTCGCAGGCGTCGGTGACGTTGCGCGGCAACGTATCCACTTCCCAGCCCAGCGCCTTGGCGCCGCGCTCCAGAACGCCGTCGCGTGCGGACAACACCGAACGCCGATCGGTGACACCGAGGCGCCGCTGCACCACTTCGAGCGCCTCGTCGAACTCGGTCTCGGCGAACTGACCGGCGCCGAGCGCGGCCCACTCCGCCCGCACGTCCTGCGGCGTCGGCAAGGAGGTGCTCCAGTTCACGACCGTCCCGCCACCGAGGCAGGTGCCCGCGACGAGGGTGATCTGACCTTCGGTGGACGCGGGCGGGCCCGGCGCGTACAGCTGCTGCAGTCCGCCGAGTTCGCCGGTACCGAAATCGCGGTCGTCGTAATAGTTCCCGCGTTCCAGCACCACGACGTCGAGACCCGCTTCGGCGAGGACCGCCGCCGCGACACCGCCACCCGCACCGGATCCGACGACCACGACATCACACCGCAGTTCGGTGGTCTCGGTGCACCGCAGCGGCGTGAGCGCGGGTGCGGGCGCCGTCGGCAGCGGACCGGTCGGGGCCGGATAGCCGATCTCCTTCCACAGCGGATTGACGCCCGCTGGGCCGGGAGTGATGTTGTAGGACAGCAGCGACGCTTGTTTGAGCGCTTGGAAGATCACCCGCACCGGCTCGAAGCGGGAATCGGCCAGCCGCAGCAGCGCTCGCTCCCGCTGCTGCTGTGACAAGCGGGAGAAGCGGCGCGGACCGCTGCCGGTCAGCAAGCCGGTCAGCCGGGAATCCCACAGGTTCAGCAGCGTGGCCAATTGCTTCTTCTCGGCCTCGCGCGGGTTTCGCCCCAGGATCTGGAAGACGGTGTCGACGGCGCCGAGCGCGCTCGCCGACGGCAGCGTCAACCCGTCGCCGGGGTTGAACGTGTCGCAGATCAGGTTCAGCGCGGCGCGTTGCTTGGCTGTTGGTTCCATGTCGAACAGTCCCCTTCGTTTCGCCGAGTGAGTTCTATCACAGGACATGAACAACCACTAACTAAACGTCAGTTTGCCCTGGTCGTATCGTCCCAAAGCTGGAAAGAATGCATGGACACATACTGAAGCTTCCAGCGCACGTGGCAGCACAGGACGGGTCGCCCGCCGAGGCCCCGGTTCGCGCTGGACAGTCACGCCGGAATGACGATCGCCGCCGCGTAGCCGACCGCCAGGAACGCGTGGACGACCGAGACGAGCGCTGCGGCGAGTTCCGCTGCCCGGTCCGCACCGGCCCGCGGCCGCGTCAGCGACCACCGGGTGAACGTTCGCTCGGCATGCACCGCGAGACGCAGCAATTCGGCGCGATAAGACCCGAGCAGCGGCTGATCGCATGCGCTCAGTGCCGCGGCGGTGAGGTGCGCGCAGCGGCCTATCGTCACCACGACCTCGAGCACCTCGTCCGGCACCGCCGTGATGACGTAGGTGTCCGCGAGCGCGCCCGCCATCCGGGCGCGTTCGACCACGCTACCGAGCGCCCGGCCCAATTCGGACAGCCTCGCACCATCCGCGGCCACCGCGCCCGACTCCAGGGCAGTGGTCAAGTTCGCGATCACCACGCCGACCGCGTGCTCGACGCGACGCAACCGAGCGAGAATCCCGGAGGCGTCGATCGGCGAGCAACCGAAATCCGCCAGGACCGTCGCCGCCTCGACCAGCGTCGCGGCCGCCGCACGAAAGTAGATTTCCGTTCCCGCGCTCGCCGACAGCGTGCCCATGTCCACTCCCTCCGGGGTAGAGACCCTCGATCAGCAGTCATCGCGCGGCGGCCCGGTCCGGGTCGGGGTTGCTGCAAAGTCTGCGTCAATGATTCATAACATATAGCAGTAATTCGCAGGTAGATGGAAGGGATGCTCCGGAACCATCATTCACTTAAATATCCGAGGATACGCGCGCGAACGCGGCGGATACGTCCCAAACCGGCCGACCGGCGTTGGTCGGCACATGCCGTCGCAGGCACGATGATGGAGCCGAGCCGATGTTCGTCGAGAGGATCGACCGATGTACCGTCCGAGTCGCTGTCTGGTTGCGGTCGTCGTCCTGTTCTGTGCCGCTGTCGGGTGCGGGGACACCGAGCCCGAACCGCGGCCCGCCCGGGGCGAGATCGTATCGACGACATCCCTGCTGAGCCTGCCGCCCGAACAGACCGCCGCGCTGCTGACCGACGGCGGAATCCGAACGCCCGTCCGCAACGGTGTCGACGCGTTTCGCGTCGACTACCGCACGATCACCCCGCAGGGCGAACCGACCACCGCGAGCGGGCTGGTCGTACTGCCGCGCACCGAGTCCGGGCGTCTGCGCGTGGTCAGTTACGAGCACGGGACCATGACGCTGAAAAGCGACGCGCCGTCGGTCGACAACCGCAACCTCCCCGACCGGCTGCGCGCGGTGATGTTCGCCGCGGCCGGCTACGCGGCGACGGCGCCGGACTATCTGGGCCTGGGGACCGGCCCCGGACTGCACCCCTACACCCATGCACCGTCGGAGGTCAGCGCGTCGGCCGACCTGTTGCGCGCGGCGCAGTCCCTCGCCGCACGGCAACGCCGGGAGTTGGACCCGAACGTACTGGTGACCGGCTTCTCCCAGGGCGGCCACGCCGCGATGGCGCTGGGCAAGGCGCTGCAGGCCGGAACGATCCCGGGCTTCGGCGTCGCCGCGCTGGCCCCGATCAGCGGGCCCTACGACCTACGGCAGGTGCAGGCGCCGGCCGCACTCGACGGCCGGGTCGTGCCGGGCGCGGCGGTCCTCTTCCTCTCGTATTGGATCACCTCGATGAACCGGATCCATCACCTCTACGACGACCCGACCGAAGCTTTCCAGCAGCCCTACGCCGACAAGGTCGAAGAACTCTTCGACGGATTCCACAACGAGATCACCATCGTGACCTCGCTGGCGCCCACACCCGGGCAATTGCTGACCACACGGTTCCTCGGGTTGGCCGCCGAACCGACCGGCGCCGCCGCGAAGGCGATCGCCGACAGCGACGGAACCTGCGACTGGACGCCACGGGTGCCCGTCCAGCTCTACGCCGCCCGCGGCGACCGCGCCGTCCCCTACGCCAACGCCGAGCACTGCCTGCGAGCTCTCGCCGGCGGCAACGCCACGCTGCGCGACGTGGGCGATGTGGACCACGGCGGGACGGCCCGCGTTGCCCTTCCGGAGATTCTCAGCTGGTTCCAGCAACAGTTTCCGCCGAGCTGACCGGCACCGTGGCGGCAGGTCGCCGCACGATCGGCGGTCAGTGCGAGTCGGCCGGTTGCGTCTTCGGCTCGAAGGGTGACTCGATCCGATCCATGACGATGCGGATGTCGAGGTTCGCGACCTCGCCGGACGCGTCGAACTCGACATCGCCCGCGATACCGTGGCCGCTGAATTCCAACCACCGGTAGTCGTCGAGGAATTCGGTGACCAGGCCGCGCCGGGTCAGGTAGCTGTGCACGGCACGCCGGTGATCCGTCAGCGGCAGTGCCCCGAAACCATAGGCCAGCACGCGAGCGAGTCCGGAGGCGGTCGGCGCGGGCAGCTCGAACGCCGGATGGTCGACGAGAAACGCGACGCAGGCGCCATCGATGACCCCACAGTAGGAGCTCCAGCGGCCACAGACGATCTTCGCCGCGTCCGCCATCAGCCCGGCCACCTGATAGGGCTCCGGCGCCGCACCGCCGAGCGCTACGGGCAGTTCCGCCGAACACAATTCGGCGACGCCGTACCGAAAGCCGAACTCGCGCACCGTCTGCGCGGAGCGCAGCAGCGACCGCGGGTAGCCCCAGGGATTGGCCCATCCCCACAGCCACGACTCCGCGTCGGCCGTTCCGAGCAGGTGGACGTCGGTGCACACGATGGAGCGCTCGTCGCCGAGGAATTCGAGCCTGCGTCCTTCCAGGTCGGCTTCCCACACGTGTGCGCCCAGCACTTCTTCGAGGTGCAGCCGGTGCTCGAGCGACAGCAAGCCCGCGTCATCGAGAAGTCTCGTCAGTGGCACGGATTTGGACACCGAGTCAGCGTAGTCAACGCGGGCCGGTGGTTGCGCCTCCGACCGGATGTCGTGCCGTCTATCCGAAGGAACTGACGTTGTTCACCTGGTTCGAGGTGGTGTACCCGCTGACCTGATAGGTGATGGTGAACGAGAGGTCCGAACCGGTCCACGTGATCGGCGACCACTCACCGGACTCGGAGAACAGGATGTAGATTTCGTGCCCGGCCTCGTACTCGGCACTGGTAGCGCCGGGGGCCAGCACGAACAGCTCTTTGGGCTTGTCCCATTCCTGCCGGTAGACCGAGACGTGTCCCCCCGAATCGTTGTGCAGCTTGTACCAGCCGGGCGAACTCCGCGTTGCGGGCTCCGTGGCCGTCGACGACACGGTGATGGTCTTCTTCTTGAGCGCCATTCGGGTGGTCTCGATCATTCGACTCTCCTTCGATCCGCGTCGGACATGCCAGAAATCGAACGCGAACCCGGTTCGGCAACGTCGACGCGCTTGCATTTCTGCACGAGGAAACAGCCGACCAGGTCGCGGAGAATGTTCTCACCACACAGTCTGCCCATATCCGGGCATTACTCGATTCACCCCTTATGGGTGAAATACCGCGTAGCGCAGGGACGGCCGGAACTCAGCCCGCCGCGGCCGGTCGGCCCGGCAGCGGGTGGGGCAGGAAACCGTCGGCGAAGAACAACATGGAACCGCACTGATCGCACCGGTAGGCGTGCTGCTCGAATATCTCCTGGCCGAGCTCACTCGGGTGATCGGACATGAAACCGGCATGTCCGGTGATGAAGCCGACAACACCGAGGTAGGTGCGTCGCCGTTCGCACCACGGACACGTCAGGTCGACGGACTCCTGCCTGCGACGGATCTCGTTTTCCTGCAGCGTTATCCGACGCTTCACCTGATCGATGTAATGCCGGGCCTCCGACAGCGAGAGTCGCCGCGGTTCGCTCCACGAGCCTTCGTACACATCGTCGACGGCCGTTCGGAGTTGCGCGAACTCCGCCGCGGAACAACGCACCACCCGGGTACCTCTGAGGCCACCCTCGACGCGATAGGTGATTTCCGCTCGCGAAACACCTTTCGGCAACCCTTTGTTCAGCTTCACCCGTTTCGGGTCATCCGCATCCGGCTTGAATTCCAGCCCCCGGTCCGACACACCATCACGATACCGTTCGAATCGACTCGGCGGCCTGCCGCCGGACGGCTACTTCGGCAATGACCGGGCGCGGCGGACCTGGTTGCCGCGGCGCCCGGACCTCGACCATGAGCCAGTTCGTGGAAGCGGTGCCGATCCCCGCCGATCGGACCGGGATCGCCGGCCGGCATCCGATCGCGGAGCCCTCCGGCGGCTCGTGGGGGCGTCGGGCCGAACTCGTCCGCGCGTCGCACGCCGGCCCACGGCGCCGGTGCTACCGGCAAGCCGAAGCATCTCTGGCCGGTCGGCGGCGCCGCGTAAGGCACCCCGAGAAAGGCGCCGCCCCTGTCGCGGACCGCACCAGCGGCCCGTCCGCAACGGGTCGGTACTTCCCATGTCTCGTCGGACACGTGCCACCTCGCGCTTTCGAGGATCGTCGTCGTCCGGCCCCGATGGCAGGCGACAGGCGATGCCAATAATAGCTATCAGCTATGACACATACTCCGTTCCGTCGAAATTCGCGAAACTTCGAAATCGGACGAGATCGACACGCTGTCCCGAGGTCGGCGAGGAGAACGTCGAGCCGAGGGCTACCTGTCGTCGGCGTGCCTCACCGGGGATAGCCGCCGGGTCTACGGGCGAAACATATGCCCCCGAGGGTGTCCGCGGCGGGCTCACCCCTCACGATGACGTCGATCGGGCGATCGGCCCGCTCCGCGCAGCGGTAGTCAGGACAGCCCCAGGTCCCGGGCGACGATCATTTTCATGACCTCACTGGTGCCCGCGTAGATGCGGGCCACGCGGGCATCGGTGTACAACCGGGCGATCGGGTACTCCATCATGTATCCGTAGCCACCGAACAGTTGCAGGCAGCGGTCCACCACACGGGCTTGTACCTCGGTGCAGAACAGTTTGACGCGGGCGGCGTCCGCCCCGGAGAGCGTGCCCTCGACCAGGTCGAGCACCGCCCGGTCGACCATGGTCTGGGCTGCCTCGACTTCCGCGGACATCGCGGCCAGTTCGAACTTCGTGTTCTGGAACGACGCGACCGGCGTGCCGAAGGCCTTGCGCTGCTTGGTGTATTCGACCGTCGCGGTGATCGCGGCACGCGCTTGGGCGACCGAGCCGACCGCGACGGTCAGCCGTTCCTGCGGCAGGTTGCGCCCCAGGTAGCCGAACGCCGCGCCTTCGTCGCCGAGCCGGTTGGCCACCGGCACCCGGACGTCCTGGAACGACAGTTCCATGGTGTCCTGCACCTTGCAGCCCATCTTCTCCAGCATGCGCCCGCGGGTGAAGCCGGGCATCCCGTCCTCCACCACCAGCAGGGTGAGTCCGGCGCGCCGATTGTCCGGATCGGTGGACGTGCGCGCCACCACGATCACCAGGTCCGCGAGCAGGCCGCCGGTGATGAATGTCTTGGCGCCGTTGAGAACGTAGTCCTCGCCGTCGCGCACCGCGCTGGTTCGCATGCCCGCCAGATCGGAACCCGTGCCCGGCTCGGTCATCGCGATGGCGGTGAGCAGTTGCCCCGACGCGAGCCCGGGGAACCATCGGTCCCGTTGCGCGGCGTCGGCGTACTCGAGGAAATACGGCAGGATCACATCGAGCTGGGTGCGCACGGTGCCGAGCGTGACCAGCGCCCGAGCCGCTTCCTCTTGCAGGATCACGTTATAGCGATAGTCACCGATCCCCGCTCCCCCGTGCTCCTCGGGCAGCGCGAACCCGAGCAGCCCGAGTTCGCCCATCGCCGCGAAGATCTCGCGCGGCATTCTGCCCTCCTTCTCCCACATGGAGTAGTTGGGTTCGATCTGCTTCGCCACGAATTCCCGGACCAGTTGCCGGAATGCCTCGTGGTCGGTGCCGAACAACTCTCGTCGCACGCCGCGCCTCCGCTCAGGACATCAGTTCGACGACGGTGGCGTTGGCGGTGCCGCCGCCCTCGCACATGGTTTGCAAGCCGTAGCGGATCCCGTTGTCCCGCATGTGGTGCAGCATCCGCGTCATCAGCACGGCTCCGGACCCGCCCAGCGGATGTCCGAGCGCGATCGCTCCGCCCAGCGGATTCACCAGGGCCTCGTCGGCGCCGGTCTCGGCGAGCCAGGCCAGTGGAACAGGGGCGAACGCCTCGTTCACCTCGAAGACACCGATATCGGCCAGCGCGAGACCCGCTTTGCGCAAGACCTTTTCCGTCGCGGGAATCGGCCCGGTGAGCATCAGCACCGGATCGGAACCGGCTACGGCGCCCGCGCGGTAGCGCGCCAACGGCGTCAGGCCCAGCTCGCGCGCCTTGCGCGGAGTGGTAACCAGCAGGGCGGCCGCGCCGTCGGAGATCTGCGAGGCGTTGCCCGCGTGGATCACACCGTCGTCCTGGAACGCGGCTTTCAGCCCGGCGAGCCCGGCCGCGGTGGTGCCGCGCCGGATCCCCTCGTCCGCGCTCACCACGCCCGATTCGGTGGTGACGGGCACGATCTGGTTGGTGAACGCGCCCGCGTCCTGGGCGGCGGCGGCACGTTCGTGCGAGCGCGCGGAGTACTCGTCGAGCCGGGTGCGGGTGAATCCCCACTTCCGCGCGATCAATTCGGCCGAGATGCCCTGGTTGAAGGCGAAATCCCGGTAGCGCGCCAATGCTTTCGGTCCATAGGGGGTGCCGGAGGCCTTCGCCGCGTTCAACGGCACCCGGCTCATCACTTCCACACCTCCGGCCACGACGATGTCCTGCTGCCCGGACAGCACGGCTTGCGCCGCGAAGTCCAGCGCTTGCTGGCTGGAGCCGCAGGCCCGGTTGACCGTGACGCCCGGAATGCTTTCCGGCCAGCCCGCCGCCAGCACGGAGTAGCGGCCGATATTGCTGGACTGATCGCCGACCTGGGAGACACAGCCCCAGATCACGTCGTCGACCAGCGCCGGATCGAGGGCGCAGCGTTCGGCCAGCGCGGACAGCACGAGCGCGGACAGATCGGCCGGGTGTACCCCGGCCAGCCCTCCGTTGCGTTTGCCCACCGCGGTGCGGACCGCGCCGGCGATAACTACTTCACGCATCTGTCATCTCCCGTTCTCGGAATTCCCGGCGGCGCGGATCGGCGGCCGCCGGACCGTCCAGTGGCCGGTGAATCGCGGCTCGCGCCGTTCCGCGAAGGCCGCGAAGGCCTCCGGGGCGTCCGCGGTGGCGAAGTTCAGTCCTTGCGCCCTGGCTTCGGCCGCCAGCGCCTCCCGGAGGGTCGAGCCCGCGCCCTCGTGCAGCAGCGCCTTGGTCTGGGCCAGCGCCACCGGCGGTCCGGCGGCCAGGCGCGCGCCGAGATCGGTCACGAAACCGTCGATCTCCTCCTCCGGCACCACCCAGGTCACCAGCCCCAGTTCGCGGGCCTGCGCGGCGTCGATCGTCTCGGCCAGCAGCGCCAGCCGCTTGGCCTGTTGCAGGCCGATCAGCCGGGGCAGCAGCCAGGAGCCACCGAGATCCAGCGACAGGCCGCGCCGGGTGAAGATCTGCGCGAAGGTCGATGCCGGGGTGGCGACCACGAGATCGCAGCCCAGGGCCAGGTTCCAGCCCGCGCCGACCGCCACGCCGGTGACCTTCGCGACGGTGGGCAGCGGCAGTTCGTGCAGTAGGACCGCGACGTCGGTGAGGGCACGCATCCGGTAGATCGGGTGCGCGTTGTCCGGCGTCGAGATATCCGCGCCGGAGCAGAACGCGCCGCCCGCGCCGGTGAGCACGAGAGCGCGGACGGTGCGGTCGGCCGCGACGGCGCGCAGCGCGTCGGCCAGCGCCACCCAGAGCTCCGCGTCGATCGCGTTCTTGCGGTGCGGCCGGTTCAGCGTCAGCGTGCGTACGCCGTCGTGGTCGTCGGAGAGCAGTACGGATGTGCCGGTCATCGGCGGGCCCCGATCACTCCGGAATCGCGCAGCGCCGCGAGCTCCACCGCGGTGCAGCCTATTTCGGTGAGCACCGCCTCGGTGTGCGCGCCCAGGCCGGGCACCGGGCCCATCGGCGGCTCGAACCCGGTGAGGATCGCCGGCGGCAGCAGCGACGGAATCGAACCCGCCGGGGTCTCGATGCTGCGCCAGCGGTCGCGCTCGGTGAGTTGCGGGTGGTCGAGCACCTCGGTGGGACGGTGGTAGCAGGAGTTGCCGATCCCGGCGTCGTCGGCGATCTTCTGGATGCGCGCCAAGTCGTGGCGCAGGCACCACGCGGCGATCGCGGCGTCGATTTCGGCACGGTGACGCACCCGTCCCGGGTTGCTGCGGAATCGTTCGTCCGCGGCGAGATCGGGGCGGTCCAGGACTTCCGTCGCCAGTCGCTGCCACTCCCGGTCGTTGGTGGTGCCCAGCACCACGATTCGGTCGTCGGCGGTGGGATAGGCCCCGTAGGGCGCCACGGCAGGGGAACTCATCCCGAGTGGCTGCTGGTCGACTCCCGCGTGCCGGGCGTAGGTCAGGTGGTAGCCCATCATCTCGGCCATGGTGTCGAACAGGCTGACCGAGATCGTGTTGCCATGCGACGCGCCCCTGGCTCGCCCGCACAGCGCGGCCAGGATCGACAGCGCCGCGTACAGCCCCGTGGTGACGTCGGCGACCGGCGGACCGGGTTTGGCCGGCGCGTCCGCGGTGCCGGTCACCGCGCAGACGCCCGACTCGGCCTGGACGAGCAGGTCGTAGGCGCGTTTGTGGGACAGCGGCCCGCCCGCGCCGAACCCGTCGATCTCCACCGCGATCAGATCCGGATGACGCGCCGCCAGGTCCGCGGGTGCGAGGCCAAGACGCGCCGTGGCACCGGGCGCGAGGTTGGACACCAGCACGTCGGCCCGGCTCAGCAGGCGATGCAGGACCTCCACTCCGGCAGGCGCTTTCAGGTCGAGGGTGACCGATTCCTTACCGCGGTTGACCCAGACGAAGTGCGCGGCCTGCCCGTGCACCACGTCGTCGTAATACCGGGCGAAGTCGCCGCCGCGCGGGTGCTCCACTTTGATCACCCGAGCGCCGAAATCGGCCAGGGTGCGTGTGCACATCGGTGCGGACACCGCTTGTTCCAAGGCCACGACCGTGACACCGGCCAGTGGCCCCTGGGCCGTCCTCGGACCGCCGGACTCGGCGTCCGGCGCGGAACGCTGCGCGGGGCCCGCCATCAGATCACCGTGCCGCCGTCCACCGGCAGCACCTGACCGGTGACGAAGGAGGCGGCGTCGGAGGCGAGGAAGACGAACGCGCCCGCGACTTCCTCCGGTTCGGCCCAGCGCCGCAACAGGATTCGGTTGAGCATCTGCTCGGAGAACCGCTCGTCGGTGCGGATGGTGTGCGTCATCGGTGTCGCCGCCAGCGGCGCGAGCGCGTTGACCAGGATGTTCTTGCGCGCCAGTTCCTTGGCCATGGATTTGGTGATGCCGATGATCGCGGCCTTGGCGGCCGAGTAGTTCACCTGGCCGAGGGTGCCGACGATGCCCGCGGCCGAGGTGACGTTGATGATCCGCCCGGTGCCGTCGGTGGGCAGGAACGGCAACGCGGCCTGCGAGCAGTTGATCGTGCCCAAGGCGTGGATGTCGAACAGGCGCTTGACCGATTCCGCCGTGGTGTCGGCGAGCATCGCGGGGGCGGTGACTCCGGCGTTGTTGACGACGATGTGCAGCACACCGTCGGCGAGCCCGGCGGCCTGCTCGGCGGCCGCCGCGGCGGAGTCCCGGTCCGCGACATCCAGGGCCCGAGCGGCCGCGCTGCCGCCGTCGGCGATGATCTTCTCCGCGACGGCGGCGGCCGCCTCGCCGTTCAGATCCGTGACCAGCACGGCCGCGCCCGCGGTGGCCAGCGCCCGCGCCACCGCGGAGCCGATCCCGCCCGCGGCGCCGGTGACCAGCGCCGAACGCCCGGTGAGGTCGAACAGTGTCTGCTGGGTCATCAGTAGCTCCTCGGCAATCCCAGGGCGTGCGAGCCCAGATAGTTCAAGATCATTTCTTGGCTGACCGGGGCGATGCGCATCACGCGCGCCTCCCGGAAGTAGCGGGCCACGTGGTATTCCTCCGCGTATCCCATGCCGCCGTGCGTCTGCAGCGCCCGGTCGGCGGCGGTGAAGCCGGCGTCGGCGCACAGGTATTTCGCGGTGTTCGCCTCGCGCCCACAGGATTTCCCGTTGTCGTAGCGCCAGGTGGCCTTGCGCAGCATCAGCTCGGCCGCGTCCAGCCGGGCCAGCGAGTCGGCGAGCGGGAACTGGATGCCCTGGTTCATGCCGATCGGCCGGTCGAAGACCACGCGTTCCTTCGCGTACCGCACGGCCCGGTCCAAGGCGACCCGGCCGAGCCCGAGCGCCTCGGCGGCGATCAGCATGCGCTCGGGGTTCAGCCCGTCGAGCAGATACCGGAACCCCTCGCCTTCCGCGCCGACCCGGTCCTCCACCGGAATGCGCAGGTCATCGATGAACAGCTCGTTGGAGGTGACGGCGTTGCGGCCCATCTTCGCGATCGGCCGGATGTCGACGTGCGCGCGATCGAGATCGGTGAGGAACAGCGTCATGCCGTCGGTCTTCTTGGCGACGTCGTCGTAGGAGCTGGTGCGGGTCAGCAGCAGAATCTTCTCCGACTCCTGCGCTTTCGAGATCCACACCTTGCGCCCGTTCACGACGTAGCGGTCGCCGTCGCGGCGGGCGAAGGTGGTGATGCGTGGAGTGTCCAGTCCCGCACCGGGTTCGGTCACGCCGAAGCACACGTGCAGCTCGCCGGTCGCGATACGCGGCAACGTGCGCCGCTTCAACTCCTCGGATCCGTGCACCACCACGGGATGCATACCGAAGATCGACATGTGGATCGAGCTGGCGGCGTTCATCCCGCCGCCGGAGCGCGCCACCTCCTCGGCCAGCAGGGTGGCCTCGGTGATGCCGAGGCCGTGGCCGCCGTACTCCTCGGGGATGGTGATGCCGAGCCAGCCGCCGCCGGCGACGGCGTCGTAGAACTCGGTGGGGAACTCGTGCGCCTGGTCCTTCTCCATCCAGTACTGATCGTCGAACTTGCGGCACAGCTCGGCCACCGATTTTCGGATCAGCTCCTGGTCCTCGGACAGCTCGAAGTTCATGCCCTCGTCGTTCGTGTCACCGGACACTTCCGCACCTCCACTTCCTCGTATCGCGGCTTCGTCGTCCGCAGGCCGCGGCGCACGCCGGTGCGGAAGGTCGATCCAGCCCTCCCGCACCGGCGGCATCCGACGGGCGACCGCTCGGTACCGCGCGTGTGGCCCTCCGTCTCCCCAGTCGAGGCGGACGACGCGCGAGCCGATCCCCGTCCCCCGGCGCGGCAGTGCACCGAGGCGATTCCCGTGCCCGGCGCGGGTTTCGCCGGGCACGGCGTCACCGTCTGCCTTCGGGTCTGCCGCAGACAGACGTTGTTCGCGGCGCCGCAGGAGTCGTTCGATCCCGCGGCCCGGCTCACCGGGGCGCTGCTGCCACCCCGTCGTAGCCGATCTCCGCGCCGAGCACTCGATTGCCGAGTTCATCCAGGTCGTAGGACTGGCGCGCCAGCCAGAACCGCAAGAAGTTGGTCAGCGAATAGCGCAGGAACAGCGCCGAACCCACCACACTCGCCGCCACCCCACCGAGGGCGAGCGTGATGGCGTCACGCTGGGCCAGCGGGTCGGTGGTGCCGTGCGACATGAGATACGCCAGGACCGCGACCACCGGCCCGGCCACCATGAGCGTGACACCGGTGCGCAGCCACAGCCCGGAACGGCCTGCCGCCGGGTCGGGGATCTTCAATTCCTGCAGTTCGCGGACGAAACGCTCCGCGCGAGATTCGGTCATGTGGAACTTCCTAAGTAGAGGGCTGCCAATTCGTTGCGGATTCCGCTGTCGGGATGTCCCTGCCGTACGACCCGGCCGCGCACCAGGACGGCGGCGTGATCGGCGATGTCCAGCACGGCGGCGGCGAACTGCTCGACCACCAGCACCGCGACGCCCTTGCGGGCGATCTCGGCGACCTCGTCGTACAGCTTGCCGACCACCAAAGGGGCCAGGCCCATGGACAGTTCGTCCAGCAGCAGCACGGCGGGATTCGTCGCCAGGCCGCGGGCCAGCGCCAGCATCTGCTGTTCGCCGCCGGACATGGTGCCCGCGATCTGGCCCGCGCGTTTGCCGAGGATCGGGAACCGGCTGAAGGCGATCTCCTCGATCTCCTCCCTCGACCGCCCGGTGAAGGTCATCATCAGCAGGTTGTCGCGCACGGTGAGATTCGGGAACACGCCCCGGCCCTCGGGGATCAGGCAGACGCCCGCGCGGGCCAGGTCGCGCGGGTCGGCTCCGGTCACGTCGCGCCCGCCGAGCACCAGCCGCCCCGAGGCGACCGGGTGGACGCCCGCGATCACCTTCAGCGCGGTGGTCTTGCCCGCGCCGTTGGGTCCGAGCAGGGCCATCACCTGTCCGGCGGCGACGTCCAGGTCGACGCCGTGCAGCACGGTGATGGCGTCGTAGGCGGCGCGCGCCTCACGCAGCGCGAGGAGTCCGGCCGGGCCGCACGGCGCTGTGGTCGTGGCTGTTTCGGTTGCGCTCTGCACGCTCATACGTCTCCCAGATAGGCCGCCAGGACGGTCTCGTCCGCACGGATCACCGCGGGCGGGCCGGAAGCGATCACCTTGCCGAGATCGAGCACGAACACTTCGTCGCAGACGTTCATCACCAGGCCCATGTCGTGTTCGACGAGCAGCACCGCGGTGCCGTCGTCGGCCAGTGAACGCAGCAGTTCACCGAATCGCTCGGTCTCGGTGTGGTCCTGGCCCGCGGCCGGCTCGTCGAGCAGGATCAGGCTGGGCTGTGCCGCGATGGCCCGCCCCACCTCCACCAGGCGGCCGGTGCCGGTCGGCAGTTCGTCGGCGGAGGCGTCGGCGAGCTCGTGCAGGCCGAGCCGATCGATGATCTCGGTGACGATCCGGGCCGCGTGCCTGCGTTGCGGGCCGAGTTCGGCCGCCACCAGCAGGTTGTCGCGCACGCTCAGCCTGCCGAACAGCTCCAGCCGCTGGAAGGTGCGCGCCAGGCCGTGCCTGGCCCGGCGGGACGGACCGAGCCGGGTGACGTCGGCGCCGTCGATCGCCACGCGCCCCTTCGTCGGCTTGCGCAGCCCGCAGATCACGTCGAACAGCGTGCTCTTGCCCGCGCCGTTCGGGCCGATCAGTCCGGTCACCGCGCCGCGTTCGGCGCGCAGCCCGGCGCCGTCCAGCGCGCGGTTGCCGCCGAAGACGACGGTGACATCGTCAACTTCCAGTAGCGACGGCACGGTCGAGCACCTCCTCGTCCTCGGATGTCCACGGCCGTTCGACGCCCCACCACTCCACCGGCACGTCCGCCGGATCCGGGGCGGGCCGGGAACGCACCCCGTGCCAAACGCGCGCCGCCACAGCGGCGACCACCACGCCGAGAGTGAAGCCCCAGCCGTCGACGACGTCGATCAGCCGCAACCCCGACAGCCCCAGGATCACCAGCACGAGCAGCGGGGCGACGATCCGGTCCCGCAGCATCGGCACCCAGTCCTTGCGCAGCGAGGCGATCGCCCCTTCCTTCAATACGCCGCCGCCGAAGGCGATCCCGCCGAGCGCGGGCAGCACCTGCGCCAGGTTCTGCAGGCCCGGCCACAGCACCGGGATCACGTTCAGCGGTCCGGCGAAGACGGCGCCGGTGAACATGCCCGCGCCCACCGCGCCGAGACCGGCGATGGTCACGATCAGGAAGATCGGCAATCCGGCCACCAGATTGAACTGTTCGGGCGCGACCGCCTGCAACTGCATGCCGTACAGCGCGCCGCCCAGCCCGGCGATCGCCGCCGCGAGCGCGAAGACCAGCACGCGCGCCGCGAGCAGGCTTCCGCCGAGCGTCGCGTAGGCGGCCTCGCTGTCGCGCAAGGCGATCAGGCGGCGCCCGAATCGGCTGCGCCGCAACAGGGCCACCGCCAGGCCCGCCACGGCCAGGCACACCGCCGCGAAGACGGTCACCTCGGCGGTGGTGTCCAGCTTCAGCCCGAACAGATCCGGCCCGACCAGTGACACCGAGCCCTGGTCGAACAGCGCGATCCGGATGCCGAGTATCTCGAAGGAGGGCAGGGTGAAGATCCAGCGATCCAGGATGACCGCGAACGCCGCGGTCGCCAGGGCCAGATACACCCCCGACAGCCGCAACGCGGGCACCGCGACCACCGCGCCCACCACCCCGGCGATGCCCATCGCGGCGAACAGCGCCCACCACTGGCCCTCCGGCCCCAGGTGCGCGTAGGCCACCGCGCCCACGCCGGCCAGGCTGAGCTGGCACAGCGAGATCTGGCCCGCGAAACCGAGCAGCGGTACATACGACAGCGCGATCACACCCCAGGCGAACATCGCGCCGTAGGTGATCAGGTCGGATTCGCTGAGCATGGTCGCCAGCATCAGGCCGAGCACGACCACGGCGGCGGCGAAGACCACCGAACCGTTGATCGAGGGCAGCGGCACCGGGCTGAGCTTGCGATCGCGCCCGCGCAACCTGCCGTGCGGGAACAGCAGCAGCGCCACGAACAGCAGCAGTGCGGGTGCCGCGAGCCGCAGGCCGGGCAGGTAGTCGTTCTGCGGCAGGTACCCGGTGAGGTAGCTCTCCAGCAGGCCGACCACCACCGCGCCGGCGAACGTCATCGGCAGGTTCCGCAGCCGCCCGAAAATGGCCGCCGTGTAGGCGCTGACGATCAGCAGCGACAGCTGCGCGGCGTCCAGCGCCACGGTCGGCGCGATGAGGATCCCGCCGACCGCGGCCAGCTCGATGCCGAGGATCCAGGCGATCCGGTTGGCCCGCCGCGGATCGGCGCCGGTGAGGCCGACCAGCGCGCGATCGTCCACGGTGGCTCGCATCTCGGCGCCGATCCTGGTGCGCAACAGCAGGATGCGCAGCCCGACGGCGACCGCCACGGCGACGGCCATGGTGAGGGCCTGATGCCAGGTGATGATGACCGGGCCGAGGTCGATGGACGGTTTGTCCGCGAAAAACCGGGTGAGCGACCGCGACTCGTTGGGATTCCAGATCCAGCGCGCCAGCACGATGAGACCACTGAGCAAGGCGATCGTCATCACGAGCTTCTCGGCGTCACCCAATCCCTGGGTCGGCGCGAGCGCCTTGCCGAACAGCAACCCGAACAGCGGCGCGAAGACCAGCAGCACCGCGACGATCGCCATCGGCACGGGCCAGCCCCAGCCGATGGTGAGCTGCCAGTAGACGAACGCCGAGATCATTCCCGCGGCGCCGTGCGCGAAGTTGAACACACCGGTCGTGGTGTAGGTCAGCACCAGCCCGCTGCCGATCACGGCATAGATCGCCGCGGTGCTGAGGCCGACGATCCCGAAGGCGATGAACTGCTCCATCAGCGCGAATGCTCCGTCACTTCAGGTCGCTCATGCTCTTGCCGACGTCGGCGAGGGTCAGCGGCTTGCCGAAGTCCTGGGTGTACTTGTAAGGAGTGAAACCGCAGCGGAATACGCCGTTGTTCGGCGTGAACTGCGCGGTCTTCCAACCGTCCGGAGTGGCCTGCTGGACGTTGAAGCACCGCGTCTGCTCCGACAGCGGCCGGGACAGATCGACCGGCGCCTGCAGGCCGCCACCGGTCCACGCCGTCTCCTTGTGCGCGGCGTTGTACACGCACGCGCGGGTGAGGTTGTCGCCGCAACTGGTCGCCGACTTGGCGAACAGCAGCCACGATTGGAAGGCGCGCAGCACCTGGAAGGTGATGGGGCTGCTCGGCGCGTACTGCTTGAACAGGTCTTTCAGCTGCTGCACCGCGGGCACCTGCGCGGCCGCGTCCAGGGGTGCGGTCCCGCTCAGATCGGCGTAGTTGTTCTGGGTGGCCAGCGAGCCCTTCACCACATCCAGGAACGACTGGTTGTAGGAGTTGGCGTTGGCGTCGATCCAGTCCAGCTTGTAGTTCATGCTGGTGAGCACGTCCTGCAATTTGGCGAGGTAGCGGAACTCCCCGAAGAAGATCAGGCCCTTGACGTTGTTGGACTTGATCGCCTGCGCGTAGGGCGTCCAGTCGGAGACGCCCGCGAGCGGATAGAGATCGTTGTAGACGATCTTCGCGCCCGCCGCCGTCAGGGATTCGGTCATCTTCTCGCCCATGACCTTGGTGATCGGCGAGTCGCCATTGATCATCCCGACCGCACCCGCCGAATCCGGGTAGGCCTCCTTGATCAGCCAGTCCTGGAACCCGGTGTACGGGTTGACCGCTTCGGACGCGGAGGAACCGCCGCCCAGCTGCAGGTCGGAGCCGGTGTTGGCGGTCTGGGTGACCTGGGCGGGGAATTCCGGCAGCAGGCACGACAGCCGGTCCTTCACGCCCAGCCCGTCCAGCGCCGCGCTCCCGCCGACGAGGACGAAGTCCTCCCGGCAGGACTCGAGCATGCGCTGGCGCACCTCCATGAGCTTGGTGTCACGCAGGTTGGTCACCAGTTTGCGTCCGTTGATGCCCCCTGCGGCGTTGCACCACGAGGTGAACACCTTCGCCGCGTCGACGAGGTCGGGATTCTTCGTGAAACCGATGTCGGAGAAGACCCCGATTTCGATCTCCGTCGCAGTGACACCCTGCGCCGACGCGCTTTTCGCGTTCCCGGGCTGACAGACGCTGGTCAGGTCGCCGAAGTTGCCCGATGCGGTCGGGCCCGGACCCTCCTCGGTTCCGCGTCCCCCGCCCTCGCGGCCGCATCCGGCCACCAAGAGCGCGATCGCCAGCGCGGCGACGATCATTCGCTGCGGTCTCACCGTAGTTCCTCCTCTGTGGGCCGTTCGGCACCCGATGGGTGGCCTGGGCCGTCGCCGACGTCTCGCCCTTCGCTCATCGATGAGCAGCACGTGCCCGGAGGCACACTCGCTGTCAGGGAAACTATCTTCTCAGATTTGGATAATCAATATCTGTTCTTCAGAGAGTGTCATCTACACACACTCGCTAGGGCAGCGCGCGGCGGCGGCCATCTCCGCCGTCGGATCCACCCCGCACGCTCGACGTTGACAGTGCCGCAGCCGCATGGAAATCTACTAGTTGAATTTGAGAATGCTATTCTCATTTCGGACGAACGGAGGTTCACGTCACCTGGAACGGCTGTCAGGCGCCCGCGGCGACCCGTCACCCGAGGGGGAGCCTCGGCCGACAGCCGGGGAACCCAGCCGCCGCCTCGACCGGTACTGCCCACCGGGCACGGCATTCGACACCTCCGGCGCGTCACCGGACCACGAAAGGTAATCCCTTGGCACACTTCACCAAACCCGCTGCGGGGAGCTGGACACGGAACTATCCCGAGCTGGGTACCGAGCCGGTCGACTACACCGACTCGATCGACCCCGCCTTCTACGAGGACGAGCGTCAGGCAATCTTCCGCAAGAGCTGGCTCAACGTCGGCCGGATCAACCGGCTGCGCCGCGTCGGCAACTACTTCACCAAGGAACTGGCCTGCGCCGGCACTTCGCTGATCGTGGTCAAGGACAACGACGGCGTGGTACGCGCGTTCCACAACATCTGCCGGCATCGCGGCAACAAGCTGGTCTGGGACGACTACCCCGGCGAGGAGACCGCAGGCACCTGCCGCCAGTTCACCTGCAAGTACCACGCCTGGCGCTACAGCCTCGCGGGGGAACTCACCTTCGTCCAGCAGGAGAAGGAATTCTTCGACCTGGACAAGGACAAGTTCGGCTTGAAGCCGGTGCGATGCGAGGTGTGGGAGGGCTTCATCTTCGTCAACCTCGACGACAACGCCAAGCCGCTCACCGAATACCTGGGTCCGCTGGCCAAGGGTCTCGAGGGGTACCCGTTCGACCAGATGACCGAGGTCTTCAGCTACAAGGCCGAGATCGGCAGCAACTGGAAGCTGTTCATCGACGCGTTCGCCGAGTTCTACCACGCACCGGTCCTGCACCAGAAGCAAGCGGTCAAGGACGAGGCCGACAAGTTGTACGGCGTGGGCTACGAAGCGCTGCACTACGAGATAGCGGCTCCGCACTCGATGATCTCGTCGTGGGGCGGGATGGCCCCGCCGAAGGACCCGACGATGGTCAAGCCGATCGAGCGCGAATTGCGCAGCGGCCTGTTCGGCCCCTGGGACCGGCCCGACATCGATGGCCTGGAACCGCTGCCGCAGGGCATCAACCCGGCCAAGCATCGTGCTTGGGGCGTCGACGAATTCGAGTTCTTCCCCAACTTCTCTCTGCTGTTCTGGGCGCCGGGTTGGTACCTGACCTACCACTACTGGCCGACCGCCGTGGACCGGCACATCTTCGAGGCGAGTCTGTATTTCGTGCCTGCCGAGAACGCCAGGCAGCGGCTGGCCCAGGAATTGGCAGCCGTGACCTTCAAGGAATACGCGCTGCAGGACGCGAACACCCTGGAGGCGACCCAGACCATGATCGCCACCCGCGAGGTCACCGAGTTCCCGCTCAACGACCAGGAGATCCTGCTCCGCCACCTGCACAAGACCGCCCAGAAGATCGTCGAGGAGTACCGCGATGGCCGCGCCCACTGACCAGCAGTCCGACCAGGCGAACGCCACGCCGCTGCCCGCCGAGTTCGCCGACCTGGAGCGGTTCTCGGACTGGATCCTCGCCACGGAGCCCGAGCGCTACGCCAAACGGATGGCCTCCTCCATGGACGACATGCAGCGTATGTACGACACCGTGTTCCCGCGTCTGCAGTCCGCCCTGGATCACATCGACAAGTACGACTGGAAGGAGCTGCCCGACGAGGCTCGCAATCTGTTCCACCTGTTGCAATCGCTGGTGATGGTGTCGTTCCCGGTCGAGGTGTGGAAGCAACCGCGAGTGCCGGATTCCGGCGCGGCGTACCTGGATATCGTGCGTGAGCCGGTGGTCTGACCGATGGCGGCGCTGACGCTGAAGGCCGCCGGTCTGCTCGACCTCGACACCGGTGCGATCGTCCGTCCCGGCATCCTGCGGATCGAGGACGACCGGATCGCCGGTATCGGCGGCGCCGTCGCGGGCGAGGTCGTCGACCTCGGCGATCTCGTCCTGCTGCCGGGCCTGATGGACATGGAGGTCAACCTCCTCATGGGCGGACGCGGGGAGACCGGCCTGGCCTCCAGCGTCAAAGACGATC
Organism: Nocardia abscessus; assembly: GCF_015477775.1. Taxonomy (GTDB): domain Bacteria; phylum Actinomycetota; class Actinomycetes; order Mycobacteriales; family Mycobacteriaceae; genus Nocardia; species Nocardia abscessus_A. Next base: position 197,275 of record NZ_JADLQO010000011.1, on the reverse strand, counting down.
CGGCGCTGCGGGTGCTGCGCGCGGTGGGCAACGCCCGCCGGACCCTGCGCGCCGGTTTCACCACCGTCCGCAATCTCGGGTTGTTCGTCAAGACCGGCGGCTACCTGCTGGACGTCGCGCTGGGCAAAGCGATCGACGCGGGCTGGATCGAGGGCCCGCGCATCGTGCCCGCCGGGCACGCGATCACCCCCACCGGGGGCCATCTGGATCCGACCATGTTCTCCGCCTTCGCTCCCGACGTGCTGAAGCTGACCCTCGAAGAGGGCATCGCCAACGGCGTGGACGAGGTGCGCAAGGCGGTGCGGTACCAGATCAAGCACGGCGCGCAGCTGATCAAGATCTGCGTCTCCGGTGGCGTCATGTCGCTCACCGGAGCGCCGGGCGCGCAGCATTATTCGGACGAGGAGCTGCACGCGATCGTCGACGAGGCGCATCGGCGTGGCCTCAAGGTGGCCGCGCACACGCACGGCGCGGACGCGGTGAAGCACGCGGTGCGGGCGGGCATCGACTGCATCGAGCACGGCTTCCTCATCGACGACGAGGCGATCGACCTGATGGTGCGGCACGGCACCTGGCTGGTGCCGACCACCCGGCTGGCCGACGCCATGGACGTCTCGAAAGCCGATCCCGCGCTGCAGGCCAAGGCGGCCGAGATGTTCCCGAAAGCCCGCGCCTCCGTGCTGGCCGCTTACAAGGCGGGCGTGAAGATCGCGGTCGGCACCGACGCCCCCGCGATTCCGCACGGCCGCAACGCCGACGAACTCGTGGCGCTGGTCGAGCGCGGGCTGCCGCCGCTGGAAGTGCTGCGGGCCGCGACGCTCGCCGCGGCAGAGCTGGTCGGTGTGGACGACCGCGGACGACTCTCGGAGGGCCTGCTGGCCGACGTGATCGGCGTTCCCGGCGACCCGGTGCAGGACATCACCGTCACCCGGGACGTGCGATTCGTGATGAAAGGCGGAAGAATTCATGTCCAGAAGTGACGACCTGCTCGAAATCCAGCAGGTGCTGGCCCGATACGCGGTGACCATCACCAAGGGCGACATCGACGGCTTGCTGGCGGTGTTCACGCCCGACGGCACCTACAGCGCCTTCGGCGACACCTACACCCTCGATCTGTTCCCGGAACTGGTCGCGGCCGCGCCGAAGGGACTGTTCCTCACCGGAATACCGGTCCTCGACATCGACGGTGACACCGCCACCGGCACGCAGCCACTGTGCTTCGTCGAGCACAGCACACACGACATGCGCATCGGGTACTACACCGACTCTCTTGTGCGCACCACGGACGGATGGCGGTTGAAGACGCGCAAGATGACCTTCATCCGCCGCAACGGCGAACACGACTCCGGGATCCCGCACGCCTTCGAGCGTTCCAAGGCTTGAGCGAGGCTCGGCCCGCCGGGTCAGAAAGGACATCGCATGACCGCAGGCGCCGACCCGAACCGGGATGTCGCCACCTTCCGGTCGAACCTGCGCGCCTGGCTCGACCGCAACGACCTCACCCCCGGCCCTGACCACTCGCTGGACGGGCAGGTCGAACAATTGCTGCGCGTGCGACGCGCCTTGTACGACGCGGGCTGGATGCGCTACGGCTGGCCCGCCACCGTGCGCGGACTCGGCGGGCCCGCCGCGCTGCGCGCGGTGCTCGGTGAGGAGGTCGCGTCCCGCGACTTGGCCGAACCCGGTATCTATTCGATGATCGAGGTGCTCGCGCCGACGATGATCTCCTACGCGCGACCGGAACTCGCCGCCGCGATGGTGCCGCTGCTGCTGTCCGGCCGCGAACAGTGGTGCCAGGGATTCTCCGAGCCCGGGTCGGGCAGCGACCTGGCCTCGCTGGCCACCAAGGCGACGGCGCGGGGTGCGGACTGGGTGGTCAGCGGCCAAAAAGTGTGGACCAGTCTGGCCCAGTACGCGGCTCGCTGCGTGCTGCTCACCCGCACCGGGCCCGGCCACGACGGCATCACCGCCTTCTTCGTGGACATGGACTCCCCCGGCGTCACCGTCCGGCCGCTGCGCACCATGCACGGCGTGGACGAGTTCGCCGAGGCCTTCTTCGACGATGTGGTGGTGCCCGGCGACCGCATGCTGGGCAACCCCGGCGACGGCTGGCGAGTGGCGATGGATCTGCTGCCCTACGAACGCTCCACCTGCTTCTGGCACCGGATCACGTACCTGTTCACCCGGCTGGACCGGGTGCTCGAGCAGACCACGAGCGCCGACGACGCCGAACTCGGCGCCGCCTACCTGGCGCTGCACACGGTGCGGTGCCGCTCGCACGCGACGCAGCGGCGCCTGGCGGGCGGCGCCCGGCTCGGCGCGGAGACCTCGGTCGACAAAGTGCTGCTGGCCACCGCCGAACAGCGCCTGTTCGACACCGCGCGCGATCTGCTGCCCGGCGCGGTGGAACTCGGCGATTCGCCGTGGCGCACCGAGTTCCTCTACTCCCGCGCGGCCACGATCTACGGCGGAACCGCCGAGATCCAGCGCAACATCATCGCCCGGCGACTGCTGGACCTGGGGAAGGAGTGACCGTGGCCGGAGCCGACCCCGACCGGGCCGAACTCGACCTGCTCACCGAGACGCTGCGCAAGACCATGACGGCGGCCACCGGGCGCGAACTCGACGCCGCGCTGGCCGGACTCGGCTGGCCGGATCTGCTCGCCGAATCGCCCGATCTCGCTGTGCCACTGGTGTTCCGGCTGCTCGGCGAGACCGGCGCGCACGCCGCGATCCTCGACGACGTCGTCCGGCACGCCGCCGGGGATGCAGGGCCGGGCCCGGTACCGCTGCCGTTCGCGGGCGCGGCCTGGGTGGTATGGGACCGCGACGGTGAGCCCGGCGCCACCCTCGACGAGGAATTGCCCCTGCGCATCGTCACGACCGGGACGGAGCTACCGCGCCACGCCCTCGCCGCCGGGCGTCGCGCGCTCGGCTGGTGGCTGCTCGGCACCGGCCATGCGATGCTGGCCCTGGCGCGACGGCATGCCGTGCAACGCACCCAGTTCGGCCGCCCGCTCGCGTCGTTCCAGGCAGTCCGGCACCGGCTCGCGGAAACCCTCGTCGCCCTCGAGGGCGCGCAGGCCGCGCTGCACACCGCCGAGAGCGAACTCGGCGCTCTGCTCGGCAAGGCCGCCGCGGGGCAGGCGGCGCTCACCGCGGCGCGGCACTGCCAGCAGGTGCTCGGCGGCATCGGCTTCACCGCCGAGCACGACCTGCACCGGCACGTGCGCCGCACCCTGGTCCTGGACGGATTGCTGGGCAGCACAAGGGAACTCACCCGCACGGCGGGCGCGCACATCCGCGTCGCCGGCTCGGCGCCGCGGCTGGCGCAGTTGTAGGCGGCACGCCGCGAATCGGCCCGGTACCGGATTCCGCTCCAGTACCGGGCCGTTCGGGCGCACCGCGACGATCAGCGGGCCGGGATGGCGCGACCTGAAAATCCCCCGGCACACGGCGAATGGCCTGGCGCCGGACCTGTCCGACACCGAGCCATCGACCACACGTCGCGTCAGCAGGCCGGGGAAGTGCCGCCCTGGAGGGTCATCAGCGCACAGAAGGTGCTCGTGGCGACCTTCCACTGGCCGCCGTCCTTGACCGCCTGCCCGGTCTGGTTCGGCAGGACCGGATTGCCGCCGAGCAACAGTGTGTAGGTGACGTCGGCGTTGTTCGCGTCCACGAGTTTCACCGCCGAGACCGTGACCGACGTGCCCTGGGACTGCGGATTGCCCGCCTGCGCCTGCAGGATCGGCAGGAACACATCGCCCTTCTGCACCAGCGCGGCCTTCTGGTCCGGCGGAGTGGAAGCGCTGAAGAAACTGGTGTACACGTCGGTGATCGCCTTGGTGGTCTCCGCGTCGGCCGGGCCGGGCGTCGCGCTGGTCGCCGCCGCGGCCGGCGTGCTCGACGCGGAGCTGGTCGATTCGTCGTCACCGCAGCCGGTCAGCACCGCGGCCGCGACGACCGCCAGGCCACAACAGGCCACAGCCTTGCGAAGGATGGAATCGCGCATGGAGTCCTCGTTTTCGGAAAAGGGAACAGCGAGGGCGCCGGGCGCGCACGCGCCCGATCGCCGGTTGATCGCACGGTCACGGTGTCCCTTTTCGAGGCGGCAAGGGGCCGTGCGAATACTGCCGGAACGCTCCGGCAGACGATGGCGCCGGTGACAACACCGGATCTACTTCATGTTGGCCTTCATGTCGTCCAGCCGGACCAGGATCGGGAAGCCGTTGACGCTCAGGGCATTGCCGTGACCGGTCTGGTGCACGTCGAAGACGGACTGGATCGCGGCATAGAAACCCTGGACGTCCAACGTCTGGTTGACCGCGCGCTTGGCCTGGCGCAGCCCGAACGGTGGCATCGTCGCGATCTGCGCGGCCAGTTCCCTGGTCTGGGTGTCCAATTCGGCGCGCGGCACCACCTTGTTCACCATGCCGACCTGCCTGGCCTCCTCCGCGGTCACCGGCCGGCCGGTGAACAGGATCTCCTTGGCCTTGCGCGGGCCGAGTTCCCAGGTGTGCCCGTGGTATTCGACGCCGCCGATACCCATGAGCACCACCGGGTCGGAGAACAGCGCATCCTCGGCGGCCACGATGAGGTCGCACGGCCAGCACAGCAGCAGGCCGCCCGCGATGCACCGTCCCTGCACCGCCGCGATCGACGGCTTCGGCACGTTGCGCCAGCGCAGCGAGTACTCGAGGTAGCGGCGTGACTCCAGCCCGTATATGCGGTCCAGGGTGATCTTGCTCGGATCCGGCCACGACTTGTCCTTCAGGTCGTGTCCGGCCGAGAAGTGCTTTCCCTCCGCACGCAGCAGGATGACCGCGACGTCGTCGTCCTCGGCGGCGCGAATCCACGCCGCGTCGAGCTGGTCGAGCAGCTCGCCGTTCTGCGCGTTGGCCGCCTCGGGCCGGTCGAGGGTGATGGTGGCGATCCGGTCGGCGACCTCATAGCGGATGTACAAATCGAGCTCCTCGAATCCGGGACAGACCGGGCGCGCGCCCGGCGCCGATGGCACGCCGAAGAGCGGGCGGGCAGGCCGGAGCAGTGTGCACGAACATCGCGGCCTACCTCCTTTTCCGCGCCGACGCGTGATCGGATGCGAGAATAACATTCTCAGAACCGAAAATGGTAGTCTCAGAGAGAGCGCGGACACGGTGACCCGAGAACCCGATGACACACCGTTCTCCGGTACAGTGCATCCATGTTCTCTTCATATGACCGAGGACCGAGGCGCCCGTGACCAGCCCGAGCGAGAAACCGGCCTGGAAGCAGCGCGCCGTGGAGCGCTCCCTACGCACCGCGAAGTTGCGCGCCGAAGAGCGCGTTCAGCGGTTCCTCGACGCCGCCCAGGCCATCATCACCGAGAAGGGCAGCACGGATTTCACCGTGCAGGAGGTCGTCGACCGCTCACGGCAATCCCTGCGCAGCTTCTACCTGCAGTTCGACGGCAAGCACGAACTGCTGCTCGCCCTTTTCGAGGACGCGCTGAGCCGCACCTCCGACCAGCTGCGCGCGGCCGCGGACGGCCAGACCGACCCGTTGGACAAACTCCAGGTCGCCGTCGAGCTGCTGTTCGAATTGTGCAGGCCGGACCCGTCGGCGCAGCGGCCGCTGTTCACCGATTTCGCTCCGCAGCTGCTGATCTCACATCCCGACCACGTGAAGGTCGCGCACGCGCCGATGCTGGCGCTGTTCACCGAGCTGATGGATCTCGCCAAGGAGGCGGGGCAGCTGCGGCCCGAGGTCAACTCGCGCCGGACCGCGGCGATGGTCATGCAGACCGTCATGTTCACCGCGCAATCCGCGGGAGCGTCCGACGACGAGACGCAGCATCCGATCACCGCGTCCGAAGTATGGAACTTCTGCGCACACGGCTTCGCACGGGGATGAGAACAGTATTCTCTCACGGGAGAATTTGACTTACACTCGGGTTCATGCCCGATCTGTGGAGTGATCTCGTCTCTTGCCTCGACTTGTCCGCGACGCCGGCCGGCGACGACGACGCCCGCTTCGAGGGCCGCAATCTGCGGTTGGCCTACAGCCGGGTGTTCGGCGGGCAATTGCTGGGCCAGTTCGTCCGCGCGGCCGCCGCAGGCGTCCCGGACAAATCGATCAAATCCCTGCACACGGTCTTCGTGCGCGAGGGCCGCACCGACGAGCCGATCCGGTATCGGGTCCACCGCCACCATGCGGGCCGCTCCTTCGCGACGCTGTCGTTGATCGCCGAGCAGTCCCGTGGCGTCGTGGCGACGGCCTCGGTCTCGCTGCACGCCGAGGAGGAGGGACCGTACCGGCAGACCGTCGCGGCGGCGCCCCCGCTGCTGTCCGCCGAGCACAAGGTGCAGTGGGACCTGCTGCCCTGGGAGACGCGCGCCGTCGTGGACCTGGACGATCTCGGCACCGCCGCACCGGATTTCGAGTTCTGGATGCGCACTCCGGCGGTCGATCGGGCACTGGCGCCCGCCCTCGCCGCCTATGCCACCGACCTCACGCTCATCGGCACCGCGCTGCTGCCGCTGGAAGGGTACGCGCAGAGCGGCAACGGCACCGCGTTCGTCTCGGCCGTCACCTCGCACACCCTCTGGTTCCATCGGCGCTTCCGCACCGACGAATGGCTGCTGCTGCGCCAGCACAGTCCCCTGCTCGCGCAGGCCCGCGCCTACGGCCGCGGTGACATCCTCACCGAGGACGGCACATTGGTGGCTTCCTACGCCCAGGAAGCGATGGTGCGCATCCCCGAGGACTGACAACGGCGTCACCCCGGCCGCGGCAGCAGTCGCTCGGCCGCGCTGTAGGCGTCGCATTCGCCCGCGCCGACAGCCGCGGCCAGCCGGTCCAGCTCGGCGTGGGCGCGCAACCGGGTCTGCGCCAGCGAAAGGATCTGCGCTCGGGCCCGAGCCGTGCGCCGCGCCGGGGTGTCGGCGCGATGGTGGGCCTCGATCGCCTCCGCCAGTTCGGCGACCCGCTCGCCGCGCGCGGCGACCAAGGTGAGGATCGGCACGCCGGACTCCGCCCGCAGATCGCGCACGGTCTGCTCGGCGCCCTCCCGGTCCGCCTTGTTCACCACCAGCAGGTCGGCCACTTCCAGCAGGCCCGCCTTCGCGGCCTGCACCGCGTCGCCCGCACCGGGATTCAGGATCACCAGCGTTGGGTCCGCGACGGCCGCGATCTCGATCTCCGACTGCCCCACACCCACGGTCTCCAGCAGCACGACGTCGTAGCCCAGCGCCGCGAGCAGGCGAATGGCAGCGGGCACCGCGGCGGCCAGGCCCCCCAGGTGCCCGCGCGTCGCCACCGACCGGATCAGCACGCCCGGGTCGTCGATGTGCTGGGCCATGCGGATGCGGTCCCCGAGTAGAGCTCCGCCGCTGTAGGGCGAGGACGGGTCGACCGCGAGGACCGCGACCCGCAGCCCGCGCGCCCGATAGACCCCGACCAGCGCCGCGATCGTCGTCGACTTGCCCGCGCCGGGCGGGCCGGTCACGCCGATCACCCGGACGCTTCCGGGCTCCAGAGCCGCATGCACCTCGTCGCGGCGGGGCCCCTCGACCAGGCTGAGCAAGCGGCCCGTCGCCCGGGCCGACCCGGCGCGCGCCCGGGCCAGCAACTCGGCGACGGTCGCCCGCTCCAGAGTCACGCCCACCCTTGTGCGCGGCTGCCCGATCCGATCACGGAGCGGGAACTTCGATGACCGTTGCCGCGCCCATGCCACCGCCGGCGCACATCGCCGCGATGCCGAGACCCCCACCGCGACGCCGCAATTCGTGCACCAGCGTGACGATCATCCTGGCTCCCGTCGCGGCCACCGGATGCCCGAGCGAGCAACCGCTCCCGCTGACGTTCACCTTCTCCGGGTCCAGGTCCAGCGCCCGGATGGCCGCGATCGGCACCGAGGTGAAAGCCTCGTTGATCTCGATCAGCTGCACCGCGGACAGCGAGATACCTGCCCGGAAGACCGCTTTGGTGATCGCCTCGATCGGCGCGAGGCCGGTGTCGGCCGGATCGACGCCCACCGACGACCACGAACGGATATAGGCCAGCGCGGGCAACCCCAAGCGGTCGCTGGCGATCGCGAGCGCCGCGGCGCCGTCGTTGGCCCCGGACGCATTGCCCGCGGTGATCGAGAAGCCCTCGATCTCCGGGTGCAGCACTCTGAGCGAGGCCAATTTCTCCGGGCTGGTGTCGCGGCGAGGATGCTCGTCGGTGTCGAACAGCCCGTGCGGGGTCTCGATGGGCACGATCTCTTCCTTGAACCGGCCCTCGTCGATGGCGGCGATCGCGTTGCGGTGCGAGCGCAAGGCCCAGGCGTCCAGGTCGGCACGCGAGATGCCCGCCTTGACCGCGGCGTTCCAGCCCACGGTGATGGACATGTCCAGCGCGGGAGCGTCCGGGCGATCCGGGTGACTCGGCGACACCCACGGATCGATCCACTCGTCCTCGCCGACCCTGAAACGCGCTTTGGGTGCGGTGGACTCGGAATTCACGCCCCCCGCGATCACCAGTTCGTCCATGCCCGCGCGAATCCCGGCCGCCGCGGTGTGCACCGCGGACATCCCCGCCGCGCAGTGCCGGTTCTGCGCCAAGCCCGGCACGGTGGTCAGCCCCGTGGTCACGGCCGCGTGCCGAGCCAGCACGCCGCCGCCGTAGCGCCCCTCGCCCAGGATGACGTCATCGATACGGGACCGGTCGAGGCCATCGGCGACCGCACCCACCACATGGTGGGCCAGGTCGAAGGCGTTGGTGTCGCGCAGCGTTCCCTTCCGTGCGGTACCGATGGGCGTCCGCAGGGCGGACACGATGACGGCTTCGGGCATTGGAGGCCTCCATTCCGGGCGACGCGATTGCGGCGCGGCGACTTTTCGGTGATCATGCCGAGAGAGTCATGAGAACATTATTTTCTCAAAACGAGAGCCACAGTTGCAAGATAGGATTACGCCATGCAGATAAGTGGGAGCTCCGCGCTCGTCGTGGGTGGAACCGGAGGTCTGGGTGAGGCGACGGTGCGGCGCCTGCACGCCGCGGGGGCGAAGATCGTGGTCGCCGACGTCGCCGACGAGAAGGGCAAGCAGCTCGAGACCGAACTCGGGATCCGCTATGTGCACACCGACGCCACCGACGAGGACTCCGTGCTCGCCGCCATCGCGGAAGCGCAATCGCTGGGGCCGCTGCGCATCTCGGTCGACACCCACGGCGGTCCCGCGACCGGCGGCCGCCTGATCGGCAAGGACGGCGAGCCGCTGTCGCTCGACGGCTTCCGCACCACCATCGAGTTCTACCTGACCGCCGTGTTCAACGTCCTGCGCCTCTCGGCGGCCGCGATCGCGAAGACCGATCCGCTGGAGGAGGGCGGGCGCGGCGTCATCGTGAACACCGCATCGATCGCCGCGTTCGAGGGCCAGATCGGGCAGCTCCCCTACTCCGCGGCCAAAGGCGGCGTGGTCGGAATGACCCTGGTGGCCGCCCGCGACCTGTCGCCGGTGGGCATCCGCGTGGTCACGATCGCTCCGGGCACCGTGAACACCCCCGCCTACGGCAAAGCCGCCGACCAGTTGGAGGCGTACTGGGGCCCGCAGGTGCCGTTCCCCAAGCGCATGGGCCGTTCCGAGGAATACGCCAAGCTGGCCACCGCCATCATCGAGAACGACTATCTCAACGGAGAGGTCATCCGGCTCGACGGCGCCCTGCGCTTCCCACCGAAGTAGCCGCCGCCACGGCAGGCGGATGCGACACGCCCCGCTACCCGAGGCAACGATTCCGCGAGTTCTACACTGACGCGGTCGATGACCGACGTTCTGAGCTGGACTTGGACACCTTCCGTAGCGAACTCGCAACCTGGCAGGCGCTCTACAACAGATCTGACACCTCGCACCAGGGGCCGATGTCAGGGTGGTTATCCCTGGTCGCCGAGTGTCTAGTGCGTTGACCACAAATGTTCGCGGTGTTGATCGGAAGTGGCCTCGGGGATGGCTGAGGAATGACTTCGTGATCAGGTTGACGCGGAATCAGGCGCTGGACATGCTCGGCGAGGTCAGTCGGCCGGTGGACAAGTCAGGATGAGAGTAGCTGTCATCGATGACAAGCTCAGAAACCTTCGGGGTGATGGGAAAGCCAGCTCGCGTGCCGGTGCATGAGTGTGTCCCGTTCGGCGGTTGTGGGCAGCAGAACGTCCGTGCCGCCATCGTAGGGATGGTGAATCCGCTCCAAGGACAGATCAGCGATCATGGCCCCTGCGGTTGCATCGTCGGCTACGGCGCGCAGAAGGTCGTCTACAGCGCCGTGCTGCCAGGGGATCTGGCTGAGGAATAGGTGGGTGTAGGAGATGAACTCGGCGTCGGTCTCGGTTGGGTCATTGCAGACAGAGGTCCAGTAGCGGGCACCGGGATGCCACTGTGCGCGGTCATCGGGTCGCGCGCCGGGCTCAGGACGGTTGGACCAGTCGCAAGTGATGAGGTAGACCTCTTGCCCGGTGAACAACTCGTTCAGGACCGTGTTGTACCGGTCGAGCACGATGCTGTACTCGTCGGCAGTGCCGGGATAGCGCTTGGACCCGGGCAGGCTATGGAACCGTACCCATCGATCCCGAAAGGCATGCTTGAGCTCATCAGCCAACGGGGGGCACCGCGGCCAACGTCGTTGCCAGAGCTCCAACAGATCGTCACTGCACATCCGATCACAGTATCCGCAAGGTTATGTATGTTGACCGCGAACATTGGTGGCACGTTTGCTGGTCAGGCTGCGGTCGTGTGGGTCGTGGTCGGCCCCCTCGTTGCTGGCGTTCGCTGCGGACGCGGGCACGTTCTCGGCGTTGCACTGCCAGGATGACGGGGTGGCGGGCGTTGGCGTTGCGCCGGCGCAGGTAGTCCTGCAGGTGCCGGGCGAGCACAGTGTGGTTGGGCTGGTTGGAATCGCCCATGGTGAAGGCGCGCAGCGGCCCGAACTGGGCCTCGATCGGATTGGCCCACGAGGCGTTGGTCGGGGACGCGCTGAGCCTGCTTGATCGCAGCGCGCCTTGCCGCTCCCGCCGCCACCGCGTCCTCGAATACCCCGCTGGCCTACGCCGTGAGCTGGTCTTCGACCGGATTGCCGGGCGCTGAGCCGGGCACCCGGTCGGCGCCGGAAAATCCAGCGACACCGGTGGGCGTGTCTGCTGGGGTGCGGCGAGGCGGCGTGGGTCGCGGCGATGCGCACGCATATCCGGCATCGCCGATACCCACCGTCCGGCAGGCGCTGGGAACACCCTGCGGTCGGTCGGCACCCGCGGCGGACATGCGGTGTTCGCCGGGCTGGACATCATGATGCGAGTACGCGGCTGGACCTTCCTCGGGGAATGCTCCGGCCCGGAAGCCCTCGCTTGGATCTACGGACCGTCCGACGCCGGCGAAAGCCATCTCGGCCGCGGCCTCGAACCGGTCCCGGCGATCGCGTCCACCCTCGACCGCCCGCTACCGACCGACACCGTGGACGACTGCGAAGTCGAAGTCCGGCTCGTCGGCACCCACTACAGCCAAACCCGCCTCACCGGCCTGACCGGCCTCACACCTCATCTCAAAACCCTCGAGGCCGACCGCGCCTGCGACCCCATCCCCCCGGCCGCGCCCGCGCCACCGACCGCGCCGACCAACCTCCCATCAGCGTCGATCGATAATGCGGCAAGGCTGTGCCAGCGATAAAATTATGAATAGGTCGGGGAACCGCAGAAGATTCGATCTCGGAAGGAGATGAGATCGATGGGCTCCTTCGGCCTCGATATCGGCGTCGGCCTCCACGCGTTCCTCAGATGGCTGGCCGTCACGTTCGGACTCGGATACGGCCTCAGCTGAGCGATGCGCCGTATCCTTGCTACCGCGGCGGCAACAGCGGCCGCGATACTCCTCACCGGCGTCGGCTTCGCGTCGTCGGACACCACGAGTCAGCCAGCATATCTCGGGCAGATACCGACCTGATGGTGTTCTTCGCTAGGCTCGGACTCGTGCAGTTCGAGGAAGGCTCCTAGCCGTCGGCGGCATAGCGGCGGTAGCGTTTCCGCACCGTCTGCCACGGCCCGAAATGTTCCGGCAGATCCCGCCACGGCAGACTGGTACGCAGCCGATACAGCATCCCCTCCACCGCCAAGCGATTGTTGGCGAAATTACGGCTCACGTGGCCCTCGGACTTCGGCAGCAGCAACTCCAGCAGTTCCCACTGTTTGTCGGTCAGAACCAGGTATCGATCACCGATCGCGGTCGCCACGGACGACATGATGCACGATCGGCCCCGACCACGGAGCCGATCGATTCACCTCGTTCGCCCTGGCCGCGCATCGAACTCGGAGACCGTCGACAGGAGAAAGCAGCCGCCGCCGAAAATCGGCTTCGGCGCGTAATCGAGCCACGACTCCGCCAGTGCTCGCACTCGACGTATTCCGGCCGGCGCGCGCCGTGCGGGCTAGAACCTGGCCCATACAAGGGTCGCGGAGCGGGTCACCGTCCACGCCCGATCGGGTGAAGGACGTCCCGCTTCCCGACCGGATCTGCGCAGCAGTCCTGATGAGTGTGATCGGCTATCTGGATCACGAGGAGCGCCAGACGCAGTGGGCGGCTGCCCCGCCTCACGCCGACCGCACCGGTCGTCGTCGAATACATGGCCTTGATGTGGCGGGCCCGCCGTGCGCGGCTTCCGGTCCACTCCCGGCGCACGGAGCCCTGCTACATCACTCTCGCGCGCGGCATTGCCCGCAGCAGGTTCAGCACGCCCTGGTCGCTGATGCGTTCCTGTACCCCTGCGCATCTTGTCATGCGAGATCACCGGAGACAGTTGGCGCTGTCGCGGCCCGTTGCTGGGCGTGGGGGCGGCCGGTGCGCGCGACTCGAGGGGCGCAGTATCGGGTTCCATATTCCGCCGGGCGGCAACTCGAGAGGTCGAGTCGAACCGGGCGTGGCCACCCGCAGCTCCGTTGCGGGACTACGAAAATGGAGTAACGGTGGTCGTTGTTGTGTCAGCTCAGCAGGTCCCATGCCGGGCCGGTACCGAAGCCGGGGAGGTGAGCCCAGAGATAGTCGTTGGCGGGATGTTCGTTTCCGGCGCGCATGGCCGCGTCCAGGTCGGCCGAAGTGGTTGGTGAATTCGGATCCGGTTCATCGGTTGCGTATGATTCGGGTCTGGGTGGGATGAGGAATTCGCGGTTCTCGTGTTCGACATATCGGTAGCCTGAATCTTCGAATTTGCGGAACTCTCTATAGAAGACCGTTGCTCGTCCCCATGGTGTCTCCGGTGGTTCGGTTTCATTGGATGGGGTGTCATAGAACTGAGTGGCCGGATCGGAAGCCACGAACACGATCTGGCCGGTGTCGATGGCTTCGTGTACCCATCGGTGGTTGAGGAACATCGACCAGTCATCAGCCCAGAGGACGTTGTACCCTGGCTCTCCCCTGAATTTCTCGGTGCCTGACAGCCTTCCGATGACCGCGATGTCGGATGTCCGGGGCATAGCGCGCTCGTCGAAATCTATCGGTGCGGCGATGTCGAAGGGTAGCTCGGCGAGGAGCCTGCGATTTTCCCTGATTTCATCGGCGTGTTGCTCGAAATAGGTGAGAAGAGGCTCGATTCTATGTCCGAGATTCCTGACGAGTTCGATGTCTCTGGGGAACAGGCCTTTCTCGGCCTGCTCGGGTTCGGGGTCTTCCCGGATGGGAAGCAGGGTGTGCCGGCGGAGTTCGGCTTTTCGGGCCAGTACCTGATGCAAGTTGGATGGCATGGTGTGCACTTTCAGAGGTTGGCTCCGGTTGTCGTGAGACCGATTATGTTGTCGCGCATGTACTCCTGTGCGTCGGGTACGTTCCCGACGATAGGTTCGACAGCCTTCTTCCACACCAGCTCACGGCTCGTCAGTAGCTTTTCGTGCAGCCCCGAGCGTTGCGGCGCTTCGAGGATTGCTCTGGTCAGCAGGTGAGGATTGTCGAGAAGCCGGTGTTGATAGATCCAGCTCGATCCGGAGGAGAACGCTGGTGAGATACGGGGAGTGAGTCCGCGCTCGGTACTCAGGAGGGCTTCGTTGATCTCAGCCGTATCGGCTCGCAAGGCGGCTAGCTGGGTCGCTCGGTGGATCAGGTCGGCGAGACCGGTGTCCGTCATCGTCTGTTCGTGGGTTACATTTCGCAGGACAGCGTTGAATTTCTCCGCTACTTCGGCCGCGATCCACGTGACGGGTATCGGTGCGGGCGATTGATGGCCCGCAGAGCGCCTGTTTCCTTGATTGTAATAATTCAGCGCGCTCTGGTTGCCCAGGATCTCGAAGGAGCTGAGATACGACAGTGCGGTATCACGGGTATACCGTTTCCGGGGACCTGTTCTGATGGGAAGTTCCACGATGGTGTCGTCGTAACTTCCCGACTGCAGGCTGGCGGCGGTTCGGAGCAGGGTGCCGAGCATGATGTCCGGGCGGATGATGCGATCCTCGGTTTCCAGGAGCAAACCGTGCGGAAGAGAGACGATGGACCAGGTCCCGCGGCAGTTACGGGCACAGCTGCGATCCCCGGGGATGACGCCGGTATTGGCGACGTCACCGCCGTTGGCGATGATGACGCGAACACCACTGTTTTCGCCATAGGATCTGCCGTCGCCGGGTGGAAGCTCGAGGATCTGGAGGTTGCGTCCGGTGACCGGATCGCGCTTCCACTGGTCGCGAAACCGGGTCGGATCGTAGGTGTCCGATGTCGACAGGTTGAACCCCTCGGGGATCGGCGTGAACTTCGAGAACGATTCGACCAGCTTCCTCGCGGACGGCGTCCTGCCGCTGTGCAGGTCTTCGACCAGCATCTCCAGTAGCGTTCGGCCGTACCTTTCGAATCCGACCGTCCCGGGCCATGCGGATGCGCGCTTCCCGCGTCGGTGCAGGTATCTGCGATTGAGAAGCTTTCGATAAATATCACTGCCGACGTCCATACGTAGCGAGTGCAGTAGGTCTGCGACGTCGCGGTCGAGTAGGGCGATACCGTTGCCGAGATCGCGAACGGTCACGGTGATATCGGTGCGCGAATTGGGGTGGCGGCCGAACCACAGCGTGATCTCCCGGGGTGACGTGCCTGACATGCGTCCACCTCTCAGGCTGGTATATAGCTGGACGGGGTATGCAGGACGAGGTCGTACACGCTGGGCTGTCCTTCCTTCTCTACGCTGATCTGGCCGTAGGCGTCGATCAGATAGTCCGGGCTCAGTTGCCCCTGGAAGAGAAGCGGCTCGGCGACGACCTGCTCGAAGGGTTTGAGCTGGTCGATCGGCTTGCCGTGCTGATCGATCTTGGCCACCATGCGACCGCCGAAGGCATACCAATGCCTTTCGGGGCCGGCCACCGGAATGACCGCGTCGAGCCTGCCGTCGAGAGTGGTGATGACCCTGGGGAGGTTCACCATGATGTCGGATTCACCCTCGATGATCCTGAGATTCCCGTTCTCCTCGAGGGTCCAGGTGAAAACGGTGGTGTCTTTTATGGTAACGACTTTGGTTGTGTTGGTGACAGTGTCGTAAAAACTGTAGGCACAGTCCACATCACGGTTCATCGGCGGGTACGCCAAAACCGACAGTGGCACCGGGTCTTCCAGGCTCATCTCCGGGACAGAGTCACCGGGCCGCATACGTGAAGTAAGGGTGTAGAGGCAGTCTCGCCAGAATGCGAAGGACCGGGTGGGGGCTTGTGCCAGTCCTTTGTAGTAGCCGACGATCGCGTCGGGGACCTCGGGTAACCCCAGGTCGGATACGAACATCTGGGCGAGTCCGCCGGGGCCGGAGGGCGGTATGCTGCACACACCGCCACGGAAGCCGCGCGGGGCGATCCACACGGCGCACTTGCCGGCTATGTCGTGATCGACGATCACCGAACGACGAGGACGAATCCACTCGTATCGAGCGATATTGATACCGTCGATGTTGAAGCCGTCGTAGTATTGTCCGAGCCGTTCGGTCGGGATAGCGATCTCCGCGCTCTTGACTCCTTGCGCATCGGCCGGAGGAATCACCAGGGTTCCCACCGGGGACTCCCCGCGATACCGGAATCTCCGGCGGCGGTCCGGCAACTGTGTTGCCCCGGCCAATCCGTCCACCGGCAGTTCGAACATCAATCCGATGTCGTGACCTTCTCCTTGGTCCTCCATTTGGCGGAAATAGTCGACGACTTGTACCATCGCGGGTGGATCGTGCAGTTCCTTCGGCATCGGCGTCGTAGCAACTACTGCCAGATATGGTTCACTAATGGAAAACTCCTCCACCGCCAAGATCGACGCAAGAGCTCCGGCGTCTCTCGAGATGTCCGGACCTATTATGTCGACCTTCCCGCGATCCCAGTCGATCACGTACGACTGCACGAATTGCATCGGAAAGTGGTACTGGTGATCGACTTCGATCTTCTTGTATCGATTCGGAATAAGCCAGCCGAACGACAGATAGTCGAGCGGCAGGTAGAAGACTTTCTTCGTCGCTTTGTCGACGGTGACCGTCGTCAGAACATTGAATGCCGAGAAACGCTCGGTTGCCGCGCTGGACCCCAGATGGAACACCGCCTCGAAATGCGGAGACAGCGCAGAATGAGCTAGGTCCGGATCGCTACGGTCTTGACTGCGCTTGATCGACCAGGAAACCCACGGGCCCTCCTCTGTTGTGCCGCCGGCAGCCACCAACTCGTAGTCTTTGAGTGTCCACGATGCACCGCTTGTGTAGGCGTAGCTCAACCCTGCCGTGGGGACGTCGCCGAAGAAACCCACGCTTGCGCCGATGGTTGTGGAAGTGCTGACAGTCTCGGCCTCGTTGTGGGTGATCGGTGAGTAGTCACCGAGGATCCAATCCTTACCGTTCTGAACTCCTGAACTTGCGGACGGAGTGGCCGGTTGAATGGTCATCGCGAAATTCTCGAGAATGTGACCGTTGTCCTTCAGATGGTCATGCGCGAGATCACGACTGTTCTTCAGGCCATCCGGCGTGAACCGTCCTGCGAGCATGGAGTGCGTCGCCCACTGGCCGTCCACGAATGGTCGGCGTAGGCGGGCGGTATCGAGCACCGTGCCACGAGTGCTGATTCGAACAGCTCGCCCTCGTTCCGGCGTATTCGGTGTCGCCACTTCTTCGATGAGCTCGAACTGAAGCGATTGCTGATAGGTACGTGACGGTTCGAAACTCGTCGCCCGGCGCGTCACATATCGCGTACTCCTGGCATCCGAACTCGGTACATTCGCCGCTGACCATGCCAGAGCACTCTCACCCCCTTGCACGGGAGCATCCTGGACGCTATCCGTCTGCCCTGCATTCACCCTAAACCACGCCTTTCCCTAGCCAGTCGACCACATACTCGCCGAAACAAATCAACCCACGACCACAGTCGTACGGCGAAGATCTGCGATTCAAATGTCATAATCGGCCAGGTCACCACGTCGGATAAGTTTGATCGCGTCGACCTTCGTGCCGAACTTGAATCCGCATGATTCATCACGTCATCTGAATACAACCAGAGGACGGCCATGTATCAACAGCTCATCGACTCCAAAGAAATCTCGGCGCCTCCTTGCCAGCAGCCCAACGGGCTGTCACTCGACGGCGGTCCCGTGACAGCACAGCCACTGGCCGGCCGGCGACAATCGGACGCATACGGCATCGACGAAATTGGTGGCGCTGCCACCGATCTCCATTCGCTCCACTTGCACGAGCACCCTGGAGCGGGCCCATCAACTACAGCGGGATGTACTGAGCCGAACGGCATCGACGGCTCTATCCCATCGGCGCCGCGCACCTTTGGGGTGATTGTCTGCCGGCATTCATCGATCCCAGCAGGAACTCTTCGAATGTATTGCTACGGTGACGTGAACCACTTTACCATCTGGAAACGGTTTTCGACACCGAAATGCACTGTGCCACAGGCGCAAACCTCAAACCGTCGTGTAGCCGACCGGTCGGTGTCTATCGGTCGCCGGGCCAGGCTCGGGCAAGGCGTGTTGGCGTTCGCCCGTATATCAGGCGTACTCGATTCCACTGATCCAATGTCAGCTACGCGGCACCGTCGCGCCCGAGCACTGGTCGTGGGTAACGGATGCGGTTTTGGCGCAGGCACTTTCGCCGTCGTCGGCGGTGGCGTGCCGTGATGCCCTGGTCGGGGCCGACAACGGCGGAGCCGGTAGTGGGGGCGAAGGTGATCGTCCCGGCGACACCGTCCACCGGCGGGGTCCAGCCCGGCAGGCTGATATGGGAGGCGACACCGGTGAGGTCGGGCGGCACGCATCGATGGAACCTCGAGAATGTCTGGTGCGGTGTTGCGCCATCCCGGCAAGGAGAACGAAGAGAAGTCGGAGTACGCCTTGGCAGCAAGGGGCACTCTTCGCCGCGTCGCTGGAAACGCTTGGGCAAGTGCGACTCATCAGCGCGCGAGTAGGAGACACTCTCAGCCTCAAGGGCGCTCGACTGCACAATCCGGACGGCATCACACTACAGGGCAACGTCTCGAGGTTGGTGAGAGCCCAATTACAGAGCGATTCATCTCCGATGGTCGAATTCACCTCCAAAACGCCACCGTCAAAAGAGGTATCGACGCGGCTGGGTCAACCTTCCGAGGCGGTCTACCAGGCCGAATACTGGGCCTCATTCAGGACGGGACTGCTCAACCGATCTCGCTGAGATCGCGCCCTACCATCGAACGATTCACTTGAAGCGGCTGCACTCGCGGCACAGAGCCTGTGGGACGCAATCGCTGCCGCATAATTTCGGTGCTGAACAGTCGAGCGCGAACCCGACGAGAGCCCAATCCGCCCATAGGCGAACTGAACAGGGTTGACCGCCAATAGATCCAACTGCCACCCCAAGGCCGGACATGAGACTGTGTTCGGCCTTGATCAGCCAATACACCAGCCGATCACGCAGATTCAGAAGGCATCTGGAAGATATAGCGGCACGGTAACGCCGCCGGCTGCGGACTTCCCCGCCTCGAAGACTTCGAGCAAAGCGATGAGATAGAGGAGATAGAGGAACGCGGCACGAGCCACTGTCAGCGACTGGCGGCAGGTCTCGCGCATCGCGTCGAGCGTAATTGCCTGCATGGTTACGGTGCTCTCGACGTCCGCCAGGCCGTGATGCACGAGGACGAACCTGTGTGTCCCCCGTATTGCGCACATCTTGGGCATGCCCGTAGAGGCTGTTTTCCGCCATGTCGAGGGCAAGTTCCGCCATGGACACGATGGCGGTTGCCAAACCCTCGTGGCGCAGAAGGCTCGCCCGGAGCGCGGTGCGGTTCTCGTCCTCGAACCAGAATGTACGGAAGTACACCTTCCTTGGATTATGTCCCAACGTCCATGCGCAGCGGTGGCGCCGCCATCAGCGTGGTGCATGCCGGGCTCGGCGTCACCGTGCAACCGGAATGCCTGGTCGGCCACGAATGGACCGGCCGCGTCGCCGCGCTCGACCTCGCCGAGCCCTGGGCCGAACGGCGGATCCACCTCGCCACCGCCCGCGGCCGCGAATTCAGCCCTGCCACGAAGGTTCTCATCGAACAGCTGCTCACCCGCCCGATCGACGAGAACGAGCTGGCACAGGACCGATGAGCCGGGCTCGGCGGCAGGAGCGCCGACCCCGGCTCTCACGTCAGAGCCACAGGTCAGAGATGGTCCTTGAAGAAGGGCACGAGGCGGTCCAACGCCTGCGACACCGCTTCGGGCTTGTCGTAGAGGTCGTAGTGCGTCATGCCCTCCAAGACGACGAGGTCCTTGTCGGTGGACGCGGCACGCTGGTAGAGCTCGAACCCGTCGCGGTAGGCGCCGAACGCGCCGGGTTTGTCGCCGACGACGATGCACAACGGCTGGGTGAGCAGGATCTCGGCGCGGGTGAACGCGTCCCAGCCGACGAGGCGAGCCTGGTGGGAGAACAGAAAGCTGGTGCGGCCGTTGGGTTTACGCCCACGATCGGTCTTGTAGTACTCGGTCGCTTCGACCAGGTCGACATCCGTCAGACCTGCCTGCTCGGCAGCTTCCGGCGACGGCGGCAGCAGATCGTTGACCTGCTCGTCCTGGCCACGGGCCTCGGCCGTGCGCTGCGCGGCCATCGCCTCGAGCGCCCCCAGCGGGTCGTATTCGGTGAATCCCTCGAGCATCCGCCGCCCGACGTTGGCGGCGGTGACCGTACCCAGGGCTTTGATGCGGCGTTCGGTCATGGTGGCGCTGACGGCGTAGCCACCGCCACCACAGATCGCCAGCACCCCGATGCGGTTCTCGTCGACCCACGGCTGCGTGACCAGGTAATCGATGACGTAGCTGAAGTCCTCCGCACGGAAGCCGGGGTCCTCGATCAGGCGCGGTTCGCCGCCGCTGTCACCCTGGAAGCTCGCGTCGAAGGCGATCGCGACGAACCCCCGCTGGGCCAGCGCGGTGGCATAGATGTTGCCCGCGGTCTGTTCCTTGCAGCTACCGGTCGGATGGGCGCTGATGATGGTGGTGTATTTCCGCTCGGCGTCGAATTCCGGTGGATAGTAGATGTCGGCCGCGAGATCCCAGGCCAGGGCCTTGATTCGAACGTGTTCGATGTTGTCGGTTGTCATGAGCTTCCTCTCTCGTCGCGTCGGAGCTTCCGAGTCGGGCGCACTGTGCGTCGGTGCTTACACGGCGGTCCTTGCGCGGGCGGCCCATCGCGTTCCCAGCCCGCCGAGCGCACCGGCCCAGAGCAGGCGGCGTGCGGTGGGGTGGGTCGCCAGCCAGGTGTAGGGACTGAACGGCAGCGCTTGTTTTCCGAAGTCCCCCTGGACGCGTGCGTCCCCGCTGGGCTCGTAGAGATTGCCATCGGTTTCGGTCGCCGCGTCCTTCGTTTGCTCCATCGGGATACCGAACTTGGCCAGAACGACGTCGGCCACTCGCGGAGTGAGATGCTGTGTCACCTTCATGAGCTTGGCCGAACCGCCGGCGTAGAGATCGCGGGCCGGGTGGGCGGCGGCGAACAGAACGCAATCGGCGACCACAGCCGGGTCGTAGAACGGTGGGGCGCCCTTCGGCTTCACCTCCATCTTGTTGCGGCCGTTGTTGAAGAACGGCGTATTGATCGCGGCCGGTTTGATACTGGTCACCGAAATCGGCGTGTGCGCGGCTTGCAGCTCGCGCCGCAGCGCGTCCAGCATCCCTTCGACAGCATGTTTGGACGCGGCATAGGCGCTGTTGAGCGGCATGGAGATCACCGTCTCACCCGACCCGACCGACACCAGTGCACCGCCGCCCGCCCGCCGCAGATGCGGGAGCGCCACCTGGAACCCGTGCACCTGTCCCATGAAGTTGATGTCCATCAGCCGACGAAACTCCTCGGGTGTGGTGTGTTCGAAGTCCGCGTAGACCACCACAGCCGCGACGGCGACCCACGTGTCGATACGACCGAACCTCGCCACCGCCAACTCGGCAACAGACTCGACCTGAGCCCGATCGCTGACATCGCACACGGCATACGCAGCCTCCCCACCGGCTTCCTCGATCTCGCGCACGAGGGTCGCCAGCCCCGCTTCGTTGCGCGCCGCCACCACCACCTTCGTTCCGGCGGCGGCCAGCCGAAGCGCGGTCTCTCTACCGATCCCGCTGGATGCGCCGGCGACGACGGCCACCTGCTGCGCGAGGGGTCGGAGCTTGATACCTGCCATCCGTGATTCCTCCAGTTCGACTTCAAGCGAAATTAAGCATTATGTTTAATTCGGGTCACGGTAGGCGTACCCACTTCGGCGACTCCGAATCAGCGCGCAGAGAATCCCTGCCGCTGCCTCCCGAGTCGTGAGCGCGGGAGGCCGGGGTCGATCAGCTCTTGACGGGAGCGGGATCGAAACCGATGAGAAGGCCGCCGGTGAGGCGTCGCTCTGTCCCGGTTCCCAGATCTCAGCCGGCCATCGGTCGAGCAGCCCGGTCGGTTGGTCCTCGGGCAGATACACCGACGGTGGATGGTCGATCCGATCGGGCTACCGCTCAGCCGGAGGGGCACTATCCGTGGATAGCGGACCTGGTGAGGTCAACTGATTTCGCCCGATCTCTTGCGTCGACACACTCTGCCCCACATATACTATTAAATATATTCTAGACTCTGATGGGCCGCCCCGCGTCCCGTCAACCTGCGTCCATGCCACGCATGGAGGGAAGCGAGAGACCATGTTGCGTTTTGACGGGAAGGTCGCCATCGTCACGGGCGGCGGCCGGGGGCTCGGCCGTTCGCACGCGCTGCTGCTGGCCTCACGGGGAGCATCGGTCGTGATCAACGACTTCGGATCTTCTGCCGCCGGGCAAGGGTCCGATACCTCTCCGGCCGACGACGTGGTCTCCGAGATCATCGCGGCGGGCGGGAAGGCCGTCGCCAACTACGACAGTGTGTCGACCGGCGCCGAGGCGATCGTGCAGACCGCGATCGAGGCATTCGGGCGTCTCGACATCGTCGTGAACAATGCCGGCATCAACCACATGACGCCTTTCGGCCCGGATGCGATCGAAGGCATCCGGCAGCACATCGAGGTCAACTTCCTCGGCACCGCGGCCGTGACGGCCGCCGCATGGCCGCATCTCATCGCGTCGGGCGCCGGGCGAGTCGTCAACACCGCTTCGCCGACGCTGGTCGGGTTCGAACAGCAGAGCGCGTACGTCGCCTCCAAGGGCGCCATCTTCTCGTTCACCCGCACACTCGCCATGGAGGCGCTCAAAGTCGGTATTCGCGTGAACGCGATCGCCCCCACCGCCTACACGCGAATGGCGGCGGAGGCGGAGATCCCCGACGATCTCAAACGGAAGCTCGAGAAGACCATGACCACCGCAATGGTGTCCCCGACTGTCGCTTATCTCGCGCATGAGGACTGTTCCATCACCGGCGAGACACTCCTCAGCCAGGGTGGTCTGATGCAGCGCTTCGCACTCACGATGAACGACGGCTATACGAACCCCGAGGCAACGCCGGAGGACATCCAGGCGAACCTCGTCGCGATCCTCGATGATGCCAGCAGCAAGCCGGTCGGAATAATCGGCACGGACAACGAGGGATCACTTCTCGACTTGTTCGACTGACCGGGTCCAGGCCGGGGTGAACAGCCACTTCACCCCGGCCGCAGCTCTTTACGCACCGCTGACCCAGCCACCGGAGGAGCACAGATTGACCGGCACGATGCGCGCACTCGTTTCCGGAATCGGCCCCGACTGGGTGCTCCGGGAAGTCTCACGCCCGCAGCCGGCACCGGGCCAGATCCTGATCCGCAACCGGGCCGCGGCCACCAACAACGCCGACCTGCCGATGCTCGCCGAGGCCGACCCGACCCACGGCGGACACGGCAACGAGTTCATCGCGGGATTCGAATACGCCGGTGAGGTAGTCGCACTCGGTGACGGCGTCCACACCTGGCGGGTCGGTGACCACGTGATGGGGTCGATTCCGTCGTCGTTCGCCGAATACGTCGTCGCCGATCAACGCTTCGTCCTCCCCCGCCCCGACAACCTCGACCCCGCCGTCGCGTGCGCGCTACCGACCGGCCTGCTCACCGAACACGGCGCACTCACCACCGCCGGCTTCACCACGGGCCAGAGCGTGCTCATCACCGGCGCTTCCACCGGCATCGGACTCATCGGCGCCCAATTGGCCAAAGCCCTCGGCGCCGCCCAGGTCATCGGCACCACCCGCACCGCCACGAAACGCG
This sequence comes from Nocardia abscessus, assembly GCF_015477775.1. Lineage (GTDB taxonomy): Bacteria > Actinomycetota > Actinomycetes > Mycobacteriales > Mycobacteriaceae > Nocardia > Nocardia abscessus_A. The sequence continues at coordinate 173,640 of NZ_JADLQO010000011.1, read as the reverse complement.
ACCTGCTGGAAAAGGCCGGTGTCGACACCGTGATTGTCACCGACGAGCAGGACCTCACTCAGGCCACCCTCGACGCGACCGACCACCAGGGCGTCGACGTGGTTCTCGACCACATCGCAGGCCAGACCTTCGCCCAATGCCTGCCCGCGACCAAGGTCGACGGCCACGTCCTCAATATCGGCCGCCTCGCCGGCCCGGCCTCCACCATCGACCTCGACGCCCTGTCCTACCGCCACCTCACGGTGCACGGGGTCTCGTTCGGATTCACCCGCGACCAGGAGATGGCCGACGTCATCGCCGGGCTCCTGCCCGAGGTGATCCCCGCCGTCGCCCGCGGACAGATCCGACCGGTGATCGACCGCACCGTAGATCTGACGCAGTTCCAGCAAGCCGCCGATCGGCTGCGCTCGGGCGAAGCAGTCGGCAAAGTCGTGATCAGCATGAACGGGTGAGGATCGGCGTCGCTGTGGCGGCGCTTTTCCTCGCCGACCCGCTCCGGGATCGTGAACGCCTGCACGTGACTCGCTGATCCTCGACGAACAGGAAAATGGCCGGGAGACCACACTGTCTCCCGGCCATTCTCGCTGGGCGGTTCAGCCCAGGTTCATGTAGACGGCCTTCGGGTAGAGGTAGCTCTCCACGTGTTCGCGGCCGCCCTTCCAGCCGTAGCCGCTCATCTTCGTTCCGCCGAAGCCGACCGACGGGTCGAGGACGCCGTAACAGTTGACCCAGACCGTGCCTGCGTTGATACCGCGCGAAACCTTGTGCGCGGTGCCGAGATCGCCGGTCCAGACACCGCCGGCCAGCCCGTACGGGGTCGCGTTGGCCAGGCGCAGCGCCTCGTCCATGTCGTCGAACGGGATCACCGTGGCCACGGGGCCGAAGATCTCCTCCTGCGCGATCGTCATCTCGTTGGTGGCGGAGGCGAAGACGGTGGGTTCGACGAAGAATCCCGACGCGCGGTCGCCGTCGAGCCGCTTACCGCCACTGACCAGTTCGGCCTCACCGGAGCCGATGTCGATGTAGTTCAGCACCCGGTCGAGCTGGCGTTGTGAGATCAGCGGGCCCATTTGGCTGTTCGGGTCGAGGCCGTCGCCCACGCGGATCGTCTTGGTGAATTCCGCCATGCGCGAGACGAACTCGTCGTGGATCGAACGCTGGACGAAGATTCGCGTTCCGGCGACGCAGACCTGGCCGCTGTTGGTGTACACGCCCATCGCCGCGCCCGGCACCGCCAGGTCCAGATCGGCGTCGGCGAAAACGATGTCGGGCGACTTGCCACCGAGCTCGAGCTGAAGCCGTTTCATGTTCCCGGCCGAGGCGCGCACGATGGTCTGGGCGGTGCCCACCGAACCGGTGAACGCGATCCGGTCGACGCCGGGATGCTCGGCCAGTGCCGCGCCTGCCTCCTTGCCGTAGCCGGTCACCACGTTGACGACACCGTCGGGAACACCGGCCTCGGTGAGCAATTCGGCCACCCGCAGCACCGACAGCGACGCGTCCTCGGCGGGCTTGAGCACGGCCGTGCAGCCGGTCGCCAGTGCCGGACCGAAGATCCACCACAGGCCGATGAGCGGGCCGTTCCACGGGATGATCCCGCCGACCACGCCGACAGGCTCGCGATAGCGCAGGGTCAGGAAATCGCCGGGCAGCGAGTTCGGCGGAGTGCTGGCCGTGCCCGCGTCGACCTGCGAGGCGAAGAATTGCAGCACCTGCGAGGTCCACTCCCGCAGGCCTCGGGTCCGGGTCAGCGGGGCGCCCATGTCCAGGGTTTCGATGGTGGCGAGTTCCTCGAAGTTCTCGAGGACCAGGTCGTGGACGCGCAGGATCAGCGAGCGACGCTGGTGCGGGGTCCAGCGACTCCATTCGCCCTCGAAGGCGGCGCGCGCGGCCGCGACGGCGGCGTCCACGTCGGCGGCGCCGCTCGCGGCGATGGCGCCCATGGTGGCACCGGTGGCGGGATTGACTACGTCGATGGTCTCGCCCGAGGCGGCGGGCACCCAGCGCCCGCCGATCAGGTTGTGCTTGGCCGTGCCGACGAACGCCGGCTCTGAATGAGTGGTGGTCATAGTTCTCTCCGAGTCAGCGAAAGGCTTGGCGGTCAGTCGAACAGGAAGACGCCCTTGCCCGCGTCCTGCTTGTCGAACCACCGGTAGGCCTCCTCGGCCTGCTCGATGGTCCAGGTGTGCGAATAGAGGCTGTCGACCGGAAGCTTGTGCGCGACGACGTAATCGGCGCAGCGTGCCTGCTCGATCGTCGACATGGTCCAGGACGTCATCAGCGTCCACTGGTTCTTGTAGACGGCCTGGGTCGTGAACTCGACGTGACCGGGCAGGCCGATGAACACGGCCCGGCCGAAGGTGCCGAGCACGGCGAGGGCGTCGTCACCGGCCCGACCCGACGTTTCCAGCACGACATCGGCCATCCGGCCACCGGTGTGTTCGGCGACCACCTCGGCCACCGACCGCTCGCGGGAATTGACCACGAGATCGGCACCGAAGCGTTCGCTCTCGGCGAGCCTGCGATCGTCGACATCGACGGCGATGACCCGGGCGCCCATCGACGCGGCGAACATCGTCGCCGAAAGTCCCACCGGCCCTTGCCCGAACACGACCGTGGTCGTATCCGCGACGCCACCGACCCGCTTGATCGCGCCCCACGCCGTCCCGGTGCCGCAGCCGATGGCCGCGCCCGCCTGGAACGACAGCCCCTCGGGCATCGGCAGCAGCGCTGCCACCGGCACCAGGGCGAAGGACGTGTGACCGCCGTTGACGTGCACCGCCATGGTCTTGCCCGGCGCGGTCTCACACATCTGCGGCCAGCCCGCACGACAACGACGACAGGTGTTGCAGCCGAAGTAGTGGTGAATCATCACCCGGTCACCGACCGCGAACCGGGCCGGGTCGACGCCCGCGCCGACCGCGTACACCTCACCGCACGGTTCGTGACCCTGGATCACCGCGTGGTCGAAATCGAAAGCGCCGTGGTAGAAGTGCAGGTCCGAACCACACATCCCGGAGGCGCGGATCTTCACCACCACAGCGCCGTGGCCCGGCTCGGGTTCGGGGAAGTCCTTCAGCACCGTCGTCCCGTCTCCCGGGAACACGATCCCCTTCATCAGTTGTCTCCTGTCTTTACGGCAATCAGGCTCAGGGGGCGGGCACGCAGCCGCGCTGTCGCCTCGTGATCGATGCGCAGGCCCTCGGGGTCCCGGCGCGGGTCGCCCTCGACGACGACCCCGTAGTCGCGCGCGGCGCCCGCGATGCTCACGTACTCGTTGCGGACGTCGGCGAGCACCCGTTCGGGATCACGCTGCAACGGATCGCCCCATCCGCCGCCACCATTGGTGAGGCACCGCAGGATCGTGTTCGGTCCCGTCGCCCACACCTGTTCGGCGGCGAAGTAGTGGTAGCGGCCGTCGACCGGGTCCAGTGCCTTGGTGTCGGGGTCGAGCACCCCGGCGACGGGCACGCTGTCGGCGTAGACCTGCGGGTCGGTGCCGAGCAGGTTCGGGGTCGCGCCGGCGTCACTCGGGGGGAACAGCCACATCGCCCCGGTGGGCCCGGCCTGTCCGCCGTTGGCGCCCACGCCCGAGGGCTGTTTGGTGCGGAAGGGCGACAGGTAGTGTGCACCCGCGGTGAGCCACAGCGCGTCCTTGAGATTGGCCGCCCCGCCGCGGAAGGTGCCCGCGCCGCCGGTGTCGATGGCGTGTTCCTTACGCAACAGCACCACCGGCGAATCGCGTTCGATCGTCTCGGTCGCGGGGTCGAGGTTGTTGAGCGTGAACAGGACGGTGTAGCTGTCGCCGTCGCCGACGTGGGTGGCGCCCCAGGGTCCGTGCTCGCCGCCGCACTGGGTGGCCGAGGTCCACGGGGTGCCGTCGGCCCGCAGACCGGACGCGTTGTGGGTATTGGTCGACCCGTAGTCACCACCGACGCCGTGTCGACCGAGGATCGGATTGAGCGCGTCGAAGATCGCCGACGCGACGGCTCCCGAGGCCTCCCAGAACATCATGATGCCGCCGTCGGGCGGCAGCGAGGAGACGATGGTGCCCGGCGGAACCGCGATGTCGACGTTGCGCCAGGTGCCCGAGGTGAACGGCACCTTCGGGTCGAGGAGCATCGTGAGGGCAACGCCCACAGCGGTTTTGGCGTCGAGGACACCGCAGTTGATGCAGGTCCGGGCCTGAGGCGAGGTGCCTGACAGGTCGATCTCCATGTCCTCGCCACGCTTGCGCACGAGCACCCGCACGGTGTAGTCGACGGTGTAGTCGAGACCGTCGGCGTCGATCAGCGCCGAGCCCGCGTAGTCGCCGTCGGGTACCAGCGCGATCGCGTCGCGCATCCGCTCGGCGGAGGTGTCGCACGAGTAGTCCAACGTGCCGAGGTATGCCTCGAGCCCGTAGCGGTCGATGTTCTCCAGCACCAGTCGCTCCCCCAGCTTCAACTGCTGGAAGATGCTCTTGAAGTCGGGCAGCAACATGCCGCCCCAGCGGGTGTTGTCGAAGATCAGGCTGAAGGTGGAGCGCACCGGTTCGTCCTGCGACCACAGCAGCATGGGCGGGATCACCAGCCCGTTCTCGTAGACATTGCTCTTGGTCGCCGAGAAACCGCCGGGCACCGTGCCACCCATGTCGAGCTGATGCGCGCACATGGTGACGAACGAGACGATCTCCCCTTCGACGAACACCGGCCGGGTGAACGCCACGTCGTTCACGTGCCTGCCGCCGCGATACGGGTCGTTGCAGATCAGGACGTCACCGGGACGCAGGTTCTCGGGCCCGTACTCCTCCACGGCGTTGCGGACCGCGTCGCCCATGGTGCCGAGGAAAACCACCAGGCTGTTGCTGACCACGGCCATCGGATAGCCCTTGTTCGCGGGACCGCTGATGGTGCAGGCGAAGTCGTACCAGTCGCGGATGATCGGCGAGAACGCCTCACGCATGAAACCGGTGGACATGTGCTCGACCGCGTAGCGCAGCCGGTTGGTGATCACGGTGGCGCTGAACCGGTCGGCACCGTAGCGGTCGCGGAACTGGGCATCGGTGAGGTCCCGCAGCCGGGGGGCGGTGGGGATGGTCGGACTGGACATGTCACTTCCTCCGGATCACGATTTCGCCGTACTCACCGACGGTGGCCTGCTGGCCCGCGCCGACGTGAGTGGTCGACAGTTCTTCCTCGACCACGGCGGGGCCGTCGAGCACATCGCCGGCTCGCAGGCTCGTGCGGTCGTAGACCTGGGCCTGCTGGGCGCCGACACCGTCCGCGTCGAGGTCACCCAGGTACCGCAGCGTCACGGTGCGGATCGGGGTGAGCGGCCCGTCGGCCGCGGACCGAGCCGGGAGCGCGGCGTATTCGACCTTGGGGGTGTCGAGCACCGCGCGCACCCGGAACGTCACGCCTTCGACGGGCATGATCTCGAAGCGGTTGCCCGAGCGGGCCTCGTAGGTGTCGTGGAAGGCCGACACCATGGTGGCGACGGCGGCCTCGTCGATCGTGCCGCTCGGCACCGGCACGAACGGGGTCTCCCAGCTCTGCCCGGCCAGATGCGCGTCCATGCTGCGCAGCATCCGTACCGACCCGCCGCCCGTGCGCGCCCGCAGCTGTTCCTCCATCTCGGCGAACAAGGCGTCGATCGCGGGGGCGGCCTCGCCGGTGAGCATGAGGTACGCGCTGCGGTCCACCGTGAAAACCTGGTCGGTGGAGAGCAATCCGACCGCGGAGAACAGGCCGGGATTCGGTGGCACGATCACCTGTTTGCACTGCACGGTGTCGAGCACCGCGGGCAGCAGCATCGGGCCCGCGGCACCGAAGGCGACCAGACTGTAGTCGCGGGGATCGACACCGTTCTTGATGGCGACGTTGAACACGCCCTCGGCCATGTTGTTGACCGCCATCTCGTAGGCGTAGCGGACCCGATGCGCCAGGTCCAGCTCGGTGTCGAGGGACTCGAAGGCCCGCAGGGACGCGTCGGCGTCGAGCTGCAGTTCGCCGCCGGCGAAGTCGTCGGCGGCGAGGATCCCGATCAGCAGGCAGGTGTCGGTCGTCGTCGGTTGCGTGCCGCCGCGGCCGTAGCAGGCCGGTCCGGGCTGCGCCCTCGCGCTGTCGGGGCCGACCTGGATCTCGCCCGCGGAACCGATCGACACGATGCTGCCGCCGCCCGCGCCGATGCTGGAGATGTCGTTGGCGAGGGCGTTGACCACGAGGTCGTGCTCGAGTTCGAAGGTAGTGTTGACGAACGGTTCGCCGCCGCTGACCACGCTGATGTCACACGAGGTGCCGCCCACGTCGGCACACAGCAGGTCGTTCTCCTCGATCAGCGCGCCGAAGTGCGCGCAGGCGACAGTTCCGGCGGCAGGACCGGAGAACACGATCCGGAACGGCTGCTCCATCGCCTGAGCCGACGGGACCAGGGTCGCCGCGCAGTCGGCGAAGTTGAGCTGACCGGCGAAACCGAGTTCGCTCAGGCCCTTCTCCAGGCCCGCGGTGTAATCGGAGTAGATGATCTTCATCAGCGTGTCGATCACGGTGGTGGAGGCGCGGGCGTATTCCTTGGCCAGCGGCGACACCTCGCTCGAGATCGAGCACGGCACGTCGCCGAGCACCTCACGCACCAGCTCACGCAGCCGCACTTCGTGCACGGGGTCGACGTAGGCGTTGATCAGGCAGATCGCGACGCCGGCGACCTCGCACCGGCGCAGCGCCTCGAGTTCGGTCCTGGCCTGGTCCTCGTCGAGTGCGAACAACACTCCGCCGTCGGCGGTGATCCGCTCGTGGATGCCGCGCCGCAGGTAGCGCTGCACCAGCGGCCTGGAGGCGTCGCCGAAACTGCGCCGCCAATGCGGGTCGAGGATGGCCTCGGCTGGGCGCCACACGCGGCCCATGTCGAGGATGTCGCGGTGGCCCTCCGTGGTCAGGAAGCCGATCTTCGGCAGCTGGCGGGTGATGACGGCGTTGAGGCCGTGCGTGCTGGCGTGGTTGAACACCGCCGCATCGGCTACACCGAGCACCTCGGCGCCACGCAGTACCGGGCCTGCGACCTCGGCGTAGTCGGTGGAGATCTTGGCGGTGTGGATACGCCCGTCGCGCCAAGCGACGACGTCGGTGAACGTGCCGCCCACATCGACTGCGATCATGATGACTCCTGAAATGATTCGGTGCTCAGACGAGGTCGGCGAGCAGCTGGATGGGACCGAGCCGGTGCCACGGTTCCCGCGACACGGAGTGAAGGCACTGCTGACACTTGACGACCTGCACCCAGCCCTGTTCGGCGACGACGGGGTACGCGCGCAGCTCGGCGGCGCCGCATCGTGGGCAGGTGCCGTCGCGGGGTTCGCGGTTCACCTCGAGTGGTGTCGGTGCGTCAGCCATGGCTGGGTCCTCCTACGGCGATGAAGTGTGCGGCCGGGTGCCGTGAGGACGACGGTAGGATCGGGAGACCTGGGTCACAATCCGCCCGGCGAAGGCACACTGTCCGTCGAGCGAAGCATGATTCGAATTGCGGAAAGTATATTATATTCATTATGTGATACCCATCACGCCTGAAAGGAGGGTCTGCCGTTGTCGTCAGCACCCGTGGCGTGCGTGAGCACCTTTCGCACGGAAGATCCGGCCGCCGCCCACGATCACGTGGCCGCCACCTTCGCCCACCACGAGCTCGTCCTCGACGAGCGTCGCGGGATCGACTTCGCCCTGGAGACAGTGCGGTCGGAAAGTCTGACCGTCGGCCGGATGGCCTACGGCACCGACGCGCGCATCGACGGACCACCGATGCGGACGTGCTATCACGTGAATCTGTCCATCGCAGGGAAGAGCACGGTGGCACAACACGGCACCCGCCGATCCTTCGGCGCGGGTGAGGCCGGAGTGGCGTTCGTGCACGACGCGCCGGTGTTCATCCGCTGGAGCGCCGACGCCGCGCACTATCACATCAATCTGCGCCGCGTCCCGTTCGAACGCCACGCGGCTCGGCTGCTCGGCCGCCGGGACACCGAGCCGGTCCTGTTCGATCTCACCTTCCCCATCGACTCCCCCGCGGGTCGCGCTCTACTGGCCTCGACCCGGTTCGTCTACGACGAGTTGGCCCGCGAAGGTGGGGTGTCGACGATGCCGCTGGCCTGCCGCGAACTCGAGTCGACGCTGATGACACAGATTCTGCTCACCGCACCGAGCCAGCTGACACCGATACTGACCGGTTCCGCGCCGAGCATCGGACACGCGCGAGTGCGCGAGGCCGTCGCCTACATCCACGCTCATCCCGATGCCGACATCTCGACCGCCGAACTCGCCGCCCGCGCCGGGGTCACCGCCAGGGCGCTCCAATTGGCTTTCCGGGACGCGGTAGGCATGTCGCCCAGCGCTTATGTCCGATCCGTGCGACTCGACCGGGTGCGTGACGAATTGTCTTCCGGCCGCGTGGTTTCGGTGAGCCACGCGGCGATGAAGTGGGGCTTTTTCCATCTCGGCCGCTTCGCACAGCAGTACCGCGAAAGGTTCGGTGAACTGCCGTCGGAGACCGCGGGCCGCGGCGGCCTCGACTCCAGTCCCTGACCAGCCGCACCGGGCCACAGCCAGGAGGCGGCACGACCGCAGACCTCCATACCGAGGTCACTATATTTTATTTAATACTGGCGGATTACAGGAGCCGAGTATGCGCAGCGCATCGAATCAGTGCAGTGTCGCTGAGCTGAACGCCACCATTACCGAGATCGCCGAGCACGCGTACACCGTGCTCGACCGCGATCCCGCCGAGAATCGCCGACCCACCGGTGGTTGGAACCTCGGCGAACTCTGGGACGTGGTGACCACCCGCGCACTGCGCGAAACCGACGGCTCCTCTCCCGCGCGGCTGGCCGAATTGATCGGTCTTCTCGACCGGATCAGGGCGGCGGAATCGATGCAGGCACAGATGCGGCTCGCGAACCGGACCCGGCGGCTGAGCGAAGTGCACGCCGCGCTGTCGGAAGTGAGTTCGGCGACCACCGTGGATTCGCTGCTCACCCGTATCCCGGAAGCGACCTGCGGCCTCGGGTTCGACCGCGCGTTGGTCTCCACCGTGGACGGCGCGTGGCGACTGCACACGATGCACGTCGTCCGCGATCCCCAGTGGGCGGCCGATATTGTCGCGGTCGGGCGGGAGAACCCGCCGATCCTCGACCACGGGCTGGTCGAGAACGACACGGTGGTCGACGCCCGCACGGTACTCGTCCACGAGGTGCAAGACAATCCGCGAGTCAACCGCCCGCTGGCGGCGATCACCAAGTCCTCCTCGTACGGGATCGCACCGCTGCTGGTCGACGGTGAGGTGGTCGGCCTCGTGCACGGGGACTGCTATCACCAGCAGCGCGCGCTCGACGATGTCGATCAACTGCTGTTGTCGGCCTTCGCTCAGGGGGTGAGCCAGCAGTTGGCGCGCTTGTCGGTGCTGGAGGGGATGTCGGCGATTCGTGCCCAGCTCGACGGGCTGGGCCGGTGGTCGGCGCCACGGCACGCTATCGCGGAGTCGATCGCGCTGAGCCGTGACGACGACGCCGTGCTGACCCGCCGGGAAGTGCAGATCGTCCGGTTGCTCGCCGAGGGCGACTCCAACGCCCGCATCGCCCGCAAGCTCACCATCTCCGAGGGCACCGTCAAAACCCACATCACCCGCGTGCTGCGCAAGCTGGGTGCCGCCAATCGCGCGGAAGCGGTGTCGATCTGGTTGCGGAACTCGAACTCGTCCGGGTCGCTGCGCGCCTGATGACACCGAACCGGCCGAAGGTCGTACGAATCTCCCACCCGCGCCAGATGTCGTCGTGCCCGCCGAGCGGAAAAGTGACGTGTGACATAGAGCGGCAGCACTGCCGCCGCACACGGCACGGAGGCGCGGGATGACACAGAGCGAACGGGAAGCCGACTGGATCGTCGGCATCGACGTCGGTGGCACGTTCACCGACATCATCGGGCTGAACCAGGCCACCGGCGAGGTCCGCGACGGCAAAGTGCTGTCCACCACGGAACAGGAGGTCGGCGTCCTCGCGGCGCTGGCGGCGATCGACGTCGCCGTGCCCGAGGTCGCCGAGATCGTGCACGGGCACACGGTGGGGATCAACGCGCTGCTGAGCCGCACGGGCGCGCACACCGGCCTGATCGCCACCGGCGGCCACCGCGATCTGCTCGACATCGGGCGCATGCACCGCGAATTCGGTGACCGTTTCTACGATCCCACCTGGCTGCGCCCGCACCAGGAGCGCCCGATCGTGCGGCGCGAATCCCGCTTCGGTGTTCCGGGTCGGCTGCGCTACGACGGCACCGAACTCCTCGCGCTCGACGAGGACGCCGTGCGCCGCGCCGCCCGCGAACTCGGCGAACAGGGCGCCCGCTCGGTGGCCGTATGCCTGATGAACTCCTACATCAACACCGCGCACGAGCAGCGCACCGCCGAGATCGTCGCCGAGGAACTGCCCGGCGCCTATATCCAGACCTCGGCGCTGTATCCGGTGACGCGCGAACACGAACGCACCACCACCGTGGCGCTGGACGCCTACGTGGGACCGGCCGTCGTCGGCTATCTCGAACGCTTGATGGCCCGGCTGTCCGAGCAGGACTACCGGGGCACCTTGTGGATCATGATGATGAACGGCGGCGTGGCGACCTTCGCGGACGCGGGCCGGGCACCGGTGTTCCAGCTCGTCTCCGGCCCGGTCGGCGGGGTGAGCGGCAGCGTCAAGCTAGCCAACGAGAGCGGCGCCCCGAACCTGCTCACCATCGATGTCGGAGGCACCAGCACCGATGTGGCCGCGATTCGTGGCGGCAAGACCCCGCTCACCGACACCTGGACCCTCGAGACCGGGTTGACCCTGACCATGCCGCTGGTCGACGTCGAGAGCATCGGTTCCGGCGCGGGTAGCCTGATCCGGCCCAGCGCCCTCGGCACTGTCGCCGTCGGCCCGGCCTCGGCCGGATCGAATCCGGGCCCGGTCTGCTACCAGCGCGGCGGCGTGGAACCGACCCTCACCGACGCGTGTGCCGCACTCGGCATCCTGCAGCCGGACCTGTTCGCCAACGGCGCGATCCGACTCGATGTCGACGGCGCCGTCGAGGCCTTGCGCACCACTGGCAAGCAGTGGGGCATGTCGGCGCTCGAACTCGCTTCGGCCGCTTACGAAATCGCCTGCCAGGACATCGCCGCGAAGGTGCGCAGCATCTCGGTGTACCGCGGCCTCAACGTCCGCGAGTTCGCCCTGCAACCGTCCGGCTCGGCGGGGCCGATGCTCGCCGACCGGGTCGGTCAGATCCTCGGCCTGGACAAGGTGATCGTGCCGCGCAGCCCCGGCCAGTTCTCCGCGCTGGGTCTGCTGCGCAGCGATCTGATGGTCACACGCGCGCAATCCATCATGACTCCGCTCGCGCCCGACCACGCCGAGGCTGTGGAGGCCGCGTTCACGGCCCTGCAGGACAGCATCCGGACCGATCTGCGGGACCAGGGCATCGACGTGTCGCGCCTGCGCTTCGAACGCGCCGTGTTCGCGATGTACCGCGGTCAGACCTGGGACAACCGGCTGCCGATCGAGGCGGGCGCGATCACCGCCGAGCGGGTCGGCGAACTGATCCCCCGATTCCACGAGTTCTACCAGGACTCCTACGGTTTCGCGGCACCGGAGATCCCCGTGGTCGTGTCGACCGTCGAAGTGACTGCGGTGATCCCGCGCGAACTCGGCGCCGCCGACCACACCCCCGAGCAGGGCGAGTCCTTCCTACGCACCACCCGGCTGACCGTGCCCGGCGCCACCGAACCCGTCGAGGTACCGATCCACGTCCGCGAACGTCTCACGCCGCACCACCCGGTGCCGGGCCCCGCCCTGATCGCCGAGAAATTCGCGACCACCCTGGTGCTGCCCGGCCGGGTGGCCCACGTGGACGACGACCTCGATCTCATCATCGAGCCGCAGGCCTGAGGAGCAACCATGACCACCATCGAAACCCCCGGCCCCGCCGTCGACGTCGAACTCGACATCCTGCGCTATGGCCTCATCGAAGTCGCCCGCGAAATGCTGGATTCCCTGATGCGCAGTGCCTTCTCCCCGGTCTGCCGCGACATCCTCGACTGCACCAGCGCCATCCACATGCGCACCGACGACGGCTGGGAGACCGTCGCCCTGTGGGAGGGTTGCATGCAGCACGCCTTCACCGCACCGCACATCGCGAACTTCGTGATGGACGACTGGGACATCGACACGATGCAGCCCGGTGACGTCATCTTCGTCAACGACCCGTGGCGCGGCACCATCCACCAGTCCGACGTGAACCTGCTGCGTCCGGTGTTCGTGAACGGCCGCGTGGAGTTCCTGCTGCACTCCACCTCGCACCTGGTCGACCTCGGCGGCGCGATCCCCGGCGGCTTCTCCAACGGCACCCAGACCCATTTCGAGGAACAGCTCAAACTGCCGCCGACACTGTTGTACGCCAACGACGTTCCGGTGCGGCCGACCTTCAACTTCATCCTCGAGAACAACCGGGTACCGCAGCTCGTGCTCGGAGACCTGCGCGCACTGCACGGCTGCCTGGTCGTCGGCGAACGGCAGCTGCAGGAACTCATCGCCCGCAGCGGCCTGGACAAGATCCGTGCGGCGGGACGCTATGCCATCGAATCCACCGAGGCGAGCATGCGCCGCGGTATCGCGAGCATCCCCGACGGCGACTACACGGCCGAGGACTTCCTCGACGAGGACGGCGTGAGCGACGAAGCGATCCCCGTGCACGTGACCGTGAAGGTCCGCGGAGATTCGATGGAAATCGACTTCTCCGGCTCCGGCCGTCAGCCGCTGGGCAACTGCGGTACCGCCTGGTGCGAGGCCACCCGCTGCATCGAGGCGGTCAAGCTGATGGTCGACCCGTCCACCCCGGTCAACAGCGGCACCTTGCGGCCGGTCGAAACCATCCTGCCGCCCGGCAGCGTGGTCCAGGTACTGCCGCCGTCGAGCTGCTCCAACCACGCCGATATCGGCGCTCGCGGCATCAATGTGGTGACCCAGGCGCTGAGTCAGGCCAACGACGAAGCCTTCGCCTGCGACACCGGCACCGCGGTGGTCGTCAGCCTGGGCGGCATCGACACCCGCGCCGGGCACGAGGGCACGCCATGGGGTGCGTTCGCGCTCGCCGGCGGCGGCTGGGGCGGCACCTGGAAGGAAGACGGCGTCTCGTTCTGTGTGATCCCGATCGGCAACTGCCGCACCTCCGTCCAGGAACACCTCGAGATCGAGAGCCCGCTGGTCGTCGTCCAGCACGAGATGGTGATCGACACCGCCGGTGCCGGGCAGTATCGCGGCGGTGCCGGTTCGGTGTATTCGATCTACGCCGAGTGCGACACGATGGTCACCGTCACCGCCGACCGGATCCGCGTCGGCGCGCCCGGGTCCAACGGCGGCGGCGCGGGCGCTCCCGCATTCGGCTGGTACATCGAGAATTTCGATCTCGCCCGGCACGGCGATCCGCTCGATCTGCGCGGGGTCGAGCCGTTGTTCGGCATGTTCGACGCCGACGGCAGGCCCGACCCCAACCACGGCGAATTCGGCCGGGGCGCACGCTATCGGACGGGCAAGTTCTCCGGACTGATCCTGAAAGCCGGAGACGCCCTGCGGTTCGTCATCGGCGGTGGCGGCGGCTGGGGCGACCCACTCGAACGCGAAGCCGCTCGGGTCGCCGCCGACGTGCGGGCCGGACTGGTGAGCCCCGAATTCGCCGCTGCCGGTTACGGAGTCGTGCTCGCTGAGGGCGAGGTCGACGAAGCAGCCACTACCGCACAGCGTGCACACCTGGCGACCGAGCGTGCCGAGGGGCGCTGGCAGGTGCCGGTCGCCACTCCCCTCACCTGGACCCTCTGAAGACAAGGACCACTCTCATGTCAGTCGATCGACTCCTGTTCCCCCGCCCCGAAACCGACCGCGTATACGTCGAACGCGTGCCCGTCGACGGTGCGTGCCCGGCCTGCGGTGCGGCCGAGCTGGCCCGCTATCCCGTCGCCAACTTCCTCGGTCCGCGCATGGTCGTGAAGTGCCAGCGGTGCTTCCACCACGTGTCGGTGACCCGGCCCGAACCCGAGGACCACTGGCCCGCGTGGCGCTCCCCCGCCCGGGACTGGCCGGCTTCCCGCGTCGGATAAGTCCTCTCCCATCATCATTCGTCCCGGAAGGACAGATCGCTCATGATGCTCGACGGGAGAGTCGTCCTCATCACCGGCGCCGCAGGCGGGATCGGTACGGCTACAGCGCTGCTCGCCGCCGAGGAAGGCGCGCGGCTCGCGCTGACCGATGTCTCCGAAGACCGCCTGGAAGCCACCGCCGAGCAGGTGCGCGCCGCGGGCGGTGAAGTTCTCGCACTGCCCGCGGACCTCACCGACGGTGCCGCGGTGACCGCATTGATCGACGCGGTCGTCGCCGAATACGGCCGCCTCGACGGCGCGTTCAACAACGCCGGGGTCAGCGGCGGGCAGATCGGCCAGGGCGGCCGCCGCGTCGGCGAGTGGGACGAGGACGCCTTCGATCGCGCGATCGCGGTGAACCTCAAAGGCGTATGGCTCTGTCTGCGGGCGGAATTGGCGCAAATGGAAGCCCAGCGCGGCGGCGCGATCGTGAACACCGCGTCGCTGGCCGGGCGCACCGGCTTCAAAACCACCGCCGGATATTCGGCGGCCAAGCACGGCGTCATCGGGCTCACCAAGACCGCCGCCATCGAATACGCGCCGACCATCCGGATCAACGCGGTGTGCCCCGGCTACACCGACACCGACCTGATGAAGGACGCCAAGCGCCGCAGCGGTGACGCCATCATGGCGCGCATCCCCTCGGCCCGACTCGCCCAGCCGCGGGAGATCGCGGAGATGGCGTGCTGGCTGCTGTCCGACCGTGCTGCCTACGCCACCGGCGGCGAGTTCGTCGTCGACGGTGGCTATATGGCGGGATGACCGCCCCTTCTCGAATTGATCTCTACCCGAAAAGGATTCACGCATGACAACTTTGGTCGGCGCGGCCGCGAGTTACATCGACGGTCGCTGGAGCGGTGGTGACGGCGACGCCATCGCCACGATCAACCCCGCGACCGGACTCCAGGTGGCGCTCACCCCAGCCAGCGGCCCCGCCCAGGTGACCGCGGCCGTCTCCGCTGCCCGACGCGCCTTCGACGGTGGTGCGTGGAGCCGTCTCGGTCCGGCCGAGCGCGGCGCCCTGCTGCACCGCCTCGCCGAGCTGCTCGACGAGAACCGGGAAGAACTGGTCGGGCTAGCGGCCACCGAGATCGGCACCCCGATCAGCAGCGGACCCACCCTCCACGTCGACCTGCCCGCGAAGTTCTTCCGCTGGTTCGCCGACGCCGCCATCCGGGGCCCCCGCGATGGCTACGAACAGCCCATGCCGCTCGACCACGACCCGATCACCACCAGCAGCCTGCTGTTGCGCCAACCCGCGGGCGTGGTCGCCGCGATCGTCGCCTACAACGTGCCGATCATGATGAGCGCCTACAAACTCGGCGCCGCCCTCGCCGCAGGCTGTTCCACCGTGCTGGTCACCTCGCCCAAAGCAGTGCTGCTCACCGCCGCTTTCGTCAGGCTGGTCGAGGAAGCCGGATTCCCCCCTGGCGCGGTCAATTTCGTGTTCGGACCACCGCCGGTCACCGAACAGGTCGTCACCGCCGCCGAAGTCGACATGGTCACCTTCACCGGCTCCCCCACCGTCGGCAGCACGATCCTCACCCTGGCCGCACCGACGTTGAAGAAGGTGGTCCTCGAACTCGGCGGCAAGTCACCCAACATCGTGCTGCCAGGCACCGACCTGGAACGCGCGGTCCCCGCCTCGGCGCTGCGGTTCACCCGCAACAGCGGCCAAGCTTGCGGAGCGACCACACGAACCCTGGTGCCACAGGCGGATTTCGACGAATACGTCGAGCGTTCGGGCGCGTTCCTGCGCACCCTCACCGTCGGTGACCCGCTCGCACCCGACACCGTCCTCGGCCCACTCATCACCGGCGAACACCGCGCCGACGTCGAAGGATTCCTCGCCCGAGCACGTGACGCGGGCGCCGAGATCCCCGTCGGTGGCGGCCGACCGGCAGGCCTCGACGACGGATTCTTCCTCGAGCCGACCCTGGTGACCGGTGTGCCGAACGAAGCCGAAATCGCCCAGGAAGAACTGTTCGCCCCCGTCGGCGTCGTCATGCCCTACACCGACCTCGACGACGCCGTCCGCATGGCCAACGACGTCAAATACGCCCTCAACGCCAACGTCTGGGGACCGACGCCCGCCGCCATCGAGTTCGCCCGGCGGCTGCGCTCGGGCACCGTCACCATCAACGGTGGCGGCGGCATGCGCCCCGACGCCCCCTGGGGCGGCCCCGGCCACAGCGGCATCGGCAGAGAAGGCGGTGAAGAAGGATTCCGCGAGTTCTTCGAAGTCAAACACCTGCAGTGGCCGCTGTGAGCCTGTTACACGGCAAGGTCGCCGTCATCACCGGCGCGGCGAGCGGAATGGGCCTTGCCAGCGCGGAAGCCTTCGTCGAACACGGGGCGAAGGTGGTACTGGCCGACATCCAGGACGAACGTGGAGCGGCCGCCGCCGCACACCTCGGCGATTCGGCACTGTTCGTACGCACGGATGTCACCTCCGCGGCGCAGGTCGAGTCCGTCGTCAGCGTCGCGGTCGACACCTTCGGCCGACTCGATGTCATGTTCAGCAATGCCGGTGCCGCCGTGGATCTTTCGCCGATCGATGACCTCACTCCGGCAGGACTCGACCGCACGCTGGCGCTGAACCTGCAGGCCCACGTCGCCGCGCACAAGTACGCGGCCCGGCAGTTCCGTGCACAGGGCAGCCCGGGCTCGATCATCACCACCGCCAGTGTCGCCGCGTTGCAGGCCGGGTGGAACGGCGCCGCGTATTCGATGGCCAAGGCAGCCTGGCTCGCCCTGGTCCGTCAAACCGCCATGGAGAACCAGGGCACCGGCATCCGCTCGAACGCCATCCTGCCGGGCGCGGTCCTCACCTCGATCATCACCGACATGTTCGGGGTGGGCCGAGACCGCGAGGACGAGTTCCTGACCGGGATCGGCGACCGCATCGGTGGCGAGACGCTGATCGGGCGCGCGGGCCAGGCCCGCGATATCGCCAACGCCGCACTGTTCCTCGCCAGCGATCTGTCGGCGTGGATCACCGGCGTCGCGCTGCCGGTCGACGGCGGCGCGACCGCGGTCACCAAGGACGCCACGGTCTCGCTCATCACCGAGTTCGCCACGGAGTTCCACACCGGTTCGTGAGCAGGCCCATCCCCGGAATTTGCCGGTCCTGACAGACCTCGCCCCACACTCTCATCAGTGCGGTGACCTGTCAGTGCTGTCGCTCGCGCCGCGTCATCAGGTGGGCGACCAGGAGGACGGTGAGCACCGCAGTGCAGCCGACGGCGCCGACGGCCAGCGCGATGCCGATTCCGGTGCTGCTCGGGTAGCCGCCGGGGGCGAGGTGGGCGGCGAGGACCGCGCCGGACATGGCGCTACCGAACGAGCCGCCGACGGTACGCAGAACTTGGTTGAAGCTCACGGCGCTGCCGAGCTCGCGGTCGGCCACACTGCGCGCGATCAGTGCCGGCATCGCCGCATAGGTCGTGCCGATGCCCGCGCCGAAGCCGAACATTCCGAGGAGAATCTCCCAGAGCTCGTCGTGGGCCAGCCACAGCAGCAGGCTGGACGCGGTGACCAGGGCGGCGCCGGGAATCAGCAAGGCGCGCATGGGGATACGGGCCGAGACCAACCGGACAACCCGGTTCGCCGCGAAACTGCCGACCGACAGCGGCAGCATGACGAATCCGGCCCAGAACAACGGCATCGCGATGCCGTAGCCGGTGGTGGCGGGTGCCTGCGCGATCAGACTGGCGATCGACAGGCAGGCGTACATCGCGGCGCCGAGGCCGATCGCGGTGCCGTTGGCGACCAGCGCGTCACCGGCACGCAGCACACGCAGATCGACCAGCGCGTGCTCGGTGCGCAGTTCCACCAGCGCCCACACCGTCAGGATCGCCAGCGATACGACAAGCAGACCGATCGTCCACGGCGACCCCCACCCCCACCGCGAACCCTCACCGGCGACGAGCAGCAACGCCGCGAGACCTGCACCGAGCAGCAAGGCGCCGCGCAGGTCGAACGGAGTGCGAGGCGCCCGCTCGTCCGGGCCGTCCGGCACCACTTTCCAGACCACGAACACGGTCGTCAGCAGGAACAGCGCCGCCGCCCAGAAGGCGAAGCGATAGCTGAACACATCGGCGAGGATGCCGGTGAGCGGGTAGCCGAGCCCGAGCCCGGTGGTCACCGTGACCGACAGTGTCGAGATGCCGTTGCGCACTTCGTCGGCGGGCAGATAGCGGCGGGCGAGCGCGATGGTCACCGGCACGATCCCGTAACTGAGTCCTTGCAACGCACGCCCGATCAGGAACACCGCGAAATCGGTGGCCACGGCCGCCACGACCGACCCGATCAGGATGATCGTCAACGACCACAGCAGCAGCCGCTTCTTGTGCGGGCCGTCGCTGAGCCTGCCCATGACCGGGGTCGTCACCGCGCCGACCAGCAGGTTGACGGTGAGCATCCACTGCGCCGCGCTCACGTCGACATGCATGTCGCGCGAGATCGCCGGCACCAGCAACATGCCGAGCGAGCTGACGATGGCAGAGGTCAGTGCGGTGTAGATGAGGGCGGGGGTCAGCCGCCGCGCGGCGGTCATTCGATCGGCCCCGCGGCGGCCAATTTCCGCAGCGCGGGCAGCGCCTGGCCGAGGGCGTCATGTTCCTCGTCGGTGAGGCGCTCGTCGATGGCGCGCGCCAGCCAGCTCAACCCCACCGCCCGCTCCTCGACGAGCCGGGCGCGGCCTGCGTCGGTGAGTTCGACCCACACGCGACGGCGGTCCTCGCTGTCGGGCGTGCGCACGACCAGCCCGAGGGCTTCGAGTTCGCGCACAGCGGTGGCGATGGCCTGGGGGCTGACGGTCTGGACGGTCGCCAGCGTGGTCGCGGTGGCTCGCCCGTGCGTAGACAGATAGCCGAGGACGCCGAGCTTGCCCGCCGAGATCGTCCGGCCGGCGAGCAGCCGCCGGGCGATCGGATGCAGGACTTCACCCAGCTCTCGGGCGGTGGACGGTACGGAAGTCATTAGCCAACCATACAACTAAATTAATCAACTTAGTTGCATAACTGCGGTGATGCTGCGCATAGCGCCGACACGCGAAAGGCCCCTCCGGCCGATGCCGGAGGGGCCTTGTGTGTCAGATCAGCGTCGGGGAACCAGCGACAACGTCCGACCGTCGGCAACATACGTGCCGGTGTAGATCGCGACCGATTCATCCAGGTCGAGGACACCGTCGGAGCCGACTGTGAACCGCCTCAGGATCTCTTCGCCGCCGCGCAACGGGTCGGTACCCAGCGCCCACAGCACCTCACCGCTCGGTGACATCACCGACGATTCGGCGAAAGTGCCGGGCTTCTCCGGCGCGAAAGCGACATCGGGCAGCGGCGTGAGCACACCGTTCGGCTCCACCGCGAAGGAGCTGATGTGACCCGACCCCATGTTCGGCACATACAGGAAGCGACCGTCGGGCGTGATACTCGTGACGTGCGGCAGCATGCCGGTCGGGAACGGCGACCCCCCGACCTCGGTGAGCGTACCGTCCGCGGCCCGCGTGAAGCCGGACACCGAACCGCTGATCTCGTTGATGACATACACGTGCCTGCCATCCGGGGTGACCCGCGGATAGATCGGATTCAACCCGGTCGACACCCGCTGCTTGACCGGGGAAACCGACCCATCGGCATTGATGTCGAACACCAGCAGCTGACGGGGCAAAAGGCTGGCCACGTACAACTGCTTGCCGTCCGGCGAGACGGTGCCCGAGGCGACGCCGTCGAGCGACTCCCCGAAAGGCATGGGCGAACCGTTGCGGACGGGGGTTCCGTCGGCGCCGATGCGCACCGGCACCACCTGCGCATTCTGCAGACCGACGACGACGAAGGCGTCGCGGTTGTTCGGCGCGAAGATGATGTCCACCGGGACATCGGGCATCGCGAGCCGCGTCCCCGCGGTGAGTTCGCCGTCGGTGCCGATGACGTAGGGGATCAGCTGGGGGTTCGTTCCCGGGGCGACGAACAGGAACCGGCCGTCCAGGGTGGGCGCCTGCGGCCAGTTCAGCGCACCGGGCATCGGCTTGCCCAGGATCGGCGTCGGCTGGTCTGTGTCGGAAGCGTTGTAGCCGGCGATGCCGTTGCCGAGGAACCCGTGGGCGTAGATGTGGTAGCCGCCCGGGTCGGCCGCCGCGGGTTGCGCTGTCGCCGTGAAGCCGGGCAGAACGGTCGCCGCGAGGGCGATCACCCAGCCCGCTCGCGCGCGCCGCGTCCCCGAACCACCTGTCGACATTGAATCAGAGGTCATGCCTGGGAGGTTATGGCCCGAACCGCCGGCGAAATGTCCAGAAAACTGCACACCGACCACCGGCACAGACAGCGAGACCCCTCCAGCCGAAGCCGAAGGGGTCTCGCGTCGAAAGGGCCGCTCAGCCCTGGGCGGGCATCAGGCCGAGCTGGGTCAAGAAGCTCACATTGTCCCAATAGACGCGGTGCTCACCGACCTTGCCGTCGCGCAGGGTGAAGGTGTCGATGAGCGGGAACGTCACCGCGCGACCGGACGGTGGAACCTCACCGTCGGCGGTCGCCAGCGGCCCGGTCTGCACGCCGGTGAAGACGATCTCGGCGATCGCGGTGTCACCGTCGACCCAGGTGTTGCGACGCTCGATCTTCATCCCGGGGAACGCGGTGATGAAGGCGCCGATCATCCCGCGCAGCGCCTCGATCCCGGTGAGCGGGCCGGACGGGAACTGCGCCGCCACATCCTCGGTGAAGGGGCTCGCGGCCAGTTCCAGATCGCCGCCTTCGAGGCCGGCGTAGTGCACGTTGACGAGGTCGAGCAGATCGCTCATTGGTTGACCTTTCGATGAGGTTCGCATCCGGATCCCCGGACACCAGATAATATATTGTGCTTTCTTAGTTCGCGCCAGAGTTTCTGTGCGCCTACAGAATTCACCTCAGGTGCCGCCGCACGGCGGTGGTGCTCGCCATGATGTATTCGAACAGGGAGACCAGTACCTCCTTGCACGACGCGCGATCACGCGCATCACACAGCATGATCGGCACATGGGTGGGCACCCCCAACGCGGCGCCGATCTCCTCGGGCGCATACCGATCCGCGCCGTCGAAGCAGTTCACCGCGACCACGAACGGAATCCGCCGGGACTCGAAGTAATCCACCGCGGCGAAACTGTCGGCCAGCCGGCGCGTGTCGACCAGCACCACCGCGCCGAGCGCGCCACGCGACAGTTCCGGCCACAGGAACCAGAACCGGTCCTGCCCGGGAGTACCGAACAGGTACAAGATCACCCGCGGATTGATCGTGATCCGGCCGAAATCCAATGCCACCGTGGTGGTCTGCTTGCCTTCGATACCGCGCAGATCGTCCACGGAACTACTCAGTTCGGTGAGCTGTTCCTCGGTGCGCAGTGGGGTGATCTCGCTGATCGCACCAACCATTGTCGTCTTTCCGACCCCGAATCCCCCGGCCACCAGGATCTTCACCGCCAGTTCGGTGGACATGACCGCCGAACCGCGTCCGTCAGAGGTTGCGTATGCCATCCAATACCGCCTGCAGTAGTTCGGGGTCGGGGCCTGCCTCGGCCCTCGGTGGAGATCGGAAGATCACATAGCCGGCCGCGATGAGGTCGCTGACCAGCACCTTCACGGTGACCAGCAGCAATTTCAGGTGGGCGGCGATTTCGACGATCGACAACGGCCGATGGCGGCACAGCTGGAAGATCTGGGCGTACTCGCGCTCGAGCTTGCTCACGTCGGAGTCGTAGCCGACCGAGATCACCAGGGTCAGGATGTCCAGCTCCGGCAGATCCCTGCCCGCTCTGCCGCGGGTCAGCGCGAACGGCCGAACCAGGGGCCCCGGGTCGTCGTCCTCGTAGCCCCACACCTCATCCGGCCCCTCACTCACGGCACTCGCGTCGACATCGAGGTTCTCGGCGCCGCCGACAGATGCTCACGCACCTGGCCGACGATCACGTTCATCTCGTAGGCGATCAGGCCGAGATCCGCGTCGGCGTCGGTCAGCAAGGCCAGACACGCGCCGTGCCCGGCCTCGGTGACCAGCAGATAACCGTGCTCGAGCTCGACAACGGTCTGATGCAGCGGCCCCTTGGCGAAACGTGTGCCCACACCACGAGCCAGGCTGTGCAGGGCCGACGACATGGCGGCCAGATGCTCGAGATCCTCCCGCTCGAAACCGTCGGACCCGGCCAGCGCCAGACCGTCCGCGGACAGCACCACGGCGTGTTCGGCGCCCGATGTCGTTGTCACCAGATTGGTGAGCAGCCAGTCGAGCGTGCCGACCGGTGCCTGACGAACCATCATGTCCTCGTTCATGTTCTGACCGTTCTACGGATGGGAATGGGGTGGTCGGATGCGGGCCCGGCGCGTGCCGTTCTGCAACGAACTCATCGCCGTGCGCACCGTCTCGGGTGCTCGGACGCGCGCAGTCGACCCAGGCGGCACCGTGTGTGAATCCGCATCTCCCACATCGGTGCCGAGTTGGGGCGACAGGTGCGTGAGCCGTTCACGTACGGGGAGGGCGGGCCTGCGGTCCACCTCGGCGACCGGATGCCCGTTGAGCCTGGCCGGAGGCTCCTGGCTCGCCGCGTGGTACCCGTTGTGACCCACCAGGTCGGCCCGGCCGACCCGGTCCGGTAAGGCCGACGCCGGAACCTGGTCGGGCCGCGGCGCGCCGGGCAGCGCGGTGGCGCCGGGAACCCGGTGCACGGCGTCGCGGCTGCGCACGGGTTCGATTGCAGCCGTCGGGTTGTCGTCTCCGGCCTCGAGCACGGCCCACGGCACCAGCACGATCGCGCGCACACCGCCGTACGGCGATTCCTGCAGGGTCACCGAAATGCCATGGCGCGCTGACAGTCTGCTCACCACGAACAGCCCGAGATGACGATGTCCCGCCAAGGCCATCTCGTGGAATTGCGGCGGCTCGGCCAGCATCGCGTTCAGGCGTTCCCGTTCCTCGAAGGAGATACCGAGCCCCTGGTCGTCGACCTCGACCACCACTCCCCTGCCGACCGAGTTGCCGTGCACCGCCACCAGCGCGTCCGGCGGAGAGAACGCCGTCGCGTTGTCGATCAGCTCGGCCAGCAGGTGGATGAGGTCGGCGACCGCCGCACCCAGCACGCTCAGCGCCGGCAACCGGATCGCGCTCACCCGTGCGTACCCCTCGGTCTCGGACACCGCGCTGCGCACGATCTCCTCCAGCGCCACCGGGTTTCGCCAGCGCCGTCCCGGTGCGCGACCGCCGAGGATGAGCAGGTTCTCGGAGTTGCGGCGCGCGCGAGTCGCCAGGTGGTCGAGCTGGAACAACAGCTCCAGGTCCTCCGGGTCGTCCTGGCGGGCCTCGGCCACATCGAGCACGTCGAGCTGCCTACGCACCAGGGCCTGACTGCGGAACGCGATGTCGAGGAACACCTTGTTGAAACCGTTGCGGGTGCTCGCCTCGCCCACCGCGGTCTCGATCGCGGTGCGCTGAGCGATGGCGAATGCCGCGGCCACCTGACCGATCTCGTCACGACCACTGTCGACCGGGGCCGTTTCGGCTTCCGCGTCGACCTGTTCGCCGTTGTGGATGCGGCGGATGAGGTCGGGGAGCCGGTCGTTGGCGAGCTCGAGGCTGGCCGAGCGCAGGGTGCGCAGGCGACGCAGCAGCCGGTTCGCCAACACCAGCGAGCCCGACACCGCGAGGATCGTGACGAAGAGCATGATGGCAGAGACGATCAGCAGCTGGTTGATCAAGCGGTCGGCCGCCGCGCTGGTCGCGTCGACCGTCACCCGGAACTGATCGCGGATCACCGCGATCAGGCGGGTGTCGACCGCGCGTTCGGCGGCCAGCCATTGCTGCACCGGCATCATCAGCTCGCCCCGCTCGGCCATCTCGTCCTCGCCGGCGGTGCCGACACGCCAGTCGGCGCCACCGGTCAGCGAGCGAACGCTGGTGCGCACGTCCGTCGACAAGCGGGTGTCGACCAGGTCGAATTGTTTACGGTAGACACCGATATGCTGCGCGAGAACGCGCCGCTCACGCGGCGACAGGCCGTCGGCCGCCGCTGTGCCCGCGGCAACGAGACTCACCACCCGCGAGTGGCTCTCGGCTGCGCGCAGCAGGTCGATCGCGGTCATCTCGGCGTCCATTGTCGTGGTGTCGGACGACTTCAACCGTGCGGAGTCCTGACCCGCACCGAGCATGGCGGCGATGAGGTCGCTGAAATATTGGTCGACGTCGCCCGTGGTCGCCTTCCTGCTGTCGACCGATTCCCGGATCACCTGCATTCGTCCGACAAGATCCGAGAGCGCCTGGATGGACTCGGCACCGGTGTCCTGATCCATATCCTGTGCCGCCGAGGCGATCCGGGCGGTCTCGGCGATCGCGCGGTCGGTGTCGTCGCGGCTGGTGCGCAGTTCCGCGTCCGCGCCGGGCGAGTGATCCTGCGCGGTGACGCTGGCGAGTCGTTCCGCCTGGATCGACGTCACGAACCGCAGCAGCGGGTCGATCACGGTGCCCCGGTAGTCGGACCACTCCTTGACCGACTGCGCCCGGAGCCCGACCAGCGTGACCGCGACCGCGCCCGTCGCCAGCAGCACCAGGCTCGGGATCAGGGCGATCGCCAGCACGCGAGTCCGCACGCTCGTACCGAAACGGGCACGCAACGGGCGACGTGAGCTGCCGGAACGGGTGTCCTCGACGCTCGGCTCTGCTTCGGCCGACGGCACAGCGGTTCTCCTCGGGGTGGACAGGCGTGGACGTCGCGGTGGACCGGGCGGTCCACCGCGATGGGTCATCGTGCGGGGGTCAGGTGGGCGGACGGGCCGTCGTGGAAGATCACTCCGGTGTCGACGGCGGGCAGACCCGACGGGGCGACGCTGCCGTCGGCGGCGACGTTGTAGGTGTGCACCCTGGCCGTGCCGTTCACGGTGAGGGAGTCGATGACCCAGAGCTCGTCCTCGTCGGGACTGAGCACCACGCGGCCGGGGACCGTACCGCCCGGTGCTGGGTAGGGCGAACCGGGCAGAGGCGAGAGCGCCCCGCCGGCGCCGATGTGGAAACCGTCGACCTGGCCGCCGCTCGAGGCGGGCACATACATACGCTTGCCGTCCGCGGTGATCGCCGAACCATGCGGGGTGTCACCGGTGGGGTACGGCGAGCCCGGCGCGTTCGACAGGCTTCCGTCCGGTGCGATCACGTAACCGGACAGGGTGGCACTGCCTTCGTTGCTGATGTAGAGGTAGCGACCGTTCGGCGTGATGGCGGGCAACGCGGGGCGCTCGCCTGTCGCCATGGTTGGACCGACCTGGGTGAGCGAAGCGTCGGCATTGATCGCATAGCTGGTCACGGTGGCGCCGATGAACGTGCTCACGATCAGGTTGCGCCCGTCGGGAGTCACCTGCGGCAGGCTCAAACCACTCATTCCGGGTACCGGGGTGGCGGACGCGCCGGTCGGGACGAGAACGCCGGAGGCGGTGATGTCGAAGGAACGGACCTCGGTGGTCAGCGACCCGACGGTCGCGAACAAACGGGAACCGTCCGGGGTGATCGTCACGCCGATCACGGGGGCGCCGAAATCCATTCGGCTGCCCGCGATCTCGTGCAGTGAACCGTCGGCGCCGAGGTCGTAACCGATGATCGAGCCCGAGACCACGTGCCCGGTGTAGACCCGGCGGCCGTCCGGGGTGATCTCGAGAGTCAGCGAGCCGGTGTCGCCGGCGAACGGCGCGCCGGGCACCTGAGTGAGCGCGCCGTTGTCATCGACACGCAGGACGCTGATGTTCGAAGAACCGGTGCCGGTGACCAGCAGATAGCGTGGCGCGTCGCCGGCGGGGGCCGAATGCGCGAGGGCCGGGGACAGCGACAGCGCGAGCGCGGCGGCCACGCCTGCGGCGACACGTCGCGGTGTGAATGCGTTCCTGAGCATCAGGATGCGGTACCTCCGTGTATCGGGCAGGCCACGTCGCCTGCCCGGAATTATGCACAATATAGTGTGCGATATCACTTCGGAAGTTGATTTGAAATAACGCAACGACATGTCCGCCCGGTTGTCACGGCACACAACGAAGGTTGCCAGATCATATACAAAATGTGATCGTTCCGTGTTGTCGCGCGATCCGCCTCCTGCCGATCGCGGACTCCGAATCTCATCGAGGAGATCACCGATGACTTCCTTCTCCGTACCCTGCCGATCCCGCGCCCGAAGTCGACTACTCCGTTGCGCCGCAGTGGCTTTCATCTCCATGCTGCTCAGCGTCGTCGGCTGGAGCACAGCACCCGCCCCGGCTTCGGCGGCGAATGCCCGGTTCCTGGTGGTCGCGGGCACCGCGTCGATGGGCATCAGCGTCCTGCGCGTGGCCGAGGACGGGACATTGTCGAGCGTCCCGAACAGCCCGTTCCCGACCGGATTCGGCGTCCTCTCGCTGGTACTCGCCCCAGACGGCCGCACCGTCTACGTTCCGCACGCCGGCGACTTCGGCGTCTCCGGGTACCGCCTGGACGACAACGGGACGCCGCATCCGGTCCCCGGCGCGGACATCACCGTCGGCGGCCCGCCGACCGCCGCCACGCTCAGCCCGGACGGCACCCAGCTGTTCGTAGTCGTCGGTGGAGCGCCGGGCCACGTCGAGTCGTTCACGGTGACGCCCTCGGGCGCGCTCATCCCCACGGGAGCGCCGACGGTTCCGGTGGACGGGTTCAGCGCCGTCGGTATGGCGGCTGTCGACCCGAGCGGGCGGTTCCTCCGGGTGGTCACCTACCTCGGAAACACCATGTCCAATTACGCCATTGCACCGGATGGCACGATGACTCCGCTCGGCGCCACCACGGTGAAACTCGGTCCGGTGGCGCCGGGGTTCAGCCCGGACGGGCGATACCTCTACGTGAGCAACGAGTTCGGCTTCGATCTGTCCGGGTTCGCGATCGGCGAGAACGGGCAACTGACGCCCACACCCGGCTCGCCCTACCCGACCCACGGAGTTCCGCACGGCGCGGTGGTAACCGCCGACGGCACCCGCCTGTACGTCCCCAATGCCATGGGCCAGTCGATCGCCGGCTTCGACCTGCACGCGGACGGGGGGCTGGTCGAACTGCCCGGGTCACCGTACGCGGCGCCCGCGGCCACGCTGCCGGGTCAGGTCGCCCTGCATCCCGGCGGCAAGACGCTGTACTTGATCGATGTCCTCACCGCCGAGGTGACGACACGGGTGCACACCTACACGATCGGCGCCGACGGTAGCCTCGCGCGCTCCGGCCGGCCTGCGGTCGACACCGGCGTGGTCATGTCCGACGGTCCCGTCGTGGCCATCACCCCCTAGTCGGCCGAAAGGGCCCGGTGCCGTGACCATCTCGGTCACGGCACCGGGCCCCTACCGCGGAGAACCCTGGTTCGGGATCAGGGCTGGACGCCCATCTCCGGGCCGATGTACTCACGGACCCGTGCCGCCTTGCCGTCGCGGACCTCGACGATTTGCACCAGGTGCAGCTTCGTCTGCTGACCGGCGATCTCGATCTCGGTGGTCGCCTCGTTGAAAAAGCCCTTCTCGGTGAAGGTCACCCCGACCGGAACGAAGGTGGGAATCGGGCCGTCACCGGAACGCTCGTACACGGCGGCGACCGCGTCGGCGACCGTCACCCATTTGTCGTCGGCACTGTGCCACACGAGGCAGTCCTCGGTGCTGATCTCGTTGAAGAGATCGATGTTCGTGAGGGCCTTGACCCAGTTGTCCGCGAGGTCTTTGGTGGCCTGATCTGGGGTGCTGCTCATCGTTGAACGGTGCCTTCCTGTCCGGTTCGCTGCAGTGTGTCCTGCGCCACCCATGCTGCGCGCGAACCGGTTGACCGAGTGTCCAACTTTTGGACACTGTGGCCTAGGCGGTGGACTTCTCCTGCGTCGACCACATGCCCTGTTTCTCCAGCATGGCGATCAGTTCGTCGGCCCCGGACATGATGTGATCGCGCATCAGACTGCTCGCCGTCTTCGCGCGACGTTTCCGCAGTGCCTCGAGAATGGCCGGATGGAAGTCGAGGGACTCGTTGGCATGGCCCTCGATATTGCCGTAGAACCGGTTGGGCAACTGTTTGACGATCGAGCGCAACAGCAGCGCGAGACGGCGGGAATCCGCGGCCAGGTTCACGGTGCGATGGAATTCGTGCCCCAGCGCAACGATGCGGTCGAGATCGGCCCCCTCGGCGACCGCCTGTTCGTGCTGGGCGACCACGTCGGCCAAGTGGGCGAGCTGGCGCGGCGAAATGGATTTCGCTGCGCGCGAAGCCAATTCACCGGCCAGCGTGGCCTGTGCCCAGAACAGATCGCGCACATCCTGCCTGCTGAACGCCGAGACCATGAACCCGCGCCGCGGGACCAGTTCGACGAAGCCTTCACCGCTGAGCAGCAAAAGGCCTTCACGCACCGGCGTGTTACTCACTCCCACCGCTTCGGCGATCGGTTCGGTGCGCAGGAACTCACCGGAGCGCACCCGGCCCGAGATGATCAGTTCCCGCACGTAGCTCGCGACGTCTTCGGACAACTGCTGACGCTGCGAATTCACCCGGCGGGGTAACTCCCGCGGCGAGGAATCGGCGTCCAGTGGGTCTTTGTCGTTCGGCACTTACGCATTATGCGGCCCCGAAGCACAATCGCGCAGCACCGCCCCATGGAAACGACGTCGGTCACCGGAGGGTTGTGGCACATGGATGTGACATGCGCGTCGGTGACCGACGCCGTGGCCCGAGGCCCCGCGGGGATCAGAAGGGTCTCGGGAGGTCTACTGTTCAGATTCGACAGTATCCTATATTTAATATTATTGCCTTACCTTCGGAGGCACACTGATGACCGCAGCATTCTTCCGGGCACAGAGCGGCCCGCAAGGGATGGAGTTGATCCCCCAGGCCGAAGCCGCGAGCGGGTGGGGCGAGGAGCACATGCGTGGCCTCGCGGTGAGTTCGGCACTGGCACGCGTCACCGAGCAGCAGATCCACACCATCGGACGCACCGACCTGGTGCCGGTGCGGTGGACCGTCGACCTGTTCCGGCCCGCCCGGCTGCGCCCGTGCACCACCTCGGCGGCCGTCGTCCGGGAAGGCACGCGGTTGTGCTTGATCGACAGCGTGCTCGAACAGGACGGCCGGCCCGTCGCCCGAGCATCGGCACTGTGGCTGGCGCCGAGCCAGAGCCCGCCGGGTGCGGTCTGGTCGGGGGGTACGCGGCCGCAGCCGCCGCCGCTCGGCGCCGCGCTGGTCGAAGCCCAGCACCGGCTCTACTTCACCGAGAAGACCGGCTGGGGCGATGCGGCACAGTCCACCAACGACGCTCGCAAAAGGATCTGGCACGAGCAGATCCCCGTAGTCGAGGGCGAGCAGGCGACACCGTTCCAATTGGCCGCGGGCATCGCCGACGTGGTGAATGTGGCGGTCAATCTCGGCAGTAACGGGCTTGAATTCATCAATGCCGACGTCTCGTTGGCACTGGGCCGCCTGCCGGTAGGGCTGGCGGTGGGTTTCGCCACCACCGACCGGATCGAGCAAGCGGGCATCTCGGTCGGCACCGCGGTCGCCTTCGACCGCATCGGCGTCTTCGGTACCGCGACCCTGTGCGCGCTCGGCGACGCGCACCGCGCCGTCGATGTGCAGAACTTTCGGCCGATCGCGTGACGAGGGTCTCAGAATATATTATGCTGAATAAAAGGATGGGAAGGAGTGCAGCGATGACCCGCTGGGCGGAGACCGACGACAAGGCCACCTCGTGCTGACCCGCGGCGCGGTGCTGCGACAGACACCCGGCGCCTACGAGATCGTCGAACTCGACATCGAAGACCCGCGCCCCGGTGAGATCCGGGTCAAGATGGCCGCGGCAGGGTTGTGTCACTCCGATGACCATTTCGCTGTCGGCACGCAGACGCCTGGCATCCTGCCCCTCGCGGGCGGACACGAGGGCGCCGGTGTCGTCGAAGCGGTCGGCCCGGGCACCAAGGGCTTCGTCGAAGGCGACCACGTCGTGTTCTCCTTCCTTCCGGTGTGCGGCCGCTGCCGGTGGTGCGCGCACGGCCACCAGAACCTGTGTGACCTCGGCGCGTTCCTGGCCACGGGTGCGCGTTTCGACGACCCCACCTCCTATCGGCTCTCGCTCGACGGCGCACCGGTCGGTCAGCTCGCCGGGCTCGGCACCTTCTGCGAATACACCACTGTCTCCGCGGTCTCGGCGATCAAGATCGATCCGTCGATCCCGCTCGACATCGCCTGCCTCACCGGCTGCGGTGTCGGCACCGGGTGGGGTGCGGCGGTGAACTCGGCCGAGGTGAAACCCGGGCACGTCGTGATCGTCATGGGCATCGGTGGTATCGGGATCAACGCGGTCCAAGGTGCCGCACACGCGGGCGCCGCCGCGGTGATCGCCGTCGACCCCGTGCCCTTCAAGCGGGACTCCGCGCTGAAGCTGGGCGCCACCCATGCCGTCGCCGACATCGAGGAGGCGGCCGAACTCGCCCGCTCGATGACCAACGGCCAAGGCGCCGACTCCTCGATCGTGACCGTCGGCATCACCACCGGTCGCCACGTCGGCCAGGCGCTGAGCGCTGTGCGTAAGGCGGGCACCTGTGTCGCCGTCGGGCTCGGCGACGCCACCGTGGGCGCGGGCGACATCAACCTGCACGAGCTCACGCTCTACCAGAAGCGCCTGCAGGGTTCCTTGTTCGGCGCGAGCTCCCCCACCGCCGACATCCCGGCGCAGCTGGCGATGTATCAGCAGGGCTCGCTGAAACTCGACGAACTCGTCACCACCCGCTACTCCCTCGATGACATCACGCAGGGCTTCGCCGACATGAATGCCGGCCGGAACCTGCGGGGCGTCGTCGTCTACGACTGATCCCGGCAAGTCGAAGGACCGATCATGAACGTGCTGATCGAAATGACCGCATTGTGTCCGACCCGCCCCGCCCCCGGGGCGGACGCGCAAGCGCTCGCCGCCTGGTACGCGGCGAAGGCCCGGTTGCACGACCATCTGGCCGGTCTCGGCGGACCCGACAGCGAGCGCGAACGTGAGCTGGCCGCGGCGGCTCACCGGCGCGCGCTCAGCGTCACCGCTGGTGAACCGGTATGAGGCCGGCCCGAGAGAAGCCATTGCAGCTGCCCGCGCCGCGCGCGGAGGCCTGGGCCTGGCAGATGCATGCCACCTGCCGCGCCTACGACGTCAACGACTTTTACGACACGGCTCAGGAATCACGAAAGATGCTGGCCGCCAAGAAGGTCTGCGCGGGCTGCCCAGTGCTGACCCACTGCCGGGATCACGCTGTCGCCGCCAACGAGCCGTACGGCATCTGGGGCGGGATGACACCGCGCGAGCGAGCCAGGTACCGCTGGGTGCACTACCGGCCGAAACGCCTGTGACGCTGGTCGAACACCGGCTTCGACGGAGTTATCCTCGGTAGAGGTGAGCGCACCCGCGCACCGCTACGGAGCAGTACCGAATCGAGCCGGGATGGCCGACATCCAGTCGACACAGCGCAGTTCCGCTTCGGGAATCCCGGCGGAGCCGGCCGCGGCAAGGCTTCGAAGACGCCGAGGAGATCGGGCGCGGCGGTTTCGGCCTCGTGTACCGGTGCGCCCAGCCGGATCTGGATCGGGTGGTCGCCGTGAAGGTACTCACCGCTGAGCTGGATCCCGACGGATTGCAGCGTTTCGTGCGTGACCGGCCCGTTCCTGCCCGTGTACGGTCGCTGCTTCGCCGGGCTCGCGGCCCGCGGAAAACTCGACATCGCGGGCGCGGAGAAGCTGTTCACCGTCGCGCTCGACACCGCCCGGACCACGGTGGGGCCCGGCGGCGCACGCCACCCGTCCGGCGGGGCGCTGCTCGGCGAACTACGCTATGAGACAGTCGATCTCGACGCAGCCTTAGACCTGCTCACGAAGAGCAGGGAGCTATCGTCCGAAGGCGGCGGCGGTGTGGACTTCCTGCTGGCCACGTACGCGACGGGTGCGGTTGCTGCGCGGCGATCGCGACGGCGCGCGCGGACTCCTCGCGGAAGGCTTGATCGACGAATTCGACGAGGACTCCGCCATCCGGTTGTGGCTGAGGGCCGGCGAGTACGAGCGCGCGGTAGCACGGGCCGAACTCCTCGTCGCGAGCGCCGCAGTGGACCCTGGACCGCTGGCCAGGCCGCGCGCCGGGTTGTTGCTCGGTGCCGCGCTGCGGCGGGCCGGCCGCCGGGACGAGGCCGAACGCACTCTCGCACCGTTGATGCGGCAATGCACCCGTCCCGACCTGACCCGCCTGCCCGCCGACGCCGTGACGACCTGGAACGATCAACGAGCCGGCTCGACGATACCGCCCGGATCAGGGTCGGGGGCGCGTACTTCGGCGACCTCGTCGTCGACCGTCGAGGCGGGCATCAGGATCACGATGGCGGCGGCGATCACCGCCGGAATCGCGAAGGCGTAGAAGTTCCAGTGGCTGCCCAGCGAGGAGCCGACGACCCAGCCACCGATGGACGGCCCGAGGATCGAACCGACGCGGCCGAGTCCCATGCTGGCGCCGACGGCCGATCCCCGGCACGAGGCGGGATACTTGGCGGCGACGTAGCCGTAGGCGAGCGAGTTGCTGCCGATGGACCCGAGCCCGGCACCGGCTACCGCGACCATCAGCACCGCGGTATCGAGTTTGCGGCTCAGAGCCAGCAGCGATACCGCGCCGATGAGGAAGAACAGGACCAGGATCCGCCGGGACCCGTACCGGTCGGCGAGCATCGACCCGCCGATCATGCCGATGATGGCGCCGACCTGCAGGACCAGCAGGAATCGCAGCGAGGAGCCCAGTGGGTAACCCGCCTCGCGCATCAGTACCGGCAACCAGGTGTTCAGGCCATAGGTGATCATCTGGGCGCAGACACAGACCAGAACGAACAGTAGCAACGACGGCAGGTAACGGCGGGTGAGGAGCATGCGCAGCCCGGTCTTGCTGTCGGCGCTCGCGGAAGCGTCGACCTGGATCCGCTGCTCGGCACGCACCGCGTCGATGTCGAGGCCGTACGCAAGGGCGAGTTCGGCGGCCTCGGCGTCCTTGCCGCGGGCCACCAGCGAGTTCACCGATTCCGGCAACCAGAAGTACATGACCGGGACCACGAGCACACACAGCGCGCCGACCGCGTAGAGCACCCGCCAGCTGTGGTCGGGCAGCAGGGCGATGGCGACCAGCGCGGCGACGATGCCACCGAAGGAGTACCCGGTGAGCATCATGCCGTTGTAGATCTGCCTGCGGTTCCGCGGCGCGAATTCCATGGTGAGGGCGACCGCTGACGGGACGACGCCGCCGAGGCCGATGCCGGTGAAGAACCTTGCGGCACCGAGGAATTCGGGCGACGTGGCGACGGCACAGATCGCGCATCCGACGGAGAACCAGACGACGCCCGCCATCATCACCTTGCGGCGTCCGATGCGGTCGGCAAGCGGACCCGCGAGCAGGAACCCGACCATCAGGCCGACCAGTGTCCAGCTGCCGATCAAGCCCGCGGTGCTCGCCGACATCTCCCATCCCGGCTCGTCCAGGAGACTGGGCACGGTAGCTCCGTAGACGATGAGGTCATAGCCATCAGCCACGATCGTCAGAAAACAGAGCACGACCACGACGAGGCCACTTCGTTTGCGCGGGGCCGGACCATCCATCTCGTACTCCTTCGACGTTCCACCACGGCAACAGTGCCGAGCGACGTAAATCACGATATAGCACAATATATGATCCTGAATACATTTCGCTCCGGCAAACTCGAGCGCAACCACAACAAAGGCCTGGGAACCGTCGACGGTTCCCAGGCCTTGCGTACCGGAATGTTCAGCCTTCAGCGTTTACCGGGCAGCATGACCGCGACCATGGTCACCGGCTTGTCGGTGCGGTTGCTCCAGGCGTGCTTGATCCCGCGGTTGACCACAGTGTCGCCCGCACGCAGCAGGGTCTCCCCCGTCTCGTAGATCGCGTAGATCTCGCCGTCGATGATGGTGGCGATGTCGACGGTCTCGGTGGCGTGCAGGCCGACGATCGCGTCGTCCTCGGACTTGGCGTCCTCACCGTGCAGATTGCCGATCGATTCCGCGTACACAGCCGGATCGATCTCGCTGTCGGGTGGGAAGGTCGCCAGGCGCACCACCACGCCCGCGGCGGGCGGATCCAGCTCCACCTCGGAGCCGAGCGTGTCGCCGTCGGCCATGGCGGCGGGCAACCCGTCGACTCGCCACACGTCGTTCACCGTGAACGCGGGCAGGGCGATGCGCGTGGCGGTGTTCTCATCGACGGCTATGGTCGACTTGCCGTCGGCGTCGAGGCCCGCGATCACACGTCGGGCGGTTCTGACTAGATGCTCGCTGGTCATGGATGTCACCCTTCGGGTCGGACGGACGAGATGCCCGTCACATTGGTCGATAATATATTGAATATCACATCTTCGAAGGGTGGCACTACCCAGGAATCAGAGATTGGCCGTGAAGAAGGGGGTCAGGGCGGCCATGGCTCGGTCGACGTACTCGGGGCGGTCGTAGGGACCCACGTGGCCCGCTCCTTCGACCAGCACCAGGTCGGTGTTCTCCGGCAGCCGCTTGTGCAGGGCCTCCGCCTGCCACAACGAACCGGCGGCCGACCCGGCGACCAGAAGCACCGGCTGAGTCAGGAACTCGGCGCCGGCGAAGGCGTCGTAGTCGAAGATCCGGGTGACGCTGGCGGTGAACAGCATCCGGTTGTCGGAATTCGGATGCTGCGCGCGGGGGGTGCGGTAGTACTCGTGCGCTTCGACCATGTCGGCGTGGGTGGTGTCGTCGAGGATCTCGGGCACGTAGGTGATCTCGGCGATCTCCCCGCCCGCGGCTTCGATCGCGCGCTGACCCGCGACGGCGTCGAGCGTGGCGATCTGCGCGTCGAGCGGCAGCGAGCCGTCCCAGCCGCGACGGAAGGTGGCGCCGATGTCGACCGGGCTCACGGTGCCGACGGCCTTGATCCGGCGGTCGGTCTTGGTGGCGTCGATCGCGTAACCGCCGCCGGCGCACACACCGAACGCACCGATCCGGTCGGCATCGACGAAGTCGAGGGTCGACACATAGTCGACTGCGGCGCGGACGTCCTCGACCCGGGCGAAGGGGTCTTCCAGACGGCGCGGAATGCCTCCGCTCTCGCCCTGGTGGGAGGCGTCGAAGGCGAGGGTGACAAAGCCCTCGGCGGCCAGCTTCTCCGCATACAGACCCGCGGTCTGCTCCTTCACGCCGCCGCCGGGATGAACACACACGATCGCCGGGTAGTACCGGTCGGCGGAGAAGTTCTCGGGCAGGTACAGATCGCCCGCCATGGTGACTGTGGCGTTCGGGAAGTCGATGTGCTGCACGATGATGTCCTCGGCTCGTCGGGGTTCTTTCCGGATGACATCAGTCTTCGACATCCGGAAAGCCCCTGGCAGGACGACTCTGTTCCTGGGAAGGATCCTTCCCCCTCAGTGCACCGCCGCGAACATCAGTCGTGCGTCGTCAGCCTCGGCCGGATCGAACTCGGCCACGATGCTGCCCTGCTTGGCGACCAGGATCCGGTCCGAGAGCGCCCGGATCTCCGGCAGGTAGGACGAGATCACGATTACCGCGACACCGTCGTCGGCCAGGGCGCGGATCATCGCGTGGATTTCGGTGATCGTGCCGAGGTCCACACCGCGGGTCGGCTCATCGATGATCGCGACCAGAGGCTGGCGGGTCAGCCCTTTGGCCAGCACCACCTTCTGCTGGTTGCCGCCGCTGAGCTCTTCGAGTTCGGCCCGGTCGGGTCGCAGCGTGCGCACATGGAAACGCTCGACGAAGCGTTGAGCCACGGTCTTGCGCTCCCCCGGCCGCACCAGCAACGGCAGGCGTGGCGCGCTGCACAGGTGCCCGAAATAGATGTTGTCGGCGATCGAGAAGTGGCCGAAGAAGCCCGAGGCCTTGCGGTCCTCGGTGATGTAGACCAGGCCCGCGCGGCGGGCGTGGCGCGGTGTCCGGAAACGCACCTTGCGGCCGTCGAGTCGGACGGTGCCGCCACGCAGACGCCGGCGCTTGGTCACCCCGGCGACGATCATCGCGGTCTCACTGCGCCCGGCACCGACAAGGCCGTAGATGCCGACGATCTCCCCCGCGTGCGCGGAGAACGACATGTTGCGCACGGCCGGAAGCAGGGTGATGTCCTCGACCTCGAGCACCGGCGCCGGGTCGGGCTCCCGATTCGGCGGTACCCGTTGATATTCCACGCTGCGACCCACCATCATTCGCACCACCTCGGCACGATCGAAAGCCGGTTTGTCCAGCGTGCCCTGCACCTCGCCGTCGCGCAGCACGGTGATGCGGTCGGCCTCTTCCAGCGCCTCGTCGAGCATGTGGGTGATGAAAACGACCCCGATGCCCTGCCTTTTGAGCCTGCGCATCGACAGGAACAGTTGCAGCCGTTCCTCCGGTGTCACCGAGGCGGTCGGTTCGTCGAGGATGACGACCTTGGCGTCGCGGTGCACGGCGCGGGCGATCTCCACCATCTGCTTCTGGGCGATGCCGAGCGCACCCGCGGGCACCTCGGGCCGGATGTGGAAGTTGTGTGACTCCAGCAGTTCTCGCGCCACCACGTTGAGCTGGGAGAGATTGTTGAAGGCCTTCTCGTCACCGAGGAACAGGTTCTGCGCCACGGTCATCGACTCGACGAGCGATCCTTCCTGGTACACCATCGCGACCCCGGCCTCGGCCGATTCCTTGGGGGTACTGAAGTTGCGCATGCGGCCGGTGACGAGCAGGGTGCCCGCGTCGTGTTCGATCGCCCCCGAGATCACCTTCACGAGGGTGGATTTTCCAGCGCCGTTCTCGCCGAGCAGGGCGTGGATCTCGCCCGGGGCGACCTCGAAGTCGACATCGCGCAGCGCGTATGTTCCGTTGTAGTGCTTGCTGATCCGGCTGAGCCGGATCACCGGCTCGGCGGCGACGGCGGTGTCGCTCACGGTGCTCACCTTTCGTTGTCTGTCTGCGGCTCGAGCAGGTTACGGAAACCGCGCGCGGCCACCACGATTCGGCCGTCACGTGACGCCACACCGGTGACCCCGTGGCGGTCGCCGTCCGCGCGCGAATGCACACTTTCGGCGATGCGTCCCCGCTGATCGATCCGGAAAGCCAGGCCGTACGACCGCGCGGGCGCCCACGGTTTGATCACGCCGTGTACACGCAGCTGCCCCAGTTGCAGCGTGTCGGTGTAGGGATCCGGGCACCGCAGGCGTGGGACGAACCACTGGTCCTGACGAATCGTCGCGGTCATTTCGCGCAGCAATTCGGGTTCGTCGAGCAGCAATTCGGTGAAGCGGTTGCGCGCGTACGGCGCGGCGACCCACCAGCCGTCCGTGGTGGCGGCGATCCGGCCGGGATACACCGGCAGGTTCGCCCCCACCGCGGTCCCGGGCTTACCCGGGGCGGCCACGCCGCGCCGTTCGATGCGATGGTCGAAACCCAGCGACACCAGAACCTCACCGTCGCCGGCGTTTTCGATGCCGCCCGGCCAGCCGAGACCTTCGGCGACCACCTCGGCGCGCGACCCGTCGACGCGCACGATGCGCCCGCTCCGATCATCGGCGACCAGCGCGGCGGACCAGTCCGGTACCTCATGGGAGCCGATGGTTGCCAGCACGACACCGTCGGGCAGCAGGGCCAGATCGGTGACGCACGCGGCCAGCTCGGCATCGGTGCACAGGTCGGCGGCCACTCCGCTCGCGTCGACCGTGACGAGGCCGACGCCCTCGACGGCGGCGACAAGCCGGTCCTCGGCGACCAACAGACTCCCGACCTGCCCGCCGAGCGTCACCACGCGCGTGACGACGCCATCGGTCAGCGTGAAAATGCTGTCACCGCTGGAGAAGACGACCTCACCGTGGTCGCGGATGAGCACGTCGTCGGGTTCGAACTCGGCATCGGGCAGCAGGGTCATGCCCTCATCGAGCCGGCGATTGGGCCGCAGCCCCGCCTCGAACGGCGGCACCGTGCGGTGCCGGGCCCAGTCGGGGTTCAGCCATTCCTTCAGGGCGCTGATCGTGCGGTTCATCGCTGCACCTCCACCATCGATCGACTGGGCACGATCACCCCGGGAACCGCGGCCGGGTCGATCGTTCCGACCTCGCTCGGGTCGAGCGTGAGTCGACCGATGCGGTTGTTGCTGACACCGCACAGATAGAGCTGACCGGCCCGTTCCTTCACCGCGGTCACCATCGGGTAGTTCGCCAGCGACGAATCCCACAGCACCTGAAGGACTTCGCCGCGATCGTTGAACTTCATCACGCACGAGACGTTGAGTTGCGGCACCACCCAGCTGTCCAGCGGCACCTCCTTGGTCATCCGCCTGCGCACCGCCGGGTAGCGGTTGAGCAGGTCCGACATCGGCGTGCGCATCGACACGAACGGCAGCCAGTAGTTGCCGTCGGAGGAGCGGTTGAGGTTGTCGGGGTTACCGGGCAGGTTCTCCAGCACCGGTTCCAGCTGCCCCTGCTTGGGTCCGGCGATCCAGAGGCGATCCACCCGGCAGAGGCCGGTGCTGGCGATGAGGATCGACTGGCCGTCGTGCGAGGTACAGATGCCGTTGGGGAACACGCTGTTGGAGACGACCACCTCGGTGCCGCCGTCGGGATCGATGCGGACCACCCGCCCGTTGGCCCGCGATTCCACCAGCTCCACCAGGTATTCGGCGGCGTTGGTTCGCGTCGAGAAGTCCGACACGTAGATCGAACCGTCCGGTGCGACGTCGAGGTCGTCGACGGCACGCAGGCCGGAATCGTCGAGCAGGGAGAAACGACTGCGCCTGACCTTCGTCGCGATCGGCTCGGATTCACCGTCCGGGGAGATCCGGTAGATGCCCATGCCGCCGACGGCGACGAGCAGCTGTCCGTCCCGATCCCACCCGTGGCCGAGCGGAAAACCGCCTGTGCGAGCGAAGATCTCACCCTCGTCCGGGTTGTCGGCACGGAAGCGCCACACCCAGCCGCGACGGTCGCCGCAGTAGACGTTGCCCTCGGGGTCGACCGCGCAGTCCTCGGCGCCCTCGATCTTGCCGAGGCCGATCGGGGGCGCGTCGGTCGTTCTGTTGTTGATCGTCCACACCGTGCCCGGCTCGGTGACATCGAGGAGCGGGCCGAGAATGATCCGGCCCGGATCGATCTTGAGCTTGTCGGCGGTACGCTGCCGATACTTGCCCCATTGCAGGTCGAGCACCGCGAACACGAGCAGTGCGGTGGCGAGAATGACCGTGTAGTACGAACCTTCGAGTCGCAGCGCCACGGTAGCCTGCTGGATCACCTGCACGACGATGATGCCGACGGTGGCCCGCAGCACCGATCCCCGGCCGCCCTCGAGGCTGACACCACCGAGCACGACGGCGGTAAGGACGATGATCTCCCAGCCCTGGCCCACGTCCGGGTCGGTACGCCCGACCCTGGCCGAGGTGAGCAGGGCGGCCAACCCGGCCAGCGCACCCGAGAGCACGTAGACGAAGAAGGTGACCCGGTCGACGGGAATGCCGTTGCGCCGCGCCGAACGCCGATCGCTGCCGACTGCCGCGACCCACCAGCCCCACCGCGACCGGGTGAGGCCGACATGCACGGCTATCAGCACGCACCCGAAGAAGAACCAGCCCGTCGGGATCAGCGCGATGCTGCCCTCGCCGAGAAAGTCCCAGACGATATCGGGCTTGGGCATACTCAGCTCGAAACTGAACGCCGACTGCAACGCGGCGGCCGCACCACCGAAAGCGACCAGGGTGACCAATGTGGTGATGAACGGCCGCATCTTGCGGTAGGCGATGAAGTAGCCGTTCACACTGCCGAGCAGCGCACCGAAGATCACGGCGCCCGGTGCGACGATCGCCATCGGCCAGTCCCAGGCGCGGGAGGCGACCATCGCGCCGATCGCTGTCAGGCCGACCATCGAACCGATCGACAGGTCGATGCCACCACAGACCAGCACCACGGTCAGCCCGATGGCCAGCAGCCCCTTCTCCGACACCTCGTCCAGGATGATCGGGGTGTCGGCCGGTCCGACCGGGGTGAAGGAGACGAACAACAGGCTGAGCAACAGGGCGAGGGCGAGTGGTACCGCGCCCTCCATCCAGCGTTTCTCGAACAGGTCCGACAGGGTCCTGGCCGGCGCGAGCCGGTCACGCCACTTCCCGCCGGTCAGGGGGAAGGCGTCGATTCCCCGCGAGCGTGACTGCAGTTTCATCGCCGCTCACTGCCCCTTATAGCAGGCGATGGTGGTGTTGTCGACGTTCGCGCGGTCCACGATGGTGTGCGGCACGAACGCGACGGTGTGGCTGCTACCCGCTGGTGCGCCGGTCTGGACGAGCTGCTGGGTGGTGACCACCGCGGCGGTGCCGACGCCTTGGACATCGTAGGAGGCCGAGGCGGTCACCTTGCCCGCGCGCAGCGCGTCGCACCACACGGTGTCGGCAGCCATCGTGTAGGTGCCGAGGGAATCGGCGGGGATCACACCGCGCGAGACCGCGCTTTGCACGGCGTCACCGACGGCGACGGAGTTGAGGTCGTAGGTGACCAGGAACCCGCAGAAGTTGTTCTTCTGCTGCTGGATGATCGACTCGGCGGCCTGCTGCGCGAGCGAGTTCTGCCACTGGGTGTGTGCGGTGGTCACCACCTCGAAACCGGCGGGGTCGAGCACGTTGTGCACCCCTTTGGACCACAGCAGTGAGGCCGCGTCATTGCCCGGACCGTCGATAATCGCCAATCGCTTGGGAGCGCCACGCTTTTCGCAGTCCTGCACCGCCCGCTGGGCGATGTCCTCGGCGGCGGCGAGGTTGTCGACACCGATGTAGGCGTCGCCGAGACGGCTCGAGATCATGTTGACCACCACCGTGTAGATCCCCGCGCGCTGAGCGTCCTCGATCTGCTTGGACAGCACACCGACGTCGGGGTTGTGCAGGATCAGCACGTCGGCGGCCTTGCGGGCGATCAGGTCGCTGATGATCCTGGTCATCTTGTCGGTGTCGAAGTTGGGGTCGTAGACCTGGAAGTCGGCGCCGAGGTTGCCGAAGGCGCGCTCCATCGACGCGCCCCAGTTCATCGTCAGGTTGTAGCCCTTGTAGAGAATCGGCACGAAGGCGACCTTCTTGCCCTGCATCGACTCGTGCACCTTCTGCGTCGCGTCGAACAGCTGCACGTTCTCACCGAACGTCTGACCCTCACCTCCCGCGGGTCCGGTGGCCGAGGTGCGACCACCGGTGGAACAACCTGCGAGCACGACGGCCGAGACCGAGGCGAGAGCGAGGGCGATCAACTTCTTCTTCATCGTTGAAGACTCCTTGTGAGCGAGGGTGTTTCGAGGCGAGGGCATTACAGTTCGCCGCTCTTGGCGGTTTCCTCGTCGCGCGGATGCAGCCATGAGTCCAGCGCGATGGCCGCGATGAGCACACCGCCACGGATCAGGTCCTGCACCGCGGACGTGAGGCCGTGCAGCACGAGCAGGTTGTTGAGCACACCGATGAACAGCGAACCGGCGAGCACCCCGAGGATCGAGCCGCGGCCACCGGCCAGCGAGATGCCACCGATGACAGTCGCGGTGAGCGCGGTGAACAGCAGCGGGTCGAACGAGGTGGCGGTGGTCTGCACGCTGCCCTGGATCGACACCGTCAGGTACCCGGCGAGCAGGGCGAGCAGAGCGGAGATCACATAGGTGAGCACCTGCAACGGCCGGACGGGGGCACCGGTGGCGCGGGCGGTGGCGAAGTTGTCGCCCATCGCCCGGATCAAACGGCCTGCCGAGGTGTAGGTGACGAAGAGCCAGGCCAGTACGAAGACGGCGGCGGCGATGATGATCGGTCGCGGCACACCGAGGACCGAACCATTGCTGAGCTCCGCGATCCATGACCCGCCGGGCAGGGCGTAGTAGTTGCTGTCGAGCAGCAGCATGTCCACCCCACCGATGACGAGCAGACCGGTGGCCAGGGTGACGAACAGCGACGGCACTTCGACATAGGCCACGAGCACGCCGTTGACGAGCCCGACGATCAGTGCGACCGCCGCGGCGATCGCGATCGCCTGCCACTCGGGCATGCCACTCGACATCAGGGCGAGCGTGGCCTGCGCGCAGCCGAGCGCGACACCGGCGATCGACAGATCGATGCCTTTGCCCAGAATGACCAGGGCGACGCCGACGGCCAGAATCCCGAAGGCCGCCGACAACCGCAACAGGCTGGCGAAGTTCCCGGCGGTGAGGAATCCCGGCGTCGTCGCGGCACCGACGACGCACAGCACGGCGGTGATGCCGAGAACGAAATAGGCCTGCTCTGAGCGACCGAGCTGGTGGCGCAGGCTGGGGCGGGGCGTGGTGGCCGCCGCGGTGGACGTCGTCATGATGCTCCCCGCATGGGTTTCTCCTCTGAGACTCAGGTCACTCTCGCAAACTGAGCGAAATATTAAATATGTGGTGTTGTGCTCACTAGAAGATCGACCCGTGATCAGCCGAAGGGTCTACAGGGCTGCGACCAGTGGCTGATGCGACATCAGAGTTTCGGACACGATTCGGATGCACCCCGTGCGAACGCGCGATATATTGCATATTCTGTTTGGAAGTGGTATGAGGACTGGAGTTGACACGTGCCGATCGACATGAGGACACCCAGCGGCGACGTCGCGGTCGAGGCCGAGCTCATCGCCGTCGCCACCGAAGCGTCGGAGATCCTCGGGCGCCGGATCCAGCCGCCCGGCACCCACTCCCCCGAGTCGGCCAAGCGCCTGCTCGCGCAGCTGTGGGACGAGGCCATCGCGGTACTGTCCGACATCACAGATCACGCGGACATCCAGCGAACGACCGCGCTACTGGCCCGCATTCGCGCCGCCGAGGCCGGCCTGGCCGCGGCCGACGCCGCGAGTTCGGCCACCCACCTGCGGATGGCCGCGCAGGCGATCGCGCGATTACACGGCGCGCGCGGTGTCGACGACTTGCTGAGCCGGGCCGCGGAAGCGATGGGCGCGATGGGCTTCGACCGCGCGCTCGTGTCGACCACCGAAGGACAGCGGTGGCACCTGCACACCATGTTCGTCGTCGACGACAAGCCCTGGGCCGACGCGATTCTGGCGGCCGGACGCGAGTCCTCACCGACCCTCGACGGCCATCTGGTCGAGAGCGACATCGTGCAGCGGGCCCGGCCGGGGCTCGTCTTCGATGTTCAGCACAATCCTCGCGTCGTCCGGCCGCTGGTGGAGATGACGCACTGCAGTTCCTACGCCGTCGCGCCGCTCACCCTGAACGGCGCGGTCGTCGGACTGGTGCACGGTGACTACTACTTCCAGCGGCGCGAAGCCGATGCGACGGCGCGGGCGATGCTCGCGGTATTCGCCGCGGGCCTGGGCCACGCACTGGCGGGCGCGAGCCTGCTCGACGGCGTGACCGCGCTGCGCAGTGGACTGGATCGACTGACGGGCTCCGCGCCCGCCGACGCCTGCCACCCGGAGGGCCCCGCGCTCTCGTCGCGCGAACTCGAGGTCGTCGAATTGCTGGCGGCGGGCCGAGCGAACCGCCAGATCGCCCGCGACCTGGCGATCTCCGAGGCCACGGTCAAGACCCACATCACCCATATCCTGCGCAAACTCGGCGCGGCGAACCGTGCGGAAGCTGTCGCGTACTGGCTACGCGGCAGCGTCACACGGTGAGATCCGGGGTTGCCGGAAATCGTTCACAGTACTTACATAATATATAGTGCAATGAGTGGTGCGGGCAGGTGCGCTGTCCTCGCACCCATGTGAGAGGACAGTCCATGGCCGACACCATCATCGAGCAACTGGCCCGGTTCACCACCGGCGCGAACTACGACACCCTTCCTCCCGAGGCCGTCGACGAAGCCAAGCGCTTGCTGCTCGACGCGATGGGCTGCGCGCTCGGCGCCGTCGAGGAACCCAAGGGCAAGATCGGTATCCAGTACGGCAAGCTCACCGGCGGCACCGATGGCGACGCCACGATCATCGGCACCGACGACCGGGTGTCGATCTTCGGCGCCTCCTTCGCCAACGGTGAACTGATCAACGCCCTGGACTTCGACGCCGTGCTGCCACCGGGCCACGTCTCGCCCTACGTCCTGCCGACCACGATGGCCATGGCCGAGAGCCGGGGCCGATCCGGTCGCGAGGTGCTCGCCGCCGTCGCGCTCTCGCACGAGATGTCCTACCGCTTCTACAAGTCGATGGACTACCTGCGCGACGTCCAGAACGATTCGATGGACCTGTCCCCCGTGATCGGCTACAGCGTC
This sequence comes from Nocardia abscessus, assembly GCF_015477775.1. Taxonomy (GTDB): domain Bacteria; phylum Actinomycetota; class Actinomycetes; order Mycobacteriales; family Mycobacteriaceae; genus Nocardia; species Nocardia abscessus_A. The sequence continues at coordinate 129,239 of NZ_JADLQO010000011.1, read as the reverse complement.
ACCGTTTTCGGTGGCACCGCGGCCGCGGGCAAGCTCGCGGGTCAATCCACCGAGACCCTGGCCAACGCGCTGGGCATCGCCGCCGCCACCGCCCCGGTGAACGCGATGCGGCCGTGGATCGAGCACGCCCCGAGTTCCACCCTCAAGTATCTGCTCGCGGGCACACTGACCCAGGCCAGCCTGACCGCGGTCTTCATGGCCGAACTCGGCCACACCGGTGACCTGCAGATCCTCGACGACGCCGAGGTCGGCTTCCGCAAGTACATCGGCACCCGCCGGTGGGAACCGCAGAACCTCACCGACGCGCTCGGCACCGAATGGCGCTTCCTGGCCGAACAGTCCTACAAGCCCTACCCGCACTGCCGCATCCTGCACGCGCCCCTGCACGCCCTCACCGAGATCCTCGAGACCAACGACATCCGCCCCGCGGAGATCGACGCCATCCGCTGCTGGGGCGAGGCCGCGGTGATGCACCCGCTGTGGCAGAGCCGGGTCATCGAGAAGACCCACGACGCGCAGTTCGACATCGCCCACGGCCTGTCGGTCGGCGCACACCGGGTGACCCCGAGCAGGGCGTGGCACGCACCGGAACTCGTGTTCAGCGACTCGGTACTCGGCCTGATGGACAAGGTCACCTTCGCACCGCACCCGAACTACTTCAAGGCGCTGACGGCACATCCCTCCGCGCGCCCGACCAAGGTCGAGGTCGACGCCCGGGGGACCACCTTCGTCGCGGAGCGCACCTACCCCAAGGGCAGCCCTTCCCCCGACCCGACCACGAGGATGACCACCGACGAACTGGTCGCCAAGTTCCGAATCAACGCGCGGGAAGTACTGTCCGAGAACAGGATCGATCAGGTCGTCGAGACCGTGCTCGGGGTGGACAAGGTCGACGATTTCGGCACCGTGATGCGTCTACTCGCGCCGAACAGCACGCAGGCCTGAGGATTCCACCCGCCCTACGAAAAGCCCCGCTCGTCCCCTACGCGCGCGGGGCTTTCGCATCCCGGTCCGGTCGGCCGCGACCGGTGACATCGACGGTAGACAGAGCACCGGGCGTGGCATGTCCAACTATCTGGACATGCCACGCCCGGTACAGCTTTCACGCGATACGCAATGCCCTTATGCGGTTGTAGAGGGTGGAGCGGCTGACGCCGAGCGCACGCGCGGCCTGCAGCTTGTTGCCACCGGCGGCTTCGAGGGCCGCCATGATGACCTCCCGCTCGGCCTCGCGGATCGGTGAGCCGGGCACCTGACCACCGCGGTGCGAGGCAGGCAGATCGGTGGGGATGATGTCGCCGGCCGATCTGGCACTCGCCACCACTTCCACGACCCGGCGCAGCTCAGCCAGGTTGCCCCGCCACGGTTGAGACGCGAGTACTCGCATCGTCTCGGCGGTGAACCGGGTGCCGGTGTGGCCCGTGACCTCGGTCAGCATCTGCTGCGCCAGCCCCGGGACCTCGTGCCTGCGCCTACGCAGGGGGACCAATTCCCTGCGGTCGTTACACAGCGCAGGCAGCGGAGCGTGTACGGCATCGAGGTGTTCGCCAGGCGTGGATGTGAGCACGATTTCGCGGGTGGTTTCCCGCAATCGCTGCGCGAGCAGCGCGGTGAGCTGCTCGGAGAGCAGCTGGATGTTCTCGATGATCACCGGGGGCCCGTCGCCCGCGAGCGTCTCGCCGAGCTGGGCGGCCCACGCGCTGTCACCGATGAGCACGATGTCGGTCGCGTCGAGTGTGCGGGCCGCGGGGCCGACCGAGCCAAGCGCCTCGGCGGTTCGGCCGGTCCCCGCCTCGCCGACCACGAGCAGCGGCCACAGCGGCATCCGGTCCGAGGCCACCCTGGCACGTCGAACACCGGACTCCTGGGTGATGTCGACGAGCACCCCGTCGGCTCCGTCGATCGACCGGCAGACCAAACGCACCGCACGGCCGGAGGTCAGGACGAGTTCCTGGCTGTCCTGACCGCCGACGGGCACGGCTTCGGCGCAGGCGCGCAACGCGGCATGGTCGGCCGGTTCGAGCAGGTCGACCGCGGCGGGGGTGGCGAGGACCAGTCCGTCGCCGATGACGACAACGGCCCGGCCCCGGCGGCTCGAGGCAGCCTGGAAGGCGCTCATCAACCTGCTCTGCGCACGGGGGGAATCACGCTGGAGCCGTTCTTCGATGTCGCGGACCATGCGGCGGGCCAGCAGCGCCGACAACCGGTGGTCCGCGCTGGTTTTGGCGCCGATCCCCAGCACACCTTCGAGGCGGCGGGTCACCGGATGAAAGATCGGATGCCCGTAGCAGGTGAATCCGCGAAACAGTGCCAGGTAGTGCTCGTCGGCGCGCACGAGCAGGCTGCGCCGGGTTTCCAGCGGGGTGCCGAGCGCGTTGGTGCCGATGCGGTCTTCACCGAGTTCGACACCCGGCACGATGCCGATATCGGACACCGCTCGGCGGATCGATCGGGCGGCGCCGTGGATGTCGACCACCCGGCCGGCCTGATCGGCGAGCACCAGCGCCACCGGCGTGCCTTCGAGCTCACTCGCGACCCGGCGCAGGACCGGGCTCGCCGCTCGCGCGAGGAAGCTGTCGGCGTTTCTGCTCGCGAGGTCGAACGGCGGCATCGCGTCTTCACGGATGCCGTTGAGCCGCGATCGGGCCCACGCCGACTCGATGTCCGGTCGAGTCGAATCCCGGTAAGCCTGCAATACAGTCATGGATACTCAACACCACCTTGTCCCGGCCGCCTGAACATGCGGTCGACGCCCGGTCCTCTGTGACCGAGCACACTCATATTTTATACACAATATCTGCTTGGCTCCTCGGCCTTTGCTGCGATGCCGACGATTTTCCGGTCGGCGTGGGAAGAATTTGTCCCAGGCACGGCCACACCGACGGGCATACCGTGGAGATATGACCGAGAGAGCGCCCCACCTTCGCGAGCTGGGCGGATTCCTGAAAGCACGGCGTGCCGAGCTCAGTCCCGAGGACGTGGGCTTGAGCGTGCACAGCGCCGTCGCGCGCCGGGTGGCAGGTCTGCGCCGCGAGGAGGTGGCGGACCTGGCCGCGATCAGCCACGACTACTACACCAGGATCGAGCAGGGCCGTCTCGCACCGTCGGAGCCGGTTCTGGACGCCCTGGTACGGGTCCTACGCCTGGACGACGCCCAGCGCGACTACGCCGAGAACCTGGTCCGGCGCTCCGATCGCCGCCCGGCCAAGCGAGGCCAGAAATCCGTGCGCCCCCAGCTGCAGCGTCTGCTCGACCAGCTCACCGAGACACCGGCCCTGGTGTTCGGGCGCTATCTCGACATCCTCGCCTGGAACCACCTCGCGGCAGCCTTGATCACCGACTTCGGTCAGATGACACCCCGGCAGCGCAACTATGTGCGGATGGTCTTCACCGATCCGGCGATGCGCACGCTGTACGACGACTGGGAAAGCGTCGCGCGCACGTGCGTCGCCATCCTTCGTATGAACGCCGCGGCCAATCCGACCGACCCCCAGCTCACCGCGCTCGTCGGAGAACTGTCCATCGCCGACGAACAGTTCTGCCAGTGGTGGGCGGCACGGAACGTGGCCCGGCAGGAGTTCGGCTCCAAGACGCTCCATCACCCGGATGTCGGCGAGATGACGCTGAATTGGGACACTTTCAGCTCGTCGGGCGATTCGGAACAGCAGCTGGTCCTCTGGTCGGCTGAGCCGGGCACGACCTCCCACGAGAAGCTGCGCATTCTCACCTCGTGGTCGGCACCGGTCCCCGAACGGGACGCGGCGGACCACCCGAACTGATCCCCACGGCCCCACTCGAGCCAATAGTGGTGCAGGCACTCCGACCTTGCCCAATTGACATATATTATATTTCCAGTAGTACGAGGAGCGGTCCGCCGCGGACGAAGGAGTAGTGCGATGCCGATTCCAGGCCTGGTCGACGTTTCCCCGGTGGGGCACGGGTGAGCGGGCAGCCGCTGGCGGGCCTGCGCGTCGTCGAGTTCGCCAGTTTCGTGGCGGGACCGTCGGCGGGTATGACCCTCGCCCAGCTCGGCGCGCAGGTCATCCGGGTCGACCCGCTCGGCGGCGGGCCCGACTATCGCCGGTGGCCGGTCGCTCAGCGCAACGGCGAAAGCCTGTACTGGAATTCGCTCAACCGGGGCAAGCAGTCGATCGCGGTGGACGTGCGTAGCGAGCAGGGCCGGGAACTGGTGCTGGCGCTGGCGACCGCGCCCGGCAAGGACGCGGGGATCGTCGTCGACAACGCGGTCGGGCGGCCGTGGTTCTCCTACGAGGCGCTCGCGGACCGCCGCGCCGATGTGATCAAGGTGCACATCGGTGGTCGGGCCGGCGGCGGTCCCGCGGTGGACTACACCGTCAACACCGAGGTCGGCGTCACCGATCTCACCGGGCCCGCCGATTCGCGTACCCCGGTGAATCATGTGCTGCCCGCGTGGGATCTGGTCGCGGGTATGACCGCGACCACCGCGCTGCTCGCGGCCCTGCACCGTCGGGAACGGTCCGGCGAGGGCGCGCATCTGCAGATCGCGCTGGCCGATGTCGCCTTGGCCGGTGTCGCGAATCTGGGGTGGCTCAGCGAGGTTCGGGAACGCGGTGACCGCCCGCGCCACGGCAACTACATGTACGGCTCGTTCGGGGCCGACTTCGTCACCGCCGACGAGGGGCGCGTCATGGTGGTCGCGCTCACGCCGCGTCAGTGGCAGGCGTTGTGCACGGCGACCGGCACGGCGAAGGTGATCGCCTCGCTCGAACAGACCCTCGGTGTGGACTTCGCCGACGAGGCGCACCGGTACATCCATCGCGAGACCATCGCCGCGGTGATGCGTCCCTGGTTCGCCGGCCGGTCCCTCGACGCGGTGGGCGCGGCGCTCACCGAGGCGGGCGTGCTGTGGAGCCGCTACCGCCGGATGAGTGAGGTGGTGGCCGATTTCGAGGCGGGCGTGGGCAGCCGTGTGCTGACCGAACTCGACCAGCCCGGTATCGGACCGGTCATCTCGGCGCACAGCCCGATCCGCGAGGACAGCGAGTACGGACCGGTGCGCCCGGCCGCCGCCCTAGGCGCCGATACCGAACAGGTCTTCGCCGAAGTCCTCGGTCTCAGCGACAGCGAACTCGGGGAGTTGCGTTCCGCAGGCGTCCTCGGGACCGCCGAATAGCGTTGCTGCCCTGACATTTACGTACAACAGTCGGGCCGGTGCGCGAAGACGACAGTGTCTTCGCGCACCGGCCCGAGTCGTGTGGACCAGCGACGCCGACCGGAACCGACCCCTGCGTTCGCGCCACCCCTCACTGATCGGCGCGAAGCGGAGAACTATTCGCTACGCCAGGTCACGACCTCGTCCACCGGCGCGCGCGTGGTGCGATAACTGTTGGCGGGATGATCGACGTCCGGGTAGCCGAACGAGATGCCCGCCAAAATCTTTCGGTCCTCGGGGAGGTCGAAGCACTCCCGGACGAAGGCCGAGCGGCCAGCCGGCGCGGCCTGCGGAATCGTGGCGATACCCAGGCTCGTCGCGGCGAGCAGAAAGGTGCCGAGGTAGAGGCCGCAGTCCACGGCCCGTACACACCCTGGTCGGCAGCCGTGTCTTCTTCCACAGCGTGTTCCGTTGCGCGCAGCCCGGCCGCAGTCAGCCGTCCACCGAGAGCACGCCCGCGGCCACGAGTTCGTCGACCTTCTCGGCCGGGTACACCTCACCGGCGACAGCGCGGGTGTCCGCACCCACTCGCGGAGCGACACCGGGGCGCTCGGGCCGCTCGCCGGCGAAGCGCCACGGCGGACGCAGCAGCGCGAGCCCGTCGTCCTGGGGCTCGATCATGCGCAGCCATCCGACCTGTTCGTGCTCGACGTAACCGGTCATCGACAGCACCGGCGCGAAGGGCACGTCCTCGGCAGTGAGCCGCTTCTCCCACTCCGCGAACGAGCGCTGTTCGAATTCGGCCTCGACGATCTCGACGAGCTCGAAATAGTTCGCCTCACGGGGCCGGTATTCCGCGAAGCGCGGGTCGACAGCGAGGTCGCCGCGGTCCATCGCCCGGCACAGCGCCTGCCAGAACTTCTGCGATGAAGACAAGTGCACGGCGATGTACTCCCCCGAGGCGGTCGGTGCACAGAAGTTCTGCGCCTGCGGATGCCTGCTACGCCGAGTCGGGTCGGCACCGAGTTCGAAGGCCTGGGTGATCCCGTCGGTGACAAGCACGCTGACCGCTTCCATGATGGAGGTCTCCACGTGCTGGGGTTCACCGGTGCGGTACCGGCCGACCAGCGCGGCGAGCACGCCCGCAGCGGTGCTCAGCCCGGTGACCAGGTCGGCGCTCAGGCCGCCGGTGAGCTGGGGATGGCCCTCGTCGCCGAGCAGGGAGTACAGGCCACCGAACGCTTGCCCGATGGTGTCGTAGGCCGGCCGGCCGGCCAGCGGGCCGCCCGCGCCGAAGCCGGTGACCGAGCCGTAGACGATGTCGGGGCGCAGTTCGCGGCAGACCTCCGGGCCCAGGCCCATCGCGGCCACCTTGCCGGGGCGCATGTTCTCGAGCACCACGTCGAAGCGCGGGATCAGCGCCTTCACCAGGGCGATGCCCTCGGGCTGCTTGAGGTCGACGGCCAGGCTGCGCTTGCCGGTGTTGTACTGACGGAAGTACGGGCTGGCGTCGTTCTGGTGACGGCGGAAGTCCTCGCCCACGATGGGGCGCTCCACCTTCACGACTTCGGCACCGAGGGCGCACAACATCGAGGTGGCGAACGGGAGCGAGATGTAGCCCCCGATCTCCAAGATCCGAATTCCGTCGAGCGGCCTGTGCTGCATAGCCTGTCTCCCTCTGATCACGTGCTCATATTATATATTATCTCCGCATCGCGGTGCCATGGGTCACATCCGGCGAAGGTCGATCGGCGCACGACAGCAACCGACAGAATAGGCGCAGTGGCGGCGAGCACAGCAGCCCTGGCCTGTGCGCTAAGTTATATCATATACTTTACATGAGCCGGGTCACATGGCCGCGAAAGGCGCTGCGCGTGAAACTACCGCTGACCAGGAATTCCCACCCGGACACAATCGCCGACGAGGACGATAGGTCTACCCATGAGTGTTCAGACAGAGTTGTGGCAGGGACAGTTCGACAAGCTGTTCATCGGCGGCGGGTGGGTGAATCCGGCAACGCAGCGCACGTTCGAGGTCGTCTCCCCCGCCACCGAACAACCCCTCGCCCGCGTCGCCGAGGGCAGTGAGGCCGATATCGACGCCGCTGTCGCCGCCGCTCGCGCCGCCTTCGACCGTGGCCCGTGGCCCCGGATGGAGCTCGCGGAACGGATCGCGGCGCTCACCCGCGTGAGCGAGATCCTCGCGGACCGGCAGGACGAGGTCGCGCGGCTGATCAGCGCCGAGATGGGGTGTCCGATCACGCTGTCGACACGGATGCAGTCGATGGGCACCCGCATGTTGCTCGACGCCTTCCTCGAACTCGCCCCGCAATACCAGTGGTCCGATATCCGCCGCTCGGTCACCGGCAACGCACTCGTCACCCGTGAGCCAGTCGGGGTCGTGGCCGCAGTGGTGCCGTGGAACGCGCCGCTGCAAATCGCCATCATCAAACTGGCGCCCGCACTGCTGGCCGGGTGCACCGCTGTGCTCAAGCCCTCGCCGGAGACCGCGATGTCGGCGTATCTGCTCGCCGAGATCTTCGAGCAGGCCGGTCTGCCCGACGGCGTGGTGAACATCGTCGTCGCGGGGCGCGAGGTCAGTGAACACCTGGTGCGCCATCCCGGCGTCGACAAGGTCTCGTTCACCGGCTCGACGGCCGCGGGCCGCCGGATCGCCGCCATCTGCGGGCAGGACCTGCGCCGGGTCACCCTCGAACTCGGCGGGAAGTCGGCCGCGGTGCTGCTCGACGACGCCGACCTCGATGCCGTGGTGCCGGTGATCCGGGCGCTGTCGCTGCGCAACACCGGTCAGGTGTGCAGCAACAAGACCCGCATCGTGGTGGCCCGTTCGCTGCGCGACGAGCTCTACGACCGGTTGCGCGACATGGTGGGATCGATGCCGGTCGGTGACCCGTTCGATCCGGCGACCGAGGTCGGTCCGCTGGTGACCAGCGCGCAGCGGGAACGAGTGGAGGGCTACATCGCGCAGGCCCGGTCCGAGGGCACCCAGGTGCTCGTCGGCGGTGGCAGGCCCGAGGGCCTGGACCGCGGCTGGTACGTCGAGCCGACGATCTTCGCCGACGTCGACCCCGACGCGCGGATCGCGCAGGAGGAGGTGTTCGGTCCGGTACTGACCGTGCACACCTTCGACACCGAAGCCGAGGCGATCGATATCGCCAACAACTCCGACTACGGCCTCAACGGTTCGGTCTTCGCCGCCGATCCCGCGCACGCACTGGCGGTAGCTCGCCACATCCGCACCGGCACCGTCGAACTCAACGGCACCCCCGCCGGTTTCTTCGCTCCGCTCGGTGGCTTCAAGAACAGTGGCATCGGCCGCGAAGCCGGGCTCGAGGGTTTCGACGCCTACATCGAATGCAAGTCCTACGGCCTGCCGCAGCCCCTGCTCGACACGTTGGCCTGACCCCCACTTCCGAAAGGTTCTCCATGCCTTCCCTTCCCCCCTTGGAAGCCGCCGTCGCACGGCTGGTCACCGACCTCGAGTACGACACGATCCCGGCCGAGGCGCTGGCCGGCGCCCGTCGGTTGATGCAAGACCAGCTGGCCGTGCAGATCGGCTGCGCGTCGCTGCCGTGGAGCCGGGCGGTGCTCGAGCTGACCCAGGCCTCGCACGCCCCCGGTTCCGCCCACGTCACCGCGTCAGGTGACGAAATGAGCGCCGCCGACGCCGCTTTCGTCAATGCGACCTACGGGCACGGTTTCGAGTACGACGACGCCCACCGCTCCAGCTCCAGCCACCCCGGCAGCGCGGTGGTCTCGGCGGCCGTCGCCGTCGGCGAGGAACTCGGTGCCTCGATGGCGCAGGTCATCACTGGCATCGTCGCGGGGTACGAGGTCTACACCAGGATCGGCATCCTGGCCGCGCCGCAGTTGCTCGAGCGCGGTTTCCATCCGCATGGTGTGTTGTCGGCGTTCGGCGCCGCAGCCGTGGTCGCGAAGATGCGCGGGTTCGACGCCGAGCGCACCGTGCACGCGCTGTCGATCGCGATGAGCCACAGCTCGGGCACCACCGAGTACACATCCACGGGCGGCTCGGTGAAACGGCTGCATTCGGGGATCGGTACCCGCAACGGTATTCGCGCCGCGGAGATGGCGGCGGCCGGCATCACCGGCCCGACCACGTTCCTCAGCGGCGGCAAGGGCTTCTACCGCACCTTCGTCGGCCGCCCGGTCGCCGAGGAGGACGCCGCCGAATTGTTCTCCCCGACAGACTCTTTCGAGATCACCCGCGTGTGGATCAAGCCGTACTGCTGCTGCGGTATCAACCACGCCTATATCGACGGCGCCCAGCAGCTGACCGCGCGGGCGGCCGAGGTCGAGTCCATTCGGCTCGGTATCCAGTCCGGCGGTGACGTGATCATCGGCAATCAGAACGCCAACGCCTACGCACCGCAGACCATCGAGCACCTGCAGTACAGCCTGCCGTTCCAGTTCGCGTTGGCGATCCTCGGCCGCGGCAACGGTTTCCGCGCCCACCACGACCACATGGCCGGGCGCCTGGACCTCAGCGAGGGCAGCGAGGTCGCCGAGATGGCGCGGCGGGTGAAGATCGAGGTCGACACCGAGCTCGACGCCGAATACCCGGGGCGCTGGATCGCCGACATCACCGTCACCTACCGCGACGGCTCCACCGAGCACGTCTTCGTCGACAACCCACGTGGCACCGCGGAGAACCAGATGACGCAGGCGGACCTGGATGCCAAGTTCCGTGACCTCACCGTCGCCGATCTGGGCGCCGAACGCAGCGAGGCACTGCTGACGGCGATCAACGACGGCGACCCCGCCACCCCGGTCACGGAGTTCGCCGCGCTCCTGCGCGTCTGATCGGATCGAAAGCCTGGTCGGGCCTGGTATTCACAAGGTACGACCAGGCTTTTCGATGTTCAGCAGCAGGTAGAGACGTTCGTTCTCATCGCTCCGGAATGACTGCGCCCCGGCGGGCCTGTTCGGTTCGCCGGGGCACAATCGGTGCCTGAACGATGATCAGGCGGTCTCGAAGGTGGCAGCCATACCTTGACCGCCACCGATGCACATCGTGGCAAGGCCTCGGCCGCCGCCACGGCGGCGCAGTTCGTGCAACAAGGTGGTGACCATGCGCACGCCCGTGGCGCCGATGGGGTGGCCGAGCGAGATGCCGGACCCGTTGACATTGAGCCGGTCGTGATCGCGCCAGCCCCAGCCTTCCAGGACCGCCAGGACCTGGACCGCGAACGCCTCGTTGACCTCGACGAGATCCATCGAATCGAGCAGCGAGACGGTATCGGTGCCCTGGCGCGCGGCGAGTTTCGCGACTGCGGGAACCGGGCCGATACCCATCCGGGAGGGTTCGCAGCCCGCGGCCGCCCAGCCGGTCAGGTAGCCGATCGGTTCGAGGCCGAGCGCGCCGAGTTGGTCCTCGGCGACGATGAGCAGCCCCGCGGCGGCGTCGTTCTGCTGGCTCGAGTTGCCCGCGGTGACGGTGCCGTCGGGCATGATCGTGCGCAGCTTCGACAGGGTCTGAGGCGTGGATTCCGGGCGGATCCCCTCGTCGGCGGCGAAGACCACCGGATCGCCCTTGCGCTGCGGCACGGTCACCGGAACCACCTCGTCGGCGAAGCGCCCTTCCGCCCAGGCGGCGGCCGCCTTCTGGTGACTGCGCGCGGCGAAGGAGTCGGCCTCCTCCCGCATCAGACCGTAGTCCCGCGCAAGGTTTTCGGCGGTCTCGATCATCCCGGAGATCTTGCCGAACCTGGCCACCGGCTGGGAGCGTTCGCGGCCGCGATCGAGCCGGTCGAACAGCTGCACAGTGCCCGCGCGGGCACCCCAGCGAGTACTGGTCGAGTAGTACTCGATGCGGCTCATCGACTCGACCCCGCCGGCCAGCACCACATCGGCGGCACCGGTCTGCACCATCATCGCCGAGGTGGCCAGGGCCTGCAGACCACCGCCGCAGCGCCGGTCGAGCTGCATGCCGGGCACGGAGATCGGCAGTCCGGCGTGCAGCGCCAGCCAGCGACCGACGCACGGCACCTCGGAGTTGGCGTAGGACTGGGCGAACACGACATCATCGATGCGTTCGGGGTCGACCCCGGAGCGCTCGATCACCGCGTTCACCACGGTGGCGCCCAGGTCCTCGACCGGCACGTCACGCAGGGAACCGCCGAAGGTGCCGACGGGGGTGCGGGTGGGTGCGACGATCGCCGCCCGGCGCAGTGTTGACATTCGCTGACTCCGATCAGATCGCGTTGCGCGCGATGAGCTGTGCGGCAATGACATTGCGCTGGATCTCGTTGGTGCCCTCACCGACGATCATCAGCGGCGCGTCACGGAAGTAACGCTCCACGTCGTATTCCTTGGAGTAGCCGTAGCCACCGTGCACGCGGATCGCGTCGAGCGCGATCTGCATCGCGGTCTCGGAGGCGAACAGCTTGGCCATGCCCGCCTCCATGTCGGCACGCTCCCCCGCGTCCAGCTTCTGGGCGGCGTCGAGGGTCAGCAGGCGGGCGGCGCGCTGCTTGGTCGCCATGTCGGCCAGCAGGTTACCGACGGATTGGTGCTTCCAGATCGGCTTGCCGAAGGACTCGCGTTCCTGCGCGTAGCGCACGGCGGCGTCGAGTGCGGCCTGGCCGACACCGAGCGCACGCGAGGCGACCTGGATGCGCCCGACCTCGAGGCCGCGCATCATGTGGCTCCACCCCAGATTCGGCACGCCGCCCAGGATGGCGTCGTCGCCGACCTTGCGGCCGTCGAAGACCAGCTCGCAGGCCTCCACACCTCGGTAGCCGAGCTTGGGCAGCTTCTTGGAGATGACCATCCCGTCACCGGGTTCGACCAGGATCACGCTCATGCCCTTGTGGGCGGGCTTGGCGTCACGGTCGGTGAGACACAACAGACCGATCAGGCCCGAGTGCGCGGCGTTGGAGATCCAGGTCTTGGAACCGCTGATGGACCACTGGTCGCCGTCGCGCACGGCGACGGTGCGCATGGCCTGCAGGTCGCTGCCGCCGGCGGGCTCGGTGAGTGCCATCGTGGCCCGGATCGCGCCCTCGGCCATCTTCGGCAGATACTTCGACTTCTGCTCGGGCGTGCCGAAGGTCTTGATCAGGTAGGTGATCACCGAGTGGCCGCCGATGGCGCCCGCCAAGCTCATCCAGCCGCGCGCGAGTTGTTCGGTGACCCCGGCGAAACAGGCGGTACTCACGTCGACCCCACCGAATTCGGCGGGCGCGAGCAGACCGAAGAAGCCGAGCTTCTTCATCTCCTCGATGAACTCCTCGGGGTAGATGTCGTCTTCCTCGAACTCGCGCACGCGGTTCTTGACCCGCTGATCGACGAAGTCGGCGACCAGATCGACCATCTGCTGCTCATCCGCTGTGAGGCTCATGCCTACCCTTCCCTAGTTCACGCATAAAATATTATATCATTGCCAGAAGCCGCGGGATTCCAGCATGTGCACCGCCCGGGCACCACCGTGCAGGAAGTGCTCCTCGGTGACGGCGCGAGCCGTGGCCACATCCCGGGCCAGCAGGGCCGTCAGGATCTCGCGGTGATCGCGGTCGGCGGTCTCGGACCAGTCGTCGTGAGTCTCGTAGAAACCGTGCGGGCCCGCGCTGCCGAGCACTTTGAGTTCGGTGAGCAGACGCCGGGACCCGCTCGCGCGGTTGATCATTCGATGGAACTCGAAGTTCAGCGTTTCACGGTCACGGCTCGACGCCGTGGTCATCCGGTCCAGGATCCGGCCGAGCGCGTCGAGCGAGGACGCGGGGATCCGGGTGGCCGCGCGGGCGGCGGCCAGCCCCGAGACCACGCCGAGCAACCAGTAGTGATCGCGCACGTCGTCGCGCGTCATCGGGGCGACGAACGCCCCACGCCGGGGCGGCATGTCGACGATGCTCTCCAGTTCGAGGGCGATCAGCGCCTCGCGCACCGGCAGCTTGCTGATTCCCAGCGAATCCGCGATCTCGTCCTGGTCGATCTTGTCGCCGGGACGCAGCTCACCCGCGAAGATCCGCCGCCGGATCTCTTGCACGGCGGTGGTTTTCAGGCTGGTCGGCGGGGTGACGCGCGGCAGGTCCATCAGGTCTCGCTCGGCTGGGCGCCCCGTGGCGCGAATTCGGCCCGGATCGCGTCGGTATGGGCGCCGAGCGCGGGCACCGAACCGTTGGTCACCGGCCAGTCCCGTGCCGTACCCGGCGGCAGCAAGGCCGGTACGGGTCCGGCCGGAGTCCCGATCTCGCGCCACCGGCCGCGTTCCCGCAGCTGGGGATGCTCGGCGAGCTCGCGCACGCCGTTGAGCCGCGCGTTGCCGATACCCGCCTTGTCGGCGGCGTCCTGGATCTCCACGAGAGTTCTTGTGGCGCACCACTGTCCGACAATCGCGTCGACCTCACCGCGGCGCGCGACCCGGTCGTCGTTGTGCAGGTAACGCGGATCCTCGGCCAGTTCGGGGCAGCCCATGAGCGCGGCCATCCGCCGCCACTCCCGGTCGCTGGTAGTGCCGAGGACCGCCGTCTGCCCGTCGGAGGTCGGATACGCGCCGTACGGCGCGATCATCGGCGAACCCATACCGACCGGCACCGGCTCCGTGCCCGCGTGCAGCACCTGGTTGAGCGCGAAGCCCATCATCTCCGACACCACATCGAGCATCGCGACCGGCACGACCGCGCCGCGTCCCGTGCGCTCACGGTCGTAGAGCGCGGCCAGCACCGCCGAGTACGAGTACAGCGCGGTGCCGATGTCGGCCACCGGGACACCGGGCTTGGCCGGATGTCCGGGAATACCGGTGATCGCGCACGAACCCGCCTCGGCCTGGATCAGCAGGTCGTAGGCGCGTTTGTGGTCGAGCGGACCGCCACGGCCGTAGCCGGAGATGTCGACGATGATCAGCCGGGGAAACCGGCGCGTCAACTCGTCGACACCCAGACCGAGCCGGTCCAGCGCGCCAGGGCCGAGATTGCTGACCAGCACATCGGCCTCGGTCAGCATCCCTTCGAGGACCGCCAGGTCATCGGCGGCGCGCAGGTCGAGCGCCGCCGATTCCTTGCCGTGGTTGAGCCAGGTGAAATGCGCCGACAGGCCACCGACCACCGTGTCGTAATGCCTGGTGGAGTCGCCGTATCCGGGCTGCTCGACCTTGATCACCCGCGCGCCGAGGTCGGCGAGGTGGCGGGTGCACAGCGGGGCGGCGATGGCCTGTTCGAGGCCGATCACGGTCACCCCGGCCAGCGGAGCACGCTTGGGTTCGGTGCTCATGAGAACTCGGGCTCCCGCTTCTCGCGGTGTGAGCCGACGCCCTCGACGACATCGGGGCCACCGAAGTGATAGAACTCGAGGCCCAGTGAGGCGTCGAAGATCGGCATGGCCTGCCGGTACCAGCCGTTGAGCGCCATCTTGGTGCCCTGGATGCCGGCCCGCGAGCCGGCGGCCAGCTTCTGCGCGATCTCCATGGCACGGTCCTGGACCTGGTCGTCGTCGACGCACAGCGACACCATGCCGATGCGTTCGGCCTCCTCGCCGGTGAGCACCTCGTTGGTCAGCAGGTGGTACTTGGCCTTGGCCATCGAGGTGAGCAGCGGCCAGCAGATCGCGGCGTGATCGCCCGCCGCCACGCCGAGGCGCACGTGTCCGTCGACGATCTTGGCGCGCCGGCCCGCCACCGAGATGTCGGCGAGCAGCGCCGCCACCAGACCCGCGCCGGCGGCGGGGCCGTTGATCGCGGAGATGATCGGCTGGGGAACCTCGATGATGTTGCGCACCAGGTCCCGCGCCTCCCGCATCACCCTGGTCCGGGAGGTGTAGTCACCGATCATGGCCTCGACCAGGTCGAAGCTGCCCCCGGCAGAGAAGGCCCGCTCCCCCGCGCCGCGGATGACGACTGCTCGCACCGATTCGTCGAGAGCGATCACCGGCCAGATGTCGGCGAGGTGCCGATGTGCCTCGGCGCCGACCGAATTCAGGTTCGGTCCGTCGAGCACGATCCGCAGCACGCCGTCGGCTGGGCGGTCGATCGTCAACGACGAGAACTCCTCGTAACCGGGCACTTGTTGTCCTTTCATTCGCTGATCGACACCGCGTCGGCGCCGGTGGGGGCGGCGGTCGCCCACCGCGCCAGAATGTCGTCGAGGTCGCCGAGACCGGTGGGCGGGCACGACGGGGTGCGGGCCGGCGTCCGGTCGAAGCGCGGCGCGGGCGCCGGGTGCAGCACTCCCGAAACACGGTGGAATACTCCGCGTTCCACGTTGTGCGGGTCTTCGGCGGCTTCGTCGAAGGTGAGCACCGGGGACACACAGGCATCGGTGCCCTGATAAATCTGCCACCACTCGTCGCGGGTCCGCTTCGACACCGCGTCGGCGATGAGTTCGCGCAGTCTCGGCCACTGTTCGCGGTCGTCCTGGCCCGGCCAGCCGGTGGTGTCGACACCGAGCCGGCTCGAGAACTCACGGTAGAAGTCGGGTTCGAGCGCGCCGACCGCCAGATACCGGCCATCGGCGCACCGGTAGGTGTCGTAGAACGGCGCACCGGAGTCGAGGAAGTTGGTTCCCGGTTCGTCGGAGTACAGCCCGGCGGCGCGCAAGCCGTGCAATTTGGCCGTCAACACGGCGACACCGTCGACCATCGCCGCGTCGATGACCTGACCGCGGCCGGTGCGCGCGGCCTCCACCAGCGCGCAGGCGATGCCGAACGCGCCGATCGCCCCGCCACCGGCGTAGTCACCGAGCAGGTTGATCGGCGGTCGCGGCGCCCCGCCTTCGGAGGCGAGGGCGTGCAGGGCGCCGGACTGGGCGACGTAGTTGATGTCGTGTCCGGCGTCCTTGGCGCGGGGACCGGTCTGGCCGTATCCGGTGAGCCGGACGTAGACCAGTCTCGGGTTGCGTGCGGTGGCCACCTCGGGGCCCAGCCCCAGCCGCTCGGTGACACCGGGGCGATAGCCCTCGATGAACACATCGGCCGAATCAGCAAGGCGTAGAACGGCTTCGCGCCCTTCCGGGTCCTTCAGATCCACCGCCACCGACCCGACACCGCGGTTGACCACATCGGTCTCCTCGGTCAGGCCGACGGTCTGGCTCAACTCACGCGCCGAACGGTGCGGTGGCCGCACCACCCGGACGACGTCGGCGCCCATGTCGGCCAGCAGCATCGACACATAGGGCACCGGCCCCATGCCTGCCAGCACGACGACACGCACACCCGCCAACGGTCCCGTCATCGGTATTTCCCCTTCTAGTAGGAACGCGGTAGGCCGAGCACCTGCTGGGAGATGTAGTTGCGCACCATCTCCTGGGAGAACGGCGCATTTCGCAGCAGACGCACCTCCCGCCACAGCCGCTCGATGTGGTACTCCTTCGCGTAGGCGTACCCGCCGAGTGTGGAGAACGCACGATCACACGCCTCGAAACCGGCTTCAGCACCGAGGTACTTGGCCGCGGCCGCCTCGGGACCACACGGCAGACCCGCGTCGAACAGTTCCGCGGCCCGCATGATCATGCCCTCGGCGGCTTCCAGGCGGATCCACGAATCGGCCAGCGGATGCGCCACGGCCTGGTTCTGACCGATCGGACGGTCGAACACCACGCGGTTCTTGGCGTATTCGGCGCCGATCTCGAGCGCGGCGCGACCCAGGCCCACGCCTTCCATGCCGACCACGATGCGCTCGGGGTTCAGGCCGTCGAGCAGGTAGTAGAAACCCTTGTCGACCTCACCGACGAGCCGGTCGTCGGACACCTCGAGGTTGTCGATGAACAGTTCGTTGGTGTCGATCGCGGCACGGCCCAGCTTGTCGATCTCGCGCACGGTGATCTTGGAGCGGTCCATGTCGGCGAGGAACAGCGACATGCCCCACAGCGGCTTGTCCTCCCGCCGCGGCGAGGTACGAGCCAGCAGCAGAATCTTGTGCGCGTTCTGGGCGTTGGTGATGAACACCTTCTGCCCGTTGATCACCCAGCCGCCGTCGACCTTGGTCGCCTTGGTCTTGATGCGCGAAGTGTCCACGCCCGCAGTGGGTTCGGTGACGCCGAAGGCCATCAACATCTCACCGGAGGCCAGCTTGGGCAGGTACTCGCGCTTCATCGCCTCCGAGCCGTACTTCACGACCGGGGCAGGCGGGAAGACATAGAAGTGGATCGCCGAACCACCGCTCATCCCGGCGCCGGAGGCCGAGATCTCGCCGAGCATGACCGCGGCCTCTTTCAGGCCCAGGCCGATGCCGCCGTACTCCTCGGGGATCATCGCGCCCAGCCAGCCGCCCGCGGCGAAGGCTTTCACGAAGTCCCAGGGGTATTCGTGCTTGTTGTCCTTGTCGAGCCAGTAGTTGTTGTCGAACTTGCGCGCGAGCTCGCGCGTGGCCTGTCGGACGACTTCGACGTTGTCGTCGGTCGCTGTAGCGGCAGTCATTGCTACTCCTGTTCGTCGCCCGCGGACACGGGGATCGCTTCGAGTGGGGTGGCTGGGTCGAGGGAGGACATGTCTCCGGTCGGTGCCCCGAGATACCGGGACCGAATGGCCCGGCGCATGATTTTTCCGTTCTTGGTCTTGGGCAGGCTCTCCACGACGACGACCGAGGGGGCGAACGAGCGTCCCGCATTGCCGATCGCGGTGTCCTGCAGGTCTTCCGGTGTCTCACCGGTGGACCGCAGCACTGCGAAAGCGACCGCTCGCTGGCCGCGCAGTTCGTCGGGCACGCCGATCACGGCGACCTCGGCGATCCGGTTGTCGCGCAGCAGCGCCGCCTCGATCTCCGCGGGACCGACCCGGCGACCCGACAGTTTGATGGTGTCGTCGGACCGGCCGTGGATGCGCCACATGCCCTGGTCGTCGATGCTGGCCAGGTCACCGTGCACCCACACACCGTCCCACTGGTTCCAGTAGGTCTCGAGATAGCGTTCGCGATCCTGCCAGAAGGCATGTGTCATACCGGGGAAGGTGTTGCATACCACCAGTTCCCCTATCTCACCGACGACCGGGTTGCCGTCCTCACCGAACACCGCGGCGTCCACGCCGGGCAGTGCGCCGGTGAAGGCGGCCGGGGCGGCGGGCAGGAACGGGTACCCGATGAGCAGGCCGCCGCCGACCTCGGTGCCGCCGCTGTAGTTGACGATGGGCCGGGTACCGCCGCCTACCTCCTGGAACAGCCACCACCAGGTGGGTTCGTCCCAGGCCTCGCCGGTGGACACGAAGGTGCGCAGGCTCGGCATCGCGTGGGTGACGGCCACACCCGCCGCCTTCAGCGCACGCGCCGCGGTGGGCGCGATACCGGCGACGGTGACACCGTTGCGTTCGATGATCTCCCACATCCGGTGCGCGGTGGGGTGCGTCGGCAGACCCTCGATCATCACGATCGTCGCGCCCAACTGCAGCGGACCGGTCATCAGCATGGGGCCGACGAGCCAGCCGAGGTCGGTGATCCAGGAGACGACATCGCCCTCGTGCACGTCGAAGCCATAACCGAAGTCGACCGCCGTCTTCACCGCGAAACCACCGTGGGAATGCACGATGCCCTTGGGGCGACCGGTGGTGCCCGAGGTGTAGACGATGGTCAGCGGGTCGTTGGACTCGGTATCGGCGGTCGGCACCGGGGCCGGATCGGCGTCGAGCTCGTCGTAGTACACGTCGCGGCCCTCGCGCATCGGCACCTCGGTGCCCAGCTGCCGGATGACCACGACCTTGGCCACGGTGGGCGCCGACTCCAGCGCCGCGTCGGCGGTCGCCTTCAGCTCGACCCGCTTACCGCGCCGCGTCGTCCCGTCGGCGGTCACCAGCAGCACCGCTTCGGAATCCTGCAGGCGGGTGGCGAGCGCGTCCGGTGCGTAGCCGCTGAAGGTGGGCACCGACACGGCCCCGATCATCGCGATCGCGAGGAAGGCCACCGCGGCCTCGGGCACCACCGGCATGAACAGCACCACCCGGTCACCGCTCCGCACACCCAGCTGGGTGAGGTTGGCGGCGAAACGCCGCACCTGCGCGTCGAGTTCGGCGAAGGTCAGCGTGCGCCGCTCGCCCTCGTCACCCTCGTAGACCACCGCGAGCCGATCGGCGGCGGGGCCTCGCGCGTGCCGGTGCGCGGCCAGCCGCGCGATGTTGACGCCACCGCCGGTGAACCACCGGGGGAACGGTTTTCCGGCCGAGTCGTCGAGGACGCGGTCGAACGGGACCGAGAAGTCCACGCCCAGGTCGGTCGTCGCGGCCCGCCAGAACCATTCGGGCTCGGCGATGGCTCGCTCGTTGAGCTCGGCGACCGCCGCGGCGTCGTCACCGAATCCCCAGGCGCGCATCGCCGCGAGCAGGCGGCTGCGCTCACGGATCTGTGCATCGGGCACCCAGGCCGGCTGCTCGGCAGGCTGAACGTCCACCATGACGTGTCCTCCTCGTTGCTGGTTCGTCGTGGCCGGATCAGGCCTGCTCGGCCGGACGCTTCATCATCAGGCCGACGCGCAGGGCGTCACAGACCACCTCGTCGCGCTGGTTGATACCGAGGTGACGGAAGGTCACGATGCCGGAGTCGTTGCGGCTCTTGGATTCCCGCTTGTTCTCGATCTTGGTCTGCACGTGGATGGTGTCGCCGTGGAACACCGGCTTGGGAAACTTGATCTGCTCGAAGCCCAGGTTGCCCAGGGTGGTGCCTTGCGTGGTCTCCGGCACGGTGATACCCGAGACCAGACCGAGGATGAACAGACTGTTCACCAGGCGCTGCCCGTAGATGGAGTTCTTGCTGTACTCGGCGTCCAGGTGCAGCGGGGCCAGATTCAACGTCATCACACTGAACAGCGTGTTGTCGGCCTCGGTGACCGTGCGGCGGGTGGGGTGGTCGATGACCATTCCCGGCTCGAACTCCTCGAAATACAGGCCAGCCATGTCGCATCCTCTCGAAATATATTATGTACTAGATAGCGCTGAACGGATGCTACCTCACCGTTCGACTTATCGTATATTATATCATTGTATATTATATCTAGTATTAGCCTCATCCCCAGAGGAGCCGAGAGTGTCCGAACTCAGTGCCGAGGACTTCGAGCCGATCCTGGCTCACGTCCGTACGTTCATCCGTACCAAGGTGGTCCCGCGCGAGCAGGAGATCCTGGAGACCAACGCGATTCCTGACGACATCCGACAGGCCGCCGCCGAGATGGGCCTGTTCGGGTACGCCATCCCGCAGCAATGGGGCGGTCTCGGCGTCGACCTCACCCAGGATGTCGAGCTGGCCATGGAGTTCGGCTACACCTCGCTGGCACTGCGGTCGCTGTTCGGCACCAACAACGGCATCGCCGGCCAGGTGCTGGTCAACTACGGCACCGACGAACAGAAGAAGCAGTGGCTCGAGCGGATCGCCTCGGGCGAGGTGCTGGCCTCCTTCGCGCTCACCGAACCCGGCGCGGGATCCAATCCCGCCGGTCTGCGCACCCGTGCCCGCCGTGACGGCGACGACTGGGTGATCGACGGCCAGAAGCGGTTCATCACCAATGCCCCGCTCGCGGATCTGTTCGTCACCTTCGCCCGCACCGCCGAGCCCGGCCCCGACGGACCCGGTATCGCGGTGTTCCTGGTGCCCGCCGATACACCGGGCGTCATCGTCGGACCCAAGGACGCGAAGATGGGCCAGGAAGGTGCCTGGACCGCCGACGTCACGTTCACCGATGTCCGTGTCCCCGCCGACGCCTTGGTCGGCGGCTCGGAGAACGTCGGATACAAGGCCGCGATGGCCTCGCTCTCGCGTGGTCGCGTGCACATTGCCGCGCTCGCCGTCGGTACCGCCCAGCGCGCGCTCGACGAATCGGTGGCCTACGCCGCCACCGTCACCCAGGGTGGTACGCCCATCGGTGATTTTCAGCTGGTCCAGGCGATGATCGCCGACATGCAGACCGGGGTGATGGCCGGCCGCGCGCTCGTGCGCGACGCCGCCGCCAAGTACGTCTCCGGCGAGGACCGGCGGATCTCCCCCTCGGTGGCCAAGTTGTTCTGCACCGAGATGGTCGGCCGGGTCGCCGACAACGCGGTGCAGATCCACGGTGGCAGCGGGTACATGCGTGAGGTGACGGTCGAGCACATCTACCGCGACGTGCGCCTGCTGCGCCTGTACGAGGGCACCAGCGAGATCCAGCGCCTGATCATCGGTGGCGGGCTCGTGCGCGAAGCGAAGAAGCGCGCGTGAGCACGAATACCGCGACCGATCTCGCCACCCGGGTCCGCGTCGCGTCGACCCTGCTGTTCGTGCCGGCCGACCGTCCCGAACGCTTCGCCAAAGCCGCCGCGGCGAATCCGGGTCTGGTCGTGCTCGATCTCGAGGACGCGGTGGCGCCCGATGCCAAGGAGGCCGCCCGCGAAAACGCCGTCGCCTGGATCGAGGCGGGCAACGAGTGCGCCGTGCGCATCAACGCGGCCGGAACCGTCCGGCACGCGGACGATCTCGCGGCCCTCGCACCGCTGCGCTGCGCGATTGTGCTGCCGAAGGCCGATATCGAGGTTCTCGATGGTGTCGTAGCTACCCTCACCGAGGCACGAGCGAGCGGTCTCTATCACCCGAAAGCCGGCGGCAGCCAACCCCTGCTGATCGCATTGATCGAAACCGCCGCGGGGGTACTGCATTCCACGGCTATCGCGGCCACGCCGGGTGTGGAGCGGCTCGCGGTCGGCACTTTCGACCTCGCCGCTGAACTCGGTGTCGACCCCACCGATCGCGAAGCGCTCGCCGGTACCCGGCACGCACTGGTCCTCGCTTCTGCCGCCGCGGGCCTGCCCGGCCCGATCGACGGTGTCACCGGCGCCGTCGATGATGCCGGCCTGGTCGAGGACGACGCCCGCTACGGCAAGCGGCTCGGGTTCACCGGCAAACTCTGCATCCACCCGCGTCAGCTCCACCCGGTAGCCACGGCGTTTCGCCCCACCGAGGCCGAACATGCCTGGGCACGAAAGATCTTCACCGCGATCACCGATACCTCCGGTGTCGCCGTGGTCGACGGTGCCATGGTCGACAAGCCCGTGCTCGACCGTGCCCGGCGCATCCTGGCGCAGCTCGACGCCACCACCGACAGTGAGGAACAGCCATGACCGGACCACTTCTGGCCGACAAGACCGCCGTCATCACCGGCGCCGCCCAGGGCATCGGCTACGCCATCGCCGAACGATTCGCCGCCGAGGGCGCGCGCGTCGTCATCGGTGACATCGACGGTGCCGCCGCGCAGGCCGCCGCCGACAAACTGGGCGGCGCGACCGTCGCCCGGGGGGTGCGGTGCGATGTCACCGTCGCCGACGACGTCCAAGCCCTGATCGACGCCGCCGCCGAATCCTTCTCCCCCGTCGACGTGATGGTCAACAACGCGGGCATCACCCGCGACGCGACCATGCGCAAGATGACCGAGGACCAGTTCGACCAGGTCATCGCCGTCCACCTCAAGGGCACCTGGAACGGCACCCGGCTGGCCGGTGCGGTGATGCGGGAACGCGGCAGCGGCGCCATCGTCAACATGTCCTCGCTCTCGGGCAAGATCGGCCTGCCCGGCCAGACCAACTACTCCGCGGCCAAGGCAGGCATCGTCGGCCTGTCGAAGGCCGCAGCGAAAGAGCTCGCGCACCTGGGCGTGCGGGTCAACGCCATCCAGCCCGGCCTGATCCGCACCGCCATGACCGAAGCCATGCCGCAGAAGGTGTGGGATCAGAAGATGGCCGAGATCCCGCTCGGCCGCGCCGGTGAGATCGACGAGATCGCCACGGTCGCACTGTTTCTCGCCTCGGACATGTCCTCGTACATGACGGGCACGGTGCTCGAGGTGACCGGCGGGCGGTTCATGTGACCGCGTCCACCTGGCAACCGCATACGGAAACCACCACCGAACTCCTCGATCCCGCGCCGGTGGCCGCGTTGGCCGCGCTGCTCGACCACGGCCTGCCCGCCCCTGGCCCCGGCGATCCGCTGCCACCACTGTGGCACTGGGTGGCGCTGCCGCGATGGGCCACCTCCGGCGTGCTCGGGCCCGACGGGCACCCTCGACGCGGCTCGTTCCTGCCACCGGTCGAACTGCCCCGACGCATGTTCGCCGGCGGTGAGATCCTGCTGCACGCACCGCTTCTCGTCGGATCGACGGTGCGGCGCGAGGCCGAGGTGGTCTCGGTGACCGAGAAGAACGGCCGATCCGGCGCACTGGTCGTGGTCGACGTACGGATCCGTTTGTTCACCGAGACCGACCAGCTCGCCGTCGAGGAAACACAGAACCTGATCTACCGGGAGGCCGCACCCGCGCCGGAACAGCCCGCGCAACCGCCTTCGGCCGTGGACACCCTGCCGCGCACTCCCCTGCACCGCACGGCGGACAACGCCTGGGAGCTGCGGACCGATCCGTCACTGCTGGCGCGGTTCTCCGCGGCCACCGCCAACGCGCACCGCATCCACTACGACTGGCCCTATGCCACCGGCGTGGAGGGATACCCGGGGCTGGTCGTCCACGGCCCGTTGCAGGCCATCGCACTGGCCGAGATCCACCGCCTGATGGGCGGGGCGCCGGTGCGGGAGCTGCGCCACCGCGGCCGGGCGCCGCTGTTCTGTGGACAGCCCGCACGCTTGCTCGCCACCGAGGTGCCCGACGGGGTGGCACTCGAATTGTTCGGTCCCGGTGGCGAATCCGCCGGACCGAACGCCACCGTCGACGTCACCACCGATTGATCAGGAGAGACCGTGCCCCGCGTATTCACCACCCTCGACGAGGTCCGCTCCGCCGTGGGTGAGCCGATCGGCCCGAGCGAACCGTACCTGGTCGACCAGGCGCGCATCTCGGCGTTCGCCGAGATCACCGATGACGAGCAGTGGATTCACGTCGACCCCGAGCGGGCCGCCGCCGGACCGTACGGCACCACCATCGCCCACGGGTATCTCACGCTGTCGCTGATCTCGCATTTCCGGCCGGAGCTGCTCGATTTCCGATTCGGCTCGGCCCGGGTGAATTACGGCGTCAACAAGGTTCGCTTCCCCGCGCCGTTGCCCGCCGGGTCGCGGCTGCGGGCAACCGTGACGATCACCGATGTCACGGACACTCCTGCCGGGGCCTCGGTGACGGCGAAGTACGTGCTCGACGGCGGCGCGGTCAAACCCGCCTGCGTGGCCGAGACGGTCCTGCTGATCGTCGACTGATCGCCTGGCAATAAGAGAAGGGGTGGCCGCGGCCACCCCTTCTCTTATTGTCGCTACTACACGTTGGCCGATACCGCGTCGGCCAAGGCGATCACGCCCTCCGCCGTCTTCACGTGCGCGAGATCGATGTGCTGGCCTTCGAAGTCGACGGCCGCGCTACCCGCGGCCTCCGCCTCGTTGAACGCCGCGATCATGCGCCGGCAGTAGTCGACGGTCTCCGGCGACGGCGAGAACACCTCGTTGGCGATCGCGACGTGCGACGGGTGGATGGCCACCAGGCCGCGGTAACCCAGCTGACGGTTGTCGAGGCAGAAGCGCCGTGCGCCGTCGAGGTCCTTGATGTCCTGCCACACACCGGTGACCGGGTGGTGCAGCCCGTTCGCCCGCGCGGCCAGGATGATCCGGCTGCGCAGATACAGCGTCTCGAGCCCGGCGGGGGTGAACTCGAAGCCGAGTTCGCGACCGACGTCGGCATTGGGACCGGTGGCACCGAGCAGGGAGGCCACCCGGGGGCTCGCGCCCGCGATCTCCTCGCAGTGCGCCATCGACACCGCGGTCTCGAAGGACACGATCAGCTGCACCGTCCCGACTTCGATGCCCTCACGCTGCTCGATGTGGCTCAGCACCGCGTCCAGGCGCACGATCTCGTCGGCCGTGAACACCTTCGCCAGGAACAGCCCAGCCAGCCCCGGTCGCACGACGGCTTCCAGGTCACCGCCGAGCAGCCCGCTCACCTCCGGGTTGGCCCGCACCCACAGGTCGGGGCGCACGCCTTCGGCCGTGAGACGGTCGATCGTGGCCGCGACCGTGCCGCGCGCCTCGACCTTGTCCGCGGCGGGCACCGAATCCTCGAGGTCGAGGATCAGCGCGTCGGCGCCGGAGGCGACGCCCTTGTCGGCCCAGGAACCCTTGTGACCGGGGACGAAGAGCATCGAGCGGTACGGTTTCATCGTGTGCCTCCCTTGGCAGCTTCTGTGCAAGTATAGTCAATATAATATATGTAATATCATCGCTGCGCCGCCAGTACCGCGTTGGCGCCGTCGGCGAAGATCAGCCCCGTGTCGACGGACTGCTCCCCCGTCGCTGTCAGCCGCCCGTCGGACGCCATCGCATACGGATGCACGCGCGCGGTGATGCCGACGGTCAGAGTGTCGATGAGGAAAACCCGCTGCGATTCCGAGTCGACCACCACGCGGCCCGGCAAGGTGCCCGCCGACGCCGGGTACGGCGATCCGGGCAGCGGGCTCAGCGACCCGTTCTCCGCGATCTGGAACCCACCGATCCGGCCCGCCATCGCCTCGGCCATGTACATCCGGCGACTGTCGGCGGTGAAGACCGCACCGTGCGGCAACGGCATCATCCCGGTACGGAAGGGCGACCCCGGAACGGGACTCAGCTTTCCGTCGGCACCGATCGCATAGCCGGAGATGTCACCGCTGGCTTCATTACTGACATACATGAACCGGCCGTCCGGCGTCACACCGGGCAGGGTCGACATCAGACCCGCAGCGACGGAATCGACGAGGGTCAGCACACCATCGGCCCCCACGGCGAAACTGAAGGCCGTCGCCTCCAGCCAGCCGACGGCGAACACGAAACGGCCGTCCGGCGCGATCGCGAGCTGACTGAGCGCACTCACGCCGGGCACCTGAACCGCACCGGTGAACACCAGCCCACCGGTGGCGGTGATCGAATAGGTGCGGATTTCGTTCGTCACCGAACCGCTCGTCACGAACAGCCTCTTTCCATCGGGGGCGACCACGGCTCCGACGCCTGGACCGCCCAGCTCGAGATCGGCCTCGGGAATCGAGGTGAGAACGCCGTCGCTGCCGAGGCGGAAGCCGTTCACGGTGCCCGACACCGTGTTGACCGAGTAGACGTTGCGGCCATCCGGCGTGACCGTCACCGCCAGCGATCCGGTCCCGGACGGAAAGGGTGAGCCAGGCACTGTCGACAACCTGCCCGCGTCGTCGAGGCCGAGCACACTGATATTCGATGATGCCGCCCCGCTGATCACCAGAAACCTCGCACCCGGATCCGCCAGGGCGACCGAGGAATCCAGCCAACCTCCCGAGGCGAGTGCGAGCGTCACCGCGAGACCCGCGGCAGCGCGCCGGGGACGAAAACGCTGGGTAGAGAACATGTGTGCAACCTCCGACCGACCGACGAGCACCGCTGCTCCCCGATCGAATAGACACGCGCGATCTGCGCCAGGTACGAATCGGACGACGTTGTCCGTATGCCACCCTTTTCCCGATAGACGCTAGGCAGATTTCCGTGCACGCAATGTCCAAGAATTTGGACAGCACAGAATTTTCGGGCAGCACAATTTCCAGAGCCGCCGAACAACGCAAAAGGCCCCGCCGACCGAAGTCGACGAGGCATTTTCCGGTGAAATGTCGGTGCAGGGTGTACCTGAGAAGGATCAGTTGCCGAGGCCGGAGATATCGGCCGGCTCGTTGTCGAGTACCAGCGTTTTGGTTTCCAGGAAGGCCAGCAGACCTTCCGAACCACCTTCGCGACCGACGCCGGACAACTTGAAACCACCGAAAGCGATCGAGAAGTCGGTGCGCGGACCGTTCTGCCCGACCGTGCCGGTCCGCAGCTTGCGTGCCACGCGGTAGGCGCGGTCGGTGTCGTTGGTGAAGACCGAGGCGTTGAGGCCGTACGGGTTGTCGTTGGCCAGCGCGATGGCGTCGTCCTCGTCCTTCGCCGCGATGACGGCCAGGACCGGACCGAAGATCTCCTCGGTCGCGATCACCGATCGGTTGTCGACACCGGCGAAAACCGTCGGCTCGACGAAGAAGCCGCGCTCGAGCCCGGCCGGTCGTGCACCACCGGTCACCAGGCGCGCGCCGCCGGATTTCCCTGCGGCGATGTAGCTTTCGACGCGCTCCCGTTGGCGGGCGGACGCGAGCGGCCCCATGGCCACGCTCTCGTCGAACGGGTCACCCACCCGGATCGCCCTCATCGCGGCGCCGAGCGCGTCGGCGAGTTCGTCGTGACGCTTCTCGGAAACGATGACGCGCGTCAGGCTGTGACACGCCTGCCCGGCCAGGTAGCTGATGCCACCGGCGAGCACCTTCGCCGCCGTGCCGATGTCGTAGTCGTCGAGCACGAGAGCGGGCGACTTGCCGCCGAGTTCGAGGGTGCAGCGCGCCATCCGGTCGGCACAGATCGCGCCGATCGTGCGGCCCGCCGCCGTGGATCCGGTGAAGGTAACCTTGTCGACGCCGGGGTGGCGCACCAGCGTTTCCGACACCTGCCGGTCGGCGGTCACCACATTGACCACCCCCGGCGGCAGCCCCACCTGGTCGCAGATCTCGGCGAACAGGTACGCCGAGGTCGGCGCCTCCTGCGGTGGCTTCAGCACGATCGAGCAACCGGCGAGCAGAGCCGGCGCGCACTTGTAGGCCATCAGGCCGGCGGGGCCGTTCCAGGGCACGATCGCCGCTACGACACCGACCGGTTCGCGCACCAGCAGACCGGCGCCGCCGGCCGCGGGTGTGTGCGGCTCCCGGAACGCGAACGTCTCGGCCAGATCGGCATAGGCGTTGAAGGCGCCCGACAGGAAAAACGGAATACGGGTCTTGGCCAGCGAGTACACGATGCCCGATTCGATCGACCAGAGCCGGGCGAAATCGTCGCCCCGCCTGGTCAGTTCGGCGGCGATCGCGCGCAGGTAATAGGCGCGCTCGGTCGGCGACATCAGCGGCCACGGACCGGTGTCGAAGGCCTTGCGCGCGGCCGTCACCGCGGCGTCCACGTCCTCGACGGTCGCCGCACCGACGGCGGTGACGACCTGCTCGGTGGTGCAATCGAGGACCTCGAAGGTCTCCGAGGACGACACCGGAACCCACCTGCCGTCGATATAGGACGCCTCGGGATGCGCAGGCAGCACGCCTGCCACAGCCGACCTGGTCATGGAAAGTCCTCTCACCGCTGTGACGCATGTAACGTACAGGAATATATACTATATTCCGTATCATTGCATCACGCCTTGATCAGGCACAACGCGGGCGAGGGAGGTCGTCGGGTCGAATTCGGCCGACGGGTCAGGCCGTGGATCTGCGGGCCGACTCGGCCCACAGACCTTGCTTCTCCAACATGGCGATCAACTCGTCGGCACTGGACATGATGTGTTCGCGCATCAGGGTATCGGCGGCCTTGGGGCGACGCTTCTGCAACGCTTCGAGGATCAGCGGGTGATCACGCAACGTGTCCTCACCGTGCCCCTCGATATTGATGTAGAAGCGATTCGGCAGCTGCTTGACGACGGTTGCCAGCAGCATGGCCAACCGGCGTGAGTCCGCCGCCAGGTTGATCGAGCGATGGAACTCGTGACCGTAGGCGACGAGCGCCTCATCGGATCCGTTCTCCGCCGCCCGCGCGTGCGCTTCGACGACGCCCGCGAGATGGTCGAGTTCGCGCGCGGAGATCGACTTCGCGGCCCGGCTCGCCAGTTCACCGGCCATCGTCGCCTGCGCCCAGAACAGGTCTCGCACATCCTGTTTGCTGAACTCCGACACCATGAATCCGCGCCGCGCCACCAGTTCGACGAAGCCTTCGCCGCTGAGCAGTAGCAGACCTTCGCGCACCGGAGTGTTGCTGACACCGACGGCCTCGGCGATCGGTTCGATCCGCAGGAACTCACCGGGCCGCACCCGGCCCGAGATGATCAGTTCACGAACGTAGGTCGCGACGTCCTCCGACAGCTGATGACGCTGCTTGTTCGCACTGCGCGGCAAACGCTGCAGGGTGGTTTCCATCGGGGTCCTTTCGGTCGCCTGTTCATGCATTATGCCTCATATGTGACTTCAACCCAGGCGTGACACCAAAGGTCCGAGCATTTGACCAGTTGAGGGTGTCCATTGCTGGACACCGCGTGGTGAGAGCCCGGCTCAGGCTCGCCGAACGTCGCCCCCCACCCGGGCGAACACCCGGCAAGCTCCAGCGTGCCGGGCCGAAGAACGCAGGATGGAAGTTCACGAGGTGAGCCGGACAATCACCCGGATGGTCGACTCCGCAGTGACCACACACAGCGCTTCCGCCGAGGTGCGTGAACAGCTACTCGTCCTGGCCTCCCGATCTGTCGCCTCGGCCGACAAGCTCAGCGACGACACCGAGGCGGTGGCAGTCTGGAACGGGCCGTGACCACGTGCGTCCGGTTGGGCGTCGATCTCGACACCACGTTGTCGATCGTCATCGGAGCCATCGAACTGGTCGTCGACGCCGCGCCCGCGACCTCACCCCTCACCGCCGGCTCCGGGCAGGTACTGCGGACGGTCCGCGTGGCCACCGGGATCGTCGCGCGCGCCTACGGCCGAGCGGCCACCCGACCCACGACAGCGTCGAAGCAGCGCAGGAAGTCGCCGCCGCCCTGCTGCGCGGCGATTCGTCGAAAGTGCTCGGACAGTGCAACCAGATAACTGTCGCCGACGCCTACGCGATCATGGCCGTCCATTTGCCCGCACGGCGCGGCAGACCACACGATACGCCGCGTAGCCCGGCCGAACCCATTGTGGCGCGGCTGTATTCGGAGCTGCGTCGACGCTTCGGCCCGAGTGCGCTCGCACTGCGAGCATTCTCAGAAGGTCGCGGTCTCGAACACGACCCGGTCGTCCTTGATGTGGTACGTCTCGGTCGCGGTCTTGCCGTTGCTCAGATCGAAGGCGAGATACACGTATTCGCCCACCGCCTCCTTCCGGGTGAACGTGGGAGCCGCCGCCGTGTCGAGCTCTTCGGCCCCGGCCGCCATCAGCGTCGCCAGAAAGGCCTTCATAGCGGCCTTTCCGACCAGGGGCTCCGGTGCCAGGGTGGTGATGATGACGGTGTCCTCGGAATAGTCCGCGGCGATCGTGTCGATGTCGCGCGTGCCCATCGCGGCGATGTGCCGGTCGACGACCGCCATCGACGCTTCGGCGACCTTGTCGGCTTCGGAAGTCTTGCTCATCTGTTACCCCAACTCTCAACGGCTGCACGGCAACTGTGTCGTTGCCGATGCCAGGAGAATACGGAGGCTCAACGCCCGAATCCGTCCAGCAAATTGGACAGTCCGCCTCTCCTCGAGCGACTTCCGCACGACCGCCGATCGGCAGGCAAGACCCGGCGCACGCATGAAAGAGGCCCTGCGACAGCTGTCGCAGGGCCTCTTCGCGATGGTAGAGCAGTCCGCGCTACGCGAAGACCGGGCTGTCCGCGACGAAGCTCGCGAATGTCAGGCTTCGGGTCTGCCACTGCCCTTCGCGCTTGACGAACTCGAAAGCGTATGTGCCCGAAAGCAGTACCCGGGTGTCATCGGCAGTGAGACGGAAGTAGAAGACATCGGTGGCCGCTGTCGCGGTGTCACCCTGGATGTCGATCACCGGATTGGTGATGTGGTGATGGCACTGCGGAACTTCCCGCCACACCTTGCGCACCAATTCCCGTATTCCGTCGGTGCCGTGCCCCTCACCGCGAGGAAGCAGGTAGTCGGCGTCGGCGGACCAGATGCTCATGAAGGTCTGCTCGTCCTTCTGATCGATTCCGTGACAGTACTTCGCCATCAGTATCTTGATCTGCTCGAGGTCGACGACCCACTGGATCTTCTGCTCCAGGCCGCCACTGAGATTTGCCATAGTTTGTTCGAACTTTCCAGAGTCGGGATCGAAGGTGCTTCGTTCGAATCAGCGGTCGAGCAGTGTGACGACCGATTTGGTCTCCAGGTACTCCTCGAGCGCATCGGGACCGTTCTCCCGGCCCCATCCGGACTGTTTGAAGCCGCCGACCGGCATCTGGACGCCACCGGCGCGGTGGATGTTCACGCCGATGCGACCACCGCGCAGCCGGCGGGCGACGCGATGGGCCAGTGCGACATCGCGCGTCCAGACACTGCCCGCCAGCCCGTATTCTGTGTCGTTGGCCGCGGCGATGGCGGCGTCGAGATCAGTGAACGACATGGCCGCGATCACCGGACCGAAGATTTCCTCGCGGACGATCTGCATGTCCGGTGTCGCGTCGGCGACGACGGTCGGCGCGTAGTAGAAGCCCCGTCCGTCCAGGCGCTCGCCGCCGCTGACGACCCTCGCGCCCGCCGCCCTGCCACCTTCGACGTACCCGGCGACGCGGTCGAGCTGACGCTGGGAGATCAAC
This sequence comes from Nocardia abscessus, assembly GCF_015477775.1. GTDB lineage: Bacteria > Actinomycetota > Actinomycetes > Mycobacteriales > Mycobacteriaceae > Nocardia > Nocardia abscessus_A. The sequence continues at coordinate 97,864 of NZ_JADLQO010000011.1, read as the reverse complement.
GGGCCGAGCAGCGCGTCCGGGTCGGTGCCGTAGCCCACCTTCATGGTCCGGCCCTGCTCGGCGATTCCCTCGACCAGCTCGTCGTAGATGTCGGCGTGCGCGAACAACCGCGTGCCCGAGGTGCAGATCTGGCCCGAATTCCAGAACACGCCGATCGCGATCCCCGCCGCGGCGGCGGCGATGTCGGCATCGGGCAGCACGATCACCGGCGACTTGCCGCCCAGTTCCAGCGACACCCTTTTCAGGTTGCCGGTGGCCGCCGCGACGATCTTGCGACCCACTTCGGTGGAGCCGGTGAAGCTGATCTTGTCGACGCCGGGATGCTCGGCCATCGCCGCGCCCGTCGCCCCGAAACCGGTGACGATGTTGACGACACCGGCCGGAACGCCTGCCTCGAGCAGTATCCGGCCGAGGGCGAGCGCGGAGAGCGAGGCTTCCTCCGACGGCTTGAGCACACACGTGCACCCGGCCGCCAGCGCGGGCGCCAGCTTCATCGACATGGCGATCAGCGGTGCGTTCCACGGCACGATCATCGCCACGACACCCACCGGTTCGCGGTAGGTGGCGCCCTGTAACCGACGCTCGCCGGTCCCGATGTCGACGGTGGTGCCCTGGATCTTGTCCGCCCAGCCGGCGTAGTAGCGGAACTGGTTGATCGCCTCGGCCACCATCAGTTTCGCCTGGGAGACAGGCATACCGACGTCGAGGCTCTCCAGCCGCGCGATCTCCTCGAACTTCGCCTCGAGCAGCTCGGCCACCCGCCACAGCACCACACCGCGCTGCGCCGACGACAGACGCAGCAATCGTTCCTCGTCGAAAGCGCGCCGGGCCGCGGCAACCGCGGCGTCGACATCGGTGGCCCCCGCCTCGGCGACCCTTCCGACGACTTCCTCGGTGCCCGGATCGATCACGTCGAACGTCGAACCCGCCGCGGCGGGCACCCACTCACCGTCGATGAGCAGGTGCCCGGCGTCGGACCCGAACGCCGACCGCACCACCGCTTCCGCTGTCACGACCGGGCTCATGCGTGATCGTGGATGTAGGGAACCGGGTGCGGGATCTTGGTGCCCGGCGGCGGACTCTGCACCGCATTCGGATCACCGGAGACCAACTCGACCAGGTAGCCGTCCGGGTCGGCCACCATGGCCAGGGTCACCGGACCGAAATCGGTTGGTTCAACCCGCATTTCGTATCCGGCGGCCTCGATCTCCGTAGCCGCCGCGTTGACGTCGTCCACGACCAGCACCAGCGGCGCGTACCCGGGGACCGGGGCAGGTGCCGGCAGCAGATCACCGTTGAGCAGAACCAGGGTGCGCACGCCTTCGGAGTTCTCCAGCATCACCTCGGTGAGTTCCGGATCCACGAATTCGAGCAGCGCGCCGACCTTCTGATCGAACAGCTTGTAGAACGCCAGCGAGCGGTCGAGATCGCGAACGATCAGCTTGAAATTGGTGAACTGACCTTTGATCACAAGTTTCTCCGTTGGATCTTTCGAACACGAGCCCGGTCTTCGGGCACGCGCAGGTTCTGCGGAAACGTGCTACTCGGCCGAGGGCGGGGTGCCGAGCACCAGGCCGTAGGCGCGACGGCTGACATCACCGGACAGATCGATGGTGATGCCCTTGTCCTGGGTGAACTCGTCGAGCGCGTCCGGCCCGAGCTCACGACCGGTGCCGGACTGCTTGAATCCGCCGAAGGGCAGGTACTGAGAGATGTTGTGGTAGTCGTTGATCCACACCGAACCTGCCTCGATCTGGCGGGCAACCTCGAGCGCGCGCTGGTTGTCGCGGCTCCACACGGCGGCGGCCAAACCGTACTCGGTGTCGTTGGCGATCTTGATCGCTTCCTCCTCCGAGTCGTACTTCAGCACCGACAACACAGGCCCGAAGATCTCCTCGCGAGCGATGGTCATATCGTTGGTGACGCCGGTGAACACCGTCGGCTCCACCCAGTAGCCCTTGTCGAAGCCCGCACCGGTCGGCACACCGCCACCGACGACGACGGTCGCGCCCTCGGCCTTGCCCTTCTCGATGTAGCTCAGGATCCGCTCGTGCTGAGTCTTGTTCATCACCGCGCCGATGTCGGTGGCCGGGTCGACCGGGCTGCCGATCTTCAGCGTCTTCAGCCGCTCGACCAGGCGGGCGACGAACTCGTCGTGGATCGAGGCGGGCAGCAGCAGCCGGGTGCCGGATTCACACGCCTGGCCGGCGTGCAGCAAGAAGGCGTAGATCGAACCGTCCACGGCCGCAGTCAGATCGGCGTCGTCGAGCACAATGTTCGGGCCCTTGCCACCCAGTTCGAGCAGCACCCGCTTGACGGTGCCCGCGGCGTCGGCCATCACCTGACGGCCGGTCGCGGTGGAGCCGGTGAACGAGACCAACCGCACGTCGGGGTGCTTGACCAGGTGACCACCGACCGTGGGTCCGTCACCGACGACGACATTGAGCGCACCGTCGGGCAGTCCGGCTTCCTGCAGCAGCGCGGCAAGTTCGAGGGCGAAGATCGGGGTCTTCTCGTCGGTCTTGAGGACCACTGTGTTGCCCGCAGCCAGTGCCGGGATCGACTTCCACACGGCGATGACCGCCGGGAAGTTCCACGGGACGATGCCCGCGCACACACCGACCGGCTCCTTACGGATGAAGCTCGCCGAAAGCACCTGTCCGGCAACCGGTCCCGAGCGTTCCCACGCATAGGTGCGGGTCAGCTCCGCGTAGTGGCCGAGGTGCATCAGCGGGAAGCCGACGCCGATGGCACCGGCCAGCCGCAGCGGCATCCCGGTCTCCTTGGCGCTGAGCACGGCCAGCTCGTCCATCTTGCCGCTCAGTGCGGCGATCACCCGGTCGATCACCGCGGCACGCTCGGCGGGCGGGGTGTTGCGCCAGACCCCAGAATCGTGGGTCCGCTTGGCGGCCGCCACCGCGGCGTCGACGTGGCTCGTATCGGCCTGGGCCACGGTGACCACGACCTCTTCGGTGGCCGGGTTGATCACCGGAATGGCGGTGTCGGTGTCGACCCACCGGCCGTCGATGAACAGCCGGTAATGCGGAACTCCGTCACGATCGACAGCCGGAGTTTCGGGAAGAGTGGCAGTCATTTCTCACCTCTGGTTATGTGGTTCGCCGGAATTTCGGCGCGTGGAATTCAGGAACGGATCATGCGGCGGGACATCGGTTTTCGACTCGTCCCGGCCTCGAAATCAACAGTAGAGAGATCAGCGACACGCGAGTGTCCAAGTTTCTGGACAGCCGATTCGATGCATTTCTGCTATCTCCCAGCAACGAGCGCGGAGGCAGCGGAGAACACCAGTCCGGTGCCGACCGGTTGCGCCGATTCCGGCGTCAGCCGGCCGTCCGGTTCGATCCGGTAGCTGCACAGCGCAGCCATCGGCGCGGGTGCGGCCCCGGCGAGGTCGACGGCGCTGCACTGAATAACTCCGGAATTCACGTTTCCGGTGAGTGACTTCGATCATATCGAGCACTACGGGCTATTCAATTGACGTTTTCCGAAACGCCGCTTCACCCACCCCGAACCCCGATATCCAGGTACTTCACGCTGGTCGAATCGCCACTTTCCGATTTGCCAATTGGCCTGGAATGTGATGTGCGTTACGGTCGTTCCGTTCGCTGCCGGAGTTTCCGCCGAACATTCCTTTTCCCGCCGACAGGAGTCTGCATTTCCATGGCTATTCAGGTGACGATCGACATGGCCGCCAAGGTCGGGTGCTTCGACGATCTGCGGGAGTGGTTCGTCAAGAACCTTCCCGGCACCCGCAACTTCGCGGGCAACATCAGCGTCGAGGTCGCGCGCAACCAGGACGAACCGGCCCGCATCCTGTTCGTCGAGAAGTGGGACACCCGGGCGGATTTCGAGGCCTACCTCGCCTGGCGCGACGAGTCCGGCGTCATCGCCGAACTGCTCGAGATGCTCGACGGCGACATCACCTTCCGCTACCACGATTTCCTCGGCGTCTGACACGACGGCGAGGGGGTAGGTAGTCGATGACGACACTCGTACGAAGAAGGGCACGCCGTCGCGCCGCCCTGCTCCAGAAACCGGCCGCCGCGTTCGCGGCCGTTCTCCTCGGTGCCGGCTGGGCAGCGGGCGTCGCCGCAGCAGCTCCCAGCCACAACGCTCAGTTCCTGCTGATGGGCGGCACCGCGACCGGCGATGTGGCGGTGCTGCGGATCGCCGACGACGGTGGCCTGTCCCCTGTCGGGGGCTCACCGTTCAGCGCGGGCCCCGGTGTCCTGTCGGTGGCCGCGGCTCCCGACAGCCGCACCGTCTATGTCACGCAGGTGGGCGCCCAGCGCGTGACCGGATACCACATCGACGGCAACGGCGCGGCCCATCCGATTCCGGGTGGCGAGGTCGCGTTCAGCGGCGGCCCGGTGGTCACCTCGATCCTGACACCCGATGGGCGATTTCTGTTCATCGGCGCGGGCGGCGTACCGGGCCGGATCAGCACCTTCGCGGTCTCCCCCACTGGTGCGCTCACCTTCCTGCGCGAGACCACGGTCACCGGGTTCGCCGTCTTCCCCATGGTCACGGTCGATCCGAACGGCCGATATCTGCGCTTCACCAGCGCCGCCGACGCCAAGATCCACAGCTACCGGATCGGTGCGGAGGGCGAACTCACCTCGCTCGGTGATCCCGTGCCCGGCGGTACTCTCCCGGTCAATCCGGGCTACACGCCCGATGGCCGGTTCGTCTACGTGAGCAATGAGCAGGGCAGCAGTGTCTCGGGTTTCGCGATCGGTGACGACGGACGCCTGACACCCACTCCCGGCTCGCCGTATGCCACCGGCGGGATGCCGCACGCGGCCGAGGTCACCTCCGACGGACGCTTCGTCTACGTTCCTGAGGTCGCCGGCGGTGCGGTCGCGGGTTTCTCGATCGGTCCCGACGGTGCATTGACGCCACTGCCCGGTTCGCCGTATAAGCAACCCGCCGGGTCCTATCCCGGATTGGTGAAACTCAGTGACGACGAGCGCCACCTCTACGTCGCCGACTGCCTGCCGGCCACCGTGACGACCAAGGTCCACATCTTCGATGTCGGCCCCGACGGCACCCTGACCCGCTCGGCACTGCCCTCGGTCGACACCGGAACCATCTTCGGCGACGGACCGATCCTGGTGAAAACTTCCTGACCGACACACGAAAACGTCTGCCCCGCACGAGGATCACCCGCGCGGGGCAGACGTCTGTGTGAACGGTGACGCGACGGCCGGGATCAGCCGGCCAGACCCTTCCCGAAGAACTCGTCGAGCTTCTCCACGGCGGGGGTGACGTACTGGTCCACGTCGTAGAGGTCGATGTGGCTGGCGCCGTCGACCACGAACAGTTCCTTCGGCTCGGCGGCCTTGGCGACGGCTTCCTCGCTGAAGTAGGCGGTATCGGCCTTGGAGCCGACGATCATCAGCAGCGGACGCGGGGAGATCATGGCGATCTTGGCGTAGGCGTCGAACTGGGCGATGCGGTCGATGCTCTGCAACGGCCACTTGTTCTCCGAGCGCGGGTGGTTCGCGCGCGGGGTGATGTAGTAGTCGTGCGCCTCCCGGTACAGATCGGGCGCACCCTCGAGGCCTTCGGCGCTCGGCGGCGCCCAGATCTGGTAGTTCGGCTCGGCGCCCTGCGCCTCGGCGGTGCGCAGCGCACCGGCGGCGTCGAGCATCTCCTGCAGCACCGACGGGTCCTGGGTGCGGCCCAGGCCGTTGTTCAGGTAGTCGCCGATATCGAGACCGCTCACCGTGGCCACCGCCTTGATGCGGTGATCGGTCTGCGCGGCGAAGGGCACGTAACCGCCGGAAGCGCAGATGCCGAGGGCACCGATGCGCGCGGAGTCGATGTCGTCGCGGGTGGTCAGGAAGGTAACCGCGGACTTGACGTCCTCACTGCGCTGGAAGGGGTCTTCCAGAAAGCGCGGCTCGCCTTCGCTCTCGCCCTGGTAGGCGGCGTCGAACACGAGCGCGGCGTAGCCCTTGTCGGCCAGACGCTGCGCGTAGACGCTAGCGGTCTGCTCCTTGACACCACCGCCGGGGTGCGAGACCACCACGGCGGGCAGGCGCTCGCCGCCGCGGTTGTCGGGGGTGAACAGGATGCCCGCCAGGCGCAGGCCGTTGCTCGGGAAGGTGACGCTTGTGCGCATCAGGCACGATCCTTTCGATGAGATCTGTTCCGGCTCCAAGCCGATGCAACAACCTTCTCTCCGGCATAACCTGCCGACAATGGGAAAGATTCTTCCTATGAACCCACGATCCCAGTAATAACTTCTGCCGCAGGGTGACCGCCCGCGATTCAATCCTCGCGAATTCCCGCTTCGGAACATGTCACTGGGTTCGAGCTGCCCACCGGCCTACGATGAGGACAGCCGGTGACCGGGCCTCGGGTTCTCCCGGCACGATTCACGATCGCTGCCGGTGAGCTGCCCCGGCCGTGTTCCCCCATCACGAAAAGAGACGAACATGACCGGACCGCTCGACGGCGTGCGCATCCTCGACCTCACCTCGAACTTCATGGGCCCGTTCGCGACCCTGCTGCTGGCCGACATGGGCGCCGATGTGGTGAAGATCGAGTCGACGGCCGGGGACACCACCCGTGGGGTCGGTCCACGTCGCAACCCCGCCATGAGCGCGATCTTCCTGCACCTCAACCGCAACAAGCGCAGTGTGGTGCTCGATCTCAAGTCCGCCGACGGCAACGCCACACTCCAGCGCATGCTGGCCTCGGCGGATGTGTTGCTCTACAGCCTGCGTCCGAAGTCGATGGCGCGCCTGGGCCTGGCCTACGAGCAGGTCCGTGAGCGCAATCCACGTCTCATCTACTGCGGCGCTTTCGGTTTCGGCCAGAACGGCCCCTATGCCGACCGGCCCGCCTACGACGACCTGATCCAGGCCGCCGTCGGCATGCCGGTCCTGCAGAGCCGCAAAACCGGTGAGCCGACCTACATCGCCACCGCGATCGCCGACCGCGTCGTCGGCATGGCCGCGGCCAACGCAATCACCACGGCTCTCTACCGCCGCGAACGCTCGGGGTACGGCCAGGAGGTGCAGGTCCCGATGTTCGAGACATTCGCCCAGTTCGCCATGGGCGATCACCTCTACGGTCACACCTTCATCCCCTCGATCGGCACCTCCGGCTATGCCCGGATGATGAACTCCGACCGTCGCCCGTACCGGACCCGCGACGGTTACCTCGGCGTGAACGTCTACAACGACAAGCACTGGCATCGATTCTTCGCCCTGGCAGGCAAGCCGGAGATGGCACAGGACCCGCGCTTCGCCGATATCGGCGGCCGCACCGAGAACATCGGCCTGCTCTACCGCTTCCTCGCCGAAGTTCTCGAAACCAAGACGACGGCGGAGTGGGTGCAGATCCTGTCCGAAGCCGACATCCCCGCCATCGAGATGAACACCCCCGAAACCCTCCTCGACGATCCGCACATGAAGGACGTCGGGTTCTTCATCGAGGAGGAACACCCGACCGAAGGCCTGCTGCGATCGCTGGGCATCCCGCAACAGTGGAGCGACGACACGCCCGAATTGCGTTACCCCGCACCGAGACTCGGCGAGAACTCGGTACAGGTCCTGAGCGAGTACGGGTTCGGGGAAGACGAAATCGAGCACCTGGTGTCGACGGGCGCGGCCCACACACCGGAGACCCTGCAGGCCCGATCCGGTCCGGTGACCGGATGAGCGAGTGGAAGGGAACGAGCGCGGGACCCCTGGCCGGAATCACGCCGAAAGCGACCAGCGCGAAACGCCGTCGCGCTCGGTCACGGCCAAGCGCTGCTGCACCGCGAGCAGGTCGAGATGTTGCATCGTCTCGACGATCGCGAGCGCGGCGTTGTACGGTTCGAGCTGGTCGAGCCGTTGCAGGCGCTTGGTCCACGGGAGCAGCGTGGCGACCTCGGCGGTCGTAGCGGCCCCGTCGGCGACCGCCCGCAGGCACAGGTCGAGCCGGCGATCGTGATGGGCCACCAGCTCGTCGATGCGGGCATGGCTGCTCTCGGTGATCGGGCCGTGCGCGGGCAGCAGCCGCATATCGGGCAGGACGCGCACCTTGGCCAGCGAGGCGAGGAACTCGCGCAGCGGCACCTCGGGGCTGCCCGGCTCGAAACCGACCGACGGTGTGATCGTCGGCAGGATGTGGTCACCGGTGAACAGCAGGCCCGCCTCCTCCTCGGCGAAGACGATGTGGCCTCTGGTGTGACCGGGCGTGGCAACCGCGCGCAACCGGCGGGTGCCCGCCAACAGCCGTCGGTCGTCGTCGAGCCAGTCGGTCGGATCGGACCACATGTCGGTGTCGGCCTCCTGATCGAGCAGCCACGTCCGCCAGCCGGGGATCAGGTCGGCCGCGCCCGCCTGTTCGAGGGTGCGGGTATGTACCTGCGAACCCGTCGGGTCTGCGCGCATCGCGTCGAGGTATTCCTTCTCTCCGGTCCCGAGGCGCACCCGGCAACCGAGCTCGGCTGCCAGTGCCACGGCCTGGGTGTAATGATCGCGATGCGCGTGCGTGACCAGGAATTGCCTGATGTCGCGGGTGGACCAGCCCAGTTCGGCCAGCGCACGGTCGAAGACGGTGCGCGCGGCCGGGATGTTCCAGCCGCCGTCGATCACGGTGAGCCCGTCCTCGGTCTCGACGACATAGACGTTGACCGCGGCGAGCGCGTCGCTCGGCAGGGGCAGCGGGACCCGGTGGATGCCCGGCGCCACCGGATGAAGGCCCTCTTCTGCCCAGCCGTATTTCCCCATGACTCTGCCTCTCGATGCTCAGGCCCCGGCACGCCGGTGATGTCCGGCTAGATGATCCGGCCGGACACCGCCGCTGTCGGTTCAGCTCAGCGTGACGAGCGGGCCGCCGCGCGGCGCGTCTCGGTCGCCGCCACGTCGACCCGCAGGCCCTCCGGGTCCCAGTGCGGATCGCCGGTGATCACGACACCGAACTCACGCTCGGCGCCCTCGATGGTCGCGTACCCGTCGCGGACGTCGAGCTTGACCCGCTCCGGGTCGCGGTCGAGCGGGTCGCCCCAGCCGCCGCCGCCGTTGGTCAGATACCGCCAGGTCGCGCCCGGGCGAGTGCTCCACACCGGGGTCTGCCCGAAATAGAAATACTCACCGGCCACATCGGGCACCTGGGTGCGGGGATCGAGGGTGCCCGCGACCGCCGCCGCCTCGGCGTAGACGTCGTCGTCGGTGCCGACCAGGATGTCGGTGCCGCTGGTCGGCGCGCCGTCCTTGCCGAAGATCCAGACGCCACCGAGGGCGCCGTCACGACCGCCGTGTACCCCGATTCCGCTGGCCTGACGGAATCGCAACGGCATGGTCTGGTGCTGGGCGGCCTGGACGTACTGGATATCGCGGGCGATGGCGGCGCCACCGCGGTGCAGGCCGGGACCCGCTGTGTCGGCGATGTATTCGCGACGCATGATCCGCAGCGGGAAGTCGACTTCCAGCGATTCGGTCGAGGGCGACATGATGTTGAGCAGGTAGTTGCACGAGCAGCTGTCGCCGTCGCCTTCCTTGGACGCACCCCACGGCCCGTTCTCACCACCGGCCATGGCCGAGCAGAACCACGGTGTGCCGTCGGGGCCGACACCGTTGGCGTTGTGCACATTGGTCGAACCGAAGTCGCCGCCGATCGCGTTGGCGCCCAACACCGGTTCCAGGGCACGCAACAGCACGGTGAAGATCACGGCTTCGATCTCCCAGTAGCAGAAGATCGCGCCGTCGGGCGGAAGTGCGCTGGTGATGGTGCCCGGCGGGATCACCAGGTCGATATCGCGGAAGGTGCCGGAGGTGAATTCGCTGCCGGGGGCAAGCAGCATCTTCAAGCCGACGCCGATGGCGGACTTGGCGTCGAGTGAACCCGCGTTGATGGAGGTGCGGGCCTGGCGCGACGAGCCGCTGAAGTCCGCCTCGACCTTCGTGCCGCGCTTACGCAGGGTGAGCTGGATCGTGTACTCCTCGTCGGCGTCGACACCGTCGGCGTCCACCGATCCGGAACCGGTGTAGTCGCCGTCGGGGACCGAGGCCAGCGCGCGGCGCATGTTCTCCGCCGACGCGTCGCAGGAGTAGCGCAGGCTGCCGAGGTAGGCCTGCATCCCGTAGCGCTCGATGGTCTCCTGGATCAGTTGCTCACCGAGCGTGCAGCAGCCCTGGATGGTTTTGAAGTCCGGCAGCAGTAGTTCCGAGAGACGCACGTTGTCGAAGATCATCGAAAATGTCTCGCGCACAGGCTCACCGGCGTGATACAGCAGGCGCGGGCTGATCACCAGACCGTTCTCGTAGATATTGCGCTTGGTCCCGGAGAAACCGCCGGGCACGTCACCGCCGATGTCGAGCTGATGGGCGCGCAACACCATGAAGCCCGCGATGCGCTCGTCGTGGAACACCGGCCGGATGAAGCAGACATCGTTGGGGTGGTTGCCCATTCGGTAGACGTCGTTGCAGATCAGCAGATCGCCGGGCACCAGACGTTCGGGCCCGTACTCCTCCACCGCGACGCGCACACCGTCGGGCATCGTGCCGAGGAAAACCGACAGCCCGCTGGTCACCGCGCTCATCGTGTAGTCCTGCTCCGGCGGGGCGCACACGCACGCGGCGAAGTCGTAGGACAGTGCGATGATCGGCGAGAACGCGCGATGCAGCAGGCCCGTGACCACGTGCTGCACCGAATAACTCAGGCGGTTGGACAGCACCGTGGCGGTGAAGCGGTCGCAGTCGTAGCGGGCCCGGAACTGGTCGTCGGTGAGGTCGCGCAGCAGCGTCTCGGGACCGGCCGGAGCGGGAAGGGTGGTGGTCATGATCAGTTCTCCTCGGAAGCGGCGGCGCGGGTGATGACGATCTCGCCGACGGCGCCGACCCGCGCGATCTGGCCGGGCAGGACGAACGTCGTCGACAGCGGCTCCCGGATGACCGCGGGACCGGTGACGACGTCGTCGAGCATGAGATGTTCGCGTTCGTATTCGGCGGCCTCGATGTCGGTGTTCTCGAGGTAGCGCAAGGTGATGGTGCCGGTCGGCTTCAGCTGTTGGTCCTCGGGACGCTTCGGCGGGCAGACGTATTCGACCTTGGCCGTCGGCACGACCGCGGTGAGCCGGAAGGTGACGCCCTGCACCGGCATTCCCTCGAACCGGTTACCCGAGCGCTTCTCGTAACCGTCGTGGAAGTTGGTGATCATCTGCTCGACCACCCCGGGGGTGATCTTGCCGCCGGGTGCCTCGATGAACGGGGTCTCCCAGACCTGGCCCATCAGCTGTCCGTCGAACGAACGCACGAACGACACCCGGTCGGCGTCGCGGCCGAGGGTGCGGAGCATCGACGTCTCCATGTCGGCGTAGATGCCGTCGATCTCGTCGGCCGCCTCCGGGGTGAGCACGGTGTAGGCGGTGCGACTGTCGGCGTGCACCTGATCGGCGCTGACCAGGCCCAATGCCGAGAACAGACCGGGGTGCGGCGGCACGATGATGCTCTTGAGGTTGATCATGTCCAGCAGAGCGGGCAGCATCATCGAACCGGCGGCGCCGAAGGAGACCATCGCGTAGTCGCGCGGGTCCACACCGTTCTTCACCACGACGTCGAAGACGCCCTCGGCCACATTGTTGACCGCCATCTTGTAGGCGAAGCGCACCCGCTCAGGCATGGTCGCCTGGGTGTCGAGACGCTCGAAAGCCTTCTGCGCCAAGGCCGGATCGAGTTTGGACCGACCTGCGGCGAACCGGTTCGGGTCGAGGATGCCGATCATCAGGAAGGTGTCGGTGGTCGTCGGCTGCTCACCGCCACGCCCGTAGCAGGCGGGGCCGGGATCGGCGCCCGCGCTCTCGGGACCGACCTTCAGTTCGCCGGTCGGGGTAATGCTGACGATGCTGCCGCCACCGGCGCCGACGCTGATGATCTCGTTCGACAGCGTGTTCACGATCAGGTCGTGTTCGAGCTCAAAAGTGGTGTTCACGAACGGCGACCCGCCGGTCACGACACTCATGTCGCTGGAGGTTCCGCCGATGTCGACGCACAGCAGATTGGGCTCGTCGATCATCGCGCCCAGATGCGCGCACGCCACGGTGCCCGCCGCCGGACCGGAGAAGACGATGCGCGAGGGACGCTGCATCGCGACCTCGACGGGCGCGAGCGTCGCCGCGCAGTCGGCGAAGTTGAGTTCGCCGGTGAATCCGAGTTCGCCGAGTCCGGCGGCCAATTCGTCGGCGTAGGGGCCGTAGATCTTCTTGCACAGCACGTCGACGACCGTGGTCGAGGCTCGCGGATACTCCCGCGCGAGCGGGGACACCTCACTCGAGATCGAGCAGGCGACGTCGCCGATCTCCTCGTGCACCAACTCGCGTAGTCGCTGCTCGTGCCGACCATCTACATAGGCATTGAGCAGACAGATCGCCACACCTTCGACACTGCACCGCGCCAGGACCTGCAATTCCTTGCGGGCCTGGACTTCGTCGAGCTCGGTCACTATCGAGCCGTCGGCGCCGATCCGTTCGCGGATACCGCGGCGCAGGTAGCGGGGCACGATCGGCGCGGTCGCGTCGCCAAAGCTGCGCCGCCACGTCGGATCGGTGTTGCCTTCGGCCGGACGCCACCCGCGCGCCATGTCGAGGATGTCGCGGTGCCCCTCAGTGGTGACGAAGGCGATCTTTGGGATCCGGCGGGTGATGATGGCGTTGAGCCCGTGTGTGCTGGCGTGATTGAACACCGCGGCCGACTCCACACCCACCTCGGCGGCGCCCTCGAGCACCGCCTTGTAGCTCTCGACGACGTTCGTGGCGACCTTGGTCGTCTCGATGCGGCCATCTCTGATCGCGACGATGTCGGTGAAGGTTCCGCCGACATCGACGCCGATCATGCCGGTCAGCTCCGTTGCTGTGTTGCTAGTCATGAGTGCGATCTCTTCCTGGCTCAGATGCGGTCGGACAGCAGTTCGATAGGCCCGAGCTTCGGGCCGCGGGTGCGCGAGACCGAGTGCAGGCAGGACGAGCACTTGACCACGTCGAACCAGCCGCCCTCCGACAGCACGCGGTAGGCCCGCAGGTCGGTGGCGCCGCACGCCGGGCAGGCGCCGTCGACAGCTTTCCGCTCGACGGACAACCTCGGTTGGCTCGGGCGCGGATGCGCGATGGTCATGTGTTTCTCCTTCGGTTGTCGCGCCGGAACTCGGCGGCAGTAGGGCTCGGCCCACGGCGTGGGCGTGCCCGCGGGGGACCGGGATCTGCGGCGATCTCAACGGGCTCCGGTCCCGGCAGCTGTGGCGGCTGCCTACCACGATTAAATCTAACCGTGAGTAGAAAATATAATATGCATCACAGTTACGCAAGGGGGTGGAGCCACCGAGATTCGATCGATGTCCCCTCTCGCGCCGGAGCGTATTCTGGCGACGATTCGAAACTCCTCGGCAGACAGGTCAGTGCAGTCATGACGCAGAGCAGCACGAACGGACAGGCCAAGTCGGCACGCCCGGCGACGAAATCGGCGGCCACCCGCCGTCGGGTGATCGAGGCCGCCGCGCGGGTTCTGGTGAACCGCGGCTACAACGCCACCCGGCTCTCCGACATCGCGGCCGAGGCGGGGATGCAGGCAGGCAGCCTGTACTACCACTTCGACTCCAAGGAAGCCCTGGTGGAGGAGGTGTTGCGCTACGGCGTGCAATTCACCTACGCCCACGTGCGCGTCGTCGTCGAGCAACTGCCCGATTCGGCGACCGCGGGTGAGCGGATTCGCGCAGCGGTCGACGGGTTCCTGGACGCCACGCTGGAACTCGGCACCATGTCGCCCGCCCACGTCCGGACATTTCACCAGCTGCCGGACGAGATCAAGGAGCGACTACGCCCGGCCCGCCGCGCCTTCGGCCGGTTCTGGGCCGAATTGATCGACGCAGGCGTCGCCTCGGGCGAGATCAGGTCCGATATCGACCCCCTCGCGCTGCGCTTGTTCATCATCGGCACGCTCGAGCGGGTGGCCGAGTGGCCACCCGCCGCCCGCCGCGGCAGCCGCGATCTGTCCGGCATCATGCAGGCGCTGATCTTCGACGGGGTCGGCGGCACGACCCACAGCGCAGAGTAAGTCCGACAGCCCAAGCCGTGCGGTAACCCGTCAGCGGTTGATATTTTTTATATCTTGTCCGAAATTCTAATCTCCGTTAGAGTTTGTTGCAGAGGCAGTGTGCGAGCCTCCGTTGTCCCGGTCGAAGCCGGATCCGTCCGCTACGGGCTCGAATCGAGCGTCTGTTCGATTCCCCGCAGGTTCTGTCCACGCTCCCGGCCACCGAAACCGGGCGACGGTCTGTGCCACCGATTCGCGAACTCGAGGAGTGTCCGAGTGAGAACAGCCGACAATGTCGAGCGCCGAGAACTGGTCCTGACGGGCGAGCTGACGGTGCCGAGACCGGATGCCCTGCTGATCGGCGGCCGGTGGCAGCGTTCGTCGGGACCGTCCGTCGAGGTGGTCTCGCCGGTCACCGGACAACCCGTAGCCACGGTCGTCTCGCCGTCACTCGATGACGCGGATGCCGCCGTAGCCGCCGCGGCCGAGGCCTACCGCGGCGAGTGGCCCCGCCTGCCGCTCACCGACCGGCGCGAGATCTGTGCACGATTCTGCGAGCTGCTCGAGGCGAACCTCGACTGGATCGGTGCGGTCTGGGCTGTGGAATCCGGGATCCCGGTCCGCTGGTCGAAGACCTTGCACCGCTTCGCCGCCCAGGCCGCCTGGCGCACCGCGCTCGCGTCCGCGGAGGCAGCGCTCGCCCCCGAAACCCGCAGCACTCCAGTAGGCGAGGTCTTGCTCGAGCACGGTCCGGTCGGCCCTGTCCTGGCGGTCCTGCCCTACAACGGCCCGCTGGCGACCATGGGTTCCAAGGTGATCCCCGCACTGCTGGCGGGCACCTCGGTCGTGGTGAAGGCCGCCCCCGAATCGGCGCTGATGATGCGCGTCGTCGCGCAGTGCGCGGTCGAGGCCGGTTTCCCGTCCGGCGTGCTGAGCATCCTCGCCGGAGACGTCGAGGTATCGCGTCACCTGGTCCGGCACCCGGCCATCGAACTGATCTCCTTCACCGGCGGACCGGTCGCGGCATCGGACATCCTCGTGCAGACCGCGCAGCGCCTGCCGCGCACCGTTTTCGAGCTCGGCGGTAAGTCGCCGGCCGTGCTGCTCGACGACGTCGATCTGCCCCGGGCGATGCGCTCGCTGGTCGCGGGCGCGATGAGCGGCGCGGGTCAGGTGTGCGCCGCGCTGTCCCGCATCGTGGTACCGGCGTCGCGCCACGACGAGGTCGTCGATGCTCTCGCGGGCGCCTATCGCGGACTGCGCATAGGCGACCCGAGCGATCCGGCCACCGAGCACGGTCCACTCGCCAACCGTGCGGCCTACGAACGCACCGTCGGATTCGTGAAAACCGCTGTGGCCGAAGGTGCTTCGATCGCCTGTGGCGGACAGCGACCGCCCGGCTTCGATACCGGCTGGTTCTACGAACCGACTCTGCTGGTCGGCGTCGGTGAACAGGACACCGTCGTGCAGCAGGAGGTGTTCGGTCCGGTCACTGTCGTACAGCCCTATGACGACGTCGAGGATGCCGTCCGGATCGCCAACAGCACCGAGTACGGGCTGGCCGCGAGCACTTATTCCGCCGACCGCGATCGCGCCCTCGCCGTCGCGCGGCGGATCCGGGCGGGCTCGGTGGCGGTCAAC
The DNA here is from genome assembly GCF_015477775.1 of Nocardia abscessus. Lineage (GTDB taxonomy): Bacteria > Actinomycetota > Actinomycetes > Mycobacteriales > Mycobacteriaceae > Nocardia > Nocardia abscessus_A. Next base: position 82,181 of record NZ_JADLQO010000011.1, on the reverse strand, counting down.
ACGTTCGGACCGACGATGGCGGCGCCGTTCGGTGGGGTGAAGCGTTCGGGCTGGGGTCGTGAATGCGGGCCGGAGGGCATCCGGGAGTTCACCGAGACCACCCAGATTCTGCTCGGCTGATGAGGACAACCAGCCACGACGCGGGCGACACCGCCCGCGCGGGCACTACGAAGGGACGAGACATGGCAGCGCAAGCGGCACTGGTGACCGGTGGAGCGAGCGGGATGGGCAGGGCGACGGTCGCCCGCCTCCTCGATCGCGGCATGAACGTGGTCATCGCCGACCTCAACGAGGAGGTAGCGCGCACGGCGATCGCGGAGTTCGCCGAGCTGGGTGCGGGCCGGGACCGGGTGAGCTTCGTGCGCACCGACGTCAGCAGCGAGGCCGACTTCGCCGCGGCGGTCGCCCACACCATCGAGAAGTTCGGCAGCATCGACGTGCTCGTCAACGCCGCCGGTGTCGGTGGCGCGTTCGGTCCGCTCACCGAAATCGACGTCGAGGACTGGGATTACACGTTCGACGTCCTGCTGCGCAGCGTGTTCCTCGGGATCAAGCACGCGGGCAAGGCGATGCGCGAGCAGGGCACCGGCGGATCGATCGTGAACTTCGGGTCGGTCGCCGCGCACGCGGGCGGGCTCGGCGTGCAGCCGTACTCGGTCGCCAAGGCCGCCGTCCTGCATCTGACCCGGGTGGCCTCGCTCGAGTTCGCGCCGGACCGGATCCGGATCAACGCCGTCTCCCCCGGCATCATCCAGACCCCGCTGATCGGGCTCACCGAGCAGGACCTGCAACCGGTCCTCGGCACCCTGCAGCCGCTGCCCGACGCGGGCCAACCCGACTTCGTGGCTGGAGTCGTCTCTTTCCTGGCCGGCCCCGATGCCTGCTTCATCACCGGGGAGAACATCACCGTGGACGGCGGAATGATCGCCGCGGGACCGCAATTGGGCAACATGGTGAACAACAACCCGGCCGCGCGCGGCCTGGTCGGCGTCAATCGCGGCAGCACCGGTGTTCGTTCGACGGTCCGGCGCAAGGTCGAGGTGGCCGCGTCCGCGAGGGACGGTGCCCGGTGAGCACACCGACGCCCGCCGAGCGCAGAGCGGAGCTCGAGCAGGCGTTCACCCCGTGGGTGCCGCGGACCTTCGACGAGCAGTTCGACCATGCCGTCACCCGATACGCCGAGCGACCGTATGTGATCAGCGGCGACCGGGTCTTCACCTACGCCGAAGTGCAGAGCCGCGCACGGCGAATCGCCGACGGCCTGGCCGCACTCGGTGTGCAACCGGGCGACCACATCGGCTTGGTCATGGCCAACTATCCCGAATACGCGCCGCTCAAGATCGCGATCTCCCGCGCCGGTGCCGTCGCGGTGCCGCTGAACTACCTGTACCGAACGCAGGAGCTGGGTTATGTGGTGACCCAGTCGCGCTGCAAGGTGCTGATCACGATGACGTCGTTTCGCGACATGGACTACCTGTCGATGCTCGACGAACTCGCGCCGGGCTGGGAACACGAAGGCGCCACGTCGCTCGGCGATCTGGAACAGGTGATCACTTTCGCCCCGGAGGGCGAGAGCGAATCCCGCAGTGGGACAGTCGATCTCGAAACTCTGGAACGAATCGGCGCAGAGTGTACCGGCGCCGCGCCGGGCGGAGCGCGTACTCCCGACGACATCTCCGACATCCTCTACACCTCGGGGACCACCGGGCAGCCAAAGGGCGTGATGCTCAGCCATGACGGACTGCACCGCGCCGCCTACGGGTCGGCGCTGTGCCGCGCGCTCGGTGACGGCAACCGGGTGGTGTTCGCCCTGCCCTGCTACCACCTGTTCGCCTACGGCCAGGCCGTGATCGCCTCGATCTACGTGGGCGGGGCCATGCTGCCGCAGCCGAAATTCGATCCGGTCGAGTACTTCACGGCGATCGAGCGCTATCGCGTCACCGACGTGCTCGCGGTGCCGACGATGAGCGTGGCGATGGTCGAGCATCCCGACCGGCACCGGTTCGATCTGTCCTCGCTGCGAATGATGCTGTCGGCGGCGGCTTCCGCGCCGACCTGGCTGTGGGACCGGCTGCGCGACGAACTCGGCATCACCGAATTGGTCACCGCCTACGGCATGACCGAGATGAGTGGCACGCTGACGATGACCCAGCCCGAAGACCCCTTCGAGGCGATCAGCACGACGGTCGGCAAACCCCTGCCGAGCGGTCCGGCCGGGCTCGCCGACCACGGCGACATCATCGCCGAATTCCGGGTGGTCGACTCGATCACCGGCGAGGACGTCGCGCCCGATGCGGTGGGCCAACTCGTCGTCCACGGGCCGACCACGATGAAGGGGTACTGGCAACGACCCGACGAGACCCTGGCGGTCCTGCGCGACGGGTGGTTCCGTACCGGCGATCTGGTCCGCTTCCTCGACAACGGGTCGATGACCATCGCGGGCCGGTCCAAAGATCTCATCAAGACCGGTGGCGAGTTGGTGACCCCGACCGAGATCGAGGAGTTCCTCACGGGCAGACCGGGTGTCAGCCAGGCCTATGTAGTCGGCGTGCCAGACGAACGGTGGGGCGAGGTCGTCGGCGCCTTCGTCGTTCCCGAACCGAACACCGAGCTCGACATCGAGGAGCTGACCGACGTGTGCCGCGCGAGCTTGTCGCGGTTCAAGGTGCCCCGCCACATCTTCCTGCTCGGCGCCGACGAGATCCCGCAGACCCCCACCGGCAAGGTGCAGAAATTCAAACTCGTTCCGGCGGCCCAGCGGCTGCTCGGCGCACAGAACTCATCCGTCCCGACCAACTCAGGAGAATGACATGCCGACCCTTCGAACCCCGCTCTGCGACCTGCTCGGCATCGAGGTGCCGATCCTGCAGGCGGGCATGGGCCTGATCGCCTATGCCGACCTCGCCGCCGCCGCCGCGAACGCGGGCGGTCTCGGCTGCCTCGGCGGCATCGACATGTCCGTTGCCGAGGTGGACAGCAACATCCGCCGGTTCCGGGAACTGAGCGGCAAGCCGCTGGCGCTCGACCTCGGGTTCCCCGAGAACGCACCGAGCGCACGGACCGACGTGACCCTGCCCGACCCCCTGCCGCAGCCCATTCAGCAACTACGCGCCGAACTGGAGGAAATGGGCTTTCCGGTCGAGGACAACGTTCCCGACCAGGCGATCAGTCGCGCCGACAACCTCGAGAAGCTCGACCTCGCCCTCGATCAGGGCGTCGAGGTGATCGTCTGCGGCCTCGGCACCCCCGCCGATGTCGTCGAGAAGTGCCACAGCAAGGGCGCCACCGTGATGAGCATCGTCGGCACCGCGCGGGCGGCCCGCAAGGTGATCGCCAACGGCACCGATGTGGTGATCATCCAGGGCACCGAGGGCGGCGGGCACTCCGGGGAGGTGGGCACGCTGGTGCTGCTCGCCGAGGTCCTCGACTTCGCGACAATCCCGGTGGTGGCCGCGGGCGGTATCGCCAACGGTGCGCAGATCGCCGGTGTGCTGGTGGCAGGCGCCGACGGCGCGTGGATCGGCACCAGGTTCATCGCCACCGCGGAGGCCGGTTGCCAGCAGGTGTACAAGGAAGCCGTGGTCGAGGCCGGCCCCAGCTCCACCCTGCGCACACCCCGGTTCGACGGCCTCCACGTGCGTCAGCTGCGCAACCGTTTCACCGATGTGTGGGAGGGCCACGAGAACGAGATGCAGCCCTACCCCGTCCAGCGGATGCTGACCATCCCGATCCGCGACGCCGCCGCCAAGAACTCGGTGAAGAGTCACATGAATCTCGCCGCGGGCCAAGCTGTCGGCCTGATCAACGATCTGCCGAGTGCCGGTGAGGTCGTCCACCGTCTCGCCGACGAGACGATTCGCGCCCTGGACAATTCCGCGAAGCGGATCCAGATCTCGCGCTGATGCTCGCGGACGGAGCGTTCCCCACGGCTCGGCCCGCCGGGACGCTCCGTCGCGGTTCTAGACGCCCGCGAAAGATCGACTGAACGACTGTCCTGCCGACACCCGACTGCGCATTCCCACCAACCGGGCGGATTCGTAGCGCGCGAGGCCTTCTTCGACATCGACGCCGTCGAGTGCCTCGGCCAGTGCTACCGCATCCGTGACCGCCTCTTCGAAACCCGCGCCGGTCATGGGTGTTTGAGCGTGCGCGGCGTCACCGAGCACACCGATGCGGCCGTTGACCACCCGCTGCGGCAGGTATTCGGTGATCGGGGTGGCAACCACCTCCCTTGTCCGGAAGGCTTCGATGACACCCGTGCGCCACGGTTCGTGCCACCGAGTCTCAGCGGTGCGCACCATGTCGTCGTACACCTCGGCGGGGATCGCGTCCACTCGCGGTGTGTGCTTGACCTCCGTGCCCTCGATCGCGCCGATCCGCTGGAACAGCGAGGTGTGGTGCGGATCGAACCAGCCCCACCCGTAGCGGGTGACGCCCCCGTCGCGGTCGATCAGCGGGTACACGGCGAGCATGTCGTCCTCGCCGGAGAAGAAGTCGGGGCCGCCTGCCCGGTCGAGGTAGGACTCGGGCAGCTCCGACTGTCCCAGCCACACGACGTAGCCCGCGTAGTCGGCGACGGGGCGGGCCGCGTCCACCCAGCGGCGCACCACACTGCGATAACCGTCTGCGCCGAGGAGGATGTCGCCGGTCCACGTCGAGCCGTCCGCTTCCCTGGCCCAGGCAGCGGTGTCGTCCTGTCCGACCTCGACGATATGCACGTTCTCGACCGCCGTGACGAGCGGCTCCGCATCGGCGGCGTCGCGCAACGCCGAGTACACGTCCCACCAGGAATGCGGGTACACACCCTGACGCATCGAGGCGGGACCGAGCGCCTTGCCGACGATCTCACGCGCTTGCCGACCAAGCGCCCGGCGTAGACTCGCACCGGATACCAGAATCGCCACGCCACGTTGGGTGCGCCCGGATGTCCGCTCGAGGACCGTCACCGCGGTACCGCGAGCCGCCAGCGCGAGCGCCGTTGTCAACCCACCCAGCGAGCCACCGATGATCAGTGCCGCCGCGTGCCGCGACGTCTGCTCGGAATTCTTCGTAGAAATGACGGTCTCCTCAGTTCACTCGGCGCGACCGCTTCGCCGCGTCGAAGCGGTGGGTGCGTTCGGCCCACGACACTCGGCCGTGCTGATGTCCGACTCGATGGTGGCACCCGCCGACCACCTGTTGCAGGGGAGAATTTGCTCCCAGGAAGGCGATGAACACCACGGGGAACAACCTGGGCGAAAATCTTCCCTGGTTATCAGGCGGCTAACGGCAGAGACTGTGAACAGGCCGAAGAAGTCGGCCGGTTCGAGATCCCCCGTACCAGTCGTGCGGGCGGCGGCGGAAGGAGCTAGCTGGTGGCAACTGACAACATCGAGCACATCAAGTTCCGCAATCCGGACATGACGTGGGACATCGCCGCGGATCTGTACTTCCCGCCCTCGTTCGACCGTTCGAAGACTTACCCGACGATCGTCTGCGCACACCCGATCGGTAGCTGCAAGGAACAGACCGCGGGCAACATCTACGCGACCCGGCTGGCCGAGGAAGGCTATGTAGCCATCGCCTTCGACGCGAGCTTCCAGGGCGAAAGCGGCGGCAGCCCGCGCCGTGTCGAGGATCCGACGCAGCGGGTGGAGGACTTCCGGCGGGTGGCCGACTATCTGACGACCCTGCCCTACGTCGACAAAGACCGGATCGGTGTCCTTGGTGTGTGCGGCGGCGGCGGTTATTCGCTCAATGCCACGATGACCGAGCGCCGGTTCAAGGCGGTGGTTTCGATTACCGGCGTCAACTACGGCCGGATGGTACGGGAGAACTCGCTCGCTCAGGGCGGGCCCGTCGCGGCCCTCGAGGCGGTCGCCAAACAGCGGTCGGCCGAGCTCGGTGGCGCCGGGGGCGAGGTCAGCGCCGCACTGCCGCCGTCGCCCGAGGTCGCTCAGCAGATCGGCGACATCGACATCATCGAGGCGTACGACTACTACTGCACTCCCCGCGGTCAGGCGCCCAACGGTCCGGCGACGTTCGACATCGCGCACGGTGCCTCGGCGCTCGGCTGGGACGCGTTCCACCTCTCCGAAGTTCTGCTCACCCAACCCGCGCTGATCGTCATCGGTGACAAGCCCGGCGCTTTCGGTGCCTATCGCGACGGATATGAGATCTACGACCGGGCCGCCTCGACCGACAAGGAACTCGTGGTGCTGAAGGGCGTATCGCATTATGACCTCTACGACCAGCCCGAGGGCGCGGGCGCCGCGCTGGAGAAAGTAATTCCGTTCCTCTCCAAGCACATCTGACCTACAGATACCGGTTCTCCAGACCGACAGCCGGTAGTTGCACGACAACTACCGGCTGTCGCCGGTTCGCATCTACACCGATAATTGCGATATCTGCCGCATCAAGCACGCGACAAAAGCGGCGACCGTTGGAGTGCCTGCTTTCCGCGTCGCGGTGGCTGCATTGATGCGTCGCACTGCCCATTCCTCGTCGAGTGTCCGCAGCAACATCTCGGAATCCGCTGCCTGGCCGGCCATGCGCCGAGGGACGACGGTTGCCCCGAGGCCGGCTCGGACCATCCCCAGTGCTACCTCCCCTGTGCGCACCACATGCCGGAGGTCGCCGGGCTGGGCTCCGTGTTCTCGGTAGATCGCCGCCGTTGTCTGTGTCGCGATCAGACCCTCCGCGGCGAGTTCGCGGAATCGCACCGAACCCGCGGCTGCGAGGGGATGGTCGCGTGGCAGGACGGCGACGAGTGGCTCGCTGCCGAGCAATGCCAATTCGGCGGCGGCGCACTTCGGTTCGCCGACGCTGGCGAACACGCCGATATCGCACTCTCCGGCTTCGAGCTGGCGAACGACCTCTTTGTTGTCGACTTCGCTGAGCGAGAATTCGACGAACGGGCGCTCGTTGAGGAACAACCCGACCGCGGGCGCCAGGAGATCGATGATCACCGAGTGCGCTGCCGCGACCACCAACCGGTCTTCCAGCCCGACGGTGAGGGCGACCATCTCCGACCGAAGATCGTCGAGGTCGGCGAGCATCTTCCGCGCGTACCGCGCCAGAACTGCCCCCGCCTCGGTGGGCACCACGCCTGTTCGCGTCCGGTCCAGCAGAGGCAGGCCGATCATCGTTTCGAGCGCCTGGATACGCTTCGTCGCGGTGGAGGCAGCGATGTGTTCTCGCGCTGCCGCGAGGCCGATCTGGCGTTCTTCGATGGCCGAGAGAAAGAGTCTCAGGCTGAAAATATCGACCTGCCACTGCATGATCAGGGGATATTACCCCGGCTGTTGCGCCTCGATCGCGAAAAATCGGTCAACTCGTCGCACCTCGCGCCGCGACAACTTTTCGAGCCTCGGCCCATAAAGCCGTGGCCATGGCAAGTGGATCGGAGTCTTCGCGCCAGATCACATCCGCCAACCGCGCACCGCAGCCGTCGGCCCCGGCACCGGCGAGCCCGGCAGCTTTGCCGATGATCTGCTCGACCGACATCGGATGTTCCGATGTTCCGACGCTGTCGACGACCTGTGTCGTTCGGATCGATCCGTCGCTGAGTTCCACCCGCACCGCGGTCGCGAAATGCTGCGGATAGAACTCGGCCTCCATCACCTCGTCCACCTCGAACCGGACCCGCTCGACAACGTCGAGCACCGCCGGATCCCGAAGATTCTCCTCGGTGTAAGCGTCATACCGCTCGGGGCCGTGCACGATCGTCGCCGCCACCACGAACGGGCAGCTGTACTGCGCGGTCATCGACGACTCGGCCCGCGTGAGGTGCTGCTCGGCGATCAGCCGAGGTCCTGTCACCAACACGTCCCGGATTTCGTCGGCGGGCACCGTGAACGCGTCGGTGACCACACGCAGCGCCTCGATGGTCGAGTGGAACAGACGGCAGCACGAGTACGGCTTCAAGCTGATCTGGTGGATCGCGAGCCCTCGGTCGGTTCGGACAGCAGTCGGCTCCCCACCGAAGCAGGCCGCCAGGCCGTACACGCCTTCCAGGGCCAGCCGCGGTGCGGTCACCGCGGGCAGCGCCGCGAAGTCGGCCGCGCGGATCGCATTGTGCGCACCGAGCCCCGCGTGCACCCGCTTGACCTCGCCGCCCTCCGGTTCGGCCGAGAATTGCATCGAACCAGAGGGCTGCGAGAGCGCATGTCCCCACGCGGTCTCGACCACCACCGGATCGACTCGCTCGCCCGCTCGCAGAGCCCGCAGGACCAGGGCGGTGGTCGCACCGCCGTAGGTACCGAGCAGCGATGTCGGATGGAAGCCACGGTGGACGACGCGCATACCGCCTGCGGCTTCACCGAGCAATGCCATCGTCTCGTACCCGGCGGTGATCGCCTGGAAGAACTGCTCGCGCGAGACCGGCGCACCGCTCTCGGCGGCCACCGCCAGTGCGACGGCCATGATGACCGAGCCAGGGTGGCTCGCGGTCGCGTTGTGGGTGTCGTCGAGCTCGAAGGCGTGGGCCGACGTGCCGTGCACGAGGGCGGCGATCGACGGGTCGGTGGTCCACTCTCGTCCGAGCACATGACTGTCGCCGGTCCCGGCGAATCGTGCGGTCCAGTCGGCGAGCTCGGTCACCACCGGACGGGTGGTCCCCCACAGCGAGACGATGAAGTTGTCCAGGAGCAGGCGGCGCAGAGCTTCGGCATCCCGCGGCTGCGGGGGTGTCTCGGCGACCGCGACGACGTGTCGCGCGATCTCTGCCGTGGTCGAAGCATGGCGCGGTTCAGCGATATCCACCGGGTCTCCTACACAATCGCGCCGGCGGCGGCGAATTCGGCCCAGTCCTGCGGGTCGTGGAGAACCCATATCTGGGCGTTCTGGGCGGCGGCGAGCTGCTTGATGCGCTGGATCGACATGATCGCTTCGTGGGCGTTGTAGTCGACCGGGCACGGGCATTCGTACTGGACGCCCGCGCGGAGGTGGACGGTGTCTCCGGTGATGAGGAATTTGCCCGCCTCGGCCAGCTCCACCATCAGGCTGATCTCACCGGGTGTGTGTCCCGGCGTCTGGTACAGGACGACGGCACCGTCACCGAACAGGTCGAGGTCCTCGCGCAGCGGGTTCCAGGCGTAGTCACGGACCGCTTCGAAATCGGCCGCGCGATAGAAGCCGCGGAAGTAGGCGTCCGGCCACATCGCGTACCGGATGTCGACCTCCGACATGAAGAACTGGGCGTCCGGGAACAGGTACATGCCGCCGGTGTGGTCGAAGTGCGAATGCGAGATGACCACGTGGGTGACGTCGGAGAGTTCGTACCCGGCCAGCTCGATCTGGTTCTGCAGAGTGTTCTCCGGCGGACAGTCGAGGGCGAACATATCGACCAGATCGCCGTAGACCGCGCGCGGATCCGACCATGCCTCCGGTACGAGTCCGGTGTCGAACAAGACCAGCCCACGCTCGTGTTCGATGAGGAAGGTCGGGATCGGCACCGTCAGCGGACCTCGGGTACCCATGGTGATGAGACCGCTGTCGAGGGTGATCGATGCTCCGGCCAGCGGAATGAGACGTCGCGCGGGCATGGCGGTGTCCTTTCGGGACTCGGTTGTGTTCGAGTGAATAGGGCTCGGCGACGTGCCGAGGTCAGGCGAGTGAATCGGCCAGTGCCTCAGGCACTCCGAACGACGTGATCTCCGTGAAGGCGTCGAAGCCTTCGAGGCCCGCCTCTCGGCCGATGCCGCTGTGTTTGAATCCGCCCAGGGCGGCATGGAATCCGGTGCTCGCGCCGTTGACCTCGACGCTTCCGGTCTCGAGTCGCTGCGCGACGCGCATCGCTCGCTCGTCGTCGGTGCTGAACACCGCCCCGGACAGTCCGTAGACCGAGTCGTTCGCGACGGCGACGGCCTCGTCCACGTCGGCGACGGCGATCACCGCGACGACGGGACCGAAGATCTCTTCCCGCGCGATCGTCATGTCGTTGGTCACGCCGGTGAACAATGTCGGCTCCACGAACTGACCGGCAGCGAACCCGTCCGGACGGCCGCCGCCGACTGTGACGACGGCTCCTTCGCCGCGTCCGGCGACGAGGTATCCCTCCACGCGGGCCCGCTGCCGGGCGCTGACGAGCGGACCGAGCTCGGTGGCCGGATCGGCGGGATCACCGACCCTGATATCGGCGATCTCGCTCGCCAACGCGTCGACGAGGGCGTCGTGCACGGAACGCGGAACGACGACCCGAGTCTTGTTGGTGCAGGCCTGTCCGTTGTAGCGGAACGACAGGGTGCGCAGCGCCTTGGCGGTGGACTCGATATCGGCGTCCTCCAGGACGACGGCTGCCGACTTGCCCCCGAGTTCGAGGGTGTACCGACGCACGTTGTCACCGCACAGACCAGCGATCCGGCGCCCGGCGGCGGTGGAGCCGGTGAACGACACCTTGTCGACGCCGGGATGGGTGACGAGGTACTCGCTCTCGGCACGGTCGGCGGTGACGATGTTCAGCACGCCGTCGGGCAATCCGGCCGCAGCGGCCGCCGCCGCGAGGTGATTCGAACTCAGCGGGGCTTCCGGGGAGGGTTTGAGGATCACCGTACAGCCAGCGAGCAGGGCGGGAGCGAGCTTGAGCATCGCGACCGAAATCGGTGCGTTCCACGGGATCACCGCGGCGACCACACCGATCGCCCGCCGCACGACGAGCGCGTTCCCCAATGCCGAACGCCGCAACGACCGCCATGGATAGTGTTCGGCAAGTCCGAGATTCGTATCCAGAAGGGCCAGCGCCGCCCCTGCCTGTGACGCCGTCGTCTGCGTGATCGGCACACCCATCTCCGTGGTGATCGTCTCGGCGATCTGTGCCGCGTCGGTGGCCAGGTTCTCCCGCAACCGGCGAACCACTTCGGCGCGTTCGCTCAGCGTCATACGGGGCCAGGGACCGTTGTCGAACGCCTCCCGAGCCGCGGCTACGGAGGCATCGATGTCAGTCCTCGACGCGGCCGCCACCGTAGCCACCAGCGCACCGGAGAAGGGCGATACCACGTCGAACGTCGCGCCCGACGCCGCGGCAGCCCACCTACCGCCGATGAAGAAGTGTGCCGCGTTGTCGTGTTGCACGAAGACCGCCGTTTCTGCCGAGTCGCGAGCCTCGAGACTTCTGCGACTGCAACAGCCGGCCCGCGTGAACGTGATGTAAACCTCCCACTCAAGATCTGCCCACGACGGTGCCGAGTCAATTGACAATCGGGAAACGTGGATTCACGGTGAGCGAAACGAGCCGGTCGGACGACCGTCGGCTCAGGTGTACTCGAGAATTCCCGTGGCCGACGCCGAACTGCCCACCGGGAACCGGTCGTGGCTCGGCAACCGGAGATCCGGCAGCGCGTGGCCCATCCGCTCTCGTTTGGTGAGCACATAGGCGGCGCTGTGAGGGTCTGCCGCCAGGTGAGCGTCAGCAGCGCAGGCACCTGAATCCCGTTGCGCAACGGCGGGAACCGAAGACTTCACCGGTGAGGCATTCCGAGTGCACGCGGGTGAGGACGGGTTCCGGTCCGGACACGTCGCCGAGGACGAGGGCGATGTGCTCGACCCCGTCCTCGACGGACCGATAGCCCACGGCGGTGAAGTCCCCGGCCTGGTGTGCACCATGATCGAACGCGACCTGGCCATTGTCGAGTGCAAGCAAGAGGTAGACAACCGGGAACTCGACGAGGCCCACGCCAGGATGATCTGGAACTATACGGCGGCATGCGCAGCTGGGAGCGCACCGCGGTGGGCCGCGTGGTCACCAACATGCCGTGGCGGGTCGCCGACTATTGGCGGATGACACATCGGATCGAGCTGGCCGATTTCCACACCGCGGGCGCGGTGGTCGAGGCTCGCCGCAGTCAGCCGATCGCGCCCTGATCGCGCAGGGCGGTGAGCTCGGCCGGGGTGAATCCCCAGTCGCTCAGCACCTCGTCGGTGTGCTCACCGGGTTCGGCCGGCGGTCGCTGGATCGCACCGGGGGTGCGACTGAAACGCGGTGCGGGAGCGGGCTGGACCACACCTTCGACATCGATGAAGGTGCCGCGGACCCGCAGGTGCGCGTTGCGCGGCGCCTCAGTGAGTGAGAGTACCGGGGTCAGACACGCCTCCTGCCCCTCTGCGAGAGCACACCATTCGTCGCGGGTCCTGGTGCGGAACACCGCAGCGAACCTCTCCTGCATCGCGGGCCACTGCGATTTGTCGTGCTGGCCGGGCATCTCGGATTCGTCGATGCCCATGATCCGCAGCAGCTTGCGCCAGAAGCGGGATTCGTTGGCGCCCACACTGATCCAGCCGCCGTCGGCGGTTTCGTAGACGTTGTACCAGGGCGCGCCCGAGTCGAGCCGGTTCACGCCGCGCTCGTCGCTCCAGTAGCCCGCGGCGAACAGGCCGTAGAACAGCGTCATCAGCGATGCCGAGCCGTCGACCATGGCGGCGTCGACCACCTGACCTCGACCGGACGTGCGACTCTCCAGCAGCGCGGAAACCACGCCCAGCGCCAAATACAATGACCCACCGCCGAAGTCGCCCGCCAGATTGAGCGGGATGGCAGGAGGTTCACCGGCGCGGCCCACCGAATGCAGCACCCCGGTCAGCGAGATGTAGTTGAGATCGTGACCGGGGTCGCTCGCGAGCGGCCCGTGCTGACCCCACCCGGTCATCCGGCCGTACACCAGCGCCGGATTCACGGCCATACATTCATCAGGGCCGAGGCCGAGTTTCTCCGCGACCCCTGGCCGAAATCCCTCGAGCACCACATGGGCCTCGCCGACGAGCCGTAGTACCGCCTCGACCGCCGCGGGCTTCTTCAGGTCGAAGATCGCGCTGCGCCTGCCCCGGTTGAGCAGATTGAACTTCGCGTCGATCGGCGCGCCGCCGTCGTAGCCCGGCGGGCGGTCCAAACGGATGACGTCGGCGCCCAGATCCGACAGCAGCATCGCGGCGAACGGAGTCGGTCCGACTCCGCCCAGTTCGACGATGCGAATGCCCGTCAGCGGGCCACTGCTGCTAACCATTGCTCTTTCCGTTGCTGTTGGTGCCGGTTCGCTGTCCGAGCAGGTCGCGCAGCTGATCGTCGGCCCCACCGACGTCCTGGGCGGGCGGCAACGGGGGTGGTCGTTTGCCGTCGAACGACAACGGCAGTCCGACGACCCCGATCTCGTCCTCGGTGGGCGCACCGATGATGCCGAGCGCCTTGGTCTGCTCGTGGGCAACCATCTCGGCGGTCGTCTGCACCGGGGCGACGGGAACACCGAAGTCCTGCAACCGTTTCCGCCAGTATTCGCGCGGGCGCTCTGCCATCCGATCACCGATCAAGCGGTCGATTTCCGCCCGGTTGACCAGGCGAGCCGCGTTCGTGGCGAACCGATCGTCACTCGCCCACTCGGGCCGGTCCAGCGCCTGGCTCAGGCGGGCGAACAAGCCGTCGTTACCGCAGCTGACGATCAGATCTCCATCGGCGGCGGAGTACGCGCGGTGCGGGACGATGAACGCGACACCCGAGCCATGACGTTCGCCGGGCGCGCCGTCGGCGTTGTAGCCCGCGACGCCGATCGACATCCACGCGATCGCCGTTTCCAGCAGCGACGCGTTCACCGCGGCACCGTCCAGTTTGGAACTGCGCCGATGCAGCGCGGCGAGAATGCCGATGGCCGCCCACATCCCGGTGCCGAAGTCGATGATCGACACGCCCGCGCGGACCGGTGGTCCGTCGTGCTCGCCGGTGATGCTCATGATGCCGGAGAACGCCTGCATCAGCGGGTCGTAGCCGGGCAAACGGTTCATCGGCCCGTTGTGCCCGAACGCGCCGACCTCGCAGTGCACGAGCTCGGGTTTGGTCACCCGGAGACTTTCGGCGTCCAGACCGTACTTCGCCGCCGAGCCCGGGCGCAGATTGTGCAGGAACACATCGGCACGTTCGGCGATCAACTGGTGCAGCAAGGCGAGCTGATCGCGATGCTTGATGTCGATGCTGATGGTTCGCTTACCCCGGTTGAGCGCGTGGAACGCCGCGCCGCTGCCCTTCCACATGCTCGGGCCCCAGCCTCGCGAGGAATCCCCGGTCGGCCGCTCGACCTTCCACACCTCGGCACCGAGTTCGGCGAGGATCTTGCCGGTGAACGGCGCCGAGGCGCTGTCACCGAGTTCGACCACGACGATTCCGGACAGCGGAAGTTCGTTCTGCATCGGCTGCTCCTGCCCTGGTCGTGATCGATCGTGTGCTGTCATGGTGCACCCTCTACCCGGGGTTCGCGGCGGTGAAGACGGGGATGGTCTGGACACCGCGTTCGACGAACCGGACGGTGACGTCCTGGTCGATCGCGATGGACTCGGGGTCACCCTCGATCTGGGCGAAGAGCATGTACCCCTCGGCCATCTGCACGAACCCGACGGTGTACGGCGTGATCGACGCCCACACCGGGGTCGGGCCGCGCATCACCGTGCTGAAGGAATAGACCGTGCCGCGCCCGGCTGACTCCTCCCAGTTCAGGGCGGCCGAAGCGCAATAGGGGCAGTACGAGTGCGCGGGCCAGACGGCTTCGGCACAGTCGGCGCAGCGTTGAAAGGTCAGGCGCTGCTCGTCCAGCGCCGCCCAGTACGGTGCGGCGTCGAGCAACTGGTACGGCTGTGGCCAGTCGTGGTGTGCGGTGGTCTCGCTCATGATGTTCTCCGATTCCGCTCAGGCCGCCAGCACCAGGACACTGCCCGCCGCCAGCATGCCGCCCGCTCCTTGCACCAGCGCGGTCTCCGGCTTGCGCGTCGGCGCCAGCCCCAGCGCCTGCCCGCGCAGCTGGCGCACGGTCTCGATGAGGGTGTCCATATTGCAGGAGATGCCGGGCTGGCCGAAGGACAGCCAGCCGCCGTTCGTGTCGGTGGGTAGGTCGCCGTCGACGCCGGTGCGACCCTCGCGATAGACGTCGATGCCCCGGCCCTTCTTCGCGAAGCCCAAGTCCTCCATGACGATCGGGCCCATGTGCGCGAAGTTCACCGACATCTGCACCATGTCGATATCGGAAGGGCCGAGTCCGGCCATCGCATAAGCCTGCCTGGCCGCCTCGATGGTGGCGGTATGGGTCAGGTTCGGCAGGGTGCCGAAGTCGGCGAACTTGCAGGTACGCATGTTCATCCGGTCCGACAGGTACTCGTGAGTGGTGGCCGACCCGTACCCGTGCAGGTAGACCGGCTTCTGGTGGGGACGTACATTGTCGGGCGCGGTGACGACCAGCGCGCCGCCGGTGCCACCACCCCAGGTGGAGCACATCCACCGCCGCAGCGGCGTCGCCACGTACGGCGAGGCGAGCACCGTGGCGACATCGATCTCGCCGTGCTTGGCCTTGGCCGCGTGCGGATGGTGGGCGCCCCACCGCTGATTGGCGACGGCGACCTCGGCGAGATCGGTTTCGGTGATGCCGAATTCGTGGAAGTACCGGCGGGCGGCCTGGGCGTAGAGGGATGGGATCGTCGGTCCGTACATCACTTCGAACTGCGGATCCGCGTCGGCCTCCGCGCCCATGGCGACCGCGTCGACGAACAACTCCGTCGCATCGCTCTGCAGACAGAGCACATACTCCGCCTTGCCCGCGGCGATCGTCTGCGACGCCTGCGCGAGCGTGGCGGTGAGTCCGGCGCCGTGCAGTGTGAGTTCGCTGGTGAACGTCAGCGGCATCTGCATGTGCGAGGCGAAGATATTGTTCCACTGCGAGCGCTTGTCGGCCCACGGCGAACGGCCGGTGAACAGGGCGTCCACCTGGTTCTTCGTGATCCCCGCGTCGGCGAGCGCCGCAACGGTGGCCTCGACGGCCAGTTGCAGCGGATCCTTGCGATTCGCGCGCGTGGCATAGGCGTCGCCCATGCCGACGATCGCTGCGACGGGTTGTGCGGTCATGACCTCAGCCCCGCACCTTTTCGGTCGGCAGCGAGGCGCCGACGAGCGCGTCGAGATCCTCGCGCTTGCGCAGCATGAGCAGGCTCCACTCGCTGCGCTGGACCACGTCGCCGTGCTGGTTGAGCGCCTTCATCAGGAAGGTGATGACGCCGAACTTCTCGTCCTTGTCCTTCTTGGCGATGACTTCGGCGGTGACGTAGATGGTGTCGTTGATCAGCACCGGCTTCAGGTAGCGCAGGTTGTCGATGCCGTAGTTCGCCTGGATCGACGGACCGAACTGGATCAGGCCGGTCATCAGCGAGTAGGTCAGCGAACCCTGCACCAGGCGCTCACCGAAGCGGGTCTGCGCGGCGTAGTGGACGTTGGAGTGGATCTCGATCCAATTGCCGGTCAGCGCACAGTAATTCACCACGTCGGCTTCGGTGATGGTGCGTCCGCCGGAGCGGAAGACGGTGCCGACCTCGATCTCGTCGAGCGGCATGTCGATGCGGTTGTTGATGGTTGCCATCGAAGTTCTCCTGAGAGTGCTTGTGGGAGTGCGGATCAGAGGCGCATGGATTTGGCGATGATGGTGCGCTGGATCTGCGAGGTGCCGCCGCCGATGGTCGACTGCACGCTCTCGCGCAGGTACCGCTCCATGTCGGCCTCCGGCAGGTTGGCGTAACCACCGAGGATCTGCATGCCGTCGAGGGCGCACTGCTTGAGGGTCTCGGAGCCGTAGAGCTTGGCCATCGAGGTCTCACGGGCGGCGGGCAGCCCCGCGGCCTTCATCTTGGCGGCGCGGTAGCAGAGCAGACGCGCGGCGTCGACGCGGGTCTGGTTCTCGGCCAGCATGTGCTTGAGCACCTGGAACTCGTAGATCGGCTTGCCGAACTGGATGCGCTCGTGGGCGTACTTGTTGGCCGCGCGCACCGCTTCCTGCGCGTTGCCGACGTACGCGGCGGCCACAGCGCAACGCTCCAGCTCCAGGTGGTCGGTGATGATCTTCCAGCCCTGGCCGACCTCACCCAGCAGCGCGTCGGCGGGCACGCGAACCTCGTCGAGAAAGATCTCGGTAGTGCCCGTGGCGTGGCGCGACAGCGTCGGCAGCTTGCGGATGTCCAGGCCGGGAGTGTCGTTGGGGATCAAAAGGACCGACAGGCCGCCGTGCTTGTCGTCGGCATCGGTGCGCACCAGCATCGCGATGACGGTGTCCTTGGCCGCCGCACCCGAGCACCACAGCTTCTGACCGGACACGATCCAGTCGCCGTTCTCGTCCCGACGCGCGCGGGTCTTGGTGTTGGAGGCGTCCGAACCGGCGTCGGGCTCGGAGATCGAGACCGAGAAACGGATCTGACCGTCGATGAACGGCTTGACGTAGCGCGCCTTCTGCTCGTCGGTGCCGTACTTGAGGATGTTCATCGCGGTGAAGGTGGGCACCAGCACCGAGCAGGCGAAGTCGAACCCGAACTTGCCCAGACCCTCGGCCATCAGCGAGTAGTCGAAGATGTCACCGCCGGAGCCGCCGTCGGCCTCGTCGATGAGGATGCCGAGCCAGCCCTGGGCGGCGATCTTCTCGTACGCCTCGTACGGGTACTCCCGTCCACTGTCGCACTTGCGCACATATTCCACGGTGATCTCGTTGTCCATGAACTTGTTCACGGTGTCGAGCCAGGCGGCCTGCGCCTCGTCCAGGAAGTTCGAATTCATTCTCTGTGCTCCGTATGCGATGAGTTCGGATAGATTTGTTCGCCGAGAAGAACGGTAATTCCGCTCGCCCGATGCGCCAAGTGATGATCTTCGAATTGCCTGTTCGACAGCTCCGAATCCCGGCCATATTCCCGCGAATCAGCAGGTCAGCGGCACATAATGAGAGACAATTCGAGATTGACCAACGGGCATGGCGTTAGCAAGTGAAAAATTGCGAATCGACGATTCGAAGACAGCGAATTGAATAGCAGTAATAGCCCAACTATGGTCGGAGAACAATCGTCGCCGGACACAACGGTAGCGCGGCGACGTTGCAACGGCCATTCGGGAGTCATCATGAGAAGTGTTCCTTTCTCGGCGCGATACTGGAGTGCTGCCGAGACCCTGTCGGCGCAGGAGGCGCGCCGGGTTCAGGACGAGCGGCTCCGCGAGCAGCTCGCGTACCTGGCCGCGAACAGCGCGTTCTATCAGGCGAAGTTCGCCGAGCACGGTGTCGACGTGGACAAGATCGACACCATCGCCGACCTGGCCGATCTGCCGTTCACCGAGAAGCAGGAATTGCGCGACAGCCTCGCGTCCGCGCCGCCCCTCGGCACCCACGTCGCCGCCGCCGATGCCGACATCGTGCAGATTCAGGCTTCGTCGGGGACCACGGGATCACCGTCCTACGTGGGTCTGACGGAAAGCGACATCCGCACCTGGAGTGAGCTGGGCGCCCGCGCCCTCTACGCCAACGGCTTCCGGCCCGGCGATCGACTGCTACACGGCTTCGGCATGAGCAAAGGCTTCGTCGGCGGCCTGCCGATCGTGCAGATTCTGCAGTACATGGGCATCGTCGACATCCCCATCGGCGCGGAAGCAGGCGCCGAGCGACTCTTGCGCGTGCAGGCCGATCAGCGCCCCAACACTCTGATCGGCACCCCCTACTTCCTCACCCATCTGGCCGAGCAGGCGCCGCAGATCGTCGGCCGCGCCGCCGCCGAACTGGGTGTGCGCGCGATCAGCGTGGGTGGCGAACCCGGCGGCGGACTGCCGGCGGTGCGCGAGAAGCTCGAGTCGCTGTGGGGCGCCACGGCACGGGAGATGTTGGGTGGAACCGATATCGCGTGCACCTACTGGGGCGAGTGCGAGGTCGGTGACGGTATGCACTTCCTGTCTCCGGATCTGATGATCGCCGAACTCATCGACCCCGAGACCGGCGACCAGGTGGCGCCCGCCGAAGGCGCCAGCGGTGAACTCGTCTACACCGCGCTGCGCCGCCAGGCCTCTCCTCTGCTGCGCTTCCGCACCCGCGACCACGTGGTCGTCACCGGCGCCGACTGTGCTTGCGGCCGAACGGGTTACAAGGTGCGCTGTGTCGGCCGCACCGACGACATGCTGATCGTGCGTGGCATCAACCTGTTCCCGTCCGCGGTCAAGGAGCTGGTCATGGAACTGGCGCCCGCGACGACCGGCGAGATGCGTATACGCGCCGATTTCGAGGGCCACTCCACCCAGCGTCCGCTGCCTCTGGTCGTGGAATACGCACTGGACCTGACCACCGAACAGCGCGACGACCTGCGCGCCACCATCGAAGGCCGGGTGCGCTCAGCGCTCAACGTGAAGACGATCGTCGAGCTGGTGCCCGACGGCACCCTGAAACGACCCGACCACGTCAAGGTCGCCCTCATCGAGCGGGTGCCGACCTCCTGAATGCGACATATGAAATATTTTTCTCCCCGACCCGCACTATGATCGGAGACACCGGTCACGGCCCGACAGCGGAGGTGACATGGGCACGCTCAACCGGTTGCACCTGATCAGACAGGTCGACCTGTTCACCTTGCGCCTGTTCCTCTCCGCGATCGAGGAACAACAGATCGGCCTGGCCGCGATCCGCGAGAACATCGCCGCGTCCACCGCGACCAAACGCATCCAAGTCCTCGAGAACATCGCGGGCGTCAAGCTGCTCGAGCGCACCCCCAAGGGTGTGGTGCCGAGCCCGGCGGGCGCGATCCTGGCCCGCCACGCGCGGATGATCTTCGACAGTCTCGATGACATGCGCACCGAGTTCGCCTCGCTGTCCGAGGGCGTGCAGGGCGAGTTGCGGATCGTCTCGGCCCGTTCGGTGATCGTGCCGTTCCTGGCCCGCGAGCTCGGCGAGTTCAGCCGCGAGTACCCGCTGGTCGACCTGGTGGTGCACGAGGTGGAGAACGCCGACATCGTGCAGGAGGTCGCCCGCGGCGAAGCCGACCTCGGCGTCTTCGCCTCGGCCTACGGTCTCGACCTCGACGGTGTCGAGGTGACCCCCTACCGCCGCGACCGCATCGTCGCCGTGGTTCCACTCGACCACCCGCTCAGCGGACAGACCAGCGTGACGATCCGAGACCTGTTGCCGGAGAACCTGATCGCACCGCGCGCGCTGGTCGGTGCACTGCGAGCCGCCGCACAACGTATCGGTGAGGACTACGCGCCGAAGCATGTGTTGCGCAGCGGCGGTGCCGCGATCAGCCTGGTGCATGCCGGGCTCGGCGTCACCGTGCAACCGGAATGCCTGGTCGGCCACGAATGGACCGGCCGCGTCGCCGCTCTCGACCTCGCCGAGCCCTGGGCCGAACGGCGGATCCACCTCGCCACCGCCCGCGGCCGCGAATTCAGCCCTGCCACAAGGGTTCTCATCGAACAGCTGCTCACCCGCCCGATCGACGAGAACGCGCTGACACAGGGCCGATGAGCCGGGTCGGCAAGGGTCGCCGACCCGACGCCGTGCAGCGCGAGCCAGGGCGACGCGTCGTCGCCGAACAGGTCGTGGCGTTATCCGGCGAGACCTCGAGGCGGATTCGAGGAAATGCATTAAGCATGATCCGGTCTCGTATCCTCCTGCTGGGAGAAGCTCCTGCGGCCGTTCCCCCGACGACCGCGGAATTCCCATTCCGCACCGCCACTCCCCCACGCCCTTCGCCGGCACCCGATGAGCCCGCGACAGCGCCCGAGGAACAGCGTTCCTTCGCGCCGAACTAGAGAGATCCGGTGAATCCACAGAAGTCTTGGGCAACCACGATCGGCATGCGCCCCAACCAAATAGCAGTCATCCTGTTCTGCGCGTTCCTGAACATGCTCGACGGATACGACGTCCTGGTGATGGGCTTCGCGATGCCGCACCTCCCGGAAGGGTTCGCGTCGAACGCCCAGAAGGGCTATTCGGTCAGCGCAGCGTTGGCCGGCATGGCCGTCGGCGCGATCGGGCTCGCCCGCTTCGCCGACATCTACGGTCGTCGCAAAATTCTGCTGATCGGTTTGGCCGTCAACACGATCGGGCCGGCGACCTCGGCCCTGTCCACCAATTTCGAGACGCTGTTGCTGACCCGGTTCGTCACCGGCATCGCCATCGGCACGATCAGCGTGGTGATCATCGTGCTCGGCCAGGAGAGCGCTCCGGAGAATCGGCGCAGTATCGCGCTGGGTGTGGTGATGATCGGCTATCCGCTCGGCACGATGCTGGCCGGGTTCGCCGGAGCCGGGCTGCTCACCTGGGTCGGTGGCGCCTGGCAGGGGATGTTCTGGATCGGTGCGGCATTCGGCGCCCTGTCCCTGGTTGTCACCGGCCGCCTTCCTTCGTGAATCCGACGAGTTTCGCCAGCGCAGGGCCACCGGCGAGTCGAAGCGACAGGTCGTCGCCACCGCCGAAACCCGACTGTTGGGCCAGACACTGCGGACACGGACGATCTTGCTGGCCGGCGGTTATTCGATGCTGACGGCCGCCTACTACTTCGTCGGTACGTGGACTCCACAGTTGATCGAGAACGCTAGCGGTAACGCCGGTAGCGGTGCGGTCGCCGGGATCATGATCGGCTTGGGCGCCGTCATCGGCGGCACCCCTTTTCGGGGCGGTCGGCCTGAAGTTGGCCGGCGCGCGGATCGCCGCCGTCACCGCACTGGTGGCGGCCGTCGCGATCGCCTTGTTCGCGGTGACACTGCGCGGACCCATCGCACTGACCACTGCTGCTGTGCTCGGCGCGGCGATCTATGCGGCGCTCACCGGGTCCGCCGCGACATCCACTGCCGTCTACCCCGTACTCGCCCGGGCCAAGGGCTACGGCGCGATGATGGGAGTTGGCCGGGCCGGCGCGATTCTCTCGCCGATCATCGCCGCCACGCGTTGAGCGTGTTGACGCCGCGCTCGATGTACCTCGCGGTCATCGGTCCGTTGACGATCGCGGCGATCGTCGCATTGGTCTTGATGCGGATACGCCCGCCACGCGAACCCGAGCCGCAGACACCGCGAGTGGCTGTCGCGACCTAGTGAAGCGCGGCCAGCCGGCGGCACACGCTAGCCGAGACCGGCCACGAACATCTTGATCAGGGTCTGCGACATCTGATCGCCGATTTCTTCGACCCCGAGCCCGCTGCCAGACTCGAACCATTCGCCGATCAAGGCAAGCTCGCCCAGTGCGAGATGCAACCTGCCGTGCAGTCGATGGGCGGCGGTATTGTCGTGTCCGACCTCCGCGATGTCGGCGTTCAGCGGCGTGCCAACAGGCGGTTCCAGCATGTGCTGATCGGTATGCTGAAACTTCGCTAGGCGCTGCTGGAGATCAGCTACGGAGGAAGCCATGAGCGCACCGCGTCTTCCGCTCGCACGCGCGGTTTCGCCCCTGGAGCTGTTCTTCGACCTGGTCTTCGTCCTGGCACTGGGTCAGCTCACCCATCATTTGGTAGCGCATTTGAGCTGGCGGGGCGCGGCCGAGACGCTGGTGGCGTTGATCGCGGTGGTGGGTATCTGGACGTTCACCACCTTCGAGATCACCATGCTCGACGTCGAACGCAAGACCACCCAGATCATCACCGTGGTAGTGATGGCGTTCGGTCTGTTCGCCAACGCCGGGATCGCGCACGCCTTCGATGACAGCCCGTGGCTGTTCGTGGTGCCGATGCTGGCCGCGCTGATCGGACCCTGCGTCTACGCCGCGGTGACCGCGCCCGGCGACGCCCTGCGCGAGCACTTTCTGAGGGTGCTGCTGTGGTTCGCGGTCTCCACTCCCCTGTGGCTGATCGGCGCGGCGGTAGAACCCGAGACCCGCCTGTGGTTCTGGGCCGCTGCGGCCGCGATCGACCTGATCGGAACCTGGGCGGCGCACCCGATCCCCGGGCGGCGGATCCATTCGCGGCAACTGGCCTTCGATGCCGAACACATCGTCGAACGGATGCGGCTGTTCCTCATCATCATGCTCGGTGAGACCGTGCTGACGCTGGGCCGGGTGATCACCGAACACCACGACGACGCTCTGGTGCTGACCCTCGCCTTCGGCTGTTTCGTGGCGCTGGTGTGCCTGTGGCAGATGTACTTCGCCCGCGCCGAGCGCGAGGTGGTCCGCCACATCACCCGCACCGCCGACCCGATCGCCGCCGTGCACCTCGGACTCAGTGCGATCTACGGGGTGGTGGCCGGGCTGGTGATGTTCGCCGCGGGCGCGGAAATGCTGCTCGGCCACGCGTACACAGTCCCCGCCGGTATCGCGGGCGTGCTCGTCCTGACCGGCCCCGCGGTCTACCTTCTCGCGCAGGCCTTCTATTTCTACCGTGAGACGCGCAGTGACTGGGTGCCCCGAGTGGTTGGCGCGGCAGTGCTGGTCGCCGCGTCGATCGTCGCCTACCGGCTACCACCGTGGTCGGTGGTGGCGCTGCTCGTGCTGAGCCTCGGTGGACTGGCCGTTCGACTGTCCCGCACGAGCACGTCCGCGAACACCACCACCGCATAGACACGTCTGCCGATACCGATCCGTCCCGCGCGGCCGAGGCGGAATTCACCGGGCGTGGCGCCACTCTCTTCCGACGGCATCATCCGGCGACGGAGCCTTGCGCTCGGCCACACGGTACGGAACAGAGCGAGGGCCACCGGTGTTCCGGTGGCCCTCGCTTCGTTGTTTCGAGCCGATCAGCTCAGGTGCTTGCCGAAGAACGGCACCAGGCTCTCCAGCGCCTCACCGGTAGGGCCGGGCTGGTCGTACAGGTCGTAGTGCGACGCACCCTCGACCACGACGAGCTGCTTGTCCTTCGACGCGGCACGACCGTAGAGCTCCATGCTCAACCGCTGCGACGCGAAGGCGCCGGGCTTGTCGCCGATCACGACACACAGCGGCTGGGTCAGGAAGACCTCGACGCGGTCGTAGGCATCCCAGTCAGCCAGGGCGGCCTGGCGACCGAAGTTGAAGCTGGTCTTACCACCGGGAGCTCGGCCGCGATCGGTCTTGTAGTAGTCGGTGGCCTCGAGCACATCGATATCGGTGACACCCGCCTGCTTCGCCGCCTCGACCGACGGCGGCAGCAGATCGTTGATCACCTGGGCCTGACCACGCGCCTCCGCGGTGCGCTGCGCCGCGATGGCCTCGAGCATGCCCATCGGGTTGTACTCCGAGAAGCCCTCGCGCATCAGCCGGCCGACATTGCTGCCGACGACGGTGCCCAGGGCCTTGATCCGACGGTCGATCTTGGTGGCCGCCACGGCGTAGCCCGCGCCACCGCAGACCGCGAGCACACCGATGCTGTCCGCGTCGACGTAGGGCAGGGTGACGAGATGGTCGATCACAAAGCTGAAGTCGCTGGTCCGGAAACCGGGATCCTCGACCGAACGCGGATCGCCACCGCTGTCACCTTGGAAGCTCGCGTCGAAGGCCGCTACCACGAAGCCGGCCTCGGCCAGCGCCTTGCCGTAGATATTGCCCGACGTCTGCGCCTTGCAGCTGCCGGTGGGGTGGGCGGAGACAATGGTGGGATACACCTTCGACTCGTCGAAACCCGGCGGGAAGTAGATATCGGTTGCGATGTCCCAGGCCCAGCCCTTGACCGCCACTGTCTCGATGTTGTCTGCCATGACCTTTCCTCTCCCGTTCTCTAGCTATTCACTGGCTACAACTAGAAAGCTACGGCCGTTTCAGCAGCGCTAGAAGGGCAGAACAGGACCTAGGAAAGATCCTTCCCACTCCGAGCAGGAGAGCCGGATACGACCGGCACAGCGATCCCACGCTGCGCCGAGACCTGCTGCATGCGCGACTGTCCCGTCCGTTCCGGTCGGTGCGGCACATGACCGAGCTCGCCGCCACCTTCGATGAACGCGGGATCGCTCTGGTCGTGCTCGAACAGGGCATCGACACCACCATTCCGGCGGGCGGTTCCTGTTCCACGTCATTGCCGCCATGGACGAGATGACCGCCGACCTCATCAGCGAAGGCACCCTGGAAGGACTCGAATCCGCTGGTACGCGGCCGCGTCGGCGGACGGCCCGGCCGACCTACGAGTGACACATATTATGCGTTAAATTTTATACGTCCGGCGATTCACTCCACGTCCACCGGGTAGGTCTCGGAACGAGGCAAACCCACAAGCAGAGAGGCGTAACGCGATGACTCGCACAACGGCAAAGGCCAAGGCGGTACTGACCGACGTCGGCGCGAAGGCTATGGGAGCGGTCGCGCCGAACAAGGTCATCGACCCGATGGTCGAACTCTGGGCGCACGGAAAGCGGAGTCCGGTGTATCGGCGCCCCGACGAGGTCGGGCTGGCATACGAGGATGTCTTCTTCCCCTCGATGGACGGCCTGACGCTGGAAGGCTGGTTCATTCCCGCCGACTCGGATCGGCTGATCATCCACAACCATTTCCTGCCCGGCAACCGCTACGGCTACGCCGGTCACCTCGAAGGGTTCCAGGACTTCGGCGGGTTCGAGGTGAACTTCCTGCCCGAGTACAAAGTCCTGCACGATGCCGGCTATAACATCCTGTGCTACGACATCCGCAATCACGGCCTCAGCCCTGACGGACACGGCCGCACGGTCGGGATCGGTCTGCTCGAGTACCGGGACGTGATCGGCTCCATCCGTTACGCGAGGTCCCGGCCGGACACCGCGGCCATGACCACCGGACTACTGAGCGTCTGCTTGGGAGCCGACTCGACCTTCGTCGCGATCGACAAGCATCCCGAGGAATTCACCGACATCAAGGCGATGATCGCGCTGCAACCCATCTCCGCGCGCGCGTTCGTCGAGCGCACCATCGTCGAAGGCGCGGGCATCGACAACGGTGTCGAGCTGTTCGACGCGGCGCTGCGCGCACGCACCGGGTTCCGCGTCGACGAGCAATCGCCCATCCCGCGTGCCGCAGCGGTGCGGATGCCGACGCTGGTGGCGCAGGTGCGCGACGACACCCTGACTCACCCGTCCGATGTGCAGGCGATCTACGACAACATCGGTGCCGCCGACAAGAAATTGCACTGGATCGAAGGAACCGACCAACGCTTCCGCGGGTACAACTACTTCGGTGAGCAGCCCGAAGTGATGCTCGATTGGTTCGACTCCCACATGAAGTAGACGTCCCCGGCTCCGCACACGCGTAGCGGCGACTGCGGTGGAGGAGGCGCTCCGGTCAAGACCCGCCTCGCTCGGCCTCCTCCACCACCCAGGCTGCGATCTGAGCGCGCGAAGTGAAGCCGAGTTTGGTCAGGATGTGCTCGACGTGGCCCTGCGCGGTGCGCTGCGAGATCACCAGTTTGGCGGCGATCTGCTTGTTGGTGAGTCCTCGCGAGACGAGGTCGGCGACCTGCCGCTCACGTCTGGTCAACTCCGAGGAGCCCGACGGGACCGTCGTACCGCCGGGCCGTTCACCCAACGCGTACGCCGCGGCGGCGTCCATCCCCATCGCCAGGCCACGCCGCAATGCCGCCTCGAATCGGCGATCACCGAGCTCGCGACGCATGCGCTGTTCGCCTTCGCGATGGAAACGCGCCATGTTGGGGAAAACACTCGCGACGCTGCTACCGGCCGGCCAGGCTCCCTGCGCAGCGCCCATCAGAATGGCGCCACGCTCTTCGTCCCCGTGCTCGACGGTCCACGCCAGCGCCTCGAGGCCGAAGGCGGCCACGAACGGGTTGTTCAGCCGCTGGTTGAGACGCAGGGCGTTCTCCAGCAGTCGCCTCCCACGATGCCGCTCGCCTTGGCGCCAGGCCGCGACGCCCATGCCGCGCAGCGCTGCCGAACGATGCAGAATTTCGCCGCAGGTCTGCGTGGCGGAAAGAATCTGCTGGTAGCACGTCGCCGCCCGTGCTGTGTCGCCGCTCAATTCGTATGCCCAACCGAGCAACGTCAGGGCACTGAAGCGTAGATTGTCCGGCGCCTCCGGACCGAGTGACTTCAGGGCACGCGCGAAGGCGGCGCGGGCACGGGCGGAGTCTCCGCAGGCGAGCGCGAGGGCGCCCTCGGCGTAGGCGATGCGCGCTTCGACCACGGGAGTGGGCGATTGTTCGGCGAGCGCTCGTCCCTGCTCCAGCAGGGCGGTCGCCGCCTGGAAATCGCCTTGCGCCGCGGCCAGCTGGCTGTCGGCACGAAGTGCGTTGACGCGATCGGGTATCGAGTGAGCGCGCGGCTGGGCCAGGACTCGATCCAGCCAGGCCCGGCCTTCCCCGTACAGACCGCGGAAGTTCCAGAACTCGAACAGCGCGGCGGCTGTGCTCATTCCGGCGTCGGCGGCTCCGTTGGTGTCGTCGGACAGGAATGATTTGAGCGCTTCACGAAGGTTGGGTTGTTCGCGATCCAGCCGCGCGATCCACTCCGGCTGCCTGGCGCCGACCCACTCCGCTTCCCAGTCCAGTGCCAGCTGCCGGTACCAGTGGCGGTGGCGTCGGCGCAGATCCTTCTCTTCGCCGGACCCACGCAATTTCTCCCGGCCGTAGTCCCGCAGGGTCTCGAGCATCCGGAAACGTACGATGCCGTCGGTTTCCTCACGGAGCAGGATCGACTTGTCCATCAAGGACGACAACACATCGAGCGCGCTGTGGGCTGCGAGATCGAAGCCGCATATCTGCTCCGCGGCGTCGAGTTCGAAGCTTCCCGCGAACACCGACAACCGCGCCCACCACCGCCGCTCCAGCGCGGTGCACAACTCGTAGCTCCAGTCGACGCACCACCGCAGCGTCTGCTGCCGGGGCGGCGCCGTCCTGCTGCCGCGCGTGAGCAACGCGTACCGATCGTCGAGACGCCGCAGGATCTGCTGCGGCGACATCGTGCGCATCCGGGCGGCCGCGAGCTCGATCGCCAGCGGCACTCCCTCGATCCGGGCGCAGATGCCGGCTACCGCGGTCTTGTTGGCCTCATCGAGTTCGAACCCCGCCACCGCGGCGGCCGCGCGATCGGCGAACAGCGTTACCGCATCGAAGCGAGCCAGCCCCTGCAGCGACGGCTCCCGATCCGGATCCGGGACCGTCAGCGGCGACACCCGCAGCAGCACTTCGCCCGCGACATTCAACGGCTCGCGACTGGCGACCAGGACCCGCAGGTCAGGACAGGCCCGCAGCAACGTCTCGGTCAGCTCGGCCACCGCGTCGACCAACTGCTCGCAGTTGTCGAGCACGAGCAGGAGTTCCCGCGAACTCAGATACCCGACCAGAATCTCGAGCAGCCGCTCGGCCGACTCGTCCCGCACACCCATGGTCGCCGCCACGACCTCGACCAGCAGCGAGGGGTCCGAAACGTCGGCCAATTCGACCAACCACACCCCGTCGGGAAAACCACGCCGCGAATTCGACGCGGCTCGAAGCGCCAGCCGCGTCTTCCCGACGCCCCCGCTCCCGGTCAACGTCACCAACCGCGACGCCGACAGCAGATTGCGCACTTCGGAGACTTCGGTGCGCCGACCGACGAAACTGGTCAATTCGAGCGGCAGATTTCCCGGCCCGCTCCGACCGACCGCCGCCGACGCCGTGACGGATGTGCTCATCTCACGGCGCGTTCGCAGCGGGTCATCGTCGGTCATCGGTGCGAGTCGATCCGAACACCAGGCAATACGCTTACCTTTCGCCGATGTCCAGCGTATCGCCGCGGACCATCGCCGGGGGACCATCCAGCTACGCCATCGCATTGCTCTTCTTCGGTTCCGTTGGAAAGCACGACCAAGATGGATCGGCCGCAGTGCCAGCCCCGGGCGATGGCCTACTTCTCGCCGCTCGCCGCAGTTGCCTCACCAACATGGCGCAGATATTATATATTGCATATTGAGCATAATGGCTCACCGGGCCGGTGGACCGCCGTCTACACCCGACGACGGCCACATCGTCGAAGGACCCTGATATGAACGTATTGATCGAAATGACCGCACTGTGCCTAACGCGCCCCGCGCACGGCGCCGACACGGAATCGCTCGCGGCGTGGTACGCAGCTAAAGCCCGCCTGCACGAACATCTTGCCAGGCAAGGCGGGCCGGACAGCGCCAGAGAACGGGAACTGGCAGCCGCCGCCAAGCGGCACTCGCTGCGCCTGGCCGGTACCTAGCGGTGCCTAGGTGCAAACTCTCCCACGCACGACATCAGTCATCGAGTTCGGCACCAAGACACTGCGCCATCCGGAGGTCGAGGATCTGACGCCGGCCTGGGATACGTTCCGCTCCACCGGGGACTCCGACCAGCAACTCGTGCTTTGGTCGGCCGAAGCGGGGAGCACGTCCCATGAGAAACTCCGCATCCTCACCTCATGGACCGCCCCGCTCCCCCATGCCTTTAACTCCTGGCGCCCAGCGGCGCGCCGGGCAAGCCTCCGGAGTAGAAGCAGTGACAGAGCGAATTCGCACGGACGTCAGCGAGATTCTCGACTACTTCGGCCTATGCGCGGACTGCCACTACCCCGCGTCCGCCTCGCTGCTGATACACCACTATTCGGATGGCAGCACGCGACGCGAGATCATCGCGACCTGTGGACTGCCGTGCGGCTGGCGCGCACCCGTATCGCCGACGAGGATGACCCGCCCACAAGGTTCAGGCCGATGAAGGAGTGAACCGCACCGGCCGCGCCAGAACGACACGGGGCGTTGCCACTTCGCGCCGCGGAGACGGCGGCCATCGTCGCGGATCGAGCCGCACAGGGCGGCCCCGGCGACACCGGCGGTTCCGCATCGCGCGGCCGCGCCGCCAGGGCACATGCGCGATATATTGTATCTGCGATCAGTGCTGCACGAAGCGGTGCCCGTAGGGTGGCGCATCCGTGTGCCGCGAGCAGAGGAGGAGCAGCCGGTGAAGTCGAACGGGGCCGACATTCCCGCCCGTACCCGTGCCCGGCATCAGCAGTTGCCCGACGAAGTCGCGGCGTATGTGCGCGAACAGATTCTGTCCGGCAACCTGCGTCCAGGTGAGTTCCTTCGCATGGAGCCGATCGCCGAGGCCGTCGGTGTGAGTATCACTCCCGTCCGGGAGGGGCTGTTGTCATTGAGCACCGAGGGACTCATCACCCTGCTCCCACGCCGTGGCTTCGTGGTGGCCGCCTTCACCCGCCAGCACATCCGCGACCTGTTCTGGGCCCAGAGCCAACTGTCCGGCGAGCTGGCCGCACGTGCGGCCAAACGGATCACCCCACAGGAGCTGGATCGACTGACCGATCTCGTGGCCGAGTGCGAGGCCGCGATCCAGCGTGGTGACGTGGACGAGATCGGCCGGCTGGGTCACGAGTTCCACCGCACGATCAACTTGGCCGCCGATTCCGATGGCCTGGCCCGGTTGCTGGCCAACATCGTCAAACACCTGCCGAACCATTTCTACGCCTCCATCGAAGCTCATGTGAAAACCGCCGCGCCGCAACATGAAGAGCTCATCGAGGCGTTGCGCAAACAGGATTCGCGTCGTGCCAGGAACCTCACCGAGGCGCACATCATCGAGAACGCCGACTACGTGATCGAGATGCTCGAGAAGCGCGGACTGTGGACCGATGAGGTGGCCGCGGGCTGACCCGCACCCCTCCGGACCTGATCACTCCGGCCGACACGGTCGCCGCCAGGCCGGCATGGTCACTGTCCAAATTGCTGGACATTTCGGCATCCGAACCAACTCTAGTGTCGGTTCGAGCCCGAGACGCCACTTGTTCCACCGAGTGGACGTGACGGCTACGTGGGACGTGGCGCGAGTCAGCCCGCGGTACCGGTACCGCAACTCCTCGGAATCGGGACCAAGGGGTACGCGCGGCGCTGGACGCGATGGGAGTCACAAGTGTCAAGGAATCCAGTAACACGCGGCGGGGTAATCGAGGCGGAGTCCCCGGACACGCGTCCGCCGCTGTCATTCGCGACCGATGCCGTCGACGAGGTCGGCCTGCTCGCACGCAGCGTCATCGACTGCTTCACCACCGGTGTCGCACTGTCAGGCGGGATCGCGGGCGTCGAGAGGGACCGGATCACCCAGCTGGCACAAGAGTGCGTGCGGCTGGCGGTCGGTGCGGTCGACGAGGACGGGACAGAACAACTCGCGGATGCGGCCGCCTCCTGGGCGCGCACCGGAATCCCGCTGGAAACGGTCCTGCGTACCATTCGCGAGACTCTGCGAGCGAGCATCGGACAGCTCGCCGTGGGCGGCCGCCACGGTGACGGATTTCATGCGTCGGACGGTAACGACGTCGCCGTAGAACACCTTGCGATCGCGGTGCTCGAGCTTCTCACGCTGTTGGACTCGACGATCTCCTGCGCCTACGTCCGCGATCTCCATACCGGGGCAGGACATGTTCACATGATGACAGCGGAGCGCTACATCGCGACGCGGACGTTGGCCGCGGCACTCCTCAGCGGACACGTCACGGCGGCCGCCGCACGCGAATGTGGCATCGAGATAGCCAGAGAATATTGGGTTCTCGCACTCGCGATTCCGCCCGAGCCCGATCGGCCGCGGCACAGCTCTCCCCCGCTGGTCGCCGACCGCCGCATCACGGGCACCATCGAGGCGGAACTGGCCCGCCGCAGCGACGACCGATCATTGTCGATTCTGTCGGTAAGCGGCGGCACCGTTCTGCTGCCCACCGATATCCCCGACGATCTACTGGATTCGTTGGTAGGCGACGTCGCCCACGCGGCGGGCGTGCCGATCACCGCGGCCGTCGTCCGCTCGGCAGCCCCCGATATTCCCGACGGCGCGCGGCAGGCCCATGATCTTCTCGACATGGTGCAGCAGCTCGGTATGACCGGCGGCGTGTATCGGATGCAGGATCTGGCCCTCGAGTACCAGCTGACGCGGCCAGGGCCGGGGCGCACACACCTGGCGGCGTTGCTCGACCCGATCGATGAGCATCCGGAACTGCTGGCCACGTTGTCCTGCTATGTCGCCCACGGTTCGGACAGGCGGCTCACCGCGCGGGCACTGTATGTACACCCCAACACCGTCGACTTCCGCCTCAAGCGGATCGCTCAGCTGACCGGCCTCGACACTGCTCCCTCTAAGGGGCTGTGGCACCTGCGCTCGGCACTCGTCGCCCACAGCTACCTGAAGACGGGCTCGAACAGCTAGGCAGTGTCTCGAAGTAGATGGCGAGGTCATAGCCATTGGTCGATGGCGGCGATCTGGATGACGGCGAGGTAGCGGTTGGCGAGTTTCTCGTAGCCGGTGGCGACGGCACGGTGTTTTTTGAGTCGGTTGATGCCGCATTCGATGGTGTTGCGGTGCCGGTAGATCTCACGTCCGAACGCCGGTGGTCGTCCGCCCGCGCGGCCGTGATTACAGGACTGGTCGGCGCGCCGCGTAATTGGCGAGGGCGTCAACGCATCCGAGCTCGCTGTGAGTTCTGTGCCAGCGCAGACCGAACCCGGCCTGTCCGGGTCCGTGCTGACCGTCGCCGAATTTCGCGAGGTGCTCGACACAGCGCTGTTCGCGGCCAGCGGGCGGGGCAGGGTGGCCTTCGTCCACCAGCCCTACGCGGAGTTCCTTGCGGCGGCGTATCTCGCGCGCCGTGGCGTGACAGGTCAGCGGCTGATCTCGGTTCTGGGCGCCGACGTCAACGGCCTGGTACCCGGACCGATGATCGAGGTGCTCAGCTGGCTGCTGGTTTCGGGCTCACCGGTTCCAGTACATGCAACCTGCCGCACTCACCCGCGGCATCTACATCGTCTACTGGACCACGCCCACACTGAGGCCGTCGTCATGGGCCAAGAAGTATCGGGACGCGAACGCACTGGCCGAGGATCTGCGCGAGCACGCGCGGCGCCATCTCCCGGTGTGCGACCGTCGGGCAGCGTGGTCCCTTTCGAGGATGGCCTGCGCGTGGGGGAACCCCAGGCTGACGTTTTGGGTTATCCGGGCCAGTCGCTGCGTGTCGGATCGTTTGTAGCGCAGGCACTCCAAGGTGCGGTCGATGCCTTCGATTTTGGTTGTGGCGGTGTCCGACTTGATCTGCCGGGACCGGATCGTGGCGGGGATGCCGCGCTCGAGCGTAGGCGCGGTTGGCGGGCGAGGAATACGCCGGCCACTTGCCGCATCGAACTCGTCCACACCAGCATCCGCCGATACCAGCGCCCCAACGGCGAAGTCATCGCCCTGCTGGTGATCGCGCCCTAGGTCGCGCCCCGACAGGGCCGAGCGCGAAGCTTCGGAAAATCCGCAGAAGGAGACCGCCCGAATCAGCAGACCCTGGGTGACTCGACCGGTAGCCAGCCCGAGAGTCGAATGATCTCCGCCGCGATCTCGGCAATCCCGCGCCCATCGGTCACGACTCGATGGACGCCCGGTCGACACCCGATATCCAGTCGGTGGGCCATAACCGCACTGCGTTCGAGATGCGCGTCCAGAACAGAACCTATCTCCCGCTGGGAAAGTCGCTGGCGAGCAGTCTCGTCTGTGCAGGTCAGCAGGATACCGACGATAGTGGGGCTATCACCCATGGCCGCGGTCAGCTGATCGACAACCTCATCCAAGACGCTAGCCGTGTTGGTGTAGATCATTCGTCGATACCCGAGCGCACGATAGTTGGCCCACATACCGGCCAGGTTCCGTTCCGCGAGCCCATGCTCCCATGTCGGCGGATACGCCATATCAAGGAAGTCGCCCTCGATCAGGCAGTGACGCGCTCCCGCAGCGGACAACTGAGCGTGAACCTCGAGACCGACACTACTTTTTCCAACACCCGACCGGCCCCCGATGAACAGCGCGTCGGTCGGCACGCTCACACCCGGACTCCCTACCTCCATCACCTCGACTCTACCGCCACGACCAAACACACTGCCCCGTCGGCCGAACACTGGTGTCCAGATTCGCGATCACACGAATCGCCGTCTCAGAGGTGGTGTCGGATTCGCGATCAACTGATGCCCAGGTTCACAACCGTAGCCAAGGAGTCCGTGGTCGGTGCGCGGAACGTCGTTCTCCAACGGTGCCACCCATCGGGTCACCGAAGTCGTCGGTGCCCTTGAAGAACGACTCCATCTCTGGACCCACACGAGTACAGCACAGGTACTGACGCGACCCCGTCGATCGGTCCAGTGACCTGCCTCGTGAGGTCGGTCCATCTGATAAGCCCTGGGCAACCCGGTGTGCCGCGGATCGTGCCGGTGTAGATAACCGGGTAGCCAGCTACCAGCAGACCTATTCCGAGGGATTGTCTTCCACGGCGACGGACATGGGTCCTGGAACCGAGGTTGGTTCTATCGGCACCATAAGTCCGTCTGGCCAAATCGCTGATTCTGAGTTCAAAACGCTGACCAAGTTTGCATCGGCAAGGTACGCCTCAGACAGGTCCGTGCCAGCCAGATCCACCGCGGTCAAATCCGCACGATGGAGATATGCCCGACTCACGTCAGCGCCTGCCAGTTTCGCGCCGTGCAAGTTCGCGTAGGTCAGATCCGCGCCTGCCAGATTCGCGTGCGTGAAGTCTGCGCGTGTCAGCTTCGCGCTATACAGGTTCGCGTAGGTCAGATCCGCGCCTGCCAGAGTCGCCTCGCTGAGATTCGCGCCTACCAGGTTCGTCTCACTCAGGTCCGCGCCTGTCAGATCCGCCCCTGTCAGGTCGGTATCGGGAAAGTTGACATGGAGACGACAGCGCGGCAGCGATACCTGTTTCAGGCTTATGAGATTAGATGCCCACGACCTCGGGTCATCCAGAGGTCGATGTCGGCGCTCAGTGATGATGCCGACAATGGTTTGGCGTATCTCACGCTCTGGCAGATCGGGCTTTGCGGAGTCGTCCGGTCCCGGGAACGGAACTCTTAAGTACCACTGCAAGAGGTCGATACAGACTTGACGCTCCTGGTCTTCGCCGAAGGCATGCCAATCGTCGGCGAGCGCAGACAGTGCGTACACCCCTGCCTGGCGGATGGCCGGGGAGTCGTGTGCTAACTGAGCAGCGATAGCTGTGTAGCGGTCACGGAGGGCCACCTCGTGCGCACGTCGGGTGTCGTCGTCGTGGCGTTCTCGTTCCCGATCCATATCGGCTTTGTGATGTGTTTCGGCTTGATCTCGGCTTCGCTGCCCGTGAGCCCGGGACAGCTGGGGGTCAAGTGGCCCCAGTTGGCGGTCCCTGCTGAGCCGCGGCAGCGCATCAACCCGGGACACCACGGACTTATCAGCCACTACGTACCCCATCCCCAATTGATGTTTCGCACAGTCCCGGGGGTGCAGACGAACCTGTGCCATCCGGCATACGGCATCCGGGCTGCGAGCGAACCAGGCCCGCGCTCGTACGGACGGCTGGCGTTTATCCCGTGGTGGCCGCGGCGCGGCGGCCACCACGGTTTCCGCGATCAGGCGCCTGTATCGCCACGCCGAGAACGACAGGACCATCCACCCATCCGACAACCCCGCCGCCAAAGTGACCAAACCACGGCCCTAATCCAGTTCACGGCACCACTGTCGCCCGAGCAAGTCCACAACCTCGGACGCATCGCCTCTACGACCGGAAACGACCGTCCGCTCGACGCGTTGATCTTGCGGCTGCTCATCGAAACCGACTGCCGCCGTGACGGTTTGATTCGCCTTTCCATCGACGACCTCGACATCGCAGACTGCCTGGTTCGACTCCGAGAGAAGGGAGGCACGATACGGTGGCAACCGATCTCCCCCACCCTGATGCAGCGCATCCTCGACCACGTCGAAGCCCGGAGCGGACCAGAGACCACTGGGCGAATCCTTCGCTACCGAGACGGAAGATCTGCAGGGCGACGACGGCTGGACTATCTGTTCACGCGATTCAGACATCTCGTCCCGTGGGCGGCGGCGCTCGGAATCAGCGCCCACTGGATACGCCACACCACCTCGACCTTCGTCGAACGACAGTTCGGCATCGCCGTCGCACGGGCCTATGCCGGCCACGAGGACGGACGTTCGGCGGGCGGACCTACCACGCTCACCTACACCAAGGCCGGACTGCTGGACGTGACCGAGGCACTGATCACACTCACCGGCGAGCCTCACCCACTGCTGCCGAACGCCAATCGACATCCCCGCCACCGAACAGATGGCAACATATCAGCAAACACGAAGCTTGGGGTAACGTAACGCGGTATGAACCCACAGACGTGCGAATTCGCTGCGGAATGGGTGTTCTAAGCTGGAATAGTACGGCCTATGCCCTGGCAGTAGGGAGCGCATGAACATCCCAACAGCGCCTCAGCCGGAATACCGGCAGGCCTGCTTCGCCGATATCGAAGACATCGCGGCCATCGAGGCCGAGGTGTTCGCCGAGCCGTACCGATATCTGATGTTGCGCCAGCTGTTCGATCTGCACGGATCCGAGTGGCTGGTCGCGGAGGTGGACGGCGCGGTGATCGGTTACGCGCTGACGCTGGAGAAATCCGGCCGGGCGCTGCTGTTCACGTTCGCGGTGGCCAAGCGGTACCAAGGCGGAGGCTACGGTCGCGCGCTGCTGAAGCGCACCCTCCAGACGTGCCGGACCGTGGGCGCCGAGGTGATGTATCTGACCGTGCGGCCGGACAACCAGCTGGCGAGCAATCTGTTCAAGCGAGTCGGATTCGAATTCGTCGAGCACGACGACCGGTATTTCGGGCCGGGTGAGCCCCGGGACGTTTTCGAGTACCGACTGAGAGGCCGACCGCTAGACTCGTGACCATGGGGGAGATTTCGCCCTTCGTCGCATCGGTCTCGACCCGGATCACCCGACGCGCAGACGAATACACGGCCGAGATCGATCGAGGTGGGCGCACCGAGCAGGAAGCGCTGGAGCAGTTCGCCACGCATGCCGAGGCGATCCTCGCCGACTACGACCCGCCCAGTGCCCGGCGCCACTCCGACTCCCTGGTGTTCCGGCACCTGTACGCCGCCGCGCGGCAACCGAGGCCCGACGAAGCGGGCTGGCGGGTGCCGAGCGCGATCCCGGCGGCGCTGCTGGCCGCGGAGATCGAATTCCGCGGTCCGCTGCGGCTGAGCAGTCGGCAGAACACCATGTTGGCCGAGGAGTACGAGCAGTTGGGGGCACAGCTCTCGGCGGCACGACTGCCCGGTCACGCGGCCCTGGCATATCGCAGAGGCGCCGCGCTGTACCGGATGAACGAGGACGACGAGGCCGAGGACCGCTGCGGTCTGCGCCTGGCCAGGGCCCGCACGCTCGCGCTGCCGCCGGGCCTGCGGCGCTGGACCGGGCAACTGTCGTATGTGCTGTGCGGCCACGGCTATCGGCCGTCCTGGCTGCTCGGCTGGGTTGCCGTGCAGTTGGTGCTGTTCACCGTCGCCGCTTTGGCCCTGAGTGGGAACACCTCACCGGCCGCCACCGTCTACACGTGCGTGACCAGCTTCATCAATCCGCTGGGCCCCGGTGACACCGAGAATCTGCGCCCGGCCGCCCGGCCGCTGTTCGCCGTGGAGGCGTGGACGGGCACCGTGTCGATGTCGGTGTTCTTCGCCCTGCTGGTGCGCAAGTGGTTCCGGATGTAGCCGGATCGGCCGCTACCATTCGGCGTCGAATGCCTTGTGCCGCAGCGCGTCCAGGGTCGCCACGGCGATACGGTCGCGCAGCCGTGCGACGAGGGTGTTCCACTGGCGGGTCAAGCCGGGATCGACCTGGAGCTCCCGCCACAACGCACGCATCGAGGCCGGGGTGTGCGCTCCGGGCATCCACAGTCCGGTGAGGTCTTCGAGCACCGGGGCCAGGATGTCGGTGCGTTCCCTGCTGTGCGAGGGGAAGCGGTCGGCCTCGGCCAGCGCGTCGGCGACGACGGTCAGCAGCCAGTCGTGCGCGGCCAGATCCTCGCAGAACCGTTGCGCCGCGTCGAGATCCGCCTCGTCGCGCACGATCATCCGAACCGTCCGGACAGTGGCGTCGTCCAGGTGCAGCGCGGCCGCGGGACCCGCACTACCCCCGATCCGGGCGACCCAGCGCAGCCGGGTGGCGCCCGCCCGCACCGGCGGCTTCTGATCCAGCCTGGTGTCGGCCCGCAGGCGAGCGAGCAGGCGTTCACTGATCGAGGCCAGGTCCAGTGTGTCGGCGTCGATCGGCCCGGCGAGGTACCCTTCGGCCAAAGCCGCACCTGCGGTGGCTCTTTCGGGAATCCGGCCGATGACCTCGGTCACGCCCTTCTGGCTGAGATAGTGCGACCAAGTCTTTCTGCGCCGTCCCGCGGCGCGCACCACGCGGGTGCGCGCGGTGGATTGCAGCACGCGTCCGCCGGACAGCACCGCACTGGTCGCCACGGTTCCGACGATGTGCGCGGTCTGCTCGCCCAGGGCCAGATCGCAGTCGACGCCGACCGCGGTGGTCGGCGACACCGCCAGCGTGCCCGGCCGCTCCCGCCACCGCACCGTGCAGCCCGGCATGAGCGCCAGCAAATCGCAGGCCTCCGCTCCGGTTAGCGCGGTCGCCGAGGGCAGCAGGCAGGTGCGCACCTCACCGAGGACGACCAGGGGCGTGGTCGCGGCCATCTCAGGCCCCGTCGAGCAGCAGGTGGGAGAGCCGTTCGCTGACCTCGCGCGGCACCGGAACCGGCGGAACCTCCTCGGCGCCACGAGTGATGATCTGCTCGACCACGTCGTCGTCGAGATCGAGGTGGTCGAGCACCAGCCGTACGGCGTGCTCGATGCCGATGTACCGCTTGGGCAGCATCGACAGCGTCTTGTAGGCGGCGAACGGCGCGGCGGACGGATTGAGCTGCACCACCGGCGGTATGTCCTGCCAGCGGCGCGGCGTGAGATCCTCGCGGCGCCATGGTTGCGGGTCCACCACGGCGTCGCCGTGGTAGCGCAGCATGCCGAGCCGCAGCAGATGCCAGACGGCGGCCAGGAACGGGCACGACCAGCGCCGCACCGTCACCCCGTCGACGACGTGCCTGCTCCACAATTCCACGTCGAGGAAGATCGAGTGCTCCCGGCGGCCGAACTCCTCCGGCGGCTGATAGTTTCGCTGGCGCATGGCCTGGCCGCGTTCGTCCTCGGAGGACCGGCGCCCGTTGCACAGCCATCCCGACTCCGCGGTCGGCGGCCTGCGCCCGGTACTCGGCGGCGCGGGCTCGGCGACGATGCGCGCGGCCACCATCTCCGCCACCGGAATCGGCTCGCCGAACGCCACGCCGTCGACGAACTTCGCGGCCCGCCAGCAGCCGGACTCGCGCGCCAGATAGTCGATGACCAATCCGTTCTCCTCGGCGGCGTCCAGCAGCTTGGCAAGGATGACGGAGGGATCGGTGTCGGGCTGGAAGTAGTCGTCGATCAGGTAGCAGGTGCTCACCCGGGCGTTCGGGCCGAACTGTACCTTGGCCGACTCGATGAAGGCCGACACCAAAGGGACGATGCGCCGGAACTCCGCGCCGACCCGTTCGATATCGGAGGTGATGTCGTTGATGTAGAAGTGCCCGACCTCGATCGACAAGTGCGACAACGGGACCGAAGCGATTCGAGGCTGTTCGGTCGCCTCGCTGTAGCCCTGTGTATCCCGCATCTACAGCCTTTCCCAGGTGGCGATGTCGACCAGTCGGCGAGCCAGTTCGGTGTAGGCCGACGCGGTCGCCTCGTTGGCAATTTGGGCGTTGACGTCGGCGTCGAGGATGAGCTGTTCGCGCCGCTGCAACACCGGCTCGATAGGGGTGGAGCCGAGGACCGCCGTCGTGCCGAGCCGTTTGGCGGTGGCCAGCCGCCGCAGCGCGGTGTCCTGCTCTTGCAGCCACGCCGCCTGCGCCGGGCGCTGAGCGACTCCGTGCCAGTTGGCGTCGGGCACCGCGGTGCGCACGTATCGCACCGAGCCGAGCAGTTCCTCCGGGTCGTGGCCGCATTCGGCGCCGGCCTTCAGCAATCCGTGCGAGCCGTACACCAGACCGGCGGCGGCCAGGATGTGCTGGCGCGTCCAGCGGTGGAAGATCAACCAGCGGGCGGTGCGCCCGCGCAGTTGCGGCAGGGCGGTCGCCTGCAGCACGATCTGCAGTGCCGCGGAGCGGCCCGCGCTGAGATCCACGATCACGACGGGGAACTCCTGATCCAGCGCCACCAGCAGTTCCGCGCAGCGCTGCACCACCGCGTCGTCGTCGGTGAGGAATTCGGCGCCGCCCTCGTCCCCCGGCAGCAGCACCAGCCTGCCCGAGTTGGGACCGATGCGGCGCAGTTCCGGCCGATCGGTCGCCGCGCCGACGTCGATACGGGCCACGGTTCCGCTCTCGCCGAGCAGGTAGGAATGCACGCCGCCGCGCGGCACGCCGCGTTCGGCCGCGCTGATCTCGAACAGCGCACCGGCCGTGGGCGAGCCGAGGTCGAAGTCGGCGTAGGCGACGTTGAGACCGGAACGGCACAGCCGGTAGCCGATGTTGCAACTGGTCACCGATCGCCCGGTGCCGCCCTTGTCCGAGGTGGAGAACACCAGCACCTTGCCACCCCTACCGTGTCGCGTCCCGGCGGGCGTACGCCAGTTCGTCCAGCTGGACCAGCGCCTGCGTGGCCAGGCTGTAGGCGGTGCCGGGACGCTCGCGCAGCACGCGGCGTGCCCGGTCGAGCGATTGCCGGATCCGGTTGACGGCAGCCTGTTTCGGGGACACATCCTGGCCTTCGATTTCCAGTTCCTCCTGATTGAGCAGATGCTCGGCCTCGCTGAGCAGGTCCACCGCGCGGGCGACCATGGCCTGCGGAGCCAGCGGAGGCTGCTCGAAGGTGCCGTAGGCGATGACCAGGCACTCCATCATTCGCTCCGTGACGAACCAGGACGGCCCTCCCGGCTGCGCGTCCACGGAGCCGACCAGCCGGCCGATGTCGTCCCACAGGCCCAGCACCGGGCCGTCGCGCAGCACTCGCTGGTCGAGGTGTTCCATCGCCGCTTCGGCGAGTGCCATCAGCTGGTCGCGGGTGTCCACGTCGGTGCGCAGGCTCGCCGCCTGCAGGCAGCGTTTGAGCAGCATGGTCGCGAAATCCGGCACATACCAGACCAGCGGCGGCCCCGGGGCGACCTCCTCGCTGCCTGCCAGGTTCAGACGCACACCCGGATAGTGCAGCGGCGCGGCCGGATCGCCGACGGTGAACCGGCTGGTGATGCGCCCGCGGCGGGCCAGCTGATCGAGCACCGCCACCGTGCGCGACAAATCCTCGGTGCTCTCCCGGTAGACCAGGTCCTGGATGAGCATGGCGGCGATGACGAGACTGAAGTACTCCGATTCCTCGCCGTCGGAGGTGCGCCACGGAATGTCCTCCAGCGGCCAGCGACCGCTGCCGAAGCGCGCGACCCTCGACCAATAGTTGCGGGTCAACTCGAAGCGCAGCTGCAGCGCGTCGGCGAGGGTGCGCTGTTCGTCGCTCAACAGGTCGAGTTCCCGGATGCGCTGCGACGACAGGTCGATGATGCCGTCCAGGGCGACTGCCGTGAAGTACAGGTAGGGACGGGATTCCGCGTGACCGGTCGCGCTGCTGACCCGGCCGGGCACGATCTCGATGGGTTCGGAGCTGTGCACGATGCCCCAGCTCCACCCGCACTCGAAAAGCCGCCCGTCGTCGGCGATATCGACCTCGCTGGTCTGGCTGAGCCTGACCTCGTTGGCCGCTTGCACCCGCAGGCGTTCGAGCTGCGCCGACAGCCGTTCGATGATTTCGTCGGCCGGCGTGCGGGTCTGGTTGAGCATGTAGACGATCGACTGCCCGAACTCGGTCTTCGGCTCCGGGGTGTGGATGACGAAACTGCGTACCAGGCCGGCCATCGCCGCGGTGAGCCGCGCACTGGCCTGTTCGATCACCCCCGGGATCCGCTCGCGCAGTTGCCGGGCCTCCAGCCGGACCTCGCCGCTGACGAAACGCTCGAATCCGCGCAGGAACCGCAGCGCCGCGATGCACAGGCTCAGCGACATCGAGTACGAGTCGACGATCTCCACCGCCAGTTGGCTGTCGGTGAGCGGGCTGTCGTCGCCGGAGCGCAAGTAGGAGCCTGCGGCGAAAACGGGTTCGCCGTCGGGTCCGGTGTAGCGGCGCAGATAGTCCTCCACCAGGGCGACCAGCACACCACCGATGCGCGTCTCCTCACCGAACGGGGCGAGCGCGGATCTGACGTCGGGACTCATGTCGTTCGGCTGGTCCAGCGCGAAGGCTGCGATCTCGGTCGCCGGATACAGCAGGCACAGCAGCTGTTCGGCGTCGCTGATCGAATTGGGGCCGTCGCGCCCGCCCCACCGCCACGTCCCGTCCACATAGGAACACGCGAGCACCGCTCGCCACAGCTCGAGCAGCTGCTGCCTCGGCCGAATCCTCATTTGTTCTCGGACCTCGCCCCCGCGTTCGACCGGCGGCGCCGGACGTCGTTACATAGAGTGTGCCCTGCGGATGTTCACTTAGCCAAGCACTTTGCGACGCCGGGCGGTTGCTGCGAGATATCCTGCGGGGCACAATCTTCCGCGAATTCGAGGCGACGCGCCCCGTGGCTGCGCAGGCTCGGTCCTCGCATGCCGCGACCCCCGTCCGCTCGGGGCGTGCAGGGGCCGCGGTGCCCGCAATCTTCGCGCGTTCTACAGGCAATTCCTCGGCTACCCGTCAGCGGCGCCCACCGAAGTCCGGCCCCGGCGGATCGCTGCCCGTGATCGACGATCCGGCGTTCAGTTCCGGTCCGCGGTGAGGGCGGTGATCACCGCGCGGAAGTCCTCGGTCTGGAAGGAGAGGTCTTCCGCGGTCGTCGCGTAATCCAGGGTGGCCAGCACCGCGCGTTCCAAGTGCAGGTTCAGCAGACGCTTGGTGCTCTCGACCGCTTGGCGCGGCAGTTCGAGGATGCGTTTCGCGCAGGCCAGCGCCTCGGTGCGCGGGTCGGCGACGACATGGTTGACCAGCCCCATCTCACGAGCCCGCTCGGCCGGGATCCTCGCGCCGGTGAGCGCGTATTCCTTGGCCAGCAGCAAGCTGGTGTGCAGCGGCCAGGTCAGCGGTCCACCGTCCGCGGCGACCAGGCCCACCTGGACGTGCGGGTCCTTCAGGTACGCGGTCTCGGCGATG
This sequence comes from Nocardia abscessus, assembly GCF_015477775.1. Taxonomy (GTDB): domain Bacteria; phylum Actinomycetota; class Actinomycetes; order Mycobacteriales; family Mycobacteriaceae; genus Nocardia; species Nocardia abscessus_A. The sequence continues at coordinate 39,502 of NZ_JADLQO010000011.1, read as the reverse complement.
TACGCGACGTCGCTCAGCGCGACCAGGCTGCACCCCAGTCCGACCGCGGGGCCGTTCACCGCCGCGATCACCGGCACCCGGCAGCGGGCCATGCCCAGCACGATGTCGCGGCCGTGCGCGATCGTCTCGGCCCGTAAGTCGGCGTCGCGGCCCAGCTCGGCGAGATAGGCGAAATCCCCGCCCGCGGAGAACGCCTTGCCCGCGCCGGTGAGCACCGCGACGCGTGCCGCACGGTCGTCGGAGAGCCGGGGCCAGAGGCGGGCCAGCCCGGTGTGCAGGTCGTCGTTGACGGCGTTGAGCGCGTCGGGCCGGTTGAGCGTGACGATCCGGATCGGTCCGTCGGCTTCGACGTGGATCTCTTCCGGCAGGTCGTACATGGTCAGACTCCTAATCCGAGGATGCGCGAGGCGATGATGTTCTTCTGGATCTGCGAGGTGCCGCCCATGACGCTCTGCGCGCGGCTGTAGAAGTAGCTGCCGAGCAGTTCGGTGTCGTCCGTGCCGCCGACGGCCAGCGCCGCGTGCCCGACCGACTGGTCGACCCAGGTCATGAGCAGTTTGTCGAGTGAGCCGTCCGGCCCGTGCACCACCCCGTCCAGCTGTTCGGACAGCCGTCGGCGCACGTGCAGGCGCAGCATCTCGGTCTGCACCGCCGCCCAGGCCAGTTCCTCCGGAACGGGGCCGTCGAACCGGGCGGCCAACTGTCGCACCAGTTTTCCGTAGCGGGCCGCGTAACCCAGCGTCGACGGCTCGCGTTCGTGCCCGACGACGGTCATCGCCAGCTTCCAGCCGTCACCGGGTTCGCCCACCATCTGATCGGCGGGCACCGTCGCGCCGTCGAAGAACACCTGCCCGAACTCCCGGGTGACGCCGCTGATCATGGCCAGCGGCCGTTGCCGCACGCCGGGCTGGTCCATGGCGATCACGAACGCCGAGATGCCTTTGTGCCGTGGCGCGTCCGGGTCGGTCCTGGCCAGCAGCAGGCACCAGTCGGCGACGTCGGAGTAGCTGGTCCAGATCTTGTGACCGTGCACCACGTAGTGGTCGCCCTCGCGGGTCGCGGTGGTGCGCAGTGAGGCGAGGTCGGATCCCGCGCCCGGCTCGCTGAAACCCTGGCACCAGCGCTGAGTGCCGTCGATCATGCCGGGCAGGAAGCGCTGCTGTAGTTCCTTACCGCCGTGGCGGCCCAGACCCTGCACGAGATATCCGAGGCTGGGCCGCGGCGGCGCCCCGGCGAGCGCGAGTTCCTCGTCCACGATCACGTCGTAGACCGGGGGCAGCTCGTGGCCGCCGAACTCTTTCGGCCAGGACGATCCGAAGAAACCGGCCGCGTACAGCGCTCGATGCCACTCGCCCTGGCGGGCCCAGTAGTCGTCGCCCGAGGTCGGGAACTGCCCAGCCGTTTCAGCCAGCCAAGCGCGCAGCCGGGAACGGAACTCGGCCTCCTGCGGTGCGTCACGAAAGTCCAAGGTCGATCTCCTCCAGACGGACGGGGAACAGTTCGGTCGAGACCAGCGCCCGCCGCAGATAGACGTGGGCGAGGCACTCCCAGGTGTTGCCGATACCGCCGTGCACCTGGATCGAGGTCTCGCAGACGGTGCGGGCCGCCCGTGCGGTGTAGACCTTGGCGATGCGCGCGGCCCGCAGCGCTTGTGCCGCAGTCAGTTCGTCGACGGCCCAGGCCGCGTGCCGCAGTACGCTGATCGCCCCTTCGATCAGCGCTCGGTTCTCGGCCAGCAGATGCGCCACCGCCTGGTACGACCCGATCGCGCGGCCGTACTGCTCGCGCACCTTCGCGTAGCCGACCGCGAGATCCTGCGCGCCACGGGCGACCCCGAGCAGATCGGCGGTGGTCGCGGTGACGGCGAGCGCGTGCCACCGGATGGCCTCATCGGCCGACAGCTCTCCGATCTGCCGACGTTCGTCCGCCACCGCCGCGGTCCGCCGGGTCAGGTCCGCGCCGGGCAGCGTTGCGCCCACCGGTGCGGCAGCGACCTGCTCGCCGATGACGAGCAGCGCCGATTCGCTGCCGCGTGCGTCGATGGCACGGTCACCGATCGCGATGGTCCCGTGGCTGTCGGCGCCGAGTCGACCGCACAGGTCGTCGGCCAGCACCGGCCCGAGAAAGGCCACGTCCACCAGCCCGCGGCCGAATTCCTCGGCCACGATCGCGACCTCGACACCGGAGGCGCCGTCGGTGCGCAGGGCTCGCCATCCGGTGGCGGCCACAGCGCGCTCCAAGCGCGCCCGGCGGCTCTCGTCGTCGAGTTCGGCCACCGAGCCCGGGCCGAGGTCGTCGGCCAACTTCGCGGCGGCGTCGCGCAATTGCCGCTGTTCACCGGTCAGACGGACGTCCATAGCGCTCCTTGAGTACTCGGCGCAGCACCTTGCCCGAGGGCAGGCGCGGGATCTCGGGGACGAACACGACGCGGCGCGGGCGCTTGTAGGTGGCCAGGCGCTCGCCCACCAACGCGATCAGCTCGTCCGCGGTCACCGCCTCGGCGCCGGACACCGCCGCGATGACCGCCTCGCCGTCCGCGGCGTCGGGCACCCCGAACACGGCGCAGTCGGAAACGTTCGGGTGGCCGTGCAGGACGGCCTCGATCTCGGCGGGCGCCACTTGGAAGCCGCGCACCTTGATCATTTCCTTGGCCCGGTCGGTGAGCCGGATCCAGCCTTCCTCGTCGACGTAGCCGACATCGCCGGTGCGGTACCAGCCGTCGTCGAAGGCGCGGGCGGTCTCCTCGGCGGGCAGGTAGCCGGCCATCACCGACTCCGCGCGGCATTGGATCTCACCGATCTCCGTGGGCGGCAGAGGTTCTCCGGTGTCCAGCGCGACCACCCGGACACGCACCCCTGGCGCGGCCTTGCCGACCGTGTCCAGCCGCGCGCCCGCGAGCGGGTTGCACGCGATCACCGGCAGTTCGCTCGCGCCGTAGGCGGGCAGCCAGCGCACTCCGGTACGCCGGGTGACGGCCTCGGCCACCGCGACGGTCACCGGAGTGGCGCCCCACATGATGTAGCGCAGCGAACTCAAATCGTAGGACTCGAGATCCGGGTGCCCGGCGAGGGCGAGGGCGATCGGCGCGACCGCCATCTCGATGGTGATCCGATCGTCCTGGATGCAACCGAGCATGGTCTCCAGGTCGAAGCGGCGGTGCAGCCGCATCCAGGCACCCGCGCGCAGCGCGGTCACGATGTTCAGCAGACCGAGGATGTGCGAGGGCGGCGTGGCGATCTGGATACGGTCGGTGGCGGTGAGGCCGAGCACCTGCGCCCACTGGCGCACCGCGACCGTCAGCGACGCGTGCGTGTGCCGCACCGCCTTCGGCATCCCGGTGGTCCCGGAGCTGAACACCAGCACGGCGTCCGAAGCCGGGTCGGGCGCCGCGCCGCTGCCGTGCGCGGGGGCGATCGGGGCGTCCAGGTGCCGCATCGGCAGCAACGCGGCCAGCACCGGACTGTCGCCGATCCCATGACGCGGCCCGGTGACCGCCACCGCGTGGGCGACTTCGTCGCGCTTGTACGCCGGGCTGATCAGGACCGCCGCGGCGCCCAGCCGCCAGATGGCCAGCACGGCGACGACGAACTCCGGCCGGTTCGAGGACATCAGCGCCACCCGGTCGCCCGCGCGCACGCCGCCGTCGGCCAGTTCGGCCGCCAGACCGGCCGCGAGGTCGGCGAGCTCGGTCCTGGTGTAGGCCCGCCCCTCGAAAACGAGTGCGCTCGAAGCGGTGGTCGAGGACATTGAGAGATCCCGTCTCGTGAGTGAGAATATAATTCTCATTCGGATAGAATCTTCATACCAGGAGGACACGGTTCATGGCGAGACCCTCTTTGTTCCAGCGCGCGACCGTGACCCGCATCGTGAAGGAGAGCGCCGACGCGCGCACGTTCGTGCTCGCGCCGCACGACGGGCCGATCGCCTACCGCGCCGGGCAGTTCTGCACGTTCAAGATCGCCGTGAACGGAACGGAGCTGCTGCGGTCGTATTCGATGTCCAGCGCGCCGGAGACCGACGGCGAGCTGATGACGACCGTGAAGCGAGTGCCGGGCGGGGCGGTGTCGAACTGGATGCACGACAACCTGTCCGAGGGCGACGAGGTGGAGATGACGAAGGCCGCGGGCCGATTCTGCCTGCGCGAGACCGACGTGCCGCTGCTGGGCTTCAGCGGCGGCAGCGGTATCACGCCGATCCTGTCGCTCACCAAGTGCGCGCTGGCCGGCACGCGGCGGCGGGTCCGGCTGCTGTGCGCGGACCGCGACGCCGATTCGATGATCTTCGAAGCGGCCTTGGCCGACCTGGCCCGGCGCCACCCCGGCCGACTCGAGGTGGTCCGGCACCTGGACAGCGACGGCGGATTCCTGGACCCCGCGGCGGTGCGCGCCTTCGTCGGCGCCGACGGCCATGCCGATCACTACGTCTGCGGGCCGGAGGCTTTCATGGAGCTGGTCGAACTGGCGCTGCCGGGTCCAGGCCTTGTCTTCAGCGAGCGCTTCGGTGCGCCTGCGCCGATTCCCGCCTCCGTGGACGACGTCCCGGGCGAGAGCCCGGCACCGACTGACAGCGTGACCCGCCCCGCGACAGCCCCTTCCGCCGCCGACGCGGCAGGCACCGTGACGATAATCCTCAACGGCAGGAAGAAGACGGTGCCACGCAAGAACGGCGAGACGCTGCTGGAGAGCGCACGCCGAGGAGGGCTGACGCCGCCGTTCTCCTGCGAGGCGGGCAACTGCGCCACCTGCATCGCCAAGGTGACCGCGGGAAGCGCGAGCCTGCGCCAGAACAACGCGCTGACCGACGACGAACTCGATGACGGCTATGTGCTCACCTGCCAGGCCGTCCCGGACACCGACTCGATCACCGTCGACTACGAGTGAGCGACGAGGCGAGTCCCGCGCAGTCGGGTTCCGCCTCGACACCGGCTGTGCCGCCGCGGCACCCGACTGCGCTGCCCGACAGCCGACTGCGCTGCCCCGACATCGCGGCTGGGCTGTCCCGACACCCGACTGCGCCCTCGGCGTGGGACGAGCGCGCCGCGTCGAATCGGCCCGCGCATGCGGCGCACAGTGAGCGATTTACGCAGCGTCACAGCATGATTCGCGGTCGAGTCCACACGTCCACGATCGGTCTACACGTTCGGCACGCGCGCCCGGACGACACCTGCGACGGGGAAAATAACGGCCGGGCCGCGGGCGACCGCGGGGCGCGGGGGGTGTCGATGCTGGTGCCGGCCTCCCCCACCGAATCCGGTGTCGCGCTGTCAGCCCCCGTGCTGGCCCAGCCGAGGCGGCGGCGCGTACTGCGGCTCATAGCCCGCGATCCGGATCGGGCTGCCGACGAGCCGGAACTCCCCCGCCGTCACCACGGCCTCCGGGCTTGCCTCCAGCGCCTCCGGCAGGTCACGGACCGCGGCGGCGGGAATTCCGAGCGGGCGCAGCCGCGCTTCCCATCCGGTCGCGGTGTCGGCCGCGAGGGCGGCGGTCACCGCGGCCAGTACCTCCACGCGACGGGCGACCCGGTCGGCCATCAGCTCGAATCCGTCGACGCCGGCCTCCGCGGCGAAGGTCTTCCAGAAGCCGTCGTGGGTCACGAACAGCGCGAGATAACCGTCGGCGGTCGGGAAGATCTGCGCGGGAACGTAATACGAGTGCGCCCCGAACGGGCGGCGCTGCGGCCGCTTGCCCTCGTTGAGGTAGGCGGCCGCGTGGTAGTTCAGTTGCGAGAGCATGACCTCGTACAGCGACACGTCGATCTGGCCGCCGCGACCGGACACGATCTGGGCCAGCAGTCCGAGCGCGGCCGTCAGACCGGTCGAATTGTCCGCCGAGGAGTATCCCGGCAGCGTCGGCGGGCCCGCCGGATCACCGGTGAGAGCGGCGATCCCGGCCGCCGCCTGGATCACGTAGTCGAAGGCCGGATCGTCCCCGCCGTACAGGCCGTAGCCGGTGATCGCGACGCACACGATCTTCTCGTTCCACCGGCGCAGCCCGTCGTAGGTGAGACCGAGCCGCCGGATCGCCGAGGGTTTGAGGTTCACCAGCAGCGCGTGCGACCCGGCGACGAGTTCGCCGAGCCGCGCCCGGCCGTGCTCGCTGCCCAACTCGACGCGGACACTGCGTTTGCCGCGGTTCAGGCTCGCGAAGTAGCTGTCGCTCACCCGACGGGAGATGTCGCCGCCCGCCGGTTCCAGTTTGGTGACCTCCGCGCCCAGGTCGGCGAGCATCATCGTGGCGTAGGGACCGGCCAGCATGGTGCCGACCTCCAGGATCCGGATCCCGGCCAGCGGCCCGGAGCCCGTAGGGCTCACCGCAACTCCTCGGCCAGTTCGGCGATCATCTCCCGGGTGCGGCGCTTGGACGCCACCAGTTCGTCGCGGGTCTCCCCGATCGGCAGCAGGCGCACCGAGATGTCCGTGGCACCCGCCTCCGCGTAGCGGCGCAGCCCGGCCGCGATCTGCGCCTCGTCGCCTGCCAAGCACAGATCGCCGATGTCACGGGCGTCGCCCTGGTCCAGCAATCGTTGATAGTTCGGCGAGATCTCCGCCTCGCCCAGGATGCGATTGGCCCGCTCGCGCGCCTCGTCCACTCGGCCGGGCTCGCACAGGCACACCGGCAGCCCGGCGACCACCCGCGGAGCGGCCCGGCCCGCATCGGCCGCCGCTTTGGCGATCTTCGGCACGACGTGGTCGGCGATCGCGCGCTCGTCGGCCATCCAGAGCACGGTGCCGTCGGCCTGCTCGCCCGCGATGCGCAGCATCACCGGTCCCAGGGCGGCAATCAGCACCGGCACCGGGGCCACCGGTCCGAGATCGAGCGGATTGTGCACGGTGAACGTCTCGTTTTCCACGTCCACCGAACCCGGTCCGCGCAGTCCCGCGTTCAGCACCTCGAGATAGTCGCGGGTGTAGGCGGCCGGTTTGTCGTAGGGCAGGCCGAGCATGTCCCGCACGATCCAGTGATGCGACGGCCCGACCCCCAGCGCCAGCCTGCCCCCGGCCGCGGCGTGCGCCGAGAGTGCTTGCCGCGCCATAGCGATCGGATGCTGTGCTTGCAGGGGCACGACCGCGGTGCCCAACTCGATCCGCGAGGTGCGCAGCCCCATCGCGGCGATCGTGATCAGCGCGTCGAAATCGGTGGGGATCTGCGGGATCCACGCCGTGTCCATTCCCGCGGACTCGGCCCACTCGATGTCGCGCAGCATCCGTTCGAGCTTGCGCCCGGAGTCCCCTTTCTCCGGCCCGATCATCACTCCGACGCGCACGATTCCTCCAAGCTGTGTCGATTCGGCCCGCGGCCGGTCATGAGGCCGGGTGCTCGGTCAACGCGCGGATCTCGGTGACGAGCGTCTCCAGCGGAGTGCTCGTCGGAAACACCGCGGCCGCACCGGCTTCCAGCAGTCGCGGCACGTCCGCCTGCGGGATGGTGCCGCCGACGACGACCGCGATGTCGCCCGCGTCGGCGGCGCGCAGCGCATCCACCACCCGCGTGGTGAGCGCGACGTGCGCGCCGGAGAGGATGCTCAGGCCGACGACGGCCACGTCCTCTTGCAGCGCGATGGCGACGATGTCCTCGACACGCTGCCGGATCCCGGTGTAGATGACCTCGAACCCGGCGTCGCGCAACGTGCGGGCGACGATCTTGGCGCCGCGGTCGTGCCCGTCCAGACCGGGTTTGGCGACCAGTACGCGGGCGGGCATCAGAAGACCACCGGCTGCTGGAACTCGCCCCACACCGACTTCAGCGCGGCGGTCATCTCGCCGACCGTGCAGTAGGCGTTGGCGCAATCGATGAGGCGGTGCATGAGGTTCTCGTCTCCTTCCGCGGCGCGCGACAGGGCTGCGAGGCTGTCGCGGACGGTTGCGGCGTCGCGCTCGGATCGCACACGCGCCAGTCGCTTCAACTGCCGTTCGCGCCCGTCGGCGTCGAGTTCGTAGGTGCCGATGTCCGGTGCGGGCTCGTCGGAGACGAACGTGTTCACCCCGACCACCGGGCGTTCGCCCGACTCCACCGCCTGGTGCAGCCGGTAGGCCTCGTCGGCGATCAGGCCCTGCAGGTAACCGTCCTCGATGCAGCGCACCATGCCGCCGTGCTGCTCCAGATCGCGCATGATCTCGACGATCTTGGCCTCGGTGGCGTCGGTGAGCGCCTCGACGAAGTAGGAGCCGCCGAGCGGGTCGGCCACCCGGGTCACCCCGGTCTCGTAGGCGAGCACCTGCTGGGTGCGCAGCGCCAGCGTGGCGGATTCCTCGCTGGGCAGCGCGAACGGCTCGTCCCACGCGGCGGTGAACATCGACTGCACGCCGCCGAGCACCGAGGCCAGCGCCTCGTAGGCGACGCGCACCAGATTGTTCTGCGCCTGCGGCGCGTAGAGCGAGGCGCCGCCGGCCACGCAGCCGAAACGGAACATCGACGCTTTGTCGGTGCTCGCGCCGTACCGCTCGCGCACGATGGTGGCCCAGCGGCGGCGTCCGGCCCGGTATTTCGCGATCTCCTCGAAGAAGTCGCCGTGCGTGTAGAAGAAGAACGAGATCTGCGGGGCGAACTGATCGATCGTCATCCGGCCGCGTTCGATCACGGTGTCGCAGTAGGTGACGCCGTCGGCCAGCGTGAAGGCCATCTCCTGCACGGCATTCGCACCGGCGTCGCGAAAGTGCGCACCCGCCACCGAGATCGCGTTGAAACGCGGCACCTCGGCCGCGCAGAACTCGATGGTGTCGGCGATCAGGCGCAGCGACGGCTCCGGCGGCCAGATCCAGGTGCCGCGCGAGGCGTACTCCTTGAGGATGTCGTTCTGGATCGTGCCGGTGAGTTTCGCGCGCGGCACGCCCTTCTTCTCCGCGGCGGCCACGTAGAAGGCCAGCAGAATCGCGGCGGTGCCGTTGATGGTGAAGCTGGTGCTGATCCGGTCCAGCGGGATGCCGTCGAAGAGCACCTCGGCGTCGGCGAGGGTGTCCACCGCGACACCGACCCTGCCGACCTCCTCGCTCACTTCCGGGTCGTCGGAGTCGTATCCGCACTGGGTGGGCAGATCGAGCGCGACCGAGAGCCCGGTACCGCCCTGCTCCAGCAGGTAGCGATAGCGGCGGTTGGACTCCTCGGCGGTACCGAAGCCGGAGTACTGCCGGAACGTCCACAACCGTCCCCGGTAACCGGTGGCGAAGTTGCCGCGGGTGAAGGGGTAGGAGCCCGGCGCGGGTGGGTCACCGCGCCGCGCGTCCGGTCCGTAGCTCGGCTCCAGCGGGATGCCGGACGAGGTCTGCACTTGGTTGTTCATCGTTGAATACGGTACTTGCGAAAAAGGAGAATGCCAATACCATGCAGGTGGCAGGAGCCGGCCGAACCGCGCGCGACGACCGAGGAGAACGATGTCCGACCAGGACCGACAGCTGACCGATCGCACCGTGGTGGTGTCCGGAGCGAGCCGCGGCATCGGATTGGCGATCGCCCTCGCCGCCGCCGAAGCGGGCGCCAACGTGGTGCTGCTGGCCAAGACCGCCCAACCGCACCCCCGCCTGCCCGGCACCGTCCATACCGCGGCCGCCGAAGTGGAAGCCGCGGGCGGGCGAGCCGCCGCCGTGGTCGGGGACGTGCGCAACGAAGCGGACGTGCGGCGCGTGGTCGAGACCGCCGTGCAGCGGTTCGGCGGCATCGATGTCTGCGTGCACAACGCCAGCGCGATCGCCACCGATCCGACCGAACGCCTGTCGATCAAGAAGTTCGATTTGATGCAGGACATCAACATTCGTGGCATGTTCTTGCTGACCCAGGCCTGCCTGCCGTTTCTGCGTGACTCGGCCAACCCGCACGTGCTGACCATCGCGCCGCCGGTCAACCTCAACCCGCGCTGGCTCGGCGCCCACCCGGCCTACACCCTCGCCAAGTACGGGATGACCCTGCTGTCCCAGGGCTGGGCGGCCGAATTCGGCGACGCCGGAATCGGTTTCAACTGCCTGTGGCCGCAGACCTATATCGCCACCTCGGCGGTCGCCAACCTGGCCGACGGCGAGCGGCAGCTCGCCTCCGCCCGCAGTCCGCGGATCATGGCCGACGCCGCCCTCGCGATCATGACCCGGCCCGCGAAAGAGGTCACCGGCAACTGCTTCATCGACGCGGACGCGTTGTCGTTGTACGCCGGGATCGATGATCTGTCCAGGTACGGCGGCGGCGAAAACCCCACGCCGGACTTGTTTCTGGACTGAGCGGACACTCCGCGGCGCTATATCCCGATGGCGTGCCTCGTCGCGACTCGCACTTCGCCGGGATGAATGGGCCGGTCGGTCGTGAACAGCGGCCGCGCGGAGCCACCGTGCCGGACGGCGACGATCTCGGCCCCGATCGCGACGGCCGTCTCCTCGGGCGTCTGACCGCCCAGCTCGAGGCCGATCGGCGAGTGCAGCCGCCCCATTTCCTCCTCGGCGAGCCCGGCGGCGCGCAACCGGAGCCTGCGGTCCTGGTCGGCCCGGCGTGACCCCATCGCGCCCACATAGGCCACCGGCAGGCGCAGCGCTTCGGTGAGCACCGGAATATCGAACTTGGGATCATGGGTCAAGACGCAGATCACCGTGCGCGCGTCGACCTGGGTGCGCCGCAAATACCGGTCCGGCCATTCCCGGACCACTTCGTCGGCGTCCGGCATCCGGGCGTGGTCGGCGAATGCCGGGCGGGCCTCGCATACGGTGACGCGGTATCCCAGCAGTCGGCCGACACTGCACAGCGCGGTGGAGAAATCGGTGGCGCCGAAGATCAGCATGCGCGGCGCGGGCGCGAAGGACTCGACGAACACCGTGCGCTCCCGGTCCGCGCATCCCACGACGCGAACGCCGGTCACGCCGGCGTCGAGCATCGCGCGCGCCTGCCGCACCACCGCGTGATCGAAGTCCGCGCCGGTCGCGGTCTCGGGCCCGAGCGCGACCACCGCACTGGAGGTCAAGTCGCGAACGAATGTCATCGGACCGCTCGGATCGAGCGCGGCCTCGACGGCCGGATACTCCGCGGGCGTGATGCGATGCACGAAGATCTCCAGTTCTCCGCCGCAGGTCAAACCGACGGCGAAGGCGTCGGCGTCGCTGTAGCCGAACGTCCGGCGGACGGGCTCGCCGGATTCGAGCACCTCCCGGCACAACTCGTAGACCGCACCCTCCACGCACCCGCCCGACAGGCTGCCGCGCACATTCCCCGACCCGTCCACCGCCATGGTCGCCCCGGCCGGCCGGGGTGCGCTGCCGGTCACGCGCACCACAGTGGCGAGCACGTATGCGGCGTTCGCGGCATGCCAGCGCAACAGATGCGCGGCGAGTTCTCGCATGATGAACCCTCTCGGCGATCGTCGGCCCCGCCTGGAGCCCACTTCGACGCCCGGCGTTTTCACCCGACCAAGCGGCGAGAATGTTATTCTCGCCCAATACTAGCGCCATACTCATTTTTGACATAGACGGAATTGACAGCGTGCGAATCTCGATGCTAAACACGTGCTCAGCATTCGCGAGCGGCACGCGGCCGGCACCCCGGCCCGCGGGCCGATCCGACGCCCGGCCTCCGGCCGCGGCACCGGGCACGAGGTCCGGCCGCGTCGAGGGCGACGAGGACCCCGCGGGCGCGCCTGCGGGTGCCCGAGGTGAACGGAGGATCAACCGGATGACATCGACCAGGCCGCCCAACGCCCAGTCCGGCCCGCACTCTCTGCGAGCGCACCCATGACCCAGACCGAACCCACCACCACGACCGGCGTCGTCGGCACCCGGGTGCCACGGATCGAGGACGCGCGCTTGGTGACCGGCGCGGGAACCTTCGTCGACGACGTGACCCGCCCCGGCATGGCCCACGCGTGCTTCGTCCGCAGCCCACTCCCCCGCGCGGCGATCGGTGCGATCGATGTGTCCGGTGCGCTGGAATTGGACGGCGTGCTCGCCGTCTATACCGCCGCGGACCTCAATTCCGGCGTGCACGAGATCTCCTACGCGCTCGACATCGTCGGCTTCCCGCCGGTGCCCCGGCCGCCGCTGGCCGAGGAGGAGGTCCGCTTCGTCGGCGACCCGGTGGCCTTGGTGATCGCGGTCGACCGGTACGTGGCCGAAGACGCCGCCGAACTGGTGGTCATCGATTACGAGCCGCTGGAACCGGTGGTCGACTACGTCACCGCGGCGGACTCGCCGAACCTGGTGCACGCCGGATTCGCGGGGAACTCCGCGGGCGAGATGGGCGGGCGCCCAGCCGCCGATCTGGCGCCGCTGTTCGATTCGGCCGCGCATGTGGTGCGGCAGACGATCTTTCAGCAGGCGTATCTGCCGGTCCCGCTGGAGACCCGCGGGATCGTCGCGGACTGGTCGGCGCCGACGGCGGAGATGACGATCTGGAGTTCCACCCAGTCACCGCACGAGGTGCGCGGATTCTGCGCCCGGCTGCTCGGCATCGACGAGCATCAGGTGCGTGTCATCGCCCGTGACACCGGCGGCGGATTCGGCCTCAAGCAGGTCCCGCTGCGCGAGGACGCCTGCATCCTGCTGGCCGCCCGCAAACTCGGCACCGCGGTGAAGTGGATCGAGGACCGCCAAGAGAACCTGATGGCCGCGGGTATGTCGCGCCACGAGCACGCCGATGCACGGATGGCGTTCGACGCCGAAGGCACCATCCTCGCCGCCGCCATCGATCATGTGCAGAACGTGGGCGCTTATCCGACGCCGTCGCCGCTCACCGGCGGCGTCGTGGTCGGGTTGCTGTTCCCTGGACCGTACCGGATCAGAGACGCCTCCTTCACCGCTAAATTCTTGTACTCCAACACCGTCGGCCGCCTGGCCTACCGAGGGCCGTGGCAGTTCGAATCGGTGGCCCGCGAAATCCTGCTCGACCACGCCGCCCGGCAGATCGGCATCGATCCGATCGAGCTGCGCAGGCGGAACATGCTGCGCCGCGACGAGTTGCCCTGGGCGAACCCGAACGGCATGACCTTCGACAACATCTCGCCGCTGGAGACGCTCGAGCAGGCGGTCGAGTTGCTGGACTACGAGGGCTTCCGCAAGCAGCAGCGCGAAGCTCGCGCCGATGGCCGCTACCTCGGCGTAGGCACCTGCACCTATGTGGAGCCGACTACCGGCGGCAGCCCGTTCCTGAGCACCGAGGGCGCCACCATCCGCATCGAGCCGTCCGGCAAGGTGAACGTCTACGTCGCGGGCGGCTCGGCAGGCAACAGCCTGGAGACCACGGTCGTCCAGCTGACCGCGGACGCACTGGGGGCCGAGCTGGCCGATGTGCGAACCATCCAGGGAGACACCGCGATCACGCCATTCGGCGGTGGCACCGGCGGCAGCCGGTCCGGCTCGATGACCGCGGGAGCGATCGACCGGACGGCATCGATTCTGCGGGAACGTATCCTGGCCATCGCCGCCCACCGGCTGGGCGCGAGTCCCGACGACATCGAGTTCAGCCGTAGCCGGGCCACCGTCCGCGGGGCGCCGGACAAGGTGCTCTCACTGGCCGAGATCGCCGAAATCGCGTACTTCCAGGCCGACTCGCTGCCGCCCGGGGTATCGCCAGGGCTGGAGGCCAGCGGACGGTACAAGACCCCGCAGCTGGCGATCTGGGCCAACGCCACCCACGTGTGCACCTGTGAGGTCGACATCGACACCGGGGAGGTGAAGTTGCTGCGCTACATCGTCAGCGAGGACTGCGGTCCGATGATCAATCCCAATGTCGTCGAGGGCCAGATCTACGGCGGCACCGTGCAGGGCATCGGCGGCGCGCTCTACGAGCATCTCGCCTACGACGAGAGCGGCAATCCGGTGGCGACCACCTTCTTGGACTATCTGCTGCCCACGGCGACCGAAGCGCCGACGATCGAGTTGGGGCACATCGAGACCCCGAGCCCGGGACCCGGCAATTTCAAAGGCGTCGGCGAGGGCGGGGCCATCGGGGCCACCCCGGCCGTTCTCAACGCCGTCATCGACGCGCTCGCGCCGTTCGGGGTGGAGATCTCGAAACTGCCCCTCTCCCCGGCCACGATCGTGGCACTGCTGGACGAGGCGCGCGCCGCCGGAAAGGGTCCGGCATGAAACCGGCGGCCTTCGAGTACCACGCACCCGCGACCGCGGCCGAGGCCGTCGCCCTCCTGGCCGAACTGGGCGACGAGGCCAAGATCATCGCGGGCGGGCAGAGCCTCGTGCCGATGCTGGCGTTGCGGCTGGCCGTATTCGAGCATCTGGTCGACCTCCGGCGCGTGGACGAGCTGCGCGGCATCGAAACCCGCCCGGATGCGGTCCGGATCGGCGCCGGGACGACGCACGCCGCGGTCGGCCGGTCCGAGGACGTCCGCCGGGGTGCGCCGTTGCTCGCACGGGCCACACCGCTCATCGGGCACTTCCAGATCCGCAACCGGGGCACGATCGGCGGCGCGATCGCGCACGCCGACGCCGCGGCCGAATACCCTGTCGTGGCGCTGACGCTCGACGCCGACATCGAGACGCTCTCCCCACGCGGACGGCGCACCATCCCGGCATCCGCGTTCTTCACCGGCATGTGGACCACCGATCTGGAGCAGGACGAGATGGTCACCGGGATCGTCTTCCCGGTCTGGCACGGGCGGTGCGGCTTCGCTATCGAGGAATTCACCCGCCGCAGTGGAGATTTCGCGATGGCGGGCGCCGCGGTGGCGGTCCGGCTGGACGCGGACTCGCGCGTTGAGCGGTGCGCGATCGGCTTGTTCGGTCTGGCGCCGACCCCGCTGCGGGCAACCGGGACCGAAGCCGGGCTGATCGGTCGCCCCGCCGAGGCGACACAGGCCGAGGAGATCGGCCGGAGCGCGACCGCCGGATTGGACGCGGTCTCGTCGGATGTGCACGGCTCCGCCGACTACCGGCGCCGAGTCGGAGCGGCGATGGTGGCGCGCGCATGGCGACGCGCCGTAGAGGAGGCCCGCAATGACTGACGTCGACATCGAGGTGCGCATCAACGGCGCCCTCCGCCGGGACCGCGTGCCGCCCCGGCTGACCCTGGCCGACTACCTGCGCGACAAGTGCGGCCTCACCGGCACCCACCTCGGGTGCGAGCACGGCGTGTGCGGCGCCTGCACGATCATGCTCGACGGGCAGGCGGTGCGTGCCTGTCTGGTGTTCGCCGTGCAAGCCGACGGCGCCGAACTGACCACCGTCGAAGGCATCGCCGGACCCGACGGCGAACTCTCGCCGGTGCAGGCGGCCTTCCGCGCGGAGCACGGGCTCCAGTGCGGATTCTGCACTCCCGGCTTCATCGTGTCCGCCACCGCCTTCCTGCGCGACAACCCGGACCCCACCGAGACCGAGATCCGCGAGGGCATCTCCGGGAACCTGTGCCGCTGCACCGGATATCAGGGCATCGTCCGGGCGGTCCGCGCCGCCGCCGACTCGGCGAACGCCGAGACGCCCACCGCGCCGCAGGCGTGACCACCGAAGGACTTCCATGAAACTCGACAACACCTTCACCATTCCCGTCCCGGCCGCGCAGGCCTGGCAGGTGCTGCTCGATCTGGAACGCATCGCCCCCTGCGTTCCCGGCGCCACCATCACCTCCCGGGACGGCGACGACTTCCACGGCAAGATCAAGGTCAAGCTCGGCCCCGTCGGGCTGAGCTACAGCGGGGTCATCAAGGTCGTCTCGCAGGACGAGGCCGCCGGGATCGCCGTGCTGGAGGGGCGTGGTCGCGAAACCCGCGGCAACGGAACGGCCAAGGCCACCATCACCTGCCGCCTCGTCGAATCCGGCGCGACCACGGACGTCTTCGTGGACACCGACCTCGCGATCACCGGCAAGCCCGCACAGTTCGGGCGCGGCGCGCTCGCCGACGTGGCGGGCACGCTGATCGGCCAGTTCGCCACCAATCTCGCCGCGGAGATCACCGCGTCGGCGCAGGCCGCGCCGGTACCGGACGCGCAACCGCGCATCCTCTCGGCGGCTCCGGATTCCGCCGCACCGGCCGCCCCTGCCACGCAGACCGCGCCACGCAAGCCGGCCGAGCCGATCGACCTGCTTCAGGCCGCCGGTGCGAGCAGCGCCACGCGGCTCGGCGGGCTGGCTTTCGGCGGCGTCCTGGTCCTGCTCTTCGCCCTCCTGCTTCGCAAACGCTCCGCGCGATCGGTGCCCTGATGTCCCGGCTCGCCCGGACGGTCCTCGCCGAGAGTCTTTCTCGGGACGCGATCACGCGTAACCGCCACATCCACATCGAAATCGGCGCTTTCGCGGTGGATTACCAGGCGGGCGCGGTGCAGATCGCGGACGTCGTCGCCGAGTTGGGCGCCCACGGTGGATTCGTCGTCACCGTCGACGACAACGTTCGCCCCGACCTGCCGCACCTGCCGTGTGGCGAACTCTGGGACTAGCGAAGAGTGGAGTGCCCCTTACCCGCCCTCGCCGTCACGGATCTGCACATGGTGGTGTGCTGTGTGCTGTGCACTGTCTCTTGTGCGCGGTGCTGGGCTGCGGTGTGAGGAAGGGAGTCGAACCCTTCGCACTGCCCATCGTGCGCCGAGAAAGTGGCCGAATATCCCGCCGGCCATCGGGTTCGTGCACGCCTCCGCGATGACTACCTGCTCCACTTCCCCGCTCAGTCCAGCAGTTCGACCTCCCAGTTGGAGCGCTGGATGAGCACATCGAGTTCCCGCAGTTCCCGGGCCAGGTCATCGGCCTGCCCGCGCAGTTCGGCGACCGGCAACGCGGAGAACATCTTCAGCTCCGATCGCAACTGACGCGCGTACCCGGGCTGCCCCTTGCCCGCGGCCGCGTCCGCCGCGGCGGTGACCAGGGAGTGCCGCAGGCGCAACGCATCCCGGCGGGCCAGTGCGTCGGTCAAGGTGCCGTCGTCACCGATCCGCGCGTCCGCGTTGGTGCGATTGATGCGCCGGATCAGCGTCTCGTACTCACCGAGCACGTCACCGGCCTCGGCGAGCAGAGCGGCCGCGTTCTCGGCGGGCTCCTCCCCCTCTTGAAAGCGTGCGTTGCTCACAATGCGAGCACGCAACTGCTCGATCCGGCGCGCCGAATCCGCGCGCAACGCCAACGCCTCCGCCAGCTTCAAGTCCCCTACCTCCGGACCTCGACTCGTGAAGGTCGAGTATCGGTCATTCCGCCGTGTGAGTCACGCCGATTACTCTGCCGCCCTGGGAAATCGACTCCTGCTCGCCGTCGCCGCAGGATCGCAGGGTCTGCCGCGGCCGAACACCTCCTCGTGGCGGTCAGTGCGGCAGCATCTCGGTCCAGGCTCGACCGGGCGTGGAGGCCAGGTCGCTCTGCTGGTAGAGACGGCCGTCCGGGCCGAGGTAGTTTCCGGTCCTCGGGTCGTATCGCGCGATGCCGATCGAGGGCGCGCCAGGCTCTCCGGGTGCTGACGCCGGTGCGGCCGGTGGTGGCGCGCCCGGAACCGAGCGGGAGTCCGGGGGGACGCCTTGCCCTTCCAGGCCAGGGTCGCGCGGATAGGGACCCAGCAGGGGCTGTTCGGTGGCGAGGGGCTGGAACTGCTCGTCGCTGTTGCACAGCGCGGCGGTCGGCGCCCGCTTGGCGGGGTTGTTCGCGCACGGGATATTGCGTACTCCGCGCACGGCGATGTCGGAATCCTGGGGCAGTTTGCAGTACAGGCCGTCCGGGGTGTCGATGGTGTCGGTCTCCTCCGGCGATCGCCAAGCCGACGGCGGCAGGAATCCGACGGTGCACGCGGGCGGGTCGGAGATGCCGCCCAACCGGAAGTCGCCGAGGCCGAGGCCGGAGGCGTTCCGATTGGGTTGCACGGCTTGGATCATCGAGATCGCCGGTGGCAGCAGGACGAGTATCTGCGCCAATCCGGCGTTGTAGGTCACGCCGAGTTGCCCGACGGTCGTCAGGTTGGACAGCAGGATCGGCAGCGTGAGTTTCACCGAGTCCAGCAGGTGCGCTACCTCGGCGGTGAAGCCGGGACCGGCGTGCAACAGCGTGCGGACCTGCGGATCGTTCTCGACGACCTGACCGGTGACGCCGGCGAGGCTACGCGTCCAGATCCGGACGGCGTCGGCGGAGCGCACTTGCGAATCCAGCAGCGGCCGAGCGTCTTCGACGAGCGTGCGGGTCCGGCCACCGGCTCCGTTCAAGTCGGCGGCGAGGGTCTGCGCCGAGGTCAGCAGGGAGTCCAGGTCGTATCGGGCCCCGTGCATGCCCCGGAACAGCTCGTCGAGCAATTCGTGCAGCTTGTCGGTGGGGATGCTGCCCACCAGATCGCTGAGCGAATCCAGCATGGGGCCGACCGGCTGCGGAACGGTGGTGTGCCGCAGCGCGATCACCGCACCGTCGCGCAGATAGGGCGGCGCGTCCGTGCGGGGCCGCAGCTCGACGTACTGCTCGCCCACCGCGGACACGCTGCGCACCTCCGCTGTGAGGTCGGCGGGAATGTCGTAGGAGTTGTCGATCTTCAGCGTGGCGCGCACACCGTCGCCGGTCAGCTCGACCGAACTCACCTCGCCGATTTCGACGCCACGGTAGGTGACATTGCCGAAGCGGTAGAGCCCTCCGGTGGCGGGCAGTTCGACGGACACGCTGATGGTGCCGACCCCGGCCAGGTGGGGCAAGCGCATATAGACCGTCGCCATCGCCGTCAGCCCGATCACCGACAGGACCGCGAAGATCAGCAACTGGGTGCGGACGAAACGGGACAGCAGCATCAGCGGCCTCCGGTGGTCGGCGGTGTGATCCCGGCCCCGAGCGGGTTCGAGGTCTGCTGCGCGTAGCCCGGGTCGCCGATTGCCGCCTGTACCACGGCGGTCGGATCGCCCCACGGCGTGCCGAGCAGCATTTCCCGTTTCAGCCGCGGGACCGTGAGATCGACCGTCGCGAACAGATTCAGGTAGTCGCCCTGCACCGCGCGGTCGATGACCGTCTGGCCGTAGGGGAACACGGTCGCGTAGGCCAGCGCCGCATCGATCTGCGGGCCTACGTCGGCCAGCGCCCGCAGCGTCGGCTCCAGGTTGCGCAGATTCGTCACCAGATCCGTCCGCACGTCGGTGACCACCGCGGTGGCGGTGTCGCTGAAGGTGCGCAGCCGATCCAGGGCCGCGATGATGTTCGGCCGCTGTGCCAGCAGCACGTCGAGCGCGGGCGGAAGCCGCTCGAGGGTTTCGGTCACCACATCGCGCTGCGCGGCGAACTGTCCGGTGAGCCGGTTGAGCGCATCGATCGAGGCGATGATGTCGTCGCGTTGACCGTCGATGACGCCCATGATCGTGTCGAGGCGCACCAGCAGCGCGCCGATCTGCCCCTGGTGTCCGTCGAAGGCGTCGTTCAGATTGCCGATGATCTCGCCGAGCTGACCGAGCCCGCCGCCGTTGACGACCACCGACAGCGACGCCAGCGTCTGTTCGGTGGAGGGATAGGTCGAGGATTTGTGCAGCGGGACTCTGGCCCCGGAGGCCAGCTTTCCGGACGGTTCGGCACCCGCGGGTACGTTCAGCGCGAGGTGACTGGACCCGAGCAGGCTGGTCTGCCCGATCGTGGCGACGACGTTCGCGGGCACCGCGGCGTCCGGGCGGATGGACGCCTCCACCACCGCATGCCAGCCGTCGAGCCGGATCCCGCGCACGCTGCCGACCACGACGTCGTCCACGAACACCGGCGAATTCGCCACCAAGGTGCCGACATTCGCCATGTCCACCTGCACGACGGTCGCGTCCGCACCCTGCCCGGGGGCGCCGGGCAGTCGCAGCGAGTTCACTCCGTGCCATCCGCATCCCGTGAGCGTCAGGATCGAGCAGGCGCTCACGGCGAGCAGCGGACGACAGCCGCGTCGCGGAAAAGTTCTCATTGTCAACGCCTTCCGCCGGGGAACAGGATGTCCGCGAGGCTCGGCAGGGGCGGTGGCGGCGGCCCCTCGGTCGCCACCACCTGGGGGATCAGATGGTCTTCGGTGTAGATCAAGCTCTCCGGGCGCGCGCTCGGCCCGTGCACGGGGTTGACCGGGAACGGAAGGTAGTTGAAGTTCAGCAATCCCAGTACCGGCCCGAGATAGTCACGGCATTTCCGCGCTGCCTCGGCGGTGGTCGTCTTCTCCAGGCTGGCGATGGACGAGCACACGAATTGCACGGGATCGGAGAAATTGTTCAGAACGAATACGCCCGCTTCGGTCGCGGTGTCCGGGTTGTAGATGTTGTAGAAGTTGGCGATGCTCGTCGGGAATATGTGCAGCAGTTCCTCGACGTCGTCGCGGTGATCGACCAGATTCTGGGTCACGTTCACCAGGCGCTGCACCTGTTCGGACGCGCCGTCCCGGTTGGCGACGACGAACCGCTGGACCTCCCCGACCGCGACGGACAGCTCGCTCAGCGCGGCATCCAGGTCCGATCTGCTGTCGTCGAGCACGCTGGACAGGCTGGCCAGCCGGTTCTGGAATTCGACGATCTGCACGTCACTGTCGCGCAGCACCGTCACGAAGTGTTGCAGGTCGGCGATGATGCCGACGATGTCGCCGCTGCCGTCGGCCAGTACCCGCCCGATCCCGGACAGCTGAGCCAGCGTCTGCCGCAACTTCTCGCCGTTGTCCGCCATGGCGTTCGCCGCGCTGTCGATGAAACGGCCGGTCGCACTGCCGGTCAGGTCCAGGCCGGGGCCGAGCCCGGTGGCCAGCCGGGTGAGCTGCGTCTTCACCTCGTCCCACTCGACCGGGACGGCGGTGCGCTCCAAGGGGATCACCGCGCCGTCGGGCAGCGTCGGCCCCTGCGTGCGGTAGGCGGGCGTCAGCTGCACGTAGCGAGCGCCGACCAGGCTCTGGGCGACGATCACCGCCTTGGCATCGGCCGGAATCGGGACGTCACGGTCGATTTCCAGCACCATCTCGGCGCTGGTCCCGCGCGGTCGGATGGAGGTGATGCGGCCGACTTCGACACCGGACACGCGCACATCGTCGCCCTTGTAGATCGCGGTGGCGGAGGCGAAGACCGCACGAATCGTTCTCGGGCCGAAGACTGTCCGATACCCGAGGTAGGCACCGGTGACGACCAGCGCGACGACCATCACCGCACCGACTGCGCCGAGGATTCTCTTCTTCATCGGGGCGGCTCCGGGCTCGGGAGGGGGAACTGGCTGGGCGGCTGGACGCCGAAGGCCTGATCGATGAACGGCTGGATGAGCTGGGCGGGGATCAGATTCGCGACGTAGGCGTTGTAGAACGGCCCGCCGGACACGGCTTCGCCCTGAGTGAGCGCGACTTTCGCCAGACCCGGAATCGCCGCGGCGATGTTGTCGCGATTCTTCTCCAGCATCGCCACCACCGAGTTCAGCCGATCCAGCGTCGGCGCGAGCTCGGCTTCGTTGTCCGCGACCAAGCCCGAAAGCTGCCTGGCCACGGCGGCGGTGTTGGCCAGCAGCTCGACGATCGCCTGACGGCGCGCGGCCAATACGTCCAGCAGCGAATTCGCGTTCAGGATCAGCGCATTCAGCTGCCCACCCCGTTGCGAGAGAATCTCGGTGACGTCGGCGGTGGTCCTGAGCATGTCCCGCAGCGCGCTGTTGCGGCTGTTGATCGAGCGCGACAGCTGAGTCACGCCCTCGAAGGCCGGTCCCAACTGCGGCGCGACGCGGTCCAGTGTCGAGGAGAGCATGTCCAGCGATCGGTTGAGCGAATCGGTGTCGATCCGCGAGACATTGGTGGTCAGATCGCCCACCGCGTCGGTCAGCGAGTAGGGCGAGGAGGTCCGCTCCAGCGGGATGACGCCGAACGGCCGCAGCCTGCCGCCACCGGAGGAGACCACGGTCAGTACCCGCTTGCCCAGCAGCGAACCGGTCTTGATCTGCGCCGCGCTGTCGTCGCCGAGCCGGATCGTCTCCTCGATCGCGAACGTCACCCAGGCGTCGCCCCCGCGCAGCGAGACATCCGACACCCGGCCCACTTTCATGCCGGAGACGATCACGTCGTCGCCGACCGCGAGCCCGCCCGCCTCGCTGAAGACGGCCTGGTATCGCACGGTGGTGGCCCACTCGATGAACTTCTGGGACTGCAGTCCGACCAGGATGACGCAGACCGCGAGCACGACGCCGATGACGCCGTGCCGGGCCAGATGACTTCCGCGGTACTCGAGCATCGCTACCCGCTACACCTTCCGGTTTCCTGCTCGATCCAGGGCAGTACCGCCACCTGCCCCGCGTCGTCGGTCACCCGGACGGTGACCGCGCAGATGTAGTACTGGACGAAGTTGCCGTAGGCGCCGGTGCGCACCAGCTTGCGGTAGTTGCCCGGCGCCCGCTGCAAGGCGTCGTCCAGCCGCTGCTTGTCCTGGTCGACCAGCGGGGCCAGCCGCGCGAGCTGATCGACGGTGCCCGCCAGCGGCGGACGGGCCCGGGTGAGCAGGTCGGCGATGGTCGCCGTGCCGTTGTCGAGGGCGACGATCGCCTCGGCGATCGGGTCGCGGTCCTGGGACAGGTGGGTGACCAGCTGTTCGAGCCGGTCGATGGTGCCCGCGAACTTCTCGCCGTCTTTCGCCAGCGTCGCCATGACGGCGCCGAGGTGGTCGATCACCTGCTGGATCACCTCGGTGTGACCGGCGAGCGCGGTGGTGAACGAGGAGGTCCGCGACAGCAGCGAGTCGAGGGTGCCCTCCTTGCCCTGGAATATCTCCAGCAGCGACCAGGTCAGCGCGTTCACCTCATGCGCGTTCAGACCCTGGATCACCGGCTTCAGACCGCCGAGCAGGAGGTCGAGATCGAGCGCGGGCGAGGTCCGCTCGACGGGGATTTCCGAGCCCGCGCGCAGGCGTCCGGTCGATCCGGTGGTGTCGGACAATTCCAGGTAGCGGTCGCCGACGAGATTGAGATACCGGACGGCCGCGGCCGTGCCGTTGGTCAGCGCGACGCCGCGTTCGGCGTCGAAGGTCACCTTGACCTTGTGGTCGTCGCGCAACGAGACCGCGCGAACCGTGCCCACCTCCACGCCGGCGATCCGGACGGTATTGCCCGAACGCAGCCCGGAGGAGTCGGTGAACACGGCGGCGTATTCCACCCGCGACCCGGTCCGGTATTCGCCGAACACGAGCAGCAGGAAACCGGACAGCACGAGCATGACCGCGGCGAAGGCGCCGAACTTCAGCAACGGCGAGTTACGCGGCGTCATCGGGGCGCCCCCTGCCCCGGCGCCCCGGCGAACGGCCCGAACAGCGCCTGCGGAAGGTTGCCCACGTTCAACTCCACGGTCTGGTTTCCGTTCTCGAACGGGTTCGCGCCGACGTCGGCGACGACGAACGGTGGCCGTCCCTCGTACGGAACCGGAATCACCGAACATTGCGGACCGCCCGTGGCGGCCACCTTCGGCAGATGACGCGGATACCGGTAGGGCTCGGTGCCGAACAGGAAGTTCGCCGACAGCCCGAGCCCGGGCACGTCGACCGGCTTCGACTGCGACAGCCACCCGAAACCGTCGAGCGCACAGGTCAACGCCTCGTGGTATTCGCTGGTCAGCGTCGTGGTCGGCACCAGGGCCGCCAGCGCGCTGTCCAGCGCGGCGCGGTTGTCGCCGAGCACCTGGGATCCGATGTCGGACAACCCGATCAGCCCGACCAGCATGGCGTCGAGATTCCGCTGTTCGTCCACCATCGTCCGGCTGATCGCAGCGGTGTTGCGGGCAGTGTCCAGCAAGGGTGGCGCCGCGTCGGCGTAGGTGTTCAACACCTGCGGAGCCATGGCGAGATCCGCTTGCAGAGCGGGCAGTCCGGGCTCGAGCTGGGCGAGGAAGTTCTCCAGGTCGCCGAGCATCAGACCCAGTTTGTCGCCGCGCCCGCCGGTCGCGTCGGCGATCGCGCCGAGCGTCTCGTTCAGCTTTTCCGGTTCGATGCGGCCCAGCACCGAGGTCAGCCGCTGGAAGACGGTGTTGATCTCCACGGTGACGTGGTCGGCTTCGAGCACCTGTCCGGCGCGCATCGCTTGCCGCGCAGGGCGTTCCGGCGGGACGAGTTGGACGAATTTCGCACCGAACACTGTCGTCGAGGCGATGTCCACCCGCACGTCGGCGGGGATGAGATCCAGCTGTCCGGCGTCGATGGCCAACCGGATCGAGGCGAGCCCGTCGGCGCGTTCCTCGATCGATTCGACCTTGCCCACCGTGACACCGCGCATCTTGACGTCGGCGTCCGGATACATCACCAGGCCGGCGCGCGGCGACAGCACGGTCACCGGCACGGTGTCGGCGAACCCACCGTTGAACATGGTCAGGCTCAGGCTGATCACCGCGACACCAAGGGCGATCGAGGCCAGCCCGGCCGCGGGGCGCACCAGCTCGCGCGACAGCGCTGCGAGTGACTTCATCGTCGATGACATCGGCACCTCTCAGCCGGACAGGTCGAAGTTCCCGTTGGCGCCGTAGACCGCCAGCGAAACCAGCAGGGTCACCGAGACGACGCCGATGAGCGAGGTCCGGACGGCGTTGCCCACCGCGATGCCGACACCGGACGGTCCCCCGCTGGCGAAGTAACCGAAGTAGGTGTGGATCAGCAGGACCGTCAATGCCATCAAGATCGCCTGCACGAACGACCACACCAGATCGATCGGGTTGAGGAAGGTCCCGAAGTAGTGGTCGTACAGCCCGGCGGACTGACCCAGCAGCACGACGGTGGTCAGTCTGCTCGCGATGAACGAGGCGATGACCGCCAAGGCGTACAGCGGGACGATCGCGATCATGCCCGCGACGATCCTGGTGCCGACCAGGTACGCGATCGGTTCGATCGCCAGCGATTCGAGCGCGTCGATCTCCTCGTTGATCCGCATCGCGCCGAGCTGGGCGGTGGCGCCCGCGCCGAAGGTGGCCGCCAGGCCGATGCCCGCGACCACCGGCGCGGAGATGCGCACGTTGATGAACGCCGAGAGGAAGCCGGTCAGCGCCTCGATGCCGATGTTGCCCAGCGAGCTGTAGCCCTGGACGGCGAGGGTGCCGCCGGTGGCCAAGGTCAGGAACCCGACGATCACCACCGTCCCGCCGAACACCGCCAGCGCCCCGGAGCCCATGCTGATCTCGGCGATGAGCCGGACCGTCTCCCGCCGATAGTGCCAGGCGGCGAACGGCGCGTACGCCAGCGCCTTCAGATAGAAGATGGCATGGTCGCCGATCCGGCCCAGCGCTCGATACGGCCGCTGGATCCGCCGAAACGTCTTGGGATAGCGCGCGATCAGCGTCACGAGCGCCGCTCCTTCACCGGACTGTCATCTGAATGCCGATCGCCGTGACGACGACATTGATCACGAACAGGGACATGAAGGCGTAGACCACGGTCTCGTTGACCGCGTTGCCCACGGCTTTGGCCCCGCCGGTCACGATCAACCCCCGGTAACAGGCGACGAGTCCGGCCACGAGTCCGAACAGCAAAGCCTTGACCGAGGAGATGATCACCTCGTCGATCCCGGTCAGCAGCGTGATCCCGGCGGCGAAGGCGCCCGGATTCACGTCCTGCACATAGACGGAGAACACGTAGCCGCCGATCACGCCGATGATGCACACCAGGTTGTTCAGCAGGAACGCCACCAAGCCGGAGGCGAGCATCCGCGGCGTCACCAGTCGTTGCACCGGGTCGATGCCGAGTACCTGCATCGCCGCGATCTCCTCGCGGATGGTGCGCGAGCCGAGGTCGGCGCACATCGCCGTCGCGCCGGACCCGGCCACGATGAGCACGGTGACCATCGGGCCCACCTGCGTCACCGCGCCGAACGCGGCGCCCGCCCCGCTGAGGTCGGCGGCGCCGAGTTCCCGCAACAGGATGTTGAGGGTGAAGCTGACCAGCACCGTGAACGGAATCGCCACCAGCAGCGTCGGCACCAGCGAGACGCGCACGATGAACCACGACTGCTCGAGGAATTCCCTGGTCTGGAACGGTCTGCGGAACAGGAACCGCACGGCGTCCGCGGACATCGCGAACAGCCCGCCGACGGCCTGCATCGGCCCCGACGCCGCTCGCGCGAGCGTGGTCGGCAGGCCCCGTGCCGGCAGCAGACGGTTGCGGCCCGTTCCTGCGCGTCCGGATGGCCCGGTCGCGTGAGGAGGAGGCGCCTTCGCCTGGGATCGCATTAATCACCCTCTCAGTGGTGGAAAATGCCATTCTCATATACGCATACGGTTGCACACTTGAAATGAGAATTCAACACGCGGATGTACTGGCGATTACACGGATGCCGCAGAAAGGGCGCACACACCGAGGCGCTCGACAGGGTGGAACCGGTTGGCATGGCGGCCCCGCGACGGGATGACGAGCGTCGGACGGCGCGGCGGGAGATGCGGGCGCGAACGGCCGAGGATCAGCCGGGCGCGAAGCGATGGGGAGCTGGAAGAGTCAGCCGACGGGACTGAGGTCGGCGCCGATCGGCGGGAAGGACGACAGCCCGCTGCGGAAGACCTCCGTGGTTCCGACCGCGGTGGCCGGCACCGCCGCCGCGGTCAGCGCCTGAGCTTTGAAAGCCTGCGCGGCGACGCTGAGCCGGTGCAGCACCGGATCGACCCGATGCTCCGGCGGCGAGGGCCAGCCCTCACCCCAGACCACCACTTGGACGCCGCCGTCGTCGAGCGCCTTCAACAGACCCCGGCGCGCCCGGCGATCACATTCGCACACGTCGGCGGCGACCGCGAGCGCGTGCGGCTGACGACCCTGGCCGCGCGAGGCGAGCACCTGCTCGAGTTCCAGCACTTCCGCGCCGAGAATGCGCAGCGGCCGGGTGTCCGACAGGTCGGCGACGAGCACCGTGACGTCCCATCCGGCGACGGAGCGGTCGAACAGCCATCCACCCGCGTGCTCGACGACGTCGACGACGCTGGTCGCGACGACGTCGAGGCGGTATCTCATCGTTCCCCAGCCGGAGCGAAGTCGCGGGCCAGTGACCTGGTGTACTCGTGGAACACCTCGGTCAGCGGGATCGAGTGGTCGAGCATCCATGAGATCTCCATTCCATTGATGAAAGCGACGATTTCCACAGCCCGGATGTCAGGGTCGAAATCGGGCCGGAACCGTCCGATCTCCTGGTTGCGGCGGATGACGTCGGCGACGATGCCGACGGCCACCTTCCAACGGTCGAGCAGGCGCTCGTGCAGGGGAGCCTCGGGCAGCAGGTTCTCCACCAGCAGAACTACGAAGGTGCCCACCAGCTCCGGTGAGCGCTGGATCCGGTCGGCGACCTTGCGGATCTCCAGGAACAGATCGCCGGTCACGTCGGCTTCGCGGGCGTCGTCGGCGTCGCGGGCGTCGAGCACGGCGTGCAGGAGTTGCTCCTTGGACTGGAAATGGTGCAGCAGCCCGGCCGGGCTCACGCCGGCCTCCCTGGCGATCTGAGCCAATGTCGTACTGCGCCAGCCATTTCGGGTGAGCAGTCGCTGGGCGACGGCCAGGATGCGCTGTCGGCGGTCTTCACCTTTGGCCAGCAGGGAGGCGTAAGGACGAGGAGTAGTCACGAAAATCCCTGTTCGATCAAACCTAGTGAACACACAGTAGGTTGGTTTTGCCGATGTGACAAGGGTCTCATGACGATCGAATCGGCCTTCCGGAACCTTCGCCCGACCCCGGCGATCAGATGGGACGCTCGGACGAACAGGCCCGCCTTCGTGGCGCCGGCCGCGGCGCTCGCACCGTTTCTCCCGATTCCTTGCGATAACCCCATTCTCGCTGCATATATCACTATTTCGAGTAGAATTCAGCAGCAAGATGTATGTCTCACTCTCCGGTTGTGATAACGTCATTCCCACAACGGAATCGCCGCGATCCCGAGGAGGATCGCCGCCGCGCGGGTCATCGCGAGCCCGGCCACCCCAGTCGAGGCGGATCATCGGTCGCGGTCCACGCCGCCGCCGGGGTCCGCGTTCGCCGCCCACGCCGGCGGGACAACGGTTCCGTGCAGCCAACAGATCCATGGGAGGGTCAAGATGTCGGTTCCGACCAGCAGTGCTTCGTTGTACCCGCCCGGCGGCTTCGGTCCCCCGAAGGACCGCCGCGGGCACGCCGAGGGTTCGGTGGGCCTGCCCGCGGGCACCGAGGTGTTCTCCGCCGACAACCACATCTCCCTGGCGCACGACATCTTCTACGAGCGTTTCCCGGAATCCCTCAAGGACCGGGCCCCGCGCGTGTGGTACGAGGACGGCGCCTACCAGCTGGGCCGGAAGGGCAAGTCGTTCCTGCCCGGGGACTTCAGCCACGTGCTGATGCAGTACGACCCACTGGATGGTTCCGGCAGCGCCAACCTGGAGGCACGCATCGCGGATCTGCGCGCCGACGGCATCGCCAAGGAACTCGCGTTCCCGAACGCGCTGCTGGCGCTGCTGTTCTACCCGGACAAGGAGATTCGGGAATTGTCCTTCCGGGTGTACAACGCCTACATCGCGGAGTTGCAGGAACAATCCGACGGCGCCTTCTACGGCGTCGGGCTGATCAACTGGTGGGACGCCGACGGCGCTCGCCGCACCCTCGCGGAACTGAAGTCGCTGGGACTCAAGACTTTCCTGTTGCCGCTGTCGGCGGGCAAGGACGACGAGGGCAAGGTCATCGATTACGCGAGCACCGCGATGATCCCGGTGTGGGACGCGATCGAGGAGTCCGGTGTGCCGGTCTCCCACCACATCGGTGAGTCGCCGCTGTCGAGCCCCTGCGAGATCAACAGCGTCGCGGTCGGCATGATGCACAACGTCGCGCCGTTCCGGGAGCTGTTCTCCAAGTACATCTTCAGCGGCATCATCGACCGGCATCCCGGCCTCAGCATCGGCTGGTTCGAGGGCGGCGTGAACTGGGTGCCCGCGGCGATCCAGGACGCCGAGCACATGCTGGCCTCCTTCCAGCACATGCTCGACCGCCCGGTCGAGCACGACGTGCGCTACTACTGGGACAACCACATGCGCGCGTCGTTCATGGTGGACCCGCTCGGGCTGTCGCTGATCGACCACATCGGCCGCGACCGTGTCATGTGGTCGTCGGACTACCCGCACAACGAGAGCACGTTCGGCTACTCGGAGAAGTCCCTGGAAGCCGTGGTGCAGGCGGTGGGCCCGCAGGACGCCGCCCGCATCGTCAGCGGCAACGTGGCGGATTTCCTGGGTCTGGTCTCATGACGTCGTTCCCCGTCGCGGCGACCTCGTCCGTCGAGATCCCCGAGGTACCGGATCGCGCGCGCATGCGGCGCGACACCGGGGCGCGGCTGCGATCGGCCATGGCCGATCAGGGCGTCGACGCGCTGATCCTGCTGAACAACAGCAATGTCGTGTACGCGACCGGCGCGAACTGGCCCCTCGGCGACGCGGGGCTCGCCCACGTCGAGCGACCGGTCGCCGTGGTCGTCGCGGGCGATCCGTGGCCGCACCTGTTCCTGCCCTTCCGGGAGGGCGCCTCCGCGGAATCGGATCTGCCCGCCGATCACCTGCACGGGCCCGTCTACCTCGAATTCGACGAGGGCGTGGCGGCTTTCGCTCGCC
Organism: Nocardia abscessus; assembly: GCF_015477775.1. Taxonomy (GTDB): domain Bacteria; phylum Actinomycetota; class Actinomycetes; order Mycobacteriales; family Mycobacteriaceae; genus Nocardia; species Nocardia abscessus_A. The sequence goes on along the minus strand of NZ_JADLQO010000011.1, from coordinate 10,108 downwards.
TGATCGCCGATCTCGTCCCGGACGGGTCGACCATCGCGGTGGACGAGTGCACCGGCGCCATGTCGCGGGCGCGGTCCGCGCTGTTCCCCGGCGGGCCTCCGTCGGACGCCGCGGCCGTCATCGGACCCGCGAAACTGATCAAGACGCCGGACGAGATCGCCTGCATCCGCACCGCGTGCCGGATCACCGAGCAGGCCATGGTCGACGTACAGGCGGCGCTGGCGCCGGGACGCAGGCAGATGGATCTGTCGGCGAGCTTCGTGCGCCGGGCCTTCGAATTGGGCGCCACCGCCAACATGCTCGACGCCATCTGGCAGGTGATGCCGCAGACCAAGGCCGACGGCGTCTGGACCACGCACGGCGATCTCGCGCTCCCGCTGCTGACCACGGAGCGGGAACTGGCCGCAGGTGACGTGCTCTGGACCGACGTCAGCATCACCTACGGCGGATACTGTTCGGACTTCGGCCGCACCTGGACGGTCGGCACCGAGCCCGGCGCTCGTCAGCACAAGCAGTTCGAGCGCTGGCAGGAGATCCTCACCGCGGTGCTGGACGTGACCCGCGCGGGGGCCACCGCCGCCGAGCTCGCCCGGGCGGCGATCGCCGCCAACGGCGGCGCCAAACCTTGGCTGCCGCATTTCTACCTGGGACACGGAATCGGCGTGAGCGCCGCCGAGATGCCGATGATCGGCACCGACCTCGGCGACGAGTTCGACGAGAACTTCGTGTTCGAACCCAACATGGTGCTGGTTCTGGAGCCGGTGGTCTGGGAGGACGGCACCGGCGGCTACCGAAGCGAGGAAATCATCGTGATCACCGAGGAGGGCTGGACGGCCCTCACCGACTACCCCTATGCCCCGTATGGCCACTGAGGTGACGCCGGACGATCGCGCCCTGCGACATGGGCGGCGCGATCGTGCCCTGGCACAGATGGAAGCCCATGACCTGGACGTCCTGGTTCTCGGACGCCAGGCGAACGCCCGCTACGTGTCGGGCACACCGCAACTGTGGGTCGCGGGCACCCGCCCGTTCGGGCCGGTGGCGACGGTGGTGCGGGAAACGCGTGCGGTGCATCTGCTGAGTACCTGGGACGAAGGCGTGCCCGAGGACATCCCGCACGATCACCTCTATGGGATCGCGTGGAATCCGATGAACACCATCGGCGTGCTGCAAGGCATCGAGGGAGCCGCCACCGCACGGCGGGTCGGCACCGACGCGCTGTCACCCACCTTCGCCGAGCTGCTGCCGATCGCCTTCCCCAACGCCGAGTTGGTCGACGGCGAACTCGCGATGCGCGCCGCGCGCCGGATCAAGACCGACCAGGAAGTGCAGGTGCTGCGCGGAACGCTGCGCATCGCCGAGGCGGGTCTTGCCGCCGCGGTGGCCGAGCTCGCGCCGGGGGCCACCGAACAGGCGCTGATCGGCGTGCTGCTGGAAGCCATGGCGGCAGGCGGCGTCAGCACCCCGGCGTCGCAGGACTCGGCCTGGGTGACCTCCCGGGAACACCCGTGGCGGCGGGCCGGCGCGGACCGGCGCGTGCAGCCGGGCGACTTGGTGGCCTTCTCCTCCGGGGTCCTGGGTGAGGGCTACATCGGCGAGGTGGGCCGTACCTGGCCGGTCGGCGGCGAGGGCGACGACGGCGTCCGGAAGCTGTACCGGCGGTGGGATGGGTTGTGGGGAAGGCTGATCGAGGCCTGCCGCCCCGGATCGGCAGGCACGGAACTGCTCGCCGCCTACGAGATCGCGGGGGAACCGCTGCCGCCGATGCCGGTCGCGCGGGGCCTCGGCATGGGTTTCGACCCGCCGGTGGTGACCTCCCACCTGCGGGCGAGCGCCGAGGCGGAGCGCATGGAACCCGGCATGGTGCTCGCGGTCACCGGCTATGTGTGGGAACCGGGTGTCGGGGCGGTGTTCGGACGCGACGCGGTGCTGATCACCGAGGACGGCGCCGAGGTGCTCACCGTCGCCCCGTACTGGGAGCACTAGCGAATCGGTGCTCCGGCGCATCGGCCGGAGCACCGATTCACGGTGTCCGGCAGAACGTTTCGGACACGTCCCATCTTCGGCAAAGGAGCCCGTCCATGCCCGGTCCCGAGCAGCCTTCGGCGGAGGAGATCATCCGCTACGAGAAGGACCCCAAGACCCGGATCGCGACCATCACGTTCGACCGGCCCGACCATCTCAACGCCCCCACCATCGCGGCGCGGCTGCGCTACGCCGATCTGTTGCACCGCGCGAGCGTCGACGACGAGGTGAAAGTGCTCGTCGTGCGCGGCGCGGGCGACGATCTCGGCACCGGAGCCGACCTCCCCGAGTTCATGGCGGTACAGAACGCGCCGACCCAGGGCCCGCGGTTGAGCGAGTACAGGATCGGCGCGGACGAGGTGCGGTATCCGCCCAAGGAGTCCTTCCGCCACGGCGCCACGATCAGCCAGTGGTACGCCAACGCCCAGGCCGGTTGCCGCAGCCTCCAGGAGTTCAAGAAGATCAGCATCCTGGAGGTGAAGGGCTACTGCTACGGCTGGCACTTCTACCAGGCCGCCGACGCCGATTTGGTGATCTCCTCCGAGGACGCCCTGTTCGGTCACCCGTCCTTCCGGTATTACGGCTGGGGGCCCCGGATGTGGACGTGGGCGCAGACCATGGGATTGCGCCGGTTCCAGGAGATGGTCTTCACCGGCCGGGCGTTCACCGCGCGGGAAATGTACGAGTGCAACTTCCTGAACAAGGTCGTGCCCCGGGCCGACCTCGAGGCCGAGACCGAGAAGTACGCACTGGCCTGTGCGCGCAACCGGCCCACCGACACGGTCTTCATGCAGAAGGTCTTCTTCGAGGTGATGAAGCAGCACCAGGGCGAGTACATGGGCAGCCTGCTGAGCGGGTTCTTCGAGTCGATGGGCGGCCATATCCACGCCGACGACGACGAACTCATGCTGGACAACGCCTTCGAAGGCGGGCTGAACAACTCGGTCAAGGACAACGACGCGCAGTTCCCGCCGGAGTTCCGGTTGAGCAAGTCGGGTCGCAAGAAGCAGGTCTAGTCCGCCGCGCGTGCCCGGCGCCGCCGCGGCTGTGGCCGGTGGTCTCGGGGCCGGTGATCGGAACGGTGAGGGTCATGGCATCGAAATACTCCGCGGGCAGCGCCGAACGCTCCGTCGAGCCGCCACTGCGCGGTTGCGTCCTGGTCGACCTCTCCTGCGGGATCGCCGGTGCGTATTGCACCAAACTGCTGGCCGACGGTGGCGCCGAGGTGATCAAAGTCGAGGCGCCCGAGGGAGATCCACTCCGGCGCTGGTCGGCCTCGCGAACCCGACTCGCCCCGGGCGCCGATGGCGCGCTGTTCGCCTTCCTGGCCGGTTCGAAGAAAAGTGTCGTCGCCGACCCCGGCGTGGCCGCCGATCTGGATTTCCTCGACGGCCTGCTGGCCTCGGCCGACGTGGTGGTGTGGTCGCCGGGGTCGCGCCTGGCCGAGCATCCCCGGCTCGCCCCGGGCGCGCTGCGCCGCGCTCATCGGCACCTGGTGGTCACCGCGATAACCCCCTTCGGCCTGGACGGGCCGTGGCACGACCGCCCGGCCACCGAGTTCACTCTGCAGGCCTGGTCCGGTGGCATCGTCGGGCTCGGCCGCGGTGCACCGGATCGCGCGCCGGTGCACGTGGGCGGCCGGGTCGGTGAGTGGTTCGCCGGCGCCTACGCAGGCGCGGCCACGATGACATCGCGGTTGCGCACGCTCGGATCCGCCGGGGGCGAACTCGTCGACCTGTCCGTGCTGGAGACACAGATCCTCGGGCTCACCTATTTCCCGGTCTCCTTCTTCGACGCGCTGGGCCGTCCGTTCCGCACCGAACGACGGCTCAGCGTGCCCGGCGTCGCCACCGCCGCCGACGGTTTGGTGGCGGTCGGATGCGGCACCGCCCAGCAGTGGTTCGACCTGTGCGCGATGGTGGGCCATCCGGAATGGATCGAGGAGGACCTCGCTGCGGGGATCACCCAGAAGGCCAACGAGAAGGCGCCGGAGATCTTCGCCTGGCTGGCCGAGCAGCCTGCCGAGGTGATCCGCGATCTGGCCACGGCTTTCCGCATCCCCAACGGCCCGGTGGTCAACGGCGCCGACGCCACCACCATGGATCACCACGTGGCCCGGAAGTTCTTCACGGTCAACCCCCGCGACGGTTTCGTCCAGCCCGGCCCGCCGTTCCGCACCCGGCCCGCGCTGCTGCGCGATCCGCTACCGGCTCCGCGCCTCGGCGAGCACACCGAGGAATACCGTGCCCGCCCCCCGGTGCGCCGCAGCGCGACGGGTCTCGCAGAGCGGGATCCCCTGCCGTTCCGCGATCTTCGTGTCCTGGACCTGACGACGTTCTGGGCAGGTCCGTCGTGCACCCACTTCCTCGCCATGCTGGGCGCGGAGGTCGTGCATGTGGAGTCGGCCGGGCGACCGGACGGCACCCGTCTCATCGCGGGCGTGCCGCTGACCGAAGAGCAGTGGTGGGAGAAGTCTCCGATCTTCTCCGGGCTGAACACCAACAAGAAGAGCCTCACGCTGGACTTCCGCTCCGAACGCGGGCAGGACCTGCTGAAGCGCCTGGCCGCCACGTGCGACGTGATCGTCGAGAATTACACGCCCCGGGTGCTGGAACAGGTCGGCCTGGATTACCCCGCCGTACGGAAACTGCGCCCGGACGCGATCATGGTGCGGATGCCCGGATTCGGCCTGGACGGTCCCTGGCGCGACAATCCGGCCTTCGCCTACGTCATCGAGGACACCTCGGGGTTGACCTGGCTGACCGGGCACCCGGACCAGAATCCGGTGGAGCCCTATTCGATCGGCGACCCGAACGCGGGCGTGCACGCGCTCAACGCTCTGCTGCTGGCCTTGGAACACCGGCGGCGCACCGGTCAGGGCGTGCTGGTGGAGGCCGCGATGGTGGAGGCGGCGCTCAACGTGGCCGCCGAGCAGGTGATCGAATACTCGGCCTACGGCGTGCTGCTCGAGCGGGACGGCAATCGCGGTCCCGTCGCCGCGCCGCAGAACCTCTACCGCGCGGCCGGAGTGAACGAATTCGGCGCGCAGGATTGCTGGGTGGCGATCGCGGTCGCCACCGACGCGCAATGGCGGCGGTTGCGGGAAGCGCTCGGAACTCCGTTCTGGGCACTGGATCCGGAACTCTCGACCGAGGCAGGCCGCCGCCGCAGGCACGACCTGATCGATGAGCGGCTCGCCGCGTGGTGCGCCGAGCGCGACAGCGACGAGATCGTCCGCGTCCTCTGGGACGCCGGTGTCCCGGTCGCCCAGGTCATGCAACCGCATCGTCAGTTCGAACTGCCCCAGCTGCAGTACCGGGGCTTCTTCGAGCCGGTCGCCCATCCGGTCGCCGAGACGGCCAAGCACAGCACGGTACCGGTGCGGTTCTCCGCCGGTCCGCGGCGTTTCCATCGCGAGCCCGCTCCCCTGCTCGGCCAGCACAACACGGAGTTGCTCACCGCGCTCGGCCTGAGCGAGGCGGAGATCCGAGCGCTGCAGGACGACGGCGTCATCGGAGGCACTCCCGCCGTCGCGCGTCCTCCGGTGAAATCCGAGTGACCGACGCCCGCCGCGAGAGCGAATCTCGCGGCGGGGCTGCCGAAGTGGGCGGACCGCCGGACGCTAGCTCGCCGCCTCGGATTCGCGTTCGCGGACGAGTTCCAGTGCTATGTCGATGAGCTGATCCTCTTGGCCGCCGATCAGCTTGCGCAGTCCGGCGCGGTGCAGCAACTGGGCGGCGGGCACGTCGTAGCGCTCCGCTTGGCGGACAGCATGTTTCAGGAAGCTCGAGTAGACGCCCGCGTAGCCCATGATCAGCGCGTTGCGATCGAGCAGGCATTCGGCGGGCATCGCGGGGCGCACGACGTCTTCGGCGGCGTCGGCGATGCCGAAGAAATCGATGCCGGTCTTGACGCCGATCTTGTCGAACACGCCGATCAGCGCCTCCACCGGAGCGTTTCCCGCCCCCGCGCCGAACCGGCGGGCGCTGCCGTCGATCTGCCGTGCGCCCGCCCGCACCGCCGCCACCGAGTTCGCCACGCCGAGGCCGAGGTTCTCGTGCCCGTGGAAGCCGACCTGGGCGTCGTCGCCGAGTTCGGCGACCAGCGCCGACACCCGGTCCGCCACACCCTCCATGACCAGGGCGCCCGCGGAGTCGACCACGTAGACGCACTGGCATCCCGCGTCGGCCATGATCCGCGCCTGTGCCGCGAGTCGCTCGGGCGCGATGGTGTGGGCCATCATGAGAAAGCCCACCGTCTCCAAGCCGAGATCCCGTGCGAGCCCGAAGTGCTGGATCGAGACGTCGGCCTCGGTGCAATGGGTGGCGATCCGGCAGATCGATCCCCCGTTGTCCCTGGCCTCCTCGATGTCCTCTTTGGTGCCGACGCCGGGCAGCATGAGGAACGCGATCTTCGCCTCCGTGGCGGTCTCGGCGGCCAGCTTGATCAGTTGCTGTTCGGGCGTCTTGGAGAAGCCGTAGTTGAACGACGAGCCGCCGAGGCCGTCGCCGTGGGTCACCTCGATCACCGGAACGCCGGCCGCGTCCAGTGCGGCGACGATGGCGCTCACCTCGTCCGGGGTGAACTGGTGTCGTTTGTGATGCGAACCGTCCCGCAACGACGTGTCGGTGATCCGAACGTCCCAGATATCGGATTCACTCATCTGCCTGGCCCTTCGATCGTCTGGTCGCTGTCGCCGCCGTCTCGCTCATCGGGCGCTCCCCGCGACGCCGAGGGTCCGCTTCGCGATCTCCTCACCGACTTCGGTGGCCGCGGCCGTCATGATGTCCAGGTTGCCCGCGTAGGGCGGCAGGTAGTCCCCGGCTCCTTCGACCTCCAGGAACGTCGTCACCAGCGCCCGGCCTCCGGAATTGACCGACGGATCGTCAAATTGCGGCTCGTTGAGCAGCCGGTAGCCCGGCACGTAGCTCTGTACCTCGGCCACTACCTCGTGAATGGACGCGGCGATCGCCGCGCGGTCGGCGTCTTCCGGGATGGCGCAGAAGATGGTGTCGCGCATGATCATCGGCGGATCGGCCGGGTTGAGGATGATGATCGCCTTGCCGCGCGCGGCGCCGCCGATGGTTTCCACCCCGCGGCTGGTCGTCTTGGTGAATTCATCGATGTTCGCGCGGGTCCCCGGCCCGGCCGACACCGACGAGACCGACGCGACGATCTCCGCGATCGGCACCTCCACCACCCGCGAGACCGCGTAGACGATCGGGATGGTCGCCTGCCCGCCGCAGGTGATCATGTTGACGTTCGGCGCGTCCAGATGCTGCCGCAGGTTCGCGGGCGGGACGACCGCCGGGCCGACCGCGGCGGGCGTGAGGTCGATGACCCGGATTCCGGCTTCGGCGTAGCGCGCGGCGGCCTTGCGGTGCACGGCGGCCGAGGTGGCCTCGAACACCAGATCGGGCTGCTCGGCCTGCGCGAGCAGGTGATCGACCCCCTTGTCGGTGGTTTCCAGCCCGAGCCGGGCGGCCCGCGCGAGCCCCTCGCTGGCCGGGTCGATGCCCACCATCCAGCGCGGCTCGAGCCACTGCGACCGCGACAGTTTGTACAGCAGGTCGGTACCGATATTGCCCGACCCGACGATGGCTACGGATGCTTTCGCCGGCATAACGCTCCTTGTTCCGATCAGTCGAAGGCGAGGCGGACCGAACCCAGGCCCGCGAACCGGGCCACGAACTCGTCACCCGAGCGCGCGTCGATCGCCTTGGTGCACGATCCGGGAAGGACGATGTCCCCGGCACGCAACCGCACACCGAAGCCCGCCACCTTCCGAGCCAGCCAGGCCACCGCCGTGACGGGATCGCCGAGCACCGCGTCGCTGCGGCCCTCGGCCACCACCTCCCCGTTGCGAGTGAGCACCGCGTCGACGGCGGTGATGTCGATATCGGCGGGAGCCACCCGCTGGGTACCCAGGACGTATCCCGCCGATGAGGCGTTGTCGGCGATGGTGTCGCACAACCGGATCGCCCAGTTCTCGATACGCGAGTCGATCAGCTCGATCGCGGGGGCGAAGGCCGTCGTGGCGGCGAGCACGTCCGCTTCGGTGCACTGCGCCCCGGGCAGATCCGCGCCCAAGAGAAAGGCGACCTCCACCTCGACCCTCGGGTACAAGTACCTCCCGGCGGGCACCGGCTCGTCCGCGGAGACCAGCATCTCGTCGAGCAGGTGACCGTAATCGGGCTCGTCGACGCCCATCATCTGCTGCATGGCCTTCGATGACAGCCCGACCTTGTGCCCGACGACCCGCGCGCCGTCCTGGACGCGCCTGCGGATGTTGATCAGCTGGATCTCGTAGGCGTCGACGACATCGATCTCCGGATACGACGCTGTCAGCGGCGACAGGGGTGTGCGTTCGCGTTCCGCTTCGGCCAGGTTCACGGCCAGCTCCGCGCGGGAGTGAGCAGTCAGCATCTCGATTCCCGTCGTCGGCACGATGGCGGCGTCGGCCCTGTTCCGTGCGATGACGCAACCCGGCCTCCCGTGGCCGCGGGCCACGAGAAGCGGTTCACGATGTGAACGCGGGCAACGTTTCCCAGCCGCGAACCGTCGAGGTGGGCGACAGCTTCGCGTTCGCCAGGTCCACTTCCCACTCCGGGAACCGCGCGAGGATCTCCTCCAGCGCGATCCGCCCCTCCAGGCGAGCCAGCGCCGACCCGAGGCAGTAGTGCGTGCCCACACTGAACGACAGGTGCTGGCGGGTGTCGCGGTGGATGTCGAAAACGTCGCCGTCCGGCGCGAACTGACGGTGGTCGCGGTTGGCCGCGCCGATGAGCATCATCATGGCGCTACCCTGCGGCACGGTCCGGCCGTGCACCTCGACGTCCCGGGTGACGTACCGCGCCACGTGCGGGGCGGGCGGTTCGAACCGCAGCAGCTCCTCGACCGCGTTCGGAATCAGTCGGGGATTCTCCACGAGTTCGCGGCGCTGATCGGGATGCTCTGCGAGGACCTTGCCCGCCCAGCCGATCAGCCGTGTCGTGGTTTCGTTGCCCGCGCCGGACACCACGTTCACGTAGGTCAGCAATTCCTCGCGGGTCAGTCGGCGCACGGTGCCGGACTCGTCCTCGAACTCGACGTTGAGCAGCTCGGTCATGATGTCGTCGGAGGGATGCTCGGCCCGCCAGTCGATGTAGGCGGCGAAGATGTCGCCGCTGACCATGCCCTCGGAGGCGGCCTTCATCGGCTTTCCCTCCTCGGTGCGCATCTGCTCGTTCGCGAAGTCGCGGATGGCCTCTTGGTCCTGCTCCGGGATGCCGAGCAGCATGCCGATGGTGCGCATCGGCATCTGCGCGCCGATGTCGGCGATGAAGTCCAGTCGTCCGGTTCCGACGTGCGGATCGAGGCTGTGCGCGCAGAACTCGCGGATCTTGTCCTCGAGCGCCCGGATCTTGCGGGGGGTGAACATCCGCGACAGCAGGCTGCGATGGATGTCGTGGACCGGCGGATCCTCGAAGATCAGCACGCCGGAGGGAATTTCGATATCGGCCTTGATCAGCTCGATGATCGCGCCACGCGCGGAACTGAAGGTGTCCTTGTCCAGCAACGCCGCGTTGACGTCCGCGTGGCGACTCACCGCGTAGAAGTCGTGCTTCTCGTTGTAGTACAGCGGAATCTCCTCGCGGAGCCGCTTGAACATCGGGTACGGATCGGCATTGAGTTCGACATCGTACGGGTCGTAGTACACGTCGCTGGCCGCGCTGGTGGTCACTGAGGTTCGCCTCTCGCAGAAACATCATCGTCCTCGGTGGCGCATACGAGATTCAGCCGAAGACCGAGTTGTCGGAGTCCTGCCAGTGTAAATCCGCCGATACGTTGAAGCAACTGATCTTCTCGTTTGAGGAGATTGTCATTCTCACGCTGCGCCGGAGGGAATACCGGTGCACAGAAAGCGAGCAGGCCCCGCATGCCGACAGCGTCGGATGCGGGGCCCGCTCGGGTTCTGGCGCAGGGGGTTTCAGTCGAAGGTGCAGCCGGTGACGGGTTTGTCGGCGAGGCGGTCGAGCAGGTAGGTGATCGCGTTGTCGGGGCCGAATCCGTCGATCATCTCGGGTCCGAAATGGTTCGGGAT
>NZ_JADLQO010000010.1 GCF_015477775.1 Nocardia abscessus | reverse complement strand
TCGTCCAGCGCAGTCCCCGTTCGAGCACCGTCACCGGCACGCCCGCCCGCGCCAAGCGCAAAGCGCTGACACCACCACCGAACCCCGAACCCACCACCACCACCCGATGCTCTTCACGAGTCAATGGGATGCTGTCCGCTCGCGCGGAGGCGGACGACGCGACCGATCGCGCGCCGAGAGCTACCGCCGCGGCCGCGGCGGCGCCGGTCAACAGTGACCGGCGCGAAACTGCTGTCATCGAAAATCCTTCATGATGGGCATGTCGGGGGCATGCCATGAACACGATCGCTGGTGCGCATTTCGTTGTCGCGCAACGATTCGTCGATAAATGCGGGCGTTGCGAGATTCCGCGAACAGGAACAGCCTCAGAGAGGCGCATTGTCGAGCCGGAATATTCGACGCCTCCGGCTCGCGGCGGCCGGATCGTCGGTGTCAGAGGGCTCGGTCAGCGTGGCGGCGCGCAAACACGCCGGCGTGAGGTCGATATCGAAGGTGCGTCATCTGGTCGGTGAGAATGCGCGACCGGCGAAAGTCGGCATTCCTGCGCATCGAACGCCCCCGCCTTCGATGTCGCGGTGATCGTCGCTGCCGACCGAACTCGGTGTAAGTCGCAACCCAGCTTCTGAACACCACCGATCCGCTTCTTCATGACACTCTCTCCCTCTGTACCGCCCCGGCAGAACCGGGGTGCTCTGCATCACAATAGACACCGGCTATGAGCCATGCCACATGTCCATGCGACGTGACAGTAACACGGTTACCACCACTTTGCCTACACGTGATGTCAACAAGATTCCGCGCCGCATCCCACCGGCCGACCTCTGGCCCCCCAAGGATCGTTTCTGAACTCGACGCGTCCGAGCGCGCCTACCGGACCGCCCCCTTCGCAGTACGGCCTCGACAGGACAGCGGAATACTCCCGCCCATCAGATCCGGCGCATTGCCGAGAAACGCAGCGACGCGTCGGATTTCCCTACTCGGGCTGGGGATGCCGGGATAGAGCTGGGCATCTGAGGTGCGTTGCGCTCATCGGGAGGTCAGATCGTTGACCGGATTCCGACCCGAGAACGGCTCGATCAGAGGACGCGCGTCTACGCAGCGTCCGAGATGCGATGAAACACTTTCAGCGCGGCTCGATCCTCACCATGCGGCGTGGTCCGCGAGAGTGCCCGCCTGCTGTCCAGTAGGGGGATTCAAGATGTAGACCCCGGCGCTCTGCTCGATCGAATGCGCGCGAATCTCGGCGGTATCGCGGCCCCAGCTTGTTCCGCTCGACCACGTCAACTCTGTGATCCTGTGCAACTGCGGCAGGTACGTACCGCTCAGGTTCGCGTCACGCAGGTCCACGTCGTTCAGGTTCGCATCGCCCAGGTCTGCCCCGCGCAAGTTCGCTCCGCGCAAGTTCGCTCCGCGCAGGTCCGCCTCGTTCAAGAGGGCGTCGTGCAGAAGCGCGTCGTGCAGGAGCGCGCTGTTCAGGTTCGCGCCGCTCAGGTCCGCGCCGCGCAGGTCCGCGCTGTTGAGGTTCGCATCGCTCAGATTCGCGTCGCGCAGGTTCGCGTCGCGCAGGTCCGCGTCGCGCAGGCTCGCGCCGAACAGGCTGGCGCCGAACAGGTTCGCACCCCTCAGATTCGCCCGGCCCAGGAATGCTCGTGCCAGATCCGCGCCGGCCAGGTTCACGCCGGCCAGGTCTATGCCGGACAAGTTCACACCGCGCAGGTGCGCGGGCGCGCCGGATAGGCCGGCGATATACAGCCGTGCGCGGGTCAGGTACACGCGGGATGGGTTCGCGTCGGGCAAATCCGTGTCGACGCGAGTCCGCGCGCTATCAGTGCCGCGAGCTGAGCGCGGGGTGTCGGCGCTCGTTCGATACACGTCAGGACGGGTCGGAGTGAACGCGGGTGTCGACCCGGCCAGCGCCGCCAAGAACCGGCGACCGTTGCCGCGATTTTCCTCGGTCGGGATCACGGCGAATGCGGGTGTCGATCCGGCCAGCGCCGCCAGGAACCGGCGACCGAAGTGCCGCCGGCTCATGGCGTCAACTCCTTGTTGTTCGGGTCTTCCTCTCCGGGTAAGAGTGACTGCACGTACCGGCTGACCTTCTTCACGACAACGGGAGTAGCCGATCCGACTCCGAAGGCCACCAGCGCGTTTGCGACGACCAGCCCACTGTCGAGCACAACAGAAGCGGTAGCGGCGCCGACGCCGAGCTGCACGAGAACCGATGCGGCGTAAGGGCCGCCGCCCGGCCCATGGGGCCAAACCCAAGGCCAGCCCTTGACCCTTCTGGTGGCCTCGACGAATACCACTCCACAGTTGACGGCTGCGCCGAGGCACCCCCACACGGCATACAGCCACATACCTGAACAATAAGCCACCACGGGCGGGTGCGTCGGCGGAGCGCGGCACAGGGTGGGGTGCGGCACCTGACGTGGAACACCTCGCCGGGCTGGATCGCCTTCGCCCAGGAAAGATGCCGCGCCTTGGTTCGATTCGATCTCGACACCGACAGCAGGTGCAGCGGGGATGGATTCGTGGTTCGCAGCGAACTCCGCTGTAGCGAAACACGCAATCGGTACGGAGCCGCGATCGGGCAGCGGCGGTGTGGCGCGTCGGCATTGTCGACGGGCGGTAGGTCGGGCCGAAGGCAGCTCATTCGCCGGATACGCGAGCGACGTGCACGTCACTCGCCGCCTGTAGGTTCGTCGGTGGCGGCGTCGGCGTAGCGGCGGGCCAGGTGGGCGAAGGCGGCTTTGAGTTCGGGGGGTCCGATGACCTCGATGGCGGCGTCGAACCTGCCGATGGCGGTGGCCAGTCCCGGCCATGACCACGAGCCGAGGACGAGTCGGCAGCGGTCCGGTCCGAGTTCCTCGACGACTCCGTCGCGAACGTACGGCGACACCATGGCGGCAGGGAGGTCGAGGATGACCCGGCCGAGGCACGGCCAGTCGCCCACGCCGTCGGAACCACGGAACCTGCTGGTCACGAACGCCGCTACGTCACCACCGGGGACCTCACGCGGCGTGAAGCGAGGCCCTGTGGGCGTGCGCGGGGTGATCTTGTCGGCACGGAAGACGCGCCAGTCGTCGCGGTCGAGATCCCAAGCCACGAGGTACCAGTGCCCGTCCCAGCTGACAAGGTGATGAGGCTGCACCCGCCGCGGCGGGGCAAGCACACTGCGGTCGTCCCCCGAGATGTAGTCGAAGCGCAGTACCTCGGCGGCGTGTACCGCAGCGCTCAACGTCATCAGCACACCGCTGCCGACCGGCGTTTCCGGCCGGGTCGTGGGCCGTTCGACGGCGGTGACCTGGAGGGTGTCGATGCGGCGGCGCAGCCGCGCTGGCATGACCTGCCGGACGGTGGTCAGCGCACGCGCCGCGGCTTCGGCGATCCCGGCTCCGGTACCGGCGGCGACCTGGAGTGCGAGGGCGAGGGCGACGGCCTGCTCGTCGTCGAACAGCAGCGGAGGCAGTTGCGTGCCCGCGTCGAGCCGGTATCCCCCGTCCGGACCTTTGACCGCCACGATCGGATAGCCGAGCTCGCGCAGGCGGTCGACGTCGCGGCGCACGGTGCGCGGGCTGATGTCCAGCCGCTCGGCCAGCAGCGCTCCCGGCCAGTCCCGGCGTGCCTGCAGCAATGAGAGCAGCGCCAGCAATCGTGCTGAGGTCTTCGGCATGACTTCCATATTGCCCGGAGAAGCGGACACAACCTGACCGCTACCCCTGCGACCGTTGGTCTCGTGCCCGGACCACCGGGCCTCAGCAGCAAGCACGTCGAAAGGTGACACGCAGATCATGTCCGTCAAATCCACGACCCACCTGAACTTCCGGGGCGACGCCCGCGCGGCGCTGGCGTTCTACCGGGCCGTATTCGGTGGCGCCCTCGCCGCTGTCACCTACAAGGACGCCGGAAACGTCCAGGAACCGGCCGAGGCCGACCAGGTGATGTGGGGTCAAGTCGCCGCCGACAACGGCTTCCACGTCATGGCCTATGACGTTCCTTCCACGATGACCTACGACCAGGGCGAGAACTCCTTCTTCGTCTCGGTGCGCGGCGACACCGTCGAGGAAGTCACCGGCTACTGGGAGAAGCTCTCCGACGGCGCGACCATCGTGGTTCCGATCGGCCCGGCGAACTGGGCACCCGCCTACGGGATGCTGAAGGACCGCTTCGGCGTCGTCTGGGTTCTCGACGTCGTCAGCGAGTACAACGGGTAGCCCACGGACGGGCGGGTGCTCCGCCGAGCGCCCGCCCCGTGGGGCCGAAACTGCCCACCGCCGAGACGGTCCGCCACACCGTCGAGGACCGCAACGCACCGCGATCTCGACGCGTCGCTGTCCCGCCCTCGGGGCGACGTACGTTCCAGACGCCGCCTGGCGGTGCTCGCCGGCCGGAACGCCTCCTTCGCGATGACGAAGCCGGCGGCGGGCATCTTCGCCGTTTCTCGACCAGATGACGCGCACGCGCGGTGACACAGGTCTCGGTGAAGACCCGAGCCGTTCCACGGCGAGGGCTTCGATGACGTCGCCGGGCAACAGCATCCGGCGAGCCAGCACCGGACCGAGCCGATGGAAGCACATGTGCACGCTGCCCTGCGCCGGATCTGCCGGTTCGGCGGCGCGTCCCGGTACGGCGGCGGCGATCACCTCGGGCGCGAAACTACGGGGCGGAGATGTCCTCCACGGCGTCGATCAGCTTCCAGCGCAACGCGGTAGCCGTATCGATGCGATCGCCGGTCAGCATCATCCACGCCGCGCGCCACCGCCCGACCCGGCGCGGGATGCTGACGGTACCGCCCGCCCCCGGCACCAACCCCATCTCGATCTCGGGCAGCCGGAAGAACGTCTCCGGCGTCGCGACCAGCCGCCCGGCGAACGCCGCCATCTCGATGCCCGCCCCGATACACGCACCTTGGACGTGGGCCGAGACCCGATCGCGCAGTCGGTCGATGATCCGCCACGGCGCGCGTTCGAGACGCACCAGATACGCGGCCACCACGTCGGCGGCGGTGCCGAACTCGTCGAGATCGCCACCGCTGCAGAACACCGGCCCGGAGCCGCGCAGCAGCACCCGGCCGATACCGGGATCCAGTTCGGCGAGCCGGACGGCCTCCAGAAGTTCCTCGCGCAGGCGGAAACTCAGCGCGTTACGCCGCTCCGGATGGTCGAGCACCACCGACAGCAACTCGCCGTCGCGATCCAGACGCACCAGCGGGCGGTCGGGAAAGGCCACTGGCTTCGGCCCACCCCGTGCGGCGAGCCACCGTTGGAATTCGCTGCCGGCCAGCAGCATCGAGTAAACCGCGGCCTCGGAGGCCAGTCCCGCGGCCGTATCCGGCACCGTCGTCTGCCGCAGCAGGCAGCCGAGCGCGACACTCGCCCGCGGATTCCGCCGCACCGCTTCATTCAGGTGCTCCAGTGCGGCCTCAGGATCGGGACAGTTGATGACCGGCGCCGGAGAGTCGGCGGTTTCGGCCAGGGTCAGCGTGGTCGCGTGCAACAGCGGCGCCAGGCTCGGAGTCGACGGCGCACGCAATACCCCGATGGTCAGCCGCAGCGAACCGGCCAGCGATTCGGCCATCCGCTCGATTCGTTCGGGTGCTTCGCCCGCCCACGCGTCGAGAGGAACGACCAGTATCGGGTTCTCCGGCGTACCGTCCGGGCTGATCTCCAGTTCCAGGGCATCCGGGGCCAGATCGGTCGCGTCACGACTCACGCCGCAATAGTGACACGCCGTCCGCGCGATGTATGCCGGACTCCCTGGCCGCACAGTCGTGATATCGGCCGACTGCCTTCAGGAGGCACGATCGCCACACCGGCCGGATGGCCGACGGTCCTAGGATCGAGCGAGTGCACCCGACGACGCCATCGACGGCCGGTCCGCCCGCCGTGGACTGGGCCGAGAGCGGAGTGGTCGCGTTGACCGGCCATCCGGACGGACCGCTGCTGGTGCCACCAGGGCGGGCCGCCAGCCGTGCCCGCGCGCTGACGTCGTGGATCGCCGCCGTCGCCGGGCCTGCGGTCGCCGTCGACGGTGCGCGCCTGCTGGCCGAACGCGCGGCACTCAACGATCTGCACCGCCGCGGACCGGTGTCGGCGGGCGGCCACTGCCGGTTGCTCCCCACCACCGACGGCTGGGCCGCGGTCTCCTGTGCCCGTCCCGACGATCCACTCCTGCTCGGCGCGCTGATCGGTGAAACGATCGACACCGCGAACCCGTGGCCCGCGGTCGCCGACTGGATGCGCAGCCACCGTGGCGCCGAACTCGCGGAGCGCGCGGAAATGCTCGGCGTCGCGGCGGGGCCGGTGCGGCACGGCGAAAGCGCGGACTGTCCTGTGCCGTTGGCGCCGAGGTCGGTCGAAGGACTCCTGGTCGTCGACTTCAGCTCTTTGTGGGCGGGTCCGCTGTGCGCGCATCTCCTGGGTCTGGCGGGCGCGCGCGTGATCAAGGTCGAGACTCCGAACCGGCCCGACGGCGCGCGGCGCGGAAACCCGGCTTTCTACGCCCTTTTGCACCACGGGCACGAATCGGTCGTCCTCGATCCCACCGACCCGGCCGGGCGGCGGGCCCTGCGCGCCCTCGTCGAGGCCGCCGACATCGTCATCGAAGCGTCCCGTCCCCGCGCGCTGGCCGGTTTCGGACTCGACGCCGACGCAGCGGCCGCACGCGGGGCGGTCTGGGTGTCGATCACCGCCGCGGGCCGGAGTTCGAACCGCGTCGGTTTCGGGGACGACGTCGCCGCGGCCGCCGGTCTGGTCGCCTACGACAGTGCGCGAACGCCCGTATTCGTCGGCGACGCCATCGCCGATCCGCTCACCGGTCTCACCGCCGCCGCGCTCGCCATGTCGGCGCCGGCCGATGGATCCGGAGTGTTGTGGGACATCTCGATGACCGACATCGTCGCCGCCACCCTCACATCCGATCCGATTCCGCCGACGCTCCAGCGCGGCGACACCTGGTTCGTCGACTCCGGCACCGGGTCGATTCCGGTCTCGGAGCCGACATCCCGCACACCGATCGGACCCGTCCCCGACTCGGGCGCCGACACCACCCGGGTGCTCGAATCGCTCCGAATTCCAGTGCCGTGACCGTGCGCGGAAACGGTCATGCCGCAGCGCCTCGAAGCAGTTGAAAAGTCGATACCGGCACACCGGTCCGCTCGCTCTCGGCCAAGGCCTCGAGCCAGTGGGCCTGCACCGCACGCGCCAGGCCTGTGCTGACTCCGGCGGCCGCGGCGGTCTCGACCACGTGCTGGGCGCCCGCCGCCATCATGCGCAGATGGCCCACATCACGCCACCCGCCGGTGGCGGTGGCCATGGCCGCCACCGCGGTATACAACTCCGTCACATCGCCCATCGATTGTTGCGCGTAGGACAGGAATCGCTCGATCGGCTCGCCTGAACGGTCGATCATGGCCAGTGCTTGCTCGAACGCGAGCACTCCGGAAAGGAACATGGTCAGGACAGCCTGGTAGTACAGCTGCGCGATCCCATCGTCCCCACCGAGGTACTCGGGACGGCCGAGCGGGCGGAGTGTCTCGACGCATGAATCGAACACTTCACGGTGGCCGCTGTAGAAGATGTAGGCGTTCTCACCTCCGACGCCCGCGCTGTCGGCCATGACTCCGCCGGCGAGGAAGCGACCACCTCGTGCACGCACCCATGCCCCCGCCGCGCGTGTCTCTTCCGGCGAATCCGACGAGAGGTTGACTATCGTCTTGCCCGGCAAGTGGTCGGCGGCAGACTCGAGCACGTCGTACATGGCGGCATAGTCGGTCAGGCTGATTACGATCACTTCGCCGGAATCCAAAGCTTGCGCAACGGTATGCGCACGGGCAGCGCCGAATACCAACATGGCGGTGGCCTTTTCCGGGTTGCGGTTCCAGACGGTGACCGCGCGGCCCGACGCGCGCAATGACTCGACCATCGCCTGTCCCATCGGGCCGAGCCCGATGACCGTCACCGAACTAGCTGTTCGAGACATGATTGTGTTTCCTCAGGGTCTAGATGCGGGATCGGTTCGGCGCCGGACTCGATGCTGCCTGCTGGCGACAGCCTCGGACAAGACCGCACTTCAAGATCCGGTTACTAACCCCGAGGTTCGGAACAAGGTCAGAAAGCCGCAGAGCCTCGCGGACCGGAAGTTGATGACCGCGTGGGCGGTGGAGAGCAAGCGCGCGTGGCCGGCGCCGAGACAGTGCACCGGATCGGGTCACCTACGCCAGAAGAAGTGATGCACCACCCCGCTCGGACTCGGGATCTGCTCCAAATGGAAACGGTCGGTGAGTTCGTCAGGACTCGTCCACAGCCGTTCCCCGCGACCGAGTTCGACCGGCGCGACGACGATATGCAGCGTATCGATCAGGTCGGCCTCGAGAAACTCCCGGACCGTGGCGACACCGCCGCCGATCCGCACATCCTTGCCCTCGGCGGCCACGAACGCCTGCGCCAGCGCATCCTTCGGCGATTCCTCGAGAAAATGGAACGTGGTGTCCCCCAGAGTAATCGAGGGCCGCTCATGATGTGTAAGGACGAATACCGGGGTATGGAACGGCGGTTCGTCCCCCCACCATCCCTGCCAGTCGTAGTTCTCCCATGGGCCGCGCTGCGGACCGAATTTGTTGCGGCCCATTATTTCTGCGCCGATATTGTTGGCGAAGTCGCGAGTGCAGTAGTCGTCGAGGCCGTACGTTCCCCCGGGGTCGGTCCGATTGGGCCAGTGAGCGGTGGCGCCCGCCCAGGAGAAGAGCGGACTCGGATCGGCGTGACCGAACGGGCGATCGAGGGTTTGCCCCTCCCCCGAGCCGTATCCATCGCTGGACACGGTGAAGTTCTGGACGCGGACCAACTGTGCCATGGGAACCCTTTCTGATTGCAATTTGCAATCGGTTAGGAACCTACCCGGACTGATCTCAGGATGCAATCGGTCGCTCAGGACAAGCCGTCGACGTCCCCCACGGTGACCAACGTACTTCCAGGTGTGTACTTCCCGATGGAGAGTTACCCACCGATAGTGATCTGAGATAACCACCGGATTCGAGCCACGAGGAGAACGAACCATGAGCACGTCCACCTTCCGCACCGCCGTCGTCCGCACCCCGGGCGGACCCGATTCGATCGAGATCCTCGACGTTCCCCTCGTCGAGCCCGGGCCGGGCGAGGTCCGGGTCGAGATCGCCGCCGCGGCGGTCAATCCCGTCGACCTCGCGGTCGCGGGCGGCGTCTTCCACGCCATGGGGCTGATCGATCAGCCCGAGCACACGGGCCTGGGCTGGGACTTCGCCGGCATCATCGTCGCTACCGGTTCCGAGGTGGACGTGGCCGTCGGCACCCGGGTCGCCGGGCTGGTGGACGGCTTCGACCGTGACTTCGGCACTTACGCCGAGCAACTCGTCGTGCCGGCCACCGATCTCGCCGTCGTGCCCGACGGCCTGGATCTGGTCGCGGCCTCCACGGTGCCGCTCAACGGGCTGGCCGCGGCTCAAATCCTCGACCTGCTCGGCGACGCACCCGGCGACGGCAATCGGCTGTTGGTGACCGGTGCGGCGGGCGCGGTCGGCGGATACGTCGCCGCGCTCGCACCCGGCCGCGGCTGGCAGGTGACCGGCCTGGCCAGACCCGAGGACGAGCAGTTCGTCCGCGGCCTCCGCGCCGACTTCATCGCGCATGCCGAGCCGGGCTGGGACGCGGTCGCCGACGGCGCCGCGCTGCAGGAGCGGGGCCTCGCCCTGGTCCGCGACGGTGGGGTATTCGTCGGCGTGCGGCCGAACGCCGAGCCGGCCACGGAGCGCGGGATCACCGTGCACGCCGTGGTCGCCCACCCCGACGGACCTCGATTGGGCGATCTGCTCGCTCGCACCGCGTCCGGTGAGCTGCCGGCCCGAATTCACTCGGCTTTACCGCTCGACCAGGTCGGTGACGCCCATCGGGCCGCGGCCAAGGGCGGGGTGCGCGGTCGTTTCGTGCTCGTCCCCTGACCGGGGCCGTCCGCGCGCTCGCACCGCCCGACCGCGGTCACTCGCTCACCATCGACACCGGATGGCGCGACCTCGCCGACCTCGCCCTCACCTGGTTGGCGAAACCCGACATCACCGCGCCCGCGCGGGTGTGACCCCATCGGCGTCCATGCAGCCCGCCTGCGCGATCGAACCCGGGCGACAGGGTGTTGCCGACCGTGGGGCCAGTGCCGAGAGCAAGCGTCCCGGCAGCTCGGCGAGCGCGCAGGCGTTGATGACACCGGTCAAGAGTTCATCCATCCGTGACGTCGAACCGGGGCGGCGACAGCGCTTTACCCCTGCGGGACGCGACATGGCGTCACCGATGTCCTCGGTAACGACCCCGGCAGCTTCCGGGCGTCACCGCATGGGTTGTGCCACGGGCCACATCCGCTGGGCTTCGGGATGTTTCGTAAGCCCCCGATTCGGCGTTGACAGCCGATGGAGGCGGATTTACGTTTCATCGCACCGGTGCGGAAATGTTCCGCGATACAGCTGCTTTGCTGTCGTGACGAGAGGTCGTCGATGTCGACACAATCGTTGGCGAGCCGAGGTCGGTTCGTGAGACATCGTGCGGGTGTTCTCCGGTTCCTGAAATCCGGCACGCTGGCCACCGCGCTGGTCGTCGCGGCCGCGATGCCGAGCGCGGCGGCGCAGCCCATTGGTACGGAACGTACCGAGACCGCGGTGGTTTCTTCCTCGCCGATCACTTCGGTGGCCGAATCCGTGGTGAGCGTTCATATTCCGCTGCCTAATTCGGTGGGACCGCATCCGGCCGCCTGTGACCGGCTGTCGTATCTGCGCTACCGGGATATCGCGGGCCCGGCGAGTTCGGCGGACGCGGACGCCGTTCTGGTGGCGCAACCGGGGATTTTCGAAGGGGCGGGCGCGTTCGACAGTGTCGCCCGCAATACCGTCGCCGAGGCGGCGAAACAGGGCAGGCACCTCGAGTTCTGGGCGCTGGACCGCCGCTCCAACTGCCTGGAAGACCATCTCGGCATGCAGGCCGGTTTGGCATCGGGCGACGTGCGCCTCGCGGTCGACTACTACTACCGCGGCGCCGAGGTCGAGGGCCGCCGATTCGGCGGTGTGGTGCCGAACGACCAGCTCGGGTGGCTCGGTCATCTCGGTGTCGCGCAGACCGTTCAGGACCAATACGACCTGCTCACCGCCGAACTGCCGGATCCGCAGGTGCGGAAGCGAAAAGTACTGTGCGGTGGCCATTCCCTGGGCGGAGTCCTCACCGGATTCTTCGCCGAATGGGATTTCGGCGGCGCCGCGGGCGCCGACCAGTGCGCCGGCTATTTCGCCCTCGACTCCTCGATCGACACCTCGCTGTCCGCGCTCAACGGCATCCCGGACATCATCGACCTGTCCGTCGGTGGCATCGGCTCAGCCGCGATCGAGGCCGCGCTCGAGGCAGGTGCGATGCCACGCGTGCTGGCGCTGCCCGCGGTCATCAACCCGGAGACGATGAACCTGCTCGGGATCGCGGGGCTGGCCGCCTATCTCGCGCCGGACGCCGAATCCGAACTCGCGCATTACGTTCCGAGCAGTCTCAATCAGGAAGCCACCTACCGGGTCTTGCTGTCGCGGGATGTGGCTGCCGCCGCGACCGGCTCGCCCTCGGTGCGTGATTTCCGGATCACCAACGCCGCCGCCCTCGGCGCGTTCCTGGACGCCAACTCCCAGCCGCTGGCGCTGCTGCAAGCCGGATTCGGCTTCTTCGACGGCGGGACGGTAGTGGACAAGGACTTCCCGGTCCCCGGCGATGTCGCCGCGGTTCCGGCGCTGCGCGGGCTCACCGGTATGTTGTTCGGTCCGGACCGCAAGGCGATCCCGGATCAGCTGCACGGCCCCCTCTACACCTGGCGCGACTACGACGAAACAAGCGCGGCCACACGCGCTTCCGACCGGCACGGCGCTCCGTTCACCGACCCGACGTACGAGGTAACCGATATCGCGGACCTCTCGCGCAGCCTGGCAGCGCAACCGCTGGACTTCACCGAGTGGTATTTCCCGATGAAACTCGCGTTCGACGTCTTCCAGTCGCAGGCGCCCGAGCTCGCTCGTCACCGCAGCCACCCCGGCGGCATACTCGCCAATCCGACCATCAACCTGATCGGCGGTGCCGGAGTCGTCGTCGCGGCCGGATGGCGTGGTCGCGGCGAGACCGTGACAGCCCCCGGCTACCACCACATCGACGTGCTCACCGCCGCGGCGAAACAATCCGGCGGACAACCGGAGATCATCTCCACCAATCTGGCCCGCTTCGCCCTCGAACGCATCGACCGCCCCTGACTCACGGCCCCGACCCGGGCAGGTCGATCACGGCCTCATGAGTTGGGCGAGGCGGTCCCACGCTGGAGACGAGGCGCCGGGCTGCGACTGCGCGGCCAGCCGGGCGATCGCCGGGTTGGCGACCGGGCGGATTTCGGATCGGCTCTGGTGAGCGGCGAACCAGATCCGCGTTCGGTCCGCGAGCGCGGGGAGGCGGGGATCGTCCGGTGACCAGTCGTAGGCGGCGTCGTGTTCGAGGTAGAGGGCGCAAAACTCGGGATCCGCGATGAGTTCGCGCTTTTCGGCGATCCACACGGCAGCGTCCTCGGGTGAGGCTGTCTGCATGAGGATCCAGCCGTCGCGTTCCAGGCGGATATGGCGCTCGCTGATGCCGAGTGCGCGCAGATCGTCGAGATAGGCGGCGGCCTCCGGAGAGACGAAGAGCTGGTCGCCGCCGCGCAGCTGGGCGAGTTGTCCGCGGGTTCGCCGCAGCTGCGCGATGCGGTCTCGGAGAGTGCGGTCGATCTCGGCGATGGCCGCGGTGAGCGCGTCCGGATCCGCGTCGAGGAGGTCCTTGATGCGGGCCAGCGGCACGCCCGCCTCGGCCAGCGTCCTGATCTTGACGAGGTCGACGGCATCGCGGGCGGTGTAGCGCCGGTAGCCGGACGAGTCGCGGTCGGGCTCGACGAGCAGACCGCGCTCGTGATAGTGGCGGATGGCTTTGATGGTCACTCCGGCGTAGTCCGCGAGTTTGCCGATCGTGATCATGGCGAACATCCTTCCACTCGCCGGTCAGTCATCGGGAACGGTCAGGCGCGCCGGGTCAGGCGGCCGCCGCCGTTGCGGAAGCGCGCCCGGCCGTCGCGGACGTCGTGGTAGGAGACCAGCAGCAGTCGCAGGTATCCGTCGAACGTCTCGAGTGGGTATCCGGCGGGCGCGAAGAGGCCCGGCCGGATCGGCACATAGCGCTGCGGCGGGGCGGAGGTCGCGCCACCGGCGAACGCGGTGAAGATGCGCTCCTGCGATTCGTCCGCCGGTTCGTAGGTCACCCGCTCCTCGAGCTGACCTTCGACGACGCTGACGTCGATGCGCAGCTGATCGGAACGATACGTGCCCACATAGGGGGTGAGATCGACTTCCTGCGCCGATGCGCTCACCAGCGGAGGGATCCGGACGCCGAGGTGCTCGCGCAGCAGCCGTTGCAGGAGCTGGTCCTGCAGCATGATGGCGTCCGGGGTGTTACCGAAGGCAGTGAACACCAAGTCGTGTTCGGGCACGACGCACAGGATGGACACCCCGCCGGGTGAGGCGCCCGACATGGCCAGGACCGTCGTGTCGCCGAACGGGTAGCGCACCCAGCCCAGGCCCATCGGCGGGACGTTCGGGGTGGCCATGTCGTAGGCGACCTGCTGCATCAGCGCGGTCGACTCGGCCGACAGAACGCGTGTGCCGGAAGGGGACACACCGCCCGC
Source organism: Nocardia abscessus (assembly GCF_015477775.1). Classification (GTDB taxonomy): domain Bacteria; phylum Actinomycetota; class Actinomycetes; order Mycobacteriales; family Mycobacteriaceae; genus Nocardia; species Nocardia abscessus_A. The sequence continues at coordinate 285,171 of NZ_JADLQO010000010.1, read as the reverse complement.
GAGGTGGGTGCGGCCGAAGGCGAGCAGGTCGGCGACGGTGCCGATCGGCGTGCCGCCGGCCGGCCCCCAGGTGTCGGGCAGCGTGAACATGCCGGTGGGCTCGGCCGCCATGCTGTCCGGGTTCAGGAAGTGCCCGACAGCGGTGCTGCGCAGGATGGCCTGCTCGGCGGAAGTGCTCGAGTGTGTCATGCCGACGGGGGCGTAGACGTCGCGTTCGAGCAGTTCGGGGAAGGGCAGGCCGGTGACGACTTCCAGCAGGCGGCCCGCGACGATCATGCCGCCGTTGGAGTAGCTGAGCTGCTCACCGGGTTCGAACAGGGTGCCGCCGCTCTCGGCGAGCCCCTCGACGTAGGTCTTCAGGGCGTCGCGGCCTCCGGCGTCGGGGAAGAACAGGTCCGCGTCGATGCCGTTGGTGTGCGAGATCAGGTGCCGGACCAGGATTTTGTCCGCCGCCCCCGGCACGGTCAGGGCGAATTCGGGCAGATACCGCACCACCGGCGTGTCCAGGTCGAGGAGTCCGCGCTCGACCTGCTGGAGGACCAGCGTGGTGGTCAGGACCTTGGTCACGGAGCCGAAGAGGAAACCGGTGTCTTCGAGCATCGGTGCGCCGGTGGCGACGTTCGCCGTGCCGTGGGCGACAGTGATCTGCTCGCCTGCGTGGTGGATACCGGCGACGAAGCCAGGGACATTGTTGGCCTCGCAGTAGGCGGCGGCCTGCTCGCGGATCCGAGCTTCGACGGTGTGCAGCGCGTTGTCGTTGTTCATGCGGACCATCGTCGAACCCTGCCCCTGGGGCAAGGTCAAGCCCGGAACGAAGACGGGAACGGGCACGCGTTCAATCGCATCAATGCGAGGGGGCGGCAGCCGATCGTTCACTGGGCCGACTCACGTCACGACCCGCTCACACGCGACCGATCGACACACAGACGCCGTTGAGCCGCAAGGATTTTCGACGTTCCACGGCAAGGGCTCGGCCGGTGCTCGATTCGAACCGCACAACTCCGTTCACCGCATTTTCACCCGCAGGTGGCCGCCCACCGGCAGGATGACACGGTGCGGCGATTGTGCGCGGTGAGTGCGGTGGTGGGGCTTCTTGCGGCCTGCGGCCTGGCGGCCGGAGCGAATCCGGTGTCGGCCGGTGGTCCGGCCGCGTTCGATCTGCAAGCTCATCGGGGTGGGCTGGGGCTGGTCGCGGAGAATACGCTGCCTGCCTTCGCGAACGCGTTGGAACTCGGGGTGAGCACCCTGGAATTGGACGTGCAGATCACCGCCGACGGATACGCGGTGGTCACCCACGATCGAGATCCGAGTCCGGCGAAGTGCGTCGACACGGCGCCCGCCGTTCCCGGCGACCCGAAGTTTCCCTATGTGCCCGCGACCACCTACATCCGGGATCTGACTCTGGCCCAGGTACAGACGATCGATTGCGGCTCCGTGCCATCGGCGGATCACCCCGGGCAGCGGAGGGCGCCGGGAGCGCGAATGCCGCTACTGGCCGAAGTGTTCGACCTGGTGCGGGCCTACCGCGCCGATCAGGTGACGCTGAATATCGAGACCAAGGTCGAGGCCGCCGCCCCGGAGCAGACCGCCCCGCGCGAACAGTTCGTGGACGGCGTGGTCGCGGAGATCCGCCGGGCCGGAATCGAACGCCAGGTCACCGTGCAGAGTTTCGACTTCGGCACGCTGACGCGTATCCGGGAGGTGGCGCCCGAACTCCCGATCATCGCCTTGACCGACGGCCAGCCGAAATTGCAAGCCGGAGCACCCGGTGGATCGCCGTGGCTGGGCGGCATGGACATCGATGACTTCCCCGGATCGTTGCAAGAGAAGTACGTCGGCGCCGCCGCGTCCATCGGCGCCGCCGCGGTCTCGCCGGTGCACGGCAGCCCACAGAACGGCGCCGTCACCGACCCCGGTTACCAGCCTTTCACCACCGTCGACCTCGTACGCGCCGCACACCGCGACGGCATGCGCGTGGTGCCATGGACGGTCGACGACCGCCCGACCATGGCCGCGCTGCTCGACATCGGCGTGGACGGCCTCATCACCAACCGGCCGGACGTGCTGCGCACCCTGCTGGCCGAGCGCGGCTACCAGCTGCCGGCGGAGTATCACCGCCCCTGAGACGCCGACGCGTGGCTAGAGCTTCTTCAGCAGTTCGTCGGCCACACCTGCCGAGGAAGCCGGGTTCTGGCCGGTGATCAGCGTACGGTCCACCACTACGTTCGGGGTCCACGGATCGGCCTCGCGGAAGTCCGCGCCGATCGCGACGAGCCGATCCTGGAGCAGCCATTCGGCCTTGTCCGCGAAGCCTGCTTGGGCCTCCTCGGCGTTGGTGAAGCCGGTCAAGGTGTAGCCGGCGAACGTATTGGCTCCGTCGCCCTCGGTGGCGGCGAGCAGAGCAGCAGGCGCGTGGCACACCACCGCCAACGGCTTGCCCGATGCCAGGACGGTGCTCAGCAGCCGACCGGAATCGGCGTCGACCGCCAGATCTTCCATCGGGCCGTGCCCGCCGGGATAGAACACCGCGGCGTAGTCGGCGGGGTCCACCTTCGCCAGGGCGACGGGGTTGTTCAGCTCGGCGCTCGTGGAGATCACCTGCGCGCGATGGTCGGCGGTCTCCTGGCCGCCGTTGGCCTCGGGCGCGAGGCTGCCCTTGTCCACACTCGGAACGACACCACCGGGGGTGGCCACCACGATCTCGTGACCCGCCCCTTTCAATTTCTCGAAGGGCACCACGAATTCCTCTGCCCAGAAGCCGGTCGGGTGCTCGGTCCCATCAGCCAAGGTCCAGTGGTCGGCGCCGGTCATCACGAAAAGGATCTTCGACATGTCAGTTGTCTCCGTCGTCCGGAACCTGGTCGGTCAGGTTCGATCATCGCGTCCTGCCGCGCTGGTCCGAGCGCTGTCGCCCGTGGGCGACCTGCCATCTCGCGCCGGAAACGTCAGCGACGACACTGTCGACGCTAGCTCTCCCGTTCCATGGCCAGCCAATAGAATCGCCTATTTCGGACATCGGAATTCCGATGGGTGGTTCCGGCTTCGATCGTGCGCCGACAATCGTTGCCTCGGCCACTACGGCGGGCCTGCCCAGGTCCATCGCCGAGTTTTGAGGTGCTTGCCACAGGACGCCGTACCCCTGCCTGACCTGGGCTGCGGCCGAGCCATACTGGACGGGTGACTGAAATGGGACAACGCGAGCAGCAGACTGCACGCGAGATGCTCGGCGGTTGCCCCGACATCGGCAGCTTTCGCTTCTGGTTCGCCGATCAGCGGTGGGAATGGTCGGACGACGCCGCCGCGATCCATGGTTACGCGCCGGGAGAAGCCGAGCCGTCCACCGAACTCTTGCAGCGCCACCAGCACCCCGACGACCGCGAGCGAGTCGCCGCGGTGCTGGCCGAGGCCGTCGAGACCGCTACGCCGTTCTGCACCCGCCACCGGATCATCGACACCGACGGCGAGACCCACGACGTGATCGTCATCGGTGACCGACTGTTCGACGAGCAGGGCACCGTGGTGGGCTCCTCGGGTTACTTCATCGACGTCACCGAGACGCTCGAGGGCAACCTCCAGGAAGCCCTCGACGACCTGCTGCCCGACGTGATCGACGCCCGCGCGGTGATCGAGCAGGCCAAGGGCGTCGTGATGTTCGTCTACGGCGTCAGCGCCGACCACGCCTTCCGGGTGCTGCGCTGGCGCTCACAGGAGACCAACGTCAAGATCCGCACCCTGGCCGAGCAGCTCGTCGCCGACGTCGTCGCGATGGGCGGTGCGCTCGTGCAGCAACGCACCCGCTTCGACCATGTCCTGCTGACCGCCCACCACCGGATCGCACCGCCGGAATCCGTCGCGGACTAGAGAACGGGTGCGACCGGACCGTTCGCCGCCTGCACCGAACGGATCATTCCTTTGGTGCGCATGAGGAACTCGCCGAGGTAGCTGTCGTGCGGGACGCCTGGGCGCAGCCACGTGGTCGGATTGTCGCCCAGGTAGAGGTTGGTGATCGTCGGCTCGTCCAACAGTGCGTCGATGAGGTCGCGGCGCTGGGTCATCGCGGTGAGAACCAGGGAATCGCGCAGCGGGGCAACGCCGTCGTCGGGTGACCACGGTCCTACCCACACGCAGGGGAATGCGAGCTCCACGCCGAGCTGCGGCGCGGTGGGGCTGCCGACGAGATGCACGGCGGGACGCAGCACCGCCGCGCCGGGCGACACCTCGTCCACGATGGTGTCCCCGCCGAGCAGTGGGCGCGCCTCCCCCGCCACCCGACGCAGATAGCGGTCCATCGCCGCCGCGGATTCGGTGGGCTGGACGGTGAGAATCGCGTCCGGGTGCTCGGGCGGCAGACTGGGGATGGCGCCCAGCTCCGCTGCGAGTGCCAGCGCCAGCGGTTCCGGATCGCCCTCGACCAGCACCGCGGTGGTGCAGGTGCACGCCGTGCCGCCCAGATGACTCACCGACTCGGCGATCAGCGTGATCTTCTCCCGCCAGTCCACGTCCGAAGTCACCAGGATCTTCGAGCGCCCCGGTCCCTGGGTGAGTACCCGCGCACTGCCGCCGTATTTGTCGACCACCTCCTGTCCGCCGTAGACGATCGCGAAGTCCGATTCCGCGACCAGCACGTCGGCGGCCTCGTAATCGGTCGGCAGCAAGGTCACCAGTTCCGGCGGCAAACCGGCCATGCGCAGAGCGCTGACCAGACGAAAAGCGGTGTAGGGCTCCCGCGTCGACGGCCGTACCGCCACCTTGTAGCCGAGGGCCAGCGCCTCGGGCCACAAGCCGTGCACGGCGGGGGTGTTCCCGGCCGCGTGCACGGCGAACAGGTCGCCCTTGCGCGTCCAGACGGCACAGCCTCCGAGCGTGCGCCGATCCTGCCAATCCGCCACCGCGCCCTTCGGCATCGCCAACTCGAGGGTGGCGCGCTGCTCACGCAGCACCTCGGCCACCCATTGCACCGATTGGCGTACGACGCCCAGCGGCACACCCGATGCGACGCAGACCAGCTGCGCGTATTCGTCGGGTCCGAGCCCACCGATCTCGGCTTCGGTGAACAGGCCGGCCGCCCGTTCGAGCACCGCGAAACGCTCGGCGGCGGGCAGCACGGGCGCCTTGCGCATCGCCGTCAGCGCCCGCCGCACGTAGAGCGGCGGCACCTGAGAGATCTCCCCGATCACAGCTCCGGACAACGTCGTCAGCGGCTTGCGGTCGCGGGCGCGATAGCTGCCCTGCGGACCCAGTGCGTCGATGTGCACGAACTCGCCCATCAGTACACCCCCTCGATCACTTCGGCGCCGCCGAAGGAGGTCATCGGTGCGACGTCGGCGACCGAGCAGCCGAAGCCGTCCTTCGGCGCCTCGACCTTCATAGCCAGGTCCCGTTCCGGATTGTTGGGCAGCAGAGCGTATTTCGTCAGATGATGCATCACGACCTGCCCACGCTCGCCGTAGCCGACGTCTTCGCCGCTCTCCGGGTCCACCACCTCGAACGCCAAGTAGGGGCTCGGCGGATCGAAGACCGGCAGCCCGTCGGGGCGCTCCTCGTCGCGCTCACGGGACATGCCGAGGATGGTGGTGCTGCCGTAGAGCCCTTTGAGCGGGATGCCGGGAAATATCTCCTGCCGGAAGATGTCGCGGGTGTCGGCGTTCATGTGCGCACCGCTCCAGCAGATGAACTTGATCTTCCGGCGGATCTGCTCCACCAGGTCGTCGCGGCGCGCTATGCGTTCCAGCAGCGGCGGCGTTGCGATCAGGATGCCGACCGACTGGGTGGTGAGGATGTGCGCGACCTGGTCGACGACGTGCTCGGCGTACCGCTCGGTGTTCTCGGTGTCGCCGCGCGCGATCATCTGCTTGATCCAGCGCGGGTCGAGGTCGATGGTGAACCGCACGCCGTGCTGCCTGCGTGCCCGGCGTTCGGCGAACTCGCCGAACATGTGCGGCCCGCTCGGTGCCACGGCCAGGGTGTTCACCGTGCCGAGTCCGGCGTAGTGGTGCTCGTCCCAGCCGAGCGCGAACTCCATCCAGCGGTCGAACATGACGAAACGTTTCGGCGCACCGGTGGTGCCGCCGCTCTCGAAGACCCCCGCGATGACGCGGTCGGCGCCCTCCAGCCCGCGGGGAATCAGGTCCTCGACCGCGACAGTGCGGAACTCGTCGATGACGTTGGGAAAGCGGCGCAGATCCGCGAACGTCCGGATGTCGGCGACCGGGTCGAAATCCAGCGTCCGCGCGCGGCGCAGCCAGTACGGACTACCCGTCTCCTCGCTGAAATGCCAGGCCAGCACGGCGCGCAGGTACTCCTCCGCGTCGATCATCGCGTAGTCGTGTGCGGCGAGGTCCAGGATTACGGGGCGCATGCGCGGCCTCCAGTGATGTGCCCCGAATCGGGGTATTCAGCTCGAACGCCGCAATCTTCTCCCGCCCCGGCCGACGACAAACGCGGTGCCGCGCAGTTCGATCCGTCGATAGGACACACTTATGGAGCGAATTCGCCACAAGTTCTGTGCCATATGACCGACATCCAAGCCGGCCCTTCTTCTGCTCGACCGGCTGGGCGTGACCACCGACGACCTGCTCAAAAGTCACGATCGAGGCCCGGTACCCGCGTTCGCGCAGTGCGTAGCGCCCGGCGCCGCGCGGCCGCCGCGGACGCCGGGATCTGCGCGCGCGCCGTGTCGGCGGAGGCGTGCACCTGGAAGCGGACTCGATGCGGGTGGACCCGGCTCGCCACCCTTCCTGCACGTACGCCGCCGCGCACGGGCGGAAATGCACGTGCGCGTGGACACCTCGGTCATCCGGTCGACGGGCCTACCGCGTGGCTGCCGGGACACCCTTGTCCCCGCGGCCATGCAGCACTGCCACGAAGAACTGGTCCACGTGGGCGACACCGCCGAGAACCCGGCGATGGGATTGCGGGGCCGAATCCTGGCCCAGGTGGCGTGGGCCGAGGAGCATCCCGACCTCTACAAAGTGCTCCACGAGAGCAAGGTCCATCGCCGCCTCGGTATGCCGTTCAAGGAGGTGCTGGTGGCCCGCACGAGGTCAGCCGTGCAGCGCTGCATGGCCGCCGGCCTCGCCCCGGCCGACGATCCGGCGACGGTCACCCCCGACCTTCGCCACCGGCTCCCTCCGCCACGGAGTACGCGGGCGTCCTCGGATCGAACAGCAGTAGGGAATGCGGCGGCGATTATAGATAGTCGACGCGGCGCCTTCTAGAGCGCGGCAAAACCGCGTAGACTTCGAGCAGGTCGGGACTGTATCTGGAGCCCTATCATGTTCGAGAGAAAGAATTCACACACGAAGTTCGCCCGGTTGGCGGCCGCCGCCGGTATGGCCGCTGTTGCTGCGATTCCGGTCGTCGTAACTGCGGCGCAAGCGCCTAGTGCGCAAGCAACGACGCCCACGTCTGCAACTCAACTCGCCGACAGCCCTGGTTGGGGTTGGGGTCGTGGCGACGGTTGGGGTCGTGGCGACGGTTGGGGTCGCGGCGACGGTTGGGGTCGCGGCGACGGTTGGGGTCGCGGTGGCGGCTGGGGAGGAAATCCCGGCTGGTGGAATTGGTGGCCCGGCTGGGGTGGCTGGGGCAGCTTCTAGCGCCGGTGATCCGAGCCCGGACACGCACAGCGTGCCCGGGCTCGGTCGCATCGAGTACCGATCATGTGAGACCGGGTTCGACAACCGGGCTGGAGCTGGTGACGAGATGAAGATCGTGTGTGTCGGTGGCGGGCCGGCCGGATTGTACTTCGCCATCTCGATGAAGCGACGCGACCCGGCCCATGACATCACGGTGATCGACCGCGATTCCCTCGGGTCCACGTATGGCTGGGGCGTCGTGTACTGGGACGACCTGCTCGACATTCTGTATCGGAACGACCCCGACAGCGCCCAGGCGGTCCGTGCCGGGTCGGTCTTATGGCGAGAACAGGCAATCCACGTGCGCGACAATCAGACTGCACATTTCGGGGGCTACGGGTTCAGCACGGGCCGCGCGGCATTGCTCGACGTACTTTCCCGGCGGGCGAGCGACCTGGGCGTCGATGTCCAGCACGGGCGGGAGGTCCACGATCTGTCCGACTTCGACGACACCGATCTCATCGTCGCCTCCGACGGCGCGAACAGCCGGGTACGGCAGCTGGGTGATCATCGTTTCGGCACGTCCGTCACACTCGGCGAGAACCGATATATCTGGCTCGGTACGGACAAGGTCTTCACCCGATTCACCTTCGCCTTCGAATACACCTCGGCCGGTTGGATTTGGTTCCATGCCTACCCGTCGGTTGCCGAAAGAATCAGTACTTGCATCGTCGAGTGCCAACCGCAGACTTGGCAGGGACTGGGATTCGACTCCCTGGACAACCTGGAGAACTTGCGCGTTCTGGAGAACATATTCACGCGCCCTCTCGACGGTCACTCGTTGATCAGCAAGACACGAGGCAAGTTCGCAAGATGGAGCCGCTTTCCCGAGGTAACCAACAAGACCTGGTATCACGACAACGTCGTGCTCCTGGGCGATGCAGCGCACACGACGCACTTCACCATCGGTTCGGGCACCCGGTTGGCAATCGTCGACGCCGTCGTCCTCGCGCAGAACCTGTACGAGCATGCCGAGGTCGCCGACGCACTGGAGAACTACGATGCGCAGCGGCGCGCTGCGCTGCGCCCGATACAGGCCGCCGCCCGTACCAGCATGGTCTGGTTCGAACACGCCGACCGGTATCTCGACCGCAGCGCCGTGCAGTTCGCCTATGCGATGGCGGCTCGGCACGGGCCGCAAATGCCGTGGCGATACCAGCGACACCTACTCACGCAGGTACCAACTGTGCGCAAGATCCGGCGTGCCATCGACTCCGCACACCGGTGGTGGCGGGCTGCCCGACGGGGGGAACTCGCGATGACAGTGCCCTCGCTACGACGCCGACCCCAACCCACCTCGACCGATCAGTCGATGCTCTGATCCCCGCACAAGCCGGGCACCGACACAGGCGGCAACGATTCAACCACTCGACCGGTCTGCCGCCGTGGAACGACATAGAAACACAGCGGTGCCGACGACAAGGTTCCAGTTGTGGTGGCGCCGCATTTTGCCGTAACTCCCTAGCGCCGGATTTCTCGCGAATCGCGGCCGCGAGCCTGTCCGATCAGTGTTTCCTCTCCGGCGCGACCTGGCCACGACGTTTACACACGCTGGAAGCGCCACGACATGAGACTGCTGGATATGAATGCACCAGGTACCTGGAGTTCGACCCACCTCGGACCGCTCCCGAGCTCCGCGCCGAGGTACATGTCACTGCCGGGTAGGCCCACAGTTGTTCCCCGATCAGGGTCACCAGGTATCTCCCACGTCATCGCAGTATGACCATCACACACGGCATGGGCACCTCTCTCAACCGCAGGGAGTGCGAGCTGAGTGCCCGTGTGTTTGTTGGTGATCTGGAAAGTACCGTTCGCCGTCCTCGTCAGCGTCCAGTACTGCTGGTCGCCCCCACCGAACTTCACGCTCACGCTCCCGTCGTCTTCGACGTTCATGGCGGTGTCGGTGTCGCTCATGTTGCAGATCCGGTATGTGCCTTCGGTCAAATCAGCCATGGTTCGCGTCCTCACTGTGAGCGCGCCGCCACCGAGCCTCGAACCGCCGGTAACGCTGCGCTGATCTCGTAGTCGTCGTCCAAGGCGAATCTCCAAGATCAAGTAAATCAGGATGCTCTCCACATCGGACCGGATTCCGCACACCCGGTAATCAGCATCGGCCTCCACCCATGAAGACCTACCCCGAAGAACGCCATCCGGCGGCGCTGCTGACTCGGCGGGCTGCACACTGTTCGATCCACATCGAACGTCCTGTAATCGGCTACTCAGAGACTGGTGGTAGGGCTCGGTCCAGGCCAGGATCGGATCCAGGTGCCCGGTGGGCTCGGAGTCGCTGGGCGAACCGAAATTGTGTGTGGTGACCCGACTGCCGACGCGCCGCGATGAACGGGTCCGGAAAAAAATCCGGAGATCGATGTGCCGTGGATGTCGAGAACGCTCGGGCGGCTCCGTCTCAGGGCTACGAGCAGCCGAACGGGCCTCTACGACACCGACGAAGGAGCGACCATCATGCAACCGAACGAGATCACCGCGATCCTGAACCGCCCTCTCAGCCAGGAACTCCTGGCCCGCGACCTGCTGCGCATGGCCTACGTCGCCAAGGACGGCACACCCCGCAACATCCCGATCGCCTTCACCTGGAACGGCTCACAGATCGTCGTCTGCACCACGAAGAACGCCCCGAAGCTGCCCTCCCTGCGGCACAACCCCGCGGTCGCGCTGACCATCGACACCGAGGTGCACCCGCCGAAGATCCTGCTCATCCGCGGCCGGGCGGAGCTGGACGTGGTGGACCGGATCCCGGAGGAGTACTTGCAGATGAACGGCAGCTACGAGATGACCCCCGAGCAGCGCCTCGAGTGGGAGGCCGAGGTCCGCTCGCTCTACGACGGCATGGTCCGGATCGTCATCACCCCGACGTGGGTCAAACTGATCGACTTCGAGACCACCCTCCCCACCGCGGTCGAGGAGCTGGTCCAGCAGCGGGCCGAGCGTCAGCACGCCTGAACCGGTCAACCCGGCCGGAATGGGCCGTACGAGTATCAAGGAGAATCTCAATGACGGTCCACCGGATGGATCACGTCGGCATTGTGGTCGAGGATCTCGCGGCTGCTATCGCGTTCTTCGTCGAACTGGGTCTGGAACTGGAGGGCGAAGCAACAGTCGGGGGCCAATGGGCCGACGACCTCCTCGGACTGTACGGCGTCCGAGCGGACATCGCCGTCGTACGGACTCCGGACGGCCCCGGCCGGGTCGAGCTCTCGACGTTCCACTCGCCGGCGACCACCAGCACTGCGCCGAAGGCGCCGGTGAACACCCCGGGCATCCCTCGCCTGACGTTCGTCGTCGACGACGTCGACGACGTCCTCGACCGCCTGCGTGCCCATGGCGCCGAACCCGTGGGCACGGTGGCTCGATACGAAGACATCTACCGGTACTGCTACGTCCGCGGCCCCGACGGCCTCATCATCGGGCTGGTCGAGGAACTCCACTGAAACGACTACGGTTCCCGCGGCAAGGCGTGTTGTGCAGGGCACTCCGCTGGAACAGCTTGTGGATCCGCGGTTCAGTTCAATCGACTGTCCAGGGCCGCAGTTTCTCCGGGTTCCGGATCGCCCAGATGCGTGTGATCCGGCCGTCTGCGATGTCGAAGGCGTAGACCGAGACGATGGTGTCGTCGAGCTGGGCTACCAGGCCCGGCTGGCCGTTCACCGTGCGCTCCACCAGGGTTACCGCGGGACCATGGGTGGCGAGTTCCATCCAGGCGTGGGCCACCTGCTCGCCGCCGTTGATCGGGTCGAGGAAGGCCAGTGCCAGGCCGCCACCGTCGGCCGTCGCGATCGCCTGCGGGTCGAGCAAGCCGATCAGGGCCTCGATGTCCCTTGTTTCCCAGGCGCGTTTGAAATCGCGGACGACCTCGGCGCGCTCGGTGCTCGACGGAGCCTGCGAGGTATCGATGCGGCGGCGGGCACTGGAGGCGAGTTGGCGGCAGGCTGCCGGGGTGCGCCCGACTATGTCGGCGACCTCGGCGAAGGAGTAGCGGAAGACGTCGTGCAGGACGAACGACACCCGCTCGGCCGGCGTCATGGAATCCAGCACAACGAGGAAGGCCATGCTGATCGACTCGTCGAGAGTGACCCGGTCGGCGGGATCGACGAAGTCGGGACCCCCGAGCCATTCGGACCGGCCGGGTACCGGCTCCGGAATCCATTCGCCCACATAATGTTCCCGCCTCACACGCGCCGAGCCCAGCAGGTCCAGGCAGATCCGGCTGGCGACTGTCGTCAACCACGCGCCGGGTGACGCCACCTCCCGCCGCTGCCGCTCCGACAGCGCGTACCAGCGCACGTAGGTCTCCTGCACCACATCCTCGGCCTCGGCCAAGGAGCCGAGTAGCCGGTAGGCGAGATTGATCAGCTGACGGCGTTCACTGATCACTGCGGGCAGGTGCGGGTCGGTCACGGTCGGCTCCTTCGATCTGTGCGTTCCTCACCGAACTAGACGATTCAGCCACCCGATATGTGAGGCGGCCTGACATTCCGGGCGGCTACGTCGTCGGAAGGTCGTGACACTTTCAGCAAACCAGGAGTTGCGGCAATGATCAGAATCGGCATCATCCTCGGCAGTACCCGGCCCAACCGCAACGGCCCGCAGGTCGCCCAATGGGTCCTGGAGTCGGCATCGCGGCGCGGCGACGCCGAATTCGAACTGATCGACCTACGCGACCACCCGCTACCGCATCTGGACGAGCCCGTCGCGCCGATGTTCGGCCCGTCGGTACACGCGCCCACCCGAGCCTGGGCCGAGCGGATCGCCCCGTTCGACGGCTTCGTGATGGTGACCCCGGAGTACAACGGCGGCGCCCCCGGGGTGCTGAAGAATGCCATCGACCACCTGTGCGCGGAATGGACCGACAAGGCGGTCGGATTCGTCTCCTACGGTGTCAGCGGCGGCGCCCGCGCGGTGGCGCAGCTACGGGTGGTCTGCGGCACGCTGGGCATGGCCGACGTGAGCCGTCCGGTGGAGATCTCGCTGCTCACCGATTTCGAGAACCACACCACCTTCACACCGCGCGACCACCACGCCGCCGCCCTGAACAGAACGCTGGACCAACTCATCGCCTGGAGTGCCGCACTCGCACCGCTGCGGGCCGACGCCGACACCACCCTCGTCAACTCCTGAGGAGCCGGTCATGACCGAAGCCAACGACTTCCCATCACGCGCCGACCGCTTCGAGGCGGACGAAGCCGAGATCCGCCGACAAATCGACAAAGCAGTCGACGGACTGCGATCCAAGGATCTCGAAGCCCTGAAACAGCTCTACACAACCGACGTGGTGTCCTTCGATATCGAGCCACCGCTCCAGCACGTCGGGATAGCAGCGAAACTCGAGAACTGGGCGAAAGTGTTCCAAATCTTCGAGCATGTGACCTATGAGGTTCGCGACCTGACGTTCACCGTAGGCGACGATGTCGCATTCGGCCACGCCTTCGCACGCCTGCAGGGCACGCTGAAGACCGGGGCGTCCACAAGCGGCATATGGGTCCGGGTCACATACGGCATGCGGAAAATCGACCAGACCTGGCTGATCGCGCACGACCAAGTGTCGGTGCCGCTCGACATCGCGAGCGGCAAAGGCATGGTCGACCTCGAACCCTGACGGGTCGCGCCGAAGTCTGTCGAGGGCTTCGCGGTTCCGTGGAGTCGGCTACGCTGACCCGTCATGGCCGTCTACCTCGTCACCGGCGCCGCAGGATTCATCGGCGCGAACTACGTGCACTTCCTGCTGGGGCGGGAGCCGGAGGCACGGGTGGTAGCGGTGGACTACATCGGCTTCGCCGGCAACCTGGCCAACCTGGACCCGGTGATCGACCGGATCGACTTCGAGAAGGCTGATATCGCCGATCTCGAGGTGATGGAGGGGCTTTACCGAAGGTATCGGCCGGATTTCGTTGTCAACTTCGCCGCGGAGTCCCACAATGACCGCGCGATTCTCGGCCCGTCGGCGTTCATGCGGTCCAACGCCCTCGGTGCGCAGGTGATGGCCGAAGCCAGCCGTCTGGTCCCGGTGCGTGCACATGTGCATGTGTCGACGATCGAGGTGTACGGGGAGCTGCCGCCCGGCGATGAGTGGTTCACCGAGCGCAGCCCGTTGAACGCGAAGACACCGTATTCGGCGGCCAAGGCGGCGGGTGATCAGATGGTGCGCGCCTACATGGCGACCTATCCCGAGATGAACATTCGCTTGACGCATTGCGCCAACAATTTCGGGCCGTATCAGCTGCCGGAGAAGCTGATCCCCCTGGCTGTGACGAACGTGCTGCGGGGCCGCAAGATCCCTGTCTACGGTGACGGGCTGCAAAGCCGTGACTGGCTGCATGTACTGGATCATTGTGATGCGGTACACCGTGTGTTGCACGCGGAGCTCGGGCCGATCCCGAATGCGGCGGCAACCGATCCTGGGCTGCTGCCGATCTTCGACATCTCGGCGCGGCAGGAGGTGACCAACCTGGAGATCGCCCGCCGGGTGGTGACCGAATTGGGGCTGGACCCGGCGGAGTGGATCGAGCACATCCAGGACCGCCCGAATCATGACCGCCGCTATGTGATCAACCCGGAGAAGCTCGAGAACGAGCTGGGTTGGCGGCCGGTGCGGCAGTTCGAACCGGAGATCGCCGCGACCGTCCGCTGGTACCGCGACAACCGCGAGTGGTGGGAACGCATCCTCGTCGACAAGGGTGAACTCGGGTTCGACTGGAGTAAGGTGAGTGTGGGTTCGGCTCGATAGCCGCAGACCACATCCTCGACGAGGCCACCCACACTGACTGCCACCGCTTCCGGCGGCCCAACAGTCTTACGCGTTGACCGAAACTCGAGGCGCAGAGGGCGTCCAGCGCTCCCGAATGCACGATGATGGCGATCATGTAGCGTTTCGAAACTCATGCAACTGGATCGAATGACCTCAGGGCACACGAGAGAGCGCCGGTTCCGCCCAAATCTACAATCGGGCTGCGGATTTGGGACCCGCCGAGCATTCGACGCGCAGCTCAGATCCTCGTACTGATTCCGAGTCCCGGCGCCCAGCCACGTTCACCGACTGGCGGCCAGCACTGCCGCGAGGCCTTCTTGCAGGTCCGTGACGAAATACTCGGGAACCTCCAGCGACGGGAAATGTCCCCCGGTTTCGGGCGACCTCCATCGGACGATCTGTCGGTACCGCTCCTGTGCCCAGGGGCGCGGACACTTCTCGATGTCGCGGGGATACATCGTGATTGCTGACGGGACGTCGACCCGAAGTTCTGGGTCGAGCGAGTTGTGGCTTTCGTAGTAGATGCGGGCCGACGATGCGCCGGTCCGCGTCAGCCAGTACAGGGTGACGTCGTCGAGAATGCTGTCTCTGGAGATCGTCTCGAACGGGCTGTCTTCGGTATCTGTCCACTCAGCGAACTTGTCGAGGATCCAGGCGAGAAGCCCGACCGGTGAGTCGACGAGCGAGTAGCCGATGGTCTGTGGTCGGGTCGCCTGCTGCTTCGCGTACGCCGCGCGGTGGCGCCAGAAATCGTGGGTTTCCTCGGTCCACCTGCGCTCGACGGCCGTCAGACCGTCCGTTGTCAGCCCGGGCGGCGCCTCCGCGAACGTTGTGTGGATGCCGAGAACGTGCGCCGGGAACCTGCCCCCGAGAACCGTGGTGATATTTCCTCCCCAGTCGCCGCCGTGGGCTGCGAACTTGCTGTAGCCGAGCCTTCCCATCAGTTCCACCCATGCGGCCGCGATCTTTTCGGTTCCCCACCCGGTGGTGGCCGGCTTGTCGCTGTAACCGAAGCCTGGTAGCGACGGAACCACGACGTGAAACGCGGGCGCGTCTGCATCTTTCGGATCTGTCAACTCGTCTACTACCTCGATGAACCGAGCGATGCTGTCCGGCCAGCCGTGCGTCAAGATCAGAGGAGTGGCGTCTGCGCGCGCGGATCGGCGGTGCAGGAAGTGGATTCCCAGATCGTCAATGGTCGTGCGGAACTGGCCGATACGGTTGAGGCGCTCTTCGAACGACCGCCAGTCGTACCCGGTGCGCCAGTAGTTCACGACATCGACGAGGTCGGCGAGAGGAACGCCCTGTTCCCATCGGCGAGGGCCGGGCGCGGCGCGATAGACCGTCTCGGCCTCCGGTAGCCGCGCCGCGGCTAATCGCGCGCGCAGATCGTCGAGGTCGGCGTCAGTTGCGTGGGCTTCAAATGCTTGCACGTCGCTGGTTGGACGGGGCATGAGACCTCCTGGCCATCGCGGAACCGGCTACGACCTATTACGAACCGGCTTAGACGGTTCTAACATGTTTCAAAGCCAGCGTGCAACCAGCTAAGCTGGTTCCATGCCTGCTGGGTTTCCCGACTTTCGCCTCGGTACCGTGCTGGCGACCAGCTTCACGGCGACTCTGACGGAGCGTCGTGGCGACGCTGTGGAGCGCATTCCCACGCCGCAGCGACTCATCGACTGGCTGGCAGTGAACGGCCTGGCCGTGGACTCCTGCACCACCGCCCAGCTCGAACGCGCTCGGGAACTGAGGGAATCAATCCACGCCGCCGCGACAGCGACCGCGATCCGAGACGCTCTCCCCGCGTCTGCTGTCCAAGTCATCAATGACTGCAGCATTCAGGGTCGGGCCGCGGCTATCCTGACGCCCGAGGGCAATCGTCAATGGCGACTCAGCTCGGCTTCCTGCGTCGAAGATGCCCTAGGCGTAATCGCCGCCGACGCGATCAGCATCATCGCAGGCGAACGAGACGGAAAATTGGCCTTGTGCGCATCGCCAACCTGCCGAGCCGCCTTCTTCGACACCAGCCAAAGTCGCACCCGCAGATGGTGTGACATGAACACATGCGGGAATCGTCAGAAGAAGGCGCGCTTCAATGCGAACCGGCGCAAGAACACCAGCGGCTGACAACACTCGACAATAGTCTCCGGTCATGCCGCTGGGTGAGCGTTCACCACACTGCGCTGATCGAGCTGCGCTCGGGTAAACGAGCCACGCCGCCCAAACGCCATCGTCGAATCCAGCCGCCAATTCCGGTACGGCTAGGTGCCCGGCGGCGGCACGGCGGGCGCCACAGGTCGGCGCGCCGTTGGCGAGCGGTGGGCCGGTCCGTTCGCACTTTCGACCGCGTAGAGGCGGTGGGTTCCGTCGAAGCCTTTCAGTTCGACTTCCTGTGCGGCGGTGATGACGATGTCGGGCTGGTCGTGCACGGCGGACTTCACGTCTTCGCTGATGAGGATTTCCCCGCCGTGTGCCTGTCCGGCTACCCGGGCGGCCATCGCCACGTTTCGCCCGAACAGGTCGTCGCCGCGGCGAACCGACTTGCCGGAATGGATGCCGATACGCACTCGAATTTCCTCGCGGCCAACGGATTTCGGGACGACACCCCCGAGTGAGCGCTGCACATCCAAGCTGCACCGCACGGCAGGCTCGGCCTCGGCGAAGGCGATCATGAAGCCGTCTCCCTGGCCCTTCACCACGTGCCCACCGTGCGCTGCGACGAGTCTGCGGATCAGCCGGTCGTGGCGGTCGAGCAGCTTGACCCACGCCCGATCACCGAGCTGCTCGTTGAGCGCGGTGGATCCTTCGATATCGGAGAACACGATCACGACATGACCGTCAGGGGTCAACCGCGCCAGATCCGGTCGTTCCACCTGAGCCCACCCCGCCAGGTCTTCGATCGAGGTCAGTACCGCTCCCCGGAAACCCTTCTCACGCAGCAGATTCGCAGTCTCCCACACTGTCTTCACCGCTTCCCGGCCACTGGTCATCAGCAGTTGACGCGTCTCGACCCTTCGCTGGAGTTCCTCGCGATCGCGGCGGCTACGCACCAGCAGCAACCACAGCACGAGCAGGCCGACCCCCTCCGAGGCGGCAACTACCGCAAGTACGATCTCGATCATCACCGGAATCCGCCGAAAGGGTTGCCCACGAGCGCGTCGCGCATCTGTTCCGCCGCCTTCCGAGTTGTGAGGTGCATCGGTCACGCGCTTTTGGTCAGTATCTCAGCTTCTGCTGCGCAGACTGACTCGTGCCGATCAACTGCTGCCACGCCCGTTGTCGGAGAATATGATGCACATCGGAGTCGCTTCGGAAGCGCTGCACTGGCGCGGCGAGCCAAAGTAAGGCTAGCGCCAGGATCGAGTCGCTTTCGGCGGCATGCCCGCGCCCCTTGGCGTCACGCGAACTCGATTGCTGCGGTTTCGGCACCTGCTTCGCCAGACCCGGCCGTCGATTGCTCATGACCCTGAGCACCTACCAGGGCAATTCGCCGGTTTCGTCCTGGAGCGTTCCGGTCGGGCCGTCCGCGCCGAGGGTCGCGAGATGCACAACACTTCGGGCGCTCTCCTCTGGCGATCGTCCGATTCCGAAGGCTGCGGTCATGTCGGTGGCGGTGGTGCCGGGCTCGACCGCGTTGAACTTGATGCCCGGCTGGGACTTGGCGTACTGGACGGTCAGCATGGTGGCCGCCGCCTTGGACGCGGAGTAGAGCGCCAGCGGCAGGTGGAACTCCGGCCGGTCGGGGTTGTTCACCGCCCAGAACGATCCGGCGCTGCTCGACACGGTCACCACGGTGGGGTTCGAGGATTTGCGCAGCAGGGGAAGCGCGGCCTCGGTGACGCGCACGATCCCCACCGCGTTGGTGTCGAAAACGCGCAGCGCCGTCGGGCCGTCGACCGGGCCGTCCCCGAGGACGCCCGCGTTGTTCACCAGAACGTCGAGCCGGCCCTCGGCCGAATCGATCGTTGCGAGCGCGCTGCGCACCGAGGCGTCGTCGGTCACGTCGAGCTGCACGAATCGAGCGCCGAGCTCCGCGGCGGCCTTCTCGCCGCGCTCGCTGTCTCGCGCGCCGATGTAGACGGTGTGCCCCAGCTCCACGAGCTGCTTGGCGGTCTCGAAACCGATGCCCTTGTTGGCTCCGGTGATCAGTGTGACGGTCATTAATGTTTCCTCTCGAAAGATGCGGCCCGAGCGAGCCGTTGGGCCCGGTGTTCAGCCGGCCAGTTGCCGGAGTAGTCGGCCGGCGTCGTGCAGGGCCGTCATGTGCACGAAGCGCCCGTCGCGGACCTGATAGATGGCGTACTCGCTGATCTCGAAGGAGGCGCCGGTGGGCGCCACCCCGAGCCACTCCTGCACCGGAGTGCCGGTGTTGACCGACCGTGCTGCCAGGCGGTCGCTGTCGAACAGCAGTTCCCGCAGCTCCCAGTGCAGATCCGGAACCGCCTCCACGTCGGCCTTCCGCACCGCGAGCAGGTCGTCCCGGGTGGCAGGCTCACCGTTCAGCGTGGTCCGGTCGGCGATGAACTCGTCCATCCGGTCGAACCTGCGCGCGTTGAGCTGCTCGATGTAGCGCAAGTAGAAGCCGCGCAGATCGCTGTCGGACATCGGATGGCCCCTCGTCGAGTTCCGCATCGATCGATGCGGAACTACCCTAACATATTCCGCATCGATCACTACGGAATAGTTGGTGTGAGAACTCACCGCCCGTGAGGACGCGATGCGATCACCGGGCGGCTGTCAGCAGGGCGGCCAGGCGCGAAGGGTGGCATCGGCGATTTCCTGGAGTTCCTCGCGTTCGACGCCGCTGGCAGCTTGGACGGCGATGCCGTACGCCACGGTGGTGACATAGCGGGCGAGCAGCGCCGGGTCGGCCTCCGCGGGCAGGTCGCCGTCGTCTACGGCGCGCTGGAATCGCTCCCGGACGCGCGAGTGGCCATCGCTGCGCCATGCGACGAGGAGGTCGCGGACTCCGCGCCCGGCGTCGCTGGTGGCCAAGGCGCCCTGGACGCCGAGGCACCCATGGGGATGCGCCGGGCGCGTGGTGGTCCGGATGACGCCCGCCAGGATCGCGGTGGCGACGCCGAGAGCGGTCGGCTCCTCCAAGGCGCGGGCCAGGTATGCGCTCGGCCCTTCGGTGTAGCGCTCCAGCGCCTTGCGGAACAGCTCCTCTTTGTTGCCGAAGGCCGAATACATGCTGGTGGTGGAGATGCCCATCGCGTCGGTCAGGGTGGCCAGGCTGGCTCCCTCGTAGCCCTGCTCCCAGAAGACCAGCAGGGCGCGCTCGAGCGCTTCGTCGGCGTCGAATCCTCGCGGTCGGCCGGTCCGGCGGCGCTGTTCGGTCTCCACCCCCGTAGCCTACCTCTTCCGCATCGATCGATGCAGAACTGCGAACTCGCCGATCCGGCAGGGCAGGCTGCGGCACGTCCGCTCATGCCGTGAGCGAGCGGTAGGCCGTCAGCGCTGTCGCTCCAACTGGGCGAGCCGGGCGAGGGCGGGCAGCGCGGCGGCGAGCGCCCGCCGGTGTGCGGGACTCAACTCGGAGACCATCGGAACCAGGTGCCGGACCCGGTCGTCGCGGCGAGTTTGCCGCACTTGCCTACCAGCCTCGGTGAGGTGCACGATCACGGCCCGTCCATCGCCAGGGTCACGGCGGCGCAGCACCAGCCCGTCGCGCTCCAAGCGCGCGATGAGTTGGGTGATGCCCGGCTGGGTCAGCTGCTCGGTCTCGGTCAGATCGGTCAGCCGCATCGGACCCCGGTGAGCCAGGGTGTCCAGCACCGACAGCGTGGTGAACGGCAGCTTCTCGCGTACCGGGATGCGGATGTAGACGCGGTTGAAGTCCTCGATCACCGCGGCGAAGGCGTCCACGTCGAAATCGTCGATGTCGTCCACATGAGTAACTATATCCCGGACTTATAAAAATTGCTTAAATAATCTGCTTATGTAAATTCGGCACGGCTCAGGAGGCCAGATGAACGACAGAACCCACGATGCCCGACCGTTTCCGTTGACGCCCACGAAGATTCACGTCCCCGACGGCGTGCTCACCGACCTGCGGCAGCGCCTGGATCTGACTCGCCTGCCCGACGATGTCGGCGATGAAGACTGGCACTACGGCGTGCCTCGCAGCTATCTCCAGGAGCTCGTGGACTACTGGCGCAGCGGATACGACTGGCGCGCAGCCGAAGCCGAGATCAACACCTACCAGCATTTCAAGGTCGAACTAGATCGTGTACCAGTGCATTTCATGCGCAGGCCCGGCGTCGGCCCGGATCCGACGCCGCTGATTCTGACACATGGCTGGCCCTGGACGTTCTGGCACTGGTCCAAGGTCGCCGACTTGCTGGCGGATCCGGGGGCGCACGGTGGTGATCCGGCCGAGGCGTTCGACGTGATCATGCCCTCGTTTCCCGGCTTCGGGTTCTCCAGCCCGCTGGCGAACCGCCCGGATGTGAACTTCTGGAAGGTCGCAGACCTCTGGCACACGCTCATGACCGATGTTCTGGGCTACGAGAAATACGGCGCCGCAGGCTGCGACGTGGGCGCGCTGGTCACCGCGCAGCTCGGCCACAAATACGCCGACGAGTTGTATGCCATCCACATCGGATCCGGACTGAAACTCACCCTGTTCAACGGCGATCGTGCCTGGGACTTCAGCGGCGGACTGCCGATTCCCGACGACCTGTCCGCCGAGGCACGCGCACGAATCATGGAGCTGGACAAGCGTTTCGCCGTCCACCTGGCCGCACATCTCCTCGCCCCCAGCACCCTCGCCCACGCGCTGTCCGATTCCCCGGCGGGCATGCTGGCATGGATCCTCGAACGCTGGTTCAAATGGAGCGACAACGGCGGCGACATCGAAACCGTGTTCAGCAGAGACGATCTCCTCACGCACGCCACGATCTACTGGGCCACCAACACCATCGGCACCTCGATACGCCTCTACGCCAACAACAATCGCTACCCCTGGACGCCTTCCCACGACCGCCTCCCGGTCGTGCAGGCCCCCACCGGTATCACCTTCGTGGGCTACGAGAACCCACCCGGCATCAGCACCGCCCAACGCGTCGAACACTTCCGCGCCGGCGACCGCGCCCAGTGGTACAACCACGTCAACCTCACCGTCCACGACCACGGCGGCCACTTCATTCCCTGGGAAATCCCCGACCGATGGACCGGCGACCTACGCCGCACCTTCCGGGGACGACGCTGATACGTAACAAACTCAGCTGGGTGTCACAGTTCCAGTCCGGCCGCAGTCAGGGTGAGGTGCCGGACCAATGTCGCGGCCGCGGTGTCGGCGTCACGAGCCAGTGCCGCCTCTTCCAGTCGGCGGTGTTCGTCGGCGCCGTCGCGGTCGGGGTTGCGGAGGGCCGACCAGCGCCGGGCGAGCTCGCTCGCGGTCCACAGCCGGTCGAAGGTCTCCATTAGGACCGGGTTGCCGCAGCCCTCGATCAGGGTGCGGTGAAAGAGCCGGTGCGATTCGGACCATGCCTCGCTGTAGTGCTCGCCCTCCCCCGGCACGTGCGCCGGAGTGCGGGCCAGGCGGTGGTGGGCGGCTCGCACGCGGGCCTCCCAGTCGAGGTCGCCGCGCTCGATGGACAGGCGCAGCAGGACCGGTTCGATGGTTCGGCGGGCCTCCGCGATCTCCTGCCAGCGGCGGTCGGAGAAGGCGGGAACGGCGAAGCCGCGGTTGGGTAACCGGTCGGCGAGGCCCTCGCCGACCACCCGCACGAGCGCCTCGCGGACGACGGCCAGACTCACGTCCATCTTCTTCGCCAGATCCTGCGGCTTGAGGGCTTGGCCGGGAGCGTATTCCCCGCGCATGATCGCGCCCCGCAGGTGCACGTAGACCTGCTCGGAGAGCATCTTCTTCCCTGGTGCGTCCGGAGCGCGCGGTGTCTCATACACCCCCACATCATAGATGATCTGGCAAATAATCGATTATTTTTGTACTGTGAGTGCATCCGAATGGCAAGGCCCGGAAAGAAGACGCGATGAACGCCAACGACCCCTTTGCCCGCCTCCCCGAGGCGGCCTCCTTCACCGTCACCAGCACCACCGTTGCCGACGGCGGCGCCTGGTCGCCCGCACAGTTCTCCTCCGGCGTTCCCGGCGGGAAGGACGTCTCCCCGCAGCTGTCCTGGAGCGGCGCACCGGAAGGCACGGCGAGCTACGCAGTCACCGTCTACGATCCCGACGCCCCGACCGGGTCGGGATTCTGGCACTGGGCGGTCGCCGACATCCCGGCCACCGTGACCGAGTTGCCCGAGGGCGCCGGCGACGACACCGGGTCGGGCCTGCCCGTTGGCTCCTTCCAACTGCCCAACGACGCCCGCGCGGCCAGGTTCCTCGGCGCGGCCCCTCCGCCCGGGCACGGCCCGCACCGCTACTTCGTCGTGGTGCACGCCCTCGATGTCGAGTCCATAGGCGTGCCCGCCGACTCCACCCCGGCCCTGCTCGGCTTCACCATGGCCTCGCACACCCTCGGCAGGGCCGTCCTCACCGCCACCGCGGAAACGCCGCCTGCCGAAGGGCGACCAGCACACCCCGAACGGGTCGAGGTGTCCCGGCTCATCCCCGCACCCCCCGATGCCGTCTTCGCGGTCCTGACCGACCCGAAGGGGCATGTGGACATCGACGCATCGGGAATGCTCATCGACGCCGATGGCGAGCCGGTCCAGCGTCCCGGCGACCGATTCCTGGTCCACATGGATCGCGAGGCCCTCGGGGACGTTCCCCTGGGCAGATACGAGGTCGAGGTCGTCATCACCGAGCTCGTCCCGGACGAGGAGATCGCCTGGACCGTCGAAGCGCATGGCCGCCGATTCGGCCACATCTACGGCTACCGATTGGCTCCGAGCGAGGGCGCCACCCTCGTCACGTCGTATTGCGACTGGTCACAGATCGATGAGAAATGGAAGCGGCGGCTCACCTTCCCGGTGGTCCCCCAGTCCGCCCTCAAAGCCACCCTCGGGATCCTCGAGCGCACCGTCCGCCGCCGAGCCACCCTCTGACCGCCGAGCTCGTCGATCACTGCACCGGCTCCGACTCGCTGCCGACCTGCCCGGCAACCGATACTGCCGAACACCCCCGGTGGCTGCGCCCACTCAGTCCGCTGGGCGTGCGGCACCACTGGGCTGCACCACAGTAGCCGGAGGTTGAGAGCTGCTGTCGCTCAATACATCCGATGATGCCGAGATCCAAGGGGCGCGTCGAGCCGCCTGCACGGTCAGATCATGACCATCACTCCGGCCATCGGCTCACCGGACGCGGTGGCGTTCCGCCGGGCTCGCGGCGGCGCCCGCGCCGTCGCGGCGGACCGGTCGATCGTGGATGTCGGTAGCGCCTGTTAGCTTGCGCGCCATGACAGGAGAGGCGCAGCACGGGGTCGCGTTGACGCGGCGGGTCATCGAGTCGGTGCGGCGGGACCCGGGCCGGTCGATGTTCGAGCCCGCCGAGTGGGTCGGCCACACCCCGTGGGTGGAGGGAGAGCCCCGGCCGATGCCACAGGACGCGTTGGCGGGGGCGGTGTTTCCGTCGGGACGCCCGCTGTCGCCGAGTCTGCGGGAGTGGCTGGCGTTCGACGCGGGCCTGTTCGAGCGCCACGGGTGGTTCGCCCCGGACGGCGGCTTCGCGCCCCGCCCGCTGGACCGGCTGGCGGACGACGAGCTGGGGCAGCCGTGGGGCGAGACGTACGAGCCGCTGGCCGAGCGGTTCCCGGAGTGCTTCCTGCTGCCGGGCGGGTCGGACTCCCGGCGCGTGCTGGCGGTGGGGCAGCCGGACTCGGAGGGCGAGTATCCGGTGCTCGCCCTCGACGTGGACGACATGCCGTACGCGGGGCTGATGTACCCGGGCTTCGACGTCTACGCGGCTGAGGCTGCGGGGTTGGTCCACTGCGAGTTCGAGACCTATACCGACCTGGCCCGGGACCCGGTGTACGGGCGGCGCATGCGGGAGCACGCCGCGCGCGGTTTCGCGGGACAGTTGTGCGCCGAGTATCCCTTCTGACCCGCCACTTTCAGTCGCTATCGTGTGCTCACTGTTGCCGATCGGAATAGTTGAGGAGAACCGATATGGGACGACTTCTCCCTCGTGCGTTGACCGCGGCGGTGTGTGCGGGATGGGGCGGTATCTGCGTGGCAGGCCTCGCGCCGACGGCGGCGGCCGCGCCCTCGATCTACGAACCGAGCATCACCCCGTGCAGTCACCTGTTCACGACCCCGCTCGAACCCGGTCGCCCAGGTGCGAGCACCTATTGGAGCCCGTTCGGCACCGCAGGCATCGTTTGCTACGACGTCGGTTCGCTGCCGGTGAGCTACTACCAGCGCGACCCGACGGGACAGTGGCACGCGATGAACCAACTGATTCCGGGCAACTACTTCATCAACATCTTCGGCTACGGCCACTTGCCCGCATAGCGGCGACGTCGGTTTCGAGTCGCCAACGGTGCCTGGGCTCGGGAAGGGTGCGGCAGCACCGCTACGAAGGAGCGCGTCACCGACACCACCTATCCGGCCGCGACGGGCGGCACCCGCCACCACTGCCCGGCATCACGGGTCGCCGACCTGCCCGCCCGGCATGGTTCAGCCGACAGATGTGGCTTCTTCCGCACGCAGGGCAGTGATCGTGGCGCGCAAGGACTCCGCGGTCGGTGTCGGCTCGATACCGAAGGCCGCGGTCGCGGCGGAGGAGTCGAGCACGAACGGTCGATCGAACTGGTAGCGCAGCTCACGCATCTCGCGGGCGTTGGGATCGAAAAGACCTGCGGCCCAAAGCATTACGGCAGGCATCCGACTCACGCGCGCGGCGGGCGCGTCCGCGACCGTCGCCGCGAGCCCGGCCAGCTCGCGCACGGAGACCGGCGGCGCGGTCGGCGTGTGCCATGCCCGGCCCCACGCGTTTTCGTCGTCGGCGACCGCGACCAGGGTGCGGGCGGTGTCGGTGACGTCGGTCCAGCTGTGCACGGCGTCCGGATCGGCGGGGAACAGCGCGCGGCGGCCCGAGAGCACGGCAGGCAGCGCCACCATGGTGAACGCCGATTTCGCTCCCGCGCCGAGGTAGTCCGATCCGCGCACTTCGGCGACGCGGACGCGGCCCGCCTGGTGCGCGGCCAGCGCCTCGCCCCACAATTCCGCACGCACCCGACCCTTCACACTGTTGGGGCGCAGCGGGTGCCGCTCGCTGATCGGTCCGTCGACCTGCCCGTAGCCGTAGAGGTTTCCGACACTGAGCAGCGCGGCGCCGGTCGACTCGGCCGCTTGCAGCGCGGCGGCGGCCAGCGGCGGAAAGTCGGTCGCCCAGCGGTGATAGGGCGGCTGAGCGCACTGGAAAACGACGTCCGCGCCCGTGCAATGCCGAGTCAATGCCGCGGCGTCGGTGGCGTCGGCGGCGACGCGCTCGATCAGCGGGTGATCCGGGCCGATACCGCGCCGGGTGATCACGCGCACCTGGGCGCCACGCGCGGCGAGCAATTCAGCGGTCGCCGATCCCACGGGGCCTGCTCCGATGACGACGTACAGGGACATAACAATCCATCCTGTCGGGTGTTCAACTTCGAGAACAGTGTTCTTGGTCGATCCCACTGTAGAACGGAACGATGATCCCAGTCAAGAACGGTGTTCACAAAAGTTGCTTCCGTTCTCCGGAGCATCACCCGTTCCCTACACTGGCGATATGTCCGCTCATTCCCTCCGGGCCCGCGTCCGCTCCGAGATGATCGAGGAGATCAAGGCCACCGCCCGCAAACGACTGGCGGTGGACGGTGCGAACCTGTCCCTGCGTGGGGTCGCGCGCGATATGGGCATCGTCGCGTCCGCGCTCTACCGGTATTTCCCGAGCCGGGACGACCTGCTCACCGCCTTGATCCTGGAGGCGTACGGGTCGCTCGCCGTCGCAGCCGAAGCCGCCGACGCGAAGCCGCCCGCCACCGATCTGCGCGGCCGGTGGATGGCGGTGTGCTCGTCCGTGCGGGACTGGGCCCTGGCCCATCCTGCCGAATACGGCCTGCTCTACGGCAGTCCCGTGCCCGGATACTCCGCACCCGAGGACACCGTGGCCCCTGCCGCCGCCGTGGTCTTCCGGCTCGTCGCCATCGCGCAGGCGGGTGCGGAAAAGCTGACTCCGCCGCCGCTTTCGACCCAGCTGCCCGCACCCGTCCACGCCGACCTGCGCCGCCTCATCGAACAGCAGCAGTCCTCCGACCTGTCCGAGGACGTGCTGTCGCGCGTCTTCGTGGGCTGGACCCAGCTGTTCGGCCTGATCAACTTCGAAATCTTCGGCCGCCTGAACGGAACCATCGATGCCGGCGCCGACTACTTCCACCACCACATGAACGTGATGGCCGACCTCGTCGGGCTGCCCTAGCACGCTCGCGACACTTCGTGCCGTACCGGAGGCCGCGCCCACCGTCGGTGTGATCACTCGACCAGCTCATATGGCGACGGCGTGTCCACACCGGACGCCCGCGACCGCGCGCCGGCCGACGCTACGGTGACAGCACCGAGATTCTCCGCGTTCCATTCGACCGACGAACATCACTCATTCGTGGAGGAACATTGCCGAGCTCGTTCACTCGCAGGGGCTTTCTGACCAGTGCGGCCACCTCGGCGACGGCCGCGGCCGCCGTTTCGGCCGGCGCCACCCCGGGCAAGGCGCGGGCGGACACCGATCCGGACAAGCCGAACATCCTGGTGATCATCGTGGACGAGATGCGGACGCCGGTGTGGTTCCCCGATCAGCAGACGTTGGACACCGTCTTGCCGAACATCGCGCGGATCCGCCACGGCAGTGTGTCGTTCGAGAATCACTACACCGCGGCCAACGACTGCACACCGGCGCGCGGCTGCTTACTGACCGGCCTCTACTCCCAGCAGACCGGCGTGATGGTCGTGTCGGAGTCGACGTTGACACCGCTGTTCCCGACCTGGGGATCAATGTTGCGAGACCACGGCTACGACACCACATACTGGGGCAAATGGCATCTCGGCAGCTATCCCGATCGCACCCCCGGCGCGCTCGAGGCCTACGGCTTCCACGGCGGCACCTATCCGTCGCCCAACGGCGCACCCGGCCAAGGGCTGCAAGCGGATCCGAAGATCGTCGACCAATTCGCCGACTGGTTCCACAACGATTCCGGCACCGCTCCCTGGTGCACGACGGTGTCACTGGTCAACCCACACGACATCCAATGGTGGCCACGCTGGACCCGCCGCGACCAATTCAACGCCGACATCCCGCGATGGATGAACGAGCTGCCACCCAACTTCGAATCCCTCGAACAGCTGTCGAAAAAGCCACGTTTGCAAATGGCGCTGGTCGAGGTCTCCGCGGTGGCGTTCGGAGCGGCGCCCTACGGCACACCCGAGGCGATGCACGCCTGGATCGATATGCGCAATCTGTACCTGTGGGCTCAGCAACAAGTCGATATCCAGATCGGCCGTGTGCTGGACACTTTGAATTCCCGTCCCGACGTGGCCGCCAACACCGTCATCGTCTTCACCTCCGACCACGGCGATTACGCGGGTTCACACGGCCTGCACGGAAAAGGCGGCGCCGCCTACGACGAGGCGCTGCGAGTTCCGCTCTACGTGCACGATCCACGCGGCTATCTCAGTCCCGTCGAGGGCACGAGCACCCGAGACCAGCTCACCTCCAGCGTCGATTTCACCCCGCTGCTGCTCACCATCGGCACCGGCGGCAATGGCTGGCGCAGCGACGGGCGCTACGAACACCTCACCGGGCGACTCGATATCGCGTCGCTCTGCCGCAATGCGAGCGCCGCGGGCAGACCCTGGGTCGCGCACACCACCGACGAGTCTTCGATCGAGGAAGCCGCGATCCTGTTCAACCAGAACGCCCCCGGTCACGTCGCGATGGTGCGCACCCCCGACGCGAAGTTCGCCTCCTATTCCCAGTGGGTGCACGGCCGAATCCAGATCGATTCGGCTCGCGAACAGGAATTCGAACTCTACGACTACAGCACCGACGGTGGCCGGCTCGAACTCGACAACCAGGCCGCGACCGGAAACCCGTTGCGCGGCGAGATGGAATCGCTGCTCGACAACGTCATCCGCACCGAGATCCAGCAGCCGCTGCCGCCCTATCTGCGGGCCGCCCAGGAGGAGGGCATCGGCGACTACATCTCGGCGCAGACGAACATCCTGATCCAAGCCGAACGGATCGGCCATGCCCTGCTGGACGCCGTGCCGAGACCGTCCTAGCGCCTAGAGCAGACCGCGCAGTTTCAGGTCCGTGGCGTATTTCTCGATGAGGTGTTGCGAGATCTGCGGAATGTCGTGGTCGACGCCGATTTTCACGGCTCCGACGGCAGCGCGGAACTTGTCCGCGGACAGCACCGAGCCGCGGACAGGCGGCGCCGGTCGCCGATAGGCGTGCAGTAGCGGCAGCACAGAAGCCTGGCGCTGCCGCTCCGGTAGCGTCCGCAGCGCGGTCTCGAACCGGGTGAACCATTCGTCGTAGTCGGCGATCCGCTCGATCCGGTGACCCGCGGCGATCAACCACTCGACGAACTCGTCGAGCGAGCGGCCGTCGTCGTGCGGGTTGAGCACATCGAAACTGCGGAAACCCGTTTCGGCCGCCGCGCCGAGGACGGTGATCGCCGCCGCGGTGAAATCGACAGGCAGGCCGTCGTAGTGGGCGCGGGAACGTTTGCCGTCGGCGTCGGTGCGGTAGAAGGAGAACGGCGCGATCCCCGTGGCCATCAGGCTCAGCAGGAGACGGGTGAACATGTCCGGCACGTTGAGCTGACCGGCGTAGCGGCTGTCGGCGAGGATCATGTCGGAGCGGAACACCGCGACGGGCAGGCCGCACAGGTCGTTGGCTTCGCGCAGCAGCACCTCCCCCGCCCACTTGCTGTTGCCGTAGCCGTTGGCGTAACTGTCGTCCACTGCGCGCACCGGGCTGATCGCGCGAATGTCGCCGTCCTCGGTGAAGACGGCGGGATCGATCTGCGAGGCCACGGCGACGGTCGACAAATAGGTGAACGGCTTGAGCCGCGTGGTGAGCGCCAGACGGATCAGCTCGGCGGTGCCCACCACGTTCGGACCGAAGAGCTGCCGATACGGCAGTACGTGGTTGACCAGTGCGGCCGGATGCACGATCAGGTCGACGCGTTCGGCCAGCCGCCGCCACGTCTGATCGTCCAAGCCGAGGTTCGGCTCCCCGATATCGCCGGGGATCACCTCGAGATGCGCGGCGGCCAGCTCCCGGTACTCCTGGATCAGCGTGGGGTCCCCGGAGTCGAAGGCGCTGTCGAGACGCTTGCGCGCCGCATCCGCGTCGGAGCCCCGGACCAGGCAGACGAGTGTGCCGCCGCTGTCGTGCATCCGCCGCAGCCACTCCAAGCACAGGAAGCGGCCGAGGTAACCGTTCGCGCCGGTGAGCAGCACGGTGCGCGCGGTAACGGAGGCGCGCGGCAGGCTCGACGCCTCGGCGAGTGTGCGTGCGTCGAGGAACTTATCGAGGGTCAGATCGGCAGCGCGGACCTGTGGGCCGTCACCGTGCACGGTGGTGTACGTGGCGCCGCCACGGCCGCCCGAGTCACGCTCGGTCGCAATGTAATCCGCTATCTCGCGCAGATCGTTCGCCGGACTGATCACCACCGACACCGGCACCTCGATCTCGAATATCTCGTGCAGCAGGTTCGACAGCGACAGCGCCGCGAGCGAATCGCCACCGAGATCGGTGAAATGCGCGTCGGAACGCAGATCGGAGTCCGCACAGCCCAGTACGGCTTTCACCGCACGGCTCACCGTCTCCGGCACGGGCAGATCGGCCGCGGTGCGGCGCAGGTCGAGCAGTTCGTTCGCCTGCCCGGCGGCCAAGTCGGCGTACAACTGCTGCAGGCGCGGCTCGTACCGCTCTTTCAGGCGTGGCCGCAGCAGCTTTCCGATGCCCGACAGCAATCCGTTGGCGGCGGTGAACGGCTCGGACTCGATCAGGAAGTCGCGGGGAATCTCGTAGGACTGCAGTTCGGCGTCCCTGGCGAGTTGGCGCAGCGACTCGCTCAGCGCCGTCTTCATCTTCTCCGGATCGCTCCAGCCCAGCACCTCGTCGGTGGGCACGATGACGGCGAGCAGGTAGGCGCGTTCGCTGCTGCCGTACACGAAGATCTGCTGGATCAGCGGACTGGTCGCATAGACCGCCTCCAGGCGCGAGACCGCGACGAACTCGCCCTGGGAGAGTTTCAGCACGTTGTTGCGCCGATCGACGTAGACCAGGCGATCCGGCGCGAGCTCGGCGACGATGTCGCCGGTCTTGTAGAAGCCGTCGGCGTCGAATATCTCGGCGGTGATCTCCGGCCGCTTGTAATACCCGGAGATCAGCGTGGCGCTCTTCAACAGCAACTCGCCGCGCGGATGCGGCTTGTCTGTTCGGAAGTAGCCCAGTTCAGGGACGTCTGCGAGCTTGTAATCGAGCACCGGCGGCCGCTGCACCCGTTCATCGATGACGACGACACCGCCCGCCTCCGTGGACCCGTATCCGTCGTGCAGTTCCAGGTCGAGCACCGACTCGACGAACGATTTCATCTCCGCCGACACCGGAGCGCTACCGCAGATGGCCATGATCATGCGTCCGCCGAGAAAATGCTCGCGCAGTTCGGTTTTCACCTCCGCTTCCAGCGCGGCCCGGTCGACGCCCGGCCCTTCGCGCCGATCCACCTCGGCCCGGAAGCGCTGGAAGATCATGTCGCACACCCGCGGAACGAAGAACAGCTCGGTCGGCCGCGCCAGCGCGATGTCGTCGAACAAGGTCGACATATCGCTCTCGGCCGCGAAGTACGCGGTGCCGCCGCGCGCCAGCACGCCGGTCAGCGACCCGCGACCGGCCACATGGCTCATCGGCATGTAGTTGAGGTTGATCGCGGCGACCTCGGGACGGTTCAGCCACCCCTTGGCGACCAACCCCTCGGTGTACATCGCCCCTTTGGGGGTGCCGGTGCTTCCCGAGGTGTAGATCAGCAACGCCAGCGGGTCCTCGCCCGGCTCGGCGACGAACAGCGGTGCGGGCGGCAGCGACCTGCCTCGCGCGAGCACCTCGTCGAGGGATTCGAGCAGCACCGGACTACCCGCGTCGGCGAGGCGGGCGCGGGCCGCTTCGAACGCCGCACGCTGGTCGTCGTCTCCGGGGTGGTAATCGAAGACGATCAGTCGGTGGGGCCCGGATTCCGACAGGGCGCACGTCACCGCCGCGTCGAGCAGTTCCGGTGTCGCGGCGAGCACCCGCGGCGCGGTCTCCGCGACGATCGCGGTCAGCTGCGCGACCGGTGCACTGGATTGCAAAGGAACCGCGACCAGGCCCAGATGGGTGCAGGCCAGGTCGAGCGCGGTGTAGTCGCTGCTGGTGAAGCCGAGGATGGCCACGAAATCGCCCGCCCGCAGCGGGTTTCGCCCGTCGCCGTGCCATACAGCGGCTACCGTTCGCACGCGTTCCCACAGCTCGCCGTAGGTGATGATGTCGAACCGCGGCAGCAGGGTCAGGGTCGTCCGTCCGGATTCGCCGGTGCGCAGTTCCGTCGCGCGCTGCCCCAGGGCCGGTCGGTCGGAATAGCCGACCATGACCGTCTCGATGATCTGCGCGAGTCCCGTGCCGGGCTCGCGGATCTTCTCGGCGACGTCCGCACGCGGTGTCGCGTCGCGGATGTCGTCGTATTCCGCGTACAGCCGCGTGACGCGGCGCATGAGCCGCTCCCGGCGCGTTTCGGTCTCCACGACGACCTCCTTGGTCCGGAAACTCACCTTCCTAGCAACACGTTAGCTCGCCTAATTACTTCGGTCAGGTGATAGCCGCCGCAAGTGTCTGTGACACTGGACACAGTGCCGGAAATGTCCCAAATATGCACCGTCTTCCGTTGTCGTCCCAGCTCGTCCTGACGCTGCCGGACCGGTGTCAGCGGGCTCCTGTTGCCGGTGCATGCCGCACCGCAAGCTCGGAGCATGACGCAGACCATATCGCCGGGTGCCGCGGCGGCAACGACTTCTGCCGACGCTCCGGCCGCGCCACCGCCGCGCTGGGAGCACGGCGGTCACTCGCCCTGCCCGCGGTCATCCTCGCCGGCCGGTTCATGGCGGAACTCGACTCCTCCATCGTCGAGGTGGCCATTCGCGCGGGATGCGCGGCGCGGTATCGGCCGTTCGACGACCTTCGAATCAGTGCGACGCAAACCATGTGCCCTCCTGCCGTCGCCGCGCATGCTCGGAAGGGGTCCGCCACGCGGTGGCCCGGAGCCGGATCGTGCCCGGCTCGGGCCACCGCTGACGGCGGCGCCATGGCTCGCGGGACGAAAGTAGGTGTCGGATGGGCGTTTTCGCGCTCGGTGTAGAACTCGACGGGGAGGGGTTCCACCCCGAGGCGTGGCGGCGGGCAGCACACGCACCGGATCGCCTGCTCACCGCCGACACCGTGCGCGACCGGGTCACCGCCGCCGAGAACGCCGGGTTCACCCTGGCTACGTTCGCCGACTCGATCCTGCCAGGGCACGAGATACCGGGACGCATCGATGCGGTGACCCGGGCATCCTTCGTGGCGGCCACCACCAGCACGATCGGCCTGGTCCCGGCGGTCGCCACCACATACGCCGAGCCGTTCCACACGGCATCGCAGGTGGCGTCGCTGGACTACGCCTCGCGCGGGCGGGCCGGATGGCTCGCCGAGCGTGTCGACGACTCGCGCGCAGCCGCGGCGTGGGGTCGTCAGCCGGTAGCGGGAGATGCCGATCTGGCGCGCGAGCAACGCGATTCGATCGAGGTGGCCCGTCGGCTGTGGGACTCCTGGGAGGACGACGCGGTGATACGCGACTACCCCAGCGGCCGTTTCCTGGACCGGAACAAGCTGCACTACATCGACTTTCAGGGTGAGACCTTCTCGGTGAAGGGACCGGCTATCGTGCCGCGCCCGCCGCAGGGCCGGCCCGTGGTGTTCGGTACCGAAGGCGAGGTCGACGTCCGGTTCGTCGCGGCCGATTCCGTCGAGGCGGGAGCCGCGGCGCACTCGGCCGGGGATTCGCTGGTCTTCGCCGAAGTCGAAGTCACCCTTGATGTTTCCGGCGTGCCCGCCGCCGAGCGCTTCGAAGCCATTCCCGGTTCCCCCGGCCGACTGGCGTTCTCCGGCCCGGCCGAGAAGTTGACCGATCTTCTGACCGAGCTCAGCACCCACCTCGATGGGGTGCGGCTGCATCTCGCCGTAATCGATGAGGACCTGGTCGTGCTCGCGCGCGAGGTGCTGCCCGCCTTGTTGCGCACCGGGGTCGCGCACCGTCCGATTCCCGGTTCGACGCTGCGCGCCAACCTCGGCCTGACCCGCCCCGTCAACCGCTACGCGACCACACGCTGATCGTCAGGAGATCGTTTCCGTGACCGACTTCCCGCGCCCCGACGCCCAGGTCCACTTCGGCGTCTTCTTCCAGGGCGTGAACCACACCACGATCTGGTCCGACCCGTCCAGCGGCTCGCAGATCGATTTCGAGACCTTCCGCCGCGTCGCGCAGACCGCCGAGCGCGGCCTGTTCGACGCGTTCTTCCTCGGCGAGGGTCTGCGGCTGCGCGAACAGGACGGCGTCATCCTGGAACTGGACATCGCGGGCCGCCCCGACGCGATCACCCAGCTCACCGCGCTGGCGGGCATCACCCGGCACATCGGCCTGGTCGCCACCCAGAACACCACCTACAACGAGCCCGCCGATCTGGCGCGCAAACTCAGCGGCCTCGACCTGCTGTCCGGCGGGCGCGCGGGCTGGAACGCCGTCACCACCGACAACGCGTGGACCGGCGCGAATTTCCGGCGCGGCGGATTCCTCGACCACGCGCTGCGCTACGAGCGCGCCGGAGAGTTCGTCGCGACCGTGCGGGCGATCTGGGATGCCTGGGACGACGGCGCGATCGCGACCTCGCAGCAGAGCCCGTCGTGGGCACGTCCGGAGGCGATCCATCCGGTCGTGCGCACGGGCGCCCATTTCGACGTGACGATCACCCCCACGCTGCCGCGCAGCGCCCAAGGGCATCCGGTGATCTTTCAGGCGGGCGATTCACCGGCAGGCCGCGATTTCGCCGCGGCCAACGCCGACGTCATTTTCTCCCGGCACGGAACACATTTCGACGACGCGCTGGCCTTCGCCACCGATATCCGCGCCCGCCTGCGCGCGGCGGGCCGCCCAGAGGACGACATCCGGATCCTGCCCGGCACGCAGATCATCCTCGCGGAGAAGGAATCCGAGGTCGAGGAGAAAGTGCGCTGGGTGAAGACCGGCCAGTACACCGGCCAGACCGCGCTGTCGCTGGCCGGTCAGATCTGGGGCCGGGACCTGTCCGGACTCGACCCCGACGGCCCGTTGCCCGCCGACGACCCCCAGCCACGCCCGATCTCGGAGACCAGGGGCGCACCACGTTCCGGACAGGACCCGGTGACCATCGCCCGCGAATGGCGAGCCAGGGCCGAAGCGGAGAACCTCTCGCTGCGGGAAGTGGTGATCGCCTCCACCGAACGCTCCGGCTTCGCAGGCACCCCCACCCAGGTGGCCGACGAACTGGCCCGCTGGGTCCGCCACGGCGCCACCGACGGCTTCAACATCTCCCCCTATCTGGTCCCCACCGGCCTGGACGAGATCGTCGATTGGCTGGTCCCCGAACTCCAGGAGCGCGGTGTGTACCGCACCGAGTACACCGGAACCACGCTGCGCGAACATCTCGGGTTGCGCGAGCCGCTCACCCGGCGCACCTGACCGGAGGGCGGCAGTAGCCACCTTCTCAATGGCCCGACAACCCAGCGCTCGCGATCTCGGTGCTCTCTGGCCGACCGATCTCCGGCCGCAAAGGCGACAACAGGCCCCGGGAGTCGTCGGGAGCCTGCTGATCCGCGGCTGATTCGGTCAGCGGTGCACGAGACTACCCACGCGTGACACCGGCTGCTGTGTCCTTTGCTCCGGCGATCTCGTCCATCAGCATCCGCAGTGTGAGCGAGTGCTTCTCAGGCGGAAGCGCATCCATCGCGGTACGTGCCGTTCGGATTCCCTCGGCTCGATCACCGACTCTCACCAGCATCAGACCACGGTGCATCTCCAGATGCGTCGCAAAGCGCGGCAGTTCGGCCGGAAGTTCTCTTCGCGCTTGCTCTTGCGATGCCACCGCCGATTTCTCATCCCCACGCCGTGCGGCCAGCAAGGAGAGAAATACGTTCATGCGCCACCACGGGACGGCGTAGTCAGAGGTTTGCTCATACGATCCGGACTTGTCGAACACCCGGCGTCCCTCCTCCACGAGAGCGCGCCCTGTCCCGTGGTCGCCGCGCAGCACTGCCGCATGCGCCTTGCCCATGATCGCGTTGAGACGCCCCAAGCTCGGTTTGTCCGACAGCGCCAGTGCTTGGTCGGCGAAGAGGTCCGCGACCCGCAGCGCTGCACCTTCGTAACCGAGGGCAATGGCTGCCCGCCCGCGCACCCATACTCGAGTCTGCTCGTCCTCGGAACGGTCCGCAGCCTCAGCGGCCATGCGATACCAGGTAACCGCCTTGGTGCCGTCCGACCCTGGGAACGTTTTCGCGTACAGGGTCATCAGCCGGGCCGCCGCTCCCCACATCTGCGGGCTGTCCAACTGCTGTTGCAGGACCGCCAGGTCGACGGCCAGGCGCCGTTGGATATCCGCTGCACCGAGCGACATGTAATCCGTGCCGTAGGCGCTGAGCTTCGCCTGCCATGCCTCGATACTCGGCCCGGCATGATCCAGCCGCGCCGAGAACCCAGCCGCCAGCAGATCCGATGCCACTACCGGCGCGATACTGGTCGCGGCCACCTGAGCCAGGAACTTTCGTCTGTTCATGCCATCGTCCTCGAAAACTGCCAGAGGCACATCCAGCACCGCCGATAGATGGCGTAGCCAAAACCGGCTGGGCACCGTGTCTCCGTTCTCCCAACGCCTCGAGATGTACTCCCGAGAGATACTCGCCCCCGAGTGGGCGGCCAACTCGTCCGCCAACCTGCCCTGCGACCATCCGCGCGCCTTCCGAAGCTCACGGATCAACTCGCCCACACCCATTGGCCGATCATCTCCCGTTTCAGCAGCACGCGGAAGGATTAACAGCAGCTAAAACCCCAAGTGCCACTATTAATGCCACTACTGCCAGCCCTCAGTGCAGCCATCCAGTGATCCAGCGCATAATGCCACTCCCTCGTGCCACTGCACAGGCCGATCGTTGTGCGTAACGCTTGATTCAGCCCCGACGCCGGGTGTCGCCGAATGCTCATCCCGTCCCTATCGGCTGGCCGATGATGCGCAGTCGGCGGTTCGACCTCGGCGTCGGGTGCATGCCAATCGTTCGAGCGAGGGGAGACGCTTGTGGACTCACTGAAAAAATCTGGGGACACACCGATGTCGGTGTGCGATTTCTATCGGCGGGTGTGCGACTTGCCCGCCGAGGTCAACCCACCGCACCTCGGGCGGATCACCCTGCGGGCGGGCCGGGTGTGCGGGTTGATGATGCCCGCGTTCATCGGCTCGGAAGTCAAAGCATGGATGCACCGCGCGGGCCAGCAGACCGGGCCGGTACTGACGCATCCGCGCTCGCAGCGATGGACTTTCCTCACCGCCCCGGATCTGCCGGAGGACATTCGACTGTTCGCGGAGATGTCGCGGCTGAGTGTGTCGATCCTCCGTGCCGGAGAGATTGCGTTGCCCGGCCCCGGACAGCGCCCCGGCTTGTTCCGGGCGTGGGTACATCCACCCCGCGACCCCTACCGGCCGCAGGGACGGCTTGTGGTCGAAGCGATCCGGAGGTGCGCAGCCCAGCACACCCGGCAGCGATGGGCGGTGAAGGCTCCGCCACCAGTGCCGCCGCAGGCCGGTCGGTGACCGGTGACCAAGACGCCGAGCGATCCGCCGCCGAACTCGACGTCCTCACCGAGGTGATCGGCACCCTGGTGGCCAGCACTGCGGATGCCGTGCGGGACGGGATGAGCGAAACCATGCGCGTCCGCGTGATGGCGATGGTCGTCTTCGAGCTGATCACCAGCGCCCGTACCGCCGCCGGACCCCACACCGGCCGCCTCTACGCCGCACCGGTCCTTGATCCGATCATCGACAACATCCCCGCCGCCGACGAGATCACCTTCTTGGACCTGTTGATACCCGCGATCATCGGCCAGCACATCACAGGCACCTGAACCAGCCTCCGCCCGCCGCTTGCCCGGTGACCGCGCAGGCGCGAGACTGACCTGTTCGGACAATAAGGAGAGGAAGTGGACATGGGGAATGACGAGCAGATGATGATGGACCTCGGTGTGGAAATCGAGGTAGACGAAAAACTGGTGCGGCAGCGGCAGGAGTGGGCCGCGTGGATCGCTCGGGAACGTATGGAATCGCAGATACAGAAATTCCTTACGGAGACGCTTCCGGATGTCCACCCGGAATCCTCATCGTGCCCATGGTGGGAGCGTCCATTTCTGTCCCGCATCGAGGAAGCCGCCGACACTGCATTTCTGGACAAGCCCACTATCCTCTCGCCCGAGAATGCCGATATCGTCGACAAGTACGCTCGATTCCTTGGTGAATATTTCGTCCGACAGGCAGGGGCACAATGGTTCGATGCTCCCGGCACCAGCGCACCGGTATACCAGGCGATCGGTCCGAGTCTGCGTTTCGACTACACCGATAGCGTTTTCAGCGCACTTTATCTCGTGCAGTGGGCGATCGAGGAAGGCTGCTCGGACGTGACGATGGAAGCCCACAGCATGGGCCTGGACTGGGCTGAATGGAAAACTCATCCTCGTCTGTGATGTCTTGTAGCCCAAGTTCTTTCATCTGAGTTCTGCTTCACTGGGGGGTCGCTTACCGATGTCCGACGACGATGCCAGACGCCGGATGGAAGAGCGCGAGAGATTCCGCCGACAAGAGGCGCATAGAAAACAGCGCGGCCGGGAAAACCCTCAGAAGGGGGAACGGTTTCACCGGGGTATGGCGCAGATGCGCGGCGAGACCCGAGAAAACGGGTGGGTGCGCGAGCACAGAGAATACACCACGGAAGGGAACCGGCGTATCGACCAGGCGCGCGTGTACAGTGAGCATGGCGAACGTGCCTTCACCGAATATAAGTCCGGCCGCGTCGATGACACGAAAGAGACGCGTAGGCAAATCGCCATAGACCGGCATCTACTCGAGACGGAAAGATATTATTCCGGCGCTTGGGTAACGGTCCAGGGTAAGCATATCCCGCAGGAGATCCGCGCTTTGCTTCAGCAGATGGAGCAGGACTTCAAGGGCCGATTTCAGCACATTGAGGTATCGCAAGAAATGGCTGTGCAGGCCATAGACCTGGGTAAAAGCCTGGAGCTGGTTCGGCAGCTCGAACTACCCGGTGTCGGCGAACAGGCTCTACAGCAGAAGGCGCAGCAGCGCGAACAGCAGGCGAAGGCTGCAGAGCTGGAGAAGAAAGTACGCGAGCGGGCCGAGAAGTTCCGGAAGATGCTGCGGTTCCGGGAAGCTGCCGCGCGTGGCCGGTCGGATGCGCCGCAGCATGCCGAGCAGGACAGACAGGCCAGAGAGCAGGTGAAGCGAACCCTGGAAGCACGCCGAACACAGGAAACCGAGCGTGCGCGGGTTGAGCGTGCAGCCGCCGAACGGGTTGCGCAGGAATTCCCGGCACCCGACCAGTACCCGCAGCAGGAAGCTACCGACGCCAGTGAACAGGCGGCTCCAGAAGCGGCCGACGCTGCCAGTGTGAAGCGTTCAGCCGCCGAGGCGCGTGCAGCGGTTGAGAAGAACGTGAGGCTGCGTTCAAAGCTCTTGACGAGGCACGAAACGCGGCGTTCAAGGAGTTGGACGAGAAGGGGCGCTTGTCGGAGGTGGAACGACTCGTGTGGTTGGGGCAGGCGCATCACCCGCAAGCAGCGGTGAGGCAGCCGCCTGGTCATTCGCCTCGCGTTGTGCGTGGCGGGACTAGACACGAGCAGGATCGCGCGCGGGGAGTATCTCGCGACCGATAGCCATCCAACTTTGATCGGCTCGCAGTTCGGTCGGCTAGGAACTACTGCCCAACCTTCTACCTTCCGCCTGTCGGCGTTTCATAAGTCGGCCGCGAGGTCAGAGGCCGTCACGTGGTGACCGGAGTGGGGCATGACGCGACCGGAGCCGCCACCCCGATCGGACGACGGCTCCGGCCTTTCGCGTCTACCTCAGAGCACGGCTTCGATCGCCGCGACCAGTTCCGGGGCATCGGGCGTGGTCCGCGGGCGGAAGCGGCCCGCCACCTTGCCGTCTCGGTCGATCAGGAACTTCTCGAAGTTCCACTGGATGTCACCGGCGGCGCCCTCGGCGTCGGGGGTCTCCACCAGGGTCTGGTAGAGGGCGTGGCGCTGGTCGCCGTTGACGTCGGTCTTCTCCAGCAAGGGGAAATCGACGCCGTAGGTGGTGGAACAGAACTGCTGGATCTCCTCCGCGGTGCCCGGCTCCTGGCCCATGAACTGGTTGCACGGCACGCCGACCACGCTGAGACCGCGCGGCCCGAAGGACTTGTGCAGTTCGACCAGACCGGAGTATTGCGGCGTCAGCCCGCATTTCGAGGCCACGTTGACCAGCAGGACGGCGCGGTCGCCGACCAGGTCGGCCAATGTCGTCGGTTCGCCGGACAGCGTGCGTAGCGGAACTTCTCGAAGGCTCATACGTATGGACCTGCCCATTCTTGATTCCGTGGATCCACCCCGACGGCCACGCTACCGGATCGGCGGGGTCGGTGGCCGTGGCAGGCACGGCGAGGGAACCGGGCTCAGCGCAACCTGGTTCGGCGCATCAGCCGCAGCGACGTCAGGGTCATCTTCAGCTGCTTGTCGTAGGGCTGACCCGCCCGCGCGGCGAGTACCTGCTTCTTGAGCACGCCGACGTTCACCGTGTCGGTGTACTTCAGCAGGCCTTGGTCGCCGTGCCGAGTACCGACTCCGGACTGCTTCACCCCGCCCGACGGTGTGCCTTTGGCGGCGTAGGTCGCGACGAAACCGTCGTTGATGTTGATATTGCCCGCCTGCAACTGGGCGGCGATCCGCTCGGCGTGCGCGAAGTCCCGGGTCCACACACTGGCGTTCAAGCCGTAGTCGGTGGCGTTGGCCAGGCGCACCGCCTCCTGCTCGTCGTCGAACGGATACACGGTGACGACCGGGCCGAAGGTCTCCAGCGTCGCGTGGGTCATCTCGGGGGTCACGCCGGTCAGCACGGTGGCCTCGTAGAACGCGGGACCGATGTCGGGGCGCGCCTGCCCGCCGACGTGCACGGTGGCCCCTTTGGCCCGCGCGTCCTCGACGTGGGCGGCGACCCGTTCCAGATGCTGCGGCGAGACGAGGGAACCGAACTCGGGCGTGTAGTCGTAGGCGGCGCCGATCTTTGCGTTCAATTCGGCCGCGGCGGCGACCAGCCGGCGCAGGAACTCGTCGTGGACGGAGCGGTGCACGTAGATGCGTTCGATGTGCATGCACGCTTGCCCCGAGTTGGCGAACACCGCGAACACCGCGCCGGGGATCACCTCGTCCAGGTTCGCGTCGGCGAGCACGATCATCGGATTCTTGCCGCCCAGTTCCAGGCTGCACCCGATGAGATTGCGGCCGGCCTGCTCGCCGACGATCCGGCCGGTGGCGGTCGAGCCGGTGAACATGACGAAGTCGACGTTGTCGATCAGGGTCGGTCCGATGTCGGGTCCTT
Organism: Nocardia abscessus; assembly: GCF_015477775.1. GTDB lineage: Bacteria > Actinomycetota > Actinomycetes > Mycobacteriales > Mycobacteriaceae > Nocardia > Nocardia abscessus_A. Next base: position 244,084 of record NZ_JADLQO010000010.1, on the reverse strand, counting down.
CCCCGCACACCACCTGGACCAGACCGCGGGGCAGCCCGGCGCGGTGCAGCAACTCGAGGCCGAAAAGCACGCACAGCGCGGTCTTGTTGTCCGGCTTCAGCACGACGCCGTTGCCCGCCATCAGCGCGGGCATGGCGTCGGACAGGGCGATGGCGAAGGGAAAGTTCCAGGGTGCGATCACCGCGACGAGCCCCTTGGGACGGTGCTGCTCGGTGGAGGTGGTCAGCAGTGGCATCGGGCCGCCCCGCCGCTTCGGCCGCAGCACGCGGCGGGCGGTCTTGAGGTAGTGGCTGATCACCATGGGCACGTCGCAGGATTCCTCGACGGCCATGCGGCGGGTCTTGCCACACCCGATCTGGATGAGGTCGGCGATGGTCTCCACTTCGCCGAGCATCAGCTCGTGCAGCCGCTCGAACACGCGCAGCCGCTGCCGCAGCGGCAGCGCGGCCCACTCCGTCTGCGCGGCCCGGGCGGCGGCGCACGCGGTCCGGACATCCTGCGGGGTCGACTGCGGCAGCTCACCGACCGGCGCGCCGGTGTAGACCTCGATCATCTCGAACGGCGCCGCGCTACCGTCGGCGGCGACCAGACCGGTCAGCCGCGCGATCAGCTCCCCGGTGACCCTGGCGGGCAGGGTCTCCTTCGCCTTGTCGGTGTGTGCTGTGCTCATCGGATCTTCTCCATGACGTCGGGCATCGCCGCAGGTGCCGGGCCGGACAGTGCGACTGAATTAGAACACGTTCCGGTTTTGGATTCATCGTATTCGCCCCGGCACGCCCTGCCTACCCGCCGCGCGCGAGGAATTCCGCTCACTCGTCCGCGACGATCGACAACGCCTGGGTCGGGCAATAGCGCACGGCGCGCTGCACGTCCGCCTGCGCTTGCGGGTCCCCGGCGGCATCGCGGATCTCCACTTTGCCGCGCTTGGGCACATGGAAAGCCTCGGGCGCCTCGTCCTGGCACACCGCATGCCCCTGACACAGATCCAGATCGGCCAGCACTCGCATCGTCGCCACTTCCATCTAGTCGTTCGGCGCCGCGTCGTCCGCGAGCGGACGCACCGGCGCCTCGGGTTGCACCTCGACCAGCACCAAGTGCGCGCCGCGCGGCGTGGACACCACCGCGACCACCGCGGCGGCCAGGTCGCTCGCGCGCAGCATGAACGGGTGCCTGGCGAACCCCCAGGCCTTCCAGTCCTCCAGCACCGGGCCGACGATCTCAGGTGTGGAGTCCATGCCCATGCCGGTCAGGGTCGGACCGGGCCGGACCAGCGACAGGCGAATGCCGCTGCCCTCGAGCTCCATTCGCATCTGCGCGGCCATCGCCTCCAGCCCCGCCTTGGCGGCGCTGTAGGCGCCGGTGCGCGGACGCGGTTCGGGCGCGCAGTCCGAGCTGATCAGCACGACATCGCCGCGTTGCCTGCGCAACATGCCGGGCAGCACGCGGTGCACGAGACGCTGCGCGCCGACGAGATGGACCTGCACTTGGTGCACGAACCGTTCCGGATCCATCGCGTGCGCCTGACCGAACTCGATGTCGCCCGCGCTGGACACCAGGATCTCGGCGGGGCCGAGCGCTTCTTCGGCGGCGCCCACGAACTCATCGACCGAGTCCGGGTCGGTGACGTCGAGACGGTGGGCGAAAGCCGCACCGCCGTTCGCGCGGATCTTGTCCGCCAGCTCGGCGCACTGATCGACGCGGCGCGCGCCGAGCGCGACGGGGTGGCCCAGTTCGGCCAGGGCCACGGCGGTGGCCGCGCCGATCCCGGAGGAAGCGCCGGAGACGAGCGCGGGCCTGCGCTCGGGATGAGGGGCGAATCTTGGCATTATCGAGTCTCCACGGTGATGGGAAGGTGCGCGAGACCACGCACATCGGACGAATGAACATGTGCGATACCGGATTCCGGAACGTCGTAGGACCGCACTCGCAAGCCGAACTCGTGCAGGACGACGGTCGCTTCCGAGCGCGCGAGGTGCGCGCCCGGGCAGAAGTGCACATCGGCCGAGCCGAGAGCGACATCCGCATGCTGTGACAACGCCCCGAGATTCAGAGCCGGGTCGCGACGCGGCGGCGCTTCCTCCCGCAGCCGCCGATACATCGGATACGGATCCTCACGAAACCCGCAGTCGCACGGATCGAACGCCGGCGGCTCCACCGCAGCCGTCATCGCCCACCCTCCGAAACCGATAACACGTTCCGCCACGCGGCAAGGCGCTGCGGCGCGGGCGAAGACAGATAGCTGGACATGTGTCTGGACAGTACCACCGCGCTTCGGTTCCGGACAATGCTTCCGGAGCACCAACCATTTCACGAGCGCGAACCGGCCTCCGGAGAGCGTCGTGACGGACCGCCCCATCCCCGGGCGCAACCTCGGCAAGGATGGCAGAGTTAGAACCTGTTATTGCAACCGATCGCGATCCGAGACTATATTCCGTACACGTGTCCAGACAGTATCGGAGATATCCATGAGCAGCCTTCTACCCGCCGACGGGTCCCGCCTGCTGATCGGCGGCAAGCTGGTCGAGGGCGCCGACGGTGTCTTCGCGACGGTGAACCCCGCGACCGAGGAGGTCCTCGGCCTCGCCGCCGACGCGAACGCGGCCGATCTCGACGCGGCCGTCGACGCGGCGCGCACCGCGTTCGACGAGACGAACTGGTCGCGCGATCACGCCTTCCGCGCCCGCTGCCTCGAGCAGTTGCGCGCCGCGCTGCGATCGCACGTCGAGGAACTGCGCGAGATCACCATCGCCGAGGTCGGCGCCCCGCGGATGCTCACCGGCGGCCCGCAGCTGGAAGGCCCCGTCGCCGACCTCGGCTACTCGGCCGGGCTGGCCGAAACCTACGACTGGGAAACCGATCTGGGCGTGGCCGAGCCGATGGGCATCAAGACGCGGCGCGTTCTGCGGCGGGAGCCGATCGGCGTGGTGGGTGCGATCACGCCCTGGAACTTCCCGCATCAGATCAACTTCGCCAAGCTCGGCCCGGCGCTCGCGGCGGGGAACACCGTCGTGCTCAAGCCTGCTCCCGACACCCCGTGGTGCGCGGCGGCGGTCGGCGCCATCATCGCCGAGGAGACCGATATCCCGGCCGGTGTCGTCAACATCGTGACCTCCGCGGACCACACGCTCGGCGCCCGGCTCACCGCGGACCCGCGCGTCGACATGATCAGTTTCACCGGGTCCACCGCCACCGGCCGCGCCGTCATGACGGGCGCGGCCGCGACGCTGAAGAAGGCCTTTCTCGAACTGGGCGGAAAGTCGGCGTTCATCGTGCTCGACGACGCCGACATCGCGGCCGCCTGCTCGGTGGCGGCGTTCTCGGTGTGCGTGCATGCCGGACAGGGGTGCGCTCTGTCCACCCGTCTGCTGGTCCCCCGCGCCGCCTATGACCAAGCGGTGCAGGCCGCCGCGGCCACGCTGGGCGGGATCAGGCCGGGCGATCCCGCCGACCCGCGCACCGTCTGCGGACCGCTGATCTCCGAACGACAGCGCGCCAGGGTCGAACGCTATCTCGACATCGCGCGCGCCGAAGGCGGGCGGATCGTGGTCGGCGGCGGCAGGCCTGCCCAGCACGAGCGCGGGTTCTTCGTCGAACCGACCCTGATCGCGGACGTACCCAACAGCGCGACGGTCGCCCGCGAGGAGATCTTCGGCCCGGTGCTGGTGATCATCCCGCACGACGGTGACGAGGACGCCGTCCGCATCGCCAACGACTCCCCCTACGGCCTCTCCGGTTCGGTGTGGGGAACCGACCCCGAGCGCATCCGGCGCGTCACCGAAGGCGTGCGCACCGGGACGCTGAGCGTCAACGGCGGTGTCTGGTATTCCGCCGACGTCCCGTTCGGCGGCTACAAGCAATCCGGCCTCGGCCGCGAAATGGGCGTCGCCGGATTCGAGGAGTACCTGGAGACCAAGGTCATCGCCTCCCCGGCCTGATCCCGCCGCACGACAACGACAACGCCGCACAACGACAACACAGAGGAGCTGAAACCTCATGGCCCGTTTCACGGGAAGATCCGCCATCGTCACCGGCGCCGCCCAGGGCATCGGCGCGGCCTACGCGCAGGCGCTGGCCGCCGAGGGCGCGAACGTCGTCGTCGCCGACAAGAACGCCGAGGGCGGCGCGGCGGTCGTGGAGAAGATCGTCGCCGACGGCGGCACCGCGGTGTTCGGTCAGGTCGACGTGTCCGATCCCGAATCCGCCACCGCGCTGGCCGATTTCACCGTCGCCGAGTTCGGCGGCATCGACCACCTGGTGAACAATGCCGCCATCTACGGCGAGATGAAGCTGAACCTGCTGCTGACCGTGCCGTGGGACTACTACAAGAAGTTCATGAGCGTGAACATGGACGGCGCGCTCACGATGACCCGCGCCGTCTGGCCGCACATGTCCAAGCGCCGCAACGGATCGATCGTCAACCAGTCCTCCACGGCCGCGTGGCTGTACTCCAGCTTCTACGGCTTGGCGAAGGTCGGCATCAACGGGCTCACCCAGCAACTGGCCTTCGAACTCGGCGGGTCGAACATCCGCGTCAACGCCATCGCGCCGGGTCCGATCGACACCGACGCCACCAAAGCGGTCACCCCCGAGGTGATCGTCGACGACATCGTCAAACGCCTGCCGCTCAAGCGGATGGGCACCCCGCAAGATTTGGTCGGCGCTTGCCTGTACCTGCTGTCGGACGAGGCGAGCTGGGTCACCGGGCAGATCTTCAACGTCGACGGCGGACAGATCGTGCGGTCATGAGCGCGCGCATCGGATTCCTCGGCCTCGGCAACATGGGCGCGCCGATGGCCAAACGCCTGCTGGAATGGCCGGGTGGGCTGACTGTGTGCGACATGCGGGCCGAAGCGGTCGAGCCGTTCCTGGCGGCCGGGGCCGACGCGGTCGCCTCCGCGGCCGAGCTGGCCAGGCAGGCCGCGGTCATCTCGATCACCGTGGTCAACGACGCCCAGGTCCGCGAGGTGATCACGGGCCCGGAGGGTGTACTGCGGACCGCCGCGCCGGGCACCGTGATCGCCGTGCACTCCACGATCAGTGATCGCACGGCCGAAGAACTCGGGGCCGTGTGCGGCGACCGCGGCGTCGAACTGGTGGACGCGCCGATCAGCGGCGGCGCGGCCGGCGCGACGCGCGGCGCGCTCGCGGTGATGGTCGGCGGCAGCGAGGCGGCCTTCGAGCAGGTGCGCGAACCGTTCGGCTGCTTCGCCGATCTGATCGTGCACGCCGGGCCGATCGGCGCGGGCACACGCATGAAACTGGCGCGCAACCTGCTGCATTTCGTCTCCTTCACCGCGGCCACCGAGGCGCAGCGCCTGGCCGAGGCGGCCGGTCTGGATCTCACCGCGCTCGGCAAGGTGGTGCGGCATTCCGACGCGGTCACCGGCGGCCCCGGCGCCATCATGCTGCGCGACACCACCGCCCCGATCCAGGACGGCGATTTCTGGCTGCCGATCCTGCGGCACGTGCGCGACCTCGGCGAGAAGGATCTGAGTCTCGCCCTGGAACTGGGTGAACGGCTCGGCACCGCGCTGCCGCTGGCCGAATCGGCCCTCGACCGGCTCGGCCCCGGACTCGGCGTCGGGACGGGCACCTCCGTATCGGAAAGGCAATCCTCATGAGCGACAACGGTTCCGGTGACACCGTGCGGCAGCGCGGTCTGGCCAAGATGGCCGAGGTGTACGGCACGGAGTTCCAGGACTATCCCGGCCCTCACTTCGCGCTCACCTCCGACCATCTCTTCGCCGAGATCTGGTCGCGGCCCGGCCTCACCATCCGAGACCGCAGGCTGCTGCTGCTCGGGGCATTGGCGGCGCAGGGCGCCATCGACACCGCGGGCATCCAGATCGGGGCCGCGCTGCGCAACGGCGAACTCACCGAAGAACAGCTGCACGAGATCGCGGTGTTCCTGTGCTACTACGTGGGTTGGCCGAACGGCACCAAACTCGACCTGCTGGTGGGCACGATTGTGGCGCAGCAGAAGAAGGCCGCCCGCGCGCAGTCCGCGTCCGCCGAACAGTGAAGGATCCGTTGACCATGTCTGACGCCACCACCATCCGCCCCTTGCGCGCGAGCCGAGTCGAGACCTGGGACCACCGGGCCGACGTGGTCGTCGCCGGATACGGCATCGCCGGGGTCTGCGCCGCCATCGAGGCCGCCCGCGCGGGCGCGGACGTGCTGGTCCTCGAGCGCACCGGCGGCTGGGGTGGCGCCGCCGCCTTGGCGGGCGGGTTCATCTACCTCGGTGGCGGCACCCCGTTGCAGCAGGCCCTCGGCTTCGAGGACACACCGGAGAACATGGAGACCTTCCTGCTGGCGGCGCTCGGTCCCGGCGTGGACAAGGCGAAGATCGCCGACTACTGCCGCGGCAGCGTCGAGCACTTCACCTGGCTGGCGTCCTGCGGTGTGCCGTTCCGCGAGGCGTTCTGGGGCGAGCCCGGCTGGGAACCGCCGCACGACGAGGGACTGATGTACTCCGGCGGCGAGAACGCCGCGCCGTTCAACGCGATCGCCAAACCCGCTCCGCGCGGCCATGTTCCGCAGATGGCCGACAAGCGCACCGGGGAGAAGGGCGGCGGCTACATGCTGATGAAGCCACTGGCCGACACCGCCGAAGCGCTGGGCGTCCGCGCCGAGTACGACATCCGGATCGCGCGGCTGATCGTGGACGACGACGACCGCGTCGTCGGCGTGCTGGCCCGCCGCTACGGCAAGCAGATCGCCATCCGCGCCGAGCGCGGCGTCGTGCTGGCCACCGGCAGCTTCGCCTATCACAAGGAGATGATCGAAGGGTACGCGCCGCGACTGATCGGCAGGCCCGCCGCGGCGATCGAGGAGCACGACGGCATCGGCATCCGGCTGGCGCAGGCGCTCGGCGCGGAGCTGGCGCACATGGACGCGACCGAGGTGGCGTTCTTCGGGGACCCGCAGCTGCTGGCGCGCGGCATTCTGGTCAACGGGCGCGGCCAGCGCTACATCCCGGAGGACACCTACCCCGGCCGGATCGGGCAGGCGACGCTGATCCAGCAGGACAACCAGGCCTACCTGGTGATCGATGAGGCGGCGTACGAGGAGGCGCTGACGACCGAGACCTCTACCCCGTTCTTCCGCCAGCCCCCGACCTGGGTGGCGGAGACGATCGCCGAATTGGAAGCCGAGATGGGCCTGCCCGGCCAGGCGTTGCAGGCCACCGTGGAGTGCTACAACCTGCACGCGGCCGACGGCGCGGACCCGTTGCTGGGCAAGAAGCCGGAATGGGTGCGCCCGTTGCGCGGACCGGTGGCGGCGTTCGACATGCGCGGCTTCACCGCGGGTTTCACCCTCGGCGGGTTGCGCACCGACCTCGATTCCCGGGTGCTGCACGTCTCCGGCGAGCCGATCCCCGGGCTGTTCGCGGCCGGACGGTGCACCTCCGGTCTGTGCGCGGGCGGTTACGTCAGCGGCGCGTCGCTGGGCGACGGCAGCTTCTACGGGCGCCGGGCCGGCATCGCGGCGGCCAAGAACTGAACCGCCCCGACCCGCCTAGTAGGATCCAGACACATGTCCGAACCCGATTCCGTCATTCTCGAGGCGACCCGCCGCAGGCTCTCCGGCAAACAGGCCGACACGGTCGACAAGCTGACCCGCTCGGCGGTGGAAGTGCTTGCGCGGGAAGGTTTCGCGGGCATGACCATCCGGATGGTCGCCGCGGCGGCCGGGGTCGGGACGGCCACGGCGTACACGTACTTCTCCTCCAAGGAGCACTTGGTCGCCGAGATCTTCTGGCGGCGGCTGGTCGCGTCGCCGTCGCCGGTCAGCGAGGACCCGGACCCGACCGTCCGGGTCGTCGCCGAATTGCGGAACATCGCGATGCTGGTGGCCGACGAGCAGGAGCTCTCCGGCGCGGTCACCAGCGCCCTGCTCGGCCGCGACCCCGACGTGGAGCATCTGCGCGGCCGGATCGGGGCCGAGATCCGCAAGCGCATCATCCGCGCCCTCGGTCCGGAGCCGGACCCGGACGTGGTGGAATCGCTGGAGTTGCTGTACGCGGGCGCGCTGGTGCGCGCGGGCATGGGCTACGGGTCCTACTCCGAGATCGCCGATCGCATCGAGACCTCCGCGCTGCTGATCCTGCGGTAGCTCGGACGACGCCGGACGACTTCGTGCCGGTTACCCGAAACCGGGCCACGCGGCGCGCGCTTGCTCGTATCTTTGCCGTAGTCGGTGCAGATCGGAGTGGGAAAAGTGCAATCAGGTGAGCTTTCCGCGGACTACGTCGTCGTCGGCTCGGGATCGGCGGGCGCGGTGGTGGCCGAACGGCTCAGCGCCGATCCGGGCACCACGGTGGCGCTGCTGGAAGCGGGCCCGCCGGACAAGAACAAGTTCGCGCACATTCCCGCCGGGTTCGCGAAGCTCTTCCGCTCCGAGGTGGACTGGGACTACCTCACCCAGCCGCAGCCGGAACTGAAGAACCGCGAGATCTACTGGCCGCGCGGCAAGATGTTCGGCGGCTCGTCCTCGATGAACGCCATGATGTGGGTGCGCGGATTCCGGGCGGACTACGACGAGTGGGCGCTGCTGGCGGGTGAGGAGTGGGGCTTCGCCGCGGCCGTCGAGCAGTTCCGCCGCATCGAGCGCGTGGAGAACGCCCAGTACCCCGACGAAGGCACCGAGGGTCCGCTGCACGTTTCCCGGCAGCGCAGCCCACGCGGCCTCACCGCCGCCTATCTGGCCGCGGTCGAGGAGGCGGGCTACCAGGTCGAGCCGCCGAACCGGCCGCAGCCGGAGGGGTTCAGCGAGACCATGGTGACCCAGCGTGCGGGTCGCCGCTGGAGCACCGCCGACGCCTACCTGCGGCCCGCCCTGCGCCGGCCGAACCTCACGGTGCGCAGCGAGGCGCTGGCCACCCGGGTGCTGTTCGACGGCACGCGCGCCGTCGGCGTGGAATACCGCCGGGGCGGTGGCACGCACACGGTGACCGCGCGGCGCGAGGTCGTGCTGTGCGGCGGTGCGATCAACAGCCCGCAACTGCTGATGCTCTCTGGCATCGGCGACCGGGACGAACTGGCCCGCCACGGCATCGAGGTGCGCCACCACGCGCCGGAGGTGGGGGCGAATCTGCAGGACCATCTGGTCGCGGGCCTCGGCTACGGCGTCGCGGGTGACTCGCTGTTCGGCGCCGAGAAGCCGCGTCAGCTGCTGGCCTACCTGCTCCGGCATCGCGGCATGCTCACCTCGAACGTCGGTGAGGCATACGGGTTCGTGCGCAGCAGGCCGGACCTGGAGTTCCCCGATCTGGAGCTGGTCTTCGCGCCCGCGCCGTTCTACTACGAGGGACTCCTCGACCCGACCGAACACGGGGTCATCCTGGCCACGGTGCTACTGCGCCCGCAGAGCCGGGGACGGATCGCGCTTTCCGGCCCCGACCCGTCCGCCAAGCCGGTCATCGATCCGCGCTACCTGTCCGACAGCGCGGGCGCCGACCGCGCCGCCATCATGGCCGGACTGCGGGTGTGCGCCGCCATCGCCGCCAAGCCCTCGATGAAGGCGGTGCTCGGCCCGCTGATCTACCCGCCGCAGGCGCCCGCGGAGCCGGAAGCCGTGCTGGAACTGACGCTCAACTCCTACGCGCACACGCTCTACCATCCGGTCGGCACCTGCCGCATGGGCACCGACGCCACCAGTGTCGTCACGCCCCGGCTGGAAGTGCGTGGCGTGCAAGGACTCCGGGTGGCCGATGCCTCGGTGATGCCGCTCATCATCCGCGGCCACACGCACGCGCCCGCGGTGTTCATCGGCGAGCAGGCGGCCAAGTTCATCCTTGCGGGATAGGAGTCGGCCCTCCGATGCGGCCGGCGCGCGCTTGACACCGCGACCGGCGTCAAGCCCGCACGAGTGCCTGTCTTCGTCCGGGCTCACCGACACCTGCTTCGGAGCCGCCCGGCTCGGCGCTGTTCGGAGAGCGCGCAGATTCCTGCCTGCGCGGTAGGATTCGCCCTCGCACCGTTACGATGCGAGGGCGAATCCCAGCGAGGCGGCTGCCAGCGCGAGGAATGGCAACGGGTAACCGATATGCGCGTACTGCCGCGCCCGCAGCAGGGTCAGCTCCGCCCCGACGAAGTAGACGACCAGCCCGGCCGCCGCGGCCACTGCGATCGGCGCAACCGCCAGCCCCACCAGCAGCCCGGCCCCGCCGACCGCCTTGACGACCGCCAGTGGCGTCAGCCACGACTCCGGAATCCCGCAGTCCCGCATGTTCGTCCGCACCCACTCGGCGCGAACCACATCGATGCCTGCCGCGAGCAAGGCGGCCGCGGCCGCGAGCACCGTGGCGACAACGTAGGCGACGTCCATACGAATACCCTTCTGTCAGATGCGCCCGGCCCGCACCTCGGTCACCTGGGCGCTGTCGAATCCGTCATCTCGATGACGGACCACGAAGCGGAAAGGTGACCGATGCACACCGACGACGAGTTGGCGCGGGAATTCGAGTCCCTGCGCGGCCACCTGCACGCGGTCGCCTACCGCATGCTCGGCTCACCGACCGAGGCCGACGACGCGGTGCAGGAGACCTGGCTGCGGCTGGCTCGTCACGACATCCAGGACGTACAGAACCTGCCGGGTTGGCTGACCACCGTCGTGTCCCGGATCTGCCTGGACATGCTGCGTACGAGGGCGGCGCGGCGCGAGGAACCGCTCGACGACCCCACCCGGCTCGACGACGGCGCCGAGGAGAACGAACCGGAACGCGAGGCGGTCCTCATCGAATCGGTCGGCCGGGCGCTGCTGGTGGTGCTGGACCGGCTCGGCCCCGACGAACGAGTCGCGTTCGTCCTGCACGACTTGTTCGCGGTGCCGTTCGACCGGATCGGGCCGATCGTCGGCCGCACGACGCCGACCACCAAGAAACTGGCCAGCCGGGCCCGGCAACGCGTCCGCGGCGATCACGCCGCCCGCACTGCGGAACTCGCCGCACAGCGCCATGTCGTCGACGCGTTCCTGGGCGCGGCCCGCACCGGCGACCTCGACCGGCTCCTGGCCGTGCTCGCCCCCGATGTGGTCCGGACCGCCGATGCGGCCGCGCTTCCGCCGGGACTGGCCACGACGGTGCGCGGCGCGTCGACAGTGGCCGCGGAAACCGTACTGCTGCGCAAGCGTTCGCAGGTGGCGACGCTCGCGCTGGTGGATGGTCGGCCAGGCATCGTGGTCGCGCCGCACGGCAGGCTGCTGCTCGCGCTTACGGTCACGGTGCGCGGCGACCGAGTGGCCGGATACCAAGTCATCGCCGATCCGGCCAGACTGTCCGAACTCTCGATCGCCTTGCTGCCCAGTTGATTTCGATCCGGCCCAACTCAGGACATCGGCACCGGCTGCTGCGCACCGCCCGGCTCGGCGCGCTCGGCCGATCTGCGCCGCCGGAATTCGCGCGGCGTCTCGCCGAAGCGCGCCTTGAACGCCGCGGAGAACCACGCCGGGGTGAATCCGGCGCGGATCGCCAGCTCCCGGATGGGGTCCTCCGCCCGCGCGGGATCCTCGAGCAGATCGCGGGCGGCGCGCAGCGCTTCGTCCCGCCGCACGTCGCGGTAGGTGGTGCCGGAGTGTTGCAGCACCACGCGCAACTGCCGGGGCGACCAGCCCAGCGCGTGCGCCACCGCGGGCAGCCGCACATCGCCCCGGCCGACGTTGGCTCGCACGTACTGCCGGATCTGAGCGACGACCTGGGCGTGGTGGGCTCGCTGCGGCTGGGTGTCGCCGAGGGAGATCATGCTCAGCAACTCCGCGATCCGGTCGCAGACCGCGTTGAACTCGTGATCGGAGAGGTTCGCCTGTTCGGCGTGGGTGCTGCGGATCATGGCCCGGGCGATCCGGCCGAGGCCGGAGTTCAGGTCGATCGTCATGCCGCGCTCGGCCGGCGGTCCCGCGCGATGGTCGAGTTCCGCGCGAGGCAGTTGGATCGCGTAGGCCGACAACAGCGGGATGTGTATCTGGCACAGGTCGTCGAGAGCGGTCACCGCGGCTTGATCGGGCTGCGCCCACGTCTCCTCGTCGCGGTAGCGCACCGAGTACACGCCCCGCTCGGGGACGACCACCCAGTAGAAGTCGTCGCACGAGACGTGGCGAATGTTCGTCCGCGTGCGGTACGAGGTGCTGGTTCCGCGCTGCTCCCAGCGCAACAACCGATAGACGGCCGATTCCTGGACCGTCAGTCCCGAATACCACCGGTCGGGATCGCCGTACCGGTAGTCCATCGGAACGAAGCTGTTGGCGATCGTGGTCCACGACGCGGAATCGCTCGCGGTCACGCCATAGCACTGCATGCTGACAACCTATCGCCGCCCGATTTCACCGATATCGTATTGTCCACCAACACGATATGGCTCGCCCCGCGATCCATGCGCGGCTGGGAAGCCTCTGTTTCAGCGCGCGGGCACCCTGGCGAAACCGAGCGGCGGCGTGGGCGCGGGCCCGGTTCGCACCACGGGACGGAAATCGGGCAGCGCCGGCAGCACGTCGGCGTTGCGGGCGGCGTAACAGCGCACGACGGGCAGCGCGCGCGCCACTTCGGCGCGTTCCACCGGCTCGTGATCGATGAAGCCGATGGCGTCGAGGCCGAGACCGAGCGTGCGCCCGATCCGCATGATCGCCGAAGACTTGGGGCCCCAGCCGATCTCGACGGCCGAGAACATCTCGTAGACGCCGTACCGGTACAGCTTGTCCAGCGTCCACTCCCGCTCACCGCGACTGGCGACGGCATGCCAGATCCCGCGCTCGCTGAGCACGCGCAGGGTGCGCAGCGCGGCGGGCCGCAACGCGCCCGCGGTCGCGTCGCACACGGCGCCGTCCCACAAAGTGTTGTCCAGTTCCCAGACAAGACATCTCAGAGCCGGTCTCATCGCCCTGCCCCTATCGTTGCGTCATCACTGCCTTTCCGCCGTGACGTGCACGGCAGATGGGCACTGCACACCATCCAGGACACGACACGCGCCGGACAAGACCCTCATTACATGGCCACGCCCGGCGCGGGTGATCCTACCGGCATGTCGGCCGCGTCTCGCGGCAACGACAGAACCGGCTCCGGCGCCGCCCGGCACGCGGCACCGAGGTCGAGTGTGACGCCCGTCATCAAAAACAGGTCACATGTCCAACTGCTGTGAGCGCTCACAACTCCTACCGACCGGTCTCGCACGCTCTCACAGAACCCGTGGATCGGGTCCGCGAAAGAGATCGACCGATTAGTGTGAATGCGCTGCACAGCAATCGTGGGCGGAAGGGAGTCGCCAATGTCCGTCGACAGTTCGGCCCGGCAGAGCCTGACCCTGTCAGGCAAGCCGATGTCGTCCCCGCTGAAGGACGTTCGCGGGCTATCGCGTCAGATGGTCGGGCATTTCGTCGAGAACGTCATCCCGTGCGGCACCCTACCGGGTGACGCCATCGCAGGCGACGTCACCACCATCACCCGGGTCTGCCTGGAGCTGGCGGTGAGCATGCTCGACGGTAAGGACCTGCCGGAGAAACTCCAGCGGCTCGGTGACGCCGCCGCGGGGTGGGCGAGGGAAGGGGTGCCGATCGACACCATCCACCACTCGATCCACGAGGGCTTCAAGATGGGCCTGGACCTGGTGGTGTCCGGCGCGACGATGAAGGACTACGACGACCTCGTCGACGGCGCCAAGATGGTCGTCGAGATGCTCGACATGATCAATTCGGCGGTCTCCATGGCCTACGTCCGCGAGCTGCGCGCGGTGGTCAGCGAGCACCACACCGCCGTGCACACGCTGACCTCGGCGCTGCTGGGTGGCCACAGCACCTCCACCATGGCGCGGGAGTGCGGCATCGCCATCGCGCCCTCGTATGCCGTTCTGGCCGTGGCGATTCCGCCGCACCGGGAGGAACGCAATCCGATGGTGGACGGCAAAGTCGTCGCCCGCCGGAAACTGCGCCGAGTCCAGGCCGAGCTGGCCACCCGGTGCGGCGAGGCCGCGCTGTCGCTGCTGAGCGTGGACGGCGGCACGGTGCTCATCCCCTCCGGCCATCTGGACAACGACCAGCTGGACACGCTGGTCACCCAGCTCTCGCACGCCGCGCAGGTGGGCGTCACCGCGACCATGGTCGAGGCCACCCCCGAGAAGATCCCCACCGCCGCCGACCAGGCCCACGAACTGCTCGACATGGTGCAGCGCCTGGAGGCGGTGGCCGGGCTCTACCGCTTCGACGAGCTGGCGCTGGAATACCAGCTGACCAGGCCGGGACCCGGCCGCGAATACCTGGGCTCGCTGCTGGACCCGCTGGACGCGCACCCCGAACTGCTGGAGACGCTGCAGCGGCACATCGCCAACAACCTCAACCGGCAGCGCACCGCACGCGTGCTGCACGTGCACACCAACACGGTGGACTACCGGCTCAAACGGATCGGACAGCTCACCGGGTTCGACCCGTCCCAGCCGTCGGGCCTGTGGTACCTGCGCTCGGCGCTGGTGGCCCGCACGTATCGCACCACCTGAGACTCGGATGCCGAGCCCCGCGGAGCAGTCCGCGGGGCTATCGGTCGCCGGCTCCGGTCAGCACCGACGCGTCGACGAAGGCCGCAAACCCTGCGAAACGTATCAGCGCCCGCGGATCCGGCCGATCCTGACGAGTACGCCCCGTGTACCACCACGGCGGGAGCGGCGTTCGGGCATCTCCCCGTACATGTGCCGTTAATGCCGTGTTTACGATGTCTCGGTGCTAGTGAACGACGTTCAAGGGAGCTTGACCCCACCGGGCGAGCAAGTGGGTATCGAAGAGCTCCGCGAGCGTCGGTTGCGGCCGGTGGTCGTGTGGTGCGGTATCGGGGTCATCGTGCTCGCGCTGATCGGCGGCGAGCTCATGGCCGCGCACATCGGGGCGCTCGGACCGCTGACCAGCCTGTTGCGGGACTACGCCGGCACGCCGAAGTCGGCGACCACGCCATGGGCGGGCTTTCTGCTGGCCCTGGTCGGGATCACGATGCGCGCACGCGTCGGCGCCGTCACCGCGGCGATCGCCATCGACCTGCTGTTCGTGGTGATCCGGGCGGCGGAAGGACGGCCGTTCACCGTCGGCAACGGCCCGACCATCGTGCTCACCGCGCTGGCGGTGATCGCGTTCGTGCGGTGGGACGGACAGCGACGGCGCACGGCGTTGCGCACCATCGCCTTCGGCGCACTGCTGATCTCGGCGACCAAGGTCAGTGAGATCTGGTTGGACGTCACCGCATGGGCTTGCCCGCTGGTCCTCGACCCGTACGTGCAAGTCGCCGATCGGGCCCTCGGCAGCCCGTCGTGGCTGGTCGGGCGCGCGCTCGACGCGGCGGGACCGATCGCGTCGGGCGTGGTGCGCTGGGTGTACTTCGAACTTCCGCTGGCGGCGGTGCTGGTGGCGGCCTGGCAGTTGCGCGGCGTGACCGCCGGTGCGTGGCCGCGGCACTACCTGGTGCGGACGTTCCTGACGCTCGGCGTCGTCGGGCCGATCTGGTATGTGGTCTTCCCGGTAGTGGGGCCGGTGCTCGCGTACGGCCCGCAAGGGCTGGGCTTCGAGATCGCCGACGTGTGGCCGAATGTCGTTCCGGCGGTGCCGTCCTCGATCGAGGCGCTGCGCTTCGACGGCATCACCCCGCGCAACTGCATGCCGTCTCTGCACACCGCCTGGGCGCTGGCGTTGTTCATCCACTCCCGCGGCGGCCCCGTGTGGTTGCGCTGGGGCGGCGCGTTCTGGCTGGTGTGCACGCTTACCGCGACGCTCGGCCTCGGCGCCCACTACGGCATCGATCTGATCGTTGGCGCGGCGTTGTGCCTGACGGTCGAATCCGCGCTGCGCGACCCCGACCGGGGTTGGGATCAGCAGCGCATCCGGATCGTGGCCATGGGGGTCGCCGTCTGCGCAGGGGTACTGCTGTGCATTCGCTTCTTCGCCGTGCAGATGGCGACCTACCCGGCGCCGTTCGGGATCGTGACCCTCGGTGCGCTCGGTGCGCTGGCGATCATGTTCTACACCACGTGGTTCGGCGCGTCATCGGTCGAACGGGCGCGGTCGGTGAGTCTCTGACGGTTACACCGGTCATCGGCCGAGCGAAGGGATGGCTGCGTCCGACGGACGCAACTGGTTCCCGTTCGCGGTGGCACCGAGTGGGCCGCCACAGCGCATGCCGCGCAATTCATTGCCGCGCCGCCGATCCCGGCGGCGGCCTGTGCGGGACGAGCAGTCGACGTCAGCGATCGATCCGGTCAGGCCCGACACGGCGATGAGCGGCCAGCGTCGAGGCGAGCGCTGCCCGATCGAGCTTGCCCCGCGGCGTGCGCGGCAGACTGTCCACGACCAGAACCTGCACCGGCATACTCGGGCTCGGCAAAGTCGCGCGCAGTTGCCGCCAGATCTCGTCAGCGTTCGGTGCGGCGTCGCCCACCACGATCGCGGCCGCGGGCGCTTCCCCCATGCGTGCGTCGGGCACGCCGATGCAGGCGGCCTCGGCGACACCCGGTATCGCGGTCAGCGCGGCTTCGACCGACGCGGGTTCCACATTGAGACCTGCCCGGATCACCATGTCGCTCTCCCGGCCGAACAGGCGCAGACGGTTGCCGATCACCTCGCCCCGGTCGCCGACGGTCATCCAGCCGTCGACGGGCCCGCCGGTCACGCCGTCCGCGGTGAGGTAGCCGTCGAACAGCATGTCGCTGCGCACGTACACCAGGCCGTCACGAATTTGTGCCTCGACGCCGTGGAACAGTTCACCCGCCGACTTCTCGTCGCTTACCCCGAGTCCGCGATCGAAGGAGACGAAGCTCAGTTCGGACGCACCGTAGAAGTGCACGAGTGCGGCGTTCGGCAAGACCTCTTGCAACGCTTGCCGTCCCGTGCGCGGCCATCGCGCGGCAGAGGACAGCACTTCCCGAACGCCGCGCACGGGGCCGATTCCCGCGCGCACGACGTCCCACGCGATCGTCGGCACCGAATACAGTTGCGTCGCACCGTCTTGCAGCGAGTCGGCCGCCGACCGCAGATCGACGGTCGCGCCCCTGGTCAAAGCGTGCAGCGCGCCGTAGAGAAAATGGGTGTGGTCCAGTACACCGGGCACCGACACCCAATCTCCGGTGCCGATGTCGAAGGTGCGGTCGGAGCGATCCAGCGTCGTGGCCCAGGACCGCTGGTCGCGTACGAACAATTTCGGCTCGCCCGTGGTGCCGGAGGTGATGCCGGCCAAGAGCTCGGCTCCCGGATCCACCCGGCCCACCGCCCCTTCGGATGCCAAGGTGGCGGCGGTTCGCACAGCTCCCTCGAATCCCAGCCGCCGCAAACGCCGATGCTGGTGCGGCGCGGCCACCACGGCTCCCGGCTCGGCGAGCGCGAGCACCCGGCTCAACTGGGCGGGCAGCAGATGGCGGTGCAGCAGGACGACACTCACTCCCGCGTGCATCGCCGCCGTCACCGTCACCAGCGATTCGACATCGGACGTGGGCAGCACGGCCACCCGCTGCATCCCATCGAGCCCGGCGGCGGTGCGGACGACCTCCGACCAGAATTGTTCGTAGCCGACTCGCTCGCGTCCCGAGATCACCGCGGTGGCCCGCGGATTCGCCGCGACCTGCCGGGCGATTCGCGCGGCGAGCAGTTCAGTCATCGTCCACTCCCCTCGCCGCGAGGGCGTCGCCCATCGCGTCGGCCGTCCGCAATGCGCGCACCAGCACCGGCGTCACCAGCGCCGTCATCGACCATTCCAGCCCACGCGCACGCCGCGCTTCGGCGACGTCGTGCACGATTCCGGCCAGCAACGGGACACAGCGGATCGCCAGAGCCAGCAGCAGGCCGATTCGCTCGGGATCGATACCGACCCTGCGCAGCGGCCCGAGCCACCGGGTCACCGCATCGAGCATGTCGGTCACCCGCGTGGTGAGGGTGAACAGCGCCGCGAGCGCCACCGAGATCACCAGCACGCCGCACACCACCGCCGCCCGCGCGGGCGAGGTGATCAGCACCTGGAACGCGGCGATGAGCAGCACCATCCACACCAGCGGACGCAATTGAGCCAGCGCGACGCGCCACGGGATTCCGGCTGCCGCGAACAATCCCGCCACCGCCGTGGCGGCGACCAGCACCTGCATCGGAGTGCGCACGAACACCGTGCCTGCCACGATCGACACCAGCAGCAGCACCAGCTTCGCCCCGGCGGGTATCCGGTGCAGCAGCGAATTCCCCGGACGATACAGGCCGATCATTCGACCGCTGCCCGGTACGCCGCGACGGCGTCGCCGGGGGCTCCGTCGAACGCCACCGCGCCCTCATCGATCACGATCACGCGTTCGAAGCTCTCCAGCAACGACAGCTGGTGCGTCACGACGATCACCTGCTGGTCCACGCCGTCCAGCGCCTCGGCGACGACCCTGGCATTGCGCAGGTCCAGCAGGGTGGTCGGCTCGTCGGCCACGATCACCTCCGGCCGCCGGATCAGCACGGCACCGAGGGCGAGCAACTGTTTCTGCCCGCCGGAAAGCAGGTGCGCGGGATGCTCCGCGTGGCCCGCGAGCCCGAATCGTTCCAGGATCTCCCCGACGCGGGCGGCGACCTCCGGCTTTCTCAGCCCCGTGCGCCGCAGCGAGAAAGCGAGATCCTCGGCCACCGTGGGCATCACGATCTGGGTGTCGGGGTCGGTGAAGACGAAACCGACCTTGCGCCGCACCTGCGCGCCCTTGCGGGAAACGTCCACGCCGTCCACCGTCACCGTGCCGGAGGTCGGCGTCAGCAGGCCGTTGATCATGCGCGCGAGGGTCGATTTGCCGGAGCCGTTGGATCCGATGATGCCGACGCGGCGCTCGCTGATCCGCAAGGTGATGTCGCGCAACACCTTTCGTTCGCCGAAGCGGTGGCCGACCGAGTCGAAGACGATCTCGCTCACGACACTCGCTCCACGAGCACGGCGATCCCCTGCCCACCGCCGATCGCGCAGGCCGCCAGACCGAGCGCCGGGCCGTCCGCGGCCAGCATCCGACTCGCCAGGCGCACCAGCAAGATCGCTCCGGACGCTCCCCACGGATGCCCCATCGCGATGGCGCCGCCCTGCGGGCAGATCTTGGACTCGTCGAGGCCCAATTCGTCCGCCACCGCCAGCACCACCGAAGCGAACGCCTCGGTGATCTCGATGACGCCGAGGTCCGCGACGCCGAAACCGGTCCGGCGCAGCAGTTTCCGGATCGCGGGCACCGGACCGAGGCCGGGCAGAGCCGGGTCGGATCCGGCGACCGCGCAGCCGAGGATCCGCAGCGCGGGCAGCCCGGCGGCCATCGACTCGGTGGTGACCGCCATAGCCGCCGCGCCGTCGGAGATGCCGCAGGAATTGCCCGCGGTGGCCGTGCCCTCGATGCCGAAGCTGGGGCGCAGCCGCGCGAGCCGGGTCACGGTCATACCCGCCCGGATGCGCTCGTCCCGGCGCACGTCGCCGATCGGGACGATCTCAGCGGAGAAGTCGGCGGCCGCGGCCAGCGCGTGCGAACGTGCCGCGTAGGCGTCCTGCCGCTCCCGGCTGATGCCGCGCACCCGCGCCAGATCGTCGGCGGCCACGCCCATGTCCGGATCGGGAAAACCTTGCGGCGCGAAGGGAGCCCGGGTGTATCGCACGGGCTCGGCGTCCCCGGTCGGCGGCCAGAAGCGCCACGGGGCGGTACTGGCCGACTCCACCCCTCCGGCGAGGACGAGTTCATCCGCGCCGCTGCGCACCCGCAGCGCCGCCTGCATCACCGCGTCGAGGCCGGAGCCGCACTGCCGGTCGACGGTGACTCCCGGCACGTGCACGCCCAGCCCCGCTCGCAAGGCGGCCACGCGGGCGGGATCACCGCCCTGGCCGAGACAGTTGCCCAGGACCACGTCGTCCACTTCGGCGTCGATGCCCGCGCCGCGCACCGACGCCAACACCGCCTGCAAGACTGGAGCGGCCAGGTCGATGGTGGTGACGTCCGCCAATCCGTGCCCCGCGTTGCCGATCGGCGTGCGGCGCGGCGCTACCAGAACGGGAACGGGGCTCATATCAGCAAGTCTCTCAGCTGACCCCGTGCGACCTTTCCGGCGGCGGTGCGCGGCAGCGCGGGCAACGGTACCCACCGGCGCGGCATCGCCTCCTTGGCCAGCACGCGACGTGCTCGCGACCGGATCTCGTCGAGTCCGGCGCGGCCGTCCAACTGCACCGCGGCCGTGACGATTTCACCCAGCACGGCATGCGGCGAGCCGATCACGGCCACCGCGGCGATGCCGTCGAGCGATTCCAGGACGCGCTCCACGTCCTCGGCGACGACCGTGGTGCCGCCGACGTTGATCGCGCAATCGCCCCTGCCCAGCACCGTCAGCTCGCGGTCGTCGCCGAGGACGGCGAGGTCGCCGACGCCGAACCATTCCGGCGCGCCCAGCACGTGGTAGGGCGATCGAACGTAGAGCAGGCCATCGCGTACTTCGGCCTCGACTCCGTCGAGCAGCCGCATCGGCTCGGGAACGCGCCGCGCCGCCACCAACGAGACCTCGGAGGACCCGTAGTACTCGACGACCTCGACGGAGCCCGCCGCGGCCAGCGCACCATCGTCCAGCGCGATGCCCGCCACGATCGCCGTGCGCAGGCGCGGGCAAGTGCGCACCACCTCGCGCAGTACCGCGGGGACCGCGTGCACCACGGTGGCCCGCGCCGGATCGTCGGTCACGCACGCGCCGCGCCACAGCGCGTGCAGCGCACCGAACAGATGCATCGTCGCGTGCAGCGGACCGGTGATCAGGACGCGATCGGACGGCGCCACGCCGGTGATCGCGGTGAACGCGGGGAAGCTGTCGTACCAGGAAGCGGCCGTCCTGGCGAGCGGCCGGGGACGGCCGGTCGAACCGGACGTCGCCACCAGCAGAAACGCCGCGGTCGGAAGCTCCGCTCGGTGCGGCCGGGCCGAAGGATTCTCGATGATCACCGGGATATCGCGGCGCGCCGCGGCGCAGACGCAGATCAGCGCGTCCGGCACGGGCAGGGCCGACGCGTCGTAGACGGTCGCGTCCGAATTGCGGGCGATCCACTGCTCGATCGCGCGGTCGAGTTCGCGGTAGGTATAGGCGTGTCCGCCGAAGTCGACGGCGGGCTCGTCGCCCGTGCCGCCGAGTTCGGGACTAAGCACCGATCACACCGGGATACGCGCGGTGCACGCCCTTGGCCACCACGCTCGCGACCACGACCTTGAGCAGGTCGCCGGGAATGAACGCCCAGTTCGTGGTGATCGCTGCCTCGACCCCGAGATCGGTGCGCAGCAGTAGACCCACGGTGCCGAAGAGGTAGATGATCAGCAGGCCGCCGATGGCGTTGATCAGCAGACCGAGCGCGAGCGGGTATTTCGGCAGGATTCGGGCGGTGCACAGTCCGATGAACAGCGCCGCGGGAATCCAGCCGACGAGATATCCGGCACTGGGCCCGGCCAGCGCCGTCAACCCGGTACGTCCACCGGACAGCAGCGGTAGGCCGATCAGCGTGAGCGCCAGGAAAACCAGCACCGCGGCCGTCCCCTTGCGCGCCCCGAGCACCGCACCGGCCAGGATCACACCGAGGGTCTGCACCGTGATGGGGACACCACTGAACCCGACCGTGATCGCGCCCGGCAGGCCGAGCGCCGCGATCAACGCCGCGAAGACGGCGATCTGCGCCATGTCCCGGGCGGAAATCCCGGCTCTGGACTCCCGAGAGTTCTCGACACCCTCCACGACGACCCTCCGCATAGAACTTGAACGACGTTCAAGGTAGCAGGCCGGATGCGGTGACGCGCGGGACGGGCCGCCCGGCGCCGGACCGGAACCGGCGAACCCGCACTCTGCGAACGAGACCGTCGACGGCGCGGCACCGGCTTATCGGTGGGTCCAATCGGGTTGGCCGAAGTGAGCGACCCGGGCCGCGGAAGCGGCTGTGCCGAGCAGGACGACCTCGCGGAATTGCCAGAGCATGGCGCCGGTGGGTGCGTGGATCGTCATCTTCGGCCCGAGCCGCATCTGCAGCAGGCCGGTCTCATCGGCGGGCGCGGCATCATCGCGCAACTCCACTTGCCGTACCGCGTCCTCGGCGCGAACCCAGTGCGGCGTGTCCTCGGCCGCGAGCCGGGCGAGATCGACCAGGTGCACCGAGTAGACCTCGTCCGGGTTCGGCCGCAGTCGCGCGGCGTCGGTCAGCGCCAGCACGAGGGGCGTGATCGTGAACCCGGAGGCGGCGGGAAAGTCGTCGAGTGCCCCGAGCAGATCACCGGGACGTGCCTCCAGGCCCAATTCCTCGTGCAGTTCACGCAAAGCGGCTTGCTCAGCGGTCTCGCCTTCGTCCACGCGACCACCCGGCAGGCCCCACTGACCGGCGTTGCGTCCGCGGTAGGCACGCTTGATGACTATCACCGACAGCGGTCCATCGGGCTCCTCGACCACGCACAGCACGACCGCCGCCCGGCGCACACCGGGCGAATCCGGAACCTCGATGCGCGGGAACTGGGCCAGCCGGGATTGCGCGAGCACGCGGAACTCGTCGATGCACCTCGGCAGCGGCACTCTCGGGCTCGGTTCCATGGCTTCGATCTTGCCCGAACCCACCGGAAGCGGTGCGACAAGGGAAGTCGTTGACAGCATCTACGGCACCTGTCACCGTATCGGGAACCTCGGGGTCCGGACCGTGCCTCGGGCGTTCTCGATCGGAGCGTGCTTGATGGGGTTTCTCGAGCCCGACCTGCCGGCGGTCGACATGGCGGAATGGAGCAGAGGCACGCGCAGCGAGCGGATCCGCCCCATGGCTCGGCACTGGGCCGAAGTGGGCTTCGGGACACCCGTGGCGCTGCACCTGTTCTACGTCGGCAAAATCTGTCTCTACGTGCTCGGCGGCTGGCTGGTCGCGCTCACCACCGAAGGCATCGACGGTTTCACCGACGTCGGCGCCTGGTGGTCGGAACCGATCGTGTTCCAGAAGATCGTGCTGTACACGCTGCTGTTCGAAGTGGTCGGTCTCGGCTGCGGATTCGGCCCGCTGAACAACCGTTACTTCCCGCCGCTGGGCTCGGCGCTGTATTGGTTGCGGCCCAACACAATTCGCCTACCACCGTGGCCACAGCTGGTTCCGCTCACCAAGGGCGACAACCGAACCCCGGTCGATGTCGCGCTGTACGCGGCACTGCTGGTGACGACGGCGGTGGCCTTGCTGTCCGACGGGACCGGCCCGGTACCGGAGCTGGACACCACCGTGGGGTTGCTGCCGCACTGGCAGGTCGCGATGATCCTCGGCCTGCTGGCAATACTCGGTCTGCGCGACAAGGTGATCTTCCTGGCCGCCCGGGGCGAGGTCTACGCCACCCTCACGGTCACCTTCCTGTTCACGGGAGCCGACGCGGTTGTCGCCGCGAAGGTGGTCTTCGTCGTGATCTGGATGGGCGCCGCGACGTCGAAACTCAACCGGCACTTCCCTTTCGTGGTGTCCACGATGATGTCCAACAGCCCGGTGTTCCGGCCGAAGTCGCTCAAACGCGCATTCTTCGAACGCTTCCCCGACGATCTGCGGCCGGGCCGGTTGTCTCGTATCTTCGCGCACGGCGGGACCGTCATCGAAATGTGCGTCCCCTCGGTGTTGTTCTTCTCCCACGGGGGTTGGCCGACAGCGCTCGCGGCAGCTGTGATGGTGGGCTTCCACCTGGCGATCCTCACCGCCATTCCCATGGGCGTGCCCTTGGAGTGGAACGTCTTCATGATCTTCGGCGTTTCGACGCTGTTCGTCGCGCATGCCGACCTCGGTCTGCGCGACCTGCACAACCCGGCGCCGGTTGCGGCGCTGTTCGTCGTGATCGCGAGCATCGTGATCGCCGGAAACCTGTTCCCCCGCAAGATTTCCTTCCTGCCGGGCATGCGCTATTACGCAGGCAATTGGGACACCACTATGTGGTGCATCAAACCGTCGGCCTCCGCGAAGATCGGCGCCGGCATCGTCGCGATAGCCAGCATGCCGCAGGCGCAGCTCGAGCGGTTCTACGGCAAGGATCGCGCGCAGATTCCGCTGTACCTGGGATACGCCTTCCGCGCCATGAACACTCACGGGCGCGCACTGTTCACCCTGGTGCACCGAGCCATGCCGCCTGGTCGCGAAGACGAGTACACCATCACCGACGGCGAGCGCATCTGCAGCACCGCCGTCGGATGGAACTTCGGCGACGGCCACATGCACAACGAACAACTCATCGCCGCGATGCAGCGGCGCTGCCACTTCGAACCCGGCGAGGTACGCGTCGTCCTCCTCGACGCCCAGCCGATCCACAAGCAGACCCAGCAGTACCGGATCGTCGACGCCGCCACCGGTGAATTCGAGCGAGGCGAAGTGCGGGTCGCCGACATGGTGACCCGCCAGCCCTGGGCCGACGACGTGCCGGTGCGGGTGCATCACAGCACGGGCTAGCGGAAGTAGCGGTCAATCGGTGTTCCGCAGCGGAGACCCATATTTTAATGCGCATATCTACGTATACACATATTAGTGAGCGGTGAACGCCCTCTGAGAAGGGTTCGCCGCAGCCGAGAACCAGCTCGCGTCGGCCTACTCGGATGCGAACGAGCGCGTCGGTAAATCCCTGTTCGCCGTGGCTCCTGGCTACCGCCGATCGATGACAGCCGCGCGTGCCGCTTCGTCGACCCGCTCGCCCACCCAAGCCAGGAAGGCTCGAATGTCGACGGGGTGCAGTGGAAGTGCCGCCGAGCGTGGGCGCTCAAAGCTGCGCAGAGCCATCTCGATGAGGGGTCGAAAATTCTCTTCTGACGTCGCGATCATCTGTGCGGCTTCGCGTTTGGCCAGCCAGCGACCCGTGCGGCAGAACGCTACCGACCGACAGCCGTTCAGCACTTGATTGTCGGCCAGGTGCCCCGCTCCTTCGGCATGTTCCCGGATTGAGGCCAGAATCGCGGCCGACAGGTCACGCTGCGCCGGTGCGGCGAGGACCTCCCGCACCGGCGTTCCGTACAGCAGCCGCCCGGCCTGGTAGGCGATCGAGCGATCGATGACGTACCAGAAGGAGGATGATTCCGCCGGATCGAAGCTGGCGCGATTCGGCAACATCGGCCCGGTATTGAGGTCCAACAGATAACCGGCCGCGCTGGACGGACGCGCGACGAAGTTGGCGTCGTAAACCACCAGTTCCAGCCCGGCCGCCGGGCAGGGCAGCCTTGGGTGAGCGAGTGTCTCAGCCAATTCGCGCAATGCCGGCGCGGGAAGCAACGGGTCGACGACGATCGCCACATCCACGTCGCTGCGTCCATGTCGATAGTCCTCGAGCGCGATCGAACCCACTGCGAAGACGCTGACCACACGAGAACCGCAGACGGCGTGGGCGCATCGCACGAGACCTTCGAGGTACGGACGCACCTCTTCCGGAAGGGATCGCGGGTCCACCAAGGCGTGGGTCATGCAGGCCAGTATCCGCCAGGATCGGGCTCGGAACGGAGGGCAGGCTCGCGGGCGGAATTCGCCGACTCGGGCGGAAGCGGCTCCCGGCTCCCGACCACAGCGCTTTCACCGCGGCCAGCGCCCACTCCCCCCGCCGAACGCTCACTGCGACAAACCGAGGCCCTCGGCCAGCACCGGCCACGACTTCTTCAGCGCCTCTTGCCAATACCCCCACGAATGGGTCCCCGTGGGCTGGAAATCATAGGTGGCGGGGATACCGAGAGCGTCCAGCCGGTCGCGCATGTTGTGGGTGCACCAGTTCACCGCGGCCTCGATCAACCCGCCCAACACCAGCTGGTTCAGATAGCCACGCGGCCCTGGCTGGGCATACTCGCCGTTATAAGTGTCATACATTCCGGGAACTCCGGTTCCGGTGGAGAGGAACAGGCGTATGCCGTGCAGCTGGTCGGCGTGCAGGTACGGATCATTGGCGGCCCACATCGGGTCCTCGGGTGGGCCGTACATGTTCTCGGTGTCGCCGCCGCCCCAGCTCTCCACCGCGAGTTTCACGAACTCGCGGCCGATCGGGTCACTGACCTGCGCGCAACCGCTGTAGGCCGCGACCGCCTGGTACAGGCCGGGTTTGGCGATCGGCAAGTGGAGTACGGAGGTACCGGAGGTGGACAGCCCCGCGATGGCATTCACCCCGGTCGTGCCGAACTCGGCGTCGATCAGCGGCGGCAGCTCCTCGGTGAGAAACGTCTTCCATTTGTACACACCGAGTTTCGGATCAGGCGCCCGCCAGTCGGTGTAGTAGCTCCAGCGCCCACCAACCGGCTGTACGACGTTGACATCCTTGTCGGCGAGGAAGCGCAGCACGTCGGTGTTCTTCTGCCAGGTCGCGCTGTCCTGCCCGCCGCCGCCCCCATTCAGCAGATACAGCGTCGGCCGTGGCACCGAATGGTCCGCCGGGCGCAGCACCTTCACCATGATGTCCTGCCCCATCGCTGCGGAATGCACGCGCAACTGCACGGTGCGGTCGTCCTCCGCCCACGAACCGGTGATCGATGGTGCATCAGCACTCGCGGGAGCTGACGCCGTGACCGCGCCTGCGGTAACCGCGAGCACCGCCGCCAAGACGACGAGCGCGTGCCCCATCGATCGGCAGACCACTACCATTCCCGCGCATACTCTCACCGAATCGACCACAGGCGCAGCCACACGTCCGGCGTCGACGTCGGAACTTCGTTTCATCGCTTGCCTTTCCTCCAGCCGATGCGTTCGTCTACCCGGCACCGATTCGGCTGCTCGGTGACCTACAAGCGCGGCCAACGCTAAAGCAGAAGAAGGCGGCGCACTTCCCCAGTCCGATGGGTCTGGATACCTCACGAATCGGCAAGGATGCCCATGAGAGCGCGACACAAGCACAGACAAGACCTCGTGTCCGTTACTGGCCGTGACTAGCTGCACACACCAGCCGGACCGTTCGCGGCGCGCGATTGCGTTGCCAATAAGCGACATCGAGCGGATGAGCCGCAACTTCAAGGGCCAGATCTCGAGGGCCAGATCTCGCTTGCAATCCGGCTCGGGATGGCTTGAGTCGCAATATCGTGCGACGGCGGGTTACAGCCGGGCGCTGATCACCGCCGCGTAGCGGCGCGACCGATCTCGCCCGGACGATGGAAGGCGTGGTGTCGACGATCTCCGCCGAGCCGCCCAGCATCAACCCAGCGACACCTCGACCGCCGAGCGAGTCACAATCCCGCCCGCGCGGTTATCTGATCCCCCGTTTCCCAACGACAGCCGGACCAATCGAGTCTCGAACCGGGCAACGTCTGTACTCACCCGAAACAGGATCCGACCAGGGCAAACCCGGAACGATGAATCTTGAGGTCGTTCCACAAACGGGAACGCGTCCGGGCGGAGCCGCAGCATGCGCGAGCGGCTCGCCCTCCCTGACGAATCGCACACCGGCATACAGGTTGTCCGGGTCATCGCTGCCCTCGTCCACCGCGCGATAGATAACCGAGTAGACCGCCTCGTACTCCACCCACCGAGCCTATTCGCGAACATGCCTGCTCACCCGAGGTCCGGTTCCGGAGAAAACGCGTACTCATGCCGCTGAGCGCTCGGCCGGCGGATGAGATCCTCCGCGGCTGAGGACATCCGCACATGCCGATGATCGGTCGAATCGACCCTTTGATCCCTGGGTTCACCCAGCAGAACTGGCACTGGCCGGGGCGCGGGTCGGTGTGTCCGAAAAATAGGCTTCGGGCAAAGATGAGCAGGACCATTGCACCCGAGCGTTAGTGCGTCAGGGTATGTGGTTGACCAGGGAGTTGGCGATGCGCTGGGCATCGTCGCAGGAGTTGAATCCGTCGGTGCCGCCCTGAGGGTTCCAGATTCGTGACGCCAAGAGCAAAATGTCACCACCGAAAGACGCTGGTACCGCGATGTAGCACCCGAGCTTGTGAGTGTCTTGCGCCGCACGGAATTGCTGAGATTTACGGCCGGCCACCGTGACCGAACTGAAGTCGACGTATTTACCGGTCTGGCGCAGCTCACCTACCGGCATGCCGTAGGCCGTGACGTAGAACTCGAGCGCGTTGTCGGCGGTCTTCCATTTGCAGGACTTCTCGGTGGGGAAACCGGGATTCGAGATCGGTTGCTCGCTGGCGACGTTCAAGCCCGCACTCGAGAGCGCGGAATCGGGAGTGTCACAGGGGTTCCAGCTGCCGGCGGGCCGATCCGTGTCGGTGCCCGGCGCCTCCGTCGTGGACTCGGACGCGACGGTCGTCGCCGGGGCTGGAACCGACGTCGGCGCCGCTGTGGTCGCGGTGACTGCATTGGCCGAGGTGACCGTGTTGTTCGGAGTGCTCGGCGCGGACGTGCTGTCGGTCGAGGCGGGACCACATCCGGCAAGCAGCAGTGCGGCACCGAGTGCCATCGTTGCGACGCTGATCGATCGCGTTGTCGTACGACTCATGAATGCATATTCGCGCATTGGAACAGGTTGTTACACAGGATCATTGCAGAGTTGAAGACATCGGGAAGTCATCGGTCCACGTGTTCCGCCGCTAAAAGGTGCTGATCATCTCCCATCAGCCGGCTTTCTGCGCGCCGCCTACGGGTCGAGCCGAGCAGATCGGACCGCAGCCGGCCGAACACACGCAAATGCCGATTACCGCGTCCTACACGGCTGCTGGCCGTACCGCCAGACCGTAGCTTCGAAAAGTTATGCCCGGCTCTCACCGCGACAGCGGTAACCACCGTTACGCCGATCAGCCCTGACGGCCCATGCCAGTGCAGCGAAGAGGCCGCCGAACATCATGCCTCCAGCCAGCAAGACTCCCACGCCGACAATGGCGGTAGCGAGCACAGGAGTGCCGAAGCCGAAGTACACGGCGAACGGACTCGACAGTATTGCGCCGATGAAGCCCCCGATCAGGGCCACGACGAGGACAGGTCGGTCTTTCATGAATCCGACTCCAGTCTTCGAGCAGTCATTCACTCCGTCCAAGACACCAGCATCACAGACATCCGCACATGCCGCTTACAAGGCTGTTCGGCTAGCCCCAGTTCCGCAGATGGGTTGCAGGTGGGTCGCGTCCGGCGCAACGCTCCGGCTCCGAGTCCGGAGCCGGGGCTCCGAGCGACGGCAACCCGCGCAACGCCGCGGCCCCCGATATCTACACCGAAACCTTCTCCGCCGCAGTCGACTACCTACGCACCCAGGACACCGTCGACCCCGACGCATCGGTGCACTCGGTATCTGCGGTAGCGGCAGTTTCGTCATCGCCGCGGCCAAGATAGACCCCCCGCATCAAGGCCGTCGCCACGGTGAGCATGTACGACATGGGCGCAGCCAACCGCAACGGCCTGCGCCACTCGGTCACCCCTGAGCAGCGCCAGCAGATCATCGCCCAGGCCGCCGCCCAACGCGATATCGAATTCCGTGGCGGGCCGGTCGAATACACCGGCGGCACCGTGCACGAGCTGACCGAGGCCTCGACCCCGGTCGAGCGCGAGTTCTACGACTTCTACCGCACCCAGCGCGGCGCGGTCACCCCCGAGGGCGCCACCGCCGACACCACCACCCACCCGACCCTGTCGAGCAACACCAAGTTCATGAACTTCTACCCGTTCGACGACATCGAAACCATCTCACCGCGCCCGATGGTGTTCATCACCGGCGAGAACGCCCACTCCCGCGAATTCAGCGAAGAGGCATGCCGTCTCGCCGGTGACCGCAAGGAACTGGTCATCGTGCCCGGCGCCGGACACGTCGACCTCTACGACCGCACCGAGCTGATCCCCTTCGACAAGCTGACCAGCTTCTACACCCAGAACCTCGTGTAGTCAGCACGTCGTGATAGGGGCCCGGCATGCGAGCACAGCGCATGCCAGGGCCCAGCCGTTCCGGTTAGGCTGCCCGACGGCGCGCATCAGGAACCGGCGGCGTTGATCCCGGCGGTGTCCAGGACTCGTTCCCGGACCTCGCCGCGGGTGACGGCGAGCATGGCCTGCCCCAAGCGCAGGCTTGTCGTGACATGGCCGGGGATGATCCGTCGCAACAGCGGGTAGAGCGGTGTCACCACCCGGTACAGCGCGACATAGGCCTTGGTCTTGGCCTGGGTTCCGGACAGGGGCACGATGAACGCGGGCCGGAACATGCAGGCCCGTTCGGACAGGACGAGCAGCGCGTTCTCCGTCTCGCCCTTCACCCGCGCCCACATCATGCGCGATGTGCCGGTGCTGTCGGTTCCGGCGCCGGAGACATAGCAGAACACCAGTTCGGGGTTGGCGTCCAGCAGGGCGCGGGCCGTGGCGAGGGTGTAGTCGTAGGTGATGGTGCGGTAGTCGGTTTCGCTCATGCCGACCGCGGATGTGCCGAGGCAGAACAAGCATGCGTCGTAGCCGGACAATCTGTCCTGGATCGGGGTGAAGTCGGTGAAGTCGGCGTGGTGGATCTCGCGCAGCTTGGGGTGGGCGCGGCCGGTGGCGGAGCGGCCGATCACCAGCACGTCGGTGACCGTGTCGTCGAGCAGGCAGGCTTGCAGTACGCCCTGGCCGACCATGCCGGTGGCGCCGAAGACGATGATGCGCATCGGGGTTCCTGTTTCGGTGGAGTGCGGGTGAATCGGTCAGCCGAGGTAGCTGACGCCGGTCAGGTCTTCGGAGACCTGCCACAACCGTCGCGCCAGCTCGGGGTCGTAGGACTGGTTGCTCGACGAAACCGGCTTCGGGTGGCCGCGCAGGCCTCCGAGCCCGTCGGGGCCGTAGTACTGCCCGCCCGTCACACCGGGGTCGGTCGCCGCACGCAGGGTCGGCAACGCGCCCATCGCCGCGGATTGGGAGAACAGCTTCATCGCGGGAACCTCGATCACCGCGGGCAGGTGTCGGCCCAGTTCGGTGTTCGATCCGCCGGGGTGGGCGGCGACCGCGATCGCCTCCTGACCGGAGGCGGCCAGGCGGCGCTGGAGTTCGCAGGTGAACAGCAGGTTGGCGAGCTTGGATTGACCGTACGCGGCCAGGCGGCTGTAGCCGTGATCGAAGTTCAGGTCATCGAAGTGGATCGCCGAGCGGATGCGGTGCCCGACACGCGTTGGGCGTTGCGGCGGTGATCCGGTCCGCGGCGGCCTTGCCTTTGTCCAGGTTGCGTACGGCGAGCACGACGTGTGCGCCTTTGGCGGCCAGTGCGGTGGCCGTTTCGAATCCCAGCCCGGAATTCGCGCCGGTGACGACGGCGGTGCGTCCGGACTGGTCACGGATGTCGGTGGTGGTCCACTTCGCCATGGGATTCCTCCTGGATAGCATGAGACAAGCGGAATGATCACTCCGCTTATATTTCAACTATACGGAGCGTGTGCCCCGTTTGTCGGCGTGCGGGAGGTGATCCACGTGACCGACAAGCCCAAACCGCTGCGTGCGGACGCGATACGTAACCGGGAGGCAGTCCTCGAGGCCGCCTACCAGAGTTTCGCCGCCGAGGGGTTGTCGATCCCCATCGATGAGATCGCGCGCCGCGCCGGGGTTGGTGCGGGCACCGTCTACCGGCACTTCCCCACGAAGAACGCGCTGTTCGCTGCCGTGATCGATTATCGCCTGACCCAAATCGTCGCCGAGGGGCGCGCACTGCTCGATGAGGACGACCCAGGGCAGGCGCTGCGGGAGTTCATCCGCGCGATGGCGTTGCACTGGGGCGCTGCCGATCAGGGATTGTCCCAGGCAATCGCGGCGACGGGATCGACATCGACACCGTTGCCCCAGATACCGAAGCTCGGTTCATGGGTCTACTCGGCGAACTCCCCACCGCCGCGAAACACGCCGGGACCGTCCGCTCTGATCTGACCGTACGAGAAGCCAAGGCGATTATCGTCGCCTGCCAGGCCACCCGAACTCATACCCCCGACGTCGCCGATCGCGTCACCGCCCTCATCCTTGATGGGATCCGCCCTCTGGAATGAGCGGCAGGAGTGGGTCGTAAGCGCCCAGTGACTCCACGCACGGGTGAGCCACCGAGCGTACCGACTGACTGACCTGCCCGAACCCGACGTGCAGCACTCCTCACGCCCTGGGCGGCGGCCTCGTCGGGGACAGGGCGATCATCGTCGTGCCCGGGGTCGACAACCGCGGCAGCCGCATGGTCTGCTCGCGCTTCTGCCGCGGGCAGGCCAACGTCAGGTCGATGCCTTCGATCTCCCCCGCCCAGCCTCACGCTCGGCGCGGGCGCGCCGAGCGATCAGATCGGTTTCGATATCGTCCAAGCGCGCAAGCATTTTCGGGTTGATCGGCAGCATCGGGCACCGTATACAGGCTTATCTGCACTACGCAAATCGACACCGCTGTTCAGCGGAGTTGTCGGCTTGCCCGATCCGTATCTCTCGACTTCGGGCGCGATGGCAACCTGGACCGCCGTTACTGGCGTGCTTGTGCAGGCACCCGCTGTGCCTCTGTCTCATTACCAAGGTTTCGAGACGGTGCTCTGATCGTCTCGATATCGCGCTCGGCGGACGATGTCGGCCAGTTCAGCGCCCGCGCACCGCGCCGACGATGTTCTGCGGATGCCACCGCGGTGCCGGTGGCTCCCCGTTCTTCGGCTCGCACCAGTTGATCGACTCGCGTCACTGCGCATAGACCGGCTCCGGCAGCACGAAATCGGTCTGGGCCGGGTTGATCTCGGTGATCCGGCGCCAGAAGTAGCCGACCAGGTACCGGGCAAGGTGCTCGAGGGTGGCGTAGTCCATGTCGGGCGACGTATGTGCAGTTGTTCGTCGCGATCGCCTCGGCCAACGACGTGCGCGTGGACGCCGCGCACCCTCGCATTCGCGGCAGCGCAATGGTTTTGGGGCATGATGTTGCGGTGTCCGACGAAGAGATGAAGCAGAAGTCCTGGCAGCGGTGGATCACCCGGCTCCTGGGTCGTCCCGGCGAGCGCGGTGTAGTGAAACAGCGGAAGCCGGAGATCGAGATCCCCGCTGGCCCGCCGCCGAGCGAATTGGTGATCGTGGAGATCTGGGACGGCGACGGCCCGCAGGCCGAACACGGCGATTCCGTCGAAGTCCACTACGTGGGCGTCACGTTCTCCACCGGAACGGAGTTCGATTCGAGCTGGGAGAGCGGCGAACCGTTCGCATTCACACTGGGCGCCGGGCAGGTCATCAAGGGCTGGGACGAGGGTGTGCAAGGCATGCGAGTCGGCGGCCGCAGGAGGCTGATCATCCCGCCCCACCTCGCATACGGCGACCGAGGCGCCGCGGACGCCATCGCGCCGGGGGAGACGCTCGTCTTCGTGATCGACTTGATCGCGACGTGAACCTGTCCGCCGCCTCGGCTGAGGCGGCGGACAGGCCGTCTGAATGTTGCATCCGAGCTGGTGGCCCAGTTGGCGGCCCAGGCCGGCGCGAGCGGGCTACAGCTCAGCGGCGAGGGCGGATCGCTGCAGCTGACCAAGCTGGTGGTCGAGTCCGCCCTCGACGGCGAGATCACCGATCACCTCGGCTACGACCACGGTGATCCTGCCGGGCCGTGGAAAGGGGCAACTCACGCAATGGGACTCGTTCGAAGACCGTGATCACCGATGTCGGCCCGGTAGAGATCGTTGTCCCGCGCGACCGGCACTCCAGAATCGAGCCGCAGATCGTCAGGAAACGGCAGCGCCGACTCGAGGACGTCGAGAACATGGCGCTGTCTGCCAAAGGATTCACGCATGATGAGAGCTCCGCGCATCTACGTGTAGTCTACGGCGCCGAGGTGTCCGAGCAGCGATCTCGGTTACTACCGACAAGGTGATCGACGGCATGGCCGAATGGCAGAACCGGCCGCTGGACATGGCGTATCCAGCGATCTTCCTAGGGGCATAGCGCAGCACGGGAAAGCGTGATCCCGCGTCGTTCTCGCGGTTCTCGCGACCGGACTTCAGCCGACTTCGGCGAAGAACCGCCGGATGTCGCCGACGAGCAATTCGGGTGCCTCGTGCGCGGCGAAGTGGCCTGCGGCGTCGTTCGGACCGCCGATCGCCGAGCCTGCGTCGTAGGAGTTCCAGCTGACGATGTTGCTGTGGTCACGCTCGGCGAACCGGCGGATCGACTGGAAATCACCCTTGAACATGGCAAGTGCGGTGGGGGTGGTGGTCGAGCCGGTCGGGCGGTCGGTGCTGTGCGCCTCCTCGTAGTAGTACCGGACCGATGAGGCAGCGGTGCCGGTCAGCCAGTAGAGGGCAACGTTGCCGATGACGAAATCGGCGTCGAGACTCTCACCGAAAAGCTGTGCGTTCCAACCCAGCAGGCCGATCGGCGAATCGGAGAGCGCGTAGGCCAGCGTCTGCGGCTGCTGGCTGCACAGGATGTTGAAGGCCATCTTGTTGTTCTGGAACCACTTCAGGTGTTCGAGCGCCGCCAGGTCCTCCGGCGAGAGGTCGACGAACTCGGCCGGATCGCCGGACGGGAACGAAAACAGTTGTGTGACATGGACGCCCACTACCCGGTCCGGCGCCAGGCGACCGATCTCCGGGGAGACCATCGACCCGCCGTCATTGCCGATCGCACCGAAGCGCTGGTAACCGAGCCGATCCATCAGCTCGATCCAGGCCTTGGCGACGCGCCGCATGGTCCAGCCGGTGCTGTGCGTCGGGCCGGAGAAGCCCATGCCGGGCAGCGCCGGAATCACCAGGTGGAAGGCGGGATCCTCAGCGGACTCCGGCGCGGTCAGCGGCTCGATGACGTCGAGGAACTCGAGCACCGAACCGGGCCAGCCGTGGGTGA
Organism: Nocardia abscessus; assembly: GCF_015477775.1. GTDB lineage: Bacteria > Actinomycetota > Actinomycetes > Mycobacteriales > Mycobacteriaceae > Nocardia > Nocardia abscessus_A. Next base: position 209,437 of record NZ_JADLQO010000010.1, on the reverse strand, counting down.
GGACCACCGGCAGCGCGTCCGCGCGAGCTGACCGGATGTGCAGAAAGTAGATGTTCTCGCCATCGATTTCAGTGGTGAACTGTGGGTAAGCATTCAGCTTCGCCTCGAGCGCCCGCCAGTCGAAGGTCTCCAGCCAGTACTGCGCAAGGCCGCGCACCCGATCCTCGGGCACACCGTAGGAGTCGCCGACGCCGGGCAGTTCGCTCGGCCACAGGGAGCGGCGCAGACGGTCGGCCAGATCGTCGAGCTTGGCCTGCGGAATGTCGATCCGGAAGGGCTTGATGGTGCTCATGGCGATCTCCTTTGGAAACGGAATGCTTCGTTCTGTTTGAACCCTATCAGAACGGATCATTCCGTTTCAAGCCGTGAAGTCTTGTCGCAACCAGGTGATGTTCCAGCTCAGAAGGCTCCACTTGAGGAGCGGGCGGCTCGTTGGGCAAGGTTCGGCCAAAACCACCGGGTCACGATGTCACCGGAAGCGACAGTCTCTCCGAAGGACGGGGCTTCTGCGGGCAAGCGACCCCCTCCACGGATCGGCGCCCCTGCCGACGTACCGACCACCGCAGCCACGACGAACAGGACGCCGCGATCGGTGCCTACATCCTCTGGTACAACCAGCACGCCCAACCCAACGCGAGTTCGCCGTCGACTCCAAGCTCCGGCGACCCGATTACCTCCCCCAGATTGCTTGACGGGGCACTAGACCGCTGCCCGCTGCTTCGCCCGGTGCCAGGCGCGACGGTGGATGCGCCCGTCCCACTCCAGGAACATCAACCCTTCCCGCCTCGCCCATCGTCCCGCCACCGTCGCGCGAGGCCGCGCCGCTCGGTATGCGTGCCGTTCCTGTTGTGTCTTCCGTGGTGACGCACGCCTTTTCCCTTTCTTCGAGGAGGTTCGTCATGTCTTCTGTTGGAGATCCCGGCCGATTCATCGCCGAGGCGCTGGCGTGGTTGCCGAAACCGCCACACCGGTCGCTGGTGGTGATGAGCTTGCGGGAGGTGGCGTGCTGGCCGGATGCGTATATCGCGGTCGAATGCGTCCGCCGCGAAGATCTCTATCTGACCCGGGAGCACCTGGCCACCGTCCCGATCCTGGCCCGCACCCGCGGTTGGTGCGCAAAGCATCGCCCGGACGCGGTCGCGGTCGTCGTGATCGATGATCCGAGTCCGGACACACCGTTTCCCCGCGACGAACACCGCGAGCTGGCGGCCCTGTTGCGCGACCAGCTGGCCGAACTACGGGTCGGAACGCTCGGTGCGTGGTCGGTGACCGGCCCTGCCGCGGGTCATCCGTGGGCGAGCTTGTTCGGCGGCGAGCACGGGCTGCTGCCCTACGCCGCGCCCCGCGGTGACAGTGTCGAGGACCTTCCGCCGGACCTGGTTGCGGATACCGAGCTGGCCGACGACATGGTCCGCGACAGCCTTTATGCCTTCGCCGTCAGCGCGAGAGGTGTGCGCGGGCAGTGGTTGTGGGCGTTGCGGGTGCGGGCGCTGCCGTCCCCGCACCGCGCACCAGCCGCGATGTTGTGCGCGGTCACCGCCTACGTCCACGGCGACCGCGACCGGGCACTGGCCGCGGTTCGGATCGCGTTGGCCGACGACCCCGACAACGAGACCGTGCAGGCCATGGTCAGCTGATGCGCACGCTCGAGGTCGAGGAGGCCGCCGCCCGGCTGGCCACTGGCGATGTCGCGGCGGCTGTCCCGCGTGACCTGCGCGGTCAGGCTGCCCAGGATCTCGACCGCGCCGACGAGCTCGGCGTTCGGCTGGTCACTCGCGACGACGCCGAGTGGCCGAGGGTTGTGGCCGACCTCGACGCGCCCGGCGTGGCCGCGGGGAGCCCGGTCCCCCGCGGCCTGCGCGACGAACTGGACTCCCGCGCCCCGGCGGCGGGGGTCGCCGCGCCGCTTGTCGTGAAACACGTCTGCCGGCCCCTAGCCGCCGGTCTTCACCAAGCCGTTGTCGGTGCCATCGCCGCTGCGGCGCCAATTGGCTCAGGCATCGCGTGGATACTGCTCCGAGCATCGGCGGGTCAAGGCCGAGGAAGGCCTGGCTCTGACTGATCAGCGGGGGCACTGATACCGAGCCGTCCTGATCCGCTGGGCCCTCGGACAGCGCTACCGCGTGCGGGCCCGGCCTGCGACGCGGAGCTCGACCGCCACCGGGTCGGCGGCGGGCGCCGTACGCAGCTCGGCGACGGCGTGTCCGAGGATCCGCTGTCGCAGGGCGGGCGAACACGAGTCCGGCGGCCCAGCCCTGGCCAGAGCGAGAAACCTCACCCGATGAGTACGAACCGCCCATCACAGGCTATTGTTGGTCAGGCGCGTGACATGTCACGCCAAGCGTCGTAGATCGCATTCGCTTCGCAACCAGCGCTTGCCGCATCCGCTCTTCTTACGGCGATCGATTTTGCCCATCGGCAATCTCGCCATTTCGTGCCCCCGGCGCGGACCCGGAAGGTTCGCAGACGGCTCAGGCACCACCGATGCCCGAAAGGCACCGCAACACCTATGAGTTCTGCTGACATCTCTTTTGCCGCGCTCGGCGTGAGCGCACCGCTGGTGAAGGCGTTGACTCGCGCCAAGATCACCGAACCTTTTCCGATCCAGACCGACACCCTGCCCGATTCGCTGGCCGGACGCGACGTGCTGGGCCGTGGCCGGACCGGCAGCGGCAAGACGCTGGCCTTCGCCATTCCGATGGTCAACCGTCTCGGCGGCGGTCTCGCCGGTAGACGCGCACCGAGCCGCCCGACCGGCCTGGTGCTGGCGCCGACTCGGGAATTGGCCACCCAGATCGCGGCCGCGCTGGAACCCCTCGCCGCGGCCTATCGCATGACCGTCACCACGATTTTCGGTGGGGTCCCGCAGAACCGGCAGGTCCGGTCACTGCGCGCCGGTGTCGACATTGTCGTCGCCTGCCCCGGCCGGCTCGAGGATCTGATGAACCAACGTCTGATCTCCCTGGATGCCGTCGAGGTCACCGTGATCGACGAGGCCGACCACATGGCCGACCTCGGGTTCCTGCCAGGCGTGACCCGCATTCTCGCGGCCACCCCGAATGACGGTCAGCGCCTGCTGTTCTCGGCCACCCTGGATAACGGCGTCAACAAGCTGGTGAGCCGCTTCCTGCCGGATGCCAAGCTGCATTCGGTCGATGAGGCGAACTCTCCGGTCGCCGCCATGACCCATCATGTTTTCGAGACCGCGAGCGTCGAAGCCAAGCGCGAGGTCGTACACCGGCTCGCCTCGGGCTCGGGTCGGCGAATCCTGTTCATGCGCACCAAACATCAGGCTCGCAAACTGGCCAAGCAGCTGACCCTCGCCGGAATTCCGGCCGTCGATCTGCACGGCAACCTCTCGCAGGGCGCCCGCGACCGCAACCTCGCGGTCTTCGCCGCCGGTGATGCCCTGGTGCTGGTGGCGACCGATGTGGCCGCGCGCGGCGTGCACGTCGACGGTGTCGAGCTGGTCGTGCACGTCGATCCGCCCGCCGAACACAAGGCGTACCTGCACCGTTCGGGCCGTACCGCGCGGGCCGGCAACTCCGGTGAAGTGATCACCCTGGTGCTGCCCGGCGAACGACGCGACCTGGCCGACCTCATGCGCAAGGCCAAGATCACTGTGACCCCGCAACGGGTCACCGCCGACTCGCCCGTGGTGGCCGAGCTCGTCGGCACGATCGCCCCATTCGTCGCGCCCTCCTACAGCGAGCGGGCGGCACGTGAAGACGACCGCCGAACCAGCGGCGGACCGTACCGTAGCAGTGGCGGACCGCGCCAAGGCAATGGCGGATCGCGCAGGGGCAGTGGCGGACCGCGCCAAGGCAGCGGCCGTCGCAACGGAAATGCGGCGCAAGGGCAGTCGCGCGCCAAGCCGCGCGCTCACTCTGCGCGCGGAACGGCCGCATAGGGCCAACAGGTCGAGCAGCATCACCCGGACAGGCAGCCGGTGATCAGCACCGATGCCAAGAAGAAGGAGCAGCTCGGCGGTTGCCCAATGCCGGAGGGCAGTGGCGCCCGAAAGGTGATCCGGTCGAGGTCGAGAATCACAGCTTCTGTTTCATGGCCCCGACGTCGAGGTCGCGATCCCGTTCGGTGTCTACGACTTGGCCACCTATACCGGTTGGGTAAGCGTGGAACCGATCACGACACGCCGGTGTTCTTCTGCCACGCCGCGCTGTCCTGCCCCATCGCCGCGGAATGCACCCGCAGCTGCACGGTCCGATCGTCCTCGGCCTAGGAACCGGTGATCGACGCAGTATCGGCACTCGCAGGCGGTGAAGCCGCGACCAGCCCTGTGGTCACGGCGAGCATCGCCGCGAGTGCGACCGGAGCGTGACCAAGAGAGCGCCGAGCCGTTCGGATCTCGCCCGCACCTGCCCGAATCGACAACAGGCGCAGCCGCACCTCCGGCGCCGACGTCGGAACTACGTTTCATCGCTAGCTTCCTCCAACCGTCACGTTCGTCTACCGCCACCGATTCAGCTGCTCGACGACCCACAAGCTCCGCCACCGCTGAAGCCGAAGAAGGCGGCACGCTTCTCCGGTTCGATGGATCTGGACACCTCACGAATCGGCCCGATTTCCCGTAAGGACGCGACACAAACAGAGGCAGGAACGCAGTGGTTCGTTCCCAGGTTCTGTCCTGTACGTCACCGCAGCCACAGGACTTCTCTGCACTATGCGAGCGAACTCGCCGTCGGCTGTGTGACAGAGTGACCGGGCCTGCTCGGTGCCGCGACGGCGGAGGCCTTGCCGAGCGTCGGGCGTCGTTGATCAACAACCGCGGCATTGGATGAAACGACATGGTGTCCAGCAAGAAGGAGCGATGTGAACGGCGGCTGTCTCTGCGGCAATATCCGGTTCTCCGCGACCGGCGACCCGGACTTCCCTCACCTGTGCTCGTGCGAGCACTGCCAGAGGCTTTCAGGCGCCCCGGTGATGTCGTGGGTGTCTTTCCCGGAGGAAGGATTCGCGTGGACCGGTCCGGGCGGGGAACCGACCTGGTTCGAGACCTTCCCGCAGATCTGCCGCGGGTTCTGTCCGAAGTGCGGTTCCTCGGTCGCGTCCAAGGGGGATGAAGCCGGCTTGGTGGGGGTCACGATCACGGCCTTGGACGATCATGCCGACCTGGTGCCGGTCAAGCAGAGCTTTGCTCACAACGCAGTCCCGTGGATGGCCCCGCTGAAATGACGCGCTGCCCTTGCGGGACAATCCATCCGGGCTGTCCCGCAGAGGCGTTGGTTTCGTTCTCCTACTCCATCGGGAACGAGGACTGCACGGTGAGCGCCTGCTCCGAATCGAGACTTCGAGGTGCGCTCGCACCAGCTGGCGGAGCAGCGGTATCGTCCCCGCATGCGGGGGTGCATGATCTGCGACAAACACAACGGGACCGGACCACTGGTGAGCCCGGTGATCCATGTCGACGACCTCGTGGTGGTGACCCACCGGCCCGCCCATGGCGAGTGGGTCCGGCCGGGCTACCTGTTCGTCGAGCCTCGTCGTCACGTTGCGACCCTCGATCTGCTCGACGAGGCTGAGACAGTAGCGTTCGCTCGCGCTGTCCGCTCGTCGATCGGTGCCCTGCGCCGAGTTCTCGAACCCGCCCACGTCTTCACCTTCGTGGCGGGCCTGAGCGCGGCCGGTGTCCACCTCCACCAGCACATCTTCACCCGACCGTCCGACACCGCACGAGATGTACCGTGGCACGACGCCGATTCTCCGGACGCGCCTCGGATCCCCGCATCCGGACTCGATGCGCTCTGTGCCGAGCTGGCGGCAGCGTTACCAGGCTGAGGCGAACCCGAAGCCGACGCTCATTGCCGCATACCGCGCTGACCGAGACTGCCGGCGCGGCACCTCGGAAGATCAACGCGCCGTCGGCCTCTGCCGCCGTCCACGACGTAAGACTCCATCTCTATGGTGGAACGATGGCGTCGGTCAAACAGATCCAAGTCACCTTCGACTGCGCGGAACCTGAGCGCGTCGCTCGTTTCTGGTCTGAGGTATTGGGTTACGAGCACCGGGGCTCAGCATGTGTTGATCCCTCAGGTGCGGGCCCGCGCCTGTACTTCCAGCGTGTGCCCGAGGGAAAGGTCGTGAAAAATCGGGTGCATCTCGACGTGCGGGTCGGCACCGGGCTCGTGGGTGACGAGCGCGTGGCCGCACTCGAGTCCGAATGCGCACGACTGGTCGCGCTCGGCGCGGTACGCGTGCGACTACTGCGCGCCGATGGCGTCAACGAGTCGTGCCTGGTGATGCAGGACATCGAGGGCAACGAGTTCTGTCTCGACTGAGGAGCCGAGAACATGGCGCCTATCCGCCAACAGGCTGGAAGCACCAGACGACGGCCCCTGAACGTGGCCGGACCGCGATCGGCGGCGGCACTATGCTGCCCTCGGCCGGGGTGAGGCACAGGTGAGTCAGTGTGCTGTTGATCCGGAACCCGTCAGCTCCCTCCGTCAGCTGAAGCGTCCAGTACTGCCGGTCGCCGCTCGCAACAGGATTCATCCCGCTCACACGGGTGTCGTCGTTGAAGGCCAGCGCTATCGCCACATTCAACTCGGTGTTGATGATCCGGTAGGCGCCTTCGGTCAAATCAGCCATGGTTCGCGTCCTCACTGTGTGAGCGCACCGCCACCGAGCCTCGAACCGTTGGTAAACGCTGCGCTGATCTCGTAGTCGTCGTCCAGGGCGAATCTCTGAGATCTAGTAGATCAAATCCACCACCCCGCCGGACCGGATTCCATACCCCCGGCAGGATCACCATCGGTGTGCGGCGGCGTGGGTGCAGCGCGGCTGCGGTGCCCTCCTACCGCGGCAAACCGTTCGGCCCCACATGGTCCTGAGACTCCGACAGCGCCCAGGGCACCGCGGCTTCGCCTCTGCTCGGCTACCACGGAGTTGCCCTCCATCGCCCGGGTGGGTGGGGGCGGACAGCGCCGCTCCCAACGGCGTAACCGACGCCGGGGTGCCCGGTCCCACTCGCGACGCGGTCCATTTCGCTCACCACCGACCGTCGGTGACGGCCTTTCTTGTGGGGTCGCCCACGATGCCGGACTACTCGGCGCCGCGACTGGTGAAGTCGAAGGATCCGCCGTCGATGCCCCAGGAGATGATCCGTTCGGGGTGGATTCGGATGACCGCGCGTTCCTGGGGTTGGAACGGTGGCTCCTCGTCATCGAGCGCCTCGGCCGTGCCGCGTACCTCGATGCCGCGAATGACGTATGGCTCCAATGAAACCTGTTGGTCGACGACGAACGACACCCGGCTACCCGCCTCGACATTGCGGTACTTTCGACTGGCCCGCATCCGCATGCCCCCGATGTCGATCGTGCCGTCGGCGTTCACCCGATAGCTGGTCGGGTTGTTCTGCACAACGCCGTCGGGCGACACCGTGGCCAGCCGACCGATCCCTGCCTCCTCGAGGAATCGCAGTTCATTGCTGGTAAAGGTCATATCAGTCACTCCTCGGTGAATTCGATATCAGGTGTGCCCCCGGCGATCAGCCGGAAGTTGTACTACGCGAGACCGCCTACCCCGTGCTCTGAGATCAGAACAGGATCAGCGCGGCGCACAGTCCAGCAATGGCAATGAACTGCAGGGTGACCCGGTACTTCAGAATGCTGTCCCACTTGTCCTGTAGCGCACGGGCATCGGCCGGAATGATGCCGCTCTGGGCGGCGGCTGTCTGCTGGGTATTGATCGGTTTGGCGATGCGGACGTAGAAGGCGAGCCAGGTCAGCAGCGCCGCCACCGTGATCCCTGCCGCGACAGCGGCGCCGATCCGGCCGGCCAGTAGTGCGATCAGCAGTGTGAGCACCGCGGTGACCATGCCGCCCGCACCGACAACCGGCATGCGCTTGTCGCCGTAGTAGTGACCCCATCCCGCACTCATGGTCACGGCCGCGTCATCGAGCTTGCGGTACACGGACCGGGTGATCACGGCCCCGCAGACATCGGTGCCATAGACGATGGCATTGGCGAGAACGGCGACGGCGGCGATGATCTGGCCGGTGACAACGAGCATTTCGGCTTCCCTTCCTGAATTCTAGCATCGCTAGAAACTGGAGCAACGGTAGCATTCGCTCGCTATCTTGTCTAGCGTTGCTAGATTTCAGATCGCTACCGCGGGATCACTCTCGGATCAGCAAGCCGCACAAGCCCGTTCCGGCCGAGCGGACGCTGTCGCCGTCAACTTCCGGCGGAGCTCTACGATCGGTCGGCGGTACATCGGTCACCTGAGCCGGCGGCCGTCGGCGAAAGTGCACGCACGTACTGCGACTCCGCAGGAGAAAGCTGAGCTCTGGCCGCAGATCATCGCTGCTTATAAGGGTTAGGCGAACTATCAGCAGCGAACCACGCGCGCGACATCCCGGTGGTGATCTGCGAGCTGCGGAGCTGAGCGGTCGGTTGCGCAGGAGGGAAAAGGGTGACCGGGCTCCCGCCGTGCCCACCCGCTTGCGGTCCGTCACACGGGCTGAGCGAGCACAGAGGCCTGGCCGCCCAGCAGGCGGCGGATCTCCTCGTCCGGGTACGGGGTGCTCCGGCTCGCCTGCTGGAACGCACGCATGAACGCCGACATCGCCGCGGCGATCGGCGCGTGCCGGGTGAGGACCGTGGCGGCCTCCGCAGGGATGCCCTCCGGCGGCTTGCCCTCGGCGAAGGCGCGCACCATCGTGGCGCGCGCCTCCCTGTCCTCCCGCCGGAGCCCGTACAAGGCGGTGACCAGCCAGTTCACCAGGTAGGTGGTGGCGTAGCCGCGGTCGTAGCTCTGGTTCTGGTCGAAGAACGCGGTCTCCTCCGGCGAGAGGTCGAACCCGGAGGAGAGCGAGAGGCCGTAGTCGCCGAAGTAGAGGCGTTGACCATCGGTCAGGATGTTCTCGAAGTGCGCGTCGAGGTGCAGCAGTCCACGGCTGTTCATGAACGCGGTGCCGGCGGCCAGTTCCCGCTCCACCATGACGCAGGCCCGGTCCGCGGCCTCGTCGCCCGCCTCGATCTGGGCGTTCAGCCACTCGTGCAGGGTCTGCGGGATGTACTCCAGGAACAGCACGATGCTCGCCGAAGAGTCCCGGAGGGCCTCGATCCGGTGGCGTACCTGCGGTCGGCCGTCCCAGTAGGCGACGGCGCGGTCGACGTCGGCGAGTTCCTCCGGCAGCGGGGTCGTGTCCCGCAGCACCCGCCAGTGGTACATCAGCGGGAAGCCCTCGTGTTCGGCGGCGAGCACCCAGTTCGTCGTCATGGTGTGCACGGCGAGTTCGCGCCAGGCCCCGAAGCCCGGCCCGCCGATGAGGCCGATGCCGTACTGGCAGAAGAGCGGCATGTCGAACAGGTTCGCCGTGGACCGGACGTGCTCCGGCTGCCGTTCCAGGTCGGTGAGGGGCACTCGCTTCACGAAGACCGGGGTTCCGGCGACATCCAGCAGCGCCGACTTCCCGCCGATACCGGCGCCGATCGGCGCGGCCGCATCCACCAGCTCGCGCAACGCGTGATCGCTGTGCAGCGCCAGGGCCGTGGAGACGGCGCTGTGGGCGTGCAGGCGCGCCGGGCGCGACATGTCGCGGGTCGTCGCCGCGTCGCGGGATATCGCCGCGTCAGGTGAACAGGACGTCACCGCGTCAGGGGAGTTCGCTGCGGCCTCCACGTGGGCACCGACCTCGATTCAGTCATGGCCACGCGGTCGTGCCGGCGGCCTCCGGAGCGCGCAGGAGGTCGGTCCGGACCAGCACCCGACAGCGGTCCCTGCCTGTCCCCCGGAACCGCACTCTACGTTACGAACTCCACGCGACGACTTCACGCAGTGAGAGACGAGGCGTCAGGCGCCGGCCCGAGGCTACGGGGCCGCTGGCTTTCGGCAATCAGGAGGCCGTCGGCTCCGCGGCGGCGACCCACACCCGAGTACCCCATGCCGCCCATCGGTGAGTCGACGCTCCCCGGGCAGCACCGTAGGCATCGTTGACGTTGACCGTGTCTGCGCGCAGGCGGGCGGCGACGGCCCTGCCCTTGGCGCCGTCGCCGGTCCAGACGCCGGCATTGAGGCCGTACTGTGTGGCCCAGCCGGGCAGGGCAGCACGGGCGCGCCTGAACGCCGCGTCGACACCGGCGGGCGTCGAGCGGGAAGGCCGGCCAGCGGCGTAGTTCAGTGCAATGCCATGCGCAGGGTGTCCTGCGTCAGCTTGATGGCGGTGGTGGCCGCGTGGGTGGAACGCATCGAGTTGATCATCATGAAGTCGTGGATGATGCCGCCGAACCGCACGTGGGTGACCGGCACACCGGCCTCGCGGAGTTTGGCCGCGTACGCCTCGCCCTCGTCACGCAGGACATCGGCTTCGCCGGTGATCACCAGCGCCGGCGGCAGGCCCTTCAGCTGCTCGAGCGAGGCTCGTAGCGGGGAGGCGTAGATCTCCTCGCGCTGCGCGTCGTTGTCGGTGTACTGGTCCCAGAACCACTGCATGCCCTCGCGAGCGAGGAAGTAGTGCTCGGCGAACTGGTGATACGACGCGGTGTCGAAGTCGGCGTTGGTGACCGGGTACAGCAGCACCTGCTGAGTGACGCGAATATCGCCGCGATCCTTGGCCATCAGGGCCAGCACAGCACTCATGTTGCCGCCCACCGAGTCGCCGACCACCGCGAACTTCGAAGCGTCGAGCCCCTTCTCGGCGCCGTGGGCGAACACCCATTGCGCGGCGGCGTAGTTCTGCTCGATCGCGGTCGGATACTTCGCCTCCGGCGACAGGTCGTACTCGGGAAAAACCACGGCGGCCTCGGCACCGACCGCGAGTTCGCGCACCAGCCGGTCGTGGGTGTGCGCGTTGCCGAACACCCAACCCGCCCCGTGAATGTAGAAGACGACCGGAAGCGTCCCCGTGGCGCCGGCAGGCTTGACGATGCGGACGTTCACCGTGCCGGTCGGCCCACCCTCGACGGTGATCCATTCCTCGTCGATCTCGGGCTTGTCGATCTCACCCGACTGGACCTCGTCGACTATTTTCCGGCCTTCGGCCGGCGGCAACTGGAACAGAAACGGCGGCTTGTCAGTGGCCTTGGCGAACTCGCTCGCCTCAGGCTCGAGCACCGGCTCGATTTCGGTCATCGCGCTCTCCCTCGGTTCTGGTGTACCCGATTCCGGCTGTTCTCGTGGGTTGCTGGTCCGATCAGTTCACGCTCGGGACCGGCACGATCACCGGCTGGCCACCCGGGTCGACCTCGACGGTTGTCTGCTCAGTCGGTGACATCGGTAGCTCCCCAGCTCACTGACTATGGCAAACCCCACGCTAATCGCAAGGTCGCCACTGCGGAGGGGGTTTTCGATCGAGCAGAGAAAGCAGCAAAACCGGTAGGCACACTTCGGTGCCCCGCAAAAGGCGCACAAAGTGGCAACGTCGAGTGAGCGCGGCGTCGAGTGCATCCGACCAGCGGAACCTACCACTCCCCGATCGTGCTCAACGTCCCGCAATCGCGATCGGTTCGCGCTTCTACGCACCGCTCGTCGCGGCGTTCACCGACCGTGGGTGGAGCGCCCGGGCGTGGATCAGAACAGGCACGCGCGTCTCGCGAACACGACTGGTCCTACCGGGACTTGGTTGTCCGGTCTCACTTGTCAGAGGTGGTGCTCGCTATGGTCTTCCACCGCTTCATGAGGCGGCGGCAGGCTTCGACCAACTCAGGGGGTTCCACGTCGGTGAGGTCGGTGTCGAAGGTGGCGAGAATTCCCGCGACACCGGCCCACGACCAGGCTCCGATGGTGAGGCGACAGTGATGGGGGTCGAGGTGCTCGACGACTGATCCGCCGGGCGCCCAGCGAGCCACCGTCTCGGCCGCCAGGTGCAGGCGTGCGGTTCCCGTGCAGGGCCACGCGGCAGGGGTATCGCCTCGGTCGTGGCTGGTCATGACGAAGTGGGCGACGTCGCCGCCCGGCAGGTTTCTGGGGGTGAACGGGATGCCGGGCGGCGTGTGGAGGTGGAGGCGGTCGACGCGGTGCACGCGCCAGGTGCTGTCTGCGAGGTCGTAGGCGACCAGGTACCACCGTCCGGCCCAGACGGCCAGGTGGTGGGGTTCGACGCGGCGTGGAGGGGTGAAATCGGCGTCGCGAGGATCGGGGCGCGTGCCGTCGGCACGCAGTGGTTCGACGACGAGCACGTGGTGGTGGCGTACCGCGCCGCCCACTACCTTGAGCGCACCCGAGGCGATGGGTGGCGCCGGGAACTCCCAGTAATTCTGCAGCCTGGTCAGCTGCAATGACTCCATGGCCGCCCGCAGCCTGGTCGGCATCACCTGCTCGAGCGTGTCCAGTGCCCGTGCAGCGTCCTGTTCCAGGCCGAAGACAGTGCCGGAGACGGTCCGCAGAGCGACCGCGACGGCCAGAGCCTGCTCGTCGTCGAACAGCAGCGGCGGCAGCGTGTGACCGGCGCCCAGTTCGTAGCCACCGGCCGGCCCATGGACGGTCGTGACCGGGTAGTCGAGCAACCGCAGTGTCTCGATGTCGCGCCGGACGGTGCGTTCGCTGACGTCGAGCCGGGCGGCGAGCTCGCTCAGCGACCACCGTCGGCGTGCGGCGAGCAGCGACAGCAATCGCAGCGCCCGCCGTGAGGTATCGGCCACCGTCACATGATGACCGATCGTGGCCACTCGATGTCCACTACCGATGGCAAGGTCACACCCGAAGGTTGTCCGACATCAGAAAGAGGAGCCGAAACAGGATGCGCATCATCATCGTCGGAGGCGGGATCGGTGGCTTGGCGCTGGCCGCCGGCTTGCGTCGTCATGGATTCGACGTGACGGTCTTCGACCGTGACACCGATGTGGCAGCGACCGGGGGCTACCACATCACACTCGACGGTCGGGCACAGTCAGCGTTGCAGGAGCTCGTCGCGCCGGAGGTCTTCGAACGGTTGCTGGCGTCGGCATCAGCGTTGCGGCTGCGGGATCCGGACGCATTCTGGGATCGGCGCGGTCGGTTGCTGGGCCACGGTCCAGACCTCAGCGGCGATACCAGCGTGGACATCGACCGCATCACCCTGCGAACCCTTCTGGCCGAGGCGGTCGGCGACGATCTCCATATGGGCCGAGCCGTCACCGGTATCGGCCGCGCCGAGGACGGGAGTCCGCTGGTGATGTTCGCCGACGAGTCACCTGTTCAGTGTGATCTGCTGGTGGGTGCGGACGGCACACACTCGCTGGTGGCCCGTCACCTGGCCGGAGGCCCCACCAATTCGCCCGCCGGCATCATCGGCTTTTCCGGGAGAACCTCCGTCGACGACCTCAGCCCGGCGGAGCGACAACGGCTCGGACGGCGGTCGGGGCTGGCGATCGGCCCACGGGGTGCGGCACTCTACGTCGGTTTCCTCGACCCGGTGGGTAACGCTGTACTCGACGCACCCGAGCTTCGGGCGGCGGTCACGACCGGCCCCACCTACATCTGGGGGGCCATGTTTCCCGAGTCCGCCGATACCGACTCGATGCGTGACACCCGCGGTGCCGCGCTACAGACCGCGCTGCTGGCCAGGTTTCGCCGACAGGGATGGAGCGAACGCCCGCTCGAGGTGATCGCCCGCGCCGACCCGGACAGTGTGGCCGCGTTCCGGTTCAATGCGGCCTCGTCCCGGGTACAAGACCTCGCCCCGTGGCCGGCCGGATCCATCACCGCGCTCGGCGACGCCGTCCATGCGACCCCGCCGACCGCCGGCATGGGAGCTGGTGCCGCCATCCGCGACGCCGCAAGCCTGGTCGAGCAGCTACGTGAGGTCGCCGCTGACACCACCACCCTCACCGTGGCCATCAGCCGATTCGAGGCGGATGTGCGCCTCCGTGGCAGCGAAGTCCTGACCCTGGCCATGAAGACCGTCCGATGGATACTGGCCACCGACACCCGGCTCGGAGCAGCCGCCACGGCCGCAGCCACCCCCATCCTGGCTGTCGCCAACCAAGTCGGACACCGGCGCTGACACCACCTGGCCGGCGCGCCGCAACGCGCTTCTCCCCGACGCTGCGCACGAGCATCCAGCGACTCTCCAGCCGGTCACGACCGCCGAAATGCATCAGGGAACCGCTCAGAACAGATCATCGGCGCGTCGACCGGCGCCCGGAACAGGTTGACGAACACGAAGTTGCTACCTGCCGCGTCCGGGACGGCGACGCGCTCGAGCAGTACTGCGGGGCCAGCCGGGACACGGGTCCGACCCTCCCGGCTTGCCGCCGCAGAAGCCGTCGTAGTCGGAGTCACCGAACACCAGTGCCGCGAACCGCGCAGTGCGGCATCGGGCAAGGCGGACAACGATTCCCAGAACGCGGCACCGTTGTCGGGTCTCACCGTCACCAAAGGTAGTGCTGAGTCGTGTTCGCCGCTCAGCGCGGCTACGGCTTCATCGGCAGCCGGTCTCGATCGACTCGACGCCTGACTCGGTTCCGCGGCCCGCACGGACGAGGTTTCACCGGGCGGAAGTCTCCGGCGGCAGGCCGGACGACCGGTGGGTGCGTGTCTCACCTGCCGACGGCGCCTGGCCGGTGACTCGTCCGGTCCGGCTCATTCCGAGGACCATCGCGCCCAGCCCGAGCAGCACAGCGATCCCGCCGGTGATGACGTTGTTCCAGATCGTCGATGTGGTGTCGACCTCGCCGCTGACGATCCAGGGAGCCAGGATCGTCCACAGCCCGATCAACGGTGCGGCCCAGACGATGCCGTGGGTCCGGCCGTACACCGAGGCGAACCCGAATGCCAGCATCGCCAGGGCGATCCCGACGATGAGGTTGTTGACGGTCAAGGTCGACAAGTCGTTGAACCCGACAACCCACGGGGAGATCGCGAGGTAGAGCCCCGTCAAAAACAGCAGGCCGGTGACCGCCTGGGCGTCGGGCGCCTCCGAGGCCCGTTCGTACTTCTCTCGCAACTCCACGATGTCGGGATGCCGGCTCATCATGGTTTCACTGCTCATGTTCTCCACCACCCTCTAGACGAAGCGGCGAATCAAAGCCCTTTCGAGCCAAGCCCTCCCTACCGGGGCGGGCCGCGATCGGCCGCGGAACGCGGCTCGTCTTGATCGCCACTCACTCGAATATCATGCCGTGATATTATCACTCTATGATGGAGGGGTCGATGTCATCACCCGAACACCTCACCGACCAGGAGTACTCGAGACTGCTGGCGTTCCGGTCCGGACTGCGCCAACTCCTGCGTTGGAGCGAGCGCCGGGCAGCCGAGGTGGGACTCACCGACACCCAGCACCAGCTACTGCTCGCGATCCGAGGGCATTCCGATCCGGACGGGCCCAGCATCGGAGAGATCGCCGGATACTTGTGCGCCCGCCACCACAGCGTGGTGCAACTGATCGACCGCACCGAGCAACTCGGCCTCGTCGCCCGCAAGCGAGGGCAGGGCACCGACCGCCGCGTCGTGCACCTCACGCTGACCGAAGCGGGCAGGCAAACCCTGGCCTCGCTCACCGCCGCACATCACGAGGAACTCCAGCGACTGACACCCCTGGTCAGCGCCCTGAACGACCCCGCAGTCATGCCGCAGGCCGGGTAAACGCTGCCCAGCCCGGGCGCCAGCTGCATGCGCCGTCGACGGCAGGGGTCGGCGGGCAGCGTGTCATGACCGCACGCAACTGCACGAACTGCCGGCTCGACCAAGGGGAATGGGCCGGACAGGTGACCTGCCCGGAACACCCCGATCCCACACGCGCCGCGCACGCGAGCGCCGCGGCCGACCGACTTTCGCCGACCTCGGCCTCGCGAGTCCCGTTCACACCGCCGCTGCGGGTCAGTCGCGGTATATCGCTACGTGAGCGCCGGTGGCGGTTCCCACGCTGAAAGGACCTATGCACGAGGCCGTGCCATGACCCGACGGACTGAACGAACCGCTCCATGAGCCGCGGTAAGGACCGAAAGCCGTCAACGGGAACGCATTCGGCACCCCGTGCAAGCCGAAGCAGTCCACGATCAGGGCGTACTCCCTACCGGCGGGGGCGTCGTGATCATGACATGTTGCCGTCGCACTGGTCAGGTCCCGCGTGATGACACAGTCCTGTGGTGCGGCCTGCGCCGTCCCGGAGCCGACTACCGCCGCAACGCCCAGACCCAGCACCGCGGCGCACGCAACTCGTGCGGTGGCGACTATCGGTCTTCTCATTCGAATCCCTCTCAGTAGAAACCACTCCGAACGCAGTCCTGTGACTTTCGGTTTCCTACCCGGGGTTGTTACGACTGGCAACCCGCCACCTACTGCGCGATCAGGACCGGACCGGTTGCGGCGCAGGATGTGGTCCTGACCGTTGCTTGGGGGACAGGGCATCTGGATGTCCGTGCGTCGGCTATCTTGCCGCCGACGAGTAGCGTTGGCTCGCAGACGATTTCGAGGACAAGTCGCCTCCGCGGAGGGATGATGGAGTCTCCTGGATAGACAGATCGTCCGGTGGAATCCGGAACAAGGGAGGGTTTCTGTCGTGGGTAAAGTCAGCACCAAAGGGGAATGGACGCGTGTCAGCGTCGACGAGACACAGTTCGAAGGTCTGGGAAAACCGGGCGTCCCATCCAGCAGCGGCATCAGATCCAGCATCAGATGGGGCAGCGCGCAGGACAGCGAGAAGAGCGGTTATGACTTCACGGGTCTCACCGACGTCGACGCCCGCCTCGACGGGAAGGATTTCAATCTCGGCATCTTCACTCACTACAACCGCCGAATCCACCTCGAACACACCCAGTTCTGGGTGTATCTCAAGGTCACGGTGGACTTCCAGGACGAGGGGTTCGACCACACCTTCACCCTGCGTTTCCGCCATGACGAGACGGCCAACCAGCCCGGGGACGTGTCCGATGTGGTCAAACTGCCCGTAGTCCACGAAAACGACATCGTGTACATCGACGACACCGAATACAAGGTGTCGATCACCGGTTTCTTGGATCAGACCGGGCAGGTGACC
Source organism: Nocardia abscessus (assembly GCF_015477775.1). GTDB lineage: Bacteria > Actinomycetota > Actinomycetes > Mycobacteriales > Mycobacteriaceae > Nocardia > Nocardia abscessus_A. The sequence continues at coordinate 192,521 of NZ_JADLQO010000010.1, read as the reverse complement.
TCACGATTCGAAAATCCCGAGGGCAGAAACAAAAGAGTCTGGCTCGTTGCTCGATTCGAGCCGATGAACGAGCCGGGCTCCTGACAGGCCGGGGCGACCAACGTCAGCGCCGTCCAAAACGGACAACCAGTTGTACGGCAGTACTTCGCTCCCGAGCGAGCCACCCGTCGGTGCTGTCCAACGGGTGGCTCGCCCCGGTTCAGGTTCGATCGGTCACTCCGATTGGCGGACTCGAGGTCGACCAGCGATAGCGGGCTACTCGGTCACCCGACCCCGTCGTTCGGTCGCCGAACAGACCGGCGCACGCCGGTCACCTCAGTGAACCGCAGCCGTGGCTGTGCGGTCCGTTACGCATCGGGAGCGCACCGCCCCCGCTGTCTTCAGCTTGCGGATACCCCGGCTCAGCAATGGGTTATCCCACAGGCTCGGTGGCGTCTGCTCGGGGTCCATCAGTTCGTTCTCCGCAAGCGGGCTGTCCTCGTCCTCGACGGTCTGCGGCTCGAACCGCACCAGGGTCCGGCCGTTGCCGCGCAACGTCTCGACGGTGCGCAGAAGCGACGACGTCTCGGCGAGTGTGGCGTCGAACTTCGCCGGTTCGGCATCGAGATGTTCGCAGATCAGCTGGCGCCGGATACCGAGGATGGTGTCCCGCAGCAGATCACCGTCCGTAGTGGCGGGGGTGACCTCGACAGCCAGATCGCATTCGGTGTCGAAGCCCATGGAACGGTTGTTGAGGTTCGACGATCCCACCCGCAGCAGCCGATCGTCCATCACCAGCACCTTGGCGTGGACGTAGATCGGCGCACCGGCCTCCGTGACGGGGTAGTAGACGCCGAACCGATTCTCGGTATCGGCCTTCCACAACAGATGAAGTAGGCGGCGGCGGGCCCCGTCCATCGTCTGTTGCTCGAGCCAGCCGTCGGCGTGACGCGGCAGCACCAGCACGATCTCCGGACCGTTCGGCTCGCGCAGCCGCGCGGCGATCGCCTCCGCGAGGGTGCGCGAGGCCAGGTACTGGCTCTCGATGTACAGCGACCGTGTGGCGCCCGCGATCGCCGCCAGATACAACGCCTCCACCTCCCGGACTTCGGCGCGGTCGGCCAGCTCGGGCAAGGTCCGCGCGATACCCACATCGACCGACCGCATCGTCGGCTCCAGCCCCTCCGGCCACGGCGGGTCACCGGCGATCTCGTCGAGCGGGGCCAATTGCTGTCCCGTTGCCGCCTTCCACCGCGCTCGGGCCAATTCGCCGATCGCCTTCGCCGCGTCGCCGTCGACGGCGGTGGTCGCATCGTGCCATGGTCCGTACCGGTTGCCGTTCGGCTCGGTTCGGTAGTGGTTGTCGTCCCGGTGGTCGCTGGTGTCCCAGCGATCGACGGTCATGTCGATACCACCGCAGAAGGCGAGCGCGTCATCGATCACCACGATCTTCTGATGGTGTGCCGAACCGATCGGGTGCGCGCCATCCATTTCGAGGTGCAACCGCCGATCGGTCATCCAATTGATGACGAAGATCGGTGTCATCCCACGGCTGATCGCCGCGAGCGCGCCGACATTCCATTTCAGCAGGTAGATGTCGAGATCCGGTCGCTGTTTCGGCAGCCAGGACAGGAATTTACCCAGCCGATTGGGCCCTTCGAGGGTCTTCTCCTGGGGTTCGAACTTGATCCGGGTATCGAAGTCCCAGCCGATCAGCACGATGCGCTTGCGCGCCCGCAACATCGCGGACTTGGCATGGCGGAAATAGTCCGCCGCGTCGATGATGCACGCCAGCCGATCGGCCCGTGCGATCTGCCAGCAAGATTCGCCGGGGGTGAGGATTTGTTGCTCGTCGCTCATGTGTAGTCAGTTCTCCCGTCCAGCCGCACACCCGTCCCCGCGAGTGAACGATTCACAGTACTGCGCGGTCGCTGACGTTCTCGGTGGGCATCGTCACCGCGATTCCGTTTCTCCTGCTGGTCCGCGACTTCACGGTCGACAAGACAGCGGCTTCACCGGGTTACACCTCGACCTGGGAGCCCATGATCACGGTCCGCTCGCGGGGCAACCCGAAGTAGTCGGCGGCGTCGGAGGTGATGAAGGAGGTGGCGATGAACAGGCGTTTACGCCAGGCTGCCATGGTGGGCGCGTCGCCTCTCTTCAGTTCGATCTTGGATAGGAAGTAGGAGGCGTCATCGACCGAGATCGGGCCTTCGGTGCGGGCCGGATCCAGCCGACGCAAAATGTGCGGCACGTTGGGAGGCTCCATGTAGCCGTGGTAGGCGGTGACGTGGATGATGCCGTCCTCGGTGTAGCCCAGCGCATCGATGCGGACACGGTCGGAATCGGCGACGCGCGGGACGGGCTGGGTCTCCAGCGACAGGATCACGACGTGTTCGTGCAGCACGCCGTTGTGCTCCACGTTGGCGCGCATCGCCAGTGGCGTGCTCCGGCTGCCGCGGTTGAGGAATACAGCAGTGCCGGGAACCCGGGTCAGCGGTGGTTCCCGGTCTCGGAGTCGACCGATGAATTCGCGCAGCGGCCCCTCGGCCTTCTCTCGTGCGGCGGTGACGACGACACGCCCGCGGGCCCAGGTGATCATCACGGTGAACGCGGTAACGCCGATCAGCAGCGGTAGCCACGCCCCGTGGACGAGCTTGGTCATGTTCGCCGCCAGGAACAGTGCGTCGATGGCCAGCAGCGGGATCGCGCCGAGCAGCGCCAGCCACAGCGGGGTGCGCCACTTGGTGTGGGCCACGTAGAAGAACAGCAGTGTCGTGATGGTGATCGTCGCGGTCACCGCCATACCGAAGGCATAGGCCAGCGCGGCGGAGGACTGGAAAGCGAAGACCAGGGTCAGTACCGACACCATGAGCAGCCAGTTGATCCAGGGAACGTAGATCTGCCCGATGGTCGATTCCGAGGTGTGCGCGATGCGCAGCCTCGGCAGGTACCCCAACTGCACGGCCTGGGAGGCCACCGAGAAGGCACCGGTGATCACCGCTTGGGAGGCGATCACTGTCGCGGCGGTGGCCAACAGCACCAGCGGTAGCCGCGCCCAGCCGGGGGCGAGCAGGAAGAACGGGCCACTGACTGTGGCTCGGTCGCTCAGTATCAGCGCGCCCTGCCCGAAGTAGCTCAGGGTGCAGGACGGCAGGACCAGTCCCAGCCACCCCCACGTGATGGCCTTGCGTCCGAAATGGCCCATATCGGCATACAGGGCCTCGGCGCCGGTGACCGCGAGGACGATGGCGGCCAGGGCGAAGAACGCGATGTGGAAATGCCCGATGGCGAAACTCAGCGCATAGGTCGGCGACAGAGCCTTCAAGATCTCCGGATGCCGGACGATCTCCGCGATGCCGAGGGCGCCGATTACCAGGAACCACAGGATCATCACCGGCCCGAACACTCGCCCCACGGTGGCGGTGCCACGCCGCTGAACAGCGAACAGGGCGATGATGATCACCACCGTAATCGGGATGATCAGGTTCTCCAGCTCGGGTTCGACGATCTTGAGCCCTTCCACCGCGGAGAGCACCGAGATGGCGGGAGTGATCATGCTGTCGCCGAAGAACAGCGCGGCACCGAATATTCCGACACCGGCCAGGACGGCGGCTGCGCGGCGGCCACGTGTTCCGCCGAGACGCCGAAGCAGCGTGATCAACGCCATGATCCCGCCTTCACCGTCGTTGTCCGCGCGCATCACCAGCGAGATATAGGTGAGGGTGACGATGATCATCACCGACCAGAAGATCAGCGACACCACCCCGTACACGTTGGCGGCACTGACCGGCACCGGATGCGGATCCTGCGGATTGAACACCGTCTGCAAGGTGTAGATCGGGCTGGTGCCGATATCACCGAACACCACCCCCAACGCGCCCACCACCACTGCGGCACGCACCGGGCCGCGACCCGCTGTGTGCGCCGGCGAACCGGTCTGCGTCTCGGTGACCATGTGCCGTGCTCCTCCTCGAACCGGGCCCGCACCATATCGTGCCGTAGGCGCGATCGAAATCGACATCCACACTGGCCCGGCCCCTCGGACTCCCATTGGAGCGCCGTGACCTGTCGCGAGCAGGCGGGACCCCGTGTCAGGCTTTCGTCGGGGCTGTACGGCCAGACGCTGTTGGTTGCTGCCATGGCATCGAGCTGCGCCTCCTCGAACACCTCGACCTGGGCGGGCACGGTGGCCAGCGACGACACGGCACTGGCCGTCACCGATACCGGCGGCACCGGTCGACCGGTTATCTACCTGAACGGCGGCTACGCCAGCCAGCGGCACCGGCCGGTGATCGATGAACTCGGCACCGGCTACCGCCCAGCTGGCCCGCGTCGAAGCGGTCGGCGGACTACTCCTTCGAGGCACTGGGCCGACCGCAACCCTGACCGTATCGCGGGAGTGGTGGCGGTGCGGCCCCCTACGGCCTGACCGGCGAGGAGGGGCCGAGCGGATCCGGAAACTGTTCCGCCGGAAGACGGTGCCGGTCACGCCCGCGATCCGGTGCGATTCGTGCTGCCGCTGGCGCGCCCGTTCGGCGTGGCGGCGCGGATGAGCGCCGACCTACACGCCGAGGTCGACATCGACGCCTACGAGCTCGCCGCCGCCAGCGTCCCGGTTCTCGGGCACCTGACCTGCCCGGTGCGGTTCCCCCTGGCCACCGGCGGCGGTCTCGGCACCGGCGGCGGGGAAATGGAACAGGTGCGCGCTTCTCTGGATCCCGTGCTCGCCTACAACCCGAACGTGAAGGTGAGCGCGAAGGTCGCCAGCAACCACGCCAGATTCCTTCGCAAGGACTACCGGCGTAGCCCAGGCCGTCCGCGAGACGGCCACCGCCGCAGACCGGCAGGGTTTGCCGAGCCGATAACCGAGGAGCTCACGACCGGGCAAGCCACGTTCATTGCCTCCAGCACCGCAATGGGTTCTCCTGTGGTGCCTACGAGCGGTGCCCCGGTGCGGCCGGTCCTGTTACGGGCGTTCGTCCGTTTCCGCGCCATTGTCTCGGGTTTCGATAGCCTTCACGGACTTGTCGAGGGCCTGTCGCAGGACGCGTTTGCCGACGGTCCCGACCACGACTTCGAGGACCCGGCCCTTGAGGTTCTTGCCCTCGCGCACGATGACGACATCCAGATCGGTCTTTCCGTCGGGCCGCCGATTGAAGGTGTAGGTGTGCCCCGAGTGGCCGCCCCACACGTTCGAGTCGGTGGTCGTCATGACGACACGCTCAGGGTTCGACCAGTCATAGTGCAGGCGCTCCCAGATGCCGTGCGAGCCCTCCGTGACGTCGGCCTCACGGCGGCCCCGGTTGTGCACCTCGAGATATTCGTCGGCGCTGTTGCCGAACACCTGCGAGCGGCCGGGCCCGAAATCGGTGAGCGCCGCCACGAATTGCTCCGGTGTCGAGTTCGTCGTCTCCTTGAAATGGATGGTGGACATTGTTTGCTCCTTCGCGCTCTAGGGGTACGTGCAGGGTCGCGGTTTCGGGCCGCATCCGCGGCAGTTGAGCCCCTGCCGGCTCGCAGGCCCGTGTTGCTCCCGTCGGCATCGACGGCACCAGCTCGAAGCCAGGAGGTGAGAACGATCCGAGCGAGGACCTCCTTCGGGGTGTTCGACACGCCGTAGAGCACGCCGGCACCGGCCTACAGCACCGTTCGCCCGAAATGATCCGGACCGCATGATCGCCCTCGACGTGCGCGGTGTTCCTCTCAATGAAGCATGAGCTTCGGCCCCATGCCGACGCAAGGCTCGAGCGCGCTCGTGAACATGTCCGTCCGGCTCCGGCGCGGTCGATGTTCGCGGGTTTCGCTACACCGCTCTGAAGACCGCCGAGATCGCCACGATCCAAGGATGCGGCTCGAGGCGGTTGCCGCCCATTGCGCAACCGCACCGGGATCGCGACGGTGCGAGTCAGTCCCACCCCCGCCGGGCTCGGATGAACCGAACCGACCGAACCTTGGCAGGAATGCCGGCGGGCAGGTGGACCGAGCAAGACATAACAGCCCAGAAGGGACGACTTGGCGGTCGTCACCGGCGCCAACAGCGGCTCGGGTCCGAGGCAGTTGGGCCCGAAGTCCACGCCGCCGCCTCCGGCCTTCAATACTTGCTCATAGGCCGTCAGCACAGCGCATCGGGCAAGATCATCGGCATGGGGACGCAGAAGGAGCGCATGCTGCGCGGGGAGCTGTATCGGGACGACGATGCCGAACTGGTTGCCGAACGCCGTGCCTGTCAAGAGTTGCTGGACCGGTTCAACGCGACGCGAGCCGGGGAGGACGCGGAACGCCGCGAGATACTCGAGAAGCTGCTCGGCGCCATCGGTGCGGGCTCATGGATCATGCCGCGGTTCCGATGCGACTACGGTCATCTGATCAAGGTGGGCAGCAACAGTTTCTTGAACTACGACGCGATCGTGATGGACTGCGCCCCGGTGATCATCGGTGATGACGTGTCCATCGGACCGCGCGCCCAGCTGCTGACGGCCCTGCATCCGATGGACGACCATGAACTGCGTCGGAAGCGCTGGGAGACAGCGGCTCCCATCACCATCGGCGACAATGTATGGCTGGGCGGCGGTGTCATCGTCTGCCCCGGTGTCACGATCGGCGCGAACACGGTCGTCGGCGCCGGTAGCGTCGTGACGAAGGACCTGCCTGCGCAGGTCTTCGCCGCGGGGAATCCGTGCCGGGTCATCCGGAGTCTGTAACGCGTCGGGCTACGAGTGTGACTGGCAATAGTCGGCATTCGAGATCAAGACAGGCAACCGATCGCGAGAATTGAGTCATGTCGACAGGGATCGTTTCAACGTTGGTCACAGGACTGCTGCCACTACTCGGCGCAGGGCTCGGCGCATCGGCAACCGTTATGGTGCAACGGAGTTCGGCGCGGGCGGCGAAGCTCAAGTTCCTTGCGGAGAGTCGCCTTGCCGGCAGAGATGAGTTGAAGTCGGCGATCATCGACTACTTCGAGACGGCACAGCGACTGCAGGGAGAACTCGATGTCCGAGAGCGCGGAGGTACCCCTGCCGATCTGAAGCGACTGATCGAAAGCGTCTGGCTGGCAGAGAAGCGGGTCGAGCTCATCTGCTCGGACACTCTGCGAGACCGCGTCGTTGCTCATGCACGGGGATTGCACGACGCCGTTCGAGACCCCGCGACCTACCCCGACTGGTGGGCACATTGCTCGTCGCTCCAACGCGACCTCCTCGCAGAAGCAAAGGCAGAGCTGGTACCGAAGCACGATTGGTGAAGGCGTTCAGCAGACACGCCCACCTCGACCGAACGGCCACCGTTCGGGCCAACACTTGCCGGCTCCGGCGCGGAGGGGATGCAGGCGGTCCGGGCCGGGGTGTCAGGTCACGATGCGCAAGGGGTGTTCGAGCAGGTCTTTCAGCTGTTGCAGGAACTGCGCGGCCACGGCTCCGTCGATGGCGCGGTGGTCGGCGGACATGGTGACTCGCAGGATTCTGCGGGTCACGACCTGGCCATCGTCCAGGCGCAGTTCGTCGGTGGCCGCGCCGACGGCGAGAATGGCGGCTTCCGGTGGGTTGATGACGGCGGTGAAGTGCTCGATTCCGAACATCCCCAGGTTGGAGACGGTGAAGGTGCCGCCGCTCATCTCGTCGGTGCGCAGCTTGCGCTCGCGGGCGCGTTCGGCTTTGTCCCGACTTTCCGCGGCGATCTCGGACACGCTTTTGCGATCGGTGTTACGGAGCACCGGGACGAGTAGACCGGCGGGGGTCGCAACGGCGATCCCGAGGTGAATCCCACGGTGCCGCAACAGTTTGTCTCCCGCGAAGGAGACGTTGACCGAGGGGTTGGTCCGCAGCGCCACGGCGACGGCCTTGATCAGCAGGTCGTTCACGCTGACCTTCCCCGCTCCGGTTTGCGCCAGCGTCGCGTTGACCTGCGCGCGGAAGCCGAACAGCTCGGTCACATCGATGGCGGTGGTCAAGTAGATGTGCGGGGCCTGCTGTTTGCTCTCGGTGAGCCGCGCTGCCGAGACCCGTTGAATGGTGGTCAGGGGGATCTCCTCGTAGTCGCCCTGGGCCGGAACCGGAGAGGAGGATCCCGACGACGAAGCGGAGGTGATTTCCGTGTGCGAATCGAGTTCGGCTGCTTGACGGGCGGATTCGATGTCCTTCCGAATTACGCGTCCGCCCGGGCCGGTGCCTACCACCGTGGCGATGTCGACCCCGAACTCGGCGGCGATCTTGCGTGCCAGCGGCGAGGCCTTCTTCCGGTCCCGCGTTCCGGCGGAATCGTCGGCGGCGGGTTGGGTGGCAGTGGCAGCCGGGACCGCGACGGCGCCATTCCCGGGAGCCGGTGCAGCGGCCGACATCGCCCGCTCGACGGGCGCAGGAGTGCTCCGGTCCGAGCCTGTCACCACGGTTGCGCTGCCGTCGCCGATGAGGCCGATCGGAGTACCTATAGGCACCCGCGCGCCCTCTCCGGCGAGGATTTGTTCGAGAACGCCGTCGTCGTACGCCTCGAGCTCCATGAGGGCCTTGTCGGTTTCGATCTCGGCGAGGACTTCCCCTCGTTCGACCGGATCGCCCACCTGTTTCAGCCAGGAGACGATGACACCGTCCTCCATGGTGTCGGAGAGGCGGGGCATGGTGATTTCGGGCATGGATGCGTCCTCAGGGTTTCAGCGTCGTTTGCCGACTGCCGCGAGAGTTTCCACCGCGGCGGTGTACAACGAATCGGCCGACGGCAGGGCGAGCCGTTCGAGCGGCTTGGCGTATGGGAGCGGTACCTCGGCCATGGCCACCCGGCGAACCGGGGCGTCCAGATAGTCGAAGGCGCCGTCGGAGATGGAGGCGGCGACCTCGGCGCCGATTCCGTAGGTGAGCCAGTCGTCCTCGCCGATCACGGCGCAGCCGGTCTTGCGGACGGAGTCGACGAGGGTGGCGCGGTCCAGGGGACGAAGGCTGCGCAAGTCGATGACCTCGGCCGAGAAGCCCTCGGCGGCGAGTCGTTCGGCGACCTCGGCGCAAATCGTGGCCATCCGGGAGTAGCCGATCAGCGTGATGTCGGAGCCGCTCCTCGTGACCGCGGCCTTTCCGATGTGTGCGGCCGGAAGATTCTCCGGCACTTCGCCTTTGGTGTTGTAGAGCGACAGATTCTCCAGAAAGAGCACCGGATCGTCGTCCTCGATCGCGGCCTTGAGCAGCGCTCGCGCATCGGCCGGAGTGCTCGGTGCGACCACCTTCAGGCCCGGCACGAACGCGTAGTACAGCTCGATGTTCTGCGAATGCGTCGCGCCCAGTTGCTGGCCGCCGCCGCCCGGGGTGCGGATGACCATGGGCACGCTGGTCTGCCCTCCGAACATGCCGTAGATCTTCGCGGCGTGGTTGACGATCTGATCCAGCGCCAGCAGCGAGAAGTTGATCGTCATGATCTCGACGACCGGACGCAGGCCGAGCATGGCGGCTCCGATGGCCGCGCCGACGAAGCCCTCTTCGGCGATGGGCGTGTCGCGCACCCGCTTCTCACCGAATTCGGCCAGCAGGCCCGCGGTGATCTTGTAGGAGCCTTCGAAGACGCCGATCTCCTCCCCGATCAGGAAGACATCGTCGTCGCGGCGCATTTCCTCGCGGAGGGTTTCGCGCAGCGCTTCCCGATAGGTCATGACAGCCACGGTGATGTCCTTAACTGGTGAAGAGCGGATCGGCGGGCAGGCGGCGCGAGTCGCCCGCCACGGGCGTCGCGTAGTTGTAGTCGAACAGGCTCGACGCCTGCGGATGCGGACTGGCCTCGGCGAATTCGACCGCGGCGGCCACCGTTGCGGTCACCTCGGCTTCGAGCGCGGCCACGGTCCGGTCGCTCAGCACACCGGCGGCGAGCAGCGCGTCGCGCCAGCGGACGATGGGATCGTTGCTCCGGGCGGCCGAAACGTCCTCTTGGGTACGGTATTTCGCCGGATCGACCACGGAATGGCCCTTGAGGCGGTGACTGACCGCCTCGAGCAGCGCGGGCTTCCGCTCGCGCCGGGCGGTTTCGATCAGTTCGGCAGCCATATCGCGGACGGCCAGCACGTCGGTGCCGTCGACACGCTCACCGCGCATGCGGTAGGCGGCCGCGCGCTTCCACAGATCCGGCTCGGCGGAGGAGCGTTCGACCGTGGTGCCCATTCCGGTCTGATTGTTGATCACCAGGAACACCACCGGCAGGCTCCACAGCGCCGCGATGTTCAGCGACTCGTGGAACGCGCCGATGTTGGTCGTGCCCTCACCCATCTGGCACACCACCACGTCGTCGTCGCCGCGGTAGTCGATGGCCAGCGCCGCGCCGACGGCCAACGGCACCTGGCCGCCCACGATGGCGTAACCGCCCAGCAGGCGGGTCGCGGTGTCGTACATGTGCATGGAACCACCCCAGCCCTTGGACGTGCCGGTGGAGCGGCCGTAGAGTTCCGCCATGACCCGGCCGGGCTCGATGCCTTTGGCCAGCGCGTAGCCGTGCTCGCGGTAATTGGTGAACAGATAGTCGGTCGGGCGCATGGCCGCGCCGAGCCCGACCACGGTGGCCTCCTCGCCCAGGTTCAGGTGGCAGTAGCCGCCGATCGCGGCCTGCTGATAGCTCTGCGCGGTGCGCTCTTCGAACCGGCGCACGAAGAGCATGTCGCGGTAGAGCCCGCGCAGACGGTCGGGATCCTCCGCGGCGATGCGCGCGTCTACCGCGACGGTCGCCGCGGCGTCGATCCTGGTCTGCGCGGCCGCGTCGTCGCCGATCCCGTGGTCCGCGGCGACCGGCTCGGATGTGCGTGCGGCCGCGGACCGCGTCGTCTTGCGACTGGCTTTGCGGGGTGAAGTGCTGGTGGTCACGGCAGGGCTCCTCAACGCTTGCGGGGCGCGATGTGCACGGGCAATCCGAGTCCGGCCATGGCCGCCTCCATGCCGATCTCGCCGAAGGTGGGGTGGGCGTGGATGGTGTCGGCGAGCTCGTCCAGAGTCGCCTCCAGCGAGATGGCCAGTGCGCCCTCGGTGATCAGGTCGCCGGCAGACGGGCCGATGATGTGCACGCCGAGCACTTCCCGATAACGCTGTCCGGCAACGATTTTGACGAATCCCTCGGTCTCGCCGAATGTCTTGGCCCTGCCCAGCGCCGCGAACGGGAAGCGCGCGGTGACGACGTCGTGCCCGGCGGCGCGGGCCTTCGCCTCGGTGAGCCCGACACCGGCGATCTCCGGGTGGGTGAAGGTGGCGGCCGGGATCACGGTGTAGTCGATGCGCGCCGAGTGCCCGGCGATCACGTCCGCGGCGGTGAGCCCCTGATGCGAGGCGACGTGCGCCAGCAAGGCACGCCCGGTCACGTCGCCGATGGCGTAGACGTGCTCGACGCCGGTGCGCAGTTGCTCATCGACGGGGATGAAGCCCCGTGCGTCGGTGTCGATTCCCGCGATGTCCAAGCCGAGCTCGGCGGTGTTCGGTCGGCGTCCGACGCCCACCAGCACCACGTCCGCGTCGACTTCCCGCGCGTGCCTGCCGGAGACGGTCACCCGCAGCGCGTCGTTGAGCGCGATGGCTTCGACCGTCGAGCCGGTGAGCACCGTGATGCCGCGCTTGGTGAACGACCGCCCCAGAGCGGCTCCCACGTCGGCGTCCTCCAGCGGGACCAGAGTGTCCTGCACTTCGACGATGGTCACCTGGCTGCCGAAACTCGCGAACAGGCTGGCCCATTCCGCGCCGACCGCGCTGCCGCCGATGACGACGAGGCGTTCGGGCACCTCGGTCAGCCCGAACGCGCCGTCGGAGGTGATGACACCCGGCAGGTCCGCGCCCGGAATCGCCAGCCGCGCAGGCACCGATCCGGTCGCGATGATCACGTCGTTCGCGCTGATCGCGCGGGTGGCGGTGGCGGTCGGCGCGGCGGCGTAGCGGGGCCCGCCGGGAAAGACCGGCGATCGGCCCGTCTCGAACACTTCGACGCCGGTCGGCGCGGTGAAGCGCGCGTGCCCCTCGATCACCGTCACATCGTTCGCGGCGAGCAAGCTCGCCACACCGTCGGTGAGTTCCTTGACGATGTTGTCCTTACGCTGCCGCACCGCGGCGAAGTCATAGCGCACATTGTCGGCATGGATGCCGAAATCGGCTGCGGCATCGAGGGTCTGGAAGATCTCGGCGGACCGCAGCATCGCTTTGGTCGGAATACAGCCCCAATTGAGGCAGACCCCGCCCGGGCGCTCCTTCTCCACCAAGCCCACCCGCAGGCCGCGTTGCGCCGCGCGGATGGCGGCGACATACCCGCCAGGGCCGCCGCCGACCACCAGTAGATCGAAATCCGGCACTCGTGGTGCTCCTCGTCCTCGATGAATCCGATCCACCGCCGGTTGGGGGTGGATCATCGCTATCGAGTGTTGCGGTAGCGGAGTGCACAGACAATCACCGCGAAGCCCAGTAGTTCAGTTGCCTGATTGGGCGCTGAGCCCAATCAGGTGGGATGCTCGGCGACTGGCTCAGGCTCCGTCCGATGGCCGGGCGAGGTCGAGCGCGGCCAGGGACAGTGACAGTTCCACATAGTCGCGCCGGCCTTCGAGCGGGCGGCCGAGCAGGGTCGAGATGCGGTGCAGCCGATTGATGACGGTGTTGCGGTGGCAGTGCAGTCCTACCGCGGCGTGAGCCGCCGAGCAGTTGTGCGCCAACCAGGCCGCCAGTGTGTCCAGCAGAGTCGCGCGCTCGGCGGCAGGCAGCGCCAGTACCGGGCCGAGCGTGTGCGTGACCAGCATGTCGGTCAGGTCGGTCGAGCGCATGAGCAGCGCCTGCTGGAAACGCTGATGCAGCGGAACCAGCCCCGTCGCGTCCGGGGGCAAGGTCTGCAGCGTCAGGAGCGCCCAGCCGTGCGCGGTGCCGACCTGCGCCAGTCCACTGACTGCCGGCGAGGCACCGGCTCGTCCGCGGATATGCGGTTCGATGCGGCCCAACACCGAGGCGACGTCGTGGCGCTCGACCGCGATCAGCCCGACCGTCGAGTCGACACGATCGTGCCACACCGAACGGATACCGACCGCTGCCAACGCCGTCTCCGTGCCGGTGTGCACGGCCTCGCCTGCACCACAGGCGACGACGACGAGATAGGCGCTGCTGCCCGGAAGGTTCAACTCCCGTGCCGCGCGCGCGGCGAAGGTGCTGTCGTTGGCTCGGCCTGCGAGCAGGTCCTCGATCAGGGCGTGCCGACGACGTTCGTCGCTGCGCAGCTGCTCGAGTTCGGTATTCCGGTAGGAGGTGACCAGCGACGAGGACAGCCCGTCGATCACCGCCCACAGCGCGGTGCCCGCCGCGCGAATCTCACCGGGAGCCAGTTCGTCCGCCTTGTCGAGCAACACCTCCCACACGATCCGGCCGCCGAGCCGGAAGGTGCGCAGCATGGCTTCCAGCGGCACGCCCTGTTCGGCACGGCGGCGACCGATGGACGCGGCGACCTCGTCGTCGAACGCTGTCGTCGGAGCACCCAACAGGTCGAGGATGCGGGTCACATACCGGCGGCAGCCATTGATCAGATCGGCGCGGGCAACCGTGGAGTAGTCGGTCCATTCGGGGTTGTCGGTGAAGATCTCCGATATCAGCCGGTCGGTCAGAGCCGGAATCTCCGCACGACAGGCGGCCACCAACTCCTGCGTGCACGAGTCCGGAATCGACTTCTTCGATTTCGACATGTCGCTCGAGGTCCTTCTCATCGGCCGTGCCACGACTGTGTGAGCGGCTGCGCACCACCGTATAACCGTCGGCAGGTCGCATCGACATCGCTATCACGCAACGTCAACGAAGATCACGTCTCGCGGGTCGGCACCGACCATGCCGCACTCCGCGTGAAACTCACGCCGGTGGGTAGCCCACGAGCGTGACCGAACCCGGAAACCAGAACGCACCCGAACTCGGCGACCAGACCGATACTTCCCACCCCGACGACCTGGATCTCGAAACCCGCGACCTCCCGGAGAACCAGGACGTGAACGAGGACGCGGGCGCCGTCGAACCGCCCGACTGAGCACGGTTTCACCTACGGCGGCTGGGGAATTCCAGCCGCATGGGTATCACCGTCGCCGTCACCGGGCCGACCGGCGAGATCGGCATCTCCGCAGTCACCGCACTGGAGCACGACCCGGCGGTGGACCGGATCGTCGGGATGGCCCGCCGACCGTTCGACCCCACCGCGCACGGCTGGACCAAGACCGAGTACCGGCGCGGCGACATCCTCGACCGAGCGGCCGTGGACGCGCTGGTCGCGGACGCCGACGTGGTGATCCACCTCGCGTTCGTGATCATGGGCTCGCGAGAGGAAAGCGCGCGAGTGAATCTCGCGGGCACCCGCAATGTCTTCGAGGCGACCGCGGCTTCCGAGCGGGCCCGCCGCCTCGTCTACACGTCTTCGGTCGCCGCCTACGGCTACCACCCGGAGAATCCCTCGCCCATTACCGAGGACGTACCGCCTGAGGGTTCGCCCGAGCACTACTACTCCGAGCAGAAGGCCGCGTGCGAAGCGGCGCTCGCCGAGATCACCACCGGCTCCGACCTCGAGGTGTTCGTGCTGCGGCCGTGCATCGTGGCCGGCCCGAAAGCACCCGCCCTGCACGACCTTCCGTGGGAGAAACTCCCCCGCCCGCTGCGTACGCTTGCTCGGTCGAATCCGCTGTTCAAACCGGTGGTCCCCGACCCAGGGCACCCGCTGCAACTCGTCCACCACGACGACGTGGCCGCCGCCATCGCGCTGGCCGCTACCGCGGACGCGCCGCCCGGCGCCTACAACATCGCGGGCGACGGCACCCTCAGCCTGTCCGACGTGGTCGCCGCGCTGGGCGGCAGGCCGGTGCGCGTCCCCGCGGTCGCCGCCACCGCCGCATCCGCGGCTCTCGCCCGTCTCCCCTTCGTGCCCGCCACGCTCGAGTGGCTGCACATCGTCCGCACCCCCGTCGTCATGGACACCAACCGCGCCAAGCGGCACCTCGGCTGGAAACCGGCGCACACCTCCGCCGAGACCCTCGCAGCGCTCGCCGCCGCCCGCTGAACCGCCCGACCGGCGCGACTGGTCGTGGTGGGCAGCCGCAGCGGAATCGCCGGCAGGGTGCCGGGTCGATCAGCGTCGCGTCGCCGCCGCCGGCCGAATGCCCGGTCATCGTCAGCGCGCTGGCGCGGCCGCTACATGGTGATGGCGATATTGCCTCTGGCGTGATGTGCCAGCATGTGGGCAACCGCGTGGGCGGCTTCGGTGAGCGGGTAGGACTTCTCGATGATCACCTTGACGTCGCCGGATACCAGCAGGGCGGCGAGATCGCCGAGGTTCTCGCGGGTGGGCAGACAGGTGGCGGTGCGGACGTCGGTCGGGCCCCAGCGCATCGCCATCGCTCGCGCGATTCTCGGCAGGCTGCCGAACAGCCCGTGGGCGAGTCCGACGCTGTTGGGGATGAAAGTTCCTCCCGCTGACAGCAGTTCGGCATTCGTGGCGGGCGGGTGGTTCAACACGTTGTCGAGGATCACGTCGTAGCGTTGGGTGCCGCGCGTGTAGTCCGTGCGGGTGTAGTCGACGATCTCGTCGGCGCCGAGCGATTGGACGAACTCGACATTGCGGGTGCTGCACACGCCGGTGACGTGCGCGCCGAGCGTCTTGGCGATCTGTACCGCGAATGTCCCCACACCGCCGGACGCGCCGTTGATCAGCACGCGCTTGCCCGGCCCGGCCCGGCCCACGTCTCGTATCGCGAGCAGCGCCGTGACGCCCGACATGACCGCTGCCGCTGCCTCTTCGAAGGACAGCGACGCGGGTTTGGTGATCAGCTGGGACGCCGGCGCCACGGTGTATTCGGCGAACGTGCCGACCGACGACTTCACGCCGTTGTTCCACAGCGAACCGAACACCTCGTCGCCCGGCCGGAAGTCGGTCACGTTCTCGCCGACGGTCTGCACGATTCCGGCGACGTCGCTCCCCCGCACCGGCGTGGACGGTCCCGCGATCCCGAATTGCAGCCGCAGGAGGTACGGGATTCCGGTCACCGCCAGCCAGTCCGGGGTGTTCACGCTGGTGGCCCGCATCCGAATCAGGACGTCATCGTCGCCGGGGGCGGGTCGGGCGATGTCGTCGAGTGCGAGTACCTGTTCGGGTGGGCCGTAGCCGCGTTGGACGATCGCCCGCATCGTGGGGCTCCGATCGCCGCCGGATGCGTCGGGTGTGATCGCGTTCGCCCATGTCGACATGGTGTCCTCCTCGGAGGTCGGAGCGGGGCCGCCAGTGCTGACGGCATGACGCAATCTTTGCGACCGGCCCGGTGCACCACATCGGACGAGCGGCTCGATCTGTGCCGTCCGTTGGGCCGGACGCCGCTAGGACTTTCGGCCGATGCGCTCCGACGGTCAGCGCTTGACGCGGTGGGTCTCGTAGGCCCAGATGACGATCTCGACGCGGTTGCGTGCGCCGAGTTTGGCCATCAGGCTCGCGATGTGGGTCTTGACCGTGCTGAGGCTGATGTGCAGCTCCGCGGCGATCTCGTGGTTGGTGCGCCCGCGTGCGACGACGGCCAGGATCTGCTCCTCGCGTTCGGTGAGCGCGGTGGCCGGCTGGACCGGCGACGCGGCGGGACCGGCACCGGCGAAGGCGGTGAGCAGGCGCGCGGTGACAGTCGGGGCGATGAGCGCGTCGCCGCGGGCGGCGGCATGGACGGCCTGGGTGAGCATCGCGGTGCCGGCCTCCTTCAACAGGAATCCGCGAGCGCCTGCCCGCAGCGCCGCGTAGACGTACTCGTCGAGGTCGAAGGTGGTGATGACGACGACGGCGAGGGGGTCCTCGACGGTCGGCCCGGCCAGACGGCGAGTGGCTTCGATGCCGTCGACGCGCGGCATCCGGATATCGAACAGGCACACGTCGGGGCGCAGGTCGCGGGCCAGCTCGACGGCCTGTTCCCCGTCGGCTGCCGCGCCGACGACCTCGATGCCCGGTTGGGCGTCGAGGATCATCACCAGTCCGGTGCGGACGATCTCCTGGTCGTCGGCGACGACCACGCGCAGGTTCGTGTCCACCGGTTCGCCCGGTCTCATGTCGCCGCGCCTTCACGGGGCAGCACTGCCGTCACGGTCCATCCCCGGCCGGGGTTCGGGCCCGCCGCACAGGTGCCGCCGAGCAGGTCGGCACGCTCGATCATGCCGACCAGCCCGTAGCCCGGCGAGACGGTCGAGCGGGCTGGACCGCCGTCTCCGTCGTCACGCACGAGCAGCCGCACCGCCCTGTCGTCGGCGGTGACCCGGACTTCGACGCGGGTGGCGTTTCGCGCGTGCCGCACGGCATTGGTGACCGACTCCTGGGCCAGGCGGTAGATCGCGGTGCCGAGGGTCGCGGGCAGATCGGTGACATCACCGCTGATCTCGACGTCGACGGACAGTCCGGTGCCGGTGGCCTCGGCCAATCGGTTCAGCTCGGTGATGCCGGGGCTGGGGGCGCGGTCCTCTTCCGCGAGCGGCCGGTTTCGCCGGAGCACGCGCACGATGGCGCGCATCTCGGCGAGCGTGCTCGCGGCCTCCGCCTCGATCAGGCGCAGGGCATCGACGGCGGCGCCGGGTGTGGACTGCTCGGTCGCCAGACCGGCCTGGGCCCGAATCGCCATGGCCGACACATGATGCGCGACGGTGTCGTGCAGATCGCGTGCCAGTCGTTCGCGTTCGATCAGCTTGACCTGCTCGAGTTCACGCGCCTTCGCCCGAGCCCGGTACCGGAACGCCAGGCCCAGCGCGACGGCCGAGGACAGAACGACGAACGCACCGGCGGCATCGGAAACCGGCAGACCGCTGGCGAGCACAGCGAGGCCCGCGGTCGCGAAGACGATCACCGATCCCGCCACGATGTCACGTCCGGATCCCCACCGGAACAACGCGTACGGCAGCAGCAACATCACGGCCAGCGCGTCGATGCCCGACTGTTCGCCCCCCAGCAGCACGGTCGTCGCGGCCGAACCGACGAAGGCGATACCGGTCATCAGCAGCGGTCTGCTCCGCCGCCACAACAGCGTGGGCATGATCGCGACCGCGACGAGCACCCAGACGATCCGATGCGGAACATCTTGCCGCACCGCGCCTTCGAGCATCGCGAGCCCCACGAACACGCCCACCAGCGCCCAGTCCCGCCACGACCGCCGCGGTGGGTCGGGCGCGTGGGGTTCGTACCATACCGAGCGGAGGAGGTGGCGCACGCCTCAATGATCGCATCGGACACGATGAAGGAAGCCGGTCGAGCCTTGGGTTCGGCCAGCTCAGGGGCTCCTCGGTCGGATGATCCGCGGAATGCCCGGTGGCCTCAAGGCGGTGGCGCGGTCCGCAGGTGGTGCCGCACGCGCGCTGCTTCGCGGGTGAGGTGGTCGCGTTCGGCCAGGCTGGTGGCGGCGCGGGCAGCTTCGACGTACAGGTCGGCGGCGCGGCTGAGATCACCCGCGCGTTCGCGGAGATATGCCGTCACCGCGATGTACCGGGGCAGGGCGGGGTCGACGTCGCCGAGCGCGGCGAGACCGGCCTGTGGTCCATCGGCTTCGCCGACCGCCACGGCACGATTGAGCCGTACGATCGGGCTGCCGGTGAGCAGCAGCAGTTCGTCGTACCACTCCACGATCTGCACCCAGTCCGTCTCGGCCGCGGTGCGGGCGTCGGCGTGCAGGGCGGCGATCGCGGCCTGGGCTTGGTACTCGCCGAGCCGGTCGCGGGCCAACGCGGTCTGCAGAATCGTCACTCCTTCGGCGATCAGCTCGGTGTCCCAGAGTGAGCGGTCCTGCTCTGCCAGCGGCACCAGGCGCCCGGCGGGCCCGGTGCGCGAATCCCGGCGCGCGTGGTGCAGCAGCATGAGCGCGAGCAACCCGGCCGCTTCGGGCTCGTCGGAGAGGGCGGCGAGCTGGCGGGCGAGCCGGATCGCCTCGGCCGCCAGGTCGACATCCCCGCTGTATCCCTCGTTGAACACCAGGTAGAGCACTCGCAACACGGTCGCCAGGTCGCCGGGCTGCTCGAGCCGGACCTCGGCGATGCGCCGTTTGGCCCGGCTGATCCGCTGTGCCATGGTGGTTTCCGGGACCAGGTAGGCCGTCGCGATCTGCTTGGTCGTCAAGCCGCCGACCGCGCGCAGGGTCAGCGCGACCGCCGAACTCGGAGGCAAGGTGGGATGCGCGCACAGGAAGTACAGGCGCAGTGTGTCGTCCATGGCAGGCACCGGGCCGCCGGGGGGTTCGGCCTCCACCGCGAGCTCTCGCTCGCGCCGGGCCGTCTCTGCCCGGGCGGCGTCGAGAAATTTGCGCCACGCGACCGAGATCAGCCACGCCTTCGGATTGTGTGGTCGTTCCTCCGGCCAGGCTTCGAGTGCCCGGATCACGGCCTCCTGCACGGCGTCCTCGGCCGAGGCGAAGTCAGCTCCGCGACGGACGAGGACACCGATCACCGCGGGCACCAGCTCCCGCAGCAGCGGCTCGTTCAATCCGTCACCGCGGGCGACTCGGTGAGCAACGGCCGCACCTCCAGCCATTCGCGAATCGGCTCGCCACCGGCCCCGGGAGCCGCGGACAGCTCCCCTGCCAGCTCGACCGCTCGATCCCAGGATTCCACGTCGATGATCATCCAGCCCGCGATGAGGTCCTTCGTCTCGGCGAACGGGCCATCGGTCACCGGTGGGCGTCCCGCACCGTCGGACCGCACGAAGGTGCCCTCGGAGGCCAGAGCCCGCGTGTCCACGAACTCGCCGGTCTCTCGCAGACGGGCGGCGAAATCGTTCATGTACTGGATGTGCGCGTCGACCTCTTCGGGAGTCCACTGATCCATCGGCGGCTGGTCCGTCGCCGGGGCCGGGCCACCGCGATAGTGCTTGAGCAGCAGATACTTCACCATGAGCTCGTTCTCGGTTGTACGGCCGGTTGCGGCCGATCGTGCACCAGGGACGGAGCCGGGGCGAAGTTCTCGACAGCGCCGCCGGAAATTCGCGCACTTTCTGGAGTGACGTCGATCACAGAAGCAGTCAGCGTGCACCGGTACGACAGCGACTGTGCCGCCTCTGCGGCGTTCCGGCAGCTCATCGCCGACCCTCCCGGTTTCACCGGTCACCAGAGGAGAGTCGCTGCGTGGCAGCCTGCTGACGAAGCGGCGGGTGCCGTCGTCCTCAGCGACCCCGAGTCACCCTTCGATCGCGCGCACCATCCAATTGCGGGATCGGTACGACCGATGGCGGGGTGGGCAGTAGCACACCCAAGCGTCGCCGACGGCAAGTCGGCCGATGGACTTATCGACAGATCACCACGGCGTGAGGTGGTTCCGCTGGGAAGCGAGATGAGCAACGCCTTGCACCCCGCCACAGGCTGGCTCGCGCGTGAGTGCCGGACCACTGATCTCAGCCGATTCGTGGTCGTGCGCACGCTTGCGCGGTTCCAGCCCGCTCGGCCGTTTGCTACTGCTGCACGATGCTCTTGGCACCCACCATGCGCACCAAGCTGAAGATCGGGAGCCCGATCACCAAGTGTTCGATCCCGGTGGTGATACCCACCCAGAGGTCGCTGGACAGTGCCAGTGGGATGATCACCGCCGCGGCGGTGAGGATTCCCACGATCCAGCTGAAGAACAGTTCCGGTGAGGGGGTGCCCAGACGCAGCAGATACCAGAGCACTCCGGCCAGCAGCGCGCAGATGAAGGCCACGACCGCGAACCAATACGCGTCCTGGGCCATCGGATTCCACACCCCGAAGCTGCCGCTCTCGGTCACCCGGTGGGCGATGATCTCGATGATCCAAGCGCACAGCCAGGCCGCCAGCGCGGTGACCACCGCCGTCGCGATCACACCGCCTGCGAACATGCCGATGTTGACGTCCGGCCCCTGCTGCGGCCGAGACTGCCGGTCCGGATATTCGGACTGCTGATACGCGCCGGGATCCTGACCGTATCCGGGGGCCTGGCCGTATCCGTGATCTTGGCGGTACCCATGATCTTGGCTGTACCCGGGATCACGGTAATTCCCCGGCTGATAACCGGATTCATAACGTGCGGTGTGCTGGTCGCGCGGATCCATGGGGTTCAACCGCCGATCACCTCCGTCGAAAGCGTGCGTGTGCGTCGAGTGTAGGGCCAGACCGAACGACCCGCTGCCCGCCTACCCAACTCCGCTCGGCCCACGACCTCGCCACCGACTCAGGCCGAGGCGGCCTCCCATGCGAACCCGTCCGGGTCGGCGAAGGACCCGATATCCCCGCCGATGACGATCCGATGCGACCCGCTTCCCTCCGGGGAGACACCGGCATCCTTGGCGGCGGCACGGCGGCCGTAGAGCGCCAGCTTGACCGCGGAGGACGGGGCGTCGAACTCGACGTACTTGCTGCCGAAGCTCTTCGCCACGCTCAGGCCACGGTCGACATAGAACTGCTTGGTCGCCTTGACATTGTCGACGCCGAGCAGCACCACGAAGTCATCGATATCCCGGGTGGCCGGGCCGGTGTCCTTCTTCGCCGACGTCGCGATCTTCCAGATCGCGCCGTCGGGAGCCTGGACGACGCCGCCGTAGCCCCAGAAGCTTTTCTTGGCCGGCTTCAGCGTCGTCGCGCCTGCGTCGACGGCGGTGCCGACGAGGCTGTCGACGGTGCTCGGCTGAGACACCACGAGCGAGAGGATGAAACCGCGGAACCCGGTCGTCGGCGCCTCGGAGGCGCGCACGCGCACCTTGCCGCCGAGCCCGAACGCGGCGGTGTAGAAGGCCTCGGCGGCCGCGGGGTCGGACACCTCGAGGATGACGGACTCGATAGTGGGCTGGTCAGTGGTGATGTTCATGGCAGTAACGCTATGCGCCACTCGGTGCGCGGCGCTTCTCGATTCCTGACCGGTGTGGCGAACCGTCTCGAAGCGGAGACGCGGCCGTGGCGGGTTCGTCGGACGGGCGGGGATATACGGGCGGGGATATATCAGTGGGTTCCGACCCGCGCGCCACCTGTCGGACGCGACCTGCCGACGGCCGCCCGTGCGTCATCTTCCGTCCGTTCACGACTCCGGCGGGAGAAGGGGCGAGGCGAACACTTCCTCCAGCGGGGTCGGGCCGGTGTAGCGACGGCAGTTGCAGCCGACCCACTCTCGCAGACCGTGAGTGCCTTTACGGGAGATCTCGGCGTGGCACTTACCTGTCGCACGGTCGTGCAGCGCCAAGTCGTGACCGCAGCCGCAGCGCGCGGGAAGTTTCGCCCCCGGCCGAACTCGCCGCCGATGCCCGAATCGGCCACATATCCAGCCGACACCGAGGATGCCGGCGCCGACTGCGAGACTCAGGGGGTCCAACATAAATGCAGTATACGTATACGCATAGCCGCAGTCATCCGTATCGCGACCTGCCGCTGTTCGTGACGATTCAGGCAGAGGTAATCGAATTCGAATCGGCGGACGCTCGGGACGAGCGCGAGTCGGTCTCGGGATGACGCTGCTCGGTCCGCGCCGCGATGCGCCGGTCGATGACGGAGAGGGCGAACGCGCTCCAGCGAATGTTCTCCTGCTCGAACGAGATTCCGCGCAGCAGGGTGAGATACGGGCCGATCCGTTCGACCTCGGCCAGGTACGCCTGTTCACTGCGCCCGTCCAGCAACCGCGACCGCAGGCGTTCGTAGCGCGCCAGCTTCGTCTTGGACCATTCCATTCGCTCCGCGACGGCGGCGCGGACGGTGGGCGCGTCCTCGCCGTCCATGCCCTGCACCTTGACCATCATCTCGTCGCGGATGGCCGTGGGTTTGGCGGGCTCGGCGACGAATGCGTGCAGCGCCGCCCGGCCCACGGCGGTGATGGCGTGCAGACGCTTGTTGGGGCGGCGTTCCTGCTGGACGACCCGGGTCTCGATGAGTCCATCGGCCGCCATCCGGTCGAGTTCCTTGTACAGCTGCTGCGGCGTGGCCATCCAGAAGTTCGCGACGGAGGCGTCGAAGCTTTTGGCCAGGTCGTATCCGGACGCCTCGCCCTCCAGAAGCGCGGCGAGCACCGCGTTACGTAGCGCCATCGCCCCAGGTTAACACAGGAGATGAGTAATCAATTTTTTGTCCTGACCATCTCTAGACTCCTCGCGTCGACGTCGCTAATGTTCCAACAATATACTCATAAAATTGACTATGAAAGGTGCGACATGCATCCCTTTCGTGAAGCGGTCGAAGCACGTGACGAAGCGGCCATCGAGGCGCTGCTCGCCGACGATGTGGTGTTCACCAGCCCGGTGGCGTTCAAGCCGTACCCGGGCAAGGCGATCACCGCGGCCATCCTGCGCGCGGTGATCCGGGTCTTCGAAGACTTCCGATACGTGCGTGAGATCGCGGATGCGGGCGGCCGCGATCACGCTTTCGTCTTCGAGGCCACCGTCGACGGCAAGCAGCTGACGGGGTGCGATTTCCTGCACTTCGACGAGCACGGCAAGATCGATGACTTCATGGTCATGGTGCGCCCGCTGTCGGCCGCGCAAGCGCTGGCCGCCCGCATGGGCGAGCAGTTCGGACGCATCGAGTCCGAAGCCACCGCTCAGCTCGAGCGCGAGGCGACCGGAGCATGAGCGACTTCGACGTCATCGTCATCGGCGCGGGCAACGCCGGGCTGACGGCCGCGGCCACCCTGCAGCGTGCCGGTGCCCGGACGCTGCTGCTGGAGCGGCACAACGTCCCTGGCGGCTGTGCGACCTCGTTCCGCCGGGGCCGCTTCGAATTCGAGGTGGCTCTGCACCAACTGTCCGGAGTCGGTGTCGAAGGCCAGCCGATTTCGTTGCGGGAGGGGCTGTTCCAGCAGTTGGGCGTCGCCGACGAGCTGGAATTCGTGCAGGAGCACGACCTCTACCGTGCGGTGGTTCCCGGGCTGCTGGACCTCACGCTGCCCGCCGACTGGGAGGCCGCGATCGACGCCGTCGACGCCGCGTTCCCCG
Source organism: Nocardia abscessus (assembly GCF_015477775.1). Lineage (GTDB taxonomy): Bacteria > Actinomycetota > Actinomycetes > Mycobacteriales > Mycobacteriaceae > Nocardia > Nocardia abscessus_A. The sequence continues at coordinate 168,677 of NZ_JADLQO010000010.1, read as the reverse complement.
GCAACCGCGACCGGACGGCGAAGTTCTTCGAACTGGTCGAGCAGGTGACGTTCTGGCAGATCGCCGCCATGCGCGGCATGCCGGTCGCGCAGATCGATCCCGTGTTGTTCACCTACGGTCTGCGACCACTGAAAGACGTGCTCGACGAATACTTCGACGACGACCGCATCAAGGTCGCGCTCGGCATGTACTGGACCTATCTCGGCCAGCCGCCGTCGAAGCTGCGGTTTCAGGACCTGGCGCTGACGTTGTTCGCCTACTTCGAATTCAAGCCCTGGCATGTGCGCGGCGGCTCGCAGGCCATGTCCGCCGCCATCCTCGACGCCTTCCGCCGCGCGGGCGGCGAGGTGCGGTTCAACACCGGGGTCGAGGCCATTCTCACGGCGAACGGCCGGGTGCTGGGTGTGCGGCTCGAGGACGGTTCGGAGGTGACCGCACCTGATGTGGTGTCGAATGCTTCCTTGCCCGTCACATACGGCATGCTCGAGGGTCTCGCCGTGCCGTCCGCGGTCCGCGCCGACCTGGCCACCAGGCGTATCGGCGTCTCCGGGTTCGTCCTGCACATGGGATTGGACGCCACGCCTGCCGAGCTCGGGTTCACCACCAGCACCACCTTCGTGAACGTCGACACCGATGATGACCGCACCTACGACGCCTGGCGGTCTTTCGAGCCCGCGCGTGGGATCTGCGTGAGCTCCTACGATGTCGCGCCCATCGGTTTCGCCCCGGCAGGCGCCACGCACGTCAGCCTGATGACCCTGCAGCACGCCGATATCTGGCGCAATGTGGCCCCCGCGGAGTACGCGCGCACCAAGTTCGCCTACGCCGAAACCCTGCTCGACCTGTGCGAGACCATCACGCCCGGCATCCGTGACGCCATCGAAGAGGTCGACGTGGCCACGCCGTTGACGATGATGCGCTACCTCGGCCACCCGGGTGGCGCCATCTACGGCTACGACCAGGACGCGACCGAGGGCTGGCTGTTCCGCAACAGCGAACGGGAAACCCATGTCCCCGGACTGTATCTGGCCGGTTCCTGGGTGGGCCTCGGCGGATTCCAGCCCACGCTCGAAGCAGGCGCCCGCGTCGCGCGCCGCCTGCTGCGCACCAAAGCCGCCTGAACGGAGCAGACGATGAAACACCCCCTCGCGCAACGATTCGACGGCGCGGCACAGATCCTCGCCGAAATCGATGCGCGCATCCCCGACACCCGCGACTACGGCGCCGAGACACGTGACACGGTCGACACCTACCATCCCAAGCGGCTTCGGCTCGTCGTCGCCGAGATCATCGACGAGACGGTGTCCACCAAGACCTTCCGGCTGGAGAGCTCCGACCGAGTCGAGCTACCACCGTTCCTCGCCGGTCAATACGTCAACGTCTTCGTCGACGGCACCAGCCGCCCCTACGCCATCTCCTCCACACCCGCCCTGCTCGACCATTACGACCTCACCATCCGCCGCGTCCCAGGCGGACGCATCAGCAATCTGCTCGTCGACACCCTGCGCGTCGGTCAGGTCCTCACCACCACCGGGCCGATGGGCACCTTCCACCACAACCCGCTCTTCCACGGCGACGACGTGGTGTTCCTGGCCGGCGGCTCCGGCGTCGCCCCGGCGATGAGCATGATCCGCGACATCGTCGACCGCGGACACGACCGCACTTTCCATCTCGTCTACGGCTCCCGCCACGCCACGGACGTGATCTTCCGCGCCGAGCTGGACGAACTCGCCGTCCGGCACCCGGGCATCACCGTCGACCACGTCATCGCCGAGCCCGACGCCGACTGGGCCGCAAACACCGGTCTGCTCACCGCCGCCACCATCGAAGCCCTCGTAGGCAACCTGGCAGGCCGAACGGTCTACGTGTGCGGACCCCAAGCCCTCTACCCGCACGCCCTCCGGCAGCTCACCGCGCTCGGCCAGCCGCGCAAGCGAATCCGCTTCGAAGCCAACGGAGCGCCGAGCGACCCCACCGCCCAACCGCACTGGCCCACCGGTGCCGACCCAGACGACGAGGTCACCGTCACCGTGGGCGGCACCTCGTTCCGCACCCTACGGAACCGTCCGCTGCTGGATGCTCTGGAGGACAACGGCATTCGCCCCGAGACCGCCTGCCGCTCCGGCGAATGCAGCCTGTGCCGGGTCCGGATCGTCAAGGGCGAGGTGCACACCGCCGCCGAGGCCAAGCTCCGGCTGTCCGATGAGAAGTTCGGCTACACGCACTCCTGTGTGGCCTACCCGATCAGCGATGTGGAGATCGACCTGTGACCGCCGGATTCGAGTATCGGATCCTATAGCTGACGCCGGAGCGCGTGGCCGACCGCGGTGGCGACGGCGACGAGAAGCGGGACGAGCAACAGCGCTCGCGGCAAGCCGCCGGTCTCGGCGGCGAAGCCGATCGCCGGCGGGGCCAGCAGGATCCCTCCGTAGCCGAGCGTCGTCGCCACCGCTACGCCGCTTGCACCGCCGCGCGCCCCCGCGGCTGCGACAGCCAGCGGAAAGAGGTTGGCCAGCCCTAGCCCGGCGAAGCCGAGACCCATGAGCGCGAGCCACGGCCAGGGCGTGAGGGCGGCGAGAGTGGTTCCGATACAGGCCGTTACGCCACCGATCCGCAAGACGGCTCCCGCACCGGCCGTGGCGACGAAGGCAGCGCCGGCCAACCGGCCCAGCGCCATGGCGCCCTGGACCGTTCCATACCCAGCCGCCGCCAGCCCGTCGCTCACTCCCAGATCCGCGCGCAGATGCAGCGGCACCCAATTGTCCAGACCGCCTTGAGCGAAGGCGGCGCACAACCCGACGAGACCGAACATCACGACGATCCAAGTGGAACGATCCACGGCCGCCGTGGACGACGACAGCGGTGCCCGGGGAACGGGGTCAGCGTGAAACGTCCGCCCGGCCACCACGGCCGCCACCACACCGAACGGGGCCACCCACAGCAGGTGCTCGGCCGGTGACAGATGTGCGGCCAGCACGCCACCGGCACCCGCGCCGGCCAGACTGCCCAGGCTGTTCGCCGCGTGCAGCGCGGGCAGCAGTGGGCGATCCAGCGCGGTCACCAGGTCGACGGCCACCGTGTTGACGGCGACGTCGAGCGCTCCGAAGGCCACACCGAAGACGGTCAGCGCCACCGCGAGCTGCGGCACGGATGTCGCCAGTGGCGGCAGCACGACCGTCGCCGACAGCATCCCGGCCGCGACGGCCGCCACCCGCGCGCCACCCCAGCGGCGGCAGATCACGCCGCCGGCCGACATCGTCGCGATCGCCGCGACCGACATGGCCAGCAGCGCCAGACCGAGTTCGCCGGGCGCGGCGTGCAGACGCTGCGCCACCGCGGGAATACGCACCGCCCAGCCCGCGAAGACGAACCCACCGAGCGCGAACAACACCGCCACCGCGGCCCGGGCGCGTCGCAACGGCACAGGGCCCGCCCGCCGCGCGCGCACGGACGGCTCGAACAAACTGTTACCAGTCATAGAATTAGACGGTAAGCACATCGTCCTTACCGGTCAACAGTTACACTGGTAAACATGTCGGGGACGAGCAGCGCACCCGGAGCCCTGGAACAGGTCCGGACCTTCCTGAACACCTGGCGGTTGCCGCACGAGACCCGTACACCGGCCGACGATCTGCCAGCGCTGATCAGACGGGCTACCGACTGGCGCACCGCCCTGCCCGACATTCCGCGACCGCACCCGCACGACGCGGACGAACTGTCGGCCCTGCGCACCGACCTCCGCGCGGCACTCGGCCGCCCCGCCCCGGCCGAGCTGCGCGAATGGTTCGAACGGCATCCGGTGGACGTGACCGTCGGCGACGAAGCGCAACCACTGCGGTACCGGCCCGGCGATCGCAGCGCTGCGGCCGCCGTCGTCGCGATGGTCGCCGCCGCGCTCGCCGGGCAGCAATGGGCCAGGCTCAAATCGTGCCCCGACTGCCGCAACGTCTTCTACGACCACAGCCGCAATCGCAGCCGGACCTGGTGCTCGATGTACGCCGAGACATCCGACGGCCGCGCCTGCGGCAGCATCGCGAAGGTACGGGCGTATCGGAAACGTCAGCGCGGCAACTGATCACGACCGTGCGCCAGGCTGCCGAGGTGCAGGAGGGTGTCGATCACCCCGGGGACTCACGAGGGATGAATGTCAACCGTTGCCGTAGACGCGATCCGGCACGACCAGCACAACGGCACGACGCTCGGCGGCCATCATCCGGTCGTACTCGTCCCACTCCTCGTGCACGCCACCGGCGGCGGTGCACACCACCCACAGCAGTAGCCGCAGCCGCTCGGCATCGATGCCGGGGGCCGGGTCGTCCGAAACACGCCGATGCCCACCGAGCGGCGGGTGCGAGGGTCCGCTCGGTGGGCACACCGCCACGCGCCGGGGACGTGCGCGCCGGGACGGAGGCGGGTTGAGGGATTCCGTCCGGCGGGCAGAAACGCGTGGCGGGCGGCGCTTCCGTCGAGCGAGCGTGGGAGTAAGGGCACTTGCCACGCTGCTCGACGGAAGCAGGTCTATCCGGAGATCGTCTATTCGAAAATCACAGCGAGCCTCCGCCGCCGAGCAACCACGGGTTGAAGGTGCATTCCAGATTCGGGTGACCGGCGGGGTCGAGCGCACGCAGCGCGATGGACAGCGCCCGTGGCGAGTACATCATCGTGAGGTGGTCGGACACGTCCTGCTCGCATCCGTCCTGCAGGGTGATGTTCTGCACCGTCACGCCGGGCGCGGGCTTCAGGAAGGTCAGATCGTAGGGATTGGTGATCTCGTCGTAGCGGGTGCCGACGACGGTGTAGTCGACGCCGGAAACGGTGTCGCCGTTCTCGTTGAGCTTGTTGACGAAATCCGAGCCGATGGTCTGCTGGATACCGGCGTGCCCGACGAAGATCTCGATGAAACCGAGGATGTCGATACCGAAGTTGTTGATCGCCCGGCCCAGCGCACCGATGCCGATCAGGCTGGTGCCGTGATGGGTGGCGCCGTAGGTGACCAGGTTCTTCACCTTGGCCGCGCCGCCCTCGAACTTGGTGTACCAGTTCGACATCGACCCGCCCTGCGAATGCGCGACGATGTCCACCTCCGGCGCCCCGGTCGCGGCCAGCACCCGGTCGACGAAGGTGGCCAGCTGCTTGGCCGAGTCCTGGATGTACCCGGTGCCCATCACGCCGGGCAGTACCGAGCCGAGTCCGCCGCCCTCCAGCAGGTTCGACCGGCCGTAGTTGAAGGTGTACGTGCAGAAGCCGGCGTCTTTGATGGGCTGGCCCATGTAGGCGAAGCCGTTGTAGGCGTTCATCCAGGTGCCGTGCACCAGAACCACCGGGCGCGGATGCTCGGCGGTCGGCTTGCAATTCCAGTCGTTGGCGCCTGGCGGCGCGACGTCGGGATGGGTCAACCCGTAACCGAACGCGGCCAGCCACGAGGTCATCGGCGGGCCGTAACCCACGGTGTCGCTGGCGTAGCCGCCTGCCGAGCCCGAGCTGCTGCCCGACCCGCCGTAGCAGTCACCGGATCCGTTGCCCGAGCCCGCGCCACTGCCCGAGGTGCACGCCGAGCCGGTGCCCGCGCTGCCCGAATCCGCCACGGGCGCCACCTTGCGGCCCGCCGCGATGTAATCGGCCAACTGCTGCTCGCTCGGCTGTGCCTCCGGCGCCGCGTTCGCGCCGGTCGCGCCGACGGCGAGCACCGACACGCTCAGCAGCACCGCCGCCAGGGACGAGCGCCCATAGGTACTTCGTTTCATCAGTTGCCTTCCTGCAGAACCACAGTGTTCGACGAACGGCGCCGTTCTCGCTGGTCGACGGCACCGAAGCTGCGCCAACGCTAGAACCGGAAAACCGGGCCGCCTACGCGGAACCGCTGGATCTGGAGACCTCACGAATGCGTTTGTCGCGACTAGGGATACGACACAAAGGGGGCGGAAAAGGCAATTCACGCAATTCGGCGGACAGGTCCGACAGCACAAGTCGGCCGCGCGGAAACGGTGAATTATCCAGATCACCAAGCGGTTACGGTTTCGCAACGGCCTGCGGCCGCATCATGGATGGACGCTTCACCCCAGCCATCGGTGGCCATCCGATGGCTAACCGCTTGGAGATCTCGTGTCCGCCACCCTGGTTCCCCTCGCCCGCACCTTGCTGGGCGCGCTCGCGGTCGCCGCCGCGCTGACCCACCTCCCGCACGCGTCGGCGGAAGGCACGGGCTCCGCCGACGCAACCGCCGTCCTCCCGGCGCCATCGCCGCCGCCGACGGTGCACGGACCCGTGACCGCCATCGTCGTGCTCGGTTACGGCCTGCTGCCCGACGGCGGCATGCGTCCGGAACTGATCGACCGTCTGCACGCCGGATACGTGCAGGCCCTGCTGGCGCCCATCTCGCCGATCATCGTGACCGGCGGCAACGCCCGCAACGGAGTCACCGAGGCGCGGGCCATGGCCGACTGGCTGATCGCCCGCGGCATGCCCGCCGCCCGGATCCATCTCGAACCGGAGGCCGACACGACCGCGCAGAACGCCGCGCGCTCGGCCACGATCATGCGCGCCATCGGCGCACGCGACGCCGTGGTGATCACCTCAGCCGACCACATCGACCGTGCGGTGGGCACCTTTCACGACGCCGGGGTGGAGGTCGTCGGCACGGTGACGCCCGAGCAGGTGCCCGCGCAGATCTGGCGGTTCGGCCCGCTCGCCTGACGAGAGCCGCCGCAATCCACCGTTTCGCAATACAGGAGCAACCATGAACGAGACCGCGCTGAGTCCGGCCGATCAGGCGAGGTCGCTGGTCGACCACCGTTACCGTTCCACTTTTCGATACGAGGTGGAACGAGAAAAGATCCGCGAATTCGCCCGCGCCGTCCAGGATTCCCATCCGGCGCATCGAAGCGAGTCCGCTGCCGCCGAACTCGGTTTTCCCGGGCTGATCGCGCCCGTCACATTCAGCTCGATCATCCTCACCCGGGTGCACCGCGAAATTCTGGACACGCTGATCACCGGCTACGATCCGACCCGAATTCTGCACGCGGACCAGGTTTTCGACTTCGGCAGGCCGTTGGTGGCCGGCGATCGCCTCACCTGTGACATCTATTTCGAATCGTTCCGGCACTTCGGCGACTACGACGTCCTCGCGATCAAGAGCGTGCTCATCGACCAGCACGGCACCGTGGTACAGACCGGTTCCAGCGCGCTGCTCGCCCGCGTCGGCGGTCGCGATCCCGGATTGGCCGACGCCGTGCGCAAAGTCGCCATGGACGATCAAGTCCCCGCCGCCCCGCGACGAGCCCGGGGCAGCGCCGTCGTCCCGGCTGCCGCCGACTATCTCTCGCCGACGCCCACCCGCCGGTCTCCGAGGCCGGTCGTCGACTTCGCCGATCTCACCGTGGGTACCGAGCTGCCCGTTCGCACCATGCGGCTGTCCCGCGGCGACCTGGTCAACTACGCAGGCGTGACCGGCGAATCGAATCCGGTGCTGTTCGACGAGCGGGTCGCGCTCGCCAGCGGCCTGCCGACCGTGGTCGCGCCCGGCATGCTGAAACTCGGCCTGGCCACGTCGTTCCTGACCTCCTGGCTCGGCGACCCCACGGCGGTCACCCGATTCCGCGCGCAGTTCGCGCACAATACTCATCACCTGCGCATCCCTCCGTTGGGGGCCGGGACGATCCAGTTCCGCGGCCGGGTCACCTCGACCGATCCGCGCAGGCGGCGGGCGACCATCGCGGTCGACGCACACGCCGACGGACGCAAGCTGTTCGGCTACGCCGCCGCCGAAGTGCTCTTCCCGCGGGCGGTTACGGCCGCTGTCTGATCAGGCCGCCGTACCGGGCCGCGCGGCGGCTCGATCGCGCTCCCCGGTCGACCCGCGCAGAAGGCCGGCGACCAGCGCCAGGCGGCGATGCGACGCCAGCCGCGCGAGGCGATCGTAGGTGCTGGTGTGCACGAGGATCTCGTCGGCGCCGGTCCGGCCGACCAACCGCTCCAGTTGCTCGGCGACCTCGTCCTCGGTGCCGTACAGGCTGCCGTGCAGTCCCTCGTCGAAAATCCGGCGCTCCCGAGCGGTCATGGTGCGCGCCTCGATCTCCGAGGGCGGGATCAGGGGCGGGAACTCGCCGCGGGTGCGCGCGTAGGCGGCCGCCCACGCCTCCGGCAGCAGCAACCGGTGCGCCTGCTCGGTGGTGTCGGCGATCACGATCGATCCGGAGACCACCACGTAAGGCGTGGCGCCCGGCAGGGAGGGGCGGAACTGCGCCCGATAGCGCTCGATGGCCTCGACCATGCGGTCTTCGCCACCCACCGCGGCGATCACCAGCGGCAACCCGAAGCGGGCCGCGCGTTCGGCGCCGGAGCCGGTCGCCAACAGGAACGCCGGAACCCGCAGCCCTTCGGCGGGCCAGGCGTGCACGCCCTGCCTGCCCTCGGCGAAGTAGGCCAGCAACTCGGTGAGCTGGGCATCGAAGTCTTCCGCGTCGCGCTTGTCGTGCCCGAGTGCGCGCCGCACGCCATCGGTGAATCCGACCGAGCGGCCCAGGCCCATGTCGATGCGTCCCGGATACAGCGATTCCAGCACCCCGAACTGTTCGGCGACCACCAGCGGCTGGTGATTGGGCAGCATCACCCCGCCCGTGCCGATCCGGATCCGCGAGGTCGCGGCAGCGGCGGCGGCCGCGAGCACCGTCGGCGCCGAACCCGCCACACCGGGCACACTGTGATGCTCGGCGACCCAGAAGCGGTGATAGCCCCACTCCTCGGCGAGCCGGGCGAACTCGACGGTCTCCCGCAGCGCGGCGGGATGGCTCTCGCCGCGCCGGACGCGCGAGCGGTCGAGGACGGAGAACCGGATCGAGGAAAGCGGCGCGGACACGGTGGTTACAACGCACCGGCGCCGCGCTGATTCCGCGCCGCTCAGGAGGACGTGGCCACGCCCAGCGCCTCGGCCAGCACCCGCCATGCCTTCGGCAGCTGCGCCTGGAAGTCCGGCCAGGTGTGCATGCCCTCCGCGGTGTACTCCACGGTGGCGGGAATCTTCAGCTCGTCCAGACGCGCGACGAACCGCTCGGTGCACGCACGGGCGCCCGCCTCCAGCGCCGCGCCACCACCCGCCGTCCGCAGCGCCTCCGCGATCGTCGGGGAGTTCGCGACCGCCACCAGATCGGCGCCGGTCGGCACTCCGGTGGCCGCCGAGAGGTAGATCGCGGTGCCGCGCAGCGCTTCCGCTTGCAGCAGGCTGTCGTGCGCGGCCCATTCCGGTGAGGTCGGCGGGCCCCAGAGATTCTCCACGTTGCCGCCACGCGAGGCGACCGTGATGGTGGTGACCGCGTGACCGAGCGGGTCGGCGGTGGAATAGCACCCGCTCATCCCGGCCACGGCGCGATACCAGCCGGGATGGCGCTGCGCGAGCATCATCGCCGCCTGTGCGCCCATCGAGACGCCGGCGATGGCGCGGCGCCCATCGGTGCGCAGCAGCGATTCCACGATGGGCGGCAGCTCGGTGGTGAGGAACGTCTCCCAGCGGTTGAGGCCAAGGGCGGCGTCGTGCCGGGCCCAGTCGCTGTACATGCTGCCGGTGCCGCCGCCGGTCAGCACCACGTCCACCGGTTTGTCCGCGAAGAACTCGGCGGCCCCGCCCTTGGTCAGCCACGCCGAGGTGGCGTCGCCGTCGACGCCGTCGAGCAGGTACAGCACCGGGCGCGGCGCCGCGCCGCTGCCGCGCAGCACCTCGACGGTGATGACCCGGCGCATCGCCGCCGAGGCGATGGACAGCCGTTCCCGCCCCGGAGCGACCTGCTCGGTCGAGAGCAGCCCCGTCCGGGTCATGGCCGGATCGACCGCGGGCGGCGGGGTGGGCGGTACCGGGTCGGCCAGAACGGGGGCAGCGGTGGTCACGGCGATGAGGGCCATCGCCGCCGCGGTGATCGGTACGCGCAGACTCATCCTGCCGCGGCAGCCCGTTCCGCTTGTCTGGCCGCCGCGCGTTCGCGCTGCTCCTCGAACCGTCGCGCCCGGCTCTCGAGATCGTCGAGGTAGGCGTGCAGCTCGTCGCGGGCGCGTTCGCCGTCGCCGGCCAGATCGGTCCGTTCGAAGACGCGCCATGCCCGCAGCACCGGACGCACCACCACGTCGAGATGCTGACGCAGGTCGTAGATGCCGTGTTTGGCCAGCAGCACCGCGTTGCGCCGGAAGTTCGGCTGGGTCAACCCGGGCATCTGGAAGCGGGTGACCACGCTGGTGATCGCGCGTAGCGCTTCGTTCGGCACCAGGTCCAGGGCCGCGGCGCTGATGTTCCGGTAGAAGATCATATGCAGGTTCTCGTCGGCGGCGACTCGCTGCAGCATACGCTCGGCGATGGGTTCCTCGCAGGCCGCTCCGGTATTCCGGTGGCTGATCCTGGTCGCCAGCTCCTGCAGTGTCACGTAAGCCACCGAACGCAGGAACACCTGCTCCGTTTCGGGTTTCGCGAAGCCCGAGGTCATATGCGCCATCCTCGCCTGCTCCAGCAGCACCGGATCGACCGCGCGGGTCACCACCAGATAGTCGCGCATCACGATGGCGTGGCGGTTCTCCTCGGCGGTCCACCGGCCGACCCAGGTGCCCCACACTCCGTCCAGGGAGAACGATTCCGAGATCTCCCGGTGATACGACGGCAGATTGTCCTCGGTGAGCAGATTGGTGATCATCGCGGTCTGCGCGACCTCCGAAAGCGCGGATTGCCCCGGCTCCCAATCAATTCCGCCGAGGGCCGCGAAATTGCGTCCGTCGTCCCACGGCACGTAATCGTGCGGATTCCATGACTTCGCCTTGCGCAGATGATCATTGAGCAGGCGTTCGGCGGTGGGCTCGAGCTCGCGCAGAATATCGCGATCGGACAACGCGGTGGACACTCGCACTCCTTTGCTCACCCTCGAGATCAGGGCACAGTCGACGATACCGGCGAAAGGTCAGGCCGAACGGCCGATTACGTGATCGTTGGGCGCGGTGACGATGGTCATATGGCCCGGCTGGGGCAGCTCACAGCCCGTCGTCTCGCCCGGGTCGGCCACCCGATACAGCCCGGCGGGCCTGCCCGCAGCCCGCAACCGGTCCAGCAGGTCGTGGGCGCGGCCGGCCAGTTCGGGGATGCGCGCGGTGCGCCCGGCGGCCACGGCGGCGGTCAACGGCACCTCGGCGGCCTCGCCGACGATGGCCAGCACGTCCTCGGTCATGCTGAACATGCCGGTGCGGGCGGGCACGTCATCGATCGGCACCAGCACCGTGCCGCCCGCGGCGGACAGCACCGACAACGCCCGGGAGCCGAGCGGATCGGCCAGCGCGGCCTGGACCCGGCGAAGCTTGCGCCGGGCCGCATCCGCCCCCGCGCCGGGTCTTCGCTCGTCCGGGTGTGCCGGAATGCCCAGCGCCACTACCTGGTACGACCGGGCGATCGGAATGCCCGTCGCCCTGGCGAGCTCGCCGACCGCGTGTCCGCCGAGCAGGGCGGAAACCAACGTCTGGGCCGCGGTCTGATGCTCCCGCGCGACCGCGCGGTGCTCGTCCACATAGGCGGTCGACGCCGCCACGGTCACCATTTCCAAGACGTGCACCGCCAGCCGGGCGCCCGCGAGGAATTGATCGGTCTGCTCATCGGCGGCCTCGTCTGCGAGGAATTCCAGCCCGTTCCGAATTTCGTCGTGATACGCGCCGAGCACCGTTTCCAGCGCGATGCCCTCCCGCGCCCAGCGCGAGGCGAAACCGGCGATTTCCGGCGGCCGCACCGCCGCGGGCGCCGGACGCGGAGCCAGCAGTTCGACGGCGGCCGCCAAACAGTTCCGCGCGGTGGTCGCGACATCGCCGGACGCGTCGCGACCGGAATGCTCCGCCAGGTGTTCGACGAGTTTCGATGTCAACGTCTCGGTACTCGTTCTCGGCTGCCTGCCCATCATGCCTCCCGAAGGTTAGCGACGGATCGTGATGGAATCGAGATATGTTCGGCCGAATCAGGTAAGTCATCAGCGGCCGCCCGACCCGTTGGGCGGAATCACAAGCGTTCGAGGCGATTTCGGGAGGGGCGAGTCCGGCGCGGAGAGAGCTGCTGCGGCATCGCGATTTCGGATCCGGCGCCGATCGACGCGGACGCACCATTTCCGGAGTAGTGACGCAGCGCCGTCCGCGCATTTCCGGCGCTGCGTCGAGATCACCCTAGATCCGTCCGCCCCGCCCTGAGAAGCCCCCGCCGACGCCCTCGGGACGGTTCATCGGCACCCGTGCCCACGGTTGGGACCTTGCACAAATCGTGTCGGCGCCCCGGCAGCGGGTGCCGCTGTCATGCGCCGGGAGCCAGGAGAGTAAACCTGTGAGGTGTCCCATGAGATCTTCTGAACGCCTGTGCGGCGGACAGCACCGCCGATAGCATCGAACGCCGCGCTGCCGCACGGCGTCGCGACGAGTTCGAAGGACTGAACCATAAATGAGCGGTACGCGAGAAAAGCTGGACGAACTGCGGGGACTCCTGGAGCTTGCCGAGGAACCAGCCGGCGAGACCGGCATCGCGAAACGCAAGAGCAAGGGCATCCCCAGCGCGCGGGAACGGGTGCGCGCACTGCTAGACCCGGGCAGTTTCGTCGAGATGGGCGCCCTGGTGCGCCAGCCCGGCACCTCCGGAGCCATGTACGGCGACGGTGTGGTCACCGGCCGGGGCCGGATCGACGGCCGACCGGTCGTGGTGATCGCGCACGATCAGACCGTCTTCGGCGGATCGGTCGGTGAGATGTTCGGCCGCAAAGTCGCCAAGGCGCTGGATTTCGCCACGGCCAACGCCTGCCCGGTGGTCGCGATCAACGACTCCGGTGGCGCCCGCATCCAGGACGCGGTGACCTCCCTGGCCTGGTACGCGCTGATGAGCCGCCGCCAGGAGCGGCTGTCTGGCTTCGTGCCGCAGGTGTCGATCATGCTGGGCAAGTGCGCGGCCGGGTCGGTCTACGCACCGGTGAACACCGACGTCCTGATCGCGACCGAGAAGTCGTACATGTTCGTCACCGGCCCCGAGGTGATCAAGGAGGTCACCGGCGAAGAGGTGACCATGGAGGAGCTGGGCGGCGCGCAGGCGCAGGCGGCCAACGGCACCATCCACCACGTCGCCGCCACCGAGCAGGACGCGTTCGACTGGGCCAAGACCTATTTGAGCTATCTGCCGTCGAGCTGCCTGGAGCAGGGCCCGATCGTCAACCCGGGGCTGGAGCCGCAGGTCACGCCGCACGATCTGGAACTGGACTCGATCGTGCCCGATTCCGATCGGGAGGGCTACGACATGCACGAGATCCTGCTGCGCCTATTCGACGACGGCGACTTCCACGAGATCAGCGCGGCCACCGCGCAGAACCTGATCACCGGTTTCGCCAGGGTGGACGGGCGCAGCGTCGGGGTGATCGCGAACCAGCCCCTCGTGCTCGGCGGCGCCATCGACGCGCGATGCTCGGACAAGGCGACGCACTTCATCCGGCTGTGCAACGTCTTCGGATTGCCGCTGATCTTCGTCGTGGACACCCCCGGCGTGCTGCCCGGCGTGGAGGAGGAGCGCAGCGGGGTGATCAAGCGCGGCGGGCGGTTCTTCCGCGCGGTGATCGAGGCGACCGTCCCGATCGTGACCGTCGTGGTCCGCAAGGCCTACGGCGGCGGCTACGCGGTGATGGGCTGCAAGCAGCTCGGCGCCGACATCAGCCTGGCCTGGCCCACGGCGCGCATCGCGGTGATGGGCGCGGAGAGCGCGGTGAGCATCGTCGGCAAGCGCCGGCTCGCCGAAGTGCCCGCGGACCAGCGCGCGGCCGCGCGGGACTTCATGATCGAGCAGTACAACGCGACCGTCGCCACGCCGTGGATCGCCGCCGAGCGCGGCTACATCGACGCGGTGATCGAGCCCTCGCAGACCAGGCTGGAGATTCGCCGCGCGCTGCGCCTGCTGCGCGAGAAAGAGGCGAGCGCCGAGCCGAACCCGCGCAAGCACAGCCTCTTTCCGGTCTGAGCAGCCCTGCGGGCGCCTTGGGTTGTGTCACAACATAACCCGGCTTATGTAATGGAATTTCCGGTGATCCGCGAGGAATCGGGCGGCCCGGCACACCGATGCCTTAATCTCAGAGGCAGTGCCGGGACGCTTCGTTCGCCGCGATGTGGTCCGGCACGCGACGTGCCCGCTGTGCCTGTTCCCTACCCTCGCCCGGCGGGCACGCCGCACCGAGGCTCAGCCGTGGCCCCAGGTGAGATCGGCGGCCACCCACTCCGTCTCCCATTGCCGCAGCCGCCGCCGATCGAGTGCGCGGCGAACCAGCAGGTAGCTGCCCGTGAGCACGACCGAGACACCCAACACCGCACCGGCGGTGAGCATCACCGCCTTGCTGGCGGGCTGGGTGGCCGACGGCGGCTCCACGATCGCACCGGCTTCGTTCAGCCAGATCGGGACGGTGGAACCCGGCTCCACCACCGTGGTCGATTGATAGTCGCCGGTGCGCTCCACGCCCTCGGCGTCCTTCCAGGACACCCGCGCGGGTATCACCGGCGTGTACAGCGGCGCCTTCCCGGCCTCGACAACGGTGGCGTCGACCTGGTGCAAGCGCGCCGTCTCGGCTCGCACCGCGGCCGTTTCCACGCGATACACCCGGCCTCCGACGGTGACCGCCAGCACCGGCACGACGATCAGGAACACCAGGGCGAGCAGCACCGCCACGCCGGTCTGCACGCGGTCTTCCCTGCGGCGCAGCGGATTTCGGTCCAGACCGACGCGTCGGCACGTCCGGCGGTACATGTTCACCGACGGGGTAGACATGACGGTGACTCCTCGTTACGGAATTCGGCGGTGAGGATGACGAGGGTGTCGAAGAACTCTTCGACGAGGCCGGGCAGACCCATCGGATCAGGGCCCGCGGCCCAGCTCTGCAGCGCCGCGAGCAGCATGCCCGCACCGGCGCCGACAGCGACGGCCGGACGTGGATCGGTCAGCGGATCGACTCCGAGCCGTGCAGCGATGATCCGGACCGATTCGCGCTGCCCATCGATGCGGATGCGCTGATAACCGGCGAACAGTTCCGGTTCGTCGTCGAAGCGCTGGAACAGCGCCCAGCGGCGCGCCAGCAGCGCGGCGCGGCCGCCGCCGTACTCGGCGGCGAGCCAGTCGTGGACGGCGTTGCGATAGGCGATCAAGGGCGGTTCGCCCGGGGGTCGGCGGCGCAGCGCCTCGTTGAACAGGTGGACGTCCTGATCGACATCGCCGAGAACCGCCTCCTCGATGGAGGCGAAATGCCTGCTGAACGTGCGCCGGGTGACACCGGCGCGCAGCGCGATGTCCTCGACGGCCACCGCGTCCAGTCCGCGCTCGGTGAGCAGGTCGAACGCGGCGCGCGACAGCGCCTCACGGCTGCGCCGAGTGCGCAGCCGACGGCCGTCCAGACCGACACCGTCGTCGCCCATGAGCACATGATACCTCTTATTGTCCCGGTGGGACAATACTTTGCCCGACCCCGGCATGCGCATCACCTCGCCCAGGAAATGCCCGATCCGGGCAGGTCGAATCGCCCGGCCGCGTCGGAACTCGGCGTGTCACGTCCGGCGTTTCAGCCCGGGGCGACTGATCCACCGCATGTGCGCAGCGGACTCCCGCCGAAGCGGAGTCCGGTCATCCCCGCATGCGGTCCACGGGTTCGTCGACGGTCGGAAGGACACCGTCGCGCAGGACCTGGAGCAGCCCCCGGGAATGCTCCGGTGCGGGCGCGAGCACCAGAAGCTGGTTCAGCACCGCGTAATACACATCCAGGTCGGCGATCTTGTCCAGATAGAGCGCGCTGGTCAGCTGCTGGAGATAGACGATGTCGGGCAGATCGGCCTCCGCGAAGCGCAAGATGGTGAACGCCCCGTCGGTGAGCGCCGGACCGCCCACGTCGTCGGCCAGGATCTGGATGGTGATGTTCGGCTGGGCCTCCGCGCGCAGCAGATGGTCGAGCTGGGCGCGCCAGACGGTGGAGCCGCCGATCCTGCGCCGCAGGGCGGCTTCCTCGATGATCACCCAGAGCTGGGGCGGGTGCGGGCCTGCGAGAATGTCCTGCCTGCGCATCCGCAGCGCGACACGGCGTTCGATCGACTCCTCCGACTCGCCCGGATGGGACAGGGTGAGCAGCGCGCGAGCGTACTCCGGCGTCTGCAGCAGCTCCGGAACCGCCCGCGGTTCGTAGCTACGGATCCGGCGCGCCGCCTGTTCCAGCCCCAGGTAGGTGTCGAACCACTTCGGCAGCCAATCGCTGTCCCGCGCCCACCAGCCCGACGCGTTCGCCTGCCTGGCCAGCTCCAGGTATCGCTGCCGTTCCTCCGGATCGGTCACCCGGTAGAGGTTCAGCAGGTCGACCAGATCACGTTCCCGGCAGCCGGTGCGCCCGAGTTCCAGCCTGCTGATCTTCGAATGCGACCCGCGAATGGCCTCGCCCGCGTCTTCCCTGGTGAGCCCACGGGACTCGCGCAGACGACGCAGACGACCCCCCAGGACCATGCGTAGGACCGTGGGCCCGCCACCGGACACCGGATGGGCACCGGCCGACCCGGCGTCCGGTCGGAGCTTCGAAGCACGCATGTCCCGAGTGTGCCATGCACACCCATTCGCTATCTATGGTCGAAAGTCCCTGTACGGATGGATATTCGGGTTCGACCAGGTCGGGCATACCGGTCAGAACCGGCCCGAGGGCCGCTCCACGATGTGCGGCTCGCGCTCGCGCAAGGCCGCGACGAGTTCCCGGGTGTACTCCGGGGGCGCGGCGTGCACCGACAGCAGATTCGCCACCGCGCGGTAGGCCGCGAGATCGGCGTCCTTGTCCAGGTACAGCGCGCCGGTGAGCTGCTGGAGATACACGATGTCGGGCAGGTCCGCCTCGGCGAAGCGCAGCATGGTGAACGCGCCGTCGGCCAGCGCGGGGCCGCCCACATGGTCGGCGAGCACCTGTACCGTGATGTTCGGCGCCTCCGCCGCCCGGAGCAGGTGCTCCAGCTGGGCAAGCCACACCTGCGATCCGCCGATCCTGCGCCGCAGCGCGGCTTCCTCGATGATCAGCCACATCTGAGGCGGGTCCGGCCTGGTCAGGATCTCTTGGCGGCGCATACGCAAGGCCACGCGCCGCTGGATGGCCTCCTCGTCCTCGTGCGGATGCGCGAGCACGAACAGTGCGCGGGCGTAGTCGGGAGTTTGCAGCAACTCCGGGATGACCCGCGGTTCGTAGCAGCGGATCAGCTGAGCGGCCTGTTCCAGCCCGAGATAGGTGTCGAACCACTTCGGCAGCCAGTCGGCGTCGCGATGCCACCATCCCGAGGTGTTCGCCTGCTTGGCCAGGCGCTTGAACTCGGCGCACTCCTCCTCATCGGTGACGCCGTAGAGGGCGAGCAGATCGACCAGGTCCCTTTCCCGGAAACCGGTGCGCCCCAACTCCAATCGGCTGATCTTGGAGTGCGAGCCGCGGATCGCCTCACCCGCTTCCTCGAGCGAGATTCCGCGCGCCTCACGCAGCCGCCGCATCCGCCCGCCGAGGATCATCCGTAGGGCGGTCGGGCCGCCCTCCGCCACCGGAGCCGTTCCGCGAGCGATGGATTCGTTCTGAGGCCGCACTACCGAAGCACGCATGTACCGAGTCTCGCATGCGCCGCCCCCACACTCCAGCACCGCACCCGCCGAATCGCAGTGAATGCGCAGGTGTAAGCACATCCGCAAGATCATCGACAGCGGCGTTGTGACACCTGCCCGGTGCCGGCGAAATCGATAGGACGTTCCACAAGACGACGCGATCCGGGCCGCTTTCGCGCACCGCGACCGCTAGCGTCGGCGGCCTCCCCGATTTTCGAGAGCGAGTCGACCGCCATGCCGATGGCCGCAGGAACCGAACCGCGCAGAAGCACCGTAATGCATTGGACCCGAACGATTATCGCGGCACTACTGGGCGCCGTCGCTATAGCCGCCGGCTGGACGGTGCTCGCCGCCGAGCCACACACAGCACCCGCGGCCGCGCCCCGCGCATCCTGGGATCCCTGCACCCGGATCCCGGACGACCTGCTACGCGCGGCTGGTTTCGAACCGGCCAGCCGGCGCGCGGATGTCGGCGCGGCTCCGGGACCGGGCTGGGCCGCCTGCGGGTGGAGCAATCAGACCGCGGCGTTGCGCGTGCTCGCCGCTGACGCCACGCCGGTCCCCGACGACCTCTCGGCGGCGATGGAACGCATCGACGTGACAGTCGGCGATCGCGCAGCGGTACGCTCTCGCCCGCTGGCCACGGACACGGCATGCCTGCTGGTGTTCACCACGGCGGACAACAGCCAGGTCCGGATGCGCCTGGACACCCGGGCTGCCGCCATGGACCGGTCCATGGCGTGCGATCTCCTCTACGCCGCCGCGACGGCACTGGCACCCGCGCTTCCCCGCTGACGCCGGGCGGGCCGGCTCAGCGCAGCAGCACGTCCGCCGTCGCGCGACCGAACAGTTTGCGCTCACCACAGGTCGCGGTCAACGCGATGGTGGCGGCACGGCGATCGGGATCCAATTGCTTGACGCGGCCCTGGAATTCGATCGAGCTCGCCTTCGCCGCCTGGACCGGGGCGAAACCGGCGAACCGCACCCCGTACCGCGTCACAGCGGCCGGATCACCGAGCCACGAGGTGAGATATCCGGCGCCGAGGCCCATCGTCAACAACCCGTGCGAGACCACGTCGGGCAGACCGGCGCTGCGGGCGACCACGTCGCTGAAGTGGATCGGATTCGAATCACCGGACACCCCCGCGTAATTCACCAGATCACCGCGAGATATCTGGACGGTGCGCGGCGCGAGTTCCATGCCGACGGACAAGTCCTCGAAAGCGGGGACGGTTCGCGGTGTCCGCGGCTCGTCGGGCGAATCCGGCTGTGCCGTCTCCTCGAAGCACTCGACGAGACCGCTGTCCTCGCCGGTCCCGCGGGCGGCCGCCGCGTCCGACCGGTCGGTGGTCGACTGCCCGGTCATGATCACGCCCTCGACCGCCGCGCGCAGATCGGTGGCGATGCCCACCCCGGTCTGCGCCACCGCCGTGGTGTGCGCGGTCTGCAACACTTCCTTGTACTGGTTGCTCAGCACGTTCTTGGTGACCATGAAGTCCTTGTCACCGAACTGCCGGAACGACTCGATGTAGGAGTCGCACCGCACCTCGTCGCCCGCGACGATCGGCCGGTGCACCTGGATGGACTGCTCGGTCTGCAGCACCTGGCCGAGGTCGTAGCCGGTGAGGACGGACTCGAACATTTTGCGCTGCATCAACATGAGGACGATCGAGGAGAACGTCAGCGGCGCGACGAGCCCGTCGAAGCCCAGCCGCACGGCGGCGTCCTCGTGCCGGTGTGCCGGATGGCCGTCCTGCAACGCTCGCGCGAACTCCCGGATCTTCTCGCGTCCCACCTCGTACGAGTCGGTCAGGCGGTAGTGCCGCCCGACCAGGGCCTTTGCTTGTTCGGACGCGGTGGTCGTGATGTCGTTCATGTGCCTCTCTCGGGAATCGGGCGTCAACCCGCCCAGCCCGGCCCACCGTACCGAAGCCGCGAAGACGCCGCACAGCACCATCGCCAGATCTGGGCATACGAACCGACGGACCGAAGGGGGTACACAGTGTTGATCGCGACAGCAGGCCCAGCGCGTTAACCGGAGCCCTCCCGGCCGTGGTCACACGGTCAGCACTCGTCGGGCGCCCGGACCCCCTGCAACCTGTCGTCCAGCCAGATCATGGCCTCCGGATAACCGAGCGCACCCGCGATGATGTGCTCACCGAGCACGCTACGGTACACCGAGGGCACCCCGAGACGGCACTGCTCCAGATAGAGATTGCGCGCGCCCTCGGCCGGGATCCAGAACTCCTGCTCCCCGTTGTAGATGTACAGCGGAGTCGCCGACCGCATGCCTGCCATCTTGGTCACCCGATAGATGTCCGCGGCCAGCGCCGAATGCAGTGGATCCGGGAAGTTCGCGGCGATGTCGATCGGCAGCATCAGCAGGCCGATCGCTCCGTAGCTGCTGCCGCACATGTTCTTCACCGGCGAGGTGGCCACCCACTGGGCGAGGTTGTTCATCCTGGCCAGGATCTCCGGTCGCTCACGGCCGATCCCGAAGACCGCGCCCATGAATATCGCCGAGGCGAGGTTGCCGTTCATACTGCGCGCCAGGATCTCGTAATCGGCGGGCACCCCGCCGAGCGCGGCGCCGACGATCACCTCCGCCAATTCCGGTGCGTAGCCATCGATCAGCTTCACCGCTCCGTGCGTCGCGATCGCGCCACCGGAATAACCCGCGAGACCGAACTTCGCGGCGCCGAACTCCTCCGGGAGCAGATTGCGTACCGCCCTGATCGAGTCGAGCACCGCGTGACCGGCCACGAACGGTTCGGCGTAAGCCATCGAGGGACCCTCGTGGTCCGGGATCAGCACGGCGTAACCGCGCAGCGCCGCCACGTGTGTCGTGGGTGGCAGGAAGTCGGTGAAGCTGGTGTCCGGGTTGAGCCCGTGCGCGAGGGTGTATCCCGGTGTGCAGGTACGGCCCAAGGCATCGATGGGCAGGTTGTTCACCACCACCGGTCGCGGCCCCCGCCCCGGCCACGGCGCGGCGGGAACGACCAGCGTCGCGGTGGCATACGACGGCGCGCCGTGCGCGTCCGACGTACGGTACTTCACCAGCTGCGCGCGCTGGATCGGCATCAGCATCAACGGCGCGGTCGTCGCGGTCACGTCGCGCACCTCGATGACCTGGCCCTCGGCCAGCTCGTCCAGATTCGCGGGCCGCAGGTCGAAGATCGGGTCGCCGACCGCGGAGGGCAGCGCGGCCCAGCGCAACGCCGCCAGCGACGGTGACAAGGTAGTCGCCTCGTGCGCAGGGAAACTCGGCTCCGGCAGCGGCGCGATCGGCGGTGGCGGAATCACCTGATCGATGAGCTGTTGCAGGCCGGGCAGCAGCCCGCCCGGCGGCGGTAGCGTGCCCGACACATCGGGCAGCGGCGAGGCGGGCGGCGGCTCCGCGGCGGCTGGGACAGCCAGAACCGAGCTGGCGGCGAGCAATGCCACAGCAATGGCACGCGAAATTCTCATGGCACACGCCTCTGGGTGCGAACGGCAACGTCGTCTGGCACCCGGGCGCACTGGCCGCGACCCCCGAAATGTCCCCTGTCAGACCGGGAGCCAGGACGTCAGGCTACGTCAGCGGCCGTGACTGGACGCAGTAAAGCATCCGAGTTGTGTTGTCGCGTATCCATATCGCAACAACCGGCCGAGACCCGTATCCGGAGAACGGGTCCCGGCTCGGCCGTCCGCGTATCGTCGCTCAGCAATTGCTCGGCGCGGGCTCCCCCCGGAAACGGGCGTCCAGCCAGTTCAGCGCCGCGGGAATGCCGAGCACCGCCGCGGTCAAATGGTCCGGAACCGGGATCTCCTCGGTTTGCACCCTGGCGCCCGCCGCACACCACCGCTTGTCGGTGTTGACCACCGCGTCGATCGGAATGAGCCCATCGATGGGCGAATGCCATTCGAACACCGGCGTCTTGGGCACACCGTCGTAGAGCTCGAGGCTGTTCTCCTCGACCACGGCGCGCGCGGTGTCGTCGTTGATCATCGAGGTCGTCTTGGCGAAGTCGAGCGCACCGCGACCGGCCCCCGTCGAGAGGATGTCGTTGGTGCAGCTGTTGGCGATCTGCGCGCGGGCGGCCAGGCCACGCTCGTTCAACTGGTCGCTGAGCGGGAAACGCGTCGGATACTCGCGCTCGAGCCCGAATCCGGCGGCGAATGCGAGCCCGAACACCGGGTGCGGATTCAAACCGAGCCCCTCGAGCATCTTCACGAGATTCATCGGCACGCCGCCCATGGCCGCGCCCGCGATCTCCAGCTCCGGTGCGTACTTCGGCTGCAGGGCCGCCGCCCAGGCGGTGGCCATTCCGCCGCCTGAGTATCCGACCATCGCCACCGGGCTGCGCTGCACCCCGAGTTCGGCGACCTGCTTCACCGCGCGAATCCCGTCGAGCGTGATCTGCCCGCCCAGCTTCGCGGCGCCATAGGCGAAGTTCGGCCCGAGATGGTCGGGCAGCGCGACGCTCCAACCGCGCGCGAGCAGGACGTTCCAGCCCGGCGCCTCACGCACGACCAGGTTCGGGTCACCGGTGTAGAGCACCCGGGAGACCGAGCATTCCGAGCCGAGTCCGTTGATGATGTGCTGGAACGACAGCAGCGGCCCGTCGGGGCGGTGCGACTTGGGCGTCAGCACCGTGGTGGTCGCGGCGATCGGTTTGCCCTCCGAGCTCGTCGACCGGAACCGGACCACGGTCACCGTGGTCTCCGGGAAGATCGCCAGCGGGGGCATCACTCGGGTGGCGATCAGGTCGCCGGGCTTGCGGTCGGCGATGTCCGCCGGTGTCGCGTAGAAGGGATCCGGATCGGGCTGGGGGTACAACGGTGCGCTGGTTGCCGCACCGGCCATGCTCGCGACCAGCACCAGGCCCGCGGCCATCGCTCCGATCGCACGTGCGAGACGTCGTCGCCCCACTCCCCTACCCAACGAACGTGGGCCCTGACTCATCGACGTGTGCCTCCTGAATCGTCCAACGCTGTAAATCATCCTCGGCAACATCGCCACGCAGGGCACTACCCGACGCGATCGTGTTGACAATTAACAAGTTTGGGGTGCGCGGACTGTGATCGCGACGCGCCCCGGCTGGTGACTGTACCCCACCGGCGCGGGTCCGTTCTGTGACATTTCCAGCCGATAACCTGGAACATGTTCTCAGCAGTGACGGCCCTCTACCGTCGGTCCTACCGGCGCGGCTGCCGCGCCGGCCGGAAGGAGACGGTGGCATGGACGGCACTGCGCGCAGACTCGCTGACCGCGACGACACCCAGGACCCGCCCACCCAGCGGATCACCGTCTACTTCGACGGCCCCACTCCCGACGACGCGCTGATCCTCGAGTACGCCGCGACTCGCACCGAGGCGTGGGAGTTCACCTCGGCCGCCGCGCACGCCGGGCTCACCGTCACCGTCGACGGCCAGGTCCGTCCCGGCCTGCGCAGGCTACCGTGCCGATCGCTGTGGCGCTGAGTACGCGGACTCAGGGCTGATCGAGCACGCCGCGCAGGAACGTGAGCGCGTCGGGAAACGCTTCCCGCGCCGCGCCCAGATGATCGCCGGGGTAGAAGCCCACCCGCAGATCGGTGCCGGAGGCGCGCAGCTCCGCGATCAGCTCGAGCGTCAGCGGCGCGGGCACCTCCAGATCGGTCAGCCCTTGACCGAGATACAGCGGCACGGAGTAGTCGCTCGTCGGCACCCGCAACATCGCGCGCACCGCGGCCAGCAGCGCGGGGTCGTCCAAAGGCCGCGACAGCATGGCGCCGATGCCGATGCCGGACACCTGCGCGTCCGCCTCGACGGCGCAGTCCGCTTCCACGACGCGCAGCACGTCTCGCCCGACCGGCGTCAGGTAGCTGTCGATGTCCAGCTCCGGTGCACTGGCCCGCAATCCGGCCAGCAGCATGCCGAAGTAGGTCGTCGTCTTCTGCAGCGGCAGCCGCGGCAGCCAGGGGCCGGCCAGCGGAAACACCAGATCCAGATTCGACGGGGTGCCGGTCGCGGCCGCACCGCGCAGCTCGAGCTCCGGGGCGTCGATGGGTGCGAGGTGGGCGGTGAACAGCGCCGCGTGCCCACCCTGCGATTGCCCGAACACCGCCCAGCGGGTGCCGAGCGAGGGGGCGACCGCTCGCGCGGCGCGTACGCCATCGATGATGCTGCGGGCCTGCGCGGGACCGTCCAGATACGGATGCACGCCGGGGGTGCCGAGTCCGACGTAGTCGGAGATCACGACCGCGTATCCGGCGCGCAGCAACTCCGGGTACACCGACGTCAGGTAGTAGTCACGGGCTTGCAGCGTGAACGCGCACTCGTCGGCGATCCCGGACGTGCCGTGCGCGTAGGCGATGATCGGCCAGCCGCCCTGCGGCGGAGCGCCTTCGGGCAGGTACAGCACTCCGGTACTCAGCATCGGACCGCGCGGGCCGCGCGACCAATACGTCAGCCGCTCGGCGGTGGCCGCTCCTCGCACGTGCAGCCGCCCGGCCAGCTCCACCAGATCCGTGACCGTGCCCGGCGCCTCGCCCACCCGCGCGCCCGCGGGCCCGGCCAACGCGACCGTCACCGAGACCACGACGCCCGCCGCCCCCACCATGATCCGTCCACACCGCACCGACCGACTATCCCTACCCGCGGCCGTAGCGGCAAGCCACCACAATCGGTGGCCCGCCCGGGGAACCTCGCCGTGGCCGCTCGCGCTCGCTAGGCTCGGTTGAGCACGCCGGAAAGCGGTGCCGAGGAGAACACAGGAGGTTCGACCGTGGCGCAGCGGTACCCGCATCGCCTCGTCACCGGGCGCCGCGCCGCAGTGCTGCTCTCAGCAGGCCTGCTGCCACTGGCGGTGGCCTGCGGAGCCGAGGAATCCGCGCCTCCGGCGAACACGACCACAGGCACCACGACGACCACCCCGAGCGCACCGGCCTCGACACCACTGGCCGCCGTACCGTCCGTCGACCCCTACGCGGGACAGCCGCTGGTCGATCACGTCACCTGGACCGAGACGATCGACGGGCCTCGGCTGCTCGTCTTCCCCACCCAGGCCGGTCGCCAGACCACCTTCCCCGGCTCGGACGAACGGGCGTGGCAGGAAGTGGTGGCCCGGTCGGCGGACGCCGCCGCACCCGGCATGCGCGATCAGTTCGTCTGTCACTGGGCGTGGGCGCGGCTGGTCCAGCCGAACAAGCCGAGCTGGAACTTGGAACCGTGGCGCCCTGCGGTCGGCTACCAGGCCACCGTCGAAGCGCGCTGTAATCCCGGCGGACCCGAGCGCTGAGCGCGGGCGCCGCCCCGACCGGAAGGAGCGATCCATGCGCGTCGTCATCGCAGGCGGACATGGGAAGATCGCATTGCTGCTCGCCCCCTTGCTCACCGAGGAGGGCCACGAGGTCGCCGCCCTGATCCGCAATCCCGAGCACGCGGACGACGTGCGCGGCACCGGCGCCGAACCCGTGCTGTGCGACTTGGAGAATGTCGGCACCGACGAGCTGGATACGGTCGTAAAAGGCTGCGAAGCGGCGATTTTCGCCGCCGGCGCGGGACAGGGCAGCGGCGTCGAGCGAAAATATACGGTCGATCTGGGTGGCTCGGTCCGACTGGCCGAGACGGCCGAGCGCACCGGGGTGCGCCGTTTCCTGCAGATCTCCACGATGGGCGCGGGCCGCCCGCCCGCGGCCGGCTCCGACGAGGTGTGGGCGGCCTACGTCGACGCCAAGACCGCGGCCGAGAACGATCTGCGCGGCAGGGATCTCGACTGGACCATCCTGCGGCCCGGCCGCCTGACCGACTCCCCTGGCACCGGGCTGGTGACGCTCGCCCCGCCCCCGCTCGAGCGCGGCGAGGTCTCCCGCGCCGACGTGGCGGCCGTGCTGGCCGGACTGCTGCCTGCCGCGCCCACCGCCGGAACAACGCTCGAACTGATTTCCGGCGGAACTCCGATTAGCCAGGCAATAGCGCAACTGGCCGACTGAGCCGTCGGGAACCTCGCTACCGCCCTTGCCGATTGACGCCTCCGGTCACGATGGGAGAACAACCGTGTTCAGTCGTATCGTCTCGATGAAGATCCGCCCCGGCTCCCGAGCGGAGTTCCTCGCGGCCATCTCCCGCAGCGCGGAGGCGTCGGTGCGGACCGAACCCGGCTGTCTGCGCTTCGACATCTGCGCAGATCGGGTGGACCCGCACCGATTCTTTCTCTACCAGCTCTACACCGATGACGAGGCGGCCGAAGCGCATCGCTTCACCGAACATTTCCTCGCCTGGCGGGCCGCGGCGGACCAATTCGTCGAGCCGGGTACACAGATCGACTACAGCACGGACGTCCTATTCGGCCGCGACTGAAATTCGCTCGGCGGGCACCGCGTCCGCAAACTTCCGGACGCGAATTGCCTGCACGCACGTGCAATCGATCGTGCAGATGTGCTTGCATCTGAAAGGTACAGCGGCATAAACTCGGTGCCGCAACGCTTTACAGGGGACCACCAGGGGAGGCCGCGTGGGCGAGCCGAAGGCCGAAGCCGCCGTGGGCTTGCCGCCGCCAGTCGACACAGGGGCGTTCGAATGGAACAACCACTTACCGGCGGTCGGTTCGGATCAACCGACACCGCACTGGCCGACCAGCCAGCGAACGGTAGACATATGAGCACATCGACGGCCCGCAGTGGCCACAGCAATACCGCATTTTCCCGAGAAACCGCCATGGCATACGTTATTGATGCCGTCGAATCCACTGGGGCGGCAACTCGGCACGATTTCGATATAGAGCGAATCGTCACCACCGCGCACGCGATGGCCGACGACTGGGATCTCGGGACCTTGCAGCCCGCGACATTCTGGCGAATCGCCTCCAGCTTCATCAAGCAGTAGCGAATCAACCTCGCCGTCCGAGCCCGGCGGGTAACGAACTATAGCGAGCGGCCACCTCCGGAATTCCGGAGGTGGCCGCTCGGCTCAGTAGGTCTTACGGGTGTGCGCGATGCCGCCGCGCGATCTCAGCGCCCGGCGGCGTACTTCTCCATGATCTCGATCGACTTGTCCGGACGCTCGGCCTGAACGCTGAGCCGGTCCATCACCGACAGATACAGCGCCAGGTCTTGCCGCCGTTCGAGATACAGCGCGCTGGTCAACTGTTCGAGATACACGATGTCCGGCAGTTCCGACTCGGCGAAACGCAGGATACTGAAGGAGCTCCCCGCCGCGGCGTGCTCGCCCGCGGTGAACGGAAGCACCTGGATCGTCACGTTCGGCAGCTTCGCCAGCCGCACCAGGTGCAGCATCTGCTCCCGATGCACCTGCGGGCCACCGACGGGCCGATGCAACGCCGCTTCGTCGAGCACCGCCCAGACCACCGGAGGGTCCGAGCGGAAAAGGATTTCCTGCCTACGCTGACGCACCGCGACCCGCCGATCCGTGTCGGCGTCCTCGTACCCGAGCGCCACGACAGCCCTGGCGTATTCGGGCGTTTGCAGCAGGCCGGGAACAAGATGCGACTCGTAGGTGCGGATCTTGCTCGCGGCCTGTTCGAGACCGAGGTAGGTGCCGAACCACTGTGGCAGCAGGTCGCTGTAGCGATGCCACCAGCCGGGCTCGTTGGCCTGCCTGGCCAGTTCGAGGAACGACTCGCGCTCCTCGGGATCGTGGACTCCGTAGAGGGTCAGCAGGTCGCGGATATCGCGTTCCTTGAAGCCGGTACGGCCCAACTCGAGACGGCTGATCTTGGCGTGCGATCCGCGGATCGCATCGCCCGCCGCCTCGCGGGTGATGTTCCTCTTCTCCCGGAGCTTGCGCAGCTGACCGCCCAACGCGATGCGTAGCACGGTCGGACCACGTTCCGCGACAACGGATTGCACGTGACCATCGTCATCGGGTTCAGCGATCATCGAGTTCGTCTCCGATACTCCGGGGGTTGCCCACAGTGTGTCACATCCACATGTCGCGAGACACACCGCACCGACCGCTAATGTTACCGCTCAGCTAGTCAAATAGTCGAACTCTCCGGCCTTCGCGCCGCGGACGAACGCATCGATCTCCGGACGGGTGTAGACGAGCACACCGCCCTCCGGATCCCGCGAGTTACGCACCGCCACCTGGCCGTTGACCGTTTCGGCCACCTCGACGCAGTTGCCGCTCGGATTACTGAAGGAACTCTTGCGCCAAGTTCCGACGATCTCGTTGGTGGATGTATCCGACATCTTCCCACTCCTCGGTTACCGCAGTTAGGCGATTCGGTTCGTGCAGATGCACGTTCAAACGTTCTTGCATTTGCACCAACACCGGACGATAGCACGAAGTTCGCCCTCTGCGCGCCCGCAGATTCGGACCATTCGGTCGGGATTGTGAAACACGGTCGCGCCGACCCGGAAACACCGTGATCAGCTCCCCGATCCGACCCGCTCGCGGAGGACGAATCTTGTACTGTCACAGTGCACATCGGATGTACCAGTCATTCGCGACACCTCCACGCGCCCACCCGCACGGCCGTGCCGCGGACACCGTTTTTTGCGAGGAGTCCAACCCATGCCCGAAGACCACAGCCCCCTCATCCGGACCGACATCCCCCACTCCGCGCGGATCTGGAACTACTGGATGGGCGGTAAGGACTACTACGAGATCGACCGCATCGCAGGCGACGCCGGAATCGAAGTCGATCCGGACATCACCACCATGGCGGTGCAGTCGCGCCAGTTCCTCATCCGCGCGGTGCGCTACCTCGCCGGCGAGGTGGGCATCCGCCAGTTCCTCGACATCGGCACCGGCCTGCCCACCATGCAGAACACCCACGAGGTCGCCCAGAGCGTCACGCCCGAAGCCCGGATCGTGTACGTGGACAACGACCCACTGGTGCTCACGCACGCGCGGGCGCTACTCACCAGCACCACACCCGAAGGCGTCACCACCTACGTCGACGCCGACTACCACGATCCCGAGCGGATCATCGCCGACGCCAAGAACGTCCTGAACTTCAACGAGCCGATCGGCGTGATGTTCATGGGCGTGCTCGGCCACGCCAAGACCTACGACGATCTCCTGCGCATCGTGCACACGGTGCTGGACGCCGTACCGTCGGGCAGCCACTTGGTGATGTGGGACGGCACCGACGACAGCAAGTCCTATGTCACCCTGTGCGAGAACTACACCGGCACGGGCGGCACTCCTTATGTCCCTCGCCCGCAGGCTCAGATCAAGGCCGTCTTCGACGGTTTGGAGCTGGTCGAGCCGGGCTTCGTATCCATCACGCAGTGGCGCTCGGGCGACACCGAGGTCGGGGAGGCCCGTCCGATCTCCGCCTACGGCGCGGTCGCTCGCAAGCCGTAAGCCCCCTGGACGCCAAACCACAAGCGACACAGCGGCGGTCGCCGGTCTCGCACCGGCGGCCGCCGCCGTTTTTTCTCTGACCGATCGTGCAGATGTACTTGCATCTGTAAGTGACGCAGGCATAGACTCGAATTCGAAATCGGGGAGGTACGCAGGGAGTTCGAGCCCGCGCACCAGCACGACGGCCTCCCCTCCGCACGTCCGGACGCGAGGGGTAGTCGAATGATCGAGCCATTTCGAACTCCCCGCCGGGTCGCCGTGATCGATGGCGCCGGTGCCGAATCCCTACGCCAGCTCCCGGCGCCCGAGTTCGCCATATCCGACTGCGCGGTGGAACCCCGCGGCCTCACCTACCGTCAGGCGCGCGACATTCTCTACGTCCATGAGGTCCACGGCCCGCAGTGCAGGCAGTGGCTGGCGGCCGCCGCCTACCTGTCAGCCGGCCTGGACGACGAGTAGTCCTCTCATCGTCTGGCGCACAGCCGATTTCGTCGCTGTGCAATCCCCCTCCAGCGCTCCGGCGCCGCACACCTGGCGGCGGGTCACGATCGCCCTCGCGTGATACCGCGAGCTCCTGATCGATCTCACAGATCACTCCCGGTAGGCACGAGCCTTTCGTATAGTGATCGATCGACTCGGGCGCGATTTCTCGCACGCCTGGCGTGGCATTTGGAGCGAATTCGTAATGACCTACTCCGCGTTGGATCTGTCCGCCGACTCGTCCGACTCGGTGCTGGAAATCGGCGGACAGCCGGCTTCGGTGCCCTTGCAGAACACCGACAGCGTCGCCTCGCGCATGGTCGGATACTTCGAGAACTTCATGGCTCCCTGCCGGACGCTGCCCGGGGAGCAATTACGCGGAGACGTCACCAGACTCACCCGCAGCTGCCTCGAGCTCGCTGCCGAGATGTTCGACCGGCGTACCGTGCCGGACGAGCAACAGCTCGGCCCGGTGCGCGCGGCGGCCGCCCGCTGGGCTCGTGAGGGAGTGCCGCTGAGCACCATCCTGCGCGCCTACCACGAGGGCCTGCGCATGGCCTTCGGTCTGGTCACCGCGCACGCCGAGGCCGACGACGTCGATGAGGTACTGGTCGCCGCCGATCTACTGCTCGAGTTACTCGAGGCGATCACCGCGGCGGTGTCCGACGCCTATGTCGACGAACAGCACCTGGTCGCCAAGGAACATCAGACGGCGACGCAGACGCTCGCCTCGGCCCTGCTCAGCGGTCGGGGCAGCTCGGCTCTGGCACGGCAGACGGGCATTCCGATCGCGGAGTCCTATCAGGTTGTCGCCCTGTCTGTTCCGGAACATCCGGACGAGTGCGACCCGCGCGTCGACGGAAACATCGCCGCGCGCCGCAAGCTGCGGCGGTTGCAGTCCGAGCTGGCCACCGTGTTCGCCTCCCGCGCGCTCGCCCTGCTCAGCGCCAAGGGCGGCACCCTGCTCATCCCGTTGGGCGAGGAGGGCGACACCGTCCTCACCGAGACGACGCTGGGGCTGCTGGCCGAGGCCGCCGAGGTCCGGCTCACCGCGACCGTCGTGCCGACCGACACCGAGCAGATCCCGGAATCCGCCGATCAGGCACACGAACTGCTCAATCTCGTGCGGGTCGGCGCCAGGCCACCCGGTCTCTACCAGATGTCCGATCTCGCCGTCGAATACCAGCTCACCCGCAGCGGCCCGGCCACACGGCGGATCGCGACCATCCTCGACCCGCTCGACGCCCATCCCGAGCTGTTCGACACCATGCGCGCCTACCTCGGCAACGACATGAACCGGCAGCTCACCGCGCGTCAGCTCTACGTGCACCCGAACACCGTCGACTACCGCCTGCGCCGCATCGCCCAGCTGACCTCGATCGACCTGGCGACCTCGGCGGGCATCTCGCAGGCGGCGATCGCCCTGCTGGCCCGGGACCTCGACCGCAGCGTCGCGCGACGCCTGTGACGCCCGCACCGTGACCCGATCGTGGCCTGTAACGGATTCGTGCTGGTCACCGAGCCGTGAACTTGCGATCCTGGTAGTGCCGCGACGTCTGGATGGTGAAATATGCGAATTTCGGAGATCTTGCGCAGGAAGGGCAGCGACGTGGCCACCGTCGCACCCGACACGACGGTGCGCACGCTGCTCGCCACCCTGGCCGAGCGGAACATCGGCGCCGTCGTCGTCTCCCCGGACGGCGACACGATCGCCGGCATCGTCTCCGAGCGCGACGTGGTTCGCAGTCTGCACGCCCGCGGTGCGGACCTGCTGGACACGCCGGTCTCGGCGATCATGACCGCCGAGGTGCGCACCTGCGCCCTCGATGACCGGGTGGACGGCCTGCGTCGCACCATGACCGACCACCGCATCCGGCACCTGCCCGTGGTGCACGAGGGCAGGCTGGTCGGCATCGTCAGCATCGGCGACGTGGTGAAGAGCGCGATCTCCGAACTGGCGACCGAACGCCAACACCTCGTCGAGTACCTGCAGGGCAGGTACTAGAGCTCGCTCAGGTTGCCCAGGTCGGCCGAGAGCCAATGCTCCGGGCGCAGGAAGACCGCGACCTGCTCTCCGTAGGCCTCGGCCGCCTTCAGGTAGGCGTCGACGGTTTCGGCCGGGAGGTACCGCGCGGCCATTTCACGATGCAACGCGTCGGTCATCGGGGTGATCCGGGTGACCGAGCCCTCCACACTCACATACCGGACGGTGGGCTCGACGCGCTGCACCATCAGACCGAACCGGCCGGTCTCCCGAAGGTAGCGCATCTTCTGTGACTCCGGGCCGGTCAGGATCCAGATCTCGCCGCCGGGGTTGTACTGGTACCAGATCGGGACCGTCAGTGGGCCGCGGCCGGGACCCACGGCCACCGAGAACGCCGCGACGTGCGGCTGCGCGAGGAACTCTCGACGTTCTTCCACGGTCAGGGGCATGTCCTCCAGGCTAGTCGAAAGCCGTTGTCCACGAGAAAACTTCGAAGTCCGTACCGAAAATGCGTATCGTGGGTGACGTCCGAGTTACCGGTGAAGGGAGCGTCACGTTGCGGTCCCCCGCCCCGAGATCGCCGGTGACGCGCGCGGCGGAGAAATCCGGCCCACCGCAGACGCCGCCGTTCGCGCCTGCTTCGGTGCGGTCGCTGTTCCCGGCGCTCGCCGACGCGGCCGAGGTCTACCTGGACAGCGCCGCCACCACCCAGAAGCCGCTGCCGGTGATCGAGACCATCCAGCGCTACCACAGCTACGGCACAGCCAACGTGGGCCGCGGCACCTACCCCTGGGCCACCGGGGTGACCGCCCGGATCGCCCGCGTCCGGGAGCGGACCGCCGCGTTCATCGGCGCGCAACACCCGGACGAGGTGGTCTTCACCGGCGGAGCCACCGCGGCGCTCAACGCCGTCGCACTGTCCTGGGGACTGACCGCGCTCGCCGACGGTGATCAAATCCTCTACAACGCGAGCGATCACGCGTCGAACGTGTACCCGTGGCAGCACCTGCGCGGGCTGCTCGCCCGGTTCGGACGCCGGATCGAGCTGATCCCCTACCGGGTGACCGGCGCCGGTGAGGCGGACACCGAGGACATCCTGGCCAAGATCACCCCGCGCACCCGGCTGATCACCACCGGGCATCTGCACCACGTCTTCGGCGCTGTGAGCACCCTGGAGGAACTGCGCGACCGGATCGACCCGGCCATCCTGCTGTGCTTCGACTGCTCGCAGAGCGGCGGGCATCTCCCGGTCGACGTGACCGCGCTCGGCGCGGATTTCGCGGTCTTCGCCGCGCACAAGATGTTCGGCGCGCCGGGCACGGGCATCCTGTACTGCCGCCGACGCGTGCACGACAGTTTGGTGCCGTTCCTGCCCGGCGGCAATTCCGGCATCGATACCGACCCGGACGGGCTGCGACCAGGGCCGATGCCCGCGCTGCTGGAAGGCGGCACACCCGACATCCCCGGCATTCTCGCCCTCGGTAGTGCGCTGGAGGTGCTGGAATCGCTCGGTCTCGATGCCGTCGCCGCGCACAATCGTGCCCTGACCCTGCGACTGATCGACGGGCTGCGATCGGTACCCGGAGTGGAGTTCCTGCCCGGCCCGGCGCACGCCGCGTGCGAGGTCGGCTACGGGATCGTCTCTTTCACCCTGGACGGGATCTCGGCCACCGACGCGGGATTCGTGTTGAGTGAGCTGGGTTTCCTGGTGCGCACCGGCGCGCACTGCGTCCCCGCCGCAGCAGGCGGCGCGGGCTCGGTGCGCGTCAGCACGCACATCTACAACACGCCCGACGAGATCGACCGCTTCGTCGCGTGCGTGCGAACCATTGCCGAGGAGGTCACGTGAGTATCGACATCCCCCGCTACGACCGGCGGGCCGCGTCCAGAGTGCTGGCCGACTTGGCGCAGCCGGGGCTGTTCACCGCACCGGCTCCCGCTCCCCCGCCGCATCGGTTCGAATTCACCTGCGCCGCACTGCGTCCCGAGCCGGATGGCCATCTCACCTACTCGCAGCGGCTGTACCTGGAACGTTTCATGGGGCCGTGTCGCGCGGATCAGGTGACCAGCGCGACGCACCGGATCGCGTGGACCGACAGCGCGGGCATTCCGAATACCGGGCACTTCCGTGCCGACGGCCTCGGCCCCTCGGTGCCGATCGCGGTGCGCGAGACGGTGCTGGCACTGTGGCGCCGACTGGACACCGATTCCGGTTTCGCCGCGCGCGCCGCGGCACTCGGACCGAGCGACCACGCGGTGCTGGCCGGGACGACCACCGATCACGATCCGCGCGACATCTTCCGGGTCGGCATCGAGGCGGCGGGACGCGTGCTGGCCCAGCACGCACTGCTGGCGGCGCAGACTCCGTACCGCGATGCCGCCGAATTCGCCAGGGGCCTGCACGATTCCGGGATATTCGCCGCCGTGGCCACGCGATGGTTCTGGGAGTTGCAGGCCTCCACCTACCGGCGCGGCATGATTCCGGCGACCCTCGTCGCGCAACCCGACGGCACCGTGCGCTACTCGGCGGAGACGGTGGCGACCCTGCGCGCGATGAAGGACGCCACGATCGCCGACGCGCACGCCGTGATGGAACGCGCCACCACCGGCGAAGGTCTCACGGTCGCGGAGGCGATCGCCAAGTACCACGACGACCTCGACCTGATCTCCCGGCAGTACGCGCTGCTGCCCTCCGGTGTCCATCCCGCCTGTCTGGCGGCCACACCGCATCAGCTCGACAGCGGGCACTACAGCATCCTTCCGCCGCTGGTGGACCGGTTCGTCGCGACATTCCTCGAGATCGCCGGTCACTGCGAGGTCACCGAGGTGAGTGCCGAACTCGACGAGGCCGTCGCCGACCGCGCCGCCACCGCCGAGGATCAGGTTTTCTACGTGCCCGATATGACCTGCAAGCACTGCGTGCGCACGATCAGAGGGGTCCTGGAATCGATGGACATCCGCGTGGTCGAGATCGACCTGGACAGCAAGCGGGTGGTGGCCGAGTTCCGCAGCCCGCGCAATCGGGCCCGGGCGTTCGAGGCGATCCGGGACGGCGGCTACAACCCGGTCGCGGAGCGTCCCGACAGCGTGGCGCGGACCTCGGACACCGCGCCGTCGGAAGCCGCCGTATGACGCCGTGGCCGCCGGCATTGCCTGCGAAGCTGCATCCGATCGTCCGCGACTTTCTCGACAGCCCGGACGCCGCGGCGGACACGCTGACGAAATTCGGGTCCCCCGCGCACCTGGTGTTCCCGCAGGTCTATTCCGAGAATCTGGCCCGCCTGCGCTCGCCACTGCGGCGGAGCCTTCCCGGGCATCGGATCTGCTACGCGCACAAGGTGAACCAGTCGCGCGCGTTCGTCCGCACCGCCGAACGCGCGGGCGTCGCCATCGATGTCGCCTCGCCGCACGAACTGTCCAGTGCCCTCGGCGCCGGATTCGATCGGGCACGCGTCGAGGTCACCGGCCCGAAGGGGGAAGCCTTCCTCCGCGACCTGGTCCGGCGCGGGGTGACGATCAACGTCGACAACCTGTGGGAATTGCGCCGCATCGCCGAACTCGCCGACGGGCACGCGGAAATCCCCGTGCTACTGCGTGTCTCGGGTTTCGATCCCGGCCAGGTGAGCCGGTTCGGTGTGCCGGTCGCGCACGTCGAGCAGGCCTTCGATCTGTTGTCGGCTCAGCGGGGGCGGATCGCCTTCCTCGGCTTCGCTTTCCACCTCGACTCCGGCGATCTCGGCGAGCGTGTCCGGGCGGTCGACGCCTGCCTGCGGTTGATCGAGCAGGCCTATGACCGTGGGCTCACCCCTTCGGTCCTCGACATCGGCGGCGGATTCCGTCAAGTGTTCACCGCCGACGCCGAACGGTTCGACGCCTACGTGCTCGCGCTGCGCGAGTCGCTGCTCGGCCGGGGGGAGCCGATGAGCTGGGGCAGCAACACCTTCGGCTACCACGTCGCGGGCGGCGCCGTGCACGGCACGCCGGTGTTCCACAAGTACGCCAACACCGTCTCCGCCGATCGCATGCTCGCGGATCTGCTCGACGCGCCGCTGGAGCGGCACGGGGGGCGCACGGTGGCGCAGGTGGTGGGCGACAATCTGCTGGAGTTGTGGCTGGAGCCGGGAAAGGCGCTGGTCGATCACGCAGGCGTCACGGTGGCCACGGTCGAGTTCGTCAAGGAGGTCGGCGAGGGCAGCGTGCTGGTGCACGTCGACCTCAGCCGCGATTCGGTGACGCCCGCCGACCAGGAGGTCATGGTCGATCCGATCCTGCTGCCTCGCGCGGACGCCGGACTAGACCACACCGGCGAGAACGCGGCGGGTCCGATCGGCGTCTACTTCGCCGGACGGCTGTGCCTGGAGCGCGATCTGATCACCAATCACAAG
This sequence comes from Nocardia abscessus, assembly GCF_015477775.1. GTDB lineage: Bacteria > Actinomycetota > Actinomycetes > Mycobacteriales > Mycobacteriaceae > Nocardia > Nocardia abscessus_A. The sequence goes on along the minus strand of NZ_JADLQO010000010.1, from coordinate 132,922 downwards.
GTGTGGCTGCCCACTCGGCCCCAGCCGGGCGATCCGGTGGTGTTCCCGAACACCGCCGCCTACCACATGGACCTGTCCGCGGCGACGGCTTCGATGCACCCGCTGCCCGCGAAACTCGCCGTCACGCAGGGTCGCGGCGGGTTCCAGGTCGTCCGCGACGCCGACTACGAGCCGGACCTCCCCGGCGAGCCGTCACGACCGCGCGATATCGCCCCACCCGCCGTCCACGCTGTCACCAGCCCGGTCCGATCCGTCGAGGCCCCCTGATGCGATACGAACACATCACCGAACTCATCGGCAATACGCCACTGCTCCGGCTCGACCCCGCGGTGCACGGGATGGCGAACGTCGAGCTCTACGCGAAGCTGGAGTCGCACAACCCGTTCGGCTCGGTCAAGGACCGGGTGGCCTGGGGGATGCTCCGCGACGATCTGGAGCGGATCCGCGCGAGCGGTCAGACGCTCATCGAGGCGTCCAGCGGCAACACGGCCAAAGCGCTGCGCGTCCTCGGCGCGGTGTACGGCATCGACCTACGCGCGGTGACCAACCGGATCAAGGTGGCCGAGGTCCGTGACCTGCTCCAGCTGTTCGGCACCGAGATCGTGGAACTGCCCGGACTGTCCGAATGCCCTGACCCGACCACGCCCAACGACGTCTACTCGGTGATCGAGGCGACCATGGCCCAGCACCCGGGCGCGTATCGGCATCTGTCGCAGTACACCAACGAGAAGAACATCGAGGCGCACCACGAGGGCACCGGACGGGAGATCCACGAAGACCTCGCGGCCGACGGCATCGGCCGGGTGGACTATCTGATCGGCGGGCTCGGCACCACCGGGTCCACCCGTGGGACCGCCACCTACCTGCGCAAGCACAATCCCGAATTGCGCACGATCGCCGTGGTTTCCGAGCGGTCGGACTTCGTTCCCGGCATCCGGTCGGAGAGCGAGATGTGGGATGTCGGACTGTTCCAGCCGGAGTTCTACGATCGGATCGTCACCGTGTCGGCGCGCGACGCCGTGGACGCGACGCTGCGCCTGGCGACCGGGTACGGCATCCTGGCCGGACCCACCAGCGGCGCGGGTTACGCGGCCGCGCTGGAGACGCTCGGCGCGCTCGATCTCTCGGCGACCGATCCGGACGACCCGGTCGTCGCGGTGTTCATCGCCTGCGATCGGCTCGAACCGTATCTGTCCTACATCAAGAAGCGCAGGCCGGAGCTGTTCGGCCGAGCCGAACGCGACACCCCGCCGACCGCGGCCGAGCTGGCCGAGGTACCGCGTCTGTCGCCCGCGCAGCTCGCCGAGCTCGACCGGACGGGGCGACCGACCATCGTGGACAGCCGCGGCGCCATGGCCTACCGGATCGGACACGTGCCCGGTGCGTTGAACATCCGCGATGACCAGCTCGACGACATGTTCGGTCAGGGCATCCCGTTTCCGCGGTCACGCCCCGTCGTGTTCGTCTGTCCGGTCGGAGAACTGTCGCTGCGGTTCGCCGCCCGCGCCCGCCGGGCCGGATACGACGCCTCGAGCCTGGCGGGCGGAATCGTCGCCTGGCGCGACGCGGGACTGCCTCTGGAACGCGGCTGACCCCGCAGGCGGGAACCGAGACCGTCGTCACCGCGGCGCGGCGCAAAAGGCGGTCAGCAACGGCGCGACCGGGCCCCGGTAGCCGGTAGCGAGCAGTTCTACTGTGGCGGTGAACAATTCGACGAAGGCCACCGCGGTGCCACGATTGAACAGCGCGGTCGGATAGATGAACACCCCGTCGACGCCCGCGGGCGCGCCCAGCCGGTCGTACCGGTCCACCAGGCCGAATTCGAGGTCGTGCTTGGCGCGGACGACGCCGGTGTCGAGCTCGGTGACGGTCAGCCCGCCGTCGCCGCCGCCGGCCGGCGCGGCGGCCGCGCCGCGCTGGAGGATGAGCGTCGCCTGGAACAGCGGGCAGGCCGCGTCCTGCAACAGGCAGCGCTTCAGCCGCTGGGCGGGGGTGTCGGGGTGGGCGAACGCGGCCAGCGCCACCCGGCGCACCTGATCGAGCAGGTCGTCCGCGTCGGCGGCCCGGTCGAGGCGCACGCGCATCAGCACGTCGTCGGCGAAGTTGCCGACCAGATCGTCCAGCAGCCGGTGGTCGCGGCCCGCCACCGCCGTGGCCACCGTGACGTCGGCGCTGCCGGAGAACGCGCCGACCGCCACCGCGAAAGCGGCTTGCAACACCATGAACAGGCTGGACCGCGCCGCGCATGCGCGATCGAGCAGCGCGCGGTGCACCTCGGCGCCGAACGCGACGGGCACGACCGCCCCGGCGCCCGCCGCGCCTGCCCGGCGGATCGGGCGTGGGCGAGCGCAGGGGAATTCGAGCACCGGAGGCCGGCCGGCGAGGGTGTTCGCCCAGTAGCGCAACTGCTGCGTGGCGCGGCTCCATTCGTCGGAGTAATCGCCGAGCTGGGCGTGCTTCCACAAGGTGTAGTCGGCATAGTCGACCGGCAAGGGCGTCCAGTTCGGCGCGGCCCCGGCCTGCCTGGCCAGGTAGGCCGTGACGAGATCGCGCAGCAACGGGGCCACCGAGCGCCCGTCGATCGAGATGTGGTGGACCACCAGCACCAGCACCACGTCGTGTGGCCCGAGCACGCACAGCCGGGCGCGCAGCGGCAGGTCGGAGTCCAAATCGAACGCACCCGCGGTGAATTCCGCGATGCGGTGCGGCAATTCGGCCTCGGTGACCGCGACGATCTCGGTCCGCACCCTGGCCTCGGGCGCCGGGACGATCACCTGGGCCGGGCCCGAGGCGGTCTTCGGGTAGCGCGTGCGCAGCGGTTCGTGCCGGGCGACCACGTCGGCTATCGCGGCGACGAGCGCCTCCGTCCGCAAGGCGGGCCCGGACAGGCGCACCGCGCGAGCCACATTCCAGTCACCCGAGCTTCCGGCCCGCGCGGCATGCCACATGCGTTCCTGCGCCGGGGCGAGCGGGAGGTGCGCCGGGCGCGGCCCACGGGCCAGCGGCGCCGGACGCCGTGGCGGCGGGAGATGCCGAACCGCTGGTCGCGTGCCGCGTGCCCGGGTGCGTCCCAGTCCATCGCCGATCGCTTCGGACCAGACCACCGCAGCGGAGTTGTTCACGCGCCGTTACCCTCCACTACCGAACCACTGCAAGACCCGGGGAAGGTAACCGGCGCGAGTAAACCGACAGTTACCACCCCGTGACCGGGTGGGATCCGTTTCGGCAAGACCGCGGGGGCCGGGGCGGGTGCGCGCGGCGCAGGGGTGCGCCGCCAGGCATTATCGTTGGGCCGTGCAGACAGGTCAGCAATCAGACGACGACGGGGGCCCGCGGATCTGGGGTGGGACGACGCTCACCGAGCGCAGGGAGACGCGGCGGACGGCGTTGCTGGAGGCGGCGCTCGATCTGATCGGCGAGTCGGGCGCGAGCGGGGTCACCATGCGCGCGGTGTGCCGCAAGGCCAATCTCACCGACCGCTATTTCTACGAGAGCTTCGCAGGCCGCGACGAGTTGCTGGACGTGCTCTACCGTCAGGTCGCCGACGAATTCCTGGAGCCGATGACGGCCTTCGCCGCCACCGACAACCCCTCGCGCGACCGCGCGCTGTCGGAGATCCTGGTGGACAAGGTGCTCGCCGACCCGCGCAAATCGCGGCTGTTCCTGGTCGAGCCGTATTCCAGCACCGGACTCGGGCAGACCACCTTCGCGGTGATGCCGGTCTTCACCCGGATCATGCAAGATCATCTGTTCGGCCACATCGATGACCCGGTCAAGCGCAGGCTGGCGGCGGTGACGATGGCCAGCGGGAACGCGGGCATGTTCTCGGCCTGGCTGAACGGCTCGCTGCGCGCCACCCGCGAGCAGATCATCGAGCACTGCGTCGAGACGCTCACCGCGTACCGCTCGCTCTACCGTTCCTGACCGCACGGCTCGGGCCACCGAGCGGCAGAGCCGAATCGTCAGTCCCCGGACTGGCCCCGCCAGTACGCCAGGGTGTTCTTGGTCCGAACGGTGGCGGCGTGCGTGGGACCGAGGGCACGCAACTCCGCCACCAGCAGAACCTCCAGCTCCGCGACGGCGCGAACCAGGTCGCCGTGCCGGGCGCGGCAGGCGGCGAGATCGTTGCGGGTGTCGAGGGTGTCCGGATGATCCGGGCCCAGCACCCGGAGCCGGTCGGCGAGCAGTTTCTCCAAGTCGGTGATCGCGCCGGGCAGGTCGCCGCTGTCGGCGCGATAGGTGGCCAGCCGACCGCGGGTGAGCAGCGTGTCGGGGTGGTCCGGACCGAGCACCCGTAGTCGATCGTCGAGCAGGCGGGTGAATTCCGCGCCCGCCCCGGCCAGATCACCGCTGCGCGCGCGGAACGCGGCGAGGTTGTTGCGCGCACCGAGCGTGTCGGGGTGGTCGGGGCCGAAGACGCGCAGACAGTCCGCGACGAGTTGCTCGAACTCGGCGCGGGCGCCCGCGAGATCTCCGCTGCCGGCGCGCCAGTAGGCCAGGCTGTTACGGGTGCGCAACGTGTCCGGATGATCCGGTCCCTGCACGCGCGCGCGGTCGGCGCGCAGGGTTTCGAATTGGGCGATCGCACCGGCGAAATCGCCGACATCGCCGCGATTGGACGCCAGATTGTTCCTGGTGCGCAGGGTTTCGGGGTGGCCGGGACCGAGCAGGCGCAGCTGATCGGTGAGCAGGTGCTCGAATTCCAGTCCGGCGCCGGAGTGGTCACCGCAGCGGGCGCGGTAGCTGGCCAGGCGGTCGCGGGTGTCCAGGGTGTCCGGGTCGTCGGGGCCGAAGACCCGCAGCCGGTCGGTGAGCAGCTGCTCGAAATCGGCGATGGCGCCGACCAGGTCGCCGCTCTCGGCGCGGTGGTAGGCCCGCCGCTCCCGCGTGGTGAAGGTGTCGAGGTGGTCCGAGCCGAGTGCTTGGACGAAGTCGGGCACCCAGGCGGCCCACAGGTCGCGATCGTCGGCCGACCTGCCGGTTTCCAGCTTCATCAGGAAGTCGATGGCCAAGGCGGAATCGCCGTAGGCCAGGCAGTGCCGAACGGCCGCGCCCCGTGCGTAGTCGGCGGCCCGGTCGGTGTCGTCGGCCTGGATCGCCGCCACGAGGGCGCGGTGCGTGTCCTCCAGGCGCACGCCGAGGCGGCGGCATTCCGCGGCCAGCGCGGACAGGAACCCGCTGTGGGACACCCCGAGCGACTCACGGACGCTGCCGGGATGACTTCGGGTGATCAGCGCGCCGAGATTCACGGCGACGTCGCGGATCCGGGCGGTACTGAGATCGACGCCGAGCGACAGCAGCGCCGCGTCCAGCAACTCCAACGGCAGCACGGGCCCGGCCCCCGCCGCCACCAGTACGCCGAGCAATGTCGCTGTCGCGCTGGTCGTTTCGGGATCGGCGCTCCGTAGCGCCGTCTCGACCCGCAGTGCGATCACCCGGTCGAGACCGATCCCGGAGGCGACCGCGCCGTCGGTCAACCCCGCGGCGACCTCCAGCAGGATGCCCGCCACCAGCCAGCCGCCGGACACCACCCGCGAACCGCTCGCGTCGGTCGGTGTCTCGGCCAGCAGCCGCTGGATCCAGCCGATCCAGTCGACCGGACCGATCGGCGCCGTCCCGCGAGCCGAGTCCACCACAGCGGCGATGTCGTCGGCCGCCGGTTCGGCGACATCGATCCGGTGCATGTGCGCCAGCTCCGGGTCGTCCTCGACGCCGGTACCCGGCCGGATGCCGACGATCACCCGGACATGCCGGAGATCCTCGCGCGTGGTGAGATCCGCGATCGCGGCCACGAGCAGCCGCCTGGTCCCCTCCTGCGGCTGGTTGAGTCCGTCCAGCACCACGGTGACCCGGCGGCCCGCGGTGGACAGGCGCGCCAACGGGCGGCGGACCAGGATGTCGAAGATGTCGAACTCGTCCCTGGGCCGGTGCGCCCGCGCCGCTCGGGCCGCCTCCCGGAAGCCGGGCAGGCGTGCGTCGAGTTGCGCGGCCAGTTCCGCGGCGACCGACTCCACCGAGCTGTTCACCGTCAGGAACACCGCGGCGGTGATGTAGTCGGGGGTCACGGCGAGCCCGTCGACCAGACTGGGGCGGATCAGCATCGCCAGCAGCGTGGACTTGCCCACGCCCGCGGGCCCCAGCACGGCCCGCAGCCGGTGACTGCCCGCGTCGACGATCGCGTCGAGGCGCTCGCGCACGTCGGGTGTCAGCAGCAGACGCCGGGTGAGCTGGTCGACGAACCCGGCGGCGGAGCGCCCGCTCACCGCGTCCCGGTGGCGGGCGGTGTTCGGCACCAGCCACAGCCCCGGGTCGACGCCCTCGGCCGTGGACACCGCGCCGGAACTGAAGGAGAGATGCTGCGGCTGTTGATAGGTGCACTGCATCGCGATCGGGTCGACCAGATCCGAGGGCAGCAGGTTCTCCCCGCGCAGCGGCAGTCCGATGTCGAAGGTGGCGAGCATGGTCCTGGTGAAGCATCCCGAGTACGCGGGCCCGTCGCCCGAGGCGACCAGCAGCTCCATCCGGCCGCCGGACTGGGCCAGCAGATCGGTCCACCGGCGCGCCGCGCCCTGCACGCCCTGGCCTGCCTCGCAGGCGTCGACGAGCAACACCAGTCCGTCGATCGCGGCGCGGTCGAGCCGCTCCCTGATCTCCTGGGTGAGGTGGAAGGCGTTGTGCGAGTTCGGGTCGGCGGGCGAATCGTGGCCGAGCAGGTAGAAGTCCTCCGCGGTGGTCGCCACGCCGTGCCCGATGAAGCCGAGCAGCAGCGTGGCCTGCCGCTCCGACGCCGCCGCGAAGGCCGCGTCGACGGCGGCGAGCAATTGCGCGGCAGTGGGATTGAGCACCGGGCCGTCGAGTTCGGTCGCTGTCCGCCAGCCGCCCGCCCGAGTGAGGCTCCCGTACAGCCCGGTGGCGAGTTCCTCGGGGAATCCCAATTCTCCCAGCGCCGCGCATTCCGCCCCCACCACCAGCGCCAGCCGTCCTCCCATGCAAGAAACATACCTGCGCCGCCGCGGCCGTCCCGTCCTGCGGTCGAGCCGGACCCGTATCGAAAGTCGCTGTGCGAGACGTAGGGTGACGATCCGAGAGCCAGCAAAGGAGATCGTGGGATGACCGACCCGGTGGTGGGTTTGACGGGTACGCTCACATCGCCGATCCGGGGTGCCGGGATGCTGGGCGAGGTCCTGGTCGCGATTCGAGGGGGAACCGAGCTGTACATCGCACGGGCCGCCGAGCCGATCTCGGCTGGTGCGGCCGTGCTGGTCATCGCGGTCCATCCGGGGCGCGTCGTCGACGTCGTCCCGTGGATTCCGCTCACCCCGGACCCGGCCGGAGAAACCTGAAACAGTAAGGGAGACAGAGGTGCTGGGCTACCACGTGCCGGACCCGGACGAGGCGATGCTGGTCAGCGGCGCCAAGAGCCGCGACAACGCGCCGTTCAAAGTGATCATCGGGCGCGGCGCCTGGGTGATTCCGTTGTTCCGCAAGGTGCGCTATCTGTCGCTGGCGATGTTCGAGTCCGAGATCAAGGAGCGCTGCGTCACCAAGCAGGCGATCCAGCTCGACGTCCGCGCGGTGATCGCGTTCAAGGTGGCCAACGACACCCAGTCCATCGTGAACGCCGCGCAGCGGTTCCTCTCCGAGCAGGAGCGGGAGATGTCGGTGCTGACCGGGCGGATCTTCTCGGGGCACCTGCGCTCGATCGTCGGCTCGATGACGGTCGAGGAGATCATCCGGGAGCGCCAGAAACTGGCCGACGAGGTGCTCGTCGCGTCGAAAGTCGAGATGAGCAATATCGGCCTGTGGGTCGATTCCTTCCAGATCCAGTCCATCGACGACGGCAACCTCGGCTATATCGCCGCGCTCGCCGCGCCGCACAATGCGGCAGTGCAGCGCGACGCGCAGATCGCGCAATCGCAGGCCGCGCAGGCGGCGGCGCAGGCCGAGCAGGAATCGCAGCGCAGGCAGGCGGAATATCAGCGCGAGACGTCGATCCTGCGCGCGCAATACCAGCGCGATATCGACAAGGCCAACGCGGAGGCTGCGCAGGCGGGCCCGCTCGCCGAGGCGATGGCGTTGCAGGAGGTGCTCACCGCCCAGGCCGAGCAGGCGCGCAAGGAGGCCGAGCTGCGTGAGCAGCAGTTGCAGGCCGAGGTCGTGAAACCCGCTCAGGCCGAGGCGGATCGAGTGCGCATCCTGGCCGAGGCGGAGGCCGACCGCACCCGCATCCAGGCCGCGGCGGCCGCGTCGAACAACCGGATCGCGCTGGATCAGTTGTTGATCGAACAACTTCCGGAAATCGTGAAGCAGGCGTCGAACGGGTTGGCGAACGCGAATCTCACCGTGCTCAACGGGCCCGACGGAGTGGGCGAACTGGTGAACGGAATGGTCGGTCAGGGACTGACCGTTTTCAATTCGCTGCAAAAGGCGCTTTCCTCCAACGATGGCGAAAACGCGGGTTAAAGTGGCCGAGTAGCGACGGCGACGAGGAGCGGGTGTTGGTGTCCATCGGGAAATTGGTGTCGTTCGACAGCTCTCGGGGATTCGGTTTCATTCGACCGGAGGACGGTGGGCCCGATGTGTTCGTCCACGTCAACGACATCGGTCTGGACGAGGACGAGTTGCGGCAGGGGCGGGTGTTCGAATTCGAGGTGACCGAGGGCGACCGCGGACCCAAGGCGGTCAATCTCAGCCTGGTCGGCGCAGCGTCCGCGCCGCCCGCCCGGCACAAGGGCAAGGACCGGGCGGGTGCGGGACAGCTCACCGTCGCCGAGCACAAACGCCTGATCACCGAACTGCTGCTGGATGCCAGCCCCGCGCTCACCGCGGGTGAGATCCTCACCATCCGCGACCGGCTCACCGCGTTCGCCGATCAGCACGGCTGGCTGGAGAACTGACCGGAGAAGTCCACGATCCTGTCGGGGCCTCCGCCTACGATCGAGCCGAGACCGCGGCCACATACCGATGAGTTTGCTCGGCGCGCGCCGTCGGTATGGGTGAGGATCGAACCCGAGGAGGATCGCGTGGACCTACCGGTGATGCCACCAGTGCGGCCGATGCTGGCCAAATCCGCGCCCGCGGTGCCGCGCGAGCCGGGCCTGAGCTACGAACCCAAATGGGACGGCTTCCGCTGCATCGTGTTCCGCGACGGCGCCGAGGTGGAACTCGGCTCCCGCAACGACCGGCCACTGACCAGGTATTTCCCCGAGGTCGCCGAATTGCTGAAGCAGGCGCTGCCGGATCGCTGCGTGGTGGACGGCGAGATCGTGATGGTCACCGAGCAGGGCTTGGATTTCGACACGCTGCAGAACCGTCTGCACCCCGCCGCGTCCAGGGTCGCCAAGCTGGCCGCGGAGACGCCGGCCAGTTTCGTGGCGTTCGACCTGCTCGCGCTCGGCGACAAGGATTTGACCGGTGAGCCGTTCACCGAGCGCAGGCGGCTGCTGGAAACGATCCTGGACACCGCGCTCGCGCGCGTCCATCTCACCCCGATCACCCACGACCCCGACGTCGCGCAGGACTGGTTCACCCGTTTCGAGGGCGCCGGATTCGACGGCGTGATGGTGAAGTCCGACGAACTCGCCTATATGCAGGACAAGCGGGTCATGCTGAAGGTCAAGCACGAGCGCACCGCCGACTGCGTGGTGGCGGGGTTCCGCTGGCACAAGGACGGCGCCGGTGTCGGTTCCCTGCTGCTGGGCCTGTTCGACGAGGAGGGCCGCCTGCACCATGTGGGCGTGGCCAGCAGCTTCACCGCGGCCCGGCGCAAGGAACTGGTCGAGGAGCTGGCGCCGCTGCGGGAGAACGCGCTGGACGATCACCCCTGGCGGGACTGGGCCGACGCCGCGGCGCAGGCGGCGGCGGACGGCAAGATGCCCGGCGGCGTCAGTCGCTGGACCGGCGGCAAGGATCTGTCCTGGGAGGCGTTGCGGCCGGAGCTGGTCGCGGAGGTGCGCTACGAGCACGTGCAGTCGGGTCGGCTGCGCCACGGGGGCAGGCTGGTGCGCTTCCGGAACGACCGGACGCCCGAGTCGTGTACCTACGGTCAGCTCGACGAAGTCGCACCGGCGGAATTGAGCACGCTGTTCGGCGAAGGCGCGGCGCGATGACCGAGTCCGTCGATATCGAGACCGACGGCCGGACCGTCACGATCAGCAATCCGGGCAAGGTCTACTTCACCAAGCGCGGCGAGACGAAACTCGATCTGGTGCGGTATTACCAGGCGATCGCCGAACCGTTCCTGAACGTGGTCGGCGGACGTCCGCTGCTGCTGGAGCGCTACCCGGACGGAGCCTCGGGTAAATCCTGGTTCCAGAAGCGGGTGCCGAAATCCGCGCCGGAATGGCTGCGCACGGTGGAGGTGTCCACACCGAACGGCACCACCAGCGACGCCCTCGTCGCGCACGATCTCGCCCACATCCTGTGGGCGGTGAACCAGGGATGCCTCGGTTTCCACGTCTGGCCCAACCGCGCCGACAACCTGGAGATCGCCGACGAGTTGCGCATCGACCTCGATCCCTCTCCCGGCATCACCTTCGCCGATCTCCGGCACGCGGCGATACGCACCAGGGATCTGCTCGCCGAACTCGGTATCGAATCGTGGATCAAGACCTCCGGGTCACGCGGCTTGCATCTGTATTCCGCGCTGGAGCCGAAGTGGGACGGATATCAGGTGCGGGCCGCCGCGGTGGCGCTGGCGCGCGAATTGGAGCGCCGGTATCCGGAGGACATCACCGCGCAGTGGTGGAAAGAAGAACGCGGCAACCGGGTATTCATCGATTTCAATCAGAACGCGCCGCACAAAACGGTTTTCGGGGCCTGGTGTGTGCGACCGAAGGTCGGCGCGCAGGTGTCGACGCCGATCGGCTGGCCGGATCTGGATTCGGTGGTGCCCGACGAGCTGACCATCGCGACCGTTCCCGCGCGCTACGCCGAGTCGGGTGACCCGTGGGCCGACCGCGCACCCCAGTCCATCGCCCCGCTCCTGGAGATGTCCGAACGGGATATGGCAGCCGGGCTCATGGACGCGCCGTGGCCGCCGCAGTACCCGAAGATGCCCAACGAACCCCCTCGGGTCCAGCCGAGCCGCGCGAAGAAGTCCGAATAGCGTCCGCCGCTATTCGGTCCACAGCACCCACGTGCCGCTGCGGCCGCTGACTTCGCACACCAGGGCGCGGCCGTCGGCGGTGCGGCCGGTCTTGGCGCCCGAGGCGTCGCACTTCGATCCCGCCTGCTGCACGGCGGTCGCCACGGTGTGCGGGCCCGACCACTGGTAGCCGCCCCCGGTCGTCAGACAGATCAGGGTGCCGCCGGTGGCGGCGCTGCCTATCTGCCCGAGCTGGGCCTCGGTGCAGGATGCGCCCTTCGTCACCGGTCCGGGACTCTCCGGCGACGGCGTGGTCGTCACGGCGGGGCTCGGTGCGGCGGTCGTGGGGGGCGCCACCGGGCGCTCGACGGTCGTGGGCACCGACGCGAGGGGTGTGGGCGCGATCGTGGCGGTGCGGTTCATCAGATCCGGCATCCAATTGCCGGTCAGCAGGACGAACCCGGCTACCGCGGTGATCTCGGCGACGCCGAGCAGCAACGCGAACATCGCCATGACCCGGCCACGGGGATGGCTGAAGGCGATGAAGCCGAACACGATCGCCACGGGGAACAGTCCGAGCAGCGCCGCCACCAGCGCGACGATCGCGTACGGATTGACGATCGGCGGAATCTCCACGCGCAGCCGTCCGGTCCGGCGGCGGCTCGGCGGCTGCTCGGGCCAGCGTTCGTCCTCGTCCTCGGACCAGTGACCGTCGGGCTCCGGCTCCGACCAGCGGTCATCCGGCTGTGACTGCGGCCAGCGATCCGTTTCACGCCGTTCTGCCCGTGTCATCCAGGTCCTCTCCACACCGACACACCGTGCAGGAACCTCGGATATTGTCCGGACCCGCCCCGATATACCGACACAGAATAGGACGCGCGACGCGAAAAGTTGATCCGAAGGGTCCGATATTTGTGATCGGGCCGTAATAACAAACTCACCGCAACTCTCGGGGATCTGTTAGCCGAGGCGCATGCTGGTCGATCGGCGACCTGCCGAGCGCGACTGATCAAAGGCGGATCCATGACCGATATGACGACGTCGAGCGGCGGGGATTGCTGAGCCGACCCGAAGGGCCGGAAATTTGCTCGACACCCTTACCCGGCTTCGTGCTGTGCGCACTGGCCCGCTCCCTGCCGGCCGCGCCGAGGCCGCGCAGCCGTTCACTGCCTGCGATCGACCTTGGGCAGCGATTCGGTGACCAGCGTGAGCAACATGTCGCACAACAGGTCGTGCACCTGCTCGCGGGTGAGCGTGCCGCGGGTGATCCATTCGCGGCCCGCGACCTTGACCAGCCCGCCGTAGGCGCGCACCATCGCGCGCAGTTCGGCATCGTGTGCCGAATCGGCGAGGCCCACCATCAGCAGCAGACGTTCGGCCGCCGCGTCGTCGGCCGCGTCCAGGATCTGCTGCACTTCGGGGTCGTCACCGACGCCCTCGTGGCTGGTCACTTTCACCCAGGTGCTGCCGTGTTCGGCGATGGTGTCCAACAGCCAGCGCACGCTGGCGTCCACACGCTCGCGCCAGGAGCCGGTCGGCACGATCATGTCGTCGAGTTTGGGCAGCGTGACCATCCGCCGTACGACCGCGAGGTAGAGATCGCGCTTGTTGCCGAAATAGTGATTGATCAGGCCACGGGCCACACCGGCCCGCTGCGCCAGTTCGGCGGTGGAAACGGCCGCGTACGGGCGCTCGCCGAACATATCGATGGCGCAGGCGAGGATCTGCGCGCGCCGCTCGTCGGGTTCGAGCCTGCGGCGGCGCGGTAGCGCCGGGTCGGCGCCACCGTCCGCGGTCGTGCTCCTGGTATCAGAGAGACCGGGCAATGAGATCCTTCATCACCTCGTTGCTGCCCGCGAGGATGCGCAGCACGCGGGCGCCGGTGTAGAGCTGGGAAATCGGATACTCCGTCATGTAGCCGTAGCCGCCGAACAGTTGCAGGCAGCGGTCAACCACGATACCGAGCTGATCGGTCAACCAGTACTTCGACATGGCAGCGCTGGGAATATCGAGCTCGCCGCGCAGATGCTTGGTGATGCAGTCGTCCAGGAAGGTGCGGGAGACCTTGGCGATGGTCGCGCACTCGGCGAGTTCGAACTTGGTGTTCTGCATGGCGAACAGCGGCTTGCCGAACGCTTCGCGGCCCTTGGTGTAGTCGACGGTGAGCTGCACGGCCTGCTCCATCATGGCGACCGCGATGATCGCGGTGACCAGGCGCTCCTGCGCCAGCATCTGCATCATCTGGTAGAAGCCCTGGCCCTCGGCCTCGCCGAGTAGGTTGGACGAGGGCACGCGCAGACCGTCGAAGAACAGCTCGGCGGTGTCCTGGGCCTTGCCGCCGATCTTGTTCAGAATGCGTCCGCGCTTGAAGCCGGGGGTGTCGTCGCCGACTTCGGCGAAGATCAGCGAGACACCGGCCGCGCCCTTGGCCGGGTCGGTCTTGGCCGCGATGACGATGCCGTCGCAGAGCCAGCCGTTGGTGATGAAGATCTTCGAACCGGTGATGACGTACTCGTCGCCCTCGCGCACCGCGCGGGTCTTGATGTTCTGCAGGTCCGAACCGGTGCCCGGCTCGGTCATGCCGATGGACAGCACGATCTCACCGCTCGCCGCCTTGGGCAACACGCGGCGCTTGAGCTCTTCGGAGCCGAATTCGTACAGGTAGGGCGCGATGATCGAGCTGTGCACGGGGATGCCCATCGACCCGTCGCCCGCACGCGCCTGCTCCTCGATGATGGCGGCCTCGTGCGCGAAGGTGCCTCCGCCGCCGCCGTATTCGGCGGGAATCGCGGGGCACAGCAGGCCGAGTTCGCCCGCGCGGTTGTACAGCGCGCGATCGGGGTGCCCTTGGGCGACGAATTTCTCTTCATGGGGGACGACCTCCTTCTCGAAGAAGGTCCTCGCCAGGTCTCGTACCGCCTCGACCTCGTCGTCACTCCACGCCGCGCGCGCCATCGCTCGATCCTTTGCTCGCTCCGGTCCGGCTCCGTCGCCGGTTCCGCCCCAAGATTCCCGAACTATTGGCGAGTTGTCAACAAGAGTCGGACACCGCTCCCGCAGCTGCCGGAAGAGGATCCGGGCCGGTCTGCGTCCCCGCGGTATCGAACCCAACGGGCACCGAGGACAGCGGGACTACCGAGTGGCCCCGGCTCGCACAGCCGCCGGGCCGCGATAACCGCCGGTGAGCTGCGCCATAATTCGGCGTTTTACCTTTCCCTCGAGCGGTCAATCCTTCGTACTGTCCGTATCGAAATTACTGACGTTCGGCACGACGGCGACGTGCCATCGGATCGGTAGCCGGCAGCGAACGAGGCACAGACATGACCGAACTGCTCGACACCACCGGAACACCCCGCCCCGACCGCACCTGGACGGTCGACCGGGACGGCGCCGATCTCGCCGTCTTCGAATGGGGTGACGCGGCCGCCGACCCCCTGGTGCTGGTGCACGGCCTCACCGACACCCACCACGTGTGGACCACGGTGGCGGCCCTCTTGGCCGACGGCTTCCGGGTCATCACCTACGACGTACGCGGGCACGGACGCTCGGACACTCCCGGCGCGCTGTCGGAGTATCGCCTCGGCCACCTCGCGGAGGACTTCTTCGCGGTGATCGATGCCGCCGGCCCGCGCAAGCCGGTGCACACGTGCGGGCACGGCTGGGGTGCGGTGCAACTGTGGGAGGCGGTCTGCGACGAGCGGGCCAACACCCGCGTCGCCTCGTTCACCGCGATCGCCGGACCGAACCTCGATCATCTGGGCCTGTGGCTGCGCGCCTTGGCGCCGCGGGCCGGTCGCGAACTCGGCGACGTGGGCTGGTGGCTGCGGGGAGCCCGCTGGGCGCTCACGCCGGGTCCGATCGCCCGCAGGCTCTACCCGCCGCGGGTGCGCGGCCTGCTGGTGCGGCAGCTGGGCGGTATCTCGCCGTTGCCCGCGCGCGTCGCACGGACCTGGCGCACCGACCTGGTCGCGGGTGCGCGCATCGCGCAGGCCAACCTGCTGCACCACCTGAGCAAGCCTCGGGTGCGGCGGACGGCGGTGCCCGTCCAATTGCTGGTCGACACCACCGACCCGTTCGTCCCCGCCGCCGTCTACGACGCCTCCACGCGCTGGGTCGACAGGCTGTGGCGTCGCGCCGTCCCGGCCGATCACTGGCTGCCGATCACCGAACCGCTGCTGGTCGCCGAGGCGATCGCCAACTTCGTCGACGATCTTCGCGCCGACCGCGCGGCGATCAGCCCGCGCAGCAGCTGACCGAGGGCGTTGCGGCGGGAACACAGGCAACCGGGCGGTTACCCGGCGGGCGGGTTTGCGACAATGGGCCGGTCGCCTACCCAGCTCTATGAAGGATGTCCCCCGCCGCGATGGCCGAAAGCATGATCGATCCCGACGACCTCGCGACCTGTCTTCGGGTCCTGGAGCAGGCCGGAACCCTGGAGAAGGATCACCCCGACTCGGTGATCGTGCAGCGGGCGGTCGGGCACATGTTCAAGAAGCTCAAGCAGCGCCGCCGCTCCGAGGCGCGCGAGGCGGTCTCGTTCGCCGATCGCGCGGTGGTCGCCGCGACCGCGACCGGCTCACCGAACCGGATCGATGACGAGACCGCGGGCATCCCGATCAGCTCCTCCGCCTCCGGCGCCAGCGCGGGCACGCTGATCCGCGCGCGCCCCTGCTACATCTGCAAGCAGCGCTACACCCGGGTCGACGCCTTCTACCATCAGCTGTGCCCGGAGTGCGCGGCGACCAGCCACGCCAAACGAGACGCCAGGACCGATCTGACCGGGCGCCGGGCACTGCTCACCGGCGGTCGCGCCAAGATCGGCATGTACATCGCGCTGCGCCTGCTGCGCGACGGCGCGCACACCACTATCACCACGCGCTTTCCCAACGACGCCATCCGGCGGTTCACCGCGATGGACGACAGCGCGGACTGGCTGCACCGGTTGCGCATCGTCGGCATCGACCTGCGCGACCCGGCCCAGGTGGTCGCCCTCGCCGACGACGTCGCCGCCCAGGGCCCGCTGGACATCCTGATCAACAATGCCGCGCAGACGGTGCGCCGCTCCCCCGGCGCCTACAGCGCCCTGGTCGATGCCGAATCCGGACCGTTGCCCGCCGGCGCGCTGCCGGAGGTGGTGAGCTTCGGCAAGACCATGCAGGCGCACCCCACCGCGCTGACCGCCTCGCTCACCCCCGCCCTGACCGCCGCCGATGTCGCCGAACTGGCCCTGGTCGCGGGATCCGCGACGCCGGAACGCATCTCGCGCGGTGTGGCGATCGACGCGGGCGGCCTGGTGCCGGACCTCGCGCACACCAACAGCTGGGTGCAGACCGTCGCCGAGGTGGACCCGACCGAACTGCTCGAGGTGCAGCTGTGCAATTCGGTCGCGCCGTTCATCCTGGTCTCGCGGCTGCGTCCGGCGATGGCCGCCGCGCAGGCGCGCCGCAAGTACGTCGTGAACGTCTCCGCGATGGAAGGGCAGTTCTCCCGTGCCTACAAGGGCCCGGGGCACCCGCACACCAACATGGCCAAGGCCGCGTTGAACATGCTGACCCGCACCAGCGCCCGCGAGATGCTCGAGCAGGACGGCATTCTGATGACCGCGGTCGACACCGGCTGGATCACCGACGAACGCCCGCACTACACGAAGGTCCGCCTCGCCGAGGAGGGCTTCCACGCGCCACTGGACCTGGTCGACGGCGCGGCGCGCGTCTACGACCCGATCGTGCAGGGCGAGAACGGCACCGATCTGTTCGGCTGCTTCCTCAAGGACTTCCAGCCCTCCCCCTGGTAGCGATCCGGGATCTCGTACGCGGGGAAAGGCTACGCTGGAGGCGTGCTCTACCGGCTGTTGGCCGACGCCACCGTCGCCACGCACTTCGCCTTCGTGGCCTACGTGGTGGTCGGCGGATTTCTCGCGTGGCGCTTCCCGCGCACGATCTGGCTGCACCTGATCGCGGTCTGCTGGGGATTCAGCACGATCGTGGTCGGCTTCGACTGCCCGCTCACGCATCTGGAGAACTGGGCACGCGAACGCGCGGGGCTGGCGCTGCTGCCGTCGAGCGGGTTCATCGACCACTACCTCACCGGTGTGATCTATCCCGAACACGCGCTCGGATCGGTGCGGATACTGGCGGCCGCCCTCGTGGTGGCGTCCTGGATCGGCTATGTGTGGGTGCTACGCGGGCGGTCCACCCCGGCCGTCCAACCGTAGACACCGCACTGATCGCCCCGCACTGATCGCCCTCAGCCCTCAGGTGGACGCCAAGTGGCGCGCGACGAAGCCGGCTACCTCCGCGGCGTGCTCGTCGAGATAGAAATGCCCGCCGGGGAAGGTCGCGCGGTCGAATCCGGCACCGGTGTGTGCCCGCCATTCGTCGGCCTGTTCGGGTCGCATCGTCGGGTCCTCGGTGCTGACCAGCGCCGCGATGCTCGCGCGCAGCGGCTCCCCCGGCTGGTAGCGATAGGTCTCGACCGCTCGGTAATCGGCACGCACGGCAGGCAGCACGAGTTCGGCGAGGCTCGGCTCGGCGCGCAGCATCTCGAGCGGCGCGGGGTCCGCCGCCAGCCGGATCAGGTCGCCGATGAGATCGTCGTCGGAGGCCAGGTGTAGCCGTCCGGTCTCCTCGAAAGTCGGTGCGGGACGGCCGGACACGAACAGCGTGGTCACCGGCTGGCCGGCACGCTCGAGCCTGCGCGCGGTCTCGAACGCCACGGTCGCGCCCATGCTGTGCCCGAACAGCGACAGCCCCGCGACCCGGCCCTGTGCGAGCACTTCCCTGGCGACCCCGTCCGCGAGCGCGACCAGGTCGGTGATCGGGTCCTCGCCCAGCCGGTCCTGCCGCCCGGGGTACTGCACCGCGAACACCGCGACGCCCGCCCCGAAACGCTGTGCGAGGTCTCGGTAGGCGGTGGCCGATCCGCCACCGGGCGGGAAGCACAAAAGGTGCTGCCGCACGCCTGCCTCGGATCGCAGAGTGCGCAACCACGCCGAGTCGGTGATGGTTCCAGCCACGTTCGGTCTCCCTTCTCCACCGTCGGTTCCGGCGCGAGCCGGACCAGACCACGGTAATCGCCCGCGCCGGTCAGCGACCGAACCGACAGCTCGATCCGAGGCGAAATCACCGGCACGGCCGGATGACCCCGAACAACTCCGACGCGCTTTGCAGCCATGCACCCCGGCCGAATACCTACGCTCGGTCGGTCTGACGCAGTCGCGCCATGCCCTGAGAGATCGGCTGTCTCGCCTTCCCGCGCGAAGTCCGCCGCGGATCGTGGCGCTCGACGCGAACGGACGGGGGCCGGAGAGTTGCACTACATCCCGGAGCGGAGCAGGCCGGTCAGGGCGTGAAGGTTTGCAGGTGGTCCACGGTGACGAAGGTGCTCTGCGGGCTGACCGCGGCGACCGCGGCCCGCAGGGGCTCGAGCCCGCCCCAGTCGCGCGCGGGTTCGGTGAGCGGATGGTCGAAGTCGTCCCAGTGGGTGGGCAGCACGTAGCGTGGATTGCCGGTGGCGCGCAACAGGCGTCCGACGTAATCGGCGATCTTGCCGCCGCCGGCGGGCAGCAGCAGCACATCAGGACGCAACTGCGCCACTTCCGACTCGATGTAGTTCGAGCCGCCGAAGTCCAGCACGCTCACCCCGCCGCCGCTCACCTCGTAGGCGAGCGTGCCGCCCTCGACGAGATCGCGAATCACTTTGGGCTCAGGGAGATTTCCGGTACCGAAGCCGGGCCGGGTGCCCGCGAAGGCAACCGTGGCACGTGGTCCCGAAGCAGAATGCAACGAGCGCAGCACCCGGATGGTGTAGCCGTCGAAGCGGAGGACCTCGCCGCCGGTGGCCAAGGCGAGCTGCTGCTCCGGCGCGCCCAGCGCGGCCATCAGGTTCAGATGCGTCTCGGTGCCGAGCACCGTCGCCCCGGTCTTCTTCGCCAGGTACGGCACGTCGGCGAGGTGGTCGTAGTGGCCGTGGGTGACCAGGATGTGATCGGCGCGCAGTTCGCCGCTGTCGACATAGCGGTCGATCAGCGCGGTGTCCACGGTGATCGGAGTCTGCGGATCCGCGCCCTCGGCAGTGTAAGTTCCGGTATGAAACCTGGTCAGCCACGGGTCGATGAGCACGGTCTTGCCGCCGGGCAGGCGGATCTCCCAGCTGTTGTTGCCCCACCACCGCAGCGTCACAGCGCCGGACGATCCACCCGCCGAGGCCGGAGCCGCCGCATCGCTGTTCACGGAATCAGTTGTACCGCAAGCCATTAGGCCCGCAAGCGTAGCCGCACCCGCGGTCGCGCCGAAGAATTCACGCCGTCCGAGACCTGTCACGCAGGCACCACACCACACCCGTGACATCCGTGTCCAAGACCTACGCGCGCGCTCACTGATATCGGAACGGATATCGTCGCAGCGTGGATCAGTTGCGCCAACTCCGGTACTTCGTCGCCGTCGCGGAGGAATTGCATTTCGGGCGGGCGGCCGAACGCCTCGGCATCGCCCAGCCGCCGCTGAGCCAGCGCATCCGCCGCCTGGAGGCCGACCTCGGCGCGCGGTTGTTCGACCGGGACAGCCGCCGGGTCGCGCTCACCGAAGCCGGGCAGATCCTGCTCGCGGAGTCCAGGGACCTGCTCGCCCGCTGGGAACGGACGAAATCGCTGGTGGGCAAGGCGCATCGGGGCGAGATGGACGCGGTGCGGATCGGCGTGCCGCCCGAGCTGGCCGGGCGTTTGCTCGCCGCGCTGCTCACCGCGTTCGAGGCCAGGGACGTCCGGGTGGACCTGCAGGAACTCACCACCGCCGAGCAGGTCCGGCTGCTCGCCGACCGTCAACTCGACGCCGGGTTGCTGCAACATCCGGTCGACGCGGTCGGCCTGGAACTCGGCCCGGCGGTTCAGACGCCACTGGGCGTGGTGCTGCCCCGCGATTCGCCGCTGGCGGCACGGTCGACGCTCGAACTGGCCGACCTCGCCGGGCACGGCTTGGTGATCTTCCCGCGCGCCGCGGCGCCCGGACTCTACGACGCCACGCTGCGCCGATGCTGGGAACACGGCTTCCGTCCGACGTCGGTACAGCACGCGCGCAACCCGGAATTCGTGCTCGGGATGGTGCTCTCCGGCCGCGGCGTGGCCTTCGACCAGGGCATGGTGGCGCAGAAGGAACCACGGGTGGTCTGGCGGCCGCTGCCGGAGGGAGCACTGAGTCACCGGCTGTCACTGGCCTGGCCGGTGGGCGTGGCGCATCCCCTGGTGGGTGAACTGGCCGAACTGGTCGTGACGGTCCTGCAGGACGACGGCTCGTCGCGGCCCGCAACGGTCGCGGATTCGCCGCAACGGCCGTGGAACGTCGTCTACGGCAGGCCGTGAACGATGCGTCCGATCGCCTCGACGGCGGCGGCGCCGATGGCGCGATCCACCTCGGGCAACCGCTGCGCCAGCGACGCCGCACGCGTGAAAACGGCGACGGCATACCGGGTTCGGTCCGGATATTCGACGACGCCGATCTCGTTGCGCACCCCGGGCAGCGTCCCCGTCTTGGCCCAGACCTGGACCTCCGGCGGAAAGGCCGCCGCGAGGCGGTACCAGTTCACCTGCTGGCGCATCAGGTCGCGAACCCACCGGCACGCCTCCGGGGCGCCTGCTCGATCGAGGGCGATCAGGGTGAGCAGCCGGACCATCTCACGCGGGGTGCTCGCGGTGGTTTGCCGCGGGTCCAGCGCCCTGGTGCGCAGCACCTGCTCGGCGGTCAGCTCGGGGAACCGGCGGGCGAACTCGGCCGCGTCGTCCGCGCCGATGTCCTCGGCCATGGACCGCACGACCGCGCGTGGCGGACCGACGACCCGGGTGGCGGTGAGACCGAGTTCGCGCAGGAGCGAGCGCACGTTGTCCAGCCCCACCCGGTCGAACAGCAGGTCGGCGGCGGTGTTGTCGCTGACGGTGAGCGCGAGGTACGCCGCGTCGCGCAGGCTGAGCTCGACATCGTCGGCGCAGCCCGCGGTACCGACGCCACCGAGCCGGTCCGACGCCCGCGCCCGCACCCGGTCGGTGGGGTCCAGTTGTCCCGCCGCCACCTGCCTGGCGAACTCCAGCACCAGCGGCACCTTCACCACCGACGCCAGCACCACCGGCTCGTCCGCCCCCGAGCCCGCCTCGGCGCCACAGCCGACGCATCGGGCATAGACCCACCCCTCGACGCCCTCGGCCCGAAAGATCTCCTGCACCGATGCAGCATCCCCGTCCCGAGTGGCGGGTACCGCACCGGGGTCGCGCGAGCGGGCGGGACCCCTCAGAGCTCGCCGAGCCGGGTCCGCGCGAGCCGCTGTTCGAGCTCGGCGATGCGCTGCCGGTAGCCGGCCAGTTCGCTGAGACGAGAACCCATCTCGTCGGTCAGCTGCGCGATCCGCCCGAGGTAGCGGTGCGCGGGGCGATCGGCCCAGTGGGCGCCCGCGCGGCCGTACTCCACCGCACGCTCGACGTCGCCCGCGGCGACTCCCGCCGCCTTCGCGTCCGTCATCGCCGCCGTGAGCGCCGCCTCCAGCTGCTCGGTGCGCAGTCGCGTCGCCTGATCGTGGCCGCCGGTCCCGAGCGCGGCGCGTTCGGCGGCGAGGTCCTGGATCTCCCGCAGGTACCCGGCGTTCTGGGCGTCCTGTACGGCCATCAGCTCGTAGTCGTGCTTGATCGGCGCGGATCGGACCCGGTCCGGGATGAGAGCGGCGCGCGGCTGCATGTCGTTGCCGAAGACCGGAATCCGCTCTCCCATTGCGGAATTCGGCTTCTTCCTGATCACCGGCACCGTGTATTCCGCGCTTCCGGCATAGACGTTCGTCATCGTCGCTCGACCTCACCTATGGCTGCCGCGCGGTGGTTCGGTGCGGCCTGCCATGCTCTGCCCCTCTGTCCGCACGCGACGGACAGGTCATCGGTTCCGCGCGGCGTCCCGCGCCGGTTGCTGCGGTGCAGCATGGGGATATCCTGGCCAATTCCTCCGGCTTCGGCGCGTGCCACTATCCTCACTGGCGAGAAGATCACTCGGACAGCTTCTTTCGCGCGGTGCGGTGCTGAAGTCCGGCCCGGCACAGCCACTGTGCGGGACGCCGAGCGCATCCGGAACACGCGGCCGGAGGCCCCGGGCTCGTCAGCATTTCATCCGCAATCTCGGTGGCACACGTCCGCGATCCGGCGGTCGCCGTCCGAACGCTCTCGGCGACCCGGCCCGGACGGGCGCCCGGTTCGATCGGCGATCGCCCCGCCGCGTCGACCCACCGCGCACCGGCAGGTGGGCCGTGCCGCACCGCGATCCGCATCGTCGCAGGTGGCGCCGCAGAGCGGCGGTGTGGTCCGGAATGCGGGGGCGGCAACGGCTCCGGACGGGGGGACCACAACACGAGGCTCCTCCGGACCGGCAACTAGGCTGAAGCGAGTGAACACGCACGCACGGCTCGTCCATGACTACGAGGCCGGTATCGGTGTCACCGCCTCGCGCATCTCCCCCTCGCCCGATCCGGGTAGCAATCTCGCCGCGACGCTACCGGTCTGGGCGCTGGCCGCCGGTTCGGTGACAGCGCTGACGGCGGCCGCGAACCGCATGCGCACCGCGCGCGGCCTCGACCCGGTGGCGCACCGCATCGATCCGGCCCGGATCACCGCGGCCTTCTCCAGCGAGCGTCTGTTACGCATCGACGGCCGATTCCCGACGCCGTTCGCCGAGCTGTCCGGTTTCTTCCCCACCTTCGACGGGTGGGTTCGCACGCACGCGAACTATCCGCACCACCGGTCGCTGCTGCTGTCCGCGCTCGGCCTGCCCGAGTCCGCGCCTGCCGACCTCGTGGTCGCCCAGATGGCCATGATGCGCGCCGCGGACCTGGAGGAACAGGCCGCCGCGCACGGCGCCGTCGCGGTCCGCGTCCGCACCGAGGCGGAATGGGCCGCCAGCCCCGAGGGACAGGCCGCCGCGGCGGGTCCGGTGGTCGCGATCACCTCGCGCACCGACCGCGGCGAGCTCGGATTGCCGTCGGGCGCCGCGCCCTTGCAGCCGCTGCGTGGCTTGCGAGTGCTCGATCTGACCAGGGTGATCGCGGGGCCCGTCGCGACGCGGGCACTCGGGCTGCTCGGCGCCGAGGTACTGCGGATCGATCCGCCGCAGCTACCGGAGATTTCCTGGCAGTTCGCCGACACCTGCCAGGGCAAACGCTCCACACTCGTCGACCTGCGCGCACGCGGCATCGACGACCTGATCGCCGCCGCAGACGTGCTGATCACCGGGTACCGGCCGGGTGCGCTGGAGCGCGCGGGCGTGCGCGCCGCCGCCCGGCCCGGCCTGATCCACGGACGGGTCTCCGCCTGGGGTGAGTCCGGTCCGTGGGGCGAACGGCGCGGCTTCGACAGCATCGTGCAGGCGGCCTCCGGCATCTCGATCCTCGAGGGCGCGCCCGCGGTGCCGGGGGCGCTGCCCGCGCAGGCGCTCGACCACGCGTCGGGTTACCTGCTCGCCGCGGGCGTGATCGACGCCTTGGCCGCGCGGGCCGACGACGGCGTCGGACGGGACGTGCGGGTGGCTCTGGCCCGCACGGCGGCCTGGCTGCTCGACGCGCCGGACCGTACACCGGGTCATCCCAAGGCCGCGTTGCCGAGCCCGGCGGAGGTGGTCCGGCACGGGCAGGTCGTCACCGCGCCGCCCGTACTGGCCGAGTACCCGGACTACGCCTGGCCCGCACCTGCCTACGGCGCGGATAGTCCCGCCTGGCCGCTGCCCGCGCACTGACCGTCCCACCGGGGCGCCGCGAAAATCCTTTGCGGCGTCCCGGTCGCGGGCGATGAAATGGCGCTCCTCGTGTCGTCAGAACCGGCATGACGCTCATCGACACCGTTTCCGAAGGGACCCGCGCCGTGGACACCACGCTCGACCGCGTCGCCCAACCGCAGGCGGGCAAGCGCGAGTGGGTCGGGCTCAGCGTGCTCGCCCTCGCCTGCCTGGTCTACGCCATGGACATGACGGTGCTGCACCTCGCCGTGCCGATGATCAGCGCCGAACTGCGTCCGACCAGCTCGCAACTGCTGTGGATCATCGACGTCTACGGGTTCATGGTGGCCGGGTTGCTGGTCATCATGGGCACCCTCGGTGACCGCGTCGGCCGGCGCAAGCTGCTCATGGTCGGCGCGGCGGCGTTCGCGGTGGTCTCGGTCGTCGCGGCGTTCGCGCCGAGCGCGGAACTGCTCATCGCCTGCCGCGCGCTGCAGGGCATAGCGGGCGCCACACTCGCTCCGTCCACGCTGTCGTTGCTGTTCAGCATGTTCCGCGATACCCGGCAGCGGTCGGTGGCGGTCGGGGTGTGGGTCGGCGCGTTCTCCGCGGGCGGCGCGGTCGGCCCGCTGTTCGGCGGCGTGCTGCTGGAGCGGTTCTGGTGGGGCTCGGTGTTCCTGCTCGCGGTGCCGGTGATGGCATTGCTGCTGGTCCTCGGGCCGAAGGTGCTGCCGGAGTATCGCGATCCGGATGCCGCGCGGCTGGACCCGCTCAGTGCCGCGCTGTGCGTGGCGGCAATGATCGCGCTGGTGTTCGGCATGAAGAAGATCGCCCAGGACGGGCTCGGCGGCGCCGCGCTGCTCGCGATCGCCGGTGGCCTCGCCGTCGGCGTCGTGTTCGTGCGCCGACAGCTCGTCGGCCGGGATCCGATGCTCGATCTGCGGCTGTTCCGGCTGAGCACGTTCCGCGTCGCGCTGCTGATCAACATGGTCGGAGTCTTCGTCGCCTTCGGCTACTTCCTGTTCGTAGCTCAGTACTTCCAGCTCGTGCTCGGCCTGTCACCGCTGGCGGCGGGCCTGGTGATGGCGCCGTCCGGGCTCGGCTTCATCGTCGGCTCGCAGCTGGCTCCCCGGATCGTCCGGGTGGTGCGCCCGGCCTACCTGATCGGTTCGGGCCTGGCGACCTCGGCTGTCGGCCTGCTGCTGATGACGCGGATCGGCGTCACCGGCGGGGTGCCGCTCGCGCTGGTCGCCTCGGTGATCATCGCGCTGGGCCTGGCACCGGTGTTCGGCATCACCACCGAGCTGATCGTCGGCTCGGCGCCTCAGGAACAGGCGGGCGCGGCCGCGGGCGTCTCCGAGACGGGGGCGGAACTCGGTGGCGCCCTGGGCATTTCGGTGCTCGGCAGCATCAGCGTCGCGCTCTATCGCGGCGATCTCACCGGCTCGCTACCCGCCGATCTGCCCGGCGAGGCCGGGCGCTCGGTGCGCGACACCCTGGGCGGCGCGGTACACACGGCGGCGGGATTACCCGGCGATCTGGGCGAAGCGGTGCTGCGGGCCGCGCGGGAAGCGTTCCTGCACGGAGTCCACGTGACGGCCGGCGTCGCCGGGGTGGCGGCTCTGGCGGTTTCGGTGGTCGCCGTGCTTCGTTTGCGTCACATCCCGGCCGGGGAGCTGTCGAGCGAGCACTGATCCTCGGTTCCGGCCAGCGCGGCGACCGCCTTCGCGAGGCGGTCGCCGTCCGGCAGTCTCGTTTCCGGAACGATGGTCTGCAGCACCCCGAGTCCCTGGACGAGCACGAAGTACAGCTCCGCGATCGCCTCGGCTTGGTCTTCACTCAGCCGCGGGTGCGCCTCCCGCAGCGCGTCCGCCATGTCGTGATAGGCCCCGGGCAGGCTCTGGGCGAAGAACTTCTGCGACTCCGGCGACCGGGCGACGCGCACCAGGTTCTCCATGCTCGCCAGCATGCTGTCGCGGTTCTCGGTGAACACCGTGGGCATTCCGTTCCACAGCGCGGCGAACGCCGCCAGCGGAGCGGCGCCGCTGCCCTCGCGAATCTTCGCCTCCATGCTGTCGCCGATCGCGGTGCCGAGGGTGTCGGTCAGCGCCTCGGTGATCAATTGCTCCTTGGAGCCGAAGTGGTAGCCGATGGCCGCCAGGCTCACACCGGCCGCCGAAGCGATGTCGCGGGCGGTCGCCTTCGCGACGCCGCGTTCGACGATGACTTTTCGTGCTCCCGCCAGTAGATCCTCGCGATTTCCCATGACCACAGGCTACAACGTCTTAGACAAACGTACTAGACGTATGTACTACCCCGTGCGATCGCCGAGCTACCGGCAACCTCGGCGTCGTGCCCGTCCACCGGCTCGCTAGTCTCGTGCCGTGCGGCAGAAGATCATCCTCGACGTCGATACCGGCATCGACGACTCGCTCGCGCTGCTGTACCTGCTCGGCTCCCCGGAGGCCGAGATCGCCGGAATCGCCGCCACCGCGGGCAACGTCGCGGCGGCGCAGGTGGCGGCGAACAATCTGGCCTGGCTGGACGTCTGCCACGCGCCCGAGATCGAAGTAGCGCTCGGCTCCCCCGTTCCATTGGCGATCCCGCTGCGCACCACCGAGGACACGCACGGACCGCAGGGCATCGGATACGCCGAGCTCCCTGTGTCGGCCCGCCGTGTCTCGGCCCGATCGGCCGCACAGATGTGGGCGGATCTGGCGCGGGCCCATCCCGGCGAAATCGTCGGACTCTGCACCGGCCCGTTGACCAACCTCGCTCTCGCGTTGCGGATGGAACCGGACCTGCCGCTGCTGCTGGACCGCCTGGTGATCATGGGCGGCGCGTTCAACCATCCGGGCAACACCACGCCGACCAACGAGTGGAACGTGCACGTCGACCCGGAGGCCGCCAAAGAAGTCTTCGACGCGTTCGCCACGGCTCCGGCGCGACGCAGGCCGATCGTCTGCGCGCTCGACATCACCGAGACCATCGAGATGCGCCCCGAGCACTTGGTCCGCCTCGCCGAGCGCGCGAAAAGCTTTCCGGTGGAACTCGTCTCGCCGTCCGATCCGCCCTGGGCCCGCTCGGCCGCGAGCAATCCGATCGTCCGGCACGTCACCGACGCCGTGCGGTTCTACTTCGATTTCCACCATGGCTACGAGCTGGGCTATCTGGCTCATATGCACGATCCGTTCGCTGCCGCGGTGGCGCTGGATCCGGCGCTGGCCCGCGTCCGCCCGGCGACGGTGGACGTGGAGCTGGCGGGCACCATCACCCGGGCGACCACGGTCGCCGACTGGACGGGCATGTGGGGCCGGGAACCCAACGCCGACATCGTGATCGGCACCGATCCGGCGCTGTTCTTCGATCGCCTGATCGCCCGGATCGGCGACTTCGCGCGGGCCGTGCACCCGCCCGCGGCTCAGGAGGTCCGGTGACCGGCGCAGACGACACGGCCTACTTACCTGCCTTCCGCGCCCGGCTCGGGTTGCCCGGCATCATCGACGTCCACACCCATTTCATGCCCGACCAGGTGATGCGGAAGGTGTGGGCGTATTTCGACACGGTAGGCCCGCTGACCGGCCGCGCCTGGCCGATCACCTACCGCGCCGACGCGGAGGTCCGGTTGAAAATGTTGCGTGACTTCGGGGTTCGCGCGTTCACCGCACTGGTGTATCCGCACAAACCGGACATGGCGGCCTGGCTGAACGAATGGACCGCCGATTTCGCCGCCCACACCCCCGATTGCCTGCACACCGCCACGTTCTTTCCCGAGCCGCAGGCGGCGGGCTATGTCCGCACAGCGGTCGAGGATGGGGCTCGGGTCTTCAAAGCGCATGTTCAAGTCGGCGGCTACCATCCGGGCGACCCGCTGCTGGACCCGGTGTGGGGCTTGCTGGAGGACGCGCGTATTCCGATCGTCATCCATTGCGGTTCCGGCCCTGCGCCCGGAGTCCACACCGGACCGGAGCCGATTGCCGGTGTGCTGCGCCGCTTTCCGCGCCTGCGGCTGATCGTCGCGCACATGGGCATGCCCGAATACTCCGAGTTCCTCGATCTTGCCGAGGACTACCCGGAGGTACGGCTGGACACCACAATGGTGTGGACCGATTTCGCCGAGGCCGACGTGCCCTTCCCGGTCCACGAGCACGGCAGGCTGAGCGCCTTCGCCGACCGCATCCTGTTCGGCAGCGACTTCCCCAATATCCCACACTCCTATGGTCATTCGATCGAGGCGCTCGAACGCCTCGATCTCGGTGACGACTGGTTGCGCCGGGTCTGCTACCGCAACGCGGCGGCGCTGTTCGGCATCGAATAACCTGGTTCCGAACCGGCTCGGACGGCCTGCGGCACCGTCGCGCGGGCGGAAACAGGTCACATTCCCGCCCGCGCGCCGACTCGTTCAGCTGATGCGGTCGAAGTGGAACGGGCAGCGCGTGCCGCCGAGACCGATCGTGGTCGCATCGCGCGGGTGCCCGCGCGCACGGCGTCGCCGAGCGGTTCCACGAACGCCCGGCGCAGGGCGAACACAGCCACGCCTGACGATCGGGAGCGGGCCGCACTCGACCACCTCCGGCAGCCTCCCGCCACGGACGCCGTTCGCCGCCGGTGTGTTTGAGTATCGAGTGTGATAGCGAAGTCGATTCTGGCCGGAGTCCATCTGCTGGCCTGGATTGCGGCACTGGCCGGTGCCGTGGGGGTCGCGTTGCACTTCAATGGGTCGTCATCCCGAACGCTGGTCTTGGCGGCTTCGGGTGCGCCGTATCTGATGATCTCCGCCTTCGTGGCAGCGGTGGCGTTCGCAGCCATGCGGCACTGGAGCGGTGCCGGAGTCGCAATCGTCGTCGTCGCCATCGCGGCGTGGACGCAAGCTCCGCTGTACGTCGGTCGCTCGGGCGCCGAGGACGGACGCCTGGTGACGGTGATGCAGGCCAATCTTCTCTTCGACGGAGCTGATCCCAAGGCACTGGTCGACGAGGTGCGCACGCGGAACATCGGTGTCCTCACCGTCAACGAGCTCACGCCTGCGGCAGTCGAGGATCTCGGCCGCGCGGGACTCGACCGACTGTTGCCGTATCGATTCGTCTCACCGGGAAGGACAGCGACCGGGACGGGAATATGGAGCAGCTACCCCCTGTCGGAAACCGAAGAGTACGACGGCTTCGTGCTGAATCAGATCTCGGCAACAGCAGACATTCCCGGCACCGGGCCGGTCACGGTCTACGCCTTCCACCCGGTACCACCGGTGTTCGGCACTCCGGTCTGGGCCGACGAGTTGTCCCGCCTGCACGACATTCTCGAACGATCGCCGGCAGATCGACCGGCCATCGTCGGCGGCGACTTCAACGCGACCTACGATCATCGGCAGTTCCGCGCGATGCTCTCCGGCCGCTTCGGCGACGCCGCCGAACAGGCCGGTGCCGGACATCTCGTCACCTATCCGACCGACAAGCGGTGGCCGGCCCTGGTCGGTATCGACCACATCCTCGTCGCAGGCGGGCGCGCGGTCGCGGTGGAGACGGTGCGCCTCCCCGGTGCGGACCACCATGCCTTGGCGGCGCGGGTCCATTTGAACAGCGAGCGGCGGTAACGCACGCAGCGGTGCTGAGCGCGGTATCGTCCGGTCGGCCAGGTCCGGATCCGGCTCGATCAGCGGCCGTCGAAGGCGCGCAGGAGTTCCTCGGCGGCGAGCGCGGCGGTCAGGGTGCCGTCGCGGACCTGCTTTTCCACCTGCGCCCGAATGGCTTTCACCTCCGGATTGTCCGCGAGCCTGCGCAGCAACTGATCGTGCACCATGGTCCACGTCCAGTCGACCTGCTGGCGACGCCGCTGCGCGTCGAATTCCCCGGCGTCGGTGAGCACGCGGCGGTGTTCGAGCACCGTGTCCCAGAACCGGTCCAGGCCGTTGCCTTCCAACCCGCTCATGGTCAGCACCGGTGGCCGCCACAGCGCGTCGTGCGGGTGGATCAGGCGTAGCGCACCGGCGAGCTCCCTGGCGGCGGCTTTGGCCTCGACCTCGTGTTTGCCGTCGGCCTTGTTCACCGCGACCAGATCGGCGAGTTCGAGCACGCCCTTCTTGATGCCCTGCAACTGGTCACCGGTCCGGGCCAGGGTGAGGAAGCAGAACACGTCGACCATGTTCGCGACGGTGACCTCCGACTGGCCCACCCCGACGGTCTCGACCAGGATCACGTCGTATCCGGCCGCCTCGAGCAGCACGATGGTCTCGCGCGTCGCCTTGGCCACGCCGCCGAGTGTGCCCGCGGTGGGCGAAGGCCGGATGTAGGCGTCACGTTCCACCGACAGGCGCGCCATCCTCGTCTTGTCGCCCAGGATCGATCCGCCGGTCCGGGTCGAGGACGGGTCGACCGCGAGCACGGCGACCCGGTGCCCCTGCCCGATCAGGTACATGCCGAGCGCGTCGATGAAGGTCGACTTGCCGACGCCGGGAACGCCCGTGATGCCGACGCGGTTGGACGGAACGCTCCCGGAGCCCGCCTCCGGCGAAACCTTCAGCAGCAACTGCTGCGCCAGCGCCCGGTGATCGGCCCTGGTGGACTCCACCAGCGTGATCGCCCGCGCCAGGGCGGCCCGCTCGTTGGCGCGGACCGCCGTGGCGAGGGCGTCGACATCGATCGTCCGGCGCGCGGCCACCTTCGGGGTGTCCCGCGCCGCGGAACCCGCGTCGCTCATTCCGGCGCGGCGTCGCTGCCGAGTTCGTGACCGAGTTCGGCGCCGAGCTTCTTCAGCAGGTCGATGGCCGCGTCCGCGATCACCGTGCCGGGCGGGAAGATCGCCGCCGCGCCGGCCTGGTAGAGCTCGTCGAAGTCACCGGGCGGGATCACGCCGCCGACGATGACCATGATGTCGGGACGTCCGACATCGGCCAGTGCCTGCCGCAGGGCGGGCACCAGCGTGAGGTGGCCGGCCGCCAGCGACGACACCCCGACGACGTGCACGTCGTTGTCGGCCGCCTGCTGCGCCACCTCTTCCGGGGTCTGGAACAGCGGGCCCACGTCGACGTCGAAGCCGAGGTCGGCGAAGGCCGTGGCGATCACCTTCTGTCCCCGGTCGTGGCCGTCCTGACCCATCTTCGCGACGAGGATGCGCGGCCTGCGACCCTCCGCCTCGGCGAATTCCTCGACCAGCTCGCTCGCCTCGGTGATGTTCGTGACCTTTCCGGCCTCGTCGCGGTACACACCGGAGAGCGTACGGATCTCCGCCTGGTGCCTGCCGTACACCTGCTCCAGCGCATCGGAGATCTCGCCGACGGTGGCCTTGGCCCTGGCCGCGTCGATGGCCAGCGCGAGCAGGTTGTTCGCCATGCCGCCCTCGGAAGAGGCAGCGGCGCGGGTCAATTCGGCCAGTGCCCGCCGCACCGCGTCCGGGTCGCGCTCGGCGCGCAGCCGCTGCAGCTTCTCGATCTGCTCGGCGCGCACCCGCGAGTTCTCGACCTTGAGGACCTCGACCTGCTGGTCCTCTTCGACCTGGTACTTGTTGACGCCGATCACCGGCTGCTGACCGGTATCGATGCGCGCCTGGGTGCGCGCGGCGGCTTCCTCGATGCGCAGCTTCGGGATGCCTTCGCCGATCGCCTGCGCCATGCCGCCGTGCGCCTCGACCTCGGCGATGTGCGCGCGGGCGCGGTTGGCCAGCTGGTGGGTGAGCCACTCGACGTAGTACGAGCCGCCCCACGGGTCGATCGGGCGGGTGGTGTTGGACTCCTGCTGGATCAGCAGCTGGGTGTTGCGGGCGATGCGGGCGGAGAAGTCCGTCGGCAGCGCCAGCGCCTCGTCGAGCGCGTTGGTGTGCAGCGACTGGGTGTGGCCCTGGGTGGCGGCCATCGCCTCGATGCAGGTGCGCGCGACATTGTTGTAGGCGTCCTGCGCGGTGAGCGACCAGCCGGAGGTCTGCGAATGGGTGCGCAGCGACAGCGATTTCGCGCTCTTCGGGTTGAATTTCGCGACCAGCTCGCTCCACAGCAGGCGCCCGGCGCGCAGCTTGGCGACCTCCATGAAGAAGTTCATGCCGATCGCCCAGAAGAACGACAGCCTCGGCGCGAACTTGTCGACCTCCATACCCGCGTCGACGCCCGCGCGGATGTACTCGACACCGTCGGCGAGGGTGTAGGCCAGCTCCAGGTCCGCGGTCGCGCCCGCTTCCTGGATGTGATAGCCGGAGATGGAGATCGAATTGAACTTCGGCATCTTCGCGCTGGTGTAGGCGAAGATGTCGGAGATGATCCGCATCGAGGGCTTCGGCGGGTAGATGTAGGTGTTGCGGACCATGAACTCCTTCAGAATGTCGTTCTGAATGGTTCCGGCCAGCTGCTCGGGTGCGACGCCCTGCTCCTCGGCGGCGACGACGTACAGCGCCAGGATCGGCAGCACCGCGCCGTTCATCGTCATCGAGACGCTGACCTGATCCAGCGGGATGTGGTCGAACAGCTGGCGCATGTCCAGGATCGAGTCGATGGCCACGCCCGCCATGCCGACGTCACCCTGCACGCGCGGGTGATCGGAGTCGTAGCCGCGGTGGGTCGCCAGGTCGAACGCTACCGACAGACCCTTCTGCCCCGCCTGCAGGTTGCGCCGGTAGAAGGCATTCGAGTCCGCGGCGGTGGAGAAACCGGCGTACTGGCGGATGGTCCACGGCTGGTTGACGTACATGGTCGGGTACGGCCCGCGCACGAACGGCGCGACGCCGGGCACGCTGTCGAGCGGATACCCCTCGGCCGCAACGGCATCCCGGTCGGCCTTGGTGAACACCGGCGGCACGTCGATGCCCTCGGGCGTCGCCCACACCAGCTGCTCGGGGGCGTACTGGTTGGCCGCCGCGGCAGCGCGCACGTATTCCGTCACCTGCGCCGCGTCGACCGCGGCGGGCTCCGGTGCGCGCTCGGCCAGCGGCACGTCGGCGAAACTGCCGATCACGTGCTTGATCTCACGAGTAGTCATCAGGCTCCCACCTTCTCCAGCAGGCCGGACAGCGCGGCGACGGCGTCGATGCGCGCGGCGAGGAATCCGTCCGGGCGCTGTGCGTCGTCCAGGTCGGCGACGGCTTTCGCCGCACCGGCCAGCAGCACGGTGGACACACCCGCGGCGCGCAGTTGCTCCACCGCCGCACCTGCTTCGGATCCGTAGCGCGTGTCGGACCCGCACAGCACCGCGATCGGCGCCCCCGCTTCGGTGGCCGCCGCGGCGATCGCGTCCACCGCGAGCGGACCGGGATTGATCGACTCGATGCCGCCCGAGGCCAGCAGATTCGCGATGAAAGTGACCCGTACGTTGTGCTCGGCCACCGACCCGAGCGGGACCAGCAGCGCCTTCGGCCGCGTGCCGTGCTCGGCGAGGTAGGCGTCGGAGCGGTCACGCAACTGTTCGAACGCGGCGCCGTAGCGGGCCACCCGGCCGCCGCGCCGCGCCGCCTCGGACAACGGCTGCTCGGCCAGATTCGGGAATTCGTTCACGCCGGTGACGGCGGTCTTGCGGTGCGCGACATCGGTGTCGCGAGCAGCCTTGGTCGCGGCCACGCGCTCGGCGAGCAGACCGGACTCCAGCGCGGCGAGGTAGCCACCGGCCGCCTCGATCTCCTGGAGGAACTCCCACGCCTTCGCCGCCAACGCGGCGGTGAGGTCCTCGACGTACCAGGAGCCCGCGCCCGGATCCAGCACATGACCGAGATGCGATTCCTCGAGCAGCAGCAGCTGGGTGTTGCGGGCCATGCGGTCGGCGAACGACTTCGAGACGCCGAGCTCACCGGCCGGCAGAGCCGAGTCGAACGGCAGCACGGTCACGATGTCGGCGCCGCCGATGCCCGCGCCGAACGCCGCGAGCGTGGTGCGCAGCATGTTCACCCAGGGGTCGCGTTGGCTCATCATGGCGGCCGAGGTGACCGCGTGCTGGGGGGCGCCGCCGAAATCCGGTGCGCCGCACACCTGCGCGACCCGCGCCCAGAGCTGCCTGGCGGCACGGAACTTCGCGATGGTGGCGAACTGATCATCGGTGGCCGCGAGCCGGAACTCCAGTTGCCCCAGCGCGTCCGCGATGTCCAGGCTCTCGGTGAGCGACCGGAGATAGGCCAGGCCCGCGGCGACGGCCGCGCCCAATTCCTGGGCGTCGGAGGCGCCCGCGTCGTGGAAGACGGTGCCGTCCACGGTGATCGCACGAACCGTCTCCGGCCGTCGGACCGCCTGCCCGGCGAGTGCGACGGCCTCGGTCAGGCCGATGTCGGCGAGACCGGCGAAGCGGCTGGTCAGCGGCGCGGCCCCGAGGGCGATCCGGATGTCCTCGCGTTCGGGCGCCGCATAGCCGTCGAGCACGGTGAACACCTGCGCCGCCGCACCGGCGACGTCGCCACCCGCGTCCAGCGTGAGCGGCGCCAATTCGAACAGCAGACCCGCCAGCGCGGCAGGCAGATCCGCCACCGGCACGCCGCGCTCGCCCGCGCCGAGCCAGATCGCGCTGATCCCGTTCTCCAGCCCCGCGAGGATCTCCCGGTTGGCCGCGGCGGCGTCGCGCTGGGCGACCTGCGCGCTGACGAACCAGCCCCGGTGCACATCCCGGGTGGCATCCCGGCCGCGAACGAAGGGAAAGCTTCCCGGCAGCGGCTGCTCCGGCAACTCGTCGCGCCGGGTATAGAGCGGAGCGACGGTCAGGCCGTCGTAGGTGGTTTCGTCGAGCAGCCGCTCGGGCTCCTCGGGAAGTTCGGTGACATCGACGCGGCGAGCCTTCGCCAGCACCCCGGCAACGCCCTTGCGCCATTGCGCGTAGTCGGGCACCGGATCCGCCCCGGGATCTGAAGCAATCGGCATAGCTTGCTGTTCCTCTTCCTCAACGCGGACGCACCGGCAGTGTGCGCCCGTTTCCCTCACATTCGCCCAGCTCAGCGACTACTTCGGTTAACGAGCATTCGTCCCGCTTCCACTGATGCTAGCGGGCGGATTCCCGGCCGGTTGACCCTGCCCGCCACTACCAACGGGTAACCTGTCGCCGGTGACCAGGCTGCTGCGTGACCCGCGTATCGTCGCCCTGATCGTCGGCGCGGTCGCGTTGTTCGGCGCGGCGCTGCTGGTCCCGCTGCCGTCACCGCGCCAGGTGCAGGAGTGGGCGACGTCGGTCGGCCCCGTCTTTCCCCTGCTGTTCTTCCTGGTCCACGCCCTGGTGACGGTGGCGCCGATCCCGCGCACCGTTTTCACCGTGAGTGCCGGGCTGCTGTTCGGACCGCTGCTCGGCATCGCGCTGGCGGTCGGCGCCACGACGGTCAGCGCGGCGCTGGCGATCGCGCTCGTCCGCGCGCTCGATCGCGATCAGGTCGCCGCCCGGCTGACCCATCCCGCGGTGCGGGCGATCGACGAGCGTCTCGCGCGCCGAGGCTGGCTGGCGGTCGGCTCGCTGCGGCTCATCGCGGCGGTGCCGTTCTCGGTGATCAACTATTGCTGTGGACTGTCCTCGATCCGGTTTCGGCCGTACCTGATCGCCACGGTGCTCGGTGTGCTGCCCGGCACCATCGGCACCGTCATCCTCGGCGACGCGCTCACCGGCACCACCCACCCCGCGATGCTGGCGCTGTCCGGCGTCTGTCTCGCGATCGGCCTGGCCGGCTTGGTCGTCGACGCCCGGTGGAAGACGGCGCCGACCGCTCCGGTGGCTGCCGCCGAGCCCGTCGCTGCCGCCGAGCCCGTCGCTGCCGCCGATTAGGTCGCGTTCAATCCGCGGCCAATTCCACCGGAACCGCGATCACGTCCACCATCGCCCCGTTGCGCAGCACGGTCACAGGTAGTTGCACGCCGATCGCCTCGGCGAACAGCTGCCGCTGGATGCCCTGCGCGTCACGCACTTGCGAACGCGCGACGCTCAGCACCAGATCGCCGCGGCGCAGCCCCGCCCGGTCGGCAGGGCCGCCGCGGACCACCTCCACGATGCGCACCCCCGCGGCCTGTCCGGTGCGCTCCGCGACCGGGTCGGGCAGTGGCGCGGGTACTCCGACCAGGCCGAGATACGCCCGCCGCACACGCCCCTCGGCGTGCAGCGTGCCGATGATCCGGCGTGTCGTCGCGTTGATCGGGATGGCCAGGCCGAGCCCGATTCCGGCGACGGCGGTGTTGATGCCGACCACCCGACCCGCCGAATCCGCCAGCGCGCCACCGGAGTTACCGGGGTTCAGCGCGGCGTCGGTCTGGATCACGTCTTCGATCACCCGTCCGGCGCGGCGGGAAGCGACCGGCACCGCGCGTCCGAGCGCGCTCACCACGCCCGCGGTCACCGAACCCGCCAGGCCGAGCGGGCTGCCCACCGCGACCACCAACTGGCCGACCACCAACTGGTCGGCGTCGCCGAGGGCCACCGCGTCCGGCGCGCCGCCGTGTGCGCGCAGTACCGCCAGATCCGACAGCGGATCCACCCCGACCACGCCGAACCGCGCCTCCACCCCGTCGGCGAAGACCACCTCACCTTCGCTCGTCGCGCCGATGACGTGCGCGTTGGTCAGCAGAAACCCGTCATCGGTGAAGACCACCGCCGATCCGCTCCCCCGCCTGGTCCGCACACTGGCCACGTGCGGCGTCACCGAGGCCGCCACCGCGATCACCGTGCGCGAGTAGGCATCCATCGCGGCGTCGTCCACGCCGACCACCACCCCTGTTTGCCGGAATTGCACTACTCGTCCAGGATGCCCCCGGGGCGGGAACGCCGCACCGTGTTCGCCACAGGCGCAACCGGACTGCGGCGCGCCTGGCGTGTCACCGGGCTGTAGCGCGTCGGCAATGCAGCGGACCACCCTGGATTCGCCGTGCCGGACCCAGCCTTCCCGGAGTTCGGCGGCGGCCGAGAGAGCCGGCCTCGGTCTCGGTGCCGTGATCAGCGGCACCGATTCCCGCGGCAGAAGAGCCGATCCGCAGCCCACCGGCAGAGTGACGTCCGCGGCTGTCAGGCGGAGGGCACCCGGTCGAGAAATCCGTGCACGTTCGTGATCCGGTCGTCGGCCCCGAGGGTGATCACGTCCGAGCCCGCGACCGGGGCGCTGCCATCGGCCTGCGAGACCAGTTCCCAGGAGAAGCGGACGATGTCGTGGTGGCCGTCGACCTCGCCGAGGCGACGGAACTCGAAGCCGGGGAACTGCGCCTGCACACCGCCGATGGCCGCCGCCAGCTCTGCGTGCCCGCTGACCGCCGCGAGCGGATCGGTGTACCCGCCGTCTTCGGCCCACGCGGCCGCGACCGCGGCGGTCCTGGCGTCCCCGTCGGTGGCGTTCCACGCGGCGAAGTACCGATCGACCGCTTCCTCGTAACGCGACATGCTGAATCCTCCTGTGCTGTAACGGTTTTCGTCAGCCGATCCGGATCTTCCGATCGGCTGTCTCCAACCTTGCCGTGCCGGGGGCCCCAGGTCGATTACGCGCGAGGTAATGATCGCCGGAAACCGGTGAAAGCCGCGGCCGGGAGTCAGCGCAGGCGGCCCTGCTTCCCGAGATAGACCAACGGAAGCACCGCGACCAGCCCCATCAGGACGACGGCCACGAGCCGGTACGGCCAGGGTGACTCTGGCATCCAGGTGAAGTTCACGCCGAAGCAGGTGGCGATCAGCGTGGGAGGCAGCAGGACCGCGGACAGGTTGGTGCAGGCCTCGACGATCCGGTTCCGTTTCACCTCCAGCCGGCCGATGGCCGATTGCTGCAGGTAGCGGACCTTGTCGTGCTCGACCCCGGCGTGCTGTCGCACCCCGTCGATGTCGGCGATGAGGATGCCGATCGCACCGTACGGCTCGTGGCCGGGCGGCGTGTCTGCCATCAGGTGGCGCGCGGCGCGGGCCAGTTGCAGCTGCGTCTCCCGGACGTGCGAGACAACCTGTTCGGTCGCGTCCATCCGCGACATCGTGCCGCGCACGTCGGCATCCGCACTCTCCCGCTCGTGGCCGTGGACAGCGCTCGCGATCTCCTCGCGCACCTCCTCCAGCGTGTCACCGGCGTGGTGGAGCACCCGCTCCGATGCCTCGTTCAGCGCCCACAGCAGCGCGTACATCACACCGTGCGCGGAGCCGGCGAGCGCCGTGTTGCGCCGCATCTTCGCGACCGCTTTGTCGAACGGGAGGAAGTGCTCCGACGGCTGCAGCGTCACCAGGAACTCACCGCCCAACGCGAAGACGATCGTCGCGCGTTCGATGGTTTCGCCGCGCTGGTAGGTGGCGACCACCGGAATGTAGAGGAAGTTGTCGGTCTCCCGGACCTGGTTGCCTACGGCGGTGAAGTCGATGCCGAGCCGTTCCCGTAGCACGGCCGCGGTGTCGGCGTCGTCGGCGGCGAGGGGAATCCAATGCTGCTGGAGCACTTCGGTGTCGAAGTGGTCGGCGGTCACGGCGCTGAGAAAGGTCGTCATCGGCTACTGCCGCCCGAGAGAGCGCGCACGGGCGAACCCGAGGACGGACCCGCCTGCTGTCGCGGACGGCCGTAGCGCATGCTCGCCGTGGGCAAACGGTGCGGACCGAGTGCGCACCGGATCGCCCCTTCCGGACTCGGTGGGCGAGGCGATATTTCGGCTTTTTCGGGCAATGTGGCCATAGCGGGGGCTCCAATACTTACTATCGTGCGGGCTGGCGCGCCCCTCCGGAGACGGGCGCACGGGTGCGGGCAGCGTCGAGCCGCGACGACACCATGCCTGGGTCGCCCGCGGACAAAGGACCACGCACCGGTCGAACCCGGAGGCGCTGTCCTTACGCGTCGAAGAAATGACGAGGGTGGATTCGTGCCGCGGCGGCCGATCGCGGCGCCGTTGCCCGGCCGCCGATCACGCACACAGATCAACGACGCGCCGGCGCAACCCGTTTCGCGAGAGAGGCCCAGCTGTAGACGTCGATACTGTCATCCGGCATCTGCCGCTCACCTCGCTTCGTGGGTCGACCGGCGCACGAATTGCGCCATCCATCATTAGAAACCCGCCGATCGGGGTACGTCAATCAGTTGCGCAAGTATTCGACCGCGCGCCACTCGGTGGAAACCCAGCGGCGCGCGGTGACCCGGATAACCGGGCACGACAGCGGTTTTCGCGGTGCGCGGCGCCGGGCCGCTCATCGGCCGCCGGGCGGTTGCACAACCGGACACGGTCGTGCCACCCTACCGACAGCTTTGGAGGCGGACGTGACCGAGCACGGCGAGCCGCCGGGCCCCATCCCGGAGGACCGATTACAGGACACCGCAGCGGTTTTCGGCATGCTCGCGGCCACCGCGCGCCTGCAGATACTGTGGCTGCTCGCGCAGGGCGACCGCGACGTCGGCACGCTCGCCGCCGCCGTCGGCCACTCCGTGCCCGCCGTCAGCCAGCACCTGGCCAAACTCAAACTCGCGGGGCTGGTCCGCGCCCACAAAGACGGCAGGCGCCACGTCTACACGATCGCCGACCCCGACATCGCCGACCTCGTCCGCCTGGCCTTCCGCCACCACCGTGAGCACCCCGGCTGACCGGATGTCATACGACCCCCGCTCGTCGACTCTCGCGTCTCAGTGACTTCGGTAGTACTCGGCCAGGGCCCCGAAGGCGGCCTTGGGCTCCCACGGGAGGTCCGGGTAGGTGTCACCCCGGCTGCCTTCGAGGACTTTGACTATGCCGTAGCTCGCCAGGTCCAGGTCGTCGCGTGGGTCACCGCCGGGGCGGTGCACGTGGTCGTAGAGCGCGAGGATGAACACGAACGCGCTGTCGACACCCTCGGCGTCGAAGACTTCCAGTAGCTCACGCAGATAGGCCGCCTGCCCGGCCTCGTCGCGGGCGTACTCGCCGTCCAGCCGGATCGGTCCGTGGGCGTCGTATTCGACTATCTCGAGACCCTGGGCGCCCACGTCGCCGGCGCCTTCGAAGGTCGCCGCGCCGAACTCGGTGATCGCGAGCGGCTTTCCCTGCGCGACAAGGCTACGAACGCCGTCACCGAATCGCTCGGCGACCTCGGCCGTCCGATACAGATCCACCGACACGATGTCGAACGGTGTCCAGTCGACGCGCTCGAGCGGGATGGAAGCGTAGGTGACGCGGCCGCCGAAACGCTCGCGGACGACGGCCACCGCCTTGCCGAGGAAGTCGTTCACACGCGCACTGGCTTCGCCGACCCGCTCGCCCAGATCCTCCGGCCGGGTGGTCAGCAACCGGACGCGCTCGTCGAGAGTGTCGCCGGGGAGAAAGCCGGGGTGCATCAAGCTCAGTTCGGCGCCGGTCACGAACACGACCTCGGCCCCCCGCCGCCGGATCCGCTCCGCGCGCTCGGCGCAGTCCGCGAACAGCGCCAGCATCTCCTCGGCGGTCGATTCGAGAGGGTACGGCGAGAACCATACCTCGAGGCCGAGATCGGCGGCGCAGGTCGCGGCGAGTCCCAACCGTTCG
Organism: Nocardia abscessus; assembly: GCF_015477775.1. Classification (GTDB taxonomy): domain Bacteria; phylum Actinomycetota; class Actinomycetes; order Mycobacteriales; family Mycobacteriaceae; genus Nocardia; species Nocardia abscessus_A. Next base: position 92,748 of record NZ_JADLQO010000010.1, on the reverse strand, counting down.
GGATCGCCCCCGATGATCCGCACCGCATTGCAGTGCAGGTCGTCACGAATGATACGCAGCTCGCGGGCCACGGTCTGCGGATCGAAATCGACGCGGGCGAATTGCCCGTCACGCAGGAAGCCGGTCTCGTAGCTGATGCCTTTGGCGCGCATGGCAGCCGTCCTTTCCTTCAAAATAAGGTACGTTCAGTACCTTAAAGGTCCGGGGTGCACCGGGCAAGCCCAGGATCGGGAAGTACGATCGGCACCGACTGCGGAAAGGGGTCGTCGTGGAGGATGCGGTGCGGCAAGCCGGCGCCGGGCAGACGCGCCGGCGCGGACCCGCCCTCGAAGGGGCGATACTGCGGGCCGCGGCGGACGAACTCGTCGAATCCGGATACGCCGCACTCACCATGGACAAGGTCGCCGCCCGCGCAGGCACCAACAAGAACGCCATCTACCGCCGCTGGCCGAACCGGCTGACGCTCGGCATCGCCGCCTACCGGCAACTGGCCACGACGGCGCAACCGCCAGACACCGGCGATCTGCGCGAAGACGTGCTCGAACTGCTGCGGCGCGTCAACCGCCATTGGAGTTCGCCACTGGGCGCCGTCCTGCGGGAACTCATGGCTGCCGCCGGTGGCGCCTCGGAACTCTTGGCGCAGCTGCCGGACCAGTCCGGCGAGGCCACCGCCGCACCGTGGCTCACCCTCCTCGGCCGCGCGGTCGCCCGGGGTGAAGCCGCTCCCGAAGCGCTGCATCCGCGCGTCGCCACAGTGGCCCTCGTTCTGCTCCGCAACGAATTCGTCGTCCGCGCGGCGCCGACCGCGCCCGACGACGTCCTGGTCGAGATCGTGGACGAGGTCTACCTGCCGCTGATCCGCCGACGGGATCCGGCATCGAGCTGACCCGAAGCCGTCCACCGCGCCACCCATCCGTTGCTGAAGTGGTCGGCCGTCCAGCTCGAGCGCGCCGCACCGCACGGCCGGGCGCTCTCGGCAACTCTTCCGCAGGTCGCTTCCCACAGCGCCCGGCCGGGTCGTTCGCGCTGGACAGCGGACCCCTCCGCCTCTCGCGCTCCAACGTGGCAGCGCACCACCAGCGCCGCGGGCACCGAACCCGCGAGTAGGGTTGACCACGGCGTTGCCAGCCCGGATGCTCTACCTTGGCCGACCATCTCGAACATTCGAACGATCCGCATCGTCGTAGCTTCGAGCGTGGCGGCGACGACGCCGCGGATCTGCTCCGGCGTCCGGAACTCGAGGGGAGAATCGCGTGACCTACCGCCTGGACGACATCGACTGCGTGAGTGCACGGGGGCACTCCGCACTAGGGGGAACCCTGGCGATACAGGCGGTGTGGCGTTACGACCGCCCGGTGGACCTGGCCGCGCTGAAGAATTTCCACGAGGCATTGCGGCACGGCAGGCTCGGTCGAGCGGTCGCGCCCGCGATGATCCCCGCCGCGGGGGATCGCTGGACCACCCGCGCCGAATTCAGCCCACTCGAGGTCGCGGACGCCCCCATCCCGCGCGGCCGATTGGAAGCCTGGATCGCCGAGCAGGGGCATGCGGAGTTGCGCACCTACGGCGGGCCCGCGTGGCGGTTGGCGTCGACTCAGCTCGACAACGGGGAAAGCGCGGTGTCGCTGCTGGTTTCGCATACCCTCGCCGACGGCCAGGCATTCTGCGCGGCGGTCGCGGAAGCGGTCGCGGACAAGCGGCTCGATCTGACCTACCGGTCCGACGATTTCGGCCGGATGCGATTGCTGTCCAACGATTTCCGCGATGCCGCGCGGCGCGCCCGGTCGCTGCCCTCGGCGGTCGGCTTGGCGCTGCGGTTGGGCCTGACCCGGCGCGGCGCGGGTCGGCCCGACGCGGACGCCGAGGACTTCCGCCTGCCGACGGTCACCGCGACGGTCCCGGCGCAGCTGTGGCAGGCGGCGGCGCGGACCCGGGGCGGAACCGGCACCACGTTGGCGGTGGCGATGATGGCGGACATCGCCACGGAGATCGGTCGCACCGACGAAGAAGGCCGGGTCCGCATCATGATGCCGGTCAGCACCCGCACCGCCGACGACCTTCGCGCGAACGCCTTGACCTCCATCGATTTCGAAGTCGATCTGCGCGAGGGCCGAGCGGCCGACCTCGCCCCGCTGCGTGCGGTGATGAAGGAGAAGCTCAGCGCGGCCGCCGCGAAAGGACAGAACGTCCCACCGCTGATCCCGGTAGCGGTCGCGCTTCCACGCGGGCGCTACGCCGCGCTCGCGCGGCAAGCCGCTACCGATCCGATTTCCACGGTGTGCTCCAGCCTCGGCAAGCTCGACCCCGAAATCCTCCGCATCGACGGTAGCCCGGCCTCGGCGATGATGATCGGTTTGGTGAATCAGAGCCTGAATTCCCCTGCCGTCCTGACCGAACGCGGCGGCAACCTGTACGTCGCGCTGGTCGAATCCGCCGAGGGAATCACGCTGCGCATCAATGGTTTCCACCCGCCGAAGCTCACCGATGCCGAGCAGCTCGGCGAACTCGTACAGCGTGTGCTCGCGCAGTACGAACTCTCGGCGACGTTCTGGTAGCGGTCGCCCGGGCTCCGCGTTGCGCGGGGGGATCACCGTCGGTGCGGATCCCTGTTGCGCACGCGCGGGCCCGCTCAGCGGCTCCCCAGAATCCGCAGCGCCCGTTCGGAAGCCGAGCCCGGTTCGGCGGCGAACAGGTCCAGCCCGCAGCACGACGGCTCGTCGGGCAGCGCGACGAGCTCGCCGTGCAGGGTCAGCTCGCCCACGACGGGGTGGCGCAGCAGGTACGTCCGGGACCGGACCTGCGCGACCGGGCGCTCGGCCCACATCCGCCCGAAATCCGCGTTCCGATCCCGCCAGTGCTCGATGTGCGACGCGAGCGCGGAGTCCCCGCGATACCGTCCGAGCAGAACGCGCAGATGCGCCACGTGTTCGCGTGCCGCCCGCTCCCAATCGCCGCCGAACAGCGCACGGGAACGGGGTTCGCCGAACAGCAGGTGCGAGAAGGTCCGGCTGTTGTCCGGCAGGGCGGAGAAGTCACCGAACACCGCGACCGCGAGCCGGTTCCAGCCCACGATCTGGGTGTGCCTGCCGACCAGCAGCGCGGGCGTCAGCGCGAAGGAGTCCAGCAGGTGCCGCATGCCGGGCGTCACCTCGGGCTCGGCGGCCCGCGCGCAGGGCCGCGGCCGCCGGGCGATCCGGTGCAGATAGGCCAATTCGTCCCGGTCCAAGCGCAGTGCCGTGCCGATGGCGTCCAAAACCTGGTCGGACACGCGGTCACCGTCGCCCTGTTCCAGACGCGTGTAGTGGGCGATGCTCACGCCCGCCAGCCGCGCCAGCTCCTCCCGCCGCAGACCCGCGACCCGGCGCACCCTGCCGTAGTCGCGCAGCCCGACGTCCGCCGGGCGCACCCGGGCCCGGCGTGATTTGAGGAACTCGCTCAGCTCGGTGCGATCGTCCACCCGACAACCCTATGCACGCCGCGGCGCCGGAAGGTGATCACGTCGTGAGTACCCGGCGCATCGGGCTGGCCGGCCGGATCGAGCCGTTCCACGCTGGAACGCGAGTCACTGTGCGACCGGCTCGGATTCCGTGCTTGCACGCGCTCGGCTCTCCTCGCGGCATCCCACTCACGAATGGAGCGCATCCTTGTCCCGAACCCTCGGACTCATCGGCAGCGGCATGATGGGTTCCGCCCTCGCCCGCCTCGCTGTCGCGGCCGGCCTCGAGGTCGTCCTCAGCAACTCGCGCGGCCCGCAGACGCTCGCCGGTCTTGTCGCCGATCTCGGCGGACTTGCCCGCGCGGCCACCCCGGCGGAAGCCGCGCGCGCCGCAGACCTGGTGGTGGCGGCCATCCCGCTGCACGCCTACGAACACCTTCCCGTCGACGCGCTCAACGGCAAGACAGTGCTGGACACCGCCAACTACTACCCTGAGCGGGACGGTCACCTGGCCGAGCTGGAGGGCGGGGAACTGACCTCCAGTGCACTGCTGCAGCGTCATCTCGTGGGTTCCCGAGTGGTCAAGGCGTGCAACAACATCACCCCGCATCAGCTGGTGTCCCTCGCCCGTCCCACGGGCGCGCCCGACCGCAGCGCCCTGCCCATCGCCGCCGACGACGCGGATGCCAAGGACGAGGCAGCCCGGCTGCTGGACCTCCTCGGCTACGACACGGTGGACATCGGCACGCTCGCCACCAGCTGGCGCAGCGAACCGGACACACCGGTGTACATCCGGCCCTACCTCGGCGAGATACCCGCTATGAGCGTCGATGCCTTCCTCCGCTGGACCTTCCGGACACCCGGCATCGTCGTCCCCGCGACCCGGATCGCCGAACTGACCGAGATCGCCGTCCGCCGTCCCGCAGGCGAGGCCGAACTTCCGAGCGACTCGCCCGGCCCCGGCCACCCGATTCCCGACGCTCCCCCTACTCTGCGCTGACCATCTACTCTCCTGCCGCACGGGCCGCGGCCGCCGACGACCTTCCGTCCACGCGGACAAGGAGCCCTCGGCGGTCACCGGAACGTAGATACGAGTAGCCGCCGGTGGCGGGGCGGTCGGGCGCCGACGTGTTGGACACCCGACCGATCGTCCCCCCGATGTGGCACCATCTGGTAGGTGACCAGCAAACCCGCCGGAGCGCCGCAGCTGCGCGACCTCGCGCGATTGCGTCGCGTCCGCGACCGCATCGACCGGGAATACGCGCAGCCGCTGGACGTCGAGGCGCTCGCGCGCGACGCGCACATGTCGGCCGGGCACCTCAGCCGCCAGTTCCGGCTCGCCTACGGCGAGTCGCCGTACTCCTATCTGATGACGCGGCGCATCGAACGGGCGATGGCGCTGCTGCGCCGCGGCGACCTCAGTGTCACCGAGATCTGCTTCGCGGTCGGGTGCTCGTCGCTGGGCACCTTCAGCACCCGCTTCACCGAGCTGGTCGGTATACCGCCGAGCGTCTATCGGCGCGAGGCCGAGCGCGCGACGGCCGGGATGCCGTCGTGCGTCGCGAAACAGGTGACCAGACCGATCAGGAATCGAGAAGCGCCTGCCGGCCAGCCGCAATTAGCCTGATCGCCATGGACATCACCATCAACGCGAGCTTCCTGCCGCACGACGACCCGGACGCCGCCCTCGCCTTCTATCGCGACCTCCTCGGCTTCGAACTCCGCAAAGATGTCGGGTACGAAGGGATGCGCTGGCTCACGGTCGGCCCCGCCGATCAGCCCGGCACCTCGATCGTTCTGCACCCGCCGGGGGCCGACCCCGGCATCACCGATGACGAGCGCCGCACCATCACGGAGATGATGGCCAAGGGCACCTATGCCGGCATCCTGCTGGCAACAAAGGATCTCGACGGCGCCTTCGAACGGCTCGCCGCCGGTGACGCCGAGATCGTCCAGGAGCCCACCGAACAGCCGTACGGCATTCGCGACTGCGCCGTCCGCGATCCCGCGGGCAACCTCGTCCGTATCCAGGAGCTGCGCTGAGTTCTCCGGCTCTCCCACGCGGATACCGCACACGACGGCGGTGACGGCCGCCGTCACACCGGACACCGGCCCACCCCGGGCGAAGACCTCCGGGAACCGGTGCCTCGGTGGACGCTGCCCACGGTAGCGCAGTGCCTCGCCCCCCGACAGAGGTAAGCAGACCTACCGGGCGAAGCTGGTTAGATCGAGCCAGGCGACGCCGACGGAGACCGCGCAGGCGGCCCCGCCCGACAGATGGAGACACGATGAGCACGGCCACGAGAACGCATACGCAGTCGCCTGCGCAGCACGCCGCCGACAGCCACGATCTGATCCGCGTGCACGGCGCGCGCGAGAACAACCTGAAGGACGTCAGCATCGAGATACCGAAGCGACGGCTGACGGTGTTCACCGGCGTCTCCGGCTCGGGCAAGAGCTCACTGGTGTTCAGCACGATCGCCGCGGAGTCGCAGCGGCTGATCAACGAGACCTACAGCGCCTTCGTCCAGGGCTTCATGCCGACGCTGGCACGGCCCGAGGTCGATGTGCTCGAGGGACTGACCACCGCGATCATCGTCGACCAGCAGCGCATGGGTTCGGACCCGCGCTCCACGGTCGGCACCGCCACCGACGCCAATGCCATGCTGCGCATCCTGTTCAGTCGGCTCGGACAGCCGCACATCGGCTCGCCGCAGGCGTTCTCCTTCAACGTCGCCTCGATCAGCGGCGCGGGTGCGGTCTCGGTGGAGCGCGCCGGGCAGACCGTCAAGGAGCGCCGCAGCTTCAGCATCACCGGCGGCATGTGCCCGCGCTGCGAAGGCAGGGGCTCGGTGTCCGATATCGACCTCACCCAGCTCTACGACGACTCGAAGTCGCTCGCCGAGGGCGCGTTCACCATTCCCGGCTGGAAGTCCGACAGCTTCTGGACGGTCCGGGTGTACGCCGAGTCGGGATTCGTCGACCCGAACAAGCCGATCCGCAAGTACACCAAGCGGGAGATGCAGGACTTCCTCTACAAAGCGCCGACCAAGGTCAAGGTCGAGGGTGTCAACCTCACCTACGAGGGCCTGATCCCCAAGATCCAGAAGTCTTTCCTGGCCAAGGACCGGGAGGCGATGCAACCGCACATCCGGGCGTTCGTCGACCGGGCGGTCACCTTCGCCACTTGTCCCGAGTGCGACGGCACCCGCCTCAGCGAGGCGGCTCGCTCATCGAAGATCGCCGGGATCAATATCGCCGACGCCTGCGCGATGCAGATCAGCGACCTGGCCGAATGGGTGAGCGGCCTCGACGAGCCGTCGGTGGCGCCGCTGCTGGCCGCGCTGCGGCACACCCTCGACTCGTTCGTGGAGATCGGGCTGGGCTACCTATCCCTCAATCGCCCCTCGGGCACGCTGTCGGGTGGTGAAGCACAGCGCACCAAGATGATTCGTCACCTCGGATCCTCGCTCACGGACGTCACCTATGTCTTCGACGAGCCCACCATCGGCCTGCACCCCCATGACATCCAGCGGATGAACGATCTGCTGCTGCGGCTGCGGGACAAGGGCAACACGGTGCTCGTCGTCGAGCACAAACCGGAGACGATCGCGATCGCCGACCATGTCGTCGACCTCGGTCCCGGAGCAGGCACGGCGGGCGGCACCATCTGCTTCGAGGGCAGCATCGAGGGGCTGCGGGCCAGCGGCACCGTCACCGGCCGTCATTTCGACGACCGCGCCGCACTCAAGCAGTCGGTGCGCAAGTCCGAAGGGGCGCTGGAGATCCGCGGCGCGAAGGCGAACAACCTGCGGGACGTCGACGTCGACATTCCGCTGGGGGTGCTGGTCGCCATCACCGGCGTGGCCGGCTCCGGTAAGAGCTCGCTCGTGCACGGGTCGATCCCCGCGAGCGAAGGCGTGGTCTCGGTGGACCAGGCGCCCATCCGCGGCTCGCGGCGCAGCAACCCGGCCACCTACACCGGCCTGCTCGAGCCGATCCGCAAGGCGTTCGCGAAGGCCAACGGCGTGAAACCGGCGCTGTTCAGCGCCAACTCCGAGGGCGCGTGCCCCACCTGCAACGGCGCGGGCGTAGTCTTCACCGACCTGGCGATGATGGCCGGTGTCGCCAGTACCTGCGAGGAGTGCGAGGGAAAGCGGTTCCAGGCCTCGGTGCTGGAGTACCACCTCGGCGGCCGCGACATCAGCGAGGTGCTCGCGATGTCGGTGCTCGAAGCCCGGGAGTTCTTCGGCGACGGTGCGGCGCGCACTCCGGCCGCGCACGCCATCCTCGGCAGGCTCGCCGACGTCGGGCTGGGTTACCTCAGCCTCGGCCAACCGCTCACCACGCTGTCCGGCGGCGAACGGCAGCGGCTCAAGCTGGCCACCCACATGGCCGACAAGGGCGGCGTCTACATCCTCGACGAGCCGACTACCGGTCTGCATCTCGCCGATGTGGAGCAGCTGCTCGGCCTGCTCGATCGGCTCGTCGATTCCGGCAAGTCGGTCATCGTCATCGAGCACCACCAAGCGGTGATGGCGCACGCCGACTGGATCATCGATCTCGGTCCGGGGGCGGGCCACGACGGCGGCCGGGTCGTCTTCGAGGGCACACCCGCCGACCTCGTGGCCGCTCGCTCCACCCTCACCGGCGAGCACCTCGCGGCTTACATCGGCGCCTGATCGGCACTCTCCCGAACACCGTGTGACGGCGACCGCGCCGCTGAACCGAGCCCGAGCAATCGGGCGGTCAGGGCGAGGACGCCGTCACGGTGATGTTGCCGGGAGATCATGTCGGCGATCTCCGGGCGCATGGCCAACTGGACCAACAGGGTTCCGATTCCCCCGCCCCGGCCTCCACCGGCACGGTGTCCTCGGGCCCGATCTCGGCGGCTTCGATCACTCCCACCGCCGTCGCGCCCTGCCCGAGCAGCGCGAGTGCCAGGTGTTCGCCGAGGCGTTCGTCGAGCGGGACGGCTGCCGCTACCGCCAAACGGGCAGGGGCCCGAATCGTCGCAGGCGCGAGCGGGAGCGCGAAGCGGAAGTTGGCCGCCGACCTGGGCGCCGATGCGACCGTGGATCACACACGACCGGGCTGGCCCGGCGAGCCGAGGAATCGACCGTGCGCGGCGAGCTCACGCCGGTCATCGGGACGGTGCTGCCGCTGGCCGAAGCGGCGGCAGCGCATCACGCGTTCGAAACCCGCACGGCGATCGGCAAGACCATCCTCACCATCTGAACCGCGACAGCGCCTACCGGCCGCGATGCCGCCGGGAAAGGCGCGTCCGTGTCCGCGCGCCGACGTGCGAGCCCGGATTCCCTTGCGAGTCCGTCAGTTCCAGTTGTCGATCTTGACGTCGTAGGGCTCCGGTGCGCCTTTCCCGGTTTCGATCAGCGACTTCAGGCTCAGCAGAAAGACCGCCCACTTGGTGCTGCAGTGGTACATGGACTCCACCGGCTCCTTCCAGCCTTGATGCTTGAAGAGAACGATGGTGTAGTCGTCGGTCCGGCCGAGGTTCCAGTCCAGCTGCGTGCCGACCCAATCGTCAGGTCCGTCGATCACCTCCCACAGCACGCGCTTGCCCGGCTCGAGCGCGCGGACCCGCATGTCGAATCCCCCGGCCCCGAACCGGAATTCGATCACGCCGCCGACCTCACCGGCTTTGCCCCGAGTGTCGGTCGTCCACCAACCGGCAAGCCCCTCGGTGGTGGTCAAGGCGGCGTAGACCTCGGACACCGGCGATTGGATTCCGACTCTGTGCAGAATGTCGACCATTTTCGGTTCCTCTTTCTTCGGTTCTTGTCCGGCAGCGGGAATTCACTGCTGGTCTTGCGTGCGCTGGATCGCTTCGGCGATCCGCTTGATCCGACGGAGCCTGGCGTCCCAAGCCGCCCCCACCGACGACAACTGGGCGACCGCGCGAGCGAGTTGCGCCTCGTCCACCCGGTACCTCCGTTCCCGACCGGCAGGCGTGCCGTGCACCAGGCCGACACGGTCGAGCACGACGAGATGTTTCGCGACCGCCTGCCGCGTGACGGGCAGTCGCTCGCTGAGACCGGTGGCCGTGCCCTCCCCCTCCGCCAGGAGCAGGTCTAGCATCCGGCGGCGCGTCGGATCCCCGATCGCGGACCACAGGTCGTCATCGACGACGACGGTCACGGCGTCGACACCAGCCGCACGATGTACTCCCCCAGCCGGGGAACATAGGTGTCCCATCCCACGGTGTGTTCGCGGTACTGCTCGGCCAGCTTCGCGGCCTCCCAGCCCATCTCGCGGAACCCGACCTCGGTGAGCCGAATCCGGGTGCCCGCGCCCGAGGGGGTCAGCTCGAAGGTGACCAGCAGCGAATCGGCCGAGTCGTCGACCGCGCCGCCCGGATAGCACCATCGGAAGGAGAACAATCGGGGCGGCTCGGCCTGCACCACCATGATCGGGACGACCTGCGCCCGGTCACCCCAAATGAGCTCACCGACCGCACCGGGAGCCACTTCGAACTCGGCGTCGTCGCTCCACCATTCCGACATGTGCTCCGGGCTGCTGACGACCCCGTAGACCACCTCGGGCGAGGCGTCGACGTGTATCTCCCGTTCGATGCTGCCGTACTCCATGCTTTACCTCCATATGCAACGTTTGGTTGCGCATGACGCTAGTTGAGATTCGGCAATTACGCAACCATCGGTTGCTTATCTCCGACGGCATCGGGACGAGCGCGCCCATCGAACAGCCCTTGAATGCGACATGTGCGACAACTAAGGTAATTTCGTCGCACAGAACTGAGAGGGCTCGATGATGACCGCACACCTGGGAACCGCGCACGACGAGGCCGTGCGGGAAGACCCGCAGCTCGGGCCCGGCACACTGCTGTGGCGTTACCTCGGTGACCTCCGACTGTTCCTGGTCGCCGCGCCCTACGGCCTACTGGAACTGATGCACCCTGCCGTCGGGGCCGGAGTCACTCAGCATTCCGACTTCTTCGGCGATCCCTGGGATCGGGTATTGCGATCGATTCCCGAGATCATCGGCACGGTCTACGATCCCGTCGAACGCGGCACCGGCACCAGCGTGCGGGACTATCACCGCGACATCAGGGGCACCGACGCCCACGGCGACCGGTACCACGCCCTCAATCCCGAGGTCTACTACTGGACACATGCCACGATGGTCCAGGCGGTCATCGACATCGCCGACGTGTTCGGCGACGGCCTGACAACGACCGAGCGCGAGCAGCTGTACCAGCAGAGCAAGACCTGGTTCCGGCGATACGGCGTCAGCGACCGGCCGATGCCCGCCGATTACGCCGCTTTCCAGCGGTATTTCCACGCCGTGTGCCGTGACGAGCTGGAAGCCACCGCCTCGGCGCGCTGGTTGACCGACCGGCTGCGATTCACCAGCGATATGCGACTGCCGTACCTGCCGCAACCGGTCGAACGGGTGCTGCGGCCGGTGATCATGTCCGAATACCGGGTGATCACCACCGCGATGCTGCCCGAGCCTGCCCGCGACAAACTGGGGCTGCGCTACAGCAAGATCGATCAGGCACACTTCCGCGCCGCCGCGACTCTGATTCGCAACGCCTGGTCGCTGGTCCCCGAACCCCTGCGCTACCACCCCCGAGCGCGGGAGAGCATGCGGCAGGCCCGCGCACTCGGGCAGGATTAGGTTCATGCGCAGTGCCCGGCAGACGACCGCCGCCTTCGATGTCGACCAGCTCACCGCCGAGGTCGAAGGCGACCCGCAGGCCACCCGGATCCTCGACGCGGCCCTGGGCGAGTTCCGCGACCACGGCATCGACCGGGTCCGCATGGAGCACATCGCCCGCCGCGCCGGCCTGCACCGCGCCACCGTCTACCGGGCCTTTCCCAGCAAGGACCTGCTGGTCACCACCGCGCTGACCAGGTGGCTGCAGCGCGTCCTGTCCGGCATCACCACTGCCGTCGCCGATCACACCGACGTCCGCGACCGCGCGGTCGAAGGCTTCGCCATCGCCCTGCGCACCCTGCGCAACGACCCGCTCACCAACCGCATCCTGCTCGCCGACGAAGGCGGCCAACCCTTCGTCATCACTTACGGCGCGACGCTTCTCGCCGCCGCGCGCGCGTTCTTCGCCGAACAACTGCGCCGGGCCGACGATCTCGGCGACATCGATCCCGACGCCTCCGCCGAGATCGCCGCCCGTCTCTCCCTCACCCTGCTGCTCATCCCGGACAGCTACTTCTCGCTCGAGACCGACGAAGACGCCCGCGTCTTCGCCCGCCGCCACCTCATTCCCACCGCCATCCGATAGCACCGGCCAGAGGCGAGAGTTCACTTGGCGCCGTCGGCGCCCGAACATTCGTCGGCGGATCGAAATGCCCTGCCCCGCCGTACTTCGCGTCGTTCGCACACCGATCGGTAGTCTCGAGCGGGTGAGTAGCTGGGTGCGCCGGAAGTTCCACGGCATCGGACGAATCGATCGAGTGATCGGCGGCGCGGTCGCCGAGCTGCCCGCCTCGGCCGTCGACCACGGCTTGTTGCGGATCACCAGCAGTGCCAACTTCAGCGGGCTGTGGCTGGCTCTCGCGGGACTGCTCGCCACCCGGCAGGGTGCGCCGCGGCGCGCCGCGTTCCGTGGCGTCGTCTCGGTCGCGGGCGCCAGTTTCCTCGTCAACGTCGTTCTCAAGTCGCTGGTCGCTCGCCGCCGCCCCGCAGCCGAACTCTTGCCCGTGCACCGGCGACTCTCCCCCGCCCCGACCTCTTCTTCTTTCCCCTCTGGTCACAGTGCCTGCGCTGCGGCATTCGCCACGGCGGTCGCTCTGGAAAGTCCCCGTACCGCACTGGTTGTCGCCCCGCTTGCGGCCACCGTCGCCTATTCGCGGGTGCACACCGGCGTGCACTGGAGTTCCGATGTGCTCGTGGGAGCGGCAGTGGGTTCCGGTGTCGCACTCGCCACCCGGCGCTGGTGGCCGGTGCGCGAATCGGATGAGGCGCAGGCCCGCCCGGTCCGCGAGGTCCCCGCGCTGGTGGAGGGCAAAGGGCTGGTGGTCATGGTGAATCCGATTTCCGGCGATCCGAACTACGATCCCACCGACGACGTCGTCGCGGCGCTGCCCGCCGCCACCGTGCTGCGCACCCGAGCCGATCTGGACTGTGCCGAACAGCTCGAGCAGGCCATCGCCGAACACGGCGAACCGGTTATGGCCGTCGGCGTCGCGGGCGGCGACGGCACGGTGGCCGCTGTGGCCGCGGTCGCGCTGCGCCACGAGCTGCCCCTGGTCGTCATTCCCACCGGCACGCTCAACCACTTCGCCCGCGACCTCGGCGTCTACGATCTGCGCGAGGTGATCGACGCCACCGGTATCGGCGAGGCGGTCGCGGTCGACATCGCCGGAGTCGAGTGCGAGGACGAAACCGGTTCGCGCACGCGGCACCTGATCAACACCGCCAGTCTCGGCACCTACCCGGATCTGGTGCAGCTGCGCGAGAAGTGGCAGTCACGCTGGGGCAAATGGCCCGCCTTCGCCGCTGCGCTCGTGGTCACCCTGCGCCGGGCCGAACCGATCGAGATCTGCCTGGACGGGCGCTGGCAGCGGGTGTGGTTCCTGTTCGTCGGCAACGGCCCCTACCATCCGCACGGGGCCGTGCCCGCCTTCCGCGACCGGCTCGACGCCGGACTGCTCGACATCCGCTGGCTGCGCGCCGATCTGCGCTGGTCGCGCACCCGCGCGGTGCTGGCGCTGCTACTGGCGGCGATCGGTCACAGCAAGGTCTACGGCGAGCGCCAGCTACCCGAATTGTTCGTGCAACTCCCCAAGCCGGAGGCATTGGCCACCGACGGCGAGGTGGTCGGCAAAGCCAGCCGCCTGCACTTCACCATCGCTGGCCAGCTCGCGGTCTACCGCCGCGACGAATCCAATCCGCTCTGGGCCGACCGCAGCCGCCCCCATCACCGCCGAGCCCCTTGGCTGCGGGACGCGTTCCGGGCCCGCCTCCCGTTTCAGCGTCGAGCAGGCGAGGACTGAGCGAGTACTCGCCGGTTCGCTTACCTCATCGAGCGCAGCAACCCGAGTTCGGGCTCCAGCGCGCCATCCTGGCCCAGGGACAGGAAGTCCGCCTCGACCGCGGCCCGCTCCAGGACCCCAGCCCGCACCGCCTGGTAGCGCACCACCGACCAGACGAAGACATCGAGGTCGTCGAAGCGGGTGCCTTCCTCGACGACTTCCTCCTCGTGGAACCAGATTCCGATCTGCCCGTTGGTGAGCACCACGTACAGGTTGCCGCCGCCGTCCGCGCCGATGGAGTACACGTCGTCGTCGGTGAGTTCGGTCTCGTAGTCGGAGTCGCGGATCCCGCAGCTATCGGCCGCGAAGTCGAATCCGTATGACCAGGAGTAGATGTCGAGGAACTGCGGCATCCGCCCCGAGCGCACCCGGCGATCGAAGGCCGCCAATGCCGCCGCGTCCGCGGGGGCCAGCCGTTCGAGGAAGGGCGTCACGGGCCGGGTCCCTTCCGGCACGGCGACCGAAGGCCGACCGGGAAACCATCGCGCCAGATCGGCGTCGAAGTCGCGCTCGACATAGCCCGTCAGGTCGTCACGAGTAAGTGGCACAGCCGAATCCTAGACGCCCCCAATGATATTCACCGAAGCGGCAGGGAGATGGAGTAGCTCGCGGTCGCCCTTCCCGCAATGGGACCCGGACAACCGCTGCGGATCCCGGAAGCACACGTCGATCGTCATCGGACGGTTAATCCAGTTGACCTCGACGGTGCGGCAATGTTCAGTGTCACGGGACATGACGATCACCGTTCTCGATACCTACTCGGCGATGAAAGAGATCCTCCGGGCTCCCGCCGCGGATCGCGCCGCCTTGCTGCACACGATGCTCGAGCCCGTGACGGGCATGTACCGGTACTTCCCCGGAGACGTCGACCTGGTTGCCATGCATCATCATTCGTCCGGGTTTCCGCTGGACCGTGACGCGGAGCGCTGTCTCGACGCGCTCGAGACGCTGGCGGCCGCCGGGGCCTGGGACCGGATCCGTCGCGCTCTGGACGACGCCGTCGCCGTGCAACTGGCGGCGACGCCGAAGCTGGAGGTCCCGGACATCACCGTGCTGTTCGTGCTCGGCGACCCCGGCGACGCCCACTTCATGGGTCCCGCCCTCGGCTTGACCGGCAGCGGCGGAATCTCCGGCTACATCGTCATCACGCTGTGGCCCTTCCCCGAGAACGTGCAGCGACTGGAGGCGTCCGTCGTGCACGAACTCAACCACAATCTGCGCTACGGCCCGGGTGGGGTCGTCTGGGACCCGGCGACCGTCACGGTCGGCGAGCACGTGGTCTCCGAAGGCTTGGCCGATGCGTTCGCCCGCCAGCTCTACGGCGACGAACTCGGCTACGCGCGCATCGGCGTGCCCCATCTACGCGACGACGCGGTCTTCGCCAAGGTCGTGTCCGGACTCGGCGTGACCGGCATGCAGAACTTCACGGCGTGGGTGCACGGCGACGCGACCGCGGAACGGTTCGGCGCTGCCCCGGTCGGGTTGCCCACCGGGGCCGGTTACGCCGTCGGCAACAGGCTGGTCGACGCCTACCTGGCGGCGACGGGCCAGACCGCCGCACAGGCTCTGCACGCTCCCGCCACGGCGATCATCAATGCCGCGCTGCACCGAGAGGGCTGATCACCGGTAGCGCGATGCGGGCTAAGCTCCTGCACCTATGGCACTCAGCGCGACACTGCACAACTTCGCCGTCCACCTGGCCGACGTCGATCGGGGCGTCTACCAGGAGTTGGAGTTGCGGGTAGCGCGGCATCCGTCCGAATCCGCCGAGTTCATGCTGACGCGCGTGCTCGCCTATTGCCTCGAGTACGAGGAGGGCATCGGCTTCAGCGACGGCGGGGTGTCCTCCACCGACGAGCCCGCGGTGCTGGTGCGTGATCTCACCGGACGCCTCACCGCCTGGATCGAAGTCGGCGCACCCGACGCGGAGCGCGTGCATCGAGGCAGCAAGCTGGCCGAACGCGTCGCCGTCTACACCCACCGCGACCCCGCCAAGGTGCTGGCGCAACTCACCGGCAAGCGCATCCATCGCGCCGAAGCGATTCCGCTGTACAGCTTCGATCGCGACTTCATCGATTCCGCCGTCCCGGCCATCGAACGGCGCAACACCATCACCCTGTCGGTCACCGAACGCCTGCTGTACCTGGATCTCAACGGCACCGGGCTGAGCACATCGATCGAGGAGCACCGGCTCGGATAGGCGCCCCCGGACAGCAGAGGTCATCCCCGTTCGATCGCGCGGCCGAGTAGGTACGGATCGTGTGCGTTGACGAGGAGGAGGTCGGGCTCGGCGGCTGCCCATAGCTGGGCCAGCCGTCGGTGGTTGGCCCGGACCTTATGCCAGTCGTGGGCGACGACGCGTTCCATCGCGGTGAGCGCTCTGGGCGCGGAGTCGGTGCCGTCGAGTTGGCCGTGATGATAGAAGGAATCCCCCACGTGCAGGATCCACTGCTCACCGGCGTCGACCGCGACGGCGGCGTGACCGCGGGTGTGGCCGGGCAGGTTGATCAGCACGATGCCTGCCGCGATATCGGTGAGCTCCTCGGCGCCGGGGAAGCCGCGCCACGACTCGCCGGAACTCGGCTCGTGCTGAACGAGCGCCGGGTTGTGGGCGCGTTGCGCGGGGCGGTAGCGCTCTCGTTCGATCAGCGTCCGGGGATGCCGCGCGGCGAACGCTTCCGCGTTCGTCAGATGCACTCGGGCCCAGGGAAAGTCGGCGAGACCGCCGGTGTGGTCGGTGTCGAAGTGGGTGAGCACGATGTGCCGGACATCGTCCGGGGCGTAGCCGAGTTGCCGGATCCGGTTGATCGCGGCTTCGTCCGGATCGAAGGCGGGGCGGACGTAGAAGCGGCCCCGGCCGAAGCGCCGGGTCGGTGCTTCGGCGTCGCGCAGGCCGATGCCGGTATCGATCAGGACGAGACTGTCGTCGGTCTCGATGAGCAGGACGTGGCAGACCAATCCGCCGGGCGTGGCGGGCGGTCGCATCGTGCCGCAGTTGAGGTGATGGACTCTCATCCGCCGGATCAGGCCGTGAGGTCGGCGGGTTGGGTGTCGACCAGCCGTGGGTCGGGGTTGCTCGACATGGCGAGCAGTCCGCGCAGGCTGCGGATGACCAACGGCCATGTGCGCGGGTTGCGCAGGTTCAGGCCGCCGATGAGCTGTCGCAGCAGCGACAGCGTGTCGAAGTAGATCCGCTCGATGATCAAGTTCTGGTCGTCGTCGAAGACGAAGTACGCCGTCATCCGGGTGCGGTGCCGGGAGCCGGTGGGCGGAATGGGGCCGAGCGGTCCCGAATGCGTGCCGAGCAGCCAGAATTCGACGATGACCGCGTCGGCGCTGTGGCGCAGGGCGATGATCTCGTGATCCTGATCGGGGAAGGCGACGCGCGTGTCGTGGTAGTAGCCGCGGACCTCGGCGTCGCCGTCGTGGACGGTGAGGGTGGGAATGATCTCGTAGTGCGGATGCGGGAACGTGGCCAGCACGTCGTCCCACTCCTGCCGCACCTCGTCGTGGAAGTGGTCGAGGACGAGCTTCTCGCGGGCCCGCAGCACCTCGATGGGCGGGATGGCGAAACCGTCGGTCATGGATTCTCCTGCGGGTTCGGCGGTGGGTGATCGCACCGTGGGTGAAGGTGGGAAATCGCCCAGGTGATCGACACGCGAGCCGACGCTCGCCAGGTCCAGCACCTCACCGTGTCCCCATGGCAGCTGCATCCGACATCCCATCTCGCACATTAATCCCACGTCGTGGAATTAATGTGCAGAGTAAACCCACAGTGTGGAAATACGCAAGGGTAGGGAACAATGAAGGCCATGACAGGTCCGGCCACCTCGACCCCACCCGCGAGCGCGCCCCGCCGGGGACGGCCGCCGAAGGCCGAAACACAGCTCTCACGTGCGGCGATACGGGAGGCCGCCCTCGCGGTGATCGACGCCGACGGCATCGGCGCCGTGAGCATGCGCACCGTCGGTCGCGTGCTCGGCGTGGACGCCAAAAGCCTCTATCACCACGTCGCGGGCAAGGACGACCTGCTCGACGCCATCGCCGAGCACATCCTCGGGCAACTGCGGGTGCCTGCGCCGACGGACTCTGTCGAAGACGACCTGCGAGCGCTGGCGCACGAGTTCCGCCGGGTCACGCTCTCGCACCCGCAGGCGGCGATTCTGGTCCTGACCCGTCAGCTGTCGTCGCAGGCCGGCCTCGCGCCGATCGAAGCGGTCCTCACCGTGCTGCGCCGAACCGGGAACTCCGCCGAAGAAGCGGTGCACCTACTGCGTACTCTGCTGGCCACCCTGGTCGGAACCCTGCTCCGCGAAGTCTCCGCGGGACCGACGTTCGGCACCAGCGACGCCGACGGAATCGCCGAACGAGAGCGCAGCCTCGAAGCGTCCGGGCTGCCCCAGGTCGTCCTCGCCGCCCCCCACTTGGCGCGCTTCGACCGCGACCGCGAATTCGACTACACCGTCGATCTTCTCGTCCGCGTCGTCACTTCTCGCCTCGACACCGCCGAGTAGCGAGGGGATTCGATCTTCCGATCGTGGCACGACTCATCGGATGCGGCGTTCGCATTCTTCGAACGCGGCTCCCGTTTCGAAGCAGTCGTAGAGTCCGCTCTGAATGTCACCACTGGTAGGCGGCTCGCCGCAGAGAACCCCGCAGCGCTGGTAGTTCGGGACGCGGGCGCCGTCCGACCCGAAGCAAGCGTCACTGCCGCAGGCGTAGTCGCGCGTGTTGGGATCGAGCGGAATCGGGTCCCGACGGTAGGACCACACGTACGCGTCGGTGCGCTGCACCTGCGTGCAATAGACGGTCCGGCCGTCGGCGAGGCGGCCGACCGCGCCGTGCTCGTAGCAGTAGTCGTTCAACTCGACCGCAGGATCTCCCGAGGACTGCGTTCCACCCGACCCGGACGGCACCGGCGCGGCCGCCGAGGTCGCGAAGATCGTGGCCAAAAGCGTCACCGCCCCGACGACTCCCACGGCCAGTCGACGCCGCACCCCTCGCTCAACTGGTCGAGGCATGCCGTCCTCCCTTCCTCTAGCTCCGACGAGCCACCGGACCATACACCCCGCGAGGGGCACATGAGCGAGAACTCTTCTCGGGGTTCACCAACCATCCGCACTAGAAGAGGAAGTAGCGTTGGGCCATCGGGAGTTCGGTGGCCGGGTCTTCGCGCCAGACCTCGCCGTCGATGCGGACGGTGAAGGTGTCCGGCTCGACTTCGATGCGCGGCATGGCGTCGTTGTGCGGCAGGTCCGTCTTCGTCACGCCACGGACGTTGCGCACCGGCACGAGTCTGCGCTGGACCCGCAGCCGGTCGGCGAGGCCGTCCTCGATCGCCTGCTCGGAGACGAAGTGCAGCGAGGTCGCGGCCGCGGCCGCCGCAGCGGCGCCGAACATGGGGCGCGGCAACACCGGCTGTGGCGTCGGGATGGAGGCGTTGGCGTCGCCCATCGCGGCCCAGGCGATCGCCCCGCCCTTGAGCACCGCGTGCGGGCGGACGCCGAAGAACGCGGGCTCCCACAGCACCAAGTCGGCGAGCTTGCCGACCTCGACCGAACCGATCTCGTGGTCCAGGCCGTGCGCGACGGCGGGGCAGATGGTGTATTTCGCGACGTAGCGCCGCACCCGGGCGTTGTCGGCGGCGCCGTCGCCCGGCAACGGGCCGCGGCGGCGCTTCATCACGTGCGCGGTCTGCCAGGTGCGCAGCACGACCTCGCCGATGCGGCCCATGGCCTGCGAGTCGCTGCCGATCATCGAGATGGCGCCGAGATCGTGCAGCAGATCCTCCGCCGCGATGGTGGAGGGGCGGATGCGGCTCTCCGCGAAGGCCAGATCCTCCGGGATCGACGCGCTCAGGTGATGGCACACCATGAGCATGTCCAGATGCTCGTCGAGGGTGTTGACGGTGTGCGGGCGCGTCGGGTTGGTCGAGCTGGGCAGCACGTTGGGATGGGCGGCGACGGTGATGATATCGGGCGCGTGCCCGCCGCCCGCACCCTCGGTGTGGTAGGCGTGGATGCCGCGGCCCGCGATCGCCGCCAGGGTGTCCTCGACGAAACCGGCCTCGTTCAAGGTGTCCGAGTGCAGTGCCACCTGCACCCCCGCCGCGTCGGCCACGGTGAGGCAGGCATCGATCGCGGCGGGCGTGGAGCCCCAGTCCTCGTGCAGCTTGAACCCCGATGCCCCGGCGCGCAATTGCTCCCACATGGCCTCGGCGCTGACGGTGTTGCCCTTGCCGAGCAGCACGATGTTCACCGGCCAGGCGTCGGTGGCCTCGAGCATCCGCGCCAGATGCCAGGCGCCGGGCGTCACGGTGGTCGCCTTGCTGCCCTCGGCCGGACCGGTGCCCCCGCCGATGAGGGTGGTGATGCCGCCGCCGAGCGCCTCCTGGAGCAGCTGCGGGCAGATGAAGTGCACGTGACAGTCGATCGCGCCCGCGGTGAGGATGCGGCCGTTGCCCGCGATGATCTCGGTGGACGGGCCGACGACCAGGTCCGGGTGCACCCCGGTCATGGTGTCCGGGTTGCCCGCCTTGCCGATCGCGCTGATCCGCCCATCGCGAATCCCGACATCCGCCTTGATGATTCCCCAGTGATCGATGATGACCACGCCCGTGATGACGGTGTCGGGAGCGCCCTCGGCACGCGTCGCGCGGGACTGTCCCATGGATTCGCGCAGCACCTTGCCGCCGCCGAAGACGGCCTCGTCGCCCGCGCGCCCCGGTCCCCCGCTGCGGTCCTCGGTGATCTCGATCAGCAGATCGGTGTCCGCCAATCTGATCCGATCGCCCGTCGTCGGCCCGAACAGCTCGGCGTACCGCGCCCGGCTCAGCTCACTCATCGCGTCCTGCCTCCTGAGCCCGCGTACGAATTCCCGCATACCCCGGCCGGGCACCCGGACTAGTCATCGAGACGGCCCGGTGGGGTCAGGGAGATCCCGTGGACCTCGCGGGCGCCGCCCAACGGCACGAGCCGGACGCGTTGACCGAGACCGGGTTCGAACCGCACCGCGGTCCCGGCCGGGATGTCGAGCCGACGGCCGTGCGCGGCCGCTCGGTCGAAATCCAGCGCCGCGTTCGCCTGGGGGAAGTGCACATGGCTGCCGACCTGCACCGGCCGGTCGCCGGTATTGATCACGTCGAGCTCAAGACGATCCGCGCCGGAGTTCAGTTCGACGACGCCCTCGGCGCAGAAGTATTCGCCGGGAATCATGCCGGACCTCGACTCGCTCCGCGCAGAACCTCGCTCGGGTAGCGCATACCGCCCGCCTAACCGATCGGGTGGTGCACGGTCACGAGTTTGGTGCCGTCCGGGAAGGTCGCCTCGACCTGGACGTCGGGGATCATCTCCGGCACCCCTTCCATCACGTCGGCGCGGGTGAGGACCGTCCGCCCCGACGACATCAGCTCGGCGACGGTGCGGCCGTCGCGCGCGCCTTCCAGCACATGGTCGGTGATCAGCGCCACCGCCTCCGGGTGGTTCAGCTTGAGTCCGCGGGCCTGCCTGCGCCTTGCCAGCTCGGCGGCGTAGCTGAGCAGCAGACGTTCCTGCTCGTGCGGTGACAGTCGCATCCGGGCTCCTCACCGGTTCGCAGTGGCAGGTGACGGACATTCTGGCACGCCCGTTCCGCCGTCGCCGGACGAGCGCTCAGGAACGACGCGGCAGATTCTGCAGCCGCACCTGGCCGCGGGCCACGGTGCGCCCCTCCTCGTCGGTGATGACGACCTGCCACAGCTGCTGCAGCCTGCCGCGATGCAGCGGGGTCGCCTCACCCGACAGCGTGCCCTCGCGCACCGCGCGCAGGAAGTCGGTGTTGTTGTTCACGCCGACCACCGTGCCCTGGTCACCGAACCAGACGCCGCCTGCGATGCTGGCGAGCGTCTCGATGACGGTGCAGTACACGCCGCCGTTCTGGATGCCCGCGGGCTGGTACAGATGCGGCTTGACCACCCACTCGCCGCGCACGCGGTCGGGGCTCAGCTCGGTGTAGCGCAGGCCGATCAGGTCCGCGAAGGTGCCTTCGCTGTAGGCGTTCATCTGCTCGGGCGTGACATCCGCCAGCGAGCCGACCTGCTGGGTCTCCTGCTGTGTCATGTAATCACTGTCGCACAGCACGCACCGCCCGCCGTGCGGGCCTCACCCACCGGCCAGCGTGACCGCCCGTCCGTTCAACGGCTGCGTCGGCCGATTGCTGTGCGCGAACAGCGTCCGGTACCGGTCCGCGTCGGCGGTGTTCACCGCGACCGGACTGCCCAGCACCGTCCACGAGACGCCCTCGCTGCACGGCGGGGTGGTGAGCGAACCCTGATAGCGGTATTGATCGGCGACACCCGGCAGCATCGAGCGCAGGTCGATCGGGCCCGGCACGACGGTCGCGGCGTCCACCGCCTGCGGTGCGACCGAGAGGATCGGCGCGAAGGCCGACGGTCCCGGCGCGGCTTGCAAGAGCACGGCGAGCACGGCTACTTCGCCCGCCGCGCTCTTGTGCACGAAGTGCGCTTCCATCGTCGTGCCCACGCCGTCCACGGTGTGTTCGCTCGGCAGATGGAAATGGAACTGCGCGAGTTCGAACGGCACGCCGTCGACGACGACGCGATTCCCGTTGCCCGCCGGGAGATTCGCCTGCACGGTGTGCCCGTTGTTCAGCAGGGCCACCGCGGGCACGGAGTGATAGTCGATGGTGATGTGTTCGGACAGTTCGAGCCGGGCATGCCCCGGGAGATCGACGGGCGACTGCTGATGGCCGCTCTTGCAGGTCAGATAGTCCCGATCCAGATCGGCCCAATGGTCGGGGCCCTCGGCGTCGTAGTCCCAGTGCGGCGCGACGTGCGGGGGCGGGGGCGCCGGGCTGTGCGCCTGCTGCGCGCCGGAACCGCAGGCGGGCAGCAGGAGTACCGCGGCAAGCACGGCCAGCAGGGACCGGGAGGGTCTGATGGTGGGCAAGTGGCACAACCCCTCGAGCTACCGGTGAGCCATCGTGAACGCCTGCGCGGCAAGGCGAACGAGCGTATCGACGGCTCGGATAGGGCGCGCGGCGGTGCGCGCCGATGATCGCGACACAGCACCGGCGCATCCGCGGCGCGGCGGTGACCCGCCGGGGACAGCCGGACGACGAATACCCTTGGTGTGCAGCGGGTTCAGCGTTCGTGTCGGCGTCAGCGTAGATCCGGGACCGGCGGCGCGCCAGAGCCGGGCGACGTACTTCACATCGGAACAGAGCGGCGGGCCCCACCCGAGGTGGAGCCCGCCGCGGCACGGGATCGGGGGTCACCGCAGCCCTCGGGACTCTCTCGCGATCCGTACGCCGAGTATGAGTATAGGTCAGGCTTACCTAACTAGGCAATACCCCGAGCGGCGCACCGGAAGTCCACGTCCGGCCATGGCCGCCAGCAGTCCCTGCCCCCGCCGCACCCCGGCAGCGGAATCGGTCCGAGCGAGATCGGGCACGTAAGTCGAAGCGCCCGCAACGGATTCACCGACCAGAGACCAGAACCGGCGGGCGCTCAAACCCGAGCAGCGTGCCATGTTCTGCTGAACGACGGTCAGCGCCGACTCGCAACGATGCGCGAGCCAGACGTACATCGCCTCCGGGCAGGGCAGAGCGACCACGCCCGCCTCGCCGGCCAGCGGATCGCCGTCGAGCACGCGAATCGTGGTGTCCGACAGCCCCGCCCAGTCGATTCCGCCATCGTTGTCGGTATGAATCCAGAGGTTCTCCAACCCCGGGTCCCACGCCCGCCCCTCCGCGACGAGCAAGGCGACCACCCGTCCGACGATCGCGTGGATCAGGGCCGTGGCAACCACTTCCGCCGCGATGTCGGCACTGATCATCTCCGCCGCGTGCCGCCGGTACATAAGTTCGACGCGCCCCTCGCGCACGCCGTCCGACAGCTGCCACCAGCGCCGTTTGCCCTGCTCGGCCATCGCCGCCACGGCGTATACCCGCGGATGTTCCGGTTGCAGCGCGCGGAGCCGGGCACAGGCGCGGCCGAACGCCGTCGTGGATCGATATGGCGTGGTGATGAGCTCGGTCATCGGACCTCCTCAGGAGTCGGCTCCGTCGCGCGGCGCGGCGGACAATCGGCCATGCCCGTTAGTCAGCGAAAGATAGGTTAGGCTTACCATTCTTAGCAACCGTACCGCTGATTTCAGGAGCACCTCGTCGCTGTGACCTTCCTTGCCACCGTGCGGAGGCGACGTCTCTGCGGACTTCTCGTCTCGACCGTCCTGCTCCTGCTCGCCGTACTCGCCGGCGTGGCGGTCGGCGCGCGCTCGCTCGCGCCGGGAACCGTGTACGACGCCGTGCACCATGCGCTCACCTGCCCCGGCGGCCCCTTCACGTGCGCGGCCGACTCCACCGAGGAACAGATCGTGCGCGCGCTGCGGCTCCCCCGCACCGCGCTGGCGCTGGTCTGCGGATCGGCCCTGGGCATAGCGGGCGCGCTCATCCAGGGCTACACCCGCAACCCGCTCGCCGACGCCGGGCTGCTCGGACTCAACGCAGGCGCAGCGTTTCTCGCGGCGCTGAGCGTGTACCTGTTCGCCTTCAGCGCGCCGGAGGAATACATCTGGTTCGCCTTCGCCGGAGCGCTGATCGCCGGACTGGTGGTGTTCGGCACCGCCTCGGTGGGTGGCGGCAAAGCGAGCCCGCTGAGCCTGGTGCTCGCCGGCGTCGCGATCACCGCGTTCCTGCAGGCGATGACGAACGCCGTCGTGCTGTTCGACGCGCAGGTGCTGGACACCTACCGATTCTGGGTGATCGGCACGGTCGCAGGCCGCGATGCCGCGGTGTTCTGGCAGGTGCTGCCATTCCTGGCGGTAGGCGTGCTGCTGGCGGTCCTGGCAGCGCCCGGACTGAACCTGATCGGCCTGGGCGAGGACGTCGCGCGCGGGCTCGGCGTGCATATCGGCCGGGCCCGCGCACTCGGGCTCGCGGCCATCGTGCTGCTGACGGGCGCGGCGACAGCGGCCGTCGGGCCGATCGCCTTCCTCGGTCTCGTCGTTCCGCATCTCGCGCGGATATGCACGGGACCGGACTATCGGTGGCTGGTCCCGTATTCCGGCCTCTTCGGCGCATTGCTGCTGCTGATCGCCGATGTGGCCGGACGTCTGGTCGCCCGCCCGGGCGAGCTGGAAGTGGGTGTGATGCTGGCCGTGCTCGGCGTGCCGTTCTTCCTCGCATTCGTCCGCAGGCGGAAGCTGGTGAACCTGTGACGATTTCGCGGCGAACCACGAATGCGCGACCCGCTCTGCGCGTCGGCCCGGTGTCGGCGGTATTGCGACCGCGGATGGTGCTGATCGTCGCGATACTGATCGTGCTGGCGCTCGGACTCTTCTGCCTGGACATCGTGGTGGGCGAATCCCACCTGCCACCAGCGCGCGTGCTGGACGTGCTGACCGGCGGCGGCACCAGGGCACAGCGGTTCATCGTGCTGGAATCCCGGCTGCCGCGCGCGCTCACCGCGCTCGTGGTCGGCCTGGCGCTCGGACTCTCGGGCGCGATCACCCAGTCCATCCTGCACAACCCGCTGGCCGCTCCGGACATGCTCGGCATCACCTCGGGCGCGAGCCTGGCCGCGGTCGCCGTGCTGGTCACCACCGGCGCGAACACCGGGCTGGCCGCTTCGGTCGGCGCGCCGCTGGCGGCGCTGGCGGGTGGTCTGCTCACCGCCGCGGCCATCTACCTGCTCGCCTGGGGCCGCACCTCCACCGGCGCTTACGGCGCCACCGGGCTGCGACTCGTGCTGATCGGCGTCGGAGTCAACGCCCTGCTGATGGCGGGCATCAACTGGCTGCTCACCCGCGCCGGCCTGGCCGACGCCCAGCGCGCGCAGCTGTGGCTGAACGGATCGCTCAACGCGGCCGACGCCGCCCATCTGGCGCCCGCGACGATCGCCGCGGGCGTCGCCGCTCTCGTCGCGCTGGTCTCGGCCCGCACCCTCGCCGCGCTGCGCCTCGGTTCGGACACCACGCGCGCGCTCGGGGTGCGGATCCAGACCCAGCAGGCCATCCTGATCGGTGCGGCCGTCGTCGCCGCCTCGGTGGCCACCGCCGCGGTCGGGCCGGTCGGTTTCGTCGCCCTCGCGGCGCCGCAGATCGCGCGACGCCTGTTGCGGACCCCGGGCGAACCGCTCGTCGGCTCCGCCGTGTTCGGCGCCATCCTGGTGGTCGGCGCGGATATCGCGTCCCGCACGCTGTTCCCGGTCGACCTGCCCGTTGGCGTCGTGACCGCGGCATTCGGCGGCCCGTTCCTGCTGTATCTGCTCGTGCGTATGAACCGGAAGGCGACGCTGTCATGACGATCGCGGACATCACCACACCCGACGCCCCAGGGCAGGCGGGCGCTCCGGAGCACCGGCTCGGCGCCGAGGGCGTCACGCTCGGCTACGGCGACCGCGTGGTCGTCGACGGGTTGAGCTTGACCATCGCCCCCGGCGTGGTCACCACCGTCATCGGACCGAACGGTTGCGGGAAGTCGACCCTCCTGCGCTCGCTCGGCCGCCTGCTGCGCCCGCGGGAAGGCCGGGTCCTGTTGGACGGCAAGGCCATTTCGACGATGAAGACCAAGGACGTCGCCCGCATCGTCGGCATGCTGCCGCAATCGCCGGTCGCTCCGGAAGGACTCACCGTCGCCGATCTGGTCACCCGCGGACGCCACCCGCACCAGTCCTGGTTCCGGCAGTGGTCGGGCACCGACGAGTCCGAGGTGACGACCGCGCTGGCACAAACCGGGATCGCCGACCTCGCCGACCGCGCGCTCGACGAGCTGTCCGGCGGCCAGCGCCAGCGCGCCTGGATCTCCATGGCGCTGGCCCAGGGCACCGACATCCTGCTGCTCGACGAGCCGACCACCTACCTGGATCTGGCCCACTCGATCGAGGTGCTCGACCTGGTCGACCGGTTGCACGCCGATCTGGGCCGCACCGTCGTCATGGTGCTGCACGATCTCAACCTCGCGATCCGCTACAGCGACCAGTTGGTGGTCATGCGCGACGGGCGTGTCGTGGCCGCGGGCGCGCCGGAGGAGGTGATGTCGGTCGAGCTGCTGCGCGAGGTGTTCGACCTGGACGCCACGGTGCTCGAGGACCCCGTGTCGGGCCGGCCGATGATCGTGCCGATCGGCGCGAGGCACGTGCGCGGAAAAGTGGGCGGACCTGCCGCGACGGCAGCCGAAACCGCGCGCTATGAGAAATGACACACCAGCTACTTCATAGTTACGACACCCTGTAGTACGCATCCTCGTCGTTGAGTCCCTAAAATTGTGGGATGGCAGGTCTTGGTGAACTCGAGAAAGCGGTCATGGACCAGTTGTGGTCGGCCGACGAACCACAAACGGTCCGGCAGGTGCACGAGGCGCTCGCCGCACGCCGCGAGCTCGCGTACACCACGGTGATGACCGTGCTGCAACGCCTCGCGAAGAAGAACCTCGTGGTGCAGCGGCGCGACGACCGCGCGCACCGCTACGCGCCGGTGCACACCCGCGACGAACTCGTGGCCAGTCTGATGGTCGACGCGCTGCAGCAGGCCGACGCGGCGGGCAGCCGCGCCGCCGCGCTGGTGCACTTCGTGGAACAGGTCGGCAAGGACGAGGCTGCCGCATTGCGCGAAGCACTCGCTAAGCTCGAAGCAACCGAGGACTCGGCACCGCCGCCGCAGTAGACTCCTCGGGCGCCCTGGCCCCACAACGCAGTGAGCTGAGTCGATGAACGCAACCGCGCCGGTCTTCGCCGGACTCGCATTGCTTCTCGCAGGGCCCGCCCCTGCCTTACTCAGCCGGGCGACCTGGACTTATCGGACGCCCCGCGCAGCGCTGGTGCTCTGGCAGGCCATCGCGCTCGCCGCCGTGCTCAGCGCGTTCGGATCCGGGCTGGCCATCGCCGCCGAGCTGCTCGTGCCCGGCCCCGACGGCCGCCCGACCACCGCGCCGACCCGGGAGATCGACGCGCTCGGCCTGCCCCTGTGGCTGGCCTACGTGTTCGTCTTCGCGCTGACGCTGCTGGTCGGCGCCCGGTTGATCTACGCCGTCGTCCGGGTCGGCGTGCACACCCGCAGGCGGCGGGCGCGCCACCGCATGCTCGTCGATCTGCTGGACCAGAGCGGTCCGCACCGGCGCGCCGCCGACATCCGGGTGCTGGCCGCCACCGAGCCCATCGCCTACTGCCTGCCCGGCCTGCGCCAGCGCGTCGTGCTCAGCGAGGGCACCCTGACCAACCTCGCCGACGCCGAGGTCACCGCCATCGTCAGCCATGAGCGTTCACACCTGCGGGCCAGGCACGATCTCGTACTGGAGGCGTTCACGGCGGTGCACGAGGCATTCCCCCGGGTGGTGCGCAGCAAAGCCGCCCTCGGCTCGGTGAAATTGCTCATCGAATTGCTCGCCGACGACTCGGCCGTCAAGGTCACCGGGCCGAAGCCGCTGGCACGCGCCCTCGTAGCGTGCGCGAAGTCCACCGCGCCGCAAGGCGCTCTCGCGGCGGGCGGTCCCACCACGCTCATCCGCATCCAGCGGCTCAGCGAGCGGATCGGTGACCTCCGCATCGCCACGGCCGCCTATCTCGGCTCGGCCGCCATTCTGGTGGTGCCCACGCTCGCCGTGGCCGTACCCTGGCTGGTGGAGCTGAGTCGGCTGTTCAACGGCTGACGCACGAACACGTATCCTGGACACTCGGTCCACTTCGGTCGGCCGCCCCTCTCGTTCCACGCGGCGCGCGTCACGACCCGAGCCGCAGCGCGGTGAACGGTATCGTGCACCCGCTCTTCATCCCACCGAACAGCGCGTTCGCTGCCGAACGCGCTGTGCGACGAAAGGCACACCCACCTCGTGACCCCCTCGACCACCGTCGCCGTGGCGCCCGCCGCGACCTTCGCGGACCTCGGCCTGCCCGCCGTGCTCGTGCAAGCACTGCGACGCGACGGCATCGAGACGCCGTTCCCGATCCAGGCCGCCACGGCGCCGGACGTCCTTGCCGCCAAGGATGTGCTCGGCCGCGGGCCGACCGGTTCCGGGAAGACCCTGGCCTTCGGCCTCCCGATGCTCGCCCGCCTGATGGGCGCCTCGGCCAAGCCGGGCCGCCCCCGCGGACTCGTGCTCGTGCCGACCCGCGAGCTGGCCGCGCAGATCGAGCGAGCGCTCGACGAACCGGCGCTCGCGCTGGGCTTGCGGGTGGCCTCGGTGGTCGGCGGCGCCCCGATCAAGCGCCAGGCCGACCGGCTCGCCCGCGGCGTCGACCTGCTCATCGCCACCCCCGGGCGACTCGCCGACCTCCTCGCACAGGGTTCGGCCGACCTGTCCGAGGTGATGATCACCGCGCTCGACGAGGCCGACCACATGGCCGACATGGGCTTTCTGCCGCAGGTGACCAAGCTGCTGGACCGCACGCCGCGCGACGGTCAACGCCTGCTGTTCTCGGCCACGCTGGACGGCGAGGTCGACAAGCTGGTCAAGCGCTACCTGCGCGCCCCCGTCACGCATTCCACCGCCCCTGCCTCGGCGTCGGTCACCACGATGTCGCACCACCTGCTGTACGTCGGCGACAAGGTCGCCAAACGGGCGATCGCCACCGAGATCGCCGCCCGCGACGGGCTGACCATCATGTTCGTCCGCACCAAGCACGGCGCCGACCGGCTCGCCAAACAGCTGCGCGGCGCGGGCATCCCCGCCGGCGCGCTGCACGGCGGCAAGGCGCAGAACAACCGCACCCGCACCCTCGCCGCGTTCGCCGACGGCTCGGTGCCGGTGCTGGTCACCACCGACGTCGCGGCGCGCGGCATTCACGTGGACGGGATCTCCCTGGTCGTGCACGTCGATCCGCCGCCGGAGCCGAAGGCCTACCTGCACCGGGCCGGGCGCACCGCCCGCGCGGGCGAGGACGGCGTGGTCGTCACGCTGGTGATGAACGAAGAGCGCCGGGAGGTCGAGGCGATGGCCCGCAAGGCCGGCGTCGAGATCGACGGCGTCGAGGTGCGCCCCGGCGACCGCACGCTGATCGAGATCACCGGCGCCCGCCGCCCCTCCGGCATTCCGATCGCGGCTGCGGCCGCGCCCGTGGCCGCGGCCGCCACGGCCCCCGCGAAACCCGCGCGGCGCAAGCCGGGTAGGCGCGGTGAGCCGACAGCGGCCGGTGGCCGTGGCGGCGGTTCGGCGAAGCAATCCGGAGGACGGTCGGCCGCCGGGTCGGGCCGCGGCGGCGAATCGGCCACCGCACCCGCGCGTCGCCGGGGCACCGCGAAACCCGCTGCGAGCAACACCGTCGGACGCGGCGCGAGCCCGACCACCGGCGCTCCCACCCACGGTTCGGGCGCCACGGGCGGGTTCTCCGGTCGCTCCGCCACTCCTACCTCTGGCGACACGCCCGGCCGGACACGGCGACGCGCCGCGCGAACCCAGCAGCCACCGAATCGCGGCAATCGGGCAGCAAACTAGTCTGGTGTCCACCCATCCGGCTGCCGCCGTCGTCTGCGCCCTACTGGCGGCGCTACTGTTCGCGGTCGCCGCGGTCGCGCAGCAGCATGCGGCGGCCGCGGTGCCGGAGGGTGAGTCGCTGATCCGCGCGCTGATGCGCAGTCCCCGCTGGTGGGGCGGCGTCGTCGGCGATGCGGGCGGATACGCGATGCAGGTCGCCGCGCTCGCCCTGGGCGCGGTCCTGCTGGTGCAGCCGATCCTGGTGAGCGCGCTGGTGTTCGCGCTACCGCTGTCCGCGCGGATCAATCACCGCCGCGTGCCGCCCCGCACCTGGGCGACCGCCTTGGCGCTCACCGCCGCGCTGGCCTGCTTCCTGCTCGTCGGCAATCCGACCGCGGGCAATGCCGATGCGCCGCTGAGTGATTGGCTCATCCCGCTGGGCATCCTGCTCGGCCTGATCGCCGCCGCTACGGTCGGCGGCGTCACCGCGCGCGATCCCGGGCTGCGCGCGCTGCTGCTGGGCGTGGCGAGCGGTGCGCTGTACGGGCTGGCCGCCGCCGTCACCTCCTACGTCACGGATCTGTTCGACCACGGCGTCGGCCACGTGCTCGGCGCCTGGCAGACCTGGGCGCTGATCGCGGCCGGCGTCGCGGGCGTGTACCTGCAGCAGCGCGCGTACCAAGTCGGCCCGCTGACCGCGTCGCTGCCCGCCGTCACCATCGCCGAGCCGCTCGCCGCGGCATTCATCGGCTTCGCCGTGCTGGACGAGCGGTTGCAAACCGGCGCGGGCGGGCTCGTCGTCGTCGCGGGCGCCGTGCTCGTCATGTGCGCCACCGCCGTCTCGCTGTCCCGCTCCCAGGCGACCGCCTGAGGCGCTCGCGCAGAAGAGCCCGCGCCGGTCGGCTCCCGGTTATGATCGGTCGAGTGCGCTTTCTCCCCGGTCATCAGCCGCCGTACGACCTGACCTACGACGACCTCTTCCTCGTCCCGAACCGGACGGACGTCGCGTCGCGCTTCGACGTCGATCTGTCGACCACCGACGGGTCCGGCACCACCATCCCGATCGTCGTGGCCAACATGACCGCCGTCGCCGGGCGCAGAATGGCCGAGACCGTGGCCCGCCGCGGCGGCCTCGTCGTCCTTCCGCAGGACCTGCCGATCACCGCGGCCGCCGACACCATCGCCTTCGTCAAGAGCCGCTCGCTCACCGCCGACACCCCCGTGACCCTCGACCCCGACCGCTCGGTCTCCGAGGCCGTGGCCCTCATGCACAAGCGCGCGCACGGCGCGGTGGTGGTGACCGACGGCGGACGCCCGGTCGGTGTGGTGACCGAGGCCGCCTGCGCCGATGTCGACCGCTTCGCCCGGTTGCGTGAGGTCGCGGTGACCGATTTCGTGCGGGCTCCCGCCGCCACCACCCCCCGCGATCTGTTCGACCTGCTGCACGCCGAGCACGCCGAGTTCGCCGTGCTCACCGCCGAGGACGGCACCCTCGCCGGGGTGCTGACCCGCACCGGCGCCCTCCGCGCGGGCATCTATCAGCCCGCCGTCGACGCCACGGGCAAGCTGCGCGTCGCGGCCGCGGTGGGCATCAACGGCGACGTGGCCGCGAAGGCCAAGTCCCTGGTGGATTCGGGCGCCGACCTGCTCGTCATCGACACCGCGCACGGTCACCAGGCCAAGATGCTCGAAACCCTCGCCGCGGTGCGCGATCTCGGGCTCGGCGTCCCGCTGGTCGCGGGCAACGTGGTCTCCGCCGAGGGCACCAGGGATCTCGCCGAGGCGGGCGCGGACATCATCAAGGTCGGCGTCGGCCCCGGCGCCATGTGCACCACCCGGATGATGACCGGCGTCGGCCGCCCGCAGTTCTCCGCGGTGGCCGAATGCGCGACCGCCGCCGCGGAACTCGGCGTGCACATCTGGGCCGACGGCGGCGTGCGCCATCCCCGCGACGTGGCGCTCGCGCTGGCCGCGGGCGCGTCCAACGTGATGATCGGCTCCTGGTTCGCCGGTACCTACGAGTCCCCCGGCGACCTGCGCGTCGATCGCGACGGCAACGCGTACAAAGAGAGTTTCGGCATGGCGTCCAAGCGGGCCGTCGCCGCACGCACCGCCTCCGACAGCGAATTCGACCGCGCGCGTAAGGGGCTGTTCGAAGAGGGCATCTCCAGTTCGCGGATGCGGCTGGACCCCGAGCGCCCCGGCGTCGAGGACCTCATCGACCACATCTGCTCGGGTGTGCGCAGCGCGTGCACGTACGCCGGGGCGCGCACGCTCACCGAATTCCACGACAAGGCCGTGCTGGGTGTGCAGTCCGCGGCCGGATTCGCCGAGGGTCGCCCGCTGCCCAGCGGTTGGTGAGCGCCGACACGCGCATTACACCGGCACCGGCCCACGCTGCTCGGCAGGTGGGCCGGTAGCATGGTGGTTGCCGGACACCGGCACCACGACTCATTTGCGAAAGGATCCAGTTGTCACCCGCGTCCGAGGGCGCCGTACAGGAGGGCTCCTCTACCGAGCCGGGTGACGACCCCGGCGTCCTCCTCCCCGCAGTAGTCCCACCCCGCACAGGCTGTCTCCCGGCACCGCTCAGGTGGTGCTGACGATGTCCATCGCGCTCACCGCGCTCAGCCTGATCGGGTTCATCGCACTCACCGTCGGCACCGCCCTGTTCGTCGCCGCGGAATTCTCCCTCACCGCGCTGGAGCGCAGCACCGTCGAGGCGCACGCCCGCACCGGTGACGTCCGCGCCCGGATGGTTCGCAAGGCGCATCGCACCCTGTCGTTCCAGCTGTCGGGCGCCCAGCTCGGTATCACCATCACGACGCTGATCACCGGTTACATCGCCGAACCGGTGCTGGCCAGGCTGCTGAATCCGGTGTTCACCGGTCTCGGACTCAGCGATGCCGCGGCGAGCGGCGTCGCCTTGACGCTGGCCTTGATCCTGGCCACCTCGCTGTCGATGATCTACGGCGAGCTGGTGCCCAAGAACATCGCCATCGCCAAGGCGCTGGCCACCGCCCGCGTCACGGCCGGGCCGATGATCGCGTTCTCGGTGGTGTTCAAATGGATGATCCACTTCCTCAACGGCACCGCCAACTGGGTGGTCCGCAGGCTCGGCGTCGAGCCCGCCGAAGAGTTGCGCTCGGCCCGCTCGCCCCAGGAACTCGGCTCCCTGGTGCGCACTTCCGCGCTGCGCGGCGCGCTCGACCAGCCCACCGCTCAGGTGATGGATCGCTCGCTACAGTTCGGCGAGCGCAGCGCCGAGGAACTGATGACGCCGCGGGTGAAGATCGAAGCGCTGGACAAGGACGGCACCATCGCCGATCTGATCGATGCGGCAGGCCGCACCGGCTACTCCCGTTTCCCGGTGATCGATGGCGACCTCGACAACACCCTCGGCTTCGTGCACGTCAAGCAGGCATTCACCCGCCCGGCGCACGCGCGCAGAACGTTTCCCCTGCACCGGCTCGCCCAGCCGGTCCCGATCGTGCCCGCGAGCCTGGACGGCGACGAGGTGCTCGAGCGCGTCCGCGCCGACGGCATGCAGGTCGCTCTCGTCGTGGACGAGTACGGCGGCACCGCAGGCATGGTCACCATGGAAGACATCATCGAGGAGATCCTCGGCGACGTCCGCGACGAGCACGACGAGGAGGAGCGCGACGTGCGGCGCGTCTCCGACGGCTGGGACTGCTCGGGCCTGCTGCGCATCGACGAGGTCTCCCGGGCGACCGGATACGACGCCCCCGAAGGCGAGTACGAGACGCTGGGCGGCCTGGTACTGACCAGGCTCGGCCGCATCCCGGTGACGGGCGACGAGGTCGTGCTGCCGAATCCACGCTCGCAGCAGTGGACGGTGACCGAAAGCCCCGACGAAGGCGGCTGGATCGCCCGCGTGGAGCGCATGGACGGACGGCGCATCGACCGGGTCCGGCTGATCCCGGTCGACGCCGACGCCCTCGCGACCAAGGAGCACAGCCATGGGTGACCTGTTCGGCATCCTGCTGACCGTCGTACTGCTGGCAAGCAACGCCTTCTTCGTGGCCGCCGAGTTCGCGCTCATCTCCGCCCGCCGCGACCGATTGGAAGCGCTTGCCGCACAGGGCAAGCGGAACGCGAACACCGTCATCCGGGCGGGCGAGAACCTCTCGATGATGCTCGCTGCCGCACAGCTGGGCATCACGATCTGCTCGATCCTGCTCGGCCGCGTCGGCGAGCCCGCCGTCGCGCACCTGCTGGAAGGACCGTTCGAGTTGCTCGGCCTGCCCGAGCAGCTGCTGCACCCGGTGGCGTTCGCGATCGCGCTGACCATCGTGGTGATCCTGCACATCCTGTTCGGCGAGATGATCCCGAAGAACATCGCGCTGGCCGGGCCGGAGCGCAGCGCGCTGCTGCTGGTACCGGTGCACTTGATGTGGCTGCGGCTGGCCCGCCCGCTCATCGCGTTCTACAACCTGGCCGCCAACCTGTCGCTGCGCCTGCTGCGGATCGAGCCGAAGGACGAGCTCGAGGCCACCGTCTCCACGGTCGAGCTGGCCGAGATGATCGGCGAGTCCCGCTCCGAGGGACTGCTCGACGAGGAGGAGCACCGCCGCCTCACGCAGGCGCTCGGCACCAGTGACCGGGTGGTCGCCGACGTGATGGTGCCACTGGACGCGACCCGATCGATCCCGCTGCGCGGCAACGGGACCACGCTCGGCGACACCGAATCCGCCGTCGCCGAGACCGGGTTCTCCCGCTTCCCGGTGCGGGCGAGCGACGGTTCGCTGGTCGGCTACCTGCACGTCAAGGACGTGCTCGACAAGGTCGCCGACGAGAGCGCCGGGCCGACGACACCGATCCCGCGCACCGATATCCGCCCGCTGCCCACGGTCGGCATGAACACCACGCTCTACGAGGCACTGGCGCGGCTGCGCCGCACCAACAGCCATCTCGGCCGCGTGGTGGACGAGCGGGGCAACACCACCGGCATCGTCGCGCTGGAGGACCTCGTGGAGGAGTTCGTCGGCACCGTCCGAGACGGCACGCACCGGGTGGGCGAATGACGCCCGGGGCAGCGAACGTCACCGGACCGGCCGGAGCGGAGTGACCATGCTGGTGTTGTCCGGTGCGCAGTGGCGGGTCCGCGCCGCCGCCCACCGGGCCCGCCTGGACGAGTTGGTGGGGCCCTATCTGGAGCGGCGGGCGCAGGGTTCGTCACATCCGGTGATCGACTTCTTGTTCACCTACTACGGGAACAAACCCGCCCAGTTGCGGCGCTGGCACCCGGGCTACGGCACCGGGCTGGCGGATGCCCCCGAGTATCACGGCGCACGGGGGTATCACCTCGTCGTCACCGACCGCGGTTCGGGTGCCGAGGGCGCCGCGGCGGGCAGCTACACAGCCGACCCCGCCTACCTGGCCAAACGCCGCGACACCATCGCGTTCGTCGCGAACCTGTTGCGCGCCACCGCGTCTCGGCCCGCCCAGCTGTCCTGCTTCGGGCTGCACGAATGGGCGATGGTGTATCGCACCGACGACATCCGGCACCAGAAGGTGCCGCTACGCCTCGGACGAGCGGGCACCGACGCCGTGGTCGACTCGATGTCGCTGCGCTGCACGCATTTCGACGCCTACCGGTTCTTCACTCCGGAGGCCGTCGGCCGCAACGCCGAGCCGCTCACCCGCGCCGACCAGCTCCGCCGTGAACAGCCGGGCTGCTTGCACGCGAACATGGACTTGTACAAGTGGGGCTTCAAGCTGGTCCCGCTGATCTCCTCCGAGCTGCTGCTGGACTGTTTCGAGCTGGCCTGCGCCGCCCGCGAACTCGACATGCGCGCCAGCCCCTACGACCTGTCCGGGTTCGGCTACGAGCCGGTGCGCATCGAGACCGCTACCGGGCGGGCTGAGTACGTTCGCGCCCAGTCCGCGCTGGCGCAGCGCGCGGCCGAACTGCGCCGAACCATGCTGCGCGTCTGCGACGAACTGCTGGCGGCGGACGCCGACGCGACCGAGCACACGCAGCAGGCCCACCCGCGCTGACGCCGCGCCTCGACGGAAAACTTGGCGAATCCGAGCGGGATTCGATGAAACCGTCCCCCGAAGTTACCGCGAATTACTACCATTCAGTCAGTTCAGCGGTGACTGTCCCAGTCACCCTGGGTAGCCAAGCCCGAAGACGAAGTTGGGGGACGCGACGATGCGCCCAGTGGCCAGACTGTGCCGTGCCAAACCGTTGGCTCTGCTCACCATCGGCATGGTCACGGCCATGCTGCTGCCCGTGAGCGCCTCGGCCGATCCGGAATCGGATACCCGCAACGCGGTCCAAGAGTTCCTCGACGTCGGGCGCACCTCGGTCCCCCGGGCCGACTGCGGACCGGGCTCCGCTCCCGAGAGCGGCCTGCAAGGCGATGTCACCGCCGCCGACCGCGACAGCGGGCGCAGCACGCAGGGCTACCGGTGCAATATGTCCTTCGTCGGCGGCTACGCCGGCCGCGGGGCGGGCATCACCTCCACCAGCTTCGAGCACTGCGCCTACCTGGGGTCGTTCTTTCCCGGCGACCTGATCGGCGAGGCGCGCGGCGTCCAGGTGCTCGACGTGTCCGATCCGGCGCATCCGCGCCCGACGGTGACGCTGACCGAGCCCGCCATGCTCGCGGGCACCTGGGAGAGCCTCAAGGTCAATACCGCGCGCAAGCTGCTGGTCGGCACCGGCGTCCCGGTCGGCGAGGGCGTGGGCTACCTGTCGGTCTACGACGTCTCCGATTGCGCGCATCCGCGGCTGCTCAACCCGGGCCCGGGAACGAATCTGCTGATGCCGCTGCCGATCACCACGCACGAGGGCGGCTTCTCCCCGGACGGCAACACGTACTGGGCATCGGGGATCGCACCCGGTTTCGTCAGCGCGGTCGACCTGACCGACCCGGCTCACCCGCGCGTGGTGTGGCAGGGGCTGACCGGCATCGAAGCGCACGGTTTCGGCATAAGCCCCGACGGCAACCGGATGTACATCTCCGCGCTGGGCGGATTCACCGTCCTCGATATCAGCGCGGTGCAGCGACGCGATCCGAACCCGCAGGTGCACCACCTCGGCCGGGTGTTCTGGACGGACGGCTGGGCGACCCAGCACAGTGTCCCGGTCAGCTACGCCGGCAAGCCCTACCTCTACACCGTCGACGAAGGCGGTTCCGGCGGCGTCAAACTCATCGATGTCTCCGACGAGACCGCGCCCAAGGTGGCCAACAAGATCAAGCTCGAGATCAACCTGCCGCAGCACATCGACAGCAATATCGGCTCCTCCATGGGCGGTTCCGCCTTCGCCTACGAATCGCACTACTGCGCCGCGGACCGGCAGGAGAACCCGACCGCGCTGGCCTGCGGGTGGATCTCGTCGGGCATCCGGGTGTTCGATATCCGCGATCCCTACGCCATCCGCGAGATCGCCTATTACAACCCGCCCGCCCGCACCGGGCAGAACCTGAGTCTGTGGAATTCGCCGCACGCGCTCGCCTCGCTCATCGGCGTTCCCTTGATGAGCGCGCCACCCGCGGTGCGCGCCGTGCTGGAGGGACAGTTCAACCCGCTGGATGCCACCACCCCCCGTACCGGTCGCCTCGCCTTCGGCGACGTGTCCACCGACTGGTGCTTCTCGCCGCCGGAATGGCGCGGTTCGCAGCTCTACGTCGCGTGCTCGGACAACGGATTCATGGTGTTGCGGCTGGACGACGAGGTGTATTCGCCACCGGCGGACCAGCAGTCGATCGTCGGGTCGTAGCGGTGCGGCACTGGACGCGAATCGCCGCCCTGGTTTCGGCGGCCTTCGCGCTGCTCGTGCTGGGCGCCGCGCTGCGGCCCCTGGTGTTCCCGGAGAACCGTTCCGCCGCACCCGTTCTCACCGTGATGGAGATCGGCTTCGTTCAGGACATGACCACCCATCACCAGCAAGCGCTGCTCATGGTGCAGCGGCTCGACAGCTCGGTCGACCCGGCGATCGCCCGGCTGGCCGAGCAACTCGACCGCACGCAGCGGCTGGAAATCGGCACCATGCTCGGCTGGCTGCGCCTGGCGAACGCGGCCCCGAGCTCCGACCGTGCGATGGCGTGGATGCACGCCACGGACGCGTCGCCGCATCGGCACCCGGCAGCGGTCGCGCAGACCGCCCCCACTCCCCTGATGCCCGGGATGGCGAGCGGCGCGGAGCTGGACGCCTTGGCGACGGCGCGTGGCCGCGACGCGGAAGTCCTGTTCCTACAGTTGATGTTCCGGCATCATCAGGGCGGAATCGCGATGGCCGAGGCCGCCGACGGGCTCCTGGGCTCGGGACCGGTCAAGGAGATCGCCCGTGCCATGATCCACGGGCAGGGCCAGGAAGCCGGGATGATGGGCATGCTGCTCACCCAGCGCGGGGCGGTCCCGCGGCCGTGACCACCGGGTCAGGACGCCACGTGCAATTCGAACCCGGTCGCCCCGCGCGTCTCGCGGCCCGGCTCGAGACGCAGGCTGCGGTCGTAGTCGCCCCCGGCCTGCGCGCGGTAGGGAATCGGCTCCAGCTCCGCCAGATCCGACATCCGCCGCCGCAGGTCGTGGGCGACTTCCTCGAAGCGCGCCGAGCCGAGCCGGATCGTGTCGTGCACCAGGAACGGCGGCAGCACGTCCATGCCGGTGTAGTACAGGATGCCGTGGTGGATGGGGAACAGCAGATCCTCGACCGGTCCGTTGATCCCGCGGTCGGAATACGACGGCTGCTTGCCGCCGATCGACACCACGAGCATCGCACGCCGGCCCGCCAGCACGCCCGCGCCGTACCTGGGCAGCGCCGTACCGCCTGCACCGTAGGCGAAACCGCAGGTGAGGACCCGGTCCACCCACCCCTTCATGATCGCGGGCATGCCGAACCACCAGAGCGGGAAATGCAGGACCACCGCATCCGCCCACAGCAGTTTCTCCTGCTCGGCACGGATGTCGGGACTCAGCGTCCCGTTGTGGTACGCCTCGCCCGATGCCAGCATGAAGTTGGGCTCCTCGACCGCGCCGAAGTCGTCGGTGTCGGCGGCGGCCTTCCAGCCCATCGCATAGAGGTCGGTGATCCGGACCTCGTGACCCTGCGCCCGCAACTGCCGCACGGCAACGTCTTTCAGCGCGCCGGTGAGTGAGTCCGGCTTCGGGTGGGCGTACACGACCAGTACGTTCGATCCAGCTTTCGTCACGTCTGGGCGCAACAGCCTCGGACGGGCAGGAATTCCGGCGTACCGCCGACCTGCGCGGACGCAGCGTCCTTCCGGCCGCGGAGTCTCGTGGAACGCGGGCGCGGTGCGACGCGTTGCCCTCGACGACCGTCGATCCGGCGAGCGCACCCGGGCGGAAAGAAACGCGGGTGCCGGACAACACTTTCGAGGGCAGACACCGGGTCGTCACGGGCGGCGGAATGGGCCGCGCTGCCGAGCTCGCGTTCCTCGAGCAGCGAGCAGCGCGCGTCGAGCAGCGCGCGTCGCGACAGGTCGCCCGGCGGCGGACCGGCGACGCCACGACGGTATCGTCGGCTGAACCGGATCACGATCGTCGGCCGGGAGAGGTTGGGCAGCGAATGATTCGGACCGATGCGTTCACGGTCCCGGGGCACGTGCGGGGTTATCCGGGGGTGGCTTTCGGCGGGTACGTGGCGGGGCTGCTCGCCGCCGCCAGCGGTTCCGAGCAGGTGCGCGTCGACTTCCGCCGCAGCGTTTCGGTGGACACTCCGGTCGTGCTGGCCGCCGACGGCTCGGGCGGCGCGGCGCTCACCGATCAGGACGGTGCGGTGCTCGCCGAAGCGTCCGCGTCGACGGTTACGGTCACACCGCGGCCCGCGCCCACTTGGGCGCAGGCACGAGCGGCGAGTGCGACAGCCGACGTGCTGCGCAAAATGAGCCGCTGCTACGGCTGCGGCGCGGCCTGCCCGCCCGGCCGTGGGCTGCGCCTGTCCCCCTGGGCCATGCCCACGCACGACATGGTCGTCGCCGCATGGACCCCCGATCTGTCCCTGGGCGGGCCCGATGGCCTCCTTTCCACCGAAAACGTCTGGGCCGCTTTGGACTGCCCCGGCGGGTGGGCCGCGATGGCCCTGCGTGACCTGCGCCCGGGTGCGGTGACCGCCGCCCTCACCGCCACCCAGTTCGAACCCGTTCGCGCCGGTGACCCCTACCTCTCCTACGGCTGGCCGATCGCGGCGAACGGCCGCAAACACACGGTCGGCGTAGCACTGTCCCGCATCGACGGCACCCTCTGCGCCCTCGCCGAAGCCCTGTGGATCGAGCCCCGCCAACCGCTGCCGTTCGAGTGGTGATCCACCCCGACCTGTCGGTTGCTATCGGTACCGTCGCCGCCATGCCCTCGTCGGTGCACGAAGTGCTCATCGAATTGGTCCGGCGCGCAGACCAACTTTGGTCGCGAAACTGCTGACTTCCACGCTCGGACTATCGCTTCCCGAGTTCGATCACGCGCGCGTCGACTCGGGCGACCTGCCGGATATCGAACCGACCGAGTATCGGGCGGACCTGGTCGTCACGCTCACCGCCGCCGGTATCCCGGTGCTCGGCATCGTGGTCGAGGTGCAACTGCAGCGCGACGACGACAAGGCGTGGAGCTGGCCGAACGCGACGCGATCCTCACCGCCCTCGCCGCGACAGCACACGACTCCGCGGACGGCAAAAGGTACATTGACCTGGTACTGGCCGCACTGCCGAAAGCAGCGCCCCGGCACTTCCTGGAGATGCTGATGACGACCGACACGTCCCCGTACTACAGCCAGTACTTCAAGCAGCTGTACGCCGACGGCAGGACCGAAGGCAAGGCGGAAGGCAAAGCCGAGGGAGAGGCAAAGGCGTTGCTGACCGTCCTCGCGACTCGCGGACACGTCCCCGAAGCGGTGGCCGCCGAGATCAACTCCTGCACCGACGACGCGCGCCTGACCACATGGATCACCCGGGCCGTCACCGCCGACACCCTCGAGGAGGTCTTCGGCGACGGGGCTCAGTGAGTGTCGACGAAGCGGTACCACTGGCCGTCGAAGGCGGAGTATTCGACGCCGTTGGTGGCCGGAGGGCCGAGGTGGGGTGGGGTGGCCGGGTCGCGGAAGAAGGCGAAGCCTTCCGAGTCCTGATCGCCCGCCTGGGTGTAGAACAGGCAGCCGCCGTCCCGGGGCGTGATGAAGGTGATGGTGTAGACGCCCAGGCGGGTGCGGTGGCCGGAGTGGGCGCAGTCGACGGCTTGGTTCTCGAGGATCCCGCGGGACAGCCGCCAGCCGGTGTCCTCCGGAACGTCGTAGAGCGTGAGCGCCACCAGGACGCCGATCAGTACGGGCGAGGCGAGGCTGTGGAACAGGGCGCGGTAGCGCAGCAGGCCGAGCAGCCCGAACAGGACGGCGATCCCGCCGAGCACGCCGAGGACCACCCACAGCACGACGAGGGTCGGGAAGGTGCCCTCCGCGGCGAGTTGCCAGAACAGCGCCGCGCAGCAGAGCACGACCAGGGCGGTCAGGAGCCCCATCCACAGCACGAACCAACGAGGAATACGCGACCGTGTGCGCACGGACCCAGCGGAGTTCACGTGTTCAAGATACGAGGGGCCGCAGCTTCGCGCGCGGTATCGGTGGCGAAATCACCCAGCTCCATGGGGATCACGCCGGTCCGACCGGCCACCACAACCGTGACGGAAACCCGGCGAACCGGTGCGGAGTCGATTTCGAAAGCCCGCCTGCTCGCCTCATGTGGCCGAGAACGGTACCGCGCATCGAATTCCGATGATCACTCGCGGTCCGCGGGCAGCCGAGCCCGCCAGTGTGAAAACAAACATTCCGGAACGCTTTTCGATTCCGGCCCGAACGCGAAATCCCCCGGCCGGAAAACCGACCGGGGGATTCGCTATTACTCGAAGTAGATCGTGTACCGCACGCTCACAGCGGCGGGAAGCCCGCCGATCCGGTGGCCATCCAATTCCAGAACATCGCCGCGCGATTGGCGAGCAATGCCACGATGTCGAGCACAACGCTTCCCATGAATCTTCCTCACAAATCGAACGATCTCGTGCGGCCCCCAGGGTAACGGACCGATAAACGGGAGTCGAAACTCCGGATCCCCGAAGCACGAAATCCCCCGGCCGATGGACCGGGGGATTCGCGATGGGCGCGGACTAGACGCAGGCCAGCGCCTTAGCCTCACGGCGACGGCGGTGCAGGATCGGCTCGGTGTACCCGTTGGGCTGCTTGGTGCCCTCCAGGATGAGCTCCTTGGCCGCCTGGAAGGCGATGCTGCCCGCGAAGTCGGCGGCCATCGCCCGGTAGTTCGGGTCACCGGCGTTCTGCCGGTCCACGACCGGGGCCATCCGCTCCAGGCTGGCCACCACCTCGTCGGCGGTGACGATGCCGTGGCGCAGCCAGTTGGCCATCAGCTGGCTGGAGATGCGCAGGGTCGCGCGGTCTTCCATGAGCGCGACATCCTTGATGTCGGGCACCTTGGAGCAGCCGACACCCTGGTCGATCCAGCGCACCACGTAGCCGAGGATCGACTGCGAGTTGTTGTCCAGTTCCTGGCGCTTCTCCTCGTCGGTCCAGTTCGGCGCGGCGGCCAGCGGGATCTCCAGGATCTCGTCGACGGTGGCGCGGCGGCCCCCCTTGGCGATCTCCTGCTGACGCTTGAACACGTCGACCAGGTGATAGTGCGTCGCGTGCAAGGTGGCGGCGGTCGGCGAGGGCACCCACGCGGTGTTGGCACCCGCGCGCGGGTGACCGATCTTCTGGGTGAGCATGTCGGCCATCAGGTCCGGCATGGCCCACATGCCCTTGCCGATCTGCGCCTTGCCGGGCAGGCCGGCCGCCAGACCGGTGTCGACATTCCAGTCCTCGTAGGACAGGATCCACTGCTGGGACTTCATGTCGGCCTTGCGGACCATCGGCCCGGCCTCCATGGAGGTGTGGATCTCGTCACCGGTGCGGTCCAGGAAGCCGGTGTTGATGAACACCACCCGTTCGGCGGCGGCCTGGATGCAGGCCTTCAGGTTCACCGTGGTCCGGCGCTCCTCGTCCATGATGCCGACCTTGAGCGTGTTGCGCTCCAGCCCGAGCACGTCCTCGATCCGGCCGAACAGCTCGTTGGTGAACGCGACCTCGTCGGGACCGTGCATCTTCGGCTTCACGATGTAGACCGAACCGGTGCGGCTGTTCTTCAGCTTCGCGTCATCGGCCAGGCTGTGCTTGGCGATCAGCGAGGTGATCAGGCCGTCCATGATGCCCTCGGGCACCTCGTTGCCCTCGGCGTCGAGGATCGCGTCGGACGTCATCAGGTGACCGACGTTGCGCACGAACAGCAGCGAACGGCCGTGCAGCACCAATTCGCCGCCGTCCAGCGCGGTGTACACGCGGTCGGGGTTCATGGTGCGGGTGAAGGTCTTCTCGCCCTTGCTGACCTTCTCCGCGAGGTCGCCCTTCATCAGGCCGAGCCAGTTGTGGTAGCACAGCACCTTGTCTTCGGCGTCGACCGCGGCGACCGAGTCCTCGAAGTCCATGATCGTGGTGACCGCGGACTCCAGCACGACGTCCTTCACGCCCGCGGTGTCGGTGCTGCCGATCGGGGACTGCGGGTCGATCTGGATCTCGATGTGCAGGCCGTTGTGCTTCAGCAGCACCGAACTCGGCGACTCGGGATCACCGAGGTAGCCGACCAGCTGGGACGCGTCGGCCAGACCGATGCTGGTGCCGTCCTCCAGGCCGACCTCCAGCTCGCCGTCGACGATCTTGTAGGACGTCGAGCCGATGTGCGAACCGGTGATCAGGGTGACCGAGTCGTCGAGGAAGTTGCGCGCCCACTCGATGACCTTGTCGCCGCGCACCTTGTTGTAGCCGGTGCCCTTCTCCGCGCCGTTGCCCTCGGGGATGGCGTCGGTGCCGTAGAGCGCGTCGTA
The DNA here is from genome assembly GCF_015477775.1 of Nocardia abscessus. Lineage (GTDB taxonomy): Bacteria > Actinomycetota > Actinomycetes > Mycobacteriales > Mycobacteriaceae > Nocardia > Nocardia abscessus_A. The sequence continues at coordinate 48,963 of NZ_JADLQO010000010.1, read as the reverse complement.
CAGCGAGCCCCAGCGCGCGTTGGCCGCGTTGATCGCGAAGCGCGCGTTCATCACCGGCACCACGAGCTGCGGTCCGGCGGTGACGGCGATCTCGTCGTCCACGTTCTGGGTGGTGATCCGGAAATCGGCGGGCTCGGGGCGCAGGTAGCCGATCTCGGTCAGGAAGTTCTTGTAGGCGGCCTTGTCGTAGTTCGCGCCGGGGTGTTCGGCGTGCCAGGCATCGACCTTGCCCTGGATCTCGTCGCGTTCGGCCAGCAGGGCGCGGTTGCGCGGGGCGAGGTCGTTGACGACCTGCTCTGCCCCGGCCCAGAACGCGGCGGAATCCACGCCGGTCCCGGGGAGCGCCTCGTTCTCGACGAACTCGTGGAGAACGCGTGCCACCTGGAGCCCGCCGACCTGAATCCGCTCTGTCATCTACTGCCTCACTTCCGCGAAACCGGGTGGGAAAACAAAGCCATGTTACCCGCGGGTAGTGGTGCCACCGCGCGCCGGGTCGTGCGGCCCTGTGCCCAAATCTGTCCGCCACGCCGATATGAGCAGGTCTTCACCCGGCGGGTCGTCGAGCCGTCGGCGGTCGGCCGGACAGCCCCTTGATCGTAACCCGCGGCCGATTTAATGTACTGATCGGAACATTTCTCGATCCACGCAGGAGTTCAGGTGTCACTCACCGACAAGGTCGCCGTCGTCACCGGGGGCAGTCGCGGTCTGGGCAAACAGATGGTGCTCGCGTTCGCCGAAGCAGGCGCGGACGTGGTGATCGCCAGCCGCAAGCTGGAGGGGTGCGCCGCGCTCGCCGAGGAGGTGACGCAGCGGTTCGGCCGCCGCGCCCTGCCGGTGGCCTGCAACGTCAGCGACTGGTCGCAGTGCGACGCTCTGGTGGAGACGGTCTACGGCGCGTTCGGCCGGGTGGACGTGCTGGTCAACAACGCGGGCCTCTCACCGCTGTACCCGAGCCTGGACCAGGTCACCGAGGCGTTGTTCGACAAGGTCATCGGCGTCAACCTGAAAGGCCCGTTCCGGCTGTCGGCCCTGATCGGCAGCCGCATGGCGGCCGACGGCGGCGGCTCGATCATCAACATCTCCTCGATCGAGGCGGCACGGCCGGAGCCGTTCGCGGTCCCCTACTCGGCGGCCAAGGCGGGACTCAACGCCCTCACCGGCGGGCTGGCGCAGACATTCGCGCCGAACGTGCGGGTCAACACCATCCAATGTGGCCCCTTCGAGACCGACATCGCCACGGCGTGGCCCGACGAGCTGCGCACGGAACTCACCGAGCACAACGCGCTGCGCCGTGTCGGCGAGCCCGGCGAGGTGGTCGGGGCGGCTCTGTTCTTCGCCACCGACGCCTCCGCGTTCTGCACCGGCGCCACCCTCGCGGTGGACGGGGGCTGGCGATGAAGGCGCTGACCTACGAAGGCCCGCAGTCCATCTCGTACCACGATCAGCCCGACCCGGTTCTGCCAGGACCCGATGGCGCGATCGTCCGGGTGACCGCCTCCGGCATCTGCGGCAGTGATCTGCACATCTACGCCGGACACGGATTCGTGGCGGGCGCGGGTTACGGCGTCGGGCACGAAGCGGTCGGCGAGATCGTCGAACTGGGGCCGCACACCCGCGGCTTCGCGGTCGGCGACCGCGTGCTGGTCGCCGCGTCGGCAGGATGTGACAGCTGCCCGCGGTGCCGTGCCGGAATCGTCACCGCGTGCGAGCGCCACCCGCTTCCGGTCGACGCCTGCTACGGGCTCGGCGGCTCGCTGGCGGGGTGCCAGGCCCAGCTGCTCGCCGTACCGCACGCCGCGGGCAACCTGGCGAAGCTGCCCGACGAGGTGAGCGACACCGCCGCCGTCGTGCTCACCGACAACGCGCCCACCGCGTGGTACGGAGCCCGGCGCGCCCGGATCGCGCCGGGCGACACCGTGGTGGTGATCGGCCTCGGCCCCGTCGGGCTCATGGCGGTGCAGTCCGCCTTCGCGATGGGCGCGGCGCGGGTGCTCGGCGTCGACCTGCTCGCCGAACGCCGCAAGCGCGCCGCCGACCTGGGAGCCGAGCCGGTCGAGTCCGACGACCCGAAACAGGCGATCCGTGAAGCGCTGCGCGGCGGAGCGGATGTCGCGATCGAGGCGGTGGGCGCCGACGAAACCGTCAAGCTGGCGATCAGCGCGGTCGGGCACGGCGGCCGAGTCAGCGTGATCGGCGTCAGCCACAACCGCGCCTATCCGTTCCACTTGATGGCGGCGCAGGTGAAGGACCTCGAATTCCACATCGGGCTGTGTGCGATCCAGTACGAACTGCCCGCATTGCTGAAGCTCACCGCGGGGGGCAGGTTGCGGCCCGAGGCCGTGGTCACCCACCACCTCCCCATGTCCGAAGGCCCCGCGGCCTATCGAATGTTCGCCGAGCGGGCCGACGGCGTGGGCAAGATCGTGCTGGACCCGACGAGATGACCGCCCCTTCGCGTCGGCGCGGCCGCCCGCCCGCCGCCGAATCGACGGCGAGCGACACCAGGGAGCGGATCGTGCGGGCGGCGATCGACCTGTTCGCCGAGAAAGGCTTTCACGGCACCGGGGTGGCCGAGATCGGCGAGCGCGCCGACGTGCAGCGTGGCGCGCTGTACTACCACATCGGTTCCAAGGAGGACCTGCTGTGGCAGATCCTGCGCGACTACATCCAGCGAATGCTGGCCGACGCCGAACAGATCGCCGACGGGCCCGACGATCCGGTCACCAAGCTGCGCAAGCTGATCGACAGTTACGTGCGGCTGATCATCCGGCATCAGCGTGAGGTGGCCATCCAACTGCGCGACGTCGGCGCGCTCACCGGCGAGCGGGCCGCGCAACTGCAGGACCTGCGCGACCGGGTCCAGCACTGCTGGCAGCGGGTCATCGACGCCGGTCACGCCGAGGGGGCGCTGCGCACCGCCGACCACGTGCTCACCAACAGCGTGCTGGGCATGTTGAACATGGTGTCGTTCTGGTACCGCCCGCACGGCGACCGCTCGCCCGGCGAGATCGCCGGCATCCTCACGACCACTTTGCTCGACGGCGTGGTGACCGGCACCGCACGGAACACGAAAGGCTGAACATGGCTTGGGATTTCGAGACCGACCCGGAGTACCAGCGGAAACTGGACTGGGCGGCGGAATTCGTCCGGACCGAGGTGGAGCCGCTCGATCTGCTCTACCCCAATCCGTACGACCGCACCGACCGCGAGGCCATGGCGCTCATGCGGCCGCTGCAGGAACAGGTCAAGGAGCAGGGCCTGTGGGCCTGCCACCTCGGGCCGGAACTGGGCGGCCCCGGCTACGGGCAGATGAAGCTCGCCCTGCTCAACGAGGTGCTCGGCACGTCGGTGTGGGCGCCGTCGGTATTCGGTTGCCAGGCTCCGGATTCCGGCAACGCGGAGATCCTCGCCCACTACGGCACGCCTGAGCAGAAGCAGACCTACCTCGAGCCGTTGCTGGCCGGGGAGATCGGCTCGTGCTACGTCATGACCGAGCCGACCGGTGGCTCGGACCCGACGCTGTTCCGGACCCGCGCGGTGCGCGACGGCGACCACTGGGTGATCAACGGCGAGAAGTGGTTCAACTCCAACGCCCGATTCGCCGCCTTCCACATCGTCATGGTGGTGACCGACCCGGACGTGAGCCCGTATCGGGGCATGTCGATGTTCATCGTGCCCGCCGACGCGCCCGGTCTGGAGATCGTGAAGAACTTCCACGTCGCCGGATTCAGCGAGCACGAGGGACACCTGCGGTTCACCGACGTCCGCGTCCCCGCCGACCACCTGCTCGGCGCCGAGGGACAGGGCTTCGTGGTCGCGCAGACGCGGTTGGGCGGCGGCCGCGTGCATCACGCGATGCGCACGGTCGCCATGGTGCGTAGAGCGTTCGACATGATGGCCGAGCGCGCGGTCTCGCGCCCGATGCGCGGCGGCCCGCTGGCCGGGTTGCAGATGACCCAGGAACGCATCGCCGACAGCTGGATCGAGATGGAGCAGTTCCGGCTGCTGGTGCTGCGCACGGCCTGGCGCATCGACAAGGAGCAGGACTACACGAAGGTCCGCAAGGACATCGCCGCCATCAAGGTCGCCATGCCCAAGGTGATGCACGACATCGCCCAGCGCGCGCTGCACTTGCACGGCGCGATCGGCGTCAGCCAGGACCTGCCGTTCATCGACATGCTCAGCTACGCGGAGGTGATGGCCCTCGCCGACGGCCCCACCGAGGTGCACAAGATCACCCTCGCGAAAGAGGTGCTGAAGGACTACGCCCCCGCCGACCCGGTGTACCCGAGCGGATACCGGCCCGCGCTCCGGGAGAAGGCGCGCGAACTGGTGGCCCGGCGCCTCGAGCACATCGTCGGAAACCTCTGACCGAGCGCACGCGGGGATGGCGCCCGAGTTCAGGACGCGCGCTTGGCGGTGTCCCCGACGTGCGAGGTGTCCGCGTATCCGGCGACGGGACTGAGCCGCAGCACCGACGGCATCCGGCGGGTCAGCGCGGGCGGGCCGGTGAATCCCACACGGCCCGTCCGCAGCGCGTGCGGTCCAGCGCGCGCCCCGTTCGCCGAGACCGAACAGGATCGGCTCCAGCTCCCGGCCCGCGTCGGTGAGCAGGTATTCGCCGACCAGCTTCTCCACCAGTCCGGCGCGCTCGAACTGCCGCAGACGTTTGGCGAGCAGGCCGCGCGACAGGCCGGGCAAGCCACGCGCGAGGTCGTTGAACCGGGTGGTGCCCAGCAGCAGGTCGCGCAGGATCAGCAGTGACCAGCGCTCGCCCACCACGTCGAGCGCCCGGGAAATCGGGCAGTACTGGCCGTAACTCGGCATCGAAGTCGTCATGGCACCTCGCGGACGGGGTCTCGTTGGGTCGCCTTCGCGATGCACACCCACCTGGTCGCCGCGCAGGTGTGGCGGCACAATCACGGCATCGACGCCGCCCCGCTGTTCGCCAAGGTGGTCGCGGGCGCCATCCTGGTCAGCACCGGCGCCTCCGACCGGGTCGGCTCCAACGGCCACGCCGAGCGGGTGGAGGGCGGCTACCGGGTGCACGCGCGCAAAGCTCCTGCCAGCGGATGCGAGGCGGGCACAGTCCTGGTGACCAGTGTGCGCTGGGACGACGCACCGGACGGACCGCAGGTGCTGCACTGCGCCATCCCGTTCTGCACTTCGTCAACACCGACCAGTACGCGAGCCGGACGCTCAGCCGGAAGACCGCCGCGGCGGACGCGCTCGTGCACACCGTGCGCCTGGCCATCGAAACCGTCGGTGGGCTCGGCTACTCCCGCACCTGTGAACTGGAGATGCGCTACCGCGACGTGCACGGCTGCCTCTTCCACCCGTTGCCACGGGCCGAGCAGACCCACTTCACCGGTCGGGTCCTGCTCGGCAGTCGCCGATCGGATGACACCTGCCCGATCCGTTAACGCCGCCGCCGCTCGCCCCCATAATTCGATGAGGGCGAAAAGCCCTGCGCGGTGAGCCGACCCGATCGCCGGTCACGCGACGACGCTCCGAGGAGAAGCCATGGTGTCCGCACGCAGGATCGCCCGATCGCCGATCACCTGGACCGTCGCGGTGTTGCTGGTGGCGGCACTCGGCGCCGGACTGGCCGTATTCCAGCCGTGGCGGCTGTTCACCGACACCACCGTGCAGGAGGCGGCGCCGTCGGCCGCCACGGCGCCCGGTCCGGGCGATGCGGCACCGCAGCCGCGCGCCATCGCACAGGGCACGTTCGTCTCGCACGAGCACGCCACCACGGGCACCGTCGTCGTCCTGCGACTGCCCGACGGCAACACCGTGCTGCGACTGGAGAACCTCGACACCTCCGACGGCCCCGACCTGCACGTCTGGCTCACCGACGCGCCGGTGCGCGAAGGCCGTGACGGGTGGTTCGTCTTCGACGACGGGGCGCACACCGACCTGGGCAAGCTCAAGGGGAACCAGGGCAACCAGAACTACGCCGTTCCCGCCGACGCCGACCTCACCCAGCTGACCAGCGTCGCGATCTGGTGCGACCGGTTCAACGTCTCCTTCGGCGCCGCCGAACTGCGACCGGTCTGACCCCCGGGAACCCCCGCCGGGCACCGCCGGAAAATGACCCGACAACGGCGGGTGCGCTGTGCCACCATGTGTTTCGACAACGATCACCGCCTCGAGGTGGTCGCCGAGCAGTGGAGAGGAGGGGCGGCAGTGATTCCGGAGACGACGAAGCGGACGCAAGCCGAGACGGCGCGTTCGTCGGTCGCGGGCAATGCGTTCGGCAGGCCGATGCGCGCACCGCACGGCGAACCGGACGACAGCCGCCTCCAGGCCCTCGGCTGATCGCCGCCTTCCTCTCCCCCTTCGCTCGATTCCGCACGAAACGTGGTGAACCCCATGACGTTCCGCCGTGCCGCCGACCAGGCGGCGCCCACCGCCGACAACTGGATACACACCGAGGTCCTCGTCCTGAACGCCTCCTACGAGGCGCTCGACGAGATCAAGGCCGACCGGGCGGTGGTGCTGCTGGTCGCCGGAGCCGCGGAGTCGGTCGCCGACCGCGAACCACACTTCCCGATCCGGTCGCGGCACGTGGAACTCGCTCTGCCGCTGACGATTCGGCTGCTGCGCTACGTCTACCTGGAGCACACCGTGCTGGTGCACGACGAGAGCAGGGCCACGCTGGCGGGCGTGCTGCGCCGCGACCGGAACCGGTGCGGCTACTGCGCGGGGTGGGCGCGCACCGTGGACCACATCCGGCCGCGGTCCCGGGGCGGGCCGAACACCTGGAGCAACCTCGTGGCCTGCTGCGCGCCGTGCAACTCGGCCAAGGCGGACCGCACCCCGGAGGAGGCGGGCATGCGCCTGCTCTGGGAGCCGAAGGCCCCCACCCACCAGGTCAGGCAGCAGCGGCGGATCTGGAAGCAACTGGCCGCGACCTGACCACGACCCGAGAAAGGAGAAGATCGCGATGACGCGCACCGAGACCACCGCCGTCGCGGAGCTGACCCTGGCCGACCTGCTCCCGCTCTCGGATTCCCGAGGGTGGCACCGGGCGGCCTGCCGCGGCGACCCGAACCACGAAGCCTGGTTCCCGTACCCGTCGCAGGACTTCGACTACGCACGAGAAGTCTGCGCGGGCTGCCCGATTCGTCAGGCGTGTGGGAATTTCGCCGCGCGCACCGGGCAGTCCGGCGTCTGGGGCGGACACGAGTTCGACCGCGGACGAGTGATCCGCCACTGAGGTTCCGCCGCCGTGCCTTCGCGCGCGGCGGCGGATGACGCCTTCCCCTGGTCAGGAGGAGCCTCGCCGAGTCCGGCCGGAGCCGGTGACCATACACTGGGGCGCGTGGGCACTCATCGCAGCGGAACCAGGTCCCGGGGCGTCAGCAAAGGTCCGGTTATCGCGGTGGTTGCCATTGTGTTACTGGCCGCGATCGTCGTCGGCTGGTTCCAGCTGCGCGATCGGGCGGCGAATCAGGACAGCGCGGCGGCGGCCGAATGCGTGGAAGGGCCTGCGACGCTCCACGTGACCGCCGATCCGAGCATCGCGGCGCAGGTGCGGACCGCCGCGGACAGCTACAACGCCACCCAGCCGAAAGTGCGCGATCACTGCGCCCGGGTCGCGGTGACCGCGCAGCCCTCCTCGGCGATCGTCGCCGCGTTCACCAGCGGCAAGCCGTGGGACCAGGCGCTCGGCCCGCAGCCTGCGCTGTGGATCGCCGATTCGACCCGCTCGATCGAGTCCATGCGGGTGCCCGGCCTGATCGAGGGGACGCCGGTGTCCATAGCCGCGAGCCCGATCGTGCTCGCGGTGCCGGAGGAACTGCACCGTGCGCTGGAGCAGGCCGAGGTTTCCTGGGCGGACCTGCCGCGGTTGCAGCAGGGCTCGCTCGGCGAGATCGGGCTGAGCGGCTGGGGCGGGCTGCGGATGGCCCTGCCCTCGGGTGACGCCACGCTGGCCGCGGCCACGGCGGTCGGGTCCGCCGTCTCGGGCGCCGAGCCGCTCAGCGAGCAGGCGGCGCAGTCCGGCCAGGTGGTCGCCGCGATCTCCGGACTCGCCGCCGATGCCCCGGAGTCGTCCGGCGCCGCGGCAGCGCTGTCGGAGATCACGGCACAGGACGCGCCGATGCACGCCCTTGCGGCTACCGAACAGCAACTGAAAGGACTGCCCGGCGTCCTCGCGTTCCGGCCCGCAGGCTCGGCGCCGGTGGCCGACTACCCGGCCGCGTTGATGTCCGGCGCTTGGGTGGACAAGACGCAGAACCTCATCGCCGGGCGGTTCACCGACTATCTGCGCAAACCCGAGCAAGCGCAGGCCTTCGTCACGGCGGGCTTCGGCAGCGCGCCGCAGAACGCGGCCCCCGTCCCCTCGCGCGGCGCGCTCGACAAAGTACGCGACACGCTGGCGCATCCCGTTCTCGGCGTTCGGTCGACGGTCTTGGTCGACGTGTCGGCCTCGATGGGCACCGCCGAGGGCGCGACGACGCGACTGGCGAACGTCCTCGCCGCGGTGAACTCCACGATGACGGTCATGCCGCCCGACTTCGGCCTGGGTGTCTGGACCTTCGGCAAGAACCTCGACGGCAACACGCCCTACCGGGTGGCGGCCGCGACCGCCCCGCTCACCACCGAACAGCGTACGAAGATCAGTACCGCCCTGAGCTCGGTCCGCCCGGACGAGAACCGGTCCGACCAGGCGTATCCGTCCCTGATCGCGGCGTTCAAGAGCGCGGTCACCGGGTACACGGCCGGTCGCACCAACTCGGTCCTGCTGATCACCGACGGACCCGACGACGATTCCACGGTCACCGGCCCCCAACTGGCCGCCGACATCACCGCGGCGATCGACCGCACCCGCCCGGTGCGCGTCGACGTGATCGTGCTCGGCGGCAGCGGCACGCAGACACTCCAGGCGCTGGCCCAACAGACCGGCGGGAGTTACACCCGCCTGGCCACCTCCGACGACATCAGCTTCGGCTCCGCCGTGGTGAAGGCACTCACCACGCCGTAGCCGTGCCCCCTCGGCACCGACCGGAGTCTCGCGCTTCGCCCCGCCGGATCGAACTCGTAGTCGACGCATCCGTCGACACCGCGACGGTCCCGTCGGGAGTCCATGCACGACGCGGTCGGCTGGCCGGACCCGGCGAAAACTTACCGAAGACGGCCGCCGCCGACCGAGACCGGCATTCAGTCCGCGTACGCCTCCAAGGGAGGGCACGCGCACACCAGGTTCCGGTCGCCGTATGCGCCGTCGATCCGGCGCACCGGCGGCCACACCTTCGCCCTGGCGTGCCCGAGCCCCCGAGGATAGACGGCGACTTCCCGGCTGTAGGGATGCTCCCAGTCCCCCACCAGCGATGCGGCGGTGTGCGGCGCGCCGCGCAGCGGATTGTCGGTCACCGGCCACACGCCCGCGGCGACCTGGTCGATCTCCGCGCGGATCGCGATCATGGCTTCGATGAAATCGTCCAGCTCGGCGAGGTTCTCGCTCTCGGTGGGCTCCACCATCAACGTGCCCGCCACCGGGAAGCTCATGGTCGGTGCGTGGAATCCGTAGTCCGCCAGGCGTTTTGCCACGTCGTCGACGGTGACGCCGGTCTGTTTGGTGATCTCCCGCAGGTCCAGGATGCACTCGTGGGCCACCATGCCGTGCTCGCCGGTGTAGAGCACGGGGAAGTACTCGTCCAGCCGCCGCGCGATGTAGTTCGCCGAAGCGATCGCCGACAGTGTGGCCCGGCGCAGGCCGTCGGCACCCATCATGCGGATGTAGGCCCAGGTGATCGGCAGGATCGACGCCGAACCGTACTTCGCGGCCGATACCGCGTGCGACCCCGCTTCCAGCGGATCGCCGGGCAAGTATCGCGCCAGGTGCGCGCGCACCGCGACCGGCCCGACGCCGGGACCGCCGCCGCCGTGCGGGATGCAGAACGTCTTGTGCAGGTTCAGGTGGCTCACGTCGCCGCCGAACCGGCCCGGGCGGGCGAGGCCGACCAGGGCGTTCAGATTCGCGCCGTCCACGTAGACCTGGCCGCCCGCGTCGTGCACCAGCGCGCACAACTCGGCGATCTCGTGCTCGTAGACGCCGTGCGTGGACGGGTAGGTGATCATGATGCAGGCCAGGCGATCGGCGTGATCGGCGATCTTGGCGCGCAGGTCGTCCAGGTCGACGTCGCCGTTGGCGCGGCACTTCACCACCTCGACGCGCAGCCCGGCCATCGCGGCCGACGCCGCGTTGGTCCCGTGCGCGCTGGACGGGATGAGGCAGGTGTCGCGGTGGGTGTCACCGCGGTCGAGGTGATAGCGGCGGATCGCGAGCAGACCGGCGTACTCGCCCTGGCTGCCCGCGTTGGGCTGCAGGCTCACCGAGTCGTAGCCGGTGATGTCCGACAGCCAGCGTTCCAGGTCCGCGATCACCTTCAGCAGGCCGGGCGCGTCCTCGACCGGCGCGTAGGGATGCACGCGAGCGAAACCCGGCCAGGTGATGGCCTCCATCTCGGCGGTGGCGTTGAGTTTCATGGTGCAGGAGCCGAGCGGGATCATGCTGCGGTCCAGCGCGATGTCCTTGTCGGACAACGAGCGCAGATACCGCAGCATCGCCGTCTCGGTGCGGTACTTCGTGAACGCGGTGTGGTTCAGGAACTGCGAAGTGCGGTTCTCGATCGCCGCGACCGGCGCGGGTGTACCCGCCTCGGACGACACGGCGGTGCCGAAGGATTCGAGCACGGCCGCGACGTGCGCGCCGGTGGTCGCCTCGTCGCAGGCGATGCCGACATGGTCGGCGTCGACCAGCCGCAGGTTGATGCCGCGCGACTTCGCTTTCGCCACAACGGCTTCCGCACCGCCGGGCACGTGCGCGAGCACCGTGTCGAAGAAGCTGTCGTGCACCACGGCGCCGTCCAGCCCGGCCGCGATCGCCGCGGCGTGCCCGTGCACCCGGCGGGCGATCGCCCGCAACCCGTCGGCGCCGTGGTAAGAGGCGTACATCGCGGCGACGACGGCCAGCAGCACCTGCGCGGTACAGATGTTGGAGGTCGCCTTCTCGCGACGGATGTGCTGCTCACGGGTCTGCAAGGCGAGCCGGTAGGCGACCGCGCCGTCCGCGTCCACCGAGACGCCGACCAGGCGGCCCGGAAGCTGGCGGGCCTGCGCCTGCCGCACGGCGAGGTACCCGGCGTGCGGGCCACCGAAGCCGAGCGGGACGCCGAAGCGCTGGGTGGTGCCGAAGCACACGTCGGCGCCCTGCTCGCCGGGTGGCGTGATGAGCGTCATCGCCAGCAGGTCCGCGCCGACGGCGACCAGCGCGCCCCGCTCGTGCGCCGCGGCGATCAACTCGGTCAGGTCGACGACGCGCCCGGAAGCCCCGGGAGCCTGCGCCAGCACACCGAAGAACTGCCCCTCGGGCAGCTCGCCGGTGGACACATCCGCCTCCACGATCTCCAGCCCCAGCGGCTCGGCTCGGGTGTAGAGCACCGTCTTGGTCTGCGGGAACAGGTCGCTGTCGATGACCAGCCGGGCGGACTTGACCTTGCCCGCGCGCCGCAGCAGCGTCATCGCCTCGGCGGCGGCGGTGGCCTCGTCCAGCATGGACGCGTTGGCGACGTCCATGCCGGTCAGTTCCGCCACCATGGTCTGGAAATTGAGCAGCGCCTCCAGCCTGCCCTGGCTGATCTCGGGCTGATAGGGCGTGTAGGCGGTGTACCAGGCCGGGTTCTCCAGGAGGTTGCGCACCAGCACCGGCGGGGTCAGCGTGTCGTAGTAGCCGAGGCCGATCATCGAGGTGGCCACGGTGTTGGCCGCGGCGAGTTCGGCCAGTTCGGCGAGCACCTCGTGCTCGGTGCCCGCCGCGGGCAGCCCGGCCAGGCCGCCACCGTCCATGATGCTCGCGGGAAGCGCCCGGACAGCCAGCTCATCGAGCGACGGCACGCCGACGACGTCCAGGATCCGGGCCAGTTCCGCCCGGTCGGGTCCGATATGGCGGTCGGCGAATGAGCGAGTCACAACAGCTCCCAAGGTCGGGCGGGGTCGACCACCTGGTCGACGGGTACCGGCCCTCCCCCTCTGTCGTGGCGCCTGAGAGATTCGGGTGCCGCGACCGATGGCCGAGACCCTTTCCCCATGGGCGGGCGGCTCGAAGCCACCGCTTTCCAGAGGCGCCGAAGCCCGCACGGTCCTGGTTGCCTGAGAGATTGACGGGGAGGTGCTGCTCCTTCGGCGCTCGGACTCTTTTCGAGACCGAGACTCTCCCGCACGGCGGCGACGCACCGTCAGTTTATGCCGACGCCACGCCGGAACGCGCCATCGGACCCCGGGTGAGCAGTGTCGTTCTGGTCACTCCGAGGCCCGGCGGGCATCACCGTCAGATGGCCAGGCCGGCGCGCAACCTCGTCGCGGCGAGCACGATCGACTCCGCTTGGATACCGACCAGTCGAGCCAGCGGCACCGCGACACCCGGCGCGTTCTGCTCCACGTCGGCGCACCACCGATCGAAGACCGCGGCGAAGCGGTCGCGCTCGGCGGCCAGCACCGGCCCGGCGCCACGCCGGTACTCGTCCTCCAGCAGCCGCAGCAGCATCCCGCCCAGCCGCAGGCGCAGCATGGCGGTCCAGTCGTACTGCTCGACGAATATCTCGCCGCGCGTCGCGATGCGGTTCCGTTCCGGCACAGCCTGTCTGCTCACCGCGAGACCGGGCAGCCCGGCGACCAGCGCGCGCACCGACCGCTCGAACGGGCTGCGACCGCTCAATCGGCCGTCGACGCGAGCGAGCACCTCGGAGGCGACCTCGGCCATGGCGTGATAGTCGGCGGCCGTGGCGTCGAGCAGGTCGCCGAGCACGCGGTCGCCCGCCGAGCCGTCGCCGATGCGCGAGTCGGCCCAGAGCGGCAATTCGCAGACCAGGATCGCCGTGCCGTAGCGCGCCGCGTAGTCGCGGCAGCCACCCCCGCCCAGCGCCGCGACCGAGTCGAGGCCCTGCGCCGCGAGCAGATCGGCCATCGCCTCGAACAGCGGCAGTTCGAATACTCCCGGCGCAAGGGTGCGGGCGCCGGGCGCGTCGGGTTCGCCGCGGTAGATCGGCACGTCGGCGGCGGCCAGACGAGCGGTCAGCGCCGACCAGTACTCGGGGTCGCCGCCGGAGGTGTAGAAGAATCCGCCGCCGAACTCCGCGTTGTGCAGCGAGGCGATCAGCGCGGGCCGGGTGCGGTCGATCAGCGACATCATCGCCTTCGTCTCCGGCAGCGGGACGCCGACCTGCCTGCCGCGCCACACGGTCGGAAAACACCATTCCGGTTGCTCGGCCGCGGGCGGCCGGTAGAAGCCGCGCGCGACGCTCGTCCTGGTGTGCGGTCCGGCGAACCACCCTTCGTTCAACCGGGTGCCGTCCGGATCGACGCACAGCAGGAAATGCCACGTAGCACCCACGGTCGACGCGTCGTCCGCGGCCATCCGGCCGAGCAGGTGGCGGATCGTGGCCATGCCGATGGGCTCGTTCGGATGCGGATTGCCGAACACCAGGATGTGCCGCTCGCCCGAGCCGACCGTCACCTCGCGAATTGGATCGCCGCCGCGCGACCGTCCGAGTTCGGCGACCGAGACCCGTTCCGGATGTTCGGCGGCCAGCGCGTCGGCGAACGCGTTGAGTTCGTCGACGGTCGGGAACGCGTCGATCCGGCCGATCGGCCCGACCAGGCCGGTGATGTCGCCTGTCTGCACGGCGCCCCCCTTTCGCCGCCGCCGCGGCCCTTCACCCACCGCGGCGGCGCTGTCACACACCACGGCCGGGGAGGCGACACGCCTTACCCGGCCGTGGAAGCGTTTCTCATTCCATTGTGTTCGGGCTGAACGGGCGATTGCTAGCCCGTCTTGCGGTTCATTCGCGCCTTCCGACGGAACGACAGCTCGTCCTCCGGACGTTCGGTGATCGCCGACGCGCGTTCGGCGGGGAAATTGGCGATGGCGCCGGTCAGTTCGCGCATGGCGCCGCTGACGGCGATCCCGAAGACGCCCTGTCCGCCCTGCAGTAAATCGACGACCTCCTCGGCCGAGGTGCACTCGTAGACCGAGGTGCCGTCGGAGAAGAGGGTGATCCCCGCCAGGTCCTGCACGCCGCGGCTGCGCAGATGATCGACGGCTATCCGGATGTTCTGCAGCGAGATGCCCGCGTCGAGCAGCCGCTTGACGATCTTCAGGACCAGAATGTCCTTGAACGAATACAGCCGCTGACTCCCCGACCCCGCGGCGCTCCGGATGGAGGGCACCACCAGACCGGTGCGCGCCCAGTAGTCGAGCTGCCGATACGTGATTCCCGCTACCTGGCACGCACTGGGAACGCGATAGCCGACCAGATCGTCAGGTACCGAATCGTCGGGGAACAGGCCTGGCTGTACCACATCCTGCGATTGCTCTGCCACTGACCACTCCCTTGCTTCGCCGACGCATTCCCAGCCTCATCGATGACCCGGCTCCGTCACCGACCGAATCGGTGCGGATTCGGCCGAAACGGACGTGGCCCAACTGTCGAGATTACTCCCCACGATTGTCCAGGGAGCGACGTCATCGAGCCAAACGCGACGCGCGGTAAAAGTCTCGACCTCTACTTCAGCTATCGGTCGCCTTGAAGTCGTCCGGGGACACCGACTCGAGAAACTCCTTGAACTTCTCCACCTCGTCCTCGCGCTCGTCCGGCATCACCAGCCCCGCTTCCTCGAGAACGGACTCCTCGGCATGGATCGGGCAACCGACCCGCAAGGCGATCGCAACCGAATCCGACGGCCGCGCGGAGATCCGCAGATCGTTCTCGAACACCAGGTCCGCGTAGAAGGTGCCCTCTTGCAGATCCACGATCCTGACCTCCTTGAGGGTGTGCCCCAGCTCGGTGATCAGGATCTTGATGAGGTCGTGGGTCAGCGGGCGGATCGGGGTCACCCCCTCCTGCTCGAGGACGATCGCAGTCGCCTCGGCTTGCCCGATCCAGATCGGCAGATACCGGTCGCCCGCCACTTCGCGGAGCAACAGCACGGGCTGGTTCTGTGGCTGCTCGACACGGATGCCGATCACGCGCATTTCGCTCATCGCACTGCCTCCCATACTCGCCGCCGGCCCGGCATGACCGCTGCAGAGCTCGCCGTACCACGAGTCTAGGCGAACCCGCACCGGTCCAGCGATCCGTCTGCACAGCCGAAATCACCGTGTTGGCTCGGCGAAACCTCGGGACCCGAGGCCGCCGGGGGGGTCAACCCCCCAGCGAACCCCGGACCGAGGACTTCACCAGACAGGTGTGCAGGGTCAGCGACAGCGCGGCCAGTTCGCGCACCGTCTCCTCGGCACGGGCGCGCGCGTCCGCGTCGCGGCTTTTCGCGATCGGGGCGACGATCTGCGCCACGAGCGCGGCCTCCCGGTCGGCGGCGAGCTTGAACGCACGCAAATGCCGTGCCTCCAGACCGAATTCGGCCATCGCCCGCGCGGTCTTGGCCAGTGTGACCGCGTCGGCGTCGAAATATCCCGCCGGGCCGGGCGTGATCAGGTTGGCCCTGATGAGGTCGTTGAGGAACCTCTCGTCGATCCCGGCCTGGTCGAGCAGATCGGCCCGGGTGACCCGGATTTCGTGATCGAACCGCAGATCATCCGGGGAGACCTCGCTCGGCACGACGCCGAGCCTACGAGGCGCGGCCACCGGGCGCACGCCACGTTCGGAACCCGGCGCGGCCTGCTCGGCGTCCGGCGCACCCGGACCCGGCTCCGGCGCCCCGGACCGGACGGAGTGCGCTCGGGCGCGGGCTTCCCGCACGCCGAGCGTCGCCGCACCGCTGTCTATTGCCTCGAGCTGTTCCTTGATCACCTTCAGCGGCAGGTACTGGTCGCGTTGCGCGGTCAGCACGAACCGGAGCCGTTCGACGTCCGCCACGGAGAATCTGCGGTAGCCCGAAGGGGTCCGCTCCGGCCGGATCAGGCCCTCCGCTTCCAGGAAGCGGATCTTGGAGATGGTGACGTCGGGAAAGTCGGGGCGCAGCAGGTCGAGCACGGATCCGATCGACATTCCTCCGCGTGCCCACTGCGCCGCACCGGTCACAGCGCCAGGTCCTTCATGACTCAGAGCCTTTCATGAGGGGTACAACCCAGCGCCGACGCTGTCATAGACTCCCCGCGCCCGCCGACGAGTCGGTCACCTGGGCGCGCGGTCCGGTGAGGAACACCAACCGGAACTTGCCGATCTGCACTTCGTCGCCGTTCTGCAGTTCCGAGGAGTCCACCGGCTCCCGGTTCACGTACGTGCCGTTCAGGCTGCCCACGTCGACGACCTGGAACGAGTCGTCGTCCTGACGGAACTCGGCGTGCCGACGGCTGACGGTGACGTCGTCGAGAAAGATGTCACTGTCGGGGTGCCGCCCCGCCGAGGTGGTCGGCTGATCCAGCAGGAACCGCGACCCCGCGTTCGGGCCACGCTTGACGACCAGGAGGGCCGCACCAACGGGCAGACCCTCGACCCCTTGGACCGGCTGCTCGCCGGTCGGCTCTCCGGAGCGCGACGCGTCGACCTCGTTCAGGAAATCCGCGCGGAAGACCGACGTCGTCTCGGCCGCGGTCTCCCCGTAACCCGGGTCTTTGTTCTCGCTCACCGTTTCTCTCCTCCTCGAACCTGATTATCCATGCAAGCAGGTGATGCCTCTGGCACCACGACCTGCCGTCGAGTCTCTAGATTCCCGGCGCAGCCGCCGGGTGCATCTGTTGGCATTGACCGTACCCTGCCGGGCCGCACCCGTGCAGGTAGAACTGGGAAGGCTGCTTCAGCCCCCGATAACTCCTTGATAACCTGCGGCATCCAGCAGTTCACCGAGTGTCACGTCGAGGCTCGCCGCGTCGCTCACCTCCAACTCGAACAGCCACCCGTCACCATAGGGGTCGGTGTTCAACGTCTCCGGCTCCGAGGTCAGCTTGTCGTTCACCGCAACGATTTTCGCGCTCAGCGGCGCGTAGATGTCGGACACGCTCTTGGTCGACTCCACCTCCGCGATGCTGTCCGCGGCGGCCACGTCCGCGTCCGTCTCGGGCAGCTGCACGAACACAACGTCACCGAGTTGAGACTGGGCGTAGTCGGTGATGCCCACCCGCACCCGGGTCGGGGCGATCCGGCGTACCCACTCGTGCTCCTCGGTATAGCGCAGATCCTCGGGGGTCTGGGTCACAGGCCGTCCTTTCTTTTGAACGTTGCACGCAAACTCTATCGGCTACGCCGTCCGGTGCCCCACAGCCGGTATCGCTCTTGCGACCGCGATGGCTCTGCCGGTATAGAGCACCCCGGTCCACACGTACACCGCCGTGCCCCAGATCAGGAGTGCCCCGCCGAAGGCACGCCCGAAACCGGCGGCCGCCCAGTCCATCTGCCCGGCCAGCAGCCAGGGCAGCGCGGACATCAGGGCGAAGGTGGCCGCCTTGCCCAGGTAGATCACCTCCGGCGGGGGCAGGTCGCGGCGTTTGTACACCGACAGCGTCGCGGTGAGCACGACGTCGCGCCCGACCAGGATCGCCGCCACCCACCACGGGATCAGGCCGCGGATCACGAAGGCCGCCAGCGTCGTGACCAGAAAGAGCCGGTCGACGAACGGGTCGAGCAGCGCCCCCAGCCGTGAGGACTGATCCAGCAGCCGCGCGAGCTTGCCGTCCAGGAAGTCGGTGACGCCGCTGGCGACCAGGAGCGCGAACGCCCAGCCATCGGCCCGCTCGATCAGCAGCAACCACAGGAAGAGCGGAACGCCCAGCAGGCGCAGCACGCTCAGCACGTTGGGCACGGTCAGGACGCGATCGGCGAAGACGCCGCGTACTCCGCCGCCGCCGGCGCGTTCCTCGGGTTGCGCTGTGCCCGATTCGGTTGTCACGACCCGTGCATACCCCACCGACCCCGGTCCCCGCCATCTCCACGCGCCGAATTTCCGGATATCGGCGCGGCACGCCCGTGCGAGGATGGTGTCCGCCACAACGCGGCGGTGACAGAATGATTAAAAATGTTTCTCACCGTATGGCCGGTGAGCGAGAGGAAGTCATGTCCGCATACGACTACGACGTGGTGGTGATCGGCTCCGGCTTCGGCGGTAGCGTCAGCGCCCTGCGGCTCACCGAGAAGGGCTACCGGGTCGGCGTCCTCGAGGCAGGCCGCCGGTGGAATCCCGAGGACATCCCGCGCACGAATTGGAATGTGCGCAAGTCGATCTGGGCGCCTCGGCTGGGCCTGACCGGACCGCAGCGGATCAGTCTGCTCGGCAAGTGCGCCGTGTTCTCCGGCGCGGGTGTCGGCGGCGGCTCGCTCATCTACGGGAACACGCTCTACGAACCCCTGCCGAACTTCTACACCGACCGCCAGTGGTCGCACATCACCGACTGGCGCGCGGAACTGGCGCCGTTCTACGACCAGGCCAAGCGCATGCTCGGTGTCGCGCCCAACCCGCGCACGACACCGGCCGACGAGGTGATCCGGGAGATCGCCGAGGACCTCGGTGTGGCCGACACCTTCCATCCCACCGACGTCGGGGTCTTCTTCAACGAGAGCGATCCGGGCACGGAGGTCGACGACCCCTACTTCGGTGGGGCGGGTCCCCGCCGCACCGGCTGCGTGCACTGCGCGCGCTGCTTCACCGGCTGCCCGCACAACGCCAAGAACACCACCACCACGAACTATCTCTACCTGGCCGAGCAGGCGGGCGCGCAGGTCCACCCGCTGACCACGGCCACCGCGGTGCGGCCGCTACCCGGCGGCGGGTACGCCGTCGACACCCAGCGGTCCGACCGCTGGATCCGCAAGCAACGCAGAACCTTCACCGCCGAGCAGGTGGTGTTCGCGGGCGCCGCGCTCGGCACCCAGAAGCTGCTGCACAAGATGCGCGACGACGGCGTGCTGCCGCACCTGTCGCCCCGGCTCGGCGAACTGACCCGGAGCAACTCCGAGGCCATCCTCAACGTCGTCAGCCGCGCGCGCCGCGATTTCGCCGAAGGCATCGCGATCACCTCCTCCATCCATCCGGAGGCCGACACCCATGTCGAGGTGTGCCACTACGGCAAGGGTCAGAACGCGCTGTTCCCGATGTCGGTGCCGATCGTGGACGGCGGCGCGTTCCGTTTCCTGCGCTTCCTGCTGGCGATCGTGCTGCACCCGCTGGTATTCCTGCGCAGTCTCGACGCGCGGCACGCGTCGGAGAAGTCGGTGATCCTGCTGATCATGCAGTCGCTGGACAACTCGCTGACCTCGTTCCGCAGCCGCGGGCGCCTGCGCACCAGGCAGGGCACCGGCGAGCCGAACCCCACCTGGATCCCGCTGGCCCACGACATCGGGCGGCGATTCGGCGCGAAGGTCGACGGCGACACCCACGGGCTCATCATGGATGTTTTCGACATCCCGGCCACGGCCCACTACATCGGCGGCTGCGTGATCGGTGACAGCCCGCGGACCGGCGTGGTCGACGCCTATCAGCGGGTCTACGGCCATCCCGGCCTGCACGTGGCGGACGGCTCGGCGGTGACCGCCAACCTCGGCGTGAACCCGTCGCTGACGATCACCGCGCAGGCCGAGCGCGCCATGGCGTTCTGGCCCAACCGCGACGACCCCGACACCAGGCCGGAGCTGGGGTCGGCCTACCGGCGCATCGCGCCGGTCGCCCCGGCGCGTCCGGCGGTGCCCGCGGCGGCGCCCGGCGCGCTGCGGCTGCCGATCGAGCCCGCGCCGCCCCGCGTCCCGGTGGACTGAGTCCGACGCCACACCGGCATGGGCCGCCCGCACCGGCTAGCGTGAGCCGTTGTGTCAGACAGTGGTATCGACCTGCGCTCCTATGTGCCCGCGGAGCAGGTCCAGGACCGGGGCCGCGCGCTGCGGCAGCGGACCCCGGTCATCGCCAGGGACCGGGAAGCGACCAGCGTGCGGCGTCCGGGCGTGCTCGACTTCGTCGCCGCGAGCAACGCGGTCCGGCTCCCGCACCTGATACCGCTGCGGATCGGGCGGATGATCACCTCGCCGTTCACGTTCTACCGGGGTGCTGCGGGCTTGATGGCGGCGGACATGGCGGGTGGCCCGGACAGTGGGCTCACCGCCCAGCTGTGCGGTGACGCGCACCCGGCGAACTTCGGCCTGTACGGCACGGCGCGCGGCGAAATCATCATGGACATCAACGATTTCGACGAGACCGTGCCCGGACCGTGGGAGTGGGATCTGGAGCGCCTCGCGGCCGGGCTCGTACTGGCGGGACGCGAGGCGGGCGCGGGCGAGGACGAGTGCCGGACCGCGGCGCGGGACGCCGCCCGCTCCTACCGCCTGGCCGTCGACGCGTTGGCCGTGATGCCGTTCATGTCCTCTTGGAGCGCGCTGCCGGACGAGTCGGTGATCACCCAGGCCAAGGCGGACGCGCTGCTCGACGACTTCCAGAAGGCGGCCAAGAAAGCGCGCAAGAACACCAGCGCCAAAGTGGTGGCCAAATGGACCGCGCATCTCGAGGACCACCAGACCGGCATCCGCAGGCACCGATTCGTCAGCGACCCCCCGATCCTCACCGCCGTGGACGAGCAGGCCGCGGAGGCGGTGATCGATGGACTGGAGCGCTACGCCGACACCCTGCACGGGTCACGGCGCAACCTGCTGGCCCGATTCGCGGTGTCCGACATCGCGTTCCGGATCGTCGGTACCGGCAGCGTCGGCCTGCACAGCTACCTGGCGCTGCTGCACGGCAACGACGGCGAGTCGCTGGTTTTGCAGGTGAAGCAGGCCGCTCCCGCGGCACTGGCCCCGTTCCTGCCGACGCGCGCCGTGCGGCACGAGGGTGAGCGAATCGTCGAGGGCGCCAGACTCGTCCAATCCGAAGCGGACATCATGCTCGGCTGGACCTCCCTCGACCCGGTCGGCGACGGCGCCGAATTGCCCTTCATCGTCCGGCAATTCCGCAATCTGAAGGGCAGCATCGATCCCGCCGAGCTGCCCGCGAGCGACCTCGACGACTACGGAAGGCTCGCGGGCGCGCTGCTGGCCCGCGCCCATTCCCGCTCCCTGGACCCGCGGCTGCTGTCCGGGTATCTGGACGGCGACGAGCGCTTCGACGAGGCGGTGGCCGCGTTCGCGGTGCGCTACGCCGACCGCACCGAGGCCGACCACGCCGAGCTGCTGGCGGCGGTGCGGGCGGGCCGGATCGACGCCGAGGAACCGGAGTAGCACGCCGCGCCGCCATGGGACCGACACGCCGCCGGTCGGCGTGCGCGCGGCGAATCCGTTGCGGCACCTCGTATCCTGTGCACTGTCGAGTGTCGACGTGAAGGGTGGTCGCCAATGCTCGTGCGAGTCCAGAACGCCGCAGGCACCAATGCCGAGCGCGCGCTGATCGATTGGCTGCGTACCTGGAAGGACCCCGATAGTCCGCACGGTGTCGCGACGATCACCTGCAGTCTGTTCCACAAGGACCGGCTGCACCAGTTCGACGCCGTGATCTGGACACCGACCAGCTGCGTGGTGATCGAGGCCGACGCGCTCGTCGCCCGCCAGGACGGTGTCCTGGAGGTCCCGCTGAACGGCGAGTGGACCGTCAACGGCGAGCCGGTCGCGACCGAGAGCCGCGACCGCCGCACACCGCTGGACAAGTCGCGCGAGCACACCTTCGCGTTGCAGGAATGGCTGGCCGCTCGTGGTCTCGGGCAGCGCGTCGTGCACGGCGTCGCACTGGTGGTCCCGTTGCCCGGCGCCCAGCTCCAGCTCGAACAGCCGTGGGCTGATCCGAGTTTCGACGTGATCATCGGCGACGGGCCCGGCCGGCTCCAGCACTATTTCGACGCCCTCGCCGCGGAGGAGAAGTTCCTCTGGACGGCCAACGACGTGGCGGTCGCGTTCCGCGGTCTCGGCATCCTGCCCTATCTTCCCGCTCCGCAGGACCTGCTCAACGAGGGCTTCCTCGGCCCGATCGACATCACGCTGTGGCACGGCGGCCCGAACCAGGCTCAAGCCGAGGCCTACGCGGAGGAACTCGCGCAGGCCGAGCGGGACGCGCAGGCCTCGGCCTTCGCCGTACGGGCGCCGTGGTACAGCCCGTGGAAGCTGTATCCGCGGGAGCGCGGTGACCTCGACTTCGGCCGCGCGGTGATGCGCACCGTCCTGGCGATCGGGATGGTCATCGCCTTCGTCTGGGTTCTGTGGTTCGTGGTCACCGCGATCACCGCGTACGGGCCGGGCTGATCGGCCGCGAACGAGCCCCGCGCCGCTAGGACGGCACCGCGATCGGCTGGGCCCGGTCGAAGACGCTCGCGTCGTCGAGCATGGCCGCGCGCAGCATCGACTCCGGCACGCCCATGGCCTCGACCAAGGTCAGCGCGTGCGGACGCAGCCGGTCGACCAGCTCGTTCACACCGCGACGGATGGCCTTCGCCCGCTCCACCGACATGAACCGGTGCATGATGTACCAGGCCTGGTTCTCCTCGATGGTGGTGTAGACGAACAGGTCGCACATCCAGTCGGCGAGTTCCCTTGCCTCCGGATCCTCGATATCGGCGATGCCCTCGATGAACGCCTCGAGGACGAGACGGTCGATATGCGCCGAGCCCGCGGCCAGGATGTGGTCCTGGGCGTTGTTGAACGCCTCGAACGGTCCGGTGTCCTCGGCCCTGGCGCGCAGCCGGTGCGCCGCGGTCCGGACCAGGTAGTCCTCGCGATCGGCGAACAACTGCAGCTGCACCGCACGGCGCGAGAGGTCGCCCTCCTCGATGGGGTCGTCGCCGCGGTCCTTCAGGTTCTGGATCAGCTGACGCACGCCGGACCGCTTGCGCACCACGTCACCGGCCATGGTCGCGGCGAAGCGCACCCAGCCCAGCGCGTCCAGGTCGCGCACCTCGTCGGCGTAGGCGGTGAGCAGTTCCTTGGCCACCAGCTGGGTGAGCACGACGTTGTCGCCCTCGAAGGTGGTGAACACGTCGGTGTCCGCCTTCAACGTGACCAGGCGGTTCTCCGTCAGATAGCCCGCGCCGCCGCATGCCTCCCGACATTCCTGGATGGCGCGGGTGGCGTGCCCGGTCTGCGCGACCTTCAGGCCCGCCGCGCGCTTCTCCAGCGCGCGCTGCGCGCCCGCCTCCAGGTTCTGGCCGGTCTGCACCAGGTGCATCCGCCGTACCAGGTCGTTCTGCGCGAAGGCGAGGGCGTAGGACTTCGCGACCAGGGGCAGCAACCGGCGCTGGTGGCTGCGGTAGTCCAGCAGCACGGTCTCCACACCGGTGTCCGGGTCGGAGAACTGGCGTCGCTTCAGCGCGTAGCGGACCGCGATGCTCAGCGCGACCCGCGCGCCCGCCGCCGCGGCGCCGCCGACGCTGACCCGGCCGCGCACCAGAGTGCCGAGCGTGGTGAAGAACCGGCGGCTGGGATTCTCGATCTCCGAGCTGTAGGTGCCGTCCGGCGCGACGTCGGCGTAGCGGTTGAGCAGGTTCTCCCTGGGCACGCGCACGTGATCGAAGACGATGCGCCCGTTGTCCACACCGGGCAGACCGCCTTTGAGGCCGTCGTCGTAGGTCGTCACGCCGGGCAGGTCGGCGCCGTTCTCGTCGCGGATCGGCACCAGCAGGCAGTGCACGCCCCTGTTCTCGCCGCCGGTGATCAGCTGGGCGAAAACCGCGGCCATCCTGGCGTGCTCGGCCGCGCCGCCGATGTAGTCCTTGCGCGAAGATGGCGTCGGCGAGTGCACTACGAATTCCTGGGTCTGCGGATCGTAGGTCGCGGTGGTCTCGAGGTTCGCGACGTCGCTGCCGTGCCCGGACTCGGTCATGGCGAAGCAGCCGAGCAGGTCCAGCGAGATCAACCGCTCGATGTACTCCCGGTGCCGCTCGGTGCCGAGGTTCTCCACCGCACCGCCGAACAGGCCCCACTGCACGCCCGATTTCACCCACAGCGACAGGTCCGCGTACGCCAGCATCTCCAGGCTGACCACCGCAGCGCCCGGCTCGCTTGTCCCGCCGTTCTCCCTGCGGAAGCCACGCTCGGCGAACCCCATCGTGGCGATCGCCTTCATCTGTTCGAGCACCCGGGCCCGAGCTGCCTTGTAGTCCAGGTGGGGATCGGCGGTGAACTCCTCCCCAGCCAGCAGCGTCCGGGCTTCGTCCCGGACGGCCGCCCAGGGTCCGTCGAGTGCCGCGCGTAGGTGGTCCGCCGTCGTTGCCGTGCCGCTAGTCATGTCTCGACGATAGCCCGGTACACCGGCGGCAAACCGTGACGCACGACAAGTCGGAGACGGGGTCTTGCTAGACCATTGAACGACTGTTTAATATACTGAACATGTGTTTAACCAACAGCCCGTTCCGCAAGGATCCCCCGACGATCTGACCACCGCGGCGCGCATTCGCGATACCGCGATCGAGGTGTTCGGCGAGCACGGATTCCAAGTCGGAGTCCGCAAGATCGCCGCCGCCGCCGGCGTCTCGCCCGGGTTGGTCAACCATCACTTCGGTTCCAAGGACGGCCTGCGCGCCGCCTGCGACGACCGGGTACTGCAGTTGATCCGCGACGAGAAGGTCAAGGCGATCACCGCGTCGTCGGTCAAGGCGGGCATGCTCGACGCCCTCGCCGAGATCGAGTCCTACGCGCCACTGGTCGCCTATATGGTGCGCAGCCTGCAAGCGGGCGGACCGATGGCGGAATCACTGTTCGAGCACATGGCCGCCGATGCCGAGGGGTATCTGGAGAAGGCGGTCGAGGCGGGCACGATCAAGCCGAGTCGCGACCCGGCGGCGCGCGCCCGATATCTGATGATGCTGAACGTCGGCGCCACCTTGCTGTACATGCAGATGCGCCAGCACCGCGACGAAAAGATCGACTTTCGCAAGGCGATTCGCGACCTCACCGAAGAACTCACCCCACCAGCCCTGGAGTTCTACACCCAGGGTCTGCTCACCGATTCCACGATCTTGGACACATTCACCAAGGAGAAGTGATGTCCGACATCATCGAAGTCCGCGGCCTCCGCAAGACTTTCGGTCACGTCACCGCGCTGGACGGCCTCGACCTCACGGTCGCCGACGGCGAGATCCACGGCTTCCTCGGCCCCAATGGCGCGGGCAAGTCGACCACCATCCGAGTATTGCTCGGCATCCTGCGCGCCACGGGAGGACAGGCCCGGTTGTTCGGCCGCGACCCATGGGCCGACGCGGTCGCGCTGCATCGTGAATTGGCTTACGTCCCAGGCGATGTCACGCTCTGGCCGTCGCTGTCCGGTGGCGAGACCATCGACCTGCTGGCCCGGATGCGCGGCGGCATCAACGCGCAGCGGCGCGACGAGCTGATCGAGCGCTTCGACCTGGACCCGCGCAAGAAGGCACGCACCTACTCCAAGGGCAACCGCCAGAAGGTCGCGCTGGTCGCCGCGCTGGCCTCGGACGCGCGGCTGCTGCTGCTCGACGAGCCGACCTCGGGTCTGGATCCGCTGATGGAGCAGGTCTTCCGAGAGAGCGTGCACGAGGCGCAAGAGCGCGGCGCCACCGTCCTGCTGTCCAGTCACATCCTGTCCGAGGTCGAAGTGCTGTGTGAGCGGGTGACCATCATCCGGGCCGGGCGCACGGTGGAGAGCGGCTCGCTGTCGGATCTGCGCCACCTCTCGCGCACCTCGATCACCGCCGAATTGATCGGCGACGCAGGCGATCTGAGCCGCATCCCGGGCGTGGAGGACATCGAATTCGACGACCACACGCTGCGCTGCCAAGTCGACAACGAGCACCTGGGCGAGCTGATCCGGGTGCTCGGCGATGCCGGCGTGCGCAGCCTGACCAGCACGCCGCCGACGCTCGAGGAGCTGTTCCTGCGGCACTACCACGTCGACGGCCACGACGCCGAGTCCACCGCGGCCACCGGGGAGAAGGTGCGAGCATGACCACCGCCACCGCCGGCCGCGCCACAGCGGTACCGGCATTCGGCGTATCCGGCGACTTCGCGGGCACCGGGCGGCTGCTGCGACTGTGCCTGCGGCGCGACCGGATCGTGCTGCCACTGTGGACGCTGCTGATCGGGCTGATGCCCGCGTTCCAGGTCGTCAGCGTGAAGGACCTCTACGACAACCAGGCCTCCCTGGACAGCTTCGCGCGCACCACGGCCGACAGCCCCGCGCTGATCGCCATGTACGGCCCGGTGTTCAGCTCCGCGCTCGGGTCGATCGGCACCTGGAAAGCCGGCGCCATGTACACCATGATCGCCATCGCCACCGTGCTCACGGTGATCCGGCACACCAGGGTCGAGGAGGAGACCGGACGCGCGGAACTGGTGGGCGCCACCAGCATCGGACGCTACGCGGGCCTCACCGCCACCCTGATCATGACCTACGCCGGGGCGCTGCTGGCCGGAATCGTGTGCGCCCTGTCGCTCTACGCCGCCGACCTGCCCGGCACGGGATCGGTGGCCTTCGGCGCGGCCCTGGCGGCGTCGGGCATCGTCTGGGCCGCCGTCGCCGCGGTCGCCGCCCAGGTGAGCGCCGGTGCGCGAGTGGCGCGCGGCGTCGCGTTCAGCGCCCTCGGCGCGGCCTTCGCCCTGCGGGCGGTCGGCGATGCCGGAAACGGCGTGCTGTCCTGGTTCTCACCGATCGGATGGTCCTTGCAGATCCGCCCGTACGCCGACGAACGCTGGTGGGTGCTGATCCCGTGCGCCGCCGTCGCGGCGCTGGGGACCGCGGGCGCGTACACGTTGCTGAGCAACCGCGACGTCGGTTCGGGGCTCATCGCGGAGCGTCCGGGACCGCGCGCAGCGGCGCCGGGCTTGTCCGGCCCGCTCGGCCTGGCCTGGCGATTGCAGCGCGGCACCCTGCTGGCGTGGACGGTGGGCTTCGCCCTCTACGGGCTGCTGATCGGCGGTGCGGTGAACAGCGTCGGCGACATGCTCGACGGCAGCGCGTCCATCCGTGACATGGTCACCCGGATGGGCGGCTCACAGCAGCTCCAGGAGTCCTTCATCACCTACGCGATCACGATGCTGGCCGCGGCCGCGTCCGCCTACTCGATCTCCGCCGCGCTGCGGCTGCACGACGAGGAGTCCAGCGCGCGGGTCGAGGCCACCCTCTCCGGCGCAGTCGGCCGTGTTCGTTACGCGCTGAGCCACATCGGCTTCGCGCTGCTCGGGCCCGCGGCGGCACTGCTGGTCTCCGGTGTGACGATCGGCATCGTCTACGGCGCCTCCGACGGCGACCTCGGCACGAAGCTCGCGCAGTCGATCGGCGCGGCGGCCGTGCAGGTGCCCGCGGTCTGGGTCGTCACCGGCATCGCCGTGGCGCTCTACGGGGTCGCACCGCGGTTCGCACCGATCGCGTGGGGTGTGCTCAGCGCCATGGTGGTGATCTTCTTCGTCGGTTCGCTGGACGGCCTACCGCAATGGATGGTCGATCTGGTGCCCTTCGTCCATCCGCCGAAGGTGCCCGGCGCCGGGTTCCAGGCGCAGCCGGTGCTGTGGCTGCTCGCGAGCGCGGCAGTCCTGCTCGTCGTCGGCATCGCCGCGTTCCGCAGGCGCGACCTGCGCTGACAGTGTCTCGGTGGCCCGCGCGAAGCCTCTTCGCGCGGGCCACTTCCCGTCCAGGGGCAGTTCGACTCGCGCGGCGGCGCGACCGGCCAATACGGTCACCGGGACCGAATTGCCGTGCCGTGCGACATCGCAGGCGAACCATCGATGAGGATCATGCCGAGATTCACCCAGCTCATCGCCGTGCTCACCGCCTGCCTGATCGGTGCGGCACTCGCCGCACCCGGCGCGGCGGCACAGCCGGACCGGACCGAGCAGCCACCGAGCTACGCGCCGACCATGCTGATCCTGGATGCCTCCGGATCGATGCAGCGGCCGGACCCGGCGGGCACCATGATGGATGCGGCGAAGAACGCGGTACGCGCGTTCGTCGCAGCCGCGCCCGCAGAGTCGAAGGTCGGCCTCGTCACTTACGGCACGGGCACCGGGAACGCCGAGGCGGAGAAAGCCGCCGGATGCCGGGACGTCCACCTGCTGCGGCGCGCCGACCCGCTCGACAAGGCCGCGCTGACCGCCGCCGTCGACGGCATCCAGGCGCGCGGCTGGACGCCCATGGGTCCCGCGCTGCGGCAGGCCGCCGATGCCATGCCCGGCTCGGGCCCGCGCTCGATCGTGCTGGTCTCCGACGGCGAGGACACCTGCGCCCCACCCGACGCGTGCGAAATCGCACGCGAAGTGAAGCAGCGCGGCATCGATCTGGTCGTGCACGCCATCGGGTTCGCGGTGGACGCCGCCGCCCGCAACCAGCTGACCTGCATGGCGCAGGCCACCGGCGGCACTTATACCGACGCCGCCGACGGTCGCGCGCTGGAGCGGGTGCTGCCGCGCGTGAGCGCCGCGGCCCTGCGCAACTACCGTGCGGCGGGAACACCGATCACCGGCACCGGCTCGCACGAGACCGCACCCGTCGCCGCACCCGGTCAGTACCTCGACACCATCGGTCAGAAGGAGAAGCGGTACTGGTCCGTCGACGTGCCCGCGGGAGCGACCGCCTACTTCAGTGGCACGGTGTCGTTCCCGCGCGTCCGGGACGTCTCCGCCACCGAGGATCTGAACACCTTGCAATTGCGCGTGTACGGCGCGGACGGCCAGGACTGCCATGTCTTCGAAAATGAGCTGACCACCAAATCCAGTGACGGCGCGGCGCTCACCATCGCCAAGACCTGGGACGGCGCGACCAAAGAGCGCAGCGGCAGCGCGAGCGGCGACAAGTGCCGTGGCGGCGGCCGCTACTCCTTCGCCGTGACCTGGGACAAGATCTCGGCGGGCGTCCCGGAGCGCCTACCGGTCGAGTTGCTGGTCGGTATCGAGCCAGGGGTGACCGACCCGGGCCCGAGGGCTACGACCACGCCCACCGCCTTCACCGAGCCCACCGGTTCCGGCACGCCCGTAACCGGCGGCGGATCGTTCAACGTGGCCGCACCGCTGCCCCGCAGCGGTCGCTACACCGACACCCTGCGCCAGGGCGAGTTCGTGTTCTACCGTGTCCGGCTGGACTGGGGCCAGGGCCTGGCCTACCGCGTGCACTACGGCGGCAACGGTGGGCGCGGCCTGGCCAACGTCTCCAATATCCGCACCACCCTCTACAGCCCGATCCGTCAGGAGATCGAGTCCGATTTCGCCGCCTACACCGGCACCGACACCGTGCTGCCGACGAGGGACGCGATGGCGACGGTCCCCATTCGCTACGCCAATCGGACCGCCGACCACAGCAAGGCCCGCGGGCAATCGGTGCCGGGCTGGTACTACATCGCGGTGAAGGTCGGCTCGACCTTCGAGCAGGGCGACGCGGCGCCGGTGCCGGTCCGGCTGGATCTGACCGTCACCGGCGGCCAGGAACCCGGGCCCACGTATTCCTCCGGCATCGCCGACGGAGTCTTCGGGGAAAAAGGCGACACACAGCGCGCCGCGCGGCGCACCGACGCGGTGGCCGCCGCAGGCGCGGCAACGGAGTCACGGAGCGAATGGCTGCTTGTCGCGGGTCTCGGCGCGATCGCCGTCGTCGTGGTCGGCGTCATCGCGGGCGTGCTGGTGCTGCGCCGACGCGGCTGACCGCGTCCAGCCGTCAGCCGGGCGGCTCGGGCTCGGGCTCGGGCTCGGGCTCGGGCTCGGGCTCGGGCTCGGGCTCGGGCTCGGGAGATCCTCCGGGGTGACGCGTCAGCGCGTCACTCGGTGTGCTCGATACCGAGTTTCCCCGCCAACCGGGTGAGGTAGGCCCGCACGTCCTCCGCCGGGCGGTCCGGCAGCCCGAAAACCACTTCGGTGACGCCGGATTCGGCCCAGCGAGCCAGCTGCTCGGCGTCGTGCCGACCGGCGAGCGCGACCACCTCGGGGGTGTCCGCGCGCTCGTACTCGCGCCACACGCGGTGCAGCAGGTCGATCTTCTGGTCCAAGCCGTCCTCGGTCGGCGTGGTGATCCATCCGTCGGCGTACTTCGCCAGCCAGGTGAAGTTCTTCTCGGTGCCCGCCGCGCCGAGCAGGACCGGAATGCGCTTCTGCACCGGCTTGGGCCAGGACCAGCTCGCGCCGAACCTGACGAACTCGCCGTCGAAGCCGGCCTCCTCCTCGGTCCAGAGCACGCGCATCGCCTCCAGATGCTCGCGCAGCACGGTCCTGCGCTTGCCCGCCGGCACGCCGTGGTGGGCCAATTCGTCGGTGTTCCAGCCGAATCCGACGCCGAGGCTGACCCGGCCGCCGGACAGGTGGTCCAGCGAGGCGATCGTCTTGGCCAGCGTGATCGGGTGATGTTCGGCGGGCAGCGCCACCGCGGTGGACAACCCGATGCGCTCGGTCACGGACGCGGCGGTGGCGAGCGCGACCCACGGGTCGAGGGTCCGAAGGTAGCGGTCGTCGGGCAGGCTCGCGTCACCGGTGCGCGGATGCGCCGCCGCGCGGACCACCGGGATGTGGGTGTGCTCGGGCACATAGAACGTGTCGAAACCGGCACGTTCGGCGGCCACCGCCGCATCCGCGGGGGTGATGCCCCGATCGCTGGTGAACAACACGATTCCGTACCGCACCGTACGCGCTCCCATCGCTGAAATTAGAACAAGTTCTACCACGATTCGCCGGTCCGACCAAGAGGGCCGAGCCGGGGCAGGTACGCCCGCGCCGACCCGCGCGGATGCCAACGGCACATCGGATGACTAGGTTCGCGTCCATGGGTCCTGACGCATCTTCCGTAGGCGATGTCACCACCGCACGGGTGGATCACCTCGGCTGGCGTCGCGGGCTTCGCCTGCGGCGCGCCCGGCCGATTCCCGTCGTCAGCCAGGCCGTGGGCCTGCTGGTCGCGGACCGGCAGGCGACCGCGGACACCATCGTCACCGCGCCGACGCCGTTGCAGCCGATCGATCTCACCGACGACGCCCGGGTGGCCGAAGTCCTCGATCTAGCGGTCCGCGTCGGCGAAGTGGTGCTCGCCTCCGGCACCGGCGTGGTCGACACCACCACGACGGTACGGTTCATCGCCGCCACCTACGGGCTGTCGCGCTGCAGCATCGACGTCACCTACGACGCCATCCGCATCTGGGCCGACCGCGGGCCCGCGCTGCCACCGGCGAGCACCATGCGGATCGTGCACTACCGCGCCCTGGATTTCACCCGGCTCGCCGCCGTGGACCGGCTCACCCGCCGGATCCGCAACGAAGTGGTCCCCCCGAATCAGGCCCGCGCCGCGCTCGACGCGATCACCTCGGCGCCACATCCGTATCGGCGGTGGACCGCCACCGCCGCGTGGTCGTTGATGGCGGCGGCGATCGCCGCGCTGCTGGGCGCGGGCGCGCTGGTGGCCGCGGTCAGTTTCGCGACCACCGCGGCGATCGACCGCACCAATCGCGTCCTCAACCGCTACGGGCTGCCGTTCTTCTTCCAGCACATGGTGGGCGGGGCCATAGCGGCGATTCCGGCCATCGTGCTGGCGAGCCTGGCCGCGCGTTTGCAGATCGACGTCGACCCGACCCTGATCATCGCCGCCGGAATCACCGTGCTGCTCAGCGGTTTGCAGCTGGTCGGCTCGGTGCAGGACGCGATAACCGGTGCGCCGATCACCGCGACGGCCCGCATGCTCGAGGTGATGATGATGACCGGCGGCATCATCGCGGGCATCGCGCTCACCCTGCACGTCGCCGATCTCCTCGACGCCACCGTGCCACCGGTCTATCTGTCCTCCGCCCGCGACATCACCGACCTGCCGGTGAAGATCGTGGCCGGTGCGGTCGCCGCCCTTGCGTTCGCGCTCGCCTGCTACGCCGAACGCCGGGCGCTGGCCGCGGCCGCGGGAAGCGGCGCCGCGGGCACCATCTGTTTCCTGCTCATCCAGCAGGCCGGATTCGGCCCCGTGATCTCTTCCGGCGTCGCCGCGACGCTGGTCGGCCTGGCCGGTGGCCTGATGGCCCGCCGCGCGCTGACGCCCCCGCTGGTCGTCGCCGTCGCTGGCATCACCCCGCTGCTACCCGGCCTCAAGGTCTACCGCGGGCTCTACGCCCTGCTCAACGACGAGCTGCTGATCGGAGGCAACCAGCTGCTGTCGGCCTTCGGCATCGGCTGCGCGCTGGCGGCCGGCGTCACGCTCGGTGAGTGGTGCGACCGCACTGTGCGCAGGCCGCGGATTCTGCGCCGATTCGGCTCGCTGCGCCGCCCGATCGTGCGACGCCGCCGCCGGTCGGCGCCCGCGCGCTGAGGCGCGAGGTGCATGCGCGCCGAACGCCCGCCCGGTACCCTCTTATCGAACTGGTCAGGGCGGCCCGATTCGGCGGCGGCCCCGGTTGAGGTGAGGTGGTTCGGGCATGTCGGAAGCAGTACCGTTCTCGACGCAGATCCGCACCGCCACCGCGCGCCAGCATGCGGAGGCGGAGAACTCCCGCTTCATGAGCGACATGCTCGGCGGCTCGCTGGGCGTCGACTCGTACCACCGCTACACCGGTCAGCTCTGGTTCATCTACCGCGCGCTCGAGGGGCGCTGGAAGACGCTCGCCGATGATCCGGTCGCCGGGCCGTTCATCCGCCCCGAGCTCGCCCGCACCGCGGAACTCGAACGCGACCTCGCACATCTCATCGGTCCCGACTGGCAAACCGATCTGGAGCCGCTGCCCGCGACCGCGGCCTACGCCGAACGCATCGACGAGTGCGCGCGCGACTGGCCCGCCGGGTACATCGCCCACCACTACACCCGCTACCTCGGCGACCTGTCCGGCGGACAGGTCATCCGCGGCACCGCGGAGAAGCTGTGGAACCTGCCGCATCGCGGCGACGGCGTCCGCTTCTACGTCTTCGACGGCGTCGGCAACCCCGCGGCGTTCAAGCGCGAATACCGCAGCCTGCTCGATCGCCTGCCGCTGGACGATCTGGAACGCCGCCGCGTACTCGACGAGGGTCAGCGCGCCTTCGCGCTGAACAGCGCGGTGTTCGAGGAACTCGCCGAGGAATTCCCCGCCGCTCAATAGCGGGCCGGGCACAGCTCACCGGCGCTGTGGCACGCGGCATTTCGGCTGTCGTGCGCGAACGCCGCGGACATGGGACAGTCGTGGTATGAGAGCGCGCCGTCGCATCGCCGTGGTTCTTGCCGGTCTTGTCGGTGTCGGTCTGGTGGGGGGTTGCGGCACGACGTCCGATCCCGGCGCCGGTCCCGGCTCGTCGACGGCGGCACAGATCGTGCCGTTGATCTCGACGAACGACCTACGTCCCGCGCAGCCGGACGAGGTGCACCTGTTCGGATTCAACGACCTGCACGGAAATCTGCAGCCGCCGGGCGGATCCACCGGAAAGATCGCCGGACACGACGCGGGCGGCGCCGCCTACCTCGCCACTCACCTGACCCGGCTGAAGGCCGCCTATCCGTCCAGCGCCGTACTGGCGGCCGGAGACAACATCGGAGCGAGCCCGTTGGTGTCGGCGCTGTTCCACGACGAGCCGACGATCACCTTCCTGAACAACGCCGGAGTCGCCGCGTCGGCGGTCGGCAACCACGAATTCGACGACGGCGTGCGGGAATTGGCACGCCTGCAGCAAGGGGGCTGCGCTCCCGACGGATGCTCGCCCGGCGCTCCGTTCACCGGCGCGAGGTTCCCGTACCTGGCCGCGAACGTCGCCGACGCGCAGGGCAACCTGCCGCCCGCGCTGCGTCCGTGGACCCTGCTGGAGGTGGGCGGGCACCGGATCGGCGTGATCGGGACGGTGACGCCCGAGACCGCGAATATCGTGCTGCCCGAGGGCATCCGGGGCTATCACTTCGGCGACGAAGCCGCCGCGATCAACCGCTACGTGCCGGAGATGAATGCGGCGGGCGCCGAGGCCATCGTGGCGCTGGTGCACGACGGAGGCGCCCAGCGACCCGAGCGGGACGCGCCGCTGGACTACAACGGATGCGCTAACGTCACCCCGAACGTGACAGGGCTGGCCGAGCGGATCGACCCCGCGGTCCGAGCGGTGTTCACCGCTCACAGCCACCAGCCCTACGTGTGCACCGTCGGCGGCAAAGTGATCACCCAGGCGGCCTCGTACGGACGACTGATCACCGATGTCACGCTGCGTTTCGGCGGCGACGGTGTGCAGGCCTCGGCGGTCAACCGGGTCGTGACCCGCGAGGTCACACCCGACGCTGCGACAACCGCCCTGATCGATTTCTACACCGAGCAGTCCCGGCCCAGGGCGGGCCGCGTCGTCGGCGCGACCACGAACGCCCTTCCGCACAGCCCGAGCCAGGCAGGCACCTCGCCGCTCGGCGACGTGATCGCCGATTCCATGCTGTCGGTCACCGCGGGCCCCGCCGCCGCCGTGGCGGCCTTCATGAACCCCGGCGGCGTGCGCGCCGACCTGAAGCAGGGACCGATCACCTATGGCGACATCTTCACCGTCCAGCCGTTCGGCAACCAGGTGGTCACGCTGACGCTGACCGGCAGCCAGATCCTGCGCCTGCTCGAACAGCAGTGGAACGACCCAGGAAAGCCGACCATCCTGTCCCCCTCCGGTATCACCTACGCGTACTCCGATACCGCCCCCAAGGGCACGAAGGTGCTCGCGGACAGCGTCCGCGTCGGCGGGCAGCCGCTCAACCCCGTCGCCACCTACCGCATCACGACGAACAGCTTCCTGGCTTCCGGAGGTGACGGGTTCACCGTCTTCACCGAAGGCGCCGATACCGCGGCCGGCCCGACCGACCTTGATGCTTTCGAGACATTCCTGCGCGACAAGCCCCCGCTGCAGGCGCCACCCGCCCGCGTCGAGAAGAAGTAGCCGGATGGAAATAGCCGCACCGGACGCTACCGGATTGCTGGACACCCGACCAGAACGCGGGTAACTGGAAATCTATGTAACACATACCGTTTGACCTGCGCATTCGGGTGACCAGTCCCACAGGCCGAACGGGTCATGATCGCTTGCCGGTGCCGTACGCGGTCGATTACTGTTCAGTAATAAGTCAGGACGAAGGTGTTCCTACTTTCGGCCCGACGTTCTGTCGCTGGGGGCCGAGCGACGCTGTCCGGATCCATTGCCGCATGCCGGATGACTTGTGCGACAACATGGTTCGAGTGAACAGCAGGAGAGTGCGATGGCCACTTACATCGTGACGGGTGGAACCGGATTCTTGGGCAGGCGGGTCGTGCAAGACCTCCTGGATCGCGACGCCGAGGCGATCGTCCACGTGCTGGTGCGCGAGACGTCGCTGGCGAAATTCACCGATATCGCGGCGGGTTGGCGCGGCGCGGAACGCGTCTTCGCGCTGATCGGCGATCTCACCGCCGACGGGCTCGGGCTGGCGTGCGAGGCGCCGCAGGCCGACCACGTCGTCCACCTCGGCGCCGTCTACGACATGACCGCCGACGAGGACACCGCGCACGCCGCGAACGTCACCGGCACGCGCTCGGTGCTGGCCTTGGCCCGCAGGCTGGGCGCGGTGCTGCACCACGTCTCCTCGGTGGCGGTGGCGGGCGACCACAAGGGCAAGTTCTTCGAGGAGGACTTCGACCTCGGACAGCAACTGACCTCGCCGTATCACCGCACCAAGTTCGCCGCCGAAAAGCTCGTGCGCGAATCGCGCGGCGTGCGCTGGCGGGTCTATCGGCCCGCGATCATCGTGGGCGATTCCCGCACCGGCGAGATGGACAAGATCGACGGCCCCTACTACTTCTTCAGCGCGATCGCGAAGCTCGGCACGCTGCCGTCCGATCTGCCGTTGCCGCTGCCCGATCTCGGTGCGACGAATATCGTTCCGGTCGACTATGTCTCGGCCGCCATGGCGGAACTGATCCGCCGCCCCGGCCTGGACGGCCGCACCTTCCACCTGGTCAACCCCGAGCCGCAGCCGTTCGGCGAGGTGTACAGCGCGCTCGCCGCCGCGGCGGGCGCGCCGACCGGCGTGGGCACACTGCCGGGCAGCGGGCTGGCGCTCAGCGGCCTCGCACACCTTCCCGGAGTCGCCACCGTGCGCGATTTCCTGCTCGAACAGCTCGGCATCCCGGCCGAAGTCGCTCCGCACACCTCGTTCTCCGCGGAGTTCATCAGCGACTCCACTCGCTCCCAGCTGCGCAGCGCCGGCCTGACCGTGCCGTCGTTCGACAGCTACGCCGAACGCCTGTGGCAGTACTGGCGTGCCAACCTCGACCCGCAGCGCGGACGCGTGACCATCACCGGTGACCCGCTGGCCGGCCGGGTCGTGCTGATCACGGGCGCGTCCTCCGGGATCGGGCTGGCCACCGCGCACGCCGTCGCCCGGCGCGGCGCCAAGGTGCTGATGGTCGCCCGCGGGCACGACGACTTGGCGGCCGCGGCCGAAGCCGTGCGCGCGGAAGGCGGTGTCGCGCACACCTATCCGTGCGACATCACCGACTCCGAAGCCGTCGAGAAGCTCGTGCAGTGCGTCCTCGACGACCACGGCCACGTCGACTACCTGGTGAACAACGCGGGCCGCTCGATCCGCCGCTCCGTGCTCAACTCCACCGACCGGATGCACGATTTCGAGCGCACCATGGCGGTGAACTACTTCGGCGCGGTCCGGCTCATCCTCGGACTGCTGCCGTCGATGCGGGCGCGGCGCTTCGGGCACGTGGTCAACATCTCCTCGATCGCGGTGCAGACCAAGGTGCCCCGGTTCGCCGCCTATGTGGCGAGCAAGTCGGCGCTGGACAACTTCAGCGAGATCGCGGCGGTGGAGAACCGGGACGCCGGCATCACGTTCACCTCGGTGCGGATGCCGCTGGTGCGGACCCCGATGATCGCGCCGACCGATCTGTACCGGGCGCTTCCCGTCCCGGATCCGGACCAGGCCGCCGCCATCGTGGTCCGCGCGCTGGAGGACCGCCCGCACCGCATCGACACACCGGTCGGCACCTTCGCACAGGCGGTCGAGTTGCTGATGCCGTCGGTCAAACGCCAGATCATGCACCAGGGCTTCCGCCTGTTCGGGGAGTCCCGCGCCGCGCGGGGCGACTCGGACCGCCGTCCGGCCGAGGAGTCGACCACCGAGCAGGCGCCCAGCCGCGGCGCGCTGTCCGCGCTGGCCCCGGTGATCATGCCGCTCATGGCGCTGCCCGCCCCCGCGGCGCGCCTCGCCCGCGTCGTGCCCGGTTTGCACTGGTAGCAGGCACAACGAACGGTGGAGCCGACCTCGGTCGGCCCCACCGTTCGGATTACCGGCTCCGCGATGTCACACCCGGTACACCGTGAACTCGACCGCGGGCCACATGGCCCACCGGTAGTCGGTGTGCGCGGCGGGACGGATGCCGCCCTCGCACACCGGATCACCACTCGCGCAGTAGTTTCCGGTTCGCCAGGCGTAGTGTTCCGGCACATTCCAGCCGATCAGCCGGATGGGATCGCCGAACAGCAGCACCGCGGCCACCCGGGATTCCAGATCCGCGGGCAGCGAGTGGATGCCACCGAGCGCGGTCACGATGCCGGTGCCGAGCACCCCGTGGGCCACGATGGCGCCTTGTGAGAAGCCGACCAGGATGAACCGCTGGTCCGGGCACCTGGCCGCCTGCCACATCAGATGGGCGGTCATGTCGTGGGTGCCGCGGCTGATCGAGGACGGATCGAGCAGGTCGGCCGGGTAGTCCACCCGGTAGGCCTGCGAATCGACCGGAAGTGCTTGCCACAGTGCGTCATAGAGCGGGTCGCCCACCACCGAACCCAGAAATCCGGGTTCGTGGGTGCCTCTCGCGACGACGACGTCGACTGCCGCACAGGACGTCGCCCATGCCTGCAATCCCGTCGCCGCCCCGAATCCCGCGACGAGCAGTAGCACGGCAAACGCCCTTACTACACGCCACTTCTCGAAATGAATTACCTTCCGGTTGGCCATCGTACTCACCTACTCACGCCGTTGTGAGACAGCCGATCGACACTTGTCAGTGACAATTGCGGCTATATCCGCGAAGGTAAGAACGGCTCCGAGGGCCGTCAAGGAACTCCATCCGACCGATACGGACTCAACGCCGAATCGTGTTCTACGGGCCCTTACGGCACGAGAACCGCTGCGCCGGTGAACTGTCCGTGCGCGAGATCGGCCAGCGCCCGATCCGCCATGTCCAGGGAGTACCCGTGCGTGGTCAGATGTATCCGGTGATCGCCTGCGAAAGCCAGGAATTCGCGGGCGTCCGCACGGGTATTCGCGGTCACCGAGCGAATCTCCCGCTCCTGGAACAGATGCCGCTGGTAGTTCAGCACGGGAATGTCGCTGAGATGGATACCGGCGACGGCGAGGACACCGCCCCGATCGAGCGCCGCCATGGCCGGCGGCACCAGGTCACCGACCGGCGCGAACAGGATCGCCGAATCCAGCAGCACCGGAGGCGGATCCGCAGCGCCCTGTACCGACGCCGCCCCGAGCGCGGACGCGAGCTCGCGCGCGGCCGGATCCCGTGTCATCACGTGCACCTCCGCTCCCTGCGCGGCGGCCACCTGAGCGGCGATGTGGGCGCTGCCGCCGAAGCCGTAGACGCCGAGCCGCCCGCCCGGCGGCACGGCGGCCCGCAGCAGCGCCCGGTACCCGATGATGCCTGCGCACAGCAGCGGAGCCGTGTCCGCGTCGGAGTAACCGGCGGGCAGCCGCAGCGCGTACGCCGCGGGCACGCAAGCGAATTCGGCGTACCCGCCGTCGGCGTCCCAGCCTGTGTAGGCCGAACGCGGACAGAGGTTCTCCGCACCGCGCAGGCAGAATTTGCACTCCCCGCACGTGTGCCGCAGCCAGGCGATGCCCACTCGATCCCCGACCGCGAAACCCTCCCGCTGCGCACCCTGACCGAACGCGACGACCTCGCCGACCACCTCGTGCCCGGGCACCACCGCGGCGCGGTGTACCGGAAGATCCCCCTCGGCCACGTGCAAGTCGGTCCGGCACACGCCGCAGGCGAGAACACGCACCATCAGCTCCCCCGGGCCGGGTGCCGGCACCGGCGTGCGCTCCGCGTGCAACGGGCCGCCATCGATCGGACCCGGCCTGCGCACCCGCCAGCACCGCATCGAGGTCCTGCCGCCGGAGAACTCGCTCATCGCCGGATCACCTCGCACCGATCGGACCGACACGGATCGGGCAACCCGGCCCCGCCGGATGCGCCGGATTCACCCTACTCGGCGCATTCGGCCTCGCTCGGCAACGAGGTCTGATACGTTTCTGTATCGAGTACATTTCTGTATCCGATGATCGGTCGCGGCCGAAACGAGGAGGTGCCCGATGACGTCCGACGCCGCGCAGGCCGCGCCCGCCCGGGTGACCCGCCGTCGCGCCGAAACCAGGAACCGGCTGCTGCGGGCCGCCTACGAGGCGTTCGCCGAGGAGGGCTTCGGACGCGCCACCGTGGAGCGGGTGTGCGAACGCGCCGGATTCACCCGCGGGGCTTTCTACTCGAATTTCAGCTCGCTGGACGAGCTGTTCCTGGCCATGTGGGAACAGCGCTCGACGGCGATGCTCACCGAGGCGAGCGCGATTCTGGACGAGATCGCGGCCGGGGGCACCGATGACGTGCGCACCGCCGTCGAGCGCCTGGAACGAGCGGTCCCGGTCGACGAGGGCTGGTACCGGATCACCGCGGAATTCACCGCGCACGCCCTGCGCACTCCCGCGCTGCGCCGGGTGATGGCCGCCCGCGAGGAGGCCATCGTGGCGGCGCTCATGCCCACCATCGTCGCCGCGCTCGCGCGTGGCGGCCGCACCGTGCCGGACCCCGAGTCGTTCGGCCAAGCGCTCATCGCCGTGCACGACGGAACCAGCGTGCAGGTCCTGATGGAGCCGGACAGCCGCGCCGCGCGCGAGCGGCGCACCGAACTCTTCCACCACGTCGTGCTGGCCTACAGCACCGCAACCGAAGGATGAACATGTCCCACAGCAGCCCCGAGGTGACGCCGGAGGCGGACGTCCTCGTCATCGGCGCCGGGCTGGCCGGCTTGGTCGCCACACACGAGCTGGTCAAGGCGGGTCGCACGGTGCACGTGCTCGACCAGGAGAACCGCAACAATCTGGGTGGCCAGGCGTTCTGGTCGCTGGGCGGCCTGTTCTTCGTCGACAGCCCGGAGCAGCGACGCCTCGGCATCAAGGACTCCTACGATCTCGCCCTGCAGGACTGGCTCGGCTCGGCCGGGTTCGACCGCGACGACGAGGACAAGTGGGCCAGGCGGTGGGCACAGGCGTACGTGCGGTTCGCGGCCACCGAGAAGCGCGACTACCTGCGTGATCTCGGCCTGCGCGTGACACCGCTGGTCGGGTGGGCCGAACGCGGCGGCGACCGTGCCGACGGGCACGGCAATTCGGTGCCGCGCTTCCACCTCACCTGGGGCACCGGCCCCGAGGTGGTCCGGGTCTTCGCCGAGCCGGTCCTCGAGGGCGAACGGCGCGGTCAGGTTCGCTTCAGCTTCCGCCATCAGGTGGACGAGTTGATCGTCGCGGACGACGCGGTCGTCGGCGTGCGCGGCACCGTGCTCGAGGACACCGATCTCGAACGCGGCCGCGCCTCCTCCCGGACCGCGGTCGGCGAGTTCGAATTCCGCGCCGAAGCCGTGATCGTGACGTCCGGCGGCATCGGTCACAACCACGAGATGATCCGCCGCAACTGGCCCACCGAGCGGCTCGGTCCCTGCCCGAAGACGCTGATCTCCGGCGTGCCCGCGCACGTCGACGGCCGGATGCTCGGCATCACCGAGGCGGCGGGCGGCGCGATCGTCAACCGGGACCGCATGTGGCACTACACCGAGGGCATCGTCAACTGGGATCCGATCTGGCCCGACCACGCCATCCGGATCATCCCGGGCCCCTCCTCGCTGTGGTTCGACGCGAACGGAAAACGGCTGCCCGCACCGTGTTTTCCCGGGTTCGACACCAATACGACGATGAAGGCGATCCTGAAGACCGGCTACGACTACTCCTGGTTCGTGCTCACCCAGTCGATCATCGAGAAGGAGTTCGCGCTGTCGGGCTCCGAGCAGAACCCGGACATCACCGGCAAGGATCTCAAGCTCACCCTGAAAAGCCGGGTCGCCAAGGGCGCGCCGGGGCCGGTCGAGGCGTTCAAACAGCACGGCGTCGACTTCGTCGTCGCGGACACGCTGCGTGAACTGGTCGAGGGCATGAACAAGATCGCGCGCGGCCCCCAGCTGGACTACGACGACCTGGAACGCCAGATCGTCGCCCGCGACCGGGAACTGGCGAACAAGTACAGCAAGGACAGCCAGCTGATGGCGATCGACAACGCCCGCCGGTACATCGGCGACAAGGCGGGCCGGGTCGCCAAACCGCACCGGATCCTCGACCCGGCCGCAGGACCGCTGATCGCCGTCCGACTGAACATCCTCACCCGGAAGACTCTGGGTGGCTTGCAGACCGACCTGGATTCGCAGGTGATCCGGCCGGACGGCACGGCGTTCCCCGGTCTGTACGCCGCGGGCGAGGTGGCCGGGTTCGGCGGCGGTGGCGTGCACGGGTACAACGCGCTGGAGGGCACCTTCCTCGGCGGGTGCATCTTCTCCGGCCGGGCGGCCGGACGTGCACTGGCCGCGAAACTGGCCTGATCGCTACGGCCTGCACCGGGACGCGGCCGTGGCAGGGCCCGTCGAGGTCGCCAGGGACGGCGTCAGGGACGTGAACGCGGGTGCGCCGGAATAGAGCCGGGTACCCGCCGAGTATCGGCCCGGTTCTACCGTGACATCGGTGATCTCGGCCTCGTTGCCGAAGACATCCGTCACTCGTGCGGTGAAGGGGCCCTGCCCGGCGCCG
Source organism: Nocardia abscessus (assembly GCF_015477775.1). Classification (GTDB taxonomy): domain Bacteria; phylum Actinomycetota; class Actinomycetes; order Mycobacteriales; family Mycobacteriaceae; genus Nocardia; species Nocardia abscessus_A. The sequence continues at coordinate 7,296 of NZ_JADLQO010000010.1, read as the reverse complement.
GAGAGGGTCCAATAGTTGTCCGCCCGCCGGGTGAGCTGTTGCCACGGCCCGCCACCCGCGGGCCGGACAGCCGCCTCGCGCAACGGATTTCCGGTGCCACCGAACAGGATGGCGAACCAGGACGTGGAGGAGTCCGGCTTCACCTCGAAGGTCAGCTCCTGCACCGGCTGCGGGTCACGGACCAGGCGGTAGCGGACCGCAGCCACACCGTCGTCGGGATCGGCGATCAGCTCGAACGCGGCCGCGCTCAGATTCAGTTCTTCCCCAGCGCATGCCGGGCAGTGGTCCACCACCAGCGCCCGGACCGCTCCGCGTGGACCCTGGATCTCCAGATACGCCCCGCAGAGGTCGGCGCGACCGTAGTCGGAGGTGGACAGCCCGGCGTAGTAACCATCCGGCGGCAGCTCGCGGAAGGAGCACGACACCTGCTTGCCGAACCTGTAGTAGCGCGCCTCGGCGGACCTGTCCGGCCCGAGCGGAGCGAAAGTCATGGCGCTCACCGGAAATCGCGAAGGCGAGGACGCCTCGTTCAGCGCTGTCGCTGCACCGCAGCTCGGCGCCGACGGCCGCACCAGCCAGACGACCACCGCGACGGTGACCAGCACGCCTGCCGCAAACCACAGCCATTCGGAACGGAATGGCCGCTCTTGGATCGGTACCCGGTGCATCGCTTCCCCGACTCCGGCTCACCTACTCGCGGACTGTCCATCCTGACTACATCAGGAAAGCAGCCCCGCGCCTCGTGTGCACCGCGAACGAAAATTCTCCACTGTGAAAGACCGCAGTTCAGCAAGCGTGCGGCTAATTCCGACCGATCCGCCTTGCGCAGGCACCGGCCGATCGGAAATGATCCGGCACGGCTGCGGCTCGCCCGGACCGGTCAATGTCTGCGCGCCTGTCGAGGGAAGAGGTTCCGACCCGCCTCCTGGGCCACCTCGGCCAGCGCGCGAGCCAGCCGCGCGGTGTCCAGCACCGCTCGGTCCGCACCGACCCGGCCCGACAGTGACACGGCGGCCAGCGCGGCACCGCGACCGCGGATCGGCACGGCCACACACGCGATGCCCGTCACCGACTCCTCGTTGTCGACGGCGACACCCTGGCGGTTACGGATGCGACTCAGCTCGCGATGCAGTTCGGCACGGTCGGCGAGGGTGCGTGCGGTCAGCTGCGGCAGGCGATCCCGGAAGGACGCTTCCACGATGCTCGGTTCCAGCGTGGCCAGCAGCGCCTTGCCCAGCGCAGTGCTGTGGGCGGGCATCCGCCCGCCGAGCCGGGTGGGCACGCTCGCGGCGCACCGGCCACCGACCTTGTCCAGGTACAGCACGTCGCGGCCGTCCAGAACACCGAGGTGACCGACCATGCCGGTCTGCTGGTGCAGGTCGTGCAGCAGCGGACTCACCGCGTCACGAATCTCGTTGTGCTCGGCGGCGAGTCCGCCCAGCTCCAGCGTGCGCAGTCCGAGCCGGTAGCCGCCCGGCGCGTGGGCGAGCCAGCGCAACCGGATCAGCTGGTCGAGGATGCGGTGCACGGTGGACCGCGGCAATCCGGTGCGCTCGGCGAGTTCGATGAGCGTCAGCGTCGGCGTCGCGCCGTCGAAAGCTTCCAGTATCAGCGTCATCCGCTCGATCATCGATACCGGCGGCTGGCCCGGCCGGGCCGCCGATCCTGAGCCGGTCCATAACTCCCCGGGCTCGGGATCGGTCATCACCTCGACCGTCATTGCCAACCTCCACGCGTGCTCGCGTAGAGCTTAGGAGCAATCCCGTCGGCCAGGGGTAATTCACTGATCATTTCGACGCGACCCACCGCCGAACGCGCGAGCCTGTGAGCGGCTCACGCGCCGACGGCGCCGGTGTTCGCAGGTGGCGGACCGATCCATCCGCTACGCGGATCCGGACGCGGAATCCGCGACGGTGAACAGCCACTCGCGGGTGTACCGCTCGGCCAGCAGCGGCAAGTAGTTCACGATGGTGGCGTGGTCGGCGAAATGGTCGTACGACGAGTGCAGGTGATCCTCGATCGCGGCCTCGCTGACGACGCCGTCGAATTCGTCCTCCAAGCGCTGCGCGGCCGCTTTCAGGGCGAGTTCCTGGTCGAGGGGGGTTTGCCGGTTCGGGTCATGGGTGGCAGGACGGTCGGTCATCGCAAGGTTCCCTTGGTCGTGACGAGATCGGTACCTCGGGCGCTGTCGTAGCGCACGACAGCGCCCGTCAGTTGGGTACCCGGTCGCGCTGGTTCGACACCCGGGCTGCGGTAGAACACGTTCTTGTCCTGGAAGGCGGCACGTGCCAGGCTCGACAGATGGATCTCGACGCCATCGAAGCCGTCCGCCAGCTGAAGTACCGCTACTTCCGGAGCCTCGATCTCAAAGACTGGGACGAGTTCGCCGATACCCTCGCCGTCGACGCGGAAGGACGCTACGGCACCCACGCCATGGGCGAGCCGCTGCACCTGGACGGCCGCGATGCCATCACCGCGTTCATGCGGGAGAATCTCGGCCCGTCGGTCATCTCGGTGCACATCGCCAACCATCCGGAGATCGGTGTCGACGGCGGAACGGCCACGGGATCCTGGGCATTCGAGGACACCGTGATCGCCACCGAATACGGTGTGCTGATCCGGGGGGCCGGCTACTACACCGACACCTACCGCCGCGACGCCGACGGCAAATGGCGCATCACCTCCACCGGCTACCGCCGCATCTACGAATCCATGCAGTCGCTGGCGGACACGCCCAGCTTCCAACTGCTGTCCAATATGTGGGCGCCGGAGAAATGACCGCCCAGCGCCGAACGAAATCGGTCCACTATCGGCCCGGTGGCGCTGGACCGCCCGGCGCCGCCCGGTGGATGCTGCGAACATGCCCTCCCTAGCGCCCGACGAATTCACTCCCGAAACCACCTACCTGAACACCGCCTCCTTCGGGCTGCCGTCCGCCCGTGCCCTCGCCGCGGTGCGCGACGCGAGTGCGAGCTGGGCGTCCGGCCGCGGTGCGCCGACCGCCGAGGTGGATCGACTGGTACCCGACCTGCGTGCCGGGTTCGCCGGGCTGCTCGACGGAGCGACCGCCGACGACATCGCGCTCGGCAGTGGTGTCGCGGGCCTCATCGGCCCCGTGGCCACCGCCCTGCCGCCCGGCGCGGAGGTCCTCCTGCCGGAAGGCGAATTCTCCTCCGTCTCCATGCCTTTCGTGCACCGTGGCGACCTCGTCGTGCGCTTCGTGCCCTTGCCCGAGCTGGCCGCGCACGTGCGGCCGGAGACCGCGCTGGTCGCCGTGAGCGTGGTCCAGTCCGCGGACGGCCGGGTCACCGATCTGGCCGAGTTGCGCGCGGTCACCCGAGCCAACGGCGCGCGCCTGCTCGTGGACGCCACCCAGGCCGCGGGCTGGCTGCCGCTGCGCTTCGCCGACGCGGACTACTGGGTCTGCGCCACCTTCAAATGGCTGATCGGGGCGCGCAGCGTCGCGTTCCTCGCCACCGCCCCCGACCTCGTCCCGCAGCTGCGTCCGGTCGGCTCCAGCTGGTACGCCGCCCAGGACCGCTGGGCCGAGCTCTATCGCCCGATCGCGCTGCCCGCGACGGCACGGCGGTTCGACACCACACCCGATTGGCTCGGCGTCGTGGCGGCGCTGGCCGGACTGTCGCTGATCGAGGAACTCACCGTCGCCAAGATCGGCGCGCACGACCTCGACCTCGCCGACCGCTTCCGCGACGGCCTGCGAGACCTCGGCTTCGAGCCCGTCGAAGCGCGCTCGCCGATCGTTTCGGTGCCCGGCGCGGCGGAACTGGCCGCCCGGCTCGCGGAGGCAGAAGTGGTCGCCTCGGCGCGTGGCGGCGGGTTGCGGTTCGCCTTCCACCTCTACAACAGCGCCGACGACATCGAGCGGGCGCTGTCGGTGCTGCGCGCCGGTTAGCCCCCGCGGCGGCCCCGGGCCGCAGGGCCGGTCAGGGCCCCAGCGGGCCTGATGGCGGGCAGGCCGTATACCCGCGCGCCGTGGGCCCGAGGGCGATCACCGGCCAGGGCGGTGTGCGGGGGCGGTGATCAGTGGGAGATCCAGCGCGGTGAGAATTCCGGCGGGGGCGGCGACCACCGCGGGGACGGCGTTGACGATGCGCAGGCCGGTCGCCAGGACCGTCGCGTAGTTGTGATCCCCATTGCGGCTCGAAGTCACCAGATCCAGCGCGTAATTCGGCTCGCCCGTGATCTCGACGCGGTAGGAGCCCTCGGGGTGCGCCGGCTGCGGCCAGTCGGGGCACAGGTCGGGGCGCAGCCGGGTCACATGCTCGAGCACCGTGACCGGCACGTCCCCGACCATGCCCCGGACTTCGAAACGCAATGCCGCCGCGGTTCCCTCGGCGATGTGCCCGGTCGCGATGTCGAACGACTCCGGAGCCGGAATGCGCTCGTAGGACTGCGTGACGGCATCGAGGGTGACGCCGATCCCGGCCGCGAGCTGACGCACCGTGCCGCCCCAGGCGAGCGACAGCACGCCGGGCTGCAACAGCATGGGGACCTCGTCGACGGGTTTGCCGAAGCCCATGATGTCGAACATGACCGCGCGGTTGTCGTAGCTGGCGTAGTCCACGATCTCCAGACAGCGCACCTGGTCGACACGCAGGCAGGTCCCCGCGAGCGCGAGCGGGAGCAGGTCGTTGGCGAAACCAGGATCGATTCCGTTCACCCACAGCGACGAATTGCCCTGCGCGGCCGCCTCCTGCACCGGCTTCAGCAGCTCGTCGGGCAGCACGCCGTAGGGGTACTGGAAGAACACCGGTGCGCAAGCGACGACATTGATCCCTGCGGCCAGGATGCGTTGCAGATCCTGCACGGCTTCCAACAGCCGGTTGTCGGTCATGGAGCAGTAGACGACGCAGTCCGGGCGGGAGGCGAGCAATGCGTCGCCGTCGGTCGTGGCGGTGACGCCGACCGAATGATCGAGTCCCGCGAGGGCTCCCGCGTCCGTGCCGCTCTTGGCGGAGCCGGACACCCACACGCCGGTCAGTTCCAGTTCGGGATGGGCGATGACGCCGGCCAGGGCATGCCTGCCCACATTGCCGGTGCCCCATTGCACTACGCGATATGTCATGTCAGATCCGGTATCGGGAGGTCGAGGTTCGGGATGATCAAGCCGCCGTCGGGCTCGAGAATCTTCCCGGTGAGGTACTTGCCCGCCGGCGACACCAGATAGAGCGCGGCCGCGGCGATGTCTTCGGGTTCGCCGATGCGATGCAGCGGCGTCTTGGCCTCCAATTCGGTGCGCATGGCGTCGTTGCTCGCGACGATCTCCAGCGCGGAGGTCAGAATCGAGCCGGGCGCGATCGCGTTCACCCGGATGCGCGGATTCAAGTCGAGGGCGGCGAGCTTGGTGTAGTGAGCGAGGGCGGCCTTGGCGGTGCCGTATGCCGCGAACGCGCGGCCGGGCAGCCGCCCCATCGTGGAGGTGATGTTCAGAATCGAACCACCCCCTGCGGTTTCGAGCATGCGCGGCACCGCGGCCCTGACCAGGGCGTGCGCGTTGACCACGTTGAAGTCGAACGCCTGCGCCAGCGCCTGCGGCGTCGTGTCCAGCAGCGGGCACGGCAGTGCGCCGCCCACGTTGTTGACCACGATGTCCAGCCGCCCGAAGCGTTCCACCGCCGACGCGGCGAGGGCGGCCGTGGCATCGGCGTCGCTCAGGTCGGCGGGCACCACGTGGGCCTGTCGCCCGGCGGCGGCGACCCGCTCGGCAACCTCCTCGAGCTGGCTCTCCGTGCGTGCGGCGATCACCACGTCCGCGCCCGCCTCCGCGAACGCGACCGCTATGGCCGCGCCCAGACCACGGCCCGCACCGGTGACTATGGCGACCTGATCATCGATTCGGAACCGGTCCAGAATCATTCACGCTCCTCCGCTCTGACGAATATTCGACAGTGCTGTGATCTAATATTCGTCATCGTAAGTCGCTCACCCGAGCCGGGACAAGGGGTTGCCGCCATGCCGGACCGATCCGCGTCGCCACCGACGCGTCGCGTCATCGATATAGTCTCGCTGCTGGCGACCTCCGGTGAGCCGATCAGCGTCGCGGGCATCGCCGAACGTCTCGGCATCGCCCGCGCGACCGCGACCGCGATCCTGGCCGAACTGGACACGGCCGGTTGGGTGGCTCGCGATCCGGCTCGCGGCTACGTCATCGGGCCGGCACTGGCCGGGCTGCACGGCGCCGCCCTCCCGCACGGCGTCGGCGACCTCCTCGCCGGCCTCGCCGCCCGGACCGGGTACGGCGCCACGTTCAGCCGCATCGAACCCGACCGGCTCACGGTGCTCGACGTGCGACACGGCGTCGACCGCGTTGTTCCCGGAATCCCGGTGGGGCACCGCATTCCGCTCCAGTTCCCGGCCGGTGCCAGCGTCATGCCGTGGCGTCCGGCGAGCGAGCAGAACACCTGGCTGCGCACCGCCACCGAAGACGATCAACGGATGGCCGGTGCGCTACTGACGCTGGTACGCGATCGCGGGGTGGCTGTCTTCCGGCCCCGCGCCGACGACGCGGGGATGGTCGATCTGCTCGCCGATCTGCTCGGCGCGGTGGGATCCGAACTGCTGCAACCTCATCTGCGCACCCGCGCGCTTCGCCAGCTCGCCACGCTCACCTCACGGCCCTTCACCCGGGCAGAGCTGGATTCGGAGGAGGTATTGCCGCTGAGTTATCTGGCGGCGCCGGTTTTCGACGCGCGCGGCACCGCGGCCTACGAAGTGCAGCTGGGACCGTTGCGTGCCGCGACGACGCGAACCGAACGCGAGGATTTCGTGGACGCGACGCGCAGCACGGCAAGTGAATTGACGAGCGCGCTCGCCGTCGACAGGTAACGAAAGTAATTTCCGGATAAACGACGAAAGGCCCCCCGACGATCGTCGGGGGGCCTTTCGGAGCTTATGGGGTGCTCAAATGCAGATAGGGGACCCAGAGTCTGGGTCCCCTATCGTGAAGGATGTTCCGGCGGTGTCCTACTCTCCCACACCCTGTCGAGTGCAGTACCATCGGCGCTGGCAGGCTTAGCTTCCGGGTTCGGAATGGGACCGGGCGTTTCCCTACCGCTATGGCCGCCGTAACTCTATGAAACTATCCACACCCGACACCACCATCCCCCTTCGAGTCGTCCACCACGAACAGTGGAACAAACCCTAAGGAGTGGGGTTACGGGTATCTGTGTGTTGTTTCAGATACCGCACAGTGGACGCGTAGCAACCTTTGTTGGTAAGTCCTCGGCCGATTAGTACCGGTCACCTCCACACGTTACCGTGCTTCCAGTTCCGGCC